>CAVUZU010000001.1:0-512483 GCA_963746025.1 uncultured Actinomycetota bacterium
TGACGGGTCACCACACGCTGCCGAAGTGCCAGCGTGACCAACGGTGCGACCACGGCCACCAAGATCACCAGCGCGACAACGACGGCGCCGATCCAGCCTGCCATCGTCGTCTAGGGGCCCTGTCTCTCGTGATCGGATCCGGCATCCCGGTTGTAACCGGCCCGGTTTAGTTGAACCGGACACGATCGAGGCGGAAGTGCTCAGCGTACCTTGTGCGCGGCCCTGACCTGCGCGCTGGCACGCATGACGTGCTGGCGCACCTCCTCGGTGTCCTCGCCGGCGTCCAACCGGGCCTGCGCATCGGCCAGTTCACGCTCGGCCTGGTCGATACTGATCTCATCGGCCATCCGGGCGTACTCGCTGAGGATCGACACCCGGCCCTGGGCGACGGACAGGAAGCCGCCGTCCACCGCGACCACCTCACGGCTGGCATCCTCGGTGACGATCTCGACGCCGCCCGGCGCCAGGACGGCCAGCACGGGCGCGTGGCCCGGCAGGATGCCCATGTCGCCGTCCACCGTCTTGGCGATGATCAGCGTGCTGGTGCCGGACCAGACCACCTCGTCGGCCGAGACGACCTCGACCTGGAGCGGATCAGCCATGATCAGTTGTCTTCCTTCTGCAGCTCGGACCAGCGTCGCTCGACGTCTTCCATGCCACCGACATTGAAGAACGCCTGCTCCGCGATGTGGTCGACCTCACCGTCACAGATCATCCGGAACGACTCGATCACCTCGTTCAGCGGCACGGTCGAGCCGGGCACGCTGGTGAACTTTTCGGCCATGTAGGTGTTCTGGCTCAGGAACTGCTGGATCCGGCGGGCCCGGGCGACGACGATCTTGTCCTGCTCGGTCAGCTCGTCCACGCCCATGATCGCGATGATGTCCTGCAGTTCCTTGTTCCGCTGCAGGATCTGCTTCACCTGGGTGGCCACGTCGTAATGCTGCTGCCCGATGTACTGAGCGTCGAGGATCCGGCTGGTCGAGGTCAGCGGATCGATCGCCGGGTACAGACCGCGGGCGGCAATGTCGCGGGACAGCTCGGTGGTGGCGTCCAGATGGGCGAACGTGGTGGCCGGGGCCGGGTCGGTGTAGTCGTCCGCGGGCACGTAGATCGCCTGCATCGAGGTGATCGAGTGACCCCGGGTCGAGGTGATCCGCTCCTGCAGAACGCCCATCTCGTCGGCCAGGTTGGGCTGGTAGCCCACCGCGGACGGCATCCGGCCGAGCAACGTCGACACCTCGGAACCGGCCTGGGTGAACCGGAAGATGTTGTCGATGAACAGCAACACGTCCTGGTTCTGCACATCGCGGAAGTACTCGGCCATGGTCAGTGCCGACAGTGCCACCCGCAGCCGGGTGCCCGGCGGCTCGTCCATCTGGCCGAACACGAGGGCGGTGTCCTTGAAGACGCCGGCCTCCTCCATCTCGGTGATCAGGTCGTTGCCCTCACGGGTGCGCTCGCCGACCCCGGCGAACACCGAGGTGCCGCCGAAGTTGTGCGCGATCCGGTAGATCATCTCCTGGATCAACACGGTCTTGCCCACGCCCGCGCCGCCGAACAGGCCGATCTTGCCGCCCTGCACGTACGGGGTCAGCAGGTCGATCGACTTGATGCCGGTCTCCAACATCTCGGTCTTCGCCTCGAGCTGGTCGAAGGCCGGGGCGGACCGGTGGATCGGCCAGCGCTCGGTGATCTCCAGGGTGGCCGGATCGGCGTTCAGCACCTCACCGGTCACGTTCCAGACGTGGCCCTTGGTGACGTCGCCGACCGGAACCGAGATCGGGGCGCCGGTATCGCGCACCTCGGCCCCGCGCTGCATGCCGTCGGTCGGCTTCAGCGCGATCGCCCGGACCAGGTTGTCACCGATGTGCAGCGCGACCTCGAGGGTCATCGTCCGGGTCTCGTTGTTGATCGTGGTGTCGACCAACAGGGCGCTGTAGATGTCGGGCATCTGGTCGGCGGGGAACTCGACGTCCACCACCGCGCCGATCACCCGGGCGACGCGCCCGACGCCGGCGGTGGCCGGATCCTTCTTCTCCTCAACTGTGGCGGTCATGGCTACCTCGATCTACTCGTCTCACTGGTCTGTTGATCATGCTGGTTGTCGTGGCTCAGTCGTTCTCGGCGCCCGCGTCGGCCAGCGCGCCGGCGCCGCCGACGATCTCGCTGATCTCCTGGGTGATGCCGGCCTGACGGGCCTGGTTCGCGTCCCGGGTGAGCTGTTGGATCAGCTCCTCCGCGTTGTCGGTCGCCGCCTTCATCGCCCGCTGCCGGCTGGCCAGCTCGGACGCGGCCGACTGGAGCAGGCAGTACTGGATCCGGCTGGCCACGTAGAGCGGCAGCAATTCGTCCAGCACGGTCTCGGCGTTCGGCTCGAACTCGTACAGCGGCAGCAACTCCTCCGCCGCCGGCGCCTCGGTCCCCTCGACCACCTCGAGCGGCAGCATCCGGATCACCTCCGGGCGTTGGGTCACCATCGAGACGAACCGGGTGTAGACGACATGGATCTCGTCCACGCCGCCTTCCTCGTACGGCGTCAGGAACGCCTCGATCAGGGTGTCGGCGATCTCCCGGGCGTTGGCGTAACTGGGCGAATCGGAGAATCCGCTCCACTGCTGCGCCACCGAACGCTTCCGGAAGGAGTAGTACGCGGCCGCCTTGCGTCCGGTCAGATACGGCGCGACCTCCCGCCCGTCGTCGACGAGCAGCCGGGTCAGCGACTCACCCTCCCGGATCACCGCCGTCGAGTAGGCCCCGGCCTGGCCTCGATCGGAGGTGATCAACAGCATGGCGGCCCGACGCGGGTTCTCCGACTCGGTCGTCAACGGATGATCATCATTGGAGAACGTGGCCACCGCCGACACGGCCCGGGTCAGCTCCCGGGCGTACGGCGCCGCCGACTGCGCCCGCTGACGGGCCTTGATGATCCGCGACGCGGCGATCAGCTCCATCGCCCGGGTGAGCTTCTTGATGTTCGACACCGAGTTCTTACGCTCGCGCAGTTCGCGCAGGCTAGCTGGCATCGATGATCACCTCTTCTGCTTGACGATCTGCTCTTGCTCGACCTCGTCCTCTTCCAGCGCTTCGTGCTCCTCGCGGCCGGCCAACAGCTTGCCGTCGGAGGTCTGGAAGCCCTGCTTGAAGTCGTCGATCGCCTTGGTCACCGCGGCCGCCGAGTCGTCGTCGAAGACCTTGGTCTCCCGGATCGTGCCGAGCACGTCGGAGTTGTGCCGGAGGTATTCCAGCAGCTCGGTCTCGAACCGGAGCACGTCGTCGACCGGGACCTCGTCCAGCTTGCCGTTCAGGCCGGCCCAGACGCTGACCACCTGGTCCTCGATCGGGTACGGGCTGTACTGCGGCTGCCGCAGCAGCTCGGTCAGCCGCGCGCCCCGCTCCAGCTGACGCCGGGAGGTGGCATCCAGGTCGGAGGCGAACATCGCGAACGCCTGCATGTCCCGGTACTGCGCCAGGCTGATCTTCAGCGTGCCGGAGACACCCTTCATCGCCTTGGTCTGCGCCGAGCTGACCCGGGAGACCGAGATGCCGACGTCGATGGCCGGCCGCTGGTTGGCGTTGAACAGGTCCGACTGTAGGAAGATCTGGCCGTCGGTGATCGAGATGACGTTGGTCGGGATGTAGGCCGACACGTCGTTGGCCTTGGTCTCGATGATCGGCAGACCGGTCATCGAGCCCGCACCCAGCTTGTCGGACAGCTTCGCGCAGCGCTCCAGCAGCCGGCTGTGCAGGTAGAACACGTCGCCGGGGTAGGCCTCGCGACCCGGCGGGCGGCGCAGCAGCAGCGACATCGCGCGGTACGCCTCGGCCTGCTTGGTCAGGTCGTCGAAGACGATCAGCACGTGCTTGCCCTGGTACATCCAGTGCTGGCCGATGGCCGAGCCGGTGTACGGGGCGATGTACTTGTAGCCGGCCGGATCGGACGCCGGGGCGGAGACGATCGTGGTGTACTCGAGCGCTCCCGCCTCCTCCAGCGACGCGCGGACGGCGGCGACGGTGGACGCCTTCTGACCGATCGCGACGTAGATGCAGCGCACCTGCTGCTTGTCGTCACCGCTGGCCCAGTTGTCCTTCTGGTTGATGATCGTGTCGACCGCGATCGCCGTCTTGCCGGTCTTCCGGTCGCCGATGATCAACTGCCGCTGGCCACGGCCGATCGGGGTCATCGCGTCGATCGCCTTGATCCCGGTCTGCATCGGCTCGCGGACCTCCTGGCGGTCCATCACGCCGGCAGCCTGCAGCTCCAGCGGACGGCGCTCGTCCAGGTCGGTGATCTCGCCCAGGCCGTCGATCGGGTTGCCCAGCGCGTCGACGACGCGGCCGAGGTAGCCGTCACCGACCGGCACGGAGAGGATGTTGCCGGTCCGCTTGACCGGCTGCCCCTCCTCGATGCCCTCGGAGTCACCCATCACCACGACGCCGATTTCGCGGACGTCGAGGTTCAGCGCGATGCCCAGCCGGCCGTTCTCGAACTCGAGCAGCTCGTTGGCCATCGCCGAGGGCAGCCCCTCGACCCGGGCGATTCCGTCACCGGAGGTGACGACGGTGCCGACCTCTTCCCGGCTCGACGTCTCCGGCTGGTAGTCGCGGACGTAGCGGTCCAGTGCGTCCCGGATCTCCTCCGGGCGAATCGTGAGTTCTGCCATCGTTCCTGCTCTCGTTGAGATCTCTTGCCTGTATCAGTGCGCTTGGTCCGCGATCAGCCGGACGGGTTCATCAGTCGAGCGGGGTCAATCGAAAATCCGTCGAGCCTGGTCGAGCCGGCCGGCCACGGTGCCCTCGATCACTTCGTCGCCGAGTTCCACCCGGATCCCACCGAGCACGTCGGCGTCGACGATGACCTGGACCGAGATCTCCCGACCCACCTGTCGGCTCAACGCTCGCTGCAACCGGTCCAACTGCTCCGGATCGAGCGGCCGAGCCACCCGGACCGTCGCCAGCAGCCGGCTGCGTTCTGTTGCCGCCAAGGATATGTAGCCGGCGATGGTGTTGGCGAACGTCCGCTGCCGGGCCGCCACCGCTCGCCGGGCCAGCGCGATGGTGGCGTCGTTGGCCTTGCCGGACAGCAGGTTGGAGACCAGCTCCTGCCGGCGTGCCAGCGGCGCCGCCCGGTCGGCCAGAGCCGCCCGCAGATCGCCGTCTGATTCGACCAGCCGGCCGAACCGGAACAGTTCGTCCTCGGTCTCTTCCAAGCCCGAGGCACCGATCGAACGCAGCTCCGCCCGGACGGCCTGCCGCTCCACCGCGGCGGTGAACGTCCGTCCACCGGCCCAGCGGAACCGCACCGCGGCCACCAACACCTCGATCGCGCCCGGTCCGACCTTGCCGTCGAACAACGCCCGGACGATCCCGACCCGGGCCTCCTCCGGCGTGCTCGGATCGGTCAGCGCCCGCCGCAGCGCCGGCTGCGCGTCGAGCGCATCCACCGCCGCGAACAGGTCCGTACCGACCGCTGCGTCCGAATCGTTCCCGGCCAGAGCCGCGTCGAGCGCACTCAATCGATCCTCGGCGCGGGAACTCATCGCGAAGCTCCGGTCTCCGTCGGCTGGTCGGCGTCCTGCTGCTCGATGTCGGAGAGGAAACGCTCGACCGTGCGCCGGGCCCGGTCGTCGTCCTCGAGCGATTCGCCGACGATGCGACCGGCCAGGGTGGTGGCCAACCCGCCGACCTCACGCCGCAGCTCGCCCAACAGCTGGGTCCGCTCCGCCGCCAAATGTGCCTCGGCCTGGGTCTTGATCCGGGCGGACTCGGCCTGCGCCTGCTCCCGCATCTCGGCCAGGATCTGGGCACCCTGCGCCTTGGCGTCCTCGCGGATCTTCGCGGCTTCGCCCCGGGCTTCGCTGAGCTGGGCCTGGTACTTCTCCAACGCTGCCTGGGCCTCGGCCTGAGCCTTCTCCGCCTTCTCGATGCCACCTTGGATGGCTTCGGTCCGTTCGGCGAAGGTGGCCTCGAACCTCGGCACCACGAACTTGGCGATGACGAAGGTCAGGATTCCGGCGAAAACGACAGCGGCGATGATCTCCGAGAGGTGCGGCGCCAGCGGGCTCGGCGTCGTCTCCAGCGGAGCGAACACCACTGAGACAGTCGGCACCATTGGGATCAACCCAATCCGCCGAAGACGAACGCGAGTGCGATGCCGATGATGGCCAGGGCCTCCGTCACGGCGAAGCCGATCCAGGCGGTGCTCATCATCGCGCCACGGGCCTCAGGCTGGCGGGCGATGCCCGAGATCACGGCGGCGAAGATCAGTCCCACGCCGATGCCCGGGCCGATGGCTCCGAGACCGTAACCGACCACACCGAGCGAGCCGGTGAGTTCCATTGGGGTCATTGAACTGCTTCCTTTCGCTTGCTTCTAGATAGACAGAGCTCTGCGGATGCAGAGTTTTTCGGGTCAGTGCTCCTCGGCCGTGGCCGAGGAGATGTACTGGGCGGTCAAGACGGTGAAGATGAAGGCCTGCAGTGCCTGGACGAACAACTCCAGGCCGAAGATCGCCATGCTGAAGATCAGCGAGACGCCGCCGGCGATCTTGTTGACGATCGGTTCGGTCTGGAACAGCAGGAACTCTCCGCCCAGGACGAACACCATCACCAACAGGTGCCCGGCGAACATGTTGGCGAACAAACGCAAAGACAGGGTGATCGGCCGGATGATGATGTTGGACAGGAACTCCAACGGAATGATCAACGGCCACATGAACCACGGCACCCCGGAAGGCAGCACGGTGTTCTTCAGGTAGCGGACCGGACCGTGCTTGATGATCCCGACCGTGTTGTAGGTGATCCAGACCAGCCCGGCCAGGCCGTAGGCCCAGCCGACGTGAGCCGTGGTCGGCATCAGGGTCAGTGGGAACACCCCGAACAGGTTGTTCACCAACAGGAAGGAGAACAACGCGATCAGGAACGGCAGGTACTTCTTGAAGTCGTGGCCGATCATGTCGCGGGCAATGCCGTTGCGGACGAAGTTGTAGACCCACTCGCCGACGAACTGGCCGCGGGTCGGCACGATCTTGTTCTTCCGTGCCATCACCAGCCAGAAGATCAAGATCGCGATCACCGCGATGATCGCCTGGAGCATGAACTTGTCCAGCAACGGGAACCCGTTGAAGATCGGGGGCAGGTTGAAATCGGCCGGCCCCGGCGCGTGGTAACCCTCTGCCGCGGCGCCGGTGTCCAGCGGGATCCAGACCGGTACTAGTCCGCCCACCGGTCCTCCTTTCCTGTCCTGGGGTGTCTGTTCAGTTCGGGTCGCGCGAGGTCTCGGCCGCGTCCGGGCGATCCGGCCCGGGTTCGCGCGAGTCCTCGGTCGATGGCGGATCGATCCGTCCGTACTTCCGGATGATCACGTAGACGCCGAGAGCGGCACCGAGAATGATGCCGATCGGCAGCAGGAAGTTGGTCTTCAACAGGAAGTCGCCCAGCCAGCCGAGCCCACCCCAGACCACGACGCCCGAGATCAGGTACGACAGCACCCGCATGGCCTGATCCATGCCGCGCATGTCGGCCGTGGTCGGCCGCAGCGCCGCGCGGCGACGCGTGACGGCGTCCCGGGCCCGGTCGGACCGTCCCTGCGGTCCCGATTCCGGCGAATTCAGAGCAGGCATGGCGGCTCACACGGTAGCAGTGGCGGCGGGGGTCGATCATCGGTCCTCCCCGCTCGGCTCCGGGGCCTGGTATTCGGTGTCGTACGCGGTGATCCGGAGCCGGGAGAAGACGAAGATCTCGACGGCCAGCCAGCCCGCGACGACGGCGATCGTGGTGACGAAGAAGGCCATCGGGCTGAGCGAAGGCCAGGCATCCCGGTTGTTGCTGTAGGACATCAGGATCAGCCCGAGCACGATCACCCGGGTGCTGTAACTGACCAGCGACACGATCATCAGGACCTTGGCCGCGGTGTCGGCGAACATCACCATCACGAACTGGCCGGCAGCGTAGAAGAACAACACGATCGCCGCGGCGATGGTCGCCGTCAGCAGCCCCCGGCCCTGCTCGGTGATGCCGAAGATGATCAAGCAGATGACGGCCGCGGCGACGCCGCCGGCCAGTCCGCCGAAGAGCAGTTTGCGCGCCCGGACAACATGAATGCTCGGCCCGGTGCCCACAGCCGAGTCGGCTGTCGAGGGAGAGTGTTCAGTCGTCATATCGGCGGCTGTCCTAATCTGCGGCCCACAGCCATCGGCTGGGGCCTTAGTCGGGCGATCCCCGGCGCTGGAGTCAGCCTCCGGCCGGCCGATCGTCTCGGCGTTTCACTGCTTGTGAAAAATAGCACAAGGTCTCCTCCGAGCTCCAATCGGGGGCCCGCTCAGCTGGCCACCCGGCGCCCCTTGACCGGCCGGCCCAGGGTGGCCAGCAGCAGCACCAGAGCCAGGCCGACCAGGCCCACGGCGACCAGCACCGAAATCCGGTCCTGGACCAGGCCCAGCCCGATCATCCCGAAAGAAACCAGCGCTGACCAGCCGTACATCAGCATCACCGCGCCGCGCTGGCTGTGGCCCCGCTCCAGCAGCCGGTGATGCAGGTGCTGCTTGTCGGCGGCGAACCACCACTTGCCCTGATAGGTGCGCCGGATGTAGGCCATCACCAGGTCCAGCAGCGGTAACGCCAGGATCGCCACCGGCAGCACCAGCGGCAGCACCGTCGGCAGCAGGCCGCGGTCGCTGGCCATCTGCGACGGATCGATCTGCCCGGTCAGGCTGACCGTCGAGGTGGCCAACAGCAGCCCCAGCAGCAAGGCCCCGGAATCACCCATGAACATCTTGGCCGGGAAGAAGTTGTGCGGCAGGAAGCCGAGGCAGGCCCCGGCCACGGCGACGGTGATCAGGCTCGCCGTGGTGGCCCGGGTCAGCTCCTGGTTCACGGTCAGCAGATAGCAGTAGGCGAAGAAGGCGAAGGCGCCGATGCCGACCACGCCGGTGGCCAGCCCGTCCAGGCCGTCGACGAAGTTGACCGCGTTGGAGCAGAGCACGATGAAGAACACGGTGATCGCGATCGACGCCGAGCTGTCCAGCGCGATCGTCTGCCCGGGCAGCGGGATCCAGAGCATCTTCACGCCGAGCGCGACCACCACCCCGGCGGCGACGATCTGGCCGGCGAACTTGGCCAGGGCAGACAGCTCGAACACGTCGTCCAGCACCCCGACCAGGCAGATGATCGCGGCCGCGATCAAGATCGCCCGGGAGTCCTGGATGACCAGCTCCTGGGCGCCGAGGAACGGCAACTGCCAGGCCACCACGACCGCCACGGCGAGACCGCAGAGCATCGCCAGGCCGCCGAAGTACGGCATCTCGATCGTGTGCACGTCCCGGTCCCGGACCCGGGCCAGCGCGCCCAGCCGCAGCGCGAGCTTGCGGCACAGCCCACTGACCAGATAGGTCGAGGCCGCCGCGATCAGCAGCACCAACAGATATTCGCGCACCCGGCGCTCCGATCAGGTCTGTCGGTTCGGATCGACCGGTGCCGGACCCTCGGGCTCAGGATCCTTGGTCTCGGAATCCTTCGGCTGGGAATCCTTCGGCTCGGGTTCCGTGGGCTCAGCAGCCTTGGGTTCGGGATCCTTGAGTTCGAAACCCTCCGGCTCGGGACCCTTGAGATCGAAACCTTCGGGCTCGAGACCCTTCGAATCGTCGACCGCCGGGTCCGATGCCTCGGCGTCCGTCGCGGCCTGGTCCTCGATCAGCCGCTCCACGTCTTCGCTGGTCTCCGGTACGTCGTCCGTCTCGTCGCCGGCCACGGTGCCGTCAGCGGGCACCGCTCCCCCGGCTGCCGCGGCCTCCGTCTCCCCCTCCGCCGAGGCTTCGTCGCCGCCGCTATCGGGGTCATTCGCTACCTCGTCAACTGTGCCGTCCGGGGCCGTCAGGTCGACCAGGTCCGGGCAGGTCTCCCGGAGCACCTCGAGGCTGAGTGCCCCCAACCGGAGCAGCTCACCTTGATCGTTCTGGGAGAAGTCGACGATGGAGGACGATGCTCCCTCAGTCTTCTGGACCGGGCCGCCGTCCAGATACACCGACACCTTGTTGCCGAAGTACTCGATCGCTTCGTCGCAGGTCAGCGCCGAAGGCCGGCCACTGAGATTCGCAGAACTGACCGCCATCGGCCCGGTCTGCCGGAGCAGGTCCCGGGTCAGCTCGTAGTCCGGCACCCGCAGCCCGATCGTCCCGTTGGTCTCGCCCAGGTCGACCCGCAGCGAGTCCCGCGCCTTGACGATCACCGTCAGTGCTCCTGGCCAGTGCTTCTCGGTCAGGTTGACGGCAAGCTCCGGAACGTCCTCGGACAGCGCTCTGATCAGCGCCGGCTCGCCGATCAGCACGGGCGGCGGCTTGTCCCGGCCGCGATCCTTGGTGTCCTGCAATCGCTGCACCGCATCCGGCTCGAACGCGTCGGCGCCGATCCCGTACACCGTGTCGGTGGGCAGCACGACGCATTCGCCGTTCTCGATCGCAGTCCGGGCGGCGTCGGCGGCCTCAGCCAGCGCCACCGGATCCGACCCGGTGACGTCGAACCGCCGGTACGCGGGCAGCGCCTCGATCTTGGGCTCCTCGGCGTCGTCACCGCCGTCGGCCGCACCGCCGTCCGCCTCACTGCCGGTGTCCTCGCTGCCGGCCTCCGCGGCGTCGGCAGCCTCGGTGCCGTCGACCTCGGTCGCGCTGGCCCCGGTCCCCTCGGTCGCGGGGTCACCGCTCGAGTCGGTGACCGGCACGGTGTCCTCGACCTCGACCTCGACCTCGCTCGCGGTCGCCGCGTCGTCGGCCGTCGCGGTCGCTTCGGCTTCACCGCCGCTCGCCGCACCGGACCGCTCCGTCACGGCCGCCTTCCCCGCCAACTGATCCCGGATCCAGTTCTCGGTCTCGGTCCGCTTCTCTTCCTCGGTCGGCTGGGTTGCCTCGGATCCGGCGGACTCGATGGGCTCCGGGCGGGTCAGCGGCTCGTCGGCCGCCGCATCGGGGCCCTGCTGACGGCGTACCTCGTTCACTCGGACCATCCTGCCAGAGGGGTGTCGGTCGACCGGCTGCGCACGGCCGTTGTGAAGCGCGACCGTCCGGTGAGATCACGATGATCGCGGACGGCGTCGAAATCGCCGCGGCCGGCGAAGAGCTGGACCACCGCGTCGCCCTGCAGGTCGGAGTGCTCGGTGGCGACCCGACCGCCGGCCCGGAGCAGCCTCGCCGCGGTGGCGGCGACCACCCGGATCGCATCCAGTCCGTCGGTCCCGGAGAACAGGGCCAACTCCGGATCATGATCACGAGCTTCCGGCTCGACCGATTCGTAGGCCTCCAACGGAATGTACGGCGGGTTGCTGATCACCAGATCGCAGCGGCCGTCCCAATCCGGCGGCACCGACCCCATGTCGCCCTCGATCAGTTCGACCCCGGTCCCGGCCAGATTGCCGGCGGCCCATTCGGCCGCACGATGATCACGTTCGACGGCGATCACGGTGCAGCCCGGTGTCTCGTCGCTGATCGCCTTGGCGATCGCGCCCGATCCGGTGCCCAATTCGATCACCAGCGGGGTCAGCCCGCGGCCGAGCAGCTCGCGCAGTTCGCTGATCGCCCACCCGGTCATCACCTCGGTCTCCGGCCGCGGTACGAAGACCCCGGGGCCGACGGCCAGTTCGACGTGCCGGAAGTAGGCCCGGCCGGTGAGGTGCTGCAGCGGCGTCCGCTCGGCCCGGCGCCGGACCAGTTCGGTGAAGGCCGTCAGTTGATCATCATCGAGTTGATCAAGGAGCAGCAACCGGCTCGGTTCGACTGCACAGGCGTGGGCCAGCAGCTGCCGCGCATCTGCCTCCGGGCTGCCGACACCGGCTTCGCGCAGCCGATCGGCAGCCCCGGTGATCAACTCCCGGACCCCGGAGCCGATGATCATTCCACTGCTCGGTCGTTGAGTGGTCATCACTCGGATCCGACGGTAGCCAGCCGCTCCGCGGTGTCGGCCTCCTGCAGCGCGGTGATCACCGCCTCCAACTGACCGTTCAGCACCTGGTCGAGATTGTAGGCCTTGAAGCCGATCCGATGATCGGCGATCCGGTTCTCCGGGAAGTTGTAGGTGCGGATCCGCTCCGACCGGTCGACCGTGCGGACCTGGCTGCGCCGGGCGGCGGAGGCTGCGTCTGCGGCCTGCTCCTCGGACAGTGCGGTCAACCGGGCCCGGAGCATCCGCATCGCCTGCTCCCGGTTCTGCAGTTGGGATCGCTCGTTCTGGCAGGAGACCACGGTGCCGGTCGGCAGGTGGGTGATCCGGACTGCGGAGTCGGTGGTGTTGACCCCCTGCCCGCCGGGGCCGGACGAGCGGTAGACATCGATTCGAAGATCATCATCGTTGATCTCGATCTCTGTCTCCTCCACCTCCGGCATCACCAGCACGCCGGCGGCCGAGGTGTGCACGCGGCCCTGGGACTCGGTCACCGGGACCCGCTGCACCCGGTGCACGCCGCCCTCGAACTTCAGCACCCCGTACGGCATCTCGTCCGGCGACCCCGCCTTGCTCGATTTCACCGCGACGGTCACCGACTTGTAGCCGCCGAGGTCGGTCTCCTGGCTGTCCAGCACCTCGACCTTCCAGCCGCGCAGCTCCGCGTACCGGGTGTACATCTTGAGCAGATCGCCCGCGAACAGGGCCGACTCCTCGCCACCCTCACCGGACTTGATCTCGATCAGCGCATCGGCGGAGTCGTTGGGATCCCGCGGCGCCAGCAGCCGGGTCAGCCGTTCGGTCAATCCGAGCAGCCGCTGCTCGAGCTGCTCGGCCTCGGCCGCGAAGGAGGCGTCGTCATCGGCGAGCTCGAGGGCCGCCTCGTGATCGGCGGTCAGCCGGTCGTGCTCGGCCAGCGCTCCGACGATCGGTGTCAGCTCCGCGTAGCGCCGGCCGAGCCGGCGGGCCAGTGCCGGATCGGAATGGGTGGCCGGATCGGCCAGCCCGCGCTCGAGTTCGGCGAACTCCTGCCGCAACGGCTGGGCTGACTCGAACATGGGCGGGGACACCTTCTGCGGGACGACGACGGATCGAATGACTTTCGTGCAAACAGCCAACGGGCGCCGAGAGGCGGGGATCTCCCCGCCTCCCGGCGCCCGGCTGAAGCTACTTGGTCTTCTTGGCGTACCGCTTCTCGAACCGGGCCACGCGGCCGCCGGTGTCGAGGATCTTCTGCTTGCCCGTGTAGAACGGGTGGCAGGCCGAGCAGACCTCGGCGCGCAACACGCCCTCCGGCGCGGTGCTTCGGGTGGTGAACGTATTGCCGCAGGTACAGGTCACCTGGGTCTCGCCGTAGGCGGGGTGGATGTCAGCCTTCATGTCTCTCCTCGGATTCGCGTGCACCGGGTCGCCTCTTCGGATCTGGGCGTGAACCGGCACCACCGGGCAAGTCTGCCGCACTTTGATACGGCCGACCAAATTCGTACGCCCCTTCAAGGCGCACCACGGCCGCAATATTCCCGGCCGAAAATCGTTGGCCACCGGTCGGGGCCGGCCACTACGCTGCCAACAGACCCAAGAAGGAGGTGCACCCCACCATGTCGATCAAGACCCTGCCGATCAATGAAGTCCCGTCGGCCGTTCCCGGCCGTCCCGCGCCGGCTCAGCTCGGCGCTCCGGGAAGTGCCTCCGCCGAATCCTTCTGTTGATTCGGCCGGCCCACTGAGGGTTCGTCCGATCGGACACCCTGGCCGCGGGGCCGCGATCCACCCTCGGTGAATCCGCTCCGGACCGATCAGCCCACCCGTCCCGTACCACCCGACCGCCATCGGCGAGCCGGGCCGGCGGGACCTGCGACCGCCGATCCGACCAACCATCCGCCTGTGCTCACCACGCGCCCTCGAAAGGAGGACGATATGAACACGTTCGACAACGACCCGCGCGACACCGCGATCTGGATCCCCGGCTCGCTGGTGGTCACCCGGACCGAGTCGACCCAGCTCGGGCTGTCGGCCGAAGAGGCGCTGATACTGCGCACCCTGGATCAGGCCCGGACGAACCGGCAGCGCCGAGCCCGGCCCATCGCCCGGCTCCGGCTGCTCGCCGCCCGGCGGCTCGGCGTCGCCAGCCTCACCGACTGAGTTCGGTCTCGCTCGGCGGGGTCAACCTCGCGGAGTGAGAAAGGCTGCGGCGCGCGGAATATCATTCGCCGTTCGCTCGTTACTGCTGTTGGTCGAGTTGAATATGCTCGGACCAGCGGCGCCGGAGCCTCATCCGGTAGCCAGCCCCAATGACGCTGCCAGCCCTGAACGGGGCGGGCTGTGCGCTGGGCACCCACTCTCACAGTGCAGTGACCGGACCGAGCCTGCCCAGGCTCCGGTCCGGGCCGCCACAACCACAGCAAGACCCCTCGAAGGGAGGGAACCATGATGAGCTTTTCCCAGTACGATCCGCGAGATGTAGCGCTCTGGACCCCCGGTTCGGTGACGGTCAACCGTCCGACCCTCGGCCGCTTCGGCCGTCCGAGCGAGGACGCCCTGATCCTGCAGGCACTCGAGGGGCGGCGCGCCGCCCGCGCCCGTCGACCGCGCCGGTTCGGGCGGCTCCGTCTGATCACCCGCAACGCCTGATCTCGGATCAGACCCTAGAAACAACTCGATCCCCGGGCCGCACGGTCCGGGGATCGAGTCTTCCCACCACGGTTCAGGAAACGGGAACCCGAGCGAATCTCACGTGTCCAGTCGCTCGATCGAGACCTGGTCGTCGCAGACCCGGTCCAGCAGAGCCGGCTCGTGGCTGATCGCCAGCAGCCCGAGCCCGCGTTCGCGAACGAGATCCAGCAGCGTGTGCCAGATCCGGGCCTGGGTGATTGCGTCGAACATGGCGGTCAGTTCGTCCACGACGAGGTAGCGGGTGCCCGGCTGGAGCGCTCGGGCGATGCAGAATCGCTGGAGTTCTCCGCCGGACAACTCTTCCGGGTAGCGATCGAGCCAGTCGGGGCGGATCCCGATCCGCTCCAGCGTTTCAGGGTCGGGACGGCGTGCCTCGTCCAGCACCGAACGCATCCGCCACCGTGGATTGACGGAGAGCTCGGGATGCTGGTGGATCAGCTGAACCGGTCGGAAGCCGCGGCGCGGCAGCGGGCGACCGTCGACCTGGATCTCTCCCGAGGCGGGCCGAAGCTCACCGGCCAGCAGTGCGGCCAGCGTGGACTTGCCCATGCCGCTAAGGCCCGTCAGACCGACCACCGTCCCGGCGTCGACGCGAAGCGTCGCCGCCCGGAAGAGCGGGTCCCCGCCCGGATGGGCGAACGCGACCTCCCTGGCCACCAACGCCATCACGCACCTGCCGAGAAGAACTGGTTCTGCGGCAGAGCACGCCAGAGCTCACGGGCGAACGGGTGGGTCAGGTCGTCACCGTCGCCGGCGAACGCCGACGCAGCCTCCACGCTGAGCAGTTCACCCCCGTGCATGACCGCGATCCGCCGGGCGACGGCGATCGCGGCGAAGATGTCGTGCGTGATCAACAGGACCGAGGCTCCGGCCTCGGACAACTCGCGCAGGTGGCGCAGCACCTCGGCCACCGCGTCCGGATGCAGCCCCGGGGTCGGTTCGTCGGCGACGACGAGCCGGACCGAGTCCCGGATGCTGGTGGCGAAGAGTACGCGGCGCAGCATCCCACCGGAAAGCTGGAACGGGTACAGCCGAGCCACGTCGTCGACGAGTCCGTACCGGGCGAACAACTCGCGTTGCCGCGACCTGGCGGTCCGGGGGTCCAGTCCGATCCGGACCTGCCGGCCGACGGTCATCAGCGGGTCGAGGTGGTTGACGGTCTGCGGGATGTAGGAGATCTCGCGACCGCGCAGGATCCGCAGCCGCCGCTCGTCCAACGGTTCGCGGTCGTACCGGAGCAGCCCGGTGACCGTCGCGTTGGCCGGCAGGATTCCGAGGATCGCCTGGGCGAGCAGGGTTTTGCCCGAGCCGCTGGCGCCGATCACGCCGAGGATCTCGCCCTCGTCCAGGTCGAGGCTGAGCGAGCGCACGGCGGTCACCGGGCGGACCCTGCCGACGTTCCGGGTGAACTCGATGGAGAGGTCCTCGATGGACAGGAGTTGCGGCGTTCCGGTGGTACTCACGCGTTCACCAGCCTCGGGTCGAACTGGGCCCGCAGCCGGTCACCGAGACGGGCAACGCAGAGCACGACGACGAGCAGCACGGCGCCGGGGAAGACGGCCAGCCACCACTTCCCGCTCAGGATGTGGGGCATGCCCTCGGAGAGCAGGATCCCGATGGCGGGCGTCTGCGGGGAGAAGCCGAAGCCGAGGAAGGTGAGCGCCGCCTCGTGCAGCACCACGTGCGGCAGCATCAGCACGAACCCGACCAGCAACTGTGGGAAGGCGAGCGGCAGGATGTGCCGGGAGGCGATGAACCAGGGCCCCTTGCCGAGGCCCCGGGACACCTTCACGAAGTCGGCGTCGCGCAGCTGCTTCGTGTCGGCCCGGACCAGCAGGGCGAGCGCCATCCAGTGCGTCGTGGCGATGCCCAGCATGATGCCGGGGATCCCACCGCCGACGGTGAACGCGATCAAGATCATGAAGATCAGATGCGGGATGCCGATGAACAGATCGACCACCCAGGAGATCGCAGTGTCCAGCCATCGAGCCGCCAGCGCCGCGGCAATGCCGAGCGCGGTCGAGATCGCCGTGCTGAACAGCGCGGTCGCCACGCCGACGGTGAGCGAGAGCCCGAGTCCCTTGACCACGCGGGTGAACAGGTCCCGGCCCAGATGATCGGTACCGAAGAGGTGATCGAGGCTCGGCGGCAGCAACCTCGATCGGAGGTTGGATTCCAGGGCCGCGTCGTCCAGCAGGACGCTGCCCGCGGCGATGGCGAGCACCAGCGTCGACACCAGGACGACCGACAGGGCCAGCGGAGACCAGGTCTGCGGGAAGCGTCGGCGGCGCCGGACCGAAGTGGCGCTGGCGGTCACAGCCGGCTCCTGACCCGAGGATCGATCGCCGCATTGACGAGGTCGGCGACCAGGTTTCCGGCGAACACGAAAGCGGAGCTGATCAGGACGATGCCCAGCAGCAACGGCACGTCGGAGCCGAGGGCCGCGGCGGTCAGCGTCGACCCCAGCCCCGGGTAGGAGAAGACGGTCTCGGCCAGGACCGATCCGCCGAACAGCTCGGCGAAGTACGCGAACTGCAGGGTGATCGCCGGGACGATCGAGTTGCGCAGGCCGTGGTTCCAGAAGAGGGCAGGTCCCCGCTCGCCCCGGGCCCGGGCGAAGATCACGTAGTCGCTGTGCAGGACGTCGGTCATCCGCTCCCGGGTGTGCATCGCGATGTTCGCTACCCCGATCAGCGAGAGCGTCGCCGCCGGCAGGACGAAGTGGTGCACCCGCTCCGCGAAGGTGACCTCGTCGGCCGGCACGCCGTGCGGCCCGGCGAGTCCGACCGGGAACCAGGCGAGCCAGACGGCGAAGATCATCAGCAGGACGATGCCGAGCCAGAAGGCCGGCGTCGACGACAGCAGGTAGCTGTAGCCGGTGACGATCCGGTCGGCCAGCCGGCCACGGCGAAAGGCGGCGACCACGCCGAGGGCGTACCCGAAGAGTCCGGAGAGCACCCAGGCGACGCCCATCAGCGCGAGTGACGCCCAGAACCGGTCGGCGATGATTTCGGCCACCGGCGCCCGGTACAGCGTTGAGGTGCCCAGGTTGCCCTGCAGCATCGCGCGCGCCCAGGCCAGGTACTGCTCGATCGGCGACCGGTCCAGTCCCCAGTACGCGCGAAGCCGCTCGACCTGCTCGTCGGTGAGATTGACGTCGGCGCCGACGTAGGCCTGGATCGGATCGACCGGAGAGTTCAGGACGAGGACGAAGGCCAGCACCGACACGCCGATCAGCAAGGTCACGAAGCGGAGGACACGGATCGTGACCCGCCGGGCGAGTCCGGTGGGGCCGAGGCGGCCATCCACCACCGTCACGCAGTCCAGTTCCAGTCGGCCACCGTGTTGAACAACGCCCACTC
The DNA here is from genome assembly GCA_963746025.1 of uncultured Actinomycetota bacterium. GTDB lineage: Bacteria > Actinomycetota > Actinomycetes > Propionibacteriales > Propionibacteriaceae > Microlunatus. The sequence goes on from CAVUZU010000001.1 coordinate 17,959, forward strand.
GTGACCGTGGCCCTGGATCGGTCCCCTGCCCAGGTCGAGTCCGTCCCGCACCAGGTAGGAGTGGTCGAGCCGGACCAGCCAGACGATCGGGGCGTCGCCGTGTTCGCCGGCGAAGCCCGCTTCGCCGTCGATCTGGGCGAGCTTCCAGTGCTCGTTGGCGTCATCCGGATCGGCCGCGGCGAGCCCGGCCGCGAGATGCCGGTCCACCGTCTCGTCCGAGTACTGCGGCAGGTTGTTGTAGCCGGTGTCGATAGCGGTGGACGAATACATCTCGAACAGCTGATGGGCATGGTGGCGGCCGCCGCCCCAGGTGACGGCATTGGCCTTGCCGTCCCGGTAGATCCCGTCCCAGGTCGTCCCCTGAGCCACGATCTCGATCCCGAACGCACGTGCCTGTTCGGCGACGACCAGGGCGAGGTCGCTCCGGAGTTGATCATCGGACGGGTAGAGCAGGGTGAACCGGGCCGGGGTGCCGTCCTTCTCGACGATGCCGTCGCCGTTGGAGTCCGACCAGCCGGCCTTTTGCAGCAGCCCCTTGGCGTCGTCGATCCGGCCGTCCTCGAAGGCGGCGGCCTGGTTGAACCAGGGCAGCCCGTCCACCAGCGTGAAGGCCGGACGGCCGTGGCCCTGCAGCACCAACTCGACCAGTCCGTCCCGCTCCAAGCCGATGTTCAGGGCTTGCCGCACGGCTCGGTCGGAGGTGACGTCGTTGCCGACCTTCACCTCCTTGCCGCGGATCTTCCCGGTGTTGCCCGCGGGCAGGGTCGGCAGGCTGAGACCGCGCGAGTCGATCGACTCGAAGTTCTGCAAGGTCATGCCCGGGATCTGCTGGTCCGCGAACGCCGGCGGTACGTACGCGATGTCGACGCCGCCGGACCTGGCAGCCGCGAGGGCCGCGTCCTCGGCCAGGAAGAGGAAGGTCAGCGACGAGAACGCGACCTTGCCGCCGTACCAGTGCGGGTTCGGTTCCAAGATCAACTGCTGGCCGTCCTGATAGCTCCGGACCTGGTACGGGCCCGAGCCGATCGGATTGCTCGAATACTCCGGCCCGTAGTGGTCCTTGGGCAGGATCGGGATCTCCGAGAGCTGGCTGACGAAGGTCGACCGTGGCCGCTCCAACTGGAAGCTCACCTGCTTCTCGTCCCCGGAGGTGATCTTCCGGACGTTGCTCAGATCGAACTGGGTGGCCTCCTTCTTCAGCAGCTCGTAGGTGAACACCACGTCCTCGGCCGTCACCGGCTCGCCGTTCGACCAGCGCGCGTCGTCCCGCAGGGTGAAATCCCAGCGGAGCGCGTCGTCACTCACCGAGTACTCCGAGGCGAGGTCACCGACGAAGTTGACGTCGGCATCCAGCGTCAACAGCGAACTGTGGATCGGCCGGATCTGTGCCGGACGACTCCCCCACCCCTTGAGCGGGTCGAATTCGCCTCCCGCCACGTCACCGACAGCGATCGTCAGTTCGTCGCCGTGGGCGGCGGACCGGCCGGATTCGCCGCCGGCCCCGCCGCAACCGGTGACGATCAGGAGCGCGAACGCCGCAACAAGGGCAGCCATTCTGCCCGCCCCACCAGGATGCGTGCGGAACCTCGGCACTGGTCGACCTCATCTCTCGATGGCGTACTGCGAAGACCCCCGATGATCATCAGATCCGGGTCGAGAGAACGATAATGAAAACGGTTGCCAGTTGCAATTCCGGCCGCAGAACGGCCACCGGTCGCTTGGTCCGAAGCCGCGCCTGTTCCACACGGCCGCGGCCGACGCTCTAGGGCGTGTCTGACGATCCGTAGTCGCAGACGGGTTGCGGTCACGGCGATCCCGTTGCGGCAGCTGGCTGGCGTGGAGGGGCGCCGGCGTCGGCCGACTCCGAGGTCATCAGCGGACGCTTTGACCTCGATCTCGGCGATCCGCCGGTCCACTCGGCGATGGCCTGCCAAGCCGCACCGCCGAGCCGCGACTCCGAGGCCCGATCCCACAGCGACGCGCAAGTCGCCACGGGCGCGCCAGGCAGCAGCGCGCCCCGGGCCGACACAGGCGCGCCGTACCGGACCTAGGTGATCAGCCGGTCAGTCGTCGTCGGAGCCGGAGGTGACGGCGTTGCGAGCGCCGGCGCCCGGCACGGTCCGGGTGATCGCCACCAGGAACTCGGCGTTGCTCGCCGTCTTGCGCATCCGGTCGAGCAGGGTCTCCAGGCCCTGCGCACCTTCCAGGCCGCCGAGCGCCCGGCGGAGTCGCCAGATCACGTTCAGCTCCTCCTTGCTCATCAGCAGCTCTTCGCGACGGGTGCTGGAGGCGTCGACGTCGATCGCGGGGAAGATCCGCTTGTCGGCGAACTCCCGGCGCAGCCGGAGCTCCATGTTGCCGGTGCCCTTGAACTCCTCGAAGATCACGTCGTCCATCTTCGACCCGGTCTCGATCAGCGCCGTGGCGAGGATGGTCAGCGAGCCGCCGTTCTCGATGTTCCGGGCGGCACCGAAGAACCGCTTCGGCGGGTACAGAGCGTTCGAGTCGATACCACCGGACAGGATCCGACCGGAGGCCGGCGCGGCGGTGTTGTAGGCGCGGCCGAGCCGGGTGATGCCGTCCAGCAGGATCACCACGTCCTTGCCGAGCTCGACCAGGCGCTTGGCCCGCTCGACCGCCAACTCGGCGACCGTGGTGTGATCATCGGCCGGCCGGTCGAAGGTGGACGAGATCACCTCGCCCTGAACGGTCCGCTCGAAGTCGGTGACTTCCTCCGGACGCTCGTCGACCAGCACCACCATCAGGTGCACTTCCGGGTTGTTGGTGGAGATCGCGTTGGCGATGGCCTGCATGATCAAGGTCTTGCCGGCCTTCGGCGGCGAAACGATCAAGCCACGCTGCCCCTTGCCGATCGGCGACACGATGTCGATCAGCCGGGTGCTCAGCTTGGTCCCGGTGGTCTCCAGCCGAAGCCGGTCCTGCGGGTAGAGCGGGGTCAGCTTGCTGAACTCGACCCGGCCCTTCGACTCCTCCGGATCGGCACCGTTGACCGTGGTCAACTTCACCAGCGGATTGAACTTCTCTTTCCGCTCCCCCTCCTTGGGGGTCTTGATCTCGCCGGTGATGATGTCGCCCTTACGCAGGCCGAACCGCTTCACCATGGAGAGCGAGACGTACGCGTCGTCGGGCCCGGGCAGGTAGCCGGTGGTCCGGACGAAGGCGTAGTTGTCGAGCACGTCCAGGATGCCCTTGGCCTCGATCAGGACGTCGTCCTCGGACACGACCGGCTCGTCGAACCGCTCGTTCCCGAGCTGTCCGGTGCTGCGGCGCCGGCCCTGCCGGTCGCGACTGCGCCGGCGGCGGCCGCGCCGGCCACCGTTCTCGTCGTCGAAGTCACCGCGCTGGTCGCGCGGTTGCTGCTGGCTGTTGTTCTGCCGCCGGCCGCGACGACCGTCGTCGCCGTCGGTGCGGTCGCTGTCATCGGAGCCGCGCTGGCGGGATTCCGACTCGCCGTCGCGCCGCTCGGACGCGTCCCGACGCTCGGACCCGTTGCGCCGCTCGGCACCGTCCCGGCGCTCGCCGTTCTCGGCCCGGTCCGCCCCGTCCCGCTGCTCGGTGCGGTCCCGCTGCTCGGAGCCGTCCCGCTGGGCCCGGCGCTCGACCTGGGCCTTGATCTCCTGCTGCACCCGGGCCTGGACCTCGGGATCGACGGCCGGTCGATCCGCGGCGTCCGCGGCGGCACGAGAGCCGTTGTTGCTGGGGGCTTCGATGGCCGCGTCGAGCGTCGGCTGGGCCGACTCGACCGGCCGTTCGGTCCGGCGCGGGTTGGCCTGCGCCGCTTCAGCCCGGCCCGCACCGCCCGGTCCCGCATCGTTGGCCGCGCCGTCCGGCGTCCGGCTGTCGCGACGGCCCGAGCTCCGCGCCTGCTCCGCCCGGGACTGGCTCGCGCCGGCCGAACCCGTCTGGGCGGCCTTGATCGCGTCGATCAGCTGGCCCTTGCGCATCGCGCCGAGGCCCTTGATTCCGAGTGATCCAGCAAGCTGCTTCAGCTCCGGGAGAACCATCGCCTCCAGACCGGATCCCTTGCGCTTGCGAGGAGCCTCGCCCGTGTCGGGCGCGCTCGTCACTTCGGCGGTATCTGTCACGAGTTTCCTTCTCGGTTCAGGGTGTTCGCCACCCAACATGTGCCTCCGCAGGATGCACCTGGAGAGGAACGTTTCTTGATAGCCCTCCGCTCACCGCCTATGACAGGCCGTGGACGCGGGCTTGTTAACTGGGTCTTTGGTCGGCAATCAGGTCGAAATCGTCGACCTCTAGGTGATTACCTTGCGCCCGACCCGGGGGCGCTACCGGGGAAAAGATCCGCAAGCCAAACCGCGTGCTCTCTTCACCGTCGGTACCTTCAGGCTAGCACCTACCCGGTGGAATCTGTCACTTTCCGCCGAACCACGCCGAACGTCGTGTACGTCACACCGCAGTGGCGCGCAGCGCGGCGATTCACCGCGGTCCGGCCTCCACCCGGGCCCCGGTGCCGATCCGCAGGACCAGTCGCCGGAACCCGGCCCGATCCGGCAGGGCCGCCAACGCAGCGGCCCGGCCGAGCACCAGAACGGATGGCCCGGCGCCACTGATCACCGCCGCGAATCCCTTGTCTCGCAGGGATTCCAGCAGATCGTAGGAGGCCGGCATGGCCACCCGGCGATAACCCTGGTGCAGCCGGTCGGTCGTCCCGGCGAGCAGCAGTTCCGGCGATCGGGACAATGCCTCGACCAACAGCGCGGCCCGGCCCGCGTTGGCCGCGGCGTCGCCGTGCGGGACCGTCGCCGGCAGCAGACCACGCGCCTCGGCGGTCGCGACCGGGGTTTCCGGCAGATAGACCGTCGCGCCGACCTCGGGATGCACCTGGACCCCGGCCACGCCGTAGCCGGTGCCGGGGGCGTCGTCGGACTCGGGATAGGCGATCACCAACCCGCCGTGCAGGGCCGCGGCGACGTTGTCGGCGTGACCCTCGATCTCGACCGCCCGGCGGAGCAGCCACGCCGGATCCGGCTCGACGCCTGCCAGCTCCGTCGCGGCCAAGATCCCGGCGACGATCGCGGCGGCCGAGGAACCGAGCCCGCGGCCGTGCGGGATCACGTTGTCGGCGGTCAGCGCGAGGCCCGGCACCGACTGCCCGAGCTCGGCCAGCGCGGTCAGCGCCGACCGGATGATCAGGTGCGAGCCGTCCCGCGGCACCGCGTCGGCACCCTCGCCGGTGACCTCCGCCACCGACGCGGATTCGGTCACCCGCAGCGTGGCCTGCTGCCGCAGGTCGTAGGCCAGCCCGAGGTGATCGAAGCCGGGTCCGAGGTTCGCGCTGGTGGCCGGCGCGGAGACGCTGACGGTCCGGCCGATCAGGTCAGCGGGCATGCCGCCGCCGATCCTCAGGGCTGCCGACCGACATCGCTGCCGGCCTCAGCTCAACCCGCAGACGTCGGCGATCGCCGTCAGCTCGGGCGCGACCACCGGGCCGCCACCGACGTCGTGTCCGGACAAGGCGGTGTCGATGTCCTTCAGTCCGTGGCCGGTCACCGTGATCACGATCCGCAGCTCATGATCAAGTTCCTTTCGTTCGGCCTTGGCCAGCAGGCCGGCGACGCCGACCGCCGACGCGGGCTCGACGAAGACGCCTTCCTTGGCGGCCAGGAACTGTTGTGCAGCAAGGATCTGCTCGTCCGGCACCGCCTCGAACAGGCCGCCGGACTCGTCCCGCGCGGCCAGCGCGAGCGCCGTCGAGGCCGGGTTGCCGACCCGGATCGCGGTGGCCCTGGTCTCCGGATTGAGCACCGGATGACCGAGCACCAGCGGCGCGGCGCCGGCGGCCTGGAAGCCCCACATCCGCGGCCGGCGGGTGGTCTTGCCGGCGTCGGCGTACTGGACATAGCCGCGCCAGTAGGCGGGCAGGTTGCCACCGTTGCCGACCGGCATCACGTGCACATCCGGCGCGTCACCGAGCGCGTCGACGACCTCGAACGCGGCGGTCTTCTGTCCCTCCAGCCGGATCCGGTTGACCGAGTTGACCAGCGACACCGGATAGTCGTCGGCCAGCTTGCGCGCCAGCTCCAGGCAAGTGTCGAAGTTCCCCTCGACCTGGACCACCCGGGCACCGTGCACCACCGCCTGGGCCAGCTTGCCGGCGGCGATCCGGCCGGCCGGCAGCAGCACGATCGGCAGCAGCCCGGCCCGCGCGGCGTAGGCCGACGCCGAGGCCGAGGTGTTGCCGGTCGAGGCGCAGACCACGGCGGTCGCTCCCTCGTGGGCGGCGACCGTGACGGCCACGGTCATCCCGCGGTCCTTGAACGAGCCGGTCGGGTTGGCGCCCTCGACCTTGAGCCAGGTCCGGCAGCCCAGCCGGTCGGACAGGGTGTCGGCCGGCACCAACGGCGTGTTGCCCTCGCCCAGGGTGATCACCCGCGCGTCCTTCGCCACCGGCAGCCAGTCACCGTAGCGGGCGATGATGCCCGACCCGGTGGACCCGGCTCCGACGAACCCAGCGGCGTCGGCCGCATCAGCGAGCACGGTCATTCACCCTCGACTCTCATCACGCTGGTCACCTCGCACACGACATCCAACTCCCGCAACGATTCCACGGTGGCGCTCAGGGCCGCATCCGGGGCGGGGTGGGTGACGATCACCAGCTGGGCGTTCGCGTCGCGGCCCTGCTGTCGTACCGTCTGGATCGAGACGCCGTGCTCGGCAAAGCAGTGCGCGATCGTCGCCAGCACGCCGGCCGCCTCGGCCACCTCGAGCGACAGGTGATAGCGGGTGACCACGGTGTCGATCGAGGAGATCGGCCGCGCCGCGTAGCTCGACTCTCCCGGCCCGGACGCGCCGCGGAGCCGGTTCCGGGCCACCGTGACCAGGTCGCCGAGCACCGCGCTGGCGGTCGGCGCACCGCCGGCGCCCGGACCGTAGAACATCAGCCGGCCGGCCGACTTGGACTCGACGAAGACCGCGTTGTAGGCGCCGCCGACCGAGGCCAGCGGGTGGTTCCGCGGGATCATCGCCGGATGGGTCCGGACCGAGACGGCTCGCTCGCCGTTCGGCCCCGGCGCGGTGAGCTGGCAGATCGCGACCGCTTTGACCACGCAACCCATCGCCTTGGCCGAGGCGATGTCGGTCGAGGTCACCTCGGTGATCCCCTCGCGGTAGACGTCGGCGCTGGTGACCCGGGTGTGGAAGGCCAGGCTGGACAGGATCGCGGCCTTGGCCGCGGCGTCGAAGCCCTCGATGTCGGCGGTCGGGTCCGGCTCGGCGTAGCCGAGGTCCTGGGCCTCGGTCAGCGTCTCGGCGAAGCCGGCGCCGGTGGTGTCCATCTTGTCCAGGATGAAATTCGTGGTGCCGTTGACGATGCCGATCACCGCGGTGATCTCGTCGCCGACCAGGGATTCCCGCAGCGGCCGAATGATCGGGATCGCGCCGGCGACGGCGGCCTCGAAGTACAGGTCGACGCCCGCCTTCTCGGCGGCGGCGAACAGCGTCGCGCCGTCCTGGGCCAGCAGCGCCTTGTTGGCGGTGACGACCGAGGCGCCGTTCTCCATCGCGGTCAAGATCAACGAGCGGGCCGGCTCGATGCCGCCGATCACCTCGATCACCAGGTCGATGTCGCCCGCCCCGACCAGCGCCTGCGGATCGGTGGTCAGCAGGTCGGGATCGATGCCGGGCCGGTTCCGGCCCGGCCGGCGGACGGCGATGCCGGCGAGTTGCAGCGGCCGGCCGATCCGGGCCCGCAGATCGTCGGCCGAGTCGGTGAGCAGCCGTACCACCTCGGTGCCGACGGTGCCGCAGCCCAGGACCGCCACCCGCAGCGGGATCTGGGCGGCCGCCAGGTGGGTGCGCGCCGCGGCGACCCCGGCTACCGGTTCGGCTGTGCTCATTGCTGACCTCATGATTTCTGGTGGGCTCCTCGGACGGCGCCGATTCGACTCGGCCGGCCGATCCTGCCGGCCGTTCATTCTGTCCTATTGCACTCTGACCTGCTGCACGGCGGGGACGCCGGAGTCGACCCCGGGATCGCTACCCCACGTCGAGGTGCAGCAGATCCTCGATAGTCTCCCGCCGCACCAGCGTGGTCAGCTGCCCGTCCCGGACCGCGACCACCGGCGGTCGTGGGACGTGGTTGTAGTTGCTGGCCATCGACCGGCTGTACGCGCCGGCCGCCGGGACCGCCAGCAGATCGCCCGGTGCGATGTCGGCAGGCAGGAACTCGTCCCGGACCAGGATGTCGCCGCCCTCGCAGTGCACGCCGACCACCCGGGACAGCACCGGCCCGGCGGCGGACCGCCGCGAGGCCAGCGTGGCCGAGTAGTCGGCGCCGTACAGCGCGGTCCTGATGTTGTCGCTCATCCCGCCGTCGACCGACACGTAGAGCCGGGTGTGGCCACCGTCGAGCTCGACCGGCTTCACCGTGCCGACCCGATACAGGGCGAAGGTGGACGGGCCGCTGATCGCCCGGCCGGGCTCGATCGACAGGTGCGGCACGCTCGCGTCCAGAGCCTCGCACTCGGACCGGATGATCTCCGTCATCGCGTCGGCGAGCTGCTTCGGCGAGGACGGCGAATCGGCCGTCGTGTAGGCGATGCCGAAGCCGCCACCAAGATCAAGTTCGGGGGCTTCGAACCCAGTGATCTTGGTCAGCTCGTCCCGCAGCCGGAGCGTGCGGCGGGCCGCGACCTCGAACCCCTCCGCATCGAAGATCTGCGAGCCGATGTGGGAGTGGATGCCGATCAGGTCGAGCCGCGGATGATCATGGCAGGCCTGCAGCGCGCGCAGCGCCGCGCCGCCGGCGATGGAGAAGCCGAACTTCTGATCTTCGTGCGCGGTCGCGATGTATTCGTGGGTGTGCGCCTCGACGCCGGTCGTCACCCGGACCATCACCCGAGGGGTCCGGTCCAGCTCCTCGGCAAGCTCACCGAGCCGGCCGATCTCGTCGAACGAGTCGACGATGATCCGCCCCACCCCGGCCTCCAGCGCGGCCCGCAGCTCGGCGACGCTCTTGTTGTTGCCGTGCAGCCCGATGGTCGCCGGATCGACCCCGGCCCGCAGCGCCACGGCCAACTCGCCGCCGGAGCAGACGTCGACCCCGAGCCCCTCCTCGGCCACCCAACGGGCGACGGCCGTACAGAGGAAGGACTTGCCGGCGTAGTAGACGGACCAGCCGTCGAAGCCGGTCCGGAACGCCCGCGCCCGTTCCCGCAGGTCCTCCTCGTCCAGCAGGTAGACCGGCGTGCCGACCTGGTCGGCGATCTCGGTCACCGTCAGCCCGGCGACGGTGAGCACGCCACCGTCGTCCTTGGTGACACCGCGGCTCCACAGCTCGGGCAGCAGCGCGTTGACGTCCGCGGGCACCGCAAGCCAGCGCGGCTGCGGCGTGCCGGCATCCGCGTGAATCGAACCGGCGACGTGGGACATGGTCATCGAACGCCTCCGACGGGTCGGGTGATCACGGCGGAACTCTGCCAGACCCGACACCATGGCCGCCGACCGTTTTCAACCAGTGGACCGCCCGGCCCGAACCGAGTGCGCATCGCCGGTCGAACACTGATACATTTCTCTTCGGCCAGCCGGCCCCCGTAGCTCAGGGGATAGAGCACCGCCCTCCGGAGGCGGGTGCGCAGGTTCGAATCCTGCCGGGGGCGCCAACATCACACCTAGACAGGTGGCGATTCGGCGCCAAGCGAAATGGCGCGTGCGACACACGTGCGATATCCCTCGCGGGTTGGGCAGGTACCGCCCATCACCGCACCGATCAACCACCAACCGCAACACCCAGAGCGCCACCGATCAGCAACTCGCCGAGCTCGAACGGGCACGGCAGCAACGCGAGACCGACGGGGTCCTCATCGCTAGGTACGTCGCCGACGGCGAGACCCCACCCGCCTCCGTGGTCGAGGAGTTCCGGGCGTCGAACGCCGCGTTCCATGTCACGCGGGACGGAGCGGACCTGTGACCGGGCCGGGCTTGGTGCACTGTGACCGGTGATCATCGGCTGCCAGTCCGAACGGCTGGACCACTCAGCGGCACGCTGTATCATGTGTTACATCAGATACGTGTCAGGAGTGCCGTGAAACTCAACAGCAAGGGGCAGGTGACCATCCCCGCCGAACTCCGGCATCGGCACGGGTTCGCCGAGGGGGACGAGGTCGATGTCGTGGAGGACGGCAACTCGCTACGGATCGTTCACCGCGGCCCTGGCGAGAGCCCGGGATCCCGGGTCGTGCAGCGGATGCGAGGACGGGCGACGACGGCGAAGACGACGGACGAGCTGATGGAACTCCTTCGTGGCGATTGAGGTCGCGCCGAGCGTGACGCTGGTCGACTCGAATGTGCTACTCGACGTCGTCACCGACGATCCGACCTGGGCGGACTGGTCGGCCGAATCGCTCGCGCAGCTGCTTGACCAGGGGGCCGTTGTCATCAATCCGATCGTGTACGCCGAGGTGTCGGTCGGCTTCGACCGGATCGAGGACCTTGACGCGGCGCTGCCCGAGACCTCGTTCCGACGCGAGCCACTCCCGTACTCCGCCGGCTTCCTCGCCGGGAAGGCCTTCCTCACTTATCGCCGCAGCGGCGGGAGCAGGAGTGCGCCGCTCCCCGACTTCTACATCGGCGCCCACGCCGCCGTGACCGGCTACCGTATTCTCACCCGGGATGCGCCGCGCTACCGGACCTACTTCCCACGCGTGGAGTTGATCACGCCTCAGCGATGACCGATCCGGCTCCGAGCTCCGACACATCACGGCCTTCTTCGCCAGAGTTACTGCGCCGCTGAGCCGTTGCCGACCCCGACAAGGTTCAGGTCGTCGCTGAAGTGGCAGGCCGCCGCGTGAGCCTCGCCGGTCGGCCGCAGTTCCGGCCGTTCGGTCGCGCAGCGGTCCTGGGCGTAGTGGCAGCGGGTGTGGAAGAAGCAGCCGGACGGCGGGTTGGCGGGGTCCGGGAAGTCGTCGGAGAGGCGGATCCGGCGGGTCTGGTCGCGGAGTCGCGGGTCCGGCCGCGGCACCGCCGACAGCAACGCCTCGGTGTACGGATGCTGCGGCTGCCGGTAGAGGTCGCCGGTGTCGGCCAGTTCGACGATCTTGCCCAGATACATCACCGCGACCCGGTTGCAGATGCTCTCCACCACCGAAAGATCATGGGAGATGAAGAGGTAGGTCAGGTCGAACTCGTCCTGCAGGTCCCGGAGCAGGTTGAGGATCTGGGCCCGGATCGACACGTCCAGCGCCGACACGGCCTCGTCGGTGATCACCAGTCGCGGCTCGGTGATCAAGGCCCGGGCGATGTTCACCCGTTGCCGTTCGCCACCGGAGAAGGCGTGCGGATAGCGGCGCATGTGGGATGGCGAGAGGCCGACCTTGCGGAGCATGATCGCGACCCGCTCCTCCAGTTCGCTGCCGGTAGCGATGTCGTAGGCCCGCAACGGATCGCCGACGATCTGGAGCAGGTTCAGCCGCGGGTTGAGCGAGGAGAACGGATCCTGGAAGACGACCCGGATCTCGGACTGGTAGCGGCGCAGCTCCCGCCGGTCCAGCCCGGCGAGATCGACCACCCGGCCGTCCGCCGCGGTGTATTCAACCCGGCCCTCGGTCGGCGTCTCGGAGCGGGCGATGCAGCGGCCGAGGGTGGTCTTGCCACAGCCGGACTCGCCGACCAGGCCGAGCACCTCGCCGGGACGGATGGTGAGGTCGACGCCGTTCACGGCGTGCACGTGGCCGGTGATCCGAGCGAACAGGCCGCGCCGCCGGATCGGGAACCGCATGCTCAGGCCGTCCAGCCGGAGCAGGGTCTCGTCGGCATCGGCCGGCGGGCCGGCGGCGGAGGGTGCTGGGGCGGTCATCGCTGCTCCTGGCCCGCCGTGGATCGTGCGGCGGCTGAATGATGATCATGAAGTAGCTCGGAATCGTGCAGCACGCAGCGGGCCAGGCTGTCACCGGCGCGCAGGTACGGCGGATCCACGGTCTCGCAGAGGCCTTCGATCGCCTGGTCGCAGCGGGGATGGAACGGGCAGCCGGGTGGCCGGTTCAGCGGATGCGGCACCTGCCCCTGAATGGATTGCAACCGTTGTCGGGTGCCGGCGCCCATGGTGGGGATCGAATCCAACAACGCTCGGGTGTACGGATGCTGCGGCGCATGGAAGATGTCGTCGACACTGCCCTGCTCCACGACTGTGCCGAGATACATCACCACCACCTCATCGGCCAGCTCGGCCACCACCCCGAGATCGTGGGTGATGAACAGCATCGACATGTCCGTCTCTTGCTGCAGCTCACGCAGCAGGTCGAGGATCCGGGCCTGAGTGGTCACGTCCAGGGCCGTGGTCGGCTCGTCGGCGATCAACAGGCTCGGCCCGCAGGTCAGGGCGATCGCGATCATCACCCGCTGGCACATGCCGCCGGACAGCTGGAACGGATAGGCGTCCAGCCGTTGCTCCGGTCGCGGGATGCCGACCCGGCGGAGCAGCCCGACCCCCTGCTCCCGGGCCTCCTTCTTGGTCACCTGACGATGCAGCCGGATCGTCTCCACCAGGTAGTCGCCGACCGTGTACATCGGCGACAGGGACGCCATCGGCTCCTGGAACACCATCGAGATCTCGTTGCCGCGGATCCGGCGCAGCTGCTCGCCACGCTGGTCCAGGGCGGCCAGGTCGACTCCGCCGTCGGCCGCCGACTCGCCCCCGTCGGCCTGATCACCGCCGTGCCACCAGACGGAGCCTTCGACGATCCGGCCGGGCGCATCGATCAGGCCGAGCACGCTGCGGGCGGTGACCGACTTTCCGCAGCCGGACTCGCCGACCAGGCAGACGGTCTTGCCTCGCGGCACGGTCAGGTCGACGCCGTCCACCGATCGCACGGTCCCCTCGTCGAGGAAGAAGTGCGTCTTCAGCCCCTCGATCCGCAACAGTGCGTCGGTCATCCGGTCCTCCTCGTCGGTGATCATGGTCCGCCGGTGATCATGGCTACCGCTTGTACGGGTCTGCGGCGTCCCGCAGCCCGTCGCCAACGAAGTTGAGGGCGAGCACCGCGATGATCACGCCCAGCCCGGGAATCATCAGCCAGGGTGCGGTGGCCAGGGTGCGGACGTTCTGCGCCTCCTGCAGCAGCACACCCCAGCTGACCACCGGCGCCTGCAGCCCGAGACCGAGGAAGGACAGCGACGTCTCGGCCAAGATCATCCCCGGTACGGACAGGGTCAGCGAGGCGACCAGGTGGCTGGTGAACGACGGCAGCATGTGCCGGAAGATCACCTCGCGCTGACTGTTGCCGTCCAGATGCGCCGAGGTGACGAACTCCTCCGAGCGCAGCGACAGGAAGCGGCCCCGGGTGACCCGGGCCAGGTCGGTCCAGGCGATGATCGCCAGGATCACGGTGATCGCGAAGTAGCGTTGGATCGGCCCCCAGTCGCCGGGCAAGGCCGCGGCCAATCCCAACCACAGCGGCAGAGTGGGGATCGACATGAAGAACTCGACCACCCGCTGGATCAGGATGTCGATCTTGCCGCCGAAGTAGCCGGAGATCCCGCCCAGCACCACGCCGAGGGCGAACGCCAGCGCGACGCCGATCAGCCCGATGGTCATCGACACCCGGGTGCCGTGGATGATCCGGGAGAACAGATCCCGGCCGTTCCGGTCGGCGCCGAGCAGATACATCGGCTGGCTCGGGTCGACCGGCCCGATCAGGTGCCGATCGCCCGGGATCAACCCCCACAGCCGATACTCGTCGCCGCGGACGAAGAGGCCGACCGGGATCCGCTGACCCTCGTCGACCGTGTAGCTCACCGCGAGGGTCTCGTTGTCCATCTCGGACCGAAAGCCGTTGACGTAGAGTCCGAAGCCGCCCCCGCCATTGGCACCGGGGCCGCGATCGCCGGCCTGGACCAGCTGCGGCGGTGCGTAACTGTAGTCGGCGTCGAAGCGGCCTGTGTCGAACGGGGCCAGGAACTCCGCGAACAGGGCCACCAGATAGATCAACAGCGTGACGATCAGCCCGACCACGGCCAGCCGGTGCTTCCGGAACGCCCACCAGATCAGCCGGGACTGCTTGGCCGCGGCGACCTCGTCGGCCCCGTGGCCGAAGCCGGCCCCGGTCCCGGCCGGCGCCGCCGGTGGCGCCGTCTGCTGCGTCATGGTGCGTCCTCACTTCGTCCGGAGCCGGACCCGAGGATCCAGCCAGGCCAGGGCGATATCGGACAACAGGGTGCCGATCACGGTCAGCACCGAGACGATCAGGATGATCGATCCGGCCAGGTACATGTCCTGGCTGGTCAGCGCGCTCAGCAACAGCGGCCCGGTGGTCGGCAGCGACAGGACCTGGGAGACGATGATCTCGCCGGAGACCAGGGCCGGCAGGATCCAGCCGACGGTGGAGATGAACGGGTTGAGCGCCACCCGCAGCGGATACTTGATCAACAGCCGCCGCTCCGGCATGCCGCGGGCCCGGGCCGCCACGACATAGGGCTTGCGCAGCTCGTCCAGCAGGTTCGCGCGCAGGATCCTGATCAAGCCGGCAGTGCCGGCGGTGCCGAGCACGATCATCGGCACCCAGAGGTGGCCGAGCAAGTCCAGCAGCTTGCCCAGGTTCCAGCCCGAGTCGACGAACTGGGGCGAGAACAACCCACCGACGCTCAGCCCGAACAACCGGAAGCCGAGGTACATCAGCGCCAGCGCGATCATGAAGTTCGGGATGGCCAGACCGAGGAAGCCGATCGTGGTCGCCACGTAGTCGCCGGGCGAATACTGCTTCACCGCCGAGTAGACCCCGATCGGGAACGCGATCACCCAGGTCAGCAGCAGCGTCGAGGTCGCCAACACGACGGTCAGCCCGATCCGCTGAGACAGCAGGTCGGCGACCGGCCGGCCCCATTCGAAGGACTGGCCGAAGTCGCCCTCCAGCACGATCGCCGAGATCCACTTGGTGTACTGCACGATCACCGATTCGCCGAGCCCGTAGCGCTGCTTCAGCGCCTCGAGCTGGGCGGCTTCGATGGTCTCGCCCTGCGCGCTCAGCTGGGCCACCAGCGTGGTCAGATAGTCGCCGGGCGGCAGCTGGATGATCACGAACGAGACGATCGAGATCAAGATCAACGTCGGCACCATGAACGCCAGCCGGCGGGCGATGTAGCTCAGCATGGCAGTCCGCTCAGACGTCCTGGACGAAGTACTGCTCGGGGTTGGTCGGGCCGGGATTCAGGAACACTGCAGACACCGGGATCACCGCCGGCACGTTGTGGAAGTTGTTCTTGACCACGCCGTAGCCCGGCCCCGGCAGGCTGATCCCGATCAACGGGAACATTTCGGTGTTCAGGTCGAGGATCTGGCGCATCAGCGTGTCCTGGCCGGCCTCGTCCGGGGTCACCTTGACCTGGTCGTACAGCTCCATCATCTTGCGGATCTGTTCGGGCGGCCGCTCGCCCTCCTTGCCCTGTGAGTGATACCACTCCCGCCACGGCGGGCCCGGCGTGATCGTCCCGTCCATGTGCACGAACCACATCGGCCGGATCACCGTGTCATGATCACCGCCGCACTCGCCGGCCCACAGCGAGGCTTCGAAGTCGTTCGCGTCCGACCGCTCCAGCCACAGCGAACGGTCCATCGACGTCGGGTTGATGCCGATGCCGACCTCGCCCCAATAGCCCTTGAGCAGCTCGGCGACATCGGCCCACTCCGGGCTCCAGGACGTGACGAAGCCGAGGGTGAAGGTGATCGGCTTCCCGTTCGGGCCGAGCCGGGCGCCGCCCGGCCCGCGGCGGAAGCCCGCTTTGTCCAGGTGCTCGTTGGCCAGGCCGACGTCGTATTCGATGTACTGCTTGGCCATCTTCTCGTTGTGGAACTTGGATTCGGGCCGCGGCGCGATCTGCCAGGGCTCGCCCTGCCGTTGGAAGACCAGCTCGATGATCTCGGCCCGGTTGATCGAGTGCGACAGGCCGATCCGGAAGTCACGCGAGTTGAAGATCTCCCGCTTGACCTTGTCCTTGTGGGTCAGGTTGAGGGTGATCCCGGTCGTGTTCATCTCGGTCGGCTTGGACTCGAAGAAGTCGTAGCCGCCCGACTCCCGGTTGGACGCCAGCACCGGCTTGTTCTGCGGGGTGCCGATGTTGCGGTCCTGCATCTCGATCTCGCCGTTCATCGCCTTCAGCAACATCACCTGGGCGTCGTTGACCACGTCGAAGGTGACCCGATCCAGGTACGGCAACTGCCGGCCGTCCGGATCGACCTTCCAGTAGTAGGGATTGCGCTCGACGACGATCCGGGTCCCCTCGCCCGCCGGCTTGATCGTCCGCCACGGATACAGGGTCGGCAGGTCCGGGTTCTGCCAGTGCGCGCTGGCCCCGCCGGCGATGCCGGCCTTGATCTCGAACAGGCTGACCCAGTCCTTGGCGTCCTCCTCCTTGATCACCGCGTCGAGGTCGGGGTTGTACTTCTTGTGGTACTTCTTCAGGTAGTGGAACGGTCGCCGGATGATGTCCTTGTCGTTGGCCTGGTTCTTGATGTACAGGCCCTCCGGCTTCTCGAACTTGATCCGGAACGCGTAGTCGTCGAGCACTTCGACCTCGGACGGGTTGGCCGGCGCCGACGGTGTCAGCTCCTTGTTGTTCAAGACGTCGTTGCGGCTGAAGGCGACATCCTGGGCGGTGAACGGTTCGCCGTCGGACCACCGGATCCCCTTGCGGAGCTGGAAGACGAAGGCCCGGCCGCCGTCCTCGACCTGGAATTCCACGGCCACGTTGGGGATCACCTCGACGAAGTCCGGCGTCCACCGCAGCAGACTTTCGGCGCCGACCGTCCGCGACATCCAGACCGCGTCCGCCAGGCCGAGCAGCGAGGTCCGCCACTCCCCGCCGTAGACCCCGGCCCGCTCCACCGGCTGGACCACCAGCGGCTTCTCCGGCAGCCGTTCGGCCAGCGGCGGTAGCTTGCCCTGGGCGACCTGCTCGGCCAGCTGCGGCGCCTCCAGCGCCCCCGTCTCGCCGCCCGGCCCCTGCTGATCGGTGGGCGCAGTGGAGAGCAGATCGCAGCCCATCAGCGGGACGGCGGCCAGCCCGGCGCTGCCCAGCGCCAGCAGGTCGCGCCGGCTCAGCGCGAGTCGATCATGAAGGGGTCGATCATGGGCTGGTCGAGGATTCGGCAGTCGGTTCGTCATCGTTCCGGCCTTTCGCTCCACAGGGCGGCGGGCCGTGCCCAGGCCGCGATGCCCGTACGTCCGGATGTCACAGTGAAGCGACGATTTCGCTTACTGCACAGTCATTCTGGCGACCGGGCCGGTGCCCAGCCATAGCCAATCGAGGAGAATTGGCTGTACTGCGCTACTCGGGGAGCGGCAGCTCGACGGTCTGCCCCGGCGGGGTCCGCCGATAGGCGTCGAACAGGTGCATGATCGACAACGACTGGTCGAGGGTGCCCTTGACCGGCGCCGTCCCGCTCTGCACCGCTTCGCAGAAGTGCAGGATTTCCGGGACGTAGCCGAGGAAGAACAGGTTCTTGTTGTACAGCTGGCCGAGCGAGTGCTCGGGCTGCCAGACCAGCGGCGCCACGTCGTCATCGACGACATAGCTGGCGGAGCGACCGTAGCCGAGCTTCGCACCGGGCCGGTAGTAGGTCAGCCGGACCCCGTCCTCGATCACCAGGTTGGCGCCGCGGCCGACCACCTCGACCCGTTCCAGGGGGCTGGTCGAGGCAGCGCCACCGGCCAGCTGGAGCGACCCGATCGCACCGGACTCGAAGCGCAGCGCGGCCACCGAGCCACCCGCCACCGGATCCTGCTCATAGCTGAACCGCTGCACCCGGCCGCAGAGGTAGGTCAGCACCGCACCCGGATGGTAGATGTGATCAAGGAACCCGATCAGCCGCCGCGGATCCTGCTTCCCTTCCTGGTCGGGCAGGGACTGCGGATAGCGCACGGTGATCGACGTGATGCCGCCGAACTCCTCGGACTCGGTGATCGACTTCGCCTTAGACATCGCCGGCGTGAAGATCTTCTTCAGCCCGGTCATCACGAACCGGCCGTTCGCCTCGGCCGCAGCCTGCAGCTGCCGGATCTCGGCGACGGAGGCCGCGGTCGGCTTCTCCATCCAGACGTGCACGCCGGCCGCGAGGCAGTCCAGGGCCAGGTCAGTGGCCTGCACCCGACCGTCCTCGTCGTAGGAGGTGACGATGAAGACGGCGTCCGGGCGTTCCTGCTCGAGCATCTTGTGGTGATCATCGTAGGAGTTGCCGCCGCCGAACATCCGGGCGTAGGTCGCGGCCCGGTCGCTCTGCTGGTCGCACACGCCGACGAGGTCGATCGGCGCGTACTGGAAGCTCGGATAGACGTTGCGATACGAGTGCCCGCCGGCGCCGATGAAGGCACACCGGATCCGCTGCTCGTACTCGAACTGGTATGTGATCTCGCTCATCGCACTCCCCTAGCCACCGGTGCCATCCTCAGCGACCAGCCTGGCAGTCAAGATCACGACGGCCCAGTGCCAACGGCGAGATATTGGCTACGAGTTACGGGTTACGGCGTGCGGGCCTTGGCCGCGCGCTCGAGCGCCTTGGCGATCGCCTCGTGCTCCTTCTGCAGCAGGTCGCGCACCTTGGACTCGGCGTCGCGCCGCTTCGACTCCGCGTCCCGGCGCTTGGCCGCGACCGCCCGCACGGCCTTGTCCCGCCGGACCTCGTCCCGGGCGAAGTCCGGGATCTCCGGCAACTCGGGCTCGGGTCGGGGTCCGTCCGCGGTATCCGGCCCGACCTGTTCCAGATACCGTGCGAAGCCGTCCAGCAACCGGTCGAGGCCGAACCGGAAGTCGGAGTCCTCGAGCTCCGACTCCGTGGTGCCGAAGAAGTCGCCGGACTGCACCATCGGAAACAACTCCGGGAACCGCTCCTCGGTCACCAGTTCGCGCAGCGCACCGGCCTGCGCCTCGGCCGCCCAGACGTCCCTGGCCAGCTCGACGGATTCGGCGGCGAACTCCTGATCCAGCTCGCAGAAGCTGCGCACGTACATGCTGACGACCATGATCAACGAAACCTTCACGTCCAGCGCCAGCCCCGCCGGCCGTAGCGCCCGCAGCCCCAGATCGACGACGGCCATGTTGTTCGGCGTCATCAACAGCGTCGGGGTCCGCGGGATCTCGAGCATCCACGGGTGATCGCGATAACAGCCACGGACCAGGGCGGCCCAGTCCCAGGCGTTGGCGCGCCAGTCCGGCCCCCAGTCGTCCGACGGATGCGAGACCTCGGCGGCGGCGTCGGCCATCAGCACCAGCAGGTCGTCCTTGCTGGTGACGTAGCGGTAGAGGGACATCGTGGTGAAGCCGAGCGACGACGCGACCTTGCTCATCGTGACGGCGGCCAGCCCTTCCGCGTCCGCGATCCCGATCGCCGCCTCGACGATCAGCTCGTGGCTCAGCTCCCGCTTCGGCCCGCGCTGCGGGTTGGCCGCGATCCCCCAGGCCATCGCCACGGCCCGCGGCAGCCCCTGCTCCACCGGATCGGTCATCCGAACTCCCTCGCCGCTTCCATGATCAGCCCCGACTCCGGGTCATCGTAGCGTCCGGCCGATCGACTGTGTGTGACGCATACTGTTTATATGGTACGCTGCGTACGTTATACACAGTAAGGAGCTGACGATGACCACTGCCGTCGAGATCTCCGGCCTCCTCAAGTCCTACGGGAAACAGCGCGTGCTGGCCGGGATCGACCTGACCGTGCCCACCGGCACGATCTTCGCTCTGCTCGGCCCCAACGGTGCCGGGAAGACAACCTTGATCAACATCCTCACCACCCTGGTCTCGCCGGACTCCGGCCGGGCCACGATCCTCGGCCACGACGTCGTCGCCGCCGCCGAGCAGGTCCGCCGGTCGATCAGCCTCACCGGCCAGTACGCCGCCGTGGACGAGTTGCTCACCGGCACCGAGAACCTGCTGCTGATGGCCCGGCTGTCCGGTCTGAGCGGCACCGAGGGAAAACGCCGAGCGGAGGAACTGCTCGCCGACTTCGACCTGGTGGACGCCGGCCGGCGCCGGGTGAATACCTACTCCGGCGGAATGCGCCGTCGGCTCGACCTCGCGCTCAGTCTGATCACCGCCCCGCCGGTGCTGTTCCTGGACGAGCCGACCACCGGCCTGGACACCCGCAGCCGGCAGGCGCTCTGGCAGGCCATCCGCAGTCTCACCGGCGGCGGCACCACGATCTTCCTCACCACGCAATATCTGGAGGAGGCCGATCAACTGGCCGACCGGATCGCGGTGATCAACGAGGGCCTGGTGGTGGCCGAGGGATCGGCCACCGAGCTCAAGGCGCAGGTCGGCACCGAACTGGTCGAGTTGCGTGATCCGGCCGGACGGCTGCTCGCCGAGCATCCCACCGACGGCACCATCGACGGCCTGCAGTCCGTGCTGACCGGCCTCGACCGCTCGGCGTACCCGGACGCTCAGGTGACCATCCGCAAACCCACCATGGACGACGTGTTCCTGGCCCTGACCGAGCCGGCCGAGACGTCCGACCAGGATCGATTGGAGCTGGCCCGATGACCACCATGATCAACTCGACGATCCCGGTCCCGCCGCCGCGCGCCGTACCGTCGGCGGTGACCACCAACCTGGCCTTCATCGGCCGCAGCGTGAAGCACTCGCTGCGCGAGGTCGACGCCCTGCTGATGGCGATCGCGTTGCCGGTGATCCTGATGTTGATGTTCACCTTCGTCTTCGGCGGCGCGATCGAACCCGGCGGTGACTACGTCAACTACGTGGTGCCGGGGATCATCCTGACCTGTGCCGGCTTCGGTGCCAGCAGTACGGCGGTCAGCGTCACCACGGACATGACCGAAGGCATCATCAACCGGTTCCGGACCATGCCGCTTCGGGCATCGGCGGTGATCACCGGACACGCGATCGCCAGCCTGCTGCGCAATCTGGTGGCGACCCTGGTGGTCATCGCGGTCGCGCTGCTGATCGGCTTCCGGCCCACCGGCACTCTGCTCGGCTGGCTCGCCGCCTTCGGCCTGATCGCGCTCTACATCCTGGCGATCACCTGGATCTTCGCCGTGCTCGGGCTGCTGGCCCGGACCCCCGGCGCGGCCAGCGGCTACGGCTTCGCGCTGCTCTTCCTGCCGTACGTCTCCAGCGCTTTCGTGCCGGTGGAGACGATGCCGGTCTGGCTCCGTGCCTTCGCCGAGCACCAGCCACTGACCCCGATCATCGAGACCATCCGCGGCCTGCTGATGGGCACCGGACTCGGCGCCCAGCCGTGGTGGGCCCTCGGCTGGTGCGTGGTGATCCTGGCCTGCGGCTACGTTTGGGGCCGCTGGCTCTTCCCCCGCCGCATCTCCCACTAAGGCTTTCGCCGACTTGTCAGAACTGACGCTGGCTATAGCCAGCCTCAGTTCTGACAAGTCGGCATTATGGGACGTAGACGAGGGCGTCGCCGACGGCGCGTTCGGCGGAGCCGCTGACGCTGTTGATCACCGCACCCTCGACCACCATCGTCGAGGAGCCGCCGCCGTCCAGGTTGATCGAGTTCCACAGGCCGATCGACTTCGCGACGGCGGCGGTCTCGTCCAGGGTGGTGCCGACACTGATCGCCTGCCGGCCGTCGATCACGCCGATCACCAGTTCGCCGGAACGCTTGCTGCCGATGAACGTCCGCGGGTTGCGGGCGAAGAACGAGTTGTCCACCGGCGGCACCACCACGGCGCCGTCGCGGAGCAACCGCTGCCGGCCGTTCACCGCCTGACTGTCCGCACCGAGCCGGACCAGCTCGCCGGTCTCGTCCCGGAGCTCACTGCCGATCTTGACGCAGCCGGAGACCCGGCGCAGCGCGGCCACGTCGGCACCGGTGGCCTGCAGGGCACGCTCGCCCTTGTTCAGCGCCAGCCCGCGCACGTTGTCGGAGCGATGCCGGACACAACCCTTGGCATCCAGGACCAGCTCGGTGCCCGGCCCGGCCGGGGTCGTCGCCCGGAACTCCGGCGTGATCACCACGGTGTCGCCGTTGACCGGACAGGCGGCCTGATCGGCCAGTTGCTCACAACCCACCGGGACGACCGGCGGATGGTTGATCGCGTTCAGCCCGACCCGCAGGTCGCGGGCCTGGACGTGACCGGCCCAGCTGAACGCGCCGTACTGCGGCCGCAGCCGATCGGTGTCAAACAGCACCCCGACCTCGCCGGGATCCACCGTCGGCTCGCTGAGCAGCTTGCCGTCGTAGACGCCCAGCCCGACCGGGTCGCCGGGATACTCCACCGAGGCCGAGAAGGTGAAGAAGCTGGCGTTGACCGCCGCCAGCGCGCCGTACTGGGTGGCCAGCACCGAGGTCTTCTCGACCTTGGCCACGTCCGGTCCGGTGACCGCCCGCAGCTCGCCCTTGGCCCGCCGCGGATCGATGGTCAGCAGGCTGACCCGCCACGGCCCGCGCGGCGTGGTCAGGATCTCGTCCGGGTCCGCCGGTTCGGTGCCGCGGACGATGGTGGTCAGCGTGACGCCCGGCGCGAGCGTCCGCTCCGTCCGGGTCTCGGCGAGATCACTGTCGCCGAGTGGCAGCGCGGCCGGCCGGGCTGCCGCGGCCTGGACGCCGAGCGTCAGCGCGAGCACGACCACAGCCAGGAAGGTAAGAAAGGTGCGTCCCCGAGTGATGACCATGGCTGATTCTCACATGATCATCGGCGTTGCGGGAGGGGTCGAGATGAAACGCAGGCGAAGGATCGGTGACGAACGACCGGTCGTCAGATCCCTCCGGGAGCGTCCACCCCTGGTAGATTCGCCGCCGACAAACACCACCGCCGACCGTCGCCGGCGGGCAGTCCGTACGCCAGCTGGGAGAGCTCACGCCGTGCCCGAACCTTCCCCCGTGACCGCCCAGCCCGTGACCGGCAAGGACCGGCTGTCCTCGATCGCTTTGGCCGCATTCTGGCTGGGCAGCCGGGTGCTGCTGATCTGGATCTGGCTGGTCGCCGAGTTCATCGCCACCGGCGACGTCCGCTACTACTTCTCCAAGATCGCGGGGCTCGGCTCGGTCGGCCTGAGCGACACCTTCTACGAGTACCCGACGCCGGTCACCTGGATCCTCTCCATCCCGTACCTGCTGTCCGGCGGCAACGAGACCGGCTACGTGGTCGCCTACCTCGGCTTCATGATCATCATCGACGCGGCCTTCACCATTGCGCTGTGGCGGGCCGGCGGTGATCGGCCCGGCCGGGCGGTCTACTTCTGGCTGATCTTCGTCGTCTGCATCGGCCCGCTGACCTACCTGAGGTTCGACCTGATCCCGGCCGTGCTGGCCGGCGGCGCACTGCTGGCGTTGCGCCGGGTGCCGGCGCTGGCCGGGGTGCTGACCGGGATCGGGGCCGCGATCAAGCTCTGGCCGGCGCTGCTGATAGCCGCGTTGGCGGCGCCCCGGGCCGGCCGCAGACCGGCGCTGATCGGCTTCGCCGCCGCGGGCTTCGGGCTCGCCCTGATCAGCCTGATCGCCGGCGGCTGGCAACGGCTGATCTCTCCGCTGGCCTGGCAGTCCGGCCGCGGCCTCCAGATCGAGGCGCTCTGGGCGACGCCGCTGATGCTGGCCCGGCTCGCCGACCCGACGACCTGGACCATCGAGATGTCGCCGTTCCAGGCCTTCGAGGTGTTCGGCCCGGGCAACGAGATCCTGGTCATGATCAGCAACCTGGCGACGGTGGCCGGTCTGGTCGTGATCGTGCTGCTGTGTTACCGGGCCTTCCGGGCGGCCCAGGGGTCCGAGCCGAGCCTGCTCGGGATCGGGCTGCTGCTGACGGCCATCGTGGCGATCATGATCATCACCAACAAGACCTTCAGCCCGCAGTACCTGCTCTGGCTCGGTGGCCCGGTGGCGGCCCTGGGCGTGCTGCACCGGGGCGACCGGGCGTTGCTGGACCGGCTCGGCGTCTCCGTGCTGGCCCTGGCGGTGCTCACCCACCTGATCTATCCGGTGCTGTACTACCAGGGCCTGCTCGACCCGGAAACCTCACCGGGCATGATCGCCGGCACCGTGGTGCTGGCGATCCGCAACGTCGCGATCCTGGTCTTCACGATCGCCGTCTGTCGCCGGGCGTGGGTCGCGCTGACCCCACGCCCGACCGTCACGACTGCCGGGTGAACTTCTTCACCTTCGGGTCCGAGGCCACCTCGTCGGCCGCCTTCTGCATCGCGGCGCAGTACTGATCCGGGGTCGACCGGCCGTTGATCAGGTTGGCCATCTCCCGCTTCCGGGCGTCCAGCAGGGCCGAATACCAGACGGCGAAGTTGAGGCTGAAGATGTTCTCGCCGGCGGCCTTGGTCGCATCGGCCACCGACTTCAGCGCCGTGGTCGGGTTGGTCAGGTTGGAGCTCGCGGTCTTGGTCGCGATCAGCGACCCGGTCAGCTCGGCGAACTTCGCACCGGCCTCGTTGCTCAACATCAGCCGGAGGTACTGCATTCCACCGAGCTTGTTCTTGGAATTCTCGCCGATGATGAAGTTCTCCCCCGGCCCGCCGTAGATCGCCTCGAACGGCAGCTTGTCCGTCGTGGTCAGCGACGGCACCGGCTGCATCACCATGTCGAAGCCGGCCGTGATCTGCTTCCGCATCTCGTTCTCCAGCCAGGAGCCGCACGGGATGATCGCCGCCCGGCCCTGCAGCCACTGCGCCTGCGAGGTGGTGTGGTCCAGACCCTCGGAGCCGTCCATGATGTAGCCCTCGTCGTGCAACTGCCGGACCGCCGTCGCCGCCGCCAGCACCGACTCGTTGTCCCAACCGTCCGGTCGCAGGTTGTCCATGTTGAGCATCACGTCGACGCCGCCGTGCTTGATCGCCAGCGTGTCCAGGATCGTGTCCATGTATTGGGTGTGCACACCGGTGTGCACGAACGGGGCCAGGCCGGTTGACTTGATCGTGTCGCAGAGCTTGAGGAAGTCGTCCCAGGTCTTGGCCGGCGCCCAGCCCTTCTCCTCGAACAGCGGCCCGCTGTACCAGAAACCCCAACCGGCGAAGACGTACGGCAGCTGCCGCAGCACCCCGTCGTAGGACCCGTTGACGATCGCGGCCGGCATCAGCAGATCGCGGATCTTCAGGTTCGGATCGTCCACCGACGGCGAATCGAGCAGCGGCGTCAGATCGGCCAGCTGGTTGTCCGCGACCAGGGTGGCGGTCGGCATCGCGTCCGCGCCGGCGTTGTCGATCACCTCCGGCGGGTTGCCGCCGGCGAACCGGGTCTGCAGTGTGCTGGCGATCTTGACCGTCGACGACATCTTGCCCACCGTGCCGCCGGCCCAGGTGTTGTAGAGCCCGACGTGCTCCTTGCCGTACTGATCACCGTAGCCGCCATTGAAGATCACCACCTCGAGCGGCAGCTTCTTGTCCGCGCCGAGCGGGTTGTCCGCGGTCTGATCCCCCGGCGCCGAGGACGGACCGGCCCCCGGCGGCGTCGTCCCGCCGCTGGCGACGCAGCCGCTCAGCGCGCCGGTGCCGGCCAGGGCCGCGCCCGCCGCCGCGGCGCTGATCAACGACCGCCGAGTGATCGGCGGGACGTGCTTGTCGAACTCGGGTGCCATGATCGGGTTCCCTTCGGTGTCAGTCGATTACTTCAGCGCGCCGGCGGTCATCCCGGCCTGGATCTGCTTCTGGAAGATCACGTACAGGATCAGCACCGGGGCCATGCTGATCACCAGGCCGGCGAACAGCCCGGAGAAGTCCGAGCCGTACTGAGAATCGCCGGCCAGCTTGGCCAATCCCTGGGTCACCACATACAGCCCGGGATTGTCGTTGTTCAGGAAGAGCGGCAGCAGGTACTGGTTCCACAGGCCGACCGCGTTGAAGATCGTGATACTGACGATGCCGGGCCGGGCCAGCGGCAGCATCACGTAGAAATAGGTCTTGAAGTGGCCGCAGCCGTCGATGAACGCCGCCTCGCTCAACTCGCCGGGCAGGCTGGCGAAGAACCCGGTCAGGAAGAACACCGTGAACGGCATCGCGTACGCGACGTAGACCGCGATCAGCCCGTGATAGGTGCCGAGCAGCCCGAACGGCAGCCCGGCGGCCTGCATGCTGGCGCCCAGTTGCTTCATCACCCCGAACAGCGGGATCACGGCCAGGAAGACTGGCAACGCCATCGCGCCGATGAAGGCCAGGTTCAGCGCCCGCCGGCCGACGAACTGGTAGCGGGCCAGCACGTAGGACACCATCGCGCCGAGGACCATCACGATCACCGTCGACAAACCGACCACGATCAGCGAGTTGAGGAAGTAGTTGCCGAACTGGGCCTCGTTCCAGGCCCGGGCGTAGTTCTCGAACTGCAGCGCCATCGGCGGCCGCCAGGAATCGACGAAGATCTCGGCATCGCTCTTCACCGACGACATCAGCACCCAGACGATCGGCAGCCCGATGATCACCGACCAGACGATCAGGATCAGCTGGGTGGCGACGGTCAGCCCGCGCTCGCCCTTGATCTTGGGCGTGGTCTCGGTCCGGAACTCGACGCCGGATCCGGAGGCCGCGGTCTTCAGGCTCATAGTTCGCCCTGCTCCCGCCGGGTGATCCGCAGGGTGAGCGCCGCCAGCACCAGGGTGATCAGGAACAGCACCACCCCCTGCGCGGTGGCGTAGCCGAACTGGCCCTGTTCCTTGAAGCTCTTGTAGATCGACAGCGCCATCACGGTCGTCGTCTCGTTCGGTCCGCCCGGACCGATCGTCATCAACTGCACGATGGCGAACGCATCCAGGCAGAGCACGCCGAGATAGATGTAGGCGACGATGATCGACGAGCGGAGCAGCGGCAGGGTGATCCGCAGGAAGGTCTGGAACCGGCTGGCCTTGTCGATCGCCGCGGCCTCCAGCAACTCCCGTGGGATGCCCGACATCGCGGCCGAGAAATAGACCATGTAGAAGCCGACGTTCATCCAGACCATGACGATGATCACGGTCAGCAGTGCCGTCTCCGGTTCGGCCAGCCAGGACGGCGGGTCGGCCACGCCGAACAACCGCAGCAGCGCGTTGAGCAGACCCTGGGGCTGGAACACCTGCTGGAACATGATCGCCAGGGCCGCCACCGAGATCACCTGCGGCACGAAGAAGAGCACCCGGTAGAAGGTCGATCCGGCCACCCCGCGCAGTTGGCCGGCCTTGGTGCTGCCGGACAGGTTGAGCATCGAGGCGAAGAACAGCGCGATCCCGATCGAGATCAACGGGACCACGAACAACAGGATCAGGTTGTTCCGCAGCCCGGCCCAGAACACCCGGTCCGGGTTGAAATCGCCGATCCCGAACAGGGCCGCGAAGTTCTGCAGGCCGACGAAGCCGAAGGTCGGCGAATAGCCGGTCCAGTTGGTCAGCGCCAGATAGAACGCCTGCAGGTACGGCGACACCACGAAGATCAGGAAGATGATCATCGGCAGGATCAGGAACGAGACGACGAAGACGTACTTCTGCACCAGCTGACGCCGTCGTTGCCGGGCCCGGACCGAGGGGTCGGCGACCGGTGGGGACGGGCATGCGGCCGGCGCCGCGGTGTCCGTCGCCACCGCCGCTCCGTCGCCGCCACTGACCATCGATTTCCCCTGTCCGTCCCGCCGACGAGGTGAGTTTCTCGCTCACCTAAGCACAAACACCGGAGAGTTTCCCCGATCCGGGAAGGAAAGTTACCCAAGCGCGGCGTCCTGTTCGGGAAGGCGCACCGGAGTCGTCCCGGCGCTTTCCGAACCGACCCCGGTGCGCGTCGTCGCGGTGGCGTCGGTCAGGATCGTGCCCCATGACCGAGGTGATCATCGGAGCGGATGTCGGCGGGACCTCGACCCGGGTCGGCGTCGCCGACGCGACGGGACGCTTCCTGGCCGTGGCCCACGGCGGGCCGGCCAATCCGAACGCCGTCGGACACGACCCGGCGATCGCCGAGATCCGGCGGGTGACCGCCGAGGCCCTGACCGCGGCCGCGACCGAGGCCGGCGAACCGCTCACCGTCACCGGCGTGGTGATCGGCCTGGCCGGGATCACCGGCGTCGCGGACCCGGTCGGCTTCGGCCGATCGGCGCTGCCGCCACTCGAGCCGGCCGACCCGCCGATCCAGGTCGTCACCGACCTCGCGGTCGCGTACGCGTCGGCGACCCCGGATCCGGACGGCTACGCGCTGATCGCCGGCACCGGGGCCTTCGCCGGCACCATCTCCGCCGGTGCTCAGGTGGATCGGCGGGACGGCTGGGGCTGGCTGCTCGGCGACGACGGCTCCGGCTTCTGGCTCGGCCGCGAGGCGGTCCGGGCCACGCTGACCCAGCTCGAGCACGGCCGTCCGCTCAGTCCGCTGGCCCGGGCCGTGCTCGGCGGCACCGCACCGGACGCCGAAGTCCCGGCGGACGCGTTGATCCGGGCCAGCTACGCCCGGCCGCCGCGCGAGCTGTCCCACTATGCCCCGCTGGTGACCGGGCTGGCCGGGCATGACCCGGTCGCCGCCGAGATCGCCGACCGCGCCGCCGGGCTGCTGGCCGGGACCCTCGGTGCCCTCGATCCCGTGCCGGGCCGACCGGTCGTGCTGGCCGGGTCGGTGCTCCTCGCCCGGTCCACGAAGCGGCCGGCCCCGATCGGCACCCGGTTGCGGGCGCTGCTGGCCGACCGCCTGGACAATCCGCTGTTCGACGCCGGGCCGGGTGTCGTCGGCGCCGCCTGGCTGGCCGCCCCGGGCCTCGCCGCCGCGGAGGACCGGGAACGGCATGCCCGGCTGCTCGCGTCGGCGGCCCACTGGTCCGGCTGAGGGCCCTTCCGCGGGCCGTTCCGAGGTCGTACCGCTGCTCCCGATGAAGTCCTGCCACGGAGCCCACCGGGGTCGTTCCGACACGCCCGGAAACGGCACGGCAACACAGCCCCTACCACCAGGCCCGGTGGTCCATATTCTTCGGTAGCCTGGGGAGTGACACCGCGGTGACATCTGCCGCGGGTGAGCTTGCAACGGAAGAAGGCGACAGTGGCCACGAGGCCAGACCAAACATCCCCCGGATCGCCCGCTGCGGGCGGCTCCAACCGCAGCAAACCAGCAGATCTCAACCCGACCGGTCAGCCCGACGATGGTGGGACCGCCGCCGATGTCGGGGCGAACGATTGGTTGCTGGAGGAGATGTACGAGCAGTACCAGGAAGACCCGAATTCCGTCGCCCCGAGTTGGAAAGAGTATTTCGCCTCCCGCAACGGCCATCAGGTGCAGAGCAAGCCCGTGACCAAGCCCGCGGCAACGTCCCCCGGTTCCGCTGCGGCCGGGTCGCCCCCGGCGACCAGCAGTGCCGGCGCGGCGACGACCGAGCGAGCCGCCCCGGCCAAGCAGACCACCGCGGCCGACAGCCAGCCCGCGCCGGCCGCTGCGGCGCCGCGCGCCCGGGCAGCCCGGGTGGAGCCGCCGAACCAGGTGAAGGAGGTCCGGCCGAACAAGCCGGGCAGCCAGGGCGGCCTGCCGGCCGACCCGCCGAACCCGTCGAACCGACCGGACGTCGCGGACACCGAGCCGACCCGGACCACGCTGCGCGGCGCACCGGCCCGGACCGCGAAGAACATGGACCTGTCGCTGTCGGTGCCGACCGCGACCAGCGTCCGGTCGCTGCCGGTGAAGCTGCTGATCGACCAGCGGGTCGTGATCAACAACCATCTGCGCCGGGCCCGTGGCGGCAAGGTGTCGTACACCCACCTGATCGGGTACGCGATCGTCCGCGCGCTGCAGGACGTGTCTTCGCTGAACAACGCCTTCGAGGAGGTCGACGGCAAGCCGACCCTGGTCGTGCCGGCGCACGTGAACCTCGGCCTGGCGATCGACATGCCGAAGCCGGACGGCACCCGGCAACTGCTGGTGCCGAGCATCAAGAACTGCGAGAACCTCGACTTCGCCCAGTTCTGGGCGGCGTATGAGGAAGTGGTCAAGAAGGCGCGCTCCAACTCGCTGACCGTCGAGGACTTCGCCGGCACCACGATCACGCTGACCAACCCGGGCACGCTCGGCACCAACAACTCGGTGCCGCGGCTGATGCGCGGCCAGGGCGCGATCATCGGCGTCGGCTCGATGGACTACCCACCGGAGTTCCAGGGCGCCGATCCGGAGCGGCTGAACGAGACCGCCATCTCCAAGGTGATGACGCTCACCTCGACCTACGACCACCGGGTCATCCAGGGGGCCCAGTCGGGTGAGTTCCTGGGCCGGATGCACGCGCTGCTGCTCGGCGAGGACGAGTTCTACGACGACATCTTCCGGGCCCTGCGAATCCCGTACGCGCCGATCCGGTGGGCCAATGACATCAGCGCGCATCACGAGGACCAGGTCTCCAAGCAGGCCCGAATCCTGGAGATGATCAACGCCTACCGGGTTCGCGGCCACCTGATGGCAGATACCGATCCGCTGGAGTACCGGCTCCGGATGCACCACGACCTCGACGTGCAGAGCCACGACCTGACCCTGTGGGATCTGGATCGCGAATTCGCCACCGGCGCGTTCGGCGGCGGTCGCGGCCGGTTGAAGATGCGCAAGATCCTCAGCATCCTGCGGGACGCGTACTGCCGGACCATCGGCATCGAGTACATGCACATCCAGGAGCCGAGCCAGCGCGGTTGGATCCAGGAACGGGTGGAGCGACCGCACGAGTCGCTGCCGCGCGAGGAACACCTGCGGATCCTGGACAAGCTCAACGAGGCCGAGATCTTCGAGACGTTCCTGCAGACGAAGTTCGTCGGGCAGAAGCGGTTCAGCCTGGAGGGTGGCGAGTCCACCATCGCGTTGATGGACGAGGTCTGCGAGCAGGCCGCCAACCACGGGCTGGCCGAGGTCTGCGTCGGCATGCCGCACCGCGGCCGGCTGAACGTGCTGGCCAACGTGGTCGGCAAGTCCTACGCCCAGATCTTCCGTGAGTTCGAGGGCAACATCGACCCGCGGACCGTGCAGGGCTCCGGCGACGTGAAATACCATCTGGGCGCCGAGGGCGAATTCACCGCGCTGACCGGGGCCAAGATCAAGACCTCGGTCGCCGCCAATCCGTCCCATCTGGAGGCCGTGAACCCTGTCCTGGAAGGGATTGCGCGGGCCAAGCAGGACATCCTGGACCGCGGCAGTGAGTTCCCGGTGCTGCCGGTGCTGCTGCACGGCGACGCCGCGTTCGCCGGCCAGGGCGTCGTCGCCGAGACGTTGAATCTGTCCCAGCTGCGCGGCTACCGGACCGGCGGCACGATCCACATCATCGTCAACAACCAGGTCGGCTTCACCACCTCGCCGACCGAGTCCCGTTCGTCGATGTACTGCACCGATGTGGCCCGGATGATCCAGGCGCCGATCTTCCACGTGAACGGCGACGATCCCGAGGCCTGCATCCGGGTTGCCCGGCTGGCGTTCGAATTCCGGCAGGAGTTCAACAAGGACGTCGTGATCGACCTGATCTGCTACCGCCGGCGCGGGCACAACGAGGGCGACGACCCAAGCTTCACCCAGCCGAAGATGTACGACCTGATCGAGAAGAAGCGCTCGGTCCGCAAGCTCTACACCGAGGCCCTGATCGGTCGCGGCGACATCTCCGTCGAGGATGCCGAGCAGGTGATGACCCGGTTCCAGGAACGGCTGGAGAGCGTCTTCGCCGAGGTCCGCAACGCCGGCGCGGAGGCGCCGCACGATCAGCCGTACCGGCGGGTCCCGGTGTATCCGAACAAGTCGGCCGCCAAGCACGGCACGGCGATCACGATGGAGTCGCTGAAGAAGATCGCCGACGCGCACACCAACGTGCCCGACGGATTCACCGTGCATCCGAAGGTGCTGCCTCAGCTGCAGCGTCGCGCCGCCGCGATCACCCAGGGCCCGATCGACTGGGCGACCGGCGAGATGCTCGCCCTCGGCTCGCTGCTGCTGGAAGGCCGGCCGGTCCGGCTGACCGGCCAGGACACCCGCCGCGGCACGTTCGTGCAGCGGTTCGCCGCCGTGATCGACCGGAAGACCGGCGAGTCCTGGGTGCCGTTGCGGAACCTCGAAGATGATCAAGGAAAGTTCGCCGTCTTCGACTCGCTGCTCAGCGAATACGCCTCGATGGGCTTCGAGTACGGCTATTCGGTGGCCCGGCCCGAGGCGCTGGTCCTCTGGGAGGCCCAGTTCGGCGACTTTGCCAATGGCGCCCAGACGATCATCGACGAGTTCATCACCGCCGGCCAGGCCAAATGGACCCAGAAGTCCGGCGTGGTGCTGCTGTTGCCGCACGGCTACGAGGGCCAGGGCCCGGACCACTCATCGGCCCGGATCGAGCGCTTCCTGCAACTGGCGGCCGAGGACGCGATCACCGTCGCCTACCCCTCCTCGCCGGCCAGTCACTTCCACCTACTCCGGCAGCAGGCGCTGAGCGAGCGGCACCGTCCGCTGGTCATCTTCACGCCGAAGCGGATGCTCCGGATGAAGGCGGCGACGTCGGCGCCGGAGGACTTCACCACCGGCACCTTCCAGCCGGTGCTGACCGACCCGACGATCAGCGACGCCGCGGCCGTGAAGACCGTGCTGCTGTGCTCCGGCCGGCTGCGCTGGGAACTGATGGCGGAGCGGGACAAGCGTGGGTTGTCCGAGTCGGTGGCCGTGGTCTCGGTGGAGCGGTTCTACCCGCTGCCCGGTGACGAGGTCGCCCGTGCCCTGGCCGGCTACGGGAACGCGAACGACATCCGGTGGGTGCAGGAGGAGCCGGAGAATCAGGGCGCCTGGTTCTACATGGCCATGAACCTGCCGCGCGCGCTGGCCGAGGCCACGCCGGATCGGCCGGTGCGGTTGACCTCGGTCGCCCGACCGCCGTCTTCGGCGCCGTCGGTGGGATCGGCCAAGGAACATGACGTACAGCAGAAGACCCTCTTCGATTCCGCCTTGTCCGTCTCACACTGAATCACTTCTTTGTTGCGTGCCCCGAGCCCTTTGGCTCGGGGCACGTGCTCTTTGTTCTGGTCGCGACCTTTTGGTGGCATGCCCGCGGTACCCGCGTATTTTTACCGCCACAGCCGAGCGCTGATCTGATCTTGCCCCGCCCGCCTCACCGGAGCGGTTGGGGTGATCACGACGGCGACGCCGCGGGGAGCTGGGGTGAGGTCGCCGCGATTCCAGGAGTGGAGGTTTGGGTGTTCGTTCCCTGAGCCTGTCGAAGGGCAGGGGCGATCGCCGACTCGTGATCAGCGGCGGGTCATTCGGATCTCGATCGCGCCAAGGCGGGCGTGGGGTTTTTCGGTGCCGTCTTCGGTGAAGCCGTGGCGGTGGTAGAAGTGGATGGCTCTGGTGTTGTCGCGGAAGACCCAGAAGTAGCACGGGGCGGTGCCGATTGCCGTTTCGAGCAGTCGGTGGCCGAGGCCGGTGCCCCAGTAGGACCGGCGGGCGTAGATCAGGATGAGTTCAAGATCGAGATCGATGTCGTTGTCGCGGCCGGGGCCGGCTTTCGCGATGCCGACGATCGATCCGTCGTCGACGGCGATCAGGGGTGCCGGGTCGGCGGCGACCATCGACTGCCAGGTCAGGATCCGACGGGTCGGATCCTGGCCGATCTCGGTCAGTTGGTCCTCGGTGAGGACGCCCGCGTATCCCTCTCGCCAGCACGCTCCGTGACATTCGGCTGCCGCCTCCACGTCGCCGGCACCGGCCCTGCGAATCTCGATCATCGGGCCATGATCTCCCGGATGTCGCTCCGTCGCCAGGGCCCGATCATGATCGCGCCGGACCAGCCGGATGTCGATCATGGAGTCATGATCGCCGAATTCGCTCGCCGGTGCACCTGATTCCGCGTACAGTGTGCGGCGGCTCGGATCAGTGGTGACGGATCGGTGTGCCGATCAAGATTCCGCGAGTTGTACCCGAGCTGAACCAGCCCTCCAAAGGCACAGCGATTGGGACGCTGAGGTTCGACTCCTCTCTCAGGTGTCGGCGCGGCGGATCAGGCTGACGGTCGCTTTGCGGGCGGCCCGGGTCAGGCTCTCGACGGTGTCGGGGGCCTCTTCGTCGGCGAGAGCCGGACCGGGACCGTCCCCGCTCCGTCTCGCCCCGCCCCGCCGGCACCGTCGAGCGGGGTCAGCAGACGAACAGCCAGCCAGCGAAGATCAACAACGTCAGCACCGGGAGGTGACACCTCATGTTCAAGTTCATGATCACGGTCGAGTCCGATCAGCGTCTCGTGCACTACCGCGACGGCCGGCTGGTCGGCGTGCTCGAGCCGGGCCGGTACCGGCGCAGCCGCCGGTCCCGCTACGTGCCGGTCGACATCCGGCAGCGGCTCACCCAGACCGCGCCCCAGGAGGTGCTCACCGCCGACGGAGTCTCGGTCAAGGTCAGCGCGACGGTCCGCTGGGCGATCAGCGACGCCGCCGGCTACCTGCAGGCCGCGAACGATCCGTTCTCCTTCGTCTACCTCGCGGTCCAGGTGGCGCTCCGGGAGCAGTTGTCCGGTTTCGAGGTCGCCGACCTGCTCGGGGCGGCTCGGGCGAGCGTCACCGAGGCGCTGACGGCCGCGGCGGTCGGCTCGGGCGAGCCGCTCGGCATCGCCGTCGCGGACGTGGTGATCAAGGACGTGGTGGTTCCGGTCGAGCTGCGCAACGCGTACGCAGAGCTGGTCACCACCAAGCAGCGGGCGCAGGTCCAGCTGGAGACGGCGCGGGCGGAGACGGCCGCGTTGCGGTCGATGGCCAATGGTGCCAAGCTGCTCGATGATCACCCGGCACTCGCGATGCTGCGGATGATCCAGGCGGCGCCGTACGGCACCAAGATCATCCTCGGCAACGTGTCGCCCGCCGAGGCCGGAGCCGAAGACTAGGGCGGTGAGCCGGGGGCCTGCTGCGGGGCCTCCGGCGCACGCCGGCCGGGCTCAGCCCGATCAGGGTTCCAGCACGATCTTGCCGAACACGTCGCCGGCGATCATCGCGGCGAAGCCCGACGCGGCCTCGCGCAGCGGCAGCACTCGGTCGATCGGCGGCCGGAGCCCGGTGGTGATCATCATCGCGGCGAGCCGGCGCAACTCGTCCAGCGTGCCCATCGTCGATCCCTGCACCCGTAGCGGCCGGAAGAAGATCTTGGTCAGCTCGGCCCGGTCGGGCTCGGCGCCGGACGTGGTGCCACAAATCACCAGGGTGCCACCCGGTCGGAGCGCGTTGATCGAATGCGACCAGGTGGCCGCGCCGACGGTCTCCATCACCGCATCGACCCGTTCCGGCAGCCGCTCCCCCGACCGGAACGCCTGGTCCGCGCCGAGCTCGACCGCCCGGTCGCCCCGGCCCGGATCCCGCGAGGTCACCCAGATCCGCAGCCCCGCGCGACTGCCGAGCATGATCAGCGCCGTGGCGACGCCGCCGCCGGCGCCCTGCACCAGCACCGTGTCCCCCGGCTGCACGCCGGCGCTGGCGAACAGCATCCGATAGGCGGTCAGCCAGGCCGTCGGCAGGCAGGCGGCCTCGGCGAAGGACAATTCGGCCGGCTTGTCGATCACGTTCCCCGCCGGCACCCAGACCTGCTCGGCCAGCGTTCCCGGATGGCGCTCCGACAGCAGCGACCGGCGCGGGTCGAAGGTGCTGTCCGGGCCGGCGAACGCCGGGTCGTTGATCACCGCGTGCACGACTACCTCGCGGCCGTCCTCAGTGACCCCGGCGGCATCGCAACCCAAGATCATCGGCAGCCGGTCCGCGGTCAGCCCCACGCCGCGCAGGGACCAGATGTCATGATGGTTCAGCGCCGCCGCCCGCACGGTGACCGGGATCCAGCCCGGCGGCGGTTGGACCGGCTCAAGATCATCGACCCGGAGCGCCGAGAGCGGATCGTCGGGATCGAGCCGGGCGGCATAGGCGGCGAGCATCCCCCCAGCGTAGACAGGAGCAACCCCGACATGACCGAGCCACCGTGGCCACCGATGATCTGGATCGGCGGCGCTCCCGGCGCCGGGAAGTCGACCCTCGGCCGGGCCGTAGCCCACGCATACGACCTGCCGCTGCACCCGATCGACCGTTGGACCTACGTGCACGCGGCACTGCAGCCCGGACCGCCGCTGGCCGACGTGCTGGCTCGCGGACCGGAGGCGGCCGCGACGGCGTTCGCCGAGTCGGCCCGGGACCGCCTGACCCTCGTGCTGGCCGACGTCCGCGACCGGGCGCTGGGCGACGTGTCGGCCCTGGTCGAGGGCCCACAGCTGTTCCCGGAGCTGGCCGGGCCGCTGCCGCCGGGACATACGGTCTGGCTGCTGCCGGACGCCGAGCAGACCCGGCGCGCCCGGGAGCGCCGGCTCGCGGTGGTCGAGGATCCGGCCGGCCGGGCCCGGCTGGAAGGTCTGCTGCGCCGGGACGCCGTGATCGCGGCGCGGGTCCGGGAGCAGGTGCGGGCGGCCGGGCTGTCACTGATCGAGGTCGGTGCCGATCCGGACTGGGCCGCCGTCCGGGCCGAGGCCGACCGGGCGCTGGCACCGGCACTGGACGTCGTGCCCCGGCTGTCCGCCGGCCCGGAGCTGACCCGGCAGCGCCGGTACGAGAACGAGGCCGTGGCGCGGCAGCTCGAGCTGTGGACCGCGGCCGAGGGCATCACCCCGGCGCCGGAGTTCGGCTACGCCTGCGAGTGCGGCCGCAACGGCTGCGCCGAGACCTGGACCGGGACCGCCGCCCAGTATCGCGCCGCCGGCTCGTTCCAGGGAGACCATGGGTGATGGCGACGGGAGGGTTTACGTTCCCTGAGCTCGTCGAAGGGCCAGCCCGATGGTCCGCCGACCAGGGCACAGGCAACTGGCCGGCCCTTCGCCAGGCTCACACGCGTACGTCCCCATCGACGATCCAGCGATATCCGGCCCGAGTTCAGTGCTGGCACAGCGGCGCCAACGAGGCCTTGGCGACTTTGCCCTTGGTCACCTGCAGGACGTCCAGGTGCTTGCCCAGGATGCCCTTCGGCAGTTTGGCCTCGATCAGCCAGATGCCCGGCCGGAGATCGGCGAAGCCGAACCAGCCGGTCCCGTCCGTCAACCGGCCGGTCACCTGCTGGCCCGTCGCCGGGTTGCGGGCCACGATCGAGATCTGGTCCAGCGCGACCCCGCTGGTGAGCTGCAAGGTGCCGACCACGGCGCCGGTGGTCGGGTGCGTCTTCCACGGCATCGACGGCACCACGGCCGGGTCCGCGAACACCGGCTTCTCCCCCGCCGGGTCGTTCGTGGTCAGGGCCGCGGCCAGAGCGGGCCGTTCCGTGGCCGCCGGAGCCTGCCCGGCCGTCACGGCCAACGTCGGCGCCGCGTAGGAGTAGCCGCTCCAGCCGATCACCGAATTCCCTGCCGCTGTGGGCCGCAACGCCTCCCGCGCCTGGATCACGCTGTTCGGGATCGTGTTCAGGTAGCTCGCCGGGCCGACCACGTTCTGCCGCCCGTACTGGTGATCGGCGAGGTATTCGTTCCACTCCCGATACATCGCCTGGTGGTCCGGGATCAGCTCGCGCTTGTAGTTCATCGCGACGACCGTGTCGAGGATCCCCTCGTCCAGCCAGCCGCGCCAGTCCTGCATGACCTCTTTGTACGTCCGGGTGCCCTCCCAGCCGCCGGGCGTCACCTGCGGGCCGTGCTCGTACACGATGCCGTCGATCGACAGTCGCGCCTGCGGCTTGACCTCGAGCATCCCGAGGTAGATCCGGCGGACGATGTTGGACACCTGGTCCCGCCGCCACTGGCTCCACTGCGGATCCGCCGGTTCGGGCCGATCGGTGCGCCCGGTCAGCGCGCGGAACCGGGCCAGCGCCGTCTCGGAGTAACCCCACTCGCCCGCCGTGGCGGCCAGGCTGTAGTCCGGATAGCGGATGAAGTCGAGGTTCATCCCGTCGATCCGGTAGTTCTTCGCGATGCTCAGCACGCCGTTCGCCATGTACGCAGCCGCAGCCGGATTGCCCGGGTCCATGAAGGTGAACGTCTCGTTGTCGACGACCTCGGTGCCGTCGTACCGCTGGTTCACCCACCGGTCCGCTCCGGTGGCGGAAGGTCCGTGGGCGTTGAAGACGTGGTCCGGTTGCGGCGGGGCGGTCGCCAGATGCCACATCGGCGCGACGTTCACCCAGGCGTGCACCTGGAGCCCGGCCGCGTGCGCCTTGTCGATGATCACTTCGAGCGGGTCGTAGGGCGGCGGATCGACCGCGGCATGCGTCTTCGGGTACGAGGACCGGTTGCAGAAGCAGTCCTGCCAGCGCCCGACCTGGACGATCAACACGTTGGCGTTGACCGCCAACGCGTCGGCCACCAGTGCGTCGGCCTGGGCCGGGGTGTAGATCCCGGCACTGAACGAGTCGACCCAGTAGCTGCGCCACTGCTGCAGCGCCGGCGGCTTCGCTCCGGGCTCGGCCAGCGCGGGACCGGCCGCCGGAGTCACCGCGAGCGCGCCGGCGAGCAGCACGCCGAGCACCGCACTGAGCAGCTTGCGACGCATGGTTCCTCCGAGTCTCCGACCGTGAAGATCTGCCCGAATGGTTGGAGTCATTCTGAACCACCCACCCGCGCCCTGACCAGAGCCGAGCCACGCCGACACAACGGCCCTTGTAGGGTTTCGTCCCGTGCTGGAGCAACGCGACGAGACCGTGGTCAACGCCTTCCGGACCGGATACTCCGCGGAGCCCGCCGGAGTCTGGGTCGCCCCGGGGCGGGTCAACCTGATCGGTGAGCACACCGACTACAACGACGGTTTCGTGATGCCGTTCGCGCTCGATCAGCGGGTGACGATCGCGGCCCGGCCGCGACCCGATTCGGTCTGGTCGGTCACCTCGGTCACCACCGGTCAGACCGAGGTCTTCGACGCCGACCAACTGCGCCCCGGGATGCAAGGCTGGCCGGCCTACCTCGCCGGCGTCGTCTGGGCGCTGCGGGAGGCCGGACACCAGGTCGACGGTGCCGAC
Organism: uncultured Actinomycetota bacterium; assembly: GCA_963746025.1. Lineage (GTDB taxonomy): Bacteria > Actinomycetota > Actinomycetes > Propionibacteriales > Propionibacteriaceae > Microlunatus. The sequence continues at coordinate 56,758 of CAVUZU010000001.1, forward strand.
CTGACCCTCGGCTCCGACGTCCCGCTCGGCTCGGGCCTGTCCTCCTCCGCCGCGTTGGAGTGCGCCACGCTGACCGCCCTGGCCGACCTGAACGAGCTGTCGATCGAGCCGTTGCAGCGGGCGATCCTGGCCCGGAAGGCGGAGAACGAGTTCGTCGGGGCGCCGACCGGACTGATGGACCAGGCGGCCTCGACCCTCTGCGTCGAGGGGAACGCGCTGTTCTTCGACTGCCGCGACCACACGATCCGGCAGGTGCCGCTGGCCGATCCGGGGCTGGAGATCCTGGTGCTGAACACCAACACGCCCCATGCCCACGTCGACGGCGAGTACGCGGCGCGGCGGGCCAGCTGCGAGGAGGCCGCGAAGCTACTCGGGGTGCCCGCGCTACGCGACGTCAGCGACCTCGACGGCGCGCTGGCTCGGCTCGATGACGACCTGCTCCGCCGCCGGGTCCGGCACGTCGTCACCGAGGATGCCCGGGTGCTCGAGGCGGTGGCGGTGCTGGAGCAGGGCCGGCTGGCCGACCTGGGCCCGCTGCTCGACGCCTCGCACGTCTCGATGCGGGACGACTTCGAGATCACCGTGCCGACCGTCGACCTCGCCGTCGAGACCGCCCGGCAGGCCGGTGCCCTGGGCGCCCGGATGACCGGCGGTGGATTCGGCGGCTGCATCATCGCGCTGGTCCCGGCCGGTTCGGCCGATACCGTCGCCGCCCGGGTCGGCGAGGCGTTCGCCGCGGCCGGCTATGCGGCACCGGACCACTTCGTCGGCCGACCGTCCGCCGGCGCCCGCCGGATCTCCTGACTGCAACCGTTTACCGCACCGTAGCCCGGTGTTGCGATTGGGTTTCCGGTCGCCCGTCCGGACGCAGCACCGGTGCCGGCGTGGCAGGATGCGATGCGTCCGGACCGGAGATTCTCCAGCCCATTGCAGGACGAGCGAAGGGATTTGTTGCAATGACTCGAGGGAAACTGCTCGCCGCGGCCGCAGCGATCGCACTGCTCGCGGCCACCGCCTGCGGATCGAACTCTCTGGACCAACCGGTCGCCGGTCAGCCACCGTCACAGCCCACCCAGCAAGGCTCCGTGGACCCGGCTCTGGCGGCGAAGCTGCCGGAGAAGATCAAGTCCGCCGGCAAGATCGTCATCGGCACCGACGCCAGCTATGCGCCGAACGAGTTCCTCGCCGCCGACGGCAAGACCATCCAGGGCATGGACGTGGACCTGTTCAACGCGGTCGCCGCGAAGCTCGGGATCAAGACCGAGTGGCAGCCGGCCGACTTCACGTCGATCATCACCGGCGTCCAGGGCAAGAAGTACGACATCGGCATCTCATCGTTCACGATCAACGACGAACGCAAGCAGCAGGTGACGATGGTCAGCTACTTCTCCGCCGGCACCCAGTGGGCCACCGCGGCCGGCAATCCGGACGCGTTCGACATCGAGAACGCCTGTGGCAAGACGATCGCGGTCCAGACCGGCACCGTCCAGGAGACCGATGATCTTCCGGCCCGGCAGGCCAAGTGCGGCGACAACAAGATCAACATCCTGTCCTTCAAGGGCCAGGACCAGGCCACCAATGCCGTGGTCACCGGCCGGGCCGTGGCCATGCTGGCCGATTCACCGGTCACCGCGTACGCGGTGAAGCAGGCCGCCGGCAAGCTCGCGCCCCTCGGTGATGTGTACGAGGCGGCCCCCTACGGCTACGTGCTGCCGAAGGATCAGACCGACTTCGGGTCGGCGATCGCCGAGACACTGAAGCAGCTCAAGGAGAGCGGCCAGTACGAGGCCTCGTTGAAGACGTGGGGCGTCGAGGGCGGCGCCATCGACGACTTCGCCGTCAACCCGTGACCCGGGACTGATCATGACCACGACCCAGAGCGAACCCGGCACCGACGCCGATCGTCCCGGACTGATCAAGGCGGTGCCGGTACGCCACCCGTGGCGCTGGGTGGCGATCGCCGTGATCGCCGTGCTGGCGGCGATGTTTCTGCACCTGGTGCTCACCAACCCGGCCTTCAACTGGCCGTTCGTGTTCGAGGCGATGAACCAGACCCCGGTGATCGAAGGGTTCTGGAAGGGCACCCTGCTGGTCACCGTCCTGGCGATGATCATCGGCGTCGTCCTCGGCGTGCTGCTGGCGATGATGCGGCTGTCGGACAATCCGATCCTGAGGGCGGTGTCCTGGGCCTACACCTGGTTCTTCCGGGCCATCCCACGCTACGTGCTGCTGACGATCATGGGCGCCCTGGGCATCCTGTTCCAGCAGGGCCTATCGCTGGGAGTGCCGTTCGACTGGGTGATCATCGACCTGCTCGGACTGGAGGGCAGCTGGCGATTCGTCACCCTCGACGCGAACGTCCTGTTCGTCGGCCTGGTCGGTGGCGTGATCGGCATGGCGGCCTCCGAGGCGGCCTACATGGCCGAGATCGCCCGGGCCGGCATCCTCAGCGTCGACCGCGGCCAACTGGAGGCCGCCCAGGCCCTCGGAATGAGCCGGGCCAAGGCGATGCGCCGGATCGTGCTGCCGCAGGCGATGCGGGTGATCGTGCCGCCGACCGGCAACGAGACCATCGCGATGCTGAAGGACACCTCGCTGCTGCTGGCCATCCCGGTCGGCACCGAGCTGTTCTTCCAGCTGCAGGCGATCGGCACCAGGACCTACCAGACCTTCCCGGTGCTGGTCGCCGCGACGTTGTACTACCTCGTCACCACCAGTGTGCTGATGGTCGGCCAGTCCTATCTGGAGAAGCGGTTCGGTCGCGGGTTCGGTACGTCGACGCCGCGGGCCGCCGCCGGAATGGCCGGAGGTGGGTTGTGAGTGATCAACCGAGTGCACCGGTGAGTGATCATCTGGTCGAGGCGGTCAACGTCACCAAGGCGTTCGGCCACAACGTCGTGCTGAACGGGGTCGACCTCACCGTCGACCCCGGCGAGGTGGTCTGCCTGCTCGGGCCCAGCGGGTCCGGCAAGACCACCTTCCTGCGGCTGATCAACCAGATGGAGACCCTGACCGGCGGCCGGATCCGGGTCGGCGGCGAACTGGTCGGGATCGTCGAGCGCAAGGGCCGGCTGCACGTCCGCAAGGACTCCGACATCGCTCGGCAGCGGTCCCGGATCGGCATGGTGTTCCAGCGGTTCAACCTGTTTCCGCACAAGACCGCGATCGAGAACATCACCGAGGCGCCGACCCAGGTGAAGCGGCTGGACAAGCGCTCGGCGCGCAAGCTGGCCCAGGATCTGCTGGACCGGGTCGGGCTGGCCGACCGCGCCTCCTACTACCCGGCCCAGCTGTCCGGCGGCCAGCAACAGCGGGTCGCAATCGCCCGGGCGCTGGCGATGCAGCCGGAGTTGATGTTGTTCGACGAGCCGACGTCGGCGCTGGATCCGGAACTGGTCGGCGAGGTGCTGGCGGTGATGCGTGACCTGGCCGCCGAGGGCACGACCATGATCGTGGTCACCCACGAGATGAGCTTCGCCCGCGAGGTGGCCGATCGGGTCGTCTTCATGGACGGTGGTGTGGTCGTCGAGGAGGGCACCCCGGAGCAGGTGTTGCTGCACCCGGCCGAGGACCGGACCAAGCTGTTCCTGCGCCGGGTCAAGCAGCAGGCCGAGGCCGAGGCCGCGCACGACGCGCAGCTGTCCCAGGTGCTGGAGAGTTGATCAACTGGCGCCGGTGCCCCCGTCGACGCTGAGCGCTGCTCCGGTCAGGAACGTCAGCTCGGGTGAGGCGACGGCAACCGCGAAGGCGGCGATCTCCTCCGGCGTCGCCATCCGGCCCAGGCCGCGGATGTTGGCCCGCCCCCAGGTCGCGGCCGCGACGGCCCAGGCCTCGTCCGGGATGTCTGCCATGCCGGAGGAGTTGCGGACCAGGGGGTGTCGGTGGTGCCCGGCACCAGGCTGAAGATCCTGACCCCCTGCCGGCCGTAGTCCAGGGCGGCGGACCGGACCATCCCGATCAGGCCCGATTTCGAGGCGGCATAGATGCTGCGCCGGGCCGAGGTGATGTTCACGTTGGCCGACGAGGTGACCATGATCGTCCCGCCACCCTGAGTGATCAGCTGCGGGATCTGGTGCTTCATGGCGAAGAAGACGCCGCGCAGATTCGTGTCCACGATGTCGGCGAACTCGTCGGCCGAATACTCGTGCAACTGTTTCTCGATGGTGATTCCGGCGTTGTTCATCGCGACGTGGATCGCGCCGAACCGATCGACGGTCCGGCTGACGAACTGCCGTACCTGATCTTCGTCCCGGACGTCCGCCGGCACGAACCACGCCTGGCCGCCGGCCGCGGTGATCTCGTCGGCCAACTGCCGGCCGAGCTCGGCCCGCCGACCGCAGAACGCGACCGCGGCACCCTCCCGGGCGAACGCGAGGGCCGAAGCCCGGTCGATCCCGGAAGTCGCACCGGTGATCAACACCACCTGGTCGGCGTAGCGCCGCGACCCGTCGATCACGGTCGGCGCGGGGCGGCCGGGCCGCCGTGGCGACCGCCACCCCACCAACCACTCCGGCCACCGCGGCCGCGGTCGTCCCGGCCGCGACGCCGAGTACGGCTCGCCGCCTCGGCCTGGATCGTCCGGCCTCGGTCACCGTGGCCTGGTCGTCGGTTCCGTCCAACTCGCCCACCTCACGTAAGTTGACACTGCTTACATTCGACTGTCAGTGCCGATCTGTACACTGTCAACATGACCGGTCCGAAGCGCGGCTACCACCACGGCGACCTGCGCGCCGCGTTGCTGCGGGAGACCACCACCCTGCTCGAGCGGGACGGCCCGGAGGGGATCTCGTTCCGCGCCGTCACCCGGGCGGTCGGCGTCTCACCGAACGCCCCGTACAACCACTTCGCCAGTCGGCACGACCTGCTCGCGGCCATCGCCGAGGGCGGCTTCACCGAGTTGGCCGAGCGACAGGAGCGCGTGGCGGCCGCTGCGAAGCCGGCCGACGCCTGGCGGGCGCTCGGTCGGGACTACCTCGAGTTCGCCGTGCAGCACCCGCAGCGCTATCGGCTGATGTTCGGTGCCGGCGTCGCCCACTGGCGCGATGTCCCCGAGGTCGCGGTCGCCAAAGGGCGGTCGATTCAGCCGCTCCGGTCGCTGGTGGGGCACGAGCCGGCCGCGCTCGGCTCCTGGTCCCTGGCACACGGGCTGGCGATGCTGCTGATCGACGGCTCACTCGACCACGCGGCGGCGGTCGGCGGCGGCCCGGATCGGTTGATCGATGCAGTGCTGGGCTGGTTCGTCGACCGGCCGGTCAGCCGCTGATCTGCAGCCGAAGCTCGGTAGCGGCCCGGACCATGGTCATCGAACGCGGCTCGGATCGTGTCCAGCGTGTCGGCGATGTCCGCGCTCGGCCAACCCTCCTGGCATCGTCTCGGCCACCGCCACCGCGACCAGCAGGCCGAGCCCGAGCGGTCACACCTACCCCTCCGGCGCCGGCGGATCCCCCTTGGCCGGCGGGTCGGGCGCCAGGAAGTGCTGGGTCGAAGCCGGCACCACCAGGCAGACCAGGGCCACCAGCGACAGCCCGGCCAGCAGGTAGAAGATCCACTCGGTGGTCCCGCCACGGAAGCTCCAGGCGACCGGCAGGTGCAGCAGTTGGGTGGCGACCGCCGGGCCACGGGCCCAGCGCCGGCCCAGGAACACCCCGCGCGCGGTCGCGCCGAGCAGCACGGCGTAACCGACCAGCAGGACGGCGGTGCCGCCGCCGACAATGGCCCGGTCGAACCGGATCTGGGTGACCTCGAAGATCGCGAACGCGGCCGTGCCGAGCGCCTCGACGCCGAGCAGCGCCGCGGCGATCAACAGGGTGAGACGATCACGGGTGAACCAGTGGGCAGGCACGGAGAAACTGTACGGACTCCCCCGCCGCCCGGCCGCGGAGGGCCGGAAATCATCGCTGATCAATCGGCGTTTGGGGGTTTACCGATACGGATGGAAGCCCTACGCTCATAGTCCGTCCTTGTGCCATACCGGAGTAGCCAGGACATATGGCTGTTACGCCCTTGAAATGTGAGGCAGCCAACGCGGGAAACACTTGTAAAGATGCTTCGAAGTTGAAAGTCTTGACGACGGGCTGAACGATCCGCAGTTGTTCGTTGCGGTCCGTCGACCCAAACCGACGTGATGTGCGGGTCCTTGAGACCCCTGGTAAGGAGAGGACGCCATGGATTGGCGCCACAAGTCAGCTTGTCTGGACGAAGATCCGGAGCTGTTCTTCCCGATCGGCAACACGGGCCCAGCCCTGCTGCAGATCGAGGAGGCCAAGCAGGTATGTAGACGCTGCGAGGTGAAGGACGCCTGTCTGCAGTGGGCGCTCGAGGCCGGCCAGGACCACGGTGTGTGGGGCGGCCTGAGCGAAGATGAACGTCGTGCGCTGAAGCGACGCGCGGCCAGGGCGCGGATCCGTACCGCCTAGCCCAACCCAGCACCACCGGCGCCGGACCTGGGGGTCCGGCGCTTTGTTTTCTCAGCTGTCCCCGGTGCTGTGTCACAGCGCCAGGCGGGGCCGGGTCGGTCCGGTGACCGAGTCAGGCGGCCCCGTCGATCGGGACGATCACCGAGGCACGTGTTCCGGTCCCGGACGGGTTCCGGCCGAGATCGAGGGTCCCCCGCAACTCGGCGACCAGCGTGTTCACGATCGACAGCCCGAGACTGCGGGACGCACGCCAGTCGAATCCCTCGGGCAGACCGACCCCCTCGTCCACGATCTCCACCTGCAACTCACCATTCCGCCGGGTCGGCCGGACCACCACGACACCCGATCGGCCACCGAGGCCGTGCTCGACCGCGTTCTGGCACAGCTCGGTGATCACCATCGACAGGCTGGTCGCCATCGTCGCGGTCATCACCCCGAAGCTCCCCTCCCGGGTGGCCCGGGCGGTTCCGTCCGGGGACGCGACATCACCGACCAGCTTGAGCACCCCGTCGACCACCCGGTCGAAATCGACCGACTCGTCGAACGTCTGGGACAGCGCCTCGTGCACGATCGCGATCGACTCCACCCGCGACATCGCCTCGCCCAACGCCGCCTTGGCCGACGGCGCATCGATCCGCCGGGCCTGCATCCGGAGCAGCGCGGCGACGGTCTGCAGGTTGTTCTTCACCCGGTGATGGATCTCCCGGATGGTCGCGTTCTTGGTCACCAGCTCCCGTTCGCGGCGGCGTAGATCGCTGACGTCGCGGCAGAGCACGATCGCGCCGAGCCGCTCCTTGCCCCGGGTCAGCGGCAGCGCCCGGAGCAGCATGTGCGCGTCCCCGGCCACCGCCTCGGCCCGGCGGGCCGCGCGTCCGGACAGCACCGACTTGAGCGACTCGTCGACCGGCCGGTCCGGGACCGGGACCAGGTCGGCGGTCAGCTCCGCCAGGTTCTCGTCCTCCAGGTCGCCGATCAGGCCGAACCTGCGGTACGCGCTCAGGGCGTTCGGGCTGGCGTACTCGATCGTGCCCTCGGTGTCGATCCGGATGAAGCCGTCGCCCACCCGCGGCCCGAGCGCGTCGTCGCCCTCGTCCGGGATCGGGAATCCGCCGTCGGCGATCATCCGGGCCAGGTCGTCGGCGGTCTTCAGATACGACTGCTCCAGCGAGCTCGGCGCGCGCACGCCGAGCTGACTGGTGTGCTGTTCGATCACCGCGATCACCCGGTCCCGGCGCCGGATCGGCAGGGCGTGCACGTCGACCGGGATGCCGGCCTGCAGCTTGCCCTCGCTGGTCCGGGTCATCTCCCCGCTCAGGTAGGCCTCGGACACCAGGTGTTCCGGCGAGTACGCGATCAGGTCGCCGATCACGTCGTCGATCAACGCCGTCGGCCCGGTGGTCGGCCGGATCTGCGCCGCGGCCCAGAACACGTTCTCGTCCCGGTCCGGCACCCACAACACGAGGTCGGAGAAGGAGAGATCGGCCAACAGCTGCCACTCCGCGACGACCGCCTTGAGCCAGGCATGATCGGCACTGCCGAGCTGCGTCCGCTCTTCGATGATCTCGGACATGGATGGCATGCACGCCACCTTAGTGCTGCGCCTCGATATCGGTTTCAACGACGCGTTCCAACTGGTCGAGGTAGTCGGCCAGCCGGCGGCCGGCTTCGATCATGGCGACCCCGCGACGGTTCAGCCGGGCCCGCCACTCGGCCTGGGATCCGGCCAGCGCGTCGATGCTGCCCGCGTCGCGGACCTGGCCCAGCACGACCGCGATCCGGTCCAACCGTTCGCCGCCGCGGCGCAGCAGCCGGGCCAGCTCTGCGTCCCGGAGATCGTCGGCGTCATAGGTGCGGTAGCCGGTGGCCGGATCCCGCCGCGGCGTGAGGATGCCGGCCCGTTCCCAGGCCCGCAGGGTGGCAGAAGTCACACCGAGACGATGGGCGACGGCGCCGATGCCACGGGTCGGTTCAGCTCCGCCGCGCGGCGTTTCCGGACCATCGGCCCATTCAGCGGCCAGCACCCCGACTGCGGCCCGGACGGCGTTCAGCGTCTGCCGGTCTCGATGCAGCCGGACGTGGCTCTCGTCGATCGCCTGCAGGGCCGCGTCCAGGTCGCCGTCGTTCACCGCGCGCATGATGACCCCGGCCGTCGCATGCCCGTGACCGCCGATCAGCGCCAGGTAGGCGGCCAGGGCCAACGCGTGCAACCCGGTGTAGACCCGGTAGCCGGTCGGCGTCCGGTCGGCCGCAGGCAGGCAGCCGTTCTGCTCGTAGTTGCGGACCGCCTGCGCCGAGATGCCGTGCCGCCGGGCCAGATCCGACGGTCGCAATCTGCGAGACGGTTTGAGACTTTCCGGCACTGTGCCGCCTAGGATTCGACCTGAGTTTCAATCGATCCTTCAAGGATACGATTGAGCCTCATGAGTCGAGAACTTGACCACCTGATCAACCCGGGTTGGGAACTGCTCGCCCTCGGTGAGCCGACCCACGCCGAGCCCGCCTTCGGCTGGGCCCGGAACCACCTCTTCGAGCAACTCGTCCGCGATCACGGCTTCCGCTCGTTCGCCCTGGAGTCCGACCGGATCGCCGGCCTGATCGTCGACGACTTCGTCCGCAACGGTGTCGGCACGCTCGATCGGGCCATGGCCGGGGGCTTCAGCCACACCTTCGGTGAGGTCGCCGCCAACCGAGCCCTGGTCGCCTGGATGCGCGACTACAACGAGGATCGGCCGCCGGCGGAACGGCTGGCGTGGTACGGCTTCGACGCCCCGATGGAAACGCTCAGCGCGCCGAGCCCGCGGCGTTACCTGGAGGCGGCCCGGGACTACCTGGAACCCGACCTCGACCTCGCCGACCTGGTCGGCCCGGACGACCGCTGGGACAGCGCCGAAGCCCTGATGAACCGCGCGGCCTCCCCCGGTGCCTCGGCCGACGCCGATCGGCTCCGGACCATCGCCGACGATCTGATGATCACCCTGCACACCCGGGCACCGGAGTTGATCAAGGACAGCTCGCTCGCCGCCTGGCGGGACGTCGAGATCCGGCTGAAGGCGGCGCTGGACCTGCTCCGCTATCACCGCCAGGCGGCTCTGCCGCTGGCCGACGAGCCGCGCTGGACCCGGATGTGTGCCACCCGGGACGCGCTGATGGTCCAGAACCTGCTGGATCTGCGCAGCCTCGAGGCCCATCGCGGACCGACCCTCGTCTTCGCCAACAATCTGCACCTGCAGCGGCAGCAGAGCGACATGCAGTTGGGCCCGATGCACCTCGAATGGTTCGGCGCCGGCTCGATCCTGGCCGGCCTGCTCGGCGAGCGGTACGGCTTCATCGCCGGCAGCCTCGGCTCCAGCCCGGCGATCGGCCTGGCCCAACCGCAGCCGGAGACGATCGAGTCCGGTCTGCAGCCCCTGGTCGACGGCTGGGGCCTGATCAAGATCATCGACGTCCCGGCGGGCCTGCCGCGGACCGACGCGACGATTGAGCAGGGCTACTTCCGGCTCGACCGGGAGACCGTCGAGGGATCAGACGGACTGCTGCACATCGCCGACGGCTCGCTGGTCGGCCCCTGAGCCTGGCGGTGGGACGTTGGGGTGCTCGCTCCCTGAGCCTGTCGAAGGGCAGGCCCGGTGCACCATGCTTGTGCCCGCCCGAAGAACCACCACCTTGGCCCTTCGACAAGCTCAGGGAACGAACACTCCTACGTCCCACCGTCTCTCAGTGGTGTGCGGCGTCCGGTCGCCGCAGTTGATCGGCCGCCCAGCCGAAGACGTCGTCGACCTCGTCGGCGAGCCGGTGCCGGAGGTCGGTGACCAGTGCGGCCTGATCGGCTCGAGGTGCCTGCGGGTACGGCTCCGGGGCGGCCAGGTCGGCGAGTTCGTCGCGATCCCGGGACCGCCAGTTGTAGCGGTGGGTCCGGGTCCGGATCGACAGGTTGACCGCGTCGGTCGCGGGGTCGAAGCCGGCCGGATCGCGATGCTCGCCGGCGGCGTTCTCCGAGTCCAGGTTCCAGAGCAGCGACTCACCGATCACGTGATCACGTCGGTCCGCGGCGGCAGAGTCCCCCACGTGAGCCGCGTAGGACAGCCCGTCGGTCGGCCGCTCGAACGGCACCCCGGCCAGGTCGGCCAGCGTCGGGCCGAGATCGACCATGCTCAGCAGCGCGTCATTGCGGGCCGCGCCACCGTCCGGGTGCCTGATCACCAACGGCACCCGCATCGCCTCGTCGTAGTGCAGCAGGTGACCCTTCTCGACCAGCCGGAACGCCCCCATCAGGTCGCCGTGGTCGGAGGTGTAGACGATGATCGTCCGGTCGAGCTCGCCGCGTCGCCGCAGCTCGGCGACGATCCGGCCGAGTTGATCATCGACCAGGCTGCACAGCCCGTAGTAGTGGCCGATCACGTCGATCCAGCCGGCCTGGTCCAGGTCGCCGAGCTTGTGCGCGAAGTGCGAGCGGGAGACCTCGGCCGGCAGCACGTCCGGGCCGAGGGCCCAGGTCGGCGGCAGGGTGATCAAGCTACGGTCGATCAGGGTGTCGTACGGCCGCGGCACCGCGAACGGGAAGTGCGGCGCGTTGAACGAGCAGACCGCGAACCAGGGCCGGTCATCCGGCGCCCGGTCCAGCGAGGCGATGAACTGGTCGGTCTGCCAGGGCTCGAGGAAGTCGTCCAGTTCGATGGCCGCCGTCGTGCGGTGCGCCGCCGCCGGGTCGCGCAGGCCGGCCGCGTCCGCGGCCGTGAGGTTCTCGATGTTGCCCTCGACGAGCTCGTACCCCCGCGCCTGAGCATGATCACGGTAGGCCTCGATATAGCGCCCGCGGTCCTTGCCCTTGATCACGGCCGGGATCGCGACCGTGTCGGCGAAGCCCATCCGGCTCGGTGTCGTGCCGGGCAGATGCCATTTGCCGCAGTAGATCGTGTGATAGTCGGCCGCGGCGAAGTCCGCGCCGATCCCCTGCTCGGCCAGCTCCGGCCGGATCCCGCGCCAGTTGCCGAGCACGTCGTGGTGCCGCGGCATCATCGAAGTGATCAAGCTGGTCCGGGACGGGCAGCACAACGGGAACGGCGTGAACAGCCCGTCGAAAACGGTGCCGGCCGCGGCCAGCTCATCGACGTGGGGTGTCCGCGCAGCCGCGTTCCCCGTACAGCCCAGCGTGTCCCAACTCTGCTCGTCGCTCATCACGACCAGCACGTTCAACCGCTCAGTCATCGAGCTAGCTCACTTTCCGCCGAGTTGTCAGAACTGAGGCTGGTTATAGCCAGCCTCAGTTCTGACAAGTCGGCTTTTCGCGTCACGGTAGGGCGGCGGACAGGAGGGCCGTCGTCATCGCGGCACGGAGATCGCGTTCGGCCGCGGCGTGCTCGGGGTGGCCGGTGACCGGGGTGAGTTCGGTCGGGTCCGCTCCGAGGTCGTACAGCTCGGCGAAGCGGCGACCGTGGGCCTCGGCCAGGGCCAGCTTCAGCCGGCCGTCGGTGGCGGCGAGGAAGCCTTCCCCCTCCGCCAGCACGGTCTCGTGCCGCGCGTCGCCGATCAGGCTCAGCCCGTCGACCTCGCCCGGGTCGCCGCCGGCCAGCTCGACCACGGTCGGGAAGATGTCGATCAAGGAGACCAGGGCGTCACTGCGGCCGGGCTCGACGCCGGGGCGGCGGACCAGGAACGGGACGTTGAGCACGTCGTTGTAGAAGCAGTGGCCCTTGCCCCAGATCCCATGATTTCCGAGCATCTCGCCATGATCGGGAGTGAAGATCACCACCAGGTCGTCACCGAACCGCTGCTCGGCGGCGGTGATCACGTCACCGATCACGTCGTCGATCAGCGCCACGTTGGCGTAGTAGTTGGTCCGCAGCCGGCGCCAGTAGTCGTCGTCGTAGCGGTCGTTGCGGCCGCTCTCGATCCACCGCCCGGGTGCTCCGTGCCGGCTCCAGTAGTGCATCCGGGCCGGGTCGTCCAGGTCACCGGCGACCACCGGGTCGTCCAGCCGGGACTGGTCGACCCGGTCCAGGTATTCGGCCGGCGGGTCGAACGGGAAGTGCGGTCCGGAGATCGACACCCAGCTGAACTGCGGTTGATCTTGATCGGCTCGGCTGATCCGGTCGACCGCCTTCCGACCGACCCAGGCGTCCGGGTGCCACTCGGCCGGGGCCGGGAAGGTGAACACCTTGGCCGCGTCGCGGTCCCAGACCTTGGCCCGGTAGGCCTCCAGATGACCGGCTCGATCGAGGTCCTCGGCGAAGTCGTCGCGGAACCAGACCGAGACCTGCTTGTCGTCCTGCAGGTCGAGGTCGTCGATGCCGAGGCTCAGGTAGTAGTCCCGGAATTCGGTGTACGGCAGCGTCTGGTCGGGCTTCGTCTCGCCGTACGGCACCGGGGCGTAATGGCACTTGCCGATGTGGCTGACCCGATAGCCCAGGCCGGCCGTCGCGTTGTAGAGGTTCTGCCGGTCCGGCGACAGCCGGCAGTCCCGGAAGTTGCTGTACGCGCGATGGCTGTGCGGATAGCAGCCGGTCATGATCGAACTCCGGCTGGGCAGACACCACGGACTGGCCGTCCAGGCGTTGTCGTAGATCATCGACGACGCGGCGAGCCGATCCAGGTTCGGCGTGTCGATCACCCCGCGACTGTCAGACCCTGGTCCGGCGTAACAGCCGAGCGAGTCACGACGTAGCTGGTCGGTGGTGATCAACAGGATGTTCGGCCGGGACCCGGGCATGATCACTCACTCCCCCGGCGACGCCAGTTGTGCGGCGAGCCCAGCGTCCGGTAGGCCCCCGTCGGCAGATCGTCGGCGACCTCGAGTCGCCAGCGGAGTAGGTCCTCGACCAGGGTGGCCCGCAGGTCCCGGCAGTCCGGATCGTCCCACCGGTTGTCCAGTTCGGCGGGGTCGGTGTCCAGCCGGTACAGCTCGCCGGTGCCGTCGGAGTGGAAGATCACCTTGTCCCGGCCACGCCGCAGCATGGTCGAGGTGCCGCTCTGGGTGACCGTGTTCAGCTCGTCGAAGATCGTGCCCTCGTACGGGTAGTGCAACTCCGGCCGGGCATCCGCCGGATAGAACCGGCCGCCGTAGCCGCCCTCGGCGTAGATGCTGTCGAACACGCCGGCGCCGTCGTCACTGCCGGTCAGCAAGGGCCACAGGCTGCGGCCCTGGACGCCGGCCGGGATCTCCGCTCCGATCACCTCGGCCAGCGTCGGCAGCACGTCGACCAAACTGATCAAGGACGTTTCGTCCGTCCGCGGCTGAATGCCCGGACCGGCGACGAAGAACGGAATCCGCATCAGCGCCTCCGACATCCCCGCGCCCTTGCGCTGCAGGCCGTACTCCCCCACGAAGTCGCCATGATCGGCCAGGTAGAGATAGATCGTCCGGCCCGGCGAGCGCGCCTCGTTCGTCTCGACCAGCCGCCGGACCTGATCATCGATCAGCCGCAGCATGCCGCAGTAGGACGCCCGGTAGCGCCGCCACAGCTCGTCGTAGCCCGGCCGCTTCTGCTCGATCAACTCCCGCAACCAGCGGTACGGCCCGCCCTTGGCCAGCGCCGCCTCCGGGCCGGCCACCCGGTCCGGCACCTCGGCCGGATCGAACAGCGAGAAGTACGGCTCCGGCACCTGATATGGATTGTGCGGTTCCGGGAAGGACACCCAGCTCAACCACGGCTGATCCTGATCATCACCCGCCGCCACCTGCTCCAGCGCGTCGTCGACGATCCGGACCGGATATTGCACCGCCAACGGGAACGCCGTCGGCTCGGGGTGAGGACCATGATCGATCGACACCAGCCACTGGGTGAACGCGCGCTGCTCGTCGGTCTGGTCCGGCGCCGAGATGTGCATGTACGGGCCGGCCCAGTGGTCGTAGTCCTCCGGTCCGCGATACACGTGCGGCTTGCCGGCGAAGGCGGTCCGGTAACCGGCCCGGGAGAACACGTCGAGCAGATCGTCGCCGCGGAATTCCTTGCGGTTGTTGGAGTTCTGCCGGACCCGGTGCGCCGACGGAAACCGGCCGGACAGCAGGCTGGTCCGGGCCGGGACACAGGCCGGCATCGGCGTATAGGCGCCGGTGAACGTGGTGCCGGTCGCGGCCAGTTCGTCGCAGAACGGCATGGTGTCCAGCCCGAAGCCGGTACCGGCGGTGAACCCGGCCCGCTGCTGGTCGGTCATGATGATCATGACGTTGGGCCGATCGGTCGCAGTCACAGCATCCCTTCATCAGCGTGTGGAGGTTCGGGGTTGTGATCTTCGTTGGTGATGTGGAGGTTTGGGTGTTCGTTCCCTGAGCTTGTCGAAGGGCGAGGGTGACGTGGCTTGCCCTTCGACAGGCTCAGGGAGCGTTGGTGCTACTCAGCCGTTCTGGTAGTCGGCGCCGGGCTTCCAGTCCGGGAAGGCCCAGGCGTCTTCGGTGAGCTCGGCGCCGTCGGCGACCGCCTTCTTCAGCGCCTGCTCCCGGTCGGCGGCCGAATCGTCGCTGAGCTTCTTCAGCGCGCCGCGGATGTCGGGCACCTGCCCGGAGAACACGCCCTGCAACAACTCGCCCAGCCCCGGCTTGATCGCCTTGCTGAAGCGGTTGACCCGCTGCACGTCCTGGTTGCGCAGCACGGCCTGCGGCGCGATGAACACCGAGTCGGCGAACCAGCCGATCAGCCGTTTCCACGGCTCGACCGCGGTGGATCCCTCGACCACCGACAGGTCGTACGGCGGCTGGGCCATCGCGTTGGCGATCCCGGTCCAGTACTCCTTGGTGGCCAGCCCGGTCAGCAGTTCCGACGTCTCGGCCGGCAGATCCGACGAACCGGCGATGAAGTAGTTGCCGCCGCCCTGGCCGCGGTAGGCCACCACCGGGCGGCCGGCCTCCGGCTGCAGCATCGGACCGACGTCGACCGATGGCAGGAACTGCTTCGCCTCGGTCTGCACGGTGCCGGAGCACCAGGGACCGTCCAGGTAGAAGCCGGCCACGCCGGTAGCCCAGCGGGCCCGCGCGGTCTGATCGTCCAGGCTCGAAGATCCCGGGAAGATCAACTTGTCGGCCCGCAGGGAGGCCAGGAACTCGAACACGGCCACGTACGCGTCGTCGTGGTAGGCGAACTCGCCGGTCTTGAACAGCTGGCCGCCCATCCCCTGGAAACCGGCCCCCATCGCCAGCGAGTTGAGGTGCTCGGCCATCCGGCCGGTGTGCGCCAGGCTCAAGATCATTCCGCTGGCCGGCTTCTGAGTGTCCTGCACCGCGCGGCAGGCGGCCCGGAACTCGTCGAACGTCTTCGGCGGGTTGGCCGGATCGAGCCCGGCCTTGGTGATCAGGTCGCGGTTGAACCAGGTGGCCGCCACATACTGCCGGTCGGCGAAGATCGGAAACGTGTAGAGCTTGCCGTCGAAGGAGTGCAGGCCCTCGATCAGTCCGCCGAGCGAGGCGAACTTCTTCTTGATGTCGTCGCCCCACTCGATCGGCGAGAACCAGCCGTCCGCGATCAGCGACGGAATCGAGGTCTCCAGCCCGGCGGTGCTGTGCACGTCCGGCTGCTGGTTGCTCTGCTTGGCCAGCTGCAGCGCCTGGCCGATCTTGGCGGTCTGATGATACGTGTACTCGACCTGGATCCCGGTCTTCGCGGTGAACGCGTCGTAGGCGACCTGGTTGGTCTGCTGCAGGTTGACGTTGTGGTCCCACCAGGTGATCTTGCGCTCTCCCGGGGTCTGCGGCTGCGCCGAGGTGCACCCGGCCACGGCCCCGGTGGCGGCCGCCGCCGACAGTCCCAGCAGCGTCCGCCTAGATAGTGCCGACATGCTTCTTCCTTTCCGGCTGTCCGTTCGTGGTCGCCGCCGATGCCGCGGCCCGGCGGCGGAACCCGTCGACGAGCTCCGCGGGAATGGACCGGGCCGGGCGGCTGATGATCCGGCGCAGCTCCTCCAGCGGAAGCTTCGGGCGCCGGTCTTCGGTGAGCAGGCCGTTGGTCTCCTGCACGGTGTCGGTGAGCTGGGTGTAACAGAAACCGGCCACCTCGGTCAGGTCGGTGATCGCGGTGACCAGGCTCTCGAAGTGCTCCAGGAACTCCTCGGCCGAGGTGACGGTGGCGTAGCCGAACCAGCGTTCGCCCGCGGCCGGCGCGTACGACAGCCCGCCGAACTCGGTGATCATCACCGGCTGGCCCCGATACTCCTGCTCACCGAGCAGCACCCGGCGGCGGTTCGGTGCCTTCTCGGTCAGGCTGCGGGTCAGCGCCTCCGGGGTGCCGTACTTGGCCGTGATGTTGTCCGGATCCGGCGTGTAGTCGTGGATCGACCAGATGTCGGATTCGGTGTGCTCCCAGCCGTCGTTGGAGATCACCGGCCGGGTCGGATCCAACGCCTTGGTCAGGTGGTAGAGCGCGGTCGCGAAATGCTGCTGGGCCGGCTCGTCGGCGATGCCCGGCACACCCCAGCTCTCGTTCAGCGGGACCCAGGCGACGACCGACGGATGGGATCGGTCGCGACGGACCACGTCGAGCCACTCCCGGGTGAACCGGCTCGCCGCCTGCTCGTTGTAGACGAAGGCGTTGGCCATCTCGCCCCAGATCAGCAGCCCGAGCCGGTCGGCCCAGTAGAGGAAGCGCGGATCCTCGACCTTCTGGTGGATCCGGGCGCCGTTGAAGCCCAGGTCCTTGATCAACCGGACCTCGTCGGCGAGCGCCTCGGCGGTCGGCGCGGCCAGGTGCGATTCCGGCCAGTAGCCCTGCTCCAGCACCAGCCGGGAGAAGTACGGCTTGCCGTTGAGCAGGAAGTCGCCGTCCCGGATCGCGACCGAGCGCAGGCCGAGATAGCTGGTCAGCCGGTCGGTCTGCCGGCCGTCGACCGTGACGGTCAGCTCGGCATCGATCAGTCTGGGCTGTTCCGGCGACCAGAGCAGCCGGCCCCGCTCCTGCGGCATCGCCAACTGGGGCAGGTGCAGGTGCACCAGCGCGCGATCACCGCGGGCCACGGTCGTGGTCTGGTCGGCCAACGGGCGGCCGTCGTGGGACAACCGGATCCGCAGCGCCACCTCGGCGTCGCGCAGGTCGTCGGTGCCGGCCAGCAGCACCTCGGCGAGCACCTGCTCGGCGTCCAGGTCGGACGACCAGGTGAGCTCGGCGACATGATCGACTCCGACCCGCTCGGCCCAGACCTGTTGCCAGATCCCGGTGGTGCGGTGATAGAAGATGCCGTGGGTCTCGGTCCGCCAGTCCTGCTTGCCCCGCGGCTGGGTCACGTCCAGCGGGTCGTCGTGCACCCGGAGCGTGAGCTGGTGCGGCCCGGGGTGGCGCAACTGCCGGGTGATGTCGACCGAGAACGGCGTCATCCCGCCGACATGATCACCGACCAGTTCGCCGTTCAGGTAGACCGTCGTGGCGTAGTCCACCGCGCCGAAGTGGAGCTTGATCACCTCTCCGTCGACGGGCGGCTCCAGCTCGAGCGGCCGGCGATACCAGACCACGGGATGGTAGGAGGTGTCGCCGATGCCGGAGGCCGGCGACTCCGGCGGGAACGGCACCGTGATCCGCTGGCCGAACTCATGATCATCTGCGAGCCAGCCGTCGGTCAGACCCCGGTCGGCGTCGTCGTAGTCGAAGTCCCAGACGCCGTTCAGGTCGATCCAACCGTCGCGGCGCAGTTGCGGCCGCGGGTAGGCGGCTTCGGCCGCGTGATCTTCGATATTGATCATCGTGTACGTGTTCTCCCGTAATCATGGATGGATCGCGAGCACTGGTTGATGGGGACGTTTGAGTGTTCCCATCGCCTCGGTGAGGTGATCACCAGAAGTCGTCTCGGGGTTGGCTTCGGTTCTCGGTGGCGACGCCGACGTCGAGCAGCAGTTCGGCCAGGGCCAATCGCGTCCCGGCGTGGGCCGGATCGTCGTAGAGATTGATCAACTCGTCGGGGTCGGACTCGAGGTCGTACATCTCGCCCTGGCGTTGCCGGGCGGTGGCCGGGTCACCGTGGTGGGCGACCAGCTTGTGCCGGCCGTGCCGGAGCATGGTGGTGTGCACCGCCGGGTCGTACGGATGCCCGGAGTTGCGGTATTCGCAGATCGCCCAGTCCCGGGTCGGAGTCTCGGTCTCACCGGTCGCCCGCGGCAGCAGGCTGCTCCCCTGCGCCCCGGGCAGCGGCGTCGAGCCTGCTGCGTCGGTGATCGTCGCCGACAGGTCGATCCACTGCACCAGGTCGTCGATCACCGTGCCCTCGGCGATCCGGCCCGGGTAGCGGATCAGCAGCGGCACCCGGACCGCGCAGTCGTACAGCATCGGCCCCTTGAGCATCAGCTGATGATCACCGAGCATCTCGCCGTGATCGGAGGTGAAGATCACGATCGTGTCGTCGGCCAGCCCCTGCTGCTCCAGCACGTCGAGGATCCGGCCCACCTCGTCGTCGATCAAGGTCACCATCGCGTAGTAGGTGGCCTTGACCTGCTGCAGTTCCTCGGCCGAGTAGTCGGCGAAGCCGCGGGCATGCCCGCCGTAGGACTCCTTCGAGGCCTCGGTGAAGATGTCGGGCTTGGTCGCCAGCTCCTCCGGGCTGCCGATCGGCCGGCTCAGCTGCTCCGGGTCGTAGCGATCGACGTACTCCTTCGGCGCGCCGAAACCGTGGTGCGGATCGAAGAAGTTGGCGATGAAGAAGAACGGCTTGTCGTCGTGCCGGCTGGAGCTGAGGAAGTCGATCGTCTCCTCGGCGATCCAGTGGCTGTAGTGCGCCTTGGTCGGCATCGAGTCGAACGTCACGCCCGAGCCCTTGGTCCGCGCCTGCGCATACAGGTCGGGATGCACGGCCTTGAGATAGCGGTGGTACGCGTTCTCCGACGAGCCCAGGTACGGATCGTGGGCCCAGCGGAACACCCGCATCCCGGGCGGGGCAGGCTCGGTCCGGGCCTTCATGCAGGCGGTCAGGTGATATTTCCCGACCAGGCCGCAGTCGTAGCCGGCCGCGGCCAGCGGCTCGGTCAGCACCGTCGCGTCCTCCGGCAGCGTCACCCCGTTGGCCCAGAGGCCGTGGTTGTGCACGTACCGGCCGGTCATCAGCGACGCCCGCGACGGCGCGCAGACCGGGCTCTGCACATAGCACTGGGTGAACCGGGCACCCTGGGCGGCCAGTCGATCAAGGTTCGGGGTGTGGATCTCCGGGTTACCCGAGGCCCCCAGGGCGCTGAAGCGCTGCTGATCGGTGCACAGCAGCAGGATGTTCGGTCGATCTGGCTGGCTCATGACTTGACGGCTCCTGCGATTCCTTCGACGAAGTAGCGCTGCAACAAGATGAAGAGCAGGACGACCGGCAACAGCGAGATCGTCGCCGCCGCGGCCATCCCGGACCAGTCGGTGGAGTTCTCACCGATGAAGGCCAGCATGCCGACGCTCAGGGTGCGCAGATCCGGCCGGGAGAAGGTGAACACCAGCGGCAGGAAGAACGCGTTCCAGGTGGACAGGAACGTCATCAGGGTGACCGTCGCGGTGACCGGCATCGCCAGCGGCAGCATCACCTGGAAGTAGGTCCGGAAGAAGCCGGCCCCGTCCACGATCGCCGCCTCCTCCAGCTCCTTCGGCAACTGCCGGAAGTAGCCCAGATAGAGGAGGATCGAGGCGACGTGGGCGCCGCCGGACATCGCGATGATCATGCCCCAGAGCGAGTTGAGCATGCCCAGCCTGGTGGCCAGGTCGACCACCGGGATGATCGTGTAGCCGGCCGGCACGAACAGGGTGGCGACCAGAATGCCCAGGATCACCTTGCGGCCGTAGAAGGAGTAGCGGGCCAGCACGTAGCCGGTCATCGAACACCTGATCAACACCAGCAGCACGGTCGCGACCGTGACGATCACCGTGTTGAGCAGATATTGCGCGAACCGCGCGTCCACCCAAGCCCGCTTGAAGTTCTCCCAGATCGGCGTCTCCGGGATCAGGTTCATCCCGGACGAGAACACCTCCAGCGGGCTCTTCAGCGCCGCCGACACCATCCAGAGGAAGGGATAGATCCAGATCGCCACCAGGCCGATCAGCACCAGGGCGGCGAACCAGTACGGCAGCCGCCGCAACCACCTGCCGCTCCGTGATCTTGGTCGCTGAGTCGGCAGCTCGGTCCGTTCCCGTCGCGGCGTGGTCACCGTCGCCGTCACTTCGACTCCCCCTTCCGGCCCGAGCCCATCGAGGCCCGGGCGGCGCGGATCCCCAACAACTGGAAGAGTCCGACGACGCAGATGAACAGGCCGAACAGCACCGCGGCCGCGGACGCCATGCCGAGTCGCGGCGTGGTCGAGGCGAACGCCGCCTCGTAGATGTAGATCTCCATCACCTGGGTCGCGTAGAACGGGCCGCCGCCGGTCATGGTCAGCATCAGGTCGAACACCTGCAGCGTCGACTCCAGGGTGAGCAGGGTGATGATGATCGTGAACGGCTTCAGCAGCGGCAGCGTGATCGAGGTGAACATCCGGACCGGCCCGGCCTTGTCGATCGCCGCGGCCTCGTACAGATCCTTCGGGATCGTCTGCAGGGCGGCGAGCCAATAGATCAGCGTGGTGCCGAACCACTTCCAGACGAAGACGCCGACCACGGTCCACAGCGCTGTCTTGGAGTCACCGAGGAAGTTGATCCCCTCGTCCAGGATGCCGAGCTGGATCAGACCGAGGTTGATCGGTCCGGACGCCGGGTCGAACACGAACTGCATCACGACGCCGACGATCGCGGTGGTGGTGACCACCGGCAGGAAGAACGCCGTCCGGAAGAAGCCCGACCACGGCATCCGGGGCGAGTTCAGCAAGATCGCCAGCAGCAGGGCCAGGAAGACCTTGATCGGGACCGCCATCAGGGTGAAGGTCACGGTGATCCGGAACGAGTTCCAGAACATCGGATCGGCCAGGATCTCGGCGTAGTTGGCCAGCCCGACCCAGGTCTTCACGGCGTCGAAGCCGTTCCAGTCCAGGAAGGAATACCAGTAGCTGCCGATCACCGGATAGACGGTGAACAGGCCGTAGAGCACGATCGTCGGCAGCAGGAAGATGTAGACCATCAGCTCGGTCCGGCGGACCCGGCGCCGGCGCCCGCCGGCACCCTTGGGTGCCTCGATGGCGTCGGTCGGGATCGCCGTCATCGGCTGGTCCCCTTCGAGCGGGCTGATCGGAAGCCGTCCACGATCAGGTACGGACCCGCCGGCCGTTCGCCATGGGTGGCCAGCACCTGGTCCCGCGGCTGCACGCCGCAGCGGTCGGCCCACTTCTGGTAGTTCACGGCCAACTCCTCCACCAGCGCCGGGTGATCGGCGGCCCGGTCGAGGAGTTCGGACCGGTCGGCGGCGAGGTCGTACAACTCCCAGGGCTGCGCGTGCTTGCGGACCAGCTTCCACCGGCCGCGCCGGATCGCACTGTTGCCCTCGTGCTCCCAGTACAGATCATGATCATCTTCGGCGGCCTCGCTGCGCCAGGCCGGAAGCATCGAGGTGCCCTCGGCCGGCGGCACCGGATAGGGACCGCGCTCGGTCGGATAGGCAGCGCCGGTGATCTCCAGCACCGTCGCCATCAGGTCCGGCAACTGATGCGGCGTGTGTACGGTGACCCCGCTCGGCAGGCCGCTCGGCCAGTGCGCGATCAGTGGGGTGGCGATGCCACCCTCGTGCACCCAGTGCTTGTATTCCCGGAACGGTGTGTTGGACAGGTTCGCCCACGGCTTGCCGTACGAGGTGTAGGTGTCCGGTCCGCCGGGGATGATCTCCGGCCCGTTGCCGCAGCGCACCCGCTCGCCGGACCGGGTGACGGCCGGCGAGTGCAGCGGCGGCCGCGGCAGTTCGTCGATGTAGCCGGGCACCATCTCCTCGGCGCAGCCACCGTTGTCGGAGAGGAAGATGATCATGGTGTTGTCCAGCCGGCCGGCGGCGCGCTGGGCCTCGACCACCCGGCCGACCGCGTCGTCCAGCAGCTCGACCTGGGCGGCGTAGACGGCCATCCGCCGGGCCTGCCAGTCCTGGTCGGCGGTGTCGTCCCAGGCCGGCACGTCGCGATCGCGGTCGGTCAGTGGCCAGCCGTCGTCGATCAGGCCGGACGCGACCTGGCGGGCGCGACGCTCCTCCCGCAGCCGGTCCCAGCCGGCCCGGTAGCGATCGAGGTAGCGCTCGACCACGTCCTCCGGCGCGTGCAGCGGCCAGTGCGGCGCGGTCACCGCCAGGTAGAGGAACAACGGCTGCTCCGCCCGCCGCGCGGCATGATCACTGATGAAACCGGCGGCCCGATCGCCGAGCGCCGTGGTCAGGTAGTAGTCGTCGTCGACCTCGACCGGCTGCTCGTCCTCGGTCAGCGTCACCGGCTGGTAGTAGCTCGAACCGCCGGCGATGATCCCGTAGTGACGGTCGAAGCCGCGCCGGGTCGGCCAGCTGTCGTCCGGCGCCTTCATTTGCCCGGTCAGGTGCCACTTCCCCGCCATCGCGGTGGCATAGCCCGCCGCCCCGACCACCTCGGCCATCGTCGCGCAGTCGGTGGACAACGTGCCCCGGTAGCCGCCCGGACCGTCGTCCCGGGTGAGCACACCGATCCCGGTCTGGTGCGGGTGCAGCCCGGTCAGCAGTGAGGCCCGGGACGGTGAGCAGCGGGCAGTGTTGTAGAACTGCGACATCCGGACCCCGCCCGCCGCCAGCGCGTCCAGGTGCGGCGTGTCGATCTCCGAGCCGTAGCTGCCGATGTCGGAATACCCAAGATCATCTGCGAGGATGATCACGATGTCGGGGCGTTCTTCGGTGGTGGAGCTGGTCATGATCACTTCCCCGGCTTCGTCGGGTAATTCTGACCGCGTTGCCAGTCAGGAAACGTCCAGTCTTCGACACTTGCCTTGGCACCCTTGCCCTCGGCCTGTTTGATCGCCCGCTCGCGTTCCGCGGTCAGCGCGTCGCGGAGCTTGGCCAGTGCCGCGCGGGCGTCCGGCACGTCGCCGGACATGACGCCGGCGACAATCGTGCCGAGGTCGGGTTCGACCGACTTCATCGCACCGGTCACCTTCGCCACGGCGGGATTCGCCACCACCGGGTCCGGGGCCAGGAAGACGCTCTGCTCGATCAGCCGGATCGCCTCCTTGAACATCGGATGCACGTCGGCCTGCTCGACGATGCCGGAATAGAGCGCCGGGCCGTTCATTCCGGTCAGCATCTGCAACTGGGCATCCCGGCCGACCATCGTCGACAGCAGCTTCGCGGCCTGCTCCGCGACCTTCGACGTCGCCGAGAGAAACACGGCGCCACCGCGGAAGTTCTGGTTGATCGCCGGCCGGCCCGCGGGATCCGGGACCGGGATCTGGGCGACACCCACCTTGTCGGCGAACGCCGCGAAATCCTGCGCCACAACGCCGATGCAATAGGCGCCGTCGAGAAACATGCCGGCCACCCCGGTCGCCCAGCGGGCTCGAGCCGTGCGGGCGTTCAGCGAGCCGGAGCCCGCGAAGAGGACGCCGTCGGCCTGCATCGCCTGCCACCACTCGATCGCGTTCAGGTAGTTCTCGTTGTCCACGACGTACTCGCCGGTGCGCAGGTCGATGCCGCCGATGCTGGGCGAACCGGCGGCCTCGGCCAACTGATGGAGCTGGGTTCCGATCCGGTCGGTGAACTGCAGCGGCGCGATCCAGCCGGCTGCCCCGGCCTGCTTGATCGCCCGGGCGGCCGCCCGGACCTCGTCGTAACCCGTCGGCGGCTTGGCCGGGTCGAGACCCGCCTTGGTGAACAGCTCATTGTTGAACCAGTTCAGCGTATCCAGGGTGCCACCGCCGAAGATCGGCACGCCGTAGACCTTGCCGTCGAAGACGTTGACCCCCTCGAGGAAGGTCTGCGGCGGCAGATCCTTGCGGACGGCCTCGTCGATCGTGATCGGCGCGAACCACCCCTGTTCCTGCAGCGACGACACCGGCGAGCCGACTCCGGCCAGCGTGAACACGTCGGGCATCTGGTTGCTCTGCTTGGCCAGCTGCAGCGACTGGCCCATCTTCGCCGGGTCGTAGACCGAGTACTCCACCGGGACGCCGCCCTCGCCCGCGGCGAACTTGGCGAACAGCTTCTTCTCGACCTCCTGAGTGGGCAGGAAGTGGTCCCACCAGATGAGCTTCTCGGCCGACTGCTGGGGCTGCCCGGACGGTCCTGACGAGCATCCGGCGATCATCGTCGCCGCGGCGCCGAGCCCCGTGACACCCAGGAACGTACGGCGATCAAGGCCAGCCATTGCCCTCACTCCTCCGCGTTCTGCCACCGCCTCTGCCACGTGGCAGGCACGAGTGTAACGGCCCATCCCTGCCGCCGACCACCCCCACCCCAACCCGCCGAGACGTCACCTCCGCCGCCTCTTTTGCGGCGTGTCGCGGCGGATGTGACTACGTCTCGGCGGGTTGAGTGAGGGGCTCGGGCCCCAGGGCGCGCATTTCTCTACCTGTGGCGGCTTCCACGCCCGTCCCGAAATGGACTTGACCGGTCGAGTGGCGGGCCGGCAGGTTCAGCCGGATGCTGCTGCGCCGACGGTGCTCTCCCGAGCGACCAGCGAATACCCGACCGTACGGTGCAGTTCGCTCGACCGCGCTCCGGAGAGCTGGTCGATGATCATCTCGACCGAAATGGCGGCGATCTGGTCGGCGTCGACCCGGATGCTGCTCACCGGCGGCCAACTGTAGGAGACCTCCGGGATGTCGTCCCAGCCGATCAGCGCGACGTCCGCCGGCACCGATAGCCCGTGCTGCCGGAGCACGGAGAGTGCGCCGACCGCGACGAGGTCGTTGAAGCAGAACACGGCGTCCGGCGGCGGGTCGTCCTCGAGCAGTCGCTCCATCGCCAGCGCACCCTGGATCCGGTCGAACTTGCGCACCGACTCCTGCCGGACCGACAGCCCGGCCGCCTCCATGGCCCGCCGATAGCCCTCGTACCGTTGGGATGCAGTGCCGCCCTCCCGGCCCAGGACGGTGCCGATCGCGGCGATCCGCCGACGGCCGAGCTCGATCAGGTGCTGGGTCGCGACGCCGGCGGCAGCGATGTTGTCGATGCCGACGTAGGCGTGGTTGCTGCTCGGCTCGGTCCACTCGCCGAGCAGCACCAGCGGCGTCCCGTCGGAGGCCTCGTCGACCTCTTGGGCCCGCAGCCGCAACGGCGACCAGATCAACCCGTCAATCGCGTGCGGCCGCAAACCGCCGGCGATCAGCCGCTCCCGTTCGGGCTTGCCCTCGGTGATGTCGATCAGGATCGTGTAGCCGCGGGCTTCCGCGGCGGTCGTGATCTTGGTCGCCAGGTCGGCGAAGTACGGCAGGTTGAGCTCAGGAACCGCCAGCCCGATGATCCCGATCTTGCCGGTCCGCAGGTTGCGCGCGGCGCGGTTCGGGATGTAGTTCAGCTTCTCGATCGCCGCCTGCACCCGGGCCACGGTCTCGGGCCGGATGTGCGGGTAGCCGTTGATCACGTTCGAGACGGTGCGCGGCGAAACTCCGGCCTCGCGGGCCACGTCGGCCTGGCGTGCTCTCACCCGTCCACCTCCTCGGACCGACCAGGGGGATCGGTCATGGCAGAATATGTCCCCTTATGCCCGGAGACGAACTGCGATTCCGGGCAGGGCAACAACGGTAAGGAGGCTAGAGATGGGCAAGACCGGCCGCAAGCGTCGCGCTCGGCGCAAGAAGGGCGCCAACCACGGCAAGCGCCCCAACGCCTGATCCACCCCGAGTTGTCAGAAACCCGACGGCGTCGAGCCGCTCAGGAATCTGACAACTCGGAGATCCGGCGCAGCACCTTCTCGCGGAGCTGATCCGGCGCCTTGTCGTTGCCGCAGCACCGCGAGACCAAAGATTTCGTCGCCTGCTCGACGTCGAACCGGTCGAGGCATGGCTCGCAGGCGGCCAGGTGAGAGCGGATCGCGTCGCCTGACGCGTCGTCCAGCTCATGATCAAGAAACTCGTAGACCCGCGCCAGCACCTGCTGGCAGTCGTGATCCGCCGCGTTCTCCGAGGTCGTCATGCCTTGCTCGCCTCCTGCCGGATCAGCCCACGCTCGACCGCGTAGTCGGCGAGGTGCCGACGCAGCTGGTTCCGGCCGCGATTCAACCGCGACATCACGGTCCCGATCGGCGTCTCCATGATCTCGGCGATCTCCTTGTACGAAAAGCCCTCGACGTCGGCCAGATAGACGGCCAACCGGAAGTCGGGCGCCAGTTTCTGCAGCGCCTCCTTGACGTCGGAATCCGGCAGGTGCTCCAGTGCCACCATCTCCGCCGACTTCAGACCGTCGGAGCTGTGCTCCGCGGCCCGGGCGAGTTGCCAGTCCTCGATCGTCTCGCCGCCGGCGATCTGCGGCTGTCGCTGCCGCCGGCGATAACTGTTGATATAGGTGTTGGTGAGGATGCGGTACAGCCACGCCTTCAGGTTGGTGCCAGGCGTGAACTGATTGAACGAGCCGTACGCCTTCGCGTACGTCTCCTGGACCACGTCCTCGGCATCGGCCGGATTCCGGGTCATCCGCAGTGCGGCCGCGTACAGCTGGTCGATGAAGCCCATCGCATCCGCCTCGAACCGGGCATGCCGCTGTTCCGGCGATTCTTCGCCGGGAGTCTCGGTCACCTGGTCCGCGGTAGCGGGGCTGGTCGGGATGGTCATCAGGTACGAGCGTACTGACGGGCGTTCGCGTTCCAACAACACGGCTGGCATTCACTCCTCCGACTCAGGCCTACTCCTTCGAAAACACCGCGGTCGGCGAGTTATTCCCCGGCCTGGCCTACACCGGCGCGACGAACTCCAGCACCTGCCGCTTCAGCTCCGCCCGCAGGTCGGCGGCGGTCCACGCCGCGGCCTTCGGCACCCGGTACCCGTGATCGACCCCGGGCAGCTCGACCACCCGGACCCCGGGGTCCTCCGCTGCGGCCAGCCGGACCTCCTCGGCGCTGCCGAACGTGTCCTTGCTGCCCTGCAGGACGAGCCGCGGCACCTCGGGCTGCAGCAGTTCCGGCGCGCGGGACTTCTCCGGCCGGCCCGGCAGATGCAGCGGGAAGGCGAGACAGACGACGCCCCGGGCACCGACCTCCGTTGCGGTCCGGCAGGCGACCCGGGCACCGGCGCTGCGGCCGCCGACGTAGAGCGGGAGGTCGGCGTAGGCCGGCTCGGCCCACAGCCGCTGGACCGCGGCCAGCCAGCCGACGTCGAGCCGCGGTGGCGGCACGGCGACCTTCCGACCGGCGGTCCGCCACGGCTGCTCGAACCGGACCACCGCAATCCCCTCGCCGGGCAGGTAGCCGGACAGCAGCTTCAGGTCCATCGCGTCGACGCCGCCGCCGGCGCCGTGGCCGAGCATCAGCACGGCCCGCGGCGATTCGGCGGGTGCGACGTGCAACCGGCCCGGGCCCTCGGGGGTCGGGGTGTCGATGATCATGGCGGCTCTCCGTGGGGCGGGACGACGGGCGGTCAGATCAGCCGATCCTGCTCCTCGTCGTCGGCGAGCGGTTCGACCAGTGAGGGGTCATTGTTCTGCACCTTGTTGACCTCGGTCGACACCGGGTACGCCTCCAGCTCGGCCGGATCGGTCACCGACAG
Organism: uncultured Actinomycetota bacterium; assembly: GCA_963746025.1. Lineage (GTDB taxonomy): Bacteria > Actinomycetota > Actinomycetes > Propionibacteriales > Propionibacteriaceae > Microlunatus. The sequence continues at coordinate 84,668 of CAVUZU010000001.1, forward strand.
CAACTCCAGGGCGGCCGCGGAATCGGTCTGCTTCGGATCCAGCCAGGCGTCGTACGCCTCGGCGCCGATCACCATCGGCATCCGATCATGGATCTGGCCGACCGCGTCAGTGGCCTGGGTGGTGATCACCGAGCAGGTGCGCAGCCAGGCCGAGTCGTCGTCGCGTTCCTTGGTCGGATCCCGCCAGATCTCGTAGATCCCTGCCATCGCCAGCACCCCGCCGTCACTGCGATGGATGAAGAACGGCTGCTTCTTCGCCGGGCCCAGCGTCTTGATCGGCCGACCGGCGGCCTGCCGCGCCGCCTCCGGCAGATACCACTCGTAGAAGCCGTCCGCCGGGAGCAGACAGCGCCGGGTGCTGAACGCCCGCCGAAAGGACGGCTTCTCCGCCACGCTCTCCACCCGGGCGTTGATCAACTTCGCGCCACCGTTGGCCGCCTTGGCCCAGGACGGCACCAGCCCCCAGACCAGCGGCGCCAGCCGCCGACCGGCCTCGCCGGTTTCCTTGTTGACCCGCTCGAACACCGCCGGCACGGCGACGGTCGGCGCCACGTTGTAGTCCGGCCCGGGCAGCCCGTCGAAGATCTCGTCCACCTCGAACTCGGCCGCGAGATCGTCCGAACTCCGCGAGGTCGCATACCTCCCACACATACCCCGCACGCTACCTCCCACCCCCGACATCCATCCCGCTGCCGACTTGTCAGAAGTGAGTTGCCCCAGGGCGCAACTCACTTCTGACAACACGGCGCTGGATGAGCTAGGATGAATGGAGATTCATTCATTAATTGGTGGACCACGGCGAGAGGAGGTACGCAATGCCGCGGAGTGCGGAGCAGAACGAGGTGATCCGGGCTGCGACCCGGGACCGGATCCAGGCGGCGGCGATCACGCTGTTCACCCGCAAGGGGTTCGCCGCGACCAGCGTCCAGGACATCGCCGGCAAGGCCGGGATCAGCACCGGGCTGATGTATCGGCACTACCGGACCAAGGACGACCTTTTCGGCGCCATCGTCGACCAGGCCGCCGACGGACTCGAGGTCGTCGCCACCGCGTTCCGCACCGAGGCACCGGCCCGCGAGCTGATCCTCGGCTTCGCCCGCGAGTTCCTCGACGACATCGCGGCCGGTGGCACGTCGCTCGAGTTCTATCTGCTGCTCCAGCAGGCGGTGCTGAAGGGCGGCGACGACGCCCGGATCACCCGCCTCCTCGACCGGCACGAGACCCTGTTCGCCGAGACCGTACGGCTGATCGAGCGGGGCCAGCGGGATGGCACCTTCCGGGACGGTCCGGCCGCGACGCTGGCCGACGTCTTCTTCGCCTCGCTCGGCGGATTGGCCCTGATGAAGCTCACCCGGGGTGACCGGTTCACCGCCCCGACTCCAGAACTGTTCACAGCAATTCTGATCAAGGACGGCTCATGATCGACATCGTTCCCGCCCGTGACCTCGGCCCCGACGCGCCGCGGATCATCAGCGAGATCTTCATCGACGGCTTCGGCCAGCACTTCACCACCTTCGCCAAGGACCCGCAGCGGCTGGTCGACGCGTTCGCGCACACGTTCGTGCTCGACCTGTTCTATCTGGCCCGAGTGGACGGCGAGCCGGCCGGGATCGCCGCCTGCACCGACGGGATCCAGCGCTGCGTCGAGTCCGACGCGGCGACCATGCGCCGGCGCCTCGGCCTGATCCGGGGCAGCTTCGCCCACTGGGTGTTCGCCAGCCAGTTCAGTCAGTCGATCGCCGATCCGGCGCCCGGCCAGGGCTCGATCGAGTTCGTCGCGACGTCGGCCCGGCACCGCGGCCAGGGTGTGGCGACGGCGCTGCTCAGCTGGCTGCACGACCAGCCGCAGTACAACAGCTTCGTGCTGTCCGAGGTGGCCGACACGAACACCGCCGCGCTCAGCGTCTATCAGCGACTGGGCTACGTCGAATACCTGCGCAAGCCGGTCCGGCACGGCCGGATCTCCGGCATCAACACCTACGTCTCGCTGCGCTACGCGCGGGCGTGAATCGCACACCGGGCCCGACTCTCCGACCCCGCCACTTGGCGGTGCCACGACCGCACGGTAGGAATGGGTCATGACATTGCTTCGCGCAGCCGCCCGCACCCTGCTCGCCTCGTACTTCGTCGTCTCCGGTGTCAAGGCCGTCAAGGATCCGGACTCGCTCGTCCCGGCCGCCCAGCCCATCGCCGACCGGGTGGTGCCGCTGGTCAAGGACTACGCGCCGGACACCGTCGCCAAATACATCCCCGAGGACGCGGCGACCTTGATCAGGATCAACGGTGCGCTGCAGCTGGTCGGCGGCTTCGCCCTGGCGACGGGCAAGGGCCGCCGCTTCGGCGCGCTGCTGCTCGCGGCGTCGCTGGTGCCGAGCACCATCGCGAAGCATCCGTTCTGGACCCGGGAGGATCCCGAGGAGGAGGCCGTCGACCGGGCCCACTTCCTCAAGAACGCCAGCCTGCTCGGCGGCGTCCTGCTGGCCGCCGGGGACACCGAGGGCAAGCCGAGTCTGGCCTGGCGGGCCCGCCGCGGCAGCGAGGCGCTCGCGCGGGACACCAAGAAGAGCGGCAGGAAGGCGATCAAGGACGGCCGCGAGCTCGCCGAGGAGGCACTGGCCGGCGGAGCGCTGCTGGCCGGCACGGTCGTCGCCGGCTCCAAGCGCAACCGCAAGCGTGCCGCCAAGGAACTGAAGAAGGCCCAGGCCGACTTCGAGAAGCGGGCCGCCGAGACGCGCAAGGTGGCCGAGAAGCAGGCGGCCGAGGCGCGGAAGCAGGCCGAGCAGTTCGCCAAGGACGCGAAGAAGAACCTGCGCAAGGGCGCCGACAACCTGTCCAAGGGCGCCGAGAAGGCTCGCGACGACGTGGCCAAGCAGGCCCAGCAGGTGATCAAGGACGTGCAGAAGAGCGACGTCGCGAAGAAGATCAACAAGGCGACCGAGAACATCCATCTGGGCGAGAACTGATCACCGCGGGTGGCGGCCACGACGAGCTCACCGCGTAAACTCGCGCCGTGACCGTGACCGCCACCACTCCCTGGCCCGCTCCCCTCGCCCCGGCACCGATCCGGGCGACCGTCTCCGTGCCGGGCTCCAAGTCCGAGACCAACCGCGCGCTGATCCTGGCGGCTCTGGCGAGCGGTCCGTCGACGATCCGGTACGGACTCGAGGCGCGGGACACCCGGCTGATGCGGGACGCGCTGCGCGCCCTCGGAGTCAAGATCACCGAGTCGCCCGCGACCGAAGGGAGCACTGGATACGCTTCCGAGTGGCGGATCGAGCCGCCGGCCTCCTTCACCCCCGGCGGCACCATCGACTGCGGCCTGGCCGGGACCGTGATGCGGTTCGTTCCGCCGATCGCCGCCCTGGCTCCGGGCGAGGTGGCCTTCGATGCCGACGAGCAGGCGTACCGACGGCCGATGGACGTGCTGCTGAACGCCTTGCGAGACTGCGGTGCCGGCGTGCCGGCCGACGCGACCACGCTGCCGTTCACCCTCACCGGGCGGACCGATCTGCCCGGCGGCGTGATCACCATCGACGCCTCCGCCTCCAGCCAGTTCGTCTCCGCCCTGTTGCTCGCCGGGGCCCGGTTCGCCCAGGGACTTGATCTTCGGCACGACGGCAAGGACGTGCCGTCGCAGCCGCACATCGACATGACGGTGGCGATGCTGCGGGACCGCGGCGTGGCGATCGACGACAGCGAGCCGGCCCGCTGGGTGGTCTCCCCCGGCCCGATCGCGCCGTTGGACGTCGACATCGAGCCGGATCTGTCCAACGCCGCACCGTTCCTGGCCGCGGCGGCGATCACCGGCGGCACCGTGACCGTGCCGAACTGGCCCGACCGGACCCATCAGCCCGGTGATCAACTTCGGGACATCCTGACCCGGTTCGGCGCCGCCGTCGGGCTCAACGACTCCGGGCTGACCGTGATCGGCACCGATCACCTGGCCGCGGTCGATTTCGATCTTCGCGAGTGCAGTGAGCTGACCCCGGTGATCGCCGCGATCGCGGCCCTCGCCGACGGCACCAGCCACCTGCGCGGCGTGGCCCACATCCGCGGCCACGAGACCGATCGCCTGGCCGCCCTGGAGACGGAGCTGAACGCCCTCGGAGCCAATGTCGATCAGACCGAGGACGGACTGAAGATCCATCCGCGACTGCTCGGCGGTGGGCTCTGGCACTGCTACGCCGATCACCGGATGGCCCAGGCCGGCGCGCTGCTCGGGCTGGTGGTCAACGACCTCGAGCTGGACGACATCGACTGCACGGCGAAGACGATGCCCGAGTTCGCGCAGCTCTGGCAGACCATGATCGACGACTCGGCCGAGCAGTGCGACGACTCGATCGCGCAGGACGCTGCGACCGAAGGGCCGACGACCGCATGACGACCCGTGGCCTGCGCGACGATGATCAGGCCGGTTTCGACCGGCCGCGTCGCACCAGGCCGCGAACCAAGGACCGGCCGGACTACTCCAAGGCCGAGGTCGGCATGATCATCACCATCGATCGGGGCCGCTACCGGGTGCTGATCGATGATCATGAGGTGAGCGCAATCAAGGCCCGGCAACTGGGCCGAAAGAGTGTGATCGTCGGCGACCGGGTCCGGGTGGTCGGCGACACCTCGGGCGACGAGGGGTCCCTCGGCCGCATCGTCGAGGTGTTGGAGCGCACGACGGTGCTGCGCCGCACGGCCGACGACGACGATCCGTACGAGCGGCCGATCGTCGCCAATGCCGATCAGCTGGCCATCATCACTGCGCTGGCCGATCCGCCGCCGCGGACCGGCATGATCGACCGGATCATGGTCGCCGGCTACGAGGCGGGCCTGGAACCGCTGCTCTGCCTGACCAAGGCCGATCTCGCCTCGCCCGACGTGCTGCTCGCCGCGTACGAACCGCTGGGTGTCCGGAGCATCGCGCTGGGGCCGGACAGCGATCTGGAGCCGCTGCGCGCGGCGCTGACCGACCGGGTCAGCGTCTTCGTCGGCCACTCCGGCGTCGGCAAGTCGACCCTGGTCAACCGGCTGATCCCCGGCACCGACCGGGCCATCGGCGAGGTCAACCTGACCACCGGCCGAGGCCGGCACACCTCGACCTCGGCGATCGCACTGCGGCTGGCGGACACCTCCGGCTGGGTGATCGACACGCCCGGCGTCCGCTCCTTCGGGCTCAGCCACGTCACGCCGGACGGGATCATCGCGGCCTTCGGCGATCTGGCCGAACTGGCCCGGGACTGTCCCCGTGGTTGCCGGCACACGGCGGCCGATCCCGAATGTGCCCTGGACGAGGCCGTGGCCGCGGACCGGCTCTCCGCCCGGCGGCTCGAATCGTTCCGCCGGATGATCACGCTGGACGGGTGATCGACGCCGCGTCAGCGCGCCGACGTGGCTGATCGGCTTCCGCGGTACGGCACTAGTACGGTATGCCTCATGGCGGCGAGCATCCCCACCCAGCAGAGTCTGACCGACGATCTCCGCTTGGCGCACCTGCTGGCCGACGACGCCGATTCGATCACCATGAACCGGTTCAAGGCGCTCGACCTGCACGTGATGACCAAGCCGGACCTGACGCCGGTCACCGATGCCGACACCGAGGTGGAAGAGGTGATCCGGCGGACCCTTGGCCGGGCCCGGCCAAGGGACGCGGTGCACGGCGAGGAGCTGGACGACACCGGCTGGGGGCCGCGGCGCTGGGTGATCGACCCGATCGACGGGACCAAGAACTTCGTCCGTGGTGTCCCGGTCTGGGGCAGCCTGATCTCGCTGATGATCGAGGGTGAGGTGATGGTCGGCGTGGTCAGCGCGCCGGCTCTCGGCCGCCGCTGGTGGGCCTCGCTCGGCTCCGGCGCGTACACCGGCCGGTCGCTGATGTCGGCCAGCCCGTGCCATGTCTCCGACGTGGCCAGGATCGCGGACGCCTCCCTCAGCTACTCCTCGATCGGCGGCTGGGTGGAGCAGGGCCAGGGCCAGGAGTTCGTCGACCTGCTGCGGAGCTGCTGGCGGACCCGGGCGTACGGCGACTTCTGGTCCTACATGCTGCTCGCCGAGGGCGCGGTGGACATCGCCTGCGAGCCCGAGCTGGCGCTGCACGACATGGCCGCCTGTTCGATCGTGGTCACCGAGGCGGGCGGCAGGTTCACCGACCTGACCGGCCGGCCCGGCCCGAACGGCGCGGGCGCCTACGCGACCAACGGCCGGCTGCACGACGCGGTGCTGGCTCAACTCCGCCCGGACGGTGCGGACTCGGACGAGGCGGACTCCGACGACCCGGATCAAGACGTTGCGGATCAAGACGTTGCGGATCAGGACGACGAAACCCGGTCCGACGAGGGCGAAGACCGCGACCTCGACGGGCCGGTCCGCGCGCCGTAGAGGTGCGCGGGAAGCTAACCAGGAGACAATGTCGGGATGCGGCTCAGCCACCGATTCACCGTCCCAGCTCGGGTCGAGGACGTGTGGGCGGCATTCAACCAGCTCAAGCGGGTCGCGCCGCATTTCCCCGGCGCGACGCTGGACAGCGTGCGCGGTGACGACTTCATCGGCTCGATCAAGATCAAGTTCGGGCCGAGTCTGCTGCTCTACAACGGCTCTGGCCGGATCGTCGAGCGCAACCAGGCCGACCGGCAGCTGATCATCGAGGCCCGGGGCCGGGACCGCCGCGGGCAGGGTGGCGCCACCGCCGTGCTGACCGGACGGTTCACCGGACTGGACAGCGGAGGCACCGAGATCCGGGCCGAGACCGAGCTGACCCTGACCGGCCGGCCGGCCCAGTTCGGCCAGGCTCTGATCTCCGACGTGGTCGACCGGGTGCTGGACCGGTTCGTGCACGGCGTCGCCGACCAGCTCACGGCTCGCCCCGCGACGACGGTTCCGGAACCCGGGGCGGGCGGCGGTTCCGGTACGGAGGCCGGCCGGCCCGATTGGGTCGAGTCGGCGGCCGACGAGACCACCGGTGCGCTGGACGGGAGCGCCCTGGAGGAGAGCCGGGTGGCCGAGCTCGCGGTGGCGGTGGACGCCGGAGAACTGGACGCCGATGACGTCGATACCGGTGAGGAAGGGCTGGACGAGGAGCCGCCGATCGATCCGCGGGGCGACGACGCCGACTTCGCGACCGTACCGCTGACGTCACCGGCGGTGGCCGAGGCTGAACCGGATGCGGCAGCCGGCCCGGATCCGGTTGCCGAGGCCGAAGCCGACCGCCAGGACGAGCCGGAGTCGACCGATTTCCTGAACCCGGTGGCGCCGGCCGAGCCGGCCCGCCTGGCCGCATCGGTCGCGGGCCCGGCACCGGGAACGATCGAGCCCGCCCAGGCACCGTCCGGTCTGCGCCGCTACGCCCCCGCGGCCGCGGCTGCGGTGGCCGGTGTCACCGCGGTCGTCGTCTGGGCGATCGGCCGCCGGCGGCGCTGAGCCCCGAGCTCGGCGCCGGCACCGATCAGTCGGTGATCCGGAGCCGGATGGTCTCGGGCAGGCCGCGGAGCTTGTCCAACAGCTCGGCCGGCACGCCCCCGGCCACATCGGTGATCACGTAGCCGAGATCACCGCGGGTGGACAGCGACTGGCTGTCGATGTTGACGCCGAAATCGGCCAGCACCCCGTTGGCGGTGGCGAGCACGCCGGGCACGTTGCGGTGGATGTGCAGGATCCTGGTCCGGCCGCTGGCCGCACCGTCCAGCTGGACCGTCGGCAGGTTGACCGACATCGTGGTCACACCGCCGCCGAGGAAGTCGCGCAGCTTGCCGGCGACGAACCGGCCGATGTCCTCCTGCGCCTCCTCGGTCGACCCGCCGACGTGCGGGGTCAAGATCACGTTCGGGATCCCTTGCAGGGAAGAGGTGAACGGGTCGCCGGCCTTCTTCGGCTCGGACGGGAAGACGTCCACCGCGGCCCCCGCGATGTGGCCGGACAGCAGGTGATCACGCAGCGCGCCATGATCGACGACGATGCCGCGACAGAGGTTGAGGAACAGGCTGCGCGGGCGCATCTTGGCGAACTGCTCGGCGCCGAACAGCCCCGCGTTGCCGGGCCGGCCGTCGACGTGCAGCGACACCGTCTCGGCGACCTCGAGCAGCTCGTCCAGGGTCTCGCAGCGGCGAGCGTTGCCCAGCGCCAGCTTGTCCGCGACGTCGTAGAAATAGACCTGCATGCCGAGCGACTCGGCGATCACCGACAACTGGCTGCCGATGTTGCCGTAGCCGACGATGCCGAGCCGGCGGCCGCGCACCTCATGCGCCCCGGCGGCCGACTTGTCCCAGACGCCGGCATGCATCTTCGCGTTCTTGTCGGTCAGGTGCCGGGCCATCGAGATGATCTCCGCGATCACCAGCTCGACGACGCTCCGGGTGTTGGAGAACGGGGCGTTGAACACCGCCACGCCACTGTCCGACGCGGCCGGCAGATCGATCTGGTTGACCCCGATGCAGAAGGCGCCGATGCCGACCAGGTCCGGGGCGGACGACAGCACTCGCTCGGTGACCGTGGTCTTGGACCGGATGCCGAGCAGTTGCGCGCCCTGGACGGCCTCGATCAGCTCGTCCTCGTCCAGCGCACCCTTCGCGGTCTCCAGCTCGATCCCGCGTTCGGTCAACAGCCGCTCGGCCTCGGGATGGATGTTTTCCAGCAGAAGTGCCTTCATCGCTCCTCTTCGGTCAGCTCGGGGTCGCCGGGGCCATTCTAGGAGCCGCCCGCCGCCCCCTCGCCGCAATCTCACCCCCGCACTCCCACTCCGCTTCCCGACTCCCGTGCACCGCACTCCGGCCCCGGGCTCTGGACGACCCACGATGCTCCCCGTACTCCCGCCATGCTCCCGTTGCAGGAGGAGCATCGGCCTGGCTTCGGGAGCATCGCCACCGACGAGCTGGCGGCGATGCGGGCCTGGGAGCGTTCGCGGGGCGGAGCGCTGTGGTGGGTCGGCGGGTGACCCCTGCGGCCACGCTCCTCGCTCAGCGGCAGTGCTCCTCGCTCCGCGGTCATGCTCCTCGTTCCGCCGCCGTGCTCCCGGTGCAGCGGGAGCACGGGCGCAGGCGCGGGAGCGCCAGCCGCGCGTGGGGGCGGCGGGGATGGGGGTAGGGTCCGTGGGGTGGATCGACTGACACCCGGTGTGCCGGGCCGGCGCTGACCGGCCCCAGCGACTGCTCGTCGAGTTCCACCGACATCTGAGACCGCGGACCGATCCGGTCGGCGCCTTGCCGCGCCCTGACCATTCCTCGCCGCGAAAGAAGCTCGGTGTTCCTTCTGCTGCTGGCCAATCTGGCCTTCCTCAGCCTCGCCCTGCCCGACGGCATGCTCGGCGTCGCCTGGCCGTCGATGCGGATCAGCCTCGGCGAGCCGCTGACCGCCCTCGGCTGGCTGCTGCCGTTCGGGATCGGCAGTTACCTGACCTCCGCCGCCCTGGCCGACCGGTTGGTGACACGGTTGGGCCTCGGCCGGTTGCTGGCGCTGAGCACCTTCGGTACGGCGATCGCCCTGGTGGGCACCGGGCTCGCTCCGGCGTTCTGGGTGACCATCGCCGTCGGCGTGCTACACGGATTCTGCTCCGGCGCGATCGACGCGAGCCTGAACAGCCATGCCGCCCGGACCTTCACGCCGACCGCGATCAACGTCATGCACGCCTGTTACGGCATCGGCGCCGCCCTGTCGCCGCTGTTGATCACCGCCGTGCTGCTGGCCGGTGCGGCGTGGCGTTGGGCGTACCTGATCATCGCCGCCGTGCAGGCCGGGCTCGGCCTGCTGTTCCTGATCGCCGCCCCGCGCTGGCCGGTGCCGCCAACGGCCCCGGCACCGGCGCCGCCCACCGGGGCCGCGCCGCGCCGGCTCGGTCCGGCCGTGCTCGGCGTGGTCGCGGTGCTGGTCCAGTCGTCCTTCGAATCCAGCCTCGGCCTGTGGTGCTTCGTCTTCCTCACCGTCGCGGTCGGCCTGCCGCCGGAGCCGGCCGCCATCACCGTGTCCGGCTACTGGGCGGCGCTCTGCGTCACGCGATTGCTGATCGGGCCGGTCGCGGACCGGGTCGGCCCGTGGCCGGTGATGACGACCGCGGCCGGCGGGCTGGTGATCTTCGCGGCCCTGCTGCTGCCGGGCGACGGCCGGCTGGCGATCGTTGCGGTGATCGGCCTCGGGGTGGCTGCCGCGCCGCTGTACCCGCTGTTGATGTTGACCACCGGCGATCGAGCCGGCCGGATCGACCGGGTGGTCGGCCTGCAGACCGCGGCGTCGGCGCTGGGCGCGGTGATCCTGCCGGGGCTGATCGGGATGATCATGGACCGGCAGCCGCACGGCTACGCGCTGATCATGGTCGCGCTGAGTGTGCTGGTGTTGACCCTGCAGCTCGTCATCCGGTGGGCGCTGCGCCGCCGATGCTGACCCTCCGGCAGCTTTGCCCCACCTACTGGCTCTTCGCCCCATCTGTGTCGGACGCGGAGTCGAGAGAGTGGGGCGAAGCCACGCGGAGCCACGAACCTGCGGTCAGAGGGTGACCTCGGTGCCCTTGCCGGCCGAGGCGTAGATCGCGTCCAGCACCTTGGCCCGGATCAGCGCCTCCTCGCCGCGGTGGGCGGCGAAGTCGCCGGACTGCACCTTGGCGATGAACTGCAGCACGCTGGCCTCGTGGTGGCCGTGCTCGGGGACGATCGGCTGCAGCTCGGCCGGGATCCCGTTCACCTCGGTCCACACGTTCAGGCGCTGGTACGGCTCGACGCCCCAGCCGCCCCACTCGATGCTGGCGCCGCCCTCGGACCCGTACAGCGTGACGTAGCACTGGTCGTACGGGATCCACTGGGCCCAACTCGACTCGAGCAGCAGGGTGCCGCCGCCGTCCAGCCGGAGGAACGCGGTGGACAGGTCCTCGACCTCGAACTCGACCTCCGTGTCGACGTTGGCCCGCGGGCCGTACGCCGAACCGCCGCGGCCGCGCGGACCGAACTCGGCGTAGGTGGCGGCGGTGGCCGAGGTCACCTGCGGGTTGCCGAGCAGGTGCAGCGCCATGTCGAGCATGTGCACACCGATGTCCATCATCGCGCCGCCGCCGGCCAGCGAGGCCCGGGTGAACCAGGTGCCGAGGCCGGGGATGCCCTGCCGCCGCAGCCAGCCGGCCTTGGCGTAGTAGATCTGCCCGAGCAGCCCGGTGTCGATGATCTCCTTCAGCGCGGTGACCTGGCCGCGCTGCCGGTGGTTGAACGAGACGTCCAGCACCCGGTCGTTGGCCTTGGCCGCCGCCACCATGGTCTCGGCTGCCGCGCCGCTCTCGGCCATCGGCTTCTCGGACAACACGTGAATGCCGGCGTTCAGCGCGGCGACCGTGATCGGGGCGTGCAGCGCGGTCGGGGTGGCCACGCTGATCACGTCCAGCTTGCCGGACTTGATCATGGACTCGAAGTCCGGGTAGCGCCGCTCGACCTGGTACTTCTCGCCGAGCTCGGCCAGCTTCTCGGCCTCCATCCCGGACAGCGCGACCAGGTCGACGTCGGCGGCGTCGTAGTAGGCCTGCATGTGCTGCTGGCCGGCCCAGCCGAGGCCGATCACGCCGGCCCGGAGCTTCTTCTGGTCGGTCACGACTGCTCCTTCAGGCTGCGGTCGGTGAAGACGGGCGGCGGCTGGCTGACCACGGCCGGGGTGACGATCTCGGCCCGATCGGGAGCGGCCCACCTGACGCCGTTGGCGAGCACCCGCTTGATGTCCGGGTGGTGGTAGACCGGGTATTCCTGATCACCGGGCGAGAAGTAGAAGACCTTGCCCTTGCCACGACGCCAGGTGCAGCCGGAGCGGAACACCTCGCCGCCGGTGAAGGTCGAGATGAAGATCAACTCGTCCGGGTGCGGGATGTCGAAGTACTCGCCGTACATCTCCTGCTCGTCGATCACGATCGGGTGCGGTACGCCCTCGGTGATCGGGTGCCCGGGATTGGTCGTCCAGACCAGCTCGGTGTCCTGGGAGTTGCGCCAGGTCAGCGAGCAGCTGGTCCCCATCAGCTTGATGAAGATCTTGGAGAAGTGCGCCGAGTGCAGCGCGAGCAGCCCCATCCCGCCCAGCACCCGCTGGTAGACCTTGTCGACGATCTTGTCGTCGACCTGGCCGTGCGCGGCGTGGCCCCACCAGGTGAGGACGTCGGTGTTGTCCAGCACCTCGTCGGTCAGGCCGTGCTCAGGCTGGTCGAGAGTCGCGGTGCGGACCTGGACCTGGTCGCCGAGCAGCTCGGTCAGGCCGGCCGCGATGGCGCCGTGCATGCCGTCGGGATAGCGCTCGGCCATCCCGGCACGGTCCCGGTCGCTGTTCTCGTGAAAGTTTTCGCCCCATACGGTGACGCGGATCGGTGAAGTCACGAGGCCCAAGTCTGCCTCCCCCACCCTGGAGCGCAAAGCCCCCTCCCCCCTTTCCGCCCTGTGGACGCGTCGTCGGCCGCCGATCCGGGGTGGCTGGCGCCATGATGGGTCGATGGAGCATCGACGCCCGGCCGCCGCCGACGGAAGTCCGGCGATGCCGCTGATCCGTCAGCTGAGTCTGCGCGCGTTCGACGTCTCCGAGCGGACGCTGCGCCGCGGCCGGGAGTCGGCCGAACGTCGGCTGGATCGCTGGCGCGGCCGGATCTTCATGATCATCCAGTGCGCGGTGACCGCCGGGCTGGCCTGGCTGCTGGCCCAGGTCGGGTGGCAGCACCCGATGCCGTTCTTCGCTCCGGTGGCCGCGATCATCACCCTCGGATTCACTTTCGGGCAACGGCTGCGGCGTGGCATCGAGGTCGCCATCGGCGTTGCCGTCGGGGTGCTGGTCGGCGATCTGCTGGTGATCATCTTCGGCACCGGCCCGATCCAGATCATGCTGGTCTGCGCGATCGCGATGTCCCTCGCCACCCTGCTCGGCGCCGGCCAGTTGATGATCATCCAGGCCGGCGTGCAGGCGATCATCGTGATCACCCTGACCCCGATGCCCGGACAGGGCGTGAACCGCTGGCTGGACGCGGTGACCGGTTGCGCGATCGCCCTCGTCGTCGCGACCATCGCGCCCAGCGCACCGCTGCGGAAGCCGCGGCTGGTCGCGGCCGCGATCCTGCAGGAACTGGCGGCGACGCTGGACGCCGCGGGACAGGCCCTGCGGACCGGGGACGCCGATGCCGGTGATGCGGTGCTGGCCCAGGCCCGCGCCGGCGAGGCGGCGCTGGAGGACCTGAGCGAGGCGAGCAAGGAGGGCCTCGGCGTGGTCCGGCACTCCCCCTTCCGCCGCCGCAACCTGCCCGCCGTCCAGGCCTACGCCGACCTGCAGCTGCCGCTCGATCACGCCAGCCGGAACCTCCGGGTGCTGGCCCGGCGCTGCACCATCGCGCTGTGGCGGGAGGAGACCGTGCCGCTGGCGTACCTGAGCCTGATGGAAGAGCTGGCCGACACGGTCCGGTTCATGGCCGGCGAGCTGTACAACCGGAAGCTGCCCGTCGCCGCCCGCGACCGGCTGATCGAACTGGGCCGGGCCAGCTCCCGGCTGCGCCTCGCCGACACCATGTCCGCCGTCGTGATCTTGGCCCAGCTCCGGTCGATCATCACCGACCTGCTGGAGCTGACCGGCCTCGACTACGTCGAGGCGAGGAACCGGGTTCCGGACATGGACTGAGGGTGTCCGGGGCCGATTTGTGCTCCGCCGGAGGGTGAACTAGAGTTCATCAGGCGACGCGGGGTGGAGCAGCTCGGTAGCTCGCTGGGCTCATAACCCAGAGGCCGCAGGTTCAAATCCTGCCCCCGCTACGACTGAAAGGCCCTTCAGGTGAATGCCTGAGGGGCCTTTTTCGGTGTGGTGTAGCAGATTGTGTAGCAGATCGCCCGTCGCGGAGGCTCTGCCGCCTGCCGCACCTAGGGAGTGGAATCCAACGTGGTTGCGCCTGGACAGGTCGCTGAGGACTTCGATCTTGGGAACCCAACGGGACCCCTAATACCGGTCCAACACACCGTCTCGCCAACGTGGCGGCTGGCTACAAATCAGGGCTCGTTTCTGATCAAGGAACTCTGGCCTGACGTCGATCCAAGCTGGGCACATCAACTCGATGATCGTATGGTGGTCGAGCAGCGAGCCTCGGCCGCCGGGATTCGAACTCCGCGAACCGTGCCACCCGTTCACAGTGCCTTCGGATGGACAGGCCGAGTGGGCGGCCGAGGTGCCTACCGGGTGACCGAGTGGGTAGAACATCGCAAGGTCTCCGACGATGACGATCTCGCGGATTGGCTGGGCTGGACTCTCGCGACGCTGCACAGCCTCCAAGTCCACTCCGGCGACCTCGAACCGCCCTACTACCTCCACCCCGCCGAGCGATGGCACGGCTGGGCGGCTCAAGCGACAGCGCAACAACGGCCATGGTCCACCGCGCTCGCGGACCACCTCAATGACTTTCTCGCGATGACCGCACGACTTCGCGCGGCGTACGCGGACGTGGGCGATCACGTCATCACGCACCGCGATCTGGTGCCCTTCAATGTCCTGCTCACACGAACGGGTCCAGTCGTGATCGATTGGGAAGTCATCGGAGCTGACAGTGCCAGTCTCGAAGCAGGATTTGCGGCCGCCACCTTCGGCCGTCACAACACCCGCTATGCCCGCAGAATCCTTGACTCCTACCGAGCACACGGCGGCGCCCTGGTGGACGGCCTTGGGCCGAACCTCTTCGCTCACAAGCTGGGCAGCGAACTCGGCCGACTGGCCAGCATGCTGCGGACCACGCTGCAGGGTCGCCCGGTGCGCGGCTGGCAGACCCGCTATAGCGACCCCGACGAGGGAGTTGCCCACCTCATCCACGACGTGCTCGCTACGGCTGAGAGACTCGACAGTCATGCAAAGGCAATCCCCGCTGTCGACATGGAACGTGTCCTGCAGGTCCATGGTCGGATCCAGCCGACGCCCGGACTTCGAGGTCTCCGCATCGAATCGATCGGCCGCGACGTGCGCGCCATCGAGTAGCCGGGCTACCGCTCTGGTCCGCGCAGCAGTCGGTCCCGGCCGGCTTCGACGCCGGGAGGAAAACCCGTCACGTAGTAGTGGCGCAAATACCAGAGCCCGTGCAGGAGCCAGAGCGCACGGTAGGTGCGGTCGTTCGGGGGTTCGAACAAGGAGGGGTCGCCGTAGCCGGCCTGGATCCACTCGACCGGGAAGCGCCTCCCTTCTCGGAAGTCCCACAAGGCGAAGTCGTTCGCCGCGGGTTCGGCTGCGACCACACCGAAGTCGATGATCCCCGACAGCCTCCCGTCGTGCACCAGGACGTGAACGGCCAACAGATCGTTGTGGCTCATCGTCATCCGAGGCGGGGCTGCCCGGACCGAGTCGACGATCTCCCGGAGCCATCCTCGGATCGTCGCCGACTCGAATCCGACGGAGCGGCCGGCTTCCTCGAACGCGTTCGCCTCCTTGGCCACATGGGCCAGCCACTCGTCCAGCGTCTCGAACTTGCCGACGCCGGAGCCGTCGAGGTTCCCACGGCCTCGCACCGGGATGGCATGGAACTGCTTCAGCCATGCTCCAACCTCTTCCAGCACGCGGCGAACGTCGACGTCGTCGAGATCGAGGTCGGCGAGTCGCTCACCCGGCAGCTTCTCCATCACCATGACGGACCGGAGCTCGCTGCCGACCTCGACGCGACGAAGAGCGTGAACCCGAGGCGCCCGAACGCCCCGCGCCGCGCACTCCCCGAGGACCCACGCCTCCCGGTCGTGATCCTTGGATCCGTTATGCGAGATGCGCACGATCAAGGACGGGCCCTGTTCCACAGTGACGTCGTAGACCTCGTTCACCTCGCCGTCGACGATGCGGCGGCAGTCCACGACCGGCGCCTTCGCCACCTCGCCGACCACAGCCGCCACAACGTCCAGCGGTGTCGCCCAGGCACTGTGCAGTGCGGCGAGGTGCTGACTGCGATCCACGCCGGATGGTGCCCTGAGTTCGCGCTCCGACATCCTCCGACCATAACGTCGGACCACGGAACGGGCGCGACAGTTTCTGGGGCCCGGTTGCTGGCAGACCTGTGACCGCCAGCGTCTTCCCTTCGCCTACCGAGACCGCTCCGCGAACCGCGATCGCGGCGGCGACTGCTGGCGTCGATCTGTGGCCCGACCTTTCGGCTTCGAAATCCGCCAGCCGCCTGTCTTCTCCTGCGCGACGACCGAGCGGAGGTGCCGGCGCAGTAGCGGGTCGCCGTCGTGGTCAGGTTCCTCCTGGTGGCACCTGCGGTATCTTCATCGAGGCGCACGACATCAGAGATTCCTGTACCCGAACTAAACAGGGGGCCCAAACGCCATGCAGATCGCCGTCACCGGGTCGATCGCGACAGACCATCTGATGCAGTTTCCCGGCCGATTCACCGACAGTCTCGTCGATGGCAAGTTGGAGACGGTCTCGTTGTCTTTTCTCGCCGACCAGCTCGACATCCATCGCGGCGGGGTCGCGGCGAACATCAGCTTCACCCTCGGCCGGCTGGGAATGACACCGATCTTGGTCGGTGCCGTCGGTGCCGACTTCGACTCCGACTACCGGCCCTGGCTGGAGCAGCACGGGGTCGACACCAAATCGGTCTACGTTTCGAGCACCCACCACACCGCGCGGTTCGTCTGCACGACGGACCAGGCACAAAACCAGATCGCGACGTTCTACGCCGGCGCGATGATGGAGGCGGCCCGAATCGAGCTGGCGCCGATCGCGGATCGGGTGGGCCCGCTCGATCTCGTGGTGATCGCACCGAACGACCCGGCCGCGATGCTCGCTCACACCGACGAGTGCCGGGCGAACGGGTATCCGTTCGCAGCCGACGTGTCCCAGCAACTGGCGTTGATGGAGGGCAACGGGATCCGCAAGCTGGTAGCGGGCGCCGCGTACCTCTTCACCAATCAGTACGAGGCTGAGCTCCTGATGCAGAAGACCGGGTGGTCGAAGCCTGAGATCCTGGGCAAGGTGGACCGCTGGGTGATCACCCAAGGCGCCGACGGCGTAACGATCGAGTCGACAACCGAACCGACGATGACCGTGGCCGCCGTCCCGGTCGAGCACGTGGCCGATCCGACCGGCGGCGGCGACGCGTTCCGGGCCGGGTTCCTGTGGGGTCTGCATCAGGGGTTCACCCTGGAGCGGGCTGCGCAGATTGGCTGCGGCACGGCCGCGTTGGTCTTGGAGACCATCGGCCCGCAGGAGTACGCACTGGAACGGGAGAAGTTCGCCGCCCGGATCGGTCGGGCCTACGGTGAGCAGGCCGCGTCCGACGTACGGCGGAACTGGCGAGACTGACGGCACTGCCCCACCTGCTCGGGTTCAGCTACGCGTGCTCGGGGCCACCTCGCGGACCATCACGCAGGTGCCCAGGCCCTTGGGCCGGTCGTAGCTGAAGCCCTCGCGCTCATACATCGTGCGGGTGCCGTTGTAGAGGAACGACGAGTTCTTCTTCCGGACCCCGCCGGTGTCATGCGGGTAGCCCTCGACCTTCTCCGCGCAGTCGGGATGGACCTTGGTGCACCAGCAGCCGGCGAACATGCCCCCGTTCCGCTCGACGAGAGCGGCGAAGTCGCCGAACGTCTCCGGCGTGAGCGCCTTGATCATGAACTCGGACATGCCGGCAACGTACTGGCGATTGCGGACGTTCGACTTCCGGTACACCGTGTACGTCCACGGAAAGGAAGTCAGATGACACAAGATCATCATCATCAACGCAGGTACGTGACGATGGAAATCGCAGCCGCACCCGCCGTGCTCGGCATCGTCGGTGGCGGCGCCGGCCGCAGCCACCTCAAGGCGGGTCAGTACGACCCGATCGGAATCTGTCATTGGAGCTCAGGCAGACCGGTCTGCGATTGGACCTAGGCTCGATTTGCCACGATGCAAAACGTTGTCTGCAAAGGGTTCACGTGATCGGTTGGGTGACCTAATCTCCTGTCAGAGACGCGTCCGTCGACCGGGTTGAGTGCCGTGGTCACCACCTTGGCCCACGATCGTTGCGGCGTGCGGCTACTGACGATGACGTGAGGAGAATGCCGATGACCAGCGACCTGAATGAGCCAAGCACTCCGGCCATCAGCCGGCGAACCCTGGTGGGTGGAGGGCTGGCGATCGCCACCGGAGCCACCGGCATCTCGGTGGCCGAGTCGCGCCGTGCCGGCGCCGAGGAAGCGGCACCGGCCCGACCGAACATCGTCATGATCTTGGCCGACGACCTGGGGTTCTCCGACGTCGGCTGTTTCGGCAGCGAGGTGCCCACGCCAAACCTGGACGCGCTCGCCGGGGGCGGCCTGCGGTTCAGCCAGTTCTACAACTGCGCCCGGTGCAGCCCGTCGCGGGCCTCCCTGCTCACCGGTCTGTATCCGCATCAGGCCGGCATGGGCGCCCTGGACAACATCGTCAAACCGGAGTCTCGCGGCACCTTCGGTCGATTGCTGGACCGGTCGGTGACGCTGGCCGAGGTGCTCGGCTCGGCCGGCTACCACACGTCCGTGGCCGGCAAATGGCACGTCGGGCTCAATCACGGCACTCCGCCGTGGGCGCGTGGGTTCCAGCGTTCCTTCGTGTCCGGCGGCGGCACCTACTTCCGAGATCAGAAGCAGGGAAAGGCCCACATCGACGGCCGGCCGGTGCCGCTGGACTCCGACGAGGTGGGCCAGGGCTACTGGTACGGCTCCGACCTGCAGGTCGACTGGGCCACGACATTCATCGACGATGCGCGCCGACAGCAGCAGCCCTTCTTCCACTACCTGCCGTTCTGCGCGCCGCATTTCCCGCTGATGGCACCGCCGGAGGACATCGCGCGGTTCAAGGGCCGCTACCTCGACGGGTGGGAGCCGTTACGCGCCGCCCGCTTCGAGCGGCAGCGGGAGCTCGGCATCATCGACCCGTCGATGCCGCTGTCACCGGCGCTGCGGTTCGCCTACGACTGGTCCAAGCTGAACGCCGACCACCGGGAACGCTTCGACATCATGATGGCGGTCTACGCCGCGGCGGTCTTCCGCCTCGACCGGGCGATCGGTGACCTCGTCCAGCATCTCAAGAACACCGGGACGTACGAGAACACGCTGATCATCTTCGTCTCCGACAACGGCGGCAACGCCGAAGCCGGTCCCGACGGCAGGACCGGAACGGGCACCCCGGGCAGCGCGCAATCGGACATCTGGGTCGGCCTCAACTGGGCCATCCTGCAGAACACGCCGTTCTCCTATTTCAAGCACTACACGTCCGAAGGCGGGATCGCCACACCGCTGATCGCGCACTGGCCGCGCGGTATCGATCCCGCTGTGCACGGAACGATCCGGCACGAGCCCGGCCACTTGATCGACATCATGCCGACGCTGGCCGAAGTCGGCGGCGCCGGCTATCCCGCCGAATTCAACGGACACGCCATCCTGCCGGCCGAGGGCCGGTCGTTCGCCCCGGCGTTCCAAGGGCAGCCGCTGGAGCGGCAGGGATCCCTGTACTGGGAGCACGAAGGCAACCGCGCGGTGCGCAATGGCAACTGGAAGTTCGTTGCGCGCTTCCAGGAACGCCGGGAGCTCTACGACCTGAGCACGGACCGGACCGAGACCCACAACGTCGCCGATGATCACCCGGACCGGACCGCCGAACTGGCCCGGCAGTATCGACAGTGGGCGCAGCGCACGTACGTCGACCCGTGGGACAAGAAGATTCTCGGCGGCGTGGTCGAAGGATCCCTGGGCTGACCCGGAACAGCAGTCCGCGACGCCGGACCGTGCCGGACCGCGAGACTTCGCCACCGCGTCAGTGGCGCGTCAGTGAGCGTCCCTAGGCTCTGCTCCGTGAACCCAACCCGTCGATCAGTGCTCATCGCCGGTGGTGCCCTCGGACTCACCGCGGCGGTGCCGCTGGACCCCGCCTCGGCCGACCCCGGCGCGGGCACGCCCACGCCGCCGGCGCGGTTCCTGAGCGGCGATCAGCTCAAGACGCTCCAGGCCTTCGTCGATCGCATCATCCCGGCCGATGCCCATCCGGGTGCGCTCGCCGCCGGGGCCGCCGACGCGATCGACTACCTGCTCGGCGCCTTCCTGACCGATCCGCCGTTCATCTGGGCGGGCGCGCCGTTCTCGGATCGCGCCGGGCACCCGGTGAACGAGTTCGAGACGTTCATCGCCTTGGACGAGTACGAAGCGTTCGCCTGGCGGATCGCGATCGAGGGATCGCAGGGTCTGGCCGAGCGGGAGTTCAACGGTCCGGTCAAGGGCATGCAGCAGATCTATGTCGAAGGCCTCGCCGCGCTCGACGCCGCCGCGGAGTCGCGCGGTTTCGCGAGTTTCGCCGCGGCACCGGTGCTGGTCCGCGATCTGCTCATCCTCACTCCGCCGGACGACGCGGTCACCGAACTCGTCGACATCGGCTACCTCGACACGCTCGACGGGATGTACGGCGCTCCGGAATACGGCGGCAATCGCAATCTCGTCGGCTGGTCGTTCACGGTGTTCGACGGCGACGTTCAGCCGCGCGGCTACACCCGCGACCAGATCATCAACGCAGACGAGCCGGGCCTGTTCGACCCGTTCCTGCCGCCGTCGTACGACGAGGACGACACGTCGGCCAAGGACAAGCCGCCGCGCGAAGCGAAGTCCGCCCGCGGGACCGCACCCGCCCTGCTCGGCGACGGAATGCTCGCGCTGGCGCACGACGCGCAGGGTTCGCTGCGCAGGCTGCGGGCGCGGATGCGGCCGATCGTGAAGCGAACCGGGGGGTACACCAAATGAGTGAGGCGATCGTCATCGGATCCGGGCCTGCCGGCAGCATCGCGGCCCACGAACTCGCCAAACACGGCTGGTCGGTGACGGTGCTGGAACGCGGCCGCAACCTCCGGCCCGGCTTCGGCGAGGTGCCCAGCGCGGAGTTGCGCACCCTGTATTCCAGCGACGAGCTCAAGAGCATGCGGTATCAGGGCTTCCCGCATCCCCTGCTGGAGCCGCTGACCGGTCGGACCCAGACCGAGGCGGGGCAGGGTGTGGAGCGCTCGACGCAGGGCGCCCACGTCTCGCTCGGCGCGGCGGTCGGCGGCACCTCGCTGCACTACAACGCCAAGTTTCCTCGGTTCTGGAAGCAGGACTTCGCACAGCTCTCCGACCTCGGCCGGGTGCCCGGTGCGCAGGTCGCCGACTGGCCGATCAGCTATGACGATCTCGCCCCGTTCTACGACGAGGTCGAGCACACCATCGGCGTCCAGGGCGACATCGAGCAGATGCCGGCGCGCACGCTCGAGCAATCGCCGCGGCAGCGCAACTATCCGATGCCGCCGAACCCGACCGGCTACGCGGCGCGGCTGCTCGCCGCCGCCGCGCGGACCGTCGGCTGGAAGGCATATCCGTATCCGGCCGCGGTGAACTCGCGCGAATTCGACGGCCGGCCGGCGTGCGTGTCGTGTGGGCTCTGCTCGGGCTTCGGCTGCCCGATCAACGCCCGCGGTGACGCGATGGTGACGTACCTGAATCCGGCGGTGCTGACCGGCCGGGTCCGCGTCATCGAACGCGCGCTGGTCTATCGCATCGACACCACCGCCGACGGTCGGCGGGCCACCGAAGTGCGCTACTACGACCGCGACGGGAACGAGCGCTCGATCAGTGCCGATCGGATCCTGATCGCCGCGAGCCCGGTGCAGACCGCCCGGTTGCTGCTGCTGTCGGCCAACAGCGCGCACCCGAACGGCCTGGGCAACGGCTCCGACCAGGTCGGCCGCAACCTGATGTTCCACTACCTGATCCGCGGCGGCGCCGAGTTCGCGCGCGACGTCCAGCCGCTGCGGGCGCAGAGCACCACCGGCCAGATCGACGACCTGGCCGGTCCGTTCACCGGGCCCGTCATCCGAGCGCTCGGTGTGCCGTACCTCAAGGGTGGGCTGATCCAGCTCGGCAGCAGCATGCCGCTGGTGCAGGAGGCTTACCAGTACGCCGGGCTCGGCGCCCCTCCGGGCCTGGCCCACAAGACTCTGATGCGCGCCGGCCTGGTCCGGCGCAAGCTCGCCGGGATCCAGTTCATCGGCCAGGATCTGCCCCAGGCCGACAACCGCATCGACCTCGATCCGCAGGTCCGGGATTGGCGCGGGCTGCCGGCGCCGCGGGTGACCTGGTCGCCGCATGCGCACGAGGTCGCGGGCGCCACCTACTTCTCAGCCCTGCTCGAAACCTTCCTGTTGGCCGCACCCGGCGCGATCGCCGCCGCCGTGCTGCCCGATCCGATCCTGTCGCAGAACCCGTCGAACACCGCGCATCACGCCGGCACGGCACGGATGGGCAACGATCCGGCGACCAGTGTCTGCGACCCGTACGGCCGGCTGCACGAGTGTGCGAACGTGCATGTCGTCGACGGGTCGACGTTCCCGACCTTCCCCGGCTTCAACCCGACCCTGACGATCCTGGCGAATTCGCTGCGCATCGCGCGTGCGATCGGCAGCGACGGCGCATAGGACAATCTGCCATGAGGGTTGGTCTGGCAACGGCGATTGCGGCACTGGCTCTCCTGGCCTGCACGGTGCCGGCAACAGCGGCGACGATCGCGCGGCCGACGTCGCCGCGTCCGAGGATCGCGGGGTGACCCGCGTCGCATGCGCGAAGCAGGGCAACCTCGCTGGTTGCGGCGGGGCCAGACCCGGGCCGGGCAACGTGCAGATCGAGCCATTCCGGATGCTCGTGTTCACCGGCACCGCCGGCTTCCGCCACCTGTTGATTCCCGCTGGACGCGCCGCGGTCCGGCAACTGGCGGACGCGGGAGGCTTCGAGGTCACGGTCACCGAGGACCCCACCCGGTTCAGCGACGAAAACCTCGCCCACGACGAAGTCGTGCTGACGACGGCCGACGTGCTCGACACCAACCAGGAGGCGGCGTTCGAGCGGTTCATCCGCGGCGGCGAGCTGGAGGTGAACACCTACGGCGCCGAGTTCGCGGCCCGGATGGGTCCTATCGGCCGTTCCGCGAGCATCTGCTCCAGGGCATCCTCACCGTCGCGCGGCCGGCTTCAGCGTCAGCGCCGCCGACAACCGGCCCGGCGAGACCGTCGACCCGGCCAAGAACCAGTTCATCCTGAGCTTGACCGGGAGCTCCGATGATCAGATCCTCCGGGACCAGTGGCAGCGGCTGATCGACGGCGGCACGGTGGACATCGTCCTGGAGCAACAGATGTGGGGCGACGAGTACGGCGAGTGCCGTGATCGGTTCGGTGTTCGCTGGAGTGTCAGCATCCCCGGCGCCGGTCCGGCAGACTGACCCGTGCAGCAGCTTGATCGAACCGGTATCCGATCTACTTCCTGAGGAGTCCACGTGCGCCCACTCATTCTCCGGCACGGCCTTTCCGTCGACGGCTACAGTGCGCCGCCGACGGACGTACCCGAGGACTTCTTCCTGGCCTACGACGAGGACGAGGAGTTCGTCGAGCACATGGCCGGGGTGCTCGGCAGTGCGGGCGTGCACGCGATGGGGTCCGTGGCGTACCGGGAGATGGCGGGGCACTGGCCCTTCCAGGACGGCCCCGAGGCCGAGGCGATGAACCGGATCCCGAAAGTCGTCTTCTCCCGGAGTCCGATCGACACCCCGTGGGAGACAACGACGGTCTGCTCCGGCGACCTCGCCACCGAGGTCGCGGCCCTGAAGGAGCAGGACGGCGACCCGATCCTCGCGCACGGCGGCGTACGGTTCGCGCAGGCCCTGGTGCAGGCCGACCTGGTCGACGAATACCACCTGTTGATCAACCCCATCGCCCACGCCGGCGGCCGGCCGCTGTTCACCAAGTCCACGAGGCTGAAGCTGGTCGACGTGAAGTCGTTCCCGCGAGGCAACCTCGCGCTGACCTACACCCGTCCGGACCGGCCCGCGTCCTGAGCTTCGTCGGCTCAGCGGGTCACGATCGGCAGGCGTTCAGGAAGCACCGGTTCCGGACGACCCGGTGATCAGCCCGACGGCCTCGGCAACGTCCGGCAGCGCCGCGATCTCGGCCGCGAGCGATCCGGGCGGCGTCGTCGGGTTGGTCGGCGAACTGCGGCACCACCACCATCGGCACCCCGGCCGCCCAGCACCGTCCCGGTGCCGCCGTGACAGACCATCGCCGCCGCGACGGCCAGCACGTCCTGCTGCGGCACCCATTTCGTCACCCGGACGTTGGCCGGCCCCGTCCACTCCCCGGCTCGCCACCGTCCCCGACCGTCACCAGCAGTCGCACCGGCAGTTCGGCCACCGCCTCGACGACCGTGCGGAACGTCGCCGTCGGCGAACGGCACGCCGTTCGCGACCGTCCCGAACGTGGCATAGACCAGGGGCTCGTCCCCGCCCCACCCCAGCGCCGCCGGTGCCTCGGCCGGGGTCCGGAAGCGGTGCACGGCCGGACCACCGGGCTCCTCGAACGATTGCGGCAGCAACGACAACGACGGCTGGCGATCCAGGTACGAGCCCTCCGGGTCCGGCGGCAGACCGAGCGACTCGCGGTAGCCGGCCAGCGCCCGCGCGGCCAGCGGCAGGGTGAAGCCGACGAACTTGTCCAGCCCGATCAGCAGCTGGGTCATCGACACCCCGCGCAGCTCACCGGCGATCGCCGAGCCCAGCTCGCCGACCTCGCGCAGGATCGCGTCCGGCCGCCACTCGTCGAGCGCGCCGAGCAGCCCCGGCATCATCGACCGGGCGGCCAGCCCGGCCCCGAGCGAGACGACGGCCTCGTTCCGCTTCTCCGGCGGCTCGGCGAACATCCGGCGGCGCACCTCGGCCAACTCGGCCGGGTCGATGTCGGGGCACGGCCGGTGGCGGGCGATCGGCTCGTCAGGTGCCCGACCGGCCGGCTGACCGCCGTCGCCGCGATGACGGAGTGCTGACAGCAATCACGGCAGTCGCGACCGTCGCCAGGGCGGCCAGACAGCTGAACATCGTCCGGTAGCCCGCGATGGCGGCGATTCCGGCACCGACCCAGGGGGCGACCGCGCTGATCAAGGTGACCGGTGCGGCGAGGATGCCCGAGATTCGACCGTAGCTGCGGGGGCCCCAGCGGTCCGGAACGGCGGTCGCCTGGAGCAGAGTGGCGATACCGCGGGCGAAGCCGGCCGCGATCGCGATGGTGATCAACAACCCGACGGGTCCGGGGACGACCGCGAACGCCGCGGTGGTCAGGGCACCGATGCCGAAGATGATCATGGTCCGGGAGCGGAGGCCGAGACGGGTCACCAGGAGCGCGTACAGGAGTCGGCCGGCGACCTGCCCGACACCGCCGAGGCCCAGCGCCCACGCCGCCGTCGTGGGACTGAGCCCTCGTTCGATGAGCAGCGGTACGAGGTTGATCACGACCGCGTACATGGCCAGCGATGCCGCCGTGAGTCCGATGGCGAGCAGGACGAAGGTCCGACTGCGGATGATCATGGTGGCGTAGCTGCGATCGGTCCCGGCCGAACGGCTCGGCCCGCCGTGCTGCTCGGCCGGCCAGGCGCGGCGGAGCGTCAGCAGCTGGACCGGGATCGTGACGCCGGCGAGGAGCAGAGCCAGGACCAGGTAGACGCCGCGCCAGTGCAGCTGGGCGTTGAGGGCATCGGTGAGCGGGGCGAACACAGTGCTGGCGAGGCCGGCGACCAGGGTGACGACGGTGACGGCCTGCAGCCGCCGCGGTCCGTACCAGCGGGTCAGGGCCGCGAAGGCGGGTTGGTAGAGGACGCCGGCCATCGCCGTGCCGGCGAGCAGCCAGCCGGCGGCGAAGACAAGGATGTGGGGTGACCAGGCGATCAGCAGCACCGCGGCGACGGCGAGGACGGAGCCGGCGGTCATGATCATCCGGGGTCCGCGGCGGTCGAGGATGCGGCCGACGGGGATGCCGACCAGCGCGGCGACGACCAGCGCGGCGGAGAACGCGGCCGTGGTCCAGGTCGTGGGCCAGCCGGTGTCGGCGGTGATGGTGGGGGCCAGCACCGGGAAGGCGTAGTAGAGCACGCCCCAGCTGATGATCTCGGTGACACAGAGTCCGGTCAGGACGGTGCGCAGCCGGGGCCGATCATGATCGAGCCCGGCGTGATCGATGAGCTCGCTCGGTTCAGCGGCCGGCACGATCCAGTTCCCCGGCAAGGCCGTGTTCTTGTCCGGTACGGAATCCGAGAGTGATCAACTGCGACTCAGGCTCTGGACTGCCGCAGCAGGCGGCAGCGCCGGCACCGCCGAGGTCTTCCTCGGTGGGCGGGTTGGAGCTGCAGACCCCGGTTTCCGGGAGCTCGAGCCGGACCTGGTTGGCGGCGTCGAGGTCTCCCGCCAAGGCCGCGGCGATGGAGCGGACCTGCTCGTAGCCGGTGGCGAGAAGGAAGGTCGGGGCCCGGCCGTAGCTCTTGGCCCCGGCCAGATAGAACCCGGACTCGGGGTGGGACAGGACCGATTCGCCGTGCGGTGGCACGCTGCCACAGCTGTGGAAGTTCGGATCGATCAGCGGGGCGAGCCGGGTCGGGGCCTCGGTGCCCGGGTCGAGGTCGAGCCGCAGCTCTCGTACCAGATCGAGGTCGGGCCGGAAGCCGGTGGCGTTCACGATCGCGTCGACCGGCCAGGACCGGACACCGTCGCGAGTGTCGGCCTCGACGGTCCCTCGACCGGCCGCGCCGCTGGAGGTGAGGCGGGTGATGGTGGCATTGCGGACCAGGGTGATCTTGCCGGACTCGACCGCAGCCTTGAGGCTGCTGCCGAGGCGGCCGCGGGCCGGAAGTCCGTCGGCGTCGCCGCCGCCGTAGAGCCGGGCCGGGGTCCCCCGGCGGATCAGCCAGGTGATCGTGGTGCCGGGTTCGGTTTCGGCGAGTTCGGCGAGCGCGAGCAGAGTGTTCGCGGCGGAATGACCCATCCCGGCGACCAGCGTGTGCCGGCCGGCGAAGCGGGCCCGGTCGGCGCCGAGGACGTCCGGCAGCGGACCGGCCAGCCGGCCGGCGGCCGCGACCTCGGCCTCGCCGGGTGCGGGAAGGCCGGAACTGCCCAACGGATTCGGGTGTCCCCAGGTGCCGGAGGCATCGATCACGGCCTGCGCTTCGATGTCGCGGACCTGACCGGCGCGGACGGTCCGGACCAGCAACGGGTGCTCGTCCCGGTCGATGGTGCGGGTCTTGTCGATCCCACGGCGAGACACTCCGATCACCCGCGTCGCGGTGGAGATCCGCGAGGCGAGCTCGGGGGTCGCAGCCAACGGGGCGAGATACTCCTCGACCAACTCGGCGCCGGTCGGCAGTCGGTCGAGGTCCGGCTCGGTCCAACCGGTGCGGTCGAGGAGCCGGCGGGCGGCGGAATCGATGTCGTAGCGCCACGGCGAGAACAACCGCACCTGACCCCAGTCGAGGATCGCGGCACCGACCTGGTCGCCCTGTTCCAGCACGATCGGCTCCAGCCCCTGCTGCACCAGGTGGGCGGCCGCGGCCAGCCCGACCGGGCCGGCGCCGATCACCACCACCGGCAGCGACAACTGTGACTTGTTCATGATCATTTCCCCTTCGAATCGATGAGTGGTGCCGCGACCCGGATCCGGCCGGCCAGCGCGTTGACGACGAATCCGGCGTCTCGATGGACACCGCGCAAAGTGTTGGACGAGAACGACCGCTGGAACTCCAGTCCCAGATAGGCCAGTCCCGGATGGGTCAGTGACAACCCGCGCCGATGCAGCGGCCGACCGGTTGGGTCGAGGGCACCGATCCCTGCCAAATAAGGTAGCCAGGGTTGATAACCGGTCGCGAAGATCACCGCGTCCACCGCCTCCGTCCCGCCGTCGGACCAGCGAACCCCGTCTTCGGTGAAGGACGTGAACACCGGGCGTTGATCGAGCCGACCCTCGTCGAGCGCGGCCTGATAGCTGCCGGTGTCGAACACCAGTGTTCCCTTGAACAACCGAGCCAGCACCGCCGGCGGCAACAGGTCCAGTCGCAACGCCCGGAGCCAGAAATGCAGGTCGCGACCGCCCCGGACCTGCGGTACGAACTGCACCGGGGCCCGGACCGCCAGCGACACGTCCGCGACCGCGGCCAGCTCGTAGCCGACCTGGATCGCGGAGTTGCCGGCGCCAACGACGACCACCCGGCGATCGGCGAATCGCTCCGCCGATCGGTATTCGGCCACCGTCAACACCTCACCCGCGAACCCACCCTGTCCCGGGACGGCCGGACGAACCGGGTGACCGAATGCACCCGACGCTGCGACCACCGCGTCTCCGGCGAAGACTCGGCCGTCGGCGGTGTGCACCGCGAACCCAGACCCGGCCGAGGCGACATCGACGACCCGAGTCGCGGTGTGGATCGGCACGCCGAGCCACTCGGCATAGCCGGCCAGGAACCTGACCACCTCGTCCCGCACCGGATACCGGTCCGGCCGGCCCGGGAACCCGTACCCCGGGAAGCCGCTGTACTCGGCCGGCGAGAACAATGTCAGGCTGTCGTAGTAGGACGGCCACGACCCCACCGGCCGATCACCACCCTCCAGTACGACTGGATCCCAGCCGGCATCCCTGGCCGCCCGAGCCGCGGCCAGACCCGACTGGCCGCCGCCCACGATCACGATTCTGCGATTCACCACGTGCCGAACATATCGTAAGATCGACATATGTCAATATGAGGCTGTGAGGTAATCTGAACTGGCCGACGAATCGAGGAGGGATCGATGACCACCGACCTGGGACTGACCGCCGCGATCCCGACCAGCTTGGACGAACTCGGCGAACTCTCGCCCGAGACCCACGACTTCCTCCGCGCCCTGGCCAGCCCGACCCGGCAGCAGATCATGTTGCTGTTCGCGCGCGGCGCCGAACTGTCGGTCAACGAAGTCGCCGAGCGTGCCGGCATCGGCCAGTCCAACGCCTCCAGCCAACTCGCCATCCTGCGCCGCGGCCGCGTCGTCACCTCCCGCCGCGACGGCAAGGGCGTGCTGTATCGGGCCGACCGAGAAGGCACCCAGGCCGCACTCGGCGACCTCCAGCGATACCTCAGCATCTGTTGTTGACCCTCCCCCGTTGATCCACCGGCCGCTTGACAACGGACCCATTGGCAAGGTCTCATCAAGCTGTGTTGATATCAGACGAGGTTGATGTGATCAGGTTGTTGGCCGACCCGTTGCGCCAGCAGCTCATCGAGTTGCTGGCGGCCGGCCCGGCCTGCACCTGTCACCTGGTCGAGGACACCGGGGCCAAGCAACCGACCGTCTCCCACCACCTGAAACTGCTGCGCGAGGCCGGCCTGGTCGAGTCCGAACCGTACGGCCGTTTCACCTACTACCGCCTGATCCCCGACATCTTGGACACCGCGGCGGGCCGGCTCGCCGACCTGGCCGCGCAGGCCCGTGGCAACGCCGACCGACGACGGGCCTGCTGATGAACACGTCCACGGCGACGCGATCACCTCAGGTGCTGCGCGGGCTGTCCACCCTGGACCGTTGGCTGCCCGTTTGGATCGTCGCCGCCATGATCATCGGGCTGTTCGCCGGCCGGCTGGTCCCCGGTCTAGGCGGCTGGCTCAGCGCGGTCGAGATCGACGGCGTCTCGCTGCCGATCGCGGTCGGTCTGCTGGTGATGATGTATCCGGTGCTGGCGAAGGTCCGCTACGACCGGATCGGTGTGGTGACCGGTGATCGCAAGCTGCTGATCTCCTCGCTGGTGCTGAACTGGCTGATCGGGCCGGCCCTGATGTTCGTCCTGGCCTGGACCTTCCTGTCCGATCTGCCCGACTACCGGACCGGGTTGATCATCGTCGGTCTGGCCCGTTGCATCGCCATGGTGATCATCTGGAACGACCTCGCCTGCGGTGACCGTGAGGCGGCCGCCGTGCTGGTCGCGCTCAACTCGGTGTTCCAGGTGATCGCCTTCGCCGGGCTGGGCTGGTTCTACCTCAACGTGCTGCCCGGCTGGCTCGGCCTGCCACAGGCCCAACTCGACGTCAGTCCCTGGCAGATCGCCCGATCGGTGCTGATCTTCCTCGGCCTGCCGCTGGTCGCCGGGTTCCTCAGCCGACTGCTCGGCGAGCGCACCCGTGGCCGGGACTGGTACGAGCAACGATTCCTGCCCAAGATCGGACCCTGGGCCCTCTACGGACTGCTGTTCACCATCGTGATCTTGTTCGCCCTGCAGGGTGATCAGATCACCAGCCGGCCGCTCGACGTCGCCCGGATCGCCATCCCGCTGCTGGTCTACTTCGCGCTGATGTGGGGCGGCAGCTACCTGCTCGGCCGACTTTCCGGGATGACGTACGAACGCACCACCACCCTCGCGTTCACCGCCGCCGGTAACAACTTCGAACTCGCCATCGCCGTCGCGATCGCCACCTTCGGCGCCACCTCCGGCCAAGCCCTCGCCGGCGTCGTCGGACCCCTGATCGAGGTCCCCGTCCTGGTCGGTCTGGTCTACGTCAGTCTCGCCCTCAGCCGCCGATTCCCGCACTCCCCCACGCCCCGAACCGAGGTGAAATCATGATCGACCTCGACCACACCGCCTACGCCCGCATCGTCGACGAACTCAGCTACGACTACGACGGCATCTTCGCCACCGAAACGATCCTCAAAGCCGTCACCGATGCCCGGCACGCACTGGAACCCAATGCCAAGATCCGCACCTACCTGCCGATCCTCACCGCCCGCTTCGCCAAGGAACAACTCACCGCCGCCGCACAGGCTGCCGGCAGCCAACCAAAGACGGTCCCCGAACTGCTCTTCGTGTGCGTCCACAACGCCGGCCGATCCCAACTCGCTGCCGCCCTCGCCGACCACCTGTCCAACGGCCGGGTCCACGTCAGGTCCGCGGGCTCCGAGCCCACCGGCGTAGTCAACCCGCTCGCCGTTCAGGCGCTCGAGGAACGCGGCATCCATCTCACCGAGGCCTATCCCAAGCCCCTGACCGACCAGGTCGTCCGCGCCGCCGATGTGATCATCACGATGGGCTGCGGCGACGCCTGTCCGATCTATCCCGGCAAGCGCTACCTCGACTGGGAGGTCGCCGATCCTGACGGCCAAACCGTCGAAACCGTTCGCGACATCCGCGACGACCTCACCCACCGGATCACCACACTGCTCCGCGAACTCGACATCTGACAAGGAATCCCGATGATCACAGGCAAGCCGACCGTGCTGTTCGTCTGCGTTCACAACGCCGGCCGGTCCCAGATGGCCGCCGGCTATCTCAGCCACCTCGGCGGCGACGCAGTGGAGGTCCGCTCGGCCGGATCCGAACCTGCCGACAAGATCAATCCGATCGCCGTCCAGGCCATGGCCGAGGAAGGCATCGACCTCACCGACCAGCAGCCCAAGATCCTCACCGACGAGGCGGTGCAGGTCTCCGACGTCGTGATCACCATGGGCTGCGGCGACACCTGCCCCTTCTATCCCGGCAAACGCTACGAGGAATGGGTCCTCGACGATCCCGCCGGCCAGCAACTTCCCGCGGTCCGCGCGGTCCGTGACGCGATCAAGCAGCGGGTGCTCACCCTGCTCGAAGAACTCGGCCTGCCCGCCGGTACGACAGCACAGCCCGAGCGACGCTGACTCCCGGCAGGGCGTACCGTCAGCAACCGTGCCAGCGACCGACCTCACGATCCGCCCGATGGCGCCGGGTGACTGGCCCGCCGTCCAGCGGATCTACACCGACGGCATCGCCACCGGAAACGCCACGTTCGAAGCCGAACCGCCCGACTGGGCTCGATTCGACAGCGGCAAACTCAGCCACGGCCGACTGGTCGCCGTGGCCAATGCCTCGGCGGACCGGCCCGTCGAGGTGGTCGGCTGGACCGCGGTCGCGCCGACCTCGACCCGGCACGCCTACCGCGGCGTCGTCGAACACTCCGTCTATGTCGCCCCCGCCGCCCAGGGCCACGGCATCGGCCGGGCCCTGCTGCTGGCCATGATCGAATCCTGCGAAGCCGCGGGCAGCTGGACGATCCAGTCGGCGATCTTCCCCGAGAACACCGCCAGCCTCGCCCTGCACGAGGCCGTCGGGTTCCGGGTCGTCGGTCGCCGTGAACGCATCGCCCAGATCAGCTACGGACCCTGGGCCGGCCAATGGCGCGACACCATCGTGATCGAACGCCGCAGTCGAACGGTCGGCTAGCCTACGGCTAGCCTCGGTCCTTCATGATCATGAGGTTGGTTGTTCTCTTGGTCCGGGTTTCCGGCTGCCGGTGCTGCGTCACCCAGGGCTGACCGGCACGATTTCGAAGGTTGCGCCGATCGCTGTCGTCGAGTGTGACGTTTCCCGTCCCGACACGCGCGCTGCGTAGACGGGAAACGTCACAGTCGGTGCGATATCAACCGCAGTCAACGAGACGCAGCACCGACAGCCGGCCGCAACACCCACCCAGGCCAAACCCTCCGCCCTCGATGCGTTTTCGTCCGGCAGACCAGCGATCCGGCAGCGAGCCGCGACCTGTGCCTGGAAGCGTGAATGGTCACGGACACCGGCAGTGAGGCCAAGATCATGAAATATCGAAGCTAGCAGGGTGCTTGATCAACAACTCAGGGAGCCGGTGCCGGTGATGATCACCCGATCACTTCAGGAGTGCAGGTCGCAGGAGCACTGGGTCCAGCCGTCCGGCATCGGGCCGAGGTCGTCGTCGCGGCCGGCCCGGAGCCGGGACCACTGGGCCGCCGGGCGGCCGTCCAGCTGGAACTGGCCACCGAGCTTGCCCCAACCCTGCGGCCAGCCTTCCGGCGAGTCCTCCCAGCTCTCCTGCCGGCCGTAGACCGTCCGATCCAGCAGTCCGTACGACGTGGAGACCACCTCATCCCCCCGGCTGGTGGTCCAGTACGTCTCGTACACCTGATCACCGTCCCGGAGATAGCAGGCCAGTACGCCGAAGTGCCGGACCAGCCGCTCCACGGACTCCGGCGGCACCGAATACCAGGGCACCGGATAGCCCATGAACTCGCGATACCGCGCGGCCTCCTCGTACGGTCCCGCACAGAGCACCGCGTAGCTGACATCGCGCGAGTGCAGGTAGTTCAACTCGGTGACGTGCGAGGTGTTGAAGGTGCAGCCCTCGCACTGCTCCGCGGCGGGCCGGCCGGGGTGCCACATGTGGTAGTAGACGATCAGCTGAGACCGACCGTCGAAGATGTCGATCAACGGCACGGTTCCGGCCGACCCGGTGAGCGGGGTCTGCGGATCGACCTCGACCATCGGCAGCCGACGGCGAGCGGCGGCGATCGCATCGCCCTCCCGGGTGTGCTTCTTCTCGCGCATCAGCAGCCGGTCCAACTCGGCCTGGAAGGTGGCCCGGTCGGCAACGGCGGGCCGGGCCGCGGTGCGGGGCGTCGTCGCAGCGGGTTCGGTGGGCTGGTCTGTCATGGCGGGATTCTCCTCGTTTCTCGGTGACTGTTCGCCCTCTCCACGAAGAGTCCACTCCGGATCGGACACGACGCGGCAGAAATCTCGAAATCCTTGAAAGAATTCCGGAGCCGGTGTCCGATCCGGGCGACGGCGTTCGTAGCAGAGGAGAGATGAGTCGAGATGCAGTTCCTGGTTTCCGTGATCGACGACAAGAGCAATCCGGGCAGCACGGACCGGCAGCCTGCCATCGGCGTGTTCAACGACCGACTGATCGCCGAGGGCTACTGGGTGTTCGCGGGCGGCCTCGCCGACACCGACGCGGCCACGGTGATCGACAACCGGGGCGATCAGGCGGTGTTCAGCGACGGGCCGTTCCTGGAGACGAAGGAGTATCTCGCCGGCGTCTGGGTGTGGGAGGCGCCCGATCTGGAGGTGGCGCTCGAGCTCGCGACCGAGGCGTCGAAGGTCTGCGACCGGAAGATCGAGGTGCGGCCGTTCCAGTGAGCGACGTCCGGGAGGCGATCAGTCAGGCCCATCAGCAGGAGTGGGCCCGGGTGGTGGCCGCGTTGACCAGGCGGTTCGGCGACCTCGACATCGCCGAGGAGGCGGCGGCCGAGGCGTTCGCGACCGCGGTCGAACGCTGGCCGGCCGACGGCGTCCCGCCCAACCCCGGCGCCTGGCTGACCACCACCGCCAACCGCAAGGCGATCGACCGGATCCGGCGCGAGAACAAACGCGACGACAAGCACAAGGAGGCTCAGATGGCGTACGACGACGAACCGCCCGAGCCTCTCGGCGCCATCGACGACGACCGGCTCCGGTTGATCTTCACCTGCTGCCATCCGGCGCTCGCGATGGAGACCCGGGTGGCGCTGACGCTGCGGCTGGTCGGCGGGCTGACCGTGCCGCAGATCGCCCGCGCCCACCTGGCCCAGGAAGCCGCGATGGGCAAGCGGATCACCCGGGCCAAGGCCAAGATCAAGGCGGCCCGGATCCCCTATCGGGTGCCGTCGGCGGCGGATCTCCCGGACCGGGTCTCGGGCGTCCTCGCCGTCCTCTTCCTGGTCTTCAACGAGGGCTATCTGGCGACCGGTGCCGACACCGATCCGGTCCGCCCCGACCTGACCACCGAGGCGATCCGGCTGACCCGGCTGATCCGCGGTCTGCTGCCCGAGGACGGTGAGGTGGCGGGGTTGCTGGCGCTGATGCTGATGATCGAGGCCCGCCGGGCCGCCCGGGTCTCGGCGAACGGCGAACTGGTCGCCCTCGAGGACCAGGACCGCGGCTGCTGGGACGCCGCTCTGATCGCGGAAGGTCATCGGTTGGTCCGCGAGCGGCTGGCCGCCGGGGTGGCTCCGGGCCGCTATCAGGTCCTCGCCGCGATCAACGCCGTGCACACCTCGGCCCGCGATCTCCGAGACACCGACTGGTCCCAGGTCGTCGCGCTCTACGACCAGCTCTACCGCCTCGAACCGTCGCCGATCGTCGCCCTCAACCGAGCCGTCGCGGTCTCCGAACTCGACGGGCCGGAGGTGGCTCTGGCGACCGTCGACCGGCTCGAGGACAAGCTGGCCGGTTATCACGCCTTCCAGGTGACCCGGGCCGACCTGCTCCGCCGGCTGGGTCGGAACGAGGAGTCTCGGGCCGCGTACGACCGGGCCATCGAGCTGGCCGGCAACACGGCCGAGACGGCGTACCTGATCCGTCGTCGCGACCAACTGGGACAGCATTCGCCCTAGCTCGCTCAACCGGTCAGGAATCGAGAAGCGCTGGTCAGCCTGTCACCCGTAGCGTCGGCGCCATGGACAACGGCGTTCATTGAACGTCGGAACCGATGGGAGATCAGCCATGAACGCACACGTGAGCTCGATTGACGACCTCCAGCATCAGGCGAATGTGAGCGGATCGAATCGGGCCTTGAATCCCGTGCTCTGGATCCTTCAGGTCGCGTTGGGCGCCTTCTTCGCCGGCAGCGGGTTCGGCAAGGTGTTGTTGTCCGACCCAGCGCTGTATGCGGCAGCGCCCCAGGCCGTGGCCTGGTACGCCGCGGTGCCGCAGACCTTGATCGTCTTCATCGGCGTCGTGGAACTGCTTGGCGGCGTCGGCCTGATCCTGCCGGCGATGACCAGAGTCAAGCCGAAGCTGACACCCTTGGCTGCGGTTGGCCTGGCGCTGACCATGATCCTGGCGGCAGGTTTTCACCTCCTGCGTGGTGAGTACGCATTCGTGCCGATCAATCTGGTTCTGGCCGGGTTCGCCGGTTTGATCGCGGCCGGACGATTCTCGTCCAGGCCGATTGCCCCCGCGCCGATCAGCAACCGACGCGTCATCAGCGCGGTCGCGGTGCTCGCAGCAGTCGCCCTCTTGGTCTGTGCTCCGACCTGGTACACGATGACGCATGTCCAATTCTGAGGACTCGGCCTGATCTGTCCAACGGAATGGCTCGGCCGGCTCCGG
Source organism: uncultured Actinomycetota bacterium (assembly GCA_963746025.1). Lineage (GTDB taxonomy): Bacteria > Actinomycetota > Actinomycetes > Propionibacteriales > Propionibacteriaceae > Microlunatus. The sequence goes on from CAVUZU010000001.1 coordinate 120,318, forward strand.
ACGGCGCAGGTAGCAGGTTAAGATAGCCACGCTATGGAGGGGAGTACTCCCTAAAGCAGCAGCGTCGTCATCACGGAAGACCCAGTGGTCGACCCGGTGCTGCAGGTCCGGCCGGCCGGACGGAAGAGACCTCCGGACCGCTGCTGCCCATGTCCGGAGGACCCCGCATGATCTCAGCCGTGTCTCCGCTGGTCTGGATCGTCACCGCCCTGGTGCTGCTCGGCATCATCGCCCTCGATCTGATCGTGATCGCCCGGCGACAGCGCACCGTCTCGATCAAGGACGCCACCCTCTGGGTGTGCCTCTACGTCGGGCTGGCCGCCCTGTTCGCGGTCGGACTGTATCTGTTCACTCCCGGCTCGGCCGGGTCGGAGTTCGTCGCCGGCTACGTCACCGAATACAGCCTGAGCATCGACAACCTGTTCGTCTTCGTGATCATCATGTCCCGGTTCGCGGTGCCCGCGCTGGCCCAGGACAAGGTGCTCTACATCGGGATCGTGGTCTCGCTGATCCTGCGGGCGATCTTCATCGTCGCCGGTGCCGCCGCGATCGCGGCCGCCAGCTGGGTGTTCTACCTCCTCGGCGCGTTCCTGGTCTACACCGCCATCCGGCTCGCCATCGAGGGCGAGAACGACAAATCGGACTTCAAGGAGAACGTGATCCTGCGGCTGCTGCGGCGAGTGCTGCCGTTCAGCCCCGAGTACGACGGCGGCCGGCTGGTGACCAGGGTCCGTGGCCGGGTGCTACTCACCCCGCTGGTGATCGTGATCGCGGCAATCGGGATGGCCAACGTGATCTTCGCGCTGGACTCCATTCCAGCGATCTTCGGCCTGACCCAGGACGCGTACATCATCTTCACCGCCAACGCGCTGGCCCTGATGGGGCTCCGGCAGCTGTACTTCCTGATCGGCGGCCTGCTGGAGCGGATCGTCTACCTCAACGTCGGCCTGTCGGTGATCCTCGGCTTCATCGGCCTCAAGTTGATCATCGAGGCGCTGCACGGCTCGCACATCGACGACATCGGCTTCGTCCATCTGCCCCACATCGGTATCGCCGTCTCCCTCGGCTTCATCCTGGCCACCCTGCTGGTCACCACGATCGTCAGCCTGCTGAAGTCCGGGTACGACCGGCGCCGGCAGGAGACCTGACGCCGGGGCACTAGGGACGGGCCGGCAGTTCGAGGATGATCTCGAGACCGTCCTCGTCGTCCCACTGTTCGCCGACCTCGGCGAAGCCGTAGCCGTCGATCAGCGCTCGCGAGGCGAGGTTGTCGGGGGCGACCGTGGCTCGGATGACGCGGACCTCAGGTTGGGCGCGAGCCACGTCGATCAGGGTTTCGAGCGCCGCCCGGGCATAGCCCTTCCGGCGGTGCAACGGATCGATCCGGTAGCCCAGCTCGACCATGCCGTTGTGGTCGGGTCCACCGTGGAATCCGGCCAGGCCGACGGCCCGAGCGCTGTCCGGGATCAGGACCAGCCGCGTCACCCAGGCCGCGTCCTCGGGCCGCGCGGCCAGCTGGGTGCTCCGCATCGTCCACAGGCTGGTGCTCTCCGGCCCGAGCAGATAGGGCGTCAGCAGTTCCGCCCGCTCGATCGTCGGCTCGACGAGACCGGCGGCGAGGGCATCGAAGAGCGGGACCGGCAGCCGGGTCAGGCGGATCGGCGAGTGGTCCGGATCGGGGTGCAGCCACGGATCGGCAGTGATGTTCATCGGGACCGATCCTGTCATTTTCTCGGCTGGCTGTCGGATCCGGCTCGCTGCCGATCGTCTATCGGGTGAAGACGATCGGCTGACCCCGCCGGCGATGGCGGCGCCGGCTGTGCCAATCTCGCCCTGCAGTGTCCGGGCGCTGGCGGAGAAGGAGTTGCGCGTGAAGTACGTGTTGATGTTCGTGGAGACCGAGCAGTTCGCGAAGGACTTCGAGGCGCTCGGCCGGGACGAGCGGGAGCGGGCGTTGCAGCGGGTGCATCAGTGGTTCGCCGACCATGCCGACAAGATCCGCGGCGGGGCGAAACTGCAGGATCCCGAGACCGCGACCACGGTGCGGCTGGACGGGCCCGAGCCGGTGACGACGGACGGTCCGTACATGGAAGGCAAGGAAATCATCTCCGGGTTCACGCTGATCGAGGTCGCCGATCTCGACGAGGCGCTGCGGATGGTCCGGGACTGGCCGGCCTGCCCGGTCGTCGAGATCCGCCCGTTGGAGTCATGACCGACGATCCGCCCGTCGGAGCAGTCGCCGACGATCCGACCGCGGCCGAGCTGACCCGGGTGGTCCGTGATCACGCCGGCCGGCTGGCCGGTGCACTGGTCTCGCTGCTCGGCGACTTCTCCGCCGCCGAGGACCTGGTCCAGGACGCCGTCGAGACCGCCCTCCGGCGCTGGCCCGTCGAAGGGGTCCCGGTGCGGCCCGATTCCTGGCTGTTCACCGTGGCCCGCAACCGCGGCCTGGACGTGCTGCGGCGGCAGGAGAACTACCGGGCCAAGCTGGCCCAGCTGCAATGGCCGGTGCGGCCCGAGCCCGACGACCGACTCAGATTGATCTTCACCTGCTGTCACCCGGCGCTGGCCCACGAAGCCCAGATCGCGCTCACCCTGCGGGTGGTCTGTGGACTCACCACGGCCCAGATCGCCGCCGCCTTCCTGATCCCGGAAACGACCCTGGCGCAGCGGATCACCCGGGCCAAGCGCAAGATCAGCACGGCCGGCATCCCGTACCGGATGCCGCGGGACGACGAGCTCGCGCCGCGACTGGCCGAGGTGCTGGCCGTGATCTATCTCCTGTTCAACGAGGGTTATCTCTCCCACACCGCGGACCGGACCCACTCCCGCGACCTGGTCGACGATGCCGAATGGCTGGCCACCGGGCTCGCCGCGGACCTGCCCAGCGAGCCCGAGGCGGCCGGTCTGCTATCCCTGATCCGGCTGCACCGGGCCCGTACCAACGCCCGGTTCGGCGCCGACGGCGAGATCATCGCGCTGCAAGATCAAGATCGCGGCCGCTGGGACAGCGATGCCATCAACCGGGCGACCGCGCTGCTGACCCGGACGGCCCGGCGGCACCGGGCACCGGGCCCGTACCAACTCCAGGCCGCGATCGCCGCCTGCCACAGTGAGTCGCCGACCTGGGCCGACACCGACTGGGACCAGATCCTGGTGCTCTACGACCTGCTGATCCGGCTGCAACCGACGGCGGTCACCCGGCTGCACCGCGCGATCGCCGTCCGGTACGTCGACGGGCCGGCGGCCGCCCTGACCGAACTCGACGGACTCGCTCCGCAGCTGCGCGGCCACGCCCTGTTCCATGCCACCCAGGCCGAGCTGTTGCGGGCGGCCGGACGGCCGCAGGACGCCCAGCACGCCGACCGGCGGGCCGCCGCGCTCACCGACAACCCGGCCCAGCTGGCCATTCTCGAAGATCGACTCGCCGGCGGCCCCGATGATCATCGAACCGCCGAAACTGAACCGCCGAACTCGAACCGACCCGAAGGGAGCACCGGGTGAGCGTCATGCACCTGGCCCGTGACGAACGAGCCGAGCTGGCCGACCTGCTGGACACGCTGACCGCCGACCAGTGGAACGCCGCCAGCCTGTGCCGCGGCTGGAGCGTCCGCGATGTCGTCACGCATATGATCAGCTACGAGGAACACGACACGCGCGATTTCCTGCGCCGACTGCGACAGGCAGGCTTCAGGTTCAGCCGGCTGAACGAGGTGTCCCTCGCGGAATACCACCACCTGTCACCGGCGGACCTGATCGACTTCCTGCGCCGACACCTCGACCCGCAGGGACCGACCGCCCGGTTCGGTGGCGGGGTCGGTCTGGTCGACGCCATGATCCATCAGCAGGACATCCGCCGGCCGCTCGGACTGCCGCGCAAGATCCCGGCCGAACGCTTGGACTACGCAATCCCCTTCGCCGTCACCGCGCCACCACTCCGTGGGTTCTGGCATGCCCGCGGTGTCCGGCTGATCGCCACCGATCTGGACTGGAGCCACGGCCGGGGTCCCGAGGCACGTGGCGACGCCGAAACCGTGCTGATGGTCCTCGCCGGCCGAGCCACAGTGGCCCGTGAGCTGACCGGTCCGGGCAGCGAGGTCCTGCACCGGCGACTCGGCTAGCAACAACACCGGCCGGCGATCGTCGCGATCCCGGCTCCGCGGCCGCGCGGAGGAACCGGAGGCTCAGGCGCTGAACGAGGCACGGTGGGCCTCGCGGTCGAACCGGACGCCCTGTCGCCAGACTTCCCGGATTTCCCGGGTCGCCGCAATGTCGGCGGTGGGGTCGCCGTCGACCAACAGCAGGTCGGCGTGCCGGCCGGCCTCGATCCGGCCCCGGTCGGCCAGGCCGAACGCCTCGGCGGGAGTGGCGGTGGCGGCCCGCAGCGATTCGGCGGGTGACAGTCCCGCGTCGACCAGCGCCGCCAACTCGGCGTGCAGGCAGAACCCGTGCGCCGACCGTCCCGTCGCGGCGTCGGTGCCGGCCAAGATCGGTACGCCGGCCTCGCGCAACGCGGCGGTGGCGGCGAAGGCGTGTTGGTGGCTCACCCCGGGCGGCGGTTGCAGCTGGAAGCTCTGCTCCGGGTCGGGGATCACCGACGCTCGGCTCCGCGGGTCGAGATACGGCCCGAGCCGCGGATGATCAACAAACGCGGCCTCCCGCCGGGCCGAGCCGGTGAACGCCTCGAACACGGTCAGGGTCGGCGTCACGAAGACACCGGCGTCGGCCACCCGGCGGGCGAAATCGGCGGCCGGCGGGCGATCGATGAAGAGGTGCGCCAGCCCGTCGACGCCGGCATCGATCGCCAGGTCGGCATCGGCTTGGGTCGAGACATGGGCGACCGTCAGCAGGCCCGCGGCCCGGGCGGCCACGACCAGGGCTCGTACCACGTCGGGATCCAGCGCCGGGATTTCGATCCCGAAGGTCTGTCCGTCATCCAGCAGGATCTTCAGGTAGTCGACGCCCTCCGCGACCCGGTCCGCCACGAACGCGTCGACCTGATCGACCGACCCGACCGTCGGGAACTCCGGATAGATGCCCCACTGGACCAGCTGAGTGGGATGCCCGCCGGGAGCCGTAGCTCCGACGCCCGCCGACCGGAAGTCGGCATGATCAGTACGGTCCCGGATGCTCGTCCGCAACTCGGCGAGCAACCCCGTGGTGCAGAACATGTCCAGCTCGGTGGTCACCCCGAAGGCCAGGGCCACCGCCAGATCCGAGGCGGCCGTCACGTGGGTGTGGGCGTCGATCAGGCCGGGCAGCAGGGTGCCACCGGAGCCGTCGACGGTGATCATGTCCGAGGTCGCCGGAATCCCGGTGCCGACCCGTTCGATCACTCCGTCACTGATCAGCACCGAATCGTCGCCGATGATGCGATCCCCGTCGAAGATTTTGACCCCGGTCACCAGCAGGGCCTGGGGACGGACAGGTGCGGTCGGAGCTGCAGATGTCATGATCACCACCCTAGTTCTGAGCCGGCCGACGGGACGAGCGGACTATGGGTAGGCCGCGGAACCAGGCGTCAGGATCTTGATCACCGGCTCGCCCACCGAGTCGATCCCACCCGGCTCGGTGATCACCGCCATCGCTCCGTCGGGGATGCCGAGGATCGGCGCGGTCGGGAAGGCGCGGCGCCAGGGAGCGATGTCGTGCCCCGCACCGAGCACGATCGCCCCGGCACTGCAGCCGGCGACGACGGTGCCCCGCCGAATGGCCACGAGCAGCGCTGCGAGGGCCGGGGTGTCCCGGGTCAGCTCGAGGATCCGGACCGGCGAGCCGCCGCCGATCAGGACCAGGTCCGCCTGCTCGAGTCGGCTGATCACCGCCGGGTCGGCGGCGTCGCCGCGGCAGCCGAGCCCGGAGTCGGTCAGCCCCACCGGGAATTCGGGGTCGCGACCGAACTGCCGGCCGAGTTGCGCCAGGTCGGCGTCGTCCGGCTGCTCCAGTCCCGCCCGAAGGGCCACCGCCCGGATCGGACCGGCGTCGCACCGCCGGTCCCGACGCACCGCGCGCAGGATCGTGGACTCGTGCGGCGCCGGGGAGGTGCTGTAGAGAAAGATCGTCCCGGTCACGGGATCAGCCTAGAGCCGAGTGCGGGACTTCCTTGATCACCTACCGCGCCGAAGCGCCGCGTACCTGAGCTCGCTTAGCATGACCCATGCAGATTCCCGCCTATTGGTTGCCGCGACCCGAGTACCGCCTCGATCGCAAGGCGACCGCGGCGTTCGACCAGCTCCTCGAGCGGGCATTAGCGGCCCGGACCGGCGACTTCATCACGTACGAGCTCGACGCACCGAAATGGCAGTTCCTGTGCCATGCCGCCGATCGGTCCGAGGTGGTGCTGCACGGATCCGGCGACCCGCAGATCGAACAGTTCGAGCCACGCCAGCCCGACGACCCGCTCGAGTTCAGCAATCGCCGCGCGGTCTTCGCCGCGACCGACGGAATCTGGCCGATCTATTACGCGATCCTGGACCGCACCGCACAGCCGACGATGCGAATGGTGAATTCCACCGTCCGGGTCGGCACCGCCGATCGGCTGAGTGCGCCGCACTACTTCTTCTCGATCAGTAAAGCCGCTCTGCAGCATCGCCCGTGGCGTTCCGGCACGGTCTATCTGCTGCCCGCGGACAGCTTCGAGACACAACCGCCGATGCCGGTCGAGGATGCCTGGATCCACGTCGCCCAGGCGGCGAGCGCGACCCCGGTGCGGCCTGTGGCCAAGCTCACGGTGTCCCCCGCCGACTTCCCGTTCCTTGATCAGATCCGCGGTCACGACGACGAGCTCCTCACCGGACGGATGGCCGCCGACCCGGCCGGATTCCCCTGGCTCGAAGCGATCTGACGATTCCGAACACCGGCTGCAACTGCACCCGAAAGGCAGCACGACCGAGGAGAATCAAACTGCATGTCGAGTCAGGGCTGGATAGCCGGGCGCCTCTGTTCCAGCCGAATCCACCGGTGCCGCAGATTCAACCGTCGAATACTCCATTCGGCATGAATTCCGCAGTACCCTCGAAGAACTCAGCCGGTCGAGAGAAAGGCACGCCGATGGCACAGAAAGTCATCACCATGTTCGAGGACGATCTCGATGGTAAGTCCATCAAGACCGGCCAGGGTGGCACGTTCACTTTCTCGGTGGACGGCGTCGAATACGAGATCGACCTGTCCAACAAAAACAAAGAGGCCCTCGACAAAGCACTGTCGCCGTATCTGAAAGTCGCCCGTCGCGTCGGCGGCCGGCGACGCCGCGGTTCGCGCAATCCCGTGCCCGCTCGGGTCGACCCGAGCCAATCCCGGGCCATCCGTGAATGGGCCGCCGACAACGGCTACCAGGTGTCGTCCCGGGGCCGGATCCCAGCCGAGATCACCGAGGCGTACAACGCGTCGGCGTGACGTCGCGCCGAGCCTTGCGGCCGATGATCACTCCCCCACGGTCTGCCGATCCGCGTTGGAGAACGAGATCACGAAGATCGCTTCCTCGGTGCCGAGGTTGCGGGCGTTGTGCAGCCGCCCGGAGGGGATGCTGACCGTGTCGCCCGGGCCCATCTCGAAGGTGGCGTCGTCGACGCTGTGCAGGATCCGGCCCTGCAGCACGTGCAGCACCTCGTCGCAGTTCGGGTGGTAGTGCCGCGGATTCTCCTGACCAGGGGCGATGTAGCACCGGCCGACCGTCAGTTCGGTCGAGTTCCCCTGCCGGCCGGACACCATCCAGACCAACCGGCCCCAGTCCTGCTGCTCGGTCACGGCGCGTTCGGCGGTCATCAGATGCGGATCGTGGGTCTGCATGTTGTCCCTTTCGTCGTGCCCGCGAACTGGTCGAGACGCGGCTGGGTCCATCCTTGATCGAGGCCCCGGCCCGACTCCATAGCCACCTGACGGACATTGGCCCTCACCCGACGAGAAGCGTAAACGCCGGGCGGACTAGATTTCCGAAGTGGGTTTCTCCAAGGCCGAGCTGGAATCGTTCCGCGGTCACACCGTCCCGGACCTGATCGGCCACGACCTCGCCCTGCTCTTCGTCGGCATCAATCCGGGCCTGTGGACCGCCGCGACCCAGACCCATTTCGCCCATCCGGGCAACCGGTTCTATCCGGCGCTGCGGCTGGCCGGCATCGTCGATCGTGATCTTGATCGCCGTGCCGGTCTGAGCGATGACGATCGGCGCTACCTGATCGGTCGCGGCATCGGGATCACCAACCTGGTGCCGTACGCCACGGCCCGGGCCGACGAGCTGACCATCGAGGACCTCCGCGACGGCCGACGGCGGCTGGTCGAGCTGATCACCGAACGGCGCCCGCGCGTGGTCGCGATCGCCGGCGTCACCGCCTACCGGGTCGCGTTCGGGCTGCCGAAGGCACGACTCGGCGTCCAACCGGAACTGTTGGCCGGCGCGCAACTGTGGCTGGTGCCGAACCCGAGCGGACTCAACGCCCACGCGACCATCGCGTCGCTGGCCGCGGACTACGCCGCCGCGGCCCGCGCGGCAGCCGTCATCGACTGACCCCGGCCCGAGTGATCAACCGCTGCCGCTGGCCGAGGAGACCACCGCCGCGTGCACCGCGGCACTGACCTCGTCGATCACCTGCTTCACCTCTCGCCCGATCCAGTCGCCCTGGTTCAGTTCCTTGGCCCGGGCGCGGACCGCCCGCTTGTCGTCCGACGGCACCACCTTGGTCAAGGAGTCGGTGGCGGTGAGCAGCGCGATCAAGACCCGGGTCTGTTCATCCGGCGTCGCGCCGGCGATCAGCGCCGCCTGCAGCCACTGCCGCACCGCATGCTCGGGCCCCGGATCGACGGTCGGCCAGCTGCGGGTCGGGAACAGGCCGAGGATCCGGCCCTGCTCCTCCGACAGCACGCCGGCGGCGACCAACCGGTCGGTCAGCTGCTCCGGCAGCTTCTTGATCGCGCTGATCAGGCTGCCGGCCTTCTGATCAGGCTTCGCGCCGATCTTGGTCAGTAGTTGGTCCAACACCTCGTCGCCGGTCGGTGCCGGATCGATCACCGTCACCCGCCGCCGGTGGAACAGTCCGGCGTCGTCGCCGGTGATCCCGATCCGCTGCCGTAACGCCAGCTCGGCCAGCACGGCACCGCCGAGTGCAGGCTCCAGCCGGTCGTGGCCGATGATCCGTTTTCCGGAGCCGTCGTCGATGGCCAGCAGCAGGAACTTTTCTGCTATCAGCATGATCGCAACGTAGCAGCGCACCGGGTGTTCTGCCGGCTCGCCGGATGTGCTGTGATGGCTCGCATGACCTCGCCCGCAGCTGAGCCGGAGTCGTCTTCGACCTCGCAGCCGATGACGACCTCGTCTCCGATCACGACTTCGTACCCGATCATTCAGACCGCCCTCGGCAACGGGCTGCGGGTGATCGCGAGTCCCGATCACAACGCGCCCTCGGTCGCGGTCAACCTCTGGTACGACGTCGGCTCCCGGCACGAGCAGCTGGGCCGGACCGGGTTCGCGCATCTGTTCGAGCACATCATGTTCCAGGGCTCGGCGAACGTCGCCGCGGGGCAGCACATCGGGCTGATGCAGGCCGCCGGCGCGATGGTCAACGCGACCACCTCGATGGACCGGACGAACTACTTCGAGACCCTGCCGACCGGCGGCGCCGACCTGGCGCTGTGGCTCGAGGCCGACCGGCTGGGCACGCTCCTCGACGCGCTGACCCAGGAGAATCTGGACACCCAGCGCGAGGTGGTGAAGGAGGAGAAGCGGCAGCGGTACGACAACGTGCCCTACGGCGACGCGATGCAGCGGCTGATCGAGCTCACCTTCCCGGCCGAGCACCCGTACGGGCACACCACGATCGGCTCGATGGACGACCTGAACGCGGCCACCTTGGAGGACGTCCGGGCCTTCTTCGGCGCGCACTACCTGCCGAACAACGCCGTGCTGACCATCGCCGGCGATCTCGAGGCCGAGGACGCCTTCGCCCGGGCCGAACGCTACTTCGGCGGGCTGGCACCGGACCTGGATCCGGCCGACCCGGACGAGACCCCGCTGGGGCCGATCACCGGGCTGCCGCAGCAGGAGACCTCGGCGGCGGTCCCGGCGGATGCGATCTACCTGACCTGGCGGCTGCCGATCCGGGACACCACCGAGTTCGATGCCGCCGACCTGGCCCTGTCCATCCTCGGCCACGGCCAGACCTCCCGGCTGCACCGGGCGCTGGTCCGCGGTGCCGAGCTGGCCGAGAGCTCGGCGGCGATGACCATGCCGCTGATCGGCGGCACGTCACTCGGTCTCTGCTATGCCCGGGCCCGCTCCGGCGTCGAGCCCGAGCGGCTGGCCGAGGCGCTGCTGGCCGAGCTGGCCCGGTTGCGGACCGACGGTCCGACCGAGATCGAGGTCCGGCGGGCCAAGGCCCAGTTCGAGCGGCACTGGTTGAACGAGCTGGCCCGGATCGACTCCCGGGCCGACACGATCGGCGAATACGCAACCCTGCACGGCGATCCGACCTTGATCAACTCCAGACTGTCGGTGATCACCGGGATCGGTCATGATCAGATCGCCGCCGCCCTGACCGAGCACCTCGATCCTGATCATCGAGCCACCTTGATCTACCGCAAGGAGTCCGCGTGACCACCGTCATTCCTGACCGGCCGTCGATCGATCCGCCGCGCGACTGGCTGTTTCCCGCGCCGGAGCGGCACCAGCTGGACAACGGGTTGGCCGTCGCGATCTACCGGATGCCGGGCCAGCACGTGATCTCGGCCCATCTGGTGATCGAGCTGCCGCTGGCCGCGGAGCCGCGGGACATCGAGGGCGTGGCGACGATCTGCGCCCGCACGCTGGACGAGGGCACCGAGCGGCACGGCGGCGAGGAGTTCGCCGAACAGCTGGAGACGCTCGGTGCCGGCTTCGGCATCGACGTGTCGCTCGCCGGGCTGCAGGCCGTGCTGGACGTACCGGCGTCGCGGCTCCGGCCCGCCCTCGACCTGTTCGCCGAGGCGGCGATCCAGCCGGCCTTCGCCGCGGCGGACGTGCAACGGCACGTGACGCTGCGGTTGGCCGAGATCGATCAGGTCTATGCCAATCCGGCCCAGTCGGCCAGCGTGGCCTTCCGGTCCGGCGTCTTCGCCGCCGAGAGCCGGGCCAGCCGGATGAACAGCGGGCAGCCGGAGACCGTCGCCGCCGTCACCCAGGATCAGGTCCGCGCCTTCCACCGTGATCATTTCCGGCCGGACCGGGCAACCGTGATCCTGGCCGGCGACTTCGCCGACGACCCGCTGCCGATGGTGCAGTCAGCCTTCGGGGCCTGGACCGCCGGTGATCATCGGGACCGGCTCGAGCACGTGACGCCGACCCCCGCGGCGCCCCGGGCGGTGATCATCAACCATCCCGGTGCGGTCCAGGCCGACCTGCGGCTCGGCGGCTTCGGCATCGACCGGCGGGACCGGCGGTGGGCCGATGTCAGTATCGCCGGCTACGCGGTCGGCGGCGCCTTCCTGTCCCGGCTGAACGCCGTGCTGCGGGAGGAACGCGGCTACACCTACGGCGTGAATCTCTCCTTCGGTCCGCTCCGCGCCGGCGGATCGTACGCGGTGCAGGGCGCCTTCCGGACCGAGGTCGCGGCCGAGGCGCTGGCCGAGGCCCGGAGCCTGCTGGACATCGCCATGAAGCCGATCACCGCCGACGAGGTCCGAGACGCCGTGGCCTACTACACCGGCGTCGCCCCGCTGCGCTTCGCCACTGCTGACGGCGTCGCCGATCAGGCCGCCAGCCAGGTGCTGGCCGGGCTGGACGATGATCATCTGAACCAGAACCTGGCCGCGCTGCGCCGGGTCACCCCGGAATCGGCCAGCTCCGGCTATCAGGCCGTGGTCGACCTGGACCGGCTCAGCCTCGCCGTCGCCGGCGACGCGGACACCCTGGCCGAGCCGATCCGCGCCCTCGGCTACGACCTCACCGTCCTCGACCACCCCTAACGCCGCCCTCACCTCGCCGAGTTGGGAAATCTCAGGGAACATCCAGCCACTGCCGCGGGGTCGGCCGACTACCCTGGTCGGCATGCAATGTCCCGTGGACCAAACCGTGCTGCAGATGACCGACCGGCAGGGCATCGAGATCGACTACTGTCCGACCTGCCGAGGGGTCTGGCTCGACCGCGGCGAACTCGACAAGATCATCGAGCGCGACCCGGCCGGCCGCGCCCCGCGTCAGGATCCGCCGGCCACGGCGCCGACTGCGGCTGCGCCCGTGCCGCCGCCCGCGGCCGCGCCGGCACCGAACGAGAGCGTCGGCTACCCGCAGCAACAGCCCTACCCGCAGCAACAGCCCTATCCACAGCAGCAGCGGTATCGCTACGGCTCGGCTGGCTCGCCCGATTCGCCGGAGTATTACGGCGGCGGCTACCAGCAGGGTCACCATCGCAAGCGCCGCAAGGGCGGTTTCCTGGGCGACCTGTTCGACTTCTGACCCATCCACTGACGCAGACAACGGGTGGATTCTCGCCGGCAACAGCCGGCGGGAATCCACCCGTTCTGCGTTTGCTCAGCGGTTGAGGGCCGCCTGGGCCCGCTTGATCGCCTCCTGGGCTTCCTTGACCTTGTTCTGGTAGGTCGCAAGATCACCGGTCTTCAGCGCGGCGTCAGCGTCCTCGAACGCCTGCATCGCCTCGGACAGTGCCTTGCTGGCCGCCGGGTTGTCCGGGTTCTCGCCGCCGTTGTCCGGCGGATCGTCGCCGCCCTCCTCGTCGGTGTTGACCCCGGAGTCGCCCTTGAACACCTGATCCAGGGCCTGCTGCAGGGTGTCACCGATCGCCACCGAGGAACCGAACCGGACCAGCACGAACCGCAGCACCGGATACGACGCCGTGCTGCCCTGCCGCTGGGTGTAGACCGGCTGGGCGTAGAGCAGGCCACCGCCGATCGGCAGGGTCAGCAGGTTGCCGAACTTCGCGGACGCGGTGCCCTGCTGGAACGGCCGTAATCGTTCCGCGACCACTTCGTTCGAGTTGAACACGTTCGCGGTCTGCCCCGGCCCGTCGATCTGGGTCTGGGCGGACATCTGCAGGATCCGCAAACGGCCGTAGTCGGGACTGCTGGCATCGGCGTTCACGGCCATGTAGCCGATCAGGTTCTGCCGACCGTCCGGCACGTAGGTCGACGTCAGCGAGAACACGGCCGAGGGGTCCTCCGGCCACTTAATCGACAGATAATACGGCGACTCCTTGGCGCCGGCCGGCGCATCCGTCAGCGGATCCTCCGGCACCCGCCACAATTCCGAGTTCTGGTACCAGACGCCTGGATCGGTCATGTGGTAGCGGGCCAGGATCTCCCGCTGCACCTTGTACATGTCGGCCGGGTAGCGGAGGTGCTGCAACAGATCGGCCGAGATCGCCGACTTGTCCTTGACCACGCCCGGGAAGGCCTTCTTCCAGGTCTGCAGCACCGGGTCGGTGTCGTCCCAGGTGTAGAGGCTGACCGACCCGTCGTAGGCGTCGACCGTCGCCTTCACCGAGTTCCGCATGTAGTTGATCATGGAGTCCGGCTGCGGTGGCAGCGCGCCGACCCGGGTCTGGGTGTCCGCCGTCGCCTCCTCCAGGGAGACCCGCTGGCTGTACGGGTAGGAGTTCGACGTGGTGTAACCGTCCAGCACCCAGACGATCCGGCCGTCGACGACCGCGGGATAGATGTCACTGTCCACCCGCAGCCACGGCGCCGCCTTCATCACCCGGTCCCGCGGTGAGCGGTCGTAGATGATCTTGGAGTCAGCGTTCAATTCGGTGGACAGGATGATGTTGGGATCGGCGAACTTGGCCGCGTACAGCAGCCGGTTGCCGAGGTCGCCGATCGGCACCCCGCCCTTACCGACATAGGTGTAGGTCGACGGCTTGCCGTCCGGGCCGGACGGGGTGTCGAACTCGACCGGCGCCGTCCCCTCGGGCGCGCCGACGATCGAGTAGTCGTCCTGCAGCTCGCCGTAGTAGATCCGCGGCTCGAAGCCGGTGATCTTGCCGGTCGGCGGGATGTCCTCGACGATCCACTCCGGCTCGCCACCGGGCTGACGCTTGTTGCCGTACGCGGCGACCAGGCCGTAGCCGTGGGTGTAGACCCGCTTCAGGTTGTTCCAGTTCTGGCTCTCCACCCCGGCGTGGTTCATCTCCCGCACCGCGACCACGGCGTCGGTCTCAACCCCGTCGATCGTGTACCGGTCGACGTCCAGGGTCTTGCCGAACTTGTAGTAGCCACGCACCTGCTGCAGCTGCTCATAGGTCGGGCCGACGACCGCCGGGTCGATCAGCCGGATGCCCGGCAACGCCTCGGCATCGGCCCGGAGCTGACCGGCGGTAGCCGTCGTCTTGGCCGAATAGTCGGTGATCTCCACTTCGTCCACGCCGTACGCGGATCGGGTCGCCTGGATGTTCCGCTCGATGTAAGGAGCCTCCCGAGCCGGCTCGTTGGCCCGCACCTGGAGCAGCTGGACTCCGGCCGGGTAGACGACGCCGAGGATGATCGCGGACAAGATCATCAGGGTCAGCCCGATGATCGGCACCGACCAGCGGCGGAGCACCGCGTTGGCGAAGAAGAGCACCGCGCACAGGCCGGCGATGATCGCCAAGATCACGTCGGCGTTCCGGGTCGCGTTGTCGGCGGTGTAGTTCATGCCGGTCATGATCGAGGTATCGGCGATGTTCAGCCCGTACTGGTCGAACCAGTAGCCGACGCCGCGGATCAGCACCGCGAGACCGACCAAGATCGACAGATGGGCCTGGGCTCCCGGCGTGCCGCCGCGGCCCGGACCGATCAGCCGCAGGCCGCCCATCAGGTAGTGGATGATCGCTGCTGCCGCCGCGCTGAACAGCAGCGCGACGAAGACGAACGACAGCGCGAACCGCCACCACGGATAGTCGAAGACGAAGAAGCCGATGTCCAGGTTGAAGACCGGATCGGTGATGCCGAACGGGGTGGAGTTCCGCCAGGCGAGGTAGCTGAACACCTGACCGCTGGCGGTCGCGCCGGCGAACACGCCGACCACCACGCCGAGGCCGATGATCACCCAGACCAGACGCTGTTCCAGCACCTCTCGATAACGTTCCAGCAACGGGCTCGCCGGCCCGGCGCCGCGGACCCGCGGTCGGAGCCGGTACGCCACCGCGGCGTTGGCCGCGACCACGGCGGCCATCAGCAGCCCGAACGAGCCGAACAACCCGAGCCTGGTCAGCAACATGGTGTTGAAGACCTCGCCGAAGTCGAACGAGACGTACCACAGGCGATCGGTCCAGATGTTGGTGAAGATCGCGAACAGGATCACCACCACGGCCGCGATCACCAGGGTGGGTAGCAGGGCGCTCCTGGGCCGGCCCAGGCGAATCGTACTCACTGTCTCTCCTCAACTTCTGGGTCGTCGAGCTTCAGCGTATGCGCAAGGGCCGCACCGAGGCCCGGCACCAGATCGGCCGCCGCCAACAGGTCCTCGGGTCGGGAGACCAGCCGGGCCACGCCGTGACTGTGGCCGGCCCGGTCGGCGCCCACCACCACCCGGACATCCTGCCGCTCCGGATGCTGGGCGACGAACTCCGCGGCCGCGGCCGGATCCTCGGGCAGCTCGGGCTCCGCCGAGGCGGGCAGGAAGGTCCGTTCCAGCGCCATCGCGCAGCCGAACACGGTGTCCGGCCAGACGATCGGCTCCAGGTCGGCCAAAATGTCACCGGTCCCCTGGAAATGATCTTGCTCGATCGCGGTCAACGCGTCCTCGGGTGCGCCCTGGGCACTCCCCCGCAGACCGAGCCGGTCGACCAGCTCCGGTTCCGCGGCGATCACGTCGTCGGTCCGAACCAGCGCGAACAGCCGCGGCGGCTGGTCCCAGCCGCGTTCGCCGATGTGGCGCTCCAGTTCGATCAGTGCCGCGACCAGTGCCTCATCGGTCTGGTCGGCGGGGGGCTCCGTACTCATCCGCTCCCTGAACTCGTCCACACGCTCTCGTTCATCCGTACTCATCCACATCGGGGTAGTCGGTCCGGGGCCGCATCGAGATCGCGCAGCGACTGGATGCCGTCGGCCAACGTGGTGACCTTGATCAACTCCAGGTCGGTGTCCAGTCCGGCGAGCTCGGCACAGTTCGGTGCCGGGACCAGGAAGGCCTCCGCCCCGGCGCTGTCGGCGGCGGTGATCTTCTCCTGCAGGCCGCCGATCGGGCCGACCGTGCCGTCCGGGTTGATCGTCCCGGTGCCGGCGATGTGCCGTCCGGCGACCAGCTCGCCGGGCGTGATCTTGTCGTAGATCGCGAGGGCGAACACCAGTCCGGCGCTCGGCCCGCCGATCCGGTCACCAAGATCGAAAGAGATGTCCGGATCGTAGGAATAGCCCATCCCGACAGTGATCCCGACCACCGGCACGCCGGCATCGGTCGTCGACTCCTCGGACGGGATCTCGACCGTCACCCGCCGGTGCTCGCGGAGCACGACGAACGACACCCGATGACCGATCGGCTGCTTCCTGATCAAGGTCCCCGGATCCTCCACCGCGTGCACGGCCTGACCGTCGACGGAGATGATCAGGTCGCCCGGTCGGAGCTTGTCGTGGGCGGGGCCGTCGACGACGACCGAGGAGACGACCGGCATCGCGGTCACCCGCTGACCGGCCGCCTGCAGCGCCGCGACGACCGCGTCATGCTGCGCGGTCTGCATGCTGATCGTCTGTTGCTGCTCGGCCTCGTCGGCCGAGGTGCCGACGGGATAGACACTGGTCCGGGGCAAGGCGTCCCGGCCCGGCAGCCAGTAGGACAGCACCGCCTCGGGCAGGCTGACCCGCGAGTCGGCCCGGGACACCGAGACCGTGGTCAGGTCCAGCCGGCCGCTGGTCGGAAACGTCGGGGTGTCCAAGATCTCGATGATCGGCACGTCGTTGATCGTGCCGAGCGTGTCCTGGGTGCCGCCCGGGGACCAGGAGACGTACGGCGCCGGGACGAACACCAGCAGTGCGGTCAACGCGATGAAGACGGCCGCGGAGAAGAACGCCGTCCAGGTCTGTCTCGTCACCCCTGCATCCCCATCAACCGGAACATCATCGGCTGGAACCCCATCACCGCAGCCCGACCCAGGCGGTTTCGCCGTCGGCGAACTCCTGTTCCTTCCAGATCGGCACCTCGGCCTTGATCCGGTCGATCAGCTCCCGGCACGCGTCCAGCGCCTCGGCCCGGTGCGCCGCACCGACGGCGACGACCACCGCGAGGTCGCCCACGGCCAGCGAACCGGTCCGGTGCTCGACCGCCGCCGTGATCACCGAACGTCCCGCGGTCGTCTCCTCGGCCACGCGGCGCAGGGTGTCCGCCGCGGATGGGTGGGCGGTGTAGTCCAGCGTGATCACCGGGCGATCCTCATCGCTGTTGCGAACCGTGCCGATGAAGAGTCCGATCCCGCCGACGCGCTGGTCGGCGACCGCGGCCAGCACTCGATCGACGCTCAACGGCGAGGATGAGATCAGGACGTGCCGGACCGCGGACATGCGCAGCACCCTACCGAGGGCAGCTGTGAATCGACCGCTCCGGGCCGGGCGCTCGGCGGATTCTCAGGATTCGCGGGACGTCTGGCCTCGGCGATTCTCCGCTCTCGGCGATCAACTACGGCTGACCCGAGGGAGCCGCGTACGGTGGAGTACTACGTCCGCACCTGAACGAGGAGATGTCATGGCCGAGGATCGTCACCCCGACGATCGTCAACCCGACGACCCGGATCGCGAACCCGATCCCGCGGACGGGGTCGATCGTTCGGACGAATCTGATCCGGCGCAGCAGTCGGGTGATCAACCGGCCAGGCCCGCGGATGATCAGCCGGCGAACCCGCTGGAGGCACTGCTCGGACAGTTGGGCGGGCTGCAACCCGGCCAGGGCGGCGATCAGCAGGACATGAACGCGCTGATCGGCCAACTGCAGAACGCTTTCGCGATGCTCGGTGGGTCGGGGTCGATCTTCTCCCAGGCTCCGGATTCGGGTTCTGGGGTGAACTGGGACGTCACCAAGGACACGGCTCGCAAGGCGGTCGCCGCGCTCGGCCCGGATCCCACGCCGACCGATCAGCAGCGCCGCGACATCGACCAGGCGGCGTCCATCGCCGAGGTATGGCTGGACGAGGCGATGATCTTCCCGCGCACCGCCGGTGCGATGCGGGCCTGGAGCCGGGCCGAGTGGGTGGAGGAGACGCTGCCGGTCTGGCGCCGGCTGGTCGAGCCGGTGGCCAGTCACATCGCGGACGCGATGGAGGGCGCGCTGAGTTTCAGCCTGGACTCCGAGGAGTTGAAGCAGTTGCCGCAGATGGCCGGCCTGGAGCAGATGCTGCGGCCGATGCTGCGCACCTCCGGAGCGTCGATGTTCGGCTTGCAGCTCGGCCAGGCGCTGGGCCGGCTGGCCACCGAGGTGGTCGGCGCGACCGACATCGGACTGCCGCTGAGCAAGCCGGGCCAGGCGGCGCTGCTGCCGACCAACATCGAGGCGTACGGCGAGGGCCTGGATCAGGGTCCCAGCGACGTGTTGCTCTATCTCGCGCTGCGCGAGGCTGCCCGGCAGCGGTTGTTCGCGGCGGTGCCGTGGCTCCGGGAGCAGGTGCTGGCCCTGGTCGAGGAGTACGCGCGCGGCATCACCATCGACACCTCGGCGCTGGAGCAGGCGGTCGGCCAGATCGATCCGAACAACCTGGAGGAGCTCGGCCAGTCGCTCGAGGGCGGGCTGTTCGAGCCGCAGAAGACGCCGGAGCAGCAGGCCACGCTGGACCGGCTGGAGACGATGCTGGCGCTGGTCGAGGGCTGGGTCGATCACGTGGTGACCCGGGCGACCTCACGCTGGATGCCGGCGGCCGACGCGCTGGCCGAGACCGTACGGCGTAATCGGGCGACCGGCGGGCCGGCGGAGGCCACCTTCGCCACCCTGGTCGGGCTGGAGCTCCGGCCGCGTCGGATGCGGGACGCGGCCAACCTCTGGGCGGCGTTGACCGACGCCCGCGGGGTCGAGGGACGAGACCAGGTCTGGTCCCATCCCGATGTGCTGCCGACGTCGGCCGACCTGGACGACCCGCTCGGCTTCGTCGCCGGCGAGACCAAGACCGACGACTCCGAGTTCGACGCCGCCCTGGCCGAGTTGCTCGACGCCGAGGAGCGGCGGACCGATCAGGATGAGGATCCCAAGACCGACGGCGAATCCGGCGACAGCAAGGAATGATCACCGACGAGCTGCACCGCAGCTGTGTCGACGTGCTGGCCGGTTGGCGGCCGGCCGAGCCGGAACAAGATCAACTCCGGCGCGCCTACCTTGATCATCTTGCGGCACGACCGGACGGCTGGTCCCGAGCCTGCCCGGGCGCACACCTGACCGCGAGCGCGTTGATCAAGGCGCCGGAGACGGGCCAGGTGCTGCTGGTGCTGCACCGGAAGGTCGGCCGCTGGTTGCAGGTCGGCGGCCATCTCGAGCCGGGCGATCGAACCCTGCCCGAGGCCGCGTTGCGGGAGGCAGCAGAGGAAAGCGGACTGACCGGGATCGTGATCGATCCGGACCCGCTGCGGCTGTCCCGGCACCGGGTCGACTTCTGCGGCCCGGGTGGCAGTGATCATCTCGATGTGCAGTTCCTGGCCACCGTGTCCGGCCGGCCGGACCCGGTGCTGAGCCCGGAGTCGGCCGACGTCCGGTGGTTCGACCCGGACCGGGTGCCGACCGAGGACCGCTCGGTCACCGAGTTGGTCGGGGCCGCCCTGCTGCGCTGACCGCGGCAGCGCGGCACCGACGTCCTGATCATGGTCCGGGCGGGGTTTCTGGCAGGGTTGGGGCATGGCGAACGACTCCGCACTCCGCACCGTTTCCCTGTCCCGGGACGGTGACGGCGTCTTCACGGCCACCAATGTCCGCGGCGGCACCCTCTCCGTCGGGTCCGCGGACTCCGACTTCACGCCGGTCGAACTGCTGCTCGCCGCCATCGGCGCCTGTACCGCGATCGATGTCGGCACGGTGACCGCCCGACGCGCCGAACCGGAGTCGTTCCAGGTGCGGGTCGACGCGCAGAAGGTGCGCGACGGGCAGGGCAACCGGCTGACCGACCTGAACGTGACGTTCACGGTCGACTTCCCGGCCGGTGCCGCCGGCGACGCGGCCCGCGCGTTGCTGCCGAAGATCGTCGCGCAGTCGCACGACCGGCTGTGCACGGTCGGCCGGACCGTCGAGCTCGGCCCGCCGATCGTGACCCACATCGAGTGAGTCGGGTTTGTACGGTGGGGCTGTGATCGAGGAGACGCTGGCGTTCCGGCTGCTCAAGGCCATGAAGGCGACCCGCCCGGCGATCTGGCCGGTGCTCGCGGAATTGGGCTTGCACCCGGGCCAGGACCTGCTGCTGGCCCAGCTGTGGCGGTCCGACGGGATCACCCAGGCGGAGCTGGTCTCCCGGATCGGCGTCGAACGGCCGACTGTGACCAAGGCGCTGCAGCGGCTCGAGCGGGCCGGCTACCTCAGCCGCGAACCCGGCCCCGGCCGGAGTCGTAAGGTCCGCCTGACCACCGCCGGTCGGGCGCTGCGGGAGCCGGTGGAGCAGGCCTGGCGGGACGCGGACGCACTCGTCAGCACCGAACTGACCCCCGCCGAAGCCACTCAACTGTCGGAGTTGCTGGCTCGTATTGCCGATTTAGATTAGCCGGCTAATATCTGAGTCATGCAGATCGGACTCCATGTCATGAACTTCACTCTGCCCGACGGCCCGGCCGCGATCGGACCGGAACTCGGCCGAGCCGTCCGGACGGCCGACCAGGTGGGCATCCACAGCTTCTGGCCGATGGACCACTTCTTCCAGATCGCCGTCGCCGGCCAGCCCGAGGAGGCGATGGTCGAGGTCTACTCCACGCTGGCCTGGGCGGCCGGCCAGACCACCCGGATGCAGCTCGGTGCCCTGGTCACCGGCGTGCACTACCGCCATCCGGGCCTGCTGCTGAAGACCGTCTCGACGCTCGACGTGCTCTCCGGCGGCCGCGCCTGGCTCGGCCTCGGCGCCGCCTGGAACGAGGACGAATCGCGCGGGCTGGGCGTACCGTTCCCGGCCATGTCGGAACGGTTCGAGCGGCTCGAGGAGACGCTGCAGATCGCCCACCGGATGTTCACCGGTGACGACTCGGCGTTCGAGGGCCGGCACTACCGGCTGGAGCACCCGATGAACCATCCGGCGCCGCTGCGCCCGCCGCCGATCCTGATCGGCGGCATGGGCGAGCGCAAGACGATGCGGCTGATCGCCCGGTACGCCGATGCGAACAACTTCTTCGAGCTGTCCGACCCAGCCGCGCTGCAGCACAAGTTCGACGTACTCCGGCAGCGCTGCAACGAGGCGGAACGGCCGTACGACGAGATCGTCAAGACCACCTTCGGCCGGCTCGGCGAGCGCGACCTCGACGCCGCCAAGCACCGGCTCGATCGACTGGCCGACCTCGGCGTCGATCTGGCCATCGTCGATCTGCCCGACCTCGCCGACCACAGCACCTTCGACTACCTGGCTCAGCTGGTCGAGGTGGCCGCACCGCTGGGTCGGCCGACACCGAAGCTGCTCGGCTAGTCCCGAAGGCAAACGCCCTGACCACCGCGATCCGGCGCCGGTCAGAAGAGTCTCGGCTCCTCGGCATCCCCAACCTCCGCAGCGACGTGATTCGGTTCTGACCCGCCGGGATCCGGCGGCGCGGCGCCGCTGGTGGGCTCCGCGGTGTCGGGGTCAGCAGGCTCAGCGATGTCCGGCTCAGCAGCTTCGACGTCGTCCTCGGCCGCCGCGGGCACGCCCTGACCGGCCAGATACCCCTCCAGGTAACCACGCGCCTTCGCCGCCTCCGGATTGCGATCCACCAGGGCCCAGAAGTCGGCCGAGTGCGCGCCGTGCACCAGATGGGCCAGCTCGTGCAGCAGGACGTAGTCGACCACCCAGCCGGGCATCGGCTGCAGCCGATGCGACAGCCGGATCGTCCCGGTGCTCGGCGTACAGGATCCCCAGCGTTGCTGCTGATTGCGGACCCAACTGACCCGGGACGGCCGGGGTCGGTAGCCGAGGGCGGGAGTCAGATAGCGGTCCGCTAGCTCGCCCGCTCGGCGGCTCAGGTCGGCGTCGCCGGCCGGCGCCCGCTCCCGGTTCTCCCGCTCCAGCACCTTGCGGACCATCTCGCTGACGAACCGGGATTCGTCGGCCTTCGACATCCGCTGCGGGATCAGCACGACGATGCTGTCGCGCTCCCGGTAGGCCGTCACCGTACGTTTCCGCCGCGCGCTGCGCCGCACCACGACCCGCGGCTCGGCCTGTTCCACCTCGGCTCCTCGTCGACGACTCCCGGAACGTTCCTGGGACGACTTTATGTCCGTGCGGCCAGCCGAGTCGGCTCAAAGATCGGCGAGCTGCTGCTCCAGATTGAACACCTCGGGTACGACGGTCGCACTCTGATCGGCCCTACCGCCCAGATCGACGAAGAACTCCTGCATCGAGGCCTCCCACCGGGCCGCCACCGCCGACGCCGCCAGGTAGCGGGCACTGGCCTCGTCCGAGTCGGTCTCGTAGTAGCCGATCAGCAGCCCGTCATCGCGCAGGAACAGCGAGTAGTCGCGGCGACCCGACGCCTCGATCTCCCGCAGCATCTCCGGCCAGACCGGCGTGTGCCGCTGCCGATACTCCGCAAGTCGCTGCGGATCGACCTGCACCGTGAAACACACCCTCGACATCAACGCTCCCCTTCGCACTGTGACCTGTGGCTCCGCGACCATGACGTCCGCGAACATGACAAAGGGGCCGCCCCGCGCCGGGTGGCGCCGGACGACCCCCTGGCCATCAGCTGACTAACTCAGTTCTGGGCGGCAATCTTCTCCGCCAACACGGGCTGAACAATCACCTGTGTCGGCTCATCCGCCTCCTCCGCCGACTCTTCGACCCGATGAACGGGCAGCTCCAGCTGCGCGCTCAGGTCTTCAAGCCGAGCCTCCTGCTTCGACCAGACGTGGAGCTCACCGCACCACAGGCACTGCGTAGCACCCTGGTCGAACTTCATCGACTCCCACGCCGTCTTATCGAGGTCGATCCCGGTCGGGATGTCCTTATCGGTTGACGGACAGTGGATCACGACCTGTGACATCGCCTCTCACCTCCCCTCCCCTGTTTGGGGCCCCCGAGCATCCGAAAGTGAGTAACAAGCTGAGGGACCCACGCCCATGCCTCCCCCATCCGACCGAAGTCGAGGCCGTTTCCCACGCGACCCAGAGACATGGATTTCAGACGCGGCAGCAGTCTAATCGCTCGAGTCAATCCCGAAAAATCTTGATCAGACCAGCTGATCGAGAGGTCTATTGCCTCCATTTCGAGCCTGACCAGCGAAGTCGCCCCGGCAACCGGGTCCTGTCCACAGGCAAATCCACGGCGTACACAGCGCAACCCACAGGGTTCTCCACAGCTCGTGGATGACAGATCCTGAGCTCGTATTGACGTTCACCCGGCCTAGGCCATAGCGTTCTGCAACACGAAGCCTCCAGTTGCTCGGCGCGCTCGCAGGGGAAGGCAAGCGCACACCGAACACTGGAGGTTTCGTTTTGCCCGCCTCGACGGCCGATAACACACCGCGCGTCTACGCGTCACCGCCGGGTCCGCTCGCGTAGAGTAACCGGCGACCGAGCGCTGCAGGCCGCAACGCGGTCCCGCAGACGCCGACCAGGTCTGCGGAGGATTTCGAGCAAGGAGACGAACGATGGCTGCAGAAACCTACAGCGGAGAGTTCTACTGCGTGAAGTGCAAGGCCAAGCGTGAGGCGACCGGCGAGGTGCACGTCAACGACAAGGGCACCCGGATGGCGAAGGCCAAGTGCCCGGAGTGTGGCACCAACCTGAACCGGATCCTCGGCAAGGCCTGACGTTCGCCGCTAGCCGGCGGCTGCGGCGCTGGCCGCATGTGCGAACGGCCGCGGATCGCGCGTCTCAGGACGCCGTTCCGCGGCCGGGACACTTCTCGAACCCTTCCCCTCGATGCCTGTGGATAACTCGGCGGGCCACGCCGAGCCGGGCCAGACTTGGCCCGTGACCCACAGCGATTCCCGAGTTGCAGCCCTCGAGCGCAACTCAACCCGTGGAGCCGAACGCGGCTCCACCCGCCGGGCCGGACCGACCACCCGCCCCCGGTTCACCCGTTCGACGATCTTCCTCCGCCGCGGCGACGACGCCGTGCAGGTCGGCGTCGACACCGACGACACAGTGCTGCTGTCCGGGGTGACTCCCGCCCTGGCCGACGTGTTGACCCTGGTCGACGGCCGGCAGACCCTACCCACCCTGCGCCGGGCCGCGCGCCGACACCTCGTCCCCGAGGGGCAGTTGGACGGTGCACTGGCCCTGCTGCGACAGGCCGGGCTGGTCGACTTCCGGGCCGAGCAGCAGGGCTCCGGCCGGACCCTGGCCGACGCCCGGCTGTGCATCGTCGGCGGCGGACCGCTCGCCGCCGGCCTCGCCGGAGCACTGGTCCGGTCCGGCCCCGCCGAGTTGATCCTGGCTCCCGAGCCCGCCGGCCCGTCCCCGACGCCCGGCCTCGGCGTCGGTGCGATCGCCAGCCGGTTGGCCGCCGGCTCAGCCGCGGTACGGGTCACCCCGGTGCGGCAGTGGCCCGAGCCCCAACTGCCGCCGGCCGACCTGACCGTGGTCGCGACCGAGACCGCCGAACCGGACCGCGTGCTCGGCGCCGCTCTGGTCCGGGTGGACCAGCCGCACCTGATCGTGCGCACCGTCGGCGAACTCGCCGTGGTCGGCCCGCTCGTGCTGCCCGGCCGATCGGCCTGCTTGCGTTGTCTGGACCTGACCAGAGCCGGGGCCGATCCCGGCTGGCCCGAGCTGTTGGCCCAGCTCTGCCGGACCCGGCTGCCCTCCCCCGAGGTGCTGACCCGCTGGGTCGTCGGTACGGCGCTGGTGCAGATCCACGCAGCGATCCGGTACGTGGCCGGGGCGGCAGCTGCCGGCGGTCGTCCGGGGCCTGCCGGACCGCCGGAGACGCTCGGCGCGACGGTGGAGCTGAGCGGAGCGGAGCTCGCTCCGCGGTTGCGGCAGTGGCCCGGCCATCCCGGGTGCGGCTGTGGTTGGGGTGGCCCGGCAGAATAAGCCCCATGAGCGGCTCCCCGTCCGACCGGCCTGCCCCCGACGAGTTCACCGGCGGCAGCGAGTTCGACGACGGGCTCGGGCTCGACGGCGACCAGTCGGACCGCCGGGGCGAGTCGGACGATCTGGCCCGGTCCGCCTGGCGGCGCGGTGCCCGGCTCGCCTCACTGCCGATCGGCTACGCGGGCCGAGCCACGCTCGGCCTGGGCAAGAAGCTCGCCGGGACGCCGGCCGAGGCGGTGACCGAGGAGATGCAGCGCCGGGCCGCCGACCAGCTGTTCCGGGTGCTCGGTGAGCTCAAGGGCGGCGCGATGAAGTTCGGCCAGGCGCTGAGCATGTTCGAGTCCGCACTGCCGGAGGAGTTCGCCGCCCCGTACCGGAAACATCTGTCCCGGCTGCAGGACTCGGCGCCGCCGATGCCGACCTCCCGGGTGCATTCCGTGCTGGCCCGCGAGCTCGGCGGCGACTGGCGGAGCCAGTTCCGGTCCTTCGAGGTCCGGCCGGCGGCTGCCGCGTCGATCGGTCAGGTGCACCGGGCGATCTGGCAGGACGGTCGTCGGGTCGCGGTGAAGGTGCAGTATCCGGGCGCCGACGAGGCGCTGCGCGCCGACCTGCGCCAGCTCGGCCGGCTGTCCCGGGTGATCTCACCGCTGATCGGCGGGATGGACGTCCAGCCGCTGGTGGACGAACTCACCGCGCGGATCGAGGAAGAGCTCGACTACACCATCGAGGCGACCTCGCAGCAGCAGGCGGCGGCCGGGTTCGCCGGTCATCCCGACTTCGTGGTGCCGGGGGTGATCGCCAACACCTCGCGGGTGATGGTCACCGAGTGGCTGGACGGGATGCCGATGTCTCGGGCCGAGGGCTTCGAGCCGGAGCGGCGCAATCGGATCGCGCTGCGCTACGTGCGTTTCCTGTTCGCCGGGCCGTCGACGGTCGGGCTGCTGCACGCCGACCCGCATCCGGGCAACTTCCTGATCCTGGCGGACGACCGGTTGGGGGTCGTCGACTTTGGCCTGGTGGCCCGGCTGCCCGACGGTCTGCCGCCGGCGATGGGCCGGATCCTGCGGATTGCCCGGACCGGCGACGCCGAACAGGTGGCGGCCGGCCTGCACGCCGAGGGCTTCGTGCCCTCCGACGTCGACGCCGAGGATCTGTTGGACTATCTGAGCCCGTTCGTCGAGCCGGCGACGGTGCCCGAATTCGAATTCACCCGGGACTGGATGCGGGCCCAGTTCCACCGGGTGAAGGATCCCCAGTCGTCCAACGGCGTCGCGACCCGGCTCAACCTGCCACCGAGCTATCTGCTGATCCACCGGGTCTGGCTGGGCGGACTCGCCGTGCTGTCCCAGCTGCACGCCCGCGCGCCGTTCGGGGCGGTACTGGAGGAATTCCTACCCGGGTACGCCGAGCCGAAGCCGGGATGACCGACCCAGCGGAACCCGCCGATCCGTTGCACTGCTCAGAATGCGGCCGCTCCCCCGACGCCGCCGAGCCGACCTGGGCTTGGAGCCGGGAACGCCAGGACGACCAGTTGTTGATCTTGTGCCCGGCCTGCACCCGTGATCACTCCCGGAGCATCGAGGCCAAGCTCGACCACGACTGGTGGTGATCACGAACGGCACGGCCCGCCGAGTGATCATCATCATGAAAGGGCCCTGGCCAGCCACAGCCGGACGGCGTGGATCAGCCGGGTCGCCGGGGGCACGGAAGCCCCCGGGCCGGCGACGGCGGACGGACCTGCCGATTTCAGGTCTCCGTCCGCTCGCCGCCGGACTTCCGTGCCGATCATGTCCGGGGTCCCCTCGGGAACGTGGAGTGAAGCGGAGCGTTTTCGTGGGGTGGGGTCATGCCGCGGCCTCGCCCGACCCGGTCTCGTTGAACGGATCAACCGGGTACTTGCGCGGCCGACCCCGCGGCCGCTTCCGCGCCACTACCACGCCGGACACGAACAGCTCGCCTCCCCAGACACCCCACGGCTCACGCCGCTCGAGGGCGCCGGCCAGGCACTCGGCAACGACCGGGCAGTCCTTGCAGAGGGCCTTCGCAGCCTCGACATCGGCCGGGGACTCGGCGAAGAAGACTTCCGGATCAACCTGCCGACAAGGCAGCTTCTCCAGTTCCTGCGCTGAACCAAGTGACTCCAGCACTGAGACAGTCACTTGTTCACCTCCTTGATCAATTTCGGCCTTGGTTCGGATCGACCGGAGAGATCGATCCGCCTTTCTGGGCCGGGAATCACAAAGGCCGTGAATCCCGGTTGTCTGGGAGTCACGGCCTGGAGGCTGCGCGGTGTTTGGAGCTACACCGGCGGACTACAGGTTCTTCGTCCCAAACGGGTGGAGAACTTGGTGGCGGCCTTGCCACGGGCGGACATCTGATGCGTGGTCGTACCTGCGATCTGGTGACCCTTGACCGAGCCTTCGATCCGGTTCTGGCGCTTCGCCACCGGGATCGTGACCGGACGCGGGTCGTAGGAGACACACGGCTGGGTCGGCACGGCCAGGTCTGCGCCGAAATCGGCGACGCAGAGCACGGCGGGACCGGTGGGCAGCTCGGAACCCATGACTGGGCGACGGCCGAGCAGCGCGATGGAGGCGCGTGAAGCAAGATCAACTCGAGCGTTGATCTTGTTCTGGATGATCAAGGTTTTGGTGTCCATGTCGCGCCTCCTCTCGGAATCTGTGACTTGCTTGAAGTCAGCTCTCCGGCCGTACCCGTCCGTACCGGCCGGTGAGCCGACGTTTAGCTTAAGGAACCGTCTGCCGCGGATGCAAACTCTTTTCGCAATAATCTCAGATTATTTGACAAATCTTCCTCAGGGCCTGATGAGCCACCTGTTTCGGGTTCCGATCCGGCCAGTACGGCGAGCACCTGATCGCCGTACTTGGTCACTTTCGCGAGCCCAAGACCGTGGATCTTGATCAGGTCCTCCCGCCGGGCCGGCGCGGCCTCGGCGATCGCGACCAGGGTGGCGTCGGTGAACACGCAGTACGCCGGCAGCCCTTCCTCGGCCGCTGCCTCCTTGCGCCAGGCCTTCAACGCCTCCAGCGCACCCTCGTCGTAGGTCGACGGGCAGTCGGCATGCCGGCCGAGCTTGCGTTCGGCGGCGCCGGAGAGCTGGCGACCGCAGCTGCGACAGCGAGCGGACAGCTCCGAGCGGCGGCGCCGGGCGGCGTCCGACCCCGCCGCCGGCCCGGACCGTCGGTCACCGGACGGCAGCAGCTGATCCAGGAACCGGGACGGCTTGCGGACCGCGCCGCCGCCGTTGCGGGTCCGGGACCAGGAGATCCGCAACCGCCGGCGGGCCCGGGTCACCCCGACGTAGAGCAGCCGGCGTTCCTCGGCCTGCTGATCGAGAGTGTCGGCCAGCACGAACGGGATCGAGCCTTCCTGCACCCCGTACAGCGCCACCGCGTCCCACTCCAGGCCCTTGGCCGAGTGCAGCGTGGACAGGGTGACCCCCTGGGCGGTCGGCACCTGCTGGGCCTCGGCCCGACGTTCCAGTTCGGCGGCGATCGCGGCCAGGTCGACCGTGGTCCCGGCCTCCCGGGCCGTGGCCGCGAGATCCTCGGCGACGGCGACCAGCGCGGCCAGCGACTCCCAGCGTTCCCGCACTGCGCCGGCCCCGGTCGGCGGTTCCGGTGTCCAGCCGAGCACCCCGAACAGCGCCTTGAGCCGATCGACCCCACCCGCCTCGCCCGCGGCTCCGGTCGACGTGTCGGCGCCGACCCGGGCCTCGGTCCGCAGGGTCAGCAGCGCCTGCCGGACCTCGGGCCGTTCGTAGAACCGTTCCCCACCCCGCACCAGATAAGGGATCCCGGCCTCGGCCAGTGCCTGCTCGATCGGCGGGCTCTGCGCATTGATCCGGAACAGCACCGCCATCTCCCGGTACCCGGTCCCGGCCTCGGCCAGCCGGCGCAGCCAGGCCGCGATCGCGGCCGCCTCGGCGGACTCGCTGGCCGCCTCCGCATACTCGACCGCCGGACCGGACGGCTGCTGCGCGACCAGGGTGACCGCGCCCAGCCCGCCGTTGATCGGCGCCCGCTCCATGATCTTGTTCGCGACTCCGACCACCTCGGGGGTGGACCGGTAGTCGCGGACCAACTTGATCACGGTGGCGCCCGGATGCCGGCGGGCGAACCCGGTCAGGAAGTCGGCCTGTGCACCGGCGAAGGAGTGGATCGTCTGCGCCGGGTCGCCGACCACGCAGACGTCGGTCCGGTCGCCCCGCCAGAGGTCGAGCAGGGCCTGCTGGATCGGGCTGACGTCCTGATATTCGTCGACCACCAAATGTCGGTAGGTGGTCCGCACCTGGTCGGCGACCTCGGGATGCTCGGAGATCAGCGCGGCGGCGCAGAGCAGGATGTCCTCGAAGTCGATCCGGCCCCGCTCCCGTTTGACCTCCTCGTAGCCGGCGAAGACGCGGGCCACGGTTTCATGATCGAAAGCGGCCAGGCTCCGGTGCCGGGCGGCCGCGACCTGCGCATATTCTTCCGGGCCGACATTGCTCACCTTGGCCCAGGCGATCTCGCCGACCAGATCCCGCAACCGTGGCGTGTCGACGGTGACCCGCAGCCGGCCGGCCGCGTCGGCGACCGCGCCCATCCGGTGGTCCAGCACGCCCGGCAGCTCGCCGCCGTAGGTCCGCGGCCAGAAGTATTGGGCCTGGCGCAGCGCCGCGGAGTGGAAGGTCCGGGCCTGCACCCCCGGCACGCCCAACTGCTGCAGCCGGCCACGCATCTCGCCAGCCGCCCGTTGGGTGAAGGTCACCGCGAGCACGGCACCGGGCCGATAGACCCCGGTCGCGACGCCATAGGCGATCCGGTGCGTGATCGCCCGGGTCTTGCCCGTGCCGGCACCCGCGATCACCGCGACCGGCCCGCGCAGCGTCGTCGCGACCTCCTGCTGCTCCGGATCGAGCGCCGAGATCAGCTGATCGGGATCCGCGACTCCAGGCACTCCCTCACCCTAAACTCCCCCGCCGACACCACCCCCTCAAACCGCCGACCCGTCACATCCGCGGCCCTTTCTGCGGCGTGTCGCAGCGGATGTGACGTCTCGGCGGTCAGGGTCGGACGGGTTCGGCCGGCTCTGATCGTCGCGCGGCGCGCAGGGTCGTGGCCAGGCCGACCAGCTGGACGGTGGACCGCGCATTGTGAGTGTGCAGCCAGAGCCGCCGCAGCCGCCGCCAGTCCGCCGGCAGTTCGGCGTCGTCGGTGAAGACCCGATGAGCGGCACGATGATCGCGAACGTGATCGCGGCATTGGCTGCCAGGCAGGCCATCCCGGCAACATTCGACAGTATGGACTCCCCCGTCCGCCGCCGTCGGATCAGCGCCACGATCGAGGCGATCAATGTCGGCACCGCGAGGATCGGCGCCGCCGTGCCGCCGACCCGGACCGCCTGCCGGTGCAGCGCCCGAAAGGCCGGACCGTCCATCCGCCGGGCCGGCCCGTTCATCGGTCGCACCCAGACCAGGTCGACCAGGGTCAGGGCCGCGGTGAGGCCCACCGCGATGTAGCCCGGCCCCTGGTGGTCGTTCGCTTCCATCCGCTCACCCTTCCGGTCGTGACATCGGTTCCGTCCTCGTGTTGATCATGCTCGGCACGCCGCCGGGCACCGACGGCGGAGTCCCCGGGGGCCGGGTTCGGGGCCAGGACGGAGGGCCCGCCGCGACTGTCGGCGCGGAGCCCTAGGGTGGGCTGATCATGAGCCTGCACCTCCATCGCGCCGAACGGTCCGACCGGTTGGTCGCGGCCCTCGGTGAGGTGCTGAGCCGGCCGCTCGCCGACCCGTTCGCGACCGAGATCGTCTGCGTACCGACGCACGGCGTCGAGCGCTGGTTGTCGCAACAGCTCTCACACCGACTGGGCACCGGATCGGGCGAGGACGGGGTCTGTGCCGGGGTTGACTTCCCGTCGCCGTACCGACTCGCGGCCCGGGCGACCGCGGCGGTCACCGGGATCGAGCCGGGCGCCGACCCGTGGCAGCCGCAGCGGGCGGTCTGGCCGCTGCTGGCCGAGATCGACGAGGCTCGGGACGACGCCTGGGCGGCGCCGCTGTGGGCCTTCCTCGGCCGGGGCGCCGACCGCCAGGACGACGGGGACGCTCGGGGCGGCCGGCGCTGGTCGATCGCCCAGCACCTGGCCGATCTCTACGCCGCGTACGCGAGCAGCCGGCCGGCCATGCTGCTGGACTGGTTGGCCGGCCGCGATGTCGGTCCGGGCGGCTGGGTGCTCGGGCCGGACCGGCGCTGGCAGGCCGAGCTGTGGCGCCGGCTGCGGGCTCGGCTGGAGCTGCCCAGCCCGGCCGAACGGATCGGGCCGGTCTGCGACCGGCTCGCCGAAGAACCGTCGCTGAGCGATCTGCCCGAACGGTTGTCGGTCTTCGGCCCGACCCGGGTGCTGCCCGATCACCTGCGGCTGTTGACGACGCTGGCCCGGCATCGCGACGTCTACTTCTGGCTGACCCAGCCGTCGCCGGTGCTCTGGGACCGGATCGCCGAGACCCTCCGCGCGACCGATCGATCCGGATCGCTGATCGGGCCGCGCAGCGAAGACCCCACCGTCGGACTGCCCCGGCACGGGCTGCTCGCCTACCTCGGCCGGGACAGCCGCGAGCTGCAGCTGACCCTGCTGGACGGTGTCACCGAAGTGACTCAGCAGCACCACCCGGCCGAGCCGGCCGCGGAGCCCGTACCGCCGCGGCTGCTGCAGTGGCTGCAGAGCGATCTCGCCGCCGACCGCGAGCTGACCCAGCCGGTCCCGGATCGCCCGCTGAGCCCGGCCGACGACAGCGTCAGCCTGCACGCCTGCCACGGGCCGGATCGCCAGGTCGAGGTGCTCCGCGAGGTGCTGCTCGGGCTGCTCGCCGACGACCCGACCCTGGAGCCGCGGGACATCATCGTGATGTGCCCCGACATCGAGACGTTCGCGCCGTTGATCTCGGCCGGGTTCGGGCTGGCCGACGCCGCGCCGGACCAGGCTCATCCGGGTCACCAGCTGCGGGTCCGGCTGGCCGATCGGTCGCTGCGCCAGTTGAATCCGTTGCTGCACACGTTGTCCACGCTGTTTGATCTTGCTACGTCGCGGATCGAGGCAGCCGCCGTGCTGGACCTGATCTCGACCGAACCGGTGGCCCGGAAGTTCTCCTTCTCCGATGATGATCTTGCTCGGATCGCCGATCTGATCGAGCGATCCGGCGTCCGCTGGGGTCTCGATCCGCAACACCGGGCCGCATTCTCGATGTCCGCCTTCGGCCAGAACACCTGGGCCGCGGGCCTGGATCGGCTGCTGCTGGGAATCGCGATGGACGAGTCGGGTCACCACTTCCTCGGTACGGCACTGCCGCTGGACGACATCGATTCCTCCGATGTCGATCTGGTCGGCCGGCTCACCGAATGCGTGCACCGGATCCGGTCCGCAGTGATCGACTTCGGGCAGGCCCGGACGCTGTCGGCATGGATCGGCCTGGCCCGGGACGCGATCCAGGCCCTGACCTCGGTCAGCCGCGCGGACTCCTGGCAACTCGGTCACGCCTATGCGGAGTTGGCCCGGATCGCCGAATCCGCCGACTCGCTGCCGGAGCCGGCCGAGGCTGCTGACGATCAGGGTCCGATCCAGCTGCGGCCGGCCGAGATGCGGGCCTTGTTCGCCGACTCGTTCCGGGGGCGGCCGAGCCGGGCCAACTTCCGCACCGGCACGCTGACAATGTGCACGATGACGCCGATGCGGTCGGTGCCGCACCGGGTGGTGGTGCTGCTCGGCGTCGACGACGGGGTGTTCCCGCGCCATACGTCGATCGACGGCGATGACATCGTCGCCGCCCAGCCGTGGATCGGCGACCGGGATCCGCGGACCGAGGACCGGCAACTGCTGCTGGACGCGATCATGTCGGCCGAGGAGCGGTTCGTGGTGATCTATTCCGGCGCGGATCCGCGGACCGGGGCGGCCAAACCACCGGCGGTGCCGATCGGCGAACTGCTGGACACCCTCGACCGGACCGCGACACCGGCCGACGGCCGGCCGTCGGTCCGGTGCATGATCACCACCCGGCATCCGTTGCAGCCGTTCGATCCGAAGAACTTCGTGTCCGATGATCATGATCAGCCGTTCAGCTTCGACCGGCAGGCGTTGCGCGGCGCGCGAGCGATGATCGAGCCGCGGCACCGGGCCGTGTCGCCGTACGCGATCGAGGCCTTGCCGCCGCGGCCCGCCGACGACGTGATCGATCTGACCGACCTGACCCGGTTCTTCAGTCATCCGGTCCGGGCGCTGCTGCGGATGCGGGCCGGGCTGTTTCTGTTCGAGGACGACGAGCAGCTCGATGATCAGATCCCGATCGAGCTGGACGGGCTGCAGTCCTGGTCGGTCGGCGACCGGATGCTCCGGCTGCTGCTGCAGGGCGGGGACCTTGATCAACTCGTGGCCGCCGAGTGGCGCCGCGGCACGTTGCCGCCGCAGCGGTTCGGCAGCGCCGCGCTCGGCCCGGTGATCGATCAGGTCAGTGAGTTGGCCGCCGGTGCGGCCGAGTTCCTGACCGGGCCGGCGCGCGGGGTGGACATCACCGCCGAGACCGGCGACGCGGTGATCACCGGCACCCTGCCCGGCATCCGGGAGGGTGGTCCGGTCAGCGTCGCCTACTCGCGGCTCGGCCCGAAGCACCGGCTGTCGTCCTGGATCGAGCTGCTGGCACTGACCGCGACCGAGCCCGACCGGGAGTGGCGGGCGGTGACGATCGGCCGCCGCGGCCGCTCGATCCTCGGTCCGCTGCCGGCGAAGATCGCGCAACTGCTGCTCGGCGATCTGGTCGAGCTCTACCGGACCGGGCTGGATGCGCCGCTGCCGCTGCCGCCGAAGGCGTCTTGTGAGTATGCCCGGCTGAGCCTGGCCGGCCGGCCGATCGAACCGCTGCTGGGCAAGATCGCCCAGCTCTACGGTGAGGATCTCGACCCGTCCTATGAGCAGGTGATCGGACCCGATCTTGATCATTTGATGGCCGAGCCGGCGCGGCCCGAGGAGCGGCGCGGCGACATCGACGAACCCACCCGGTTCGGCGCCCTGGCTCGCCGATTGTGGCAGCCGCTGCTCCGCGGGGAGGAGCTGCGATGATCATCGATCAGCCGCGCCGCGCGGGCGGGCCCGGGCAGCGGGAGCCGGTCCCGTTCGATCTCACCGGTCCGCTGCCGACCGGGACCACCGTCCTCGAGGCCAGCGCCGGCACCGGGAAGACGTACACCATCGCCGCGTTGGCCGCGCGCTATCTGGCCGACGGGCTGGTCGAGCTTGATCAACTGATGCTGGTGACGTTCGGCCGGATGGCGACCAACGAGTTGCGCGACCGGGTCCGGGAACGGTTGGTCCGGGTCGAGCAGCGGCTGGCCGCGGTGCTGGCCGGCGGCGAGGTCGACGGCGACGACGTGGAGCGGTTGATCTGCACCGGATCGGCCACGGAGCTGAAGCTCAAACACGCCCGGATCGCCCGGGCCCGGGCCGACTTCGACGCGGCCACCATCGCCACCACGCACGAGTTCTGCCTGCGGATGCTGGACGGGCTGGGCGTGATCGGCGACCGGGAGCCGGACGCGATCTTCGTCGAACACCTGACCGATCTGGTCCGCCAGGTGACCGGCGACAGCTATCTCCGCCGGTACGCGAGCGGCGCCGCCATCGCCCCGCTGCCGCCGGACCAGGCGCTGCGGCTGGCAGAGACCGTCGTCAACGCCCCGCACGCGGAGTTGGTGCCGCGGTTCTCGGCGGAGCTGGGCCCGGACGGGTGGGGCGACGCGGCGGCCGAGCAGGTCGACTTCGCGCTCGAGGTGCGGGCCGAGGTCGGGCGGCGCAAGGGGTTGGGCCGGCTGTTCAGTTACGACGACATGCTGACCCGGCTGCACCGCTCGCTGACCGACCCCGACCAGGGGGAGGCCGCCTGCGACCGGCTCCGGCAGCGGTTCCGGGTGGTGTTGATCGACGAGTTCCAGGACACCGATCCGATCCAGTGGGACATCGTCCGTACCGCGTTCCACGGGCACGCGACGTTGATCATGATCGGCGACCCGAAGCAGGCGATCTATGCCTTCCGCGGCGCCGACGTGTTCAGTTATCTGGATGCCGTCCGGGTCGCCGACACGATCGCCACACTGGATGTGAACCGGCGCAGCGATGCGGCACTTGTCGACGCGGCGCAGTCGCTGTTCGGCGGCGCCGCGCTCGGCGACGAACGGATCGTGGTCCGGCCGGTCCGGGCCCATCACACCGATCGAAGGCTGTCTCTCGGGGACGCCGGAGAGCTGCCGGCGCCGGTCCGGCTGCGGGTGCTGGAGCACGATCCGGAGGCATCGCGGATGCCGATGGTGCGTGCGGTCCGGCCCAAGATCACCAAGGATCTGGTGGCCGACGTGACCCGGCTGCTCGCCGCCGGGGTACGGATCCACGCCGACGAGCATGATCACCAGGGCAAGCCGGCCGGGCCGGGCGACATCGCCGTCCTGGTCCGCCGGAACCGGCAGGCCGAGGCGATCCGGGACGAGCTGACCGCCGCCGGGGTGCCGGCCGTGGTGCTCGGCGCGACCAGCGTCTTCGGTGCGGCGATGGCACGGGAATGGCTCACCCTGCTGCGGGCGCTGGAGCAGCCACGGCAGTCACGGGTCCGGTCGGCGGCGCTGACCTGCTTCGTCGGCTGGACCGTCAACGACCTGGCCCGCGCGGACGAAGCGGCGCTGACCGAGCTGTCGCAGCAGATCCGCTGGTGGAGCCGCACCCTGGATCGCCGTGGTGTCGCCGCGCTGCTGGAAACCATGATCACCGATACCGCCGTGGGCGCCCGGCTGCTCGGCCAGGTCGACGGTGAACGGCAGCTGAC
This sequence comes from uncultured Actinomycetota bacterium, assembly GCA_963746025.1. GTDB lineage: Bacteria > Actinomycetota > Actinomycetes > Propionibacteriales > Propionibacteriaceae > Microlunatus. Next base: position 156,241 of record CAVUZU010000001.1, read on the forward strand.
CGATCTGCGGCACATCGGGCAGACGCTGCACGCCGCGATGGTCTCCGGCCGGCTCGGAGTCAGTGCCCTGGTCGAATATCTGGTGGACCGGATCGCCGACGCGCAGCGCGACGGCACCGAGGGCACCCGGCGGCTGGAAAGCGATGCGCGGGCGGTGCAGATCCTCACCGTGCACCGGAGCAAGGGACTGGAGTTCCCGATCGTCTATCTGCCCGAGGCCTGGGACCGATACGTCGGCGACGACGAGGGCCAGGTGCTACAGCTGCACCAAGAGTTGGCCGAGGACGTGCCGGCCGGGCCGGGGGCGACAGGCGGGTCCGCGACGCGACTGCGGGCTGTGCTCGACGTCGGCGGGCTGACCGGCCCGGGCCGCACCGAGCGGCTGGCCCAGGCCCGGCGGGAGGACGGCGGCGACGACCTGCGGCTGCTCTACGTCGCCGCGACCCGGGCCAAGTGCCAGTTGATCACCTGGTGGGCGCCGACCCGGAACACCGCACCGTCGGCCCTGCAACGTCTGCTGTACGGGCCTCGGATCGAGGGGGTCGAGCCGGAGCAGGCCTATCCGGTGACCGACGACCCGCGATCTCTGTCCCATCTCGGTGCCCGGATCTCGGTGGAACTGGTTGAGCCGCGGGAGCCGGTCTCTCCCGCCGGTGGCGCCGAACGCCCCTCTGGCCTGGAGGTCCGCGGCTTCGACCGCACGCTCGACCTGATGTGGCGGCGGACCTCGTACTCGGGGCTCACCGCGGCGGCGCACGGCGTCCCGGTCGACCCGGCCGGCGTGGGCAGCGAGGCCGAGCCGGCGAAGGAGGACGACGAGGCCACGGTCGCGCTGCCGGTCGGCGATCAGCCGGCGAGCGAACCGGGGGCCGACTCGGCCGACGCCGGGCTGGATCGGCCGTCGCCGATGAGCCACCTGCCGAGCGGCGCGGACTTCGGCACGGTGGTGCACGCGATCTACGAGGCGGTCGATCCGACGGCCGCCGATCTCGAGGCCGAGCTGCGCCGGGCCGCCGGCCAGGAACTGAGCCGGGTCCCGGCCGGGACGATGACCGTCGACGGCCTGATCGAGGGCCTGTTGCCGACCTACGACACCCCGCTCGGTCCGCTGGCCGACGACCGCCGGCTGCGCGATTTCGGCGTCGCCGATCGGCTGGCCGAGCTGGACTTCGAGTTCCCGCTGGCCGGTGGTGATCAGCCGACCGGCGAGCTGATGCTGCCCGACCTGGCGCCGCTGCTCCGCCGGCACCTGCCGCCGAACGATCCGTTGATCGACTATCCGGATCACCTCGAGTTGCCCGAGCTGGCCCAGGAATCATTGCGCGGCTATCTGGTCGGCAGCATCGACGCGGTGCTGCGGGCCGGCACGCCGGACGCGCCGCGCTATCTGGTGGTCGACTACAAGACCAACTGGATCGGTGAGCCGGTCGATGAGTTGCCGCTGCGGCGCTATCAGCTGCCGTCGCTGGCCCGGGCGATGATCGGGGCGCACTATCCGTTGCAGGCCTTGCTCTATTCGGTCGCTCTGCATCGCTACCTGCGCTGGCGACAGCCGGACTACCGACCCGATGATCATCTCGGCGGCGTGCTGTACCTGTTTCTCCGGGGCATGGCGGGCCCGGACACGCCGGCGACCGACGGCATCCCGTGTGGCGTGTTCAGCTGGCGGCCACCGCCGGCCATGATCACCGAATTGTCCGATCTGCTCGACCGAGGGCGGAGTTGATCATGACCGAAACGATGATCTTGACCGACTTGATGGAGAGAGATGGGGCCGATGCCACGCTGGTGCTCGGCGCCGACGGCCTGTTGCGCGACTTCAACGCCGCGGGTGTCCTCGGGCCGGCCGATGTGCACGCGGCCGTCGCGATCTCGCGGCTCGCCGGCGAGGCCGACGACCGGGTCCGGCTGGCGCTGGCGTTGGCCGTACGCGCGGTGCGGGCCGGCTCGGTCTGCATCGATCTGGCCGAGATGCACACGACCTCCTTCGACACCTCGGAAGTGAAGATCGACGTGTCCACGTTGCCCTGGCCCGAGCCCGAGGCCTGGCTGGCAGCGGTCCGGGCCAGTCCGATGGTGAGTGACGGTCATGATCAACTGGGCGGCCGGCCGCTCCGGCTCGCGTACGGGCTGCTCTACCTGGAGCGGTATTGGCTGCAGGAAGAGGAAGTACGGACCGAGTGGCTGCAGCGCGAGGGCGGCACTCCGCCCGAGGTGGATCTGGCCCGGCTTGCGGAGGCACTGGACCGGCTGTTCACCGGCAGCGGCTTGCCGGCCGGGGAGCCGGACCAGCAGCGGCTGGCGGCCGCCGTGTCGGCGCTGCGCTGGGTCAGCGTGATCGCCGGCGGCCCCGGCACCGGGAAGACGACCACGGTGGCGCGGGTGCTGGCCCTGTTGCTGGACCAGCCCGGTTCGGAGCAGCGGCCCGGCCGGCGGCTGCGGATCGCACTGGCCGCGCCGACGGGCAAGGCCGCGGCACGGCTGGAGGAAGCGGTCCGGGACGCGACGAGCCGGCTCCCGGCCGGTGATCGGGAACGGCTGGGTGATCTCGGCGCCTCGACCCTGCACCGGCTGCTCGGCTGGCTGCCCGGCTCCCGCGGCCGGTTCCGCTATCACCGTGGCAACCACCTGCCGTACGACGTGATCGTGGTCGACGAGACCTCGATGGTGTCGCTGACGCTGATGGCCCGGCTGCTGGAGGCGGTCCGGCCCGATGCCCGGCTGGTGTTCGTCGGCGACCCGGACCAGCTCTCCTCGGTCGAGGCCGGCGCCGTGCTGGCCGATATCGCCGCCGCACCGGGGTCGGACGATGCGGCGCTGGCCGGGTCGCTGGGCACCCTCGGCCAGGGCGCCGGCGGGTCGACGCCGGTGCACGGTGTAGTGCGACTGAGCCACACCTGGCGCTACGGCGGCGCGATCGACGACCTGGCCCAGGCGATCCGTAAGTCGGATCCGGATGCCGCGATCGCCGTACTCCGCTCCGGTGCGCCCGATGTCGTGTTCGTGGAAAGTGATCTTGATCGGGCCGATCCGCCCGGCCTGGAGCCGCTGCGTGATCAGGTCCGCAGCTCGGGGCGGGTGACCCATGATGCCGCGGCGGCGGGGGCGGTCGAGGAGGCGTTGAGCGGGCTGGACCAGCACCGGCTGCTGTGTGCCCACCGGCAGGGCCCGTTCGGGGTGGCCCGGTGGGGCGCGGAGGCCGAGCACTGGCTGATCGACGCCTTCGGTTCCTGGGCCGTGCCGAGCGAGGGCTCGGTGGGACGCCGCGACCGTGCCGCCGAGTGGTATCCGGGCCGGCCGTTGTTGATCACCGCCAACGACTACGAGCTCGGCCTGTACAACGGCGACACCGGCGTCGTGGTGACCACGCCGGACGGGCCGCGGGCGGCTTTCGCCCGGGGCGCCAAGCCGACCGTCGTGTCACCGGTCCGACTGGACGCGGTGCAGACCGTGCACGCGATGACCGTGCACCGGGCCCAGGGCAGCCAGTTCGGTTGCGTCTCGTTCATCGTGCCGCCGCCGGACTCCCCACTGCTGACCCGGGAGCTGCTCTACACCGCCGTCACCCGGGCGACCGATCGGGTGCAGGTGTTCGGCACCGTCGACGCGATCCGTCGCGCCATCCTGCATCCGGCCAACCGAGCCAGTGGTCTGCGGCCCCGGCTGAGCTGAGTCAGCCCAGGTCGCCGTCGCGCCAGGCCTGGACCAGGCGGTGCGCGATCGAGCTCTTGGTCGGCAGCGAGATCTCGCCGGATGCGAGCTTCTCGGTGAGTTCGGCCCGGGTGAACCAGGCGGCGAAGCCGATCTCCTCACCGTCGACGCTGATGTCGGACGTCTCGGTGCGGGCCCAGAAGCCCAGCATCAGGGATCGTGGCATCGGCCACGGCTGGCTGCCGAAGTAGTTCACCTCGGTCAGCCGTACGTCGACCTCCTCGGCCATCTCCCGGTGTACGGCCTGCTCCAGCGACTCCCCCGCCTCGACGAAGCCGGCGAACACCGACAGCCGATTGCCCTGCCAGTTGACCTGGTGTCCGAGCAGCAGCCGGTCCTCCGGATCGATGATGGCGACGATCACCGCCGGGTCGGTCCGCGGGAAGAGTTCCAGGTCGCAGGCGGCGCAGTGCCGGGCGTAGCCGCCGTTGATCACCCGGGTTTCCGCACCACAGCGCGGGCAGTGCGACTCATTGCGGTGCCAGTTGATCACCCCGGCCGCGGTGGCGGCGATGTCGCGCTCGTTGTCGGTGAGCTGATGGGCGACCTCGCGAAAATCGTGGACGTCACCCTCGGTCAGCGCCTCGACCGCGAAGATCGGCATCTCGTCCAGTAGCCCGAGCAGCCGGTGCCGCTGCGAGTCGTACTCGACGAACGGCTTCACCATCCGCAGCTTGCTGCCGCCGGCGTTGGTGGTGAACCGGCTCTGCTGGTCGAGCTTCAGGAGCTTCGCGTCGGGTGAACGCCACAGCTGGGCCACCCAATCGGCGGATCTACGATGCTCATCCACCCGATCGAGATCGCTGGCCATCGCCCAATTGATCACCCCTCCAGCCTACGGGAAACGCTGTCCGGCTCGGTGACCGGAAGCCTGGTCATCGGGACGAAGGCCGGGCTTCACCACTTTCGAATGAGCCCGTAGTTCGAGACGATTAGTCTCTCAATATGGACAGAGAGTGATTGTTCGTCAGGATGGAAGCGAATCGGAGGTTCCCTCATGAGCACCTACACGCACGGCCATCACGAGTCGGTGCTGCGTTCGCATCGCTGGCGTACCGCGGAGAACTCGGCCGCCCAGCTGCTGCCCCAGCTCCGCCCCGACCAGCAGTTGCTCGACGTCGGAGCGGGCCCCGGAACGATCACCCTCGACCTCGCCGCACGGGTCGCCCAAGTCACCGCGACCGAGGTCGGCGAGGCCGAACTGGCGCTGTCCCGAGAGCTGGCCGCCGAGCGCGGCGTGACCAACGTCCAGTTCGAGGTTCAAGACATCCACGCGCTCACGTTCCCCGACAACAGCTTCGACATCACCCACGCGCACCAGGTGCTGCAACACGTAGCCGATCCGGTCCAAGCTCTCCGCGAGTTGCGCCGGGTGACCCGGCCGGGCGGCATCGTCGCCGTCCGCGACAGCGACTACCGCGCCTTCGCCTGGTGGCCACTGCTCCCCGAACTGGACGAATGGCTCGACCTCTACCGCACCGCGGCTCGAAACAACGGCGCCGAGCCCGACGCCGGCCGCCAACTCCTCAGCTGGGCCCGTACCGCCGGCTTCACCGATATCACGGCAACCTCCTCGACCTGGTGCTTCAGCACCCCCGAGGACCGCGCCTGGTGGGGCGGCATGTGGGCAGACCGCATCCTCCACTCCGCCCTTGCTGACCAACTGGTCCGCGACGGCCTGGCGACAACCGAGGATCTCGACCGAATCTCGGCCGCCTGGCACACCTGGTCCGCCGCCGAAGACGGCTGGTTCTCAATCCTCCATGGCGAGATCATCGCCCGCGGCTGAGCGGCCTCACGCCTCGGAGGGCCTTGTTGCGAGGAGCCGTGTTGCCGTCGCGCTAGGGGGCGAACGTCGCTTTCGGGTTAACTCGAGTTCGAACACTTGGGTTCGTAGCAACATCGACCGATGGCAAGGAGCCAACCTGACCGTCGGCCTTAAAGACAACTGTCAACCCCCCGATTGCCTGTAGAGTCCGGTCACCGTCAACGAGGTACTCGCGCGCACCGACGATGAATGAGTAGTATTCATCCGTTTCGCTGATCTGCCGATCATCGATGCAGAAAGTGCCATGATTCCAGTTGGGTTTGAGTTCCCTTTCTACGATCTCACGGGCTTCGTCATAAGTCACCGGCATTGCTACCTCTGTTCATCTGGATTGCGATTCATTTCAACATAGTGGTACAGCTTCGAGGGCGCTGGAACTGGCGCCTCGTCCAGGCGAAGGTAAGAGGTGTGGCTTCCCAGTCCAAAGTAATGAGACGCGTCTTTGACCGATGGCGTCGGCTGGCCATCTACAAAGCGAACTTTCCCTGCTACATTCTCAACGTTGAACACGTGTGCCCCACCAACGTTCCACTCGATGTACACGACCCCGCGAGACCCCTCGTCCGAGAAGGCTCCCTCGATCCCAGCTTTGTCGGCTGCCCTGAAGCGGTCGCCCCACTGACGCTCAATCGAGCCCAGGTCTCGACCTCCGGGACCTCCCTCGTCGGATCGTAGAATCGACTCAAGAGGACGCGGCTGTGCGTCAACACCTCGCCGCTGCAACTCATATGACTGGACGACCCCAGTGCAATTCTCACTGTAGGCCGACTTCGTGCGATCAAAATTCGGGTTGATCTTGTCAAGCGTCGCGTCAACCTTGCGATTTTCGATATCGGACTTCGACTCAACACCGGACTGCCTCAACTCCCCACCTTGGAGACTCGGCGTCAGATCGTTCGGGTCGCCAGCATCGGTGTCGGCCTGGGAGTCAGTCGCAGCCTTGCCATCCTCAGTTCTTCTGTGCTTGGACTCATCCATGTTCTCGCCGGACGCGGCAGATTCGGCTACTCCGCCTCCGTCACCAGCAGTCTCGCGGCCCAGTTGATCTTCCAGCTGATTTTGACCATCGGCATGAGGTCCATCCGCACTCGCTTTCAGGTCCCGGTGAGTGGAACGAAGATCCGCAAGAGTGATCGCGCTGCCAGCCGCAGCTCCCTCGCGATCAGCCGTCGTGTCGGATGTCCGCGCCCCTGTGTCAGACCGGTCCCTCGGTTCTGATCCTGCAACTGCCACGGGGTGGTCATCATCCACTGCCGTACGAGTGTCGGTTGCCTTGTCCTTGGCCTCTACCGGGTCGAATGCGGCCTCCTTCCCATCGTCATCACTGTGATCTTGAATGATGTCTGGACCGACATCGGCATCGCTCACCAGCTCCGAGGAAGCGTGCCTGGCCTCATCGTCCTCCACCAGCTGCCGCAGTTCCTCGACGGAGGCATCTGCAGGATCCGCATCGAAGGTCTCCGAGCTCGTCCAGTCCCGAAGCTCACTCCGGTTCGAGTCCACCGGGACCTGCGGCTGGTCACCAGTCAGTGCCTGGTCCGCCACTCCGCTCGCTGGTCTGTCGGCGGGCATCACGTCTCCCGCACCGGCGGAGGGAATGCATCATCGCCGGCAGGGCGAGCGTTCTCCCAGATCTCCACCCGATGACACTTCAACACGGTCATCACTCCTCGACCTCTAGATCATGGAGAATTCTTCGACAATTCCAGCCCACCAGCCTCCATCAGCAAGAGCAGAAGGGTCGGTCGCGCTCAATTCAGCCCTTGCCCGCTCGACCTCACGCAGATAGTCGTCCCTCGAGATTCCCCCTTCCTCGGCCTCGTCGTAAGCCTTACTGATCCGATTGGTTGAAATCAGGAATCGAGAGAACTCACTGAGTCCCGAATTGACGAAGGTCAATTCTTTCGTGACGGTATGCACGGACACGACTTGACCTGATGACTCTTCAACGCAGATTGCGCACTCATCGTGCCATCCTAACCCGAACTTGACAGCAAACCTCCCTGGCTGCACTTCCAGTCGTTCCAGCTTCGCCTCGGCGAACAGCGGAGGCAGGATCTTCGGCAGACAGGTCGTTGACAGATCTTCCCTGATCTGAGGCGCATGCCAGTCCTCTAGGTCTTCGGAACGCTCGACCCTGAGAACATTTCCAGTCCCCCATACGTCCTCACACTTAGGGTCAATCTCGGTCATAATGCTTCCTCTCCGAATCGTTCTCGAAACTCTTGCGCCCGGATCTGATTCCCGGAAGATCTGGACTCGCTTGTCGCACCATATTCGTAGCTGAACGTCACCTCGGCCTCGGGAAATGTTCTTTCTATCCAAGACGCACAGCCCGCAGACGGCGTCGGAATTGAACAGGGCTCGAGCTCCGTATAGATTCGCGTGACCTGCGACGGTTGAACCCCTTTCTTTTCGAGATCCGCCCAGATGTTTCGCTCCGCGTGCATGCCTGGATTGCGGCTGAACCCAACATCACTGACTGCAGCAGCCCCGTCCGATTGATACTCGAAGACAGCTGCGTTCTTCATCGTCAGCGGGTTCGGCGAATCGGCTCGGCTGTCGGCCACAATTCTGCTCAACGCTGTCGACTCGTATGGCACCTTTGTCGCGCGCCTCTGGTCGCCCTCGTCAACGTTGCCGGCCGATTCCTTGGCGGCATACTCGGCCTCATCCTCTGCAACCAATTGCCGGAGCTCCTCGAGGGAAGCGTCTTCAGCGTCGGCGTGCCCGTCCTCCGATCGGGATTCAGGTGTCGACCGTCCCTCGGCTGACTCGATCTCGGGCTGCGAGCCATCCAGTGCGGGCGACTGATCCACCACCTCGACCGAAGGCCCGTCCATTCTGGTCACGCCGACTTCTTCGGATTGAGAAAGCTCAGGGGCCAGCGACACTTCAGAAACAGATCAAGGCGGGACGAAAGTTGATCACCCCATCGAATATCGTCGGCCGGACAGCCGACGGCGGCTTCCAGTGCCGACGGCGAGTCCGATCCGTAGGCGAGGAGCCGTCGATCAGCCCCCTCGATGTGCCAATGCGACTCGTCGGGTTCGCACATCACGGTGCGATCGACGATCCGGGTGCGCATCGCCTCAATGACGTGAGCTGACAGCTCATCGTGGTCGATCACGGTCGCGATGACCTCCGAACGGGCTGCCACGGCCGCTTCGACTGCGTGCGACAAGGCGCAGTCCAGTGAGCGGCGAGACATCGCTCGCGGACCGCTGAGTTCAGCTGACTGAGGAGCCGGCATCGGTCTTCCGGTCAGATGCGCGACGACACCGAGCTCGGCCCAGATCACCAGCAACGGGCTTCCTTGCAGCGCCCGCTGAGCCTCGCGGATCTGGCGGAGGGTGCAGGGAGACTCAGCACAGTCGGTGCCGCAGGTGTTGCTGCGTCGACCTACCAGCTCCGCAGCCGTCGCGGGCTCGACCGCGGCGCTCTCCCGCTGCGTGCCGTCGGGCATGGCGGTGAGGACCGGGTAGTCCATGCCGTCGGTGAAGACGGCCGCCTCGCCGGGCGGGAGGGTGACCAGGTAGTTGGATTGGGCTTCGGTGAGGTTCATGGTGGCGCCGACGGCGTCGCGGTCGTCCTGGGCCGGCAGGCGGTGGACGATCTTGATCGCGGTGTTCTTGATCGCGTCAGGGAGCAGCTTGGACGGGATCTGTTCGGCGATCACCAAGCCTTCGCCGTACGCCCTGATCTCGGCCAGCAGACCGGCGAACATCTCCACCGCGTGCGCGGCCGGGCCTTCGGTGGCGTTGCGCAGCAGGCGGTGCGCCTCCTCGAAGACACTCAGATGGCGCAGCCCGACCGATGCACCGCGTTCCCGTTTCTGCAACAGTCGCAGGTGTTCGACCAGCCTGATCAGCACGGTGCCCATCAGGAATGCCTTGTCGCGATCATCACCGACGTCCTCGATCTCGAACACGACGTTGGATCGCAACAGTGCCTCGAGATCGAGCGGATGACCGCCCTCGAAGAACCGGCCGGTGGTGCCCAGCCGGAGGCTGGCCAGCCGGACGGCGATGAAGCCGCGTACGTTGTCGGTGATCTCCCGGCCGTAGCCGATGTCCTCGACCACCTGGGTGGCCGTCCGCTGCAGATCGCCGAGGGTCGGATAGCGCGGCGTGACCTCAGGGTTCATCGGCTCGCCGAGAGCCAGGTCCCAGCCCAGTTGTTCGTAGCAGCGGGTCAGTGCCGCGGCCAGCACCTGGGGGAACGGCTCGTCGGCCTCGAACGCGGCCAGGAACAGAGCCCGGACCAGATCCAGGTGGGTCTGCAGCGGGTAACGCCGGCCGTCGGCGTCGACTCCCGGCTCGAGCGGGTTCAGGCCGGCCGGCAGCTGGTCGGGATCACCGGGACGGATCGCCACGACCCGGTGTTTCGTCCCGGCAAGCCGGGCGGCCATCAGCCGATACTCGGCCTTGGCCGGCTCCACCACCAGCCACGGCAGGCCCTGCTCGGTCGCGGTCTCCAGCAGGCCGCGGATGGTCTGCGATTTTCCGCCGCCGGTCGCGCCGCAGACGAACGTGTGCCGGTTCAGACTCGACCGCGACACCACCAGGTCGCCGGCCGGTCGGCGTTGCCGATCGAGCACCGTGCCCAGCCGCAGCCCGTCCGTCGACCCCCGGCCGGACCCGAACTCCGGCTCCGGCGTGACGTCGAACTCGGGCGCCAGCCGGAACCGGACGCCGGGGATCTCGACCGCCGGCGGCACGGCGACGGCGGCCAGCAGGTGCGAACTGACGAAGTCCTCCGGCTCGTCGGACTCGGCCTCGGGACTGGTCAGCAGGGTCGCCAGTTCCCCGACTGTGCGGGTCGGTCGCAGCGTGTACGGAAGCTCAACGGTGTCGGTCGACGCACTGACCAGGGCCGCGATCCGGGCCGCGGCCTCCGGCGACTCCCCACCGGCGACGAACCGCAACCGCCACAGCCCACTGGTGACGGCCTGGGTCAGCTCGCGGTGCCGGGCCTGCAACTGCTCCGCCCGGACCGCGTAGTCCGGCGAGGACTCGGCCCTGGTCGCGGCTCGTCGCTGCTGGTTCGAGGCGTCGGCGATCAGTTCCTCGAGCGCTTCACCGGCGACCGGCTCGGCCAGCACCAGCCAGCTGAACGGCTCCTGCCAGACCCCCAACAGGCAGTCCTCCAACGACGGACTCAGGAGCGCCGGGCCGGCGGCGGGCTGCCGCGAGTCCTCGGCCACCAGCGGGTCGCTGACCACCCGGATCGGCGACCAGCTCGAGACCTGACCGAGCGTCTCGGCCAACGCTCCGGGCGGGGTGCGGCGTCCGTCGGCGCCGACCGGCAGACTCAGGCGCGCGGTCTGTCGGGGGTACGGATCGGCGGAGACCAGGCCGTTCCCAGCGACGTGGACCTGCACCGGCCCCGACCCGGTCGGCCGGTGCCAACAGACCGCGATCGGTCCAGCATCCGCGTGGTAGGCCGAGATCAGCGCGGCCAAGCGCCGCTGCCGGTCCGACGTCGGCTCGGCCTGCACGGGCCGTCGCGGCAACTCGGTCACCACGCAGCCGGCCAGGTCGCCCAACTGCTGCCACATCGACTGCCGACTCCCGCTGGTCATGATGATTGGCACCCTAGCCCGGCACCGCGGCCAAACTGAAGAGACCCGCTGGCCCCGGTCCTTGCGGCGCCGACGTGACCATAGCCCGGCTGATATTTTGAAGGTCCCTGCCCCCTGATGCTGCGGTCGGAGCACGATAGATGACCTCCTCGACACCCGTGAACGGCGCGGACCTGGCGGCCCGGTCTCGTTTGTTCCACCCGGGCGAACGCCTCGGTTGGGTGTTTCGAGAACGCTCCCAGTTCGCCCGGCCGTTCGGCGAGGACGAACCCATTCCCGCGGTGATTCCGGACCAGCTGGTGACGGCTCCCGAACGGGCCGATGAAGGCTTCAAGGCCACCAAGACGCTCGCGCTGGCCCTGTTCTGGGTCGGCGGCATCGTCTCCCTGGTGCTCGGCATCTACAACGCCCTGGCGGTGCCCGGCGGCGACTTCTGGCGGTTCCTGTTCGGCGGGTTGCTGATCACCGTGATCGTTACGGTAGCGGTGTTGATCTTCGCATCGCGCCGGCGCCGCGGCATGATCAAGGCGAACGACGCGGCCAAGCGGCAACGGCTGCACAACATTGATCAACAGTACGAGGAGTGGCTGCAGCGCGGCGGCGAGTGGGAGCAGGCCGAACGGATCCGGGTTGATCAGCTTCCGGAATGGGGTGCGGCCACGACGCCGGCAGAGACCCGGCGGCTGGACATCTTCGGCGGTAATCTATGGGCCTGGCAGGCCTTCCTGACCGTGTACGGGACCTCTGCCCTGGCCCAACACCCAGTGATCATGCTCGACCTGTCCCGGGAGATCGTCAGCGAAGAGCTGGCCCGGACCGCCGACGCCGCCGGGGTCCCGGTGGACGCGCAACTGCTGCCGGATCAGCTCGCCACCACCAACCTGCTCGCCGATCTCGACGGCACCCAGATCGTCGATGCGCTGATCGAATCGATGTACGCCGACGACGACGCCAGCAGCCGTGGTGAACGGACTGTTGATCATCGGATCCTGACCGCGATAGCCGACTTTCTCGGCGACACCTTCACGCTGGCCCGGCTCGCCGCCGGGCTGCGGGCGCTGATGGACCAGTCCGAGGTCGGTGGCCCACTGACCGCCAAGGAACAGAACCTCATCGCCGACGAACTGTTCTCGGTCGACCTGCGCCGAAACTCCGCCGAACGGCTGCAACGACTCGAGTCCTACCTGCAACCGCTGCAGCGGCTCGGCAGCGAAGGCGTGGACCGCCGGCCCGGCTATCTCACCTGCATGGCCGTCGCCAGCACCGCCAACAGCGTGCTGAGCGAGTTCCTGATCGACCTGCTGGTGCAGTGGCTGACCCACCGGATCGTCGGCGACTACTACCTGACGTCGCCCGAGGTGATCATCGTCGGCGCGGATTCGATCAAGCTGCGCCACCTGGAGCGGCTCTCCGACGCGTGCGAACGGCGCGGCATCCGGATCACCATGATGTTCCGCAATCTCCGCGGCGACGCGGAGAACTTCATCGGCCGCGGCCTGGCCGGATTCATGCGACTCGGCAACGCCACCGAGGCCGGGCATGCGGCCGACCACATCGGGCGCGAACACAAGTTTGTCGTCAGCCAGCTCACCGCGACCCTGGGCGGCAACGAGACTCACACCACCGGCGACAGCTACGGCCAGGCCGACGCGCACGGGGTCAACGTGTCCACCTCCGTCGGTTGGACCCGCAACTGGTCGAAGGGCAGCAACGCAACCTACCGCAACCACGAGTTGTTCGCGTCCGACACCTCGCTGAACAAGTCGAGCGGCAGCGCCAAGAGCGAGAACACCACCGAGGGCCGGAACTGGTCCAGCACCCGCAACTGGTCCGTCACCCGATCCTTCGCCGAGGGCACCAACTGGACCAACGCCAACACCAATCAACGGGTCCAGGAGTACGTGGTCGAGCCGGTGCTGCTGCAGAACCTGCCGGATCATCTGATGCTGCTGGTCGAACCGCAGCGCGGCCGGCAGGCCGGCATCGTGCCGGTCGAGTTCGACCCGGCGATCGTCACGCTGCCGGGGGTCAGCATGGAGCCGCTGCCCGCCGTGGCCGACTTGGCCGATGATCACCAGCCGCTGCCGGTCGCCGATGACACCGAGGACGGACGGCGCGCACTGACGGCCGACCTGTCGAGTCCGTTCAGCTACGAGGATTCAGACGTCTCCTCGTTCTTGTCGGCACCGGCACCGGAGCCCGAAGCAGAGCCCGAGCAGTATCCGTTCCCCCGCGACCAGCGGCGCGACGATCTGTGATCAGGACGACTTGAGGACACCGGTCAGCCGGTCGTAGCGGTGCACGGTGGCGCTGCTGTTGCGGGGATTCTGCAGATCGACGACGTCGAAGATCATGATGCCGTGCCGGACATCGTCGCTGGTCTTGATCACCAGCCAGGGCTCGCCGTCGCGGACGACGCTGACGTCTTGGCGCAGGTCGCCACTCGGCCCGGGCGTGATCGAATAGGTCCGCCCGTCCGGCGCGATGATGTCCAGCCCGCCGTCCTCCCGGATCACCGTGGTGCCGACCAGGTTGCCGGCGAAGTCGTACATCGGAGCCGGATCACCGACGTAGTACTTCAGCCGCCCCTGACCGCTGACGTCCATCCCGTTGTAGAAGTTCTTGCCCTCAGCGTCGAACCAGAAGTGCGGCAGGTACGCCTTCGCGCTGGTGTTCGGCCCGGCGTAGTACGTCAGATGCCAGTGCGGCGGGTTGTCCGCATGCAGGGTGTTGTTGGTCTCGAAGCCCATCAGATACCAGGTGTGCCCCTTCGTCGCCGCGGTGGCGGCGAGACCGGAGTCGATCAAGATCGCGTTGCTGGCCACCAGATAGCTGATCACCGAGGTCACCTGACCGGCCGGCCACGGCACCGTGGTCCAGGGGCCGGCCACCCGGTCGGGATCGTTGTGCTCGATCCGCCACTGCAGGCCGGGCGGGGTCGGCAACGCGCTCCACACCTGGATCGTCGGCTGCTCGGCGTTCGTCGTCGCCGCCGTCACCGGCACGGTGAAGGTCACCGTGTCCGCGGCCGGCCGTTGGAACGTCAGGTGGTTGTCGCGCCAGATGATGTCGCGGATCCGCTCACCGGGCCAGCGGACGGTCACCGTGATCCCGGCCTCGCTCCGCGGGCCCTGGATGAAGGTGTAGTACTCGGCCCGACTGGCCACGTGGAAGTTGTTCCCCGCGACGAACGAATAGCCCGCCGGCAAAGTCACCTCCGGCGTGCTCGGCTCGCCGGGGTAGGCACGAACGATCCGGATTCCGGCGTACGCCGGCTCATCGGCGGCGGCCCCGACAGCTGGAGTCAGCGACACGATCATGGCCGCGAGGGCGGCGACAAGAACCAACAGGCGGCTTCTCATGTGTGAAAAACAATCACATGCACGGTGGCCGATCAAGGGTCCGACGAGCGGGCGAGACAGGCTTTCCCCGCCGTTCACCCGTCCCGCCGCCGGCCGACATCTCCCCCACCGCCGGATCGCCGTACGATCTTGAACTGTGAATCACGAGTTGCTCGGCAGCTTCGGCCTCCATCCGGACGTCATCCATCTCAACCACGGCTCCTTCGGCTGCGCGCCGATCCAGGTCCGCCGAGCCGCCGAGGCGATCCGCGAGCGGTTCGAGACGAATCCACACCGGTTCAACGGGCGGGAGCTAGCCGGGATGATCGCCCGATCACGGCACCGCGGAGCCGAGTTCCTCGGGGTCGATCCCGACTCGGTCGGCCTGGTCCGCAACGTCTCCGAGGGCGTCTCCTCGGTGCTCGGATCGCTCGAGCTGGCCGCCGGGGACGAGATCGTGGTCTGCAACCACGGTTACGGTGCGGTCCGGATCGCCGCCGAGAGTTGGGCCGGCCGGCGCGGCGCCTCGGTCAAGATCGCCGAATTCGATCTTGGTGCCAGCGACCAGGAGATCGTGGCCGCGTTCGTCGCCAGTTGTGGGCCGCGCACCCGGCTGGTGATCGTCGACCAGATCACCGCGCCGACCGCGACCGTGCTGCCGGTTGCCGCGGTCGCGGCGGCGGTCGAGGCGCCGGTGCTGGCCGATGCCGCCCATGTGCCGGGCACGTTGCCCACCGACATCGCCGGGCTCGGCGTCGGCTACTGGGTCGGCAACCTGCACAAGTGGTCCTACACGCCGCGCGGCACCGCGCTGCTGTGGACCCGGCCGGAGCTGCGCGACCGCACTCTGCCGGCCACCCTCAACTGGCGGGTGAACGACGGCTATGCCGCCAGCTTCGATCATCCCGGCACCTGGGACTACGCCGGCTGGCTGGCGATCGGCGACGGCCTCGACTTCTGGGCCGGCCTCGGCGGTTGGGATCAGGTGCAACGGCAATCGGACCTGGTCGGCGACGCCCAGCGCCGGCTGGCCGCGACCTTCGGCACCGGGCTGGACGGCCTGCCCCGCCATCCGGCCCCGACCATGCGGCTGGTCCGGCTGCCGGCCACCGTGGCCACCGCCGATCAGGTCAAGATCATCTCCGGCCGGCTCGCCGAGGAGTACGCGATCGAGGCCGCCATCGGCTTCCACGACACCGCCATGATCCGGCTGGCCGCCGCCCCGTACAACACCGCCGACGACTACGACCAGCTGGCCGCGGCGATCGGCAAGATCATCACCGGCTGAACCCCGGCGGCTCAATGCCATCGTGATCTCCCGCCGACTTGTCAGAACCAGTGCTGGCTATAGCCATCCTCAGTTCTGACAAGTCGGTAGAAGATGACCCCTGCTCTTCCCCGGCTCTGGCGGAAAACCCAGGGTGACCGCAAAACCAGCGCTGACCAACAGACCAAGATCAGAAAACCAGGCCCAAAAGAGCAACAAGGCTAGGACTCGCGCGACTCCGACCCCGAAAGCAGGCGCTCCAGCTCGCCCCGTCCCGGCAGTTCGTCGAGGGTCGCCAACCGATCGTTGCGGACGTAGTAGAAGGCTGCTTCGACCCGGTCGACGGCGAGGCCGCAGAGCTCGGCCCAGGCGACCCGGTAGATCGCCAGCTGCAGCGGATCGGCGTCGCCGACCCGGTTGGTCTTCCAGTCCAGCACCCGGTAGCGCCGGCCGTCCTGATCATGGTCCAGCCGATAGACGGCGTCGATCCGGCCGCGGACCAGCCGGCCGCCGAGCAGCAGGGTGAACGGCGCCTCCAGCGCGTACGGGACGACGGCGCCGAACTGCCCCTCGGCGAACTTCGCGCACAGCTCGCGCAGCTCGTCGTCGTCGGCGGCGCCGCTGTCGGCTCGGTCCGGCAGGTCGTCCGGATCGATCAGCGGCTGTTGCCCGGCGCCGCCGCGGCCCAGGGTGCCGGCGAAGTGTTGTTCCACCCACTGGTGGAACCGAGTCCCGAACCGGGCAGCCCGGGACGGCGGCCGCGGCATCGGCCGGGCCAGGTCGGCGGCGAAGCCCGCCGCGTCCTCGTTCAGTCGGAGCACCGCCGAGGCCGACAGCGCCTCGGGCAGCCGCACCGACCGGTCGGGCGACCGGGCGGCGAGTTGCTCGGCCAGCAGTCGCTCGATGTCGTCGTCCCAGGCCGCGACGACCTCCTCCTGATCAAGCAGCAGCGGATCCCCCGAGCCGCCGTACTGCCCGGATCCGGCGAACCGTTGCCGCGCCTCGGTGACGGCCGTCGCAGCCGAGTGCCGGCGGCGTAGCGCGTCCGGATCGTACGGCGTCGGCCAGGGCCGTGGCTCGGCCGCGACCACCAGTGGATTCGCCTCGCCCGGCGGCGGCGCCTCGGCCACCAGCTCACCCTGCCGGGCTGCCTCGGCCATGATCGTCTGCAGATAGCTCGAGATCACCCGGGGCTTGATCAACTCCGCCCGCCACCAGTGCCCGGAGCCGATCAGCAGCTGCTTGGCCCGGGTCGCGGCGACGTAGGCGAGCCGATCCTCCGACAACAGCTGCTGCTCGGTCAGCTGCCGCTTGTAGTTCGCCATCGCGGCGTTGGTCGTGTCGTCCAGCTGCGGGATCGAGTCGGCGTCACCGCGCAGGTCGGCCGGCAGCACGGCCGGATTGGTGACCCAGTTGTCGGTCACCCGGTCACTCGGGAAGGTGCCCTTGACCAGCGCCGGCAGGAAGACGACCGCCCACTCCAGGCCCTTGGCCTTGTGCACGGTGAGCAGCTTCACCGCCTCCCGGTCGGTCGGCACGGCCTGGTCCAGCCCGTTGCCCTGATCGAGCTCGGCCTGCAGGTACGCCAGCAGCCCACTCAACGACGCCCCGCCGTCCACGTCCACGTAGTCGGCGACGGCGTCCAGGAAGGCGCCGAGCTGATCGCGCCGGGCTGCCCGGGCGAACTCCGGCGTCGCGGTCAGCTCGACGTCCAGCCCGAGCACGGCGATCACCCGGCGGACCAGATCGAGCACCGGCTCCTCCGCGTGCCGCCGCAGGTACGCCAGCTCGCCGGACAGCTGCCGGAACCGGGCCAGCGCCGCCGCCGAATAGCCGGGGTTGCCGTCCGACCCGAACCGCGGCTCGGCGGCCCAGGATCCGGGCTCGTCGAACGGGCTGTCGAGGGCGTCCAGCAAGCTGACCACGTCGGTCGGGTCGACGTCGGCGACGGCCAGCTCCAGCGACGCCATCAGGTCGTCGCGATCCTCGTCGGCACCATGATCATGCTGCTGGGCCAGCACCCGGGCCCGGCGTCCCAACAGTGCAAGATCACGAGGGCCGAGGTTCCAGCGCGGCCCGGTGAGCAACCGGATCAGCTGCGGGTTGGCCGTCACGTCGTCGATCATCCGCAGCGTGGCGATCACGTCGGCGATCTCCGGCAGGCTGAGCAACCCGCCGAGGCCGACGATCTCGACCGGGATGTCCCGACCGGTCAGCTCGCTGTAGATCGGCCCGATGTCGGCGTTGCGGCGGGTCAGGATCGCGATCTCGGCCCAGCTCCGGACCTGTTGCTCGGCGTGGACCATGATCACCTGGTCGGCGATCCAGCGCACCTCGTCGGTCCAGGACTCGAAGGTCCCGGCCCGGACCGCGCCGGGTCCCGCACTCTCGGGTGCCTGCAGCAGGCCCATCCCCGCGGCGTAGCCGCTCTGGTGTGACTGGGCCGCGTCCTCGGCGCCGGGCAGGGTCTCGGCGCGCAGTGGCCTGCTGAGCACGTTGGCCACGTCGAGGATGGTGTGCCCACTGCGCCGGTTCACGGTCAGCGCGTACCGCGGGCTCTGCTGCCCCTTGCTCGTCCGGAACTCGCCGGCGAACTGCAGGATGTTGCTGGCCGCGGCGCCGCGCCAGCCGTAGATCGCTTGGAACGGGTCGCCGACCGCGGTCACCGGATGGCCGAGGCCGTCGCTCGGCGTCCGGCCGGAGAAGAGGCCGCGGAGCATGATCGCCTGGGCCGCGGAGGTGTCCTGGTATTCGTCCAGCAGCACCACCTTGAACGCGGCCCGCAACGAGGCCGACACCTGCGGCACCTCGGCCGCCAGTCGGGCCGCGATCGCCATCTGATCGGCGAACTCGACCATGCCGAGACTGCGCTTCAGCTCCTGGTAGTCGCGGACCAGGCTGGCCAGCTCGAGCCGTTCCTCGGTCGCGATCAGGGCCCGCTTCACGTCGGCGTAGACGTTGCCCCGGTTGTTCAGCGGCGCCGACGCCAGGCCGGTCAGCACCTCCCGGGCGTGCTGGTCCAGCCGGGTCGAGTCGATCAGGTGCTGCTGCAGATCGGCATCCAGCCGGAGCACCCGGTCGGTGACCGTGCCCGGCCGCAGCCGGGAGATGAACTCGAACGGCCCGGCCGCCGCCCGGACCACCCGGGAGGCCAGCCGGAACCGGGTCGCGCCGCTGATCATGGTCGGGTCGGCGTCCACCCCGATCCGCAGCCCGTGCTCGGTCACCAGCCGGGCCGCGAACGCGTCGTAGGTCATGATCAACTGTTCGCCGGACTCGTCGATCCCGCGATCACTGACCACGCCGGCCCGGACCAGCGCGGTGCGGACCCGGTCGGACAGCTCGGCGGCGGCCTTCCGGGTGAAGGTCAGGCCGAGCACCTCCTCCGGCCGGACCGCGCCGATGCCGACCAGCCAGACCACCCGGGCCGCCATCACCGTCGTCTTGCCGGACCCGGCGCCGGCGATGATCACGCCGGGCTGCAGCGGAGCGGTGATCGCGGCCAACTGCTGCTCGGAGAACTCGATCCCGAGCGCCTCGATCAGCTCGCCGGTGTCGGCGAACCGGCGGGCCGGCGCGACCGGCCGCAGCGTGTGCACTGTCATGTCGGGGTCCCCGCGGCGTTGTTCGGGGGAGCGAAGCGGAGGAGAAGAACGTCGTGGGGTGAGTTCATGAGACCACCCGCTGGCCGCCGGCCTGAGCCGGACAGCTGCCGGCGAACGGGCAATACCGGCAGGACGCGTTCACCGTCGCATGGAACGTCTCGGACCGGATCGTCCGGGCCGCCCGGAGCAGCCGGCGGTGCACCCAGCTCGGCTGGTCGGCCAGCTCCTGATCACCGTCCGGCTCCGGATCGGCGACCGGGAACGGCACGTCGTCCAGCGACGCCTGCTGAAACACCTTCGGCAACTCGCTGCCGTCGGGCAGTCGCAGATAGACCAGCTCCGCCCCGGCCGGCCGGGCGTCCGGGCCGGCGACAGCGGCGAAGGCGCCCTGGGCCACGGCGAGCTGATAGGCCCCGAGTTGATCTTGCAGGGCGACATCGACCGCGGCCGGCTGGGACCGGCCGGTCTTGAAGTCGATGATCCGGATCCGGCCGTCCGGATCCCGCTCCACCCGGTCGGCGACGCCGGTCAGCCGGACCCGATCCGGGCCGAGGTCGATCTCGGTGCTGAACTCCACTTCGGTGCCGAGCAGCCGCTGACCGGTCCGGGCCTGCTGCCAGGCGGCGAACCGCTCCAGGGCCGACTCGGCCTCGACCCGCTCGGTCGCCGACAACCATTTGGCGTCGAAGTCGAGCTGGTCCCAGACCGTCTCCAGATGGTCGGCCAAGCTGTCCGGATCCACATCGTCACGGGCCCCGTGTTCGGCCAGTACGTGGATCACCGAGCCGAAGCCGGCGGCCGTTCCGCGAGCCTGCTCGGCCTGCGCCCGGCGGGACAGGAACCACTGCCGCGGGCAGGCCAGCGCCGAGGCGAGCTGGCTGCCGGACAGTTGGATCGGGGCGTCCGGCGGGACCACCGGCGGTACGCCGCTCGGCCGGCCCGAACCGTCCGGACCGCCAGGATCGGTGTCGCTGACCGGCAGCATGCCCCACCAGCGATGCGGGTCCGCGGCCGGCACCAGGGATCGGCCGTCGGCGTCCCGGGCGTCGGCCAGCCGGGCCAGCCGCAGCGCCGCCTGCTCCCGGAGCACCGGCGGCAGTTCGGGGTTCACGCTGGCCGCGCGCAGCTCGCCGACCAGCGCCGGCAACGTCAACGGGCGACGCGGCCGGCCGGCCAACTCGCGGACCTGGACCCCCAGCTCGGTCAGGAATCGCGACGGTTGATCACCCTCGCCCTCGGTGCCGGCGACCGCGGTGATCACCAGCCGGTTCCGGGCCCGGGTGCAGGCGACGTAGAACAGCCGCCGTTCCTCGGCGATCCGGACCGCGGTCGGCACGTCGTCGGCCAGCCCGTGCCGGGACAACCGGTCCGGCTCCAGCAGCGAGCCGCGGCGCCGGACGTCGGGCCAGACGCCTTCCTGGACGCCGGCGACGACGACCAGCGGCCACTCCAGCCCCTTGGCCCGGTGGGCCGTCAGCACCCGTACGGCATCACCGCGGAGATCGGCCTCGCGCAGGGTGTCGGCCGGGATCTGCTGCCCCTCCACCTCGGCCAGAAACCCGGTCACGCCGCGCAGGCCGACCACGTCCTCGGACCGGCCGGCGACATCGAACAGGGCGCAGATCGCATCAAGATCACGATCGGCCCGGCGGGCCACCTCGCCGCCGCCGGCGGCCTCCCGGCGGAGCCGGTCCGGCCAGTCGGTGCCGGTCCAGAGCAGCCACAACGCCTCCTCGGCGGTGGCCCCGTTCATGATCGACTTCTCGCAGTCCAGCAGCAGCGCGGCCAACCCGGCGGCCCGGTCCCGTTCCGGCGCGGCCGGCAGCTCGATCAGCAGATCCGGATCGGTCACCGCCCGGGCGATCAGCTCCGCGGACAGCCGGGGCAGCCCGGCGCCGGCCAGCTCGGCCCGTTCGGCGGCGCGCAGGCCGCGGCCGAGCCGGCGCAGGCCGAGGCTGTCCAGGCCGCCGATCGGTGAGGTGAGCAGGGTCTGCGCCTGTTCGTTGTCGACCCGGCGGCCGGTGGCCGCGACCTGCAACGCCAGCAGCAGCGGCCGGACCGCGAGCTCGGCGGCGAGCGGGATCTCGTCGCCGGCCACCTCGATCGGGATCCCGGCCGCGCTCAGCGCCCGGCTCAGGGTCGGGATGCTGCGTCGGCCGGAGCGGACCAGGACCGCCATCTCGGACCAGCCGAGGCCGTCCCGCAGGTGGGCGCTGCGCAGCATGTCGGCGATGTGTTCTGCCTCGGCGCCGCTGCTGACGCAGGTGAACACCTCGAGCCGGCCGGGTGGCAGCTCCGGCGACGGCTCCGGATGCCGGTACGCGGCGTACACCTCCGGCGGCAGCGGCCGGGGCAACCCCATCCGGTCGGCCAGCTTGCGACTGGCGGCCAGCAGCGCCTTGCCGAACCGGCGGGTCCGGCCGAGCGCGATCACCGGGGCCCGTTCGCCCGACGCGGTCGGGAACGCCTCGCCGAAGTCGAGGATGCCGCGCGCCTCGGCGCCGCGGAACGCATAGATCGACTGGTCCGGATCGCCGACCGCGATCACCTCCCGGCCGTCGCCGCCGATCGCCTGCAGCAGCCGGACCTGGGACGGATCGGTGTCCTGATACTCGTCGACGAAGATCGTTCCGATCTCCGCCCGCAGGGTGTCTCTGATCACCGGGTCGGTGAGCAGGATCCGGCACCGGTGCACCAGTTCGGCGTAGTCCATCACCCGCTCGGAGTCGAGCACGTCGAGGTATTCGTCGAAGAACTGCCCGACACTCACCCACTCCGGCCGGCCGGCGGCCTCACCGGCGTCGATCACGTCCTCCGGATCCATCCCCAGCTGGCGGGCCTTGGCCACCACCGCCCGGACCTCGGCGGCGAAGCCGCGGGTCGGGAACGCGGCGGCGAGGCTGGCCGGCCAGTCGGCCCGGCCGGTCTCCGGGCTGCCGGCCAGGATCTCCCGGACCCGGAACTCCTGCTCCGGCGCGGTCAGCAGCCGCATCGACTGCCCGGTCTCATCGGCGCCGGTGAACCGCCGGATCAAGGCATAACAGAAGGAGTGGAACGTCATCGCCAGCGGCGTCGTCACCGATCGACCCAGCCGGGCTGCGATCCGGGTCCGCAGTTCGGCGGCCGCCTTGCGGGAGAAGGTCAGCACCAAGATCGACTCCGGCCGCATCCCGCGGCGTTCGATCCGGTCCACCACCGACTCGACCAGGGTCGTCGTCTTGCCGGTCCCCGGGCCGGCAAGCACCAGCAACGGGCCGCCCGGGTGATCGACCACGCTCTGCTGGGTCGGGTCCAGGTCCGGCATCGCGGCCGGCGGCCGCGGGGTGCGGATCAGCTGGTACATCTGTGCTCGTGCATCGATTCGGCCTTCGTCGTCCAACAGGTCGACCGTAGCCCACCAGATCGCGCTGACAGCGTTGCCACCCCGTCAGCCGGCTGACTCGGGTCGAGTGCGCCGGAGCAGGATCGAGAGCAGCAGGAGCAGGGCGGCGGCGCCGGTCATCAACCAGCCGAGCTGATGCAGGCCGGCGCTGCTCAGGTCGCGTTCGAAGGTCAACCCGATCATGGCCGTCGCCAGGATGGCGCCGAGGTAGCGGAACGTCTGGAACAGGCCACCGGCCGAGGCGGTCCGGCCGTCCGGTGCGGCGTCCATCAGCGCCGTCTGCAGGCCGAGGTTGATGAACCCGCTCGGCACGCCGAGCGCCAGGGTGAGCAGGATGATCACCGTGACCGGCGACGTGTCGTCCAGGGCCTGGATCACCAGCGTCGCCGCGAACAGTACGGCGGAGCCGAAGATCAGCGCCGCCCGCGACCCGGATCGGCGGATCATCCGGGCGGCGATGGGCACGGAGGCGATGCCCAGGCCAGACACCGGCAGGACCATCAGCCCGACGACGTCGGGGGTGAAGCCGCGCACCGACTCCAACCACAGCGGCAGCGAGAAGAACAGCGAGTAGAAGGCGAGATTGATCACCCCCTGCTGCGCCAGCACCGACGACAGGGCTCGGTTCGCGGCCAGGCCGCGGACGTCGAGGAACGGCGACGAGGCCCGCAGTTCCCACAGCACCAGGGCCGCTCCGGCGGCGACGATCACCGGCAACAGCCACCACCGCGGCCCGTCGGCGAAGGACAGGATGAAGATCAACAACGAGATCACCGTCGCCGCGAAGAGGACGACCCCGGGCAGGTCGATCGACGCCCTTCGAGCGATCGGTTCCGACCCTGACCCGGACCCGACGGTCGGTTTCGCTTCCGTACGCGGCAGGATCCGCCAGGCCAGCACCAGCCCGATCACGGTCAGCGGCACGTTCACCACGAACACCGCCGGCCAGCCGGCCCAGGCGACCAGGAAGCCACCGAGCACCGGGCCGAGCGCCGCGCAACTCGAGTTCGCCATGCTGACCGCGCCGAGCGCACCGGTCGGCGTGCTGCCCGGCGGGCTGGTCGCCCGGATCTGGGACAGCGCGGCCGGATACGCGGTCGAGGTGCCGAACGCCTGGATCACCCGCAGTCCGACCAGCCACCACAACCCCGGCGCGAACGGCATCAGCGCCGAGGTGACCAGCACCAGGCCGAGGCCGAACAGGAACAGCCGGCGCGGCCCGAACTGGTCGATCAGCCGCCCCATCAGAGGCTGCCCGACGGCAGCGGCGACGTAGAACGCCGAGACGAGCCAGGTCATGTCGGCGACGCTGACCTGGAAGGCTCCCTGCAGGCTGGCCAGGGCGACGGCGATCATCGACGAGTTGAGCGGGTTCAGGGTGGTGCCGAAGGCCAGCGCGACGACCAGCCAGGGCGGCACTCCCCCGAGGCGGTTGCGCCCCGACGTCATCCGCAGGCCAAGATCATCGAGGCTCAGCCTACTCAGCGCGAGCCGGGCTCAGACGACCCGGCTGGGCAGCCCGTGCCGGGCGAGGACGTCTTCGAGCGCGAAGATCGCCATCCCCGCGGTCACCGGGTTCCGGCCGATCTCGAGCGGCTGGATGCTGACCACATCGAGCGACGCCTCCAACGCCTGCGCTGCCACCAACTCGATCAGCCGCGGCATGATCCAGATCCGCAGTGCGCGGAACATCCAGCCGCAGAGCATGATCCGGTCCGGGTTGAGCAGGTTGATCACATCGCCCAGACCGTACGCCAGCGAGGCACAGGTGCGGTCGAGCAGCTCGGTCATCGTCGGGTCGTCAGCCTCGAGGCCGGCGACGACCGCCGCGATGAAGGCGTCCTGGTGCAGCGCAACGGCAGGATGATCTGGGGCGACCTCGGCCAGCGTCGCCTGCATGCCGGGGACGCCGATGTAGGCCTCGACGCAGCCGCGGCGGCCGCACCGGCAGGGCCGCCCGTCCTGGACCAGGGTGGTGTGGCCCCACTCGCCGGCGTTGTTGCAGGTGCCCCGCACCAGGCGGCCGGCGATGGCGATCCCGACCCCGACGCCGGTGCCGAGGTTGACCACCACCATCGTGTCGGTAGCCGGGCCGTTGCCCAGCCAGAGCGCCGCCACCGTGACCGCCTTGAGCGGGTTGTCGAGGTGCGCCCCGACGGTCAGCTCGAGTTCCGCGTCGAGCCGGTCGCGCAGGTTGACTTGGTGCCAATCCCAGTTCGGGGCGAAGACCGAGACGCCGGTGCCCGGCATCACCTGACCCGGCACCGAGATGCCGATGCCACCGACCCGGTCGGGGGTGACGCCGGCCTGGGCGAGCGCGCCGCGCACCGCGGCCGCCACGCCGGCGATCACCGTGCTGGGCTGGTTGTCGCTGTCGTCCAGCGACTCGGTGTGTTCGTGCAGGTGTTCCAGCGACAGCGAGTACAGCGCGGCGGTGGCATAGGTCTCGGCGACATCGACCCCGAGCAGTCGCAGCGGCTCGTTGTTGATCGCCAGCGTCGAGGACGGACGGCCGATCGAAGCGCCCTTGCCAACCACGTGCACCAGCCCGGCGTCCAGCAACTCCCCGACCACGTTCGCGACGGTGGCGGTGCTGAGCGTGGTCGCCACCGCGAGCTGCTGCCGGGTGGCCGTGCCGGCGGACAGCAGTTGGCGCAGCACGGCGAACCTGCTCTCGTTGCGGATGTCGCTCGCCGATCGGGTACTCATTCCGGTCGAGTCCTCGGCACCGGGACGACGAGGTCGGGCAGACCGACCGCTCGCAGGGTCACGGTGGCACCGGCGCCCCGCACGTAGGCGATCAGCCGGCCGTCCAGGGTCGACCGGTGATCGGCTCGGTAGGGCGTGCTGTCGGACAGGTCACCGTTGTCCAGCCCCAGCAGTTCGCCGTCGACGACGTCCGCGGTGATCATCACCTCTCCCTGCGCAAGAAGTCCGTCCTGATCCATGATCCAACACTCGACCTGATGCACGTCCGCGGTGCCGCCGGCGATTCGGTCGAGCCCGGCCCGCCAGACCTCGGGAGCGGCCCAGACCTCGGCCGCCAGCGCGACCGGATCCGACCCCAGGGCCAACTCGTCGCGCAGCGTCGTGTCGCCCAGGTAGGCCTCGGCGACGAGGCGACTCCGTCCCGGAGTGACGGTGCCCCGCCAGAACCCGGACTCGGCGTCGAAGATCATCTCGACCGATTCCGACCCGCAGCTGACGCTCACCTTGTCGGCGTTGCTGCTGCAGATCACCTCGACCTCGCTGTCCGGCGCCCACCGGCGGGTGAGGCTCCGATCACCGGCCGAACCGACCGGGCGGACCGCGAGCCGGACCATCGGGTCGTCGGACCACCAGCTGCGCCGCAGTTGCCAGCGCTCCTTCGGAAAGCCCGCCGTCGTCAGCAGGCCGGCGGTCGAGCCGTGGCTGGGCCAGCCGGGGGTCTCACCGAGATAGTCGATCCCGGTCCAGAGGAACTGACCGGCGACGAACTCCTGATCGGCGACATGCCGCCAGGCCGCGTACGTGTGCGAGTTCTCACTGCCGACGAACGGGTGATCGGGGAAGCGACGGTGATCATCGGCGTACAACTGCTCCTTGTAGTTGTAGCCGATCAGGTCGAGCCGGTCGAACAGTCCGGTCGTACTCGACAGCTCCGGGAACGCCGCGGCGAAGGTCACCGGCCGGCTCGCGTCCCGGGCCTTGACGATCGCGATCAGCTCGTTCGCGATGGTGGTCAATCGCCGGATGTCGGGTCGGCTAGGATCGTAGGCGCGCTCGGCTTCCGGCTTGTTGGCGTCGTTGTTGCCGGTCATCTCCAGGAACTTCGGGCTGGCGTACGGGTCGTTGGGGTAGTCGACCTCGTTGCCGATGCTCCACGCGATCACCGAGGGGTGGTGCCGGTGCGCGTCGACCATCGCCTCAAGATCACGGCGGTGCCACTCGGGGAAGTCGTGGGCGTAGCCCTCGTGCTTCGGCGGGTAGACGTTGTGACCCTGCCACCACTTGTTCTTGGGGTTCTCCCACTCGTCGAAGGCCTCGTCGATGACGTAGAGACCGAGCAGGTCGCACAGCTCGTACAACTCCGGCGCGTGGGGATTGTGGGCCATCCGGACAGCGTTGCAGCCGCCCTCCTTGAGCAGCAGCAGGCGCCGCAGCCACACCTCAGCCGGTACCGCCACACCGAGCGGGCCGGCGTCCTCGTGCAGGCACACTCCGCGCAGCACCCGGCGCTCACCGTTGATCATGAACCCGGTGTCGGGGTCGAAGGCGATGGTGCGCAGCCCGGTCACCTGCTCGTGCCGGCTCGGCTCGCTGGTGCCGTCCTCGTTGTTGATCATGGTGACCAGCCGATACAGATGCGGATGATCATCCGACCAGAGCAGCGGGTCGGGCACCTGGAGCAACGCGGACAGTTCGACCATGCCGCGTGCCGGTACGACGAGCGTCTGTTCGTTCCCTGAGCCTGTCGAAGGGCGAGGCCCGATCTGGCATGACACTTCGACAGGCTCAGTGCGCGTTTCGACAGGCTCAGTGCGCGTTGGATGCCCCTCGCTCAGCGGCTCGAGCCAGTGCTCCACGACGACCCGCCGATCGCCGTCACTGTGGTTCTGTAGTTGCTGGACGACCTGGACCTCGGCCAGGTCCGGTGCCGCAGCGAGCGTCGTGATCATGGAGCCGTGCTGGGCGAACGAGACCGCGTCATGGGTCTCGATCTCCACCCGGCGGGTGAGCCCCGAACCGTTGTACCACCGGGAATCCGCCAGGTCGCGGTGGTCGACCCGGACGCTGATCACCAGATCGTCGTCGGTTGCATAGCCGACGATCTCGGTCAGCTCGAACGAGAACTCGGCATGCCCGGACGGCCGACCGCCCAGGTGATACCCGTTCACCCACACCTGCGCGTTCTTGTAGACCCCGTGGAACACCAGGCGCACGGCGGCGGCCCGATCGAGTCCCAGCGCGCCGATCGAGCAGCGGGTCCGGTACCAGCCGACGCCGCCGGGCAGATAGCCCGTGCCACTCGAGCAGGACTCGTCGAACGGATACTCGACCGCCCAGTCGTGGGGCACCCGGACCGGCCGGAAGCCGGTCTCGTCGGCGTTCTTCCGCCAGGCGTCGGCGTCGTCGGCGAGCAGGAACGACCAGGCCTCGATGACGGTGCTGCGCATGCGGTCGCCTTCCTTGGACGTGGGTGGGTCGGCCTCAGACCTCAAGACCGTACTTCTTGAAGACGTTGACCAGCACAACGGCATTGGCGAAGGCGATCGCCGAGAACCCGAAGGCCAACCAGACGATCCCCCACGCGAAAACCTGTGGGTAGTAGACGCCGACGACGATGGGGAGCACCGTCACCACCAGCACCGTGAACGCCGCAACGGGATGTCGGGCCGACATCCGCCGGGCATTGTTCAGCACCCGGCCGACCGAGTCGGAGAACGTGGCCTGGTAGGCGAACACGAACAGCAGGGTGCCGACCACCCGGTAGGCCAGCAGGAGGACCACGGCGAACAGCAGCAGCCGCACCAGCCCCGACACGTCGGCCCGGTCGACGACCACGTACCAGGCCCCCACCACCGCGACGAGCCCCAGCGCGGCCAGGCCGAGCAGGGTTCCCTGGCGGAGGTTGCCGCGGAACGCGTCGAGGTACGTCCTCGGCACCGAGTCGTAGCGATCGGTGACCAGGCTGATCGCCGTGGCATTGAGGGCGGTCAGCGAGGCGCCGAGGGTGACCAGCGGCAGCGAGGTCACGACGAACAACAGGTTCAGCACCATCAGGTCGGCCAACTTCGACAGGAACCGCATGGCGGGCGAATTCTCACTGAAGATGGCTCTCACTGGTCCTCCTGATCCGTTGCCGCCGACCGGGTCGGCTACTTCAGCCCCTTCTCGGTGGCCCACGTGTCCATGTCCTGTTGGATCGCCTGCTTGACGTCCTCATAACCGGCCGTGCCGAGCTCCTTGCGCATCTCGGCGATCATCGCCTGCGGGTCTTTGGCCTTGCCGTACTGGAGTTGCGGGATGTAGTTCGACAGCACCGAGCCCATGGCCGCCAAGCCCGAGTCGATCAGGTCCTTGTTGAACAACAGCGTCGCGTACGGATAGTCCGTCGACATCCCCTCGAGCTGGGTGAAGATCGCCTCCTTGTCAGGATGGTCGGTCAACCGGGTCGGCTCGAACTCGTCCATCCGGCCGCCCCAGAAGTTGGCACCGAGGCCGTCCTTGCTGGGGTCGTAGCCCTCGGGCTGACCGAGCTTGCCGTCCTTCATGACGTAGTCGGAGCCCTCAATGCCGAAGTTGAGCAGCTTGTAGGCCTCCTCGTCGTTGCGAATCAGCTCGTAGACCTGCAGCGCCTTCTCCGGGTTCTTGGAATTGGCGCTCACCGCCATCGCACCGTGGGTTTTGATGTCCCGGAAGATGTTCTTGGTCTCAGCCCCGAACCAGAACATCTTGGGATCGGAACCCTTCTGTCGAGTCGACAAGTTGTACCAGATCCCACCAGTGAAGGTCTGGGTGTGGTGCTGGTCGGCCCCGGACAGACCGGCGTAGAGCGCTTCGCGGGTATCGCCGTCGTAATTGAGCGCATCTTCGCGCCAGACACCGATCTCGTTCCACTCCTTGGCGAGATTCGCGGCCTCGATCAGTTGAGGCGAATCCATGAACCACGAGCCGATCGTGTACGGGTCGGCCGCGGTGGTCTGGAACGGGTAGAAGTTGCCGGCGCTGAGCTGTTGGATCGTCAGTCCGTCGGTGTGGCCTTGCAGGTAGCCGATGAGCGCGGACGTGTTGGATCCGGCCACGTCCCACGGGTAGGTCTTCTTCTGATTCTGCTTCACCCAGGTGAAGTATTGGGTGAACTGCTCGAACTGGGTGATGGTGCCGTCCGGGATGCCGGCTGATTTTGCCCAGTCACCGCGATAGAAGAAGCCGTGGTTGGTCCACTGGGTGAAGTTGTCTTCGGGGATGAAATAGATCATCCCGTCCGGCAACGTGCACACCTCCCAATTGTTTCGAGAGGCGACGCCCTCCCAGGTCTTGGGGGCGTTGGTCTTGAGCATCTCTTCGTCGAGGCCGAGGAAGGCGCCCTTCTGGGCGTTCTCATAGCCGAACAGCCAGTCCGTTGCGGTGGTGATCAAGTCGATCTTGGAGTCGCCGGACAGCAACTGGACGTTGTATTGGGTCTGCCAATCGGCCCACTCGACATAGAAGATGTCGAGTGTCGCGTTGGCCTTCTCGGTGAGCAGCGCGTTGAGTTTCGCGAGCATCTTCTCCAACCGACCGTTGGTCGGTTTGTCGCCGAGAGCAAGCATGGTGATCTTGGTCGGTGGGGCGTTCGGATCATCTTTCGGGGCCGGGGTGCAGGCGGCCAGACCGGTGGCGCCGGCGGCCAGGGCCATTCCCATCACGGTACGACGGGAGAGGGAGAAGCCGGACATGGTTGTTCCTTTCGGGTTAGTGGCTTGGGCCGGCGACGACGGCGACGCTCGGATCAGCCAAAGCGGAGTCGGTGTCCAGTCGGTTCAGCCCTTGACGGCACCCACGGTGATGCCGCTGACGAAATACTTCTGGACGAACGGATAGACCAGGATGATCGGGCCGGTGGCTACGACGGCACTGGCCATCTTGAGGGTGTTGCTGGGCAGATCGGTGATCGTCACATTGGATCCCGCCACCGAATTCCGTAACGCGTTGGCGGTGTTGATGATGTTGTAGAGGTGGTACTGCAACGGCGGAAACTCCACGGTGCTGCCGAGATACAGCGACGACAGGTACCACTCGTTCCAGTAGCTGAGCGCCGTGAACAGCCCGATGGTGGCCAAGGCCGGCTTGAGCATCGGAAGCACCAGTTGGGCGAAGATCCGGAAGTCGCCGGCGCCGTCGATCTTGCCGGATTCGATCACTTCGTACGGTACGGAGCGGGCGAAGTTCTTCATCAGGATGATCAGCCACGGGGACAGCAGCAGTTGCAGGAACACCGCGAGGTAGTTCCCGCGTAGGCCGAGCGTCCGGGCGATCCACAGATAGGTCGGAGCCAGGCCGGCGGAGAACAGGGTGGTGAAGTAGATGAAGAACGAGATGTAGTTGCGCAGCGGAAAGTCCTTGCGCTGCAGGGCGTAGCCGGTCATGGAGGTGATCGCGAGCCCGAGCACCACGCCGCTCACCGTCATCACGATCGTCACCACGTAGGAGCCGATGATCTGCCGGGGTGCACTGAAGATCAAGTCGTACGCCGCCGTCGAGAATCCCTGTGGCAGCAGGCTGAAGCCGTGCTCCACGATCTTGGACTCCTCCGAGAAGGAGGCGGAGACGATCAGCACGAACGGCAGCACGCACATCAAAGCGAACAGGCTGACGGCGATGTAGGAGACCGTCCGGAGCACCGCCTCGCTGCTGTCGAGCTTGACCTTCCGCGGCTTCGCGGGCCGCCCGGCCAGGGCCGGCCGGGGCTGTTTCGTCGAGGTTCGAATGCTCATCTCAACCACTTCAGAAGAGGGCGTAGTCGGGGTTGATCCGGCGCATGATCCCGTTGACGACGAGGATCAGGACGAAGCCGAACAAGGACTGGTAGAGGCCGACCGCGGTGGACGAGGTGAAGTTGTTCTGGGCGAGCAGCATCCGGTAGACGGCGGTCTCGATGATGTCGGTCGACGCGTAGAGCTGGGCATTGTTGCCGACCAGGTTCCAGAAGAGGCCGAAGTTGCCGTGCATGATCCCGCCGAGCGAGAACAGCAGCAGGATGAAGAAGGTCGGCTTGAGGCTGGGCAGGATGATGTGCACGATGCGTTGCCAGGCGGAGGCGCCGTCGATCGCGGCCGCCTCGAACATCGACTGGTCCAGGCCCATGATCGCCGCGAAATAGACGATGGAGCCGTAGCCGGTGCTCTGCCAGACATGCGCCAGAATGATGATGAACGGCCACACCCCGGCCATGCTGTACAGCTTCAGCGGGTCGCCACCGGCCTGGACGATCAGGGTGTTGACCGATCCGGTCTCGTAGTTCAACAGGTTGAACGCGATCACGCCGATCAGCACGACCGACACGAAGTACGGCAGGAACATCAACGCCTGGCTGACCTTCTTGAAATACCGGGACCGGATCTCGTTCAGCATGATCGCCAGGGCGATCTGCAGGACGTTGCCGATCAGGATGAAGGCCACGTTGTAGAGGATCGTGTTCTTGGTCAGCAGCCAGAGCTGGCCGGATTTGATCAAGAACTCGAAGTTGCGCAGGCCGACGAACGGGCTGCCGAAGATGCCGTCGCGGTAGTTGAAGTTGGTGAACGCGATCCACGCCCCGGGCATCGGCGCGTAGCTGAACACCACGAAGAACACGATCGCCGGCAGGCACATCAGCAGCAGCATCTTGCTGTGCCGCATCCCGCGCCGGAAGGACGTCGAGCCGGCAGCGCCGGAGGTTGGACCGGCGGCGCGCGCAGGCAGGTCGAGTCCTGCTGGTTGGGCTGGCTGAACGGCCATACGCATCACCTCACTGTGTCTGCGGCATCGACCTCGTTGCCGCCTCACGGGGAGGCATCCGGGGCACGACTGGGATGATTCAATGCCCTTTTACTAAGGGTTGTCAATAGTCGGCCGGAACTCCGGCGGCGGCATCCGCTCCGCGGGACCGGACCCGCGATCGGGAAAAAGACGGAACAAGTTCGAGCAGGCTGACAACCGATCACCACGAACCGCTGTATTACTCGGCAAAGGTTCTGTTCAGCGCAGTTGGACGAGTGGAGGGTGATGAGCGACGCGGACGCGGAGTTCACCGACTATGTGGCCGCGAACCGGACCCGGTGTCGCCGCACCGCCTACCTGCTCTGCGGCGACTGGGGTCTGGCCGAGGACATCGTCCAACAGGCGTTGATCAAGCTGTACCTGGCCTGGGGCCGGGTGCGGACCGACGGTGCCGACGGCTATGCCCGCCGGATCATCAGCCGGACCGCGATCGACGAGTGGCGCCGGTCCGCCCGTCGCCGGACGGTGCCCGACGACGGCCTGGTCGACCTCGAGGCCGACTCGGACACCGTCGGCTACGAGGACCGGTCGGAGCTGCTCGACGCCCTCCAGCAACTGCCCGTACGACAGCGTCAGATCGTCGTCCTGCGGCACTGGTGGGGCGCACCGGTGGCCGAGGTGGCTCGTGATCTGCGGGTCAGCACCGGAACCGTGAAGAGCCAGACGGCACGAGCACTGCAGCGGCTCTCCGCGATCTTGGGAGAGCAGGCGGACCGGGCTCGGGCCGAACGAAGCACAGAGAGAATCGGGAGAAGATGAACCAACAGGAAGATCAACGAGTGATCGACTTCGACTCGTGCTTCCGCGGCGAGCCCGCGGAGGGATTCGCCGCCGATGATCTTGATCGGGGCAAGGCGCGGCGGCGGCGCCGGCGGCAGACTGCCGGAGCGGCGGTCGGCGGGACGGCGGCCCTGGCCCTGTCCTTCCTGCTGATCACCAACCTGCCGGGGTCGGGTCCGGTCGGCGTTCCGGCCGGTCAGCCGTCGCCGACCGTACGGCCGGTGGACGGGGGTGGCGGGGACGAGCGCGACGACCGGGAGAGCGGGACCCCCACCAGAGCTCCACGGCCCGACCCCCGCGAGCACGAGGACCAGACCCCGACCAAGGCCCCGAAGCCAGACCCCGATGGGCACGAAGACCAGACCCCGACCAAAGCTCCGAAGCCCGACCCCGGTGAGCACGAAGACCAGACCCCGACCAAAGCTCCGAAGCCAGACCCCGATGGGCACGAGGACCAGACCCCGACCAAGGCCCCGAAGCCCGACCCCGGTGAGCACGAAGACCAGACCCCGACCAAAGCTCCGAAGCCCGACCCCGATGAGCACGAAGACCAGACCCCGACCAAAGCTCCGAAGCCCGACCCCGGTGAGCACGAAGACGGCAGCTAGCCGATCGGCCGGTCGGTACGCAGCCCGTCGACCACCGCGACGAAGGCCGCGGCCAGCAGTGCGCTGCCGAAGACCAGGTCGCCCAGGTCGGCGAAGTCCTCCAGGTCGATGGTCACGCCGAGATCGCCGGCCAGCACCAGGTAGGCCAGCAGGATCCCGGTCAGCAGCAGGTTCGCCAGCACCAGCAGCACCCGGGTCGGCCGGGGGAAGCGTCTGCTGTCGCCGTTGCCCCAGCCCGAACCGGTGCAGAAGGTCCAGGTCAGCCCGAACAGCAGCACCACCGCTCCGGAGTAGCCGAAGATCACCTGCACCGGGTCGGTGATCACCTCCCGGGCCGACACCAGCGCCGACAGCACCAGCAGACCGGACAGCGCCAGTGCCCGGACCGGTGACAGCCGCCGCCGGATCAGCGACCAGCCGGCCAGGCCCAGGGCGAGCGCGGTGGCCAGCAGATTGACCACGGTCAGATCGAACCCGATCGCCAGCTGGTAGCCGGTGAGCAACCGGGTCACCTGGGTCAGCAGCACCACCCCGATGCAGCAGAGCAACAGGCCGCGGCCCGGTCGGCCGCGCCGGGTGACGACCAGGCCGATCGCGATACACAGCACGGCGACGGCGAGCCGGACCAGCTCGGCCTGGTCGGCGATCGCCAGCAGATCGGGGCTGCCCTGATCCGCCATCCCCAGCGGATTCAGCGCGACCAGCACGGTGATCACCGCACCGGCCACGATCACCGGCAGCGTCAGCCCGGTGAGGGCGGCGGCGACCGGCAGCCCGACCGTCGAGAGCTCGTCGGGCAGACCGGCGATCCGCGGCTCCGTCCGGTGCCGCCGGCCCAGTCGGAGCACCAGCCGGCCCAACCCGGCGATCAGCAGCAACGCGAGGCCGGCGATGGCGAACGCCGGCCACCCCTGGCGCACCGGATCCAGGCCGATGAGCTCGATGATCGACTGGACCAGCCGGAGCAGCACCAGCACGACCAAGATCAGGTACGGCAGCCGGGACAGCATCGGCGTCCGCGGATCCTGCGGACCGGCCGGCTCGGTCAGTCGTTGCACCCGCCGGGTCGCCGCCAGGGTGAGGTTGATCGCGATCTCGGCCACCGCGACGCCGGCCACCATGGCGGCCGGGATGGCCAGGAAGCCGATCGTGGTCAGTGTCTGCTGCACCATCATCGGCGCGAACTCGAACCCGAAGGACCGGGCGTCCCCGCCGGCCAGCAGGGTGTCCAGCACCACGAGGCCGAAGAGCCCGAGCACGACCAGGAATTCCCACCAACGAAACGGCCGCGGCCAGCGCACGATCGAGAAGACGATCAAGGCGATCGAGCAGCCGACCGCGATGATCACGCCGAGGTTGAGGCTGCCGGTGAACGTCCCGATCATGCCCCAACTGAGCACGGCACTCGTCGTGGCCAGCAACCCCAGGGCCTTCAGCCACCAGGCACCGTGCAGGCAGGCGGCGTGCACCAGAGCGACCAGCACCGTGATCAGGAAGATCAACAGCCAGAGCCAGGTCTCCGGGATTCCGGTGGTCAGCGTCGGCGTGGTCAGCAGCCGACCACGCTGGCGGAGCCACGGTCCGGTGACGACCAACACCACCACGATCAGGTACGCCGCGAGGGCGACGATCACGATCTCCCGGAGCCCGTACGGCCAGCCTTCGTCGCGGAGCCGGCCGTGCCGGACCCGGGCGGCGATCACGTCCCGCCAGATCCCCGCCGCCAACCGCCGGAGCGTGATCACGGTGCCCATTCGGCGAACCTCCAGCCCGATGCGTGCAGTTGGATGCCTGCCGGGGTGACCAGGGCGGTGCGCGAGCCGGTGCCCCAGGTCTCCTCCGGCAGCGGCCAGCCGGCAGACTCCAGGCCACCGGCGTCCATGATCATCAACCGGTCGGTGCGCCAGCCGGCCCACCAGGTGCCCTGGCCGACCACGCCGGCCAACGGGCCGAGCCGGCCGCGCACCGTCCCGGACTCGTCCACGATCATGGTGCCGACCCGGGTCGCGACGATCAGCCGGTCGCCGGCGACCGCCGTTCCGGTCAGCGTGCCGGGATACGGCAGCCGCCAACGGGTCCGGCCGTCGGCCAGGCCACGGCCCTCGACCACACCATCGCCGGCCGTGATCACCGTCGATCCGACCACCTCGGGCCGGCCGAACACATCCGGAACCGACCATCGCTGTGCACCGTCGGCCGCGGCCAGAGCGGTGAGCGTACCGTCGTCGCCACCGAGCACGACGCTGTCGCCCGCCGTGACCGGCGACCGGAAGATCTGAGCTCCGGCCGACTGTCGCCACAGCTCCCCGCCGGTGCGCAGCCGGAGGGCGAACACCGTGCCGTCGATGGTCGCCAGCGTGATCCGCGGGTCGTCGAACCCGGCGTCGTCGATCCGGACGTCGTCGATCCGGACCGGGCCGCCCTCGGCCACCTCGGGCAGCTCCCGCTGCCAGAGCCGGAGGCCGTCGTCGGTGTAGCCGATCACCTGCCGCAGGCTGGTGCTGACGACGATCAGCCGGCCGAAGGCGGCCAGCGAGGTGATCGCGCCGCCCGGATGCAGCCGGAGCAGGGACCGCACCTGGTCGTCGGCGCGGACCAGGACGATCAGGTCCTGGCCGGTCTGGCTGGCCCGGACCAGCCGGCCCGAGCCGGTGATCACCGGCGGCACCGAGGCCGGGACGCCGGTCAGCCGCGCCTCACCGAAGCCCGGCGAGACCGAGACCGGGTTCCGCTCGATCGTCCGCCACCGGGCCGGATCGGTCCAGGCCGGTGCGGGGCCTGCCGTCGCCACCGAGTCGGCGGCGATCACCGGTCCGGCGGGCCAGTCGCCGGAGCGTACGGTCACGGTGCGATCAGCGGTCGTCTCCACCGACTCGACGATGCCCCGGCCGCGACACCAGACCCGGCGGACCCGGCGGGCCTCGCGCTCGGTGCCGGCGGCGGAATAGCTGATCCGGCCCGACGTCTGCAGGCAGCCGGCTGGATGTCCGGTCGGCGCCTCGACCCGGAAGTCCGACGCGTAGTCGAGGCCAGCGCCGGCGGTGCCGCGTTCTCGCCAGGTGGAGCCGATCGTCGCACCGGCCGGCAGTTCGGTCAGCGCCGGCCGGTAGACCCGGCCACGCCCCGCCGACCCGCTCGTACCGCCCGGTTGATCATGGTCCAGCGGGCCGTCCTCACCGACCAGGGCGATCCCGTCGTCGACCCGGTAGACCGCGGTCGACTGCTGATCGGGCGTGGTCAGGATCGATCGCCACAACTGGATCCGGCCGAGCTCACCCAGGGTCTGCCGGTCCTCCTCCAGGACGCCGATCAGCTGGGTGCCCAAGGTGAAGTCGATGGCGCCGAACAGGGCGGACGCATCCAGCACGGCCGCCTCCGTGACCGCCGGGAGCGTCTCGGTCCGGCCGGCCGCAACGACTTCCCGGAACCCGCGGGACATCGCCCCCTCCTCGGGCAGGTACGGATCCCGGCCGGCGGTGCCGGCGCCGATCCGTTCGACCAGGAAGATCGATCCGGCCAGCAACAACAGGCAGCTCGTGATGATCAGCAGCGGCCGTCGAGCCGGCCGCCGTGGCGCGGCCGGCGGATCGACCGGCTGAGCAGCCAGTCGTTCCCAGTCCTGGACCGGGAACGGCGACCAGCGCCCCGTCCCGTCCTCCGTCCCCCACGTCACTCTTGTCATGGTGCCGGACGGATTCGAGTCCGGTGATCAGTTCAGCAGGAATTCCCGACGCGGTTGCCGGTTGCGGATGAGCGGCCAGCTTGCGTCACCCCGTGATCGAGACCTCGCCGAGAGTGACCTTAACCACGCGAGGACGGGGCAGATTTCAGGTGGATGAGATCACTCTCGACGACCGACGCCGACGTCAGCAGGCGGACGGATCCGACGGGCGCCCGGACCGTCCCCTTTGCTGCTGCTTGAAGGTCTCCAGGCTCCCGAACCGACACGTGATCGGCCGGACGACTGGACTCGTCGCTAGCGCAGCCGGCGGTTGGCCAGCACCGGGATCTGATCCCGGACGACCTTGATCGTGGTCAGGTCGAGGTCGGCGACCAGCAGTTCCGGCGCCACGCCGGCTTCGGCCAGCACGGCACCGTTCGGCGCGACGATCATGCTGCCGCCGACGCCGGTCGGGGCGGTGCCCGAGGCCTCGATGCCGACCGTGGCCGGGTCGGCCTGGCCACAGGCGGCGACGAAGGTGGTCGAGTCCAGTGCGCGGGCGCGGACCAGCAGCCGCCACTGGTCGAGCTTGCCCGGGCCGGCGCCCCAGGAGGCGGGCACGATGATCAGCTGGGCGCCGTCGTCGGCCAGCCGGCTGAACAGCTCCGGGAATCTCAGGTCGTAACAGATGACGCAGCCGACCGTCCCGCCGGCCGCGGTGATCACCAACGGCCGCTCCCCCGGCGCCACGGTCCGCGACTCGGTGAACCCGAAGGCGTCGTACAGGTGGATCTTGTCGTACCGTTCCTCGACGCCGGGACCGGTGATCAACAGCGAGTTCCGGACCCGGCCGTCGTCGGCCGGGGTGAACATCCCGACGGCGACCACCAGGCCGGCGTCGGCGGCGAGCTCCCGGACCGCGTTCGCCCACGGACCGTCGACCGGCTCGGCGACCTCGGCCAGCGACCGGCCGAAGCAGCGCATGGTCGCCTCCGGGAACACCACCAAGCCCGCGCCGGCCGCGGCGGCGGCCCGGCTCTGCTCCGCGATCAGCTCGAGATTGCGGGCCGGCTCGGGCCCGCTGACGATCTGGGCCAGCGCTATCCGCATCACCGGACGATCTTAGTCCGGCGCACTCAGCCCGCTGCGGTCACGGTGGCCTTGGGCGGCCCGGGCCGGGACAGGCCCGGGACGATCCGGACCAGGGTCTCGGCCGCGGTCAGCCCGACCGCGAACGGGACCAGGCCGAAGATCAGCATCGCCGGCCAGACGGTCGGCGCCGCCGAGACCAGGCCGAGCTCGGTGGAGCCGATCAGGCCGGTGGCGAGGCGGTACGCGACGTGCATCCCGACCGCGGCCCAGACGCTGCCGGTGATCGCCCGCAGATAGCCGAACGCGATCCCGACGCCGATCCCGAAGCCCGCGTTCAGCGGATCCCGGCTGATCAGGAACAGGAAGCCGCCGTAGAGCAGGGCCTGCAGCAGGATCAACGGCCAGTCACCGAACCGCTCCCCCAGACTGCCGAAGATCGCCGACCGGAAGATCAACTCCTGCGGCAACGCCTGCGCCAGCCCGGCCACGACCAACTGCAGCCCGATGACGCCCAGGAGGACTGGCGTCAGGTCCGCCGCGAAGCGCAGCCAGCCGGCCAGGGCCCCGATGATGATCATCGCGGCGCCGGGCACCGCCCAGACCAGGAAGCCGAGCAGCAACTGCGACCCGGCGGAGCGCCCGGGCCGCAGGCCGGCGTCGGGCCAGGAGTGCCGGTCCAGCAGCCGGATCGTGACCAGCGCCAGCCCGACGGTCAGCACCCCGCCGGCCAGGGCCGCGACCGGGCCGCCGATCCGTCCGGCCAACACCGCGATCAGCAGGCCACCGAGCCACGGCACGGCGATCCGCAGCAGCAGCGGCAGTCGTCGTCCCGGGTCGGTCATGATCGCTCCTCGGTGATCGAGCCTTCGGTGACCGCGGCCCGATTCCGACGGGCCAGGGTCGCGAAGGCTTCCTTCCGCTGCCACCGCTCCGGCTCGTCCCCCGTCCGGGGCAGCACCTTGACGATGCCGAAACTGGCCCGGTCCAGGTCGTGCACCGGGTCCGCGGAGGTGGGCAGGCTGGGTTCGCTGAAGCCGAAGACGAAGGTGCCGTGCACCCCGGCCGCGGTGAAGAGGTCCAGCGACTCGTCCAGGTAGTCGGCCTGGACCCGTTCGCTGCGGACCAGCTTCGCCGGCACCGTCGGCGGATCGGTCCGGTAGTCGATCACCGCGAAGCCGCCCGCGCCCCGCTCCGCCGCCCCCTGGTAGGTGCAGCAGCCGAACTCGGTGATCAACACCGGCCGTCCGGTCCGGACGTGCCGGCGGACGTCGTCGGCGAACCGCCAGCGGTTCGACGCGTCCAGGTAGTAGTCCAGCCCGATGTAGTCGAACCGGCGCCAGTCCACGCTCTCCCAGGATCCGGAGCCGTACGACAGCGGACCGTCGAACCGGGACCGGGCGATCGTCACCGCCCGGTCCAGGAACCGGTTGAGCCGATGGTTGTAGAACGGCTTGAGCCAGCTGAACCACGGCAGCAGGTTGCCGCGCCGGATGAACGTCTTGCCGGGGACGAAACCGTTGGCCGACAGGCTGAGCTCGCAGCCGACGTTGAGCCCGACGTCGCCGTACCGCCGGCGCAGGCCCTCGGCGAGCTCGGCCGCCCGGTCCAGGTGCACCAGCACCTCGGCCGGGTCGGCGTCGAACAGGCGCGGTTGCAGCCAGGCGAAGAGCCCCAGCTCGCGCGCAGCGGCGCCGGCCGCAGCCAGCCGGTCGTTGTCGCTGCCCATGATCAGCACCGCGTTGCAGGCCAGCTCCTCGGCGATCACCCGAAGATCACGGCGCACGTCGGCGGCGCGCCAGACCGGCCGGGACGGCTGGTCCCGCTCGTAGATCACGCCCACGTCGTAGCCGATGCCTCGGATCGGCGGCGCGGTCATCAGGCACCGGCCGAGACGGCGCGGAGCAGCAACGGGATCAGCCGGTCGGCGTACCGGTCGAGATCGAGGTCGGGGTCCTTCTGCGCCTCGGTCAGCGCGCCGTCGATGGCGTGCATGATCGTCACCGCCGCGATCTTGATGTCCATCGCCCCGAAGTCCTTCGCCCGGCGACCGGATCGGAGCAGGTGCTCCAGCAGCGCGGTGTCCTCGTCACCGGACTGCAGATAGAGCGGGACCCCGTCGGCGTCCCGGTGGCTGATCACGATCTCGTTCGCGGCGATCATCCGCTCCCGGTGATCACGCAGGTAGGCCAGCTCCGCCCGGATGTAGGCCGCCAGCTTCTCCGGCCAGCCGGTGACGCCGTCGACCGCCGCCATGATCAGCTCACCGGCCTCCTGATACACCTGCTCGACGACCTGGGCCAGCAATTCCTCCTTGCCGTCGAAGTGGTACGAGATCACACTCTTCGACGTCTCCGCCCGCGCCGCGATCACGCTCAGCGATGCCCCGGCGTAGCCGAGCTCGTTGACCGCGATGATCGCCGCCTCGATGATCTGGGCCCGGCGCGCGGCCTCGATGAACGACCCACTCCTCCGGCCAGTCGGACCGTTATCAGGCTGCATGAACTGATTCTAGTCCGATCGGCCTGAAAAGCGAAGGGCCTCAAGACCGCAGCGGTCGATTGACCTCGGCCAGGAACCCGTACGGGAACGGCAGCGTCGGTGCGCTGACCGCCGTCAGCCGATTGACCTGCTCGGCCGAGAGCTCCAGGCCCAGGGCGCCGATCGTGTCCCGGAGTTGCCCCGGCGTCCGCGCCCCGACCAGGGTGCCGCCGACCGCCTCGCGGCTGATCACCCAGCGGAGGGCGACCTGGGCCGGGGTCCGGCCGACCTCCGCGGCCACCTCCCGGACCGTCGCGAGCGTCGCCCAGTGCTGCGCCGGCCGGATCCGGGTCGCCTCATGATCGGTGAGCCGTCCCTGCCCCACCGTACGGTCGCCCTCGATCCGGTACTTCCCGCTGAGGAAGCCGCCGCCGATCGCACTCCACGGCTGCACCGCGATGCCGAACTCGGCGGCCAGCGGCAGATGCTCGGCCTCGATCGACCGCTCCACCAGCGAATACTCCAGTTGCAGGGCCGTCACCGGCGGGCCGCCGAGCATCGCGATCTTGGTCGCGTACCAGGCCGGGACGTCGCTCAGCCCCACCGCCCGGACCTTGCCGGCCCGGATCACCTCGTCGAAGGCGGACACCACCTCCTCCGCCGGCGTCCAGCCGTCCCAGACGTGGAGCCAGTAGAGGTCGACATGATCGACTCCGAGCCGGCCCAGCGAACCCTCCAGCGAGGTGATCAGGTTCTTCCGGCCGTTGCTCCGCTGCCTGGGATCGGAGAGCGTAACGCCGTCGACGAATCGCGGCCCCGAGTATTTGCTGGCCAGCACCACGTCGTCGCGATCACGGCTCTCGGCCAGGAGCGCGCCGAGCAACTCTTCGCTGCGTCCCTCGGCGTAGGTGTTGGCCGTGTCGACGAAGTTCCCACCTGCCTCCCGGTAGGCGCGGTAGACCTCGCGGGTGGTGTCGTCGTCGGCACCCACCCAACGGGAACCGAACGTCATCGTGCCGAGGGCCAGCGGCGACACCCGGAGGCCGGACCGGCCCAGCGGCCGGTAGTCGTCCAGTCGGTCGGGTCGTTGATCATGCCGTTGGTCGTGCCATTGATCGTGCGGAGCTGTCATGCCGACCAGCCTGCGACCCGGAGTGCACTTCAGGTCAAGCCGGGTCGACTCAGCTCGGCCCGGACAGCACCTCGTCCCGCGGAATGCCGAGCATGAACAGGATCGCGTCCAGATGCGGCACCGACACGGTCGCGTCGGCCTGCTCCCGGACGGCCGGCTTGGCGTTGAAGGCGATGCCGAGCCCGGCCGCGGCCAGCATGTCCAGGTCGTTGGCCCCGTCGCCGACCGCCACCGTCTGCGAGGTCGGCACCCCTTCCAGGTCGGCGATCCGGGCCAGCAGCCGGGCCTTGCTCGGCCGGTCGACGATCGAGCCGAGCAGCTCGCCGGTGATCACGCCGTCGATGATCTCCAGCGTGTTGGCGAAGGCGTGATCAAGGCCGAGTTCGTCCCGCAGCCGATCGGTGAACTGGGTGAACCCGCCGCTCACCACGGCCACCGCGTAGCCGAGCCGGTGCAGCGTGGAGACGAAGGTCCGGGCACCCGGGGTCAGGGTGATCCGGGCCCGGGCGCGTTCGATCGCCGCCTGGTCGAGACCCTTGAGCAGCCGTACCCGCTCCCGTAGTGACTGCTCGAAGTCGAGCTCCCCCGCCATCGCCCGGGTGGTGATCATCGTCACCTGATCACCACAGCCGGCCTCGTCGGCCAGCA
This sequence comes from uncultured Actinomycetota bacterium, assembly GCA_963746025.1. GTDB lineage: Bacteria > Actinomycetota > Actinomycetes > Propionibacteriales > Propionibacteriaceae > Microlunatus. Next base: position 198,862 of record CAVUZU010000001.1, read on the forward strand.
GTTCGATCACTTCGTTGGTGATCAAGGTGGAGTCCACGTCGAGCACCACCAGCCGTTTCGCCCGCCGCTCCAGCCCGTCCGCCTGGACGGCGATGTCCACCCCTGCCGCCTTCGCCACCCCGGCCAGCCGGCGCCGCAGCGGATCCGGCTGATCGATGATCACCACCAGCTCGTACGCGAACACCGGCTCGGTCGCCAGCCGGACGATCCGGTCGATCGTGCCGCCGGACTCGGCCACCGCGTCGGCCACCTCGGCCAGGCTGGCCGGGCTGAGATCCGGTCCGAGCACGGTGATCACCTGCCGCCGCCGGCCGGCCCGGACCGAGCGCGGCTCGACCCGCTCGAAATCGATCTTGAGGTCATGGGTGAAGGCCCAGTAGAGCACGTCCTTGATCACCCGGTCGGCGGCCTCCTCCAGCCGGACCAGGACGTCGAGGGTGAGCCGCTCCCGGACCACCAGCTGCTCCAGGTCGTCGATCCCGGCCCGCGCGTCGGCCAGCAGCCGGAGCAGGTCCCGGGTGAGTCCGGGCCGGTCCCGGCCGGTGACCCTGATCAGCAGCGGCGGTTCCCCCTGGTTGCGGTCGACAGCGATCGGCCCGGTCATCCGGCGCGCCCTTCCTCGTCCGACATCACCCAGGCCAGCACCTCGGCGTCGGCGACGCCGGTCAGCCGGAGTCCGCCCGTGGCGCGCAGCCGGACCGAGTCTCCGGTCGCCAACCGGCCGGCCGACTCCAGGTCCACCTCGCCGGACAGCACGCTGAGGTGGGTCAGCGGTCCGTCCGGCAACGGCCGGCTCACGCCGGCCGCGACCCGGACCGCCCACAGGGTCGAGCCGGCCGACCCGAGAGTGATCACCGCGTCGGGGTGTGACCCGGAGGCCACCGGCAGCCAGCCCGCGTCGAGGTCGGCCAGGTCGAGCTCCCGCTGCTGGTACGACGGCTCGCCGCCCGGGACGTCCGGCCGGACCCACATCTGCCAGAAGTGGACCGGCTCCTCCGGCCGGGTCGGATCGGTCCGGAAGGCGTCGTTGCGTTCGGAGTGGACGATCCCGGAGCCGGCGCTCATCCGCTGGGCCAGGCCCGGGTGGACCAGGCCCGAATGTCCCCGCGAATCCTGGTGTACCAGGGATCCGGACAGCACCCAGGTGACGATCTCGGCATCGACATGCGGATGCGGATCGTAGCCGGTGTCCGATCGAACCAGGTCCTCGTTGATCGCCAGCAGAGCGCCGAACCCGACGTTGGCCGGGTCGTAGTGCGCGCCGAAGGAGAAGGAGTGCCGGGTGTCGGCCCAGTCGGTCCGGGTGACGAACCGGTCGGCCGCCCGCCGGATGTCGAACCGGGGCCGCTGGTCCGCCTGGGAAGAGTCCACCCGGCCAGTATTCCGCTCTACCGTGGACCCATGCACAGCAGTCTGAGGCGTGAGCCGATCATGGCGCCGGAGGTCCGGTGAACGACGAGTTCGTGGAGCAGGTGCTCAGCGCGGTCGAGGCGATCCCGCCGGGCAAGGTGGCCAGCTACGGCGAGATCGCCGAGCTGCTCGGCCAGGGCGGGCCGCGCCAGGTCGGCTGGGTGATGTCGCATCACGGCAGCGCCGTGCCATGGTGGCGGGTGGTCCGCGCCGACGGCCGGCCCGCTCGCGGACACGAGGCCCAGGCCCTGCGCCAGTTGCGCGACGAGGGCACTCCGTTGCGGGGTGACCGGGTCGATCTTGCCGGCGCTCGAATGGCGGATGATCACCTGGCCGAATGGCGGGCGAACGCGGTCGCGTCGACCGGCGCGTAGGAGTGTGGTGCGACAGCACACTCCTCAGACTTCACAGGTCCGAGGATCCTGTGCAAGGCTATTGCCGCTGTTGCAAGTGGTCTGTGTCGTGGTTCATTGCTACGCCCCCAGAACTATTGCGGTGGGCGTTGGTCCCAGCTGGCGCCCAGGCAGCATCGGAGCCGTGAGGTGCGGCTGCGAAGCCAGATGCTAGGAGATGTTCATGGCGCAGGGAACCGTCAAGTGGTTCAATGCCGAAAAAGGCTACGGATTCATTGCCGTTGACGGCGGCGGTCCGGACGTATTCGTCCACTACAGTGCGATTGAATCGACCGGATTCCGGTCCCTCGACGAGGGACAGCGGGTCGAGTTCGAGACCACGCAGGGACCCAAGGGCCCGCAGGCCGATCGGGTTCATGCGGTCTGAGAGACCGATTGATGGACTAACAGACAAATAACGAGGAAACCCCCGTACGCAAGGCGTACGGGGGTTTCTTCTGTCGTCTCACCGGCAGTTGATGATCAAGCGACCGACCGAAGATGATCAGTACGCGGGCTGCGACGGATCGACCTGGCTGACCCAGGCGCTCACTCCGCCGCCGACGTGCACCGCATCGGCCAGGCCGGCACCGTGCACGATCGCCAGGCACTCGGCCGACCGGGTGCCGGCCTTGCAGTAGAGCACCACCTGCTTGTCCTGCGGCAGCTTCGGCAGCGCCGCGCCGTTCTGGAAGTCGCCCTTCGGGATCAGCACCGAGCCGGGGATCTTGTTGATCTCCCGCTCCACCGCCTCCCGCACGTCGATCAACTCGAAGTCACGCTTGCCGGACTCGCGGTCGGCCAGCCACTCCTCCAACTGCTTCACGGTGATCGTGTTGCCGGCCGCGGCGTCGGCCGCCTCGTCGGTGATCGCGCCGCAGAAGTCGTCGTAGTCGATCAAGCCGGTGATCGGCTCGCCGTTCGGGTCCTTCCGCAGCTTCAGCGTCTTGTAGCTCATCTCCAGCGCGTCGAACACCATCAACCGGCCGAGCAGCGGCTCACCGATCCCGGTGATCAACTTGATCGCCTCGGTGACCATGATCGAACCGATCGAGGCGCAGAGCACCCCGAGCACGCCACCCTCGGCGCAGGACGGCACCATCCCGGGCGGCGGCGGTGCCGGGTAGAGATCGCGGTACTGCGGTCCATGATCGGCCCAGAACACGCTGACCTGACCCTCGAACCGGAAGATCGATCCCCACACGTACGGCTTGTGCGACAGCACCGCGGCGTCGTTGACCAGATAGCGGGTGGCGAAGTTGTCGGTACCGTCGACGATCAGGTCGTAGTCGGCGAAGATCTCCAGCACGTTGTCGTTGTCCAGCCGGGTGTCGTGCACGATCACGTTCACCAGCGGGTTGACCTCGGCGATCGACTCCTTGGCCGACAGCGCCTTCGACTTCCCGATGTCGGACTGGCCGTGGATGATCTGCCGCTGCAGGTTCGACTCGTCGACGGTGTCGAACTCGACGATGCCGAGCGTGCCCACGCCCGCCGCAGCCAGGTAGAGCAGCGCCGGGCTGCCCAGACCACCGGCACCGATCACCAGCACCCTGGCGTTTTTCAACCGCTTCTGGCCGTCCATCCCGACATCGGGGATGATCAGGTGCCGGCTGTAACGACGAACTTCCTCGATGGTCAGTTCGGCGGCCGGCTCGACCAGCGGCGGCAAGGCTACGGCCTGTGCTTCGAGGCCCACGATTCCTCCTGTTTAGCTGTCTCGCCCGAATCCTCGGTCACGCAACGCTCGGGCGCGGATCCAAACCTACGACCGCTCGGCGCGACATCCTGGCCAACGCCGCGCCGTGGACACCTATTCCGCGATCCGGGATTTCCAACTGCCCGCTCCCTGGTCCGGTCGAGGAGCAACAGCTACTCATCGGTAACATGACGCCATGGCCAGCACCCGGGTTGTCCGCCTGCCGCGCGATCAGCGGCGGGCCCAGCTGCTGGACGCGGCCATCGACGTCTTCACCACGAAGGGCTATCACGCCGCCGCGATGGACGACATCGCCGACGCGGCCGGGGTCTCCAAGCCGGTGCTCTACCAGCACTTCGGCTCCAAGCTCGACCTCTACCTCGCTGTGCTGGACGCCAGCTGCGACCGGCTCACCACCGAGGTGGAACAGGCACTCGCCTCCACCGACGACAACGCCGAGCGAGTGATCGCGACGATGGACGCGTTCTTCGACTTCGTCGCCCGGGCCGACGGGCAGTTCCGATTCGTGTTCGAGTCCGACCTGACCGATGACCGGGTCCAGGACCGGATCAACGCGGCCCAGGAGGAGATCGCCGAGGCGGTCGCCGAGGTGATCGCCGACGACACCGGGCTGCCCCGCGACCAGGCCAAGCTGCTGGCCATCTCGTTGGTCGGCCTGGCCCAGGTCAGCGCCCGCTCCTGGCTCGCCGCCGGCCCGGCCCGGATCGACCTGGCCGAGGCCAAACGGCTGGCCAGCACCCTGGCCTGGCGCGGCATCGCCGGCTTCCCGCGCACCTCCTGAGTCCACCCCGCGGTCTCCGTGAAGGGTCGGAAACGTTCCCGCGGGAATGTTTGCGGCGCGGCAGCGGCTCGTGCCCGGTGGCGGCGTGGCGGCACGACCAACCGTTGCGGCGGGTGGACCTACCGACGCAGCAATGAACGCAGTCGAGCGCTCGGTGCCGGTCGAGGCGGTCGGCTTGCGGTGCGCACCCATTTCAGCCCCAGTTCCACGTTCGGTTCGCCGAGGGTGACGTTTCCCGGCTCCCGGCTCGATGATGAGCCGGTTTTCGTCCCACTCGACGAACCCACCTGCGACTCGGCTTGAATGGAATGGTGGATGTTGCTGGTAGGCGGTTCCCGATCCCGCGGCCGGATGATCGGCAGGTCCTCGAGCAGTGGCTGGACTGGCAGCGGGCAACGGTCCGGGCGAAGTGTGCGGGCGTGGCCGACGACGAGGCTCGGCGGTCGCTGATCCCGACCTCGCCGGAGCTGACCATGGCCGGGATCGTCGCCCATCTCACCGGGGTCGAGCGACACTGGCTGGTCCGCTCGTTCCTGGACGAGCCCATCCCCCAGCAGCCCGGTGGCTGGGGCGGCCCCGAACTCCCGCTGGCCGAGCTGCTCGACGCGTACGACACCCAGTGCGACCGGTCCCGCCAGATCGCCGCGGCCCATGAGCTCGACGAGCCGGAGCGGTACGCCCCGGAGGGCCTGCCCATCGTGTCCCTGCGCTGGATCCTCGGCCACCTGCTCCAGGAGACCGCCCGCCACCTCGGCCACCTCGACCTGCTCCGCGAGCTGACCGACGGCAGCCGCGGCTACTGAACGCCGTCTGGGTTTCGCCCCGACCCCGCTTGCCCTTCGACAAGCTCAGGGAACGAACACCCAAACCTCCACCCCTGCTCTCCCAACTCGCCGGGCGGTGATCATCGAGTGGTGAGTTATCCACGCCAAAACTGCCTGACAGCGCGGAAAGGCGACACTCGGCGAGACGACGACCGCCGAACGACGCAAGCCGGCCGACCTGGCCCGACCGAGGCCTAACCCTGGCCCCTTTGCTGCTGTCTGAGGGTCTCCACGCGCCACCCGATACGCGGCACCCTGCGCGACCTCCAGGGAATCGTCGACGAGATCCACCGCACCGAGCCTCAGTAGAGATAGAGGGTGGTCTCGTCGGCGCTGAACTGGGAGAAGGGGAACGGTTCGGCGGAGAGACCCGCGACCCCCTGGCCGAGGAACTCGCGGGCGATCGCGGCGCCGGTCTGGGCGTAGATCAACAGTGGCACGGATCGTTCCCGGCAGCGGCCGAGGATCTCCTCGAAGGACCCGTTGCCGATCGTCATGCCGGTGGCGACCACCACATCGGCCGCGTCCAGCACGTCGCTCATCCGCCGGGTCACCGGATCGCCCCAGCGGCTCGCGGTCAGGTTCAAGTCGCAGAGCAGCGGCTCGCCACCGCGCTCCCGGATCGCGGCGACCAACGGGTTGACCACGCCGATCAGGCCGACCTTCGCTCCGGCGGCGATCGACAGCAGACCGGCCACCGCGGCATCCCGGGCCGCGGCCTTGACCTCCGGCGCGGCGGCCGGCAGCAGCACCGGCCGGGCCCGGGGATCGGTCCGGTGCGGCCGGACCGAGGCGAGATAGGCGTCCAGCACGGCGATCCGCAACGGCGCCGGACCCGCGGCGAGCAGTTCGGCGACCGGCCGGCCGGACGCCGCCGCGCAGACCTCGGGCTCGATCTCCCCCGGCTCGAACGCGCAGGCGCCGAACGCGGCGCCGATCCGGACCGCGAGGTAGTGGTTCCGATAGGTCACGCCCTCGCCGGCCAGCCTGGTGCCGTGGTGCAGCCAGAACACACTGGTCGCCACGACCCCGGCCGGATCCGGCCCCCGCTGACCGGCCAGCACCGCCGCTTGAAATCCCCCGAGCGATTCGATCACGGTTCAGGCGGCTCCGATGTCCGCGGTGGCCCAGTCGGCCGGGGCACCGCACCAGTCGGCGACGGACCAGGGCGTCGCGAGCTCGCTCGGACAACACGCGTTGCGCGGCATCAACTCGTCCAGCGGCGGCACCTCCCGGTGCGCGGCGAACGCAGCCGCGACGTAACGGTGTCCGGTGTCGGGAGCCATGAAGACAACGGTACGTCCCGGGGTCCGGCTGCGCTCCCAGCGGGAGACCAGATAGGCCGCCCCGGAGGACAGCCCGGCGAAGATCCCGCTGTCCCGGAGCAGCGCGACGGCGCCGGCGCGGGCGTACTCGAAGGCCATCCAATGGATCCGCTGATAGAGCTCGTGCCGGACGTTGGCGAACTCGATCGAGCTGCCGATCCCGGCGATGATCATGTCCGGATCCTCGGTCTGCTCGGCACCGAAGGTGACGCTGCCGAACGGCTGGATGCCGATCAGCCGGACGTCCCGGCCGGTCCCGCGCAACCCTTCGGCGAGGGCCCCGGTCGACGCGCCGGTGCCGACGCCGCCGATCAAGGTCACCGGACCGGGCGGCAGCGCCCGGTCGAGGCCGCCGGCCAACTGGTGGTAGCCACGGTAGTGGATCGGATCGTGATACTGCCGCATCCAGTGGTAATGCGGATGATCAGCCAGCAGTCGCCTGATCCGCTCGACCCGGCGACTCTGATCCAGCCGCAGATCGTCCGACGGCGGCATCCGCTCCAGCGTCGCGCCGAGGATCTCCAGTTGCGTCCCGAGCGTCTCCTCGACGGTGGCCGAGCCGACGATGTGGCAATGCATTCCGTACCGGTGGCAGGCCAGGGCCAGCGCCAGCGCGTAGATCCCGCTGGAACTGTCCACCAGGGTGTCGCCGGGCCGGATCGTCCCACTGTCCAACAGGTGCCGTACGGCACCGAGGGCGGACCGCACCTTCATCACCTCGAACCGCAGACAGATCAGGTCCGACGCCAACCGCACCGGATCGGGATCGGCGATCGCATCGGTGATGTGATCATGAATGCCGATCCGATCGTCGAAATGATCATCGGGGCACACCAGGTCGTCCTCTCGTCGCCGGCTTGCTTCGCTACCGCCCGTCGTCCCCCGAGAGATGATCACGACCACGGCCGATATCCATTCTTACTGATAACGGTTTTCATGTCACTTTGAGCCGATGGCGGAACCTACCGGACTACCGGCGGGGAACCCGCCTGCTGATCCGGTGATCCGGGTAGATTTGCACCCGATCCCGCCCGATCCCTGCCCCGCCGCATCAGCGTCGACGAGAGGAAGCAAGATGTCGGACCCGTCCCAGCCAGGAGCCGGTGCCGCGGCCGCCCCCGCTCCGCTGACTCCGCCGGCCGGCGAGATGCTGACGCTGGCACCGCCGCAGCCGGTTGCGGCGATCCAGCACACGGCGGCGCCCGCGATGGCGCCGCAGGTGGACGAGGATCAGCTGCCGGTGCTGGACGGGAAGGTGGACGGGTTCCTGGACGCGGTGCTGGCCGCGGAGCCGAAGTCGCCCGAGTTCGAGGCCCAGGCGGCCAACGTACGGACGATGGGTGACGCCGACATCCGGCGGGCCGCGGAGACCTCGAACCGGCTGTTGGACACGCCGGTCAAGGCCCTGCAGGAGGGCGGCCTGTCCGAGGGCTCGAAGGTCGGCAGCACACTGGTCGACCTGCGTCGTACCGTCGAGGAGCTCGACCCCAGCCAGGCCAAGGGGGCCAAGAAGTTCCTCGGCTTCCTGCCGTTCGGCGACAAGGTCGTCGACTACTTCCGCAAATACCAGAGCGCCCAGTCGCACCTCGACGGCATCCTGCACAGCCTGCGCAACGGGCAGGACGAGCTGGCCAAGGACAACGTCGCACTGAACATGGAGAAACAGCACCTGTGGGAGGCGATGGGCCGACTGAACTCCTACGTCTACATCGCCGAGCGGCTGGACGCGCGGCTGTCGGCCAAGATCGCCGAGGTCCAGGCAGGAGACCCGGAGCAGGCCAAGGCGCTGAACACCGACGTCCTCTTCTATGTCCGGCAGAAGCACCAGGATCTGCTGACCCAGTTGGCGGTGTCGATCCAGGGTTACCTCGCGATCGACGTGATCATCAAGAACAACATCGAGTTGATCAAGGGCGTCGACCGGGCCTCGACGACGACGGTCGCCGCGCTGCGGACCGCAGTGATCGTGGCCCAGGCGCTGAACAACCAGAAGCTGGTGCTCGATCAGATCTCGGCCCTGAACACGACCACCTCCGATCTGATCCAGCGGACCTCGGAGATGATGCGGGACAACTCGGCCCAGATCCAACAGCAGGCGGCGTCCTCGACGATCGGGCTGCCGCAGCTACAGGCCGCGTTCCAGAACATCTACGCGACGATGGACTCGATCGACCAGTTCAAGGTCGGCGCGCTGGACTCGATGGCCCAGACCATCGGCGTGCTGGAGAACGAGGTCGTCCAGTCCCGCAGCTACCTCGAGCGGGTCTCCCAGGCCGACCAGCGGATCGCCGCCGGCAGTCTTGATCTCGACGGCGGTTCCGGCGGCGCGGGTGGGTCTCGATAACCACGATGAATATCCGGGAATGGTTCGGCCGGGTCTTCGGCGGGGAGCCCGAGCCGCCGGAGCCGGAAGAGCGGCGGAGCGCGCCGACCGCCGCCGACATCGAGGGAGCGCTGCTCCGGGTCGAGGAGTTGGTGACCGGCGGCGCGGTGCCGACGGTCGTCACGTCCCGGGTCCGGCGGGTGGCGAAGACGGTACGGGAGACGATTCCGCGACTGCCCAACCTCGGCCCGGGCAGCCCGCAGGCCTATTCGGTGGTGGCCACCGCGACCGACTATCTGCCCGAGGCGTTGAGCGGCTATCTCCGGTTGCCCCGGGAATGGGCGGACTCCCGGCCGGTGGAGAACGGCAAGACCTCGCTGATGTTGCTGATCGACCAACTCGATCTGCTCGGCGCGACGATGGACAAGATCTTCGACGCCGTGGTCCGGGTCGACGCGGACGCGCTGATCGCGCACGGCCGCTTCCTGCAGCAGAAGTTCGGCACCCCGGGCGCCCCGCCGCCCCCGTCCCGGCCGGAGCCACCGCCGGAACCGCGCAGTTCGCTGGACCTGGAGTCACCATGAAACCTGACGTTGCCTTGAATGCCGAGATTGGCTTGAACACAGTGCCCGTGCCGGCAGATCTTGATCATGATCGGGTGATCGATCGATGAGTGATTCGGTGACCGATCCGGTGCCGCCGCTGGACCAGGCGCTGCACCGGCTGGCCGAGATCGCCGAGCGGGCCGGCGAACGGCCCGAGGAGGCGCGGGCCGAGGGCGAGGCGCTGGCCGCGGCGGTGGCCGAGGCCTCGCCGCGGGCGCACCAGGACTGGGCGACCCGCACCGGGCGGGACGGGCTGCCGGCGGCCGACCGGACCCAGGCCTTCTTCGACGCCGCCTCCCGCGGCCGCAAGTGGCGCTCGGCGCCGACCTCCCTGCTCAGCCGACTGGTCGCGGCGCGGTCCGGTGCCGCCACCGAATACGCCGAGGCGCTGGCGACGGTCACCGCCGCCGCCTGCGACCTGGGCGACGGCGGGATGCGCGTGGTCGGCAACGCCTCGGTCGCCGCCGCCGCCCAGCTCGCCGCGGTCCGGCCCAAGCAGCCCACTCCCCCGGCCGTGCCGCCGACCGAGACCCGTCGGCCGGCCGAGACCGTACCGAAGGCAGCGGACAGCACCTCGACAGCGGCGGTGAATCCGATCCTCAGTGCCCTGCGACTGACCGGCTCCAACCTCTCCGAGCTCGCCCAACCGCTGCTCCGGCGGATGGAACAGCTTGATCAACAGCGCTCGGCCGGATCGTCGCTCGATCTGCGTCCCGGCGATCCGGTGCTACCGGTCCTGCCGCCGACCTTCCCGACCCCTGCGCCGCCCGGACCGCCCGCCGGTACGCCGGCGCCGGCCACTCCGGCGCCGACCGACGGACCGGCCGCGGCCGAAACACCGGGCACCGCGACGCAGGCCGAGAGCCAGACCGCGACCGAGGCCGCGGCCGAACCGGAGGCGGAACAGAAGTCGTTGGACGAACTGCTGGCGGAGCTGGACACGCTGACCGGGCTGGCCGAGGTGAAGTCGGAGATCCACCGCCAGGTGGCGGTGCTCCGGGTGGAGGGCCTGCGGATCAAGGCCGGGCTCACCTCGCCGACGATCACCCGCCATCTGGTCTTCGTCGGCAACCCGGGCACCGGCAAGACGACCGTGGCCCGGCTGGTCGGCGGCATCTACCGCGCGCTGGGCGTGCTCAGCCAGGGTCAGTTGGTCGAAGTCGACCGCTCCGAGCTGGTCGCCGGCTATCTCGGTCAGACCGCGATCAAGACCGCCGAAGTGGTCAAGTCCGCGGTCGGCGGGGTGCTCTTCATCGACGAGGCGTACAGCCTGTCGGGTGATCAGCACGGCCCGGCGGACCAGTACGGCAAGGAGGCCATCGACACGCTGGTCAAGGAGATGGAGGACAACCGGGACGACCTGGTGCTGATCGTCGCCGGCTACCCGGAACCGATGGCCGGCTTCATCTCCCGCAACCCCGGGCTGTCGAGCCGCTTCCGGACCACGATCGAGTTCGCCGACTACGCCGACTCCGAGCTGATCGACATCTTCTGCTCGATGGCCGACGACGCCGACTACGACGTCACCGAACGGTGCCGGAAGCGGTTCGAGATGATCTTGGCGATCACACCGCGCGGACCGTCGTTCGGCAACGCCCGGTTCGCCCGCAACCACCTGGAGGCCGCGATCGGCCGGCATGCCTGGCGGCTCCGCGAGATCGACGAGCCGACCCTGGAGCAGCTGCGCGCCCTGGAGCCGGAGGATCTGGACGATCGGGCCGACGATGAACCGACCGCCGACGATGATCGTGCCGACACCGAGCCGGTCGACCCGACGTCGACCGACCATGATCAAGATCCGGCGGGGTCTGCGGACGGCCCGCCCGAGGAGGACGCAGGATGACGCAGCCAGCCGCCGCGGCGAGCCCGCCCCCGACGGCGACCTCCGGCCAGTCGCCGGCGCCGGCCGGGGAGACGACCACCGCTCCCGCCGCACCCCCGGCGACGACGACCGGTGGCCCGGCACCGGCCACGGTGGCGGTCTGGGGCTCCGGCCAGGAGCCGGCCAGCCTGACCCCGCGCCGGCTGCGCCAGTTGATGGCCGCCGTGGTGATCGGCGCGTTGCTGTTCGGCCTGTTCGGCGCGATCGGGCTCGGTCTGCAGTCCATCGCACTGACCTCGGCCGGCTCGAACACCGATCAACTGATCCGGGTGCAGACGATCGAGACCGACCTGCTCACCGCGGACGCGACCGCGACCAACGCGTTCCTGGTCGGTGGGCTCGAACCGCCGGCGCAACGGGAGCGCTACGACCTGGCGATCGAGTCGGTCAACCGGCTGATCACCGAGGCGGCACGAGCCCAGCCGGCCGACACCGAGGCGTTGGCCGCGCTGAACGGCGTGGTCAGCGAATACGCGGTGTCCATCGAACAGGCCCGGGCCAACAACCGGCAGGGCTTCCCGGTCGGCGCCCAGTATCTCCGTGAGGCCAGCGCCACGCTGCGCGCCGACGCGCTGCCGATCTTGGACAACCTGGTCGCGGCGAACCTGCAACGGGCCGAGTCCGAGATGACCGCGGTGCACCCGTTGCTGTTCCAGATCACCGGGGTGTTGATCTTGATCGGTTACGCGCTGGCGATGGTCTGGATGGCCCGCCGGTTCAAGCGGACGATCAACCTCGGCCTGCTGGTCGGCGGCCTCACCCTGCTGCTGTCGTTGATCATCGGTGGCATCATCGTCAGCGCCACCGCCAGCTCGGTGGACCAGCTCCGGGCCGGGTCGTTCAGCGTCGCCACGGCCGCCGCCGAGGCCCGGATCGAGGCCGGTGACGCCAAGTCGAACGAGAGCCTCACGCTGATCGCGCGGGGCAGCGGCGCGGCGTTCGAGAAGGCGTGGCAGGAGTCGGCCGCCGAGGTCAAGAAGCAACTGGACAAAATCGACGATCCGGAACTGATCGAGCGGTGGCAGGTCTATGCCAGGGTGCACGGGCAGATCCGGGAGTTGGACGACGGCGGCCGCTGGGACGATGCCGTGGCCCAGGCCACCGGTAGCGCCGGACAGTCCGACGCGAACAAGGTCTTCGACAACTTCGACGCCGCCCTGGCTGAGCACCGCGATGCCGCGGCCGACCAGACCGACAGTGGTCTCGCCGGCCCCACGGCCGGGCTCTTCATCGGCGGCTTGTTGATCTTCGCCGGCGGCGTGGTCGCCGCCGCGTTCGGCCGCTGGGGCGTCGCCGTCCGACTGAGGGAGTACCTGTGATCGCCAGCACCCGAGTGATCAGCAACACCCGGGCCGGCACGGCGATCCGGCTCGCCATCGCCACGCTCTGCGGGCTGACGATCATGCTCGCCACGGCCTGCGGCTACCAGCCGACGCCGCTGCCGCAGCAGCCGCCGAGCGCCGCCCCGAGCACCGGCACGCCCACCCGGGCGCCGGAATGCAGCAATCCCCTGGCCTCCTACCAGCCGCAGGGCAGCCAGCCGCAGCCCGGCGCCATGCCGGCCGGGTCGACGATGAGCAAGATCGCGCAGCGCGGCCGGGTGATCGCCGGCGTCTCGGCCGACACCTACCTGCTCGGTTCCCGCAACCCGCTGACCGGAAAGATCGAGGGCTTCGACATCGACCTGGTCAAGGCGGTGGCCAAGGCCATCCTCGGCGACGAGAACGCCTACGAGCTCCGGGTGATCACCGCTGCCGACCGGATCCCGCTGCTGACCGAGGGCAAGGTCGACATCGTGGTCCGCAACATGACGATCAACTGCGAGCGCTGGGAGCAGATCGCCTTCACCACCGTGTATTACCAGGCGGGCCAGAAGATCATGGTCCGCAAGGGATCCGACGCGACGTCGATCGCCGACCTGGACGGGCAGAAGGTGTGTGCGCCGAACGGCACCTCCAGCATGCAGAACCTGATCGCCAAGGCGCCGAAGGCGATCCCGGTCGGCGCCGACAACCACACCGGCTGCCTGGTGCTGTTCCAGCGCGGTGAGGTGGACGCGATCACCGGCGACGACACGGTGCTGGCCGGGCTGGCCGACCAGGATCCGTACGCCGACGTACCGAAGCAGAAGGCCTTCACTGCGGAACCGTACGGGATCGGCGTCAAGGCCGACCAGCAGGACCTGGTCCGGTTCATCAACGCCACCCTTGATCAACTCCGGGCCAATGGCGAGTGGACCAAGATCTACAACCGCTGGCTGGCCGGCCCGCTCGGTCCCGCACCACAGCCGCCGAAGCCCACGTACGGCAGAGCACCATGACGGTCGGTCCAGCGGCGGCCGATCCGACAGCGATCAACTCGGCCGCCCCGGTCATCGCGCCGCCGGCACCCGGGCGAATCGGAACGCCGCTCGCCGCGGCGGACGCGATCGGCTATCTGGAGGCGCTGGGCCGCTGGCGGGATGCCCGGCGGCGCGAGCTCGACCAGCTGGACCGGGCGGCGCTGCAGCAGGCCGCGCAGCCGTCCGGTGGGGTCGACGTGACGCACGACATCACGCTGTCGATGGCGTTGTGGAAGGCCGCTTCGGACCGGTACGAGTTGCTCCGCGCGACCTGGGACTCCGGCCGGGCCGGGGTCGCCGAGCGAGAGCGGATGGCGACACTGATCTGGGGCCGGCTGGACGCGACCGTCGATCCGACGCTGCTGGCCAAGGCGGGCTCGCCGGGCCTCGCCGTGTCACTGCCCGAGGCCTGCCGGCTGTCCGACGCGCTGGCCGGCCAACTCCGGGAGCGGCTCGCGCTGGAGACCTCCGGCCTCGAGGTCGCCGAGCACATCCGGCAACTGCGGATCCAGCTGGAGCGGGTCCGGGACCAGATCGGGCTGGAACCGCAGGGCGAAGGGCGGCGCCGGCAGGCAGAGCGCCAGGGCCGGCTCGATCGCCGATTGCAGGAGATCGTCGAGAAGGCGGGCCGCGGCGGCGACGTCGGCGGCCTGCTCGGACCGTTGGAGATCGAGCTCGCCACCTTCGAACGGGATCTGATCGTCGCCGCCGCGACCCGGCGCGAGGCCGGCGCCAAGGTCGATCAGGCCCGCGAGCTGCTGGCCGAGTTGACCGCCCGGGAGGCGGCTTTGCGCACCCTGGTCCGGCGCTGTGTCGAGGCCGTCGATCCGGCGCCGCACTACGCGGTGCCGGACGTGGCCGCGCTCGGCCCGGTGCCGAACACGCTGGACCGGCTACAGCCCTACCTTGATCGACTCGGCAAGGTGTCCCAGGCGATGAACGTGGTCGCCGACGCCTACACCGCGGCGCTGCGTGATCATGAGGAACTGGCCGGCCGGCTGGCCGCCTACCAGGCGAAGGCCGGCAGCCTCGGGTACGGCGACCGGACCGAGCTGCGGGACGCGTACCGGCTGGCCGAGGGCGAGTTGCGCCGCGGACCGGCCCGGCTGCGGATCGCGCGGCAGCTGGTCGAGCTGTATCAGAGCTATCTCGAAGTGCAGACCGCGTCCGCGCCCGGCGCGTCCAGGAGGAGCGAATGACCCCCCAACCTCAGACCGCGTGTACGCAGCCCGGCTGCACGGGCTCGATCGTCGACGGCTACTGCGACGTCTGCGGCACCCCGGGCGAATCGGTCGGCGCCCAGACCGTACCGGGGTCCTGTCAGCAGCCCGGCTGCACCGGCACCATCATCGACGGCTACTGCGATGTCTGCGGCTCACCGCCGGCCGGCGGCCCGAGCCAGGACGCCCCGGGCGCCGACGCCGGGTGGGCGCCGACCACCCCGCCGATCAGCCCGCCGGAACGGACCGACGGCGGCTCCGGCCTGGATCCGGCCGGCGCGGCCGGCGTCGGCTCGACGATCACCCGCAGCTCCAGCCGGCTGGACTCGACCGCGCTCGGCTCGCGCCGGGCCCGGCGCAGCGGCTCGACGACCACCCGCCGGACGCACTCCGGGTCGACCCGACTGCGCGCGGCCCGGCTCGGCGCCGGGTTGACCCGGGTGCCGCCGGCGCCCAAGGTCGACGCGTCGAAGGTGATCATGCGCAACCCGGAGGTGCCGGAGAACAAACGCTCCTGCCCCTCCTGCGGCGCGCCGGTCGGCCGGGGCCGGGACGGCCGGCCCGGGCGGAGCGAGGGGTTCTGCCCGAAGTGCCGCAACCCGTTCTCCTTCACCCCCAAGCTGCAGCCGGGTGAGCTGGTCGCTCAGCAGTACGAGGTCGCCGGCTGCCTCGCCCACGGCGGCCTCGGCTGGATCTATCTGGCCCGGGACAAGAACGTGTCCAACCGGTGGGTGGTGCTCAAGGGTCTGCTGAACAGCGGGGACAAGGACGCCCAGCAGGCGGCGATCAGCGAGCGCCAGTTCCTGGCCCAGGTGCAGCATCCGCTGATCCTGGAGATCTACAACTTCGTCGAGCACGACGGCGCCGGCTACAGCGTGATGGAATATGTCGGCGGGTCGTCGTTGAAGGACATCCTGAAGGACCGGATGCGGGCCAACGGCGGCGCCTACGATGCGCTGCCGGTGGACCAGGCGATCGCCTACATCCTCGAGGTGCTGCCGGCGTTCCAGTACCTTCATGATCATGGTCTGATCTACTGCGACTTCAAGCCGGACAACCTGATCCAGGTCGGTGACGCGGTCAAGTTGATCGACCTCGGCGGCGTCCGGCGGGTCGACGACGAGGAATCCGCGATCTACGGCACGGTCGGCTACCAGGCGCCCGAGGTGGCCCAGGTCGGCACTTCGGTCGCCTCCGACGTCTACACCATCGGCCGCACCCTGACCGTGTTGATCATGGAGTTCCGCGGGTACCAGACCGCCTACGTGAACCGGCTGCCGGAGGTGCAGAACACACCGCTGTTCCAGCAGTACGACTCGCTCTACCGGTTGCTGGCCAAGGCCTGCGCGCCGGATCCGGCCGACCGCTTCGCCACCATCGACGAGCTCCGGGTGCAGCTGCTCGGCGTGCTCCGCGAGGTGGTGGCGTCCAAGACCGTCGGCACCGCCCTCACCTCCGCGCCGTCGATGCTGTTCGAGACCCCGGTGATCACCGGCGACAAGCTGGAGTGGGATGAGTTGCCACACCTGCGGCAGGACACCACCGACCCGCAGTTCCCCTGGCTGAGCAACCTCGCCGTCGACGACCCGGGCGCCCGGCTGCAGGCCCTGGAGCTCGCCCCCGAGCGGTCGCCCGAGGTGCAGCTGGCCCGGGCCCGGGCGGCCCTGGAGCTGCGCGACGGGAACCTGGTCGAGGGCGTCACCAACGAGATGCTCGCCGCGGATCCGTGGGAGTGGCGGGCGGTCTGGATCACCGGACTGTCCGCGCTGCAACGGGAGGACTTCACCGCGGCCCAGGCCGCGTTCAACGCGGTCTACGGCCAGGTGCCGGGCGAGTTGGCGCCGAAGCTGGCACTGGCCGCAGCCTGCGAGGACAGCGCGTACGACATCGCCGAGGTGCTCTACCAGGTCTGTGCCAGCACCGACGCCAACTATCTGGGGCCGGCCGCGTTCGGGCTGGCCCGGATCCGGGTCGGTGTCCGCGGCGACATCGATGGTGCCGTCGAGGCGTTGGACCTGATCCCCTCCACCAGCCACGGCTACACCGAGGCCCGGCGGCAGCGGGCCGAGCTGCTGTATCAGCACGCGGTCGACCTGCGCTCGCTGTCGGCCGCCGCGGAAAGCCTGACCGGGGTCCGGATCGACCACCGGGAGCGGTCCCTGCTGATCTCACTGATCTTGGTCAAGGCGCTGAGCCTGGTCCAGGACGGGGCGACGGCTACCGTCCGGATCGGCGACATCCCGGCCGACGCCAAGTCCCTGCGCGACGGACTGGAAACCACCTATCGTGATCTCGCCCGATCCTCGCCCGACGATCAGATGCGGTATCGCCTGGTCGATGAAGCCAACCGAGTACGGAGGTGGAGCCTGCAATGAGCCCGTCCGAGTCCGAAGCACCGCCCGCTGAGGAGCCCACGGTCGACGGCGCCCCCGCCGAAACGACGACCGCGGCCCCGGCCGAGGCCGCCGCCGAAAATGCCCCGGAGACCGAACCCGAGGTGGCCACCGCGGCAGCGGCCGAGGCAACCGGTGCACCGGTCGGCTCGCAGACCTGCCCGAATCCCGGCTGCGGCGCCGAGGTGCCGGGAGACGCCTCCTTCTGTGAGGTCTGCGGCGCCGAACTGAACCCGACCAGCGCACCGGCGGTGGACCAGGCGGCGGGCGAGGAACTGCCGATCACCCTGTCCCACTCGATCCGCTCCGAGCAGCCGACCGAGCCGGTCGCAGCGCCGCCGCGGACGTGCAAGGAGTGCGGCGGTGTGGTCGGTGCCGACGACTACTGCCAGACCTGCGGCACCAAGGCACCGCGGGAACGTGATCACTACACCGAGCAGCCGGCGCCGTGGGTGGCGGCGGTCTGCGACCGCGGCATCCGGCATCACCGCAACGAGGACGCCTCGGCCATCGCCGCCGAGGCCGAGCCCGGCAGCCGGGCCGTGCTGGTCGTCTGTGACGGCGTCTCCACCTCGCCGAACTCCGACATCGCCAGCCTGGCCGCGGCCCGCGCCGCGCGGGAGGTGCTGGTGGCCCAACGGCCGGCCGGGATGGGCACCCCGGAGAGTCGGGCCGCCGCCCTGGCCCAGGCGCTGCAGGCCGCTGCCGTACAGGCGAATGCGGCGGTGCTGGACGAGTCCGCGGCGCTGGAGGCGGCGGCCAAGGCCGCCCGTCCCGAAGCCGAGGCGGACAGCGCCGAACCGGTGAACACGCCGTCCTGCACCTTCGCCGCGGCCGTGATCGAGGGCGATCTGATCATGGTCGGCAACGTCGGCGACAGCCGGGCCTACTGGATCCCCGACCAGGACACCGGAACGGAACCGCAACTGCTCACTCTGGACGATTCGGTGGCGCAAATGCGGATCGAGGCCGGGGTGCCGCGGGAGCAGGCGGAGAACGGTCCGCAGGCGCACGCGATCACCAAGTGGTTCGGCCGGGACTCACCCGACATCATGCCGCGCACCGCCCGCGCCACGGTGGCCGGCCCGGGCTGGGTGCTGGTCTGCTCCGACGGGCTCTGGAACTACGCCTCGGACGCGGCCGACCTGCAGCGGTTGATCACCGAGCTGGCCACCGCGGAGCAGCCGGTCACCGAGCCGATGCCGCTGGCCGAGGCACTGGTCGCCTGGGCCAACGAGCAGGGCGGCAAGGACAACATCACCGTCGCGCTGGCCCGGTACGGATCTTGATCTTGGCTCTGCCATCAGGGTCCGACACCCCGGACCGCCGAGACGGCATACTGTGAAACCGACCGCTGAGGGATGAAGGGGAGCACCTAATGGCCGAGTTTTCCGCCGCCGTGTATCAGAACGAGTTCCTGCCCGACGGCGGCACCGATATCAACGCGATCGTCACGGTGACCTGCTCCGGCGCGGGTCAGGCCGGTCGGAGCGGCGGTGCGGCCGGGGAGATCATCATCGTCGACACCTCCGGTTCGATGGGCACCACCAACATGAACGCGGCGAAGGTGGCTGCGGCCGCCGCGGTGGACCAGATCATCGACGGCACCTGGTTCGCCGTCGTCGCCGGCAACCATCAGGCCTACCTCGCCTATCCCCCGGTCCGGACCGGCGCCGGCATGGTGCAGATGGACGGCGGCACCCGGGCGGCCGCCCATCAGGCGGTCAACGACTTCACCGCCGAGGGCGGGACCGCGATGGGCACCTGGCTGACCCTCGCCGGCCGGCTGTTCGAGTCGGTGCCGGGGCTGGCGCAGAAGCACGCCATCCTGCTCACCGACGGCGAGAACCACAACGAGCTGCCGGAGCAGTTGACCGCCGCGATCCAGGGCGTCACCGGCCGGTTCCAGTGCGACTGCCGCGGCGTCGGCATCGACTGGCAGGTGGCCGAGGTGCGCCGGATCGCCCAGGCCCTGCTCGGCACCGTCGACATCATTCCGCAGCCGGAGCAGATGGCCGAGGTGTTCGCCGACCTGATGCAGCAGGCGATGGGCCGGGGCGTGGCCGACGCGCAGCTCCGGGTCTGGTCGCCGCAGGGCGCCCAGGTGACCTTCGTCCGGCAGGTGTCGCCGACGCTGGAGGACCTGACCCAGCGCCGGACCGCGATCAACCCGCTGACCGGCGGCTATCCGACCGGAGCCTGGGGCGATGAGTCCCGGGACTACCACGTCGGCGTCCGGCTCTCCGCCAAGGCGGTCGGTCAGGAGCAGCTGGCGGCCCGGGTCCAGCTGGCCCTCGGCGACGAGGTGGTGGCCCAGGGCCTGGTCAAGGCCAAGTGGTCCAGCGACGAGGCGCTGACCACCCGGATCGATCCGGCGGTCGCCCACTACACCGGGCAGACCGAGCTGGCCGACGCGATCCAGAAGGGCCTGGAAGCCAAGGCTGCCGGCGACGACGCGACCGCGACGGCGAAGCTCGGCCGGGCCGTCCAACTCGCCGCGGAGACCGGGAACGACGAGGCCACGTCCCGGCTGCGCAAGGTGGTCGACATCGACAACATCGAGACGGGGACCGTACGGCTGAAGCGGTCGGTGGACAAGGCCGACGAGATGGCACTGGACACCGCCTCGACCAAGACGACCAGGATCAAGGGCTGATTGCATGACTGTCACCTGCCCCGACGGGCACGCCTCCACCGCCGACGACTACTGCGACGTCTGCGGCGCCCCGATCACCGGGGCCGACGCACCGGCCGACGCGCAACCGGCGGCGGCCGCGGGCCCGCCGACGTCGCCGGGATCGGCCCAGCCGGAGGCGAGCGGGCCGACCGCCGAGCTGGCCTGCCCGAACTGCTCGGTGCCCAACCTGGCGGAGGCGCTGTTCTGCGAGGCCTGCGGCTACGACTTCACCACCGGCACGATGCCGCGCACCGCCGAGCCCGGCGACCAGGGTGACCCGGCGGGTGCCGGTGATAGCGCCGGGGTCGCTGCCGGCGATGGTGCGGATGCCGGCGCCGACGGGGTCGGTGGCAGCCAGCTCTTCGACTTCAGCACCGGCACCGGCACCGGCACCGTCACGGGCACGGGCACCGACGACACCCCGTTCGACTGGGTGGCCGAGGTCTGGATCGATCCCGACTGGTACGCGGCGCAACAGTCCCCGGATCCGTTGCCGTCCGCCGGGCCGCCGGAGATCGTGCCGCTGCGGGCCTCCTCCATCCTGGTCGGCCGGACGTCGCGCAGCCGCAACATCCATCCCGATCTGGCCTGCGAGAGCGACACCGGCGTCAGCCGGCGCCAGGCCCAACTGACCACCGACGGCGTCCGCTGGTGGGTCGAGGATCTCGACTCCAGCAACGGCACCTTCGTCGGCTCGGCCAGCGGGCCGCTGCCCGAACAGCCGATCCCGGTCGGCCCGCGGCACGAACTCGACCTGGACGACCGGATCTACCTCGGCGCCTGGACCCGGATCGTGATCCGCGAGGCCACCGACGACGAAAAGGCCGGCTGACCCACTCAGCACGCCGTGCCTGCACCGGTGATCATCGAGTGGTGACCTGTCCACGCCATCCGGGACGCGCGACGTGGATAACTCTCGCCACTCGACGACCTTCGGCCGCAACGGGGCAGGCTCACCAGATCCCGCCCGAGCCGCCCCTTCGCGGCCAGGAAACGCGCCACCTGGCTCGACCCGACGCGCGGCACCCCGACCCGGTTCACGGACTTGCGGGCCTTGATCAAACGCCGGCTGAGTGCCGCGTCTTCGGTCAGTGATGCCGACCTTCTCGGCACCAGAAGAGGCCGAGGTTCTGCCTTGATCGCGCTGGGTCCGGCCGGCGTTGATTCGCGGCAGTGGGCCGAAGGGGCCGGCCTCTCCGCGCATGGTCGTCGCAGTCCGATCCGCCGACGGCGAACAGCGGGCCGGGTCGGTCGATCGGTGTGGCACCGTTGACGGTACGGTGTGCCACCGGGACACATCGAAGAGGGGGCGTACCCCTTTGCTGGATGGAGGAAGCGTGGAGATCAAGGTCGGCATCAAGCACGTGACGCGGGAGATCGTGGTGGACACGTCCGCGTCGGCCGACGACGTCGCGCAGGCATTCGGCAAGGCGTTGGAGAGCGACGGCCTGCTCACGCTGACCGACACGCACGGCCGCAAGGTCCTGATCCCGGCCGCCTCGGTCGGCTATCTCGATCTCGGCGAGGAGAACGCCCGGACCGTCGGCTTCGGCGGGATCTGACCCACCGCCGGCGAGGCTTGATCATCAGCTGCTCCCGGACGAGCTAACTCGGAGCTAACCGGTCGGCTGCGATCCTGGCTGTCCAACCGGACACCCAGGCCCCGACCGGCGACGGATCCGCGGCCACCGATCCTCGTGGAGTGATCATGATCGCGCCGATGCCGCCGACCGATGGCAACGGCCGTGGCCCGCGCTGGCGGCTGCTGATCGTCGAGGACGAGGTCGAACTCGCGACCACGCTGGCCGAAGGGCTGCGCCGGGACGGATTCGTCGTCGACGTCCGCCACGACGGCGCCACCGCGATCACCTACCTGGCCCAGCACGACCTCGATCTGGTCGTGCTGGATCGTGATCTTCCGGGGCTGCACGGCGACGCCGTCTGCCGCGCCCTGGCGACCATCGAGCACCCGGCCCGGGTGTTGATGCTGTCCGCCGCCGGCAGCCCGGCCGACCGGGTCACCGGCTTCGAGCTGGGCGCCGACGACTACCTGCCGAAGCCGTTCGAGTACGCCGAACTCGTCGCCCGGCTCCGCGCCCTCGGCCGACTGCGGCACGTCACCGGGCGATCGAACCGGTCGCGGACCCGCTGAGCCCGCCTACCTGCACCAGTCACCCGGCCAGGCTGCAGGTATCTACCTGTGCCGACTTCCGCACCCCGGACCCCAACCGCGGCACACCGGCGGGACTGCTCGGAGCGGACCCACGTCACTCCGATTGGCGCAGTGCCGACATCGGTTCCACCGCCGCAGCCTTGAGCGCCGGGTACGCCCCGGCCGCCAGCCCGATCAAGGCGCCGAGCAACGGCGCCACCACCGGCAGCGCCGGGTGCAGTACCGGGGTCCACTGCTGCAGCACGGAGACGACCAAGATCACCAGGATCGCTGCCGCGGTGCCGATCAAACCACCGACGCCGCCGAGCATGCCGCTCTCGGCCAGGAACTGGGCCGCGATGTGCCGACGCCGGGCACCCAGGGCCCGCCGCAACCCGATCTCAGCCGAGCGTTCCATCACCGACAGCAGCGTCACGTTGGCGATGCCGATGCCGCCGACGACCAGGGCGACGCAGCCGAACGCCAGCAGCAGCGTGTTCAGGTCAGCCTGCACGTCGGAGCCGAGACTGCCGGGTGGCGGTGGGGCCGTCACCCGGACCGCGGTGGGGTCGTTCGGCGACGCGGCGATCGCGGCCTGACCCGCGACCTGCTGCGCGGCACCCAGCACGGTCCGGACCTCGACCTCGTCCGGACTCTCCAACCCGTACGCGACGGTGGCGACGCCGTACGGCATGATCACCGCGTCCAACAGTTCCGGCCGGCTGCCGGCCTGTTCGACGATCCCGATCACGGTGAACGCGCGCTCGCCGATGAAGATCACCGGACCGTGATCGACCCGGGTGATTCCGAGCCGTTCGGCGGCCCGCTTCCCGAGCACCACCACCGGGTCGGCCCGATGATCATGGCCGACGTCGAAGAAGCGGCCGGTCGACACGGAACCGCCGGCCGCCTGGAGCAGACCCGCACTCGTGGCGTACACGTCGAGATCGACCTGCTCCGCGCCGGTCGGATCGTTGAGCAGGACGCCGCTGATCGCCTGATCGCCGACGGCCACCTCACTGATCGTGCCCGCCGCGGTCACTCCGGCCAGTCGCCCGATCCGGTCGGCGACGTCGACCGCCAGCTTGGGCGCCGATCCGTCCGGCGCTCCGAATCCCGACTCGGCCGCGCGGATCACCACTCGGGTCGCCGCGGCGGCGTCGAAGCGTTCGGCGATCTGGCTGCCGGCGGTCTGCCCGATGCCGAGGGTGGCCACCAGCGAGCCGACACCGATCACCGTGCCGATCATGGTCAGCAACAGCCGGGCCGGACGTGATCCCACCCCCAGCACCGCCTCGTCCAACAGGTCGGCCGGTCTGATCCGCGACTTCACAGTTCCTCGCCTTCCAGCGACACGAGTCGCCCGTCACTCATCCTGACCCGGCGGTCGGCACGACGGCTGACCTCGTCGTCGTGGGTGATCACCGCCAGCGTCAGGCCGTCGCCGTGCAGCGCGTCGAACAGGTCCAGCACCCCCGAGGCGTTGGCCCGGTCGAGGTTGCCGGTCGGCTCGTCGGCCAGCAGCAGGGCCGGCCGGCCGGCCAGGGCCCGGGCGATCGCGGCCCGCTGCCGTTCCCCACCGGACAGGGTGCGCGGGGTGAACTCGCGGCGGTGGTCGAGCCCGACCCGACCGAGCGCGTCGATCGCCCGCTGCCGCCGCTCCCGACGCGGCACCGCCTGGTAGAGCATCGACAGCATCACGTTGTCCTGCACGGTCCGACTCGGCAACAGGTGGAAGGCCTGGAAGACGAAGCCGATCCGGCTGCCCCGGACGGCCGAGCGACGGCCCTCCGACAGGGCCGAAACGTCTTCGCCGTCCAGCCGGTACGTCCCGCCGGTCGGCTGGTCGAGCAGCCCGAGCAGATGCAGCAGGGTCGACTTGCCGGAGCCGGACGGGCCGACGATCGACACGTACTCCCCCGCCTCGATCCGCAGATCGACGCCGCGGACGGCATGGACCTCCGGTGATCCCGGGAAGGAACGCCACAGCCCGGACAGTTCGACCACCGGCGGCAGAGCCGGAGTGGCCTCGGCGACCACGATCATCGTCCGACCACGACCTGGCTGTCCGCGACCAGGGTGTCCGGCCCCTCCGTCACGTCGTTCCCCTCGGCGTCGACCGGATGCACCTCGGTCTGGCCGTCGGCGGTCAGACCGGTCCGGACCGGCTGCATCCGGGTGCTGCCGTCGTCGTTCAGCACCTCGACCTGGACCGCGCCGTCGGCGGTGGCGAACAGCGCGGCCGACGGGACCGACAGCACCTCGCCGTCGCTGCTGCCGACCGCGATCGTCACCTTCACGTTGGCGCCGCGCAGCTCGGCGGCCTGCGCCGCCGTCACCCGATCCGGCACCAGGGTGACCTCGCGGCCGTCATCCTCGCCGTCCTTGATCTCGGTGACCTTGGCGGTGAGCTCGGTACCGCCGGGCAGCTCCAGGGTTGCCCGCATCCCCTTCTTCAGCAGCTCCGCCTCCGTCGCGGTGACAGTGGCGATCACCTGCAGATCGGTGCCGGCCACGGTCATCACCGCTCCGGAGACGGCATCGCCCAGCTCGACCGTGACCTCGTCCACCCGACGGGGCAGCTCCTTGAGCACGACCACTTCCTCCTGCGGCAGCGGGGTCGCCGCCGCGTTCCTGGCGTCGGCCAGCTCCTCCTCGGCGTCGTCGACCTCGTCCTCTGCCTTCTCGACGGCCTCCTGCTCCGCCTCGCCCTCGGCCCGGTCGAACAGCTCGTCCAGCTGCGCCTCGGCGACGGCGACCTGGTTCTTCGCGGCATCGATGGCGGCCTGTTCCTTCGGCTCGGCCGACCTGGCCTGGGCCAGTTGCGCCTTCGCCTGGTCGATCTGGCCCTCGGCTGCCAGCCGTTCCGACCTCAGCGGGCCCTTCTGTGCCTCGGCCAACGCCTGCTCGGCCGTAGTCAGTTGTTCCCGGGCCGAGGTCAGCCGGGTCTCGGCCGACCGCTCCGCGGCGGCGCGGTCCGCGGCCGGATCGGGCGGGTCGTAGCCGAGGTCGCGGTAAAGCTCGGCGACGGCGTCGGCGACCGCCCGGTCGTACCGGCCGTCCGCCTTGCCCGGCCGGTAGCCGAGCCGGGAGAGGGCCTGCTGCAATTGCTTCACGTCGGCACCCTCACTGCCCGGTTGCAGTGTGCGGTAGTTCGGCCGGGACCCGGTCAGCGCGATCACCGGACGCCCGGACACCTCCAGGATCACCAGGCCTTCGCGCACGGTCGCACCGACTTTGGGCACCTTCCCGGTCACCACGGACTGGCCGCCGCCGCCCGGAGCGAGGGTGATCGTCGTCGCGTCGTCGAAGCCGACATCGCCTCGGGTCACCACGGTCGAGGTCAGCGGGCTGCGCTGCACACCGACCGTGACCGGGCCGGCCGGCGGCGGTTCGAGTGCCGCCGCGCGATCGGCCGGCGACTCCACGAACTGTGCCGCGCCGAAGCCGGCGCCGGCAGCGAAAATGGCGGTCAACGACACTACGGCGACGAGACGACGGGCCGACACGCTCACCGTCCCTGGTTCAGCAGGTCGCGGTATCGCTCGAGCTGCTGCCGGTGATCGGCGATGAACTGCTGCTCCAGCTCGTTCCGTACCTGCTCGACGATGGCGGTGTAGTCGCCACGGCAGTCGACGTCGGCCAGGGCGAGCTCCAGCTCCTCGGCCCGCAACTCGGCCACTTTCTCCGGATCCGGCGGCTCCGGGTCCTCGCCGGCCCGCCGAGTGATCGAGGTGCCCTTGCCGCCGCCTTCGCCCTCCTCGATGATCTGCCAGCCGTTCAGGTCGGCCCACTTCCGCTGAATCGACTTCTCCGGCGCGTTGATGGTGCTGAACTCGCCGTGGCCGGCACCCGCCATGCAGCCGGCCCACGCCTCGATCAACGGAGCGATCCGGGAGTCGGCCTGCACCTTCTGATCGAGCTCGGCGATCGCGTCGAACAGGTCCTCGAACTCCTCGAAGTCGACCGGCTTGCGGTCCGGATAGACCTGTTGGTGCGCCTCCCCGAAGCAGCCCTGATCCTCGCCTTCGGCCGGCGCCTCGCCGTCCCGGCGGGTCGCCACCTTTCCGCCGCCGGTGCTGGCCATCCCACCGGAGCCGTGCAGCGCCTTCAGATACGCCTCTCGCTGCGACTTGGTCATCTGTTCCATCCGCTCCGCGTTCGGATCGGTCTGTTCCTCATCCGGAAGCTCGTCCCGGGTGCTGATGCCGTAGCCGTACTTCTCCACCCAGCCACGGTCGGACAGGTTGGCTTCCTGCGGCGCCTTGGCCTTCGCGACGCTTGCGGTCGGTGTGTAGGTGAAACCGTGGTCCTTCATGCAGGTCGCGACGAGCTCCTCGATCTGCTGTTGCTTCGCCGCCGCCGCCTGTTCGTCGACCGGCGGGTTGAGGTAGGCGTCCAGCGGCCGGCCGCCGGCCGTCGCGGCCGGGTCGGGGCCGGTGGTCGGCCCGGAGCACCCGGTCAGCACCACCGCCAACGATGCCGTCAGCAGGGTCGCCGCGGCGACCGCCTTCCGGACTCCTCCGATGCGTACCATCTCGTTCTCCTCGGGTCGGGTTCCGCTCCCTCGCCGGGAGCTTCGACTGGTCCAAGGTCTACCGATCCCGCGGTTAGCCGGCGGTTCGGTGCGAACTAACCCCGGGCTAACCGGGCGGTGGCATGCTTGACACGCTCCCGTGCGAAAGGCATGCCCATGCGGATCTTGATCGTCGAGGACGAGCAGGACCTGGCCGACACGCTGGCCGTCGGCCTGCGCGCGGAGGGTTTCGGCGTCGACGCAGTCGGCGACGGCGCCGCGGCACTGACCTATCTCGGTGATCACGACGTGGACGTGATGATCTTGGACCGGGACCTGCCCGAGCTGTCGGGTGATGCGGTCTGCCGGGCGCTGGCGACGATCGAGCACCCGGTCCGGATCCTGATGCTGACCGCGGCCGGGACGCTGTCGGATCGAGTGGCCGGCCTCGAGCTCGGCGCCGACGACTACCTGCCGAAGCCGTTCGCCTACCTCGAGCTGCTGGCGCGGATCCGGGCGCTGGGCCGTCGCGGCCTGATCAACGGCGAGAAGTTGATCTTGGAACACAGTGGGGTACGACTGGATCCGGCCCGCCGGTTGGCGGAGCGGGACGGGCGGCCGCTGCGGCTGACGCCGAAGGAGCTGGGGGTGCTGCAGGTGTTGTTGGAATCCGCCGGTGGGGTGGTCACCTCGGCCGAGCTGCTCGATCAGGTCTGGACCGAGGACGGCGACCGGTCCCGGGGCGTGGTCAAGGTCGTGGTGCATGCGCTGCGGCGCAAGCTCGGTGAGCCCTCGGTGATCATCACCGAGGCAGGATTCGGCTATCGGATGGGATGATCATGGGATTGTCTGAAAGACTGGCGCCGCGCGGTCTGACGTTCCGACTCCGGCTTACCTTGATGATCACCGCCGTGGTCGCACTGGCCGGGATCGGCCTGCTCTTCGTCGAGTACGTGATCGTCACCGAGCTGTTCCGCTCCTCGATGGGCTCGGTCACGGCCGTCGCCACGGACGGGTCCGAGGTCGTCTATCCCAAGCCCGGGACCGAGGTCTTTCGAGAGGACCCGTACGTCACCAAGCCGATCAACCCGGCCAGTCAGTACGGCGTCGAGCTCAAGCTGGCCGCAGTAGTGCTGAACGGCCTGATGCCCTGGTCGATCGCGGCCCTGATCGTCTTCACCGCCCTGGCGGCCGTGCTCTCCTACGCGCTGTCCGGGCGAGCGGTGCGACGGATCGCCGAGGTCACCGCGATGGCTCGCAATCTGTCCACCCAGGATCTGCACCGGCGGCTGTCACTACCCGGGCCGCAGGACGAGATCAAGGAGCTCGGCGACACCTTCGACGGCATGTTGGATCGGCTGGAGGCGGCCTTCGCCGCCCAGGAGCGGTTCGTCGCCAACGCCTCACACGAGTTGCGCACGCCGCTGACGGTGAGCCGGACGGCGCTGGAGATCCCGCTGACCCAGGGCCGGGTGCCGGCCACCATGGAGGGCTCGGTCCGGACCGCGTTGCGGGCCAACGACCAGAGCGAACGACTGATCAGCGCCCTCCTGCTGCTGACCCGGGGTGCCGACGCCGCCATCGACGCCGTCCCCGAAGACCTGTCCGCGATCGTCGACGACGCGGTTCTGGACTCCCGCGCCGCAGCCGAGACCGCCGGGGTGACGGTGATCAACCGGCAACTGCCGAGCGTGATCATCGCCGCCGACCAGACCATGATCGGCCAGGCCGTGACCAACGTGATCGACAACGCGATCACCCACAATCATTCCGGCGGTTCGGTCTGGATCGACTCGACCGTGGCCGGCGACCGGGTCCAGCTGCGGATCGAGAACACCGGCGCCATGCTCAGCCGGCAGACGGTCGAGTTGCTCCGGGAGCCGTTCTACCGCGGCGGGCAGTCCCGGCTGGCCCGGCCGGCCGGACGGGTCGGCCGCAACGTCGGGCTCGGCCTGTCCATCGTGGACACGATCGTCACCCGGCACGGCGGCACGCTCGAGCTGTCCCCGCGGGACGGCGGCGGGCTGGTCGCGGTGCTCTCGCTGCCGGCGGCCCGGGCAGCGCGACCGGAGCCGACGGCGAAGTCGGAGTCGCAGCCGGCGCCGAAGCCGAAGCCCAACGGTGCGGCGAAGCCGGCGCCCGACCTGGTCAGCTCGACAACCTGAGCACCCCGTCGTCGCCCGGGAACGGATGCTCCACCGGCCCGGGCCCGGCGACCGTCGTCGGCGCCGTCCAGGTCCCGTCGCGTGGGTCCCACCAGTCGGCGGTCCACCTCGTCCCTGCGGCGAACAGGGCCGGCACCAGCCGGACCGCTCGGCCGGCCGGCGCGTAGACCAGGACACCGCCGGGCCGCTCCAACGCCCGCTGATGGGTGCCGAGAAAGCCCGCGTTGGAAGCGATCAGGGCCTGATTCGGTCGCCAGTCGCTGATCGAGACGGCCGCGGCGAACCGGGCCAGCAACCCGGCCTGCACGGCGCCGGGCAACTGCAGTGCGGTCCGCCAGCCGGTCCGGGCCCGGTTGATCGCCGGCCGCCGGTCAGGGTCGTAGAACTGCCAGACATCGTGGCAGCCGTAGACATGGCCACAGGCCCCGGCGAACACGGCGTGGTACGCGGCCCGCCGGACGTCGCGATCATCGAACCACCAGCCGTCCGTCGGTGACCAGGACGGTGTCATCACCGGATGGTTCTCGTAGTTCGGCTCGCCGTCCAGGATCGGCCGCACGCCGCGGGCGTATTCCTGCTCGATGAAGGCGTCGTTCGGCGTCGTCCAACCGGTGTGGCCGGACTGGATCAGGTCGAAGCCGAGCCAGTCGGCGTCGGGGAACGCCTCGGACGACGACGCCCGGCCGCCCGGATGGTACGTGATCAACTTCTCCCCCCGGACGCCTTCCGCGAACGCCTC
Source organism: uncultured Actinomycetota bacterium (assembly GCA_963746025.1). GTDB lineage: Bacteria > Actinomycetota > Actinomycetes > Propionibacteriales > Propionibacteriaceae > Microlunatus. The sequence goes on from CAVUZU010000001.1 coordinate 228,327, forward strand.
GATCACCCGCAGCTGCTCCGCCGTGGCCGGCATCCGGTCCCCACCGAGCACCCAGATCAGGTCGGCGTCCTGATACCGGTCGCGCAGCCAGCGCGCGTAGTCCAGGGCCCGGCCGGCGTCGAAGGTGACCGTGCCGCGGCGCGGGTCGACCTCGCGCCAGTGGCAACCCCAGGTCGGCAACAGGCCGACGGTCAGACCCAGCCCGGCCGCTGTGTCGAGGCACCAGTCGACGTGCTCCCAGTACGCCGGCACGGGCCGCCGCGGATCGGCGTCGACGAACGGCAGGTGTCCCTCGGCGTTCGGTTCGTCGAGGCCGTCGAACTCGGCCACCGCCACGGTCAGCACGGTGTTGTAGCCCTGGGTTGCCCGGGTCTGCAGATAGTGCGCGGCCTCCGCCCTGGTCAGCCGGTGCAGCAGTTCCCAGGCCGTGTCGCCGAGCAGGAACCAGGGCTGCGCGTCCCGCAGCAGGTGGCGTCTGGTCGGGTCGACTCCCCACCGACTCGTCATCGTTTCGGCCGGATCAGGCCTGCAGTCCGACCCGGGCCATCCGGGCGGTGTGCCGCTCGACCAGTCGGGTGAACATCCGGCTGATCGCGGCCAGATCGAGGCCGGGCCGGTCCACGGTGCCGGTCAGCAGGCTGGTCAGCGCGTCCCGATCGGCGGCCACCCGCTGGGCCTGACTGAGCGCCTCACCGACCAGCCGCCGGCCCCACAGCGCGAGCCGGCCGGCGACCCGCTGGTCGGCCCGGATCGCCTCGGTCACCCGGGCCACGACGTAATCGGCGTGCGGCTCGTTCGCCAGCACCTCGTTCACCAACTGCCGGGTGTCGGCGTCGACGAAGGCCGCCACCTCCCGGTAGAAGTCGGCCGCGAACCCGTCACCGACGTACGTCTTCAGCAGCCCCTCCAGCCAGTCCTTCGGCGCTGTGTAGGAGTGGAAGGCGTCGAACGGCGCGTGGAACGGCCGCATCGCGGTCATCACGTCGCTGTCCAGTTGGGTCAACCGCTCGGTCACCCGGTCGAAATGGTCGATCTGCCGGGCGGCGAGCTGGGCGATCTGGACCTTGTCCGCCAGGGTCGGCGCGGTCCGCGCGTCCTCGGCCAGCCGTTCGAACGCGGTCAGCGCACCGTAGGCCAGGATGCCGAGCAGATCGACCGCTCCAGCCAGGTATTCCGGGTCGGACGGCACCGCTGCCGGAGCGGGTCCAGAGGGGGCGGTCATGGGTCACAAGCTTATGGCGCGGAGGTGTGCAGTCAGGGAAATGGGCAACGGTCAGCTAGAATGCGAGCCATAGAGGCGACGCGTGCCTGCCGTTCCAGGCACCATCAAGAGGTTTGCACCCTCAGATGTCGTGCCGGAAGCGCACCTGGCCGCCGCACCGAAGACTAGCGACAATCGCAGACAGACAAAGGGAATGATCCTGACTAACGAGACGCCCGCGGACACGCTCGTGTCCGCCCCCGACGAAAATCCCATCACCGAAGCGCCCGACGAGGCGGCCCACCCCGAACCGATCGCCGAGCAGACGTTCGCCGATCTCGGGGTGATGGCCCCGATCACCGAGGCGCTGGACAAGGTCGGGATCGTTCATCCGTTCCCGATCCAGGCGATGGCGCTGCCGATCGCCCTGACCGGCACCGACCTGATCGGCCAGGCCCGCACCGGCACCGGCAAGACCCTCGCCTTCGGCATCACGATGTTGCAACGGATCGTCGCCCCCGGTGAGCGCGGTTATGACGAGCTGGCGAAGCCCGGCGCGCCGCAGGGTCTGGTCGTCGCACCGACCCGCGAGCTGGCCGGACAGGTCGCCAAGGACCTGACCACGGCCTCCACCACCCGCAACGTGCGGCTCTGCACCGTCTACGGCGGTGTCGCGTACGAGCCGCAGTTCGCCGCCCTGGCCGAAGGCGTCGAGGTCGTCGTCGGCACGCCCGGCCGGCTGCTCGACCTGGTCGACCGGCGGGTCCTCGACCTGAGCCACATCAAGGTGATGGTGCTCGACGAGGCCGACGAGATGCTCGACCTCGGCTTCCTGCCCGACGTGGAACGGATCCTCTCCCGGACCCCGGAGCTGCGGCAGACGATGTTGTTCTCGGCCACCATGCCGAGCGCGATCGTCACCCTGGCCCGGCGGCATCTGCGGCACCCGGTCAACATCCGGGCCGAGGCCAGCGGCGAAGAGGAAACCGTCCCGACCACGGCTCAGTTCGTCTACCAGGCACACGATCTGGACAAGCCGGAGGTGATCGCCCGGATCCTCCAGGCGGAGAGCCGGAACCGAGTGATGATCTTCAGCCGGACCAAGCGCGCCGCCCAGCGGATCGCCGATGATCTTGCCGAGCGGGGTTTCTCCGCGCGGCCGATCCACGGTGATCTTTCCCAGATCGCCCGGGAGAAGGCGCTGAAGCAGTTCCGTTCCGGCGGGGTCGACGTGCTGGTCGCGACCGATGTCGCCGCCCGTGGCATCGACGTCGAAGGCGTCAGCCACGTGATCAACTACGAGTGCCCGGACGACGACAAGACCTACATCCACCGGATCGGCCGGACCGGCCGGGCCGGTGCCACCGGGGTGGCGATCACCTTTGTCGACTGGGCCGACCGGACCCGCTGGAAGGTGATCAACAACACCCTCGGGCTGCCGTTCGAGGAGCCGCAGGAGACCTACTCGACCTCCGATCACCTGTTCCACGACCTCGGCATCGACCGGTCGGTCAAGGGCCGGCTGGTACCGGAGCGCGAGGTGGAGCGCCCCGATCGTTCGGATCGGCCCGATCGCTCGGAGCGGTCCGAGCGCCGCCGTCCGGCCGAACGCAAGCCGCGCGAACGGACTCGCCGCCGGCTGCGCAACGGGGAACCGGTCGAGGTCGCCGCCAACGGGACCAACGGAACGAACGGCGATGCCGAGCAGCACGGCGAGCCCACTGCCGCGGCCGAGCAGGCAACGGTCCCGGCGAACGGCTCCGACGGCACCACCGACTCCCCCACCCGTCGCCGGCGCCGCCGCAACCGCAGCTCCTGACCGTCGCCGAGACGTCACATCCGCGGCCGTTTTCACGGCGTGTCGCAGCCGATGTGGCGTCTCGACCTCGTTCCGCGGGCCGGGTCAGTCCATCAGGTCACGTTCGACCAGAGTCGCCATCACCATCCGGACCGCGCCGGTGACCCGGTCGGCATCTGCCGTGGTCACCCAGGCAAGTTCCTCGACCTCGCTGTGCGGGCCGATCGTCCCGTCGTGTTCGGCCGTGTAGGCGATGTAGGTCAGCTGATCGTCACGGCCGTCGCGGAACGCCAGGTAGCTGCCGACCAGGCTCAGACTGTCCGGCCGCACGGTCACGCCGAGCTCCTCCGTCACCTCGCGAGCCAGCGTCTGCAGGTCGGACTCGCCTTCCTCCCTGGCGCCGCCAGGAAGATAGAACAAGGTCCGTCCCCGGTTCCGCCCGACCAGCAGTCGCCGGTCGACGATGTGCACCCAGGCCACCTTCTCGAGCCCACTGTGGATCGGCATCCTCCGATTCTCCCCTACCTCGCCCGACGGGCTGCCGAGACGTCACATCCGCTACGACACGCCGCGGAAACGGCCGCGGACGTGACGGGTCGGCGGGGTTAGGAGCTGACGTCCTTGCCGGCGAAGCGGGCCCAGGCGGCGAGCCAGAAGATCAGGGCGTAGGCGGCGGCGGTGAGCAGGCCGCGGCCGACCGCGTCGAACGCCATCGGGTCGCGGATCAGGTCGCCGAACGCCGTCCACCAGTGGGTCAGCAGCCACGGATGCAGCCAGTCCAGTTGCGGGATGGTGTCGCAGACGAACATCGCGACGTTCACCAGCACCGTCGCCACCGTGGCCGCGATCGGCTGCTCGGTCAGCACCGAGATGAACAGCCCGATCGCCCCCAGCGCGGCGAAGCCGACGGCCAGGTAGCCGACGATCAACACCAGCCGGCCGAGCCCTGCGGCGAAGCCCAGCTGGGTCCCGGAGAACGTGATCATCGGCCCGGCGCCGAACAAGATCAATCCGATCAGCACACCGACCACCGCGACCAACACCGTCGCCACCAGGGCGAAGATCACGATCGAGGCGTACTTGATCACCAACAGACGGGTCCGCCCCGCCGGCACGGTGAGCAGATAGCGCAGCGTGCCCTGGTTGGCCTCGCCGGCGATCGAATCGCCGGCGATGGTGGCCACCGCCAGCGGCAGGAACAGCGGCAGCTCGATAGCCAGTGCGGCCAGCGCGACGAACAGCCCGCTGGAGGTGATCGAGGAGATGAAGTCCGGTCCGCCGCCGTCGCCGCCCCAGACCTTGGTGGAGACCGCGAGCAGGATCGGTACGGCCGCCAGGACGGCCATCCCGGCGATGTTGCGGCGCCGGGTGAAGATCAACCGCAGCTCCGACAGCAGCAGCCGGCCCGGCCACCGGACCCGACCGGTGTCGATCACCTCCGCAGCCGTACCTTCGGCCACGCCCTCAGCCGCTGACATCGAAGCCCTCCCCGGTCAGCTCGACGTAGATCTCCTCCAGGCTCGGTGCGGTCACCGCGAAGCCGAGCACCGGCACGTCGGCACCGACCAGGGCCGGCACGATCTCCGGCACGGCCACGCCGTCCAGCTCGGCGGTGGCGCCCGTGGCCTCGGTGGCCACGCCGCTCAGCCCGAGCCGGGTCAGCACCGCGGCGGCCTCGGCCGGCCGGTCGGTCTGCACCCGGACCGTCTGCACCGCAGAGACACTGAGGTCGCCGATCGGACCCTGGGTGATCAGCCGGCCCTCGTGCATCACGCCGACGTGCGTACACAGCTGCTGCACCTCCGACAGCAGGTGCGAGGAGATCAGCACGGTGACGCCTTCGGCGGCCAGGTCGGCGATCAGGTGCCGGACTTCGCGGGTCCCCTGCGGGTCGAGGCCGTTGGTCGGCTCGTCCAGCACCAGCAGATCCCGCGGCATCAACAGCGCCGCGGCCAGGGCGAGCCGCTGCCGCATGCCCAGCGAATAGGCCCGGTATTTCTTCCCGGCGGCACCGAGCAGCCCGACCCGATCCAGCGCCGCGGCGACCCGTCGGGCACTGGTCCGCGGGTCGGCCGACCGGTCCGCCGCGTCCAGCCGGATCAGGTTGGACCGGCCGGACAGGTAGGGATGGAACGCCGGACCCTCGACCAGGGCACCGACCCGCTTCAGCACCACCCGGGACGACTGCGGCATCGGCAGGTCGAAGAGCCGGTGACTGCCGGCGGTCGGCCGGATCAGGTCGAGCAACATCCGGATCGTGGTGGTCTTGCCGGACCCGTTGGGGCCGAGGAAGCCGTACGTCGCACCGGCCGGCACCACCAGATCGACGTTGTCGACCGCCAGTTGCCGGCCGAATCGCTTGGTCAGCCCGGAGGTGACGATCGGATCGCCGGTGTCGGCCCGTGCCGTTGCGGCTACCGGCGGCGACACCGGGCGATCATCAACGCTCAAGCGCGTCGTAGAGCAGCTCGGGCCGGACCGCGCCGGCAGCCACTCGGCCGTCGTCGGTGATCACCGCGGACACCAACCGGGAGCTGAACAGCCGGCCGCTGCCCCAGGAGCCGGACACCTTGGGCAGGGCGTTCAAGGTCTCGTTGTCGCTCTCGGATCCCTTGGCCCCGGCCTCGTTGGAGTCGGTGACGTAGACAGCCGTCCAGCCCTTGCCGATCACCGTCGGCTCGCCGGATCCCTTCGAGCGGTTGCCCTTCTTCTCCCGCTCGCCCTGGCCGGGCTCGCCGGAGCGATGATCATCGCGAACGTCGGAGTCCTTCTTCACCTCGGTGCCGGGCGGCGGGGTGAAGTCGAAGACGCTCGGATCGGGGGCGGTGAAGTCGATCGAGGTGAACGCGGCTTCGGCGGCCGGTCGCTCGCCGCCGTCGGCGAGGACCTGCACCCGAAGCGGCAGATAGCTCTCGCCGTCGACGGCGATCCGGACCTGCTCGATCAGGGAGCGGTCATCCTTCGGCTGCAGCACCAGCTCGTACGCGGAGCGGCCGGCGACCGTGACATTGCGGGCCACGTCGACCTGGGTGGACGGCTGGATCGCGGCGATCGCCTGCGCGGCGAGCTGCTGCGGCGTCGGCGCGTCGTCGGGGCGCTGCCGCTCCTTCCCGGACAGGGTGCTGTGCACGGCGGTCTTCTCCTGGCTGTTCCAGAGCCACACCTCGGAGCCGTTGCGGATCAGATCGGACTCACCGAACGTGCCGTGCACCGCGACCCGCGACTGGTCCTCGGCACCGGCCCAGACCCGGATCGTGTTGTTGCCGGCCAGCAGCGCCTCGAAGTCGCTGCCGCGACGGCTGCCGGGCAGTTCCGGCAGGCCCAGCTCGGCGCTGGTCTGGATCGTGCCGGAGAAGTTGGTGGGCCGGGCGGCGGCCACCTCGGCCACCAGTTGCTCGGCGCTCCGCTCGGGCAGCGGCGGCTCCGCCACCGCGGTGCCGGCCAACAGTCCGCCGGACAGGATCGTTGCGGCCGCCGCGATCGGCACAAGCCACCGCAGCCGGGGTCGGTTCTGGAACGCACGCATGGGCCCATTGTTAGTCGCCGATCCGCCGCAGACCACCCCCGTAGGGGTGAGTTCGCCGCCGATTCTCCGGCACCGCGGTCGGATCCGGCCCGGCACCGCCTCCCTCACTGTCGCTCCCGGAGCCGGCTCGAGCTGCCTCCCGGGTGCGCTAGGGCTAGCCCGAGACCGATTCCGTGTGCCAGCCGGATCGCGTGGGCTTGCCCGGTCCGTCAGGCTAAGGGTCATGCGAAACGGAAATCCGGGCCGGCCGGCGATCGCCGGAGTGACACTGCGAGACTCCCAGGCGATCGGCCTCACCCTGGCCGCGATCGCACCGATGCCGGTGCTGATCGGCCAGTTCACCGGCATCGGCCTGGACCCGTTGCAGGCACCGATCAGCCAGTACGTCTACCTGCCCGGCGGGTATCAACTGGTGCTGCTCGCGTCCCTGCTGCTGGCCGGTTGCGGCGCGACGATCGCGTTCGATCTGTTGCGTCGGCCGGGTGGCCAACCCGCCGGCGATGATCATCCTTGCCGGCTCGCCGGGTTCCTGTTGCTCAGCTTCGCCGTCGCCTTCAGCGTGGTCGGACTGGTGCCGACCGATCCACCGGGCAGCGCAAACCCCTCCGCCACCGAGCTGGTCCATCGGGCCAGCGTGATCTGGACCTTCGTCGCGCTGCCCGCCGCCGGGATCGTGCTGGCCCGAGCGCCGCGGCTGGTCGGCGTCCGGGGCGCCCTGGCCCTGCAACGGTTGGCGATCGCGCTGCTCGTCGGGGTCCTGGTCTTCGGCGCGATCCAGCTGCCGCTGCTGGTCGCCGGATCCGGCATCCCGGCGCTGGGCCTGGTCGAGCGGCTGGCCTTCGCGTTCATGATCGGCTACCTGGTCGTGCTGACGATGGCGCTGCGGGCCGCACCGGTCCCGGCGGGCACCGTCGCGCCCGCCCTCGGCGTCGCGCGATCCATCCGGGACTAGCCTTCTCGTCGGCCCTACCCCGATGGTGGGGATAACCCGAGAGCGGATTCGGGTGGCTGCCTGATCGCTCGCTGATCGCGTTTCCGGAACGCTGATGATCATGCCGAATCCGCGCCCCGCAAGCCTGTGGACGACCCAGTCGGTGGTCGCCACACTGGCCCTGATCTCACTGGTCCCGATGGCGGTCAGCCACCTCACCGGTGCGGCGCTGAACCCGGTGTCGGCCCCGATCAGCCACTACGTCTACCTGCCCGGCGGCTACCCGATGGTGCTGCTCGGCGCGCTGCTGCTGGCGGGCTGCGGCGCGGTGCTCGCGGCGGACCTGATCCGCCGTTCGGTCCGGACCGCGGGACCGGTCGATCCGGAGTTCCGGCGCCACCGGCTGGCGGCCGGGCTGTTGATCAGCTTCGCCGTCGCGCTGACCGTGGTCGGAGTGTTTCCGACCGACCCGCCGGGCTCCCCGTCGAGTTCGGCGTCGGCCGTGGCCCACCGGATCGGCGCGGCCTGGTCGTTCCTGTCGTTGCCACTGGCCGGCGTGCTGCTGGCCGGGTCGTGCCGACCGAGCCGACCGGCCGTCGGGCGGATCCTGGTCCGGGCCGCCGCCGGCCTGTCCGGGGCCGCGGTGATCTTCCTGTCGATCCACCTGCCGCTGGCGCTGACCGGATCGGGGATCCCGGCCTTCGGCCTGCTGGAACGGATCGGCTTCGCCTTCATGATCGGCTACCTGATCTTGGTCGCCGCGGCGCTCCGGCCACGGCCCGCCGCCGAGCTGCCCGCCGAAGTCGTCCCTGCCGTCGAGCCCGTCGGTACGGTCGGACTCGCTGCCGAGCCGGCCCGGCCGCTGGTCCGGGCCGGGTCCGCCACCGCGGCGACGGGCCCGGCCCCGTCGACCCGCCGGTTGTCACTGGTCGGTGCGGGGCGGGAATAGCCTCCTGGCAGGCCGGGTTCGATATGGGGTGAAGGACCGGACTTTGTTCCGACATACGGCCGGGGTGCGGCAGCCGTACAGCACCCGGCGATATCCTTCTCAGGGTCCCTTTGTGGCTGAACCGTCCGGGCGGGCCGGAAAGGGGTCGTAGCTGAGGCATGGCGAACGTGTCGAAGGCATCGCGCGCGGCCCGGGTGAACGGATCGAGTTCACCCCGGTCGGAATCCGCAACCCGACCCAACTCAGCCCGATCGAAGTCAGAGCCCCGTTCGAAGAACTGGCAGTCCTCGTTGCGCACCCAGACCTGGGTCACCACCTGCGCACTGCTGGCCATCCCGCCGATGGTGATCGCGCACCTGACCGGCGCCGCGACGGTCAATCCGCTGACGGCGCCGATCAGTGATTACGTCTGGATCCCGGGCGGCTATCTGATGGTCTGGTTCAGCGCTTCGCTGCTGGCCGGCTGCGGCGTGATCCTGGCCCACCGGGTGCACCGCGCCATCAGACTCTGGCCGGAACTGCGGCGCTCGCTGCGCTGGGTGATTGTCCTGCTGCTGAGCTTCTCCGTCGGGCTGTTCGTGTCCGGCGTGCTGCCGACGGACCTGCCCGAGGCGGTCAGTCCCACGGTCAGTTCGATGATCCACCGGATCGGCGCGGGCCTGGCCTTGCTGGCGCTGCCGGCGGCCGGACTGGTGCTGGCCAAGACCGCCGGCGATGTGGTCCAACCCGGCCATGTCGCTCGGCTGCTGACCGTCGCCCGCTGGCTGCTCTACGGTGTCCTGGCCGCCCTGGTGGTGCACTTCACCCTGTTCCTGGTCTTCGGCTCCGGGCTGCCGGGCTTCGGCCTGTTCGAGCGGATCGGGTTCGGCGTGCTGATCCAGCACGTGATGCTGCTCGGCATCGCGTTCGGCAACCAGAGCGCGGCCGAGGTCAACGCTGCCGCGGCGGCGGCCCAGGAACGGCTGATGCGGACCGACGGCGGGCTAGTGGAAATCGCGGGAGCCATGCCGTGCCGGGAGCACCGCGGCGAGCTCACCGAACACCTCACTGAGCGGTTCGATCCGGTCCGCGACCAGGTTGGTGACTCCCGAGGTGTGCTCGATCACGCCGCGGATGATCAGACTGTTGCTGGTCCGCGCCGGCCGCCGATAACGGGACCACAGGGACGCTGAACAGACCACGTTGAGCATCCCGGTCTCGTCCTCCAGATTGAGGAACGTGACCCCCTTCGCCGTGCCCGGCCGCTGCCGATGCGTCACCAGCCCGGCCACCTTGACCCGGCGCCGATCATGCTCCGCGCCGAGCGAGGCGACCGGGAGGATGCCGTGCCGATCCAGCACCTGCCGCAGATGGTCCAGCGGATGATCATCGGGTGAGATCCGGGTGGCCCACAGGTCGGCCAGGGTGACCTCGGCCGCGCTCATCCCCGGCAGGGTCGGCGGCGCCGCGTCGATCGCCGACCCGGGCAACTGATCGATGCTGTCCGCGTACCCGGCGTTCCACAGCGCCTGCCGCCGGGACAGGCCGAAGCTGTCGAAGGCGCCGGCGGTGGCCAGCGCCTCGGCCTGGGCGGTGGTCAGCCCGGCCCGGCGGATCACGTCGTTCATCGAGCTGTACGGCCGCTCCGACCGGGCCGCGACCAGCCGCTCGGCCACTTCCGTACCGATCCCGTGCACGTCGCTGAAGCCCAGCCGGACGGCGAAACCGCCGTCCCGGCGGTGCTCGATCGTCCGGTCCGGCTGCTGCGGATCGAAGTCGCCGGCCGGCGGTTGTTGATCATCGAGACAGCTCGACAGTCCGGTCGCCCGCCCGGTGGAGTCGGCGAGCTGCTCGAGGTCGGAGTCGACGCCGGACCGGACGATGTCCGGCCGCAGCACCGTCACGCCGTGCCGGCGGGCGTCGGCGGTCAGCGACTGCACCGAGTAGAACCCCATCGGCTGCGCCCGCAACAGGCCGATCAGGAACGCCCCGGGATAGTGCAGCTTCAGCCAGGAGGAGGCGTACACCAGCAGCGCGAAACTGATCGCGTGCGACTCGGCGAAGCCGAAGTTGGCAAACGCCTGGATCCGGGCGTAGATGTCGTCGGCCAGCGCGCCGGTGATTTTGTTCTCCCACATCCCGTCGTACAGCTTGTCCCGCAGCCGTTCGATCTTCTCGGTGCCGCGGCTCGACCCCATCGCCCGGCGCAGCAGGTCGGCGTCGTCGCCGGTGCAGCCGCCGACGGTCATCGCGATCTGCATCAGCTGTTCCTGGAACAACGGCACGCCCAGGGTCCGCTTCAGCACCGGCTCCAGCAGGGGATGCGGATAGACCACCGGCTCGGCGCCGGTCTTCCGCCGGATGAACGGGTGCACCGCGCCGCCCTGGATCGGCCCCGGGCGAATCAGCGCCACCTCGATCACCAGGTCGTAGAACCGGCGCGGCTGCAGCCGGGGCAGGGTGCCGATCTGGGCCCGGCTCTCCACCTGGAAGACGCCGATCGAGTCGGCCCGGCAGAGCATGTCGTAGACCCCCGGCTCCTCCTTCGGCAGGCTGGTCAGCGTCCACGTCTCGCCGATCGTCTCGGCCACCACGGTCAGCGTGTGCTGGATCGCGTTCAGGATGCCCAGGCCGAGGAAGTCGAACTTGACCAGGCCCATCACCGCGCAGCCGTCTTTGTCCCACTGCAGCACGGTGCGGTTCTCCATCCGGGCCGGCTCGATCGGGCAGACCTCGGAGATCGGCCGGTCGGTCAGCACCATTCCGCCGGAGTGGATGCCGAGATGGCGTGGTGCGCCCATCAGGTCGTTCGCCAGGTCGATCACCTGTTTCGGGATGTCATGATCATCGGCGGAGCCGATCGCGGCCCAGCTGTCCTGCTGCTTGGACCAGGCGTCCTGCTGCCCGGTGGAGTAGCCGAGCGCCTTGGCCATGTCCCGGATCGCCGACCGGGGCCGGTAACTGATCACGTTGGCCACCTGGGCCGCGTTGCGCCGGCCGTACCGGTGATAGACCTCCTGGATCACCTCCTCCCGTCGCGCGGCGTCGAAGTCGACGTCGATGTCGGGCTCCTCGTCCCGGGTCGCGGAGAGGAACCGCTCGAACGGCAGGCCGAACTTGATCGGGTCGACGGCGGTGATCTTGAGCACGTAGCAGACCACGGAGTTGGCCGCCGATCCCCTGCCCTGACAGAGGATCCCCTTGTTCCGGGCGTACTCCACCATGTCGTGCACGATCAGGAAATAGCCCTCGAAGCCCTTGCTCTCGATCACCGCCAGCTCGCGTTCCAGCCGTTCCGCGGCCTCGGCCCGGTTGTGCCGGTAGAGATCATCGGCGCCGTCGCTGGTCAGCTTGCGCAGCCAGGTGGTCGGCGTGTGGCCCTCGGCCACCATCTTCAGTTTCGGCAGCCGCGGCTTGGCCGCCCGCAGATCGAACGCGCACTCGTCGGCGATCCGGACCGAGTGCCGGACCGCCTCCGGATACCGCCGGAACTTCGTGATCATCTCCTCACCGGAACGCAGGTACGCGGTCGGCGGCGGCAGCCAGCCGTCCATCGCGGCCAGATCCCGGCGGGCCCGGACCGCCGCCATCGCTGTCGCCAGGCGGTAGTCGTCGGGTGAGGCGTAGTGCACGTTGTTGGTGGCCACCACCGGCAGTCCCTGATCGGCGGCCAGCTCGATCAGCCGGTCGTTGATCATGGAATCGTCCGGTTGATCATGGTCGAACAGCTCCACCGCCACGTTGTCGGCGCCGAACAGGGCGACCAGCCGGTCCAGCTCCGCCGCCGCGGCCCGCTCTCCCCCGCTGGTCAGGGCGCGCCGGACCGGACCCTTCCGGCAGCCGGTCAGCACCACCCAGTGATCCCGGCCGAACTCGGCCAACTGCTCCAGCTGATGCACCGGGCGGCCCTTCTCCGCGGTCCGCAGGTGCGCCTCGGTCATCGCCGCCGAGAGCCGGTGATAACCCTCGACGTTGCGCGCCAGCATGACCAGATGGGAGCCCACCGGATCGGCCACGCCGGCCTGCTGTTCCGGCAGGTCCAGCGACAGCTCGGCGCCGTAGATCGTCCGCAGCCGATACTCCGCCGCCACCTCGGCGATCCGCGGCGCGGCGTAGAACCCGTCATGATCGGTGATCGCCAACGCCGCCAGGCCGAGCTCCACCGCCGTCGCCACCAGTTCCTCGGCCTCCGACGCGCCGTCCAGGAAGCTGAAGTTGCTGTGACAGTGCAGCTCCGCGTACGGCACCACCGGCCCATCCGGCCGCCGGACCTTGCGCCGCCGGTGATGCTTCTTCCTGGTCCAGCCCGGTGCCGAGTCCGTCTCCGGGTTCGCCCCATACGGGTCCGCGCCGTGCGGGTCCGGCCGGCCGGACATCCGCCGCTCCAGCTCGGACCAGGGGATGTCCGGGTTATGCCATCCCATGGCGGCGCCTCTCCGTACCCGAGCCGCTGGAAACCTTCCAGCCCTCTTTTCGCGTACTTGGAACTGGCCTCAGTGATCCCTGGCTTGCGTTGGTTCTCTGGTGTCCGGGCGGGCGGTTCCGGGGTGTGTGCGCGGGCAACCATCCGCCCGCGGTGATCTTGGGGGCCGCTGCCGCAGTCTTTGCGTCGCGGGCTCCCGCCAGGCCCGTCCACGCCCGCGCACACACCCCGGAACCACCCGCCCTCGTTGTGGACTCGGCTGGGTTCTTCGCTGTCTCTTTCCGCGTCCGGGTGCGGAGGCTGGAGGGTTTCCAGCGGCTCGGGTACGGATCGGCGGGGGAACCGCCCGTCCACCTTCGAGCAGACCTCCTCGGGCTGACGAGGTGGGAACGTGCTCGTGTGGTTGTCGGTGGGGACGAGTGGGTCTCGCCCACGCAGATCGATTGGAGCGAGTGGGTTTCACCCGCGCTTGTCGACGACGGAGACGAGTGGGCTTCACCTGAGATTGATGATGGGGACGTGAGGGTTTCGTTCCCTGAGCTTGTCGAAGGGCAAGTCGGTTTGTTTCCTCCTGAATCACGACGATCAAGGACGAGCGGGAGGGAGGTGGCTTGCCCTTCGACAGGCTCAGGGAACGAAACCCTCTCGCCCCCATCGACAGGCACGGGGAACGAAACCCTCTCGCCCCCATCGACAGGCACGGGGAACGAAACCCTCTCGCCCCCATCGACAGGCACGGGGAACGAAACCCTCTCGCCCCCATCGACAGGCACGGGGAACGAAACCCTCTCGCCCCCATCGACAGGCACGGGGAACGAAACCCTCTCGTCACGATCATCGAGCGCGGGGAGTGACCAGGATCCGGCGCCGCGGATCCACTGGCGTCGCCACGAATCGAGCGATCGCCGAGTGGGACGGGGAACGTCACGCTCGAGTGGAGGGTTGGGCTGGCTGCGCCATGGGGACCGGACTGAGGTCGCGTTCGATCGGCTCATGATCGGGCCCCCTGATCATGAGCGCCGGTTGGGCACCGGACCTCCACTGCGCTGGCGGCGATGGGACGGCTCGATGAGCCCCTACCCCCTCCACAGCAAGGATCTGAGCTCCACCGAGTGTGACGATTCCCGGCTCCGCACGGCTGATCGAGGCGGGAAACGTCACACTCGAGAAGGCTTGGGGCGATTGCTTTGGGTTTGGCGATTCGCGCTCGTCCTGGCGGCCCCACCTCTGGTGTGGCGTCGGACCAGGCAGGGAGTCCGCGGGGGCGGGGAGCGTGGGGGTTCCGGGGTCTGTGCGCGGGCCTGGACGGGCCTGGCGGGAGCGTGCGACGACCTGGCCTGCGCGCCGCACCCAGACCACCGCGCGCGGATGGTTGCCCGCGCACAGACCCCCGAACCCCCGCGCGGAGCCAGCACAGCGGGTTTCCCTTATTCATAGCGCGCCTCGGCATACCAACGACCGTTCTCCAGCACCAGCAACCAGGCACTCCCATCGACCCCGACGACCTGGAACCGAGCGATTCTTCGGGCCTTGGCGGGGTCCCACCACAGCTCCTCGATCGGCCACGGGCCGGCCCAGGCCTGGATGCCGGCGCGGGCGGTGTCGTCGGCGGAGAAGCTGGTCGGTTCGGCGGTGATCAGGCCGCGGTCGTTGAGGCCGACCGGGCGGCCGGCCGGGCCGTACACCATGGCCGGGCGGCGGTCGGCGAAGACCCGGGTCGGGGCTGGTGGCGGGATGCTGCCGGGCCAGGGCAGCTCGGCCGGGCGGCGGCCGACCGGCTGCTCGCCCCAGGGGGTGGTCGACTGCCGGGCCGCGGGGCCACGGCCGCCCTGCAGGCCGACCGCCAGCACCCCTTCGGGGCCGAGCATGCTCTGCAGCCGGGCGATGCCGCGCTCGATCCGTTCGTCCGGCGCGCTGCCCCACAGCCCCTCACCCTGATCGCTGAGCGGCTCGATGCCGTCCGGGATCAGCCGGACCTCGTTCACCGGTGCCGGCGCCGGGTCGGCCTGCAACTGCCAGCGGACCCGGTCGATCAGGTCGGCCGAGCCGAACCACCGCGGATGGGCCCAGCGCCGAATCCCGATCCAGCCGTCCACCGGCCCCGATTCGCTGTAGGTCGGCTCGGCCTCGACCTCGATCCGGACGGTGGTGCAGACCAGGCCGTGCCGGGCCAGCTCACCGACGAAGGAGTCGGCGGTCTGCCGGATGCTGAAACCGATCGTCTCGATCGAGGTCAGTCCGGGCTCGAACGGGCAACTCCGGGTGAACTCCAGCGGCGGGGTCCGGCTGGCCAGCAGCCCGACGTCCGCCCCGCCGGCCAGGCGGTGCAGCCGGGCACCGGGCCGGCCGAATCGGGTCAGCACGTCCCGGGCGGCCAGGGCGGCGAAGGCGCCGAGGGTCTTGATCCCCAACCGGGCCAGCAGGCTGACCAGATCGGGCTCGCCCAACATCCGGATCGGTAGCGGCGCCAGGAACCCGGCCGAGCCGCCCGGCGGCACCGCCCGATGCCCTTGCTGGTCGGCCAGCCGAGCCGCCTGCTCGGCCGCGAACACTCCGTCGGCGATGCCGATCCGGCAGTCCCAGACGCCGGTCCCGACCAGGTGTTCGGCGATCACGGCGGCCGCCTCGGTCTCGCCGCCGTAGTAGCGGCTCGGCACCCGCACTGCGCACCGGCCCGGGACGATCGGCATCACCCCGGGGGTGACCTGTTCCATCGCCGACAGCACCGAGCCGAAGACCCGAAGATCACGATCCGGCTGATGATCGAGGACGATCAACTCGGGGCAGCGGCCGACCGCGTCCCGGCGCCGCAGCCCGACCCGGACGCCCTCCTCACGGGCGTTCGCCGAGCAGGCGGACACCTCGCCCCGGGTGATCACGGCGATCGGCGCGTCCGGGACCAACTCCTGCTCCGTCCGGGCGGCGACGATCGGCCAGTCCGGGCACCACACCACCATCACCCGGTCCTCCCCGACCCGGTCCTCCTCAGCCGCCATCTCAGACCGCCTCGGCGACGAGACGTTCCGACCGCTCCGGAAGCACCGGCTCCGCCGTCCGGACCTGCAGGTCCGGGCCCGGCAGCCAGAGCGCGACCTGACCCGACGGACGGCCGGATCGCCGGACCGAGACCACGGCCCGGCGGCCGGTGATCCGGCCGTGGCCGCGCCCCAACCCGTCCCAGTACGAGGACTCGATGCTGAGCCGGGCGTCGCAGCGCGGCCAGTCACCCCAGGAGATCAACATCGCGTCCCGCTGCCGCAGCCGGGTCCGCAACCGGGCCGCCTGATGCTCGGTCACCCGGCCCGGCCGGACCAAGATCACCGAGACGATCTCGGTCAGCCCGGCGACGACATCCGGCCAGCGCTCACCCGGCTCCGGCACCGCGATGGTCCGGGACAGGTCGACCCCGAAGCCGGCCGCCGCCGCCAGCCCGAAATCCGCCGCGCCGATCACCGCCGCCCACTCCCCGGCCTGGGACGGAGCCGCCATCAGGGTCATCGCCAGGCTCGGACTGTCCACCGCGTACGTGCTGCCGGTCCGCGGAGTCAGCAGCGGAGCGAGCGGAGCGACCACCGGCAACGCCCGGCTGACCCCACCGCCCTGCATCCGCTGCACCCGCTCCTGCAGCTCCTGGATCCGGCTCCCCCGCGCCTCGGCCGAGAGCCTGCGCGCGGTGCTCTGGAGACGGGCGACACTCATGGCTCAATAATCGAACATCAGTTCGATAGAGTCAATCCGGTCGGCCGCTCCTCAGCCGACGCAGAACTCGTTGCCCTCGGGATCGAGCATGACGATGTGACCGAGGACATCGCCGTAGTTGTCCTCGCGGACCAGAGTGGCGCCCAGGGCGACCAACTCCGCCGCCTTGGTCCGCATCCGGACGGCCGACTCCTCGGTCCGCGGCCCGTCTCCGGCGACCCGGAGATCGAGGTGCAAGCGGTTCTTGGCGGTCTTCGCCTCCGGCACCCGCAGCCAGCCGATCACCGGCCCGGCACCGTCCGGATCGATCAAGGACGTGCCGTCCTCCTCCTCGTATCCGGGCTCGGGTACGTAACCGAGCGCCGCGGCCCAGAACTCCGCGAGACGATGGGGATCGAGAGCGTCGCCACCGAGGGTGAATGTCGTAGCCATGCGCCGCACGGTACGGCGCATTCCGGACAATCCCCTTCCGGAATGAGGATCAGTCCATCGGTTCACCCGGCGTGTAGGGATTGTCCAGCCGCATCCCGGCGGACTGCCCGCCGTCCACCGGCAGAGTCACTCCGGTCACGTAGGAGGCCGCACCGGAGCACAGCCAGAGCACCGCGGACGCGATGTCGTCGGTGGTGCCCACCCGGCCGATCGGTACGGAGGCCGCGGCCCCCTGCTGTGCCGTCGGGCCGGCGGCCACCAGGTGCTCGGTCAGGATCGGGCCCGGCGCGATCACGTTCACCCGGATCCCGAACGGCGCGTAGTCCAGTGCCGCGGCCCGGGTCAGGCCGATCACGCCGGCCTTGGCGGCGACGTAGGACGAGAGATGGCTGATCCCACCGACTCCGGCCACCGAGGCGAAGTTGACGACGGACCCGCCGCCGGAGTCGATCATGGCCGGGATCTGGTGCCGCATCCCCAGATAGGTCCCGTTCACGTTGACGTCGACGGCGTGCCGGAACTGATCCGGATCAAGCTCGGCCAGCAGTTGCGGCGGCGGCCCCTCGGAGGCGTTGTTGACCGCGGCGTCCAGCCGGCCGAACGCCGTCATCGCAGCCGCCACGGCCGCCCGGGCCGACTCGTCGTCGGTCACGTCACCGACCACCGCGCGGACCCGGCCACCCCGGGCCGTGATCCGGTCGGCGACTTCGGTCAGCACGGCCTCGCGCCGGGCCATGATCACGACGGCGGCGCCTGCCGCCGCGAAGGCCTCGGCCAGGGCGGCTCCGATGCCCTGACTGGCGCCCGTGATCAGGGCCACCCGGTCGCTGTAGTCATAGGTCGTACGTCCTGCGGTCACTGACTGCCTCCCTGGAATCGCGACGCTCGCTGCCGCCACGGTGTCACGACCGCAGCCGCTCCGCGTCGGCCGTGGAGCGCATTCCCGACTACGCCGCACGACGTAGCAGAGCGGTTCAGCCGGTCCGGGCCGCCAACTGTGCCTGATAGAGCGATCCCGGGTTGAGGCCGGCCCGGTTGTCTCCCTCGATGTGCCCGGCGGGGTGCTCGAACGGCCCGTCGCCGGTGATCACGCCGCGGCAGCCGATGGCGTAGTTCTGCCCGGTCGGCGGCCGCTGCACGACCAGCTTCGTGCCGGCCACATCGCAGTTCCAGCCGACCGAGTGGACGGTCGCCCAGCCGTGCCCGGTGCCGTAGTCGCCGCGGTTG
Organism: uncultured Actinomycetota bacterium; assembly: GCA_963746025.1. GTDB lineage: Bacteria > Actinomycetota > Actinomycetes > Propionibacteriales > Propionibacteriaceae > Microlunatus. The sequence goes on from CAVUZU010000001.1 coordinate 246,492, forward strand.
TAGATGCCGAGGGTGATCGAGGTCGCCGGCGAGATCTCGCGGTGGTTGTCCCAGAGCATCCCCTGGCTCCACCGCCGATGCCCCTCCGAGGAGGCCAGGCTGCCGGTCGAGGTGCCGCGCAGATAGACCAGCCCGGAGGCGCTGCTGGTCCCGTTGGAGATGAACGCGTGCCGGGCCTTGGTCGCCTGGCAGTCGGTGAACAGGATCTGCTGCGAGTGGCCCTCGTTGTTGAAGTTGTACCGCAGCCCGCCGGTGATCACCGACGCCGGATCCAGGGCGCGACAGTCGGCGACGGTCACCCGGGTGGTCTCGTTGGTCTCCACCCCGGCCTTGGCGAAATGCAGGAAGGTGCAGCCGCGGACCCAGCCGTCCTGCAGCCCGCGCAGCCGGACCGCCACCCAGGCGTGATCTTCGTCGACATCCGGATCGCCGGCGAACTCGATCACGATCCGCAGGTCCTCCACGCCGCTCTCGGTGACCAGGCCGGCCCGGTCCCAGCGGTGCACCGACGACGTCGCCAGCGACCGGTCCAGGTGGTTGTAGACCGGCACGTCGACGGTGAGCTTCGAGCCCGACACGTCGGTGACGAACCGGTTGTACGTGATCGGCTGACTGCCAGGAGTCCACGGCTCGTCGACCCCGGTGGCGCCGCCGTCGACCGCGGCCAGCCACTCGGCCGTGCAGGGATGGACGATGATCACGTTGTCGCCCGGCCGGTAGGCCGCCGGATCGGCCACCGTGAAGCTGCGCTCGCCACAGGAGACCAAGTCCGAGGTGATCTCGGACCGGGTGCCGGCCACCTCGCCGGCCCAGCGGGTGGTCGCCCCGCTGCCGACCACAACGACATCGCGATGCTCCGGGGTGTTGCCGGTGGCCCGGATGATCGTGCTGTCCGCCGGATCGTCGCCGTCGCCCACGCCGCGCAACACGACCCCGCTGTACGGCACCCGGAGGGTCCCGGCCACCGGATACGTCCCGGCCGCCAGCAGCAACGCCCCGCGGCGGCCGGTCGGATCGAGCGGCCGGGCGCCGACGGCGTCGATCGCCGCCTGCAGGTGCGCGGTGTTGTCGCCGTCGACCGGCCGGACGGTGGCCACGGTCGGCACCGCGGGCAGTTCGACCCCGCCGCCGCGATAACCGGCATGGCTGAAGTCCGGGAGCTTGTTCCCGGTCCGGTCCGCCCGGTAGCTCAGCCGGCCGCCGGACGACTGCCGGACCAGCCGGGACTGCCAGCGCTCCGCTGCCGCTGCGGACCCGGCTCCCATGATCGACAACGCCGCCACTCCTCCACCCGCCGCCAGCAACCGTCGACGACTCAGTTCGTACGCCATGCCACGCCTCCCCTTCGAGGTGGATGCCGGAATGCTTCACCGTCGCCGAGGACACCGACCGGGGGCAAGCGTTTGCCGTGAGTTTCCATCGGGCGGGAGAGGTTAGGGTTGGCCGGGTGCCAAGGCCCCCGATCCCGATCATCGTGCTGGCCGGGTTCCTCGGCTCCGGCAAGACCACCGTGCTGAACCACCTGCTGCGCAACAGTCTCGACGTCCGGATCGGCGTGGTGGTGAACGATTTCGGCGCGATCAACGTCGACGCGATGCTGATCGCCGGCCAGACCGACAGCATGATCACCAGCAGCGGCGGTTGCCTGTGCTGCGTCTCCGACGGCGGCGAGATCGCCGGCCTGCTGGACCAGTTGGCCGCGCCGGCCGCGGACATCGACGTAATCGTGATCGAGGCGAGCGGGATCGCCGAGCCCGGGGCGATGGTGCAGCTCGTGTTCCAGGCGCTGGACGAGCGGATGGCGTACGGCGGGCTGCTGGAGGTGGTCGACGCCGAAGCGTTCCCGGCCAGCCGCGCCGAGCATCCGGAGCTGGACCGGCACGTTGAGGTGGCCGACCTGGTGATCATCAACAAGGTTGACCGGATCGAGCCGGCCGAGCGGACGCGGCGGCAGGAGCAGGTCCGCGAGCTCAACCCGGTGGCGCCGATCGTCTGCACCGTCGAGGGCCGGCTCGACCCGGCGCTGCTGTACGAGCTCAAGACCCGGCCCCACCACCAGCCGACGCTGGCCGAAGGGGACCATGATCACCAAAGCCATGATCACGACCGGTCCGCGCATCTGCATGACAAGTTCGAATCGCTGAGCTTCAGCACCGAACACGGGCTGCATCCGCGCCGGCTGATGGCGCTGCTCGACGAGGACCTGACCGGGGTGTTCCGGATCAAGGGCCTGGCCCGGTTCGCGGTGCCCGGGCACCAGCCGCGGTACGCCATCGGCAAGGTCGGCCCGTCACTGCGGCTCGATCCCGAGCGGCGCCCGTCGCCGAAGGACCGGAGCAGTCAGCTGGTGCTGATCGGCTCCGGGCTGGACCCCGACCGGCTGCACGCCGATCTCGAGGCCTGCATCGCGACCGACGCCGAGGCGGCCGTACTGACCGAGGACGACCTGATGGGCGTGCTCCGATTCACCGGTCAGCTGTGAGCCGACCCCAGGAGGAGAAGCCGTGATCGCGCTGTTCGTGGCCGGAGCCGCGTCGCTGATCTTCACGTTCGCCCTGACCCCGTCCGCGATCAAGCTGTTCCGGCGACTCGGCTGGGGACAGCTGGTCCGGGCCGACGGCCCGCAGACCCATCTGGTCAAAGCCGGGACGCCGACCAAGGGCGGCATCGTCTTCGTCACCGGCGCGATCTTCGGCTATTTCGTCGCCCACCTGATCCCGGGCCCGGTCCCGGTCACGGCCAGCGGGATCCTGGCGATCGTGCTGATGGCCGGCCTCGGTCTGATCGGCTTCCTGGACGACTTCACCGAGACCCGGCACCGGCGCAGCCTCGGCCTGACCGGCTGGCAGAAGGTGGCCGGTCAGGTGATCGTGGCCACCGGCTTCGCCGTACTCGCGATCCTGTTCCGGGATCCCGACACCGGCGTGACCCCGGCCTCGCAGGCGATCTCCTGGGTCCGCGACCTCCCGTTCCTCGACCTGGCCGCGCTGGGCGTGGTGGGCCTGGTGCTCTATCTGGTGTGGATCAATCTGCTCGCCGTGGCCACGGCCAACGCCGTCAACATCACCGACGGTGCCGACGGACTAGCGGCCGGCGCGACCATCATCGCGCTCGGTGCCTACACCTTCATCGCCCTGTTCCAGTCGCGGATGGCCTGTCAGAACCTGCCGCCCGGAGATCTGACCCTGGACAAGTGCTTCGTCGTCCGCGACCCGCTCGATCTGGCAATCTTCGCCGTCGCCCTGGCCGCCAGCCTGGTCGGCTATCTCTGGTACAGCGGGCCGCCCGGGCAGATCTTCATGGGCGATGTCGGTTCGCTCGGGCTGGGCGGCGCGATCACCGCTCTGGCGGTCTTGACCCGCACCGAACTGCTGTTGATCATCATCGGCGGCCTGTACGTCAGCGTGGCCGGCTCGGTGATCATCCAGACCACCTACTTCAAGCTCACCCACGGCAAGCGGATCTTCCTGATGTCGCCGTTGCACCATCATTTCGAGATGAAGGGCTGGCCGGAGATCCAGATCACCATGCGGTTCTGGATCGTCGCCATCGTCTGCGCCGTGGCCGGAGCGAGCATCTTCTACGTCAGTTGGCTGGCCGGCTGACGCCGGTCACCGCCCGTCGGCCGGCGACTCCGGACGCCAGCCTGGGGGCGGATCCTCCCCGACCCGGCCGTCGACCGCTTCCCGGAGCAGGTCGGCGTGACCCGTGTGCCGGCCGTACTCCTCGATCAGGTCGCAGAGCAACCGGCGCAGGCTGAGGTTGCCCCGGCCCGGCCAGGCCAGGTGGACGGGCTGGTCGAGACCGCCGGCGGCCAGGGCCGCCGCCAGCCGCTGCCGGGACCGTTCGATCGTGCTGTCCCAGATCGCGTACAACTGGTCCGGCGAGTCGGCGGCGGCCGACTCGAAATCCCAGTCGGGGTCGGCGGCCCAGTCCACGGCGTTCCACGGGGCCGCAGTCGGTGCGCCGCTGAGCTTGGCGCTGAACAGCTCGTCCTCGGCCCGGGCCAGATGCTTGAGCAGCCCACCCAGGGTCAGCGAGGAGGCGCCGATCCGGACCCGTAGCCCGGTCTCGTCCAGCCCGTCGGCCTTCCAGCGGAAGGTGGCCCGGAGCCGGTCCAGGGCGCCGGTCAGGTGCTCGACCTCGGTCCCGGCCAGCGGCGGTTCGCTCCAGTAGTCGTTGGTCATGACGGCACCGTAGAACGGGTTCCGGACGATCCACGTCCGGAACCGGCCCGACTCCTGGATCCGGCGAGGTCAGCCGCGCCGCAGGTTCTCGTCGACCGGAAAGACCGAGTCCCGTTCGCCGGCCGGCTGATCGGGCGCCGCCTCCTGCTCGGGTGCCGCCGCCGCTGCCGCGCCACCCTGGTCCGGCGGCGGGGCGTTGGGGTCGATCGGCTGCGCCTCCGGCGGCTGGTAGCCGATCTTGGACACCAGGCTGTACAGCACCGGGACCAAGATCAACGTCAGGATGGTCGAGGACACCAGGCCGCCGATCACCACCACGGCCAGCGGCCGGGAGATGAAGACGCCGCCACCGGTCAGTCCGAAGGCCATCGGGGTCAACGCACAGATGGTCGCCGCCGCGGTCATGATGATCGGCCGGAGCCGGAGCCGGGCACCATCGATGATCGCCGCCTGCGGCTCGGCGCCGCGTTCGCGATAGGTGTTGATCAGGTCGATCAGCACGATCGCGTTGGTGACCACGATGCCGATCAACATCAACAAGCCCACCATGGCCGGCACGCCGAGGGCGGTGTTGGTCGCCAACAGGCCGACCAGTGCGCCGGTCGCGGCGAACGGGATGGACACCAGCAGGATCAGCGGCTGCAGCAGGCTGCGGAACGTCGCCACCATGATGATGAAGACCAGCACGATCGCCAGCAGCATCGCCAGGCCGAGCTGGACGAACGCCTCCTGCTGCTCGGTCGATGCGCCGCCCTGCTCGACGGCGATACCGGCCGGTAGCTCAACACCGTTCACGGCCGTCATCAACGAGGCCGAGACCGCACCGAGATCGCCGCCGGTCGGGGTGGCCGTGACCGTCACCGACCGCTGACCATCGACGTGCTTGACGGTGACCGGCGTCTTCTCCTTGGCCACCTCCGCGATATCGCCGACCGTGATCGCCTTGGCCTTGAGGTCGGCCAGGTCCTGCTGCTCCTCGGCCAACTCCTTCTGCTCGTCGGCCAGCGCCTCCTGGTCGTCGGAGAGCGCCTCCTGCTCGTCGGAGAGTTCCTGCTGATCCTGCTCCTGCTGCTGGCTCTCGTCCTCCTGGTCCTGCATCGCCTCGAGCTGATCCTCGATCTGCTCGATCCCCTGCTCGGACCGCTTGATCGCCGACTCGAGCTGGGCGATCGCCTGGCCCCGCTGCTCCAACTGCTTCTGGTAGGCCAGTTGCTCCTGGGTCACCGGCGTGCCGCCCGGGTTCGGCGGCTGTCCGGGCTGCGGCGGCGCCGGCGGTGCCGGCGGCGTGGGTTCCGGGCTGTTCCGGAGTTCCCGGAGTTGATCACGCAGCTCGGCCAGGTCGTCCTCGGCGTCTTCCCGGGACTGCTCGAGGTCGCTGCGCTGATCGTCGCCCTGCTCCTCGGCGTCCTCCTTCGCCTGGTCCGCCTGGTCCTCCTGCTTCTGCTGCAGATCCTTCTGCCGCTGCTGCAGGTCGTCCTGCTTCTTCTCCAGCGCGTCCGACTTCTTCTCCAGGTCGTCCTGCGCCTTCTCCTGCACCTTCTGCTGCTGCACCTGGGAGACCGGCAGCTTGAGCTTGGCGATGTCCGCCGGCTTGGCGTTCGGCGCGTGGGTCCGGATCACCACGTCCTGGGTCTCTCCGTCGAGGGTGATCTCCCCGATCGGCGAGCCCTGCAGCGCGGCCGTGACCGCGGTCCCGATCTCGGTCTGGGTGAAGCCGTAGTCGGCCGCCTTGGTCAGGTCCACCTTGACCCGCAGCACCGGCCGCTGCTCGGCCAGGTCGGTCCGTACGTCGCTCAGCCCGGGAATGCCGGCCACCGCCTGCCGGACGGACTCGGTCGCGGTCGACAACGACTTCGGATCGTCACCGGTCACGGTGACGGTCACGTCGCTGGAGGTGAACGCGGCGGTCGCCGAGGTCAGCCTGACCTCGCCCGAGTCCGGCACCTCGGCCACCCGGCTGCGCAGCCGCTCCGTCGCAGCGCCGGCATCGGCCTCATCGGTCAGGGTCACCGAGTAGGTGACCACGTTCGGCTTGCCGGGCTGACCGATCGTCGACTGGTAGCCCTTGACGTCGGGATCCTCCGACAGCACCTTCTCGATCTTGGACGCGGCCTCCGCGGTCGACTCCAGCCGGGTGCCGGCCGGCAGTTCCTGATTGATCTGCAACGCCGTGTCGTCGCCGAGCGAGCCGAGGAAGTCGGTCTTCAGCAGGGTCGACGCTCCGAGCGTGCCGATGAACAGCACCAGCGAGATCGCCAACGTGATCACCGGATGCCGCAGCGACCAGCGCAGCACCGGCAGGTAGCCGCGCTGCAGCCGGGTCACCCGGTCCGGATCCTCCTCCGCCGCCTTGGCCGGCGCGCCCTCCTTCGGCTTCTTGCCGCGGAAGAACCAGTACGCCAGCAGCGGCACGATGGTCAGCGCGACCAGCAGCGAGGCGACCAGCGCGATCGCGACGGTGATCGAGAACGGCCGGAACAGCTCCCCGGTCGGACCGCTGACGAAGGCGACCGGCAGGAACACGGCGACCGTGGTCAGCGTCGAAGCGGTGACCGCACCGGCGACCTCCTTGACCGAGGAGACCACCTGGTCGATGGTCAGCCGGCGCGCGCTGGAACCAAGACTGTGCCGTTTGATGTTCTCGACGACCACGATCGAGTCGTCGACCACCCGGCCGACGGCGACCGTCAGGGCCGCCAGGGTGAACAGGTTGAGCGAGTACTCGCCGATCCACAGCCCGATCATCGCGATCAACAGCGACAGCGGGATCGAGATCGCGGTGATCAGCGTCGATCGTGCCGAGAGCAGGAAGAGCAAGATCACGATGATCGCGAAGACCAGCCCGAGGCCGCCCTCGACCGCAAGATCATGCAGCGACTGCTCGATCATCGGGGCCTGGTCGAAGACCGTACTGAAGGCGGCGTTGTTGCCCAGCTCGGTCTGCAGCCCGGGCAGCGCGGCCTGGACCGCGTGCGAGATCTGCACCGTGTCGGCGTCCGGCGTCTTCATCACGGCCAGGCCGAGCGACGGTCGGCCGTCGGCTCGGGAGATCGAGCTGCGGGCCACCGACTCGAGCTTGACGTCGGACAGCTCGCTCAGCTTGACCGGGCCGTCGGCGGTGGCGATCGGCAGGTTCTTGATCGCGTCCACCGAGCCGGGCGCCGAGCCGACCTCCACCGAGAGTTCTTCGTTGCCGTCGAAGCTGGTGCCGGCCGGCATCGCCTTCAGCTGGGACTGGACCGACTGGTTGACCACCTGGGCGGTCAGTTCATGATCATCGAGCCGGTCCTGCTTCAGCGTGACGGTGATCTGCTTGGTGTCCTGGCCGGAGAGGGTGACGTCCCGGACGCCCGGCAGACCGCTCAGCGCACTGACCGCGATGTCGTCGACCAGCGGGCCGAACTTGTCCAGCTCGAGGTCTGACGAAACGGCGAGCTGGACCACGGGGATGTCGTCGGTGCTGCCGGCGAAGACCTCGGTCTCGACGTCGTCGGGCAGGCTGGACTTCGCCGCCGATACCGCCGAGTTGATCTCTGCGAGCACCTTGTCGTCGTCCAGGCCGTAGTCCCACACCACGGTGATCTGGGAGGAGTTGGTGGACGACAGCGAGTTGACCGAGGTGACGCCGGAGACGTTGCGTACGGCCTGCTCGATCGGGGCGGCCGCCTCGTCCGCGACGATGTCCGGCGAAGCACCGGGATACACCACACTCACCGCGGCCTGCGGGGCGGTGATGCTCGGCAGCAACTCCTGCTTCAGCGACAGAGTCGCGATCACTCCGAACACGACGATCGCGACCGAGAGCAGCGCTACGACCAGCCGGTTGATCAAGCTGAGCCGGGTCAGCAGGGCCATGACGGAATGGGTCCTCTCCTACACCTGGGCGGCCCAGAGTGAAGTCTCCCCCGAGGCCATGGTCCGCACCCTAGCGTTGCCTAGGAGGGTGCTGGCAAAACCTTACGGATCAGGGGCAACCCTGGCCGCGACCAGGGGTCGAACTCCCCCGCACGGGGGAAGTCGATCGGCGGTTCAGGACCCGTCGCGCTCTCCGGGCAGCACCTCGCGCAAGGCGTCGGCCGCGGCCATCACCTCGTCCTGCAGCGGACCCACCGCCTCCATTTCGGCCGGGATCGGACCGGTGAACACCGGCCGGACCTCGAACGCCAGGTCGAGCATCCGGTCCCGGGCCAGTTCGGACTTGCGCTGGGTCATCGCCTCACCAGCCAGCCGGCCGTATTCGGCGACCCGCTCGCGCCAGCCGGGGTTCTGCAACCGGGATTGATCTTCCTTCATCGCCGAGACCAACGCGTCCAGCGACCGCTCCAGCCGGAGCAGCTGGGCGCGCCGTTGTTCGACGTCCAGGACGATCGGCAGATCGGGCCCCGACTCCTCGTCGTCGGACCTGCCGAACAGCCGCTTGAGGCTGAGCAGTCGATTTAGAAGGGTCACGCCTCATTATTACCGGTGCTTTGCTGCCCGGTTCCCCGCCATTGGGACGAGTCGGCAATAATCTGGGCGAGGAATAAGCCGATGACAAGGTTTCGATCCATCGGGCACCCTGGTTGGTCGGAACGGCTGATTCGACTCGAGGAGGTGCGGCATGACCGTCTTGGCGACGACCGCCGGACCATTCCGTGCTGCCCCCGGAGTCCTGGTCCTGAACACCGACAACACCGCACTGCACACGGTGACGGTGAAGCACGCGATCCGGATGCTGGTCCGCGAGGTCGCCGTGGTCGAGCAGGCCCACGAGGAGCGCCGGATCGGTCCGTACCCCTGGCCGCTGGTGCTGCGGCTGATCCGGTACGTGAAGACGACCTTCCTGTACGCCCGCAGCCCGGTCTGGTCCAAGCGCGGGGTGCTGCGCCGGGATCGGCACACCTGTGCCTACTGCGGCCGGAAGGCGTCGACCGTCGACCACCTGATGCCGCAGTCGCGGGGCGGCCGGAACACCTGGCTGAACACCGTGGCAGCCTGCCAGGACTGCAACGCCCGCAAAGGGAATCGCACCCCGGCCGAGGCCGACATGCTGCTCTCCTGGCGACCCCGGGTGCCGGGCTGGCGCGAGCACGCCAGCGCCTCCTGAGTCGTTCGTTCCCTGAGCCTGTCGAAGGGCACGTTCCGACCGGATCAGGAGAGGGCTGGGTGTTGCGAGCTGGGCAGCCCGATGGCGACCCCGAGTCGCCCATCAGCCTCCGCCAGCAGACCGCGAGCCTTGTCCGGGCCGACGCCGCGGGTGATCATCACCGAGGCCGTCTTGACCTCCTGGTTCGCCGCGTCCAGGGCGGTCTCGGCCGGTTCGGCGTCGACCTGGGCAATGGTGCTGACCAGCCGGATCGCGCGCTGTCGCAGCTTCGCGTTGGTGGCCTGCATGTCGACCATCAGGTTGCCGTAGGTGCGGCCGGTGCGGACCATCAGGATGGTGCTGATCATGTTCAGCACCAGCTTCTGCACCGAGCCGGCGTTCAGCCGGGTGGAGCCGGCGATCACCTCGGGCCCGGCCATCGCCTCGATCGGATGATCGGCGAACTCGGACAACTCGGCCGGGCTGTTGCAGGACAGGGCCACAGTGACCGCGCCCCGGTCCCGGGCGTGCACCAGCGCGCCGCGGACGTACGGGGTGCGGCCGCTCGCCGCGATGCCGACCACGGTGTCCAGCGGGGTGAGGTCGAGGGCCGCCAGGTCCGCGGTGCCGGCCGCGGCGTCGTCCTCGGCCCCCTCGATCGAGTCGACCACGGCGGTCCGGCCGCCGGCGATCACGCCGACCACCCGGCTCGGGTCGGTGTGGAAGGTCGGCGGGCATTCGGACGCGTCCAGCACGCCGAGCCGGCCCGAGGTGCCGGCACCGACGTAGATCAGCCGGCCGCCGGCGGCGAAGCCCGGCTCGGCGGCCTCGATCGCGGCGTTGATCTGTGGTGCGACGGCCGCGACCGCCTTCGGCACGGCCTGCGCCGCCTCGGTCATCGTGTCGACGATCTGGGCCACGCTCATCTCGTCCAGCCGGCCGTAGCGGCGTTCGTAGGCCTCGGTTCCGAGCCCGTTCACCGAGGGCCGTTCCAGAGGTGCCGTCATCTCACTCCTCGATCCAGATCCGCCAAACGGATCCGACGTACGTGTCCAGCCGACCAAGTGCGGTATTTACCCGCACCGTCGACATTGGGTAATTTCTCTACCTGTTGCCCGCATCGTAACCGGAAAGGTCACCGATGGCCGAGATTTCATCCGACCAGTCCGTCGCCGCAGGCGCGGACCGGCTGATCGTAGACCCTGGGCTACTGCCCGGCGACGGCCCCGTTGGTCTGATCACCAACTTCACCGGGGTGCGACGCGATCTGCGGCCGATCGCGGTCGGCCTGCTCGATGCCGGGATCGCGCTGACTACGCTGTTCGGGCCCGAGCACGGGTTGCAGGGCACGGCCCAGGCCGGCTTCGCCGAGGATGCCGATCATGATGCGCTGACCGGGCTGCCGCTGTACGACACGTACCGCAGGACACCGGCTCAGCAAGATCAGCAGATCGAGGACTCCGGCGTGGCGACCCTGCTGTTCGACCTGCAGGACATCGGCGTCCGGTACTACACCTACGTCTGGACCATGTTCGACCTGATGCTCGCCGCGGGCCGGACCGGACGTCGCTTCGTCGTCCTCGACCGGCCGAATCCGCTGACCGGGCTGGTCGCCGGCGGACCCCGGCTGGAGCCCGGCAACGAGAGCTTCGTCGGCCGGGTCTCGATCCCGTTGCGGCACGGGCTGACCGTCGGTGAGTTGGCCGATCAGCTCAACCGGACCGCGGTCGTTGATCAACTCGGCCACCCGGTCGACCTCGACGTGATCACCGCCGACGGCTGGCAGCGGGGACAGTGGCACGACCAGACCGGGCTGGTCTGGATCCCGCCGTCGCCCAACATCCCGACCCTGGACACGGCGATCTGTTACGCCGGGACCGGGCTGTTCGAGGGCACCAACCTGAGCGAGGGCCGCGGCACCACCCGCCCGTTCGAGACCCTCGGCGCGCCGTTCTGCGACGCCCGGTTGGCGGCGGCCGTCACCGAACGCGGCGTGCCCGGCGTGCTGATCCGGGCGACGTCCTTCGTGCCGACCTTCCACAAGTACGCCGGAGAGACCTGCCACGGCGTCGCGCTGCACGTGGTCGACCGGGCGGCCTTCGACCCGATCCGGACCAGCTGCGTGATCATGGACGTGGCCGGCGAGCTCTATCCCGAGTTCGGTCAGCGCGAGGGCGGCGGCACCGGCATCGACAACCCCGGCAGCAACAGCCACGCCCTGGACAAGCTCTGGGGCTCGGCCGAGCTACGGCTCAAGCTCACCGCCCGGGAACCCCTCGAACCCCTGGCCACTCCCCCGGCCCATCCCGCCGGCTGGATCGCCGACCCCGCGGTCCTGCGCTACTGACCGAAGCTACGAAGCAGGTCGGCGGTGTCGCGGCGACCACGCGGGATCGCGGAGCGGCCGGTGCGGGCCGGTGCGGTGGCCGGGCGGCCGAGGGCGATGGCGTGGCGAGCGGTCCAGCCGGGTTCGGCCCGGACCAGGCCCGCCGCGCGGCGGGCCTGGTCGTCCGGGTAGAGGCTGGCGGCGCAACTGCCGAGTCCGGCTGCCGCGGCGGCGATCGTGATCGACTGCGTGATCCGGCCCAGGTCGAACTCGGTGTCGAGTTGCCGGCCCTCCGGACTGAGCAGCACCAGGACGACCGGTGCCGCGGCCAGGAAGCCGGCGTACGCACCCAGCCGGGCGAGCTGAGCCCGTACCGGCGCGTCGTGGACCGCGACGAACCGCCAGGGCTGCCGGTTCCGGGCCGAGCCGGTCCAGCGGGCCGATTCGACCAACTCGGTCAGCGTCTCGTCCGGAATCGGAGTCGGCAGGAAAGATCGGGTGGCCCGCTGGGCGATGAGTGATCGGACGTCCATCCGCCCAGTTTCACCGAACCGCCGACCGAGTCCGGCTACACCTTCTCCCAGACCGACACGTGCTTGGTGCTCTCGGCGGTCAACTCGGAGCGGTCCCAGTCGGCCCAGCGGTGCTTCAGTCGCAGGCCCGCGAGCCGGGCCATCAGGTCCAGCTCGGCCGGCCAGGCGTAGCGGAACGGGATCCGGTAGAACCTGCCCTGCCCGTCGGCGGTCACGGTCACGTGGTTGGAGGTGAACGCCTGGGTCACGACGTCGTACTGATCGAAGCCGACGTAACCTCCGCCCTCGGCCTTCGGTGCGACGGTGAACGGCACGGTGTCCTGGCCGGGTGGCAGCCGCCGCAGATCCGGCAGCCCGACCTCGATCAGGAACAGCCCGCCCGGGCGCAGCTGCGCGGCCGCGTTGCGGAAGACGTCGACCTGCCCGTCCTGGGTGGTGACGTTGCTGATCGTGTTGAAGACGAGGTAGACCAGCGAGAACTCACCAGCCACCCGGGTCTTGGTCATATCGCCGATCGTGACGTTGATCTTGTCCCCGCCGGGCTTCTCGGTGATCCGGGCCGCCATGGCCTGGCTCAGCTCGATGCCGCTCACGGACAGCCCGCGCTCGGCCAGCGGGGCGGCGATCCGGCCGGTGCCGACGGCGAACTCGAGCACCGGGCCGTCACCGGCCAGGTCGGCGATCACCTCCACCGCGGGCGTCACCGCCTCGGCGGCGTTGGCCCCGCCCGGACTGTCGTAGTCCGCGGCCACGCTCTCCGGGAACCAGCCGTCGGCCAGGTCGTCGCCCGGGCCGAGCGGACCGCTCGGTTGATCGCTACTGCTCGCTTGATCCGTCACGAGCCACGACGCTAGCGCGACCGTACTCAGCGCTCCAGCTATTTCCACCGGATACCGCGGATGTTGATCTTGGTCGCGGTCGCCGGCAACGGCCCCTGGAACTGAACCTGTTCGGGTCCAACGGCGGCGCGATCGCCCTCTACCGGTCCGCCGGGTACGCCGTCACCACGCTGCAGATGCGCAAGGGCTGTGATCGAGACGTCACTTCGGCTGCGACACGCCGCGAAAACGGCCGCGGATGTGACGGGTCGACGGAAGGGGGATGTTGGGAAGTCACCGAGGGCGAGATGGGTTTGGGAATTAATTGACCCGGAGTGGCGGGGCGGGTTGACTGATCGTGATCGCGCGCGAGAGAAAGATGGTCATGACCGACACCTCCACCACCTCGGCCGCCGGCAGTACGGCGCCCGGTGTCCGGATTCGCGGGTTCCGGCCCGGCGACGGACCCCTGCTGGCCGAGAGCTGGACCCGGGCGGCGCCCGGCGATCCGATCGGCTATCAGCGGTTCCGTGATCTGGTGCTGCTGGACCGCAATTTCGATCCGGCCGGGCTGCAGGTGGCCGAGGTCGACGGGGTGCCGGCCGGTGCGGCGTACGCGGTCCGTCGGCTGATCCCCGAGGCCGGTGCTGATCTTCAGCCGGAGACCGGCTGGATCGGGTTCTTCTTCGTCGATCCGTCGGCGCAACGGTGCGGGGTCGGCCGGGCGTTGATCACCGCGGCGCTGGACTGGCTGCGGGCCCGGGGCTGCCGGACCGTCTTCTTCTCCCCCACCACGCCGAACTACTTCCTGCCCGGCCTGGACGCCGACCGCTATCCGGCCGCCGACGCGCTGCTCCGTCAGCTCGGCTTCGAGACCCATTACCAGGCGGTCGCGATGGACCGGAGCCTGAACGACTACGCGCTGCCGGGCGAGGTCCGTGATCAACTCGACCGGCTGGCGGCCGACGGCTACCGGTTCGGCAGCCCGACGTCGGACGAGCTGCCCGGCCTGATCAGCATCGCCGGCGACGCGTTCAACGCCGACTGGGCCCGGGGTATCCGCGAGGCCGTCGTCGGCGGGCTGGCGCTGGACCGGATCGTCGCCGTCTTCGATCCGGCCGGCGAGCCGCTGGGCTGGGCCATGCACGGCACCTACGAGCAGGTGCCGGAGCGGTTCGGGCCATTCGGCGTGCTACCGACCAAGCGCGGCCTCGGGCTGGGCAAGATGCTGCTGCACCTCACCCTGGAACGGATGCGGGCGGCCGGCTGCCACAGCGCCTGGTTCCTCTGGACCGACACCAAGTCCGCGGCCGGCCAGCTCTATCTGAAGACCGGCTTCACCGTCACCCGGACGTTCACGATCATGAAGACGGGGCTCTGATCATGAGCAGCACCGTGCTGGCCGTCGGCGGCCACATCGGCGACATGGACCTGACCGCGGGACCGACTCTGGCCAAGGTGACCGGCGACGGCGGCCGGGCGATCATCGTCGCGCTGACCTACGGCGAACGGGGGCACCCGAAGCTGTCGCCGGCCGAATACCAGGTGCAGAAGATCAACGAGGGCCGCTCCTTCGCCGAGCAGATCGGCGCGGAGTTCCACGTCTTCGACTACAGCGACGGCTTTCTGCCCAACGACGACGAGGTGGCTTCGCAACTGGCGACGCTGATCCGGCAGACCAAGCCGGACACCCTGATCGCGCACTGGAGGCACAGCATCCATCGTGATCATGAATACGCCTCGGCGATCGCCGAACGGGCCCGCTTCCTGGCCTCACTGCCGATTGATCATGAACTGCCCCGACACGGCATCAAACGGTTCCTCTACGCCGAGAACTGGGAGGACGCCGAGGGCTTCCAGCCGAACGTCTCGGTGCCGATCCCGGACGAGGCGTTTGAACGCTGGCGGGGCGCGATCTCCGGCCAGGCGTTCGCCCGCGGTGAGACGTACGGCTTCCGCTACATCGACTACTACACCGCGCTGATGACGATGCGCGGCTGCCTGGCCGGTCACCCGCGCGCCGCCGGCTTCAAGCGACCGGACGGCGGCGCCCAGGTCCTGACCGACCTCTGACCCCACGCCCAGCTCCGTCCAGGCCGGTCGGCCAGGCTGAGGGAAAGCGCCTTCCGAGGGATTGGAGTCCGGGGGATCGACAGCCCGCAGCACGTCGGGTCGGCGTGGTCGGTGCCGGCGATGTGGCCGCCGGCCAGTGGTCAGGACGGCCGCCGCTCGATGGAGTTGATCACCGGCATCTACCAGTCGGCCGCCGAACGCCGGCCGGTGACCCGGGACTCACTGACCGCCGGAAACCCTTACTACACAGACTTCCATCCGGACTCAGCGCAGAGCTGAGCCCGTTCGGTCAGTGCCGTTTGGCCGGCGTGTGCCGGGACCGGACGACCGCGTACGTGCTCTCCAGGGCCTCGATCGCGGTGTCGTAGTAGCGCTGCGCGACGCCGGCGAACAGGCAGTCGACCAGCGCCAACTGGGCGATCCGGCTGGACATCGCACCGGACCGGAAGGTAGTCTCCCGGGCCGCGGTGATCAACAGATGATCGGCCGCCTCGCCGATCGGCGAGCCGCGGAAATTGGTGATCGCAACGGTCGTCGCACCACGGCGCCGGGCCACGTTGAGCATGTCGATCGTGTCGACGGTGGTCCCGGTGTGCGAGATGCCGACGGCGACGTCGCCCGGGTTGAGCACCGCGGCCGAGGTCAGCGACTGGTGCGGATCGGGCCAGATGAAGGAGATCAGGCCGATCCGGTGCAGCTTCTGGTGCAGGTCGTGGCCGACCAGCGCGCTGGCACCGGCGCCGTAGATGTCGATCCGGCCGGCCTTGGCGACCGCCTCGACGGCCGCCTCGAGCTCGGTCAGGTCCAGCGACGACCCGGTCTCCTCGATCGCCCGCGCGTCGGCATGGGTGATCTTGCGCACCACATCGGCCAGCGAGTCGGTCGCGCTGATCTTGCCGGTGATCGGGCCGTCGCCGTTCTGGCCGGACTCCTCCCACTGGGCGGCCCGGGCCAGGGCGATCCGCAACTCGGGATAGCCGGCCAGCCCCAGCGCGCGGCAGAACCGCAGCACCGTGGTCTCGGAGGTCTCGCATTGTCGGGCCACGGCCGTGATCGAGCTCTCCGACACCGCGGCCGGGTCGGCCAGCACGGCCTCCGCGACGCGTTGTTCGGCGGGCCGCAGATTCGGCAGCACTCCTCGGACGCGGATCAGGATCGAGCCGGGTCGCCGGGTCTCGGCCGGGCCATTCGTCGTCGGCATGTGTCCCTCTTCACTCAGGTCGATACCAAAGGGGTCTACCCCTCTGAATCCCCCGGACGCGCCGCGAATGAACGCGACGCCCTAGTCTGCTCGAGTCATGCGGTGTAGTGCTCTAAGCGGAGCCTACCGAGCGCAGCCGCACCGCGCAGGGAACCGCACCAGAGCGAGGAGCACGATGTCGCCGAGGTCCGCCGCCGATCCGCCCGTGGTGCTGGTCCACGGTGGGCTCTGGGAAGAGCTCGACGCGGAGCGATTCTGGCGTCGACCCGGGATCAGCGCGGGTCTGATGGCGGCCGGTTTCCGGGTCTCGGCCCCGGACCGGCCCCGGCGTCCGGCGAGTTGGCCGACGGAGGCCCGGCAGCTGGCCGGCCTGCTGCCCGACCGTCCTGCCGTGATCATCGCCGGCTCCAACGGCTGCTCCGCGGCGGCCCGGCTCGCGGTCGACGCCCCGGACCGGGTCCATCGGCTCGTCCTGGCCTGGCCGGCGACCGCCGGCGACCCGGGCGTCGATGCCCGCACCCGGCAGCGGCTGTCCGAGCTCGGCGCCTCTGAGCAGGTGATCGACGGGCTGCTGGCCGGCGGCACCCTGCGCGGCGTCACCGACACCGAACTGGCCGCGCTCACGCTGCCGGTCGCGATCCTCCCCTCGGTGCCCGAGAACCCGCAACACCAGCGGCGGACCGTCGCCGCGCTGCTGCGACTGCTGCCGCACGCCGAGATCCTGGCCGGCTTCCCGGAGCCGCCGCGGCCCGAATTCGCCGGTCACCGCGACCGGCTCGTCGCGTCCTTGATCACCCTGATATCTTGACATCAAGATACCTTTCCTGATCAAGGAGTACGCGGTGCCGATCTGGGATCCGTCCGTCTATCTGCAGTTCGCCGACCAGCGGTCCCGGCCGTTCGTCGATCTGGTCAGCCGGATCGACAGCGCCGAGCCGGCCTCGGTCGTCGATCTCGGCTGCGGCCCCGGTCAGTTGACCGCCTCGCTGCGGCAGCGTTGGCCGGCGGCGACGATCACCGGCATCGACTCCTCGCCGGAGATGATCGAGCAGGCCCGGTCCTACGCCGACGACCGGCTCAGCTTCGCCGTCGGCGATGTCCGGGACTGGCAGCCGACGGCTCCGGTCGACGTGATCATCAGCAACGCGACCCTGCAGTGGATCCCCGAGCATCGAGCGTTGCTGCCCGAGCTCACCGCCCGGCTGACCGACGGCGGCTGGCTGGCGTTCCAGGTGCCGGGCAACTTCGACCAGCCCAGTCACACCCTGCTGTACGACCTCGCCCGGGACCCGCGGTTCGCCGAGTGGACCCGCGGCAGCGAGCTGCGGCCCGTCGTCACCGCGGCCGAGTATCTCGATGATCTTGCCGGGCTCGGCTGCACGGTCGATGCCTGGGAGACCACCTACCTGCACGTCCTGGAGGGGCCCGACCCGGTCTTCCGGTGGATCTCCGGCACGGGGGCCCGGCCGGTGCTGCAATCCCTGCCGGAGCCGCAGCGCGCCGAGTTCGTCGCCGAATACACGGCCCGGCTGCGCGAGGCCTATCCGGCCCGGGACTACGGGACCGTACTCCCCTTCCGCCGTGTCTTCGTCGTCGCGCGACACTAGGCGCAAGGCCCGACCAACGCTTGGGCAGAATGGGCCCATGACCACCGCCGCACCCGACATCGACTGGCTCAGCCCGGTCCCACTGGCCGGCCGACTGCTGCAGTTGGAGCCGCTGACCGAGGCCGATGCGGACGATTACGCCGCCGCCCTCGGTGACGCGCCGACCGCGGCCGAGGTGCTGGCCAACATGTCGTTCCGGCCACCCGAATCCCGGGCCGACATGATCACGATCATCAGCACCGCACTGGCGGACCCGCACCGGATCGCCTATGCGCAGCGATTGCAGGAGACCGGCGAGTTCGTCGGCACCACCTCGTTCTACGAGATCGAACCGAAGACCCGCGCCCTCGCCGTCGGGCACACCTGGATCGCCCGCAAGCACTGGCGGACCGGCATCAACACCGACTCGAAGTTGATCATGCTCGGCAGGGCCTTCGACGGGCTCGAGGCGGAGCGCGTGGTCTGGCACACCGACATCCGCAACACCCGCTCCCAGACGGCCATCGAGCGGCTCGGCGCCACCAAGGAGGGGGTGCTGCGGCACCACCGGATCAGGCCGGACGGCAGTTGGCGGGACACCGTGCAGTACTCGATGCTGCGCTCCGAGTGGCCCGAGGCACGGCGGCGGCTGGCAGCGGCCGGCGACCGTGGACGACCGGAAGGACAGACCCGATGAGCACGATCGATCCGGACCAACTGGAGTTCGGCCGCGATGATCGGACTTCCCGTTACGAGGCGAGACTGGACGGGAAGATCGCCGCGGTGGTCGAATATTCGCTCCGCGACCGGACCATGATCATCGTGCACACCGGCACCAAGCCCGAGTTCCGCGGCAACGGCATCGCCGCCCGGATCACCCGGTACGCACTCGACGACGTCCGGGCCCAGGGCCTGCGAGTCGTCGCGGAGTGTCCGTTCACCGAGCAGTTCATCACCGAGAACCAGCAGTACGCCGACCTGCTGGCCTGATCCGCACGCCTGGGTGAACAGCACCCGAAGCCTTGAACCCGGAGCGGGTCGGTCGCGAACCACCCGCTACGCTGGAAACCGCTTGCTGAAGGCTCGGGGATAGCAAACGGGAGGGCAATGACCACGGATCGGTTGATTCAGAAGGCCGACTTCGACGCAATCTATGACCAACCTGATCCCAGACCGTACTTCTCGACCCTCGAGGCGCTCGACTACGTGGTCCCCCAACACGGGGCAGACCTGTTCGGACAACTCCTGGCGGCCCGTGCCGATGACGATGACGATGGGCGGCGGCCCAAGATCCTCGATCTCTGCTGCTCCTACGGCGTCGTGGCGACCTTGCTGAAGACCGATCTCGACATCGGGGACGTCTACGCCCACTACCGCGGCGCGGCCACGCAGTCACTGTCGCACGAGGAGCTGACCGACCTGGATCGGCGCCTGCTGGCCGAACACAGCCGACCCCGGGCGCCTGAGGTGGTCGGGCTCGACGTGGCCCAGAACGCTGTCGACTACGCCGTCGCGACCGGCGCGCTCGACGCCGGCGTCACCGAGAACCTCGAGCTCGACGACCCGACCTCGAGCCTCGCGGATCAGATCGCCGACGTCGACCTGATCACCACGACCGGCGGGGTGGGATACGTGACCGACCGGACCTTCGATCGACTGCTCGAGGTGACGCCGGACTCGGCCTGGGTGGCCGCGTTCTGCCTGCGAACGTACGACTACGAGCCGATCGCCGACAGCCTCAGCGCGCGCGGACTGCACACCGAACGGGTGTCTCGGACCTTCCCCCAGCGTCAGTTCATCGGCTCGGCGGAGCAGCAGTGGGCGGTCTCGGAGGTCCGGTCCCGCGGTCTTGACCCGGCCGGCAAAGAGGAGGACGGCTACTTCCACGCGGAGTTCTACCTGTCGCGCCCGGCCGCGGAGGTCGCCGAGCGGCCGATGGCCCAACTGCTGCCCGGGCTGACCTGACCCACCGATCGACGGCCGGTCGGCGCAGGGTTCAAGATCCGAGATCAATGGATACGTATACACTCTGTCGCCAACGGCGAAGGGGAGAATCAACTATGACAACGACGCAAGCGACGGGCCGGCAGACCGAGCCGCCGGTGGCCTCGACCCTGCTCAAGGAACCGGCAGTCGGCCAGGCGCCGCACGGCGGTGACCCGCAGGTGCGGCAGACGGTCGAGGCGGTGATCGACGACATCACCGAGCGCGGTGACGCCGCCGTAGCCGAGTATTCGGCCAAGTTCGACTCCTGGTCGCCGGAGAGTTTCCGGCTCAGCGCCGAGCAGATCGACGAGATCGTGGCCCGGGTGCCCGGCCAGGTGATCGAGGACATCACCTTCGCCCAGGACCAGGTCCGCCGGTTCGCCGGCCGACAGCTGGAGTCGCTGACCGACTTCGAGGTGGAGACCCTGCCCGGGGTCTTCCTGGGACAGAAGAACGTGCCGATCCGCGCGGCCGCCGCCTACGTGCCGGGCGGCCGGTATCCGCTGCTCGCCTCGGCGCACATGACCATCGTCACCGCCAAGGTCGCCGGGGTGGAACGGGTCGTCGCCGCGACGCCGCCGATCCAGGGCGAGATCCCGGACGCGACCATCGCCGCGATGCACCTGGCCGGCGCCGACGAGATCCTGCTGCTCGGCGGCGTGCAGGCCGTCGCCGCGTTGGCGATCGGCACCGAGACGATCACGCCGGTCGATCTGATCGCCGGGCCGGGCAACGCCTACGTGGCCGAGGCGAAGCGGCAGCTGTTCGGCCGGGTCGGCATCGATCTGCTGGCCGGCCCGACCGAGATCTTGATCATCGCCGATGATCAGGCGGACCCGTACCTGGTCGCGGTCGATCTGCTCAGCCAGGCCGAGCACGGGCCGGACTCCCCCGCGATCCTGATCACCACCTCGGCGGAGCTGGGCCGGAAGGTGCTCGGCCACATCGACCGGATCCTGCCGGAGCTGCCGACCAAGGACTTCGCCGAGCCGGCCTGGCGTGATCATGGCGCGATCCATGTCGTCGCCGACCTCGCCGACGCGTGGCAGCTCGGTGATCACTACGCCGCCGAGCATGTCGAGGTGCTCACCGCCGAGCCACGGCTGGCGCTGACCGAGTTGCACCACTACGGTGCCCTGTTCCTCGGCGAGGGGACCTGCGTCAGCTACGGTGACAAGGTGATCGGCACCAACCACGTGCTCCCTACCCGGGGCGCCGCGCGCTACACCGGCGGGCTCTGGGTCGGCAAGTATCTGCGCACGGTCACCTACCAGGAGGTCACCGATCCCGCGTCGTCGGCGCTGCTCGGGGAGATCTGCGGCCGGGCCTCCCGGACCGAGCGGTTCGAGGGCCATGCCCGGTCCGGCGACGTGCGGGCCGCCAAGTTCGGTTCCTACTCCTACGACTGGGATCCCGAGCGTCCATGATCGACTTCTCGCTGACCGGGCGAACGGCCCTGGTCACCGGCGCCAGCCGGGGGCTGGGACAGGCCATCGCCGACGGGCTGGCCGAGCTCGGCGCGACCGTGCACGGCACCGCCCGATCGGCCGAGGCCGCGGCCGCGGTCGGCGCTCGGTACGGCACCCCGCCCTGCCCGCTCGACCTGGCCCGGCCGGAGAGCTTCGAGGCGATCGCCGACCGGCTGGCCGACGTCGACCTCTTGATCAACAACGCCGGGACGATCGTGCCGGCGGCCGCGCTGGACGTCCGGGTCGAGGACTACGACGCGGTGATGGACGTCAATCTCCGTGGCACGTTCTTCCTCACCCAGGCCTTCGGCCGCCGCTGGATCGGGTGCGGCACCGAGGCCGGCGTGGTCAACATCGGGTCGCAGACCGGCACGGTGGCGATCGAAGAACGGTCCGTCTACGGCGCGTCGAAGGCCGCGCTGGACAACCTGACCAAGAACCTCGCCCTGGAGTGGGCCCCGCACGGGATCCGGGTGAACGCGATCGCGCCGACCTGGATCCGGACCGAGCTGGCCGAGCTGACCCTGTCCAAGGCCGATCTCGCCGCCAAACTGCTGGCCCGGATCCCGCTGGGGCGGTTCGGCGATCCGATCGACGTCGTCGGCGCGGTCGCCTTCCTGGCCGGGCCGATGGCGAAGTTGATCACCGGCCACACACTGATGATCGATGGGGGTTACACGATCCGATGACTGACTCGACGCAGCCGGCGGAGCCAAAGCTGGCGGTGATCGGCGGCGGTTACCTGGGCGGCGGGATCGCCCAGACCCTGGCCCTGGCCGGCTACCGGGTGCGGATCGCCGACGTCGACGCCGACACCACCCGGCGGCTCCGGGACGCCTTGATCAGTGGGGTCGAGGGCTATGCCGACCACGGCCTGGTCGACCCCGACGCCGCGCGCCGGGTGCCCGAGTTGCTGATCGCTGCGGAGTCGGCAGAGGACGCCGTCGCCGAGGCGGATTACGTCAGCGAGGCTGTACCGGAGGATGTGCAGATCAAGCGATCCGCGCTGGCGGCGGTCAGCGCCGCGGCGCCGCCGCACACGGTGATCGCGACCAACACCTCGTCGTTGCCGCTGGCCCCGTTGGCCGAGGTGGTGGCGCAGCCGTTCATTGCTGCGCACTGGTTCAACCCGGCGCCGTTCCTGCCGCTGGTCGAGCTGGCCGGCGACGACGAGGACGCGCTGGCCCTGGCCGAGCGGGTGCTGACCCGAGCCGGCAAGATCACCGTCCGGGTCCCGGCCGTGCCCGGCTTCCTGGCCAATCGGCTGCAGTTCGCCCTCTTCCGCGAGGCCGCCGCGATCGTCGAGGAGGGTCTCGCCACCCCCGAGCAGGTCGACCTGGTGGTGAGCAACTCGTTCGGCTACCGGCTGCCGTTCTTCGGCCCGTTCGAGATCGCCGACATCGCCGGCCTGGACGTCTACGCCGCCTCCTACGCACCCTTGACCGCCCAGTACGGCGATCGGTTCTCCGTGCCACCGTCCCTGGCCGACCGGGTCGCCGCCGGCGATCTCGGGCTGAAGACCTCGGGCGGCTATCGCGAGACGCACGGTGATCACCGCCAGGCCCTCGCCGACTACCGCGACCGCGCCTACGCCGCCCTGGCCACCCTCCGCACCGACCTCGACCCACCCCACTGACGAAGTCGGCGTGATCATCGTCTCGGTGGTGCGATCATGGTCGGGTGCTGACGGAGGTGACGACCCGAGCGCGGCGGGCGGCGGATGTGCCGGCGCTGTTGGCGATCTGGCGGGCGGCGGTGGAGGCGACGCACGGCTTCCTCACCCCGGCCGGCGTCGATGAACTGTCCGACCTCGACGGCGGCCCTCCGCCGAAGTTGAACGATCTCCGGGTCGCGGTGGATCCAGCGGATCGGCCGCTCGGCTTCATCGCCCAGGACGACGGCGAGATCCACGCGCTCTTCATCCATCCCGCCGTCCACGGCCGCGGCATCGGCACGTTGTTGCTGGACGACGTAGCCCGCGAGTTTCCCACCCTGCAGCTGGACGTCAACGAGCAGAACCCGACCGCCCGCCGCTTCTACCAGGCCAGGGGCTTCACCCAGTCGGTCGCTCCGACCATGATCAACAAGGCCGTCCGTTCCCCCGGCTGCACCTAGTCCGCACCTCCGCGTCGACCTAGTGGCGCGAGCAGGGCTTCGCGGTCGTCGAGTGTGACGAATCCCGGCCCGATCAGCGCCGCGAAGCCGGAAACGTCACACTCAGCGCGATCAGCCGCACCGAATCGGGCCGCAGCACCGACAGCCGGCCGCGACACCTCCGCCACGCCTCACGACCCGCCCTTGACGCGTCTTTCCGTCCGGCAGACCGGCGATCCGGCAGCCCGGCTGACGGGCCCGGGACACACCCGAATGCGAGACCAAGATCACGAAGGATCGCGGCGCCATCCTTCGGCGGTACTGACCGGTCGCTCGTCCGGCTGCCGTTCCACCGGCCGACCCTCGTACTGGGTGGACAGGACGATGTGGGTGCGCATTTCGCCGTGTCGGCCCAACCGCTCGATCAGACCCTCGAAGTGGGACAGCGAAGAGGCGCGCGCCTTGAGCATCGTGCAGTGCTCGCCCGAGAGCTTGTGCACCTCCACGACTTCGGGGTAGTCCTCGGCCGCCGTGGTGCGGAGCAGACAGTCGGCGGGCCGGCAGCGCAACTGCAGGAACGCGAGCAGCGGTTGCCCCGCCGTGGCGGCCTCGACCTTGGCGCCGTAACCGGCGATCACGCCGGCACTCTCCAGCCGCCGGACCCGCTCGGCCACTGCCGGTGCGGACAGGTGAATGCGCCGACCGAGTTCCTTGTACGACAGCCGCCCGTCGGTCTGCAGTTCACCGAGGATCCGCCAGTCGGTTTCATCCATGTCCGCCGCCTGGAAAGTCTTCACCTCTGAACTCCTTTCGCTCGGAACGCGGAGGGTGCGATATGCCGTCAGTTGGCCATTCTCTTCACCGTTCCACTTTCCTAGCGTAGTGGTACAGCCATTCACCGACCCAGATCGAGGAGATTGATCATGTTCGAACAGCTGACGAGCACCGACCTGCCCAACCAGATCTATGCCGAGCTGGTCCAGGTCCGGGAACAGGAGCGCCTGGCCCGCCGCGTCGCCCGGGAGCGGAAGGCGGCCCGGGTCGCCGCCCGGATCCGAGACCGGCGAACGACGCCGCCACGCCCGGTCGCCACGACGAAGGCCGAGCCCGCCTGCCCGGCCGCCGGCTGACCGGCTACTTCAACGACCCGGCGGTCAAGCCCCGGGTGATGTGCTTCTGCAGGAAGGCGAAGACGATCAGCACCGGCAGCACGGTGATCATCATCGCCGCGAACAGGGTGACCCACTGGCTGCCGTAGGTGGCGGCCTGGTTGAGTTGCCAGAGGCCCACCGGCAGGGTCATCCGGTCCGGCGTCGAGATGAACACCAAGGCGTAGAAGAACTCGTTCCAGTTGTTCAGGAAACTGATGATCGTGATCGAGGCGGTGCCCGGGCCGAGCAGCGGCAGGATGACCCGGACGAAGGTCGCGGCCGGGCCGGCGCCGTCCACCGCGGCGGCCTCCTCGAGCTCCCGCGGCAGCGTCTTCATGAAGCCGACCATGACGAAGATGTTGAACGGCAGGTTGTACGTGGCGTAGACCAGGATCAGGCCGAGCTGGCTGTCCAGCAGACCGAAGTCCTGCAGGGTCAGGTAGAGCGGGATGAAGGTCACCATCCACGGCACCATCAGGCCGGAGACGAACACGGCGAGGATGATCGCCGAGCCGCGGAACTTGATCCGCGCCAGGGGGTAGGCGGCCAGCACGGACAGCCCGACGCCGAGCGCGGTCGCACCGACCCCGACCAGCAGGCTGTTGCCGAAGTAGGTGGCGACCCCGGCGCTGCGCCAGGCCTCGGCGAAGTTGCCGAAGGACCAGGTCGCGGTGAGGGCGAACGGCGAGGTGCCGATGAAGTCGGTGTTCGTCTTCAGCGAGGCGTTCAGCACCCACAGATAGGCACCGATCGCGGAGGCACCACCGACTCCCATGATCAAGTAGAAGATCAGGTGGAACGTCCGGAACGGGGCCAGGTCGCCCTTCGGCGGCCGGCGCCGGCGCCGGCGGCTCGGCCGGGCCGGCGCGTCGACCGCGGCCGGGGCGGTGTCAGTACTCAAGATCGTCTCGTTTCAACAGGCGGTTCAGCCCCAGGGCCACCACCAGCAGAATCGCCACCAGAACGATGCCCATCGCGGCCGCGTAGCCGTAGTCGGCCTGATCGATCGCGGTCCGATACATCAGGGTCGCGGTGATCTCGGTCGAGCCGAACGGGCCGCCGTCGGTCATGATGAAGACGAACGCGAAGGCCTGCAGGCTCTGCACGAACCAGAGCACGATCAAGACCCGGAACAGGTCGCTCATCATCGGCAGCATGATCCGCCAGAAGACCTGCCACTCCCCCGCCCCGTCGATCCGGGCGGCCTCCAGCACCTCGTTCGGCAGCCGGGAGAAGCCGGCCGAGATCAGGATGATCCAGATCCCGATGCCGTGCCAGACCGCGGCAAACGCCACCGCCGACAGCGCGGTCCGCGGATCGCCCAGTAACACCGGGACCAGGTCGCCCAGCCCCATCGCGGCGAACGCCGGATTGATCAACCCGAGGGTCGGATGGAAGATGAACTTCCACATCAGGGCGACCACGGCCACCGACAGCACCACCGGCGAAAAGATCAGGAACCGGAAGATCCTCATCCCCTGCAGCCGGTGGTGGAACGCCCAGGCCACCGCGACCGCCGGCGGGAACAGCATGCAGCCACCGATCACCGCCAGCAGGATCGCGTTGCGCAGCGACAGCAGATATTGCTCGTCACCGAACACGGCCAGATAGTTCTCGATCCCGATCAGCTTCGACCGCCCGGTCCGGGAGTACTCGCTCAGCGAGATCACGAACGTCCGGCCCAGCGGATACAGGAAGAACGTTCCCAGCAACACCAGGGCCGGCAGCAGGAACGGGATGATGATCCGACGCTGGGCCTTGGCGAACATGATCAGTTCTTGTGCTGCTTGCGCAGCGCCGCGTCCAGCCGCTCGATCGTCTGCGGCGCGTCCTGCTCACCGAAGTACAACCGGGCGACCTCGGCGTAGACCGTCTCGTAGATCTTGGTCCCGCTCATCGAGAACTCACGCGGCACCAGGGTGGACGCCTCGCTGATGATCTTGTCGATGCCGGTGACACCGTCCGGGCTCGGCACGCCGACCACCGCGGACAGATCACCGAGCTTGGTCGCCCGTTCGGTCTGCACCTCGACGCTGGTCACCCGGCTGGCCCAGGTCAGGGCCATCGGTTGGTTCTCACTCTCGGCGTTGATCGAGATCAGCTGCGCGGCCGCCATCAGTGCCTTCTGATCACCGGCGCCGCCGTCGACCGACGGGAACGGCAGCACGCCGACCTCGAAGCCCTCCGGGATCACGTCCTTCATCTCGCTGACCAGCCAGTTGCCCATCAAGATCATCCCGGCCTTGCCCTGGAAGAACAGCGCCTGGGCCGGGGTGAAGTCGGTGCCCTGGAAGCCCTTGATGAAGAACTCGCCGTCGCGCAACTCCTGCACGTGCTGCAGTCCGGTCAGGAAGCCCGGGTCCTCGGTGATGTGCCCCTCGCCGCCGACCAGGACCTGGTTCGCCTTCTCCCAGCCGACGGTGCGCAGCCAGAGGTTGTCCGACCACATCCCCATGTAGGGCTGGAAAAGGCCGGTCACCGCGATCGGGTCGACGCCGGCCGACTTCAGCGCCTCGGCCGCGGCCAGCACCTCGGTCCAGGTGGTCGGCGGAGTGATCGACTTCTCGGTGAACAGCTTGGCGTTGTAGAACAGCACCTGGGTGGACAGCTCGGTCGGCACGCCGTAGATCTTCTGGCTCTCCGGGTGCGTCATGAAACCGAGCGCGGCCGGCGAGAAGTTGTCCAGCCAGGGCTTGCCCGAGGTCGGGTCGTTCTGCTCCAGGTACGGCCGCAGGTCGAGCAGCAGCCCGTCGTCGGCCCACGCCAGCTGGGCCGGGTTGGTCCCGTCGAACATGCCGTAGTCGACGTCCAGGCCGTCGCCGCCACGCCACCGCTGCTCCAGCGCCGGCCGGGCCTCGGTGTTGGCGAAGGTGAGCGTGATCTTGGACTCCGCGATCTCGGATTCGATCTTCTTCGCCAGCTGGTCCAGATAGGCCAGGCCCGGCGTCCCCTTCGCGGTCAGCACGCCGACCTCGATCGGACCGCCGGTCACCGTGGACCGCCAGTCCTCGGCCTTCGGTGCGTCGGTCGGTCCCGCGTTGCCGCCGGAATTGCAGCCGGTCAGTGCCAGCCCGGCCCCCAAGGCCCCGGCACCGAATAAGAGTTCCCGCCTTCTCATCGTCTCCCCCTTTCGCTGACTTGTCTTCAGTGAGTTGACTTCCAGAGCTATCTTCAGAATATCGTAAACGTATCCAGAATACCGAGCACACTACGCCGAGCCGATCGGCTCCGCAAGCAATTGCGGGAATGTCCGGCCGCTGTTACCGACCCGCAACACGCCCTCAGCCGAGGGCCGGCAGCAGGTCGTCGAACTCGGCCAGGAACCGGTCGATCATGGCCACGTCTTCGCGGTCCAGCTCGTGCCGCGGCGGCCGGCAGTACGGGCTGCCGATCAGCCCGCGCCGGAACGAGATCAGCTTCTCGGTCGCGATGATCCGCTCGGTGTCCAACATCCAGTACGAGATGTAGGGCAGCACCCGGGCGTGCAGCCGGTCTCCTCCGTCGAAATCACCGGCGGCGAACCGACCCCAGATCTCCTGGTAGATCTCGGTGAACGAGCAGCCCGGCTGGGTGCCGACGCAGCCGCGCCGGAACGCGTCCGGCAACTGCACCCCGGCATAACCCTCGACGGCCAGGATCGGTGGCTCGAGCCGGCCGAGCTCGGCGATATACGGACCCGGTGGCGACGACTCGACCTTGACCAGCGCCAGGTTCGGATGATCACGGACCAGGCCGGCCAATCCCTGCGGATCAAGGCTGGTGCCGGTTTCGGTCGGCGCGTACTGCAACACCACGGCCGTGTCCGGCACCGCCGCGAGCACGGCCCGGAGATGCGCCTCGATCGCTGCCGCCGACGGCGCCAGCAGGTGCGGCGGCAGCAGGTTGATCGCGTCCGCGCCCGCGTCCACCGACCAGCGCGCCCGGTGCACCGCCAGCCGGGTCGCGTGATCTTGGACCGCGGCGATCACCGCGACGTCCGGATAGGTCGCGGCCTCCTTGATCACGATCTCGGTCAGCTGCCGCCGCTCGTCCTCGGAGAGCTTGTAGAACTCGCCGGCGAAGCCGGGGAACATGACGCTGCTGACGCCCGTGTCGAGCACGTAGCCGACCACCCGGCGGAAGTCGTCGAAGGCGACCTCGCCGTCGTCGGTGAACGGCACCTCGAGCACCGGCGAGACCCCGCGGATCAGGGCCGCGGCCTCGACCGGGGTACGGCTCTTGGAGGCGATCATGGTCATCTCAGCTCTGGCCCTTCCCGCGGGACGGCTCTTCGAGCAGCTTGGCCAGCGTGCCGCCACTGACCGCGGCCTTGGCGTCGGCCTCGATCGGCCAGTCCTTGATCCGCCTCACCTCGCCGGCGGCGGTCGCGTAGGGCAGATCGGTGCTGAAGATCACCCGGTACGGGCCGATCTCGGGGTCCCGGACGAACTCCGAGAGGACCGTGTCCCACGGCGCGTAACTCGTGTCGGCGTACAGGTTCGGCGCATGCCGCAAGGCCGGTGCGGCGTCGATCCAGAAGTCGGTGGCCCCGCTGCGCCCCATCACGAAGTCCAGGCCCGGGTAGCGGCGGGCCAGCAGTGCCAGCGGCAACGGCAGGTGGCCCGGCGGGGTCCCCGTGCGGACGTAGACGAACCAGCCCACCGATTCGGCATAGGCCAGCAGCGGATCGACCAGTCCGTCCAGCAGATCGAAGCCCTGCAGGCTGGAATCGACCGCCAACGCCCGGGCCCCGGCGACGCGGGCCCGGTCCAGCTCGGCCAGCGCCTCCTCGCCGGACCAGGGATTGGCCACCGCGTACGGGATCAGCCGACCGTCGGAGGCTGCCGCGGCCGCGGTGGTCGCGTCGTTGCCGGCCCGGTTGGCGACCGCGATCTGCGCCTCGCTGGGCGCGATCATGGCGCGGTCGATGCCGTGCTCGTCCATGATCGACAACAGCTCGGCGACCTCGAGCGAGCACTCCCGGTGCTGCCCGATCCGGACATGGGCGTCGATGATCATGAATGGGTCCCCCTCGGATCGGCCAGGCCCAGCGCACCGAGTGCGTCGGCGTTGATGATGTTCTCGATCACCTCGTCCGGGATCCGCGGGAACTTGGTGCCCTCGACGATGTCGTTGGCCCGGCGCAGCCCGGCCATCGCCTCCGCGGTGGTGGCGATCGGGAAATCCGAACCCAGCAAGAGTTTCCCGGCCGCACCCCATTCGGTGGCGAAGAGCAGCGACTCATAGAGCACCCACGGCCGCAGGTAGATCGAGGAGACGTCGGCGTACACGTGCGGGTGCTTGCGGATGGTGACCACGGTCTCCCGCGCCCACGGGTGTCCCATGTGGGCCATCACGATCCGGAGCTCCGGGCAGGCGATCGCCACCTCGTCGGTGACCAGCGGAAACGTATACCGCAGCGGCGCGTGCCGGATCGGCGACGCACCCTGGTGGAACAGGATCGGCAGCCCCTCCCGCTCGCAGTAGCGGTAGAACTCCATCGCCGGCTCGCCGAGCGGCTCGAACTCCTGATAGTTGGCGCCGAGCTTCACCCCGACCAGCCCCAGCTCGCGGGCTCGTTCGACCTCTTCCCAAACCCCGGGCTTGGTCGGATTGACCGACATGAAGCCGATCGCCTTGTCCGGTCGGGAGGCGACGTAGGCCGCGGTGGCGGTGTTGGTGTCCTCCGGCTTGTAGGACAGTCCGGTCGACGCCAGCGGATCGTCGGCGGCGATGTTGAACACGATCGCCACGTCGGCCGGCTCGATCGCCTGATCGAAATCCGTCCAGGTGTTGGAGGTGACCACGTCGCGGTCGGTCCGCCAGGCGCTGAACGACCGGAAGTCCTCCTCCGGCACGTCATACGTGTGGGTCGGGGTGTGGCAGTGCACGTCAACGATCATGGAAGGCGCTCCAACAGCTTGGCGGGGTTGTCGATCAACATGGCCTGCTGCTCCGCCGCGGTGATCCCCCAGTGATCGATCTCGGCGACCCGGGCCTGCGCGTAGTCCTGGCTGGCCTTGTCGGACAGTCCCGCGTCGGTGCCGAACAGGACCTTGCCCGGAGCGCCGCGGCGGCAGATCTCGCGGGCGGCATACGGCGGCGTGCCGCAGATGCAGATGTAGAGGTTGTCGGTGGCGTTGGTGTACGCCAGCGACTCCCGCCACAGATCGTGCAGGCCGGCGTGCCCGAGGATCACCGGCACCGTCGGGTGCCGCCGGGCCAGCGCGGCGATCTGTCCGGCCGTCGAGTACGGCGGCGTGCCGTCATGGCAGAGCAGGATGCCGGAGTGTTCGGCGACCACGTCCATGATCGGATCGAGGATCTGCTCGTGCGGGCTGAAGCCCTGCAGCCAGGGGTGCAGCTTCAGCCCTTTCAGGCCGAGCTCGGCGAA
Organism: uncultured Actinomycetota bacterium; assembly: GCA_963746025.1. Classification (GTDB taxonomy): domain Bacteria; phylum Actinomycetota; class Actinomycetes; order Propionibacteriales; family Propionibacteriaceae; genus Microlunatus. Next base: position 277,354 of record CAVUZU010000001.1, read on the forward strand.
GCTGCGCTTGGTCTCGGCCAGCGCCTCCGGCCGGCGCGGATTGTACGAACCGAAGCCGATCAGCCGCTCCGGAAACTCCGCGACGAAACTCGCCAGTGCCTCATTGGCCTGCGGCGTGGAGTTGAACAGTCCGTCGTGGCTGAGCACCACGGCTTGGTCGATCCCGGACTGGTCCATGAAGCCGACGAACTCGGCCGCGCCGAACGTCGCCCCGCCGAGCCAACTGGCGGTCTCCCAGGCCGGGGTGTGGGTGTGGAAGTCGATCACTCCGGGGCCCCCGCGAATCGTGGAGCGAAGCGGAGCGACTTGTGGGGTGGGGTCATGATGAAGACTCCTCCTGTGCCAGTTCGATGATCACGGCCTCGGTCGCGGCGACCAGCTCGTCGAGGAGCTCCTGGCCCTGCGCCGCGGTGGCGCGCTCCGGATGGTCGGTGTAGCCGTCGATCGCCGTCCAGCCGGCCGACCCGTGGATGGTCGCGCCGCGGCTGGTCGAGCCGGCCGCGGGCGGATCGGACCGGATCGGTCGGTCCAGCACCAGGTCGGGACGGACGGCCATGATCATCGCCGTCTCGAACTCGCCGGCGTGCCCCGGCACCGGTCCGGTGCAGGACCGGCGGACCGTCCACCGGTCGCGATCGGCACCGCCGGCCGCCCAGTAGTCGAGGTGGCCGACGGTAAGCCCGGGCTCGGCGTTGGTGGCCGCCGCGGCGGCCGCGGCGCAACCGCCCATGTTGCCGCCGTGCCCGTTGATGATCAACACCCGGCGGCCCCCGCCGGCCACGATCGAGGACAGGATCTCGGTCAGCATCGTGATCAGCGTCGCCGGGGTGATCGACAGCGTGCCGCCGAACGGCAGATGATGATCGGACGCGCCGACCGGCAGGGTCGGCGTGATCACCAGATCCGACGCCAGGACGGTGGTCGCGCGATCGGCGGCCCGGGCGGTCACCTCACCCGCCAGCAGATGATCGGTGCCGGTCGGCAGATAGGGGCCGTGCTGTTCGGTCGCGCCGATCGGCAACAGCACCAGGGACTCCGGCAGGATCCGGGTCAGCGTCGCCCGATCAGTCTCGGCCCAGCGTCGTACGGTCATCGCTCGCTCCTCGTCACGTCATCGGCCCCACCAGCGGGGACGCCCGGATCGGAGTCTGCCAAACCGTCATCGGGGCGCGGCCGCCCTTGCCCTTCGACAGACTCAGGGAGCGATGGTGTCGGCTCAGGGAACGGATTGCCCAGCGCGCGTTGCTGCAGGCGCTGACTGGTGATCAGGGCCGTGATGCCGTCGGCCAGGCTCGGCTCGGCAGTCCCGCCGGCCAGCAGGTCGGCGAACCGGTCGACCTGCCGGTCGAAACACCGGGTCCCCCGGTCCGGCTCGAACCGGTGCCGGACGGGCTCGCGGCCGGCCAGCTCGACAATCAGGTCGAAGGTGCCGCCGTCCAGGGTCGCCATCCCGCCGTCACCGAAGAAGATCAACTCGCACCGCGGCTGGGCCGGGGTGTACCAGCCGAACTCGACCAGCACCGTGGCACCGGGGTAGGTGAGCCGGCCGCCGATCAGGTTCGGCGCGGCCAGCCCGGTCCGGGTGGTCGTGGCCCAGGCGTCCTCGATCTCGCCCACGCCGCCGAACAGGCTGCTCAGCCAGTCGAAGACATGCGCGCCCTCGTGGATCACCGGTGAGCCGTGCCGCAGCGTCTCGGTGATCAGCCGATCATGCCCGGCGTCGCCGTCGGCGAGCTCGTCGTAGATCGCGGCTCGGACCAGCAGCGGGCTGCCCAGGGCGCCGTCGGTGATCAAGGTCCGGAGTTCGTCCAGGGCCGGATCGTGCCGGTAGGTGAGGCCGATCTGGATCCGGGCCCGCTCGGCGGCGTCCAGCACCAGGTAGCGGTCGGCGTCCTCGATCGACGGGGCGACCGGCTTCTCGGCCAGCACGGCCAGGCCGGCGCGCGCTACCCGTACCGTGAGCTCGGGGGTGACCCACGGCGGCGTCGCCAGCAGCACGCCGTCCGGCTCCTCGGCCAGCACCTGGTCAAGATCATGATGGATCAGCACATCGGTCCGGCCGTGTCGGTCCAGCGCCTCGGCGGCGAACCGCCGGCGGTCCGCCGACGGGTCGGCGACCGCAACCAGCCGCAGCCGCTCGGAGCGGAGCAGGGCCGGCAGATGCGCACCGAGCCCGATCTCGCCGAGACCGACCAGTGCAACCCGCCCCGTCACTCGATGATCACCCCGTCCGACGTTCCGGCTAAATCCGAAATAGCGAAGATACTTTCACTTCGCCGAACGAAGGCTAATCCCCTCCGAACCGTGATGCAAGATCAGCGACGCCCCCAGCCGAGTTGTCAGAAGTGAGTTGCGTCATGACACAACTCACTTCTGACAAGTCGGGGGTTGTTGGGGGGCGAGGGAGGTAGGAGCGCGCGCTAGCGGAGGGCGGCGTGGTAGCCGAGACGGATAGAGATCGTCTTGGCGATCCGGAGCAGGCCGCCGGTGGTCTGCTGCAGCAGGTCGCCGACCAGGTCGCGCTTGAAGCCGGTCACGCCGACCGCGCCGGCCGGGCCGCCCTCGGCGTCGAAGAACGGGGCGGCGACACAGGAGATGTCGGCCCGCTCCTCCTCCACCTCGACCGCGTAGCCGCGCTTCTTGATCTCGGCCAGCTGGGTCTGGAACGCCTTCCGGCCGGGCGGCAGCGCACCGGGCCCCTCACCCTTGCGCAGTTGGTTCAGCAGCGGGCTGAGCCGCTCCTCGTCCAGGAACGCGGCGATCGCCTTGCCCAGCGCGGTCAGGTTGTAGGGCGCCATCTTGCCCGGGTAGGTGTCGAACTGGATGAAGTCCGACGTCGCCGCCTTGGCCACGTAGACCACCGAGGCGCCGTTCAGCACGCCGATGTGCACCGGCATGTTGATCTCGGCCGCGAGCTCCCGCATCTCCTCCGCCGACACGGTGGCAAGATCAACTTTGCGGACCAGCTGGGTGGCCAATCCGTACAGGCCGAGGGTGGCGCGCCAGAAGTGACTCCGGCCGACCACCTTGCGCGCCGCGTAACCGCGCTGCTCCAGGGTGTAGACGATCGACGCACAGGTCGCCAGCGGGATCCTGGTCGCTGCGGCCAGCGCGGTCAGCGTCATCCCGTCGTCGGCCGCGACGAGCGTCTCCAGCACCGTCAGCGTCCGGGCGACGGACTGCGACGGCGCCTTCGTCTCGGTCAGTTGCGTCCCTGCCATACCGGACAGGATAGGGCCGAGGACCGGCGGACGCCTTATGATCTCTGCGAAACCTCGGAGATATCTTCGAAATCTCGCATGCCCGACCGACTTGGAGGAACCATCCGTGACCGCCGCCGACCGCCATCAGTCTGCCGCAGCCGAGCCGTCCCCGCTGGCTGATCCGCCGAAGATCGCCCCGGCCCGGATCTTCGGCAACCAGTTGATCACCTCCGGCCAGACCGCGCACGTCGATGGTACGAACATCGCCGAGGGCATCGTCGGCGACGGGATCGATCTCGACACCGCCCGCCGCTGCGCCCGGCTGTGTGCCCGGAACGTGGTCGAGGCCGCCCGCGGCGAGCTGATCCGGGCCGGCCGCGACCTGGACGCGATCACCGGCGTCACCCGGGTGACGATCTTCGTCGCCAGCGCCTCGTCCTTCACCGAACAGCACCTGGTCGGCCATGCCGCCACCGACTACTTCCTCGAGGTGTTCGGCCCGGAGATCGGCTTCCACACCCGCAGCGCCCTCGGCCTCGCCGCTCTCCCCACCAACAGCCCGGTCGAGATCGAGGCCGTCTTCCAGCTCTGAGTCCAGTTAAGCCGACTTGTCAGAACCAGTGCTGGCTATAGCCAGCCTCAGTTCTGACAAGTCGGCTCAACGGAAGCTCGCCTCGAGTTCGTCGGTCAGGGTGACGCCGAGACCGGGGGCGTCGGTGAGGCGGGCGCGCCGGCCGGTCGCGTCGAGGCCACCGGCGAGGATGTCGCCGGAGTAGTAGTGCGCACCGATGATGTCGGACGGGATCTCCTCCGACAGCCGGTCCAGGGCGCAGCCGACGTGCAGTTGGGCGGCGGCACCGACGCCGAGTTCGCCGTTGGAGCCGATGATCACGTCCAGGCCGGCCGCCGCCGCGATCCGGCCCATCGCCACCGCCCGGCCGGGCCCGCCGCTCTTGCCGACATAAAGGCTGATCACGTCCGCGGCACCGGCGGCCAGCACGGCCATCAGGTCGTCCAGGCCGAAGACGCTCTCGTCGGCGACGATCGGCAGCCCGAGATCGCGCAGCGACGCCATCCCGGGCAGGTCTCCCGGCGGCACCGGCTGCTCGAAGAACGCCGGGTCGTACGGGGCCAGCAGCCGGCCGGCCCGCCGGGCCCGGGCGCGGCTGTAGCCGCCGTTGGCATCCAGCCCGATGAAGGTGTCCGGCCCGACCAGCTCGCGCAGCTCCCGCATCCGGGCCACGTCGGTGTCGACGTCCATCCCGATCTTGATCTTGTACGACTCGAAGCCGGCCGCCCGGGCATGCTGCAGCCCGGTGCGCAGCCGATCACCGTTGCCGCTGAGCGAGCACTTCACCGCGATCTCGGTCCGCCGCGGCCCACCGAGCGCGACCGCCAGCGGCACGTCGAGGGTGCGGGCGTAGGCGTCCCAGAGTGCGATCGAGATGCCGGCCTTGGTGAACGGGTGCCGGGCCAGCACGGTGTCCATCACCGCCTCCAGCTCGGCCACCGGGGTCAGCGGCCGGCCGATCAACGCGGGCCGGAGCACCGTGTCGATCACGTGCTGGGCGGTGGTCGAGTCCTCGCCACTCCAGGTCAGCGTCGCGCTCACCTCGCCGATCCCGGACACCCCGGCCGAGGTGATGATCTTGACCAGCAGGAAGTCGCTCCGGTCGTGGGTGCCGCGGGCACCGCTGACCAGCAGCTCGGGCTTGACCCGCGGACTGATCGCGACGGTCTGCAGCTCGGCCACGGTGGCCTGCGTGGAAGGGGTCACGATTGCCGATTCTCCTCGCTGCGCCAGGTCAGGTCGATGGTCAGGTCGAGCGTGTCGCCCGGCGCCAGCAGGTGATCCATCCGCTCGGCCGGGCTGGTCACCGGCTCGACGCAGACGCCGCGCGGATGCACCGAATACACGGTCACCCACGGCGAATCGTGGGCGATCTCGAGCTCGCCGGCGCCGGGCCAGGTCAGCGTGGTCGGCCCGGTCACCTGCAGGCAGTCGTTGAAGTCCCGCTCCGCCGGATCGACCGCCTGCCACAACCCGGTCGGCGCCTCGGCCTCGTCCCGGTGCTGGCGCCAGACCGGACCGGCCAGCCCCAGCTCGACCGGACCGGACCCGGCCAGCTCCCGGACGAACCAGGGATGCCAGCCGATCGCCGCCGGTAGTTCCTGCTCCTCCGCCTCGACCCGCAGCAGCACCCGGAGTCGATCCCGACCCAGCTCGGGGATGATCAACACCCGGCCGCCGAACGGCCAGCCATCTTCGGCCCCGGTCGTTTCGCTCAGCTCGCAGACCAGTCGGTCGCCGGCGATCCGCCAGGGCAGCTTCCAGGTCAGGCCGAGCACCGCGTGCCGGCCGTCGTCCACGGCCAGTCGGTGGGTGCGGCCCCGGAACTCGAACCGGGCGTCCCGGATCAGGCTGGTCCACGGCGCCATCACGAACGACCCCCAGAACCAGGAACCCGGCTCGGGCGGCTGCTCCGCCGGCCCGACGATCAGCTGCCGCCCGTCGAAGGACAGCCCGGTCAGCCGCCCGGACTCGGTGCTGATGCACGCCCGGCTCCGGCTCGTCTCCAGCACCAGCTCGTCCTGCCGTCGATGATCATCCACCGGTCAAGGATCCCGTCTCGTCGCTGCCCTGGCGGTGCGGTGTCCAGAAGTGATCACCGCCGTTGCCATCCGGACAGCTTGTAGGTTACGTTGATCAACGAGATATTGGTCGTATTTTCTTATATTCGAAGATAGCTCGAGGGAGCACCGACACCATGTCCCAAGATCAACTCCCGCGCCGATACCGCTCGCCGGGCTTCCGCGCCGGTATCCCGGCCGGCGGCATCAAGTCCGCCCTGGCCGGCGGCAACACCGTCGGCGGCTGGATCCGCGAGACCGAGCCGCGGTCCGACGGCTACCGGCACGTCGACACCCCGGCCATGATCGAACTGCTGCAGCGGATCGGGGCCAACCACTACTTCTTCGGCATCTGGGACTCGCCGACCGACTTCGCGGACCTGTCCCAGGAGTTCGCCCCGGCGGCCCAGCAGGCCGGCATCCAGCTGCTGCCCTACATCGTCCCGCCGTCGGAGACCTTCAGCTGGGGCCGGTCGTCCCAGCCTTACGTGATGGACTATCTGGCCTGGGCCCGCGCGTTCGCCGAGCTGTCCCTGAAGTATCCGGTGCTGACCGGCTGGGCGATCGACGACTTCGACATCGGCCAGAACCCGGCCGTCTTCACCGGCGACTATCTGGCCCAGATCCGGGAGGCGCAGATCGCGATCAATCCCGATCTCGGCTTCTTCACCTGCGCCTACTACGGCTCGGCCACCTCGGACGAGTTCATGATCAAGTACGGGCCGTACATCGACGGCATCATCTATCCGTACCTGAACGGGCACAACGGCAACACGATCGTGGCCGACACCGTTCGGGACGACATCCGCGCGATCAACGCCGTCGCGAGCAAGCACGACGTCGGCCTGATCCTCCTGGTCTACACCGGCCGGTTCCTGGACGGCGTGCTGGCCCCGACCGCCGACTACGCCGGCTCCTGCGTCAGCCAGGCCGTGCAGGCCGCGGCCGACGGTGAGATCTTCGGCGTCGTCTCCTACGGGCTGCAGGTCGACGGTGCGCCGACGGTCGCCAACGAACGGCGGTCCATGTACGGCGACGGCCGGGGCGCCCTGGTCACCTCGCACAGTTCGATCAAGGCCGGCGACTATGCCGAGCTGTCCACCCGGGTCACGATCGACCCGGCCAGCCCGCGACACGAGCTCAGCTTCTGGCACTCCCGGGCGCTGCAACTGTGGCGGATCCCGCAGCGCGGCGACTTCCGGATCCTGGTCCAGATCGACGGTGCCCAGGTCTGGAGCGCGGACGTGCACGACGCGACCTGGCAGCAACTCTGGGTGCAGGGCCTCGATCCGCAGGGTCAGTTCGACGTCTCCTCCGCCATGGCCGGCAAGACCGAGGCGACGCTGAGTTTCCGGCTGACCGCCCTCCGGGACTTCGGCGGCCGCAGCGTCGATGTCGGACTGGACCACCTGGAGACTATCGGCTTCACCGTCGGAGATCCCGGGTTCGAGGACCCCGCGGCCTGGCAGGTCCGCTCCTCCGGCGGGCCGATCGTCGGACTGGTCGACGTCTTCGTGCCGGATCGGCCGGAACAGATCATCGAGGCGGTCGGTGCCGCCTACCGCAGCAACCCTTGACAGGGCGCTGAGCCAGATTTACATTGCTCAGAACCCTCGAAAGATCGAAGTAATCTCTCATATCTAGAAAATAGGGTTCGGCCGGTATCGGGGATGTAATCGATTTCTGCAGTTCCGATGTCCACGTGTCTTCCGGTCGCATAACAGTGAGGTGGTGCGCCATGGCTCGCTCCGTGGATCGACGGTCGTTTCTGATCATGAGTTCGGCGGCCGCCTCGGCCGCCGCCCTCGCCAGCTGCTCGGCGCTGGAGCTGAACCCCAACACCGGCGGCCAGAACTCCGGGCCCGCCGTCGACACGACGCAGAAGCAGGCCCCGATGCTGCAGAAGCTGGTCGACGAGGGCAAGCTGCCCGATCTCGCCGAGCGGCTGCCGGCCAACCCGTTCGTGGTGCCGATGCAGGAGCAGCTCGGCAGCTACGGCGGCACGATGCGCCGGGCCCAGGCCAACCCGGCCGAGACCGGCAGCAACTACCTGACCTTCGCCGGGTTGGTCGAGTGGAGCCCGACCACGCCGAGCCAGCCGCAGCCCGGGCTGGCCGACAAGTGGGAGATCAGCCCAGACGGTCGGGTGTATACGTTTACGCTCCGGCAGGGGTTGAAGTGGTCCGACGGCAAGCCGTTCACCACCGACGACCTCATGTTCGTCTACGAGAACGTGCTGAAGAACAAGGACCTGAACCCGATCTTCCCGGGCTGGCTGACGGTCGCCGACCAGGAGGCCGTCTTCGCCGCCCCGGACGAGCTCACCCTGACCGTGACCTTCGCCGCACCGCACTCGCTGTTCCTCAAGTTCCTCTGCTTCGCCCCGTTCGGCGGCTCCGTGCTCCAGCCGAAGCACTACCTGACCCAGTTCCACCAGGAACTGGTCGGCAAGAGCGAGCTCGAGGCCGCGATGAAGAAGGCCTCGATGGCGACCTGGATGGACCTCTACAACAACCGGGCCAGCCGGCACCTCAACCCGGACCGGCCGATGCTCGGCCCCTGGCGGCTGGTGAAGTCGATCAACGCCACCACCACGACCGGCCGGATCGAACGCAACCCGTACTTCTGGAAGACCGACGAGGCCGGCCGCCAGTTGCCCTACATCGACGCGGCCAGCTTCCAGGTGCTGTCGCTGGACGCGATCGGGCTGCGCGCCGCCAACGGCGAGCTCGACCTGGCCCTCTGGGACGTGCCGGAGACGGCGCTACCGGTGTTGATCAAGAACCAGGACAGCAAGCCGTTCAAGGTGCTGCGCTGGCAGCCGGACTCCAACACCTCGATCCTGCTCAACCAGAGCCACAAGGATCCGGTGATCGCCAAGCTGTTCCAGACCCTCGACTTCCGGGCCGGCATCAGCCACGCGATCAACCGGGACGAGTTGAACGACGCACTGCTGGCCGGCCAGGGCAAGCCCGTCCATCCCTGTGGCCAGGCAGGCGACGCCTACTTCGAGGAAGGCTTCGGTCAGCGGTTCATCAATTTCGACGAGGCCGAGGCCAACAAGCGGCTGGACGCCGCCGGGCTGACCGAACGGGACGACAAGGGGATGCGGCTGCGTCCGGACGGCAAGCCGATGCGGTTCACCATGCAAACGTTCGCGGTCGGCGTCGGGCTGAACCAGATGACGGTGCTGGAGTACGCCAAGCGCAACCTGGCCGAGGTCGGCATCGACACGGTGATCAAGACGATCAGCCAGGACCTCTGGTACACCGAGATCCCGCAGGGCAACTTCGACATCATCTGCTATCCGTTCCCCGGCTACCAGTGGGACATCGACCCGCTCTGGTACGTGCCGAACTCCGACCTGACCTACTGGGCGCCGCGGTTCGGCCGCTGGAGCTACGACCCGAAGAACAAGTTCTCCGCCGAGCCGCCGGACGAGATCAAGGCCCTGGTCGACACCTACGAGCAGCTCAAGGTGGCCCCCAACGACGACGAGCGGATTCGCCTCGGCCGGGAGATCCTGAAGCAGCACGACGAGAACGTCTGGATCATCGGCACCATGCCGATGCCATACGTGCCGATGATCGTCGCCGACGACCTGCGCAACGTCCGGGCCGAGGCCACCGCCAGCTTCCGACAACACTACGAGGGGGCGACCGACCCGGCTCAGCTGTTCTTCGCCGAGCCGAACAAGCACTCGTGATCTTGGCATTCGTGATCTTGGAAACAGTCATGATCATCGGGGGTGACCGGCGGTGCTGAAATACCTGCTGCGTCGGGTGGCGATGATGATCCCGACCGTGTTCGCCGTCTCGCTGGTCTCCTTCCTGGTCATCCAGCTGCCACCCGGCGACTACCTGACCACGGTGCTGGTGAACCTGCAGAAGGAAGGGCAGGTGGTCCAGCCCGAGCAGCTGATCGCGCTCCGGCAGCGGTACGCGCTGGACCAGCCGCTGATCGTCCAGTACTGGACCTGGATCAGCAACATCGTGCTGCACGGCGACTTCGGCCAGTCGTTCAGCTACGCCCGCCCGGTGGCGGACCTGCTGGCCGAACGGATGCCGCTCACGCTGGGGCTCGGCATCACCGCCTTCATGATCGGCTGGGTGGTCGCGCTGGCCGCCGGGATCTACTCGGCGGCGCGGAAATACGGCGTGCTCGACTACGTGATCACCGTGCTGGCCTTCCTCGGCGTCGCGGTGCCCGGCTTCCTCGTCGCCCTGGTCGGGATGTACGTCCAGTTCCAGTTCTTCGGGTTGAGCGTCGGCGGCATGTTCTCCTCCGGCTACGCCGAGGCGAACTGGAACCTGGGCAAAGTGCTGGACCTGCTCGGTCACATGTGGCTGCCCGCCTTCGTGCTCGTGATGGGCGGGGTCGGCGGCACCATCCGGGTGCTCCGGGCCAACCTGCTGGACGAGTTGGGCAAGCCGTACGTGGTGGCCGCCCGCGGTCGCGGGCTGGACGAGCGCAGCCTGCTGTTGCGCTATCCGGTCCGGGTCGCACTCAACCCGTTCATCGCCACCATCGGCTGGGCCATCCCGGCGATCTTCGACGGCGAGGTGCTGGTGGCGACCGTGTTCGGCCTGGAGACGACCGGGCCGCTGCTGCTCCGGGCGCTGCAGAGCCAGGACATGTATCTGGCCGGCAGCGTGTTGTTCATCGTCTGTGTGCTGACCGTGATCGGGACGTTGATCTCCGACATCCTGCTCGCCGTGGTCGACCCCCGAGTCCGGGCGGGGATGGCATGAGCAGCCGGCAGTCGATCAGCCCCGAGACCATCGACACCGAGACCATCGACACCGAGACCATCGACCGAACGAGGGAGCAGCCGCGGTGAGCAACGTGTCCGGTGCCATCGAGGTGGCCTCCTCCGACGCCGAGCCGGGCGCGCCGGAATCGCCGGGAACGCCGCCCGTGCAGCAATCCGTGGCGACCGCGTCGCAGCGGCAGCTGATCTGGTGGCGGTTCCGCAAGCACAGGCTGGCCATGATCAGCCTGGTCGTGCTCGCGCTGTTCTACCTGGTCGGCGCGACCTGCGAGTTCGTCGCGCCGCGGGCCCAGGACTCGGCCCACCCGGAGGCGGCGTACTCGCCGCCGCAGTGGGTGAAGGTCTCCCCCACGGCACCGCACCTGTATGTCAACGGCGTGATCGGCGTGCCCAACGTGGAGACGCTGAAGCGGGACTACAAGATCGACGAGAGCGTCCGGATCCCGGTCGGCTTCTTCGTCAAGGGCGACCCGTACCGGCTGTTCGGGCTGATCCCGTCCGACGTCCACTTCTTCGGCACCACCGAGCCGGGCCTGCCGGTGTTCCTGCTCGGCTCGGACCAGCAGGGGCGTGATCTGTTGTCCCGGCTGATCTACGGCTCCCGGGTGTCGCTGTCCGTCGGCATCATCGGCGTCGTGATGAGCCTGGCCCTCGGGCTGCTGCTCGGCGGCCTGTCCGGCTACTTCGGCGGCCGGTTGGACAGCGCGATCCAGCGGATCATCGAGTTCTTCATCTCCATCCCCACGCTGCCGCTGTGGTTGGGCCTCGCCGCAGCCGTACCGCCCGGCTGGGATTCGCTGAGCACCTACTTCGCGATCACCCTGATCCTGTCGTTGATGGGCTGGACCGGGATGGCCCGGGTGATCAGAAGCCGGCTGCTGCAGATCCGGCACGAGGACTTCGTGCTCGCGGCCGAACTGGACGGCGCCCGGCCGCTGCGGGTGATCAACAAACACATGCTGCCGGCGTTCACCAGCCACATCATCGCCTCGCTGTCGCTGTCCGTGCCGGGCATGATCGGCGGCGAGACCGCGCTGTCCTTCCTCGGCCTCGGGTTGCAGCCACCGGTGGTCAGTTGGGGGGTCACTCTCAGCGACGCCCAGTCGATCCGGGTGCTGGCCGAGGCGCCCTGGATGCTGTTCGCCGGGCTGGCCGTGGTGATCACCGTGATGGCCTTCAACTTCGTCGGCGACGGGCTGCGGGACGCCGCCGACCCGTACGGGGGGTAGCAGACCGTGTCCGAATTGATCGACATCCCGTCCGCCGGGACCGCCGCCCGGCCGGACGATCCGCTGCTCCGGGTCCGCGGCCTGAAGACCCAGTTCGCGATCCGCGAGGGAACCGTACGCGCCGTCGACGGCGTCGACCTGGCCATCCGGCCCGGCGAGACCCTCTGCATCGTCGGCGAGTCCGGCTGCGGCAAGAGCATCACCGGCCGGTCGATCATGCAACTGGTCGACGAGCCGGGCCGGATCACGGCCGGCGAGATCTGGTTCCGCGCCCGGCCCGGGATCAAGCTCGGCCCCGCCCCGGGCAGCGGGATCCGACGGGCTTGGCGGCGGGGCCCGGATCGCGACGACGCCGGCCCGGAGCCCAGCGGATCCGACGAGCCGCCGCCCGAAGGCCTGGTCGACCTGGCGCCGCTGCCGACCGGCGGGCCGGCGATGCGGGCGATCCGGGGCAAGGAGATCTCGATGATCTTCCAGGAGCCGATGGCATCGCTCAGTCCGGTGCACACGATCGGCCGGCAGCTGACCGAGATGATCTTGCTGCACGACAAGGTGACCCCGGCCGAGGCGAAGGACCGGGCGATCGACGCGCTGCGTCGGGTCGGGCTGCCCAGCCCGGAGAAGCGGTTCGATGCCTACTCGTTCGAACTGTCCGGTGGGATGCGGCAACGGGCCATGATCGCGATGGCGATCGCCTGTGACCCGCAGTTGCTGATCGCCGACGAGCCGACCACCGCACTGGACGTGACCACGCAGCGGCAGATCCTCGACCTGCTGCGCCGGATGCAGGACGAGCTCGGGATGGCGATGATGTTCATCACCCACGACCTCGGTGTGGTCGCCGAGATCGCCGACCGGGTGGCGGTGATGTATCTCGGGATGGTGGTCGAGGAGTGCGACGTGTATGAGTTGTTCACCTCGCCGCGGCATCCGTACACCCGAGCCCTGTTGGCGTCGATCCCCGATCTCGAGGCGGTCGGCGGACATCGGCTGAGCACGATCCGGGGCACCGTGCCGCACCCGCTGAACCGGCCGGCCGGCTGCCCGTTCGTCAGCCGCTGTGATCATGCGGTCGACGCGTGCTCCGATCGGCTGCCGGAGATGATCACCGGGACCACGGGTGGTCGGCCGCGCGGGGTGCGCTGCGTGCACTTCCCGGACGGCGCAGCGGTCGACGCCGGGATCGACCGCGACCTCGACCCGATCCCGCACGCCGAGGTGATCAAGTGATGAGCACGCCAGAGACCGACACCGCCACGACCAGCACCCCGCCGGCGGCGCGAGCCGAGCGAAACGGGGAGCGGCAGCCGCTGCTGGAACTGCGCGACGTCTCGATGGACTTCCAGATCGCCCGGGGCTGGTTCGGCACCAAGGGCCGGATGACGGTCCGCGCGGTGCGCAACGTCTCACTCACCATCGGCCAGGGCGAGACGGTCGGCCTGGTCGGCGAGTCGGGGAGCGGGAAGACGACGCTCGGCCGGTGCATCCTGCGGGCGCACCGACCGACGTCGGGCTCGATCATCTATCACACCGCCGACGGTGATCAGGTCGACCTGGTGCAGAGTGACATGAACCAGCTCCGCCGGCACCGGCGGGACATCCGGATGATCTTCCAGGATCCGAACTCCTCGCTCAATCCGAGGCTCACTGTGGCGCAGATCATCGGCGAGCCGCTGATCAACAGCAAGCTGGCTCGCGGCAGTGAGCTGCGGGACCGGGTGATCGAGACGATGCGGCTGGTCGGGCTGCGACCGGACCAGGCCGAGCGGTATCCGCACGCGTTCTCCGGCGGCGAACGGCAGCGGGTCGGGATCGCGCGGGCCTTGATCACCAACCCGCGGCTGGTGGTCTGCGACGAGGCGGTGACGGCGCTCGACGTGTCGATCCGCAGCCAGGTGCTGAACCTGCTGCAGGAACTGCAGGAACGGCTCGGCTTGACCTACCTGTTCATCTCCCACGACCTGGCCGTGATCAAGCACCTGTGTGACCGGGTAGCGGTGATGTATGTCGGCGAACTGGTCGAGCAGGCGCCGGCCGAGCAGCTGTTCCGGCGTCCCCGGCATCCGTACACGGAGGCGCTGTTGGCCTCGCTGCCGGTGCCGGATCCGTACCGGCGACGAGACGATCGGCCGGCGATCAGCGGCGAGATCCCCGACCCGGCCGAGCAGATCCCCGGCTGTGTGTTCCATCCGCGCTGCCCGCACGCCCAGGACCGCTGCTCCGACGACGTGCCCGGCCAGCACCGGATCGGCCCGGACACGGTTTCCCGCTGCCATTTCGCCGAGGACCTGGAGCTGCCCGGGATCCGCCGCCGGGCATGATCACCGGACCTCCCCGATCGCGTACACGTTGCCGGTCTGCACGGTTTGATCTTGGGTGCCGGTGTTGGTCTCGGCGATCACCCGGGCCGGATCACGACCGCCCTCGATGACATTGCCCTTCTGCAGGAAGGTGTCGGTCCAGATGTACTGGCCCGGTCGCCAGACCCTGCCGCGGTCCAGGGTGAAGGTGGTGATCCCGGGCTCGGCGCCGCGTTGGGTGTAGACCCGCAGCGTGTTCGGCCCGATCTTCTCCGAGTCGAGCAAGCCGTATTCCTGGGTCAGCCGGGTGAACTCCCAGCCGCGCCGGGTGTAGCGGCCGGCGGTCAGCCAGGCCCGCTGGCCGCCGCTCTGGTTGTCATAGAAGATGATCACCGGGCTGCCGTCGGCCAGGGTCTGCACCGAGTGGGTGAAGCCGGTGCCGTGCAACAGTTCCCGGTTGCTCCGCCAGACGATCGCCTTGGCCAGCATCTCGTCCTGATCGAGTTGATCACCGAGGTCCTCGCCGGCCGCGCTGGCGAAGCGCCGGGTGGCCGGATCGAAGGTGGCGTAGAAGACGTCATGGATCTGGGTGCCGTGCCCGTGCACGTCCGGCGATCCACCACCCGCCATGGTCCAGAGCAGGTGGAACTTGCCCTCCGACTTGGTGATCTCCGCGACGTACACCTCGTCCAGGTTGTCGTCGCGTTCGGAGCCGAGGATGTACGGATGCCCGGTCAGCTCGCCCGAGCTCTGCCAGGTCTTCCCGTCGTCGGTCGAGCGCAGATACTGCAGCGGCCGGTCGTCGGTGAACTGGGTCGGGTCGTCCTCCTTGAGCGTGTCCCGGAAGAAGACGTAGATGTCGCCGTTGTCGGCCTTCAGCGCCATCGGATACGACGCGTGGTAGGGCGCGACCTCGCCGAGGCTGCGATCGGACCAGGTCCCGTCGGCGGCGCGGGTGGCCAGCTTCAGCGGCGAGTTGTGCGCGCCGTGGAAGACCAGCAGCGTGCCGTCGTCGGCCTGCACCATGACCGGATAGTTGTGCTTGTCCGGGTAGGACGAGCCGACCTTCTCCGGTGTGCTCCAGCGCCCGGTCCGGTGGTCGTACTCCTGGACGAAAGCGTCGGAATCCTTGCCCATCCAGGAGATGTAGGTCTTGTCGGCGGCACGGTCGTAGACGCCGGCGCCCATCGGCCGGCGATCACTGTGCACCCGGGCCCGGCTGGCGGTGGTCTGGGCCACCAGGGTGCTGTCGCGGCCGTTGTCGGCCTGGGCGGGAGTCGCGGCAAGGGTGAGGACGAGGGTTGCGGCCGACGCCGCGGCGGCGATGCGAGAGGCGTTCATGGCTGGCTCCTGATCAGGGACCGACAATTCTTAATCACGTTAACTAATCGGAAGTGTCGCCCACAAGGTCTTGCCATGCCTCGCCCATCGGGGTGTCGATCTCTGCATCGCCGGGCGCGGATGTCGGCGCCGCTGGGCACGGATGTAAGGATGAGCCGGTGTCCAGGAGCCTGCTGAACCGATCCCGGGTGTTGATCATCGGCATCCTGCTGTTCGCCCTTTCGGCCTGCACGGCCGGTGGTGGCGGGACCGAACCGCCGTCCGCCGGCGATGATCCGGCCCGGGCCGCCGGCGAGCTCGCGACCGGGTTGCAGTCGGGTGATCTGACCAAGGTCGAGTTCTCCCGGCTGGAAGCGGCCGCGGTGGATGAGCAGTTCGATGCGCTGGTGGCCGGGGTACGCGGCGCCAAACGGACCGTCACGGTCGCTGGCGTCGCGGCCACCGGCGACGAGGCGACGGCGAAGTTGTCGTACACCTGGGCCTTCCCGGGCGTGAAGGACCGCTGGGTCTACACCGCGACTGCCCGGTTGGTCGCCGAGGACGGTCGGTGGCGCACCACCTGGTCCCCCGACCTGGTGCAGCCCGGCCTGGACGGCACCAATCGGCTCACCGGCAGCCGGAACTACCCCACCCGCGGCGAACTGATCGGTGATCAGGGCGAGACGATCATGACCCTGCGGCCGGTGGTCCGGATCGGCATCGACAAGGTCAAGGCCGGCAAGGACGCGGCGGCGTCGGCCGATCGGCTGGCCCGGCTGGTCAAGATCGATCCCGAGGACTACGTGAAACTGGTCCAGGATGCCGGTGCGGAGGCGTTCGTCGAGGCGATCGTGCTCCGCGAGGAGGATCCGGATCGACCCAGCAACGCCTCGGTGCTCAAGATCACCGGAGCTCGGGCGATCAGCGCCGACCGGACGCTGGCGCCGACCCGGACCTTCGCCCGCGCGCTGCTCGGCGGTGTCGGCGAGGCCACCAAGGAGATCGTCGAGGAGTCCGACGGCAAGGTGGTCGCCGGTGATCAGGTCGGGCTGTCCGGCCTGCAGCGCCGCTACGACGAGCAGCTGCGCGGCGTGCCCGGCATCGAGATCCGGCTGATCAAGGCCACCCCGCCCGGCGACGGATCGGCCACCGCGTCGCCCGGCTCGTCGCCGAGCCCGAAGCCGAGCCCGTCGGAGAGCGAGGCCGAGACCACCGAGCCGATCTTCGCGTCGAAGCCGACCCGTGGCGTCGACCTGACGATCACCCTCAACGTCGAGTTGCAGGAGCTGGCCGAGAAGATCCTCGAGGACGTCAAGCCCGACGCCGCGATCGCGGTCATCCGTCGCTCCGACGGAGCCCTGCTGGCCGCGGCCACCGGCCCGTCCGCGGAGGGTGAACCGATCGCCAACTTCGGCCGGTATCCGCCGGGCTCGACCTTCAAGGTGATCACCGCGCTGGCCCTGCTCCGGGCCGGGCTGACCCCGGACAGCATGATCGACTGCCCGGACACGATCTCCGTCGACGGCCGCCGGTTCGCCAACTACAGCGACTATCCCAGCTCCTCGAACGGCCGGATCCCACTGCGCGAGGCGTTCGCCCAGTCGTGCAACACGGCCTTCATCGGACAGCTGAGCAAGATCGAGGACGCGGACCTGGCCGCGGCCGCCGCCTCGCTCGGCTTCGGGGTCGATCACGACTCCGGCTTCCCGTCGTTCTACGGCACGCTGGGCAAGCCGAAGTCGGAGACCGAGCGCGCGGCCACCCTGATCGGCCAGGCCCAGGTGCTCGCATCACCGATGAGCATGGCCGCGGTCGCCGCGTCGGTCTCGGCGGGTGGCACCCGGCTGCCGTACCTGATCAAGGACCAGGTGCCGGAGCAGAAGGGCAAGCCGTTGACCAAGGCCGAGGCGGGCCAGCTGCGGCAGCTGATGCGCGGGGTGGTGACCGCCGGCCCCGGGCAGTTCCTGCAGGACGTGGCCGGGCCGGACGTGATCGCCAAGACCGGCACCGCCGAATACGGCACCAAGGCACCACTGAAGACGCGCGCCTGGATGATCGCCGCCCAGGGTGACATCGCCGTCGCCGTCTTCGTGGCCGACGGGAAGTCCGGGTCCTCCGTGGCCGGGCCGCTGTTGGAAGACTTCCTCGACGAGGTGAATGAGTGAGGGCACGATGAGCGACGTGGTCACCTTCGGTGAGCCGATGGCGCTGCTGCTGGCCGAACGGGATCTGCCGCTGGACGCGGCCACCGGGTTCGGCTGGTCGATCGCCGGTGCGGAGAGCAACCTGGCGATCGGGATGGCCCGGCTCGGCCACTCGGTCAGCTATGCGGGTCGGGTCGGCGACGACGTCTTCGGGGCCCGGATCCGGCGCGAACTGAGGGCGGAGGGGATCGACGTCTCCGCCTTGATCACCGATCCGGAGCTGCCCACCGGGCTGCTGATCCGGGACTCCCCCGTCGACCGGCCGATCACCGTGCACTACCGGCGGTCCGGCAGCGCGTCCACCGGGTACGGCGTCGATGATCTTCCGCTCGAGATGATCACGTCCGCTCGGCTGCTGCATCTGACCGGAATCACCGCCGCGTTGTCCGAGTCGTCGTTCGAGGCCTGCCGGGCCGCGATGGAAATGGCTCGGGAAGCCGGCGTCACGGTCAGCTTCGATCCCAACCTGCGGCTGCGGCTGGCCGGACCGGAACGCTGGACCGAGATCGTCGACGACCTGGCCCGGCTGGCCGATCTGATCTTCGTCGGCGCCGATGAGGCGACCATGATCACCGGCGGCGACCGATGTGAGAAGTGGTTCTTCGAGCGCGGTGCGCAGACCGTGGTGATCAAGGACGGCGGCAACGGCGCGGTCGAGCACGGGCCGGAGTCCAGCAGCGCGGTCGGCGTCCGCCGGGTGCCGCTGGTCGACCCGGTCGGCGCCGGCGACGCCTTCAACACCGGTTGGCTGTCCGCCTGGCTGCGTGGACTGCCGACGGACCGCCGGTTGGCCGAGGGTGCCGCTGTGGCATCGTTGGTGGTCGCCACCCACGGCGATGCGATCGGGCTGCCCGACGCCGCGACCAGGGATCGGATCCTCGCCGAGGGCGCCGACATCGACCGATAGGACGTGATCATGACCTCCGGCTCGGCCTCCGTACGTCAAGCGGTGATCGACAGTGCCGTGATCGGCATCGTCCGGACCACCGACGCCGACGACGCGATCGTCAAGGCCCGGCAGATCTGGGACGCCGGAGTCGGCGTGGTCGAGGTCGCGCTGACCACACCGGGCGGGCTGCGGGCGATCGAGACGCTGGCCGGTGAGGCCGGCGACGGCCGGATCATGGGCGCCGGCACGGTGCTGGACGGCGCCACCGCCCGGGCCGCGGTGCTGGCCGGCGCGCGGTTGCTGGTCACCCCGACGCTGGCACCGGAGGTGATCGAGGTCGGGCTGCGCTACGGCGTAACCACCGCGATCGGTTGCGCCACCCCGACCGAAATGCTGCAGGCGAAGACCCTCGGCGCCGATCTGATCAAGGTGTTCCCGGCCAGCCGCTGGTCCCCCGGCTCGCTCAAGGACGTGCTGGCCGCACTCCCCCAACTCGACTGCGTACCCACCGGCGGCGTCACCCCGGAGACCGCCGCCGACTGGATCGCCGCCGGAGCCGTCGCCGTCGGACTCGGCTCCGCCCTGACCAAGGGCCCCGACCCCGCGGCTTCCGTCGCCAAACTCCTGGCTGCGATCAACACCGTCCGCCACCCCTGAAGCAACCCCTCTCCGAGTGTGATCACCTCCCACTTCGCCCCTCCCCTTCCCGAGTTGTCAGAAGTGAGTTCTGCCGGAGGCCAACTGAGTTCTGACAAGCCGCAGTCCCACCTGGCTGGGACCCGTTCCTGGCTTGAAAATAGGGCGGCGATCGCAGCTCCTGAATCAGCTGGCACAGTGGCACCTATTTTCGGACAAGTCGGTGTTTCAGGGGCCCACGTAGCGGCCGGTGGGGCGGAGGCGGAGTGGGGGGCGGGTGTATTCGTCCAGGGCGTGGGCGATCCAGCCGCCGATCCGGGAGCAGGCGAAGATCACCTCGCCGGCCTCGGCGTCCATCTCCAGGGTCAGGGCCAGGCAGGCCAGGGCGAAGTCGACGTTCGGGTGCTGGCCGGTCCGGCTGGTCACCTCGTCGGCCAGCGCTTCGGCCCGGTCCAGCGTCCGAGCCGTGCCGGGCAACTCCGCCAGCCGGCCGAGCAGCACGGTGGCGCGCGGATCCGGTCCCGGGTAGAGCAGGTGCCCGAAGCCGGGGACGCCGGTCCGGCCGCGCAGCGTCTCGGCCAGGGCGCGGTCGATCGGCGTGCCGGAGCGGACCGCCGAGAGCAGCCGGTACGCGTCTACGCTCGCCGTCCCGTGCAGCGCCGAGTCCAGGGTGGCCAGCCCGGCCGACACGACGCCGTACGGGTCGGCGCGGGCCGAGGCGGCGGTCCGCGCGGCCAGGGTCGAGGCGGCCAGGTCGTGATCGATCAACAGCACCAGGGCGGCGTTGAGCGCGCCGACCCGGGCCCGGGTGGCCTTGGCGGCGGTCAGCTTGCGCCACAGCCGGCCGGCCACCGAGGGATCCGCTCGGCGTTCGGTCACCGGGCCGGGGCGGTCCGATCCGCTCACCCGGGCCCGGTGATCGGGCAGGCTGTCGATCAGCCCGCCGAGCAGCGCGCCGGCGGCGCGGATCACCCGCCCGGCCGACAGATCCTGCCGGAGCGGATCGGCGACCGCCAGGGCCCGGGTGGCGACCATGATCAGATCGATCAGGCCGGTGCCGTCCGGCATCGCCCGGACCACGGATCGCGCCGCGTCGACCGGCCGTGGCTCCGGCACGAACAGGGCGGCGCCGGCCCAGTCGCCCTGCCAGAGCCAGCCGGCGACGTCCTCGTAAGGGCGATCGACCAGGCCGGCGATGTCCCGACCGCGCAGGTAGAGCCGGCCGTCCTCGATCAGCGCGATGTCCGTGTCCAAGATCATCAACGGCGTGCCGGCGGGACTGGCCTGACGCGAGCTCGGCTGACCCCGCCGCCGCCGGCCGGCGGCGAGCCGCTCCACCTCCAGCGGGTCGAACGTCGAGCCGGCACCGTCCCGGAACCGGGTGATCTGCCCGCGGGACACGTAGGCGTAGAGGGTTTCCACCCGCACCCCGAGCCGGGCCGCCGCTTCGGCACTGCTCAGCCGCGGTAGTTCCGTCACCAGCTGTTCCCTTCAGGTTGATTCAATCAACATTGACTGTCCGCACGATCAAGTTGACAGTAACAAGGTAGCCGACAGAAGGGGACCGCTATGCCGCGCATGATCATCGACCGGATGGATGACACACCGATCGAGGTGCCGCCCGGACTGGCCAATGTCGTCGTCACCGAGACCGCCCTCGGAGATGTCCGCGGCCGCGAGGGCTTCTACCACTATCGGCAGTACTCGGCCGTCGACCTGGCCCGGTCGGTCAGCCTGGAGGAGGTCTGGCACCTGCTGCTGCTCGGCCGGCTACCCACGGCCGGCGAGCTGGCCGAGTTCAGCACTCGGATCGCCGCCGGCCGCACGGTGCCCGACTCGGTGGCGGCGCTGATCCCGCTGGTCGCGGCCGCCGGCCCGACGGCAGAGAGCGCGCCGATGGCCACGTTGCGCACCCTGCTCAGCGGGTACGGTGCCGCCGCCGGGTTCGAGCCGGTCTACGACCAGAACCCGGAGCAGCGGCTGGACGCGGCGATCCGGGTCGGCGCGGTCGCGCCCGGCCTGCTCGCGGCCGCCCATCGGCTGAGCCGGGGCGAGACGCCGGTGCCGCCGCGGGACGATCTCGGCTTCACCGCCAACTACCTCTACCAGCTCTCCGGGACCGAGCCGACGCCGGACCAGATCAGCGCCGTGAGTGCGTACCTGATCGCGGCGATCGATCACGGCTTCAACGCTTCCACCTTCACCGCCCGGGTGATCGCCTCGGCCGGCGCCGACCTCGCGGCCTGCGTCACCGGTGCGCTCGGCGCCCTGTCCGGGCCGTTGCACGGCGGCGCGCCGGGCCGGGCGCTGGCTGCGCTGGACGAGATCGGCAGCATCGACCGGATCGATCCCTGGGTCCGGGACAAGATCAACTCCGGCGGCCGGATCATGGGCTTCGGGCATCCGGTCTATCGCACCGAGGACCCGCGATCCGCCATGCTGAAAGAGATCGCGCTGTCCTTCGGTGGGCCTCGGGTGGAGCTGGCGGTGGAGATGGAGCGGCAGGTGCTGGCGCTGCTGACCGAGCTCAAGCCCGGCCGGGAGCTGCACACCAACATCGAGTTCTTCGCCGCCGTGGTGATGGAGCACTGCGGCATCCCGGCCGAGCTGTTCACGCCCACGTTCGCCGTCGCCCGGTTGATCGGCTGGACCGCACATGTGCTGGAGCAGGCCGAGGATTCCAAGATCATCCGGCCCTCGTCCCGCTACGTCGGCCCGCCCCCGCCGGAGCCCGTACCGGCGCTGTCCGGGCGCTGAGCCCGACCGCCGCAGCGCCCGCTCCTCGGGCCGATTGGGTACGGTGAACCATCAGATCCGTCGCTGACACGCTGCGGATCGGCGATGGACGTGACCGGGTCGGCGGGGACAGAGTGGGGACGTGATGACAGCAGCGCAGAGTGACGAGGCACCGGTCCTGGTGGCCATCGGCGACGGGATTGCCAAGATCACGCTGAATCGGCCGGACCGGCTGAACGCACTGACGTCGGAGTCGACCACCCTGCTGGCCGCCACGCTCGACGCCGCGGCCGAGGATCCGGCGGTCCGGGTGATCACGATCACCGGCGCCGGCCGGGCGTTCTGCGCCGGGGCCGACCTGAGCGGTGGGCTGCAGGCCGCGACGGGCGACCTGATCGACGTGCTGAACCGGATGGCCACCACGATCTGCTCCGCGCCGAAGCCGGTGCTGGCGCTGCTCAACGGGCCGGCGGTCGGGGCCGGGGCGTCGCTGGCGCTGTCCTGCGACCTGATCACGGCCAGCTCGACGGCCTACGTCAAGCCCGGCTTCGAGGCGATCGGGCTGATGCCGGACGGCGGCGGCACCGCGTTCTGGACCGCGGCCCTCGGCCGGGCCGCGGCGCTCCGGGTGCTGCTGCTCGGCGACGCGATCCCGGCGGAGGAGGCGCACCGGTTGGGGATGGTGCACCAGGTGTCCGAGCCGGCGGAGTTCGCCGCGGAGGCCGATCGGCTGGCCCAGCGGCTGGCGAGTGGCCCGACCCAGGCGTACGCGGCGACGAAACAGGCGGTCAACGCCGTTGCACTGTCCGGGCTGGCGCAGACCCTCGCCCTCGAGCGCGAGCAGCAACTGCAGTTGCTGCGCACTGCCGACTTCGCCGAAGGCCTGACCGCGTTCGCGGAGAAGCGGCCGCCGCGCTTCAGCGGCCACTAACTCTCCTGGACCGGCCCGTGCGCGGTGCCCGGCAGCCGGAGGAACGATGCCGCGGTGAGCGAGACGATCGCGACCAGACCGGCGGCCGACAGCGCGAGGTGCGCCCAGTTGGCATGGCCCAGCAGCATCGCGACCAGGGCGAGCGACGCCGCCAGCACCAGACCGAGGGCGATCAGCAACAGCGGCCGCGGAATCCGTCGGCCGATCGGCAGGATCGCGACCAGCGAGGCCAGCACCGGCAGCAGGCCGAACGCGGCGTTGCCCAGCTGGGCGGCGGTCGGATCCGGTATCGCGGCGTAGGCCTCGGCCGGGGCCGGTGAACCGATCATGCCGATCGTCCCGGTCGCGGCCAGAAAGATCTTCTCCGCGACATAGAGCAGCCAGTGGCCCGCACTCGCCAGGCCGGCGACCAGGACCAGCCGGCGGACCCGAGTGGCGGCGGCCGCGGACCGGGTCGACGTCATGATCATGAACCCGAGTCTCCCCGATCCCCTGCCCGGACGGTTCCGGCGGCCGGGTGATTCGGCGCCGGACCGGCTCCCCTTGTCGGGTGACTTAACGCGGCGCCATCCTGATCGCGCCGTCGAGCCGGATCACCTCACCGTTCAGCATCGGGTTGGCGACGATGTGGGCGGCCAGCGCGCCGTACTCGACCGGATCGCCGAGCCGGGACGGGTGTGGGATCTGCGCCGCCAACGAGGCTCGTACCTCATCGGTCATGCTGGCCATCATCGGTGTGTCGAAGATCCCGGGCGCGATCGTCATCACCCGGATCAGCAACGGGGCGAGATCCCGGGCGATCGGCAGCGTCATTCCGGCCACGCCGCCCTTCGACGCCGAATAGGCCGCCTGGCCGACCTGGCCGTCGAAGGCCGCCACCGAGGCGGTGCTGATGATCACGCCGCGTTCCTCGCCCAGCGGCTCGGCCGCAGCGATCCGCTCGGCGGCCAGCCGGATCACGTTGAATGTGCCGACCAGGTTGACGTTGATCGCCCGTTGGAACTCCTCCAGCGGGAAGGGTCCGCGCTTGCCCACGGTCCTGGCCGCGTTGACGATCCCGGCGCAGTTGACCGCCACCCGAAGGGTGCCGAGCGAGCCGGCCAGGTCGAGTGCGGCGGACACCGAATCGGGGTCGGTGACGTCGCCGGCCGCGAACCGCGCACCCCGGCCGAGCTCGGCCGCGACCGCTTGGCCGGCCGAGGACGGCAGGTCGAAGATCACCACCCGGGCACCGAGCTCGCCCAGCGCCCGAGCCGTGGCGAGGCCGAGCCCGGACGCTCCACCGGTGATCAGCGCGACTTGATCTGCAATGTTCATCGTCGATCCTCATCCGAAGACAGTTCCTTCGAGCGATCATGACATGCGATCCGGATGGGCCCGGCCGCGCCACCCTCAGAGCAGCAGCAGTACGGCGGCGACGATCATCACGACCGCCGTCGCCCCGTGCACCCCGAACGCTCGGGCCCGGCTGCCCCGGTTCCCCAGGATGATCGCCAGGTCGCCGATCGGGATCAGCGCCTCGGCCAGGATCAACCAGGGCAGAGCGGCCGGTTGGACGAAGATCAGGACGATCGGCGCCACCCCCGTCGCGATGTCGCGGATCCCCTTCACCTGCCACCAGGCCCGGGCCTCGGGCGCCGCAAACACGGGCAGCCCGAACCCGGCGGCGTTGGCCTCCTGGCGCAGCAGATAGAGCACCCCGATCACGATGATGCCGATGGCGACGATCCAAACCAGGACCAGTCCGACGAGTTGCATCCGTCGTCTCCATTCCAGAATCTAGCGCTGCTAGCTTTACGAGCAATGCTATCTCAGTCGGACACACGGCCCTAGCAGTGCTAGATTCGGAGCATGGCAACAGGTGATCGCCGGCTCAGGGACCGGCTACAGCGGGCTCAGTCGATCATCACCGCCGCCCGGCAACTGGCCGAGCGGGAGGGCTGGGAGGCGGTCACCACCCGGCGATTGTCCGAAGCGATCGAATACAGCCAGCCGGTGCTCTACACCCATTTCCCGAACGGCAAGTCCGAGATCGCCGACGCCGTCGCCCTGGAGGGGTTCGGCGAGTTGGCGGCGGCGATCCGGACCAGCCGCGGTCGGGCCCGGACCGCGCGGGCCCGGGTCACCCGGATGATCGATGCCTACCTCGACTTCGCCGAGGCCAATCCGGCCGTCTATCAGGCGATGTTCTCCGGGCCGACCCGCCTGGTCTTCGGTGCCGACGAGACTCCCGACGTGCTGCGATCGGGGTTCGCCGAGATCATGGAGTCGACCGCCTCAGCCGCCGGGGCCGCGGACCGGGAGACCTACGCCGAGGTGGTCTGGAGCGCCCTGCACGGCCTCGCCACCCTGGCCCGCGATGGCCGACTCCGGGCCGAGGCCCGGGCGCACCGGACCCGGCTGCTGGTGGACGAACTCGTCCGGCAGTGACGCTCGGCCGTCAGAGCCGTTCGATGATCATGGCGTTTGCCATCCCACCGCCCTCGCACATGGTCTGCAGACCGTAGCGGCCGCCGGTCGCCTCCAGGTGGTTGACCAGGGTCGCCAGCAGCTTGGTGCCGGAGGCGCCGAGCGGATGGCCGAGCGCGATCGCGCCGCCGCACGGGTTGAGCCGCTCCGGGTCGGCGTCCAGGTCGCGGGCCCAGGCCAGCGGCACCGGGGCGAACGCCTCGTTCACCTCGTAGGCATCGATCCGGTCCAGGGTCAGCCCGGACTTCTCGATGATCTTCCTGGTCGCCGGGATCGGCCCGGTCAGCATCATGATCGGATCGTCACCGACCACGGCGAAGGCGACGAACCGGGCCCGCGGCCGCAGCCCGAGCTCGGTCGCGCGTCGCTCCGACATGATCAACGCCGCCGAGGCACCGTCGGTCAACGGCGAGGAGTTGCCGGGAGTGATCACCCAGGGCAGGCCTTCGAAGCGCTGGTTCCAGGCCTCGTCGTAGAAGGAGGGCTTGAGGCCGGCCAGTCCTTCGACCGTGGTGGTCGGCCGGATCGTCTCGTCCGCGGCGTGGTTCAACTCGCTGCCGTCCGGACCGGTGATCGTGACCGGCACCAGCTCGTGATCGAACCGGCCGGCCGTGGCGGCGGCTGCAGCCCGTCGATGGGACTCGGCGGCATAGGCATCCACCGTCTCCCGGTCGAAGCCCCAGCGCGCGGCGATCAACTCGGCGGAGATGCCCTGCGGCACCAGGCCGGGCGCGAACCGGTCGGCGACCTGCGGCCCGAACGGATCCCGGCCGCCGGTCGGCGTGCCCATCGGCACCCGGCTCATCGACTCCACGCCGCCGGCGATCACGATGTCGTACGCGCCGGCGATGACGCCCTGGGCCGCGAAATGGGCGGCCTGCTGGCTCGATCCGCACTGCCGGTCGATGGTCACACCGGGCACGGTGATCGGGAACCCGGCCGCGAGCGCGGCGTTGCGAGCGAGGTTGAACGTCTGCTCACCGGCCTGGGAGACGCAACCGGCGATCACGTCATCGACCTGCGCCGGGTCCAAGCCGTTACGTTCGACCAGCGTCGCCAGCACACCGCCCAACAGGTCCACCGGATGGGTACCGGACAGGGCGCCGCCGGGCTTGCCCCGGCCGGAGCCGGACCGGATCACATCGACGATCACCGCATCGTTCATCTCTGACTCCTCTACCCGAGTGCCTTCGGTCACAGTAACCCACCCGACCGGACGGGGTTTGAGCCTGCGGCGGCCCGGGTACGCCGTTGACTTCAACCGAACTTCAGGTTGCAAGCTTGAAACACGTACATCGACGACCTCGAAAGGAATTGCTGTGTCCGCATACGAGCTTCCTGATCTTCCCTACGATTTCGCCGCCCTGGAACCACACATCTCCGGCGCGATCATGGAACTCCACCACGACAAGCACCACGCCACCTACGTCAAGGGCGTCAACACCGCGCTGGAGCAACTCGACGAAGCCCGCGGCAGTAGCTCCTTCGGCAACATCAACCGCCTCGAAAAAGACCTCGCCTTCCACCTCGGCGGCCACATCAACCACTCCGTCTTCTGGCCCAACCTCTCCCCCGACGGCGGCGACAAGCCCGACGGCGACCTCGGCGCCGCCATCGACGAGAGCTTCGGCTCCTTCGACGCCTTCCGCGCCCAGTTCGAGGCCAACGCGAATGCGATCCAGGGTTCCGGCTGGTCGATCCTGGCCTTTGACGCCCTGGGTCAGCGGCTGAGCATCGTCCAGTTGTTCGATCAGCAGGGCAACCTGCCCCTGGCCCAGATCCCGATCGTGCTGCTCGACATGTGGGAACACGCCTTCTACCTGCAGTACAAGAACGTCAAGGCCGACTACGTCAAAGCCTGGTGGAACGTCGTCAACTGGGCCGATGCCCAGCAGCGCTACGCCGCCGCCAAGGCCCAGACCCCCGGCCTGATCAACCTGGCCTGATGGGACTCACGCTGCGCATCGAGTTCTTCACCACCGACCCGCGGCGCAGCACTGACTTCTATCGGCGCGTGCTGCGTTTCGCCGAGCAGCCCGGCGGCGAGGCGGACGGCTACACCACGGTGCGGCGGGATCAGGTCAGGATCGGGATCTCGCCGCACCCCCTCGCGGGCGATCCGAGCTACCGCCGGCCGATCGACTCGCCGATCACCACCCAGCCCTGGGGGCTGCGCGACTTCCGCATCGTCGACCCCGACGGCTACTACCGCCGGATCACGTATCGCCGGTGACCCGGCGGGGTGGGAATGCCGCCGGCTCGATCGAGGTTCGAGCCAGGAGGACGGGCGCTACGCTCGGATCCGGCCGTGACGATGCGTGTGACGAAGGAGATCCCGATGACTCTGCCCCTGAAGCTCGGCTACAAGGCCTCCGCCGAACAGTTCTCGCCGCGAGAACTGGTGGAGTTCTCGGTCTCGGCTGAGCGGCACGGGATGGAGAGCGTCAGTGTCAGTGATCATTTCCAGCCCTGGCGGCACACCGGTGGGCACGCCCCGTTCTCGCTGGCCTGGATGGCCGCGGTGGGTGAGCGGACCTCGAAGGTGCAGATCGGCACCTCGGTGATGACGCCGACGTTCCGGTACAACCCGGCGGTGATCGCGCAGGCGTTCGCCACCCTGGGTTGTCTGTATCCGGGGCGGATCATGCTCGGCGTCGGCAGCGGCGAGGCGCTGAACGAGATCGCCACCGGTTTCCGCGGTGCCGGCGCCCAGGACTGGCCGCCGTTCAAGGAGCGGTTCGCCCGGCTCCGAGAGTCGATCCGGCTGATGCGGGCGCTGTGGAGCGAGGAGCGGGTCACCTTCGAGGGCGAGTACTACTCGACCCACGGTGCGAGCATCTACGACCGGCCCGAGGGTGGGGTCCCGGTCTACATCGCCGCCGGCGGCCCGGTCGTCGCGAAGTACGCCGGCCGGGCCGGCGACGGCTTCATCTGCACCTCCGGCAAGGGCCCGGAGCTGTACGTCGATCAGCTGTTGCCCGCCGTCGCCGAGGGAGCGCAGGCGGCCGGCAAGGACGCCGACGGGCTGGACCGGATGATCGAGATCAAGCTGTCCTACGACACCGATCCGGACGCCGCGCTGCAGAACACCCGGTTCTGGTCGCCGCTCTCGCTGAGCAAGGAGCAGAAGCACGACATCACCGATCCGGTCGAGATGGAGCGGGCCGCCGACGCCCTGCCGATCGAGACGATCGCCCAGCGCTGGATCGTCGGCTCCGACCCCGATGAGACCGTCGAGCAGATCGCCCAGTACGTCGGCTGGGGCTTCAACCACCTCGTCTTCCATGGGCCTGGGGCCGACCAGGAGCGTTTCCTGGACCTGTTCGAGCGGGATCTGGCCCCGCGGTTGCGGGCCCTCTCCCCCGCCTGAGTCCGGCGGCCGGAGCTGGTGACAGGTCCGTGTCAGGTCCATGTCAGGTCCGCCGAGCATCGTGGCCGTATCAACCGCCACGAAAGGACTTCCTGTGAGCCAACCGGTTGCCATCCCGAACGGCCTCTCGACGGAGCGCGATGCCGGACCGTTCAACCCGCCCACCGAGACCACCCGGCTGCGGGAGACCCGGCCGGTCTGCCCGCTGATCTTCCCCGACGGTCACCAGGGCTGGTTCGTCACCGGCTACGAAGAGGTCCGCCAGCTGATGGCCGACACCCGGTTCAGCTCCCGCCAGGACCTCGGCGTGATCCACGTGCCGTACGACACGACCGGCATGCCCGCGCAGACCGAGCCGTCGCCGCAGGTGCCGGGGCTGTTCATCGCGATGGACCCGCCGGACCACAGCCGGCTGCGGCGCCGGCTCACCGGCGCCTTCACCGTCCGGCGGATGAAGCAGCTCGAGGAGCAGATCATCGAGATCTCCGAGCGGCAGCTGGACCACCTGGCGAGCCTCACTCCGCCGGTCGACCTGGTCCAGGAGTTCGCGCTGCCCGTGCCCTCGCTGGTGATCTGCGAGTTGCTCGGTGTCCCGTACGAGGACCGGGCCGACTTCCAGGCCAACTCCGCCCAGTTCCTGGTCAAGGACCAGACGTTGGAAGAGAAGATGGGCGCCTACCTGGGGCTGACCAGCTATCTGGCCGAACTGGTCACGGGCAAGCGCGCCGAGCCCCGGGAAGACATCCTGTCCGACCTGGCGCGGCAGGAGGACCTGACGATCGAGGAGCTGACCGGCGCCGCCTTCCTGCTGCTGCTCGCCGGCCACGAGACGACCGCCAACATGCTGTCCCTGGGCGCCCTCGCGCTGCTCGAGAACCCGCAGCAGGCGGCCGCCCTGCGGGCCGCCCCGGACCTGATGCCGGGTGCCGTCGAGGAACTCCTGCGCTACCTGTCCATCGCCGACATCTTCTTCCGCTATGCCGCCGAGGACCTCGAGCTCGGCGGCGAGACCATCCGCCAGGGATCGACCGTCGTCGTCTCGCTGCTGGCCGCCAACCACGACCCCCGGCGGTACGAGAACCCCGACACCCTGGACGTCCACCGCAACGCCCGCGGCCATCTGTCCTTCGGCCACGGTGTGCACCAGTGCCTCGGCCAGCAGTTGGCCCGGATCGAGATGCGGGCCGGCTTCGAGGGCCTGCTGCGTCGCTTCCCGACCCTCGAGCTCGCCATCCCCGTTGCCGACGTACGACTCCGGACCGACATGAACATCTATGGCGTCCACGAGCTGCCGGTCACCTGGACTGAGCCGCCCCGGTAGCGCCGGCGTCGAGACGACGCCGGAGTCGCCAGCCGTCGCTGGACCCGTCCACCAAACCGGCCGACTCCAGCGCGGTCAGCTCGGCCAGTGCGCGGCGCAGCGGCACGCCGGCGGTCAACGCGATCTCGCCGCCGGTACGCCAGCGCCGGGCCGGCAACGCCTCGAACACCGCCAGCCGGATCGGCGTGAACCCGTCGGTGACCCGCTCCTCGCCGCGCTGGATCGGGACCAACTGCTCGCCGACCGGCGAGATCAGCTCCAGCACGTCCGCCGCACCGGCGACCAGAGTCGCCTGGCCCTCCCGGATCAGCAGATGTGGGCCGACCGACAACGCCGAGTGCACCGGACCCGGCACCGCCATCAGCACCCGACCGAGACCGACCGCCCAGTTCGCCGTGTTCCGGGCACCCGAACGGAGCGCCGCCTCCACGACGACCACGCCGATCGAGAGCGCGGCGATCAGCCGGTTCCGGGCCAGGAACCGCATCCGGGTCGGAGCGGCACCCGGCGGTAGCTCCGACATGATCAAGTGGTCGGCCGCCAATCGGTTCAGCAGCGCCTCGTTCCCTTTCGGATAAGGCACATCGGCGCCGCCGGCGAGCACCGCGACGGTCCGTCCGCCGGCCGCGAGGGCACCCCGATGGGCGGCCGCGTCGATCCCGTAGGCACCGCCGGACAGCACGGTCACGCCGCGGTCGGCGAGGTCGGCCGCCAGGTCGGTCGCCGCCGCCGTCCCGTACCCGGTCGAGGCGCGGGAGCCGACCACCGCGACCGAGCGATGGCAGATCTCGTCCAGCCGGGCCGGACCGCGCAGCCACAGCCCGAACGGCTGCCCGCCCCGGCGTTGCACCGAATCGGCCCGGCGCAGGTCCGCCAGCGGCTCAGGCCACTCGTCGTCGCCGGGCATCACGAACCGGATCCCCAGTTGGCCGGCATCGCCGAGCAGGCCGCGCAGGTCGAGCCGCTGCGCCCGGCCGGCCAGCGGTGCGCCGAGCAGACCCTCCCGGGCCCGCCGCCACACCTCGATCGCGCCGAGGTCGTCGACCAACCGGCTCACCTCGGCCTCGCCGCTCTCCACCACCCCGGACAGGGCCATCCGGGCCGTGCGCTCGTCCAGTCCCGGCACTGCCTTGCGGGCTGCCGCCGGCCGCGACGGCGTGATCATGACGCCGTCCGCTCGGCGACACCGGGCGGTTCGCCCCGCCGCATCGCCAGCGCGACCGCGACGTCGTCGGCATCGGGCCGGCCGCGACCGCTGAGATCGGCGATCGTCCAGGCGATCCGTAACACCTTGTCGACGCCGCGCGGGCTGAGATTGCCGCGGCCGACCGCGTCCTCGACGATCTCGATCCCGTCCGGCAGCGGCAGCCGAGTCCGCAGATACGGGCCCGGCACGTCCCCGTTGGTCGGCCACGGCGAGTCCGCGAGCCGGTGCGCCTGCCGCGTTCTCGCCTCGGCCACCCGCTCGGCCACCACCGAGGTCGATTCGGTCTGGGCCAACGCGGCCTTCAGATAGGTCTTCTTCATCGGACGGAGCACCTGCTGGATGTCGATCCGGTCGCGGATCGGGCCGGAGATGCGGTCGGAGTACCGGCGGATCGACATCGGCGGACAGGTGCACGCCGCTCCCGGAGTCGCCGCATTGCCACAGGGGCAGGGATTCGCGGCCAGCACCAGCTGGAATCGTGCCGGATAGCGGGCCTGCACCTCGCTCCGGCCGATCATGATCACGCCCGACTCCAGCGGAGCCCGGAGCGCGTCCAGCACCCGCGGCGGGAACTCCGGCGCCTCGTCCAGGAACAGAACGCCGCGATGGGCACAGGAGATCGCGCCGGGGCGTGCCATCCGGGCGCCGCCGCCGACCAGACTCGCGATCGATGCCGAGTGGTGCGGATCGGCGTACGGCGGTCGCCGGACCAACCCGTCGCTGAGATCGAACCCGGCCAGCGAATGGATCGCCGACACCTCCAGCGATTCGGTCACGCTGAGCTCGGGCAACAGGCCCGGCAACCGCTCGGCGAGCATCGTCTTGCCCACCCCGGGCGGCCCGTGCAGAAAGAGGTGATGTCGGCCGGCCGCGGCGACCTCGAGCGCCCACCGAGCCTCCAGCTGACCGGCGACGTCGGCCAGATCCTGGGGCCGGCCGAGCGGTGGGGTCGGCTCGTCGAGGAGCTCGACCGGCTCGACCCGGGGCACGGGCTCACCGCGAGACAGCGCCACCAGTTGGCCGAGCGAGGCGATGCCGATCACCTCGATGTCTCGCACCAGCCCGGCTTCCTCGGCCTGGCGCAGTGGGACGATCACCCGCCGATACCCGGCCTGGGCCGCGGCCAGCGTGGCCGGCAGGATGCCGCGCACCGGACGGATCCGGGCGTCCAGGCCGAGCTCGCCGAGCAGCACGGTGCCGGCCAACTCCGACCGCGGGATCACCCCGTCCGCGGCCAGCACGGCAGCGACGATCGCCAGGTCATAGTGGCTGCCGGCTTTGGGCAGGGTGGCGGGCGAAAGGTTGATCGTCAGTAGGGATTGCGGCCACTGCCGGCCGGCGTTGGCGACCGCGGCCTTGCACCGGTCCTTGGCCTCGTGCAGGGCGGCGTCGGGCAGACCGACCAGCACGGTCCGCGGCAGCCCGGCCCCGATGTCGGCCTCGACCTCGACGATCCGCCCATCCAGGCCGGCCAGTGCCACCGAGCGGGCGCATGCCAGCGGCATCAGCCGATCCCTCGGACGTGGTTCACGACCGGCTCGGCGCCGGCTTGGAGCAGCACCCCGACCGCGTCCAGCCGGATGCCGGCTGCCGCCGGGCCGTGCGCGGCCAGCCACTCGGCCGACAGCTGCCGCAGCCGGCGCAGCTTCGTGTGGGTGATCGCCTCCAGCGGGTCGCCGTACCTGAGACCGGATCGGCACTTCACCTCGCAGAACACGATCGTCCGCCGCGTGCCCGCACCTTCGCCCTCGATCGCGATGATGTCGATCTCTCCCAGCCGGCAGCGCCAGTTGCGCTCCAGCACCCGCATGCCCTGCCCCTCCAGCTCGGCCACCGCCAGATCCTCGCCCCGGTGTCCGACCCGGGCCTTCCTGTCCTCCGCCATCTCGCACCTCCGCCTGGAGCATGGGCGGTTCCCGCGGAATCGTTCGGGTGACGAGAATTCCTGTGGACGACGAAAGATTCCTCGAGCGCTCTGTGGACAAATCCGGCGCCGGACCGAGTGGTGTCCGAGTGTCCGGCCGCACCCGGGCTCGGCCAGGTGGTTCACTGCTCGCCGTGGATCGTCTGACCCCGGCCCGGTCGCTGTATTTCGCGACCGCTCGCTCATCGTCCCGGTGCTCTCGCGGCGGTATCGACGCCGACGCGCTGGAGACGACCTATCCGGCCACTGCGGCGGGGCTGCTCGCGGCGGTCCTGGCGCTGCTCGGGCTGTTGCTGGCCCGGCTGCTCAGTGCCCGGACCGCCGGTGTCGTACGGGCGGAGCAG
Source organism: uncultured Actinomycetota bacterium (assembly GCA_963746025.1). GTDB lineage: Bacteria > Actinomycetota > Actinomycetes > Propionibacteriales > Propionibacteriaceae > Microlunatus. The sequence goes on from CAVUZU010000001.1 coordinate 310,839, forward strand.
CAGGCGGCGGAGGCTGATCGGCAGCGGGACAACGAGCAGTTGGCCGAGGCGATCAAGAAGGCGCTGGACGCTCGCGGCTGATCATCCTGGCCCTTCGACAAGCTCAGGGAACGGAACAAGCAGCCCATCGACAAGCTCAGGGAACGGAACAAGCAGCCCATCGACAAGCTCAGGGAACGGAACAAGCAGCCTTGCGGCAGGGGCAGGGAACGGAACAAGCAGCCCATCGACAAGCTCAGGGAACGGAACAAGCAGCCTTGCGGCAGGGGCAGGGACCGTAGGCGCTCAGTCGCCGCTGACGCTCTTCGGCACCTCGAGGTCGGAATGGGCGATCTCCTCGATCGAGACGTCCCGGAAGGTGAGCACCTTGGCGCTCTTGACGAATCGGGCCGGGCGATACATGTCCCAGACCCAGGCGTCGCCCATCGAGACCTCGTAGTACACGTCGCCGCCCTCGGTGCGGACCTTCAGGTCGACGGCGTTGCAGAGATAGAACCGGCGCTCGGTCTCGACCGCGTAATTGAAGATGCCGACGACATCCTTGTACTCGCGGTACAGCTGGAGCTCCAGTTCGCTCTCGTACTGCTCCAGGTCCTCGCTACTCACCGCACCGTCCTTCACTTCTCATGGTTGAGACATTAGACCCGCTGCGGGCAGCCGAGTGCGCTCCGGTCGGATTCCGGTCTTCGCGGCCGCCTGGCGGACGTTCTCGAACCGCCACCGATGGGTCGGGCACGGCCCGTTGGCGTCCAGGTGCTCCTGGTGCAGCGGGGTGCAGTAGCCCTTGTGCACGGCGAACTCGTAGGCCGGATAGGCCAGGTCCAGCTCGTCCATGATCCGGTCCCGGGTGACCTTGGCGATGATCGACGCCGCCGCGACACAGGCGGCGACCCGATCCCCCTTCCAGACGGCCAGCCCGGGCACGCCGAGGCCGTCGACGGCGAAGCCGTCGGTCAGCACGTAGGTCGGCGGCACGTCCAGCCGGAGCAACGCCCGGCGCAGGGCGGCGATGTTGGCGACGTGCATGCCGAGCCGGTCGCACTCCTCCGGCGAGACGCTGACCACCGACCAGGCGACGGCCTTGGCCAGGATCTCGTCGTAGCACCGTTCCCGCTGCGCGGCGCTCAGCAGCTTCGAATCCCGCAGCCCGTTGATCTGCCGCGACTTCGCGTCGGACAAGATCACCGCGCCGGCGACCAGCGGCCCGGCACAGGCGCCCCGGCCGGCCTCGTCGGCGCCGGCGACCGGCCCGAGCCCGACCCGGCACAGCGCGCGCTCGTACCCGTAGAGACCGCTGTTCCGGCGCACCTGGATCGGCGGGATGTCGAGGACATCGCCTCCGGCCGACATCAGCAGGTCACCCCCTTGGGCTTGATCACCGCTTCCTTCGGTGGCGGCCCGGTCGGCTCCGGTACGAGATCGAAGATCGGCGGTCGTTGCAGTGTGCTGAACCGATTGAACGGCATCACGATCGCGAACGCCGGTCCGACCACTTTATCGATCGGTACGAACGCCACCGACCCCTCGGGCCCGTTCACCGAGATGTCGGACAGATGACACCGGGAGTCGGCACTGGCCGCTCGGTGATCACCCATCACGAAGATCCGGCCCGCCGGCACAGTCACGTCGAAGTTGATCTCCGACGGTGCGTCCTGCGCCCCGTCCTCCGGCGACGCGTAGACGTAGCGGGTCTCGTCCAGCGCCACGCCGTTGACGGTCAGCCGGCCGAGCTTGTCGCAGCAGATCACCCGGTCGCCGGGCATCCCGATCACCCGCTTGATCAAGTGATCGGAACCGGCCGGCACCAGCCCGGTGAACTCGAGGGCACGGGCGAACGGATCGGGATCGGGATCCGTCGTCTCGGCCGAGCCGAGCCAGCCGCCGGGATCCTCGAACACCACGACGTCGCCGCGGCGGAAATCGGTGATCTTCTGCACCGCCACCCGGTCGTCGATCTGCAGGGTGTTCTCCATCGACCCCGACGGGATGATGAACATCTGGCCGACGAACGCCCGCAGCAGCGAGGAGACGATCAAGGCCCCGACGACGACGATGACGAGCTCGGTGAAGAACCGGCTCGGGCGGGAACGGCGTCGCCCGGCGGTCTGGTCAGCAGTTGGCATCAGGCCCGGCATCTATGGTCGGTTTGGCGGGCGGCGTCGTTCCGGCTGGCACGCCCTCGAACGTACTCGGTATCGACAAGGCGCGCAGGTGCGACATGGGCCAGACGACCGCGATTCCTCGGCCGACCACCAGATCGGTCGGGACGAAGGCGTTCTCACCCTTCACCGTGCCGGCCCGCTGATCATTGAGGTGGCAGCGCGAGTCCCGGCTGTTGTCCCGGTTGTCGCCCATCACGAAGATCCGATTGGCCGGAACGATCACGTCGAAGTTGATGTCGGACGGATCCGCGCGCCGGCCGCCGCTGTCGAGGTAGAGATACTCGGTCTCGTTCAGCGGGGTGCCGTTCACCTCGATCTTGCCGTCCGCGGAGCAGCACCGGACATGATCACCGGGCAGCCCGATCAGTCGCTTGATCAAGTGGTCGGTGCCGCTCTCCGGCAGCACGCCGATGAACTCCAGGGCCTTGCCGAACGGCCCGCGCTCCGGCGCGTCCGGCCCACTCAGCCAGCCGCCGGGATCGGCGAAGACGACCACCTGGCCGCGGGTCAGGCCGGTGATCTTCTCGGCCACCACCCGGTCGTCGACGGACAGCGTGTTCAGCATCGATTCGGACGGGATCAGGAACATCTGCCCGACGAAGGCGCGGAGCAGCGCCGCCACCACGATCGCGCCGACCACGACGATGGCCAGCTCCTTGAAGAAGGCCAGCACGTGCTGTCCGAAGGTCAGCCGTTCGTCTTCCTCCGACTCCGACTCGGCCGCTTCGTCCGGGTCGGCGTCGGCAGCCTCGGGCTCGGCCTCGGCGTCCACTGGGGACACCGCGGGCTGTTCCCGGGTCCATTGATCCGACTCCGGGGCCACCCGCGGCTGCTCGGCCGTGTCGGCGTCATCGTCGTTGTCGAAGGCGTCGTTGTCGAGATCGTCGTCGGGCGGCAGCGCTCGACGTGGGCGCGGCTCATCGGCCTCGTCAGCGGTCACCAGCACCCAACCGTCCCGCGCGGGTCAGCGACCGTTTTCGCGCTTCTCCTTGATCTTCGCCGCCTTGCCGCGAAGATCACGCAGGTAGTAGAGCTTGGCCCGCCGGACGTCACCGCGGCGCTCCACCTCGATCTTGTCGATGATCGGCGAGTGCACGGAGAACGTACGCTCCACTCCGACACCGAAGCTCACCTTACGCACGGTGAAGGACTCCTGCAGTCCGGCACCGGACCGGGAGATCACCACACCGGCGAAGACCTGGACCCGGGACCGGTTGCCCTCGACCACCTTCACGTGCACCTTGACCGTGTCGCCGGGCCGGAATTCCGGCACATCCGAGCGCAGGGATGCCTGGTCGATCTCGCGGATCAGCTCATTCATGTTTCATTCCTCGCCAGTGCCACAGGTCACTAAGGTGATGGGTATCGTTCGGGGTTCCTCGGTCGCGATCGGTCCCCCTGTGGCAGGAGTCGCGGTACCCGAGGGCAACAGCCGCTAAGTCTGCCATATGCCGACCGTGGAGCAGAAATCACCCGCCGCCGGTTGCCGTGGACGACGAACGGCCCGGCCCCCAGGATCGCTCCTGAGGACCGGGCCGGTGCGTCGTTACCGACGGATCAGGGTGTTAGCCCCGGTTCCGCCGACGGGCGGCCACAGCGATCGTGGCACCCGAACCGATCAGGACCAGACCACCGATACCGAACAGCGTCAGCACATTGCTGGCGCCGGTGCCCGGCAGGCCGTCGTCGCCATCGTCTTCGGCCGGCGGCGGCGTCTCGCCGTCGTCGTCCGGATCCGGTGACGGGGTCGAGGGGTCGTCGTCGTCCGGGGACGGGGACGGCGACGGCTTGTCGTCGTCATCGCCATCGTCCGTCGCCTTGACCACGGTCAGCTTGGCCGAACCGGTGTAGTCCTTGTCGTCCACCGCGGTCAGCGTGACCTTGTGCTTGCCGACCTCGAGCTTGGCGGCGTCGAAGACGAACTCCACGCTGCCCTTCTCGTCGGCGACCTTGACGCCGAGCTCGACCGGATCAGAGTTGACCACGCCGGTGACCTTCTGGCCGGACTCGAAGCCCGTGCCGATCACGGTCACACCCCCGTCGTCACCCTTGGTGATCTTGGTCGGATCGACCTTGACCTTGACCTCGGGCTTCTCCTCCGCGACCACCGTGACGGCGACCGGGCGAGACTTCAGGCCTTCCTGCGACTGGCTGACCAGCAGCTCGTCGCCGACCTCGGCGGCCGGATCGAGCTTGACGGAGTACTTGCCGTCCGGCCCGACCTTCGCCGACCCGATCAGCTTGCCGTTCTCGTTGTCCACGTCGACCGTGGCGCCGGGGACACCGGTGCCGGCGACGACGTCACCGTAGGTCGGATCGACCGTCGGCGCGGCCAGCGCGTTGGTCGCGCCGCCCTGGACCGCGATCTCGTAGACACCCAGGTTGCCGTACTTCGGCGAGGCCTTGGCCTGCTTGGACGTGATGCTGTCCATGTCGCCGAACGAGGCCTGCTCGACCTTGACGTAGTACGTCTGCGCGACGGCACCGTTCTGCTGGATGGCGGCGTCCTGGCCCTCGAGCTGGCCGGGGATCACGACCTGGTTCGAATCCTGCACGTTCTTCAGCGCCGGGTTCGCGGAGGCGATCTCCTTGAGGTTGGCGTCGTAGAGCGTGACCTTCAGGTCGAGCATCGAGTACGGCTGCTGCGGCGTGACGGTCAGGTTGACCGGACCGGCGGCCGCGTCGAAGACGTACCAGTTGCCGGCACCCGAGCCGAGGTTACGGACGAATTCGCCGTAGAGCGAAGCCTTGCCGTCCTGGATGTTCAACACCCGGGCGCGGCTGTCGGAGTGCGACTCCTTGGAGGACCGGTAGTCCGGCCGCCCGGCGTAGTCGTACTCCATCTTCAGCGGCTCGTCCTCGTCGCACTTGCCGTTGGCGTCGACCTTGCCCTTGAAGTAACCCTTGTCGGGGTTGTCCGGGTAGTAGCAGTAGCCATCGGTCCAGCGCAGGTTGCCGTCGAACAGCCGACGCTGTTCGGCATCCTTCTTGGACAGGTTCTTGGTGATCACAGCCAGGTCGTCCTGGTTGTTGTTCGAGCCGTTCGGGAAGCCGTCGCTCCAGCGGCGCATGCCGGTGGTCGGCGAACCCATGATCGGTCCCCAGACACTCGCCGTATCGGCATTCCAGCCGCCAGGGCTGTAGTACTCGAAGTTCTCGTTGCCCTTCTTCCAACCGTGGTGTTCGGCGCCGACCAGGTGGCCGATCTCGTGCACAGCTGTCGCACCGACCTCTTCACCGCGATAGGCCTCGACCAGCGGCAGATTCGCCGGCGGGACCTGGGGGAAGACGTCCGTGGTCACGATCGCGTGCTGCTCGTAGGCATCGCCGAAGCCGTTCAGCGGCGCCTTGCCGGCGAACTGATCCTCGAAGATCTTCTCGAAGCCGGGCGAATCGGTGTCACTGTCCGTGACGTGAACAATGCCGCCGTACTCGTCGTCGCTCATGCTGGTGCGTTCCAGCTGTGCCGCCGACGGCTTCTTCGTCGTGATGTTCACGTCGAAGGGCGAGTAGGCCTGCACGATCTGCTGGTAGACGTTCAGCTTCTGGTCCGCGGTCAGCCGGTCGGCTGGCTCGTACTTGAGATTCGCGACGCCGGTGACCTCGGTCCAACTGGTCTTGGTCAGTGTGCCGCCGGCGAAATCGATCCAGATCGTCTTGTCCGCGGACGGATTGCTGCCGTCTGCCGGAATTTGATCAAGAGCCAGCGGCTTGATGTTCGCTTTCGTGCTCGCATCCTCTGCCGGATCGGCGGCGGCCGGTGTTGCCAGTGCCAGCGATCCGACCACTCCGCCCAGCGCCAGCGCCGGCACAAGAGTGCGCGCTACCCACCTTCGTTTCCCTTGCAAGGTTCGTGGTCCCCTTCGTCGGTTCCTCAGTCCCGCACCCACGAGCGACATGGATCGCCCCCGTGGCGACCGCTGGTCGCCCCGCGTATGTCTACCGAACCCATGGGGTCACGTCAACCAACAACACCCGAACTGATCGGATTTAGGCCTACAGTGCCGGTGAGTTCGAGGTCGTCCAGAAAAGGATGATCATGGCTTGCCACCAGCAGGGATCCACGATATAGAAGCAAAGCAGACGTGAGCTGCGCCACACTTTCAAGATCGAGACTGTTCGTCGGCTCGTCCAAGATCAACAACTGTGGCGCCGGTTCCGCCAACAGCAGTGCGGCCAGACTGGCCCGAAACCGTTCCCCACCAGAAAGATCACCGACCCGGCGGGCCACCACGTCGGCCCGGAGCAGGAACTTCGCCAGCTGGGAACGCAACGTGTTGTCGTCCGCGGTCGGTGCCAGCCGGGACACGCCGGCCAGCACGGTCTCCTCGTCCTTCAGCACGGAGAGCCGTTGCGGCAGCAGCCCGACCGGGACCTTGACCTCGATCTTGCCCTGCCGCGGCGGGATCGTTCCCATGATCGTGTTGATCAATGTGGTCTTGCCCACACCGTTCGGTCCGACCAGGGCCAGCCGTTCCGGACCACGGATCCGGAGGTCCACCGCCAGGCCGTTGCGCAGCACCAGGTCCTCGGTGATCAAGACGTCCCGGCGCGAGGGCACAGTTGTGCCACCGAGGTCGACGTTGATCACGTCGTCGTCGCGGACCCGATCCTCCGCTGCGGCCACCGAGGCGGCAGCCTCGGCCAGTTCACCCTGAGCGGTGTCCAGCACCTTGCCCGCCGACACCTGCGCCTTCCGCTTCAGGTTGCCGGCGACGATCCGCGGCACGTTGTCCTGCTGGCTCTTCGCGTAACGCTGTCGCCGGTCCAGCTTCTCCCGCGCCTCGATCAGCTCCTTGCGCTGCCGGCGCAGGTCGGCCTCCGCGTTCCGGAGCGCCCGCTGGGCGGCCTGTTGCTCGGTCCCGACGGCCTCCAGGTAGAGACTGTAGGGACCGCCGAACAGGCGCACCGCGCCGTCCCGGACCTCCGCGGTCTGGTCCACCCGCTCCAGCAACTCCCGGTCATGGCTGACCAGGATCACCGCACCCCGCCAGTCGTCGACCGCCGCGTAGAGCCGTTCCCGGGCGGACCGATCCAGATTGTTGGTCGGCTCGTCCAGGATCAGCACCTCCGGGCGGTCCAACAGCAGCGCCGCCAAGGCGATCAGGATCGACTCACCGCCGGACAGCGTGTCGATGGTGCGGTCCAGCCCGAGGCCGTCGAACCCGAACCGGGACAGTGCGGCCCCGACTTCGGCCTCGATGTCCCAGCGGTCGCCGATCAACTCGAACTCACGCTCGGTGCCAGCGCCGCGATCCACCACGGCGAGCGCTGCCAGCACGTCGGCCACGCCCAGCACGTCGGCCACCGTGCGATCTGCCGCGAGCACCAGATCCTGTGGCAGGTAACCGATCCGGGAGGCGCCGGTCACCGTGCCCGCGGTCGGGGTCAGCTCTCCGGCCAGGATCTTGATCAAGGTCGACTTGCCGGCACCGTTGCGCCCGACGACGGCGGTACGGCCGCGCGGGAAGGCGACGTCCAACTGGTCGAACACGACCGAGCCGTCCGGCCAGGCGAAGGAAAGACGGTGACAAACGAGAACGTCGGACATGGAGCCTCCTGAGGTCGTCGAGTCGGCCCGACCGCCCGAGCAGGGGCAGATCACAGGGCCAGGGGTCTTGAGGTGACGGACCTCAGTTCGACACCGGCGCTCCTCGCGTCGACAACAGGGACAGGTGGCTGAACCACCACCGCGATGATAGCGCCCGGCCGTCTCCCCTTTATTCCCGGTTTATCCCCGGCAAGCACCTCCGATCACCCGGCCCGGCGATAATCCGTTGCCGCTGTCAGTGCCGCCACATAGGCTCGGAAGGCTTTGTCGGGGGACGGGTCCTCGACAGCTCGAACCCCCTTCGAGGAGCGACAACGACGTGCTTCGACTGATCCGCTACTCCTGGCGATTGAGTCCGCTCAACACCGTGTTCGCGGTCCTGTCGGCGCTGCTCAGCGCCGGCCTGCTGGTCGCCGTTCCGGTGTTCACCGGACGGGTGATCGGCATGCTTCCCGGGGTCGTCGCCGACGGCATCACCCCCTCCTTCAGCCAGTCCCTGGCGACGCTGCTGATCCTGCTGGTCGTCGGTCACGGGATCGGTCTGATCGCCAAGTCCGCGGGCGAGCAGTTGATCGGCCTGTCCGAGCGCGACGCGACATCTCGGATCGGGCTGGCCCTGTCCGACTCCCCCGACCTGGCCGGGGCCGAGGACTCCGATGCCGCGGCCCAGTTGCAGAAGGTGCGCAACCGGCGCTGGGAGATCGAGATGGCGCTGCGGATGGCCACCGGCCCGGGCATCACCCAGTGGCTGGGGTTGATCGGCACCTCGGTGGCACTCGGCATCACCCTCTCCCCCTGGGTCGCGGTGCTGCTGTTCGTCGCCGCGCTGGGCGAGGGCGAATACCTGCGCCGGCTGATCTTGCGCGAGATGGATGTCTGGTCCGGTCAGACCGAGCCGCAGAAGCACGCCTTCTACGCGTTCGAGCAGGGCATGGGCAAGTCGGCCAAGGAGATCAGGATCTTCGGCCTGACCCGGTTCATCCGGCACCGGTGGTGGACCAACATCACCGACGCCTACCGGCCGTACTGGAAGAAGCGGCGGCGCGGCGCCATGATCAATCTGGCGATCGGCGGCGGCCGAGCAGTGCTCACCGCCGGCGCCATCGGGTACGCAGCCTGGCTCGCCTCGGCCGGCCGACTGGATCTGACCGCACTGGCCACGGCGTTGTCCTTGATCACCGCGATCGGCAGCACCGACCTGTGGTCGTTGGGCCAGCTGCAGCGTGGCGTGGCCGTGCTCGCCTGGCTGGACCGGATCGCGCCGGCCCGGACCGTTCTGGAGCGGATCCGGACCCTGCCCCGCGGCCCCCTTCGACAGGCTCAGCACGACGCTTCGACAGGCTCAGGGTACGAATCGGAGGGATCGGCCCGCGATTCGGTGATCCCGAGCCAGCCGCCGGCGATCGTCTTCGACGACGTCACCTTCCGCTATCCCGGCGCCGACTTCGACGTGCTGCGCGATCTGAGCTGGGTGTTGCCGGCCGGCCGGGCGGTGGCCCTGGTCGGGGTGAACGGTGCCGGCAAGTCGACGCTGGTGAAGCTCGCCTGCGGCGCCTACCGGCCGACCCGCGGCCGGGTGCTGGTGGACGGCGTCGACCTGGCCGACCTCGATCCGGACCAGCTCCGCGCCTGGCAGCGCCGGGTGGCCCCGATCACCCAGGACTTCGTCCGGCTACCGCTGGCCGCGGGCGACAACGTGGCCCTCGGCACCGGACGGATCTGGTCCGGCCGGATCGACCTGGCCGAGGGCCGGTTGCCGGACACGGCCGAGCTGGACGCCACCGCCGAGCAGGCCGGGATCGCCGACCTGATCGGCCGGCTGCCGAACGGCTGGGGCACCCCCCTGAGCAAGACCATCCCCGGCGGCACCGACCTGTCCGGCGGCGAATGGCAGCGGATCGGCCTGGCCCGCGCGCTGCGCGCCGTCGCCGCCGGTGCCCGGGTGTTGATCTTGGACGAGCCGGCGGCCGCGCTGGACGTGGAGTCCGAGGCCCGAATGGTCGACAGCTATCTCGAGCTCACCTCCGGCGTCACGTCGCTGGTGATCTCGCACCGGTTCTCCGTCGTCCGACCCGTGCCCGAGATCTGCGTGCTGGAAGACGGCCGGATCACCGAGATCGGCAGCCATCAGGAGTTGATGGCTCTCGGCGGCCGGTACTCCTCGATGTTCCGGTTGCAGGCCAGCCGGTACCTCGAGGATCACTCTGATCAATCCAGCCCGGCCGAGCCGACGGAGGTCATTCGATGATGATCTTGCGCATCCTCGCGCTGTGGATCGCGACCGCGTTCCGGGCCAATCCCCGACTGACCGTAGTGATGTGCGGCACCACCGTGCTCGGTTCGGCGCTGGCGCCGATCTCGGTCTACGGAGTGAAGTTGATCATCGACGGAGCAACCGGGGCGGACACGTTGATGCTCGGCGTCGCCGTCACCGCGATCACGTTGCTGGTCTCGACCGCGGCCAACCAGATCGCCGGGCCGCTCGGCGACACCCTCGATGATCAGGTGGTCCGTTATGTCTACGACGACCTGCTCCGGCTGACCACCGGCATCCCCTCCTTGGCCCACCACGAGAATCCGGAGCTGGCCGACCGGGTGTCCATGATCGAACGGGACGCCTACCAGCTCGGCGGGATCTGGCGGATGCTGATGACGATCGGCGTGATCAGCGGTGTCACCACGGTGATCGTGATGCTCAGCTCGGTCGACCCGCTGCTCAGCCTGCTGCTCCTGCTGGCGCTGCTGCCGGCCGCCGTGTCGGCGTTGATGCTGTATCGCCGCAACAACCTGTGGCGCACCAACGAGCGGTTCCGTCGGCTGGCGAACGAGGTGACGGATGTGCTGGCCGAGGCCAAGCACGGCGTCGAGGTCCGCTGCTTCGGTCTGGTCGGCCCGCTGATCCAGGTGGTGCGCAACGGGATGGACGCGCGGCGGATCCCCTGGGTCGCGATGACCCGCCGGTACGGTCTGCTCGAGGGTCTGGCCTGGTTGATCTTCGGGGCCGGCTACGCCCTGGCGATCGTCGGCGTCCTCGGCTGGGCCCGGGCCGGGCAGGCGACGGCCGGCGACGTGATCTTGATCGTGCTGATCGGTCCGCAGGTCGCCACCACGGCGCATTCGGTGGCCGCGAACCTGGCGATCGTGATCGGCGCCACCCAGACCTTCGGCCGCTACCAGTGGCTCCGCGACTACGCCACCAGCCAGGCCTGGTCCGGCAGCGTCGGCACACCGCCGGACCGGCTGACCGAGGGGATCCGGTTCGAGGGCGTCACCTTCAGCTATCCGGGGACGACGACCACCGTGCTGGACGAGGTCGATCTGGTGCTGCCGGCCGGCCGGACGGTCGCCTTCGTCGGCGACAACGGCGCCGGCAAATCGACCCTGGTGAAGCTGTTGGCCCGGCTCTACGACCCGACCGACGGCCGGGTCACCGTGGACGGTGTGCCGCTGACCAGCCTCGACCCGGCCGCCTGGCGGGAACGGATCTCGGCCGGCTTCCAGGACTTCGCCACCTTCGAGTTCCTGGCCGCCGATTCGGTCGGGGTCGGCGACCTGAAGCGGCGCGAGGACCGGGCGGTGCTGGACGACGCGGTGCGCTCGGGCGAGGCCGCGCCGGTGGTCGCGTCGCTGCCCGAGGGCCTGGACAGCATGCTCGGCCGCCGCTTCACCGGTGGCGTCGGGCTGTCCGGCGGCCAGTGGCAGCGGCTGGCCCTGGCCCGCGCGTTCATGCGGCCGGAGCCGCTGGTGATGCTGCTCGACGAGCCGACCGCGGCGCTGGACCCGGAGGCCGAGGCGGCGATCTACGACCGATACGGCCAGGCGGCCCGGGACCTGGCCCGGCGCACCGGCGCGGTCACCATCCTGGTGTCGCACCGGTTCTCCACGGTCCGGATGGCCGACCTGATCGTGGTCGTCGCCGACGGCAAGGTCACCGAGTACGGCAGCCACACCGACCTGCTGGCCGCCGGTGCCCGCTATGCCCGGCTGTTCGAACTGCAGGCCCGCGCCTACCGCTGATCAACTCGACCTGGATCTCTTTCCTCACGCGATGCAACCGGCACCGGCCGGGAGGCGTACCCACATCGAGCAGGCGATGTGGAGCGACCAGAAAGAGGATCCGATGAAACGCGGCGCGCCATGAGCGAGGCTGTCGTGACCTCGGCCCGACTACCGGGCATGATGCACCAGGGAGGTTCGGCGACCCCGTCGAACACAGGCCTGGGCACGGTCACCACCGCGCGCAGTGACACCCCACGGCACCGCCTGTGGGCGGAGGGCACGCCACCCGGCGTCCGCCCGACGACCGGGAAGTTCATGGATTCCGACACCTTCGACGCGCTCTACACCGGCTCGTTCGGCCGGCTGGTCGGTCAGATCTACGCCATGTGCGGCAATGTGACCGAGGCGCAGGACTGCGTCCAGGAGGCGTTCGTCCGGGCCTGGGACAAGCGCCGTACCTTGGACACCGAGCAGTCGCCGGAGGCCTGGGTCCGGACGGTCGCCTACCGGCTGGCGGTGAGCCGCTGGCGTAAGGCGCGGCGAGCGCTACTGGCGCCGGATCGGGCGAAGCAACCCGATGAGATCCCGCCCGAACCCGATGTCACCCGGGTCGCCCTGGCCCGGGCCCTGCAACAACTGCCGCCCGATCAGCGTCGGGCCATCGTGCTGCACCACCTGTGCGACTTGTCGGTCGCCGAGATCGCCCGCGAGGTCGGCTCGCCGGTCGGCACGATCAAGGCCCGGCTGTCCCGAGGACGTACCGCCCTCGCTGCCCTGTTGGACGACGACCCCGCGAAGGAGGTGCGCTGATGACCGGACACGACCCGCTCGACGACCTGCGCCACCTGGCCGCGGCCGGTGAGCGCGCGGCCCGACCGAGTGAGCCGGAGGAGGTCCGGGCCCGGGGCGACCGCCGTCGCCGGCTGCGCCGGATCGGCACCGCCGCCGGCACCCTGGTGGTCGCCGTCCTGGTCGGCGCCATCGGCGTCGGCGTGGTGAACCAGACCGGGGTGTTGCCGACCGTCCCCGATCCCGCGGGTACGCCGTCCCTCACCGCGGACCCGCTGCCGGGCCTGACCGAGGACAACCTGCCGACCGAGACTGACCTGGAGTGGGACCAGCCGGGCGACTGGACGATCGCCACCACCGCTCCCGGTAGCGGCTCCGAGCTGACCAGCGAGTGCTTCCAGGGCCTGCCGAGCGACCTCGGCTCGGAGTCGGAGGTCTACCGCGCCTACACCATGGACAAGGAGAACTGGGCCTCGGCGACCGCGCTGCAGTTCGGTTCGGAACAGGCGGCGCAGGAGGCGTACCGGACCCTGACCGCCTGGTCCGACGAGTGCGAGCAAACCCTGGCGGACAAGGGGCACCAGCAGACCCGCCTGTGGGACTGGATCCCGGTCACGACCGAGCACGGCGAGGCCAAGTATCGGTTGGTCAGCTACGACATCCTGAACGATCCCGACCCCGATCCGAACTTCGCCAGGTTCGAAGAGTTCGGGCTGATCAGATCCGGGAATCGGGTCGAGATCGTCACGATGCAAAGTCGCAACACCGAGCATCACTGGGCCACGGATCGGCAGGAGTCCGAGGACACCGGTCTGGCGCTGGACCCGATGATCAGGTCGCTGCCCAAGGCCGCGGCCCGGCTGGCCGACGACCCGATCGAACAGACGCCGACCACCGAGCCGACCCGGCAGCTGACCGACGACAACCTGGTCCGGCCCGGCGACCTGCCGAAGATCGAAGGCCTGAAGGCCGAGGAGTTCGACGCCAACGCCCGGCCGAGCAAGCGGCCGTCCAACTGCTTCCCGGAAAGCCTCGACTCGCTCCAGCCGACCGGCAGTTTGACCCGGAATTTCCGCTATATCGTGACCGATCCGGACGCCTCCGAGGACCAGAGCGACCCGTTGTACGAACGGCCGACGAAATACACGGTCGCGCTGCAGTTCGCCGACGAGGCGCGGGCGACGGCCGCGTACGAGCAGGTCAGCCGCTGGGTCGAGGGCTGCGCCGATACCCTGGACGCCGAGGGCTTCCGCGCTCCTGGTGGCGGAACGGTCCGCGGCTTCGACGAGTGGTACCCGGTCCGGGGTGACGTCAAGACAGCCCGCTTCACCGAGTTCAGCTACCAACGAGCCGACACCCAGGACGGCAGCGGCTACTGGGAGGCCGTCGGGCTGGTCCGAGTCGGCGATCGGCTCGCCATCACCATCGACCTGAAGTACGGCCAGGATTCGAACTGGGACAGCGACCCGGATTCAGGTCTTGCCGGACCGCATCCGCTAGCCGACCTCCTGCCGGCCGCCGCCAAGCGGCTCGCCAGGTAGGTCCTTCCGGACGGTCCAGCCGTCCCGCGGTGTGGACCGCCACGCGCGGGCCCGCGGTGTGGACTGCCTAGGGTCTTGCCATGACCTATGCGCACCTCGGTCCGTACAGCGACTGGCCCGACTGGAGCGGCACGGTGGTCGCCCGGGCGACGCCGCTGGACCGTGATCAGGTCCACCGGCGGGTGCACGAACTGCTGGCGGTGACCGATGAGGCCCCGCACGAAGTCAAGGTCGAACGCCGCTGGCAGCACGACGGCATCGAGGGCGAGGAGGTGTCCTGGTCGGTCGGCTTCGGGCCGCGGACCCGGGCCTGGTTGCTCCGGCCGGCGGACGCGGCCGGGCCGCTGCCCGGCGTCGTGGGGCTGCACTCGCACGACGGCTTCAAGTTCTACGGCAAAGAGAAGATCGCCGATGGACCGGACCCGATCCCGCCGTCGATCGCCGAACTGCGGGCGGGAGCCTACGACGGGCTGGCGTTCGCGAACCGGCTCTGTCGCCGAGGCTTCGTGGTGCTGGTGCCCGACGTCATCTGTTGGGGCAGCCGGGGATTCCCGGTCGAGGCGATGCCGGAGCCGATGCGGCGCACCGGCGAGGAGGTCGAGGCGTACAACGCGGCCGCCCGGGATCATGAGCATCTGGTCGAGAAGTACTGCCGGCTGCTGGGCACGACGTTCGCGGCGTTGGTCAGCCGGGAGGACCGGATTGCGCTGGCCTACCTGCGATCCCGGCCCGAGGTCGGTGATCAACTCGGCTGCGTCGGTCTCTCCGGCGGTGGCTGCCGGGCCGCGCTGCTGCAGGCCACCAGCGACATCGCGGCGTCCGTCGTGGTCGGCATGATGAGCACGTACGACGGACTGCTCGACCGGCATGTCGCCTCCCACGCCTGGATGTTCTTCCCGGGGCTCCCGACCACCATCGACTGGTCCGATCTGGCTGCCTGCCGCGCCCCGAGCCCGCTGCTGGTGCAGTACAACCGGCAGGACTCGCTGTTCGACCTCGACGCGGCGCGCGCGGCCCACGACCGGATCGCAGGGCAGTACGCCGACGCCCCGGACGCCTACCAAGGCCGGTTCTACGACGGGCACCACAAGTTCGACCGCCGGATGCAGGATGAGGCGTTCGACTGGCTCAGCGAGCAACTCAGCTAGGTCGCTTGTTTCGATCGGGACCAGGCTTGTTCCGTTCCCTGAGCTTGTCGAAGGGCAGGCCAGGGCAGCTCGCTCGGTCACATGATCAAGCATCGGGCTTGCCCTTCGACAGGCTCAGGGAACGAAACAAGCAGGCTCAGGGAACGAAGCAAACGACACTCAGGAGCCGGGGCGGAGCATGGCGCCGAGCAGGTCCCGGTTGAGCTGGGAAATGGTCTCCAGCGGGATCCCCTTGGGGCAGACCGCGGTGCACTCACCGATGTTGGTGCAGTTGCCGAAGCCCTCGGCGTCGTGCTGCTCCACCATCCCGATCACCCGCGACTTCCGTTCCGGCTGACCCTGCGGCAACAGGCCCAGATGGGTGACCTTGGCCGCGGTGAACAGCATCGCCGAACCGTTCGGGCAGGCCGCGACACAGGCACCGCAGCCGATGCAGGTGGCGGCGTCGAACGCATGATCGGCATCGGCCTTCGGCACCGGCACCGCGTGCGCATCCGGGGCGGCGCCGGTGTTGGCACTGATGAAGCCGCCGGCGGCGACGATCCGGTCGAAGGCGCCGCGGTCGACCACCAGGTCCTTGATCACCGGGAACGGATCCGCCCGCCACGGCTCGATGTCGACCACGTCGCCGTCGGAGAAGGACCGCATGTGCAGCTGACAGGTGGTGGTCGGCACCGGTGAGTTCGCCCGGCCGTGCGCGACCCCGTTGATCACGACGCCGCACATGCCGCAGATCCCCTCGCGACAGTCGGCGTCGAAGGCGATCGGGTCCTCGCCGGCCAGGGTGAGCCGCTCGTTCAGCACGTCCAGCATCTCCAGGAACGACATGTGCTCGGAGACGTCCTCGACCGGATAGGACACCATCTTGCCCTCGGCGTCCGGGCCGGGCTGCCGCCACACCCGTACCGTGATCTTCACTGGCTGCGCTCCTGTTCAGTCACCGATGTTGCCGGGCTCACTTGTAGCTCCGCTGTTTCAGCTCGACGTATTCGTAGACCAGCGGCTCCTTGTGCAGCACCGCCTTGCCGGTCTCACCGCCGAATTCCCAGGCCGAGACGTGGGCGAATTCCTCGTCGTGCCGCAGCGCCTCGCCGTCCTCGGTCTGGCTCTCGGCCCGGAAATGGCCGCCGCACGATTCCCGGCGGACCAGGGCATCGATACACATCAGTTCGGCGAGTTCGAAGAAATCGGCAACCCGGCCGGCCCGCTCCAGCGCCTGGTTCAATTCCTCGTTGCTGCCGAGCACCCGCACATCGGACCAGAATTCGCGCTTGAGTTCGCGGATCTCGGTGATCGCCTTGCGCAGTCCCTCCTCGGTCCGCTCCATGCCGCAGTAGTCCCACATGATCTTGCCGAGTTCCTTGTGGAACGAGTCGACGGTACGACTGCCGTTCACCGCCAACAGTTGCTCGATCCGGCCTGTGACCTGATCGATCGCCGCCGCGGCGTCCGGATGGGATTCGTCGACGTCCTCGAACGGGCCGTCGGCGAGATAGTCGTTGATCGTGTACGGCAGCACGAAATACCCGTCGCCGAGACCCTGCATCAGAGCGCTGGCGCCGAGCCGGTTGGCACCGTGATCGGAGAAGTTCGCCTCGCCGGTGACGAACAGTCCCGGAATGGTTGACTGCAGGTCGTAATCCACCCACAGCCCGCCCATCGTGTAATGCACCGCCGGATAGATCCGCATCGGCACCTGGTACGGATCCTCGCCGGTGATCTGGGCATACATGTCGAACAGGTTGCCGTATTTCGCGACCACCGCTTCGCGGCCCAGCCGCTTGATCGCGTCGGCGAAATCCAGATAGACGCCCAGTCCGCCGGGCCCGACGCCGCGGCCCTCGTCGCAGACGTTCTTCGCCGCCCGGGACGCGATGTCGCGCGGCACCAGGTTGCCGAAGCTCGGATAGATCCGTTCCAGGTAGTAATCCCGGTCCGCCTCCGGGATCTCCCGCGGATCCCGCTTGTCCGTGCCGTCTTTCGGCACCCAGATCCGGCCGTCGTTGCGCAGCGATTCGCTCATCAGCGTCAGCTTCGACTGATATTCGCCGGACACCGGAATGCAGGTCGGGTGGATCTGGGTGTAGCACGGATTGGCGAAATAGGCGCCCTTGCGATGCGCCCGCCAGGTGGCGGTGACATTGCAGCCCATGGCATTGGTGGACAGATAGAACACGTTGCCGTAACCGCCGGTGGCGAGCACCACGACGTCGGCGAAATGCGGTTCGATCTCGCCGGTCACCATGTCCCGCACCACGATCCCGCGGGCCCGGCCGTCGATCACGATCAACTCCAGCATCTCGTGCCGGGTGTGCACCTCGACTGTGCCGGCGGCGACCTGCCGCTCCAGTGCCTGATAGGCGCCGAGCAACAACTGCTGCCCGGTCTGGCCGCGGGCGTAGAAGGTCCGCGACACCTGCACCCCGCCGAACGACCGGTTGTCCAGCAGACCGCCGTACTCCCGGGCGAACGGCACCCCCTGGGCCACACACTGATCGATGATCTGCAGGCTGACCTGCGCCAGCCGGTAGACGTTGGACTCCCGGGACCGGAAGTCGCCGCCCTTCACCGTGTCGTAGAACAGCCGGTAGACCGAGTCGCCGTCGTTGCGGTAGTTTTTCGCCGCGTTGATCCCGCCCTGGGCCGCGATCGAATGTGCCCGCCGCGGCGAATCCTGGTAGCAGAAGCTCTGCACCCGATAGCCGGCCTCGCCCAGCGTCGCCGCGGCCGACGCCCCGGCCAGACCGGTGCCGACGATGATCACATCCAGCTTGCGCCGGTTCGCCGGATTCACCAACCGGGCATTGAACTTCCGGTGATCCCAGCGCTCCGCGATCGGCCCCGGCGGCGCCTTCCGATCATGGATCGGCGCACCCTCGACGAAGATCGAATCCGCATCGACCGAGTGCACCTCGGCCGCAGTG
This sequence comes from uncultured Actinomycetota bacterium, assembly GCA_963746025.1. Lineage (GTDB taxonomy): Bacteria > Actinomycetota > Actinomycetes > Propionibacteriales > Propionibacteriaceae > Microlunatus. The sequence continues at coordinate 328,953 of CAVUZU010000001.1, forward strand.
GTATCGCCGGCCGTGCTGTCGTCCGTGTGCTCGCTCATGTTCCCACTACTCCCAAGAAGATCAGCACCGGCGGGGTCAGGAAGCCCACCGTGATCACCGCGGCGACCGTGATCGCCACCAGGTTCAAGCCGCGCCGGGTGGACGGGCTGAAGTTGGCGCCCAGGGTGGTCAGCCCGCTCCACAGCCCGTGCCGCAGATGGAAGCCGACCGCGATCAGGGCGATCAGGTAGGACAGCAGCACCCACCAGACCCCGAATCCGTTGACGTAGCGCTGATACGGGCTGTCGCTGGCGCCGCCCGGTGCGACCACGTTGAAGGTCAGATGCAGCAGGTGATAGATCACGAACAGGGCGATCACGGCCCCGCCCCAACGCAACGTGAACGAGGCGTAGCTGCGCTGCACCCCGCGCCGATGCTGACCGGACTCGTACCGCTTGCCGGCCCCACCGCGGGCGTGATGCGATCGCCGGGAGAGCACGACGGCGGACCAGATATGGGCGATCACCCCGGCCAGCAGGACGATCCGGGCCAGCCAGAGCACCGAACTGTGCGGCAGCATCGGCTCGCCGATCACCCGCAGGTGGTGGGCGTAGGTGTCGAAGGCCTGCTGGCCGGCGAAGACCCAGAGGTTGCCGGCCATGTGCAAGATCAGATAGCCGTACATGATCATTCCACTGACCGCCATCAGCGCCTTCAACGCGACCGTCGAGCGGGTTGCCCGCCGCGACGGCGTCACGATTGTGCTTGCCACGCGGCTAACACTAGAACCGCAGGTTCGGTGGCCAGAAACTCAACGAGCCTACTGTGTTCGATCTCTCAGGGGCGGATCTCTCAAGGGGTGCTTCATCGGGGGTGTCGCAGACCACAGAATTCCCGCTACGGTATGCGCGGGGCCGTCGTGTTCGGGGCGTCGACCTGGTACAGAGCCAGGACGGATGGCGGAGCTGTTCCGGAAGTACGCGTGAGATGGAACCCGCAGATGATGAATTCCACCCGTCCACGACTCTTCGCCCGACCGCTGGCGATCCTCGCCGCAGCGGCCCTGGTGGCGCTGGCCGCCGCGGTGCCGGCGCACGCCGAGGAGCAGGTGATCGGGTCCGGCGGCCGGCCCGGCGCCGGGTTGGTCCGTACGCCGGGCAAGTCCGCGCCGGCCCACGGCCTGAACGAGGCACCACCCGCACCAGCCCCCAACCCGGCCCAGGTGGACGGCATCGACGTGTCGGGCCACAACGACTCGGTCGACTGGGCGCAGCACTGGGCCGACGGGAAGCGGTTCGCCTACATCAAGGCGACCGAGGGCTCGACGTTCCGCAGCTCCAAATTCAGCGCTCAGTACACCGACTCCTACCACGCCGGTTTCATCCGCGGCGCCTACCACTTCGCCCGGCCGGACGGCGCCCCCGGTGACGTCCAGGCCGACTACTTCGTCGATCACGGCGGCGCCTGGTCCGCCGACGGGCAGACGCTGCCCGGCGTGCTGGACATCGAGATGCCCTACTTCGACGCCGACCAGTGCTGGGACCTGACCCCGGAGCAGATGGTGGCCTGGATCCGGGCCTTCACCACCCGCTACTACGAGCGGACCGGCCGGCAGGCCGCGATCTACACCGGCTACTACTGGTGGGTCGACTGCACCGGCAACAGCACCGAGTTCGCCGACGCGAACCCGCTCTGGCTCGCCGCCTGGCGGTCGACCCCGCCGGAGAAGATCCCCGGTGGCTGGAGCGGCGGCTGGACGTTCTGGCAGTACACCGACACTCCCCTTGATCAGAACCGGTACGCCGGCGACCTGCTGATGCTCGAGGAGTACGCCACCGGCGGCCCGATCGACTGACCGGAAAGCCGAACCCCGGCCCCCGGGCCGGTCCTGGGTCGGCTTTCGCACCACTTTCTCGGGCTTCGCGTGGTCTATTGGTGGGGCGAAGGACGACTAGGTGGGGCGAAGGCGACTTCGGTGATTCGGGGTCCGCGAGCGATCCTGCTCAGGCGTCCTCGCGGTCCTTGTAGTCCTTGGTCCGGATGCCGATCTTGTTGCCGAGCCAGACGAGCGGATCGAACTTGCGATCGACCACGCGTTCCTTCATCGGGATGATCGCGTTGTCGGTGATCTTGATGTTCTCCGGGCAGACCTCGGTGCAGCACTTGGTGATGTTGCACATGCCGAGGCCGGCGGCACCCTGGGCCAGTTCGCGGCGGTCGTGGGTGTCCAGCGGATGCATGTCCAGCTCGGCATAGCGCAGGAAGAACCGCGGGCCGGCGAAGGCGGGCTTGTTCTCGTCGTGATCACGGACGACGTGGCAGGTGTTCTGGCAGAGGAAACACTCGATGCACTTGCGGAACTCCTGGCCGCGCTCGACGTCGACCTGCATCATCCGACGCTTGCCGTCGGCGTCCCGCGGCGGCGGCTCGAAGGCCGGCAACTCGGCCGCCTTCTCGTAGTTGAAGGACACATCCGTGACCAGATCCCGGATCACCGGGAAGGACCGCATCGGCGTCACGGTGATCGTTTCCGACTCGTCGAAATCGGACAGCCGGGTCATGCACATCAGCCGCGGCTTGCCGTTCACCTCGGCGCTGCAGGAACCGCACTTGCCGGCCTTGCAGTTCCAGCGGACCGCGAGATCGCCGGCCTGGGTGGCCTGCAGCCGGTGGATGGCGTCCAGCACCACCTCGCCCGACTCCACCTCCACGTCGTAATCGACGAGCTGCCCCTCCGACGCGTCACCGCGCCAGATCTGCATCTTCAGGTTGTATCCCATGATCAATCTCTCATTTGCTCTCGAAGAAGGTCTTCAGCTCGTCCGGCATGACCGGCAGCGGTTGCAGAGCCAGCTCGACTCCGTCGCCGCTCTCGTTGAGCGTGAGCGCGATGTTCCTGGTCCCCCAGGTGTCGTCGGTCATCGGGTAGTCGTCACGGGTGTGCCCGCCGCGCGACTCGGTCCGCTCCAGCGCCGCCTTCGCGATGCACTCCGACACCAGCAACATGTTGTGCAGGTCGATCGCCAGATGCCAGCCCGGGTTGTACTGCCGGTGACCCTCGACGGACAGGTGCCGGACCCGCTCCTTGAAGCCCTCGATCGTCTGCGCCGCCTTGGCCAGCTCGTCGGCGGTGCGGATGATGCCCACCAGGTCGTTCATCGTGCCCTGGAGTTCCTGATGGATGGTGTACGGATTCTCGCCGCCGTCGATCTCGAACGGGGCCAGTGCCGCAGACTCGGCCGCCTTCACCTCGTCGTCCTCCGGTCGTGGCCGGTCGTCCCCCAGCTCCGCCGCGTACGCCGCGGCGGACTCGCCGGCCCGGCGGCCGAAGACCAGTAGGTCGGACAGCGAGTTGCCACCCAGCCGGTTGGATCCGTGCATGCCGCCGGAGCACTCGCCCACCGCGTAGAGGCCGGGGACCCGGGTCAATTCGGTGTCGGCGTCCACCTCGACGCCACCCATCACGTAGTGACAGGTGGGGCCGATCTCCATCGGCTCGGCGGTGATGTCGACGTCGGCCAGTTCCTTGAACTGGTGATACATCGACGGCAGCCGGCGCCGGATGAAGTCCGGGGTCCGCCGGGACGCGATGTCCAGGAAGATCCCGCCGTGCGGTGTCCCCCGGCCGGCCTTGATCTCGGAGTTGATCGCCCGTGCGACCTCGTCCCGGGGCAGCAACTCCGGTGGTCGCCGGTTGTTCTTCTTGTCGTCGTACCAGCGGTCGGCCTCGGCTTCGTTGTCCGCCGTCTCGGCCTTGAAGAACTCCGGGATGTAGTCGAACATGAACCGCTTGCCCTCGGAGTTCTTCAGGATGCCGCCGTCACCGCGCACCGACTCGGTGACCAGCAGCCCCTTCACCGACGGCGGCCAGACCATGCCGGTCGGATGGAACTGGACGAACTCCATGTTGATCAAGGACGCGCCGGCACGCAGCGCGAGGGCGTGCCCGTCGCCGGTGTATTCCCAGGAGTTGGAGGTGACCTTGAACGCCTTGCCGATGCCACCGGTCGCCAAGATCACCGACGGCGCCTCGAAGACGACGAACCGGCCGGTCTCCCGCCAGTAGCCGAACGCACCGCTGATCTTGCCGCTGCCGTCACTCGACCCGGTCAACAGGTCGGTGATCGTGCACTCCATGAACACGTCGATGCCGAGCTGGACGGCTCGCTGCTGCAGCGTGCGGATCATCTCCAGGCCGGTCCGGTCGCCGACGTGCGCCAGCCGGGCGTACCGGTGGCCGCCGAAGTCGCGCTGCGAGATCAACCCGTCGTCGGTCCGGTCGAACAGGGCGCCCCAGTCCTCGAGCTCCATCACCCGCTCGGGGGCCTCCTGGGCGTGCAACTGGGCCATCCGCCAGTTGTTCAGCATCTTCCCGCCACGCATGGTGTCGCGGAAGTGCACCTCCCAGTTGTCCTCGGGCCAGCGGTTGCCCATGGCAGCCGCGATCCCGCCCTCGGCCATCACCGTGTGCGCCTTGCCCAGCAGGGATTTGCAGACGATCGCGGTCTTGGCCCCCGCGTCGTGGGCGGCGATGGCCGCCCGCAGCCCCGCGCCACCGGCACCGATCACCACGACGTCGTAGCTGTGCCGTTCCAAGCCGCCCGCCTCCGAACCGGACATCTCGTTTCCGGTCATGGGGTGACGATCACTCATCAGAAGAACCTCACGTCGGTGATCACGCCAATGGCGAGCAGATAGATGTAGAGATCGGCCAGCGCGACGGAGACCAGCGACGCCCAGGCCAGCATCGAATGCCGCTGGTTGAGCTTGGACACCCAGGTCCACAGCTTGTACCGGACCGGGTGCTTGGAGAAGTGCCGGAGCTGACCGCCCAGGATGTGCCGGCAGGAGTGACAGGACAGGGTGTAGGCCCAGATCAGCACCACGTTGATCAGCAACACCAGGCTGCCCAGACCCATGTGGCCCCATTCATGATCGGCATTACGGAACGACAGCACCAGGTCGAAGGTGAGCACGCAGGCGATCAGCATCGCGGCGTACCAGAACCAGCGGTGGATGTTCTGCAGGATCAACGGGAACCGGGTCTCCCCGGTGTACTTCTTGCGCGGCTCAGGGACCCCGCAGCCTGCCGGTGACAGCAGAAACGCCCGGTAGTAGGCCTTCCGGTAGTAGTAGCAGGTCGCCCGGAAACCGAGCGGAAAGATCAGGATCAGCAGCGCCGGCGACAGTTGCCACCAGGAGAAGGGCTGGCCGAAGTCGGAGGACCCCTCCACACAGAGGTTGGTCAGGCACGGCGAGTACAACGGCGAGAGGTACGGCGATGCGTAGTAGTTGGCGCCGCTGAACGCCCGCCAGGTGGCATAGACGATGAAGGCACCGAAGACCACGAAGGTCACCAGTGGACTCAGCCACCATCGGTCCCGCCGCAACGTCCTCGCATCGATCCGCGCCCTGCCGGGGGCGTTGACCCCGGTCGGCGTTTCGGTTGACGCCATCGCCACCTCCGCTGATCCCAGTTTGCTGGGTGCAGTCTGCCAGTCCCGACTGCGACGATCACACGGGACCCGCCGCTAGGGTGGATCGATACTCCTCGGCGATTTTCTCCAGTTGTTGGAGATTCCGGCGGCGGTCCGCTGATCAGTAGGCCAGGTAAGGGTAGGCGTTCCTAGATCACGTCGATCGGTACGGTGCGTCGCAGCGCGAAGGCCGCACTGATCGCGGTGATCACACTCATCACGGCCAGCACCACCCCGGGATGCCACCAGGCGTAGCCGGTGGACTCGCCGAGCAGCAGGGTGATCGCCGGCACGAAGCCGGAGATGATCGCCGCGATCGCGTAGGCGAAGGAGATCGCGGCGTACCGGATCCGGCCGGCGAACAGTTCGGTCATCAGGCCGCCGAGCGCCGCCCAGCTGAGGGTGGGCAGGATGCCGCCGATGATCATCATCGCGACCAGCACCCCGAAGCTCGCCGACTGCAGCAGCGCGTAGATCGGAAACGCGACGATCAGGGTGCCGACGGCGCCGATCAGCACCACCCGGCCGGAGCCGATCCGCTCCGCCCAGGCCCCGAACAGCGGGATGGTGATCAACTGCAGCAGGCCGCCGATCGTGGTCGCCGCCAGCAGTTGGGCGTAGTCGAAGCCGAGTGTGCTCGCGCCGTAGTTCAGGGTGTAGGTGTTCATCAGCGAGTAGGAGCCGATCCCGAGCAGGGCCGCGCCGGTGGCCAGCAGCAGGGCCAGCGGACGCTGCCGGAACGCCCGCAGCAGCGGCACCTTGGCCCGTTGGTCCGCGACGACCAACTCCCGGAACACCGGCGTCTCCTCGATCGAGAACCGTAACCAGAGGGAGATCAACAACAGCGGGAACGCGACCAGGAACGGGATCCGCCAGCCCCAGGACAGCAGGTCGGCCTCGGACAGCAGCAGCGGCAGCGCCAGATAGAGCGCCGCGCTGAGGATGGAACCGACCGGCGAGCCGAGCTGCGGCACCGCCGCATAGAGCGCCCGACGGCCGGGCCGGGCGGTCTCGGTCGAGAGCAGCACCGCGCCGCCCCACTCGCCGCCGAGGGACAGGCCCTGGATCAGCCGGAGCGCGACCAGCAGGATCGCGCCGACCCAGCCGGCGCTGGCGTAATCGGGCAGCAGACCGATCGCCCCTGTTGCCACCCCCATGATCGTGATCGTGATGATCAAGGTCGCCCGGCGGCCGAACCGGTCGCCCAGGTGACCGAACACGATCGCGCCCAACGGTCGGGCGACGAAGCCGAGCGCGCTGGTCAGGAACGCGCTCAGAGTGCCACCGAAGGCGCCGAGCGGCTCGAAGAACAGCGGCCCGATGAAGAACGCCGACAGGTAGCTGAAGACGTAGAAGTCGAACGATTCCAGCGAGGTGCCGACCAGGGAGGCCCAGAGCACCTTGCGGCGTTGCCGGTCCGAGGGCGGCTCGATCGTCGTCGGGCGGGCTCCGGCCGGCTCGGCCGGGTGCGCGTTGCTCACGATCCGCCCAACCTCGACCGGGCCGTGCGGTATTCCCGCCCAGGCTGAATTTCGCCGGTCGAGGGGCTCGGCTGATCGCCGGCCGAGTGATTGAATCGAAGCATGCGTGCCACGGTGCTCGTCGTCGCTGTGGCGTTGGCCTGCCTGGTCGCCGGGTGCGGTGCGGCGACCGAGGATCCGCGGGACGTCTTCACCGCGGACCGGACCGTCGAGTTGGCCCGTGCGGTCAGTGCCGGCGACCGGGACCGGATCGATGACCTGATCGATCGCGGCGCGAAGGTCGAGGACCGCGGCACGGACGGGACCAGCCTGCTGCAGTGGGCGGTGGAAAACCGCAGCCTGGCCGGACTCGAGGCGTTGCTCGACCACGACGCCGATCCCGAACAGGAGGGACGCAAGGACGAGCCGGCCCCGTACTCGACGGCGGCCTGGGAGGCCGATCCCCGGTTCCTGCAGACCCTGCTCGACGCCGGCGCCGATCCGGACGTCCGCTATCGGGAGACCGGATCGACGCCGATCTTCGGGGCGGCCCTGAACGGCCACCGGGTCAACGTGTTGAACGATCGGGCCAGGACGGAACGGAAAGAGATCATCGACTGGCTCGAGGACAACGACGTGCCGGTCGTCGCCGACGCCGATCAATTCCGCTGAGGTGAGCCGATGATCATGATCAAGAGCCAGGGCGGCGACTGCGCATGATCATCGCCGCGACGTGGTAGTCGCATTCGGTGTCGGCGTGGTTGGCGTAGCCATGTGGCGCATCGGCTGCGAAATAGAGCGAGTCGCCGGCGGCGAGGAGGTACGCGTCGTCGCCGATGGTCAACGTCAGGGTGCCGGCGTGCACCACCACGAACTCGTGTGAGCCGGGCGCGTAGGCGGGGAAGGTGCCGGCGTCGCAACCGGGCGGCAGGGTCGAGTGGATCCATTCGAAGTTGACGCCGGGCACCACCGGCGTGAGGATCGTCCGGCGCCAGCCGCCGGGCTCGTCGGCGACGTCCTGCTCGGCGGCCCGGCGGACGATCACCCGCCCGTCGGACTGGCCGGCGACCAGGTCCGCGATCGGCGTGCTCAGGCCCTGCGCGATCTTGTCCAGCAACACCACGGTCGCCGCCTTGTCGCCCCGCTCGACCGACGACAGCATGCTGACACTGACCGCGCAGTGTTCGGCCAACTGCTGCAGGGTCAGCCCCCGCTCGAGGCGCAGTCCACGCACCCGGTCGCCCAGCACTCGAAGATCCATATCCACTATAATATTCAAATGTTCCGCTATAGCGAAACTCTGACCGGGTCGGTGCAGGTCCGGGACGCCGTGCCGGCCGACCTGGACGCCGTCACCGAGATCTACGCGCACTATGTCGAACGGACCACCGCCACCTTCGAGATCGTGCCGCCGAACCGGCGGGACTGGTCGCAGCGGTTCTGGACCGCCGCCGCGGCCGGACTCCCCTTCCTGGTCGCCGAGCTTGACGACAGGCTCGCCGGCTATGCGTTCTGTTCCCGGTGGAAGCTCCGCGCGGCGTACCGGCATACGGTCGAGGACTCGATCTACGTCGCGCCCGGGGCCACCGGCCACGGCGTCGGCAGCGCCCTGCTGACCGAGTTGATCACCGGCTGCGCCGGGTCCGACGTGCGGGAGTTGATCGCCGTGATCGTCGACACCGGTGAGCCGGCATCGCTGACCTTGCACCGCCGACACGGCTTCAGCGAGATCGGCCGGCTCACTTCAGTCGGCTTCAAGCAGGGCCGATGGCTGGACACGATCCTGCTGCAGCGGAGTCTCCGCTGATCACGGCTCCAGGACGAGTTTGCCCCGGACATGGCCGTCCTGGCTCAGTCGGTGCGCCGCTGCCACCTCGTCCAGCGGGAAGGTCCGGACCGGGACCCGGAGCCCGCCGGCCGCGAGCAGGTCGGCCACCAGGCGGATCGCCGGACCTTGATCACGGGCGCCGCCGGTGACCTGGATCCCGGTGTCCGCCTCGGCGAAGTTGGCGATGCTGACCACCCGGTCCGGCGTCGCGACCAGAGCGATCAGGTCGGCGGCCGGAGTCTTGCCTGCCACGTCGAAGACGGCGTCCGGGCCGTCCGGCCAGATCGCCCGGACCCGGTCGGCCAGGCCCGGCCCGTACTCGATCGGCGTCGCGCCGAGGGAGCGCAGGTAGTCGTGGTTGGCCGGACTGCCGGTCGCGATCACCTCCAGCCCGCGGCCGGTGGCGATCTCCACCGCCACCGAGCCGACCCCGCCGGCGCCGCCGTCGATCAGCAGCCGGCCGGACGTGTCCAGCCCGGTCAGGCCGAGGGCGCGGACCGCGGTCTCACCGACCGTCGCCGCGGCGGCCGCGGCGGCATGATCGACTTCGGCCGGCTTGCGGGTGTACGTCGTCAGCACGGCGAGCTCGGCGTAGCCGGCCCGACCGATGCCGAACACCTCATCGCCGACGGTCACGTCCGTGACCCCCGCGCCCAGCGCGACCACGGTGCCGGAACCGTCGTTGCCGATGATCATCGGCTCGTCCGGTGCCGAGCTGTCGGCCAACATCCCGGAGCGGATCTTCCAGTCGATCGGATTGACCGACGCGGCTCGGACCGCGATCACCACCTCACCCGGTCCGGGTTCGGGATCCGGCGCCTGGGCGACGGTCAGCACCTCGGGGTCGCCGTACTTGTCGAAGATCGCGGCACGCATCAGGGGTGTTCCTCTCCGCGGGTTGGTGGTCCCGCACGTCGACGTAGTAGAACGCCGATCAGGTAGCAGATCATTCCCAGGCCGAGGACGGCCGCTCCGGTGATCACCGACGGCAGCGGCAGGGCGGCGGCCACGGCCAGGCAGCCGATCAGGCCGACGATCGGGATCGGCCGCGGCGGCCGGCCCTCGTCGGCGCGCAGGGTCAGCGCCGACACGTTGGCGATCGCGTAGTAGATCAGCACCGCGAACGAGGAGAACCCGATCGCCGACCGGAGATCGGCGAACAGGGCCAGCCCGGCGACGATCACGCCGACGGCGACGATCGTCCGATGCGGCACGGCGAAGCGCGGATGGATCGCGGCCAGCGGCGCCGGCAGGTGCCGGTCCCGGGCCATCGCCAACGCGGTCCGGGACACGCCCAAGATCATCGCCAGCAGGCTGCCCAGCGCGGCCAGCCCGGCGCCCACCGCCACCACCGGCACCATCGCCTCGACGCCGGCCCGGCGGACCAGGTCGACCACCGGCGCCGCGGAGCCGGCCAGGTCCGGGCCGAGGACGACGATCAGGGTGACCGCGATGATCGCGTACAGCAGCAGCACCAGGCCGAGCGCGACCGGAACGGCGATCGGGATGGTCCGCTCCGGCGCCCGGACCTCCTCGCCGAGGGTCGCCACCCGGGCATAGCCGGCGAAGGCGAAGAACAGCAGCCCGGCCGCCTGCAGCACACCCCAGGCCGTCGCATCGGCGCCGACCGCCAGCCGGCCCGGGTCCACGGCCGGCGACGTCCAGCCGATGATCACCACCGCCAGCAGCACCAGCAGCACCGCCGCCACGATCACCCGGGTGGCCCAGGTCGCCTTCCGAACGCCGACGTAGTTGACGACGGTCAGCAGCACGACGGCAGCCACCGCGACCTCGTGCGCCCGCTCCGGCCACAGATACAGTCCGGCGGTCAGCGCCATCGCGGCACACGAGGCGGTCTTGCCGACGACGAAACCCCAACCGGCCAGGTAACCCCAGAAGTCGCCGAGCCGTTCCCGGCCGTAGACGTAGGTGCCGCCGGAGTCCGGATAGCGGGCGGCGAGCCGGGCCGACGACGTCGCGTTGCAGTAGGCGATCACCGCCGCGACCAGCAGCGCGATCAGCAGCCCGGAGCCGGCCGACCCGGCGGCCGGACCGAAGACCGCGAACACGCCGGCGCCGATCATGGCGCCGAGCCCGACGGTCACGGCGTCGCCCAGCCCGAGCCGCCGTTGCAGCCCGCCGGTCTGCGGGGTGTTCATGATCACCGATCAGGTCCCATGGGTCAGCAGCCTAGCGAGCGGTTGCCGATCGACGGGTGGTCGCTCCACGGTCCGGTCGCGATCATCAATTAGAGTCCCGGCTATGGCAATCTCACCGAGGATTCCGCGCCGGGCCCTGCTCACGATGACCGGCGGCCTCGCCGCCGCGGCGGGACTGTCGGCCTGCGGGTCGAACACGGGCCGACCGGAGCCTGGGGCCTCCGACCCGGCCGGCGGCGCGAAGCCGCAGCTGAGCCAGTGGTACCACGAGTACGGCGAGGACGGCGTCCAGGAAGCCGTCAAGAAGTATGCAGCCGCCTATCCGGACGCGACCGTCACGGTGCAGTGGAACCCGGGCGACTACGACAAGCTCGTCTCCTCGGCCCTGCTCACCGCCGACGCCCCGGACGTCTTCGAGTACGGCAGCGGGCCGACTCTGGACATGATCAAGGCGGGCCAGGCCCTGGATCTGACCGACCTGCTGGGTGATGCGAAGAGTCAGTTCACCCAACCGGTGCTGGACGCGGCCAGCTGGGAGGGCAAGGTGTATGGCATCCCGCAGACCGTCGACATGCAGATGCTCTTCTGTCGCAAGTCCGTGCTGAACGAGGCCGGGGTCGCCCCGCCCCGCACGATCGAGGAGTTGATCACCGCGACCAGCGCGGTGCAGACCAAGGACATGGGCGGCTTCTACGCCGGCACCGACGGCGGCATCGGCGTGCTCAACTCGTTGTTGATCTGGGCGTCTGGCCAGGAACAGATCTCGGCCGACAAGACCGGCATCGGCTTCGACAACGCCGATGGCTACAACGCCTTCGCCAAGTTCGCCGAGTTGTCGCAGGCCGACGGGTTCGTACCCAGCGCGTCCGGCGACTGGTCGACCGCCTCGCCGTTCGTCAACGGCGAGACCGCGATGCAGTGGAGCGGGCTGTGGATCCTGCCGGAAGTGATCGAGGCGCTCGGCGACGACTTCGTCGTGTTTCCCTTCCCGGCCGTGGGATCTTCTGGCCGGCAGGCCGTGATCTTCGGCGCGTTCTCCGCCTGCGTCAACGCCAAGGGCAAGAATCCCGAGGCGGCCAAGGAGTTCGTCCGCTGGCTGTGGGTTGATCAGGAGGACTACCAGCTGGACTTCTCCACCGCGTTCGGCACCCACATCCCGGCCAAGACGGCTCTCGTTCCCAAGGCGGAGAAGCTGGCCACCGGACCCGGTGCGCACGCGGCGGCGTTCGTCGCCACCTACGGCCACGCGAACGACAAGCTGTGGACACCGGCGATCTCGCAGGCGGTGGTCGCTGCGCTGACCAACGTGGTGCAGAAGAAGGCCGACCCGAAGACCGAGATCGCCGCCGTGGCGGAGAGGGCGAAGGCGGACATCAAGCGGCTCAACCGCTGATGACCCTTCGACAGGCTCAGGAAGCGTAACCCGGGATGCCCCGGTCGGTGCTGTCCCGGCGGATCCGCGGGTTGCATGATCGCAACCTGTGGCAGTTGATCTTCGTCGCGCCGTTCTTCGTCGGACTGTTGGTCTTCACCCTGGTGCCGATCGGCTGGAGCGTCCGGCTGTCCCTCTACGACGCCCGGAACACCGTCACCCCGACCGAGTTCGTCGGCCTGGACAACTACGTCTACCTGCTCACCGACCGTGCCTTCCAGACCAGCCTCGGCACCTTCATCGTGTTCGCGCTGTTCATCGTGCCGACCACGTTCGCGATCTCCCTCGGGCTGGCGTTGCTGGTCAACCGGGCGACCGTGGCCCGGGCGTTCTTCCGGTCCGCGTTCTTCCTGCCGACCGCCGTGTCATACGTGATCGCGGCGATGGTCTGGCGGCTGGTGTTCTTCAACGGAGCCCGGTTCGGCATGATCAACAGCTTCCTCCGCGGGCTCGGCCTGGACCCGGTGAACTGGCTCGGCGGCGGCAACTACCTCTACTGGATCGTGCTGGTCACGCTCCGGCTCTGGCTGCAGGTCGGCTTCTACATGATCTTGTTCATCGCCGGGCTGCAGCGGATCCCGCGGGACACCTACGAGGCCGCGGCGATCGACGGGGCGCGCGGCTGGCGGGTGTTCCGCTTCATCACCCTGCCGCAGCTCCGGGCCACCTCGATCGCGGTCGTGCTGCTGCTGTTGATCAACGCCTTCCAGGCGTTCGACGAGTTCTACAACACGCTGATCTCGGTCGGCAACTATCCGCCGTTCGCCAAACCGCCGCTGGTCTATCTGTATCTGGTCTCGTTCGGCTCGGGCAGCCAGGACCTCGGCCTGGGCAGCGCCGGCTCGATGATCCTGACCGTGCTGATCGCGATCTTCGGGCTGGCCCAGCTCGGCATCCTCAGCCTGGTCGGCCGGGACCGTACGCCGCGGAAGGCGAGCCGATGAGACCACGCCCGCTGCCCACCGTGCTCACCTATCTGGCCTTGATCATCCTGGCGCTGGTCTTCCTGTTGCCGTTCTGGGTGATCCTGCGCAACGCCTTCTCCACCAGCCAATGGATCACTGCCGCCGAGTGGCACTGGCTGCCGAACGCCGTCGACTTCGGCAACCTGGCCGAGCTGGTCGGCAACACCAGCGTGCCAATCGTCCGGAGCCTGATCAACTCCGCCGCCGTCGCGGTGTTGCAGACCGTCGCGACCGTGATCATCTCCGCCCTGGCCGGCTACGGCCTGGCGATCGACAACCGGATCAGCAAGATCTTGTTGGGGGTGACCGTGGCCACCCTGATGGTGCCGGCGGCGGTCACCTTCGTGCCCACCTTCGTGATGGTGTCCAGCCTGGGCTGGATCTCCACCCTGCGCGGGCTGATCATCCCCGGTGTCTTCTCCGCGCTGGCCACCTTCCTGTTCCGGCAGTATTTCCTGTCCTTCCCGCGGGAACTGGAGGAGGCGGCCTACTTGGACGGCGCCGGCTACTGGCGCACCTTCTGGCGGATCGTGGTGCCGAACTCGTACGGGATCGGGGCCGCGGTCGGCACGTTGATCTTCATCGGTTCCTGGAACGCGTTCCTCTGGCCGCTGCTGATCGGCCAGGATCCGGACTACCGGACTGTTCAGCTCGCGCTGAGCGCGTTCCTCACCTCACAGCGGGTGGACTATCCGCAGCTGTTCACCGGCGCCGTGGTGGCGATCTTGCCGGTCTTGCTCGTGTTCATCTTCCTGCAGCGCTATCTGATCCAGGGAGTGGAACGGTCCGGCATCGACTGAGTCGATGCCGGACCGTGGTGTCCCCCGATCACCCCGACCGATCGGTCAGCGCTCGCAGAACGGGAGCTCCTTGCTGGCCTTCACCGCGGCCGCCGGGACCCAGCCGTCCTCGGTGGTGATCACCCAGCGGGCTCCCCCGCTGCCGTTGGTGTAGGTGTAGCAGAAGGCCTCCTGGCCGCCGCCCGCCTGCTGCAGCCGCCGCTTCTTGTCGGCCGTCGACGGCCCCTGACGCGAGTAGACGTCCTTGGTGATCGTCACCGAGATCGACTCGTCCGGCCCGCACCAGTCCGGCGCGGCACCGGCAAGATCGACATACTTGGCCGACACCCAACGGGCGTCGCCCTCACCGGAGATCAGGTACCACTCGGCGTTGCCGCCGACGATGGTGCCCTTGGTCCGGCAGTCGATGCTCACCTTGTCGCCGTCCTGGAACAGGTAGTTCGCCGTGGTGTGGACGCTCGGGGCGATCCGACCGTTCAGCCCGCCGTCCGCATCGATCGTGCCCTTGACGAACGGGGGTGCCGCAGCAGCCGTCATCGACACCGCGGCCACCAGGCCCGCACCCGCGACGGTTGCACCGAGAATCCGCTTGAGCGTACGCATTGTGAGTCATCCTCCTCAGGATGGGAAACATTCGCTTCGGTCACCCGGGAGTAGTCCGGGGCGGCAGCAAAGGTTGCAAACTGTGACTCACTTCACAACCGGTGTCAGTCGACCTGCCAGCGGGCCCCGCCGCCGTAGTCGTTGCGGTAGGTGAGTTCGGTGACCCGCTCCGCGGCGCCGATCGCCTCGAACGGCAGCCAGCCCTCGACGCACTCGCCGACCTCGTAGCGGGTGCCGCTCGGGTAGACCGGCTCGAACGCCGGGTCGGACAGGTCCTCGACGTTCGCCTGGTACGTGTTCCGCTCGGTGACCGCGCGCCAGGCGTACCAGCCGATCGGGATCGAATCCGACTCATACCCGGGCGGGGTACCGGTGAGGCAGGTCCGCACCTCGGCGGCGAAGCCGGCCGAGGTCTGCTGGGTGTCCAGCACGGTGAAGGTGAAGTACTCCAGTTCGGCCCGGTCGCCGATCCGCAGCGCCGACGGATCGCTGGTGATCGACCGGCTCGGGGTCGAGCCGGGCGGTCGGGAGGTGGCCGGCGGGGTGGGCGCGACGGTGGCCGGCGGGTCCCCGGACACCTCGGGTCCGGTCGGCCGGAGCAGGTAGCCGACGCCGAGGGCACCGATGATCACGGCGACCGCGGCGGCGAGGGCGTAGGAGATCCGGCGCCGGCGCCGGCCCGCGACATCGGTCGGCGTCGTCTCGGCCAGGATCCGGTCGATCCGGGTCTGCTTGTCGGACAGGTTGCGATCCGGTGGCAGGCTCATCGCGCACCTCCGCGCAACAGCCCGGCCAGCGGGGTCCGGAGCAGCCGGTCCCGGGCGCGTTTCAGCCGCGACTTGACCGTGCCGACCGGGACGCCGAGTGTTTCACCGGCCTCGGCCAGGGACAGCTCGGACCAGCTCACCAACTCGATCACCTCCCGTTGACTCCTCGGCAGCAGGCGCAGCGCCCGCTTGAGCTCCTGCATCGTCGACTCGGCCAGCACCCAGTCGTCGGTGTTGTCGACGCCCGGGTCACCGCTGTCGGCCTCGATCCGGTCGGCCAGCCGCTGCTGCCGCTTCCCCGAGCGCAGTTGGTTGCTGCACTCGTTCCGGGCCATCGCGAACAGCACCGGCCTGGCCGACGGCAGTCGGAGCTCGTCCACCGTGTGGTCCAGGACCCGGCGCCAGAGGGTGCTGAAGGTCGCCTGGACCACGTCCTCGGCGACCGACCAGGAGCTGGTCCGGCGGAAGGCGAAGTTGTAGACGGCGTCGCTGTGCCGCAGGAACAGTGAGGCGAACGCCTCCCGGTCCCCGCCGCGCAGGTCCTGCCACAGCGCCGAGTCGTCCAGGGCCGGGTCGTCCAGGGCCGGGTCGGCGGCAGGCTCGACGGGCGCGCCGTCCCGCCGCTGTTCGTCCCGCATCCCTGCAGACCCTTCCGCCGATCACCGCCATCGTCCACCTCACCTTCGCCGGAACTCCCTCCATCGGGGTGGAGTCCGGCAGTACGGTCGAGGTTCCCTCCGATCCAACCAGGATCGGGGGCGAGCTGCCGGTCGAGCCGGGATTGCGGCGGCGGCCCGGCGCGCCGGTACCCTCGGTCGCTGTGTCGACACCAGGGTGGTATCCCGATCCGGGCGGCGAGCCCGGCCGATTCCGCTATTGGGATGGCTCGGCCTGGTCGGATCGGACCAGCGCGCAGCCGGGGCAGCAGCCCGATCCCGGTCGGCGCGGTTCCCGGCGCTGGATCGGTGTCGTGGCCGGTGTCGTCCTGCTGGTCGTGGTGATCGTCCTGGTCGGCGTGCTGGTGATCCGGAACCTGATCGGCGACGGGCCGATCGCCGAGCCGGCGCCCGACTCGACGATCAGCGCCTGGGACGACTCCAGCCCGACGGCCTCCCCCACGCCGACCCCGTCGCCGTCGCCGTCGCCGTCCGGCCGGGCCTCGGAACGGCCCTGCCCGCCCGGCGATCCGTACGCGGTCGCGGCCCATCCGAGTGACGGCCGGGTCTACGGCGGCCGGCTCTCCTTCCCGCGGATCGCCTCCTACCGGGAGCCCGCACCGAAGGGCGGCCTGACCTGGTTCTTCGACGTCGGGTCGCAGTCCCAGACCACCGAGCCGGGCTGGGAATCCTGGTTCGGCGTCGGCGAGGTCGCGATCGGCCCCGGCTTCGAGTCGATCCAGCAGGCCGCCGCGAGCTCGATGCAGTGCGCCATCAACGACGGCTGGTTCTCCCAGTTCTTCGACCGCTTGGACCTCCGCGACGAGAAGATCACCGTCGACGGACGGCCGGGCTGGATCCTGGTCGCCGAGGTCCGGGTCGACAACGACGACATCGGTGTCGAGGGCGACGTGGTGACGATCCTGATCATCGATGACGGCCGCGACGACCGGCTCAGTGGCTACATCAGCATGGTGCCGATCGGCGACCAGCCGCGGCATCAGCTGGCGGCCGACACGTTCGCCAACCTCCGGTTCGGCTGAGCCCGGACGTGATCCGGACGAGGAGGACACCGATCGCTCAAGGACCCAGCTCGTTTGAAGACACAGAACGTTTGAAGACACAGAACGAGGATGCGGAGGACCACGGCGCGCTGCGGGTCACGCCGGGTCTACTCCGCATCCTCTGATCGAACACTCTACCCGCCGATCCGGAGCTCGGAAGGCCTTTCAGGAAAGAAGACCCGACCTGTCCGGCGGCCGTGAGATCGATCACCCGGTTCGGGCCCGCCGGACCTGTCGGACCCGCAACTCAAGGGGTCGCCAGGGCCTCGGTCGGCGACAGCCGGGACGCCCGGATGGCCGGATACAGCCCGGCCACCGACCCGACGAGCAGGGTCGCGGCCAGCCCGCCGGCGACAGCCCAGAGCGGCACGACCGCGGTCCAGCCCTGATACCAGGCGTAGCCGAGGGTGGCCGCGGCGCCGATCGCCGCGCCGGCCAGGCCGCCGAGGCCGGACAGCAGCAGCGACTCGACCAGGAACTGGGTCCGGACCTGCCCGTGGGTCGCACCGAGAGATCGCCGGAGGCCGATCTCGGATCGACGTTCCAGCACCGAGATCACCATCGTGTTCGCGATTCCGACGCCGCCGACCAGCAACGCCACCGCCCCCAGCCCGACCAACAGACCGGTGAAGGCACGGTCCGCCGCCTGTTGCGCGGCCAGCGCGTCGGACGGTCGGGAGACGTCGACCTCGTTCGGCGCTTCGGGATTCGCTGTCGCCCCGAGCACCGCGGCGACCTGCTCCACCTGCGATTCCACCGATCGGGTGTAGACCCGGGTGGCGTGTCCGTCGAAGCCGAGCACCGACGACGCCGCCGGCCAGCCGATCAGGGCGGCGCCGTCCAACTCCGGGGCGAGTACGGACGGCTGCAGGATGCCGACGACGACGAACCGGATGCCGTCGATGATCACCGACACCTCCGGCCCGGGCCGGCTGATGCCGAGCCGTTCGGCCGCGTCGGCGCCGAGCACGGTCACCGGGTAGGACCCGGTCGCGGCGTTCAGCCAGGCCCCGCTGTGCACCGCGGTGGCGGTGGTGGCGAGCAGACCTTCGCGGGCCGCGTAGGTGGCGATACCGCCGGTCTGCTCCGCTGGGATCCGGTCGGTCCGATACACCTTCGCGTCCGGCACCGAGCCGATCGCCGACGTCGCCTGGACCGGCCCGATCCGGCCGATCATCGCCTCCGCCGACAGCGGCAGCGCGGCGGCGCCGCCGGTGAAGGTCGACCCGGGATCGGCGGTGAGCAGATTCGTCCCCAGCGCGTCCAGGGTCCGGTCCAGCTCGGCCCGGGAGGAGGACGAGATCCCGATCACCGCGACCATCGCGGCGATGCCGATGGCGATCCCGAGCGAGGACAGGACCGCCCGCAGCGGTCGGGTCCGCAACCCCGCACCACCGACCCGGAGCACGTCCGCGAACGTCATCCGGCCCGGTCGCAGCACCCCACTCATGATGCCGTCCTCTCGTCTTCGTGATCGTCGCCGGCCGAGTGATCTGCCGCCTGATCATCTCCTTGATCATGGGTGCTCCGGCGGTCCGCGACGACCCGGCCGTCGAGCATCCGGAGCTGCCGCGGCAGCGAGTCGGCCAGTTCCCGATCATGGGTGATGATCACGACGGTGGTGCCGTCGGCGTTCAGCTCGCGGAGCAGCCGCATCACGGCGTCGGAGGACACCGAGTCCAGCGCCCCGGTCGGTTCGTCCGCGAGCAACAGGGCCGGCGCGCCGACGACCGCCCGGGCGATCGCCACCCGCTGCCGTTCGCCGCCGGACAGCTCGTGCGGCCGGTGCTCGATCCGGCCGGCGAGGCCGACCCGTTCCAACGCCGCGGCCGCCCGTCGCCGCCGTTGCCGGCGCGGCATCCGGGCGTAGAGCAGCCCGTCGGCGACGTTGTCCAGGGCCGGCACGCCGGCGGCCAGGTGGAACTGCTGGAAGACGAAGCCGATCCGGTACGCGCGCAGGGCTGACAGCTCCCGGTCGGACAGGTCGGCGACGGCGTATCCGTCGATGGTCACCCCGCCGGACGACGGTCGATCCAGCGTCCCGATCAGGTGCAGCAGGGTCGACTTGCCCGACCCGGACGGGCCGACCACGGCCACCAGTTCACCGGGCTCGATCCGCAGCGTGGCCTGGTCCAGGGCGGTCACTCCGTCCGGGTAGCGCTTGCTCGCCCGGTCGACATCGATCATCGCGGTGCTGATCATTCCGCCATCCCGACGACGGTGCCCTCGTCGATCCCGT
Organism: uncultured Actinomycetota bacterium; assembly: GCA_963746025.1. Classification (GTDB taxonomy): domain Bacteria; phylum Actinomycetota; class Actinomycetes; order Propionibacteriales; family Propionibacteriaceae; genus Microlunatus. The sequence goes on from CAVUZU010000001.1 coordinate 348,382, forward strand.
CACCGGTGACCTCGACCCGACCGACGGCGAACAGCCCGGTGTCGACCTGGACGTAGCTGCTCGCGCCGCCGGCGACCACCTCGAGTCCGTAGCCGCCGTCGGAGAGCGCCAGCAGCGCGGTCACCGGGACGGTGAGCACGTCCTTGCGTTCACCGGTAGTGATCACCACTTCGACGGCCGCCTGGTCGAAGTCCGCCGCCGCCTCCGCCGCCTTGGCGCCGGTCAGCTCGGCCACGGCGGTGACCACGGTCATGGACTCCGCCTCCTGGCCGGCACCGGCAACGACCTCGGTGGACAGCTCACTGATCTTCGCCGGCACGGTCGCACCGTCCGGCAACTCGACCTCGACCACGACTCCGACCTCGACCTCGGACAGATCGGAGGGCTCCAGCTCGACGCTCACCGCCTTGGCAGTGGCCGTATGGCTGAGCACCGGCTGGCCGGGCGAGGCCGCGGCGCCCAACTGGGCGTCCAGCCCGGCGATCCGGCGCGCCGCGGGCTCGACCACGATCCGGCCCGGCTCGACCGTCCCGGTCTCCTCGAGCCCGAGATCCACCTGCCATTCCTCGACCGCCTCGGCCGTGCGCCAGGTGTATTCGTCATCGACGGTGAACCCGTCGTAGCCGACCTGTTCCAGATTGCGCTCGAGCTGCTCCACGTCCGCGCCCTCGGCACCCTCAGTCAGGGTCCGATAGGCCGGCAGCTCGCCGTACAGCAAGATCACCGGCTGGTCGTCGACCGAGTAGAGCGGCTTGCCCTGCTTGATCACGTCGCCGATCTCGGGCAGGTCGGTGATCGTCCCGGTGAGCCGGTTGGCAGTGGTCGTGGCCACCCCGTAACCGAGCTCGCCGTCGAAGGTGGTGGTCGAGGTCAGCGTCTGCCGGGTGACCTCGGTGGTCGCCGGCGGCAGCATGGCGACGTCCTGGCCGGCGGCCTGACCCCAGCCCTGGGCGGCGAACCAGGTCGCGATCCCACCGCCGACGGCCACCAGGACGGCGAAGATCACGGCGACCACCCGGCCCGGATGCCGCCGGCCGGCGGCGTTGCGGGCGATCACTTGTCCCCCGTTGCACCGAGCAGATCGCGGCACGCCTCCTGGGCGGCCTCGAAGTCCGGGTCGTCGGCCAGCTCCTTGGTGATCTTGATCCCGGGCGAGTCCGGATCAGGATCCGGGAACTTCTCGACCCCGTTCTCGCGCATGCAGGACGCAAACGCGCGTGCCGTCTCCGCCTGCTGCTTCGCCTTGGGATTGTTCTTGTCCATCTGCGGCGCCAACTCCCGGCAGGCCTCCATCGCCTCCTCCGCCTTGCCGTCCTGGCCCTGCACCCGCAGCTTCAGCCGCCCGTCCGGGCCGGGATCGTCGACCTCCAGGCCGTGCTCGCGCAGGCACTCGACGTAGTCCAGGGCCGCCTGCCGCGAGTCCTTCGAGGCTGCGGCCGACGGAGCGTCGCCGGGTTCGTCGCCGCCCGCGCTGGCCACGTTGCCGCCGTCGGCGCCGGCACAGCCCGCCAGCATGATCAGTCCGAGGAGCAGGCCCGCTACCGGTCCCTGCACACGTCTCCACATTTCGTAGTTTCTCCTTCACTCGACACGACTGCGCCCAGTGAAGCCCGCCGCCCGTTTCCCGGCCGTTACCGGATTCATGGCTGGCTAACAGGAAGGAAACATAGATTCCCGGATGATCGGGACCCGACCCGGAAAATGGAGATGATCATGCGCGTGCTGGTGGTCGAGGACGAGCCGATCCTGGCCGACGCCATCGCCGAGTGGCTCCGCGAGGAGCCGCACGCCGTCGACGTCGTCGGCGACGGGGCCGGCGCGGTGGAGCGGATCTACACCTACGACTACGACGTGGTGGTCCTTGATCGTGATCTTCCGGTGCTGCACGGCGACGAGGTCTGCCGGCGGCTGATCGAATCCCCGTCGACCGCCCGGGTGTTGATGCTCACCGCCTCGGCGGCGATCACCGACCGGGTCGGCGGGCTGGCCCTCGGTGCCGACGATTATCTGACCAAACCGTTCGCGCTGGCCGAGCTGGCGGCCCGGGTGCAGGCTCTCGGCCGCCGGGCCCGGCCGGCCATGCCGCCGATCCTCCGCCGTGGCGAGCTGGCACTCGATCCGGCCCGCCGTGAGGTGTTCCGCGGAAATCGCACCGTTCCCTTGGCCAGAAAGGAATTCGGCGTGCTGGCCGAGCTGCTGCGGGCGGACGGAGCAACGGTCTCGGCCGAGCAGCTGCTGGAGAAGGTGTGGGACGAGTTCGCGGATCCGTTCACCGGATCGGTCCGGCTGACCGTGCACAAGCTGCGGCGCAAGCTGGGCGAGCCGACCATGATCGACACGGTCACCGGCGTCGGCTACCGGCTCCGATGAGGCTGCCGGGTCGCGCGAGCTCACCGGGGCCGACCGAGCGGCGAGGCCGGTTCGGCCTGCGGACGCGGCTGACCCTGCTCTACGGCGGGCTGTTCCTGGCCGCCGGCGCCGTCTTGTTGATCATCACCTATCTGTTGTTCCACCAACAGTTGCTCGGCCAGCTCGGCCGGCAGAAGGTCGCCTGGCTCGGCCCGCCCGGCAGTTCGTCCGCTGCCCCGCTCACGCCGGCACCGAAGCCGGGCCAGGACCCGCCGGTGACCAAGACCCAGGTGTACGTCTACACCCCGGACGGCCGGATGCTCTCCGGCGACGACGCCCGGGCGTTCATGGCCGAGCAGGCGGCCAAGCTGCAGGATGCGGCCGCCCGGTCGATCCTGCTCTGGGGCGGGGTCGCGCTGTTGGCGGTCGGCGGGGTCGCGCTCGCGCTCGGCTGGCTGGTGGCCGACCGGGTGCTGGCTCCGCTGCACCGGGTCCGCGAGGCCGCCGAGCGGATCGCGGCCGCACCGACAGCCGACCGGAGTCTGCACGAACGGATCGCCCTGGCCGGGCCGGACGACGAGGTCAAGGATCTGGCCAGGGCGTTCGACACCATGGTCGAACGGCTGGACTCCTCGTTCGCCGGACAGCGCCGCTTCGTGGCCAACGCTTCGCACGAGTTGCGGACCCCGCTGGCGCTGAGCCGAGCGATGATCGAGCTGGCCCTGCATCGCAAGCACGGGTCCGCGGATCTGCGCCGGTTGGGCGAAGACCTGCTCCGGGTGAACGACCGGCACGAGAAGTTGATCAACGGGCTACTGATCCTGGCCGGCATCGACAACGAGCCGTTGCAGCGTCGGCCGGTCGATCTCGCGGACCTCCTCGATCACGTCCTGGAGGACACCGGTCGAGAGGCCGAGCTGGCCGGCGTCACCATCGATTCCATGATCAGCCCGGCACCGACCGTCGGTGATCCCCTGCTGTTGCAGCGATTGGCGCACAACCTGGTGGAGAACGGGATCCGGCACAATCTGGCCGAGCACGGCCGGGTGCGTGTGCTGACCGACGTCGTCGACGGCCGAGCCGGGATCCGGGTGATCAACTCCGGCCCGAAGCTCAGCCAGAGCCGGCTCCCGGAGCTGTTCGAACCGTTCCGGCGGCTCGACGCCGAGCGGATCGCCGGCACCAAGGGCTCCGGCCTCGGCCTGTCGATCGTCCGGTCGGTGGTGACGGCCCATCACGGTGAGCTCGCCGCGACGGCTCGACCGGAGGGCGGGATGGAGGTGACCGTACGCCTGCCCGCAACCCCCAGGACCGCCGTCAACCCAGGGTTGACGAGCAACAATCGTCAACCTATGGTTGACGCATGATGACCTCACCCGTACGGCTCGACGATCTGATCCAGGCCGTGAAATCCCACCATCCCGAGTCCGACCCGCTGCGCCAGCTGTCCGAGGCCGTGCTGGTCGCCGAGCAGGTCGGCGAGGTGGCCGACCATCTGATCGGGCACTTCGTCGACCAGGCCCGACGATCCGGTGCCTCCTGGTCCGAGATCGGCGCCAGCATGGGAGTGACCAAGCAGGCGGCCCAGAAGCGCTTCGTGCCCAAGGAGTATTCGGCCGAGGCCGAGTCCCCGTTCAACCGGTACAGCCCCCGCGCACGGAACGTGCTGATCCGGGCTGAGCGCACCGCCCGCGAGGTCGGCAACGACACCATCGAGACCACTCACCTGCTGCTCAGCCTGGTCGACGAGGAGCACGGGATCGCCGCGAAGGTGATCAGGAAGCTAGCCGGCCGCAAGGCCGACGTCGGCGCCAGGATCAACGCGGCCCTGCCGGAGCCGGCGGACTCGGTGCCGGACGTCCACGTGCCGTTCAGTCAGCACTGCCGCAAAGCGATCGAGCTGACGGCGCGCGAGGCGCTGCGGCTCGGCCACAGCTACATCGGCACCGAGCACCAGTTGCTGGCCCTGCTCGAGCAGGGCGACGGCCCGGCCCACGACGTCCTCACCTCGCTCGACCTCACCAAACCGGCCGTCGAGCAGGAGATCCAGGAGTTGATCGCCCGCGAGTCCTGACCGGCGAAGGGGTGGGCGGCGCCAGGCCCTTTGATCACTCGACGTTCTTCTCGTCCGCATGTCGACGCCAGAAGTCCTGATCATCCCAGCCCTGTGCCAAGGCGAAGTGCCGTAGGCGAGCCTTGCTGCCGGAGCGGCGCTGAACGTATTCGGGAACGCGGCTTGTTGCCTCGATCCGGGCGCGCCATAGCGGGGAGACCCGTCCGGCGGTATCGAGCAACAGGTCATGATCATCGGGGAGGTTGCGTCCGTGGATCGTGGTGCGCGATTCTGTTCCGCAGGAGCCGAAAGCTGTCGAGAGCGTTGTGCAGTCGTTCGCGCCGGACCTGCCCGTCGAAGGCGTACCGCAGGCATGGCCGCCATAGACGCCGGTTGTACGGGACTGCAAGCAGGGACCACCAGAACCCGAGAGTAAGTTCGGCAATCACCTTGCCGTGTGCCTCGGGTATGCCGCCACGAGTCGCGTTGCGACGGGCCTCAGTGATCTTCTCCCGAGCCCTGACGGTCAACGGCGCTACCTACCAGGGCCCAATGGCGCCGCGGCTGGTGGCCAAGCTGGTCAGCTGGCGATCCATCAGTTACGCAACCCGACCTCGAGGTAGTGGAGCGAGCGACTCGTGACAGGCAGAACTGATCTGTACGTTCCAGTCATAGAGCTGCAGCGCGGCCTTCTGGTCGCCGTCACAGGCCGTGAGGTAGGGCATCAACCGGGCCGTGGAAAGCAGGTCGGCCAGGGTCCAGGACGATCGTTGCGGGGCCGGCACGGGACGCCGGTTCCTCCTGTCTGGGTTGAGCTGGACTGGGTGCGACGGACTGCTTGTCTTGGCCCAACGGAGAGCCCCGGGAATCACGGCGTACCGGCTTCGGCCAGGGAAACCCCCCGGGGCCTTTGCCATCCCCGGCCCGCACCCGCCGCCCCGATCATGATCAGCGCGGCGGGCCGGCCAGGATCCGGTTGCGAATGTCCGTGCGCGATTCCCAGCGATCGCGGGCGCCGTCGATGCCCCAGGTGGCACCGGCGTCGGCCAGCTCGTCGGCCGGCGCGCCCGCGGTGATCGAGACGACCACGTCGAACCCCGGGCCCGGCTGGAGTTCGCTGACCAGGGCCGCGACCCGGTCCGGGGTCAGGCCGCCCGGCTCGTACGTCATCGGGAAGATCCCGTCCCAGCGCCGGGCCCGGCGAACGCCGCCGCGGGCGGGCAGCGTGGCCGCGACCCAGATCGGTGGCCGGGGCCGCTGGATCGAGGTCGGCGTCAACTGGGCCGACACCTGGTAGTGCGCGCCCTGATGATCAACTCGCTGCCCCCGGAGCAGGCCGTCGACCACCGGCAACGCCTCGTCCAGCATGGCCGCGTGCACCTTCGGGTCGGTCGGCTCGCCGAAGACGCCGTACTCCGTCTGCTGCGGCACCCCCAACCCGACGCCGAGCACGGCACGGCCGCCGCTCAGCCGGTCCAGCGTGACCAGCTCCTTGACCAGCTTCTGCGGCCGCCGCCGCGGGATCGGGGTGACCATCGTGCCGAGCCGCACCCGCTCGGTCCGCGCAGCCATCGCGCCGAGCAGCACCCAGGGGTCGAGGGTCTCCGCCTGGTGCTGCGGATCCAGTTGCAGATGGTCCCAGAGGAAGAACCCGTCCCAGCCGGCCTGCTCCGCGTCGACCGCGAGCTGGACCAGGCTGTCCGCTTCCCCACCGTTGGGCAGGCTGATGCCGAATCTCATCGTCATCCCTCTCGTCTATCAGCCGGCGCCGACAGCCGGAGCCGCGCCGACCAGTGATCGAAGCATGAAGGCCCACCACTAGAATGGAAGCTCACTTCCATAGATAGGAAACACGGATGGCTGAGCAGACAACGACGACACGGCGGCTCGGATCCAAGGGGCCGGAGGTCAGTGCCATCGGCTTCGGCGCCTGGGCCATCGGCGGCCCCGCCAGCCGCGAGGGGAATCCGATCGGGTGGGGTGAGGTCGACGACGACGAGTCGGTGGCCGCCATCCACGCCGCCCTGGACGCCGGCGTGACCTTGATCGACACCGCCAACGTCTACGGCGCCGGGCACAGCGAGCGGGTCGTCGCCCGAGCCCTCGAGGGCCGACGGGATCAGGTGCTGATCGCCACCAAGTTCGGCAACCTGATCGACGAGGAGAAGCGGCAGGCGATCGGTCGGGACGCCTCGCCGGAGTCGATCCGGGAGCAGTGCGACGGCAGCCTGAGCCGGCTGAACACCGACGTGATCGACCTCTACCAGTTCCACATCGGCGACTACCCGCTGGAGCAGGCCGGCGAGGTCCGGGACGCGTTGGAGGGCCTGGTCAGCGACGGCAAGATCAAGGCGTACGGCTGGAGCACCGACGACCCGGACCGGGCCGCGTTCTTCGCCGAGGGCGAGCACTGCGCCGCGATCCAGCAGTCGTTCAGCATCGTCAACGGCAACGCCGACACGCTGGCGGTGGCCGAGCGCGCCGGCCTGGCCAGCATCGTCCGCGGGCCGCTGTCGATGGGGCTGCTGACCGGCAAGATGAATCGGCAGACGACCTTCTCCGACAGCGACGTCCGGCGCGGCTGGGACTGGTCCGGTGACCAGGGCCGACGGCTGGACGCGCTGGACAAGATCAAATCCATCCTGACCGAGGACGGCCGGACCCTGGCCCAGGGGGCGTTGGGCTGGCTGCTGGCCAGGAGCCCGGCGTTCGTCCCGATCCCCGGCATCCGTACGGTCGCGCAGGCGAAGGACAACGCCGGCGTGCTCGCCACCGGTCCGCTGTCAGATGATCAGCAGGACCGGATCGCCGCGGCACTGGCCTAACTCCACTGCCGAGGCTCCGGCGGCACGTCGAACGGCTATAGCGGATCAGATCGTGCTGGCCGCGCGGGTCTTTCGGAAATAGCTCACCAGCGTTCCAGTTGCGATGAGCCCGAAGATGATCCCGATTCCGGTAGCGATCACAGGGCCGAGCCACAGCTGGAACCCGTCGATCTCAGCGTCACGCGGCTGATCGGCGAGATAGCGGACCGGCACCCTGTCACCGACCGTGTACAGCGCCGTGCCGGAACCGATGTCCGAGGTGAACCTGATCTCCTCGCCTGCGGTGGTAGTGAAGATCACCATCGGGTGAAAGAGGGTCTGGCAGCCTGCCGAATCGTCGTCCGCTCGGGTGGCGCAGTCGATCCGTTTCTCATTCTCGATCACGGTCCCGGTCGTCACCGTGCTGGTGCTGACGAACGAGATCGTGTTCCCGCTGAGCGCCACGCCGATGATCAACATCACCATCGCGGGGATCCCGAAGACGATGGCGGGCCATAGGATGGGCGGGTCAGAACCACTTCCGGTTGGCATGGTGAACAGATCAGCGACGGTGCGGTTCGCCCGCACCGGTCCGTGATCGGCCGGAAGCCGATCGCTGCAGCGATCTGTGCATTACCCACCTTGCTCGCTTCATGCAGTGTCCTTCGGCTAGATCGGTTGTGACCGAAAGAACGCTAGACCGGGTCACTGACTCGGCACTGACACCGAGATCCGCCGCATCGTTCGATACCGGCGGCTTGTACGCATCCTCAGCGGGGGCAACGTGACGATGAACGCGCTGGACACGGCCAAGCTGCTGATGTTGATCAACGGTGGCGGGGCCGGTTGTGGACCGCCCCGGACAGCACGCCGCTCCGCCCGTCGCTGCTGTCCGACGCCTCCCGGCAGCACTATCTGAAGGTGCTCGGCGAGCAGGGTCTCAACCAGGTGCTGTCCACGACCAACTGGTGCGGCCGCGGCTACCCGGCGGCGGGCCTGCCGCAGCGGATCGCGGACCGCTGGATCGGGACTGACGTCTGGCCGTGCTGCGTCTCGTTGACTGCGGTTGATGTCGCACCGACTGTCATCGGCGCAACCTTCAAGATCGTGCCAGTCAGCCAGGCGTGACGCAGCACCGACAGCCGGCCGCGATACCGTCACCACGCCCCAACCCCGCCGCCCTCGATGCGTCTTTCCGCCCAGCAGTCCGCGATCCGGCAGCCGGGAACCTGGACCAGGGAACAACCATGCCCCCTGATCATGAAAAATCGAAACTAGCCGAGCGGCGCCGGGCTGCCGAGCACTTTCCGGCTCCGCCACCGGCGGCCGATCCGGAACCCGAGGCGGAGGTAGAGATTCTGGGCGACCTGGTTGTGCGCGTACACGCCGAGGGTGCAGACGCCCTGCTCCGCGACGGCCCGCCGGGTCAGGGCGGCGGTCATGGTGCGGCCCAGCCCACCGCCTCGGTGGGCGGTGTGCACGGTGATCCCGGACAGCAGCGGGCGGCCGGCGATGTTCGATTCGATCACGCCGCAGGCGATCAGGGTGCCCGCCGGATCGCGCAGACCGAGCCAGGTCTGGCCGGGCAGCCGGCCGGGCTTTCCGTCGGTGTCGGGATTGTGCTCGCCGAGCAGCGCGATCAACGCCGAGAGGTCGGCCTCGCCGAGCACCTCGACCGGCTCGTCGGCCGGGCCGGGCGGGGCCGACTCGGTCCACATCCAGTTCCAGTCACCGCCGGGTCCGAGCTCGAAACGCTCCGCGACAACCGCGAAGCAGCCCTCGTCGCTGGCCAGATTGGTGGTCGAGAACTCAGCCAGCCGGCCGGCCGCGATCACCCGGTCGAGCAGCGTGGCGACGTCGTCGGGCGGTCCGATCACGGCCATCCCCGGTCCACGGGTCTGCGTCCGCCGGGTCAGCACCAGCGCGCCACCGAAGATGTAGGCCGGACCTACGTAGTCGGCCGGGATTTCCCAACGCAGGAAGGGATCCGACGGATCGAAGGACCGGACTTCGGCGGTCGACCGGAGGCGGCGAAATCCGTCGACCTGCTCGGCACCCGAGGTCGGCTCGGGGTCGGGGCGCGTCATCGTCCGGCTCAGGCCTTCTTCTCCACCTTGCTGGTCTCGCCGGTCGACAGGGCGGCGACGAACGCCTCCTGCGGCACCTCGACCCGGCCCACCATCTTCATCCGCTTCTTGCCTTCCTTCTGCTTCTCCAGCAGCTTCCGCTTCCGGGTGATGTCGCCGCCGTAGCACTTGGCCAGCACATCCTTGCGGATCGCCCGGATCGTCTCCCGGGCGATCACCCGGGACCCGATCGCGGCCTGGATCGGCACCTCGAACTGCTGCCGCGGGATCAGTTCCTTGAGCTTGCCCGACATCGTCACGCCGTACGAATACGCCTTGTCCTTGTGCACGATCGCGGAGAACGCGTCCACCGGCTCACCGTGCAGCAGGATGTCGACCTTGACCAGGTCGGACGGCTCCTCGCCGGCCGGCTCGTAGTCGAGGCTGGCGAACCCCTTGGTGCGCGACTTCAACGCATCGAAGAAGTCGAAGACGATCTCGGCCAGCGGCAGGGTGTAGCGGATCTCGACCCGGTCCTCGGACAGGTAGTCCAGACCCTGCTGGATGCCGCGGCGGGCCTGGCAGAGCTCCAGAATGGTGCCGATGTATTCGGCCGGGCTGAGGATCGTCGCCTTGACCACCGGCTCGTAGACGGCGGAGATCTTGCCGTCGTTCGGATACTCCGAGGGGTTGGTGACGACCCGCTCGTCGCCGGTCTCCAGCTCGAGCCGATAGACCACGTTGGGCGCGGTGGAGATCAGGTCGAGGTTGAACTCCCGCTCCAGCCGCTCCCGGACGATCTCCATGTGCAGCAGGCCGAGGAAGCCGATCCGGAAGCCGAAGCCGAGGGCGCCGGAGGTCTCCGGCTCGAAGGTCAGCGCCGCGTCGTTCAACTGCAGCTTGTCCAGCGCCTCGCGCAGCTCGGGGTAGTCGGCACCGTCGATCGGGTACAGGCCGGCGAACACCATCGGATTCGGATGCCGGTAGCCGCCGAGCGATTCGGTGGCCGGCACCGCGGCCGAGGTCACCGTGTCACCGACCCGGGACTGCCGGACCTCCTTCACACCGGTGATCAAATAGCCGACCTCGCCGACGCCGAGGCTCTTGGCCTTCAACGGGTCCGGCGAGATCACGCCCACCTCGAGCGTCTCGTGCGCCGCCTTGGTCGACATCATCAGCACCCGTTCCCGGTGCGACAGCTCGCCGTCGATCACCCGGACGTACGTGATCACGCCGCGGTACGTGTCGTACACGGAATCGAAGATCAACGCCCGGGCCGGGGCGTCGGCGTCGCCGACCGGTGCCGGCACCTGGGCCACGATCTCGTTCAGCAGTTCGAGCACCCCGTCGCCGGTCTTGGCCGACACCCGGAACACGTCGCCGGGGTCGCAGCCGATGATCCCGGCCAGCTCCGCCGCGTACTTCTCCGGCTGCGCGCTGGGCAGATCGATCTTGTTCAGCACCGGGATGATGTGCAGATCTGCCTCGAGCGCCAGATAGAGATTGGCCAGCGTCTGCGCCTCGATCCCCTGCGCCGCGTCGACCAGCAGCACCGCACCCTCACAGGCGGCCAGCGAACGGGACACCTCATAGGTGAAGTCGACGTGGCCCGGGGTGTCGATCATGTTCAGCACGTGGGTGGTGCCGGAGTCGGGGCCGGTGGCCGGCGTCCACGGCATCCGCACCGCCTGCGACTTGATGGTGATCCCGCGTTCCCGCTCGATGTCCATCCGGTCCAGGTACTGCGCCCGCATCGCCCGGCCGTCGACGACGCCGGTCAGCTGCAGCATCCGGTCGGCCAGCGTCGACTTGCCGTGGTCGATGTGGGCGATGATGCAGAAGTTGCGGATGATCTCGGGCGGGGTCCGGCCGGGGCTGGGGGCGGCCGGCTGCTGCCCGGAGCGGGTGGTGGCGGGAGTGGTCACTCGGTCGGTCCAGTCCTTCGGATCGGGGTGAACGGGATGGTCGTTCGGCGCCCGTACGGTCGCGCCGAACGTCAATCATCCCACGACCGGCCCAGCGGGTTTCCCGGCGAACCGACACGGACCGGCCGGGGACGATATTTGCCTCGACGCTGCCGGCCGGGTCGACCACGATGGTGACCCATGAGCCAGCCCGTGACCTACGCCGCCGGAATCCGCCGTCCCTACCTGGACCTGCCGGAGCCGGTCCGAGCCTGGGTCGAGGAGGTGCTCGGCGAGCCGGTTGCGAGGGTCGAGGACAAGCGCGGCGGGTTCTCCCCCGGCGTCGCCGCGGTGGTCAGCGGAGCCTCCGGCCGGAGCCTGTTCATCAAGGCGGTCGGCTCGGCGGTCAACCCGGACGCGATCCGGATGTATCAGGAGGAGCAGCAGCACTCCGCCCGACTGCCCGACATCGACTTCATCCCGCGCACCGTGGCGGTCGCGGAGCTCGCGGTCGGCGAGGAGCGGTACGCGGTGTCGGCGCTGCCCGCGATCGACGCCGCCCCGCCGCCCCATCCCTGGCGGCTCGCCGACGCCAACCGGGCCTTCGACACGATCGCCGGGCTCGGCGACCTGTTGACCCCGTCACCCTGGTCCGACGACATCGATCGGACCGGCGGAGCCGACGGTCCCGGCCGCGAGTTGGACCGGTTCTTCGGCGGCTGGCGCCGGCCGGCCGAGCAGCAGGATCCCTGGCGGGACGACCCGTGGATCGGGCCGCGGCTGGACCGGTTCGCCGAGCTGGAGGCGCGGACGGTCGAGCAGATGGTCGGCAACACGCTCAGCCACACCGACCTGCGCGCCGACAACCTGCTGTTCGGCGACGACCGGGTCTGGGTGGTCGACTGGGCTGCCGCGCAGAACGCGGCCCGCTGGCTCGACCCGGCGCTGCTGCTGGCCGATCTCGTCGTCTCCCGGGCCGACCTGGCCGACGGCGGGGAGATCGACGTCGCCCGATTCGCGGTCGAGCACCGGGCCTTCAGCGACGTCCCGTTCGCGCTGACCTGGGCCGGTGTCTGCCTCCTGGCCGGCGCCCTGCACCGGTTCTCCCTGCAACCGGCCCCGCCCGGCCTGCCCACCATCCGCCCCTGGCAGGCGCAGTGCGCCGACACCATGATCACCTGGTGCCGCCGGACCGAGCCCGGACACCAGGCAGCTCGGAGCGGATGAAGGCATGCGGTTTACGTTCCCTGAGCCTGTCGAAGGGCAAGCACGCTGATCCCTCAACGGCGCCCACGAGGCGGCGTCATCGGGCCTGCCCTTCGACAGGCTCAGGGAACGAAACCCGAAGCGTCCCCATCGTCTACGGAAGGCGGCGGTCAACGACCTGCTTGATCAGAACGTCGTGGTCAGCTGCTGGGTCTGCCCGGTCGCGGCCGCTCGGTAGCCGGACTCGATGATGTCGATCACGTGCCGGGCATGCTCGGCAGTGACGATCGAGGGGTCCCGTCCCGGACCCAGTCCACGAGTTGCATCACGTCCTCGTACACGTGCTGCTCCTCGGTCTCCCGGTGCGGCCCGGTCACGTGCGGCAGCAGCGCCTGGTTGAGCGGGCCGCGCGCGTTGGTCTCGGCGGGTTGCGGCCGGGGTAGTCGAACGGCTCGCCGTTCAACAGCAGCCCGCTGATCGTTCCGTTCGTACCGTAGAGGGCGCCACCCATCCCGCCGGTCATCGTGCCGGCGGCGGTGCCGGTCGCCACGCCGAACAGGTTGTCGCCGAAGTCGATCAACAGCGCCGTGTTGTCGTCGGCGTCCGTCTCCACCGACCGGCCGCCGAACGACCGGGTCGGCAGCCGGACGCCCGACATCGCGGTCACCCGTCGAGCCGGCCTGAGGATGCCGGTGACGGTGTGTAGCGAATAGACCGTCATGCCAGATGCGGCCGGAGCATCTCCCCCGGCGAGGCGACGATCCGCACCTGCCGCGCGGTGGCGAGGTCGATCAACTCCGTCGCCTCCGCCACGGTGATCGTCATCGTCTTGTTGAAGTGCAGGTGCTTGCCCGCCTCGAGGGGCGAGCTTGCCCTGCTCGTAGTGCAGGCCGATCGGCGAGGTCGGTCTGGGCGAGATGGGGCAGGATGCCGCGGACCGCGATGCTGCCCGCGCCGACCAGGCCCATGCGTACCGAAGTCATGAAGATCAGTAGATCAGTTCGGTTCGGCCGCATCGAGGTCGAGTTGCCAGGTCTGGCTGACCAGGTCGGCGCCGAAGTTGCGCTGCAGCTCCTCCTCGACCAGCCGGAAGCCGGCGCGCTGGTAGATCCGGCGGGCTCCGGCCAGCACGTCGTTGGTCCACAGCACCAGCCGGGCGTAGCCGGCGGTGCGGGCGAAGTCCACGCAGGCATCGACCAGCCGGGTGCCCAGGCCCAGCCCGCGCGCCCAGGGTTCGGTCAGCAGCAGCCGCAGCTTCGCCGTCCGGTCGTCGTCACCACGGACGCAGAAGATGCAGCCGGCCCGCTCGCCGTCGACGGTGGCGATCCAGAGCCGCTCCCGGTCACGATCATGATCAGCGGCGAAGTCGGCGACGATCCGGGCCACCAGCGCCTCGAAGATCTCGTCCCAGCCGTATTCCTCGGCGTACAAGGTGCCGTGCCGTTCGACCACCCAGCCCAGGTCGCCGGGATCCGGCTGGCGCAGCTCGACCCGGCGTTCGGGCGCCGAGTCGAGCAGCGTACGGACCGTGCCCATGGCCGCGACCAGCTGGCTCCGGTCGGCTCCGGTCAGTGGCTCGAGCAGCCGGCCGATGCCGCGGTCGGAGCGCCGGTCCAGGGCGGACTGCACCGTCCGGCCGGCGCCGGTCAGGGTGATCGTCTGCCGCCGGCCGTCCTGCTCGGACCGCTGCCGCAGCACCAGCCCGGCCTCGCTGAAGCGGTCCAGGATTCGGGTGGTGTAGCCGGGATCGAGGCTGAGCCGGGTGCGCAGGTCGGCGAGGTCGAGCCCGGCCGGCGCTCCGGCCAGTTCGAACAGCACCCGGGCCTCGGTCAGGTTGTACTGCGAACCGACCATGCCCTCGTCCAGCACGCCGATGATCTTGGTGTAGAAGCGGTTGAAGGACCTGATCCGATCCACCGCCACGGAGTCGACCTTTGACATAGTCAAAGAATATCCCGATCGGCGCCGCCACACCTCACTTTTCGGCGACCGGCCGCCCGAAGTCGATCGCGGCCCGGACCGCCGCCGGAGCCGCCTCGGCCAACTGGTGGTCCGGCAGCGCGCCGAGAGCGTCGTTGACCGTCGAGAAGGCCACCCGGAGGGCGACGAACACGGTCGCCCCGAGGATCTGGGCATCGTCGAAGCCCGCACCACGGAGCCGCTCGACGTCCGCCTCGGTGGTCGCGTTCGGATCGCCGGCCACCTTGGCCGCCCACTCGGCCAGCGCCGCCTCCCGGTCCGGTAGTCGGCCCGTGTCGCCGCCGAGCACCGCGGCGGCGGTGTCGGTGTCCGCGCGCTGGGCCAGCCGGGCACCCCAGGCCAGCGAGCAGTAGGAGTCGCGCCGGGCCGAGGCGCTGGCGACGACCAGCAGCGCGATCTCCCGATCGGACAGGCCGCTGTCCGCCGCAGCCGCAGCCCGGACGTCCAGGTAGCCGCGCAGCAGTTCCGGTCGCTGCGCCCAGAGCCTGGTCAGGTTCATCACATAGCCGTAGGAGGAGAGATCCTCCTGATACAAGGCCCGGACCGTGTCGTCGGGGGCGGGCTCAGACAGATACATTGACTCAGTCTGGCTGCCGCTCGGCGGGTCCGCGGCCGAATCGCCGAATCCGGATTTGGGCCGCCCCGCCGCCGACTGCTAAAGTCGACCGTCGCGTGACCGCTCGTCGCGCACGTCAACCACCCGTCGTACGAGAGTCTCAGAGGCCTGCCCCGTGGCGAACATCAAGTCCCAGATCAAGCGGATCAAGACGAATGAGAAGGCGCGTCAGCGCAACAAGTCCGTCAAGTCCGCCTTGAAGACGTCGGTGCGCCGGTTCCGCGAGGCCGCAGAGGCCGGCGAAGCCGACAAGGCGACGACGTACGCCCAGGCCGCGACCCGCCTGCTGGACAAGGCCGCGAGCAAGGGCGTCATCCACAAGAACCAGGCGGCGAACCGCAAGTCGGCCATCTCCGCCAAGGCCGCCGAGCTCGGCTGAGCTCCGACCGCCCAGCTGCACCACGAACACAACTGCACCACGAGCACAACTGCACCACGAACGCGACCGTGTGAACGGTCGCGTTCGGCGCGTCCGGACGCCTTTGTAGGTTGATCACCGTGGACCAACCCGCACCGAGTGATCAACTCCCCGACCTGCTGCGGCGGATCGACGCGGCCGACCCCGATCTGCACGCCTTCGTCGCCGAGCCGGACCGGGCACGACGCCTGCGTCGGGCCGCCGCCGAGCTGGACCGCCGTTGGCCGGCCGGCACCGTCCGACCTCCGCTGTTCGGTCTGCCGGTCGCGGTGAAGGACGTCATCCACGTGACCGGGCTGCCGACTCGAGCCGGATCCCGGGTCCCGGCCGAGGTGATCACCGGCGATCAGGCCCCGGTGATCACCCGCCTGCTGGATGCCGGCGCGATCGTGCTGGGCAAGACCGTGACCGCCGAGTTCGCCTTCCTGGCACCCGGTGAGACCCGGAACCCGAAGGCGCCGGAGCACACGCCCGGCGGCTCCAGCAGCGGCTCGGCGGCCGCCGTCGCGGCCGGGCTGGCCCCGGTCGCCCTGGGCACCCAGACCGTGGGCTCGGTGATTCGGCCCGCCGCCTACTGCGGTGTGTTCGGCTTCAAGCCCAGCTTCGGCCGGGTCAGCACCGCGGGCGTGATCGCGAACGCGCCGACCTTCGACACCGTCGGCTTCCTCGCCGCCGATCCGGAATTGCTCCGGCGGATCGCCGCCGTGGCCTGCGCGGACTGGTCGGCGGCGCCGGCTGAGCCGGCGCCGCCGCGGCTCGGCGTACCCGTCGGTGCCTATCTCGACCAGGTCGAGCCCGAGGCCCGGGCCGCCTTCGACCGGCAGCTGGCCGCGTTACGATCGGCCGGCTACCAGGTACGCGAGATCCCTTGCCTGGATGACATCGCGGCGGTCAATCGGCGCAATCTGATGATCAACTTGTATGAGTTGGCCCGGTCCCATCAGCCCTGGTACGACCGCTACGCCGAGGACTATCGACCGCAGACCGCGGCCGGCGTCCGGGAGGGTCGGACGATCGATCGGGCGGACTACGCTCGGGCGTTGCGGGAGCGGGAATCGTTCGCCGCCGCGCTGCAGGACGGGCTGTCCGGCGGCGAGGTCTACGTCGCCCCGGCCGCGACCGGGCCGGCACCGCACGGGCTGGAGACCACCGGTAGCCCGCTGATGAACCTGCCGTGGACCCAGGCCCGGCTACCGGTGCTCGGGGTGCCCGCAGGCCGGGCGCCGAACGGGCTGCCGCTCGGCGTTCAGTTCGCCGCCGGCCCGGGCCAGGACGAGTTGCTGCTCGCCTGGTCCGACGGGCTCACGGCTGCCCTTGATCAATTGCCGTAATTGGCCCAGGACTTCGGGTATCGCTTGCCCGGCACGGTCTCGCCGAGCAGCTCGGTCACGGTGACCAGCGTGTAGCCGTCCTCGTGCAGCTCTTCGATCATCTCGTCGACGGCGTCGATCGTCGTCTGGTGGATGTCGTGCATCAGCACTATTCGGTTCTTGGCGGCGCCGTGCACCACCTTGCTCCGGATGTCGTACGGATCGTGGGTGTCCCAGTCCAGGGTGTCGATGTCCCACA
Organism: uncultured Actinomycetota bacterium; assembly: GCA_963746025.1. Taxonomy (GTDB): domain Bacteria; phylum Actinomycetota; class Actinomycetes; order Propionibacteriales; family Propionibacteriaceae; genus Microlunatus. Next base: position 365,347 of record CAVUZU010000001.1, read on the forward strand.
GGATCTGGGCTACCCCGAGCTTCTTGGTCGCCTTGTCCACGCCCTTGTCGGTGGCGCCGTACGGCGGCCGCATCAGCGTGACCTTGCAGCCGCACCCTGCCTCGATCGCGTCGTTGGCCTTCTTCAGGTCTTCGTAGGCGCCGTCGACGGACTTCCGGTCCAACGAGTCGTGGTCCCAGGAGTGGTTCGCCACCTCGGAGCCCAGCTCGTGGATCTCCTTGACGATCTCCGGGTATTCCTCGGCCAGCTTGCCGAGCTGGAAGAAGGTGGCCTTCGCCTTGTGCTTCTTCAGGATCTTGAGCAGCTGGGGCGTGGTGTCCGGGCTCGGACCGTCATCGAAGGTCAGCGCGTAGCACTTCACCTTCTTGCAGTCCACGGCCGGCTTGGTCGGCGTCGGCGTCGGGGTGGGGGTGGGCGAATCCGGTGGCTCGCTGGGCTGCTCGCTGGCCGAGCCCGAGCTGCTCGGCCCGGGCTGGCCGCCGGTCTGGTCGGTTGGCGTACCCGGGCCTGGCGGCATCGCCCCACAACCGGTGAAGAGGAAGAGGGCCCCGATCAAGATGGCCGCCGCCGCAGTTATCGGCGCGGATCGCTGAACACGCACCGGGCAGACGATACCCGGCGCCGAGCAGATCCGATGCACAACACGGCTAGGGAGAGGAGCGCCACACATTCGTGACCTTGGTCAGCGACCGGCCCGAGCCGCGGAGACCGTGAGGACCGCCCGCTCCAGCGCGTACTCCGCATCCCCCTCCGCACCCTTGACGGCGGCATCGGCCGCCGCCACCGCACGCAACGCGGTCGCCAGACCGCCGGCGTCCCAGCCGCGGACCTGGGCCCGCATCGACTTCAGCTTCCACGGCGGCACCCCGACCTCGCGGGCCAGATCTCCCTCGCGCAGCCCGCCCGGCGCACTGATCAGCTTGCCCAGCCCGCGCAGCCCTGAGGCCAGTGCGCTGGTGACCAGCACCGGCGCCACCCCGGTCGATGTCGCCCAGCGCAACTGCTCCATCGCCTCCCCGGTCCGGCCGGCCAGCACGGCGTCGGCGACCGCGAAACTGGTCACCTCGGCCCGGCCGCCGAAGTAGCGCCGGATGGTCTCCACCCCGATCCGGCCCTCGGTGTCGGCAATCAGCTGACGGATCGCGGCCGCCAGCGCACGCAGGTCGTGACCGACGGCGTCGATCAGGAACTGCCCGGCCTCCGGCTCCAGCGTGCCGCCGGCCTGCTTGACCTCGGCGGAGACGAACTTCGGCAGCTCCCAGGCCTTCAGTTGCGGACAGTCGACGACCATGACCGGCTTCAGCTTGCGCAGCTTGTCCAGCAGCCCCTTGCCCTTCATTCCGCCGCCGTGCACGAGCACCAGCACCAGGTCCTCGACCTCGACCCCGGCCAGCTCCAGCACGGCGTCGTTCAGGTCCGCCGGCAAGTCGGCCAGGTTGCGGATCACCGCGGCCCGAGTGGTGGAGAACAGCGACGCACCGGAGATCTCCGCCAACCGGCCGCCGTCCAGCCGCCCGGCGTCGACCTCGGTCACCTCGATCTCCGGCGCGGCCTTGCGGGCCCGGGTCAACACGTCCGTCACGGCCCGATCGGCCAACAGGGACTCGGGACCGGTGACCAGGACGATACGGGCCAGGCCGCCGGAACCGCCGCGGGCCGACGTGGTGGAGGATGGCACGGAACTCATCCTGCCAGTACGCACCGACAGGCCGACGGGTTCCGACCGGCCGGCGCGTTCCGACAGGCCAGCCGCATTCTGGCGTGAACCGGCCGGGTGATGCAGTCTTGGGGTGACATGCCAACCGTGAAAGCCGACCGAGTGCCCCGCAATGAGTGACCACTCCCCCGAATCCGACGACGCGCCGCGCCTGTTCACCGGCGAGCGCCGGTCCCTGGACCGGCTGGCCCGGGTGCGCCCGGGCACCGTCGTGATCATGTTCGACGGCCGCCGGCCGCCCCGGGTCCGATTGCCCGGCGAGATGCTGATCCCGAGTTGGTGGCCGTTCATGGGTGGCATCGAGGTGCTGCCGGTCACCACCGACACGGTCGAGGCCGAGATCACCGTCGACGACGTGATCACCGCCGACGGGGAACAGATCCACCGGCTGGAGCTGCTGGTGCTGCTCCGGCTGCTGGACGACGAGAGCTACACGGGGTTGCAGCACCTGGCCGAGCACTACGGCGGCGAGCTCGGACTGTTCCTGGCCCGCGGGGTGCAGACCGAGCTGGAGATGGCGGTCCGGACCGCGCTGCGGATGAACGACTTCGCCGACATCCGGCGGCAGTCCCTGCTCAAGGTGCTGCGGGAGGCCTGGCTGCCGTACAACGTGGTCGACGACCTGGTCGAGGTGCAGGGCCTGTCGATCCATCGGGTGGAGTGGTCGGCCGAGACGGAGTCGACCGGGGAGGCGGCCCCGGAGGCCGCCGCCGAGCGGCACTGGGTCGATCCGTACATCGACGACAACTATGTCGAGGACTCCGACCTCGGCGGCACGATGGCCAGCAGCTCCGAGGACGACCAGCGGTCCGGAGTCGGTGGATGAGCCAGCTCACCGTGATCGGTACGGCGACGCCGCCGACCCTGGCCGGGCTGTCCCGCAACGACAGCTATCTGCCGACCAGCAAGGTGCTCGCATTCGCCGGGCTGCCGATGTTGATCACGGTGATCACCAACGTCGCCTTCTTCGTCGCCTACTGGCTGCCGGAGTTCGGGCGTGGGGCAGGTGATCCGCTGCTCGGCCAGCTGGCGCCGCTCGCCTCCGCGTCCTTCGCCACCGGCGGCGAGGTCTGGTACGCGACTCAGCGCGGCACCGGGACCTGGTTGTTGATCTTCGGCGTGGCGATCGCCTGGCTGGTCCGGTCCCGCTACTGGCTGGGGCGGCTGATCGTGTTCCCGCTCAGCTATCTCGGTGCGGCCCTGGCCCTGGTGATGGTCGTCGGGCTGATCGTCCGGGGCGAGCTGTTCGACTCGCTGCTGTCCGTCCTGCTGGTGCTGATCTGGGTTGCCGCCGCGGTGATCACCGCCTGGCGCAGCCTCTGGCAGGACCTGGACGATCTGCCCCGCCGGCGGACGTCGCGGATCTGGCCGCTGGTGCTGGCCTGCATCGCCGCAATTATCCCGCTGGCGGTGGGCCGCAGCGTGTTCGCCCCGGGCCTGCGGGATGCGGCTGCCGCGCTCTCGGTCGAGGGGTCGACGATGCGTTGGGCCGCGCTCTTCACGTCGGCCACGCCGCGGCTGTATCTCGCCGGAGTGGCGGTGCTGGTCGCCTGCTGGGCGTTCTGGCGGCTGCTGCCGAGCCGGCGGCCGCCCCGACCGACCGCCACCATCGTCACGTTGTTGATCTCCGTGCTGCTCGGCATGGGAGCGATCGGGATGTCGGCGGCGCAGCTCGGCGCGGAGCGGACCACGCAGATCATCTCCGGCGATCCGACGCCGGAGATGCTGTTCACCTGTGCCTCCTGGCGGCAGCCGGGTCCGGGCCCGGCGCGCACCCTGGTCGTACACGGGCCCGGCTGCGAGCAGCTGACCGGCTTCACCGGCTTCGCGGCCACCTCGGATCGTCCGATCGGCTTCTCGATCTCACCGGTCAGGGCGAATCTCCCCGGCGGACCGCCGATCGCCGGCAAGGTGATCGGCACCGAGTACGACGGGATGCTGGTGCTGGCCGGCACCGACCGGGTCGACGACAAGGCCGACCGGGTCTTCGGGCTGCGGATGAGCGACGGCACCGAGGCCTGGTCCCACCCCTGCCCGGCCGCCGCCGAGGACCCCGGCTTCCAACTCCGCTTCGCCGGCGCCCCGGCCGGCGACGACCCGGCGGACGGCCGGCTGACCCGTCGCGGCGAACCGGCTTCGGTGGTCGTCGAATGCGGCGGCGTCACCGAGTCCCTCGACCCGCAGACCGGCAAACTCCTGGGTTGACAGCCGCACCGACCGGACCGTCGGTCGCCGAGCGGGTCAGGGCAGATCGGTCAGGGCGGTGGCGAGGGGCTCGAGGACGGATGGGGCCGCGTCCTGCGGCAGGTTGATGATCACCAGATCGACGCCGGCCGCGCCGTACTCGGCCGCCTGTTCGACCGCGACGCCGAGGTCCTCCTCGCGCTCCCACCGGACGTTGACCGAGCAGGTGATCTCGGCCGGGTCGCGGCCGACGTCGGTGCAGTGGCCGAGCAGGATCTCCTTCAGGCCGCGCCAGGTCTCCGGGTCCTCGACGATCGTGTTCCACTGCTGGGCCCACCGGGCCGCGGCTCGCAGGGTGCGCTTGGGGCCGCGGCCGCCGATCACGATCGGCGGGTGCGGCTGCTGCACCGGCTTCGGTGCGCAGTAGGCGTCGGTCAGCTTCGTGTAGCGGCCCTGGAAGTTGGCGACCGGCTCGGTGAGTAGCGCGATCATCGCCTGGACGCCCTCGTCGAACCGGTCGAACCGCTCCCGCATCGGTGGCAGTTCGATCCCGTACGCGTCGCACTCGACCTGGTTCCAGCCGGCGCCGATGCCGAGCTCCAGCCGGCCTTCGCTGATCACGTCGATCGTCGCCGCCATGTTAGCCAGCACCGCCGGGTGCCGATAGATCATCCCGGCCACCTGGCAGCCGAGCCGGATCCGCCGGGTCAGCGGTGCCATCGCCGCCAGCATCGTCCAGGCCTCGTAGTTCGGCCCGGCGAGGTCACCCGACAGCGGGTAGAAGTGGTCCCAGTTCCAGACCGACTCGAACAGTTCGATGTCGTCGGCGGCCACCCAGACGTCCCGCATCCGTGGCCACGTCGTGTGTTGCGGCCGGGTCTTGATCGCGAATCGCATGCCGTCAGCCTAATGACCCGGCACCGTTTCCGGGCGCCGTTGCCAGAGCCCTGTCAGCGATACGTCAGTGCAGTCGGACAGGCTGAAGCACAGTCCGGTCAGTGGACCGCCGGTCCGACAGACTGACCGCCGGAGACCGGTCCCATGATCACGGCTCCGCGCCGGGGCCCACCCACCCAGCCTCCGCGCGGAGCCGTCTCCCGTCGACCGGCTCTCGGTCGCCACAAGCTCGATCGACTCGGCCGGGCGCCGACCTCGCCGCGGTGCGGGCAAGGGCGGCAGGTGTCGATCGCCGACGAGTCCGCGGCTCGACTGCCTCGGACGGTGTAGTCGGTCCTGCTCGCCGTGCTGACGCTGGCCGTGGTGATCATCGACGGCTTCCATCTGCTGGTCTGGAATCCGTTGGCCAAGGTGCCCGGGCACGGCCTTGATCAGATCTACGCCGGTCTCGACGCCGCCGACCAGACTTCGCTAGTGGTGCCGTTCATGATCGGGTGGGCCGTGTTCTGGTCCGTCCCGGCACTCGCCTTTTCCGGTCCTCAGCGGCCAACTGGCCTTCGCTGCTGCAGTGATCATCGCCCTCGCTCCGAACGGCACGGGCCGGCGGCGCCCCGCCAGCACCAGGCGGAGCGCAGCCTGACCCGGGCTAGCGGCAATACCGTTCAGTTAGGTGAGGTGATGGCGTAGTTTGGTGGATGCTCGGGTTGGGGCCAGGTTGCGTGGTGGGCGCGTTTGACGTGCCACTTGACGTACTTGCGTTTGATGACGCGTGGGGCCGAGCGTCGGCGGCGGACCGGGTTGAGCCGGCAGATGAGTCGGCGGAGGAAGCTGAGCCAGCCTGGATTGTCGCGGACGGGGTTGTCAGGGGGGAAAAGCGCCCGGGTGGGCGAGGGTCTGGCGTGTGATCCGCAGCGCCGCCACGAAGCTGACCCGGTCCGGATCGTGCCCGGAATGGGTCGCAGCCTCGGCCATCAGGGTCCGGATCGCGAAGTGGCAGCACAGGTGGCCCCAGATCTCCTGGAGCACCAGGTCTGGAGACTTTGAGCGGAGCACGGTGCGCGGTCCGCGCTGGTGGGTCTTGAGTTCGTCGAAGGTCAACTCGACTTCCCACCGTTGGGTGTAGGCCGCGGCCAGGTCGACCGCGGAGACCTCGTCGGGGTCGGTCAGGGTGGTGAAGAGTCGGTAGGTCTCAGGGTTCTCGCGGCCGTCGTCGATGGTGTAATCGATGACCCGGACCGGGATCGGCTCTGCGCGCCGTGCGGCAGCGGAGTGCGTTTGGCGCAGGTGAGCCAGCCAGGAACCGTCAGGCAGGTCTTCGAGGCGGGTGGGCTTCGGGGCAGACTTGTCGGTGCGGACCCGCCATAACAGGTCGGCGCCGGTCGCGGATGCCTTGCGCCAAAGGGCGTATGAGAAGAATCCGCGATCGGCGGTGAGCAGCATCCCGGGCCCCAGTCTGGTCAGCAGTGGCTCGGCCAGCGCGGCCTCGGACGCGGCGTAGGTGCCGACCTCGGCTGCAAGGACTGCGTGGGTGCCGCACTCGGCCAACGCGACCACCCGTGCCTGGGGAAACGCCGCCTGCTCGCCCTTGTTGACCCCAGGACGCCCGAAGTGCTCGGCGTTCACGGCCGTGTCGGCGACGTCGAGACACATCCCGTCGATCGCGACCAGCCGCCGCCCTGCCAGCCACACCCCCGGCATCGCGTCCGTCCCGATCGGAGCAGCGACCCGCTCGAAGAGCGCCTTCAACGGCTCCGCGCCCAGCCGGGCGCGGGCCTGGAAGATCGCGGACTTGCTCGGCGGCGCATACGTCTCGGTCCACCCCGAAGCCCACGAGAGCCCGTCGGTCAGCTGCGCGAGAACGTCCTCATAAGAACCCTCCGAATACAGCGCCATCCCGATCGAGAAGTAGGCCATCACCCGCGCCGGCAAGGAACGATGCCGCTGCTCGGTCCGGCCGACCTCGGCGATCACCTCATCGACCAACCCCGGCGGGAACACACGTGTCAGCACCCCCACCGACACCAAGTCGGACAAGCGGCGCCCGGTCTCAGGCTTCTTCCATCCAGCACGCGGCATGCCACCAAACTACACCGATGTCATCCTAACTGAACGGTATTGGGGCTAGCGGGCGCCGAGCAAGTGCTCCAGGGCCAGCTGCTGGAGCCGGACGAAGCCGAAGCCCTTGCCGTTGTAGTAGCTGTCGGCGTCGAAGTCCTCGTACGCCGCCCGGTCCGCGATCAGATCCTGATAGCTCTCGCCGTCGTTCAGGGTCGGCCGGGACAACTCGGCGACCTTGGCGTCGGCGAGCGCCTGCTGCACCTCCGGGTCGGCCCGGAACGCCTGCGCCCGCTCCTTCAAGATCAGGTACGTGGCCATGTTCGCGCGGGCGGAATCCCAGACGCCGGTGTAGTCCTCGGTCCGGCTCGGCTTGTAGTCGAAGTGCCGCGGGCCGTCGTAGGCCTGACCGCCGTCGGGGCCGCCGTGCTCGAGCAGATCGACCAGCGAGAAGGCGTTCTGGATGTCGCCGTGGCCGAACACCAGGTCCTGGTCGAACTTGATGCTGCGCTGTCCGTTCAGGTCGATGTGGAACAGCTTGCCCGCGTCCAACGCCTGGGCGATCGCGTGGGTGAAGTTGAGCCCGGCCATCTGCTCGTGCCCGACCTCGGGGTTGACGCCGAACAGCTCCGACCGCTCCAGCGTGGCGATGAACGCGAGCGCGTGCCCGACGGTCGGCAGCAGGATGTCGCCACGCGGCTCGTTCGGCTTCGGCTCGATCGCGAACTTCAGGTCGTAGCCCTGGTCGGTGACATAGTCAGCGAGCAGGTTGACCGCCTCGCGGTAGCGCTCGAGCGCGGCCCGGACGTTCTTGGCGGTGTCGTACTCGCCGCCCTCCCGGCCGCCCCACATGACGAACGTCTTGGCACCGACCTCCGCGGCAAGATCAAGGTTGCGGATCACCTTGCGCAGCGCGAAGCGGCGCACCGAGCGGTCGTTGGAGGTGAAGCCGCCGTCCTTGAACACGGGATGGCTGAACAGGTTGGTGGTGATCATCGGAACGATCACGCCGGTGTCGGCCAGCACCTGCTGCAGCCGGCCGATCTGGGCCGTCCGTTCGGCGTCGGTCGCCTCGAACGGGAACAGGTCGTTGTCGTGGAAAGTCAGGCCGTACGCGCCGATCTCGGCCAGCTTGGTCACCGCCTCGACCACGTCCAGCGGCTCCCGGGTCGGCGCCCCGAACTGATCTTGACCGACCCAGCCGATGGTCCACAGACCGAACGAGAACTTGTCCTGGGGCGTGGGCGTGGGAGCCATGCATCCTCCTTGATCATCGGCGACCGAGTGTCCTGCACCCGCCGGGTGAATTGTTGCTCTCCACAACATATTCCCGCACAATCGTCTCGTCAACGCACGGTCGCGAGGGCTGGACGGCGGGAACGGAGGGCGATGGCGACGATCGATTCGTCCCGGCGACGCAACCTGTCCGCCGTCCTCCGGCTGGTGCACACCCGGCGCGGTGCGACCCGGGCCGAGCTGACCCGGCTGACCGGTCTCAACCGGTCCACGGTCGGCGGCCTGGTGACCGAGCTGGCCGGGCTCGGGCTGGTGCTCGAGGCCGACCCGGCGATCGACGGCGTCGGCCGGCCCAGCCCGCGGATCGAGCCGAATCCGGACGTGGTCGCGGTCACCGTCAATCCCGACATCGACGCGATCACGATCGGCATGGTCGGTCTCGGCGGTCGGGTCCGGCATCGGATCCGCCGGACCGCGCGTCGGGTGCCGACGGTCGACCGGGCCGTCGCCGTGGCCGCCGCGGTGATCGACGAACTCATCTCCGGCGCCGAGCCGGTCCGGGTGCTCGGCCTGGGCATCGCCGTGCCCGGGCTGGTCCGGGAATCGGACGGCTCGGTCGTCCTGGCCCCGCACCTCGGCTGGCGGGACGCGCCGGTCGCTGCGGCCTTCACGGCCGGCACCGGGATGCCGGTCCGGGTCGCCAACGACGCCCGGCTGGCCGCGCTCGCCGAATGCACCTACGGCGCCGGCGCCGGACACCGGTCGGTGGTCTACCTCAACGGCAGTGCCAGCGGCATCGGCGGCGGCGTGGTGATCGAGGGTCGCCCCCTGCGCGGGCGGTCCGGCTTCGCCGGCGAACTGGGCCACACCGTGGTCAACCCGTCCGGCCGACCATGCCACTGCGGTCGTCGGGGTTGCCTGGAGACCGAGGTGACCCGCGATCGGCTGCTGGCGGCACTGGAGCTGACCGATGCCGACCCGGAGACGCTGGACCGGCGGCTGCTCGACGCCGACTCACCGGCCCGCACCGAGGTCGTCCGGCAACTGGGCTGGCTGACCCAGGCCATGATCGACATCAGCAACGCCTTCGATCCGGAGTTGATCATCCTCGGCGGCTTCCTCGGGTCACTCCAGGCGTCCGATCCGGAGCGGCTGACCGCGGCCGTCGGCAGCCAGGGCTTCCCCGCCCTCAGCGAACCGCCCGAGGTGCGCCGGGCCGCCCTCGGCTCGGACCTGCCGGTGATCGGTCCGGCGGAGTTGATCTTCGCCGAACTCCTCACCGATCCGGCGAATATTTGACCCGGCCGCCGATCAGGCGATCCGGCCGGTGTCGATCGTTATCGCCGCGCGGTATACCGCTATCGTCTCGCTATTGAAGGGGGCCGAGATACTGACTGCGCCGTCATTCGGATCACTGGATGTGGCGATGGTGATGCCGTTCAGATAGCCGAGCTTTTTCGAGGCGTTGTATTGGACCAGCCAGGCCGAACCGAGCGAATTGGTCCACGGGCTACTCGCCCGAATTCCGAGCAGTTCTTCTCCCTTGAGCCTCGGCACGGTCAGCGGGAACGTCTGGTCCACCGGGTCATTCGGCGACCGGTTCAAGAAGCCGACCGGCCACCCCGCGGCCTGCCCCAGCACCACCCGCGTCCCATCAGCCTGGTTCCAGGCGATCCCCTGGCCGGGAACGACGTCGGTCAAGGCACCGACGTCGCGCAGGGCGCGGCGGTCCAGCGCCACGCCGTCGTGCACCACGACGAAGGCGTAGTTGAAGTCGTAGTCGTCATAGGTCAACCAGTCGTAGTGCGAGAACGCCTGCTGGCCCACGAAAGCACCGTGCGGCGCCCGGCCAAGCGCGGCCCCCGAACCCGGCACGAAGATCCACCGGTTGAGCGCCGATTCCCGCGAATTCGATCAGGGTCGGGTGCGGTGAATCCGAGCGTCGGTCAACGGTCGTCGCGCGGGCCGACTCCGGGGTGGTCCCGGCCGTCGATCGACGGCCGCCAGAAGGCGTACGCCGGTCGGCCGATCGTGTCGGCGATCCAGCTGTCCGGCGGGGTTTCCGCCCGGATGCCGAAGCCGTTCGCGATCGGGTCGCCCGAGCCGTCACCGGGCCAGTGGCCGTAGAAGCTGTTGTCCTGATGATCACGATTGGTCGTCCGGCGCGAGGTCTCGTCGTTCGGATTCAGATAGAAGGTCGCCGTCTCGGCCTGGTTGAAGAAGGCATTGCGGGTGAACCGGTACGTCTGCTCGGCCTCGAAGTTGCTGCCCGAGCGTTCGTGGGTTTCCCAGATCAACTGCGGATAGCCACCGGCGATCTCTCGGTCGGGATTGACATAGTCGGGGTGCGTGTCCGGGTATTCGAGGGCCGGCACCGGCTTGGCCCAGAGCGCGTTGCGGTCGAAGGTGACCCCGGTGAAGCCGTAGTTCAGGTTGAGCAGTCGGCCCCGGCCGCCGATCTCGAGGTTTCGGTAGACCTCGATCCCGGCATCGGTCGGCCGGGTGCAGAGCGTGATCAACCCGTAGTTGTTGTCGTGGCTGTAGTTGTAGCGCCAGACCGTCTCCGGCGAGTCCAGGTCCGGATCCAACGCGGCGCCGTCCATCGCGTCATGGGAGAGGTTGTGATGCACCTCGTTCCACTCGACGACGAAGCCGCGCACACTCACCGTGAACACGGAGTTGCCGGAAGCCACCCGGTCGCTGGTGTAGGCCACCTCGTTGTGATGGAAGGAGCCGCCGTCGGCCATCCGGACGATGACGCCGTTCTTGCCGGTGTCCTCGATCCGGTTCCAGCCGATGTCGACACCGGTCCAGGCCACCTGGCTCCAGGTGTAGCCGCGGTAGACGTCGCCGCTGCCCGGCGTCAGTTCCTTGTTGCGCAGGTTGCTGTCCAACCAGAGCCCGGTCTGATCCACCCGTTCGATCACGTTGTCGGTGATCTTGATCGAGTCGAACCGGGCGATCTCCCAGGAGCCGTCCGGATGCTCCGTCCCGTCCAGGGCGAACGCGATCCCGCCGGACCGCTTCCCGTCGTCGTCCACCGGCTGGATCCGGCCGGCGACGTCGTGCACGTGCAGGTTGTCGATCACGTAGCCGGAATAGACCGGCTGTTCGGGTTCGTCGACGGCGACCAGCAGTCCGTTACGCAGCCCTTGATCATCAGCATCGTTGGTGAGCTCGAGATCACGCACCTCGACGAACTCGGCGTTGTGCACCAGGACGGTGGCGGCCAGCTCTGCGTCGGCCGCGAACGAGGCGTCGATCCGCGGCAGGTCCCCGCGCCCGTACGCGCCGACAACGATCGGACTCCCCCGCCGGCCGGAGTCCTTGATCACGACGTGGCCCGGCCAGCGGTCACCGGCCTGGAACAGCACCCGGTCCCCCGGCCGGAAGGTGGCGGCGTTCACCCGCTGGGTCGTCGCCCAGGCGGACTGCGGGCTCCGACCCGAGTCAGTGTCGGAGCCGCCGTCGGCGTCGACGTAGAAGGTGCGGCCGCCGGGATCGGCGTGCGCCGGCCCGGCCGCGGTCACGCCGAGCAGCAGCGCCGCGATGCCGATGGTGATGATCATGACGACGGGTGGTCTCGGCATCATCGGGTGGCCTACCTCTCACACTCCTCCGGTGGAGTGCTGCAATCGATTGCACGATGGTACGGAGCGGTAGTCGCCCTGGTCAATGGACACAACTGCTCCGGGCCGGCACGGCCCGGGCGGCATTGAGCCGGTGCCGGGTCAGTGCATGTACAGGCCGCCGTCGATGTTCAGCGTCTGACCGGAGATGAAGCCGGCCTCCTCGGAGATCAGGAACCCGATGCCGGCCGCGACATCCCGGGTCTGCCCGACCCGGCTGAGCACCAGGTCCTGAGCCAACAACTGCTTCCGCTCCTCGGACAACGCACCACCCATGATGTCGGTGTCGATCGGTCCGGGCGAGACCGCGTTCACGGTGATCTGATAGTCGCCGAGCTCCCGGGCCAGTGAGCGGGTCAGGCCGATCAGGCCCGCCTTCGCCACCGAGTAGGGCGTCTTGCTGAAGGTGCCGCCACCGCGCTGCGCCGAGACCGAGGAGATGCTCACGATCCGGCCGAGCCGGTGCTCGACCATGGACTCGACCGCCCGCTTGGTGACGTAGTGCACACCGTGCAGGTTGATGTTGATCACCCGATGCCACTCCGCGGAGGTGAGCTCCAGATAACCGACCGACGAGCTCACGCCGGCGATGTTGGCCAGGGCGACCAACTGCGGCAGCGCGCCTTCGATGGCGTCCACCGCCGATCGAGCCTGCTCCTCGTCGGCGACATCGGCCGCGGCGCCGAAGGCCTTGACATGGTGCCGCTCGATCAGCTCCGCGGCGAGCGCGTCGCATTCGGCCTGATCAAGATCGATCAGGCCGACGTTCCAGCCCCGCTCGGCCAGGTACGAGGCGGTGCTGCGGCCGATCCCCCGGGGCGATGTCGCCCCGGTGACGATGACGGTACGGTCGCTGGGCCAGGCGCTCATCGGGCGGCTACTTCTGGTAGGCATAGTCGGCGCCGGGTTTCCAATCGCTGAAGGCGTAGTCGTCGATCGACACGTCCACGCCGGCGGCCTTGATCGCCTGGGCCCGGTCGGCCTCGTGGGCGTCGCTGAGCTGCTTCAGGGCCGCCCGGAGATCGGTGATGTCGCCGCCGAGATAGCCCTGCATCACCTGGCCGAGGCTGGGCGTGATCGGCTTGCGCAATGCGTCCACCGCTGCGATCTCGGGATTGCGGACGATCGCCTGCGGCATCTGGAAGACCTGTTCCTTGTACAGGTTGATGATCTTTTTGTACGGCTCGATCACGTCGGCCGAGTCGACCACGTCCAGGTCGACCGGCGGCTGGTCCATCGCCGCGGTCATCTGCTTCTGGTAGTCCTCGGTCATGAAGGACTCGATGATCTTGGTCGCGTTGGCCGGATCGGTCGAGCTGCCGGAGACGAAGTAGGACGGCCCGCTCAGGCCGCGGTACGTCATCGGCGTCACCCCGGGCTCGGCGGTGAGGATCTGACCGCCGCCGATCTTCGGCACGAAGGCCTCCTGCAGCACCCGGGAGCCGCCCGGCAGCCAGGGTCCGTCGATGAAGTAGGCGGCCGCGCCGGAGGCGAACCGGGTCCGGGCGTTGACGACACTGAAGTTGTTCGTCCCCGGCAACATCATGCCGGTGTCGTACAACTCCTTCCAGAACTCGATCCCGTTCACGTAGGCGTCGTCGTGGTAGGCGTACTCGCCGGTGGCGAACTTCAGACCCTGGTAGCCATCGAACCCGCCGGTCTGGGCCATGTCGTCCATCTCGTCCTCGACCCGCCCGCCGTCGGCCCCGAGGGCCAGCACCATCGGCACCACGCCGGCGCCCTTGAGCTTGCCGCAGGCGTCGCGGAACTCGTCGTAGGTCTTGGGCGGATTAGCCGGGTCGAGGCCCGCCTTGCTGATCAGTTCGGTGTTGAACCAGGTCACCGCGGTGTATTGGCGGAAGGTGAACAACGGCAGGCCGTAGAGCTTGCCGTCGATGCTGGTGATGCCCTCGGAGACCAGGCCTTTCGGCAGCTTGTCCAGGATGTCGGCGGAGATCTCCAGCTCCCGGACCCAGTTGTCCTTCACCAACGCGGCGAGCGGCAGGCCCACCACATTGGAATAGACGTCGGGCAACTGCTTGGCCTGATTGGCCAACTGCAGCGCCTCGGGCGCCTTCGAGGCGTCGTTGTAGGTGTGCGACACCGCCACCCCGAGCGCCGTGGCCTGCTGGGCGGCCCAATCGTCGTTGAGTTTCTGGAACGAGCTGAAGTGATCCCACCAGCGCAGCCCGGCCCCGCCACCGCCGGTCGGTCCGCCGCCGGTGCCGCCACCACCACCGCTGCAACCGGCGGCTACCGCGGTCATCGCGAGTGCTGAGGAGCCGAGCAGAAAACGCCGTCGCGTCAATCCGGACATCAGATTTTTCCTTTCGATTGGAGCGTCATTGCCCGCATCGTCGATTCATGACTTCACCGCGCCGGCGATGCCTTCGACGAAGAACCGTTGCAGGAAGAAGAACAGGGCGACCACCGGGATGATCGAGATCACGCCGGCCGCGGCCATGCCCGACCAGTCCACCGCGTTCTCGCCGACGAAGGCCTGCATGCCGACGCTGAGCGTCCGCAACTCCGGCCGGCTGAACGAGAACACCAGCGGCAGGAAGAAGGAGTTCCAGGTCGCCAGGAAGGTCAGCAGCGCGACGGTCGCCGTCACCGGCATCGCCAGCGGCAGCATGATCGAGAAGAAGATGCGCAGGAAGCCGGCGCCGTCGACGATGGCGGCCTCCTCGAGTTCCTTGGGCAACTGCCGGAAGTAGCCGGCGTAGATCAGGATCGCCGAGACGTGCGCGGCGCCACTCAGGGCGAGGATCATGCCGGTCAGCGAGTTGATCACCCCGAGCTGCAGCGACACCTGCACGATCGGGATGATCGTGTAGCCGGTCGGCACGAACAAGGTCGCGATCAGGATGCCCATGATCACCCGGGAGCCCGGGAACCGGTAGCGGCCGAGCACGTACCCACAAGCGGCGCAGCGCACCGTGACGATGAACACGGTCCACAGGGTGACGATCACGGTGTTGATCAGATAGCGACCGAACCGGGCGTCTTCCCAGGCCCGGGAATAGTTCTCCCAGGCGAACCGCTCCGGGATCAACCGGAGCCCGGCGGCGAAGACCTCCATGTTGTCCTTCAGCGAGGCCGAGATCATCCAGATGAAGGGGAACATCCACAGGATCGCCACCCCGACCAGGAAGGCGACGGCGATCCACCAGGGCGCCCGACGAACGGCCCGGCTGAGTTTCGAGCCGGCGACCGGCCGGCCGGCCGCGGTCGGCTTCGGCGCCGGAGTGGTGGTCGGGGCGCTCATCAGAGGTCCCTCCTCAGCCGGCGCGCGGCGTAGACGCCCCAGAGCTGGATCAACCCGATCACGAACACGAAGAGGCCGAAGATCACGGCGGCGGCCGAGGCGTGGCCGAGCTGCGGAATGGGCGCGGCGAAGGCCCACCGGTAGATGTAGATCTCGATGATCTCGGTGCTGAAGAACGGGCCGCCCGCGGTCATCGTCTGCATCAGGTCGAAGGCGCGGAACGTGTCCTCGATGGTGAGCAGCGAGATGATGATCAGGAACGGCTTCAGCATCGGCACGGTGATGTGCCGGAACAGCTGCACCGGGCCGGCCCCGTCGATCATGGCCGCCTCGTTGATCTCCCGCGGGATGGTCTGCAGCGCGGCCAGCCAGTAGATCATCGTGATCCCGAAGAACTTCCAGACATAGACCACCGAGACGGTGACCAGCGCCGTGGTCGACTCGCCGAGGAAGTTGATCCCGCCCGGGAACCCCAGGGCCTGCAGGATCGAGTTCGTCGGGCCACTGCTCGGGTCGAGGATGAACTGCATGACCACGCCGACGATCGCCGTGGTGGTCACCACCGGCAGGAAGAACACCGTGCGGAACACCCGGGAGATCGGCAGCTTGGGCGAGTTCAGCACGATCGCGAGCAGGAAGCTCAAGATCACCCGGGCCGGAGCGACCAGGACCATGAAGATCAACGTGATCTTGAACGAGCTCCAGAACAACGGATCGGCGAACACCGCGCTGTAGTTGCTCAGCCCGACGAACCGCTGGTCGGCGCCGAAGCCGTTCCATTCGACCAGCGAATACCAGTAGCTCGCGCCGATCGGGTAGATCGTGTAGACCCCGTACAGCACCACCGTGGGCAGCAGGAAGAGCCAGATCCACAGCGTCTGCCGGCGCTGCAGCGTCACCCGTCTGCCCGTGCGCGGCGGCAACGCCGGCGCGGCGCTCAGTCCTCGACCGAGCTTCTGGCCGTACGGTGCGGCGGCAGTCGCCATGGACAGTCCATCCTCAGCTGTGCGGGGACAAGATCAACAGCGACACCGCCGGCAGCGGCAGCCGCACCTGGACCGAGAGCGCGCCGGCGTCGGCCTCGACCGTGCGGACGTCCTCCAACTCCTCCAGGCCCTGCCTGGCCTTGACCGCTGCCAACTCCTCCGCGCTCGGGTCCTGCGGCGAGCCGAGGGATTCCCAGACGGTGTGCGCGTTGCTGTGATCACGATCGATCCGGAAATGGGACAACCGGTAGGCCGACAATTCCAGGCCGGTCACGGAAATCGTCGCGACCGCCTCCTCGGCGGCCTGCTGATACTGATCATCGGTGTGCCGCCAGACCAGCACGGCGACCGTGCCGTCGTCGGACCGCGCGGCCAGGCTGTCGATCTCCTCCGGCATGCTGGAGCCGTCGGTGTGCTCCAGCGCCTCGATCGACCAGGCGGCGTCCGAGGCAGCGCTGATCCGTTGCTCGCCGAGCCGGCCGAGCATCCGGTAGGCGTTGAGCAGCGGCTTCTCGACCTCACCGGCAGTGAGGAACGAGCGGGTCCCCTCGAAATAGCGCTCCCCCTCGAAGTAGAAGCTCCACGAGGTGGCCTGTTCGATGGTGATCGGCTGCTGCCGGTTGAGGTCCAAGATCTTCTTCATCAGCTTCACCTGGAAAACCGGGTAGTACTCGGTGTTCTGGAACTGATAGTTGGCGTTGTCATAGCGGCCGAAGTGCGCCGGGACCGCGGCATCACACTCGTCGACGATCGCCGGCAGGCTCTGATACTCCGGATACTTCGCGATCAGCTGGTTGAAGCCGCGCAGGTCGTACAGCATCTTCGTCGCCGACGGGCTCTGCTGCTCCGCCGCAGGCGCACCGATCGGACCGTAGGTCCGGTGCCGGAACCGGGATCCCTTGGTGTGGTAGGAGATGAAGTCCAGCGGTTCCTGCCGAGCCGAGGTGTAGTCCAGGAACCCTTCGAGGAAGTGGATCCCGCTGCTGGTGACCGCGGGGCCGCCGACCTGGGCGGTGGGCAACACGTCCTTGATCGCCCGCGCGGTCACCGTGTAAAGCTCGTTGAACTGCTCCACGGTGCCGCGCCAGTACGAGCCGTCCGGCTCGTTCCACAACTCCCACAGCCAGGCCGACACTTCGTCCGCGCCGTACCGCTCGACACAATGCCGGACCGTTGCCGCGATCAGCCCGCCCCACTTGCCGTAGTCCTTGGGCGGATAGCCCCAGGCACCGGCCTCGTAGGCCGTGTAGGCCGTCGGGCTCGCCACCACCATGAATTCCTTCGCCTCGTCCGGGACCAGATCGCGCGGCGTGAAGCCCAGCTCCACCAGCACGTGGTGACCGGCGTTGACGATCGCGTCGTAGGTCTGATCAAGAATCGTGAAGTCGTAGTGCGGGTCGCCTCCTCCGTCCTCGTGGTAGACATTTCCCTGCCCCCAGTGCGGAATCCCGAAGCCGCTGCCCGAGCAGTACATGTAGTGCGGCCGGACGTGGTAGCTCACACCGGAGATCTCGCCGAACCGGCGCAGCAGCCGCTTGCCGGTCGGCGTGTAGGTCCAGTTGATCTCGTCGTAGCCGATGCTCCGCCAGATCGGCGTCAGCGGGCCGAGCTCGGCGCCGGCGTCCACCGTGATCTTCGCGGCCGTGACGTGCGGCGCGGCCGGGTCGCTCGGTGCGGCCAGGGGAAACGGCCCCAGGGCCCGCCGGTGCTTCTCCGGCTGCAGGTGGAGATTGGGCTCCAGATCGATCGTCACTTGATGATCACGACCTTCCACATCGCTGTGTGTCAGTGGGGCGAATCCGCCGGGACCGCGGCCGGCGCGGTGATCAAGTCCACTGGAATCGAGTCTGCGTCATCTAGGATATATTGTCAATGATCTGACAATCTGCCGGTGATGGCGCATCCTCGGGGTTGAGCGCGGGGACAGACGCGGGAGATGGGAGGCGGGATGGCCAGCGAGGGCATGCTTCCGCTGCAGTTGCAGCCCGCACTCGGCGACGTCGTCGTCGCACTGCTGCGGGACATGATCTCCGAGGGCCGGTTTCAGCCCGGCGAGCATCTGAAAGAGGCGGACATCGCCGCCGCCCTGAACGTCAGCCGGGGTCCTGTCCGGCAGGCCTTCGTTCAGCTCGAGGCCGAGGGGCACGTCGAGCTCCGGCGGCACCGCGGTGCCTTCGTCAGCACGCTGACCGCCGCCGACGTGGAGGAGGTGCACACGCTCCGTGCGGCGATCGAACAGCTCGCCGCCGAGCGTGCCTGCACCCGGATGGGCGAGCGTGAGTTCGCCGACATGGACGCGGTCCTGGCGGAGATGAAGACGGCCACCCTGCCCGTCGCGCCGGCCGATGCCGTCCGGCTCGACCTACGGTTCCACGACGTGATCTACGCGGCCTGTGGGCACCAGCGGGTGCAACGGGTCTGGACCTCGATCCGCAGTCAGGTCTCGTTCTTCCTGCACACCCGCAACGTCAACTTCCCCGACTTCGCCCGGGTCGGCCACGCCGAGCACCTGGAGTTGCGCAACGCCCTCGCGCTCGGCGATCCGCAGGCCGCCCGGGACGCGGTCGACAAGCACATGAGCGGCGCCTACCTCCGGTTGAAGAAGCTCGATCTGCCCAGCGGCCAGGAGTAGCTGGTGTCCTGCGCAGGGCGCTAGCCGACCGGTCGGATCAGAGGGCGACCCCAAACCAGTAGAGGGCGAAGTCGCGGTAGAAGCGGAGGCCGATCGCGGCGATCACGATCAGATACCAGACCGCGATGATGCTGATCTGGAAGCCGGCCAGCCGCTGCCCGATCGCTCTGGCCCGATCACCGAAGGCGCCCTCGGCCAGCGTCTTGATGACGGTGCTGGCGACGATCGGAATGGTGATCGCCCAGACCAGCATGCACCACGGGCAGAGCTTGCCGATCACGTACAGGCTCTGGCTCTGCAGCCAGGTGATGAACACCGCGGAGAGCAGCGTGCCGACCGCGAAGCTGATCTTGAACCAGTCGGCGAACCGGGCCCCGGCCAGCAGGGCCGCACCGACCGTGATCACCACCGCGAACCCGCCGATGCCGAGCAGCGGATTCGGGAAGCCGAACAGGGATCCGGCCGGCGAGGACATCACCGGGCCACAGGCGACGAACGGGCTGAGGTCGCAGGACAGTTTCGCCTCGGGATCCTGCAGCAGGTGGATCCGTTCGATGGTGAGCGCCATCGCGGCGACGAAGCCGATCGCGCCACAGATGATCAACAACAGGGGGTACTTACGCGCGGGCGACTCGACGGCCTCCTCGGTCTCCGCCGCGTTCGCCGATGTCACCGCGACCATCGGTCAGCTCCCCGCCAGTTGGTGCACCTTGTCGATCAACTGCTGGCCGACGAGCAGGTCGGTCGGCTGGCCGTTCATCAGCACGGTCGGGGTCTTGTCGATCCCGGCCTTGGCGGCGTCGCTGGTGTTGGACCTCATCCAGGACGCGTACTTGCCGTCCTCGATCTCCTTCAGCGCCTCCGGCTTGGTGATGCCCTGCTGCTCGGCGAATCCGCGGAAGTCACCGTTCTCCCAGGTCGACGTCTGTTCGGTCTGATTCACGAACAGGGCTGAGTGGAAGGCCGGCCAGTCCTGCGGCTGGTGGGCGGCCACCGCCGCGCTGGCATTGCCGGCGGCCGGAGCGTAGGGCACGTTCTGGAATTGCAGCGGATGGAACTTGACCGCGACGTTGCCCTCGCCGAGCAGCTGCTCGTAGGTCTCGGTGGTCGCGGCGTCGTAGTCCTTGCAGTGCGGGCAGGCGTAATCGACGTAGAGATCGACCGTCACGGCCGCATCGGCCGGGCCGAGGCGGATCGCCGAACCGTCGACGGCTATCGGGACCTGCTTGCCACCCGCCACAGCGACCGTGGCGTCGGCGGCGATGACCGGCCGGCCCGCGTTCTGGGTCACCACGGAGATGATCACGGCCGATCCGATGATGCCGATCACGACGACCGCCACCGCACCGATCACCAGGATCTGGGTCAGCCGGGCCCGGCGCTGGACCGCAGCGACCTGGGCCTTGGCCGTCTCTCGGGCGGACTTCCGTGAACCGGAACCCCCGGAACCCGCCTTCGACTTCTCCTTGGCCATCAGCCATCCTTCCGTTCACACACGTCGGCAGCCTAACAATGTCGCGATCCCGGGGCGGCGCTCAGGGCGCGATCTCGATCTGGACTTCCGTCACCGGTTCCGCGAACTCCGAGACCCGGGCCGAGAACTCGAACCGCCAACTGCCGGCCAATGGAAGATCGAGGGTGGAGCGGTACGACCCCGCCGCACTCGGCGTGGTCGTACCGACAATCGGCCCCAGTCCGGATGCCCGGTGGATGGCCCGGAGTCGAGGAGTCTCGACGAGCCGGGCTGTACGCCCCTTCGCATCAACGATCGTCCATTCGACCGCGTTCCCGCCGACGCGACCCGGTTCCACCCGACCTTGCACGGTCACCGTATCCAACGAAGCTGTGAATGACCGGGCCCGATCCCCCGGTGACCCGGGACGGCCCGACCGGTCGTCCAGATTGGGGCTGGGCCCGACCAGCACGCCGGCGGTGATCACCGCGAGCCCGATGATCGCCGCTTCGTTGATCGCCGCCCGGCGCAGCATCCGTACCCCGGCCGTGCCGGCGCCGGCCGCACGGACCCGGGGCGCCAGCCGGAAGTGGTTGTCGAACGCGATCAGCGCGGCGACCACGGTGAGGCCGATCTTGACCAGCAGGGTCCGGCCGTAACCGGTGTCGATCAGGGCCCGCGGCTCGGGCAGGATCAACACCGCCTGGACCGTCCCGGTCCCGGCCAGCACGACCACGGCGGTGCCGGCCAGCACGGAGAACCGGGCCAGGACGGTCGCCAGCGGCGCCGCGTCGGGCTCCCGGTCCCGCTCCCCGCTGACCGATCTGAGCACGATCACCAGGCCGATCAGCCCGCCGAGCCAGATCGCCCCGACCAGGACGTGCAGCAGGTCGGCCGGCAGCATCAGCCAGGCCGGCTCCTTGGTCCGGCTGTGCCCGAGCGGCAGCACCGAGGCGGCGGCGATCACCGCCGCGCAGCCGGCCAGGATCCGGCCGATCCGGTGGCCGCGATCGGGGACCGCCAGCAGCAGGGACAGCCCGGAAGCGGCCAGCAACACCGCCAGCAGTGGGGCGAAGATCGGGGCGCCGGTGACGCCGGCCAGGACGGCCAGTCCGATCGTCCCGACCACCGCCGCGGCCGCACCGATCCATTCCAGCCGGTGCCGGAACCGGGTGGCGCGACGAGCCCGGGCGGCCGCCGGGACCGAAGCCAGCACGGCGTCGAAGACCGCGAGGCCGATCGCGGTCAACAGGCCGAGGTAGGCCAGCGCCTGGGCCGCGATCCGGAACGGCTCGGCGCTGTCCGTCGCGGTCACCTGGGGCCCGGTCGGCGGCGGACCGCGGTGGCCGATCGAGAACTCGAGCACGCCGGAGATCGGGTGCGCGTCGTCGGAGCGGACCTGCCAGCCGACCAGGAAGGTGCCCTGACCAAGATCATCGGGCAGCGGGATCTGCAGCGTCTCCCCCACCGCCGTCGCCGGCAGTGGCCGGGGCGAGGTGTCGACGGCGAACAGCGTCACCCCGTCGGGCACGGCCTGGATCGTCTGGTCGAAGGTCAGCCGGACCACCGCCGGCCGCGCGGCCAGCACCGCGTCCTCGGCCGGGTCGGTGCCGATCAGCCGGGCGTGCGCCGAGGCCGGCGCCGCGGTGACCAACACCAGCAGCCCGGCCGACAGCAGCACCCACAGGGCGCGTTTCACACCGGTCAGGGTCGCTGCCTCGTTCGCGCCAGGGCGAACCCGCCGAGCGCCAGGCCGAGCAGGCCGGCGACCAGGCCGGCCGGTCCGGTCCAGCCCAGCGGTGCCGCGGCCGGCTCGCCCGCATCGGCTTCCCCCGCGTTGGCCTCACCCGCGTCGGCGTCGCCCGCGTGCCCTTCGGCCGACGACTCGGCCGCGAGCACCTCGATCGACGGTGCCGGATGCTCCAACTCCTCACCGTTCTCGCCCGCGGCGGCGACCTGGATCCAGGCGGTCTCACCCTTGACGCAGGACTGCACCACCGGGAAGGCCAGGGTCTGCCCGGCGGCGTCCTCGGGCAGCTTCACCTGGACCTCGAAGGTCTGCCGGAGCGCGTCGAGCAGCGGCGTCCGCGCGGTGTAGATCACCTGATCGACGCGCTCGGTGATCTGGTTGCCGTGGCTGTCGGTCTGCGGCTCGGCCAGCTTCACCAGGGGTGCCTCGACCTGCCAGTCCGCGACCACGGTCGGTTTGGTGGTGGTGATCGTTTCCGGGATTTTGATCGCGATCCTGGTCGTCGGCGATCCCTCGCAGCCGTGCGGCACGGCGAAGGTCAGCACGGCGTATCCGCCGGCCACCGCCTGATCGGCCTTGACCGAGACGTGGGCGGCGGCCGGGGCCGCGGCGCAGACCGCGATCACCAGCCCGCCGATCGCGGCACCGATCGCCGGCAGAACTCGCATCCTCATCGCACTCCTCGTCTCAGCTTCCGCCGACTGTCAGAACTGAGTTGCGCCCTGGGGCAACTCAGTTCTGACAACTCGGCCCGGAAGTGGGATTCTACAATCTGTAGAAGTATTTTCAGGCACTGGACACGACCAGCATCGGTACGGTCATGATGATCATGCCGAGCACCATCAGCACGGTGGCGGCCCGATCCAACTCGTGGGTCCGGAAGGCCCGCGCGCCCCGCCGCTCCAGCACCGGTACGGCGAGCGCCACGGCCTGTCGGCTGCCGACGGCCAGGAACGCGACCAGCACCGCGACCCCGGCCAGGGTCACCACCGACCCGGCGGGCCGGATGATCATCACCAGCACCATCCAGGCCATCCCGAACATCATCACGGCGTGGGTGATCGCGGAGTTCCGGTCGCAGCGGCCGCGCACGCCCGGCAGCAGATACCAGACTCCGGCGAGGGCGAAGCCGGCCAGTTGCAGCCAGCCGAGCCAGTCCGGCTGGCGTAGCCAGGTCATCGCGATCATGGCCAGCGCCATCACGGCGTGCAGCAATTGGGAGACCAGGGTCACCCAGCCGGGCCTGGACGCCGCCCGGAAGATCGCGTACAGCGCCGTCGCGACGAAGATCACGGTGACCGGCCAGTTCTCGATCATGCGCTGACTCCGGTCATGATCACCGCCCGCTCGTCACGATCGACCGTCGGCACGGAATCCGCGCAGTCGCAGGCTGTTGCTGACCACGAAGACCGACGACAGCGACATGGCGACGCCCGCGATCAGCGGATTGAGCCAGCCGGCGGCCGCCAACGGGATCGCGGCGATGTTGTAGCCGAACGCCCAGATCAGGTTGCCGCGGATCGTCCGCAGCGTCTTGCGGGACAGCTCGATCGCGTCCGGGATCACGCCGAGGTGCCGGCGGACCAGGATCAGGTCGGCCGACCGGAGCGCGATGTCGGTGCCGTTGATCACCGCGAGGCCGAGGTCCGCGGTGGCCAGGGCGGTCGCATCGTTGATCCCGTCACCGACCATCGCCACCTTGGCCCCGCCGGCCTGCAGCGACTCGATCGCCGCGGCCTTCTGGGTCGGCAGCACGTCGGCGATCACCGCGTCGACCCCGATCGCCCGGCCGACCGCGTTGGCCGCCCGCTCGTTGTCACCGGTCAGCAGCACCGTGGTCAGCCCGAGCCGGCGCAACTCGGCCACTGCGCCGGCCGCCGAGTCGCGGATCGTGTCGGCCAGCCCGAGCACGGCAACCAAGACCTCGTCGACCGCCACCAGCACTCCGGTCTGGCCCTCGGATTCGGCCTCGGCCAGCACGGTCGCCGCCGGGGCGGGCAGGGCGATCCCGTGCCGGTCCATCAGCTTGGCGTTGCCGATCACGACCCGGCGACCGTCCACCGTGCCGACGGCGCCGAGCCCGGGCTCGGCCGCGAAGTCGACGACCTCCGGCGCCGGCGACTCCGGCTCGGCCAGGGCCGCGATCGCCACCCCGACCGGGTGCTCCGAGTGCCGCTCGGCGGCCGCGGCAAGGCGGACCACCTCGGTCTCGTCGAGCGCGCCGACGATCCGTACCGAACGGACGGCGACCGACCCCTCGGTCAGGGTGCCGGTCTTGTCCAGCACCACGGTGTCGATCTCGCCGCTGGCCTCGAGCGCGTCCGGGCCCTTGATCACGATGCCCAGCTGGCCGGCCCGGCCGACGCCCACCATCAGCGCGGTCGGCGTGGCCAGGCCGAGCGCACACGGGCAGGCGATGATCAGGACCGAGATCGCGGCGCTCGCCGCCTCCCGGATCCCCGCGCCGCCGATCAGCCAGCCGGCCAGGGTCACCGCGGCGATGATCAACACCGCCGGGACGAACACGGCGACCACCCGGTCTACCAGCCGCTGCACCCGGGCCTTGCGGGCCTGGGCCTGCTCGGCCAGCACGGCCATCTGGGCCAGCTGGGTCTGCTCCCCTACCTTGACGGCCTTGATCAGCAACCGGCCGGTCAGGTTGATCGTGCCGCCCAGCACGCCGGTTCCGGGCGCGGCCTCGACAGGCAGCGGCTCGCCGGTCATCATCGACACCTCGATCGAGGAGCTGCCGTCGGTCACCGTACCGTCGGCGGCGATGGTCTCGCCCGGCCGGACCGCGAAGCTGTCGCCGACCCGGAGCTGGGCCACGTCGACCACCCGCTCCTCGCCGCCCTGGACCAGCCGGACCCGATTGGCGGCCAGCCGGTTCAGAGCGCCGAGCACGTCGGCGGCGGACCGCCGCGCCCGGGCCTCGAAATATCGTCCGGTGAGCAGGAAGGTGGTGACTGCGGCCGCGACCTCGAGATAGATCGAGTCGGCGCCGGCCGGGGTGATTCCGTAGCCGAGCCAGTAGCCGCGATCATCGGGCGCGCCGGTGATCAGCGAGACGACCGACCAGCCGAACGCCGACAGCACCCCGAGCGAGACCAGGGTGTCCATGCTGAACGAGCGGTGCGCCAGGTTGCGCAGGGTGGCCCGGTGGAACGGCCAGGCGCACCAGAACACGACCGGGAGCGCGAGCAGCACACACAGCCATTCCCAGTACGGGAAGCGCAGGCCGGGCACCAGGGCGAGCGCGATGGTCAGGTTGCCCAGCGGCAGGGTGAGGATCGCGGACACCGCCAGCCGGCGGCGCAGCATGCCCACCCGATCCGGCCGATTGGACTCGAACCGGTCGACCTCGGCCGGGTCGGTCGGGATCACATCGGCGGTGTAGCCGGCCTGTTGCACGGCGTGGACGACCTCGGCGGCCCGGTCAGCGGTCAGGCCGGTGACCACGGCTCGTTCGGTGGCATAGTTGACGATCGCGGTGGCGCTGTCGAGTTTGTTCAGCTTCTTCTCGATCCGGGCCGCGCAGGCGGCGCAGGTCATGCCGCCGATCTCCAGCTCGATCCGGCCGGCCCGGCCCGAGTCGACGACATCAACTCCGGTCATCACGCACCGCCTCCCGGTCGGCTCCGCGGCGGGCCAGCTCGGCCAGCATCGCGTTGTAGGCGTCCAACTCCTCGTCCCCGGCCCGGGTCTTCCGATCCCGCCGCCGGTTCTCCCGCTGATCGGACCGGAACCACTGGCCGACCAGGGCGACGATGATGATCAACAACGGCAGCTCGCCGGTGGCCCAGGCGATCTGCCCACCGATCTGCTGGTCGCCGAACAGGTCGTTGTGCCAGGCCAGGTCGAGGGAGCGGTAGTAGTTCTCGCCGATGATCGATCCGCCGGACAGCACGGCCACCGCGAAGAAGGCGTGGAACGGCATCGCCGCGAAGACGAAGCCGAGCTTGGCCACGTGCGGGATCGGCCGTGGCGGCGTGTCGACCCCGACGGTGAGGCCGTAGAAGAGACAGCCGATCACCAGGAAGTGCAGCGTCATCAGCTGGTGCGCCCAGTGATACTTCATCGCCGACTCGAACAGGCCCGAGAAATAGAGCGCGTAGAACGACCCGATGAAGATCACCCAGACCAGCAGCGGGTGGGTGAGCACCCGCACCGGACCCCACTGCAGGAAGGAGTTCACCGCGTCCCGGACCCGGTATTCCTCGCCCGGGCGGGAAACTCGACCGGCCCGTTGCAGCAGGGTGATCGGACCGGACAGCACGATCAACACCGGCACCAGCATGTTGAACGTCATGTGCACTGCCATGTGCCAGCTGAACATCGCCGACGAATACATCCAGACCCGCGACGTGGTGACCAGCAACACGATCAACCAGGCCGCCGTCCAGAGCACCACCCGGTGCACCGGCCAGTGATCACCACGTCGGCGCAGCCGCAGGAATCCCCAGAGATACAGCCCGATCGCCAGCACGGCGAGAAAGGCGACCAACAGGTTCGGCCGGCCGGGCAGCAGCAGTTCAGCGGCCTGCGGCGCGCCGCCCACGTTGAACCCGAGGTAGTTCTCCTGGGCCGTCTGCGGCCACCAGTAGCGCGGCGGCACCATCGCCGTCAGCGCCGACTGGGCACCCAGGACCAAGATCATCAGCGACGGATCCCAGCCCGGACCGAACGACGACCGGCGCAGCCGCACCAGCCAGAGCAGGGCGAGGACGATCATGACGCCGAAGCCGCCGGCCGCGACCAGGCCGTAGCCGGACTCCCAGGGGGTCTCGCCGGCCAGCTCGAAGATGCCGATCCCGATCCGGGTCGCCAGGCTGAGCCCGAGGACGATGCCGGCCGCCAGCCGATAGCGGCTGACCGCCGCCGGGTCCGGCCACGCCGCACCGGCGGCCCAGGTGATCGCGAACCAGACCGAGCAGGCGAGGGTGAAGATCGTCGCGGCGTCGGTGGCCAGGTCGTGCCCGGCACCGACCGACACCTGCGCGGTCAGCACCGGCGGCAGGCCGCCGACGGCGATCAGCCCGGCGACCGCGACGGCCGAACGCCAGCTGTGCGCGAAGCGGGTGGCCACCGCGACCAAGAATGCGATCGCCGCGGTCACCAGCCAGGCCTGGGCCGACTGGCTCGAGGTCAGGAAGTCGCCGGGGGCGTACAGCACGTAGCCGATCGGGACGCCGGTGCTGGTCGCGGCGGCGAACGGGGCGGCGGCCAGGGCCGCGACGCACCAGCCGGCGGACCAACGGCCGCCGGTCGCGACCAGGTCACGCTGCTGGTCGGTCAGCAGGTTCGCGGCGTCCCGGGCCGGCCGGCGGGCGAAGGCCACCACCTGGATCAGCTTGGCCAGGGCCGCCAGCGCGCAGACCGTGCCGACGAACCCGAGGATCGCGCCGGCCACGATGGTGAACAGATCGGCCTCGACCCGCCCGGGCAGCGAGGTCTGTTGAGCCTGCCAACCGGCGGCGAGCCCGATGCCGACGGCCACGACCAGGGTCGCCAGCAACGGCAGGGCCGAGCGCAGCGTGCGGTCCGGGGAGTTTGTTGCGTCCATCTCGATCCGAGACTCTACGCTAGGCTTCAACAACTTGTAGAAGGAGCGCAATGGTACGAGATCGGGGCGAGCTGGAGGCGCGGGTGATGGCCGCGCTGTGGCAGCACGACGGACCCCTCACGGCGCGGGAGATCCAGGCCGCGATCACCGATCCGGCCCCGGCGATCACCACCGTGCTCACCGTGCTGGAGCGGCTCCGCGGCAAGGGCCGAGTGGTCCGCGAGGAGGGTGCGGCAACGATCTTGTTCTCCGCCGCCAAGACCGAATCCGAGGACGCGGTGGAGAAGATGTTGCACTCGCTGACCGCGACCACGGACCGGAACGCCGCCCTGGTCCGGCTGGCCGGCAACCTCGATGCCCGAGACGCCGACACCCTGCGCCAGGCGCTGGAGGCCCGTCGCCCCGGACCGAAGCGGCAGTCCCGGTCATGATCATGATCGCGGTGCTGGCGGCGTACACGTTGCTGACGATCTTCGCCGCGCCGCAACTGCTCGGCCGGGGGCACTGGCGGATCACCCGGCCGCGGCTCTGCCTCGGGCTCTGGTTCACCCTGTTCCTGTCCGGTCTGGTCTCGGCGATGCTGGCCATCGGCTCGGCGGTCGCGCTCGGCATCGAGGCCCACGTCGCCGCGACCGACCAGGACTGGCTGGTGCCGACCGGCGGCACGGTGCTCGCCTGGGTCTCGCTCGGCGTCGCCGGCGGCCTGCTCAGCCTGATCGGCACCAAGGTCGGCGCCATGATCATCGCCGAACGGCAACTGCGCGCCGACTTCGGCCGGTTGATCAGCGCCGCCGGCTATCGGCAGGAGATGATCGCCGGCCTGTCGGTGCACTACATCAACTCACCGCGGCCGCTGGCCTGTGGGCTGCGCGGCCGGACGGCGGAGATCGTGGTCAGTTCCGGCCTGGCCGACCGGCTGTCCGCCACCGAGGTGCGCGCGATCATCGAACACGAACGGGCCCACCTGCGCGGCCGGCACGACCTGGCCACCCGGCTGGCCGCGCTCAGCTGTGCCTGCCTGCCCGCCCTGCTCGCCTCCCGCGAACTGCACCGGGCCACCCAACTGCTGACCGAGTTGATCGCCGACGACGCGGCCGCCCGGCGCTGCGGCCGGACCGTGATTGCGTCCGCGTTGATCAAGCTGGCGGTCGCCTCCGACGATCCGCTGTTCCGGCTCCGCGCCGAGCGCCTGCTCCCCGCCGCCTAGTGCCCTGCGCCCGACACTAGTGCCCTGCGCCCGATCCGAAGCCGTGTACGGTGCTGAGGTAGGTGGCGGACCTGCTGCTGGAACTGTGGTGAGGTGACGAGGATGCCTGATCTGGCTCGGCCCCGGTTGTCCGAGCGGCTGTCGGTGCTCAGCATCGTCCTGTTGCTCCTCGTCCTCGGCGGATTGACCCTGCTGCTCGGTCCGGCCGTGCTCGCGGTCACCGGACTGCTGATGGTGATCTTCGCCGCAGCCGGGCGCTCTCTCCGACCTCGAGTTCGGCTGGCACTGGCGGTTGTCGGGGTCGCCCTGGCCGTCACCATGGGCCTGCCCGTGCTCGACCTGGCCACCGGCCACGTCACCTCGACGATCTCCTGAGCCGCTCCTGGCCCGCGGCAACCCCGAATCGCAACTCGACCGGCAATGACTCTGATCTCAGCTGAGCCGGAGCAGCACCTTGCTGCTCTCCGGGCCGGCGGCGACCGCGAACGCCTCGTCGACGTGATCAAGATCGAACGTGTGCGTCAACACGGGTTCGAGGTCGAGGCCGCCGGCCAGGAGTTGTAGTGCGTCGGAGATCTCGTCGACGAACCGGTAGCTGCCGCGGTAGTCGATCTCCCGGCTGACCAGCGCCGCCAAGTCGGCCGGATGCGGACCGCCGGGCAGGTTGCCGACCTGGACCACGACACCACCCCGCGCGGTCGCGGCGAACACCGGCCCGATCGCGGCCGGCGCACCGGAGGCCTCGATCGCTACCTCGACGTCGACCGGCAGCGAGTCGCCGGCAGCAAGATCAACGACTGCGTCGGCGCCCATCCGGCGGGCGATGCCGAGCGGGTACGGAGCCAGGTCGGCGGCCGTGATCATCGCCGCACCGGCGGCTCGGGCCGCGGCCACCACCAGCACGCCGATCGGGCCGCAGCCACTGACCAGCACCGATCGTCCGGTCAGGTCACCGGCCCGGTGCACCGCGTGCAGCGCGACACCCAGTGGTTCGGCCACCGCGGCGGCGCGTAGCTCGACCCCCGCGGGCACCGCGCGCAGTTGATCAACCCCGACGGCGCGAAAGCCGGAGAAGCCGCCCGGGGTGTGCGGCGTGAACGCCGCCGAACCGAAATAGCGGACCATCGCGTGCAGATTGGTCCGGCCGGCGATCCGATCCGGCAACAGTTGATCGCCGACGACGGTCGCCGGGTGCACCGTGACCGGGTCGCCGAGCTCGTACGCCGAACCCGCGCCCCCGGGACCGAAGGCCGCGATCCGGCCGGCGACCTCGTGGCCGAGGATCAGCGGCTCGGTCAGCACCGCGGTGCCGGTGCTGCCGTGCCGCCAGTAGGACAGATCCGAGCCGCAGATGCCGCCCCATTCCATCCGGATCAGCACCTCCCCCGGCCCGGGTTCCGGATCGGGCACCTCCTCGATCCGAAGATCACCCGCCCCGTGTGCGACAACGGCCCTCATCGGTGCGGTCTCATCGGGGTCCCCTGGCAGCCCATGCGCCGCAGCGTAACCGATCCACACCCGTCAGCATCGCCCCCTCGGCGCCGGCCGACGGCCCGACCTTGCCGAAGTTCCGGCCGCCGGGCACGGTTGTGCCCGGCCGAGAACCCTTGCTGTGCAACCGATTGCATGAAAGTCTCCGATCATCCCCGCCGCCGTGGATCGGAGCCACCGATGAGACCAGTCGTACCGCTGACCGCCTTCGCCGTCGGCCTGGTCCCGATGATCTTGTTCGGGCCGGCCGCCGAAGCGGAACCGGACGCAGCCTCAGTGCCACCGCCGAGCAGCTATGTCGGCACGGTCGAGATCGATCGCGGCGGCACCCTGACCAGCAACAGCACCGGCGACCTGTGGCCGTCCTGCTGGGCGGCCAACGACAACCTCTACACCGCCAACGGCGACGGCCGCGGCTTCAGCCTCGACATCCCGGCCAACGACATCGTGCTGAGCGAGGTGACCGGTGGCCCGACCGAGCTCGCCGGCCAGGCCGTGGCCCGGGCCGACCAACTGGGCACGATCTGGAATCCCGTTGGCTACAACCGGAAACCGACCGGAATGCTCTGCATCGGCGACACCCTCTATCTGGCGGTGCAGGATCTGGCCAAGGACTTCAACGACGCGCCCGCGGCGACCATTGCGAAGTCCACCGACCGCGGCCGCACGTGGACCTGGGCCCGGCGGGCGCCGATGTTCGATGATCACACCTTCACCACGGTCTGGTTCGCCGACTTCGGCCGCGGCAACGCCGACGCGCCCGACGGCTACGCCTATGCGTACGGGCTGGACGGCAACTGGCGCGACTCGGCGACGGACAAGGTGCCGGACCCGCAGGATGTCTTCCTGGCCAGGGTTCCGGTCGACCGGGTGCAGGACCGGAAGGCCTGGCGTTTCTACGCCGGCAGCGAGCTCGACGGGCGGCCGACCTGGACCGCGCGGATCGAGGCCAAGCGGCCGGTGCTCACCGACACCCGGCGGCTCTATCAGCAGCGGTACGGCACCGCCCGCGGCGACCTGACCGTGATCAGCCAGGGCGGCGTCAGCTACCTGCCGAAGTCGAAGCGCTATCTGTACGCGTCCTGGACCGGCCCGACGTTCGAGCTCTACGAATCCCCGCACCCGTGGGGTCCGTGGCACCACGTCAGCAGCCGCGACTTCGGCGGCACGCCGTGGTCGGACGCGAAGCACGGCGGCTACGCCACGACGATCCCGTCGAAGTTCATCGCCGAGGATGAACGCTCGCTGTATCTGCAGTCCAACGTGTTCTGCTGCGGCGAACTGCAGACCCGCTACAACTTCAACCTCCGCCGGATGACGCTGGCACCGGCCGATCCGTCGCCGCCGGAGAACTCCCCGGACGGATCCAACCTGGCCACCGCCGCGGGCACGGTGGCGATCTCGAAGTCTTCCTCGACGGGACTGCTGGATCGGCTGAACGACGGCGACCTGGCCAGCAGCGAGCACGACTTCGACGACGAGGTGAAGCCGTTCAGCTGGTGGGGCTACACCTGGCCGCGGCAGCAGCGAGTCAACCGGGTCGAGTTCACCACGGGTGAGCTGACCGGGACCGGCGGCTGGTTCAACGGTCGACCCCGGGTGCAGTATCGGCGCGACGGCGTCTGGTTCGACGTCTCCGGCCAGTCCACGACGCCGCTCTATCCGGGCGACGCGACGGCCGGCAGCTTCCGGACGTACCCGACGACTTTCCTGCCGGTGAGCACCGACGGGATCCGGGTGCTCGGCGCCGCGGGCGGCAGCCGCACCTTCAGTTCGGTCGCCGAGGTCGCGGTCTCCTACCGGGCGCAGGTGGCGAACAGCGGCTGGGAGGCCTACGGCGGCGGTACGCCGACCTGGGGGTTCGACGGGCTCGCCGGCCACGGCACCGACCGGGGCCTCGGCAACGCGCACGGTGGTGCGAACAACGCCTGGATCCGCACCGCGCGCAGCGACTGGAACGCCTACACACAACAGATCCCGGTGCAACCGGGCAAGACGTACACGTTGAGCGGCTGGTTCCGGACCTCGGCGAACTTCCCGGCCGGCAACGGGCGGTTCGGCGCCCGGATCGGGACCACGGTGCTGGCCGAACAGGAGTTCGGACCCGCCAGCTCCTACCAGCGGCAGGAGCTGACCGTCACCGTGCCCGAGGACACCACCGAGATCACGGTCTACGCGGGACTGACCGGGATCGGATCGGAGGTCTGGCTGCAACTGGATGACGTCGAGCTTGAATGACCGGGTTCCTCAATAACAATGTTATGGTGCCGCAGCAGGAGCGGCATCACCCACCGAGAGGACGCCCATGGGCAAGATCATCAACTCCACGTACATCACCCTCGACGGTGACATCACCAACATGGAGCAGTGGCACTTCGACTACTTCGACGAAGACGCCAGGAACACCGCCGGCGAGCTGCTGTTCGGCGCCGACGCGGTGATCATGGGCCGGGAGACCTACGACGGGTTCGCACCGGTCTGGTCAGCGCAGTCCGGTGACGAATACTCCGACCGGATGAACAGCATCGACAAGTACGTCGTGTCGAGCACGCTGACCGAGGCGACCTGGAACAACACGACGGTGATCAACGGCGACGTGGCGGGTGAGATCGGCAAGCTGAAGGAGCGGACCGAGAAGTCGATCGTGCAGTACGGCTTCGGCGACGTCAGCCGGCTGATGCTGGAGAACGGGCTGCTGGACGAGCTGCACCTCTGGGTGCACCCGGTCCTGTCCGGCAAGGCGAAGCCGGAGGAGTTGATCTACCGCGACCTCCCGCAGACCGCCTTCGATCTGGCCGGTAGCCACACCCATGCGAGCGGTGTGATCGTCTTGCGCTACGCCGCCAAGGCAGCCTGAGGCTGGCTCTCGCTACAGGCCTCGGCGGCGCGCTGAGTTCGTCGGTTTCGCGAACGAGCATCTGGCCGACATCGTTGCCAACCGCCCACACCGCGCTTGGGTCGGACGAGACCCTGGGCGCTTGTCACGATTTCGTGCCGAGCGCTGGCTCCATCCCGACTTCTGAGCCCGCCCCTCCGATCCGCTTTGCGGCTCGAAATCGTGACACGGTGCGGTCATAGCGACAGGCGAATCCGTGCCAAACGATCACGAACCAACTCGCACCGACCCAACGCGCGATTCGCTACCTGTGGCGACTTCCGCTCCCCTAGCTGGCCCGTATCTCCGTCTACCGGGCGCACCGAGGTCAGGGGCCGGCCCAGCGCCGCCGCCATTCCGTCGGTGAGAGCCCGGTGTGGCGGCGGAACTGCCGGGAGAAGTAGTAGGCGTCGCTGATCCCGACCCGCCGGGCGATCTGGCCCATCGGCAGCGTCGTGGTGGTGATCAACTCCTTGGCGACGCCGATCCGGACCCGGAGCACCCAGGACAGCGGCGAACAGTCCAGGTGTCGGCGAAACAGCCGGGTCAGCGTCGCGGTGCTGCAGTCCGCGACCGCGGCCAGGTCGGCGACGCTGATCGGGCGGCCCGGCTCGGCGGTGATCCAGGTCAGCACCCGGCGCAGCCGGAGCGGCAGTCGGCGGTCGTTCTGCGGCAGGATCTGGTCGGCTGCGGCGAGCTCGCCGGCGACCAGCACGCCGAGCGCCCGGGCGGTCTCGACGTCCGGCGTGCCGCGGTCCCACACCTGGGCGATCAACTTGATCAGCGTCTTCAGCGTCGGGTGACTGGTCTCGTCGGTGATCCACAGCCCGGACTGGATGCCGAGATCCGCATCCGCGCGCCAGGGCACACCGGCCAACGGATGATCGGGATGGTGCGGCACGGCGAGTTCGACCGGCTGATCGGCAGCATGCCAGGGGATCAGATGAGCGCCGTAGACGAGATACGGATCGGCCCGGTCGGGCCGATAGGCGACCCGATGGCCCCAGGGCAGCACCATGATCATCTCCGGCGTCAGCGCGTGCTCGACACCGTTGATCTCGACCTGCCCGCGGCCGGAGATGCCGGCCAGCAACATCCGGGACTCGACCCGCGGATAGCCGGAATGATCACCGGGATGGGCCTGCACGGTGGCGGCGAAGCCGATCACCGGAAAGCCCGGCCCGCCGTCCCGTGCTGCCGCATCACCGATGACTCGGGCGATCCGCGGCGTCTCCGATCTCAGCAGATCTTGTTCTTCTGCCAGCGCAACTCCTCGTTGTGATCGACCAGGGTCAGCCCGCGATCCAGCCAGTAGTATTTCAAGCTCTCATCGGTCCAGCCGCGATAGATCTCGTCCCAGGGCAGGATGTCGCAGTGCGGCGTGATCGAGCCGCGAGTGATCGGCTCGTCCGCCCTCTGGTAGCGCAGATCCAGCGACAGCCGAACCCGCTCGCCCTTGAGGTTGGGCATACCCCGGTGCACGGTGAGGCTGGTGAAGGTGAGGACGTCACCGGCCCGGAAGTCGGCGACTCCCCAGGACAGGCCGGAGTCACAGATGTAGGCCTCGAGCTCGCCCGCACCCTGCGCCGCGTGGTAGGTCAGCAGACCGTCGGCGTGCGAGCCGACCAGCACGGTGAGGGCGCCCAGCTCGACCGGGCAGTCACCGAGGGGGAACCAGGAGGTCCAGACGTTCTTGGTGCCCTGGATGTGGATGTAGTCCTGATGCGCCGGGGTCGGCTGGAACTTCGCGCTGGGCACCATCACCCGGGCGATCGACAGCGGCTGCCGCAGCACGTTGCCGCCGAGCAGCTGGTCGTACAAGTTGATCATGGCCGGGTCGTGGCCGATCCCGTGGAACTCCTGGATCCGGTAGATGTCCTGGTACGCCGCCAGTGGCAGCCCGGTGCCGCAGAACGCCGCCGCCACCGGGTCGACCCGGTTGAACGCGGCGACGTCGGCGATCCCGTCCATCGGGTCGGTGCCGGCCTGCAGCCAGCCGTGATCGGCGACCACCTGCATCATCTGTCGGCGCAGGCCGAGGACCCGGTCGCGGTCCAGCAGCCCGCGGAAGAACAGGTAGCCGTCCACCGCGGCCCGCTCCAGCAGTGCCTGCGGGTTGCCCAGCAGCGGGCTGGAATCGATGAGCTCGACGGTCGGATTGGCGGTCGCGATGTCCGAGGTGGTCATGGGTGTCTCTCCCCTGATGAGTTGATCGCCGGCAGCGGCGTTTCGATCAACTCTGCCGATTGCGCTGGCGGAACTCCATGCTCCGGAAGCGTACTTCCTGGACTATTCGATCACCCCACCGCAGACTTGTCTCTGTGGACGGTCGGCAGCTGGTCGGTGCGGCCCTGGTCGCTGGGCTGGTGCTCTTCATGGTCGGTGCGGTGCGCTGGCGGCTTTCGTACGAGAAGCCGCCGGCCGAGTCGCTGCCGTTCATCCACCGCGATCGGGCCCGGCGGCGCTGGATCCACGTCTGGATGCTCGCGGCGATGCTCGTCACGCCGGCCGCGGTCGCCGGCTTCGGCACCCTGCCGGCCACGGGTTCCGGCCGCGCGTTCGCTGCCATGGCGGCGACCGGCTACGCGATCGGCGCGGCCGGCTGGGTGATGTCGTTGACCTTCCGGCTCACCGTTGTGCCCTGGGCGGCGGAACGTACGGTCTCGACCGGTTCGGTCCCGGACGTCTTCCCGGCGTTCGACGCCTGGGCCGGCTCGCTCTACGTGCTGCACATGGCGGTCTCGTACGCATCCTTCGCCCTGCTCGGTGCGGCGGTGCTCGGCTCCGACGTCGCCCCGGCCTGGATCGGCTGGCTGGGCATCGGCTGGGGGATCGTGTTCCTGGCGGGCTTCGCCGCGACCCGGTTCAGCGGCCCGTTCAACCCGCCCTTCTGGGCCCATCTCTACCCCGCGACCCTCGGCGTTGTGCTGCTGGCGACCGGCTGACCGGCAGCTCGCTCCAAGATCAGCACATCGGCGTCCTCGGCCACACTGAAGCCGACCTCGATCGGATCGCCGGCGACGACGGCGCCGCCGCCGCGCAGCAGGTAGCGATCGTCGGGCTGCAGCGTTCGGGGTGTGATCATGGGTCGCTCCGGGCGGCCGGGGCGGCCGTAGACCAAGATCACGGTCCGCTCCGGCGTGCCGTACTCGACCGCGTAGACCGGATCCGACGGCGTGCCGTGCCGCTCCACCCGGCCGGTATGGATGACCGGCCGGAGGTCGCGATAGAGCGAGATCAACTCCGCCGCCCGGGCGCGGGGTTCCGCACCCCAGCGGAGCAGGTCCGAGCCGACGCCGAGCACGCCGGCCATCGCGACCAGGAACCGGAACTCGAAGCCGGCCGGTGTCCGGTCCCGGTGGTCGGGCTGATCGGTGACCCAGGAGCTCATCAGGTGCGGCCCGTAGGCGGACAGGAAGCCGTGCTGGATCGCCAGCCGGTCCCGCGGTCCGGTCTCGTCGCTGGTCCACACCACGTCGGACAGTGCCAGCACCGCCGCGTCGATCCGGCCGCCGCCGGACGAACACGCCTCGACCGTGACGTGACCGAACTCCTGCCGGAGCATCCGCAACACCCGGTGGTAGCCCTCGACGTGTTGCACCGACCACTGCCGGCCATGATCATCGCCGGGCCGACCGCCGTCACTGACCGGACGGTTCAGATCCCACTTCAGGTAGCTGATCCGGTGATCGGCCAGCACCGTCCGCAGCATCTGCTCGGCCCAGGCCACCACCTCCGGCCGGCCGAAATCCAGCAGGTACTGGTTCCGGACGGTGATCAACGGGCGATCACCGGCCCGGTAGACCCAGTCCGGATGGAGCCGGTAGAGATCACTGTCCGGATTGACCGATTCCGGCTCCACCCAGAGGCCGAACCGCATGCCACGTTCGGTCACGGCGCTGATCAACGGGCCGAGACCGTCCGGGAACTTGATCGGGTCCGGGGTCCAGTCCCCCAGCCCGGTCCGGTCACTGGTCCGGCCGGCGAACCAGCCGTCGTCGACCACGAACACCTCGGCGCCGATCTCCGCCGCGACGTCGGCCAGCCGGAGCTGATGCTGCTGCTCGACGGCGAACTCGGTCGCGTACCAGGAGTTGTAGACGATCGGCCGATGATCAAGTCCGACGTCCCGGCTGAGCACCCGGCGCTGGTAGTCGTGCCAGCGGTCGGGCAACCCGTCGATCCCTTCCGGCGCGTGGATCCCCAGGGTGTCCGGCGTCGTGTACGTCTCCCCCGGGTCCAACGTGATCACGCAGCTCTCGTCGTCCACGCCGGCCGCGATCCGGATCCGGCCGGACAGCGGCACGGCCTCTGCCGCCAGCCGCCAGGATCCGCTCCAGGCCAGGGCGATCCCGTACGCCGGGCCACTGGCCGGGCCAGCGACACTGATCACCGGGGCGTAGCTGGCCGAGGTCACGCCCTGCCGGCTGCCCACGGAGAAGGTGCCGGCCGGCAGGGTGATCTGCTGCGGGGTGAACTCCGTCGACCAGTCCCCGGCCAGGAAGCCGATCCGGGCCGGTTCCGGCATCGGCAGGTCCCAGGCCGGGGCGAACGCCCGGGACAGGGTGATCCGGCGTCGGCCGACATTGGTGATGATGACCCGTTTCGCCACCACGTCATGATCACGACTGGTGGTGATCCGCAGCTCCAGCTCGATCCGGCCGGTGCTGTCCAGCCCGCGCAGCACCAAAGTGGTTTCGGTGCCGGACTCGATCAGCTCGCCGTCGGCCTCCCAGGCCACCCGGGCGCCGACCAGACCGTCGCCCTGATCGACGATCAGCTCCGAGGTCTGCCGCTGCCGGGTGCCGAGGACGGCGTACTCCAGCGGGAGTACATCGGCGGGAATGTCCCAACCTGAGGCGGTCGGCAGCTCCGGCACCGGATCGTCGGCAGCACCCCAGCCGAGCAGCAGCGGGCCGACGTCGTCCGGCCCGAGGCCCACCCGATAGACCGAGCTCGCCGTCGGCAGGGTCCAGCTCTCGATCATGGTCATGTCGGTTCCTCCGTCGTGGGCAGCGGTGAGCCTGCTGTGCCGGTAATCGCGCCATTGGATTTCACACATTGACCGTGCCGCCGGCTGGGCCGAAGCTGTTGATCATCGCGAACGATCCGCACCCCGGCCCGGCGTCGTCGGTCGCGGGGCCGTGCTTGATCGACAGCAAAGGAGCTCTTCCCGTGGCCAAGCTCAGCCGTCGGACTCGGCCCGGCACCAACGCACCGAGCCGGCTCCCCCGCCGGCTCGCCGTGCTGCTGGCCGCCGGTCTGGTGGTCACTCCCGTCGTGCCGGCCGGGGCCCGCGCCACGACCCCGGATCCCTCGGCCGCGGTCGACCGGAACGACGTGATCTCCTTCGAGCCCGACGGGTTCGATCCGCGCTATCTGACCTGGTACGAGACGCCGGGCCTGGACGCTCGCGCGGCGCGCGGCCCCGGCACCACGGGCCGCTCCGTCTTCAAGGGGACCTCCCAGGTGGCGCGCAGTTCGATCATCACCGGTGCCTACCCGGAGCGGTCCGATCATCAGGCGTACTACTACGACTTCGAACGCGACCGGGCCATCCGGGACGAGGATCCGGTGAATCTCGAGATCCAGGGGCCGTCCGGGCCGAGCGTCCCCGGGATCGTGGCCGACATCGACTTCCAGGTCGGCCGGTTGGTCGAGGCCGCCCGGGAGGCCGGCATCCTGGACCGGACGACCTTCATCGTCGGTTCCGATCATGGGATGGGTTCGGTGGTCCGGCCGCTGGTCCCGGATCTGCTGTCGGCCTTGGCGAAGACCGGGTTCAGCCATGAGATCGTGCCCTGGGGCGAGACAGTGTCCAGCCCGCAGCTCGAGATCGTGACGACCGCGACCTCGCGCAGCGTCAGCCTGCACCTGCGCGGCGCGGCCGCCGGTCCGCGTGGCCGGGCCGCGGTGGCCGAGGCGCTGGCCGAGCTCGACGACCGCGCGATCGTCCTCGACCGCCGTGATCCGGCTCGCCTGCACGCCGGCTACCGGGCCGGCGACTTCGCCCTGTCGGCCCGGTCCGACTGCCACTTCAGCACCGACCTCGACCGGCCGCCCGGCGGCGGCCACAGCGGCGCCGAGGAGATCGCGGTGCCGTTGATCATGGCCGGGCACCGGATCCGGCCCGGCGTGCGGCCCCGGCGAACCCGAGACCGTCGATCTTGCCCCGACCATCGCCGCCTCCTTGATCTTCGTCGGCCGGCCGGAGCCCAGGGCAGGGTGCTACGCGAGGTGCTCCGGCTCGCCGGGTGAGCCTGTCGACCGCCGGCTACTTGTTCGCGCCGACCAGCAGGCCGGAGACGAAGTGCTTCTGGAACAGGAAGAACACGATCGCCGGCGGGATTGCGGCGATGATCGATCCGGCCGCGACCACGTTCCACTTGCTGATGAAGCTGC
Source organism: uncultured Actinomycetota bacterium (assembly GCA_963746025.1). GTDB lineage: Bacteria > Actinomycetota > Actinomycetes > Propionibacteriales > Propionibacteriaceae > Microlunatus. Next base: position 404,692 of record CAVUZU010000001.1, read on the forward strand.
CCTGCAGATTCAACAGGGCGGCGGTGATCGGGAAGTTGGTCTCGGTCCGGAGCACGGTCATCGCCCAGATCAGGTCGTTGAACACCCAGGTCGTCGCCAGCGCGCCGAGGGCGGCCAACGCCGGCCGGCACAGCGGCAGCACGATCTGGAAATAGGTCCGGACCGCGCCGGCCCCGTCGACCACCGCGGCCTCGAACACCTCGCGCGGGATGCCGCGCATGAAGCCGTGCAGCACGAAGGTGTAGAAGCCGAGCCCGAAGCCGACCTGGACCACGATCAGCGCCAGCAGGGTGTCGTAGATGCCCATCGCTTCGGCGATCTTGGCCACCGGGATCAGCAGGATCTGCGGTGGCAGCAGGTTGCCGGCCAGCATGGTCAACAAGATCGTCCGCCGGAACGGGATTCGGAACCGGCTCAGCGCGAACGCGCCCATCGACGCCAGCAACAGCGTGATCAGCACCGTCACCACTGTCACCAGAGCGCTGTTCAGCAGCGCGTTCCGGACCCCGGCGCTGAAGGCGGTGGCGAACCCCTCGAACGACAACACACTTGGCAGTGCAGCGATGCCGCGGCGAGTGATGTCGTCGAACGGGCGCAGCGACACCGCGACCACGAAGATCAACGGCGAGATGTAGATCAGGGTGAACGGGATCATTCCGACGTGGAACCAGGGCGAGTTCCGGCCCGGACCGCGGCGCCGCTGTGGCCCGGCCGCGGTCCTGCCGCGGGTCACGGGTGCCTCGATGGTGGCCATCAGTCCTCCTCTCCCCGGGCCGCCCGGGCCAGGTAGGTGATGATGAAGATGATCGCGAGCAGAAAGATGATCACCGCGATCGCCGAGCCGTAGCCCAGGTTCACCACGGTGAAGCCCTGCTGGAACATGTACGTGCTGAGCAACTGACTACTGTCGTACGGGCCGCCGCGAGTCATCGACCAGACGATGTCGAAGGTGCGGAGCGAGTCGATCACCGTGACCGCGAAGACCACCGTGTTGACCCCGGACAGCTGGGGCATGACGACATGCCAGAACCGCTGCCACCGGTTGGCGCCGTCGACGGCCGCTGCCTCCTCCAGCGCTGGATCGCAGCTCTTCAGGCCGGCCAGGTAGAGCACCATGATGTAGCCGACCTGACGCCATACGGCGGCGATCAGCACGCCGTACAGAGCAAGATCGGGAGAGGCCAGCCACGGGGTCGCCAGGGCTTCGATCCGGAGGGTCTCGAAGAAGCTGGTGATCGGTCCGTCCGGGGCATACATCACCCGCCAGAACAGGCCGGTCACGGCCAGCGAGAAGACCATCGGCAGGTAGATCGCGGCCCGGTAGATGCCGACGCCGCGGCGCGGCTTGTTCAACAGCACGGCGAGGATCAGGCCGCCGACCACCGACAGCCCGCCGAACAGGACGACCCAGATCGCGTTGTTCCTCAGCGCCGTCTGGAACACCGGATCGGCGGCCAGGTTGGTGAAGTTGTCCAGGCCGATGAACTCGGCGGCGCCCACGCCCTGCCAGCGGGTCAGCGACAGCTGGAAGCTGTTGAACGCCGGCCAGAACACCCAGAACAGCTCGACCGCCACCGGAATGATCAAGAACAGCCAGACGACCGGTGGCACCCGGAGCACACCGCGCGCCTTCTTCGGCCGGCCGGCCGGCGTGGTCTCGGGGCCGGCCAGCGTCCCCAGGGCCGTCACTGTTTGCGGTGTCACTGTTTGAAGACCCGCTCGGCGGCGGCCTGCCAGCTCTTCAACGTGCCCGGGATGTCGGACGGATCGTCGAGGAACTTGTTCAGCGCCGCGTCCGCGGTCAGTTGCAGGGCGTCGGAGGAGTCCCGGTTGAAGAACTGGGTGATCTCCTCGGTCTCGTTCAGCAGCTTGATCCCCTTCTGCACCAGTGGTGAGAAGCCGGACGTGTCGACGTCGGGCGAGGTGGGCAGGTTGGACGAACCGGACAGCTCGATGTACTTCTGCTGCGCCGCCGGTGACGCGAGGAAGGACATCAGCTTCTTGGCCTCGTCGACGTTCGGCGCCTTGGCCGCGGCCATGTAGCCGTCGGTCGGTGCCTCTTCCGCGGTCGGGATCGCCGGATCGATCGTCGGCACCGAGAAGAAGTCAAGATCATCCACCATGTCCTTCGGCATCGAGACGCTGACGAACGCGCCGACCAGATACATCGCGGACTTGTCCTGCACCATCGGCGTGACCGCCTCCTGCACCGAATAGGACCGCATGTTCGGATCGAAGTACGGGATCAGCTGCTTGTACTTCTCCAGCACGGCGGCCACCCGCTCGTCGGTGAACGGGAACTTTCCGGCCAACAGGTCGCGATGGAACGGAGCGCCGTTGACCCGGAGGTTGAGGTAGTCGAACCAGCCCGACGACATCCACGGGGTGGAGCCGATGCCGTTGGTCAGCGGATGCACGCCGCGGCCCTTGAGGTCTTCGCAGACGGCGATGAAGTCGTCCCAGACCTTCGGCGGTTCGGTGATCCCCCACTTCTCGAACGCGGACTTCTTGTGGAAGATCGACCACCAGTAGTAGCTGGTCGGGATGAAGATCTGCTTGCCGCTCGCGTCGCTGCACAGGCTGCGCAGCGATTCCGAGTAGTTGGCGCAGGCGCCGTCACCGGTCCACAGGTCGCTGACGTCGAGGAGCAGCCCCTTGTCGGCGTAGTCGCGGGCGACCGAGCCGGCCAGCCAGCCGATCACGTCCGGCGGGGTGGCCGAGGTGAGGTACGTCGACAACTGCGCGCGGAACTGCTCGGTGGCGACGGCGTTGACCGTCGGCGCCTGGCCGTCATAGTCGTCCTTGATCGTCTTCAGCAGCGCGTCCCGGGTGGCCGGCTCGGAGAACGCGATCTGCAGGGTGGCCGGGCCGCCGGCCGGGGCACCGGTCGGCGGCGCCGAGGTGCCCGGCCCGGAGCCGATGCAACCGGACACCAGGGAGGCGCCGCCGATCGCCGCGGCACCGCCCAACAGGGCACGCCGGGACAGGTCGGGGTAAGAAGCTCTGGCAATGGTCATCGAAACTCTCCTGTGAGTGATGGACTCTGATCGGGATGGGAGGCCCCGAGTCTGCGCTGCAGGTCGATGGCCTCGATGTGGTTCGGATCCTCGGCGAGGATCTCCACCAGGTCCCGCAGCGCACCCTGCTGACGGCCGTTCACCGCCGCCAGCTGAGCACGAAGGAATCGCACCCGCCGGTTCTTGATCAACTCCGGATCCGCGGTGAACAACAGCAAGGTCGGCAATGAGGTGGCGAAGTAGTCGACCGTCGCCGGAGTCGCTTCGAGCTCGTCGCAGAAGCTCGACAGGCCGGCCGCGAGCTCGTCGGCCGCGCTCAGCTCGCCGAGCCGGCGCCGGGCCGTGATCGACGCCTCGGTCGCCTCGCTGTACGGCGTGGTGCTCATCGAGAGGAAGTCACCGACCTGACCCGCCGCATCGGACCAGGCGGCCCGGGCCGCATTGTGATCACCGGCCGCCGCCAGCGCGTCGCCGCGGGCCAACTGCAGCCCGGCCGAGTTGGCCAGCGGATGCCGCTGCTCCCCCAGCGAGACCGGCGGATCCAGGGCCCGGTCGAGCCAGCTCACAGCCTCGGCCTGGCGGCCGGCGGCCTGCGCCGCGTCCGCCTGGGCCAGACAGGTCCGGTCCCAGGCTTGCAGCGCCTGGCCTTCGCCACCCTCCCAGGGCTGGAACTCGCGGGCCAGCAGCAGCTCGGCCGCACCGTCATGATCACCGAGGCTCAGCCGGAGATGGGCCAGCTCGACCACCGCGTCGTCGCGCTGCCGGACCAGCTCCAGCCGACCCGCCAGCCGGGCCCACCGCTCGGCCGGCGGTATCCCGGCCCGGGAGGCCAGCTGATCTTGCTCGAAGCAGAGCCGGGCGTCGTCCGGTGCCGCCGCGACCGCACGGTCGTAACAGGTGATTGCTTGCTCGAGGTCTCCGGCGTGGTTGTACGCGGCCAGGCCGAGGTTGCGCCAGCAGACCGGATCCGACGGGTCGAGCTCGACCGACCGGCGCCAGGCCTCGACCGCGTCGTCGACCCGGCCCTGGGCGTAGAGCCAGTGGCCGTGCAGCGCCGCCGCGCGATGATCATCGGGTGCTGTGGTGCGCCGGTCCGCGAGCAGGTCGGCGTCGTCCAACCGGCCCGGGAAGCAGTACCGGTCGCTGCCCTGCTGGGCGGCCTTGATCGCCGACTCCGCATCCTCGGTCCGGCCGAGCAGGTGCAGCAGCCGGGCCCGGTGGTAGTCGATCAGCGGGCCGGCAGCCGGTGCGCCGAGTGCCGCCTGCCGGTCCGCCTCCGCGGCTCGATCGAGCACCCGGAGCGCGGCCACCGGCTCGCCGACGCCGGCGTATTCGAGCGCGACATCCAGACAGGTCTGGGCATCGCAGCTGAGCGATCGGCCGGCCAGGTCGGCCGACCACCAGTGCAGCGGATCCAGCCGTCGGGTCTCGGCCAGCAGCGATTCCGCCTCGTCCGCTCGGCCGGTGCGGCGCAGCATGATCACCAGCAGACTGCGCGCCTGCAGGTGTTCCGGTTCGGCCCGGAGGACGTCGGCGAGCCGGTCCAGGGCGGCCTGGATCCGGCCGGCGGCCGCGTCCAGGCGGGCCGCCCGGTAGCTCGCCGGGGCGCGCCAGACCCGGTTCCAGGCAGCCTTGCTGAACGCGGCGGATGCGCCGTCATGATCACCGCGCCGGGTCAGAGTGAGGCCGAGGTAGTAGTGCGCCGTGCTGTCGGCCGGGTTGGCGTTGCGCAGCGACAGCCGCGCCACCGCCCGCCGGAGCAGCGGCTCGGCCTCGGCGTAGTGGCCGGCCCGGTAGCGCCGGGCGGCCAGCGCGGTGTTGGTCGGCGCATGATCGGGATCGCGGCGCAGCGCCTCGGCCCAGTACGGCTCCGGCGACCGGGTCGCGTGCCGGTACTGCGCCAGGTGGACGCCGATCAGGTACAGCTCCTCCACACTCGGCACCTCGGCGGGCGGCAGCGGCTCGGTCGCCGGAGCACCCGGCTCGGCCGTTGTCGTCGGCCGCAGCGCGACCAGCTCGACGTCCTGATCACAGACGCTGACCTGCAGCTGGTGATCATCGGCCAGCTGCACTTCGAACGGCTGCCCGGGAGCAAGATCGGTGCGATGCACGGTCCGCTCTCCGGCCGCGGAGATGATCACGTCGACGCCGGACCGCACCGACGTCGACGCAATGCCGACCGTGACCCCGGTGGGGATGCGGCGGACGGCGATCGCAGCGTCGACGGTGGCCGCCTGGACCGGGCCGATCCGCTGGATCGGATACCAGGACTGACTGAACACCTTGGTCTCGCCGGGCGCCAGGAAGGAGAAGTCGGGCTGGTTGTCAGTGAACACGCCCGCCATCAGTTCGATGTAGGCCGATCCGTCGTCGGTCAGGTTGCGGCACCAGGCCTGGCCGAACGGCGCGTTGCCCCAGGTCCACATCTTCTTGCCGACCGCGGTCCGGTGGTCGGCGACGTGCACGAAGCCGGCGTCGGCGGCGTGGTCGTACCCGCCGAAGAAGTCGCCCTCGGTGCCCAGGCACATGTACGAGGTGGGCACCGGGATGTTGCGGAACCAGTCGATCCGGTCACCGGGCACGCCGTCCCCTCCGTTCCCTGAGCCTGTCGAAGGGCGGTGCGGATAGTCGATCCCGTAGTAGGGCCGATCGGCCGCCGGAAACGAGGTCACGGCGCGCCGGGCATGATCGGCGACCATCGACACGTCGGGCGGGAAGAACGACTGCAGTTGATCATGGGCCTTGACCGCGACATTGGCCCACCAGAGAAAGGTCTGCGGCTCCGCCGAGGAGTTGTACAGCCGGACCTTGAGCTCGACCCGGGCTTGGTCCGGATACAGGCAGATGCCGTGCATCCCCTTCATCCGGGTGAACGGATCATGATCGGAACACCACACCGTGACCGAGCCGTCCGGCGATCGCTCGATCGTGGCGTCGGTCGGCAGGTAGGTCGCAGGGCGGTGATGTTGCGGCCAGTTGAACTCGACCCCGCCGGCGATCCACGGCCCGGTCAGGCCGATCAGCGCCGGCTTGATCACTTCGTTGCGATAGAAGAAGTCGTGGCCGGCGAGCTTGTCGAACCCGACGTGGATCCGGCCGCCCAGACCGGGCAAGATCATCAGCCGGATCCACTCGTTCTCCAGGTGGATCGCGTCCCAGTCCTCCGGCCGTTTGACCGCGTCGATCCGTTCGAAGAACGGCAGCGGATAGACCCGGCCCGAGGAGCCCTGATAGACCCGCCGGTCGAGATAGGCGGGAAACCGGTCCGGCGGCAACGGTCGATAGGTGTCGATCCGCACCGGCTCGCGCCAGCCCGCCACCGGCGCATCGACCTGATCCGCCGGCCGGTCGGGCAGGTCGAATCGCGACGACTCCTCGGTGAGCATGGCGCGACGTTAGCCCGTACCGGAGCCGGCCGGAATGACGGATCCTCCGATCTCCCTGGACGATCCGACGATCGGGGAGGCCTAGACTGACGAGCATGATCCCGGATGGATTCCCGGGGCAACGACTGCTGGTGCTGCCCCGGCCGCTGGTCCAGCGAGCGCTCCGGCGCAACCCGACGTCGCGGCTGCTGGTCACCGACGCCGGGCACTTCCCGCACGCCGCCAGCCATGGCCGGGTCCGGACCCGCGGTGCGCCAGAAGCAGTCGTGATCATCTGCATCGACGGCCGCGGCTCCTGCACCATGGACGGCCGGACGTTCGACGTCCATGCCGGCTCGGCGCTGATCATCCCGCCGCACGTGCCGCACGGCTATCGGGCGGACAGCGACGACCCCTGGACGATCTGGTGGCTGCACGCCGCCGGCCGGGACGTGCCGTCGCTGCTCGAGCCGATCCTGCCCGATCGGCTGGTGGAGATCAGTGATCTCTATCGGACCGCCTCGACGATGAGTCACGTGGTCGACTGCCTGAGCCGGGACGAGACCGAGCCGAACCTGATCATGGCAGCCGGGCTCGCCTGGTCGATGCTGGCCCAACTGGCTGCGGACAAGCTGGCCGGCTCCCGCGGCCAGACCGAGCCGGTCCGAGCGGCCCAAGATCATCTGCGGGAACACTTCGCGGACCCGGTCCGGGTCGCCGACCTGGCCCAACTGGCCGGCCTCAGCCCGTCCCATTTCGCCGCCCTGTTCCGCCGCGCGACCGGATCCGGGGTGATCGAATACGTGAAGCGGTTGCGGATGTCCCGGGCCCGGGAGTTGCTGGTGACCACCATCGTCCCGGTCCGCGACATCGCCGACGCCGTCGGCTACGACGACCCCTTCTACTTCTCCCGCCAATTCCGCGGCGTGCACGGCTGCAGCCCGACCACCTACCGGCAGAACTTCTACCGCGAGGGCGTCTAACGCACACTCCCCGAACCCACCAACGGTGACGCGACGCCTGTGCCAGGCTCAGGGAAAGAACACCCTCACCTCCGCCCCGCCACACGTGGGCATGATCGACTTTCGCCACAGATCGTGGCGATCGCGACGGTCGAGAGTGGTGACTCGGCGTCGGAGAGTTCACCGCTGCCCCGGTCTGTCCACCACGACCGAACCAAGCTCGATGCCGATGCGCTCGATCGACATCACCACACCCCATGATCTCGCCCCGGAGCTGCAGCCCCGACGTCTCGATACGGCTCTGCAGCGGATCACGAACACCCACCCCGAAGATCGACGACGGGGACGTAAGAGGTTCGTTCCCTGAGCCTGTCGAAGGGCAAGCCAGCCAGCGTCCTGCGCTTGGCGGCGGGGACGCACGGGTGTTTGTTCCCTGAGCCTAATCAGTTCTGGGAGTGAGTCATCGGGCAAACTCCTGGTTGGTAGCCGACTGGCGGGTGAGCACTTCTTGAGCCTGGACGTTTGAGTCCTGTCGACAGATCGTGCCCTTTGCCGGTAGGTCGGGAGAATGTGATCGCTGCTGGGATGTCGTTGCCCGCCGGGTTGTTGGGTGTGAGCACTGTTTGATTAGGTCGCTGATGGTTCTCCTGCTGGCTGCTGGACCGGTTGGTTGGTGTCGAGAAACCTGGAGGACCGTTGCGATTGTTCGTGGGAGATGACTGGGCCGAGGATCATCACGATGTGGAGGTGATGGACAGTTCGGGTCGTCGGCTGGCCCGGGCCCGGTTGCCTGAGGGTGTGGCCGGGATGGCACGACTGCACACGATGATCGGGCAACTGGCCGGGGAGGATGCCGACGAGGTTGAGGTGTTGGTCGGGATCGAGACCGACCGCGGTCCGTGGGTGGCTGCGTTGGTCGCCGCTGATTACACGGTGTTCGCGGTCAACCCGTTGCAAGCAGCCCGGTTCCGGGACCGGCTGGGTGTCTCCGGTGCGAAGAGTGATGCCGGTGATGCGCATGTGTTGGCCGACATGGTCCGCACTCATGCCCACGAGTTGCGACCGGTGGCCGGGGACAGCACGCTGGCCGTGGCGATCAAGGTCGTGGCCCGGACCCACAAGACGCTGATCTGGGAACGGACCCGCCACACGCAGCGGCTGCGGCACGCGCTGCGGGATTACTTCCCGGCGGCGCTGGTCGCCTTCGATGATCTTGATGCCGCCGATGCTCTGGAACTGTTGGCCAAGGCGCCGACCCCGGCCCAGGCCGCCCGGCTCACGACCGCGCAGATCAGCGCGGTGTTGAAACGGGCACGGCGCCGCAACATCGCCGAGAAGGCGGCGGCGATCCAGACCGCGTTGCGGGCCGAGCACCTCGGCCGGCCCGAGGTCATCGCCGGCGCCTACGCCGCTACGGTCCAGGCCTTGATCGCGGTCCTGACCGTGCTGAACAGCCAGATCAAGATCATGGACGGGCAGGTCGAGGCCCATTTTGGGCAGCACCCGGCCGCTGAGATCATCGCCTCCCAGCCCGGGCTGGGAGCGGTGCTCGGCGCCCGGGTGCTCGCAGAGTTCGGCGACGACCCGACCCGCTACGCCAGCGCGAAGGCCCGGAAGAACTACGCAGGAACATCCCCGATCACCCGCGCGTCGGGCAAGAAGAAGGTCGCCCTGGCCCGGTTCGTGCACAACGACCGGCTCATCGACGCCCTCACCAGCCAGGCGTTCAACGCGCTCCTGCGCTCGCCCGGTGCCCGCGCCTACTACGACAGACAACGCGCCCGCAAAGTCGAACACAACCCGGCCCTGCGCCAACTCGCCAACCGCCTCGTCGGCATCCTCCACGGCTGCCTCAAAACCGGCACCACCTACGACGAGACAACCGCCTGGTCCCACCACATCACCACGGCAGCCGCTTGACATCTACCCACCTGGGATGTCTGTCGAAGGGCAAGCCAGCCACCGTCCTGCGATTGGCGGCAGGGACGCTCGAGTGTTTGTTCCCTGAGCTTGTCGAAGGGCCGGCCCGATCGACCCCGTCGCTTGACCGGGCCCGATGAGGCTCCGACAGATCTCGACCCGGGCGCAAGGCGGCAACGGGCTTGCCCTTCGACAGGCTCAGGGAACGAACACTCCCACCTCCACCCCGCCAAGCCGGGCATGATCGAATTCGCTCACTGATCTTGGGATCGCGCCGATCCAAACTGTCAGTGGTGCCCGATAGCGTTGTGGGTATGGAATCGGGGGACGCGGTGATCGATGGCGACGGGGTCGTCGTCGACCTGGCCGAGCTCGACGCCGATCAGGCCCTGGAATTGCTCAACACCGCGGTCGCCCTCGAGCGTCGGGCTGAGGCCGATCAGCTCAAGATCGCCGCGCACTGGGCCGACCTGCACTCCGGCGACGCCCTGGACCACAACACCTCCGCGTTGCCCGGCCGGGAACGGGCCCGCACCATCGGCGGGGACGGCACGCCGGCGATCGGGGAACTCTGTGTGGGCGAGTTCGCCGTCGTCGCCGGATGGTCGACCAGCACCGGAACGAAACTGATTGCCGATGCGCTGGATCTGCGGCACCGGTTCCCGCAGATCTGGGCCCGGCTCTGCCACTACCAGGTTCCGGTCTGGATCTGCCGCAAAATCGCCGACAAGACCGGCCACCTGTCCCTCGCAGCGGCCCGATACGTCGACGCCGCGGTCGCGCCCTACCTGACCTCGCTGCCGCCCGGCCGGCTGTTCCCGCTCCTCGAAGCCAAGATCTTCGAGGCCGACCCGGCCGACGCCGAAGCCCGCGCCCGACACTTCCAGGCCCAACGCTTCGTCCGGACCGGACGGACCACCGACTGCGGCATCAAAACCCTGATCGCCCGGGCCGAGGCCGGAGACGTGATCATGTTCACCGCCCTCTGCGACCGGATCGCTCAGATCCTCGGACTGAACGGTGACACGGCCACGCTCGATGTGCGCCGGTCAAAGGCGATCGGGATCATCGCCAACCCACTCCGCACCATCACCCTCCTCGCCGCTCACGAAGGCCGCAACCTCACCCAACCACCCGAACCAGCCCCGGACCCAGCCGAGGACGCCGACTACGCCTGGACCCGGCTAGCCGAGCCGTGGACGCAGCCCGAGACCGAAGAGCGCAATCCCAGTTCAGCCTCTGCCACGTTGGTCGACTCAGGAAGGGTCGAGGACCCCGCGCCGATCACCCACTCGGGTGTGTTCTGTGACCGGGAGCCGCTCACCAGGACCGGCCGGTTCGAGGACTCCGAATCCCTCATCGACTCAGGCGACGTCGGAGTTCCAGAACCGGTCAGCGATCCAGGTGGGTTCGACGACCGGGAACCGGCCACCAGGACGGGCGGGTTCGAAGACTCCGAATCCCTCATCGATTCTGGCGGTGTCGGACCGGTCAGCGACCCAGGTGGGTTCGACGACCGGGAACCGGCCACCAGGACCGGCGGGTTCGAAGACTCCGAATCCCTCATCGATTCTGGCGGTGTCGGACCGGTCAGCGACCCAGGTGGGTTCGACGATCGAGAGACCCCCGCGGACCACCGGGTGTTCGGAGATCCCGGACCGGACGCGCCGGCCGCCGCCGAACCGGAGCCGGCCGACTCGGCAGGCATCGTTGATCACCGGCCGGAGACCGGGCCAGCCGATGAGCCGGTGATCACCGAGACCGATCTGCACCCGGCCGACATCGACCCCTACCAGGCGGTCGACTACGCCGCAGAACTCCAGGCGCTCCTCGACCGCTACCGGATCAGCCCGCGCGACCTCCTGCCCAAAACCGTGGTCTATCTCCATGTCGACCGCGACACCATCGTCAAGAACTCCGGGGTGGTGCGGGTCGAGGATGTCGGGCCGATCACCGCCGAACAGTTCAAACACTGGATCCGCGGCAAACACCTCACCATCACCCCCGTCATCGACCCGAACAACACACCGGCGGCCGACGCCTACGAGGCGTCGGATCGGATCAAGGACGCGCTGCGGATGATCACACCCGCCGAAGCGTTCCCCTACGGCACCAACACCACCCGCCGGATCGACCACGATCACGCAATCCCCTACCGGCCACCACCGACCGGACCACCCGGCCAAACCTCCACCGACAGCCTCGGACGACTCGGACGAAGATCCCACCGGTACAAGACCCACGCCGGCTGGCAGATCCGCATCCCCGAAACCGGCACCGCCATCTGGCGCACCCCACACGGCTGGTACTTCCTCACCAACCCAGCCGGGACACTGCCCCTCGGCAACGGGAACTACGCCCACACGATCTGGAACACCATGATCAACGACTTCACCACCACCCGATACCCCGCCGACAACGACCCGGACCCCGAAGAGCTCTCCGGCTGAAGCCGATCAGGCGGCGTCGCGAACTCGATCAGCCGCAACGGGCGTTGCTGCACGGATCCAGGCGAATGGACGTCGGCGCCGAGCTTGATCTCCACAGGATCGACCAGCATCGACCGCTGCTGTCGGAGCTGGCCCCGGCCCACTTCATCGGCCCGAAGATTCACCTGGCCAGATCTCCATCGGCGACCCGGGCCGGGCCGGCTCGGACGAAGATCCCGCCGATACAAGACGCGGCGTCGATGCCCCAGGCTGCGCCGAAGGTGACCCAAGCCGGCTGGCACGTCCGCATCCCCGAGACCGGCACTGTCTTCTGGCACACCCCACACAGTTGCATTCCTTGACCAACCGCGGCCGGGACCCCTCCCGTTCGGCAACGGCGACTACGCCCGCACGATCTGGAACACCATGATCAACAACTTCGCCGCCACTCCCGACCAAATCCGAGGAACGCACCGGCTGGAGCCGATCATGGAGCGTCGCGAACTCGAATCGCCGCAGCGATCATTGGGCGGACGGGCAAGACGACGTTGAGATCGGCGCCGACCTGGAAGTCCGCGGGCACGACCACCATCGATCTCCACCCGTGGTGCACCGGGCCAGACCTCGATCACCGCCCTGGCCGGCTCGGCCGAAGATCCCACTTGTACAGGACGCGCACCGGCTGCCAAGTCCCCATCCCCCAAACCCGGCACCATCCTCCCGCTCAGGCAACGTGGCCGACACTCATCAACCCGCCTGGATCATCCCCTCGGCAAACGAGGACCGTGCCCGCAAGTTCTGGAACACCAGCGGGACGACGCGCGGGTTGGCGAGCATGATCAACGACTTCGTCGCTGCCCGACAAACGCACCGACAATCGGGTGACCAACGGAGCTTGTGGCGCTCAGCGGGACCTGAGCTGCGCGGTCAGCGGGCAGCTGAAGGGGTCGGCTTCGCCCAGGCCGACGTCGTTCAGGTAGCGGATGACGATCCGGTGCGACTCGAGCAGCGAGGTCTCGGTGTAGGGCAGCTCGTGCTCGGCGCAGTAAGCCCGGATCAATGGTCGGGCCAGCCGGAGGTTGACGCTCGGCATGTTCGGGAACAGGTGGTGTTCGATCTGGTAGTTCAGGCCGCCCATCAGCCAGTCGATCAGCCGGCCGCCGGAGATATTGCGGGACATCAGCACCTGGCGGCTGAGGAAGTCCACCTTGGCGTCTTTCGGCACAATCGGCATCCCCTTGTGGTTCGGCGCGAACGCCCCACCCATGCAGACTCCGAAGACAGCGACCTGGACGGCGAGGAAGGCGAGCCCCAGACCCGGCCCGAGCACGGTCAGGACCAGGATCGGGAAGCCGAGCAGCCGGATCGCGATCAAGATCATCTCCGCCGACCGGTGCTTGACCGGCCCGGGCCCGAAGGCGGATCTCACCGCGGCCAGGTGCAGGTCCAGCCCGGCGAGCAGCAGCAGCGCCGGAAACAGCCAGCCCTGGCGCCGGGCGAACCAGGCCGCCGGTCCGGACCGCTGCCGGGCGTCGGCGGCGGTGAAGACGAGGGCCCCGGGCGCGATGTCGTCGTCGGCGCCGATCTTGTTCGGGTTGGCGTGGTGCCGGCTGTGCTTCCGCATCCACCAGCCGTAGCTCAGGCCGACGATCAGGTTTCCGATGATCAACGAGGACCACTCGTTCTTCTTCCCGGAGACGAAGATCTGCCGGTGCCCACCGTCGTGGGCCAGGAAGGCGGCCTGGGTGAAGACGACCCCGAAGCCGGCCGCGACCAGCAACTGCCAGGGCGAGTTGCCAAGCGCGAAGAGCAACCCGAAGCCGGTCAGCAGAGCCAGCCCGAGCAGCACGAACCGCCCGGCATACCAGGCATAGCGACGGTCCAGCAGACCGGCGCCCTTGATCATCCGCGACAGCGCCGAGTAGCCGCTGACATGGCGATGGGAGGCGGCGGACGGGCCCATCGCAGGTTCGAGCAGCAGTGACATGCCCGAAACCTACGTGGGGATCTCGCGGTTCCCATCACTCGGCAGAGCGGTTTCGTTGCCCTACCCCAGTAGGGTGCGCTGGTGGCGAGGTTTGGTGGGTTCAAGGCGGTCAAGGCGTCGGTCGCTCGGTGGCTGGGCCGACCGGGCGTCTTCGATCTCGACCGGTACGGCGACGTCGTCGAACGGGCGGCCGCGCTCGAGGACGCCTTGATCGAGCTGGACGACGAGGCCCTGCTGCTTCGCTGCCAGGAGATCCGCTCCGGTGATCGTACGGCCGACGTCGCCGAACTCGCCGCCCTCGGCCGTGAGGCCGCCCGCCGGGCACTGGACGAACGCGCCTACGACGTGCAGGTGCAGGGCGTGGCGGCGCTGCTCGCCCCACTCTCCGGCCGGCCCGGGATCGTGGTCGAGCTGGCCACCGGCGAGGGCAAGACCCTGGTCGGCGCGATCGCCGCCGCCGGGTACGCGCTGAGCGGCCACCAGATCCAGGTGCTGTCGGTCAACGATTATCTGGCCCGCCGCGACGCGGCCTGGATGGGGCCGGTGCTGCGCCGGCTGGGCGTCTCGGTCGGCTGGGTCGAGCAGTCATCGACCACCGAGGAACGCCGGGCCGGCTACGCCGCGGATGTCTGTTACGTCTCGGTCAGCGAGGCCGGGTTCGACCTGCTCCGGGACCGGATGCGGACCGCCCACGTCGACCGGGTGCAGCCCGAACCCGGGGTCGCGTTGATCGACGAGGCCGACTCGGTGTTGATCGACGAGGCCCGGGTCCCGTTGGTCCTGGCCGGCAGCGCCGGAGCCGGCGATGATCTTGCCGCTGCGGCGGCGTTGGTCGCCGAACTGCAGCCCGACGAGGACTATGCGACCGACCGCGACGGACGGACCGTCAGCCTGACCGACGAAGGCATCCACCGGGTGGAGCGACTGTCCGGCGTCGACAACCTGTTCACCGACGGCGAGCTGTTGACCCGGGTCAACGTCGCCCTCTACGCCCAGGCGCTGGTCCGCCGCGATGTCGACTACCTGGTGGTCGACGGCTCGGTCCGGCTGATCGATCCCGACCGGGGCCGGGTCGCACAGCTGCGCCGCTGGCCGGACGGACTGCACGCTGCGGTCGAGGCCAAGGAAGGCTTGCGGCAGAGCGAGCGCGGCTCGATCCTCGATCAGATCACCGTGCACGAGTTGATCAAGCGCTATCCGGTGATCGCCGGGATGACGGGCACCGCCGTCTCGGCCGCCGAGCAGTTGCGCGAGTTCTACCAGCTGGAAACCGGCGCCCTGCCCACGCACCGCCCGGGGATCCGGATCGATGATCATGATCAACTGCACGACGACGTCGCGGACAAGGAGGTCGCGATCGTCGAACGGGTGATCGCCGAACACGAGGCCGGCCGGCCGGTGCTGCTCGGCACCTCCGACGTCGCCGAGTCGGAGCGGATCGCCGAACGACTTCGTGATCATGACATCGACGCCGCGGTGCTGAACGCCCGCGACGACGCCCGCGAGGCCGAGATCATTGCCGGCGCCGGGGCCCACCGGGCGGTCACGGTGTCCACCCAGATGGCGGGCCGCGGCACCGACATCCGGCTCGGCGGTGCCGACGAGTCCGACCGGGACCGGGTTGCCGAGCTGGGCGGGCTGCTGGTGATCGGTACCGGCCGCTATCCGAGCCGTCGCCTCGATGATCAACTTCGCGGCCGGGCCGGCCGGCAGGGCGACTCGGGCCAGAGCGTGTTCTACGTCTCCGACACCGACCCACTGATCCTCCGCGCCGACGACGGCCTGACCGCGCACGATGCCGATCACGCGCAACGGATCGCCGAGGGCGAGGCGGCCGAACTGCGCCGGATCACCTGGCAGTACAACAAACAGCTGCAGGCCCAGCGGCAGCAGGTGCTGGACCACCGAGAGCTGCTGCTGACCACCGAGCTCGCGGCCGAGCAACTGGCCGCGGCCGCGCCGGATCACTGGACGAAGCTGGCCGAGACGATCGATTCGGAGGTGCTCGGCGAGGCCGCCCGACAGCTGCTGCTCAGCTACCTCGACCGACGGTGGAGTGATCATCTGGCCCTGGCCGAACACGTCCGGGAGGGCATCCACTTCCGCAGCCTCGGCCGGGAGAATCCCTTGCACGGCTTCAATCGGGACGTCTCCGACGCCTACCGCGACCTGATCGACCGATCGCTCGCCGACGCGGTCGAGGCGTTCCCCGACGCCACGATCACCGCGGCCGGCCTCGATCTCGCCGGTATCGGCGCCGAGCGGCCGAGCGCGACCTGGACCTACCTGGTCAGCGACAACCCGTTCGGCAACCCCGAAGATCAACTCCTGGCCGTGGCCGGCCGCGCCCTCAAGCGGCTGGTGCGGCCGGGCGCCGGCTAGCCAGGCCAGGGAGCAGTGCTCTCCCGTTCGATCAACCGGACCGCCAGGTCCATCTTGCGCACCGCGGGCTGCTCGCCGCGGGCCATTGCCAGCACCAGCCGGGTGGCCTGGCCGGCCATCTCGACCAGCGGCTGAGCGACCGTCGTCAGTTGCGGCCAGATCCAGGACGCCAGTGGCAGGTCGTCGTAGCCGACCACCGACAGGTCGGCCGGCACCTCCAAACCGAGCTCGCGGGCCGCCCGGAGCACCCCAAGGGCCTGCATGTCACTGCCCGCGAAGATCGCCGTAGGCCGGTCCGGCAGCGCCAACAACTCGCGGGCACAGCGATGGCCGCCCTCGACGCTGAAGTCACCGACCCGGATCAGCTCCGGAGCTTCGGGCAGCCCGGCCCGGCGCAGTGCATCGGCATAGCCGTCCATCCGGGCCCGGGCGCAGATCGTGTCGGTCGGACCACTGATCGCCCCGATCCGGCGGTGCCCGAGCTCGATCAGGTGCCGGGTCGCCGCCCGGCCACCGCTCCAGTTGTTGGATCCGATCGAGGCCACGGACTCATCTTCCTCACCGATCGGATCCACTACCACGTAGGGAACCCGGCGCGCATCGAGCTGGGCGCGCTGATCGGGAGCGAGGTCGGAGAACACCATGATCACCCCGGCGGGCCGGCGGGTCAGCACCGAGTTGATCCACTCCTGGCGCGGTCGCCGGCTGGCACCGCATTCGGAGAGCACCACCTCGACGTTCGCGTCCCGAGCCGCCTCCTCGACGCCGCGGATCACCTCGACCGCCCACGGATTGCCGAGATCATGGAAGACCAGATCGATCATCGGCACCGGACTCGCCGCGGCGATGCGGCGGCGCTGATAGCCGGATTCACGGAGTTGCGCCTCGACCAGTTCCCGCGTGGCCGGAGCGACGTCGCCGCGTCCGTTCAGCACCTTCGACACCGTCGGGACCGACACGCCCGCCTCCGCCGCGATCGCCGCGATGGTGATCCGGGGACGCTTGCTGGCCATGGCCCTCCTCGACTCCGACGAACCTGCTCCAGGAGACCACTGCCCCTGGCGGAGATCGTACCGATACTTTCGACGAACCCTGCCGAGTCCAGCCGTGACCGTTCGAAACTTTCGCTGCCGGATTGCAATCTTGTGAACTCTTGACACTCTCAGGACTTCAATTCTAAGCTCCAAGAAATTCTCGGAATCTCACCGAAACTTTCGTGATTTCATGAGCCTTGGTGGACCCGAACGATCTCAAAGAGGAGAGACATGTCCAACGCGTTCAGGCGGACCCCTTTGCGAGCCAATCGCCGAGAGTTCCTCGGCTTCTCGGTCGCCTCGGCCAGCCTGGTCGTCCTGGCCGGTTGCAGCACCCCGAGCGAGGGAGATGGCGATCCCGCCCCCGGTGCCGGTCTCGAGAGCCAGTCGAAGGGTGCGATGGAGGGCTTCGCCGCCGACACCCCGTTCCAGGCGACCGAGCCGTTCACGCTGTCGATCTTGTGGACCGACTGGCCCGACCTCCCGGTCAAGGACTCGTGGACGTTCTTCAAGGAGATCGAGAAGCGCACCAACGTCAAGCTGGAGACGACACATATCCCCTTCAGCGACGCAACCGAGAAACGGAACCTGCTGATCAGCGCCGGTGACGCTCCGAACGTCATTCCGCTCGTGTACACGGGCGACGAGGAGTCCTTCGTCTCCTCCGGCGCGATCCTGCCGATGAGCGACTACGTGCAGTACATGCCGAATTTCGCGAAGTACGTCAAGGAATGGGACCTGGCGGGCATGATCGACCGGCTCAAGCAGTCCGACGGCAAGTCCTATATGGTGCCCGGCCTGCAGGAGGTGTCGGTCCCGGTCTTCACCT
The DNA here is from genome assembly GCA_963746025.1 of uncultured Actinomycetota bacterium. GTDB lineage: Bacteria > Actinomycetota > Actinomycetes > Propionibacteriales > Propionibacteriaceae > Microlunatus. The sequence continues at coordinate 422,617 of CAVUZU010000001.1, forward strand.
TGATCATCCGTAAGGACGTCTTCGACCAGGTCGGGGCCGGTGTCCCCCAGACCTGGGATGAGATGCGATCGGCGCTGCTGAAGATCAAGCAGAAGTATCCGGACGCCAAGCCGCTGGCCGACGGGTTCGAAGCCGCGTCGCTGCTCAACTACGCGTCCCACGCCTGGGGCACCCGGGCCGGCTGGGGCTTCGGCGACGGGATGGTCGACGACGGCGCCGGTGGCCTCCGGTACACGGCGGCAGCGCCGGAATACAAGCAGCTGGTCGAGTACTTCCGTGGGCTGGTGGCGGACGGCCTGGTCGACACGGATTCGCTGACCGCGTCGAACGACGGCAGCGGTGGCGGCAGCGTCACGGAGAAGTTCGCGAACGAGACCGTCTTCGCCGCCTCCGGCTCGGCCGGCACCGCGATCGAGTTCGCGCAGGCGCTCGAAGAGACCGTCGGCAAGGGCAAGTTCGAGGTGCTGCAGATCGCGCCGCCCGGCGGCCCCGCCGGCCAGGTCGTCGAGCCGAGGAACTTCTGGAACGGCTTCATGCTGAACGCCGAGGTCAAGGACTCGGAGCATTTCCTGGCCACGCTCCAATTCCTCGACTGGCTCTACTACAACCCCCAGGCCCGGGAACTGCTGCGCTGGGGTGTCGAGGGCGAGACCTACACCAAGAGTGCCGACGGCAAGATCACCTTGAAGCCGGACTACTCGCTCGACGGGTACAACATCAACCCCGGCGCCAAGACCGACCTGTTGAAGGACCTCGGCTGGTCGAACAACGTGTTCGCCGACTCGACCGAATCGCGGGCGTTGAAGGAGTCCTACAACGCGCCGGCGTTCGTCGACTACATCGACTCCGTGCTGTCCACCCGCAAGCCGCGCGAGCCGTACCCGCCGGCACCACTGAACGAGACCGAGCTCGAGCAGGCCTCGCTGCTCGCGACGCCGCTGAAGGACACGGTCGACACGAACACCCTGAAGTTCATTCTCGGTGATCGTGACATCTCCGAATGGGACGCCTACGTCGCCGAGTTGGAAGGCCAGGGACTGCCGACCTACCTCGAACTCCTGAACGGTGCGCGAAAGCGTTTTGTCGAAGAGAACTCCTGAGACAGCGGCGGGCCGGAGGCGAGCCAATGGCGACACTACGATCCGACACCGCGACGGTGCGCGGCGGAACCGATGGCAAGCCGTCCGGCCCGACCAGGAACGGCGCGGAGGTCCTGGTCGAGCCGCAGCAGCCCCGGCGGAAGCGACGGACCTGGCAACAGTCCCTGCGCCGTGACTGGCAGCTCTACTGCCTGGCCCTGCTGCCGTTGATCTTCTTCGCGATCTTCAAGTACGGGCCGATGCTGGGCAACGTGATCGCCTTCCGGAGATTCCGACCGGGCGGCAACATCTTCGGCGACCAGTGGGTCGGTCTCCGCTACATCGAGATGTTCACCAAGGACCCGGCGTTCTGGAAGGTCTTCGCCAACACGGCCGTCCTCGGCGGCCTGACCCTGATCATCTGCTTCCCGCTGCCGATCATCCTCGCCCTGATGCTGAACGAGGTCCGGAAGCAGGCGTTCAAGAAGGTGGTCCAGTCGATCACCTACCTGCCGCACTTCCTGTCCATCGTGATCGTCGCCGGAATGATCATGCAACTGCTGTCACTGCAGGGCACGGTCAACCAGATCATCGGCGCGATCGGCGGTGAGCAGGTCGCCTTCATCCAGAAGCCCGAATGGTTCCGGACGATCTACGTCGGGTCGGAGGTGTGGCAGACGGTCGGTTGGGGCACCATCCTCTATCTGGCGGCGCTGACCTCGATCGACGATTCACTCTACGAGGCGGCGAAGATCGACGGGGCCGGCCGGCTGCGGCAGACCTGGCACGTGACCCTGCCCGGCCTGCGGCCGGTGATGATCACGTTGTTGATCTTGAACATCGGCGCGTTCCTGAATGTCGGATTCGAGAAGGTCCTGTTGCTGTACAACCCGTTGACGTACTCGACGGCCGACGTCATCTCGACCTACCTCTATCGGGTCGGGCTGATGTCGAACAACCTCAGTTATGCGGCGGCGATCGGGCTGTTCCAGGCCCTGATCGGACTCGTCATGGTGCTGTCCGCGAATCTCATCGCGCGACGAGTGGTGGGGACGAGCCTGTGGTGATCAACGAGAAGCGCCGATTGAAGGACGGCCGCGGCTACCGGGTCTTCACCGTGCTGAACACGATCCTGCTCATCCTGCTCTGCGTCGGGATGCTCTATCCGTTCATCACCGTCCTCGCCCAGTCGTTCAGCTCGGCCGGCGCGATCAAGGCCGGGCAGGTGAGCTTCCTGCCGGTCGGCTTCAACGTCGACACCTATCAGGCCGTGATGTCCAACGGCATCTTCTGGCGCAACTACGGGAACACGATCCTGTACACGGTCGTCGGGACCGGCATCGCGATGACCTTGACGACGACCTACGCGTACGTCCTGTCGAAACAGCACCTCAGGGGACGCGGGACACTGATCGGCATCGCCGTCTTCACCATGTTCTTCAACGGCGGCCTGGTGCCCAACTACGTGCTGATCTCCGCCCTCGGCCTGAAGAACACGATGTGGGCGATCGTGCTCCCGGGCGCGATCTCGGTGTTCAACCTGCTGGTGATGAAGGCGTTCTTCGAGAGCCTGCCGAAGGACCTCGAAGAGGCCGCCCAGATCGACGGTCTCAGTTGGTTCGGGATCTTCTTCCGGATCGTGCTGCCACTGTCGAAGGCGGTGATCGCGACGATGGTGCTGTTCTACTCGGTCGCCTTCTGGAACGACTGGTTCGCCGCTTTCCTCTATCTCGACCAACGCGAACTCTTCCCGGTGACGCTGTTCCTGCGGAATCTGATCGCCGGCGCCTCGACCACGGCGTCGGAGGGAGCCGCGGCGGCCGGCACGACGACCGCGATGGTGTCGTCGAACATCCAGGCCGTGACGATGATCCTCACGCTGATCCCGATCTTGTGCATCTACCCGTTCGTTCAGCGCTACTTCGTGTCGGGCGTGATGCTCGGATCGGTCAAGGGATGACGGCCCGGCCGGGCCCATCGACGCACAACGAAAGGGAATCCAGCACCATGGCTGCAGACCGCTCTGACACCGCCACCGACGCGACCGCCGCGCCGTGGCATGATCACGGTCTCGGCATCCCGGCGCGGGCCGCAGCCCTGGTGGCGGAGATGAGCGTGGCGGAGAAGGTCAGCCAGCTCGTCGGGATCTGGGTCGGCGCCGACTCGGCCGGTGGTGACGTCGCGCCGCATCAGGGCGACCTGACCCAGAACGTGCCGCCCTTCGCCGAGGTGATCAGCAACGGCTTGGGGCAGCTGACCCGCCCGTTCGGCACCCAGCCCGTCGATCCAACACTCGGCGCTCGGTCGCTGGCCCGGGCCCAACGGCAGGTGATGGCGGCCAACCGCTTCGGCATTCCCGCCCAGGTGCACGAGGAGTGCCTGGCCGGCTTCGCCGCCTGGGGTGCGACGGCCTATCCGGTCCCCCTGTCCTGGGGCGCGAGTTTCGACCCGGCCCTGGTCCGGGAGATGGCGACGGAGATCGGCGGGTCGATGCGATCCGTCGGCGTCCACCAGGGTCTGGCACCGGTGCTCGACGTCGTCCGGGACTACCGCTGGGGACGGGTCGAGGAGACCATCGGTGAGGACCCCTACCTGGTCGGCACCGTTGGTGCCGCCTACGTCGCCGGGCTCGAGAGCGCGGGGATCGTGGCGACGCTCAAGCATTTCGCCGGCTACTCGGGCTCGCGGGCGGGACGCAACCACGCGCCGGTCTCCGCCGGCCCCCGGGAGTTCGCGGAGGTGTTCCTGCCGCCGTTCGAGATGGCGTTGCGCCTCGGCGGGGCCCGGTCGGTAATGAATTCCTACGCCGAGGTCGACGGCGTGCCGGCCGCCGGTGACCGGCGGTTGCTGACCGATCTGCTCCGCGACACCTGGGGATTCGACGGCGTGGTCGTCGCGGACTACTTCGCGGTCACCTTCCTCCGAACGTTGCACCGGGTGGCCGGCTCGGACGGAGCGGCGGCCGGTCGCGCCCTGTGGGCGGGCATCGATGTCGAACTGCCGACGGTCTCGGCGTACGGCGAGCCGCTGGCTGCCGCCGTCCACTCCGGAGAGGTGGACGAGGCGCTGGTCGACCGGGCCGTGCAGCGCGTGCTGGAACAGAAGCTCGAGCTCGGGCTGATCGAGCCCGACTACGATCCCGCCCTCGGTGGGGAGGTGGATTTGGACAGCGAACGGGCCCGGGAGATCGCGCTCCGGCTGGCCCGCGAGTCCGTCGTGCTGCTCGCCAACGACGGGATCCTGCCGCTGGCTCCGGATCGGCGGATCGCGGTGATCGGGCCGCTCGCCGACGACCCGTACGCGATGCTCGGCTGCTACTCCTTCCCTTCCCATGTCGGGGTCAAGCATCCGGAATCGGGCCTGGGCATCGACATCTCGACGCTGCTCGGCGAGCTGACGACCCGGCAGGAGGTGATCGGGCACGCAGCCGGCTGCGACGTGATGGCATCGGGTCGGTCCGGTTTCGTGGCGGCGGTCGAGCTGGCTCAGCAGGCCGAGGTCGCGGTGGTGGCCCTCGGCGATCGAGCGGCGATGTTCGGCCGCGGCACCTCCGGCGAGGGTTCCGATGCCGCCGATCTGCGGTTGCCCGGCGAACAACAGCCGCTGCTGGAGGCGATCCTGGCGACCGGGATCCCGGTCGTGCTGGTGCTGCTGACCGGCCGGCCGTACGCCCTCGGCGCCGTCACCGAGCGGTGTGCGGCGGTGGTCCAGGCATTCTTTCCCGGGCAGGCCGGCGGACGGGCGGTGGCCGAGGTGCTCACCGGCGAGACGAATCCGAGCGGGCACCTGCCGGTCAGCATCCCCCGCGACCCGGGCTCCCAACCGGCAACCTATCTGGCACCGCCGCTCGGCTTGCGCAACGACGTCTCGAATCTCGACCCGACGCCGTTGTATCCGTTCGGGCACGGACTCTCCTACGGCTCGCTCAGCTGGCTGCCGATCGCCGATCCCGGTGGGCGCTGGCCGACCGACCAGAGCACCTCGATCGCGGTCACGGTGCAGAACGCCGAGGACCGGCGGATCGACGACGTCGTCCAGGTCTACCTGCACGACCCGGTCGCCCAGGTGACCAGGCCGGACCAGCGACTCGTGGCCTACCAGCGGGTGTCGCTCGCACCCGGTGAGCGGGTGCAGGTCAGGTTCGAACTGCATGCGGATCTCACCTCGTTCATCGGGCTGGACGGCGAGCGGGTGGTCGAGCCGGGCGACGTCGAGCTGCGGATCGCGCGGTCGAACGCCGATATTCATGCCGTGGTCCACCGGGAGCTCGTCGGGGCCGAGCGCCGACCGGGCACGGACCGGGAACTGGTGGCGTCCGGCACCGTCGCCCGGGTGGGACGGGCCGAAGGCCGCACGCGATGAACGTGCCGGGCCAGGCCGACGAGGTCGGCCGTGGCGTCCTCTCCCGGGCCAGCGCCGGCGTGTACCGCTATCTGGTCCTCGGCGCCTTCCTGGCCCTGTTCGGGGCCCCGACCCTGATCGCCTGGACGCTGCTCGTCCCGGCCGGCTCGAATTCCGGCTTCTTCGTCGCGGCGCTGGTCCCGGTGGCGCCGGCCCTGTCCGCGGCCCTGTACGCCCAGCGGTCCTGGTCGCGTACCCCCGACCTGAGTCCCGGCCGGGCGCTCTGGCGCGGGCTGCGGTCTAACCTGGTCGACACGCTGAAGTGGTGGCTGCCGGTCCTGGTCGTGGCCGGTGTGCTGACGTTCAACGTCTTCTTCGCCGGCGTCGTGCCGGCCGGCGAAGTGCTGCGGCCGATCTGTCTGGTGCTGCTGGTCGTGCTGTCCGTCTGGTCCGGGCAACTGCTCGTCGTCACGTCCTACTTCTCGTTCCGGACCCGGGACGTGCTGCGGGTGGCGGCGGCGGAGTTCTTCCTCGGCTGGCGATCGACCCTCGGCCTCGGCGCGCTGCTGGTCGTCGCCGTCGGCACCGTGGTGCTGACGTCCGAGGCGATGCTGCTGCTGACCGGCTGGGCCTTCGCCGGACTGCTCCGGCTGATCATGCGGCCGGTCGAGGCCGACATCACGGAGCGGTTCGTCCAGCCCGGGAGTGCGGCCGACCGGCCTCAGCCGGGAATCACCTCGGGATGATCAAGAGCCGCGACCAGGGCCCAGTCCTGATCATTGGCCAGCGGATCGGCGTGATGGGTCGGGTTGCCGTTGACACAGCTGGGATAGACGAAGGCACAGGTGGCCCAGCCGTCGTCGGCGAAGTTGATCAGGTTCGCCCGCAGGATCGCCACGCCCTGTGACTGGAGCTCGGCCAGTCGGGCGGTCGGGACGATCCCGTCCGGCAGTCCGAGGAACACCTCGGCACTGAGCACGCTCCAGTAGTGCGGGAAGACGTCGCCCCAGTGCCGCTCCGCGCCGAACCAGTAGCCGTCCCAATGCCGGATCGGGATGTGCCGGAGCCGGGCGTCGGGCTGATCACCGGCGAACGCCGTCAGCCAGGGCAGTCGGAGCGCGACCTCCCTTGCCGGCACCGCCGCCGGATCGATCCGGTGCGCGTGGCTGAGCAGGTCCAGCAGCGGGGCCACCATGCTCTGCTCGTAGTTGACCTCGTGCCCGGGCAGATCCGTGGCGACACCGACGAAGTAGCGGCCGTGCGCCACCAGCAGCCGGCGCAGTCCGTCGGCCCGTTCGTGATCACCGGCCGTCTGCAACGACTCCGCCAGACCGCGGACGATGCTGCCCAGCCAGAAGGCGAGGAACCGTTCGCCGCCGAGCGCGTAGTAGCGTTCGATGATCGTCGCGGCAAGATCAAGATCTGCCCGGTCCCCGTACAGCGCGTGCTGGGCGGCGAAGAAACGGGCGTACCAGGGAAAGTTGTAGAGCCGGGTCCGGCCGGGCAGCCGGCTGTCGTCGGCGACGCCGCCCTCCGCGGTGACCACCCGTTGCTCGACGAACACGGCGTGGCCGGCGAGCAGCTCGTCGATCAGCGCAGCATCGCCCCAACCGCGGGCCCGGGCCTGCTGCAGCAGGATCGGCATCGCGATCCGCTCGCGGACGTCGTTCCAGTCGCCCCAGGCCGTCGGCAGCGTGGTCAGTCCGTCCCGGCGGTCGTACGGGACGAAGGCCGCCGCACCGGCCCCGGGACGTTCCCGGGCCAGCTGACGGGCGGCGATGAAGGCGATCCGCTGCTCTACGATCCGGCGCAGCGGCCGGTGGAAGAACAGGTTGACCCGGGCGGTCCGGCCGTTCCGCTCGGCCCGCACCTCGACCTCACCCGACGACACCGCGGTGACCGCGCCGGCGTCGAGCCGAGCCGGGCCGGCGGGCGCCCGCAGCACGGTGCCGTCCGCCGTGGCGATCATGATCGACTCGCCCGTCTCAGCCAGCACCCGGTCGGTGATCAGGATCGGGTCCCGGTCCGCGTGCAGGGCCGCGAGGTCGTCATACCAGCCAAGCCGCCAGGACCAGGCCAGCTCGGCTCCCGGCTCGATGGTGATCTTGGGCTGACCGCCGAACGCGTCCGGCGATCGCAGCAGGTCGGTCGGATGCAGATAGAGATGTCCGCGCACATTGGACGAGGTGACGATGTCCCGCGACTCGACCGAGTAGGCCCACAGCTCACCAGCGGTCAGCACCAGCCCGAGCCCGGGGCCGCCACCGTCCATCGACTCGGCCCAGGCGTAGGCATCGGCGCCACCGGGCCACAAGTGGGCGTGCACCGCCCCGGCGAGGCTGTCGGCGCTGCTGTGGTAGACATCCCGCCACGGGGTGCTGACCCCGACCGACCCGATCCGCAGCGGCTCCGGCCCGGTGTTCGACAGCGTGTATGTCTCCGCCCAGTGATCACCGAACCGGCGGTCGATCCGCAGCATCAGGCCCGCCGCCGGCCAGCCGTGCCACAGCACAAACCCGTCGTCGACGGGATCCACCCGATCGGGCTGATCCCAGCGCAGGCCGAGCGGTGCCGCCTCGGTGCCGATCACGCAGAATCCCTTACCCCAGCGCCGGGATTCGTCGTGGAACACCCGGTCCTGCGGATCGCTTTCGTCCAGCAGCACCGTCCGGCCGGTCCGCGGATGCAGCACCTGGAGGATGGAACCGTCCGGCGCGACGCGGACCGTGCCGGCGCCGAGGGCGTACTGCTGGAGCTGATCGGTCATCGTCCGATTCCATCATGGCCCGCCGGAGCGGATCGACACCCCGGCGGAGAAATGGGTTCCGCCGAAGTTGATCACCGCGTAGCCTGACCCTGATGACCGACCTCGAAAGTCTGGCCGCCGAGCTGGACCTGTTGTGGGGCGCCGATGATCACGGCCGCCCGTCCGGCCCGCCGTTGGCCGCCGTCGGGGTCGGCTCGCGCGCCGATGAGTTCCCGTCCGGGTTCGGCCTGATCATGGAGATCCTGGGCCGGTCCCGGCCGGTCATGATCACCAGTTGCCTGAGCTATCTGATCACTCCCGACCTGCTGCGACCGGTCCCGCCGGACCTCGAGTTGCACACGTCGGCGGACCCACCGGCCGCGGCGCTGCGCGGCCTCCGGCCCGATCCCGAATGGGAGGTCGCCGAATGGGACGACCTGCTCGCCGGGCGGCTGGGCCCCTGGGCGTTTGCGGTCGGGCCGGACCGGATCGTGGCGCTGGCCCACACACCGCGCGATCGGCTGGGCACCGCCGAGGTCGGGGTCTGGACCCATCCGGAGCATCGCGGCCGGCGCTACGCGGAGCTCGTGGTCGGGGCCTGGGCCGCCGTCGCCGGCCGTACCCGACGGCTGTTGTTCTACAGCCATTTCGACGACAATCCGGCCTCGGCCGCGGTGGCCCGCAAGCTCGGCGCCAGGCCGATCGGCCGGGTCTGGCAGCTTCGGAACGTGGACAGATCGGCGACCGCGCTTGCCCCCGGCCAGGATCACTGAAACGATTTTCCCCGGTACTGACACCGACACCGACGTCGACGAAGCGGGGTTCACGACGATGAGGCTGCACCGATCGCCCGTCCGCTGGCTGCTTCCCGGGTTGCTGATCCTGGCGATCACGTTCTCGGCCGGTCTGACCCCTCCCCTGGCTCATGCCGACGATCCGCCGGCCGGGATCGAGTCCGTCACGGTCGGCGCGGATTCGATCACCGTCGCCGGAATTGCCGATGGTGCGCAGCCGATCGACCTGTACGCGATCGGCGCGGAACGGGCCGCGACGATCGACGACGCCGAGCCGGTCGCGACGGTCACGCCGGAGTCGGGTCGCTTCACGGCGACCGTGCCGCGCACGGCCGCCGACGGCACGGACCGGATCACCAGCCAGTTCGTCGCCGCCGTGGCCGGGACCGCGATCGGCGCCAACCACTTCGCCGACCGGTTCGATTATGCTCCGGCCAATCCCGATCCCCTGCCGGAAACGACCAGCAAGAAGGGCCTGCAGGTCCAACTCACCGACGACGCCGAGGCGCTCGGCATCCAGCACGCGGCGCTCAATCTCGATCTTGCCGACATCATGCTGCTCGATTCCGCGGATCCGGACGCCGAGATCGCCTTCGATCATGGTGGTGCCGACTACTTCTTCGATGCCGACGCCGTGACCGCCTTCGATCAACAGATCAAGCCGCTCACCGACGACGGCATCCTGGTGCACGTCATCCTGCTGCTCTACCGCCATCCGGGCGAGCCGAACAGCGCCGCCGAGGTGCTGATCCATCCGGACGCGTCCACCGAGCCGGGTGCCGGTCCGGTGTTCGGTTTCAACACCGAGACGGCCGAGGGCGTGCGCTATCTCAACGCAGCGCTGGCGTTCGTCGCCGAGCGGTACGGCCGGGCCGATCACCGTTTCGGCCTGGCCTCCGGTTATGTGGTGGGCAACGAGGTCAACGCCCAATGGAGCTGGTCGAACTCCGGCGAGAAGACGCTGGCCGAGTTCGTCGACCTGCACGCGCGGGCGGTGCGACTGGTGTCGCTGGCCACCAAGTCGGCGTTCCGCGCAGCGCGGACGTACCTGTCCCTGGAGCACCATTGGACGCTGTTGCCACCCGGCAACCCCGATCCAGAGCAGCCGAATCGCAACTACCGCGGCCGGGAGCTGGTCGAGGAGTTCAACCGGGTTGCCAAGCGTGGCGGCGACTTCGACTGGCAGGTCGCCTACCACCCGTATCCGGAGAACCTGTTCGAGCCGGACTTCTGGAACGACGAGACGGCAACCGACTCGCCGGACACTCAGCGGATCACCTTCAAGAACATCGAGGTGCTGCCGGAATTCCTGGACAGTGACGAGTTCCGGTTCCAAGATCAACCGCGGCGGATCATCCTGTCCGAGCAGGGCTGTAACACGCCCGGCCAGGGCGACGCGCTGACCGAACAGGCCGAGCGGCTGCAGGCGGCGTGCTACGCGCTCGCGTACTACAAGATCAAGTTCCTGCCGTCGATCGACTCCTTCATCCTGCACCGGCACGTCGATCACCGGCAGGAGGGCGGGCTCAACCTCGGTCTGTGGGCCGCCGATCACTCGGTCGAGTTCCCGGCCGCGCCGTTGCGCACCAAGGCGATCTACGACGTCTTCGCCGGCATCGACACCGCGCGGTCGGCCGAGGTGGCCGAGTCCGCGTTGCCGATCATCGGGATCGACGACTGGTCCGAACTGGTCGACGGCTTCGACCCCGATCAGCTCGCCGACCGGACCGAGGCGCTGGCTGTGCCGAGCCGGGTCGGCGGAGCGCTGACCGGCACCCGGCCGCTCGGCCGCTTCGGCTCCGGTACGGACGGCTGGCAGCCGTCGAACAACGCCGAGTCCGCGACGGCGGGTGGTGGAGTGCTCACCGTCACCGCGGCCGGCGGCACGTTCGGGCTGCAGACCCGCGGCGTGGTCCGCAGCTTCGACCGGCCGCTCGCCCTGACCGGCAAACGCTGGCTCGCTGCGACCGTCCGGGTGCCGGCGGACGCCGGGCTCGGTGATCAGGTCGTGGTCCGGCTCCGGGCCACCCTGGACGACGGCATGATCATCACCGGCGACGCGCGGATCCCGGCCGACGGGGAATTCCATCCGGCCGCCATCGCGGTGCCGGACGATCCAGGTCGGCTGAGCCGGCTCAAGGTCCTGGTCGCCGGGACCGGCACCGGCACGCCGGACGCGGGCTTCGAGATCGGGGCAGTCGTGGCCGCGACCGGAGCCGCTGCGTCCACGTTGCCGAACGTGACCGCGACGGCCGCTGCTGAATTGGGAGGCGCCGAATTGATCGGGGCCGAGCTGAGGGTATCGCTGCGCAACCTCGACCTCGATCCGCTCGCCGGGCCGATCCTGATCGGCGACGGCTGCGGCGACTTCGTGACCGAACCGGCCGAGACCGAGGGTGACGGCACGGAGTTCGGCGGGACGCAACGGATCACCACGAAGATCACCGCCGTGTCCGGCGAGGATCCCTCGGTCGTGTGCCTGACCGTGGCCGGCCACCGGATCAGCGTGCCGGTGGACATCCCGCCGCCGACCGAGCACACCGTGATCGACTTCGAGAGTGATCTCGGCGGATTCGTGGCCGGCGACGGGGTCAGCGGGATCGCCCGGGTCGACTCGTTCGCCAACGCGCCCGGCCGGCCGCGGGGCGGCGTGTACGCGCTGGAGGCGACGAGCGAGACCGTACCCGGTGATCAACCGAGAAAGGTCAGCGCACAGTTCGATCAGCCGCTCGACCTGTCGGACGCGGGCTCTGCCCACGTGTGGATGAACTCCTACGGCGGACTGCCCGGCGCCACCGGCTATCGCGCGACCCTGACGCTGCACGGCTCCGACGGCAGCGAGGTCACCGGCACTCTGGACAGTTTCACCCCGGACCGCTGGAACCAGGTGTCGGTCGACCTCAGCGACTGGTCCGGCCGGTCGTCCATCACGTCGGCCGAGGTGACCTTCGCCGGCGCCGGCAGCAGCACGCAGTGGCAACCGCGCTTCCAACTCGACGACATCGGCTGGCTCGCCGGCCGCTGATGATCACGGCGTGTCCTCATCGTCTTCTCATCTGATCTTCCTATCGTTCCCGGTAGATCGCTCGGTGCAGGCCGAATGACGCTGCTTGATCGACTTTTGGGAGGGTGAAGACGCCCGTGATCACAGAACTGCTCGAGGCGGCAACGACTCGCTGGTCCTTCGAGCCGGTACCCGCCGTTGGCTCGGCCCGGACGACCGGCTGGCCGCGGCACTGGCCGAGCATCTGCCGGCCGGCTGCCCGAGCGACACCCTGGTGGAGAAGGCCGGGCCGGCGATCCCGAACACCGGGCTGTTCCTGCTGCGCGCGAGCGCTCGCTGCTCGGTGAACTGCCGCCGGCCGAGCCCGCGACCGCGGTCCTGCCGGATCGGCTGACGTTTCGGCTGATCGCGTTCGCCTTCCCGATCTGGACCTTCGGTGCCTGATCACCGGCCCGAGCTGGGCCGAGTACGCCTGGGGTCGCTACTGGGTTGGGATCCGAGGGAGGTGTGGGCGCTGGTCAGCTGGATCATCTTCGCGGCCTACCTGCACGCCCGGGCCACCGCCGGCTGGCGCGGCCGGCGGTCGCCGTGCTGGCGATCATCGGCGCGGCGAGCTTCGTCTTCCACTACATCGGCGTCAACCTGTTCTTCGCCGGCCTGCACTCCTACGCCGGGATCTCTGCGATGCGGATCCGGGCAGCCGGGCACCGCACTACCGCGCGGCGGCGAGCCGCGATGCCTATGTCGCCGAGCTGATGCACGCGGTGTTGGACACGGCCGACGACCGCACCGGGGCGCTGGCCCGGTTCGTCGAGGGCATGTCGACCCGCGAGGCCAAGGTGCTGCGGCAGACCCTGCCCGGCCGGCCACGACCATGATCTATCTGCTGCATCACCTGCCCGCCCTGGTCGGCGATCCGACCCGGCCGGCGGATCCCGCGATTCGGATCGACAGCCCGACCCCGGCGGCCCGGTGCCTGCCCGGCCGGCGGCCGCGGATCCTGATCACCTCGGCCACCGCCGAACTGCTGACGCCGGCCGAGCTGGACGCCGTCGTTCGGCACGAGCGGGCTCATCTCCGGCAGCGGCACGATCTGGCGCTGCTCCCGTTCCAGGCGCTGCGGATCCTGCTGGCGAACGCGGCACTCGTCGCCGCGATGCATCGCCGGGTCCACCTGCTGACCGAGATGCTCGCCGATGATCATGCGCTGCGGACCAGCAAGCCGGCCGACCTGGCCCGGGCCCTGACCGTGCTCGGCGATGTCGGCCCGACCCGACTCCGGTCGGCGCCCTCGGCGCGACTACCGGGACCTCGGCCGGCACCCGGGCCCGGCTCGCCCGGCTCCGGCGACCCGCAACTGGAGCGCCTGGCGTGGGCCCTGCCCGCGGCCGCAACGGCCCTGGTCGCGACGCCGATCAGCCTCTTCCTGTTGCCCGGCTGAATCCTGGTCGGCAGCTCAGTCGGTCCGACTGCGCACCAAGCCGACGGCCGCCACGCCCACGGCGACCAGCAGGAAGATCAGCCCGACCAAGATCAGGCCCGCGCCACCCAGCGCGAGCAGGGTCGACAGGTAGTTGATCTGCAGCGCCTCCGCGCTCAGCATCCCGGCAGCACCCAGGGCGCCCATGATCAGTGCCGTGATCAGGTACGGGCGGGCCGGGCGGAGCGCCGATGACAGTAGCCGGGCCATGGCCGCAGGCTAGCCGGTCAGCGGTCGAGCACCGGCGTTATCCGGCCGGCCGCCGGCGGCGGCCCACCGTGTCGTGCCAGGAAATGGCGGCGGGGACCATGACCGCCATGTCCGGTGGCAGGCCCAAGGTGGCGATCTCGCACGGCGAGAACCAGCCGGACTCCACGACCTCGTCCAACTGCAGGACGACCTCGGCACGCGGGACCACACAACCGTAGAGAAACACTGCGTAGGCCATCGAGGGGCCGCCGCCGTAGTCGACGACGAACTCCTGACCGCCGAACCCGCCGACGAGCTCCAGCCGCGGCAACCGCAGCGACGTCTCCTCCAGCACCTCGCGCCGCGCAGCCTCATCCGGAGCTTCGCCTGGTTCCATCCCGCCACCTGGAGTGCCCCACAGCCCATCGTGTCGGTGCCGCAGCAGCAGGAGCCTCCCGGCATCGTCGAACACCGCGACGCCGGCTGCCGGCGTAAGCAGCAAATGATCACCGATCAGGGCACGAATCCCTGCCAGGTAGGACGACCAGGCCATGCGTGATCATGACACACCGATGCCCCATGTGATCCGGGCGCTACTCAGCGGACACTGATGACGAGCGCCCCTGCGATCATTCCGGTCATCACGCCCGTAGCGGCGATTGTCACAATATCGAGTCGCGCGCCGATCTCAGGCCCGATCTTTGGCCGGCTGGGCACCGCCTGACTCGACATAGTGCCAGACACCCCACGAAACCGTCCCAAGCCTGATCCTGACGATCCCGACACCACCCGCGCGAGCCCGTCGCACCAACCGGCGGGCGGCCGCGATCACCTCGGCTCACCCAACCCGACCGCACTTGGCGCGTCTTTCCCGGCCGCCAGGCCGAACCGTCGCCCAAGCCGACCGCCGACGCCGACGCCGACGCCGACGCAATCGTGCAGAGCCGGCACTGACAGGATCTCGAGCCGCGCGCCGACCCGGCCGCGCAGATCCTCCAACAGGTCGCCTGAGCTGACCCGCGGGGATCAACGCTGGGTGACAGCGCCGAGGCCGTTCGCCCGGGTGATCGCGATCGCACCGCGTGCGTTCGTGGCGAGCACGGTCATCCCCAGCGACTCGAGCAGAGCAACGGTGCGTGCCGACGGATGGCCGTAGTCGTTGTCCCGGCCGGCGCTGGCGATCGCTACCCGGGCCCCGGTCGCGGCCAGGAAGTCACGGTCCTGGCGCGACGATCCGTGGTGCGGCACCTTGAGGATGTCGACGGTGAGGTCGACGCCGCTCGCCAGGATCGCCTGCTGCCCGGTCGGTTCGAGATCTCCGGTGAACAGGATCCGCAGCCCGGGTCCCGAGCCGGCAACCGGGACGGTGGCGATCACGGCCAGGCTGGCGTCGTTCTCTGCCGACGACTCCCCCTCGTCATCGCCGACCGGCCAGGTGGCCGGCGGCAGCACCGGGCCGATCACCTGCCAGTTGGTCTCCCCCACCGCCACGCGTTCGCCCGGCGCGGGCGTACGAACTCGGATCCCGCGACCGGTGGCCTGTCGCTGGACCTCGACCGCCTGCGCCGCCGGAGCCGGCAGCGGCCCGACCCAGATCTCCCCGACCGGGCGCCCGTCGAGCACGCCGGCCAGTCCGTCGGCGTGATCAGCGTGGAAGTGGGACAAGATCAACAACGGCACGCCGCGGATCCCCAACTGATCAAGGCAACCGTCGATCAGTCCGGAGTCCGGCCCGGCGTCGACGACCACCGCCTGATCGTCGCCGACCGGCACGACCAAACCGTCACCCTGACCGACATCGCAGGCCACCACCGCCCAGTCGGCCGGCGGCCAGCCTGGCTGGACCGGCGGTCGGACGAACCCGACGACCATGATCAACGCGGCCGGCAGGACCAGCCAACGCCGGGCCAACAGCCATGGCATCAGCCAGGCCAGCCCCAAACCGGCCAGGGCCAGCAGGCCGAGCCCGACCGGATCGGCGGGCCACGGCCACGCGGCACCTGGGAACCGGGCTCCCCAGTGCGCGATCCAAAGGATCGGCTGGGCCGAGCAGGCGGCACCGAACCCCGCGATCAGCGCCGGCAGCGGATGGGCCAGCGACAACCCGGCCGCCGCGAAGCCGAACACCGTGGCCGGACCGACGAACGGACCGGCCAGTGCGTTGGCGACGATGCCGACCACACTGACCGAGCCGGACAGCGCGGTCACCACCGGCAGGGTGGCCAGGTGGGCCGCCAGCGGCACTGTGATCGACTCCGCGATGATCCTCGGCAGCCACCGCTGCAGCACATCCGCCCAGCGCGCGGCCCAGGCGATGATCCCGGCACTGGCCAGCACGGACAGGGCGAACCCGGCCGATCGGCCGAGAAAGGGATCGATCAGCACCAGGGCGACGACCGCGACCGCGAGGTTGCGCAAGGCCCGCCGGCCCGGCCCGCTGCCCAACGCGGCCAGCGCGACCAAACCCATCGCCGCGGCCCGGAGCACGCTCGGCTCGGTCCGGCAGAGGGCGACGAAGATGATCACTCCGACGAGCCCGACCCCGCGCAGCCACCAACCGCGCACGCCGATCCAGCGGGCGATCAGCAACAGGAAGGCCAGCAACAGGGTGAGATTGGCCCCGGACACGGCGGTCAGGTGGGTCAGCCCGGTCCGGACGAAGTCCGTCTTGAGTTCGGCTGTGATGGCCGACGTGTCGCCGAGGACCAGGGCCGGCACCAACGCGCGCTGGTCCGGCGTCCGGTCCCGCACCGCGTCCCGCAACCCGGCCCGGACCCGCTCCACCAGGAGCAGCCCCGCGGACGGTTCGGCGATGATCATCACTGCGCCGCTGATCCGAGCGACCGCGGCGATGTCGGCTCCCGGGTCAGGCGGCCGGAGCCGGGCTTCGGCCCGGACCGCCGTGCCGACCGGCAGCCGATCCAGCCCGGCCAGCGCCGCTCCGCTGCCGATCACCAGGACCGGGGCCGCGACCCGCCAATGTTGACCGCGACCGCGGATGGTCTCCGTCGTCACCCGGACTGTCAGATAATCCGGTCCCGGACCGTCGTCGCCCCGATGCGGATCGGCGTCGGTACGGAACTCGACCGCGACGATCGCCTCCGCGGCTGCCAGGTCGGCCACCGGGCCGTGCCGCAACCGGTGATCATGGACCGCACCAGCGATCCCAACGGTGATGATCACCAGGCCGATCGCGACCGGCAGCAGCGTCCGTCGGACGGCGCCGACCACGGCGACCGCCGCCCCGGCAGCCACGGTCAGGATGATCGCCATCGGCAGCCCCGCCGTCCCGGCCACCGCCGCCGCCCAGGCCGCGACCGCGATCGGCACCATCCGCAGATCGGTCCAGAAGGGTGGCTCGTCGGGCCCCGCCTCCCGGTCCGACCCGGGCGCCTGGTCAGCCGGCACTGGGTCAGACACGGACGTGCGGGGCCAGCTCGGCGAACGTCTTCGGGCCGATGCCGTCCACCTCCTGCAGCTCCTCGACCCGGCTGAACCGACCGTGGTGTTGCCGCCAGGCGATGATCTTGCCCGCGGTCACCGGTCCGACGCCGGGCAGCTCCTCGAGCTGGGCCTGGGTCGCCGTGTTGAGGTCCAGCTTTCCGCCGACCGATCCCGGCGGATCGGGACCGGCCGAGCCGGGCTGCCCGGCCGAACCGTCGCGGACCTCGCCGGCCGGCTCGCCCTTGGTGCCGATCACGATCTGTTGCCCGTCGCCGAGCAGCTGGGCCAGGTTGAGCCGGTCGGGATCGGCGTCGCGGGTCAGACCGCCGGCCCGCTCGATCGCGTCCGCCACCCGCGCCCGTTCGGGGAGCGAGACCACGCCGGGCTTCCGGACCGCACCGATCACGTGGACCATGATCATCACCGGGTCGGCGCTCGGTGTCGCCGCGCCGGTCGGCGTCCCGGCAGGCGCTGCAGGAGCCGAACCGGTCGGTGAGCCCTGCGTGACCGGAGTCGCGAGGCTCACCGGCTGCGCCCGGAGTACCGCCCAACCGGCGACCAGCAGGCCGACTACGCCGACGACCGCGATCACGGCCAGGTGCACCGGGCCGAAGGGCCCGAACCGCCGAACGGTCGGCGGCAGCCGGCCGGACCGATCGAGCTGATCATCCGGCTCGAGGTCGAATTCGTCGTCGACGTCGTCCACCGGCTCGGCCCGCGCGCTGCCCGCGCCGGGTCGCGGCGCTTGATCGGCCAGCAGCCGCGCGATCCGGTCCCGGACCACCCGGGCCAGGTCATGATCGCGTTCCCCCGATTTCATGCCCGGGAGGCTAATCAGCGGGAGCCGGATCGATCGCGGATCAAAAAGTCTGTGGACAGGCCGAATCGGTCGGCGCGACCTGGGGATAACCCGCTCTGAGGTTAGCCACCGATTCGGACCCTTCGACGTTCCCTGCACCGCCGGTGACCAGTGATGATCGAACGGTGATCTTTATGACGCGCCAAGACCCTTGAGGCAGCAAAGGGAAGGGTTCTGCGGCGGTCGCTTCTGGTCCGCCGGCTTCCGGTCACGCGGACGCCGAGAGTCGACCTTCGTACACGGAACCGCCGATCTCGCGTCGCTAAGTCACCACTCCATACCGAGGGACATGCATCTGGCCCGGCGGACGAGACTCGGGGGCACTTGATCAGTGGCGGCGGGTGATCCGGCGGGTGGTGTAGATGTCGACGACGGTCTTGATCACGATCAGCACGACGACCAGTTCGATGCCATCGGAGCGGAGCTCCTGCGGCATCAGGGAGAAGAGTGAGTCGAGGATCCGGACGACCAGACCGTGCACACCTTCGTCACTGCCGAGGTCGAGGCTGAGCCAGAAGCCGATCAACACGGCCAGGTGCAGCACGATCACCCGCGGGTACGGCTGCGTCATGGCCTGCTGGGACGTGACGACGTTGCGCAGTCCGCCGCGCCCGAACCAGGTGGCGATCAGCTCGACCAGGTACCGGATCGCGATCACGATCACCGGGAACCCCAGCAGCAGGAAGGTCGGCTCGATCCCGACCCGAAGCGCGATCATCAGCGTGAACACGCCGTGCACCAGGCAGAAGATCCCGTAGTGCAGGGTGAAGAACAGGCCGTACCGAAGTGGGGTGCCGCGCACCGGTCGGCCGTTGACCGTCAGCACGACCGGGTCCGCATCCGGCCCGCGCGCCGACACAACGCGGACCATGCCGATCATGCCGATGATCACGTTCTCCAGCCAGAAGAGCAGATAGACGTTGCCGGCCGGCCAGCCCCAGGCGACCACGCCGATCAAGGTCAGCACGTTCATCGTCACGGAGATGCCGATCGCGACGATGGAGCCGGTGATGCCGTCGTCCGGGTCCAGGTCGGGTGTCGACCCGCGTTCCGTGCGCACGGCGACGTAGGTATTCGGCTGCTGCTGAGACACCAGGCGACCCCCTCTGCTCGTCCAGTGACTGCGGACTCGTACCTCTGCACCCTCAGCCAGCAGCATTATGGCCGACGATCCGGTCAGCTCCCGCGGCGGCCCGCGGATGATCAAGATCTTGATCGGGCCGGCCTATTCCGGGGACACCACAACGCCCAGGGTGCGCGGGCCGGTGTGTACGCCGAGCACGGCGCTGACCGGGGTGATCACCAGATCCAGCGGTCCTTCGGCGCGCCGCTGCAGCCGGATCGCCAACTCCTCGGCCGGGGCCGGGTCGTCCAGGTAGTGCACCGCCAGCCCGACCCGCCCCCCGGTCGCGTACGCCTTGGCCATCGCGGCCGTGGCCAGCTCCTCCAGCCGGATCCGGGCCCGGCTCGCCGTCCGGACCCGCTCCCGGGGCCGGATCTCCCCGTCGACCAGGGTGAGCAGCGGCTTCACGGCAAGCGCCGAGCCGACCAGCGCGGCCGCGGCGCCGATCCGGCCGCCGCGCCGCAGGTGTTCCAGATCGTCGACCACGAAGTAGGTCTCGGCGGCCGCCGCCCGGGCAGTCGCGACCGCGGCCACCCGGTCGGCATCGGCGCCGGCGGCCGCCGCCGTACCAGCTGACACCGCGGCGAAGCCCAGGGCCATCGCGAGGGTGCCGGTGTCGATCACCCGGACCGGGATTTGCGCGGCCCGGGCGGCAACGGTGGCGGCGTCGTAGGTCCCGGACATCCGGGCGCTCATCGGCAGCACCACGGCGGCGGACGCTCCGTCCTCGGCCGCCGAACGGAAGGCCGCCGCGAATTCGTCGATCGCCGGGCGGGAGGTGCTCACCCGCCGGCCGGCCCGGATCGCCTCCGCGACAGCTTCCGGGGACGCCCCGGTCGCGCCCTCGGCCCGGCTACAGCCATCGATGACGACCTGCAGCGGGATCACCCCGAGCCCGGCGCGGACTACCCGGTCCAACGGCAGCGAGGCCGTAGAGTCGGTGAACACCGCGACGTCGGCCATTGCGCAAGGGTAGTGGCGCACACCCCTCCTGCAGCGCACCGTCGACCGACCGGCGAGGTGGGTGGTCGAGAGCCGTCTCTGGTCGGCTACTGCGGGAGTTCAAGCCGTTTCACGGGGTGACTTCGGTGGTGTCGTAAGGTGGCTGGTCGGGTCGCCCGCTCGCTGCGGTGAGGGCGTACCAGGTGAGACCGGGAGGGGGTTGGACTGTGGCCAAATACAAGCCACGACGGGCGTTGCCGCCAGATGACGACGACAATCCGAAGTCCGACCGTGGCCGGAATTCCCGGCCGGCCCGGCCCCCGGTGCCCGACCCGACCCCGGTCCTCGATGCGCCGGTGCTGCAGGCGCGGCCGGCCCCCGATGCGTTGCCCCGCCTCGACCCGGTGCCGGGGTACGACTCCCCGGCCGTCGACCGCGCCGCGGAGACCCGGACAGCTCAGCCGGCGCCGCCGGCCGCGAGCGAGCCGGGCCTGGACGACACGTCCACTCGGATCCTGCGGGTCCCCAGGCAACTCGACCTCGACGAGCCCGACGACGAGCCCGAGCCCCGGCCGAAGCCGGACCGGAAGTCCCAACGGGTCTGGCGAGCGGGGCGGTCCACGTTGATCTTGGTCACCATCGCCTCGGTGCTGACCATCGCCGCACTGCTGGTGCTGGCCACGCTGCTCTACCTCGACCAGCGGCCGATCCTGCTCGTTGTCGGACTCGCGCTGCTCGCCGTCGCCCTGTTGATCTACATCTGGCGGATGGCCTGGCACCCGCGGCTGGTGTCGACCGGCAGCCGGTTGATCGTGCACAACCCGCTCACCAAGCGAGTGATCGACTGGGCCGACGTGACCCTGATCCTGCCCGGGCCCAACGGCATGATCATCGGCACCGATCGGGACCAGGTCGAGGTCTGGTGCGTGCAGAAGGGCCGGTCCGCGATGAAGCGGGGCAACCGCACCCGGGCCGACCAGGTCGCCGAGGAGCTGTGGTGGATCTGGGACACCGTCGATCCGCCGATGACCGACGAACAGCTCGGCCTGCGGATCCGTCGGTCCCGGCCGAACGAGGCGCAACTGCTCACCCGGATGGAACGGACCGCCAACGAGCACGCGCTGGCCCACGTCTTCCCGCCGAAGCGGTTCCCGTACCCGGTGGCCGACATCGCCCGCCGCTGGCAGCGCACGCTGGCTGAACGGCTGGTCCGGGTGCGGATCCTCGAGGTCGGTGATCAGCCGGCGGCCTTCATCGCCTACGACCACGAGACCGTCCGGCATCTCGGCGTGCTGCCCCGGCACACCCGGCGGGGCTACGGCACCGCGTTGCTCACCTTCGCCGAGGAGGACATCTTCTCCTCCGGCAGTCGCCAGGTGCAGCTCTGGGTGCTGACCGAGAACCGGGCCGCGCGCGCCTTCTACCGGGCGCACGGCTGGGTGGAGACCGAGGACCGCCGGCGCAGCGAGTTCCCGCCGAAGCCGGACGAGCTGCGGATGATCAAGGTCAGCCAGCACCCGAAGCCCGCAGCGCCCGGACAACCCTCGGAGCCGGCACGACCCGTTGTGCCCGGACAACCCGTAGAACCCGGACAACCCGTAGAGCCCGGACAACCCACTGAGCCCGGACAACCCGCGCCGCACGGATCGTGGAGTCCGGCGGAGTGACGGCCGAGCAGGTCCCGGCCGCCCCCGAGCCGGCCTGGGATTCGGTGCGCCCGGCGCGCGGCTCCCAGGTCGCGTTGGTGATCTTCGGCTTCCTGTTCGCGATCCCGTCGACAGCCTTCACGGTGTTGCGGATCTGGCAGCCGGCGGGCCAGAGTGCGGCGCTGCTGACGTCCTTCATCTCCTACGCGATCATCGGTCATCTGGTCGCGCTGCTGTTCTTCCTGATCGCGCTGATCCGGGCCAGGAAGCGGCTGGTGCTCGGCCTGATCACGCTCCTGGTCGCGGTGATGATTGCGCTGCACGGGTCCTGGCTCGGACCGCTGTTCATCCCCGACGGCCGCCCGGCGACGTCGCAGGAGTTCCGGGTGCTGTCGGTCAACGTGCTGGGTGGCGCCGCCGACGCGCGACGGCTCGCCGAGTCGGCCCGCTACGCCGACATCGTGGTGCTGCTCGAGTTCGAACCCGACGCGGTCGAGGAGCTGGAGCAATTCGGTTGGTCGGAACGGTTCCCCCATCAGGTCGGTGCCGACGAGCGCGGCGTGAACGGCTCCGCCATCTACTCCCGGTTTCCGCTCAGCGACACCGAACTGCTGCCCCAGACCACGTTCCAGCAATGGATAGCGACCGCCGAGGTGCCCGAGGTCGGGCCGGTGCGGGTGATGGGGGTGCACCCCTGCAACCCGTACTGCGGGGCGACGCGGTTCAACTCCGAGCACCGGCTGATCCGCCGGATCGCCGACGAGCAGCCGAAGGACCGGCCGTTGATCGTGGCCGGCGACTTCAACGCGGTCGATGATCACCGACCGATGCAGGAGCTGCGCTCGGACGGCCTGCGCGGCGCGACCGACGTCGCCGGTGCAGGTTGGCAGCCCAGCTACCCCGCCGGCCGGAAGTTCCCGGCCCTGATCCCGATCGATCACGTGCTGATCAACGATCACCTGACGGCCACCGACGTGCGAACCGTCGACGTCCCCGGCACCGATCACCTGGGCGTGCTGGCCACCCTCGCGGGCACCGACTAGTGAATTCCTGGCGAGGGGCACTAGTGCCCTGCGCCGAAGTTCGGCAGCAGGACACTAGACCGGGACGATCGAGACCAGCTTGGGGGCGCGGACGATCACCTTGGCGATCGAGCGGCCGTCCAGCGCCCGCTGCACCGACTCCTCGGCCAGGGCCCGCTCCCGCAACTCGTCCTCGCCGATCGTCGGCGAGACCTCCAGCCGGCCGCGGATCTTGCCCTTGATCTGGATCACACAGGTCACCGACTCGATCGTCAGCAGCGACCGGTCGACCTCCGGCCAGTTGGTCGCGGCCACCGACGGCTGGTGCCCCAGCTGCTCCCACATCTCCTCGGCCACGTAGGGCGAGACCAGACTCAGCGCGATCGCGACGAACTCGGCGGCCTCGCGGACCGCCGGATCGGCCGGACCGGCGCCGGTGTCGATCACCTTGCGGGTCGCGTTGACCAGCTCCATGATCTTGGCCACGGCGACGTTGAACCGCTGGGTTTCGATGCACTGGGTGATGTCGGCCAGGGTGCGATGGGCCGTGCCGCGCAGGGTCACGTCGCCGCCGGCCGGGTCGACGCCCGGCTCACTGGTCACATCCGCCGCCAGTCGGTACGCGCGCTGCAGGAACTTCACCGAACCGCTCGGCGACAGATCGGCCCAGTCGATGTCGTCCTCCGGCGGGCCGGCGAAGATCATCGTCAGCCGGACCGCGTCGACGCCGAAGTTCTCGATCTGCTCGCCCAGGTCGACGCCGTTGCCCAGCGACTTGCTCATCGACTTGCCCTGGTTGATCACCTGGCCCTGGTTCAGCAGCCGGCGCATCGGCTCGGTGAAGTCCAGCATTCCCATGTCGTGCAGGGCCTTGGTGAAGAAGCGCATGTACAGCAGGTGCAGGATCGCGTGCTCGACACCGCCGACGTACTGCGCCACCGGCATCCAGCGCCGCACATCTTCCGGATCGAACGGGCCCTCTTTGAAGCCCGGCGA
This sequence comes from uncultured Actinomycetota bacterium, assembly GCA_963746025.1. Taxonomy (GTDB): domain Bacteria; phylum Actinomycetota; class Actinomycetes; order Propionibacteriales; family Propionibacteriaceae; genus Microlunatus. The sequence goes on from CAVUZU010000001.1 coordinate 446,282, forward strand.
GCAGTAGCGGAAGAAGTACCAGGACGAGTCGACGAAGGTGTCCATCGTGTCGGTGTCCCGAGTGGCCGGGCTGCCGCAGGTCGGGCAGGACACGTTCACCCACTCGGTCGCCGCGGCCAGCGGCGAGGTGCCCTTGGGGTTGAGATCCGTGCCCGTCAGGTACGGCAGTTCTACCGGCAACTGATCATCGGGCACGGGCACCTCCCCGCACTTCGCGCAGTGGATGATCGGGATCGGCGCGCCCCAGAACCGCTGCCGGCTCAGCAGCCAGTCCCGCAGCCGATACGTCGTCGCGCCCCGGCCGGCACCCTGGTCCTCCAGCACCGAGATCATCGTCGAGACGCCGGTCGCGGTGTCGGAGATGCCTTCCAGCAAAGGTGAGTTGACGTACGGGCCGTCGGCCTTGGTGGCGATCCCGGACTCGTTCGGATCGTCCTGGCCGGAGTCGATCACGACCAGGATGGGCAGCCCGTACTTCCGGGCGAAGTCCAGGTCGCGCTGATCATGGGCGGCGGAGCCCATCACCGCACCGGTGCCGTAGTCGGCCAGCACGTAGTCGGCGACGTAGACCGGAATCTTCTCACCGCTGGCCGGGTTGATCGCGTCCACGCCCAGATAGACGCCGGTCTTCTCCCGGTCGGTGGACTGCCGCTCGATCTCGGTCTCGGACTTGGTCTGCTCCAGATAGGCCTCGAATTCGGCCCGATGATCATCGGTGACGATCTTCGGCGCCAGCACACCGTCCGGCGCGATCACCAGGAAGCTCGCGCCGTACAGGGTGTCGGGGCGGGTGGTGAAGACGGTGATCGGATCGTCGTGCCCCGGCAGCGCGAAGTCGATGTAGGCACCCTCGGACCGGCCGATCCAGTTGCGCTGCATGGTCAGCACGCGCTCCGGCCAACCCTCCTCCAACTGCTTCATGTCGTCCAGCAGCCGGTCGGCGTATTCGGTGACCTTGAAGAACCACTGGGTCAGTTCGCGCTTGGTCACCGGCGAGCCGCACCGCTCGCACTCGCCGTTGATCACCTGCTCGTTGGCCAGCACCGTCTGGTCCTGCGGGCACCAGTTGACCCAGCTCGCCTTGCGGTAGGCCAGGCCGCGCTCGCGGAACCGCAGGAACAGCCACTGGGTCCAGTGGTAGTACTCGGGGTCCGAGGTGTGCAGCCGCCGGGACCAGTCCAGGCTCAGCCCGTACCGCTTGAACGAGTTGGCCTGGGTCTCGATGTTGGCGTAGGTCCACTCCGACGGGTGGGCGTTGCGCTTGATCGCCGCGTTCTCGGCGGGCAGCCCGAAGGAGTCCCAGCCGATCGGATGCATCACGTCATAGCCGCGCAGCTTCAGGTAGCGCGCCCAGACGTCGCCCATCGCGAACGCCTCCGCGTGCCCCATGTGCAGATCGCCGGACGGGTACGGGAACATGTCCAGCACGTAGCGGCGTTCCTTGGAGTCGTCGTCCAGCGGCGCGAAGGTGCGGTCGGACTCCCAGAAGGCGGCCCAGCGTTCCTGGGCGGCGTGCGCGTCGTAGCGCACCCCTGCGGCGCCGGCTTCCTCGGTCGGCTCGTGCTCACTCACCGTACTTCTCCCTTTGTGCTGTGGCCCGGGCATGAAAAAACCCCTCGGGCAGGAGGGGTCGGCCGCGCGGGACTTCTGGGTCCGGCGCGGCTAGGTAAGGAGCACCCGGGCACGCATGATGCGGCCATGGTAGCGCACCCGACGGGGTGCCCGACCTCACCCGGCGGCCGGGGCCTTCACGGTGACCGCATTCGGCACCACCTCGGCGACCAGCGACTTCGCCCGACCCTCCGTGTCCCCGTCCAGTTGGTACGCCTGCTCGGTCTGCACCTCGATCACGACCCGCCGGCCGACCCAGTGATCAAGATGGACGTCCTCGTGGTGCCGCCGGAGCAGGATCCGGATCGTGGCCCGGACCCAGTCCCAGAGCCGCCGCGGCGACGCGACCAACAGATCCAGCCGGCCGTCGTCGAGCTTCGCCTCCGGGATCAGGCTGATCAGCCCCGGCACCTCGCCGACGTTCCCGATCACGCAGAGCACCGAGCGGCGCCGCACCGGCTTGTGATCATCGACCGTGATCGTCATCCGGACCGGATCGTTCTTCAACACCTTGCGGGCGGCGATGGCATAGGCGCCGGGCCCGATCACCTTCTTCAGGTCGACATTCGTCTGCTCCATGATCTCGGCGTCCAACCCGATGCCGGCCATCACCGCGAAGTAGGCCGGCTCCCGGTCGTCGGCGGTGAGCTTGATCAGATCGATGGTCCGGTCATGATCACCGAGGGCGACGTCGATCGCCCCGTCCAGTCGCAGCGGCAGGTCGATGTTGCGGGCCAGCAGATTGACCGTGCCGGCCGGCAGCAGCGCACACGGGATGTCGGTGCCGACCAGTCCCGCGATGACGATTCGGATCGTCCCGTCACCGCCCGCGGCCAGCACCAGGTCGACGCCGGCGGCCACCGCCTTCGCCGTCATCTCCCGACCCGGATCCTCCGGCGTCGTCTCCAGCCACAACGGCTCGGCCCAGCCGGCCTCGGCGAACCGGTCCAGCAGCAACCGCTCCAGCTTGTCGTCGATCTTGGTCGCGTTGATCACGACGGCCGCCCGGCGTTGCCCGGTCAGCGATTCGCCGTATGTGTCGGTCACCCAGCCATGTTAGTGGCGCGTTGCCCGGTCAGAGGTGGGACTTGGCCAGCTTGATCGTGAGTTCCTGGGAGTCGGTGGTGTCGTCGTTGGAGAGGACGACGATGCACGCGTCGAGGTCGGGGAACCAGGCGTTGAAGGTGCAGAAGCCGGCGTTCCCGCCCTGGTGGAAGCGCACCCGGTGGCCGTTGATCGTGCCCAGTTGCCAGCCGTAGCCGTAGTGATCGGCCAGCCGGTCGACGGTGCGGGCGTGCGGCGCGAACGTCAGCTCCCTGGACCTCGCGCTGAGGAACTCACCAGCGGCCAGGGTCCGGTCCCAGCGCACCAGGTCATGTGTCGTGGACCACACGTCGCCGGCGCCCATACCGATCGAGTCGAGCTCGAACGACGGCGTCGCGGCTCCGTCGCTGTAGGGCTCGGCCAACCGGACGGCATCCGCAGCGGGCATCCCGGCGAAGGTGTCGGCCAGCCCGACCGGCGTGAAGATCGCCTGCTCCAGGTACGTCCGGTACGGCGAGCCGGCGGTCGCCTCGACGATGTGCGCCAACAGCACGTACCCCGGCGAGCTGTAGTACCAGTTCGTGCCCGGCGCGAACCGTAGCGGCAGCCGCTGGAACTCCCTGATCGCCGCCGCCGGCTCGATCCAGGCACACAGGTCGAGCTCGGCCCGGTGGTCGGGCCAGTGGTTGAGGCCCGCGGTGTGGGTGAGCAGGTGGTGCACCGTGATGTCGTCCCAGGACGACGGGCAGCCGGGGATGAACGCGCCCACCGGGTCGTCCAGCCGCACCCGGCCGGCTTCCACCTCCAGCAGCGTCGCCGCCGCGGTGAACTGCTTGCTGACCGAAGCGAGCTGGAACCGGAGGTCCGGCGCACACGGCGTGCCATCCGCCGCGGCGAATCCGCCGCTCGCTTCGTGCACCGTCTCGTCGCCACGAACGACCAGCACGGTCCCCTGCAGCTCCTTGGACTCCGTCATGTTGTTGACCCTCTCCCTCGTGACGTCACAATGACGCTAGTATGACATCGTCATGGCACAAAGAGCACGCGAGCCGAAGGGTTGCGGTCGCCGCAGATTCCGGAAAGGCTTGCGGAACGGTTCGCGGGCGACCAGGGGGCACAGATGGCGCAGGGCAGCTACATCGTGATCCTGGTGCTGATCGCGGTGCTGATTCCGATCGTGATCCTGACCGTGCGGCAGCGCTGGACCGAGCGGTACGAGCACAAACTCAGGTCGACGTACCTGGAGGGTTTCCATGCAGCAGCGAGGTCTGCGCACCAAGACCGACCCGCCCCGCGTCCTCGGCCGACCAGCCCGGAGCGGACCGCCGGATCCAACGTCCGACCGAGTGCGGCACTGCACGACTTCCTGGCCGAACTGGTGCCGGGCGACAGCACCATCGGCGACCGCAACGCCGGCCGCAGACGTGAGGACACCGCGCTGGCGCTGGCCCGAAGCCCACTGCTGCCCGGGCATGAGGCACAAGCCGACTATCTGGCATCGGTCCTGCGGTACGACACCGAGGCGGACCTGCCACCGAAGGTGCGACAGATCGGTGAGTCGCTGGGCCGGGAAGGCGGCCGATGGTTGATGGTTCTGGTGGCTCATCGAGCCCAGCACCTGGCCGACCCCCACTGGCACGAGCGCCGCTCGGCGAGTCTGGCCCAAGCGGTGGACCTGTTCGGTGGTCAGGTCACGATCCTGACCGGGAGTGGCGGCCCGGTCGTGCGCCGGTTGGAGCATGCCTGGGACGGCGTCTGCGGCTGGCAGGCCTGACCGGCTGTGCGGCGAACGACTCCACGACTCGGACCGGACTGTTCCACAAGGTGTCAGGTCATTGAACCTGAGGTGAACTGACCGTTACGCTCATAGGACGTCCGATGTGCCGGGGAGGTCCTGATGCCGCAGACCGACGCACCAATCCCCCTGAATCGGCGAGCCTTCCTCGCGGCCGGTACGGCCATCGGCGCCGCCGCCGTCACCTCGAGCGGGCTGACTTCCGCCGCGGCCGACGAGGGTGTGCTGCTCGCCGAGGCCGCGCCGTACGCCGAGAGCACCGTCTTCACCAACACCGACCGGACGCTGCCGTACAACGTGTATCACCAGGTCGGAATGATCAAGGCCCGCGACGACGTGTTGATCGCGTACGCGGAGGGCCGGATCGCCACCTCCGACCAGACCCGGACGGTCGATCTGGTCTACCGGCGCAGCACCGACGGCGGGCTGACCTGGGACGACGAGTTGAGTGTGCTGACCCGGCATTCGATGATCAACTACGACGGCGCCGAGCGACCGGTGTGCTACTTCAACGCGTGCCTGCTGTTCGACTCCGGGACCGGCACCATCTTGGCCTTCTGCGACCGCAAGATCGGCGAACCGGACTACACCGAGGAGCACCAGTTCGACGCGAACCGGATGGTCTACCTGACCAGCGCCGACAACGGGGTGACCTGGAGCAAGATCAAGGAGGTGCCGGCCGAGCTGTTCGCCGGCAAGCCCGGCCACCGGCATGTGTCCACGGCCGGGCACGGTCTGCGGACCAGCAGCGGCCGGCTACTGGTCCCGGTATCCCATCAGTACAAGGATTATCGGCCGGACTTCACCTCCTCGTTCCTGTACAGCGACGACGGCGGCGCGTCCTGGCGGATCAGCGAGGAGATCCCGCCGCGGCCGCCGTACGCGGGGTTCGCCGAGCTGCGGATCGCCGAGCCGGTGCCCGGCACCATCCTGGCCGTCGGCCGCGGCCGGAACGGGGACAGCGATCCGGGCCTGACCGGAGGTCACTTCAAGATCCGGTCGACCAGCACCGACGACGGCCTGACCTGGTCCGGCGCGGAGCTGGAACGAGACGTCCCGGAGTGGTTCAACGGGGTCGATCACGGCATGATCAACATCGATCAGCCGCGACCCGGCGTGCTGATCATCAGCTCCTCCGACGTGCCGTCGGGGTTCACCGAACATCGCGGCAACCTGACCGCCTACTACAGCCAGAGTCAGGGCCGGGACTGGCGCCGCGGACCGCGGTTCGTCTCCGGCGCCTCGAACAATTCCGATCTGGTGCAGCTCGGCCCCGAGCTCGCCGGATGCCTGTTCTGCAAGGGAAAGTACGCCGGCCGGAGCATCTTCCAGTCACCCGAGGTGGTGTTCGCCCGGTTTTCCCTCGACTGGCTGTTCGACACCGATCGGAGGCCACCGGTCGCCCGCTGGACGCTGGACGAAGGCGCCGGTGAGCTTGTCGCGAGCACCGGCAGTCAGCGCTACGACGGCCGGGTCAGCGGAGCCCAGTGGGTGGTCGACGGCGGCCGGCCGGCGATGGCGTTCGACGGCTCCGGAGCGTACGTGGACTTCGGCGACGTGCTCGACCCGGGGACCGGCAGCCTGACCGTGACGCTGTGGTTCCGGCGAGCCGGCAGCGCGCCGCCAGGCACGCCGCAGGGCTTGATCACCAAGGGCAACCTGCTCTCCGGCCACGCCGGCTGGTCGATGGTGCTGGCGCCGGACGGTCGGCCGGTGGTCCGGGTCAACGCCGGCGGCGGGACCGTGCAGCGCGCATCCCAGCAGCAGGCGGCCGGCGTCCTCGACGACGACTGGCACCAGCTCGCCCTGGTGCTCGACCGGCCGCGCCGCTCGGTGACCGGCTTCCTGGACGGATCGAACTACGGCTGGCAGCCCGGCGGCAGTGGACCGGCGGCCAACGTGATCACCGGGTTCGGAGCCATCGACAGCGTCGAACCGCTGCGGCTCGGCTGCACCAGCAGCGGCGGCGTGCCCGGTGACTTCTTCGCCGGGCGGATCGACGACGTCCGGATCCACCGGCGCGCGCTGTCCAACCTCGAACTCGAGGAACTGCACCGCGCCGGCCGCCCAGCGAGCTGACCGACGCAGTCCGATCGACCTCCGGTGATCAGCGGATCCAGCCGGCGCCGATGCTGACGCTGCCGCTCCAAGTGGTGACCGTTCGGTCGGGTCCGGCGATGGCAATCGCCTCGGGGTTGCTGCAGCGCAGTTGGAAGCCGTCGATCACCTTGTGCACATCGAAGGTGTCGGCGCACCGACCCTGGGTCTGCTGCACCCATCCGGCGATCGCTCGCCGAGTCGGCTCGGCGGCGGGCAGCACCTGTTCCAATCCGAACTTCACCGCCTCGACCGTGCGCCGGTTCGCCTGCCCGGTCCGATCGGGCGGATCGGAGCCGATGGCCGCGGCCGAGCCGAGGGCCAGGAAGCTGTTCAGCTGGTCGGCGTTGTCGACGGTGTGCCGCATCGAGTAGGCATGCTGATCAGTGCCGTTGATCCGTTTCGCGCAGCGGGTGCCGTACTTGCCGGACTTCTCGCAGCTGAATCCCTTCGATCGCAGCGCGGCCACCAGCTTGGCCACGCTGATCTTCGCGAAGCACGCCTCCCGGCTGTTCGGCCGGCACCGCACCGGTCCGGGCCCGGTCGGCGTGGGGGACGGCGACGGCGACCGGTCGGCGGAGGCAGTCGGCGATGGGGTGCCGCTCTCGCCGGCCGAGGGCAGGTTCCGGATCCAGATCAGTCCGGTCGCGACGAGCCCGAGCAGGACCACTGCCGCAACCACCCCGCCGACGATCCACGGCCCAGCTGAGCGTCGTCGCCGGACCGGACCACTCGACGGACCGGGAATGATCGGCGGTCCGGGATTCGTCGGCGGCGGCTGGGCCGGCAGCCACCGCTGCCCGTCCCACCACCATCGCCCGTCCGGCGACCATTGCGGAGGTGCCTGAGACATGCGGCGCATGGTATCCACATCCGAGCCCGCGAATCGGGATCCTCGACCGGTCCCGCGTCCGCGAGTTCGGAGCGAGAATGAAGCATGAACGCGGAGCTGAGCGCCTTCCTTGATCAGGTCACACCGGCGAAGCGCGCCCGCGACGCGCTTCGGCTGGTCGAGCTGATGCGGAAGATCACGGGTGCCGAGCCGAGGTTGTGGGGAACGATCGTGGGGTTCGGCGAATACCACTGCGAGTACGAACGCGGCCGAACGGGAGCCGGCCCGGCCGCGGCCTTCGCGCCGAGGAAGCAGGGCAGCACTGTCTACCTGCCCGATGGCACCGGCTCGCACGAGCGTGACCTGAACCGGCTCGGACCGCACACCGCCGGGGTCGGCTGCCTCTACCTCAAGAACCTCGACGACGTCGACCTGGAGGTCCTCCAGTTGATCATCCGACGGTCGGTCCGGACCCTGACCAGCGGCAGCTACGGCCTCCGCGCCCGGGAGGGCCGCCAGGACTGAGCCGGGCGCCGGCTGATCAGCCCTTGACTGCGCCGGTCAGCACGCCCTTGGCGAAGTGGCGCTGCAGGAACGGGTAGATGATCAGGATCGGCACAATGGAGATCACCAGGATCGCCATCTGGATCGCGGCCTGCGGCGGCAGGTGCTCCACACCCAGCTCGGCCATCCCGAGTTGGGTGTCGTTGATCACGTAGGTGCGCAACACCAACTGCAGCGGCCACAGCGTGCTGTCGTTGATGTAGAGCAGGGCGTTGAAGAACGCGTTCCAGTAGCCGACCGCGTAGAACAGGCCGATCACCGCGAGCACCGCCTTGGACAGCGGCAGCACGATCGAGGTGAAGATCCGCAACTCCCCCGCTCCGTCCACCCGGGCACTCTCGATCAGTTCCCGGGGCAGCGCGCCGAAGAAGGCCCGCAGCACCACGACGTTGAACGCGCTGATCATGGTCGGCACGATCAGCGCCCAGATGCTGTCGATCAGGCCGACGCCGCGGACCAGCAGGTAGGTCGGGATGATGCCGGGCGAGAACAGCATGCTGAACAGCACGATCAGCAGGAACGGCCGGCGGGCCACGAAGGCCGGCCGGGACAGCGCGTAGCCGAGCAGGCTGGAACCGATCAGGCTGAGCGCGGTGCCGATCAGGGTGACGAACAGGCTCACCCCGATCGCCCGGGTGACCACTCCCCCGGCGAAGATCGACCGGTAGGCCTCGGTATTGATCGACTCCGGCAGCAGCACCAGGCCACCGGCCCGGGCGATCTGTTCGGCCGGCGCCAGGCTGGTCGAGATCACGCCCAGGAACGGGATGATCACCACCGCGCAGAACACGGTCAGCACGACGCCCTTGAGGATCCGGATCGGCCAGGAGGCGATCGGCGTGCCGTGCACGATCGGCCGGGTCATCGCTGATACACCCCTGCCTGTCCGAAGACGTGGGCCAACCGGTTGGCGGCCAGCACCAAGATCACGCCGACCACGCCCTTGACCAGACCGACCGCGGCCGACACGCCCCAGTCGCCACCGAGCACGCCGTTGTTGTAGACGTAGGTGTCCAGCACCTCGCTCACCCCGCGGCCCACCGCCTGCTGCTGCAGCAGGATCTGCTCGAAGCCGACGCTGAGCGAATCGCCGAGCCGGAGGATGAACAGCAGGATGATGATCCCGCTCAGGCCGGGCAGGGTGATGTGCCACAACTGGCGCAGCCGGCCGGCGCCGTCGACGCTGGCCGCCTCGTACAGTTCCGGTTCGATCTGGGACAGCGCGGCCAGGAACAGGATCGTCGCCCAGCCGGTGTCCTTCCAGATGATCTGCGACGTCAGCAGCGCATGGAACACGTTGGCGTTGCCGATGATGCTCACGGTGCCGAGATCGTGCGACCGGAGGAAGTTGTTCAGCATGCCGCTGCCGCCGAGCAGTTGCTGGAACAGCGAGACCACGATCACCCAGGACAGGAAGTGCGGCAGGTAGAGGACGCTCTGCACGATCTTCTTGATCCGCTCCGAGAACAGCGAGTTCATCAGCAACGCCAGCAGGATCGGCGCCGGGAAGACGAACACCGACTGCAGCGTGGTCAAGATCAATGTATTGCCCAGCGCCTGCAGGAACTGGCGATCACCGTTGAAGATCACCTCGAAGTTGGCCAGCCCGGACCAGTCGCTGGCCAGGATCCCGAGGAACGGCTGGTAGTCCTTGACCGCGATCACGTTGCCGAGCAGCGGCACGTAGTGGAACAGCAAGATCAACAGCGTGCCGGGCAGGGCGAAGGCCAGCAGCACCCGGTCGTCGAAGATCCGCCGGATCAGCGGCGGCCGGTGCCGTTCCGGTCGCGGCGCGGTGATCGGGACCCGGGTCTCCACCTCCGTTGACATCGGCGTTCAGCCACCGCTGACGTCGGCGAAGCCCTGTTGCAACTCGGAGCGGATGTCCTCTCCGCCCGCGGCCAACCAGTCCTTGACGCCCTGGTCCCAGGCCGACACCGGCTGCTTGCCGAGAATGATCTGGGTGGACAGGTCGTTCAGTGGGCCGTCGATGATCGCGCCCTTCTTCGACAGGGTGTCGGAATACAGGCCGTAGGAGGCGTTGGCGACCAGCCGCGGCGCGATCGCCTGCTGGATCTTCTGCTGCTTCTTCGGCACCTCGGGTTGTCCCGCGAGGTAAAGCGCCATCGGCGCATCGCTGATGTACTGCAGTCCGATTCCAGTCTCCAGGACGCCGACCTCGTTCGGGACCGGGTCGGCGCCGTCCATCGCGTAGTGCCGGCCCTCGACGCCGAACTTGCGGAACAGATACTCGGCGGTGCCGAACGGGGCCGCCATCCAGTTCGCCACTTTCAGCAGGGTCTCCACCGAATGGGAGGACTCCGCGTTGATCGCAGTGATGTTGTTCAGCGCTGCCCCGAGCCAGGGAGTGCCCTCACCGGACTCGAAGCCGGGCACATCGAGCATATTGACGGAGAACTCGTCGTTGCCCGTGTTCGAAGCGTAGAACCCGTTCCAGGCAACGAAGCTGTCGAGTTCAAAGCTGACAATGCCGCCGTTGAACCACTGCTTCCGGGCGCTCGCGCCGGAGGTGAACGCGTCCGGGTTGACGACGCCGGCGTCGACCAGCTTTCGTACCGCTTCCAACGCGTCAGGCACCCGGGGATGCTCGTTGGAGCTGGTGAACGCGCCGCCCACCTCAGACCACAGATAGGGGATCTCGAGCATTTGCTTGACGTAGTTGGTCGGCGCCGACGCCCAGGCCCAGCGGTTCGACCGCTGGTCGGTCATCTCCACGCAGAGGTCGAAGAACTCCTGGAAGTTCTTCGGCGCCGGATTCTCGATCCCCTTGGCGGCCAGGAGATCCTCGCGATAGAGCGGCAGCATCGTCCGGGCCATGCCGCGCGGCACCGGGACGCCGTAGATGCCGCCGTTGAAGACGCAGCCCTTCCAGTACACCTCCGGCAGATTGGCCAGGAAAGGGTATGCCTGCACCGCGTCGCCGGACAGGAACTCGGTCAGGTCCCGCGCCTTGGCCTTGAGCAGCCCCGGGATCTGCGCCGTCCCGGGCGGGATGTTGATCAGATCGGGAAGATCATTGCCGGCCACCCGGGTGGCGAACTTGTCCGCATATTCGTCGTTGGAGGCCATGCTGATATCCAGCGGCGAGCCGAGCCGCTTGTTCAGCTCGGTCCAGAAGGCGTTGTCGGCCGCCGGCGGCGGGATCGCACCGGGGATGTTGGTCATGAAGGTGATCGGCGTGCCATCGCCCGGGGCCTCGGTGATCACCTGCTTCGGCGCCTCCGGGTAGCTCAGAAAGCCGTCCAGGATCGTCTCGTCGCCGGGCAGATCCGGCTTCGCGCCGGCGAACCGCTGATAGCCCGGCAACTTCACAGCCGCGTTGACCTTCGCCTCGTCGCCCGGGGACGACGGCGAACAGCCGACCAGGCCACCGGCGCCGATCGCGCCGGCCAGGGCGGCACCGCCGCCGAGCAGTCGTCGTCGCGTGAGTTCCGTACGCAGGTGGGCGTCCATCGCTCTCCCCATCTCCCTCGTTGGGTCCTGCCAGTTGCGTTCGCCAGGATCCGACGACTATGACATAGTACGTCCTATGTCTTCAAGCCTGAATCCGGAAGTGATCTTCGATCCGGCCGGCAGCGGCTACCACACGTACCGAATTCCAGCCCTGATCGGGGCCGGCCAGACGCTGCTCGCCTTCTGCGAGGGGCGGGTCGCGTCGGGCTCCGACTCCGGCAAGATCGACATCGTCCTGCGACGCTCGGTCGACGGCGGGTCCAGCTGGGGTCCGGTCACCGTGGTGCACACCGCCGACGACGCCACCTGCGGCAACCCGGCACCGGTGATCGATCCGGCCAGCGGTGACGTGGTGCTGTTGTCGGTGCGCAACCCGGCCGAGCTGACCGAGAAGAAACTGCACCACGCCGACGATCCGTACTCCAGTCGCCGCGTGTTCGTCCAGCGCAGCACCGACCTCGGCGTCAGCTGGACCGAACCGGCCGAGATCACCGACGCGGTGAAGCGGAAGAACTGGGGCTGGTACGCCACCGGCCCCTGCCACGGCATCGCGCTCACCCGGGGAACTCATCCGGGCCGGCTGCTGATCCCGGCCAACCACACGGTGGTGCCGGAGCCCGGGCAGGATCCCGAGCCACGGCAGCGATTCAGCGCCGGCCACTGCATCCTCAGTGACGACGGCGGACGGACCTGGCGGATCGGCTTCGTCGATGATCACGTCGACGACTCCGATCCGCTGGCGATCAATCCCAACGAGTCCGCCGCGGTCGAGTTGGCCGACGGCCGGGTCTATCTGAACACCCGCAACTTCGGCAGCCGGATCTCCGGCCGGGTGCACGCCTGGTCCGACGACGGCGGCGATGAGCTGGACGCGAGCTACCGCCCGGTCCGCGCCACCGTGGCACCGGACGTGCAGGCCGCGCTGCTCCGGTTGCCGGACGACCGGTTGGTGCTGTCCACACCGCGCTCGGCCGGTCGCCGGGTCCGCCTCGGCCTGTATCTCGGCAACGCCCGCGGCACCGGATGGCGGCGCGGCCCGCTGATCGATGCCGGTCCGGCCGCCTACTCCGACCTCGCCCTGCTGCCCGCCGATCCTGCGCGGGGTGGGGACCGGCTCGGCATTTTGTACGAGGCCGGCGAGAAGCGCCCGTACGAACAGATCCGGCTGGTCCGGCTACCGTTGTCGGAGATCGGGAACGGAGGATGACCATGATCGACAATCCGCCGGGGCTGCACGGCGTGATCCCACCCCTGGTGTCACCACTGACCGCCGAGGGCGAGATCGACGCCCGGTCGCTGGCCCGGCTGATCCAGTTCGTGCTCGGCGCCGGGGCGAACGGGGTCTTCATCCTCGGCAGCAGCGGCGAGGGTACGTCGCTCTCCGATGATCAACGGGCCCGGATGCTTGACGTGGCCCGGTCCGAGACCGCCGGCGCGGCGACGTTGCTGGCCGGGACCATCGAGCCGTCGACCAACCGGGTCGCCGATCTGGTCCGGCAGGCGATCAAGTTCAGCGTCGACGGGGTGGTGATCACCGCCCCGTTCTACATCCCGCCGCACCGCAGTGAGATCGACCGGCACTACCGCCGGCTGGCCGAGCTGGCCGACCAGACTCCCGTCTACGGCTACGACATCCCGTCCCGGGTCAAGCTCAAACTGGACCATGAGTTGATCTTGGACCTGGCGGCCGACGGCGTGCTGGCCGGCGTCAAGGACTCCAGCGGAGCGGAGCTGAGCCTGCGCAGCCTGGTCACCGGACGCCGCGACCGCGGGTTGACCGGATTCTCGATCATGACCGGCTCCGAGGTGACCGTGGACACCGCGATGCAGCTCGGCGTGGACGGCACGGTGCCGGGCCTGGGCAACGTCGATCCGGCCGGCTACGTGCGGATCCTTTCCCTGATCGCCGCCGGAGACCTGGCCGGCGCCCGGGCCGAACAGGACCGGTTGATCCGGTTGTTCGACATCGTCACGGTCGGCGACCGGGGCCGGATCGGTGGCGCTTCGGCCGCGCTCGGCGCGTTCAAGGCGGCGGTGTGGCTGCTGGGCGTGATCGACTGTCCGCGCCTCGCCGAGCCGGCGATCGGCCTGAATGACACCGAGATCGCGGTGATCCGGGGCAGGATGGAGGCGGCAGGACTGCTTTAGGGCGTGTCTCTTGAATCCTGGTCGATAGCGAGCGGCGTCCAGGACGTGACCGGCAAGGCGGAGGAGGAGGTCGTAGCGGTGTTCTACGGACGACGACGACAACGCAGCCGGTCGCGTCCTGGACGTCGCGCAGCCGACCAGGGTTCAAGAGACACGCCCTAGCCAGGGCACTGGTCGCGGGACTCGCCTTCGAGCGGCACGGTGAAGGAGGTTGATCATGGTGGACACGGCACCGCAGCGGCCGCGTACCGCCGCCACGAACCAGGAGTTCATCCGGGACGCGGTCAAGGCCTACATCCTCGATCACAACCTCGCCTCCGGCGACCCGCTGCCGACCGAACAGGAGCTGATGAGTCAGCTCGGCGTCGGCCGGCATCCGCTCCGGGAGGCGATGAAGGCCCTGCAGGCGGTCGGCATCATCGAGATCAGACACGGCTACGGCACCTATGTCGGTGCCGTCGGCCTGAAGTCGCTCGAGGACGGGCTCGCGTTCCGGATGTCGCAGTCGATGACCGGCGACCTGCGCGAGGTGCGCGACGTGCTGGCTGTTCGGCAGGCGCTGGAGATCGGGTTGGCCGACGAGGTGGTGGCCCACTTCAGCGACGGCGGGTTGGACGAACTGACCGAGATCGTCGAGCGGATGGAGGCCCGGGCCGACCGCGGCGCCAGCTTCGCCGACGAGGACTGGGAGTTCCACCGGGCGCTCTACCAGCCGCTCGGCAACGACTTGATCATGGACCTGCTGAGTGTCTTCTGGCGCACCTTCGCCGACGTCAACGCCCGGCTGCCCGGTGACTCCTATCCCCCGGAGGCCGCGGCCCGCTGGCACCGGGATCTGCTGACCGCCTTGCAGTCCGGGGATTCGGCCCGGTTCGCCGCGGCGATGAAAGATCATTTCGTCGGCATCCGTACCCGCTTCGAGCGATGACCGATCTCGGCCGGCAGCGGCTGTCCGCCGTCTACCGCGGCGGCGTCCTCGGCCGACGCCCCAGGATTCCGGTGGCACCGGACCGGCTGCAGCGCCGGGCCGGGCGATCGATGAGCCGGACCGCCGCCGCGTACGTCCTCGGCGGAGCCGGCGCCGAGACCACGATGCGAGCCAACGCCGAGGCCTTCGACCGGATCCGGATCGTGCCGCGGATGCTCCGGGACGTGTCCGACCGGGACCTCGGCGTCACGCTCTTCGGCCGCCGGCTGCGGCTGCCGTTCCTGCTCGGCCCGGTCGGCGCCCTGGAGATCGTGCACCCCGACGCCGATCTGGCCGTGGCCCGGGCCGCCGCGGCGAGCGAGGTGCCGATGGTGTTCTCCAGCCAGGCCTCGGTCAACGATGGAGGATTGTGCCGCCGCGATGGGCGAGGCACCGCGCTGATTCCAGCTCTACTGGTCCGCCTCCCAGGAGCTGGCAGCCAGCTTCGTGGCGCGGGCCGAGCGGGCCGGCTGCGACGCGATCGTGGTCACCCTGGACACCACCATGCTCGGCTGGCGACCGCGCGACCTCGACCTCGCCTTCCCCCCGTTCGCCCGCGGCCAGGGGATCGCCCAGTACACCTCCGACGACGTCTTCCGCCGGCTGGTCGAGGAGCGGCTGGCGGCACCGCCGGAGGAGCCGAGTCCGCGGCCCACGCCGGCCGCGCTGCGCACCCTGTTCGACATCGCCCGGTCCCATCCCGGACCACTGCTGGCGAACCTGCGATCACCGGTCCCCCGGACCGCGGTGCAGACCTATCTGGACGTCTTCTCCCGGCCGTCACTGACGGGCTGGCGATCGCGGGCGCCGACGGTGTCCGCGAGGTGATCGACAACCTGGCCGCGGATCTCGATCTGACCCTCGGCCTCAGCGGCCATCGCGGACTGGCCGAGCTCGGGCCGCAGTCGGTCACCGCCCGACCGGGATCCGAGCCGCGGGCCGCCGATGTTTAGGGTTGGCCCCATGAATCTGGCTCCGGGGACACCGGACGGGCTGGTGCCGGCGGGCGACCTGCGGCTGTACGTGCGCGAGCACGGCGATCCCGACGCTCCCCCGGCGATCCTGCTGCACGGCATCGGCGGCGACCACACCACCTGGGATCGGGTCGCCGAGCACCTGGCCGATCGCTATCACCTGTTCGCGGTCGATCAACGCGGCCACGGCGCCAGTGATCGCGCGGACGCGTACTCGTTCCGGCTGCTGGCCGAGGACGTCTGGCGCCTGGCCGACTCGCTGGACCTGGCGCGGGTCACCCTGATCGGCCACTCGATGGGCGGGCTGGTCGCGCTGGTCGCCGCCCAGCTCCGGCCAGATCGGATCGAGGCCCTGGTGATCGAAGAGGCGCCGCCACCGGTGCCGCTGGACCGGCCGCCGCTGGAGCCGCCGGCCGAGCCGACCCCGTACGACTTCGCCCTGATCAACCACATCCGGGCCGAGCTCCGACAGCCGGACCCGGCCAACTGGGCCCGACTGGTCGACATCACCGCGCCGGTGTTGATCATGGCCGGCGGATCGGCCAGCCAGCTGCCGCAGCAGGAGCAGGCCGAGGTGGCCGAGCTGATCCCGGACGGCCGCTTCGCCACCATTCCGGCCGGACACGGCATCCACAACGAGGGCTTCACCGACTACTGCCGTACTCTCGACGAGTTCCTGCCCGAACGTGCTCGGACCCATGGCGCGACTGAGTCATGATCAACTGGTGGAGCTGACGCTGCGGCGCCAGTTCCCCAGCCGGAACGCGGCCCCCGGCCGGGAGCTCCGGGAATTGTTCCTGCGGCTCGGGCCGATCCAGTCCCAGGTGCCGCGAGCCCCGTTCCTGGCCGCCGCCAGCCGGCTCCCGGGCACCGACTATCACGCCGTCTGTGCCGCCTTCGAGTCCTACCAACTGGTCAAGACCACCAATCTGCGCGGCACCGTGCACACCTCGGTCGCCGCCCAGTTCCCGATCCTGGACGCCGTGGCCCGGGACACCCGGGCGAACGCGATCAGCAACCTGCTCGGCCTGACCACCGTCCGGCCGGATCAGCTGGAGGCGGAGATCGAGGCGTTCTGCACCGACACCTGGCGTCCCCGGGACGAGCTGTGCGCCCACCTGGAACGGTGGCTCGCCGAGCGCGAACCGGGCTTCACCGATCTGTCCAACACGGGTCGGCGGAACGTGATCTGGGGCCACAGCGGGCTACTCCGGCGACCGAAGGACGCCGCCTGGGACAAGCGGACCGACACCTTCCACCGGACCGCCGCGGCCGTGCTCGGTGATCAGGACCGGCCGGATCCGGACCAGGCGCTGGCGGAGTCGATCGTCCGGCACTGCACCGCGTACGGTCCCGTGCACCGGACCGACCTCGCCTTCTTCTTCGGCATCGGGCTGACCAAGATCGACAGTGCGATCGACGCGCTCGGCGACCGGCTGGTCCGGCACAGCGGACCGGAACGGGAGCCGCTGGTCGACGTCGCCAAGCCGCCCCGCGGCGGCGACCCCAACCCGCAGTATCGACTGCTCGGCGAGTTCGACGGACTGCTGCTCGGCTTCCACGGGCACCGACGGACCCGGTTCTGCACCGAAGAACAACTGTCGGTGATCTGGCGCAAGGCCAACGGCCTGTTCTCCCCCGTCGTGCTGCATGATCAACGACTGATCGCCACCTGGCGGACGATCGCCCGGGGCCGACGGACCGAGATCGAGATCACCATGCTGCCCGGCGAGCGGACCCCGGCCGACGACGTCTTCGCCGATCCGGTGACCGCGGTCGCCACCGCCCTCGACCTGGAGATTCTCGGCGTCCGGGTGCTGCGTCCCTCCTGACGGTCATCACCCTTGTGCCCGGATTCCCTTGCCACGTAGCTTTCTGACCAGTGTCGATCAACGGCACTTGGTGTCGACCACGGCGCTGACGATCTCGGGGGCCAGACCGAGAGGCCATCATGCCCGCACGACGATCGAGGGCCGGCGCCCGCATCGCCGGCCTTGCCCTGACCATCACGACCCTCAGCCTGTTCGCCCTGTCGGGATCCGTCACCGGCTCGGCCGGGCGGGCCGTCGCCGACGACACGGATCCCGGGCCGTTCCCGGACGTGTACGCGCCCGGTGACACCTACACCGTGCCGGGTGAGCGGGACGGCAGCAGCGAGTTCGGCACCGCGCGGTATCCCCAGCTGCAGCCGAAGCAGCCGGGCGAGATGGACTTCGAGCACTACCACTCCGAGGCCGAGATCACCTGGTGGCTGAAGACCTGGGCCCGTGATCATCCCGAGTTCGTCGAGCTGCGCCCGGTGGGACAGAGCTTCGGCGAGCGGCCGATCTGGCAGCTGACGATCACCAACAAGGCGACCGGTGCGGCCACCGACAAGCCGGCGGCCTACTTCGACGGCGGCCGGCACTCGGGCGAGATCACGGCGACCGAGGCGGTGCTCTACCACGCCTGGAAGTTGATCACCGGCTACGGCAAGGATGCCAAGATCACCGCGATGGTGGATGAGAAGGCGATCTATCTCCGGCCGAGCGCGAACCCGGACGGCGGCGAGCTGTACAAGCAGACGGCGCAGACCAACCGCAGCTCGATCCGGCCGACCGACAACGACGGTGACGGGCTGCTCGATGAGGACGCCCCGACCGATCTCAACGGCGACGGCTATGTCAGCCAACTGCGCCAGCGGGTCGGTGCCGGCCAGGGTGATCATGTGATCGACGAGCGCGATCCGTCCGGCAGGACGATGCGCGAGGTCGGTGCGGGCCAGGGCGACTACCTGCTCTTCCCGGAGAGCCACACCGGCGGCACCGATGGCATCGGCGGTCTCGATCTGCACCGCAACTACCCGTACAACTGGCGCCCGATGCCGGGCGAGGACGCGACCGGCCGCGGCTGGACCCAGAACGGCGCCGGCGAATATCCGCTGTCGGAGCCGGAGATCCGTTCCACCCATGGGTTCCTGATCCGCAATCCCAACATCGCCGTGGTGAACAGCATGGACACGCCGGCCGACATGGTCCTGCGCGGTCCGTCGACCTGCGACGACGAGGAGTGCGTCTATCCGAAGGACCAGCGGCTGCTGGAACACTTCGACAAGGTCGGCCAGCGGCTCACCGGCTACACCCGGGCCGGCAACGTCTACTCCGACTACGCGACCCAGCCGCCGCGGCAACGCGAGGGCGCGACCCCGGAGGAACAGCAGCCGGAACCGTTGTACGGTCACGGCCCCGACTTCGGCTACTTCCAGTACGGCGCGGTCTGGTACGGCGACGAGCTGTGGATCTCCGGCGGTCTGGTCGAGGACTACAACGGCGATGATCAGTACGGCGACTGGGAGGGCCAGCGTTGGTGCACCGAACGAGGCATCGACGACTGCTTCCTGGATTGGGAGACCTATCAGCATCCCGAGCTCGGCAGCGTGCAGATCGGCGGCAAGAACCCGAAGTTCTTCAGCCAGAACCCGCCGGCCGAGGCGCTGGAGGAATTCCTGATCGGTCAGTTCAAGGCCAACTTCTATCTGACCGAGTCGCTGCCGAAGATCAACATCGAACGGGCCACACTACGCGAGACCCGCGGCACGGACGGCGCGACCCACGAGCTGCGGATGACCGTACGCAATGAGGGCCGGATCCCGACCGCCCTGGAGCAGGCGAAGGAGGTCAAGATCGTCCGGCCGGACACCGTCAACGTCGAACTGCCGGACGGCGCCGAGCTGATCGGCTCCGAGCCGGAGTTCTATCTCGGCGGCCGGAGCGCCGAGACCGTCCGGTTGCGGCTGAAGCTGCCCGACGACACGACCGGCGAGCTGACCGTCCGGGCGGAGAGCACCCGCGGCGGCGTGCAGCAGACGGCGGTCAAGCTGCCGGGGTGATCAGAGCGGTCTGACCGGAATCCAGCAACCGTTGCGGGAAACGGGCCATTCGAGGCCGATTTTCCCAACCGTTGCTGGATTCCGGTCAGACCCCGGTCCACCCTAGTTCGGCCGCAGGATGCCGCCGAGGAGCAGCGGCCGGAGCACCGAGCCGCGCAGTCGCCCGTCGGACTGGGTGATCGTCCGCATCCCGCCGAGGTGCAGCATCGCCAGCCCGTGCACCTGACACCACAGCGCCGGCACCGCGGTCTCGGGCGGCACCGCCAGTCGACCGGCCGCCGCCAGCCGGCCGACCGCCTCGGCGAGGACGGACAGCGCGGCCAGGCCGGCGGTCGACTGCGCATCCCGGCCGCGGTTGACGAACATCACGGTGAACAGCGCGGGCCGCTCGATCGCGAACTCGAGGTAGCCGAGTCCGAGCTCGGTCAGGTCGACCACGGCGTCCCCGGTCCGTCGATCATCGATGTCTCGTAACCGTCCACCGAGCTCGCCGAAGCCGAACACCGCGACCTCGTTCAGCAGGGCCCGCTTGTTCTCGAAGTGCCGGTACGGCGCCGCGACGCTGACCCCGGCCGCGCGGGCCGCCTGGGCCAGGCTGAAACCGTCGACACCGTGTTCGTCGATCAGCTTCAGTGCCGCCTCGACCATCGCGTGGCGCAGCGCCCCGTGGTGGTAACCCCTGGTGCGATCAGCGCTCATGCTCCTGCTCGGTCCCGGTTCGGCCGCGTACGGCGGCCCACACGGCGTAGGCCGGGACCACCGTAGCGGAGGTCACCGCGGCCGCGGTCTTGATCACCGAAGCCGTCGCGTGCGCGTACGCAAGCGGGTCGGGGAACGCGAACGGATCGCTGAGCATGACCAGCGAGAGGGCGTTCTCGACCGCGTCGACCGCCGGCGCGGCGATCATCCACGGCGCGATCTTGCGCAAGCTGAGCCGGGCCGGTGGATTCCGGTGCCGGAGCAACTCGGCGACCAGCAGGGTGATCAGGACCAGACAGGTGCCGAGCCCGGCCAGCCACAGGTAGTCGACGATCTCGGTGATCACCATCCGATCCAGCGTGCCCTGCTCCGTCAACACCCGATACCAGCCGCGCAGGGTGTCCGGATCGCCGGTGAGATTGGCCACCACGAGCGGCACCGGGTGCTGGACCCGAGCGAACATCAGCTGCAGCGCCAGCTGGCCGCCGACCGCGACGCCGAGCGATCCGACCAGGGCCAAGATCAACACCGGCACGGTCACCGCTGCACCCGCTCCCGTTCGACCGGCCCGGAGCGCGGCCGGCCGAGCAGCCGCCGGAGGCGCCCCTGCTGCCACAGCAAGACGCCGGACAGCACCGCCAGTGGTAGCCCGGCGACCATCAGGACCGTCTTCAGCCCGCCGGACCAGGACACCGGAAGGTAGACCAGCAGCCCGAGGGCCACGCCGATCGCAAGATGCAGGACCCTGATCGCCTGCCGGGTTCGTCGTACTCTCATGCCACAATGTTATAGGCATTAACATTGTGCACCAAGGCCCGGCACAGCCGTCGGGGTCAGGCGCCCTTGGCGGATTCACCTGGCCTGCGGTCGGTTGCCGCGGCGGAGCGGCGGCGCTGCCGCTTGCCACGGGCGAGTTCCGTGCCCAGCGCGTCCAGCGGTTGCGCGAACTGATCATGGAACCGCGCGAGCCAGGCGTGCAGTTCGTCCAGGGCCGGCGTGTTCACCGCATAGATCCGGCGCGGGCCGTCGATCCGGACCAGCACCAGCTCGGTGTCCCGGAGCACCTTGAGGTGTTGCGAGGTGGCCGGCTGGGAGATGCCGAACCGGTCCCGGGCGGCGGCGGCCAGCTCGCCGGAGGTCCGCTCGCCCTGGGCCAGCAGTTCGAGCAGGTGCCGCCGGACCGGGTCGGCCAGGGTCTCGAAGATCGCCATGATCAGGTCGAGGGCTCCGGTGCCGCGGTGTAGGCGGCGGCGGTCCGTTCGGCCGCTTCCCTGGCCTGCTGGGCATCCTCGCCGTCGGCGATGGCCGCGTCGGCCCACTGCTCGCTGGCCAGGCGCAGCGCCTGCCGGGCCTCGTCGGTCGCGGTCCACTCCGCCTCGACGATCGTCTCACCGGTGGCCAGGTGTTCGGTGAGCGCGATCAGGCTGATGTCCCAGCCGACCCCGGCGGCGCCCGGGCCGTAGGTTCGCCAATGATCATTGATCGGCGCCTCGTGCAGCAGTTCGATCGTGGTCTGCCGATCGGCCTCGGCAGTGAGTCGGACCTCGACCCAGGACATCCCGCCGTCGTACTCCCAGGTGACCTTGATCAGTTCGTACGGCCGGCAGGTCTCGATCGTGCCGCCGGCGTTGCCCTCGAACTGGTAGCGACCGCCGATCTTCAGGTCACCGCTGACCGGCAGGAACCAGCGTGGCAGTCGCTCGGCACTGGTCAGCGCGTCCCAGACGTCGCTGATCTCGGCCGGATAGCGGCGGCGCAGGATCACCCGCTTGGTCGGCTCATCGTCTCGTCGGGCCGAGATCACCCGACGCTCGACCTCGTCGATCAACTGCAGCGGGTTCATGCCTGCTCCTCGGGCACCACCGTGTAGAAGGCGAAGGTTGCCTCCGCCGCAGCCTTGGCCTCGGCCGGATCGGTACCGTCCTCGATGTCGGCCCGGGCCCAGTCGTCACAGGCGTACCGATGGAATTCCAGGCCCTCCGGCGAGGTCGTCCAGGCCACGAGGTCGTCCGGCCGGTCCGCTCCCGACTCCAGATGCAACCCGAGGCCGAGGAAGGCGCCGTCCCAGCCGACCCCGACCGCGCCGGGACCGTACTGCTTCGCGAACTCCGGATCGACGTGTGCCTCGTGGATCAGCTCGACGTCGGTCTGCGTCCCGTTCGGGCTCAGCCGGATCTCCAGCCAGGACACCTGATCGCCGAACTCCCAGGTCGACTTGATCAACTCCGGCTGCCGACAGGTCTCGACCACGCCGCCGGCATTGCCCTCAAACTGATAGCGGCCGCCGACCTTCAGGTCACCGCTGACCGGCAGGAACCAGCGCGGCAGCCGGTCGCTGCTGGTCAACGCGTCCCAGACATCGGCCTGCTCGGCCGGGTAGCTGCGCCGCGCGATCGCGATCTTGGTCGGCTGTCCGTCTCGTTCGCCGGTCCGCACCTCGCGGGTCAGCGCCTTGGCCAGTTCCAAGGGGTTCATCGAGCACCCTCTCTCTCTAAGTTACGACTTATATAACTACACAGTAAATCACGACTGGATAGGGTGCAAGGCATGAAGGTTCTGGTGACGGGCGGGGCGGGATACATCGGTGCGCAAGTGGTGCGGCTGCTGCAGCAGCGGGACGACACCGTGGTCGTCGTCGACGACCTGAGCACGGGCGTGGCGGAGAACGTCGGCACCGCGGCCCTGGTGCACCTCGACCTGTCGCTGGTCGAGTCGGTGGAGAAGCTGGAGAACGTGCTCGCCGAGTACGCGATCGACGCCGTGATCCACATCGCCGCCAAGAAGCAGGTCGGCGAGTCGGTCGAGCGGCCGGTCTGGTATTACCAGCAGAACGTGGGCGGTTTCGGGCATCTGCTGCAGGCGATGCAGGCCGCCGGCGTGAACAAGATGATGTTCTCGTCCTCGGCCGCTACCTACGGCAAGGCCGACGTGCCGGCCGGCCAGCTGGTCACCGAGGACATCCCGCCGCAGCCGATCAGCCCGTACGGGGAGACGAAGCTGATCTGCGAGTGGATGATGCGGGCGGCGGGTGCCGCGTGGGGGCTGCGCGGCGTCGGGCTGCGCTACTTCAACGTCGCCGGCACCGGCTGGCCGGAGCTCGGCGACCCGACCGTGCTGAACCTGATTCCGCTGGCGATCCGGTCGCTGACCAGCGGCGAGCAGCCCAAGGTGTTCGGCAACGACTACCCGACCCCGGACGGCACCGGGATCCGCGATTACGTGCACGTGCTCGATCTCGGCGACGCCCATCTGGCCGCGCTCGACTACCTGGAGCGGGACGAGCGGCCGTACGACCTGTTCAACGTCGGCACCGGCCACGGCTCCTCGGTCCTCGAGGTGCTGGCCGAGATCGGCAACTCCTCCGGGTACGTGATCGATCCGGAGATCACGCCGCGCCGGCCGGGCGACCCGCCCGAGGTGGTCGCCGACGTGTCCCGGATCCGCGACACCCTCGGCTGGACCGCGCGGCACACGCTGGCCGAGATGACCGACTCGGCCTGGGGCGCCTGGGAGCTGACCCACGGCGAACCCAAGGTGGCGCCGAGCGGGACCGGCCGGGTCACCCCCGTCCGTCCCTGACCCGGCTCGACCGGGACCGGGGACCGATCATGATCATGGACGACGCGCTGACCACGCAGGTCGCGGAACTGCTGGCCGGGCCACGGCCGCTGCCGATCATCCAGGCCGGCGACCCGGTGCTCCGCCGATCCGCCGGGGACTACACCGGCCAACTGCCCGCCGGCCTGCTGGCCGAACTACTGGCGGCGATGCGGGAGTCCATGCTGGCCGCGCCCGGCGTCGGCCTGGCCGCGCCGCAGATCGGGCTGGCGCTGCGGATCGCGGTGATCGAGGACGACGCGGACCTGCCGGAGGAGGTGACGACGGCGATCGACCGCCGGCCGCTGCCGTACCAGGTGATCATCAACCCGGCCTACACCCCGCTGGACAAGGAGCGGGTCGAACACTACGAGGGTTGCCTGTCCGTCCCCGGCTACCGCGCCGTGGTGGCCCGAGCGACCCGGGTCCGGCTCAGCTATTTCGATGATCAACTCGCGCCCCGGGAGCAGGAGTTCACCGGCTGGCAGGCACGGATCGTGCAGCACGAGACCGATCACCTGAACGGGACCCTCTACCTGGACCGGGCCGCCCTGCGCTCGCTGACCACGGCGGACAACCACCTGGCCCGCTGGGCCGGCACCGACCTCTCCCCCGCCCGCGACGCTCTCGACTTCTGAGAAGTCGCTGTAGGCCGGACTGCTAGGCCTACATCGACTGACGACAACGCAGCAGATCGCCGCTTCAGCGCGCCGAATTAGGTGCCGAACTTCGGGCGCAGGGCACTAGTAGTGTGTCGCGTCTAATTCTGTGGGTATAGGTGGCGGAGCTTGATCCGGGCGTCGGTGGTGGTGAATTGCCAGTCAACCTGGCGTTGATCTTGGTTGGTGGCGTGTTGCCAAGCGGCGAGTTCGGTGTTGAGGAGGTCGAGGTCGCCGATTCGGCGGTCGAGGCATTGCCGGGTCAGGCATGAAAGTTCGATCTCTGCGATGTTGAGCCAGGAGCCGTGTTTCGGGGTGTGGTGGATCTCCAGCCGCTGGGCCAGTGCGAACGCATGCTCGGGATCGAATGCCTCATACAGTGAGCCGATGCTATGGGTGTTGAGGTTGTCCATCACCAAGATGATCTTGTCCGCGTCCGGGTAGTCGGTGGTCAGCAGGCGCTCGACCTGGTGGGCCCAGTCGATCTTGGTGCGCCGCGGCTGTGCATCGACTCGTCGCCAGCCGCGGAGCGGCTCGACCCAGACGAAGATGGAGCAGGTCCCGCCTCGAACGTATTCGTTGTCTTCCAACCGGTCCCTGCCCGGCAGGGCCGGGACCGGTTCGCGGACGTGGCCGAGGAGCTGGTAGGGCTTTTCGTCCATACAAACGACCGGACAGCCGGGATCGTAGGGTCGGGCATAGACCGCGAGGATGTCCTCCATCCGGGCAGCGAACTCGGCGTTGGCTCTCGGCGGGATCGTCCAGCACTTCTTCAGATGAGGACGCAGTTCCGTTTTTTTAACACCCGCCCGATCGTGGAGTGATCCAGGTCGGGCAGATCCGTCAACGCCGCGACCCGGTCCTCCAGCAGCCGCAACGACCAGCGAGCGTAACCCTTAGGCGGGGACGTGCAGGCCAAAGCGATCAGCCGGGCCTCCACCTCACCGGTGATGATCGACGGCACCGGCGGCGACTCCCGCGGTTTCCGACTCACCGTGACCGTGACGTCACCGCCGGTCTCAACGAACCGCTTCGCGACCCCGCGCACCGTGTTCACCCCAACCCGGAGCCGCTCAGCGATCACCGCTCGATCATCGACCGGGCCATGATTGGCATCCAGCTCGAGCAGGATCCGAGACCGCCGCACCACCTGCGCCGGATGACGACCGGTCGACACCACCTTGATCAACTTCTCGCGATCGGTCACCGACAACCGAACCACATACACCTTCGGACGAGGCATCAAAAGCACCTTTCAGCAGGGGGAAGACTGCTCGATGCCACTATCCACCAAATACCACCGCCCTTAGCGGCGACACGCTACTAGGCGCAGAACGATCTTGGAGCGAGTGCCGCAGATGTGCCTCGGGTGAACTTAACCTGTAAGTTAAGCGGGTGGAGATCTGGGCAGTGGCCCTTCTCGCCGAGGTCGACGATTTGTACTTCGACCTCGACGAGGACGACGCGTCTGCCGTAACCGCCGCGATCGACCTGCTCACCGAGCATGGCCCACAGCTCGGTCGACCGTGGACCGAATCAAGGGATCAACTCGGCACAACCTTAAGGAGCTTCGGCCCGCCGGTACGAGCATCCGGATCCTGTTCGTGTTTGATCCGAAGCGACAGGCCATCCTGCTCGTTGCCGAAGACAAGGCTGGGCAGTGGCAGCGACGGTATCGGGAGAACATCCCGATCGCCGAACAGCGGTACCAGGAATGGTTGAACGAGGAGGAGTGATGGCCGAGAGGAAGCGGGCCCGACCCTGGGCCGAAGTACGCGCCGAGCGCGCCGCCGCCGGTGAGATCAACGAGGTCGACGTGGCCAGGAACAAGCGGCGGATGCGGGAGACCCAGCGCGCGTACAAGCTCGCCGAGATCCGCCGCGCCCACGTTCCCCGGCAGGCCGACGTGGCCGCAGCGATGGGCGTGTCTGCGGCCGCGGTGTCAAAGCTCGAAAACGGCGACCTGTCCCGCACCCAGGTCGGCACTCTCGAGTCTTACGTCGCCGCACTCGGCGGCAGGCTTCGCGTAGTCGCCGAGTTCCCCGACGAAACGATCACCATCGAGGATTGAATTGAACCCTGGTTGAGCGACCACGGGTGGACCGGTCGTGGAGATCTTGCTTGAGTGAGATCGGGACCCGACCTATTGCGCGAGGCCCGGCGAAATGCAGGTGCGCCGATGGATCGCGCGGCCTAGGATTCGGCACAGACCGACGACGGGTACGCACGGAGAGGAGCACCGGGATGCGTTGCGACGGGTTCGACCTCGCCTCCTCGATCCCCTCCTCCCTAGGTGCGTCCGTTGGATCCCCATCCTGCTCAGATCCTCAATCTCGGCATCGTCGCGCACGTCGACGCCGGTAAGACCACTCTCACCGAGCGGCTGCTCTACGCCGCCGGGGCGTCGACCAGGATCGGTCGCGTCGATCACGGCGACACCGTCACCGACAGTGACGCCCTGGAGCGCGAGCGCGGCATCACGATCCACACCGCGGTCGCCGCCCTGACCCTCGGTGAGCTTCAGGTGAACCTCGTCGACACGCCCGGCCACGCCGACTTCGTCGCCGAGGTGGAACGCGCGCTGGCCGTCCTCGACGGCGTGGTGCTGGTCGTCTCCGCCGTCGAGGGCGTTCAGGCCCACACCCGGGTGCTGATCACCGTGTTGCTGCGGCTCGGGCTACCGTTCCTGATCTTCGTCAACAAGATCGACCGGGTCGGCGCCCGGGACCGTGCGTTGTTGACGGAGCTCGGCCGATTGCTGCCCGGCTCTGCCGTGGCGCTGACCGATCCGGCCGGCCTCGGCACTCCGGCCGCGTCGGTCCAGGCGCCGGTCGGCGCGGCGGCCGAGCGACTGGCCGAGGAGCTGGCCGGGATCGATGATCAACTGCTGGACGACTACGTGTCCGGCCGGTGGCCACCGGCGCCGGATCGGCTCCGTGGTCGGTTGCACACGCTGGTCCGGCGGCGCGCCGTCCATCCGGTCTACCTCGGCGCCGCATTGGCCGGGATCGGTGTCCAGGAGTTGATCACCGGACTGCCGCTGCTGGCTGCCGAGCCCAGCGGAAGTCAGCCGCGCACCACCGGGGCCCAGGCGGAGATCTTCAAGATCACCCGGACCGACGGCGCCCGGACGGTCTACGTCCGGGTCCGTTCCGGGGAGCTGCGACCCCGGATGCGGGTCGACCGGTTGCGCCGGGCCGAGGACGGCCGGATCGATCGTGATCGTCAGTTGATCACCGGCGTCGAACGCTACGACCGCGGCGGGTCGACCCGGCACGGCGCCGCCGGGGCGGGCGACATCGCTCGGATCAGCGGCCTCCGCGATCCCCGGATCGGTGATCAACTGGGACGCTGGCGACCCTCGGCGGCGGTGACCGGGTTTCGTCGTCCCGGCCTCGAGACCATCGCCGCCGCCAAGGATCCCGCCCAGCGCGGGCCGTTGCGCCGCGCCCTGCAGGCGATGACGGAGGAGGATCCGCTGATCGACGTCCAGGTCGACGAGCACGACGCGCGGCTGATCATCAGCCTGTACGGGGAGATCCAGCGCCAGGTGATCGCCGAACGGCTGCGCCGCGAATACGGGATCGAGGCGATCTTCACCGAGCCGACGCCCGCCTACATCGAGCAGGTGACCGGGGTCGGCGAGGCGATCAGCCCGATGCGCCGCTACGGATTCGCGGCCGGCGTCGGGCTCCGGATCGAGCCGGCACCGATGGACGAACCGCTCCGGATCGACCGGGCCGTCGAGCACGGCATCCTGCCCCGAGCGTTCTTCACCGCGATCACCGAGACGCTGCCCCGAGCGCTGCGCCAGGGTCGGCTCGGTTGGCCAGTGCTGGGCTGCCGGATCGTGATCATTTCCACCGACTATGCCCCGCACGGCAGCGCCGGCGGCGACTTCCGGCACCTGGTGCCGCTGGTGCTGGCCGAGGCGCTGGGCCTGGCCGGGACCCGGGTGCTCGAGCCGTACAGCCAGGTCGAGGTGGATCTGCCGGAAGCGGCGGGCGGCCCGGTGCTGGACCTGCTCGGCTCGCTCGGCGCGACCGAGCAGCAACCTCGGTTCGCATCCGAGGGCGGCACGATCCGAGCGATGCTGCCGACCGGGCAGATGACCGGGCTCGAACTCCAACTGGACGCCCTGACCGGTGGCCGGGGCGCCGTCGCCGCCCAACCCGCCGGGCATCGGCCGATGGCCCGACCCTGGCCGCACCGGCCCCGGACCGACGACAACCCGTACGATCCGGACGAGTACCTGCGGCTGCTCAGTCTTCGCTGACCCCGTCGTCGGCGGCCGCCCGGTCCAGCCGGGCCAGCATCCGCTTCAGCATCCGGTTCAGGGTGGCCAGCTCCTTGCGGCTCAGCGTCTCGGTCATGTCGTCCTCGCGCCGGCCACGGAGATCCATCGCCTGCCGCCAGAGCGCCGCGCCGGACCGGGTCACCTCGACGTCCAGTCGCCGCCGGTCGGCGCCGCTCGGCACCCGCTGGACGTAGCCGGCCCGCTCCAGCTTGGCCAGCCGCCCGGTCATCCCGGCCGGCGAGATGCCGAGATCCTCGGCGAGCCGGGTCGGCGAGGCCCGGCCGGGGGTGTCCCGGATCATCAGCGTGTGCAGGGTGGCGTACTCGGCCAACTCCAGTCCGACCCGGGCGGCGGCCTCGGCCTTGTAGGCCGTGAGCCGTTCGGCGATCCACTGGATCCGGACGATTGCCGCCTCGACCTCGTCGTCGAACGGCACGTCGATCCAGTGGTTGCGCCAGCGCTTCACGTGCCGATCGGCGAGATCGTCAGGCATGATCACAGCCTACCGGTGTGTCGCCGATACTTCGTTGACAGATATTTCGCTAGCGAAGTATCTTGCCGGGGTGACCATGAGGCTGCTGGACTCGCTGCGGTCAACGCCCTTCCGGTGGCTGCTCGGCGGGACGGTGTTGCAGCACTTCGGCCAAGGCATCGCCCCGGTCGCACTGGCCTTTGCCGTGCTTGATCTCGGCGGCACCGCGACCGACCTGGGGGCCGTGGTCGGGCTCTATGCCGCAGCCGACGTGATCACCTCGCTGTTCGGCGGCCTGCTCGGCGATCGGATCCGGCGCAATCGACTGGTCGCGAGCGCGATCGGCGCCAGCGGGCTGATCCAGGCGGTCGCCGCGGCGGCCTTGATCACCGGCCAGGCGTCGATCGTGCTGCTCGGCGCACTCGGCGTGATCAACGGCTGCGCCGCCGCCCTGTCCGGGCCCAGTTCGCGGGCCATGATCGGCCAGGCCGTCGACGCCGAGCAGTTGTCCGGCGCGATCGCGACCCGCCGCCTCGGCCAGAACGCCGGAATGATCTTCGGCACCGGGCTGGCCGGGATGCTGGTGGTCTGGTTCGGCTCCGGCTGGGCGATCGCCATCGATGCCGTCGTGCTGCTGATCGCGGCCGGCTGCTTCCTCCGGATCCCGACTCCGGTGATCACCCGCGGCGAGCCGGAAACCCTGCTGCGCGGGATGAAGGACGGCGCGGCCGAGGTGTTCCGGCACGCCTGGCTCTGGCTGTTGATCGCCCAGGCGTTGATCTATCACCTGTTCTTCGGCGGCGCCCAGGCGGTGCTCGGTCCGATCGTGGTCGGCGACGTGCTTGGCCGGGAGGCCTGGGGCTGGAGCCTGGCGGCGATGATGATCGGCTTCATGGTCGGCGGTCTGGTCACGCTGGTCTGGCGGCCCGCCCGGCCGCTCCTGATCGGGGTCCTGCTGCTCGGCCTGACAGCCGCGTTCCCGTTGGCGATGGCCTTGGTCGCCGGAACGCCGGCGGGCTTGACGATCTTGCTGCTCGGCGCGTTCGCCCACGGCTTCGGCCTGGAGATCTTCAGCGTCGGCTGGGATCTGTCGATCCAGCAGAACGTCGCCGAGGACAAGCTGGCCCGGGTGTATGCGTTCGACCAGGTCGGATCCTACGTCGCCCGGCCGGTCGGGCTGGCCCTGACCGGACTGGTGGCGACCCAGACCGGCTTCCAGAACTGGCTGGTGGTCGTCGGCGTGGTGATCCTCGCCAGTTGTCTGGCCGCCCTCCTGGTGCCCTCGGTGCGTCGACTCCGACGGCGGGAGGCCTGTGAGGTCACCGAAGCCCGCCCGTAACCGATTTGTCACCTGACTGTCGAATCTGAAACTGCCGCGTAACAACCCAGCGCGCCGTCTGCAATATCCGCTGAGCAGAGTCTGTGATGACTTCCAGCTTCGTCACCGAAGGAATCACCATGACTCCACTCGAACTGGATTCGGGCGATACCGCCTGGATTCTCACCTCCGCGGCCCTGGTGTTGTTGATGACACCAGGCCTGGCCCTCTTCTACGGCGGCATGGTCCGCGCGAAGAGCGTCCTCAACATGATGATGATGAGCTTCGGCGCCCTGGCGCTGATCTCCGTTCTCTGGGTGCTGTACGGCTACTCCATGGCGTTCGGCAACGACGTCGGTGCGGGCCTGCTCGGCAACCCGATCGAATTCCTCGGCCTGAACGGCCTGATGGCCGACGATCCGGATGCCTCGCTACCGGCCATGGCGTTCGTCGGGTTCCAAGCCGTCTTCGCGATCATCACCGCAGCCCTGATCTCGGGCGCGATCGCCGACCGGGCCCGGTTCGGCACCTGGATGATCTTCATCGGCATCTGGGTCACCGTGGTCTACTTCCCGATCGCGCACTGGGTGTTCGCGTTCACCAACGACGACGGCACCGTCGTCGGCGGCTGGATCGCCAATAACCTGGCCGCGATCGACTTCGCCGGTGGCACCGCGGTGCACATCAATGCCGGCGCCGCCGGCCTCGCCCTGGCCCTGGTGCTCGGCAAGCGGATCGGCTTCCGCAAGGAGCCGATGCGGCCGCACAACCTCACCCTGGTCATGATCGGCGCCGGCCTGCTGTGGTTCGGCTGGTTCGGATTCAACGCCGGCTCCGCGGTCGCCGCGGACAACACCGCTTCGGTGGTCTGGGTCAACACCCTGGTCGCGACCGCTGCCGGAACGCTCGGCTGGCTGCTCACCGAACGGATCCGGGACGGCAAGCCCACCTCGCTCGGCGCCGCCTCCGGCGTCGTCGCCGGCCTGGTCGCGATCACCCCGGCCTGCTCCTCGGTCTCGCCGGTCGGCGCGATCATCATCGGCGCGATCGCCGGCGCGCTGTGTGCCCTCGCGGTCGGCCTGAAGTACAAGCTCGGCTACGACGACTCGCTCGACGTGGTCGGCGTGCACCTGGTGGCCGGCCTGTTCGGCACCATCGCGATCGGCCTCTTCATCACCACCGAGGCCCCGGCCGGTGCCCCCACCGAGGCCAATCCGGCCGGGATCAACGGCCTCTTCTACGGTGGCGGATTCGACCAGCTCTGGCGCCAGGTCGTCGGCGCTGTTGCAGTGATGGTGGTCAGCTTCGTGCTCACCTACCTGATCGGCCTGATCCTGCAGAAGACGATCGGCTTCCGAGTCAGGGAAGAGGACGAACTCGACGGCGTCGACAACAGCGAGCATGCTGAGACCGCGTACGATCTCGGCACCCTCGGCGGCGGTCGTCGGGGTGCGCTGGCCGCCGGAACCACCCGCCCGGCCGAGCCGGCCGCAACCGAGCCGGCAGATTCCAACGGCGTCGACAGCAAGGCATCCACAGAGGAGGTGTCGGCATGAAGCTGGTCACGGCGATCATCAAGCCCCACATGCTGGACGAAGTGAAGGCCGCTCTCGAATCCTTCGGAATCGAAGGAATGACGGTCAGTGAGGCGAGCGGCTTCGGTCGCCAGCGGGGGCACACCGAGGTCTATCGGGGGGCGGAATACACCGTCGACCTGGTGCCCAAGGTGAGACTTGAGGTGCTCGTGGACGACGAGGATGCCGGTGACATCATCGACGTCTTGGTCAAGAGCGCACGGACCGGCCGCATCGGTGACGGCAAGGTCTGGTCCGTTCCGGTCGAGGACGTGGTCCGCGTCCGGACGGGCGAGCGCGGGCTGGACGCGCTCTGAAGCGTGACCTGACCTCCGAGCGCCTCGGCGTCGCGATCCGGTCCTCCTGGGAAACCACGGCGGGGCCGGATCGTCGGCGTTCCATCACCCGGTTGGTCGAGCAGGCGCTGGTCGAGCTGTTCGACACGGCCACCGGCGACGGCCCGGAAGGCGTGGCACTGGCCGCGGTCGGCAGCCTGGCCCGGCACGAGCTCGGACCGTGCTCCGACGTCGACCTGGTCCTGCTGCATGACGGCGAGGATCTGCTGCTGGTCGACAAGCTCGCGGAACGGCTCTGGTATCCACTCTGGGATTCGGGACTCCGGCTTGATCATTCGGTCCGGACGCCGGCCGAATGCGCCGATGTGGCCCACAAGGAGCTCACCGCGGCCGTCGGGCTGCTCGACCTGCGGTTGATCGCGGGCAACGCGGGACTGGTCGAGCAGGCCAGGTCCGGGCTGCTGGCCGGCTGGCGGACGAACGCCCGGCGGCGGCTGCCGGAAGTGCTGGAATCGCTGGCCGAGCGACACGGGCGGAGCGGGGACGCGGCCTCGCTGCTCGAGCCCGACCTGAAGGAGTGCCGGGGAGGGCTGCGGGACATGATCATGATCCGGGCGTTGGCGGCGACCTGGCTGACCGACCAGCCGCATGCCGGGGTCCGGGAGCCGTACCAGCGGCTGCTGGACGTCCGGGACGCGCTTCAGGTCGGCTCCGGCCGGGCGCTGGACCGACTGGTCGCCGGCGAGGTGCCGGACGTGGCCAAGCTGTTGGGCTACGACGACGAGGACGAGTTGCGGCGCGAGGTCAGCTTGGCCGCGCGGCGGATCGGGCACGCCGTCGACCTGACCGTGCGGACCGCCCGGGGCGTGCTGCCGACCCGGCGCCGGTTCCCGTTCGGTCGGCGGGAACGCCGGCCGCAGTACGACACCGCTCCGCACGGCCTGATCATCCATCTCGGCGAGGTCGGCCTGGCCCGGTCGACCTCCCCCGCCGAGCCGCTGCTCGGCCTCCGGGCCGGTGCCTTGGCGGCGTCTCGCGGTCTGGTGCTGTCACCGGTCACCGCCGAGAACCTCGGTGATCATGCACCGGCTTTGCCGGCGCCCTGGCCGGTCGAGGCCCGCGAAGCGCTGCTGGAGCTGCTGGCGACCGGCGAGAACCTGTTCGCGGTCTGGGAGGCCCTCGATCTCGCCGGCTGCATCCAGCGCTGGATCCCCTGCTGGGAAGGGATCCGGGCCCGGCCGCAACACAATCCGGTGCACCGGCACACGGTGGACCGGCATTCGGTGCAGGCGGTCGCCGAGGCCTCCCGGCACCTCACCTCGGTGGAACGGCCGGACCTGCTGCTGCTCGGCTGCCTGTTCCACGACATCGGCAAGCTGCCCGGGGCGGAGCATGATCATCCGCGGATCGGGGCGCCGATCGCGCGGGACGCCGTGCTGGCGATGGGCTTTCCTGAGGCCGACGCAGCCCTGATCGAACTGCTGGTCCGGGAGCACCTCACGCTGGCCGAGCTGGCCACCCGCCGGGACCACGCCGACCCGGCGACGATGGACTCGTTGGTCAACGCGGTGGACGGTCGGAGCGAGGTGCTGCGGCTGCTCCGGGCGCTGACCGAGGCCGACGCCCGGGCGGCCGGTCCGGCGGCCTGGTCGCCGTGGCGGGCGAAGTTGATCAACGCCCTGACCCAGCGGGCCGAGGAACAGTTGGCCGGCGAGCCGCAGCCGGGCCGGTCCGGCGGACTGGTCGACCTCGGGCTGGCCCGCTCCGTGGCCCTGGACGGTCGGGCCCGGATCGTCGTCGACTCCACCCCGGCCGGCCTGCAGTTGATCATCGCCAGCCCGGATCGGCTGGGGCTGTTCGGCGACACCGCCGGCCTGCTCGCGGCGCACGGCATCGCGGTCCGGTCGGCGATGCTGAGCACCATCGACGACATCGCCGTGAACACCTGGCGGGTAGACCTGGCCACCGCCGCCGACCTGCCCGCTCCCGCGTACCTGATCAAGCAACTGGAACGGCTGGGCCGGGGCGAGCCGGGCGTGCTGGACGCGGTCCGCCGCCGGGAGGACCGGGTGCAGCCGTCGTCCGCCGAACCCTGGGTGGCCGCCATCCCGGAGGCCAGCGACTCGGCCGCCGTGATCGAGATCCGGGCCAACGACCGCCGCGGCCTGCTCTACGCCTACGGCCGAGCCCTCACCGCCGCCGGCTTCTCGATCCGCTCCGCCCACATCGCCACCCTGGCCGGCCAGGCCATCGACACCTTCTACCTGACCGAACCGGACGGCCACGCCCCCGCCGCCGGCCGAGTCTCCCTCGCTACCCGTACCCTCGCCGACGCCGCCCGCGGCCCCGGCAAGCCCGACTGACCGCCGGTTCCCTTGCCGGATGTTCGGGTCCACTCACGCCGTCTGCCTCCTTCACGGCGGGCACCGGAAGAAGGGCTCCGGACATCCTGGTTCGCCTTGCTCGCTGTGGCGAGCGGGCGTTCGGGATCACGCTCCCGAGCCCGGATCCACCGACGAACTCTGCGAGACCGCAGCCCCAACCGGGATCACAAAGAGCACCCGCCGGCGTGCACCGAGCGGACTGTTCGGCCAACCTGAGGCAGAAATCAGTGGTCATCCGGTCCACTCGACGGGTGCTCCGAACCCAGAGATCCCGCTGGCACGATATCGAGTCACGCGGCCCCGAAACCGCCAAAATTTGCATCGAAACAGCGCACGCGAAATCGTGACAACGGCACCTTCCCCCGACCCCACCGGCTCACCCTTCGACAGGCTCAGGGAACGAAACCTCTCGCCGACCTCCTGGCCTCCGCGCCAGACCTCGGACCAACCACTCCGGACGTCCTGGCGTCCCTTTCTGAGCTGCGATGGGGACGATCGGGTTTACGCTCCCTGAGCCTGTCGTGGGCAAGATCATCGCGCCGACTGCCCTGTGAACTAGCCGGTCAATCTTGCCGCGACTACCCGGTCGAACCGACCGGCATGATCATCGGGCCCGCTGCCCGACCGTCACCGATCCCTCGCGGCCGGTGAGGGACTGGGGGTAGTCGGTGATGATGCCGTCGACGCCGAGGTCGATCATGGCTCGCAGCCGGGTCGGGTCGTCCACGGTCCAGACGTTGATCATCAGACCGAGTTGGTGCGCCCGGTGGACCAGGGCGGCGTCGATGACTTCGTGGCTCGGGTTGAACTGGTCGGCCCAGGTGCTCAGCTCGACCAGTTCGGCGTCGGTGGGGCGCTCGGCGTCGAGGACGCCGATCGGCACCTCGGGCAGCCGGGCGTGGAACGACTTCGCGTCCGCCGGGCTGAACGACTGGACGGCGAGTTCGTCCCTGGCCAGGGCCTATTGAACCTGAGGGACCAGGTCACCGGGATGCCGCCCGCAACCAGGCATGCGGCGCTGGCGGCGTAGAGCGCCGGCGCGACTCCGGCCAGCTCGGCGAGCGGACCGGCTACGACAGATCCGATGATCATCGCGGCGGCACCGAGCGTTCCGAGGGTGCCGTAGATGCGACCGAGATGGGTGGCAGGCAGGTGGGTTTGGATCAATGTCTGCTGGTTGGCCGTCCACCCGACGACGAAGATCCCACCCAGACCTGCCCCGATCAGGGCCACCGGCGCCCTCCGTGGCAACCCGCCGAACTTGTCGCTCGTATCGAGGCCTACGACGCCTGGCTGGCCACCAGCTCTGGGACACCCAAGCTGCTCCTGACCTTCACCGGCTCCCCCACGCTCCTCATCGGCGACGCGATGACCGAATGGTGCGCGAGTCACATCGCCGAACTGGAGATCAGCTCCTGCGGCGAAGCCGGGCACCATGCCACCGAGGACCGCCCCGACGAGATTGCCGCCGCAATCTCTGCCTGGACGGACCGCCACGGACTGCGATGACTCAGCCGCATTGGCCGGCGATCAGCGATAAGACACGCCCAACTTTTCGCGTGAGCGGGCCTACGGCGACTGCTGCCTCGCCATCGTCGTCGCGTTCATCCCCTGCGATCGCCTGATCCGCCGGATTACCAGGAGGACGACGAGCACCGCACAGATGAGGCCGGGGCCACAGTGCACGGCCAGGACTCCGAACAGTGTCGGTCCGCCCCAGGCGTCCTGATAGCTACTGGGATCGCCGAAGTCCACCACGAAGATCTCGAGGACCGCGCGGACTATGAAGTAGACGGCAATCAGCGATCCCAGAACGATCAAGACGGCCTTGGCGACGCTACGCACGCTCATTGCCTCCCCAACTATTCGGTCGACGCTATCCAACCAGTAAGTCGGGTTCAAACTCGCCGGGCCGAGCTGTTCGAGTCCCTGCCATCAGTGAGTCGGCGGATGTGATGTCGTAGGCAACTCGTCGTACATCCATGCCAGACGGTCGATCCGCCAGAGTTGTGCTATGGCGACCAACGCAGCTCCAGTGCGGGTTGGCCACAGATCGAGGAAGATCAAACCCCAGACGAGCAGGGCGATGCCGGCGACGCCTGGTAGCGCGATCAATCGGAGCGCGCGACGATGGTGTGCTGGAACGCGGTCGAATTCGGTGGCCCAGACCCACTCTCCGTAAATGCCTTTCGATGCCCACGCCGTCGGGTGATCGACGGCCGGGAAGACACGGGCGTTGAGCCAGAGCCACAGCACGACGACGGCCACCGGGATCAGCCACCACCAACCGATCCAGGCTCGGCTCCAGATGGCCAACACCAGCGGTGGGATGGCCGCGAAGCGGGTGTAGACGCTCCACGGGTTGGCATGGCTTCGCCACGCGTTGTCATTCATGCCGAACGCGCGCAACACAGCTGGCATTCTGGCTGTCATTCCACACCTCTTTCGGTGGCTTGCCCAGTTGTCGGCCCGGCTCCGTGCGGCGTGCAAAGACCGGTCGCCAGGCTTTCGATGGTCAGATCGAGCACTTCGGAATACTGCGCGCCGAACCGGTCCCGGTGCATCACGAGCAGACCGACCGTCCGCAGGGCACCGATCACCGCGGTCGGCGTCGCATCGACGACTTCGCCCGCGGCCTGAGCCCGGATCACGAAGTCGATCAGCGGCCGCTGCAGATGCGGCTCGATCCGGCGAAGCTCTTCGGCACCGACCCTCCGCGCGACGGCATCCAGCTCCGCCGGATGGCTGAGCAGGCGTCGAGAGAGCGGATCCGTGTCCAGGATTTTCACCGTGAGCCGTGTCGCGGCCACCAATGCAGCCCGGGCCGGCCGCTGCGCGAGGGCCCGAGTCAGATCAGCACCGTAGGTGGCAGCCCGCCGAACCATCAGCTCGAGGTAGAGCGCTTCCTTCGCGGGAAGAAGGCATAGAAGCTGGTGGCAGCGATGCCCGCGGGAGCAACCAACTCGCCCAGTGAGGTCTTGCTCAGACCCTGTGCACCGAACAGTCGCTCACCGGTGTCCAGAAGAAGTTCGTGATCCGCACCCTCTCCGCGGCGGAGAACGCAACTGCCATGACAAACCTCTGCCCTATGAGGCTATGAACATACACAGCATACGTTCATAGGACACCATGATCGCCGTTGGCAGATCGACAGCGCGCCCTGGCCTTACGGTCCACCGCGTTCACCACGAACTCGGGATGCCACCCGCGTCAGGTGTCTAGGATCGCGCGCTGTCCCGAAGCTGTTCCGGCGTCGCCCTGATCCGGGCGACGAATTCCCCGATCTTCGTCAGGGCCTCCTGCGCCTCTGGCAGGAATGACCAGAACAGCTGGAAATTGTGCGTGTCCACCGGATACAGCTCCGTCACCACCGCCACTCCGTATTCGGCTGCCCGCTGTGCCAGCAGCCGGGCCTCTGGCGCGAATGGATCACCTGTCGCGGCCTGGATCAGGAAGGGTGGTAGCCCGCTCAACTCGGCGTCCAATGAACTGATGAGCGGATCATCGACCGGGTGGTCGAGCACATACCAGGCGAGGATCCGCGACAACGTCTCGAAGTCCTTGTCCGTCGCCACCGCCGAGGTCCCGTCGAGGAAAGCGGCGAGGTCGAGTCCGGGACAGAGCAACACCGCACCGGCTGGCAGCGGCAATCCCTGGTCACGCAGCGAGAGCAGGAGCGAGATCAGCAGACCGCCACCAGACGAGTCCCCGCTGACGATGATCTCGGCGGCCGGGATGTCCTGCTCCAGCAACCACAGATAGGCGCTTCGGGCATCCTCCAGTGCCGCCGGAAACGGATGCTCGGGCGCCAGCCGGTAATCGGGTACCAGCACTCCGGAACCCGTGTTCAACGCCAAGGCACCGGCCAGGGCGCGGTAGCCGTAGGCCGACCCCATGGCGAAGCCGCCGCCATGAAGGTGCAGCACCGACGGTGTTCCCGCGGCGTCGGCGGTCACGTGCAGCGCCGGAACGCCCCCCGCGTTGAGCGGCAGGATCACGACGTCAGTCGGGACCGCTGTCTGGGCGAGCATACCCTCGTAGGCCGTACGCAACCTTTCCAACTCACCGTCGCGACCCTCGCCGACCAGAGGCGCCCACATCCGGTTGGCTCGTCCGACCAGTTCGCCGCCGACTGAGCGGGTCATCGTCACCGCGCTGTCCAGGTCGGCGAGCAGGGCCCGAGCCCGGTTCAGCAGCGCCTCGCCCGCCAAGGTGAGCTCCACCCGACGGGTCGAACGGCGCAGCAGTTCGCACCCCACCAGTCGCTCCAAGGACCGGATCTGACGGCTCAGGGCCGGTTGGGACAGGTAGAGACTGGTCGCCGCGCGGCCGAAGTTCAGTTCCTCGGCGACGGCCACGAATGAACGCAGGTGGCGCAATTCGATCGCATCCGGCGTCTGCCTCATCGCCAGCACGTCGGCGAGTTCACTGCCATCGGTCATGCCGAACATTCTGCGCCACCAACGACTCGTGCGGGTTCATTCGGTGATGCCGAGTGTGCACGACAGCCATGCGCACTCGGCCTTTCCCTCCGACACATTCCCGGTGCAAGTGTTACTGCCATGTCCAGGACACCCAAGGCCCCACACACCGCTGCGGTCCAACTCCGCGGCGGCGAGGGCCCGATCTGGGCCAGCTTGTACTCGCCGCGTTTGGCCACCGCCGGCATGGCGAGCCCGCCCCTGCTCGTGTTCTTCCCCAGCGACGTAGACAGCGGCGAGATCGACGTTCAGTGCCGGCAGATTTGTCTGCGCCATGGCCTGGTAGTCCTCGCCCACTCTGTGTCGACGGTGTACGAACATGCACTAGCGACCGCGCGGGAGATGGTCGGCTGGGCCGCCGATCACGCCGCCGAGCTGGCAGCGGACCCCAACCGGCTGTTCGTCGCCGGCACCGGTGTCGGTGCCGACCTGGCAGCAGACGTCACCCGCCTCGCCGCCGAAGAGGGTTGGCCAGAACTGACTCTGCTGGATCTCGCTCCAACCCTGCGGTGAGGCCCCCAATACAGCCCCTGTCTCAGCCGTCATCCGATCGCACTACCTACAGGTCAGCCCGAACAAAACGTCGGGCTGCAGAACAGGAATCCGAAATGCGCATTGTCAATGCCACTTACATGTCCCTCGACGGTGTCATTCAGCGACTTTGGGAATGGACCTTCGACTATCGCAGTGGCGACGTCGCCAAGGCCATTCGCGATCAGCTGTTCGATGCCGACGCACTGATCATGGGTCGTCAAACCTACGACAGCTTCACCGAATTCTGGCCCACCGCCACTGATGAGAACGGTGTCGCCGACCGGATGAACAGCATCCCGAAATACGTGCTGTCGCACGGCATGGATCAGCCGATCTGGAACAACACGACCGTCCTCACCGGCAGCGACGTCATCGATCAGATCCGCGACCTGAAAGCCAAGCCGGGCCGCGAAATCCTGCAGTACGGCTACGGCCCGGTGACCCGTCAGCTCATCGAGGACGGGCTGCTCGACGAGTTGCGAATCTGGCTGCACCCGCTCTTGGCCGGCAACACCGAGCCGGGCGACCAGGCCGGCGTTGTCGGAGCGCAGGCCTCCTTCCAACTCGGCGATGTGTGCACCTACAACTCCGGCCTGGCCGTCCTCACCTACCGCCGTCCCGACGCCAAGACGAACGGAGAGGCCGGTAGCTCTGAGCGACGTGATTTCGATCTACCCGGCGGCCATCCGGCCGACGCGGCTCTAGTGGCAAGCGCCCCATTGAAAGGACTCGACTCATGACTATCACCGAGAGCACGGCCGTAACGACAAGCCGACGGCAATGGGTCGGGCTGTGCATTCTCTGTCTCGCAACGCTATTGGTGTCGCTGGACCTGTTCGTGATGCTGTTGGCCATTCCGGCGGTGACCGAGGCACTCGGTGCGACCGGCAGCCAGCAGCTGTGGATCCTCGACATCTACGGGTTCATGGTGGCCGGATTGATGATCACCATGGGCAACCTCGGCGACCGCCTCGGTCGACGCCGGCTCCTCCTGGCAGCTGCCGCGGTGTTCGGTGCAGCGTCGGTCGTGGCGGCCTTCTCCGTGAGTCCCGAGATGCTGATCGGTGCCCGAGCGGTGCTGGGTATCGCGGGCGCCGCGATCGCGCCGTGCACCCTGTCGCTGATCTCCACGATGTTTCCCGACGCCCGCCGGCGGGCGACCGCCCTCGGTGTCTGGGCCGGATGCTTCACCGTCGGTGCCATCGTCGGCCCGATCGTGGGAGGCGTTCTGCTGAACCACTTCTGGTGGGGCTCGGCCTTTCTCGTCGGTGTGCCGGCGATGGCGATCTTGCTTGCCGTCGGACCGTTCCTGCTACCCGAGTACCGCGACAAGACGGCAGGCCGGATCGATCTACCGAGTGTGCTGCTGTCGCTGGCCGCGATCCTGCCGGTGATCTATGGGCTGAAGGAGTTGGCCTCGCACGGGGTAAGCCCGGTAAGCGTGGCGACCCTGGCCGTGGGCGTGATCATCGGCTGGCTCTTCGTACAACGGCAGCGCCGACTGGCCGACCCCCTGGTCGACGTACAGCTGTTCACCAGGCGAACCTTCAGCATGACGCTCGGCAGCATGCTGACCTACTCGATGCTGTCCGGTGGCGTGATGGTCTTCCTCGCACAATACTTCCAGCTGGTTCAGGGGATGACCCCGCTGACCGCGGGGTTCGCGCTGGTGCCGGGCATGATCACCTCAACCGTGGCCTTCCAGGTGACGCCACGGTTGGCCCGCCGGGTCCGTCCAGGCGTGCTGATCCCGGCCGGCCTCGCCGTCACAGTGATCGGAATGGTCGTGATGACCCAGGCGAGCTCAACCGCCGTACTAGTGGTCGCGTTCGCGCTCACCTGCATCGGCGCCCCGCCGCTGGTGACACTGGGCACGGGCCTCGTGATCGGCTCGGTTCCGCCGGAGAAGGCCGGTGCCGCCGGGGCGCTGACGCAGACGAGTAACGAGTTCGGCTACGCGCTGGGAATAGCCCTACTAGGCAGTGTTGTCACCGCCATCTACACCAGCCGAATGAGCGGACAGGGCGGAAGCTCACTCGGCGAAGCCGTCAGCAGTAACGTGCCGCCCGCAGTGCTCGACGCAGCCCGCGACGCCTTCACCAGCGGACTCCACGTGACCGCAGGCATCACAGCGATCGTCCTGACAGCGGTCGGCATCCTGCTGGCCCGCACCCTCCGCGCACTGCCGGCGCTCGGCAACGACTAGCTGGGGTTACTCGTCAGGTTGTGACCAGGTGACGTGCGCGAAGACCTCCGAGGCGATGTGAGTTCCAAGACTCAGGCTCGTCATCGGAGGTCTTCGTGTCCCACGCCAACCGCGCCTTGGACGCCCGACGGTCGTCGTCTGACTTCATTGGGCGAACTGGGTGGCCTCCGCCTGATCGAGCAGCGACACCGTGCTGCAGTTCTGCTCTGGCCAACGTAGATCGGAAGCCTCAAATCGGGGTGTGCGGGCTCAGCCCGAAGCAGGAGTACGAGTGCAACCGCAGGGAACAGGAGGAGCCAAAGGTTGGGGACCCACCAGGAAAGATCGAACTCGCCCCGGATTGCCCAGAAGTTCACGGCCATCAGCCCAGCCGCCGACGTCAGCGCGAGTGAGACGAACATCAGACCACGACCGGCAGGATGCCCGTTCCGGGTCATCAGGACGCTAGCCAGACCGGTGGAGATCGCAAAGAGGTCCAATCCGAGGAATGACCAGTTCCATTCCTGCATGATGGAGCCTCCGCCGACCGAGACGATCCCGGCGGCCGTGGCGATCCAGTAGGCGAGAAGACCGAGATCGGTCCACAGCATGATCGACTTCACCCGACGTATCAGCCGTGCGCTGTCGCGACGTTCAGACACCGGCCGCCTGCTTCACGAGAGCATCAAGCCTGGCCCGGAGTCGTGCCGCCGCTCGGCCGCGGGGTGGAGCGAGGTTGGCGAACGCCGCGAGCCACCAACCGTCCATGGCCAGCCTGATCAGGGTGCTGGTGGCTGGGTCGATGCCGTCGTCGTCGAGCATCGACTGCCAATGGGCGAAGTGTCGACGAAGGACCGCCAGCAGGGTTGAGTCGACGGCGACCGTTGCGACCAGAGCGGCCGCGAGATCCGCTGACTCTTTGCCCGACAGCGTAGCCGCGATATAGGCGCGGGTCTTCGCCCCTGGTTCGCTCCCCGCCCGGTTGAGCGCGTCGTCGAATCCGGCGACTGCGTGGTCGACAAGCGCTTCGAGCAGCTCTCGCTTGGACGCGAAGTGGTACCGGAGACCGCCGACGCTGAGCCCTGCCTCTCGAGCGACGCGGCTGATCGTGAAGGTCTCCACGCCGTCCCGCGCCAAGGCCTTCGCGGTTGCCTCGAGAATGCCGTTCCTGACAGCGGGTGTCTGCTGATGCACGCTGTTTACTTTACAGCACGTGCGGTACAGTAAATCGTCGAAATGAGTCGAGCGGACGGAGCAGGCATTCAGGCATGGGCGATGCACGCTGGACGTCTGTCCCTCGGAGGAGGGAATTCGAGTCGTCCGAGGTCTTGTCCGCGGTGAGCGGTGTGACAATCGCTGCGTGAAGGCTGCATTATCCCCCGTGTTGGCACGACTACGACGACAGCCACGTCATTTGCACGTCCTCTTCCTGCTCACCGGGTCGGCCCTGGCACTGGCCCTCGGCGCGTTCGACTGTTGATCGGTTACCGGATCGTCTGGTCAGAGGTGACCCCGGTCCGGGTCTGGCTGTACAACCTGCTGATCGTCGCACCACCGACAGCGGTGGCGATGATCCCCACAGTGCGACAGGTCGAGGGGGCCGCGGCGAGGGCCCTGCTCGGTGTTGATCTTGGTGCCGATCCGGCGCCGGCCCGCACCTGGCCGCAGCCACCCGGACCATCGTTCGCCGGCAGCCGGAGACCGGCGTGCTGATCCTCACCACGTTCGAGAACGACGACAACGTCCACCACGCACTGCTCGCCGGTGCCCGCGGTTTCCTGCTCAAGCGTGCCGCTCCGGGCTCACTCGTGCAGGCGATCGAGACCGTTCACCGCGGAGAGTCACTGTTGTTTCCCGATGCGATACGTGGTCTCCTCGGCCACGCGGTCCGGGCCCAACCCCATCGGGTTGCCGACGCTGAGCCCCCGTGAGGGAGACGTGCTGCGATTGATCGCCCGCGGCTACTCCAACGCCGAGATCGCGGACGAGCTCTACGTCAGCCTGGAAACCGTCAAGACCCGTGTCACCAGAATGCTGGCCAAGCTCGACTTGAGGGATCGCGTCCAGGCCGTCGTGCGCGCGTACGAATCGGGATTCCTGTCCGTCGATCGAACTGTTACCAACACGACGTCGCGGCCGCTTCTGCCGCTCAGTAGCGGACCACTATTCGAGCAAGGGACCTCGGACCCCTGAATCGGCTCGACGATCCGCCGGTTCCATCCGCCAAACCGGGCTACTCCGGCTCACAGACTGGATCGACGGATGGAAGGTCACCGTCGATCAGGTAACGATCAGCGATGGCGATCACACACTTGTTGCCGACGTTGAGGTAGAGGC
The DNA here is from genome assembly GCA_963746025.1 of uncultured Actinomycetota bacterium. Lineage (GTDB taxonomy): Bacteria > Actinomycetota > Actinomycetes > Propionibacteriales > Propionibacteriaceae > Microlunatus. The sequence goes on from CAVUZU010000001.1 coordinate 490,489, forward strand.
CGTGACCCGTCTGCGGATAGCGAATGATCCGGGAACCGTCGATCCCGGCGAGAGTGTCTTCGACCGATTCCCGCTCGAGCAGCGGTGCGGCGCCGAGCAGCGGCGGCAACGACCGGGTCGGGAGCGGACCAGGCGGATTAGCAATTGGGGCCGGCCATCCGGCGCACACGGCCGTGTACGTCTCTCGTTCGCCTGCGAAAGTCGGCGTCTGCCGGTCCGCCGCACGCCTGGCCGCGGCCAGTTCGCCGTATCCGGAGTAACGGAGTCCGTCAGCACATTGCATGGCCAGCACCAGCGTGGGAACCTCGGGAAATTCGAGGTGGCCATGTTGCACGAACCCGGATGCGTCACCGTTACTCGCCTTAACGATCGCGGCCGCGAACTGCGGCCAGTCCTCATCCACCAGGAGGTAGGTTGCCCAGAACACCAGCTCAGCATCATCGAAAGTGGCCGGCTCAGCGCCCTTGATCGGGATCGGATGCTGCCGTGCCACCTCGACGAGACTTCGCCAGGCCGATCGAGCATCGCTGTCGATCGGGCATTCCGCGGACGCTCGGCACCACTGCACGAACCTGTCAAATAGCCGCTCCAGGCTTCGATAGGCAGCGGCGTTTCGCACTCGGGTCCGGTTCACGTGTTCCACAACGCTGTCGAGATACATCGCGCGGACACGGCTGGGAAACATCCTGGCATAGCTGGAACCAAGGATTCCGCCGTAGGAATTGCCGAAGTAGGTCAGCCGATCATCACCGACCGCGACCCGGATCGCCTCTAGATCTCGGGCCGAACTGGCCGAATCCAGATGGTCGACCAACGGGCCGGCAGCTTTCCGACACGCCTGGACATTGGCCGTCCCCTCCTTCAGGATCGCCGCATAGTCGTCCCGGTCTCGGATAGCCCGGAACCGTGGCCCGTGGAAGCACTCCGCCGCCTCGATCGGAGTGCTCCGCCCAGGTGCTCCGCGCGGATCCCAGGTCACCACGTCCCGTGCCTTCCGCAGCCCGGCGAACTTATCAAGGTGCGTAGCCAGAGCGTCGATCCCAGACCCGCCCGGACCGCCCGGGTTGAAGACCACCGACCCCTCCGAACGCGGTGAAGTGGACCTCGCTCGGCCGAGGGCCAGGGTGATCATTGGCCCTTCCGGGTTATACCAGTCCAACGGCACTCGCAAGGTTGCACATTCCAACCGCTGCACCGGCGTAGGGCAAGTGGACCACCGCAGACTCGATCGGCTCCCCGGCTGATCGGCCCGGGCTGGCTGAGGCAGGATGATCATCGTGAGCAGCGTCAAGCTGATGGCGACTCGCGCGAGATTGAATGTCCGACCCCATGCCGACATCGCGAGTCCTTTCCGTGGGAACCACACCTCCACTCAGAAGGTGGCGAGTACGTCATGACACTAGGGATTTGAGTTAGCCTTTAGCATCTGCCGAAGGGCATATCTCCGAGCGGCTACTCGGTCTCGGACCAGGTGACCAGGCCGTGCCGGTGGGCGTGGATCGCGGCCTGGACCCGGGTCCGTACGCCTAGCTTGGCCAGCACCCGGGCGACATGGATCTTCGCAGTACCGGGAGTGATCACCAGGGATTCGGCGATCTCGGAGTTCGACTGGCCACTGGCGATGCCGCGCAGCACCTCGGTCTCGCGCGGGGTCAGCGGCTCGACGAGCGGTGCTGCCGGCCGCGGCGAGGTGGCGGCGAAGCGGTGGATCAGCCGCGGCGTGACCTGCGGGTCGATCAGGCCCTGGCCCTCGGCCGCGACCCGGACGGCGCGGACAATGATCGCGGGATCGCTGTCCTTCAGCAGGAAGCCGATCGCTCCGGCCCGCAGCGCACCGTACAAATAGTCGTCGGTGTCGAAGGTGGTCAGCGCGATCACGGCCGGTGGCGGGTCCAGCTCGGCGAGCCGTTCGATTGCGCCGATGCCGTCCAGGCCGGGCATGTGCAGATCAGTGACGACTACCTCGGGTTCGAGCCGGCGGGCCAGCGAAAGCAACTCCGCCCCGTCGCCGGCTGCTCCGACGACGGTGAGGTCGGCCGCGGCGGCCAGCAACTCGCCGAGACCCACCCAGGCCGGCTCCTGATCATCGGCGATCAGCACCCGGAACGTCACGGTGTCGCCTCGGCCCGGGCCGCCGCCGGGAGGGTGAAGGCCGCTCGGACCGACCAGCCGTGCGGCGCGCGAGGGCCGGCGAAGAACGCGCCACCGGTGCGGTGCACGCGCTGGGCCATCCCAGGCAGCCCGAATCCCGGGGTGATCGTCGCGCCCGGCCGAGCCGTCCCGTCGTCGTCGACGGTGACCACGAGGGTGCCGTCGTCGGCGGCCAGCCCGATCCGCGCGGTCGCCGCGCCGGAGTGCCGGATCACGTTGGTCACGGACTCCTGGATGACGCGGAACGCGTCGTGGGGTACGGATTCCGGGCAGGCCCGGTCGATCTCGACGGTGACGGCGCGCCGGTGATCGCTGGCGTCGCGGGCCAGCGCCCGGATGTCCTCGACGGTCACCGGCGGTGCCGGCTCGTCGGCGCGGAGCAGGTCCAGCAACCGCCGGATCTCGGTCAGCGCGACCGCCGAGGTGTCGGCGATGGACTGCAGCGGGGCATCGGTCGGGGACGAACGGTCGGCCAGGGCGCCGACCGCGCGCAGCCGGATGGAGCTGAGGTGGTGGCCGACCGAATCGTGCACCTCACGGGCGATCCGGGTGTGATCCTCGGCCCGGATCCGGCGGTGGGTGGCTTCGCGCAGCTGGACCAGTTCCCGGGCGCGGTCCTGCTGCACCCGCAGCATCCAGCCCAGGGTGATCGGGAGCAGTGAGGTGGACAGCACCAGGAACAGATCCGACGCGGCGGGCACCCGTCCCTCGGTCCAGACGATCGTCAGCGTGCCGCCCACGATGATCGCCGCCGGGACCAGCCGCCACCAGCCCGAGCGGTGGTACGCCGCCGAGGTCGCGGCGACGAAACCGACCAGGACCGGCACCCCGCCCCGGAAAGTGGCCAGCCCCAGCAGGGTCGACAGCACCATCACCGCTCCGATCGCAACCAGGGTGAGGATCGGGAACCGCCGGCGCGCCAACAGAGGCGCGCACAAGCAGGTGACGACGACGATGTGCATGGCGAGACTGGCGGGTGACGACGGACTCGGTGCCGGGTTCTCGGCGACCTGAGGGAGCGCGTCCAGGACCGGCAACAGCACCATGATCAGCCACGCGGTGCCGGCCAGGATCGTGTCCTGGCCCAGCGCCGGCAGCCGTCGCCATCCGGCCAGCGGTCGCGGCCCGTCGGGGTGCGCTGCGCGGATCGCCGGGTCGGTCATGCCTGTCATTGTCCCCATCCGGCCCAGCTCCCACGGCCGGGTCAGCCTCCAGCGACCGATCGGTACGTTCGCCGAGGCGGCGATGAGCAGGTGAGACCGCCGACGTCCGCGACCGGGCGTCAGCGCAGCAGGTAGACCGCAATGGTCGTGTGCTTGGCGGTGTCTTCTTGCCATGCCCGTCAGGATCACCGTCGGGGGAGTCAGAGATGTTCTTGGACTCTGCGACCTGCCCGGTGAGGTCGGGGTGGGCTGCCTCCACTCCTCCGTCGAGTACGGCGACCTTCACGTAGGCATCGGCCTGGTCGGACCGAACCCGGGGCCAGGCCCGATGGACCTTGACGAAGGCGATGTGGGCGATGTCGTCGGCCTGACTCCAATCACCACATCGGATACGCGATACGCCGGAACCTCCTTCGTCGAGGAGCGACATACTCGGTGAACTCGGCATCCCGGAGCGTCATCGTCCTCCACATCTCAGCCATCACTACGTCCACCGAGCGATACGAGCCGAGTCCCCGACCAGGCTGCCAGTCTCGCCAGAATGACCAGATCAAATATCGGTGGCCCGCGCGGATTGGTTCGTGGTTGGGCGATCGAGGTCCGCTGTAGCCGGAGTCGCCCAGTGCGTTGTGGAGCTGATCCCGCGACGGCCTGACTCAGAATGTCATAAGCCGGGGGGCTCCCCCGACCCGTGGCCGACCACGGTCCTTCGATCGGGAGGTCTCGCTGGACAAGGCGATCCGGCTGTTCTGGCGCCGCAGCCACAGACCACGTCGATGCGCGATCTGACCGTGGAGCTGGGCATCGGTGCCCCCAGCCTCTACAGCGCGTTCGGCAGCAAGCAGCAACTCTTCACCGACGCGATCCGCGTCTACGACCGGCAGTACGGCGGTTTCATCGAGGCCGCGCTCGACCGAGTCAGCCAGCAAAGCCCCTGCAGGCCTGGCCCTGTGCGCGCGGATCCGGCATGACCTGCGGATCCGGCATGACCGGTGTAACGTTGTAAGAGTCCGCGGGCGCGGCATTTTGAGTCCTACAGGTCCCAACCGACCTTCAGGTCCATGCAACCTGATCACGGACACAGTCAGCCGCTTCTGCGTCCGATGACGACTGGGGCTAGCCGTAGTTCCTCGCCAGGTTGCGACCAGGTGACGTAGGCGAAGACCTCCGAGACGATGTGAGTTCCAAAGACTCACGCTCGTCATCGGAGGTCTTCGTGTTCCACGCCAACCCGCGCCATGGACTCCCGAGGGTCGTCGTCTGACTTTCGTTGGTCGTCAATCTAGGGCTGGTCGGTCCTCCGTGCCGCGCAGTCGTTCCGTTGTCCGCCGGCCTCCGTGGCTCCGGTGTCAGAAACGGCATGTACCGCTTGCTGTTGGTGGACAGATGAATTAGGCAATGGGTCACCGTGCGCTGCCGCGTGAAGCCGACCGCGGGTCGGCAGCAACCACGCCTGGTACCTGCTGACCGACAAAAGCTGGGTCACCGCCGCGTATGTAAAGCGGGGCTGAGGCAGGATGATCATTGCGAGCAGCATCAAGCTGAGGACAGCTCGCACGAGATTGAATGTCCGACCCCATGCCGACATGACGAGTCCCTTCCGTGGGAACCACACCCCCGGTCAGAAGGTGGCAGGTATGTGACGACTCTAGGGATTTGGGGTTGGCCTTCAGCATCTGCCGAACGGCATATATATCCGAACGGCTACCTGGTCTCGGACTATCCAGACTCACTCTTTGACAAGCTATCTCTATATAGCTAGAGTTTCTCCCATGGTGCCATTGAAGAGGCTTACTCCGGCCACCGTCGACGTCTTGTCGGTGTTGTTGGCCGAACCGGCACAGGTCTGGGGCCTGGCGATCGTCAAGGCCAGCAATCGACCGGCCGGCAGCGTGTACCCCATCCTCGAACGACTTGAGCGCCTCGACTGGGTCACCTCGGAATGGGAGACCGACGATGCCCGGCCCGGTCCACGTCGCCGGTACTACGTGCTTACGCCTGACGGCCGAGTGGCCGCCATCGCCGCGGTCGCTCGGATGCGCGCCGAGGGTCATCACGCCCGGGGCTGGCCGAATGCGGCCGAGGCATGAGCGCGGTCACCGCCGGGGTCCGGCTGGCCGTTCTTGCTCTGCCACGTGCACTGCGCCGCCGCTATCGAGAGGAATGGGAGGCCGATCTCGCCGGGGCGCGCCAACTCGGACTCGCCCCCGCCGCGGTACTCGTCGGGGCATTGGGCACGGTGCTCTCGATCGACCGGACTGACCCCATGGTCACCGGTGTGCCGCGTTCGGCACTCCGGCGGCGTCGCGGACGATGGTCCGCCGCGCTCCTCCTCACCGCTGCCCTCCTGGCCGCCGGTTCCCACCTGCGGGCCCACCACACCACGCCCGTGCTCGGCGTCATCATGACCCTGGCTGTCGCGGCTTGCGGGGTGGCGGGCTGCTGGATGTTGATCGGCGCGTTCCGGATCCCACCGGACGCGCCGGCCAAACAGGCCTCGAGACCGTACGGTGCGACTGCGCCGATCACGATGCGACAAGTCAACCCGATCGCAACACCTCGGCTCGCTCCTCTCCCTGCTTCGACGCGGTGGGCTTACGGCGTCGGATTCGCGCTAGCGACACTCGCGGCCGTCGCCGTCGGCCTGCTCGACATCACCGTCTGGAGCCCGCTGGCCAGGGTGCCAGGATCGTCGCTGGACGAGATCTATGCGGCCATGGCTGCGGCCGGAGAAGGAACCGGGACGGTTGGCCTCATCGGCTGGGCCGTCCTCGCCACGTGCGGAGCGATCCGCTATCTGGTGCTGTGTCGCAAGGCCGGGCGCATCCCATTGCTGACCCGACGCAAGCTGCTCGCGCTCGGACTGCTCCTGCTCGGGGGAATGATCACTGCCGGCTGGTTTGCCGGATTCCCGATCGGGATGGGCCTGGGCGACACGTTCCACAGCGACAGCGGGACCGTGGCGCCGACCACCCTGGCGCTGGGACTCATCGGCCTCCTCGCGCTGAGTTGCGGAACGCTCCTCAACCTGACAGAGCGAACGGCACGACCATGATCAATCGCGATCTGGTGCTGGACGGACTGGTCGAGTTGGCTGACTCGAACTATCAGGAACGGGTCTGGACCGGGCCCGAATCCAACGAGATGGCATCCTTCGCCACCTGCACCAAGAAGTTGTTCACCGACAGCGGACTCAGCGGGGAGTTGGGACCAAGCTGGTTCTTCGGCCGCGGCAGACCCTTCGGCCCCATCGTGTTCAGCCGGAAGATCGACATGGCATTCCGCATGCTGCGCATGATCACCACCAACATCGGTGACAAACCGACCGACCAGCTCATGACCGACCCACGGTTCTTAGGATGCCGAAACGCCGCCACCTGGATCTTGGAACAGATCTCAGACCAGGAAGACCCCTGACCGGGCGGCGATCATCAATGACCACTGGGCTTAGTCGTCGAACACCGCTCGACGCAGTGGTGCGACGGACCCGCACAGCCGGAAGAAGCCGCGGGCGATATGGCGCAGGGCTGCGCTGCGCGATATCGCCAAAGCCGTGTAGAGCCGGGTATCCCGCACGGTCGCGAACCCGCGCCGAAGCATCTCCGCCTCGTAACCGGCCAGCGCTGTCGGCACGGTCAGTTCGCCGTGCAGGACCCGGGCCATGGCCTTGGTGAGTGCCGCCGCATCCTGGAGTGCCGCGTTGCCACCCATGCCACCGACCGGGGGCATGTAGTGGATCGCGTCGCCGAGGAGGGTCACGTCCCCACTCGGCCATGGCCGCACCCGACCGGCCGCAGCGAACTTGAACTGCTCCACCGAACCAGACTCGGCAATCAAGCGGCGTGGGTCGGGATGCCAGTCGCGCATCCGTTGCTCTACGACCTGCCGCAATTGCTCACCGCGAAGGCTGGCGATGTCGTGCAGGGTCCGCTCGTGGGCGACGAAGGCCCACATGACGTAGTCGTTGTCGTCGGCATCTCGCAGCACCGCCTGGACGTCTGTGCTCGGGGTCGGGGCCCCGGAGCGCGTGTGGCGGCGACGGAACACGGCGGTGAAGAGGAAGTCGTGGCGCGGCAAGATCATGTTCTTGGTCCGGGTCAGATAGTCCGGCAACCACTCCAGGGTCTCGTCGGTGAGTGGAAGCTTGCCGCCGATGCCGATCGCGGGTATCTCCATCCGCCGGGCGTGCGGAAGGAACTGGCCACAGACCCGGGACCGGGCGCCGTCCGCACCGACCAGCAGATCCCCGGAGGCGGTGCTGCCATCGGCGAAGATTGCCGTCACTCCGGCATCCGTGTGCCGGTATTCGACGAACTCCTTGTCGAACGTGACGACATCGTCCAGTCCGGACAGCAGGATCTGCCGGAGGCTGTGCCGGCTTACCGCATGCGAACCGCCGTCCGGATCGTCCGCTCCAGCTCGCGGATCCTCCTGCATCAGTTCCACCAGCTGTTCGGTGAAGACGCCCATCTGTTCGCCCTGATCGCCGGAGGCGGCTCGGAGCGCGTCCCACTGCGCGTCGGGTAGGCATTCCCGAAGTGCCCGACCCCCGTGCGGTTCAATGCTGAGCCGGTAACCCTGCAACCGCGCGTCAGGATTCTGGTCGCGCTCGTAGACGGCGACGTCCACACCGACGCTCAGCAGCCCCTGCGCCAGGCAGAGTCCGCCGATCCCGCCACCGACCACGACCACCCGCGGACTATTCGTCGTCAAGATCAATCCCCATTCACGTCCGGTCAATTGCCGCCATCAGTTACCGCAGTCAGAGACAAACAGTGGTGCAAGCATTTCGCGGTTGCTATCCAGAAGCCCTGGGCACGGTACGCACTCTTTGGCGGACCGTGACTGACCGGCATTCTCGCTCACCCTAGCGGCGATGTCACTGTTCCGATGTGCGCGTGCCGAGAGATTCGGCTGAGATGACGATATTGAGTCCGCCACCTCGCCGCGCGGAGTCACACCTGGTCCTCACGCGTATCGATGGCTGAGCGGACGCTGCGAACGACAGTCGAACTGATCAGAGGGGCCCGCCAATAAGCTGGAGCGCATTCAGATCGTGGCCGCGCTCCAGGTCGTCGATGAACAGCTGACGGACAGGATGTTGATCAAGCGACGACGAGGGCCTCATCGACGAACTCGCCGGAACCGAGATGCAACCAATCCTGGAACGAGCCCGTGAGCCCGGTGACCCATGGGATCGACTCGCGACCTACGTGACCGACCTGCGAGACCTGCAATATCGCGAACCTGCCGCAGTTGACGTACTCCTCACGACATACCCCGACTCCGCGCGGGTGGCCGCACAGTGGAATGCGGCCTCGGCCGCGGGATCGCTCTGGTCGAGCGAGCACATCGAGCCGGTGTGCTGCGTGCCGACGATCTGTATCAGGCGCTGGTAGCCAATGGACTGACGCTGCGTCACAGGCCGAAACCCAAGCGCGCGGATTACGACCGACGCATCCGCTTCTTCCTGGACATCCTCCGCCCAGGCAACTGACGTGAGCCTTGCGTCAACACTCTCTTCGGGCCTCGCGCTGGACCAATGCGCATCCCGTCTCTACGAGGTTTCAACTGCAGCCGCAGCTGCCGCGACGCGCTTGTGGTGCTCCCGAAACCACTCGTCATCCGGGATCGGCTGCCAGCTTCTTCCAGTCTTGGCATCGGTGGCCACCGCAGCTTCATGACGCCCTCCGATCGACCCGTCGATGAGCTCTCGCACAACGTCCGCATGACCAGCGTGACGGCCGGTCTCCAAGATCGTATAGACGATTGCTTGCCGCAGCGTGAGAACCAATCCGCTGTGCGGCATCGTCCCGACATCATCCAGATCCAACTCATCGATTGTCCGGTCAGCATGAGCACAGGCGCGTCGATAGAGGTCTAGGAGGTAGTCCGTGGACTCACCAGGGGCCGCGTACATGTCGCCACCAGTATCCAGGGTCTCCTGCACATTGCGCTCCTCCCACCACGGCAGGCGGATGCCCGCCTGTGAGGCCGGCCGGCCGAATGTCTCGCCAAGGTAGTTGCACTCTCCACCCGTGAGATGCTTGACAAGGCCAAGCAGATTCGTGCCGGAGCGGGTCATTGGACGACGAACGTCCGTGTCTGAAAGCCCCTCGACCTTCCACAGCAAATGATCGCGGATCTCCCGAAGTTGGGTGTGGAGGTACTTCTTCTCATCCATGGTGTCGCTGGTCATGACTGCCCGTCCCTTCATCCGTTCCGGCAAGAGAATCACGGACCGCTGACAAGACGGATGGAAGTTACGTTCGCCCAACGGCATCGACGGCGGCTCGAACCAGGGCGGCCACCTGCTCCTCGTGCTGCACGTCAGTCTGGACGAAGATCGCTTCGCCGCCGTCCTGTTCGATCAGCTCGACGGTGCGCTTGCCCTCCTCCACCCGCCGGCCGCCGGCCGCCGACCACAACCCTGACACCGCACATGACGAGGGCCCGGGCGACCGCCTGGCCGATGCCGGTGTTGCCGCCTGCGACGACTGCGACCTTGCCGGCCAACCCATGAAGTCGCTGCGCCGACTCGGTCGGCATGTCCAGGTCGGGTTGCTGCTCGCTGATCAGGCGACGCCGCCACTGCCGATGGACCGGGTGATCGCTTGGGAGCTGTCCCGTCCATCGAAAGCACGGGATGCCCGCCGTCGACTATCCGGCGATGCTCGAGCGGATCGCCGAACTCTTCGCCGAGACCGTCGGCTGGCGGGTGACGTGGCCGACTGCCGAGCATGGCGCGGTGCCCTGGTGATCGACGGCTCCGACGCTGTGCTGGTCGGGACGAGCTCGCAGCTGATCACGGTGACCGGCAAGCGGTTCAGCATGGCGTTCGCCCTGCAGTTGACCATCGAGAACGGCCTGCTCAGCCGCCATCACGCGTACGAGGACAGCCTCGCGGTCGCCGACGCGTTCACCCCCGGGGTGTCGACGCGTCGCCGTCAGGCCACCGATGATTGGAACCGGATCAGGTAACCGTCCGGGTCCGTGACTAGGAACTGACGCACACCGACCTCCCTGTCGCCGACGCGATAGCGACGCGTCTCGGGCGGCAGGAATAGCTCCTTCCCTGCTGCGTCGAGCCCGGCGGCAATCGAGTCCGCGTCGGGCACGGTGATCTGGAGGTTGATCCCCCGTCCGAGCGGTGGCTCGAGCGGGCCGGTGATCCAGTTCCGCCCAACCCCGATCTGCTCGAGCATCAGGTGCGCCGCCCCGAGCGCGAGGTAGGCGAATCGTTCCTCCGGCCGGGCGTAGCGAATCTCGAACCCGCACCTCGAGCACCAGAAAGCCAAGCTGCGATCGAGGTCCTGCACCAGCAGTCGGGCACCAGGTCCGGAGTGGGCCGGTCGGTCACGGGCTCATCGTGTCAGGGGCACCGAGCGATCCCGCCGTTGGGGTTGACCGATGACGGCACCACCTCCTCGGCCGACCTCAAGGGCGTTCCTCTCGGTCTGCCAGCATTCGATGAGCTGAGGAGGCTGATCGGCTCTAGTTCTGGCGCACGGCGGTGGTGGGCGCGGTCTTCGACCCATTCGAACGTGTCGTGATCGACGACATTGCCGATTTAGATGCGGCCGCCAGGTAGCCCGGCTAACACGAACGACGCTCATGCCTCCTAGCTGAACTCGTGGAGTTGCGACGTCATGTCGCCCCCGGCGTCGCCGGTGTTGACCGTGCCCTTCGGCTCGAAAGAATCGCGTGCACTTCCTCCGCTGCTTTCGGACAGTGCTCGATCCCCTTCGGCACCACGAAGACATCATTGGGGATTACGTCGCGATCGGGGAGCTGGATCGTCAGCTCGCCATGAACCACCATGAGCAGTTCATCGGTATCGGGGTGGGTGTGTCACACGAATTCTCCCTGCAGCTTGATCACCTTGACGTCGTAGTCATTGATGCTCGTCAGACGATGCGGCTGCCATTGCTCGGCAATCATGGACAACGCAACCTGCACGTTGCGCACTTCATCGCTCATACCATCAATCTTACGAATCGACCGACCGAGTATCGGTCTTCTGATCAGGCCCGCTGCCCGAGCAGCTCGGCCTCGTCGAGGCGGCGCCGCTCGCCCGCCGGTTCGCCACCGCCTATCGGACGATCACCGGGCATGCCGCTGTGGCGCCCGGACAGCACGTCGCGATCTTCGGCTGCGGCGGTGCCGGCTGGCCCGCTCGCTGGTCTCGTAGCCGTCCTCGTCGTACGCCCGCGCGGTGCCGATCCAACCGGGCCCGCCTGCACGGCCCGCACGATGACGACGCATCATGGCATCGCCGAAGTCGCGGCCGAATCAGTAGCGCTGATAATCGCGGCCGCTCACGGGCTGGACACATCGGCCTACAAGATCCTCGACTCACTCGCGACGATCCAGACTGACCAGGGAAGCCCGCCAGGTCTGAACCTCGCTCTCCAGACGGTGTCCGATAATGTCGTCGGTGACATCGATTCATTCGGACGTGCCCCGCGGGCGGATCGTGATCACGATTGCATCGCTGGGATTCTTCCTGATCACTCTTGACATCGCGATCATCAACGTCGCCCTGGCAAGAATCAGGGCCGAACTCGGTGGCGGCGCCACCGGCCAGCAGTGGCTGATCGACGGCTACACCCTGTTGTTCGCCGCGCTCCTCCTTTTCGCGGGCAACCTGTCCGATCGCATCGGCGCCAAGAGAGCCCTTGGCCTTGGCACGCTCGCCTTCGGGCTGGCATCGGCGGGTTGTGCGGCCGCACCACCATCGAGTTGTTGATCGCTGCGCGGTGCATCCAGGGCGCGGCGGCGGCCGTGATGCTGCCCGCCTCGATGTCGCTGGTCCGCGAAGCGTTTCCCGACCCTCGCCGGAGGGCCAGTGCGCTCGGCGTCTGGGCCGTCGGTGGAGCTCTTGCCGGACTGCTCGGCCCACCCCTCGGTGGTCTCCTCACGACGATCGACTGGCGCTGGGTGTTTGTGATCAACCTGCCCGTCTGTGCCGGCATGATCACCTTTCTCCGGACGGTGGCGACGTCGCCAACTCGGCCCGCACAGTTCGACTGGGTCGGGCAGATCTTGGCCGTCACCGCCCTGGCCAGCCTGATGTTTGGGTTGATCGAAGGGGGCCACGCCGGCTTTACCCGGCCACGGGTAATCGTCGGGCTCGTTCTCGCCGCGACGGCGCTGGCGGCGTTCCTGGTCGTACAGGCCCGCAGTCGACATCCAATGATGCCGCTGGACCTCTTCCAGGCACCCGGTTTCCGACTCGCCTTGCCGGTCGGCTTCGCCTTCATGGTCGGCCACTTCGGCAACGTCTTCATCGTCAGCCTCTATTTACAACAGCACCTTGGGCTGTCACCACTCCTGGCCGGACTGGCCTTCCTGCCGTCCGCCTTCTTCGCGATCATCGGCAATCTGGCCAGCGGACCCATCACAAACCGATTCGGCGCCCGCCTACCCGTGGTCGCCGGTCTGCTGATCATGGTCGTCGGTCTGTTGAGCCTGGTCCTGACCGCACACCTCGGACTTCCATTCCTGACCGCGGTATGCGCAATCCCCATCGGAGCAGGGGGTGCGTTGGCGATGCCATCGGTCACAAGCGTCGTACTCGATGGCGTTCCCGCAGAACGCGCAGGCACCGCCAGCGCTGTCTTCAACACCTTCCGCCAGGTAGGCGGCGGTGTCGCCATCGCGGTCTTCGGTGCATTCATCGCCAACCCTGAGACATTCCTCACCGGGATGCGGATCAGCCTCATCATCGCCGCTGCAGTCATCCTCGCGGCGGCGATCAACAGCACCCGCATCCGACCGCGGACGTAGGCGGGTCGATTGGATCGGGGATTCCGCCAGCTTGCTGTCGACGACTCGCGAGCAGCAACCCGGCCACCGCAGCATGGTCGGTTCGCAGACATCAGTGCATCCGTATGATGATCTCCCGGCGATCTCGAGTTCGGGCCCCACGTCTTCATCGAAGGTGAGGATGAAGGCGTGCTTGCCAACTCTTGCGCAGAGGTAGTTCGCGGCCCCGGCGCAGTGAAGAGGACGGCCTCATCACCAACAGCAACGATCGGCGTCTTCCGGAACCCCTTCCCGGGCGGATTCACTTCGAATTCATCGGCTGTGAAGATCCTCAGTGTCGCCGCCACGTTATCGTGCAGATCGTCAGGCATGGCCCAGTTGGAATTGGCGCTGGCTCCCATTCATTGCTGTCGACACCGAATATGGCGTAGCGATCTGGACACACGGCGTCCAGCGAAGCCCCGAGAGTCCTCGTCGTTGCTGAATCGTTCCCACTGGAACACAAACTCTGGGCGGCGTGAAGTTCAACGCTATCTGTTATGCCGAATAGATGGTGGCGGTGGGTGCGTTGACCTCATGGACCAAATTTCCATCGTCTCGCTTGCTGGCCACGTCTGTCTTGTACCGAAACGCAAGTCCCCTCGCTGTGGTGAGGCTCGAGCGAAGGCCGACACTTTGCCCGGCTCGATCATCGGACCGGAGAGTTGGATACCAGCATCCATTGTTCTCGTGGCCCGCGACGTGCACTCGTCGGTCGAAACGTCGCCGACCCCAAACGTCACGCCAAGCATGCTTCCCGATGCCCACCCGGGTCGCAGCAGATATCCGCCGTCCAGTCCGAAATCGTGGGATAACAGATCCCACTCACAGCCTCCGAGGACCTGCGGCAGCCTCATGGCCACGCTTTGAGAGCCAGCCCGCTGACCCGACCGAGTTCAGCCCGGGAAGCGCCGTCTCTCGCGGCCTGGGCGACGCCGGTGAGGATAGACATCGTGTACTGAGCCAGCGCCCCAGCGTCGGTGCCCGCCGGCAGCAGCCCGGCGGCGACATCGACGCGGATCCGACCGGCCAGCGCGTGGACCTTGCTCCGGCGGAGCCGGCGAAGATGGCGAGCGATCGTTTCGCTGGTGGTGCCGGCGTCCCCACTGATCACCAGGCAGCCGGTCGGGAGTCCGCGGCGTGTGTACCGAGCCGGAGCCTCGGCCAGGATGCGAGCCGCAGCCGACTTTGCGGTGGACTCCTCGGCTAGCGCGGCTTCGATGAAACCGCCGTACTGTCGGTCGTAAACACCAACGGCTTCGGAGAAGAACTGCTCCTTGCTTCCGAACGCGCCGTACAGACTCGGCGCACCGATTCCCAACTCCTCGGTCAGATCACGAACCGACGTGGTCTCGTAGCCGCGTCGCCAGAACAACCGGATCGCCTTGTCCAGCGCAACATCCCGATTGAACGATCGTGGCCGCCCGCGCATCGATGTCACCATCATCACATTGTATATCGGTCGCTACAGAATCGTGCTATCGTCGGAAACATAACGACCGCTACAGAAAGGTACCGACTGATGCCGGTCGCAGTGTTCCTGATCGGGTACGCAATCTTCGCGCAGGGAACCAGCGAACTCATGCTCGCCGGCCTGCTGCCCCAAATCGCCGACGATCTTGGGATCACCATTCCGCAGGCCGGAATGCTGATCACCGGATTCGCCATCGGCATGCTGGTCGGCGCACCCGCCCTCGCCGTCCTGACACTCCGCTGGCGGCGCAAGCACGCCATGATCGCGTTCCTGACGATCTTCGCCGCCAGTCACGCGCTCGGCGCGTTGACAACGAGCTACGAGCTACTGCTCGCAACCCGGTTCGTCGGCGCCTTCGTGTATGCCGGGTTCTGGGCCGTCGGCGCCAGCAGCGCGATGGCCCTGGTGCCCGAGAATCGCCGCGGACGTGCCATGAGTGTGGTTGCCGGCGGCCTGACTGTGGCCACCGTCATCGGACTGCCAGCCGGCGCCTGGATCGGGCAACACCTCGGCTGGCGGGGAGCGTTCTGGGCCGTCGCCGGACTCACCGTCATCGCGGGCATCGCGGTCATCGCTGCCGTACCCGAAAGTCGATCGACCGATCATCCGAACGTCCGCACTGAACTCCACGCGTTCACCAACCCGCGACTATGGCTGGCCTACGCGATGACAGCCGTCTCGACCGCTGCGCTGCTCGGCACTTTTTCCTACCTCGCCGCCATGCTGATCGAGACCACGAAACTCGATCCCGCCTGGGTGCCCGGGGTGCTGTTCGCCTATGGGCTCGGTGCACTCATCGGGATCACCATCGGCGGGCGAAGTGCCGACACCCGGCCGATCGGAACGATGGCAGCAGGTTTCACCGGTTTGCTGCTCCTGTCCATGCTGCTTGCCCTCACCGAGGAACACATCGCCGCCGTCGTGATCTTGGTCTTCCTCCTCGGCCTCGTCGGCTTCGGCACCAACCCCACCCTCAATTCCCGGGTGTTCGTCCTGGCTCCGACAGCACCGACCCTTTCGGTGGCGGGAAACGTCTCGGCATTCAACATCGGTATCAGCGTCGGCCCCTGGCTCGGTGGGAAAGCGCTCACCGCCGGGCTCGGCTATCCCTCAGTCAGCTGGATCGGCGCCGGTCTCGCCGGCATCGCAGTGGTGCTGCTCGGATTCGAGGCCAAAGCATGGCTCCGGCAGCATGGCGATCAGCGAATCCCAAGTCACCAGCACTGACCATCCGCACGACGCGGCAGGACAGCCCCGGACTGTTTCGCAGCGTCGGCACCCATGGGCGAGAGATACACGTCTCGCCCGCCGCGGTCGGCCTGCACGCTGGACGTCACCGAGCCTTGATGGCAATAACGATCGATTCGAGCAGCCCGGGAAACCGTTGGTCGAGGTCGTCGCGGCGAAGTGCGACGAGGTGGTTACGACCGACTTGCCATTGTCGGATGACGCCCGCCTCGCGCAGTGCTCGCCAGTGGTGAGTGGCTGTTGCCTTCGTGACCCCGATGTCAATCGTTCCGCACACCAGTCCATCGGGTGCGCCCTCCGCAAGGGCTCGCACGATCGCAAGCCTGATCGGATGACCGAGCGAAGCCAGCACAGCGTCGAGTTCGAGCTGCGCGGTGGTCGGGTGGTAGTAAGCCACGCCTCGAGTGTATGGCTATTGCCGTACCGAACGCACTTCGTGACCGTCTGGAGTTGACGCCGGGAGCACAGATCCGCAATGGTATGTGAATACGTTGATCTTCATACCTAGGTGGTCTGCACCATGACTCGCATTCACTCGGCACAGTCGGTCCGGCTGCGGTGGTCTTTGGTTGTGCTCGCCTCGGCACAGCTCATCGTGGCGCTCGACTACAACATCGTTTACGTCGCTCTGCCCGAGATCGGTCGTGAGCTCAGTTTCGGCCCCCAGTCGTTGCAGTGGGTGGTCAGCGCCTATGCCTTGATCTTTGGTGGGTTCCTGCTGCTCGGTGGCCGAGCGGCCGACCTACTCGGCCGGCGGAACATGTTCGTGCTCGCGCTGACTCTTTATGGCATCGGCTCCCTCATCGGAGGTCTGGCCACGAGTCCTGGACTGCTGGTCTCCATGCGCGGAGTCCAAGGCCTCGGCGGGGCGTTGCTCGTGCCGGCCACGCTGTCCTTGATCAACACGACGTTCGCCGAGGGGCGCGAGCGGACCCGGGCGATCGCGGTGTGGGGTGCTGCCGGATCTGGTGGACTAGCGGTCGGATCCCTGCTGGGCGGCGTGCTGACCCGGTGGCTGGGATGGGAATCGGTCTTCTTCGTCAACGTTCCGTTGGCAACCTTGGTGATATGCGGCGGGCTGGTGTTCCTACGGCCGGGCCGAGTTGACAAAGGGCGCGGATTCGACGTCCCAGGCGCGGCCGTCGCCACGATCGGCATCACCGCACTGGTGTGGGCACTTGTGCAAGGTCCCGAGCTTGGTTGGGCCTCCATCCAGGTGGTTGTCGCACTCGTAATGGCACCGGTGTTACTGACCGGATTTATTGTCTGGCAGAGGCATACACGCGATCCTCTTCTGCCACTGCGACTGTTCCGCAATCGCAGCCACGCCACCGCCGTCGTGATCACGTTCATCTTCATGGGCACCTTCGGCACGCAGTACTACTTCCTGACCGTGTATCTCCAGGATGTGCTGAGCTTCGACGCACTGCAGACCGGACTCGCGTTCGTCCCCCTCGCCGTGCTCGTCACGGCCGGCACCAAGATCGGAGAGAAACTCGTCGGCCGAGCAAGCGTCCGCGGCGCAATGATCGTCGGCTTGTTGCTCGGCGCCGCCGGGATGACCCTTTTCGCCGTCCAGATCGCCCCCGAAGGCACTTATGTTGCGATCCTGCCGGCCCTCGTGTTGCTCAGCATCGGGCAGGGTGTGACCTGGACCGGGATGTGGGTTGCGGCCGGCCTCGGAGTACAGCCCGAGGAACAAGGCATTGCGTCCGCATCGGCATCGACCGCGCAACAGATCGGCAGCGGGGTCGGCCTCGCCGCCCTACTCGCCATCGCCGCGCTCGGCACCAAAGAGGCAGCCGACGCCTTCGTAGACGGCATGCGTGCCGCAATCCTCGCCGCCGCACTCGCCGCCCTCGGCGGAGCCCTGGTCGCGATTCTCATCCCGGCGCCGAAGCCGGAGAAGCAGGTCGCAACTGCTCCAACACCGGACATCCACAGGTGATCAAGAGTCGGACTTGGTCGGCGAGCGCCACCACGGTCTCGCCGTCGGTCCGCTCGATGATCACCGCGAAGCCGGAGCCCTTGTGCTGAAGTCCTACCGGCCGTCGGCGCCGGGTACATGTGCCTGGTCGGCCATGGCCGGCCTCCGGCCGCCCCGCCGCGGCCCGGTTGACCCTGCCGAAGACCACTCCCTACTCCACCAGAGGCCACGGCAGATCTTGATAGTCGGTGGATTCGCTGGCGCTCAAAGTTGAAGTGTTAGCCGGGGGTCGATGGCGATCTTGATCAGGTCGTCGGAGTCGAACGGGAAGCCGTCGATCGGTTCCAGATAGTTGTTGGTGAAGGCCTCGTCGGCGAGTACAACCACGGACTCGCCGTCGGTCCGCTCGATGATTACGGCGAAGCCGTGCTCGAAGGTCGCGACCCGACCCGCCTTGACGTCGTCGTACCGGCTCACGTCGAGAGACTCGCAGTGCCAGGTGTCGCCGCAGTTGATGGCGGTCCCCACCAGCGCCTCCAGGTCCGACCCCACGGTGACCACGATCTGTCCACCACCCGTCCCGTCCTGCCAGCCGAACTTCGAGTCCAGGGAGCTGCGCACTTCGCGGCCGTCCTTGCATTCGAGCCCGCGATGTCCGCTGCTCGTGCCCTTCTGCAGGTGCCGTCCGTGCGGATCGAGCTGGCGCACGGTCGCCTCATAGCCCTTGCGTAGCTGGATCTCAGCCGAGTCTGTCGGCTCCGGCTGGGGCTTCGTCGTCGAGTATCCCTTCCCCGGTGTCCGCTTGGCCATGTCCGCGCAGGTGTACTCCCAGGCCGGCGGCTTGGCCGCAGGCTTCCGGGTAGGGGTCGGCTTCGGACTTGCCGGAGGGGTCGGCTGTGCCAGCACGCGGGTGTCCGGGGCAGGGAGCACGGCGCCGCCGATCATAGGGCCGACGAACTGCGCCGCCATGATCACGGCCACGGCGCCGAGCGCAATGCCGCAGGCCAGCCGAAATCTGGAGCGCCGGACCGAGCGCAGCGCCCGCGCCAGATCGGCCGGCGGATCGATCTCACCGCTAGGAAGGTGGTCGGAAAGGCGCCGCAACTCCGTGGTCAGTGCTTGCTCTGTTCGATCCGGCTGGTTGTTCTCCATCATTCTCCCGATCCGTTGGTTGTGCCAGGACAGCCCGGAGCGCTCGCAGCGCGTCGAAGGTCTGGCTCTTCACTGTTCCCGGGCGGATGTCCAGGTCGGCGGCGGTTTCCTCCACCGAGAGACCCCAGTAGTGACGCAGCAGCACAACCCGGCGCTGCTTCACCGGCAAGGTTCGGATTGCCGCCCACAAGGCGGCCGCGTCCTCCATCGCGAGTCCGGCCGTCTCGTCGGCCCGATCGACCAACACGAGCCCGGTACGCTCGCGGCGCCACGGCCGCCGTGCATCGTCGATATGGCTGTTGATGATGGCCCGCCGGGCATAGGCCTGCAGGTTGCTGGTCCGGTTAGCCCGGTGCCAGCTCCGGTACAGCCCGATCAGCGCCCGTTGGACGATGTCCTCGGCCTGATGGGTAGCGCCGCACAGGAGGTACGCGAAACGGAACAACCGCGGTCGTTCGGAGGCGACGAAGGTCGTGAACTCCGCGTCCCAACTTCGACCCATTCGGTACTCCCGTCGTCGCCTCGCACCCGCTCACCGATACAGGTCAGCAGTAGCTTCACTCAGTGAGACGGTGGCTGTCATCCATCGGTTGGGTCCGATCTGTGATTTCTCTGCTTCGGAGCGACCAGCATCATCCGTGTCCAGGAGGCGACGATCTTGGGTCGCATGGTGGCGACGCGGCTGGCGTGCCTCCGATCTTCCCTACGAGCGCGCTGACCCGTCCTACATCAGGGACGGATCAGAGGAACGATGATTAAGCTCGCGGCAATCAGGATGTCCACAACGGCGCACCATTCCGCCCACGACTTGGACACCACGCGGTCTCTGATCAGGTGCACGATGTCCCAGATGCCGTGAGCCAACCATCCGGCGGCTACGAAGTAGCGGGCGAGATCGGGACTAATCAGTTGTCCCGTGAAGGAAAGGATGCCGAACCCGATCATGCCGATCAATTGGATCTGAAAATCACGCTGTCGATGACGCCCATGGGCCGTGCCCCAGATAGCTGCCGCTAGGGCGACAGCGAGAATGACGATCCAAGGTTCGACCTGGTCTTGAAAGCGCAAACCGGCATACCCGGCCAGTAGGACGATCAGAACTAGCCAGGTCAGCCGTCGTCGACCGAGTGCGGCCACTACCACGTACAGGGTCGGCAGCAACAGGAGTGCTTCAGCGAAGCTACGGACCAGGCCAACTGTCATCTGGTCAAGGAACGTGTTCGCACCCTCGATCACTGCGAGCGCTGTCGGCCATCGATGCAACACGAACGTCATAACGCGTCGAGCGCCGGACGGCGCAGAATTGGGATTCGGGGTCGCGGTCGTCACTGTGGGCATCCTCAATGGCGTCACCAGTGGCGACAAGCGTTCCCAGACATCAGGTCCGGAATCTTGGAAGGTCTGTCCTACCGACCGCCTGATCTTGCGGCGACATCGCAGGCACCTCTACCTCGCCGATCTGCTGTGGACCATGCAGAACAGCTCGGGCGAGGCGGAGGCCTCCTATCCGGTGAGGTGCTGCCGAGGCGAATTCTCCCGGCAGTTGAGTCCACGTCCCTCGGCGCGCTGGATGGCATCCGTCGGCCGATCCGCCGTCGGCGGGTTCTGGACCTGCGATGATCATGCTCCGGTCCGGCCAACCCACCTGGCCGACGAGTCCGTGTTCAGTCGACCGCGGACGTGCCGAGGAACTGCTCGGCGAACGCGGCTGCGGCGGTAGGCGACGTGAACAGTCTGCGGCGTCGGGCAGCCGTGATGCCGACGAGGTACGGGTCGCTCGACGACGCTCCGTGGAAGATCTCGGAAAGAGATCGGGAGAAATCCTGGTAGTCCCATACTCGTCGCAGGCAGGTCGCTGAATAGGACTTCAGGCCGTTCTCCTCGTCCCGTGCGAGAGCGTCGACCAGCGCATCACCCAAGAGAAAGGCATCGTGCAGGGCGAGGTTCATGCCCTTCGCTGCGATGGGTGCAGTGAGGTGGGCGGCGTCGCCGGCCAGGAAGAGGCGGCCGAACTGCATCGGTTCGACGACGTAGTTATGCATGTCCAGGACACGCTTCTCGAGCAGTCGCCCCTCGGTGAGCGAGTCGGCCCCTGTCGCGGCGAGGCGCAACTGCAGTTCCGACCAGATGCGGTCGTGGGACCAGGCCTCGGGATCGTCGCCGGGCTGGCACTCCAGGTAGTAGCGGGTCACCTCGGGGCTGCGGGACATGTGGCCGGCGAATCCGTTCTGGTGCAGGCCGAACGTTGCGCAGTCGTTGGACGGCGGCGCCTCGGCCAGCAGGGCAAGCCATCCGATCCCGTAGTCGAGGTGGGAAACCGTGGCCGTCTCCGCCAGCGCAGCGCGGGTCACTCCGCGAGCGCCGTCGCAGCCCACGACGAAGTCGCAGGTGAGCATCCGGCGCTGGCCGGTCTCAGGATCGGCGTAGGACACGCCCGGTCGATTCATGTCCAGATCGTGGAGTTCAACGTCCCGTACACCGAACCTGATCTTGCCCTCACGCACGTCCGCATACTCGCGGACCAGATCCGTCACCAGCTGTGGCTGCGGATACACCCAATGGTGTTGGCTCGTCAGCTTGCCGAAGTCGAACCGGTGCCGCTGGTCGCCGAATCGGAACTCGCATACGGCCTGTCGCTGCGCCCCCAGCAGCAGTCCCGCTGCAAGGCCACGACGTTCGAGCCCACGAACGACCCGCTCCTCCAACACACCGGCTCGGGGACGCCCCTCGATGAACTCGCGGGACCCCACCTCCAGCACGGTGCAATCGATGCCCCCGGCTCGCAGCACATTCCCGACGGTGAGCCCTGCGGGACCCGCGCCGACAATCACGACCGAACTACATTCGTCCATGAAGATCACCTACCAACGACTCTGCGAGTTCGGTGTGCGCCACGGGCAGATGATCCCACTCGGCCGCTACGGGCAACCCGCCGACGCCAGCGCCACGGCTCCACATCGTGGAGACATGATCATGGTGCTCGCCGGTGACAATGATCATGGATAGGCGCTGCGGTTGACTTTACGGCACCCCCGTCGTACCGTCACAGTAGCCCAAATGACCCCTTCCGACT
>CAVUZU010000002.1:0-885577 GCA_963746025.1 uncultured Actinomycetota bacterium
GATCGGCGATCACCGGCCACGGAGGACACGCGCTGGGCCGACGGGGTGACCGGGATGGCCGAGTTGCTGATCGATCACCGGGTGCAGTTCGACGTGGTCGAGCCGGACGCCCACCTGGCCGCCTACCGACTGCTGGTGCTGCCCGACCACACCACTGTGACGCCCGACCTGGCGTCCGCGCTGCAAGATCATCTGACCCGGGGCGGTGCGGTGATCGCCGCCGGAAACGCCTTGCAGGTCGGTGCGGAGGCCTGGCCGGACGGTGTCCATTATGCCGGCGCATCGCCGTACAGCGTCGAGTATCTGGTGCCGGACGCCGGCTTGATCAACAGTCGCGACTTCGGCTATGCCCTCTACGGTGCCGCCGGCCGCTATCGGGTCGACGACGCGGACGTGATCTTGGGCCGGATCGCCGAACCGATCTTCGAACGGACGCCGGAGCACTACACCAGCCACAGCTATTCCCCGGCCGGCCCGGTGACCGGGTATCCGGCAGCCTGGACCAGTGGCCGGTTCGGGGCGGTGGCGGGCTACCTCGGCGCCGACCATCTGCAGACCGGCTACTGGGTCTACGGGCAGCTGTTCGGCCGGCTGCTGGAACTGGTGCTGCCGGACCGGCTGATCACCGGCGACCTGCCGCCGCAGCTGGAGGTGTCGATCACCCGGCGGCGGCACGCCGACGGTGATCACACTTTGCTGCACCTGGTGCCGCAATACACCCGGCGGCGCTGGGGGACCCGCGATGATCTCTACGGTCCGCAGCCGGTGCTGCACGACCTGTCGCTGTCGATCGCGGCCGACGGCGTGCCGTCCCGGGGAGGGATCCAGGCTCGGCTGCTCGGCGGCGGTCCGCAACCGAGGATCCGGATCGAAGCGGGCCGGATCGGCATCGAGGTGCCCCGGCTCGACGGTCCCGACATCATCGTCCTGTCCTGATCGTTCCAGGGCATGATCGTTCTGACCAGGGGAGGGTCGGCATGAGGGTCGCGTTGCACTCGATCCTGAAACCCGGCAACGAGGAGGCCTACGAGCGGGATCACGCGACGATCCCGGACGACCTGGCTGCGTCGTTCGCCCGGATCGGGATCTGGGACTGGACGATCTGGCGAAGCGGACTGGACCTGTTCCACCTCGTTGACTGCGATGATTTCCTTGCGGCGATGAAGGCGCTGGAGACCGACCCGGCCAACGAACGCTGGCAGGCCTTCATCGGGCCATACGTCGATCACTTCGTGAGCACCGGCGACGGTGCCGAGGGTCAGTTGCTCGGCCAGGTCTGGCGATTGGCCGATCAGCGGTCTGCGGGCGACCCGGTTCGGTAGCATCGCCGGGTGGCTCGACTGGTCGACGTTGCCGCGGCCGCCGGAGTGTCGGTCGGGCTGGTTTCGCGCGTGCTCAACAACGACCCCGCGACCCGGGCCACCGCGGAGACCCGGCAGCGGATCCTGCGCGCCGCCGACCGGCTCGGCTATCGGCCCAACCACACGGCGCGGGCGCTGAAGTCGGCCCGCACGTACACCATCGGGTTGGTCGTGCCGGACCTGACCAACGCCTTGTTCGCCGAGCTGATGCGCGGGGTGGAGGACGCTTCGGGCCGGCTCGGCTACACGGTGCTGCTCGGCCGGTCGGAGTCGCTGACCGACCGGGCCCGGATCTCCCGGCTGCTCGACGACGGCCGGGTGGACGGCTTCCTGCTGCAGGGCCGGGACGACGACACCACCCAATCGCTCGCAGCCGCGGTCGGCACGGCGCCGGTGGTCGTGATCAATTCCCGGATGCGCGGTCGTCGGGGCAGCGTGATGCTCGATGATCACGCGGCCGGCCGGGCTGCCACCGATCACCTGCTGCAACTCGGGCACCGGCGGATCGGCCTGCTGAACGGGCTGCGGTCACTGCCGACGGCCCGACTCCGCGGCGACGGCTTCCGGGCGGCGCTGCGGGACGCCGGGCTGCCGGCGCCGCCGAGCTTGATCACCTGGCACGGCTACACGGTGCCGGACGCCGCGCCCGCGCTGGAGAAGATCATGAACCTGCGGCAGCCGCCGACCGCCGTGGTGGTCGCGAACGTCAACGCGGCGATGGGGGTGCTGACCCACGCCCGGGAGCTCGGCCTGTCCGTCCCGGATGATCTTTCGGTGATCGCGATCCACGACGCCTGGACCGCCGACCACACCGGACCGCCGCTGACCACCGTGAAGCTGCCGCTCTACGAGCTGGGCCAACAGGCCGTCGAGGCCCTGCACCGCCGCCTCGAAGGCGACCCGGGCGAAGACCAGATCCTCGACACATCCCCCCGGAGGTCGTCCCGCGCACCTCCGTCGCCGCCATCCTCTGACTCCGCCCCGGCAACCACAAACGCGACCGTTCGACTCATCCGCGACCGCTTGAACGGTCGCGGATAGTGCGAATGGTCGCGTTTGTGATCAAGGGTGGGGGTTGACAGTCCGTAGCGCGGTGGGGTTGCATCGCTCGAAATCGATTACACGGCCAGGAGCAGTTCGATGCCGAACTCAACTCGCGGGCTCCGCCGGCTCAGTCTCACGCTCGCGCTCGTGCTGGTGATCGGCGCCTTCGCGTCCGGCACCGCCCCGACCGCCGCGGCGACGCCCGGATCCGCCCCGCAGTCAGCACCGAAGTCCGAACCCGTCCGGCACGGCGCGGTCGGCTGGGACACCTACCGTCAGCTCGATCGACTGGCCGAGATCGGCGGTGACTCCCGGGCCCTGCAGTTCTCCAGCTTCGACCGCACCGACGGCAACAACGACGGCTTCGACGGCGCCCACTCCTGCCTGCGGGAGACCGGCGACGGCTGCGTCATCGCCGAGCACCAAGGGGCCGGCGAGATCGCCTCGATCTGGTTCACCCGGGACGGCGGCGACGTCACCAACACCGGCAAGATCACGATCGAGCTGGACGGCGAGACGGTCGTCGACGCCTCGCTGCAGAAGGTCGTCGACGGCGAGCTCGGTGCCCCGTTCGTCTACCCCCTGGTGGCGAACGCCGATCAGAGCTCGGCGGCGTGTACCTCAAGGTGCCGATGCCGTACCACTCAACGATGCGGGTGATCACTCAGCACAACCCGCTCTTCTACCACGTCAACTACCGCGAGTTCGCCGACCCGGCGGGCATCGCCACGTTCGATCCGGCCGACCAGGCGCTGGACGTGATCAAGACCCTGAAGGCCGCCGGCACCGCCGATCCGAAGCCGGCCCAGCCGAACTCACGCACCGTCGAGCAGATCGCCCGGATCGCGCCGAAGTCCTCCCTGGTGCTGGCCGAGAGCAGCCAGCCGGGGGCACTGACCGGGCTCGAGTTCCGGATACCGCAACTGGCGACGAACCCGATCGATCGGACCGCCAAGGCTCCCGCCAAGCCTTCCCCGTCCGGGCTCGACCCGCGCAAGGCGCGCTGGATCCGGCCCGACCCGAAGACGGCCGCGCAGAGCGAGGAGAGCTCCCGGTCCGACCAGATCATGACCGGGGTGCGGCTCCGGATCACCTTCGACGGGAAGCAGACGGTTGACGCCCCGCTGGGCGAATTCTTCGGCAGCGGGCTCGGCCTGTATTCCGTTCAGTCGTTGATGTTCGGCATCGATCCGAAGACCAGGACGCTGCGCGCCTGGTGGCCGATGCCGTACGCGAGCAGCGCCAAGGTCGAGCTCTACAACGACTCCGCGATCACGATCCGCGGTGCCACCACCTCGGTCGCGATCTCCGACAATCCCGACTGGCGGGCGCAGCTCGACGCCGGCCTGGTCGGTCACTTCCGGGCCACGACCAACCGGGAGCGGACCGAGTTCGGCCGTGATCATGTCTTCCTCGACACGTCCGGCACCGGCCGAGTTGTCGGGGTCTCGCACACCGTAGAGGGCCTGATCCCGACCGGCAATCTGCGCAACTATCTGGAGGGCGACGAGCGGCTGTTCGTCGACGGCTCGGCCAGTCCGGATCAGCACGGCACCGGCACCGAGGACTTCTACGAGGGCGGTTGGTATTTCAACCGCGGCGTGTTCAGCGCCCCGTTGACCGGCAATCCGGCGCACGAGCTGAACGGTGGCGGCTGTCGCTACGACTGCACCGGGCTGTATCGGCTGCTGCTGGCCGAGGCGATCGACTTCTCCTCCCACGTCCGGTTCGGGATCGAGCACGGGCCGGGCGACGACGCCGACGCGGTCGAGGGCTCCACCACCTACTGGTACGGGACTCCGGAGCGCACCCTGCAATGGACCGATCGCCTCGACGTCGGTGCCGACGACAGCGAACAGGCCCACGATTACACCGCCGCCGATGCGGGTGAGGTGAAGACGGCGACGAGCTACTTCGAGGGTGTCGACGGTCCGGAAGAGCCGATCGTCCAGGACAGCAGGGCGGGCTCGGGCAAGATCACGTTCCGGCTGGCGGTCGCGGCCGACAACCTCGGCGTGACCTTGCGGCGGATCTCCGACCAGGGCAACCCCTACCAGTCGGCCGCCGTGACGATCGACGGTGAGCCGGCCGGCATCTGGTCCCAACCACTGGGCAACGATGATCGTCGCTGGCTGGACGACTTCTATCAGCTGCCCGCGGCCCTGACCGCCGGCCAGGAGTCGATCATGGTCGGCCTGACTCCGACCGACCGGAGCCCGGCCTGGAACGCGGCCGCCTACTACGCCCTCTCCCGCCGGGTGTCCGCACCGGACACCGAGAGCCCGACCATGATCGGCGGGCTGACGGCCGAGGCGGACGCGTTCACCTCGGTGGCCCTGACCTGGCAGGAGGCGACCGACGACGACTACGCGCCGAGCTATCAGGTCTACGCGTCGACGACAGCCGGTTTCACCCCGTCGGCGGACACCCTGGTCGGGGTCTCCCGCCGGACCGGCTTCGTGCACGAGGACCTCGACGTCCGGCAGACCTGGCACTACCGGGTCCGGGCCGTCGACGCCGCCGGGCACACGGGTGAGTTCTCACCCGAGGTCAGCGCGACCACCGGTGACACGCTGCGGATTGAGGCCGAGTCCCTGTTCGAGGACGCGATCGCGACCGGGCCGTTGCAGGTGCAGGGCAACTGCTGTGGCATCGAATGGTCCGGCGGCGCGCAACTCTGGTTCACGCCGACCGCCGCCGGCAACCAGGTCACCATGACCTTCGAGCTCGGCACCGCCGGCGCGTACTCGCTGACCGCGGTGCAGACCCTGGCCGCCGACTACGGCATCAACGTGCTGACCCTGGACGGCGAGCAGCTCGGCGAACCGTTCGACGCCTACAACTCGCCCGAGGTCCTGGTCAGCGACCCGATCGACTACGGATCCGTCCAACTGGACGCCGGCACGCACACCCTGGTCCTCGACGTCACCGGCAAGAACGCCGACGCGACCAGCTACATGGCCGGCCTCGACTACCTCCAACTCGAGCTGACCGACTGAGCCGTCGAATGCGCCGAGTGTGACGATTGGGGTTCACGCTCCCTGAGCTTGTCGAAGGGCAGGCCTGATGATCTTGGCCCTTCGACAGGCTCAGGGAACGAATCCCCAACGTCCCCATCCGTTCAGCGTCGGCTAGCTGACGAAACGGTCAGGCGAGGCCCTTCTCCTTGAGCCAGTCGCCGGCCACCACTCCGGCGTCGTCGTGGTCGGAGTCGACGCGCTTGTTCAGGGCGGTCAGGTCCTCGGTGGTCAGGGCTGCCTGGACGGCCTCGAGGGCGGCCTTGGCCTCGGCGCTGCCGGCGACGGCGTCGGTGACCAGGGGGACCACGTTCTGCGGCAGGATCATCGACTCCGGGTCGGCCAGTTGGACGTAGCCGTTGTCGACGATCACGCTCTCGGTGGTGAAGAAGGTGGCGACCTGGATCTTGCCGTCGTTCAGGTCCCGCGACTTCACCGCCGGTGAGTCGTAGGGCTTGAACTCCTTGAACTTGGCTCCGTAGATCGATTCCAGCCCGCTCGGGCCGTAGGCGCGGGTGGCCAGTTCCGACGGGCCGCCGAGGATGGCGCCGGTCGAGATCTTCTTCAGGTCGGCCAGCGACGCGATGCCGTTCTGGTCCGCGTACTCCTTGGTCACCACGTAAACGTCCTGGTCAGCGGCCGGCGACGACTTCAGCACCTGCAGGCCGGACGGCAGCTTGTCCGGCAGCGCCGCCTCGACCTCTTGCTGGGTCTTGGCGGTGGACTCCTTGTCGTAGTTGAGCAGCAGGTTGCCGGTGTATTCCGGCACGATCGAGATCGTGCCTTCCTGCAGCGCCTTGAGGTAGACCTCGCGGTTGCCGATGTTGGCCTTGGTCGAGGCGTTCAGGCCCTTGGCCTTCAGCGCCTGGGCGTACAACTCGCCGAGCACCTGGGACTCGGTGAAGTTGGCCGAGCCGACGACGATCGCCTGCTGATCTCCCTGTCCGGACGGCGGGGCCGCGGACTGGTTGCCCAGGGGATCGGTGGTGCCGCCACAGCCGGCCAGGCCGAGGGCGAGGACGGCGGCGACGGTCGCGGTCAGGGTCTTGAGCTTCATGTCAGTGCCTCAGATCGTGATGATGAATTGTGCTCTGCTTGCAAGGCCACGGCCTGGTCGGCCGCGCGTCGTGCGCGGGTCGTCCGACCGGCCAGCCATCCCACTCCACTCAGTAACACGTCGAGCACGATGGCTAATCCCGCGATCAACGCCGCACCGGCGAACATCTGCGGGTAGTCGTTCTGCCGCTGGCCGCTGATCAACAGCTGGCCCAGCGCTCCGCCGGCGGCGAACGCGGCCACCGTGGCCGTCGCCACCACCTGCAGCGTCGCGCTGCGCAGGCCGGAGATCACCAGCGGCAGCGCCAGCGGCCATTCCACCTGGGCGACGATCTGGGTCTCGGTCAGTCCGATCGCCCGGGCCGCGTGCACCGCCTCCTGGTCGGCGCCGCCGATCCCGGCCGCGGTCGCGGTCAGGATCGCCGGCAGCGCCAGGATCGCCAGCACCGGGACGATCTTCTCCGCACCGGTGCCGAGCAGCACCACGACCAGGACCAGCAGGCCGAGGGTCGGGATCGCCCGGGCGGCGTTGCTGGTGCCGATCACCAGGAACGAGCCGCGCCCGGTGTGGCCGATCAGGATGCCGATCGGGATGGCGATCACCGCGCCGATCAGCACCGCCGCCGCGGTGTAGGCCAGGTGTTGCAGCAACAGGTCGAGGATCTTGCCGCCGCCCGGCCAGTTGGCCGGGTCGAACAGGTACGAGAGCAGGTTCATGCCAGCCTCCGTCCCCGGGCCCAGGGCAGCGTGCCGTGCTTGATCAACAGGATCAGGGCATCGGCCAGCAGCGCGAGCAGCAGGCTGAACGCGAGGCCGGCGACGATCGGCGTCAGGAAGGAACTGCGCAACCCCTGGTCGAACAGCTGTCCCAGCGCCCCGCCGCCGACCACGGCGGCCACGCTCACCATCGCGATGTTGGAGACGGTGACCACCCGCAACCCGGCGAAGATCACCGGCATCGCCAGCGGCAGCTCGACCACCAGCAGCCGGCGGAACCAGCCGTAGCCGATCGCCGAGGCGGCCTGTTTGACCGTGTCCGGCACCGAGCGCAGCCCGTCGACCACGCTGCGGATCAGCAGGGCGATCGAATAGATCGCCAGCGCGACGGCGACGTTGATCGGACTCAGGATCGAGGTCCGCAGGATCGCCGGCAGGGCCACGAACAGGGCCAGCGACGGCACCGAGTAGATCACGCCGAGCACGGCCAGCAGGCCGTTGGCGCCCTTCCCGGTGAGGAAGATCAAATAGCCCAGCGGGATCGAGATGATCACGGCGATCAGCACCGGAATGATCGACAGCGCAATGTGCTCGAGCAACAGTGAACCGATGTTCATCCCGGTGGACCAGTTGCGGGCGATCCAGCCGAGATCGATCGAGGTGTCGATCATGGCGCAGCCTCGGCCGGTCCGGCCTCCTCGAGCGAGCCCTGCGCCTCGAGCGTGCGGTGCTCGGCGAGCTGGGCCAGCACGGCCTCGGGATCGACCACACCGGCATAGCGGCCGTCCCGGACCGCGACGGCCAGCCCGGCCGGCGACGTCAGCGCCGCGTCCAGGGCGACCCGGAGCGTGTCGGTGCCGGGATCGAACGTGCTGCCGAGCGGCACCGGCGCCTTGTCCTCGCGCAGCCCGGCCCAGCCGATCGGGCGGCCGGCCTCGTCGAGCAGCAGCTTCCGCTCCTCGGCGCTCTCGGCGTCGGTCGTGGTCGGCACCTCGTCCAGGGTCAGCCGGTCGGACGCCTGGAAGGACAGTGACCGATAGCCCCGGTCCTTGCCGACGAAGCCCTCGACGAACGCGTCCGCCGGCTCCTCCAGCAACTGCTGCGGGGTGCCGGCCTGGGCCAGGATGCCGCCGACCCGCAGGATCGCGACCTGGTCGCCCAGCTCGATCGCCTCGTCGATGTCGTGGGTGATCATGATGATCGTCTTGCTCAGCTCCCGCTGCAGGCCGAGGAACAGCTCGTGCAGCTCGGCTCGGACCACCGGGTCGACGGCCGAGAACGGCTCGTCCATCAGCATCACCAACGGGTCGGCCGCCAGCGCCCGGGCGACGCCGACCCGCTGCTGCTGGCCACCGGACAGTTGGCCGGGGAACCGGCGGGCCATCGCCGGATCGAGCCCGACCGCCTCGATCAGCTCCATCGACCGGGCCCGGGTCTTGGCCTTGGTCCAGCCGAGCAGTGCGGGCACGGTGCCGATGTTGTCCAGCACCGTCCGGTGCGGGAACAGACCGCCGCTCTGGATCACGTACCCCATCTGTCGGCGCAGCGTGGTCACCGGTCGGGCGGACAGCGGCTCGTCGTCCCAGAGGATCCGGCCGGCGCTCGGCTCGAGCATCCGGTTGACCATCCGGAGGGTGGTCGTTTTGCCGCAACCGGACGGCCCGACGATGACGGTGATCCGGTCGGACGGGACGACCAGGCTCAGGTCGGAGACGGCCGTGGTGCCGTCGGGATAGGTCTTGCTGACCCCTTGGAACTCGATCATGGCGCCGCCGGAGTCAGCGGCCCCGGTCGGGTGGGCCGCGCCGATCGGACTCGGGTGCTTCTCATCAGTGCTTCCGCCCTCGTCGGTAGGTTGCTCGAGTGCTTCCCTGCTGAACACGCTGAGCGTTCGGTCCTGCGTCGGTGCGCCGATTCCCTGGTGGGACGCGATCCGTCAAAAAAGACCCTATCCACTCCGGCTGACATCGACGCGGAGTTCCGCACGTCGAGTCGGGCCGGGGCCCCGGGGTTGCTCGGAACCGGGGCCGATCGTTTGCACTCACGGTAGGAGAGTGCTAAACATTGAACTGGCACTCTCGGACCGAGAGTGCTACTCACACATCGGTGAGATCTCAGCCGAGGTCGTCCGTCGCGGGCATCGCTGGGTGAGTAGGCCATTTTCGTCAACCGTCGGCGGTGGGATCATCCACCGCCAGCAACGCGGGAGGACTCGCGGAGAACTATGCCCAAACTCATTCAATTCAACACCGAGGCGCGACGGGGCCTCGAGCGAGGGATGAACATCCTCGCCGACGCCGTCAAGGTGACGCTTGGTCCCAAGGGACGCAACGTCGTACTCGAGAAGAAGTGGGGCGCGCCCACCATCACCAACGATGGTGTGAGCATCGCCAAGGAGATCGAGCTCGAGGATCCGTACGAGAAGATCGGCGCCGAGCTCGTCAAGGAAGTTGCCAAGAAGACCGACGATGTCGCGGGTGACGGCACCACCACCGCCACCGTGCTGGCTCAGGCGCTGGTCCGTGAGGGCCTGCGTAACGTCGCCGCCGGCGCCAACCCGATCGCGCTGAAGCGTGGCATCGAGGCCGCTGTCGAGGCCATCGTGGCCGAGTTGGCCAAGGTCGCCAAGCCGGTCGAGACCAAGGAGCAGATCGCGGCCACCGCGTCCGTCTCCGCGGGCGACCCGTCGGTCGGCGAGATCATTGCCGAGGCGATGGACAAGGTCGGCAAAGAAGGCGTCATCACCGTCGACGAGTCCAACACCTTCGGCCTCGAGCTCGAGCTCACCGAGGGCATGCGGTTCGACAAGGGTTACATCTCCGGCTACTTCGTGACTGACACGGAGCGGATGGAGACCACCCTCGAGGATCCGTACGTGCTGATCGTCAACTCCAAGATCGGCAGCCTGAAGGATCTGCTGCCGCTGCTGGAGAAGGTCATGCAGTCCGGCAAGCCGCTGCTGGTGATCGCTGAGGACGTCGAGGGTGAGGCCCTGGCCGCCCTGATCGTCAACAAGATCCGTGGCGTCTTCAAGTCCGCCGCCGTCAAGGCCCCGGGCTTCGGCGACCGCCGCAAGGCCATGCTGACCGACATCGCCATCCTCACCGGTGGCCAGGTCGTCAGCGAAGAGGTCGGCCTCAAGCTCGACGCCGTGGAGATCGATCTGCTGGGCCGTGCCCGCCAGGTCGTCATCACCAAGGACGAGACCACCATCATCGAGGGTGGCGGCGACAGCGATCAGATCGCCGGCCGGGTCGCACAGATCCGCGCCGAGATCGAGAACTCGGACTCCGACTACGACCGCGAGAAGCTGCAGGAGCGGCTGGCCAAGCTGGCCGGTGGCGTTGCGGTGATCAAGGTCGGCGCGGCCACCGAGGTCGAGCTGAAGGAGCGCAAGCACCGGATCGAAGACGCCGTTCGCAACGCGAAGGCTGCTGTCGAGGAGGGCATCGTCGCCGGCGGCGGCGTGGCCCTGCTGCAGGCTGCCGCGTCCGCTTCGGTCGATCTCGAGGGTGACGAGGCGATCGGCGCTGCCAGCGTCTTCGCCGCGGCCGCCGCTCCGCTGAAGCAGATCGCGATCAACGCCGGCCTCGAGGGCGGCGTTGTGGCGGAGAAGGTGCGCGGCCTGCCGGCCGGGCACGGTCTGAACGCGGCCACCGGCGTGTACGAGGATCTCCTCGCCGCCGGGGTGCCCGATCCGGCCAAGGTGACGCGCTCGGCGCTGCAGAACGCGGCGTCCATCGCGGCGCTGTTCCTGACCACCGAGGCCGTTATCGCCGACAAGCCGGAGAAGGCCCCCGCGGCCCCGGCCGGTGGCGACGGCGGCATGGGTGGGATGGGCGGCATGGACTTCTGAGTCCAGCCAGTACGTCTGCACCAACGTAAGACGGACAGGGGCGGTGGCCCGGACTTCTCAGCGGTCCGGGGCGCCGCCCCTGATCCATGCCTCCAGGCGCCGGGCTTCAGCCGCGGCGGAAATCGGGCAGCGCGGCCAGTTGAGCGGCGGCCAGCACGACGGCGGCGCCGAGGTAGAACCAGCCGATCGGTGGCTCGACCAGCAGCGGGGTGATCGCGAACACCGCGACACTCACCCAGGTGACGCCCCAGGCCCACGGCACCCGATTGCGGTACGGGATCAACAGCACGATCAGTGCGTAGACGTTCAGGGCCGCGAACACCGTGAGCAGCAACCGGTCGGTGTCGGTGTCGGCATAGGTGGCCACGCCGACGACGTGATTGATCGCGAAGCCGGCGATCAGGAAGATCAGCACGCCCCAGGCGATCCGGGCGATCGTGCTGCGGGCCGGTGTCGGCTCGGCGGCCTCGAGATCTTCAGCCTCGGGCTCTTCGGTTCGGGGCAGGTCGGTCATGGTGCGCCTCCGACTTCAGTGTAGGGACGACACCACCTCCTGTCCGGCGAACCGGGCGACTCCTGTCGGGCAAAAGCCGGGTTACCAACGGGTGTCCGGCGCCAGCGGCGGCGCCGCGACCAGGACGCCGTCCACGGCTCCGCGGTAGCGGGCCAGGTGCTGTTCGGCGGTGCCGACCGTGGCCGGGGCGGACAATTCCAGCCGGTTGCCGTCCGAGGTGGTCCAGCCGGCCCGCAGCACGTCCCCGTCGACGGTGACCTCGACCGCGGACGATGAACCGGTGGACATGTCGGACTCGGTCATGCTGAAGCTGCCGACCAGGTAGCCGTCGGCGATCTGGTTCATGATCAACTCGCGCTCGGTGCCGCCGGGCATCAGTTCGACCGTGGCCTCGACCCGTTGCTCGACCCGCCGCACCAGGCCGCGCGGTCGGAAGCTGCCGAACCGCGCCGCGGCGACGGACAGCTCGAGCCGGACCACGCCGGCGTCGACCCGGACCGGCCCCGGTCGGTGCGGGTCCGGTAGCAACGATCCGTCCCGGACCACCGCG
The DNA here is from genome assembly GCA_963746025.1 of uncultured Actinomycetota bacterium. Lineage (GTDB taxonomy): Bacteria > Actinomycetota > Actinomycetes > Propionibacteriales > Propionibacteriaceae > Microlunatus. The sequence continues at coordinate 12,116 of CAVUZU010000002.1, forward strand.
TCCGGGTCGTCGATCTCGAAGATCAACTTCAGCGACCGGGCCGAGAACGACTGGCCGGATTCGATCTTGTGCAGACCGATGTGCTCGTCGCCGCCCGGTGAGATGAAGCCGACCGCCCAGAGCACGTGGCCGCCGGCCTGGACCGAACAGAAGACGGCCGAGGAGAAGTCGAAGTCGTCCTTGCAGAACCGCAGCCGGACATGCCGCTGCCGTTCCCACGGACGATTCTGGTCGGCATCGTCGGGACCGGTCCAGTAGCCGAGCACCGGCCGCCGCTGCAGCCAGAACTCCGACGTGTTGGCGGTGCCCAGGGTGGCCCGAGGGGTCCGCCAGGTGGTGCCCTGGATCGGGTGCCGGCGACCCGCGGCGGTGCTGTGGCTGAACCGTTCCCGGATCTGCCCCGTCGGCGAGTCCAGCAGGGCGTCCAGCACGGCCTCCGACACCTTGACGTCCAAGATCGCCGGGACCACCAGGGACAGCGCCTGCTGTTCCAGCGGTACGGCATCGAAGGGTGGCTCCTGGCCGGTCGCCTTCGCCAGCAGGGCCAGCACCGGCGCGTTCGCGGCAAGATCATCGCCGTAGCTGCGGGCCATCGGCCCGCTGAGCTGGCCGGTCGGCCGGTGCCAGCGCTGGATGAAGTGCCGCCACAGCCGGTTGGCGATCCAGGCCGCCCCGGCCACCGCCGCCGGCGCCTTGATGTACTGGCCGATCGCGGTGATCGCCTCCAGCGTGATCGCCCAGTAGCCGGGGCTGTTGTATTCGGCGAAGCTGCCCGCGTCCCGGATCTGATCAGTCAGCCGGCGCACCCGCTCGACGGCGTAGTCGGTCAGTTCCTGATCATCGAGCCACTGGCCGGCGGCCAGCGTGACGAACGTCCCCTTGGCGGCGATGTTGGTGTAGCTCATCGCGACGTTGCGGCGGATGATCGACCGGGCGGCGTGCCGGAGCGCGGTCTCGATCGAGGCCCGGCAGTCGGCGGTCAGCCGATCGGCGTGCCGGAACAGGATGAAGGCGAGATCGCGGCCGAGGAAGTCGGCCCAGTTCCAGTCCGGCGGCGTCATCGCCGCCAGCGGCTCCTCGGCGTAGTAGCTCCAGATCCCGTACGTCGGCGAGGCCTCGTCGACGTCCTGGGCGGCCAGCACCGTGCCCAGGATTGCTTCGGCGCGCTGGACCTCGCCGGTCTCCAGCAGGGTGAGTGCGTACAGCACGCTCTCCCGGTACGGATGCCGGGTGCCGGTCCAGATCCGGGTGTGGATCGGGTTGTACGCGGCCGGCTGGCCGATCAGGCCGGCCTCGGGGTCCCAGGCCTGGTCGCCGTCCGTCCGGGAGAGCTTGAGCAGTCGCTCGTCGAGTGAGTCCATGATCAACCGGCCGCGGCGATCGCGGCCTGTAGTTCCTTCCTGATGTCGTCGCCACCGTCCGCCCGCCAGCGGTCGATGCCCTCGGCCCAGGCCGAGACCGGCTTCCTGCCGTAGATGATGTCGGACTCGAGGCTCTCGATCATGCTGGCCAGCTGCGGGCCGCGGCGGGAACCCGCCTCGGAGTAGTACCGCTGGGCCAGATCCGCCGACGCGTGCGCGGCGAAGTCGACCTGGGCGGCGTGCGCCTTCTCGACGTAGCCCGCGACGCCCGGGCCGAACAGGACCGGCGGTGGCGCGGCCAGATACCCGACGCCGAGGCCGATCTCGCCCGCGTGCTCGGTCAGCGCGATCGGATCGGTTCCGTCGAGCCGGTAGTGCCGGTCCCGGATCCCGCGGGACAGGAACAGGTTCTCCGCCGACCCGAACGGCGAGGCGAGATAGTCGGCGATCTTGAGGATGGTCTCGATCCGCGCCGCGGCCGACTGTGGGATGACGGTGAGGTTGTTGTTCGGCGATCCCAGCCAGGTCACCGGGGTGCCGCCGGCGAAGCCGACCATCGGCTGCACCGCCACCGCCTCGGCCGGGGCGCCGAAATTCTGCACCAGGCTGGGCCAGGCGCTGAAGGTGCCCAGGTAGAAGGCGCTCCGGCCGGCGCCGAACCACTGCTGCTGTTGGGCCGGCGGCGCGCCGCCCAGATCGGGGTTGAGCAACCCGTCGGCCTGCAGCCGGCGGACCGCCTCCAGCGCCTCCGGCTGCCGTTCGTCCTCCAGCTGGTGGGTCAGCCCACCGTCGCCCTGTTGCCAGCCGTTCGGGATCGCCAGCATCTGCCGGATCCAGGGCAGCGGGATCGAGCCGAAGCCCCAGCGGTTGGCCTTCGGGTCGGTGGCGGCTTTGGCGCATTGGTAGAGGTCCTCGAAGTTGTTGATCTTCGGGTCCGTCTCGGCCGCCTGGAGCAGGTCGGAGCGGTAGTAGAGAACCATCGAGGAGATGATGCCGCGGCTGATCGGCAGCGCCAGCAGCTTGCCGTTGAACACGGCCGGCTCCCAGTACTTGGTCGGGATGTTGGCCAGCGCGGGATAGGCGTTGATCTTGTCGCCGGCCAGGTGTGGCGTGAGGTCGATCATCTTCGCGTTGAGGAAGCCGGACAGCGACGGGATCGAGTTGTTGATCTGCATCAGGTCCGGGAAGGCGTTCCCGGCGGCCATGGTGGCGATCTTGGAATTGAAGTCGTCGCCGGCGCTGACCAGCTGCATCTTCAGTTCCGAGCCGAGGCGCCGGTTCAGCTCCTGCCAGTACGGGTTCTGGCCGATCGCGGGTGGCAGCGCCGCATTGAGCTGAGCCAGGCCGGTGATCGGCTGGCCGTCGCCCGGCGGGCCGTCGGTGATCGGCCGCACCTCGGCCGGATAGTGCAGGTAGCCGTCCAGCGCTCCATCGGGCGAGCCGGGCAGATCCGGCTCGGCCCGGTCGGCGAACGGCCGGTAGCCGGGCAGCGCCGCGGCCTGGCGGACCGGATCGTTGACCTGTTCCGGGGTCCGGGAGGTGGTCGTACAGCCGGCCAGCGCGGTGCCTGCGGTGGCGACAGCGGCAGCCGAGATTCCGTGCTGCAGCAGGGTCCGGCGCGACAGTGAGCGGGTCATGATCGGGAACCTCCTCGGTCGGTGATCATGAGGAACGGGAGATCGCGAATGGGACGGCGCTTTCCCAGCTTTTTCAACTGTGTCAGCAATCAAGGCTCTGAATCGCAGTGGACGGTGGGATTGCGCTTTCCGAAAGGCTATGCTGACGGCCGAGACGGTGTCAAGGTTCGGGTGCCGGCGACGGGGATGAGCAGGAGGACGCCATGGCGGTTGATCATCCGGGGCGACCCCGGCTGGAGGACGTTGCCCGGGCAGCCGGGGTTTCGGCGTCGACCGCGTCCCGGGTGCTGAACGGCAGCCCGCGGAAGGTCGCCGAGGAATACCGGTCGCGGGTGCTGGACGCCGCGGCGCAGCTCGGCTACTCGACCAATCTCGCCGCTCAGGCGACCGCCCGCGGTCATTATCCGGCGATCGGCCTGGTGGTCGGCGACATCCGGGACCAGTTCTTCGCCCGGGTCACCTCCGGAGTCGTCGCCGAGGGGGCCCGGCAGGGGCTGGTGGTGACGCTGCTGTCCACCCTCGGTGACGACGAGCGGGAGCGGCGGCTGGTGCACGACCTGCGCCGGCAGCGACCGCAGTCGTTGATCTTGGTCCGGAAGACCGACGACTCGGCCCGGGCCGGCTCCAGTCTGATGCGGGAGTTGCGCAGTTTCGAGGCCGAGGGCGGCCGGGTGGTGGTCGTCGGCGAGTCGCCGGATCCGCTGACCGCGGTCCGGCCGCCCGACTTCGACGGTGCCCGGGCCCTGGCCGGCCGACTGGTCGAGCACGGCTACCGGTCCTTCGCCGCGGTGATGTTGGAGCCGCGGCTGCGGTCCACCCGGGATCGGTTGGACGGGTTCCGGGCCGGGCTGTCGGCGGCGGGCATCGCGCTGCCGGACAGCAGGGTGTACGCCGCGACCGGGACGACCGTCGCCGCCGGGGTCGCGGCGGCCGAGTCCTGTCTGGCCGCCGGCCGGCCGGCGGAGTTGATCTTCGCCGGAGAGGACGTGATCGCGATCGGCTTGATCATCGGCCTGGAGCGGGCCGGGCTCCGGGTGCCGGCCGACGTCGCCGTCGCCGGCTACGGCGGCCGGGCGCTGGACAGTCTTGATCAGGAAGGGCGGTCGCTGACCTCGGTCCGGTCGCCGCTGGAGGAGATGGGGGAGGCGAGCGTCCGGCTCTGCGTCGAGCCGTGGGCCGACGAGGAGTTGCGGATCGAGCCCGAGGTGCTGCTCCGGGACACCACGCCGCGCCGCTGATCACCCCGGGCTCCCGATCGGGCGTCCGTTAGCGTGGCGGCATGAACGAAGGATCGGCGGTCGAGTGCTGGCTCACCGACATGGACGGCGTGCTGGTGCACGAGCAGCGGGCGATTCCCGGTGCGGCGGAGTTCATCGCCGCCCTGCAGCACTACGAACGCCGGTTCCTGGTGCTGACCAACAACTCGATTTTCACCCCGCGTGATCTCCGGGCCCGGCTGCTGGCCAGTGGGATCGACCTGCCGGAGGCCAACATCTGGACCTCCGCCCTGGCGACCGCCCAGTTCCTCGGCGAGCAGAGTCCGGGCGGCTCCGCGTACGTGATCGGCGAGGCCGGCCTGACCACGGCGCTGCACAACGCCGGCTTCGTGCAGACCGAGCAGGACCCGGACTACGTCGTGCTGGGCGAGACCCGGACCTATTCGTTCGAGGCGATCACCAGGGCCATCCGGCTGATCGAGCGCGGCGCCCGGTTCATCGCGACCAACCCCGACGCGACCGGACCCTCCCGGGACGGCTCGTTGCCGGCCACCGGCTCGGTCGCGGCGTTGATCACCCGGGCCACCGGGATCGATCCCTACTACGTCGGCAAGCCGAACCCGCTGATGATGCGCTCGGCGCTGAACCGGATCGAGGCGCACTCCGAGTCCACCGTGATGATCGGCGACCGGATGGACACCGACGTGATCGCCGGGATCGAGGCCGGGCTGCGCACCATCCTGGTGCTCACCGGCTCCACCAGGGCGGATCAGATCGGCCGCTTCCCGTACCGGCCGACCCGGGTGCTGGACTCGATCGCCGACGTGGTCGGGCTGGTCGCCGACCTGTTGCCGGCCGAGGCCGCGGAGTTGTCGGCCGACTGAGGTCGGGCCCGTCTCGCGGGGCGAGGGCATCGTTGACATGGAACGAAGCCGCTGACATATTCCGCATGGAACCGGTTTCCACGTGGAAGAGGCGACGGCATGTCAGGGCTCGGTGTCGACACGGACCTGCTGCAGTCGCTGCCCTCGCTCGCCGCCGAGCTGAGCCGGCCGGCCGGGCCGGCCGCGGTGCCGCCGCAGTGGGTCGGCATTCCGGCGGACGATCCCGGACCGCACCGCGTCCAGGCGATGATCATCGGCGGGCAGCGGTTCGACGCCGCCGCCCTGGACCGCTTCCCCGAGTTGCGGCTGCTGGTCCGCGCCGGCATCGGCCTGGACCTGATCGATCTCGATCACGCGGCGCGACGGGGCATCCGGGTGGTCAACACCCCGGGCTACGGGACCGAGGAGGTCGCCGACCAGGCGCTGTTGCTGCTGCTCGCGGCGGCCCGCCGGCTGCCGCACTTCGTCGGCCAGGCGTCCCGGAACTGGCTCCGGGCCGACTATTCCGGCGTCCGCCGGCTGCGTGGCGCGACGCTCGGCGTGATCGGGATGGGGGCGATCGGTGGCGCGTTCGCGGACCGGGCCGAGGCGCTCGGCCTGCGGATCGTCTACACCGACCCGGTGGTCGAGCCGCCGTCGCCGCGACGGGAGCGGGTCGAGCTGGCCGAGTTGTTGGCGATCAGCGACCTGATCAGCCTGCACGCCCCACTGACCGAGCAGACCTGGCACCTGCTCGACCCGGCGGCGTTCGCCCGGATGCGGCGCGGCCCGGTGATCATCAACACCGCCCGCGGCGCCCTGATCGACTCCGCCGCCCTGCTCGCCGCCCTGGCCGCCGGCCAGGTCACGGCGGCCGGACTCGACGTGGTGGAAGGTGAACCGGAACCGCCGCCGGCCCTGCTCGATCATCCGGCGGTGATCATCACCCCGCACGTCGCCTGGTATTCCGAGGACTCGCGCCGGGACCTGGCCCGGCTGGCCGTCGCCTCGGCGCTGGACGGTATCGCCGCGCAGCCGAGTGCGGACGCGACGTCATGGTGAGGGGCATCCTGGGCCGGATCGGGCAGACCTTGATCGTGATGTGGCTGGTGGCCACGGTCACCTTCTTCATCTTCCGGGTGGTGCCGGGCGATCCGACCGCGATCACCCTCGGCGTCGAAGCGACGGCGGAGGCCCGCGAAGCGCTCCGGCTGCAGCTGGGCCTGGACCAGCCGCTGCCGGTGCAATACCTGACCTGGCTCACCGGCCTGCTCCGCGGCGATCTCGGCATCGCCTACTCCTACGGCGACACCCCGGTGGTCCAACTGCTCGCCGGCCCGCTGCAACGGACGCTGGAGCTGGCGGTGGCCGGCACCGTGCTCGCCGTGCTGATCTCCATCCCGATCGCGGTGACGGCGGCCGTACGCGCCGGGACCGCGTTCGACCAGGCCGCCCGGGTCGGCGCGGTGATCGGCTTCAGTCTGCCCTCGTTCTGGCTCGGCGTGCTGTTGTTGATCTTGTTCTCCCAGGTGCTGGGCTGGCTGCCGGCCGGCGGCTACGTGCCGTTCGGCCAGTCACCGCTCGGCTATCTGCGCAGCCTGGTGTTGCCGGCGGTGACCGTCAGCTTCATCCTGACCGGCACCTTCGTCCGGTTCCTGCGGTCCAGCGTGATCGAGCAACTGCAGCAGGACTACATCCGGACCGTCCGGGCCAAGGGCGTCCGGGAGCGAGTGGTCTGGTACGGCCACGCGGTCCGCAACGCGCTGCTGCCGTTCGTCACCGTGGTCGGCATGCAGTTCGGCCTGCTGGTCGGCGGCCTGGTGGTGATCGAGCAGGTCTTCAACTGGCCCGGCCTAGGCCAGTTGCTGGTGCAGGGGATCCTGACCCGTTCCTTCGACCTGGTCCAGGCCGGTGTGTTGATCACCGCGCTGGCCTGCGTCCTGATCAACCTCGGCGTCGACCTGTCGTACCGCTTCCTGGATCCGAGGATCCGCCGTGCCTGAACTGATCCGACAGCTGGTCCGCGATCCCGGCGCTGTGTTCTCACTGGTGATCATCGTCGCGTTCGCGCTGCTGGCCGTGCTGGCGCCGGTGGTCGCACCGTACGGCCCGGCGGAACTGGTCGGGCCACCGCTGGTCGGGCCGCGGCCGGAGCACCTGCTCGGCACCGACGAGATCGGCCGGGATCTGTTCTCCCGCGTCCTGTACGGGGCCAGGACGTCGCTCTGGTTCGGAGTCGTCGCGACGCTGATCTCGATGCTGATCGGGATCCCCTGGGGCCTGCTGAGCGGCTATCTCGGCGGCGTGATCGACGTGATCTCGATGCGGATCACCGACGCGCTGCTGGCGTTTCCGAGCATGATCTTGGCGATGGCCGTGGTCGCCGTGCTCGGGCCGGAGCCGACCAACGTGATGATCGCGGTCGGCGTGGTGCAGATCCCGCGGTTCAGCCGACTGGTGCGGGCCGAGGTGATGTCGGTCGCGGAACGCGAGTTCGTCCAGGCGGTGCGCGGTTTCGGCGGCAGCGCCGGCTTCATCGTCTTCCGGTCCATCCTGCCCAACCTGACCGGGCTGATCACCGTCCAGTTCACGCTGACCTTCGCCACCGCGGTGCTGACCGAGGCGTCGCTGAGCTACCTCGGCCTCGGCGTCCAACCGCCGACGCCGGCCTGGGGCAGCATGCTGCAGACGGCCCGCAACTTCATGGTGCAGAACCCGCTCTACAGCGTCTTCGTCGGCGGCGCGATCTTCCTGGCCGTGCTCAGCCTGAGCCTGCTCGGCGACTCGCTGCGGGACGTGACCGACCCACAGACCTCCACCAGACGGTCGGTCCAGCGGTCGACGATCGCCGCGGAGGTCGCGCGATGAGGCCGGTGATCATGAAGCGGCGCGAGGCCGTGGCCCTGCTGCTGGCCGCCCCGCTGCTGCCGATCGCGGCCTGCTCGTCCGGCAGTGACCTACCGACCGCCCGGTCGACCGGCGTCCCCGGCGAACCGGTCGCCGGCGGCCGGCTCCGGGTCAACGTCGCCGCGGATCCGGCCAGCATGCACCCCTGGCAGTACGCCTCCGGGGTCGACCGACACGTCCTGTTCACGCTCTACGAGCCGATCATCGAGTTGAGCCTGCGCGACTTCACGCTGCGGCCGTCGATCGCCCGATCCTGGTCGGTCGACCGGACCGGCCGGGTCGCCACCCTGGAGCTGCAACCGGAGATCAACTTCTCCGACGGCAGCCCGGTCCGGCCGGAGGACGTGATCTTCTCGATCCAGCAGGCCAAGGATCCCAAGGCGTCCCGGACCTCCGGCCTGCTGTCCGCCGTCACCGAGCTGCGGAAGACGGGATCGCACACCGTACAGTTGCGGCTCACCCAGCCCGACCGGGAGCTGTTCAGCACCTTGGCCGACGTGTTGGTGGCCAAGGCCGATCCGGACCAGGACTTCAGTGATCATCCGGTCGGCACCGGACCGTTCCGGTTCGAGTCCTGGAACCGCGGCCGGAACCTGACCGTGGTGCAGAATCCGGACTACTGGCGGCCGGGCCTACCCCATCTGGATGCGATCACATTCAACGTGGTCAGTGACCAGACCACCTCACTGCTCCAGGTGCAGAGCGGCCAGGCCGACCTGGTCGACCAGGTGTCGTTCGCTCAGCTGGAGCAGGCGCGCAGCGCCGGGGTGGTGCTCAGCTATCCGGAGCAGGGCCTGCCTGCCGGCCTCTACGAGCTGTTCCTGAACACCCGCCGGCCGCCGTTCGACGACGAGCGGGTCCGGCAGGCGTTGAGCCTGGCGATCGACCGGCCGCGGATCGCCCAGGTGCTGCTCGGCGTATTCAGCGCGCAGTCCAATCCGATCCCGCCGGACAGCCCGAACTTCGACCCGACCGCCGCCTCGTACGACCACCCCGACCCGGACCGGGCCCGGGCCCTGCTGGCCGAGGCCGGTCACCCGGACGGCGTCGACGGCGGCGCCCTGTACGTCTACTCCGATCTCGGCCTGGACTACATCACGGCGGCCCAGGTGATCCAGGACTCGGCGGCGAAGGCCGGGATCCGGCTGGAGATCCGGCAGCTCGACGTCGCCTCCTGGGCCGACCAGGTGCTGGCCCGGCTCGACTACACGGTCGGCTTCGGGTCGGCGGTGGCCAAGCCGATCGACTACGACCGGATCGCCCACACCTGGGCCAAGGCGCTGGGCGAGGCGACCGGTTGGCCGGACCAGAACCCGGGCTTCTACCGGCAGCTTGCCGAGCTCCGGCAGAGCACGACCGACGGCGAATATCGAGACGGCCTGCGGGCGGCGCAACGGGCCGCGATGGCCGGCCAGCCGATCATCGTCGTCGGCGGCCGCAAGGTGCCGGTCGGCCACGTCCCCGCGGTGCAGGGCTTCCTGGCCAGCCCGCAGAGTTATCTGCTGTTGCGAGAGGTGTGGTTGGCATGACCGACGCCCCGCCGGTGCTGCGGATCAGCGAACTGGCCGTGCACTACGGTTCCGCCCGGCAGCCGGCTCCGGTGCTGGACGAGGTGACGTTCGACGTGCCGGAGGGCCAGACCGTCGGCCTGGTCGGCGAGAGCGGCTCCGGCAAGACGCAGACCATGCTGGCCGTGATCGGGCTGCTCGGCCGCGGCGGCCGGGTGGTCCGGGGCAGCATCGAGTTCGCCGGCCGGGAACTGGTCCGGCTGCCCGACCGGGAGCTCCGGGCGCTGCGCGGCCGGGACCTCGGGATGGTCTTCCAGGACCCGATGACCTCGCTGGATCCGGTGATCAGGATCGGTGATCAGATCGGCGAGGCGATCCGGGCCCATGACTGGTCGCTGGGCCGGGCGGCACTGCGCAGCCGAGCGGCCGAGCTGCTCAGCCTGGTAGGGATCCCGGACGCCGAGACGGCGGTCGACCGCTATCCGCATCAGCTGTCCGGCGGGATGCGACAGCGGGTCGGGCTGGCCATCGCACTGGCGAACCAGCCGCGGCTGTTGATCGCGGACGAGCCGACGACGGCGCTGGACGTGACGATCCAGGCGCAGGTGCTGGAGCTGATGACCGAGCTGCGCCGGCGCAGCGGAGCGGCACTGGTGTTGATCACTCATGATCTTTCGCTGCTGGCCGAGCACGCCGACCGGGTGGTGGTGCTGTATGCCGGGATGGTGGTCGAGACCGGCACCGTCGAGGAGATCTTCCGGGCGCCCCGGCATCCGTACACGGTGGGATTGATCACCAGCCGGCCGACCCTGGACATCCCGCCGAAGACCACCGCGCCGCTGCCGACGATTCCCGGCACGCCCGCGGCGGCATCCGGCGGGCCGACCGGCTGTCCGTTCCTGTCCCGCTGTGAGCTCGCCCGCGGCCGGTCCGAATGTGCGACGATCCGGCCGGCGCTGGTCTCGTCCGAGGACGGGCGGGCGGTGCGCTGCCACTGGCCGGACGAGGCTGCGGAGTTGTTGATCATGAAGGCGGGGCGGAGCCGATGACCGAGGTGCTCGCCGTGGCCGGGCTGAGCAAGAGCTACGTCACCAGATCGCGCGCCGGCCGGCCGGAGACGGTGCGGGCGGCCCAGGATGTCGATCTTGTCGTCCGGGCCGGGGAGACGCTGGCCCTGGTCGGTGAATCGGGCTGCGGCAAGACCACCGTCGGCCGCTGCATGGCCCGCCTGATCGATCCGACGTCGGGCACGATCACCTTCGAGGGACGGGATCTCACCGGCCTCGGCGACCGCGGGCTGCGGCCGCTGCGGCGCCGGCTGCAGTATGTCTTCCAGGATCCGTACGCGTCGCTGAATCCCCGGCTCACCGTGCTCGACGCACTGCTCGAGCCGGCTCGGGCGCAGGGCCGGTTCCGCCGGGCCGAGGCGGAGCCGAAGGCGCGGGCTTTGGCCGACCGGGTCGGCATCACGGCCGAGCAGCTGCACCGCTATCCGCACGAGTTCTCCGGCGGCCAGCGGCAACGGGTGGTGATCGCCCGGGCCCTGATGCTGGATCCGATCCTGCTGGTGCTGGACGAGCCGGTGTCGGCGCTGGACGTGTCGGTGCAGGCGCAGGTGATCAACCTGCTGAGTGAGCTGCAACGCGAACTCGGCCTGGCCTACGTGTTCATCTCGCACGATCTGTCGGTGGTGGCGCACGCCGCGGACCGGGTGGCGGTGATGTATCTGGGCCGGGTGGTCGAGCAGGGCGACCGGGCCGACATCTTCGACCACGCCCGGCATCCGTACACGCAGGCGTTGCTCTCCGCGGTGCCGATCGCGGAGCCGCGGGAGCGGGCCGCGTCGCCGCGGATCCCGCTGACCGGCGACCTGCCCAGCCCGGCCCGGCTGCCGTCCGGCTGCTCGTTCCGGACCCGGTGCCGGCACGTCTACGAGCCCTGCGCGGTCGACCGACCGGAGTTGATCACGGTCGCGGCCGGTCACGCCGCGGCCTGCCATCTGGTCTCGGAGAAGGAGAGTTGATCATGACCGACACCGTTCCGGCCTTTCCACTGTCCCGCCGGTCGGCTTTCGATCCACCGGCCGAATACAGCGGGCCGGAGAAAGTGCGTCCGGTCCGGTTGTACGACGGCCGGACCGCGTGGCTGGTGGTCGGCTACGACGAGGTCCGCGACGTGCTCTCCAGCCCCAAGGTCAGCGCCGACCGGCGGCGGGAGGCGTTCCCGTTCTCCAGTCCGAGCCGGGAGGCGCTGGAGCGGGCCGATCCGTCCTTCGTCGCCTTCGACGATCCTGATCATGCCCGGATCCGGCGGGTCTTCACCCGTTACTTCGCGGTCAAGCGGATCGCGGCGATGCGGCCGGTGGTGCAGGGGATCGTCGACGACCTGATCACCGAGCTCGGTGCCGCGACGCCGCCGGTCGACTTCGTCCGGTCGTTCGCGGTCGAGGTGCCGGCCCGGACGATCTGCCACTTCCTCGGGCTGCCGCTGTCCGAGCGCCGCTTCTTCCAGGAACTGGACGGCCGCCGCAACACCCTGACCACCGCACCGGACGCGGTCCGGGCCGCGACCCGGGAAATGCTCGACTTCGCCGCGACCTTGATCGAGACCAAGCGGCAGGATCCCGCCGACGACCTGGTCTCGCAGCTGGTGCACAGCGACTCGGTTGAGGTGCTGACGCCCGAGGAACTGCTGCACGCGGTCCGGTTGTTGATCACCGCCGGGCACGAAACGACGTCGAACATGATCGGTCTCGGCCTGGTCACCCTGCTCCGGCATCGTGATCAGTGGCAGGAGTTGATCACCGATCCGGAGTTGATCCCCGGAGCGGTGGAGGAGTTGCTGCGCTACGTCAGCATCTTCCACATCTCGCCGACCCGGCTGGCGGTCGAGCCGTTCGAACTCGGCGGGCAGCGGATCGAGGCCGGCGACGGGTTGATCCCGGTTACCGCCGGGGCCAACCGGGACGCGCGAGCGTTCGATGATCCGGACCGGTTCGACCTGCACCGCGACGCCCGGCACCATGTCGCCTTCGGCTTCGGCATCCACCAGTGCCTCGGTCAGCCGCTGGCCCGGCTCGAACTCACCGTGGTGCTGGAGAGTCTGACCCGCCGGCTGCCCAGCATCCGGCTGGCCCTGCCGGCCGAGGACTTGACCGTCAGCGAATACTCGTTCCTGCGACTGCAGGAACTCCCGGTGACCTGGGACCGGATCGAAGGAGGAGCATGAAGATCATCGCCGACCGGGACAAGTGCGTCGGCGGCGGCCAGTGTGTGGTCGCCGCCCCTGAGGTCTTCGACCAGGACGACGACGGGCTGGTCGAGATCCTCCTGTCGCAGCCGGAGCCGTCGCTGGAGGAGTCGGCCCGAGACGCCGCCCGGCTCTGCCCGGCGCGGGCGATCGAACTGGTCGACGGCTGATCATGCGCATTGTCGTGGTCGGTGCCTCGGCCGCCGGGCTGACGACGGTCGAGGCATTGCGGGCGGACGGGTTCGACGGTGAGCTGACCCTGATCGGAGCCGAGTCGCACCTCCCGTACGACCGGCCGCCGCTGTCCAAGGCCGTGCTGTGCGGTGACCTGGACGGGACCGGGGTGGCCCTGCTGCCGGCGGACCGCTGGCCCCCGCTCGAGGTGGACCTGCGGTTGGGCGTCGCCGCGACCCGGCTGGACACCGACCGCAAGCTCATCGGACTGGCCGACGGTGGCACCGTGCCGTACGACCGGCTGGTGATCGCCACCGGCGTCCGGCCACGTCGCTTCGAGCTTCGCGCTGAAGATCACGGTGGTCCCGAGATCCAGCTGTTCCGGACCGTCGACGATGCCCTGGCGCTGCGGGAGCGGGCCCGCTCGGCCCGCCGGGTGTTGATCATCGGCGCCAGCTTCCTGGGCACCGAGATCGCCGCGTCGCTGACCAAGCAAGGCGTGCCGGTGGTGCTGGCCGATCCGGCCCCTGGCCCGCTCGCGGCCCTCGGTCCCGAGCTGTCGGCGATGATCGCCGAGCTGCATCGGGAGCACGGTGTCGACCTGCGCTGCGGAGCCGCGGTGACCGGCTTCGAGCCGCATCCGGACGGGTGGGTGGCGCGTCTCTCGGACGGCTCCGCGGTGATCACCGACTGCGTGGTCGCGGCCATCGGCGCCGAACCGGTGATCGAATGGCTGGCCGGCAGCGGTCTCGATCTGTCCGCCGGCGTGGTCTGCGACAGCCGCCTCCGGGCCGCGCCGGACGTCTACGCCGCCGGCGACATCGCGGCCTGGCCGGATCCGGACGGCGGCCGGCCGATCCGGGTCGAGCATCGGATGAACGCGACCGAGCAGGCGATCCGGGTGGCCCGGAATCTGCTCGGCGCCGACGAGCCGTACGCGCCGACCGCGTACTTCTGGACCGACCAGTACGACCTCAAGCTGCAGAGCTACGGGACGTTCCGGCCCGAGGATCCGCGGCTGCTGGTGCAGGGCAGCCTCGCCGATCGGCGGTTCGTCATGCTGGTCCGCCGCGGCGACCGGGTGGCCGGCGCGATCGGCTGCCGGCTGCCGCGCGACCTGCTCCGCTACCGCCGGCTGGTCGCCGCCCGCGCACCCTGGTCCGAAGCGGTCGCCGATCCCGACGTGGCCTGACTTCTTGCCGCGTTCTGGCGATGCGGACGTGGGGGGTTTCGTTCCCTGGGCCCGGATCCACCGACGAACACCGCGAGCCGTCGGCGAGCGGGATCCCAGAGCTCGCCCGCCGGCGTGCACCGAGCGGACAGTCTGCCCAACCCCGAGACAGAAACCCACGGCCAACAGGTCCACTGACGGGTGCGCCAAACTCTGCAGGATCCGACACCAGCAACGCCGGTTTACCAGCAGCCCGGCGTCCGGCCGCGACCCTCGCGGATCGTGCCACCTGCCCGTCCTCGATGCGTCCCTTTCGGCCGCCGGGCCGAACCAAAGGGGGCTCCGTCTCGCCGGCCCTTCGACAGGCTCAGGGAACGAACACCCTCGCGTCCCCATCGGCGAGGTCGGCAAACGAAGTTCCATCAGCTCCTCCGTCCGGATCCGACGTCTCGGCCCGGCGCCGGGGACCGGCGGCTACAGTGGTCGGGCGTTCAGGAGAGGCGAGGGTGAGGCAGGCGTGAGCGGACCGGAAACGGGACGGACCTTGGTGGTCGACGGGCACAACGATCTGGTCTGGGAACTGCGGAAGCGGTCCTACGACTTCGGCCTGGTCGACATCGCCGTGGACCAGCCGGAGCTGCAGACCGACCTGCCGAAGCTGCGGCGCGGTGCCGTGGGCGGACAGTTCTGGTCGGTCTACGTGCCGAGCAACCTGCCGGTCGGCGAGGCGGTGACCGCGACCCTGGAGCAGATCGATGCCGTGCACGCGATGGTGGAGCGGTACGCCGACGACTTCCTGCTCTGCCGGACCGCCGACGAACTGGCCGCCGCGCTCGCTGACGACAGCTTGATCGCCAGCCTGCTCGGTGCCGAGGGCGGGCACTCGATCGACAACTCGGTCGGTGTGCTGCGCTGCCTGTACCGGCTGGGCGTCCGGTATCTGACGCTCACCCACAACGACAACACCGACTGGGCCGACTCGGCCACCGACGAACCGCGGGCCGGCGGGCTGACCGAGTTCGGTCGCGAGGTGGTCCGCGAGATGAACCGGCTGGGCATGCTGGTCGACCTGTCGCACGTCGCCCCTTCGACCATGCACGCAGCGCTCGACGTCAGCGCGGCGCCGGTGATCTTCTCCCACTCGTCGTCCCGGGCGGTCAGTGATCATCCGCGGAACGTACCGGACGACGTGTTGGCCCGGCTGCCCGAGAACGGCGGCACCTGCATGATCACCTTCGTGCCGCACTTCATCGACCCCGAGCTCCGCGCCTGGAGTGTCGAGCTGGAGCGGCGCGCCAAGGCGGCCGGGATCAACGGCGATGATCGCGCGGCGGTCAAGGCCCTCAAGGCCGAGCTCGGGCCGCCCCCCGTCGCCACCCTGGACGACGTCGTCGCCCACTGCGAACACGTCCGCGAGGTGGCCGGGGTCGATCATCTCGGCCTGGGCGGAGACTACGACGGCATCGCCGCCGGCCCGACCGGCCTGGAGGACGTGTCCTGCTACCCGGCTTTGCTGACCGCGCTGAGCGAGCGGGGCTGGAGCAGCGAGGACCTGACCAAGATCGCGCACGGCAATGTGGTCCGCACCTTCGGCCAGGCCGAGATCGTCGCCGCCGAACTGCGGCAGCGGACCGGCCCGTCGCTGGCCAAGATCGCCGACCTCGACGGGACCAGCACCGAGGGGACCGGGGAGTGACCGGTCTGCTCGAGGTGATCGCACTGCATCCGGCGGATGCGAAGCGGGCCACCGAGGGCGGCGCCGACCGGATCGAGCTGGTCGGCACGATGGAGCACGACGGCCTGTCGCCGGAGCCCGCCCTGGTCGGTCAGGTGATCCGGGCGACCGAGCTTCCGGTGCGGGTGATGGTGCGGCTGCGCGAGGGGTTCTCGACCGACGCCGCCGAGATCGTACGGCTGCAGGGACTGATCTCGGCCTATCGCGACCTCGGCGCGGACGGGATCGTGCTCGGCTTCCTCAACGCCGACACCGAGGTCGATCTGCCGGTGATGCGGGAGCTCCTCGACGGGATCGACTTCGGCTGGACCTTTCACCGGGCGATCGACCACTCCATCTGGACCGACCGGGCCTGGCGGGCGATGCAGGAGCTGCCGGGACTTGATCAGGTGCTCACCGCGGGCTCGGTCCGGACCGTGGCCGAGGGCCTGGACGAGCTGGTCACCCGGGCGAGGCAGAACCCGTTGGCCCGGAAGTTGATCATGGCCGGCGGCGGCCTGCAGGCCGAGCACGTGCCGTGGCTGGCCCGGGCCGGGATCACCGCGTTCCACGTCGGGTCGTCGGTCCGGCCGACCGGTTCCTGGAAGGCCTACATCGACGCCGAGCTGGTCCGGACCTGGCGCAAACTGGTCGACGATGCGGTGAGCCGGGCCGTGCCGCGGGCATGATCTACATCGACCCGCCGACCTGGCCCGGTCACGGCCGGCTCTGGTCCCATCTGATCAGTGACGTCTCGTACCAGGAGCTGCACGAGTTCGCCGAGCTGGTCGGCATCCCGCGGCAGGCCTTCGAGCGTGATCACTACGACGTGATCGCCGAGCGGTACGAGACCGTGGTCGCGGCTGGGGCCCAGCCGGTGTCCACCCGGCGGATCGTCGAACTGCTCCGGGAGGCCGGACTGCGTCGAAGGAAGGCGGACGAATGACCCATCCACCCCGGCACTGGCCGGCCCCACTGGAGCCAGGATCCGTCGTCGCCGTGGTGGCGCCGAGCGGGCCGATCCGGGCCGAGCAGTTGGAGCGTGGCGTCGCGTTGCTGCGGTCCTGGGAGCTGTTGGTCAAGCTCGGCCCGAACACGGCCGGCGTCCATGATCAACTCCGCTACCTGTCCGGCACCGACCGGGACCGGGCCGCCGAGCTGACCGCCGCCTGGAGCGATCCGGAGGTGACCGCTGTGTGGGCCGGCCGGGGTGGCTACGGCGCGCAACGGATGATCGATCTGATCGACTTCGACGCGCTGCGCACCGCGGGCCCGAAACACTTTCTCGGCTTCTCCGACACCACCGCGTTGCACGACCGGATCGGCCGCGAGCTCGGGCAGGTGACCTTGCACTCGCCGGGTGTGGCGGCCGCGATGGCGCAGTGGTCCGATCCGCCGTCGGTCGACCAGGTGCGCCGGCTGCTCTTCGAGTCGCCGCAGCCGGGTCTCGAGCTGGTCACCGGCGTGACCCTGGTGCCGGGCACCGCCCAGGGGATGTTGATCGGCGGCAACCTGGCCCTGGTCGCCAGCAGCATCGGCGTCGAACCGGCACCGGACCGGCCCAGCATCCTGTTCCTCGAGGACGTCTTCGAGGAGGGCTACCGGGTCGACCGGATGATCACCCAGCTGCTCCGCTCCGGCTGGCTGTCCAAGATCACCGGAATCATGATCGGCCAGTTCACCGAGACCGACGACGAAGGTCAGCTCGGCCGGCTGTTCGCCGACCGGTTCGGTGATCTCGGCCTGCCGGTGATCACCGGCGTGGACACCGGTCACGGCGAGCGGAACCTGACCCTGCCGCTCGGCGCCGAGGTCACCCTGACCGTCGGTCCGGACCACGGCTCGCTGCTGCTCGGCTGACCTCGACGGGGTCGGTCGAATCGAAACCGCCCCTCCTCCGAAGGAGAGAGGGGCGGCGAGACTCAGTCGTCGGGGGACGGCCGGTCTCTATTCGGGTACCCGGAATCAGCCTTGCGGACAAAGTGCCGGTCGACCCGCCACAGGGCCCGGATCGGCGCATTCGTGCACGAAGTCTGCACTCGCCGTCGGGCGGCAGCGTCGTGCGTCCCTGGTTCCTTGACAGCTGGCGACGCCCAGGCACGTACCTCCCTGTCCGCCCAGAGGGCGGCGCTCCGCGCCGGCGCGTTCTCTCAGTCGAGATATGACCCGATATGGCTTCCTCGTCGGCCTTGCGATGCATGCACCTGGACGCCGTCACCTGTCAAGTAACTGGGGACGCACGACACTCGCCTCGGTCTTTCATGATCAGAGGGCTTGGTTGTTCCCCTGGTCCGGGTTTCCGGCTGCCGGATCGCGGTCTGCCGGGCGGAAGACGCATCGAGGAGCGGCCGGGGTTGCGGCGTGGTGACGGCATCGCGGCCGGCTGTCGGTGCTGCGTCGCGCAGGGCTGACTGGCACGATCTTGAAGGTTGCTCCGATCGTTGTCGTTGAGTGTGACGTTTCCCGTCCCGATCGGCGGCGGTGCGAGGACGGGAAACGTCACACTCGACGCGAAATCAACCGCAGTCAGCGAGACGCCGAACGGACAGCCGGCCGCGACACCCCACCCAGGCCGAACCCCTCCGCCCTTCGATGCGTCTTTTTTCGTCCGGCAGACCAGCGATCCGGCAGGGAACCGTGACCTGTGTCTGGAAGGGTGAACGGGTCACGGACACCGGGCAGCGAGGCCAGGATCATGAAGGATCGACACTAGCCGCCGTAGCCGCGGGCCTGGAGTTGGAACAGCTCGGCGTAAAGGCCGCGGTTGGCGAGTAGTTGCCGGTGATCACCGCATTCGACGACCCGCCCGTCGTGCAGGACGACGATCAGGTCGGCCATCCGGACGGTGGAGAATCGATGCGAGACGAGCACGGTGATCCCGCCGGTCGCTGCGGCCACCTCGGCCGAAGCCGCCGCATAGCGGCCGAACAGGGCGTATTCGGTCTCGGGATCCAGCGCCGCCGTCGGTTCGTCGAGGATCAGCAGCAACGGCCGGGACCGGAGGAAGGCTCGGGCGAGCGCCAGCCGCTGCCACTGCCCGCCGGACAGCTCGACACCGGCCGTGAACCGGCGGCCGAGCTGGCTGTCCAGGCCGCGTGGCAACGCGTCGACGAAGGCGGCGGCGGCAGCGCGATCGAGCGCGGCCCGGATCGCCGGCTCGTCGGACAACAGGGACAGCTCGCCGACGCCGACCGCCTCCCGAACGGACAGTTCGTAGCGGGCGAAGTCCTGAAAGGCGGCCGAGGTACGGGTCCGCCAGGCAGCGGGGTCGAGGTGACCCAGCTCCGCGCCGTCGATCATGATCATGCCGCTGGTCGGCTCGTACAGTTTGGTCAGCAACTTGATCAAGGTCGTCTTGCCGGCCCCGTTCTCGCCGACGACGGCGACGGTCGCGCCGGCGGGCAGGTCGAGGGTGAGGTCCCGGAGCACCGGTGCGTCGGTCCCCGGGTAGCGGAAGGTCACGTTGCGCAGCGAGATCCCCCGGCTGAGACGGTCCGGCGTCGCGGTGTGGCTGCCGCTCGGCCGGGCCGCGGCGGCGTAGCGCCGGAGCCAGGCGTACCGGGCGAAGGCCCGGATCGTCTGCCCGGTGCTGCGGCCGGACTCGGCGATGGCGGCAGCGGTCTGCTCGACCCGGCCGCCGAGCAGGACGATCAGGGCGAGATCTCCGGCCGAGGCCGTGCCGCGGGCGGTCTGCACCGCGACGAAGCCGATCGCCGCCGCGTAGGCCACGCCGAACAGGCCGCGGGCGCCGAGCTCATAGCCGGCACCGCGGCGGAGGGCTCGCCGCTGCAGTAGCTCGGCGGCGCCGAGCAACCCGTCGATCTTGCCGAGCAGTGCGTCCCGCAGCCCGAACACGCGGACCTCGAGACCGTTGTGGGGATCGGCCGCGACCTCGGCCAGGCGATCGGCTCGCCGGGTCGACTGCGCGGTCGCCTCCTTGGCCGACCACTGCAGCCGCCCGCTGATCATCGAGGCCCAGACCCGGATCCCGCCCAGCAACGGCAGCACCAGCAGCGCCGGGTGGACGCCGACGAGCAGCCCGAGCACCACTGCGGCGTTGGCCACGGCGGCGATCACGCCGGCCAGGCTGGAGAAGCTGAAGGTCAGCAGCAGGCCCTCCTTGCGCAGCAGCTCGATCCGGTCCGCGATGTCCGGGCGTTCGTGATGCTCCCGGCCCGGGATGCCCGCGATCATGGAGATCAGGCCGTGGTTGAGGTGGGTGTGCACCTGATCGACCATCGTCTGCAGCACCGCGTATTCGAAGGACTGGATGATCACCGTGATCGTCAGCGTCGCCGCGATGATCAGCACGCCGGTCACCAGTGCGTCGGTCCGGCGCCCGATCGCGCCGTCGATGATCAACGCGAGCCCGTACACCTGAACAGCCGGCCCGACCGCACCCGCCAACCGGATCGCGAACGCGAGGCATGCCAGGCCGGGCGCCGCGCGGAAGCCGCTGGTCAGCCAGAGCAGCACCGCACTGATCCGGTCAGCCATGATCGGCCTCCCGATCGACTTCGGTGTAGCGGTCGGCCTGGGCCTGGAACATCGTGGCGTAGCGGCCGTTCCGGGCGATCAGCTCGTCGTGCCGGCCGGATTCCACGATCCGCCCGTCGTGCAGCACGGAGATGCGGTCGGTCGCCCGGACCACGGAGAACCGGTGCGAGATGATCAACGAGGTGACGCCCCGGGTCAGCTCGAGGTACTGCTGCACCAACTCCGCCTCGGCTCGCACGTCGAGGGCCGCGGCCGGCTCGTCGAGCAGCAGCAGTCCCGCACCGCTCTGGACCGCGAACAGGGCGCGGGCGAGCGCGATCCGCTGCCACTGTCCGCCGGACAGCTCAGCTCCGCCGGCACTGCGGTCCAGGACCGTGCGCCAGCCGTCGGCCATCGTGGTGATCGCGGTCTCGATGCCGGCCCGGCGCGCCGCCTGGATGATCGGCTCAGCAGGGCGGTCCCGGTCGATGACACCGGGAGCAATGTTGTCCCACGCGGCGAGCGGCAGCCGGACGAAGTCCTGGACGTTGGCCGCGATCCGCCGTTGCCAGCCCTCGAGCGAGGCCGGATCAAGGGTGGCCAGGTCGACGCCGTCGACCGTGATCCGGCCCGAGGTCGGCCGGTGGCAGCCGGCGAGCAGCTTGACCAGGGTCGACTTGCCGGCGCCGTTGATCCCGACCAGGGCGTGCGCCTCGTTGGCTCGGAGCTCCAGATCGACCCCGCGGAGCGTGTCCTGATCACGGCCCGGGAAACGGAAGCCGACGTTCTCGAACCGGACGCATTCGACCGGGGCGCGACCAAGATCGACTGTTGCTCCAGCGGGATCGGGATGACGCGAGTTGATCAAGGTCGGCAGTGATTCGACCGAACGGTACGCCGACTCGGCGCGCCGGGCCTGGATCACGGTGACCGGGTCCGCGCCGGTGGCGATCAGCAGCACCGCCGAGATCGCCGACGCGGCCGCGCCGAGCGCGAGCTGACCGTCCCACAGACCACGGACGATCAGCGCGACCGCCGCGGCATGCATGAGCGCGTGCACCCCGAGCACGCCCAGCCGCGCCCGGGCGAACCGCCAGCGGCTGCGTTGGACGGGCGACAGCGCGGTGTCCCGTTCGGCCGTATGCCGGTCCGCCAGCCACCGGGCCAGGCCGAAGATGCGGAGTTCCTGGATGCCCTCGACCAGCGCGAGGTGCTGCAGATAGCCGGCCCGCCGCTGGCCTTCCGTCTGTCCGGTCCAGGCCGCGGTCTCGCTTCGGGTGGAGCGGGTCAGCCACCATTCCACGACCGCCACCGAGCCGATCAGGATCGGCGGCAGCCACCAGCCGAAGGTGACCCCGACCAGCCCGGCGGCGCCGACCACGACCAGTCGGGACGAGAACAGCGCCACCACCAGCCCGGGTCCGGGCCCGACCGTGGTCAGGTCGACCCCGCGTGCCTGGGAATAGAGGTTCTGCACGTCGGGATCCTCGAGGTGGTCGATCTGCCGCGGCTCCAGCATCGGGCGCAGGGCCTGGGACACGACGACGCGATCCAACCGCGCGGCGAGGCCGGTGGCGGCCGTCTGCTGGGCGACCGGAAGGAGGGAGCGGCTCAGCAGCAGCAGCACGACGGCGGCCACCAGCCAGCCGAACACCCCGACCTCGCCGCCCGCGGAAACGGATCGGCCCGCGGCGACGACCAGCCCCACCAGCCAGGCCAGCAGCAGCGTCGAACCGGACATGATCATGGAAACCGTGATCAAGGCCAGCGTCGAACGACGAGCAGCGCGGTAGCCGAACCTCAACAGCCGAAACATCAGAACCACCCCTTCGATCACGACCGGGGCGGCCCACACTGGAGTCACCTCGGCCGATCCAGTCGGATTGCCGAATGACTCCAGGGTTTGCCTGGAGATGATCGCGACCTTACCGGGCCAGTCGCCGGTCGGCGAGCCATTTAAGGCGGCCGGCGCGATCACCGGGACCATGATCACCCCTCGACCCGGCGACGATGATCAGCTCAGCCGGAGTGCATGCGCGACAATGGAGTCACGATGAGTGATCTGCCGTTGCCGGCCCTGACGAGCCTCGGAAGCGTTGCCGAGGACCGGTCCCGCGGGTTTCCGTTCGTCGTGCAGGCGGGGCACACGCAGTTCCAGCCCGGACACCGGCTCGGCTACGGCTGCGTGCAGAGCATCGCCCTGGTCGGCTGCCACTCCGGCCGGGGCGTGGTCGAGCTCAACGGCGTCGATCATCCGCTCCGGCCGGGGCTGCTCTATCTGATGCCGTGGAACCACTCGATCGCCTACCGCGCCGACCCGCGGGATCCGTTCTTCGTCTTCGGCGTGCACGTCATCCCCTGGCAGCGAGCCGACGAACCGCTGGCGTACGAGGCGCCGCACGAGGTGGACGAGCCGCTGTACGACGTCGACTGGCGCCGGCCCCGGGCTCCCGGCCAGCCACCGCCGGTCCGGCAGCTGACGGCGACGACGGAGGCCGACCGGCCGGCGCTCGCCGCCCTGGCCCGGTTCATCATCGAACGCTTCCGGCGGGGCCATCCGAGCGTCCCGGAGAGCCGATCACTGGGACTGTTGATGATGGTCGAGTTGACCACCGTCTCGCAGCCTCGGCCCGAGGAGGATCCGGCGCTGCCGGTCCACCTCCGCGGGCTGCTGGTCTGGATCATCCGTGATCTCTCCCGGCCGCTGTCGCTGGCCGACATGGCGGCCGTGCTCGAGTGCTCGCCGTCGACGGTGACCCGGCTGTTCCGGCGGCACCTCGGCTGCCCGCCGCTGGAGTGGGTGACCCTGCAGCGGTTGCGGCACGCCCAACGGTTGCTGGCCGAGAACCACGAGACGATCGCGACCGTCGCCCGGAACTGCGGCTTCGAGGATCCGTGGTATTTCTCCCGGGTGTTCAAGGCGCGGATCGGTGTGTCACCCAAGGACTGGCGGCTGCATCGGACGATCTGAGCATTACCTGGACGATCGGTCGGGCTGGATCGGGCGATCATTGTTGAAACGTTTTGGGTTCCTTAGGTTGGCGGCGTGGGCCACGACGACGTGTTGCTTCCGGCCGCTGCCGCCCCGCGCGCCGCTGAAGCCCAGGGATTGCGGGCCGCCGAGCTGCCAAGACCGCCGCGCGGTGGACCGGTCGTCGACGTTCGCGATCATGGCGCCCGGGGTGACGGGGTCACCGACGACGCCGGTGCGTTCCGGACGGCCCTCGAAGCCGTGGCCGCGGTCGGCGGCGGCAGGCTGCTGATCCCGCCGGCGACCTATCTGCTGACCGAGACGCTCCGGCTCACCGACGACCTGGAGATCACCGGTGCCGGCGCGACCTTGATCAAGAACGACGGCGATCCCGCCTACTTCGCCAGCCTGTCCGGCTCGGCGAGCGGGTACGGATCCGGGGTCCGCCGGGTCCGGGTCGACGGGCTCACGTTCCGCGGCAGCTTCGCTCGCCGATCGGTGGCCTGCGCCTTCGCGCTGCACCATGCGCAGGACGTCAGCATCGAGAACTGCGCCTTCGTCGAGACCCAGGGCGACACCGGGCACTGCCTCGACCTGTGCGGCTGTGAACGGGTCGCGATCCGGGACTGCCGCTTCGAGGGATTCCTGATCCCGGACGACGACGACTATTTCAAGATCGAATGCATTCAGCTCGATCAGTCCCGCTGGGGCGCGCTGTCCGTCGCCGATGATCCGGCCGGCTACGACGCGCTGTTCACTCGGGACGTTTTGGTGCAGGGTTGTGCGTTTCTGCCGCTCGAGGTCGACGGCACGAGCTATCCGTGCCCGAACCCGATCGGGGCGCACTCCACCCGCGAAGGCCACTGGTACGCAAGAGTCGGCTTCATCGGGAACCGCGTCGTCGACCCGCTGCCCGACCCGCCGACCGCCGAGTCGGAAGCGCTGAATGATCACCACAGCTGGAAGGGTGTCACCCACTTCCCGACGATCAAGAACCTGATCATCACCGACAACGTGTTCGTCCAGCGCCGGCCGGACCCGATCCGGGCGATCTCGGTGTTCTCGATCGACGTGTCCGACCTCGATGCCGTGCCGCCGAGCGGGCGGCCGGTGCCCGGGCCGGTGGTCCCGATCGTCTCGGAACGGATCCTGATCAGCCGGAACACGTTCAGCGGCCTGCAGGGCCGGGACGGAGAGCCGCCGACCGAAGTGATCTTCCTGCGTGGCGTGTCCGACGGGCCGGTCCGCGGCGTCATGATCACCGACAACCGGTTCGAGCTGCTGCACGCACCGGACGGCGACACGCTGCCGATCAGCGCCTGGTACGCCGAGGACCTGAAGCTCACCGGCAACGTGATCACCGGCCAGGTGATCAACGGCGAGGCGATCAGCGGCTCCGGGATCTCCGGCGCCCGGCGGCGGAGCCGACCGGCGCAGCTGATCCACCCCGCAGCCGCGGCGAATGATCATCGCGGCCGGTCGTCGACGCATCCCGAGCACGCCGACTTCGTCCGGCGCGACCCGGCCTACTCGCCGACGCCGCTGTGGTGGTGGAGCGGTGACCAGGTCACCCTGCCGCGGCTCTGCCGGCAGCTGGACCGGCTCGCCGACGGCGGCGTCCACAACCTGGTGGTGATCAACCTGGCGCCGACCGGGCCGGCGCACGGGGCCCTCGCCGACGCCCCGCCGTTCCTGTCGGAGAACTGGTGGCAGCTGTGGACCGGCCTGATCGATCATGCTCGGCGGCGAGGCACCCGGCTCTGGTTCTACGACCAGCTGGGCTTCTCCAGCGCGCATCTGCAGGGCGATCTGGTGGTGGCCCGGCCGGAGCTGGCCGGCGAGGCGGTGCAGCGGCTGACGGTCGAGGTCGGTCCCGGCGACCGCGCCGAGCTGACCAGCGAAGGACTGGGCGAGGCGATCGCCGGCTGGGCCGGGCCGATCGATCCCGACGGCCGGCCCACCGGGCCGCCGATTTCGGTCGAGGTCGCCCGTGCCTCGCTGACCTGCACGGTGCCCGCCGACGCGCCGGCCGGGACCCGCTACCGGGTCTGCCTCGCCTACCGGCGGCGGACCGGCTTCGACTATCTGTCCCCGGACGCCTGCCGGGCCCTGTTCGACATCGTGCACGGCGAGTTCGCCCGCCGGCTCGGCGACGAGCTCGGCGGCACGATCGCCGGCACGTTCCAGGACGAACTGCCCTCGCTGCCGACCTGGAGCCGGGCCTTCGGCGCCGAGTTCCGGCGCCGCTGCGGCTACCGGATCGAGCCGTTGCTGGCGGCCCTGTTCGACGACGTACCCGGGTTCGACGACGGGCCCGAGTTGAGCGCCGAGGCCGGTACGGTGACGCCGGCGCGGGTCCGGCAGGACTATCAGCGGGTCCGGGCCGAGCTGGCCGAGGAGGCCTTCTTCAAGCCGCTGCACGACTGGCACCGCCGGCACGGCCTGCTGCTGGGCTGTGACCAGCAGGGCCCGTCGCGGGCGGCCGAGCCGCTGGCCACCGTCCGCCAGTACGCCGACTATCCGCGGACCCACCGCTGGTTCAGCGCGCCCGGCAGCGATCACCACGGCGATGCCAAGATCCACAGCTCGCTGGCCCATCTGCACGGCGGCCGGCGGGTCTGGATCGAGGCGTTCCACTCGTCCGGCTGGGGCAGCACGCTGGAGGAGACGTTCGACTGGCTGGTGCCGTGGCTGCTGGCCGGGGCGACGCTGTTCGATCCGCACGCCGTCTACTACTCCACCCGCGGCGGCTGGTTCGAATGGGCGCCGCCGAGCAGCTGCTGGCGGCAGCCGTACTGGGCGCACTACCGGCTGTTCGCCGACACCATCAGTCGGCTCAGCCGGCTGCTCGGCCTCGGTCGGCATGTCTGCTCCGTCGGCGTCCTGCATCCGACCAGCACCGTGCAGGCCCATACCCTGCTCGACCGGGATCTCGAGCCGGCCCGGCGCGCCCAGCAGAGCTACCTGGCGCTGACCGGGCGGATGTCCTGGTTCCGGCCGCAGCCCGGCGTGCTGGCCGCGGCCGGCACCGACTTCGACGTGCTGGACGACGAGGCGATCGCCCTGGGCCGGACCGGCGCCGGGCGGCTGGCGATCGCCGAGGAGCGGTACGACCTGGTCATCGTGCCCGGTTGCACGATGCTGCTGGCGACCACCGCCAGCCAGCTGGTCGCGCTGGCCGAGTCCGGTGGGACCGTCGTCCTGGTCGGCGCGGTGCCGGCCGAGAGCGACAGCACCACCGGCCGGGCGGCCTGCGCCCGGCTGGCCGAGCTGGCCGCCGCCGGCCGGGTGCGGCGGGTCGACGATCCGAGCGAGGTCGCGGCCCTGCTGCCGACGCCCGCGACCGGCGACCCGACGGCCGGCGCCGGACCGGCGCTGCGCCGCCGGTTCGGGGAGCTGGAGTTGCTGGTCGTACCCGCGGCCCCCGGCGGTACGGCGACCCGGCAGCCGCGGGTCGGTCCCGGCCAGTCCTGGCGCGACCATCTGGCCGACAGCGGTTACGACTTCGATCCGGACCGCTGGCGGTCGACCGCGACGATCCTGCTGCCGCCGGACGCGACCGGGATCGAGCAGTGGGATCCGTACGGCGGGGCCGCGACGCCGCTGACCGCCCGCCGGGACGCGGCCGGCAGCCGGGTCGAGGTCCGGTTCGACCGGACTCCGCTCGCCGTCCTGGTGTGGCGCTCCGGCGGGCCGGCGGCCGAGCCCGTCGCGGACCGGGCGCCGGCGCCGCCGCGGCCGGAGGTGACCGAGCTGGATCCGGTCTGGGCCGCCGAGCTCGTACCGACGGCTCACGACGCGGACGACCCGCTGACGCTGACCTCCCCTGCGTTCCCTGGGCCTGTCGAAGGGCGACTGCGGGGCCCTTCGGCAGGCCAAGGAAGCGCAGGGGGAACGGGGTCAGGGACGGTGGTCCGGCAGTGGCGGCTCGATCAGGCGAGGGCCGACGGAAGTTGGCCGAGCGTGCTGGTCGGCCACGGCCGGTGGGCCTGGCGCTACGGCCCGGCGCCGCTGGCTGAGCTGCCGGCGCCGTTGCCGCCCGGTCACCGCGGGCCGTTGGGCGGTGCCGGCTGGCAGCCGGTCGACTACTCGTTGTCCCGCGGGATCGAGAAGGATCCGGTGCACCTGCCGACCCTCGGCCCGAGCGGCCGGGTTCCCGAGGAGTTCTTCCAGGTCGACTCGGTCGGTGCCGGGGCCGCGGTGTCACTGCGCACCACCCTGGACGCCGGCGACCGCGCCGGGTCGCCGGTCACCTTGGCCGTCGGCGCCAACGCCGCGCTGGCGGCATGGTGGAACGGCCGGCGACTGCCCGCCGGGCCCGACGACGACGGCTACCTGCGCTACTTCACGGTCGAACCGTCGCCGGGACCGAACCTGCTCGAGTTGCGCTGCTCCGCCGTGGTCGGCCACCGGCTGCGTGGATCCTGGGCGCTGATCACCGACCCGATCGCCTACCGCCGGCCGGAATGGCTGGGCTGCCCGGACCCCGGTCGCGGGGTGAGCTTCGGGCACGAGTTCGCCCTCGACGGACCGGTCGCCGCCGCCACGCTGCAACTGGCCAGCATCGGCGAGGCGACGCTGAGCGTCAACGGCCGGCCGGTCGCCACGCACGGCAGTTTCGAGCCGTACGGGGGGCGCACCCGGGTCCAGCCGTACGAGGTCGCGGGCCTGCTCCGGGCCGGCCGGAACCGGATCGAGCTGAGCTTCGCCCCCGCGGCGACGCCGGTGGCGTTCCTGATCGACGGCGAGGTGCTGCTGACCGGTGGCGACCGGTGGCCGCTGGGGACCGAAGGGACCTGGCTGGAGCGGCGTCCCGACGGCCCGGACCGGCCGGCGCGACCGGACCGGCGGGTGCTGGTCGACCCGCGCTTCGCGCAGACCCGGACCCGGCCGCACCCGCTGCCGGCCAGCAGCTGGCTCGGCGGCCCGGACGCCGACCCCGGCGTCGTGCTGCCGGTCGCTCCGGACGCGGATCCCCACCTGCCGCGCCGGGAGCTGACCTTTCACACCGTCGTGCCGCCGGGAGCCACGGCCGTCCGGCTCGATCCGGTGGCCGGCAAGCTCGTGGCGACGCTGGACGGGCAGCCGGTGACCGTCCAGCAGGCCATGATCAAATTGGCCGACCCCGACCGGCTCGGCCGGGTGCTCGAGTTGATGATCACGCCGGCCGGAGGGGCGGTCGGCGGCGCGGTCTGGCAGGGCCCGCTGGAGTTCGACTGTGCCGGCCCCGGGACGGTACGGATCGGGGACTGGTCCGAGCAGGGCCTGGCCGGCTTCGCCGGCGGGGTGCGCTACCGGCAGACCATCGAGCTGGGACCGCACGGGACGGCCGAACTCGATCTTGGTCGGGTCCGCGGCACGGCGGCCGTGATGATCAACGGACGGGCGGCGGGGACCCGGATCTGGTCGCCGTACCGGGTCGACATCGCAGGGCTCACCAAGATCGGCGAGAACACGATCGAAGTCGTGGTGTTCAACACCCTGGCGGGGCACCTCGACGACACCTCACCGACACCCATGGTCTATCCAGGCCAACGACGCGCCGGGCTGTTCGGTCCGGTGCGCTTGATCACCACCCGCTTGATCACCATCCGGGCCGGCGGAGCCGAGGAGGAATTGCCATGACGATCAGCCACAATCCCAACCACGGAAGGGATCGAACGCCTGACGGGTCCCGCCCGCTGAGCCGCCGGCAGGCCCTGGTGCTCGGTGGTGCGGCGGCATTGGCCGTCGGCGCGGCGGGCTGCGAGGTGCAGACCACCTCCGACCCGCCGACCGGCGGCGGGGATGGGACGGAGATCGAGTTCCCGCAACCGAAGGCCGAGCTGCCGACCGAGGCCGTGACCTTCCGGACCATGGTGGCCGACGGGTCCAACGTGCTGCCGCCGATCTTCACGGCGTTCAGCAAGAAGTTCCCCAACATCACCGTGGACTGCCCGCAGACCACCTGGGACAGCATCGGCGAGGCGGTCACCCTCGGCGTCCGGAACGGCACCGCGCCGGACCTGTTCTCCAAGCCACTCAAGGTGCCGATGCAGATCGCGGTCGCCAACGGTTGGTGCGCCCCGTTGGAAGAGGTGGTGCCCGACTTCGCGCAGTGGAAGGCCGCCTACCCGGAGACGGCGTTCATCCCGGGGCACCACGTGTTCGACGGCAAGACGTATGGCTGGACGACCACGTCCAACTACTCGCAGTACGGCTGCTACGTCTTCTACGAGAAGTCCCTGCTGGAGAAGGCCGAGCACGACCCGGCGGCGGAGCCGTTCACTTGGCAGACACTGCGCAGCGTGGCGAAGAAGATCACCGACCAGGGTGACGGCGACGTCTACGGCTTGATGATCTCCAGCAAGCGGCTCGGTCAGGTCGCCCTCGGCCTGGCCGAGCGGGCCGGGCTGGCCGGCGGCGAACTGAATCTCAGGACGGGGGAGTATCAGCAGACCCATCCGCTGCTCAAGGCCGCGATCGAACTGCTGCTGGCGATCAAGGACGACGGATCGATCATCCCCGGCTATCTCAGCCTCAGCCAGGATCTGGAGATCTCCCGGCACTCCGAAGGCAGGACCGGCCTCGAGTTGCAGGGCTCCTGGTGCATCTCCAAGTGGAAGAAGGACAACCCCGACTTCAACTACTCGGTTGCGATGCCGCCCACCGGGGACGACCGGGTGTTCCACCACGCCAGCTTCGCCGAGGGCACCGCGGCGCCGTACATCATCTACGCCAAGAGCCAGCACCGCACGATCGCCGGCGAGCTGTTCTCCTACCTGGGCAGCGTCGACGGGCAGGCCGCGATGACCGTGCTGTCCGAGGGCGCGCTGGTCTCGGAGATGCCCGAGGCCAACCAGAAGGCGACGCAGCTGACCGAGTTCCCGCCGGCGGTGACCAGCTATCGCAAGCTGTTCGGCGAACTGCTGGTCCAGCAGCCGCTGCCGGCCTTCGTCAATCCGGAGGTGGGCCGGGTGACGATGGAGGTCAAGCCGGTGGTGCCGGCGCTGGACGACATCGTCGAGGGCATCTTCACCGGCCAGGTGACCGACATCGACAAGGCGCTGCAGGAGCTGCAGGACAAGAGCAATCGAGGGCTGGACGAGGCGATCGCCGCGGCGGTGAAGAAGGGGGCGAAGGTCTCCCGCGAGGACTACACGTTCGGGAACTGGGATCCGGAGCAGGACTACACCAGTGCCGACTACGACCAGCGCTGAGCTGGCTGATCCTCCGCCGCCGACCCGGACTCGTGACCGATCCGGCCGGGTGCGGCGGCGGGTCCGGCCGGGCGTGCTGCTCTGGTGCTACCTGTTCATGATCCCGGCGGCGATCCTGGCCGGGATGTTCACCTTCTATCCGATGATCATGTCCTGGTACATCTCCTTCCTGGACTGGAGCGGGATCACCGTCGACAGCACGTTCGTCGGTTGGGCCAACTACACCGAGCTGTTCGGCGACGGGCTGTTCTGGGGCGCGTTCGGCCGGTCGTTCATCTTCATGGCGGTCGGGACGCCGATCCAGGTGATCTTGGCGCTGCTGGTCGCCGTCGCCCTGAACAACCAGGTCCGGCGGCTGTCGACGGCCTTCCGGACCTTGTTCTTCCTGCCGACGGTGACCACGGTGGCGATCGTCGGCGTGGTGATGACGTCGGTGTTCAGCGTCTATGACGGACCGGTGAACGAGTTCCTGGAGACGATCGGCGTGATCAACGCCCCGATCGACTTCCTGGGCGATCCGAACAAGGCACTGTGGACCGTGATCGGCGTCCAGGTGTGGAAGAACGTCGGGATCACGATGATCTACTGGCTCGCGTCGTTGCAGACCGTGCCGCAGGAGTTCTACGAGGCGGCTCGGGTCGACGGCGCCGGCCGGTGGCAGCAGCTGACCCAGCTCACGGTGCCGCTGCTGATCCCGTTCGCGGTGATCATCATCGTGTTGACGGCGCACTCCAACCTGCACACGTTCGCGATCGTCCAGGCGATGACCGAGGGCGGCCCGTATTTCAGCACCCAGGTGATCGAGGTCTTCATCTATCAGACCGCCTTCGTCAACTCCACCACCGGCGGCGTGCCGCGGCTGGGCTACGCCTCCGCCGCCGGCTGCCTGTTCGGGGTGGCCACCCTGTTCATCGCACTGCTCCAGGCCTGGGCGGCCCGGGCCGTGGCCCGCGCCCGGAGCCAGTTCTAGGAGGGGTGTCGACGATGACGATCACGACCACGACCGCCGCGCCGGCTCGGCCCGCGATCGATCCCGCCGTTCGCCGGCGGCGGCACCGCAACCGGCAGCGGCTCCGCCGGGCGATCGTGCTGGTGATCTTGATCCCGCTGGCGCTGGCCTGGATCTATCCGTTCGTCTGGATGGTCAGCGCCTCGCTGAAGGCCAACGGTGAGGTCTTCGGCACGCTCAACCCGCTGACCCGCAAACTCCATCTGGACAACTATGTCCGGGCCTGGACCGAGGCGCGGATCGGCCAGTACTTCGTCAACACGGTGATCGTCACCGGCGGGTCGATCATCATCTCGGTGACCGCGACGGCGCTGATCGGCTACGTGCTGGGCCGCTACTGGTTCCACGGCAAGCGGATCGTCATCGGCCTGTTCGCGGCGGCGATCTTCCTGCCCGAGGGCTACACGATCATCCCGATCTTCGACCTGATCTCCCGGCTGCACCTCGACGGCACGCTGTGGGGGCTGACCCTGGCCGAGGCCGGCGGCGCGCACGTCGTCGCGGTGCTGTTGTTCGCCGGCTATTTCCGGCAACTGCCGGCCGAACTGGAGGAGGCGGCGATGCTGGACGGCGCCAGCTTCCCGAGGGTGTTCGCCCGGATCTATCTGCCCCTGGCCAAGCCGGTGATCGCGACCGCGATCATCCTGCAGTTCATGCATGCCTGGAACGATTTCCTGCTGCCGCTGGTGCTCACCCTGGCCCGCCCCGAGCTGCGGACGCTCGCGGTCGGCGTCTACTCCTTCCAGGGCCTGTACTTCAACGACTGGTCCGGGATGGCCGCCGCCGCGACGATCGCCCTGATCCCGATCATCGCCATGTTCCTGGTCCTGCAGCGCTACTTCGTCGAGAGCGTCGCCGGTGCCATGAAGGGCTGACACCCCTCCATCGCCGACTTGTCAGAACTGATGCTGGCTATAGCAATCCTCAGTTCTGACAACTCGGCGAAAGTTTGTGAATGTGATCACATTCACTAGGTCCCGGGTCGCCGGCGTGTGACGATCGAGGGGTCGTTGACCGGGTGAGAGGTGAATGATCATGGACCCGAGAGCCGCACTGGAGCCGCTGCCGAGGCCGTACCACCGGCACTTCGATCGGATCCTGGACGTGGTCGAGCCGGACCAGCGGATCCGCGGGCTGTGGCTCTCCGGCTCGTTGGCCAGGGGTGCGGCCGACGCCGGCTCCGACCTGGACCTGGTGCTGGCCGTACGGGACGAGGACTTCGACGACTTCGCCGCCGGCTGGCGGGACTGGCTGGCCCGGATCACCCCGACCCTGCTGGCCAAGGAACTGCCGCGCTCGAGGTTGATCATCTACGCGCTGGCCGAGGACCTGTGCCGGATCGACGTCGTGGTGGAGCCGGTCAGCCGGGTCGCCGCATCGCCGCATCGGCGCCGGATCCCGGTGATCGACCGGGACGGGCTGACCGAGTCGGTCCCGGCGCCGGAGCCCGGTCCGGGCCCCGACCTGACCAAGATCACCGCGATGATCACCGAGTTCTGGCGGATCCAGGCGAACTTCCCGGCCATGATCAACGGCCGGAAGGACCTGCTCTGCGCCAACTCAGGTGTGCACGTCAGCAACCAGCTGCTGTACGACCTCTTCGTCGAGACCAACCAGCCGCTGCCGCCGATGGGCATCAAGCAGTTCACGTCGCGGCTGCAACCGGACCAGGCCGAGTTGCTGCGCGCCCTGCCGATCTGTGCGCCGGGGGATCGCGAACTCCTGATCAAGGCCGACCTCGCCGTCGGCGAGGCGATGGCAACCGCCGGCCGAGCCGCGGCCGAACGCGTCGGCGCCGACTACCCGGGCCGGATCTCCAGTGCCGTGCTGGCCCACCTGCACACGATGCTCCAGTGACCAGTGACCAGTGACCAGTGACCAGTGACCAGTGACCAGTGACCAGTGCCCGAGTTGCGGCCGCACGATCAGGCGACCACGACAGGCGAGGAGGTGGCCAGCACACGTGCGGCCAGGTGACCAGACTGCCGCCGGCTAGGTGTCCACGCTACTGGCGGCTAAGTGCCCATGACTCTAGCGGCTAAGTGTCCACCGACCTGGCGGCTAGGTGACCACTGCTGGCACAATGGGTGTCATGCCGGACCTAGGACAGTTGGTAGAGCGACACGCACGGGCCGTTGTCGAAGAGGCATTGGCTGACACCCGTGTGGTCCTGGTCAACGGCGCGCGGCAGGCCGGCAAGAGTACCTTGACCAGGCTTGTCGCGGCAGGGCAGGAGGCGCCCGTGGTGACCCGAATGCTCGACGATCCAGCAGTGCTGCGATCAGCGCAGACTGATCCCGCTGAGTTCGTCGAGCATCAGGGCCTCATGGTCATCGATGAGATCCAACTGGCCGCAGAGATGTTGAGTTCGATCAAGTTGGATGTTGATCTAGACCCCCGTCCTGGTCGCTTCCTGCTGACCGGATCGTCGAATCTGCTGTCGCTGCAGGCACTGCCGGATGCGCTTCCCGGTCGGATGGAGATCGTTGAGTTGTGGCCCTTGTCCCAGGGGGAGATCGCGGGAGCGGTTGATCGATTCGTCGACGCGGCGTTCGCCCGGGGACCGGACCTTGAATTCACGTCCGACCTGCGTAAACGCGACTACCTTGATCGCGCCGTTGCCGGCGGCTTTCCGGAAGCGGTCCGGCGCACCCAGCGTCGGCGGGCCGCATTCTTCGATTCCTATCTGGCGACCTTGATCGAGCGTGATGTGCTGCACCTGGCGACGATCGAACGCCGCGGTGAGTTGATCAAGCTCTTGTCGCTGCTGGCGAGTCGGATGAGCGGCCTCTATGTTCCGGCGGCCATCGCTCAGCAGTCGGGGATTCCCAGGACGACACTGGCCCGATACGTCGAACTGCTGGCAGCGGTCTTCCTGATCAAGCTTGTGCCGGCCTGGTCCTCCGGCGGCACCGGTCGCGCGATCGGAACGCCCAAATTGGCGTTCGTGGACTCAGGAATCGCCTCGAGCCTCATCGGTCAGGACTCCCATCGGCTCAGCGAACCCGGTGGCGCCTCCGGGGCTGTGCTGGAGAACTTCGTGTCGATGGAGTTGGCCCGTCAGTTGACGTGGAACGACGAACGCGTTCGGCAGTTTCATTTCCGCACCCGCGACCAGGCTGAGGTCGATGTGGTCCTGGAAACACCGGACGGTCGGGTCGTGGGGATCGAGGTGAAGGCCGGAGCAACGATTCGGACCGATGACCTCTCGGGCCTGCGCACCCTCCAGCGAATCGCCGGCGACCGCTTCGTGGCCGGCTATGTCCTCTACACCGGTGCCCAGACGCTACCGTTCGGCCCGCGTCTGCGCGCCGTACCGATCGAGGCGCTCTGGCGCTGCGAGCCCTGAGGGTCAAGCAACTCCGCGCATACTGATCAATCCGCCGAAGTCCCGAACGTCTCGTACACCGGGCGGATCAGTTCGGTGAGGGCGCGCCCTCGGACGGTGAGGTCCAGTGGTGGAAGCTGATCAAGCAGGCTGAGCGGGGACACGGTCGGCGGAGCCGACGCGGTGATCTTGGTCTGCGCGGCGAAGTAGTTGCCGAGGCACTCGGTCAGCGGCGGCGCCTCGGCGCTCTCGTCGGATCCCGGAACACCGGTCCGGGCGGCGTTCAGATTCTCCAGCAGCTGATCGCGAGCACGCCCACGCCAGGCCAGGATTTCGAACGGATCGTCGTCGAAGCGTTCGGCGAGCAGATAGAACACCGCGGCGAGATGCTTGCAGGGCACCTCCCAATCCGGGCAGGAGCAGTCAAGCGACAGATCCCCTTCGGTAGCCGGAAACAGCGATAGCCCGACACCGGCGAAGACGCTCTCGATGTCGTCGGGCATCTCACCGGCCAGGAGCTTCGCCAGATACCAGGCGTTGTCGGCCAACGCTGATTCGACCAGCGCCCAGTCGGTTTTGCCGAAGGCGGGGAGCTGGATCCGGACCCGATAGGGCCGGACCCGGCTGCCCTGGACCTCGGCGGTGACCGAGCCGGCGGCAAGCTCAACGGTCAGCACCTGACCCTTGCGGGCATAGTTGCGGCCGCGTTCCAGCCGGCCACCGACGATGATGTCCTCGATCACCGCGATGAATCGTTCGGACCACCAGGTCTTGGCGATGGCTCCGCGTACGCTGCGCGCCTTCAGGCCGCCCGGTACCGCCAGGGGTTTCGACGGTGGCGGGAAACCTCTCCGATTCCAGTTCATCGCTCGTCCGACTCATCGACGGCACTGGCCGAAAGGGTGAAGAGGTCCCGCAGTTCGGTGGTGGACAATTCGGTCAGCCAGCCTTCCCCGTCACCGACCACCAGATCGGCCAGCGCCACCTTGTCGGCGATCAGCCGATCGATCTTCTCCTCCAGGGTGCCGGTGCAGATGAACTTCCGGACCTGGACGTTTCGCTGTTGACCGATCCGGAACGCGCGGTCGGTGGCCTGATTCTCCACGGCTGGGTTCCACCACCGATCGAGGTGGATCACGTGATTGGCCGCGGTCAGGTTCAGACCGGTGCCGCCGGCCTTGAGCGACAGCAGGAAGATCGGCGGGCCTTCGCCGCTCTGGAAGCTCCGCACCAGTTCGGTGCGCTGATTTCGTCGGGTCCCGCCATGCAGGTAAGCGACATCGGTGCCGAACCGGGCCGCGAGATGCGGCAGCAGCAGCTCGGCGAAGGCCGTGTACTGGGTGAAGCACAGGACTCGATCGCCCTCTGCCAGGATCTCCTCGAGGATCTCTTCCAGCCGGATCACCTTGCCCGAGCGGCGTCCGATCGGGGACCTGTCCTGCAGGAGTTGGGCAGGGTGGTTGCAGACCTGCTTCAGTTTCGCCATCGTCGCCAGCACGTTGCCGCGCCGCTCGATGCCGGAGGAGTTCTTGATCTTCTCCATCATGTCGTCGACCACGGTCTGATAGAGCGAAGCCTGTTCGACGGTCAGCTGGCAGTACTGATTGATCTCGATCTTGTCGGGTAGATCGTCGATGATCGTTGGATCGGTCTTCAGCCGGCGCAGGACGTAGGGTCGAGTGATCTTGCGCAGCCGCTCCGCCGCATCGGCGTCTCGATGCCGCTCGATCGGGATCGCATATCTGGTACGGAATTTCTCGGGTGAGCCGAGTAGGCCGGGGTTGACGAAATCCATGATCGACCACAACTCTGACAGAGCGTTCTCCACCGGCGTTCCGGTCAACGCCACCCGTTGATCGGCCCGCAGTCGCCGAGCCGCCTTGGAGGTCTTGGACAGCCGGTTCTTGATCACCTGAGCCTCGTCCAGGACCAGGCGCTGCCAGTCGATCTCGGCCAACTCGTCGATGTCGATGGTGGCCGTGCCGTAGGTCGTCACGATCAGGTCGACCTCCCCGATCCGCTGGGCGAGCTCCTCGCCGTGCAACCGTTCCCGGCCGTGATGGGCATGGACCCGGAGGCCGGGTGCGAACCTGGCCGCCTCGGCTTCCCAATTGCCGACCAGGGACATCGGGCAGAGCAGCAGCGTCGGTGCACCCGGCACCTGGTCCCGCCGGGTCGCCTCCAAGGCGAGCAGCTGGACCGTCTTGCCCAGGCCCATGTCGTCGGCCAGCACCGCGCCGACCCCGATCGCGGACAGGAAGGAGAGCCAGGACAGTCCGCGCTGCTGATACGGCCGGAGCTCAGCGGTGAACTCCGGCGGCGGAGTCACCTCGGTCAGCGATTGGGCTGCCGTGCCGTTCAGCAGGTCACCGAGCCAACCGTCCGCATGGATGGACGTGACCTCGAGAGGCAGCTCACTGTCGTCGGGATGCGCCGTCGCCAGTGCCAGCAGTTCGACCGCGTTCATCCGGCCGTGCGGCCCGCCGGACAGGAATTCGAGGCCGCGTCGCAGCTGGTCGGGATCGACCGCGAGCCATTGGCCGCGGAGCCGTACCAGCGGAGCCTTGGCCGCGACCAAGGTCTCGATCTCCTCCTCGGTCAGCGTCTGGTCACCGACCGCCAGCGACCACTGGAACCCGGCCAACTGGTCCCGCCCGAATCGCGAGCCGCCGTCGGCGGCCGGGTCTCGCGGTGTGCTGGCCGCCAACGCAAGACCGACCTTGGAGCGGCGGCCCCACCAACTCGGCAGCAGGACCCCGAAGCCGGCCTCGCTCAGCGCCGGTGCCGCGACCGAGAGAAAGTGAAAGGCGCCGGTCGCATCGAGGTCGAGAGCGCTCGGCCGTGCCTGCCGCAGGCCGGGTCCCAGATCGGGATAGACCCGGCTCGCCCGGCCGAGCTCGGCCAGCAGCAGCTCTTGCGGCCGGTCCAGCCAGCGTCGAAGTGCACCCTCGTCCTGCCAGGTCTGTTCCGCGGGCACGAGCAGACTCGGGTCCGTGGTCGACTGCAGCAGGAACTCGAGCCGCCACCCGGGCTCCGCATCCGGTCCGAGTTCGTCAGCGCTGTCGAGTTCGGCGAGCCGGAAGGTCGCGTGTGCCGGACTGACCTGCTCAGTGCCGATCTCGGACCAGGGCCGTAACGTCCGATCAAGATCATCCAGCTGACGCGCGTCGGCCTCGAAGTGTCCCTCCGAGCTGGTCAGGGCGGCCACCCAGCTTTCGCCGGCCGGGAGTCGCTTGGGTCGGCGACCGAGCCGGGCGGGCAGCAGGTCGAGGCCGGCGGGCTGACTGCGCCGAACCGCGGCGTCGACCAGGGCGTGCAGCGCATCGACGGCCAGGTCTCGTGGATTGTCGAGACCGGGCTGGGCCCGGCAGACGGGCGGTGTCGCTGTGATCAACGCATGCAGGGCCATCACATCGGCGCCCTGCAGTACGGGTCGCCAGCGGGCCACCGGGCCGAGGTCGTCGTGGTCCAGGCTCGGCAGCACCCTGCCGCGCAGCACCAGCTCGGTCGCGAATTGCGCCAGGTCGGCCAGATGATCGATCGAGGCGCCGAGGCGCGCCGGCACGGCCGCATCGTCCCGCGGCCGGTCCAGCCAGGCCAACGCATCGCGGGGCGAGAGCCGAACGACCGGCACGGCCCAGGCGAGCAGGGACGGTGCTGATCGGGCGGCGGGACGGGGTCTGGTCCGGATCAGTTCGGGCGAGTCGAGCGGCGACTTCGGCAGCGACGGCAACAGCAGTGTGGTCACCGCTGCCGGTCCGGCAGGCGCGTGACCCTGGACCAGGTCGGCCAGCGCCGCCGCTCCGGCCGCAAACGGATGCGGTCTGGCCGAGCGGACGGCCTGGCTCGAGCTGGTGATCGTACGGTCGGAATCCTCGGCCCAGAGGCTCAGGCCGGCTCCCGGAGACCAGAATCCATGGACGGCCAGCACAGGATGCAGCCTAGTGGCGCGTCCACCACGGTGATCACCGAGTTCTGGCGGATCCCGACTCAGGACCCTGGTGGGTCGAGCGAGTCAGACCAGCGCCTCGAGTCGGCCGCGGGCGGTGCGCGGGTCGCCCCACCAGTCGCCGCCGGGCGCCAACTCGAGCAATGGCCACAGACTGTGGATTGCGCGCGCGGCCGAACTCAGACCTGGGTCGGCGGTCTTCATCGCCG
This sequence comes from uncultured Actinomycetota bacterium, assembly GCA_963746025.1. Taxonomy (GTDB): domain Bacteria; phylum Actinomycetota; class Actinomycetes; order Propionibacteriales; family Propionibacteriaceae; genus Microlunatus. The sequence goes on from CAVUZU010000002.1 coordinate 51,058, forward strand.
CACAGATCTCGGCCACGACGTCCGCACCGAGTTCACCGTGCAGGAAGGCCAGGTCGACCGCCGGATCGTCCACTCCGACTTCGCCGAGATCGAGCAGTCCGGCGAGCTCACCGTCGTCGGCCATGATCAGATGTTCGACCCGGAAGTCCCGATGGCACAGGGTGCGGATCGTTGCTCGACCCTCCAGCCCGGTGATCGCCGCGTCGACCCGCCGGTGCAGGTCGTCGTCGGCCAGGTCCACCACGGTCAGCGCCTGCCGGAACTCGGCGGCGGGATCGTCTCGGGGCACCCCGCGCCGGACCGCGTCGTCGACCTCGAAGGCGTGGATTCGGTCGAGCATCCCGGCGATCGTGGTGATCAGCCGAGGGTCGGCCCGGACCTGGGCGGGACGGAGCGGCGTCCCGACGACTCGGCGCTCGAGGATCGCTGTCGGCAGTCCGTCCACCTCCGCGATCACCGTCGCATCGGCCGGGACCGGGACGCCACGGCGCCGCAGTTCGACGAGCAGTGCGACCTCGTGCCGGCGGCCGCCACGCCAGGTCCAGGGCGCGGGGTGCTGCCGCGACACACGGAGCACCCAGGCGCCGCTCGGCGCGGACCAGCCGTAGGCCATGGTGCTGATCCCCTCGCCGATCAGTTCCGGCGCCCCGTCGAGCTCCGGCCTCAGCCGGCGGACGGCGGTCGCCAGCTCGGCCAGCGCCGCCGGGGTCAGGCTGGTGGTCCATCGAGTCACTTGATGCCACCTTCTTCGTAGGCGTCGAGGAACGGGATCGAGGTCGGCGCCAACGGGAGCTGTCGGACTCGAGCCGGCGTCTCCAGCCGGGCTCGCAGCACATAGCCGTCGGTGTCCTGCCAGTCGTCCGGCGGCGAGTTCAGGGCACGGGCGGCGAAGACGAGTTGCAGGAAGTCGGGGTGCGGGTACGGGTAGTCCGGCGGCGGCGGGGCCAGGTGCTCGAAATGCAGGAATCCCAACAAACGTAGCGATTCCGGGACGAGCCGACAGCCGGTCTCCTCGTACACCTCCCGGATCGCTGTCCGGGGTAGGGTCTCGCCGGCCTCCCGGCGCCCGCCCGGCCAGATGTTCACATCGTCGGGAGATTCGGTGACCATGAGCCGGTCGTCGAACCCGACCAGGCAGCGCACCGAGGTGATCAGCCGTTCGGGCACCCGAACCGGGACCGGATAGGCGGAGATCCGCAGCGGCAAGCCGGACCAGTCCGCAAGCTCGCCGGCCGCCGGTTGCAGCCCGCGAAGCCGGGTGACCAGGTCAGCGTTCGACATCCAGCGCCTTCCGCATCAGAGTGCAGGTCGTCTCATAGTGATAGATCGTGCCGTCAGGGGCTTCCTGATCCCAGGACTCGGGGGCGCTGCCGTAGGCGACATAGCCCAGCCGCTCGTACAGCGCTCTGGCGCGCGGGTTGCCCTCCTCGACGTCCAGCTCGGCCTGCCGCAGGCCGCGTTCGCGAAGTCGGGTCTCGGCCGCCGTGATCAGCAGGGTGCCGACGCCCAGGGACTGCAGCTCGGACCGGACCGCGAGTTGGGTGATCACTCCGGTGGCCGGCCGCTGGTCGCAGATGATGCCGCCCTTGGCGACTGAGGCGCCCGACGGGGTGCAGGCCACCAGGTAGTCAACCGCGCCGTCGGGGACTCGCTCCAGGAGCCGTGCCACGTAACCGAGGTGGCTGGGCGTGCCGGACCAGGCCAGGCCGGGCAGGTCGTCGGCCGTGAGGTCACGGACGGTCAGCGGCAGCTCGATGATCTTGGTGACGATATCGGTCATCGAAATCCTCTCGGTCAACGACGAGACGTCAGATCCGCTGCGACACGCCGCGAAAACGGCGGCGGGTGTGACGGGTCAGCGGAGGAGGGCGGGGAGGGGGTCGGTGTGGACGATCGCCAGGGAGGTGACGGCGCGGGTCAGGCAGACGTAGAGGCGGCGCAGGCCGGTGACCTCGTCCGGTTCGCCGGCGACGATCGCGGCCGGCTCGACCAGCACCACGTGATCGAACTCGAGGCCCTTGGCCAGGGCGGCCGGGACCAGGTCGACCCGGGTCTCGAAATCGGGTGGGATGTCGCCGAGCAGGTCGTAGCGGATCTCGCGCAGTTCCAGCAGCTTCCGCAGCCGGGGGATCGCGGCATCGGGGACGATCACCCCGACGGTGCCTTCGCGGCTGGTGGCGGCGACGACGGCCTCGGCCAGGTCGGCGTCCAGGTCGGTGGTCCGGCGCTGTTCGAGCTCACCGCGGCTGCGCCGGACCGAGCGCGGCGGGGTCAGGGCCGGTGCGATCCGGGGCAGCAACCGGGCGGCGAAGTCGATCACCGAGCCGGGCACCCGGAAGCCCTCGACCAGCTCGGAGATCTCCGCGTCCGGCTGACCGAGGTGCCGCAGCGAGTCCTGCCAGGACTGGGTCGCCCAGGGGGTGGTGGCCTGGGCAAGATCACCGAGTACGGTCACCGAGCCGGTGCTGGCCCGCCGGCCGATCGCCCGCAACTGCATCGCGGACAGATCCTGGGCCTCGTCGATGATCACGTGGCCGAGGCTCGGGGTCCGGTTCAACTGGTCGGCCGCCTCGTCGATCAGGGCGAGATCGGCCAGCGTCCACTTCGCACTCTTCGGGGTCCGGGCCGGCCTGTCCAGCAAGATCGTCTTCTGCTCGACGTCGTCCAGGAGGTCCCGGGCGCAGTCGGCCAGGAACTCGGCGTCGGTGAGCAGTCGCAAGATCAACTTGGCCGGATCGACGGCGGGCCACAGCTCGTCGGCATAGCTCTTGACCGGCTTGCTCCGGGCCACCGCGTTCTGCACCCGGTCGTCCGGCGAGTCACCCGCCGCCTCCATCTTGATCAACACCTGGTGGGCCAGCCGCTGCGGCAGCATGGTCCGGCCCGCTGCATAGCGGACGCCGCGCTTGCGCAGCTCCTCGATCATCTCGTTGGCCAGATAGGCCGGGACTCGCCACTGGTGCGCCCCACGCGGCACCACCAGCGGGCTGGTCGCGGTGCCCAGATGACCCCACACCGCCCGGCCGATCACCTCGGCCATCCGGGCGTCGCCCTTGATCAACGCCGCCGGCACCGGGTCCTCGCCGGTGATCATGAAGCCGGTCTCCTTGCTGACCAGCGAGGAGACGGTGGCCTGAGTCGCGTCGATCTCGCCCAGGGCCGGCAGCACGTCGCCGATGTAGGAGAGGAAGTTGTCGTTCGGCCCGATCACCTGGACGCCGGAGCGGGACAGCTGATCACGGTGTGCGTACAGCAGATAGGCGGCGCGGTGCAGGCCGACCGCGGTCTTCCCGGTGCCCGGCGCGCCCTGGATGCAGAGCGAGTGCGACAGGTCGGCCCGGACGATCACGTCCTGGTCGGGCTGGATGGTGGCCACGATGTCGCGCATCGGCCCGGTCCGCGGTCGCTCGATCTCGGCCTCGAGGATCTGCGAGTGCAGCTCGGTCTGCGGCTGGGCCAGCTCCTCGTCCTCGTACGCGGTCAGCTCGCCGGTGGAGAAGCCGAACCGGCGGCGCAGCCGGACCTGCATCGGATCGCCCGGCTTGGCGCGGTAGAACGGGAGCGACATCGGCGCCCGCCAGTCGATCACCAGCGGATCGCCGCCGGACTCGCCGGTGACGTGCCGGCGGCCGATGTAGAGCCGTTCGTCGTGATCGGCGCCGAGCTCTTCGGCGTAGTCCAGCCGGCCGAAGAACAGCGGCACCGTCGGATCGTCCTCCAGGGACTTCATCCGCCGGAACAGGACCTGCCTGAGGTGTTGGGTGGAAACGTGATCGGCGCCGGCGCCATGGCCTTCCAGGCTCGCCGCGTGATCGCGCATCCGGCGCAGCGCCGCGCGGGATTCACCGAGATGTTGCCGCTCCTGCTGAAGCGGGTCGTCCAGCTGTCGGGTATCGGGCTCCGTTCCGGGCATGCAGAGATCTCCGATGCTGCTCGTGGGGGAGGAGCCACTGTACTCGCGCGGTCGGCTTGCGGCGAATCAATTAGCCCATCGTGACAGGATGTGGCGCATGCGACGCCTGACCGACACCGACGCGGCGATCGCCTACAGCACCGGGCTGCTGCGAGGCGACCGGGTCTACCTGCGCGAGGTCCGCGAAGATGATCTTGTCCAGCTGACCCGTTGGTGGAACGATCCGGCGACGCTGGGGCTGCAGCAGTCGACCGTACGGCCGATCCCTGGCCAGACCATGGCCGATCGGTTCCGGCTGTGGACCGCGAACACCTCGCCGCACGACACGGGCTTCGCCGTGGTCCGGATCGACGACGACACGCTGATCGGCCAGACCGGCCTGAAGGGTGCGCCGAACGGCCGCTCGGCCGAGTTCGTGATCGTCCTCGGCCCGGAGTTCACCAGCCGCGGCTACGGCACCGAGACGGTCCGGCTGATGCTGCGCTTCGGGTTCGCCGAGCTCGGCCTGCACCGGGTCGAGCTGCGGGCCTGGGGCTTCAACACCCGCGCCATCGGGGCCTACCTGCGGGCCGGCTTCGTCGAGGAGGGCCGGCGCCGCGAGGTCACCTTCCACAACGGGCAGTACGGCGACGAGGTGATCATGGGGATCCTGGAACAGGATTGGTGGTCCCGGGCCGAGGCCGAGGGCGACGCGGCGGATAACGGCAGCACCGGAACCGAAGGGGAGCGTTCGGAGACACATGGGTATTGACGGTGACGCAGACCGATTCCTGGCGATGGACCCGGCGCAGCGGCCGCGCAAGGAGCGGCGTGCGGTCCGGGTGATCATGATCGATGATCACCGCCGGGTGTTGTTGTTCCAGGACACCGATCCCGGCTGTCCGGGGATCAGTTGGTGGGTGACGCCGGGCGGCGGGATCGACCCGGGCGAGTCGGAGACCGACGCCGCCGTCCGGGAGGTGGCCGAGGAGACCGGCTACCAGGGCCGCGCCGACGAACTGATCGGCCCGCTCGCGGTCCGCCGGGCGGTGCACGGCTATTCCGACCAGATCCTGGTCCAGGACGAGACCTTTTACGCGCTGCTGGTCCGGCCGTTCGAGATCGACATCTCCGGCCACACCGAGGACGAGCAACTGACCATCGCCGGCCACCGCTGGTGGCCGGCGGACGCCCTGGCCGACCCGGACGGCTGGCTCTGGCCGGCCGAACTGTCCGAGCTCGTCACCCTCGCCGATGCCCCGGCCGGCCAGCCGCGTGACCTCGGCGTTCAGGAGGAGTCGACGGTGCCGATCGCGAATTCAGGCCGGCGATGAGAGCGTCCGGTCACAGGGCGACGTAGGGTTGCTCGGCTCCGTCGCGCGTGGTGTGGGTGGTCCAGTAGTGCTGAGCGATGGTTTCGGGCTGGGTCTCGGGCCCGCCGGCGCCGATCCAGGCGAAGATCGGGATGTGCGCGACGTACACGCCGGTGTCCGCGGTCGCCTGGTGCAGCTTGAGCGCGTAGCTGCGCAGCGCACCGCTGCCGATGGTGGTCGTGGTGAACTCGGCGGGCCCGGCAAGTGGGTCCTTCGAGGTGCCGCCGGTGGTGTAGAGGATGGTGCCGCTGCCGCGCTCGATCATGGTGGGCAGCACCTGCTCGGTGGCTGCGATCCCGCCGTAGAGGTAGTAGTCGAGCTGTGGCTGGATGTTGGCTCGGCTCGCCTGCAGCGGGCCCGGGTTGCTCAGGCCGGGGACGGGGGTGTGCGGGGCGGGTGAGTACTCCAGGACGTCCACGGCTCCGAAGCGCTCCTTGATCCGGTCGAAGGCGGCGGCGACCGAGGCCGGGTCCATCACGTCGGCGGCGAAGCCGGCGGCCTCGATCCCGGCCTCGTTCAGCTGAGCGGCGAGGGTGTCGAGTTTCTGCTGGGTGCGGGCGACGAGGGCGACGGAGAATCCGTTGGCTCCGAAAGCCTTGGCGATGGACAGGCCGAGGCCGGATCCGGCTCCGACGATGGCGATGGTGGGCATGGTGGGTTTCCTTTCGGTGATCCGCGCGGCGGGTGCCTCGCGAAGCTCAAGTCAGGACCGTTACTTACTGCTTTTGCGGTAACAGACTGAGAGGTCTGTAGGGTGGTGAGGGCGAACGGGAGGCGGGCGAGAGATGGTGACACCGAGGAAGATCAGCGGGCCGTGTCAGGCCTGGCCCGAAGAGAGCGCCTTCATCCGCGAGGTGCTGGACCGGATCGGTGACAAGTGGACCGTGTTGATCATCAGCACACTCGGCGGCGGGCTGCTGCGCTACTCCGAACTACAGGCCAGCATTCCCGGGATCTCGCAGCGGATGCTGACCCAGACGCTGAAGAACCTCGAGCGAGACGGACTGATCACGCGGACCGCGTACGCCGAGGTGCCGCCGCGCGTGGAGTACGAGCTGACGGAGCTGGGCCGGTCCCTGATGAGCGCGGTGCTGGCGATGGCCGGGTGGGCCGCCAGCCACCACAGTGAGATCGCCAGCAACCGGGCGGCCAGCGAACTCACCGGAGTCGGCCGCGGCAAGGCCCCGGTCAGCGCGTCGGCAGGATGAAGGTCTGCCCACTGCTCAACCATTTTTCCACCTCACTAATAGTGCGTAACACCATCATGAGTGAGTTGAAGAGGGCTTACAAAAGGCACTTTGAAGTGCCTCGGCAGCGCACGACGAGGAGGCCGGCGACCCGGGCGGAGCCGCCCACCGATCAGCGCAGAGTCTGGTCCGCCTCGGGCGAGAGGGCGGGGCCGGTGTCCGGTCGGAGCACGTTGCCGCGGATGCCGATCACGGTGATCACGGCGCCGGCCAGCAGCAGGCCGGCGCTGACGGTCATCGCCAGCCGGAAGCCGGCGGCGAACACGGTGGGATCGTCCACCGCGTTCCCGGTCAGCCCCACCGCCGGCGGTACGGCAGCGACGGCGAGCAGACCGGCCGCCCGGGCGACGGCATTGTTCACCCCGCTGGCGATGCCGGCGTGCCGCACCTCGGCGGTGGCCAGCACGGTCGCCGTCAACGGGGCGACGACAGCGGTCAGGCCGATCCCGAAGATCGTCACCGGCAGCAGTACGTCGACCAGGTAGGTCGCGCCGGGACCGATCCGGGCCATCAGCAGCGTGCCGGCCGCACCGACGACGAGGCCGATCGCCATCATCGGCTTGGGCCCGACCCGCTGGGCCAGTGCGCCGGCCCGCGCCGACAGCAGCAGCATCAACACCGTCACCGGCAGCAGGGCCGCACCGGCCGCGATCGGCGAGAAGCCGCCGACCAGTTGGAGATGCACGACGAGCAGGAACATCATCAGCGACAGGCCGCCGTACACCACCAGGGTGACCAGGTTGATCGCCGTGAACTGAGCCGAGCCGAAGACGTCGACCGGCAGCATCGCGCGTGGGCCGGTGGTGTGGTGGGTCCGGCGCCGCTCGAGCAGCACGAACCAGACCGCGGTGCCCACTCCGACGACGACGCTGGCCATGATCAACAGGTCCACCCGACCGGCCGGTAGTTCGGTCAGCGCGTAGGTGATCCCGGTCAGCGCCACCGCGGCGAGGACGGCCCCGAGCACGTCGAACCGGCCTAGCGGGCGGCCGTCAGTCGGCTCGCCGCCGGTGCTCTCCGGCACATGGCGCAGCGCCACCGCCACGGTGATCGCGGCCAGCGGCAAGTTGATCAGGAACACCCAGCGCCAGCCGGCGAAGCCCACCAGCCAGCCGCCGAGGAACGGCCCCAACGCCCCGGCGACGCCGCCGAGGCCGGCCCAGGCACCGACCGCCCGGGGCCGGTCGTAGGCCGTGAACGAGGCCTGGATGATCGCCAGTGAACCCGGCGTCAGCAGGGCACCACCGATGCCCTGCAGCGCCCGGGCGCCGATCAGCACGCCGACATTCGGGGCCGCGGCACAGAGGGCCGAAGCGAGCGCGAACCAGATCACGCCGATCACGAACAGCCGGCGGCGGCCGAACCGGTCACCCAGCGCGCCGCCGAGCAGGATCAGCCCGGCCAGGGTCAGCGTGTAGCCGTTCACGGTCCACTGCAGCCCGGCCATGCCGCCACCGAGTTCCTCGGCGATCGCCGGCAGCGCGATGTTGACCACCGTGCTGTCGAGCATCGCCACGCTGGAGCCCAGCACGGTCGCCAGCATCACCCAACGACCGGCCGCGGAGGACAACCGGAGCTGAGCTCGCGGTTCCACAGTCATCGCTTCTCCACGGGCACAGCCAACCACGGCAACGCCGAGATTGCTCCGGTTCAGGCCGGGTCGCCGACCGCTGTCGCGGCCGTCTTCGCGTGCTCGGAGCGGCGACCGACCGTGCTCCGGGCGGTCAGCGTCAGCCGTCGCCGCGGCTGCCAGTGCCAGTCCAGCACGTCGCCGCGGCGCGCGGCCCGGGGTGCCGGGGCCGGCGATCCGTCGGCATCCTCGAGCAGGGACAGCGAGCCGCCGGCGAAGGCGGTGCCGATCTCCGAGAGGACGATCGGAGTCGGCCCGGGAGCGGAGAACAGGATCAGGTCGAGGCCGATCCGATCGGGTCCGAGTCGGTTGATCATCCCGTACGGCGCCGTCTCGGCCCAGCCGCCGGCCGTCGGGGCGAAGTCGATCATGGTTCCCTGGTCGGCCACGGTGATCCGCTGACCGAGTGCGAAGCGGCTGCCGGCCGCCGCCGGAGAGCCGTCCACCAACAGCTCGGCACCCGGCCCGACGCGCAGCTCGAGCCGGACCCGGATCGACTCGACCATGATCGACTCGCCCGCCTCGATCACATCCCGGTGGACGTGCCGATCGCCACCCGGGCTGGCGATCCCGACGTGCCAGAGCAGGTGCGGACCGTCCTGCACCGAGCTGAAGACGCCGGATACGAAGTCCGTCTCGTCCTTGATCACCCGCAGTCGCAACGAAGGCGTCGGCTGCTGCCACAACGGGCCGGTCCGCTGCTCCGGGCCGGCCCAGTAGCCGAGCAGGTTGCGGCGCTGGAACCAGCAGTCGGCGAAGTTGATCGACCCCAGCGTCGCGGACCGGCCGAGCCAACTGGTGCCGATCCGATCCGGCCGGCCGAGCTCGAACAGCTCCCGATGCAGCTCCGGGACGGCCGGCCCGAGCAGCCGGGCGACGACCTCGGCCGGAGCGTCGGCCCGCAGGATCGCCGTCGCCACGCCACCGATCGCGTCCGCCGGATCCCACTCCGGCGCCGTCCAGACCTGATCGAACGGGACTCGGCCGGCCACCGCCTTCGCGATCGTCGCCAACAGGTTCGGGCTGTCGGCCAGGTCGTCGGTGTAAGTCCGCGACATCGGCCCGGTCAGTTGCCCGGTCGGGCGATGCCAGCGGGCGGCGAGATGGCGCCAGAGCCGGTGCACCAGGGTGTCGGCGCGGTCGGCCACCGCCGGGTCGGTGATCAACTGACCGATCGCCGACAGTGCGGTCCGGGTGACCAGCCAGTAGACCGGGCTGTTGTATTCGGCGAAGCTCCCCGAGCCGTCGATGATCGCCGCCAGTCGGACCAGCCGGTCGCGACCGTAGTCGAACAACTCCTGGTCGTCGAGCAACTGGCCGGTGGCCAGGGCCACGAACGTGCCCTTGGCGGCGATGTTGGTGTAGCTCATGGCCACGTTGCGCTGGATGATCGAGTCCGCGGCCGCCCGCAGCGCCATCCGGATCCGATCGGCCACCGCTGCCGGCAGGGAGTCCTCGTGCCGGAGCATGATCAACGCCAGTTCCTGGCCCAGGAAGTCGGCCCAGTTGTAGTCCGGCCGGCGCATGGCGGCCAGCGGCTCCTCCAGGTAGTACGGCCAGACCCCGTACGTCTCCGACTGTCGATCATGGTCCTGGCCCGCCAGCACGGCGGTCAGCACCCCGGCGGCCCGATCGACCGCCCCCGACTCGAGCAGGATCAGCGCATAGGTCGCGCTCTCCCGATAGGGGTGGACGGGCTGACCGGTCAGCCAGGTGTGCACCGAGGTCGCCGAGCCCGTGCCGGCGAGCAGTCGCTGCTGCTGATCGAACTGCGCATCGCCGGCGACCAACGCCCGCCGCAGCAGCCACTGGTCGGCGTCGATGGGCGGGCCTGAGATCGGACGGGTCGGCACGTGATCAACTTTCGTCGGCGTTCGGAGGGGGCTGATCGGCAGCGCCCACTAGAGCTGATTCTGCAGCTCGTCCTTGATCTTGGCGCCGACGCCGGAGCTCCAGGCCCGGACGGCGTCGGTGAACGCGCTGATCGGCTTGCGGCCCATGATCACATCCGGGATGGCGTCCGAGATCGGCTGCTCCTCCTCGCCGGCGCGGTTCGCGCTCTCGGAGTAGAACCCATACGTCGGATTGGTCAGCCCGTGCGGCGCCACCTCCTGTTGCCAGGCGTGCTGGGCCCGGACCCAGCCGGTGTGGGTGCCGCTGTACATCGCCCGGCTGGTGACGCCGCTGAGATAGCTGGTGTTGACGATCTCCTTGGTCCCGGTCTCGGTGAGTTCCGGCTGACCGTTGATCAGCGTGTGGTCCTTACCCTCGACGCCGAAGCGGTTCAGCAGATACTCCTTGGTCCCCAACGGCGCCGCGAAGTAGTCCAGCAGCCGCAGGCACTGCCGGACCCGGTCCGGATCACCCTTCTTGATCAACACCGAGCCGTACACCCCGGTGCCGTGATACAGCGCCGCCGTCGCTCCCGGCGCGTTGAACAACGGCATCGCGGTGACCTGCGACTCCGCCAACCCGTTCACGGTGATCAGACTGCCCCAGCCGGACAGGTAGCCCTGATAGGCGGCGACCTTGCCGGCGATGAACAGATTGTTGATGTCGGAGCCGGTCAGGTTGGCCGATTCCGGATGGAAGTAGCCGGCCTTGAACAGCCCGGCGACGTACTCGATCGCGGCGACGTACTCGTCGGTCTCCCAGTCCCGGGTCAGCGTGCCGTCCGGATTCTTCCGCCAGCCGTTCGGCGCCCCGAACGCCGCCGCGAAAGAGGTCAGGCTGAAGGATGCGTACGAGCCGGTCAGCGCCCACCGGTTCCGCTTGGCGTCGGTCACCTCGCCGCACATCGCGGTGAAATCGTCGGTCGTCTTGACCTGCTCGACACTGACCCCGGCCTCGGCAAGCAGATCGGGCCGGGCCAGGGTGATGTTCCACAGCAGGGGCCGCTCCACCGGCACTCCCCAGAGGCGACCGAACATCCGAGCACTGGTCCAGGCGAAGGTGGGGATCGCCGCCAGGTTGGGATAGGAGTTGATCTTGTCGCCGGACAGCTCGTCGGAGAGATCGGCGAAGGTGTTCTCCAGCAGCTTGTCCAACCGGGGCTGGGAGAAGTCCTGGATCAGCGCCAGGTCGGTGACGTCGCCGCCGGCCAGCATGGTGTCGATCTTGGTGCCGTACTCGCTGGACGGCGCGGTACGCATCGACAGCGTGCCACCGAGAGCCGTGTTCAGCGCCTGCAGATAGTGGTTCTGGTTCAGCGGCGGTGGCGGCGGCGCGAGGGTCGGCACCATCGCGGTGACCTCACCGCCGGCCAGCGGCTGGTCGGTCACCGAGGTCACCAGGTCGGCCGGCATCGAGAAGAAGCCGTCCTGGATCCCCTGCGGCGGATCGCCGGCCAGATCGGGGCGCAGCCCGTCGACCGCCCGGTAGCTGGGCAGCGGCACCTCCTCGCCGGTCTTGGCCGGACCGCCGGGCGCAGCGCCGCCGGAACTGCAGGCGGCCAGCAGCGGAGCGCCGGCCGCGCCGGCCGCACCGGCCAGCGCGGCGAGCCGCAGAACGGATCGTCGGGGGTGCAAAGTTGAATCGGGCGTGGGCATGTTTCCTCCTCGAAACCAGGGATTTCAGCCCTTCACCGCGCCGGTCAGGACGCCCTTGGTGAAGTGCCGTTGCAGGAACGGATAGACGAGCAGGATCGGAATCAGTGCGATCACCACCACGGCCATCTGGACCGCCTGCTGCGGGGGTGGTGCCACCTCACCCGCCGCGGAGGTGTCGCCGAGCGCCTGACCCTGCAGCACATAGGTGCGCAAGATCATCTGCAGCGGCCAGCGGCTGCTGTCGTTGAGGTAGAGCAGCGCGTTGAACCAGGCGTTCCAGAAGCCGACCGCGTAGAACAGGCTGATCACGGCGATCACCGCCCGAGAAAGCGGCAACACGATCTTGAGCAGGATCCGGAGCTCGCCGGCACCGTCGATCCGGGCGCTGTCGTACAGCTCCTGGGGCAGGCTCATGAAGAAGCTGCGGACGACCACCACGTTGAACGCGCTCAGCGCGGTCGGCAAGATCAACGAGAGGTAGCTGTCCAACATGCCGAGCGACTTGACCGTCAGATACTGCGGGATCAGTCCGGGGTGGAACAGGAAGCTGACCAGCACGATGGTCAGCAGCGCCCGGTGCCCCAAAGATCCCCGGCGGCTGAGCGCGTACGCCAGCAGCACGGTCACCGCGGTGGCCAGCAGGGTGCCGATCGCGGTCACCCCGATGCTGACCAGCAGTGCCTTGGTGACCACGCCGCCGGACCAGATGCTGCGGTAGGCGTCGAGCGTCGGCTCGCGGGGGATCAGCACGTAGCCACCGGTCTCGGACAGGGCCTGCTGGCTGGACAGGCTGGTGGAGATCACCACCGCGAACGGGAACAGCACCAGCAGGCAGACGACGAGCAGCGCGGTGCTCTTGCCGATCTTGCCGGCCAGGGTCGGTTCCTCCTGCCACGGCGGGCGAAGCGATGGCCGCCGGCGCGACGGGGCGAGACCGGTCATCGGCTGTACACCCCCTGCTCGCCCAGGGCATGTGCGGCCCGGTTCGCCGCCAAGATCAACACGAAACCGACCAGGCCCTTGAACAGGCCGGCGGCAGCCGCCGTACCCCAGTTGTTGTCCACCACGCCATGGAAGTAGACGTAGCTGTCCAGCACCTCGGCCGCCTGGGCGCCGACCGAGGCCCGCTGCAGGATGATCGGCTCGAACCCGACCGACAGCGCCTCACCGAGCCGCAGCACCAGCAGCAGCACCACCACCGGCCGGATCCCCGGCAGAGTCACGTGCCAGAGCCGACGAGCCGGTCCCGCGCCGTCGACCGCGGCCGACTCGTACAACTGGACGTCGATCGCCGCCAACGCGGCCAGGAAGATGATCGTGCCCCAGCCCGCGTCCTTCCAGATCCCTTCGACGGTTACCAGCAGCTTGAACAGGTGCGGGTTGGTCATGATGTCGAAGGTCGCCAGACCGTGGCTGCGGAGGAAGGAGTTGATCACTCCGGCGCCGCCCAGGGTCTGCTGGAAGATCGCGATGATGATCACCCAGGAGATGAAGTGCGGCAGATAGACGATGCTCTGGATCAGCCGCCGCAGCCAGGACCGGAGCACGCTGTGCAGCAAGATCGCCAGCGCGATCGGCACCGGGAAGAACAGGACCAACTGCAGCAGGGTGATCTCGATGGTGTTCTTCAGCGCGTTCCAGAAGGCGGCGCTGTCGAACAGGCCGGCGAAGTTGTCCCAGCCGACCCACGGGCTCTCCAGCAGCCCGATGTAGGGCAGAAAGTCCTGGAAGGCGATCGCGTTGCCGAGCAGAGGGATGTAGTGGAAGACCAGCAGCAGGGCCAGCCCGGGCCCGGCCATGATCAACAACGGCCAGTCGCGACGCACCCGGGCGGCCAACGGAACCGCACGCCGGGGTGGCCGGCCAGGTCGTTCGGCCTCGACCGCGCCCGGAACGCGGCGGTCGACGGTCTGCGCGGTGCTCATCAGGTCCCCCTCGACTCGGTGCGGCTCAGGCTCCGGAGCAACAACTATCACGTGATAGTTGCGTATGATCGCCATCATGGCAGCCAACGAAGAACGGCGCAAGGGTGCGACCCGCGGAGACGTCGCCAAGCTGGCCGGTGTCGCCCCGACCACGGTCTCGGCCGTGCTGAACGGCCGGGGTGCCGAGCTGAAACTGGCCGAGGCCACCCGGCGCCGGGTCGAGCAGGCCGCCCGGGAGTTGCGCTACGTGCCGAACGCGGCGGCCCGGGCGCTGCGCCGGCAAGGGTCGCGAACGCTGGGTCTGCTCTGGGCGCCGGGCTTCCGGGACACGCTGATCGAGGCGACCTATCTGGCCCGCGAGCTCGACTATTTCGTCGTCCTGCTGCCGCCGTCCCAGCAGGATCGGGATCCGATCGCCACCGTCCGCGATGCGGGCATCGCCGGGTTGCTGTGTCCGACCGGTCCGGGCGAGGCCTTCGGTGCCGAGCTGCTCGAGGCCGGCATCCCGGTGGTCTGGCTGGACCCCTATTCCGATGATGATCATGGCGCGGCCGACCCGTCGATCGGCATCGACAACCGGGCCGGCACGGGCCAGCTCGCTCAGCGGTTGCTCGACCGCGGCTGTGCCTCGCTGCTGGTGGTGGGAGGTCCGGACTCGGCCCTGCCGGCCGAAGGGACGGATCGGGTCGGCCCGCGCTACCAGCCGCTGCTCGAGGCGTTCGGCGATCGCTGCACCGCGGTGCACGCGACCGGGTGGAACGCGCTCGCCGGCCGGGAGGCGATGCGGCAGGTGCTGGCGGCCGGCGATCGGCCGGACGCGGTCTTCGCGTCCAGTGATCAACTGGCCGCCGGCGCGATCAACGCCTGCGTCGGCGCCGGGCTGCGGGTGCCCGACGACATCGCGATCGCCGGGTTCGGCAACGCCGACATCGGCGAGGTGCTGATGCCGTCGCTGACCACGGTGACCTGGCCCCGGGTCGAGCTCGCCCGCAGCGGTGTCCGCGAGCTGGTCCGGGCCATCGACGGTGGCGCCGATGGCCCGGTCCGTGAGTCGATCCCGACCGAACTGATCATCCGCGAGTCGGCCTGACCGGGCTCCCGCGCCCGACCTGTTGCTAGCCGCCGTCGGCGCCGACGTTCGGCGGGCCGGCCAGTGGCGACCGGTAGTAGTCGACGCCGCCGTTGTCGGTGATCGCGTCCCCGGTGCCGAGGGCCGGTGATCCGGCCTTCAGCGTGTACGCCGACGGACACGGCTGCGGTCCCGTTCCGGCGCCCGGTGACCAGGAGCAGGTCCCGCCGCCGCCGGCAGCGGTGAACAGCGGATCGCCCCACAGCGCCCCGGTCTCCAGGCCGGTTGCCTGCCAGGCCGCGAAGTCCGGGTGGGTGGTGCTGCCCCAGCGCCAGCTCGAGCCGCCGGTGCCGTAGTAGAGGTTGTGCGACAGTGTCATCCCGGACTGCCCGTTGGGGTTGTAGTAGAACTGCCCGGTCCGGCCGTACTTGTCCTTGTTGGCCATCGAGCAGATGTTGTTGGCGATCAAGGAGCCGGCGGCCCAGGCCCCCGACGAGCCGAAGTTGAAGCAGGCGCTGGAGGTGGTCTCCGTGGTCTGGGCGACGTTGCTGAGGAGGGTGTTGCCGTAGATCCTCACCGGCAGCTTCGGGACGCCGCCCTCGACGGCGAACAGGCCGCCGATGCCCTTGGCCCAGTCGTCGTTCTCGGAGATGTTGAAGCGGTAGGTGTTGTTGCCCCAGACCCGGCCGTTGACCGTGGCGACGTAGGCCAGGAAGCCGGCGCCGGCGTTGCGGTGGGTGTAGTTGTATTCGACGAACGAGTTGGTGGTGCCACCGTCCAGGTCGATCCCGTCCCAGTCGCAGCCGGCCGCGGCGCTGCTGGCCGGCTGGACGTTGTAGACCTCGTTGAACCTGATCTTGATGTTGTTGGCCTGGTAGGTCTGGATCCCGCTGGTGCCGCCGCAGGATGTGACGTTGGCGCCGATGTCGTGCACCACGTTGTGCTGGATGGTGGCGCCGTCCCAGCCGGCAATGGTGATGCCGGAGTTGGTCTGCGCCGCGGCCATGCCCAGGTTGGCGATCGTGTTGCCCTGGACCGTCACGTTGGTGATGTTCAGGCCGGAGCCCCAGCCGGAGATGCCGGGGCCGTCGGTCCCCGTCGGGCTCGCGCCGACCAGCCGGTTGTTCTGGATCCGGACGTCGTTCAGCGGTCCGTTGTTGGCGTTCACCGCATAGCCGAGCACCATGATCTGGGCCCCGAACGTGCTGCTGCTGCCGCTCGGGGTCTTGAAGCCGCTGATCTGGGATCCGGAGATGATCATGGTCTGGGTCGGCTGGCTGGAGGCCTGGTTCTGCAGCAGCACCCCGGCCGCGGTGCTGCTGCCGTTGATGATCTTGAGGTTGTTCAGCTGGAATCCGTGCACGTTGTCGACGGTGACCGCCGCCGAGTAGTCGCCGACGCAGTCGGACTTGATGGTCGCCTGGCCGGTGCCGGAGGAGTAGACCCGGAACGGAGTCGACGCCGCCGAGGCCGGCACGTTGCCGGCGTCGAAGGTCAGACATCCGGTGAAGGTCTGGCCGCCCGCGAAGTAGATCAGGCTGCCCTGCGGAAACGTGAAGCCGTTCACCTTGGCGATCGATCGCCAGGCCTGGCTCGGCGACAGCCCGCTGTTGCTGTCGTTGCCGGTCGTCGAGACGTAGTAGGTGCTGGCCGCGGCCTGCGCCGACGGCGCATCGGCGACTCCGAGCAGGACGGCCAGCGGCAGCAACAGGAGGGCGACGAGGATGGTTCTGATCTTCATCTCAGCTTCCTTGCTGTGAGGATCGTGACCGACTGTCACGTGATAGTCAGACAGTAATGCCGACGATCGGAGGTGGTCAACCCCCGGGTCAGTCGGCGGAAATGGCTTCCGAGGCGTCCATGATCCGGTACGCGTAGCCCTGCTCGGCCAGGAACCGCTGCCGGTGCTGGGCGAACTCCGAGTCCACCGTGTCGCGGGAGACGACGGCGTAGAACCGGGCGGTGATCCCGCTGTTCTTCGGTCGGAGCAGCCGGCCCAGCCGCTGCGCCTCCTCCTGCCGGGAGCCGAACGCGCCGGACACCTGGATCGCCACCTGCGCGGTGGGCAGGTCGACCGAGAAGTTGGCCACCTTGCTGACCACCAGCAGGTCGATCTCGCCGGACCGGAACTGCTCGTAGAGCTTCTCCCGCTGCCGGACCGTCGTGTCGCCCTTGATCAGCGGGGCGCCGAGGCGCTCGGACAGGTCCTCCAACTGGTCGACGTACTGGCCGATCACCAGGGTCGGCTGGCCGCGGTGCTTGGCGACCAGGTCGATCGCCACCTCGGTCTTCGACGCGGCGGTCGAGGCCAACCGGTATTTCACGTCCGGCTCGGCGACCGCGTACGTCATCCGTTCGGTGTCGGTCAGCGTGACCCGGACCTCGACACAGTCGGCCGGCGCGATGTAGCCCTGGTTCTCGATGTCCTTCCAGGGCGCGTCGTAGCGCTTCGGGCCGATCAAGGAGAACACGTCGCCCTCCCGGCCGTCCTCGCGGATCAGCGTTGCGGTCAGGCCGAGCCGGCGGCGGGCCTGCAGGTCGGCGGTCATCCGGAACACCGGCGCCGGCAGCAGGTGCACCTCGTCATAGATCACCAGCCCCCAGTCCCGGGCACTGAACAGTTCCAGGTGCGGATGCAACCCCTGCCGCTTGGTGGTGATCACCTGATAGGTGGCGATGGTGACCGGCCGGATCTCCTTGCGGGCACCGGAATACTCACCGATCTCGTCGGCTGTCAGCGAGGTGCGCTTGATCAACTCGTCCCGCCACTGCCGGGCCGAGACGGTGTTGGTGACCAAGATCAGCGTGGTCGCCTTCGCCTTTGCCATGGCTGCCGCGCCGACGATCGTCTTGCCCGCGCCGCAGGGCAGCACGACCACGCCGGATCCGCCGTGCCAGAAGGACTTGGTGGCCAGCGCCTGGTACGGCCGCAGCCGCCAGCCGTTCTGCTCCAGCTCGATCGGGTGCGCCTCACCGTCGACGTAACCGGCGAGGTCCTCGGCCGGCCAGCCGAGCTTCAGCAGCACCTGCTTCAGCCGGCCGCGTTCGGACGGGTGCACCGCGACGGAGTCGTCGTCGATCCGGACTCCCATCAGCCCCTTGACCCGAGGACTGCGCAGCACCTCGGTGAGCACCGGCCGATCGGTGGTGATCAGCACCAGCCCGTGGGTCGGGTGCTTCTCGATCCGCAGCCGGCCGTAGCGGTCCATCGTGTCGGCGACGTCGACCAGCAGGCCGGACGGCACCGGGTAGCGGCTGTAGTTGAGCAGCACGTCGACGATCTGTTCGGCGTCGTGGCCGGCGGCCCGCGCGTTCCACAGCCCCAGCGGCGTCAGCCGGTAGGTGTGGATGTGCTCGGGCGCGCGCTCCAGTTCGGCGAACGGCGCGATCGCGATGCGGCAGGCCTCTGCGTCCGGATGATCGACTTCCAGTAGCAGGGTCCGGTCGGACTGGACGACCAGCGGTCCCAGTCCAGGTGAGGGTTGTGTCATTGACGAACTGTTCTAGCGGGTCGGTCCCGGAGATGGCGGGCCCGACGATGCGGGAGGTGACAGGGCCGACCCCGGGGATGCTGGGGGCGACGTGGGCGGCTCGGAGCTGGGTGCCTCCGAGTCGGGTGGTGTCGCGGGCGGAGTCGACTCCGGTGGGGTCGACGGCGGTGGTGGTGCGGGCGAATCCGAGGCCGGTGGCCCGGATTGCGATTCGGAGGCCGGCGGTTCCGAAGCTGGCGGCTTGGAGGGTGGCGGTTCCGAAGACGGGGGCTCGGCGGCCGGTGGCTCCGAGGACGGGCGTTCCGACGCCGGCGGGTCGGCCGGCGGCTCCGACGACGGCCGTTCGGACGCGGGGGGATTCGCCGAGGGTGGCTCGGACGCCGGCGGCGTCGCCGCGGGCGGCTCGGATCCCGGCTGCTGCTCCGACGGCGGCGGGGTGTCCTGGCCGGGGTCGGACGACTCCGGTGCCGGGCTCGGGTCGCCGCCGGACGGATCGCCGCTCGGCTGCTCCGGCGGCGTCGAGCCGTCGGACGGTGCCGGGGTCTCCGGCGGCGGGCTGCTCGGCGGCGGGAAGAGCTTCTCCAGCATCCGGCCGAGCCGGGGGAAGATCCCGTCCGGGCCCTCGTCGTCGGAGTTCGGCGGCGGCGACGACGGCGGCGGCATGGTCGGTGGTTCGGAGCTCGGCGGCGGCGCCCACGGCGGCCAGGCCGGCGGGTTGGACGCGTCGTCGCCCGGGCTGGCGGGCGGAGTGGCCGGGCTGCTCGGCGCCGGGTCGCCCGGCTCGCTGGTCGCCGGCCGGCTCGGGTTCGGGGCCTCGCTCGACGGCGGCGGGGCGGCGTCGTTCGGCGGGGCCGGCGGCGCCTGGGTCGGCGGCCGGGACGGCGTCGGGCGGGCCGGGTCCGGATCCCGCTTGACCCGGTCCGAATCGTCGTCCTCGGACGGCGAACCCTGCCGGGTCTCCTCGGGCCGGTTCGGGTCGACCGTCAGCGCGTTCGACCAGGGCCCGGACTTGCCGTTGTCGGTTGCCCGGACCTGGATCACCTGGACAGCCATGTCGTCGTTGAACCAGCGCACCGAGGCCACGACGTTGCCCGTCTCCAGCACATCGAACCCGTTCAGCCGGACCTGGTAGCTGACGCTGGAGCCCGTCGGCACGGCGTCCCAGGAGATCTGGGCCCAGCTCTGGGTGATCAGGCCGGCGCGGAGGCCGGTCACGGTGCTCGGCGATCCGGCGACCGGACCCGCCTGGGTGGTCGGCTTGGGCGCGAGGGAGGCGTCCGGGGCGGAGTCGACGCTGCGATCGGACTCGACGTCCTCGGAGCGGGTGTTACGCCCGTTCCGGGTCGAATCCTCGTGGTCGTTTCCGGCCGGCTCGACCGAGACGACGCGCTGCGGTCCGGAGTCGAGCAGCAACGGAGAACCGGTCATCGCGGGCACCCAATAAAGCGTGCCTATTCCCGATGAGCACACCACGACAACCAGGAATCTCCGGATTGTCTGGGGCCGCATTGGCTCATTGTAGGGGGAGGACGGAGGATACGCGCGACAGCGGAATGCGGAGCACCGCCGAATCATTGTCGGCGACCGCTCTGAGCACGCCGTCGTCAAGATCAACGAGGGTCAGCCGGCGCTCCACCGGGGCGCCGTCCGGCCCGACATAACCGAGCCGGACCGGCCCGGCGCCGCGGGTCGCCTGCTCCAGTTTGGCCAGCAGTTCGGTCGTATCGAACTGATCCTGCCGACGGCCCCGGTCGCCGGCCAGGATCGCGTCGGCGACCTCGGTCGGGCGGGCCGTGCCGGTCGGTCGTAGTCGCTCCGAAACCGTTGCTCGTAAGCGATCCGGTGGCGCCAGGCTGCGGCCGAACTCGTCCTCGGCCGCGGGCGCGAAGCCGATCTGGCGGACGAACGCGACCAGTTGGTACGGCTCCACGGCGGCGATCAACAGACCCGGCCCGAGCCGGCGCAGACCGAGCGACGGCGCCTCCGGGTGATTGACGATCGCCTGCGCCCGCGCCTCGTCGTCGACGCTCAGATAACTCAGTGCCGGACCGATCCGGATGCTGCCGTACTGGCGGGCGACATCGTCGACCAGATAGCTCAGCGGCTGCGGAATTGTCGTGGTCGAATGGTGAGACAACCACTCGTGAACCCGGTCCGCGGTCCAGCCCGCATCGAAGGCGTGCCGCAGCGATTCGGCACTGAACCGGTAAACCCCGGCACCGCCCCGCGACTCCTGCACGGCGAGCAGTCGTAGCTCCTCCGCGATCCGGTACGGCAGCGGTCCGGCGGCCACCGCGGTCAGGTCGGCCTGGACGATGATCGAATCGACCAGCGCCGGGAACAGGCCGGCCAACTCGGCCACCATCGGTGCCTCCGGCTGGTGCAGATCCGCCGCGAAGCCGGACACGGCACCGAGGCCGGTCAGGCCGAGATAGCCCGCCTCCCGCCAGAGCCAGCGGCTCAGCTCGTCGATCGAGGGCTGTCCGGTGGCGGCCAGCCGCGGCCGGTGCCAGCCGACGGCAGCGGCCAGCTGATCATGATCCAGCACCGTGCCCGGTTCGGCGGCCCGCATCAGTTCCATGATCAACGACCGGGCGGCCGGCGCCGCCGGGGCGGTCAGTTCGGGTCCGAGGGCGTGCTCGCCGGCGGCCAGATCGCGGCCCGGATAGCGCTCCATGATCAGCCAGGCGCGGACCAGCCGGCGCCACCGGTCCGGTAGCGGTTCGGCCACCCAGCGGTCGTAGCCGGTGGCCGGCAGCAGCCGGTTGCCCTGACCGGTCCCGTACAGCTCGGCGGCGGCCCCGAGCTCGACCACGAACGCGGTCTGGGCCAGGTCGGTGCCGAGCGCCCGGGCCAGCTGGGTCAGGTCCCGGCTGGCCAGCCCGCCGTCCCGGATCAGCCGGTGCGGCACGTCCTCCAGTGCCGCGGCGACCCCGGCGACGTCCTCGAGCAGCCCGTAGCCGGCGCCCGCGGCGGCCCGGTCGACCACCGTCCGTTCCCGGTGCCGGCCACCGACCGGCGGCGGCTCGGTGGGCACCGGCGAGGCGGTGAACCTGCCGTCGCGGAGCCGCCAGGCCACCTCCCGCGGCAGCAGCACGGTGTCGGCCGACAGCGGCCGGATCAGGCCGCGGGCCAGCAGCCGGTCGATCGGTGTCGCCGCCTGATCCAGGCTGATCGGTCGATCCGCGTTGCGGACGGCACCGGCCGGGGAGTGGGCGAGGCGGGCCAGCACGTCGTGCTCGTCCGGTCCGGCCGCCGCCAGCAACTCACCGATCCGGTCCGCGGTCAGGGCCTGTGATGACGGCGGTGCCAGGCCACCCGGATACGGTCCGAAGTATTCCCGGACCGCTCGGGTCAGGTGCAGTTCCGCCTCGCCCCAGAGCAGGGCCCGGACCCGCAGCGCGTCGAGGGCCCGGTCGACGGCGGCCCCGAGCCCCGGCCGATCGAGGTCGGACACACTTCCGGCGGCCAGCTCGAGCAGTTGGGCCGGGGCGACGGGATCACGCAGCGCGGCCAACAACTCGGCGATCAGCCGGGTCCAGGCGTCCAACCGGTCGAGCGCCCGGACCGTGGAGGTGGTGGTGGCCGCGCGGCTGACCAGCTCCGCGACGTCGGCCGGCAGCGGATAGCCGAGATCGGGCCGGCGCCGGATCAACTCGACGACGAACTCACGGCCGGCGGCCCGGATGGCTTCGGCGAGGGTACGGGGACGGTCGGTCGGCGACGCCGCGGTAGCTCCGGCCGATGGCTGGGTCAAGCCCACGGTCGCTGGTAACCGCCGCTGTTCTGGTTCGGGTTCTTCAGCGCGCGGTAGACCACGGCGATCACCACCACGCCGACCACCCAGGTGATCAGCAGCGCCCAGAGTCCGACGAACTCCCACCAGTCGCCGAACGAGTCGCCGTTGGTCAGCGCGCCGACCAGCGCGAAGAAGGCCAGCACGCCGAGCCCGGCCAGGAACACCTTGCGGACCGACGACTGGGCCACCTTGATCCGAGTGGCCAGGGCGAACGCGACCAACAGCAGGACCGGCGACAGCACCGCGATGATCCCGCCCAGTACAAGGGTGATCAGCACTGCCGGCGTGACCGACTTGAGCACGGTCGCCGCATCGGCCTGCGCGATCGGCCGAGCCATCGCCGACGGCGGCGGCGCGAACCACTCGGTCGAGCCCGGCGCCGGGAAGCCGGACGGGCTGGGCGCACCGTACGGCGCCACCTGGGTGGAGGGCAGCGGGCCGCCGGCCACCGCCGGGAAGCCGCTCGTCGGGGCCGGCGGATGATGCTGTTCGAGCGGCGAGGTGGGGTCGTACGCGACCGGCGCCATCGCGCCGGCCGGCGGTCCCCAACCTCCGTCCGGCTTGCTCCAGTGCGCCGCGCCCCAGGCGGAATCGGCGGTGGTCGCCGCGCTGGAGACCACCGCGAACGGCACCGCCGGGTCACGCTCATCGCTCACCCGTGGCACCAGGGATTCCAGGGCTGCCACCGGCTGGCCGGGATCGGCGAACTGTGGCCGGACCACCGGGGCGCCGGCCGCCGGATGGGCGACGGGCGGGGCGACGCTCAGCGGCGGGACCTCGGGGACGGTGAACCCCTCCGGTCGCTGGATCGGGGCATACTCCGGTCCGTCCTCCCAGGTCGCCATGGAGGCCATCGTAGTCTCGCCAGAGCTCCGGGTGGCCACCGATCGAGCCGGTGGGCCAGGAACCGGGGATCGTCCAACGACGGTTGAGCGCAGTGTTGGCAGACCTGGTCGCCGAGGAACCTGTGATCGCACTGCACGGTCCGCGGTCGGTGGGTAAGTCCACCCTGCTCCGTGGGCTCGCTGATTCGCACGGCGTCAAGGTGATCGACCTGGACGACGTCGAGACGCGAGAGGCAATGACCGGCAACCTGACTTCGGTTGCCGCCGGCCCGACGCCACTGTGCATCGACGAGTACCAGCGCGTCCCGGATGTTCTGGACGCGATCAAGGCCCGCCTCAACCGTGAGGGGAGTCGTGCAGGTGTTGCGGTGATCACCGATTCGACGCGTCAGGACGCGTTGCCGAGAACAGCTCAGGCACTGACCGGTCGACTGCACACGATCAGGATCTGGCCACTGTCGCAGGGCGAGTTGCTGGGTGTGAGGGAGAACCTGCTGCAGGGATTGCAGGCGGCTCCGGAGGCCACAGTGGCCCAGCATCCGGAGTCCGCCACGACCCGCGAGGGCTATGTGGCGACGGTCTGCGCGGGAGGCCTTCCGCTCGCGATACGTCGTTCAGACGCCGGGCGCGCGCGGTGGTTCGACGACTATGTGCGTCAGTCGATCGAGCGCGACGCAGCCGACCTGATGCAGGTCAGACAACGGCAGTCGCTGGCCGACCTTCTCAGGTACCTCGCTGCGCAGACCGGTCAGCTGCTCAACATCACCAAGGCAGCCGAGTCAGTGGGCGTAGAACGCAAGACGGCGGAGACACACCTGCGTCTATTGGAAGACCGCTTCCTCCTTCTCCGGCTTCCATCATGGGGAAAGACCCTTCGTTCCCGGGTGAGCGCTCGGCCGAAGATCCACGTGGTCGACTCGGGGCTGGCTGCTCGCTTGCTTCGACTCACGTCGGCAAAGCTGGCCTCACTCGATCCGGCCGCCTTGACGGAGTTCGGCAGTCTCCTGCAGACCTTCGTCATAGGTGAGATCCGTAAGCAGACCTCCTGGCACGATGAGCCGGTCACGCTGGGGCATTGGCGCACCAGCGATGGCGCAGAGGTCGATGTCGTAGTCGAGTTCGACGACGGAACGGTCGTCGCTTTCGAGGTCAAGGCGAACGAACGCGCCACCGGACCGGACTTCAAGGGTCTGGCACAACTCCGTTCCGCACTGGGCCGGCGGTTCCGCGCAGGTGTCGTCCTCACGACTGGGCGCCGATCGTTCACCTACGACGACCGCATCCACGTCATGCCGATCGATCGCCTTTGGCGAGCAGTCGAAATTGACACCGCGGATGCCTGATCGGGGCACTCAGTGGCTGGTCTTCGAACCAGGACAAGGCTGCAATGTCCTTGACGAGGACCGAGGTTCAGTGGAGTCGCATCAGGGCCGCGGTGCCTGACGATCAACTCGGGTCAGGCCGGATCGGCGCGGACCGCCGCGTACAGCAGCATGTCGACCCGGCGGCCGCCGATGGACTGGTGGCTGCGAAGCAGGCCCTCGCGCTGGAAGCCGCCGATCTCGGCGGTGCCGATCGAGGCGATGTTCCAGGGCTCGATGTAGGCCTCGAGTCGGTGCAGTTCCGGGATCGTCCAGGCGAACCCGGTCAGGGCGGTCAAGGCGCGGCCGGCGACGCCGCGGCCGCGGGCGCGCGGCGCGACTGAGTAGCCGATGGTCGCCCGGCCGTCGGCCAGACCGCCGAGCCAGAGGCCCGCCGTGCCGAGGGCGGCACCGGAGCCGGCCTCGGCGACGCAGAACGAGAAGCCGGTGCCCGAGGTCAGCCGGCTCCACTGCCGGGCGATGAACTCCCGGGCCTGGTCGGCGTCGGCGTTGCCGGGCAGCGACCCGATCAGCGGCAGGTACGGATCCGTCGCGAGATTCATCACCATGTCGACATCTCGCTCGTCGAACCCGCGCAGCACGACGCCGTCGTACGCCGGCAGGCCCACCGGCAGCACCAACCTCAGCTCCGTCACGGAGGCCATTGAACCAAGGTCCGCCGCCGAACCATCGGACCGAAGCCCGGTCAGCCGGCCGCCGTCATCGAGTCCTCCGCCCGGCCGGCGTCCTCCGCGGCGACGTGACAGGCCACCTCGACGCCCCCTCGCCCGGAATCACTGGGCCGCAGCTCGAGCAGCGGCGGCGTCGTGGTCCGGCAGACGTCGCGGACCAGCGGGCAGCGGTCGGCGAACCGGCAGCCCGGACCCGGGTCGATCACCTTCGGCGGCTCACCCCTGGTCATCTCGGCGGTCACCCTCAGCTCGGCCCGCGGATCGGGGACGGCGGCCACCAGCAGCTGGGTGTAGGGGTGCAGCGGGTCGCCGAGCACCTGGTCGACCGGCCCGGACTCGACGATCCGGCCGGCGTACATCACCATCATCCGGTCCGCGATGTAGCGGGCGCTGGCGATGTCGTGGGTGATGTAGAGCAGCGAGACGCCGCGTTCGTCGCGCAGCGAGGCCATCACGTTCAGCAGGCCGATCCGGATCGAGATGTCCAGCATCGACACCGGTTCGTCGGCCAGGATCACCTTCGGCCGGTAGGCCAGGGCCTGGGCGAAGCCGATCCGCTGTCGTTGGCCACCGGACAGTTCGTACGGATAGCGGTGCACCACCTGGTCGGCCGGCGACAGCCCGACCGCGGTCAGCACCTGCATCGCCTCGGCCAGCCGGTCGGCGGGCGCGATGTCGGGCCGGTGCAGCTTCAGCCCGCGCAGGATGCCGTGCGACACCGGATAGGCCGGGTTCAGCGAGCTGAACGGGTCCTGGAACACCATCGGCACCGCCGCCCGGTAGCGCAGCACGTCCCGCCGGGAGCGCAGGTCCGCCAGCGACGTCCCCTCGAACCGGATCTCACCGCCGCTCGGCCGATAGACCTGGGCCAGCAGCCGGGCGATGGTGCTCTTGCCGCTGCCGCTCTCCCCGACCAGGGCGACGATCTCCCCGGCCCCGATGGCGAAGTCGGCGTCGTCGACGGCGTGCAGGGTGCCCCGGCTGCGCAGCCCGCCGACCCGGAACGTCCGGGTCAGGCCACGGGCCTCCAACAACGGTGCGCTCATCGGGCACCTCGCGCCGGATCGTGCAGCAGGCAGCGGGCGTCCACGCCGGCCACGTCGTAGAGCGGCGGATCGACGGTCTCGCAGTCGGCGAAGGCGACCGGGCAGCGCGGCTGGAAGCGGCAACCGGCCGGCAGCGCCCCCAGACTCGGTGGACTGCCGGGGATCCCCTGCAGCGGCACCCGCGGCCCGGTGATCGACGGGAAGGCATCCAACAGTCCGCGGCTGTACGGGTGCGCCGGCTCGTCGAACACCCGCCGGGTCGGGCCGAACTCCATCGCCTGGCCGGCATACATCACCATCAGCCGGTCGGAGAAGTGGCTGACCAGGCTCATGTCGTGGGTCACGAAGATCACCGCGAACCCCAACTCCTGTTGCAGTTCCTTGATCTGCAGCATCAGCGACCGCTGCGCCACCACGTCCAGCGCGGAGGTCGGCTCATCCATGATCACCAACTCCGGGGCGAACAACTGCGCCATCGCGATCATGGCGCGTTGCCGCATGCCGCCGGACAACTGATGCGGATAGCTGGCCAGGTGGGCCCGGTCGATGCCGACCAGCTCGAGCACCTGCTCCGAGCGCTGCCGGATCTCCGCCTTGTCCTTGACGCCGTGGGCCCGCAGCGCGTCCGCGAACTGGGCGCTGATCCGGAGCACCGGGTTGAGGGCGTTCATCGCGCTCTGCATCACCACCGAGAGGTTCCGCCAACGGACCGGAGCCAACGCGCTCTCCGTCATGGTGACCAGATTCTGACCGCGGAACCGGACCTCGCCGCCGGTGATCCGGGCCGGCGAGCTGAGCAACTGGGCGATCGCGAACACCATGGTCGACTTGCCGCAGCCGGACTCACCGACCACGGCGACGAACTCGCCGGACCGGACATCGAGGTCGACCTGGTCGACCGCGGTCACCGGACCGGAGTCGGAGTCGTAGGCGACCGACAGGTCGCGGACCTCGAGCAGGGTTTCCTGGTCGGTGATCAGCTGATCGTTGATCATCGAGCGCGTCGCCTCCTCCGGACGGGCCGCAGGGCGGGGTTGCTGATCTCGTCGAACGCGTAGTTGAGCAGCGCGAAGGCGGCACCGAGCAGCGCGATGGACAGTCCCGGGGCGATCACCCACCACTCCTGGCCGGTCTGCAGCGCCTCGTTGCTCTGCGCCCAGTGCAGCATCGTGCCCCAGCTGAGCGAGGACGGATCGCCCAGCCCGATGAACTGCAGCCCGGCGGCGGTGAGCAGCGAATACAACGCGGCGCCGAGGAAGTTGGCAGCGATCAACGAGGTCATCGTCGGCAGGATCTCGAAGACGATCACATACGACCGGCGCTCGCCGCGGACCCGGGCGGACTCCAGGAAGTCCCGGTTGCGCAGCGACATCGCCTGGGCCCGCAACTGCCGGGCGCCGTAGGACCAGCCGGTGACCACCAGCACCCCGATCACCACGATCATGTTGCCGCCGCCGGCGTAGGCGGCGATCACGATGATCAACGGGAATGCCGGGATGACCAGGAAGACGTCGGTCAGCAGCGACAGCAGGTCGTCGCCGACGCCGCCGAGGTAGGCCGCCGAGACCCCGACGATGATCGACAACACGCTGGCCAGCGCGCCGGCGATCACCGCGATCAGCAACGACTGCCGGGTGCCCCAGACCAGCTGGGCCCAGATGTCCTGACCGAACGCCGTGGTGCCGAGCAGATGCTCCGCCGAGGGCGGCAGCATCAGCTCGAACGTGCCGTTGTTGGGGTCGGCGACCGAGGTGAACAGCTGCGGCACGATCGCCGCGACCACGAAGATCGCCAGCATGATCGCGCCGATCAGCGCCTTCTTGTTGCCGAGGACGGCGCGGACGACCCCGGCCCCGGTCCGTGGTCGGGTGGTGGTGGTGGTGACGGCCGCGTCGTTCCCGGCGGCGATGGCACTCATCGTCGGCTCCGCTCTCGGGGTGACTTCATCCGGCGGCCCGTACTCGCGGGTCGAGTGCTGCGGTCAGGAAATCACTGATCAGCACCGCCACCAGGACGGTGACCGTGATCAGCACGAACAGCGCCTGCATCAGCGGATAGTCCTGGTTGTTGACCGAGCTGAGCAGCATGTAACCCACCCCGGGGTAGTTGAAGGTGAACTCGACCAGGATCGAGCCGCTGACCACGAAGCCGAGCGACATCGCGAACCCGGACAGGTTGGGCAGGATGGCGTTCCGCGCGGCGTAGTTGATCATGATCCGCCGGTTCGGGATGCCCTTGGCCCGGGCCATCCGGATGTAGTCCTCGGCCAGCGTGGTGACCACGTTGTTGCGCATCGTCAGGATCCAGCCGCCGATCGAGATGATCAGGATCGTCAGCGCCGGCAGCAACGCGTGTTTCAGCACGTCGCCGATGAACTCGGCGTTCCAGCCGGGATCGAGGATCGGGTCGTAGCCGCCGTCATTGGGCAACAACCCGTTGCTGCCGACCGAGAACACCATGATCAACACCAGCCCGACCCAGAAGTACGGCAGCGCCGCGGTGACCACGAACACCGGCGGCAGCACGCCGTCCAGCACTCCGCCGCGGCGCCAGCCGGCGATCATGCCGATCCCGGTGCCGAGGAGGAACGCGATCACCGTGGTGACGCCGACCAGGCCCAGGGTCCAGGGCAGTGCCTGGGCCAGCACCTCGCCGACCGGTTGCGGGAAGAAGGTCAGCGAGGTACCGAACCGGCCGGTCAGGGTGTTGCCCAGATACTCCAGGTATTGCTCGGGCAGCGGCTTCTGGGTGTCGATCCCGAATGCCACCTCCAGTGCCTGCAACGCCTCCGGGTTGATCCGGCCCCGGAACCGGGCCATCATCGCCTCGGCCGGGTTGCCCGGCATCAACCGCGGCACGAAGAAGTTGACGGTCAGCGCCACCCAGAGGGTGATCACGAAGAAGCCGATCCGGCGCAGGATGAACCGCATCAGCCCTCCTTCTCGTCAGTCGTCCGGATCATGATCATTTGGGCTGGAGCCGGAGCAACACCTGCTCGTTGTCCGGGGTGGCATACGGCGCCGGCAGCGCGTACGGGTCGTCGGCGGTCGGCCAGCCGGTGAAGTCCTTGGTGTTGTACTGGAACCAGCTCACCGACTCCAGCACCGGCATCACCGGCACCTCCTCCAGCATCACCTCCTGCAGGGCGTTCACGATCTCGTGCTGCCGGGCGTCGTCGGCGCCGGCGTACTCGCCGAGCAGGGCGTCCACCTTGGGGTCGGAGAACCGCCCGTAGTTGCTGGACGCGTTCTCGCCCAACGGGGCGGTGTTGCCGCTGTAGAGCATCTGCCGCAACTCGTAGTACGGCACCGGGCCACCGTTCTGCGAGCCGTAGGCAAGATCGAAGTCGCCCTTGTACAGCTTGTTGTTGTAGGTCTGGCCGGCGATCGCCTGCACGGTAAGCTCGATGCCGAGCGGCTGCAGTTGGTTCTTGATCTCCTGCAGTTCGGCCTCCCAGTCGGTGTAGCCGCTGACCGTGATGATGCTCAGCTTCAGCGGCTTGGCGGTCGAGTAGCCGGCCTCGGCCAGCAGCGACGTCACCTTGGCCGGATCGGGCCGGTAGTTGTACTTGTCGGCCGCCTCCTGGTTGTACCAGTCCTGGAAGGTCGGCAGCACGATGGCGCCCTGGTTGGAGGCCGGCAGGTAGCCGCCGACGCCGATCTTGGAAACCTTCTCCTTGTCGATCGCGTACGCGAACGCCTGCCGGATCGCCTTGTTCTTGGTCACCTCGTGCTTGAGGTTGAAGTAGATCGAGACGTTCGCCGTCGGCGGGAACCAGTACTTGTGGTTCTCCGGATCCTTTTCCACGTAGTACCGGTCGATGCTCGGGATGTACTGCCCACCCCACTGCGCCTTGCCGGTGGCCAGGTCGAGGTTGGCCGGGCTGTTGTCGGTGTAGGACGGATAGTTGACCGTCTTGATCGCCGGCTTGCCCGGCTGCCAGAAGTTCGGGTTGGCCTCGTAGCGGATGTTCTGCGGCTTGCAGTCCGAGATCGTGTACGGCCCGCTGCCGACCGGCTTGGCGTCGGCGAACTGCACCGGATCCTGGCCCGGCTCACCCGTGCTCCAGATGTGTTCCGGCACGATCGGGGTCTGGCCGGCGATGTAGTAGAAGTACGGCTCGGACGGTGCGGCGAACTTCATCGTCACCGTCTTGTCGCTGGCCGCGACCGACTGCAGCCCGGACGACCAGAGGGCGTTCAGGTCCAGGCCCTTACTCTTCTTCATCAGGTTGAAGGTGAACGCGACGTCGGCGGCGGTCAGCGGCTTGCCGTCGTTCCACGCGATGCCGTCCCGGATGGTGAAGGTGAGCGTCTTCTTGTCCGTGCTCCACTCCGCGCTCTCGGCGATCATCGGCGTCTGCTTCGCGTTCTGCAGCGCGTTGACGTGCATCAGGGTCTCGTACACGAATCCGATCGACTGCCCGCTGACCGAGGGGTTGAACGGATTGAAGCCGCAGGTCCAGGTGGTGCCACCGACATTGGCGATGGTCAGCGTCGCCCCGGACTTGCCGGGACCTGTCGCGCCACCACCGGGACTGCCACCGGCACAACCGGCGACCAGGCCCAGCACCGCGATCAGTGCCACGACCAGCGAATTTCGCTTCATGATCATTTCCTCCCGTTGACGGCGGCCGGCGTGCCGGTCATCCGAAAATCTCTTCTTGTACCTGTTGAATGGCGGCCGCCAGGGCTCCGTGCCGGACGGCATGATCACGACCGGTGCCGGGCCGGACCTCGGGTCGATGGGCGACCAGCCGATGCAGCCGGTCGGCGACCCGGTCGGCCAATCGATCACCGCCGGCCACCCCGATGTCGCCGGCCAGCACCACCAGCTGCGGGTCGATCAGGGTCACCGCGATCACCGTCGCATGCGCGATCCGCCCGGCCAGCTCGGCCAGGAACCCGTCCGGGTCGCCGGTCCCGGGCTTTCCGTCGTTGATCGCCGCGACCGCGCGCCGGACGGCGGTGGCCGCCCGGCTGGCGCCCAGGCCGTAGCGTCCGGCCAACTCGAGCACCGCGGCGGAGTCGATCAGCTCCGACATCCGCTGCCCCTCGAACGAGACCGGAGCGAGGTCGACCTCGCCGGCCGCGCCCCGGGAGCCGCGATGCAGCTTGCCGTCGACCAGCAGGGCCGCGGCGACCCCGCGACTCATCCAGAGCAGCACCACATCGCGATAG
Organism: uncultured Actinomycetota bacterium; assembly: GCA_963746025.1. Taxonomy (GTDB): domain Bacteria; phylum Actinomycetota; class Actinomycetes; order Propionibacteriales; family Propionibacteriaceae; genus Microlunatus. The sequence goes on from CAVUZU010000002.1 coordinate 82,156, forward strand.
CCGCGGGCACAGCCGTGCCGCAGTTCGTCGGTGGCGACCAGATTGACGTCGTTGTCCACCGTGACCGGCATCTCCAGGACCTCGGTCAGCCGCCGCGGCACGTCGAAGTCGTACCAGCGCGGTAGATGAGGGGCATAGCCGAGGAAGCCGGTCACCGGGTCGATCGAGCCGGAGATGCCGACCACGGCCCGGTGCGGTACGTCGCGGGGCAGCCCCTGGTCGCGGAGCAGTTCCTGCACCGCGCGGCGCAGCACCGGCACCGGGTCCGGCCCGCTGCCGCGGAGATTGATCTTCCGGTCTGCCATCAGCGTCCCGGTCAGGTCGACCACCCCGACGTCGAAGCTGGCCGACACGACGTCGACGCCGACCGCGTAGCCGGCCCGTTCGTCGATCGTCCAGAGCCGGGCGTTCGGGCCGGGACCGCCGCTGGTGCGATGCCCGTCCTGGCGGACCAGGCCGATCTCGGCCAGCCGGCGCAGCAACTCGGCCGCGGCGGGCTTGGACAGCCCGATCTCGTGCTCGAGCTCGGTCCGGGACAGCGGGCCGTGCAGCGCCAGGGCCTGCAGCGCGGCGCGATCGTTCATCGCGCGCAGTGCTCCCGGACCACCGACTCGCACGGCTCACCCCCGTTCATCGCCAATCGATTGGAAAGTTCCCAGACAATTGGAGCATGACGGCTGCTGTCCGAGCCGTCAAGAGGTCGCGCCGATCGACTCGGCTTCGAAACACACCTTTAACCCCTGAACGCCGACTTGTCAGAACTGAGGCTGGTCATAGCCAGCACCAGTTCTGACAAGTCGGCGGAAGGGGGGTCAGCGGGCGCGGATGTGCACCCAGCGCCGGTACGTGCTCCGGTCGACCCCCAGTCGGAGGTTGGACCGGTGCGCCATGGCCAGGCCGGAGAGCAGGGCCACGCCGACCACCAGGCCGCCGCAGAGCAGCATGCTCGGCCGGGCGCCGAAGTGGTCGATCAGCCAGCCGACGGTCGGGCTGCCGATGGCCTGGCCGCCGAGCAGCACCAGCAGGTAGACGCTCATCACCCGGCCGCGCACCGCCGGTGCGGTGGTCAACTGGACCAGCGAGTTGGCGCCGGTGAGGAACTGCAGGGTGAGCAGCCCGATCAAGATCAACACCATCCCGAAGGTCCAGACGCTGGGTGCGATGGCGGCGATCGAGATGGTGATGCCGAGCAGGGTGAGCAGGCTGACCAGCACCCGGAGCCGGACCTGGCCCTGGCGCCGGGCCGAGATCAGGGCACCGGCCAGTGCGCCGATCGCGGTGAGGGAGTTGAACAGCGAGTAGCCGCTCACTCCGGTGCCGAACTCGTGATCGGCGAAGGCGGCCAGGATCACCGGCATGTTCAGTCCGAACAGGCCGATGGTCGCGACCAGGACGATGGTCCAGGCCACCTCGGAGGTGTTCTGGATGTAGCGCAGGCCCTCCCGCAGTTGGCCCTTCGCCTTCAGCACGATCGAGCCGGGCCGGGCCGCCGGCCGGATGATGATCAACATCCCGACCACGACCAGGCAGGAGGCGGCGTTGATCAGGAACGACCAGCCCTGACCGACCGCGTTGATCAAGATGCCGGACAGAGCCGGGCCGAGCAGGGCGCCGAACTGGAACACCGAGGAGTTCAGGCTGACCGCGTTCCGGATGTGTTGATCACCGACCAGCTCGGAGACATAGACCTGGCGGGTCGGATTGTCCACCACGGTGACGAAACCGAGCACCGCGGCGACCGCGTACACGTGCCAGACCTGCACCGTCCCGGTCAGCGCCAGCAACCCCAGGGTGAGTGCCATCAGGGTGGCCACCGACTGGGTGATGATCAACAACAGTCGCTTGTTGTAGCGGTCGGCGAGGACGCCGCCGAACAGGCCGAACAACAGCACCGGGGTGAACTGCAGGGCGACGGCGATGCCGACCGCGGCAACGCTTCCGGTCAGCTCCAGGACCAGCCAGTCCTGAGCGATCCGCTGCATCCACAGACCGGTGGTGGCGACCACCTGGGAGGAGAGGAACAGCCGGTAGTTGCGGACCTGCAGGGCGGCCAGCGTGCGTGGCCACTGGCGCTGCCGGACGGGCTTGGTGAGGAGATCAATTCGGAACGAGGCCGAGCGGGACCGCTCGGCGGGCGCCGTGGACAAGGCGAAACACACCTAACTCAGATTGGCTGGACAGACATCGCCGGATCGGCCGGCGAGCGAAGAGCTCTTCTCTGAGGTCGCCCGACACCAACCCTAAGGTGTGGCGTTGATATTCAGCAAAGCCATAAGGCCTATATATTGTATTGGCTGGGGTTATAAGACCGAGGTGATCAGCGGGGTCGCGCGGGAGCCATCGCGACGCCGGCGGGCTGGCGGACGGAGGATGTGGTGGCCGATGACAAGACATTTGACCCGACGCTGCTCCGTACCTTCCTCGCCGTCGCCAACGGCCTGAGTTTCACCCGGGCGGCCGAGCAACTCGGGCTGAGCCAGCCCACCGTCTCCCAGCACGTTCGCCGGCTCGAGGACGCCGCCGGGCGGCAGCTGATCCAGCGGGACACCCGGTCGGTGTCGCTGACCGACAACGGCGAGGCGATGGCCGGCTTCGCCCGGACCATCCTGGCCTCGATCGACGAGGCGGTCTCCTACTTCACCGGCTCGGCGATGCGCGGCCGGCTGCGGTTCGGTGCCGCGGACGAGCTGGCGGTGAGCGAACTGCCGACCATCCTGCGCGAGTTCCGGCAGCTCTATCCGCGGATCAACCTGGAACTGACCGTGACCCAGAGCGGCACCCTGCTGCGCCGGCTGGCCTCCAACCATCTCGACCTGGTCTTCATCAACCAGGAGGCCGACTCGCACCGCGGGCAGTTGGTCCGCCGCGACCGGCTGGTCTGGGTCGGCCTGGACCGGACCCAGATCGAGCCCGCGCACCCGGTGCCGCTGGTCACCTATCCGGCGCCGAGCTGGAGCCGAGACGCAGCGCTGTCCGCCATGGAGAACGCGCACCGGACCTGGCGGATCACCTGCAACACCCGGGAGATCAACGGGATCCTGGCCGCGACCCGGGCCGGCCTCGGCATCTCGATCCTGGCCCAGAGCCGGGTGCCGCCGGACCTGCGCAACCTGTCCGGCCGGTTCGACCTGCCGCCGCTGCCGGACATCGAGATGGCCCTGGTCGCCAACCCCCGCTCGGCCCGCGGCCCGGTCGACGCCCTCGCCAAAGCGATCACCAACCTCCCCCTCTCACCCTTGCGCCCCTGATTTCGCCGACTTGTCAGAACTGAGGATGGCTATAGCAAGCGTCAGTTCTGACAAGCCGCAGTCCCACCTGGTTGGCGCCCATCCTGGCTGAAAAATAGGGCGGCGATCGCCTCTCCTGGATCATCTGGCGCAGTGGCACCCATTTTCGGATTGGTCGGCTTCAGGCGACGGAGTCGGGCTGGGCGATCGGGGCGGTGATCCAGGGCTCGGGGATGCCGAAGCCGTCGAGCAGCTCCGGTACGTGCGGTCGTAGCTGCTCGCACAGGTCGTCGACCGCCTTGACGATCTCCTTCGACCGGCGGTCACTGATCCGGTTGTGCTCCAGATACCAGGCCCGGTCGGCCTCCATCCCGGACAGCACGTGCAGGTCGAACAGCTGGTCGAGCAGCTCGGCCTGCTCCGGGCAGGAGTCGATCCCGGCCAGGAACGCCTCGGCCACCTCCCGCTCGACATGGGCGGCGGCGGCCGTCAGCAGGTGCGGCTGGACCGCGTTGAAGGCGGCGAACGGGTCGGCGTCGCCGGCCATCCGGCCGCGCAGCCGCAGCGCCGCGGTCTCCACCAGGTGCTTCTCCCGGTCCTCCAGCAGGGCCAGTTGCCAGGCCCGGTCGCGGAGCTCCGGCTGCTCCCCGCGCCGCCGGCGGAGTCGTTCCATCATCCCGCGGTTGACCGTCCGTTCGGTGGCGAAGCCGACGAACTGATCCGCGACGAAACGGGCCACGCCGCGGACGTCGAGATCCTCGAACTGGGTCGAGTAGTCGGTCAGCAGGCCCTTGCCGACCAGTTGCAGCAGCACCGTGTTGTCGCCCTCGAAGGTGGTGAAGACATCGATGTCGGCGCGCAGTTGCGGCAGCACGTTCTCGGCCAGATAGCCGGCGCCGCCGCAGGCCTCCCGGCAGACTTGGATGGTCCGGGTCGCGTGCCAGGTGGAGGCTGCCTTCAGCCCGGCCGCGCGGGACTCGATCGCCCGCTGCCGTTGATCTTGCACGGCCGGGTCGTCGGCCGGGGTGGTGAGGTGCTCGTGCAGGTCCTCGAGCAGGGCGTTCTGCGCCAGCGAGAACGCGTACGTCCGGGCCAGCGCCGGCAGCAGCCGCCGCTGATGGGCCCGGTAGTCGAGCAACAGCACCTCCTCGTCCTCGCGACCCGGCCGCGGGAACTGGCGCCGGGCCAGGCCGCGGCGGCAGGCGATCGTCAGGGCCAGCTTGGCCGCGTTCTGGGCGGCGCCGGCCACGCTGACCCGGCCGCGGACCAGGGTGCCGATCATGGTGAAGAACCGTCGGCCGGAGCTCTCGATCGAGCTGGTGTAGGTCCCGTCGGCGGCGACCTGGCCGTACCGGTCGAGCAGCGCGTCCCGGGGCACCCGGACCAGGTCGAAGCTGATCCGGCCGTTGTCGACGCCGTTGAGGCCGGCCTTCCGGCCGCAGTCGCCGATCGTCACGCCGGGCAACGGCCGGCCCAACTCGTCCCGGATCGGCACCAGCAACGCGTGCACGCCGTGCTGCTCGTCACCGGTGATCAACTGCGCGAACACCACCGCGACCCGGCCGTCCCGGGCCGCGTTGCCGATGTATTCCTTGCGCGCGGTCGGGGTCGGGGAGTGGATTTCGAACTCCTCGGTCTCCGGCCGATAGGTGGCGGTGGTCTCCAGCGACTGCACGTCTGAGCCGTGCCCCGCCTCGGTCATCGCGAAGCAGCCGAGCAGGTCGAGCTCGATCGCGTCCCGCAGGTGGGCCCGGTGGTGCCGCTCGGTGCCGAGCGCCGCGATCGCTCCGGCGAACAGGCCCCACTGCACCCCGGACTTGACCATCAGCGAGAGGTCGCGGAAGCCGAGCATCTCCATCGCGACCATCCCGCCGCCGACGTCGCCGGTGCCGCCGTAGGTCGGGTCGAAGCCGATCTGGGGCAGGCCGGAGGCGGCGAACTCGCGCAGCCGGTCCAGCACCCGGGCCCGGTGCTCCTCGGTGCCGAGGTCGTACGCGGGCGGGTCGAACCGGCGCAGCTCGAAGCCGCGGGCGCGGTCCCGGACTTCCGCCCACCGGCCGTCCAGCAGCCGGGTCAGCGGCCCGGTCGTTCCCGTCCCCGAGACATCCGTCGTCGCAGTGCTGTCCATGATCGGATCGTAGGGGCAGACTGGCGGAATGGCTCGATACCTGGTCAACGATGCCGGCGTGGCTCGCGCTCGCGAGCTGATCGCCAAGCGCCAGTACGTCCTGGACAGCGACTGGGGTGACGTACAGCCCTCGGCCGACGTGCAGAACTCCTACCTCGACAAGCACAGTTGGCAGGAGTACGCCGGCTGGCACCTCGGGCTCACCGACGGGGCGTCCGAGGAGACCAAGGCGCGCTTCGCGTTCGTTTACGGCGACTTCCGGCGGATCCACCGGACCGGCCTGATCGCCTGCGTCTACCGGGCCGCGGAATGGCGGCACAAGAAGGTCGAGTTGGCGGCGCATGCCCTGCTGCAGGAGCTCGACCAGGCCGCCGGAATCGAGTGAGCCCCGCCCCTCCGGTCTCGGCCCGGCCTAATCGGGTTGGCCGGGCCTCCCGTCCGCGGCTAGGCTGGGCGAGCCTGAAAACAGGTGATTCACGCATGCCCGGAGGGAAAATTGACGTGCCGGTAGGCAAGGTGCGGTTCTTCGACGCCGAGAAGGGTTTCGGCTTCTTGACCAAGGACGGCGGTGGTGACGTGTACGTGCGCGCCAACGCGTTGCCGGCTGGGGTCACCGCCCTGAAACCCGGACAGAAGGTCGAATTCGACCTGATCGAGGGTCGCCGTGGCGAACAGGCCTGGGCGCTCCGGCTGATGGAGGCGCCGCCGAGTCTGGCGAAGGCGAACCGCAAGTCCACGGAGCAGATGGGGATCATCGTCGAGGACCTGATCAAGATGCTGGACGGGATCGGCAACACGTACCGTCGTGACAAGCGCCCGGATGGCAAGACCGGCGCCAAGGTGGCCAGCGTGCTCCGCGCGGTGGCCGACGAATTGGAGCTCTGAGGGATGCCCCGGACCGTGAAGCCCGATCAGATCTGCGTCGACGCCGTCGACCTCGCCCGCGCGGCGGCGGTGGAGACCGCCGACCAACTCGGGGTCGGTGATCATCTCGGTTACGAGTCCGAGGGCGACCGGCTGGTCAGCCACTACTTCGGCTGCCCGCACCCCGGCTACCGCGGCTGGCGCTGGTCGGTCACCGTCTCCCGCGCGTCCCGGGCCAAGAACGCGACCGTGAACGAGGTCGTGCTGCTGCCCGGTGACGGCGCGCTGATGGCGGCCTCCTGGGTGCCCTGGGCCGAGCGGATCCAGCCCGGCGACGTGACCGCCGGGATCGTGCTGCCCACTGCGGACAACGATCCGCGGTTGGAGCCGGGCTACACCGGCGGCGAGCAGGCCGCCGACACCGATCCGGCCGAGGCGAGCCAGACCCGGGCGATCGTGGCCGAGCTCGGTCTCGGCCGGGAGCGGGTGCTGTCGCCGCAGGGCCGGGACGAGGCCGCCGAACGGTGGCTCACCGGCGACGGTGGCCCGGACAACGAGATCACCCGGCTGGCCCCCGGCAACTGCCTGACCTGTGGCTTCTTCGTCCGGCTGAGCGGCCGGCTCGGACTCGGCTTCGGGGTCTGCACCAACGCGTTCTCGGCCAACGACGCGCAGGTCGTCACCGTCGACCACGGCTGCGGCGCGCACTCCAGTGTCGTCTCCGACGACCGGGCCGCCGAGTTGCCGCCACCGGTCTGGGACACGATCGTCTGGGACGAGCCCGCCACCCTGTTCGACTGATCCCGCCGGCCCCGGAACGTCGGGTGACCCAGGCGTTGACCCCGACCGAATCGCGGCTGGCCCGGGTGATCATCGTGCTCGGGGTGGTGCTGGTGGCCGCGAGCATGCGGACGCCGCTGACCGCGGTCGGTCCGGTGCTCAGCCGGATCGGCCTGGACAGCGGCCTGTCCGCGACCGGCCTGGGTCTGCTGGCCGCGGTGCCGCTGCTCGCGTTCGCCGCGATCTCGCCGCTGGTGCACCGGGTGTCCGTCCGGTGGGGGATCGATCGCACCCTGTTCGCGGCGCTGATCCTGCTCGCCGCCGGCGTCGGATCCCGGTCCGTCGCCGGGCCGGTCTGGCTCTGGGGCGGCACCCTGATCATCGGCACCGCGATCGCGGTGATCAACGTCTTGCTGCCCGCCGTGGTGAAGCGGGACTTTCCGGGCCAGGTGCCCCGGCTCACCGCGGGCTACACGGCGATCATGAACGCTACCGCGGCGATCGCGGCCGGGGTCAGTGTTCCGCTGGCCGAGCTGTTGCCGGCCGACTGGCGCGGCGCGCTGGTGGTCTGGTCGGGCCCGGCCCTGATCGCCGCCATCGCTTGGCTGCTGAGGATCCGGGCCGTCCGCCGGCGCGATGCCCGGCGACCGGCCCCGGTCGAGGTGCTGCCGCAGCCGATCGGTCCCGAGCGGATCATGTGGCGCTCGGCCCTGGCCTGGCAGGTGACGCTGGCGATGGGCCTGCAGTCGACGATCTTCTACCTCCTGGTCACCTGGCTGCCGTCGATCGAGGTCGACCTCGGGCTGCCGCCGGCGGTCGCCGGCCTGCATCTGTTGATCATGCAGGTGGCCGGGATGGCCGCCGGCTGGACGATCGGCAGCACGCTGGCCCGGTGGCGGGACCAGCGTGCGGTCGGGGTGATCATCGCCGGCGGCATGATCATCGCGATGGTCGGCATCCTGGTCGCGCCAGGGGTGATCGTGCTCTGGGTGATCATCGCCGGGATGTGCTCCGGCTCCTCGATCATGCTCGCGCTGACCCTGATCGGGCTGCGCACGCGGACCGCGGCGCAGACCACCCGACTGTCCGGCATGGCCCAGTCGGTCGGCTACCTGATCGCGGCCGGCGGGCCGGTCGCGGGCGGCTGGCTGCACGGCCTGACCGGCGACTGGTCGGCCGTGCTCGGGCTGATCATCGCGCTCTCGGCCGGCCACGGCATCGCCGGCTACCTGGCCGGCCGGAACCGGCACACTCACGCCGGTTGACCGAAGCGGCCGTTCAGCAGCAGACCCGTACTTTGTACGGTATTCTCTGTACTTAGTACGGCAACCTTCGTCGGTGAGGCATGCGGAAGCATCTTCGCAGGGTCGTCGACCGCCCGAGATGGGCGCCCGCAGGCCACCGCTCAGACAGGACCGACACCATGACTTCACCGACTCCGACCCCGTATCCGGCCCGATTGACCGGCACCCTGGATCCGCAGTTGTCCCGCGGGCTCTGGCTGGTGAAGTGGTTCCTCGCCATCCCGCACTATGTGTTGCTGGCCTTCCTCTGGATCGCCTTCCTGGTCGTCACGGTGATCGCCGGCTTCGCCATCCTCTTCACCGGCCGCTACCCGCGCCCGCTCTTCGACTTCACCGTCGGCGTGCTGCGCTGGAACTGGCGGGTCGCGTTCTACGCCTTCGCCGCGATCGGCACCGACCGCTATCCGCCGTTCACGCTGGCCCGCACCGACTATCCGGCCGACTTCGATGTCGACTACCCCGAACGGCTCTCCCGCGGCCTGGTGTTGATCAAGTCCTGGCTGCTGGCCATCCCGCACCTGATCATCATCGGCCTGTTCACGGCCAACGTGCCCTACTGGTCAACGGTGGCGAACGACGGGTCCGCGGCCAGCTATCAGAACCTGGCCGGACTCTCGCTGGTCGGGTTCCTGGTCGTGATCGCCGGCGCCGTCCTGCTGTTCACCGGCCGCTACCCCCGGGCACTGTTCGACCTCATCCTCGGCATGAACCGCTGGATCTACCGGGTCTTCAGCTACACCTCCCTGATGCGCGACGAGTATCCGCCGTTTCGTCTTGATCAAGGTGAGCAGGAGGGCCAAGGGGTCCAGCCACAGCTCCCCACGATCACGCCGCCGCCGGTCGGCAGCGTCGCGTGAGCATGGACCGGACCGGTCGACCGGTGATGGCCGGCAAGACGGTGCTGATCACCGGCGCCAGTGCCGGCATCGGTCGCGCCAGCGCCGTCGGGCTGGCCAGACTGGGCGCGCACGTCGCGCTGGTCGGTCGGCGCCGGGCCCGGGTCGAGGGTGCGGCCGACGAGGTCAGGGCGGCCGGCGGCGGGGAGGTCGACGTCTTCGTCGCCGACCTGTCCGCCCAGGCCGAGGTACGAAAGCTGGCCGCGGCCGTGCTGCACCGGCTGCCTCGCCTCGACGTCTTGATCAACAACGTCGGCGGGTACTGGAACAACCGGCGGGTCACCGCCGACGGGATCGAGCACACCCTCGCGGTCAATCACCTCGCCCCGTTCCTGCTCACCCGGCTGCTGCTGGATCGGCTGGAGCAGAGCACGCCGGCCCGGGTGATCATGGTCGCCTCGAACGCTCATGCCACCGGCCGGATCGACTTCGACGACCTGCAGGGCGAGCGGGCCTACTCCGGCTCCCGCGCCTACGACCAGTCCAAGCTCGCCAATGTCTTGTTCGGCTACGAACTGGCCCGACGACTGACCGCCGACCCGGTCCTTGATCAGGCCGCGGTGACGGCCAACGCGCTGCATCCCGGCGTGGTCAGCACCTCGTTCGGGGCCGAGGATCCGGCCTGGGTGCAGCGAGTGATCGTGCCGCTGCTCCGGCCGCTGATGAAGACGCCGGAACAGGGCGCCAGGACGACGATCAAGGTTGCCTCCGCACCGGAGCTCGCACCGGTGACGGGCCACTACTTCGCAGGAGGTAAGCCCAGAAGATCTTCCCGGCGCAGCTACGACGAAGCCGTCGCAGCCCGGCTCTGGGACGTCAGCAGTGACCTGGTCGGCCTGACCGCCGACCGCCCGCGCTACCACGACGCGTAGCCATCGCTCTGAGGAGAGACGCCATGAACCATGATCTCGACGAAGTCACCGACGCCGACGCCCGCGCCCAGCGCAGCGCCGGCCTGACGGCCGGGCTCGCCCTGGCGGCGATGGCGCTGATCGCCCCGTTCGCCGTGTTCGGGGCGGTCGGAGCCATGATCACCCCGGGCAACGCGACCCGAACTGTGCAGGACATCGCCGGGTCGGACGGGCTGTTCCGGCTGGGGATCGCCGGCCTGATTCTGGTGGTGATCCTCGACGTCGTCGCGGCCGCCGCGCTGTACCGGCTCTTCGAGCCCGTCGATCGAACCGTCTCGATCATGGCCGCCTGGTTCCGGCTCGGCTACGCGGCGGTGTATCTGGTCGCGATCATCCAGCTGGTCCTCGCCCTCGGCCGGCTCGGTGTCCCGGACCAGGCCATGCAGGCCGTCGAGGCGTACCACCTGATCTGGCACCTCGGCCTGATCCTCTTCGGCGTCCACCTGCTGTTGATCGGCTATCTCGGGTACCGATCCCGCTATCTGCCGCGCATCTTCGGCGTGCTGCTGGTGATCGCCGGTCTCGGCTACCTCGCCGACGGGTTCGGCGCGGTGCTGGTGCCCGGCTACTCGATCAGCATCGGCGCCTTCACCTTCGTCGGTGAGGTCGCGCTGATCTTCTGGCTGCTGATCAAGGGCCGGCGACATCACTTCAACCGCGGCTCGACCGACCGGTTCCAGCACCGCGAGCCGGACCTACCGGTCCTGTCCAACTGAGCTCGTGATCAAGCTGCCGGGCGGCTGACCCGATCCGTGCCAGACTGACACCTCGACTCGCGGGGAGGCGGAGGTCTCGGTGATTGGCGGTGCCGGTGCGCCCGGACCCGGTCGAACCCGGGCCCGAGGCGGTACGACGCCCGGCCCGGCCAGCGGAGCGCGATCGAGGACTACCTGCGGCCCGACGGCACCCCGGCCCGGCTCACCGAGCTCGACAACGGTCGGGTGAACGAGGTCGGCGCGACGTTCAATCTCGATCAGGGGGTTGCTGCCCGGCGGCGACGCGCTGCTCGACCTGGCCAACACACGGTCAGCCGCGACCGCCTCCCGCTGGGTCGACGGCTGCCTCGACTCGACCGCCGAGTGGCGTGTCGCCGGGACGGCGGGCAGCCAACGCCGGACCTTGATCTTCTGTCCGGCGGCGGCCGAGGCTCCCGCCCGGCTGGCGTCGACCGGGTCGCCGGCGATCGATCGATCGGCTCAGCTGGACTGGTGGCCGGTGGCCTGGTCGGAGCAGGCGGCCGGCGGACTGCTCACCCTGCTGGCGATCGGGTTCGGGGCCGGCTGGGCGATCACCGGCCGGCTGGCCCGGGCCCGGGTCGAGGCGCTGGCCGTGACCTTGTTGATCGCGATCGCCTTTCGGCCGGCGGGAGTGATCGGCGATCCGATGGCCCTGCTGCTCGGCCTGGCCGGTGGTGCCGCGTTGATCTTCGGCATCCGGTGGAACCCGCTCACCGGTGCCGAGTACGCCAACGGCGACTCAGCACGGTTCCCGCAGCCGGCCCGGACGATGTTGATCGTCGGCAACGTCGCGTTCGGAGTGGTCGCGCTGGCGTACAACGCGCTGACCCGGAGCGAGTCCGGCATCGAACTCGATCATTACGTCGAGCTCGGCTCCCGGCTGGTCGGCACCGGCCTGCTGCTCGGCGCCGCCTTCCTGTCCCTCGGATCCGTGCTGCGCCGAGCCGACTCGCCGGCTTCAGGGTCCTCAAGGTGACGTAGATCACCATGACATCGAGACCGGTGTCGCGCCGATGATCGAGCGATGGACGACAAAGGCACGAAACCCTGCCGCGGTCCGGATCAGGGCTCGATCGACTCAGCTGCCGGCCGACTGCAGGACGTGATCGCGCGGACGATCGACGACCTCACCGACGAACTGATGGACCCGGCCGATCACGAGCCGCGGGGCCGGCTGCGGGAGTGGTCCTTGATCAAGATCCGGATCGCCCGGGCGGCGAACGTCGGGCTGCCAGGGCGGTGCTGCACGCCCGCCGGCACGGCGCGACCTGGGCCGCGATCGGAACCGCCTGCGGGATCTCCCGCCAGGGGGCCTACCTCCGCTGGGCCGAGCACGAGCGGAGGTCCCGTGTCGAGGATCGACCCGCACCCCCGCCACCGAGACGTCACATCGGCTGCGACACGCCGTGAAAACGGCCGCGGATATGACGTCTCGGCGGGGGTTTCGGACTACTTGTAGGTGACCTGGACGACGGAGGGCCGCGGGCCGCGCCAGTCGCCGCGGTCCGGGCGGGAGCCCTCGGGGACGTAGTCCGGGAAGAAGGACTGCTGGTCGTCCCAGCCGCCCTCCTCGCCCGGATGCTGCACCGCGACGAACACGGAGCCGTCCTGATCATGGATCACCGGGCCACAGGTCTCGGCCTGGTTGGGCACCGCGAGGAACTGGACCACATGGCCGCGTTCCCTTCCCCGCAAGGGCACCCGGTAGAGGCCGTCGGCCTGCTTGATCCCGCTCGGCGCGCCGTCGGTCGAGATCCACAGGTTGCCCTCGGAGTCGAATGCGACGTTGTCCGGGCAGGAGATCGGGGCCACCGGGCCGTCCCAGCCGCCGAAGTAGGTGCCGGCGTCCTCGGGCCGGCCGCAGACCAGCAGCAGGTTCCAGTCGAACGTGGTCGCGGCGGCCTCGTTCTTGTGCTCGGTGATCTCGATGACATGGCCGTCCTTGTTCTTCGGCCGCGGGTTCGATGCGTCCGTGCCCGGCTTGCCCTCGACACCCCGGTTGGAGTTGTTGGTGCAGGCGACGTACACCTTGCCGGTGGTCGGGCTCGGCTCGACGTCCTCGCACCGGTCCATCGGGGTGGCCTTCATCTGGTCGGCGGCCAGCCGGGTGAAGACCAGCACCTCCTCGACGCTCATCCCGGGCACCTTCGACTTGCCGCCCTGGGTGAGCGGGATCCAGGTGCCGCGGCCGAGGTTGTCGTTGCCGGGCTGCTGCTTGCCGCTGAACCGGGCCACGTAGAGGTCGCCCTCGGTCAGCAGGTTCAGGTTGTGCTTCCGGGCGGCGGCCGAGTCGCCCTTGCGGTACTTGTTCTTGGCCACGAACTTGTACAGGTAGTCGAACTGCTCGTCGTCGCCCATGTAGGCGACCACGGTGCCGTCGTCGTCGACCCGGACGTTGGCGCCCTCGTGCTTCATCCGGCCCATCGCGGTGTGCTTGCGGGGGGTCGCGGTCGGGTCGGTCGGGTCCACCTCGACGATCCAGCCGAACCGGTGCGGCTCGTTGGCGTAGTCCGGGGTGGTCGCGTCGAAGCGCGGGTCGATCTTCTCCCAGCCGTACGTGCTCGGGGTGTTCTTCAGGCCGTACCGGGCGCTGCCCGGGGCGGCCGGATCGGCCTTGAAGTAGCCGTTGAAGTTCTCCTCGCCGGAGAGCACCGTGCCCCACGGGGTGGTGCCGCCGGCGCAGTTGCCGAAGGTGCCGGAAATCCGCTTGCCGGACGGGTCGGCGGCCGTCTTCAGCAGGTCCGACCCGGCGGCCGGGCCGGTCACGCCGAACAGGGAGTAGGCGGTGATCCGGTTGTTCTTCGCGCCGCCGCGGACGTACTTCCACGGCTGGCCCTTGCCCCGCCGCCGCAACTCGACCACGCTCAGCCCGTGCGCGGCCATCAGCGTCCGCAGCACCTCGGCCTCCTGCGCCTCGCTGCCGGTGGGCGGGAACATGATCGCCCGGTTGGTGTACTCGTGGTTGCAGACCAGCAGCGCCTCCCGGCCCGCCCGGTCGGTGACGATGATGTCCAGGTAGTCGTTGTTGTAGCCGAACTGGAGCTCCTGGGCCTCGGCGTTCGGGTTCTCCGGGTCGAAGGCCGGCGAGTTGTGGAACAGCGGGTCGCCCCAGCGCAGGATCGGCGTCCACTCGAAGCCCGGCGGCACGGTCAGCCCGTCCTTGGTCAGGTCGACCGGGGCGATCGGGTCGAACGGGAACTTGCCGCGGACCCGACGCTCACCCGGTGCCTCGCGTCCCTCGGTGGCGGCGGCCAGGTCGGGAATCAGCTCGGCCGTGACGGCGGTCGCGGCCAGCGCACCGCCGCCGACCAGCAGGGCCCGGCGGCTCAGCTGGCCGGCGGCGATCTCGGCGAAGGTCGGCTCGGTGCTGGTGTTCGGCGGCGGCGAGGCGCAGGCGCTGTCACACTTCAGATGACAGGTGACCGCACTCCGGTTGCCATGGGTTTGGCCCAGCATGGGCAGGTTCATGGGTGCTCCCGAGAATGTCTGACCGGTGTGAGGCCGGTCGGGGTCTGGACAGCGCGAGCCTCTCCCCCGGCGATGAACGAGTTGCCTACACCGGCCGACGAAAAGATGAACTCCCCGCCCGGCTGGCGTACGTCATCGTTGGTCCGGGCCGGCTCGTGCGGCGGGTGCCCGGGCCATGGCCGAGAGCCCGGCGATGGCAGGATGGGCGGCTATGTCGCCGCGCAGTCGGTCCAGCGAGACCGACAAATACAAGCAGATCGTCGAGGCCTATGTGGCGGCCGGCGGTGACGAACGGGTGCAGCAGGTCGTCACGGCGGTGCATCGGGTGTCCCGCCGCTTGAACCAGTGGTACGACCGGCAGCTGGCCGACCTGGACCTGTCGACGGGGGAGTGGGCCGTGCTGGACGAGCTGGCCCGGGCCGGCGGCGAGGCGCTGACGCCGAGCCGGCTGGCCGAGGCCGCCGGGGTCGCGCCGTCCTCGATGACCCATCGGCTGGACGGCATGGTGCAGCGCGGGATGGTGACCCGGCAGGCCGATCCGGACAACCGGACCCGGGTCCTGGTCCGGCTGGCCGATCCGGGCTGGCAGCTGTTCGCGACCTCGATCCAGCAGGCCAACATCGTCGAGTCCGAGGTCCTCTCCGGCCTCACCGACACCCAACTCCGCTCCCTCGCCCACCTCCTCGAGCGCCTCCTGACCAACCTCGACCCCCTGTAACGCCGACTTGTCAGAACTGAGGATGGCTATAGCCAGCATCAGTTCTGACAAGTCGGCAAGAATACGGGCCATGGTTACGAAGTCGCCCAAGGCTGCGCCGGGTCGCAGGGTCGAGCGAACGATCGGCCCGATCGATGCCTACTTCCAGATCAGCGCCCGGGGATCGACCGTGGGGCGGGAGATCCGCGGTGGCATCGTCACGTTCTTCACGATGTCCTACATCCTGGCGCTGAACCCGTTGATCATCGGCACCAAACCCGACGGGGCCGGCAACCTGCTCGGCGGGCTGCCGTACGCGGATCAGGCCGGCACTGTGATCGCCGAGAACGTCAACACCGCGACGACGATGGTCGCCGCCGCGACCGCGCTGATCGCCGGCCTGATGACGATCGCGATGGGTGTCTTCGGCCGGTTCCCGATCGGCATCGCGACCGGCCTCGGGCTGAACGCGCTGCTGGCCGTGGTGATCGCGCCGCAGCTGACCTGGCCGCAGGCGATGGGGCTGATCCTGATCGAGGGCATCCTGATCGCGATCTTGGTGCTGACCGGCTTCCGGACCGCCGTGTTCCGCGCCGTGCCGCGATCGCTGCGGACCGGCATCTCGGTCGGCATCGGCCTGTTCATCTGCTTCGTCGGGCTGGTCGACGGCGGCATCGTCCGCAAGCCGGTGGCCGGGCCGCCGGTCGAGCTGGGCATCGGCGGTTCGCTGATCGGCTGGCCGATGCTGGTCTTCGTGCTCGCCCTGTTCGGTGTGGCGATCCTGTACGCGCGGCGGGTCAAGGGAGCGATGCTGATCTCGATCATCGGCGCCACCGTGATCGCGGTGTTGATCGAGTTGGTCGGCCGGCTCGGCGGTAAGACCGACGCCAACCCGACCGGCTGGGTGCTCAACGTGCCCGAGTTCACCGGCGCCCTGTCGCTGCCCAACCTCGGGCTGATCGGGCAGGTCGACCCGTTCGGTGCGTTCGGGGCGGCCTTCGACGGCGGGTTCAAGATCAACATCATGGTCGGTCTGCTGCTGCTGGTGTTCGCGCTGCTGCTGGCCGACTTCTTCGACACGATGGGCACCGTGGTCGCGGTCGGCTCGGAGGGCAACCTGCTGGACCAGCGCGGCAATCCGCCCTACCTGTCCCGGATCCTGTTCGTCGACTCGGTCGCCGCGGCGGCCGGCGGTGTCGGCTCGGTCTCGTCCAACACCTCCTACATCGAGTCCGCCGCCGGCGTCGGTGAAGGCGCCCGGACCGGCCTGGCCTCGGTGATCACCGGGGTCGGCTTCCTGCTGGCGATGTTCTTCGCGCCGTTGATCAACTTGGTGCCGTCCGAGGCGGCCACGCCGGCCCTGGTCTTCGTGGGCTTCCTGATGATCAGCCAGGTGACCAAGGTGGACTGGGCCGACATCGAGGAGGGGCTGCCGGCGTTCCTGACCCTGGTGCTGATGCCGTTCACCTTCTCGATCACGATCGGCATCGGTGCCGGCTTCATCACCTACACGGTGCTCAAGCTGGTCCGGGGCAAGGCGCGCAAGTTGCATCCGGTCATGTACATCGTCTCCGGCGCCTTCGTCATCTACTTCGTGCAGGGCCTGATCGCCGGACTGATCGGCGGCTGAGACACACCTAACGCACCAGTCATAAGCGCCGCTTATGACGATAGTTCGCGTTTGTAATTAGTGTTGCTAACGAATATTCTTGGTCCTGCGCGGGCATCGTGCGCAATCGATCATGAAGAGGGTGACCAAGGGTTTTGAGTCTGGACGCGGAGACGAAGCAAACGGATCTTCCGGCCGATACCGACGAGAAGCCCGTACCCATCTCCGTACCCGATGAAGCCTCGGCCGCCCAGGCCGCCACCGCACGGCCGGCCAAGCCCGAGCGCACCGGCATGTTCTCCGCCCTGCGGTTGCCGAACTACCGGATCTTCCTCGGCGGCTCCTTCATCTCCAACATCGGCACCTGGATGCAGCGGGTGGCCCAGGACTGGCTGGTGCTGGAACTGTCCGGCGGCTCCGGCCTCGCGGTCGGCATCACCACCGCGCTGCAGTTCCTGCCGATGCTGCTGCTCTCCCCGTACGGCGGGCTGCTCGCCGACCGGTTCGACAAGCGGACCATCCTGCGGATCACCCAGGCCTGGATGGCGCTGGCCGCCGGCGCGCTCGGCCTGCTGGCGGTCACCGGCGCCGCGGTCACCTGGCATGTCTACCTGATCGCGTTCCTGTTCGGTCTGGGCACCGCCATCGACAACCCGTCCCGGCAGTCGTTCGTCAACGAGGTGGTCGGGTCCAAGCACCTGGCCAACGCCATCGGCCTCAATTCGGCCACCTTCCACGCCAGCCGGATCATCGGCCCGGCGCTGGCCGGCCTGGTGATCGCCGCGTTCGGCAGCGGCTGGGCGATCCTCTCCAACGCCGTCACCTACGCCGCCTTCATCGCCGCGCTGGGCCTGATCGACGGCAAGTTGCTGCAGGTCAGCCAGCGGCCGCCGCGGGCGAAGCGGCAGATCCGCGAAGGGGTCAGCTACGTCTTCGGCAATCCGGAGATCCTGCTGGTGCTCTGCGTGGCGTTCTTCGTCGGCACCTTCGGGATGAACTTCCAGATGACGTCGGCCCTGATGGCCCAGCAGGAGTTCCACAAAGGCGCCCAGGAGTACGGCATCCTCGGCACCATCATGGCGGTCGGTTCGCTGACCGGCGCGCTGCTCGCGGCTCGCCGCCGGGAGGCACCGCGCGGCCGGTTCATCGTCAAGATGGCTGTGCTGTACGGGTTCATCCTGATCATCACCGGGCTGATGCCGAGCTACCTCACGTACGCCCTGATCCTGCCGATCACCGGCTTCGTCGCGCTGTTGACCATGACCGCCTCCAACGCCGCGATCCAGCTCAACGTCGCGCCGCAGTTGCGCGGCCGGGTGATGGCGCTCTACGCGATGGTGATGATGGGCGGCACCCCCATCGGCGCCCCGATCCTCGGCTGGCTGGGAGAGTTGTTCGGGCCGCGCTGGACCCTGCTCGCCGGCGGCGGATTGACCGTGCTCGGTGTGCTCGCCTCCGCTCTGGTGCTCGCACGCCGGCAGCAGATGTCGATCGTGCCGATGCTCACCCCGCGTCCGCACTTCGAGCTGCGCGACCGCTGACCCTTTGGGGGCCCGTGAACATCTTCCGCGATCTCCTCGCATCGGGTTAATGTCGAACGCGTCCGATACCGCTCGTCGAGGAGGACCCATGTCACTGCGGGATCCCACCTTCATCAACCGCCGGCACCTGCTCGGTCTGGCCGCCGGACTCGCTCCCGTCGCCGTGCTCGGGACGCCGGCCGTCGCCACCGCGGCGCCACGCGGCACCGAACCGCTCACGTCGGCCCCGGCGGAGCGCGGCAGCTATCGTCCGGCCACTGCCCGGCAGGTGGCCGAGGCCCGACAGCTGATCCCGGCCCCGGCGCGGCGCGATCCGGCCCAGCTGAAACGGGCCGTTGCGGCTCAACTCGAAACCGCCGCCGCGGCGGGCAACGTCACCGTCGAGATCGACTTCCAGTATCAGGAGACCGGCTACTGGTGCGGCCCGGCGGCGACCCGGCACGCCCTGTCGGCGCGCGGGGTCAGCGTCTCTCAGCAGCAAATGGCCAACGAGCTGCCGACCAGCACCAACGGCACCGACTGGATCGGCCAGGTCACCAAGGTGCTGACCAACTACGTCGGCTGGTACGAGACCAAGGAGCTGCCGAACGATCCGCCGACCCAGGCGCAGCGCGACCTGCTCTGGAACGACGTCAAGCTCGACCTGGACAAGGGCTACGCGATCGTGGCGAACATCGTCGCGCCGGCGAGCAACCACCCGCCGGGCTACCCCAACTACACGATCTGGCACTACTTCACGGTGATCGGCTACCGCCCCGACAGCCGGGAAGTGCTGATCGCCGACTCGGCCGGCTTCGCCCCGACGGCGACGTACTGGCTGTCCTTCAACCAACTGGCCACCCTGATCCCACCCAAGGGCTACAGCGCCTGACTTTCGCCGTCGGCGGCGGGTGATTGAACCGACTCGGCGTCGGTTCCGTGTTCAGGTGGGTGAGCCTGCCACGCTCGGACGAGGTTCTGCTGCGCGAGCTGTACGACCAGCACGCGGCGGCGCTGTTGCGCTACCTGCTGCCGCTGACCGACGGTGACCGGGGCCGGGCCGAGGATCTGGTCCAGGAGACGCTGCTCCGGGCCTGGCGCCATCCCGAGGCGTTGAGCCGGGCCGCGCCGATCCGCCCCTGGCTCTACACGGTGGCGCGGAATCTCGCCGTCGATGCGCACCGGGCCCGCTCCGCCCGACCCCGTGAGGTCTCCGATGCCGTGCTGTCCACGGTGCCGGATCCGACCGCCGACCTGGATCGCGCGGTGCAGGGCTGGGTCGTCGCCGACGCGCTGGCCAGTCTGCGTCCGGAGCACCGGCAGGTGTTGATCGAGACCTACTTCCGCGGGCATTCGGTGGCCGAGGCGGCGGCGATCCTGAAAATCCCCGCCGGCACGGTCAAGTCGCGCACGTACTACGCGCTGCGGGCCTTCCGGCTCGTCTGCGAGGAACGAGGGCTGCTGCCGTGAACTGCGACCAGGCACAACTGACGTTCGGCGGGTACGCGCTCGGGCTGATCGATCCGGCCGAGCGGGCCGAGGTCGACCGCCATCTCGAGGACTGCCGGTGCTGCCGGGAGGAACTGGACGGCCTGATCGCGACCCTGCCGCTGCTTGATCAACTACGAACGGCCGGGGTGGAGCCGATGCCGGCCGAGCCGGGGCTGAACCGCCCCGACCCGGTGCCGGTCGAGCCGGTGGGTCCGTCCGCCGGGCTGCTGGACCGGACGCTGGCGGCGGCGGCCCGGCAGCATCGGCGAGTCCGCCGGATGATCGCGTTCGCGGCCGCCGCCGTGTTGATCATCTTCGCCGGGGTGTCGGTCGTCGCGTCGGGTGTCCTGCCGGGCCGCGCGCCCGCTCAAGCCGTCACCTGGACCGCCGCCGATCGCGGCTCCGGCGTCCGCGCCGAGGCCAGGCTGGCGCCGACCTCCTGGGGTACGGAGATCACCCTGCAACTGGCCGGAGTGCCGGTCGGGACCGACTGCAGCATGGTGATCGTCTCCCGGGACGGGGAACGCCAACCCGCCGGGACCTGGCGGGCCGTCTACTACGGCAGCACCGACGTGACCGTCCCGACCAGCTTCTCGATCACCGAGGTGGAGTCCCTGGTGATCACGGATGGCAACGATGATCAACTGCTGCGGATCTCGCCATGAACCGAATCCGGCCGGGATCCGTGACAGAGGGCGGACGGCGGCGAAGCGCCGCCACCGCTCAGAGGAGTAGCAATGTCAACGGATCTCACCAATGGCCGCAGGATGATCATCCGGCTGGCGGGGCTGGCTGTCCTGGTTGTGCTGGCCGGCTGTAGCTCGATCTATCCGACGCCGGGGAGCGATCCGGGCGGAGATCCGGACGGAGCGGGCGCGACGATCTCGATCACCGAGCCGGGGGAGAACGCGTCGGTGACCCAGCCCTTCACGCTGAAGGTGGATTCCAGCGTCGAGCTCGGGGCGCCGGAGTCGGGGCAGCACCACCTCCATCTGACGTTCGACGGCAACGCCGACGACTACACGGTGGAACCCGACGGCGAGCTGACGATCGACCAACTCAGCCCGGGCTCGCACACGATCAAGGTCACCCTGCAACATGCCGACCATTCCCCGGCCGGAGCCGAGGATGAGGTCACCGTGACCGTGGCCGACGGCCCCGGTCCGCCGCCGTCCCAGCAGGATCCCGGCAGCGGCAGCGATGGCTACTGACCGACCGGTCGGACGGTCCGGGACAGCAACGATCGAGCGCAATCGGCGCGGGACGCGGTGGCTGCATGCCGGGATCTACGGCAGCACGCTCGCCCTGCTGGCCACCGGCGGCTGGCTGTGGCTCGGCCGGGAGGGCGATCCGAGCCCGCCGGCCCGGCTCACCGGCTCGTCCGACATCACCCTGCACAAGATCATCGGGGTGGCCCTGGCCGCGCTGGGCGCGATCGGCGTGGTGTTCTGGCTGTGCCGGCTCGGCGGCTTCCTCCGCGAGACCTTCCGCTGGGACGCAGGCGATCTCCGCTGGCTGCTGCGTTGGCCGGTTGCCGTCTTCACCGGCCGGTTCGGCCGGCACGAGGGCGACTTCGATCCCGGCCAACGGCTCGCCAATCTGATCCTGGTCGGCGGTCTGTTGATCTTGGTGCTCAGCGGACTGGGCCTGCTGCTGGTCCACGGCGGGCCGATCTTCGTCGTGCTGCACTGGGTCCATCTGCTGGTGACCTTCCCGGTCACCGGCATGATCATCGGGCACGTGCTGATCGCCTCCGGCGTGCTGCCCGGCTATCGCGGGGCCTGGCGGGCGATGCATCTGGGCGGCCGGCTGCCGGTCGCGGTCGCCCGTCGGCTCTGGCCGGCCTGGCTGGAACGTCAGCTCGGGAAGCGCGGGCGGTAGTCGCGGCGCACCCGGCGGACCTTGCCGTAGCCCAGGATGCCGAGCAGCGCCCCGGCGGCGAGCGCGACGACGACCCCGCCGACGGTGCTCGGCACGATGCCGGCGCCGGCGGCCTGGCCGATGATCATGGTCAGCACCCCGGCCAGGACGGCATCGACGACGCCCACGATGACCGGCGATCCCGACACCCAGTGGGTCAGCCCGACCCGGCTGCGGAAGCTGTAGGTGCGGAGCAGGCCCGGCCCGTCGTCGTACTGGCTGGCGATGAAGTACGGCGCCAGCTCCGGTGCCAGCTCGAGGTAGGCATGGCGCAGCCGGTTCATCCCGATCACCAGCCAGGCGTCCTCGATGTCGGCCTCGATCAGCCGGAAATAGGTGGCCACGCCGACCAGCAGGACCACCGGCAGGATCAGCAGCGCGAAGGTCCGGAACTCCGGCCCGAAGCCGGCGGCGTTGGCCACCAGCGACAGGGCGATGACAGCGGCCGAGAGCACCGTCAGGTAGGTGCCGGTCCGGCTGAAGATCTCGTTCCAGGTCATGCTGCGGGTGGCGAGCAGACTCCAGTGCTCGCAGGTCAGGAACTGCGCCTGCGGGCTGCCGGTGCCTTCGAGTTCACTGAGCAGTGGCGGCGTTCTGATCGGCGGCTGCTGGCCCATTCCGACTCCTTGGTCCGAGGTGCCCTGCTCGGCAAACTAGCAGCGCACGACCCCGGCCGGGTCGGATCTCAACGCTTCGGTGGCCTCACAACGGGTGCAGGGCGATGAACTCGACGCCCCGGGTCCGGGCCGCGTCGAACTCGTCCTGCTTCGGCCGACCCGCCGCGTCCAGCCCGACCTTGCAGAAGTTCCGCAGGATCGGGTTGGGCGGCAGCAGCGCGAGGGCGATCTGGTACGCCCGGTCGCGGTCGGTGGCGATCTCGGCCGTGGCCCGGATCCGGCGGCCGTGGTGCCGCAGCTCGACCGGCTCGCCGCCGCGGAGATTGCGGACCCAGCTGCCGGCCGAGGCGAGCAGCACCTGGCCCGCATGGTCGGTGTAGGCCGTCGGCACCGCGTACCGGGTGCCGGTCTTGCGGCCGGTGACGTACAGCAGCGTCAGCCGGCGGCTCATCAGACCGTGCAGCGGCGAGTGCAGCAGGGCGCGGATGACCCGGTTGAGCCTGCGCTGGCCGGGGGCGCTGTTGTCCCGCGCCACGGGTCGGCGGGCTTCGGTCTGCGGCTCTGGTCGGGACATCGGACTCCTCATCGGTGTTCCTGAATCAATCACTTGATTGACACCAGCGTAGGCGACCGGCGCGCTAGCATCAAGCAGTTGATTGACCGAGTCCGAGGAGGAACCATCCCGACCGTCGACCGCCGCGAGCAGATCTCCCTGGCCGCGTACGCGGGCATCGCCGAACACGGCTTCGAGGGACTGCGGATGCGCGATGTCGCGGCCCGGGCCGGGGTGAACATCGCGACCGTGCACTACTACTACGCCAGCAAGGAAGACCTGATCGGCGCGGCGTACCAAGTGATGCAGCAACGCTTCAAGGCCTCGCTGCCACTCGACGGATCACCGGCCGACCGGCTGGCGGCGCACCTGAACGGGCTCCTCGACCTGTTGATCGACGACGCCGAGCTGCGCCAGGTGCTGGCCGAGGTCGCGCTCCGGGCCGGCCGGGACCGTGGGCTGGCGGAGCAGATCGGGGCCGCCGAGGACGACTGGTTCCGGGCGGTCCGACAGCTCGTCCAACAGGGGATCGACGACGGCAGTTGGACGGTCGAGGTAGACCCGGCGGCCTTCGCGGTGACCGTGGTGGCGATGCTCAAGGGGGTCTGCATGCCCACGTTGATCACCAGCCGGCAGCCGGAGCTGCGGGCCGCCGTCCGGCAGCAGTTGCGCTGGCTGACCGGCCGGTAGCCGGGACCGCCGGCCCGGAAAACCGTCGGCCTGCTGGACACTGGAGCCATGACCATCCGCGCGCTGGACCGACTGCCCGGCCGCGCCGCCGATCGGGTCGGGAACTGGCGATTCGAGCTGTTCGCGGCGGTGGCGCTGCAGGTGATGGTCCTGTTGGCCGTGCGCGGCCTGGTCGGCCTCTCCGCCGTGGGCTGGATCGCCGCCGGGGTCTATCTCGCGCTGCTCTGCCTCGGCGTCGGGTCCGGTTGGGCCCGCGTTCACCGGGCGGTGGCCGCGGTGCATGACCCCTCGCTCGGTCCGGCCAACCTGATCACGCTTGCCCGCAGCCTGCTGATCGGCGGCGTGGTCGCCCTGATCGTCACCGGGCTGCCCGACGGTTGGACCGACGGTCAGCGGGCTCTCGCCGTCGGGCTGGCCGCGGTCGGCGTGGTGCTGGACGGGGTCGACGGCCAGGTGGCTCGGCGGACCCGGACCAGCTCGGCCTTCGGCGCGCGGTTCGATGTCGAGATCGACTCCGTGCTGGCGCTGGTGGTGGCGGGCTGGCTGGCCTGGACCCTGTCCCCGTTGGCCCTGGTGATCGGCTTGGCCCGCTATCTCTATCTGGCCGCGGCGCGGATCTGGCCCTGGCTCAACCTGCCGCTGCCGAGCCGGCTGTCCCGCAAGGTCATCGGGCTCTCCGGCAGCATCGCGTTGATCTTCGCGATGGCCCGGCTGGTGCCCGATCCGGTGGCGATCGGGGTCGTGGCGGTCGCGACCGTCGCGGTGGTCTATTCGTTCGGCCGAGACGTGGTCGCGCAGTT
This sequence comes from uncultured Actinomycetota bacterium, assembly GCA_963746025.1. Classification (GTDB taxonomy): domain Bacteria; phylum Actinomycetota; class Actinomycetes; order Propionibacteriales; family Propionibacteriaceae; genus Microlunatus. Next base: position 106,368 of record CAVUZU010000002.1, read on the forward strand.
CAGGCGGTCCCGGTCCGGCGCTGACGGCAACTGATCCGTTCCGTTCGGATCGGACCCGTACACTCGGCTCATGAGCCGCGCGGATGACCTGACGGGACGCCCACCGGCGCCGGTCATGACCCGCGCGTTGCACGGTCACGGCTAACGACCTCATCCGGGATCACGCCTCTCCTTGACGGCGGCCCGTCGACAGCCACCCTGCAGCGGCAGTACTGCCGCTGACCCTTCGGCGACGCCCATGATCTGGGCCGGAGCCACCTTCGAAAGGACCACTGTGAAGCTGAGCAACCTGAAGCTGAGTGAACTGTTGGCCGGTCACGAATTCACCATCCTGCAGGGCGATCCGGAGACTCCGATCACCGCCGGTGTCAGCATCGACGTCGACCGGGTGACCCCGGGTTCGCTGTATCTCGCCCTGCCCGGTCACCGCGAAGGCGGCCCGGAATCCATCCCGTCCGCCGTCGCCCGGGGCGCGGTGGCCCTGATCGTCGACCGGGCGTCCGCCGACCTCGCCGCCGCGGTCCGGTCGTCGGGAATCTGCGTCGCGATGGTGCCGGACACCAGGATCGCGGCGTCCGCGGTGTCCGCCCGTTACTTCGGCGAGCCCGGCCGGCTGATGGACATGATCGCGATCACCGGGACGAACGGGAAGACCTCGATCTCCTACCTGGTCGAGTCGTTGCTGCGGCTGTCCGCCGGCGCCAAGGCCGGGGTGATCGGCACCTCGGGCAGTCGGATCGGCGACGAGTTGATCCCGATGCCGCCGTCGGCCCTGTCCACCCCGGAGGCCCCGGACCTGCAGTTCCTGCTGGGCCAGATGCGCGACCGCGGGGTCGGCAGCGTGGTGCTGGAGGCGACGTCGATGGGCCTGCTGACCCATCGGGCGGATCACTGCTTCCTCGATGTCGGCATCTTCACCAACCTGACCCAGGATCACCTCGATGATCACGGCACGATGGCCAACTACCGGGACGCGAAGCTGCGCCTGTTCGGCGGCCTGTGCCGGCAGGCCGTGATCAACCTGGACGACCCGGTCAGCACCGACATCCTGAACCTGATGCCGGCGGCCATCACGTATGCGGTCGACACCGAGGCCGACTACTGGGCCACCGACCTGGTGATCGATGCGGCCGGGACCGGCTTCGTGCTGCATCACGACGGTCGTGGCTATCCGGCGTTCGTGCCGATCCCCGGCCGGTACGCAGTGTCCAACGCGCTCGCGGCCATCGGCGCCTGCCACGTGCTGGGCCACCGGCTGCCCGGCCTGGTCGCCGCGTTGGCGCTGGTGCCGCCGATCCCGGGCCGGTTCGAGCGGTTCGTGGCGCCGAGCGGCACTTCGGTGATCGTCGACTACGCCCATTCGCCGGACTCGCTGGCGAAGGTTCTGTCCACCATCCGCGATTTCGCCATCGGTCGGGTGATCACCGTCTTCGGCTGTGGCGGTGATCGGGACGACAGCAAGCGGGCGGAGATGGGGCAGATCGCCGGCACCTACTCCGACCTCTGCATCCTGACCTCGGACAATCCACGGCACGAGGACCCGGAGTCGATCATGGACCAGGTCGTCCCCGGCCTGCTGCGCACCGCAACGCCGTACCAGTGCTGCGCGGACCGCAGGCTCGCCATCACCATGGCGCTCGCGGCCGCCGGGCCGGACGACGTGGTGCTGGTGGCGGGCAAGGGCAGCGAGCCGTACCAGATCGTCGGTGACCTGTTGCTGCCGTTCAGCGACATGGCGACGGTCCGCGACCTCGCCGGCAGCGCCGTGGTCGGCAAGACCCTGATCAGCGGATCCGGAGCGGAGGCGGCGGTCGTCGGCTGACCGTCCGGCCCCGGGCTGATCCGGGGCTATTAGGGTTTGGACAATGACGTCCACCTCGTCGACCGAGACCGCAGAGATCACGCTGACCCCGGGCACCGGGCCCGCCGACCCGCCCAGCTCGAAGCCCGGCGCCGGGCTGTTCGCACCGACGGCGCTGGGCTTCGAGACCGTCACCGACGGCCGGGCCCGGGTGATCATCGCCGAGCCGGATCGGCTGATCGCGGCCGGGGAGCGGCTGCGCTACGCGGTCTACAGTCCGTACGATCCGGCGGCCGCCGCGCCGTCGGTCGAGGACGGCTGCGCCGCGACCGCGGTCGGCGTCGAGTTGATCATGGACGACGGATCGGTGGTCGGCGGTGAGCTGCTCCGCGATGATCATGGTGTGTCGATCGACCCGGTCGCGCAGTACGCGGCCCGGACCTCGCAGCCCGACCAGTGGAACCACAAGAGCGTCGACCTGACCCCGGTCGCCGGTCGCCGGCTGGCCGCGGTCGCGTTGCTGGTCGACGTCACCGGGCTGCCGGGGGAGGGCACTCGGACCGTCCGCGGCTGGATCGACCTGGCCGGGATCGAGGCGACGTCGGAACGGCGTGCGGATCGGCGGCCGACCGACTACATCCGGACCACCCGGGGGACGCACGCCAGCGGCGGCTTCTCCCGCGGCAACAACGCGCCGCTGACCGCGGTGCCGCACGGCTTCAACTTCATCACCCCGATCACCGATGCCCGGACGTTCCGCTGGATCTACTCCTGGCACCAGCACAACACCGCCGACAATCGGCCGGCCCTGCAGGGGCTGGCGCTGTCGCACATCCCGAGCCCGTGGATCGGCGACCGGACCACGTTCCAGGTCTGCCCCTGGGCCGGCGCGGCGACGCCCGAGCTCGACCCGCAGGCCCGGGCGCTGGAGTTCGATCATGCCGACGAGGTCGACCGGGCCCACTACTACGGGGTGACCACTCGGTCCGGCGTCAAGCTCGAGCTGGCGCCGACCGATCACGCGGTGATCATGCGGTTCACCTTCCCCGGCCCGGACGCGGCGTTGATCTTCGACCAGGCCGATGATCGCGGGTCGCTGCGCCTCGACGTCGATCGGGAGACCGGCCGCGGCATCGTCACCGGGTACGCCGACGGCGGCTCCGGCCGGGCCGGCGCGACCCCACGGATGTACGTCTACGGCGAGGTCGACCCTTCGACAGGCTCAGGGGGCGGTGGAGTGATCGCGCACGAGCCGCTCGACCAGCCCGATCACGTCGGCGTCGGCGGCTACCTCCGGGTCCGGCCGGCCGAGGACGGCACCGTGGTGCTGCGGCTGGCCAGCTCGTTCATCGGCACCGATCAGGCGCGGCGCAACCTGGCCGCCGAGATCGTCGCCGGCGAGTCGCTGGAGTCGGTGGCCGCCCGGGCCGAGCAGGCCTGGCTCGATCGGCTGGGCAAGATCACGATCGACGGTGCAGGAGAGGACCAGTTGATCACCGTCTACTCCAACCTCTACCGGCTGTTCCTCTATCCGAACACGATCAGCGAGCAGGTCGGCACCGCCGCGTCGCCCCAGCTGGCGTACGCCAGCCCGTTCAACCGGACCGGCGAGGACACCGAGGAGCACACCGGCCGGGCCGTCGTGGACGGCGAATGTTCGGCCAACAACGGGTTCTGGGACACCTACCGCACCTGTTGGACCGCGCTCGGCCTGTTCGAACCGGAGCGCTGCGGAACGCTGCTCGACGGCTTCGTCCAGCACTACCGGGACGGCGGCTGGACGGCCCGCTGGTCGGCGCCGGGCTACGCCGACTGCATGGTCGGCACCAGCTCCGACATCGTGCTCGCCGACGCCTACGTCAACGGCATCCCCGGGGTGGACTACACGGCCGGCTACGACTCGGCGTTGCGCAACGCCACGGTGCCGGCCGATGCGCCGGTCGTCGGCCGCTACGGCCTGACCGAGTCGACCTTCGCCGGCTACACCTCCACCGCCGTCGAGGAAGGGCTGTCCTGGACGCTGGAGGGCGCGATCAACGACTACGGCCTGGCGGTCTGGTCCGAGCGGCTGGCCGCCGAGGCCGGTGCCGACGATCCCCAGACCGGCCAACACAGGGCGGAGGAGTACCGGGCCAACGCGCGCTACTTCGCCTCCCGCGCCGCCTGGTACGCCAACCTGTTCGACGACCGGGTCGGCTTCTTCGTCGGCCGCGATGATCATGGTGCGTTCCGGGCCGAGCCGGACGACTACGATCCGCGGCAGTGGGGCGGCGACTACACCGAGACCAACGGCTGGGGGATGGCGTTCACGGTGCCGCAGGACGGCGCCGGATTGGCCGCGCTCTACGGCGGCGAGGAGAAGCTGCGGACCAAGCTGGACGAGTATTTCGGCACCGACGAGACCGCGGTCGAGGCGGTCAAGGGCAGCTATCGGCACGTGATCCACGAGATGACCGAGGCCCGCAACGTCCGGCTCGGCATGCTCGGCCTGTCCAACCAGCCCGCGCACCACATCCCGTACTTCTATCTGCACGCCGGCGCGCCGCACCGGACCCAGGAACTGGTCCGCGAATGCGTCCGCCGGCTGTTCCTCGGCTCCGAGATCGGCCAGGGCTATCCGGGCGACGAGGACAACGGCGAAATGTCGGCCTGGTACCTCTTCTCCGCGTTCGGGATCTACCCGCTGTCACTGGCCAGCGGCGAACTGGCGCTGACCGCACCGACCTTCGAGCGGGTCCGGATCGAGCTCGATCATGGAAAGACGATCGAGATCGTTGCCCATGATCAACATCCCGATCATCACTACATCCAGTCGGTGCTGATCGACGGCGAGCCGTGGTCCGCCGTGACGATCCCGTACCGGAAGCTGATCGACGGCACCAAGATCGAGTTCTTCCTCGGGGCGGAGCCGTCCGACTGGGGCACCGGCACCGCGCCGGTCTCGCTGACGCCGGCCGGCGAACGACCGCGACCGCTGGCCGACCAGACCCGTCCCGACGGCACCCTCACCGCGAGCGACGGCGATGGCACCGCATTGATCGACGACACCTCGGCCACCGCCCTGACCCTGCCGGCCGGCAGTTGGGTGGAGTACGCCTTCGTCGTGCCCACCGAGATCGAGCTCTACACGATCACCGCCTCACCCGGCGAGGCCGGCGGCTGGCTGCTCGAAGGCACCGACGACGGCGAGACCTGGCAGCAGATCGACGAGCGGACCGGCGAGGAGTTCCGCTGGCAACGCCAGACCCGCCCTTTCCTCCCCGCCCACCCCGGCGCCTTCCGGCGCTACCGGCTACGAGTCACGGATGATCACGGCCCGGCCACCCTGCACCAGTGGGAGCTACTGGCCTGAAGTCACCGGGCGGTTCCAATCGCGTTGCGGATGCCTCATCGATCTTGGTGATGAGATCGTCGGCCCATTCGGTCGCCTCGTGGATCGAACCCAGTGCATCGACGCCGTCGGCCGCCGCGACGTAGAGAGCCGTCCAGTCGGGCCTCGGCCCGAGTGCCGGGGGCCAACTGTGGGCGCGTCGTGACGTGAAGAGACGGCGACAGATCTCGGCAGTCTGGCCCAGGTCGATCTCCTCGTTGTTCACAAGGAGCTGCAGATCGACCAGGTCGTGTGCGCGTTCGCTTCCAGGGGCGGTGCAGGCATGCAGTTTCTGAGCCATCTGGTGAGGCACTGATAGGACTGGAACCGGTTGCGGCTCCTGGAGGCCGAGTTCGGAGAACAGCTCGCGGATTTCTCGGGCGAGTCGGTGGACCGCGTCGACGGTGTCGCCGAGCTCGTCGTGACCGAGTTCGAACGGGACGGTTGCCCAGGTCCCTCCGGCCAAGTAGGTCAGCTTCACTTCATAGGGATGCATCACATAGTCGGTTGGCACATCGGTGGGTTTCGGCGGACTCTTCTCGACGACAGCTCCGCTGAAACCGCCCCACCCGGACGACAGCCTCGCTCGGAGCTCACGGACGAAGTCCTCCCGCCCCACTGCCCGGGCTGCGTCCATGTCAAGGCTGGCCCTGGATCCGGAGTAGCCGAGCCGTAGCTGCATTCCCGCACCGCCCTTCACCACGCCGGCCGGCATCATCTGGGCGAGAACAGTGGTGGCGACCGTTGTGTTCAGTCGGGACAGCGGGATCCCGGTCCTGTCGGAGGCGTTTCGAATTCGCTGCAGAAGTGCCCTCTTGTTTCTGGGCGCGGTCATGTCATCCGGCCAGCTTCAGACGCCGGCGATTGCGGTGTAGACGTCTGGCCTCGTCCGAAGTGATCAGCCCGCGTACGCGGGCCTCGGAAGTTGCTTCCGCCAGCCGATGTGGCATGACCAGGTCCCGGCAATCCGCCAGTGCCTGCCGAACGGTGGTCGATCGAACTCCCTCGTATTCGGTGATGGCCCCGGCCGGGAGCTCGCGCTTGATCAACTCGATGTATCCGGGCAGGGCGGCGCGTACCCGACGTGGCGCGGCCACCTTGATCCGTCGAGGGTTGACCAGGGCGAGGCGATGGAAGGCCAGCACCGCGTCGTGAGTCAGATAGGCACCGTCGCCTGCGAGTAGCACGGCTTCAGCGAACTGATCACGGTCCGTGACGGGGGCGTTCACGTACCGATAGACTCCGTAACCCCGTCGCTCCAGCGCCCCCCGGGAGGCGAGCTTGCGCAACTCCACAGGGGGGACGCCTGCCGACTCAGCATCCTTCGTCGTCACCAGGCCGTAGTGATCGAAAGCGATCTCTCGCAATTCGTCCCGGTAGGTCATGGCTCAACCGTACCAGTTTCGGTACGGTTGAGTCACGATCAATCAAGTCCAGAAGGTGCTATTGGCAGGTCTCGGAACCCTGACTTCTAGGCGGAACAGTACCGATATTGGTACGGTCTCGCCCATTCGAGCCAGTCGAAGCCCGCATCAGGTCAATGGGTCGAGTTCCGGGTGGCGTGGTCGACGGCGAGGACCAGTTCGTCCGCGTAGTGGGTCAGGTCGACGTCGGGCACATTGTCGAGGAGTCGGGTCAGGCCCTCGAGGGATCGTTGGACCATGGCGGCGATCACCAAGGGGTCGAACGAGCGGAACTCGCCTTGCCCCTGGCCGTGCCGGAGCAGGGCCAGGAGGTAGCCCATCACCGCGCCCTGCGGGTCGGCCTGTCTGACCTCCGGGCTGTCGGCATCGTCGTGCACAGCGGCGAAGATCGATTGCAGGGCACGCATCCGGGGCCGATGATCATCGACGTAGGCGACGACACCCCTGATGTAGGCGCGCAGTTCCGCGGCCGCTGAGTCGGCCGGCCCTCGGTCGGGCCAGTTGTCGGGCGGCTGGATCGGTCGACTGGCCGGATCGACCGCTGCCCGGGTGATCAGGAAGTCGTTGATCGAGGAGTAGACGTCGATGATCACGGCCTGCATCAGGGCGGTCTTGCCGGCGAAGTGGTACGAGATCAGCCGGGTGCTGCTCAACCCGCCGCGGGCGGCGATCTGGACGAACGTGGTGCGGGCATAGCCGAGCTCGGCGACGGTCTCGATCGTCGCCTCGATGATCTGTGCCCGCCGCGACGACGCCGCGGCCGATCGGCTCGTCGACTCTGCCATCGGTCCCCCTGTTCTTGCCTGATCCGTGTCGGGCAATCTACACTTTTACTCAGCTAGGTAACAAGAGGCGAGGGCGGGAGCCGAGAGTGACGGAATCAGTGGGAAGCGGAGCGCAGCGTCGGCGCGGTGGCAAGGCGGCGTGGCTGTTGGTGCTGCTTGCGCCGCTGTCTGCCGAGGTGGCCTTCTCGGCGGTGGGGATGCCGATCATGTGGTTGGCGTTCCCCTTCCTGATCCCGATGTACGGGCTGGGCGTGCTGGTGATCCGTGAGCTGGTCGCGCGAGCCGGCGGCGGCTGGCCGAGTCTGATCGTGATGGGACTGGTCTACGAGTTGGCCGAGGACGGCTTGGGGCTGCAGGCGCTGACCAGTCCGGTGCTCTACAACGCGGCCGAGTGGGGGCCGCGGGTGCTCGGCCTCAACACGACCTACTGGGAGTCCCAGATCGGCTATCACCTCACGTTCAGCGTGCTGATCCCGGTGCTGATCACCAACCTGGTCTTCCCCGAGCTCCGTACCGAGCCCTACCTGCGCAACCGCGGCTTGATCATCTCCGGCGTCGCGGCCGTGGCCGGCCTCGCCATGCTCAAGATCGTCTTCACCTCGACCACGGATCCCGGCTACCTGGCCCCGGCGCCGTTCCTGGTCGGCCTGGTGATCGTGCTGATCGGCCTCTCCTTCGTCGCCCTCCGGATCCTGCCGAAACGCTTCCCGGGCACCCCGGTGCCGGGACCTGATCGCGAGGTCAGTCCTCCGGTGCCGCGACCGCTGGTCGCCGGACTGATCACGGCCGCGGCCACGTTGAGCTTCCTCGGCCTGCTGATGCCACCGGGCAATCCGCCGCAGGGGCCCGCGATCGGTCAGGGCAGCTTCGTCTTCCTGCCGATGGCCGTGGCGGCCGCGGTGGCGATCACGACAGCGGTCCTGATCATCCGTTGGCACCACGCCGGGATGTCCGACCTGCATCGGATCTGGCTGGCCGGCGGCGCGCTGGTCGGGCACACCCTGTTTCCGATCGCGATGGCGGTGCTGCATCCGACGGACGTCCTCAGCACGACCGTCGCGGTGACCACCGGGCCGGTCGTGATCGTGATCACGGTCCTGCTGCTGGCCCGGCTGGCCAAGCGGGTGGCCGGTCGCAGCCACCCGCCGGAGACCGATCCGACCGCTACTCGACCAGCTTCCCGGCCGTCGACACGTCCTTGATCAACTGCGCGATCTCGTCCGGCACCGGGGCGATCGGCTCCGCCGTGACGCCCGTGCTGGGTGACCAGACCAGGTTGACCTGGAGCGCCGGATCAAGCTCCGGATGGTCGGAGCGGTTGTGGCAACCGCGGGTCTCCCGCCGTTCCCGGGCCGACTCCAGGGTCGCCCGCGCGGCCAGGATCGAGGCCTTCAGATCGAAGGCGTGCGCCAGATCGGCGAAGCCGGCGATGTCGGGATGGACCCCGATCCGCTTCAGCCGGTCCTCGATCTCGGCGAGCTCGGTCAGGCCGGTGCTCAGTCCGGTCTCGTCGCGGACCACGCCGGCGTGCTCGGTCATCGTGTTCCGGACCGCGCGCTGCAGGGCGCGGACATTCTCGGTCCCGTCGGCGGCCAGCAGTTCGTCGATCTCCGCCCGGGCCGCCGCGGTCGCCGCCGCCGAGCGGCGATGCACGGACCGGCCCGCCGCATAGGCCGCGGCCGCCTGGCCGACGATCCGGCCGTAGACCAGCAGCTCGATCAGCGAGTTGCCGCCGAGCCGGTTGGCGCCGTGCAGTCCGCTGGACGCCTCGCCGATCGCGTACAGCCCGTCGACGTCGGTGCCGTGATCGACCGAGCGGGTCCACACCCCGCCCATCGAGTAGTGCGCGGTGGGCGCGATCTCGATCGGCTGCCGGGTGATGTCCAGCATCTGCAGTTCGAGCATCGTCTGATAGACCCGGGGCAGCCGGTTCATGATCGTTTCCCGCGGCAGGTGCGACACGTCGAGCCAGACGCCGCCCTGCTCGGTGCCCCGGCCCTCCTTGATCTCCGTGTACGCGGCCAGGGCGACCCGGTCCCGGGTGGACAGCTCCATCCGGACCGGATCGTAGTGCTCCATGAATCTTTGGCCCAAGGCATTGCGGAGGATCCCACCCTCGCCGCGGGCTGCCTCGGAGATCAGCGTCCCGGCGGCATTCTCGGGCTCGATGATGCCCGACGGATGGAACTGCACCAGCTCGGCGTCGCGGAGCCGGCCGCCGGCCTCGACGGCCAGCCGGAACGCGTCGCCGGTGTTCTCATCGCGCCGGGACGAGGTGCGCCGCCAGATCCTGGTGTGCCCGCCGGCGGCCAGGATGACCGCGTCGGAGTGGATCAGGTAGCGGCTGCCGTCGGCAAGATCGAATCCGTAAGCGCCGAACACCGTGTTGTCGTCGACCAGGATCTCGGTGATGTAGAGGCCGTCCATGATCGGGATGGCGAGCTGCTCGGCCCGGGCGACCAGGCTGCGCTGGATCTCCAGCCCGGTGTAGTCGCCGGCGAACGCCGTGCGCCGGAAGGTGTGGGCGCCGAAGAAGCGTTGCGAGATCCGGCCGTCGGTCTCCCGGGCGAACGCCATCCCGTACCGCTCGAGATCACGGATGCCCTGCTCGGCGCCGCGGGTCACGGTCTGCACCGTGTGCGGATCGGCCAGGTAGTAGCTCTCCTTGATCGTGTCGGCGGCATGCTGCTGCCAGGAGTCTTGAGGATCCATGGTGCCGAGCGGGGCGTTGATGCCGCCGGCGGCGAGCGCGGTGTGCGCGTCCAGCCGGGACCGCTTGCCGACCACGGTCACGTCGACCCGCTGCTCGGCCAGTTCGATCGCCGCCCGTAATCCCGAGCCGCCGCTGCCGATCACCAGGACGGTGGTGGCGAGGCGGTGTTCGGCAACGGTCATCTGAGCTCCTTCGGTTGCGGTCCGGCGGCTACCGGCAGTGAACCACGTGCGCGGGGGCGCAACGGCAGCCCGCTCGGGGTCAGGGCGGGAAGATGATCTTCGACGTAGCCGCCGCTGGGCAGCCGGACGATCACGCCGGTCTCGTACCCGTGCTCGGCGACGTCCTGATCCCGGCGCTGCAGCCAGCGGCAGATGCTGCGGGCCGTGACGAAGCCGATCAGCGGGCCGGTGATGATGGCGACCTGCAGGATGGTCAGCACCACGTTGAGGCTCAGCTGAAATGTCGTCGCCGCGATGTCCACGCTCGCCGCACCCCAGAGGATGCCGTAGAAGATCATCCCGGCCACTCCGATCCCGGTCCGGGTCGGCGCGTCCCGCGGCCGATCCAGCACGTCATGATCAAGGCGGTCCCTGGTGAACCGCTCCTCGACGAAAGGATAGATCGCGACCAGCAGCATGAAAGCGCTGATCACCGCCAACGGAGCGATCACGGCCAGGGTCCAGGTGTAGCCGAGCCAGCTGAACTCCCAGCCGGGCGGGACCAGCCGCAGCGCGCCGTCGAGGAAGCCGGTGTACCAGTCCGGCTGGCTGCCCGCCGACGCCGAGCCGGAGTCGGCCGGCCCGTAGCTCCAGATCGGGCTGATCGTCATCGTGCTGGCCATCACCATGATCACGCCCACCGCCACCGCGAACAGACCGGCCAGCCGGACCGCGGCGGTCGGGAACAGCGCGACCTCGACCGGGGCCGGGCCGATCCGCCGGCGATCGGAGAACCGGGCCGGCCGGTCGCGCAGCCAGGACCGGAGCAGACCGCCGATGATGATCACCAGCAGGCCGAGGACGACCCAGATGTGGATCGGGTACAGGATCTCCAGCACCTGGCCGGGGAACTCGTTGCCGAACAGGAACGCGGAGGCCCAGGTGCCGATCACCGGGATGCCGAGCACGATGCCCTCGAAGATCCGTAGTCCGGTGCCGGACAGCGAGTCGTCCGGCAGGGCGTACCCGCTCCAGCCGCCGAGCAGCGCGACCACCAGTAGGCCGAAGACCAACAGCCAGCGGAGCCGGCGGGGCCGCCGGAAGGCGCCCCGGAAGAACATGATCAACAACTGCAGCGACAGGGCCGCCGGCAGCAGCAGCGCCGACCAGTGATGGGCCTGCCGGATCACGATCCCACCGGGCAGATCGAACGAGATCACCATCGTCGACTGGAAGGCCCGGGACACCTCCACGCCGTTCAACGGTCCGTAGCCGCCGTGATAGGTGACCGGCTCGTTGGACGGGCTGTAGAAGATCATCAGGACGACGCCGGTGATCAACAGCACGACCAGGCAGGCCGCCGCGATGACGCCGAAGATGTTCGTCCAGTGCAGCTGGAAGGTGCGCTGCTTCAGCTCGCCGGTGACGGCCCCAAGGCGCCGCGACCGCCGTTCAGTGGACACGGTCGGCCTCCCTCGGCTGCACCGGATCGGGCGAGCGGACCGGCTCTCTCGGCGCCGCGGCCTCGGTGAACGCCTGCCGCGGATGCTGCACCGCCAGCAGTGACACGGTGTCCCGGCCGAAGAACAGCGCCGCGAGCCAGACCAGCAGCACCCTGATCTTGCGTTCCCAGGTCGGCACCGCGAGCACGTGGTAACCGCGGTGCATCAGCCAGGCCGGGAATCCCTTGATCACCAACCGGCGGTACTGGAAGATGCCGGTGCCCAGACCGAGGGTGGCGACCACGCCGAGGCTGTGGTGCCGGTACGGCTTCGGCTTGCGACCGCGTAGGTCGGCGATCAGGTTGGCCGCGAGCAGCCTGCCTTGCCGGACGGCGTGCTGCGCGTTGGGCACGGTGAGCGCCCCCGGGGTGTCGCTGGCCAGGTCCGGGACCGCGGCGTTGTCGCCGGCGCCCCAGGCATCGGGGACCACCTCTTCCGTTCCCTGAGCCGCCACCTCTTCCGTTCCCTGAGCCTGTCGAAGGGCGACCCGGAGGTCGGCGCGGACCTTGAGCATCCCGCGCGCGTCGATCGGCAGGTCGGTGTGGGCGGCGACCACCCGGTTGGCGGCGTTGCCGGCGGTCCAGATCAACAACTCGTTGTCGTACTCGGTCCCGTCGGACAGCCGGACGTGGCCGTCGGCGGCGGAGACCAGTTGGGTGTTCAGGTGGACGTGGGCGCCGCGCCGCTCAAGGTGCCGCACCACCCAGGCGCCGGGCCGGTCCGTCACCTCGGGCAGGATCCGGCCCTGGGCCTCGACGAGGTGGAACGAGAGTTCGTCGAAGCTCAACTCGGGGTAGTGCTTCAGCAGCGCGGTGGCCAGCGAGAGCAGCTCGCCGGTCGCCTCGACGCCGGTGAAGCCGCCGCCGACGACCGTAGTGCTGAGCAGGGCGCGTCGCCGCGGGCCGGGCTCGAGGGTGGCGGCCCGTTCGAAGGCGGTCAGCAGCCGGTCGCGGACCGCGACGGCCTCCTCGACGTGCTTCAGCCCGATCGCGTTCTCGGCGACGCCGGGGATCGCGAAGGTCCGGGTCACCGCGCCGGCGGTGACCACGATCGTGTCGTAGTCGAGGTCCCGCTCCGGGCCTTCCAACGGCTTGACCCGGGCGGTGCGCCGGCCGTGGTCGATCTCGACCACGGATCCGGCGATGATCTTGGTTCGGTGCAGGTGGCCGCGCAGGGCCACCGCGACATGTCGGGCCTCGACCGAGCCGGCCGTGACCTCGGGGAGGAACGGCTGGTAGGTCATGTAGGGCCGCGGGTCGACCAGCACCACCTCGGCCTCATCGCGCCGGAGCTTCTTCTCGAGTCCCCAGGCCGTGTAGAAACCGGCGTAACCGCCGCCGACGATCAGGATCCTTCGCATCTGGTGCCTCCAATGGTTCTCACTCATAAGACCGCGGAACCAGTCCTGTTTGTGACACGAAGTGATGCAAAGCACGCCCGGCCCGACTGCCCACGGAATCGGCCCCTTGGTTGACCTGGCCCGGCCAGTCTCCTAGCGTCGTGTAAACGATTTCGAGCGACCAAAGGGGGCCGCCGTGACCGCAGGTGTGACGCGACGGGGATTCATCGCCGGGGCTGGAGTGACGGCGGCAGGAGGCTGGCTTGCCGGAACCGGCGGGCAGCTGGCCTGGGCCGAGGCCGGATTGCCACCCGATGAGGACGGCTCCCGGCTGTGGCTCCGCTATCCGGAGGTCGACGACGCCGCGCTGCGTACGGCCTATCGCGGGCTGCTCGGCTATGTCGTCGATCCGGGCGACGCTCCGGTCCTCGCCTCGGCCGCGGCCGAGCTGACCGAGGCGCTCTCCGGACTGCTCGGTCAGCCGGTGCCGCTGCGGGACGAGGTCGACGGGGACGGGGCCGTCCTGGTCCGGGTCGACGAGGCCGTGCCCGGACCGGAGGGCTTCACGATCCGCCGCGGCCAGGTCGACGGTGCGGCGGCGGTGATCATCTCCGGCGCCGACGAGCGGGGTGCCCTCTACGGCGCGTTCCACCTGCTGCGGCTGTTGCAGGCTCATCGGGCGATCGACAAGCTCGACGTCGCGGATCGGCCGCGCAACCCGCTCCGGCTGGCCAACCACTGGGACAACCTTGATCGCAGTGTCGAGCGCGGCTATGCGGGCAACTCGGTGTTCCGCTGGGACGAGCTGCCGGAGACCCGGCCGAGTTATGCGGTCTATGCCCGGGCGCTGGCCTCGGTCGGGTTCAACGGCACGGTGATCAACAACGTCAACGCCAACGCCCAGTTCATCTCGCCGGCGATGCTGGCGAAGATCGCGCCGTTGGCGGCGGTGCTCCGGTCCTGGGGCATCTCGACCTACTTCTCGCTCAACTTCGCCAGCCCGATGATCTTGGGCGGGCTGGCGACGGCGGACCCGTTCGACGCTGGCGTCAAGGACTGGTGGCGGGACAAGATCGCCGAGATCTACGACGTGATCCCCGATCTCGGCGGGTTCCTGGTCAAGGCCGACTCGGAGGGACAGCCGGGGCCGATCTCGTACGGGCGCACGCATGCCGACGGCGCCAACCTGATCGCCGATGCCGTACGGCCACACGGTGGGATCGTGATGTGGCGCGCCTTCGTGCACGACTTCAACGCGCTGGAATGGTCCAACAAGGCCTACGAGACGTTCAAGCCGCTGGACGGGAAGTTCGCCGACAACGCTGTGGTGCAGATCAAGAACGGACCGATCGACTTCCAGGTCCGTGAGCCGGCCCATCCGCTGTTCGGCGCGCTGCCGAACACGAACGCGATGATGGAACTGCAGATCACTCAGGAATACACCGGCCAGTCGACCCATCTCTGTTACCTGGTGCCGATGTGGCAGGAAGTGTACGGCTTCGACACCCACGCCGACGGCGCCGGCACCACCGTCGCCAAGATCATCTCCGGCGAGACGTACGGTCGTGCGCTCGGTGGCGTCGCCGGCGTGATGAACTTCGGCGACGACGTCGACTGGACCCGGCACCAGCTCGCCGCGGCCAACACCCACGGCTACGGCCGACTGGCCTGGAACCCGGGGCTGAAGGCGCGCGACATCGCCGACGAGTGGACCCGGCAGACCTTCGGCAACGACCGCCGGCTGGTGACCAAGATCAACCAGCTGCTGCTCGGCTCCTGGCAGACCTATCTGGACTACACGAACCCGCTCGGGGTCAGCTTCCTGATCAAGGGTGATCACTTCACGCCGAGCCCCCAGACCAACACCGGTTGGCACCAGGCCGACGCCGAGGGCACCGGATTCGACCGGACCGTGGCGACCGGCAACGGCTACACCGGCTTCTACCACCGGCCGGTCTCGACCCGGTTCGAGAGTGTCGAGGACTGTCCGGACGAGCTGCTGCTGTTCCTGCACCACGTGCCGTACGGGCACCGGCTGCGGTCGGGCAAGAACGTGATCCAGCATGTCTACGACAGCCACTTCGACGGCGCGGCCGACGTGGTCAAGATGCGCGAGGTGTGGCGCTCGCTGCGCCCGCGGATCGATGCGAAGCGCTGGGCGGACACCGCCGAACGGTTCGACCGGCACCTGGAGCAGGCGATCCTGTGGCGGGACGCCATCGTCGGGCACTACTTCGTCGTGTCACGGATCCTGGATGCGCGACGCTCCTGGGTGCAGGTGACACCGACCGCGACCTCGGCCATCCGGCTGATCGGCGGTCAGCAGAACCTGGTCCGGTTGGCCGTGGCCAACGCCTCGCCCGGCGTGGCTGAGCTGGTCGCCGGGCTGAATCCGCGCGATGGCTGGACCAGTGGGACCGACAGCATCGTGCTGCCCAGCCGGGGCGACGGAACCCTCGACGTGCCGGTGACTCCGTCGCTGGCGCCGGACGTCGCCACCCTGCGCCCCACCCTGCGGGCCGGCAACCTGACCGCCCTGATCGCCGAGCAGCCGGTGATCACCGCCCCCGCAGGTGATCAATGCCTGCTCGCCGTCGATGCCGGCACCGCCACCTCACCGGTGCTGGACGGCTACCGGAGGCTGTCGCCGGTCGATCGGTGGACCGACGGCGCCCCCTACGGCTGGGTCGGCGCGGTGCCGCAGTCCCGCGACCGCAACATCCCCGATCCGCTGCTACGCGATTTCGTCAACGACACCACGGCCCGGACCTTGCGGCTCGCGGTCGGGGCCGGCGAGCACACGCTCTATCTGCTGGTGGGCGACGTACACGACGCGTTCCCGACCACGGTCAAGGTCGACGGGAAGGTGGCCGCGACCAGCACGTTCCTGCTCGGCGGATCCTTCCAGTGGCTCACGATCGAGGTCGACGGTGGCGACTCCGGCCGCACCGCCGACCTGGAGTTCAGCACCGTGCCAGGGCAGCACTGGCACCTGAACGGGATCGTGATCCTGGCCTGACCCAGCGCCAGGTGCGAGCTCAGCCGGTGGGCTCTTCTTCGGTGTCGTCCTCGTCCTCGTCCTCGTCCTCGTCGTTGTCGTCGGGATATCGGGTGGTGGTGAAGTCGTTGATCATGGTGTCCCAGATCGTGTGGGCGTAGTCGCTCTTGCCGAGGGGTAGTGTCCCGGCTGGGTTGGTGAGGAAGTACCAGCCGTGTGGGGTGCGCCAGATGGCGGTGCCGGTTTCGGGGATGCGGATCTGCCAGCCGGCGTGGGTCTTGTACCGGTGGGATTTTCGTCCGAGTCGTCCGAGGCTGTCGGTGGAGGTTTGGCCGGGTGGTCCGGTCGGTGGTGGCCGGTAGGGGATTGCGTGATCGTGGTCGATCCGGCGGGTGGTGTTGGTGCCGTAGGGGAACGCTTCGGCGGGTGTGATCATCCGCAGCGCGTCCTTGATCCGATCCGACGCCTCATATGCGTCGGCCGCCGGTGTGTTGCTCGGGTCGATGACGGGGGTGATGGTGAGGTGTTTGCCGCGGATCCAGTGTTTGAACTGTTCGGCGGTGATCGGCCCGACATCCTCGACCCGCACCACCCCGGAGTTCTTGACGATGGTGTCGCGGTCGACATGGAGATAGACCACGGTTTTGGGCAGGAGGTCGCGCGGGCTGATCCGGTACCGCTCCAGAAGCGCCTGGAGTTCCGCGGCGTAGTCGACCGGCAGGTAGGGATCGACCTCGGCCGGGTGCAGATCGGATTCGGTGATCACCGGCTCATCGGCCGGTACAGGATCGGCCACGGGTGATTCAGGATCGAGGTCTAGCGGTAGTTCCGGGTCCGGTTCGGGCGCGCCGAGGTCGATGGCCGGGTCTGGATCCCCGAGCTGTCCTGAATCGGCCGATGCTCGCGGTGCCGGGTCAGCGCACTCGTTGGCCTCGGTGTCTGCGGCTGGTTCGGTGAGCCGGGTCCAGGCGTAGTCGGCGTCGTCGGCGGGGTCTGGGGTGGGTTCGGGTGGTTGGGTGAGGTTGCGGCCTTCGTGAGCGGCGAGGAGGGTGATGGTGCGGAGTGGGTTGGCGATGATCCCGATCGCCTTTGACCGGCGCACATCGAGCGTGGCCGTGTCACCGTTCAGTCCGAGGATCTGAGCGATCCGGTCGCAGAGGGCGGTGAACATGATCACGTCTCCGGCCTCGGCCCGGGCGATCAGGGTTTTGATGCCGCAGTCGGTGGTCCGTCCGGTCCGGACGAAGCGTTGGGCCTGGAAGTGTCGGGCGCGGGCTTCGGCGTCGGCCGGGTCGGCCTCGAAGATCTTGGCTTCGAGGAGCGGGAACAGCCGGCCGGGCGGCAGCGAGGTCAGGTAGGGCGCGACCGCGGCGTCGACGTATCGGGCCGCTGCGAGGGACAGGTGGCCGGTCTTGTCGGCGATCTTGCGGCAGATCCAGACCGGAACCTGGTAGTGGCAGACCCGGGCCCAGATCTGCGGGAACCGGTGCCGCAGATCCAGCGCATCGGCAATCAGTTTCGTTCCGGTGCTGGTCGACCATCCGGCGACGACGGCGAACTCGCCCACACAGAGTTCCCCGATCGCCGGCGTGCCGTCCCGACCGACCATCCGGGCCTGTTCCCGGCCGGGCAACGCGGAGGTGTTGTGGTCCAGGGCGTCGCCGGAGTGCAGGTCGGCCCAGTGCGCGGCGATCTTGAGCTGATCTGCCTCAGCCCGACGCTCGAGCACGACCGCGGTGTTGAGCAATTCCAGGGCCTGATCGGCGTCGAGCTCGGCCAGGTCGACGACGACCCCGTCGCCATCGATCACCGCGTCCCCCGATTCCATACCCACAACGCTATCGGGCACCACTGACAGTTTGGATCGGCGCGATCCCAAGATCAGTGAGCGAATTCGATCATGCCCGGCTTGGCGGGGTGGAGGTGGGAGTGTTCGTTCCCTGAGCCTGTCGAAGGGCAGGTCGGATGTTGTCATCGCAGTGTCATAAGCCAGCTGATCTTCGTCGGCCCCCTGCACAGCAGCGAGGGAACCACCCCGCTTACCCTTCGACAGACATCCCAGGTGGGTAGATGTCAAGCTGCAGCGGAGGTGGCGTGGTGCGCCCAGGCGGTTGTCTCGTCATAGCGGGTGCCGGTTTTGAGGCAGCCGTGGAGGATGCCGACGAGTCGGTTGGCGAGTTGGCGCAGGGCCGGGTTGTGTTCGACTTTGCGGGCGCGTTGTCTGTCGTAGTAGGCGCGGGCACCGGGCGAGCGTAGGAGCGCGTTGAACGCCTGGCTGGTGAGGGCGTCGATGAGCCGGTCGTTGTGCACGAACCGGGCCAGGGCGACCTTCTTCTTGCCCGACGCGCGGGTGATCGGGGATGTTCCTGCGTAGTTCTTCCGGGCCTTCGCGCTGGCGTAGCGGGTCGGGTCGTCGCCGAACTCTGCGAGCACCCGGGCGCCGAGCACCGCTCCCAGCCCGGGCTGGGAGGCGATGATCTCAGCGGCCGGGTGCTGCCCAAAATGGGCCTCGACCTGCCCGTCCATGATCTTGATCTGGCTGTTCAGCACGGTCAGGACCGCGATCAAGGCCTGGACCGTAGCGGCGTAGGCGCCGGCGATGACCTCGGGCCGGCCGAGGTGCTCGGCCCGCAACGCGGTCTGGATCGCCGCCGCCTTCTCGGCGATGTTGCGGCGCCGTGCCCGTTTCAACACCGCGCTGATCTGCGCGGTCGTGAGCCGGGCGGCCTGGGCCGGGGTCGGCGCCTTGGCCAACAGTTCCAGAGCATCGGCGGCATCAAGATCATCGAAGGCGACCAGCGCCGCCGGGAAGTAATCCCGTAGCGCGTGCCGCAGCCGCTGCGTGTGGCGGGTCCGTTCCCAGATCAGCGTCTTGTGGGTCCGGGCCACGACCTTGATCGCCACGGCCAGCGTGCTGTCCCCGGCCACCGGTCGCAACTCGTGGGCATGAGTGCGGACCATGTCGGCCAACACATGCGCATCACCGGCATCACTCTTCGCACCGGAGACACCCAGCCGGTCCCGGAACCGGGCTGCTTGCAACGGGTTGACCGCGAACACCGTGTAATCAGCGGCGACCAACGCAGCCACCCACGGACCGCGGTCGGTCTCGATCCCGACCAACACCTCAACCTCGTCGGCATCCTCCCCGGCCAGTTGCCCGATCATCGTGTGCAGTCGTGCCATCCCGGCCACACCCTCAGGCAACCGGGCCCGGGCCAGCCGACGACCCGAACTGTCCATCACCTCCACATCGTGATGATCCTCGGCCCAGTCATCTCCCACGAACAATCGCAACGGTCCTCCAGGTTTCTCGACACCAACCAACCGGTCCAGCAGCCAGCAGGAGAACCATCAGCGACCTAATCAAACAGTGCTCACACCCAACAACCCGGCGGGCAACGACATCCCAGCAGCGATCACATTCTCCCGACCTACCGGCAAAGGGCACGATCTGTCGACAGGACTCAAACGTCCAGGCTCAAGAAGTGCTCACCCGCCAGTCGGCTACCAACCAGGAGTTTGCCCGATGACTCACTCCCAGAACTGATTAGGCTCAGGGAACGAAACACCCTCACCTCTACCGCCAAGCAGGAGAGAGCGCTAGCTGGCTTACCCGTGCCAGCTGGTTGCCTTCGATTGAGCCGGCGACGACTTCATCGTGATCGGCAGTATGTTCGCTCCCCGAGCTGTCGAGGGGCCAGTCCGATGATCATCGACTCAGGTCGACGGCAGGGATCAGGAGAGTTCGCTGAGGCTTACCATGCGTCGTTCCCGGACGCTTCGCCAGACGGCTTCGGTGAAGATCATGTAGCGCAGGCCGTCGGCGAAGGTGGTCCGGCGGATCGGCTCGCTGCCGCGGATCGCGCCGATGAACTCCTCCTCGACGCGCCAGCCGACGCCGTCCGGGACGGCGATCGGGGCCGGCTGATCGTCGCCGCGTCGGCCGCCGAAGAGTCCGCCGTCGCTGATCCGCAGGGTGCCGTCAGTGCCATACAGCCAGATCCCGTTCGGCGGCGCGTGGCCGATCACCTGGGAGATGCCGATCCGCAGCTGTGCGCCGCAGGTCAGGGCGCCGATCACCTCGAGCTGATCGGGCACGTCGACGGGTTCGAAGGTGCCGTCGGCCGCGGGACGGCGGGTGATCACGGTCCGGCCCGCGGCCATCACCCAGGACGCCTCGCCGACCCAGCGCAGCAGCGGCTCATACCAGATACCGAGCGTCATCAGGTTGACGCCGCTGATCTCGGTGGTCTGGCGCCAACTGCGAGCGGCACCGGGGTCGGCGAAGCCGGACCGTTCGATGATCTCGACCGCCACCAGTTCGCCGAGGTAGCCCTCGCCGATCAGCCGGGACACGGTCGCGTCGAGCGGCAGCGTGAACGGCGACGGCACCACCTGGGTGATCAGCCGCGGCTGCCGCTCGGCGGCACTGATCATCCGCCGGGCCTCGGCGACGTTACGGGCCAGCCGGGCCTCGCACAGCACGTGTTTGCCGGCCTCGAGCGCCGCGATGCTGACCTGGGCGTGCAGATTCGGCCAGGTGCCGATCACGATCGCGTCCAGGCTGTCGTCGGAGATCAACTCCGACCAGTGCTCGCGTACGGTCTCGATCCCGAACTCGTCCGCCACTGCCTGACCGGACGCGACGCTGCGGTTGCTGACCGCGACGACCTCGACCCCGTCGATGGCCTGGAGCTTCGGGATGTGCTGCAGCCGGGTGTTGCCGCCGGCGCCGACCACGCCGACGCGGATCACCGAATCGATCATGGAGACAATCTACGCAGTCTGATTCCCGGCGGATCCGTACGGTCAGGAAAGGCGCGGCTGCAGCGCCAACTTCACCCCGAACCCGATCAGCACGACGCCGCAGACCCGGTCACAGATCCGGGTCACCGCTGGTCGGCGGAGCCAGCGCCCGGCCAGCCCGGCGCCGATGATGATCATGGTGAACCAGATCATCCCGAGCAGGTTGTGTTCCATCGCCAGCAGCGCGCCCATCAGCAACGGCGAGGTGCCTTCCGGGATGAACTGCGGCAGGGTCGCCAGATAGAACGCCCCGATCTTGGGATTGAGCAGGTTGGTGCCGAAGCCGGTCAGCCAGGCCCGGACCGCCGATCCACCGGGCTCCTGGACCTCGACCGGCGGCGATTCCTGATCATGATCCCGGCGCAGACTGCGGATCAGCATCGCCGAGCCCAGCCAGACCGGATAGCCGGCACCGGCCAGCGTCAGCAGTCGATAACCGAACTCCGAAGCGGCCAACAAGGCCGAGGCGCCGGCCGCCGCCGCGAGGCCCCAGGTGAGCGCCCCGGTGCCGACCCCGATCGCGGCCGCGAACGCGTACCGGCGGCCACGGCTGATCGCAGCACCAACGCGGTGTCCAAGCCGGGAATGATCGTCAACAGGGCGGCGACCACGCCGAACGACAACAGGGCCGACCAGATTTCCACTCACCGACGATAACCCGGGGTAGCTTCTGCGTATGACCACACCGATCGTCACCGTCCGCGGCGAGGCCGAGCTCGAGGTGCCACCCGATCTGGCCGGCCTGCGGGTCGCGCTGCACGGCTCCGGTCCGGACGCCCGGGCGGTCTGGGCCGAGTTGTCAAAGACGGGCGGCGAGCTCGGCCGAATGCTGGACGAGCATGCCGCCGCGATCGAGGAGCGGGCGACCACCGGCGCGCATGTCAGCCCGGTGTTCGGCCGCCGCAGCCAGAGCAAGATCACCAGCTATCGGGGCAGCCAGCACACCCGGGTGGTGCTGCACGACTTCGAGGCACTGTCGCCGCTGCTGCTGGCGATCGCCGACCTGCCGAACGGCCAGGTCGTCGGGCCGGACTGGTCGCTGCGCCGGGACAATCCGGCCTATCGTGAGGCCCGGCTGGCGGCGATCGAGGACGCCCGGGCCCGGGCCGCCGACTACGCGGCCGGCTTCGGTGGCCGGGTCGCCGAGTTGATCGAGATCAGCGACACGGAAGCCGGTTACGGCGGCCCGCAGCCGGTGGCGATGTTCGCCGCCCGGGCCGGTGGAGCGGCGGCCGACCAGATCGAGCTCGACCTGGAACCGCAGCCGCAACAGGTCTCCGGCCAGATCGTCGTCCGGTTCGGCCTGGCCAGCGTCTCCCTCGGCTGAGCTCAGGAGCCACTGCCGTTCGAGGTCGCTGCCGGTCCGTAGCTGCCGGGACCCCAGAGAGCCCTGGCTCGACGGCGATACCGGTCGGCGAATCCCGCGTACAACAGGATGAGCCGGGGGATCGGCGGGACCAGGTGGATGGCCAACTGATAGCGGATCGGGTCGAGTCCGTCGAGGACCCAGTGCGCCTCCTCGCCGAGCTGCGGCAGCGACTTGGGCTTGAGGTTGTGCTCCTGGTCCCAGGCGTCCCACTCGGCGGCCGTGATGCTGGCGGACACCACCGGCATCGCCTCGTCCTCCTCCCGGCGCAGATGGGGCAGCACCACCTCGGACAGCGTGTCCAGTGCAGCGACCAAACCGGCCCTCGCCACATCGCGGTCCGATTCGGCGTAGCCGCGAGCGGCCTCGGTGAGCCCCTCCATCGCGGGTGCGATGCGCGCGTGATCGGCGTCCATCAGCTCCAGGATCTCGGCGGCATCGGGATTCCGGCGGAGCACCAGCGGCCACAGACCGTCGTCCTCACCGGTGTGGTGGGCGTGCAGCAGCCGCATCAGCCACTGCACGTGCTCCGCGATCGCCTTGCGGCGTTGATCTTCCGGGTACGGGGTCGTGGTCAGCGCCCGCCGGGCGCGTTCAAGATCACGCCGGTACGCGTCATGGACGGCACCCATCATGGTGGTGTCGGCGGGTCCCTGGGGATCCGTTTTCATGGTGGACTCCTCGGACTTGTCGATCACTGACACTGCCCGATCTCCGGAGCCGGCGGAACCAGGCTGTCCGGACACCTCACTGGAGGCTGGCCGCCGATCGGCGCGGGCGACGGCGGGCGGTGAGGATTCCCGTGCCGGCGGCGAGGAGCAGGAACGCGGCGACGCCCAGCAGCGGCTCGGTGGTCGTCCCGGTGTTGGGCAGCTCGCCGCCACCCTCGCTGTCGGTGCCGGCCCCGGACCCTGCTTGATCATCGGATTCTGCCTGATCATCAGGGTCCGCCTGATCATCGGCGTCCGTTCCGTCGTCGGAATCGGATCCGCCGTCGTCGTCGGCGATCACGACGAGACCGCCGGCCAGGGTCTGGTTCGAGCCGAAGGCGACGACCGTGTGATCACCGAGGACCGTGCCGTCGGGCACGGTGATCGTGGCCGTGAGCCCTCCTTCGTCGTCGGCGGCGACAGCGATGGGATCGGACGGTTCGGAGTAGAGCACGAGGAAGACGGTCTCGCCGGGCTCGAATCCACGTCCGCCGACCGCGACGACGTCGCCGACCCAGGCCGTTGCCGGATCGACCGTCAAGGTGCCCGCCTTGATCGGCGGCGCGGATGGCGGTGCGAACGCGGCAACCTCGACTGTGACGTTCGCCGCGTCGCACCCGCCGTCCGGGTCGCAGACCTCGACGGCGAACGCGTCGGTGCCGCTGAATCCCGCCTCGGCGGTGTAGCCGAACCGAGGCCCGGTGCCGGTCACGACGCCATGGTCGGGTCCGCCGGTCACGGTGTAGGTCAGCTCGTCGCCGTCCGGGTCGGTGGCGCGGATCAGCACCTCGACCGGTCGCGCCTCCTCGGCGTCGACCTCGATGTCCTCGGCGACGGGCGGTGTATTCCCGTCGACCGGGTTGACGGTGATCGAGATAGTGCCGGTATCGACGTCGCCGTGCTCGTCCGTGACGGTGAAGGTAAAGGAGTCCTCGCCGACGTAATCGGCTGTCGGTGTGTAGGTGACCACCTCACCGGCGCCCGACAGCGTCCCGTGCTGCGGCTCCGCGTCGATCGCGAACACCAGGTCGTTGCCGTCGGGATCGGTGGCGGACAGGGTCACGGTCAGCGGCGTGTCCTGATCACTGCTCAGCTGTTGATCGGCGGCCACCGGCGGCTTGTTGTCGACCTCGACCTCGACCGCGCCGACGTCGCAGCCGGGCCCCTGCGGCCGGCTGATGCCGCGTTGGTCGGTCGCCACGTTGGCTCGGCAGTCCTTCTCCGGGATCGCGTCGATGAGGGGACTGCCGGGCTTCGGATGGGCTGTCCGAGCCGGACCGCCGTTGTCCTCCAACGGGCCTAGGACGGGGTCCGGCGTCGCTGGTAGATCGGTGGGGTGGTCCAGTCCGGGGCAGCCACCGGCCGGGTAGTTGTACCCCGATGACACGGTCGTGACGCCGGCCGAGCAGCTAGGGGCCCCTGACCCACCGTCGAGCACGGTGCCGAACGCTTCGAGCGTCCCGCCTGGGCGGATGTCGACGTCGGTGCCCTCCTCGTACGCCCCGTTGCGCAGAAAGGTGGAGTGGACCAGGGATACGTCGCCGCCAGCCGACAGCGCACCGCCGCGACGGGTAGCCATGCTGCGCTCGAACGTGGAATTGGTGGCCGAGATGCTGCCTTCGGCATAGATGGCTCCGCCGTCGCCCGCTTGATTGTCCGTGAAGGTCGAGTCGATGACGGTCACGTTCCTGGAGCTGTAGATCGCACCGCCAAGATTGCCCGGGTGTCCTTCGAACCAGGACAGATTGTAGAAGAACGTGGAGCCGATCACCGTGACGTCGGCCAGGCTGTGAATTGCTCCGCCTCCAGGTGAGGGTACGGGCTCTCCAGAGCCGTCTACGGTGACGGTGTACTGCTCGCCGCCATGGAGCAGTGTGTCCTCGACGGTGAGGCTGCCGTCGCCGGAGCCGACATGGATGATCGGCAGGCCGGTGCAGTAGTGGAAGATCGAGTGGCCACGCCCAATGAGCCGCCGGTCGATCTCGCCACTGCCGACCAATCCGGCAGCAGCCTCGTCCGGGCAAGAAGTCACCTCGATGTCAGCACCGAGCACGATCTCGGTCTCGGCCGGATCGGCGAACGCTGCGCGCAGAGCGGCCTCGGTGGTGACTGTGGTCTGCGCGGCTGCCGGCGGCGCTGTCACCAAGCCGGCAAAGCCGATTCCCAGCATCAGGACGACCACCGCGGTCAGCAGCCAGCGTGGTCGTGATTTCCATGTCACCACGGACGTGATCATTGGGCCCCTTCGTTCCAGGCAGACGCGATCGACTCGGTCAGTCGATCATGGTGGGGAAGCTGAATCAGCTGTGTGAGCCTGCGCCGGCACCGAGCCTGACGGTCCGACGTATGCCAGCAGAACCCGGCTGCCCGCACTCCTGGCTGGAGGCTGTCCGCCATGCCGGTGGAGGCAGGCCGCAGGACAACAGGGGCGCCGCCGGGACAGGGATGACATGACCGTAGGGCGGACCATGGCATACGCCAGGCTGTGGAGCTTGATCGCCGACGGCCACCTGATGGTCGCGACGGCGCCGTGCTGGGCATGATCGTTTGCGGGGCCGAAGCTGGATCGAGCTGGCAGCGCGCCCCGGCTGCCGATCCCGGTCTCGGGGTTGAGTTCGAACGGGTTGCGAGACGCCCGATTCGCTGAGCGACCGTCCGGGCGCCCCTTCGTCGGTGCATCAAGATTCTCAGGTCCAGCTAGATCGTTTGGAAGGTCGCCATCATGGCCATGTCTTCGTGCTCGAGATTGTGACAGTGCAACAGATACGGCCCGCGGTAGTCGGTGAACCGGACCGCGACCTCGACGTACTCGGCCGGTCGGACGTCGATGGTGTCCTTCCAGCCGGCGTCGTACAGCGAGGGCTTGCCGCCGCCGCGGGTCAGCACCTGGAACGGATCCAGGTGGACATGGACCGGGTGATGCAGGTCGGTGCCGAAGCGCCAGATCTCGATCTCGCCGATCTTCGGCTGGGCGTCC
This sequence comes from uncultured Actinomycetota bacterium, assembly GCA_963746025.1. Classification (GTDB taxonomy): domain Bacteria; phylum Actinomycetota; class Actinomycetes; order Propionibacteriales; family Propionibacteriaceae; genus Microlunatus. The sequence goes on from CAVUZU010000002.1 coordinate 132,323, forward strand.
ATCCGGCCCGGATCGTAGGCCCGGTTGTTGATCGTCCAGCCGGCTTCCTCGCCGCCGTGGTGATCATGGCCGGCGATCTTGCCGCGAGTGAAGATCCAGTCCCGGGTCCGGACCGCCTTCGCCGGGTCGAGCGGCTCGATCGTGCTGAGCACGTCCGGCACCCGCGATGGGTCGTCAGCCTTTCGGGCCACGACGAATCGCATCACCTGCGCCGTCGACGGGCTCTCGCCGAACCGATTCTGCAAGATCACTTCGGTGCCGACCGGCAGTTCGCCGAAGTCGATGATCACGTCGAAGCGTTCCGCGGCGGCGAGGTCGATCTCGTCGTGGCTCACCGGCCGGGCCAGCAAGCCGCCGTCCGAGCCGATCTGGACGAGCGGTAGCTCGGCGTCCGCCGTCGCCAGCGCAAGCCGGTAGCGCCGCGCGTTCGAGGCGTTGAGGATCCGGAACCGGTATCGTGCCGCGTCGACCTCGAGCAGCGGCCATGGTGCCCCGTTCACCAGGATCGTGTCGCCCAGCACGCCCTCCCGGTAGTCCGGTTGCACGCCACGCTGGGCGGTCAGGGTGGGGTCGAGACTCGGATAGCTGAACGCGCCGTCCTCGGTGAAGGACCGGTCCGTGATCATCAGCGGGATGTCCCGATCACCGTCGGGCAGCGGCAACGCGGCTTCCTCGTCGTCGCGGATCAGGTGGAATCCGGCCAGGCCGTGGTACACCTGCGGGGCGGTGAAGTCCATCCGATGATCGTGATACCACAGCGTCGCGGCACGTTGATCACCCGGATAGAGGTAGTCCCGGTGCCCGGTGGTCACCCGACCGACCATCCCGTGGCTGAACTGGTGCGGATCGTCGACGCCGGCCGGCAGCACCAGGTCGATCGCCTGGCCGTCGTGCTCCTCCGGGGTGTGGCCGCCGTGCAGATGGACCACGGTCGGCACCGGCAACTCGTTGCGATGGCGGACGACGATCCGGCGGCCGGATCGGGTCTCGATCGTCGGGCCGGGAAACGTGCCGTCGTAGCCGAAGATCGGCGTCCGCAGCCCGGGCAGGATCTCGACCTGGTTCTCGCGCTGGAGGATCTCGTAGTAGTCGGTGGTGGCGTCGGTGCGGACCGGTCGCGCCACGGCCGGAATGGGCAGCGGCACGGTGAACGGCTGCGGCAGTACGGCCTCGCTGCGCACCACCTCGCCGGTCTGACCGACCAAGCCGTCGGTGCTGCAGCCACCGAAGCCGAGCATCGCCGCCCCGGCTCCGCCGCCGGCGAATCCGAGAAACCCTCGCCGGGACATGATCATGAGCGATCCTTCCGGCGGATCCGGGCCAGCTTGGCCGATCCGGTGCAGGTCCAGGCCGTGAAGATCAACTGGAAGATGATCAACAGCACCCCGACCGGGATGTGCAGGGCGACCTGCCGGTTGTACCCGAGGCCCTTCTGGGTCTCCTCGAGCAGCACCAGGACGACCGTGAAGATCAGCGGCCACCACCGCCCGCCACCGCGCCAGGCATAGATCAGGCAGCCGATCAGCTGGGCCGCCGTGAAACCGGACAGGAGTTGGGCATTCAGGTCGTGCAGACCGAGGGCGTCGAAGTCGCCGGACAGGTAGATCCCGGCCAGCACCGGCTGCAGGAAGAAGACCAGCAGGTGGCCGATCGCGATGATCCGCAGGGCGATCAGACTGCTGCGGGGGGTGCGCACCGGCGACGATGGTGCGGGCTCGGTCGCAGGTGCCTCGGTGAGCAGTCTCTCGGTCATTTGGCATCCTCCGATCAGAGGCGCCATCCGCAGATTCGTCCGCAAGGCCCCGTTGATCATTCAGCCTTCCGGTTTGTGGCCGCCCGCAGAACCCGGCTGTCCGCACACCTCCCTGGAGGCTGTCCTCCAGGGAGGTGCGCGGCCCAGCCGTACGGGGCGGCTAGCTCCGCCCGGTGGTGCGGCGGTGCCGGCCGATCAGCAGGGCGGCGGTGCCGGCCACCAGCAGCGTCCCGGCGCCGATCAGGAGACCGATCGGCAGATCGGAGCCGGTGTTCGGCAGAGATTCGTCGCCATCCGCTGCAGCTGCCTGGTCGGCGGCGGCAGCATCATCATGATCAGCGGTCGCACCGTCATCCGTGCCGCCCCCGTTGTCATCGGCTCCGTCATGATCAGCGCCCTCGTCGTTGGCGGTTGAGCTGTCCTGATCATCAGTACCTTCGTCGTCGGCAGTGCCCTCGTTGTCGGCGGCCCCATCCGGATCAGCGGCGCCGTCATGGTCGGCGGCGGCATCGTCATCGGGCGCGGGGTCATCCGGCGAGGGTGTGGGCGTCGGGTCATCCGGCGGCGGGGTCGAGTCGGGCAGCACCCGAAGCGGTGCAACCTCGCTGAGCGTAGCGCCGTCGACCACGGCCGTTGCGCTTACGGCATGGTCGCCGGGAGGAAGCTCCGGAACGGACGTGTCAAGGATGAACGCGCCGTCTCCCATGACGATCGCCGTGCCGACGTCGACCAGTCCGACGCGCAGGGCCACCTCGGTTCCTTCGGGCAAGCCGGCCCCGGAGATCGTCAGTACGTCGCCGACACGTACCTCCAGCGGTGTCGCGCTGAGCTCGAACGATCGGATCGGCGCGGGCGAGATCTCCAAGGCGACCGAGAGGGTCGCGTTCGGCTCGACCCCGTTGCTGGCGGTGAGCACCACCTGGTGGCTCCCCTCGGTGCCTTCGGCGGGAATCCCGGTGATCTTCCCGGTGTGCTGGTCGATCACCAGACCATCGGGCAGCCCCTTCGCGGTAACGGTGGGTGCTGGGTTCCCGCTGACGATGGGGCCGTAGACCGCCTCCTGGCCGACCGTGAACGAAGTTGTCTCGGGCCCGGTCAACGTGGGAGCGGCCTGGTCCGACTTTTCCCAGCCGGCGAAGAACCTGATCCAATCCGGCCCTTCGCGCTCGGACAGCCGGGCGCCGGCGGTCAAACCTTCACCTGCCCCGTCCTCACTCTTGTACCAGCCGGAGAACGTGTACCCCGCCAGAACCAGCTCGGAGTCCGGCACCGTCAGCCCGGCTGCGGCCAATGTCGCCGCATACACTCGCCGGTCGCGCGGCAGTGTGCCCTCGCCACCATTGGCGTCGAATTGCAGGAGGTAGTTGTTGTCCGAGACCGTGACAGTCGGTTCGACTGTGATCGTGTCCATGATCGAACCCAGGTTCTCGACCGCACCCGCGCCGGCAATAACGCCAGCGCCGTCGATCGTGCCGGAATTGGCTGCAGTGTCTCGGTCTGGCACCGTGAGAGTGCTGCCCTCGGGGATCGTCAGCCGTCCCGCGTTGGACAACGAACCAAAAGGTAGCGGGTCGGGTTCCTGTTCCAGATCAATGCCCCCGCCAACTGCCCGATCCCCGCGTGCCGTGACATCGCCGTCGGCACCGATCATCACGGCTCCGCCGGATGCACCTTGACCGCCGCCGATGGCAGCGCCTTGATCGCTGGTCACCGTCACCGTTCCCCCGTTGATCGTGATGGCACCGCCGTTGCCTCGATAGCCGCCGCCAATACCGGCGCCACTGTGTTCGCCGGTCGCCGTCACCGTGCCGCCGTTGATGGTGATCGGCCCGGCATCACCCAGGTCACCGCCGCCGATGCCCGCGCCGGCGGTGCTGGTTGCGATCACCGTTCCGCTCGTGATCGTGACCGCACCGGAGTCGCCACTGCCGGGGTCGAGCGGGTCACCCTGGCGGCCGCCGATGCCCGCGCCGGTGAGCCCAGCGGCGGTGAGCTCGCCGTCGCCGGCGGAGTCGGAAATGATCAACTCCGCGCTCGGTGGCACGCCGATCCCGGCCCTGCTGGCGGCCTCTGGAATTCCTTCACCTCCAGCTCCCATCACTTCCAACCGGTGGCCGGCGAGATCGAGTTTCAGAACTTCTCCGTCCGGAACCGCGATCGTCGGACCGTCGATCGGTACGACGATGTCGGCGCCGAGTTCGACCTCGAAGTCGAACCCGGTTGCCTTCCCAAAGGCCTCGGCGAGCGAGGCCGGCGAGTCGACCACCGTCGACACCGCCAGAGCCGGGGCGGCCGGACCCCAGCAGAGCCCGATGATCAACAACATCCCCGCCAGGGCGCCTCTTGCCCCGACTCGGAGACACCTGGCCAGGCGGCCTGGTTTCGATTTGAGTTCGTGGTGCACGTGCACGAGCACATCCCCGTTCTGGTCGGACGTCCCACCCGCGCGATCCGCGGCAGGGCCACTCGTCATCGGAATCTGATCTTGCTCGAGCCTCACTGGGCGACCCCGCGACGATCACACAGCCTCGCGGGCTCCAGTTGGCGGCAGAACCCGGCTGCCCGCACACCTCACTGGAGGCTGCCCGCCACACCGGGGGTGGTTGACCACGCGTTCGGATATCCGTTTGGCCACCGCGCATCGACGGTCGTACGGTCTCCTCGACAGGCTGGCCGGGCACCAAATGACGGGTGGGTTCATGATCACAGTCGCGGAGCGGGTCGCGCTGGTGGCGGCGGAGAGCGGGTTCTCCGGGGTGGTGCGACTCGATCGCGGTCGGGCGACCGAGCTGACGGTGGCGTACGGTCTCGCGGATCGCCGGCACGAGATCCCGATGGCGGTGGACAACCAACTGGCCATCGCCAGCGGGTCGAAGGCGATGACGGCGCTGGTCGTCGCGGCGTTGGTGGAACGAGGCCAGCTTTCGTTCTCGACTCCGGCTCGCGCCGTCCTCGGCAGCGACCTTCCGTTGATCGCCGACGACGTGACCGTGCAGCACCTGTTGGCGCATCGGTCCGGAATCGGCGACTACCTGGATGAGGAGACGGACTCGGTCGAGGACTATCCGATGCCGGTGTCGGTGCACCGGCTCGCGACCACGGAGGGCTTTCTGCCGGTGTTGGACGGTTACCCGACCAAGTTCGCCGCAGCTGAGTGCTTCTCGTACTGCAACGCCGGCTACGTCGTGCTGGCGCTGCTGGCCGAGCGGGTTGCCGGAGCCGGCTATCACGAGTTGGTCGAGGCGTTGGTCTGCCGGCCGGCCGGCATGGTCGACAGCGGCTTCCTGCGCTCCGATGATCTTCCAGGCCGGGCCGCGGTCGGGTATGTCGAGCTCGATGGGCAGTGGCGGACCAACGTGTTCCACCTGCCGGTCCGGGGCACCGGCGACGGCGGGATGTACACCACCACGGCAGATGTGCACCGATTCTGGGCGGCGCTCTTTGCGCACAAGATCATCACCGAGCCGACGCTGGACCGGATGTTGCAACCCAGGGCGACCTCCGATCAGGACGACGCCCCGCGGTACGGCCTCGGCTTCTGGCGTCCCGCGGGCGGCGACCGGGTGATGCTCGTGGGCAGTGATGCCGGGGTGTCCTTCCGCACCGTTCACGACCCGGCGGCGGGTGCGACCTACACCGTCATCGGAAACACCTCCGACGGCGCCTGGCCGATGAGCCGATGCCTGGACTCGGTCCTGGACGACGATTGATCACTCGGCCGCGGCGACCTGGCCCAGGCGGTACAGATCGTCCCGCAAGGCGGTGCCACGATCGAAGTGCTCGGGGATCAGCAGGTTGATCAACAACGCGAGCACCGGCCACATCCGACGGATCTCGAACGACTGCCGGACCTCGGTTTCCGGGCCGACCGCGGTCAGCTGATAGGTCCATCGGGTGCAGTCGCTCGGACTGATCGTTTCGAACACGAACCGCGAAGGTCGCTCCAGTTCGAGGATTCGGCACGCCCGGGTCCAGCCGATCCAGCGGAGCCGGTTCCGGCCGACGAACCGGCCGCCGACCGTCGGTCCGGTGGCGCCGTCGAGCCATCGGCCGGAACGGCATTCACCGCTCCATTCCCCGATCCGGGCGGGATCGGTCAATACCGCCCAGATCGCGCCGGGTGAGACCGGAAGCCGGACCACGACCGTGCCCTGATGCCGATTACGCATTCGACCACCTCGTCGATGGGTTCATTGCACGATCTTCCTCTCCGGCGCCCGCCGCCGAACCTGTTGCTCAGCCTTGCTCAGCGCTGTTGGCGACGGAAGCCAGTTGTCCATCCGGCTCACTGGCGGCTGGCCTCCAGAGACCAAGGCGGTCGACCACCTTCCGGGACCGGTCGGATGGGCCGACAATGAGTCCGTGAGGCGACCGGATTGGCATTGGGCGGTCTGGCTGTTCGCCGTCGTGGCGGGGTTCTGCTTCGTCGCGGCCGCGTATCTGGCGATCGTCTACCCGGCTCGCGGAGGCCCGGACACCTCCTTCGGTCTGGTCTGGCTGCTGGCCGGGCCGTTGCCGTTCTATGTGGTCGGGGTGGCCGCGCGGCTGCAGGTGAAGCTGTGCCGGCTCTCGACCCCGCTGCTGTGGGTCGGCGGGATGTTCGGCATCGCGGCCGCGCTCGGCTACGGGCTCAAGGCGGCGGTCCAGACCGGTGTCGAGGACGGGTGGCTGATCGCCGGAGTCTTCGGCTATCAGCTCACTTGCATGATCGCGATCGTGCTGCTCGCTCGAACGCTGGCGCTCCTACCGGACGGCCTGTTCCGCTATCGCTACGAGCGGATCACCGTCCGTGTCCTCTGGGCGCTCCCGTTGCTCAGCGTGATCATCTTCTTCGCCGGGCCGACCGCCTATCTTGATCACGCGGTGTTCCTCGGCGGCCTGCCCTCAGTGCCGGGTCCGCTGCCGACAGTGCCGTGGCTGGCCGGTCCGATCTCCGTGGCGTACGAGTACTACTGGCTCGCCGCGTTCGTCGGGACGGCGCTGTTCCTGATCCGGGCGGCGCGGATGAAGCCGGCCGAGCGAAGGTTCGTTCGAGCCATCCTCGTCGTGCTGGTGTTGATCACGGTCGAACTGATAGCGATCGTCGCCGGCTACGCCTGGCTCGCCGAACCGATGCCGGCCTTGCTGCTGCCGAACTCAATCTTCGGACTGCTGCCGTTCATCGCGATCCTTGCTGCGGTGACCGTCGCCGGAGTCCGGCACGGGGTGCTCGGCGGCCGGTTGGCCGTCCGGCGAACCCTGGTGTACACGGGCCTGTGGCTGCTGATCGCGGGCGCCTACCTGGGTCTCGCGACCGGGCTCGGCTTGGCCGCGACTACCAGGCTGCCGATCGTCGTCGCGATCCTGGCCACCGTGACGGCGACGGTCGTCCTCGAACCGGTCCGCCGCTGGGTCAACCGGCTCGCCGAGCGGCAGATCCTGGGTCAGCGGCTCAGCGGCTACGAACTGTTGGTACGGTTGGGCGGCACGATGGAGCACGCCTTTCGGCCGCACGAGCTGGCGAACGATCTCGCCGGTGGACTCCGCGACGGACTGGGCCTGGAGTGGACTCGAATTCGGCTCGATGATCATGTGGCCGTCTCCGGACCGGTTTCCGGGGATCCCTCGGCGGAACGGCCGATCCAACTCGGTGGCTCGGAGCTGGGCATGATCAGCTGTGGTCCGAAGCTCGACGGTGCCTTCGCTCCGCGTGATCTTGAAGTCATCGAGACGCTGGCCCGACAGGCCGCACTGGCGCTGCGTAACGCAAACCAGGCCGCCGAGCTGGAGGCGTCCCGGGCGCGGATCGTCCAGGCACAGGACGCCGAACGACGACGGATCGAGCAGGATCTGCACGACGGGGTGCAGCAGGAACTGGTCGCTCTGGTCGCGAAGCTCGGTCTGGCCCGGTCCGTCCTGAGCCGCGATCCCGGCCGGTCGTTGCAGTTGATCGACGAGCTGCGCGGTGAGGCGATCCGGATCGTCGACGAGTTGCGTGAGCTGGCGCACGGCATCCATCCGTCGGTGCTGACCGACGAGGGACTGGTTGCGGCGGTCGAGTCCAGCGCGCGGCGGATGCCGCTCCCGGTCGCGGTCTCGATCCCGGACCGGCTGCGGTCCGCCCGGTTCGCGGTGGAGGTGGAGGAGTCGGCGTTCTACTTCGTTGCGGAGTCACTGACGAATGTGATCAAGCACGCCGGGGCGACCCAGGTGGCGATCAACCTGGCGGCGTCGAACGGATCGCTGCAGATCGAGGTCCGCGACAACGGGATCGGGCTGCCGTCAGCGGTCCGGTCGGGCTCGGGCCTGACATCGCTGCGCGATCGGATCGCGGCCGTCGGCGGCTCCGTCCAAGTGGGTCGCGGTGCCGGCCCGGGGACGGTCGTACAGGCGAAACTCCCCACCCGGGACGGCTCTGACCTGCGGGTCGTGATTACCGAGACCGACCGACCCGCCGACCCGGTGGAAGCGGGCCGCCGATGACCGGGCCAGGCCGTTCTGCAGCCATGCTCACGATCCGGGCACGTCGGCAGGGATCCGTGCCTGGACGATCGCTCCGCCGGTGGTCACGTCGGCTACGGTGATCGCCCCATCGGATGCCTCCAGCCGGACCGCGACTCGCGTCGCCTGCGCATGCTTGATCACATTGGCCAGCGACTCAGTGACGAAGAAGTACGCCGATTCCTCAACCTCAGTGGAGAATCGGGTGTCTCGCAGGTCGGCCGACGAGCTGACCGCCACCGGGATCGGGACCCGGCGGGCCGCAGCCGCACCGGACTGAGCTCAGCGGAAGCCGCCGACCTGGAGGATCATGACCTGGGCGTCGAGCCGCTGGGGCAGGATCGACGAACCGTCCTTCTCGGGCGCGCACACGAGGTTCACCGCGTGGATGGTGTCGGTCTGCAGGTGGATCCCGGCGTTGATCGACAGAGAGGTCTTGACGAAGCCGTGTGGTGGTGCCTGGCGGCGGTCGGCTGCGCCCCCCAGGTATTCGTTGGCCAGGTTGCGGATTTCACAGGACATTCCGGTCAGCTGGGGAGCGGTGCCGGCCTGTTCGCTGACCGCGTTGACGGTCGCCACGATGGTCCAGCTGCCGGCCGGCAGGTCCTTGGTCACAACCCTTTCGAACGCGCCGCTGCTGGCCGTGCTGAAGATCGCGCTCCCAGTAACAAATGACGCGGACGAAACTCCGGCGGGACCGGTGGCACCACGCTCACCCTTCTCGCCCTGTGAGCCGACCGGACCCTGAGCACCCGCCGGTCCAGGTGCTCCCGCGGGGCCGGCCGCACCACGCGGACCGGCCGGTCCGGTCCGGTTCCAGCTGACCGGGCCCTCGTTCGAACGGCATCGCTCCGGATCCTCGACAATCCGGACGACACCCTTACCGAGTCCCAGAATCGAGCCGGACGAGACGCAGCCGTGGACCGGCTGCGGTCCGGGCGTGGCGCCGGCGAGTGAACCCAGGCCGGCCAGTAAGCCGATGGTCACGGCTCCGACGACGCCGGCCCGGCGAAGATGTTGCCGCAGGCTCGTCGATCCGGCGGTGTTTGGGCGTGGTGGGTTCCGTGAGCTCATCACAGTCTCCTTCGGGTTGGTGGCGGTCAACAGGTCTGGCGGCCGCTGGCTGTGCGGCCCATCGCGATCTGCGTGGGCGCAGCGTCGGACCGCGGCACACGCTGGTTCGCCGTGGTTGACGATGACGAGTTCGAGGGTCTGGGTGAGCTCATCGCCGCCCGGCCATTCGCCGTCGATCCGGCAGCGCAGGTTCATCGCACCCGGCTGGGCCTGTTCTGTCTGTCGATCATGAGCCTGTCAGCGCGCGACGGCGGACAGAACCCGGCTGCCCACACCCTCGATGGAGGTTGTCCTCCAGTCCGGATGCGGGCAGCCGGGTCGGTGAGTTATCGGGTCCGGTTGCGGCCGAGCCCGCCGATCAGGGCGGTGCAGCTTCCGGCGAGCAGGAGGATCCCGGCGCCGATCAGCAGCCCGAGCGGCAGATCCGTGCCGGTGTTCGGCAGGGAGCCGTCGTCGGCGTCATGATCAGCCGTAGCGTCGTGATCATCGGTACTGTCGTCGTCGGCGGATCCGTCCGGATCGGCATCGTCATCGGGCGTGGGTTCCGCCGCCGCGAGGATCCGTAGCGGTGCCTTCTCGGTGACCGCTCTACCGTCGATCGTGACCACCGCAACGACCTGGTGATCACCCGGCTCGACTCCGGGCGGGACAGTAGCGGTGAACTCGAAAGTGCCGTCGGCGTTGGCGGTTGCGGTGCCGAGGTCGACGGCGTCGGAGGCCAGTTGGAGCGCGACCTTGGTGCCTTCGGGGAGGCCAGAACCGGTGACCGTGAGTTGATCACCCACCCGTGCTTCGGCTGGCGAGGCCTTGAGGTCGAAGGAGGTGATCGGTTCCGGTTTGATCTCCAGGGAGAGGGTGAGCGTGGCGTCGGGCTCGATCCCGTTGGTGGCGGTCAAGATCACCTGATGGGATCCTTCTGTGCCCGCCGCCGGTACGCCGGTGATCACGCCGGATTCCTGGTCGATCTTGAGACCGTCCGGTAGTCCGGTCGCGGTCACGGTGGGGTCGGGTTTGCCGGTCACGGTGGGGGTGTAGGTGCCGTCCTGGCCGACGGTGAACGTGGCGGTCTCGGGTCCGGTCAGGGTCGGCGCGTTGGATTCCCAGGCAGCGTAATACGGGGCGTTGGCCGGCCCGTTGACCTGGCCCAACGTGGCCGAGGCGGACAACTTCGCGCCGGACCTGTCGGTCGCGGGGTACCAGCCGACGAAGGTGTGATCGGCCCTGGTCGGGGTCTCGGTGGGCAGCTTGTATCCGGCGGCTTCCAGCGTGATGGCGTAGACGCGGAAGGCTTCCGGAACGTCACCGGTGCCGCCCCGTGGGTCGAACGTCAGCAGGTAGTTGTTGCGCAGCACCACGATCGTGTCCGCGATCTTGACGGTATTGCGGATCGCGCCGGTGTTCTCGATGGTGCCGGCGCCGGTGATCGAGCCGGGTCCGGTGATCACCCCGGGGTTGATCAGCGCTGCCGTCTCGGGGAGGTTGAGCACCCCGAACGGGAGGTTCAACGTTCCCGCGTTCTGCAGCGTGCCGAACTTCACCTGGGCCTGGAACCGGCCGATCTGGCCACCGACAGCAGAGCCGTCCTCCGACGCCGCGGACACCACAGCCGCCTCGCCGATCGTGACTTCGCCGCCGTCGCCGCCTTCGCCGGCGCCGATGCCCGCGCCGTGCCCGCCGCCAACGGTCGTGACAGTTCCGCCGTCGATCGCGATCTTGCCCGCATCCCCGGTGTTTCCGGCGCCGATCCCGGCAGCGTGCAGGCCGCCGGATGCGCTGACCGTGCCGTCCTTGATCCTGATGGTTCCGCCCCGGCCGCCGGCGCCGCCGCCGATCCCCGCCGCGTAGGTGCTCGCCGCTCGGACCGTCCCGCCGTTGATCGTGATCGTGCCGTCCGCGGCTTCTTCGCCGATGAAAGCAGCAGTGCCACCGCCGATCCCGGCCCCAAACCCCCGAGAGGTTGCTTCAACGGTGCCGCCGTTGATCGTGACGGTGCCGGCTCCGCGACCGTAGCCGCCGCCGATGGCGGCGCCATTACCGTCATCCCTCGTACCCGCCGTGATGGTGCCGCCGTTGATGGTGACGGAGCCCCCCTCGTCGGCGGACGCGCCGTCGCCGATCGCTGCGCCGTCGCCTGCGGATGACAGCACCGTCCCGCCGTTGATGGTGATCGTGCCGCCATGGCCAGCCATCCCGCCGCCGATGCCCGCGCCACCGACGCCCCCGCCTACATTCACGGTGCCGCCGTTAATGATGACTGTCCCGCCGGTGGCCGCGTTCCCGCCGGTCGGGCTGTCGGCCCAGCCGCCGATTCCGGCGCTGTACTCGCCGCCGGACGCCACAACAGAGCCGTTGCCGTCGGAATCCTGGATGACCAGCTCGGCTGTCTCGGGTACGCCGATTCCGGCCCGGCCTTCGGCGCCGGCAACGGTCAACCTTTGACCATGGAGATCGAGGGTCACACTGCGTCCATCGGGGACCTGGATCGCCGGGCCGGCGGAATCGATGGTGATGCCAGCGGTCAGCCGGACGACGTTCCTCTCGTCCTCGGCCGCTGCCTGGAAGGCGGCTACCAGTTCGGCCCCGGTGTCGACGTCGGTGGTGGCGGCGGCCGCGGCGGGCGTCGTCGTCATCGAGCTGATGCCGATGATCAACGATGCCGCGGCCAGGAGCCGTGCCGCGGCCAGCAGGCCGGACCGTGGCCGGGGTGGAGTTGCCGGACATTCCGGTGGTACGCGCACGTGAGCAGTCCCCTTCTGTAACCTGGTTGGCCGCCCGTGGTGTCGACGGCCGGTGCAATGATCGAGCCTTTCGGTCCGCGAGGCCCAGCGGAACCCTGCTGCCCGCCGATCCCTCTGGAGGTTGTCCGCCACCCGGTCTGGCAGCCGGGTCGGTGACCGGTGGTCGTGGGCCCGCAACGTGCGGCGACTGCTCAGACCGACGTTCGCAACGGGATCCGGGCCCGGATCAGGGCACCGCCGCCGGCCACGTTTCCGACCTTGATCATCCCGCCGATCGTTTCGACTCGGTCACGGAGTGCCGTCAGGCCACGGCCGGCGCGAACAGATGCCGGGAGGCCGACTCCGTTGTCCTGGACCTCGATCTCCAGCGTGCTGCTCGCCGGCGCCAAGTTGATCATCACCCGAGTCGCCCGGGCATGCTTGAGCACGTTGGTCAGGGCTTCGGCGACGACATAGAAGGCCGACTCCGCCACCTCGACGGCGAACCGGGTTTCGCGCAGACCGGTCGACGCGGTCACCGTGACCGGGATCGGCATCCGGCGGGCGTTGAACTCGACCGCGGCCACCAGCCCGGCGTCGCCCAACACCGATGGATAGATGCCGTACGCCAGGTCACGAAGATCGTCGATGATGTGCAGTGCCTCGACCTGCAACTCCTCGATCAACTTCTGGGTCCGGCTCGGATCGCGATCAAGCATCGAGCGGACCAGTCCGAGTTTTGCCACCAGAGCAACGATTCCCTGCTGCACACCGTCATGCAGCGCCCGCTCGATCTGGCGCCGCTCCGCGTCCCGGCCCTGCAGGATGCGCGTTCGAGAGGCCACCAGCTCGGACCCGGCGGGTGCGGTCGCCGGCCGAGCCGTCATCGCGCGGCCCGCTGAGCCCGTGATCTCCGGTCGGTGATCAGCCCGTCGACGATCTCGGCGAGCCGGTGGACGCCGCGGGTCGTCGCCATTCGTGCTGCGATCCGCTCCGCGGACTGCCGGTAACGATGATCATCCAGCACGGTGCGGACGGCGTGCCGGAGGGCCGCCGGCTTCGGAATCTCCGTCCCGATCCGTCGCCCCGCGCCGGACCAGGCGATCCGGGCCAGCACCTCGGGCTTGTCCTCGTGACTGCCCGCGGCGGCCACGATCGGCACGCCGTACCGCAGTGCATACTGCACGCCGCCGTAGCCGCCGTTGGTGACATAGACCGCGGTCTTCGGCAGCAGCTCGTCGTACGGCAGGAACTCGGCGGCCCGGGCGTTCGCCGGCAGCGGCGGCAGGGAGTCGACCGGGCGGCCCCCGGTCGCGACGGCGATCATGACGTCCTCATCGGCCAGACCTTCCAGGGTCGGCCCGATGAGTTGGCCGAAGTCGAGGTTGGCCATGGTCCCTTGGGTGAGATGGACGACGGGTCCCGAGCCGTCCAGGTCGGACCACCACGGCGGCAGCGGCGCAGCCGAACCGGAGGCCGAGATCGGCCCGGCGAAGTGCAGGGTCGCCGGCGCATCGGACCGCGGATATTCGAACTCGGGCACGGTGAATTGCACGATCGCGTCGGCCTGTCGGGGCCAGTCGAGCACCCCGAACGGGATTGGGCGGCCGTGCAGCTGGTCGAAAGCCAGGCCGGCGATCCGTTCGACCTCGGGCAGCACGAGCTTGTTGGTGATCATGGTCAGGGCAGCGTTGCGGAGCTGGCCGAGCGGGCCGCGGAGCGGGGTGAGCCCGAGTCCGTATGGGGCGGTGTCGCGGCTCGAGATCATCAGCGGCAGGACACCGCACATCACGATCGGGGGACGCTCCGCCCGCGGATGACCGACCAGGAACGCGCCGCCTGCAAAGGCCGGGTCGGTCAGGACGACGTCGGCCGGCTCGGCGGTGAGCAGGGTCAGGATCGCGTCGTGCTGCGGCCGGGCGGGGCGGATGAAGATGTTCTCGATGTCATGGGCGACCGCCTTCGCGCCGCGGAGCCGGCCGCGTTCCGGGAAGACCTCGTTCCAGTCCTGCCGGTCGTCGAAGTCGGCCTCGGCCGGTAGCCGGCAGTGCTCGGCGCCGGTCGCCTCGACCACATCGGCGAACCTGGCACCGGTCAGGAACCGGACCCGGTCCCCGCGCTCGACGAAGTGCCGCGCGACGGCGAGCAGCGGTGTGACATGCCCGTAGATGGGCACGGTGGCGATCAAGATCGACGGCATCGGACGTCCCCCAACGTGAGTGGGATATTATTGGCTCCCATGGAACAGTATTCATCTGTACATGACCGTAGTCAATATGGTTGAGGCCGACAACGGAACCCGTGGTTATCGATCCGAGTTGCGGCAGCGACAGGCGGCCGACACCAGGCAGCGCGTGATCGAGGCAGCCGCCGAGGTGTTCGGCGCCAACGGCTACCACGGCGCCACCTTCGCGCAGATCGCGAAGCGGGCCGGCGTCTCGATCGAGACGGTGCAGAAACACGGCCCGAAGGCGGCGTTGCTGTGGGCGGCGGTCGAGGTCAGGTCGTTCGGCGTCGAAGGCCGGCTCGACATCCGCGACACCGAGCCGGGCCGGGCCATGCTCGCGGCCGGCGATCCCGCCGGGTTCGCCGCGGTGGTCGGCGAAACGATCCTCGCGATCAACGAACCGGTGGCCGGCGTCTGGACCGCCGCCCTGGGCGCGGCCCAAGGAGACCGCGACGCCACCGACCTGCTGGGCGAGCAGATCGCAACGATCAGGACGCAGGTCGAGCGGTTGCTACGGATCATCGGCGACCGCGGCTGGCTGCGCACCGACGTACCCTTCGACGACCTCGTCGAGGCCGCCTGCGTGATCACCAGTGCCGAGGCCTACGTGCGGTTCGTGCTGATCGACGGCAGGTCACGGGACGCCTATCGGGAGTTCGTCGCCCGTACGATCCGCGACACGATCCTGGTCCGCTGATCAGGTCGGCCGCCGGGCCACTGGAGGCTGGCCGCCACCCGACCACCCGGTCGGCAACCTTCCTGGCCCGACCCGGATGCTCGACAATGAGGGCGTGAGCCGAATGGGCTGGCAGCAGCCGGCGATGGGGCGGAGACGACCATGAGGGTGGTGATCGCGGAGGACCACTATCTCGTCCGCGAGGGCACCCGGCGGATTCTCGAGGACTCCGGCGTCGTCGTGCTGGCGGCGGTCGGCACCGCCGTCGAGTTGCTCGATGCGGTCGAACGGTTGCGGCCGGACGCGGTGATCACCGACATCCGGATGCCGCCCGGGCATCACACCGAGGGCCTCGCGGCGGCGCACGAGATCCGGACCCGGTTCCCGTCCGTCGGTGTGGTCGTGCTGTCCCAGCACGCCGGGGAGCAGTACGCGTTCACGCTGTTCCGGCATGGCACCGAGGGGCTGGCGTACCTGCTGAAGGAGCGGGTCGGCGATGTCGACGAACTGCTCCGGGCGCTGGCCGAAGTGGTGGCCGGACGGTCGGTGATCGATCCGCGGATCGTCGAGGTGCTGGTCCGCAGTCACACCAAGACGGCCGAGTCACCGCTGGCCTCGCTGACCGCGCGAGAGCTCGACGTGCTGGGCCAGATGGCACAGGGCAAGAGCAACCGGGCGATCGCCGAGTCGCTGATGCTGGCCGAATCGACCGTGGAGAAGCACGTGAACGCGGTCTTCTCCAAGCTGGCGCTCGGGGTCGAGAACTCGTTGCACCGGCGGGTCGCGGCCGTGCTCACCTTCCTCCGGCACACCCCGGCGGGCGGCACGGCCTGACGAGAGTCAACGGATCCGGCGAGCGAACCCGACCAGCGCGGTGATCACGGCCAGAATGATCAGCCCACCGATGACGGCGAAGGCCAGCTGAAAGCCGGCCAGGCCGGAGCCGGCGACCAGCACCGTAGCCACCGCGGCGACGCCGGCGGCCCCGCCGACCTCGCGCATCGTCTCGATCAGGCCGGACGCCAGCCCCGTGTCCTCCTCGGCCACCCCGGACAGGGCACTGATCTGCAGCGCGGGCTCGCACAGCCCGAACCCGATCCCGGCCGCCAGGAAGGCCGGCAGCAGGTCGATCACGAAGCTGCCCTCGGCCGGCACTCGGGTCAGCCACAGCGCCCCCGCGGCGAACAGCACCAGTCCGACCAGCAACAGCGTGCGGACTCCGACCAGCGTCGCGAGCCTGCCGCCGGCCATCGCCACCGGCAGGATCGTTGCGGTCGTAGCGAGCCAGGCGAGGCCGGTCTCCAGCGGGGTGTAGCCGAGCACCTGCTGCATCAGCAGCGACCCGATGAAGATGAACGCCGAGAAGCCGCAGGTCGCGAGGAACCCGGTGAGGTTGGCCGTGACGAGGCCACGGTTACGCCAGGTCGACAGCGGCACCAGCGGCGCCGGCGACCGGGCCTCGATCCGGACGAAGGCCAGCAGCAGCCCGGCCGCGGCCGCGAACAGCGCCAGAGTCGAGACCGAGAGCCAGCCGTGGGTCGACCCGTGGTGCAAGGCGTAGCCGAACAACAGCAGCCCACCGGTCACCGTGGTCGCACCGGCCACATCGAGCCGAGCGGTCCGCTGCTCGGGCCGGTCGGCCGGCAGGAAGGCGAGGCTGAGGGCGATCATCAGCACTCCGGCGGGGAGGTTGATCAGGAAGGCCCAGCGCCAGCCGGGACCTGCGGTGAGCAGGCCACTGGCCACCACGCCGACCGATGCGGCGATGCCACCGACGGCACCGAAGTAGCCGAACGCCCGGTTGCGCTCTCGGCCCTCGGCGAAGTTGACCGCGAGCAGCGACAGGGCCGCCGGCGCAATCAGCGCGGCGCCGAAGCCCTGCACCGCCCGGGCCGCGATCAGGACCCCTACCTGCTGGGCGAGACCGGCCACCAGCGAGGCGGCCGTGAAGGCGACGAGGCCGGTGACGAAGACCCGGCGCCGGCCCAGTCTGTCGACCAGCCGGCCACCGAAGAGCAGGAAGCCGCCGAGCAGCAGACCGTAGGCGACGATGACCCACTGCACGACCCCGGGGCCCACCCCGAACTCGAGCTGGATCGACGGCACCGCGACGTTGACGATGGCCATGTCGAGGCTGATCACGGCCTGGGCGGCACAGGCCAGCCCCAGCACGAGGCCGGCCCGGGCCACCTTGGCGGGAGCCGCGCCGGCCTCCGGCGGGGTTTCGACGTAGGTCATGATTCGCTCCTTACCGCAGATCCGGTTTGCCCCACCGACGAAGGGGCAGGCCTGAGATCGACATCCCCGCGGAAGAATCTTCGAGCCGCGGCAGATAGATTCACGTGCATGTTCGCCAAGGTCTTGGTCGCCAATCGGGGCGAAATCGCCGTCCGAGCCTTCCGTGCCGCGTACGAGTTGGGGGCGGCCACGGTCGCCGTCTACCCGTATGAGGATCGCAACGCCGTGCACCGGATCAAGGCGGACGAGGCGTACCTGATCGGGGAGAAGGGGCACCCGGTCCGGGCCTATCTGGACGTGGCCGAGATCGTCCGGGCCGCGAAGCAGTGCGGCGCCGACGCGATCTATCCCGGCTACGGCTTCCTCAGCGAGAACCCGGACCTGGCCAGGGCCTGCGCCGAGGCCGGGATCACCTTCATCGGCCCGCCGGCCGACGTGCTGGAGCTGGCCGGCAACAAGGTCCGGGCCCTGGCCGCGGCCAAGGCGGCGGGCATCCCGACGCTGCGGTCCACGCCGCCGTCGGACGATCCGGAGACCCTGCTGGCCGGGGCGAACGAGATCGGCTTCCCGGTGTTCGTCAAGGCGGTCGCCGGTGGTGGTGGCCGCGGCATGCGCCGGGTCGACACGCCGGAGGCGCTGCCCGAGGCCCTGGCCGCGGCGATGCGGGAGGCGGCGGGCGCCTTCGGCGACCCGACCGTCTTCATCGAGCAGGCGGTCGGCCGGCCGCGGCACATCGAGGTGCAGGTGCTGGCCGACAACACCGGCGAGACGATGCACCTGTTCGAGCGGGACTGCTCGATCCAGCGCCGGCACCAGAAGGTCGTCGAGATCGCCCCGGCGCCCAACATCAGCGACGAGTTGCGGGCGGCACTGTGCGCCGATGCGGTCAAGTTCGCCCGGTCGCTCAACTACTCCTGTGCCGGCACGGTCGAGTTCCTGGTCGAGACCGAGGGCGAACGGGCCGGCCAGCACGTCTTCATCGAGATGAACCCGCGGATCCAGGTCGAGCACACGGTGACCGAGGAGATCACCGACGTCGATCTGGTGCAGGCGCAGCTGCGGATCGCGTCCGGCGAGACCCTTTCTGATCTTGGGCTGAGCCAGGACGTGGTCCGGATCAACGGCGCCGCGCTGCAGTGCCGGATCACCACCGAGGATCCGTCGAACGGGTTCCGCCCGGACACCGGCACGATCACCGCTTACCGCTCGGCCGGCGGCGCAGGGGTCCGGCTGGACGGCGGCACCGCCGCCACCGGCGCCGAGATCAGCGCCCACTTCGACTCGATGCTGGTCAAGCTCACCTGCCGTGGTCGTACCTTCACGGCCGCCGTGGCCAGGGCCCGGCGCGCGCTGGCCGAGTTCCGGATCCGCGGCGTCAGCACCAACATCCCTTTCCTGCAAGCGGTGCTGGAAGATCACGACTTCCTGGCCGGGGACGTCAACACGTTCTTCATCGAGCAACGGCCGGAGCTGCTGACCACCCATGCGCCGGGCGACCGCGGCACCCGGCTGCTCCGCTGGCTGGCCGAGGTGACGGTCAACCAGCCCAACGGTGAGCCGCCGACGCTGCTCGATCCGGGGGAGAAGCGCCCGGCCGGCATCGACCTGTCCCAGCCGTCGCCGCACGGCTCCCGGCAGCGGCTGCTCGAGCTCGGGCCGGAGGGTTTCGCCGCCGACCTGCGGGCTCGGACCAGCGTCGAGGTCACCGACACGACGTTCCGGGATGCGCACCAGTCGCTGTTGGCGACCCGGGTGCGGACCAAGGACCTGCTCCGGATCGCGCCGTACGTGGGCCGGATGACGCCGGAACTGTTCTCGGTCGAGTGCTGGGGTGGCGCCACCTACGACGCCGCGCTGCGGTTCCTCAACGAGGATCCGTGGGAGCGGCTGGCGGCGCTGCGGTACAACATGCCCGGGCTCTGCCTGCAGATGCTGCTCCGCGGCCGGAACACGGTCGGCTACACGCCGTACCCGACGAAGGTGACCAGCGCCTTCGTGGCCGAGGCGGCCGAGGTCGGGATCGACATCTTCCGGATCTTCGACGCGCTGAACGATGTCGAGCAGATGCGGCCGGCGATCGAGGCCGTTCGGGAGACCGGGACGACCGTGGCCGAGGTGGCGCTCTGCTACAGCGGTGACCTGACCGACCCGGCCGAGGACCTCTACACGCTCGACTACTACCTCCGGCTGGCCGAGCGGATGGTCGAGGCCGGGGCGCACATCCTGGCGATCAAGGACATGGCCGGGCTGCTCCGGCCGCCCGCCGCCCGCACCCTGGTGGCGGCGCTGCGGGACCGGTTCGACCTGCCGGTGCACCTGCACACCCACGACACCGCCGGCGGCCAGATCGGCACCCTGCTGGCCGCGGTCGACGCGGGGGTGGACGCGGTCGACGTGGCCAGCGCGCCGATGTCGTCGACCACCAGCCAGCCGCCGGCCTCGGCCCTGGTCGCCGCGCTGGCCAACACCGACCGGGCGACCAACCTCAACCTGCGCGCGGTGATGGACCTGGAGCCGTACTGGGAGGCGGTGCGCAAGGTCTATCTGCCGTTCGAGTCCGGCCTGCCCAGCCCGACCGGCCGCGTTTATGATCATGAAATCCCCGGTGGTCAGCTGTCCAACCTGCGGCAGCAGGCGATCGCGCTGGGCCTCGGCGACAAGTTCGAGCAGATCGAGGCGATGTACACCGCCGCCAACAAGATCTTGGGCCGGCCGACCAAGGTCACACCGTCGTCGAAGGTGGTCGGTGAGCTGGCGCTGCACCTGGTCGCGGTCGGCGCCGATCCGGCCGACTTCGCCGAGAATCCGGCCAACTACGACATCCCGGACTCGGTGATCGGCTTCCTGAACGGCGAGCTGGGCGACCCGCCCGGCGGCTGGCCGGAGCCGTTCCGGACCAAGGCACTGCAGGGACGGAAGGTGCCGCCGGCGCACGAGGAGTTGAACGAGGAGGACTCGGCGGCGCTGGACAAGCCCGGCCGGGATCGCCAGATGACGCTCAACCGGTTGCTCTTCCCGGGCCCGACCAAGGAGTTCGAAACGGCCCGCGAAACCTACGGGCACGTCGGTCGGCTGGACACCCTGGATTACCTGTACGGGTTGCGATCCGGCGAGGAGCACGTGGCCCGGCTGGGCAAGGGCGTCAGTTTGATCTTGGGCCTGGAGGCGATCGGCGACGCCGACGAGCGCGGCATGCGGACCGTGATGTGCACGCTGAACGGTCAGCTCCGGCCGATCCGGGTCCGGGACAATTCGATCAAGGTCGACGTCAAGGCCGCCGAACGGGCCGACTCGAGCAACCCGGGCCACGTCGCCGCGCCGTTCGCCGGCGTCGTCAGCGTCACCGTCAACGAGGGTGATCAGGTCGAAGCCGGCGCGACCGTGGCGACGATCGAGGCGATGAAGATGGAAGCCTCGATCACCGCCGCCGTCGCCGGCACCGTGCAGCGCCTCGCGATCGGCCGCGTCCAGCAGGCCGAAGGCGGCGACCTCGTCCTGGTGATCAACGCCGGTTGACGAAGCGAGGCCGGCGCCTAGTCGGCTGTCCCGGCCGGCACGATCCACTGGGTCGATTGTCCGGTGACGGCGGCGATCAAGTCGTAGTCGCCGTCGTAGTGCAGAACCGTGACCCGATGCCGTTCGGCGGTCGCAGCGATGACCAGATCCGGCAGCGATACCGCTCGCCAGGTGCCGACGCCGATCAACGCGGTTTGAACCTCCAGGACACGGTGCCAGACCTCGTCAGGTGTGGGCAGCCAATCGAGGCCGGCGAGCCCGTCGCGTATCCGCTCGGCGTCGGCGCCGGACCTCGCCGAGTACATGATCTCGACCTCAATGGCACCGCAGATGGCAAGTAATCCTGCGCTCTGGAGCGGTTTTAGGACCTCACGGACCGGTGGCTTGGCGAAGCGGGCAAATGCGGACTTATCGATGAGGTATCGCGCGGACACCTCACGCTGCCCCGGCCGCATCCTTTGATTGCTCAATCGGTCCAGTCAGGTCCGGCAATCCGCCCGACTCCAGCCAGTCGAAGAACTCCTGCCGCTTACGCCGTTTGATCGCGTCGGCCAGAGCGGCGTTCACCGTGGCGACTTTCGTCGTCGTGCCGAAGATCTCGGCGGCCTCGTTGAGCAGTTTGTCATCCACATCGATCACGGTCCGGGTCATGACGCCCTCCTCTTGATATCGGATTCCACTGTAGTCGATATCACGGTGCGGGGCAGGGTCAGGTCGACGATGCTGCGGCCCGCCATTCAGGCGATGCTCGACGCCCTTGAGGCCACCGACCGGCCGTTCCTGATCGCCTCCGGGCTGGCCTCCGACGTCCGAGGACATCGCCGCGGGTGCGTACAACTAGAAGCGCCAGCGGGTCCCGCTGAAGCCGTGCTCCTTGCCGAAGGCGAAGACCTGCGCCGGCTCGAGCGCGTAGACCTGGCGCGGTTCGGTGTCGGCCGGATCGTAGAACTCGCCGGCTCGGACGACCGGATGCCACCACGGGTACTTGACCGGAAACAGGTCGGCGACCTGCTGCAGTCGGGCGTCGCCGCGGACCGGCTGGGCGGTGCCTTCGAGGACCAGGTCGACCTCGGGTCCGGGCACGGTGACCGTGCAGCCCTGGTTCTGGGCCAGGTTGCGGGCCTTGCGGGACTGCCGGAAGGAGACGAAACACACCGTCGCGTCGAGCCAGACCGCCAGCACCGGCACCACGTGCGGCCGCCCGTCCGGGTCGGTCGTGGCCAGCAGGTAATCGCCCGCCTCGGCGACCCGGGTCCGCACGTCCTGCCAGCTGAGGTCCGTCAGCGGGGTACCGCGGGGGCTGGAGAGTGGCTCCGGAGTCGGCTCTGTCATGCCGACGACGCTAGGTGCGCCGGCCCATTCTGAAAAGCGATGATTGGCGATCGTTCTGATCACCATTCCCGATGTTGAGGGCGTACGGGCCGGGCGGGGCGATGAGTTCGGCGCGCGCCGTCGGTCTGACTGCTATGACCGATCAGCGGCACGACCTCCACTCGTTCCTACGCGTACCGAAGCCATGAGAACCCGTCCCCGGCTGGGCCTCGCGGTGCTCATGCTGCCGACGTTGCTGGTGTCGATGGACATGTTCGTGCTGCACTTCGCGGTCCCCGAGCTCAGCGCCAGCCTGCGGCCGAGCGCGGTGGAACTGCTCTGGATCGTCGACGTCTACGGATTCCTGGTGGCCGGTTCGCTGATCACGATGGGCACCCTCGGCGACCGGATCGGCCGGCGCAGGCTGCTGCTGATCGGTGCGGCCGCGTTCGCCGCGGCGTCGGTGCTGGCCGCGTTCTCGACCAGCCCGGCGATGTTGATCTTCGCCCGGGCGTTGCTCGGGCTGGTCGGCGCCAGCCTGCTGCCCTCCACGTTGGCGCTGATCCGAAGCCTGTTCGAGGACGAGCGGGAGCGGGGCATCGCGTTCGGGGTGTGGGTCGCGGTGTTCACCAGCGGCGGGGCGATCGGACCGTTGGTCGGCGGGGCGCTGCTGGAGCACTTCTGGTGGGGTGCCGTGTTCCTGCTCGGCGTGCCGGCCATGGCGCTGCTCTTGATCTTGGGGCCGATCCTGCTGCCGGAGTCCCGCGACCCCGAACCCGGACCGCTGGACCTGCCGAGCACCGCGATGTCGCTGCTGGCCGTGCTCGGCATCGTGTACGGGCTGAAGCGGATCGCCGTCGACGGGCCCGACCTGGTGGCCGTGCTCGCGGCCCTCGCCGGGCTGGCGGTGGGCGCGGTGTTCCTGTACCGCCAGCGCACCCTCGCCCATCCGCTGATCGACCTGACCCTGTTCGGATCGGCCCGGTTCAACCTGGCCCTGCTGGCGCAGCTCTGCGTGAACGCCGCGTGGGCCGGCACCTACCTGTTCGTCACCCAGCACCTGCAGCTGGTCGCCGGACTGTCGCCGGCCGTGGCCGGGCTGTGGACGCTGCCGGGCGTCGCGGCGGGCGTCGTCACCTCGACCCTGGTGCCGAGGCTGCGCGGCCGGGTCCGGCCGGAGCTGGTGCTGGCCGGGGTGATGGCCGTGTCCGCCGCCGGCTGCATCGTGCTCGCGACCGCCGGCACCGGGATCGGTGCCGTGGTCGCCGGAGCGGCCCTGGTGATGGCGATGGCCAGCGCGATCGTTGCGGTGAGCACCGATCTGATCGTCGGGTCCGCGCCACCGGAACGGGCCGGCGCGGCGTCGTCGGTGTCGGAGACCAGCTCCGAACTCGGCATCGCGTTCGGGGTGGCGCTGCTGGGTGCCGCCGGCGCTGCGGCGTTCCGCGATGCGCTGGTCGCGCCCGCCGGTGTCGCCGACTCGGCGCTCGGCACCCTCGGTGCAGCGCTGGACGTCGCGCACGGCCAGCCCGATGGCGCGGCGTTCGCCGACGCGGCCCGGGCGGCGTTCCTCACCGGGATGCACACCGCAGCCTGGGTCGGCGCCGTGATCATGGTCATCGCCGCGGCAGCGGCGCTGCTGATCTGGCGCCGCACGCCGGACCCGGCGCTGCACCCGGTGGACAGCGGGACCCGACCATGATCAGCTGAGCTGTGACCACACCGACGAGCTTGGACTGGCCCGACTGCCTCAACGTTCGCGATCTTGGTGGACTGCCGACCGTCGACGGACGGCAGCTCAGCACCGGCGCCTTGATCAGATCCGACAACCTGACCCGACTGAGCCCGGCCGGGATCAAGATCGTCCGGGAGGTCGGGCTCGGCCGGGTCGTCGACGTCCGGTCGCCCGAGGAGTGCGCGCACGACCCGTCGCCGTTCGCCGGTGAACCGCTGCACTGCAACCGGCCGCTGGCCCGGCCGGGCGATCCGTGGGATCCGGCGTTGGGCCTCGGCCAGAACTACCTCATCAGCCTGGACCTCAATCCCGACCTGTACGCCGCCGCGGTCGAGGCGATCGCGACCGCGCCAGCCGGTGGCGTCGTGGTGCACTGCCATTCCGGCAAGGACCGGTCCGGCATGATCGTCGCGCTCACGCTCAGCCTGGCCGGGGTGTCGGCCGAGGCGATCGCCGCCGACTACGCGGCGGTCAGTGATCGGATGCGCGCCCTCTTCGCCGAGTGGCTCGCGGCGGTCGCGGACCCGACCGAACGAGACCAGCTGGCCGAGGAGCTGAGCAGCCGGCCGGCGACGATGATCACCGCGCTGGATCACTTCGAGACCGAGTACGGCGGCGCCGAGGCGTACCTTCGGCACGGCGGGCTCGGCAGTGATGCGATCGATGCCCTGCGAGCCCGGCTGGTCGAACCGGTTGCTACCCGGTGAACGCGTCGGCGACCCCGAGGCTGTCCTCAAACCTGTGATGGCGGCTCAGCAGGCCGTTCTCGACGGTCAGATGGAGGGCGAACGCCATGGTGAACCGGCGGTCGGTCCGGATCACCAGCTGCGAACTGTCCCGAACAGCACCGCGTCGGATCCGTCGATCAGGATCTGAGCGAGGGACACCTCGCCGGCTTCGCTGTCGCAGTGCTCCTGGAACGTCCGGAAGTGCGCGGCGACGTCGGCCCGGCGCTAGCCAGCATTCACTGACATCTACTGTCCGTGGTTGGCGTCACGCTCACCCCGATCGGGATGGCCTCGAGGTCGAGACCGAGTTCGGCGCGGAGCTTGGCCCGGGCGCGCCGCATCCGGGTGCGTACGGTCTCGGCGGGCAGTCCGAGCATGGTGCCGATCTCGATCGAGGTGAAGCCCTCCCACGCGGCGAGCGTGACGATCTCGGCGTCCATCGGCCGGAGCCGGCGCAACGCACGGTGCAGATCCAGCCGGCTCGCGTCCGGTTGGAGCTGGACAGCTTGGATCGGCACCGCGGCCAGGGTTTCGGCCAATCGCTCGACGAGTTGCTGTCGCCGTGCTCCACCACGATGGTGGACCGCGAGCAGGTTCCGGGCGACCCCGAACAACCACGGCGCCCGCTCCGCCGGCGGCGGCAGGTCGGCCCGACGGGCCCAGGCGATCGTCATCACCTCGGCCAGCAGGTCGGCCGCGTCCTCGGCCGAGACGCCGCGCCGGAGCAGGTAGCCGAGCAGCGGCCGGGAGACCGCGCCGTACAGGTAGTCGAACTCGGCTTCGGTCATCGCTGGACCCGCTGGCAGTCCTCGGCGTCCCACGCGGCGACCTCGGATCCTCGACCCGACTCGGCGGCGACGGCCAGCTCGCGAATCGCCGGGACCCTTTCCGGGAAGAGGCCGAGAGCTTCCTCGAGGTCGGCGTTGCGGCGGATCTGGGTGACAGCGGTCCGCCGGGTCGCGGCATCGCCGACGCGATCGGCGTCGACCCAGGTCTGCGTCCAGGTGCACAGCGACCAGGACAGCACGGAGGTACGGAAGCCCAGGGCCAGCATCTCGGCGTTGTCATTCGCGTACCGCTGCACCATCGGCTCGATGCTGTAACCGGGCGCCAGGCCGTACTCGCGGGCGTAGGCACGCAGTTTCTCGGCGGCCTCCGGCGAGTTGTGTCGCCACATCTCCCGATCCGCCGTCCGCGGCTCACCCACCGAAACGTCATACGTGCCGGTATGCAGGCTGATCCAGTCGGCCGCTGCCGGCGTGGCCAGTGCGATCGCCGGCACCGCGATCGCCGCGGCGACCAGCGCCGCGATGCGCCTGGTCCGGCGCTTCCGGCCGGGTGCGAATCGCCGCAGGGTCGAGGTCGTCGGCGCAGGCCTGGTCTTGATCGACTGCCGGAGCGCAACCAGGGCGTTGTTGATCTTGGGCGTGTCGAGGTCGGAGTCACGACACGGCTTGGCCCGGTAGAGCACCTCTTCCAGTTCAGCAGCCATCGCCTCGTCCTTCCGGGTCGACATCATGGTCTACCCAGATATGTCCGCGGCGGCCGCCATCGTTTCACCCGAGCGCAACCTTTCTCGCGCGGATCCGGCCAACTGCGACACCGTCGACGTACGCAGGTGGGTTCCGTTCTCCTGGTCGTTGCAGCTCACCCTGCGTTGTGTCACCGATGTCGAATCCGGCCCGGCTGTTTCGTCGGTGGGTCAAAACCGGGTTTCAACGGAGAGGTGAGAACAATGTCAGGTGTCGGTGTCGTGACGACGATGACCGGCCGGCAGCGGCTGGTCCTGTTGCTCTTGCTTGGTTCGCAGTTCATGCTGTCGGTCGACTTCTCGATCTTGAACGTGGCGCTGCCGCAGGTCGGTGCCGGGGTTGGTCTGGACCATGCCAGTCTGGCTTGGGTGGTGACCGCCTATGCGTTGCCGGCGGCGGGTTTCACGCTGTTGTTCGGCCGAATCGCGGACCTGGCCGGTCGGCGTCGACTGTTCCTGATCGGGATCGCGTTGTTGGCCGGGTCGTCGATCCTCGGTGGCTTCGCCGACAGTCCTGCGCTCCTGCTGACGGCACGGACGATGCAGGGTCTGGCCACCGCGATCGCCATCCCCGCGGCGCTGTCGCTGCTGACCACCACCTTCGGTGAGGGTCCGCTGCGGGATCGGGTGCTCGGGCTCAACGGCGCGCTGCTGTCTGGCGGGTTTACGGCCGGGGCGCTGGTCGGCGGTGTGCTGGTCGGTGTGTTGAGCTGGCATTGGGCGTTCTGGCTCAATGTCCCGATCGCCGTGGCCATCCTCATCGCCACCCCGTTCGTCGTGCCCGCGGACCGAGGCAGGGCCGGGACACGGCTGGACATCCCAGGTGCGATATCGGTTACCGCGGGCCTGCTGGCGTTCGTCTTCGGCGTCACGAACCGGATGCCGGCCGCGGTCGTCGCCGGTCTGGTCTTGCTGGGTCTGTTTCTGGTGATCGAACTCCGTGCGAAGGCGCCACTTGCTCCCGTGCGGATCTTGCGGCGGGCAACGGTCAAGTGGGGCAACCTCGGCGGCCTGCTGGCGCTCATGATGGAGAGCGGGTTGATCTTCCTGCTGACCCTGTACCTGCAGGACGTGCTCCGCATCCATCCGCTCAGCACGGGACTGATCTTCGGCATCCCCGGCCTTGCCTCGGTCGTGGCAGGCGTAATCGCAGGACGGTTCATCAGCCGGTACGGCGCTCGCCGGGTCCTCGTCGCCGGGCTTCTTCTGCAGAGCTTGGCCGCGGCTCCGTTGCTCGTGCTCGGAACGGACCGGATCGGGCTGGTGATCTTGCTCCCGTCGCTGTTCGTCGGCTTCTTCGGACACGTCACCGCGCTGGTTGCGTACATGGTGACTGCCACCTCCGGGCTGTCGGACTCCGAGCAGGGACTCGGCACCGGGCTCGCGACCTTGACGCAACAGATCGGTGTCACGATCGGTACGCCGATCCTCGCCGCAATCGCTGCCAGCCAGACCGCATTTCTCACCGGCATGCATCTCGCCATCGCTGTCAACGTGGCCGTCACCGTCATCGGTGTGGCGCTGATCTGGCACGGCCTACGACGGCACGGGGCCGCGAGGAACGACCATCACGAAGTCGGCCCGGTCACTCAGACCGAGACCGAAGACTCCCTGGCGGCATAGCCGCCGCCCAGGACTACACCTTGGAGACGATCATGAACGAGGACACGAGGAACAACGAAACTCTCGGGCTAGCGCGATGTCACCTACGCCACCTTCTGCCACACGCCCTAACCCCGGCACCAGGCGCCCAAGGGTGAGCCCTCCGGTCCATCGCTGTTCGAGGACATCGCCAACGGTGGATACGGGTCTTGACACGCGGGTACGGATTCGCTGGAGTATGAGTCTTGCCCTTTCGGGGTAGGCCGGTTCGTCGCTGGTGCGGAAACGACTCCGAAAGGGACTGATTCACGTGCGCGCAGGGTTTCTCGGCCTCCCCAAGACTCAGGGTCATGGGCGTCTGTTGGCCGCCTTCGGCATCGACGCGCTGGGAAGCGGATTGTTCCTGCCGTTCTCGGTCCTCTTCTTCACCGCGACCACCGCCCTGGGGCTGCAGCAGGTCGGGCTGGCGCTCTCGATCGCCGCTCTGGTACGGCTGCCGGCCACTCCGGCCGCGGGAATGATCACCGACCGGATCGGCCCGAAGCGGGCCGTGATCATCTCCAACCTGGCTCAGGCGGTCGGCTTCGCCGGCTATCTCTTCGCCGACTCGTTCGTGCAGGTGCTGCTGGCGGCGATCGTCGTCCAGGTGGGCAACTCCCTGTTCTGGGTGGCCTATCCGGCCCTGGTCCACGAGGTCGCCGACCGGTCGGCGCAGGAGCGCTGGTTCGCGTTGATCAACGCGATGCGCAACGCCGGTCTGGCCGTCGGTGCGCTCGGGGCCAGCCTCGCCGTGGCGCTCGGCGGCAGCACCGGTTACCTGGTGATCGTGGCCGTCAACGCCGGATCCTTCACCCTGGCAGCGATCCTGACCTGGCTCGACCCCGTGCCCGGCCGGCGACCTCGCCCCCAGGAGACGCCGGACGAGGAGACGCTGGTGGCCGCGCCGGCCGCTGGCTGGTCCGTCGTCCTCCGCGACCGGCCGTTCCTCGGCTTCGTCGGTGTCAACATCGGTTTGGCACTGCTCTCGCTGTCGTTCGTGATCGCCGTGCCGGTGTTCCTGGTGAGCTCGGTCGACCTGCCGGACTGGACCCCGGGCACACTGCTGGCTCTCAACGCCATCCTCGGCGCGCTCGGAGCCGCTCCGATCATCGCGGCGATCACCGGGCGGCGCCGTGATCATGTCCTGATCGGATCGCAGTTGATCATCGGTCTCGGCTACGGCTGTGTGCTGGTGGTCGGCTTCGTCCCGCCCGTGGTCGCCCTCGTCTTCGCCCTGCTGGCCGCGGTCCTCGTCACCACGACCGAACTGATCCAGGGACCGGCGGTGTCCGCCATAGTCAACGAGTCCGCCTCCGACCGGGACCGGGGCCGCTACATCTCGATCTACCAGATGACCTTCAGCATCGTGGACATCATCGCGCCCCTCGCCCTGACCACGGCCCTCACCCTCGGGCCATTCGCGACCTGGCTGCCCTTGATCATCATCGCCGGCCTGGACGCCATCGTCCTGATCGTGCTGGCCCGCCGGTTGCCGGCCCTCAGGCTGCGGATCGGGCACGGCGCCGTCACCGAGCCGACCACCCGGCCGATCGAGGCCGACGGATTGTGACCACAAGGTCCACCGGCCCGGCTCGGGTGAGCGCTACCCTGCCTCGGTGACCGTATCAGTGCAGAGTCTCGACGCGTCCCGTCCCCGGGTGATCGCGGCGGTGATCGCCGCGGTGATCCTCGCGCCGGTGGGCGCCCTGGTCTGCAGCCTAATCGGCTACGGGCTGGTGCGAGCGGGAATCGGGGTGGTGCCACTGGGCTCCCTGTTCGCCGCGCCGATCGTCTTCCCGTTCCCGGTGCGAGCGCTGAGCCTGCTCGGCACCCTGCTCGGCCTGGTCGTCCTGGCCGCGGTGGTGCTGTTGATCTCCGCTCTGGTCGCCCGGTCAGCGGACCGGCGGCGCGGCTTCGCCGCCGTACTGTTCGGCACCTGGCTGGCGGTGATCGTCGGCGGTTGGCTGGCCGCGCTGGCGGCCTCGCCGCTGTTCATCCTGGACCTCCGGATTCCGGGCGGCGACCTGGTCGTCCAGGTTCTGCTGCAACGGGTCGGCGCCGGCGGCGGCTGGGGCCTCTACTGGGGTTGGATCACCGGCCTGGTCTGCGCCCTGATTTTCACCGCCACCAACCGGAAGTCGTAGGGTCGGGCCCATGGAACTGCGTGAACTTTCCGATCAGGTCGAGGTCCGCTCGGAGTCGTACGGCCGGCATTTCGGGATCGACCGGACGCCCGAATGGCTGATGCTGAAGCTGAACGAGGAGGTCGGCGAACTGACCCGCGCCTTCCTGATCCGCACCGGCCAGTCCCGTGATCATGGTTTCAACGCCGACGACATCGACGACATCCTGGGCGAGGAGTTGGCCGACGTCGCCGCCCACGTGCTGCTGCTGGCCCGCCACTTCGAGATGGATCTCGAGGCGGAGATCACGAAGAAGTGGCTCTGAGCCGGCGCTAGTCCGACGCACGGTCGCGGATCCGGCGAGGGGATCCGCCCAGTCGGGCATGGCAGAAGTTGTTGAAGTTCTGCAGGTCGTGGATGCCGACGCTGGCCGCGATCGAGCCGATCGACTGGGTCGTCTCGGTCAGCAGGTGCCGCACCTGATCAGTCCGGCGACGCCGGAGGTAGCCGCCGACGCCGGCCTCGAATCGGTCCTGGAACAGGCGGTCGGCAGCCGCAGGTGCGCGTAGAGGTGTTCCGACGGTCCGGGATGGCGGAACTCCATCGGCGTTCCGGCCGGAATGATGCTCAGCGAGCCGGGCCGGATCGGGTGCGCGACCCCAGCCACGGTGACCTCGGCGTGGTAGCCGTAGAGGTGCACCGAACAGAGTTCGGGCAACAGCCATTGCTCGACCGGCAGCCGCAGGCCGTGCCGGCCGAGGCCGATGTTCACCACCCTGGGCGGTGACTCGAGCCGCAGCAGCACGGATGACCCGGAATCGGACATGATCGGTTTCTACAACTGATCGATCGCTGCAGACCACGAGCGAGCCGCAGGATTTTCGTACGCTCACGGGCATGAGAGCAGCGATCAGCCGCGGCGATGATCAACTCGGCAACGCGCGGATGCGTGCCGGCAACCACGGCAGCCTGACCGAGGATCAGATCGAGCAGTACGACACCGAGGGCTATCTGGTGATCGACGGGCTGCTCACCGACCAGGACATGGCGCCGGTCCGGGCCGCGCTGACCGAGAAGGTGGACCGGATCGCCGCCGAGCTGCTGGCCGCCGGCAAGATCACCGACCCGCTGACCGAGGTGGACTTCCCGTATCGGCTCGCCCGGCTGTTCGACGGGCCCGGTGATCACGGCCTGGATCTCGTTCGTCGACGGGACTCTGGAGAACGGCTGCCTGCACGTCTATCCGCGGACCCAACGGCATCGGGTGCTGAACTTCGAGGCGGAAGAGCGGTCGGGGACCGGCTATCTGACCTTCGGCGCCGACGAACTGGAGCTGGAACCGGCCCGGGTGGTGCCGCTGCCGGTGCCGGCCGGCGCGGCCATCCTGTTCAACGACCGGCTGGTGCACAGCTCGACGCCGAACGACTCCGATCACGTCCGGTGGAGCGTCGACCTGCGCTACCAGCCGACCGATCAGGACCCGATGCCGCAGCACGGGGCCGGTTTCCTGGCCCGGAGCCGGCGCCATCCGGAGCGGGTCGCGACGCCGGCCGACTGGCTGGCCGAGCGCCCGGAACACCCTTAGGACAAAAGAAATCCGCGTATTCGGGGAAGTACGTAGCACAACGGATCCCGCGGCGGGTCAAAACCTCCGATACTGGCAGGACCAACCATCGGGGGAGTGACCCATGTCCATACTCGAAGCCGACCTGCGCGCGGCAGCCAACGGATTCACCGGCGAGCTGATCTTCGCCGGCGATCCCAGCTACGACGAGGCTCGCAAGATCTGGAACGGCGCCATCGATCGCCGCCCCACGCTGATCGCCCGCTGCACGTCGGCCGAGGATGTCGTGGCGGCCGTCCGGCTGGCCCGGGCCAATGCGCTGCCGATCGCGGTCCGCGGTGGCGGGCACAGCATCCCCGGCCATTCGGCGGTCGACGACGGCGTCGTGGTCGACCTCAGTCTGATGCGCCGGGTGGACGTCGATCCCGAGCGCCGGGTCGCCGTCGCCGAGGGCGGCGCCCTGCTGGCCGATCTTGATGCCGCGACCCAGCAGCACGGCCTGGCCACCACCGGCGGTCTGGTCTCGCACACCGGCATCGGCGGACTCACGCTCGGTGGCGGCATGGGCTGGCTGGCCCGCAAGCACGGCCTGAGCTGCGACAACCTGCTCGAGGTCGAGCTGGTCACCGCCGCCGGCAAGATCATCACCGTGAACGCCGAACAGCATCCGGACCTGTTCTGGGCGGTCCGCGGCGGCGGTGGCAACTTCGGTGTGGTGACCAGGTTCAGCTACCGGTTGCATGAGCTCGGCCCGGTCTTCGCCGGCTCGGTGATCTACGACGGTGCGGATGCGTCCGCCCTGTTCCGCAAGTTCCGTGAGTTCGGCGCCGGCGCCCTGGACGAGGTCGGCCAGGTGCTGGTGCTGACGACCGCGCCACCGGCGCCGTACATCCCGGAGTCGTTGCAGGGCCGGCCGGTGG
The DNA here is from genome assembly GCA_963746025.1 of uncultured Actinomycetota bacterium. Lineage (GTDB taxonomy): Bacteria > Actinomycetota > Actinomycetes > Propionibacteriales > Propionibacteriaceae > Microlunatus. Next base: position 164,557 of record CAVUZU010000002.1, read on the forward strand.
TGATCATCGCCGCCTGCTACGCGGGCCCGGCCGACGAGGGGGAGCGGGTGCTGGATCCGCTGCGCCGGTTCGGCACTCCGGTGGTGGACCAGTTCCAGCCGATGCCGTACCCGGTGTTGCAGCAGACGATCGATCCGATGTCGGCGCACGGCCTGGGCCGCTACCTCAAGGCCTCCCTGCACGATGAGATCGACGACCCGACGATCGAGCTGTTGATCAAGCACAAGCTGGACACACCGTCACCGTTCGCCATGGTGATGCTGACCGCGGTCGGCGGCGCGATCGCCCGGGTCCCGGCCGAGGCGACCGCCTATGCGGCCCGGTCGGCGCGGTGGGCGATCGAGTTCCACGACAGCTGGCTGCCCGGCCAGGACGGCGCCGCGGCCCGGGAGTGGACCCGGGCGGGAGCGCGGCAGTTGCCGGCGCCGGTGGTCGGCAGCTACGTCAACTTCCTCACCGACGAGGGCCCGGAGGCGGCCTACCCGACCGGGACGTTCGCCCGGCTGCAGCAGGCGAAGCGGGACTGGGATCCCGACAACGTCTTCCGGCTCAACCAGAACATCACGCCGGCCTAGCCGACGACCCAGAAGCCGATCAGATCCGGGGTCGGCCGGCCCAGTTGGGGCGCCACGTCGGCCCAGTGCACGAAGCCGTCCAGCCAGGTGACCAGGCCGGAGACGAGTTCCTGCTGCTCGGGCGTCTTGACCTCCGGCATCGCCGCCCGGTAGGCCGAGGCCATCCCGAGTGCCTTGTGGTACGGGTGATAGCCGACGATCAGGCCCTGCACCGGGACCAGGTTGACGCTGGTCGAGGAGTTGAGCAGGTGCCGCAACCCGACCGCCGCGGACACTCCGCCGCGGGCCAGGGCGAAGTCGAGATCGTCCAGGGATCGGGAGGTGAGCTCGAGCTTGGACGAACCCCAGGCCGAGCCGGCGACCAGGATCTCCAGCAGCCGCCAGGTGGCACCGACCCGGTCCGGCGGGATGTAGGACCCGTTGAGCAGCGCGTCCACGTCGGCCGGCCGCGGTTGGGTCGGCGACAGCACCGGGGCGCTGGAATCACGGCGGAAGATCGGCCCGAGCCGGGACAGCAGGCCGCCGGTCTGCACCGCCGGCGCCGGCCCGAGGGACCGATCGGCGACGTCGCGCAGCCGCGCTGCCTCCTCCGGACGGGCGCCGAACATGCCGCGGACCTCGTCGATCCCGATCGCGTACAGCCGGAGCTCACCCATACCCGAACCGTAATGGAGCCCTGACGCGGCATGCCAGACCCGACACGGTCGTGCCGCGCGCCGTGCGCGACACTGGGGCCGTGACCCCGCGGACCAGGCGCGCCATCGTCTCCGGTGTGCTGATCGCCCTGCTCGCCGTGATCGCGATCGCCGCGATCTGGCAGGCTCTCGGCTCGGCCTGACCCGGACCGGGCTAGCCCCAGACCGCGGTCGATCCAGAATGGCCGGCCCGGACCACCTGCACTGTGGCGCCCACGGCGGCGACCACCGACTGTGCCATCCCGGCCCAGTTGGAGATCCGGTACCCCGGCTGGGTCCGGCCCCGGTCGATCAACAACTGCAGCACGGTGACGGCCAGCGCGCCGACGAACAACAACAGCACCCAGAGCAGCAGACCGCCGGCGATCTCCATGTGCGTGGTCATCGCCGGCGTCGGCCGCGGGAAGGACTCGTACAGCGACTGACCCGCCCGCTGCGCCACGAACGTCGAGCCGGCCGCGATCAGCGCGAACGCCGTGGTCAGCCAGCCGTAACGGCGGCGGACCCAGACCGAGACCGAGATCGCGATCGCACCCAGCGCGGAGAGCGGTACGAAGATCACGACGGCGTGCACGACCAGGGGGTGCAGAGGCAACCCGGCTATCTCCATGCTTGAACCTTAAACAGTCTTGGCGGGGAGAACCATGGCTCTGTCGGTCGTTGGCTATCACGTACGCTCTGCTGAGCGGGGATGCATCGCGGAAACGGAGGGCAAACGGATGGTGCGGACGGCCGGTCGCGTCCTGCTGTCGGCGCTGGTGCTGCTCCCGCTCTCCCTCTGTCTCTGGGCCGGGTCAGCGCGCCCCGCGGTCGCCAAGGACGAGGTCGCCTTCAGCATCGGCGACGAGCGGATCAAGGAATCGTCGGGACTGGCGACCGACCCGGACAACAACCGCTACTGGACTGTGAACGACTCCGGCGACGAGGGCCGCGCGTTCGCCCTGGACGACGAGGGCGAGGTGACCGGGACGCTGTCGTTCGGCGCCGAGCCGACCGACATCGAGGCAATGGCGATGCACAACGGCCGGCTCTATCTGGCCGACATCGGCGACAACGATGCCGATCGTGACTTCGTCACCGTCTACTTCTTCGACGATCCCGACCCGGATTCGGGATCGTCGTCCTATCGCGCGTACGACTTCGAATACCCCGACGGGCCGCGGGACGCCGAGGCACTCTTCGTCGACGACAACGGCCGGCTCTATCTCGTCAGCAAGGAAGCCAAGGGCGGCATCTACGCCGCCCCGGAGGAGCCGTCCCGGCAGGGTGTCAACGAGCTGGAACGGGTCGGCGACGCACCCGCGTTCGTCACCGACGCGGTGTCGCTGCCGGACGAACAGGGCGTGGCCCTGCGCACCTACGTCTCGGTCGAGGTGCTGGACCCGGAGAGCTATGAACTGATCGGCCGGGCGCCGCTGCCGTTCCAGCGCCAGGGCGAGTCGATCACCGTCTCACTCGACGGCGAGAAGTTGCTGGTCGGCAGCGAGGGCGAGAACTCCGACGTCTACTCCGTCGACATCCCGGCCGAGGTCAAGGACGCGGCCGAGGGCGAGAGCAAGCCGCCGCCGTCGAAGCAGCCGTCGTCGCCGAAGGACTCCAGCGCTCCGGCGTCGTCGGCACCGCCGGAGTCGGAGACGCCGGCACCGGACAACCGGGGCGGGACGTTCTTCTCGCTCGGCGCGGCCGCGGTGGTTGCCCTGATCGCCGGCCTCGTCGTCGCGCTGATCAAGAAACGCTGATCCCGCGCCGGCCGCGATGATCGACACCGGGGGCGGTCGGACCGGATGAACCTTCGCAATCCCTTTCGTACGTTGAAGTATCGCAACTTCCGGCTGCTCTGGACCGGGGAGGTGCTGCGGACCTCGGCGCAGTGGATGGACACGATCACCCGCGGCTTCCTGATCTGGGAACTGACCCATTCCGAGACCCATCTGGCCCTGGTCACCGCGGTCCGGTCCTTGCCGCTGCTGCTGGTCGGCCTGATCGCCGGCGTGCTGGCCGACCGGATCGACCGGAAGCGGCTGCTGATGTCGAGCCAGGGCCTGAGCATCGCCGCGAACCTGGCCCTCGCGGCGTTGATCATGACCGGCTGGATCGAGGTCTGGCACGTCTATCTGACGGTCTTGATCGTCGGCTTCTCGATGAGCGTCAACCAGCCGGCCCGGCAGTCGCTGATCCCGAGTCTGGTGCCGCCGGGCGACCTGCAGGCGGCGGTGGTGCTGAACACCGCGACGCTGAACATCGGCCAGGCGATCGGGCCGGTGATCGGCGGGGTCGTGGTCGGCCGGTTCGGGCTGGCGCCCGCGTTCGTGGTCCAGGCGTTGTTGATCATCGGTGCCGGAATGTTGATCAGCCGGATCCAGACCCCGCCGGCGCCGGCCAGACCGAACCAGTCCTGGCGGGAGAGCGCCCGCGAGGGTTTGCGTTACGTGGTCGGCCACCGGCTGCTCGGCGCCCTGTTCCTGGTCTCGCTGGCGCCGATGATCTTCGTCCAGCCGTTCCGCGGGGTGGTGCCGGCCATCACCGTGCAGCAGTTGCTGGCGGACGCGACCGTGACCGGCCTGCTGATGGCGGTGCTCGGCGTCGGCGCCGTGATCTCCGTGCTCGCCCTGGCCTCGACACCACCGGCCAATCACCCATGGCGGCGGATCGTGTCCAGCTCGGTGATCAGCGGGATCGCGCTGGCCGTGTTCGCCCTGTCGGGCAACCTGGTGATCACCGCGATCGCCCTGTTCGTGCTCGGCCTGGCCCAGGCCAACAACCGGACCTTGACCCAGTCGCTGCTGCTCGCCGAGACCGAGGACGCCTTGCGGGGCAGGGTGTCCAGCCTCTGGGTGGTCAATCGCGGCACTCTGCCCCTCGGCTCCGTGCTGCTCGCCGGCGTCACCGTCTGGTGGGGCCTCGGCATCGGGCTGGCGGTGCTGGGCGCGGTGTCCGTCCTGGCCGCGGTGATCATCGCCATCTGGGCGAGGCGACTCTGGGTTGCGCGTCCTGAGTGATCGTCGGGGGGCCGGCCCACCGGTGACTGGGCCGACTCACGATTCTGATCAGTCCGTCACCGGTTCGACGACGAGCAGCAGGGTGCGGCCGTTGAGATGAGCGGTGGGGCCGATGGCCGTGGCCAGGTGCGGGAACAGGCGGTCCCGGGTTGCCGGGGCCGCGATCGCGTACTGGGACGTCGTTGCCAGCAGGCCGAGGTAGTCCTCGACCGGCACGGTGTGCTCCCACTGGTAGGTCGTCGATTCCGCCAGCGCCAGTCCCGGCTGGGCCTCGATCTCCGACTCGGCCCAGCCGACCGACGATCGGTGATCATCCAGATCGGACGTGAGGCCTTCGCCGTACGACCGGTACACGGCGCGGACGGATTCGGCGTCGTGTCGGGTGCCGTCGAGCCGCCACCCGTTCCAGAACAGGAAGGCGATGCCGTCCGACCCGAGCAGGGCGGCCAGCCGGGTCCAACGGGAGCGGGATCGGCCCAGGGGAACGACTGGGCCGCGACGACGATGTCGTACCTCAGCCGCCGGCTGGCTCGCGCCACGAGGTCATCGAACAAGCGGGCGGGGAACTCCGGGCGGAAACGCTCGTAATCGGCAGCCCCTTGGGCGAAGGACGCGGCCCGGTTGGCGATCTCGTCGGTGTTCATCCGACAACAGTCGGTTCAGCCGGCCTATCGACGCTCCGGGCCTGACCGGGAGCTTGGGGTGCGCAGTTGCCTCACCCAGGTGCGCACGTGGTGGTCGAGGGGGCGTTCGATCAACCAGCCCAGGCCGAGGAGGGCGATCCCACCGAAAGTCGCGGCGGCAACGGCGATCAAAAATGCGGCCGCGTCCATGGCCTTCATGGTTCCGGTCGCGCCGATGCCGACCCAGTGGCAAGAATGTCACGATGCGATAGATTCTGGTCATGCACGTGGTGGCGATCCTGACCCTGGAAGGGGCCGGCGGGATCGACATCGCGATGCCCTGCATGATCTTCGGCCAGACCTACCCGCGACCACGGCGGCATCCCAGCCGGTCCCTGTACGACGTCCGGGTGTGTGGGCCCGAGGTGACCACGACGTTCTCCGGCGGCCAGAAGACCTTCAAGGTCACCCCGCCCTACCCGCTGGCCGAGGCCGCCGCTGCGGACACGATCCTGGTGCCCGGCCTGAATCCGCACGATGTGCCGCCGCCCGACGAGATCGTCGAACTCCTCCAGGACGCGCATCGCCGCGGCGCCCGGATCGGTTCCATCTGTAACGGCGTCTTCGTGCTCGCCGCCGCCGGCCTGCTCGCCGGCCGGCGAGCGGCCGTGCACTGGGGTCATGCCGCGGAGCTCTCCGCGCGTTACCCCGACATCCGGGTCGAGGACTCGGTCCTCTACCTCGACGACGGCGACATCGTCACCTCGGCCGGCGGCGCGGCCGCCCTCGACCTCTGCCTGCACCTGGTTCGGCGTGACTTCGGATCCGCAGTGGCCGCGCAGACCGCGCGGCTGACCGTGATGCCGCTGCAACGAGACGGTGGCCAGGCTCAGTTCATCCACCATGCCGAGCCCGAGTCCAGTGGCAGCCTCGAGCCCGTGATGCGCTGGATGGAAGTCCGACTGGATCAGGACCTCACCCTGGCCGAGATCGCCGCGCGGGCCGCGACGAGTGTGCGTACGCTCAATCGATCCTTCAAGGCCCAAACCGGAACAACGCCACTGCAGTGGCTCATCCAGCGGCGGCTGCAACGGGCCAGGGAGCTCTTGGAGACCACCGACCTGTCCGTGGAGGAGGTCGCCTCCCGGGCGGGCTTCGGCACCGCGATCGGTCTCCGGCAACACTTCCGCCGGGTCGTCGGGACGAGTCCCGTCGCCTACCGACGGACCTTCGCGCATCGTTGACCTGGGCGGGTTCGGAAGCGGCCGCGGCAATCGAGTTGTTGCGGGGGCGGAGCTGGAGAACCGCCCGCGAGGAGATGCAGGCCTGGTGCGAGCGCCTGCCCGATGTGCTGGCGGAGCTGGCAGCCGAGATCGGGAGAACGAGGTGCTGGCCACCTGGAACGGACGGCACGCCGCCCACCGGCTGGAGCGCGACGACGCACGTCACGCCCGGCTGCTCGAGCGCCTCGACCGCGCCTCGTTGCTTGATCACCCGGATCCGGTGGAGGCGATGCGGATCGCGGGCCACGTCGCGGCGCAGCTCGCGGTCGTCCCGCCGCCCGGGCTGCCACGGATGGCCGCTGCGGCCCTGAAGATCGCCGCGACGCTCGAGGCCGACGGTGTCGGCACTTCGGACCGCGGATCCATGTGTCGGGGGGATATCCAGGAGGCCGTGGCCACGTATCGAGACCTCGGCCCCGAACAGTCCGACAGTCTGCTGCACGGCGACCTGCACGGCCGGAATGTGTTGCGTCGAGACGGCTGTTGGGCCGCCATCGACCCCCTGGGGGAGGTCGGCGAAGTAGCACTGGAAGCGCTCAGCGCGCTCCGTGATCACTGCGCGTCCCTGCCGGCGGAACCTAGGCCGCGCGCCGCCCTGCTGGACCGACTGCAAGCCTTCGCTGACGGTTCGGGAGCGGCGCCGGAACGGGTGCTCGCCTGGACCCGGGCGCGTTGTGTCCGAGCGGCGCTGGGTCGACCCGAGGATGATCAGGACGGCCTGCACGCCTGGGTCGTACGCACTCTCCCGCGGGCCGGCTAGGCCCGGCTCAGGCGATCCGTTCCAGCACCCAGTCGATGCAGTTGCAGAGGCGGCTGACGTCGTCGGGGTCGACATTGGGATACATGCCGACCCGGAGCTGGTTCCGGCCGAGTTTGCGGTACGGCTCCGTGTCGACCACCCCGTTGTCCCGGAGCACGGCGGCGAGCTTCGCGGCGTCCGCCCCGGTGAAGTCGATGGTGCCGACGACGGGGGAGCGGTGGGCCGGGTCGGCGACGAACGGGGTCGCGTACGGGGAAGCTTCGGCCCAGTCGTACAAACGGGTGGAGGATTCGGCGGTCCGGGCGGCGGCGAAGGCCAGACCACCATGATCATTCAGCCAGCGCAGCTGATCGGCCAGCATGATCAACGTGGCGATCGCCGGCGTGTTCAGGGTCTGGTCCTTGATCGAGTTGGCGATCGCCACGGCCAGGCTCAGCGTCTCCGGGATCCAGCGGTCGGTCGCGGCGATCTCCGCGGTCCGCTCCAGCGCGGCCGGCGACAGCAGCGCCAGCCACAGCCCGCCGTCGGAGCCGAAACTCTTCTGCGGCGCGAAATAGTAGGCATCGGTCTCCGCCACGTCGACCCGGACCCCGCCGGCGGCGGAGGTGCCGTCGATGATCATCAACGCATCGTCGTCCGCGCCCGCGACCCGGGTCACCGGTGCGATCGCGCCGGTCGAGGTCTCGTTGTGCGCCCAGGCGTAGCCATCGACCCCCGGCACCGCGGCCGGCACGGCGATCGAGCCGGGCTCCGCGGTGGTCACCACGGGCTCGTCCAGATGCGGCGCGGCGGCGACGGCGGCCGCGAACTTCGCCGAGAACTCGCCGAAGCTGCCGTGCGCACTACGGCGCCGGATCAGCGAGGCGACGGTGAGGTCCCAGAACAGGGTCGCGCCACCGTTGCCGAGCACGACCTGATAGCCGTCGGGCACGGCGAACAGCTCGGCCAGCCCGGACCGCACCTCCGCGACCAGCCGGCGGACCGGTGCCTGTCGATGGGAGGTGCCGAGCAGGTCGGCCCGGTCACCGGCGAGCGCCTTGATCGAACCGGTGCGCACCTTCGCCGGACCGGAGCCGAAGCGGCCGTCGGCGGGAAGCAGATCGGTGGGGATGCGGAGCTCGGTCACGACCGTCGATTCTTCCACCCGCGGCCGGCCGCACCGGATCGGGGCACTCCGGCCGCCTGGGCCGGTCCGATCGGCCGCGCCGCCAGGATGCGAGACTGACGGCGTGTCAGACCAACCGAGCCGGGCTGATCTCGCCGCCGAGCGCGTCGACTACGCCGGTGATCATCTTCTCGAGTCGGCGGCGCCGGCCGATCCGTACCTGCTGTTCGACCGCTGGCTCGCCGACGCCTTCGCGGTCCGGGAGACCGGTGCACTGGCCGAGCCGACCGCGATGGTGATCAGTACGGTCGCCGCGGGCCGGCCGCGATCCCGGACCGTGCTGCTGAAGGAAGTGGACGCGGACGGCTTCGTGTTCTACTCCAACTACGACTCGGCCAAGGGTGCCGAACTGGCTGCCGAGCCCGGGATCTCGCTGCTCTTCGGCTGGTATCCGCTGCACCGCCAGGTCCGGGTCGAGGGCACGGCGGCCCGGGTGCCGCGGGCGGAGTCGGCGGCGTACTTCGCGACCCGGCCCCGCGGGTCACAGCTGGGTGCCTGGGCCTCGGCGCAGTCCAGCGAGGTCACGCTCGAGGAACTGCAGGACTCGTACCGGCGCGCGGAGCAGCGGTTCGCCGACGCCGAGGTGCCCTGCCCGCCGCACTGGGGCGGCTACCGGGTCACCCCGACCATGATCGAATTCTGGCAGGGCCAGCCGAGCCGGATGCATGATCGACTTCGCTACCGGCCCGACGGTACGTCCTGGACGATCACCCGACTGGCTCCGTGACCGGCCGAGATCTCCAGCCCGACCACCGATTCAGCCGGCCGTGGCGGTAGCCAGCAGCGCCGGATCGTCCTGGCCCGACCACCCTCCGGTCAGGTAGCAGCCGGTCTCCGGTGCGGCGGCCGGTGTGGGCCGACGAGCCAGCCGGACCTCGAAGTGGTCGCCGCGCAGCACGGTCCAGTCGCCGTCCGTCGTCGGGGCCGTGCAGCCGGTCAGGTCCACCGGTTCGGTGACCCAGCCGCCGCCGGCGAGCCGGACGGTGGGCGGTCGGGTGATCACCCGCTCACCGTCCGCGACGACCTGGGCCGACTGGCCGACTCCGGTCAGCGTGACGGCGGCCAGCATCGTCACGAAGGCCGGGTCGGCACAGCCGTCGTAGATCCAACGTCGGCCGAGCGCGCTGTGCTCCATGGTGCAGACCAGGGCCTCGTCGGCGCCGGCCAGCGGTGCGCCGCGGTAGCTGAGCGGCACCTGCAGCACGACGTCGCCGCCGCGGACCAGATGAGTCTCCAGGCCGACCTCGCCGTCCGGGTCGTCGAACCGGTAGGCACCGAGGAGTTCGAGGTCGCCGGTGAGGCCGGCTGCCCACGGCTGCGCCGGCAGCCAGGCGGTGAGGGCCTCGAGTTTCGTCGGGACCAGGGATGCTGCGTGCAGGAGGGCCATGGTCCCAGGATGCCGGACCGGACCGGGGACACTCCGACCAGCCCGATCGCAATGGTCCCGGGGCCGCGGCGACCATGATCATGCCCGGTCGTTGAGGCCGATCCCCACCTCGCCGAAGAGCCGTGGGAAGTCGCGCAGCACGGCCAATTTCGGGTCCTGCACCGGATGCAGCCGCGGCATGATCAACTTCCGCAGCGGGGCCAGTCGTTGATCATCGAACACGGCTTCGATCCCGGGCCGGTCACCGCCGGTGGCGATGCCGTCCAGCCGTGCGGCTTCGGGCGACAGTAGCCGGTGGGCCTGATCGGCGACCGCGCCGTACAGGGCCTGAGCCTGGTTGTCGCGGCGCCGGGCGAACCGCTGTTGGGACCAGCCGCCTGCCTTGGTCTTGCCCTGGACGTAGCGGGAGCCGACCTTGGAGGCGATCAGTTCCGCGCCGGCGAAGACGCCGATCGCGTAACCGCTGCGGCGGACCAGCAGGGCACCGATCCGGCGTTCGGCGGCCACGTGGTCGAGCACGGTCCGGATCGGGTCGGGCTCAGCAGGCTCGTCCGGCAGTGGCGGGAACGGTGCAGTGATCACGGCGACCGCTTCGTCGTCGGCGGTGATGATCACGCGATCGCCGTCCCGGACGGCCCGCAGGTCACCGTGCCGCCGCCGGAATCCGTCGATCCAGACCGGCAGGCGCTCGCCGGGCACGGTCACAGTCCTGCTGATCATCAGGCGATTGTCTCCGGGAATGGACAAACCCGCGAGCTGTCGTCGCCCACCGACTCTTTGCGTCGGGTGATCAACGGCCGGGAGGACAAGGCCCCGGCACTCGCGGGTTCGGGTGTTGGCTGTGGATTAGCCGGTCACCGACCGACCAGTTCCTGAACCGGTCAGCGACTAGCTGGCCGCCACCTCACGAGTCCATAAGTCATACATTCCTTGGACCACCTCCTTTCACGTGTGCCCCCAACGGTAGGCGGCCACGCAACCGCCGTCAACGAATTTTGATCCGACCCGGATCCGGATTTCGATCCGAGCAGAATCAGGCCAAGATCACGTCGGGGCCGGCTCGCCGGATGGTCGCCACGATCTCCGGGTCGACGTCGGAGTCGGTCAGCACGACGTCGACCTCGTCCAGCCGGCAGATCCGGCAGAACCCGACCTCGCCCAGCTTGCTCGAGTCGGCGACCACGATGGTGCGCTTGGCCTGCTGCATCATCACCCGGTTGATCGCGGCCTCGGCGTCGTCGTTGGTGGTCAGGCCCGCCACCGGGTCGAGCCCCATCACGCCGAGGAAGCAGAGATCGGGGGTGAGCTGCTTCAGGGTGTCGCTGGCGATCGCGCCGACCAGCTCGTAACTCTGTGGCCGGGCCACGCCGCCGCAGACCACGATCTTGATGAACGGGCGGACCGTCAGCTCGGCGGCGATGTTGAGAGCGTTGGTCACCACGGTGATGCCGTGCTGCGCCGACCGGCCGTCGATCGCGTCGCGGAGCCGGGGCGCCCGGGGCAGCGCTCGGGCCACCTCGACGGTCGTCGTACCGCCGTTCAGGGCGACCGTGCAGCCCGGCCAGAGCATGCCGACCGCGTACTCCGCGATCCGCGCCTTCGCCTCGCCGCGGGCAGTCGTCTTGTAGCGCAGCGGGAGGTCGTAGCTGGTGCTGTTCGGTACCGCGCCGCCGTGGGTGCGGGCGAGCAGTTGCTGCTCGGCCAGGTAGTCGAGATCACGGCGTATCGTCGCCGCGGACACACCGAAGTGCGCCGCCGCCTCTTCGACCTCGAGCTGACCCGCCGTGACCAGGCGTTCGAGCAGCGCCGGCAAGCGCTCGGCTCGGGTGACTGCGCCTTTCATGGTGAGTGGATGATATGTTCAAATCTGCATATTTGGGAACGAAACACGCATCTTCACAATTAGGCGCCCTCACAATCAGGCCCGTCACGACCAGGATGTTGCGCATGAGTTTTCACGTAGAGGCCGAGATCGCCTCCCAGCCGGAGTGCTGGTCCACCGCCGTCGCCGGTGCTGCCCGGGTCGCCGATCGGCTGCCCCGGCCGGGCGAGCGGGTCGCTTTCGTCGGCTGTGGCACCTCCTGGTTCGTGGCCCAGGTGATCGCGCACTGGCGCGAATCCCGCGGCCTCGGCGAGAGCGACGCCTACACCGCGAGCGAGGTGCTGGACCGCCCGTACGACCGGGTCGTCGCGCTGACCCGCTCCGGCACCACCACCGAGGTGCTCGAGGTGCTGACCCGGCTGCGCGGCCGGGTGCCGACGGTCGCGGTCACCGGCGACCTGAGCACGCCGGTGGTCGATCTGGCTGACGAGGTGGTCGACCTGTCGTTCGCCGACGAGCAGTCGGTGGTGCAGACCCGGTTCGCCACCAGCACCCTGGCGCTGTTCCGGTCGCTCCTCGGTGATGATCTTGCTCCGCTGATCGAGGCGGCCGGCCGGGCGGTCACTGAGCCGCTGCCGGAGGGTCTGCACGAGGTCGAGCAGATCACCTTCCTCGGCCGCGACTGGTCGATCGGCATCGCGCACGAGGCAGCGCTGAAGTTCCGGGAGACCTCGGCCAGCTGGGCCGAGTCGTACCCGGCGATGGACTATCGGCACGGTCCGATCTCGATCGCCAGCCAGGGCCGGGCGGTCTGGATGTTCGGCGCTGCTCCGGAGGGGCTGGCAGGCGACGTCACCGCGACCGGCGCTACCTTCGTCGATCATGATCACGACCCGATGGTCGACCTGATCCTGGCCCAGCGGGTGGCCGTGGCGCGGGCGATCAACCTCGGCGTGAACCCGGACCAGCCGCGACACCTGTCCCGTTCGGTGATCTTGGAAGGCTCCGAGGCCTGATGTCCGGCGCCGCGTCCGAGTGTGTCGTCGCGGTCGACCTGGGCGGCACCTGGACCAAGATCGGGTACGTCAGCGAACGCGGCGAGGCCTCATCCGTGCGCCGGTTGGACACCGACCGGTCGGGCGGCCAGGACGGGCTGGCCGACTGGCTCGGGGACCGGATCGCCGAGGCCGTGGCGGCCGCTCCCGGCCCGTGTCGCGGCTTCGCGATCGTCGTCCCGGGGATCATCGACCCGGCGACCGGCACCGTCCTGGCGGCGCCCAATGTCGGCTGGACCCAGATGCCGATCCGGGACCGGCTGCGCGAGCGGACCGGGCTGCCCGGTGCGGTCGGGCACGACGTCCGGGCCGGTGGCCTGGCCGAATGGCGGCTCGGCTGCCCGGACGCCCGCAACGTGCTGTTCCTGCCGATCGGCACCGGCATCGCGGCCGCGTTGATCGTCGACGGCCGGCTGCTGGTGGCCCACGGGTACGCCGGCGAGATCGGCCATACCCGGGTCCGGGCCGCCGGCGAGACCCGCTGCTTGTGCGGTCAGGTCGGCTGCCTGGAGACGATCGCCTCGGCCGCCGGGGTCGCCCGGACCTACGCCGCCGCGCGCGGCACCGAGGTCGGCCCGCACCCGGACGCCCGCGCGGTCGCCGAGGCGGCCCGGACCGGGGACGCCGACGCGCTCGCCGCCTTCGCGCTGGCCACCGAGGCGCTGACCGAATCGCTGCTCCTGTGCACCACCCTGCTGGGTCCCGAGGTGATCATCATCGGTGGCGGACTGTCCGGTGCCGCCGACCTGTTCGTACCCGAGATCGGCCGCCGGATCGCCGACGCAGCCTCCTTTCAGCGGCTGCCCGAACTTCGGCTGGCCACCCTCGGCGCCGACGCCGGTCTGACCGGCGCCGGCCTGCTGGCCTGGGACTCACTCGACGAAGGGCCTAGCCGATGACCCAGCACTCAGGCCCGTCGCAGACGCGACCGTTGGACTCAAGCGCGACCGTTCGAACGGTCGCGGATCGAGCGAGCGGTCGCGTTTGTGACTCCGTCCGTCGGGGAGGGCGGGATCGTGGCTGAGACGGTGTTGCGGTGTGAGCGGGTGGTGACGCCGGACGGGGTCCGGGGCGATGCGCTGGTACGGATCGCGGACGGGATGATCACCGAGGTCGGCCCGACGACCGGGACGGCGGGGGAGTCGATCGACGGCTGGGTGCTGCCCGGCTACGTCGACACCCATGTGCACGGCGGCGGCGGCGGAGACTATCCGACCACCGACCCGGACGAGGCTCTGCTGGCCCGCGAGTTCCACGGCCGGCACGGGACAACGACGAGTTTCGCCAGCCTGGTCAGTGCCGAGCCGGATCGGTTGCTGGCGCAACTGGAGACCCTGGTGCCGCTGGTGCAGCGCGGCGTGTTCGCCGGGATCCATCTGGAGGGACCGTTCCTGTCCGCGGCGAAGTGCGGAGCGCATGATCCGGCCCTGTTGCGCGCTCCGGAGCCGGAGTTGCTGGACCGGCTGCTGGCCGCCGGCCAGGGGCAGATCTCCATGATCACCATCGCGCCCGAGCTCGAGCACGGCCTGGAAGCGATCGAGCGGCTGACCAAGGCCGGGGTCCGGGTCGCCTTCGGGCACAGCGATGCCGACGAGCGGCAGGCCGACGAGGCGATGGACGCCGGCGCCGAGGTCGCGACCCACCTGTTCAACGCGATGCGCTCGATCCACCACCGCCAGCCGGGCCCGATCCCGCGGCTGCTCACCCGCGATTCGATCATGGTCGAGCTGATCTGCGACGGCATCCACCTGCACCCCGACGTGATCATGATGGCGATCGCCGCGGCCGGGCCGGACCGGGTGGCGTTGATCACCGACGCGATGAACGCGGCCGGGCTGGCCGACGGGTCCTATCGGCTCGGCGACCTCGATGTCGTCGTCCAGCAGGGGGCGGTGCACCTGGTCGATGCCGCCGGCGACATCGGCTCGATCGCCGGCTCGACGCTGACCATGGCCGACGCGGTGGCGTTCGTGGTCGGCCTCGGCGTCTCGATCCCGGACGCGGCCCGGATGGCCGCGACCACCCCGGCCCGGCGACACGGTCTCGATCGGGTCGGCGAAATCGCTGTCGGCCGTACCGCCGATCTCTGCGTAGTCGATGATCATGGAAGGCTGCAGCGGGTGCTGCGGGCCGGCAGCTGGTTGGAGAACTGATGACCCTGGCCACCCTGACCGAGGTGCTGCAGACCGCGGCCGAACGGCGAGTTGATGGGGAGGGGGCCGCGGTCGGCGCGTTCAACGTGTTCAGCATCGAGCACGCCGAAGCCCTGGTCGCCGGGGCCGAGCGGGCCGATCGCGACGTGGTGCTGCAGGTCTCGCAGAACGCGGTCCGCTATCACCGGGCGCTGCGGCCGATCGGCCTGGCCACGCTGGCGATCGCCGAGGCGGCTTCGGTCCGGGCGGTGGTGCATCTCGATCACGCCACCGAGCGGGAGTTGGTCGACCAGGCGGTCGAGCTCGGCTTCAGCTCGGTGATGTTCGACGCCTCGGCGTTGCCGTACGAGAGCAATGTCAGCGAGACCGCCCAGGTGGTCGCGCAGTGCCGGGCCCGCGGCATCTCGGTCGAGGCCGAGCTCGGCGAGGTCGGCGGCAAGGACGGCGTGCACGCCCCGGGCGCCCGGACCCGGCCCGACGAGGCGGCGCGCTTCGTGGCCGAGACCGGGGTGGACGCGCTCGCCGTCGCGGTCGGCTCGTCGCACGCGATGACCGAACGGACCGCTCGGCTCGATCTCGAGCTGATCGCCGAGCTGGCCGCCGCGGTTCCGGTGCCGCTGGTGCTGCACGGCTCCTCCGGGGTGCCGGACGACGAGATCGTCCGGGCCGTCGCCGCCGGCATGTCCAAGATCAACATCGCGACCCATCTGAACACCGTGTTCACCGGCACGGTCCGGGAGTTGCTGGCCGGCGATCCGAAGCTGGTGGACAGCCGCAAATACCTGGGTCCGGCCAGGGACGCCGTTGCGGTGGAGGTGGCCCGGCTGCTCGGCCTGCTAGCGTCCTGACCTTGGCGTCGCCGGGTGCCGATGGAAGTGAATCC
Source organism: uncultured Actinomycetota bacterium (assembly GCA_963746025.1). Lineage (GTDB taxonomy): Bacteria > Actinomycetota > Actinomycetes > Propionibacteriales > Propionibacteriaceae > Microlunatus. The sequence continues at coordinate 179,957 of CAVUZU010000002.1, forward strand.
CAAGTTCTGGTGCAGGGGCATTAGTCTTACGTTCACGATCCACGCGGCCGGGCGTCGCTGCAGTGTGGCAGGTCGGCACCGTAGGCGCCGTCGGCTGTTGATCCGGAAATAGCTTTGATCAGGGAGAATGGGCACCGTGAGCGATTTGATCGACACCACGGAGATGTATCTGCGGACCATCTTCGAGCTGGAAGAGGAAGGGATCGTGCCGCTGCGGGCCCGGATCGCCGAGCGGCTGCACCAGAGCGGGCCGACCGTGTCGCAGACCGTCGCCCGGATGGAGCGGGACGGCCTGGTCAAGGTCGAGGGCGACCGGCACCTCGAGCTGTCGCCGGAGGGCCGCGACCGGGCCATGCGGGTGATGCGCAAACACCGGCTGGCCGAGCGGCTGCTGACCGACGTGATCGGGCTGGAGTGGGAGAAGGTGCACGTCGAGGCCTGCCGCTGGGAGCACGTCATCTCCACCGATGTCGAGCACCGGCTGGTCGAGCTGCTGGAGTCACCGGTGTCCTCGCCGTACGGCAACCCGATCCCGGGCATGGCCGAGCTGGGCGTGAAGACGGCCCAGATCGAGTTCCGGGCCGGCAACGACCAGCTGCGTGAGCTGGTCGAGGCGACCGGCGGCGCGGCCGTCCGGGTCGTGGTCGAGCGGATCAGCGAAGAGATCCAGAAAGACATCGACACCATGGCGACGCTGCGCCAGGCGGGCGTCAAGCCGGGTGTCGAGGTGCTGGTCGAGGGTGGTGGGCTGGGCGTGAAGCTGACCGCCGAGGGCGCGCCGCCGTGCGAGATCACACCGGAAGCGTCGGCCTACCTGTTCGTCTCCCGGGTGTGATGCCGGCGCTCGTCGTGTCCGAGGACGGGCTGGACTGGCCGAGATATCTGGCCTCGTTCCATGCCGCGCGGCCGGGCATCATCGAAGCCGTGCTCTCCCGGTCGTTCGGTGGGGACCACTCGCCGTACCGCTGGCTGGCCCGCGCCGTGTCGTCCGACGCCGGAACGGTGCTCGACATCGCCTGCGGATCCGGGCCGATGTCGCGGGAACTCGCGGCGCCGGACCGGACCGTGATCGGGATCGACATCTCACCGGACGAGCTCCGGCTGGCGGCCGAACGCGACCCCGGCCCCTGGGTCCGCGGCGACGCGCTGAAGCTGCCGTTCCGGGACGGCTCCTTCGACGCGGTGACCAGTTCGATGGGCCTGCTCGTCGTCCGGCCGCTGAGCCAGGTGCTGGCCGAGATCACCCGGGTGCTGAAGCCCGGCGGGGTGCTGGCAGCGATCGCGCCGGCGCTGCGGCCGCTGTCGCCGCGGGAGATGCGGGTGCCGGCCCGGATCAACGCCCGGCTGCGCGGATCGCCGCGGTTCCCCGGCTCGGTGGAGCTGGCCGGCTTCACCCGGTCGCTCGAGGCCGCCGGCCTGCGCCGGGTGGAGGACGCCCGGGAGCGTTACCACTATCAGATCACCGGCCGGGAGGACGCCGAGCTGCTGCTGTCGGCGTTGTATCTGCCGAACACCAAGCCGTCCCGGATCGAGTCGGCGATCGAGTTCCTGACCCACCGGGTGGACCAGCGCGGCCCGTTCCCGATCACCATTCCGATGCGGCGCGTGGTGGCCATCAAATAGGGCTGGGCGGCGTGCCGTACGTCGCCGGAATAGTCGTACCCCCGCCGTGCGTTACATGCGGCGACAAGATATTCATCAACGACCGCTGCCGCCGAGGCAGCCAGGAGCGACAGACATGGCAACGATCGACATCAATGCCGAGCAGTTCGAGAAGACGATCACGGACAATGACATCGTCCTGGTCGACTTCTGGGCGGAATGGTGTCCGCCGTGCAAGCAGTTCGGCCCGGTCTTCGAGGCCCAGTCGGAGTCGAACTCGGAGATCGTCTTCGCGAAGCTCGACACGGACGCGAACCAGTCCCTCAGCGGGCAGCTGGGCGTGTCCAGCATCCCGACCCTGATGGCGTTCCGGGAAGGCGTGCTGGTCTTCAATCAGGCCGGCGCCCTGCAGGCCCCGCAGCTGAAGCAGGTCGTCGACGCGGTCAAGGACCTGGACATGGAAAAGGTGCATGCCGAGGTGGCCAAGCTGAAGGAAGAGCGCGGCGAGGCCTGACCTCCCCGTCCTGACCGCTGGGGCCGGCCACCATCCGTGGAGCGGCCCCAGCGGTCTGTTGACTGCCTCGGTGCGTGCGAGGGCTGAGACTCTCAGACATCTGAACGCGTCTTTGGACTATGGTTTGTCTCACGGGTTCGGGATGAACTGGGGTCATGACCAAGACACCGATTCTCACCCTGACCGCACTGACCGGCGTCGCGTTGATGGCCGGACTCTTCTTCGGCTACGGCAATTCCGTGCTGCCCACCCTGGAACAACTGCCCGCCGGGCAGGGCGCGGCCGCGATGAACGTGATCAACGTCGTGATCTACAACCCGCTGTTCCTGACGATCTTCGGCGTCACCGGCCTGATCTGCCTGCTGCTGATCCTGCTCGGCTTCGTCCAGAACCGGCCGGGCAAGTGGTGGCTGCTAGCCGGATCCCTGCTCTACTTCGCCGCCGGCATGATCACCATGTCGATCAACATCCCGCTGAATGATCAACTCGCCACCCTTGATCCCACCTCTCCGGCGGGGCTTGCGGAATGGGCGACGTTCGTGGCCTGGTGGGGTCCGGCGAACAACCTGCGAGGGCTCGCCTGCACCTTGTCCGTGATCACCTTCGGGCTCGCCCTGGCCAGTCGCCCCCGAGTTCCTGCGGTCGGCACCCTCCCGGCGAATCCGTACCAGTTCGCGGGACCGCAGCCGTACGGCCGGTGACGGCTGGTCCGGTCCGCAGCTCGACCCCCGATCTGGTCCGTTGTCGGTGCCGCGCGGGATACTGGGGTTGATGTACGCCGAGTACGCACCACCGCCACGGATCGCGGACGCGATCCGCTGTCTCTGGCGGTCGGCACCGGAGCCGGCCGAGCAGGGCCGGGCGATCGTTCCGGACGGCTGTCTCGATCTGATCGTCGGTCCCGAGCGGGTCTTCATCGCCGGGCCCGACACCCGGGCCTGGGAGCCGACCTCGGCCGAGAGCGGACCGGTGACCGGGATCCGGTTCCGGCCCGGGCATGCGCCCCGGGTGCTCGGGGTCGCCGCCGACGAGCTGCGTGATCAACGGGTCGACCTGGCCGACCTGTGGGGCTCCGAAGGCGCCAGCGCCGCCGATCGGCTGCTCTCCGATCCGCACCTGCTCACCGAGGTGGTCACCCGGCGATTGGCCGAGACCGAGCCGGACCCGGAGCTGGACCGGCTACTGATCCGACTGGATCGCGGCGTGCCGCGGGTCGCCGCCGCCACCCAGGATCTGGGCTGGAGCGAGCGGCAGCTGCGGCGCCGGTTCACCGTCGCCGTCGGGTACGGTCCGGCCACCTATCTCCGGGTCGCCCGGTTGCAGCGGGCCATCCGTATCGCCGCGACCGCGAGTGACCTGGCCGGCCTCGCCGTGGCGGCCGGCTACTCCGACCAGGCACACCTCAGCCGGGACTGCCGGGAGCTGACCGGGCGGACCGCGAGGGAGTATTTCGTGAGGTTCCGGACCGCCCGGAACTGATCAACTTCTGAGAGATCTGATCATGACGTCGATGACCGGTGCCGCGCGCGCCGAGGGTCTTGCCGCTGCCACCTTCCGGGTCGATGCCACGCCGCCGATCGGCAGCGAGATGGCTTATCGGCCGGTGGGCGAGGCCGACGAACTCGCCCTGAGCTGCCGCGGCGTCGTCCTGGTCGGGGCCGGCGATCCCATCGTGCTCTGCGTGCTGGACTGGATCGGGATCGGCAACGAGGGGCACGACGTGTTCCGGGCCCGGCTGGCCGAGGCCGCCGGGACGATCCCGGACCGGGTCGCCGTGCACACCGTGCACCAGCACGACGCCCCGGCCTGCGATTTCTCCGCCGAGCGGATCCTGATCGAATCGGGCCGCGATCCGGGCCGGTGGGAGGGTGGTCTGGCCCGGCGGGTGCTCGATGACGCCGCCGCGGCGATCACCGAGGCGCTGGCCGATCCGGTGCCGATCAGCCACGTCGGCTGGGGCGAGGCGGTGGTGGAACAGGTCGCGTCCAACCGGCGCATTCTGGGCGACGACGGCCGGGTCCGGGCGATGCGGATGACCAAGACTGTCGATCCGGAGTTGCGGGCCGAGCCGGAGGGCGTGACCGATCCGGTGATCACCGTGCTCAGCCTGTTCTCCGACGACCGGCCGGTCGCGGTGCTGAGCTACTACGCCTGTCACCCGCAGAGCTACTACCTGACCAACACGCCCAGCCCCGACTTTCCCGGCATCGCCCGGTTCCTCCGCGGCCAGTCGGTGCCCGGCCCGTTGCACCTGCACTTCAACGGTGCCGGCGGCAACATCGGCGCCGGCAAATACAACGACGGAGACCCGGAGAACCGGATCGTGCTGGCCGGCCGGCTCGCCGACGGCATGCGCCGGGCCTGGGCGACGACCGAACGGATCCCGATCACGGCCGACGAGATCGGCTGGAGCACCGAACCCATCCAGCTCGACCCGGCCGAGCACCTGACCGAGGAGACCCTGCTCAGCCTGATCGCCGCGGGGGAGGGCGATGCCTTCCTGTCCGGCGCAGACCGGCTGGGCTGGCTGCGCCGGCGCCGCGAGGGCCGGCCGATCGACCTGCAACTGCTCCGCGCCGGCCGGCTCCGGGTGCTGCACCTGCCCGGCGAGGCCTTCGTCGAGTTCCAGCTCGCAGCCAAGGCGATGCGGCCGGACCTGACCGTCGCCGTCGCCGCCTACGGCGACTACGGGCCGGGCTACATCGGCACCGCCCGCGCCTACGACGAGGGCGGCTACGAGACCAGCGACCGAGCCAGCAACGTCACCGCCACCGCCGAGGCCGAGCTGCTCCGCGCAATCAAGGTCCTGCTCGCGGAAGGTTAGCGGGGCCAGCAGCGGGCGGACGCGACTGTTGTCGGCCCGCGCGACCGCTGCGACAGTCGCATCGACCCAGAATGGTCGCGTCTGGTCAGAAGGGTCGCCTGGTCCGCGAGTTTGTGGTCGGCAGGGCGAGCTCGCGCGTCGGGTTGGGAGCTTGGAGACTTTCTTGGCGGCAAGGGGGCGGTTCCGGCGCTGGTTGCGCTTGGTCCGCCCGCGTGCGTTGGGCAATGCTCGTCGAGTGGTGAGGTACGTACGTGGCACGAGCGATCCGACGTCGTTAGGTCACCACTCGACCACTCCGACCCACCCGACTGTGACCATATCCACGCGAATCTGCCTGCGAAGCTGCGTGGATAAGGTCACTCTCGGCGATACGACGCCCACCGAGCGACGCGCGCGGGCCGCTCGGACGCGACCGACGCCAACCCTGCCCCTTGCTGCCGCTTGAAGATCTGCACGTCGCGACCAAGGTGCGGCACTCGACTGGATCCAGTCACTGAACCGGGCGGGGTCGCCGTTGCCCGGAAGATCGTCATCGCGCTCGGTCACCGGGTGGGATCGGCGACGGTGATGCCGTGGCTGCCGGGGCGATCCATCGCTTGCAGTGCGGTGCCGGCACCGGCCAGATCGGTCCGGTTCTTGATCAGCCGGCCCGGGTCGACGGCACCGGAGGTGATCAACTCGAGCATCGCCGGGTAGTCGGTGGCGGGCATCCCGTGCGATCCGTGGACGGACAGCTCCCAGGCGATCACTCGGTCCAGCGGCAGGGGCGGGGTGGACTGATCGCCGAGCAACAGGCCGACCTGGACGTGTCGGCCGCGCCGGCGCAGGGACCTGACGGCGGTCACCGCGGTCACCGGCGTGCCGGCACAGTCCAGGGTGACCTGGGCGCCGCCCTGCTCCATGATCAACTCAGCCGGGTCGACCTCCGTCGGGTCGATGATCAACTCGGCGCCGGAGCCGACGGCCAGCTCACGCGCCGGGGCCGCGGGATCGACCGCGATCACGCGGGCGCCGAGGGCCGCCGCGATCATGATCGCCGAGAGGCCGGCCCCACCGCAGCCGAAGATCGCGACCAGCTGCCCGGCCGACACCCGGCCGTGCGCGGTGAGGGCGCGATAGGCGGTGGCGAACCGGCAGCCGAGGGCGGCGGCGTCGGCGAAATCGATCGGCTCGGGCAGCCGGACCAGATTGAGATCGGCCGCCGCGACCGGGACCAGTTCGGCGAACGAGCCCCAACCGGTGAAGCCGGGCTGCGTCTGGTCCGGACACACCTGGGCCGCTCCGGAGCGGCAGAAGGCGCAGCGGCCACAGCCGTTCACGAACGGCGTGGTCACCCGATCGCCGATCGCCCAGTCCCGGACGCTGTCGCCGACCTCGACCACCGTCCCGGCGAACTCGTGGCCGCCGACGTGCGGCAGCGGCACCGGATCGTGGCCCTGCCAGGCATGCCAGTCCGACCGGCAGACCCCCGTCGCACCGACCTCGATGATCACCCCGTCGGCTGGACATGCTGGGTCGGCGACGTCGCGGACCACGGGCGGTCCGGCGACCTCGTCGTAGACCAGGGCCCTCATCGAAGAGCTCGCGGAGTCGTGCTGACGAAGGCGGCGTCCGGGCGTGATCTCACGCGGCTACGGTACCCGCGATGTCGCTGGCCGATCCGTTCAAGCTGGGCCTCCGAGCCCGTCGCTACAGTCGGCATCATGGTGACGGATTCCATGATCGACAACGCGACCCGGTTTGTGATCGCCAACGGGCGGCCGGTGGAGCGGCGGCTGCTGGAGCTGGTCCGCGGGCCGGCGCAGCCTGCGGTCGGGCACGCAGTGCTCTCCGCGCTGGACGGCTACCGCAACCCTGACGGCGGTCTCGGGCACGGGTTGGAGGCCGACGCCCAGGTGCCGGACAGTCAGCCGCTGGCCGTGGACTCCGCGCTCGGCGTGATCGGCCAACTGCTCGACCTCGTCGACGACGAAGGGGTCCGCGAACACGCCCGGGACTTCGGGCAGCGGACGCTGCCGTTCCTGGAGTCGGTGGCGGCGCCGAACGGGGCCCTGCCGATCGTGTTGCCGTCGATCAAGGACCATCCGCGGGCCGATCACTGGGACACCGAGGAGTTCCCGCTCGGGCTGAACCCGACCGGCGGGGTCGTCGCCCGGCTGCGCCGGCTCGGCCTGACCTCGAACTGGCTGGACCGGGCCGAGTCCTACTGCCGGGCCGAGGTCGAGCGGTCACTGACCGATGATGATCTTGGTGGTCACACCGCCTTGAACGTCGCGGCCTTCGTGTCCCGGATCGGTGACCCGGCCTGGGCCGAGACGCAACTACGGACCTTGGCGGGCCGGCTGGGCTCGCTGACCCATTTCCATCTCTATCCGGGGCCGGGATACGGCGTGACGCCGCTCCAGTTCGCGCCGAGCCCGGATTCACCGGCCCGGTCCCTGTTCCCGGATGACGCCGTCGCCGCTCACCTGGCGGAGTTGGCGACGGCCCAGCAGGACGACGGTGGCTGGCCGATCACCTGGCAGCCACCGGGCGTCGTCGCCGAACTGACCTGGCGCGGGGTGGTCACCGTCGCGGCCGTACGGACCCTGACCGCCTACTCGGCCCGGCGACCGGGCCGGTAGGACTCGTCGTCGGGGTCCCGGCCGGCGTCCGAAGACTCGGGCCGTCCGTCGCTGCGCCGGGGCTGCGCCGCCCGCCCGTCGGTGACGTGCCGCTCGGCGCCGGATCGCTCGGTGTCGTGCTGATCAGATCGCTCGGTCCGGTCCGCCTTGTGGCGCTCGGTTGGGTCGGTCCGGGCGGGGCCGTCGTGGGTCGCTCGCTCGGTCCGGTCGGGATCGTGGTGGTGGTCGTCGTCCGGCCGGTCGGTCCGGGCCTCGTCGTGCTGGTCGGTCCGCGGGTCGACCCGGTCGGCCTCCTCGCGTCGATCGGCCGCCGTGGCGCGATGCCGCTCGGCCTCGGCCTGCCGCTCCTCGGCCAGGTGATCGCGGCGCTCGGCCTCCACCTCGGCCTGCTCGGCCGCCGCGCGTGCCTGCTCGGCGTCGGCCCGGGCCCGGTCGGCCTCGGCCCGGCTCTCGACGGCGTCGGCCCGGCGCGACTTGGCCGCGAGGTCGGACTGGCTGCCGGCGTCGCGGAGTTCGTCGGCCCGGGCCCGGTTGCGCTCCTGTTGCGCCTCCGCCGCGCGAGCCTGGCCGCGCTTCGCCAACCTCACGATGACGATGATGATGACGATCAAGACAACGAGGCCGAGGATCAGCAGGATCCATGCGGTGGGATCCATCGGATCGCCTCCTAGCGATAGGGATGTGCCCTCGATGGCCCGTACCCGTCGATGCCAGACCTGAAACCCGTAGTCTCAGTCCATGAAGATTCGCCGGGCGACCGAGCACGATCTCGGGGAACTGAGGCGGGCGATCTTCACCGAGATGAGCCTGGCCGAGCTGCGGGCGGCCGACGAAAGGTTCAACCGGCCTCCGGACTCGATCCATGTCGTCGCCGAGAACGACGACAGCGAGATCGTCGCCAGCTGCAACCTGATCCGGGAAACCCATCGGATGCGGCGGCATCGCGCCGAGCTGGGCGGCTTCGTGATCATCCCGGCCGAGCGCGGCTCCGGCCTGGCCCGGAGGATGATCGACTACCTGGCGCGCTATGCCCGGCGGGAATGGGACGTGTCGATCTTGGACGTCGCCTGCCGGGGCGGCACGGCTGCCGAACGGGCCTACCGCGGGCTCGGCTTCACCGAGTGGGCCCGGCTGCCGAGCGGCTACCACGACTACGACGGGACCTACGACGAGGTACGGCTCTACCGGCCCATCCCGCCGGTCGACTAGCCGGTCGCCCAGTCCGGCGGCTGGGCGGCTCGGAAGGTGTCGAAGACGACCCGGGTCCGGTCGCCATCCCAGCGCAGCATTCCCATGTAGGAAAGGCCGTTCAGCTCCAGGTTGTAGTTGCGCCGCTGCTTGTAGTCCTTCAGCACCCAGAACGCATAGCCCGCCACGTACGGCTTGGCCACCACCTGATCCCAGTGATCTTGGAAATACGCGGCGTGGTGTTCCTCGGTGCCGGCCTCGGCCGGATCACCGTGGTTGCCCCAGAAAGACCAGGTGCCGTTCTCGGTGATCAAGATCGGCTTCCCGGGATGGCTGGCGTGCACGGCGTCGAGGGTCGGCGTCAGGTCGGAGCTCTCGCCGTAGAAGTAGCCGAAGTATTCGTTGAACCCGACCACGTCGGCAAGATCGAAGGCCTCGTCCCAACTCGTCGCCGACGCCCAGGTGACCGGCCGGTCGGACAGATCGACCGCCTTCACCGCGTCCCGCATCTGGGCCAGCCAGGCGCGATAGGTGGCGGTATTCGGGGTCGACTCGTTCTGCAGTCCCCAGATGATCACCGACGGATGGTTGTGGTTGTTCCAGACCGTCGCGGCCGCCAGCGCCCGGGACAGCCCGTAGTCCAGCTGGATCCGCTGCTGCGCCTCGTTGACCCACATGGTGTCCCATTCGTCGAGCTGCAGCACGCCGTGCCGGTCGGCCCAGTCGTAGACGTACGGATGCCGTTGGTAGACCGCATTGCGCAGGAAGTTGGCGTCCAGCGCCTTGGCCTGACCGAGCTCGTGATCATATTCGGCGCGGGTCATCGAGCGCCCGCTGCGGTCGGTCTCCTCGTGCCAGTTGTAGCCCTTGAGGAACAGCGGCTTGCCGTTCAGCAGCAGTTGATCTTGGCCCACGGTGACGCTGCGCTGGCCGTAGGTGGACGACAGGGTGTCCGTGATCGGGGCGGCGGCCGCGCCGGTCAGCGTGGCCCGGGCGCGATCCACGGCGGGCGAGGAGGTGCTCCAGGCCGGCGCCTTCGGGATCGGGACCTTCGTCGCCGGCACCGCGACCCCGCCGGCCGGCACGTTCACCGCAACAGTGACCGGTTGGCCGCCGCTGCGGGGACCCGGATCGATCCGGACTGTGCCGCGGAAGGCGGTGTCGCCGTGGTTCTCGACCACCGCCCGCGCATCCAGCGTCCCGTCCCCCGCGTCCAGCAGCAGCTTCGACACCGTCACCTCCGGCACCGCCTCCAGCCAGACCGACCGGGTCAGCCCGGCGTACGGCCAGTAGTCGACCGGCCCGGACGGCAGCGCGTAGTCGTCGGCGATCGGCTGCCCGCTGCCGTCGTAGGCGGTGTAGGTCGCGGCGCGATAGACCCGGACGGCGATCGTGGCGGTCTGCCCAGGCCGCAGCACCGTGCCGTCGACCGGCAGCGCGAACGGCGTGTGGCCGCCCTCGTGCTGGCCGAGCCAGTGCCCGTCGATCCAGACGTCCGCGCTGTAGAACGCGCCGAGGAAGGCCAGCCGGACGTGCCGCTCGCGCCAGTTGGCCGGGATCGTCACCGTCGTCCGGTACCAGCCGTAGCCGTCCACCAGACTGCCGCCCTGGCCGAAGTCGGCGCCGTCGTAGCCGCCCCAGCCGTCGTTGTCCTTCAGGTCCCAGGAGGACGGGACCGCGATGTCGCCCCAGCTACTGTCGTCGAAGCCCGGCCGGAACCAACCGGCGGTCTCGCCGGCGCCCGCGGTGTCGTAGGCGAACTTCCAGCGCCGGTCCAGGCCGAGGTAGCGACGGGACCGCTCCCGGTCCGACCAGCCGTCGAAGGAGGGCATCACCTCGCCGTAGGAGAACACGACGTTGGTCCCGTCGACGGCCCGGATCTCGGTCGCGGACGGTTCGTGCCGACCGTGGGTGCCCGGCGGCTCGGCATGCCCGGCCGGGCCGGAGATCGTGCTCAGGGCGAGGACCAGGAGGAGCAGGCCGGCGACGCCGCCGGCCAGGGAACGAGGCATCTGTTAACGCTAACATTGCCGGACTTCCGGGGGTAGGGGTTGTCCGGCGGCCGGCCCGGGGCGCGCTGAGTCGGCGACATTTCTGCTCGGCGCGAAGTCGGCTGGTCGTCCGGGCCGGGACCGGGTGGAATGGCGCCCATGACGAACCTTCTGATTCTCGGCGGCACCGCCTGGCTCGGCCGGGAGGTCGCTCGACAGGCGATCGGCCGCGGCGACGAGGTGACCTGCCTGGCTCGCGGTGACAGCGGCGACGTGCCCGCCGGTGCCCGGCTGATCCAGGCCGACCGGGACCGGCCGGACGCCTACACAACGGCCGCGGAGACCGACTGGGATGTCGTGATCGACGTGAGCCGGCAGCCCGGGCACGTCCGGAGCGCGGTCCAGGCCCTCGGCCCCCGCGCCGGCCACTGGGTGTTCGTCTCCACCTGCTCCGTGTACGCCGACAATTCGCGGCTCGGCGTGGACGAGTCGGACGGGCTGCTACCGGCCCTGGCCGAGGACGTCGCGACGGTGGAGCTGTACGGCGAGGGCAAGGTCGCCTGCGAGCAGGCCTGCCTGGCGGAGTTCGGGGACCAGGTCACGCTGGTCCGGAGCGGGCTGATCGGCGGGCGGGGCGACTTCAGTGACCGGTTCGGCTACTGGCCCGGCCGGTTCGCGGCCGACGGCCCGGTCCTCGTCCCGGGTGCGCTCGACCAGCCCACCCAGACGATCGACGTCCGCGACCTCGCGGCCTGGGTGCTGCACGCCGGCGACGAGCGGCTGGCCGGCCCGTACAACCTGCTCGGCGAGCAGATCCCGCTGGGCGAGGTGCTGGCGGCGGCGCGCGAGGTCGCCGGCTATCGGGGCGAGATCGTCCCGGTCGCGGCGGACCGGCTGTTAGCCCAGGGCGTCCAGCCGTGGATGGGGCCCAAGTCGCTGCCGCTGTGGCTGCCGGGCCCGGAGTATGCCGGGTTCATGAGCCGCAGCGTCGAGCGAGCGGTGACCGACGGCCTGGTCTGCCGGCCGCTGGTCGACACCCTGGAACAGGCCCTGCTCGAAGAGCGTGAGCTCGGTCTCGATCGGGTCCGGAAGGCCGGGCTCAGCCGCACCGAGGAGCGGGAGCTGCTGGCCGAGGTCTAGTTCGGGCCTTGGCTGGAGCCGCCGCCACCGCCGAAGTAGAACCACCGGCCCTGGCTCGGATAGGAGCTGAGGAAGGCGTGCGCGCCCTCCTCCATCCCGGCGTCGTGTCCGGCACCTCCATCGACCCCGGCGCCGATCCCGTTCGGGAGGGCTGGAACTGGGCGTCGGCCAGTTGCGCGGCGAAGGCCGGGACGGCGCTCCGGATGTTCTCCTTGGCCTCGGACTTCTTCTTGGCCGGCGGTGGACCGGGCGGCCAAGGTGGCCCGCCGGGCTGCGGCTGCCGCGGGTAGGGCTGCTGCTGGGGGTACGGCGGTTGGGATGCGGCGGCTGCTGTCGCGGATCGGGCGGTCCGCCGGTCGGCTGGCCCGTGCTCCTCCTCGGACGTACGGGGCATTCCGGTGAGTGAGACTATCGCGCCACAAGCCGAACCGGCGGTCGTTCAAATGCCTTGCCAGGCGGCTGACTCGAGTTCCAGACTCGGCTGTCATGGCCTCCGATGACCTGGTGAAGCTCGTCGAGTTCGACGACGACGCGCTGCCCGCGGCGCTGAAGTGGCAGGTCCTGTCGTTCCTCCGGATCGTCTGGCCCGAAGGGTTCACCGGGCCGCTTCGGTTCCGCGACTGGATCACCGATCCGGCCCGCCGGCCGTACCACCTGCTGCACGTCGCCCGAGACCTGGTGATCAGCCACCTGGAGATCGTCGAGCCGTCGGTCGATCTTGACGGCGTGGGCTACACGACAGGGGCTCTGACCGGGGTGCTCACCTTCCCCTCGTTCCGCCGCCAGGGCTGGGGTGGCCGGCTGGTCGGACACGCGGCCCGGCTGATCGAGGCGAGCGATGTTGATCTTGGTCTGATCTGCTGCGAGCCGCACAACGCGGACTTCTACGCGGCCGCCGCGGGCTGGCAGCGGATCCCGGGCGCCCGGGTCGTCCTCGGCGACACCCGGGAGCAGGCGGAGGAGACGTCGCAGGTCGTGTTCGTCCGGTTCCTCTCCGTGCGGGCCCAGCAAGATCGACACCGCTTCGATCGATGCACCCTGTGGCTCAACGCCGACCTGTGACGCCGTTGCGCCGGGGCCGAGGCTAGGGTTTCGTCGCATGCACCAGCCTGAGTTCGGGGAGCCGGTCCGGGTGCGGTTCCGCAAGTGGGACGGGTCGCCGCACTGGCGGACGACGATGTCGTACCTGGGAGCGGACGAGCACGGCCACTGGCTCGGCAACCACCCCGGCACCGAGGTGACCCGCCCTGGCGCCGCCTACCGGGGCACGGCGATGACGGTGAAGTTGATCCCGCACGTCGGCTGGTTCCTCGCCAACCTGAACCAGCCGCCGGTCAGGGTCACCGCCTACATCGACATCACGAGCACGCCGGAGTTCGGCCGCGACGAGGAGGGCTGGCTGCTCGGCGCCGTCGACCTGGATCTCGACGTGGTCCGCACCGCCGACGGGCGGGTCTGGATCGACGACGAGGACGAGTTCGCCGAGCACAGCGTCCGCTACGGCTACCCGGCCGAGGTGATCGCCCGGGCCCGGGCCACCGCCGATCAGGTGCTCGACGCGGTTCGGACCGGAGCCGAACCCTACGGGACGGTCTGGCAGCACTGGATCGAGCAGTTGGACCTGATCACCGCGGACCGCGGCTGAGTGACCGACCGTCGCTCAGGAATCGCGGCGGCGGTGGGCGACGTGCTGCTTGGTGAACGTGTAGCCGGTCGCCTCGTAGAAGCCGTCCAGCTCGCGGTGGCAGAACAGGCTGATCACGTCGATCCCGGCGAGCTCCTGGTGCAGGCGCTCCAGCAGCCGCGCGCCGACACCCTGACCGCGGACCCCGGCCGCGACCACCATGTCCTCGATGTAGGCCCGGAACACCCCGTCGGTGACGGCCCGGACGAAGCCGACCAGTTCATCCTGCTGCCAGGCGCCGGCGGCCGGACCGCCGGCCAGCATCCGGCTGATCGACGGCTCGTCGCGGGCGGGTTCGGGCCACCACGATTCGCCGTCGTAGAGCCGCCGGATCCCCTGCGGATCGATCGGCCGGTCCTGATGGGTGCGGATCTCGATGGGCATCCTGCCTCCTGCCGAAACCGACGTAGCAGTCGACGCCGTACATCGTGGGTTGGGCGCCCCCGGCAGGATTCGAACCTGCGCACAAGGTTTAGGAAACCTCTGCTCTATCCCCTGAGCTACGGGGGCGTGACTGCGCAAACGGTACCCGTCCGTCCGGTCGTCCGGCCAATCGGAATAGCGCGCGCCGAGGGTCCGTTATCGCTGGTATGCCATTGAACGGAGAATACGAACCCAGCACGTCGGATTGGGCGCGGCAGCAGGCGGAACTCTACGAACGGTCGGGCGGCCAGGAGGGCACGCTCAACCGCGGCCGGCCGGTGATCGTGCTGACGACGCTGGGGGCCAGGAGCGGGAAGCTGCGGAAGACCCCGCTGCAGCGGGTCGAGCACAACGGCGAGTACGCCGTGGTCGCCTCGCTGGGCGGTGCCCCGAAGCCGCCGAAGTGGTACTACAACGTGCTGGCCCACCCCGAGGTCGAGCTGCAGGACGGACCGGTCAAGAAGGACTACAAGGCTCGCGAGGTCTCGGGCGAGGAACGGGCCGTCTGGTGGGAGCGGGCGGTCGAATCCTGGCCGGACTACGCGAACTACCAGACCAAGACGGATCGCGAGATCCAGGTCTTCGTACTGACGCCGACCGGGGCCTGACCAGCACCGACCGGCGCGACCGACCTGGGGCGATCCGTAGACTCATCCCCCATGGGGGTCCGAATCAAGAGCAGGGTGGTCGTCGCCTGCGCCTGGCTGCTGCTCGGCGCGGTGATGATCATCGTGCCTACGCTGATCGCGCTGCACGGCCTGCGCGCGACCTTGGTCGGGCATCCGGTGAACCTGGTCCTGACCGTGCTCTGCCTGGCCATCGGGATCATCGGCGTGCTCTGGGCCGTGGCCAGCCTGATCCTCGGCGAGCGCTACGACCAGGTAGACCGGAGCGGTCGCCGGCCACGTCGGCGGACGCCCGAAGAGCTGGAACAGCAGGCGAAGCGGCGGATCGCGCTGGCGGTGCCGGCGATGGTGATCTCCCTGGTGCTGGTGATCGCGGCCGGTTACGCCAGCCCGCGGCCGGCGACCGAGCAAGCGCTGGGTGAACTCTCGTCGGACGAGAAGGTACGGGTGGTCGACAAACTGACCTGGTACGAGCTCGCCCCGGACAAGAAGGACAAGTACGACAACCTGATTGTGCCGACCACCGGGCTGGTCTTCTATCCCGGTGGCCGGGTCGATCCGCAGGCCTACGCCGCGATGCTGCGGCCGCTGGCCGAGGCCGGCTATCTGGTCGCGGTGCTCAAGGTGCCGTTGTCGCTGGCGATGATCGACATCGGCCACGCCCGCTCGGTGATCGACGTGCACCCCGAAATCGGCGCCTGGGCGGTCGCCGGGCACTCGGTCGGCGGGGTCGCCGCGGCCGCCTACGTGGACGGCGACGAGCGGGTCGACGGCCTGGTGCTGTACGCCGCGTACCCGTCGGCCAAGATCAAACGGACCGACTTCGCCGCCCTCTCGCTGTACGGTTCGGCCGACGAGGAGACGACGCCGGGCCGGGTGGACGCGACCCAATCCCTGTTGCCGGAGAAGACCAAATACGTCCAGCTCGGCGGCGCCACGCACGACGTGTTCGGCGACTACGGCGGCACCACCGGCGACGCCGCGACGGACCAGGAGTCCCGGACGGTGATCGTCAAGGAGACCGCGGCGCTGTTGGAGTCGATCAAACCGGCGCCCTGAGCCTGCCCTACGATCCCTTGATATGAGTGATCAAGGACTGCACCGGGCCCAGCAGAAGATGGCCGAGGCCGGGGTCGCCGAACAGGCGATCAACGTCTTCGCCGACTACTACCGGCAACTCGAGCAGGGCAGCACCGGATTCATCGCCGAGGACTCGATCGAGCCGCTCACCGATCCCGACCGGTTGAGCGAGCTGCAACTCGACCCGGAGCAGGCCCGGCAGGCGATCGGCCGGACCGTGATCATCAAGCTGAACGGCGGACTCGGCACCTCGATGGGGCTGGACCGGGCCAAGTCGCTGTTGCCGGTGCGCGACGGCGACACCTTCCTCGACCTGATCGCCCGGCAGGTGCTGGCCGCCCGGAAGGCCTACGACGCCCCGCTGCCGCTGATCTTCATGGACAGCTTCCGGACCCGCGAGGACACCCTGGAACTGTTGCGTGGCTATCCGGACCTCGCCGTCGATGATCTTGGTCTGGACTTCCTGCAGAACTCGGAGCCGAAGCTGCGGGCCGACGACCTGACCCCCGTCGACTGGCCGGCCGACCCGACCCTGGAGTGGTGCCCGCCGGGGCACGGCGACCTGTATCCGGCGCTGGCCGCGTCCGGCCTGCTGGACCGGCTGCTGGAGCGCGGCTACCGCTACGCCTCGGTGTCCAACTCCGACAATCTGGGCGCGGCGCCGAATGCGACCATCGCCGGCTGGTTCGCTGCCAGTGGCGCGCCGTACGCGGCCGAGGTCTGCCGGCGCACCGCGGCCGACCGCAAGGGCGGGCACCTGGCGATCCGGAAGTCGGACCGGCGGCTGATCCTGCGCGACACGGCACAGACCGCCGACGCGGAAATGGACTTCTTCACCGACGAGCACCGGCACCCGTACTTCCACACCAACAACCTGTGGTTCGACCTCGAGGTGCTGGCGCAGACCCTGGCCGAGCGGAACGGCGTGCTCGGCCTGCCGATGATCAAGAACGAGAAGACGGTCGACCCGACCGATTCCTCGTCACCGAAGGTGATCCAGCTCGAGTCGGCGATGGGCGCGGCGATCGAGGTCTTCGAGGGCGCCACCGCGATCGGCGTCGAACGGGAGCGATTCCTGCCGGTGAAGACGACCAACGATCTGCTGCTGCTGCGCTCCGATGTCTATCGGGTCGGCGACGACGGCCGGTTGATCACCACCACCCCGGTCCCACTGGTCGACCTCGACCCCGCCCACTACAAGACGATCACCGACTTCGATCACCGGATCCAGGTCGTCCCGTCGCTCCGCGAGGCAACCCGGCTCACCGTCCGCGGCGGCTGGAACTTCACCGGCCCGGTCCGAGTGATCGGCGAGGCGGAACTGGACGGCGAAGGCGGCGACGCTCCCGCCCAGATCGGCACCACGGCCTGACCGTCGCGACAGACTCCGGCGGAATCGTGCCCGGGTCGCGAATTCTCTCGAGGTCAGCGGAAGGCGGCCATTTCCGCCCGGCCGTGGTTGCATGGCAGAGAATTCGCGACAGCGCGCCCAGAGCCCGAAGCCGGAGAACGGCTCGGCCTGTCGGCCGGAAAGAGGTGCCAAGGTGCGGGCGGGTCGCTGTGGTCCGATGGCGTCGCGGCCGGCCACCGGATTGCACGGCGCGGCTCGCATCGCGACCGGGGGAGTCTTGGCGCCCGGACCGCTGCGGACGAGTTGTCACGATCTCGAGTCACGCGGTGCCCAACTCGCCGAAATAGGCGTCGAGATCAGCGCGCGACCCGAAATCGTGCCAACGGCGACCAGGTGCCGCCGCGCAGAACCGCTACCCGACTCATCGCGGAACCCGCGCCGGGCGCAGGACGATCGGCGCCGCGCCGAGCCCGGCCGCACTCGGCACGTCCTTCCCTAGCCGGCAGGCCGAAACCGCCACCTACAGCGCGGAGGCCGCCGCCCGACCCCCGTCGCACCGACCCCCGTCGCACCGACCCCCGTCGCACCGACCCCCGACCCGCGACTTGCCGCGTCTTCCCCAGGCCGGCGGGCCGAACTGCTACCGGCTTCGCGGAGAACCGCCGCGCGACTCGTCGTGGAGCCGGCGCCGGGCGCGGGACGATCGGCGCCGCACTGACCGCGGTCCGCCGCTTGGTGCGTCTTTCCCCGACCAGCGGACTGAACGGCTGCCTATCGCGTGGCGAACCGCCGCCCGACTCATTGCGGTCCGGCGGCCGGCCGGGACCACCCGCGCCGCGCCGATCCGCCCGTCCTCGGCGCGTCCTTTGCCCGGCCGGTGGCCCGATTTCTGCTCATTGCGAACCGATGGCCGGGCGGGACGACCCGCGCCGCAGTGACCCGCCCGCCCGTGCCGCGTCTTTGCCCGGCCGGCAGCCCGAGCCGCCGCGCCCCGACTCATTTCGGAACCAGTGGCCGGACGGGACGACCCGGGCGGCACCGACCCACCCGCCCTTGGCGCGCCTTTCCCCGGCCGGCGAGCCGAACAACCATCTACTGCGCGGAATGCAGCGCTCGCGAAGGTTTCCGACGCGCAACTCATCGATCGTCAGAGCATCGGCACGTTCAAACGTCAGGGAATGATCTTGATCAGCCGTCGTGGGTCAGGTCCGACCAGAGGTCTTCGGTCGGTAGGGCGGTGTCCTTGTCGGTGATCTTGGGTGGTTCCGGGATGGCGGCGCGGGCCGACTCCGGCAGTTGCGGTTGCGGCGGGGGTTGGCGGACGTCGCGGAAGGAGGTGCCGCCGGGTGCCGACGGCTGACTCCACTTCTCGCCGGCCAGCTTGACGCCGCCCTGCGGGCAGGCCCAGGCATGGCCGAGACCGACGGGCAGGGTGCTGGCGAACTTGTTGCCGTCCAGGCAGTTGCCGGAGCCCGGCGCCCGTTCGGTGGCGACGTAGGCAAGATCAACATCGTTGTCCCGGCCGACGTTGCCGGCCAGCCGGTTGTCCACCGGGGCGATGTCCTCCGAGGATGAGATCACGATGCCCGCGGTCGGATTCCCGGTGATCAGGTTGCGGGTGACCTCGTTGTCCTGGCCACCGGAGATCCCGAGGCCGATCCCGAAGCCGCCGTCGGCCTGCTCCGGAGTCTTCTCCGCGTCGTTGTCCGAGATCAGATTGCCGGCGACCAGGGCCTTGCGCTGTGGCACGTAGGCCTCCTGGTAGTCCGACAGCAGGGTCATCCCGATCCGGTTGTTGGAGAAGCGGTTCCGGACCACCGAGACCACGTTGCTGGCGTTGGCCTGCTCGTAGCCGACCGCGTTGTATTCGGCAACGTTGTTGCGGACCACGATGTTGCAGTCGTCGCACTGCCCGACGTAGATGCCGGAGTCGGCGTGGCCGGAGGCGTAGTTGTTTTCGATCACGCCGTTCTGCGAGTCGAAGGCGTAGATCCCGTACAACGCGTTGTTGGAGGCGGTCACGTAGCGCACCGCGAATCCCTGCAAGGGTGGGAACTTCTTCGGGTCGAGCCGTCGATAGCCGTCACTGCCGCTGGCCAGACCGCCGTTCTCGCCGACCAGGCCGGTGATCAGGACGCCGTTGAGGTTGAAGCCGCGGACGGTCAGGTTGGCGACCGTCACCCGCGGCGCTGTGACCACGACGCCATTGCCGCGCAGCCCGCCGCCGTCGATGATCACGGCATTGCGGTCGGTGCCGCGCAACGTCACGTCCGGCGTCTTGATCGTCACGCTCTCGCCGTAGGTGCCCGGCGCGACCTCGATCGTGTCGCCCGGCTTGGCGGCGTCCGCGGCCTGCTGGATCGTCGGGGCGTGGCCCGGTACGGCGATCGTGACCGGGCCGTCTCCTGGCGGCCTGACCTCGACCTCGGGCTGGCCGCAACTGTTCGTGGCGACCACCACGAACAGGACGAAAACCAGCGCCCATCGGCGTAACAGCATGGGGGACAATCTAACGCGACGGTTCGCCCGGTCCGGCCGCGGCGGCCGACGGCTCTAAGATTTCGGCCATGCCTGAACAGGATCGATCTGAACCAGGGCAACTGCGGAGACGTTGGCTCCTCGGCGGCGGCATCGCCGCGGCCGGTGCGGCCGGCGCCGGCTATGGGCTGGGCCGATTGACGCCGGTGGCCGTCGAACCCTCCTCGCCATCTGTTCCGGGACCGGCGGAGCCCGAGTCGCTGCTCGTTGATCCGTACGGTGCGCAGCAGGCCGGCATCGCTCGGCCGGACGTCCGGCAGGAGCACATCGGCATCACCGTGGCCGCCATCGCGGCCGACGTGCAGCCGCTGCCGCTGCTGGCCGAACTGGGCGAGTGGATCGCCGCTGTCGTGCGTGGCACCGACCCGGCGCTGGCCGGAGTGCCGCCGGCGCGGCTGACCGTGACGGTCGGGATCGGTCCGGCCGTCGTCGCCGGGATCCGCGGCGGCGGGCCGGGCAGCCTGGACCTGCCACGGTTCCGCCGGGAGGAGATCGCGGAGCCGTTTCGCGGCGGCGACCTGCTGCTCCAGGTGTGTGCCGACGACCCGACCGTGATCGTCCTGGCCGAGCAGGCGCTGTTGGCCAAGCTGTCCGGAGCGGCCACGGCGCGGTGGCAGTTGGCCGGATTCCGGGGTGCCCTGGACGGACCCAGTGCCCGGAACCTGCTCGGCTTCTACGACGGGGTGAGCGTCCCGCGGACCGCCGACGAATTCGCGGCGGACGTCTGGCTGGCCGAGGACGACGCGGTCGCGGAGCACGAGACCAACCCGGAGCAGGGTGGTCGGGCCGGTGACGCGGCCGGGCTGGCCGGCGGTTCTGTCGCGGTCGTCCGGATCATGCCGATCGACGTCCCGGCGTTCGCCCGGCTGCCGATCGACCGCCAGGAGGCCGTGATCGGCCGGCGGCGGGACAGCGGGGTGCCGCTCTCCGGCGGGTCGCTCGACGACGACCCGAACCTGCAGACCAAGAATGAGCAGGGCGTGTGGGCGATCCCGGTCGATGCCCATGTCCGACGGGCCCATCCGTTGCCGTCCGGGGCGCCCGGACTGATGCTGCGGCGCAGCTACTCCTACTCCCGTGGACCCGCCGATCAGGGCCTGATCTTCGTCGCGTTCCAGCGTTCGCTGCTGACCTTTACCCGGACCTTGGCACGGATGGACGAGTCGGACGCGTTGCTGGAATTCACTCGCTCCACCGCCTCCGGCACGTTCCTGATCCTGCCGGGGTTCACCGCGGATCGTCCGCTCGGCTCGAGTCTGCCGCGGAAATGACCGAACCCTCGTCCGGCACGGATCGGCTCCGACGGGCCGTCGGGTACGCGATCACCGGCACCGAGCCAACGCCGGCAGCCTCCTCGTCCCGCGACGAGGCCTTCGACCCGGTTGCGCTGATCGCCGAACTCGGCGGCGTCGACGCACTGCGAGCCGTCGCGGCGGAGGCGAAGGAGGCCGGCCGGAACTGGCCGCATCCGATCCCCGAGCGACTTCGGCAGGGCCTCGGCGCGGCCCAACTCCATGCCGCGGTGGTCCAGGTCAGATCACTGATCGACGAGTCGCGGTCTCCGGTGATCCGACGATCCACTGCCGCGGACCCGGACGACCTTCGGCTGCTCCGCGACGTGCCTCCCCATCACGGCGGCTGACACCGCGCGCAGGGCACTAGCCTTGATCTTCATGAGCTTGGCCTCGCTGCGCGGTGTCCGTGGCCCGTTCACGCTTCCAGGCCCAGGTCGCGGTTCCCGGCCGGATCGCTGGTCTGCCGGGCGGAAAGACGCATCGAGGAGCGGCGGGTTCGGCGTGGGTGGGTGTCGCGGCCGGCTGTCGGTGCTGTGTCTCGTTGACTGTGGTTGATATCGCGTCGAGTGTGACGTTTCCCGTCTTCGCAGCGCCGTTCGGGACGGGAAGCGCCACAGTCGACGACAGCGATCGGGCGCAACCTTCAAGATCGCCAGTCAGCCCTATGTGACGCAGCACCGACAGCCGGCCGCGACACCGTCACCACGCCCCAACCCCGGCCGCTCCTCGATGCGTCTTTCCGCCTGGTAGACCGCGAACCGGCAGCCGGAAACCCGGACCAGGGGAACAACCAAGCCCTCTGATCATGAAAGATCGAGGCTAGGAGAGGCTAGGAGGGTGCTTGTGCACCCTCCTAGCTCAGGAGCTGTTGCGCTCGCGTAGCAGGTCGCGGATCTCGGTCAGCAGTTCCTCGCTCGTCGCGGCCGCTTCCGGCTCTTCCTTCTTGAACCGGTCGCGCAGTTTGTTGTAGGGCAGCACGACGCCGAAGTAGACCACCGCGGCGATGATCAGGAACGTGATGACAGCGGAGATGAACGCGCCGACCCGAACCCCGCCGACCACGGCAGTACTGAAGGCATCGACGCCGCCGGCGAGGCCGATGAGATCCAGAATAATGTTCACGAAAGCGGCGACGACAAGCGCGAACGCACCGGCCATCACGACGGCGACCGCGAGTTCGACCAGGTTGCCGCGCATCAAGAATTCTTTGAAGCCCTTCACGGGTTCCTCCTCGGCGATGATGTCGATGTGAGCATCGCCACTATGCGACCAAGATCACCAGGACATTAACAGAATCGGCGGAACGGCAGGCGAAACCCGAGGTTCTCAGCAGGTCATGATCACCAACTCTCCGAGCACCCCGATCGCTAGCGCCAGATCACCGTCAGGGCCGACGCGCTGCCGGCCCGGGCCAGCGCGAGCGCTGTCTCGTCGTCGACCTCGACCAGCAGCAGGACACCGGCAGCCGAGTCCGCCCGCGCGTCCGGGCCGTCGGTGGCCGGGATGGTGACCAGCCGGACGCCCCGGGCCACGGCCGTGGCCGGCCCGCCCTGCCCGTCCGCGGCCACGATGTCGATCAGATCCCCCGGCCGGAGGACAGCGGCGAGGCCGGAATCGGCGAGCCGGACCGGCGCCAGCACCCGGCCCGGCCGGAGCGATCGGTCGCCGACCAGGTCGAAGTCGGTCAGCACCTGCCCCTTCGGCACCGGCGCCGCGACGATCCGGCCGAGTGCTTGGGCCGGATCGGTGAACGCGTCCTCCGGGACGGCTCCGGCGGCGATCGCCTCCAGCCGGACCTGGGTCGCGGCCACCGCGCTGCCGCCGGGCAGCGCCTCGGTCGCGCGCAGCACGGTGACGGTGTCGGGCGGTCGTGGTGCCGCGGCGTTGATGCCGGTGAGCACGGCCAGCACGGCGGCGATCACCGCCAGTTTCCGGCGATGCCAGGACACGGCCCGGATCAGGCTGCGCAGGGCCGGCGGGGGATTGGGCTTCACGGAGGACCTCCTCGAACTCTCTCGTCGAAGGAGGCTAAGCAGCTTCGCCCGGATCGTTCACGCTGTCCACAGGCACTCGGTGCCGGGCAGGCCTGTGGACAACTTTGCGGCCCAGCGGGCTCCCAGCACCGGGACTATGGGCCCATTGATAACGCGGCATCGACAGGTCGCCGATCGGCCGACCAGGATTGTTCGCTCATCCAGCTCGAACTGCGAGGGGCGTGATCAGCATGACGACGAGCAATCCGCGGCCGAACCGTTCATCCGGAAGTCGGCTGCGCCGGCTCGCTGCAGCCGGAGCAGCCGTCCTCACGATGACCGGGACTCTGCTGGTGAACGCAGGTCCGGCATCGGCGGCACCGACCGCGTGTACCTGGGGGCTCGACGGCGACGACGGTGACGCGGGCGGCGTATCCGGTTGGGCCAAGATCGCCAACAGCCACGGCGGGTCGTCGCTGAAGGTGCATTTTCGTGCCTACGGCGAGCGGATCATCGCCAATCGCAATCTCCGCGGCGATGAGGGGGTGCTGCTCCACGTCGACGGCGAGAAGCCGGCCTTCATGGGATCAGGCGACTACGCCAACCTGAAGTACTCGGAGGGACGGGGCGCAGGGCTTTCCATCACCAACGGCAACGTTTCGTGCACCGTCAACAACATGGTCACCTAGTGTGCTGTCAGTTTAATTCGCTAAGAAAGTGCTGAGATGGCACGTCGTGGTAGTCACTGGGTTGTCGTGGTGGAAGACTTCTCAAGCAGAGAAGGGAGTCCGCGGCGAACGGGAGATCGTGATGGGGCGCGTGGGCCGACCGACAGCAGAGATCACGCTGAGTGTGGAGGAACGGGACACGCTGCAGCGGTGGACGCGGCGGCGTAAGTCGTCGCAGGCGCTTGCGTCACGGTCTCGGATCGTGCTGGCCTGCGCGGAGGGCAAGACGAATACGGTGATCGCGCAGGAGTTGGGCTGTCACCAGGTGACGGTCTCGAAATGGCGGCGCCGGTTCGCCGTGGATCGTTTGGACGGTCTGGTCGATGCGGCCCGTCCCGGCGCCCCACGCAGGGTCGGGGACGAGGTCGTCGAGGCGGTCGTGGTGGAGAGTCTGGAGACCGTGCCCGCGGACGCGACGCACTGGTCGACCCGGGACCTGGCCGCCAAGCACGGAATTAGCCGGCAGACCGTCTCGGAGATCTGGCGGGCGTTCGGTCTGAAGCCGTGGCGTCAGGACAGCTTCAAGGTCTCCCCTGATCCCGATCTGGTGGAGAAGATTCGCGACATCGTGGCGTTGTATCTGAACCCGCCCGTCGCGGCAGCGGTGTTCGCGGTGGATGAGAAGCCCCAGATCCAGGCGTTGAACCGGACAGCGCCGATCTTGCCGATGCTGCCGACCACTCCCCAGCGGGCCACTCATGACTACGTGCGCAACGGCACGATCGACCTCTTCGCCGCCTTGGAGATCGCGACCGGAAAGGTGATCACCGACCTGCGCAAGTCTCACACCAGCAAGGAGTTCGTGGCCTTCCTGAACAAGGTCAACCGGGAAGTCCCCGCCGATCTCGACGTGCACGTGATCTTGGACAACCTATCGGCGCACAAGACCCCACTGGTGCAGAAATGGCTCCTCCGGCACCAACGGTTCCACTTCCACTTCACCCCGACCTACGGGTCCTGGATGAACCTCGTCGAGCGCTGGTTCTCCGCCCTGACCACCAAGAAGCTCCAGCGCTCGACCCACGACAGTGTCCAGGCACTGGCCACCGACATCGAGGCCTGGGTCGAAACCTGGAACCAGGACCCCAAGCCCTTCACCTGGCACAAGACCGCCGAGGAGATCCTCGAACGCCTCGCCGGCTACTGCACACAGATCAACAAATAATCACCGAATTAACCTGACAGGACACTAGGTGACCGGCCCCTAGACAGGCTCAGGGAACGAAACCCTCGCGGCCGGTCGGTGCTAAGCGGCGCCGGCGCTGACCTTGGAGGTCGAGGAGCCGGAGTCGGACTTCTTGGTGCCCGAGTCGGACTTCGTCGCACCGGAATCGGACTTGGTCGAGCTCGATTCGGTCTTCGAGTCCGAGCTCGACGATTCCGACTTCGTCTCCTTGCCGGCGGAGGAATCGGACTTCGCGCCGCCGGACTTGCCGTCCGACCGGCTGTCGGTGCGGTAGAAGCCCGAGCCCTTGAACACGACCCCGACCGCGTTGAAGACCTTCCGAAGGGAACCGGAGCACTCCGGGCAGGTGGTCAACGACGGGTCGGTGAACTTCTGCACGACCTCGAGCTCGCTGCTGCACTCGGTGCATCGGTACTGATAGGTAGGCATGGCGTCCTGTCTGCTCCTGCTGCCAGATCCGGATCGGTCGATCGATCTAGCACTCAAGCATACCGACTGCTAATTGGTGCGGCGAGTCGGCGCAACCGGAACCAATAGGCTGACCCGGTGCCTGGACGTCTGCCGCGCTGGCTGATCCTGACCGTCATCGTCGTCGTACTCGCTCTCGGCGGTCTCTCCAGCCTCGGTGTGGGCACCGTCCGGCGATCCTTTCCGCAGACCACGGGCGAGATCGCGCTGCCGGTCTTGTCCCGTCCGGTCGAGGTGCTGCGCGATGCCAACGGCGTCCCGCACCTGTACGCCGACGACCCGCAGGACCTGTTCGCGGCGCAGGGTTTCGTGCACGCCCAGGACCGGTTCTTCGAGATGGACCTGCGCCGGCACATCACGGCCGGCCGGCTGTCGGAGCTGTTCGGTCCGGCCCAGGTGACCACCGATGCGTTCACCCGGACGATGGGCTGGCGCCGGGTCGCCGAGCAGGAGTTGGAGCTGTTGTCGGCCAAGTCCCGGCGCTACCTCGACGCGTACGCCTCGGGCGTCAACGCCTATCTGCGGGAGCGCGGGACCAGCGATCTGTCGCTCGAGTACACCCTGCTCGGCATTCAGGGGCTGAGCTATGAGCCGGAGGACTGGACCGCGGTCGACTCGCTGACCTGGCTGAAGGCGATGGCCTGGGACCTCGGCGCCAACCGGGGCCAGGAGATCGACCAGGCGCTCACCGCCGCGGTGGTGGGGGAGGACCGGGCCGGCCGGCTCTGGCCCAGCTATCCGATGCACGACTTCGACCCGATCGTCAGCACCGGTGCGGTCCGCGGCGGCGCCTTCGACCCGCGGGCCCGGCCGGCCACCGGCGCCTCGGCCGCGCTGACCGATGATCAACGTGCGGCTGCCGTGCCGGGGTTGCGAGCGGTCGACGCGGCGGCGGCCGCGATGCCGGACCTGCTGGCCCCGGACGGGCTCGGCTCCGAGGTCGGCTCGAACTCCTGGGTGATCGCGGGATCGCGGACCGCCTCCGGGAAGCCGATCCTCGGCAACGACCCGCATCTGGCCACCTCGATCCCGTCGGTGTTCACTCAGGTCGGGCTGCACTGCCGGCAGCTGTCCGATGCCTGCCCGTTCGACGTCAGCGGGTTCAGCTTCGCCGGCCTGCCCGGCGTGATCATCGGTAAGAACAGCAAGATCAGCTGGGGGCTGACCACCAGCTATGCTGACGTCCAGGACCTCTATCTGGAAGAGCTACGGGGCAACACGGTCCGGGTCGGCGACGGGTTCGAGGAGCTCGACGTGCACACCGAGCCGATCAAGGTGCAGGGCGAGGAGAAGCCGCGGACCTTGATCATCCGGGCCAGCAAACACGGCCCGATCCTGTCCGACGTCGACCCCGATCTGCAGGACCTGTCGGCGGACCAGGCACGGGACGACCGGACCTACGGGATCGCGATGAGCTGGGTCGCGCTGACCCCGAGCCGGACGATGGACGGGATCTTCGATCTCAACCGGGCGACGAACTTCGATCAGTTCCGCGCCGCGCTCGGCCGGATCGGCGCTCCCTCGCAGAACCTGGTGTACGCCGACGTCGAGGGCAACATCGGCTATCAACTGGCCGGCCAGCTGCCGCAGCGCGGCCAGGGCGACGGGCGGACGCTGTCCCCGGGTTGGGATCCGGGCTACGACTGGCGCGGCCTGCTGCCGTACCAGCGGCTGCCGTACAGCCTCAATCCGGACAGCGGCTACATCGTGGCCTCGAACCAGCCGATCACCGGCGAGGGCTATCCGGACCGGCTGGGCTCGGACTATTCCTACGGCTGGCGCAGCCAGGAGGTCGCCGACCGGCTGCGGGACGCGACGGACGTGACCCTGGATCAGGCCGAGCAGCTGTTCTACGACGACACCAACCGGTTCGCCGCGGACCTGGTGCCGCTGCTGCTCAAGGTCAAGGTCGACGATCCGTGGGTCGCGGAGGGGCAGACCTCACTGGTCGGCTGGGACTACGGGACCGATGCCGACTCCGCGGCGGCGGCTTACTTCGGCGTCGTGGTCAACAACGTGCTGGAGCAGACTTTCCGGGACGAACTGCCCGAGCGGTTGTGGCCGGGCAGCGGTGATCGCTGGTACGGGGTGCTCTCCCGGCTGATCGAGAAGCCCGACGATCCGTGGTGGGACGACGTGACGACGCCGGACGTGACCGAGCGGCGGGACGACATCCTGCTGGCCGCGATGACCCAGGCCCGCAAGGAGATCACCGCCCTGGTCGCCCGGGACACCGACCAGTGGCAGTGGGGCAAGCTGCACCGGATCACGCTGCGTCATCAGACCCTCGGCGAGAGCGGCATCCCGCCGATCGAGGCGATGTTCAACCGGGGCGACTTCCCCGCCGACGGCGGGCCGGCGGTGGTGAACGCGATGGGCTACGACCTGGCCGAGCCGTATCGGGTGATCAACGGCCCGGCGATGCGGATGCTGATCGATCTCGCCGATCTTGATCAATCCCGCTGGGTCAACCAGTCCGGCGTCTCCGGGCACGCCTACCACCAGAACTACGATGATCAGACCGGGCTGTGGGCGACCAACCGGCTGTGGAGTTTTCTGTCCGGCCCGGACCGCGTTGCGGCGGCCGCGACCCAACGGTTGGTGCTCAACCCCGGCCAGTAGTCCGGCGGTGGCGCCGGACCAGCGCCTCGACCCCGTCCAAGATCAGATTCAGGTCGAAGAACAGCCACTGATCGGCGTCGCCCTCGATGAAGCCCTGGGCGAGCGGCTCCAGGTGCGGGTGCTCGTCGGTGCTGAACTCGGCGATCCGCTGCTTCCACCAGGCGACAGCGTCGATCTCGGACTCCGCGGCGAGCCGGCGCTCCGCGACGGCCAGCTGAGCCACGCCCTGGACGTGGGTGACCACGGCCATGATCACGCTGGTGGCATCCTTGGCCGGTAGTCGCAGATCGGCGATCGCGGTGAACGCCCACTCCATCCCGCGCAGCGTGCTCGGCCCGACCGGCGGCCGGCTGGTCACCGAGGCGGTCAGCGTCCAGGGGTGGTTCAGATACATCTCCCAGTCGGTCTCGGCCAGCGCGGTCAGGGCCTGCCGCCAGGTCATCCCGTCCTGATCGGGGCAGGAGTATCGCTCCGCCACCTTGTCCATCATCAGCTCGATCAGCCGCTCCTTGTTGGGCACGTGCCGGTAGAGCGACATCACCCCGGTGCCCAGCCGGTCGGCGATGGCCCGCATCGACACCCCGTCCATGCCCTCGGCATCGGCCAGGACGATGCCCTGCTCGACGATCGCGTCGACGCTCAGAATTCCTCGCTGGACGGCCATGGTTGTCATTCTATCGAGCCTCTGCGTATAGTGTACGCATTTGGTGCGTACGTCGTACGCAAACCTGGTGCGAAGGAGACGGCATGAATCGGGCGGGCAGACGGGAGTGGCTCGGGCTGGCGGCCCTGGTGCTGCCGGTGGTGATCACCTCGATGGATCTCTCGGTCCTCTATCTGGCCGTGCCGCGGCTGTCGGCGGAGCTGCGTCCCAGTGCCGGCGAACTGCTCTGGATCCTTGACGTGTACGGGTTCCTGCTCGCCGGGTTGTTGATCACGATGGGCAATCTCGGCGACCGGATCGGCCGCCGCCGGCTGCTGCTGACCGGTGCGGTCATCTTCGGCCTGGCTTCGGTGCTGGCCGCCTTCGCCACCAGCCCGGAGATGTTGATCATCGCCCGGGCCCTGATGGGGGTCGGCGGTTCGACCCTGATGCCGTCCACCCTTTCGCTGATCCGCAACCTGTTCCACGACGACGCCCAACGCGGCACCGCGATCGGGATCTGGATGGCCTCGTTCGCCGGCGGCTCCGCGCTCGGCCCGGTGGTCGGCGGGGTGCTGTTGCAGTTCCTGCCCTGGGGATCGGTGTTCCTGATCAACGCCCCGGTGGTGGTGATCATGATCATCGGCACCCTGGCCCTGGTCCCCGAATACCGGCACCCGCGACCGGACCGGCTCGACCTGATCAGTGTCGGCCTGTCGATCGTGTCGATCATGGCGATCGTCTGGGCGGTCAAGCACGTCGCCGAACAGCTCACGCTGGACGGCTGGGCCCTGCTCGCCGTCGCCGTCGGGCTGCTCGCCGCGACCCTGTTCGTCAGACGGCAGCGGCGGCTGGCCACACCGCTGGTCGATCTGTCGCTGCTCCGTCGACCGACGGTGCTCGGCTCCGTGGTCGGCGGCGGGCTGGCGCTGTTCGCCCTGCTCGGTGTCAACCTGCAACTGGCCCAGTATCTCCAGTTGGTGCTCGGCCTCGATCCGCTGCCGGCGGCCCTGTGGACCCTGCCCGGCATGATCACGATCGCGGTCGGGGCGACGTTCGCGCCGCGGCTGCGGGACCGGATCGGCAGCCCCCGGACCTTCGTCGCCACCTTCCTCACGGCGGCCGTCGGCGTCGGCCTGTTGATCTTCACCCCGGACGCCGGTGGCCTGCCGCTGTTGGTCGCCGCTGAACTGATCTTCGGCCTCGGCCTGAGCGCGGCGCTGACCATCGCCACCGATCTGGTCGTGGCGTCGGCGCCCCCGGAGCGCGCCGGTGCCGCCTCAGCGATCTCCGAGACCGGCAACGAGTTCGGCGCCGCCCTCGGCGTCGCCGTGCTGGGCTCCGTCGGCACCGCGATCTATCGGGCCTCGATCGGCGCCGGGCTGCCGGCCGGGGTGCCCGACGCGGCGCGGCCCGCGATCGAATCGACCCTGGCCGGGGCCGTCGCGGCCGCGCACGAACTGCCGGCGGAGGTGGCCGAGCCGGTGATCACCGCGGCTCGGTCGGTGTTCGTCGACGGGATGTCGGTGGTGGCCCTGTGCAGCACGCTGATCCTGGCCGCGCTGGCCGTCGTCGTACCGCTGCTGGTCCGGCGCCGGGAAAACGATGCGGCGGAGTCCGGGGACCGCGAGCTAAGATCAGTGGATCACGGCGTTGATCCGGCCATCACCGGTGAGCCTCCGGAAGAACCAGCTCTCAGGCTGCAGTAGAACCGGACGGGTGGGCCCGTCACAGCCCGCGAACGAGTGGTCGCGCGCGACCCGGCAACGGGCGGACGTGGCAATCGAGGTGGTACCGCGGTGGCGACATCGTCCTCGGCCCAAGGATCTTCAATGATTCGGACCGAGACGAGAGACGACGAGCGATGAGCTACCCGAAGGCGACCACCGGTGATCAACACCAGGTGCCGGCCGGCCTGACCCTGCCCGAGCTGGAGGAGCGGGTGCTGGCCTACTGGCAGGCCGACGACACCTTCCGCGCCTCGATCGCACAGCGGCCGGCGGGGGAGAACGGGGCCAACGAGTTCGTCTTCTACGACGGGCCGCCGTTCGCCAACGGGCTGCCGCACTACGGGAGTCTGCTGACCGGCTATGTCAAGGACGTGGTGCCGCGGTTCCAGTCCATGCGTGGCCGGCGGGTCGAGCGGCGGTTCGGTTGGGACACCCACGGCCTGCCGGCAGAGCTGGAGGCGATGAAGCAGCTCGGGCTGAAGACCCGGGACGAGATCCTCGAGCTCGGGATCGAGAAGTTCAACGCGGCCACCAGGGAGTCGGTGTTCCGCTACACCGAGGAGTGGGTCAGCTACGTCACCCGGCAGGCCCGCTGGGTCGACTTCGACAACGACTACAAGACGCTCGACCGGGACTACATGGAGAGCGTGCTCTGGGGCTTCAAGTCCCTGTACGACAAGGGATTGGTCTATCAGGGCCTGCGCGTGCTGCCGTACTGCTGGAACGACGAGACGCCGCTGTCGGCCACCGAGCTGCGGATGGACGACGACGTCTACCAAGATCGGGAAGACCCGTCGGTCACGGTCGGGCTGCGGCTGGAGACCGGCGAGCTGGCGCTGATCTGGACCACCACACCGTGGACGCTGCCGGCCAACCTGGCGATCATGGTCAACCCCGACCTCGACTACGTCGTGGTCGAGTCCGAGGTCACCGGCACGACCGAGCGGTACGTGATCGCCGAGGCGCAGCTGGCGTCCTATCCGGAACTGGGGCCGGAGCCGGCCGAGCGGATCGTCCAACGGGTGAAGGGATCGGAGCTCGTCGGGCGGGCGTACACGCCGCCGTTCGACTACTACGTCGGTCACCCCGGCGCGCACCGCGTCGTCGCCGCCGACTTCGTCACGGTGGCCGAAGGCACCGGCCTGGTGCACAACGCCGGCGCGTTCGGCGAGGAAGACATGCAGGTCACCGACGAGTACGGCATCGCTGCGGTGATCCCGGTCGACGCCGGGGGCCGGTTCACCGACCCGGTGGCCGAATACAAGGGGCTGCAGGTGTTCGACGCCAACCCGCGGATCGTTGATCAGCTGCGAGCCCGGACCACCGGCGGCGCCGAGCCGGGCGCCTCCACCCCGGGCACGGTCCTGCTCCGCGCCGTCCCCTACGCCCACTCCTATCCGCACTGCTGGCGGTGCCGGAAACCGTTGATCTACAAGGCCGTGTCAAGTTGGTTCGTTGCGGTGACCAAGATCAGGGACCGGATGGTCGAGCTGAACCAGCAGATCAGCTGGGTGCCGGAGCACGTCAAGGACGGGCAGTTCGGCACCTGGCTGTCGAATGCGCGGGACTGGTCGATCAGCCGGAATCGCTTCTGGGGCAGTCCGATCCCGATCTGGGTCTCGGACGATCCGGCCCATCCGCGGATCGACGTGTACGGCTCGGTGGCCGACCTGGAGGCCGACTTCGGGGTCGAGGTGCCGGACCTGCATCGGCCCTACATCGATCAACTCGTCCGGCCGAATCCGGACGACCCGACGGGCCGATCGACCATGCGCCGGGTCTCCGACGTGCTGGACGTCTGGTTCGACTCGGGTTCGATGCCGTACGCCCAGGTGCATTACCCGTTCCAGAACACGGACTGGTTCGAGCACCACTATCCGGGCGACTTCATCGTCGAGTACATGCCGCAGACCCGTGGCTGGTTCTACACCATGCATGTGCTCGCGACCGCCTTGTTCGATCGGCCGGCATTCAGCAGTTGCATCAGCCACGGGATCGTCCTCGGCAGCGACGGGCAGAAGATGAGCAAGTCGCTGCGCAACTACCCCGACGTCGGGGCGGTGTTCGATCGGGACGGCGCGGACGCGATGCGTTGGTTCCTGATGGCATCGCCGGTGCTGCGCGGCGGCAACCTGATGGTCACCGAGGCCGGCATCCGCGAGGGCGTCCGGCAGGTGATCATCCCGCTCTGGAACAGCTGGCACTTCTTCGCCCTCTACGCCGGTGCCGCCCGCGGCGGCAAGGGGTACGACGCCAAGATCATCATCCGGGCCGATCACGTCCTGGACCGCTTCATCCTGGCCCGGACCCGGCAGTTCGCCGGCCAGGTCGGCGAACGGCTTGAGAGGCTGGACATCGCCGGGGCCTGTGACGCGGTGCTGGACTTCCTGGAGACGCTCTCCAACTGGTACATCCGGCGGTCCCGGGATCGCTTCTGGGACGGCGAATCCGACCAGGCGCTGGCCGCCTTCGACACCCTGTTCACGGTGCTGGAGACGACCGCGCGGACGGTCGCCCCGTTGTTGCCGCTGGTGGCGGAGGAGATCTGGCGCGGCCTCACCGGCGACCGCTCGGTGCACCTGACCGATTGGCCAGACCAAGATCGGCTGCCGGCCGACGATGTGCTCGTAACGGCGATGGATCGCACCCGGGTGGTCTGTTCCACCGCCTCGGCGCTGCGCAAGCGGGCCGGGCTCCGGGTCCGGCTGCCGCTGTCCCGGCTGACCGTCGTCACCGACGACGCCGCCGCGCTGCGCGAGCTGACCGGCCTGATCACCGAGGAGCTCAACGTCCGCGAGGTGCTGCTGACCGAGCTGGCCGAGATCGACCCGGCTGCGCTGGGCGTACAGCGCGAACTGCGGGTCGATGCCCGGGTGGCCGGCCCACGGCTGGGCCGCGACGTGCAGACCGTGATCAAGGCCAGCAAGGCGGGCGACTGGACGATCGATGATCACGGCAGCGTGACGGCGGCCGGGATCACCTTGCTGGCCGGTGAATTCACCGTGCAGAGCGTGGTTGACACCGCCGGCGCCGATGATCACCGCGAGGTGGCCATGCTGCCCGGTGGCGGTTTCATCATCCTGGACACCGAGGTGACCGCCGAGCTGGCCGCCGAGGGCCTGGCCCGGGACGTGGTTCGCGCCGTCCAGCAGGCCCGCCGCGACGCCGGCCTGAAGATCACCGACCGGATCGAGCTCGCCCTGAGTGGCGACGCCGAGGTCGGGTCGGCGATCCTGACCCACCAGGAGTTGATCACGACCGAGACCCTGACCGACCACCTCGCCGTCACCGAGACGGTGCCGGACCGGCCGGTCGAGGTCGGCGATGGCCAGCGGGTCGGCATCGCCCTGGCCCGGCAGCAAGGCCGGGAGTGACTGTTCTGGCGGAGAGATCGGCGTCGCGCGGCCCGATCTGGTCCAGCTCGACATCACACGCCTCCGTGCAACACTGATATCATCGTTGCACGGAGGTGCGACTTGACTGCGATCACTATTCGGAAGCTGCCCGAGGGTGCCAAGCAGCGACTACGGATGCGCGCCGCGGCGCACGGCCGGTCGATGGAAGCCGAAGCGCGGCTGATCCTGCTCGAGGCCCTGGACCGGACGCAACGTGCTGACCTGACCTGGATCGAGCAGTTGATCGAGGTCGGTGACGAACTCGGGGGCGTTGAGCTGGAGTTGACCGACGACGAACCGGCGACTGCCGCCGACCTCACTGATTCATGATCATTCTCGACACCAATGTCATCTCCGAGGTGATGCGTGGCCAGGCCGCCGACCCCGGAGTGCTGAGCTGGGTCCGTAGCTTGCCGGACCAACCGGTGACGACAGTGATCAACCGCGCGGAGATCATGGCGGGGGTCGCGCTGCTGCCCGACGGGCATCGTCGTGACCGTCTCTGGGCGGCGGCCGAGTCGGCCTTCGATTCACTCGGCGCCTGCCTGCCCCTGATGCCGGAGTGTGCCTCGGTCTACGCCGGCATCGTCGCGTCTCGCCGCGCCGCCGGGCGGCCGGTCGGCAGCATGGACGCGTTGATCGGATCGATCGCTCGAGTCGCCGGCGCAGCTCTGGCCACCCGTGAGGTCGAGGACTTCGCGGATCTCGGCGTCGATGTGATCAACCCGTGGCAGGTCGCGGGGAACGAACCCCCGTCCGACTGGCCCCGGGTGGCTACTTCTTCTCGGCCGTGACCAGGAGGTACTCCCAGTTCATGCTTCCGTCGGTCCGGAAGCGGGCGGCGAGGTCGTCCAGGGCGGCGTCGAGGGCGGCGACCCGCTCGGGGTCGTCGGCGACGTTGCGGTAGGTGGCGATGGTCGGGCCGTAGTTGGTGGTGAAGAAGGTCCGGAAGGCGTCCGGATCGCCGAACCGGTCGACGACCAGCTCCTGCCGGCGCAATTGGAGGTCGCTGACGCGATCGCCGAACAGCTCCCGGACGTGATCTTCGTCGCCCCACAGCGGCGGCGGCTGGACGCCCGGCGGCGGTGCCGGCGCGTACGGCTTCATGGTGGCGAACAACTGGCCGATGAACCCCTGCGGCGTCCAGCTGATCAGCCCGATCCGGCCGCCGCTGCGGCAGACCCGGATCAGTTCGTCGGCGGTGACCTGATGGTGCGGCGCGAACATCGTGCCGACGCAGGACACGACGACGTCGAACTCGTCGGCGGCGAACGGCAATGCCTCGGCATCGGCCTCCCGCCAGGTCAACGTGGCGCCGCGCTCGGCGGCGAGCCGCTCCCCGGATACGAGCAGCTCCGGCGTCAGGTCGCTCGCCACCACGTCGGCCCCGGTGAGGGCGGCCGGGATGGCGACGTTCCCGGCGCCGGCGGCGATGTCGAGCACCCGGTCGCCGGGCCCGATCCGGCAGGCGTCGACGAGGACCGGGCCCAGCGCGGCGATCACGTCGACGGCGACGGCGGTGTAGTTCCCGAGTGCCCACATCGTGCGGTGCTTCGCTTTGATGCCCCGATCGAGATCGGCCGCCGCGTTGTCGGCGACTGTCTGTTGATTCATTCCTGCTCCCCTGCTGACACTGTGAGTTGGTTGGACGGGTCCAGCGTGCGCCCGGATGGTCGGGTGATCCAGTGCTCGATCTGAATCAGTGGTGGTTCACAATCTGTACCTGTCATCACTAGCCAAACCCCGGATCCGGGCGTGTACTGGAAACGACGGATCCTCGGGGGGATGACGATGACGTCTTACGGACAGTTCTGTCCCATCGCGAAGGCGATGGAGATCCTGGACGAGCGGTGGACCCTGCTCGTCGTACGGGAACTACTGCTCGGCAGCAGGCACTTCAACCAGGTGCGGCGAGGCGTGCCGAAGATGTCGCCCGCCCTGCTGTCGAAGCGATTGCAGTCGCTCACCCGGGCGGGCATCGTCGCCCGCGAAGAGACCGGTGGCCGGACCACGTACACGCTGACGCCGTGCGGCGCCGAGCTCGTCGAGGTGGTCACCGCCCTCGGAGTCTGGGGGGTCCGGTGGATCGGGGAGCTGGGCGAGCAGGACCTGGATCCGCACCTGCTGATGTGGGACATGCGGCGCACCATCCCGGTGTCGGCCTGGCCGCGATCGCGGACCACGGTCGCGATCCGCTTCGACGACGTGCCCCGGGCCGGGTCCTGGTGGTTGGTCGTCGCCGGCGACGATGCCGACATCTGCGACTACGATCCGGGCTTCGACGTGGCGATCACGGTCCGGACCAGCTTGAACGTGCTGGTCCGGATCTGGCGCGGCGACGTCTCCTGGGATTCGTCGCTGCGGGCCGGCCGGGTCGTGCTGGAGGGCCCGGAGCAGCTGCGCCGGGCACTGCCGACGTGGATCGGGCAGGCCACCCTGGCCGCGACGCCGCGTCCAGGGTGACCGTGCGCCGGTCGATCAGGCGAGCGCCTGGTTGATCGCCCCGACCTGATCGTCGGTCAGCGTGATCTTGCCGGCCTGCGCGTTGGATTCGAGCTGATCGACGTTGGAGGAGCTGGGGATCTGCGGTCCCATCCCCGGCAGAGTGAGCAGGTACGCCAGCGCGAGCTGGCTCACCTCGAGCTCCCATTCCTGGGCCAGCTTGGCCAGCGACCGGACCTTGTCCAGCTGGTCGGAGAGGTCGTCCAGTGAACCCTCGTCGTGCAGCCGGTCGCCCTCGCCGACCTTGGCCGGGTCGAGGTAGCGGCCGGTCAGCAGGCCTCGGCCGAGCGGCGAGTACGGCACGTAGGAGATCGAGTTCTCGGCGCAGAACTTGAGCACGCCGGCATGATCATCGGTCTCGCCGTTGACCGGGTCGAACTGGTTCTGCACGGCGACCGGGCGGCAGCGCCGGGAGATGCCGCCGGCGACATCGACCAGCTCGGTCAGTTGATCGACCGAGAAGTTCGACACGGCGAGGTAGCGGATCTTGCCGGTCCGGACAAGATCATCGACGGTCTCCAGGCTCTCCTCGACCGGCGTGCTCGGATCGGGCCGGTGGAAATACAGCACGTCCACGTAGTCCAGTTGCAGCCGCGCCAGCGAGGCGTCCAGCGCGTCGCTGATCGCGCCGCGGGACAAGCCGCAGTGGTTGGGCGTGTAGCCGTCCATGCCGCCGTGCACCTTGGTCGCCAGCACGACGTCGCGGCGCTGGTCGGGGTTGGCCCGGAACCAGCGGCCGATGATCCGCTCCGAGTTGCCGGAGCCGTTGTTGTACCGGTTGGCCGTGTCCCAGAAGCTGACCCCGAGCTCGATCGAGCGATCGAGGATGGCGAAGCTGCCCGGCCCGTCGACCCGGGAGGCGTCACCGGTGTCGGGGTAACCGAACTTCCAGGTGCCGAGGCCGATCGCCGCGGCCGACAGCCCGGAGCCGCCGAGCTTGCGATAAGGCATCCCGTTGAAGCTGTCCATGGCGTA
The DNA here is from genome assembly GCA_963746025.1 of uncultured Actinomycetota bacterium. Classification (GTDB taxonomy): domain Bacteria; phylum Actinomycetota; class Actinomycetes; order Propionibacteriales; family Propionibacteriaceae; genus Microlunatus. Next base: position 217,059 of record CAVUZU010000002.1, read on the forward strand.
CGGCACGTCGTAGCGATCGGGGCGTGGTGTGAGCAGATCCATCCCAAGATCATCACCGATCCGCGGAGGGATCGCCAACCCGGCGCCATGAAGGCCAAGACAAATAGTCAGATGAATCCGTTCCACTGTTCCGGACCGCCATTGACGCCCAGCGTTCACAGGTCTAAGACGGACGTGAGAGATCGGATGCATCTGGCATCAGGGATCCCTGCACCGAGAGAGGCGGCAGATCGATGCGCGCGTATGTGATGACCGGTCCGGGCGAGGGCGGGATCCAGGAACTGCCGGACCCGGATCCCGGGCCGTACGACGTCGTGGTCGAGATGCTGGCCTGCGGCGTCTGCTCCAGCACGGACAAGATGCTCCGCCAGGGCACGTTTGCGATGGGCGTGAGCTATCCGAGCGTGCTCGGCCACGAGTCGGTGGGCCGGGTGGTTGCGGTCGGCGACCGGGTCCGGGCCTACCGGGCCGGCGACCTGATCACCCGGCCGTCGGCCTACCGACCGGACGGTGCGCCGCTGAACCAGCACTGGGGTGGCTTCGCCGAGCGCGGGATCGTCACCGACTGGCGGGCAATGATCGACGCCGGCGAGGTGCCGACGGCGGCGCGGCCGCGGTTCGACCAGGTCCGGCTGCCCGGCGACACGGATCCGGCCGAGGCCGCGCTGAGCATCAGCCTGAGCGAGACCTACAGCGTGATCGTCCGGCACGACCTGCTCGGCCGGGTGGTCGTGGTGGTCGGCACCGGGATCGCCGGCCTGTCCATGATCAGTTACGCCAAGCTGCTCGGCGCCGGCACGGTGATCGCGGTCGGTCGTCGGCAGCAGCGGCTGGACCTGGCCACCGAACTCGGCGCCGACCGGGCGGTGCTCGCCGCCGACGCCGCCGCGGCGGTGCGCGAGGCCGGCGGTGCCGACTACGTGTTCGAGGCGTCCGGCCAGGCCGCGATGATCGCGGAGTCGTACCGCTGGCTGAAGCGCGGCGGCCAGGAGATCATCTACAGCGCACCGGACTCGGCGACCGAGCTGAACCTGTTCACCGGGCCGCGCGAGGCCGCGCTGTCGGTCGCCAGCCCGAACGAGGCCGCGGTACTGCCGAGCATCCTGCGGCTGGTCCGGGCCGGCGTGATCGAGACCGACCGCTATCTCACCCATCGATTCCCGTTCGCCGAGATCGACGCCGCCTTCGCCGCTATCGCGGCCGGCGACGTGGTCAAGGCGATGATCATGTTCGACGACTGAAGGGGATGATCATGAGCAGTGACACCGACCAAGATCGACTCGCCGGGACCGCGCTGGTGGCACGTTCGGACGGCGCCTTCGCACTCGAGGAGGTCCGGACTGCGCCGTTGACCGCGGGCACGATCGGGATCCGGACCCGCTGGTCCGGGATCAGCTTCGGCACCGAGTTCGCGGTGCTCAGCGGGCGGCTGGATTGGGGTCCGTTTCCGCTCACCACCGGCTACATGGGCGCCGGGGTGGTGACCCACGTCGGCGCCGACGTCGCCGGCTTCGCCGTGGGCGACCGGGTCTACTACCGGCGCAACCAACAGTTGATCACCGCGGCCGGCGAGGAACTCAGCTGTGCCTCCGGGGTGCACTGCTCGGTCGCGGTGCTCGACCCGACCGGGACGCACGGCGCGGACCACATCCCGGCCGCAGTGTCGGACGAGCTGGCCAGCATGTTCGTGCTGCCCGCGGTCGGCCTGACCGGGGTGGACCAGGCCGGGGTCGGGATGGGCGACCGGGTGGTGGTGATCGGCGTCGGCCCGATCGGGCTGGCCGTGGTCGCCGCCGCGACCGCCCGCGGCGCCCGGGTGCTGGCCGTCGACGTCCGGACCGAGCCGCTCGCGGCGGCGGCCCGACTCGGCGCCCACGAGGTGCTGAACGCGACGACCGCCGACGTCCCAGCGGAGGTGGCGGCCCGGTTCGGCGCGGCCGGCGCCGACTACGTCTTCGAGGCCACCGGCCGGCACGAGACCATCGACCTGGCGATCGCGCTACTGCGCGAATTCGGCTGTTTCGTCTGGCAGGGCAACTACGGCCAGGGCCCGGTCGCCTTCGACTTCCTGGCCGCGCACCAGCGCCGGATCAGGATGGTGTTCCCCTGCGACGACGGCTACCGGCCCGCGCGGCAGGCGGTGATGACCGCGCTGGACCACGGTTGGCTGCGCTGGGAGCACACGATGACCGACCGGGTCGAGGCCGCCGACGCGCCGGCCTTCTATCGGCAGATCCACGACCAGGGACTGGGTGCGGTGCTCGGTGCGTCGATCCACTGGACCGACCATTGATCACTGGCTGAGGGCGGAGAGGGTGATGAACAGGGTGATCGCGAACAGCGCCAGCGCCGCCAGCCCGATCAGCACGTAGAACGTGGTCGGCCGGCGGCGGCCCTGCTCGGGCGAGCTGACCGGCGCCTGCTGCTGCGGCGGGATCGGCGCAACATGGCTCTGCAGGTAGGGATTGACCTGGGTGGCCGGCGTCGTCGGGTAGTTCGGCGGCTGGGTGCCGGGAGACCCGTAGCCGTACCCCGGCTGTGGTCCGGGCTGCAGCGACTGTCCGGGGTGCGGCTGGCCGGGGTGCAGGGACTGCCCCGGGTGCAGGGACTGTCCCGGGTGCAGGGACTGTCCGGGCGGCCCGATCATGCTGTTCGGGCTGTCACCGGACGGGATCGGCGGAGTGGTGCCGGGGCTCTGGGCCGGCGACTGCGGGTACGAGGTGGCCGGCGACGGCCGCAGCGTGGTCGATTCGGGGAACGGGCTGACCGCGGCCGAGGCGGTGTGCATCTGGTCGGCGATGCTGTCCAGGGCCTGGCCCAACACCGCGGCCGACGGCGGCCGGCGCTGCGCCTCCGTCGACAGCCCGGACACCATCAGCGCGTCCAGGATGGCCGGCGCACCGAGCCGGTCGGCGATCTTCTCCGGCTCCGACTGCGGGTTCCGGCCGAGGATGTCGGCCAGCGACCGCACCTTGAACGGCGGCTCGCCGGTCAGCATCGCGTAGGTCAGCGCGCAGAGCGAGTAGACGTCGGCCCGGTGGTCCAGCACACCGATCCCGGTCGCCTGCTCCATCGCCATGTACGACGGCGTACCGGCGGTCATCGTCGCGCCGGCCGCGTCGATCATCGACTTGGCCACGCCGAGGTCGGCGATCAGGACCAGCGTCTCCCCGTTCGGCCCGCGGCTGATCAGCAGGTTTCCGGGGGTCACGTCGCGGTGGATGATGTCGTTGTCGTGCAGCACCTGCAGCGCCCGGCAGGCCTCGGCGCACAGCCGCAGCGCCCGCTCCGGTTCGGTCCGCTCCTTGCGCAACTCGTCCAGCGAACCGCCGTCGATGTAGTCCATGACGAAATACGGCCGGCCGTCCTCCAGCGTGCCGATGTCGTACACCTGAACGATCCGCTTGTCCCGGATCTTGCGCATGATCCGCGCCTCGGCGAGGAATCGCTGCCGGACGTCTTCGTTGGCCGACCAGTTCTCGGCCAGCACCTTGATGGCCACCGGGACGTCGAGGCTGTCGTCGTGGCCGAGGAACACGGTCGCGAAGGAACCGGCGCCGAGGCGCCGGACCAGCCGGTAGCGACCTATCGTCTCCATCGTCAACATTGTTGCCCAAGGACGCGTCAGGTGCGCCGACGGCTCCCACCGTGTGCGTGTCGATTCGGAAACTTCCGGTCCGTGCTCAGCGGTCGCCGATCTCGACCGGGAGGTCCGGCTGGTTGGACCACTGCGACCAGGAGCCGGGGTAGAGCACCGGCCGGTAGCCGGCGACGGTCAGCGCCGCCGCCGCGTGCGAGGCGGTCACCCCGGAGCCGCAGTAGACCGCGACCTCGGCGCCGTCCGGCAGCCCGAGCTCGGCGTAGCGGGTGCGCAGCGCCGCCGGGTCGAGGAAGCGCTGGTCCGGCCCGAGGTTCTCGCCGGTCGGCGCGTTCCGGGCGCCGGGGATGTGTCCGGCCCGCGGATCGATCGGCTCGGTCTCGCCGCGGAAGCGCTCGGCCGCCCGGACGTCCAGCAGCCGGTCCCGGTCCGCGTATTCGGTGACGTGGTCCAGGTCGGTGGTCGGCAGCGATCCGTACCGGAGGGTGACGGTGCCGGGCTCGGGCCGGACCTCGCCGGACTCGGTCGGCAACCCGGCGGCGATCCAACCGCCGAGGGCGCCGTCGAGGATCCGGACGTCGGCCAGCCCCGCATGCCGGAGCAGCCACCAGGCCCGGGCGGCGGCCAGGTTGCCGGCGTCGTCGTAGACCACGACCGGGCTGCCGTCCTCGATGCCCCACGCGCGGGCCGCGGCCTGCAGCACTTCGAGCTCGGGCAGCGGATGCCGGCCCGCCGCGGCCGACGGTGCGGCGGCGAGTTGATGATCAAGATCGGCGTAGACGGCGCCGGGCAGATGTCGTGCCAGGTACGCGGGGCGGCCGTCGGGCTCGGCCAAGGTCCAGCGGACGTCCAGCAGCACCGGCCGGTCCGGCCCCGCCAGGACCGCGGCCAACTCGGCCGGATTGATCAAGATCGACATGCTGCTCCTCCGTGGCTCGACGGTGCCTGTCCTGGCGCCTCACTAGGCTAGGCCCCGTGAGTGGTGACATCCCGGTCGGTTCCCCGCCCGTACCCCCTGGCCGTCATGCGGCGCCCGGCGGCTGGTACCCCGATCCGGTCGACCCGGCCCGGGAACGCTACTGGGACGGCTGGCAGTGGTCCCGCAACACCCGCGAGGCGGAGCAGCCGCCCGTTCCGCCGGCGTCGCCCGGGATGGCACCCACCCCGCTGCCGCCGGTGCCACCGGGCGGGCCGCAGCCGGGACAGCCGTACCCGGGGCAGCAGCAGTACCCGGGGCAGCCGTATCAGCAGCCGTACCCAGGGCAGCCGTACCCAGGGCAGCCGTATCCGGGACAGGGTGGGCCGGTGCCGGCCGGGGTCCGGCCGGCGCTGCTCACCGCGGACGGGGTTCCGGTGTCCGGCTGGTGGATGCGGGTGCTCGCGGCCGTGCTCGACTTCATCTTCGTCACCTTGGTCGCCGGGCTGATCTCGATCCCGATCTACCTGCGGATGGTGCCGGCGATGACGGCGTTGTTCGAGGAGTCGATGCGGGCGGCCGAAGAGGGCCGGATCATGCCGATGACCGACACCACGCAGCTGCTGTCGCCCGATGATCAACTGCAGATCACCTTGATCGCGCTCGGGATCGGCCTGCTCTACCACGGGTTCTTCCTGCGCTGGCGCGGTGCCACGCCGGGCAAGCTGATCACCGGGCTGCGGGTGGTGCCGGTCGATCAGGGCCGCACTGTCGGGTCGCTGCCGTGGCGGTCCGTGATCATCCGCGCCCTGATCTGGGTGCTGCCCGGGGCGATCGCGGTCCTGCTGGTGTTCCAGTTGGTCGACGTCCTGCTGCCGCTGGGTCAGCCCAAGCGGCAGGCCATTCATGATCTTGCCGCAGCCACCCAGGTGATCAAGAAGAATCCCTGATCGCGGGCGCGATCGACTGCGGGAACCGGAAGAATCCGATCGGGTCGTAGTGGCCCTTCACCCGACGCAGCCGATCCAGATTGACGCCGTGGTAGGCCCGGCCGGAGTCGATCAGCCCGGGGTCCGGAAAGTTGGCGTAGACGCCACCGGTGCCGTACGGGTGGACGGTCTGCCAGGAGCGGTCCAACCAGGTCCGGGCCGCGGCCTCGGCGGCCGGATCCGGGGCGACGGTGGCGGTGTGCTTGAGCAGGAACCGGGCCTGCCGGTGGGCGAACGCGGTCGCGTCGACCGGCACCCGGCCGTAGGCACCGGCCCACGGGGTGAAGTCGAGCTCGCGGCCCTGTCCGGCGCGGCGGTCCGTGATCAAGGTCCGGGTCAATTCCATGATCACTTCCTCGGGCAGGGATAGGTCGACGAACTCGGACCGGCTCGGTTGGTGCACCAGGCCGGGCGGCTCGTCGGCCAGCTGGGCGCCGACCCGGACCAGGAAGAGCTTGGCTGCGGCGTACGTCAGCTCACTGGTCGTGGTCGACCGCGGTGCGGCGCCGACCCGGCCCGCGAGCTCGCCGAGCAGGTCGGCGGCTGCGGACTCGGAACCGATCATGGTGCCGAAGACGTTCAGGCTCGGCGGCCGGGTCGGGTCGGCGGGCACCGTGATCAACAGGCTCGCGGCGAGCGCGTCCGGCCCGTCGGGTGACCAGCGTTGCCAGCCGGCGATCAGTGGCGTCAACTGCTCCGCCGACCAGGTGTGGTGGAAGGCGGTGAGCCGCGGCGCGGGGACGGTCTCGAAGGTCAGCGAGGTGACGACGCCGAACTGCCCGCCGCCGGCTCCGCGGAGGGCCCAGAACAGGTCCGGGTCGTGCTGCTCGTCGCAGTCGACGATGCTGCCGTCGGCGAGCACCACTTGGGCGGCCAGCAGTCGGTCCGCGGTCAGTCCGTACGTCCGGCCGAGCACGCCGAGTCCGCCGCCGAGGGTGAGCCCCGCGATGCCGACCCCGGGCCCGCAGCCGGTGGGGACGGCGATCCCGGCCGCCTCGAGGCCGGGCACCAGGTCGCCGAGCCGGACCCCCGCGCCGACGACGGCCCGGTCGCCGTCGACCCGGATCCTGCCCAGGGCCGAGACATCGAGCACGATCCCGGCGCCGGACGAGCGGCCGGCGAAGCAGTGGCCACCGCTGCGCGGCGTCAGCGGGATCGCGTGCCGCCGGGCGAACGTCACGGTCGCGGCGACATCGGCGGGGTCGTGGCAGGTCACCACGGCGAGCGGTCTGCTGCCGGCGAACCGGGCGATGGCCGGCCGGCGGAGCCGGTCGTACTCCGCCGAGCCCGGCACGGCGACGTCACCGGCGATGGTGCCGCGCAGCCGGTGGAAGCTCGGCGAGGTGATCATGACCTCGACGCTAGGCCGGTCCCGGCGGCGAGGATTGAACGAAACAGTCAGTTCAGCCGAGGCCGGCCGGGTCGAGCAACGGCGCCCAGGAGATCCGATGATCATGGCCGCCGGCGCAGGCCGCGGTGGTCTCGCGGAGAAAGGTCCGGGGCGTGCAGCCGGTGACCCGGACGCACTCCCGGCTGAGATGGGCCTGATCGGCGTAGCCCGCGGTGCCGAGCCGGCAGACCAGCTCGGCACCGCCGTGTGGGATCTCCCGATGCCGGTACGCGGGGTCCGTCGGCGGCGATCCGTTGCACCCGGACGGCGGCCACGAATCGGGCCAGGGCCAGCGCCGCCGGGTGCTCCTGGTGGGTCGGTGCCGCGGTGGGCCGGTCAGGCACTGGCGGCGAGCCTTCGGTGTTCCTGGGGGCTGATGCCGCGTTCCCGCTTGAACGCGCTGCTCAGCGCGAAGGCGCTGGCGTACCCGACCTGGCGGGCGACGGCCTCCAGCGTCAGCTCCGGCTGACAGAGCAGATCGGCCGCCAGGGCGAGCCGCCAGCCGGTGAGGTACGCCATCGGCGGCTCGCCGACCAGCTCCGTGAACCGACGGGCCAACACGGCCCGGGAGACGCCGGCCTCCCGGGCCACCGTGGCGACCGTCCACGGTTGGTCCGGCGCGTGTTGCAGCAGTCGCAGCGCCCGGCCGACGATCGGGTCGCCCTGGGCGCGATACCAGGCGGGAGCCCGATCGCGCTGACCTGCGAACCAGGTCCGCAGCACCGCGATCAGCAAGGAGTCGAGCAGCCGGTCCAGCATCGCCCGCTGCCCCGGACCGTCCTGGCCGACCTCCTGCACCAGTAGCGATACCAGGGGCGAGTCCCACTCCTCCCGGTTCAGGGTGAGCAACTGCGGCAGCGCCGCGAGCAGCGAGCGGCTCACCTCGCCGGCCCGTTCGTAGCTCGCGGTGAACAGCATCGTCGCGCCCTCGGCCCGCTCGCCCCAGGTGCGGACGCCGAGACTCCATTCGTCCACCAGCGACCGACCGTCGGCGGCACTGGTGCACCGCTGTCCGGGATAGACGATGACCGACGGTACTGTCGCCGGGTCGTCGGCGAGCGTGTAGTGCTCCGGGTCGGTGACCACGGCGATGTCGCCGGGGACGAGCTGGACCGGCTCGCCCCGCGGCCGGACGACCCAGGCCGAGCCGCTGATCGGGGCGACGATGGTCAGCGGCGACTCGTCCTCGATCCGGATTGCCCACGGCGGGTTCATGATCGACCGCAGCAGGAAGGCACTACGGGCCCGCGGGCCGTCCAACAAGCCGTCGAGCATGTCCATGATGATCACCGTCCCTGACGTCGGTGGTGTCAGTACGATATCCCGACCGTTTGCAGCTGAGTGGATTCGTCGGTCACCTGCGTGACCAGGAACTCCGCCACATCGGCCCGGGAGATCTTCAACGTGAGCTCGGCTGATTCGCCGAAGCCGTGCTGGTAGGCCCCGGTGCGTGGGCCGTCGGTGAACGCGGAGGGTCGGACGATCGTCCAGTCCAGGCCGCTCCGGCGGACCGCGTCCTCCTGGACCTGATGGTCCCGGTAGGCGCGGCGGAGCAGCAGGCCGAACATCACGTACTTCCACCAGAAGTCCAGGTGGGTCCGGCTGTCACCGACCCCGAGGGTGGACTGGCAGACCAGGCGGCGGACGCCGGCCCGCCGCATCGCCTCGATGATCGCGACCGTGCTCGGGCCGCGAACGCCGCCCTTGGCGCCGCCGCCGATCGCAATGATCACGGCGTCGGATCCGGTCAGCGCCGGGGTGAGCTGGTCCGGGTCGAGCGGATCGGCTTCGACGACGGTGAGCCGCGCATGGGCCGTGTTGATCTTGGTCCGGTTTCGGGTGACGGCGGTGACGTGGTGGTCCGCCGCCAGGGCCTGCTCGACGACGAGCCGGCCGACGGTGCCGGTAGCTCCGAAGACTGCGATGTTCATGATCTCTCCCTGGGTAGTGAAGTCTGGTGCCTCCAGTACACGGGGAGCGGAGAGACGATTCCATCGGCTGGAGTCTCGACCGCATACGCGATCGTCTCCGCCGCCGAGCGGCTGGCACATGTCCAAGTCGATCACTGGGTTCTACCCTCGGGCGGGCGAAGGGACGTTTGGGGTTCGTTCCCTGAGCCTGTCGAAGGGCCGGCCCGATCGCGTCCTCCGCAGACGTCGAAGGGGTCAATCCGACTTGCCCTTCGACGGGCTTACGGAACGAAACCCTTACGTCCCATCCGTCTTGTTCCGGCAATACCAAATCCGCCGCCGGGTCAGCGGCCGCCCAGCCAACCACGGTCGGCCAGGCCGGTGATCAACTCCGGCACGGACTCGACCTCGATGCCGAGCAGCCGGCGGCGGATTCGGTTGCCCTGCTCGGCGTTCGGCGGCTCTTCAGCCAGGTCTTCGACCTGCAGGTCGTCGATCAGGGCCCGCACGGTCATGATCAACTCGATCACCCGGTCCGCGTCGCCGACCGGGCCGGTGATCACGAACGGGACGTCGGCCTCGATCAGCGCGCTGAGTCGTTCGGTGGTCCGGGCCGGGTCGCCGGTGGCCGCGACCGCCGCGGCCAGCCCCTCGAGCTCCGCCGACTCCACGGCCCGCTGCCAGCCGGGTGCGTCGGGCAGTTCGATCAGCACGGTGATGTCGGGATCCAGCTCGCGGGCCGCCACGGCGACCCGGGCGGCCGCACCACCAAGATCAGCGAGATCCCGCAGGGCGCTGCGGACACTGGTCGGCCGGAGTCGGTCGAAGCTGCGGCGGGCCAGGGCGACCAGGCCGCCCGCGCCGCCGGTGTTGATCACCCGGCACGGCACCGGCTGCTCGGCGGCCAGGCTGCGGTCGACCGCGGCGAGCCGGTCATCCGGCAGCACCAGGGATCCCACCACGACCTCGTACGGTTGTCCGCGCCAGGGCAGCGAAGCCGGGGCATCGACGCGGCCGGCCCCCGCCGAGGACGCGTCGTCGAGCAGACCGGTCAGCCAGGAATCGACCATCCGGCCAGGGTAGTGCCGTTCGCCCCCGGCTCAGAGATCGGTGCTGACGAGGTCGGGGAAGGCGAGCTTGGTCCAGAAGGCTCCAGCCTCCGTGCCGGCGGTGATCACGCCGCGGGAGACGAGCCAGGCCGTGAGCACCATTCCGTGGGTGGCCACGACGAAATCTCCCTCGAGGCTGTCGAGGCCTTGCTGGAAACGGGTTGCCGCCTGTTCGGGCGTCTCCCAGGTGTGGTGCCGGTCGTCCGGCCGGCCGACCACCCAGGCCAGGCGCCGGTTCCGGTAATTGTTGTCGAACGGCTCGCCCGGCCGGACGACCTCGCCGAACCGATGATCGAGCCGGAGCTCGGCTGCCATCCGGCCGGTAGCCAGGCAGAGGGTCTCGATCGCCTTCGCTTCCGTACTGCTGGCAAGCGCAGCCTCGGGTGGAATTTGAGCCGCGAGTTCGGCTGCCGCGCGCCGTCCGGGCGGGCTCAGGGGCCATTCGGCCGGATCGACGTCGGCCCGAGACTCCGGTGCCGCATGGCGGATCAGGGTCACTCGTCTCGGCATCACCGCAGCCTAGCCCCGGAGCTGGAGCTCACACCGAGTGGTCACGAACGCACCGGAAGCCGTGATCATTCGTGTCCCGGGAATCGGGCGGACAGAACAGCCGCTGCGCGCCGCGACTGGTGTAGGCCGGTGAGAGCCATGAGCCGCCGCGCAGCGAACGGCAGGGCTCGGGCACGTCGGGCCGGGCCGGGCCGGGCGGGTTGTCCCGCGGGCTGCGGTCGTAGTAGTCGGGCTCGTACCAGTCGCTGCACCATTCCCGCACCTGGCCGCCCAGTCCGCGCGCGCCACACCAGCTGAGATCGAGCGGGTAGCGGTCGGATCGCGTCGGGCCTTCGACCTGGGCGACGTGATCACCGAGCCAGCATGGCCTGGGGAACCGGCCGTCCGGGTCTCGGCCGGTCGCGCCGCCGTTCAGCCAGTGTCGCCAGTGATCATTGTCGGTGAAGGCTGCCCGGCGAGATCTTCGGCCGAGCGGCAGACACCTGGCTGCCATTCCGGACCCCAGGGAAAGATCGTCGACTCCGGCCCGCGCGCGGCGTACTCCCATTCCGCTTCGGTGGGCAGCCGGGTGCCGGCCCAGCTGCAGTACGCCATCGCGTCCTGCCAGCTGACCGAGCTCACCGGCAGATCCTCGACCCCGGGCACCGGCACACCCTCGTGCCAGGCACTGTTCCACGGCCCGTGGACCTGGTCGTCGACCGGCGCCGAGTGCCCGGATTCGATCATGAACCGGTGGTACTGGCCGATCGTGACCGGCTCGCGATAGAGCTCGAATCCATCGATCCACACCCGGTGGGGAAGCAACTCGCCGATCCAGTCCGTCCCGCCCACCTGCGCGTCCAGCCAGCGCCGGTCCCAGCCGTAGCGATCCCACAGCCGGTCGACCTCCAACCGGTCTGAGCCCATCACGAACGAGCCGCCGGGTACGCGTACCAGCGCCGCACCGTCCACCGGATTCATCGTAGCGGCCGATTTGTCAGGACCGTCGCGGTCAACGACCGTTCACGCTGTCGAAGCAGAAACGCGGCTCGGTTGCCGGATCGCCGGTCTGCCGGACGGAAAGACTGCGTAGATCCGCGTCGAGTGTGGCGTTTTCCGTCTTCGCAACGTCGATCGGGACGGGAAGCGTCACAGTCGATGACCGCAAGACCCGACCCACGGCATACCCACTGGACGAAGGCCCGATCGGTCTGCGACTGTCACGAAATCGACGCGCCAGCACCTCACCTCGCCGAAACCGCGTCGAGATCCGCGCGCGTCAACATCGTGCCAGGGCGACCGACCCCACGGACCGCAGCACCGACAGCCGGCCGCGACACCATCGCACCGCCCAACCCGCCAGATCACGAAGATTGAGACTGGCAATTCGGCAGAATGGCGTCATGGTTGCACCGGACTACACCGCGCAGGATGTTGATCGCGCCCTGGCCGCCGTCCGGGCGGCCTGCCTGGGCCTGCCGCAGGCGTCGGAGCGGCCGAGTCATGGCGGGCCCGCGTTCTTCATCCGGGACAAGAAGTGTTTCGTGATGTTCCTCGATGATCATCACGGCGACGGGCGGCTGGCGATCTGGTGCGCGGCGCCGGCCGGGGCGCAGGCCGACCTGGTCGAGACCGAGCCGGACCGGTTCTTCGTGCCGCCCTATGTCGGGCATCGCGGCTGGCTCGGCGTACACCTGATCGACATCGACCAGCCGGAGCTGGACGCGATCTGTCTGGAAGCGTTCCGGACGGTTGCGCCGAAGCGGGTGCTGGCCGAGTTGGACGAGGCACCGGAGGATCAGAGGTAGCTGCCCTGCAGCGGTTCCGGCTGCCAGCGGCCTTCCTTGATCACCTGGCGGATCCGGTCCGTGGTCAGGTCGGTGCCGTGGGCGAGCAGGGCCCGGCGGACGATCTCCCGCAGGTCGGCGCCGGACACGTTGTCCGGCAGCATCGCGGCGATCGCGTCGGCGTCCAGATCGACATCGAGACCGGTCAGATAGCGGCGCAGGATGCGAGCCCGATCGGGCTGGTCGGGGTAACCGAGCGAGATGATCGAATCGAACCGCGCGCTGCGCACGGCTGCCGCGTCGAGGGCGGCCGGGTCGTTGGTGGAGGCGATCGTCAGCACCTCCTCGTACTCCTCGGCTCCATCCATCACGGCCAGGAAGTCGGCCAGGGCCGAGCCGCGGTCGCCCTTGCGCCGATCACCCAGATAGAGATCGACATCTTCCAGGACGACCAGCGTCGGCCCGAACCGTTCGGTCTCCCGATAGACCGCGCGGAGCGCTCCGGCGCCGGCCCGGGCGTCGACGATGATCACCGTGAAGTCGCCGACCAGCTCGCCCGCGATCACCCGGGCGATCGCGCTCTTGCCGACCCCGGGCGGCCCGGCCAGCAGCACGCCGCGCCGGGTGCTGAAGCCGCGTTCGCGCATCACCTCGGCCCGGTCGGTCAGCGCGGAGATGTTGAGATCGAGCTCGGTCCAGACGTCGGGCTTGATGATCAGGTCGTCGCGGCGCAGCGCCGGCCGGTCGATGATCTTCCACTGCAGGGTGACGCCGAGATCGACCGCGACCACCCGGCCGCGATAGAAGTTCTTCTCCTCCACTGCGGTCCGGCTCAGCTCGTCGAGCACCTCCCGCGCCTCGGACCGGCGGCCCGGGTCGGCGAAGATCCGCAGGTTCCAGTCGAGGTCGCCGTATTCGTCGCGCTCGATCTGGATCACCACCGGGGTCGCGGCCACCGTGCCGGCCGGGAAGTGGCCGGCGGTGGCCGACGGCAGCGACAGGGTCTCCTCGTCGATCCGCACCTGGGTCCAGGTCGGCGCCTGGTCGGTGACCGCGGGACCGAGCGTCGGCTCGAACTTCAGGATCAGATCGTTGAACGCCGCCGACAGCGAGACGCCGGCCCACGCCGTGGTGTTGATCGACTCGCAGGCCAGCGAGGTCGGCTGGGCGCCGAGGGCGCGCCAGATGAACGACTCCGGCGACTCGGTGGTTGCCGCAGAGTCGGTCAGCACCTCGCCGAGCAGTTGCAGCGCCCGCCGCACGTCGTGCGGTTCGCCGAGCAGCCGCGACTGCATCGATGGGTTGTCCATGATCCTGTGGTCCTACCTCCGTTACGGTGCCCCGGCTGGGCACGAACTCTTCAGGATATGCAGGGTAGGGCTGCCGGACAAAGGGATTTCAGTCGCGACCGCGGCCACCGGATTTGATCATGGACACCGCCGGCCGTTGGTGATCATGAGAATCGGATCCCGGCGACCCCTTGTGGTCGAGCGGGCTTCCTTGCTACGTTCGAGCCGTCGAGTGTTAAACGATTAACACACCGACATTCGTTCTGCCTGCGGATCAGATTGGACCCAACGATGATGTTCACGTCCCGACCACGAACCCTGGCCGCCCTGCTCTTGGCCGCCGCCTGTGCGCTGACCTCCGGCGGTGTCCAGGTCGCTCAGGCCCAGCAGGGCGAGCCGGCTGCCGAACTGACGATCACCTCCCGGACCGCGGCCACGGCCGACGCGGAGCGGCTGAAGCTGGCCATCGCACCCGGCACGGATCTCCAACCCAGCAAGCTCTATCTGCCACCGGACACCGAGCTGTCGGTCACTGTGGCCGGCGTCTCCGCCGACGATCCCAACGGCCTGCCCAAGATCGCGATCGGCGCCCCGGCCACCCAGGTGGACCCGGACGCGACCGAGGAGACGCCCTGGTACGAGCGGGTGCTCGACCCGCGGATCACCCCGCTGCAGGATGGCACCATGACGGTCTCGGACACCGAGGGCGGCGTGATCTATCTCAGCTATCCCGCCAAGAGCAAGACGCCGAGCACAGCCACCGTCACCCTCGGCAACGCGGCCGAGCCGATGGCCACCTTCACGCTCGGCGAGACCACCGAGCGGGAGTTCCAGCGACAGTTGGACCAGCGCAGCGCCCCGTTCGTCGAGCTGTACGGCGAGCGCTCCATGATGACCTTCCAGCGCAGCCAGTTGCTGCTCTATCGCGGTGAGAACCACACCACGTTGCTCCGCACCCTGGACCGGATCATCGGGATCGAGGATCGGCTGGCCGGCTACGACCGCAGCCCGGAGAGCGCCGGACCGGCCGGCCCGCACCACCTGGTCGGCTATCCCGGCGCGATCGAGGGTGTCGGCGCCTACGCGACCACGTCGTTCACCGCCTACCCGCCGCCGATCCAGAACAACCTGCTCACCGTCACGGGGCTGCGCACCGCCGGCTGGGGTCCGTACCACGAGCTCGGGCATCAGCATCAGCTGTCGCCGGTCAACCCGGGCGACCTGGTCGAGGTGTCGGTGAACATCTACTCCCTCGCCGTGCAACGGGCCTTCGAGCAGTACGGTCAGCCGCCCCGGCTGCGGGCCGTGAACGAGAGCGGCACCTCCTACTGGGACGACGCGATGACCGCGCTGGACCAGGGCATCGGCGCCTATCCGGAGCTGACCGTGTTCGTCAAGATCGTTCCGTTCGAGCAGTTGCGGCTCGGCTACGGCGAGAAGATGATCACTCGCTGGTACGACGTGATCCGGCAGCAGGACCTGCCGGCCGAGGGCGACGAGCAGCGCTGGCAGAACGTGGTTTACACCACCAGCGTCGCCGCCGGCGCCGACCTCACCGACTTCTGGGACGAGTGGGGCGTGACCGTCCTGGACGAGACCCGGGACAAGGTCGCCGACCTCGGCCTCCCGGCCCCCACCGTCGACCTGATCTCGCTCCGCGAGAGCAACGTCGACGCCGACTACAACGAAGGCTGATCAACGCCGACTTGTCAGAACTGGTGCTTGCTATAGCGATCCTCAGTTCTGACAAGCCGCAGTCCCACCTGACTGGGGCCCGACCCTGGCTTGAAATAGCGCGGCGATCGCATCTCCTGAATCACCTGGCGCAGTGGCACCTACTTCGGATTAGTCGGCTTTACGCGAGGGTGCCGGTGAAGGTGACGCCGGCCTCGTCGAGGGCCTCGCGGGCGGCGGGCCAGCGGTCGGGGGCGACGGCGGCGGTCAGGTCGAGCAGCACGGTCGTGGCCAGGCCGTTGGCCCGGGCGTCCAGTGCGGTCGCCCGGACGCAGTAGTCGGTGGCGATGCCGCACACGTCGACCTGGTCGACCTCGTGCTCGGCCAGCCAGTGGGCCAGGGCCTTCCCGTCGCCGGACTTGCCCTCGAAACCGGAGTACGCCGCCGCGTACTCGCCCTTGTCGAAGATCGCGCCGAAGTTCCGGAAAGTGAGTTGATCGTGGAACTCGACGCCGGCGGTGCCGACCACGCAGTGCGGCGGCCAGGAGTCGACGAAGTCCGGCTGGTCGGAGAAATGATCACCCGGGTCGATGTGGTGATCCCGGGTCGCGACCACGTGATCGTAGCCATGACCTGACTTCAACAGAGCACTGATCTTGGCGGCGGTGGCCGCCCCACCGGTCACCGCCAGTGACCCGCCCTCACAGAAGTCGCGCTGCACGTCGACGACGATCAAGGCCTTCGTCATGATCGATCCTCCCTGGATCGCTAGGTGGTGGTGCGGTACGGGCTGGCGGCGGCGCGACCATGATCGAGGTAGACGGTCTCGATCACCGGCTCGCCGCGGGACATCTTCAACGCCTCGATCGGCAGCTCGGCCCGGGACCGGAAGTGCCGCTCCCGGGAGGCCGACAGCGGTTCTTCGCCGACGATCTCGCCGCGGTCGACGAGCTGGCTGAGCACCGGCCGATCATTCGCGTCGCCGGCCGGCGGCTCGCCGATCCCGATCACCTCGGCCTCGGCGACACCGTTGTCGGACAACCGGCGCAGGGCGAACTTCCGGCCGCCGATGCTGATCTTGTCCGTGCTCTTCTTGGCCACACTGATCAACTCGGCGTCCCGGTCGGGCGAAGTCGCCCGGGCTACCAGCTTGTAGACGAAGCCGCAGGTCGGGTGGCCGCTGCCGGTGACCAGCGCGGTGCCGACGCCGTAGCCGTTCACCGGCGCGCCGGACAGCGCGGCGATCGTGTATTCGTCCAGGTCGCTGGTCACGATGATCTTGGTCTCGGTCGCGCCGAGCGAGTCGAGCAGGTCGCGGACCTGCTGGGCCAGCAGACCGAGATCGCCGGAGTCGAGCCGGACCGCGCCGAGCCGGCCCTCGGTCAGCCAGACCCCGGTCCGCACCGCCTGGAACACGTCGTAGGTGTCCACCAGCAGGGTGGTCTGCTCGCCCATCGCGGCCAACTGGGCCGCGAAGGCCGACTCCTCGTCGTCGTACAGCAGCGTGAACGAGTGGGCGGCGGTGCCGGTGGTGGGCACCCCGTACCGCCGGCCCGCCTCGAGATTCGAGGTCGCCTGGAAGCCGGCGATGTAGGCCGCCCGGGCCGCCGCGACCGCGGACAGTTCCTGGGTCCGCCGCGAGCCCATCTCGATACACGGCCGATCGCCGGCGGTCACAGTCATCCGGGACGCCGCCGAGGCGATCGCCGAGTCGTGGTTGTAGATGCTCAGCAGCACCGTCTCCAACAGCACGCATTCGGCGAAGCTGCCGTCCACCACCACCAGCGGCGACCCCGGGAAGTACACCTCGCCCTCCGGATAGCCCCAGATCGAGCCGCCGAACCGATAGCCGGCGAGCCAGTCGGCTGTCTCGGCGTCGACCACGTCGCGATCCCGGAGGAAGCGGATCGTCTCCTCGTCGAACCGGAAGTGGCGCAGTGCCCGCAGCGCCCGGCCGACGCCGGCGACGACACCGTAGCGACGCCCCGGCGGCAGCCGCCGTGGGAACAACTCGAACACGCCGCGCCGATGCGCGGTGCCGTCCCGCAGCGCGGCCCGCAGCATGGTCAGCTCGTAGTGATCGGTCAGCAACGCCGTGGTCGGCACCTCGCTCGGGCCCCAACTCGGCGTGATCTCGGCCGTCGGTGTGGGTGCTGCCGACTCGGTCGGGTGTTCCGCTGCCACGAGCCCAGCCTACGGCGCGGCGGCCGGTCGGGAATGCGGGCGCGCGGACCGTGGTTGAGCACCGGCAACGACCGAGAGGGGCCCGAGATGGCGTGGGAAGCAGTCGACGAGGCGATCGATGCGGCGCTGGCGGAACGGCGGATCGTGGGCGCGGTGGTTTTGGTCGCCCAGGACGGTGAGTTGCGCTACGTTCGCGCAGCCGGTCTGGCCGATCGGGAGGCCGGCGCCCCGATGGCCGTGGACACGCGGTTCCGCTGGTCGTCGCTGACCAAGCCGGTCACCGCCGCGACCACGATGGCGCTGGTCGAGCGGGGCGTCCTCGATCTGACCAGCCCGATCACCCGGTGGTTGCCGGACTTCCGGCCGGCGCTGCCGGACGGCAGTCGACCGGTGATCACGGTCGACCACCTGCTGCTGCACAGCGCCGGGTTGCGCTACGTCTTCGGCGACGAGACCGGGGACTATCTGGCGGCCGGGATCTCAGACGGTCTGAACCTGTCCCGGCACACGCTGGCCGAGAACGTCGAGCTGATCGGCCGGATCCCGTTGCAGTCCGAGCCCGGGACGGCGTGGAACTATTCCGTCGCCTACGACGTGCTCGGTGCGGTGATCGAATCGGCCACCGGTCGGCCGCTGCCGGACGTCGTCGCCGAACTGGTGACCGGCCCGCTCGGCCTGTCGGCGACGTTCGCGCTGGACGGAGCCGAGGGCCTGGCGATTCCGTACCAGGACGGGGATCCGGAGCCGACCCTGATCCAGGACGACGTGCCGCTGTCGCTCGAGGGCCTACCGCTGGCGATGGCCCCGAGTCGGATCCTCGATCATGATCAGTTCCCGTCCGGTGGCGCCGGCATGGCCGGCACCGCCCAGGACCTGTTGATCTTGCTGGAGACGATCCGGACCGGCGGCGGGTCGATCCTGTCGGCCGAGACGGTGGCCGGGATGCTGCCGTCGCGGATCTCCCGCGAAGTGGTGCCCGGGGTGACCGGCGGCTTCGGCCGCGGCTGGTCGGTGATCGTCGATCCGGCTGCCGAGGGCAGCCCACTCAGTGCCGGTTCGATCAGTTGGGGCGGCGTGTACGGCCACACCTGGGCCGTCGACCTGGAGCGGCAGCTCACGATCATCAGCATCAGCAACACCAGCCTGGAGGGCCTGTTCGGCCGCTTCCCCGGCGAGGTGATCGCCGGCGCGGTCGCCGGCTGATCGGCTCAGCCGGCCCGGCCGACCGGGAACGGCTCGGCCAGGAACTCGCCCAGCGCCAACCAGAACGCACCGGTCACCGACGCACCGTCGGCCTGCCGGGTGTCGATCAGCATCGAGCCGATCGCCGGCGCATGATCAGCGGCGACGGC
Source organism: uncultured Actinomycetota bacterium (assembly GCA_963746025.1). Classification (GTDB taxonomy): domain Bacteria; phylum Actinomycetota; class Actinomycetes; order Propionibacteriales; family Propionibacteriaceae; genus Microlunatus. The sequence goes on from CAVUZU010000002.1 coordinate 235,746, forward strand.
CAGGAACCGTTCCCGGAATCGAGGACCGAGCAGCAGTGGATACCCGCCGTAGCTGATCCGGTCCGGCCGGACGATGGTGATCACCGTCGCCGCGGCCCGGCCGAACCAGCCGGCCGATTCGTTGATCACCCGGCGGGCGGTGTGGTCGCCGGCGTCGGCGAGCCCGACCAGGGCGGCGCAGTAGCGCTGCACGGTGCCCGGTCCGGGCTTCGGCGTCAGCCCGGTCGGCCCACCCAGCCGGACCAGGGCGTCGAAGCCGGCGACCGCGTCCAGGCAACCGCGCGCCCCGCAGGCACAGATCGGCCCACCGGCCCGCATCGGCAGGTGCGAGATCGGCAGCGAGCCGACCACCGGCAGCGCGGCGCCTCGGCGGACCAGGCCACCGCCGGCCCCGATGCCGATCTGCAGGTGGGCCAGGGTGGAGATGGTCGGATCGGCCGCGATCTCCTGCCAGTTGCCCAGCGCCGCACAGGTCGAGACGTCCCGCATCGGCACCGGTCCCGGCGACCAGCCCAGCCGGTCGATGATCAACTCCGGCAGCGAGACGTCGCGCCAGGGCCGGTACGAGGAGCCGGTCACCACCCGCCCGGCGTCGTCGATGCCGGAGCCGACGGCCAGGCCGATGCCGTCCGGTCGTCGGCCGAGCTGGCCGCTCAGCGCCTCGATCCGGCCGGCGATCAGGGCGACGGTGCGATCGACGCCGGTGGTCCGGGGGAGGGCGTGCCGGGACTCCGCGAGCACCGCACCGTCCAGCTCCCGTGCCTGTACCAGCAGTCCGTCCACCCGGACATCGACGGCGACGAACAGGTGCCGCCCGGTGCTGAGCGTCAGCCGGCTGGTCGGCCGGCCACGACCGGTGGTCGGCTCCGCCGCGGTCTCGGTCAGCAGCCCGGCCTTGATCAATTCCGTCACGATCCGGCTCACCGCCGGCTTGGACAGCCGCAGCGACGTCGCGAGGGCGGCCCGGGTCAGCCCGCGCTGCTGGGCCACCGCGGCCAGCGTGAGCAGCCGGTTGTGCTGCCGGATCCGGGTCTGGGGCGCGCCCCGGCCTGCGGTGTCGATCCTCATCACCCTCCGCTCGCTGCTCGTCCCCGGGTCGACCGCATCGTGTCCCGATCTTGACGGCGCCGGTCCTGCACTCAATTATGTACCGCAGACACATAAATACCTTGCGGACCGTCCCGGGAGCCATGACGTGACACCGAACCTGATCGTGATCTTGGTCGACGACCTCGGCTGGACCGATCTCAGTTGCTACGGGTCGCAGTTCTACGAGACGCCACACCTCGACGCCTTGGCCGCCGGCGGGGCCCGATTCACCCAGGCCTACGCCGCCGCACCGGTCTGCTCGCCCAGCCGCGCCGCGCTGCTCACCGGCAAGTGGCCGGCCCGGGTCGGTGTCACCAACTTCATCGGCGGTCACGCGGTCGGCCGGCTGGCCGACGTGCCGTACTGCCACGGCCTGCCACGGAACGAACACTCCCTCGCGAAGGCCCTCGCCGACGGCGGCTACGCCACCTGGCACGTCGGCAAATGGCATCTCGGTGAGCGACTGACCTCGCCGGAGGTGCACGGCTTCGAGGTCAATCTCGGCGGCTGCGGGCTGGGCCACCCGCCCACCTACTTCAGCCCGTACGGGATCCCGACGCTGACCGACGGCCCGGACGGCGAATACCTGACCGAGCGGCTGACCGACGAGGCGGTCCGGCTGATCGCCGACCATGATCAGACCCGGCCGTTCTACCTGAATCTGTGGCACTACACCGTGCACACCCCGATCCAGGCGCCGCGGTCGCTGATCGAGAAATACCGGGCCAAGGCGGTCCGGCTCGGCCTGGACACCGAGGACGTCATCGACGGCGAACCGATGCCGACCTGGCACCTGGACGGGGTCCGGGTCCGCCGCCGCACCCGGCACTCCGACCCGGCCTACGCGGCGATGATCGAGACCCTCGACGACAGCGTCGGCGCGATCGTCGCAGCGCTCCGGCAGACCGGTCAGCTGGACCAGACCATGATCGTCTTCAGTTCCGACAACGGCGGCCTGGCCACGGCTGAGGGCTCGCCGACCTGCAACGCTCCGCTGGCCGAGGGCAAGGGCTGGATGGAGGACGGCGGACTGCGGGTCCCGTTGATCATCAGCGGCCCCGGGGTCGAGCCGCTCGAGACGGACGCCTTGACCAGCACCCCGGACCTCTATCCGACGCTGCTCGGCCTGGCCGACATCGACGTGCCCGACTGGCACCGGATCGACGGCGTCGACATCCTGCCGGCCGCCTACGGCGACGAGTTCGACCGGGGGCCGCTCTACTGGCACTACCCGCACTACTCCAATCAGGGCGGCACGCCGGGCGCCGCGATCCGGGAGGGCCGGTGGAAGCTGATCCGCTGGTTCGAGGACGGCCGGGAGGCGCTCTATGACCTGGTCGCCGACATCGGCGAAACCGACGACCGGTCAGCCGCCGAGCCCGACCTGGTCCGCGGATTGTCCGGCCGGCTGGACGCCTGGCTGCGGGAGGTCGGCGCCCTCGTCCCGCAGCCGAACGCGGCGCCGCCGCCGAGTTCCGTACCGTCGCTGAACCCTTGACCACCGCTCAACCCCGGCGGGCCCGTCCCGGCCAGGCCTTTGACACAATGGCGGGATGTCGCAAACCGAGGGCCCGGTCGTCACGCCGGCCGGAGGGACCGCGATCGCGGAGCAGCCCGTCGAGGATGCGCTGGATGACACGCCTTGGGTGACGATCGTCTGGGACGATCCGGTCAACCTGATGTCGTACGTCACCCACGTCTTCGTCAACTACTTCCACTACCCGAAGTCCAAGGCCGAACGGCTGATGCTGCAGGTGCACAACGACGGCAAGGCCGTCGTCTCCAGCGGCGCCCGGGAGGCGATGGAGCGGGACGTCAAGGCGATGCACGAGTACGGTCTGTGGGCGACGCTCGACCGTGCCGACCAGTGAGTACAGGCGCGGGCCGCAGAACGGGTTGACCAGGGAGAATCGGGTAAGGCATTGCAGAGGTTCAAGCGCAAGGGCGGCATGATCGTCACCTCGCTGACCGCCGACGAGGTCGATCTGTTGACCTCGCTGGTGGGCCAGTTGGTGGAGATGGTGTCGGGCGGGCAGCCGGAGCAGTTCGGCCGGCCCGAACCGACCGCGCCCGGCGAACCGGAAGCGGACCCGTTCGTGCAGTGGGCGCGGGAGTTGGAGCAACCCGACGACACGCCCGAGGTGCCGGACGATCCGGCCCTGCAGCGGCTGTTCCCGACCGCCTACCCGGCGGATGCCGAGGCGGCGGCGGACTTCCGTCGCTTCACCGAACGGGACCTGCGGACGACCAAGGTGACCGAGGCGACGACTGTGCTGCGACGGTTGGCCGAAACCGAGCAGGGCAAGCAGCAGTTGCGGATCCCCGCCGCCGAGTCCGACGCCTGGCTGCGTACCCTGACCGGCGTCCGGTTGGCCGTGGCGACCCGGCTCGGGATCACCGACGCCGCCGCCGCGGAGGAACTGGCGGCGATCCCGCCGCACGACCCGCGAGCCTTCATGGCCAGCGTCTACGAATGGCTCGGGTTCGCCCAGGAGACCTTGATCATGGCCTTGGAGCGCTGACCGGATGACGAGCACCGAATCGGACGACAGCACCCGGAACTCGACCGACGACCAGCCACGGGACGCGATCAAGGAACCGGCGGCCGAGCAGGACGATCGGACGGGCCCGATCACCTCCTGGCGGCAGGTGCTGCCCTGGCGGGGCCAGGCGACCCGGCTGGACAAGGCGCTGTTGATCACCATGGGCGCGTTGATCCTGTACGGCTTCGCCACCATCCCGCTGAAGCCGTTCCTGCTCGCTTCGCACCCGGTGCTGCTGGAGTTCATGACCGGCGGCTACGCCGCGATCGGCGCCGCCGCCGCGTTCGCCCGGATCGGGGAGATCCCGCTCTGGCTGGTCGTCGTCGCCGGCGTCGTCGGCATGATCAAATTCGACTGGCTGTTCTGGTGGATGGGTCGGCAGTGGGGGCGGGGCATCGTCAATCTGTTCGCCAACGGGGAGCGGGCGAAGCGGATCGCCGGGCGGGCGCACGAGCTCAATCCGTGGCTGGTCCGGGTCGCCGTGGTCGGGGCGATGCTGCCGGGTATCCCGGCCGGTCTGGTCTTCGCGATCGCCGGTTGGACCGGGATGCGGCTGGTCACGTTCATGGTGCTCGACGTGATCGGCGCGCTGATCATGACCGGCCTGGTCAGCTGGCTGGGCTTCAGCCTCGGCCAGTGGGCGGTCGACGTGGTGCTGACGATCGACCAGTACGCCCTCTGGATCAGCCTGGCCCTGATTTTCGGCATCGCGATCATCACCTCGATCAAGCAGAGCCGCCGGCTGCGTCGGCAGCCGCAGCCGCCGGCTTCGTCGGCGGAGTGAACCCGAGTCTCAGGATGCGGGCGCCGGGCCGGCGGGCTGCCGGATCGGCCTAAGCTCCGCGGTGTGCTGACGATCGCCCGGGAGCATGTCGACGCGATGATCGCCCACGCGAGGGAAGATCATCCGGATGAGGCGTGTGGCGTGATCACCGGTCCGGAAGGCTCAGACGAACCGGTCCGGTTCGCCCGGATGACCAACGCCGAACGGTCGCCGACCTTCTTTCGGTTCGACCCGGCCGAGCAACTGCAGCTGGCCAAGAAGATGTTCGAGGAAGATCACGAGATCGTCGTCGTCTACCACTCGCACACGGCGACCGAGGCCTACCCGTCGCGGACCGACATCTCCTACGCCGCGGAGCCACAGGCCCACTACGTCCTGGTGTCGACCGCCGAGAGCGGGCGCGAGGACGGCCCGGTCCAAGTCAGGTCCTACCGGATCCTGGACGGCGTGGTGACCGAGGAAGAGATCACGATCCGGGAATAACCCGGCCCCGGTGACCTGTTGGGGCTTGTTAGGACTGCGTTGCGGGCGAACGAAGGAGAGATTGCATGGCCGTCGAGGTCAGGATTCCGACCATCCTGCGGACGTACACCGCCGGCGAGAAGCTGGTGCAGGGCACCGGCGACACGATCGAGCGGGTGATCGACGACCTGGAAAGCCGGCATCCCGGGCTGAAGGACCGGCTGGTCGAGGAGCAGGGCCTGCGCCGTTTCATCAACGTGTACGTGAACGACGAGGATGTCCGGTTCACCGGTGGCCTCGGGTCACCGGTCGCCGACGGCGACGTGATCGTGGTGCTGCCGGCCGTCGCCGGCGGCTGAGCCCCGGACTCCCCGATGAAGCAGGACAGCTGATGACCCGGTACGACTCGCTGGCGGACTCGGTCGGCAACACGCCGCTGATCGGGCTGCCCCGGCTGTCGCCGGGGAAGGGCGTCCGGCTCTGGGCCAAGCTGGAGGACCGGAATCCGACCGGTTCGATCAAGGACCGGGCGGCGCTCAGCATGATCACCGCGGCGGAGCAGGACGGCACCCTGCGGCCGGGCTGCACGATCTTGGAACCGACCAGCGGCAACACCGGGATCGCGCTGGCGATGGCGGCCAAGACCAAGGGCTACCGGCTGGTCTGTGTGATGCCGGAGAACACTTCTGCGGAACGGAAACAGCTGCTGGCGATGTGGGGTGCCGAGATCGTCTCCTCGCCGGCCGCCGGCGGCTCCAACCAGGCGGTCGCGGTGGCCAAGAAACTGGCTGCCGAGCACCCGGACTGGGTGATGCTCTACCAGTACGGCAACCGGGCCAACGCCGATGCGCACTACGCCGGCACCGCCGCGGAGATCGAGGCCGACCTGCCCGAGGTGACCCACATCGTCGCCGGGCTCGGCACCACCGGGACCCTGATGGGGATCGGCCGCTATTTCGCCGAGCATCGCCCCGAGGTCAAGATCATCGCCGCCGAGCCGCGCTACGGCGAACTGGTCTACGGGCTGCGCAATCTGGATGAGGGCTTCGTGCCCGAACTGTATGAGGAGAAGTACGTCACCAGCCGGTTCTCCGTGGGCGCCCGGGACGCGATCCGCCGGGTCCGGCAACTGCTGGAGACCGAGGGGATCTTCGCCGGCCTGTCCGCCGGGGCGGTGCTGCATGCGGCGCTGGGCCAGGCGACCAAGTCTCTGAAGGCGGGGGAGACCGCCGACATCGTGGTGATCATTGCCGACGGCGGCTGGAAGTACCTGTCCACCGGTGCCTACGACACCGACCTGGACACCGCCGAGGAATTGCTGGACGGCCAGGTCTGGGCCTGACCCGAGGTCGGCGCCTGTTTCACTTTTCTGGATTCAAGTTTTGTTCCACGGGAATGGGTAAACGCTTGCCGTTGTCGTCCGGCCGGTGATAACTTCCCGCACATCGGGGTGGTCCTGCGCCGGCGGGACCGGATTCGAGCCCCGGGACAGCGAGCGACGTAGCCCGCGAAAAGGGTGGGTCCATGCCTTCGGAGTCGAAGCCCCCGTTCCAGCCAGCCGTTCCAGCCAACACCGTTCCAGCCAGCACCGATCGACCGTCGCCGGTTCCTCGCCGTCACCGCGGGCGCCACCGGCGCCGCGCTGGTGACCGGCGGCACCGGGATCGCCCAGGCGGCGACCGGCGGCATCACCGTCCGGCTCGACCCGGTGGACCTGGGGCCGGCGATGAAGCTGGTGGGGTTCAACACAGGGCACTTCATGCCCGGCGGTAACACGGCGGCCTGGCTGGAGTACTCGAACGTCAACGCGGTCCGGTTCTTCGCCAGCCTCACCATCTGGTGCCCGGACGCCGCCTTCGACGACGGCTCGGGAGTCGAGACCGTCGACGACTTCGACGACCGGCTGGAGCAACTCCGCCGCGACTCGCGGGAGTTCATCGACTGGCCGGCGCTGCGCGAGCTCTGGGCGACCCACATCTACGACACGACGAATCACTACAACCTGGACTACCAGCTGGGCCAGCTGCACCGGCTGGGCATCACGCCGATCATGGAGGCCGCCGAGCTGGGCTGGAACTCGCCCTGGTCCGGGCTGTGGCTGATGTGGCAGAAGCACTACGCGTTCACTTATCACGTGGCCAGTCGTTGGGGCGTCGAGCGGTTCAACTTCGTCAACGAACCGGACCATCCGAGCGCCGCGCACGACATCGTCGACCAGCAGATCTACGTCCGGGGCCTGCAGATCGCCTCGGCTGCGGTGCGGGCGGCGATCGCCGACGTCAACCGTGATCATCGGAAGAAGCTGCGGGCGATCGTCCAGGCCCCGGTGATCACCCATGTGTCGCAGACCGGTGCGGACTACCACATGGACGCCGACCCCGACGCCGATGTGCGGGACGACGAACACGGCTGGGGCGAGATCAGCTTGCGCAACCTGCGCACCGACTACCACGGCCGAGAAGTCGATCATGACATCTTCGACGTCTTCGACACGCACCAGTACAACAAGACCGCCGAGACGTACACGTACGAGCTCGGCATGATGAACGAGAAGATGCGGGCCTACACGCCGACCGGGGTCGCGCTGCCGGTGGTGTATTCGGAGTTCAATCGGCGCAACACCGGAGCCTTCGAGACCAGCGGCGACGATCTCAACACGCCGTTGGTCTTCTCCGAGCTGGCCGAGCTCTGGGGTGCCGCGCTGACCGGCGGCGCCGAGGGGATGATCTGTTTCAAGTTCGACAACACGGTGCGCGCCAACGGGATCCCTTATGGCACAGGGCATTACTACGTCGAGGACGCCGGCGACTACAACATCCGCGGGGTGAAGAAGGCGGCCGAGTCCAACCGGCTGTTCGCCGGCCGGTTCGCCGCCCTGCCCGGTCGCTCCGTCCTGGCGACCGCCGTGTCCTCCGACGGTCCGGCCGTTCGGCCGAACGCGGTCGTCTCCACCCGCGACGCCGACCTCGGCCGCACCTCGATCTGGCTGCCGCACCACTCGGCCGAGGCCGCCCATCCGGTCACCCTCGACCTGTCCGGCACCAGGGCCCGGGCGAAGGATGCGACGATCTTCGTCCAGGAGGTCAGCACGACCCACAGCGGCGACGTGATCATGGTGGACGCCCTGCCCGACGACGGCAAGCTGACCGTCGACCAGCCGGCCGGCTGCGTCTGGCTGATCACCGTGCTGGAGGCCGGAGCGGCTCCGGACCTCCGGCGGGCCCGGCGGAGTTTCGGGCTCACCCCCAGCGGCCCGTCCTCGTCGGCCGTCGTCGGCCGGGCCGGCCCGGACACTGAGCCGGCGGTCGGCTACCTGGCCTTCGACGTGCCCCGGTCCCGCCCGCGCGCCGCCCTGCTCGAGCTCGACGGTGCCGCGACCGACGGCGCGCCGCTGACCTGCACCGTGTACGCGCTGACCGACACCGACTGGGCCGACGACGTGACCTGGGCAGCGGCGCCGTACCTTGATCAGCAGCACGTCCGGGCGGACTCCGTCGGCACCGTCGCCTTCCCGGCCGGCCAACTGACCGCTCCGGCCGAGGCCGGGACCGCGCGGCTCGACGTGACCCGGGTGCTGGCCAAGAACCGGCACGGCCGGATCGGCTTCCTGCTGGTCCGCGAGCAGGCCCACGACGAGGACGTCGCCGACGACGGTCGCCGGGCCGAGTTCACCGCCGCGCGGCTGCGGACCTGGGCCTGAGGTCGCCTAGGCTCGTCCGCCATGACGGATTTCCCGCTGTATCGAAGTCCTGGCTCGAACGGGACCGCCGACGGACTGTGGTACGTCCTGGTGGAATGTCCCGGCCAGTCCGAGTCGACCCCGACGGTGGGGATCCGGTTCGGCGTCGACGAGGCGTTCGGTGATCTCGAGACCGCGCTCGCCGCCGCGGAGCGGTGTGCCTTCGACTACGTCCCGGGGGATGCGGCGGCCGACAACGGACGGCAGGTGTTCCGGACCGGGGAGCGGGACTACACGACGATCATCGACTGCGTCTGGTCGACCTACCATTTCGTCACCCGCGTGGCCCAGCATGTCGGAGACGTGACGAGGCCACGGTAGGCCTCGGCGGCCGCGGACCGGGAGGGTGCACCTGCGCCCGCTACGCTCTCGGCCGTGAGCGATTTCCCTGTCTACCAGCCGACCGGCGGCGCCGAGGCCCAGAGCGTGTCCGGTGGGACCTGGCTAGTCCTGGTCGAATATTCCAACAGCGGTGAGGCCAAGCCGCCGACGCTGATCGAGCAGATCGGCGACGCGCACTCCGACGTCGAGAGCGCGATCGCGGCGGCCCGGCAGGCCGCCTTCGACTTCGAGCCGCCGGATCCGTTCTCGCCGCAACAGCGACGGATGTTCCGGACCGGCGATCGGGAGTTCCTGACGGTGATCGACGGCGCGATGACGACCTTCCATTTCGTCACCCGGGTCGCCGAGGACCTCGGCAGTGCTTGATCATCGGCCGCCACTGATCCGAGTTCTCTCGGCCTGGGGCGCGCCTTGACATGGAACGGGGCCACGATCACGATCATGGTGACGTGGCACGATGTTCCGTGTCGTGCGCTTCGGCGAGCGGGCGGTCATGGCCGACAAGTCGGACCCGAGACAACGCGTGTGGATCGATACCTCCCGCCACCGCACCCTGAGCGATACCTCCTGCCAACGCGCCCTGAGCCTGTCGAAGGGGCTGGGTCTGGTCGCGCTGTTGTTGATCATGGGCTTGACCGCGGCCCAGGCGCAGACCCTGCCGCAGCGGGTGGTCGGCACTCCGGCACCGCTGTTGGCCAATGCGGGCTTCGACGCCGGTAACGGCGCCGGGATGCCGATCGGCTGGGCGGTGACCGGGCCGCCGAGCAGCGCCGCGGTGATCAACCGACAGGCTGATCGGACCGCCGACCCGGCGTCGCTCCAGCGAGCGGTCGGCGTTCATCTCCACCAGTCCGGACGCGATCACCTGGACCGAGCCGACGCTGGCACTCCTCGAGGTCGGACGACTCGGCGTAGCAGAGGTGGTAGTTCGGCGGCTGATCGTTGTAGCACGTGTACCACATCCGGTACGTCGAGCCGATCTTGATCACCGAGCCGTAGATGTAGGCGCTGCCCTCCCACGGCTGGTCGGCCCGGATCACCGGCTGGGCCAACGATGTCGGCCGGGTGGTGCATCCCACCAAACGCCGACTTGTCAGAACTGAGGCTTGCTATAGCCATCCTCAGTTCTGACAAGTCGGCGGGAGGGGGATGGGAGCGATTACCCTTAGGTCTCGTGAATCCACAGGCGCCGATCGGGATCTTCGACTCCGGGTTCGGCGGGTTGACCGTGGCGCGGGCCGTGATCGACCAGTTGCCGTACGAGGACGTCCTCTACCTGGGTGACACCGCCCGGGCACCGTACGGTGAGAAGCCGCTGGCCGAGGTCCGCGAGTATGCCCTGGAATGCCTTGATCACCTGGTCGAGGAGGACGTGAAACTGCTCGTCATCGCCTGCAACTCGGCCAGTTCCGCCGTGCTCCGGGACGCCCGGGAGCGATACCGGGTGCCGGTCGTCGAAGTGATCTTGCCCGCCGCCCGGCACGCCGTCGCGGCGACCGGCACCGGCCGGGTCGGGGTGATCTGCACCGAAGCGACGGCGACCTCGCTGTCCTACGACGACGCCTTCGCCGCGGCCCCGCAGGTCGAGCTGCACACCGCCGCCTGCCCGCGCTTCGTCGAGTTCGTCGAGGCCGGGATCACCGGTGGGCCGGAGCTACTGGCCTGTGCCGAGGAATACCTGAAACCCTTGCGGGCGGCCGATATCGACACGTTGATCTTGGGCTGCACGCACTATCCGCTGCTCACCGGGGTGATCTCGTACGTGATCGGCGACGTCAATCTGGTCTCCAGCGCGGAGGAGTGCGCCAAGGAGGCGTACGCCGTGCTGACCCGGCGGGGGCTGGTGCACGAGACGCCGCGGGCGAGCCGGACCAGGTTCCTGACCACCGGCAGCCCGGACCAGTTCGCCCGCCTCGGCCAACGCCTGATGCCGGGCATGATCGACAACGTGGAACAATTCACCTGATCTGATCGTGGGGAGATGATCATGAAGCTGACCATCGTCGGTTGCAGCGGTTCCGGCTCGGGGCCGGACTCGACGGCGTCCTGCTATCTGGTCCAGGCCGAGCACCAGGGCCGCACCTTCTCGCTGCTGCTCGACCTCGGACCGGGGTCGTTCGGGGCCCTGTTCCGCTACCTCGACCCGGCCGACCTCGACGCCGTGCTGTTCAGCCACCTGCATCCCGACCACTGCCTCGATCTGTGCGCGCTCTACGTCGGCGCCAGCTATTCGGCCACCGCACCGTGGCGGCCGGCGACCGTCTACGGGCCGGCCGACACCGCCGACCGGATGGTCCGCGCCTACGACGTCGCCCCACCGGCCGGTGTCGAGCCGGCCGAGCCCGCGCGCGGCATCGCCGACTTCTTCGACTACCGCAGCTGGCAGCCGAGCCAACAGGTGGGCCCGTTCGACGTCACCGTCACCCGGGTCGCGCACCCGGTCGAGGCCTACGCGATCCGGCTGACCGAACGGACCGGAACCGGTCCGGTGCTGGTCTTCTCCGGCGACACCGGCCCGTCGGATTCGCTGACCGAGCTGGCCCGCGGCGCCGACCTGCTGTTGATCGAAGCGTCCTTCCTGGACGTGCCCGGTAATCCGGCCGGGCTGCATCTGTCCGGGCGGGAGGCGGCCGAGACCGGCGCCGCGGCCGGGGTGGGGGCGATCGTGCTCACCCACATCCCGCCGTGGCACGACCCCGAGCGGGTGCTCGCCGAGGCCACCCCGCACTTCGCCGGCTCGATCGAACTGGCCCGCTCCGGCGCGTGCTGGACGATCGGCTAGTGTCGCAGGGCACTACGGATCGAAACACACCGTTGATCAGAGGCAGGAGTCCGGCGCCGCGGCCAGTTCCTCCACCCCGGCGACCTGCCAGTGGTTCGTGGACTTGTCCAAATACATCAGGACCCGGTGGACGTTGAGCCGCAACTGCGTCCGATCACCGTCCCCGTCGACGTAGCTGACGTTCGTCCGATCGACACAGGCATTCACGTAGGTTTCGGGCACGTCGTCGTCGAGCCTTATCTGTGGACTCGCCCAGACGTTCGTGATCACCGTCGCACCCTCCCAACGGTCTCCGTGCGCCTTCACCGCGCGAGCCTCGTCCTGGTCGGTCCAGCGGGTGGTGCTGTCGGGATGGAGGTATTTGGCGACATAGGCGGGGAGCTTGTTCGCGCCGCCTGACTGGAACAGTCGGTCGAGCGCACGTAGGTAGTCGGTATAGGTCTTCGACGCCGCTGCGGCAGCACGATCCTCGGCCGTCTCCGGAGCCGATGGAGTCGGGCTCGGCGACATCGACGGCGCCGGGCTCGGCGACTCAGTGATCACCGGCGACGCGGGCGGGGAGGTCTGCGCCGGGGCGGCCGGCGGGGCCGTGCAGCCCACGGTCAGGGCGAGGATCAGACCGGCCCAACCGGCCCGCAGCGGAGGTGGCACCCCCTCACTATGGCATCCCGTCGCCGTCCGAAGTCCGGATTGGAGGTTCGGGTCACCGGCACCAAACAGTGCCACTAGGGTGGTCTGCCGTGACGACAAGAGCCGATGGACGGGCCAGAGACAAACTGCGAGACGTGAAGTTCACGCGCAACTGGCTTGATCATGCCGAGGGATCAGTACTGGTCGAGTTCGGTGACACCAAGGTGCTGGTGGCCGCCAGCGTGACCGAAGGTGTGCCGCGGTGGCGTAAGGGATCCGGGCTCGGCTGGGTCACCAGCGAGTACGCGATGCTGCCCCGCTCGACCCACACCCGGTCGGACCGGGAATCGATCCGCGGCCGGGTCGGCGGCCGGACCCACGAGATCAGCCGGTTGATCGGCCGCAGCCTGCGAGCCGTGATCGACTACCAGGCGCTCGGCGAGAACACGATCGTGCTCGACTGCGACGTGCTGCAGGCCGATGGCGGCACCCGGACCGCGTCGATCACCGGCGCCTATGTGGCGCTGGCCGACGCGGTGGAGTGGCTGCGGCATCGCAACCTGCTGAACGGCGACCCGCTGACCGGTTCGGTCGCCGCGGTGTCGGTGGGCGTGGTCGGCGGCGAGGCGCTGCTCGACCTCTGCTACACCGAGGACGCCGCGGCCGAGGTCGACATGAACGTGGTGATGAGCGGCACCGGCGAGTTCATCGAGGTGCAGGGCACCGCCGAGGGCGCGCCGTTCGACCGGACCACGCTGGATGATCTGCTCGAGCTCGGCGCGGCCGGCTGCGAGACATTGACCGGGATGCAGACCACCGCCCTGTCCCGTTCGTGATCATGGAGCGGGTCTCCGTCGTGCTGGCGACCGGGAACACCAAGAAGCTGGCCGAGCTGCGCCGGCTGGTGGACGCGACCGGGCTGCCGCTGACGGTGCTCGGGCTCGATCAGGTCGCGGCCTATCCGACGCCGGCGGAGACCGAGCCGACCTTCGAGGGCAACGCGTTGATCAAGGCCCGGGCCTGCGTCGCGGCCACCGGGCTGCCGGGACTGGCCGACGACTCCGGGCTGGCGGTCGACATCCTGAACGGGATGCCGGGGGTGCGGTCGGCGCGCTGGGCCGGCCCGGGCGCGGCCGACGAGGACAACAACGCGCTGCTGCTGCGGCAACTCGACGACGTGCCGGACGAACGGCGGGGCGCCCGGTTCGTCTGCGCGATGGCGCTGGTGCTGCCGGCCGGCGCCGAGCTGCCGAACGGCGCCGAGCACGTCCGCACCGGGGTGATGACCGGCCGGCTGCTGCGCGCTCCGGCCGGGGTGCGCGGCTTCGGCTACGACCCGCTCTTCGTCGCCGAGGGGCAGAATGTGACCAACGCCGAACTGACCGGCGAGGCCAAGGACGCGATCAGCCATCGCGGCCAGGCGGTTCGCGCGATCATCGACGTCTTGTCCACCGAGCTCGTCCGAAAGGTGGGGGATGAAGGCCTATCTCGATCTTCTTGATCACGTGTTGACCAACGGCGTGCGCAAGTCGGACCGGACCGGCACCGGGACGCTGAGCACCTTCGGCTACCAGCTGCGCTTCGATCTTGCCACGGGCTTCCCGCTGCTGACCACGAAGAAGCTGCACCTGAAGTCGATCTTCGCCGAGCTGCTCTGGTTCGTCTCCGGCTCCACGAACGTCGGCCCGCTGCGCGAGCAGGGCGTGTCGATCTGGGACGAGTGGGCCGACGACGACGGCGAGCTCGGCCCGGTGTACGGCCATCAGTGGCGTTCCTGGCCCACTCCGGACGGCCGGCACCTCGATCAGCTGGCCGCGGTGATCGAGTCGATCAAGCACAACCCCGACTCCCGCCGGCATCTGATCAGCGCCTGGAACGTGGCCGAGCTGGACCGGATGGCGCTGCCGCCGTGCCACACCATGTTTCAGTTCTACGTCGCCGAGGGCCGGCTGTCCTGCCAGCTCTATCAGCGCTCGGCCGACGTCTTCCTCGGCGTGCCGTTCAACATCGCCTCGTACGCGCTGCTGACCCAGCTGGTCGCGCAGGTCTGTGGCCTGCAGGTCGGCGACTTCGTCCACACCCTGGGTGATGCCCACCTCTATCTCAACCACGTCGAGCAGGCCAAGAAGCAGTTGACGCGGGAGCCGCGGCCGTTGCCCCGGCTGATCGTGAACCCGGAGATCACCGACATCGACAAGTTCACCCTGGACGACCTCCGGGTCGAGGGCTACGACCCGCATCCGGGGATCAAGGCCCCGATCGCGGTCTGATCCATGGCGGCCGGAACTCTCCCCGATCCCACGACCCCACAGCCCGTCGAAGGGCCGGCACCGGGTTCGATCGTCGCCATCGCCGCGTTCGCCCGCAACCGGGTGATCGGCAACGGCCCCGACATCCCGTGGCGGATCCCGGCGGACTGGAAGCGGTTCCGCCGGGTCACCGACGGGCACGTGTTGATCATGGGCCGGAAGACGTACGAGTCGATCGGCCGGCCACTGCCCGGCCGGCACACGATCGTGATCACCCGCAACGCCGCCTGGCGGGCCGACGAGGTCGCAGCCGTTGCTGATCTCGATCGAGCCATCGCCCTGGCCCGGCACGATCATCCCGAGTCGATCATCTTCATCGCCGGTGGCGGTGAGATCTATCGGGCCGCCTGGGACCGGACCGAGTTCCTGGACGTGACCGAGGTGGACGCCGAGCCGGATGGCGACGTCACCTTCCCGTCGATAGATTTCGACCAGTGGCGGTTGCTGACCCGGGAACAGCGGGATGGATTCGCGTGGGTCCGCTACGAACGCGTCGTCGATGCACGGAATGCGGGCCCGCGGGTGCCGACGGATTGAGAATCGGAGTTCAGATGAAGAACCTGGCGCGGCTTGCTGCAGTTTTCGCGGTCATGGCTGTCCTGGTCGCGTGTACGTCGGACCAGAAGCCCACCGACCCGGCGGCCTTCACTCAGGCCTGGCTCAATCATGTGATGAAGCCGGATTCGGCCAAGGACTGTGAACTCGCTGTCGCCTGGACCGCGTCCGACGTCAGCGACATCTACGGCCATGACTGTGCCCGGTTGAAGAATTCCGTCCTCGAAGCCTCCGGCATTCAGCCGGATTCGAAGATCAGCGATTGCCGGGCCCAGCTGCCCTTCCGTGACGATGGCAGCGGCATCGTCGAGTGTTCTGCCGAGCGGCCGGTGCAGGTGACCATCGGTCTCGAGAACGGCGAACTCGAATCGTGGGGTCTCGTGGACACTCGGAATCGTTGACCTGGTCGCCGACGAACTCGGCGGCGAAGTCACGGTTTCACCCGGAGGATCGATACGCGTGGGTCCAATTTCAGCGTGTCGCCCCCCGAACCTCCTCTGAAGTCCGACAATTCCTGTATCTCGGACCGTTGTCGAGTGAGGAGATCAGGATGGCTGAGCCGCGTCTGGCTGCCAAGCTCGGGGCAGAATTCCTGGGCACCTTCTGGCTGGTTTTCGGTGGCTGTGGCAGCGCCGTGCTGGCTGCGAAGTTCTTGTCGGCCGATCCAGGGACCGATACCCAGGTCCAGTTGGGGATCGGCTTCGTCGGCGTGTCATTGGCGTTCGGCCTGACGGTGCTGACCGGCGCGTACGCCTTCGGGCACGTGTCCGGCGGGCATTTCAACCCGGCCGTGACGATCGGCCTGGCGATCGCCAAGCGGTTCGAATGGAAGGGCGTGCTGCCCTACATCGCGACCCAGATCGTGGCCGCGTCGTTCGCCGGGCTGGTGCTGTTCGTCATCGCCTCCGGCAAGGACGGCTTCAACGCGGTGGAGAGCGGCTTCGCCACCAACGGTTTCGGCGACCGGTCGCCCGGCGGCTACGGCCTGCTCGCGGCGCTGATCATCGAGGTGGTGCTGACCGCCGTCTTCCTTTACATCATCCTCGGCGCCACCGACGACCGTGTGCCGAAGGGCTTCGCCCCGATCGCCATCGGCCTCGGCCTGACCCTGATCCACCTGGTCAGCATCCCGGTCACCAACACCTCGGTGAACCCGGCCCGATCGCTCGGCGTCGCCTGGTTCGCCGGCGGCGCGGCGCTGTCCCAGGTCTGGTTGTTCATCGTCGCCCCGATCATCGGCGCAGCCATCGCCGGCTTCACGTACGCCCTGATCACCGGCGCCGACAAGACTCCGGTCGACGAGGGCGTCGCCAACAACCCGTAAAACTCGGTGCTGGTGGGTGCCGAAGGAGGGACTTGAACCCTCACGCCCGAAGGCACAGGAACCTAAATCCTGCGTGTCTGCCAATTCCACCACTTCGGCTCGGACAGCATCGTAGGCGACCGACCGGAATCGGGCTCAGCCGAACCAGGGCTCGGCGTCGATCCGGGCCGGCCGATCGGTGGCCAGCGATTCGTCGACGGCCAGCGCGATCCGATGATCGTGGCTGCCCTCGGCCAACGGGTACGGAGCCGGGCCGTCGCCCTCGGCCCAGCGGGCGGTGGCCTGGAGCAGCGTGGCGATGGCGATCTCCTCGTCCATCCAGCGCTGTCCGGAGTACGGATTGCGAAACAGGATCTCGTCGCCGCGGCTGATGTGCTCGGTGTCGAAGCCGTCGAGGTTCAGGTCGTAGCCGGTCTGGTAGCGGGTCAGCGACTCCCGGACGATCGTCCGCGGCGCGGCCAGCCGGACCAACTCGTCGTCCCGCAACTCGCCCCGACTGCCGCGGACCAGCAGCCGGCGGAACCGGAGTTGGTTGTGCCACTGGTTGTCGGTGAAGTCGTACAGGCCGGACCGGTCGTCGCCGAAGTCGATCGTGGCCAGCACCGTCCGGGCCGGCTTGGGCTGCTGATCATCGGTCCAACCGGACCGGCTCAGCGGATCGACCAGCGGCCCGACGGTCGCGCTCGCCCGGACCGTGACCGGGCCCGGGACGACGCCGAGATAGGCCCGGAGCAGGGCGATCGCGTGATACTGGTGGGTCGACGAGACCTGGGCCTGGGACGGAACACCGATCGCGCCGGACCGGACCAGGGCGAGCCGCGCGGCGTGGGTGGGTAGCAGCGGATACTGCTCGGCGACCTGTACCCGGCCGGATGCGCCGACCCGGTTCCACAGCGAGCGCAGCCCGTCCAGCTCCGGCGCCGGCGGCGTCTCGGCCAGCACCGCCAGCCCGGCCTCGACGGCTTCGGTGATCAGCCCGGGACTGGCCGACCACGGCACCGAGGTGACGACGAAGTCGGGCCGTGCTCGCCGTACCTCCTCGATGGTTCGCAGCTGCGGCACCGGCAGCTCGCGGTCGGACCGGGTCAGCACGCCGACACACTCGAGGTCGTCCAGCCGGGCCGCGATCTCCCAGTAGAACCGGGCGCGCCAACCCGCGCCGATGATCGCCATTCTCGTCATGATCGCCAACGGTAGCGATCGTGATCTTCGGTGGCGATGAGTGTCGCCGTGCTGAGCGTTAGACGCCGAGGTCGCGGCGCAGCTTGGCGACGTGGCCGGTGGCCTTGACGTTGTACTGGGCGACGGCGATGGTGCCTTGGCCGGAGTCGTCCACGTCCACCACGAAGGTCGACCGGATGACACCCTCGATCACCTTCCCGTACAGCATCTTCTCGCCGTAGGCCGCGTACGCCTGCAGGGTCGATTTGTCCTCGTCGGCGAGCAGCGGGAAGGACACCGACTCCTTGTCCCGGAACGTGGCCAGCTTGGACACCGGATCCGGGGAGATGCCGATCACCTGCAGCCCGGCCTGGTCCAGGTCCGGTCCGGCGGCGGTGAAGTCGACCGCCTGGGTGGTGCAGCCCGGGGTCATCGCGGCCGGGTAGAAGTAGACGATCACCCGTTGCCCGGCGAAGTCGGAGAGCGCGATCTTGTTGCCGTCCGCGTCGGGCAGGGAGAAGGCGGGGGCGGCGTCGCCGGCCGTGAGTCGTTCGGTCATGGGCAGAACCTTATGGCCTCCACTTTCGGCCCGCGGCCGGGGCAGGGCGTGCGATCCGACGGGTTTGCAATACGCTGTTGCACCGGGTCGACGGAGGATCGGGGCCGAAGGAGGGATCGGGATGGCGACGGAGGATCAGGCACCGGAGCGCGAGCGCACGCGGAGCGAGATCGAGGCCGATCTCGCGGCCGCCCGGCTGCGGCTGGGGCACTCGGTCGAGCAACTGATCGACCAGGTGCATCCGACCCGGATCAAGCAGCGCCAGATCGCCGGTCTGAAGGACTGGGTGTCGGCCGAGATCGAGAACGCGAAGTCGCAGTTCGTCGACGACCAGGGCCGGGTCCGGACCGAACGGCTGGCCGTGATCGGCGGTGCCGTCGCCGGCTTCGTCACCTTCGTGGTCATCGTCCGGGCGATCGTACGGAAGAGGAAAAGCTGATCGTGTCTGATCAGACGGGGAGCGCGGAGCAGTTGCCGATCCGGATGCTGCACGACCGGGTCCTGGTCTCCGCGGAGAACGAGGCCGGCGAGCGCCGCAGCGGCGGCGGGATCGTGATTCCGGCGACCGTGGCCATCGGCCGCCGGTTGGCCTGGGCGAAGGTGGTCGCGGTCGGATCGAACGTCCGCACCGTCAAGGTGGACGATCGGGTGCTCTACGACCCGGCCGACCGGGCCGAGGTCGAGGTGCGCAACAAGGATTTCGTCCTGCTCCGCGAGCGCGACCTGCACGCCGTCGCCGCCGAGCGGCTCTCGGACGGCAACACCGGCCTGTATTTGTAGCGGGGTTGGGCTACGGCCGGGTGTCCAGGTAGAGGAACTCGGTCACGTCGTTCAGGGCGAGCACCTGGCTGACGAAGATCTTCGGCATCTCTCGTCGCGTCGGGTCGTGCACGACTCTCGGATTGATCAACTGACAGCGGCGGCCGCGCGTCTCCAACTCGCAGCCGCCGGCGGTGATCACGTTCTTCACCCAGTCCGTATCCGGACCGTAGGTGAGGGCGAAGACGAAGCCCTCGTCGGTGCGGAAGACGTTGATCGGCGTCCGGAACTCGCGGCCGGAACGTCGGCCGCGGTGGATCACGATGCCGAAGCCGGGCAGCCAGCCCGCGATGTGTTGGGTGATCCGGTTGAGCCCGACGCGATTCAGCCGGGCGACGCGCTTGGAAAGCACCATCGGAACTCCTCAGAACAACGGTCCCCGAGTAATTCAACAGTTGTAGAATAACACCCATGGTACGAGGACGGCGCCCCGGTGGACCGGACACCCGGCAAGCGGTCCTGGAGGCCGCCCGGCGACGGTTCGCCGAAGCCGGTTACGCCCGGGCGACGATCCGCTCGATCGCCGCCGCGGCAGGAGTGGACCCGGCCCTGGTGGTGCACTACTTCGGCTCGAAGGAGCAGTTGTTCCGCGCCGTGGTCGACTGGCCGTTCGATCCGGCCGAGTTCTTCGATCGGCTGGCCGCACCGGGGCGGGACGGTCTGGGGCGCCGACTGACCGAGGGATTCCTCGGCCTGTGGGAGTCGGCCGAGACCGGGCCGCGGCTGCAGGCCGTCTTCCGCGGCGCCGTGACCCAGCAGGAGGTCACCGGCCTGATCCGGGAGTTCCTGGCCGAGATCGTGGCCGTCCGGTTCGTCCGGCTGATCGGTGATGATCGGGCCGACTTTCGAGTCGAACTGGCGCTGGGGACCTTGCTGGGCGCCGCTGTCGTACGGCACATCCTGCGGGTGGAACCGGCGGCAAGCGTGGCCCTGGATGATCTTGTCGATCAGCTGGCCCCGGTCGTCGAGCGGCTGCTGGACGGTGATCAGGCGTCGGCGTAGGCCGAGCTCCGTTCGCGGAGCCGTCCGCGTTCGTCCAGGTCGATCAAGACCAGTCCCTCGGTCGGCTCCCGGCCGGTGCGCGGGCCGGGGATCCAGCGGACCCGGGTGGCGACGGTGTGACCCTGGCTGACCGCCATCAGCACCTCGACGCGAAGCTGCGGGTCTGCTGCCAGCATGTCGGCGACGTACTGCTGCGTCGCCGCCGGTCCCGGCTCCGTCCCGACCGGCGCGTCATGATCAACATAGCCGGGGGACAGCTGGTCGCAGGCGGTCAACTCCCGCTCGTCGAACAGGCGGCGGAAGTAGTCCCGCACGGCTGTGATCGGGTCGACCGGCTCCGTCGGTCGGTAGGCGTTGATCACGTTGCCGTCAGGATCCTGGAACCAGGCGGAGGTCCGACCCCACGGCTGGGTTGTGACGGGCTTCAGCACCGCCGCGCCGGCGGCAACGGCACCGGCGAGAGCCCGCTGCACATCGTCGACCTCGACTTCGAGCATGATCGTCCCCGGTCTCCCGGCACTGTCCCAGCCCGGTGCCATCCGCGCCATGCCGGCGGCGGAGAAGATCGACAACGCCGCCCCCGGCAGGTGCACCCAGGCGAACTCGGCCCGCGCCTCGATCGGGACGTCGAAGCAGGCGCCGTAGAAGCCGGCCAGTGCCGGCACGTCATCGGTGATCAGGCAGCTACCGGTCAGACGCGTCATGGTGCAACCATCGCCCACGGGTCGGACAGTTCCCCCGGCTCGGCCTCAGCTGCCGCCGCCGTCCGTGATCAACTGGCGGACCAGACCGGCGACCAGGTCCGGCCGCTCGACGTGCAGGTCGTGATCCGTGGGCAGGTGCCGCAGGTGGAGACTGCGCCGGATGGCGAGCCGAAGCAGCATGTCGTGGATCGGCCCGGGGTTGTGGTCGGCGAGGACCAGGTGCACGGGGCAGTTGATGGTGTCGTACGGCTCGGTGGCGATCATGGTCCAGGCCTGCTCGAGCAGGACCCGGTCGTCGAGCAGCGGGCGGGCCTGGAACCTGCCGTCGGCGCGGGCTTCGATCGTTCGGTCCAGCATCGGGGCATAGCCGGGCCAGGGCTGCCACCGTGGATCGTCCCGGGCCATGATCAAGATCTGTTCGAGCTCCGCCCTATTGAAGATCGCGTCCGCCCTCGGATCGGAGCTTCGGGCCTGGGCGACCCGCTGGTCGCGGGGCAGCCGCGGATAGCTGACCCGCCACTGCGGATCCTCGACGGCGATGGCCTGATCGAGGCAGACGACACCGGCCAAGCCGGGTCGCTGTCGGGCGAACTTCAGGGCGTCCCAGGCTCCGACCGAGTGTCCGACGACGAGTGGATCAGTGAGCGAGAGCTGATCGCAGACGGCACGAAGATCATCGGCCAGGTCACCGAGCGCATAGGTCGGGGCGCGTCCCGATCGCCCATGCCCGCGGCGGTCGTACGCGACGACGGTGAAGTCGTCCCGCAACTCCTCGACGAGTGGCAGCCAGCTGCCCAGGTTCGTACGGTGTCCGTGCACCAGCACGACCGCGGGGCCGCCGGCGCCCCACACACCGACAGCCAGGTCGACACCCTCGGCCCGGACCTTGATCGACTTCATCCCTCCGCCAGTATCGATCCAAGCGACTGTGGCAGTGACCGGAATCCAGCAACAGTTGCGAAAACAGGACCGCTGAGGCCTGATTCGGCGAACCGTTGCTGGATTCCGGTCAGTCGTCGCTGATCATGCTCCGGCTCAACGACGGACCGGGTAGCGGAGGTGCAGGGCGCGACGGCCCTGGACGACGACCGGGTCCTCGAGCAACTGGTGCCCGCCCTCGAGCGTGGAGAAATAGGGGATCCCCTCGCCGAACAGCACCGGCACCAGGCTGACGCACACCTCGTCCACCAGGCCGAGGGCGAGTGCCTGCTGGGTGATGTTGGCGCTGGCGATCGTGACGTCCTTGTCGCCGGCGATCTCCTGGGCCTTGCTGATCGCGGCCTCGACGCTGTCGACGAAGGTGGTGTTCGGCCACTTCTCGCCCGCGTTCGCCGGCGGGTTGTGGGTGACCGCGACCACCGGCGCCCCAGCCGGGTGCTTGTCGCCCCAGCCGTCCGCAATGTCGAACAGCCGTCGGCCGGTGATCAGCGCGCCGACGTTCTCGGTCAGCTCGCGGAGCACGTCCGCGCTGGACGCGTCGACGTTGAACTTGACCTCGTCGTTGGGGTTCGGCACGCTCACCTCCCCGGTCTCGTACCACTCGAAGAGCTCTCCGACCTGGTCGTCCGGCTGAGCGATGAATCCGTCCAGCGACATCGTCATGTGAGTCAGGACCTTGCCCATCACGGGCCTCCTCTGTGTCTCCGGGCCGGCCGTCTGCCGCGCCCCTTACCCTTCGTACGGAGCCGACCCGGGCGATACGACACTAGATCGACGCTGATCGGGATCTTAGGCTTCCAGGCCGGGTGCGGGGCCTTGCACACCAAGGTTGAGGAAAGACATCACGCCACTGGCCCGCAACGAGTTCATCTGCTGGGTCGAGGAGGCCAAGCAGGAGCAGACCCGTAAGCGCCGGATCCGCCGGACCCAGGAAGAGCTGGAGGAAGGCCAGCGGCGCCCCTGCTGTTGGCCCGGCTGCGACCACCGCGAGCGCACCGGCAGCTAGCAGTTCATCGGCGTCTGATCCGGTTCGCCACGGCGGCGACGATCGCGGCAGTCACCCCGACACCGAGCCCGATCATCAGGGCGATCGCGGCCGTGTAGCCGTGCAGGACCAGGTCGCGCAGCGGCGGTCCGAACTGATCGGCCAGTGCCACCGCACCCTCGGGCGGGTGGTGGCCCAGTGACGATCCGACGGTCCAGAGCGCTTCGTGCACGATGATCAGCGAGATTCCGTACAGCGTGCCGGCGACGAGATGATCACGGATCGGGGTTGTTGTCCGACGAAGGATCGCGACCGCGAACCACACTGCGAACGGCGTCAGGGCGAGCACGAAATAGACCCAGGATCCTTCCGGCACAACGATCCCGAGGTCGGCGAGGATGGTCCGTGGCAGACCCAGCGCGATCAAGATCACCAGAAGCCAGCCCGGCCAACTGGTGCCGAGCAACTTGCGGCCGCACGGCGTCGCTGATCCCTTCATCGAAGCGCCGGCCGAGGTGCTGGTGCGGGTCGAGGCGGTGGCAGTCATGGTGAGCTCCTGTCGGTGTGTCGAAGTCCCCTTCAGCCTTGTGCACGTGCTGGCCGCCGTCGTCGGCCGAATGGCGTTTGTCTGCTGCGCATCCTGCGCAGCAGCGCTTCCCGCAGCTACGCCTCCCTGCGTAGCCATCCCCGCGCCGGCGCTCGGCCGGCGAGGTCCCTTTCCCGGGCCGTGATCGGGCTGGTCGTACAGGCCGGCGCTCTTGTCGGTGCTGGTTGACATGGTGCCGTTATTCGTACGATGATCTGGCCGGTGGCGTTGACCTGACGCCCAGCCTGCGAGGACTCGCCCCAGCCGAGCCTTGGGATGGCGAAGGGGATTCTGCCCTCACGGTCGCGACTTGTTCAGGCCTGTTCGAGTGTCACGTTGCTGGGGAGCGGCGATACGTCGAGGAGGCTTGTCATGACCAAGCAGAGCAGTTTCAAGCGCGTGGCACGTGAGCGAGCCCGCGCAACCGGGCAGCGGTACACCCAGGCACGGGCCGATCTGGAACTGGCTAATCGGCAGGAGTTCGTCCACTCCCGCCCGTTCGAGCAGCTGGCGCTGAAGGCCCAGCTTGAAGATCATTACGGGATCGGGATCCAGTCGATCATGCCGATCGATGACGATCCGGCCACCCGTCCCGACGGCTCCTGGCCCGGTCACTATGCGTCGACCCTGGTCGTCAAGCACGTCGACGGTCAGCGGTGGATAGCGCGGATCTTTTCGTCGTCAGCTGACCGGGTCAGCCGGGTGGAAGGTGACGCAGAAATCCTGCGGTTCCTCGCCGCTCACGACTTCCCCGCCGAACGGATCGCCCACGATGAACCCGTAACAGTCCTTGACGGCAAGGGAATCATCGTCACCGAGTTCATCGAAGGCGGTCGCCCGAACACTCCCGCGGTGTGGCACGAACTCGGTGAGCTGCTGGGCCGGCTGCACCGGCTCCCCGCGGCGGGTGGCGCTGTGGCCAGGGACGGCGGTGCCGAAGAGACCGACGGCGGCTTTCATGTGGGACGGCCGAAAGAGGATCTGGCCGCCGCGATGGGCTTCCTGATCAGCGTCGAGGACGACGTGACCGCTGCGGGCCGGGAGAAGTTCGAGTGGCTGCGCGACCAGGTCGAGACCGCTGACGACGCCGAAGGCCTGCCGGAGGCGCTGACCCACTCCAACTACCACCCGTGGGCCGCCGTCGGCATCCCCGGCAACCTCGCGATCATCGGCTGGGCCGGATCAGGGCGCGGTCCCCGGCTGCCCGCACTGGCCTGGCTCCTCCGCACCTCAGCCGAACACGACGGCACCAAGAACATCGCCGCGGTCATGCATGGATACTCCAAGCACGTCCGACTCAGCGATGAGGAACTCCACCGGCTCCCGGCGATCCTCAACCTGCGGGCACTCTGGCTGGAATGCATCAGCTTCCGGATGACCATCAACGACGGTCGCATCCCAGCCATGGATGAGGGATGGATGCGATCAGACAGCCGCGAGCACGCCGAACGTGTGGCAGCGCAAGCGATCGCCACAGTGCGTAACACCTGATCTGACCGTGCAAACGTCAACTAGCCAGGACCGAAGTGGTCCTGGCTAGTGGGTTTGTGCGCCATCAGGGACTCGAACCCCGAACCCGCTGATTAAGAGTCAGCTGCTCTGCCAATTGAGCTAATGGCGCGCGAGGTGAGACTCTAGCAAACGTCCGGGCGGTGCGCGAAATCCGAATCGGTCAGGTCCGGGCGAGGGTCTCCAGGACGGCCTGGGCGGCGTTGTGGCCGCCGAGACCGCTGACTGCGCCGCCGCGTACGGCGCCGGAGCCGCAGAGCAGGATTCGGGGGTCGTCGGTGGCGACGCCCCACCGCTCGGCCGGGGTCTGGACCGGGGTCGTCGCGGTGCGCCAGGGCCAGGCCAGGTCGCCGTGGAAGATGTGGCCGCCGGGCATCGACAGCTCGGCCTCGACGTCCAGTGGGCTCATCACCTCGATGCACGGCCGGCCGTCGGCGTCGGTCGCCAGGCAGTCGGCCAGCGGTTCGGCCAGCGCGTCCTGGAGGCTGTGCAGGGCGGCGTCCCGGGCCTGATCGCGGATCCGGTCCGGATCGGCGCGGAACAGCCGGGCTGGGGTGTGCAGGCCGAACAGGGTGAGGGTGTGCCAGCCCGCGGCGGCGAGGTCGGGGGCCAGGATCGACGGGTCGGTCAGCGTGTGGCAGTAGACCTCGCAGGGCAGCGGGTCGGGGATCCGGCCGGCGGCCGCCGCCTCGGCGGCGCGGGTCAGTTCCGGGTAGGACTGTTGCAGGTGCAGGGTGCCGGCGAAGCCGCGTTCCGGCGGCAGGCCGGACCGCAGCCGGGGCAGTCGGTGGAGCACCATGTTGATCTTGAGTTGGGTGCCCTCAGGAGCAGCTTCCGGGGTACGTCCGCGCAGGCGATCGAGGACCGGCGGTGCGCAGTTGGCCAGGATCAGGCCGGCACGGAGCCGGGTGCCGTCGGCCAGTTCGACTTCGCGCTGCGCATCGTCGCCACGCAGGGCCACGACCCGTGCGCCGAACCGGAGCTCGGCGCCGGCGGAGCGGGCGGCCCGCTCGATCGCCTTCGCCACGGTGCCCATGCCGCCGACCGGGACCCGCCACTCGCCGGTGCCGTTGCCGATCACGTGATAGAGGAAGCACCGGTTCTGCCGCAGTCGATCATCGTCGAGTCGGGTGTCGATGCCGATCAGCGCGTCGGTGGCCACGATGCCGCGGATCACGTCGTCGGCGAATCGAGCTTCGAGCAGCTCGCCCAGAGGCCGTTGCGTCAGGCCCCGCCACAGCGCCGGGTCGATCCGGCCACGAAGGTCGGCTTCGGCGGGCAGCGGCTCGGTCAGGGTGGGCGCGATGATCGCGGCGACCTCGGCGAGTTGATCATGGAACGCGGACCAGGCTCGGTATTCGTCGGCCCCGGCCAGCCGCGCGAACGAGGCCTCCGTCGCGGCGCCCTCCGGCCGCTCCACCAGGACGCCGTCGTCACCGATCGGCGTGTACGACGCCACCGGCCGCGACCGCAGCTCGAGGTCGAGGCCGAGATCATCCATGATCTGTTCGGGCAACAGCGACACCAGGTACGAGAACCGGGACAGCGTCGCATCGACGCCCGGGAAGACCCGCTGGCTGGCCACGGCACCGCCGAAGCGGTCCCGGGCCTCGCAGCTGATCACCCGCAGCCCGGCCCGGCCCAGATAGGCCGCGGCGACGCCGGCGTTGTGTCCTCCGCCGACGATCAGCACGTCCGCGTCCGCGGCGGCCACGGCTCAGCCGGTCCGCTGCACCGCGCGTGCGTTCAACGCCAGCACGGCGATCGCCAGCACGGCCTGTGCCGCCAGGTAGGTGACCATCACCGCGGCACCCTGGCCCTGGAACGCCAGGCTCGGCACGAACAGCATCAGGGCCAAGATGGTGTCGGAGACGAAGAACAACAGGCCGCCGATCGTGCCCAGTCGTCCAAGGCCGGTCGCCAACACCGCCATCGTGCCGACCAGCAGCGCGTAGATGATCACCGGCAGCTGCAGCGTGGTTGCGTACGGCAACAGGAAGATGATCATGGCAACGGTCGCGATCGCGTACAGGATCAGGAACTGGGGTCGACGCAACACACTGTCCCGCCAGTACGGCAGGAAGGCCAGCAGGTAGCAGACCTGGGCCACGGCGAAGAACGCGATCTTGATCAACGTCTCCTGGCCGAACGCGTCGCCGAGCCAGGAGAACACGATGGCCGCCAGCAGCCACCGGACCAGCGCCGTCCGCGGTCGGACCCGGGCCAGCACATAGCCGAAGAGCATCGGCATCGGCAGGAAGATCAAGACTCGGGCCAGGTCCTTGGCATTGAACAACTCGGCCAGGACATCAGCGGTTCCGGTGATCAGGAACGCGCCGAACCAGAGCTTGGAGGCAAGAGTGGGCAGGAACGAACTGGGGGAGATCGAGCCGGGGTCGGCTCCCGCAACGCCATTCGGTCGTCTCATGATCAGTGGGCCATCCTCATGGCGGTCAGGATACGCCGCCGACGGAGCTCATCGACCTCGGTTCGGACCAGTGTCCGGAGGGTTCGTCCAAGAGCCAGGCTCAGCAGGTGGTCGGCCAGGCCCGGATTTCGGGCCAGCACCGGTCCGTGCAGGTTGGTTCCCAGCGTCGTCCGGGTGACCGCGCCCTCGGTGCCGTCGCCGCAGTTGCCGTAGCCGAGGTTGATCATCGCCAGCGGATCCGCATCAGGGCCCAGATGGGTGATGGCGGTGTGATCCTCGTAGCCGGTGATCACCCGGGGATCCGAGGTGGCCTGGTCGGCGTCGAGCCGGCTCTCGGTCACCGTCGACGGGACCATTCCGCGACCGTCGGGCAGGTCGCGGAGTCGTCCCACCACCTCGCCCTTGGCCTCGTCGGTGCTCGGCACGGTCTCGACGTCCAGCAGTCCGAGCCCGTCGACCCTCGTCCGGTCGGGAGCGGCGAACGACCGCCCCAGCAACTGATACCCGCCGCCGGTCGCGAAGACGATCGCACCGGCGGCGGCCACCCGCCCGAGCGCGCCGTCGGCGGCCAGCAGGTGCGCCGCCGCGACCTGGGCCGGCCCCTCGGCACCGCCGATCAGATACAGCCGGCCGTCGTCGGGAATCGGTTGATCATGCTCGACGGTCCGCAGCCGCGCGCGGTGCCCCCGCCAGCTCAACCGCCGGACGAGGGCCTCGGTGTTGCCGCGGTCGCCCGGAGCCCGGAGCAGGGTGGGATAGACGGTGACGATCTCGACCTGATCGCCGGGCGGTTGGCTCATGATCGTCCGCTCAGCTGGAGCAGGGTTCGCAGCGCGCCCGGCATCGCCAGCACATCGACGCCAGCACGGTGGCCGGCGAGCGCCGCGGTCAGCTCCGGGACGTCACGGCAGTCGATCTCGGCGTGCGCCAGCCGGGCGGCGACGTCGGGTGCGCGGCCGCCGGTGGCGATCACCGTGCGGCCGGCCAGCGCGCCGGGATCGCAGTCCCAGCTCCAGGACAGGTCGGAGTCGTCGGTCGCGATGATCACGGTCGGCTTGTCGATCACCGTGAGGGCGTCGATCCACTCGGCCGGATGCCGGGCCGCGAGCAGCCGAGCCTTGGTCCCGCCGATGGTCACGGTGTCGAAGCGGCCCAGCGCATCGTGCGTCTTGCGCATCCCGACGAACACCGTCCCGGGGTGGATGCCCAGCGTTCCGGCGGCGGCCAGGGCGAAGCAGGCCTGGTCCAGGCTGAGCCGTCCCGGCAATGGCAGCCGCGGATCCCAGAACTGTCCGTCGGCGTCGCTGATCTTGCCGTCCTGCACCAGATAGTCGGGTTCGGGCTGCCGGTAGTCGCGCCGCGGGCAGCGCCAGCCGGACTCGGTGTCGTCCACTCCGGTGAGGATCGAGCCGCAGCCCGGACAGAGGAGTTGATCATGGTAGCCGTAGTCGCCGCGCACCCAGATCGCCCGCCGGGCCGAGCCCGCGGCGAGCACGGTCATCGGGTCGGCCGCGTTGGCGATCACCGGCACCGGAGCACTGATCCGGTCGATGGCGTCCCGCAGCGCCCGAGCGTGGGCGTACCGCTGGTTCGGGGCCGCACCGGAACTGTCGAACAGCACGATCGCCCGAGGCAGGTCGCCGGTGGCGAGCAGTTCGACCGCGGCCGCCGGCCGGGCCGCGATGATCGCCAACTCGGGAACCGAACGATCGGTGAGCAACGACAGCACACCGTCGGTGCCGGCCTCTGCCCGGAGTTGCGCCAGCCGCGACTCGTGAGTGCCGTGCGAGGCCCGGACCGCCGCCAACAGCAGGCCGGACAGCACGGTGGTGCCGTACTCACCGACCACCAGGACCCAGGGCTGTCGCCGGACCACGCGGGCCAGGGCACCGGGATCGACGCGGCGGATCATCTGGCCACGGGCCGTCGGCGCATCGGAACGGGTGAATCGGGTGGCCGCGGCGGCCAATCGGCCCGCCAGCGTGGCGACTCCGAAACGGGCACGCGAAGACGCAGCGGCCGAGGGCATCCCCCGATGCGCTGCCTTGGTCCGTGTCTCGTCCGGCTCCCCGGGCATGGCCCCATTGTGGCCGATTCGCGATTCAGCAGGAACCGGAAACCTCCAGAACGTCCTCGACGGACGCCCGGCCGATCCGAAGATTTGACCGCTGACCAGGGGCGATGGTGGAGGGAACAAACCGCCCCACCCTCGGGGGAGAGTGGGGCGGCGATACCGGTCCATCGGGGGATGAATCGGTCTCTATGGGTACCCGGTGTTCACCGTACCGTTGGCGAGGAGTGGGCGGGAAGGCCTCGCCGGGTCGAGTGTCATTGATTCGGCCGTCCGGAAGTCGATTCCAGGATGGCAACAAATAGACAGGGAAAGGGCGACCTGTAACAAACCCGGCCGGGCCGGACAATACGCGGACAGAGACACCTCACCTGGAGGGACCGCCGTTGAGCTTGTCCTCGGACGACGGCCCGGCGCTGGCTCGGCGCCCGGGCGCGGCCGAACGACGGCTCGAGGCGGCCTTCCGTGATCATGGAGACGCCGTGCACGCCTACGTCCGCTATCGGGTCGGCAGCGAGGCCGCCGACGAGATCGTCGCGGACACCTACGTCGCGGCCTGGCGGCGGCTGGACCGGCTGACCGACCCGCTGCTGCCCTGGCTGCTCGGCACCGCTCGCAAGCTGATCGGCAACGAGTTGCGGCGGCAGCGGCGGTCGGGAGAGTTGCGTCGCCGGCTGGCCGCCGAACGGGAGACATCGGCCGGTGAACCGGTGGACGATGATCGACTCCGGGCCGCGATCGGTTCCCTTCAACCTGATGATCAAGACGTCTTGATCATGACCTACTGGTACGACCTGGAGCCGCGTCAAGCAGCGGCGGCCCTGGGCTGTTCGTCCGGCGCCTATCGGGTCCGGCTGCACCGGGCCCGGCAGCGGCTCCGCGCCGTCGTCGAACGACGTGACCGGCAGGGGAACGATGACTGAGTTCGACGGTCACGCGGTGCGATCACTACGTCCCGCAGGCGGCTGGGCGGCCGGGCCCGGCGGTCGGCGCACCTGGGCCGAGATCGAGTCCCGGCTCGCGGTGGCCGCACCGGAGCCGCGGCCACCGCTGATCACCCGCCGGCGGGCCCTGATCGGCGGAGCGGTGTTCGCCGGCGGGGGCATCGCCGCGGCCGTTGTGGTGCCAGGGCTGACCCTGCGGGATCGGCCGAGACCGTCCGACCTGTTCGCTCGGCTGCCGGCCGACCCGGCCCTGACCCGGCAGCGCTACCGGACCCTGGCCGAGCTGACCCGGGCCTCCAAGACGATCGTCCGGGCCCGGGTGAAGGCCGTCGACCGGCTGGGACCGCTGGCTGATCAGGACGGGAACCAGGCGGACTTGATCGGGTTGACGCTCGACCCGACCAAGATCATCGGAGCGGTGCCGCCGGAGCCTTGGGTGGTGCAGTTCCAGGCTCCGGCCGACCCCGATCCGCTGCCGGTGCCTACGGCCGACGCCGTCTGGTTCCTCGGCTTCCCGACATCCATGGCCGATGCGCCGCCGGGCACCCTCGTCGGAGAGTGGCTGACCAATGATCAGGGCCTGTTCCTGGCCGACGCCGGCCGACTCCGCAACCCGCTCGGTCCGACCGGCGATCCCTTGATCGCCGAACTGTCCGCCCTGCCCGACCTGGACGAGTTGATCACCCGGGTCGAACGTGCCCGCTGAACGGAGACCGAAGATGATCAACCATCGATGGGCGGCGACGATCTGTGCCGCAGTCGTCCTACTGCTGGCCGGCTGCGGCGGGACACCCCTGACCTCGCTTGCCACGCCGGGCCCACCGCGACCGCCGGTGAAATCGGCTCAACCGTTCATGGAGTTGCTGGCCGGGGACGGCGGGATCGTCGACTTCCAACCGAACGCCGACCCGGCCGAGGCGCTCGAAGGTGCCACCTACGTCTTCGCCGGCACGGTCGTCGGCCTGGCCGCGATCACCGAACCGACCGGCGACGGCGGGCGCGACGGCAGTTGGCAGGAACGCTACGTCGTGCTGGAGGTCCGGGTGCTCGATCCGATCAAGGGCGATCCCGGCGATCCGGCCTACATCGGGATCCCGGCCAGTGCGACGATCGACCAGGGCAAGGTGCGGTCGACCGTCCCGTACGGGGCCAAGATCGCCGTCCGGGCCACGGACGAAACCGCAGACTCCGACCCGGCCACCCCCGAGGCGTCCCCAGGCGCCAAGACGATCCGTCCGGTGCTGCTCGAAGGCCTGTTCCTGCAGGGCACCGAGGATCGGACGATGGTCGGCGGCCACATGGGCGAGGGCCCGTGCCCGCAGTGGCTGAAGACCTGCACCGTCGACGGCTACGCGGCCGCCATCAACGCGGCGCGCTGACCAGTCGCCGGGGTGTCGTACGAGCCGGTCGAAAGGCCGGATTCCGGGCGAATTTTAAGGCGACGGCGCAAAAGCTGGGGGATCCGTGTCCGGACCGACTGATCGGTTCAAACGTCAGCCGACCAGCTGAGACACTCGTCCGCGGGAAACGCCGAGCACGGCGGCGGTGTCGGTCACGCTGAGGCCCTGGTCGCGCAGGTGCCGGGTTACCTCGCGGAGATCTCGGGCGGCCTCGAGTTGAAGATCGCTGGCGCGCTGCACCTTGTCGCGGACCTCGGTGACCACCGCTTCGTAGCCGTCGAGGTCGGGCACGATCACGATCTCGGCGTCGTCGAAGTCGGTGTCGTGGACGGTCGCGAGGTAGTCGCGGACCTGCTGATCAGCCTGGTCAAGGGTGCGGCACTGGGTCACCCCATCGCCGTCGATGTGGAGTTCCCAGCCGTGAGTCCAGCGGACCGCTCGCACGGTGTAGGTCATTCGATCCACCATCCTTCCGGGAGGCATTCGAGGTTCCTGATGGCCTGACGGACGAGGCCCGGCGAGACCTCCCGCGTCTGGGTGATCACGGTCATGTGCTCGCCGCACGGGCAGTACCACTTCTCGTGGTCGCCCTTGCCTTGGCTGCTTGGTGCAGCCGTTCGCTACGAGCGCCGCCGTGAGAGTCCGGTACTTCATCGCCTTGACCATGATCATAGTTTAGTCCCCCTAGACAGTCAATGTAAAGGGGAGCTAGATACCTCACCTCACCTCGCCGAGCCGGGTGCCCGGCATTCCCCTTGCGGCCAGGCGATGCGAGGAGGACCGACA
Source organism: uncultured Actinomycetota bacterium (assembly GCA_963746025.1). Classification (GTDB taxonomy): domain Bacteria; phylum Actinomycetota; class Actinomycetes; order Propionibacteriales; family Propionibacteriaceae; genus Microlunatus. The sequence continues at coordinate 268,198 of CAVUZU010000002.1, forward strand.
TGGCCGTCACCGACGAACAGCGTGAGCAGATCATCGCACTCGCCCGCGAGGGCAAAGGCCGCAACCAGAAGGTGAGGCCGGCTTCCTTTGCGTCGGCCCGACCGCCGAAAGCAGAGAACCTCCCACCCTCGCCATAGAGGGTGGGGCTAAGTGCAATTCACGGATCGGCCGCGACTGTCGCCGGCAGGATCTAGAATCACAACAGCTTCACGGGGGGAAGCGAGTCGCCGGATCTCGGCGCACGCACCCTTTTGAGAAGGACCTCGGTGGGCAGGTTGCCGCCCGCCCACCGAGGTTCGCCCACCGTCAGAATCCGCTGCCGGTGGGCTCCAACCAACCGACTTGCATAAGGAGTCGATTGATCATGACCAACCCTAGCTACACCCCGCAGCCGATTCCGCCCCAACCCGCACCGAAGAAGCCGAAGCGGTTCGGGTGGATCGCGCTCCTCATCGCGACCGTGTCCGCGCTGGTCATCGGGTCCTGCACGGGGGCGATGTCTGCCCGGGGTGGGGCGACGACCGCCGAGCCAGGCTCGCAGGTCACGGTCACCGCGCCGGCCGAGCCGGCGCCCACGGTCACCGTGTCGGCCGAGCCGGCGCCCACGGTCACTGTCACCCAGACGGCGCCCGCCGAGGAGCCGAAGGAGACCGAGAAGGCGCCGGAACCGGAGCAGAAGCCCGAGCCGAAACCCGAAGAGAAGCAGTCCGAGCCGAAACCCGAAGAGAAGCAGCCCGAGGTGACGAAGTCGCAAGAGCAGGCGCTGCGGTCGGCCGTGTCCTATCTCGACTTCTCGGCATTCAGCAAGAAGGGGCTGGCGGAGCAACTCGAGTACGAGGATTTCAGCAAAGCCGACGCCAAGTGGGCTGCGGACCATGTCGATGCCGATTGGAACGAGCAGGCAATCCGGTCCGCCATCAGCTACCTTGAGTACTCGGCATTCTCCGAATCCGAGCTGGCTGAGCAATTGGAGTACGAGGGATTCACGGCCAAGCAGGCTAAGCACGGTGCCAGTGAGGCGTACAAACAGTAACCTGCGGCTTCGGGTCCCGTTCAGATGGAGTTGACGGCCTGCTTCACGGCGTCGGCGTCGATGCCCGGATTTACGCCGTGCAGGCGGGGAAATGGGGACGAGCCGGTCGATAAGCCGGATTCTGTTTCTCACCGCGAACGGTGAGCGACGATCATCCATCTGCGACCGCTGTTGCCAGCGGCCTGGTGCGACCTACCCGGAGACTCGGGCGAGCAGCCCTCGGGCGTCTCCGCAGATGTGCCGAGGCACATCCTCTTGATCTTGCTCCAGGTGGGGTTTACCGAGCCACCCCAGTCACCTGGGGTGCTGGTGGTCTCTTACACCACCGTTTCACCCTTACCTCCGCCCGGCGGACCGGGCGAGGGCGGTTTGTTCTCTGTGGCACTTTCCCGCGGGTTGCCCCGGGTGGGCGTTACCCACCACCCTGCTCTGTGGAGTCCGGACTTTCCTCGGCAGCACCGAGGTGCTGCCGCGATCGTCTGACCGGCTCGTCCACCGGACATGGTAGCCCCGATCGGGCCTCACGGCAGAGTCAGGATCTCCGCTCCGGAGGTGGTGACGGCGAGGGTGTGTTCGAACTGGGCGCAGCGGCTGCCGTCGACGGTGACCGCGGTCCAGTCGTCGTCCCACAGGTCGGTGTCGCCGCTGCCCAGGGTGAGCATCGGCTCGATGGTGAACGTCATCCCCGGCTCGATCACCGTGTCGTACCTGGGCTCGTCGTAGTGCGGGATGGTCAGCTCGGAGTGGAACACCGAATGGACCCCGTGGCCGTTGTAGTCGCTGACCACGCCGTAGCCGAAGCGCTTCGCATAGCTGGAGATCACCCGGCCGATCACGCTCGTCCGCCGGCCCGGCTTCACCGCTGCGATCCCGCGCCGCAGCGCCTCGGCGGTGCGCTCGGCCAGCAGCCGGGACTCCTCGTCCAGGGTGCCGGCGCCGAAGGTGCCGCAGTTGTCGCCGTGCACGCCGCCGATGAAGGCCGTGATGTCAATCTTGACCAGGTCGCCGTCCTCCAGCGGCCGGGCGTCCGGGATGCCGTGACAGATCACCTCGTTCACCGAAGTACACAACGACTTCGGGAAGCCGCGGTAGCCGAGCGTCGAGGGATAGGCACCATGATCGAGTACGAATTCGTGCCCGATCCGATCAAGCTCGTCGGTGGTGACGCCGGGCTCGACGGCCGCGCCGACGGTCTGCAGGGCCTGGGCAGCGATCCGGCCGGCGATCCGCATCCGCTCGATCGTCTCCGCGGTCTGCACATGGCCGCCGTGGTACGAGCTCGGCTCCTTCCGGCCGACGTACTCCGGACGCGGGATCCGGGCCGGGACCGGGCGCGGCGGCGAGATGAGGTCGGGCTGAATCATGGCTTGATCACGCAGCCCGAGCCACCGGTCAGCCGGAAGGTCGACCGGATCGCATCCAGGTAGGCGCAGCCGTCGCGCCGGTTTGGTTCGATGTAGCCGCCCTCGTGCCACTCGTTCCAGGCGTAGACCAGGACGAAGTTGTCCACCAGTTCCGGCCGGGTCGATTGCTGGATGTCGTCCTCGACGTGGCCCAGCAGGCTTTCGAACCGGTCGAGGCTGTGATCGTCGTACCAGCGGAACGCGGCCTTCAGGTTCTCCTCGGTCGGCGGGTCGGGGTCCGGGATCAAGATCGAGATCCGCGGCCGCTCGTCGAAATTGGAGGTCACGCATCGGATCAGCGCACCGGGCCGGTCGGCGAAGTAGTCCCGCTGGTGATCCACATAGCGCTGGTACGAACGGCTCGGATCCCACTGTCCCTGGCACTGCCGACCCTCGAACCCGGCCGCGGCGGTGTCGATCCCGATGTCGGCGTTGTGCGTGATCATGATCTCCTCACCGAGCTGGGCCCGCGCCTTGGCCCGGACCGCGTCGTTGAACTGACGCGTCGCGGCAAGATCATTCTCCGTCGGTGAACCGTTGCCGATGCCGCGGGTGTCGCAGACCGTCAGGAGTTTGCGGCCGTCATTGGCCCGGAGGAAGTTCGGCTGGCTCAGGTATTCGTCGACGATCACCTGCGCCGCCCGGTCGATCTGCTCGGCCGGCAACTTCAGTGACACCGGTCCGTCCGACCAGGGATGGAGGCAGGGCATGATCGTGAAGTCCATCCGGTCCCGGTTCGCCGCCTGCAGGAACGAGCTGAGGCCGGCCACATACTGCTCGGCCCCGCCGTCGGCCGGATTCCAGTACCAGTAGAAGGCGAAGTGATCGAGTCCCGCTCCGGCGGCCTGATCGATCTGCTTCTCCAGCGTCGCCGGGTCGGAGTCGTCGTAGTAGCCGATCGACGGTTCCAGGTCGGACCAGTCCTCGTCGCTCCAGTGCCAGGCGTTCCGCTCGACCCCGACGCCGGCGAAGTCGCGCAGGCCGCCCCACCAGTCCCGCCGGCCGTAGGTCCGCTCGACGTTGTCGAGCAGGGCCTGGTTGCCGCTCGCGTCCCAGGTGCCGAAGTAGATCGCGCCGACCCGCCGATACGTCGGCTGCACGTACCCCAGCCGGCCGTCGGTCCGGTAGCCGCGGGCCGTGAAGTCGGCCCGCTGCGCGTCCGGCACGAGCCGCCATTCCGCGCCGTTCGACATCCGCCACAGCGGCGCCAGTCCCGGACCGGCCGCCGACCACAGATGACCCACGGTGCCCTCGGCCACCCAGTTGCCGGTCTGCAGCAGCGCTTCGCGTTCCGCGGTGGAGGCGGTGATCAGGTACGCCGAGCGCGCCTTCAGCCGCAACCGGAACAGCGGCTGCGAGCCCGCGAACGGCTGCCGCCGCAGGTGACCGAGCTTCGTCGGCAGCCGTTTCATGCCCTGTCGACCGGCCGCCGCGGCCTCGGCGTTGGAGAGCGTCCAGAACCACCCGACGCTGGCGGCGGTGCGGAACTCGAGCAGCGGCACCGGGTCGGTGACCAGCCCTTCGGTCGCTTCCGCCGACGTCCGTGCCGGCTCGGCCGGTCGGGCCTGGCCCGTGGCCGGGCTCCAGGCGCTGATCAGGGCGAGACGACCGATGAAGGCGATCAGAACACGGAGAGCACGCATGACTCGGCACCTTAACGGACCGTCGCGTCAGGCCCTGGACACAATGTTCTGGCCACGACGTGTCTAGGTTAGCCTTTCCTTACTCTGGGAGAGGATGGTCACCGTGTCCGAGGTGCTGACCGGCCGACGCCGGCAAGGGATTCCGATCATGATCGCGCTGGCCGTGATCACGCTGCTGGTCACCGCCTGCGGGCCGGGCGCCGGGGCCGCGCCGACCACCGGTGACCGGCCGGAGATCACCATCGAGCACACCTTCGGCACGACGGTGGTGCCGGCGAACCCGGCGCGGGTGGTCACCTTCAGCGCACCGTGGACCGACGCCCTGATCGCGCTGGACGTCCCGATCACGGCCGAGTTCGTCACCCGCAACTACTCCGGTGACAACGGCCGGTTCCCGTGGACCCCGGAGCACCAGTCCGAGGTCGTGATCGGTGACGACATCGACTACGAGAAGCTGGCGGCTCTGCAACCGGAACTGATCCTGGCCGGGTATCAGACCAAGGAGACCTACGACCGGTTGGCGGCGATCGCGCCGACCATCCCGGTGATCGACTCCAAGGCCGTCCTCGACAGCTGGCAACAGGTCACCGAGACCGCCGGAATGATCTTCGACCGCAAGGCCGAGGCGGACACCCTGGTCGCCGACGTCACCATGCAGATCGAGAAGTTCCGGGCCGAGTTCCCGGCGGCGGCGGGCAAGACCTTCAGCTACGGCCAGTTCACCGGTGATCAGTTCGGCCTGGTCGCCGCCGACACCGATCCAGCCGCGCGCACCCTCGGCGAGATCGGGCTGACCCTCGATCCCCGGTCGACGAAGGAGGGCAAGGGTTCGGCCCGGGTGCTGGTCTCGCTGGAGAAGGTCGAGGTGCTGGCCGCCGATCTGGTGATCATGTGGCCGCTGACCGGCGGCGAGGAGGTGCTGCAGGACGTCGTCGGCTGGTCGGAGCTGGCCGCCGTCCGGCGCGGCTCGTACGTGATCGTCGACGACACCACGGCCTCCGCCCTGGCCAGCCCGAGCATCTATTCGGTGCCGTGGGCGCTGGAGCATCAGTTGCGGCCCGCCTTCGGCAAGCTGCGGTAGCTTCGGGTCATGAGTGATCAGGACGAGCTTTGGTGGTACGACCTGAAGACCAAGTCGGCGGTGCAGGCGCCCAGGGTCGCTAGCTTGGCGGCGGACCGGCTCGGCCCGTATGCCACGCGGGAGGAGGCCGAACACGCGATGGAGCGGGTCGCCGAACGCAACGAGGAATGGGAGAAGGACTCCAAGTGGGACGACGATATGTGACTAGGACTGAACGTGTGATTCGGCCCTGCCCATCGGCAGGCTCAGGGAACGAAACCCTGAACGTGCCCATCGACAGGCGGGGGGAACTGGTCCGATTGATCACTTCTTTCGGCGCCGGCGGCGCCAGATCAGCACGCCGATCCCCACCACGGCAGCGATCCCGGCGATCACCGGCACCGGTGACCTGCGATGATCATCGACCGGCTCGACCGCCGAGTCCTGCTGCTCGATCAGGGTGACCTTGCCGGCGTCGCCGTCGACGGTGATCTGTTCGCCGCTGTGGATCCGGCGGGTTGCCGAGCCGGTGCCGAGCACCGCGGGGATCCCGTACTCGCGGGCGACGATCGAGCTGTGACTCAGCGGGCCGCCGATGTCGGTCACCACGCCTGAGGCCTTGGCGAAGAGCGAGGTCCAGGCCGGGGTGGTGATGCTGGCGACCAGCACGTCGCCCGGCTGCAGGTCGCCGAAGTCCGCCGGCCCGCCGAGCACCCGGGCCGGCGCGGTCACCGATCCGGCACTCGCGCCGATGCCGCGCAGCACTGGACCGGATTCGTTGCCCGAGACCGCCGGCATCCACTTCGCGAACAGCTTGGCCCACCCGTTGTCCGGCAGCATCTGCGGCGGCGTCGCCAGTCGCTGGCCGCGCCAGACGATCTTCCGCCGGGCCACGTCGTCGGTACGCGAGCCGAGGGTCACCCCGGACAGCCAGTCCTTGAGCTCGCGATCCTGCAGCCAGAAGATCTGGTCCGGCTCGTCGATCACGCCGTCGGCGGCCAGCCTGCGGCCGAGCTCGCCGAGCATCTGCCGCAGCCGCGGCCAGGCCAGGCCGACATCGGCCAGCGCATCCTCGCGGATCGGGGCGAACCGCTGCGCCGCCGACACCAGTCGCTGGAACACCGAACGGCGCACCGGGTCGAGCCGGTCCTCGATCTCCCGGACCAGCCGGTCCCGCCGCTCGGCCGCGTCGGCCTGCCGCCGATGCGGGTCGGCGCCCTGACCGGACAGGAAGAACCGGAGCGAGTCGAGCACCGGGTCGGGGTCGTCGGCCGGCACCGGCTGGACGAAGTCGAGGTTGTAGGTGGTGTGGCCGAACCGGGCCAGATGATCATGGAAGCGGCGCCGGAACTCGGCGGCGTCGGCCGGCTCGCCGTCGGCCTGGTCGTTCAGCAGCCATTCCTTGAGGTCGGGCCGGTCGGCGGCCCAGGCGGACAGGTCGTACAGCGACTTCTCGCTTCTGATCGGCATCGAGTCATAGCCCAGCAGCAGCGTCGACGCGGCCGGGTCGCCGGGCCGCCGGACCGCGGTGTCGTAGAACCGGGTCAGCACCGTCTCGCTGCTGGCCGCCGGCGGGATGATCGTCTGCACCACCGTGTAGTAGGAAGCGCCGGCCTCGAGCAGCACCCCGACGCCGTCGTACAGGTCGGCCGCGGACATCCGATCGAGATCCCGGGCGGTCCAGTCGGCAACGATCCGCCGATACGTCGGGTGGGCGTCGTCGCGCCACCGCTCCACGTAGCCAGCCTGCCCACTGAGCGCCTTCAGCGCGGTCGGCAGCGCGGTGAGAACCCGACCGAAGGCAGCGACCTTGTATTCGTAGTAGGCGTAGCCGTTGATCATCGGGAACCGGATGTCGCCGGGCTGCAGCGAACCCTCACCGAGCAACTGGGTGAACATCGACGTCAGCGACCGGGACACCGCGCCGTTGATCAGATCGCCGAACAGCGGGGTCAGCGGGTCCGGCAACTGCTCGACGATGCTGGCCCGGAAATACCAGCAGCGCTCCGTCGGCACGTCCCAGCGGAACGGCACGTCCCCGGTCTCCTCGGGCAGAGCGGTGATCGGCCGGGACTGGACGATGTAGAACCGGCCGTCCCGGCGGGCCCACTCGATGTCCTGCGGCGCGCCGTAATGATCACGGATCCGGCCGCCCAGTCCGGCCAACTCGGCCGCCGCGGCATCGTCCAGGACGGCGGCCCGGCGCCGGTCCTCCGGCACCGGTAGCTCAGCGGTGCCGTGCTCGAGGTAGACGGTCTGCACCTCCTTGTCGGCCAGGTGTCGGTCGATCACCGCGCCCGAGGCGTCGAGGACCAGGTCATCGGTGCTCACCGCGCCGCTGACGATCGCCTCGCCCAGACCCCAAGCGGCGGCGATCACCGTCTGGTCCCGGCGGCCGTTGGCCGGGTTGGCGGTGAACATCACGCCGGAGGCCTCGGACTCGATCATCTGCTGCACCACGACGGCCAGGCTGACGTCGGCGGGATCGATGGCCTGCCGGGCCCGGTAGGCGATCGCCCGCGCCGTCCACAGCGACGCCCAGCAGCGCCGTACCGCATCCAGCAAGCCGTCGTCGCCGCGGATGTTGAGGTACGTGTCCTGCTGGCCGGCGAAGCTGGCTTCGGCGAGGTCCTCGGCGGTGGCCGAGGAGCGGACCGCCACCCGGACCTGGTCGCCCAGCCGGTGGTAGGCGGCGAGGATGGCCGTGGCGATGACGTCCGGGATCGGGGCCCCGGCGAACAGGCCGGCGATCTTGTCCGCCGCCGCCTGCAACACTGCCGGGTCATCGGATCGGCGCCGGGCAGCGTCGATGATCGCCGCCTCGATGATGTTGTCCCGAACGAAACTGCGGTACGCCTCGGTGATCACCACGAAGCCTGGCGGCACGGGAAAGCCGGCGCCGGTCATCTCGCCGAGATTGGCGCCCTTACCTCCGGCCGTCTCGAGATCCGACTTGCCGATGTCCGCGAACTGCCGCACCAGATCCACGAACGGCACGTTACTCCCGCGGCCGGGCGCCGTTCAATCGACCCGCAGACCCTTGATCACTGTGCCCAGCAGGGCGATCCGCTTCGTGTCGCCGATCGGGACCAGGCCGATGAATCCGGACAACCGATCCGTGCGTCCGTCGTCGATGAAGATCACCACCACCCGATCGCCGTCGACACTGATGTCGGACCGGTCCACCCGGACCTCGGACATGATCATCCAGGCCGGGCGGCCGTCGATCGTGACGGCCTCGTTGCGCAGCTCCTTGCGGCCGGTGAATCCCTCGAACCCGTCGCCGGTGATCATGCACTGCAGCGTGTTTTCGGCGGCCTGCCGCGGCGCGCCGAACGGGCCGGCCCGGCGCACCTCGCCGACCGTGAACGACGAGGCCCAACCCGGCTCGGTCACCTGGAGTTGCGACGCGGTGTCGTAGAACCAGGACAGCCGGGGCCGCGGCTGCGGTGGATCGTAGTCCGCGACGGTGGGGAAGGAGATCCGGCCGCCGTGCACCCGGCCATCGGCGGCCTGGCCTCGGCCTTGCGCCGGGTTGCCCGGCGGACAACGCACCTGGGCCGCCGTCTCGCTCGGACTCGGCGACGGGCTCGGACTCGCGCTGGAGCTGGGCGGTGGTGTCGGCGTCGACGGGGCCGCCGTCGGGCTGTTGTCGTCCCAGGCCGAGCCGGTCGGCGTCGGCGGGCCCGCCTGACCCTGGCCGTTGCGCCAGACGACCACGCCGCCGACCGTGACCATGATCAACAACAGCAGCACTCCGGCGATGATCAAGCCGCGTCGCAGCCGGTCGCGGGCGGGGTCCTGGCGCGGATCGATCGCTCGAGCCGGCTGGGCGGTGGCGCCGCCCTCGGCGAAGCCGGCGGCTCGGCGGGCGCCGGAGCCGGGCGTCGCCGTCCGCGGGTCATCGGTGGTGGCGTTGGACCAGGATCGGCCGTCCCAGAAGCGGTACCGCCCAGGCGTACCGTCGGGATCGGGGTGCCAACCCGCAGTGGACATACCGGTCAGGCTACCGTCCGACCGGTTGACCTGAAAGCGTCTACAAGATCATCTGGACGGGGCGGGCGGCCGGCAGCAGAGCAGCTCCAGACCTGCACCGGAGACAGCCAACGGGCCGGCGCCGGCGGGCACCAGGACCGTCATCCCGGGCCGCAACGACAGCCCTGTCGCCGGACCTGGCTCGGTGCTGCTCGGGCCGGTCAGTTCGCCGTCGCCGGCGAGGACCACCAGGACTGCGTAACCGGCGGGCAGGGCGACCGAGCCCGAGCCGGGCAGCACCCGATCGAGCCGGAAGTACGCCTCGGCGGCCGCCGGCAGCGCCGGCCCGTCGCCGCCGGACCGGATGATCAAGGACGCGAGCCGGTCGGCGTCCCAGCCGGACCGGTCGAGCTCCGGCAGCACGATCGCCGGGCCGAGACCGAGGGTGCTGTCCATCAGGGTGAGGTCGGGGAAGCCGCGGTATTCCAGCAGGATCGACAGGTCGGAGGCCTGCTGCAACTCGACCATGGTGATACCGGCGCCGAGCGAGTGCGGCACCCCGGCCGGGACGAAGATCGTGTCACCGGGCCGGACCGGCACCGGGTTCATCGCGGCCAGCATTTCGTCGACCGCCTGCTGCATGAACCAGCTCGCGACCGTGGCCTCCGACACCTCCCGGGCGAAGCCGAGATGCACCACCGGCTCACCCCGAACCGCGACGATGTGCCAGGCCTCGGCCTTGCCGGAGTAGTGCGGGAAATACTCCTCGGCGAACGCGTCGCCCGGATGGAAGTGGACGAACAGCCGCTCCTCGGTGTCCAGCAGCTTGACCAACAGCCGCGGGTCGTCGCCATAGCTCGCGACATGCTCGACGCCGAGATAGCCGGTCGGATCGGCCCGGATCGCCTCCCGCAGCGTCCGGCCGTCCTCGAGCCGGGTCAGCCCGGCCCCCTCGCCGGCGAACACCTCGACCGTCGACGCGACGAAGTCCTCCGGGGAGTACGCGCTCGGTTGCTCGACGCCCCTCAGCCGGGCGATCCCGGCACCGCCGCGGTACGGCCGCTCGGCCGGCTGGTTCGGTCCAAGAACGATGGGGTCCACGGGACGTACGGTAGCGCCGTCGTCCCCGGTCCGGGCAGATCCAGGTTCCCTGACCCCGTCCTCGCTCCCGGACTGGTGTCGGTCGGCTGGCACCAGTCGGAGCTTGGATGTTCGTTCCCTGAGCCTGTCGAAGGGCAAGTCCGATTGATCCCGGGTGCGGCTTCGGGCTGACCGGCCGAACCGAATCGGGACCGCCTGGTTTGCCCTTCGACAGGCTCAGGGAACGAACACCCAAACGTCCCCCATCGATCTGATCGGGAGGCGAACAACGCGAACGGCCCTATCGATCAGGTTGGGGAACGAACACCCAAACACGACTCGAGCGTGCGGTGCTCAGGTGCCGACGGGAACCAGGCGATCGGCGTCGGCCGGTGCGTGCGGGGTCGCCGGGGCATCCGGCGCGTGCCGGATCCAGACGTCGGACTCGGCCCCGATCCCCAGCCGAGCGGCCTCGGCCCGGGTCAGCGTGACCTGCACCGGCTCATCCGCGGGTCGGTCCCGGAGCGTGATCTCCAGCCGAACTTCGAAGCCGACCCGGGCGGCGCGGAGCACCCGGCCGGCCAGCCCGTCGTCCAGCGGAGCTGCGGCGACCAGGATGTCGTGCGGTCGGACCAGCCGGCCCTGCAGCGACGTGACCGGGCCGAGGAAGCCCATCACGAACGCGTTCGCCGGCCGGTCGTAGAGCTCGTCCGGGGTGCCGACCTGCTCCACCGCACCCTGGTTGATCACCACGATCTGATCGGCGATCTCCAGGGCCTCTTCTTGATCATGGGTGACGAACACGGTGGTCACGTGCACCTCGTCGTGCAACCGGCGGAGCCAGTCCCGCAGCTCCTGTCGGACCTTCGCATCCAGCGCGCCGAACGGCTCGTCCAGCAGCAGCACCGCCGGCTCGATCGCCAGCGCGCGGGCCAGCGCCATCCGCTGTCGCTGGCCGCCGGACAGCTGGGACGGCAGCCGGTCGGCGAACTGGGACAGGTGCACCAGCTTGAGCAACTCGTCCACCCGGGCGGCGATCTCGGCCTTGGGCCGGCGCCTGATCTTGAGCCCGAAGCCGACGTTGCCGGCGACAGTGAGGTGCCGGAACGCGGCGTAGTGCTGGAAGACGAAGCCGACGTTGCGGCGTTGGGCCGGCAGCCGGGTGGCGTCGGCGCCGTTGATCTCCACCGTGCCGGAGTCGGCCACCTCGAGTCCGGCGATGATCCGCAGCAGGGTCGACTTGCCGCCGCCGCTCGGGCCGAGCAGCGCGGTCAGACCGCCGCTCGGGATCTCGATCGAGACGTCGTTCAGGGCGACGAAGTCGCCGAAGCGCCGGCTGATGTTTCTGGCAATGATGCTCATCGGCGGTCCTTCGTACGGTGATTGCGGGGCGAACCGCCGTGGTTGGGGCGGAGCAGCGAGACGATGATCAACGCGACCACCGCGGTCAACGCCAGCACGAACGCAGCGGTGTAGGCGGTGGTGGTGTTGTCGGCGCCGAACTGCTGGTAACGCTCCTCGACCAGCAGGGTCGCGGTCTGGGTGCGCAAGGCAACGCCGCCGGAAACGATCTTGACGGCGCCGAACTCGCCGAGTGATCGGGCCAGGCTGAGCACGATGCCGTACAGCAGCGCCCAGCGGATCGCCGGCAGGGTGATCCGGCCGAACGTCTGCAGCGGTGACGCACCGAGGCTGCGGGCGGCCTGCTCGGAGTCGGTGCCGAGCTCGGTCAGCACCGGCACGATCTCCCGCACCACCAGCGGCAGACTGATGAACGTGGTGGCCAGGATGATGCCGAGCGGGGCGTAGATCACCTGCAGGCCGGCATTCTCCAGCAGCGGGCCGAACCAGCCGTTCCGGCCGCCGTACGCCAGCAGCAGGGCCAGCCCGACGACGACCGGTGACACCGACAGCGGAAGGTCGATCAAGGCCGACAGCAGTCGCCGGCCGGGGAACTGGTAGCGGACCAGCAGCAGCGAGATGCCGACGCCGAAGACGGTGTTGATCACCACGGCCCAGAAGGCGACCGAGACGCTGAGCTGGAAGGCGAAGATCACCTCGGGCTGGCTCAGCGCGGCCAGCACCGGGGCCGGGCCGCGGGCGAAGGTGGCCTGGGCGACCAGGCCCACCGGCCAGATGATCAACAGCGCCAGGTAGCCGACCACGATCAGCCGCAGCGCCCAGCGGACCGTGGGCCGCGACCCGGTGGCCGGGCGGCGCGGCGGGCCGGACGGGCGGACGGCGGTGATCGGCTCAGCCACGGCGGGACACCCGCCGCGAGATCAGATCGAGCGCGATGATCACGACCAGCGCGATCACCAGCAGCAGCGAGGCGACGGCAGCCGCGGCGGTGAGTTGATCACCCTCGACGTAGGACAGGATCCGGACTGAGGCGACCTCGGTGGCGTACGGCAGGTTGCCGGACAGCAGCACCAGCGAGCCGTATTCGCTGATCCCGCGGGCGAACGACAACGCGGCGCCGGAGGTGATCGCCGGCGCCAGGGCGGGCAGGATGATCAACCGGAAGGTGGTGAACCGGCTCGCGCCGAGCGACGCGGACGCCTCCTCGACCTCCGGCTCCAACTCGATCAACACCGGCTGCACGGTCCGCACCACGAACGGCACGGTGACGAAGAGCAGGGCCAGGAAGACCGCGATCCGGGTGTTGGCCCAGTTCACCCCGAGCGGGCTGCCGGGGCCGTACAGGGTGAGCAGCACCAGGCCGGCCACGATCGTCGGCAGCGCGAACGGGATGTCGATCACGATCTCCAGCACCCGCTTGCCCCAGAACTGGTCCCGGACCAGGACCCAGGCGATCGCGGTGCCGAACACCACATTGACCGCGGTGACCGCGATCGCCTCGCCCACGGTCAGCCCCAGCGCGGCCAGCGTCTGCGGGCTGCTCAGGGCCGCCCAGTAGGCGGGCCAGCCGCCGGCGGAGGCCTGCACCAGGATCGCCACCAGCGGGATCAGCACCAGCAGACTGAACCAGATCAGTGCGACGCCGAGCCCGATCCCGGCACCCCGGGTCAAGGCGTTCGTCGGCCGCGACCGCCGCCGGCCGCCGGGCGCCGGTGCCGTGATCAGGTTCGTCGTCATTGCTGTTTACCGGTCTCCGCCTGGATCCTCGGCACCAGCCCGGTGCCGTCGGCGAAGAACTTCTCGTTCACGCTCTTCCAGCCGCCGAGGTCGTCGTTGATCGTGAACAGCCGCAACGGCAGAGGGAACGGATCCGCCGGGTCGTTCGCACCCGGCACCTCGCCGACCGTGACGCCCTCGGCGACCGGCCGGAATCCCTTGCCCGCGAAGGCCTGCTGGCCCTCAGGGCTGAGCAAGAAGTCGAGGTAGGCCTCGGCCTTGGGGTCGGCGTCCTTGAGCACCGCGCCCGGGTTCTCGATCTTGATCGTGTCGTCCGGCAGCACGTAGTCGAAGGTCTCGCCCGACTGCCGGGCCAGGATCGCCTCGTTCTCGTACGAGATCAGCACGTCGGCCGTGCCCTGCAGGAAGGCGGTCGTCGCGTCCCGGCCGCTGCCCGGCAGTGCCACCACGTTGCCGAAGAACTTCCGCAGGTAGTCCTCGGCCTGCTGCTCGGTGCCGCCGGCGGAGATCACCTGGTGGTAGGCGGCGAGGACGTTCCAGCGGGCCGAGCCGGAGGAGGCCGGGTTCGGCGTCACGATCCGTACCCCCGGCTTGATCAGATCGCCCCAGCCCTTGATCCCCTTGGGATTGCCCGCGGCGACCGCGATCACGACCACCGAGTCGGACACGATGCCCTTGGTCGGGCCGTCCTTCCAGCTCGGGTCGACCAGCCCGGCGTCGACCAACCGGGTGACGTCGCCCTCGAGCGAGAAGTTGACGTAGTCGGCCTTCAGTCCGTTGACCACGGCCCGGCTCTGGTCGCCGGAGGCGCCGTACGACTGCTCCCAGGTCACCCCGGTGCCCTCGGGCGTCGCGGCCCAGGCCTCCTGGGCGGCCTTGTTGGCCTCGGCGGGCACGGCGAAACCGACCAGGTGCAAGGTGGCGCCGGTGCCGCCGGAGCCGACCGCGCCGCCGACGCAGCCGGTCAGGGCCAGCAGGCAGACGACGACGCCGGCGAGCAGCGCCGCTCCGGCCCGCTGTGGTCGTCGTCCCATGATTCCCAGTCCCCCCGTATTGCCTGTCGACATACAAGGGAATATAGGCATGATCGGGTGGTTTCGGACCGGGCGTCCGCTCGCTGAGACACGACGGGTGATCTGCCTGCGGCAGAATTCGGGCCCGGCCGGTGCAGCGGATGGCAGGCTCGTCGAGACCCTCGGCGCACCGGGGCGTCGAACCGACGGGGCAGCCGAGCAAGGGAGCCGACGCCACGATGATCACTCGAACTGAGCCGGAACCCGACCGGCCGGACCCGGGCCTGAGCGTGATCATCAACGAGCGGCAGTTGCTGATCAATCTCGGCTACCGGCTGCTCGGCTCGCTGACCGAGGCCGAGGACGCCGTCCAGGAGGCGTTCACCCGTTGGTCGGCCCTGCCGCGGGAGCAACAGCTCGCGATCGAGTCGCCCGGCGGCTGGCTGACCAGGGTCACCAGCCGCATCTGCCTTGACCTGCTCGGATCGGCCCGGGTCCGGCGGGAGAGCTACGTCGGTGACTGGCTGCCGGAGCCGCTGCCCGATCGGTCGGTCGACGGTGCGCTCGATCCGGTGGACCGGATCCTGCTCGACGAGTCGGTCACCCTGGCCTTCCTGGTCCTGCTCGAGACGATGACGCCGGCCGAACGGGTGGTGTTCATCCTGCACGACGTGTTCCGCTACACCTTCGTCGAAGTCGCCGGGATCGTCGGCCGAACGCCGGCCGCCTGCCGCAAGCTGGCCTCGTCCGGTCGTCGGCGGGTCGGCGCCGCGCCGGGTCTCCGGTCGGCGCCGGACCGGCACACCGCCGTCGTCCGGGAATTCAAGCGGGCTTGGGAAGCCAAGGACATCGGGGCCCTGATCGCGGTTCTCGATTCCGGCGCCACCGCGACGGCCGACGGCGGCGGACTGGCCACCGCCGGGCCCCCGATCGAGGGCGGCGAGCAGGTCGGTCACTACCTGATCGAGCTGCTCGGCCGGACGTCCGGGCTGTCCCTGACCGAGCGCACGGTCAACGGCCGGCCCGGTCTGGTGGCCGAGGTCGCGGGCCGGATCGTCACCGTGTACGCCTTCGGGGTCGCCGGCGACCGGATCACGCGCCTCTGGGCGATCCGCAATCCGGACAAGCTCCGACCGTGGACGGGCGACGGACTCACACTCCGCCGGGGTGATTCGTCGAAGAGGTAGCCGGAGCTCAACCCGGACCCCCGGCGACAGGGAGTCACGATGCGCAAGCTCTTCTCGTTCCTGGCGATCAGCGCCGACGGCTATCACGCGAGCACGGACGACACGGTCGCCTGGCAGACCTTCGGCCCCGAGTTCGTCGACTACTCGGTCGAGCAACTGGACGAGGTCGACACCCTGGTCTTCGGCCGGGCGACGTACGAGAGCCTGGTCGGCTATTGGACCAGCGATCTCGGGCCCGGCTTCGACCCGCGGGTCGCGGAACGGATGAATCGGCTGCGCAAGCTCGTGGTGTCCCGATCGCTCGCGACGGCGAGCTGGGCGGACTCGCCTACTGCGGTGGTCGATGTCGACGGGCTGGCCGCGGCCAAGCAGGAATCCGGCCGGGATCTGGCCATCCTCGGCAGCTCCACGCTGACCGGGCAACTGATCGCCACCGGCCTGGTCGACGAGCTGCGGCTGTTGGTCAACCCGGTGCTGCTCGGCGGCGGCAAGAAGCTGTTCGAGTCGGTCCGGACGACGCCGCTGGAGTTGACCCGGGTGCGTCCGTTCGAATCGGGCAACGTCCTGCTCTACTACCGTCCGGCCACCGCCTGAGCCGTGACCCGCTGTAACGAAACCCGGGCGGGGCAACACGGAAGGGGAGAGGATCGAGGATCGGCGGAGAGGAAGACCCATGGAACGCAGTCTGGTCTGGGTGAAACCCGGTGGGGCGGAGCTGGCGCGGGTGAAGCTGACCGAGCGCCGGCTGATGGCGACGGGCACGGCGATCGGGTCCGATCCGCTGCCGTACCGGCTCGAGTACACGCTGCTCACCCTGGACCGATACATCACCAGCACCCTGTACGTCACCGCCGCAGGGCACGACCAGGCCCGCGGCCCCTGGCGTCGGCAGCTGGAATTGCGCCATGCCGGAGCCGGGAACTGGTCGGTGGACGCGTCCGGCGAGGGCGTCCCGGAGTTGCCGCCGCCGGGCGGCGATCCGGCCGGGCTGGGCGACGCGCTCGACTGCGATCTCGGGCTGTCGCCGCTGACCAACACCATGCCGGTGCTCCGGGCCGGGCTGCTGGCGGGCGGCGGGCCCACCGAGTTCGTGATGGCCTGGGTCTCGGTGCCCGACCTGGCCGTCGTTGTGGACCGGCAGACCTACACCTTCCGGCGGCGCGACGGTGATCGTTCGGTGATCAACTACGCCAGCGCCGACTGGACCAGGGACATCGTCTTCGACGCGGCGGGACTAGTCCTGGACTATCCGGACATCGGCCAGCGGGTCGGGTCCCACTAGCCGACGGTGAGGCCGCTGATGGTCCCGTCCATGGTCGCGAGCAGGCCTCGGTCGCCGATGGTGACGCCGCCGAGGAACATGCCGAAGGTCTCCGGGTTGCCGGTGTCGATGACGATCACGTCCACCGTGTCTCCCTTGGCCTCGATGTCGGGATTGTCGACCCGGATGTCGGTACGGATCCACCAGGCGTTGTGGCCGTCGATCTTGGTGGCCTCCGACTTCAGGTCCGTCGCGGACACGAAATGGGAGTAGAAGCTGGAGGTGGCGACGCACTGCATGATGCTCTCGGCCGCCTGCCGCGGCGCCGTGAAGCCGTCCGAGCGGCGCAGTTCGCCGACCGCGACCAGCGACAACCACGTCGGCTCCAGGACCTTGCTCTGTGATCCGACGTCGTAGGCCCAGCTGATCCCACCGGTCTGTAGGTCGTCCTCCCAACCGTCGATCCGGGGGAAGGACAGCCCGCCGCCGTGCACCCGCCCGTCCGTCGGATGGCTGGCCCGGGCGCGCGGATCACCGAGCGGGCACTCGGTCAGCGGCCGTGCCGTCTCGGAACCGGAGGGGCTCGGCGACGGCGTGGGAGTGGGGCTGGACGGTTCCGCGGTCGGGCTGCTGTCGTCCCAGCCGGACACCGTCGAGGAGGGGACCGGGTCGTTGGTGATCGGCTGTGATCCGCCGCCGAGCTGGCGTACCACGAAGAAGACGATCAACCCGATCACCAGGATCAGGGCGATCGCGCCGACGATGATCGCCGGCCCGCGCCGCCTGTCTTGCGGCCGGCCACCGCCCGGCTGACCGCCGGGCTGGTCGGTGGTCTGCTGGGACCAGCTGCGACCGTCCCAGTAGCGGAACCGGCCGGGTGCGCCGGACGGATCGGGATACCAACCGGGTGTGGACACGGGCACTACCAAACCATGAGGCGGGTTAGGTCAGCGCAGGTGCTCCTCGACGCGGCGCACCTTTTCGGTCAGTTGACCGGTGAAGCCGGGCCGGATGTCGGCCTTGATCACCAGGCTGACCCGGTCGGTGTGGGCGAGCAGGGCATCGGTGGCGCGCTTGAGCACGGTCATGATCTCGTCCCACTCACCTTCGACGTTGGTGAACATCGCGTTGGTCTCCGACGGCAGGCCGGAGTCACGGACGATGCGTACCGCCTCGGCGACGGCGGCACTGACCGAGCCGTCCGGGTCGGCGGCGGCGGGGGCGATGCTGAAGGCTACGAGCATCCGGCCATTGTGCTCCCCGGGCGATTTCCGGTCACCGGGCGGTCGGCGATCACCAACTGCCCTTGTGCTCCGGCACCTTGAACACCAGCGGCAGGGTGCAGATGATCAGGCCGGCGAAGATCAGGAACACGATGGACAAGGTCGCGCCGGGGTTGTCGCTGCGGGCCATCACGGCGGTGGCGATCGAGATCGCCATGATCGAACCGGACTGCCGGAACATGCCGCGCAATCCGGCGATGCCGGCCGCATCGTTCGGGGCGAGCTGCAGCACCGCGTTGTTGCCGGCCGGCACGGACAGGCCCATGCCGAGGCCGGTGACTCCGGCGGCGAGGGCGAGCCAGACCACCTGGGGCAGCCCGGCCGGCGGGAAGCAGATGGCGACCATGCCGACCGAGAGCAGCGAGAAGCCCAGGATCATCGGCAGTCGATAGCCCGTCCGGCGCAGCGTCATCACGGCCAGTCCGGCGATGCAGATCATGCCGACCGCGCGCGCCGTCATCAGGGTGCCGGATTCCAAGATCGGGATCCCGAACCGGGCCTGGGCGAACAGCGGCACCAGCGCGCCGAAGCCGATCGCGGCCGAGCCCTGCAGGAAGTTGATCAGGTTCATCACCCCGAACCCGCGGCCGCGGAGCAGCCGCATCGGGATGAACGGCGCCTTGCCGCGGGACGAGTGCCGGAGGAACAGCACCAGGGCCACGATCGCGATCGCCTCGGGGATCAGGAACTGCGGGCTGAGGGGCGAGCTGTCCTTGCTGCCCAGGGATGTGACGCCGAGCATCGTGCCGAGGATCAGGACGCCGAGCAGGACGACGCCGTACACGTCCAAGCGGCGGCTGATCGATCGTCGGCTCTCCGGGATCACCAGCAGCGCGAGCACCAGCAACAGGACCCCGATCGGCACGTTGACCAGGAAAAGCGCCCGCCAGTCCCAATAGGTGAGCAGGATGCCGCCGATGATCGGGCCGACGATGCCGCCGATCGGGAACACACTGGTGAACATGCCGACCGCGCGGTCCCGGTTGGCGCCGAAGTTGTCGGCAACGATGCCGGTCGCCGCCGGCATGAACGCGCCGCCGCCGATCGCCTGGATGGCACGCAGCACGACGAGCAGATAGATGTTGTCGATCAGACCACAGAGCAGGGAAGCCGCCGTGAACAGCACGACGGCGATCACGAAGACCTTCTTCCGCCCGAACTGATCACTCAGCTTGCCGGCCAGCGGCATGATCAACACCTGGCCGAGCGAGTAGATCGTGACGGTCCAGCTGGTCCACTCCAGGCCGGAGCCGAGGTCGGCCTGGATCGACGGCAGCGCGATCACGACGACGGTGTGGTCGACGGAGGCCATGAACAGCGCCAGCGAGACCACGGCGAAGATCAGCCAGCGGCGCGGCGACGGCTCCGGCACGGCATCTGGGTCGCTGCTCTTCTTCGGTCCCGCTCCGGCGCCGTCGGTCTTGGTAGTCTGCGCGTCCACGACGATCGGGGCGGCGACCTCGGCTTCGGGCGCGGCGAGCCCCGTGTCCTGAGCCTGGCGAAGCGCCGGCCGTCCGGGCGGCAAACGAGACATTCCGAGCGCACACCCCCTGCTTCTTGGATCGAGGCCCCCTGGTGCCTGATGAATACAGTACATTGCGTGCCGGCAAGCAAGTAAATGGAAGGCGTGGGCATGGACACGGACACTGTGGCCCGGCTGCGGGCGGCGATCGGACGCCTGTCGCGGCAACTCAACGCCTCGGCCACCCATGAGGGCCTGACCCCGAGCCAGGCCTCGGCCCTCGGCCTGATCGGTGGCCGCGGCCCGCTGAGCTTGGCCGAGCTGGCCAAACTGGAGAGCCTGAATCCGACCATGGTGTCCCGGATCGTCGGCCGGCTGGACGAGCTCGGCCTGATCCGGCGCCGGCAGAACCCGGACGATCTGCGCGCCGCCTGGGTCGAGATCACCGCCGACGGGCGACAGATGACCGACCGGATCCGAGACAGCCGCGGCCAAGTCGTCTCCGCCTGCCTGGACCGCCTCGACCCCACCGACCGCGACGCCATCACCGCCGCCCTTCCCGCCCTCGAGCACCTGGTCGACGAGCTCAAGAACGTTACCGCCGCGGACGCCTGATCCCGCATTACATTCCCTGAGTTCCGCGTAGGTTCTTCGAACCCGGCCGTTCGTTCCCGGGACTCTGGAAGAAAGAGGCAGCGAAAGGAATATTGCTGTGGTGTGCAGTCCGCCCGCGTCCCGTGTGGTTGTTGTCGGAGTGAGCCCCGAGTGGAGGCGCCGGGATCGGTGGGTGGTGGCGGCTCGTCGAGTGTGTGACGGCTCCCGGCTGCTGAGTCCACGGGGCCGGCAAACGTCACACTCGGCGAACGCGATCACTCACCGACCCCGGAACCGGCCCATGCGGCTCGGTCCCGCGGACGCGCTCATCGGGACGCGCGCAGGCTGCTCATCACAGCGTCTCCTCCTCGGCTGCGTCTTTCCTCCCACCGTCGTGTGACGCCCGCGTCCCGGGCCCAGTCACCGAGGGCGACGGTCCAGCCGGCGACCTGAGAGTCGGAATCCGCCACGGCCTGCGGTCGCGCAGGACTGAGACGATCGGGACTTCAACGTGTGCACGGGGTCCACCCGTGTCTATCGGAATGTCTATCGGAACGGGGCACAATGACCGATGTCGACGAGCCGGGTTGTCACTTCTGCGACGTGCTGCGGGGACGGGTGGCTGCCGAGCCGCGCGCGTTTGATGATGGGCGGTTCGCCGTGTTCCTGGGGCGGTATCAGTCGACCGGGCCGGGCTATGCGCTGATGGTTCCGTACCCACACATTCGCGATCTGCATGCGCTGCGGGAGAGCGACTGCGGTTCGGTGCTCCGGATGGTGCGTCGAACCTCGATCGCCGTCCAGCGGGCCTTCGGCGTCAGCGGAACGACCGTGGTGCAGAACAACGGCCGCCCTGGTCAGTCGGTCGATCACCTGCACTTCCACGTGGTTCCGCGCTGGTCCGGTGACGGCTATCCGAAGAGGTCCGAGGTGGCCGAATCGGATGCGGCGTTGGAGAGCCAAGCGGTCGAACTCGCTGCCGCTTTCAGGTTGCGGTGAGGTTGCGGACGACGTCGTTGAGTTGGTTGGTCAGGGCGGTGTCGCCGATGGGCACGGCGCCGAAGAAGAGGCCCCAGTTGTCGCCGTCGGGGACGACGACGAAGATCACCTTGTCGCCGGCGAAGGGGAGGCCGGGCTCGTTGACGGTGATGTCGGCTTCGATCAACCAGCTTGCCTTGCCCGAGATCGTGATCGCTTCGCTGCGGAGGTCCTTCCGGGTCGGGCCGTACTGCAGATACATGCTGGTGGTGACGGCGCACTGCATGACCGAATCGGCGATCGCCTTCGGCTTGCCCGGGAAATCGGTGCCGAGCAGTCGGCCGACGGCCAGTTGGGCGATCCAGCCCGGATTGCTGTTCACCGGCAGGTATTGCTGGGTGACGTCGTAGGCGAAGCTCAACCGTGGCTCCGGTGCGGCGGGCTGGAAGTTGCCGGCCGCCGGGAAGGAGAGGTTGCCGCCGTAGACCCGGCCGTCCGCCGGATGCGTTTCCCGTTGGTTCGGGTCACCGATCGGGCACGGCACCGGCTCGCCACCGGAATCGCTCGGGGTGCCGCTCGGGCTCCGCGGCGCGTCGCTGCTCGGGGTGCCGGTCGGTCTCGAGTCGTCCCAGCCGCTGACCGTCGAGGTCGGATAGGTGTTGTCGGTGATCGGCGAGCCGGCGCCGGAGTTGCGGACGACGAAGATCGCTCCGATCGTGATCAACACGACCACGACCAGGGCCGCGACGATCAAATACCCGGCGCGGGACCTGGACGGCCGAACTCCGCTCGAGCCGTCGCTGGCCGGGCTCGGCTGGCGCGGATCGGTGCTGGTCTCGGCCGACCAGGTCGCGCCGTCCCAGTACCGGTAGGCGCCAGGTGTGCCGCCCGGATCCGGATACCAGCCCGGCGTCGACATGATCAGCCCACCGCCAGCGACCGGCTTGCGGCGTCGAGTTCGCCGATCAGATCGTCGCGTTCCATCGGTACGGCATGGAAGTAGTAGGTCGCCGGGTCGGTGTCGACGACGATGATCCTGATCTTGGACCCCTTGGTCTTCAACTCAGGATGGGTGAACGTGAGCAGGGCGTCCAGCCGGGTCGCCGCGGTCGAGCCGATCTTGATCGCGGAGTTCTTGTTCTCGGCGATGGTGACGTCGACGCTGGTGTAGAAATCGCTGGTCACCAGGCACTGCAACAGCCGGGAGGTCGCCTCCTTGCCGTCCGGGTCGTCGTCGAAGGTGAGCACGCCGACCTGCGCGGACGCCTCCCAGGGCAGCTTCTCGGGCAGGGCCTGGGTCTGCACCGAGGCATCGCGGCTGTACGGGAACCGGCTGGTGTCCATCGGGTCGGACCATGGATAGGGCAGCCGCTGGAAGGTCAGCGGGCCGCTGTGCACCCGGCCGTCGATCGGCGGATCGGGCAACTCGTTCCGCCCGGCGATGTCGCAGGCGACCGGCCGATCGGACCCGGTCGGCGACTCGCTCGGGGCGGCCGACGAGGGATCCTGGGTGGGCGAGGAGTCGTCCCAGCCGGTGACGCTCGAGGTCGGCAGATCGTCGTTGGTGAAGGCATTGCTGTTCTGCCGGGTGAGCACGACGGCGCTGACCACGATGATCACCAGCACGGCGGCCAGACCGCCGAGCAACAGACCGGTCCGCCGGCCGCCGGGGCCGCCACCGCCGGAGCCGCGGGCGCTGCGGACGTTCCCGGTCCAGCCCCGTCCGTCGTAGTAGCGCAACCGGTCGGGCGTGCCGTCCGGGTCGGGATACCAGCCCGGACCCGCTGTCATGCGTCCTCCATCAGTCAGTCCATGATCATTCGGTTCGTGATCACTCAGTCCGTGCCGACCGCGACGGGCTCGGCCGGCGCCGGCTCGTGCTCCTCGCGCCAGCCGTTGGTGATCGGCAGCCGCCGGTCCCGGCCAAAAGCCTTGAACGAGATCTTGGTCCCCGGCGGATACTGCCGCCGCTTGTATTCGGCCCGGTCGACCAGCCGCATCACCTGGTCCACCAGTTCGGCGTCGAAGCCGGCGGCGATGATCTCGGCCCGGCCCTGGTCACCTTCGACGTACTCGGCGATGATCTTGTCCAGCACGTCGTACGGCGGCAGGCTGTCGGTGTCCTTCTGGCCCGGCCGCAGCTCGGCGCTGGGCTCCTTGGTGATCGCGTTCTTCGGGATCGGCGGTCGTTCGTCGCGAGCCGCGGCATGATCATTACGCCAGGCGGCGAGCCGCCAGACCCAGGTCTTCGGCACGTCCTTGATCGGCGCGAAGCCGCCGACCGCGTCGCCGTAGATCGTGCTGTAGCCGACCGCCAGCTCGCTCTTGTTGCCGCAGGCCAGCACGATCGACGGGCCGTGCTGGTTGGACTCGGCCATCCAGATCACCGCCCGGATCCGGGCCTGCAGGTTTTCCGCGGCGATGCCGTCGATGTCGATCATGGTGTGAAAAGTGTCGACCGCCGACGCGATCGGCACGGTGCTGTAGTTCAGTCCGAGCCGCTCGGCCAGATCGGCCGCGTCGGTCTTGGAATGCTCCGAGGAGTACGCGCTCGGGTTGGAGATCCCGTACACGTTCGCCGGCCCGATCGCGTCGCTGGCAATGGTGGCCACCAGGGTCGAGTCGATGCCGCCGGACAGCCCCAGGTAGACCCGCTCGATCCCGTTCTTGCCGCAGTAGTCCCGCAAGCCCAGCACCAGCGCGGAATAGACCTCCTCCTCGGCCGACAGCCGCGGATAGCGCGGCGCGGTGATCGGCCGGCCGGGCGGCGGGTAGGTGTCGCTGACGTGCTGCCGGCTGATGATCAACTTCTCGGTGCCGGAGACGGTCCGGCCATCCGTCGGGCGGCTGTCCGGTAGATCGAGATCGGCCAGCACCAGGTCCTCGACGAACTGCGGACCGCGGACCACCAGGGTGCCGTCGGCGTCGGCGATCATGGAATCACCGTCGAAGACCAGCTCGTCCTGTCCGCCGATCAGGTTCACATAGGCCAGCGCGCAGCGGGCCTCGATCGCCCGGCGGGAGACCAGCTCGCCCCGGGTGTCGTCCTTGTCCCGCTCGTACGGGCTCGCGTTGATCACCGCCAGCAGACCGGCACCGGCCTCGGCCGCCGCGGCCACCGGACCACCGTCCTGCCACAGGTCCTCACAGATCGCTACGGCGACATCGACGCCGCCGATCGTCACCACCGCCAGCTCGTTGCCGGGCTCGAAATAGCGGAACTCGTCGAACACGCCGTAGTTCGGCAGGTGGTGCTTGGCGTACCGGGCGACGACCGTCCCGCGGTGCAGGACGGCAGCGACGTTCTGCGGCTGGCCGCCCTTGGGATGATCGGGCTCGTCGGTGCGGTCCAGATAGCCGACCACGACCACCAGCTCACCGAGACCGTCGGCCGCGAGCCGATCGGCGAGCCGGCCGACGCTGCGCCGCGACTCGGCGATGAAGCTCTGCCGCAGAGCCAGGTCCTCGACCGGGTAACCGGTCAGCGCGGTCTCCGGGAACAGCACCAGTTGAGCCTCGGCTTCGGCGGCTCGCCGGGACCAGTCCAGGATCAGGTCGGCGTTGCCTGCGATGTCTCCGACGGTGACGTTCAGCTGGGCCAGGGCGATACGGAGTTGTGCCACGTGGTGAGCCTAATCCGAACCCGGGTTCTCCGGCTGCCAGCCGCCTGTAGCAAGCTGTGAATCGGCGCTTTGACAGGTCCAGAACAGGGAGCGGGGATCCTGTAACGCGGTTGTTACACGCCGGGAGGCAGACTCAAGGCATGGACAAACAGACCGAGTTCGTGCTGCGCGCGATCGAGGAGCGGGACGTTCGGTTCGTCCGGTTGTGGTTCACCGATGTGCTCGGTTTCCTGAAGTCGGTCGCGATCGCCCCGGCCGAGCTGGAGGGCGCGTTCACCGAGGGGATCGGATTCGACGGTTCGGCGATCGAGGGTTTCGCCCGGGTCTACGAGTCCGACATGGTCGCCCGGCCCGACCCGGCGACGTTCCAGATCCTGCCGTGGCGAGACACCAACCCGGCGACGGCCCGGATGTTCTGCGACATCACGATGCCGGACGGGTCGCCGTCCTACGCCGATCCGCGGTACGTGCTGAAGCGGGCGTTGCAGCGGGCCGCCGATCTCGGCTTCACGTTCTACACCCACCCCGAGGTGGAGTTCTTCCTGTTCAACGATCCGCTGCTGCCGGACCGGCCGCCGATCCCGGTTGATCAGTCGGGCTATTTCGATCACACGCCGCAGAGCACCGGCAGCGACTTCCGCCGGCGCGCGATCGGGATGCTGGAGCAGATGGGGATCTCGGTCGAGTTCTCCCACCACGAAGGCGGTCCGGGCCAGCAGGAGATCGATCTGCGGTACGCCGACGCGCTGTCGACCGCCGACAACCTGATGACCTTCCGGGTGGTGGTGAAGGAGGTGGCGCTGTCGCAAAACATCCACGCCTCGTTCATGCCGAAGCCGTTCACCGAGCACCCGGGCTCGGGGATGCACACCCACGTCTCGCTGTTCGAGGGCGACAACAACGCCTTCTACGACGCCAGCGCCGAGTATCACCTGTCCAAGATCGCCCGGCACTTCATCGCCGGCCTGCTGCGGCACGCGAGCGAGATCACCGCGGTGACCAACCAGTGGGTGAATTCCTACAAGCGGCTGGCCGGCGGCGGCGAGGCGCCGAACTACATCTGCTGGGGCCGCAACAACCGGTCCGCCCTGGTCCGGGTGCCGATGTACAAGCCGAACAAGGGCGCCTCTGCCCGGGTCGAGCTGCGGTCCCTCGACTCCGCCTGCAATCCGTACCTGGCGTTCGCGCTGACCCTGGCCGCGGGCCTGGCCGGGATCGAGGGCGAATATCCGCTGCCGGAGGGCGCGGAGGACGATGTCTGGTCGTTGACCGAACGGGAGCGGCAGGCGCTGGGCATCGAGCCGTTGCCGCGCAACCTGGACGAGGCCATCCGCGCGATGGAAAACTCAGAACTCGTCGCCGACACGCTGGGTGAGCACGTCTTCGACTTCTTCCTGCGCAACAAGCGCAACGAGTTCGAGGAGTATCGCCGGCAGGTGACACCGATCGAGCTGCAGCGGCTGCTGCCGGTGCTCTGATCAACCACGGTGCCCTGATCAACTCATGGCGCTGATCACCCGCAACACGTACTCGGGAAGGCAACCTCCGGATGCTGATCAAGGACGTCGTAGTCACACCGATCGCTTTCAACGACCCGCCGCTGCTGAATTCCTGGGGCGTGCACGAGCCGTTGGCGCTGCGCTGCATCGTCCAGGTGGTGCTGGCCGACGGCACCGTCGGGCTCGGCGAATGCAGCGGCGGCCAGGGCCGGACCGAGGAACTGCTCCGGGTCCGGGAGGCGGTGATCGGCTGCGATGTGTTCGCGACCGGCGAGATCGAGCGCCGGGTCGACGCGGTGCTCGGGGACCGGCCGGGCATCGGCGGCGGCTTCGTCGGGATGCCGACCCGGGCCGCCCGAGCCGTGTTCTCGCCGATCGAGGTGGCCTGCCTCGACGCGCAGGGCAAGCTGCTCGGGGTCCGGGTCTGCGACCTGCTCGGCGGCCCGGTCCGCGATGCCGTGCCGTACAGCGCCTATCTGTTCTACAAATGGGCCGAGCATCCCGACCTGGACGGCAGTCCCGATTCTGATACCAGCACCGCGATCACCGACGATTGGGGTGCCGCCCTAGATCCGGACGGTGTGGTGGCGCAGGCCAAGACCATGATCGATCAGTACGGGTTCGAGTCGATCAAGCTCAAGGCGGGCGTCTTCCCGCCGGCGCAGGAGATCGCGGCGATCAAGGCCCTGGGTCAGGCGTTCCCCGGCATGCCGTTGCGGATCGACCCGAACGGCGCCTGGACCGTGCCGACGTCGATCATGGTCGGCCACGAACTGGCCGATGAGCTGGAATATCTGGAGGATCCGACCCTCGGTCAAGATCAGATGGCCGAGGTCGCCCGCCAGGTGTCGATGCCGCTGGCGACCAACATGTGCGTGATCGGTTTCGACGACATCCCCGGCTCGGTCGCGAAGGGCTCGGTCGGGGTGGTGCTGTCCGATCATCACGTCTGGGGCGGCCTGCGGCACAGCCTGGAGCTGGCCGCGATCTGCCAGACCTTCGACCTCGGCATCTCGATGCACTCCAACTCGCACCTGGGCATCTCGCTGGCCGCGATGACCCAGCTCGGTGCGGCGATCGGGAACCTCGGCTACGCCTGTGACACGCACTATCCGTGGAACAGTGAGGCCGACGTGATCAAGGGCGGGCCATTGACCTTCGTCGACGGAACCTTGCCAATTCCCGAGGGTCCGGGACTGGGCGTCGAGCTGGACCCGGACAAGCTGGCCGAGGCGCATGAGACCTTCGTCGCCTCGGGCCGGACCGGACGCGACGACACGTCGTATCTGAGGCGGGTGCAACCGGACTACGACCCCTCCCTGCCGCGGTTCTAACCGCTGTGCGTCGGGGTCAGGACAGGACGGGTAGGGCGGGCGACAGGTCCGCCCGCTGGCCGGACGCTGTCACTTTCCCCGCGGCTCGGGCCTCGGCCCAGCTGATCCGGCCGGTCAACAGCCGGAGAAAGGTCAGCGGGTCGGTCTCGATCACGTTCGGCGGCGTGCCGCGGGTGTGGGTCGGGCCCGGTTCGCCGATCGCACACTGGACGGCGGCGAACGGCGGCACCCGGACCTCGATCGACCTGCCCGGGTGCTGGGCGGCCAGGATCGCCGCCAGGGTACGGGTGCAGCCGGCCAGAGCCGGGCGGTGCTGGATGATCGCCGGTCGGTCGGGCAGCGACCGGGAAAGATCATCCGCGTGCACCACCAGGTCGAGCATCCGGGTGGCGACGAAGTCGGCGCTGCGACCGGGTCCGCGCGGCGTCATGATCACCTTCGGCCGGAGCGCGTCGCGGCTGAGCGCGTCGGCCAGCTCGTCGATCGCCACGGACAGCTGCCGGACCAGCTCCGAGCCGGTGTGGTCGCCGGTCAGCTGCCGGGTCCAGTCCATGATCGACTCGGCGTCGCGCCGGTATCGGCGGACCAGTTCGTGCACCGGCACCGGCCGCTGCTTGGTCGGCTGCCGGAGCGCCTCGGTCAGCCGGGAACAGACGCCGACCAGGTGCCCGGTCAAGGTCCGGACATCCCACGACTCGAGCACCGTCGGCGCCGCGAACGTCTCCTCGGACAGCTCGGTCAACCAGTCGCGGACGACCTGGGCCTGGGCCAGCAAGTGCTGCTCTGGTTGGGTTTTCGGGCCGGCCACGCCCGCGACGTTAGCACCCTGGCCGATCCGGCTGCGCCGCGCGGCGGCGCCGTCCGCCGCAGCGGCCGCAGGTTATAGTGCCCCTGCGGTGGGGACACGCGCGGTGGGGACGCGAAGGGTCGGCAGGTGTAGAACGTGAAGTTGACGGTCTTGGGCGGCAGCGGAGCCTGGCCTACCGCGACCGCGGCCTGCAGCGGCTATCTGGTCCGGCACGAGGACACCACGATCCTGATCGATCCGGGGTACGCGGTGTTTCCCCGGCTGCTGGAGGAGTGCCGGGCCGGTGACGTCGACGCCGTCCTGATCACTCACGCTCATCCCGATCACTGCGCCGACCTGAACCCGCTGCTGCGAGCCCGGGTGCTCGGCGCGGAACGGCCGCCGGTGCTGCCGGTCTGGGCCCCGGAAGGTTCGCTGCAGCGCATTCTTGATCTTGATCCGGTCCGGGTCGTCCGGCGCGGCATGGAGCTGAACTCGTTGGTCGACGGCGCCTCGATCCGGATCGGCCCGGTCCGGGTCCGGGCCCGCGGGCTGCCGCACCACGTCACCAACCTCGGCTTCCGGCTCGAGGCCGACGGCGACGTGCTGGCCTACACCGGCGACAGCGGCGACTGCGCGGCCCGGATCGAGTTGGCCCGGGACGCCGACGTCTATCTGGCCGAGGCCACCTACGTCGACCAGGTGCCAGGCGGTGACGCCCCGTACCTGTGCACGGTCCGGCAGGTCGCCCGGCAGGCCTCGATCGCCCGGCCGCAGGTCACCGTGCTGACCCATCTGTGGCCCGACGCCTCCTCGGATCATGCGCTGGCGACCGCGCGGGCCGAGGGGCTGGAGAACGTCCAGTTGGCCAAGCCGGGCCTGACCATCGACCTGGGCCGGATCGGCGTCGCCTCGTTGCCGCGACGGGCGGCCGGCGAGCAGGTGCCGGCCGGCGCGATCACCGCCCTGCCGCGCCGCGCCCGGCGGATCTGAAGTTGATCACTGCCGCAGGAACGCGGTCACCATCGGCAGCACCAGGTCGGGCCGGATCACGTGCATGTGCAAGGTGTCGGGCAAGATCGCCAGCTGAGCGTTCGGCAGCAGCTGCTTCATCTCGACCGCATGCTCGAGCCGGATGAAGTCGGTGTCACCGATGATGATCAACACCGGCATGGTCATTCGGGCCAGCTCGTCGCTCGTCCACGGCTCGAAGGCGTGCACCGCCGGCTGGATCTTCTCCACGAACGGGAAGAAGTCGTCCCGGTTGGGCGCCACCTCGTCGTAGGCCTGCTTCATCGCCGCGAAGTCGTCCTCCGTCGGCAGCCGCGGTGAATTCCGTTCCGGCGCGGTGATCTCGGGGTAGTACGCGTCCGGACGGAAATGGGCAGCGGCCAGCACTACGTGGCCGGCCCGCTCGGGATGCCGGGTGGCCAGGTCGGTGCTGACCAGACCGCCCAGGCTGTAGCCGAAGAAGTCGGCCTGCTCGATGCCGAGCTGATCGAGCAGCGCGAGCACGTCGTCGGCGCACTGCCGGATGGAGAACGGCCGGTCGCTGTCGGCGGTGTGGCCGTGCCCCTGCAACTCGACGCCGATCACTTGCCGCTCGGCAGCAAGCGCCGGCAGCAGTGAGTCGAAGCTCAAATGGAAGGTGAGCACACCGCCATGCAGCATGATCAACGGGGGCCCGGGATGGTCCGCTCCGTGCACTTCGTAGTAGAGGTCGATCCCGTTCACCGGGGCGTACGCGCCTGCCGTCATGTCGAATCCCTTCCCAGCTGCTGCGGTCGAGGGTATCGACTCGGGTCGCCGCCGAAACTCATCGGCGCCGGCATAGCGCGCGGATAACGCCGCTATAGCGGCCGGTGTGACGGTGGTTCCGACCGGGTGATCGACGTCCGGTCGGAACAGGGAGGAAGACACAGTGCACAAGCTGATCGGCCGAATCGTCGCCGGCGGGGCGGGATTGCTCGCGATTCCGGCGCTCGCGCTGGCGACCGCCCAGCCGAGCTACGCCGAGGATCCCGGGAACAACGCCACCGCCCGGCACGGCGCCTACCAGGCGGTGTTCAAGCACACCGGCCCCGGCGACGAAACGCTCCGGGTCTACGACAACGCCTCCGACGGCTACGCCGCGGTGGCCTACGTGAAGTTCTACGGTGGCGCGCCGGAAGGGCACAAACCGCCGCTGGTGGATGAGGACCGGCTGGTCGTCACCGACGGTTACCACAACTTCAATCTTCGATCCGGGGACAGCGGTCAGTACGACGTGCCGGAGGAACGAGGGGTGAAGATCATGGTGTGTCGCGGCTACAAGGAGATCCCGGGCGACAACTGCTCGCCCTGGGCCTCGGGCCTCTCCTGAGTGCGGGTGCCGCCCCGACCCGATTAGGGTCGGGGCTGTGGCACGGATCGAGACCCGCGAGGGCGCGCTGGCGCGCCGTGGCTTCACCGCCGCGGAACCGGCGGCTCGGATCATCAGCGGCTGGGACGAACGCTATGCGCCGTTGCTGGAGTTGGTCTCCGCGGCGGCCGACCCGGACAACGCCCTGGCGGCGCTGGACCGGTTGCAGGACGCCGAGGCGGCGGTGCTGGACCGGCTGGTCGAGAACCCGGTGCTGGCCCGGCAGCTGATCGCCGTCCTCGGCGCCAGCATCACGCTGGCCAACGACGTGGTGGCGCACCCGGACCGGCTCGATCGGCTGCAGCACGAGGTGCGCCGGACCTCGGCCGATGAGCTTCGAGCCGGGCTGCTGCAGGCGGTGGGCGCCGATCCGTCGGCGGCCGCGCCGGTCGCCGCGGAGCTGACCGGTGACGCGCTGCGGACCGCCTACCGGTCCGCGGTGCTCCGGATCGCCGCCCGCGACCTGACCGGTCCGGATCCGACGGAGCTGGTCGCCGACATCGCCGGCGAGCTGGCTGATCTTGCCGATGCGACCCTGGAGTCCGCGCTGGCGATCGCCCGGGGCAAGATCGGCCCGGACGCCGCCGGCTGCCGGCTGGCGGTGATCGCGCTGGGCAAGTGCGGTGCCCAGGAACTCAACTATGTCAGCGATGTGGACGTCCTGTTCGTCGCCGAGCCGACCCTGGACGCCGCCGGCGAAGCCCCAGACGGCAAGAACACCGCCGATTCCGATCAGGCGATCACTACCGCGACCCGACTCGCCTCCGAGTTGACCCAGATCTGCTCGGCGCACACCGCGGCCGGGACGATTTGGCCGGTGGACGCCGCGCTGCGGCCGGAGGGCCGCGCCGGCCAGTTGGTGCGGACGCTGACCAGTCATCGCGGCTACTACGAGAAATGGGCCAAGACCTGGGAATACCAGGCGATGCTCAAGGCCCGGCCGAGCGCCGGCGACCTCGAGCTCGGCCGGCAGTTCGTCGAGCTGGTCACGCCGCTGGTCTGGCGGGCCGGCGAGCGGGAGAACTTCATCGCCGACACCCAGGCGATGCGCCGCCGGGTGGTCGACCTGATCCCGGCCCGGGACGCCGAGCGGGAGCTGAAGCTGGGGGAGGGCGGCCTGCGCGACGTCGAATTCTCGGTCCAGCTGTTGCAGTTGGTGCACGGCCGGGCCGACGAACGGTTACGCACCCGGGCGACCCTGCCGGCGCTGCGTTCCTTGATCGACAACGGCTACGTCGGCCGCGAGGACGGTCGCCGGCTGGACGAGGCGTACCGCTTCCTGCGCACGCTGGAGCACCGGATCCAGTTGTATCGGCTGCGCCGGACCCATGTGCTGCCGCAGGCCGACGAGGACCTGCGCCGGCTCGGCCGGACCTTCGGCTATCCCAATCCGCGCACCACCTTGCTCGACACCTGGCGCTCGTACAGCCGACAGGTGCGGCGGTTGCACCGGCAGATCTTCTATTCGCCGCTGCTGGACGCCGTCGCCCGGATCCCGTCCTCGGCGCTCCGGCTGACCACCGACGCGGCCGTCGACCGGCTCCGCGCGCTCGGTTACGCCGATCCGGCGGCCGCGCTGCGGCACATCGCCGCGCTCAGCCAGGGTGTCTCCCGCTCCGCAGCGATCCAGCGGCAACTGTTGCCGGCGATGCTCGGCTGGTTCGCCGAAGGGCCCAATCCTGATCATGGTCTGCTCGCGTTCCGTCAGGTGTCCGAGGCGCTCGGGTCGACCCCCTGGTATCTGCGGGCGCTGCGCGACGAGGGGCTGATGGCCGAACGGCTGGCCCGGATCCTCGCCTCCAGCCGGTACGCCGTGCAGCTGCTCACCCGGTCGCCGCAGACGGTGCAGATGCTGGCCGACGACGATCGGCTCGCGCCGCGGCCGGCGGATGAGCTTCGGGCCGAGATGCGGGCGGCGGCCGGCCGGCACGAGACGCCGCGGGCTGCGGTGGAGGCGATCCGGGGGATCCGTCGGCGCGAGCTGTTCCGGATCGCCGCCGGTGATCTGCTCGGGCTGAACGACGTCGGGCTGGTCGGCGACGCGCTGACCGACCTGACCGCGGCCACCATCGATGTCGCGGTGTCGGTGATCCGGGCGTCGGCGGCGGAGCCGAGCCCGGCGATCGCGCTGATCGCGATGGGCCGGTGGGGTGGCCGGGAGCTCTCGTACGCCTCGGACGCCGACGCCATGTTCGTGATGGCCGACAGCTCCGAACCGGGTGCCACCGACCGGGCCGTCGCGGTGATCAGTTCGCTGCGCGACCTGCTGGCCAAGCCCGGCGGCGATCCGTCGTTGACCCTCGACACGAACCTGCGGCCGGAGGGCAAGCAGGGCCCGTTGATCAGGTCGTTGTCGGCCTATCGTAAGTACTACGGCCAGTGGTCCTCGACCTGGGAGCTGCAGGCGCTCGTCCGGGCCGATTCGCTGGCCGGTGATCATGATCTTGGTACGGCGTTGCTGGCCGAGATCGATCACCGGCGGTGGCCGGCGGATGGGCTGTCGGAGTCGCAGCTGCTGGAGATCCGCCGGCTCAAGGCGCGGGTGGAATCGGAGCGGCTGCCGCGTGGCGCCGATCCGGCCAAGCACACCAAGCTCGGACCGGGCGGCCTGGCCGACGTCGAGTGGACCGTACAGCTGCTGCAGTTGCAGCACGCCGGCCAGCAGCCGACCCTGCGCACACCGCGGACGATCGCCGCGTTGGCTGCGGCCGAGCGGCTCGGCGTGATCGACGGCGACGACGCGGAGGCGCTGCGGCAGGCCTGGCTGTTTGCCAGCCGGGTGCGCAATCAGCTGATGCTGCTCCGCGGCCGAGGCTCGGACTCGCTGCCGTCGGACACCCGCGAGCTGGCCGCGCTGGCCCACCTGATGGGCTTCGGGACCAACGAGTCATCTCACTTCCAGGCCGAATACCGGCGGCTCACCCGGCGGGCCCGGGCCGTGGTCGACCGGATCTTCTGGGGTCAGGACTGATCGGTTCGGGCGGGCCTGATCAGCTAGCGGATGCCGTTGCTGCCGATCGTGATCTTGGCCTGATTGGCGCCGGCCCCGCAGTCCGGGCCGTTCGGATAGGTCGCCGCCGCCATCACCGTCGCCTCGGGGAGTTGCCGCTCCTTGCCGTCCTTGATCAGCACCGCCCTGATCTTGATCGGCTCGGCCGGCAGCCCTTCGACGCTGGCGAATCCGACCAGGGTGCCGTTCGGTACGGCCGACGCGGAGCACGGGGCGTCCGGTCCGTCGGAGTCGCAGCCCTGGTCGACACTGTCACTGCCGGGACTCAACTCGACCGGGGCGTCGCGGCAGACGTCCTCCCAGCAGACGGTGAGCTCCAGCCCGGAGACGTCCTCGGCCGCCGTCGCGTCGACCGTCACCGAGACGCCCGGCGCGCTGCCGATCGCGGTGCAGGCCCGCGGCCCCGCCGTACAGCCGGTCAGCACCACGACCGCAAGCACAACCCCGCCGAATACTCCCCGGATTCCCATCATCACGACACTAGTGTGTCCTGCATGCCGTTGCCGATTGAGGACTACGCCCTGATCGGGGACTGCCGGACGGCCGCGCTGGTCGGTCGGGACGGCAGCATCGACTGGCTCTGCCTGCCCCGGTTCGACGCTCCGTCGGTGTTCGCCGCGCTGCTCGGCACGGCCGACCACGGGCGCTGGCTGATCGGTCCGGCCGACCCGGCCGGGGCGCGGGTCGAGCGGCGCTATCGGGGCGACACGTTCGTCCTGGAGACGACGTTTCGGACCGTGACCGGGACCGTCCGGGTGACCGATCTGATGCCGATCGGCTCGGAATATCCGCTGCTGATCCGCCGGGTCGAGGGGCTGGCCGGCACCGTCGCGATGAGCCAGGAACTGGTGCTCCGGTTCGGTTACGCCGAGGCGCTGCCCTGGGTCCGGCGGGTCGACGGCGGCCTGATCGCCGCGGCCGGGCCGGACGCGTTGCTGCTCCGCGGCGATCCGCTGCCGGTGGCGGCCGACCACCGGCACCGCGGCGACTTCGAGGTCGCCGATGGTGACCAGCTCGACTACACGCTGGCCTGGTATCCCTCCTTTCGTCCCGAGCCCGGTCCGATCGACGTGGACGCCGCGCTGGTCCGGACCGAGGACTGGTGGCAGGACTGGGCCGACAAGTCCGACTGCGGTCCCGGCACCGTCCGGCCGGCCGGCCGCGCGGCCGCGGGCGGCGAGGCGCACGATCGCTACGCCGGCGCGGTGCACCGGTCGCTGCTGGTGCTGCGGGCCCTGACCCACGCCGAGACCGGCGGCATCGTCGCCGCGGCGACCACCTCGCTGCCGGAGGCGTTCGGCGGGCCGCGGAACTGGGACTACCGCTACAGCTGGCTGCGGGACGCCGCGCTCACCTTGGAGGCGCTGCTCGCGCACGGCTATTCGGCCGAGGCGGTGGCCTGGCGGGACTGGCTGCTGCGGGCCGTCGCCGGTGATCCGGAGGACATCCAGATCATGTACGGGCTCGCCGGCGAGCGGGACCTGCCGGAGCGCGAGCTGAGTTGGCTGCCCGGCTATGCCGGCTCGACCCCGGTCCGGGTCGGCAACGGCGCGGTCGACCAGTTCCAGGGCGACGTGATCGGCGAGGTGATGGTCGCCCTCGACCTGGCCCGGCGGGCCGGCGTCCCACACCCGGGGCATGCCTGGCCGCTGCAGACCGCCCTGCTCGACCGGGCCCGGAGCACCCTCGGCCGGCCCGACTCCGGCATCTGGGAGATCCGTGGCGAGCCGCGCCGGTTCACCCATTCGGCGGTGATGACCTGGGCCGCGTTCGACCGCGGGGTGCGGGGCGTTGTCGATCATGGACTGCCCGGGCCGGTGGACGAATGGCGGCGGATCCGGGACGAGCTGCGGGCCGAGATCGACCAGCACGGAGTCGATCATGACCGGGGCTGCTTCACCCAGTACTACGGCAGCCACGGCGTGGACGCGGCGCTGTTGCAACTGCCCCAGGTCGGCTTCTGCGCCCCGGATGATCCGCGGATGCTGGCCACGGTGACGGCGATCGAGACTGGGTTGATCAACGACGGCCTGGTGCATCGCTACCGGACCGAACGCGGCGTGGACGGTCTGCCGCCGGGCGAATATCCGTTCCTGGCCTGCAACTTCTGGCTGGTGGAGCAGTACGCCCTGACCGGTCGGACCAAGGACGCGGTGACCCTGATGGATCGGCTGCTGACCTTCGCGAATGATCTTGGTCTGCTGAGCGAGGAATACGATCCGGCCGGTCGGCGGCAGGCCGGGAACACCCCGCAGGCCCTGTCCCACCTGGCCCTGATCCGGGCCGCGGACGCGTTGTCCGGTCACTCCACGCCGCTCCGGTGATCATGGCCGGCGCTCTCGTACACTCGGCTCCATGACGGCACTGTTCAAGGGTCTGTGCATCGATGCGGTCGACCTGGAGCGGGAACAGCAGTTCCGGGCCGCGACGCTCGGGCTGCGACCGGAGACGCGCGAGCACAGCCGCCTGTTGACCGGTGGCCGGCCCGAGCACCGGATCTGGATCAACGCGGTGCCAGAGGCGCACGCGGTGAAGAATCGGATCGATCTCGACGTCCACACCGAGTCGATCAGCACACTGGTCGAGCGCGGCGCCCGGGTGCTGGACCAGTCCCAGCCGTGGACGATCATGGCCGACCCGGAGGGCAACGAATTCTGCGTCTTCCACCCCTGACAACTCAGCGGTCAGCGCAGGGCTGCGAGGCCCCGGGTGAATAGGTCGGCGAGATCGACGGGGTAGACCTGCTCGGCGGTCCGGCGCAGGTCGTCGACAGTCCACCAGGCATGCGAATCGATCGAGGCGTGCTCGATCTCGTCCTGACCGGCGAAGCTGATCGGTGCGTCGCCGACCCGGACCGCGTAGTAGGTCTGATGCTGGACATAGCGGACCGAGTCGAAGCCGAACTCGATGGTCGCCTCGCCGAGCGGGCCGACCAGTCCGGTCGGCTCGACCAGCAGGCCGACCTCTTCGGCCAACTCGCGGACCGCGGCGTTGACGGGGGACTCGTCCGGCTCCAGACCACCGCCGACCGTGAACCAGTACGGGCGCTCCGGCTCGGCCGGGTCGAAGCCGTGCAACAGCAGCAGTCGATCCCGCCCGTCCACGGGCAGCACCCGGACCGCTGTCCGGTGCTGCGGCTGCGCGCCGGTCACTTCGCCGCTCTCCGGTACGCCTGCAGGGTCGCCTCGGCCGAGCGGTCCCAGCTGAAGCCGGCGGCGTGCTGGATGCCGGCCCGGCCGAGTTGCACCGCGCGTTCGGGGTCATCGAGCAGCGACCCCAGGGCTCGGGCCCAGTCGGCCGGGTCGTGCCCGTCGACCAGGATCCCGGTCCGGCCGTCCGCGACGGCATGCCGCAGTCCGCCGACGTCGGCGGCGACCACCGGCCGGGTGCAGGCCTGGGCCTCCAGGGCGACCAGGCCGAACGATTCGTTGTGCGACGGGACGGCAACCAGGTCGCTGGCGCAATACCAGCGATACAGCTTGAGCCGTTCCGAGTGCGGCCGGAACTCGACCAGATCGCCGACCTGCAAGGAATCCGCCAGTTCCGGCAGCGTGTCGGCCCAGTCCCGGTCCGGTCCCGACGGGCTGCCGATGATGATCAATCTCAACCGGTCCCGGCGGGACGGCTGCTGCCTGATCAACTCGGCCGCGGCCCGGATCAGCACGTCCGGTGCCTTGAGCGGCTGGATCCGGCCGACGAACAAGATCAATTCGGCATCCATCGGCACGCCGAGCTTGGTCCTGGACTCGAGTTGATCACAGGGGTGGAACACGTCCAGATCGACGCCCGGCGGCACGATGGCGATCCGCTCGGATGCGGCATCGTAGAGCGTGCGCAGGTCCGCGGCCTCGTCCGGTGTGTTCGCGGTCAGCGCCTCGGCCAGCCGGACGATCTTGGCTTCGCCGTCGGCCCGGGGCTCCGGTTCGGCTCGTTGATCATCGGCGAGCGCGGCGTTCTTGACCCGGGCCATGGTGTGCATGGTGTGCACCAGCGGCGGCCGGGCCGGACCGCCCAGTTGTTGTTGATCAAGAGCGAGAGCGGCCAGCCCGGACAGCCAGTAGTGCGAGTGGATCAGGTCGAAACCGCCGGCCATCGGTCGCAGTGCGTCGGCGAACTCGGCCACCAGGCCCGGCAGCTGTTCCTTGCGGACCGGCTCCGGCGGCCCGGCCGGGAGCTGCCGGACGGTGACCCGCTCGGCCAGCGGCACCACATCAGGCGTGTCCGGGTCGGATCGCCGGGTCATGATCTCCACCTCGACGCCCTGCCGGCCGAGTGCCGTGGCCAGCTCGGCCACGTAGACATTGAGCCCGCCGGCGTCACCGACGCCGGGCGTGGCCAGCGGGGAGGTGTGCAAGGAGATCATCGCGACTCGGCCCGGACTCCCCGTGATCGGCGGCACTCGTCAAGGCTAACGGTGTCAGTGCCGGCACCGAGACTTGACCCAGGAGGGGTGGACATGATGATCAGCGAGTTGCAGCCCGTGCCGGGCCGGTTTCGAGCCCTGTGCTGCGAGTGCGGGGAGGTGCGGACCTTCAGCGTCGGTTACAACGGTGGGAACCCGATCCGTGACACGGGCTTCGCCGCCGAGCGTTGCACGGTCGACCTGAAGTGCGGCTTCTGCGGCCGGCGGACAAGACATGCCTACCTGCTCGATTTCTTCCGGCAGCCGGACAACGCCGAGGCCCGCAATCAGCCGGTCCCCCCAAGGGGATACGACCCGTTCCTGGAGGCCACCGAGCGCTGGGCCGACTGGACCTTCGTCGAAACCCCGTTGCCCGACGGGATCATCGAGATCATCGATCCCGGCCGGCGCGAGGCCTACTACGACCCGGCCGGCTGGGAGGGGGACTCGACCCTGGGGCTGGCCCATGTGCTGGCACACCTGGACCTGCGGCATCACGAGCTGTTCGAGTCGACCACGGCCGGAGACCACCTCGAGCTGGAGGCCGAACGGATGGCCCGGGAACGGCTGGATCGGTCCTGGCGGGAGTGATGATCACGAATCCGTGGGCCGCTCCGCGGTCAGCAGGTACGAGGCCGGTATCGCGGAAGCGGCCGGGCCGAGCCCGCGATAGAGCTCCGGCTCGGCATACTCCTGCAGGCCGCGGATGGCCAGTCCGGCGCCGAGCAGGGCCGTGACCAGCCGGCCGAGGGACCAGACGAAGCTGGTGTGGTCGGGCAGCGGATCGGTCCGGCCGAGCGTCACCTGAGGCGCCTTGGCCGGATCGGCGTAGCCACCCCGGGTCGGCGAGAAGTAGTCCCCGCTGACGCTCAGCCGGTCCGGTCCGGCGACGCTGAGCACCTCCCAGAGCGGGTGGTGCTCGCTGATCACCACCCGGCCGCCGGCGGTCAGCCGCTCGGCGATGGTCCGCGACCACGCGTCGAGATCCGGCACCCAGCAGAGGCCGCCGCCGGCGATGAAGATCAGGTCGAAGCCGGTCAGTTCCGGGTCCAGCGCGGTCAGGTCGCCCTCCTTCAGGTCGACGTCCACGCCGAGGGCCGCGACCTTGGCCCGCCCCGTGGCCAGGTGGGTGGGAGAGAGGTCGACGCCGACCACGCGCTCCGCGCCGAGCCGGGCGAAGCTGATGCACTCGTCGCCCATCGAGCAGGCCAGGTGCAGCACCTGCAGCCCGGCCGGGTCACCGGTCGCGGCCAGTTCCTCCTCGGACAGGGCACAGCCGCCGTCGCGGAAAAACTCGAGCGGCTGACCGAGCCGATCGGCCGCGATGGACTCCCAGTAGAGCTGGTTCTGCCGCGTAACCGCCGAGATGTCCACCCGCTGACCGTAGGGCAGCGCCGGTCTGGGCTC
Source organism: uncultured Actinomycetota bacterium (assembly GCA_963746025.1). Classification (GTDB taxonomy): domain Bacteria; phylum Actinomycetota; class Actinomycetes; order Propionibacteriales; family Propionibacteriaceae; genus Microlunatus. The sequence continues at coordinate 307,732 of CAVUZU010000002.1, forward strand.
AATCAGAATTCGCTCGGCAGGCCGCCCGACCGCAGGGTCAGTACGTCCCGGGTCGACCGGAGCACGGTGATCACGGCCGGGAGTGCGCTCGCCCGGATCCGCCGGTCGTCCCGCTCGCCCAGCTCCGGCCGCACCGGCCAGGCCAGCCGCTCCTCACCGAGCGAGAACCGGGCATCGATCCCGGGTCGATTGCCCCGCGGATCCTGACGATGCCAGGTGCCGTCGAGCCGGACGGCGATCAGCCCGTGCAGGACGAAGCCGTTCCCGTCGTCGGTCAACCGCTGGTAGCACAGGCCGGCCGGGATCCCCTGGGTGCGCAGCAGTGCGGCCAGCAGATGGGCCTTGGCGAAACACAGCCCGACACCGTTCGCGAGCGTCTCCGACGCGCTGACCGAGACCCTTGGATCCGCTGCGTCGAAGGAGTGGGCGACCCGGTCCCGGACATACTCGAATGCGGCTCGGGCGTAGTCCACCTCTGCCTGGTGCCGGTCGCGCAGTTCGGCGGCGAGAGCCACCACCTGAGGATGCTCACCATCGACGATCTCGTCTGCTGCCAGATATCGCCCCGGCTCGGCTGCTGCCCAGTTCACGGACCGAATCTAGAACGTGATCTTGCACCGGTCGATCGATATTCGCCTGGCCAGCGGTCCGGTGAGAGGCCAGGATGGGCGGGTGTTCCTGACCCTGACGACGACCCACCGGCCGGCCACCGACCTGGGCTTCCTGCTGCACAAGCATCCCGACCGGGTGCAGCAGTTCGCGCAGTCGTCCGGCACGGCCACGGTCTTCTACCCGGAGGCGTCGGAGGAGCGGTGCACGGCGGCGCTGCTGCTGGAGATCGACGCGGTGCGGCTGGCCCGGACCGCCGGTCGCAACGCGCCCGACTTCAGCCTCGCCCAGTACGTGAACGACCGCTCCTATGCGGCGTCGTCGCTGCTCGGCGTCGCGCTGGCCGACGTGTTCAGCACGGCTCGGTCCGGCCGCTGCCGGTCCCGGCAGGAACTGGCCGACTCCGCCATCCCGCTGCAGTGCGAGATCCCGGTGCTGCCGTGCCGGGGCGGGCCGGGCGTCGCGCACCGGATCTTCGCGCCGCTCGGCTGGCAGGTCGAGGCGACCTCGATCCCGTTGGACCAGCGGTTCGCCGGCTGGGGTGAGTCGCGCTACGTCCGGTTGAGCCTGTCCGGGACGATGCGGCTGGCCGACGCCCTGAATCAGTTGTACGTGCTGCTGCCGGTGCTGGACGAGGCCAAGCACTACTGGCAGGGTCCCGACGAGGTGGACAAGTTGCTGCGGTCCGGCGCCGGCTGGCTGGCCGGGCATCCCGAGCGCGGGATGATCACGCGCCGCTATCTCGGCCGGCGGGACGCTCTGACCCGGGTCGCGCTGGCCCGGTTGGCCGAGCTCGACGGTGATCACGAGGAGTTGATCGATCCGGCCGGTGAGGAGGAGGTCGCCCAGCTGGCGGAGCGGCGGCAACCGCTGAACGAGCAGCGGCACGACGTGATGCTCGCCGCGCTGCGCACTCTCGGCGCGGACTCGGTGATCGATCTCGGCTGCGGCTCCGGCCAGTTCCTGGCCCGGTTGATCAACGAACCCGGGCTGACCAAGATCACCGGGATGGACGTGTCGACCCGGTCCCTGCAGGCGGCAGCGCGCCGGCTCAGGCTCGACCCGATGAACGAGCGGCAGGCCGCCCGGATCGAGCTGTTCCAGGGGTCCCTGACGTACGAGGACCCTCGGTTGGCCGGCTATTCCGCGGCCGTCCTGATGGAGGTGATCGAGCATCTGGACCCGTCCCGGCTCGGCGCGTTGGAACGCGTCGTGTTCGCCGCCGCGCGGCCGGCGGCGGTGCTGGTCAGCACCCCGAACGCCGAATACAACGCCAACTACGAAGGGCTTTCCGGCAGGCGCCATCCCGATCACCGGTTCGAGTGGACCCGGGCGGACTTCGCCGGTTGGACCGGGCGGGTGGCCGGCGCGCACGGCTACACCGTTGAGCTGACCGGGATCGGTGAGCACGACCCGGAGCACGGCACCCCGACCCAGCTGGCGGTGTTCCACCGTGGCTGACGGCGTGATGATCAACGACGACGAACGGTCCGCGACCGTGATCAAGCTGCCGTCGATGGGCCTGGTGCTGCTGGTCGGCATCTCGGGCAGCGGCAAATCGACGTTCGCCCGGGCGCACTTCCGGCCGACGCAGGTGATCTCCAGCGACTTCTGCCGCGGCCTGGTGGCCGACGACGAGAATGATCAAGCGGCGACGGCGGACGCGTTCGACGCGCTGAACTACATCGTCGGCACCCGGCTGCGGCGCGGGCTGCTGACGGTCGTCGACGCGACCAGCATCCAGCCGGCGGCCCGGGCCTCGTTGGTCAAGCTGGCCAAGGAACACGACGTGCTGGTCGACGCCGTGGTGCTCGATGTGCCGGTGGCGGTGGCGGCCGCCCGCAACGAAGCGCGGCCGGACCGGACCTTCGGTTCACCGGTGATCAGCCGGCAGCACCGCGAGCTGACCCGGTCGCTCGGCCGGATCCGCAAGGAGGGCTTCCGGCGGGTCCATCTGCTGCACGGTGAGGCGGAGATCGCCTCGGCCGTGATCACCCTCGAGCGGCCGTGGAACGACCGCCGTGATCATGGTGGTCCGTTCGACATCATCGGCGACGTGCACGGGTGTGCCGGCGAGCTCCGTACCCTGCTGACGACCCTGGGCTGGCAACTTGATCATGACCACGCGGGTCGAGCGGTCGGGGCACAGCACCCGGAGGGACGGACCGCGGTGTTCGTCGGTGACCTGGTGGACCGCGGCCCGGACACTCCGGGCGTGCTGCGGTTGGTGATGGGCATGGTCGCCGCCGGCCACGCCCTCTGCGTCTCGGGCAACCACGAGGCGAAGCTGATCCGGGCGCTCAAGGGAGCGAAGGTGCAGGTCCGGCACGGGCTGGCCGAGTCGCTGGCCCAGCTGGAGGCGGAGCCGGCGGAGTTCCGGCAGGCCGCGCTGGCCTTCATGGACGGTCTGATCAGCCACTACGTCCTCGACGACGGACGACTGGTGGTCGCGCACGCCGGGCTCAAGGAGGCCTACCACGGGCGGTCGTCGGGCCGGGTGCGGTCGTTCGCGCTGTACGGCGACACCACCGGCGAGACGGACGAATACGGCCTGCCGGTCCGCTATCCGTGGGCTCGCGAATATCGCGGCTCGGCCATGGTCGTCTACGGACACACGCCGACGCCGGAGCCGGAGTGGGTGAACAACACGATCTGCCTCGACACGGGCGTGGTCTTCGGCGGCGCCCTCACCGCGTTGCGCTATCCCAGCCGGGAGTTGATCGCGGTGCCGGCGGAGCAGGAGTGGTACCAGCCGACCCGGCCGCTGATCCGGGTCGTCGACCGGGAGCCGACCGCGCTGAGCATCGACGACGTCCGCGGCACCCGCTGGCTGGAGACCGAGCACGCCGGCAAGATCAAGATCAACGAGGAGAACGCCGCGGCCGCCCTGGAGGTGATCAGCCGGTTCGCCGTCGACCCGCGCTGGCTGATCTACCTGCCGCCGACCATGGCACCGGCCGCGACCTCGAAGCTGGACGGCTTCCTGGAGCACCCCGACACCGCGTTCGACGAGTACGCGGCCGCCGGCGTCACCGAGGTGGTCTGCGAGGAGAAGCACATGGGATCGCGGGCCGTGGCCGTGATCGCTCGCGATCCGGCGACGGCGGAGCGTCGGTTCGGCGTGTCCGGCGGCGGCAGCGGAGTGATCTACACCCGGACCGGTCGTCCCTTCTTCCCGGACACCGCCTTCCCCGAGGCCGACGGGCCGTCCCTCACCGCACGGCTGCTGGACGGGCTTCAGGCGGCGGCCGCACCGCTCTTCGTTGAGTTGGACACCGACTGGCTCGCCCTGGACGGTGAGGTGTTGCCGTGGTCGGCCAAGGCGCTGCCGTTGATCAAGGACCAGTACGCGTCGGTCGGCGCGGCCGCTGAGCACGCGCTGCCCGAGGTCGCGGCGGCGCTGGCCATGGCGACCGGACGCGGACTCGTCGTCGCCGCGCTGGCGGAGAGGGTGGAACGCCGGCGAGTCAACGCCGAGGCCTACCGGCTGGCGTACCGTCACTATGTCCGTCCGACGATCGGGCTGCGCGGCGTGACGTACGCGCCGTTCCAGCTCCTTGCCGCCGAAGGGCGCGCGCTCGCCCTTGATCAATCGCATCGCTGGCACCTGGAGCGGATCGCCGGGATGACCGGTCCGTTGATCACCCAGACCCGGCATCGCTTCGTCGAGCTCGGCTCCGCGGAGCAGCGGGCCGAGGCGGTCCGTTGGTGGCTGGACCTGACCGCGGACGGCGGGGAGGGCATGGTGGTCAAGCCCGTGGTTCCGGTCCGTGGCGTTCAGCCGGGACTGAAGGTGCGCGGCCGGGAGTATCTGCGGATCATCTACGGCCCGGACTACACCGACTCGCTGGACGTGCTCCGGGACCGCAGCCTCGGCCGGAAGCGGCACCTCGCCTCCCGGGAGCACGGTCTGGGCATCGAGGCGCTGACCCGGTTCGTCGCCGCGGAGCCGCTGTGGCGGGTGCACCAACTCGTGTTCGCGGTGCTGGCCCTAGAGTCGGAGCCCGTCGATCCCCGACTCTGACCGACAGGAGAGCTGAGATGAGCCAGGAGTCCGCGCCGGTCGTCGCCGCGCCCCGCCCGCCGGCGGACCGCCGGCACGACACGCTGCACCGGCTGGAGCACGATGTCGACCTCTGGGTGGCATCCGGCAACGCCGCGACCGGTCAGCCCGCCCTGGTGCCGCTGTCGTTCCTCTGGGACGGCACGACCCTGCTGATCGCGACCGTCGCGGCCAGCCCGACGGCACGGAACCTCACTGTCGGCCGACCGGTCCGACTGGCCCTCGGCCGCACCCGGGACGTGATCATGATCGACGCGACCGTGGCCGAGGCGACGCCGGACGATGAGATCCCGGCCACGGTCGGCGACGGCTTCGCCGCCAAGTCCGGCTTCGATCCGCGCGCCGAGCCCGATCCCTTTCTGTACTTCCGGTTGGCGCCGCGGCGGATCCAGGCCTGGCGCGAGTCGAACGAGCTCGCCGGCCGGACGATCATGAAGGCTGGAGGGTGGTGTTGATCATGACGCGGCTCCGGGTTCGTTCCCTGAGCCTGTCGCCGTTCGTTCTCAGAGCCTGTCGAAGCATGTCCTGAGCCTGTCGAAGGGGGGCAGGCCCGATCTCCCTTTGATCCGTCACGTTCACTCCGGCCGTCCGAACCTCGCCACCAGATGCCAGACCTTCTTGAGATCCTGTCGATCATGCTCATCCCGTAGGGCGGCCGCGCCGATCACCCTCGCCGTGAGCTGATCATCCTCGGCCAGCGCCCGTCCGAGGTCGACGATCCGCGGCCCCCGGAACTCGGGATGACGCTCCAGCTCGGCGACCGGCAGCACCCGGCCCTCGGTCCACTCGATGGCGGTCGGCGCCCGCCTCGCCGCGGCCTCGATCCCGGTCCCGCGAAAGGACGGATCGAGCACGATCGCCTCGACATCGGCGTCGAGCCGGATCTGCCCGTGCACGTGTGCCTCGACGTAACTGTCCAGCCGGCCGCCGAACTCCGCCTCGGACCGGTCCGTGTGCGGCCGGGCCTCGACCGCATCGGCCAGCGCGGCAAGATCACAGTGTGCCGCGGTGCCGAAGTCCGTCGGCGCCAGGACCGAGTCGGGGAAGCAGAACGTCGTCCGGTCCAGCACGTGCTCGGCCAGTCGCAGATGACAGGACCCGAACCGGATCGCCCCGCCGACGCCGGTCCGGCGATGATCAACAGCGCCGTCCTTGGGTCGCTCGACCGGCGGCGCGCTGTCGTACGCACCGCCGAAGATGCGCTGCTCCCAGCGCCACCGATCACCGCCGGGGTAGGCGGTCAGGCCACCGTTGCTGATCCCGGTTTCGAACTGAGACCGATATTCCCGACCATCGGCCAGGTAGTCGATCACCGTCCGATCGCCGACCAGCCGATCGGGATGGAAGTTCAGCGTGACCCGGAGCTGCCGGTCCACCGGTTCGCCTCGACTGAGCCGACTGACCTGATCAACCGCCGCCCGCGCCCAGCGACTCGTTGGGGTTGCGGGCGTCATGATCAGCTAGCGAAAACGTCAGCGGTGCCGTCGGGCGCGGTCGGCGAAATCGTCGAGGGCCCTAGTGGCGTCCACGGCGACCCAGACGACGTAGCGCTGCACACCAGCGGCCTTGGTGAGGATGCCCGCGTCGCAGAGTTGGCCGATGACGTTGTCGGCAGCGGGCTGCGAGAGTCCGGTCATCTCCTGAACCAGGGCAGAGGTGATGGCAGGGTGGCTCAGCAGCACCGGCAGAACCCGCCACACCGATGCGGTGCGGCGAGCAGTGACGGCCTCTGACCAACGTGCGTAGACGGCGAGCAGGTCCGTGGCGAGTTGTCGCCCGTTGCCGATTGCGGCGAACGCGGCTTCGGCGAACCGGGCGACGATCGGGCTGGGGTCTCCGTTGCGGTAGTCGGTGAGGGCATCGAAGTACGAGGCGGTGTCGACGAGAAGGCCCGCAGACACAGGCACGGTCGATCGCGTCGTGGCGCCACCGTGCTTGAGCATGGCGTGCACCAGGGCACGTCCGGTGCGGCCGTTTCCGTCAATGAACGGGTGAATCGTCTCGAACTGCGCATGCGCTATTGCGGCCTGAGCCAGGAGCGGAACGTCGGTTCGCTCGACGAACGCGCACAGGTCATCGATTGCTGCCTCGACCCGAGAATGGTGCGGCGGAACGAAGGCAGCCGCGTGAGGCGAGGCGTTGGAGCCACCGATCCACACCTGCTCGCTGCGGTACCTCCCAGGATCCGCATACTCCTGCCCCCGCATCAACGCCTCATGGATCGTGAGGATCGCCGCGGGAGTGATCCCATCTGCGAACTCGATCGCGCGATTCATGGCATCGACGTTGCCGGCGACAAGTTTGGCGTTGCTTCCATGCTTCGCAACGCCGAGCTCGGCCAGCGCAAGGGCTTTGGCTCCCGCAGTGATGTTCTCGATCTGCGACGAGGAGGCCGACTCGGTGCGCAGCAGCACGGCAGCCAAGGGAGCGATCTCGGTCCCCGGCAGGATCGTAGAGAGCTCGGCGTCGAATCGCGAGATCTCCGCCCGAGCGTCGTCGGCCGTTGCCAGAGCGACCGGGTCGACCGTGACGTTGAGTGAGGCCATAGTTGCTGGGATCGCCGCCTGGTAGGTCGGACGCATGGCAGCGCGCCGGGTGCGGCTGATTGGAGCCGCACTGGGCTTGCTTTCCCAGAGCAACGTCTCCCAGGTCACCGCCACGGATGAATCTGAACCCGTCATCGCCGAGCCCTTCCTCAGGGTTGAGGGCTTCTAACATAAGTGAACTCCACCACGCCTATGTTAGGCCTGATGGTCATAAGTGTGGGTTGCGGTCAGTAGGCGCGGGCGACGATCGCGACAAGGTCGGGTTCGGCGGCCGAATCGTCGGTGTCAGGCACTCGGCCGTCGGGATGGACCAAGCAGCGTACCGTGACGCCCTGGGCCGCAAGCTCGGTTTCGCCGGCCTCGCCGACAGTGCGCCAGGGGATGCGGGCCCAGCCGCCCTGTGCCGCTTCGATCGCCTCCGGGATCGTGGTCACCTTGACCGTGCGCGCTTCCCGTAGCCGCTCGGCGTCGGCGTACAGCTGGACTTGATCATCGACCAGAGCCGCCGCGGCCGCGTCGACAACCGTGCCCAGGGACTGCGGCTCCTTGGTGCGGCGGATCCGGCGGACCAGGGTCACCCGGCCGTCGGCAAGATCACGAGGCCCGACTTCGATCCGAACCGGTACGCCCTTGAGCTCGTGATCGACGGCCCGACGGCCGAACGGGAGATCGGTCCGGACGTCGTGATCGGCACGAAGGCCGGCGGTGATCAACTCCGACCTCAGCCGGTCCGCGACGGCACGCGGAGAGGCCTGACCGGACTCCCGATCATCGTCCTTGACGACAGTCACGATCACCTGGGTCGGCGCCACCCGCGGCGGGACGCGCAGCCCGTGATCATCGCCATGACACATGATCAGGCCGCCGAGCATCCGGGTGGACGAGCCCCAGGAGGTCGTCCAGGCGAGCGTGCTGCGTTGCTCCGCGTCGGTGTAGCTGATGTCGAAGGCGCGGGCGAAATTCTGGCCGAGCTCGTGGCTGGTGCCCAGTTGCAGCGCCTTACCATCGCCCACCATGCCTTCGAGGGTCATCGTGTTCGTCGCCCCGGCGAACCGCTCCCGCCTGGTCTTCCGACCGGCGACGATCGGGATCGCGAGCTCGGTGCGCATGAAGTCGGCGTACACGTCGTGCAGGATTCGCTGCGCGTAGTCGGCCGCATCCTGTTCGCTGGCGTGGGCCGTATGTCCTTCCTGCCAGAGGAATTCGCTGGTGCGCAGGAACAGCCTCGGCCGCAGCTCCCAACGGACGACGTTGGCCCACTGGTTCAGCAGCAGCGGCAGGTCCCGGTGCGAGTTGATCCATTTCGCCATGAACTCGCCGACCATCGTCTCGCTGGTCGGCCGGACCACGATCGGTTCCTCGAGCTGCTTCCCGCCGGCATGGGTGACGACGGCCAGCTCGGGGGAGAAGCCCTCGACATGATCGGCTTCCCGGCTCAGGTAGGACTCCGGGATGAACAACGGGAAGTAGGCGTTCTGCGCGCCGGCGGCCTTGATCCGGGCGTCCATGCCGGCCTGCATCCGTTCCCAGATCGCATAGCCCCACGGTCGGATCACCATCGTTCCGCGAACCGGCCCGTTGTCGGCGAGTTCGGCCTTGGCGATCACGTCCTGGTACCAGCGCGGGAAATCCTCAGCGCGCGGGGTCAACACCGTTCGGGCCATCGCGGAATCCTAGGCCGTGGAAAAGTCGCTGTCTGCTTGATTTCCAGCGGCTACGATCGGCCGATGGATCTGGTCTACCTGTACGGGCCGCCGGCCGTCGGCAAGCTGACCATCGCGACCGAGCTGGCCCGCCGGACCGGCTTCCGGCTGTTCCACAACCACCTGAGCATCGACTGCGTCAAGCCGGTCTTCGACTTCGGGACCGAGCCGTTCTGGCGACAGGTGCATGCCATCCGGGAAGGCATGTTGACCGAAGCCGCCCGATCGGACACGAGTGTGATCTACACCGCTGTCTACGCCGGAAGTCCGGTGTCGGAGGGCCTCATCCGCCGTCGCTTCGAGCTCGTCCGCGGACACGGCGGTCGGATCCACCCGGTGCGGCTCAGCTGTGACCGGGCGATCATGGAAGACAGGGTGACTGCGCCGCAGCGGCGCGAGCTGGACAAGCTGGCCAGTGTCGACGGACTGCGCGCCGCCTGGGCGAAAGAGGATCTCGGCGCCGTCATTCCCGGTGTGGAAAGCCTCCACCTCGACACTGCGTCGCTCACTCCCGCCGAGTCGGCCATCAAGATCATCGACTCCTGCGGACTCCCGACCGTCTGATCGCACCCGTTCAGAGCTCGCGGAAGTACTCGCGATGCCCGGCCGCCTCGGCGATCGCCCGCAGCAGGATGCCGTCGCCCACGCCGGTGCCCCGATCCACGAGATCCCGCAGCGTCCGGGACCCGAGTCCCGGATGGTAGATGTCGAGCGCCGCCACCCGGGATTCCCTTGCGGGTAAGGGTGGATCGAGTTCGAGGAGGTCATCGCCCCGGACTCCGCGGATCCCGCCGGAGCCGATCCTGACCTCGGGTGCGAGCGCGGCCAGCCTGCGAGTCGCGGCATCGACGTCCGCCGCGCGCACGCAGCCGGCGAGGACCACCGGGGTAGAGCCCCGTGCGGCCAGGACGGCCTCGTGCACGCGGACATGATCAGGATGTCTCGTCACACCGTCGGCATCGGTGGTGATCAGGACATCCGGGCGGACCTCCGCCACGAAGTCCTTGATCACGGCGACCACGTCAGCGAGGAGTGCGGCAGCCGGTGAACCGGCCGCCTCCATGGGTCCGAGGTCGTGCCAGATCCCTGGCAGCAGTTGCTGTGAGTCCGACGCACCCAGAATCGCGGCGGCTTCGGCGTACTGCTGCAGCCGTACCGGACCGAACACCTCGCCACCGGTCAGGGTGGCGAGCCGGACGTCACAGCCGGCGGCGGCATAGGAGGCTAGGGTCGCGCCGGCGAAATAGACCTCGTCGTCGGGATGCGCGAAGACACCGACGATCCGTGATCTTGGTCCGTTGGGCATCGGCAGCCGTACGGCTGGTGGGTTCATGATCGACTCTCGTTCGGGGGCGGAGGAGACTCAGTCGGTCGAAGCGGCGAGGTGCTCGCGGAGCGCGGTGAGGGTCGCGCGGGCGCCGGCCGAGGGGGACGGTCGGGTGCGCCAGACGACACCCAGCCGGGATCTGGCGTGGGCCGAGGTGATCTCCAGTCGGATCAGGTCGGTCGGCAGGTCGGCGCGGGAACTGGTCAGCACGGCGACGCCGAGGCTGCGGGCGGCGAGAGCTCGGGCGGTGGTCGGCAGGGTGACCTCCCAGGTGACCGGCGCAGGCAACCCCTCGGCCCGCATCATCGAGTCGTAGGACGTCCGCATCCCGGTGCCGGGAGCGAGGCCGACGATCGGTTGCTCGAGCAACTCGGCCGGCTTGATCCGCTGGCGATCGGCCCACGGATGATCCGGGCCGACCGCCGCGATGACCCGTTCCTCGAGCGCGACCCACGACCCGAGCCCGGCCCGCGGCTCGTCGACCCAGGAGGCGACCGCGAGGTCCAGCCGGCCGGCCGCGACGTCCTCCTGGAGCTGGAGCGACCGGCCTTCGCGGAGGGACAGCTCGAGGCCGGGATGGGTCTGGTGGATGTGCTGCAGCGCGTCGAGGAAGGCCGGCCAGCCGAGCCCGGCGACGGCGCCGACGCTGACCGAGCCGCGGACCAGCCCGAGCAGGTCGTCGGCCACCGTGTGGACCCGGTCGACTTCGGTGAGAGCCCGGCGCAACTGCTCCAGCACCGGCTCGCCGGCCGGGGTGATCCGGATCCCGCGGGACGACCGGTCGAACAGGGTCAGCCCCAACTCCCGTTCGAGCAGGGCGATCTGCGCACTGACGCCGGACTGGCTGACGTGCAGCACGTTCGCGGCGGCGGTGAACGAGCGTTCGTCGGCGACCGCGAGCGCGTACCTGAGCTGATGCACTTCCATCAGTTCTGATGATAGTACATAGCATCAACATCTGTTGGACTGATTGATCATCCGCGCCGAGGATGGTCGGTATGAGAATCGGTTCGGATCGCCGCCTGGTCGGCGCCTTGCAGTTCGGAACGGCCGCCGTCGAGGGGGTCGTGCTGTCGACGATCGTCCTGCAGGTCACCCTGGAGCTCGGCCTGGAGCCATCCTTGATCGGCTTGATCCTGGCGCTCGGTGCCGCGGCGTCGCTGCTCCTCGCGGTGCCGCTCGGCAATCTGGCCGACCGGTTCGGGCTGAGCCGGGCCGCAGCCTTGTTCGCCGCGGTCGCGGCCGTCGCGGTGGCCGGCTACGCCGTGACCGATTCCGCCGCCGGGTTCGCCGCGGCCGCCGTCGCCTTCGGCATCGCCCAGTCCACCTCGGCCGCGGCCCGGCAGGCGCTCGCGGTCGACGGCGCGACGGCCGAGAACCGGCTCGCCATCCGCGCCACCATGAACCTGCTGCTCAACGCCGGGATCGGTATCGGCACCGTGCTCGGGGCGATCCTCGCCGCCACCGGCCTCGGCCCGACCGCCCGGATCGCGTACGGGATCGGCGCCGGCGTCATGGTGCTGACCGCTGTCGGTGCCCTGGCCCTGCACCGGTCGGCCGGCCCGGCCCCGCGGACCGGACTGGCCGGTGCCCTGATCGCGCTGCGCGATCGACGGTTCGCCGCGGCGACCGGGTTCGCGGCCCTGATCCAGCTGACCATGCCGGTGCTGTCGGTGATCATTCCGGTCTGGGTGCTGGAGCACACGGCCGCGCCGATCTGGCTGTCCGGTTTGGCCCTGGCGCTGAACACGGTGCTGGTGACCCTCGGCCAGCGTCCGTACGCGGCTCGGGTCAGGACCGCCCGGGCGACCGTCCGGACCGCGATCATCGCAGCCGCCGGATTGGGCATGGCCGGCAGTCTGCTGGCGATCTCCGGAGCGGTACGGTCTCCGCTCGCCGCCGTCGTCCTGGTGCTGGCCGGCATCATCGCCCTGACCATCGGCGAGGTCTGCGGCGGCATCGCCACCTGGCGGGTCGCTCTTGATCACGTACCCGCCGGGGCCGAGGGTCGCTACCAGGCCGCCTTCTCGATGTCGACCAGCGCCGCCCGGATCGTCGGCCCCGCAGTGGCCCTGCCGATGGTGATCATTCTCGGCCCGGCCGGCTGGCTGATCCTGACCGCCGTGATGGCCGCCGCCTGCATCGGCATCGCCGCCCTCGCCCTTCCCTCTCGATCACAAACGCGACCGTTCGCCTCATCCGCGACCGTTTGAATGGTCGCGTTTGAAGCGATAGGTCGCGTTTGTGGTGAGGGAGAGTTCGTAGCGGCGGAGCAGGGGGTGCGGGGGGAAGGTCGTTCGGGAGGTGATTTCGGTCCGGTGCCAGCCGTGCTTCTCGTAGAACCGGACGGCGCGACGGTTCTCCTCGAACACCCGCAGCCAGGCGGCATCCCACCCCGTCGTGATCAGATGATCGATCAACTCCGCATGCGCCTGACCGGCCAGCCCCGAGCCCCACGTGTCGACCGCGGTCCCGAAATGGAGCAGTTCGTCCGACCGGGTGGCGGCGAAGCCGGCCAGCGCACCGGCGGCCATGATCGCGAAGCAGTCGATGCCGGGATCAGCGATCGCCGTCTCCCAGCGGGCTCTGACGGTGTCCACGGGAAACGGATGTGTCTCCTGCGGGAAGATGTGCCCCAACCCGGCGACGGCCCCGGCCCGCTGCACGATCATCAGCCGATCCAGGTCCTCGGTGACCAACGGACGCAGCACGGGCATGAACGCAGATCCTAGTCAGCCGTCAGCGTGGCTCCAATGACGTGGACCGATCCTGAGTTGCACTGCGCCGTGAGCCCACTCCTGGCGTGTTCAGGGAGCGTCAGGATTGCTCCTGCCGAGCAGGCCGGGCAGGGCCACCCCGAGCAGCAGCATCGGGATCGCCATCGCGGCCACGGCGGCGGTGATCGGAAGCCCGACCGACAGGCCGGCGATCAATCCGTAGGTGATCAAGGCCGCGCACTCCCTGCCGAGCCCGGCAGCCGAGGTCACCGTGGCCCGGGCTTGGCCGGTGATCGCGTGCTGCAGCCGGATCTGCGCACACACCGTGACATAGGTGGTCGCGGTCAGGGCCGCGGCCAAGCCGACGAATCCGACCGGATGCATGATCAGCGCGCCGCCGGCCAGAGCCACCGCGCCGACGATCAGCGCGACTGCCGGGACCAGCGGTCGGGTCGTCGACCAGCGCCCGGCAGCCCAGCTCGCCGCCGCGATCATGACACCCTGTGCGGCCAACAAGATCGGGATGAACACGGTCGGGACGCCCTGCTCCCGCAGCAGCAGCGGCACGTATTCGTCGATGGCACCGAGGTTCAGGCCCACCAGCACGATCAACACGGCGTACACGGCCCGATTCCGCCGTGCCTCCACCAGCCCGTCCCGCAGCGTGCGCAGGTAGCCGCGGACACCGCCGTCGACGGGCTGGATCCGCGGCCGCTCCGGAAGCGTCCAGGAGACCACGGCCATGGCCAAGCAGACTGCTGCGCTGACCCAGCCGACCAGCGGGTACCCGCCCAGCGCCAGCAGGGGAGCGGCAGCGAGGGTCGCACCGACATTGGCCAGCGGCCCGATCGTCCCCGCGGTCCCGATCAACCGGCCGTACGACCGCTCACTGCCGGTCGCGGCCAACGCGTCGTACACCAGCGCCTGGAAGGTGCCCGATCGCAGCGCGCTCGAGACACCCCACAACACGAAGCCGATCGCGAAGATCGAATACGTCGGAACCGTGACCAACAACGCGCATCCGACCGCTCGGATCAAGGCCGCGATGATCAACAGCCGCCGCCGCGAGACCCGGTCGGCCAGGGCACCGGAAGGCACCTCAAGCGCAAAGGCAACGGCCGACCAGATGAACAACAAGGATGAGATCTGCGCGGCCGACAATCCACTGTCGGCGAAGATCAGCGCGTAGATCCCGAACAGCGGGAGGGCCTCGCCAAGCGCCGACAGCGTGTAGACCTTGATTCTCAAGCCTCAGTAAGGTGGCACGGGGCCGATCGTATCGGCCGAGCCGACAGCCGTCAGCCGAATTCCTGGACGAAGGCTGCACCGGAACGCGCAAAACGGCGGCCGACCATGAGTAACACCGCGAAGGCGTGTTTCCTGGTCAGCCGCCGTTTCGACTGATTCTTAGCGGTGCGAGACCACCGCCGTCTTACACGTCGTAGGTCTGAACGCTATGAGCCTTTGACTAGGGGTTTCGCTGCCTCTGGGTCGCCCGTGTACACATCCAGTACACCGAGCACCGCATCAATCGCGTTCCGAGTCCGCTCGTGGCTGGACGGCATCAGATGTGTGTAGGTCCGAAGGGTGAACCCCGGATCGGCGTGCCCAAGGTATTCGCTCAGGGCCTTGATCGTTTCGCCCGCATCGAGCAGCGTGCTCGCGTAGAAGTGCCTCAGCGCGTGGCACCCGTTGGCCCGCTTGACCTCGACCTCAGCCGCCACCAGGGCCTTGTGCCAGATGAACGGATTGAAGTAGTTCCGATTCATCGCCTTGGACTCGCGATTGGTGACGACCAGGTCAACGGTGACCGGATCGCCGGACGGTTCCCGCCAGGGCAGCGTTACCGCACGAGCTGGGAACGAAGCCAGGTGGGCAGCAAGATCATCTTTGACGGATTCGGGTAACGGCACGGTGCGAGTCTTGCCACCCTTGGGCAGCGCGAACACCTGCCGGTTGTTCCGGAACAGCTTCACCTGTCGCCGGACCTCGACCTTGCCACGGAGGAAATCGACATCGGCGGGGGACAAGCCGAAGATTTCGCCCTGGCGTAGACCGAGACCGGCACCCAGGGTCGCGACGATTCGATAGCGCTCGGGCAGTGCAGACCGGACAGCATGCACCTGCTCGCGCAGCCAGGGAATGATCTTCGGGTACTTGCCGCGTGGCCGAGATACTGAGGGAGCCTTACAGGGGTTTTTCTTGATCAGCTCGTCATCGACCGCCGCGTTGAATACGGTGCTGAGGTTCGTGAAGATCATGCCCTTGTAGGTCTCTGCCAGCGGGCCGAGCCCACGGATCCAGGACTGAATCGTTGACGGCTTGATCCGGCGCAGCTCCTTCTGACCCAGCACCGGAAAGACATGGAGCTTCAGCCGATCCCGGACCTGCTCAGCTGTCAGTGGCTCGAAGGTTTGCGCCTCGAGCCAGGTCAATGCGTACGCCTCAAAGGTTTCCTTGCCCGCATCCGGATCGATGTACTCGCCGCGAACAAGATCAGCTTCCACGTTGGCCTTGTGGATCTTTGCATCGCGCAGCCGATCGAATCCGGGCGCGTGGTCTCGCCCATCCGGACTGCGCCAGCGCACCAGGTAACGCGTGACTTCCTTGCCCTGGCTATCTGTTCGAGTGCGGCGCTCGATACTGGCCATCGTCCTTATGCCGCCGCGTCCAGGAGCCACTTTCGGACCGCCGCAGGGTCGTACCGAAGATGCCTGCCAACGCGGAACGCCACCGGGCCAGTCCGCAGGTAGCGCCACCGGTAGAGCGTCGCCACCGGCACACCCAGATACTCGGCTGTGTCGTCGGGAGTCCACAGCGGTTCAGGTTTGGTCGGTTTCATGATCATCTTTCCTTCCTTGGAGAGGGTCACGCTGCGGTTGCCGAATTACTGACGGGTCCGGCGCGTTTGGCCTGGTCGTACTGGGTGCGCCACTCGTGCGCCTGGTTGACGGCCGGGCCGATCACGTCGGCATAGGTGGGACGGTCAGGGTCGTCGAGGGTGACGACTTCCCACCGGTAGCGGGGTTCGCCGTTGTCGCCGGTGACGGTTGCCGAATACTCGTCCTGGTCGGGCATCTCGATTCCGGCAGCGGCCAGGGTCTGGCGCACCACGTCGGCCCGGTCCGCCTTGTGCTCGGTCAGGGTCTTGCCGGTCCAGCGTCGGGAGACGAGGACGCGGCGCCCGCCGTAGCCGAGGTTTTCCCGACGGTGGGCCTTCCGGCTGCACTGGCCTGGAATGATCTTGCCGTGCACCGCCTTGGGATTGATGCCGTAGCGGAGCCAGTTCGCGCACTCGGGGGAGCAGGGCAGGCTGCGGACCTGGGCATGGAGCCGGTCCAGGTGGTGAGTACGAGCTCGTGCCAAGATGTCATGATCATCATCGCCACCGGCAAGGGTGTCAGTGATGGACTTGGTCAGGTATTTGCACAGGTAGCCGATCACCCGTTCGGTCCGGTCACTTCCGGCAATGAGCCACTTGTGATCGACTTGCGGGCCGAACTTGAGTACGTGGGCCGGTCGGGCCGCGGGCTCGACATCTAGGGCGTCGAGGGCCTGCTCCCAGGTGGGCAGCGGGCGGCGGGTGATGGGATCGATGAACCGGCCGATGCGCTGCCCATCACGGGCATCTCGAAGGTCGGCATGCCAGCGCGGCATCCGTGTTGGGTCCGTGTAGACGGGTTTGTCGTGTGCTGGCCACCACAGTTGGTGGTAGGTCGCGGCGACGAGCTGGTGCAGGAGTCCGGCGGTCATGGCGCCTCGGGTGGCGACGTGGAGGTGCGGAGCGGCGCGGCGTTGCGGCTCGACCGTGGCGAAGTACTGCATCTCGTAGCCGGCGACGCGGCGGAGGTTCTTCCAGAGCCTGTCGGCGAGCTTGCCGAAGTGGAGCACGTCCAGCGCGGCGCGGCGGTAGTCGTAGCGGTGTGGGAACAGCGGGGTGCCGATGATCGGCGATCCGGCCGGGTGGGGGTGTCCGCAGCGGCAGCGGCCGTGTTCGGTGTGGACGGGGCCGTAGGAGTCGAGGGTGACGGTGAAGAACATCGACGGCCGGTAGCTGGTGCCGTTGGGCGAGGTGATCTGTTTGGCGACGGTGCCGTCGCGCCGGTCAGCTTGGGGCAGGTCGGGCACGTCTTGGCGGCGGCGGGTGGACCGGATCCGGCGACCTTGATCATCATCGTCGTCGGACTCGTCGCCCTGGTCGTCGTCCTGGTCGTCGTCGCCGAGCTGGTCGGGGTCGTCGGTTTCGGGTTCGGTGTCGAGGTGCCAGCCCTCGCGGCATTGGGTCATGCGGAGTTTGCGGTTGCGGTCGGCACAGGGCTGGCAGCGGTCGGCGCGGGTCGTGCCGCACGGGATCGGAACGATCCGGCTCTCACCGGTCTGGGTATCGATCAGTCGTTGCAGCACCGGGCGGATGCAGACGCCGTAGGAGACGGCGAGATCGGCCAACGCTTCGGGCGTGACGGGTTGCTGGTCGCGTTCCTGACGGGCCGTGACCCGGTCGGCGAACTCGGTAGCTGCCCGGTACCTAGTGGTACTAGATAAGTTGGCAACGTACCTAGTGTCACTGGTTACCGCTGTTGGGGTGGTCATGCCGCCGCCGTCCGCGGTCGATCGGTCGCGATCGACAAGACGGCTTCGACGTTGACCCCGGTGCCGAGCAGCTGCAGCAGGTCGGTCCGTTGATCGGCGGTGGTGCCGCCCCAGATCCCTTGCTCATCGGCCACCAGAGCGGCAGCAAGGCACGCACGGGCCACCGGGCACCCATGGCACACTCGGACCGCCCGGGCAGCCGCAGCGGCACTGCCAGGGATATCAGGGTCGGGGTGCCAGTCGTCCGGGCGATCGTCGCGGCAGGACGCGCGGTATGCCCACAGGCCGGATGCCAGGTCGGCCAGGTCGGCCCGCTGATCCACTGCCAGCGTGTGGATGAGCGGCAGCATGAGCTGCACTGCGTTGTTGTCGATCATGGGCCTGCCTCCTTTGCGGGTTTCATCGCGAGCTGCACACTGATTGCGCTTTGACATTGGTGTGGAGCTCCGCATGATCAGGCGACGAGTTCGAGGTACGGGTTGGACGGATTGGCCCGGTAGAACTGGGCCATCTCGCGGATGTCGTCATCGGAGATCCAGGGGAAGCGGAGGCGCACGGCTTCGGGGGTGCCGTCGACCAGGGCATACGAGGTGCCGGGCATGTTCCGGTCGATCTCGTGGCAGAGTGCGCCGCGTTCGATGGCGTCTTTGCCCAGGGTCATTTCGGTGTCGGCGGCTTCGTTGAGTCGCATTCCGAGCCGGACGGTGAACAGGCCACGCTGTGGGACCGCTTCCTTGCGGGGGTCTTGGGTGCAGCCGATCACGATGAACCCCGGCGCCCGGCCCTGGGTGAGGATGCGGGCCAGGACGCTCGCGATGCGGTCTTTGATCTTGCGGTCGGTGATGTAGCAGGTCAGCGCCGCCATCTCATCGATGAAGATCACATACAGCGGCTCGGCCGGCGTCGGGATGTGGAGCCGGGACTTTCCTTTCATCGCCCTGAGCCGGTCCGACATCATCCGTGCCCACCGTTCCAGCGCCTCGGCGAAGTTGATCAACACGGCCTCGTTGGCCTTGGCCGCGTCGGGTTCCTCGGTCTCGTCCACCACATCCCCGGTGACGAGCTCGTGGAACATGTCGGCGCCGAACGGGAGTTCGATCAGCTTCGGATCGATCCCCAGCAGCCGCACCCGACCGGACCGGACAGCCGGACCGAGTGCCTTGCCCACGTTCCAGATGAACGAGCCTTTACCGGCCCCGGTGCACCCGACATTGAGGGTGTGATTGCCGAGCAGGGGCAGCCGGTACAGCGTGTGATCTTCGGTCCAGCCGGTCGGCAACGCGGCCAGGTCAACGTGGTCGGCCAGGTTCAACTCGTCATCGATCGGGTGATCGATCGAGGCCACGCCCTCCCGGAGCGGATCACGGCGCAGCGCGATCAGGTCGATCAGTTGCCGGTGCCGGTCTGCCAGCTTGCCCGCGTTCCGCTTCCGCTTGGACTGCGATTTCCAGACCGTCACGACCCGGACGTGTTCGACGTCGAAGGCCTGGGCCAGCCGGGTTGCTTCGGTGGCCCAGTCGCTCATCTTCTGGCCCCGGAGGACCTTGACCCGGACGCGGTCGGTGTAGCGGGTCGAGTGGACCCGGCCGAGCTTGGCCAGGACTTCGCGGTCGGCGGTGCCTCGGGACAACTTGGCTTCAGCCATGGCGGGCTGCCACCAACGCCGATACACCGTGAGCCGACGCCACTGGCCCCGGGCCGGGCCGGACACCCAGCGGGAGAACGACTCGCCTGCCTTGTGGTGCCACACGAATCCGCCGACCACCGATCCGATGATCAGACTGATGCCGGTGATCATCATCGTGTTCACGTCCCACCGCAGCCCGATCGCGACCAGCCCGGCGAAGACCAGAACCGGCACTCCGAAGATCGGCGTTGAGCACACCAGCCAGATCAGCCGACCCAGCCCGCCGAAGATGAACGCGATGACCTGTAGCCAGACCGGGACGTGGAAGGACTTCTTCCGCACCTGCACGGTCTCGTTCCTGCGGCTCATGATGCCCTCGCTTCCGCGAGGCCGATCAGCGACTGCTGATCTTGGTTGGCATCCACGAAGGCGCCGGCCTGGCTCCGCAGGTCGCGTAGCTCCTCGATCATCCGATCGATCGCGGCGACACTGTCGAACGCCACGTAGACGTGGTTCCGGTCGCCGATCTCCAAGGCTGCAAGCACCTCAGAGAATCGCGACTCCTGCACAGTCGGCCGGTAGTGCGTTCCATCCTTGACCGACACACTCAGTGACAGGTACGGGTTCAGCTCACTCCTGCCCATCATGATCACTTCCCTTCCACAGCCGACGGACGCGGCCCGGTTGCTTCGAGATACACCCGCAGCGTCGGGTCACCCAAGCTCTGGCTTGGGATCTCGTTCCAGTAGTCATCGGCCGGTGCCCGGACGTTCAGGACCTCCCGGATCGCCCACTCGACCTGATCGAGTTCGAGTCGATCAGTGCCGGTCAGCCGGATACGAACCTTCACCGCGACCGCCCTCCAATCTTGATCAGCTTGTCGTCCTGCCGTTCCATGTGGTCGGCCAGCCCATCGGCGTACTCACGCATCACCCGAGCAAGATCACGAACCGCCTGCACATCCAACGGCGTCACCGTCCGAGTGCCCGAGATGAAGGTCAGGAAGAACCGCGAGCACCACACCGACAAGATCGGCGGCGCCTCCGGATACGTCACACACGAAGCCGTCAACGGAGCCGCCAACGGCACCCGCAAGCTGACCGGCTCCATTACGCGGCCTGACCCTGAGGCTTGGCAGCGGGAGCCGCCTTGCCGTCGGCCAGCCGCTCAGCCCGCCACGACTCGCGCATCGAGCCCTGCGTCATGAAGACCGAGCAGACAAGATCAACGAACTCGACGCGGGAGAACGGCTCCAGCTTCGGCGCCTCAGTCGCGCCGATCTGAACCGCAGCGGTCACGGTGATCGCCTTCCCGAACGCCGAGGACTGATACAGCACCTCAACGGTGAACTGCTTCATTCCCGTGTTGGGGTCGATCATCTGCTCGTCCGACTGCTTCCGCTTGCCGCCAACCTCCACCCACTCCATCACCGACGACACGTTGCCCGTCGCCCGCATGTCCTGCCGCTTGCTGTCAATCGCCAGCTCAGTCATTTCGAGTCCCTTCGAATAGTGCTACGAGTACTTGAGTACTCATCATGACATGTTGACGAGGACATGTCAATAGGTCAGGACGTTCGATTGACGACCCGATATGCTGGGTGTATGAGCTTCCGACTTGTATCCCGCGACATCGACCGCGTCGGGTCCGTGCCCCTCTATCGTCAGATCGCTGACCGGCTTCAGCACGCCATCGAGACCGGAGAGTTGAAGCCCGGCGATGCGTTGCCTTCCGAGGCAGAGATGGAGCGCAGTCTCGGAATCAGCCGAACGGTGATTCGTGATGGCATGGCCGAGCTGGTCCGTGACGGCCTGGTGGTGAAGCGGCACGGGGCGGCCACCCGGGTAGCCGATCAGCCGCGTCGACGCCGCATGGATACCAGTCGCTACCAGGAGGCCTTGGACGTACTGGACAAGGGCGGGGAGCGGCCGCAGACCTCAGCGTTCGTTGAAGAGCACGACACAACCTGGGACAAGCTGGAGATTGATCCTGACTATCGGCGTGACAAGGCAAACCCGCGCGATGCCGAGTACCTCAAGATCAAAGAGGGTGTGCCGGTCCTTCGCCGGCTCATGCTCAAGATCGTTGACGGGAAGCCGGAGCAGATCCAGCGTTCAACGATTCCGCTGTCGATCGCCAAGGGCACACACTTGGAGAAGCCGGAAGCTCAGCCGTACGTCGGTGGCACGATCGCTGAACTCTACGATGCAGGGCACCGTGTTACCCAGGTCATCGAGGATGCCTGGGCGCGGATGCCGACCGGGGAGGAGCGGCGGATGCTGCAACAGGTCCAGCCCGGTCCGGTATGGGACATCGTTCGGGTGTTCTGCACCAAGGACGGACCCGTCGAAGCATCGCGAGTGATCACACCCACCGCCGACAATGTCTTGCGGTTCGTTACCGATCTCCACTGATCAGCTCGGCATCGTCCCGGTACATCCGGGACGCGATCGTGTGCACGTGAGCTTCGTCAAGGTGAGCCTCGACGATCCGTGCCGACCTGCGCGCTTGCATCGCGATCGCGGGCGCATCGTCAGGGTTGGCCAGCATCCGATCGCAGTGGGCGGCCCAGTTCTGCAGCTCCTTGCGAGCTGCCCGGAGTGCGCGCTCAACGTCGGCCAGTTCATCGGCCTGCGTGCGGTTCACTGTGATCGCCATGGTCACCACGATATCAGCACATCATGACAAGTCAAGGTGTGCACGACCGGTCGTATGCTCCTACCGCCTGGTCGAGAGCCCGGCGGGCTGTCGAATTGACCTCTCTTAGATCAAGGCCCGGCCCTCCGGGCCGGGCGGCGGGGCGCTCCCGCTCCCGCTTCGCTCCCGCGTCCGCGCCTCCCGCCGATGAAGTGTCCAAGCCGTGTTGCGATCGGTCTTTACGTCGCGGTGCCCCGTCCCCTCGTAGGACCAGTGTTTGGCCTCCACTCCACGTGTCAAGGGCCGCAGCCGCGTTCTGTCCCGGCTCGCAGTGATCCGTGAAGGCCAGGCGACCGTGCCCAGATGAGCCGGGACAGAACGCGGCTGCTCTTACCCTTGACACGCTCCGTTCCAGCCAAAAACGGGCGCCTACGAGGGGACGGGGCAGGTGTGGCGACAGGGTCAGGACCGACCCTGGTCCTTCGGAGGGTTTGACTGCCAGCTGGTGCGCTCCCACACATCCTGATCACCAATCCAGGCCGTGTACTCGGCATACGTTCGAACACCCTCGTTCAGTACGGCTCTATAGAGCCAGTGGCCGTGCGCACGGGAACTGCAGGCGGCAGCTTCTTCTTTGATAGCAAGAATCGTGTCGCGCGTCTCATCGGTGAGCGCGCGCCGCAGCGGCTCGACATTGGCAGTGGCCGAACGTGGCAGCCTGGGGCGGTCGAACAGCCACATGTCAACAGTCCACACCTGGTCCGCCGTCAGTTCGTACTTGAGCTTCCAATAGAGGCCAGCCGCGGGGGCATGGCGATCGTTGTTGAAGCCGACTCCCCGGATCTTGGGCAGATCCGCAAGGTCTCTCATGATGGTGAAGCCATCCCGGGCCGAGGCCGTGTCGGAGAAGATCTCCAGGTCGATGTCTGGACGCACCACCAGGTCGAGAGCAACCGAACCCACGATGAAAGTGTCGCCGTAAACGTTCCACCGGGAGATCAGATCCAACTCCTCAAGAACCTGTCCCGCAGCACTCGATCGATCCTGCGCCCGAACTCGTCGATCCTCAGCCTCTGACATTCCTTCGAGCCATCTCCTTCACGACCAGGACGCGCACGTGCCCTGCTAACGGCAAGCGTAGATGCAGCCAGTCGGCCGGGCGGCAGCGCAATCACTACACCCGGCGAGAATCGACGCCTGTGGCAGGTTGGGAACCCGCCAAGATCAACTCACATTTGGACGGTCGAGCTGTGTACACACCCTGTACACAGGAGCACGCAAAACGGCGGCAGACCATGAGTAACGCCGCGAAGGCATATTCCCTGGTCAGCCGCCGTTTCGACTGATCTTCAGCGGTATGAGACCGCCGCTGACTTAAACGTCGTAGTAGAGCTCGAACTCGTGCGGGTGGGGGCGGAGCCGGAGGGCGTCGATCTCGGTGCGCTTCAGCTCGATCCAGGTCTCGATCAGGTCGGGAGTGAAGACGTCCCCGGCCAGCAGGAAGTCACTGTCGGCCTCGAGCGCGTCCAGCACGGCGGCCAGGTCGGTCGGCACCGTCGGGACGGAGGCATGCTCCTCGGGCGGCAGCTCGTACAGGTCCTTGTCGATCGGCGCCGGCGGCTCGGTCTTGTTCTGGATGCCGTCGATGCCGGCCAGCAGCAGGGCCGAGAAGGCCAGATACGGGTTGGACGACGGGTCGGGGCAACGGAACTCGACCCGCTTTGCCTTCGGGTTGGAGCCGGTGATCGGGATCCGCATCGCGGCGGACCGGTTGCGCTGGCTGTAGACCAGGTTGACCGGAGCCTCGAAGCCCGGCACCAGCCGGTGGTAGGAGTTCGCGCTCGGGTTGGTGAAGGCGAGCAGCGCCGGGGCGTGGGCGAGGATGCCGCCGATGTACCAGCGGGCGATGTCGGACAGGCCGCCGTACCCGGTCTCGTCGTAGAACAGCGGCTCGCCGCCGTTCCAGATCGAGGAGTGCACGTGCATGCCGGAGCCGTTGTCGCCGAAGATCGGCTTCGGCATGAACGTCGCGGTCTTGCCGGCCGCCCAGGCGGTGTTCTTGATGATGTACTTGAACTTCAGCAGGTTGTCCGCCGTGACGAGCAGCTTGTCGAACCGGAAGTTGATCTCCGCCTGGCCGGCGGTGCCCACCTCGTGGTGCGCCCGCTCGACGATCAGGCCGGAGTCCTCCAGGTGCTTGGTCATCACGTCCCGCAGGTCGGAGAAGTGATCAACCGGAGCCACCGGGAAGTAGCCGCCCTTGTACCGGACCTTGTAGCCGCGGTTGCCGCCGTCCTCGACCCGGCCGGTGTTCCAGGCGCCGGCCTCGGAGTCGATCGAGTAGTAGCCGGAGTTCTGCTTCGTCTCGAACCGGACGTCGTCGAAGACGTAGAACTCCGCCTCCGGCGCGAAGAACGCGGTGTCACCGATCCCGGTCGACGCGAGGTAGGCCTCGGCCTTCCGGGCGATGTTGCGCGGATCCCGGCTGTACGGCTCCTTGGTCAGCGGGTCGTGCACGAAGAAGTTCAGCGCCAGCGTCTTGGCGGCGCGGAACGGATCCACGAAAGCGGTGGTTGGGTCCGGCATCAGGGCCATGTCGGACTCGTGGATCTTCTGGAAACCGCGGATCGACGAACCGTCGAAGGCCAGGCCCTCCTCGAACACCTCCGGTCCGAAGGATCCGGCGGGCACGGTGAAATGCTGCTGCATGCCGGGCAGGTCGGTGAATCGGACATCGATGATCTCGATGCCCTCATTCTTGACATAGGCCAACAGGTCGTCGGCTCCTTGGAACATCTGTCCTCCGGTGAGTTGTCGGGCCATGGCCGGGACGTGGCGGATCCGGCCACCGACCAGGGCTGGACGAGCGGGCCGGTGAGTTCTCGCTCGGTGCACACCGAGGCTAGACACCCGGAATTTCCGTCCAGTTGCGTGATTGTTTCACGGATGTAACAGCCAGGACTTTCGGCTGACACGGCTCGGGTACGGTCGGGTCGTGACCGCACAACCCGCTCGCGGCGGCAAGCCGGCCTACCCGGGACAACAGCTCGGGCTGCCCGCCGAGGGCGCCGGGTCGTTGGCCGGCTGGCCGGTGCGGATCGGCGCGCTGTGTCTGGACTGGGCCGCCTGCATGATCATCGCCATCGCGGTGTTCGGTCAGGAGGTGCTCACCGGCTACGACTGGCGCCGGTTCATGATCGTCACCATCTTCTTCGTCGAGTCGACCTTCCTGTCCGCGGCCGCCGGCGGCAGTTTCGGTCAGTTGATCACTCGGATCGCGATCATCCGGCTGGACCGCGAGCGGCTCGGATTGCCCCGAGCGATCCTGCGCGCCGCCCTGGTCAGCCTGGCCCTGCCGGCCCTGATCATCGGCGTCGATCGGCGCGGTCTACAGGACCTCGCGGCCGGCACCGTCGTCGTCAAGCGGCGCTAGTGCCCTGCTAGGCGTGCGGATCGTGGTCAGTTCGACTCCGTCTGCGGGCCGAAATGACCACAATCATTCGGGATCGTCGCCGATCAGGGCCTGGGCGAGGGCGTCGTCGATGATCAGGGTGCTGACCAGTCCGGCTCGGACCGCGGCGACGGTGGCCGTCCGGCGTTCGGCACCACTGGCCGTGGTCAGCCGGAGATCGGCCGCCCGGAGTTGATCAAGGGTGGCACCGATCACCCGGTCGTCCAGCTCGGTGATCACCGGCTCGCCGGCCGGCCCGAGGAGGCGCCCGCTCACCTCACCGACGGTGCCGCTGGAGGACAACCGTTCCCGGTCGGTGGTGCCGAGCAGGTCGTACACGGCGGACGATCCGGTGCGCCAGGCGCCGATCGATAACACGGCGACGTCGAGGTGATCGGCGCGAGCCAGGGCGGCGGCGATCTCGGGCTGGCGGCGGAGCCCGTCGGCGGTTTCCGGATCGGGCACGACGAGCGGCGCATAGAGAATGTGAGCGGTGCCGCCGGCCGACGCGGCAACCTCCCGGGTCACCTCGACCGATCCGGGCAGGCCACCCGGCGGATAGATCGCCCCGGACAGCTGGACCACGGTGCAGGGCGGCAGCCGGCGCAGTGACCGGACCATCGCCGGGGTGGCCCGGCTCCAGGCCAGGCCGACGCTCGCCCCCTCGGTGACGACCCGCTCCAACTCCGTCGCCAATGCCGCGCCGACGAAGTCGAAGGTGGATTGCGGCGCGCTCGGGTGTGCTTCGACGACGACCACGCGGGCCAGCCCGAGCCGTGCGGCGACCCGGCCGGACAGGTCCTCGTCGACGTGACCCGGTGACCCGATCTCGATCCGGACCAGGCCAGTGCGTCGGGCCTCCTGCAGCAGGCGGGCGACCTGGAACCGGCTGATCCCGAGATCCCGGGCGATGTCCACCTTGGACTGATCCTCCCGGTAGTAGCGCCGGGCGATCGCCAGCATCAGCGCGGTCTCGCCTCCGCCGTCAAGAGCGGTGCCGCCCGGAGCCGGGCGTTCCGGGTCGGTCGCGCCGGGTCGCTTCGCCGTGACCACGCTGCCCTTGCACCTCCTTGATCGAGTCTCACAGTCTGGCGCACCGCTCGCCGGCCGGCGGTCAGACCTTGACGGCCGTCGCCGACCCACCTAACCTCGTGCACATATGAGAGAGGCTACCGCTCATCTGAGAGTCCACGGGAGACGATGATGTCCGACACCGCCACCGACCGACAGATCTCGCCGGCCGCCCGCACCCGCAAGGCACTGACCGCTGCGGTGTCCGGCTCCTTCCTGGAGTGGTATGACTTCAACCTGTTCGGGATCGCCGCCGGCCTGATCTTCCCGCGCCTCTTCTTCCCCGGCGCGTCGCCGACGACCGGGCTGATCGAGTCGTTCGGCGCCTTCGCCGCCGGGTTCGTGATGCGGCCGGTCGGGGCGGTGATCTTCGGCCACTTCGGCGATCGGCTCGGGCGTCGCCGGATGTTGCTGATGACCGTCGCGATCATGGGCGGCTGCACGTTCCTGATCGGTCTGCTGCCGACCTACGGCACCATCGGGGTCTGGGCGCCGGTGCTGCTGATCGTGTTGCGGCTGGTCCAGGGGCTCGGCATCGGCGGCGAGTTCGGCGGCGGTGCGCTGGTCGCGCTGGAGAACGCGCCCAGCGGACGCCGCGGCGTGATGGGCAGCATTCACCAGCTCGGCACGCCGGCCGGGTTGCTCGCCGCCACCGGGATCTTCGCGCTGGTCCAGTTCCTGCCCGAAGATCAGCTGACGAGCTGGGGCTGGCGGATCCCGTTCCTGCTCAGTGGTCTGTTCCTGCTGGTCGCGATCTACATCCGGCGCGCGCTGCCGGAGACCGAGGCCTTCAGCCGGACCGCCCAGCCGGTGCAGCGGATGCCGCTGTTCGCCCTGCTCCGGCACCACCCGCGGAACGTGATCTTGTCCGTCGGCGCCCGGCTGGCCGATGCCGTCACCTACAACGTGATCAACGTCTTCGGCATCGCCTTCGCCACCGCCCATCTCGGGATGGACAAACAGGTGATGCTGACCGGCTTCGTGATCGCCGCCGCGGTCGAGATCGCGCTGATCCCGCTGATCGGTGCGCTGTCGGACCGGATCGGACGGCGACCGGTGTACGCGTTCGGCATCGTCGTCTGCGGCGTGCTCGGCTTCGGCTACTTCCCGGCCCTCGCCTCGGGCAACACCTTGCTGGCCTGGCTGGCCATCGTGATCATGCTCGCGGTCGGCACCGGCTGCATGTTCGCCATCCAGGGCACGCTGTTCGCCGAGATGTTCAGCACCCACACCCGCTACACCGGGATCGGTGTCGCCTACCAGGCCTCGGCGCTGATCGGCGGCGGGCCGACGCCGGCCATCGCGGCCGGGCTGGCGGCGGTCTTCCTGCAGTCCTACTGGCCGGTCGCGATCTACCTCGCCATCGTCTGCGGGATCAGCCTGATCTGCATCCTGCTCGCCCGCGAGACCTACCAGAGCTCGTTGACCGAGGACCACGGCACCGCGCCGGAACCGGAGCCGGAAAGGAATTGATCGCGTGACGACCGACAGCGAGGCCGACGGCGTGAGCCGGCCGAACATCGTCTTCATCATCACCGACCAGCAGCGCTTCGACACGATCAACGCGCTCGGTCATGATCATGTCGACACGCCGAACCTGGATCGGCTGGTCCGGGAGGGCACCTCCTTCACCCGGACCTACGTGAGCGCGCCGTCCTGCTCGCCGTCGCGGTCCAGCCTGTTCACCGGCCTCTATCCACACTCGCTCGGCGTGCTGCGCAACGAAGATCTGTGGCGGCACTCCTGGGTCGAGCGGCTGGCCGACAGCGGCTATCACTGCGTCAACGTCGGCAAGATGCACACCCATCCCTGGGAGACCCCGCTCGGGTTCCACGAGCGCACGGTGGTGGAGAACAAGGATCGGTTCCACCCCAATGTGCCCTTCTACCATGATCAGTGGGACAAGGCGCTGTGGAGCCACGGCCTGACCAAGCCGACCCGGTTGGTGCACCGGACGAAGCCCGACTACGCGGAGCGGCTCGGCGCCTTCGAGTGGGAGTTGCCCGACGACCTGCACTCGGACAACTTCGTCGCCGGCCATGCCCGCTGGTGGCTGGAGACCTATCCCGGTACCGAACCGTTCTTCCTCCAGGTCGGGTTCCCCGGACCACATCCGCCCTACGACCCGGTCGATCGGCACCTCGACGCCTATCGGGATCGCGACGTGCCGCTGCCGATCCGCGACGACGAGGACCTGGCCAACCAGCCGGACGTGTTGCAGGAGCTGCGCCGGCACCACCAGGAGAATGATCATGACTCGGTGGTGCATCTGGCCGACCCGACCGAGGAGCAGTCCCGCCGGCAGCGCCGGCACTATCTGGCCAACGTGACCCAGATCGACGAACAGGTCGGCTTCCTGATCGACGCCCTCGAGGCGCGCGGGGTGCTCGACGACACCGTGATCATCTTCACCTCCGACCACGGCGACTGCCTCGGTGATCATGGACACAGCCAGAAGTGGACCATGTACGACCCGAGCGTCCGGGTTCCGGCCATCGTCTGGGGGCCGGGCCGGATCGCTGCCGGGCAACGGATCGATGCCCTCACGGCGATGATGGATCTGGGTCCGACCGTGCTGGAACTGGCCGGACTCGAGGTGCCGACCTTCATGGAGGCCCAGTCCCTGCTGCCGGCGCTGCAGGGTGAGCCGTGGACCGGTCGCGAGTACGTCTTCTCCGAGCACGCCCGGGACATGATCTTGACCGGCACCGAGCTGATGACCATGGTCCGGGACGACCGCTGGAAGTATGTCGAGTTCGTCGATTCCGATCAGGGTCAGCTCTTCGACCTCTCCCGGGATCCGGATGAGAAACGTACCCTCTGGGACTCCGGGCTCGATTCGGAGGCGGGCCAGGCCAAGGTCCGGCTGGCCGGTGTGATCAACCGGTGGCGGGCGCGGAGTGCTCTGCGCACCGCCGACTTCTTCCGCGACCACCGCTGACCCGCGGCCCGGCCTTGACACGCAGCCAAACGGCTGCCTATTCTCTCGATAGGCAGCCAAGTGGCTGCCTATCGGGGTCGGAGGTGGCGATGGACGAGGTGTTCAAGGCCCTCGCCGACCCGGTCCGCCGCCGGCTGTTGGACCGCCTGAACGCGCGCAACGGGCAGACGCTGCGGGAGCTGTGCGACGGGCTGGAGCTGGCCCGGCAGTCGATCAGCAAGCACCTCGCAGTGCTGGCGGAGGCCAACCTGGTGACCACCAGGTGGCGCGGCCGGGAGAAGCTGCATTTTCTGAACCCGGTCCCGATCAACGCGGTCGCCGACCGCTGGATGACGCACTACGACCGGGCGCGGACCGGTGCGCTGGCCGACCTGAAATCAGCACTGGAGAGTGAGCCGATGGGCAGCACCGAGTTCGTCTACACGACCTACATCAAGACCTCACCGGAACGACTGTGGCAGGCGCTCACCGATCCGGCGTTCACCCGTCGCTACTGGGGAACGGCCTTCGAAACCGACTGGCGACCGGGCTCGCCGATGGTGTGGGAGGAGCACGGTCGCCGGATCGAGGATCCGGAGCAGGTCGTGCTCGAGTCGGAGCCCTGCCGACGACTGTCCTACACGTGGCACGCGTTCACGTCCGAGTGGGCCGAGGGCGCCCGTGTCGGGGGCGATGTCCTGACAGCGCTCCGAGCTGAGCGGCGTTCGAAGGTGACCTTCGACCTCGATCCGTTCGGCGAACTGGTCCGGCTCACGGTGACGCACGACGACTGCGAGCCGGACGGGCAACTGCTGTCGATGATCAGCGGTGGCTGGTCCCACCTGCTCTCCGATCTCAAGACCCTGCTCGAGACCGGCCAGACCCTGCCGCCGGTGCCGGACGAGGCCTGGCAACCCTCAGCTCTTCCTGCCCAGAAAGGGGAATCCCGATGACCGAGACCATCCTGCAGCTCACCCGCGCACCGATCGTGCAGGTCGCCATGCTGATCCGCCGCCCCGCGGCCGAGGTGTTCCAGGCATTCGCCGACCCCGCCGTCACGACCCGGTTCTGGTTCACCAAGAGCAGCGGCCCACTGACGGCCGGCGCGAAGATCACCTGGGAATGGGAACTGTACGGCGTCACTGCGGCGGTCCAGGTCGACGACGTCGTCGAGAACGAGCTGATCTTGCTCCACTGGGACAACAGCGGAACGACGGCGGTCGAACTGCGCTTCAGCCCGCGCGGCGAGAACGCCACGTTCGTCGAGATCACCGAGTCCGGGCTCTCCGGCTCTGGCGACGAACTCGCCACCCACGCCGTCAGCTCCGCCGAGGGGTTCACCATCGCCCTCTGCTCGGCGAAGGCCCTGCTCGAACACGGCATCGCACTGAACGGCGTCGCCGACCGGTTCCCGGACGGGCTTCCCGGCTGACCTACTCCAGGATCGCGCCGGGATTGAGGATTCCGGCGGGGTCGATGGCGTTCTTGATCTTGCGGGTCAGTGACATCACGTCCGGACCGAGCTGGTCGGGCAGTGCGCGCCGCTTGGCCCGGCCGACGCCGTGTTCACCGGTGATCGTGCCGCCGAGCTTGATCGCCAGGTCCATCACTTCGTAGAAGGCGACCAGGGCGCGGTCGCGGGCACCCTCTTCGCCGGCGTTGTAAACGACGTTGGGATGGGTGTTGCCGTCGCCGGCGTGGGCGACGACCGGGATCTCCACGTTGTGCCGGGCGGCGATCTCGGCGATGCCGGCGACCAGTTCCGGTAGCACCGGGACGGGAACGCCGACGTCTTCCAGGAGCAGGGCGCCACGGGCGTCCAGGGCGTCGAAGGCGGCGCGCCGGCCGGCCACGAACAGCTCGCCCTCGTCGGCGTCGTGGGTGAGGAACACGTCGCGGGCGCCGGCCTTGACGAAGCCCTGCTCGATGATCGCGATCTCGGCCTCCCGAGCACCCTCGGGGGCGTCGGACTGGGCGATCAACATCGCCGCGACGTCGCGATCAAGACCCATCGGCTTGTAGTCCTCGACGGCGTTGATCGAGGTCTGGTCCATCAGTTCCAGCATCGATGGCCGCATGGTCCGGCCGATCTCGACCACGGCCTGGGCGGCGGCGACGACCGTCGGGAAGGTGCCGACGATGGTCGATCGCGGCGGCTGGGCCGGGATCAGCCGGAGGATGGCGCGGGTGACGATGCCCAGCGTGCCTTCGCTGCCGACGAACAGCTTGAGCAGCGACAGGCCGGCGGAGTCCTTCACCCGCTTGCCGCCGAGCGTGATCAAGGTCGCGTCGGCCAGCACCACATCCAGGCCGAGCACATAGTCGGTGGTGACGCCGTACTTGACGCAGCACAGTCCGCCGGCGTTGGTGGCGATGTTGCCACCGATCGAGCAGATCTCGTACGACGACGGGTCCGGCGGATACCAGAGGCCGTGCTCGGCCGCGGCCGCCTTGACCTCGGCGTTGAGCAGCCCCGGCTCGACCACCGCGACCCGGCAGTCGGTGTCGATCTCGATCGCCCGCATCCGTTCCAGGCTGAGCACGATGCCGCCGTCGACCGCCGACGAACCGCCGGACAGCCCGCTGCCCGCGCCGCGCGGCACGATCGGCACTCCGTGCCCGGCCGCCCAGCGCACGGTGGCCTGCACCTGGTCGGCGTCGGCGGCCCGGACCACGGCGATCGGCGTACCGGCGGACGGGTCGCGGGACCAGTCGTGGCGATAGTTCTCGATCGTCGCCGACTCGGTGACGACGGTGCCGGGCGGAAGCTCGGCGATCAACTCATCCAACGGCGCGGCCATGAAGCCAAAGCTACGTCTCCGCACCCGCCCGGGCCGCCACGGGTTCCACCCAGCGGGTCGGCTGCCGACGGAAAGTTAGACTCCGCGGCATGGCCAGCGCGGCAGTCACCCGGATGCTGGTGCTCGGCGTCGTCTCGCTGTTCCAGCCGATGAACGGCTATCAGTTGCTGCGCGAACTCAACTCCTGGTACGTCGAGGACTGGGCGCAGGTGAAGCCGGGATCGATCTATTCGATGCTGAATTCCCTGTCCAAGCAGGGGAAACTGATCCGGCACGAGCTCGCCGAGGCCGATCGGGCGGTGGCCGTGTACGAGGTGTCGGAGACCGGCGCCGCGGAGCTCAACGACCTGATCCGGATCGGGCTGGACGGCAGCCGGGGCCTGGATCCGGTCATGTTCCACGCCACGATGTCTTTCGCCCCGGCGCTGTCTCGGGACGAGGTGGTCGCGGCCATCGGCCGGCGGATCGACAACGTGACGCGCTATCGCGACGGCCTGGTCGACAAGATCAGCAACGTCGAGTTGCCGTCTCACGTACGGCATGCGCTGACCCTCCCGCTCGCGCAGACCGAGGCCGAGCTGGCCTGGGTGACCGACTTCGGATCGCTGCTGGAGAACGGCTTCCTGTGGTTCGCCGGCGAGTCCGGTGACCCATGGCAGCCGCCGCCGGAAGACGCCGGCTGGGAGATGGTGAAGCAGGCCGAGCGCTACCGGGCCCTGATCGCCGAGCGTCAGACGAGGGTGAACATTCAAACTTGACTATTGGCATTCAAATTTGAATAATTGTGGTCGAAAGGGGGTCGACCATGATCCATGCACGCCAACTGACCCGTACCTTCAAGACCCGCCGAGGCCGCGAGACCACCGAGGTGACCGCGGTCAACGGAGTCGATCTCGACGTCGAGAACGGCGAGATCGTCGGATTCCTCGGGCCGAACGGCGCCGGGAAATCGACCACGCTGAAGATGCTCACCACGTTGCTGAAACCGACCTCGGGCAGTGCGACCGTGGCCGGGTTCGACGTCGCGACCGAGCCGGTGCAGGTGCGCCGGTCGATCGGGTACGTGTCCCAGTCCGGCTCGGCTTCGAGCGAGGCGCGGGCCGGAGACGAGATCGTCGATCATGCCCAGCTCTACGGGATCGACCGGGCGACCGCGGCCCGTCGGGCTCGGGACCTGCTGACCCGGTTCGATCTGGACGGGGTCTGGGAGCGCACCGGCCGGAGCCTCTCCGGCGGTCAACGCCGCCGGCTGGACATCGCGATGGGCCTGGTGCACGAGCCGAAGTTGATCTTCCTCGACGAGCCGACCACCGGTCTCGATCCGCAGGCCCGGGCCAACCTGTGGACGCACATCTCGGCGCTCCGCGACCGACTGGAGGGCACCGTCTTCCTGACCACCCACTACCTCGACGAGGCCGACGCGCTCTGTGACCGGATCTTCGTGATCGATCATGGCCGGATCGTCGCCGCGGACACGCCCGAGGCGTTGAAGTCCGCGGTCCGCGGGGACCTGATCGAGCTGTCACTGGCCGACCCGACCCGGCTCGGCCAGGCGGCAGCCCGGTTGCAGGGTCTCGCCGGCGCCACCGAGCTGACCACGACCGAGGCGATGGTCACGGCCCGGGTGCCGAAGGCCGGCCGCGCGCT
The DNA here is from genome assembly GCA_963746025.1 of uncultured Actinomycetota bacterium. Lineage (GTDB taxonomy): Bacteria > Actinomycetota > Actinomycetes > Propionibacteriales > Propionibacteriaceae > Microlunatus. Next base: position 341,441 of record CAVUZU010000002.1, read on the forward strand.
GCCGGGACTGCTTCGTGATCTTGACGCGGACGGGATCCAGCTGGCCGGGGTCGAGGTCCGCCGGCCCACCCTGGACGACGTCTTCCTCGCTCTGACCGGACATTCGCTCCGGGACGAGTCTGCGCCGGAGCCCGAACTCGAAACCGCAGGAGTCTGATCATGATCTTCTTCCGTGACACGTTCATCGTGTTCCGCCGGCAGTTCCGGCTGGCCGTCCGCAACCCGGCCTGGGTGATCATCGGCATGTTGCAGCCGGTGCTCTACCTGGTGCTGTTCGGGCCGCTGCTGGAGCCGCTGGCCGCGCAGTTGGGCACGGCGAACGCGTACACCCTGTTCGTGCCCGGGCTGCTGGTGCAGCTCGGTCTGTTCGGCGCCCTGTTTGCCGGGTTCGGGCTGATCGGTGAGTGGCGCGACGGCGTGATCGAGGCTGAGCGGGTGACGCCGGCCAGCCGGGTCGCGCTGCTGCTCGGCCGGGTGCTCCGCGATGTGCTGCAACTGACCGTCCAGGGATTGATCTTGATCGGCCTCGCGTTCGCCTTCGGGTTGCGCGGTTCGGTCGGCGGGATGCTGCTCGGGCTGCTGCTGGTGATCTTGGTCGGCACGGCCTGCGCCTCGAGCTCGTACGCGTTGGCGTTGGCCACCAAGAGCGAGGACGCACTGGCCCCGATCCTCAACATGGTGACCCTGCCGCTGCTGCTGCTCAGCGGGATCCTGCTGCCGATGACCCTCGGCCCGGGCTGGCTGCAGGCGATCAGCAACGTGCTGCCGACCAAGCACGTCGTCGACGGGGTCCGGGCCGTCTTCCGCGGCGACCTGCTCAGCGGCCAGACGTTCTGGGGTGTGCTCTGGTCGATCGTCCTGGCCGCGGCCGGCCTCTGGATCGGCACCCGCACCTTCCGCCGCCAGAACGCCTGACCCAGTTACGCGACTGATCCGAAAATAGGTGTCACTGCGCCAGATGATTCAGGAGATGCGATCGCCGCCCTATTTTCAAGCCAGGAGCAGGCCTCAGCCAGGTGGGACTGCGGCTTGTCAGAACTGATGCTGGCTGTAGCCATCCTCAGTTCTGACAGGTCGGCTTCGGGAAGTTGCCGTTCGCATGCAACGCATTCGGATCCCGGCTCGTACTGGTGCTGAGCGACAACCGGGTCGCTCGGAGCAAGGGGGTTCGATGAGAAAGATCCAAGTGCGGCGGGCTGCTGTGGGCGCCCTGACCGTGGTGGCCATGACTGCGGGAATCTGCGGGACAACGATTCCATCGGCTTCGGCCGGCCCGGCGACGGCGCCGCTCAAGCTCGAACCGGCGACCAAGAACATCACTGCGGAGTCCTGGGACGGCGACACGTCCGTCGAGCTGAATCTGTACGCGGTCGCGGGCAAGCGGCCGTTCGAGATCAGGGCCTACCGGACGTCCTACGACCGGCCGATCAGTGCCTGGCAGGTGAAGGTGGGGCCCGATCAGGCCATTCCGGAGGCGTCGGTGCCGACCTTCGACGGACTGGCCAAGTTCTTCACCGTGCAGGTGGTCGACGCTAAGGGCCAGCAGGTCCTGGAGCGGAAACTTGCCTTCTGCCCGAGCTCGTCGGAGCAGGTGCGGCGTCGGCCGGATGCGCCGGCGACCTCGCCCTATCCGGAGAGTTGTGTCGCGAATCCGTACACCACCGGGGCGGTCTGGGGGATCGAGAAGGGGTTCGCCGTGCGCGCCGTCGACTATCTCGAGACCAAGCTCAAACCCGGTAACTACAAGATCACCACGACGATCGGCACGGCCTACCGGGAGCTGTTCGACATCCCGGCGGCCGACGGCACGGCGACGGTCAACCTGAAGGTGATCAAGGGCACCGACGAGAAGAACAAGAAGAAGCTCGCCGCCCAGCAGCAAACTCGACGCCCGGACGCGACACCGGCGGCGCCGGTCCGGCCGGTCGGCAAGCCGTTGATCGCCAAGCCGAGCGGACCGCTGCCCGATCTTCAGTCGCTGCCCGCCTGGGGGATCATGATCGACCGCGGTCGCTACCTCGACTTCTCTGCCACCGTGTGGAATGCGGGTCCGTCGCCGTTGGTGGTGGACGGCTTCCGGCAGGATCACAACGTTGACCTGATGGACGCCTACCAGTACTTCTTCAACAGCGCCGGGCAGCAGATCGGCCACAAGCAGGTCGGCACCATGGAGTGGGATCCGCGGGACGGACACCACCATTGGCACTTCACCGACTTCGCCCGCTATCGCCTGCTGGACCAGGACAAGAAGGTCGTGCTGCGGAGTCAGAAGGAGGCCTTCTGCCTGGCCAACACGGATGCGATCGACTACACCGTCAAGGGTGCCAATTGGAAGCCGGAGAACACCGATCTGCACACCGCCTGCGGTGACCGGTCGTCGATCGGGATCCGGGAGGTGCTGGCCAGCGGCTCCGGCGACACCTATGTCCAGTATCTGCCGGGCCAGTCGTTCGATCTCAAGGGCCTGAAGAGCGGCGTCTACTACATCGAGGTCACGGCGAATCCGGACCGGAAGCTGGTCGAGCTCAGCACGACCAACAACATCACCTACCGCAAGGTGACCATCGGCGGCCCGAACGGTCACCGCACCGTCAAGGTCGCCAAGGTCGGTGTGATCACCGAGCCGCCGCCGGACGGCGACGAGCACTGACCCCAACCCCCCAGAGTTGTCAGACTCTTCAGCTCGCCAGAGCGACCTGAAAGTCTGACAACTCGGGTGGCGTGGGGTCGTGGCGCGCACAGGGTGTGCTTCGCGCGAGTAGTGTCAGCCCCGTGCGAATCCAACGGTGCGCGCCTGTTTCTGCGGCTGCGGTGCTGGTCATCGTGATGTCCCTGCTTCTCGGCGCCTGCGGCGGTGCTCCGCCCACGGCGGCATCGTCGGACCGGACCGTGTCCGATGCGTCCCTCGGTTCATCGGCTGCGCCACGGACCGCGGCGTCGGCGGAGTCGCCGAATCCGACTCCTCGCGCCGCCGCCAACGCCGCTGCCAAACGGGCCCGGCCGGCGGTCAACTGCAAGAAGCTGAAGTGCATCGCGCTCACCTACGACGACGGACCGAACCCGAAGACGACACCGAAGCTGATCAAGATCTTGAAGAAGTACAAGGTGAAGGCCACGTTCTTCCAGCTCGGCCAGCTCGCCCGGCGGTATCCGAAACTGGTCCGGAAGATTCACCAGCTCGGGTCCGAGGTGGCGAACCACTCGTGGGACCACGATTCGCTGGACCGGAAGTCGGTCAAGGGGGCCTACCAGGATCTCAAGCGGGCCTCGGCCGCGATCGAGAAGAGCTGCCGTTGCCGGGTCAGACTGATGCGTCCGCCGTACGGCGCGATCGACAGGGGCGTGGACAAGGCGGCCAAGAAGCTCGGCGTGGCCGAGATCCTGTGGGACATCGACACGCTCGACTGGTCCAGTCGTAATCCGAGCAAGATCAAACGCAAGGTGCTGCGCGGGGCGGGCCGGAACCGGATCGTGCTGATGCACGACATCCACCGGTCCACGATCGCTGCCCAGGCGGACATCATCAAAGGCCTGAAGAAGCGCGGCTACACCCTGGTCACGGTGAGCGAGTTGCTCGGCAAACCCAAGCCCGGCAAGCGGTACCCGAAGTCCTGGAGATGATCAACTGACCCGCTCGGCGGTCTCCAGCCACTCCAGCTCCAGCGTGTCCCGTTCGGTCGTCAGGCCGTCCAGGTCACGCTGGAGTTCGGCCAGCCGCTGGTAGTCGGCCGCCGACTCCGCCATCTGATCATGGAGCTTGGCGATGGCCGCGTCGATCCGCTGCAGCCGTTGCTCGATCCGGGCCAGGTCCTTCTTGGCCCGCCGGTCCTCGGCCGCCGAGCTGGCCGGCTTCCGTTCGGCAGCAGGGCTGTCCGGCTCGGCCGCCGGTCCGGTCCGGCGGTGCTCCAGGTATTGATCAACCCCGCCGGGCAGCAGCACGCAGCGGCCGTCGCCCATCAGCGCGTACGTGACGTCGCAGACCCGCTCCAGGAAATAGCGATCATGGGAGACCACGATCAAGGTCCCCGGCCAGTTGTCCAGGTAGTCCTCGATCACGGTCAGCGTGTCGATGTCGAGATCGTTGGTCGGCTCGTCCAGCAGCAGCACGTTGGGCTCGGCCAGCAGGATCCGGAGGAACTGCAGCCGTCGCCGCTCGCCGCCGGAGAGGTCGCCGATCCGGGCGGTCAGCCGGTCACCGGTGAAGCCGAAGTCCTCCAGCAGGGTGCTCGCGCTGACCTCCTTGCCGGAGGCGAGCTGGGTGGTGTTGGTGCTGACCGACTCCAGCACCCGGTCCCGCTCGTCCAGCTCGGCGACGTTCTGGCTGAGCTCGCCGATGGCAATCGTCCGGCCGCGCCTGATCGTCCCGGCGTCCGGCCGGCGATCACCGGCCAGCAACCGCAGCAGGGTGGTCTTGCCGGCACCGTTGACACCGATCAGGCCGATCCGCATCCCGGGGCCGATCGACCAGTCGAGTTCCTTGATCAGATCCCGGGCCTGATCACCCTCACCGACCGTCAGCCGGATCCGGTGCAGGTCGAAGACGTCCTTGCCGAGCCGGTTGGTGGACAGCCGGCGCAGCTCGACCGTGTCCCGGGGCGGCGGCTCGTTCTCGATCAACGCGTTCGCGGCGTCGGTCCGGAACCGCGGCTTGGAGGTCCGGGCCGGCGCGCCGCGGCGCAGCCAGGCCAGCTCCTTGCGGAGCAGATTGGCCCGCCGGGATTCGACCTGGACGGCCTGCCGGCCGCGCTCGGCCCGGGCCAGCACGTATGCGGCGTAGCCGCCGTCGTAGCCATCCACCACCCCGTCGTGCACCTCCCAGATCCGGGTGCAGATCGCGTCCAGGAACCATCGGTCGTGGCTGACCACGAGCATCGCCGTCCGGCCGGCCTGCAGCGCCCGCAGGTGCTCGGCCAGCCAGGCCACCGCCTCCACGTCGAGATGGTTGGTCGGCTCGTCCAGCACCAGCAGATCGTGGCCGGCGAGCATCAGCTGGACCAGCGCGGTGCGCCGTCGTTCGCCGCCGCTCAGGGTGGCGATCGTGGCATCGAGGTCGACATCGCCGAGCAGGTGCTGGACGATCGACCGGGTGGTCGGATCGGCGGCCCAGACATGATCATCGGCACCGCCGACGATCACCGACCGGACCGTCTCGGTCGGTGCGTAGTCGTCGGTCTGGTGCAGATAGCCGATCGACGTCGAGCCGGCCCGGGTGACCCGGCCGGAGTCCGGCTCCAGGGTGCCGGTGAGGATCCGCAGCAGCGTGGTCTTGCCGTCGCCGTTGCGGCCGACCACGCCGATCACGTCGCCGCGGTCGAGGCCGAGGCTGACCTCGTCGAGCAGCACCCGGGTGCCGAAGGCGATGCCGATCCGCTCTGCGTTCACGAGGTTCGCCACCCGATCAGCGCTCCCCGGCCGTGACCAGGCCGCTCTCGTACGCCACGATCACCAACTGGGCCCGGTCCCGGACACCGAGCTTGCCGAGCAACCGGCTGACATAGGTGCGGGCGGTGGCCGGGCTGATGAAGAGCACCCCGCCGATCTCGTCGTTCGACCGGCCGCGGCCGACCTCGGCGAGCACCTCCCGCTCGCGTTCGGTCAGCTCGGCCACCAGCTCCGGCCGGGCCTGCGGTGACCGCGACCGGGACAGCTCGGCCAGCACCTTGCCGGTGACGCCGGGGGACAGCAGGCCGGCCCCCGCGGCGACCAGATGCACCGACCGGCGCAGCTCGTCCGGCTCGACATCCTTGAGCAGGAAGCCGGCCGCGCCGGCGCGGATGGCGCCGAGCACGTGCTCGTCCTCGTCGAACGTCGTCAAGATCACCACCTGGGTACCGTTCAGCTCCGGGGCGGAGGTGATCATGGTCGTCGCCTCGATCCCGTCTAGCATCGGCATCCGGATGTCCATCAGCGCCACGTCCGGCCTGGTCCGGCGCAGCAGGGCGATGCCGTCCTTGCCGTTGCCGGCCTCGCCGACGATGCTGATCTCCGAATCCCTGCCCAGCAGGGAGATCAGCCCGGCCCGGACCATGGACTGGTCGTCGATGACCGCGACCGTGATCATGATCCCTCCTCGATGGCGACCGGATTCTCTTCCAGCGGTAGCGCTGCGCTGACGATGGTGCCGGCGGTCTCGGATCGTACACCGACGGTGCCGCCGAGCGCCGCGGCCCGTTCGGCCATCCCGCGGATCCCGTGCCCGGCCTGGGATCCCGCGGCGATATGCCGTTCGACGCCGACTCCGTCGTCGGCGACCTCGATCCGCAACACCGGCCCGTCGGTGTGCACGTCGATCGTGACCTGTCGGGCCCGGGCGTGCTTGATCACGTTGGTCGTCGCCTCCTGCACGATCCGGTACGCGACCGCCGAGACCCCGGTCGGCAGGGCGGGAGCGACCACCCGCAGCCGTACCTCGAGCCCGGCCTGCCGGAGGGTGTCGGCGATCTTGTCCACCTCGGCCAGCGCCGCCCCGGGCGCCGTCGGCACCGACTCACCGGTCCGGCGCAACACCTTGACCGTGCCACGGAGTTGCCGCAATGCCTCGGTCGACGCGCGCCGGACGTTGCCGATCGAGGTCCGGGCAGCGTCGGGGTCGTCGGTCAGCGTCTCGGCCGCGGAGGATGAATGCAGCGCGATCACGGACAGGCTGTGGCCGAGATCGTCGTGCAGTTCCCGGGCCAGCGCGAGCCGCTCGTCGGCCCGCTCCCGTTCCGCCGAGGCCCTGGCTTCCCGCTCGCGCAGCTCACCCAGTACGCGCAGCTCACGGCGCGACCGGACGCCGTCGCCGAGGGCGATCGCGGCGGCCATCAGCGCGGCGGTGGAGGCGAGCTCGTAGCCGAAGAGCAGGGCCGGGTCCTCGCCCTCCCGGAGCCGGAACACCATCGACAGGCCGACCAGCACGACCGCGACCAGCGAGGCGGTCAGCAGGTGCCGCTTCTCCGCGGCCGAATAGAGAGCAGCAGCCATCGGCAGCGCCAGCCCGATCGCCGGGTAGTCGAAGGTGTAATAGACGCAGATCGCCAGTGCGGTGATGATCAACACGAGCACCGAGAAGCGGCGCCGGAACAACATCAGGGCGCCGAAGATCACCGCGAACAGGAACGCACCGATCGAGAGCGGCCGGCCTTCCAGCCGAGAAGCGGCGGCGATCGCGACCACGATCGCCACGGCCGCGCCGAGCAGCGCGTCCAGGACCAACGGCGGCACTTCGGCGCCGCGAGGCGCGGTCTCGCCGGGGGCACTCACCGGGCCGAGTCTAGTGTCGGTCGGCTGTCCCGGCCGCCGCGCCGACCGGGGCCCGAGGCGGCCGAGCGGGCCGGTGGTCCCAGGCCGTCCGGCACCTCCGGCCAGGCCCGGCTACGACCGTGGTCTCAGATCCGGTCGGATCGGTCCGGCCCCGGTCTGCGGATGATCGAAGCCGGTTCCACGAGGGCCCTCGGCCAGCCGAGACTGACGGCGTGGAACTTCAACCGATACACACCGAGTTGTCCACCCGAGTCGGCGATCGGGAGCGATCCGAGGTCTGCGACGAACTCGCCGCCCATTTCGCTGCCGGCCGGCTGACCGGCGAGGAACTCGATGATCGATTGTCTCGGGCGATGCGGGCGCAGACCATGCTCGACCTGAGCAGTCTGGTCGCCGATCTGCCCGGCCAGCGGCAGACCGGACCGACCCGGCCGGCGCCGATGCCTGGGTCGGTCCCACCGCCGGGCGGGACGACCGGCTGGTCCGGCTTCGACCTGATCTGCCTGCTGCTGTTGCTGGGGTGCCTGATGGTCGCCGGGGTGCTGGTGCTGGTGGCCGCCGTGTACAGCCCGTACACCTTCTTCGGGGCCCTGGTCGGCGGCGCCGCGGCGGCGGTCGGTGGTGCGGCCGCGATGCATCTCGGCCGGCGGTCCCTGGAGCGGCGGGATCGACGGATCAGGAGCGAGTACGCCGGGGTGCGGGAGAATCGGCCCGGCTTCGGCTGAGCGGCTCAACCCCCGGCGAGCTCGTTCAGGTAGCGGGCGCTGTCGGCGTCGGCCGGGTAGTACGCCTCGATCACCACTTCGTCCAGCGTGATGTCCTGCGGGGTGCCGAAGGTCGTGCTGGTCGAGAACAGCCGCAACTCCCGGCCGCCGAACCGGTAGATCATCGGGATCAGCACATCGGAGTCGACCGCCTCGCCGACGGGCTCCTCGGTGGTCGGTGCGAGTAGCTCGTCGTAGAGCGCGCTGAGTTCGGGGTCCGGGGCGACGGCCAGCCGGCGGCCGACCCGGCCGCGCAGCACGGCGCGGACGTCGGCCGGGTTGACCAGGTGGGCAGCGAAGCCGGCCGGATCCAGCGCCAGCCGGATCAGGTTGACCGGCGGCCGCAGCAGCTCCGGCGCGACGTCGGCGAGGAGCGGGTCGAAGGCGCGATTGGTCGTCACCAGGTTCCAGCGGCGATCGAGGACCACCGCCGGGTACGGCTCGTGCGCCCGGAGCACCCGGTGCACGGCGTCCTGGGCGATCGCCAGCGCGGCGCCGTCGAGCGGCCGCTCCTCGTATCGGGGCGCGAAGCCCGCGGCCAGCAGCAGCCGATTGCGTTCCCGCAACGGCACCTCGAGCTGTTCGGCGAGGCGCAGCACCATCGCCGCGCTCGGCTTGGACTTGCCGGTTTCGACCAGACTGACGTGCCGCGCCGAGACGTCGGCGGCGATGGCCAGGTCGAGTTGACTGACCCGCCGGCGGTGCCGCCACTGCCGCAGCTGCTCGCCGATCGCGTTCATGATCATGGAGAGTACCGCCATGCCGGCGCCGGCAGCCATGAAATCCGACTTCATCGACAACAGTCCGGGGCACGGTGACACTCGGACCATGATCGACAACAAGACCATGATCGAACGGGTGCTGGCCGGGCTGGCCGCGCCGGGCGGTGTCGACGCGCTCGCCGCGGTGCTCAGCGAGGACTTCGTCCAGCACCGGCCGGATTCGACGTCGACGAAGGAGGAATGGCTGGCCGCGGTCCAAGCCGTGCCGCTGGCCGACCTCGAGGTGGAGGTCAGCCATCTGCTGGCCGACGGTGATCATGTGGTGCTGCACTCGTCCCGCCGGCTGGCCGGGGCCGGTCCGGGCATCACCGGCGTCCACCTCTGGCGGCTGCGCGACGGCTTGATCGTCGAGGGCTGGGAGATCATCGAGCCGGTGGCCGGTGCGGCGGCCAACTATCTCTGGTGGCAGGCCCGCTGAACGGACCACCTCGAACGATGCGGCAAGGCCGTCGATGCAACGTTTCGGCGGTCTGTTTGTCACGATGACTGCGTGCAGAAGAGATCGGGTGGGCGGCTGGCCGTCCTGGTGATCAGCCAGGTGCTGGCCGGGGTCGGCGTGGCGAGCGGAATCGCGGTCGGCGGATTGTTGGCTGAGCGGTTGTCGGGGACGGTTGCGCTGGCCGGTTTCGCGCAGACCTCCTCGGTGCTCGGTGCCGGACTGTGGGCGATCCCGCTGGCTCGGCTGGCCGGGCGGCGCGGCCGCCGATGGGGGCTGGCCGCCGGCTACCTGCTGGCGCTGGCCGGGACCGGGCTGATCCTGCTGGCGGCCGCCGCACACCTGGTGCCGTTGCTGTTCGTGGGGACGGCCGCGTTCGGTGCCGCCACCGCCGCCGGACTGCAGGCGCGGTTCGCCGCGGCCGAGGTGGTCGGCGTCCGCTATCGGGCCCGCGCGCTGTCGGTGGTGATGTGGGCAACCACCCTCGGCTCGGTGGCGGGGCCGAACCTGTCCGAGCTCGGCAGTCGACTCGGCCGTGGGCTGGGGATCGAGCCGCTGACCGGCCCGTACCTGTTCTCGCTGATCGCCTTCGCCGGCGCGGCGATGGTGTTGTCGGTCGGCCTCGCGGGCCGGGACCCGGATGATCATGATCAGGACTCCGTCGTGGCTCCCGCTCGGCCGGTCGCTCCGGTCCGGCCCACCGGGCTGATCCCCGCTCTCCGGGCCGGGCTGCGGAATCCGACCACCCGGCTGGCCATCGTCGCCGTGATCTGCTCGCACACGATCATGGTCGGGGTGATGGTGATGACCCCGTTGCACATGACTCATCACGGGATGACGCTCGACCTGGTGGGGCTGGTGCTCAGCATCCACATCTTCGGGATGTACGGCGCCAGCCCGATCATGGGCTGGCTGACCGACCGGCTCGGCGGACCGGCGGTGATCGGCATCGGCGTGATCATCTTCGCCGCGGCGCTGGTGTTGGGTGGCTTCGCCGACACGACCCAGGGGCCGGTCATCTCGCTCGCACTCGGTCTGCTCGGGCTCGGCTGGTCGGCCGGCATGATCGGCGGCTCGTCCCTGCTGGCGTCCGCGGTGACCGACGGCGACCGGGTCTCGCTGCAGGGTGGCACGGACGCGCTGATGAACATCGCCGCCGCCTGCTCCTCGGCCCTGTCCGGCCTGGTGATGGGGGTCGGCGGTTTCCCGGCCCTGAACGTGATCGCCGCGATCGTCGCCGTACCGATGGCCGTGCTGGCCCTGCGCGGCATCCTGACCCGGCCGACCGTCACGTCGGAGTCGTAACCCGCGAGTCCTCGGCGCCGAGCACTGTTCGGTGCAAGAAGTTGCGGTTTCAGGCCATGGCTGTCGGCCGCCCCGGCGCCCTAGGGTCCTGTGACAGAGGGCCATGATCACCGCGCCGGACCAGGGAGTGCAGATGTCGAACCCGATCCCGATCCCGATCGAGACCGAGGCAACGGACTACCCCGACGACCTGTACCGGTTCGACCGGCCGGGCCGCTACGTCGACCAGGTCGATCAGCTCAGCGACGCCGACGCCGAGCAGTTCGCCGACCTCGGCTATCTGGCGGTACGTCAGGTGCTGGCCGCCGACGAGGTGGCCGAGGTGCTGGACGGCCTGGCGGAGGTGTTGGAGCGGCCGGGCCGGGCGCTGGTCGAATACGAGGCCTGGGCCGCCGACCGGATCGAGGCTGCCACCGGTGACGAGCGGATGGACCTGATCCGCAAGTTCATGCGGTTCGTCCAGGAGGACCAGCGGCTGATCGCCCTGGCCCGGCACCCGCGGATCCTGTCGGTGGTCCGCCGGCTCTGCGGCAGTGAGGACGTGACGATGATGCAGGACATGGCCCTGCTCAAGCCGCCCGGTGGTGGCCGGGAGAAACCCTGGCACCAGGACAACGCCTACTTCACGCTGGAGCCGGGCACCCCGATCGTCGGCGTCTGGATCGCGCTGGATCCGGCCACGGCCGAGAACGGTTGCATGCACGTCATGCCCGGCACCCACCGCGAGGGCCCGGTCGTGCATTTCAAGCGCCGGGACTGGCAGCTCTGCGACGACGACGTCGACCGCAGCCGGGACACCATGATCCCGCTGCCGCCCGGTGGCGCCCTGTTCTTCCACGGCCTGCTGCAGCACGGCACCCCGGCCAACCGCACTCCGCACCGGCGCCGCGCCGTCCAGTTGCACTACCTACCCCTGGGCACGCCGAACATCCCCGATCAACGCCGCCTGGACATCTTCGGCAGCGAAGGCAAGGACGTCAGCTGCTGAGTCGGCCGAAGCTCCCGCACTCGCCGCAGCCCGCGCACGTCGGTCGGTGGGTGTGCGGAAGTCGCCACAGGTAGAGAAATGCGCTCTGCTGACCTGTCGATGGCTCGGGGCACCCTCGGCGTGCGCGCGACGAGGACCAGACCCTGCCGCGACCGTTGTCGGCAGCAGCGACCGTTGCAACGATCGCGCCCACCGATATCGGTCGCGTCGAGGACCAGACTCAAGGCGCGGCATTCACCAGGATGCTGATCGAGGTCCGCGCGTGTCTGACCCACGGAGCTGTGCCGCGCGCTCGGTCGAGACAGTCGGGCCGTTCCTGGGTAGCAACAGGGCGCGATCAGGTTGGGTTGACCGCTTGCGTCGGCCGATGGTCATCGGGTGGTGACCTGGCACCTCAGAAGTCACTCTTCGCGTGGAAAGCTCACTACTCGATGATCAGGGCCGCGGTCGAAGCCCGATGGGCGATCCTTGCCCAAGGCGGGGCGGAATCGGGGATCGTCGAGGCGCCCGATCCCACGGATAGGTCAGAACAGTCAGAACGTACGCCGGTTCAGCACGGCATTCACCGGGGCAGATGATCACCTTTTCGTTGACATGATGATCTTGTCAGGGTTACCCTGACGGGCATGGTGCGGCGGCGGGAGCGGATGGCGGATCGGGACCATGCGCGCTGTTCCTTCTGTGGCAAGGAGGAGGGGGAGGTGGATCGGCTGGTGGCCGGTCCGGGGGCGTATATCTGCAACGACTGTGTCGGGTTGGCCGAGCAGTTGCTGGCTCGGGAACAGCTGGCGTCGTTCATCACCGTCGAGGAGTCCTCCGACGAGGAGTTGCTGACGCGGATGGCTCGGCTGGATGCATCTCGCGAGCAGGTGGAGCGGGCGGTTCGTGATCATGTTCGCGCCCTGCGCAGCCGGAAGATCAGCTGGAACCGGATCGGTCAGGTGCTGGGGGTGAGTCGGCAGACCGCGTGGGAACGCTTCGCGGACGATCGCTGATCATGGCGGCCCGGAGTGAGCGAGACCGGCCCGGCTCGGCCTGGCGGTTGCCGCGGTTCCGGCGGTTCTGGGCCGGGCAGACGTTGTCGATGTTCGGCGACCAGGTGTCGGCGATCGCGATCCCGATCCTGGCGGTGGTGGTGCTGCAGGCCAGTGCGACGGAGCTGGGACTGCTCACCGCTGCGTCGCGGGTGCCGATCGTCCTGATCGGCCTGTTCGTCGGGGTCTGGGTCGACCGGGTCCGCCGCCGGCGGCTGATGATCATGACGGATCTGGCCCGGGCCGCCGTGCTGTTGGCGATCCCGGTGGCCGCGGCGGCCGGGCTGCTGGCCATGCCGCTGCTCCTGCTGGTCGCCTTCCTGGCCAGCGCTCTCGGCGTCGTGTTCCAGATCTCGGCCTCGGCCTTCCTCCGGACGCTGCTGCCGGCCGACCGGCTGATCGACGGCAACGCCCGGCTGACGCAGTCCCGGGCCCTGGGCCAGATCGCCGGTCCCGGGCTGGGCGGTGCGCTGGTCCAGGCGATGACGGCGCCGATCGCGATCCTGGTCGACGTGCTGAGCTATCTGGTCTCGGCGATCTTGCTGGTCCGCACTCGGGTCGCTGAGCCGGCGACCTCGCGGACGGCCCGGCGGGCGGTCGGGCGCGAGGCGCTGGACGGCTGGCTGGTGATCTGGCGCAGCCCGATCCTTCGGGCCAGTGCGGCGACCGCGGCCACCTACAACCTCTTCCACAGCGCCGTTCTGGCGGTCGAGGTGATCTTCCTGGCCCGTGACCTCGGCCGGTCGGCGCTGGAGATCGGCATCGTGCTCGGTGCGGTCGGGCCCGGCGCGTTGCTCGGGTCGGCCCTCGCCGTCCGGGTCGGCCGGCGGTGGGGGATCGGTCCGGTGATGATCGCCGGGATCGTGCTGGCCGGGCTGGCCAATCTGGCGCTGCCGCTCGCGTCCGGTCCGCGGCTGGTGATCTTCGTGGTGATCGTCGTCGCCTCGTTCGGCAGCGGCTTCGGGCAGCCGTTCTACAACATCAACCAGGGGGCGATCCGGCAGGCGTTGGTCGGAGTCGAACTGCAGGGCCGGGTGATGGCGACGATGTCCGTGCTGGCCGGCGGGGCGGCACCACTCGGTGCCTTGCTCGGCGGGGTTCTGGCCACCGCGTTCGGCACCCGGCTGTTGTTGATCATGGCTGCGGTCGGCACCGTCGGGGCGGCCGGTTGGTTGATCTGCTCACCGATCCGCCGGCTGCGTGAGTTGCCGACAAGCTGAGGTGCTCTGATCAGCGGCCGCGCATGGCCTGGCGGGTGCCGCGGACCTGACGCGGGTTGGTCGGCATCGGGCCCTTCGGTACGGCGATCTTCGGCCGGACCGCGTCCAGGGCGCGGAGCCGCTGCTTGATGTCGGTGATCTGGTGCGGTGCCAGCTTCTTGGGCAGCTTCTTGATGTGATCGGTGAGCTTGTCCAGCGGGATCTGGCCCTCTTTGTCACCCATCTGCACGGTGATCACGTCGACGCCGTAGGCGACCCGTTCGTGCTTGCGCACCTCACTGGTCAGCAGCGCCTTCAGCCGGCCGGGCTCACCCTCGCCGATTAGCACCAGGCCGCCCGGGCCGAGGGTGCGGTGCACCACGTCGAGTTGCTTGTTTGCGGCGACCGCGGGCTCGGAGACCCACTTCTTGGGCAGCATCTGCAGCGCCACCTCGGCCGAGCCGGCCTGGCCGGCGTACCGCTTGAAGGTGGCCCGCTTGGCCCGCTGGACCAACACGATCATGGCCGCCAGCAGGCCGACCATCAGGCCGAGGATGCCGAGGTAGACCGGCTGGCCGATCAGGAAGCCGATCACCAGCAGCACGATCACCGAGCCGACGAAGGCGCCGCCCAGCAGCCACGGCAGCGGCTTGTCGAACTCGTGCGTGATCTGGTACGCCCGCCGGATCTGCTTGATCCGCCCCATGTCGGCCGGATCGGTACTGTTCTTGCGGCGTTCCTTCTCCGCCCGCTCCGCCGCCTTGGCCTTCTCCTTGGCGGCCGCCCTCGCGCTCTTCGCGTCAGCCATCAATCCTCACCCACATCTTTCCCTCATGCCGCCCGTCGTTCCATCGCCTGACGGTACAACCTTCCGGCGCGATACGAGGAACGGACCAACGGCCCGCTCATCACGCCGGCGTAGCCGATCTCGGTCGCCTCGTCCTGCAGTTCGATGAACTCCTCCGGCTTCACCCAGCGCTCCACCGGATGGTGCCGCGGCGACGGCCGCAGGTACTGGGTGATCGTGATGATCTCCGTCCCGGCGTCGTGCAGGTCCCGCAGCGCCTCGGAGACCTCGTCGCGGGTCTCACCCATGCCGAGGATCAGGTTGGACTTGGTGACCAGCCCGGCCGCCCGGGACCAGCGCAAGACCTCCAGCGACCGCTCGTACCGGAAGCCGGGGCGGATCCGCTTGAAGATCCGCGGCACGGTCTCCACGTTGTGCGCGAACACCTCGGGCCGGGTGTCGAACAACTGGCCGAGGTAGTCGCGGTTGCCGGAGAAGTCCGGGGCCAGCATCTCGACGCCGACGCCGGGATTCAGTTCGTGGATCTTGCGGATCGTCTCGGCATAGAGCCAGGCGCCCTCGTCGGGCAGGTCGTCTCGGCAGACGCCGGTCACCGTCGCGTAGCGCAGCCCCATCTTCTGCACCGACTCGGCCACCCGCAGCGGCTCGGCGGCATCGAAGTCGGCCGGCTTGCCGGTGTCGATCTGGCAGAAGTCGCAGCGCCGGGTGCACTGGTCGCCGCCGATCAGGAACGTCGCCTCCCGGTCCTCCCAGCACTCGAAGATGTTGGGGCAGCCGGCCTCCTGGCAGACGGTGTGCAGGTCCTCACGTTTCACCAGTTGCCGCAGCTCGGTGTACGCCGGACCCATCCGGGCCGTGGTCTTGATCCAGGACGGTTTGCGTTCGATCGGGACGCTTGAGTTACGTACCTCCAGCCGCAGCAGCTTCCGTCCTTCGGGGGCGATCGTCACGCCCGTCAGCCTACTCGGCGGCCGCCCGGCGGCCGCCGCGGCTTCGGCCTCACGGGTGCGGCAGCCTCGGCAGGGTGAGGATCTCGGCGCCGTCCTCGGTGATCGCGATCGTGTGCTCGCTGTGCGCCGTCCGGCACCCGGTCGCGCTGCGCAGCGTCCAGCCGTCGGCATCGGTGACCAGCTCGGCGGTGTCCGCCATCACCCACGGCTCCAGGGCGAGCAGCAGCCCGGGGCGCAACCTGTAGCCGCGGCCTGGCCGGCCGGTGTTCGAGATGTGCGGGTCCTGGTGCATCGTCGAGCCGATCCCGTGGCCGCCGAACTCGGTGTTGATCTCGTACCCCTCCTCGACCAGGACCGAGCCGATGGCATAGGAGAGATCACCGATCCGTGCCCCGGGTACGGCAGCGGCAGCGATCCCGGCGGCCAGCGCGCGTTCGGTGGCGCTGATCATCGCGACGCTCTCCGGTTGCTCCGCGTCGCCCACGATGAAGCTGATCGCGGAGTCCGCGGCGATCCCGCCCAGGGCGACGGCCAGGTCGAGGGTCAGCAGATCGCCGTCGGCCAGCCGGTAGTCGGCGGGCTTGCCGTGCAGCACGGCGTCATTGACGGCCGTACAGATGTAGTGGCCGAACGGCCCACGACCGAAGGACGGGGCGTAGTCGACATAGCAGGACTGTGCTCCGGCCTCGGTGATCATGGTCTCGGTCCACCGGTCGAGGTCCAGCAGGTTGGTGCCGACCGTGGTCCGGCTCTTCAGGGTCTGCAGGATGTCGGCGACCAGGGCGCCGGTGCCTCTGGCTCGGGCCAGTTCGGCGGGGTTCAGGATCTCGATCATGCGCTGCCCTTCTGCTGCTACCAATAACTATACCGGCCATATTATCCCGGTATTAGAATCGGTCCATGGTCAGGTTGCCACTCACTCCCGCGGAGGTCGAGCGCGGACAGCGCCTCGGTGCCCTGTTGCGGCGTGCCCGGGGAGAACGTTCGATGCTGGAGACCGCCCTTGATGCCCGGGTCTCACCGGAAACCTTGCGGAAGATCGAATCGGGCCGGGTGGCGACCCCGGCCTTCTCGACCATAGCGGCGATCGCCGACGTCCTCGGCCTGTCCCTGGACACGGTCTGGGCCGAGATCACCCGGCCCGAACCCGCGGTCGGACCGCCCCGGTCTAGTCGCTCAGTCGCTTGACCCCGCGGGCGAGGTTGATCGCCCAGATCGCGGCGGCCACCGGCAGCCACAGCCCCCAGGCCGCCTTGCCGGCCGAGCTTTCGGGCTCGAAGCCGTAGCGGTCGCCGTTGAGGTCTTCGATGCTCAGGTCGTTGACCGACGGCAGCAGGGCCAGCGTGCCGAGCAGCAGCAGCGCGCCGAGGACGTACTGGAGCACCGGGAGCCGGCCGGGGAAGTCGGGGGAGCCGGCCATCAGCAGGCCGACGACGGCGGTCGCCAGCAGGGCCAGCAGCACGACCGCGCTGACGATCATGGCGTAGGCCTGGTCTCCGGCGGCCTCGCCGGGCTCGCGGATCCGGGTCATCGCCAGGAACAGGCCGGGCACCGAGAGCGGACCCTTGTCGTCGTTGACGGTGTGGGTGATCGGGGCGATCATCGCCGCGACGACGACACCGACCTGGACCAACGCGAGGCTGAGCAGCACCAGCCTGGTCAGTTCGGTCGACCTGAGTTGCAGCGCGTACTGGTCGCGATCCGCCATCTACTGTCCCGAGACCGTCAGCCCGTACCGGACGCCGGGCGCAGCGGTCAGGTCCGGCGACGGCTCGTAGGCACCGAACTCGAGCAGGTCCTGAAGCCGGGTGACCATCACGGCGGCCACCTCGAGCAGGCTCGGCGGGTACGGCAGTTCGGCGGCCATCGAGGTCACGCCGGCGTCGACGATGCCGCACGGGATGATCTTGCTGTACGCGGCCAGCTCCGGGCTGACGTTGAGCGAGAAGCCGTGCATCGTCACCCCGCCGGCGACCCGGACGCCGATCGCGCCGATCTTGCGTTCCGGAAGTTGATCATCGGCGGCCAGCCAGGCACCGGACCGGCCGGGCACCCGGCCGGCGGTGATGCCGAACTCGGCCACCGTCCGGATCAGCGCCTCCTCCAGCCGGCGGACGTAGTCGACCACCTTGATCTGCTCCGGCAGCTTGACGATCGGATAGCCGACCAGCTGGCCCGGGCCGTGCCAGGTGATCTTGCCGCCCCGGTCGACGTCGATCACCGGCGTGCCGTCGGTCGGTCGTTCGGTCGGCTCGGTCCGCTTGCCCGCGGTGTAGACCGAGGCGTGTTCCAGCAGCAGCAGGGTGTCGGGCAGCCGATCGGCGACGACCTGTTCGTGCACTTCCTGCTGCACCAGCCAGGCCTCGGAGTAGTCGATCAGTTTCGTGCCGAGGCCGAGCAGGCGGACGTCCAGGGTCATGACCTTCACCTTACGTCGGCGGTGGCACGTCGGGAGGACCGGAGCGTCAGCACGACCGTGGCGACGGCGATGAAGATCAGGGTCGCCGATCCGGTCACGGCGGCCGCCAGCTGCCAGTCGCCCGGACTGTCCGCCGGCAGCCGGCTCGGTCCGACGAAGTAGTTTCCGCCGGTCGCGGCCGCGGAGTCGAAGGTGCAGCTGGTGAAGATCTCCTGGCCGCCGCCCGGGCCTTCGACGGTCGTCTCCCAGAGCGGTCGCCAGGTGATGCCGGCGTGTTCCTGCCGCGGCGCGGTGTCGGGAACCGGTCGCAGCGGGACGTCGTAGATCCAGACCATCGAGCACCGCTCGGGGGCAGCATCGGCGTCGGCACCATAGACGACCAGCACCGCTCCGTCGGACTCGGCGATCGTGACGCGCAGCTCACCGACGGCGAGCTGCGGGTCGTCCACGCGATGCAGGAAGCTCAGCGTCGGCACCCGGTCGGCCCGGATGATCATCAGGATGGTCGCGACGCACCCGGCCAGAGCGACGGCCGCGATGATCGCCGTCGCCCGGCGCGGCAGGCAGCCCGGCATGGTCAACTCTCCAGCGCGAGGCGCAGCGTCGACCGGATGTCGGCGCCGTGGAACTCGAAGCCCTCGGCGAGCAGCCGGCCGGGCCGGACGTTCATGTCGCCCAGCAGTTGCTCCGCCAGCTCGCCCAGCACCCGGCGCAGCACCGGAGCCGGTGCCTTGATCAGCCGGGGACGGTGGAGCAGTTCGGCCAGGGTGTCGACGAACTCGGCGTTGCTGGCCGGGGTCGGGATGGTCAGGTTGTACGGGCCCCGGGCCTCGGTGTTGTGCACCGCCCACTCGACCGCCCGCAGGTAGTCGGTCAGGCTGATCAACGGCGTCCGCTGCCGGCCGTCGCCGAGCAGAGCGCCGAGGCCGAACAGCCAGGGCACCTTGACCAACCCGAGCAGTCCGCCGGATCGGCTCAGCACCGGGCTGGTCCGGATGATCACGGTCCGGATGCCGGCCTGCACCGCCGGCTGCGCCGCGGCCTCCCAGGCGATGATCAACTGGGACAGGAAGTCCGGCCCGGGCGGATGATCTTCGGTCGCCGCCGGGTCGCCGACCTCGGTGCCGTAGAGCGAGATCCCACTGGCCTGCAGATAGAGCCCAGGCTTATCGTCCAGGCCGGCCAGCGCCTCGCTCAGCGTACGTCCCGGATCGACCCGGGACGACTGCAGCAGCCGGCGCCGGGCCGGGGTCCACGGCCGGTCGGCGATCCCGACGCCGCAGAGGTTGATCACCACGTCGACGCCCGCGAACGCGCGCTCGTCGATCGTCCCGGCGGCGGGATGCCAGCGGAACTCGGTCGCCGCGACCGGCTCGCTGCGGACCAGCCGGACCACCTGGTGACCCTGCTCGGCCAGCCGTACCCGCAGCGCGGTGCCGAGGAATCCGGACGCGCCGGCGAGCAGGTACTTCATCGGCTCAGAGTCCGAATTCGGACCCGAAGTCGCCTTCCTCCAGCCGCTCCTTCAGGGTGCCGAGGAAGCGGGCCGCGTCGGCGCCGTCGACGATCCGGTGATCGTAGGACAGCGACAGATACATCATGTCCCGGACCGCGATCGTCTCGCCGAGCACCTTGTCGGTCAGCACCACCGGCCGCTTGACCAGCGTGCCGGTGCCGAGGATCGCGACCTGCGGCATGTTGACGATCGGGGTGTCGATCAAGGCACCCCGGCTGCCGGTGTTGGTCACCGTGAAGGTGCCGCCGGCGATGTCGTCCGGGGTGAGCTTGTTGCTCCGGGTCCGGTCCGCCACGTCGGCGATCTTCTTCGCCAGCCCGGCGATGCTCAGGTCGCCGGCGCCCTTGATCACCGGGACCACGAGGCCCTTCTCGGTGTCGACCGCGATCGAGATGTTCTCCGTCGCCGGGTAGGTGATCTCCTCGGCCTCGGTGTCGACCGTCGCGTTCAGCTTCGGGTGCACCTTGAGCGCGTCCACGGTGGCCTTGATCAAGAACGGCAGGTACGACAGCTTGACCCCCTCGCGGGCGAGGAAGTCGTTCTTCACCTTCGCCCGGAGCCGGGAGACGACCGTCAGGTCGACCTCGACCACGGTGGTCAGCTGGGCCGACGTCTGCAGCGATTCGACCATCCGCTTGGCGATGATCTTGCGCAGCCGGGTCATCTTCTCGGTGGTGCCACGGAGCGAGCTCGGTTGCACCGCCGCGGCTGCCGGAGCGGACGCCGCCGGCTGCTGGGCCGGCTGCTCGGCCGGTGCCGCGGGGGCCTTGGCCGCCTCGGCCGCCGCCAGCACGTCCTGTTTCCGGATCCGGCCGCCGACGCCGGTCCCGGTGATCGACCCGAGGTCGACCTGGTGCTCGGTGGCCAGCTTGCGGACCAGCGGGGTCACGTACCCGGGGCCGCCGTCGCCCGCGGACGGTGCCGACTGAGAGGGGGCCGACTGCGCCGGGGTCGATGGCGCGGGGGCCGACGGCTGGGCCGCGGGTTGCTCCCGCGGCTCGTCGGCCTGGCTGCTCGGCTGTGGTGCTTCGGCCCGCCGCGGCTCCGGTTCCGGCTCCTGCTCGGCCGCGGGCTGTTCGGGCTCCGCCTGCTCCTCCTGGCTCGGCTGGGCCTGATCGGAAGGAGCCTGATCGGAAGGAGCCTGATCGGCGGGTGCCTGATCGGAGGCTGCCTGGTCGGCCGAGCCGATCACGCCGAGCACCGCGCCGACCTCGACCGTCTCGTCCTCCTTGACCTTGATCTCCAGCAGGGTGCCGGCGGCCGGGGAGGGGATCTCGGTGTCGACCTTGTCGGTGGAGACCTCGAGCAGGGCCTCGTCGGCGGCAACGGTGTCGCCGACCTGCTTCAGCCAGCGGCTGACCGTACCCTCGGTCACGCTCTCGCCCAGGGCGGGCAAAGTGACCTCGGTGCCCTGGCCGCCGCCGGCCGGCTGGGCGCCACCGGTGGGCTGCTCCGGCTGATCGTCCTCGGCCTGCGGCTGCTGGGCCTGCTCCGCCTGTGGCTCCTCGGCGGCCGTGTCGGTCTGCTCGGCCTGCGGCTCCGCGGGCTGTTCGGCCTCGGCCTGCTGCTCCGCCGGCTCCTCGGCCTGCTGCGGCTCTTCCTGCTGCTGCGGCTCTTCGGTCTGCTGGTCCTGCTGATCGGCCGACTGCTGGTCGCCGCCGGAGTCGCCACTGGGCTGCTCGTCGGCGTCGCCGATCACCGCCAGCACCGCGCCGACCTCAACGGTCTCGTCCTCGGCCGCCTTGATCTCCAGCAGCACGCCGGCCGCCGGCGACGGAATCTCGGTGTCGACCTTGTCGGTGGAGACCTCGAGCAACGGCTCGTCCGCTGCGACCGTGTCACCGACCTGCTTCAGCCAACGGGTGACCGTTCCCTCGGTGACGCTCTCGCCCAACGCCGGGAGGGTTACAGAAGTCGACATGATGGATTGAGACTCCTTCATTCGGGGGCCGTGCCGTGGTGCCGGTATCGGGGATCAGCCTAACGCCCGCCGACTCGGCCCGTGGCGTCGGTCGGAGGCGGTCGTCGGGACGCCCATCCGGGTCCGGGGACCCGCTGTCGAACCCGGGCAACCGTGCCGTCCCGATCAACTGTTCGAGGTCGCCCCGGGCCGGGATGCGGCCGGACCCTCGGATCACTCGGTCTCGGCACCGGTGATCGTCTCGACGGCCCGGCGGACCGAGGCGGCGATGTCGTCCGGGCGGTGTCCGGCCCGCAGTCGGAGCCGCCAGCCGAGGATCAGCGTGAACAGGAGATCGGTCGCCGCCTCGGGATCGGCCGCCGCCGGGAGGCTGCCGCTCCCCTGCAGCCGACGGAGCAGGTCGCGCAGCCCGCTGCGCGTCTGATCGAACGCCGCCTCCGTTCGGCGCGCGACCTCCGGGTCGGCGCCGCCCAGCTCGGCGGCCGTGTTGACGGCGAAGCAGCCGATCGGATCGTCGGTCTCGGCATCCGGCCCGAGGGCGATGGTCGTCACGCTGCGCACCAGTTCGGCCACGGTCGGCCGGCTGGCCCGGAAGCGGCGGCGACCGCCGGTGCTCTCCTGTTCCCGATAACGATCAAGGGCGCGCAGGAACAGCTGGTGCTTGTCACCGAATGTTCGATACAGGCTGCTCGGGCTGAGGTGCAGGGCCTCACCGAGGTCGCGGACGCTGGTCGCGTGGTAGCCGCGGCGCCAGAAGACCTCGGTCGCCGCCGCCACGGCCGTCTCCTCGTCGAACTCGCGTGGCCTGGCCATCGGGCCCCCTTCGCAGGTTGTGGAGCGATCGCTCCCGATGCTAGCCTAGCCGAATTATGGAGCGATCGCTCCCGAATGCGAGAGGTAGGTCATGACCGCATCCCGGAACGCCGGAACCGTGCCGCGGCCGGGGAAGACCCGAGACTCGGCGACGGAGGCGACGCGGCCCGACCGGTGGGGCGCGGCCTGGGCGGCAATGCTCGGCGTGTTCGTACTCGTGGTCGCCGAGCAACTGCCGATCGGTCTGCTGCCGTCGATGAGTACGTCGCTGCGGGTGACCGAGGGTGTCGCCGGGGTGAGCGTCACGGTGCCCAGCGTGGTGGCCGCGATCGCGGCGCCGGCGGTCCCGCTGCTGGTCGGCCGGCTCGACCGCCGGGCGCTGCTGGTGGTGCTGATGGCGATCATGACGGTCGCCAACGCCGCGACCTGGCTGGCCCCGACCTTCGAGGTGCTGCTGGTGTCGCGTGTCTTCGTCGGCGTCGCGATCGGCGGATTCTGGGCGATCGGCGGCGGGCTTGCGGTGCGGCTGGTGTCCGCGGCCAACGTGCCCCGGGCGACGTCGATCATCTTCTCCGGCGTCGCGGCAGCCAGCGTGCTCGGCGTACCGCTGGGTGCGGCCCTCGGCGAGGCGACGGACTGGCGGGTCGCCTTCGCGTCGTTGGGGGCGCTCGCCCTGGTGTCGTTGGCGATCTTGATCGCGCTGTTGCCGCGGCTGGATCCGGCGACCGCGATCAGGCCGCGACTGCTGCTCGGCCAGTTCGGCAATCGTGCGGTCGTCGTGGGCCTGGTGGCGACCCTGCTCGCCGTGACCGGACACTTCGCCGCCTTCACGTTCGTCGGCCCGATTCTTCGCGACCTCGCCGGCCTGCCGGTCGCCGCCATCGGGCCGATCCTGCTCGGCTACGGGATCGCCGGCCTGATCGGCAACCTCGTGGCCGGCTCCTGGCTCGGCCGGAGTGTGCCCACGGTCGTGATCACGATCCTGGCCGTGATGGCGGTGGTCTTGGCAGTGCTGCCGGTGGTCGGACTGCAGCCGGTCACCGGTGTCGGGCTGCTGTTGCTCTGGGGCCTGTTCTTCGGCGGTCTGTCGGTCAGTCTGCAGACCTGGATGATCAAGGCCGCGCCGGCGGCGGTGGAAGCGGCCACTGCCCTGTGGGTCGCGGTCTGGAACCTGGCGATCGGGATCGGGGCGCTCGCCGGCGGCATCGCCGTCGACCGGGTCTCGCTGCCGGCCGCGATCTGGATCGCCGGCGGGGTCGTCCTCGGCTCCGCTGTGATCGTCGTCGCCGGCCGGGCTGTCC
Organism: uncultured Actinomycetota bacterium; assembly: GCA_963746025.1. GTDB lineage: Bacteria > Actinomycetota > Actinomycetes > Propionibacteriales > Propionibacteriaceae > Microlunatus. Next base: position 364,919 of record CAVUZU010000002.1, read on the forward strand.
GTCGCGCCCCGGTCGGCACCGTGAGCCGCTGACGTCGATGGATGCTGACAGAGCGCCGGCGCCGATTCGTCGTCAGCCGTGCACGTGCAGCGGCTTTCCGGCCAGGGCCAGGTGGGCCTCGCCGAGGGCCTCGGACTGGGTCGGGTGCGCGTGGATCGCAGCGGCGACGTCCTCCGGGTACGCCTCCCAGGCGGTGATCAGCTGCGCCTCGCCGATCAGCTCACCGACCCGGGAGCCGAGCAGGTGGACGCCGACGATCGGGCCGTCCGGGGCCCGGACCAGCTTGACCAGGCCCGCGGTCCGGAGGATCTGCGACCGGCCGTTGCCGGCCAGGTCGTAGCTGATCGTGACGGCGTCGCCGTATTCGGCCCGGGCGGCCTCCTCGCCCAGCCCGACCGACGCCACCTCCGGGTCGCAGTAGGTGATCCGCGGGATGTCCCGGTCGCGGACCGGGGCCGGCGGCCGGGTGTCGGAGCGGCCCTCGGCGGCGGCGATCTCCTCGGCGACGAAGATGCCGTGCGCGAAACCGCGGTGTGCCAGTTGCAGCCCGGCGACCAGGTCACCGACCGCGTACGTCCGCGGGGTGCTGGCGGCCAGCCGCTCGGTCACCGAGACGTTGCCGCGCTCCAACTCGACGCCGGCCTCCTGGTAACCCAGCCCGGCCGAACGCGGCCCGCGGCCGACGGCGACCAGCAGCAGCTCGGCCTCCACCGCGCGGCCGGTGCTCAGGGTGACCCGGACGCCGTGCTCGCCGGGCTCGACCTCGGCCACCGGGGCGCCGGTGAGGTTGCTGATCTTGCGCCGCCGGAACGCGCGCTCCAGGCCGGCGGAGAGCTCCGGCTCCTCGTTCGGCAGCAGCCGCGGCAGTGCCTCGATGATCGTCACCTCGACGCCGAACGAGCGCCAGGCCGAGGCGTATTCGGCGCCGATCACGCCGCCGCCGAGCACGATCGCCGACTTCGGCAGCGTCTCCAGCCGGAGGGCATGATCACTGGTGATCACCCGCCGGCCGTCGATCTCCAGGCCGGGCAGGCTGCGCGCCTCCGAGCCGGAGGCGAGCACCAGGTGTCGCCCGGTGATCACCTGATCTCCGACCGCGACCCGGGGCGGGTCGCCGGCCGACTCGGCCGGCAGCAGCCGGCCCTCGCCGGAGATCACCGTGATCTCGCGGGACCGGATCAGCCCGGACAGGCCCTTGTAGAGCCGGGCCACGGTCGCGTCGGCGTAGGCCTTCACCCCGGCCAGATCGATCCGTTCGATCACCGTGTGCACGCCGAACTCGGCGCCGTGCCGGGCTGCGTCGGCGATCTCGGCCGCGTGCAGGATCGCCTTGGTCGGGATGCAGCCGCGATGCAGACAGGTCCCGCCGACCTGGTCCTTTTCGATCATGGCCACCGAGAGCCCCAGCTGGGCCGCCCGCAGTGCGGTCGCGTACCCACCACTGCCGGCGCCGAGCACCACAACATCAAAGTCGCCCATGGTGCTTATCCTTACACCACTAGAACAGATTGGAGATCTGGCCGATCGGGCTGTCGGAGAGGGCGGTGTTCCAGATGTCCGGCTGGTCGTCCGGATTCTGCCGGACCGCCAGGGTGAGCACGCCGATCAAGATCAACACCACCAGGCCGGCCACCCAGAAGATCGGGATCCGGCCGCGGCGCGCGGTGGCCACCGTCGACCGCTTGGGCACAGGTCGGTCCGGGTCGCGGGTGGTGCGGCCGGACCAGGACGTACCGTCCCAATAGCGAAGTCGTTGCGGCGCGCCGCTCGGGTCGGGGTACCAGCCGGGATCTGCCATGGCGGCCCCAACGCTATCGCTCAGGGGGCGCATCCGGCCGGGGGTCCCTGGACGTGTCTCCCGATCCGGATCGCGCTATCCGCGCTCGATCAGCCGGGACAGGACGATGATCGATTCGGTCCGTTCGACCGTGTCGTCCTCCCGGATCCGTTCCAGCGCGCGCTCCAGATGCTGCACGTCGCGGGCCCGGACCCGGAGGATCGCGTCCGCCTGGCCGGTGATCGTGCTGGCGCTGACGATCTCCGGCACCGGCTCCCAGATCCGCTGCAGGTTCTGCGGCGAGATCGTGCCCTTGCAATAGACCTGGACGTAGGCCTCGGTGCCCCAGCCCAGGGCCGCCGGATCGATCATCGCGGTGAACCCGGCGATGGTGCCGTCGGCGACCATCCGGTCCACTCGGCGCTTCACCGCCGGGGCCGACAGGCCGACCTCGGCGCCGATGTCGGCGAAGGTGGCCCGGGCGTTGCCGGCCAGCCGTTCGACGATCCGCTCGTCCAGTGCATCCATGGCCACAGGCTAGCGCGCAACAGATCGCTGTATCGAGACATTCAGCACAACATAGTGATGCAGAACGAGCAAGAGATGTGGATTGATTGCAAACCTGGCCGACCTTAGCGTTGGCGCATGACCGACCTGATCCTGGCGCCTGGACGCGCGCCCGAGCGACCAGCGCGGCTTCGTCGCTATCTGATGACGCCGCCGGAGCATTTCGCGGTGACCTACGCCATCAACCCGTGGATGGATCCGGCCGTGCCGGTCGACCGGGACCGCGCCCTGGCCGAGTGGCGGGAGCTGCGGGACACGTACCGGCGGTTGGGGCACCGGGTCGACGAACTGCCGCCGGTCGCCGGACTGCCCGACCTGGTCTATGCCGCCAACGGTGCCCTGGTCACGCCGGCGGTCACCGTCGGTGCCCGCTTCGCCTTCCCGCAGCGGACCGCCGAGGCCGCGGTCTATGCGGACTGGCTGGATCGCGCCGGGCTCGGGCCGGTGGTGCTGCCGGCGGAGCTCAACGAGGGCGAAGGTGACTTCCTGGTCGTCGGCCCGTTGATATTGGCCGGTACGGGATTCCGGACCACCCCGGCCGCGCACGCCGAGGTGGCCCGGCTGACCGGGCTCGAGGTGATCACCTTGGAGTTGGTCGACCCGCGCTTCTATCACCTGGACACCGCGCTGGCGGTGCTGGACGACGACACCATCGCCTATCTGCCGGCCGCCTTCGCCCCGGCCAGCCGGGCCGAGCTGGAGCGCCGCTACCCGGACGCGGTGATCGCGACCGAGGCCGACGCGGCCGTGCTCGGCCTGAATCTGGTCTCCGACGGCAGGAACGTGATCATGGCGGCCGGGGCGACCGACCTGGCCCATGATCTCGAGCTGCGCGGCTACGTGCCAATGCCGGTGGCGATGCCCGAGCTGCTCAAGGGTGGCGGCGGGATCAAGTGCTGCACCCTCGAGCTCCGCCGTCCCACGCCGACCGAGACCCCCGATATCGGAACCCAGGAGATGGCGCGATGACCACGATGACCAGCGGTGACGCCGTGATCGAGCAGGAGCAGCAGCACCTCGCCCACAACTACCACCCGCTGCCGGTGGTGATCGACTCTGCCGACGGTGCCTGGGTGACCGACGTCGACGGCCGGCGCTTCCTGGACTGCCTGGCCGCCTACTCCGCGGTGAATTTCGGTCACCGCCATCCGGTGATCATCGACGCCGCGGTCCGCCAGCTGGGCCGGGTCACGCTCACCTCGCGGGCCTTCCACACCGACCAGCTCGGGCCGTTCGCCACCCGCCTCGCGGCGCTCTGCGGCAAGGAAATGGTGCTGCCGATGAACACCGGCGCCGAAGCGGTGGAGAGCGGGATCAAGGTCGCCCGCAAGTGGGGCCACGACGTCCGCGGCATCGCCGAGCCGGAGATCATCGTCGCCGGCGGCAACTTCCACGGTCGCACCATCACGGTGATCAGCTTCTCCGACGACCCCGAGGCCCGGGCCGGCTTCGGGCCGTACACGCCGGGCTTCGTCACCGTCCCGTACGGCGACGCCGCGGCGGTGGCGACGGCGGTCACCGACCGCACGGTCGCGGTGCTGGTCGAGCCGATCCAGGGCGAGGCCGGTGTGATCGTGCCACCGGCCGACTACCTGCCCAAGCTGCGCGAGCTGTGTGATCAACAGCGGCTGCTGTTGATCTGCGACGAGATCCAGTCCGGCCTGGGCCGGACCGGGGCCACCTTCGCCAGTGATCAGGTGGGCGTCGTGCCCGATCTTTATCTGCTCGGCAAGGCCCTGGGCGGCGGCGTGGTACCGGTGTCGGCGGTGGTCGGCGACGCGGCCGTCCTCGGCGTGCTGCACCCCGGGCAGCACGGGTCGACGTTCGGCGGCAATCCGCTGGCCGCCGCGGTCGGCAGCTGCGTGGTCGGCTTGCTGGAGACGGGGGAGTATCAGCGCCGGGCGGCCGAGCTCGGCGTGCTGCTTCATGATCGACTGCGCGGCCTGATCGGCTCCGGGGTGACCGCGGTCCGTGGCCGCGGACTGTGGGCCGGCGTCGACATCGACCCGGCGATCGGCACCGGCCGGGCGATCTCGGAACGACTGCTGGACCGTGGCGTCCTGGTCAAGGACACCCACGGCAGCACGATCCGGTTCGCGCCGCCGCTGGTGATCACCGCCGAGGAGGTCGGCTTCGCCGTCGATCAGCTGGCCGCCGTGTTGGCCGAGGCGGGTCCATCGGCATGATCATGGACCGCCGGTGATCGGATCGGCCGGGTGCTGGCCGAACCCTGGGCGGCGCAGGGCACTAGTCCCAGGTTTCGATGGTGGCGGTGGAGCCCGTGGCCTTCGCGTACTTGCGGTCATCGGTCAGCAAGGGCATTTCCAGGAATTCGGCCAGGGCCACGGTGAACGCGTCGTAGGCCGTGAAATTGTGCCGAAGCGACAGGACCCGCCGTTGCAGGGCCTGCATCGGGTATCGCACCAGGGGCAGGTCGGCGTAGTCGTCCACCATGTCCTCGGCCCGTTGGGCATCGACCTGAATCGACTCCTTCGAGGTCATCATCAGCCCGCGGATCGCGGAGGTCACTTCGGCGTCGATCAAGGCTGGCGCCTGGATCTGGCGCTGCCGGCCGAATCGCACTCGGAGTTCGTCGTCACCGCCGAGCTGTCGACGTGTGTCAGTCTGGCCGCGTGCGTACGCCAGCGATGATCATGGCCGACCTGCTCCGGTCGGACAGCGGCCGACCTCGGGTCACGTTCTACGACGAGACCTCGGGCGAGCGGATCGAGCTGTCCGCCGTCGTCCTGGACAACTGGGTCGCCAAGGCGGCGAACCTGCTGGTCGAGGAGTTCGACGCCGGGCCGGGCACGGTGATCACGCTCCGGCTGCCGGACGGGCACTGGCGCACGCTCTACTGGGCGCTCGGCGTCTTCGCGACCGGCGCCACGCTGGACCTGACCGGCGCCGCCGACCCGGCGGTGACGATCACCGACGACCCGGCCTCGGCCGCGGACCCGCTGATCCTGGTCACCCTGCCGGCCCTGGCCCGGCGCCATCCCGGCCCGCTGCCGGCCGGGGCGCTGGACGAGGCGGCCGAGATCTCCGGCTTCCCGGATGTGCAGCTCGCCCCCGCGACCCCCGCGGCCGGCGACCGGGCCCTGCTCACCGCCGACGGCGAGTTCGACTTCGCCGGGCTCGTCCCCAAGGGCCCGGCCGGCGCCCGGGTGCTGGTCACCGAGACCGGTCCGGACTTCATCCGCCGGTGCCTCGCGGTGTGGGCCGGTGACGGTTCGGTGCTGCTGGTCAACGGCGCCGATCCGGCGACCCTGGACCGCCGGCTGGCGGCCGAGCGGGCCGACCGTACGCCCTGACCCGGCGGCGGCCCATCGGCGACGCGGCGCGCCGGATGAACCCGGCGAGCTGGGGCGGCCGGACATAATGGTTCGCATGGGTTGGCTGAAGCGCGGAGCGGAGCGGCTGCGACGGGGTGCCCGAACGGCGCGCGCCGGCCGGTCGGTGGACGACGCCGTCACGCGGCACCTGACCGAGTTCAGCCAGAGCCGCCGCGGCGTCGAGGCGTTCGTCGAGCCGCAGACCTCGGTGACCCAGACCTCGTTGCTGCTGGTCGCCTTCGACGGCGAATGGACCCGCCGCACCATCCCGTCCCCGGAGTGGGGCCACGCCTTCGCCGAGCACCTGGAGATCCCCGGCTACGACGCCGCCGTGGTCGGCTATCCGCAGCGGATGCGCGACTACAACACCCGGATGAAGAAGCGCGGCCAGTAGCCTCTCTCCCGCTGCTAACGCCGACTTGTCAGAACTGACGCTTGCTATAGCCAGCCTCAGTTCTGACAACTCGGCGGAAATCAGCTCCGGCGGAGGTAGTCGCCCACGTTGGTGTAGACGCCGACGATGGACTTCAGGTACGGGTCCGAGGTGACGGTGAAGAACCGGGCCGGGGAGAACGCGACGCTGGACGGGTTGGCCTGATCGAAGGTCGGGGCGCCGTTGATCGCCGCGTCGTAGATCAGGATCTCCGGCTCGTCGCCGATGCCGCGCTCGGGATGGCGCAGGATCCGGCCCAGGGTCGGCCGGCCGGAGTTGATCTTGCCCGACGGGTCGCCGTAGGTGAACAGGATCGCGCCGCTGCGCAGCCGGAGCTGATGGTGCGAGGAGGCCGGCAGCCCGCTGTCGATCGGCGTGCTCCAGCTGTGGCCGTTGTCGTCGGACCAGGACACGTACGCGATGTTGCGCGAGGTGCGGATGATCGACAGCAGCGTGCCGTCCCGCAGCACGGACAGGTTGGGCTCCTGGTAGTCGAGCCCGGTGGTGTGCCCGATGAACGCCTCGCCCGCCGTCGGCCAGGTCAGCCCGCCGTCGGTGGATCGCACCACGGTGGCCGGACCGTTGCCACCCTCGGGCAGCCGGCCGTACAGCGGGACCAGCAGGTCGCCGTCGGGCAACTCGACGATCGGGCCGTGGGTCGCCGCATGCCCCGCGTAGTAGGCGCCGACGATCACCTCGGACGGCCCGGACATCGCGGTGCCGACCTGGACCGGCTCGCTCCAGGTCCGGCCGCCGTCGGTGGACCGGGCGACGAAGGTGCCGACCAGGGTGGCCGGGTTCTGACTCGGGTAGCCGGTCCAGTCGGTGCGGAAGAAGCTCATCAGGATCGTGCCGTCGCGCAGCTGCACCAGCTTGGGATCACGATCATCGATCGAGGTGTCGACCGCGACCCGCGGCGCCGACCAGGTCCGGCCGTCGTCGGAGCTCTCCACCACCAGGATCCGGCCGTCCTGCGCGATGTGGCTGACCGAATCCCGATAGCCGACCAATAGCCGGCCGTCGGCCAGCCTGATCATGTCCGGAAAGAACGCCATCCGGCCGGTCGGCGCCGTCGCCACGATGATCGGGTCGGTCCGGGTGCCCGACCCCGAAGCGGTACGGACATCGGCGTGGGCGGCGCGACCGCCGAGGGCCACAGTGGTGGCTCCTACGGCGATCGAGGTCAGCAGGGTACGGCGCGGCAACGGCATCTCGGGCTCCCTCGTGGCGGGCCGGCCGAGACGGAACCGAAGCCGGCGGCGGATCACCACAGCCAATCCGGAACGATGTTCCATGTCAACGATCTGGTACCGATCGTTTCGTTCCCTGAGCCTGTCGAAGGGCTGAGCCCGATCACGCCTCGGCTGTACCTCGACGGACTGACCGGGTCTTGCCCTTCGACAGGCTCAGGGAACGTACAACTCAGTCCTGCATCGACTCCGCGAGGGCGATCAGGGTCCGGACGGCGACCCCGGTGCCGCCGGCCGGCGTGTAACCGTGCGGCTCGCCGCCGTTGAACGCGGAGCCGGCGATGTCCAGGTGGGCCCAGCCGACGTTGTCGACGACGAACTCGCGCAGGAAGGCGGCGGCGAGCAGCGCGCCGCCGGCGCGGTCGGTGCCGGTCGAGCGCAGGTCGGCCACCTTGGAGTCGAGCTTGGCCCGGGTCTCGGCCGGGATCGGCAGCTGCCAGACCGCCTCGCCGGCCGCCTCGGCGGCGTCCAGCACCCGGTCCGCCGTCTCGTCGTCGGTGGCCATCAGGCCGCTGGTCCGGTTGCCCAGGGCGACCACGCAGGCACCGGTCAGGGTCGCGACGTCGACGATCAGGTCCGGCTTGTCCTCGCCCGCCCGGACGATCGCGTCGGCCATCACCAATCGGCCCTCGGCGTCGGTGTTGCCGTTCTCCACCGTCTTGCCGCCGTACATGGTGAGCACGTCCGACGGCCGGTACGACGTGTCGGACGGCAGGTTCTCGGCCAGCGACGCGTACCCGGTGACGGTGACCCGCAGGCCGAGCCGGGCGATCGCCGAGACCGCGGTCAGCACCGCCGCGGCGCCGGCCATGTCCGACTTCATCGTGTACATGCCGTCGCCCGGCTTGAGGTTGAGGCCGCCGGAGTCGAAGGTGATCCCCTTGCCCACCAGGGCCAGGTGCGCCTTCGCGCCACGCGGCGTGTAGCCGAACCGGACCAGTCGCGGCGGCCGCGACGAGCCGCCGCCGACGCCGAGGATGCCGCCGTAGCCGCCCTTCAGCAGGGCCTTCTCGTCCAGCACCTCGACGCTGACCCGGGCGTCGCGGACCAGGGCCCGGGCGTCCTCGGCGAGGCTGTCCGGGTAGAGCAGGTTCGGCGGCAGGTTGACCCAGTCCCGCGCCTGGGCGACCGCCTCGGCGATGGTCCGGGCCCGGTCCACCAGTTCGCTGCCGCCGGCCTTGGCGTCGTTGATCACGGTCAGCTGATCGATCTGCGGGTGCTGCGTCTTGGCCGAGATCGGCTGGTAGCGATAGCTGCCGAGCAGCGCGCCCTCGAGCACCGCCTGCAGGGTCTCGGGATCCTCGGCCGGCAGCGCCAGCGCGATCGACAGCGACGCCTCCTCGGCCAGCCCGCCCGCCTGGCGCACCGCCGCTCCGGCCACCCGGCGCAGCCCTTCGGGAGTCGGCTCGTCGCTGCCCAGCCCGGCGACCAGCAGCCGCGGCCCGTCACCGGCCGCCGGCAGGATCACGGTCTTGCCCTCGTCCGACTTCGCGCCGAGGGACCGGGCCAGGTCGGTCACCGAAACCCCGAAGCGCTTCGTCTGTGCCTTCTCGATCGCCTCGGGTACGGCGATCACGCCCTGCGCACCCAGCCCGATGATCAACACGTCGCAGCTGCGGGGAAGGGTCTTGGCCAGGCCGATCGACGGCAGAGTAGGAGCGGGCAACGTGCGTCCTTTCGTCAGCAAGGGGGACGACCCCCTTGGACCCCCGCTCCGCTCTGCGAGTGGAAAGAGGCCCTTCTTGATGTCTGTGCTGGTGGCGAAATCGAGCGAGTCATCAGGTTAGCCGTAGCCCGGCGCTCGAGGGCGGCCGGATCGGAACCGGTGAGGTAGGTTCGCGGGGTGGGTAGCGGAGAGACTGAGCCGACCCGATCACCGTTGCATGATCGGCACCAGGCCATCGGCGCGAAATGGGCCGAGTTCGGCGGCTGGCTGATGCCGGTCGAGTACGCCGGCGCGGGGGTGCTCGCCGAGCATGCGGCGGTCCGCGACGCGGTCGGCATCTTCGACGTCAGTCACCTGGGCAAGGCCGCGGTGGTCGGCCCGGGCGCGGCGGATTTCGTCAACCGCTGCCTGACCGCCGACCTGACCAAGATCACGCCGGGCAAGGCGCAGTATTCCCTGCTCTGCAACGAATCCGGTGGCGTGGTGGACGATCTGATCGCCTACCTGAAGTCGCCCGACGAGGTGTTCCTGATCCCGAACGCCGCCAACTGCGCCGAGGTGGTGCGGATTCTGGCCGAGGCGGCGCCGGCGGGGATCACGGTCACCGACCGGCACGCCGAGTTCGTGGTGATCGCGATCCAGGGACCGCATTCGGACGAGGTGCTGCGGACCGCCGGCTTCGAGGCCGGCCATCCGTACATGTCCTTCGTGGTCGCCGAGCACGACGGGGCCGAGGTCACCGTCTGCCGGACCGGCTACACCGGCGAGCGTGGCTACGAGTTGGTCGCGCCGGCCGAGGTCGGCGGATCGCTGTGGGACCGGGTGATCGCCGCCGGCGAGCCGTACGGGCTGCAGCCGGCCGGACTGGGCGCCCGGGACACGTTGCGGACCGAGATGGGCTATCCGCTGCACGGCCAGGACATCTCGCCGGAGATCACGCCGGTGCACGCCCGGCTCGGCTGGGCGGTCGGCTGGAAGAAGGAGGCCTTCTTCGGCGCCGAGGCGCTGCGGGCGCTGAAACAGCAGGGTCCGGATCGGCTGTTGCGCGGGCTGAAGGCGACCGGGCGCCGGCCGGCCCGGCCGGGGATGGACGTCGTCGTCGACGGCACCGTGATCGGCACCGTCACCTCCGCCACCTATTCGCCGACCTTGCGGCAGCCGATCGGCTTGGCCCTGATCGACGCCGACCGGACCGACGGTGACGTGGTCGGCGTCGACGTCCGCGGCCGGACCGAGGAGTTCGTGATCACCAAGCTGCCGTTCGTCACCCCGGGGGTCCGCGAGCCGTGATCACCAGAGCTCGGATCGCGCATCTCGCCGTGATCATCGTCGGGCTGTTGATCATGGCCTACCCGTTCACCCTCGGTGCTGCCGAGACCCTGACCTGTCGTGGGGCGCCGATGACCCCGGGCAGCAGCTGCCTGAAGGCCGACGGCAGTGAAGCGGAGAGTTACGCCGATCGGATCTCCAAGGCGGCCGTGGCCCGGCCGGTCGTGATCGGCGCCGGGGCCCTGCTGACGGCCTTCGGTGGTTTCCTGCTGGTCGGTGACGTCCGGCGCAGGCGCCGGAGCGCCTCGGTCGGGTAGCTGGAGGGCTGATAACTCAGATATGAGTTGATCGCTAGGCTGACGCGGTGGTCGATACCGTCTGGGAAATTGAACCGTCCGGACCGCTGCGTGGCGACGTGACCGTGCGGGGAGCGAAGAACTCGGTCAGCAAACACCTGGTCGCGGCGATGCTGGCCGCGACGCCGAGCAAGATCAGCAACGCACCGGAGGTCGGCGAGGTCGACATCACTGCCGCGATGCTGGAGCACATCGGGATGACGGTGGAGCGCACCGACGGCACCATCTCCATCATCCCGGGTCCAGTCGCTGAGCCGAACGTCCCGAAGGCGTTCAGCGGTGTCAACCGGATCCCGATCCTGCTGCTCGGTCCACTGCTGCACCTCGCCGGGGAAGCGTTCGTGCCGCTGGTCGGCGGTGACCCGATCGGCCGGCGCCCGGTCGATTTCCACGTGGACGCGCTGCGTCGGCTCGGGGCCGAGGTGAGCGTCGAGGCCGATGGCATCCGGGCACGGGCGACGCGGCTGGTCGGAGCCCGGATCGACCTGCCGTACCCCAGTGTCGGCGCCACCGAGGCCTCGTTGCTGGCGGCCGTGCTGGCCGAGGGTCGCACGGTGATCAGAAACGCCGCGACCGAGCCGGAGATCATCGAGCTCGCCCTGTTTCTGCAGCGGATGGGAGCGGGCATCGCGTTCAGTCCCGATCGCCGCATCGTCGTCGAAGGGGTGGACCGACTGCACGGCGCCCAGACCCGGCTCGGCGGCGACCGGCTGGAGGCGTTCTCCTATCTGGTGGCCGGACTGGTCACGCACGGTGAGGTGCGGGTGCACGGCTGCGCGCAGGATCGTCTCGTCACGCCGATCACCACCCTCGCCCGGATGGGCGCGCAGTTCGACATCACCGACGACTACATCACCGCCACGGCGCCGCACGGACTGCGACCGGCGGCGGTGCAGACCGACACCCATCCCGGCTTCGCCACCGATTGGCAGACGCCGCTGATGGTCCTGTTCACTCAGGCGGACGGCATGTCGGTGCTGCACGAGACCGTGTACGAGAACCGGCTCGCCTACGTGCCGGCCCTGCAGAGCATGGGTGCCGAGATCGAGACGTACGACATCTGCCTGGGTGGACCGGCCTGTCGCTATCACGACACCGCCGCCGTGCATTCCGCCGTGGTCCGTGGCGTCTCCAAGCTGAGAGGTGGCGACGTCACCATGCCCGACATCAGGGCCGGCTTCTCGGCTGTGCTGGCCGCGGCCGCCGCGCAGGGCCCGTCGACGCTGCGCGGCGTGCACCACATCGAACGTGGCTATCACCAGCCGGTCGAACAGTTCCGCTCGATCGGCCTGGACCTCCGGGCTCGCGCCGCTGGAGACCCATGATCAAGAAGCACCAGCGGTGCGGAGGCCTGCCGACCGGCACGGGTCACTGATCGAAGACGGCCGGTGCCTCGCGCGGCAGGGCGAGCGTGATCCGGCGGAGTTCCTGATCACTGAGGTCCGGCAGGTCGGTCACGTCGAACCAGCGGACGTCGGTCGACTCCTCGTCGCCGACCGCAGGCTCGCCGGAGACCCAACTGCAGCGGAAGACGTTGGAGACGAACTGGCACCGGTCGCCGTTCGGATAGGTCACCGGCGGACTGGTGGTGACCAGCACCAGCCGGTCGACGACGGCCTCGACCGAGACCTCCTCGGCGATCTCCCGCACGATGCAGCTGGCCGGATGCTCACCCGGCTCGACGATCCCGGCCGGTGAGGCCCAGCGGCCGTTGTCGCTGCGGCGGCCGAGCAGCACCCGTTCCGCTCCGGGTTCGCCGTCGACCACCACCCCGGACACCCCGGGCAGCAGCAGCAGCTCGTTGCCGATCTTGGTACGAAGCTGGGCGATGTATTCGGGGGTCGGCACGGCAGCCAGCGTACTGGGGCCGGGAAACCGGGCCGGAGATGATCACGGGCCCATGCCGTCAAGACTGTGCTCGGCGTTCGCCGATCGCATCGGGGGCAGACCTGACGTTCCCCGGGCGGACCGATCGGTAGACCTCGGTGATCTTGGTCAGGAACGACTCGGGCTGGAACAGCTCCCGGGCCGCAACGGCCGCCCGGCAGGCGGTGCTGACCCGGTCGGGGTGCTCGGCGAGCTCGATCAGCCGCTCGGCCCAGGACGACTCACCGGGTCCGTCGGTGAGGATGCCGGGGGCCGGCCGGCCGCCGTCGACCGTCGTCCCCTCGGCCAGTCGCGGATCGCAGTAGACCACACCGCGGCCGGCCAGCACGGCCTCGACGATCGACATCGGCTGGTTGTCGAACCCGTACGAGGTCAGCGCCAACAGATGATGATCACGAAGCAGTCGGACGACCTCGGCATGCGGGCGACGGCCGAGGAACCTGATCGCAGCGTGATCACGGGCGATCCGTCGGGCGGCCGAGAGCTGTTCGCCGTCGCCCACGACCGTGATCGACAACCGATCCGCGCCGACCCGATCGAGCGCCCGGACCGCGGCCCGGACGAACGGCAGCAGCCGCTTCTCCGGGCCGCAGCGGCCGGCCCAGATGATCTTGACCGACCGGTGCGGCGGCGGTTCGGTGAGCTCCGGCTGACCGGTCAGCGTGTTCGGCACCGTCCGGACCCGGCCGATCCCGGCCGCCCGCAGCCGCTCGGCCTGGTGCTCGGACGGGGAGATCACCAGCGCCGCGCGGCGGGCGACCCGCCAGGTCATGGCCCGCAGCGCCGCCTCGCCGGCCCGGTCGGCGAGCCGCGGCGGATCGTCCCGCGGCCACCCGGTCAGCCAGCCGTGGAACCGGTGGGTGGCGGCGGCGAGCGCCCGCTGGGCCGGAAAGGCGGTTTGCCAGAAGAACGTGTGCACGGTGTGCACGACCGGCAGCCCCAGTTCCTCCGCAATATCGATCGCGGCCGCAGCCAGGCCGAGTTCCGAATGCACATGGACGACGTCGATCCGGTGATCACGGAACCAGGTCCGCAGTCGGGCCCGCAGGTCGGCGGAGTTCTTGATCACCGGCAGTTGCAGGCCGGGCAGGGTGACCCGGGCCGGCACCGTGATCAGTCGGATCCCGGTCGACTCCAGCGTCGAGGGTCCGTCGACCGGCTCAGGGTGCGCTGTGGTCGGCGCGATCATGATCACCTGATGACCGGCCGCGGCCAGCGCCCGGGCCTGCTCCAGCAGCGCCGTCTGGGCGCCGCCGAGGTAGTCGAGCAGGTAGTCGCAGACGATCGCGACCCGGAACCGGTCGCTCACCGCTTCGCGGGCGGCTCGGTCGTGAAGAGGTAGTTGCGGCCCGCGGTGGTCACCTCCGCCACCGGCGTCCAGCGGCCGGATCGCCAGGCGAACATGCCGTACCCGCGCGCCGTCAGCGAGTCGGCGACCTCGGCGGCCGTCCGGCCGTACTTGCCGAGATGCCGGTCCTCGATCTCCAGCAGCAGACTGGGCCGGTCGCGCTCGAGCACCTGCTCGGCACCGGCCAGCACCGACGACTCGAAGCCCTCGACGTCGATCTTGAGGAAGCTGACCCGCTCGATCCCGCGGTCCCGGCAGACGTCGTCCACGGTGCTCACCGGAGTGATCAAGGTCCGAGTGCTGGAGAAGGAGATCCGCCGGCCCGAGCTGACCTGCCCCGACCGCAGGTGGGCCCAGCCGTGGATCGGCAGCCCGAACCGGTACGGCAGCGTGAGTTCCTGATCACCGGCCCGCGGGCCGAGCGCCGCCTGATGGACGTGGACCTGGTCGGCGCCGGCGGCGGCGCGCAGCCGGCTGAGGATCCGGTGCGGGATCGGCAACGGCTCGAAGCTGTGCACCTGCCCCGAAGGACCGACCAGCTCGGCCAGCGGAAATGTGTACATGCCGTAGCCGGCGCCGATGTCGAAGCAGACGTCGCCCGGCCGGACGAGTTGATCAAGGCCGCGCAACTCTGGCTCGGCCAGGCCGACGGCGGCGCTACCGTGCAGGGCCCGCGCCAGCCCGATCCGAGGCGGTGCGGTGGTGCGGGGTGCCTGCTGTCGGATGGCCATGTCGACCGAAGCTACGGACGAAGTTCCGCCGGCCCCATCCCCCGGCGGAGCGCATCCATCGCCCCGGCATCACCCTCGGGAGCTACGACCCGCCGGCCGGTCTGCTGATCGGGGTCGCCCACCGGACCGCCGGAATTCGACACCCCCGAGGCCAATGGCTGACACCATGAGGGGATCGGGAAGGGGTCGTCATGGCCGTGCAGGAACTGTCCGTCGCCGGGTTCGAGCACGTCCTCGTCGAGCGGGATGACCGAGACCGGCTGCGGTCGATCGTCGTGGTGCACGACACGACTCTCGGGCCGGCGCTCGGCGGCGTCCGGTTGGCCTCCTACCCGAGCACGGAAGTCGCGATGGGGGAGTGCCTGGCGCTGGCCACCGCGATGACGCTGAAGATGGCGGTCTCCGGGCTCCAGCTCGGCGGTGGCTGGAGCCTGCTGATCGGTCAGGTCGCGGACAAGTCGGCGGAGTTGCTGCGCGCCCACGGTCGGGTGATCGCCGCTCTCGACGGGCAGTTCATCCCGGTCAACGACCTGGGCACCGACCAGGCCGACATGGCGGTGATCGGCGAGGTCACCTCCCCGGTCTGCGCGCACGGTGACCCCTCGCCCTGGACGGCCCTGGGGGTCGCCGCCGGCATCCGAGCGTGTGCCCGCCAGTTGGGTCACCCGGAGCTGGCCGGGCTCCGGATCGGGATTCAGGGTGCAGGACGGGTCGGCTCGGCCCTGGCCGAGCTGCTGGCCGCCGACGGGGCGAGGCTGGCCGCCGCCGACGTACGGTCCGAGCGGGCGGCGGCCGTCGCGGCGCGGACCGGCGCTGCGGTGATCACCTCCGACGCGTTGCTGACCGAGGAGCTGGACGTGTTCGCGCCGTGCGCCCTCGGTGGCGTCCTCACCCGGGAAGCCGTGGCCGGCCTGCGCTGCCGCGCGATCGCCGGCGGCGCCAACAACGTGCTGGCCGCCCCCGAGGTCGCGACCCAGCTGCAGCAGCGAGAGATCGTCTACGCGCCGGACTTCTGCATCAACGCGGGCGGCGTGATCTTCCTCCAGGGACAATTGCTCGGGCACGACCCGGCCGAGATCCGGGCCCGGGTGCTGACCATCGGCGACCTGATCACCGACCTGCTGGTCCGCGCCCACGACGCCGGGATCACCACCACCCAGGCCGCGGTCGACCGAGCCCACGAACGCCTCACGGCCGAACGCTGAGTTGTGCCGGCCGGGCGGTATCTGGCTAGGCCAGATATCGCTCAGCCGATACAAGTCGGCAGGGTGGCGCGGAGCTGGAAGCCGCCGCGGTCGGTCGGGCCGACCAGCACCGTGCCGCCGATCGCCTCGGCCCGCTCCCGCATCCCGGTCAGGCCGTGGCCGGCGGGGTTGGCTGGGCCGGGTCGGGCCGGTGGTCGCTCGTTGATCACGTCGATCGTCAGCTCGGCCGGCCGGTTCGCGATCCAGACTGCGGTGTCGGCGCCGGCGGCGTGCTTGATCACGTTGCTCAGCGCCTCCTGGACGATCCGGTACGCCGCGTACTGCACCTCGGGCCCGGGCGCCGGCGCCGGACCGTTGCTGATCATCCTGACCGGGACGCCGGCCAGCCGGGTCGACTCGATCAACTTCGGCAGGTCGGTCAGGCCAGGAGTGGCGGCCGGTTCGGCGCCACGCAGTACGTCGAGCACCTGGCGCAGTTCCCGCAGCGCCTCCCGGGCCGAGGAGCCGATCGCCTGGAACTCGCGATCGACCTCGGGCCGGCCGGGTTCGAGCCGGTACGGCGCGGTCGAGGCCTGGACCGCGATCACCGACATGTGGTGCGCGACCACGTCGTGCAACTCGCGGGCGATCCGAGCCCGCTCCTCCAGCACGTGCCGCAGCCCGACCTCCTCGGCGATCCGAAACCTCGCGGTGCGCCGATGCACGCGGAACCGGCCGAGGACGACGGTCAGCATCGTGGCCAGGACCAGGATCGCCGCGGCCTGATATACCTCGCCGCCGCTGAACTCGGAGTGCAACTGGCTGAACAACTCGGCGACGAGGGTGATCGACACCACCGGGTAGCAGACCTGGCGAGTGGTCGAGACGGCGATCGCATAGACGACCGGAAGCTGGACCGGGGCCTGGAGCATCAGCCAGGTGTACGAATCGAGGTTGTCCCCGAGCAGGATCCGGTCGACCGGCAGCAGGACCAGCAGCGGCACCAGGGACAGGGCCCAGCCGATCATCGGCCGGAACCAGGCGACCGCGACCGGCACGGCGACCAACCCACTGAACAGAACCGCCGCCGGCCCGTAGCCGAGACCGAGGAAGGCCGGCAGGGTCGCGACGAACACGGTCACGGCGATGGTGGTGAAGGGCCAGGACCTGATCATCGGTCGGGAGCCAGGATCGGCGCCGACGCGGGGGATCCGGACGCTCGTCAGCCGGCGAAGGTGTCCGCCGACCCCACCACCCCGCAGCGCGTCAGCCACCGGCCCAGCTTAGGTCCCCACTCACACCGACATGTCAGAACTGAGTTGTCCTAGAGCGCAACTCAGTTCTGACAAGTCGGTTGAGGTCAGGGGGAGCCGGGGGTGACCAGGCCGCTCTCGTATGCGAACACGACGGCCTGGGCCCGGTCGCGCAGGCCGAGCTTGCCGAAGACCCGGCCGACATGGGACTTCACGGTCTCCTCGGCGACGGTCAGCCGCTCGGCGATCTCGGCGTTGGACAGCGCCAGCGCGATCAGTTGCAGCACCTCGACCTCGCGGGCGGTGAGCGTTCGCAGCCGGGCGGCCAGGCCGCGATCGGCCGGCCGGCGGGCGGTGACGTCCTCGATCAGCCGGCGGGTGACCGACGGGGCGAGCAGCGCGTCGCCGGCCGCGACCACCCGGACCGCGGTGACCAGATCCTCCGGCGGCGAATCCTTCAGCAGGAAGCCGCTGGCGCCGTGCCGCAGCGCGGAGAACACGTAGTCGTCGACGTCGAAGGTGGTCAGCACGACGATCTTGGGCCGGTGCGACGAGTCCGGCGCCAGCAACTGCCGGGTCGCCTCGATGCCGTCCAGCTCGGGCATCCGGACGTCCATGATCACCACGTCCGGCCGCAGCTCGCGGGCGGCCCGGACGGCCTGCACCCCGTCCGCCGCCTGGCCGACGATCCGGATGTCCGGCTGGGCCCCGAGCAGCGACACGAAGCCGGCGCGGACCATCGCCTGATCATCGGCGACCAGCACGGTGATCATCGAGCCCTCCCGTTCGCTGTCGGTACGGCCAGCGGAAGCGTGGCCCGGACCTGGAAGCCGCCGCCCTCGGTCGGGCCGACCTGCACCGTACCGCCGATCCCTTCCGCTCGCTCCCGCATCCCGACCAGCCCGTGGCCGCCCGGGTTCGGCGGACCGGGCCGGGCCGGCGGTTCGTTGATCACCTCGACCCGCAACACGCCGGGCTCGGGCCGGTCGATCCGCACCGACGTCGCGGCACCGGCGGCGTGCTTGATCACGTTGCTCAACGCCTCCTGAACGATCCGGTACGCGGCGTAGCCGGCCGCGCTTTCCTGGTCCGCTGGAGATGCGGGGCTGATCAACGTGACCGAGATCCCGGCCGACCGGGTGGACTCGATCAGCTTCGGCAGGTCGGTCAGACCGGGCATGCCGACCTCCTGGCCGCGCAACACGTCGAGCACCTGGCGCATCTCCCGCAGCGACTCCCGGGCCGACGCGCCGATCGCCTGGAACTCGCGACTCACCTCGTCCCCGCCGCCGGGATCGATCCGGTACGGCGCGGTCGAGGCCTGGACCGCGATCACCGACATGTGGTGGGCGACCACGTCGTGCAGCTCCCGGGCGATCCGGGTCCGCTCCTCCAACACGCGCAGCCGGCTCTGCTCCTCGGCGATCTTGATCACGGCGTTGCGCCGCTGCAACCGGGTCCGGCCCATCACGACGGCGAGCACGGTGGCCAGGGTCCAGATCACGGCACCCTGGACGACGACGTTGAGGCTGTAGCCGAAGCCCTGTGGGATCGCCGACAGCCCGCCGAGCAAGGTCGCGGCCACCGCCGGATAGCGGATCGCGCGCGGCACCGACAACGCCACCAGGTAGATCACCGGCAGGTGCGCCGCCAGCTGGTTGGCGAGCCAGGGAAACGGTGTCATCGTCTCCGGGAACAACAGCGCATGCGCCGGCAGCAGCACGATCAGCGGGATCAGGGCCAGCGCCCAGGCGATCATCGGCCGGGACCAGGCGATGGCCACCGGCGCGGCGAGCAGCAGACTGGCCGGAACGGCCGCGAGACCGTAGCCGAGGCTGAACCCGTACACCGGCAGGTTGAGCACGAACAGCAGGCCGGCGAGGACGAGGAACGGCCACCGCGGCACGATCGGCCGGGACGCTGGATCGGTCGTGGCGTGTGGCACCCGGGCGCTGCCGGCGAGGCGCAGGTAGCCACCGATCCCGCCTCCGCGCAGCTCCTCGATCACCCACTTAGCTTAGGGTCGCTCCGGTGAGGTTCTTCTTCGACGCCCGCTACATCCGGACCGACTTCCACGACGGGGTCAGCCGGTACAGCACCGAACTGGGCCGGGCGGTCGCGGCCCAGGCGCCGGTGACGTTCCTGATCAGCGATCCGGGACAGCAGGCGCTGTTGCCACCCGGCGCCGACGTGATCATGCTGCACGGACCGACGTCGGCCCTGGAGCCGGTCACCGCGCTGCGGCTCAACCGACACCGACCGGACGTGGTCTTCACCCCGCTGCAGACGATGGGCTCGTTCGGCCGGCGGTTCAAGTTGATCTTGACCTTGCAGGACATCATCTACTACCGCGATCCGACTCCGCCGACCAACCTGCCGCCACACATCCGGCTCGGCTGGTGGTTGTTCCACCAGGCCTACTGGCCGCAACGGATGGTGCTCGACCGGGCCGACGCGGTGGCCACGGTCAGCGAGACGTCCCGGTCCTACATCGAGCAGTACCGACTGACCCGACGACCGATCACGGTGGTCAGCAACGCCCCGTCGCCGCTGATCGAGATCCCCGAGCCAGGGGAGCCGGGCCGCGAACTGGTCTACGTCGGCTCCTTCATGCCCTACAAGAACACCGGCACGTTGATCAAGGCGATGGCCCACCTGTCGGCTGACTACACCCTGCACCTGGTCAGCCCGATCTCCGACGCTCGGCAGGCGGAGCTGTCGGCCCTGATCCCGGCCGGGCGCACGGTGATCTTCCATCGCGGCGTGTCCGAGGCCGAATACCTGGACCTGCTGACCCGGGCGCACGCACTGCTCACCGCGTCGAAGGTCGAGGGCTTCGGCCTGCCGATCGTCGAGGCGCAGCGGGCCGGAGTGCCGGTGATCTGCAGCGAGACCGAAATCTTCACCGAGGTGGCCGGTCCGGACGCCCTGTTCTTCCCGCCCGAGGATGCCGAGGCGCTGGCCCGGCGGGTGCGCACCCTGGAGGACGACGCGGTACGGCAGCGGATCGTCGAGTCGGGCCGGAAGAACGCCGCCCGCTTCTCCTGGGACCGCTCGGCGACCGTCCTGCTCGAGCTGGCGCAACGCCTGGCCGGCGCCGGTTGAGGCTCCCGGTCGAGCATTGATCGATGCCGTCTATGGGACTGGTTCAAGATCAGCATTAGACGCCACGGTCCGCCCGGTTCATGCTGAATGCGTACCGCAATTCACCGGATCAGCTGGTGAACAAGCACTTCCGAGGAGACGCAGATGGGCAAGATCACCTGCCACCAGACCATCTCGGCCGATGGCTATGTGGCCGGCCCGAACCAGTCCGAGGAGCGCCCCTTCGGTGAGGACGGCGGCGACGGCTGGGGCAACACGTTGCACAGCTGGATGTTCGACCAGGCCGATGAGAACCGGGTCGAGCTCGACCAGGGGACGAAGGCCGGCGCCTACATCATGGGCCGGAACATGTTCGGTCCGGTGCGCGGCGACTGGGATCGGCCGTGGAACGGCTGGTGGGGCGACGATCCGCCGTTCCATGCTCCGGTGTTCGTGCTGACCCATCACCAGCGGGAGCCGCAGCCGATGCAGGGTGGCACGACCTACCACTTCGTCGCCGACGGGATCGAGTCGGCGTTGGCAGAGGCCCGGGCGGCGGCCGGCGACGGTGACATCTCGATCGAGGGCGGGGCCGAAACGATCAATCAGTATCTGGCCGCCGGCCTGGTCGATGAGGTGCGGCTGCACATCGTGCCGCTCACCTTGGGCGGTGGCGCCCGGTTGTTCGACGGGGTGCCGCCGTTGAAGCTCGAGCAGGTCTATGCACGGGCCTCGAGCACGGTCACCCACGTGACCTATCACGTCCAGCACTGAATCCGTACGAACGCGGAGGAGAATGATCATGCCCACCAAGGATCTGCAAGATTTCATCGCGGACGTCGAGCGGGTGCTCGCCGACACCGATGATCAGTACGAGATCACCGAACGGATCGCACCGAGTCTGTCCGCCCTGCTGGACAGCGGCTACCGGCTGCCGCCGGAGTTCGTCCGCCCGTCGCCGACCCGGCACCAGAACTACCCGCTCTACATCGCGCCCGACGACAGCTGGTCGCTCGTCTCGGTGGTCTGGAACGTCGGCCAGCGGACGCCGGTGCACGGCCACGAGATGTGGGGTGTGGTCGGCATCTATTCGGGATCGGAACGCGAGATCCGCTACCTCAAGCCCGCCGCCGACGCGGTCGGACCGCTGACGTCGGCCGGTGAGCACGTCTGGCACCGCGGCGAGGTGACGGTGTGCTGCACGACCGACGACGACGTCCACTCGGTGGTGGCCGAAGGTGACGAGCCGACCATCGGGATCCATGTCTACGGCGGCAACATCGGCACCATGAGCCGGCCGTCCTACGATCCGGCCACCGGCGAGGTGCACCGCTTCGTCTCCGGTTGGGACGACCCGGCCGCCGGTGATCAACTCGGCTCAGCGTCGGGTGAGCACCTCGCGCAGCTGCGGTAGCTCGGCCAGTTGCCGGTCGATGATCAACTGCGCGTGCCGGACCGAGTCCACCAGGGGATGCAGGGCCAGCGCCCGGACGGCCAGCGATCGCGAGCCGGTCCGAGCCGCGGTGATCACCGTACGCTCCACGTCCTTCATGGTGATCACCACACCCTGCTGGTACGGCGCAAGCGGTGCCGCCGGGATCGGCCGCGGTCCGGCGCTGTCCACCAGGCAGGGCACCTCGACCACGGCATCGTCGTCCAGCCCGGTGAGGGTGCCGTGGTTGGCGACGTTGAGCACCAGCCGGGCCGGGCGGTCCCGCGCGATCGCCTTGATCAGGTCCAGCGCGACGCCCTCGTAGCCGCCGCCGGCAAGATCATCGTCGTCCCGGTCGCCGGCCCCGGTGGCGGAGCGTTCCTCGGCCAGATAGGTCTCCTCCCGGGCCTGCCGGGTCGTCTCCCAGCGGCCGAGCGGATCCTGATCACCGCCGGCGAAATAGTGATCCTGCTGCCGGGCGAGATATTCGCCGCGGGTCTCGCCGGCCGCGGTGATTGCGGTGATCGCGTCGGCCGCCTCATACCAGTACCAGAGGTATTCGTTCGGGATCGCACCGAGATTGCGCAACCAGTCACCGCCGAACAGCCGGCCCTCCTCGACCCGGCCGAGCAGGTCGTCCGACGCCAGCAACTCCGGCAGCCGGTCCTGATCACCGACCATGATCCGGCGCAGCCAACCGAGGTGGTTCAGCCCGGCGTAGTCGAACTCCGCGTCCCCGAGGCGCAGCCCGAGCGCCCGGCCGGCCCGGCGGAACAGTCCGACCGGCGAATCGCAGATGCCGATCACCCGCGACCCCAGCACGGTCGCGGCGGCCTCGGTCACCATCCCCGCCGGGTTGGTGAAGTTGATCAACCACGCCTCCGGCGCGACCCGGCGGACGGTCTCGGCGATCCGCAGCACCACCGGGACGGTCCGCAGCCCGTAGCAGAGTCCGCCGGCCCCGGTCGTCTCCTGCCCCAGCAGGCCGAGATCGAGCGCGGTCCGCTCGTCGCAGACCCGGCCGGCCGGGCCGCCGACCCGGATCGCCTGGAAGACGAAGTCGGTGCCCCGCAGTGCCGCTTCCAGGTCGGTCTCCAGCCGGACCGCCGGCCCGCCGCCGTCGCCGGCCATCGCGGCGATCACCGCGCCGATCCGTCGCAGCCGGTCGGCAGCGGTGTCGTACAGCACGAGCTCGTCGATCACCCGATCCGGATCTGCGGCGATGGCCCGGAAGATCAGCGGCACCCGGAATCCGCCGCCGCCGATGATCGTCAACCGCATTCGTCTGCTCCGCGCCCGAGGTCCATGCCCGGAACGGTAGCGTGGTCGCTTCGACGGATGCCGAGCGCGTGGCAGCCCGGTGCACGAGGTGGAGGTGGCGATGACCGAACCGGAGTTCGACGTGTTCGTCACCGGCACCGTGTTCCTCGACATCATCTTCACCGGCCTGGGCCGTGCGCCCGCCGGTGGCCACGAAGTGTGGACCGACGGGATGGGGTCGAGCCCCGGCGGGGTCGCCAACCTGGCCGTCGCCGCCTCTCGGCTCGGCTTGCGGACCTCGCTGGCGACGGCGTTCGGCGGCGACATCTATGGCGAGTACTGCTGGCACGTGCTGGCCGAGCTGGAGGGCGTCGACCTCGGCCAGGCGCGGCAGTTCCGGAACTGGCATTCGCCGGTCACCGTGTCGCTGGCCTACGACGACGACCGGGCGATGATCACCCACGCCCACCCGCCGCCGGTCGACCAGACGGAGTTGATCATCGATCCGCCGGCGACCCGGCTCGCCTACGCCGACATGGCGACCGAGCGGGCCACCTGGCTCGATCACGCGCTGGACCGGGGCGTCCGGGTGTTCGCCGACGTCGGCTGGGACGAGACCGAGATCTGGGACACCGCCACCTTGATCGAACGACTGCGCGGCTGTTACGCCTTCGTGCCGAACGCGGGCGAGGCGATGGGTTTCACCCGGACCAACTCGCCCGGCGCGGCGTTGGAGGTGATCCGGGACTGGGTGCCGCTGGCCGTGGTCACCGCCGGCACCGGCGGGGCGTTCGCGGCCGACGGCGAGACCGGGGAAACCGCGTGGGTGCCGTCGCTGTCCGTACCGACGCTGGATCCGACCGGGGCCGGCGACGTCTTCATGGCCGGGCTGATGTTCGGCACCCTGCGCGAGCTGTCGCTGACCCACCGGCTCCGGTTCGCCGGGTTGTGCGCGGCGCTGTCGGTGCAGCAGTTCGGCGGTGCGCTGGCCGCGCCCGGCTGGGCCGATCTGGCCGCGTGGTGGGCCGAGGCGAAGAGCTCGCTCCGCTTCGCCCGCGACTTCGCCTTCCTGCCCGACCTGATCCCGCCCGGCGCCGATCGTCCCGGTCCCGAACACCGGGTGCGGCGGGCGATGGCGACGATCGGCCTCGGCGAACTGCTCGGCTCGGAGGAAGATGATCATGATCATGACTCGGCCGCGCCGCAGTAGGGTGCTCCGATGCCGATCAACGACCTGAGCGAAGCCGACCTGAAACGTCTGTACGGCCACTCGACCGGACGCACTCCCGCCGATGCGGCGCACCTGTTCGCGGGCTATCCGGGCACCTGGTGGATCGCCGGCGGCTGGGCCATCGAGGCGTTCAGCGGCGTCCAGCGCCCGCATGGTGATCTTGATCCGAGCGTGCCCCGGGACGACCTGCCGCTGCTCCGCCGGCACCTCGCCGGCCGCCTCGACCTGTGGATCGCCGATCGTGGCTCGCTGCTGCCGTTGCTGCCGGACGACGACCCGGACGGATCGGCGGAGAAGCTACTGCCGGCCGAATGCGAGAACCTGTGGCTGCGGCCCAGCGGCAACGAGCCGTGGGAGTACGACATCATCCTGATGGCTGTTGATCATGAAACCTGGGAGTTCAAGCGGGACGGGCGGATCCGGCTGCCGCTGGCCGACATCCTCTGGAGCCGGGACGGCGTGAACTACCTTCGGCCCGAGATCCAGCTGCTGCACAAGGCCGCGCGGGTGCGGCCGAAGGACCAGCTCGACTTCGACGCCACCCTGCCGCAGCTGGAACCGGAACGCCGGGACTGGCTGCGCGCCGCCCTGCAGCTGGTCCACCCCGGGCACCCCTGGCTCACGGCTATGTGATCACGAGTCGGTGATCGCCGCGGTCATCCGCCGGGCCACCTCGGCCACGGCCAGCCGCAACTCTTCGCCGCCCTCGACCCGGAACTCGAACGGCATCGCGGACAGCCATTCGCCGGCGTACATGGCGGGATTGCTGGTGCTCCCGGTCAGCCGACAGCGGGCACCGTCATCGATCGGCTCCAGCCGGCCCATCGGCCCCGAGACGTACGGCGCCACGGCGGCGTGCGCGGCCTCGAAGATCACCCGGGTCGGATACTCCCAGCTGGTGCCGAGATGTTGCTCCAGCAAGGCCAGCGGATCGAGTCCGGCGGGCGGCTGGAATCGGCCGTCGAGCGTCTGGAAGGCAGTGATCCGGTCGATCCGGAAGGTCCGGACCGAGTCGGCGTAGTGAGCCAGGCAGAGCAGATACCAGCGGCCGAAGCGGACGATCACGGCCCAGGGATCGACCTCGGTGTCCAACGCCGTGCCGGACGCGGTGCGATAGGAGAGCCGGGCCTGGCGCTGCGCCGCGACCGTGTCGACCAGCGCGGTCAGGATTTCCGGGTCGGGGCTGGCGCCCTCCCGGTCCGGTGCCGCGAGCGCGTTGGCCCGGAGGGCCGCGGCCTGCCGGCCGACCGGTTCCGGCAGCGCCCGGAGCAGCTTGCCCAGTGCCGAGCCGACCGGGTTCTCCGGGTCGGCGGCGGCGTGCTGTCCGTCGAGCACGGCCATCACCAGCCCGAGCGCTTCCGAGGAGGAGAAGACCAGCGGCGGCAGTCGGAGGCCCCGGCCGACCCGATAGCCGCCGTACGGCCCGCGGACCGACTCCACCGGGACGCCGGCCTCGCGCAGGATCGCGACATAGCGGCGGGCGGCGCGGTCGGTCACCCCCAGCCGATCCGCCAGAGCGGTGGCGGTGATGCCCGGGGCGGCCTGCAGCAGCTCGAGCGTGCGCAGCGCCCGCGCGGTGGGACTCTCCTCGCGACTTTCCATCGAGTCGCAGCCTAATCAGGAAGCTGAACGTCCGGAACCGGCTCTAGGGTCAGCTGCCATGGACGTCATCCTTATTCCAGGCATGTGGCTACCCGGAGCGATCTGGGACGAAACCGTCGCGGAGCTCGACCGGCTCGGACATCGGGCGCGTGCGTTGACTCTGCCGGGCCAGGGCGACGGGGCGAGCGAGGCGACGCTGGATGATCAGCTCGCCGCGGTCGTCGCGGCGGTGGATGCCGCCGACCGACCGCTCGTCGTCGGCCATTCGGCCGCCAGTGCGCTGGCCTGGCTGGTCGCCGACCGCCGGCCCGACCGGGTGCGCCGGGTGGCGCTGCTCGGCGGCTTCCCGTCGGCCGACGGCGACACGTACTTCAGTGCCTTCCCGATCGTCGACGGGGTGATGGCGTTCCCCGGCTGGGAGCCGTTCGAGGGCGCCGACAGCGCCGACCTGGACGAGGCGGCCAGGCAGCGGCTCGCCGCGGCGGCGGTCGCGGTGCCGGCCGGGGTGACCCAGGGGATCGTCCGGCTGACCGACGAGCGCCGCTTCGACGTGCCGGTCACCATGGTCTGCCCCGAATACAGCCCCGACGACGCCAAGGAATGGGTCGCCTCGGGCGACCTGCCCGAGCTGGCCAAGGCTCGCGACATCTCGTACGCCGACCTCGATTCGGGCCACTGGCCGATGATCAGCGTCCCGGTCGAGCTGGCCCGGGTGCTGGACGCCGTCGCCCTGGGGGTGGAGCCGTGAGCGTCACGGTCACGACGCTCGACCCGTCGTCCTGGGACCAGTTCGCCGATCTGGTCGAGCGCAACAACGGCATCTTCGGCGGCTGCTGGTGTATCGGCTTCCACCGCGATCGTGGGCCGGAGGGGATCGGCCACCGAGCGGCCAAGGAGCAGCTGGTCCGCTCCGGCGACGCGCACGCCGCACTCGTGCTCGACGCCGACGGCGCGGCCCAGGGCTGGGCGCAATACGGTCCGACCGACAGCCTGGGGATCAAGCACCGCCGGGAGTACGAGAAGCAGCCACCGGCGACCCCGGACTGGCGGATCACCTGCATCTTCGTCGACAAGCGGCACCGCGGTCAGGGGGTCGCCCGGGCCGCCCTGGAGGGTGCGCTGGAGCAGATCGCGGCGCGGGGCGGCGGTCTGGTCGAGGCGATCTCAGAGGTGACCGACGGCCGGGAGGCGCAGGGCCGGTTCCTGTTCAGTGCGACCGTCGAACTGTTCGAGGACCTCGACTTCACGAAGGTCCGCCAGGTCGGCAAGCACGCCTGGATCGTGCACCGGACGCTTCCGTCGTCCTGATCGGACCAGGGTGCGTCGCGACCTCCGACTCTGGGCGGAATCTTCGCGACGCACCGGCAACCAGCGGTGGCCGGCTCCCCGGATCGGATGCGCTTGACTGGATTTCCGCGGGTCGAAGGCCCGCGCCGCGATCCGGAAGGAAGCCCTGTGAACTTCGACCACCTGACCTCGGGTGAACTGCTGACCGGCGGACTTCTCGTCGTGATGGTGGTGATCGCCATCGCGTTGGTGGTGTTGTTCCTCGCCGCTCTCGGCTCGGTGCTGACCAACCCGCAGCTGAGCGGCGGGGAGAAGCTCGCCTGGGTTCTGATCGTCCTGATCCTGCAACTGGTCGGCCCGCTCGCCTGGTTCGCCTTCGGTCGGCGGGCCGCGGCCAACAACGCGGTGCGCGCCGGCTGACTCGGCTCCACCGCCGGCGGGATAGTGGTCGATCGTGCCGCGACTACCCGGTCAGATCGACCGGCATGATCGCGCGGCAGTGATGACAGGGCCGCAGAATTCCGGTCCAACCGCGAAGGGTCAGATTCTCAGCGACCTGGTGCGCGACCCGGCAGGGTGAACCGACCACGTCGGGATAGCCGTAGCGCAGGGTCGCCAGGCCGCGACCCGTCGATCGGTTGTCCCGGCGCAGATCACGGAACCTGCCCGCGCCGTCATGGCCGCGGTGCCCGTCGAGTTCTACCAGCAGACCATGATCGCGATACCAGACGTCGACCTCGCTGCCTGGCTGCGGCACCTGCCGATCACCCGCCGGCAGGCCGTGCGCCCGCTCGACGCCGTGCAGGTAGTGCCGCTCGAGTGGGCTCCGGGTTCCGTCGACGACATCGTCGAACAGCTCGTCCAGCAGCCCGCGGCGAGCGATCCGGGACCGACGGGCCAGCGCCGCACGCAGCCGGCTCGGTGTCGTACGCCCGCGCTGCACGGCTCGACCGATCCAGCCGATCAGGTCGGCCAGGTCGGCCGCTCCGGCCAGGTCCAGGATCGTGTCCTCCACGCCGAGTCTGGGCGGCGATCCGCGGCCGGCGGTCCCGCGCATCCCGGGTTGCTCGCGATGGAAGGTCCACGGGCCTGCGATCCTCGGCCGAGTTCCGGAACCCGGCACGAGGACGGTGATCGCGGCAGGCGGCTCTTCGATCAGGCCGTGCAGGTGACCGGCGGCGGCACCGCAGAGTCGGGCCTGATCGCCGCCGATCAACACCCCGGCCCAGGCCCAGCTCCGCCACGATGGTTCGGCCGGGTCGGTGCAGTAGACGCCGCGGGCCAGCGGCCGCCAGGACTCCTCGCCGAGCAGCCGGGCCAGGGCATGCCGACCCAGGCCGAGCCCGAGCGCCTGCTCCCGGCGGACGACCCGGTCCTGGTAGGCGGCCAGTCGCAGCAACTCCGGTGGCACGGCCTGACGTGGGTGCACAGCCGGGACTGTGCCACCCGGGCCTCCGCCGGGCCAGCCCACAGCCCCTTTCCTGTGGACAACCCGGCCACCTTCCCGGATGGCGGTCGATCGTGCCGCGACTACCCGGTCGAATCGACCGGCTTAGCCCGTGCGGCTGTGACGATGGGGCCATGATCACGGTCTATGTCGATCGGGACTCCGTGGCCATGGGGGACGATGTCGATCCGCACTCGGTCGCCTGGTCGTTCGAGGACGCCGCGACTCCTGGAGCCGTGCTGAACCGAGTCCTGAGCGAGGGCTATCTGGCCCGGGTGCCGGGCCGGTCGCCTGGGGCTTCGAGGTCGGCGCGTTTGCCGTCCGGCAGTATCCGGGGTTCATTGACGTGCGCCCGGTGGACACGGTCACCGCAGCGGCGGTGCTGCAGCCGTCGCCCGGCGTCTGGCAGGTGGCCCCGCTCCGCGCCCGGATCCTCACCACGCCCTTCCTGGCCAAGCCGGAGTGGGCCGTCGCCGACCGCGAGTTCGCCGTCGATCTGCGCTATTCGACCGAGGGCGCGGTCCGCGACCCGGCCACCTTCGCGACCTGGCTCGGCGAGCGGACTTGATGGAACGTACGGGTAACGCTCCCTGATCCCAGCCCGCGACTCGAAATCGTCACAACGGCACTGTCACCACCCCACACCGAGATCGCCCCCGGCCGAACCACCACGATCCGACCCCACCAATCGCCAGCTCACCGCCAGTCTGGCGCCCGGCCGCAAACCCCGCTGTCTGCGCAACCCCTGCCCGCCCTTCGATGCGTCTCTTTCCGGCCGACAGGCCGAATCGAAGAGATCGAGAAGGGGGACGGCCTGGCTTGCCCTTCGACAGACTCAGCAAACGAACACGCTCCGACCGTCGGCCGCCGCGGGCCGACCGGAGTCAGAGAACGGAATCCGAACGGTCCCACCGACCGCGTCGGGCCCGAAGCTCGGGTTAACCGCACCAGGAAGGCACCGGCTGACCGGATCGTGCTCGGCGCCGGTCGCGTCTTGAATCTGTGTTATGCATACACAGTTTCCGAATCGGCCGTGGAGCCGATGATGGCGGGCGACCTGCTGGTCCAGGACGCGCCATCGGAGGACGCCGGCGACCGGCGTCCGCGGACCCGGCGCGGCTGGTGGCGACGGCCGTGGATCATCGGGCTGGCGGTCGTCACCGTCGCGTTCCTGGCGTACGCGTTGCCGCCCTATCTGGGGCTGGATCCGGGGCAGGCCCGGCTGCCGGTCGATCGGCACCCGCTCTTCTATCCGGTCCTGGTGACGCACATCTTCGCCGGCTCGGTGCTGCTGCTCTGCGGCGTGTTGCAGCTGTGGCCGTGGTTGCGCAACCGGCACCGGCGGGTGCACCGCTGGACCGGCCGGCTGTACGTGATCATGGCGATCCCGGTCGGCCTCGGGGCGCTGTTCGTCGCGCAGTTCCCGTCCGGCGGCCCGACCCAGCAGGTCGCAAACAGCTTCCTCGCAATCCTGATCCTCGGCACCACCCTGGCCGGCTTCCGGGCGGTCCGCCAGCGGCGCTTCGCCGATCACCGGGAGTGGATGATCCGGAGTTTCGCGTTGGCGTTTTCCATCGTCACGAACCGGGTCTGGCTGATCGCGTTCCTCTTGATCTTCGCCCCGGGCGGCACAGATCCGAGCGACCCGGTGGTGCAGGCCGCCGCCTCGCCGTCGGCCTGGGCCAGCTGGGTGGTCAACCTGCTGATCGCCGAGTGGTGGATCCTGCGCCGCCGGCGGCGCCCGGACCGGGACCGGACGGCCCGACCGGAGCGGAGCTTGGCATAGTTGGCCGGACGCGACCGGGAGAAGAGGCAGCGGTGACGCAACAGACTCGTGGCACGGTGGTGATCACCGGGGTCGGCCGGCGGCGGTCGATCGGGGCCGGCTTGGCGCTCGGGCTGGCCGAGGACGGCTGGGACCTGGTGATCAACTACTGGCGCGCGTACGACGAGCGGGTCGGTCTCGAGCACGGGCCTGACGACCCGGAGGCGATCGCCGCCGAGTGCCGGGAGCTGGGCCGCCGGGTCGAGTTGGTGCCCGGTGACCTGGCCGATCCGGCCGTGCCGGCGGAGTTGATCACCGCCGCCGCGGCGCACGGCGACCTGGCCGGGCTGGTGATGTCGCACTGCGAATCGGTGGGCAGCTCGATCCTGACCACCTCGATCGAGAGCTGGGACCGGCACTTCGCCGTCAACGTCCGAGCACCCTGGTTGTTGATCAAGGCCTTCGCCGAACAACTGTCGGCCGGTGATCACCAGGGCCAGGCCAAGGCAAGGATCGTCGCTCTGACGAGTGATCATTACGTGCACAACCTGCCCTACGGCACGAGCAAGGGCGCTCTGGATCGGCTCGTGGTCGCCGCCGCGCACGAGCTGGCCGACCGAGGGGTCCGAGCCAACGTGATCAACCCGGGCCCGGTCGACACCGGCTGGATGACCGAGGAGATCCGGGCATCCGGAGTTGCCCAGACTCCGGCCGGCCGGCTCGGCACGCCGGACGACACCGCGAATCTGGTCCGTTTCCTGATGTCAGATCAAGGCGCCTGGATCAACGGCCAGCTGCTCTACAGCAACGGCGGTTTCGGTCACAGCTGACGGATGATCATCCCAGGAACCGCTCCGGGGCCAGGTGGCCGAAGCTCAGGTCCGGCTTGGCGCCGGTGATCAGCCCGGCGGCGAGCTCACCGATCACCGGGGCCAGCTTGAAACCGTGGCCGGAGAAGCCGCCCAGCAAGATCAGGTTCTCGGTGCCCGGCAGCCGGCCGACCAGGCCATGATCATCATTGGTGTAGGCGTCCAGGTAGGCCGAGATCCGGACCGGCGTCGGGATCAGCTCCGGCAGGAACCGCGCCACTGCCGCGTTCGTCGTGGCCAGTGAACCGGGCGCGACGGTGCGGTCCAGCCGATCCGGATCCTGGTCCGGCAGTTCGCCGTCCTGCGGCCACAGCCCGACCTTCACCGATCCGCCGTCCAGGGTCGGCATGCCGAACAGATGCGGGTCCTGCCCGTAGCGAACGAACACCGGGAACCGGTCCGGTCCGTACGCTTCCGGCCACGGCGCCAGATACCAGCTGAGGACCTCCTCCTCGGCCGGACGTACGGCGCCAGGGAGGGCACCAGCCGGTGCAGCCACGGCCCGGGCGCCAGGATCGCCTGGCCGACCCGGTAGTCCCGGCCGTCGGTCCGGACCACGATCCCCGAACCCGACGACTCGACGGCCTGGACCCGGGTGCCGGACAGGACGGTGGCGCCGAGCTCCTCGGCTCGCCGCGCCGCCGCGGCCACGGCGAACTCCGGCCGCAGGACGCCGGCCCGCTGATCAAGGACCGCCGAGTCGCCGGGCAGGAACCGGAACTGCGGATAACGCTCGGTCAGCTCCCGATGATCAAGCACCTGATGCGGCACCTGGTAGGTCCGCGCGGAGGTCAGGATCCGGCGCAGGTCGTCGTGCTCGAGGGGACCGATCATCAGACAGCCGCAGGCGGTGAACAGATCGAACCCCGACTCGGCCTCCAGCTCCCGCCAGAGATCATGAGCGCGCAGCAGCAGCGGCACGTAGGCCGTGCCCTCCTGGTAGGCCGTCCGGAAGATCCGCGACTCGCCGCCCGCCGCCGACTGGTCGTGGCCCGGGCTCCACTGCTCGAAGCCGATCGCGTGCACGCCCGCCCGGGCCAGCTGCCACAGGGCCATCGAGCCCATCGTGCCGACTCCGATGACGGCGACCTCGGCGTCCATCCGACCTCAGGCCCCGTCCGGCTCCAGGCTCATCGGCCCGTAGACCTGCCGCTCGTTCTCGAACAAGGTGACCGAGCGGACGCCGTCCTCGTACAGCTCCGGATAGGTCTCGCCGAGCCAGGACTCGGCGTCGCCCTGGCGCGGGAAGTCCATGCTCCGTTCGGTCCCGCCGGCCGGTGGCGGTTGGTAGGTCCAGTGCCAGGCCATCAGGTCAGTCGCTTGCTCGGCGCCGAATTCGCGGTCAGCGACGGGTCGGTGACGACGGCATCGCCCAGCGCCTCGTCGATGCCCTTCATCGTCTCCGCCGACAGCTGCTTCCCGGCGGCCTCGGCGTTGGCGGCCACCTGCTCCGGCCGCGAGCCGCCGGTGATCGCCGTCGCCACGTTCTCGTTCTGCAGCACCCAGGCAACGGCGAGCTGCGCCATCGTCAGGCCCTCGGCCTCCGCCAGCGGCGCTAACAACTGCACCCGCTCCAGCAGCTCGTTGTTCCCGAGCAATCCCTTGATGAAGCCCGCACCGCTGGCCTCATCGGTGGCCCGCGAGCCCTCCGGCGGCGGCTGCCCGGGCTTGTACTTGCCGGTCAGCACGCCCTGGGCGATCGGGGAGAAGACGACCTGACTGATCCCCAGCTCGAGCGAGGTCGGGACCACCTCGGCCTCGATCACCCGGTGGATCGCGTTGTATTGCGGCTGATTGGAGACGAACGGGATCTTCAGCTCGCGGGCCAGTTCATGGCCGGCGCGAAGTTGATCAGCCGTCCATTCGCTGACGCCGATGTAGAGCGCCTTGCCCTGCCGGACCACGTCGGCGAACGCCTCGAGGGTTTCCTCCAGCGGCGTGAAGTGATCGAAGCGGTGGGCCTGATAGAGATCGACGTAGTCGGTCTTCAGCCGCTTCAGCGAGGCGTTGATCGACTCGTGGATGTGCTTGCGGGACAGCCCGGTGTCGTTGGGTCCGCCCGGACCGGTCGGGAAATAGACCTTGGTGAAGATCTCCAAGCTCTCCCGCCGCTCACCCTCCAGCGCGTCGCCGAGGATGGTCTCCGCCTTCGTGTTGGCGTACACATCGGCGGTGTCGAAGGTGGTGATGCCCGCGTCGAGCGCGGCCCGGACACACAGCGCGGCCTGCTCGGCCTCGACCTGCGACCCGTGGGTAACCCAGTTGCCGTAGCTGACCGCCGACACCTTGAGGCCGCTCCGGCCCAGAAATCGAAACTCCATGGAGCACACGGTGCCACAGCCCCTGCCGGTTCACGACGCCGGGCCTGACGGCTCAGGGACGCGTCGATTCCGCGGCGACCGCCTTGATCCGATCGGTGTGTCGGCCGAGGGCCAGCTGCACCGGCACCCCCTCCCGAGCGGCGTTGCCGAGCAGGTCGTCGGCGGCCAACTCCAGCACCAGCGCCGTCAGCTCCGGCCAGTCCGCGCGCCGGCCGGCCAGATTTCCGTCCCGATCGCCGTTTCGGACCGCCCCCGAGTAGAGGAAGATCAGATTCGCGGCGGTGGACCAGAACGGCACGTCCGGTCGTTGGTAGTCGACCGGCCCGCGGGTCGCGTTCCGGACCTCGGCAGTGCTGTCGTCGGACGGGTCGTCGGCGAGGTAGCGCACCGCGCCGACGCCGGTGAAGGCGATCGCCGCAGCACACATCGAGCACGGATGCTGGGTCGACCACACGGTCCACTTGCCCATCGCGGTGCCGGTGATCACGCCGGCCAGGGCATTCAACTCGGCGTGGGCGATGGGAGTGAACTCGAGCGGGTCGCTCCGGTCCGGATCGTCGTAGGCACGGTTACGTCCATGGGCGCGGACGCGACCGGAGCCGTCGACCACCGCGGCTCCGCACGGCAGCCCACCTGCGGCGAGGGCCGTCCACTGCTCCTCGAGCGCAACGCGGGCTCCCGGCGCCAACTCGTCCCAGTCCATGTGCCGACTCTAGGGACGGCCGCTGACACGGCTCAGCGGAGCGGGGCCACCTGGGCCTCGGTCGCGCTCTGCTGGGTCGCCGCCGAGATGAACTCGAGCGGTCCGGCCCAGTGCAGGCCGTACTGGTCGAACCGGTTGCGGTCCTTCGCGTACGACGTCTTCGCCTGCTTGACCAGGTAGTCCTGGAACGGACGTCCGGGCAGCGCGGCGTTGAGCTCGGCCAGGCCGCGGACGTAGACACCCTTGAAGGTCTGGCCGTCGGCCCCGCAGTCACCGGACTCGCACGGCTCCCGCAGCACACCCTTCGGGTTGATGCTCTTGTCCCGGGTCGAGGCCAGCGCCAGCTTCCGGGCCGCCCGGAGGTAGTCCTTGTCGCCGGTCGCCCCCTTCTTACCGGTTGCTACAGCCAGTTCGGTCAGTGCGCCGAGCACGATGCCCTGGTTGTACGTCCAGGTCGCCTGGCCGTTGTTCTCGCAGGCGTCGTTCAGCCCGTCGTTGATCAGGTTCCGGGAGTTGATCATGCCGCTGTCGCGGAACCATTCCCAGTTCTGCACCGCCCGGTCCAGGAAGCTGGCGTCGTCGACCCGGTTGGCCAGACTGGCCAGCACCTTGATCATCAACTCGTTGGTGACCGCGTTCTTGTAGGGGGTGTTGATGTTCCAGATCACGCCGCCGCCGCAGACGTCGCTCCAGGTGTCCCACATGTATTCGGCGTCGAAGATCGCCGTGTCGAGATAGCGCTGCTCGCCGGTGATGTCATACGCCCGGATCCAGGCCAGCGCCCACCAGCCGGTGTCGTCGATGTAGTCGTTGGTGAAGTTGCCGCCCTGGGCGTCCTTGTTCTTGTCGTAGGTGTTGGCGATCACCCACTCGTAGCGGTCGTCACCGGTGGCGATCTGGTAGTCCAGCACTGCGGTCAGCACGTTGGCCGAGTTCCACCAGCCGGTCGTCTTCCACAGCCCGGTGTCCTTGTTGTACAAGCGCATCAGCGCGTCCACGGCCCGCTTGGCCGGCGACCCCTTGGTCTGCGGCTCCTCGACCCCGACCCAACCGGTGCAGGCCACGTCGGCGACGTTACCCGCCTTGCCGCAGGCGCGCAGCACACCCTCGCGATCACCGTCGTTCAGGCTGAACTCGGGGGTGATCACCGACCGGGAGCCGGCCGGGATCGTCGAATAGCCCAACCGCTCGTCGGCGATCGTCTCGCCGCCGTCGAACGAGCGGTCCAGCCACACCTCGTCGGTCGGATCGCCGTTGCTGATCCGGGCCCAGCCGAGGGCGTCGGCGTCGGAGAGGTGCAGCTCGATCGACCGGCCGTAGATCGTGGCACCGTCGGCGAGCCGGTCCTCGGTGGCCTGCAGTGGCTCGGCGGCGAGCCGTTCCGCGGCCGAGAGTGGGTCACCGGTGTCCCGCGGCTCGGCAGCGTCGCCGGGCGCGGCGACCGCGGTGACGGTCGGGAGCGTGATCATGCCGAGTGTGGCGAGGGCCGCGATCGCGGCGCCGATGGCGCGTCGGGTCATGGGCCGACGCTAGAGCGCCGAGGCGGGCTACGTCAAGGATTCATCTCAATCAATATATTCATATTGTCGAGCAGGTAATCATTGGTGTAGGAATACCCCCAGTTCCAGCGAGGGGGCACGATGGCGTCGATCACCGAAGATCCGGTACGGGTGGCACCCGCGACCGGCTCGCCCCGGCGCCGCCGTGGGATGACGACCGCCAGGCAGCAGACGATCAACGGCTGGCTGTTCCTGGCCTTGCCGATCCTGCTCTTCGTCGCGTTCCTGCTGATCCCGATGGTGATCGCCGCCGTGCTCAGCTTCA
This sequence comes from uncultured Actinomycetota bacterium, assembly GCA_963746025.1. Lineage (GTDB taxonomy): Bacteria > Actinomycetota > Actinomycetes > Propionibacteriales > Propionibacteriaceae > Microlunatus. The sequence goes on from CAVUZU010000002.1 coordinate 400,800, forward strand.
GCGACTACTCGATCGTCGGCGAGACCAGCTGGGTCGGCGCAGCCAACTACGCCAAAGTGTTCGGCGACCCGTTCTTCTGGGTCGCGCTGCGCAACACCGCCTACTACACCGTGATGTACGTGCCACTCGGCATCATCGTCTCGCTGGCCACGGCGCTGCTGCTCAACCGCAGCAGCCGGGCGGTCCGGGTGATGCGGACCCTGTTCTACATCCCGGTCGTGTCCTCCACCGTGGCCACCGCCTCGATCTGGTTCTGGCTGTTGAACCCGCAGTACGGCGTGTTCAACGTCGTGCTCGGCTGGTTCGGCATCGACGGCCCGGCCTGGCTGTACGAGTCGCAGTGGGCGATGCCGGCGATCGTCGCGATGAGCATCTGGGCCGGCTTCGGCGGCAACATGATCATCTTTCTCGGCGGGCTACAGGGCGTGCCGCGTGACCTCTATGAGGCCGCCCAGCTGGACGGCGCCGGCGCCTGGCGCAGCTTCTGGCACGTCACCCTGCCGGGCATCTCCAAGACCATGTTCCTGGTCTCCACGCTGTTGATCATCGGCGCGTTCCAGGTGTTCGACCAGGCCTTCGTGCTGACCAAGGGCGGGCCCGGGAACGCGACCGTGACGATCGTCTACTACATCTACGACAAGGGATTCGGAGCATTGGAGATGGGGTACGCCTCGGCGCTGTCGTTCATCCTGTTCGCGATCATCCTGGTCTTCACCGTCGTCAACGTCCGGATCAACCGGATGGGCGGCCAGTCATGATCACTCCGAAAGTGGATGCTGCTGCGCCAGATGAGGCAGGAGGCGCGATCGCCGCCCTCTTTTCAACCAGGGCCGGGCGCAAACCAGGTGGGACTGCGGCCAGACCCGTCACCCCCACCAAGATCATCAAACGCGTCCTGTGGTGGGTCGGTGCCACCGCGATCGCTTTCAGCACGGTGATGCCGCTGGTCTGGACCTTGGCCACGTCGTTCAAGCCGGCCAGCGAGGCGCTGAGCAACTACCTGGCGCTGCTGCCGAAGGTGCCGACGCTGGACAACTACAAGCGTGTGTTCGACGAGACCCCGTTCGCCCGCTATCTGTTCAACTCGGCCTTCCTGGCACTGGCCGGCTGCGCCACCAATCTGTTCTTCGGTGGGCTCGGCGGTTATGCGCTGGCCAAGCTCCGGTTCCGCGGCCGCAGATTCGTCTTCGGTGCCTTCCTGGCCTCGATGATGGTGCCCGGGATCGTCACCATGGTGCCGGCGTTCCTGGTGCTCCGCTACTGGCCGCTGGCCGGCGGCAACGACCTGCTCGGCCAGGGCGGCTTCGGCTTCATCAACACCTACTGGGCGGTGATCCTGCCCGGCGCGGCGGGCCCGTTCGCGGTCTTCTTCATGAAGCAGTTCTTCGAGAGCCTGCCGGACGAGCTCGGTGAGGCGGCGCGGATCGACGGCGCCAGCGAGTTCCGGATCTTCGCCCAGGTCTATCTGCCGCTGGCCGGGGCCGGACTGGCGGTGCTCGGCGTGCTCACCTTCCAGGCCGGCTGGAACGGATTCCTCTGGCCACTGATCGTGCTCAACGATCCGACCATGCTGACCGTCCAGGTCGCGCTGTCCACCTTCGTCAACGACAAGGTCACCGACTACGGGCCGCTGATGGCCGGCACGGTGCTGTCCAGCGTCCCGGTCTTGATCATCTTCATCCTGGCCCAGCGCCACATCATCGAGGGTGTCGCCCATCTGGGCGCCAGCAAATAGGAGCAACGATGCGCACCATCAGAATCACCGCGGCCGCGCTGATCGCCGGCCTGCTCGTCCTGCTGGCCGCGTGCGGCGGCCCGGCCACCGGCGGCACCGGCAGCGGTCCCTCGGGGATCAAGGAGATCACCTTCTGGGGCGGCTGGTCGGGGGAGCAGGCCAAGCAACTGAAGGCCCAGGCGGACGCGTTCAACGGAGCCCAGACCGACTACCAGGTGAAGTTCGTCGCGCAGGAGGAGGTGGAGCAGAAGCTGCTCACCGGGATGGCCAGCGGTCGGGTGCCCGACATCGTCCTCTGGGACCGGTTCAACACCTCGATCTACGCGGGCAAGAACGCCTTCACAGCACTCGACGACAAGATCGCCGCTGACGGAATCGATCTTGCTCGCTTCTACGGCCCAGCCGTCGAGGAGATGACCGTCGACGGGAAGCGGTACGGGCTGCCGCTGCTGGTGGACAACCGATCGCTGTTCTACAACGCCGAACTGCTGGCCGAGGCCGGCGTCGCGCCGCCCACCAACTGGGCCGAACTGAAGCAGGCGGCGACCACGCTGACCAAGCGGACCGGTGCGAAGCTGACCCGATCCGGCTTCTCGTTGGACGATCCGGGCCTGTTCAACATGTGGATCCGGCAGGCCGGCGGCAGCATGCTGTCCGAAGATCAGACGACCGTGGCGTTCAACAGCCCGCAGGGGATCGAGGTGCTGAACTTCTGGAAGCAGTTGCTGGACGAGAAGGTCTACCAGCTCGGCTTCGGCGCCGGCAGTGACGCCTTCGCCGAGGGCAAGATCGCGATGAAGTACGACGGTCCGTGGGCGCTGGCCGACCTGGACAAGGTCAAGTCGTTGAAGTATGGAATCGCCGAGCCGCCGGCCGGGCCGAACGGTGATCAGGCGGCCAACATGGGCGGCTTCGGCTTGATCGTCCCGCGCGGCGCCAAGAACCCGGACGGCGCTTGGGCGTTCCTGAAGTGGTGGGCGACGGAGAAGGAGAACGCCGTCTCGTTCGGCAAGCTGTCCGGCTGGATCCCGGCCCTGATCGAGGCCGCCGAGGACCCGTACTTCACCGACAGCGAGAAGTACGCGGCCTTCGTCGCGACCATGAAGTACGCCCAGACCCGGCCGACCGTGAAGGGCTACTCCGACATGGAGGGCAAGGCGCTCATCCCGCAACTGCAGCGCTTCATGTCGGGCGAGATCAGCGCCGACGCCGCACTGGCCGAGGCGGAGAAGCGCGGCAACCAGATCCTGGCGGAGCAGCGCAAGTGACCGACCTCGAGATCACGTCGGCGGGCGTGCTCGCCGACCGCGCCCAGCAGTTGCTCGATGATCACTTCGGCGCGCCGTGGCCACAGTTGTTGCACAACGGCTATCCGACCGGTGACGACGTGGTCTTCAACTACTGGTGGCTGGCGCACCTGATCGACGTCCGGCTCGACGCGTACCTGCGCACCGGTGATCAACGATCACTGAAGGCGGCGATCGCGACCTGTCGCAACATCAAGGAGCGCAACGGCGGCTCCTTGTTCAACGACTACTTCGACGACATGCTCTGGTACGCGCTGGCGATCCTCCGGCTGCACCGGGCGACCGGCGACGCGGCCTATCGCGACGATGCCGCCGCGATCTGGCGGCACGTGATCGAGCACGGCTGGAATGATCACGTCGGACCGAGCCTGGCCTGGCGCAAGCAGCAACTGGACTACAAGAACACGCCGGCCAACGGGCCGCTGGTGATCTTGTCCTGCCGGCTGGCCGAGCTGGCCGATGATCAGCCGTACCTCGACTATGCGCGGCAGGCATTCGACTGGCTGACCGAGACGCTGGTCGACCCGGTGACCGGCTTCGTCGAGGACGGGATCAACCGGCAGCAGGACGGCCGGATCGACACCCAGTGGCGGTTCAGCTACAACCAGGGCCTCTACGTCGGCGCCGCGGTCGAGCTGGGCCGGACCGTGGACGATCCGGACGAGTTGATCAAGCAGGCGATCCGGACCGCGGCCACCGCGATCGACGAACTCGCGCCGGACGGGGTGTTCCCGGACGAGGGCGACGGCGACGGTGGCCTGTTCAAGGGGGTCTACTACCGCTATCTCGGCATGCTGCTGGACCGGCTCGATCCGCAGTCGGCGGCCGGCGCCGAACTGCGCGGGTTCGTGATCGACAGCACCGACGCGCTGATCGAATCGACCGAAGGGTGCACCCGGTTGGCCGGCAACGACTGGCGGACGCCGCGCAGCGGAAAGCTCAAGTACTCCACCCAGCTGAGCGCGATCATGGCCCTGGAGCTGCGCGCCAGACTCTGAGCGAGCCGGTCGAGGGGTGCAGGTTGATCTTGACCGCCCGTCACGTAGGCTGAAGTGCAACCGATTGCCGCCCGGAGTATGGCCGGCATCCTGGAGGAATCTCCGTGTGCGGCATCGTCGCAATCCACCGTCCGAACGCGTCCGTGATCACCGCGGAAGACCTCGACCGGGGGAGGCGGATGACCGAGCGGATCGGTCACCGCGGGCCCGACGGTCAGGGCCATCGGGCGGTCGGCCCCACCTTCCTCGGCCACACCCGGCTGGCCATCGTCGATCTCGCCGACGGGCAGCAGCCACTGCCCGCGCCGGGCGGCCACTGGCTGGTGGCCAACGGTGAGATCTACAACCATCAGGCCCTGCGCGACCGCTCGGACTACCCCTTCCGGACCCGGTCCGACAGTGAGGCGATCGCGGCCCTGATCCTGCGTGACGGCGTGCCGGGGATCAGCCGGCTCTGGGGCATGTACGCCTTCGTGTTCGCCGGCCCGGATGGCAGGGTGGTCGCCGCCCGGGACGAGCTCGGCATCAAGCCGCTCTACTGGGCTGACGTCGACGGGGCCGTGCTGTTCGCCTCCGAACTGCGGGCCTTCGATCCGGCCATCCGGCCCGCGGTGCGGGAGTTCCCGCCCGGGCACGGCTGGACCGCCGAGGCCGGGCTGGTCCGGGTCCGGCCGCGGGTGGCCGTGTCGCCGGCGCCGGCCGATCGAGCGGAGGCCAGGGGACTGATCCGGCAACGGCTGATCACCGCGGTGCGCCGCCGGTTGATGGCCGACACCCCGGTCGGCGTGTTCCTGTCCGGCGGACTGGACTCCAGCCTCGTCGCCGCGATCATGGCGCGCTACGCCGATCCGGCGCACGGACCGGTGCGGTCGTTCGCCGCCGGCACCGCGGACAGCAGCGACCTCGCCGCGGCCCGCCGGGTCGCCGATCATCTCGGACTCGACCACACCGAGCGGATCTACACCGCCGACGAGGCCCTCGCGGTGCTCCCCGCCGTGGTGGCCAGCATCGAGTCCTACGAACCGTCCCTGGTGCGCAGCGCGATCCCGAACTATCTGCTGTCGGAGACCACCGCGCGGTCGGTCAAGGTGGTCCTCACCGGCGAGGGAGCCGACGAGCTGTTCGCCGGCTACGATCACCTGCGCGACCTCGACCATGATCAACTCCGGACCGAGCTCGAGCGCAGCGTCCGCGGCCTGCACAATCTCAATCTGCAGCGCTGCGACCGGGTGACGATGGCCTTCGGGCTCGAGGCCCGGGTGCCCTTCCTCGACCTCGACCTGGTCGCGCTCGCCGAGTCGATCCCGATCGAGTGGCGGCTGCCCGGCCGGCTCGGCCAGGAGAAGGCGTTGCTCCGCGAGTCCTTCGCCGGCTGGCTGCCCGACGACCTGTTGTGGCGGGTGAAGGAGCAGTTCGGCGACGGCAGCGGAATGGCCGGCCTGATCCGCGACCACGTACACGCGCTCGACCTGCCCGCGGACTGGCGACAGCACCGCGTCTCCGACCTCGAAGCTCCGCGCAGCCGGGAGGAGTTGGCGTACCAGCGCCTGTTCGCCGACCGCCTGGACGGCATCAACGAGCACGTCCTCGGCCGCTTCGCCACCGCCTGAGGCCAACTTGTCAGAACTGAGGCTTGCTAGAGCCATCCTCAGTTCTGACAAGTCGGCTGCTCAGGACTTGCGGCGCAACTTCCGGGTGGAGTCGCCGGGGATCAAGGTGGTCGGCAGGGTGTGCTTGCTGATCGCACCCGGATCGGCGATCTGGACCAGGGCCTGTTCGACGGCTCGACGGCCCAGCGCGTCCTGGTCCTGCCGGACGTGGGTGAACCGGAACGCGGCGGCGTCGAAGAACAGGTCCGGATGGTCGAAGCAGACCACGGAACGGTGCCGCGGGATCTCCAGGCCGAGCCGGCGGCAGGCCTCCCGCAGCAGCAACGCGACGTTGAACTCGGAGACGACGAAGCCGGTCAGCTCGCGCCGGTCGGCGACGAAGGCGGTCAGCGCCTCCAGATCGGCCTCGACCGGGGTGCGGGAGTTCGGCCGGGTCGACTCGACGCCGCGGAACTCGTTCCGTTCGTCATGATCGACACTGGCCGTCGCGTTGGCCAGCAGGAAGCCGCGCCGCCGCTCGTCCAGCGTGGAGACCGGGCCGGCGCTGGTCACCAGGCCGATCCGCCGGTGCCCCAGGCCGATCAGATGCTCGGTCGCCTCCCGGGCGCCGGCGACGTTGTCCGAGGCGATGGTGGAGACCGGTACGCCGTCCAGCAGCCGGTCGATGATCACCAGCGGGAAGGACCGGGTGATCAACTCCAGCACCACCGGCGGTACGTACTCCGACGAACTCGGCTCCAGGATGATCGCCTTCGCACCGGCATCGACCAGGGCCCGGATCAGCCGATCCTCGGCGCCCTGGTCGCCCAGACTGCGGTTGATCACCAGCCGCGCGCCGGCCTGCGCCTCATCGATCGCCCCGGCGATGATCTTCGTCCCGAACGTGTCGTCGAAGTTGGTCACCACACAGCCGATCACCGGCCGGGCGCCCGCCGGGTCGCCGTTCTCCTGGCCGCTGGTCTGCACGTCACTGATCACGAAGGTGCCGAGCCGTGGCCGCCGGACGATGAAGCCGTCCGCGCGCAGCAGGTCGAGGGCGCGCTTGATGGTGATCGAACTGACCGAGTGGGAGTCGATCAGGTCGGCCTCGGACGGCAGCCGGTCGCCGACACCGATCCGGTGCTGCTCGATGTCGGCCCGGAGCTTGTCGTAGACCTGCCGGTAGAGCGCGCTCACGCTCGAGTCAGTACCCCTCGCCGCGCTTCACCCGGGGCGGCGGGATCCGGAACCGGCGGATCTGGATGCAGCGGTTCATCCCGTACATCAGCAGGCCCCGGGTCGGGGTCCGCGGCATCCGGTCGGCCAGCACCTTCTTGAAGCCGCGCCACATCAGGAACACGTCGATCACCGCGACCAGCAGGAACAGATACATCAGCACCGTGGTGATGTAGGTGACGAACGGGAAGACCGTGTTCAGGAAGGTCAGCGCCAAGATCACCACCAGGGCCGGCAGCACGAACTCGCCGATGTTGAACCGGGAGTCGACGTAGTCCCGGAGCAACTGCTTCTCCGGCGCCGACTCGCGCTCGTTCATCACCCGCACCCGCTCGGCCCGAGCCCGGCGGTTGGACTCCTTCTTGGCTTCCTTCGAGTTCAGGTTCTTACCGACCCGCTCCCGCCGCGCGGCCTCGGCCTCCTTCCGGGTCGGCGTCGGCCGGTCCTTCTTGGCCGGGCCGCCGGTCGGCGCGGACGGATTCGGATCCGGTTGCGGCTCCGGCTCCGGAGCGGCTTCGGTACGGCGGCGGAACAGTGCCACGGGTCCCTCTCGGCTTCTCGTTCTTCTTTCGGTACGCGGCACGTCAGGGTCGGCTGCGTCCAACGGCGTAGGGCGTACGCCCGGCTCGAACCACGATTCTCTCAGGGATGCAACCCAAATGCCCAAACCTCTTCGGCGGAGCCCGCTGGGCTCGTTACCATGGCGGGCATAGGGTTGACTTCAGTCAATCCCCAGCCGGGCCCGCACATCCGCCATCGGAAGGACCAGCTCTCGTCATGAGTGGCATCTTTCAGCGCATTTCGCTGATCTTTCGCGCCAAGACCGACAAGGCCTTGGACAAGCTGGAAGATCCGCGCCAGACCTTGGACTACTCCTATCAGCGCCAGCTGGAGCTTCTGCAGAAGGTACGTCGAGGCGTGGCTGATGTCGCGACCAGCCGGAAACGGGTGGAGCTTCAGGCGAACGGACTCAGCACCCAGGCCGACAAGCTGACCCAGCAGGCGCAGAAGGCGCTCGAGGTCGGTCGCGAGGACCTGGCCCGCGAGGCGCTGACCCGGCGGTCGGGGATCCAGGGGCAGATGGCGGACCTGCAGACCCAGCATGCGCAGTTGCAGGGCGAGGAGGAGAAGCTGACCCGGGCCAGCCAGCGGCTGCAGGCCAAGGTCGACTCCTTCCGCACCCGCAAGGAGACGATCAAGGCGACCTACTCGGCGGCCGAGGCGCAGACCCGGATCAACGAGGCCTTCTCCGGCATCAGCGAGGAGATGGGCGACGTCGGCATGGCGATCCAGCGGGCCGAAGACAAGACGGCGGAGATGCAGGCCCGCGCCGGCGCGATCGACGAACTGCTCGCCTCCGGTGCGCTGGACGATCCGACCGGCACCGCCAAGGACGACATCACCCTCGAGCTGGAGCAGCTCGCCTCGACCTCCGACGTGGAGAGCGAGCTGGCGCAGATGAAGGCGTCGATCGGTGGCGGCAGCGCGCCGGCAGCGATCGAGGGTCAGCCGGCCGCGCCGCAGGCCACGCCAGCGCCGCCGGCCCAGCAGCCGGCCCCGGCACCAGGCCAGCCCGCCCAGCAGCCGAACCAGGGCGATCTCCGATGATCGTCCGGATCCTCGGCGAGGGGCAGTGGCGGTTGGCCGAAGCTGCGCTGACCGAGTTGAACGCCCTGGACGACGCGGTCGAGCAGGCCGTCGCCGCCAACGACGCCGACCGACTCGCCGCCGCACTGCACGAACTGCTGGAGAAGGTCCGCTCCGGCGCGGAGTTGCCGGCTGAGGAACTGCACGACTCCGATCTGATCCTGCCGTCGTCGGATGCGACGCTGGACGAGGTCCGAGAGCTGCTGAACGATGCGGAAGAAGGCTTGATCCCCGGCTGAACGGCCCGCACGACGCACTTCCCGACGCCTCCCGATGGTCTCTGACCGCGGGAGGCGTCGGCGTTTGTTCAGCGAATGAATCCCACCGGCTACAATTCCGAAAGGAATCTGTTGTCTAAATGGAGGGTGGCTTCGTGCGGACCATCCGGGTCGCCGTGGTCGGATCGGGACCGGCCGGGATCTACGCGGCGGCAGCGCTGGCCGGCGCGGCCGCCGACCGTGAGCTGCGGATCCTCGTCGACCTGTTCGACCGACTGCCGACGCCGTACGGCTTGGTCCGGTACGGCACCGCCCCCGACCATCCACGGATCAAGGAGGTCGTCGTTGCCCTCCGCCAGGCGCTGGCCGCACCGGGCATCCGGTTCTTCGGCAACGTCGGCTACGGCACCGACCTGAAGCTGTCCGAGCTGCGGCAGCTCTATCAGGCGGTGATCTTCGCGACCGGCGCCGCGGAGGACCGGGCGCTGGACCTGCCGGGGATCGACCTGCCCGGCAGCTTCGGGGCCGCCGACTTCGTCTCCTGGTACAACGGGCATCCCGACGCGCCGCGGACCTGGCCGCTGGACGCGGCCGAGATCGCCGTGATCGGCGCCGGCAACGTCGCCCTGGACGTCGTCCGGATGCTGGCCAAGCCGGCCGAGGAGCAGTTGATCACCGAGATCCCGGCCAACGTCCACCGCGGGCTGGCGGCCAACCAGTCCCGAGACGTTCACCTGTTTGCCCGTCGCGGGCCGGCCGAAGTGAAGTTCACCCCGCTGGAGTTGCGTGAGCTGGCCGACTCGCCGAATTTCGACGTGATCGTCCACCCGGACGGGGCCGAGCTCACCGCGGCCGACGAGCTGTTGATCAAGAAGAGCCGGCAGCGGCGGACGGTGGCTCGCACCCTGCTGGACTGGATCGGTCGGCCGCCGACCGGCGCCGCACGTCGAATTCAGCTGCATTTCCGGGCGGCCCCGGTCGCCGTACTCGGTAGTGAGTGGGTGGCCGGACTGCGCACCGAACGGACGGAATCGGATCCGACCGGAATGATCATCAGGACCGGTGAGTTCACCGATTGGCCGGTGCAGGCGGTGTATCGGGCCGTCGGTTATCGATCAACTCCGCTCGTCGATCTGCCGTTCGACCCGATTGCCAGGGTGGTCCCGCACGACGCTGGCCGGGTTGTCGATCTTGACGGTGAGTTGCTGCCCGGGGTTTACGTCACCGGCTGGATCAAACGCGGACCGGTCGGGCTGATCGGCCGGACGAAATCCGATGCGGCGGAAACCGTCGGCAGTCTCTTGGCCGAACTCGACCGGTTATCCCATTCCGCTCCGGTTGAAACCGCCGAGGTCATTGAGTTGCTGCGGGTCAAGGGCGTCGACTTCACCACGTTGAGTGAATGGGATCGGCTGGACGCCCGAGAACTCGCCCTGGGCCGCGTTGCCGGGCGGCAGCGGATCAAGATCGTGGACCGAACGGCGATGATCGACGCCGGTCGGAACTCTTGACAGAATTCGCCGAACCCGGCAAGGTCAGAAATGATCTGATCACAGATATTCGAGTTCGATCATTGTCGGCCGCCTCGGGGAGTGGTTCATCCCCGAGTGGCGCCACCACCTTCGATGAGCCGGTCCGGGGGCTGTTCGAAGGGAGAAATCGATGGGTGAGGTATTGATCCGGGCATTGTCCGACGGCCTGTCCGCTGTCGTCACCTTTGTCCCCAAGTTGCTCGGCTTCCTGATCATCCTGCTGATCGGCTGGCTGATCGCGAAAGGCCTGTCCAAGCTGGTCGGATTGTTGCTGTCCAAGATCGGCTTCGGAAATCTGCTGGAGCGGGCCGGCCTGAAGAAATTCGTGGCTCAGGTGAATATCGACGTCAGCGGATTGATCGTCAAGATCGTCTACTATTTCGTGCTGCTGATCGCGTTGCAGTTCGCCTTCAGTGCGTTCGGACCGAATCCGGTCGAGCAGTTGCTCAGCACGATCATCACCTTCCTGCCTCGCGTCATCGTCGCGATCATTCTCGTGGTGATCGCAGCGGCGGTCGCCCGGGTGCTGAAGGATCTGCTGCTGTCCGCGCTGAGCGGCCGGTCCTTCGCCCAACTGCTGTCGAATCTGGTCTACGGCCTGGTGGTCGCGCTCGGTGTGATCGCCGCGGTCAACCAGCTGGGCGTCGCGACCACGGTGACCACGCCGGTGTTGATCACCGTGCTGGGCACCATCGGCGGCGTGATCATCGTCGGGGTCGGCGGTGGCCTGATCCGGCCGATGCAACAGCGCTGGGAAGGGTGGCTGGAGTCGCTGGCCGAGCAGGTCAGCACCGACGCACCCGCTCCGGCCCACGCCGCGCCGGCGCAGCCTGCCCACGCCGCGCCGGCGCAGCCTGCCCACGCCGCCCCGGAGCAGGCGCCGGGTGACCTGCCGCCGTCGCGGCCCACAGACCAGGGTGGGGACTCGGGCCTGGGCGGTCCGCCCCCGCAGTAAGGGAGCCGACCGACCAGGACGAGCAGCCCGTCGCCGGACCCAACGGTTCGACGGCGGGCTGTCGGCTGCCCGGACCGTACTGCTCGGACCGGACGGCCTCGGGCCGTTACCGATCCGTGGCCCGCCGCAGCCGAATTTCGGACAGGGACCGGAACTCCGTTGCTCCGCCGAACGTGATGAACCCCTGAAGGGGTAAGGGGGAGCTGGATGGAGAACGACTACTGGGATCCGGACGATCCACTCGTCGATCGGCAACCGCCGGACGAGGAGGAGTTCGGGCTCGACACGACCGAACAGGTTGACGAGGGCTGGACCTACGCCGAACCGGGCAACGACGCGGCCGAATGGCTGACCGACGTCGACTCGGCCTCGACCGACTCGGTCGACGGGTTCACGGCCACCGGGCCGGCTGATCCGCCGACCGCCGCCGAGGTGTTCGAGCCTCGAGGTGTCCCCGCGCTGCCCAAGGCGGTGCTGGTCACCGCTACCGCAGCGCTGGGCGTCGCCGCGATCCTGATCGCGGTGCTCCGCCGCCGCGGCTGATTCCGCCGCCGAAGAGCCCCATCGAGCGGACACCGACCCGGTGCGACAACGCCGTACAACCCGGGACGGTGTCCGCTCGATGTCGTACCGGGTCCTGGTGGCGCTGCGGAAGCGTCAGTCGCGGGCTGTGTCGCCGGGCAGGTCGAGCATCCGCTGCAGGCCCACCTTTGCGTCCCGCTCGGTCTCCGGATCCACCTGGATCTGATTCAGCACCCGACCCTCGACCAGGTTCTCCAACGACTGCACCAGGTGCGGCAGGTCGATCCGGTTCATCGTGGCGCAGTAGCAGACGTTGCGCTCCAGGAACGTGATCTCCTGCTCCGGATGCTCCTGGGCCAGCCGCTGCACCAGGTTGAGCTCGGTGCCGATGGCCCACTTGCTGCCCGGCGGCGCCTCCCTGATCGTGGCGATGATGAACTCGGTCGACCCGATCAGATCGGCCTTCAGCACCACCTCGTGCTGGCACTCCGGGTGCACCAGGACCTTGACTCCCGGCACCCGGACCCGGACGTCGTCCACGGCTTCGGCGGTGAACCGGCCGTGCACCGAGCAGTGGCCCTTCCACAAGATCATCTTCGCATCCCGGAGTTGCTCCACGGTCAGGCCACCGTTGGGCTGCCGCGGGTCGTACACGACGCAGTCGCCGAGCTCGAGTCCCAACTGCAGCACCGCCGTGTTCCGGCCCAGGTGCTGGTCGGGCAGGAAGAGCACCTTCTCACCCCGCGCGTACGCCCACTCCAGCACCCGCTTCGCATTCGACGAGGTGCACACCACGCCGCCGTTGCGGCCGCAGAACGCCTTGATGTCGGCCGAGGAGTTCATGTACGTGACCGGCACCGTGACGTCGGCCACGCCGGCATCGGCCAGCGCATCCCAGCAGTCCTCGACCTGGGCCAGCCGGGCCATGTCGGCCATCGAGCACCCCGCCGCCAGGTCGGGCAGGATCACCCGCTGCTCCGGACCGGTCAGGATGTCCGCCGACTCGGCCATGAAGTGCACTCCGCAGAAGACGATGAACTCCGCCTCCGGCCGGGCCGCCGCGTCCTTGGCCAGCTTGAACGAGTCGCCCGTCACATCGGCGAACTGGATCACCTCGTTCCGCTGATAATGGTGGCCGAGGATGAACACCCGCTCGCCGAGCTTCGCCTTCGCCCGCCGCGCCCGCTCGACCAACTGTGGATCGGAAGCCGGGGGCAGTTCGCCGGGGCACTCGACGCCCCGTTCCGTGTCTGGATCGGTGCCGCTGCCCAGGACGAACAGAGGGAGCGGACTGGTGATCGCCATTCGAACAGAGTAACTCCGCTCCGTTGGGTTTCGATCAGGTGACCGAGGAGTGGAGATGAAGATCACTGACCCCTTCTGGGGCCTGTGCGAGCGGAGTGGTGGCATGACGCGGCGCTTCCTTGTGATCCTCATCGTGGGTTGGCCGCCAGAGCCGAGCGCTGATCGGGCGTTCCTCCGCCTGCCTCACCGAGCGCGGTCCGCGTCACGACGGTGAAGGGGGGGGTGTGCTCTTCGCCGGTCCCTTTCCGCCGACTTGTCAGAACTGACGCTTGCTATAGCCATCCTCAGTTCTGACAAGTCGGCGTAGGTCGGGTGGCGATGCCGCGAGCTGAGGTGCTCGCCCCGGCCCTTCGTTCCCCGAGCCTGTCGAAGGGCAAGTGCGGGTCATCCGAGTAGTCAGCAACGCCGCGATCGTGCCTGCCCTTCGACAAGCTCAGGGAACGAACACCCAAACCTCCACCCCTGGTCTCGCGGGGACCTCGCGTAACTCGGCGCCCGGCCCCCGCGCCGGCCTCATTTCTCGGCCAAGGACGACCGACCCGCCGCGGCGTTGCCATCGCGATCACTCCAACCGCTCCGGTGAGGCAGTCGCAGCAGGTCCGACCGGCGCTCGGCTGTGGCGGTAAAAAGATGCGGGAGCCAAAGGGAGCGGTGGGGTCTGGGGGATAGGTGCGCGGGCGTGGACGGGCCTGGCGGGAGCCCGCGGACGCCAGTACCGCGGCAGCAGGCACCCAAGATCACCCGCGGGCGGATGGAAGACCTGCGCACCTATCCCCCCGACCCCACCGCGGCAGTCACCCCTACTGGGCAAGTCCCCGCAGACCCCACCGCGGCATGCCACTCCCTGCTGAGTAAGGATGATCACCATGCGCGTCCTGGTGATCACCGACTGGATCGGCACCCTGTCCTCAGCCGAGGCGGGAAGCGTGCTGGCCCAAGGCTGGCCAGGTGCCCAGGTGGTCGCTGCGGGCGCGTCGGGGAAGGGTTTCGGTCAGGCGTACGCGGATCAGATCGGCGCCGAGTTGATCACCGGAATGTCCGGCGAACTCCCGGCGTGGTCGGCCTCGTCCGGAGGCACGGTGGCAGCCGGCCTGATCGCGTCGGTGGATGATCATGATCCGGGCCCGATCCCGTACCAGGCGAGCAGCAGATCGCTGGGTGACGTGGTGGCGGCAGCGCTTCGGGCCGGAGAGAGCCCGCAGCGGCTGGTGATCGATCTTGCGGTGGGCGAGCTGGCCCACGACGGCGGGGCCGGGTTGCTGGGCGCGCTGGGGGCGACGGCGGATGTCGCGCTGGACTGCGGCGTGGCCGGGCTGGACGGGATCGGCCGGATCGACCTCGACCGGGTACGCGAGCTGAGCGGCGGGGCGGAGCTGATCGGCGTGGTCCCGGCCGGCCAGGCGGAGCGGCAGCTGCTGGGGCTACGTGGACTCACCTCGCTGCGGCGCGGCAGCACGGTGGATCCGGAGCGACTGCTGCGTACCGATGGGACGTTGGAGCGGCTGGCCCGGCTGCTCGGCGTCGAGGACCGACCCGGCGCCGGAGCGTGTGGCGGCACGGCGCTCGCCGTACTGGCTCTGGGCGGTCGGCTGACGACTGGGCCCGAGCTGGCGCTCGAGCCCGCCGGATCGCCCAACACCGGCTCCGACCCAACGCCCCGACCGGCAGGGCGGGTCGAGCTGGTGGTCAGCGGCTGTGACGTGTTCGACTTCCACGACCGCGGCGGTGAGGTGGTGGCCGCGGCGGCGCGGCGGGCCGAGCAGTCACTCTGCCCGGCGATCGTGATCGGCGGCGAGGTGCTGATCGGCGGCCGGGAGATGCGGACGATGGGCATCGAATCGGCCTATCCGGTCCGCGCTTCCGCCGCCGATGCCCCGGTCACCGCGGGGATCGACGCCGAAGAGTTGTCCGCCGTGGTCCGTCGGGTCGCCCGGTCCTGGACCTGGTGACTACACTCGGGATTCGGGAATACTCTTCCGCGGTCCGAGGTTGGCCCGGGTGGAGTAGACAGTTCGTCAACGATGTTTGGAGTCACACATGTCGACCGATCAGGTGACCGAGGCCCCTGTCTCCGACGGGGTCGTGCTGTCCGAAGAGGCGGCGAGCAAGGTGAAGGCGCTGCTCGAGGGCGAGGGTCGCGACGATCTGTCGCTGCGGATCGCGGTCCAGCCGGGTGGCTGCTCGGGACTGCGTTATCAACTGTTCTTCGACGAGCGGCAGCTGGACGGCGACGTGGTGAAGAGCTACGACGGCGTCAGCGTGGTCACCGACCGGATGAGCGCGCCGTACCTGATGGGCGCGACGATCGACTTCGTCGACACCATCGAGAAGCAGGGCTTCACCATCGACAACCCGAACGCCACCGGCTCCTGCGCCTGTGGTGACAGCTTCCACTGATCCGATCCAATCGACATCGCCGCCCGCGCAACCGGGCGGCGATGCTGTGTCTGCGGGATGTGAATCATGAATCCGTACGATCGGCTTGACCGAGCTCTGGCCCGGACGGCCGAGGCCGTACGCGGCCGTACCCGGACCGGCCGGACTCACGACGACACCGACGACGTGGTCGGCACCCTGGCCACCGACGGCGCGATCGACTTCGATCCGCGGCCGCTGCTGCAGGCCCTGCATCGAGCCGGCGCCCCGGTCGTGGTGATCGGCCAGGTGGCCGGGATCCTGCACGGATCGGCGGAACTCACCGGCGACCTCGACTTGCTCTGGGACGGTGATCCGCGGCACACGCCGGCGCTGGCGGCCGGGTTCGCCGCGATCGGCGCCGAGCTCACCGACGACGACGGTCGGTCGCTGCCCTGCGGGCCGGAGTCGTTCCTGCTGCCCAAGGTGCAGTTCGTGGCGCCGACGGTCAGCGGCGATGCCTGCACCCCGGCGCTGCCCTGGGGGTCGCTGCAGGTCGGCGACTACCTCCGGCGCAGCCACCGGCTGCGGACGCCCGAGGGCTGGTCGGTCGACTATCTCCGGGTCAGTGATCTGATCACGATGCGGCTCGCGGCGGGACGGCCGAAGGATCTCCGGCGGGCTGACGAACTGATCGCCCTCGGCCAGGAGCGGCTCGCCGGCTCGGTCTGAACCGAATCAGCTCTTCCGCACCACGAAGCGCGGCGGCTCGCTGCTGATCAACGCGTGGCCGCGCATCCGGCACCAGGCGGCGAGATCAGGTCCGGCGGCCGGGTCGTCGGCCAAGATCACGATCTGATCGCCGGGCTCGAGCGCCGTGATCCGGCGGGCCAGCTCGATGATCGGCCGCGGGCACTTCATCCCCAAGCAGTCGAGTTCGTCCATGATCAGGTGGCTCCGTCCATGATCAGCAAGGCCCGGATGATCATGGTGCGTCCAGCCGGGCTCGGATCCCGTCGACGATCGGCGGCAGGGCTTTGATCAGCCGATCGATGTCGGCCTCGGTGCTGGTCCGGGTCAGGCCGATCCGGAGGTTGCCGTGGGTGAGCGCGCCCATCGCCGCCAGCACGTGCGACGGCGTCTCGGCCGAGGCACTGCAGGCGGACCCGCTGGCCACCGCGATGCCGGCCCGGTCCAGCTCGAGGGTCAGGGTCTCGCCGTCCACGTACAGCACGGAGAAGGTGAGCAGGTGCGGCACCCGGTGCTCCGGGTCGCCGGCCACGTCCACGTCGGTGATCACCGAACCGATCTCGCACCGGAGCCGGTCGATCATGGTCCGCTGCCTGTCGCCGAGCTCCGGCTGGTCGAGCCAGGTCCGCAGCGCCACCGTGGCGGCGACGATGGCCGGCACGTCCGGCGGTCCGGGCCAGCGGCCGTCCTGATAGTCGTCCACCGGGTACGGCGCCCGCCACCGGGTGCCGCGCCGGATGATCATGAAGCCGACCGAGGCCGGGCCGCCGAACGCGCCGGCCGAGCCGATCAGGATGCTCCACGGCCCGGCGTCGCGGAGGTCGATCCGGCCGAGTGCGGCGGTGGCGTCCAACACCAGCGGCACCTGGGTCGCCCGGCAGGACTCCGCCGCCGCCCGGTACGGCTGCAGGGTGCCGACCTCGTGGTTGGCCACCTGGAGCACCGCGGCAGCCACTCCCGGCTGGATCACGGCCGGATCCCAGTCCGGCAAGCCGATCCGGCCGACCGGGTCGACGCCGATCCGCACCGGGTCCCCGGCAGCGGCGGTCGCCGCCAGCACGGCGGAATGCTCGATCGCCGAGGTGATCATGGTCCGGCCGACCCGGCGCCGGCCGAGGGCCAGCCCGTCGATCGCGGCGGCCGCGGTCTGTGGTCCGGAGCCGGTGAAGACGACCTCGTCGGGGCGCGCGCCGACGGCCTCGGCGACCAGGGCGCGGGCCTGGTCCAGGGCCTGCGCGGCGAGCCGTCCCGGGCGGTGCAGCCGGAGTGGATCCCCCCAGCCGGAGTCCTGCGCGGCAAGCCAGGCCGCCCGCGCTTCCGGCAGCAGCGGTTCGGCCGTCGAGCCGTCCAGGAAGACGGTCGGAATCGGTCCCGTCACGACCGCAAACCTACCCGCGCCGACCGTGGCCCAGACCACCCGCGCCCCGGCGCTGCGGCCGGGGCGATCTGCGTTAGGGTGAGCACCGAGATTCGTCCGGGATATGGCCTGTCCACAGCCGGATCGGATCTCGCGTTGCGACTCAGTTGGCCGAAGAACGAAAGGCGCGATGTGCGTGGCACTGGCAACAGGTCCATCCCGGTAGGACGTACCGGGATGGTCGCGCGGAGCGCGCGGTCGATTCCGGTGCGGCGGGTGCTGCTGGCGCTCTCCGCGCTCGGCCTCGGAGCGCTGGCCGGCTGCGACAGCGTCGAGGACCTGGCCCGACTCGGCTACCCGGAGATGGCGAGTGATCGCGCTCCGGTGATGCACGAGCTGTGGATCGGCACCTGGATCGCCGCCGGCGTGGTCGGCGTCGGTGTCTGGGGCCTGATCCTGTTCGTCGCGATCAGGTATCGCCGGCGCAACGCCGATGCTCCGCCGCAGAAGCGCTACAACCTGCCGATGGAGATCTTCTACTCGCTGGCACCGTTCGTGATCATCGGCGTGCTCTTCTACTACACGGTGCTGGCCCAGGATCAGGTGCTGCACAAGGTGGAGGAACCGGACCACGTGGTCGACGTGGTCGGCCAGAAGTGGTCCTGGACCTTCAACTACCGCGAGGCCGACAACTCGGCCGTCGGCAACGACGTCTGGGAGGCCGGCACGGTCAACCATTCGCCCGATCTCTACCTGCCGGTGGGCGAGTCGGTCCGGTTCAACCTGCACTCGCCGGACGTGATCCATTCGTTCTGGATCCCGGCGTTCGCGTTCAAGATGGACGTGCTGCCCGGCCGGACCAACACCTTCGACGTCACGCCGACCAAGGAGGGCGTCTACTCCGGCAAGTGCGCCGAGCTCTGCGGCACCTACCACGCGGCGATGATCTTCAACGTGCACGTGGTCAGTGAGGCCGAGTACAACGAATACCTGAAGGGCCTGGCCGAGCGCGGCAACATCGGAGAAGCCCTGGGCGCCGAGGCCGCCAACAAGAACGGTCCGGCCATTCCGGAAGCAGGAGGGGCACGATGACGACGGCGGAGCGGACCGTCACGCCCGAGATCACGCCGGCTCGGCGCCGGATGGGCACGATCTCGTGGTCCTGGCTGACCACGACCGATCACAAGGTGATCGGCAACCTGTACTTCATCACGTCGATGATCTTCTTCGGTTTCGCCGGCCTGATGGCGCTGGCGATCCGGGCCGAGTTGGCCTTCCCGGGCCTGCAGTACGTCTCGCACGAGACGTTCAACCAGTTCTTCACCATGCACGGCACGATCATGCTGCTGCTGTTCGCGACGCCCTTGTTCGCCGGCTTCGCCAACGCGATCATGCCGCTGCAGATCGGCTCGCCCGACGTCGCGTTCCCGCGACTGAACATGCTGTCGTACTGGCTGTATCTGTTCGGCGGACTGATCACCGTCTCCGGCTTCCTGACCCCGGGCGGCGCCGCCAGCTTCGGCTGGTTCGCCTACGCCCCGCTGAGCGACGCGATCAACTCGCCCGGCGTCGGCGGCGACCTGTGGATCATGGGTCTCTACCTGGCCGGCCTGGGCACCATCCTGGGCGCGGTGAACTTCATCACCACGATCCTGTGCATGCGGGCGCCGGGGATGACCATGTTCCGGCTGCCGATCTTCTGCTGGAACATCCTGGTCACCTCGATCCTGGTGCTGATCGCCTTCCCGATCCTGGCGGCGGCGTTGTTGATGTTGGAGGCGGACCGCTCGCTCGGTGCGCTGGTGTTCGACTCCTCGACCGGGGGGCCGCTGCTCTGGCAGCACCTGTTCTGGTTCTTCGGCCACCCCGAGGTCTACATCATCGCGTTGCCGTTCTTCGGCATCATCACCGAGATCCTGCCGGTGTTCAGCCGGAAACCGGTGTTCGGCTACATCGGGCTGGTCGGCGCGACGATGGGCATCGCCGCGCTCTCGGTAGCGGTCTGGGCGCACCACATGTTCGTCACCGGAGCGGTGAACCTGCCGTTCTTCTCGTTCATGACGTTCCTGATCGCGGTGCCGACCGGGATCAAGTTCTTCAACTGGATCGGCACCATGTGGGGCGGCAGCGTCAGCCTCGACACGCCCATGCTGTGGTCGATCGGCTTCCTCACCACCTTCCTGTTCGGCGGCCTGACCGGCATCGTGCTGGCCAGCCCGCCGCTGGACTTCCAGCTCTCCGACTCCTACTTCGTCGTCGCACACTTCCACTACGTCGTGTTCGGCACGGTGGTGTTCGCGATGTTCGCCGGCTTCTATTACTGGTGGCCGAAGTTCACCGGGCGGATGCTGGACGAGACGCTGGGCAAGATCCACTTCTGGTTGCTGTTCATCGGCTTCCACACCACGTTCCTGGTGCAGCACTGGCTGGGTGCGGAGGGCATGCCGCGACGGATCGCCGACTACCTGCCGGAAGAGGGCTTCACCGTCCTCAACCAGGTCTCCTCGGCCGGAGCCTTCCTGCTCGGCGCGTCGATCCTGCCGTTCCTCTACAACGTCTGGAAGTCGCGGCGGGCGCCGCTGGTCGAGGTCGACGATCCGTGGGGCTGGGGCCGTTCGCTGGAATGGGCGACGTCCTGCCCGCCGCCGCGACACAACTTCAGCTCGCTGCCGCGGATCCGGTCCGAGTCGCCGGCCTTCGACCTGCACCATCCCGAGCTGGCGCTGACCGAGTACGACGACAATTCGGTCGGTGACGACGGGCTGGTCCGGTCCGGGGTGGACTCGGCCGATGACGCAGGCCGGCAGGAATTGCTCGAGGAGCGGGTCGACAGGGAGGAGCGGTCGTGAAGGCCGAGGCGTGGATCTTCGGACTGCTGGCGATCTTCCTGGTGATCGTCACGCCGATCTACTACCTGATGAGCGGTGACCCGACCGGCACCGCTGCGCTGACGCTGTGCTTCTTCCTGACGCTGATGATCACCGGTTATCTCGGTCTGATCGCTCGGCGGATGGAGCAGCGGCCGGAGGACAAGAAAGACGGTGAGATCGCCGAGGGCGCGGGCGAGTTGGGCTTCTTCCCGCCGTCCAGCATCTGGCCGCTGTTCGTCGCGCTGACCCTGGTGTTGATCGCCCTCGGCCCGGTCTTCGGCTGGTGGTTGATGATTATCGGCTTCGGCGCCGGCGTCGTCACCTGCACCGGCCTGGTGTACGAGTTCTACCGTGGTGATCACGCGCACTGACCTGATCGAATCGCACTTGATCGAACTGAGCCGTCCGGACCCGTCGGGGTCCGGACGGTTCGTCGTTCAGGCCGGCTGGGGTTGCGGTTGGACGCTGCGTTCGTGCAGGGCCAGCGCGATCAGCGGCAGCAGGATTCCGAGGCCGAAGGTGATCAGCTGCGCGGTGGCGTCGGCCCCCGAGTAGCCATCCAGATGGGTCGCGTGGAAGACGAAGTGCGGCACCGTGAAGAGCAGGTTCGCCAGCACCGCGAGCCGGACCAGGAGCGGCCGCAACGTCAACGCGGCGACGAAGATCAACAGCACCCAGCCCAGGGTCGCGGCACCCACGTCGCGCATCAGGTGTTCGTTGTACGGCGGCAGCCCGCTGACCCAGGGTCCGTCGTCGAAGAACCAGCGCGGTGCGAACAGCTGGGCCAGCGCGCCCAGCCCCTGGCCGATGCCCAAGATCAACAACACTGTTCGGGTCGCGACTCTCATCGGACACCTCCGTAACGGGTCGAGGAGGGATCGGCAACCGCCGCCAGATGATCGGCGAAGGTCGGCCCGTCCGTCCGGTGATCGGGAGCCAGGTGCTCGCCGCGCCGCAACGCGGCGAAGATCCGGCCGGGTAGCCGGAGCGGCAGCACGGCGCGCCGGCGGCCGGTGATCGCGAGGTAGTCCCGGTTCAGGTCGGTCAGCCGTCGCACCTCCGGCCCGCCGAGATCCGGCGCCCGGCCCGCCGGCGCTTCGTCGGCGAGCTCGATCATCCGGGCCGCCACGACACCGGGGTCGATCGGCTGGAACGTCAGGTCCGGCAGCGGCATCACCGGTGACCGGGCGGACAGCGCCAGGACCATCCGTACCAACTCGTGGAACTGCGTCGCCCGCAGCAGCGTGTACGGCACTCCGGAGCCGGCTATCGCCTGCTCGATCCGGACCTTGCCGCGGTAGTAGGCCATGGGGACCCGGTCGATCCCGACGATCGAGACCGCCACCAGGTGGGCGACCGAGGCCGACCGGGCCGCGGCCAGCAGGGTCTGGGCCGCCGCGACGTCCTGCCGCGGTTGAAGCCGGCCCGCGCAGTGCACCACCGTTGCCGCTCCGGCCAGCGCGTCCCGGAGCCCGGCGCCCGTCATCAGGTCCGCCGCCGCCCAGTCGAACGGTCCGTGTTCGTCGATCGGTCGGGGCCGGCGGCTGACCAGCCGCACCTGCCGCCCGGCGGCCACCAATTGCCGCACCACGTGCCGGCCCAACTCCCCGGTCCCACCGGTCACCACCACCGGTCCGGTCATGTCACTCCCTTCGGTCGCGTCGTTCCCAGGGGTTGGACCGGACAGCCGGGTCGTTCGTGACAGCAGGGATCAACTGTCGCGATCGCAACTGGTTCTCGAGGTAGCGGAGCTTGGCCGGATTGGCGACGATGTGCACGGCGTCGATCAGTTCGTCCGTGGTGTCGATCAGCAGCGCGGCGGCGACGACTCCGTCGGCGATCGCGACCAGCGCGGTCTGCCCGTTGAGCTCGAGGATCCGGGCCTCGAACCCGCCGAGGTAGCGCTGGACGCCCTTGCCCAGATAGGACGAGACCCGGCTCCGGCCGACCACCGGGACCCGGGCCGCGGTGACCACGCCGCCGCCGTCGGCCCGGGACACCACATCTTCGGCGAGCAGCCGCTCCAGCCGGTCCAGATCGCCGTGCTGGGCGGCCTGCAGGAACGACTCGAACAGCCGCCGGTGCTGCGCCGGATCGGCTGCGAACCGCCGCTCGCCTTCGATCCGCTGCCGGGCCCGGCGGAAATGCTGTCGCGAGCCTTCCTCGGTCAGCCCGAGCAACTGCGCCAGTTCGCGATGACCGTAGCCGAACGCGGTGCGCAGCACGTACACGGCGCGTTCCACCGGTGCCAGCCGCTCCAGCAGCACCAGGCTGGCGTAGTCGACCGCCTGCTGCCGCTCGACGTCCGTGGCTGGATCGGTCGACTCGGTCAGCATCGGTTCCGGCAACCAGGGCCCGATGTATTCCCGCCGGGCGGCGGCGGAGCCGAGCCGGTTCAGGCAGAGATTGGTGACGACCCGGTCCAGCCAGGCGGTGGGGTGGTTGATCTCGGCATGGTCCGCGCTCGCCCAGCGCAGATACGCATCCTGCACCGCGTCCTCGGCGTCCTGGGCCTGGCCGAGCATGCGGTACGCGAGCCCGAACAGCCGGCCGCGATGGCGCTCGAACGTCGTCGTCGGATCCACACTCAACTCCACCCGATCGACGCTACTCGTCCTGGCCGCCCGCCCGCGCCAGGAACCTCGCCGCCGTGGTTCCGTCGCAGGGAGGATCGCGGGAGGACGGGGAGCATGGGCGGCGCGGTGACCCGGCGGGGGTGGGTGGGCTTGTGTTGGTGGGTTCGGGCGCATATATTCCGTGTGGAATATTTGTCGCGGGATAATCGGGGATCGGACGGGGAAGCAGCTGACGCCGTTGGCGGTGATGCTGCTCGCCCTGCTGGCCGAGCGGGAGATGCACCCGTACGAACTGTTCCAGACGCTCGTCGAACGCGGCGAGGACCGGCTGGTCAAGGTCCGGCCCGGGTCGCTGTATCACACCGTGGAGCGGCTGGCCGAGGCCGAACTGATCCGGGCCACCGGGGTCGACCGGGCCGGCAACCGGCCGGAGCGGACCAGTTACGCGCTCACCGAGACCGGAGCCCGGCTGCTGCAGGCCCGGGTGGCCGAGATGCTGCGCGCGCCGGTGAACGAATACCCCCAGCTCCTGGTCGCCCTGGACGAGGCACACAATCTGCCCCGGGACCAGGTGATCGACTATCTCGGCGAGTATGCCGAGGCGCTGACCGCCGACCTGGCCACGATCGAGGCGGCGCTGGAGCACGCCGGGGGGCGCGCCGTACCGGAGGCGTACTGGCTCTCCTGGCGCTATCTGCTGCACACCAAACGGGCCGAGCTGGACTGGATCAGCCGCCTGATCGAACGGATCAAGAGCAAGGAACTGGAATGGCCGAAGTTTCCTCTTGCACTCCTGCGCCGGCAGCCGGCCGCGGAGTGAGTCAAAGCGACGGGGGCAGCCCGTGGCCGGCGTTGTGGGCCCTCGTCCTCGGCTTCTTCATGATCTTGGTCGACTCCACCATCGTGTCCGTGGCGACCCCGGCGATCATGGGTCACTTCGGCGCCGACGTGAATCTGGTGGTCTGGGTGACCAGCGCCTACCTGCTGGCGTACGCGGTGCCGTTGTTGATCACCGGCCGGCTCGGCGACCGGGTCGGGCCGAAGAATCTCTACCAGGCCGGACTGGTCGTCTTCACCCTGGCCTCGCTGTGGTGCGGCCTGACCGGCACCATCGAACAGTTGATCATCGCCCGGGTGCTGCAGGGGCTCGGCGCGTCGATGATGACGCCGCAGACGATGGCGGTGATCACCAGGATCTTCCCTGCCGATCAGCGCGGTCGGGCGATGAGCCTGTGGGGTGCAGTCGCCGGGATCGCCACGCTGGTCGGACCGATCGCCGGCGGGTTGTTGATCGACGGACCGGGCTGGCAGTGGATCTTCTTCGTCAACGTCCCGGTCGGCGTGCTCGGCTTCGTGCTGGCCGGGCGGTTGGTGCCGAAGCTGCCGACGCACCAGCACCGGTTCGACTGGATCGGCGTCGTGCTCAGCGCGATCGGCATGTTCTGCCTGGTGTTCGGCATCCAGGAGGGGCAGACCTATCACTGGGGGATGATCATCGGCCCGATCTCGGTCTGGCTGCTGATCGGATTCGGCGTGCTGGTGCTGGTCGGCTTCGTCGTCTGGCAGGCGCTGAACCGGGGCCAGCCGCTGGTCCCGCTCAGCCTGTTCAACGACCGGAACTTCTCGCTGGCCAACCTCGGCATCGGCGCGGTCGGCTTCGCGGTCACCGCGATGGGCTTCCCGCTGATGCTGTTCACCCAGGTCGTGCTCGGCTTCTCGCCGACCCAGTCGGCGCTGCTGATGGTGCCGATGGCGGTGATGTCGATCGTGCTGGCCCGGTTCGTCGGCCGGCTGACCGACCGGATGCATCCGCGCTACCTGGCCGGCTTCGGCACCCTCACGGTGGCCGTGTCGCTGGTCTGGATGAGCCGGGTGATGACCCCCGGCGTGCCGGTCTGGCAACTGCTGTTGCCGATCACCCTGCTCGGCCTCGGCAGTTCGTTCATGTGGTCGCCGCTGGGCACCTCGGCGACCCGGAACCTGCCGATGGAGCGGGCCGGCGCCGGGGCCGGGGTCTACAACACGACCCGGCAGGTCGGCTCGGTGCTCGGCTCGGCCGGCATCGCGGCCCTGATGCAGAGCCGGCTCGCCGCGCACCTGCCGCGGGCCGCCGACGGCCACAGTGCGGTGACCGGGATCGGCACGACCCGGCTGCCCGAGGCACTTCAGCCGGGCTTCGCCGCGGCGATGGCCGACTCGCTGCTGCTGCCGGCCACGGTGATCCTGA
Source organism: uncultured Actinomycetota bacterium (assembly GCA_963746025.1). Taxonomy (GTDB): domain Bacteria; phylum Actinomycetota; class Actinomycetes; order Propionibacteriales; family Propionibacteriaceae; genus Microlunatus. The sequence goes on from CAVUZU010000002.1 coordinate 425,979, forward strand.
TCGCCTTCGCGGCGGCCCTGTTCTTCGCCACGCCGCGGCACCTGCTGCCGCGCTGACCGAAACCGGCCCGCCGATCGTCGAAAATCGCATGCAACCGGGTGCCGGGGTCAGACGTAGATCCGGTGAGAGCAAGAACTTCAGCCTAGGAGGAGCAATGCGGGTTTCAACAGCGATTCGTCGGGGGGCCGCGCTCGCGGCGGCGGCAGGAGTCGCGATCGTCGGTCTGGCGGCCACGGCCGGCACGGCCGAGGCGGCGACCGTCTACAAGGGGAAGGTCACCGCGAACGGCGGGATCACGGTCCGGCCGGCGCCGTCCGTGCACACCGGCAGCAAGGGCACGATCGCCAAGGGGAAGACGATCTCGATCGACTGCAAGGTGCCGGGCACCAAGGTCGACGGCAACACTCTCTGGTACGCGCTCACCGGCAACAAGGGCTGGGTCTCGGCGCGCTACGTCGCCAACGTCGGCGCGGCGCCGAAGTACTGCCCGGCGTTCGACACCGAGCGCGGCGACGGGCGCACCACCGAGATCGTCAACCGGCGTCAGGGCCCGCACTTCAATGATGCGAAGGTCGGCACCCTGGCCAAGGGCAAGGCCGTCTCCGTCGTCTGCTACGTGAAGTCGAGCGCGGGCATCGGTGGCAACTTCCAGTGGTACCAACTGACCGACAAGAGCTGGGTCACCGCCGCCTACGTCAAGCGGCTGTCGACTCCAGGGACCAACTGGGTGCCGTGCGCCGAGTGAGCCGGTAACCGGTCAACAGGGGGATGAACGGCCGCCGCGTCCATGGGGCGCGGCGGCTTTTCCCAGTTCAGTGGGCAGCGGTTCCCGCGTGCCGGCTGAGCTGAGATCTCGCTCACCTTTCCTGGCCATCGTCCAGTCGATAAATTATTCTAGTGACTGGAAAGTATTCGATGGAGGTGCTCAGCGTGCCGGAGTCCCGGCGGGAGCGGAAGAAGCGGGAGACCAGGCGGCGGATCGCCGACGCCGCGATCGCGCTGTTCCTGGACCAGGGCTATGACCGGACCACCGTGGTGCAGATCGCTGCGGCCGCCGACGTCGATCCCAAGACCTTCTTCAACTACTTCGGCAGCAAGGACGAAGTGCTGCTGGCCAGCAGCGTCGACGCCGATGACGGCGTCCTGGTGGCCGCGCTGCGGGACCGCCGGCCGGACGAGGGTCCCGGTGAGCTGCTGGGTCGGCTGGTCGACTCCTACGACGCATACGCCCTCGCCGTCCTGCCGTCGCCGCGCGAGCCCGCCGAACTGGCCGCGATCTCCCGGCTGATCCTGACCACGCCCACCCTGCAGGCCAAGCTGCTGACCCTGCTCGACGATCTGCAACGGCGGCTGGCCGACGCGCTGCTGCGGGAGTTCCCGGATCGGCTGGATCCGGTCACCGCGGCCGCGGTGACCGGGTCGCTGACCGGCGCGATGTACCACGCCGCGCTGGTCAGCATCCGGGCCGGGCACTCGCGCGACGACACCCGGCGCGCCGTCCGCCGCGCCCGCGACGTGGCCCTCCACGGACTGCGTTCCGTCGACCACCCCGATCCATGATCATCTCGACTCCGGAAAGGAACTGATCATGTCCGAAAGCGTGCGGGAGCTGTCCCGCGACGCGCGCCGTGCTCTGCGGGAGGGGACCGCGGGGATCCTCCGCCGGCAGCGGGATCGGCTCGCGACGGCGGTCGCGTTCGCCCGGGCCGAGTCGCCGTTCTATCGGCGGCTCTATCGCGGACTGCCGGAGCGGGTCGACGATCCGACCCTGCTGCCGGTCACCGACAAGAGGCTGCTGATGGAGCACTTCGACGACGCGGTGACCGATCGTGCGGTGACCAAGGCCGAGGTGGAGGCCTTCGTGGCCGATCCCGACCTCGCCGGCCATCGGTTCGAGAGCGGCGGCTATCTGGTCGCCACCTCGTCCGGGACCAGCGGCGTCCGCGGGCTGTTCGTCCTCGATGACCAGAACACGAACGTGATCTTCGGGCTGAGCCGGAGATCCGATACCGGTCTGGGATTCCGCGATCTGCTCGGGCTGCTGGGTCGCGGTGGCCGCACCGCGATCGTGGCCGCGCCGCCCGGCCACTTCTACACCTATGCGTCGACCGCGCGATACCGGCTGGAGCATCCGCGGCTCGGCCGGATGATGCGGTTGTTCTCGATCCAGCAGCCGCTGCCGGAGCTGGTCGCCGCGCTGAACGACTTCCGGCCGGCGATCCTGGCGGGCTTCCTGAGCTCGATCACCCTGCTCGCCGCCGAACGCGAGGCCGGCCGGCTCACCATCGATCCGATCATGGTCCGGCCCGCGGGCGAGACCGTCACCGAACGGGCCCGGGAGCGGATCGGCACCGCGTTCGGCGCGAAGACCCGGTCCGTCTATGCGTGCACCGAGTGCTTCTTCCTCAGCCACGGCTGTGATCAACACTGGTACCACGTCAATGCCGACTGGGCCGTGCTCGAACCGGTCGACGCCGATCACCGGCCGGTGCCGCCGGGCGAACCGTCACACACCGTGTTGATCAGCAACCTGGCCAATCGGGTGCAGCCGTTCCTCCGCTACGACCTCGGTGACAGTGTGCTGGTCCGGCCGGATCCCTGCCCGTGCGGCAGTCCACTGCCCGCGATCCGGGTCCAGGGCCGGGCCGCCGACCTGCTCACCTTCCCGGCCCGGACCGGAGCCAGCACCGACCTGTCGCCGATGCTGTTCGGTGCGTTGCTGGATCGCGCGCCCGGCCTGGACCGCTATCAGCTGATCCAGACCGCGCCGGCGGTGCTGCGGATCCGGCTGCAGCCCAGGGCCGGTGCCGAGCCGGATCAGGTCTGGCGAACGGTCCGCGACGAGCTCGGCCGGATGCTCGACGAGCACGGCGTCACCGGCGTCACCTTCGAACTGGCCGAGGAACCGCCGGAACGGACGTCCGGCGGCAAGATCCGGCGGATCGTGCCGCTGGTCCCGGCGGCCAAGTCATGATCATTCCGCTCGATGATCACGTCGATGATCACCAGGAGGCGTGCAGCGGGCGACCTTCGTCGTAGCCGGAGCTGGACTGGACGCCGACCGTGGCCAGCCGGTGGAACTCGGCCAGGTTGCCGGCGCCGGCGTAGGTGCAGGAACTGCGCACGCCGGCGACGATCGAGTCGATCAGGTCCTCCACACTCGGCCGCTCCGGATCGAGATACATCCGGGACGAGGAGATGCCCTCCTCGAACAGTCCGGCCCGGGCCCGCTCGAAGCCGCTCTGGCTCCGGGTCCGCAGCTTGACCGCGCGCGCCGACGCCATCCCGTACGACTCCTTGTACTGCCGGCCCTGCGCGTCGGTGAGCAGATTGCCGGTGCTCTCGTACGTGCCCGCGAACCAGGAGCCGATCATCACGCTGCCGGCGCCGGCGGCCAGGGCCAGGGCGACATCGCGCGGATAGCGGACGCCGCCGTCGGCCCAGATCGTCTTGCCGGCTTGGCCGGCGGCCTCCGCGCACTCCAGCACCGCGCTGAACTGCGGCCGGCCGACACCGGTCATCATCCGGGTGGTGCACATCGCCCCCGGTCCGACGCCGACCTTGATCACGTCGGCCCCGGCGTCGACCAGATCGGTGACGCCGTCGGCGGAGACCACGTTGCCGGCGACCAGCGGAATCCGCCGACCGCCCTGCTCGGCCAACCGATCCCGGACCTCGCGGACGGCCTTCAGCGAGGTGATCATCTTCTCCTGGTGGCCGTGCGCGGTGTCGATCACCAGCACGTCGGCCCCGGCGGCGAGCAGTGCCTCGGCCCGGCCGGCCACGTCGCCGTTGATACCGACCGCGGCACCGATGATCAATTTCCCGTCCGGGTCGATCGCCGGCCGATACAAGGTGGATCGGATCGCGTGCCGGCGGGTCATCACGCCGAGCAGCCGATCCTGATCGACGATCAACGCCACGTGCAGGTGCCGGGCGGAGAGCAGGTCGAAGATGTGCTCCGGTGAGGTGTCGGGGGACACGATCGCCAGCTCGTCCGACATCACCTCGTGCACCTGGGCGAACCGGTCGACGCCGGCCGCGTCGTCCTCGCTCACCGTGCCGATCGGGCGGCCGTCCTCGACCACCACGACGACGCCGTGCGCCCGCTTGGTGAGCAGCGACATCGCCTCGCCGACGGTGCTGTGCGCGGTCACCGAGATCGGCGTGTCGAACACCGGATGGGACCGCTTCACCTTGCCGATCGCCTCGCCGACGACATCGGGCGGGATGTCCTGCGGGATGATCGCGATACCGCCGCGGCGGGCCACCGTCTCGGCCATCCGCCGGCCGGAGATCGCGGTCATGTTCGCGACCACCAGCGGCAGTGTGGTGCCGACGCCGTCCGGGCTGGTCAGGTCCACATCCAGCCGGGACGTCACGGCGGACCGGTTCGGCACCATGAAGACATCGGAGTAGGTGAGGTCATGCGGCGGGGGAGTTTTCAGGAAGCGCACGAAGGCCATTCTCCCCCGCCGGGAGGCTAGGAGCGAACGACGCGATAGCCCAGCGCCACGACCCCGTTGGCGAACCGCTCGACGCCGGCCAGCTCGAGCCCGGGCAGCCGGTCCACCTGGTCGAACCAGCAGGCGCCCGGGGAGTGCACCGGATAGACGTGCAGCCGGTATTCGTCGATCAGGTCCAGCCGGGCGAAGTCTTGGACCAGGGCGGCGCCACCGGCCAGGTGCAGATCGCGGCCCGGCTGCTGCTTCAGTTCGGTGACGAAGCTGACCAGGTCGTCGTCGGTGGCCGCGACCACCCGTTCGCTGTTCTGCCAGGCCAGGGCTTCGGACGTCGGCTGCCGGGTGAAGACGTACTTGCGGTAGGCGTTCATCTTCTCGGCCATCCGCCGGTTGGTCTTCGCGTTCGAGTCGGCGAAGCCGGTGTCGGCCTCGAGCGCGCCGGGCCAGTATTCGTACATCTCGGAGTACGTCGTCGTCCCGATCAGGATCGTGTCGTAGCTGTCGTAGCGACGATCGATCTCGGCGTACTGCTCGTCGTCGAGCCCGGTCAGCCAGGCCTCGGGGTCATCGAGTCGGCCGTTGATCGTCGTGTGCATGGCCATGACCACGTTGCGCATCGGAGCTCCTCGGTGAGTCGGATAGATACCTCCAACCTCGCCCCGGTGACCGGAGAAGGGAAGTTCCGTTCCGGCATCGCTGTCGTACCCGATCGGCATCAGTCCGCTCGGGACATACTGAGCGGATGGTGGACGAAGGCGCCCGGATCGTGCCGCTGCCCGGCTCCGAGGCGGTCGAGTTGCGGCATCTGCGGTCCTTCGTGGCGGTGGCGGAGGAGCTGAATTTCCGCCGGGCCGCGGAGCGCCTGTTCATCACCCAACCCGCGCTCAGCCGGCAGATCAGTGCCCTGGAGCGGATGGTCGGCACCCGGCTGCTGCACCGGAACACCCGCTCCGTCGAGCTGACCTTGGCCGGTGAGGCGATGCTGGCCCGGGCCGGGAGCCTGCTCCGCGAGGTCGACGACGCGGTCCGCGCCGTCCAATCGGTGAGCGGCGAGATCACCGCGCGGGTCGTCCGGCTGTGGCAGCCGGTCGAGCGACACGGCGGTGCCGGCGGCGACCTGCAGCAGCAACGGGCGGCCTACGAATCGCTGCTCGCCCACGTCGACGTGCCGGCCGGGATCCAGGTCCGCCCGATCAACGCGGGCGGGGTCCCGGCGCTGGTCACCACACCGGATCCGGAGCAGCCGCCGCGGGTGCTCTATCTGCACGGCGGCGGCTTCGTGCTCGGCTCGGCCTTCGGCTATCGACCGTTGGCGGGCGCGCTGGCGAAGGCGGCCGACGCCGGCCTGCTGGTGATCGACTATCGGCTCGCGCCCGAGCACCCGCATCCGGCCGCCCTGGACGACGCCCTTGCCGCCTACCGCTGGCTGCTCGATCAGCTGCCGGCCGACGAGCCGGTGCTGATCGCGGGCGACTCCAGCGGTGCCGGACTGGCGCTCGCCCTGTTGCTCCGGCTGAGTGCGGCGGGTATCCGGCTCCCCGCCCGCGCGGCGCTGCTCTGCCCGAGCGCCGACCTCACCTTCGCCGGCAGCGCGGACGACGACCCGGACCGGCAGCTGGTGCTCGAGGTCAGGCGCCGGTTCGCCGACGCCTACCTGGCCGGGCAGTCGAGCGCGGACCCGCTGGTCAGTCCGGTGTTGGGCGACTGGACCGGGATGCCGCCGCTGCTGATCCAGGCGGCGACCGGCGACGTGCTGCGGACGGATGCTGAATCGGTGCGGGATCGGGCACGGGAGTACGCCGTAGCCGCGACCCTGGAGCTCTACCCCGGCGAGGCCCACGGCTTTCAGCTGTTCTGGTCGTTCCTGCCCGAGGCGGCCGAAGCTGTCGAGGCGGCCGGCCGCTTCCTGGCCGCGCGACCGGCGGCGGAGTCACGGGACTCTGACGTCGCCGGCTGATCGTCCCGCGACCGCGGTCCTGAAAAGGATTTTCAGTTGATCTTGCTCTTCGTCGGACAGATAGATAATCTCTTGCAGAGAGGTGTCGACCTGTCGAGGGAGAGCCGGTCATGGCGGGTGAGCCGCTGCAACTGATCAAGTCCCTGCTGCCCGAGTTGAGCGGCGCCACCCGTCGGGTGGCCGACCTGATCCTGACCGATCCGGACCGGGCCGGCCGGAGCTCGATCACCAGCCTGGCCGCCGCGGCCGAGACCTCGCCGGCGACGCTGACCCGACTGGCCGGTGCCCTGGGCTACGACGGCTTTCCGGCGCTGCGCGCGGCGATCGCGACCGAGCACGGCCGCGACCTGCAGGCCGGCTGGGAACGAGACATCGGCACCGCGATCACGCCGGCCGACCCGGCCGCTCAGGTGCTCGACGTGCTGGCCGGCACCCACGCCCAGGCCCTCCGGTCGGCCGTCGCGGCGATCGATCTGGCCACTGCCGAACGGCTGGCGGACGCGATCACCGGCGCCGGCCGGATCGCGATCTTCGGCGAATGGGGCGACGCGATCCCGGCCGAGGAACTGCAGCTCCGGCTGCTCCGGATCGGCCGTCCGGCCTGGTTCCACCGCGGTCGCCGGGAAGCGGCCGTGGCCGGCCGGCTGCTCGGCCCGGGGGATGTGGCACTGGTGATCAGCCGGTCCGGCCGGCATCCCGACGCCGTGGAGTTCCTTCGGCTCGGGGCTGCCGCCGGAGCGATCACCGCTGTGATCACCGGGATGAGCGACTCGCCGCTGGCCGTATTGGCCGACCTGGTGATCGACACCGGGATCAAGAACGGACCGAACTGGACCGACTACTTCGCCGGCCGGGCCACCGACGCGCTCGCCGCCGGGTTGATCTTCGTGCTGGTGGCCCAGCGCACCCCCGATTCGCTCGGCATTCCCATCCAGGGCGACGATCCGGAGTGATCAGGCAACAGGAGTTGATCACGAATGCGAGTTGACCAGGAATGCGAGTTGATCAGGAAATGAAGGCCGAACAGTTGGCGTACGACATCGTGGTGGTCGGTGGTGGCCTGGCCGGCGTGTGTGCTGCGATCGCCGCGGCCCGGGGCGGCAAGCGGGTCGCGCTGGTCCAGAACCGGCCGGTGCTCGGCGGCAACTCCTCCAGCGAGGTGCGGGTTTGGGTCTGTGGCGCGACCGCGCACGGCACCCAGCACTTCGCCCGGGAGACCGGGATCATGGGCGAGCTGTTCGTCGAGAACCAGTACCGCAATCCCGACGGCAATCCGTACTACTGGGACCTGACGGTGCTGGAGGCGGTCCGGGCGGAGCCGAACCTGACCCTGTTCCTGAACACCGATGTCCGCACGGTCGAGGCCTCCGGGCCGGCGGACGATCGGGTGATCACCGCCGTGACCGGCTGGCAGATGGGCTCGGAACGAGAGCTCAGGTTCGTCGCGGACGTCTTCTTCGACTGCTCCGGCGACGGGCTGATCGGCTTCTTGGCCGGTGCGCGGTTTCGAACGGGCCGCGAACCACGGTCGGAGTTCGGCGAGTCGTGGGCGCCGGAGGTGCCGGACGACAACACGCTCGGCAGCACGATTCTCTTCTACACCAAGGATGTCGGCCATCCGGTGAAGTTCGTGCCGCCGCCGTTCGCGCTGGACCTCAGCAGCACCTCGATCCCGGACCGCCGGGTGATCAAGACCGAGCTGAACGGCTGCGCGTACTGGTGGATCGAGTGGGGCGGCGAGCTGGATGTGGTCGACGACAACGAGCGGATCCGGGACGAACTGCAGGCCGCCGTGTACGGGATCTGGGACCACATCAAGAACTCCGGTCAGTTCGACGCCGAGAACCTGACCCTGGAATGGATCGGGGCCGTGCCGGGGAAGCGGGAGTATCGGCGCTTCGTCGGTGATCATGTGCTGACCCAGCACGACGTGCTCGAGCAGACGTTCTTCCCCGACCGGGTGGCGTTCGGCGGCTGGTCGATCGACCTGCACCCGCCGGGCGGCATGTACGCCACCGAAGCCGGCTCCCGGCACTGGCATCCGGACGGCAATTACCACATCCCGCTGCGCAGCTTCTATTCGGCGAACGTCCGGAATCTGTGGCTGGCCGGGCGCAACATCAGCGCCAGCCACGTCGCGTTCGGCACCATCCGGGTGATGGCCACCTGCGCCGTCGGCGGCGAGGCGGCCGGCACCGCGGCGGCATTGGCCCATGATCTCGGCGTCACCCCGCGGGAGCTGGTCGCCCGGCACCTGGACCGGGTGCACCGTGCGCTGGTCCGCAGCGACGCCTCGACCCTGGGAGTGATCAACGACGACCCGCAGGACCGCGCCCGGGCGGCGACCGTGACCGCGTCCTCGACGCTGCGCCGGGTCGCCCTGGAGACTTCGTCCGACACCCACCGGCTGGCGGACCCGATCGGGATGATCATGCCGGTGTGGCCGCGGCTCGGAGCGGTCGAGGTGCTGCTGGACGCCGACCGGGACACCGTCCTGACGGCCGAGTTGCACCGGACCGGTCAGCCGCAGAACTACCTTCCGGCGGAGCCGGTGCAGCGGGTCGCGGTGCCGGTGCCGGCGGGGGAGAAGCAGTGGGTCGCGCTGCCCTTCGACTGGGCGCCGGACCAACCACAGAACGGATTTCTGGTCATCGCGGCGAATCCGGAGCTGGCGGCGCACCGGAGCGAGCAGGTCGAGCCGGGCATGATCTTCTTCCGGCATCGGGATCCCACGGCCGACGAGGAGTACACCGAGCAGTGGCGGGCCTGGAAGCAGCTCTGGCACCGCTCCGGCCTGTGTCTGCGGCTGGCCGAGCCGACCACGGCGTACGCGCCGGAGCGGGTGATCGGGGAGTACGGCCGACCCTACGGCGGGCCGCGACTGTGGGTCTCCGAGCCGCTGGACCATGATCGAGAACCGTGGTTGGAGCTGGCCTGGCCGGACCGGGAACGGATCGGCGAGGTGGTGTTGATCTTCGACGACGAGCTGGACGAGGACCTGATCAACCTGCACCACCACCGCACCCCGTTCGACGTGCTGCCCGGACTGGTCCGCGACTATCGGCTCGAGGCCATGATCGACGGAGCCTGGCAGCCGATCACCGAGGTGACCGACAACCGCCGCCGGCGACGCAACCACCCGCTGCCCGAACCGCTCGCCCTGGACCGGCTCCGCCTGGTGATCACCGCCACCAACGGCGCCCCGCGTGCCCACGTCTCCTCCGTCCGCGCCTATGCCCCTTGATCCGGCATTAGGGTGGCTTTCGTGGTGAAGCGGACTCTGCTGTTGTTGCGGCACGCGACGACCGAGGACTTCCGGCCCGGTTTCCAAGATCGGGACCGGCGGCTGACCGAACGCGGCCGGGCCGAGGCCCTCGAGGTCGGTCGCTGGCTGCGGGAGCAGGGGATCGAGGTCGATCAGGTCGTCTGTTCCTCGGCGGTCCGGACCCGGCAGACGCTCGCCGGGCTCGACCTGTCGGCGCCGGTGGAGTTCGCCGACGCGATCTATTCGGGTGAAGCGGAGGCGATCATCACCGCCGTCCACGAACTGGAGGACACGACCGGCACCGGTCTGCTGATCGGCCATTCGCCGGCCGTTTCGACCGCCGCCCGGGAGCTGGCGGATCCGGACGACTCCGACCAGGACGTGCTGACCACTCTCGACCGACGCTACCCGCCGGCCACCCTGGCCGTGCTGGAGTTCGCGGGCTCCTGGGCCGACCTGGCCGCTGCCCGGCTGACCTCCCTCCGCCTGCCCTGAGCAGTGGGAACGGCCTCATTCCTCGGCCTTGTCGATGGGGACGGGAGGGTTTCGTTCCCTGAGCCTGTCGAAAAGGGCGGGCCGGATCACGGTCCTGAGGGTTTCGAGGATCACCGAACTGGCCCTTCGACAGGCTCAGGGAACGAAGACCCCGTCGCCAGCCCAGGGTCGCGACGATGCCGAGGACGATCCCGAGAACGCCCGCCACCGAGGCCCAACCAACCGGCCGGCAAGCCACCGGCTGCGACGGGCCCGATGACCGACTCGGCCCGCGGCGTGCTGGGCCGGGGCGAGGTCGCGGCGGTCCGCGGCAGCAGGGCGACCTCGGCCAACACGGCTCGGTGCCGATCCGGGTCGGCGACCCGATGCCAGACGGCCTGATCGGGTTCGGCGACCCAGGCCCGGCTGGTCGCGATCCAGATCGAGTCGCGGACGAAGAAGATCAGCTAGGACGCGCATCGTGATCTCCCTCGTCGACCAAGCGCCGATGATCAGCCGGTGAGCACGATCCGGTCCGGCTGCTGCCGGGTTCGGAGGCGCAGCACCAGCAGCGTCGCGCCGATCCCGGCGGCGAGCCCCAGCAGGCCGCTGCCGAGGCCGATCAGGCCGCCGGCCGGCGGTCCGCCGGTGGTCGCTGTGGCGGCCGCGTCGGCCGGTTCCGAGGCCGACGGGGTGGGATCGGGAACTGCCGGCGGATCCGACGGGGGCGACTCCGACTCCGGTGGCGCCGAGGTGGGCTTCCGCAGCACGCCGGTCTCGGCCACCGCCGCGCGCAGCTTCGCCGGCTCCGCCGTCCGGTGCCAGACCCCCTCGCCCGCGTCGTCCGATCCCCAGTCGGTCATCGTCGTCGTGTTGATCCAGACCACGTCACCGGTGAAATAGAGCCGGTCCACCCGCCAGACCGACATGTCGTGGATCAGCCAGGTCAGCCGGGTCTCGGCGCCGAAGTTGGAGTCGATCCCGGCCGGCGGCGACTCACCGGAGGTCGATTGGTTGACGCCCGCGGCGGTATTCAGGCCGACATAGCCGGCCAGCCGCTGATACCGGGCATCGCCGACGTAGGCCGACGACGTCCGCTGGTTCTGGGGACTGGTGATCAGCAGGCTGGTCGGCCCGCCGGCCGCGGCGATCGATGCCGAGGCAAGCATGGCGCCCAGAGCGAGCAGGATGATCAGGCCGAGCCGGGACAGGTTGCGCATCGGGAACTCCCTTCCTCGGCTGCGATACACCGCCGCGCCGGGGAGGGTTCCATCAGACCCGGTCCAGCTCCGCCTTGGTCAGCACCGAGCGCGTCTCGACCCCGATCTCGGTCAGCAGGGCGGCGCCGGCCTCGGTCCGGTCGATCGCACAGACCACCACCTCGACCGTCGCTCCCAGGTCCCGCAAGGCCAGGGCAGCGTTGTGTACGGCGCCGCCGGTGGTGATCACGTCCTCGATCAGGGTGATCCTGCTGCCCGCCACGTCGGCGCCCTCGGCCAGCCGGCAGGTGCCGTACCCCTTCGGCTCCTTGCGGACGAACAACGCGGGCAGCCCGGTCAGCGAGCTGACCAGGGTGGCGATCGGGACGCCGCCGAGCTCGAGCCCGCCGACCCGTTCGGTGTCCGGCGGCAGCAACGGCACCATGGCCTGGGCCACCCGGCGGAGCAGCACGGGCTGGGCCTCGAACAGGTACTTGTCGAAATACTCGGAGACCACCTGCCCCGAGCGCGCGGTGAAGGTCCCCTGCAAGCGGCAGGTGGCGTCGATCTCGCGGGCCAGGTCAGCGCGATTCATGCCCCAAGCCTCTCAGCCCGGGCGGCGGCCCCGGGATCGTCTCCGCCGGCTCGTCCCAGACATACCGCGTCTGTCGGCGTCTCGGGTTGTAGCTGGCGATGATCTTCCGCCCGCCGAGTCGGCTGTAGCTCCGGGCGAGCCGTAAGGCCTCGTGCTGATCGGCGTTGCGGGTGATCAGATCCAGGTAGCAATTGTGCGATTCGGGGTTGATCCACGTCCCCAACCAGATGGTGTCGTCGGTGAGGGTGTCGCGGTGTAGCTCGATGAACCGATGAACGGACGCGGCCAGGTCTGTCTGGGGGACGATCATGGTCCGTTCGGGAAAGCGCGGAAAGTACCAGGCATCCACGGCCGGGAGGATCCGCATCGTCCGCAGGTCGACCGTGGCACCGCCGAGGTCGAGCGTCAGCCGAACGATCTGCTCGATGAGTGCAGCCGTGGAACGGTCGGGCATGGGCCTCCGTCAACGCAGAGGCGGTTGTGGACAGCGGAACAGCGGCGGGCTGCTCGGGCTGGATCGGTCCGATGAACGAAGTCGCGGCACAGGACATTATGATCGCCGACTTGTCAGAACTGAGGATTGCTATAGCAAGCCTCAGTTCTGACAAGTCGGCGTTCAGGGGCGAGTGGTCACGCCGCCTCGGCGACAGCGACGGGACGCGGCTGGGTGGTCCGCCGGTCACGGCGGCGGAGGGTACGGCGAGCCGCCCTGCGCTGCCGGATGATGCGGCGGGCGAGGCGTTCCTGGTCTCCGGCCCGGACCAGCTCGGCGTACAGCTGATTCGGCAGGTCGGGGGTCAGCTGGTTGAACATGATCGTTCTCCTTGGTCATCAGGGAATTGTCCCTGAGCTGTCTCTTTGCCCCAACGACGAACGGGGACGGCGGAGAAAGACATCGCTGCCGAGAAATTTCCGACCCGAGGAGCGGAGCGGTCAGGGGAAGGTGATCGACTCGGCGATGGTGATGGCCCGGGCCTGATCGAAGGATCCTTCGAGGCGGACGGTGATCGGGTGTTCGGTGCCGATCGGGTACGCCTCGTAGGCCAGCGTCGGGCCGGACAACCGGGCCTGATCGGTGTGCTCGACCCCGTCCTGATCGACGTAGCTGATCGTGTGCGGATCGGGCAGCCAGACGGCCAGGTTGCCGGCCACCTCGACCCGGGTCAGCCGGTCCCAGTTCCGCTTGACGAACATGATCAGACTGCCGTCGAACTGGCTCAGCAGCACCGGTCCGGCGTCGGTGCTGAACTCCAGCTCGACCAGCCGCCGGTCCTGTGACACGGCCACCTGGCTGGGCGGACCGAGGTCCGGCGGCAGGCCGATCGGGAAGTCGATCATGCTCCGGGCCTGGTCGACGCTCCCGACCTCGATCAGCACCGGGCCGCCGGGGGATCTCGGCACCCGGCTCGAGCTCGGGGCCGGCGCGGACTGGAACACGATGCCGCCGACCCGAAGCCATTCGATCACCGCGGCCCGAACCGGCGAGGCGAGCAGCAGCCCGGCGATCAACGCGGCGATGATCACCGCGACCAACCGGCGGCGGGACCTGACATCGAGCACCAGCCGGCGCAGGATCCGGCGCACCGGGTGCGGTCGTCGGGCCGGCACCCGGGCCAGCACCCGCTCCGCCAGGTCGTCCGGCACCGGGTCGACGGTCAGCGTCCGGCCGAGGGCGCGCAGCTCGGATTCGAGGTCATGATCATCGTTCATTCGGTCACCTCCGCACCGCTTGGCTCGGCGTCGTCCCGGAGCTGGCGCAGGGCCCGGGAGAGCCGGGACTTGACCGTCCCCCGGGGCAGCCGCAGACAGGCGGCAGTCTCGGCCTCGGACAGCTCCAGCAGGTAGCGGCAGGTGACCACGGCCCGCATCGGTTCGGGTAACCGGTCCAGGGCCGCGGCCAGCGTCTCGGCACGGACCGCGGTCAGCACGGCGGCTTCGGCCCCGGGCTCGGTGTCGAGCCGGCCGGACCACCAGCGGCGTTCCCGCTGCTCCCGCCGGGCTCGGCCGCGGTGCAGATTCCGGGTCTCGTTGATCACGATCCGCAGCAGCCAGGGCCGGAACTCACTGCCGGGCCGGAACCGCGGCATGGCCCGGAAGGCCTTCACGAACGACTCCTGGACCACGTCATCGGCGTCGGCACCGGCGCCCCACAACACGGCGGCCCGCTTGGCCATGGGCGCGTGCAACCGCACCAGGTCGGCGAACGCTGTCCGGTCACCGGCCGGGTCGGTCTGCTCCGGCCCGCTGGCTATCGACCCACCTCCTCCACTCACCGGCACTACACCGCCGTGCCGCAGGTGGTTCCCCGACTCAGCCGGTCTGCCGGATCCGCCGCGGCGGCCCGGTGCTGCCGCGCTCGGTCAGCGTCGGCGTGGAGTCGAGGTAGGCACCCGCGGCGTTTCCCTCGAGGGTCTCGAACATCCGCCGCGCGACATGCGCCCCGTACGCCATCACGTCGTGACTCATCGCCGACATCGCCGGATGGGTGATCTGGCACAGCGGCGAGTCGTCCCAGGCGAGCAGCGACACCTCGTCCGGCACGGCGACGCCGAGCTCCAGGCAGGTGGAGAGTCCGGAGACCGCCATCAGGTCGTTGTCGAAGACGATCGCGGTCGGCGGGTTGTCGGCGGTGACCAGTTCCCGGGTCGCCGTCCGGCCGGTCTCGGCGGAGAAGTCGGCCCGGGCGACGATGAAGTCGATCCCGGCCCGCTCGGCCGCGGCCTGGAACGCCCCCGCCCGGATCGCCACCTGACCGTGGTCGGACATCCCGGACACCCGGGCGATCCGGCGATGCCCCAGCGCGACCAGGTATTCCACGGCGCTGGTCATCGCGGTCGCGTCGTCGGTCCAGACGCAGGGGAACCCCTCCGCCAGGGACGGGTCGGTGACGCAGAGCACCGGCAGATCGAGCGTCCGCAACAACGGGATCCGCGGGTCCTCGATCCGCAGATCGACGACGATCACGCCGTCCACCCGGCGCTCGGAGTTCCACTTCCGGTAGGTCTCCAGTTCGGCGTCCAGACCGGGCGTGACCTGCAACAACAGCGCGTACGACCGCTCGGACAGCACACTCTCGATGCCGGAGACGAACTCCATGAAGAACGGCTCGCTGGCCAGGATCCGCGGATCCCGGGCCAGCACCAGGCCCAACGCCTCGGTCCGGGAGCCGGACAGCATCCGCGCGGTCCAGTTCGGCGCCCAGCCGAGCTCCCGTGCCACCTTGAGGATGCGCTCCCGGGTCTCGGCCGAAACCCCGGGCCGGCCGTTGAGTGCGTACGAGACCGCGCCCTTGGAGACGCCGCAGCGGCGAGCGATCTCGTTGATCGTGATCCTGGCCATCCCCACCTCCTCTCCCTCCGCTGCCGCCTCGTCGCGACCTCGGGCGTCCGTGGGTGGAGACGCACCTGCAATCTACTGAACCGGTTCGTTAGAGTCATCACCCATGACGGGATGCGAGGTTGCGCCGTGCCGGACGAACCCGGCCGCGCCGCTGCATCCGTACCCCAATCCACCACGGTGACAAGGAGCTTCCATGTCTCTTCCGACAGGTCTGTCGGTGCAGCTCTACACAGTGCGGAACGCGCTGGCCGAGGACTTCGACGGCACGCTGGCGAAGATCGCCGGCTTCGGCTACACCCAGGTCGAGCCGTTCGGCCTCACTGACTTCGCCGACCAGTTGCGCGCCGGGTTGACCAAGCACAACCTGACCGCACCGTCGACCCACGTCGGCCTGCTCAAGGGTGACCAGGAGCAGATCTTCGCGGTCGCGAAGGAGCTCGGCGTCTCCCTGGTGATCGATCCGCACATCGACCCGGCCCGCTGGCAGTCGGCCGAGGACGTCAAGCAGACCGCCGCCGACCTGAACGCGGCCGCCGAAAAGGCGGCGGCGCACGGGCTGACCGTCGGCTACCACAACCACTGGTTCGAGCTGGAGTCGATCATCGACGGCCGGCACGCACTGGAGGTGCTGGCCGACAACCTGTCCGAAGGGGTGGTGCTCGAGGTCGACACCTACTGGGCCCATGTCGGCGGCGCGGACGTGCCGGCGCTGCTCGGCCGGCTCGGCGAGAAGGTCGTGGCGCTGCACATCAAGGACGGCGACGGCACCCGCGACAACAAGAAGCAGGTCGCCCTGGGCACCGGCTCGATCCCGATCTGGGATTACGTCGCCGCCGCCCCGAACGCGCTCCGCGTGGTCGAGCTGGACGACAGCGAGAACGATCTGATCCAGGCGGTCGGCGACAGCTTCGCCTACCTCAGCGCCGGCAAGGGAGCTTGATCATGGGAGAGCAGCGGACCGGTCCGGTCGGGGTCGGCATCATCGGCGCCGGCGTGATCAGCAACACCTATCTGGACAACCTGGCCAGTTTCCCCGACGTCGAGGTGCTGGCCGTCGGTGATCTGTATCCGGAGGTCGCCAAGGCCAAGGCCGAGGAGAAGGGCATCGCGGTCGCCGGCGACCCGTCGGTCGTGCTCACCCATCCCGACGTCGAGATCGTGGTCAACCTGACCATCCCGGCGGCGCACGCCGAGGTGGCGCTGGCCGCGGTCGCGGCGGGCAAGCACGTCTGGAACGAGAAGCCGCTGACCCTGGACCGGGCCAGCGGACAGAGCCTGTTGGCCGCGGCGGAAGAGAAGGGGGTCCGGGTCGGCTGTGCGCCGGACACGTTCCTCGGCTCGGGGCTACAAGCCACCTTCCAGGCGTTGCAGGACGGCGTGATCGGTGAGCCACTGACCGCGTTGATCTTGTTCCAGAGCCCGGGACCGGAGTCCTGGCATCCCAATCCGGCCTTCCTGTTCCAGGACGGGGCGGGCCCGTTGTTCGACATCGGCCCGTACTACCTGACCACACTGGTGCAGGCGTTCGGCCCGGCCGAGACGGTGGCCGCGATCGGGTCCAAGGCGAAGGCCAAGCGAGTGATCGGATCCGGGCCGAAGGCGGGCGAGGAGTTCGACGTCACCGTGCCGAGCCAGACCGCCGGGTTGGTCAAGTTCACCGGCGGGCAGTCGCTGACCTCGATCTTCAGCTTCGACTCGCCGCAGCCGCGCACCCTGCTGGAGATCACCGGCACCGAGGCCACTCTGCTGGTCCCGGATCCGAATACCTTCCAGGGTGAGATCAAGATCAGGAAGCCGGGGTCGGACGACTGGGAGGAGATCGGCACCACGACCGAGAAGTCCAGCCGTGGCACCGGCGCCCTCGACCTGGCCCGGGCGATCCGGGAGGACCGGCCGCACCGCGCCCAGGGCGCGCTCGCGTACCACGTCCTGGACATCATGACCTCGTTGGCCGAGTCCGGCGAGCAGGGCGAGTTCGTCAAGGTGGACAGCACCGTCGAGCCCGCCGCCCTCCTCCCCGAGGACTGGGACCCCAAGGCGAAAACCCTCTAACAACCCGCCGAGACGTCACATCCGCGGCCCTTTTGACGGCGTGTCGTAGCGGATGTGACGTCTCGGTTGGGTTTCGGGGTGGTTCACCGGGCTCTGCCGGCGGCCGCCGGCCATAGGTTGGGTTGGTGACGACGGTGTCCGTTGGGCGCCGACTGGTGCTAGCCGGTGCGGCCATGCTGGCGGTCGGCTGTACGACGTCGCTGCCCGAGCCGCTACCACTCCCGCTACCGCGGCCGCCAGGGCCCTCGCCGGCCGTCGTGCCACCCGCGGTAGCGATCCGGGCCGCGACCTGTCCGCCAACCGGGGCCGGGCTGGTGCCGCCCTTCGCGGACGGCGGTCCGTACGCGACCGGTGCCCGGGCCGGCGTGCTCCCCACTGACGCGAAGTTCGCTTCGGTGCTGCGCTGCTCCGACGACGGCGGGCGGTGGCAGCCCGACAACAGCACCGTCTACACGATCACGGAGTCCTCGGCCGAGCCGTCGCCGGAGCTGCTCGCCGCGCTGACGCTGGTCGACGAACCGCCGCCGGACGATCCCCGGATGGCCTGCCCCGCGAGGGCGATGCCGGTGCTCTATCTGCTTCTCGTCGACGACATCGCGACGGCCTACCGGCCGCGGATCCCCAGGAACTGGTGTGGGGATCCGCGGGACGAGGTCACCTTCGCGGTCGACGAGCTCGGCTGGACGATCAGGAGAGTCTTCCTGGTCTAGGTCAGCGGGTGATCAGGTCGTTGACCGAGCGGAGCACCGGGAGGGTGGTCAGGGCGGCTTCGTCCAACGGGGTCGGTGCGGTGATCACGAAGGTGTGCGACTGGCCGGCGATCAGGGTGATCAGGCCGCTGTCCACCCGGGCGGCCGGGTCGAGCCGGTCCGGGAACAGGGCTAGGTCCTTGATCAACGCCTCGGCGGACACCGTCACTCGCTGAGTGCCGCCGTCGGCGCTGACCGTGACAGTGGCCGCGTCACCGGGGGAGTGCACCCGGAGGCCCGTGTCCTCGACGAAGTACCAGTACGCCGGCGCCGAGTCGGCGGTCTCGATCACCAGGAACTCGGCCGACGGATCGCCCGCGGCGAGCAGGTCGGCGGCCAGGTCGATAGTGATCGCCGACCGCGGCGCGGCCTCGAAGTCGGTCGCCTGGTCGGCCAGCGACTCACTGCCGATCCCGGTGCTGCGCCGGTTGATCCACACCGTGCCGGTCCAGGGCCGATCGGTGTCGTTGTGGATGATCAACGCCGGTGTCTGGTCGCCGAGCGGGCTCAGGTCGTGCGGCCCGTGCGGGGCCGGCCGCGGTTGGACGGTGACGAACCGGTCGGCGTAGACCGCCTTCAGCGCGTGCCAGAGCGGCTTGCGGATGCCGGTCGAATCGACCGCGGCCCAGGAGATCACCGGCCACTGGTCGTTGAGCTGCCAGACGACCGTGCCGGTGTTCAGCGGATGCAGGCTGCGGAAGTGCGCGATGCCGAAGGCGACCGCCCGCGCCTGGTTGAGCTGCGTCGTCCAGTGCCAGTCGTCGGCGTCGAACGGGTCGTCCCGCCAGTGCGGCAGATGATCACCGAGCCCGAGCTCCAGTTTGAGATTTCCGTCGCCGGCCTTCTGGTGCACCAGGGTCTGCGGGCTGTCCGGGGTCAGCGGTTGATCATGGACGACCGAGAGCAGGGTCGACCACGCCGGCGGTCCCTGGAAGCCGAACTCGGAGACGAACCGGGCCGGATAGTCCCGGTAGTGCCCGTAGTCCACCCGGTTCCAGACGTCCCAGATGTGGGTCGTCCCGTGTCGGTAGTCGTTCGGGTAGTGGTAGTCGGCGTAGGAGTACGGGCTGCCCGGCGAGTACGGAGTGCGCGGATCGAGCTCGGCCACCAGCCGCGGCAGCAGTTCGCGGTAGTAGCCGTCGCCCCAGGTCTGATCGCCCAGTTGGGAGCGCCAGCCCCAGTCCACCCAGCCCCAGATGTTTTCGTTGTTGCCGTTCCAGAGGGCGAGGCTCGCGTGCCCGCTGAGTCGGCTGATCGCCGCCCGGGCCTCGGCCTCGACCTCGCTCGCCAGCGGCTCCTCCTCGGCGTAGGCGGCGCAGGCGAACAGGAAGTCCTGCCAGACCAGGAGGCCCAGCTCGTCGCAAAGGTCGTAGAAGTCCTTGCTCTCATAGAACCCGCCGCCCCAGACCCGGAGCAGGTTCATCCCCGCCTCGCGGGCGTCCATGATCGACGCGCGATAGGTCTCCCGGCTCAGCCGGGTGATCAGCGCGTCGTCGGGGATCCAGTTGGCGCCCTTGGCGAAGACGCGGACGCCGTTGACGATGATCACGAACTCGCTGCCGGAACGGTCCGGCGCGGTGCTCACCTCGACGGTACGGAAGCCGACCCGGCCGTGCCACCGCTGCCGCGGCCGATCATCGTCACCGAGCGTGATCGACACCGGATACAGGTTCTGATCACCGTAGCCGGCCGGCCACCACAGCTCGGCTTCCGGCACGTCGACGGTGATCATCGCCGAGCTCTGGCCCGGCGCCACGGTCAGCTCGACCCGGCGGCCGGAGATCTCCGCCGCGAGCCGGCTCGAACCTTCGTCGCCCCCGGCCCAGACCAGGTCGACGTGGGCCTGCAGAGTGCAGCTGTCGTCGGTCACCAAGGCCAACGGCCGCACGGCCGCGATCCTGACCTCGGACCAGGACTCGATCCCGATCGCCTGCCAGATGCCGGCACCGGCCAGGTCCGGCCCCCAGTCCCAGCCGTAGCTGCTGGCGGCCTTCCGGATCGCGTTGTAGGCATGGGGATAGGCGCGCGGGCGCTCGCCGAGCTCGGCCTGCAGCCGCTCGGCGGCGGTCGCCGGCGCCTCGAAGTCGATCACCAGCTCGTTGTCGCCGTCCTGCAGCAGCTCGGTCACGTCAAACCGATGAGTGCGGTGCTGGTTGGCGGTCCGGCCGAGCTCGGTGTCGTTCAGCCGGATCGTGGCGACGGTGTCCAGGCCGTCGGCAACCAGCTCGTGCCGCCGGTCGGCCGGCTCGGCGGTGCGATCGAAGGCGAAGGTCGCTCGGTAGCTCCAGTCGGTGCGGCCGATCCAGGCCAGCCGGGACTCGTTGTCGCCGTCGTACGGGTCCGGGATGCGGTCGGCGGCGAGCAGGTCGCCGTACACCTCGCCCGGCACGGTCGCCGGAACGGTGCTGCCAGTCAGGTCGGCCCAGGGCTCGGGCAGCCCGGCGGTCGAGGTGGTCAGGATCCAGGGGATCCCGGCGGCGGTGCCGAGGTCCGTACGGCGCAGTTGTGAGGGCGTCGGGTCGTTCATCCGATCGACGGTACGTGAATCGCGGCGGAAAGAATTCACCTACCCCTTGCTGTGAGACCCGTGTAACGTCGCTGCCGACGGCGATGACGAGGGTGACGACCTCCGAGCCGTACCGTCTGGTCAGCGGCGAATGACCGTCCAGAGGTCGGCCGATCCGGCCGGCGAAGGTGTGGTGGCACCGCGAGCTCCCGATCGCCCACACCTCCCGGGGCAACGCACTCCCTGGAGGTGAACAGACGTGACCACGCATTCTGCAGATCAAGTGAGATCCGAACCGGTACGGCCGCCCGAGCGGACCCTGGCCGGTGAGCTGCAACCCGCCGCAGCGGTGACCGTCGAGGGCTTCGTCCATCGGCGTCGCCGGCTGGCTTCGGTGAGCTTCGTGATCATCCGGGACCGGACCGGGCTGACCCAGGTGGTGATCACCGACGACCGGCAGCGGATCGAGGAGCTCGGCGAGGAGACGGTGATCAGGGCCACCGGCCGCGCCGTCGCCAACCCGCAGGCGCCGGGCGGCGTCGAACTGGTCGACCCGGAGATCGAGATCCTCGGCCGGCCCGCCGGTCCGCCGCCGCTCGAGCTGTGGCGGCCGGAGCTGAAGGCCGGCCTGCCCACCCTGCTCGATCATGCGGCACTGGCCTGGCGGCATCCGTCCCGGCAACTGACCTGGCGGCTGGCCGCGGCTGCGGTGCGCGGCTTCCGGACCGCGCTCGATGATCAAGGATTCACCGAGATCGCAACGCCTAAACTGGTCGCCGGCGCGACCGAGTCCGGGGCGAACGTGTTCGCCGTCGACTACTTCGGCCGGACCGGCTATCTGGCCCAGTCGCCGCAGTTCTACAAGCAGATCATGGTCGGCGTGTTCGAGCGGGTCTACGAGGTCGGGCCGGTGTTCCGGGCCGAGCCGCACGACACGGTCCGGCACCTGGCCCAATACACCTCACTGGACGCCGAGCTCGGCTTCATCCATGATCATCACGACGTGATCATGGTGCTCCGGGACGTGATCGCCCGGATGGTTGCCGCGGCCGCCGCCGTGCCCGGCGCGGCCGGTATCGACCTGCCGGAGGTGCCGGAGCGGTTCCCGGTGCTGCACTTCGCCGACGCGCTGCGGCTGGTCGGTGCGGCCGAGGACGAGCCGGACCTGGCGCCGGAGCACGAACGGAAACTGGGCCAGTGGGCGAAGACCGAGCACGGCTCGGACTTCCTGGTGGTGCAGGGTTATCCGGCGGTCAAGCGGCCGTTCTACACCCATCCGCAGCCGGATGATCATCGTTGGACGAACTCGTTCGACCTGATCTTCCGCGGCACCGAGTTGGTCACCGGCGGACAGCGACTGCATCAGCTGGCGGACTACCGGGCCGCCCTCGCCGCCCGGGGCGAGGACCCCGCTCCGTACGCGGAGTATCTGGCCACCTTCGGCTACGGCATGCCGCCGCACGGCGGCTTCGCGATCGGCCTGGAACGCTTCGTCGCCCAGCTGACCGGCACCGCCAACGTCCGCGAGGTCACGCTCTTCCCGCGCGACCTGCACCGCCTCACGCCCTAGCAATTGCGGGTCCCCATCGATGAGCACAGCGATTCGAATGCCGATCAGATTCTCCTGGCTCAGGGGGTTGGGGGTCGAAGGGGCCGGCCCGGTCCGGGCCGACCCCCACGACAGCTTCGGCTGTCGAGCGATTCCCTACAGGGTTCCGGCGTCCTCCAGGGCGTCGACCCCGGCCTGGCCGTAGAGGTCCTCGACCTGTTGCCGCAGCACCTGACCGGCGGCGTCGGCAGCGAGCAGGTCGGCGCCGGCGTCGCTGGCCGGGATCCGCTTGTCGGCGACGGCGGGCACCCATGGCGAGGTGACGGTGCCGCCGGTGTGCTTGGCCTTCGGATTGAGCTTCGCCCAGGACTGGTAGGTCTTCGCGTCCTCCGGCAGCGGCAGCGCCTGGCCGACCGTGATGTCCTTCGGCTGCTTCCCGTTCAGGAAATAGTTGATGATCGGCCGGTCGACCTGCTCGGTCCCGTACGGGAAGTGTCCGTGCGAGCCCTCGTTGTCGATCGAGATGAAGCTGGTGTTCGGCAGCTTGGTGCCGGCGGCGAAACCACCTTCCCAGCCCGTCTGCGAATCCAGCTCGCCCTGCAACACGACGGTGGCCGGGAAGGTCTTCTCGGCCGCGACCGGCATCAGGTTCTGGGTCCGCCAGAACGCGCACACCGGCACCTCGAGCAGGCCCCACTGGTTGCTCAGCGGCGCCTTCTTGGCCTGCTTGATCTTGTGCGCCTCCCAGTACGCCGAACCCTGCGTCCACTGGCCGTCGTTGCAGCGGATCATGTCGAACGGATCCTCCAGCACCCCGGTCGCCAGCGTCGAGGCCGACCGGGCGGCCCGCTTCGCGGTCTCCTCCAAGGTGGCGATCTTGGTCAGCGGTGCGACCTCGCCGCGGGCCTCCTTGATCGCGGTCCGGCGCTGACCGGTCGCGGTCTCGCCGATCTTGGCCAGCACCGCGTCGGCGGTGACCGCCGGGTTGCTCGCGTCGGACTTCAGCCCGGCGTCCTCGCTCTCACCGAACTCGATCAAGGTCTGCACGACGTCGCCGGCCAGCGGGTAGTCCGCGTTGTTGCCGAACGCGCCGGCGCCGCCCAGCAGCGCCCAGACCAGCAGCACCAGGAACGGGTCGAGCTCGGCGGTCGCCGCGAAGTAGCGCTCCCTGATCTTGACCGGGTCCTCGCCCAGCCCGTACACGTCGTCGTGCCGGGCGATCCAGTTGATCATGTGCATGGTGAACTGCCGGTCCCGGGCGATCGGCTGCAGGTTCCAGGTCGACTCCAGGGTGGCCTGGGTGCCGTCGATCGAGGAGTCCAGCAGGAACCGGCCGCCGTACTTGGCACCGAACACGTTCTCGTACCAGGTGCCGAGCCAGGTCCCGTAGGAGTAGCCGACGTAGCTGAGCTTCGGCGCCTTCAGCAGGTGCCGGACGAAGTCCATGTCGTACGTGGTCTGCTCGGTGTTGATCGTTTTCACGTCGGCGCTGGTCGAGCAGGCCCGGCCGGCCGCCTTGAGCTCGGCGTACGGATCCGTGGCGGCGGTGTCCCACTCGTACGCGCAGGCGGCGTGGCTGCTCTGCCCGACGCCGCGCGGATCGAACCCGACGTAGTTGTAGTACGGGTTCAGGTCCGGGGTGCGTTCCTGCATCGCCGAACCCCAGACCAGCCCCTCGCCGCCCGGGCCGCCCGGATTGACGAACAGGGTGCCCTGGTAGCGCGAATGGTCGACGTCGATGTTCTTGGCCTGCGAGATCCGGATGTTCCAGGTCTTGCCGTTGGCCGGATCGTGCCAGTCCCGCGGCACCACGACGGTCGCGCAGGAGACGTTCGGCACGTTGAACCGGTCGTTCAGCGCCGGATCGCCGAAGTCACAGGTCTCCCAGGTGAGCTTCTGCTGGGCCAGGTCGCCGGCCAGCGCCGCGACGTCCGGCACCTTCGCCGCCGCGGTGGCGGGCGACGACCCGAGGTAGACCGACGTGGACAGTGCCAGCACCGGTGCGAGCAGCAGACCGATCCAGCGCCGCCAGGCCGGCGTACGACGGGATGCTCCGCCCGCAGCTGAGGTTGAGATGGACAGCATCATTGACCCTCCCGAGAATTCAACGCCTGATCAGGCGGAAGATTCGTGTGGGGTCAATGAATCAGACCGGGTCGATCCGCCGACAGGTCTGGGTGGTGGCGCGATCCGGCCATGTCCGGTTTCCGACTCAGATCCAGCCGCGCTTGACCGCCTGGACGCCGAGCAGGAAGCGGGTGTTCGCGCCGAGCAGTTGGTGCAGCCGGTTGATCCGCCGTTGCACGGTGCGTTCGCTGACGCCGAGCTCGCGGGCGATCGAGGCATCGGTCAGGCCGGTGGCCAGCAGTTGCAGCAGATGCTGGTGCTCGTCGGTCCAGCTGGAGTCGTCGAGGTAGGAGATCGGCACGGCGAGCGACCAGATCGAGTCGAACAGCCGGATCAGCGCGTCCAGCAGGGTGGACGGGTGGACCAGGACGGCGTCGGCGTCGGCCGGCTCGTCGTCGCCCGGAGCGGCGCTGTACGGCAGCACCAGCAGGGCTTGTCGGTCGTCGGCGATGATCATCCGGATCGGCACGTCGGGGAACGTCCGCGCCTCCTCGCCGAGACTGATCGAGTAGCGCACCGCTGCCATGATCGCCGGATCCTCCAGCACCGCCTGCTGGTAGACGACGCGATATTTCACGCCGCGATCGGCCACCGCCTCCTGGGCCGTCGAGATCGCGCCCTTGGACTGGCTGAAGTACGGCGCGCGGTCGAAGCAGAGCACCTCCTTCGCGGCTCCGGTCTCCACCTGGTGCGCCGCCTCGCGGACCTGGTCGATGCCGCGGATCACCTCGAGGAAGCCGCCGGAGCTGGGGCCCTGCAACGACGCGAAGTGACTCGCCGCCAGCCGGGCCTGGCTGATCCGCGCCTCCTGCTCGATCACCCAGCGCTCCACCGCGAGCCGGACCGGCACCGGGACGATCCGGCCGCCCTCCTGGCGGACCAGACCGACCCGGGTCAGCTCGGCCACCGACTCCGCCCGGCCGGGCATCCGGGAGACCGGCCCGCCGACCGACCGGAGCAGGTCCGCGTACAACTCCTCGGCCG
Source organism: uncultured Actinomycetota bacterium (assembly GCA_963746025.1). Lineage (GTDB taxonomy): Bacteria > Actinomycetota > Actinomycetes > Propionibacteriales > Propionibacteriaceae > Microlunatus. Next base: position 451,238 of record CAVUZU010000002.1, read on the forward strand.
CCGGCGACACGTCGAACGGTGCCAGGAATCCCGCCCGCCGAGCCGAGGACGCTCCGTCCGGTTCCACCCCCACAGCCCCAACCGCAGAATCCATACCCCCAGTCTGACCCGGCCACCCCACCCCCACCACCCACCACCCACCCACCCACCCACCCACCCTGTTGTACCCGCGATGCTCCCCTTCCGCGCTCGGTGCTCCGGCTGCAGCAGGAGCATCGACGGAGAAAGGGGAGCATGAGCGAGGATTCGCGAACCCGCGCGGGGCCGCGGGGGGCCACGGGGGCCGGCAGGCCGGAGGTCGAGGAGAGGAGAACTGAAACGGACAACACAGTTGTCCACAGATCTGGGGTCGTCGGCTGGCGCGTTCGGGCGGAGTGCGTTGCCGTTGGGGCATGCAGCAGATCGATCTGACTCGCGAGCTCGTGGCGCGCGGGTACGAACACGGCGAGTTGGCCCGACTGAGGCGGACCGGCTCGTTGGACCACGTTCGCCGCAGCGCCTATGCGAGCCCGCCGACCGCACCGCTCGATGCCCGCCAGACCCATCTCCGGCTCGTCGCGGCGACAGCCCGGCTGTCCGGTTCGGACGCCGTCATCGGCTATCAATCGGCCGCGGCGATCCACGGGCTCCCGGTCTGGAACGACGCACTCGACCGGGTGCATCTGATCCGGTCGCGCCCGCTCGGAGGCGGGAAGATCCGGCGGCAGGCGCACCTGCACCCGACGCCGCTGGACGAGGACGAGATCCGGATCGTATCCGGCCTGCGCGTCACCAGCCCGGCTCGGACGATCGTGGATCTGGCTCGAACCCTGCCGATGCACCGCTCCGTGCCGATCGGTGACCCGGCGTTGGTGGACCTGGTCACGGACAGTGAACTGGCTCGCGCCCTCGGTCGGGCCAAGGGGTGGCCAGGCATCCGGCAGGCTCGCCGCGCCGTCGGCTTCCTCGATCACCGGAGCGAAAGCGTCGGTGAGTCCGTCAGTCGCGTCGTGCTCGCCGACCGTGGCGTACCGCGGCCGTCGGTTCAGTACGAAGTCTTCAACGAGCGCGAAGAACTCGTCGGGTGCACCGACTTCGGTTGGGAAGCCCACGGGACCTTGGCCGAGTTCGACGGCAAGATCAAGTACGGCCGGCTGCTCCGCCCGGGGCAATCCGTCTCAGAAGTGCTGTGGGCGGAGAAGCAGCGGGAGGATGCATTGCGCGACCTCGGTTGGCAGGTCGTCCGCTGGACCTGGGGCGACCTGAATCACCCCGACGATCTCGTGGACCGCCTGCACCGCGCCTTCGCTCGCGCCGCCCGTACCCGCCGCCCCCTCACCTGACCGTCCCGCTCAACCACCCACCCGATCTTTGTCGTCATGCTCCCCTTACTGCGCCGGTGCTCCCGTTGCAGGTGGAGCACCAGCGCAGAACGAGGAGCATGACCGAGAAAGGCGACCGGCCAACGGAACGCAGGACCCCGCCGACGCACGCCGCGCTACCGGTGCGCCTTGCGCCCCGGCCTGGGTCGTCGTGCTCCCCTTGCTGCGCCGGTGCTCCCGTTGCAGGGGGAGCACCGGTGGAGAAAGAGGAGCATGGGTGCGCGAAGTGTGGTGTGAGGGCGGTGGTGTGGCCGGGGTCAGGCGGCTAGGACCTCGCGGAGTTTGGCGGCGAAGGCGTCCGGCTCGCCGGGCGGCATGCCGTACTCGCCGCCCATGAAGGCGCCGTGATCACCGGGGAAGATCACCGGCTGCTGGCCGATCCGCTCGGCGACGATCTCACCGGTGCGGCGGGGCAGTGCCTGGCCGGTGGTCTCGCCAACGGCCACCACGATCCGGGCCGGCGACGAGCGCAGGGTGTCGAAATCGTGGTGGTAGTAGTTGCACTTGATCATGGCTTGGCCGAGCAGTGCGTCGTCGCGGCTGCCGTCGTCCTCGGTCGGCAGTCCGAACTGCGCCGGATCCACGGGCCACTGCGGGAAGTCGGCCGGGATCGGCCCCTGGTGGCTGACCAGCAGGATGAACTTGGCCATTCCGACGCCCATTCCGCTCTTCAGGTACGACTCGTGGATGTCGGTCACCGCGGCCAGGGCCTCCTCGCGATCCGGCAGCACCTGGGTCACCGGCGGCTCATGCGCGACCAGGGTGCGGATCACCTCGGGGTGCTGGGCCGCGAGGACGAGGCCGTTCACGGCCCCGCCGCTGCTGGCGAAGATGTCGACCGGGCCGGCGTCCAGCGCGGTGATCAACCGGAACAGGTCGTCGGCATGCTCGTCCGGGGTGGTCTCGGTGGCGTCGTCGGTGCGCTTGCTCCGGCCGGCGCTGCGCGGGTCGTACGTCACCACCGTCCGGTCGGCGAAGTGCCCGGCCAGCGTGGTGAAGCCGACAGCGTCCATCGGCGAGCCGATCAGCAGCAGCGGCGGCTCGGTGTCGCCCTCGCCCTTGCGGATGTCGTAGTGCAGGACGGCACCGGGCGCGTCGAGCGTGAAGGATTCTGGTTCGGGCATGGCGGCTCCTTTGGTCGTACCGATTCTCACTCTTCCGACTCGACCAAGGAGCAAAACTCATCGCCTACCCTGTCCGGGTGACCGACTTCACTGAGATCTACACGCCGACCGAGGAGCATGAGGCGTTCCGGGCCGCGGTCCGGGAGGTGTGCGACGCCAAGGTCGCGCCGTTCGCGGCCGAGGCGGACGAGACGGCGACCTTCCCGCAGACCGCGTACGACGCGTTGCGGGCGTCGGACTTCCATGCGCCGCACGTGCCGGAGGCCTACGACGGCGTCGGCGCGGACGCCCTGGCGACGGCGATCGTGATCGAGGAGGTGGCTCGGGCGTGCGCGTCGTCGTCGCTGATCCCGGCGGTGAACAAGTTGGGCACAATGCCGATCCTGCTGGCCGGCAGCGACGAGTTGAAGCAGACCTATCTGCCGCCGGTCGCCTCCGGCGCGGCGATGTTCTCCTACTGTCTGTCCGAGCCCGAGGCGGGCTCGGATGCCGCGTCGATGACGACCCGGGCGGTCGCCGACGGTGATCATTACGTGCTCAGCGGGGTGAAGCGGTGGATCACCAACGCCGGCGTCTCGGAGTACTACACGGTGTTCGCCGTCACCGACCCGGACGCCCGGAGCCGGGGGATCAGCGCCTTCGTGATCGAGAAGTCCGACCAGGGCGTCTCGTTCGGCGCGCCGGAGCGGAAGCTCGGGATCAAGGGGTCGCCGACCTGCGAGGTCTACCTTGATCAGGTACGGGTGCCGGCGAGCCGGATGATCGGCGAGCCCGGCACCGGCTTCGGGACCGCGATGCGCACTCTTGATCACACCCGGGTCACCATCGCCGCGCAGGCGATCGGGATCGCTCAGGGCGCGCTCGACTTCGCCGCCGGCTATGTCAAGGAGCGGACCCAGTTCGGCAAAGCGATCGCCGACTTCCAGGGGATCCAGTTCATGATCGCCGACATGGGGATGAAGCTGGAGGCGGCCCGGCAGCTGACCTACGCGGCGGCGGCGAAGTCGCAACGCGACGACGCCGACTTGACCTACTTCGGCGCGGCCGCGAAGTGTTTCGCCTCAGATGTTGCGATGGAGATCACCACCGACGCGGTCCAGCTGCTCGGCGGCTACGGCTACACCAAGGACTACCCGGTGGAGCGGATGATGCGCGACGCCAAGATCACCCAGATCTACGAGGGCACCAACCAGGTGCAGCGGATCGTGATGGCGCGGCAACTGCTCAAGGACTGACACCGTGGTCGGATTTCGGTTGAGACCAGGTCCGGCGGCGGGTTGATCAACTCCGCGGGCGAGGACCGTTAGGGTCGGTCGGGACCTGAACTCGAGCGGAAGTAGAGATATGCCTCGCTGGAAGACCGGTATCACTGCGGGCCTGGCCTCGATCGCTGCGCTGACCATGATCGTGACGACGGCCGCACCGGCCGCCGCGGACCCGGCGCCCGATCTGTCCACGGATCCGGGACTCGCGAAATACACGGATCAGAAACTCGACTGGGCCGACTGCGGCTTCGAGACCGATGATGCGGTCAAGATCGAATGCGCGTCGATGACCGTGCCGCGGGACTGGGCGATGCCGGCCGCCGGCGTGGACCTGCAGGTCCACGTCAGCCGGGCCCTGGCGACCGGGGAGGACGGCAGTCAGGGCATCGTGCTGACCAACCCGGGCGGGCCGGGCGGGCAGGGCACCGACCTGCCGATCGCGATCGCCGAGCTGCAACCCGATCTGAACGCGCGCTATGACCTGCTCGGGATGGATCCGCGCGGCACCGGCAAGCTCGGCCCGTTCGGCGAGGAGGCCGAGGGGATGCTGACCTGCGACGTGCCGATCAGCCGGCTGCCGCAGGGACCGCAGGATGCCCGGGACCGGTCGGAGAAGTCGATCAAGGAACATCAGAAGACGCCGCGGGCGATCGCCGAGGCCTGCCAGAGCCAGGCCGTCACGCCGTACATCACGACCTGGCAGACCGCGCACGACATGGACCTGCTGCGGCAGCTGTTCGGCGCCGAGAAACTCAACTACATCGGCTATTCCTACGGCAGCTGGCTGGGCGCAAAATACGCCTCGATGTTTCCGGAGCAGGCCGGCCGGATGGTGCTGGATTCCAGCGTGGACTGGCAGGGCCGGCTGATGGCCGACTTCGAGGACTTCCCGCGGATGGGTCAGCGGCAGACCGACGATGTCTTCCTGCCCTGGGTGAACCGGGTGGCACCGGGGCTGCTGGGGGATTCGGTTGCGGAGGCGAAGGAGTCGATCGAGCGGGGCCGCAAGATCGCGGGCGAGGCCGGCATCGACGGCGACAGCTACGACAATCTGTTCATGGGCAACGGCAGCCAGGACAGCTGGGTGCTCAACCTGCTGGTGCTGGGCTTCCTGCTCGGCGAGGATCCGCTGGCCGACTTCGACACGCTGTCGAAGGATGCCCGGAGCCTGCTGGACGAGGTGTCGAAGGAGCGGTTCGGTGTCCCGATGGCGAAGCTGACCACGAAACTGGTGATCAGCAAGAACCTCGGCCGACCCGACGTCGGTGAGGACTACGTCCAAGCGCCGATGACCCGGTTCGCGGTGGCCTGCGGTGATCAGCCGACGGAGTCGACCGAGTGGTATCGGCGGCTGAGTGATCGCCAGGGTCCGCGCTATCCCTACGGTGGTTGGCAATACGGCTTGAGTGAGGTGTGTGGGCCGTGGACCGACGAGCCGCAGCACGAGTTGCCGACGATGCCGGAGGCGGTGCGGGACAACGTGCTGCTGGTGCAGGGCGAGTTCGATCCGCAGACGGCGTACGAGCAGGCGATGGCGGCGGTGGACGAGGCTCCGGGCATCAACGTGCTCCGGGTGGACGACAGCCCGTTCCACGGTCAGTATGCGATCCAGGGCAACTACTGTGTCGACGGCGTCGTGAACAACTTCTTGATCAACGGTTCGGCCACCGACAACGCGATCTGTTCCTCGGTGCCGCTGCCGCTGGAGGAGAAGATCTTCCCGACCGACGGCCCGGTGGACGACTATCTCGACGGCCACGGCCAGGATCGCGGCGGCTCGCTGCTGAAGATCATCGACCACACCCTGGCCCGGTTGCTGGGGAAGCGGATCTCGGTGCTGAACGGGCCCGGTGCTGTGACGGTGGTGCGTTGAGCCGATAGGGTGCGGCCACGATCGTCGAACCAAGGAGCAGAGATCGTGGGAGCCCTCACTCAACTGCTGATCTTCGGCGTGCCCACGCTGCTGGCACTCGTGGCCTACCTGCTGCCCGGAGCCCGGGTGCTGCGGGCGATCGCCGGCGCGCTCTGCATCCTCGCGGCGGGATTCCTGACCTTCCTCATGCTGAGCGCGGACTCGGATGAGGTGATGCGGATCCTGGGCCTGGTGGTGGTGTTGACCGGCTTGATCATCGCGATCCGGCCGGAGCGCAAGCCGGCCCCGGCGGCCGGTCCGCCGGGGCGGCCGGCGCCGGGCCCGCCGCCGTACGGCCAGCAGGTCACCCCGCCGCAGCCGCAGCCGTACCGGGCACAGCAGTCGCCGACGGCGCAGCAGCCGCCGCCGCAGCAACTGCAGCAGAACATCCAGACGCCGCCGCCGTCGCTGCGGCAGCAGCCGCCGCCTCAGCAACAGCCGCCGGCCCATCCCGCTTCCGGGTGAAGACCACACGGGTGATCGTTGGCGGGGACCCGGGCGACCGGTAGGGTTCGGCAGCGAGTCCAACCGAGGAGGAAACGTGCTGGATGACATCTTGGGTGACATTTCGCCGGCCTTGGCCATCTCCGTGGTGGTGGTCGGGTTCGGCCTCCTGGTGTCGCTGGCTGCCTACCTGCTGCCCGGCGTCCGGGTGGTGCGGTCGATCGCCGGCGTGGTCTGCATCCTTGCCGCGGTGGTGATCCTCCTGGTCAGCTTCGATGCCGGGCCGGACGATCAAACCCTGATCTTGGCGACGATGATCCTGCTGTCGGCCTTGATCATCTCGGTCCGGCCGGAATGGAAGCCGAAGGCGCAGACTCCGCCGCCTTATTCGCCGGCGGCACCTCAGCAACAGCCGTACCCGCCGCAGGCGCAGCCGGCGCCAGCACAGCAACAGCAGTCGCCGCAGCATCGCCTGCAGCAGAACATTCAGACTCCGTCGGCGCCGCACCAGGTGCAGCCTCCGTCGCCACAGCGTCAGGCACCGGCCCAGCAACAGTCCGGACCGGACTACCCCGGCTCAGGCGGCTGAGCCTGCTGCCGCCGGCCGGGGTCCCAGGACGGGCGCCTGCTCAGACGTCGCGGGAGCGAAAGTAGCGCATTCCGATCATGGCGAACACCGCTACCCAGGCGGCGGAAGTGATCATGGCCGGCAACAGCGGGAGGTAGCCGGCCGAGCCGGGGACGGACAGCCCGGCCAGGCTTTCGATCAAGGCGCCGGGCATCCACCGGGGCACCGTCTCGCCCCAGACCGGCGGCAGGAACTGGGCGGTCACCACCGCCAGCAGTGAACCCAGGAACAAGATCAGCACCGTCGGGGTGGTGCTGCGCAGAGCGGCGCCGAGCAGCAGCGCCAGCAATCCCCAGATCACCAGCTGGGCCGGGATGAAGACGAGCATGGTGCGGAGCAGGCCGGGATCGCCGAGGGTCAGCACCGGATGCCCGGTCAGTCCGAGCACCCCCTGGGTCAGCGCGAAGTTGATCGCTGACGTGACGATGCCGATGATCAGCCCGCCGGCGGCGACGATGATCGCCTTGGCCAGCAGCACCCGGCCGCGCTTCGCGGTCGCCGCGAAGGTGTAGTTGATCAAGCCGTCCTTGAACTCGGAGGCGGTGAATCCGGCGGCGAAGAACACATAGGCCCAGACCCCGAAGAAGGCGCCGAAGAACAGGATCTCGTACCGGCCGCCGCCCTCGACCGCCTGGTGCTGGGCCAGCACGTCGCCGCCACCGAAGGCGGTCAGCAGGGCGGTGATGCCGACCGAGAGGCCGATCGAGATCACCAGCACCGCGCGCAGCACCCGGGAGTGCCGGACCTTGATCAATTCGGCCGTCAGCGTGCCGCGGAGGGTGGTCATCGGGTCACCTCGTCCAGGGTCGTCCCGGTCAGGGCTTGATCGGATTGGGCTTGATCGGATTGGGCTTGATCGGATTGGGCTTGATCGGTCAGGGAGTGGTGGTGGGTGAGGGACAGGAAGGCGTCCTCCAGCCCACCGATCCGGGTAAGTTCGGTCAGCGCGATCCCCTCGCTGAGCGCGATCCGGCCGATCTCGGCCGGGTCGAGGCCGGTCACCTCGAGCGCACCGGCCTGGTCCGACACCGCGGTCGCGAACGGGCGCAGCGCGGTCGCCAGCCCAGCCTTGTCGGCCGCGGCGACCCGGGTCGTCGAGCCGGCGCCGATCAGCTCGGCCAGCGGCTGGTCGGCCAGCAGCCGGCCCTGCCCGATCACCACCACCCGGTCGGCGAGCAGCTGCACCTCGGACAGCAGATGGCTGGAGACGATCACGGTCCGGCCCTCGTCGGCCAGGCCGGCGAGCAGGTCCCGCAGCCAGCGGACTCCGGCCGGGTCGAGCCCGTTCACCGGCTCGTCCAGGACGAGGTTGGCCGGGTCGCCGAGCAGGGCACAGGCCAGCCCGAGCCGCTGGCGCATGCCGAGCGAGTAGCCGCCGATCCGCCGGTGGCCGAGCCGGCCGAGCCCGACCTGGTCCAGCACGTCCGGGATCCGGCGCCGGTCCAGGCCGGCGGCGTGGACGAACCAGCTGAGGTGCTGGGCGCCGGTGAGGTGCGCCGGGAGGGTGCCGGCGTCGAGCAGCGCGCCGACCTGTCGGGCGGGCGCGGCCAGCTCGACGAACCGTTCCCCGTCGATCGTGGCCTGCCCGCGGGTCGGCGCGGTCAGGCCGAGCACCATCCGCAGGGTGGTCGACTTGCCGGCGCCGTTGGGCCCGAGGAACCCGGTCACCGCGCCGGACGGAGCGATGAAGGACAGGTCCCGGACCGCCCAGGCCTCCCGGTATCGCTTGCTGAGGTCTTGGACTTCGATCACGGTTCCACGGTGCCCGGCCGGCCTGGTCCTGGCACAGCCCCGAACGGACCAGGTCGGTGTTCCGTTCGTCGGACCTGTCGTCGTCCTTCGGGATCAGGAATCGCTCTACCGTGGTGCCGGTGAGAGGCACGATCGAGGAGACGCACCGGCAGGCCGATCATGCCGTCCGGTTCGAGTGGGGGCCGGCCGGAGCCGAGGCGGTCAGCGACGGTGCGGCGTACGCGGTGGTGGTCGACGTGCTCTCGTTCACCACGACCCTCGCGGTCGCCGTCGAGCGCGGCCTGACGGTGTTCCCGTACCGATGGCAGGACGACGGGGCCGCCGACTACGCCCGGGCCCGCGACGCCGTACTGGCCGTCGGTCGACTCGAGACCCAGCTCGGGGCCGCTCCCGATCCCGGTGCCGAGCCGTCACATCCGCCGCGACACGCCGCCAAAACGCCCGCGGATGTGACGGGTCGGCGGGTTTTGGGGGTGCCGGCGCCGGTGAGTTTGTCGCCGGCGGCGATGGCGCGGGTGACGGGGGTGCGGCGGATCGTGTTGCCGTCGCCGAACGGGTCGACGATCGCGTACCGGCTGCGGGATTCGGGTGCCACGGTGATCGGCGGCTGCCTGCGCAACGCTTCCGCGGTGGCCGGCTGGCTGGTGCCGCGGTTGGCCGGCGGGGCCACGCTCGCGGTAATCGCGGCCGGGGAACGTTGGCCGGACGGGTCGCTGCGGCCGGCGGTCGAGGACCTGTGGGGTGCCGGGGCGGTGCTGGCCGCGTGTGCCGCGGCCGGGCTGACCGGGTTCGGTCCGGAGGCCGAGGTCGCGGCGGCGGCCTTCCGAGCCGTCGGTGACCGGCTGCCCGCGGCGCTGGCCGGGTGCGCGAGCGGCCGGGAGTTGGCCGCGGCCGGATTCGGCGCCGATCTCGAGGTGGCCGCGGAGCACGATGTCTCGACCGTGGTGCCGGTGCTGGCCGCCGAGGCGTTCGTACCGGCGACCTGATCAGCACCTACTTTCGTACGCTTGTGGCGGCCGGGCGGTGTCCCTACTGTGAACAGGTGCTGCCGCGGATCTACCTCACCGTCTTCGCCGGGCTGACGGTCGTCTTCGCGGTGATGGGGATCTTGATCTTCCCGGAGCTGGACCGGGTGACGGTGCTGATCGGCCTGCTGGTGCAGCTCACCGGCCTGCTGGTCGTCGCCTTCCTCCGGCCGGTGATCGGCTCGGTGACGGTGTTGATCATGACGATGACGCTCTCCTGGACGCCGACCGGATGGCAGATCATGTACGACAACCAGCTGATCATCTGGATCCCGGTCGCCGCGTCGCTGGTCAGTGGCCGGGTGATCGTCGAGTCGCGCAGCCGGCTCGAGTTGATCATGGGCCTGGCGCCGCTGGTGGCCTGGTGCGCGGTCACGATCGGCAACGTGGGAGTGTCGCCGATCAGCGTCCTGGGCAGCATCTCGCCGGTGCTCGTCGGCATCTGCATCGCCTTGGTGATCCGGCTCCGCGAGGCGCGCAAGGACCGGCTGGCCTCACTCGAACAGGCCCGGCTGACGGCCGACCGGGAACGCCTGCTGGCCGACCTGCACGACCTGATCACCCACCGGATCACCCGGGTGGTGCTGAAGTCGCGGCAGTTGGCGGCCGGCGCCGAGCTGACTGCCGGTGCCGAGCTGGCGCCGGTCCGCGACGGCCTGGCCGAGATCGAACGGACCGCCACCGAGACGCTGACCGCCCTGCGGGACTATCTGACCGCGGCCCGGCCGATCGAACCGACCGCGGACCAGGGCGCCCGGCCGGTCGCCGATCTCCGATCGGAGCTGACCGAGATCGTCGCCGCCGAGCGCGCACTGGATCGGACGATCCGGCTGGCCGAGCCGTCGGGGGACGACCGGACCATGATCAACTCGGCGATCCACGGCTGCCTCGTCCGGGCCGTCCGGGAGGCGCTGACCAACGCCGCCAAGCATGCGGCCGGGGCGCCGGTCGAGATCATCCTCGAGGCCCGGGAGCTGGTCCGGCTGTCGGTGATCAACGGCGCCGCGGTCGCCGGCCCGGACGCCACGCTGCACGGCTCCGGGGCGGGCGCCGGGCTGCGCGGTCTGGCCAGTCGGTGTCACCTCCTCGGCGGCACGATGACCGCCGAGCCGGCCGGCGGCGGCTTCGCCGTCCGGGTCCAACTGCCGGTCCTGACCGATCGGACGCCGGCCTGGGTCGGCGGCCAGGGGACCACGGCATGAGCACGATCACGGTGATCATCGCCGACGACGATCCGTACGTCCGCGACTACCTCGGCGACGCCCTGGCCCAGGCCGACGGGATCGAGGTGGCCGGCGTCGCCGCCGACGGCGCCGAGGCGGTCGACCTGGCCATCCGGACCCAGCCCGACGTGGTGCTGATGGACATCCGGATGCCCGGTGTCGACGGCATCGCCGCCACCCGCGAGCTGGTCGGTCTGGACCCGCGGCCGGCCGTGATCTTGATGACCGCACTGGACACCGACGAGGCGCTGCTCGGCGGGCTGGCCGCCGGCGCGAGCGGCTACACGATCAAGACCGCACCGGTGGCCGCGATCGTCGAGTCGCTGCGCGCCGCGGCGACCGGCACCGACGTGCTGTCGCCCGGGGCGACCCGCCGCCTGGTCCAGCTGGCCAGTTCCCCTCGACCGGCCGCGTCCCCCCGGCTGGCGGAGCTCGGTGATCGGGAACGCGAGGTGCTCCGGCTGATCGGCGAGGGCGCCTCCAACGCCGCCATCGCCCGCACCCTCTATCTGGCCGAGAGCACCGTCAAGGGCCACGTCTCCCGCCTGATGACCAAGCTCGACTGCGACAACCGCACCCAGTTGGCCGTCCTCGCCCAGCAACTCTGAGTGCCGGTGGCCGGCCGAGAGGCTCAGCGATCGTTGGTGAGGTGGAGGTTGGGGGTGTTCGTTCCCATCGATGGGCACAGCGAGACCAAGGGCTGACCTGCCTTGGTCACAGGTGGAGCCAGCCGAAGGCGATCTGCCAGTGCCCGCCGGCGGCGAGGTGGTCGAGGACGGCGTGCTCCAGTTTGCTGGTCGGCCGCAGTGCCGCCAGGTCGGTCGGATCGGGCACCTCGAAGACCCAGCGGATGATCTCCCGATCACCGGGGGTGGCGTCGTCGGTGATCATGAACCGGCGGCCGAAGTCGACGATGTTGGCCGTGACGGGCAGGTGGTCGGCGAGTTGCGGGTCGATCAGCCAGGACCGGCAGTGGCCGATGATCGGGTCCAGGCCGGCATACTCCTCGGGGAAGTGGCGCCGGAAGAAGGCGCCGGTCCGGGCCAGGGACGCGTCGCAGTCGGCCGGATCGAGCCGGCCGCCGATCGGGATGTGCACGCTGAGGCCGGGTTGCTCGGCCGGTCGCCGACTGGCGGCACCGGCCACCGGACCGACCGGCTCACGCTTGTAGTCCAGCCGGCCGAGCCGGAAGATCAGCCCGCGCCAGACGTCGATCACCCAGGCCGGCCCGTCCAGGCCGCCGCGACCGTAGATCCGCCGGTGTCGTTCCAGGTTGAGGCTCAGCGCGTTCAGCGAGTGGGCAGAGATCGCCTCCGGCACCCCATGATCACGATGATCACGGCGGACCTCCTCGATCACCGACAGGCAGGCGTACGCGACGAAGTAGCGGGCGGCGGCACCCCACTCGGCGGGAGCGTCGATCAGCTCCGGGCGGTCTCCATTGATCCCGATCGAGGCCGCGATCGCCTCGCCCGCGTTGAGGATCTCGCGCCGGATTCTGGGATCGTCGGGAAAGGAGTCGGCCAGTTCGGCCGCTTCGACGGCCGGCACCCCGAGCCAGTCGAGCGGTGCCGTGACCCAGTCGGGTGTCACTCCGTGACGTACTGGTCGAGGTTGCTGGTGTCGCCCTTGGCCAGGTCGGCGAACAGGGCCTTGGACTTGTCCTCGTCCCAGATCATCGCCGAGCCGGCCGAGGTCGACTTGTTCGGGTCGGAGATCGGCACGGTCAGCGTGATCCCGCCCTTGCCGGCCAGCGATCGCATTGCCAGCGCGGCGGTGACGGTCTCCGGGAAGGTGGTGTCCTTGCCGAGGGCGACCGCTCCGGACGCGGCGGTGAGCAGCGACCAGTAGCGGACCGGGTTGAGGAACGTCGCCGGCGAGGCCGCCTTGTCGGCGACCGCGCTGATCATCTCCCGCTGCCGCTCCATCCGGCCGAGATCACCGCGCGGATCCTTGTACCGCATCCGGACGTACGCCAGCGCCGTCGGCCCGTCGAGCTGTTGGCAGCCCTTCTTCACGTTCAGCTTGCTCTTCTTGTCCTTGATGTCCTTGGGGATGCACATCTCGATCCCACCGATCGAGTCGATCACGCTGACGAAGCCGCCGAAGCCGACCTCGAGATAGCCGTCCAGCCGCAGCCCGGTGTTCTCCTCCACCGTCTGCTCCAGCAGCTTCGCGCCGCCCCAGGCGTAGGCGGAGTTGATCTTGTGTTTGCCCTCGCCGGGCACCTTGACGAAGGAGTCGCGCGGCACCGAGATCAGGGCGGTCTTCCCGGACGGCGGCACGTACAAGATCATGATCGTGTCGGTGCGCTTGCCGGCGGTGTCACCGGTGCCGAGCCGCTTCTGTTCCTCCGGCGTCAGGCCCTCCCGGGAGTCGGAGCCGACCAGCAGGATCGCCGTGCCCGGCTGCTCCGCCGGCCGGTCACCGGCCGGCTCGTTGTCCACCCGCTCGATCTGGTTCCAGGCATAGACCGGGCCGGCGACGAGCCCGACCAGCAGCAGCACCACGACCCCGAGGATGACGCCGACGACGATCCGGCCGGTGCGCCGCTTCTTGGGGCGACCGGGCCCGCCGGGACCTCCCGGACCACCTGGACCGCCGGGGCCGGCGGGGCCGCCGCGACGACCGGGACCGGCGCCGGGACGTGTCCCGGGCGGCGGCGGAGCCGGCACCGGGCGGACCGGGCCGGGAGCCGTCGGCGGCAGCCGGCCGGGGTCGGTCTCGTCCCCGAACGGGTTGATCGCCCGGGTCTGTTCCGGCTCTGATTCCGGCTTGCGGTCGCGGCCGTACAGCCAGTCCATGTCATCTTGGCTAGGCGGCATAACCCGAGAGACTACCCGGCTCGGATAAGGGCCGGGTTCGGCGCGCCTGCGTGCTTTCCGGCTGCCTCGGCCGGATACTGAACGGCGATCTGCCTGCGAGCTGAAACCTTGGCGAGGAAGGGGTCAGGTGTCGGAGACTTCCCCGATCGGGCGCCCGGACTCCCGGCCGTCACCGGCGCTGGTGGAACGGGCCGGTGACCGGGTCAAGCTGCGCCGCGGGCTGACGTTCCTGGGCATGACGATGATCCTGCCGGGCTCCGCGCAACTGGCCGCGGGCAACAAGCGGATCGGCCGGTTCGCGCTCCGGGCCTGGGCGGTGATCTGGGGCCTGATCGCGCTCTCGGTGCTGCTCGCCGTGGTCTGGCGCAAGCTGGCCATCATCATTTTCACCGCCGATCCGGTGCTCCGCGTCGTGCAGGTGCTGCTGATCGTGATCGGCATCGGCTGGGCGCTGCTGCTGATCGACGCCTGGCGGCTGTCCAGACCGCCGGAGTTGGCCCGGCGGCACCGGCTCGGCTTCGCCATCGCGCACCTGGTGCTGATCGCCGCCGTCTGCGGCGCGTTGTTCGCCTCGGCCTCGATCGTCGCGTCCCAGCGCACCCTGATCGCCGCGGTGTTCGGCGGTGGTGGCGAGACCCAGGCGCAGGCCGGCCGGATCAACGTGCTGCTGCTCGGCGGCGACGCCGGCAAGAGCCGGGTCGGGCTGCGGCCGGACAGCCTGACCGTGGCCAGCATCGATGCCGAGACCGGCCGGACGGTGCTGTTCAGCCTGCCGCGCAACCTCGAGGACGTGCCGTTCCCGCAGGGTTCGCCGATGCGCCAGGAATTCCCCAAGGGCTTCGGCTGCCCTGACCACTCCTGCATGCTGAACGCCGTCTACACCTACGCGAGTGATCACCCGAACCTGTATCCGGGGGTCAAGGATCCCGGCGTCCAGGCGACCAAGGAGGCGGTCGAGGGTGCCACCGGGCTGAAGATCAACTACTACGCGATGGTCGACCTGAAGGGCTTCGAGGCGTTGATCGACGCGGTCGGCGGGATCACGCTCGATGTCCGCAAGCGGGTGCCGATCGGCGGCGGTACGTCCCGGATCTTCGGCTGGATCGAGAAGGGTGACGACCAGCACCTGGACGGCTATCACGCGCTCTGGTTCGCCCGGTCCCGGGAGGGTGCCAGCGACTACGAGCGGATGGCCCGGCAGAAGTGCGTGATGAACGCGATGCTGAACCAGCTCGAGCCGATGACCGTGCTGACCAAGTTCAACCAGATCGCCAAGGCCGGCGAGGAGATCGTCGCCAGCGACGTGCCGACCTCGGAGATCGACAAGCTGATCGATCTCGCCCTGAAGGCCAAGGCGCGGCCGGTGGCCAGCGTTTCTTTCGTACCGCCGCTGGTCCACTCCGGCAACCCGGACTTCGGGGTGATCCGGACGACGGTGCAGAACCGGATCGCGGTGGCCGAGAACGCCGACCTGCCCAAGGAACAGCGCACCCCGCCGCCACCGGTGCGGCCGGACCGGCCGAAGCCGACCAAGAAGGCCGACGACGAGAAGCCGAAGTCGGACGACTCGGACGCGAAGAAGACGAACCAGCAGGAAACCAATGATCTTGAGGCGATCTGCTCGACGGACTGAGGTCCGGCCGGGTCGTCATTGATCCAGGGGTCCCGCGCTAGGCCCAGGGCGGCGCAGGGCATGCTTTGTCAGGACAATTCATTGACACCGTGATCGCGGCTGCATAGCGTCGGACCGCGCCCGCTACGCGAAGGAGAGGCATGAGCTCGGAGCCCTTGGCGGCGGAGGTGCTGACCTTCGGTCGGAGCGGTGTCGACATCTATCCGCGCGAGATCGGCGTCGGTCTCGATCAGGTCCAGAACTTCGGCAAATACCTCGGCGGTACGACAGCCAATGTCGCCGTGGCCGCGGCCCGGCTGGGCCGGCGGACGGCGATCATCTCCGGCGTCGGCGCCGACCCGTTCGGCCGCTACGTCCGGCAGGAGTTGCTGCGGCTCGGCGTCGACGACCGGCACGTGATCACCAACACCGAGTTCCCGACGCCGGTCACCTTCTGCGAGATCTTCCCACCGGACGACTTCCCGATCTGGTTCTACCGGCGCCCGTCGGCGCCGGACCTGCAGGTGCGGACCGATGACGTCGACTACGACGCCGTCCGCGGCGCGGGCGTGATGTGGCTGTCGGTGACCGGGCTGAGCGAGGAGCCGAGCCGGGAAACCCACTTCGCCGTGCTGGAGGCCCGGCAGCGGCGGCCGATCACGGTGCTCGACCTGGACTACCGGCCGATGTTCTGGGACACCCCGGAGGCGGCCCGAGAGCAGATCGCCCGTGCGCTGCCGGAGCTGACCGTCGCGGTCGGCAATCTCGAGGAGTGCGAGGTCGCCGTCGACGAGCGGGACCCGGATCGGGCCGCCGACGCGCTGCTCGACGCCGGCGTCGAATTGGCCATCGTCAAGCAGGGGCCCAAGGGCGTGCTGGCCAAGACCCGGACCGAACGGGTGATCTCGCCGCCGATCATGATCACCCCGTTGAACGGGCTCGGCGCCGGCGACGGGTTCGGCGGCTCGCTGGCCCATGGACTGCTGGCCGGCTGGCCGCTGGACCGGGTGTTGCAGCGGGCCAACGCGGCCGGCGCGATCGTCGCCTCCCGACTGGAGTGCTCGACCGCGATGCCGACCGCCGCGGAGATCGACGTGTTGCTGGCCGGTGGCGACCCGAATGCCGGCCGGGTCGACGGCCTCACCCACCACGAGGAGTGATGATCATGAGCACACCCACCGACCGCGCCGGATCGGTCCGGCTGACGGTCGCGCAGGCCCTGGTGCGGTTCCTCGGCGCGCAGTACGTCGAGGACGACGGCGTCGAGGAGCGGCTGTTCGCCGGCTGCTTCGGCATCTTCGGTCACGGCAACGTGGCCGGCGTCGGCCAGGCGCTGCTGCAGGCGGAGCTGGCCGACCCGGCGTCGCTGCCGTACGTGCTCGGCCGGAACGAGCAGGCGCTGGTGCACAGCGCGGTCGCCTACGCCCGGATGAAGAACCGCCGCCAGGTCTGGGCCGTCACCACCAGCATCGGCCCGGGCGCCACGAACATGATCACCGGCGCCGCGCTGGCCACGATCAACCGGCTGCCGGTGCTGCTGCTGCCGGCCGACTCGTTTGCCACCCGGAGCGCCTCGCCGTTACTGCAGGAGTTGGAGTTGCCGGATTCCGGCGACGTGTCGGTCAACGATGCGTTCCGGCCGGTGTCGAAATACTTCGACCGGATCTGGCGGCCGGAGCAGTTGCCGGGCGCGCTGCTGAATGCGATCCGGGTGCTGAGCGATCCGGCCGAGACCGGTGCGGTCACGCTGTGCCTGCCGCAGGACGTGCAGGCCCAGGCCCACGACTGGCCGGAGGAGTTGTTCGCCCGCCGGGTCTGGCACCTGCGCCGGCCGGCACCGGAGCGTTCCATGATCGAGACCGCGGCCGAGATCATCGCCGCGGCCGAGCGGCCGGTGATCGTCGCCGGTGGCGGCGTGATCTATTCCGAGGCCGAGGAGGCGCTGGCCGGGCTGTGCGCGGCGACCGGCATCCCGGTCGGCCAGACCCAGGCGGGCAAGGGCAGCCTGGTTTTCGATCATCCGCAGTGCCTCGGCGCGATCGGTGCCACCGGCACCACCGCGGCCAACGCGATCGCCCGCGACGCCGACGTGGTGATCGGCATCGGCACCCGCTATTCCGACTTCACCACCGCCAGCCGGTCCCAGTTCGCCGACCCGAACGTACGGTTCGTCAACCTCAACATCGCCGCCCTGGACGCGATCAAGCACGCCGGGCTGCAGGTGCTCGGCGACGCCCGGGAATCCCTGCTGGCATTAACCGAACGGCTCGCCGGCTACCGGGTCTCGGAGTCGTACGGGAGTTTGATCACCACCCTCGCGGCCGAGTGGGACGCCACCGTGACCGAGGCCTACGCGGGCCAGCCGGGGCAGGACGGCCGGCTGGACCAGAGCGCGGTGATCGGCGCGGTCAACGAGCTGTCCGACCCGCGCGACGTCGTCGTCTGCGCCGCCGGCTCGATGCCGGGTGACCTGCACAAGCTGTGGCGGACCCGGGACGCGAAGGGTTATCACGTCGAATACGGCTACTCCTGCATGGGCTATGAGATCCCGGGCGGGATCGGCGTCCGGCTGGCCTGTCCGGACCGGGACGTGTTCGTGATGATCGGCGACGGCTCGTACCTGATGATGCCGGGCGAGCTGGCCACCGCGGTCCAGGAAGGGGTCAAGCTGATCGTGATCTTGGTCCAGAACCAGGGCTTCGCCTCGATCGGCGCCCTGTCGGAGTCGGTCGGCTCGCAGCGGTTCGGCACCCGCTATCGGCATCGGACCGAGACCGGCCGGCTGGACGGCAACCTGCTCGAGGTCGACCTCGCCGCCAACGCGGCCAGCCTCGGCGTGCACGTGATCACCGCGACCACCGGCGAGGAGCTCGCGGCCGCGATCGGTGCGGCCAAGCGGTCCGAGACGACCACGGTGATCCACGTCGAGACCGATCCGATGCTCGGCTCGCCGGACTCCGAATCCTGGTGGGACGTGCCGATCAGTGAGGTGTCGGAGCTGGACAGCACGCACCTGGCCTACACCGACTACGCCGAAGCGAAGAAGGCCCAGCGCCCCTATCTGCGGCCGACCCAGTAACGTCAGGAGGCACCAAGTGTCGTCGAAGATCATCATCGGCTCCGCGCCGGACTCGTGGGGAGTCTGGTTCCCGGCGGATCCGGAGCAGACCCCCGCGGACCGGTTCCTGGCCGAGGTGGCCGAGGCCGGCTACGAGTGGATCGAGCTCGGCCCGTACGGCTATCTGCCGAGCGACCCGGAACAGCTGCGTGATCAACTCAGCAGCCACGGGCTCAAGGTCTCGGCCGGCACCGTGTTCGAGCACCTGCACCGGCCGGACAGCTGGGACGACGTCTGGGATCAGGTGTCCAAGGTCGCCGCGTTGACCCGGGGTGTCGGCGGCGAGCACCTGGTGGTGATCCCGGATCCGTGGCGTGATCACAAGACCGGTCAGCCGCTGGAGGAGCGGACCCTGACCGCCGATCAGTGGGACGCGCTGACCCGGCAACTGGACGAGCTGGGCCGGCGGATCGACGACGAGTACGGGCTGCGGCTGCAGTTCCATCCGCACGCCGACAGCCACGTCGGCTACCAGCCGGACATCGAGCGGCTGCTCGAGGCGACCGACCCGCGCTGGGTCAATCTCTGCCTGGACACCGGCCACGTCTCCTACTACGGCGGCGACAACCTCGAGTTGATCACCAAGTATCCGGACCGGATCGGCTATCTGCACCTGAAGCAGGTCGATCCCGAGGTGGTCGCCGCGGTCGAGGCCGAGGACCTGTCCTTCCCGGAGGCGGTCAAGCGCGGCGTGATGATCGAACCGCCGCACGGCCTGCCCGCGATGGGCCCGATCCTGGACGCCGCCGGTGCGCTCGGCCGTGATCTCTACGCGATCGTCGAGCAGGACCTCTATCCGTGCGACCCGGACGTGCCGCTGCCGATCGCCCGCCGGACCCACACCTACCTGCGCGGCTGCTCCGGCGCGGCGGTCGAGATCGGTGTCCAGCATGGCTGATGAATTGCGCGTCGCCGTGCTCGGCGTCGGCGTGATGGGGGCCTTCCACGTCGACCGGCTGAGCCGGACCGTGCACGGCGCCCGGGTGACCGTGGTGAACGACGCGGCGCTAGACCGGGCCGAGACGATCGCCGCCGCGGCCGGCGCCCGGGTGGAGCCGGATCCGATCGCGTCGATCAACGCCGGCGACGTGGACGCCGTGGTGATCGCCAGCCCCGGACCGTTCCACGCCGAGCAGGTCGTCGCCTGCCTGGACCGCGGCATCCCGGTGCTGTGCGAGAAGCCGCTGACCACCGAGCCCGGGTCGGCGTACCGGATCGTCGAGCGGGAGGCCGCACTGCCCGGTCGGCTGATCCAGGTCGGCTTCATGCGCCGCTATGACGCCGAGTACTCGAAGCTGCGGACCTTGATCACCGACGGTGGCGTCGGCGAACCGTTGATCTTGCACTGCGTGCACCGCAACCCGGACAACCGCCCCACCTTCGACTCCTCGATGATGATCACCGACTCGGTGGTGCACGAGGTCGACGTGGCCAGATTCCTGCTCGGCGAGGAGATCGCCGCGGTGCAGGTGATCAAGCCGACGCCGAAGCCCGGCACCCCTGCCGGCCAGTGGGATCCGATGATCGTGCTGCTGACCACCGAGACCGGCACAGTGGTGACGGTGGAGATCTTCGCCCGGACCGGCGTCGGCTACCAGGTCCGGACCGAGCTGGTCGGCTCCGCCGGCAGCGCCATGATCGGTCTGGACCAGAGCATGATCACGACGGTCGGGCCACTCGGCGCCGGGCACTGGGGCGGCTCGGTCGCCCCCGGGTTCGTGGAGCGGTTCGCGACCGCGTACGGCACCGAACTGCAGGCCTTCGTCGACGCCGCCCGGCAGGGCACGGTCGACGGCCCCAGCGCCTGGGACGGCTACGCGGCGGCCGCCGTCTGCGCCGCCGGGGTCGAGGCCGTCCGGACCGGCGAGAAGGTGGCGGTCCACCTTCAGCCACGCCCGTGAGCGGTACTCGTCACCCATTCGTCCGGACCGCGGCAGCGCACTTTCGGCCATTTCCCAGTACGGTTCGAAGATGAGGTTTCATCTGTACGCGACGACCGAAGAAGACACCGACCATCCGTCGGGGGTTGATCAGGGGAGCTACGGCTCTCTGGACGAGGCCAAGCAGTCGACGCCGCCGCGCCGGTGGGTATTGCGTCGAGCGGCCAACGGTCGTCGGGTCTGGCTGGGCCACCCGACCGCGAAGGCGAACTGGTACGACCAGATCCGCGAGCGCCCGGAAGTCCGGTCCGACGAGGACTGAGCAGTAGTCACCCGACCGGGATGAACTTCACCGTATTGGTGCGCAGGTAGCTCCGACCGGCCGCGTTGGACGCGGTCACCAAGCCGTCGGCACCGGCAGTGAAGTCGAACCGGCCGAGTCGCACCCAGCCGCCCGCGCCCGCGGTCTGATCGAGATCGATCGCGGTCGCGCCGCCGGCATGGGTGACGGTGAAGCGTGCCGCCGGGGTGCTGTTGCCGGCGACCCGCGGCACCCAGGCGTACACCTCGTACGCTGCGGCCTGCGCCAACGTCGGCCGCCACTGGGCCGTGGCGGCGGGCACGTTGGAGGTCCGGGTCTTCGAGCTCAGCCAGCCGGGCACGCTCGACGCGGTCCAGGTCCCCTGCTCGGTGTAGCCGTCGTCGGCGACGCCGATGATGACCATCGGCAGCGGTTCGACCGTGACCTTCGCCGCCACCGACTCGTGGCCGGACAGATCGACGGCGCGCAGGTCCAACTCGTGCTCGGTGCCGTTGGTCAGCCCCGCCACCTGGTAGCCGAGCCGGGTGAACTCCGGGTTGGCCGGGTGCCCGACCGGCTCGTCGGTGACCCGCTTCCCGTCGGCGTAGACGTGGTAGCCGAGCAGATCGACCTCGGTGTTCTGGTTCCAGTAGAGGATGGCGCTGCCGTTCGCGGCCTCGCCCTCCAGCCCGGTCGGCGCCGCCGGTGCCCGGGTGTCGGCCGGGGTCCGGACCGGAGCGGGCGTGGCCGGGGCCGATTCGCGACCGGTGCTGTCGACGGCGGTCACGGTCAGCCGGTGCCGCTGCCCGGGCCGGAACTCGCGCATCGTGAACGACGTCCGCCGGACCGGTTGCCAACTGACCCGCTGCCCGTCCAGGTAGACGTGATAGCCGGCCGGCCTCGGCCCGGTGCTCTCCCGCCAGGTCCAGGTGACCGTCGCGTCCCCGGTCGCCGGCGTGCTCGTGACCGTGCCGTGCACCCGGGTCGGCGGCCTGAGCTCACCGGTCTCGGGGTCGCCGGCGTCGGCGCCCGCCGGGGTGAACCGGGCCGCGTCCGCGCGCAGCGTGCCCTTCCCGGTCGGATCACCGGCCGCCGAGACGCCGTGGCCGGTGCCCGGCGTCAGTTGGTACGTGCCGAGGGCGATCCACCGTTGGCCGGCGGTGACCTGATCGACCACCACTTCGGTCCGGCCGCCGGCGTGCTCGACCGTGTAGCGGGCCGCGGTCTGTCCGGTGCTGAGGAAGCTCGGGTTCCAGACCGCCACCTCGTACGAGCCCGGCTTCGTCAGCTCGGGCGTCCAGCGCGCGGTCGCCCCCGGTTCAGTGGCCCGCCGGGTCTCCCGGTCCTGGAAGCCGAACGCCTCGCCGGTGCCCGTCCAGCCGCCGGTCTCGGCGTAGCCCGGATCGCCGTTGTCGACGATCACGCTGTCCGGCGTCGAGTCGGCACCGTCGTCGATCGGCGCGTAGTAACGGAAGTAGTCCCAACTGGTGACGCCCGGCAGGTCCGTCTCGTCCACCGGCGCGGTGTAGCCGAGAGTGGTCAGCCAGATGCTCTGCAGCCCGTGCGGTCCGGCGAACGGCTGGACCCGGGCCAGGGTGCCGTCGACGTAGTAGCGGATTTCGTTCGGCAGCCACTCGAAGCCGTAACTGTGGAAGCCGTCCGAGCTGTCCGGGCCCTCGTAGAGGCCACCCTGATTGCCGATGTGCCGCGGCGTGAACCAGTGCGAGTGGTGGGCGATCTTGGTCGGCGCGTGCGAGTCGATCTCGAATCCGTCGATCTCGTTGATCCGGTTGTTCGGCCCCTGGTAGCCCGGCGTGTCCGGCATCGCATCCGACAATCCGGTGGTCCACAGGGCCGAGTGGAAACCTTGATCACCCCAGAGTTTGGCCCGGGTCTCGTAGTAGCCGTAGCCGAACCACTGCTTGCTGATCACCCCGCCGCAGGTGTACGGCATTCCGTTGCGATCCTCGCGTTTCAAGGCGATCTGCAACGCGCCGCCGGAGACCGAGACGTTGTCCGGGGAGTTGGAGCAGATCGCCTTCTCGCTCTCCCGGAAGTACCAGTCGTCGGTGGCCAGACCGGTGCCGTCCGGCTTGGTGCCGTCGAACTCGTCGGACCAGGCGAGCTCGTAGCCGGGCAACGGAGCGGCCGGCTCGGCGACTGCCGGCCGCGCCGGTGCGGCGAGCAGCGCGGCGACCATGATCAGCACGGCGATGATCAACCAGGAGCTGATCATGGTGGACCGGCGACGGATCGGCAGGGCGGGAACGATCATGCGGGCAGCCTCCTGGTGTACGGGCGGAGTTGATCAGCGGAGCGTTGGGGAAGGTTGATCACTGGCGGACGAGCTTGACCGCGTCGGCGCGGATGCAGCCCGCAGCGGTGCGGGCGACCCGGACCGTGTAGCCGTGCCCTCCGGTCAGCGAGAGCGCTCCGCCGACCGGCACCCAGCCGCTGCCGGTGGAGTCGAAATCGACCGCGGCCGAGGCGAGCGTGCTGCCGCCGTCGGCGACCGTGACCGGCGCGTCCGGCTGGCCGCCGGCGCCGCCGATCCGGTAGAAGTACGCGCGGTAGCTGCCGGTCGCCGGCGAGGTCACCGTCCAGTGCGCCGAGACACCGGGGTCGCAGCTGAAACGGTTGGTCAGTCGGGCGAACGCCGGCAGCGACGAGGCGGCCCAGCCGGTGCCGGACTCGGCGTAGCCGCCGGTCGGGGTGTCGTTGTCGCCGTAACCGTCACGCTGGTAGTAACGGACGTAGTCGAACTGGACCGCGCCGGGCAGCGCGCTGTCGTCGACCTCTCCGGCACCGTTGAGGTCGATCGCGATCGTGGTCAGCCAGAGGTTGGGGAAGTCGTGGGCGTAACTGCCCTGCTGGTACGGCGTGCTCCAGGCGAGCCGGCCGTCGACGAAGAACCGGAGTGAATCCTCCAGCCACTCATAGCCGTAGACGTGCCAGCCGGCGGAGGTGTCGAAGCCGACGTCGTAGATGCCGCTGGTCAGCGTGCCGCCATGGCCCCAGGCGATCGCGTTGTGCCGGAGTTGCCGGGGCACGTGCGAATCGATCTCGAACCCGTCGATCTCGGTCCGGGGCCCGGTGCCGCCGACCCTGGCGGACCAGAACGCGGAGTGCCAGCCGCCGCCGACATTGGTCCGGACCCGGGTCTCGTAGTAGCCGTACCGCATCCGGGCCTTGCTGATCAGCCCGCCGCCCGTGTACAGCGTGGTGGCTGAGGTCGGCTCGCAGTCCGGGCCGGAGGTGCCCTTCGGGCAGAGCCGGACGGTCATCGCGCCGCCGCCGACGAAGACGTTCTCCGGCCGTTGCTGACTCCAGCCCTTGCTATCGGTGCGGAAGTCCCAGCGGCCGGTGTCGACGGTGCCGCCGTCGAACTCGTCGAACCAGCTGAGCTGATAGTCCGCCGGCGCGGCCGCCTGGCTCGGAGTCGGCGTCAGCGAGGCCAGTGTCAGGCCGAAGATCAGGGCCAGCGCGGCCGAGACCGATGTCAACCGGGTGATGGGGCGGATCCTCATGGCGACCTCCTCGTCGCAGTGCCAAGGGCCCCATCGTAAGTCGAAATGCGGTGACTGCCTCTACAGTGTGAATCTCAATCCCACATTGTGCGACACTCATCGCTCACGGTGCCGGTCAGCCCGAGTCCGCCGGGAGGTCGTCGAAGTCGTACCTGATCGCCAGGTCGGCGACCGTAATGGTCCGGCCGCTGTGCCGACCGACCTCGGGGTCTTCCCACAGGGCCCGGACGGCCCGGCCGGGAAACTCGATCGAGTCGGTCCGCGGCGGCATCGGGTGGTCGCCGACCGCGGCCAGCACCGCCTCGGTCCGGGTGATGCCGGGAGAAACGGTGATCACACTGACGCCATGGCCGGCGAAGTCGTGCGCCATCGTCCGGCAGAGCCGGTTGAGGCCGGTCATCGCCAGGTCGTAGATCAGGTGACCGGCGATCACCGGTGCATCCTGGTCGGCGTAACCGGTCATGATCGGCCGTCCGATGCCGCGGTCGCGAGGCCGGGGGAGTCGGGGATCGATCGGCCGAGGGCGTCGAGGATGGCCTCCAGCCCGAACTCGAACTCGTCGCCGAAGCTGTAGCCCGGCCGGAGCACGAGCTCGGTGGCGAGCTCGGTGAGGTGCGGATAGGCGTTCTCCGGGAAGTCCTGCAGCATCGGCCGGGCCACCTCGGCAGCCGTGTCCTGGCCGTCGAAGGGCAACGACGCCTCCTGGATCGCGAACCCGTAGATGTAGCTGTCGAGCAGCGCATAGGCATGGGCGGTCGCCTCGACCGAGAAGCCGGCGCCGCGCAGCACGCCGAGGGTCGCGTCGTGGTGTCGCAGGGTCTCCGGCCCGGGGCTGGTGCGCGATTCCATCAGGCCGATCGCCCACGGGTGGCGGCGCAGTGCCTGCCGGGCCGAGTGGGCTCGCCGGGCCATCTCGGACCGCCAGTCGCCCTCGGTCGACGGCAGATCGATCTCGCTGAACACCAGGTCGACGATGCCGTCGAGGATCTCGTTCTTGTTGGCGACATGGTGATAGAGCGCCATCGGCTTGACGCCGAGGTGGTCGGCCAGTGACCGCATGGTCAGCGATCCGACCCCCGTCTGATCGGCCAGCACGACAGCGCCGGCCAGCACCTTCTGCCGGTTGAGCCGCGGTCGGCGCTGGTCGGATTTGCGGCGGGTGGTGGTTGGCATCGTGGGCCGGACGTTAGCACATTCGTACTTTGTACGGTATATTCTGTACTAAGTACGGTCTGCGTCGGAGCCGACCGCGTCACTTCGGGGGGAATCGACCATGACAGCTGTCGAGCACGCCAGCTCCGCCGATCGGGGCGGACCGCCACCGGTCAACGGGATGCGAGCGGTCGTCCAGCAGGAGTACGGACCGTCCTCGGTGCTGCGGCAGGTGGTGATCGACCGGCCGGTGCCGGCGGCCGATCAGGTGCTGATCCGGGTTCGCGCGGCGAGCCTGCACATCGGCGACTGGCACCTCATGACCGGCCAGCCGTACCTGATGCGGCTGATGGGATTCGGCCTCCGGTCGCCGAAGACGCTGGTCCGCGGGACGGATGTCGCGGGGACCATCGAGGCGGTCGGTCAGGACGTGGCCGGCCTCCGCGTCGGCCAAGACGTCTTCGGCACCTGCGACGGCGCGTTGGCCGAGCTGGCCACGGCTCGGGCCGACACCCTGGTGATCAAGCCCGCCGAGATCACGTTCGAGCAGGCGGCCGCGGTCCCGACGTCCGGCTGCACGGCGCTGACCGCGCTGCGGAAAGCGGGAGACCTCGGACCGGGGCAGCGGATCATGATCATCGGCGCCTCGGGCGGCATCGGCCTGTTCGCGGTCCAACTCGCCAAGGCGCTCGGGGTCGAGGTGACGGGCGTCTGCAGCACCGCCAAGATCGATCTGGTCCGGGCGGCCGGCGCCGACCGGGTGATCGACTACACCCGGTCCGACCTGGGGCCGGCCTCACCTCCGTACGACGCGATCCTGGATCTTGGCGGCACCCGCTCGCTCACCTCGCTGCGCCGGCTACTCACCCCGCGCGGCACCCTGGTCCTGGTCGGTGGTGAGGGCGGCGGCCACTGGCTCGGCGCCGGGATGCGCCGATCGCTCCGCGCGACGCTGCTGTCGCCGCTGGTCAGCCACCGGCTGAAGATGTTCTACGCGACGGCCACGGCGGAGCAGTTGGCCGAACTGAAGGGGCACCTCGTCGCCGGCACCGTCGTC
This sequence comes from uncultured Actinomycetota bacterium, assembly GCA_963746025.1. Lineage (GTDB taxonomy): Bacteria > Actinomycetota > Actinomycetes > Propionibacteriales > Propionibacteriaceae > Microlunatus. The sequence goes on from CAVUZU010000002.1 coordinate 477,444, forward strand.
CCGGTCATCGACGAGATCCATCCGCTCGCCGAGGCCGTCCAGGGGTTCCGCCGACTGGAGTCCGGACGGGCGTCGGGCAAGATCATCATCACCGGTTGAGCCGGTCCCGCTCGAGTCGGCTGCGGTGGTCCGACACGCCGGCGGTCCGCGGGTGGTCGTGGCGGGTGTTTAGGCTGTCGGGATGCGTTACGCGGTGATCATGGCCGGCGGCTCGGGGACGCGGCTGTGGCCGCTGTCTCGGCGAGGCATGCCCAAGCAACTGCTCGACCTGGTCGAGGGCAAGAGTCTGTTGCGACTGGCGTACGAACGGTTGGCCGGGGTGGTGCCGGCGGACCGGGTCCTGGTCTGCACCGGGGCGGAGCACCGCGACGTCGTCGCCGAGCAACTGCCCGAGCTGGACCCGGCCAACATCCTCGGTGAGCCGGAGGGCCGGGACTCGCTGAACGCGATCGCCTGGCCCGCCGCGGTGCTGGTCGATCGCGACCCGGAGGCGGTGATGGCCGTGCTCAGCTCCGATCACCTGATCACCCCGGTCGACCGGTTCGCGGCCGCGCTGCGGGACGGCTTCGAGGCCGCCGAGGCCGATCGGCAGGCGCTGATCACCTTCGGCGTGGTGCCCACCTCGCCGCACACCGGGTTCGGCTATCTGGAGCGCGGCGCCGAGCTCGCGGACCGGCCGGGAGTCTGCCGGGTCGAGGCGTTCGCCGAGAAGCCCGATCGGGAGACCGCGCAGAAGTATCTCGACTCCGGCCGCTACCTGTGGAACGCCGGCATGTTTGTCTGGCGGGCCCGGACGTTCCTTGATCAACTCCGGCTGCTGCTGCCGGAGACCCATCAGACCGTCCGGCTGATCGCCGCCGAACCAGGCCGGCTGGCCGAACTGTTTCCGACCCTGCGCAAGATCAGCGTCGACTACGCGATCATGGAACCGGTGTCCCAGGGCAGCGGCTCGGGGCACGTGCTCGCCGTCGGGCTGCCGATCGACTGGCAGGACCTGGGTGGGTTCGCCGCGTTGGCCGAGCAGCTGCCCGCCGATGATCACGGCAACGCGACCGACGGGCTCAGCCTGCTGCTCGACGGCCGGGACAACCTGGTGATCAACCGCGGCGAGGACGGCCGGCTGATCGCGGTGCTGGGCATGGCCGACACCGTGGTCGTCCAGACCCCGCAGATCACCCTGGTCTGCCCGATGGCCGAGGCCGGCCGGATCAAGGAACTGGTGGCCGAGGTCGCCGAACGACTCGGCCCCGACTACACCTGAGCCGGGTCGATCCCGGTCACTGCGCCGGCGTCGTCGGTACGGTAGCGGCCGCGGGTCAGGTCGACCAAGAGCAGCGGATTGCCGAACGGGTCCTTGACCACGGCCACCCGGCCGACCGGGATGTCCGCCGGCGGGCTGATCATCCGGCCGCCCGCGGTAACGATCGCCGCCGCCGCCTCGTCGGCCGACCGGACCAGCCAGTTCGGTGCATAGCCCAGCCCGGTGGACAGCACGAGCTCGGTCTCGGCGTCCGGGAGGCGCAGCCCGGCCTGGCCCAGCTCGTCGTTGCGCCAGATCAGCTCGTGGCCGAGCCGACCGGCATAGAACTCCAGCCCGGTGTCCAGATCGGGGACGGCGACGGTCACGGCGTCGACCATCCGGAGCAGTGGTTCCGTCATCCGGTCAGCCTAGGAACTCCCGCCGACAGTGTGGACAGGGTGCGGAAGTCGCCACAGGTAGAGAAATGATCAGGGCCGGAGTAGGAGGCGGGGCGGCAGGACCTTCGGCAGGGGTTGCGCTCAGGGTTGTTCGGTGTCGAGCGGTTCGACCTTCGGCAGCACGGCGCCGAGATCGGCGTGCACGGTCAGCACCCGGCGCAGGAGTTCGATGCTCTCGGCGGACAGCGGGGTGCCGTCGAGGGCCGCGCCGGTGACCACGTCGTCGATCATGGCCTTCGGGTCGTGGTGCACCAGCACGGTTTCATAGCGGTCGGCCTGGCCGATGGCGGTGAGTACCGCGAGGATCGTCGCCTCGCGCGCCCCGAGCCGGAAGAAGTCCTCGCCCGGCGCGCGATTCAGCTCACGGGCCGGGAGGACGTCCGGGCCGGGGTCGACGACGTGCCGGCTCAGACCCCGGACGACGGCGACCGGTCGCCCGGTCAGCTTCTCCTTGGCCAGGTCGGCGGCCGCGGCGAGTTCGTCGGCGATCGCCGCCGCGCTGACCTTGAGGTCGTTGCCGTACGGGTCGGTCCGGCCGGCGTAGGAGTCGATCACCCGCACCCCGGCCGCGCCGATCGCGATGTCGGTCTGGCCGATCCGCCAGGCCCGGCCGGAGGTGTCGGAGATGATCACGCCGAGCCGGCGGCCGGTCCGCGCGGTCAGGCCGGCGAGCAGCCGTTCGGCGCTGGCGTCCGGGTCGACCGGCAGCAGCAACACCGTGCCCGGGTCGACGTTGGAGTTGTCGACGCCGGCCGCAGCCATGGTCAGGCCGCCGCGGGTGTGCACGATCCGCGACTCGCCGCGCCGGGCCACGGTGCCGACCGACTCGGCGGTGATCGCCGCCTGCCGGTCGTCGGCCCGGACCGTCCGGCCCTCGGCCTTGCTGACGATCTTGGACGTGACGACGACGATGTCACCGTCGGCCAGCGGTCCCCAGTCGTCGGCGGCGACGGCCGCGATGATCGACTCGGCCAGCTCGGTCCCGGCGCCGACCTCGCCGATCCCGGCCGGAGCGAAGATCGTGATCATGCCAGGCCGACCTCGGCGGCGGCCTTCTTGACGAACCGGGCGGTGGCCGCCGGATCGTTCATGATCAGATCGGTGGTGATCACGCCCAGCCCGCCGTCGCGGACCCGGTCGGCCGAGCCGGCGTCGGCGTCGTCCATCACCCACAGGTCGAGCACCCCGTCGGCCGTCCGGGTGCCGTAGTGCAGGCCGACCGCGGCCGCGCTGACCTCGACGCGGATCATCGGCAGCAGCCGGTGTGCCATGCCGAGCACCGGGGCGCCGTCGAGGATGCCGGCGAACCCGAGCACCGGCGCCGGCGCGGAGCGGATCGCCGCGGCGATCCCCGGCACGGCCAGGATCGGGCCGATCGACACCACCGGATTGCTCGGCGCGATCAAGATCAGGTCGGCCGCCTCGAGCGCGGCCAGCACGCCCTCGGCCGGGCCGGCGTCGTCCAGGCCGACCCGGACCATGTCCAGCGCCTCCGGCTCGGCGTGCAGCCGGACCCAGTATTCCTGGAAGTGCACCGCTCGCCGCCCCGACGGCGACTCCGGGTCGGCGATCACGATGTGCGTCTCGACCCGGTCGTCGGTCATCGGCAGCAGCCGCAGCCCCGGATCGTCGGCCAGCCAGCGACTGCACAAGGCGGCCGTCACCTGGGACAGCGGATATCCGGCGTCCAGCAGTTGGCTGCGGACCAGATGGGTGGCCAGATCGAGATCACCGAGGCCGAACCAGGACGGCTCGACGCCGTACCGGGCCAGTTCGTCCTTGATCCGCCAGGTCTCCTCGGCCCGCCCCCAGCCGCGCTGGGTGTCGTTGCCGCCGCCGAGGGTGTACATCATCGTGTCCAGGTCCGGGCAGACCCGCAGCCCGTGCAAAGTGATGTCGTCGGCGGTGTTGACGATCACGGACAGGCCGGCGTCGGGATAGGCGTGCCGGACGCCGGCGGTGAACTTGGACCCGCCGACCCCGCCGGCCAGGACTGCGATCTCCACCGGATCAGTCTGGGGCACGGCGATCCGTCCGGCCAACCGGGGTGCCGGCCGCCCGCATCCGCGCACCCGTAACGGATTCGGCGGGTTGCACCGATTCAGTGTGAGGTGGCGGGCCGGGAGCCGCTAAGGTACGGGACCATCAAGGCGACGGGACCCCGCTCGGGTGCCGGTGCCGGGCTCGGGGCCCATAGGCGATCGGGATCTCCGAGCCGGAGATCCTCATGCGAGGTAGGGAGACCATGCTCGATGAGCTGAAGCGGTATCGAGAGCTGTTGGTGTTCATCCTGCTCGGGGCCGCGGCGGTGCGCCTGCTGGCCCAGCTGCTCGGGGTGTTCTTCTATGACCTTGGCGAGGGCGTCGACTTCTTCTACGGTGCGGCGGTGATCGGGACCAGTACGGTCGACCCGCTGCTGTCGATCGTCCTGGTGGCGGCCGTCGCCTGGTGCGCCAAGGACCGGACCCAGAACGCCCGGCTGCTGACGCTGATCTCGCTGATCGTGCTCGGCGTCGGGATCCTGTTCGGATTCCTCTACGTCGTCCTCGGGCTGGCCGGTCCGAGCAGCAACAAGGTGCTCGGCTTCTTCGTCGACCTGACCATCCTGGTCATCCCGGCTCTGCTGGTGCTGGTCCTGTGGCGGATCTTCCAGACCCTGCCGGCGCCGGCGCCGCGACCGATGGCGCAACCGGCACTGCCGCCGGGCCCGCAGGGCTACCACCAGGGCTACCCGCAGCAGAGCGGGTACGGACAGCAGGGCGGCCCCGGGCCGCAGGGCGGTCCGGGTCAGCCGGGTTTCCCGGGACAGCCGGGCCCGCAGGGTGGTCCAGGACAGCAGGGTGGTCCAGGACAGCAGGGTGGTCCGGGCCAGCAGGGCTGGGGCGGCGGGGGCTGGTCGCCGGCGCCGCCGCCCGGGACGCAGCCCTCGGCGCCGCAGTCGGCCCCGCCACAACCGCCGCAACAGCCGGCACAACAGGGCCCGCAACAGGCTCAGCAGCCCGTGAGTCCGGGCGGCACCTGGCAGCCGCAGCACTCGCCGAACCGGCCGTATGCGCCGACCCAGCCCGCGCATCCCGGCCAGCATGATCAACACGGGTCACCGGGTGGCTGGTCGCAGCCGGGCTCGGCTCCGGCCGGGTCGGCCTCGAGCGGCTACGAGCACACCGGCCCGGTCGGGCAACCGGGTCCGGGGCCCCAGCAGGGGCCTGGCGGCCCGCAGGGGGCCGGGGGACAGCAGGGTCCGGGTCAGCCGGGGCCGGGCACCCCGGCCGGCGCGGACGGCCAGCAGCAGCCAGGTTCCGGACCGAGCGCGTACGAGCACACCGGCCCGGTCGGCCAGCAGGGTCCCGGCGGCTACCAACCGCTGCAGCAGAACCCGGCGGCGAACGAGCCCACCGATCCGATCGAGTATCGCGGCCAGGTGCAACCGGACCAGGGCCAGCAACACCAGGGCCAGCAACACCAGGGCCAGCAACACCAGGGCCAGCAACACCAGGGCCAGCAACACCAGGGCCAGCAACACCAGGGCCAGCAGCAGCCGAACTCTGCCGGCCCGAACCAACCCGGTCCGGCGCAGCAACCGGGGCAGCCGGGTGATCAACCGAGCGGATCCGATTCGCGCCAGTCACAACCGAACTGGTGGGATCGACCGAGCTGAACGGGGGTCGCGGGGGCCATCGTGGCATGCCCGCCCGCACCACCCGGCAGTGCGCATTATCAGGTCAGCACTTGACTTCTCGGTATTGACAGGCATGTAATTTCACATATGTTGTTCGCCGATGGGAAACTCCCCATCCCCGTCGTCGCACAACACCTGATCGTCTCCTACCGGCTTCGCGAGCCGGAGGGATGCGGGCATCGGGCGAAAACAGGATTCGGGTCGAGGAGGCGCAGCTGATGCACGAAGAGGCAGAGTTCGATGAGTTCGGCACCCTGAGCTGGCAAGAACGCTCACTGTGTGCCCAGACCGATCCCGAGGCATTCTTCCCGGAGAAGGGCGGATCGACGCGGGAGGCAAAGAAGGTCTGCCTGTCCTGCGAGGTGCGGACCGAGTGCCTGGAATACGCCTTGTCCAACGACGAGCGGTTCGGCATCTGGGGCGGCCTGAGCGAGCGGGAACGCCGGAAGCTGAAGAAGCGCGCCGTCTGAACCGGTCCGGGCTCCGGCCCGGGCCAGTGTCCTGCGCCGGAGCCGGCACTCCCACGTCCGCTCGGATGGAGTGTCGGCACAAGGTCGCATAGAGTATGGGGCGCCCATCAGGGCGCCCTTGTTTGTTTGCCGCGACGGCACCCGGCCCCGGCCGAGTGCCGCTCCCGGTGAACGATCAGGGACCGCAGTTCACCCTCCCCCCGACCCGTGCGACGGCCGGCGAGGAACCGGCCGAATCGGTTGCTCGTTGGATCAGCGGGTCTGCGGGAGTTGACACGACTTGCAAAGGTTCCAGCAATCCCTATGGCCAGAGATATCGTGCCCGACGATGCTCTCGAACCTCGGCGCAGTCTCGGCCCCCCGACGGCGGCGTACGACCTCGACCCGCTGATCGACACCGCCCAGCTGTCCGCGATCACCATCGGCGACGACGGCGAGGTCGATCCCTGGGCCTGGGCCCGGGCGGAGGATGACTACAGCCGCCCGGTCGACGTCTCGCGCTGTGAGGTCACCGCGGTGCTGGTCACCTTCGACGCCGAGCGCTGGCTGGCCGCGACGCTGACCGGTCTGTCTCACCTGACGGTACGGCCGGCCCGGCTGATCGCGATCGACAACGGGTCCACCGACGCCACCCTCGATCTGCTGCACGACGCGATGACCCGCGGCATCCTGGACGCGGTCTATCAGGGCAACCGAGCGGCGTCCGATCGGCCTGACCACAGCCACGGCGGCTTCGGCGAAGCCGTCGCGAAGGCCCTGGCCGACGACGCGGCCGCAATCAACGAGGCCGCCGAGACCCGGCTGTTCTACGTCCGCGAAGAGGACGAGCGCGAGCCCTGGTACTGGCTGCTGCACGACGACGCGGTGCCGGCGCCGGACGCGCTCTACCAACTGCTGGCGCACGTGGTGACCGAGCCCGGGATCGACATCACCGGGCCGAAGCTGCTGTTGCCGAAGCGCCGGCAGGCGACCCGCCGGCTGTGCGAGGTCGGCGTCTCCATCTCCGGCACCGGCCGGCGCGAGCTCGGCCTCGACCCCGGTGAGATCGACCAGGGACAGCACGACGAACCTCGACCGCGGCTCGGCGTGTCCAGTTGCGGCATGCTGGTCCGGGCCAGCGCCTGGTCCGAGCTGGGCGGCCTGGACGCCGCGGTGCCGGTGTTCCGGGACGGCGTCGAGTTCGGTTGGCGGGCGCACCTGCAGGGCTACCGGGTGGTCACCACCCCGGCCGCGGAGATGGTGCACCGCCAGGTCGGCCGGGCCGGGCTGCGCGGCCGCGGCATCGCCGGCCGCCGGCCGGGCAAGACCGACCGACTGCTCGGCATGTTGGTGGTGACCGCGCACGCGCCGGGCCAACAGGTGATCTGGACCTGGATCAGGCTCGCCTGGAGCTGCATCCTGCGCGCCATCGGCTACCTGATCGGCAAAGCGCCCGGCCGCTCGCTGGACGAACTGCTGGCGCTCGGCTCGTTCGTCGTGCACCCCGGCCGGATCCGGCGGATGCGCCACCGGGTCGCCGCGATCGATCCGGTCTCCGGTGCCGGCGACATCGTCCGCGAACTCCGGCCACCCTGGTGGAGCAGCTTCCGGCTTGCCGGTGAGGCGCTCAGCGGCGCCGTCGCCGACCGCTACCAGTCCGTCGCCGGTGCCAGCGAGGTGGCGCTGCTGGACGACCTGACCGCGGACGACTTCGTCAGCACCGGCCGGGACGAGAAGTCGAAGAGTCCCTGGCTGGCGCCGATCGTGATCACCCTGGCCGTGACTCTGGCCGGCAGCGTGATCGCCGCCCGGGACCTGCTCCGGCTCGGCTCGCTTTCGGCGCCGGCCCTGCTGCCGGCCCCGGAGTCGCTGGCCGCCGCCTGGGCCGCCGCGATCGATCCGATCATCGGCGCCGCCAGCCAGTCCAGCCCGCCCTGGCTGGCGCTGGTCGCCCTCGGCTCGACGATCACCTTCGGCCAGCCGGAATGGTTCGTCACGCTGCTGCTCTGCGGTGTCGTGCCGATCTGCCTGCTGACCTGCTTCTTCTCGGTCCGGCCGATGATCGCCGACCGCCGGCTGCGGATCTGGGTCGCCGGCACGTACGCGCTGCTGCCGGTGCTGTTCGGTGGCACCAATCAGGGCCGGCTCGGGCTGGCCGTGGTCGCGGCCGTGCTGCCGCTTTTGCTGCTCGCGGTCCGGGCGCTGGTGCTGCGCCGGCCGCGTAACCCCGAGGCCTGGCGCGGCGGCTGGGGCGCCGGGCTGGTGCTGGTCGTGCTGATCTCGTTCGAGCCGTCGCTGCTGCTGTTCGCGATCATCGCCGGCGTCGCCGGTGCGATCGTGCTGCGCCGGGTGCCGCGCAAGGCGGGCCGGATCCTGATCGCGCTCGGTGTCCCGCTGGTCGTGCTGGCGCCCTGGTGGCCCAGCCTGATCACCAGTTGGGGCCGGGTGCTGGTCGGCCCGGACGCCGCGCTGACCGGCGTGAGTGACCCGAGCCGGGTCTGGGAACTGCTGATCGGCCGACCGGCCGGTGCCGGGCTGCCGCCGATCTGGCTGAGCGCGCTGGTGTTCGGCCTGATCTGGCTGCTCGCCATCGTCGCCATCGGTCGCCGGCCGCGGTCGTACACGGTGATCTCGGCCTGGGCCACCGGCGGGCTGGCGCTGGCGATGGCGATCGTGGTCTCCCGGATGGTGGTCAATCTGCCACCGATCGGCGACCAGGCGCGGCCGTGGTCGGGGGTGTATCTGCTGATCGGGTTCGCGGCGCTGGTGCTCGCGGCCGGCGTCGGCCTGGACGGCTGGGCCGGCGAACTCGGTGACCGCAGCTTCTCCTGGATCCAGCCGGCGTCGGTGCTGGCCGGGGTCCTGATCGGCGCGGTGACCGTCACCGCCGGCGTCTGGTGGATGGTCGGCGGCGCGGCCGGTCCGATCAGCCGACAACCGTTGAACGCGTTACCGCCGTACGTGCTGAACGCGATGTCGTCGGCCTCCCAGGTCCGGGTGCTGGCGATCGATGCCAGTGGCGAGGACCTGCGCTATTCGGTGGTGGACGAGGACCAGACCCGGCTCGGTGACGCCGATCGCGGCTATGCCCTGGCCGGCTCGGTCGACGCCCGGAACCAGTCCACCGATCTGGTGATGCGGTTGGTGGCCGGCACCGGCGACGCCGATGTGGCGCCGGAGCTCGGCCGGCTCGGCGTCGGCTACGTCTGGGTGACCGGGGCCGACGAGGCCGAACTCGCGCTGATCGCGAACACTCCGGGCCTCGGTGCGGCCAGCGGCAACTTCCGCGGCACCGTCTGGCAGGTCGAACCGCCGGTCAGCCGGGCGGTGATCGTCGACGGGAAGACCCGGACCCCGGTGCCGCCGGGCGCCACCACCATCGAGCCGGGTGGGCCGGACCGGCGACTGGAGATCGGCGAGCCCTCCGACTGGCGCTGGCGGGCGACCCTCGACGGCATCCCGCTGGCGGCGGCCGACGGCGGCTGGCAACAGGCCTTCGTGCTGCCCCCACAGGGTGGCCGGCTGGAATATCAACTGCCGACGGCGAGCTGGCTGCTCGCGCTGCAGGGCCTGGCCCTGGCCGTCGCGGCGATCCTCGCCGCACCGGCGATCCGCCGGCCCGAGGTGCGCGATCCGGCGAAGTCGGCCCGGCGGGCCGCGGCCGGGGCGGGGGAGGTCTGATGTCGACCGACAACGAGGGCTGGCGACCGGTGGCCGAACCGAAGACGGGCCTGCGCGGTGTCGGACTGCAAGGTGCCGGGCTGCGCGGTGCGGGGGTGCTGGCGGTCGTCGCGGGCATCGCCGTGCTGCTCGGCGCCGGCACACTGATGCGTCCTGCGGTGGCCGACCCGCCGCCGGCGCAGGATCCGGTGATCGGCCGGACCAACGTCGTCTGCCCGGCCCCGCCCGGCGGTGGCGAGGTCCGTTCGATGGTGCAGGCGATGGCGAACCACCAGGCCGAGGACCGGCCGGGCCTGCTCACCGCGACTCCGGTCGGCTCCGACAAGGCCGCCTTCCAGGTCCGTGAGGCCGGCAAGGGGATCATCCGGTCGGCGCCGAAGTCGACCTTGATCGTCACCGGCGAACGCGGCCTGGCGACCGCCAGCAGCGCGGCCACCCTGACCAACGGGAGCGGCGGCGCCAACGCCGGCCTGCTCGGCGCGACCTGCAGCAAACCGGGCAACAGCCACCTCTTCGTCGGCATCGGGGCCCGGCCGGCGTTGCGGACCGAACTGGTGATTACCAATCCCGACGACACCCCGGCCCAGGTCGACCTGCGGTTCTTCGGCGCCGAGGGCATCGTCCCGGTGCCGGGCGGTCCGGGGATCGAGGTCGCCGGCCGGCAGTCCCGGGTGGTCGGCGTCGATTCCATGATCAACTTCAACGGTCCGCTGACCGTCGAGGTGGTCGCGTCCCGCGGCCGGGTCGCCGCCATGGCCCGCGACTACCGGACCAAGGGCGACGACGCGCGCGGCGCCGACTGGCATCCGGAATCGGCGGCGCCGGGCACCGAGCTGATCATTCCCGGCGTGCCGGACGGAGCCGGCGCGCGGCAGTTGGCCGTGGTCAATCCGGGCCGGCAGCCGACCGCCGTGAAGATCGCCGCGCTGGGCCAGCAGGGCGAGTTCGTCCCGGCCGGCGGCGATCAGCTCGACGTGCCGGCGGAGAGTACGGCCCTGGTCGAGCTCGGCCCCGGATTGGTGGAGCAGGCCGCGGCGATCAAGCTGACCAGCGAGCAGCCGGTCACCGGAGCCCTCCGGTCCGACGCCCCGAGCGAGGACGAGGGCGGCGACAAGGTGGTGCCCGACTTCGCCATCCAGGCCGCCGCGGCACCGCTGCGCCAGGTCGGCGTGCTGCCGTTCATCGGCGAGTCCGGGCTGGAGAGCCGGCTGGTGCTCAGCCATGTCGGCGCCGACCCGGTCGAGGTCACCGTCGAGGTGGTCAGTCTGGCCGGCGTCGAGGTGCGGACCGAGAAGATCAGCATCGCGGCCTCGAGTACGGTCAGCCGGTCGATCACCTCCCCGCTGCCCGCCTACCTGGTGATCCGGGCACCGGACAACGCCGGTGTCTACGCCGGGCTGGTACAGCGCGCCACCGGGAACTCCGACGTCGCCGGGATCACCGCGTTCGCCGTGTCCTCGCCGGATGTCGCCGATCGGATCAAGCCGGCCAGCTACGACCCGTGGGCGGCGCGCTGAGCGACCAGCCTCGCTGCGCTGAACAGGGAGCGGGCGGGCCGCGGCCGGTCGTCGCGGGTCCCGGGTGGCGCGGACGTAGGGTTGAGCCTTGTGTCCAGCCGTCGGGATCGGCATCAGCGCGGCCTGCGTGGCCCGCTGGCCCTGCCGAACAGTTTCAGTCGCCACCCGGCGAGGCCGTTCCGGTCGCCGAACAAGGCCGACTTCTTCGCCGATGCGGTCGACGAGGCGGTCGAGCGAATCGGCCGGAACTGCCCGGACGCCCTGGTCGGGATCACCTTCGGGATCGAGGATGTGCCGTATCTGGAGCAGGCCTGGACCGGCTCCGAGGTGCCGCTCGCGGCCGCGGTCTCCGGCGACGCCGACCGGCTCAGCCAGGTCGTCGTCTACCGACGGCCACTGGAGCATCGGGCGGCCACCCGGCAGGGCCTGCGGATCCTGGTCTACCGGACCGTGGTCGAGCAGCTCGCCGCCCTCACCGGCCGCAGCGTGGACGAGCTCGACCCGGAGGGCGACGGCGACTACGACTGACCCCGACTCCGGGGTACGGCGGCTAATTGATCATGGCGGCGCGGCGATCCCGGGGAACGGGGATCGGCAGGGGTAGCGTCAGTTCCTGTGACCTCCAGGCGCTGCTCCCGATCGGGGTGCTCCGGCACGGCGGTGGCCACCTTGACCTACGTCTATCTCGACTCCACCGCCGTCCTCGGGCCGTTGGCCACGCGCGCCGATCCGCACGGGTACGACCTGTGTTCCCGCCATGCCGAAGCGCTGTCCGCGCCGCGCGGCTGGGAAGTCATCCGGCTGGCCATCCCGGACGAGCCGGAGCAGAGCACCGACGACCTGCTGGCCCTCGCCGACGCGGTCCGCGAGGTCGGCCTCGGCTACGAGGATCCGGCCGCTATCGGTGATGATCAACAACAGCGCTCCTCCGGCGTCGTCGAGCTCGGCCGCCGCGGCCACCTCACCGTCCTCGCCGACCCCGACCAGTAACCCGCTGCCGCGCATCCCATTGGCGCCTCACCCAAAGCCGACTTGTCAGAACTGAGGCTTGCTCTAGCGAGCACCAGTTCTGACAACTCGGCGGGAACGACCGTCGCCAGGTCTGACTAGGATGGCCGAGCCATGATCACACCGGGAATCTTCAAGGCCAACGACATCCGGGGCCGCGCCGCCCTGCCGGAGCCGGACTGGGACAGCGACGGCGCGCGGGCGATCGGAGCGGCCTGGGTCGACGTCAGCGGGCTGCGACCAGGCGTCGACTCGCTGGTGCTCGGCCGGGACATGCGGATCACCAGCCCCGAAATGGCCGCCGCGTTCGCCGAAGGCGTCGCCGGCCGCGGGGTCGACGTGATCGACATCGGGCTGGCCAGCACCGACCAGCTCTGGTACGCCTCCGGGGCGCTGGGACTGCCCGGCGCGATGTTCACCGCCAGCCACAATCCGGCGCCGGACAACGGGATCAAGTTCTGCCGGGCCGGCGCGCTGCCGGTCGCGGCGGGCGACCTGCTGGCGTTGGCCGAGCGGGTGCTGCCCGGGGCCGGCGCGACCGTGCCGGCCGAGCCACCGGCCGGCGGTCGGCGCGGCACGATCTCCCAGCGCGACCTGCTGCCCGACTATGCGGCCTACCTGCACTCGCTGGTCGACCTGACCGGGATCCGGCGGCTCCGGGTGGTCGCCGACGCCGGCAACGGGATGGCCGGGCACACCCTGCCCGCGGTGCTCGGCCCGCTCGACCTCGACCTGATCGGGCTCTACACCGATCCGGACGGGACGTTTCCGAACCATCCGCCCAACCCGCTCGAGCCGGAGAACCTGGTCGACGCCCAAGCTGCGGTCCGCGAGCACGGGGCCGACCTCGGCCTGGTCTTCGACGGCGATGCCGACCGGTGTTTCCTGATCGACGAGACCGGTGCCGTGGTCAGTCCGTCGGTGATCACCGCGATGATCGCCGGCCAGGAGTTGTCCCGGGAGCCGGGCGGCACCATCGTCTGCAACACGATCACCTCCCGGGCCGTGCCGGAGCTGGTCCGGGCCCGCGGCGGCCAGGTGGTGATCACCCGGGTCGGGCACACCTTCGTCAAGGCCGCGATGGCCGAGCACGATGCGATCTTCGGCGGCGAGCATTCGGCGCACTACTACTTCCGGGAGTTCTGGGGCGCCGACACGGGGATGCTGGCCGCGCTGCACGTGCTCGCCATGGCCGGCCGATCCGCAACCCCGCTGTCCGCGCTGGTCGAGGAGTTCTGCACCTACGTCGAGTCCGGCGAGATCAACAGCACCGTCGCGGACCCGAAGTTGATCATGGACCGGCTGGCCCGGGCCTTCGAGGGCCGCGGCGAGCCGCTGACGGTGGACGGTCTCACCATCGCCGCCGCCGACTGGTGGTTCAACGTCCGCCCGTCGAACACCGAGCCGCTGCTCCGGCTCAACGTCGAGGCCGCCGACGAGCCCACCATGATCGCCATCCGCGACGAGGCCCTGAAGCTCATCCGCTCCTGAGCCCCCTTCCTGCGCCGACTTGTCAGAAGTGGGTTGCTTCATAGGGCTACTCAGTTCTGACAAGTCGGCGATGGGTGAGTACGGTTGCGGGTGCGGAATCGTTCGGTCGATGGGAGTGGGTTGGGATGGCTGTTGAGTTGGCGGCGGAGATGCTGGAGATCCTGTCCTGCCCGAGTTGTCACGGGTCGCTGGCCGTTGATCATGATCGGGACGAGCTGACCTGCGTCGCTCCGGATTGCGGGCTGGCCTACCCGGTCCGCGATCGGATCCCGATCCTGCTGATCGACGAGGCCCGCCGCCCGGACGCCCAGTAGGTGGCCGCAATGACCGTCTTCGACGATGCCTGGCTGGACGACAAGCGGGCCCTGATCGGGGCCGACCAGGTGCTCCGCCGGCTGGCCGAGGCCGGCGCCCGGCTGCGCCGGGAGACCGAATTGGCCGAAGGGCCCAAGCGAGACCTGATGGACATCCCGCGGCCCCGCGCGGTGGTCGCGGTCGGATCCGAGGCCCGCTTCATCCGCGCCATGCTGGAGCCGGTCTGCCCGGTGCCGTTCGTCGCCTGGCCGCATCACGGCCTGCCGGGCTGGGTCGGCGCGCTGGACCTGGTGATCGCGATGGCCAGCGACGGCGCCGAACAGGGCCTGATCGTGACCGTCGCCGAGGCGACCCGGCGCGGCAGCATGTCACTGGTGGCCTGCCCCGAGTCCTCGGCGGTGGCCGACCACACCAGTTCCCGGTCGACCACGCTGCTGCCGACAACGACGGCCGATCCGCTGGCCGCGGCGATCGTCGTGCTGGACGCGCTGCACCTGGCCCAGCTCGGCCCGCAGGTGCGGCCGGACCTGGTCGCCGACGCGATGGACCTGATCTCGGAGGAGTGCTCGCCGTACCGGGATCTGGCGGAGAACCCGGCCAAGGACCTGGCCCTCGGGCTGGCCGACGCCCATCCGCTGGTCTGGGGCGGTTCGGTGCTCGCGGCCCGCGCCTCCCGGCGGGTGGCCGAGGCGCTGCGGGCCGGCACCGGCCGGGCCGCACTGGCCGCCGACGCGGGGGAGTTGTTGCCGATCCTGGACGGTGCGGCGGCCCGGGACCCGTTCGCGGATCCGTTCACCGACGTGCTGCCCCAGGACCGCCGGCCGGGCCTGCTGATCCTGGACGACGGGGACACCGATCCCTTGATCAGGGCGGCGCACAACGGGCTGCTGTCGGCCGCCGAACGCAACGACGTCCGGACCTGCACCATCGGCCATCGCGGCGGCTCCGACGTGGAGCGCTACGTCACGCTGCTGCAGACCGGGATGTTCGCCGCGGTCTACCTGGCCGTCGGCCTCGGCCGCTACCACGAGGACTGATGCCGACAGTTCGAAATATAGGTGCCACTGCGCCAGTTGATTCGGAGATGCGATCGCCGCTCTATCTTCCAGCCAGGGACAGGCCCCAACCAGTTGGGACTGCGGCTTGTCAGAACTGACGCCGGCCAGAGCCGGCCTGTGTTCTGACAAGTCGGCCGGTGATGGCAAGATATGCCCGCGTGAGCGCTGAAGGTGGAACGAAGGCCGTTGTCGCGGCCCTGGTGGCGAACTCGTTCATCGCCCTGTGCAAGTTCGGCGGCTGGGCGCTGACCCAGTCTTCGTCGATGCTGGCCGAGGCGATCCACTCGGTCGCCGACGCCGGCAACCAGGCCCTGCTGCTGGTCGGCGGTCGCCGGGCCCAGCGGGAGGCGACGCCGGAGCACCCGTTCGGGTTCGGCCGGGAGCGCTACGTCTTCGCCTTCATCGTCGCGATCGTGTTGTTCAGCGTCGGCGGGCTGTTCGCCCTCTACGAGGCCTACCACAAGTACGAGGAAGTGCACGCCGGCCACCCCAACGAGATGTTGGAGGGCGGCTTCTGGTGGGTGCCGATCGTGATCTTGGTCGCCGCGATCATCGCCGAGTCGCTGTCGTTCCGGACCGCGATCATGGAGTCGAACAAGTCCAAGGGTCGGCAGAGCTGGGGGCGGTTCATCCGTTCGGCCAAGTCGCCGGAGCTGCCGGTGATCCTGCTGGAGGATCTGGCCGCGCTGGTCGGCCTGATCTTCGCCCTGGCCGGCGTCAGCCTGACCGTGATCACCCAGAACGGCTACTTCGACGTGATCGGTACCGCCATGATCGGCCTGCTGCTGGTGACGGTCGCCGTCACCCTGGCGTTCGAGACCAAGAGTCTGTTGATCGGCGAGTCGGCGACGCCGGAGTCGATCAAGAAGATCGAGGCCGCGCTGACCGGCACCGACGGGGTGGACCGGATCATCCACATGAAGACGCTGCACCTCGGGCCGGAGGAAGTGCTGGTGGCGGCCAAGATCGCGGTCGGCCGATCGGATTCGGCGGGCGATGTCGCGGAGACGATCAACCGGGCCGAGACGGCGATCCGGGAGGCCGATCCGATGGTCACCGCGCTGTATCTCGAGCCCGACATCTATCAGACGGACTATCAGCCGCAGGACCGTCCCGAGCGCCCGGCCGCGCCGGCCCACTGAATCGAGCCCCGCTGTGACCAAGATCCTGATCTTGAACGGCCCGAACCTCGGCCGGCTGGGCCAGCGCCAGCCCGAGGTGTACGGGTCGACGACCCATGATCAACTCACCGAGCGGCTGATCGCCTTCGGGGTCGAGCTGGGGGTCGAGGTCGAGGTGCGGCAGACCGATCACGAGGGAGACATGGTCGGCTGGCTGCACGAGGCCGCCGACGGTTCGATCCCGGTGGTGCTGAACCCGGCCGCCTGGACCCACTACTCGATCGCGGTGGCCGACGCGGTGGCGCAACGGACAGCCGACCTGATCGAGGTGCACCTGTCCAATGTGCACGCCCGGGAGGACTTCCGCCGGCACTCGGTCGTCACGCCCTACGCGACCGGGGTGATCGCCGGCCTCGGCATCGCTGGCTACGAGCTGGCCCTGCGCCGGCTGGCCGCGCCGGCTCAGCCGCCGGCCGCCCGGGAGAGTTGATCAAGCCGGCGTAGTTCCGCGTCGGACAGCGTCAGGTCCATCGCCGCCGCGGCCTCGGTCGCCTGGCTCGGTTTCGACGCCCCGGGGATCGCCACCACCGTTTCGCCGTAGAACGTGATCAACCAGGCCAGGGCGACCTGGCTGACGGTGACACCGTGGGTCTGGCCGATCGCCCGCAACTCCTCGATCAGCGGCCCGGTGCGGCGCAGCGCCGTGTCGTCGAACCCGCCGGCGCGACGCCGGAACCAGAGCAGCTCCGACCGGGCAGCAGCATCATGGAAGCGGCCGGTGAGCAGGCCGGATCGGAGTGGGGAATACGCGATCAGGGTGATGCCGAGCCGACGGGCCAGGTCGAGCACACCGTTTCGTTCAACGGCCCGATGCAGCAGGCTGATCTGCACCTGGTTCGAGGCCAGGGTAAGGCCCTGCTCGGCAAGGACTCGGTGCGCCAGCTCGAGCTGCCGGGCGGAGAAGTTGCTCACCCCGATTGCGGTGATCTTGTGCTGGTGGGCCAGCCGGGCCATGGCCCTGAGCTGCGCGGTGAGCGAGGAGAGGCTGCCGTGCGGCAGGTGGATCTGGTGCAGGTCGATCGGATAGCCCTGCAGCGCCGCCAGTCGATCGTCGATCGTGCGCGTGATGCTGTGCGCCGTCCGCAGCGCCGGCGCCCACTTGGTGGCGATTCGGACACCGCCCGGCGCGACCTCGAGCTCGCCCAGTGCTGTGGTCAGGGCCCGTTCGGACCGCCCGCGGCCGTACATCTCCGCGGTGTCGAACCAGTCGATGCCGCCCCGAACGGCGGCCTCGACGATCTTGGTCACGGTCGGCTGCTCCAGTGGTGGATAGAACCAGCGGGCGACCAAGCCGGTGCCGGCGAACTGCATGCAGCCGAGTCCGATCGGGGTGATCTTGATGTCGGTGCGGCCCAGGCTGCGGGTGGCAGTGATCATGTCGTACCTCTCTGATGAGACAGCTGTGTCTCACTATAGGACGATTGTGGCAAGGTTCAAGACGGGACTGTAAGGTCTGGGCATGGCACGACAGCAGGCTCTACAGGATCGGATCGCGGCGGGCATTCTGGACGCCGCCGCGACCGTCCTGACGGACCGGGGCCTCGCCGCCAGCATGAGCGAGATCGCCGCGACCGCAGGGGTCGGCCGGGCCACGCTCTACCGCTACTTTCCGAATCGAGACGCCCTGCTGTCCGGCCTGATCAGCGCCGCGGCGGATGATCTGAGCGCCCGGCTGGAGGCGGCCGCGCTCGACCAGGTGCCCGTCGATGTCGCCCTCGGCCGGCTGGCCCGAGCCTTCCTGACCGCCGGTGCCAAATACGCCGCGCTGGCGACCATCGACAAGAGCGGATTGTGCGATCGGGACGAGCTCGAGCGGCAGGTCCAGCAGCCCGTCCGGGCGCTGATCGACCGCGGCCTCGCCGACGGCACGCTCCGTTCGGAGCTTGGCGCGGACGCGTTGCTGGACGCGCTCGCCGCGCTGCTGGAGCGGGGGCTGGGCCGGGTGATGGCCGGCGAGGCCGGGATCGAGTCGGTCGGCGACTCGATCACGAACCTTTTCCTGTACGGCGCGGCGGCAATCGAGCGATAGTGCAACGCCTCGAGCGATTGATGATGGACCCTTGTGAAGCTAGGCCGGTGATTCACTTCCACGGAAGCACTCCCGGAGGGCGCTCGTCAGGTTGGGGTGAGCGAACTCGAAGCCTGACTCGAGCAGTCGGGCAGGAGTCACCCGGCGGCCACCCAGCAGGATGTCGGCGCCGGCACCGACGAAGAGGCGAGCCATCAGGGCCGGCGAACTTCGTGGTCGGCCGGTCCCGGCGATCCTGGCCAGGGTGCCGGCGAACTCCCGGCTGCTGACCTGCTCTGGCGCGACCAGGTTGCAGGTCCCTCGGACTCCATCCGCTGCAGCGCGCCGTACAGCGACCCAGGTCTGACGGTGGTCCATCGATCGACATGGTCCAGCTGCGCCGTGCGCCGAATCAGGTGGCCATGCATGGGGCCGCGGCGGGCCAGCTCGCCGAGCACGAAGAGTCTCGCTGGGGTCACCAGCTACTCATACGTGATTACTCAAGTGTGAGCAAGTATCCGAGTTGCGCTGTGAACGAGGAAAGGCCGCCGGACGGCGGCCGGATCTGGTGGGATCGAATCGGTCGGCGACATGATCACGAGTCCTTTTCCCTACGGGGCAGCGGCGCACTAGTGTGGCCGGCATGGACTTTCGCGTAGCAGATCTCGGCCTCGCCGAATTCGGTCGTAAGGAAATCAGGCTTGCCGAGCACGAGATGCCGGGCCTGATGGCGATGCGGGAACAGCATGGCAGCAGTAAGCCGTTGGCCGGTGCGTTGATCGCCGGTTCACTGCACATGACGATCCAGACCGCCGTGTTGATCGAGACCCTGGTCGCGCTCGGCGCCGAGGTCCGCTGGGCCAGCTGCAACATCTTCTCCACCCAGGACCACGCGGCCGCCGCGGTCGTCGTCGGGCCGGACGGCACGGTCGACGACCCCAAGGGGGTTCCGGTGTTCGCCTGGAAGGGCGAGACGCTGGAGGAGTACTGGTGGTGCACTGAGCAGATCCTCACCTGGCCGGAGGGCAAGCACGCCAACATGATCTTGGACGACGGTGGTGACGCGACGCTGCTGGTGCACAAGGGCGTCGAATACAGCAAGTCCGGTGAGGTGCCCGAGCCGGGGGCCGACGACCCGGAGGAGCTGCACGTCATCCTCTCCGTGCTGAAGGCCTCGATCGACGCCGGTCGCAACTGGACCGAGCTGGCCAACGCGATCAAGGGCGTCACCGAGGAGACCACGACCGGCGTGCACCGGTTGTACGAGATGGCCAGGTCCGAGTCGCTGCTGTTCCCGGCGATCAACGTCAACGACTCGGTGACCAAGTCGAAGTTCGACAACAAGTACGGCTGCCGGCACTCGCTGGTGGACGGCCTGAACCGGGCCACCGACGTGCTGATCGGCGGCAAGGTCGCGGTCGTCTGCGGCTACGGCGATGTCGGCAAGGGCTGCGCCGAATCCCTGCGGGGCCAGGGCGCCCGGGTGATCATCACCGAGGTCGACCCGATCTGCGCGCTGCAGGCGGCGATGGACGGCTACCAGGTCACCACCCTCGAAGAGGCGCTGCCGATCGCCGACATCTACGTCACCGCGACCGGCTGCTTCAACGTGATCACGGCCGATCAGATGAGCCGGATGAAGCACCAGGCGATCGTCGCCAACATCGGCCACTTCGACAACGAGATCGACATGGCCGGCCTGACCAAGATCGCCGGCGTCGAGCGGGTCAACATCAAACCGCAGGTCGACGAGTGGGTCTTCGAGTCCGGTACGGACCAGGCGCACACGATCATCGTGCTCAGCGAGGGCCGGCTGATGAACCTCGGCAACGCCACCGGGCACCCGAGCTTCGTGATGAGCAACTCGTTCACCAACCAGGTGCTGGCCCAGATCGAACTGTTCACCAAGCCGGAGCAGTATCCGGTCGGCGTCTACGTGCTGCCGAAGCACCTGGACGAGGCCGTCGCGCGGCTGCACCTGGGCGCGCTCGGCGTGCAGCTGACCGAGCTGACCGATAAGCAGGCCGAATACCTCGGCATCCCGGTGACCGGCCCGTACAAGCCGGACCACTACCGCTACTGACAGCTTTCGTCCGGCCCGGAGCGATCATCGCTCCGGGCCGGACTTCGTTCGCGGCTTGATCCACCAGGCCGGCTCGCCCTCGCCCCAGCCGCTCACGGCCAGCAGGATGAGATCCGGACCCTCCTCGAGTTAGCCGAGGATCACGCTCCGGGCCTGCCCGGAGCGGCGGCCGGTGGTGGTCAACCGCAGGGCACCCCAACCACCCGGCTTCGGCCGCCACAGCCCGATCCGGCCGCCCGTGAGGCGGAACAGGGCCCGGTTGATCACCCAGGCCGACCGGACGAACCAGCGCGGCGGAACCCGCACCCCCTGACCTGCCTGCCTGCCTTCGCCATGCTGATCCCCGATCGCCCGCCGGAGCACCATTGTGGTCACTTCGGCACCGTCAGCGGGCTCGATCGACCACAATCAGCGAAGATCATCGGCGGCGCAGCGCCGGCACGATCTGGCAGGCCAGGAGTGGGGCCAGGTCGTCGGGCAGCGGGTCGGCACCGAGGTCAAGCCAGCGGAGCTCCTCGAGCTCGGCCGCCGGAGCACCGATGATCACCGGTGGATGGGTGAAGACTGTCGACCACACCGTGCGCTCGGGCTCGTTCGCGGCCCGGTCCTGGAACAGTCCGAGTGGCCGGAGCGCTGCCGGGTCGAGCCGGACGGCGAGTTCCTCCTGACATTCCCGGACCGCGGTCTGCCGCGCCGTCTCGCCGGGTTCGGGCTTGCCGCCGGGCAGCATGAACCGGGTCGTGCCGCGCTTGCGCACGGTCAGCACGGCGCCGGCGTCGTTGCGCAGGACGACGGTGCAGACCCGGATCGGTTCGTGATCACTCATCGTCGGCAACGGTATGGCACCGGAGCGTGGCGCGACCCGGGCTGAACCCGAGATCGCTAGGGTCGGACGCATGCAGGCACCCAACGACGTTGTCCTCCCCCGCTTCGCTCCTCCGAACAACGTCGCGGGGACCCCGAAGTGAGGATGGACGATTACGCAGGGCTGTTCCGGCTGGACGGGCGGCGCGCCCTGGTGGTCGGCGCCGGAAACGGCATCGGTCGCGAATCGGCGTTGGCACTGGCGGCGCAGGGTGCGGAGGTGATCGCGGCCGACGTCGACGGCGCTGCCGCCGCGGACACCGCCCGGCTCGCCGGCGGACAGGACTATCCGCTGGACGTCCTGGACGGCGACGCGATCCGGGCCGCGGCGAGCGAGCTCGGGGCGGTCGACGTCCTCGTCTTCACCGCGGCGACCAACGTCCGCAAGCGCATCGTCGACTACACCGACGAGGACTTCGACCGGGTGATCGGGCTCAACCTGGCGGCGTCGTTCCGGCTGGTCCGCGCCTTCGGCGGCCTGATGGCCGAGCGGGGCCGCGGCAGCATCATCGGCTTCAGCTCGATCCGGGCCACCCTGGTCGAGCCAGGCCAGGGCGTCTACGCCGCGACCAAGGCCGGGCTGATCCAGCTGCTCCGGACGGCCGCGGCCGAGTTCGGCCCGAGCGGCGTCCGCTGTAACGCGATTGCCCCTGGCATCGTCGAAACCCCGCTCACCGCCCAGATCCGGGCCGACCAGGCGTGGTCGGATGCGTACGCGCAGAAGAGTGCCCTCGGCCGCTGGGCCAAGCCGTCCGAGATCGCCGGCGCCGTGGTCTTCCTGGCCGGCGACGCGTCGAGCTACGTCACCGGCAGCTGCCTGATGGTCGACGGCGGCTGGACCGCCGTCGACGGCCGCTACACCCCACCCGCCTGACCCTCCCCACCTTTTCGCCGACTTGTCAGAACTGAGGCTGGCTATAGCCAGCCTCAGTTCTGACAAGTCGGCTTCAGGAGGGTGGGCCGCTACGGGGTGAGGTGGCTCTCGCGGAGGTCGGCCATGAAGGACTCCTGGAGCTCGGGTCCGCCCGCGGCCAGGGTCTCGGCCGTACGGCTGAGCTCGTCGCTGGCCGACAACTCACGGTGGCTCCAGACGCCGAGCTGGACCAGCGTCGGCAGCAGGCCGATCGAGCGTTCGGTGAGGCTGTAGATCGCCTTCTGCCGATGGGTCGGGTCGGCCACCCGGGTCAGCAGACCGGCCTCGGTCAGCGATCGCAGCCGATCGGCGAGCAGCTTGGTGGAGATGTGCTCGTCGGAGTTCAGCAGCAGTTCCCGGTAGTGCCGGCGGCCGGCGAACATGATGTCCCGCAGCACCAGCAGCGACCAGCGGTCGCCGAGGATCTCCACGGCGAGATTCAGTGGACACTGAGATCGATGATCCGGCATATCTGATGTACTTTCCAAAGTAGTTGCATTCGAGGTTCAGTCTAGCCTACGCTCATACTGCTTTCGAAAGGTAAGCAGAAACGGAGACGATGATGACGCAGCAGACACCGACGAAGCGTGAGCTCTCGACCGACGGCCGGGGGACCGGAGTGACCGAGGATGCCCAGCCGTTCGAGTGGTCGGACGTGGAGCAGCGACTGCGGACGGGTGGGTTCCGCTGGTTCACCTCGCTCCGCCCCGACGGGGCGCCGCACACCCGGCCCGTCTTCGCTGCCTGGTCGGACGGGGTGTTGTTCACCGCCTCGAAGGAGGGCACGCAGAAGACCCGCAACCTGGACGGCGACGGGCGCTGCTCGCTGGCCATCGATGAGGACGGCGCGCACCTGGTGATCGATGGGGTGGCGACCCGGGTGGTCGACGAGGAGGCCCTGCGTCAGGCCTCGGCCGCGTTCGACGACGTCTACTCCTGGCCGACCCGGGTGGCGGGCGACGAACTCGACGCCGATTACGGCGCCCCGACCTCCGGCGGTCCGCCCTACCGGGTCTACAAGATCACTCCGACGGCGGTGTACGCGTTCCCGGCCGGCGGCCATTTCCTGCCGGCGCGCTGGACCTTCTGATCAACTCAGCGGTCAGCGGTCAGCGGTCAGCGGTCAGCGGTCAGCGGTTGAGGAAGCGGCGCGCGGCCTCGGCGTAGACCCGGGTCTTGCGGACGATGTCGTCGACCTCGACGTATTCGTCGGCCTGGTGGGCGATCCACTTGCCGCCCGGGCCGTAGACGACGGTCGGGACGCCGCCCTTGGCGGTGAGGATGGTGCCGTCGGTGGTGCCGGGAACCCCGCCGTAGAACGGATCGGCGCCGGTGACCGCGAGGTGCGCCGCGGCCAGGGCCAGCACCACCGGATCGTCCAGCGGCGTGTCCACCGGCGGCCGGTCGACCGGGACGGTGGTCGTCGCCGGGGTCTCGGCCTTCGCGCCGAGCTGGTCGGCCAGGCCGGTCAGCCGCTCGATCAGCCGACCATGATCGACTCCGGGGACGGTCCGGATGTCGACCGCGACCGTGGCCCGGGCCGGGATCACGTTGAGCTGATCAAGGTCACCGCCGGTGATCACGGTCGGCGTGAGATAGCTGGTGCCGAGCCGTGGATGCGCACCGGGGTCGACCTGCAGCGCGTCCTGCACCTCGGCCAGGCTGCGGACGAACTCGGCGGCGGTGATCAACGGATTGCGGCCCTGCTCGGGCATCGCGCCGTGCGCCATCGTGCCGTCGAACTCCACCAGCAATCGGATCGCGCCCTTCGAGCTGGGGCAGAGTTCCTCGGCCTCGGGCTCGCAGACGATGGCGCCGTCGACGTCGGCGGCCTGGCCGGAATCCACGAAGTGGTGGACGCCGATCATCATCCCCTCCTCGTCGGCCAGGGCGCAGACCTTGATCGTCCCCGGGAACGGCCCGGCCAGTTGCAGCGCCCGGACGCCGAAGATCATCGCGGCCACCCCGGACTTCATGTCGGCGGCGCCGCGCCCGTACAGCCGCCCGTCGACGATCTTGCCGCCGAACGGGTCCTGGCTCCACTCCGCGAGGGTGCCCTCGGTGACGACGTCGGTGTGCCCCTCGAACATCAACACCGGCCCCGGTCCGCCGCCGCCGTCGATCACTGCGACCACGTTCGGCCGACCCGGTGCCGGCTCGGTGATCACCGGTTGCCAGCCGAAGCCGCGCATCGTCTCGGCCACCAGATCGGCCGCGGGCTGTTCCGACCGGCCGTGCGCCGGGTCGTTCACACTGGGGATCCGGACCAGCGCCTGGGTGAAGGCGATCACGCCCTCGGCGTCGACCTCGATCCTGCTCGAGTCACTCACTGCTTCTCCTCAACCTGTCCCGCAACAGTCAGGGTCGGCACCGCCGCCAACAGCTCTTGGGTGTACGGGTGCCGTGGATCGGCGTACACCTCAGCGGTCGTGCCGCGCTCCACGATCTCTCCGTCGTGCAGCACGGCGACGTTATCGCACAGGTACCGCACCACGGACAGATCGTGCGACACGAAGATCAACGTCAGCCGGTAGTCCCGCACCAGGTCCAGCAGCAGATCCAGGATCTGCGCCCGCACCGTGACGTCGAGCGCGCTGACCGGCTCGTCGGCGACCAGCACCCGGGGCCGCGGCGACAGCGCCCGGGCGATCGAGATCCGCTGCCGTTGGCCGCCGGAGAACTGATGCGGGAACCGCCGCCCGGCATCCGGCGGCAGCCCGACCGCGTCCAGCAGTTCGGCCACCCGGGCGTCGATGCCGGGGATGCCGAGCGACACCATCGGCTCGGCGATGATGTCGCGGACCCGCATCCGCGGATCGAGCGAGGCCTGCGGGTCCTGGAAGACGATCTGCAGGTCCCGGCGCAGGAAGCCGAGCCGGGACTCCGGCCGGTCGGTGATCTCGGTGCCGTCGAACGCGACCGACCCCGCGGTCGGCCGATCCAGCCCGGAGATCAGCCGGAGCAGCGTCGACTTGCCCGACCCGGACTCGCCGACGATGCCGAACCGGTCGCCCGCGTTGATCTCAAGATCGACTTCGTGTAACGCGTGGATCTCTTCGCCCGGCCGGAGCAGTGACCGCCGCGGCCGCCGGAACACCCGGCTGACCCTGCGGACCGCGACCACGGGAGGGACGGCATGTTCGTTCCCTGAGCCTGTCGAAGCGTCGTCCTGAGCCGGTCGAAGGGGGCTAGGCCTGATGTTCCTCGAATCCTCCAGCTGTGATGTGGCCTGCCCTTCGACAGGCTCAGGGAACGTGGATGGGGTCGGCTCAGGGAACGAATGGTTGGTCAGCGTCGAGGCGGCCAGCAGAGCCTGCGTGTACGGATGCTGCGGCGCGGCGAACACCTCGGCCGTCGCACCGGACTCGACGATCTCGCCGCGATACATCACCAGCACTCGCGGGCAGACCTGGGCGACCACCGCGAGGTCGTGGGTGATGAACAGCAGCGCGTTGCCGCGTTCGGCCTGCAGCGCGACGATCAGCTCCAGCATCGCCGCCTGCACGGTGACGTCCAGGGCCGAGGTCGGCTCGTCGCAGATCAACAGCTGCGGCCGGTTGGCCAGCGCCATCGCCAGCATCACCCGCTGCCGCATCCCGCCCGACAGCTGGTGCGGATAGGCCCGCCCGATCCAGGCCGGGTCGGGCAGCCGCACCTGCTGCAGCAGTTCGATCGTCGCGGCCCGGGCCGCCGCCCGCGAGGCGACTGTGCGGTGCAGCAGCATCACTTCGGCGACCTGATCACCGACCCGCATCACCGGGTTCAGCGCGGTCATCGGCTCCTGGAACACCATCGAGGTCTCCTGGCCGCGAATGGCTGCGGCCCGGCGCTCCGGCAGCCCGACCAGGTCCGGCCCGACCTCGGCCAGCCGGATCGATCCCTGCGCGCGCAACTCGTCCGGCAGCAGGTTCATGATCGACAGGGCGGTGATCGACTTCCCGGAGCCGGACTCGCCGATCAGGCCGACCCGTTCGCCGGCGGCGATCTCGAAGGAGACGTCGTTGATCAACGGCGTCCCGCCGGCGTGCACGGTCAGGCCAGCGACCTGAAGGGTGGCTTGCCCTTCGACCGGCTCAGGGAACGATGATGGGTTCGGCTCAGGGAATGATGATCTGGTCATCGCAGCTCCCGGAGTCGCGGGTCGAGCCAGTCTCGCAGGCCGTCGCCGAGCAGGTTGAAGCCCAGCACGGCCAGGGCGATCGCCAGGCCCGGGATCAGCGCCAGCCGCGGCGCGGAGAACAACAGCTCCTGTGACTCGGCCAGCATCCGGCCCCAGGAGGGGGTTGGTGGCGGGGTGCCGAAGCCGAGGAAGGAGAGCGCCGCCTCGGCCAGGATCGCGATCGCGAACGAGACCGACGCCTGCACGATGATCATGCTCGCGATGTTCGGCAGCACGTGGCGCAGCGCGATCGCCGGCCGCCGTCGGCCGGCCGCTCGGGCGGCGAGGACGTACTCGGTGCGCATCACCTGCAGGGTCTGGCCGCGCGCCACTCGGGCGAACGCCGGCACCGTGGCGATGCCGATCGCGATCATCGCGGTCAGTGTGCTGGCGCCGAAGACCGCGCCGAACATGATCGCCAGCAGCAGCGCCGGAAAGGCGAAGACCACGTCGTTGACCCGCATCACCAGTTCGCCCGGCCAGCGGTCGGTCATCCCGGCGGCGATGCCGAGTGGCGTGCCGATCAGGGCCGAGATGCCGACGGCGACGATGCCGACGAACAGCGTGGTCCGGGCGCCGACCAGCAGCTGGCTGACCAGGTCCCGGCCGAATTTGTCGGTGCCGAGCAGATAGTCCGGATCCAACAGCGGCCGCAGCCGGGCCGAGCCGTCGACGAAGGTCGGGTCGTGCGGCGTCCAAAGGAACGACAGCAGCGCGATGATCACCACCAGGCCGACCAGCACCGCCCCGATGATCAGGTTCGGGCCGATGTGTTGCTGCCGATGGCTGTCGACGGTGGTCATCAGGAAGCTCGCAGCCGGGGATCGAGGATCAGGTAGCCGACGTCGACCACGAAGTTGATCACCAGCACGGCGACCACCAGCACCATCACGGTTCCCTGCACCAGCAGCAGATCCCGGTTGGCCACCCCGTCCAGCAGCAGACTGCCGAGCCCCGGGATGGTGAACACCCGCTCGATCACCACCGCGCCGATCAGCAGCGTCGCCAGCTGCAGGCCGAGCACCGTGATCACCGGGATGGCCGCGTTCCGGCTGCCGTGTCGCCACAGGGCCCGGTACGGTCCCAGGCCCTTGGCCCGGGCGGTCCGCAGGTAGTCCTCGCGCATCACGTCCAGCACGGCGGAGCGGAGGTAGCGGCTGAGCACGGCGCCCTGCACCAGGCCGAGCGACAATGCGGGCAGGATCAGGTGCCGGAGGAAGCCGATCGGATCCTGTGCCGGCACGACGAACCCGCCGGAGGGCAGCACCCGCAGGCTGACCGCGAAGACGAACAGCAGCCCGACCCCGGCGACGAAGGCCGGCACCGCGATCCCGGCCTGGCTGATCCCGGACAGCAACAGCCCGGACACCTTGCGGTGCCGGACCGCCGCGGCCGTGCCGAGCGGCACCGCGATGATCAAGGAGACGATCAGGCCGAACAGCACCAGCCAACTGGTGACGGCGAACCGGTCGGCGATCAACGGCGTGATCGGCGTCTCGCTGACGTAGGACACGCCGAAATCGCCGCGCAGCAGCCCGGTCATCCAGTCCAGGTACTGCACCGGGAGCGGCCGGTCGGTGCCGAACTTGGCTCGCAGCGCCGCGACGGCCTCCGGCGTCGCGTTCACCCCGAGGGCGATCTCGGCCGGGTCACCGGGCAGCACCGCCATGAAGGTGAACACGACCAGGGTGGCCGCGATCATGCTCAGCACGAGCACGCCGACCCGCTTGATCAGATACAGGCTCACCGCGGTGCGAACTCAGGCCTTGGTCAGGCCGGTGAGATCGAAGGATTCCGACACCACGTTCTGCGGCAGGCCCTCGACGTTCGTCGTCGCCACCATCAGATTCGGGAACAGGAACAGGAAGTCGGCCGCCGCCTCCTCGGAGATGATCTTGGCCGCCTGCTTCATCTTCGCGACCTGATCGGCCTCGGTGCCGGCGTCCGCCTCGGCGAACAGCCGCTGCACCTCGGCGTTGTCGTAGCGCGGGTAGTACCTCGGATTGCCGAACACCGCCACGATGTCCCGCGGCTCGACGTGGTTGACGATCGACAGGTCGTAGTCGGCCTTGGTGAACACCTGATCAAGCCAGCGGGCCGGGAATTCCAGCGGCTCGATGTTCGCGGTGATCCCGACCTGGGCCAGCTGCGACTTGACCACCTGGGCGGCGGCCGTGGCGTAGGGCAGGTTGGCGATCCGGAACCGTACGGTCAGGTCGGTCGCGCCGGCCTCGGCCAGCAACGCTTTCGCCTTCGCCGGATCGAACGGGAACAGCCCGGTCAGGTCCTCGTACCAGGGATCACTCGGCGGCACCATGCCACCGATCAGTTCACCCCGGCCCGCCCACGCGGTGTCCAACAGTTCCTGGTGGTTGATCGCGTGCCGGACCGCCCGACGGACCCGGACGTCGTCGAACGGCGCCTCGCTGTTGTTCATGCTCAGCACCACTTCGCCGGTCGAGGTGCCCTCGATCACCTGGAACCGGCCGGTGTCGGCGAACTGGCCCAGCGACTCCGGCGTCAGCACGGCGGAGATCACGTCGATGCCGCCGGACAGCAGGGCGTTGTTCAACGCGGTCGCGTCCCGGAAGTAGCGCAGCACCACCCGATCCAGGCCCGGCTTCGCACCCCAGTAGTCGGGGTTGGCCTCGAGCGTGATCGCATCGCCGCGTTTCCACTCGACGAACCGGTAGGGGCCGGTGCCGTGCGGCTTGTTGGCAAGATCATCCACCCCGGTCTGGGAGAACATCGCGCCGACCCGGGTGGCCATCGAGTAGAGCCAGGAGTTGCTCGGCTGCTTCAGGGTCACCTGAACCGAGTGCTCACTGACCTTCGTCAGTTCCTGGACGACGTCCATCTTGGACTTGAGCGAGGTCGTCCATTCCTTGGTGACCCGATCGATGCTGAACATCACGTCGTCGGCGGTGAACGGCCGGCCGTTGCTGAAGCGCGCGTTGTCGACCAGCTCGAAGGTGTAGTTGAGCCGGTCGTCGCTGATCGTCCACGACTTGGCGAGCAGCGGCACGATCGCGCCCGCCTGGTCCAGCTTCACCAGGCCCTCGTACACGTTGACCAGCAGTGCCTGCGGGATCGCGGCGCCGTCGGTCTTGGTGAAGTCGAGGTTGGCCGGCTCGGCGACGAAGCCGACGGTGAGCGTCGTGGTGGTCGCGGTCGGGCCGCCGGCCGTCGAACCGGCTGTGCAGCCCGCCGCCAGGCCACCGGTGACGGCCGCTCCGAGGCCGAGCACGAGCCGGCGGGAAACGATCGGGCGAGCGAATGGGCGTCGACTCACGGGCGTGACCTCCTTGGTGGACACAGCATAGAGTTCGCCGCCTCGACGACGCTTTCACTCCGTGATCGCCCCCTGGCCAGTCCGATAACCGCCGCGTATAATCGAACAGGTGTACGATTCGGATCGGGATGAACGCGGCCTCTGGCGCCGCGAACTGTCCTGGTTCCGCCGCTGTCTGACCCGGCTGCGGGTCTGGCTGGCCCGCCTGATCGGCCGCCGCCTCGATTGACCGTGCTCAAGGGTTGGGGACGTTCGGTGTCCCTGAGCCTGTCGAAGGGCCGGCCAGATTCGCTCTCGAGGGTGCCGCAGGGTGTGGAGGTAGCTTGCCCTTCGACAGGCTCAGGAAACGGAACCCTCTCGGGCCCGATCGAAACGCTGCACCACGTCGGCGAGCGAGTCGTCCGTGCCGACGTTGCCGGCGAAAACGACGTACGGCAGCCCGGCGGCCGGGCCGTCGACGGGCTGCCAGAGCGAGACGATGCCGGGCAGCAGGGTGCCGCGGACCCAGGCCCGACGGATGCCGAGCGCCTCGGTCGCCAGGTCGGAGGAGGTGACGCCGCCCTTGGCCACGACGAAGGCGGGCCGCTGCCGCTCCATGATCATCCGGACCAACTCGACCACGGCTCGGCTGACCTGGCGGGCGATCGCCAGGCTCTGTTCGCCGTCGCTACCGCGGACCAGCTCGCGGCTGGTCCTGATCACCACATTGCCCTGCGCCAGGGCTGTCGCGGCCCGGTGGGCCAGTTCGCGCAGATGATCGTCGGCCTCGACACCGGGCTCGATGACCTTGGCCGGTACGAGCTCGAGCTCGATGCCGCCGTGCTGCTCGGTCAGCCGCAGCAACTGCCGAGAACTGAGCGAGACATGGGATCCGACCACGATCAATCCGCCGGCCGGCTCGCCCGCGGAGGGCAGCCAGCTCCGCAGCGTGGCGTCATCGATCGGTGGCGAGGCGACCTGCCCCGACCGGGCCCGGACGAACGACGGCCCGACCCGATAGACGAAACGCTGCCCGGATCGCTCGGCGGCGAGGATGCCGAGGGTCAGCACCCGAAGATCATCATCGGTCACCGCATCGGTGACCAGATAGCCATGATCACCGAACTCGGCCAGCGCCGCGGCGACCCCATCGGGACCGAGGGTGCGCAACTGTGCCACGGAGATCCGGCCGACCGTGCTTCGGTCGACCCGGCCGCCGGTCTTCTCCTCGACCCAGGCGGTGAGCTCGGAGCTGCGGAAGCCGAAGGTGGCGTCGGCCGCGTAGTCGGTGGCCCCGACCGGCACCATCCCGGCGTCGGTCCGGACCCAGTGCACCGAGTCGACGGTGATCCGCCCGGCGTCCAGATAGGCAGGATTGATGATCACCGCATCGACCGGCCGGCCGGCCGCGGCCGACTCAGCGGCGAGCAGGTCGGGCTCCAGCGGGAAGTGCCCGCGCAGCGTGGAGTCGCTGCGGCTGGCGAAGGCGAGGTCGATCCCCTCGGCTGCGGCGACGGACAGGCAGGCGCCGGCCACTTCGCGGGTCAGCCGCGCCGCGTCCGGCTCGGCCAGCCCGCGGGAGTTGGTGAGCACGAAGAACGCGGCCGTGTCCTGCCGCATCGCCCAACGCAGGTCGTCGGGCTCCCAGCGGGTGACGACCGGCAGGTCCTTGATCGTCTGGTTGCCGGTCGGGTCGTCGTCCAGCACGGCCAGCCGGCGGCCGTCGGCGCAGCCGGCCGCGAGGCGCTCGGCCGGGATCGGGAGAGCCGGCGGAAGAGCGGCGAGCAGCGACGACTCCGACACGGGACTGTCCATGCCGGAAAGGATGTCACGGGGTCCGCGCCGGCCGATCGAAGGCGTCCCGCCATTCGGGGCAGCCGCCGGCCGGTCCAGCACCGCTCGGTACGATCGGGGCGTGCCCACGATCCCGGACCAGACCCGATGAAGATCATCATCACCGGTGGGGCGGGATTCCTCGGCCGCCGGTTGACCGAAGTGCTGCAGCAGCGCGGCACGGTCGCCGTGAGCGACGGCGAGCGGACCCCGATCGATTCGATCGTCTGGTATGACCAGCCGGGCGCGATCGAGGCCGTCCGGGCCACCGCGCCGGCGGGTGTCGAGCTGGTCGGCGGCGACATCGCCGACGCGGCCGGCTTCGCCGCTCTGCTGGACTCGGCCGAGATCGGCATCTTCCACCTCGCCTCGGTGGTCAGCGGCCAGGGCGAGCAGGACTTCGATCTTGCGCTGCGGGTCAACCTGGACGGCACCCGGACCGTGCTCGAGGCCGCTCGCCGGCATCCGGGCACGCCGCGGCTGGTGGCGACCAGCTCGGTCGCCGTGTTCGGCCCCGGCAGCGGGCCCGCGGGCAGCGATCAGGCCCCGCCGCGACCCGGCACGACGTACGGGATGACCAAGGCGATCCTCGAGTTGATGATCGACGACTACACCCGGAAGGGCTTCCTGGACGGCCGCGTCGGCCGGATCCCGACCGTGATCATCCGGCCGGGCAAGCCCAACGCGGCCGCCTCCTCCGCGGCCAGCGCCGTCTTCCGGGAGCCGCTCGCCGGCCGCGCGTACGCGGTGCCGGTCGCGCCGGAGACCCGGATGGCGGTCGGCGGCGCCGCCGGGGTGGTGGCCGGGCTGGCCGACCTGTTCGAGCTGCCGTCGGAGCGGCTGGGATCGTTCCGCACGCTGACCTTCCCGAGCGTGTCCGCGACCTTCGCCGACATGCTGGCCGCGCTCCGTCGGTTGGTGCCGGCCGACAGGCTGGCGCCGGTGACCTTCGAGCCGGATCCGGAGATCCAGCGGATCGTCGACACCTGGGTGCCGACCACCGAGGGCGAGCGAGCGACCGAACTCGGCGTCGGCGCCGTGGACGATCTCGACGCGATCGTGCGCGACTACGTCCGGCGCGAACACCCCGACCTCGACCTGACGAACGGAAAGGCCCAGCCGTGAAGGTCCTGCTGCCGACCAGCGTCCCGCTCGACCCCGACCTGCCGGAGGGGGTCGAGGGAATCGCGTACGACCCCGAGGCTGAACTCCCGGCGGAGCACACCGACGCCGAGGTGATCGTGCTCTGGCTCAACCCGGCGGCGCGGATGAAGGAACTGGCCGACCGGCTGCCCAAGCTGCGGCTGATCCAGGGCCTGATGGCCGGCACCGACTCGGTGGTGGCCGCCGGCTTCACCCCGGACGCGGTGATCGCCTCCGGCCGCGGCCTGCACGACCTCACCGTCGCCGAGCACACCCTGGCGCTCGCCCTCGCCGCCGCCCGCCGGCTCGACCGAGCCTTGGCGGCCCAGGCCCGGGGCAGCTGGGACTCCGAGCTCGGCTATCGCCAGCCGCTGGACAACTCCCAGGGCCTGACCACCCTGCGCGACGCCCGGGTCACCATCTGGGGCTTCGGCAGCATCGCCAAGACCCTGGCGCCGTACCTGACGGTGCTCGGCGCCAAGGTGACCGGCGTGGCCTCGACGGCGGGGGAGCGGGCCGGCTATCCGGTGATCGCCGCCGCCGACGTGCACCGGCTGCTGCCGGAGACCGACATCTTGATCAACATCCTGCCCGCCGTGCCGGACACCGTGGGCATCATCGACACCACGGTGCTCGGCGCCCTGCCCGGGACCGCCTGGCTG
This sequence comes from uncultured Actinomycetota bacterium, assembly GCA_963746025.1. Lineage (GTDB taxonomy): Bacteria > Actinomycetota > Actinomycetes > Propionibacteriales > Propionibacteriaceae > Microlunatus. The sequence continues at coordinate 510,457 of CAVUZU010000002.1, forward strand.
ATCAACGTCGGCCGCGGCGCGACGGTCGACGAGGCGGCACTGCGGACGGCGCTGATCGACGGCGAGATCGCCGGCGCGGCGCTCGACGTCACCGGCACCGAGCCGCTGCCGGACGGCGACCCGCTGTGGACCGCGCCGAACCTGATCATCACCCCGCACACCGCCGGCGGCCGGCCGCTCGGTGCCGACGCGCTGATCGCCGCGAACGTCCGCGCGCTGCTCGCCGGCGAGGAGATCAGAAACCCGGTCGAGCGCTGATCACGCCCGCCGACTCCGAACCGCAAGTACGCTGAGCCGGCATGGAGCCGGACTGGATGGGACGTCTGCCGGTCCGCCGGGTCGAGCGGGATCCGGCGGCCGCGCTGTCGACGCGATCTTGGCCGGCCAATCTGGCCCCGGTGGCCCAACTGCTGGCCGACGGACTCGAACTCGGCGCGGCCACCATCCTGGTCGGTGAGAACGGCACCGGGAAATCGACCCTGGTCGAGGCCGTCGCCGGTGTGTACGGGCTGTCGCCGGAGGGCGGATCGACCGGCGCCCGGCACAGCACCCGAGTCAGCGAGTCACCACTGGCGACCAGCCTCAAGCTGATCCGCCGGCCGGGCACCACCCGCTGGGGCTACTTCCTCCGGGCCGAGACGATGCACGGCCTGTTCACGTACCTCGAAGATCATCCTGGTGCTGGGCCGGAGCCGGTCTTCCACGAGCAGAGCCACGGCGAGTCGTTCCTGTCCATGATCAGCACCGGACGGTTCGCGCGCGGCGGCTTCTACGTGCTGGACGAACCGGAGGCGGGGCTCTCGTTCACCGCCCAGCTCACCCTGGTCGGCGTCCTGCACGCCATGATCAACAGCGGCGAGGCCCAGCTGTTGGTGGCCACCCACTCACCGGTGATCGCCGCGTTGCCGTCGGCGCGGATCCTGGAGCTGGACGAAAACGGCATGCACGAGCGCGCTTGGGACGAACTCGACCTGGTCGACCACTACCGCCGCTTCCTTGATCAACCCGATCAGTATCTGCGGCGGGTGCTCGACGACTGAGCGTGCCCGGCACTAGCAGTCGGCCCAGACCCCGTTGCTCGGGAAGAGCCCCGGATTGCCCTTGACCGTCGTGACCTGGCCGGCGACGCCGACCTGATACGCCACCAGTTCGGTGGTGTAGAGGCCGCGACAGCTGACCGGCTGCCATTCGCCGACGCTGACGATCACGCCGTCGTCGGAGCTCAGCTCGGACCAGCTCTCGATCACCGTCGACTGGTCCCGGACCAGCCGCTGACCGAAGTTCGCCGAGCAGGAGTGTGGCCGCCAGGTGCTGTCGGCGCCCTTGACCAGGCACCGCAACTCGACCGAGCTCCGATACTGCAGCGGCCGGCCCTCGACACCGCGGACATGCACGGCGACGCTCGCATCGACCCGACGGTCGTCGCTCTGCATCAGCGAGACCACCCGAACCCCGTCCAGTCCGTAGTCCGGCTGACCCGGCGGTGGCGTCTCCGCGACCCCCTTGATCCCCGGCGAACCGACGAGTAGGCCGCCGAAGACGGCCGAAACTGCGACCACGAGGCCGCACACCATGAGCTTGCGCATGAAATTTTCCCCCAGGCGAATGGACCGCGTGGGACGCGACCCAACCCGGACACAGGCTAAGCGTTGGCGCAGGTTTTCACACGAAATGGCTCATTATTCGAGCCAGAATCGTGATTTGGTCGGGTCCGACCCGGCAACAACCGCCGACGATCCGGGCTCCGGCGGCGACCCAATCGAGGGCTGTACGCGCCGTGAAACGGTCTTTTCCGGACCAGGATCCGGCCCAATGTTCGCCGCTGTTCGGATAGGCCACGACGGGTCGATCGGTCACCGCCCGGGCAGCGGCAATGGCACCCGGAACGTCATCGGGATCGCAGCAGTTCACCCCGATCGCGACGATGCCGGGGGCCTCGGCCAGCGCGAATGCCTCGGTCAGCGGCTGGCCGGCCCGGGTGTGGTCACCATCGATCGTGTACGACAGCCAGGCCCGGACTCCGGTTTCGCCGATCAGTCGGACCAGCGCCTCCGCCTCGACCAGATCGGGCACGGTCTCGCACGCGACCAGATCCGCTCCGGCGCCGGCGAGGATCTCCAGCCGGGGCCGATGCCAGTTCACCAGTCGGGCCACGGTCAGGCCGTACCGGCCGCGGTATTCCGAGCCGTCGGCCAGCGCGGCGCCGTACGGACCGACCGACGCGGCGACCCAGCGGTCGTCCGGGTCCGGCAGGTCGGCCCGAGCCTCGAGCGCCAGCCGTACGCTGCGCCGGAGCAACTCAGCGGCCTCGGCCGGCGACCAGCCGTGCCGGACGAATCCCTCGACCGAAGCCTGGTAGCTGGCCGTGGTCGCGATCCGGGCGCCCGCCGCGAAATACGCCGCATGCACGGCGCGGATCGCGTCCGGATCGTCGGCCAGCAGCCGCGCCGACCAGAGCCGGCCGGAGAGATCATGACCCCGCCGCTCCAACTCCGTCGCCAGCCCGCCGTCGCTGATCACCACCCCAGCCGGAGGAAACTCCACCACCTCCTCACCCTAAGCACCACCGATGCCCGCTTTCCGCCGAGTTGTCAGAACTGAGGTCGGCTATAGCCAGCCTCAGTTCTGACAAGTCGGCTTCGCGAGGCGTCAACTTAGGTTGACTCTCCTAATTCGTCAACCTAGGATGACGGCATGAGTAGTACCACGGACCTCAATTCGGCCATCGGCAGCGCCGACCCCGCCGAGGGGCTCCGGGCCGTGCGCAGCCTCCGGATCCTGGCCGATCAACTCGAACGGCTGCACGTCGGGCGCGCTCGCGGGCTCGGCTGGTCCTGGCAGGACATCGCGACCGTGCTCGGGGTGTCCAAGCAGGCGGTACACAAGAAGCACGGCAAGCGCTGATCTTCGAAAGGGAACGGACCATGTTCGAACGCTTCTCACCGGCGGCCCGCGACAGCGTGCTGCACGCCCAGGTGGTGGCCCGGGAACTGCGGCAACCGATGATCGGCTCCGAGCACGTGCTGCTCGGCGTGCTCTGGCAGGACTCCGGCATCGCCCGGGAGTCCCTGGTCGCGGCCGGTCTGGACTATCCGACGGCCCGGGACCGGCTGGCCCAGCTGGTGGGTGACGACCTGGACCCGCAGGCCCTCGCCTCGCTGGGCATCGACCTGGCCGAGATCCGCTCCCGGGTCGAGCGCACCTTCGGTGCAGGGGCGCTGGACGGAACGGACCGACGGCAGCAGCCGCGCGGGCACATCCCGTTCAGCAAGGGGGCGAAGAAGTCGCTGGAGCTGTCGCTGCGCGAGGCGATCAACCTGCGCAGCGGCGGGATCGACGCCGAGCATCTGCTGCTCGGAGTGCTCAGTGATGTCGGCAGCCTGGCGCACCGGCTGCTGGAGGGCTTCGCCATCGACCCGATCCGGCTGCGCAACGACCTGCGGGGCCGGCTCCGCGAGTCGGCCTGAGCCGGCCTCGAATCGAGTCGGCCACCGGCCTCCGGGATGAATCCGGTCCGCGCCGCGCTCCGCCGCGGCTGGTCGCCGCCGCGGGTCGCCGGCAGGGTCAGCCCAGACCCGACTCCCGGCGAGCCAGCCAGAGCTGGCGCAACACGTCGTCGGACGGGGTCAGCTGGTGTTCCGAGCCGGAGTCGGAGGTGTCGACGTCGGCGCGGTGGATCTCCTCGTGCAGCCGTTCCATCGTCCCGTCCAGCCGGTGTGCGGTCTCCGCGGCCTGCTGCAGATCGCGCAGCAGCTCGGTCGGCACCTGGCGGCGGTACTTGTAATAGATCTTGTGCTCCAGGCTGGCCCAGAAGTCCATCGCGATCGTCCGCAGTTGCACCTCGACGACTACGGGGACGACGCCGTCGGACAGGAACACGGGCACCTCGACGATGCCGTGCAGACTGCGGTAGCCGTTCGGTTTCGGCTCGGCGATGTAGTCGCGGACCTGCAGCACGGTGACGTCGGACTGGCCGGCCAGCAGGTCGAACACCCGGTAGACGTCGGAGACGAAACTGCAGGTGACCCGAAGGCCGGCGATGTCGGTGATCGTGCCGCGGATCGCCTCGAACGTCGGCTCGCAGTTCTTCCTGATCAACTTCTCCAGGATGCTGTCCGGCGACTTCAGCCGGGACGACACGTGCTCGATCGGGTTGTACTCGTGTAGCTGATTGAACTCGTCCCGCAAGATCGTGATCTTGGTCGTCATCTCGTCGATGCCGAACTTGTACTGCATCATGAATCTGGTGAAGTCCTCCCGCAGTTGGCGGAGGTCACCGAGCGGTGAGCCGATCAGCGCCAACTCGTCGGTGGTCGAGGCCGAGCCTGATTCCTGGGGTGACGTTTCGATCACGCGACCTAGGGTATGCCGCATTTCTGGCACCAACCTGTACGTTTCTCAGGCTCCGCTGACCGGGTCCGCACCCGACAGCTCCGCGGCCAACAGACGCAGCGTTTGCTCCCGCGCGGGGAACCGGTCGGCCGGCGTGCCGGTCAGTGCTCCGGCGATCGGATTGATCATCACCTCGTCCACCCCGAACGTGTGGGCAAGATCACGAATTCGCGCCGCCGCGGTGGGCGGGTCGCCGACCACCCAGCGCGAGCTCATCGCTTCGGCCAGTTCTCGGTGCGCCGGCGGCAGCTCGACCCGTTCGGCGTCCTCGATCAACGGGCTCGGCTTCAGCTCGCCACCGGTCCGTAACGCGATCATCGCCAACTGTTGCGGCACGATCTGCCGCTGCGCCTCCTCGGCGGTCGGGGCGACGGCGGCGTTGACGGTGAGGAAGGTCACGGGCTCGGCGAGCAGGTCCGAGGGCCGGAAGTTGGACCGGTAGACCCGGAGTGCCTCCGCCGTGCCCTCGCCGGAGAAATGATGCGCGAAGACGTATGGCAATCCCTGGGCCGCGGCCAGTTCGGCCGAATAGAGCGACGAGCCGAGCAACCAGACCCGAGCCGATCCGGCGGCCTTCGGCGTCGCGCGCAACGGATAGCGCCGGCCCTGCAACTCGAGCTCGACCCCGGTCGAGTCCATCAGCGCGATCACGTCGGAGACGTAGTCGGGGAACCGTTCGATGTCCTTGTCATCACGGCCGCCGCTGCTGCGCAGCACGTAGTTGGTGACCGGGTCGCTGCCCGGCGCGCGGCCGATGCCGAGGTCGATCCGGCCCGGGTAGGCGGCCTCCAGCAGCGCGAACTGCTCGGCGACGACCAGTGGCGCATGGTTGGGCAGCATCACCCCGCCCGAGCCGACCCGGATCCGCCGGGTCGCCGCCGCGATCACCCCGATCAGCACCGGCGGATTGGTCGCCGCCACGGCCGGCATGTTGTGGTGCTCAGCCACCCAGTAGCGCCGGAAGCCGAGTTCGTCGGCGGTCCCGGCCAGCCGGAGCGACGCCTGGATCGCGTCGGCGGTGGTCTGGTCGGTGCGCACCGGCACCAGGTCGAGCACGGACAGCGCAAGATCATTCACGACGGCTCAACCCCGGTCGTCCGCCGAGATATTCCCCAGGATCGCGATTGCTCCCTGAGCCTGCCGAAGCATGTCCGGAGCCTGTCGAAGGGAGCCGACCAGATCGGCCTACTCGGGGGCGAGCGCCTTGTCCCAGCGCCCGTCGGCCTTGGCCCGGTCGATCTCGGCCTGCCCGGCGGGCCGCATCCGGCCCTCGGCGATCAGCCGTTCCACCCGGGCCAGGTTGGATGCCGACCAGTTGCTCTTGGCCCGGCGCGGGGTGTAGCGCTGCAGGTAGGTCGCCGCGTCCCGGCTCTTGGTGTGGCCGTCGATCCAGCCGTAGCAGAGGGCTTCCAGCACGCCCTGCTCGTACGTCACCGAGGTCGGCTCCGTCGTCCCCTTCTTGGCCAGCACCAGCCACACCCCCGGCGCCGCGGCGTGATGGGCGTCCAGCCAGGCCCGCCAGGCCTCGGCGTCCGGCACCGTGAGCTCCTCGAGTTCGTCCGCCATGCCGGTCATCCTGCCATCCGGATCAGCGATAGGCCCGGGTCTGGAGCCGGTACAGCTCGCTGTAGTGCCCGTCGTTCCCGATCAAGGTCCGGTGGTCGCCGGCCTCGATGATCTTGCCGTGATCCATCACCAGGATGAGGTCCGCGTCCTGGGTGGTGGAGAGACGGTGCGAGATGATCAATGCGATCGTGCCGTGCCGGGCCGCTGCCGCCCGGGCGCCGCGGAAGAAGGCGTCGAAGAGCCGGTGCTCGACCTCGGGGTCGAGGGCCGAGGTCGGCTCGTCGAGGACGAGCAGCAGCGGGCCCGGCCGGGTCAGGCCGCGGGCGAGGGCGAGGCGCTGCCACTGGCCGTGGGACAGGTCTCGGCTGCCGAAGGCGAAGCCGAGCTCGGTGTCGATGCCCCGCGGCAGCTCGTCGACGATCGTCCGGGCATGCGCGACGGTGATCGCCCGCTCGACCTCCGCCCTGGTCAGGTGCTCATTCGCGCCGGCACCGATGGCCTCGCGGAGTGGCCCCTGCAGCCGGCCGAAATCCTGCAGCAGGCCGCTGCAGTGGCGTGCCCACTCGGCCGGGTCGACGGTCGACAGATCCGTGTCGTCGAGCCGGATGGTGCCGGCGTCGGCGGCGTAGTGGCCGAGCAGCAGCTTGGCGAGGGTGGTCTTCCCGGCCCCGTTCTCACCGAGCAGGGCGACGACCTGGCCGGCCCCGAGCTCGACGCTGACCTCGTCGACGGCCGGATGATCATGGCCCGGATAGCTGAAGGTCAGCCGGTCGACGGTGATCCCGCGCCGCAGCCGGTCGGGGGTCCGACCGGTCCACTGGGCCCGCTCGGTCCGCCGGAACCGTTGCCGCAGCCAGTCGTAGTGTTCGGCGACGTGGCCGCCGTCGGCGACCTCGGCGATCCCCATCACGGCGCCGATCACCTGCCAGCGCAACTGTTGACCGAGGGAGATGACCAGGACGAGATCGCCGAGGCTGGCCCGGCCCTGGGTGACCAGGGCGATGGTGAGCGTCACGGCCCCGAGGTAACCGACCGCGAAGACGAGCCAGCCGGCATAGGCCTGGACGGCGGAACGGAGATGGGCGGCCCTGGTCGTCTCGCGGATCCGGGACCACAGGGTGGTGCAGTGATCATCGATGATCCCCTGGCTGCGGTTGACCCGCACCTCCTTGGCCTGCTCCGGCTGGCTCGCATAGCCGTGCAGCGTCGCCTCCTGCCGTTCCCACGGTGCGGTGCGGTCGCGGGCCTGCCGGATGAAGCGCCGGCTGCGGCCGTCCAGCAGGAACGGCGGTACGGCCAGCAGGGCCATGATCATCAACCACGGATTGATCTGCGCCAGCAGCACCAGGCTGGCCGCGAGACCGAGCACGACGGCGACGGTGTTGACGAGGTTCCAGGAGATCCCTGCGAGCTTCTGGGTGTTGGAGCGCACCAGGTGCTGCCGGTTCAGGTAGTCCGGCTGGTCGTACTGATCGATGCGTGGGCTGTGCGAGGCCCAGCGCAGGACGGTGCCGCTCAGCTCGATGTCGAGCTTCTCGGAGATCACGCCGCGCAGATTGCCCTGGATCCGGTTGCCGGCCGCACCCGCGGCATAGGCGACCGCCAGCCCGACCGCCGTGGCGACGACGGCGGTCAGGGCCGTGCCGCGCCCGATCTCGTCGACCAGGATGCGCTGAACGGCGGCGGTCAATGCCGCCGACGCCGACTGACCGAGGATCACGATCATGATCACGACCGACGAGACCGGCGCCACGATCCAGCTCCGCCGGAGCAACTCGGCCAGAAGGTTCGTCCGGGCGCTCATCGTCCCGCCTCGCCCGGTTGATCCTCGTCGCGGAAGCGGGAGGCCTGCAGCCGGAACAGGCGCGCATACTCGCCGTCCAGGGCGATCAGCGCGTCGTGGCTGCCCTGTTCGCTGACCCGGCCGTCCGCCAGCAGGACGATCCGGTCGGCGCCTCGGACCGTCGACAGCCGGTGCGAGATCAACACCACCGTCGCCTCCGGCAGGGTGCGCACGACCGTCTCGTAGAACGCGGTCTCGGCCCGCACGTCGAGGTTCGCCGTCGGCTCGTCCAAGATCACCAACCGCCGACCCGCATGCACCGCGTAGCCGGCGCGCGCGATGGCGACCCGCTGCCACTGTCCGCCGGACAGGTCGGTGCCGCCGGCAAGATCACGATGCATCAACGTGTCCAGTCCGGCCGGCAGCCGGTCGGGAAGATCGGCGGCGCCGGCCATCCGCAGGGCCTCCAGTACGGCGTCGTCACCGGCCTCGGCCTCGGGCGCGGCCAGGGTGATGTTGTCCCGCAGTGACAGCGGGTAGTGCAGCAGGTCCTGGAAGACGGCCGAGGCGCCGACCGCCGCGGCCGGTGCGACCCGGATCGTGCCGTCGGTCGGCTCCAGCAGGCCGGCGATCATCTTGACCAGCGTCGTCTTGCCGGCGCCGTTGGGGCCGACGATGCCCAGCACCTCGCCGGTCTCGATCATCAGGTCGCAGCCGTCGAGCACCGGGGTGTCCTGCCCGGGATAGGCGAAGCCGACCCGCTCCAACTCGACCATCGCCGTCCCACGAGCCGCCGGCCGGGGCGACGTCGCGGCGACTCGGCCGGTGTCGGCGATCAACCGGTCGAGGGCGCGGACCGTGCTGCGTCCGTACTCGATGTCGAAGGCCTCGTGGCCCATCCCGGCGAGCACGTTCAAGATCGCCAGGACCGCGGACAGGTAGGTGACCAGCTGCGCCGCCGTCAGGCCGCCGGCGGCGGCGGTCACGGCCAGCGGGACGATGCCGACGCCGGCGGCGAGCACCGTCAACACGACGATCAGCGTCTGCTGCCGCATCACGATCATCCGGTTCCGCAGCACCGGGCCGCGCTCGGCGATCAGCGCCCGGCGATGCCGCATGCTGATCCAGGGCCCGAGACCGAACAGCCGGACCTCGCCGGCGAGCCGGGGGTCCTGCGCCAGGTCCGACCAGTAGTCGGTCCGACGGCGGATCCGCGACTGGCCGTCGTCGACATTGGCCAGATGCATCCACTGGCGCCGCAGCACTGCCCGGTTCAGCAACGCCAGGGCGGGGACGACGACGGCCAGCAGCACGGAGAACTGGGCCAGCACCGCGGCCGCCAGTACGCCGCCGATCAGCCGCGCGGTGAACATGGCCTGACCGACCGCCGCGCTGCCCGGGGAGCGGACCCGGCCGCCACGTCGCCCGAGGTCGGCAGTCCGGTTCGCGTCGTCCTGGAACAGCGGGTCGCTGAGCTCGACCAGCGTGGGCCGGGCGGCGGCCGCGGCGCGCGCCCGCTGCCGGACCCAGCCGTCGACCCGGAGCCGTACGTCGATGGAGAGGCCGTCGGTCGCGTTCTGCATCGCCTGGCCCAGCAGGAAGACCAGGCCGAGGACGATCAGGCCCGGCACGGCGGGCGCGAGTTCGCCGGCGGTGATCGCCGCCTCAGCGCCCTGGATCGCCAACCCCGCGGCCAGTGCGGTCGCCGCCGGCCCGAGATTGACCAGCAACTGGACGACGACCATCGCGATGGTGGCACCGCCGCCCACCTCCAACAGGCGAAGCAGTCGCCAGCGCTCGCCGAGCAGGCCCCGCAGCGTGCTGCCCCGGCGTTCCACCAGGGACGCCCAGGACCAAGACACAAGACGGCACTCTAAGCCGACTTCCCGGCAGCGTGCCGCCCCACCGGCCTGTCGCGCCCGATCCCCGGCGTTTCCCTGTCTACGCCGAGTTGTCAGAACTGAGGCTTGCTCTAGCCAGCCTCAGTTCTGACAAGTCGGCGTTCACCGCGGTGGCGCTCAGTTGAGGGTGACCATGGAGGGTTCGAGCTCGTCGATGGAGCGGGCACCGAGCAGCTTCATGGTGCGGGTGATCTGGCTGGTCAGGATCTCGATCATCCGGTCGACGCCGGCCTCGCCGCCGGCCATCAGTCCGTACAGGTAGGCCCGGCCGACCATGGTGAACTTCGCGCCGAGCGCCATCGCGGTGACGATGTCGGTGCCGGACATGATGCCGGTGTCGACGATCACATCAAGATCACGACCGACCTCGCGGACCACGTCCGGCAGCAGCCGCAGCGGCACCGGCGCCCGGTCCAACTGGCGGCCGCCGTGGTTGGACAGGACGATCCCGTCGGCGCCGAGATCAGCCACCTTGCGGGCGTCGTCGAGATTCTGGATTCCTTTCACGACCAGGGATCCGGGCCACTGGTCCTTGATCCAGGCAAGATCATCGAAGTCGACCGTCGGGTCGAACATCACGTCCAGCAGCTCGGCCACGGTGCCCGACCACCGATCCAGGGTGGCGAACGACAGCGGCTCGGTGGTCAGGAAGTCGAACCACCACCAGGGCCGCGGGATCGCGTCGACGATCGTCTTCGGGGTCAGCGTCGGCGGGATGGTCAGGCCGTTCCGGGTGTCCCGCAGCCGGGCCCCGGCGACCGGCACGTCGACCGTCACCAGCAGCGTGTCGAAGCCGTTGTCCGCGGCCCGGCGGACCAGGTTCATCGACCGCTCGCGGTCCTTCCACATGTACAGCTGGAACCACTTCCGGGTGTCCGGCCCGGCGGTGCGGACGTCCTCGATCGAGGTGGTGCCCATGGTCGACAGCGAGAACGGGATGCCGGCCCGGCCGGCCGCGCGGACCCCGGCCACCTCGCCCTCGGTGTGCATCATCCGGGTGAAGCCGGTCGGCGCGATGCCGAACGGCCAGGCCGACTTCTTGCCCAGGATCTCGGTGCTGGTGTCCAGGCTCGACACGTCGCGCAGGATCCGCGGATGCAGCGTGACGTCCCGGAACGTCTGCCGGGCGCGGGACAGCGAGGCCTCGCCCTCGGCCGCGCCGTCGGTGTAGTCGAACGCCGCGCGCGGGGTGCGCCGCTTGGCGATCTTGCGCAGGTCCTCGATGGTCAGCGCGTTGCCGAGCCGGCGCTTCTTCGGGTTGAGCTCGGGCCGCTTCAGCCGCATCAGCGGCGCCAGATCCTTCGGGCGGGGCAGGCGGCGTTCGACCATGACGACCTCTACTTCGACTCCGGGACCAGGGCGCCGCCATTTTCCCATCTGCTCCGACCGCCTCCTCTTGGGGTCACCCAACGCCGACTTGTCAGAACTGAGGCTTGCTATAGCAAGCCTCAGTTCTGACAAGTCGGCAGGATGGCTGAGCGGGCGGCTTCGGTGAGGTCGGCCGGGTGGACCGGTTGCTGGATGATCAGGCGGCGGTAGTAGAGCGGTGCCACCAGGCGTTCGATCAGCCGGGTCGGGTCGATCTCGGCCGGCAGGTCGCCGCGCTCGATCGCGTCGGTGACGACCACGGCGGCGCGGCGGTGCTGGTCGTCGAAGAAGGCGGCCAGGGCGTCGGCGGCGGTCTCGGATTGGAACGTGGCGGCGATGCAGGCCCGGTTGATCGGCCCGAGCACCGGGTCGTCGAAGCCGTCCAGGACGGCCTGGCCGATGCCGATCAGGTCTCGCTCGAGGTCGCCGGTCCGGGCCGGGGACCAGTCGGTGCGGGGATGCTCGGTCAGTGCCGCCGTGAGCAGCAGGTCGGTGGTCGGCCAGCGGCGATAGAGCGTCGACTTGTGCACGCCGGCCCGGGTGGCGATCGCCTCGAAGGTCAGGCCGGCGAGCCCGCGGTCCACGAGTTCGGCGAACAGGGCGTCGAAGATCGCCCGGGTGTTGCGAGCGGTACGACCACCGGGCCGCAGCTGCCGGGTTCCGGTCCCGCTCATCCGACCGGCCGATCGTCGAGCTCGAGCCGATCGGGTGCACCGCTGAGGTGCCGACGGCGGGTGATCCCGATCGTGTCGAAAAGATCATGATCATGCCCGGCGACGACCAGCGCGCCGCGATAGCCGGCGAGGGCGGTCGTCAGCTGTTCGACGCTGGTCAGGTCGAGGTTGTTGGTCGGCTCGTCCAAGATCGTGATCTCGACCGGTCGGAGCAGCGTGGCGGCGATCCCGATCATGGTCGCCTGGCCGCCGGACAGGGTGTCCAGCGGCCGGTCGAGGATGCCCGAAGAGGTCGGTACGCCGACCCGGGCCAGCTCGGCCAGGGCGCGGTCCTCGAGTTGCCAGTCGGCGGCGGACAGGTCGAGATCGGCCGGCGCGGCGCGGCCGGCCAACGCCCGCTCGGTCGCCGCCCGGACGGCGGAAATCTGCAACAGGTCGCCGACGGTACGCCGATCGACGGTGGCGATCGTCTGCGGCAGCGCGGCGACCCGGCCGGTCACCTGGATCGTGCCCTCGGTCGGCGCCAGCTCGCCGGTGATCAGCCGGAGCAGCGCCGTCTTGCCGCTGCCGTTGGTCCCGATCAGGCCGCTCCCGGAATCGGTCCAGGCCACGTCCACTCCGCTCAGGACACGATCGCCGTCGGGCCAGCCGAAGCCGACTCCGGACAGGTTCACGTTCCCGGACATGGGTCCAGGGTAGCAGTTAATGCGACAGGAGTCGCGTTAGTTGGTCGAGGGTCCGCCCGGAGCGCCGAGGGGCAGGCAGGCCAGTCGGCCGCCGGCCATCCCGACGTGGTCGGTCGGGTGTTCGTGGACGACGACGGAGCGGACGCCGGCACCGGCCGGCGGGATCTGGAACGGCACCAGGGTCGACGCGGCTCCACGGCCGCGCTCGTCCACCGTGACGTCCAGCCAGACCTCGGTCCGGGCCGAGACCGCGACCGGCTCCCGGCCGGTGGCCCGGTCGTGGTTGTAGTGCGGCCCGGCCGCGGCACCGTCGCCGGCAACGCAGGGCCCGGTGTGCAGATGGACGCCGACCGTCTGGCCGGCCGCCGCCGGATCGAGCCCGCCGAGCCGAAGCTCGGCGATGCTGCCGACCAGGCCGCGGAGGACGACGATCCGGCCGGTCGCGCCGTCGGTCAGGTCCGCCTCCGGGCTCAGGTCGGTCAGCGCCTCGTCGGCCACGGTGATCGGCGGCAGCAGTTCGGTGATCGCGCGGTCGTCAGCGTACGCGGGAATCGCGACCAGACCGGACAGCAGGGCGCCGAACGCCGCGGCGATGATCATGGAACGTCGGACCGGACGGGATCGCATGGCCTTCTCCTGGTGACACGGTTCCTGGTGAACGCGGCGGGCTTCGAGGGCACAGTGTTGCGCACCGAGGAGGCCCCGATCGAGCGGGATCGCCGGTGGGGACGACAATTCAACCTGTGCAACCGAGCTTCGACCTCAGTGGGCGGATCGCGTTGGTGACCGGTTCCAGCCGGGGGATCGGCAACTCGATCGCGGCCGGCCTGGCCGGCGCCGGTGCGACCGTGGTGCTGAACGGGCTGGACAGCGGCCGGGTGCAGCGCGCCCGGTCGGCTCTGGCTGCCGAGTTCGGCGCGGACCGGGTGCAGGCGTACGCCTTCGACGTGACCGAGGCCGCGGCGGTCGACACGGCGATCGACCGGATCGAGGACGAGGTCGGACCGATCTCGATCTTGGTCAACAACGCCGGCGTGCAGCACCGGGAGCCGATGCTGGAGGTGGCGGTGGCGGACTGGCAGCGGGTGCTGACCACGAACCTGACCAGCGCCTTCCTGGTCGGCCGGGCCGCTTGCCCGGCGGATGATTCCGCGCGGCGCGGGCAAGATCATCAACATCTGCTCGGTGCAGACCGAGCTGGCCCGGCCGACCATCGCCGCGTACACGGCGGCCAAGGGCGGCCTGCGCAACCTGACCCGGGCGATGACCGCCGAGTGGGCCGCGGCCGGGCTGCAGATCAACGGCATCGCGCCCGGCTACATCCACACCGAGATGACCCAGTCGCTCGTCAACGACGAAGCCTTCAACAGCTGGATCCTCGGCCGAACGCCGGCGGCGCGCTGGGGTACGGCCGCAGACCTGCTCGGGCCGGCCGTGTTCCTGGCCTCGGCCGCCTCGGACTACATCAACGGACAGGTGATCTTCGTCGACGGCGGGATGACCGCCGTGGTCTGACCGATCCCGCCGCGGCGAGCGGCGTGGCGCGTTTGCGAAGATCAGGGCATGAGCACACCGACTCCCGCCGACCCGCAGCTTCCGGTGACCGCCGCGGACGTCCACGCCGCGGCCGAGCGACTCGCCGGGGTCGCCCACCGGACGCCGGTGCTGCGCTCGCGCACCCTGGACGGGATCGTCGGGGCGCCGGTGCTGCTGAAGTGCGAGAATTTGCAGCGGATCGGCGCCTTCAAATTCCGCGGCGCCTACAACGCGATCGCGCAGTTGTCGGCGGCGGAACGGAGCCGGGGTGTCGTCGCGCACTCCTCCGGCAATCACGCCCAGGCGGTCGCCCTGGCCGCCCGCGAGCTCGGCTCCAAGGCGGTGATCGTGATGCCGAAGGACACGCCGCGGCTCAAGCTCGATGCGACCATCGGCTACGGGGCCGAGATCGTGCACTACGACCGCTACACCGAGGACCGGGACGCGATCAGCGCCACCTTGGCCGAGGAACGCGGCTTGATCATGATCCCGCCGTTCGATCATCGGGACGTGATCGCCGGCCAGGGCACCGCGGCGCTGGAGTTGATCGAGGACGCCGGTCCGCTGGACGTGCTGCTGGTCCCGGTCGGCGGCGGCGGCCTGGCCGCCGGCTGCGCGCTGGTGGCGACCGAGCTGTCGCCCGGCGTGCGGGTGATCGGGATCGAGCCCGAGGAGGGCGACGACACCTTCCGTTCGCTGGCCGCGGGGGAGCGGATCGCCGTTCCGGTGCCGCGGACCCTGGCCGACGGGCAGGCGGTGCCGCAGCCGGGCGAGCTGACCTTCGCGATCAACCGCCGGCTGCTGGACTCGATCGTGCTGGTCAATGACGCGGAGCTGGTCCAGGCGGTGCGCTGGGCGTACGAGCGACTCAAGATCGTGCTGGAGCCGAGCGGCGCCACGCCGCTGGCCGCCCTGCTGACCGGCAAGATCACGATCGGCAACGGCCCGATCGGGGTCATCCTGTCCGGCGGCAACATCGGTGCCGAGCAGTTCGCCCGGTTGATCACGGAAGGTTGATCATGAGTCGGTTCGGTCGTTGGAACCTGTGGATCGGCCTCGGGCTCGTCGTCATGTCGGCCGCCTTCCTGGCGCTCGACCTGGTCTCGGCCGGGGTGATCGTCGGCATCTTCGGCCTGCTGGGGGTCGGAATCGCGGCGTACGACGCGATCTATTACGCCCTCGAACGAGCCGAACTCCGCCGCCGCGGCGCCAACACTCGCCGCGAGAGCTGAGACCTCCAGCCCACAGATCAGTTGCGGAGGTTGGGTGTTCATTCCCCTGAGCTTGTCGAAGGGCCAGTCCGATCGCCTCTTCGTTCGAGCTTCGGGTGATCACCGAGCTTGCCCTTCGACAGGCTCAGGGAGCGAAACCCCGCGCGTTCCATCGACGCAGTGACCGGCATCCAGCAACCGTTCGGTGAACCGGTCGCAGGTGGCCCGGAATCGCGAACCATTGCTGGATTTCGGTCAGTTGATCGCGGTCAAGCGAGGACCGGCAGGCTGGCGCGCCACTCCGTCCAGAGCGCCCGGGCCGTGGGGGCATCGCACCCTGCGATGACCGGGTCGCCGAACGCCGGGAGCCTCGGCTCGCCCGACGAGTCGAGGATGGTGCCGCCGGCTTCCTCGGCGACCAGGATCGCGGCGGCGTGATCGATCGGGCTGTAGCGGTGGATGATCGCGGCGGCGCCGCGCCCGGCGGCGATGCCGGCGAGGGACGCCGTGCCCGAGCCGGGGATCCGCAGGGTGCAGTGCTGGGCCGCCAGCCGCCCCATCAGCGTGGTCAGGCCGTCCCAGGGCTCGGCACCGGCCAGTTCGGTGATCACGATGGCACCGGCCAGCGGCTCGGCGATGGGCCGCTGGGTGGTCCGCAGCCGGTGCCCGTCCCGCCAGGCCCCGCGCTCCGCGGCCGCGACGATCGGCGTCAGGCTCACCGGGTCGAGCACGGCACCGACGACGGGACGCCCGTCCTCGACCAGGGCGAGCGAGAAGCTGGTCCAGGGCACGCCGTTGGCCAGGTTGGCGGTGCCGTCGATCGGGTCGACGTACCAGCACGGCCGGCCGCCGTCGGTGGTGCCGCCGAACTCCTCGCCGACCAGATCATGATCTGGGAACTGCGCGCCGATCACCGCGCGGACCCGACGCTCGATCGTCCGGTCGATCTCGGTGACGTGGTCGGCCGGACCGGTCTTGGTCTGCACGGTCCCGACCCCGTGGTGCCGCGCGTGCCAGGTGACTTCGGCCGCATACCGGGCCAGCTCGGTGGCGATCAGGACCTGTCGGCCCCGCTCGTCCGTCGTACCCGCCGCGACGGCGTTGCCGATCTCGATCACCCGGTTGGTGGTGATCGAGTCGATGCCGATCGCGGCCAGCTGCGCCGCCTGGGCCGGGTCGTCGACGGTCCAGCAGGAGGCCGCCGCGCCGAGCGCCTGGACGGCCTCGATCCAGGCCCGGCCGACGAGCTGGTGTTCGGCGTTGACGACCGCGGGGCGGAGCTCGGCCAGCTCGGCCGCGGTCGGCGGCTCGGTGGCATACCAGGGCTGCCAGATCTCGGCCTCGGGCAGCGCGGCGCGGATCGCCCGCATCGCGTCCGGATGGCCGCACCAGGCCGCGAAGCCCTCCGCCCGGGCGGCGCGGACGACCTCGGCCGCCGGCCCCGCGGGTGCGGCTTCGTCCATGTCGATCAACAGGGTCGCCCCGCTGTCCCGGACCAGCTCGAGGGCGTCGGCGAGCAGCGGGATCCGGCGTTCGGCGCCGCCGAGCTCGCGTACCTCGGCGAGGTCGACGTCGCCGATCGCCCGCGGGTCACCCCACAGCCGTTGCAGCGTCGAGTCGTGCAGCAGCACGACGGCTCCGTCCCGGGTGACCCGGAGGTCGATCTCGATCATCCGGACGCCCGCCGCGAGGGCCGCACGGATCGCCGCAGCGGTGTTCTCGCGCGGCCCTCCGGCGACCTCGTCGTGGACACCGCGGTGAGCGACCAGGCGTGGCAGGTCAGGGTTCGCGGGCTCGGCGACTCGCGATTCGATCAAGACGGAGTTCCTTCGGGCTGGGGGCCTGTGCAGGCTACCGGGACCGCGGCTGACCGCCGCCACTCGGCGTCGTCGAGGTGTCGACGCCGACCCGGAGGGCGACCTGGTAGCCGCTGGCGACGTCGCCGCCGACCGTGCCCAACTGACTGGCCGCGGAATCGTCGCCGAAGACGTTGTCGGACCGGAGACTGACCTGGGACAGGTTGCTCACCGACTGCTCGTAGCCGTCCTGCTGATAGACCGTGCGGCAGACGTCCTCGGGCAGCGCCACCTGGGAGGTCGCGATCGCGTTCGCGGCGTCGGCGATGCCCGCCTGATCGGGATAGACCTCGAAGTGGAGGTGCGGCCAGCGACCGGAGTAGCAGGCCGGGAAGATGCTGCTGAAGGTGACCCGGCCGTCGGCGTCGGCGACCTGGACGCCGCGCAAGTAGTTCTGGTCCTCGACGCCTTCGGAGTACATCGAGTAGCGGCCCTCCCGATCACACTGCCAGACATACACGGCGACCCCGTCGAACGGCACACTGCCGCCGGCCAGGTCGACGATGGACAGCGTCAACTCCATCGGTACGCCCTCGGCCGTGCCGGTCGCCGAGCCGAAACTCGACCGGAGATCGCTGCGCACGATGCCGGCCTGCTCCAGGACGTCGACGCCGTTCGACCCGTCGCCGGGGTACGGACCCGCCGTCTCATCCGGGATCTCGGCCAGGTCGCCGGTCCCGGCCGAATCCGGCGTGGTCGCGTTGGAGACCCCGCACGCGGCCAGACCTGCCGCCGCCGTACCGACGCCGAGGGCGCGTAACAGTGAGCGACGGTTGAACAGGGTGCCAAGATCAAATCCGAGTCCTTGATCGACAACCTCCTCGTCCGGCCGCGGTAGTGAGCGCCCCTGGTAGCGGCGAGCAGAGTGGTGCATGGGATTCCTCCACGATGGTCACGTGCTGGGTAGGTACCCCAGCGTGGCCGGGCAGGTTGGGCCGGCGCTGTGGCTGTGCTGTGAGCTTCCCATGGACGCCGCCGCCCGCGGAGCTCGTCGTCGCCGGTCGTCGGTGCTGCTCCAGCTGGCTGATCAGCCTTCCCGGCATGCCGGGAGTGGATGAAGAGATTCTTTCCGTGGAAGGCTTTTCAAGAATCCTTGACGCTGTTGAAACTCCTCGCCTATAGTCTGGCATACCACCGGTATTCATGCTCACGACCTCCGGTGGCTCGGGGGAGGTCGCGAGGTTCTTCTGTGCACCGTTATGACCAAAGGAGTGTCCGGTGACCGAAGCAACCCCATCCAGACCGACCCGCGGATTCGGCCGGCGAGGCTTCCTCGTCAGTGCGGCGCTGACTCCGCCGGCGATCATGACCGCCCATCAACTGCAGACGGCGCCACTTGCCCGGGCTGCACCCGACGCACCGGCACCGGGCGACCTCGACTCGGGCAAGATCAAGAAGGCCAAGCCACCGGCACAGCAGGCCGCGGTCGTCGGCAACACGGTGCCGGCCTTCCCCGGTGCCGAGGGAGCCGGGAAGTTCAGCACCGGCGGCCGAGGGCATCCGGTGTACGAGGTCACCACTCTGGCCGACTCCGGCCCGGGATCGCTGCGCGACGCGGTGGCGCAGAGCAATCGCATGATCGTCTTCCGGGTCGGCGGCACGATCGAGCTCGAAGGCGGCCTGGACGTCACCGGCTCGAACCTGACGATCGCCGGGCAGACCGCGCCGGGCGACGGGATCGCGGTGATCAACAACGAGTTCACCATCGCCGGTGACAACATCGTCATCCGCTACCTCAGGGTCCGAGGCGGCGACCGGATGGGCACCCCGATCGACACCTTCAAGGGCGAGGGCCGGCGCAACGTGCTGATCGATCACTGCTCGGTCAGCTGGGGCGTGGACGAGTGCTTCTCGCTCTACGGCAACTACGACGTGACCGTGTCGCACTGCATCATCGCCGAAGGTCTCACCATGTCGGCGCACGAGAAGGGCCGGCACGGGTACGGCGGCTTGTGGGGCGGTCAGAACGTCACGTTCCACCACAACCTGCTGATCCACCAGGGCGGCCGCAATCCTCGGTTCAGCTTCGTGGAACACCTGGACCAGCTCGTCGATCACCGCAACAACGTGATCTACGACTACGGCTTCACGTCCTGCTACGGCGGCGAGTGGTGCGAGGGCATCAACCTGGTGGCCAACTACTACAAGCCCGGGCCGGCGACCCTGGCCGACATCGCGCCGGAGATCGTGGCGCCGGGGCGCGGCGGCCGCTGGCACCTGTCTGAGAACGAGATCGAGGGTCATCCGGAGATCACCGCGGACAATCTGGCCGGGATCACCGTGCCGGTGGGCGGCATCACCCATGCGGCCGATCCGATCACGTTCCCGAACGAGATCAAGACCGAGACCGCCCAGGAGGCGTACCGGACGGTGCTGGCCGGAGTCGGGGCCAGCCTGCCCCGCTACGACGCAGCCGATGCCCGACTGCTCGCCGACGTCCGCAACGGCACCGGCCGACTGATCAACTCGCAGACCGAGGTGGGTGGCTTCCCGGTGCTGAGGTCGGCCGATCCGCCAGTAGATTCCGATCATGACGGCATCCCGGACGACTGGGAGTCGGCGCACGGGCTCGATCCCAAGGACCCGGCCGACGGGGCCCAGATCGGCAAGGGCGGCTATTCCAACCTGGAGCTGTATCTGAACTCGATCGAGCGGTCGAGCGCGGCCAATCCCGAGGTGGTGATCACCTCACCGACCCGGGACCAGGTGTTCGCCGGCGCGGCGGCCGAGCGGGAGATCGAGATCACCGCCGAGGCATCGGCCGACGGCGACGCGAAGATCACCGAAGTGGAGTTCTTCGCCGGAGCGACGTCGATCGGCAAGGCCGACTCCGCACCGTTCCGGATCACCTGGTCGGGCGTCACCGACGGGACCCGGTACCTGACCGCCCGAGCCACCGACAGCCGGGGCCTGCAGACCCAGTCCACCGGCACGCCGGTGCACGTCAACCGCACCATCGAGCTGACCGGCTGGACCTCGACCGACGTCGGCGACGTGCCGATCGCCGGCTCGGCCGCGATGAAGGGCGACGACGCGTTCACGATCAAGGGGTCGGGCAAGATCTGGGCCAAGAAGGACGCCTTCCAGTTCGTGCACCGGCCGATCGAGGCCGGACCGTCGTCGGTGGTCGAGATCATCGCCCGGATCGACCGGCTCTCCCGGGTGTACGAGGGCGTCTACGCCGGGCTGATGATCAGGGAGACGCTGGAGCCGGACTCGCCCTACTTCACCGGCGGGATCAGCTGGTCCGACGGCGGGCTCAAGGGCATGGTCTCGCGGTTCGCCCGGCTCGGCGACGAGCCGAGCCTCAGCCCGTACCCGTGGGACGACGAGGAGCTCGAGGACCAGCCGTACTGGATCCGGTTGATCAAGCGCGGCAGCGAGTTCGAGGCGCACCTGAGCACCGACTCGCTGCAGTGGACCCGGATCGGCTACGAGCGGATCCATCTGGCCGACCGGGTGCAGATCGGCCTCGTGGTCGACGCCAACAAGGAATCCAACGCGATCGACAACTACGCCTCGGCCGACTTCGCCGAGGTCCGAGTCAATTCCTGACTTTCTGATCAAGGAGGACGATGATGTCACCAACGAGAGTGCGGGCCGGAACGGGACCGCGAAGTCTGTTGATCAAGCTCGGTGCCTTGCTGGCCGGGCTGACCCTGGTCGGCGTGCCGAGCGCCATGGCCGACGAGGGCGCGGCGGCCGAACGGGACTGCTCCGACCCGGCCGCCACGCTGATCCCGAACGGTTACGACGAGGAGTTCTGCGTCTTCGACGACGAGCTGTTCATCTTCGCCGCGAACTACAAGCCGTTCGAGTTCTCACCGACCGAGGACCGGCAGGCGACCCGGGTCTTCGACGAGGTGATGGGCGACAAGCTGCGCGCCGCCTTCCCCGACCTCAAGATCAAGTACGCCACGTGGGACATGCCGATCCGCTACACCGACCTGCAGGCGGCCGGGGTGGTGCCGGACATCGTGATCGACAACCCGCGGAACCGGATCGACCGCGACCTGGAGCCGCTGGGCTGGGTGGAGGACATGACCCCCGGCCTCGAGGCCGCCGGCGTCGACCTCGGAGCGATCAACCAGGCCGCGGTCGAGCTGACCCGGTCCCGCTCGGACGGCGGTCTCTACGGCGTGCCGATCTTCATCGACGAATACGTGATGTATTACAACAAGGCGATCTTCGACAAGTTCGACCGCGACCACCCGGAGCCGGGCTGGACCTACGACGACGCGTACCAGGCGGCGAAGAAGCTCACCCGGCAGGACGGTCTGGCCGCCTACAAGGGCTACCTGCAACATCCCGACAACTACCTGGAATTCAACCAGTACGGGCTGTATCCGTTCACCGACGCCGGCAGCGAGGAACCCGCGCCGGCGGACGTCAAGATCGACATCACCTCGAAGAAGTGGGCCGAGCTCGGTGCCAACCTGGAGCGGTTCCTGCTGCTGCCGCGCAACACGTTCACCACCGTCGACGACCTGGTGAAGGGCGACATGAGTCGGCCCGGTCGGGTGGCGATGGCGGTGGACTCGCTGCGCAAACTGCCGATCTATACCGGCAACGAGCTGATGACCGACGACGGTGACGAGGAGGACTACGCCGAATGGATCAAGGCCGTTGACCTCGGCATCGCCCCGGTCCCGGTGCTGCAGTCCGGCTCCGAGACGATCTACCAGCCGAACACCCTGGCCGCCTTCGTGACCAAGCAGTCGGCCAAGAAGGATGCCGCCTATCAGGTGGTCAAGTGGATGGTATCGGAGCAGGCGCAGACCGAACTGTCCCGGCACGCGATCAAGGCCGTGCTGCCGACCGAGCAGGTGGTGGCATCCTTCGGCGACGCGATCCCCGAGCTCGCCGGCGTCGACACCTCGGCCGTCTACTGGGGCCAGAACGCAGCGGTCACCGGCTACCAGAACACCGAATACTGGGACATCCCGATGTACCTGGTGTTCCGGCAGCACGTCCTCAAGGACGGCATGACCGTCGACTCGGCCATGATCGTCGCGGACCAGCAGGACATCCCGGCCTACATCGCCGCCCGCGCCGAAGCCGGCTTCGACTACTGATCACCGACGGATCGCCGATCGGGCACCCCACGCTGGATGGGGTGCCCGATGATCATGCGGCTGATACCTTCACGTCGTGACGCGTGACCGCCGACTGTTGCTCTGGGATGTCGACCACACACAGGTGAACTGTCCGAGCTGATCCGACTGTCGGACGAGTCCCGCGGCAACCTGCACGAAGTCGGTCACGCTCTGGACGGGGCCGCGACCGCTCTCACCACGGCGGCGGAGTTCGGGGCGGTGCAGACCCTCGTTACCGGCAACCTGCCGGAGATCTCGCTGCACAAGCTCACCGCGTTCGGGCTGGAGGAGCACCTCGACCTGGAGCTCGGTGGCTACGGCACGCTATCGACCCACCGACCGGACCTGGTTCCGCACACGATCGCCGCCGCGGTGGCCAAGCACGGCGATCGATTCGCGCCGGAGCAGGTGTTCGTGACGGTGACACGCCGCACGACGTAGCGGCGGCGCTGGCCAACGGAGTCGGCGCGGTCGCCGTTGCCACCGGCCACTACAGCGTTGCCGACCACACCGCCGCGGGCGCCCACACGGTGCTGGCCGATCTGGCCGACCTGACGGCGGTGCGACAGGCCGTACTCGACGCTGACCGGATTCCATGATCAGCAGGTCGGCAGCCAGATCCGCATCGCGCGCCGGTCGCTGTTCGCCCATCGGAAGTACGGGATGGCTGTCTCAGTCACCGGGCGCCCGGAGCAGACCCGGTCGTTACGCGTTCATCGCCAGGCTGCTGAGGAGCTGACTCGGGGATGGCGTTGTCGATCAGGACGGCGGCGATGGCGGCGGCGGTGGGGAAGGATTCGCTGTTGAGGACTCGGGTGCGGGCCGTGGCTCCGTCGAGGAGCAGCGCCAGTTGTTCGCCGAGTTGTTCGGGGTTGGTGGCGCCGGCTTCGCGGGCGGTTTCGGTGAGCCGCGCGGCGATGGCGGTCTTGTAGTCGCGTGCGTACCGGGATGCGGGGTGTTGGGGGTCGTGGAGTTCGACGGCCGCCGCGATGTAGGGGCACAGGGGCGTTGCTGCCGGCAGGTCGAAGGCGGCGAGGAGTCGTTCGCGGGGTGTGAGGTCGGTGCGGTCGAACACTCCGGGCATGACGTCGGGGTCGAATCGACGCAGGTATTCGGCGACGAGTTCGTCCTTGCTGGTGAAGTGCTGGTAGGCCGTGCGCTTGGACACCTGGGCGACGGCGCAGAGTTGGTCCATGCCGGTGCGGTTGATGCCCTGATCGCGAAACAGCTGCTGTGACGCGCCGAGGATGCGCTCGCGTGCGCCCCTGCCTCGGCGCCGGCCCAGGGGGCCCTTCTCCAACTCCGTCATGACTCCATTGTAGGCCGTTCGGTACAGACCGGTGTACATAGCTTGCGCCCCGATCAGCCATCGAGTACGTTACGTATACAGTCTGGTGTATATAAGAACCCGACTGCTTCGGATACCCATCAATTCAACGGAGTGATCGTGGGAAAGCTCGATGGCAAGGTCGCGGTGATCACCGGTGGATCCACCGGTTTGGCACTGGCTGGCGCCCAACTATTCGTCGAGGAAGGAGCGCACGTCTTCATCCAGGCCCGACGCCAGGTTGCACTGGACGACGCCGTCAAGCTGATCGGCCGCAACGTCACCGCCGTCCAGGGTGACGCGGCGGACCTGGCCGACCTGGACCGCTTGTACGACACCGTCAAGCGGGAAAAGGGTTCGATCGACGTGCTGTGGGCCAGTGCCGGGATGGGCGAACCCGGCGTCCTTGGCGAGATCACCGAGGAACAGTTCCACCAAGCCTTCTGGCTCAACGCGCGAGGCACCCTGTTCACCGTGCAGAAGGCACTGCCGCTGATCAACGACAACGGCTCGATCTTCATGACCGGATCCAACGCCTCCCTCGGCGCCTTCCCCGGCTGGAGCCTCTACGCGGGAAGCAAAGCCGTGCAGCAGGCCTGGGCCCGCGTTTGGCTCAACGAATTGCGCGACCGCAAGATCCGGGTCAACGTCCTGACCCCTGGCCAGGTCGCCACCGCCAAACAGGAAGAACTGTTCGACGCGGCCACCAAAGCCACCTTCGAGTCCCTGATCCCCCGCGGAAAGATGGGCCGCCCCGAAGAAATCGCCACCGTCGCCCTGTTCCTCGCCTCCGACGACTCCAGCTACGTCAACGGCCTGGAACTGGTCGCCGACGGCGGCACCACCGCCATCTGACCGCACACCGGAATACCGCGAACAGGAAGAGAGAGCACACCTCATGAGCAGAATCACCATCATCGGTACGGGGAACATGGCCCGAACCATCGGCACGCTGGCGGTAGCGGCCGGCAACACCGTCGAGGTCATGGGCCGCGATCAGTCCAAGGCCGATGACCTGGCCGAGGCTCTGGGCAGCGGCACGACGACGGGCAGGTGGAGCGCCGTGCCGGCCGGGGACATCGTCATCACGGCCCTGTTGTACGACGGTGTCGTTCCGGTCGTCGTCGAGTACGGAGGCGCCCTCGCGGGCAAGATCATCGTCGACATCAGCAACCCCTTCAACGCCACGGTCGACGGACTGGCCCACAGCGAGGAGACTTCGATCGCGGAGGAAGTCGCCAAGGTCGCCCCGGCCGGCGCCAGCGTGCTGAAGGCCTTCAACACGATCTTCCGTAATGTCCTGGAGAAGGGCCGACCCGACGTCTTCATCGCCGGCGACAGCGCGCAGGCGAAGGCGAGCGTCAAGGCATTCATCGAGAGCCTCGGGCTGCGCCCGCTGGACGTCGGCGGCCTGAAACTGGCGCACTGGCTGGAAGGAATGGGCCTGGTCACGATGGGCCTCGCCGGCAACGGGGTGGGCCACTGGGACTTCGCCCTCGGCGTCAACGAATTCACCGGCTGAGCCCCGGTGTTCATGATCAGCAGCTCGGCAGCCAGACCCGCATGGCCCGCCGGTCCCGGTTGGCCCACTGGAAGTACGGAATCGCCGTCGCGGTCACCGGTCGCTCGGTCAGCGCAGGCGATGACCGGAAATACGGGAGCCCGGCGTCGGGGAGGTCGTCCAGCACGGCAACCGAAACGGCAAGCAGCACTGTCCGGCCGATCCCCAGATGATCGTCGACCGGACGGTCCTCGATCACCGGATCCGGCGTCAGCCGCAATCGTTCCACGTCCACGCCGTCGGTCTGGTCGACCTGCTCGAAGCAGTAGACCAGGGGTCCTCGCTCGAAGGCCACCGAGCCGCGCACCGCGTCGATCTTGGGATGCGGAGTGATCATCCGCGGCGTCAGATCGAGCCCGAGCCGGACCTGATCACCAGGATGCCACTCGCGCCGGAGCACCAGATAGCCGCGGCCGTCGGGCTCGACGGGAGACCGATCGCCGTTGATCGACAGCTCGGTCCGTTCGCTCCACGAGGGCAGGCGCAGCGCGAGCCCGCAGCTCGCGTCCGGTGCGAGATCAATGGTGATCATGACCTCTCCGGTCCAGGGGAGGTCGGTGCGCACGGTCAGTTCGAGTCGCCCGCCGGCGACCGGGACCCGGAGCGTCGACTCGGTGTACTGGTGCAGATACACGGTGTCGACGTCGGCGGTCGCGACGTAGTGGCCGAGGGAGGACATCAGGCGGGTGACGTTCGGTGGGCAGCAGGCCGACCAGAACCAGCCGCCGCGGAAGCGGGGATCACCGATCACCTGTTCGTGATCATGACGCCGCTGCAGTGGATTGCCCTTGAAGAACTCGAGCCCGTCCAAGGACACCGAAGCCGCAAACACGTTGTACAGCGTGCGTTCGATCAGGTCGGCGTAGCGCGCCTCGCCGGAGGCCAGTAGCAGCCGCCAGCTCCAGTGGATGCTGGCGACCGCCGCGCAGGTCTCGTTGTAGGCCTGATCGGACGGCAGTTCGTACCCTTCGCCGAACGCCTCCTTGAGCTGCCGGGCGCCGTGCCCGCCGGTGATCGCGGTCTTCGTCGCGACGGCGTCCTGCCACCGGGTGATCGAACTGTCCAGCAGGGTGCGATCACCGGTCTCCAGATATACGTCGACGATTCCGGCCTCCAGATACATGGCCCGGACCGCGTGCCCGGTCAAGATCGGCATCTGCCGGACCGGCAGCGCGTCCTGGAAGTACGCCGAGCCGACCGGGCTGTGGCCGACCAGGCCGCGGCCGCGATCATCGATCAGCCGTCGGGCGAGCTCGAGATAGGTCGCAGTGCCGGTCAGCCGATACAGCTCGACCAGGGCCGTCTCGGCCTCGGGATGCCCGTCCAGCCGGGGCTTGCGTTCGGTCAGGAACACCTGGACCAGATGATCGGCCAACCGCCGGGCGATCGGCAGCAGCCGGTCGTCGCCGCCGCGGGCCAGCGCGACGGCGGCCTGGAACAGATGCCCGGCGGTGTACAGCTCGTGGCTGTTCTCCAGCCTGGCGTAGCGCTGATCCGGCGCGTTGACCTGGTAATAGGAGTTGAGATAGCCGTCGTCGGTCTGGGCCCGGGCGATCAGCTCGATCGCCTCGGTGACGAAGGAGCGCAGGGATTCCTGCCGTTCGTCGTCCGGTCCGGCGGCGAGCTCGTACCCGACCGACTCCAGCATCTTGTAGACGTCGGTGTCCATGTAGACCGGCCCGCGATACGGCACCTCCAGCCGATCACCGGCGGCCAGCCGAAGATCATCGAAGTTGCCCGCCTCGGCCAGCTTCGCGATGCCCAGTGGAATGCTGGCCGCCCGATTGACCCGTTGCCAGTGCTGCCACAGACCGCCGGTGATGATCACCGCCGGCGCCGGCCGGTGCACCGCGACCGCATCGGCGGTGGGCTCCACCGGACCGGCCGCGATCGGCTTCTCGATCATGGAATCGGGCATGGCGCGCCTCCTCGAATCATGATCAACACTACCTGGCATGCTGCTGGTATGCCACCTTTCGCAAAGTGGTCAGAAGTGAGTTGCGTCAGGACGCAACTCAATTCTGACAAGTCGGCGAAGGTTCAGCGGCGAGCGTGGTTCATCCGAGGCTGGGTGAGGAAGACAATGGTCTGGTCCCGGACCCGGAGGATGTGCGACTCCAGCCGCTCCCGGGCCAGGTCGGCGTCGCCGGCCTCCAGGGCGGCGATGATCTCCCGATGCTCGTCCACCGCGGTGTCCAGGCGCTTACTGGTGATCGGCGCCTCCATCCCGGCCCGGGTGACATGGATGCTCAGGTGCAGGTCGTCGTACAGCGAGACCAGCCGGGGCAGCTCGGCCAACGCGACGATCGACCGGTGGAACCGGCTGTCGTTGTCCCGGAAGGCGATGTAGGCCGCCTGGTCGTCGACCGCCTTGGTCGCCAGCAGCGCCGCCTCCGTCACCGAGTCCTCGAGCTCGGGCAGCGGGCCCTCCGGCTGGCGTTCGCAGAATCGGCGCACGCTGTGCGATTCGATCATCACCCGCAGCTCGAACAGTTCGTACAGGGAGCTCAGCGACGGCACGGCCACCGTGAACCCGGCGATCGGATCGTAGGAGAGCAGTCCGCGCTCGTACAGCCGACCCACGGCGCTGCGAACCGGGGTCCGGCTCATCCCGAGATTGCGCGCGAACTCCCGGATCGGCACCGGCTGGCCGGGGGCCGGGTGTTGCTCGGTCAGCCAGGTGACCAGCGCCTGGTGGGCGCGGCTCTCCAGGCTCTCGGAGTCGACCGGTGCTGCGGTTCGAGCCATCGAACGTCCTTCCTGTTTCCGATCATGGTATGCCGGGTGGGCGGCGATCGTTGCCAGTTCGGTATCCGGTCTGTCGCGTACTGCGGAAAGCGCTTCAACTTCCCGGCGGGCAGCCCTTGACATCGGCACGGACCCGATCACATCATACTGGTATGCCACCGGCATTCATTGATGAAGCATCCGGGTCCGACAGTGATCGAGCTCCCGGTCAGCCGCACGGCGTCTTCCCGCCGATCGTGCTCCCGCTGACCCCGGACGGGTCGCTCGACTCGGCCTCGCTGGAGCGCCTGGTCGGCCGGCTGGTCGACGCGGGGGTGAGCGGACTCTGGGTCAACGGCACGACCGGCGAGTTCTACGCACTTGACGTCGAGGGCCGCGCCCGGGTGGTGCGGGAGTGCGTCAAGATCGTCGCCGGGTCGGTGCCGATCATCGCCCATGTCGGCGATACCGCGACCGGTCTCGCCCTCGATCATGCCCGGGCCGCGATCGACGCCGGGGCGGCCAGACTGTCCGTGCTGGCGCCGTACTGCGCCGACTTCACCGAGGACGAGCTGAAGGTGCATTTCCGGGCCATCGCGCAGGTGGCCGGCGGCCCGGTCTTCGCCTATCACCTGCCCCGGCTCGCCGGACCCGGCCTGAGCATCGACGCGATCATCGAACTGGCCGGCGAAGGCGTGTTCGACGGCGGCAAGGACAGCAGTTCCGACCTGGTCTGGTTCCGCCAGTTGCTGAGCAGTGCGCGGCAGGCCGGCGTCGTCTTCCACGGCTTCACCGGTGGCTCGGCGGTGCCCGATCTCGGCTACTTCGTCGGGGCCCGCGGCACGATGAGCTCACTGGCCAACCTGGTGCCGGGACACATCGTGGCCCAGTACCGCGCCGCCCGTCGCGGCGACTGGAGCGCAGTCCGTGATCTTCAGGAGGGCTCGAACGACCTGCTGCGATCGCTCCGGCTGGCCCGGGCGTCGACCACCTCGGCCACGGCGGCGATCTACAAGTATCTGCTGGTCCGCCGCGGCTGGATCGGCAGCGAGCAGTCCACCGCGCCGCTCTCCCGGCTGACCGACGACGAACGTCGGCAGCTGGACCAGCACGCCCTGCCGCTGATCGAGCAACTGGAGGCTGCCGCGTCCGGCTAGCAGCCCCGGGTCCGTCGCCGGTGACGTACCCCGAACAGCCCAGTCACAAGGAGTCAACGATGTCTCACACCACGAAGATCATGAACGGACCGGCCGGCACGCCGGGGCCGTTCGGCCGACTGCCACTGACCCGGCGGATCCTGCTCCGCTCCGGGACCGGCGTGATCGCCGGCGCCGCCCTGACGGGATCGGCACTCTCCGGCTGCAGTCTGCTGGAGACCGCGCCGGTGCAGCGGGACGGCAGCGGCAACGACCAGAGGCCCGATGCGCCGAAGGGCAAGGAGGCACCGAGCCTGGCCGCCCAGGTCGAGGCCGGAAAGCTGCCGCCGGTGGCGGAGCGGATGCCGGCGAAGCCCTTGGTGGTGGAGCCGATCGAGAGCGTCGGCCGGTACGGCGGCACCTGGCAGTCGGCCATGATCACCCAGGAGGACGCGACCTGGCTGACCACCGTGATCGGCTACGAGCCACTGGTCCGCTGGACCCGGGAGTGGACCGGATCGGCCGGCACGGACGAGATCATCCCCAACGTCTGCGCGGCGTTCCAGGAGCTCGACGGCGGCAAGGTCTTCGAGTTCACGCTGCGCCAGGGCTTGCGCTGGTCCGACGGTGAACCCTGCACGGCGGAGGACTTCCGGTTCGCCTACGAGGACATCAACACCTATCCCGATCTTCATCCGGGTGGCCTTTACAGCCTCTGGCTCAGTCCGGACACGAACCGGCCGGGCGAGTTCACGATCGTCGACGAGCAGACGATCCGATACGCCTTCACCGCGCCGAAGCCCGGCTTCCTGAACGAGATCGCCGGCGGCATGACGATGGTGATCCCCAAGCACTACTTCCAGCAGTTCCACGCGAAATACAACAAGGACATCGACAAGCTGGTCAAGGAGGCCCGGTTCAACGACTGGCTGCAGTTGTACGAGTCGAAGTCGCAGGACTGGATGAATCCGGACGAGCCGACGCTGAACCCGTGGAGCCTGATCACGCCGCTGGGCGAGGGCACCGCGGTGATCGCAGAGCGCAATCCGTACTACTGGAAAACCGATCCGGAGGGCAGCCAGTTGCCCTACATCGACAAGCTGCAGTGCGAGGTACTGCTCGATGTCGAGGTCGAGCTGCTCAAGATCGTCAGCGGCGAGCTGCACCTGCAGATGCGCAACTTCGGGACGGTCCGCAACAAGCCGGTGGTAGCCCGAGGTCAGCAGGAGGGCGACTACCGGATGTTCACCGTCGGAGCCACCGGCACCAACGCGATGGTGATGGGGTTCAACCAGACCCTGAAGGACGAGAAGAAGCGCGCCATCTATGCCAACAAGGACTTCCGGATCGGGCTGTCCTACGCGATCAACCGGCAGCGGATCATCGACACGGTCTATTCGGGTCAGGGCAAGCCGTGGCAGGGCGCGCCGCTGGAGGGTGATCCGGTCTACGACGAGGAGTTCGGCACCCAATACACCGAATACTCCGAAGCCAAGGCGAACGAGTCCCTGGACCGGGCGGGCTACACCGAACGCGACGCCGACGGCTATCGGCTGGCCGACGGGAAGCGGATCGTGATCCAGTTCGTGGTCAACTCGGCGATGCCTGATCATGTCGACGCCCTCGAGTTGATCAAGACCGACTGGCAAAAGGTCGGCGTCGAGCTGCAGCAGCAACGGGTCTCGGAGACTCTCTACTGGGAACGGGTCGAGGCCAACCAGGCCGAGGCGTCCAGCTGGACCGGCGGCGACTTCGAGGTCCGGGCCACCCAGGGTTCGAACCACTACTTCCTGCCGACCAATCCGCGCGGATCCTCGCGGTACGGGCACACCTGGGCGCTCTGGTACTCCACCGACGGCAAGGAGGGCGAGGAGCCGCCGGCGCCGGTGAAGAAACAGCTGGAGCTGTTCGACCAGATGCGGATCACCTACGACGCCGACGAGGCCACCAAGCTGGGCCGGGAGATCATCAGCATCGCCAAGGACCAGTTCGTCTACATCGGCATCTGCGCACCGCCGGAACAGTACGGGATCGTCAAGAACTCGATGAAGAACGTGCCGGACTTCTTCCCCGGCTCGGTCGGCTATCAGGCTCCTGGCCCCAGCAACCCCGAGCACTACTACTTCACGGCGTAACGGCTGAGGAGACCTCTCCATGCTGCGCTACATCCTCCGGCGGTTCGGGTTGATGATCATCACCCTGGCGGCGATCTCGTTCGCCACCTTCTGGATCATCAACCTGCCGCCCGGCGACTACGTCTCCACCCTGCAGGCTGCTGCTGAAACGCGCGGCGAGGAGATCAGTCAGGAACGGCTGGCCGCGCTGCGCGCCCGGTATGCGCTGAACGACCCGTTCATCGTGCAGTACTTCCACTGGATCGGAAACATCGTCCTGCACGGCGACTTCGGTGAGTCCTTCGCCTGGAACCGGCCGGTGTCGACGCTGATCTGGGACCGGGTCGCGCTGTCCTTCTTCCTGTCGGTGAGCACGATGCTGATGGTCTGGGCGATCGCCTTTCCGATCGGGATCTATTCCGCGGTGAAGCAGTATTCGCCGGGCGACTACGCCGGGACGTTCTTCGGCTTCGTCGGGATGGCGGTGCCGGAGTTCATGCTGGCGCTGGTCTTCATGTATCTCGGGGTCCGATACTGGGGGTCCAGCGTCGGCGGCCTGTTCTCACCCGAGTACGCGGACGCGGTCTGGAATCTGGGCAAGTTGATGGACCTCGCCTCCCATCTATGGTTACCGGTGTTGATCATCGGCATCTCCGGGACGGCGAGTCTGATCCGGGTGACTCGGGCCAATCTGCTGGACGAGCTGTACAAGCCGTACGTGATCACTGCGCGGGCCAAGGGCATGCCGGAGTGGAAGCTGCTGCTGAAGTACCCGGTGCGGATGTCGCTGAGCCCGTTCTTCAGCACTGTCGGCTGGCTGCTGCCCGGCCTGATCAGCGGCGAGACGATCATCTCGATCGTGCTCAGCCTGCCGACCACCGGGCCACTGTTGTTCGGCGCGGTGGAGAGCCAGGACATGTATCTGGTCGGCAGTTTCGTGTTGATCTTGAGTGCGCTGACCGTGATCGGCACCCTGCTCAGCGACATCGCCCTGGCCTGGTGGGATCCACGGATCCGGCACCGGTACGAGGGGGGTTGATCATGGCCGAGAACACGATCGAGGTCGCGGCCAGGGCGGACCAGCCACTGGACGGGCGGCAGCCGGATCAGGTCACCATCCAGGGCGGCACCGCCTCGCAGTGGCGGCTGATCTGGCGGAAGCTCCGGCGGCACAAGCTGGCCAAGATCGGCATCGTCGCGGTGCTCTTCATCTACGCGGTGGTTGCGCTGGCCGAGTTCCTGTCGCCGACCACCACCGAAGCGCAGAACGAGCAGTACGCCTACGCGCCGCCACAACAGCTGCACGCCTACCACGCCGATCACGGGCTCGGTCTGTACGTGTACGGCTACACGATGCAGCAGAACGCGGAGACGTTCGAACGCACCTTCACCGTCGACGAGACGAACCGGATCCCGGTCGGGCTGTTCGTCCAGGGCGCCGAATATCGCTTCTGGGGCCTGATCCCGAGCAACTTCCATCTGATCGGTCCGACCGAGGCGGGGCAGCCGTTCTACCTGTGGGGCGCGGACCGGGCCGGCCGGGACCTGCTCAGCCGGATCATCTACGGGTCGCGGATCTCGCTGTCGATCGGGCTCGTCGGGGTCGCGGTGAGCTTCGTCCTCGGCCTGCTGCTGGGCGGCATCTCCGGCTACTACGGCGGCAAACCGGACACCCTGATCCAGCGGGTGATCGAATTCCTGATGGCGATCCCGACGCTGCCGCTGTGGTTGTCCCTGTCGGCGGCGGTGCCGTCGAGTTGGGGGCCGTTGACCCGATATTTCGCGATCAGCGTGATCTTGTCGGTGATCGGCTGGACCGGGATGGCCCGGGTGATCCGGGGCCGGTTCCTCTCGCTGCGCGAGGAGGACTTCATCACCGCGGCCCGGCTGGACGGCTGCAGCCAGCCGCGGATCATCTTCCGGCACATGGTGCCGTCGTTCAGCAGTCACATGATCGCGTCGCTGACCATGAGTGTCCCGGCGATGATCTTGGGGGAGACGTCGCTGAGCTTCCTCGGGCTCGGCCTGCAGTCCCCGGCGGTGAGTTGGGGCGTGTTGTTGCAGGACGCCCAGAACATCCGGGCGATCGAGACCGCGCCCTGGCTGATGCTGCCCGGGGTGGCGATCTTCGTCACCGTCCTGTCCATGAACTTCGTCGGAGATGGATTGCGCGATGCCGCCGACCCGTACAAGTAAGCCGCCGAACGACGCCCAGCCGGTGCTGCGGCTGCGTGGACTACGCACCCGGTTCGAGCTGGAGGACGGCGTGGTGGATGCCGTCGAGGAGATCGATCTGGAGATCGGCCGCGGCGAGACGCTGGCCGTGGTCGGCGAGTCCGGCTGCGGCAAGAGTGTGATGGCCCGCTCGGTGCTCGGCCTGGTCGACCGGCCGGGCAGGATCATGGGCGGCCAGGTCTGGGTGCCGGCGCCACCGGCCCAGCCCGGGCCGGAGGCCGGTGGCCGCGGCTTCCGGGCCCGGCGCGAGCGGGCCCGCCGGGCGCGGGCGCAGCGAGACAGCGCCCTGCCCGATGCCCCGGCCGGCATGATCGACCTGGTCACCTCGCCGCCGGAGCTGGTCCGCGGGGTCCGCGGCAAGCGGATCGCGATGGTCTTCCAGGAGCCGATGACCTCGCTATCGATGATGCACACGATCGGCAACCAGATCATCGAGGCGATCCGGCTGCACGAGCCGATGACCAAGGAGGACGCCCGGCAGCGGGCGATCGAGCTGCTCGGCCGGGTCGGGATTCCGGCGCCGGAGCAGCGGATCGACGCCTACCCGTTCCAGCTCAGCGGTGGCATGCGGCAGCGGTCCATGATCGCGATGGCGCTGTCCTGCGGCCCGGAGCTGCTGATCGCCGACGAGCCGACGACCGCGCTCGACGTCACCACCCAGGCCCAGATCCTGGAACTGCTCACCTCGCTGCAGGACGAGTTCGAGATGTCGATCATGCTGATCACCCACGATCTCGGGGTCGCCGCCCAGCTGGCCGACCGGGTGGCGGTGATGTATCTGGGCCGGGTGGTGGAGCAGGGCGACCTGCGCCGGCTGTTCGCCGAACCGCAGCATCCCTACACCCAGGCCCTGCTGCGATCGGTGCCGAAGCTCGGCCGGGACCGGAATGTCCGGCTGGCGCCGGTCCGCGGGATCGTGCCGCACCCCTACCATCGCCCGTCCGGGTGCCCGTTCCATGATCGCTGCGACTCGTTCATCCCGGGCCGCTGCGACACCGCTCCACCGCCGGTGATCAAGACCGCCGACGATCACGAGGTGCGCTGCGTGCTCTATCAGGAGGATTCCGATGACCGTGATCGATGACCCGGAGGTACGGACCGCAGCGACCCTGCTGGAGACCCAGGGACTGACCATGCATTTCCCGATCCGCAAGGGAATGCTGGGCCGGACGGTCGGCCACGTCAAGGCCGTCGACGGCGTGGACCTGACGATCAGGGCCGGTCAGACCGTCGGCCTGGTCGGTGAGTCGGGCTGCGGCAAGAGCACCCTCGGCCGGTGCATCCTGCGGGCCAACGTGCCGACCGCGGGGGTGATCAACTACCGCACCTCGGACGGCCGGGTGGTCGACCTGGCGGCGATGCGGGAGCGGCAGCTGAAGCCGTACCGGCGGGAGATCCGGATGGTGTTCCAGGATCCGTTCTCCTCGCTCAATCCGCGGTTCACGCTGAACCAGATCGTCGGCGAGGCGCTGCGGGTCAACCAGGTGCTGCCCGCGAGCGAGATCGACGACCGGGTCGCGGCGCTGCTGCAGCGGGTCGGGTTGCGGGCCGAATACCGGCATCGCTACCCGAACGCCTTCTCCGGCGGTGAGCGGCAACGGGTCGGCATCGCCCGGGCGCTGGCGCTCGATCCGCGGCTGGTCGTCGCCGACGAGGCGGTGAGCGCCCTCGACGTCTCCGTCCGGGCCCAGATCCTCAACCTGCTCCGGGATCTGCAGGACGACAGCAACCTGACCTACCTGTTCATCTCGCACGATCTGGGCACGGTCGAATACATGGCCGACGAGGTGGTGGTGATGTATGTCGGCAAGGTGGTCGAGTCCGGCCCGACCGCCGACCTCTACCGGCATCCGCTGCATCCGTACACGGAGGCCTTGCTGTCGGCGGTGCCGGATCCGGATCCGAATGCCGCCAAGCGACCGGAACGGATCGTGCTCCGCGGCGAGGTCGCCGACCCGTCCAAGGTGCCGGCCGGCTGCCCGTTCCATCCCCGCTGCTTCTACGCCCAAGACAGGTGCCGGACCGAGGTGCCGGCGCTGCGCGAGATCAGGCCCGGCCGGAGATCGGCCTGCCACTTTGCCGAGGAACTCGAACTCCGTGGCATCGAAGGGGAATCACATGGTGCTTGATGATGTGGAGGTTTGGGTGTTCGTTCCCTGAGCCTGTCGAAGGGCAGGACGGATGCGCTCCCTGCGAATGCGAAGGCTCGATCGGGCCCGCCCTTCGACAGGCTCAGGGAACGAACAAGCACAGCGGGCTCAGGGAACGAACAAGCACAGCGGGCTCAGGGAACGAACAAGCACAGCAGGCTCTGGGAATGAACAAGCGACCGAAAGGCCAAGAATGGAACGGGATCCACGCTTCGACGGGGTGTTGCGGCCGGGGACGGATCCGGCGCTGGCCGAGGCCCTGCTGCCCGTACTGCATCCCGGCGACAGTCATGCCGCCACACTCGCCGAGGCAACGAACGGCGATCTGCTCTGTGCCTGGTTCAATGGCCCGGGCGAGGGTGAGCCGGGGACCAACATCGTGTTGTCCCGGCTGCCCGCGGGCACCGACACCTGGGCCGAGCCGGCGCTGATCGCCGCCGATCCTGACCGCTCGGAGCAGAACCCGGTGCTGTTCATCGCCCCCGACGGCGTGGCCTGGCTGCTGCACACCTCCAACGAGCCACATGATCAGAAGTCGGCGCACGTGCTGGCCCGCACCTCGGCTGATCATGGTCTGAGCTGGTCCGAGCCGAGGGTGCTGTTCGCCGGGCCCGGCTTCTTCCTCCGCAATCCGCCGCTGTTCCAGCCGGACGGGTCGTGGCTGTTGCCGTCCTACCTGTGCACCAACGAGGGTGAGCGGAGCCTGGTCGCGATCACCCGCGACGGCGGCGCGACCTGGACCGAGCACGATGTGCCGGAGAGCCTTGGCCGGGTCCAGCCGAGCGTCGTGCCCCTCGGTCGTGGGAATCAGGGGTCCGACGGCAGCCTGCTGGCGATCTTCCGGTCCCGGGCCGCGGATCGGATCTATGCGGCCACCTCGGCCGACCTCGGGCTGACCTGGACGGTCCCGGAGCGGACCGAACTGGCCAACAACAACTCCGCCGTGCAACAGGTCCGGCTGGCCGACGGACGGCTGCTGGTGATCTTCAACGACGCGTCACTGGAACGGGATCAGTTCCGCTGGGTCGGCGATCCGGCGAACCCGCGGAAGAAGGCCGTCCGGACCCCGCTGACCCTGGCGCTGTCCGAGGACGACGGGGCGACCTGGCCGATCCGGCGCAACCTGCAACTGGCCGATCTGGAATACCGGGACGCGCCGATGGGCTATTCATACCCGGCGCTGCTGCAGACCGCCGACGGTCGGGTGCACGCCGCGTATTCCTATCTGCGCAAGGCGATCAAGCACGTCAGCTTCGACCCCGACTGGGTCCTGGGCTGATGGTCGAACGGTGGGGGATCTTCGAACTCGCCTTGACCGGTCCGGTCAACGGCAATCCGTACGTCGAGGTCGAGCTGACCGCCGAGTTCCAGTTCCGCAACCGGATCGTCACCGTCGACGGCTTCTACGACGGCGACGGCCGCTACAAGATCAGGTTCTCACCGGATCAGGAGGGCCGCTGGTGGTATCGCACGGCCAGCACGGCCGCGGAACTGGCCGGGGTCAGCGGTGAGTTCGACGTCGGCCCGCCGGCGCCGGGGAACCACGGCCCGGTCCGGGTGGTCGGCGGCTGGCGGTTCGCGTATGCCGACGGGACCCGGCACGAGTCGTACGGCACCACCTGCTACCACTGGACCCACACCGGCGACGAGGCTCACGAACGGCGGACGCTGGCCGCCCTGGCCGCGTCACCGTTCAACAAGATCAGGATGTGCCTGCTGCCCACGGCCGCGATGAAACCGGCCCGACTCGCATTCGCCGGCGACACTCCGGGCGAGTTGGACAAGACCCGGTTCAACCCGGAGTTCTTCGCCCACTTCGAGGCCCGGATCGTCGACCTGCTCCGGCTCGGCATCGAGGCGGACGTGATCATCTTCCATCCCTACGACAAGGGTCATTGGGGCGTGGACGATCTGACACCGGAGCAGGACCGGTTCCTGGTCCGGTATCTGGTGGCGCGGCTCGCCGCGTACCGCAACGTGTGGTGGTCGATGTCGAACGAGTTCGACTTCAACCGGGCCAAGACCATGATCGACTGGGACCGGCTGCTGCAGTATCTGCAGCGGATCGACCCGTATCGGCGGTTGGCCTCGATCCACAACGGCACTGCCATGTTCGAGCACGCGTCGATCTATGACTTCGGCCAGCCGTGGACCACGCATCAGAGCATCCAGCACTGGGACGCCCGGCTGACCCGGCAGTGGCGGCAGCAGCATCCGAAGCCGGTGCTGCTGGACGAGCTCGGCTACGAGGGCGACATCGACCGGCGCTGGGGCAACCTGACCGGGCAGACGATCACCCGGCGGTTCTGGGAGGGGATGACCGCGGGCGGTTTCGTCGGCCACGGCGAGTGTTTCGTCGACACCGATCACCGCTGGATCTCCAGCGGTGGCACGTTGATCGGGGAGAGCCCGGAGCGGATCGCCTTCCTGCGCCGGATCATCGACGAAGGCCCGGCCGACTGGATCACGGCCCGTGATCATGGTTACCGGCTGGACTACTTCGGCGATCGGCGGCCCGCGTACTGCGAGGTCGACCTGGGCGAGGCCGAGCACCGGGTGGAGATCATCGACACCTGGGCGATGACGATCGAGCCGCTGCCCGGCACCTTCAGCGGACAATGCCGGATCCCGCTCGGCCGGACCGAGCTCGCCGTCCGGATCCGCCGGCTCGACCCGGCCGAGGAGCGGACACGATGAAGGTCCGGCGCTGGGACCTCGCCGAGTTGGACCTGTCCGGCACGAACGCCGACTCGGTGATCTTCGGCCAGGAGGGACGCCGGGCGGTTGTCGACACCTTCCGACAGGGCGACCGGCTGCTGGCGCGGTTCGCGCCCGATCCGGAGGGCGGCTGGCCCTATGCCGTGATCGACTCCGCGGGCGCTGTCATCGACGAGGGAGTCCTGGACTGTGGCCCGGCCGCTGTCGGTGATCATGGACCGCTCGGCGTCGGCGGCACCCGGTTCCGGTACGCGGACGGGACCGCCCACGTCCCACTGCCGACGACGGCTCTCTGCTGGCACCGGCAGCCGGAGCCGGACCGGCAGCAGACCCTGACTGCCTTGCAGGACTCGCCGATCACGGCGGTCCGGATGTCCGTCCTGCCGCCGAACGGCGCCGGCTGGCCGGACGACGACGAGTTGGATCGGCTCGAACGGGCGGTGATCGAGCTCCGGGCCATCGGCCGCCAGGCCGAGCTGGTGATCTTCGGCGACGGCACGGCCCTGGCCCGGCCCGGCTGGCAGTCGTACCTGCGTCGGCTGGTCGCCCGGTTCGCCGCCTTCCGCAACGTCTCCTGGTGCCTGGCCACCGATGCCGACCGGTCCGCCATCGAACCGGCCCGCTGGGACGACGCGCTGCGACTGCTGGCCGAACATGATCACGGCCACCGGCTGTGCACCGTGCACGCCGCCCCGGGCTTCGACTTCGGCGACCGCCGGATCACCCACTGCAGCGTCCGCACCGACCACGCCCGCTCCAGCTCCACCCTGAACGACGACTTCGCCAAGCCCGCCGTGTTGGAAGGAGCGGTCCTGGAAGGCGACGCCCCGGTCCGATCGTCCCCATCCCCGGGTTCCTCCACCGGCTCAGGGCGCGGGGTTGGGCCTCGCCCTGAGCCGGTCGAGGAGTCCGAGGCCGGCAGCCTGACCGCGGAGGAGGTGGTGCTGCATGCCTGGGAGACCGCGGTCCGCGGCGGCTATGCGGCGTACGGCGAGTGGTTCCTGCCGGACGATCCTGATCATGATCCCTGGTGGCTGGGCGGCGGCGAGCTGCGGGGCGAATCCCTACCCCGGCTGGCGTTCCTGCGCGACGTGCTCGCCGCCATTCCGGGCGAGCCGCGATATCTCCGGCTGCGCCCGGACGCGTCGACCCTGGGCGTGCCGGAGCAGTACTACCTGCAGTATCTGGGTGCCCACCGGTTCCGCAGCCGCGCGTTCGACCTGCCGGACGGCGCGTACCGGGTCGAGGTGATCAACACCTGGGAGCTGACGATCGAGGAGGCCATGAAGACCGACAGCGGACGATTCACGGTGCCGCTGCCGCCGCGGCTCTATCACGCGATCCGCGTCACCCGATGCTGAGCCGGCTGGTCGCGGTCGACCCGGATCGGCCCGGCGTCGGCCTGCGGTTGCTCGACGACGGCGGGACGGTCTGGACTGGCGTGCTCGACGACGTGTTGTTCGTGTCCACCGGCCGCCCGTGGCGCCGGCGCTGCCCCGGCCTGCGCAACCAACGGGTGATCATGGACCCGGACCGGATCATGATCACCGCCGGCCTGGGTGAACTGACGGTCGAACTCGTCCTGCGGGAGGAGGGCGGTCGGCTGGCGCTCGACCTGACCTGGACCAACGCGGGCGACAGCCCGGTCGAGGACTGCGCGGTGGGCGTCCAGTTGACCGTCGGACCACCGGGCTCGCGGGTCACCGTCCCGCAGGTGATCCAGCACGACAACCCATCGGCCGATCCCGCCCGGACCGTGCCACACGTCGGCCGCGGCGGCTTCGTCACCGGAGAGGACAGACTGCCGATCCCGGCGGTGTGTGTCGAACCGGAGGACGGTCGCTTTGTGATGATCATCGGGCGTCCGGAGCCGATCATCGATGCGGCCGGCCGGGTCGGCTACGACACCCTCGGCGCCGAGTCGGGCACCGTCATCGCCGCCTCCGGCGTGATCATGTTCGACGGCCAGCCGGATCTGGACTACGTGCACAAGGCGAAGACCGCGCCCAATCCGCGGGGCTACCGCACCCTCGAGCCGGGCGGCACGATCGTCCGGAACCTGTTGCTGGACTGGGGACCGCTGCCGGCGCCCGGCCGGGGCTTCGTCGCGCTGACCCGGGCCGGCCGGGACCTGTATCCGCCGCCCCCGGCCGATCCGGCCGGGCGGCCGGCAGCGATCGCGCTGAAGGCCGCGGCCCTGGACGCCCGTTGGTACGCCGACGGTCCGGTCGCCGGCTATCTCAAATTCCCGGCCTGGGGCGAGCCGAGGCAGCGGTCCGGCCCGAAACGTCGCCCGGACCGTGACTTCAGCTATGGCTGGACCGGGCAGTGTCTCCGGCTCGCCTGGTGCGACGCGGTCCTCGGCTTGCGTGATCACCGGTCGGCGGCCGTGACTCCGGCGGAGCGGATCGACCGCTGCCGCCGGGTGATCGACCACTACGTCGCCGGATCGCCGGCCGGGGCGCCCGGGCTGCGCTACACCGGCTATGTTCATGACGACCGGAGCTGGATCGGCGCGAACCGGGCCGGCACCGAGCTGATCTTCGCCCGGGCCCACGGCGAGACCCTGTGTGATCTCGCCGATGTGATCGAACTCTTCCGTGATCATGATCTGCTCGTGCCGCAGTCCTGGGTCGAGGCCGTGATCAGCGGCGCCGAGTTCGTCGCCGACCGCCTGGTCGGTGGCCTGGTGCCGCTCGGCTGGACGCCGGCCGGCGAGCCCGTACCGGCGACCCCGAGTGCCGCCGGCATCCCGGCCGCCCACGCGGTGGCCGCCGCCTTCCGGCTGACCGGCCGACCCGAGTTCCTGAACCGGGCCAGGGAGCTCGGCGCCGGCTATCACGCGTTGCCCGGCCCGGCGTTCGAGCGCCCGTACTCGCACGCCACCCTGGACGCGGCCTGCGAGGACAAGGAGGCCGGCCTGTATTGGCTGCGCTACTGCCTCGAACTCTTCGACCTGACCACTGACCGCCGCTATCTGGATTGGGCCGAGGAGGTGGCCGAGTGGTTGCTCGGCTGGGTCTATCACTGGTCGCCGCGGTTCGACGCCGACAGCACCTTGGCCCGGCGCGGCTTCACCGCCGCCGGCTGGCCCGGGGTCAGCGTGCAGAACCACCACCTGGACGTGTTCTTCCCGACCTACGAGCTGTGGCGACTCGGTCGGTTGACCGGCCAAGATCCTTTCCGGGCCTGGGCCGAGGGGATCGACACCGCGCTCCGGCAGGGAATCTGCCAGCAACGGGGCGATTGGGGCTTCGATGTGGTGGGCGAGCAGGGCGAGGCCTTCTTCGTCACCGACTGGCAGCAGCGTGGCGCGGCCAATACCTGGAACCCGTCCTGGGTGATCGCGCTGCCGCTGTGGCAGGCGCTGCGGCTGGAGCGGGACGCCGAGCGCGGTTGATCAGGACCCGGCCGGGCGGGTCGCGGCCAGGCGGGAAATGATCTTCTCGCCGTACCGTCGCAGGGTTTCGTCCCGGTCGTCGTGCTGCAGATAGGTCGCAATTGATCGACACCGAGCGCCTCGAGTTCCTGCAGTCGCTGCAGGTGCCGGCCGGCGGGTCCGATAAGACAGAACCGGTCGATTCACGCGTCGGTCACGAACCCGACATGATCATTGTCGGCCCGACCGTGGGTGTTGTAGTCAAAGCCGGCCCGCCCGGCGATGACGTCGTCAGCGCCGACGGCACCTGGCCCGACGAGCCGTAGCGGGCAACGATGTCGGTCGCGTGATTGCCGACCATTCCGCCGAACCAGCGACGTTGATCACGAGCATCAGCCGGCGCCGCCGGATCGTCGTCGGTGACGTAGGCCGGCGCCGCGACGCAGCTGGTGACCGAGTCCGGATCCGCAGACGGTCCGCCGACCCTATACCTACTCAAGGTGGCGTGGTCTGCGGTACGACTCCGAGATCCATCCGCTGGCTCCCTTTCGAGGCCTGGCGTCCATCGACCCTAGCGTGATCAACGGGTGGGAATTCCCTTGTTTTGCGGCGGTTGTCGGTGGTCGTTGGTAGAATCGCTGGTATGTTCGAATCGTTGGAGGTGCGGGTTGTCGGGTACGGGACCGATGACATCCTCAAGGCTGCCGGGGCGGCGGTGCGGGCCCGGGTGGAGGCGGAGAACGAGTTGCTGGCCTGGACCGCGGCGTGGGCTGATGCGAACTCCGCCGATTCGATCCATCCCGACGAGTTGAGGCTGCTGGGCGGGCCGCGCGGGGTCCGGCCGGGTGGTGAGGGGACGCCGGAGGTGTGCGATCTGGCATTGGTGGAGTTCGCGGTGAAGATCAAGAAGAGTGAGTTCGCCGGCACCCGCTATGTCGGTGAAGTGCTGGATGTCCGTTGCCGGTTGCCGCTGTTGTGGGAGAAAGTGATGCGGTGTGAGGTCGAGGGCTGGCAGGCCCGCAGCCTGGCCCGGCTGACGCATCACCTGTCGGTGGA
This sequence comes from uncultured Actinomycetota bacterium, assembly GCA_963746025.1. Taxonomy (GTDB): domain Bacteria; phylum Actinomycetota; class Actinomycetes; order Propionibacteriales; family Propionibacteriaceae; genus Microlunatus. The sequence continues at coordinate 552,929 of CAVUZU010000002.1, forward strand.
GCAGGCGTTGCAGGTGGATGCCGATATCGCCGGCTATGCCGGGCTGGTGGGGTTTCAGAAGTTGCAGAACCAGGCCGAGGCTGCGATCGCCCGGGTCGATGCCGAAGGGGTGGAGCGGCGGGCGGCGGAGCGGAAGACCCGACTCGGGGTGTGGTTGTCGCAGACCAACGACGAAGGCTTGAAGGCGATCTTCGGCCGGCTCGAACCCGCCGCCGCGATCCGGTTGTATGCCCGAATTCAGGAGATCGCCGACGCCCTCCCACCCGACAACCGGACCGCTGATGAGCGTCGCGCCGCCGCGCTGACCCTGCTGGGTAACGAACTGGAGGCGACCCGGGTTCTGGCTGAGCATCGCCAGCCCGACCTGTTCGATGCCGAGTTCGCCGCCGCTGTCCAACCCGTCACCGGCGAAGATCCCGGCGGGCCGGTCGAGGAATCCGAGCTGCACCCGTCCCTGCGGGACGCCCCGGTCACGATCGTCGATGTCGAGACGGCGATCTTCAAGCCGCGGTCGAGGAGTTGGTCGCGAAGCTGGACCCGGCCCTGCTGCTCCCGACCTCGACCCTGGTCGTGCACCTTGCGGCGGAGTCGTTGGACAACGGTCATGGGATCTGCCGGGTCCCCGGGATCGGACCGACCACGATGGGCGTGGTGAAGGACTGGCTCGGCCATGACCGGGTGACCGTGGTGCCGGTGGTCGACCTGAACAACCCACCCGCCCCGGTCGACGCCTACGAAATCCCCGACCGACACCAGCGCTACCTCCGGTTCGCCCGACCAGGCAGTCGTTTTCCGTGGTCGACGGCTGCGGACGGGTTGGAGCTTGATCATTCCGTGCCGTACCGGTCGATGGATGAGGGCGGACCTCCGGGCCAGACCAGCGTCGACGGCCTCGCACCGATCGCGAAACGCGAACACCGAGCGATCACTCATGGAGGGTGGCGGCGGCGACAACCCGAGCCGGGCACGATGATCTTTCGATCACCGCACGGCGACACCCAGCTCACCAGCTACTCCGGCACCTTCGACCTCGGCCGCGGGACCTTCGCCCACGCCATCTGGACCGCCGCCGGCGTACCGAATGGTTGACCCGAGGATCGCATCAGGCTTACGGTTCAGGCAGCGTGGGTGGGACGCGCTGTGACTCGCCTGAAGGCTGGAAGCCACCCTCTTCTCGAGTAGTGCGGTCGTACCGCCCTCTTCGGCCCGTGCGAGTCCGGGCGAGGAAGAGGTGTGCTGTGCGTGTGCTACCCGACAACCCCCATCTCGATTTCCTGCGCCAAGAGGCGAAGGATCTGCTCGTAGCGTTGCGCGAGTTCGATCCGTCCGCCGCGCTCGGCGATGCCCAGCGGGCGCTGGCGCGTGAGTACGGCTACGACGGCTGGCCCCGGCTGAAGGCGGAAGTTGATCAACGACGGCAGCACCCGCCGACCCCACCGGCCGGGCTGGTCGAGGGTCTGGCCGAGGCGTTCGACCTGGGTTCGGTGACGGCCGTGAAGCCGGTGTCCTACAGTCCGCTGGGCCGGCACTGGTCGCTGACCACAGACCGCGGTCGCTGGCTGGCCGTCCCCGGCTATCCGTGGATGGGTGATCATCAGGCCGAGACCGGCGAACGACTGCGGACCGCCGCGGCTGCCGCCGGCGTACCGTCGCCGAGCTCCCGGAGATCCCGCTCGGACCGATTGATCGAAACCGTCGCCGGCGGTCCGTGGCGGGTCAGTGCCTGGCTGGAGCTGGGTCCCGCCCCCAGCCTGCCGGCTCAGACGAGCGTCGCCCGCCGGGTCGGCGAAATCGCCGGAACCCTGCATTCGCTGGCGATCCCGAGTGAGGAACCGATCAACCCGTACCTCACCGCGCACCGGCCCGACGCCGACTGGCAGGACCTGGTACGACGGGCCCGGGCCGTCGGGAAGCCTTGGGCCGACCAGCTGGCCGGCCTGCTGCCGGGGGTGGCCGAGATCGGCGTGCTGGGCCAAGCGGTGCCCACCGATCGGTTCCTGCTGTGCAACTGCAACCTCATTCCGGAGACCCTTCGGCTGGGCTCGGGCCAGCAGCTGATCGTCGTCGAGTGGACCTTCACCGGCTCGCTCACCGCCGAGCTCGAGGTCGCCAACCTGCTCGCCCACTGGGCCCTCCGGCCGGACCTGAACCGGGTCGTCGCCAAGGCGTTCGCGACCGGCTACGCGGACCGGGCCGAGGCGTTTCCACAGCTCAGCCGGGAGTCGTTCAGCGTGGCGGTCAACGGCCTCCTGAACTGGACCTACAACACCTTCTGCGAAGCGATCTCGCCGGCGGATCCGGACGCCGCCGACCTCGCCGAGCGGGAGATCCCGGAGCTGCTCCGCCGGCCGCTGACGCTGGATCTGATCGATCAACTGATCGCGGCGACCGCCTGATCGCGCTATCGGGGAGGCCGTCGCAGCGCGACATCGGTGATCGTCACGATCAGCGTTTCGTCGCCTGGACGAAGGCAGCGACGCTGGGGAGTACAAGCTGTCCGTCGATCATGATCTCTTCAGCCCGATCATGGAGCGCCTGCCGGAACCGCTCTGCCCGCTCCGGATCCTGCGCGAGGTAGGTCTGACCGATCCCGGCGATGCCGGATGAGATACCGATCCAGAGATCGGCCCACCGGACCCGCCACACCCAACGGAGTTCGCGGGCCTGGGTGATCACGAGTCCGGCCGTCTCGGCGAGCCCGCTCAGCCCTGCCACCGAGCGTTCGAAGTCCTGGTCGTCGGGTAGCCGGACCGAGTCCGGGCGATCGGCCCCGGCCCCGGTCAGTGACTCCTCGAAGATCCGTGCCTGCACGGTCTTCTGGTTGGTCCAACTGGTGATCAGGACCGTGCCTTCGGGGCGGGTCACTCGGGCCAGTTCGGCGACCGCGGCCCGGGGCCGGGCGACATGGTTGACGACGAAGTTGGCCACCACGACGTCGAATCCATCTGTGGCGATCGGGAGCTCGGGGAGTGATCCGCAGACCACCGTGGCGCCTGGAGACGCGACTTCGCGGGCCATGGCCGTCATCGAGAGGTCGGAATCGATCGCCGTCGTCTGCCGGCCCGCCTCGACGGCGCGTCGTGCGAACTCGCCTGTCCCGGCTCCGACATCGAGCAGCCGCGGACCGTACTCCTCGGTGGCAGTCAACAGTGCGTCGAACGTCCCGGCGCAGAGTCCGGCGAAGGATCGCCGATAGGCCTCCGCCTGGCCGGTCCAGCCGGCGTTCATCCGATCACGCTTCTCCCGCGGCGACACAGCTCGCGCAGGCGGCGGATCGTGCCCGGCCCCGCCGTCACGCCGTCACCGGGTCCTCGTACAGCCAGTCCAGCGTGTCCGGGGTGCTGTCGGCATGTTCCACCTGACGCGGGCTGAGCGGTTGGTCGGCGGCGATCACCCCGGCTACGACGTAGGCGCCGCGACCGAGGGCGAGGGCGTGCCGGCCCGCCTCGTAGCGGAAGGCGTGCACGTTGATCTTGGGCAGGAAGTCTACGCCGATTCCGTTACGCAGCAGCGGTTCCAGGCCGCCGCGGTCGTCGGCGTGGGTGTCGGTCTCCAGGTCGGGCACCTGCAGCCAGACCGGCTCCGGGTCGGCGAAGTAGCCGATCAGGACGACGGCCGGCTCCGGCAGGGTCAGCTCCAGGGCAACCTCGCCTGCGAAGCCTGTCCGGCGGGGGATCCGGATCCCGGGCAGCCCGGCCAGCTCCTCGGCCAGCTGCCGGATGTTGCCGTCGCTGTCGGCGAACACCGACGCGCCCTTGCCGACCACGAACCGTTCCGCGGCCGGCGTGTGCAGCTCGACGGCCGCCGACCGGTACGGTTCCGGCGCGTCCGTCGCCTGACGCAGCGCGGCCGGCAGTTCACCCCGGTCCAGCAGCTCGACGTTGCGACGGAAGTGATCAAGCTCCGCCTCGTACTCGGGCAGGCACTGCCGCCAGTGTCCATAGGCCGACCCGTCCCGGAACGGGATCTTCCGCTGCGGGGTCTGCATGCTGTTGGCGTAGTGGTACGTCCGGTCGGTCAGTTCGGCCAGCTCCCGGTAGGCCGCGACGCTGTCGTCGATCTTGTCCAGGGCGATCTTGAGCCGGCCGACGTCGGCGTGATCACCGTGGTGGGTCTCGCGATAGATCATGATGTCGACGGCGGCCGAGACCCGGAGCGCGTAACACTGCGCCAGCAGCCCCAGCGCCTCGACATCGGTGCGCAACCGGGCGTACTCGTCGGCGTTCGTGATCACACATCCGGCACCAGCGTCGATCGCCCTCCGGGCCGCCGCGGCCAGTCGGAGCACATCGTCGGTGACATCGAGCGGCGTCTCGCCAAGGTGCGGTTCGCCGGCCACCTCCCGCGCGGCGTAGAGCTCGAGCCGTTCGCCCTGCGGAGCATGGGAATCCCACAGGTCGGCCCACGGCCGGAACCGGGCCGCGTTGGTCAGCTGGCTCATCGTCATGCCCAGGCTGAGGGTCTGCCGGTTGCCCTCGGTGATCCCGAACCGGCGCACCAGTTGCGGCGCGATCCGGCCCATCGCCTCGTACGCGTCCAGCGCCGCGATTCCGGCCTGCCGACTCCCGAATTGATCACTCAGCCGGTCGATCCAGTGCTCCCGCTCCGCCTCCGGATCCCGGTCGGCCTGCCAGGCATAGCGGTGCCAGGCCTCGTACCAGACCCAGTCCCGATCCAGCTGACGCAGCCGTGAACCGTCCTCGAGCCGGTCCGGCGAATCTGGCCATTCCCAGTAGAACAAGGGATACAGGTGCAGGCCGCCGGCGTCGAGCCGATGTTTCATCGCCCGCACGCAACGCTGGATGAACGACACCGCGCCGTACCGGAACGGTTCGAGATTGGCCAGGATGTGCACGTTGACGATGTGCACACTGCCGAGCGAGGCGAGGTGCCGATGCTTCTGCTGCCAGGCACCGCGCGGGCTCCGGGTGGTCAGCGATTCGCCGTTGTATTTGGCCTCGGTGAACAGCCGCGGATAGCGCGGCAGCGCCCGCTCCAGCACCGGCGCCAGATCGATCGCGTGCGCCCGGACGATCACCGGCGGCGGCTCGACCGGCTCGCCCCGGGTCTGCCGAAGGGCCACCGCATCGTCGACCGCGGCCAAGATCACGTCGGTGAACCACTCGGCGCCGTAGATGTCGCCCTGCAGCACCTCGCCCAGGCAGACGTACAGCCCGACGCCGGTGTATTCGGCGGCGAACGCGGTGATCGCCGCCCGGGTGTAGGCCGCCACCAACGGCGTCGGCTTCGGCTGCCGCAGCGGGATGCCGTGCTGCTCGGCGAACGGCAGCGGGATGTGGATGTTGTAGAACTTCAGCACCACCCAGATGCCGCGCCGGTCCGCCTCGGTGGTGAGCCAGTGCAGCAGCGCCGAGTTCTGCTCCAGCTCGGCGTCGGTGACCTCCAACGCCTCCGGAAAGTCGGGCAGCCGGACGAAGGAGGAGAACGGATGGCCGCTCCACAGATAGATCACGTTGGCCCGCTGGGCGCACAACGTGTCCAGTAGTTCGAGCCAGTGATCACGATCGTAGAACCAGGGGAACCGGTCCGGCGTGATCGGATATTCGTAGGTCTGCCGCGGCGGCTCCAGCGTCGTCTTCTGCAGGCCGATCGCCGGGCCGCGCAACACCAGGTCCGGGTTCTCGCCGTGATCAAGGTCGTCCGGCAGCCCGCCGGTCCGCCGGATCTGCCGGGCGAGCTCCTGGCAGCCGTACAACACCCCGGTGTCGTTGCCGCCGGTGATCACGGTCAGCCCGCCGGGCAGATCGGCCAGGTAGAAGCCGTCGCCGACCGGCTCCGGCGTCGTGTAGAGCAGCACCTCGTCGCGTTCCAACGCGGTGATCACGGCGTCGCCCCGACCGCCGACGAAGATCAACCGCTGGCCACTCCGGGCCCGGAGTCCTTCGTCCGCCTCGGTGTCCGTGGCGACGTCGATGCCTTGATCACGAAGCGCCGCGGTGAGCAGCTCGATCCCGTGTCGGACCCGCGGCGAGGCGGCGGCCCGATGGGCGATCCGGATCACGGTCAGGCGGTCTCGCGCGGGACCCGGCCGAATCGCAGGGCGGGTTCCGGCCGATGCACGCCGCGGGGCCGGTAGCCCAGCGCGTCGCTCATCCCGGAGAGATCGGCCAGCAGCCAGATGATCGCCAGCCACATCTCGGTGCCCTGCAGTCCGGGCACCGCCTTGGGCAGACCGGCGTTCTCCGGCCGGGAGGCCAGGAAGCCGAATCCTTGATCATCGACCCAGTGGCCCAGGGCGTCGCCGAGCAAGGTCCGGCCGACCGCGGCGACCTCGTCGTGTCGATGATTGCTCTGCCGGGTCGCCAGCCAGAGCGGGTGGGCGACGTCGAGCACGTTGCAGGCGTTCTGCCGTTCCGGGGCGAACAGGTTGCGATCCCGGACGTGGTGCAGCACCGTGTCGATCACCCGTTCCGGGTACGGCAGCGGCAGCCCGAACTGCGCGAAGGTGCCGCGCGAAGCCCGGTAGAAGCCGTTCACCAGTTGCAGCAACCCGGCCGTCTCCGGCCGCCCCCACATCCCGGTCGCCGGATCGGCGTTGCGCACCATCCAGCCGATCAGGGCGTCGGCGAGCCCGGTCGCGGTGGGCTGCTCGCTGTCCCAGAGCAAGGCGGTGCCGATCGCGTCGATCATCGAGCCCGAGCCCCAGGGCTTGCCGGCCCAGTCCAGCCCGTCCAGCAGCACGCCGAGCCGCTCGGTCGACAGCCCGGTCACCGCGCTGATCGGATGCGGGAACCGGGCGCCGAGCAGGTCCAACGCGTAGCCGACGCAGAGGATCTCGTAGCTGCCGCCGGCCAGCAGGTCGGCCGGCGGAGGTAGCGGCTTGCCAGCGGCGTCCAGGTCAGGCACCAGACCGGTCTGCGGATCCTGCAGCCCGGCCAGGCCGGCGATCGCCTCCTCGGCGGTCCACGGCGGCGGCGTGCTGCCGGTGAGCAGGGCGGCGATCTCGATCGCGTCGCACTGGGCGCGGACGTTGAAGCGACCGGCCTGCGGATCGACGTAACAGCCGCGGCCCGGCGTACCGGTCAGGTCGGGGCCGTCGGCGTGCCAGTAGTGCTCCAGCACCGCTGGCGCCTGCTCCTTGGCCCGCGCGACGAACGCGGTCAGCGCGCCGCCGAGCTCATCCTTCGGGGCCTGAGCCAGGGCCGGCACCCGCCACTTGATCACCCGGGCCGGGTTGCCGCCGACCACCGCCCCGGCCGGGACGTCTTTGGTCACCACGGCGCCGGCCGCGATCATCGCCCGGTCGCCGACCGTCACGCCGTCGACGATCACCACGTGCGAGCCGATCCAGACGTCGGTGCCGATGGTGATGCCCTTGGCCGTGGTCGGCTGCCGGAAGACCCAGGTGTCCGGGTCGGCCATGGTGTGGTTGAAGCCGAGGATCGACGTGTGGGCGCCGATCCGGACCGCGTCGCCCATGGTGATCTTGCCCCGGACCACGGTGAACGCGTTCACGGTGCAGAACTCGCCCATCGTCACCTCGTGCGAGAGGTACGCGTGCGCGGCGACATAGCAGCGCTGGCCCATGATCAACGTCTCGCACTGGATCGCGGCCAGGGGGCTGAGGAACACCTGTTCACCGAGCTTCCAGCTCGGATGCTGGTCGAGCAGGAGTTGCTGATGTTCCAGCTGCAGCTTCTGCTCCTCGTCGGTCGCCCGGCCGTAGAAGCTCCAGGGTGAATAGTCGTGAATGAGATCAGGGGTGGTCATGCTGCTCCTCCTGCGTCGGATGGGAAGGCCCTCGATCGGGGTCCCGCTCGGACCGCCCTCCTGCAGCGCGTCCCAGATCCGGTCGCCGTGGGGGGATCGGCTGCGCCGACGACAGGTGCGCGCCGTCGTCGATGACAGACATTGCCTTGATCGTAAGTAGCTGCGACACCATCCGGCAAGCCCTTTCCCGAATGCTGAGGAGGTGAATCAGGACAGGTCAGGGCGTCAGGTCGGCCCGCCAGATGCTCCGGGTCCCGTCGTGATCTTCGATCAGCAGCTCGGCCGTCGGGCCGAGCCCGGCGGCGTCGATCAACGTACCGGCGGGAGCGGAGAATCTTGTTCCGTTCTCGGGATCGATGATCGTGACCGCATCCTGAGCACCGACGGCGATCCGCCAGCCGGCGTCGACCCGGAACGCCCGCAGCACCACCGTCTTCTCGTCGGCGGCGAGATCGGTCGGCTCGAAGGCCCGCCAGGCGGTCCCGTCGCCGGACCAGGCGGCTACCTGGCCGTCGATCACGCCGGCGATCAGGCACTCCGCGGCGCAGTCGAGGTCGAGGGCGCTGCTTGCGGTGCCGTCGGCCGGCAGGTCGGTCCGGCGCCAGTCGGTCGTCTCGGCGTCCTGGCTCCAGGTCGCGGCTCGCGGCACCAGGCTGCGGGACAGGTCGAGCGCGGTGCCGGCGATGATCACTCGGCCGTCGACGGTCGCGGCAGCCTGCTCGGTCAACAGTTCCTTGGTCGTGCTGGCCAGGGCGGAGCCGGCGGAGTCGTGCCGGGTCCAGACATCGTTGCGTTCCGTCCAGACGGTGATGTCCAGCCCGTGCGGCGCACCCCAGTTGCCGATGATCATCGGCCCGTCCGGACCGGCGACGATCGCGGTCAGGCTGCCGGCGTCCTGCCCGCCGAAGGTCCAGAAGGACTGCTCGTGCTCGCGCAGACCGGAGCTGGTGCCAGTCCAGACGCTCCAGCGGACGTTGCCGTGCGCACCGCCGCGGTCGCCGCCGATCGCGTACACCTGGTCGTCGGTGACCGCGATCGAGGACAGGGCGGCGGTCTTGCCGTAGCCGGACTCCGGGGTGAGCTTGACCTCCCGGACGGCGCCGGCGTCGGCGATCAGCAGGGTCGGCCGGTCCGGGTCGGCGGATCGGCCGGCGACGATCAGCCGGTGCGGCCCGCTGCTCAGCGTCTCGGCCCGGAACGTCGTCGGCAGCCCGTCCAGTCGGGTCCACTCGATCCGCGGCTGGGGCGGCTCGGCCGGCGTGCAGGCGGGCAGCGTGAGGGTGCCGAGGGCCAGACCGATCAGGACCGGGACCAGTCGTCGTCGCCACGGAGCCATGGGCCAAGTCTGGCCCACGGGCCCGGCCGACCGGCGATGCAGCAAGATGGTGGGGCCCCTTCGACAGGCTCAGGACATGCTTCGACACGCTCAGGACGCGTTTCACTTGCAAGGAGAGACAGACATGCAGATTCAGGATCCGGCGAGCAGCCGGCTGCTGGCCGGGGCGGCCGACGCCGTGGCCAGGCCGGAGTACGACCGCGACGGCCTCACCGCCGGCATCGTGCACATCGGGGTCGGCGGCTTCCACCGGGCCCATCAGGCGCTGGTGATCGACCGGTTGCTCCGCGACGGACTGGCCCGGGAGTACGCGATCTGCGGGATCGGGTTGCTGCCGGGTGATCGCCGGATGCGGGACGTGTTGACCGAACAGGGCGGGCTCTACACGCTGGTCGAGAAGCACCCGGATGGCCGACGCGACGCCCGGGTGATCGGCTCGATCATCGACTATCTCTACGCACCGGACGACCCGGAGGCGGTGATCGAGCGACTGGCCCACCCGGACACCAAGATCATCTCGCTGACCGTGACCGAGGGCGGCTACAACATCTCACCGGTCACCGGCGAATTCGATCTTGCGACGCCTGCGGTCGCCGCCGATCTCGCCGCCGATGCCGTGCCGCAGACCACCTTCGGGTTGATCACCGAGGCGCTGCGGCGCCGTCGGGACCGCGGCACCGGAGCGTTGACGATCATGTCCTGCGACAACATCCAGGGCAACGGCCACGTGGCCCAGGGCGCCTACACGACCTTCGCCCGGGCCAAGGATGCCGAACTGGCCGACTGGATCGCCGCCGAGGTGAAGTTCCCGAACTCGATGGTGGACCGGATCACCCCGGTCACCACCGACGCCGACCGGGCCGAGATCGCCGAGCAGTTCGGCGTCGACGACGGCTGGCCGGTGGTGGCCGAACCGTTCTTCCAGTGGGTCTTGGAGGACGACTTCGCGGCCGGCCGCCCCGACTACGACCGCGGCGGCGTGCAGTTGGTGGACGACGTCGAGCCGTACGAGCTGATGAAGCTGCGGCTGCTCAACGCCAGCCACCAGGGCATCGCCTACTTCGGCCACCTGGCCGGCTACAGCTACGCCCACGAGGCGGCCCAGGACCCGGTCTTCGCCACCTTTCTGCTGAGCTACATGAACACCGAGGCCATCCCGACCCTGCGCCCGGTCCCCGGCATCGACCTGGACGACTACACGACCACCCTGATCGAGCGCTTCTCCAACGCCGAGGTCAAGGACACCATCGCCCGCCTCGCCGCCGAGTCCTCCGACCGGATCCCCAAGTGGCTGGTCCCGGTGATCAACGCCAATTTTGTTTCCGGTGGGGAGGTCCGGCTCTCCGCTGCCATCGTGGCCAGTTGGGCTCGGTATGCCGAGGGGGTGGATGAGAAGGGGGAGCCGATCACTGTCGTCGATCGCCTGGCCGACCAGCTCACCGCCCTCGCCCTGACGCAACGCGACGACCGTACTGCCTTCATCTCTGATCGTGAACTCTTCGGTGATCTTGTCGACCATGATCGGTTTGTCCAGGCCTATCGCTGGGCTTTGGATTCCTTGATCACCCGGGGATCCCACCGGACGCTCGAGAGCTTGATCGAAGGGGCTTGAGGGCTGACCCCACCGCTCCCTTTGGCTCCGCGTATTTTTACCGCCACAGCCGAGCGCTGATCTGGTCTGTTGGGGCTGCCTCACCGGAGCGGTTGGGGTGATCGCGACGGTGACGTCGGGGTGGGTCGTCCTGTACCGACTTGTCAGAACTCAGTTGCGTCATAGGGCAACTCACTTCTGACAACTCGGTGAAGGAGGGGCGGTACGGGGTGCCGGATGCCGGGTGCCGCTGAGGTCACCGCGAGATCAGGGCGGAGGGTTGGGGTGTTCGTTCCCTGAGCCTGTCGAAGGGCAAGAACGATCGCCGTGAATTCGTCATCAGGTCCATCGAAGGGCCCTCACTGACCCGTGCCGGCCCATCGACAGGCTCAGGGAACGAACACCCAAACCTCCGCTCCTGGTCTCGCAGCATGGGTTGCTAACGCCGCCGTAATCACCCCAACCCTCGCCGCGGGATTCACTTCCTCCGGTCGACATGTCATTGGCTCCGAAGGCACGTCAGTCCGAGGAACTAGGCTCGGGGAGGTGAGCGGGGCGAACGGGTGGACGGCGGCGTTGGCCAATGATGCGATCATCGCGATGGCCGGCCACGAGACGTACGCGCGCGGCCTGGTCTATGCCCGGCGGGGCAACGTGTCCGGGGTCGAGTTCGAGCCTGCGACCAAGACGCTGACGGCTTCGGTGCAGGGCAGTGGCGGCAACACGTACCGGACTGTGGTCGGGCTGAACGCCACGGATCCGCGGCGGGGCACGATCCCGTTCGGGCGCTGTGCCTGTCCGGTCGCGCGGAACTGCAAGCATGCGGTGGCGGTGCTGATCACGGCGCGCGGGCTGGACGGTCTGGTGCGCAGCCTGGACCGGCCGGAGTGGGAGCAGATCCTGACCCGGCTGAGCACCGCACCCGATCCGGCGCCGACCGACGTCGGCACCGCGCTCGGGCTGGAGTTCGAGGTGCATGTGAAGACGGCGTACCGGGGCCAGGGCAGTGTCACCGGGATGGCCGAGACGCCGAGCCTGCGGGCCCGGCCGGTGCGCCGGAACAAGTCCGGCGGCTGGGTCCGCGGCGGCATCTCCTGGGACGACCTGGACGCCCGCCAGCTCGGCTATCCGCAGCACCAGCAGGATCTGTTGCTGCAGATCCGGTTCGCCTGCGGCCCGATGGCCCGGTACGTCTACGGGCGGTCGCCGTGGATCTCGTTCGACACGGTCGCGCCGCGGATCTGGTCGCTGCTCGAGGCGGCGCCGGCGGCCGGGCTCGAGTTGATCAGCCAGGGCGGCCGGACCGTCGGGCTGCCCGATGATCATGCTTCGGCCCGGCTGGACGCTCGGCGGCTGCTCGACGGCTCAATCCTGCTCAGTCCGGTGATCATGGTCGGCGAGGTGGCCCTGGGCTCGGATCGGGTCGGCCTGCTGGGCGAGCCGGCGCACGGCCTGTTCGCCCCGTCGGCCGACTTGGGACGGCACTCCGATCCGATGATCACCCTGCTCCGGCTGGCCCAGCCGCTGCCGCGCGAAATGCGCCAGTTGATCTTGGAGCGCCGCTCGGTCGACGTCCCGGCCGCCGACGCGGATCGGTTCACCGGCGAGTTCTATCCGCAGGTGCGACGCAAGGCCGCGATCGTCTCCACGGACGGCACAGTGACCCTGCCCGAGGTGGCGCCGCCGACCCCGGTGTTGATCGTCCGCTATCAACCGGCGCACCGGCTGGAGTTGCAGTGGCGGTGGCAGTACGAGGTGGCCGGCACGACGCATACGTTCGATCTCGACGAGCCGGTCCGCCAGCCGACGGTGCGTGACCCGGCGGCCGAGACCCGGATCGCCGCCGCACTGCCCCTGCCGTACGAACGGATGCCCGAGCTGGCCGGTGCGACCCGGGCCGGTCGGCGGGTCAGCGCCGGCCCGGCGCCGCGGGCGGAGCTGTCCGGGATGTCGGCCGCGATCTTCTCCGCCGAGGTGATCACCGAGCTGGAGCAGACCGGCGTGACGGTGATCATCGAGGGCGACCGGTTGGACTATCGACTCTCCGAGGCCGAGCCGGAGGTCCGGGTCGAGACCACCGCCGAGTCGTCGGACTGGTTCGACCTGCGGATCGACGTCTCGATCGACGGTGAGCAGGTCCCGTTCGAGCAGTTGTTCGCGGCACTGGCCCGGGGTGATGAGTTCTTGATCTTGGACACCGGCGTCTATCTGGAGATCAACCGGCCGGAGTTCGCCCGCCTGGCGGAGCTGATCGAGGAGGCCCGGGCGATCACCGACGCCGACGACGAGCCCGGCACGATCCGGGTCAGCCGGGTCGCGGTCAGCGTCTGGGAGGAGCTGGTCGGGCTCGGTGTCGTCCTTGATCAGTCCGATCGCTGGGCCGCCGCGGTCCGGGGCCTGACCACGCTCGCCGAGGGGGACAGCGAGCTGCCACCGGGACTGCACGCCACCATGCGGCCGTACCAGCTGGACGGCTATCGCTGGCTGACCACGCTCTGGCGGAACGGGCTCGGCGGCATCCTGGCCGACGACATGGGCCTGGGCAAGACGATGCAGGCGTTGGCGCTGATCTGCCGGATCGTCCAATCGGCCGAAGAAGCACAGACCACCGCCGACCGGCAGCCGTTCCTGGTGGTCGCGCCGACCAGCGTGGTCGGCAACTGGGCCCGGGAGGCGGCGACCTTCGCTCCCGGCCTCCGGGTGGTCACCGTCGACCGGACCGAGGCCAAGAGCCGCACTCCGTTGGCGGAGACGATGGCCGACGCCGACCTGGTGATCACCAGCTACACGCTGCTCCGGATCGACGCCGAGGCCTACGCCGCCGCCGAGTGGGGCGGGATGATCTTGGACGAGGCCCAGTTCGTGAAGAACCATCGGGCCCGGACCTACGCCGCGGCGCGGCGGGTGCGCTGCAACGTCAAACTGGCGATCACCGGCACTCCGCTGGAGAACAGCCTGATGGACCTGTGGTCGCTGTTCTCGATCGTCGCGCCGGGGATGTTCCCGCACCCGGACCGGTTCGCCGAATACTACCGCCGGCCGATCGAACGCGGCGAGGACCCGGAACGGCTGAGCCGGCTGCGCCGCCGGATCCGGCCGCTGATGCTGCGCCGGACCAAGGAATCGGTCGCGCTGGACCTGCCGCCGAAGATCGAACAGGTGATCGACGTCGTGCTGGAGCCGAAGCAGCTACGGATCTATCAGACCCATCTGCAGCGGGAGCGGCAGAAGGTGCTCGGCCTGGTCGACGACCTGGATTCCAACCGGTTCACGATCTTGAGCTCGATCACCAAGCTGCGCCAGCTCAGCCTCGACCCGAGCCTGGTCGATCCCGAATACGCGGGCGTCGGCTCGAGCAAGATCGAATTGCTGACCGAACAGCTGTCCGAGGTGATCGCCGAGGGGCACCGGGCCCTGGTGTTCAGCCAGTTCACCGGCTTCCTCGGCTTGATCAAGGACCGGCTGGACACCGAGGGGCTGGCGTACGGCTATCTGGACGGCAGCACCCGGAACCGGTCGAAGGTGATCGACAGCTTCACCTCGGGCGAGGTGCCGATCTTCCTGATCAGCCTGAAGGCCGGCGGTTTCGGCCTCAACCTGACCCAGGCCGACTACTGCTTCGTGCTCGACCCGTGGTGGAATCCGGCCACCGAGGCGCAGGCGGTCGACCGGGCGCACCGGATCGGGCAGACCCGGAACGTGATGGTCTACCGGATGGTCGCCCGGGACACCATCGAGGAGAAGGTGATGGCGCTCAAGGCTCGCAAGGCCGACCTGTTCGACAGCGTGCTGGGCGACGAATCGATGTCGTCCGCCGGGCTGACCGCCGACGACATCCGCGACCTCTTCGCCGCCTGACCCTCGGAGATCGGCGGCCGGTGGGCGCCGGGTAGCGTCGCCCGGGTGCCCGAACTGCATCAGCTGACCGCCGTTGAACTGGCGGCCGCCGTCCGCTCCGGAACGGTCTCGCCGGCCGAGGTCGTCGACCACACGATGGAGCGGGCCGAGCGGCTCGGCCCGCGGGTCGGTGCCTTCGTGACCCTGACCGCCGACCTGGCCCGGGCTCAGGCGAAGGAGTCCGAACGACTGCTGGCGGCGGGCGGTGTGTTGCCGCCGCTGCTCGGCGTGCCGTGCCCGATCAAGGACCTGAACCAGGTGGCCGGGGTGCCGATCCGCCGGGGGAGTGCGGCGCTCGCCGCGGCGCCCGCTCCGGTCGACGACGGCATCGTCACCCTGCTCCGCGCGGCCGGAACGATCATGGTCGGCAAGACCACCACCCCGGAGTTCGGGCTGCCGCCCTACTCCGAGCCGGAGATCGCCGCACCGGCCCGGACGCCCTGGGATCTGGACCGTTCGGCGGGCGGGTCCAGCGGCGGCGCCGCGGCCGCGGTGTCCGCCGGGATCGTGCCGATCGCCCACGCCAGCGACGGCGGTGGATCGATCCGGATCCCGGCCAGTTGCTGCGGACTGGTCGGGCTGAAGCCGTCCCGCGGTCGGGTCAGCCCCGGTCCGTACGGCGTCGAGACAGTCGGACTGTCCACCGGCGGCGTGGTCACCCGCGACGTCCGGGACACCGCCCTCGCGCTCGACCAGATCGCTCGTCCCTGGCCCGGCGACAGCTTCGTCACCCCGCCGCCGGAGGACGGCTTCCTGGCCGCCTGTGATCATGATCCCGGACCGCTCCGGATCGGCTTGATCACCGAGCCCTTCTACAGCACGCCCGGCGTGGTCGATCCGGTCTGCCTGGCCGCCGCCGAGCAGACCGCGCGGCTGCTGACCGACCTCGGCCACCGGGTCGAGCCGGCGCCCGCACCGATGGCCACGGACTCCCAGACCCGTGCCCTGCAAGCGTTCGAGGCATTGTGGTCGGTCGGCGCCCTCGCCGCGCCGGTGCCGGACGAAGCCGAGGGGAGGCTCACTCCGCTGACCCGGCATCTCCGCCGGCTGGGCCGTGAGGTCAGCGGACTGCGTTTCGCGCAGGCGATCCAGACTGCGCAGTTGATCACCCGGGAGGTGGCCGACCGGTGGCGGGACTACGACCTGATCCTGACCCCGACGTTGGCGCAGCCGCCGATGCCGATCGGCGGGCTGCGTAATGATCATGACCCGGAGGCCGAGTTCGCCGCCCAGTACGCGTACACGCCGTGGACCAATCTGGCCAACGTCACCGGCCGGCCGTCGATCAGCCTGCCGTTGCATCGCACGGAAGTGGCCGGCCGGATCCTACCGATCGGCGTCATGCTGACCGGTCGGTACGGGGCCGACTCGTTGATCATCTCCGTCGCCGCGCAGCTGGAACGGGCCCGCCCGTGGCGGGATCACGCCGTCCAGGAGTTGATCACCTAGCCGGTAGTGCCCTGGCGCACTAGCGCTGGCTGGGCTCCTGCCGGATCTGGTCGTACCAGGCGGCCTGACTGGTCGGGTGACCGAGCCAGACCCGGCGGCCGTTCGCGGCGGTGTGCAGTGCCCAGCGTCGGCGATGCGTGCTTTCCTTGGCCTCATCGAGCGTTTCGAAGGAGCCTGCATCCTCGCCGGAGGGCACGTCGGTCTCTGCTGAGGAACGTTGGTACAGGTGGTACTTCATCGTGGCACGATACGCCATCGGGCCGATCCGGCGGTTCCAACGGTTCGCGATCTTGGGTTCAGCCAGTACCGTGACCCGGGTGACGGAGCAGACGAATCCGGAGCCGCGGACGGCCGCCGCGCAGTACTTCGACACCTGGTATGCGGACCTGGCCGGCACGACGGTCGTCGACGAGTTCCACTGGCGGCACCTCGGACTGCCGCCGGAACTGCTGTCGACCAGCCTGCTCAGCTGGACCGGGCTGGCGGAGGTGGTGGCCGCGCTCCGGCTGCGGTTCGGCGACACCCTCGTTGATCTTGCCTGTGGCCGCGGCGGCTACGGCCTGGAGATCGCCCGTCGGACCGACGCCCGGCTGATCGGCGTCGACTTCTCGGCCGAGGCGATCCGGCAGGCCACGGCCCACGCCGATGATCTTGGTCGGACCGCGGACTTCCGGGTCGGCGAACTGGCCGCGACGGGACTGGAGCCGGCGACGATCGATGCGGTGGTCTGCGTCGACGCGATCCAGTTCGCGGAGTCACCGGCCGAGGCGTACGCCGAGCTGGCCCGGATCCTGGTCCCCGGCGGCCGCGCCGTGCTCACCGGCTGGGAGGCGACCGGCGAACCACCGGCCGACTTCCCGGACCGACTCGCCGAAGTCGATCTCCGGGCCGGCCTGGAACAGGCGGGTTTCACCGACATCACGGTCGTTGATCGTCCCGAGTGGCAGCGGATCGAACGCGCCCTGTGGGAGGAGGCCGCCGCCCTCGACCCCGGCGACGACCCCGCCCTCACGTCCTTCCACGACGAGGGCGTCCGGGTGCTGCAGACCTGGGACCACACCCGCCGCGTCCTGGCCATCGCCACCGCGCAGCCCACGATCCCCACCCCTTCCTGACCCTCCCGCCGACCCGTCACATCCGCTGCGACACGCCGCCAAAACGGCCGCAGTTCTGACGGGTCACCGGAATTTCTGCCGACCCGTCACCTCCGCGGCCGTTTTGGCGGCGTGTCGCAGCGGATGTGACGGGTCGGCGAGGGTGTTGGGCGTGCCCGGCCGGCGATCAGTTGCGACCGTTGGCGCGGAGGACGGTGACGACGCGGACGGTCTCGTAGCCGGACCATTCGAGCTCGGCGGCGGGAGAGTAGCTGGCGAAGTCGACCCGCCAGCCGCCGTCGTCGTGCTGGGCCGCCGCGAGCCGATCGAGGTCGGCGTTGATCACGGCGTCGGAGAACAGCCGGCGAGCCGGCCGGCCGGGCAGCGGGGCGAACACCAGCGGCCGGATCGCCTCGTCCGGCGAGCCGCCGGCCACCGGGACCACTCCGTCCTCCGGGATGTAGCGGCCGAGCCGCTCCAGCAGGGTTTCGGCCTCGGTCGGCCGGCTGTCGCTCAGCGCATCCAGGAACTGGATGGTGAAAGCCAGGGCGATCGCGTGCGGCGCGGACTCGAGCCGGTTGATCTCGGCCAGACAGTACGCGATCGCCCGTTCGGTCCAGGCATGATCGGCGACGGCGCGATCATGGACCGCCACCCGCAACGCCACACTGGCGACGAAGGCCGTGCTGTGCAAGGTCGACTCGGTCGGATCGGCCTGCACCCAGAACGGTGCGGAGCCGCGACCGTCGACGACCGGCAGGGCGAACGGCAGGCCACCGTCCGGTAGGGCGACCGACTCCAGCCAGTCGCAGAGCTGCACCGAATGCGGTGTGGTGACCGAGCCGAGCTCGGCGAGCACCTCGAAGGCGTGCAAAGCACCGCCGGGCTGGCTCTCCGGAGCCCGCAGGTCCGGCTCGAGCCCCCAGCCGTAGCCGCCGTCCGGATTGCGATAGCCGTCGAGGGCGGCGAGCACGGCGTCCGGCGATCCCCGGCCGAGCAACAACTCGAACCGCCGCCGGTCCAGCAGCCGGCCGTGCCGGGTGAGAAAGGATTCGGCTTCGTTCAGGTCGATGGACATGGCTCCAGCATCGCGCGCCCTGGCTGCCCTGTCATGAACAGATCGGTCAGGCATGAACAGATCGGTCAGGCATGAACAGATCGGTCAGGCATGAACAGATCGGTCAGGCATGAACAGATCGGTCAGGTCCGGCCGGCCTGGGTGTCGGCGACCGACCGCCGGGCCAGCGGCGGCGTCAGCTGTTCGGCGATCTTGGTCAGGGCGGCAGTCAGCGCGCCCAGGTCCGCCGACTCCAGTCCGTCGAAGATCAACCGGCGGACCTGCAGCACATGGGCCGGTGCCGCCTCTTCGATGGTGGTCATCCCGGAGTCGGTCAGATTGGCCACGGTGCCGCGGCCGTCCAATTCCGAGGGCGATCGGCGGACCCAGCCCTTCCCCTCGAGCCGCTTGACCACGTGCGACATCCGGGACGGGGAGGAGTTGGTCCGCGCCGCCAGCTCGCCCATGGTCAGCGCCCGATCGCTGCTCTCGGACAGCATGGCCAGCACGTAGTAGTCGATCATGCGCAGTCCGGATTCCTTGAGCAGCAGGGAATCCAGGGTGCCTTCCAGTCGCATCGAGATGTTGACCAGCGCCAGCCAACAATCGTGCTCGCGCTCATCCAACCACCGGACCGACCCCATGCAGCGTGACGATACCTCGTCGCATCGCCCAGCGTGTGCTCTACAGCGTGCGATGCACGGCGGCCAGTTCGAGATAGTGCTTGGCGTTGTCGATCACCTTCGCCACCTCGGCGTCGGTCAGCTCGCGGCGCACCTTGCCCGGCACCCCGGCCACCAGTGACCGCGGCGGGACGATGGTGCCTTCCAAAACGACGGCCCCGGCCGCGACCAGCGAATGTCGGCCGACCACGGCACCGTTCAGTACGGTGGCGGACATCCCGATCAGCGTCTCGTCCTCGAGGGTGCAGCCGTGCACCACGGCGCCGTGCCCGACGCTGACCCCGGCACCGATGATCGCCGGGAAGCCGGTGTCGGTGTGCACCACGACGTTGTCCTGCAGATTGCTGCCCGCGCCGAGCCGGATCGCGGCCATGTCGCCGCGCAGCACCGCGCCGTAGAAGACGCTCGCCTCGGCCTCGAGGGTCACCTCGCCGACCACCGTGGCGTTGGGCGCGACCCAGGCGCCGGGATCGAGCTGCGGGGACTTGTCGCCGTAGGCGAGGATCAGCGGACCGGACATGGCGCCCAGATTAGTGCTGCGGTGCCGAGGTGTCCGAGCCGGAGGCACGACCGCCACCTCCGGCTCGGAGCGACACTAGACCTGGATCACCGGGGCGATGGTCTTGGTCTTGGCGCCCTCGTACGCGGCGAGGATGATGCCGAGCGCCTCGATCCCCTCCTTCTCGGTGTGCAGCGGCCGGCTCTTGTTGATCAAGGAGTCGGCGAAGTGGCCGATCTCCGCGGTGAACGTGTCGACCTCCTCGAACTCCTCGGTCTTCGACTCGCCGGAGCGCAGCGTGTACGACAGCTCGGACTTGGTCCCGTACAGGGAGCCGAGCTCGCCAACCACGGAGAACCGCTCGGTGACCGTGGCCGGGGTATAGGCCCAGCTGGTCACCAGCTGGCCGACCACCCCGTTGTCGAACCTGATCAAGACCTGGGCCGAGTCCTCGCCTTCGGCGAAGGTCAGCCGATGGGTGGACAGCATCGCGGTCGCCTCGACCGGGACGCCGCCGGCCAGGTGCAACATCAGATAGGTCGGGTGGTATCCGGTGTCGATCAGCTCACCACCGCCGCTGGTCTTGCTGCTGGCTCGCCAGCCCATGTTGGCCGGGTCGAAGTTGTTGTAGAAGCTGTCGGTGGTCCGGACCTCGTACACCTTGCCGAGCGCGCCGGACTCGATCAGTTCCTTCGCCTTCGCCACGGCCGGCATGAACAGCTGGTTGTGGCCGCTCATCAGGGTGACCCCTGCAGAAGCCACGGCGTCCAGCACCTGACGCGCCTCGTCGGCATTCAGGCAGAGCGGCTTCTCGCACAGGATGTGCTTACCGGCCTTGGCCGCGGTCAGGATCGCGTCGGCGTGCAGGTGGTGCGGCAGGCAGATGTCCACCGCGTCGACGTCGGCCGAGTTGATCATGTCGTGGTAGTCGGCGAAGGACTCCGCGCCCAGCTCCTCGGCGCGCTTGGCCAGGGTCTCGGGTACCGCGTCGGCGACGGCCGTGATCTTGATCTTGTCGCTGTGCGTCGTGTAGCCGCGGATATGGGCCGAGGCGATGCCGCCGGCCCCGATCAGGCCGACCTTGATCGTGCTCATGCTGGAGAGCTCCTCAGTGAGAGTAGGAAACGGAGGTACCGCTCGCGGCCGCCTCGTTGGCGGCGACCACCAGCCGGGTGAGTTCGAGGGCACGGGCCAGGTTGTCGTCGGCCCGCGTGTTGTTGCGGATGTGATCGACCCACTGCCCGTACGCGTCCTGGCCGTGCTCGGGCACGTCGTGGCTGGTCCACGTGCGATCCGCGCCGGAGACCCGGACCACGTTCTCGGCGTCGTTGTAGATCAGGGCGCCCTCGGTGCCGAACAGCTCGATGCTGAACGGGGTGCGACTGGCGAAGCCGGCTTCGATCACGCCGATCCGCTGGTTCGGGTAACCGATGGTGACCACGGCATGATCATCGACCGGCCGCTTGGTGACCGACCGGTAGGTGGCGCTGACCGTGTCGGGGTCGTCGCCGAGGAACAGCTGGGTCAGGTAGACCGGGTGGCAGCCGAGGTCGGTCAGCGCGCCGCCGATGGCGGTGGCCGGATCGTAGAACCGGTCCGGCAGCCAGTTCCGGACCGCGCCGTCGTGGGACAGCCGGACCCGGCCATAGGTCAGCTCGCCCAACGTGCCGGTGGCGAGGATCTCGCTGATCTTGGCGGTGTAGCCGTGATAGAGCCGGGGCAGCGAGACGATCAACTTCACGTTGTTCTCGTCGGCGGCCGCGATGATCTCCTCCGCCTCGGCGACGGTCGGCGCGAGCAGCTTCTCGGTGAAGATGTGCTTGCCGGCTCGGGCCGCGGCGACCATCACGTCGCGATGCCGGCTGGTCTCGGTGGTGACGGTGACGGCGTCGATGTCGTCCCTGGCCAGGAGTGCGTCAAGATCATCGGTGAACTCGGCACCGAAATCCTTCGCCCCGGCCGCGCCGCGCTCGGTGTCGTCGTCGTACACGGCGACCAGCTCGGTGTCGGGATGTCGTTCGGTGGAGCGGGAGTAGTCGCCGGCGTGCACGTGCCAGAAGCTCAGCACCGCGACTCTGAGGGGGTTGGCCACGATCGGTTGACCTCGTCTCTGTCGGTCTTTTCAGGCTTGTCAGGACAATGTGTCGACAAACTCCAAGTGTTGGAGTAATTTCACCGTAACGTTCGCTGCTGCGGAACGCACGCCCGTGATCAGGTAGTGGACGCTCTGTGGTCACAGCCGCCTCTGGAGAGGATTTCGATGTCGAATCGGACGGATGTCGTGACGCCCCCGGTCGCGCCCGGAACCGGCCCGGGACTCTCGGCGGCGGGTTCGGTCGCCGCCCGGTCACGAAGACCGTGGAGTGCCCGGGACAAGCGCAACCTCCGGCTCGGACTGACGTTCATCGCCCCCTGGCTGATCGGCGTCACCGTCTTCGTGGCCTATCCGCTGATCTATTCGATCATCATCAGCCTGACCCGCTACTCCGGCATGCTGGCGCCGCTTTTCGTCGGGTTCGGCAACTATGTGACGATCTTCACCGATCCCTTGATCAGGACGGCGTCGTTCAACACGATCTTCTACGCCGGACTCGCGGTGCCGATCGGGCTGGTGGTCGCGATCTTGCTGGCGCTGGCGATGAACCGCAACGTCCGCGAGGTCGCCGTCTACCGCACCGCGCTCTACATCCCTTCCCTGGTGCCCGCGTTCGCGCTGAGCTTCATCTTCGTGGTCTTCGTCAACCCGCAGTTCGGGCTGTTCAGCCTGCTGAACAACGCGTTGGGCCGGGAGAGCGTGAACCTGCTCGGCGAACCGATCTCGGCCAAGATCGTGATCGTGTTGATGTTGCAGTTGGGCGCCGGCAATGCGGCGTTGATCTTCCTGGCCGGCCTGAACAACATCCCGAAAACGCTGTACGAGGCGGCCCGGGTCGACGGGGCGGGGCCGTTGCGGCAGTTCTGGTCGATCACCCTGCCGCTGCTCAGCCCGGCGATCCTGTTCAACCTGATCACCGGAATCTCCGGCGCGCTGCAGGTGTTCACCGAGGCGTACGTGCTGACCAACGGCACCGGTGCGCCGGACAACGGGACGCTGTTCTACATGATGTACCTGTACCAGAACGCCTTCCGCTACGCCTCGCTCGGCTACGCGTCGGCGATGGCGGTGGTGCTGTTCCTGGTGGGGATGCTGCTGGCCGGTCTCGTGTACTGGCTGTCCAGACGCTTCGTGAACTACGACACGGCCGCGGGCTGAGAGGGAGACCGGAGATGACTCTGACGACGCAGACCGGCCCCGCCTACGACGAGGGACGCGAGATCCAGCAGGGCCGCCGGCAGACCGGGCTGGCGAAGGACGGCAGCCGGCAACGCTGGTACTCCTCGATCATCGCGCGGGTGCTGATGATCGCGATGAGCTGCCTGTTCCTGCTGCCGCTCTACTGGATGATCATCTCGGCGCTGAAGGGCGAGGCCGAGCTGGCCCAGTATCCGCCGACGTTCTTCCCGGCCGAGCTGCGCTGGGAGAATTTCGTCGACGCGGTGAACGCGATGCCGTTCGCCCGCTTCTTCGTCAACACCGCGGCGATCACGGTGATGTCCGTGGTCTTCTCGGTGGTGTCCAGCTTCGTTGTGGCGTACGGCTTCGGCTGCCTCGAGTGGCGCGGCCGGGACAAGGTGTTCTACGTCGTCATCGCGACGATGTTCCTGCCGTTCCCGGTGACCTTGATCCCGATGTTCGACCTGTACGCCAACCTGGGCTGGGTGAACACCTGGGCGCCGCTGGTGGTGCCGCACCTCTTCGCCGGCGCGTTCTACACCTTCCTGCTGCGGCAGTTCCTGCTGCAGATCCCGCGGGACATGCTGAACGCGGCCCGGGTCGACGGGGCGGGGGAGTGGAAGATCGCCTGGCGGCTGGTCTTCCCGAACGCGCTGCCGGCAATCACCGCGGTCGCGATCTTCGCCGCGGTCGGCGCCTGGAACGACTTCATGGGCCCGCTGATCTATCTCCAGGACGAAACCGTGCAGACCCTGTCGATCGGCATGCAGAGTTTCCGGCAGACCGAGTCCGAGGACATCCAGTTCAACCAGCTGATGGCCGCCTCGTTCCTGGTCATCCTGCCGCTGGTGATCTTGTTCTTCGTCTTCCAGCGGTACTTCATCCGCGGCATCTCCCTGGGCGGGTTCAAATGATCGGGACGGCGGGCGGACGGATCAGCTGCTACGGACGAGGAGGTAGGCGATGAATCGGCGAGGATTCCTGACCGGGGCCGCCGCGGCGGGCCTGGCGGTGGCCGGCGGCGGCACCCTGGCGGGCTGCACCC
Organism: uncultured Actinomycetota bacterium; assembly: GCA_963746025.1. Taxonomy (GTDB): domain Bacteria; phylum Actinomycetota; class Actinomycetes; order Propionibacteriales; family Propionibacteriaceae; genus Microlunatus. The sequence goes on from CAVUZU010000002.1 coordinate 576,585, forward strand.
GGCCCGAACGGGGTGAGAACGAGCTCGTCGTCTGGGGAGTCGGCGGCAGCACCCGGGAATACGAGGCCGACGTGGTGGCCGCGTTCCAGCAGGAACATCCCGAGATCAAGATCACGGTGAACAACGTCCCGTCCGCGGGCACCGGTGACGCCACCCAGGTGATCACCGCGGTCCGGGCCGGGACAGCGCCCGACCTGTGGTGGATGGACCGCTTCAGCGGAGCTCAGTACGCCGCGCTCGGGCTGCTGGAGCCGATCGACGACCTGATCGAACGGTACGAGGACAACGATCTGCGCGAACAGTACCTGCCGTTCGCCATGAACGAGCTGCGACTGAACGGTCAGACGTTCGGCCTGCCGACGTCCACCGACACCCGGGTGCTGTATTTCAACAAGAAGGTGCTCCGCGAGGCCGGGATCGACCTGGCCGAACTGGATCCGGCGAACGGGGCGCCGACGGTTGCCCGGCTGGACGAGCTGAGCGACCAGTTGATCAAGTCCGACGACCGGGGCAACTACACCCAGCTGGGGCTGATCCCGTGGGCCGACCAGGGCTCGGGCTACCTGTATGCGCTGGGCAACGGGGCCAGCTTCTTCGACGACGCCACCTGCGGCGTCGACCTGACCACCAAGCCGATCTTGGACGCGTACGTCTATCTGAACGACTGGACCAGGGAGAAGGGCTACAACCGGGTCGACGCGTTCAAGGCGACCTATGAGCCGCCGAACCATCCGCCGGCGCAGACCTCGTTCCTCGGCGGCCAACTGGGCTTCGTGATCCAGACCAACAACTACCGGACCTCGGTGAACAAGTACGCGCCGGAGCTGGAGCTCGGTTACACCAACCTGCCGGTGTTCGATGCGTCCGATCCGCTCTTCACCTGGTCCGGCGGCTTCTCCCTGGTGATGCCGAAGGGATCGTCGAAATCCAAGGCGGCCTGGGAGTTCATGAAGTTCTACGCCGGCCGGCAGGGGCAGTCGATCATGATCCCGCAGACCGGTGAGCTGCCGACCTACCGGGACCTGCTCGGTGATCAGGCGTTCGCCGAGGCTTCGTTCTTCATCGATCAGTTGTCCTACTCGACCTCGCGGCCGCCGTTCCCGGTGAGCCAGGTCTGGTGGGAGGCGATGTTCGCTGCCCAGGAGAGCATCAAGCTCGGCTCGGCCTCGCCGATCGAGGCGCTGCAGGTGGCGCAGGCCCGGGTGTCGCCGCAAATGGACCTGTACTGCCCGTTCCGGATGCCGGAGGGCTTCGGCAAGACGGGAATCTGATCGGCGGGGAGTACTCCTGCCCTGAACGGCGTCATAGTGTGACGTGCTCAGGGGCGTCTGCGGTGTCGCTGACTCTTGCTTACGCTCCCTGAGCCTGTCGAAGGGCCACTGAGAGGATGATCATGCGCGCAGCTACCTATTCCGCTTACAGCACGGACAATTCGACCCTTGAGGTGAGCGAGGTCGATCGGCCGAAGCTCGCCCCGAGCTCGGTGTTGATCGAGGTCCGCGCGGCCGGGGTCAATCCGGTGGACTGGAAGGTGCTGGCGGGTGGGCTGGATCCCCTGATCGAGACGATCTTTCCGGTGATCCCCGGCTGGGACGTGGCCGGCACGGTGGTCGAGGTCGGCCTGGACACGCCGGAGTTCGCGGTCGGTGACGAGGTGCTGGCCTATGCCCGCAAGGAAACCCTGCATGCCGGCACGTTCGCCGAGCTGGTCGCGGTGCCGGCGTCGTACGTGGCCCGGAAGCCGGCCGCGCTGAGTTGGGAGGAGGCGGCCGGACTCCCGCTGGCCGGCGGCACGGCGCTGCGGATCCTCGACCGGGTCGAGCTGACCGAGGGCGAGACGGTGCTGATCCACGGCGCGGCCGGCGGGGTCGGCAGCCTCGCGGTGCAGATCGCCGTGGCCCGCGGTGCCCGGGTGATCGGCACCGCCTCGAAGGGCAATCACGACTTCCTGGCCGGCCTCGGAGTCGAGCCGGTCGAATACGGCGACGGATTGGCCGACCGGGTCCGGGCCCTCGCCCCGGACGGCGTCGACGCGGTGACCGACCTGGTCGGCGGCCAGTTGGCGGTGACACTCGCCGTACTGAAGGACGGGGGCCGGCATGCCTCCATTGCCGACGGCTCGGTCGTCGACCACGGCGGGTCGTCCGTCTGGGTCCGCCCGGACGGCGCCGAGACCGCGCGGCTGGCCGAGCTGGCCGAGGCCGGCAAGCTCAAGGTCGAGATCGCCGGCACCTTCGGCCTGGACCAGGTCGGCGAAGCCTTCGACCTCAGCCGCGCCGGCCACACCCGCGGCAAACTGATCATCACCCCGTGACCCCCCGAGCCCTGGCGTGTTCGTTCCCTGAGCCTGTCGAAGGGCACCGGACGTGTCAGCGACGTGTGGCGTTGGGACGTGTAAGGTTCGTTCTCCGATCTCTCCGGCTGCCCTTCGACAGGCTCAGGGAACGAACACCCTCTCGTCCCCATCTCGAGCCGGCGAACGGCCTGACCAGTGCCCTTCGACCGGCCCAGGCACGAACAGGTGAGCTCAGGCGGGGGCGAAGGGAGGGCGGGGGTCGAAGCGGGAGGACAGGTGTCCGGCGCCGCGCCAGAGGCGGGCGACCAGGTCGTGATCTTCGTCGGTGATCAGGTTGCCCATCACCCGGAGCGCGATCGTCATCAGGAATCTGGACCGCATCCCGATCGGGCCGAGCCGGGCCAGCAGGCCGGGCACGGTGATCAGCCCGGCCAGCCGGCGGGCGATCGAGAACGGCTTGCCGTAGTGATCACGGAGCAACGCGGGCCAGGCTCGGTCAAGATCATCGCCGGCGGCCAACAGGTCCGCGATGAAGCGGCCGGTCTCCAGGCCGTAGTCGATGCCCTCGCCGTTCAACGGGTTCACGCAGGCGGCGGCATCACCGATCAGCGCCCAGTTGGGCCCGGCCACCCCGGACACGGCGCCGCCCATCGGCAGCATCGCCGACCGCGGCTCGGCCAGTTTGTCGCCGAGCTCCCACTCGTCGCGGCGCAGCCGGGCATAGAACTCCATCAGCGGCTTGAGCTGGACGTTGGCCGGGTGCTTGGCCGTGGCCAGGGTGCCGACGCCCAGGTTCACCCGGCCGTTGCCGAGCGGGAAGATCCAGCCGTAGCCGGACAGCAGTTCGCCCTGCTCGCCGCGCAACTCGAGGTGCGAGGAGATCCACTCGTCGTTTCGGCCGGTGTCGACGTAGCTCCGGCCGGCCACACCGTACGCGGTCTCCCGGTGCCAGGTCCGGCCGAGCACCCGGCCGAGCGGCGACCGGACGCCGTCGGCCACCACCAGCCGGCGGCAGCGGATCGCCAGCCGGCTCTGGTCGGAGCGGGTGAAGATCACCTCGGCGACCCGGTCGCCGTTGCGGCCGACGTCGATCGCGCGAGCGTCGTCCACCGGAACCGCGCCGGCGGCCAGCGCGGTCTGCCGGATCCGGTCGTCCAGTTCGGTTCGGGCCACCGCCGATCCGAAGGCCGGCAGCGAACCGCCGGGCCACGGCAGCTCCAACATCTGACCGAAACCGTGCGCGCGCAGGCCGCGGTTGGTGACCCGGGAGCGGGACCAGTCGCCCAGTCCGAGCCGGTCCAGTTCGGCCATCGCCCGCGGGGTCAGGCCGTCACCGCAGGCCTTGTCCCGGGGGAAGACGGCCGCGTCGGCGAGCACTACGTCGAGGCCGTGCCGGGCCGCCCAGGCTGCTGCCGCCGATCCGGCCGGACCGGCGCCGACGACCAGCACATCGGTCTCGCGCGGCTCGGTCACGAATCGATTGTGCCAGCCGTTGTCGGCCGGCCCGAATCGGACGCCGGCCCCGACCGCCGGGGGCCGCGGTACTAGGATCGTGATCATGGCGATGCGTGCGTTTTCGACGCTGGGGTGTTCCGGGGCGACCCTGCCGGAGGTGATCACGCTGGCGGCCGAATCGGGGTGTACCGGAGTTGAACTGCGATCCGCGATCGACGAGGTGGTGCATACCGGCCTGCCCGATGATCATCGGGCGGCGATGCGGGAGGAGTTGGCCGCGGCGGAGTTGCATGTGCTGACAGTCGCCTCCTATGTCCGGATCTGCGGTGAGGAGGAGATGGAGGACGATCTTGCCGCCCATCTCCAGCTGGCGGCGGATCTGGGCGCCGACGGGGTCCGGGTCTTCCCCGGTGATCCCGACCGCTACGGGGCGGCGGGGCTGACACCCGGCGAGTTGAAAGCCCTGGACCGACTCGAGCCCGGTGCCGCGCTGGCCCGCCGGCTGGGCCTCTCGATCTTCGTCGAACTGCACGATTCGCACTCGGCCGGCGCCCGACTGGCCCGGTTGATGCGCGCCGTCGACGAACGGCTCGGTGATCATCCGGTCCGGGTGATCTGGGACGCCGCGCACTCCTGGCGCGCCGGTGAGTCCCCCGCCGAGAGCGTCGAGCTGCTCCGGCCCTGGATCGCGTACGTGCAGGTCAAGGACACCGATTCGCGGGACGGCTACCGGCCGGTGTTCCCGGGCACCGGTGACTACCCGATCGCCTCGCTGATGGCGGTGATGGATCCGTCCTGGGCGCAGTCGCTGGAATGGGAACGGAAGTGGCATCCCGAGCTCGCGCCGCTGGCCGAGGCGCTGCCGGCGACCTGGGCCTGGCTCGACGCGGCTCGATGAGCGACCGGCCCGGTTTCGACAGCACGGCGGTCGATCTGCCGTCCTCGCGGTCGTTCCGCTGGCCGTCCGGCGGCCTGCTCTACGGCGGCGACTACAACCCGGAGCAGTGGCCTGAGGAGGTCTGGGCCGAGGATCTGCGGCTGATGGCCGAGGCCGGGGTGAACGCGGTCAGCCTCGGCATCTTCGCCTGGGGCCTGGTCGAGGTCGACCAGGACCGGTTCGAATTCGGCTGGCTGGACCGGGTGCTGGACGGGCTGCACGGGGCCGGGATCGCGGTCGCGCTGGCGACGCCGACCGCCGGACCGCCGACCTGGCTGCTGCGCCGCTTTCCGGAGGTGCTCACCGTCGATGCGCACGGCCGGCGCAACGGCCCGGGCGCACGGCTCGGCTGGTGCCCCAGCTCGACGGTCTTCCGGGACCGTGCGGCCAAGATCATCGAGGCACTGGCCGGACGGTACGGTGATCATCCGGCGCTCGGGCTGTGGCATGTCAGCAACGAGATCGGCAACGAGAACGCCCGCTGCTACTGCGACGACTCCGAGCGGGCCTTCCAGGGCTGGCTGGAGCGACGGTACGGCGACGTCGACGCGCTCAACCAGGCCTGGGGGACGGCCTTCTGGGGCCACCACTTCCGCGGGTTGGACCAGGTACCGTTGCCGCGGGCGATCTCCGGCAATCACAATCCCGGCCTGGTGCTGGACTTCCACCGCTTCTGCTCCGACGAGCTGCTCGACTACTACCGGTTCGAGCGCGACCTGTTGCGCGGCCTGACGCCGGACGTGCCGATCACCACCAACTTCATGGTCAAGCCGACGATGGCACCGGTGGACTACGCGGCCTGGGCGCGGGAGGTCGACCTGGTCGCCAATGATCACTACACGACGGCCGCGGATCCGGACCGGCACTGGTCGCTGGCGATGTCGGCGGACCAAGCCCGCGGCGTCGGCGGTGGTCGGCCGTGGCTGCTGATGGAGCATTCCACCAGTGCGGTCAACTGGCAGCCGCGGAACCGGTCCAAGGAGCCGGGCGAGCTGGTCCGGGACAGCCTGACCCACATCGCCCGCGGCGCCGACGGCGCGATGTTCTTCCAGTGGCGCCAGTCCACCGCCGGGGCGGAGCAGTTCCACTCGGCGATGGTGCCGCACGCCGGCACCGACACGTTGGTCTGGCGCGAGGCGACCCGGCTCGGTGATCACCTGGCCGCCCTGGCCGAGCTGCGCGGCAGCACGGTGCAGCCGGCCTCGGTCGCGATCCTGACCGACTACGCGTCGCAGTGGGCCCTGACCTCCTGGGGCAAGCCGACCGTCGAGCTCGATCCGCTCGACCTGCCGACCACCCTGCATCGACTCTGCACCCGGCGACACCGTCAGGTCGACGTGATCGGGCCGGACGCCGACCTGGCCGGTTACCGGGTGATCATCGTGCCGATGCTCTATCTGGCCTACGACACGCTGGCCGAACGGCTCACCGCCGCCGCCGAGGCCGGCGCCCACGTGTTGATCACGTACTTCTCCGGCATCGCGGACCAGGCCGGCCGGGTGATCACCGGCGGCTACCCGGGCGCCTATCGGGAGCTGCTCGGTGCCTGGAGCGAGGAGCTCCATCCGCTGCTGGCGGACGAGACCCGTCGACTCGACAACGGCTGGAGCGTCTCCTCCTGGACCGAGCACGTCCACCTGGCCGGAGCGACGGCGATCGCCGAGTTCGCCGACGGCCCGCTGGCCGGGAGTCCGGCCCTGACCCGCCGCACCGTCGGTGCCGGCAGCGCCAGCTATCTCGCCACCCGGCCCGCCGACCACGACCTGCAGCAACTGATCGATGAGCTGCTCGCGTCGGCCGGTGCCGCGCCGGTCGCCGAGGCCGAAGCTGATCTTCAGGTGGTCCGCCGCCGGGCCGGTGATCAGGGCTATCTGTTCGCGATCAACCACGCCGACGCACCGCGGACGGTGACCGCCTCCGGCCTCGATCTGCTCACTGGACAGCCCCATGCCGGATCGGTCACCGTACCCGCGGGCGGTGTCGTCGTGATCAAGGAAACCGTCAGCTGATCCTCTCCACTGGTGATGGGGACAGTGAGGAACGAAATCCCTCTCGTCTCCCCGCCGAACACAGGTGAATCAGACGGTCTTCACCAGGCCGCCGTCGATCACCAGCTCGGCACCCATCGTGCTGCCGGACCGGGGTGAGCAGAGCATGGCGATCGAGTCGGCGACCTCTTCCGGCCGGGCCAGCCGGCCGGTGGTCAGTGCCATCGACTGCGGAGCCAGGTCGTCGATCACCGCATCCCGCGACTTCCCGCTCTGCTCGGCCAGCACGTCGAGCGCACCGCCGGGATCGGTCCACCACGGGGTGAGCACCGGGCCCGGAGTCACGGAGTTGACCCGGATGCCCTGCGGCCCGAACTCCTCGGCCAGCGCCTGGGTCAGGTTGCGCAACGCCGCCTTGGCCGCGCCGTAGTCGACGTTGACCGCCGACGGCACCACTGCATGGGTCGAGGTCACGTTGACGATCGCGCCGCCGTCACCGCGGAGCATGATCGGGATCGCGGCCCGGCACAGCCGTACCGCGGACAGCAGGTTGAATTCGATCATGCCCAGCCAGTCGGCGTCGGAGCGATCAAGGAAGCCGAAGACGGGCATGCGGGTCCCGGGCGGCGAGCCGCCGGCGTTGTTGATCACGGCATCGATCCGTCCGTACTCCCGCTCGGCGGCGGCGACCACCTCGGCCGGACCGTCCGGCTGCGCCAGGTCGGCGGCGACATGGGTCACCCGCGGTCCGAGCCGGTCCAGGTCGGCGTTCCGAGTCCGGGAGACGGCGACGACCTGGGCGCCCTCGTCGACCAGGCGGGCCACGGTGGCCAGGCCGATGCCCTTGGAGGCGCCGGTGACGATGATGATCTTGTCGGTCAGTTGGAGATCCATACCCGGCAGACGCCGGGGGAGGTCGGAATGTGAGCCGGATGCCCGGAGAACCTTGACGAAATCGATTTCAGCTGATTCGATGGCTCGAGTTGATCAAGGACCCAGTGCAGGATTTCGGAAGGGAAGGATCGGCGGTGTCCTCCGTGACGCGGACGTCCGGCTTCACCACCCACCGACCATCGATCACCCGTCGGCGCGCCCTCGGGCTGCTCGGTGGAACCGCGGCCGGGGCCGGGTTGACCGGCTGCTCGCCGGGCGGTCCGGGTGGCGACGAGGTCCAGTTCATGTACTACGGCGACGCCCAGTCCCTGCCCCGCTATCAGAAGCTGTTCGCCGACTTCAACCAGATCCATCCGGAGATCAAGCTCAAGGCGTCCAACGTGCCGGCCGACAACTGGGCCGCCTTCGCCAACGCGATCACCACCCGGATCGCCGGCGGCCTGTCGCCGGATGTGGTCGACATCGCGACCGAAGGCCAGCGGATCTTCGCCAGCAAGGGATTGCTGGAGCCGCTCGATCCCTACATCGAGCGGGACAAGGCCGAGCTCGACGATTTCTTCACCGATCTCAACCCGTCGCTGAAGGAATACAACCTGCGCTACGGCTCGGCCGAGGGCAAGACGACGTATTTCATGCCCGGCGGCTTCAACACGATGGCGCTCTATGTCAACATCGACACGTTCCGCAAGGCCGGCCTCGAGCCGCCCGACGACGACTGGACCTGGGACGACTTCCGGGCCGCCGGGATCGCCCTGCGGGATCGACTGGACGCGTTCCTGGTGCCGGTGTCGGAGGCGTACTTCGTCTGCGTGATGCCCTGGCTGACGACGAACGGCGCGTCGACCTTCAACGAGGACTGGACCGTCCCGACGTTCGACAGCGAGCCGGCGATCGAGGCGGCCCGGTTTGCCAAGGCGTTGATCGACGAGGGTCTCAGCCCCAAGCCCGGCGGTGAGTCCGACGCCCCGACCCAGCTGGCCCGCGGCCAGCTCGCCTGCCTGCCTGCCGGGCGCTGGGTGCTCAGCCAGTTGCAGGACCTGGACCTGATCAAATCGCTGCGGGTGGTGCCCTGGCCGAAGAAGGTCAGCCGCGGCACGCCGGTCGGCTGGGACGCCTTCCCGATCATGAAGGAGTCGCGGAAGAAGGAACAGGCCTGGACCTTCATCAAGTTCCTGGTCTCTCGGCAGTGCAACAGCTTCTTCGCCACCGGCTCCAGCGTGCCGCCGCGGCGGTCCGGGGCGACCAGCGCCGAGTATCTGGACAACGCGCCGGAGGGCAGCAAGCTGTTCTTCGAATCGATGGAGTACGCGACGCCGATCCCGTCACCCAACCGGGGGCCGGAGGCGCAGACGATCATCGAGGAGGCCTGGCTGAGCGTGGTCAGCGGCACCCGGGACGTGGTCGAGGGCCTGAAGAGCGCGAACGAGCGACTGCGGGGCCTGCTGTGACCGCCGTCGGATCGTCCGCACCGGCCACCACCGGCGTGCGCCCGGCGACCCGCGGCGGACCGGGCCGACGGCGCTGGCTCGGCTGGGTCTTCGTCAGCCCGGCGCTGCTCTGGTTCCTGATCTTCATCGCCGGTCCGTTCCTGGTGGCGATCGGTTACAGCTTCTTCAACTGGGATCTGATCACGCCGGCCACGTTCGCCGGCGGCGGAAACTACCTGCAGCTGCTCGGCGACCCGATGGTGTGGCGGGCGTTCGGCACCACCTTCCTGTTCGCCTTCGCCTCGGTGGTGACGCACATCATCGGCGGCCTGCTGCTCGCCCTGCTGGCGAACCGGCAGATGAACAAACTCGTCTCCGGCTTCTTCCGGGCCGCGATCTTCTTCCCGTTCCTGATCTCCTGGGCCGCCGTGTCGCTGCTCTGGCGCTACGTGCTGGACCCGGAGTTCGGCTACGTCTCCTACTACCTGGGCCAATTGGGCATCACGCCACCGCTCTGGTTCGTCGACCCCGCCTGGGCGCTGCCCGGGATCATCGGGATCGACTTCTGGCACACCATCGGCTACACCTTCGTGATCATGCTGGCCGGACTGCAGACCGTGCCGCCGCAGCTGACCGAGGCCGCCCGGGTGGACGGCGCGACCCGCTGGCAGGTGTTCTGGAACGTCACCGTGCCGATGATGTCGCCGACCCTGTTCTTCGCCACCGTGATCACCTTCATCGGTGCGTTCCAGATCTTCGATCCGATGAAGATCATCACCAACGGCGGCCCGGACAACTCGACCAAGTCGATCGTGATGTATCTGTATGAGCAGGGCTTCCAGGCCTTCCAGGTCGGCTATGCCTCGGCCATCGCGCTGCTCGTCTTCGTGGTGATCATGCTGGTCACCGCGCTCCAGTTCTGGCTCTCCCGACGCTGGGTGTACGAATCATGACCTCGACCTCCTCCGCCGTGGCGCCCAGCGCCGCCCGCTCCCGGCGCAAGGTCGGCCGGGCCGTGGTCAGCCTGCTCCTGGTCCTGCTCGGCCTGATCATGATCGCGCCGCTGATCTGGCTGGTGGTGACCAGCCTGACCGAGCCGTCGCACGCGTTCGCGTTGCCGCCGAACTGGCTGCCGATCCCGTTCTCCACCGCGAACTACGAGGCGATCGACGACCTGGTCCCGCTGGGCCGGATGGTGCTCAACTCGGTGCTGGTCGCGGCGGCGAGCATCTCCCTGTCGCTGTTGTTCTCGGTGCTTGCGGCGTACGGCTTCTCCCGGCTGCCGTTCCGCGGCAGCCGGGGCCTGATGGTGGTGCTGCTCAGCGCCCTGATGGTGCCGGTGCAGCTGACGATCATCCCGGTCTTCGTGCTGATGCGCGGGCTGGCCCTGGTCGACGACATCGCGGCCTTGTGGCTGCCGACGTTGATCAACGTGTTCCAGATCTTTTTCCTCCGGCAGTACTTCAACTCGATCCCGCGGGAGCTGGACGAGGCGGCCCGGGTGGACGGCGCCGGGCATCTGTGGATCCTGTTCCGGATGATCGTGCCGCTGTCCTCGCCGGCCATCGCGGCGCTGGCCATCCTCGCCTTCGAGGCGTCCTGGAACAACTTCTTCGGCGCGCTGATCTTCCTCTCCTCGCCGGAGAACATGACCCTGCCGGTCGGCCTGGTGCTGCTCTCCGACGTGCGCGGCGGCGTCTCGGCCGCGGTGATCTTCGCCGCTATCACCGTGGTCACGCTGCCGGTGCTGATCTTCTTCATCATCTTCCAGAACAAGTTCGTCTCCTCGATCGCCACGGTCGGCATCCGCGGATGAGTGCGGGTTCCTCGCCCCCTGAGCCTGTCGAAGAGCGGCGAGCCCGATCGTCGCGGTCGGCCGATCCGGCGACGGTCCATCCCGCCCGGTTGGCGGACCCGCAGTTGGTGCTGCTGATCCGGCGGGCCGTCTTCGGCGGCTGGCGGGCCCTGCCGGCCCTCGCGGTCGGCACCGCCCTGGTCGGCGCGGCCCAGGGACTGACGCTGATCCTGGCGCCCGGGCTGAGCCCGGTCACCCTGGTCGCGATCCTCGTGCTGTCGGTGGCTCCGGCCGGGCTGCTGATCAACGCCGCGGTCCGTACCGTCGCGGGGCAGGAGGTCACGATCGCCGGGCTCTTCCGATCGGCACCGCGGATCGTCGGGCGCAGCATCGCGGTGGCGGCGGTCCCGGTCGGGTTCCTGGGGCTGCTGCTGGCCGCCCGCGAGGTGTGGCAGCTGACCGGCCAGCCGCTCGTCGTCGTGCCGTACGGACTCTGCGGCGCGGCCGTGCTGACCTCGACGTTGACCACCGTCACCGCCCTGCCGCTGGGTCTGCGCCGACCGGACCTGCGGCTGCGAGCGGTGTGGTTCGCCGCCCTGGCCGCGACCGCCCGGCAGCCGCTGCCGCCGCTCGGCGCGCTGGCCGGCGGCGTGATCGGGCACTGGCTCTCGGTGACCCTCTATCGGCCGCTCTGGTGGCTGGTGCCGCTGCCGCTCGCGCTGCTCGTCGCGGTGGCCGCCGCCCTGCTGACCGACCGACCGGAGGGGGAGCAGTTCGCGGACGGGGTTCCGCCGACGCCGCGTCCGTCGTAGCCTTGTGTGACCTAGCTCACTCAAGAGGAGGCCGGCGATGCGTGTATCTGACATTCTGCGGGGCAAGGGAGCCGTGGTGGCCACGATCAGGCCGTCCGCGACCGTGGCCGACCTGATCGGCCGCTTGGCCGAGCACAACATCGGCGCCATGGTGGTGTTGGCGCCGGAGGGGATGGTCGGCATCGTCTCCGAGCGGGACGTCGTCCGCCGGCTGCACGCCGAAGGCGGCGCCCTGCTCGATCGGCCGGTGTCGGAGATCATGTCCACCGACGTGGCCAGCTGCGGGCCGGACGACGCCGTCGACCGGCTGAACTCGATCATGACCGAGCGCCGGATCCGGCACCTGCCGGTGCTGAAGGACGACCGGTTGGTCGGCATCGTCAGCATCGGCGACGTGGTCAAGGTCCGGATGCGGGAGCTCGAGGACAGCACCGAGCAGCTCGAGGCCTACATCAGCCACGGCTAGCCCGGCGCCTCGGCCGGGTCAGTGCAGGACCTTGAGCCCGATCACACAGGCCACGATGCCGAGGATCAAGATCAGCTTGATCACGGAGAACGGCTCCGCGCCGGTGATCATGGCGTAGCCGACGGTGAGTGATGCACCGATGCCGACCCAGACGGCGTACGCGGTGCCGGTCGGCAGGTCGCGCATCGCCCAGGCCAGGCCGGCCATCGAGAGAATGAGCCCGATCAGGAAGGTGATCGTCGGAGCGGGCTTGGAGAATCCTTCGGACTTGCCGAGCGCGGTGGCCCAGACGGCTTCGAAGACTCCCGAGATGATCAGAATGATCCATGACATGACAGGCTTTCTTGCGTCGTCTTGTCGCTGGCCGGGTACGACGCACCTCGTCCGGTGCCAATCAGGCCGTTCCAGATTCTCACACCCCCTACCCCCGGGCAAATCCGTACCTTCCTGAGAACAAACGCGACCGTTCGACGCGAACGCGACCGTTCGAACGGTCGCGCCTGGTGCAAACAGTCGCGTCTGCACAGGGATCCGGGCCGGAGTCACCCGGCTGGGGGTCGGTGGTTCCCATGGGGGGGGGGAGGGGGAGGGGGAGGGGGAGGCGGTGCGGGGGCTGGCTGGGCGAGGGTCGGAGCATGGCTTCTGCTGCAGGACCCGCTCGGTCGGCGGCCGGGATCGGGGCATTGATCATGATCGACTCGGCGGCTGGTGGCTGCTCGCGCCGGAGCAGATTCCGTTCGTCGGGCGGCTCGGTTGCGGATCAGCGCGCTGCTGCCGGATCAGCTGGCCGGACTGTCGCTGCTGCTGGCCGGGGTCGTCGGTGGGGCACTGGTCCTGGCCCTGCCGCGACTGCCGGCGGTGTTGGCGCAGCTCGCGGCGGCGGTGATCGGGATCGGCGTCTTCGTCGCGTACCAGGGCAACGGCACGTTGGCGGCGATCGGTTACGGCCTCGCGGTCTGCGTCCCGCTGCTGATCTTGGTCGGACCGGTGGTCGGCGTGCTCCGGATCAGCCGCCTGCGGCTGCCGTTGATCTTGGTCGCCGTCGCGGTGGCGGGCGCCGGATTCCTCACCGGCTATGCCGATCCGACCGCCTGGCAGCGGCTGCTGGAGAACCTGGCCAAGGTGTTCGGTGGCCCGTTGGTCTTCGGCGTGCTGCTCACGCTCGCGGTCTGTGGCGCCTGGTTCTGCTCGCGGTCGTGATCAATCCGGCTCCGTTCAGCCGGCTGTTGGAGTGGGTCACCCGGCACCGGCGGCCGATCACGATCGCCGCCGCGGTTTGCTTCCTGCCCTACGCGGTGATCCGGTTGCTCTGGCTGGCCGGGATCGCCCTGGACGGTCCGCTGTTCGGTGTCGGCGGACCCGATGCGCCGATCGGGCTCGACCTCGCCACCCGGCTCTGGGGTGCCAGCCTCGGCGTCGCCTCGGTGCTCGGCGGGGTGGCCGTGCTGGGGCTGATCTGCAGTTGGGGTGAGACGTTTCCGCACTGGTTCCCGCTCGTCGGCGGGCGGCGGGTGCCGATCCCGCTGGCCGTGATCCCGGGCCTGCTGGCCGGGTTCGCGTTCCTGGCCATGCTGCCCAAGGCGATCACGGACCTGGTCCAGGAGTTCCCGCACAGCCAGCTGGGTGCTGCCGTTCCCGGTCTGGGGCCGTTGTTGATCATGGCGGTGGCCGGCCACCTGGGCCACCGGCTGGCCCAGCGGCGGGTCACACCGGTCGCAGCAACACGACCGCGGTAGCGCTGGCCGCCCGGCCCTCGCCCTCCGGCCCGATCCCGTCGTTCGACCGGGCTTTCACCGACACCTGGCCGGGATCGATCCCGAGCGCCTCGGCGAGGTTGAGTTTCATCCGGTCCAGGTGCGGCCGCAGCCGGATCGTGCCCAGCACGACGAAGCTGTCCACCGACGTGACCCGATAGCCCGCCGCCGCGATCAACCGCGCGAACTCGATCACGAAATCGAGGCTGCGGGCGTCGTCGGCCGCCGGATCGTCCTCGGGGTAGTGGGTGCCGAGATCGCCGTCGGCGAGCGCCCCGGCCATCGCGTCGACCAGGGCGTGACACAGCACGTCGCCGTCGGAGTGGGTGTCGAACCCGACCTCGGCCTCGATCTGCACCCCACCCAGCACCAGCCGGCCCCCGCTCACCAACCGATGGATGTCATACCCCAACCCGACCCTCACGCCTCCCGACCCTAGAACACCGCCGACCCGTCACATCCGCGGCCGTTTTCGCGGCGTGTCGAAGCGGATATGACGGGTCGGCGGCGGGGTGCGAGCAGTCCGACCGGAGCTCCAGTCGAGTCAGCCACAAGTGGTGGGCGGGGAACCGGGGTTTCCGTACGGGTGGGGCCCGGGGCGTGGAGAGTCGGCGGGAGGAAACGAGAACCTCCGGGCCTTGCCCGCTCGACCGGATCGCGGAGCCGTTCGGAAGACTGGCCGACACGTCACCTCCGCTGCGACACGCCGCAGAAACGGCCGCCGATGTGACGGGTCGGCGGATAGTGGTGGGCGGTCGGGTGCGGAAATGTGGTGCAGCGGTCGGCGGCACGGTTCAGAATGGGCGGATGCCAGAGTTGATCCGCCCGCTCGAGCGGGTGCACCGGTCATTCGTCGCGGCGATGGAGGAGTTCCGGGCCGAGGGCCGTGGTGCCAACGATGATCATTCGATGGTCGGCAGCGAGATCCGCGGTCATGGCAGCCGCTGGTCCGAGCCGGCCGCGTTCGCCGAGTTCGTGGCGAAGCTGCTGGCCGATGCCGAGGAGGATTCGCCGCGGCCGGTCGGCTACGTGCCCGGCACGACGCTCTGGTACGTCGAGGGCGACGAATACCTGGGCCGGCTGGCGATCCGGCACCGGCTGACGCCGAATCTGCTCGAGGTCGGCGGCCACATCGGTTACGACGTCCGTCCGTCGGCCCGGCGGCGGGGGCACGCGACCGCGATGCTCAAGGCCGCACTGCCGATCGCGTACGACCTCGGCATCGAATCCGCCCTGGTCACCTGCGACGAGGACAACGTCGCCTCGGCGAAGGTGATCGAACACAACGGCGGCGTCTACGAGGACTCGCGCTCCGGGAAACGCCGCTACTGGGTGCCGACCGGCCGGTAGCCGAATCCTGTCGGCGGCCGCTGGCATGATGCCCGGATGATCAGGACTCTCGCCGTCCAGGGCTATCGATCACTGCGCGACGTGGTGATCGGCTTCGGCAAGCTGACCGTGATCACCGGCGCCAACGGCACCGGGAAATCCAATCTGTACCGGGCGATCCGGCTGTTGGCCGACGCCGGCCGCGGCGAGCTGATCGGCAGCCTGGCCCGCGCCGGTGGCCTCGACTCGGTGCGCTGGGCCGGCCCGGAAACGATCAGTGGAGCGATGCGCCGGGGTGAGGTGCCGATCCAGGGCACCCGGCGCTCCGGCCCGGTCCGGCTGCGCCTCGGCGTCTCCGGCGACGGCTTCGGGTATGCGGTCGATCTCGGTCTGCCCACCCCGGCGGAGGCGGGCCGGTTTCCGCTGGACCCGCGGATCAAGGCGGAGGCGATCTGGTCCGGCCCGCTGCTCCGGCCGGCGACGACGCTGATCGACCGGGCCGGCGGCCTGGCCCGGACCCGCGCGGGCCGGTCCTGGGCCGAGCTGACTACGTCGCTCGGCGGTTCGGACTCGATCCTGGCCGAGCTCGCCGGCGCATCGCCGGAGATCGGCGCGCTCCGGGAGCGGCTGCGCGACTGGCGCTGCTACGACCAGTTGCGGACCGACCCCGAAGCGCCGGCCCGGGCCGACCGGATCGCCACCCGGACGCCGATCCTGGCCCACGACGGCGGCGACGTGGCCGCCGCGCTGGCGACGATCGAGGAGATCGGCGACGCCGCTCTGCTGGCGCGGACGATCGCCGAGGCGTTCGACGGGTCCCGGCTCGAGTTCGGCGACAGCGGCGTCGGGCTGTCGCTGCGGCTGCGCCAGTCGGGGATGCTGCGGCCGCTGACCGCCGCCGAGCTGTCCGACGGCACGCTGCGCTACCTGATCCTGGTCGCGGCCCTGCTGACCCCGCGGCCGCCGGAGTTGCTGGTGCTGAACGAGCCGGAGTCCAGCCTGCATCCCGATCTGTATCCGAGTCTGGCCCGGTTGATCGTCGCGGCGGCCCGGTCGACGCAGGTGATCATCGTCACCCATGCCGCCGAGCTGGTCCGCCGGATCGAGCAGGCCGAGGCCGACGAGCTGGTCCGGATCGAATTGATCAAGGAACTGGGCGAGACGGTGATCGACGGCCAGGGCCGATTGGACCGGCCGGCCTGGCGCTGGCCCGACCGTTGATCAGCCGGACCGTTGATCAGCCCGAGCGTTGATCAAGTGGCGGACCGGTGATCAAGAACCGCCGGTGACCCGGCCGACGGCGAGCTGGAACAGATACGCCTTCGTCACCCGACCGTCGTAGTGATCATCGATCAGGGAGCGGACGCAGCCCAGCAGGCCGTTCCGCTGCTCCTCGGGGGTGGCCAGATGATCCGAGTAGGTCAGCAGCAGGTCGAGGTATTCCTCGGTGTGGTAGGGAATCTCGCGCACGCTGCGGCCGGTGCCGACCGGATCGAAGAACCCGCCGGGAGTGACGTCGAAGTCGTCGGCGACCGACTTCGCGGGGGTCAGCCGGAATCCCGGCTGGGTGTTCTCCGGCTTCCAGCGCTCGTAGCAGCGCTGCACCTCGACGAAGAAGTCGCTGCTGCCGCCCTCGACGTGGCTGGTGCTGATGATCGCCAGCGCGCCGCCGGGCCGGAGCGTCGCGGCGGTCTTGGCGAACCGGACCGCCGGATCGATCCAGTGGAACGAGGTCGCCGCGACCACGGCCGCGAACGGTTCGGCCGGCAGCGGCCAGCTCTCGAAATCGCCGGTGATCACCTCGACTTCGGGCAGCTTGCGGCGCGCGATGGCCGCGGGTTCGGCCGACAGTTCGATCGCGGTCACGGCATAGCCGCGCTGCACCAGCGATCCGGTCAGTTGGCCGGTGCCGCAGCCGAGCTCCAACACCCGATCACCGGGGGAGAGACCGGCCAGTTCGGCGAACCGGTCGAGGATCGCGTCCGGATAGCTCGGCCGGATCCGGTCGTACCGCTCACTGGCGGTGGCGAAGGTCTGGCGGAGTCGCTCTCGGTCGGCAGCTGATCGCATCCGATCACCGTAGCGGCTGCCGGACTCCGGTCAGCGGGCGAACGGGAAGAGCGCCGGGGTCCAGCCGAGATAGTGGCCGAGGTCGCCATGATCGATGATGCCGATCCGGCCGTCGACGCCCGGGCCGATCACTTCGCCGCCGCCGAGACCGCTGCGGACGGTGATCGTTTCGCCGACCCGGAACCAGGCCAGCGCGCCGCGCGGCGGCGACCCGTCAGAAACCAGATCATGATCACGGAACCAGGCGAAGCCATCGGAGCAGCGCCGCCAACCGGCCTCGCCGGCATAGCCGAACGCGAGCCGTTGGAACCGCAGGGCCCAACCCTCCCAGGCTTTGCTGCCGATCCGGTCCAGCTGCCAGCGCAGCGCTTCCTCGACCGAACGTGGCGTCGTCTCGGTGATCATCACGGCGCTCCCCCCGGAGGTCTCTGTGGGCCGTGGATCCTGGTGCGGGGATCCCAGCCGTCCGGTCGGTCGACGCCGTACAGAACGATTCCCCTGAGCTTCCCGCATGCTGCCTAACTTGGACCGGAGCCGTACATTTCCCGCATATCTCGGTGACGGCAACGGCCCGGTCCGATGGGTCCGGCTGACGACCCTAACGGGAACCGGCCTCGGCCGCGATCTCCTGCAGCCGCCGCTCGGCCCGCTCGGCCTCCGGCAGCATGCCGCAGACCTGCCATTGCCGGGCACTGCGCCGGAACAGCCGGACCGCCTCGCTGCGTCGGCCGGCCTGCAGGCTGACCTGGCCCAGGGACTCCAGAATGAGCGCCTGATCGTCCAGCTCGCCGGCCCGTTCCGCCGAGGCGAGAGCCCGGTTCAGCTCGCGGCGCGCGCCGGCCAGGTCGCCGGCCTTGGTCAGCACGATGCCGAGGTCGACCCGGAGCTGGGTCGCGCAGCGGTCGTCGCTCAGCGAGTCGAAGATCGCCAAAGCCTCGGTCATCGCCGCCCGGCGGGCCGGCAGGTCGTTCCGGGCGTTGTGCACCCCGGCCAGTCGCCGCAGCAGGGTCGCCACGCGATGCCGATCACCGCCCTTGGCGGCCAGGTCCCGGGCCCGCAGCAGCCAGGACTCCGCCTCGGCCGGCTGGTCGCCGGCCAGCCGGATCGCCGCGACGGCACTCATCGCGGTCGCCAGCAGATTGTTTTCGCCGGAGACCCGGAAGCAGTCGAGCGCCGCTTTCGCGTGCTGCCCGGCGATGTCGAGCTTGCGGAGCATCCGGTGGGTGGTGGCCAGTCCGATCTCGGTCACGCCGACTCCGGTCAGGTGATCGAGGCCCGCGAACAGGGCCTGGGCCCGCCGGAACTTGTCCGCCGCGCTGGCCAGATCGCCGCGGTAGAGATCGATCTGCGCCAGGTCGCGCAGCACGGTGGCCTCGCCCAGCGGATCGTCCAGGCCGTTCGCCGACGGCAGCACCGAGGTGAGGGCCCGGTGCCAGAGCTGGGTGTGTCCGCGGAGATCGAAGTAGGCCGACCAGGTGCAGACCAGCCGCCAGGCCAGATCGTCGGCGCGGTGCCGCTGGGCGGTGGCGATCAGGTCGATCAGCCGTCCCTGTTCACTGCCGAACCAGTCCTCGGTCGGCCCGTCGGCCGGCGGCTCCGGCGCACCGTCGGGCACCGGGAAAGCGACGCCGAGGAACTCGAAGGGCAGCGCGGCGACGGCCTGCCGGGCACGGACCAGCCAGCCGAGCAGCACCCGCCGGACGCCGGCGGCCGCCTCGCCCGGCACCGCGGCACCCCACTCCCGGGCATGCCAGCGCAGCAGATCGTGCATCCGGTATTCGATCGCCCCGCCGCGGCCCTGGCCGACCAGTTGCAGCAGGTTCTCCTCCAGCAGGTTGTCGGCGGTCGCCGTCGACC
This sequence comes from uncultured Actinomycetota bacterium, assembly GCA_963746025.1. Taxonomy (GTDB): domain Bacteria; phylum Actinomycetota; class Actinomycetes; order Propionibacteriales; family Propionibacteriaceae; genus Microlunatus. The sequence goes on from CAVUZU010000002.1 coordinate 595,665, forward strand.
CGCTGGCCAGCTCGATCACCCAGCCGGGGAACTCGGTCGCCTCCAGCGCGCCGAGCACCCGATAGCCGATCGCGTCCGCGGCGACCAGCGACCGGGCGCTCAGGTCGGCGCTCGACCGGAAGGCCGTCTCACCGAGGGTCAGCTCGTTCAAGGCCTGGTTCGGATCGGACAGCCGGCGCACCAGCTCGGTCACAGTCAGGTCGGGCCGCCGGCTCAACCGGGCCGCCGCGATCCGCAGCGCCAGCGGGTGCCGACCGCAGGCCGTGGCCAGCTGACGGCGACCGTCGGGTTCCTGGCCCGGCGCGATCTCCTCGATCAGGGCTTCGGCGTCGGCGAGTTCCAGCTCGCCCAGCTCCAGCGACCGGATCCCGGCGATCTCGGTCAGCCGGCGACGGCTGGTGAGCAGGGTGACGGTGTCGCCGGTGCCCGGCAGCAGTTCGGCGACCTGACCGGCCGTACCGACGTCGTCGATGATCAACAGCACCCGCCGGCTGGCCAACTCGGAGCGGAGCAGCGCGGCGGCTCGATCCAACCGCTCCGGCGGGCCGTGGACGCCAAGTGCCGCGAGCGCCTCCGACACCGCGTAGGAGGGGTCGACCATCCGGTCGCCGTGCAGGCTGAGGAAGATCTGGCCGTCGGGGAACGAATCGCGGACCCGGTGCCCGATCCGGATCGCGAGTGCGGACTTGCCGATCCCGGGCGGGCCGGAGATGGCGGCCACCAGCGGCCGGTCGGCGGTCCGGGTGCGCAGTGCCTCGACCAGCTCGGTCAGCTGGTCGGCGCGGCCGGTGAAGTGGGCAACATCCATCGGCAACTGGGTCGGCACCTCCCGCCGGTGCGACAGCTCGGGCTCGTCCTGGTCGCCCCCCTCCGGGTCGCCGCCCGCGGTGCCGTCCCGGCCGCGGGGACTCTGCTCCGGGTACCGGCCGTCCTGCTCCATGCCCGGCCGACCGTCCCGCCGCCCGGGGCCGGACCGTCCGTTCTGGCCGTCCTGGTGGTCCGCTTCGTCCCGGTGGTACGGAGTGGGCGGTTCGTACGGACTGGACGGCGACCGGCGCGCCACGGTCCGGGCCGCCCGACGGGCCGGCATCGCCCGGGCCTGGGCCGCCAGGGCGGCGAACTCCTCGCCCGGCGCGACCCCCAGCTCCTCGGCGAACAGCGTCTCGCCCTCCTGGGCGGCCGAGCGGGCGAAACTCGGCTGGTCGGCGGCGAGCAGACAGCGCAGCAGCAGACACCAGAGGTCCTCGTTGTACGGGTCCCGGTCCAGGGCCTCGCGGACCAACTGAGCCGCGCGGCGCGGATCCCCGTGCTCGGTCTGCAGCCCGATCGCGTCCTCCAGCATCTCGGCCCGGGTCAGATCCCAGCGGGTCAGCTGCGGTTGCCACGACAGGCAGACCGGCACGTCCTCCAGCAGCGAGCCGCGCCACAGGTCGAGGGCGGTGTCCAGCAGCACCAGGGCGCTGGGGAAGTCGCCGACGGTGGTCAGGTGCCGAATCTCGGACCGCATCGCCTCGACCCGGGAGGTGTCGACGTCGTCGGTGCCGACCATCAGGGCATAGCCGCCGGGGCGGGTCTCGATCGTCGCGGCCACGCCGCGCTCCAGCAGCGTCGTCCGCAGCTTCCGGATATAGCTGCGCAGGTTGGCGCCGGCGGAGCCCGGCGGCTCGCCGTCCCACAGACTGTCGGCCATGTGGTCGGTGGAGACGAACCGGTTCGCATGGAGCAGCAGCAAACCCAGCAGTTGGCGCGGCTTGGTGCCCGGAATGAAGCGCGCGGCCGCCTCACCGGTGATCAGCATCGGGCCGAGGATCTGGAAGATCACGCCATTCGTATCCTTCTCCGCCGGTCCGGATTCGCATCCGACATGTCTCATTCTGACCCTACCGATAGCCGAACGGGGGAATCACCCGCCCGGATATCGCATCGCGAGGAGCCGATGTACGACGGATGTACGGGCTGCGGGATACCTTCACCACGGCTGCTGAACCGGACTCGAAACCGAGGGTTCCAGCCGTGACAGTTTTCCGCGGTCGGGGAATGCGGGCCCCGACCGCGGTATTTTTGTCCCGTCCGAAATTCATCTGGACGCGTTGACAATCTCAGAATTGCCCACCTACGGTGGGGCTCGTCAACCGGCATGCTCGATTTGCCAGCAGGATCGCTCGGGGGAGCAGTGACAGAGATAGCGCTGTGCCCCGGGCCGAACCGACAGGACGGGGTATGAGTCAGGCGCTTCCCTGCGGAATCGCCAGTTCGGTCTCCTCACGATCGTGGCTTCATGGGTCTCTCGCGGTGGTCGCGGCCGCCCTCCTCCTCTTCGGCTTCACGGCCACACCGGCCACACCGGCCATGGCCGATCCAAGGGATTCCGGTGTCATCAAGGGCTACGTGTACGCCGATGCGGGCAGCGACGGATACTTCGATGTCGACGAGACTCCGGTCGCGGGCATCGAGATCATCCTGAATTCCGGTGGGGTCGAGGTCGGTACGGTGCAGACCGATGAGGCGGGGCAGTTCGCCTTCGAGGGTCTCCGACCGGGCACCTATCGGGTGCTCGAACATCAGCCGAAGGAATACCGGGACGGGGCGGAATACGCCGGAATCGGCGGCGTCCTGGTCAACGACGATGAGATCGAGATCTCGCTCGGGTCCGGTGGAATTTCCAGCGGCCACCTGTTCGGCGAGATCCCGGCCGAGCCCGGAGTCAGCAATCCCGACTTCCCGGTCGTCGTGACCGGAGAGCCGCTGGTCTTCGACCCGCTGGCGAACGACGGTGTGCTGGACTCCGACGCGGCCTTCAACCCGGGCACGGTGCGACTGCTCGATCCGACGACGGGTTATCCGGTGACCGAGCTGTTCGTCCCGGGCGAGGCTCACTACCGGGTGATCGAGGATGGTCGGATCGAAATCCAGCCCCAGCCGGGCTTCCTCGGCTGGGCGGCCGAGATCGGCTACGAGGCGACCACCTACGACGGCCGGCACGCGACTTCGGTGATCGGCGTAGAGGTCCGGGAACGGCTCACCGGCGGTGGTCCGGGCCGACGGGCCATGCCTTCCTGAGTCACATTTCCGGCTATTCCGGCCGGGTGAATTCCCACTTATCGGAGAGTCGTTCAGGTGACAATTGACGCCGCCAGCGTAATGCGCCGGCCGGACGAATTCGGGCCTGTTCTTGATCCAATCTTGAGAAGCCCCTGAGCTAATGCGAACTACCCACTGACCGTCGCGCGGCAAACTAGTTGGTGTCGGGCCGGGTGTGGCCGGCGTCGTAGACCCGCAGCTGCGATGTGCCTGTGCCGCCCCGGCCTGACCATTCATTTCTGGAACATTTGCCTGATCGAACATGGTCAGCGGTCAGCGAGGGAGAAGGTGCCCCAGACCCCATCGTCACCGCACGGAGCCGGTCGCGCAGAGCGAACCGGATACTCCGGGGTTGAGCGGGGCGATGAGCGAAGGATCGGGCAACGGGGTGAAGATGACCACTGCTGGAATTGAGCCTGACCCCGCGGAGCCGTTCGTCCAGCCCGCGGTGCCTCCTCGTCGAGCGACGAGTGGCGGCGGCTCCACCTCGAACACGGTGCCCGGACCGGCCAAGCCGCGTCGGGCCAAGTCTGATCCGAATGGCGCGCAGGGCGAGAAATCCGGGCCGGCGCTGCGGCAGTTGACCGCGGAGGTCGGCGGGGACACGACGGTCGTCTGGCAGTTCGTCAGCGACTACCTTGACCTGCTCGATCACCGGATGGCCGCGGTGGAGACCGCGATCACGGCCGGCAACGCCGAACGCGCCGAGGTCGCGCTGCTCAGCCTGGAGAGCACCAGCCTGATGGTCGGCGCCGACGCGATCGTCCGGACGGTGCGGCCGATCCGAGCCGCCGTCGGGCTGGGTGACTTCGCCTCGGCCCGGTCCAAGCTGAGCGCCCTCCGTCGGGCCCGGACCACGGACCGGACCCGGTTGGAGCGGGCGCGGGACGACCACGAATCGGCCGACTGATCACCGTCGGGCCGTGTGATCGGGCCGGCTGAATCAGGACTGCTGGGTGGCGAGCCGATAGCCGACGCCGCGCACCGTTTCGATGAACCGCGGCGCGTTGACCGGGTCGTTGAGCTTGCGGCGGACGTTGGCCAGATGCACCTCGACCGCGCGACGATCGGACTCGCTGACGTATCCGCCCATCGAGTGATCACCACGCAACTCGAGGGACAGCGTGTCCTTGGAGACCACCCGCCGCTTGCCGTTCATGATCGCCTGCAACAGATCGAACTCGCTCCGGGTCAGGGTCACCGGCTCGCCGTCCAGTTCACACAACCGCATCTCCGGATGGATCCGCAGCCCGTTGTGGCTGAGCCACCCATCGTCCTCCGGTGCCGGGTCGGCCGAAGCGGCGGTCTGAGTGTCGGCCTCGTCGGACGTCGGATCGACCGGACCCGGCGACTCCTGCGAGTAGGCGATCCGCCGCCGCATCATCGCCTCCACCCGGGCCCGCAACTCCCTCGGCCGGAACGGCTTGGTGAGGTAGTCGTCGGCCCCGGCGTCGAGGCCCATCAACGTGTCCACCTCTTCGGTCCGAGCGGACAGGATGATGATGTAGGTGTCGCTGAAATGGCGAATCTGCCGGGCCACCTCGAACCCGTCGATGCCCGGCAGGCTGATGTCCAGGGTGGTCAGGATCGGCTGATGGTCCCGGACCGCGGCGACACCCTCGGCACCCTCCGAGAAGGCGTACGTCGTGAAACCTGCTTGGCTCAGGATGGCCTCGAGCAGGTTCCGGATGTCGGCGTCGTCCTCGATGATCACCGCCACGCGATCTGACATGGCCATACCGTATCTAACCGGCTCCCGATCTCGTCGTCGGCTCGAGTGCGGCGGCGAGATCAACGGTGTAGTAGGTCTGGGAATCGACGACATTCACAACGGCGGGCGCCTGCCTCTTCATGAATCGTTCGAGGTTGTCGGCGAATCGGACCTCGTCGCGGTTGTACGCGCAAACGTCATAGCCGCAGACGCCACCGGCCTCCGACAAGGTCGTGACCACCGCGGAGGCCATCGCCGCGAACGCCCGGAGTTGTCGACGTTCTGGATCGGCGAGGGCGAAGCCCAGGTAGAAGAGGGCGTCCCGCTCGGCGTGCTGAGGGAACCGAGCGCGGAAGTATTCCGGACTGATCCAAGGCACCGTCTCCAGTTCCCGGGTCAGTGTGCTCAGCCCGACCGGTTCGCCCTCCTCCCAGGCGACATACTTGTCAACTCGCGGATCGACCATCTCCGCACTGAATTCGTCGTCGGTCAGCACTTGGCGTGCGGCCGAGAGGGTACGCAGCGGATCGAACGCTCGGCGATAGAGGTCGCGGAACCGTTCGAGGGTCGTCCCATCAACTTCCGCTTCTACCGTGACGGTCACCCCGTCGGCCATATGGCCCCTCCGATTCAGAGTTTGGCCAACGACTGTGCAGCGTAGGCTGCGACGACAATGGCGCAGACCGGGTGGTCGACGCAACGTGCCGAGCTGAGGAGCCGCCCGCGATGCGGGAACTCGCCGAGCCGGTTGCGGGTCAGGTCCGCCAGGCTGGCGCGTAGATCACGCTCGACCAACGCCTGCGAGATGCCGCTGTGCTCGACGAACACCCCCGATCCGGCTAGCGCACCTCGCCCCGATTCAAGTTGGGCTGAGGTGAACTCCTCCCGCTGCGCCCAGGCGACTCCGGCCCAGGCCTCCTCACCTGGCGTGCTGGCGTAGGAATCGGCGTATACGCAGTAGAGGACGTCGCCGATGCCGCCCTGCAGCTGTTCATTTCCAGGCACCTCGCGGACCACGCCGCCGGAGGGGATCACCGACGATAATCGGATCAAATTGAAGTCGGCGACGCCGGCGTCACGTAACGCCGCATCGAAAGCGGAGAGTCGAGTAAGGCCAATCCCCCGGCCGGCGCTGATTCGAATCTCGAACGCGCCGACATTGTCCTGCGTCATGTCGTCCCTTCGCGGTTCCGCACGGCCGATCGCATGCGGGTGCAGGTCGGCCTATGTGAGAGTGCGGTTTCTATCGCGGCCTATTCTTCCGGAGTTGCGTCGCGTGTGCTGCATCGGAGCGACCAATGATTACGTATTGGTCACCGAGGCATCGAGCGCCCTCCGTGGCCGCGGTTCGTCCTCGTCGTCCCCTCCATCCTCGATGTCGCGGTCGGCGGCCCTGGCCGGGCCCACCGGGGTGAGATCGAGGAGTTCGATCACACTGTCCTCGAGCTGTTGGGCCGTGACATTACCGCCGGTCAGGAAGACGGCGCGACCATCCGTCAGGCCCTCATACTCGTGGCCATCGATCTTCGCGCCGCTGTAGCCGACCACCGCCGATACCGGGATGGCGCGCTGCCGCAGCGCGGCGAGCAGGTCTGTGCCGTGTTCATCGCGCATCTGAACGTCGAGCACAACGAGGTTGGGCTGGGCCCGCTGACAGAAGTCGAGCGCCCCCTTCACCGATCTGGCGTGTTGGATCGTCAGTCCTCGGCGTTCGAGCAACGTGGTGATGCCTGACGAGAGCACCTCATCGTCCTCGACGAGCAACACGATGTTCTCGGCGACCAGGTCGATCAGGGCAGACCTGACGGCGTGGGCCAGTCGCTCCTCGTCGATAGGCTTCACCAACCATTCGGCGACCTTGGCAGCCAGATTCGGGTGCCCGCTCGGGCTCAGTCCCGAGACGACGACGATCGGCAGATCGCGGGTCGCGGTGTGTCGCTTGAGGGCGGCGATGACGTCCGCGCCGGAGGTGCCGGGCATGGCCAGATCGACGACCACTACCGCCGGCGGATCGATCAGCGCGCGTTCGATCGCCTGGCGGCCGTCGGTGACGCCGATCGCGCGGTAACCACGGGCTTCGAGCAGCCCGCACATCACCTCGACCGCGTAATCGTCGTCATCGCAGACCAGGACAGTCGGCTGGTCGCCGGTTCCCTCGGGTTCGGATCGCTCGGCGCGCGGCAGGGTGAAGGTAAAGACCGTCCCGCGTTGGGGATCGCTGCGGGCCCAGATCCGGCCGCCGAGCCGTTCCACGATGCTGCGGCAGATCGCCAGTCCCAGGCCACTCCCGCCCTTGTCCCGGGAATCGGAGGAATCCACCTGTTCAAATCGATTGAAGATGCTCTCCAGCCGGTCCGGCGGAATGCCCCGCCCGTGATCAGTGATGCTGAACTCGACGAAACCGCCGCGAGGCACCGCGGCGATCGTCACCCTGCCGCCCGCGTTGGAGAACTTCACCGCGTTGCTGATCAGATTGATCAAGGCCTGGAGCACCCGGTCGGCATCGGCCGACACCACTCCGTCGACCCGGTCGACCTTCAACGTGATCTTGGACTCGGCGGCGAGTTGGTCGACCTGCTGCACCGCCGCGTTGATCAGCTCCGAGGCTCGGTGCCTGCCGATCTCCATCGGAATCGACCCGGACTCGTATCGCTCGATGTCGAGGATGTCGTTGATCAACCGGGTCAGCCGCTCGCAACTCTCCTGGGCGATCGTCAGCAGCTGATCGGCTCGTTCGGGAAGTGTGCCGAGGGCGCCGCCGGCGAGCAGGCCGAGCGAGCCGCGAATCGAAGTCAGTGGGGTGCGCAGTTCGTGGCTCACCATGGACACGAACTCGTTCTTGATCCGGTCGACCTCGCGGCGCTGTGTGATGTCTCGGAACACGACGACGGCACCGCTCGTGGTCGAGCCGGGTCCGGTGGCCGCGGACCCCCCGACGGTCAGTGGGGTCGCCGTCACTTCGACCGGGAACTGCCGGCCATCGGCCCGGACGTAGGTGTCCTCCTCCGAGATCGCCGCGAAGCCGTCCCGTACCGCCTCGGTGATGTAGCACTGGCTTTCCGGAGTCGCGGAGCCATCGGCGTGCCGAGCGTGGAACGTGTGGTGCGCGCTGCGACCGATCAGTTCGGCCGGCGGGAACCCCAGCACTCGGGCCGCCGCCGGATTGACAAAGGTGATCCGTCCAGTCGTGTCGACGCCGTAGATGCCGTCACCGACCGACTTCAGCAGCAACTCGCTCCGTTCGGTCAGCCGGCGCAGATCTCTCGTGCGTTCTGCGACTCGTCGCTCCAGCCCTTGGCGTAGCGCGTTGTTGTCGACGATCAGCAGGATCTGCCGAAGGGCGACCGTGATCAGAACGATCAACCACAGGATGTTGGCCAAGGGGCTAACGTCGCCGAACAAGCCGACGATCGCGGCCGCGATGAAGACCGTGAACATGATCACCGTGCCGGCGACCGGAGAGGCTTCGCGGGGTGGACCTGATGCCGGCGATGTGGCGGCGGCGGGGTGCCGTGCGGCCAAGGCAAACAGGAAGTAGCCGGCAACCCAGCCGAGGTCGGCGATGGTGCCGAAACTGAAGGCCTGCTGGGCGCTGAGCACGGCAAAGAACAGGTCGGAGACCGCGTAGAGGGTGAAGCCGAGACCGACCAGCAACAGAGCCGGGCGATCATCGACGCCACTGCGCATGATCAACAGCACAGCAAGTGTCGCGGCGACCACGTCAGCGATTGGCAACGCGAGGGCGGTGACGTCGGTGATCGCCAAGATCGATTGTCTGACCAGCAACGGCGGGTAGACGACGACCGCGGTGAGGAAGAGGATTGATCCGCCGACCACGACACCGTCGAGGATCATTCGTGCCAGGTCAGTGTGCCGTCGGCGTGCTGACGGGAAGCTGATCATGGCGAGGATGCCGCAGAGCAGTCCGACCAAGAGACCGATGTCGCCGAAGTCGGTGGCCGGTCGCGGCTGATCGGCAACCAACTGGGAATAGAAGTTCGCGCCGAGGCCGATCAGCGCGCCCAAGGCGAGTAACAGCCAGGCTCGCGATCGGCGCTCGTATCGGTTCCGAATCCCGCGCTGACCACAGCTCAGCACGACAACGACGCCGCCGATGGTCAGCATGAGCTGGCTGCACAACTGACGGGTGGATTGCGGCAGCGGGCTGGAGAGGAGCACCCCACCGGCGAGGAGGCCGACGGCCGCGAGCAGGCACCAGACGATGAAAGCGGTGAAACCGTGCGGGCGGGACTGCCGGGAAATCGATCCGGGGTCCCCAGCCGACTCCGTCATGCTCGGACGCTATCATCGCCCGAAGCGTGCTTTCAGGTCGTATCAGCGGCCGCGGCGGTGGCAGCGCCGGATACACGGGCCCCTCTGATGTGCTCAGCAGGAGGAGCTACGATGGCCCCGACTGTGAACCTGCGGGCACGTGATTCAACTTCGGTCGCAGTTGGCCAGCACTCTTGGCGGCATCAAGGCCGGGGGTGCCCGGTGGCGCTGGCGCGCCGGAAACTGCTGAAACGGCGACTGGACGGGGCGGTTGGAGGCGACGCTATGGGCATGGAAAGCCGACGCGGGAAACAACGTACGTTGCGCCGCGGGGGCTGAGTATCCCGATGGCAGACCGGCACATCCTTGTCGTCGACGACGACAGCTCTATCCGAGAGGTCGCGCACCTCGCGCTGGAACTGGTGGCAGGTTGGCGTGTGACCACCGCCGCTTCGGGTACTGAGGGGTGGCAGCGGGCGATTTCGGATCGGCCGGATGCCATGCTGCTCGACGTCATGATGCCTGGGATGGATGGACCGACCGCTCTTCGTCGGCTGCGCGAGGATTCCGTCACTCGAGACATTCCGGTGATCTTCCTGACAGCCAAGGTTGGTGGCATCGATCCGCAGCAGAACGAGGTAGGTCCGCACGCGGGGATCATCGCCAAGCCCTTCGATCCGATGACCCTGGCCGATGAGGTCGCCGCGTTGCTCGGATGGCAGCGATGAGCGACCGGCACGGCGGGACCGATCCGACGACCGAGGCCGTGTTCAACTCGATCAGCGCCCAGGCCCAGGAGACCAATCGGATCCGGGTCACCGCGCTGGATCAGCTGATCCACGAGTTGACCGAGAACGAGCCCGCCACCGATCGGCGGCGCCGAGCCAAGGATCTGGCCCATCAGATCGCCGGCTCGGCCGGCACCTTCGGGAACTCTCGCGCTTCCGAGCTCGCCCGTGAAATCGAGCAGTTGCTGGTCGGCGAGATCGACGCCGAAACGGCCTCGGACCTGCGGAAACGGATCGCCGAGTTGCTCGAGGCGCTCACCTAGCCTCGACGCCGGAAACGCTCAGTCGGAGCCGCGGGGCACGACGAAGTCGGACAGGACGGCGGTGCCCGGGTGCGCCTCGGCCCAGTCGTTCTCGGTCTGCAGGATGGCCAGTCCGCTGGTCGGATACTTGGCCTCCAGCCGGGTCCAGGCCTTCTTCTGGCCGCGCCGGTCGGCGAGCAGCCGGGCCAGCTCGGGTAGACCGGGCGAATGGCCGATCAGCAGCGCCGTTTCGGCGTCCTCCGGCAGTCGCCGGATCAGCTTGGCCAGGGCACCGGCCCAGGCCTCGTAGATCCGGTCGTCGTAGCGCACCTCCCGCGCCACGGCGCCACCGAGGACCGCCCGCTCCCAGGTCTGGCGGGCCCTGGTGGCCGTGGAGCAGATGACGATGTCCGGCTTGTAACCGTTGCCGGCGAGGAACTCGCCCAAGGCGACACCGTCTCGGCGGCCGCGGCCGGACAGCGGTCGATCGTGATCGTCGACCTCGAGACCCCACTTCGACTTCGCATGTCTGGCCAGCAGCAGCGTTCGCCGAGGTGGATCGTTCGGCGGTGTCATGAGTCGAGATTAGGCGCCGAAAGCGTGGCCAAGGTTACGGACAGACGACCGCAGGGTGGCTACTCGCTCAGGCCGGTCCAAGCTTTTCCGGATGGATCCGGCCGGGTGGCCGACCGCTGCTCAGCGCTGCGCGCCGGCCGGCCAGGACCGGAGCTTGTCCGGATTGCGGATCGCCCAGAGGTGCTTGATCCGGTCGCCCGCGACCTGGAACGCCACCACCGTCACGGTGACGCCGTCCTGCTGCGCCACCAGGCCGGGCTGACCGTTCACCGTACGCTCCAGGATCGTCAGGTTGCTCAGCCGGCTGGCCAGCCGCAGCAGCGAACGCGCGATCTGCTCGGCACCTTCGATCGGGTGCCGCGCGGTGCTGACCTGGCCGCCGCCGTCGGCGATCGCCGTGGCTGCGGGATCGAGGAGGCCGATCAGGGCCTCGATGTCCTTGGCTTCCCAGGCCTGCTTGAAGTCCCTGATCAGGCCGGCCTGGCCCGAGGTCGCGGTCGCTGTCGCGGCTGACTGCGCGGAGCGGATCCGGCGGCGGGCCGAGGAGGCGAGCTGGCGGCAGGCGGCCGGGGTGCGGCCGACGATCTCGGCCACTTCGGCGAAGGGGTAGCGGAAGACGTCGTGCAGGATGAAGGCGACGCGCTCGGCCGGGGTCATCGCATCGAGGACGACGAGGAAAGCCATGTTGACCGACTCGTCCAGGGTGACCCGGTCGGCCGGATCGGCAGTGCCGCGGGCCGACCGCCCACCGGACCACTCGGTCGGCTCGGGCACCGGCTCCGGGATCCATTCGCCGACGTAGGTCTCCCGTCGGACGCGGGCCGAGGCCAGCACGTTGAGACACAGCCGGCTGGTCACCGTGCTCAGCCAGGCACCGGGGGATTCGATGGCTTCCCGCTGCGGTCGAGTCAGCGCATACCAACGGGCGGAGGCTTCCTGGACGACGTCCTCGGCATCGGCCAGCGAACCGAGGAGTCGATAGGCGAGATTGATCAGCCGGCGCCGCTCGCCCGTGATCGCGCTCAGGCCCGGATCGGGTCGGTTGCCTGCTGGCTCGGACTCGCTGCTCATGGTGTCGCCGGCTCCCTCGGTCGCAACTGCTCGCACCCATTCGACAAGACAGCGCCGTGAACTGTGAGGTCGGTCCCTTCGCCTCACATTCCCGGGCGGTGGCTGGTCGAACGGATGAGACAGCACGCCAAGATCGAGAAGGGAACTCGCCATGCCTGCGTTCGCACAGCCCACCCGCCACCAGGTCGTCGTGATCGGCGGCGGTTACGCCGGCATCCTCGCGGCCAACCGGCTGCGCAGCCGCGACGACGTCCGGGTGACCGTGGTCAATCCCCGCCCGACGTTCGTCGATCGGATCCGGCTGCATCAGTTCGTGGCCGGCACCGGCGAAGCCACGGTGGATTACGGCACGCTGCTGGGCGAGGGCATCCAGCTCGCCGTCGACAGCGCCACCCGGATCGACACCCTGGCCCGGACCGTCCGGCTGGCGTCGGGCCGCGGCCTGGACTACGACTACCTGATCTATGCGGTCGGCAGCACCGGAGCGATTCCGGCTTCGGTGCCCGGCGCGGCAGAGTTCGCGGTTTCCGTCGCCGAACTGGAGTCCGCGGAGCGGCTGCGGGCGAGGCTGGCCGAGATGCCCGCCGACGCACCGATCACCGTGGTCGGCGGCGGGTTGACCGGCATCGAGACCGCGGCCGAACTGGCCGAGCGGGGCCGGCGGGTCACCCTGGTGAGTGGCCCGATCCTGGCGCCCTCGCTGAGCGCACCGGCTCGCCGCTCCGTGGCCGGCTGGCTGTCCCGGCACGGCGTCACCGTACGCGAGGCCCAGCCCGTGACCGAGGTCCGGTCGGACGCCGTCGTCCTCGCCGGCGGTACGGTCCGGGCGAGCGCGTTGACCATCTGGACGGCCGGCTTCGGCGTACCGGAGTTGGCGGCGGCGAGCGGGTTGCGTACCGACGAGGTCGGCCGGCTACTCACCGACCAGACGCTGACCAGCGTCGACGACGACCGGATCGTCGCGGCCGGCGATGCTGCCGCACCGTCCGGCCGGCCGCTGCGGATGAGTTGCCAGGCCGCGGCGCCGCTGGGGGCACAGGCCGCCGACACCGTGCTGAGCCGACTCGCCGGGACCGAGCCGGCGGTGTTGAACCTCGGCTTCGTGGGGTCCTGTGTCAGCCTCGGCCGGAGCTCCGCCGTACGGCAGTTCGCGCGCAAGGACGACAGCTCGATGAACGCCTACTTCGGCGGCCGGATCGGCGCGGCCTACAAGGAGCTGACCTGCAAGCTCGGGGTGCTGAAGCTCCGCCGCGAGGCCCGCAAACCCGGCTCGCTGCTCTGGCTCAAGGGCGGTCGGTCGCCGGCACCGTCGAGCTCCGGTACGAGCGCCGTCCCGGCCGCCTGATCAGCGTCGGTCGAGCCGGCCGGGGAAGGTTCAGCGCCAGCCCTGCGGCAGCTCGGCGGCGGTCGGTACGTGGCCGCCGGCCAGCCGGTGCTGCTCCCGGGCGCGGCGCTCCGCGATCACCGCGGCCAGGAACCCCTTGGCCGGCAGCAGCACCGGCGGCGCGGGTGCCGTCCGGGCCGCGACCTGCCGGGCCAGTTCCTGGGCCAGTTGTTCCTTCGGGTACGGCAGCAGATCGTCATAGCGCTGCACCAGTTGCCGGGACGCGGTGACCAATTCGTCGGACAGCCCACTCAGCTGCAACTGGGAGGTCCAGTCGGCCAGCTCGAGGGGCACCGGCGGGATCGCCGGCGGGCGGCGCGGGGAGCGGACCCGGACCATCAGGGTGCCGGCCACCAGATCGCCGATCCGCTTGGACTGTCGGTTGATCGAGGCGCAGATCAGCCCACCGCAGAATCCGGTCCAGGGTGCGAAGTCGGCGAACCAGAAGGTCAGCCCGCGCAGCAGCGCCTGCCGGAACCGGATCGCGCCGCCGTCGTCGCGGACCACCCGCAGGCCCAGCGCCCAACTGCCGAGGGTGCGGCCCCGGGTCGCGGTCTCGCAGCCGATCGGGTAGCCGAAGGCGATGATGATCGAGCCGATCATCGTCATCGTCTGCTCCCGGTACTCGTACCCGCCGGCGACGACGGAAACCACGTAGCCGAACAACGACGAGGCGATCGAGATCAGCGCGAGGTCGAGCACGGCGGCCAGCAGCATGCTCGGCACCCGGGCCGGGCGCAGGTCGAGCAGCACCGCGTCTCCGGTCACGATCTGGCTCACGGGCCCAGTCTTGCATCACCCGGTCCGACAGTTCGGACCGTTGCGGGCCGGCGACGCCGCGAATCAATACGCTGGGCCGATGGACCTGGATTCCTACATCCTGCGGCACAGTCGGCAGTGGGACCGGTTGGCGCAGCTGACCGACCGGCCCGGCCGGCTGACCGGGGCCGACGCGGACGAGCTCGTCGACCTCTACCAGCGGGTGGCGACGCACCTGTCGGTGGTCCGCAGCACCGGCTCGGACGCCGTGCTCGAGGCACGGCTGTCCTCCCTGGTGGTCCGCGCCCGGGCCACCGTGACCGGCACCACCGTGCCGCTGTGGCGATCCATCGGCCGGTTCTTCACCGTCGTCTTCCCGGCCGCGGTCTATCGGGCCCGCTGGTGGTGGGGGATCACCGCGGTGATCAACATCATCGTCGCGACGCTGGTCGCCTGGCGGGTGATCAACACGCCGGGCCTGGCCGAGTCGCTGCTCACCACCGAGGAGGCGCGGCAGCTGGTGGACTACGACTTCGCCCAGTACTACTTCGAGAATCCGGCCTTCGACTTCTTCCTGCACGTCTGGTTGAACAACGCCCGGGTGACGGCCAGTTGCCTGCTGCTCGGCATCTTGATCGTCCCGGTGTTGATCCTGCTCTGGAGCAACATCGCCAACGTCGGACTGATCGCCGGCTACATGATCGAGGCCGGCCGCTCCGACATCTTCTGGGGGCTGCTGCTGCCGCACGGGATGCTCGAGCTGACCATCGTCTTCGTCGGCGCCGGGGCCGGGCTGCGGCTCGGCTGGGCCTGGATCGCGCCCGGCCGGCGAAGTCGTACCCAGGCGCTGGCGGTGGAGGGACGCGCGGCCGGCGCGATCGCTCTCGGGCTCGCGGTCTGGCTGTTGATCTCGGGCCTGCTCGAGGGCTTCATCACGCCCTCGCCGCTGCCGGCCTGGGCCCGGCTGGCGATCGGCGGGGCGGCGTTGGCCGGCTTCCTGGTGTACGTCTTCACGCTCGGCCGCTGGGCCGCCAACGCCGGTGAGACCGGTGACGTCAGCGGCGAGGAACTGATCGCCGAGGTGCCGGCCGAGGTCCCCTGACCCGCTCCGGAAGCCGACTTGTCAGAACTGACGCTGGCTCTGGCCAGCCTGGGTTCTGACAACTCGGCTGGGGGTGACCCAAGAGGTCGCGTCAGTCGTCGCCGGAGGGCTTGTCGTCGGACATGCTCTCCCAGATCTCCTTGCACTCCGGGCAGACCGGGAAGCGCTGCGGGTCGCGGCTCGGCACCCAGACCTTGCCGCAGAGGGCGACCACCGGGGTGCCCATCACCATCGCCTCGGTCAGCTTGTCCTTCGGCACGTAATGCGAGAAACGTTCGTGATCGCCTTCCTCGGGCCGGAAATCGGTCCGTTCATCGACGATCGTCTCCGCTCCGGGACTCAGTTGCTGGCTCACCTGGGTCAGTCTAGGAGACAGCTGAGGAAGCCGTCCGGCGGAAACCCCGTTGACCTCGACCACGGTCGAGGTGATGGAGTTGGCCCGGTGAACCCGGAGCCGACCGAAATCGAGCGGGAGCCGCTGCCGCCGGATCCGGCCGGCCCGGCTCCGCCGGCGGTCTCCCGCCGGGCGCTGGCGATCGGGATCTGCACGGTCGTGGTGGCGATCGCGTTCGAGGCGATCGCGGTGGCGACCGCGATGCCGGCGGCGGCCCGGGAGCTGGACGGCGTCGCCGTCTACGCGTGGGCGTTCTCGCTGTTCCTGATCGGGATGCTGCTGGCCACCGTGGTCGCCGGCCGGATCTGCGACCGGTTCGGGCCCGGCTGGCCGTTCCTCGCCGGGGTTGCGGTGTTCACCGTCGGGATCGTCGTGGCGGCCACCTCGCTGTCGATGGGCCAGCTGATCGGCGGCCGGCTGGTCCAGGGTCTGGGCGGCGGGGTGTTGAATGTCGCCGCGTTCGTCTGCATCGCCCAGGTGTTCGACGAGCAGACCCGACCGCGGATGTTCACCTACATCTCGACCGCGTGGGTGGTGCCGTCCTTCGTCGGGCCGCCGATCTCGGCCTGGCTGACCGAGAGCCTCAGCTGGCACTGGGTCTTCTGGAGCGTGCTGCCGCTGGTCGCGATCGGCGTGATCATCGTGTTGCCGACCTTGCGCGCGTTGATCAAGGCCCGGGCCGTCGCCGCACCGCGGATCCCGGCGCCGGACGAGGAGCCGCGGCGACCGGCGCCGCTCTGGGCGGCCGGGTTGGTCGCGGCTTCGGCGGTGGCGATCCAGCTGGCCGGGCAACGGCTGGACTGGGTCTCGATCCCGCTGGCTACCGCTGCCCTGGTCGGGCTCGCGATCAGCCTGTCCCGGCTGATGCCGCCGGGCTTCCTCCGGCTGCGCCGCGGCCTGCCGATGGTGATCATGGTCCGCGGCCTGCTGCCCGGCGCGTTCTTCGGCGCCGAGGTGTTCGTACCGATGATGCTGAACGAGCAGCGCGGCGTGGAGATGGGCTGGGCCGGGGCGGTCCTCACCTGCGGTGCGGTCGGCTGGACGACCGGCGCCTGGCTGCAGTCGCGGCCCTGGATCGAGCTGTCGCGGAACCGGCTGATCTCGCTCGGCACGATCTGTGTCGCCGGCTGCCTGATGCTGGTCGCGATGACCGCGCTGCTGCCGCAACTGTGGTCCGGCCTGGTGGCCGTCGGCTGGGTGATCGGCGGCTTCGGCATGGGCCTCGGCATCGCCTCCACGTCGATCGCGGCGATGTCGCTGTCCCGGGACGACGAGCAGGGCCGGAACGCGTCCTCGCTGCAGCTCGGCGACTCGCTCGGCGCCGCCCTGTTCGCCGGGATCAGCGGGACGATCTTCGCCGCCCTGCACCCCTCCGGCGACGATCGCGTGATCTTCGGCACAGTGATGGTCGCGATGCTGTTCGTCGCCCTCCTCGGGATCGCCGCCTCGACCCGGATGGGGCGTCCACGGGAAGTCTGATCACTCGTCTAAACTCTCGCCGGTGACTGCTGGACAAACCGATATCAAGACCACCGGACTTCCTCCGGCGTTCCCGGATCGGGCGGCCTGGGGCACCGTGAAGCAGCTGCGGGCCTGGCAGGCGGCGGCGCTGACGCAGTATTTCGAGACTCAGCCGAAGGACTTCCTGGCGGTCGCGACGCCCGGCGCCGGCAAGACGTCGTTCGCGCTCACCCTGGCCGCGAACCTGCTGGACCGGCGGATCATCGACCGGATCATCATCGTCGCCCCGACCGAGCACCTGAAGACCCAGTGGGCCGAGGCGGCCGACAAGATCAACATCGCGATCGACCCGAACTTCGGCGTCAAGCAGGGCAAGACCAGTCGGGACTTCGCCGGCATCGCGCTCACCTATGCCGGGGTGGCGCAGAACACGCTGGGGTTGCGGATCCGGACCGAGGCCTTCAACACCTTGGTGATCTTGGACGAGGTGCATCACGCCGGCGACGCGATGAGCTGGGGCGAGGCGGTCCGGGAGGCGTTCGAGCCGGCCACCCGGCGGCTGATGCTGACCGGCACCCCGTTCCGGTCCGACGCCAACCCGATCCCGTTCGTCAGTTACGAACCGGAGGCCGGCGGCGGTCAGCGGTCCCGGGCCGACTACTCCTACGGGTACGCTCCGGCGCTGGCCGACGGGATCGTCCGGCCGGTGCTGTTCCTGGCCTACTCCGGTGATCTGCACTGGCGGACCAGTGCCGGCGACGAGGTCGCGGCCCGGCTCGGCGAGCCGATGACCCGGGAGCTGGCCGGCCAGGCGCTGCGGACCGCGCTGGATCCGGAAGGCGCCTGGATCCCGAGCGTGCTCAAGGCGGCCGACACCCGGCTGACCGAGGTCCGGGACCACGTACCCGATGCCGGCGGACTGGTGATCGCCACTGATCAGAACTCGGCGCGCTCGTACGCGGAGCTGCTGCACGCGATCACCAAACGCAAGCCGACCGTGGTGCTCAGCGACGACCCAAAGGCGAGCAAGAAGATCAGCAAATTCGCCGAGAGCGACGACCGGTGGATGGTCGCGGTGCGGATGGTGTCGGAGGGCGTCGACGTGCCCCGGCTCGCCGTCGGCGTCTACGCGACCTCGATCGCCACGCCGCTGTTCTTCGCCCAGGCCGTGGGGCGGTTCGTCCGGGCCCGGACCCGGGGCGAGACGGCGTCGGTGTTCCTGCCCAGCGTGCCGCACCTGCTGCTGTTCGCGGCCGAGATGGAGCGGGAACGTGATCATGTGCTGAAGCCGCCGGGATCGCCGGACGAGGCCGACCTGCTGGCCCTGGCCGAGCAGACCGAGACCGAGCCGGACGGCGAGGACGACGAGCGGGGCGGGTTCGCCGCGCTGGAGAGCAACGCCGACTTCGACCGGGTCGTCTTCGACGGCGGTGAGTTCGGCATCGCGGCCTCGGCGGGCAGTGATGAGGAGCAGGACTACCTCGGCATCCCGGGCCTGCTGGAGCCGGACCAGGTGCGGGACCTGCTCCGCCGCCGGCAGGCCGAACACGTCGCGCGGGGTCCGCGGACATTGCCGCCGGAGCAGAGCACCCATGCCCGGCTGCGAGAGCTGCGCAAGGAGCTGAACGGCCTGGTCGCCGCCTGGCACCACCGGACCAACCGGCCGCACGGCGTGATCCACACCGAGCTGCGCACCGCCAGCGGCGGGCCGCCGAGCGCCATGGCCAGTGCCGACGAACTACAACAACGGATCGACCTGATCCGGGACTGGGCGATCACCGGTCGTTCCTAGCCTTTGGTCTTTCATGATCAGGGGGTTGGTTGTTCCTTTTGGTCGGGTTTCCGGCCGTCGGATCGTGGTCTGCCGGGTGGAAAGACGCGTCGAGGAGCGGCGGGGTTGGGCGTGGTGACGGTGTCGCGGCCGACCGGCGGTGCTGCGTCGCGCAGGGCTGGCTGGCACGATTTTGGAGGTTTGCGTCGACGCGAGATCAACCGCAGTCAACGAGACGCGGCGCGGACAGCCGGCCGCGACACCCACCCAGGGCGAACCCGCCGCCCTCGATCCGTCATTCGTCCGGTAGAACAGCGATCTGGCAGGAACCGCGATCTGTGCCTGGAAGCGTGAACGGGTCACGGACACCGGGCAGCGAGGCCATGATCATGAAGATCGAGGCAAGAGCGGTCCTTTCATGATCAGGGGGCGGCGCGGGTTGTGCGGCGGGTTGTAGGGCGGCGCGGAGGTCTCGGTCCGGGTGGAGATCGTGCCCAGGATCGTTCTGCTCGGTCTGCGGTTCGGGTGCCGGATTGTGGTCTGCCGGGCGGAAAGATGCATCGAGGGGCGGTGGGGTTTGGCGTGGCGAGGGTGTTGCGGCCGGCTGGTGGTTTCTCGGGGCGTTGGGAAGGTCTCCGGGGCGTCGAGTGTCACGGTTCCCGGGTCGGGCGGCGTCGGGAAGACGGGAAACGTCACATTCGGTGCGGAGGGGCGGGGCGTGGTGGCGTGGAGCGTGACTTGAGATCGGGCTGGTCGTTCGGTTCGGTCGGCGGTGCTGGGCGGGGTGCACTGGCACAAAGCCGAAGCGCGCGCCGATCTCGAGGCGAATTTCGGCGGTTTGAGGCGCTTGCGCTTCGCATTTGTGACGGTGGCTGACTCCGCGCCCGGGGTGCCTTTGGGCGGAGGGCATCACGGGGGCGGCTGACCGGGACTAGGGTCGGAGCAGGCGTCGAGAGGAGTTGATCATGGGTGAGATGAAGATCGCGAAGGATCTGCTGGTTGATCAGTTCGGACGGATCCGGGAGCTCGTCACGGGGCTGACGGACGGATTGTCGGAGGAGACGGCGACCTTCCGGGTCGACCCCGGGGCCAACACCATCGCCTGGCTGATCTGGCACCAGGCCAGGGTCCAGGATGATCATCTGGCCGACGCGGCCGGCTCCGAGCAGGTCTGGCCGCGCTGGCGGGAGCGGTTCGGGCTGCCGTTCGAGCCGGAGGCCACCGGCTACAGCCAGGACAGTGACGAGGTCGCCGCGGTCCGGGTGTCGGGGGAGCTGCTGGACGGCTATCACGCCGACGTGCACGAGGCGACGTTGCGCTATCTGGACGGGCTCGACGCCGCGGAACTGGAGCGCGTCGTCGACACCCGCTGGGATCCGCCGGTGACGGTGTCGGTCCGCCTGGTCAGCGTGATCGGTGACTGCCTGCAGCACCTCGGCCAGGCCGCTCTGATCCGCGGAGTGGCCGACCGGGTCGGCGCGGCCTGACCCCGGAGTCCGTCGCGGTGGCGGGTCAGCTGAGCCGGAGCAGGTAGCCGTCGGCGAAGTTGGTCTTCTCGTCGGCGCCGCCCCAGACCAGGATCGCGTTGCCACCGGGCAGTACGGCGGCGCCGACCCGGCCTAGGGTCGGTGATTCCGGAACGAGCGTCCAGGCGAGGGTGACCGGGTCGAGGAGTTGGCCGCCGACGGCGATCCTGGACCCGAGCTGCAGCGCGCCGCTGCCCAGGCCCCGGCCCGCCGGCGGCTCCGGCAGCGTGGTCCACCGGTCGTCGGCCGGGTCGAGGATCGCGCCGAACGGGTAGGGCCGGCCCCAGTTGCCGACCCGGCCGCCGTCGGCCGCCCCGGTCATCGGCCACACCACTCGCTCACCCACCCAGCGGGGCCCGGAGCCGATCACCTCGGTGTCGGGCCCCCGGGTCCACCGGCCGGACTCCGGCTGCCACAGCGCCAGCCGGGCCAGCGCCGGGCGCTCCGATCCCGGGCTCGCGACCAGGTCGCGGCCGGCGAGGAGCAGCCGGTCGCCGAGCCAGACGCCCTCGCGGTCGAAGCAGGGGCCGAGCGGATCGTCCGGCAGCCGGACCCAGCGACCTCGCTCCAAATCGAAGCGGAAGTCGGCGGTCTGCCCCTGCTCGTCCGAGCCGCCGATCGCGATCACTCCCGCCGGCTCGGTTCCGATCAGCGTGACGTCGGTCCGCGGCGGCGGTGGCAATTGCGCCCAGCGGTGCTGGTCCGCGTCGTAGCAGAGGAAGGCGTCCGGGCTGTCCGGCAGCCCGAGATCGGCCGTCAGCACATACCAGCGCCGGCCGACGACCACGGAGCGTCCCGGGTCGGAGATCGGGCTCGGCGCGTCCGGCAGCGGCGACCAGGTGCCGGTCGACGGGTCGAAGGCGGCCCCGTCCCGCAACGCCGGCTCCTCGGGCGGCGCGCAACTGGCACCGTCGGGACAGGGCGGGACCGACCAGCCCCCGGCCAGCACGAACCGGTCGGCGAGCCAGCCGCCGGCGACGTTGTGCCGACGCGACAGCGGCCCGGCCGGGATCCTGCTCCAGGCTCCCGCCGGGGTCGGGTCGCGGGCCGGGTTCATCGAGACCGGACCGCCGCAGCCGGAGAGCAGGGCGGCGCCCACGATCGACCCGCAGAACCGCCGTCTGGTCACCATGCTTGATTCTCGCCGGGATCCCGGCCCGGATCAGCCCGTCGGCGATCACAGTCCAGTGTCGAAACAGGGGCGATCGTCGGTCGGAGCCGGGAGTGATCGGTCGGGCTCGATCAGTCCGGGCTTGGTCAGTTCGACGGCTTTATCAGTTCGAGGGCCGGCGGGCAGTCGATCACCCGGGTCTGGGTGATGATCCGGCGGACCGGGCGGTCCCACTCCTGGGCCGGCAGTTCGCCCAGCAGTTCGTCGTCGTTGATCATGGTCCAGACCTCGGTGTCGGCCGGCATCGGTGCCAGCGCCCGGTCGTACCAACCGCCGCCGCGACCCAACCGTTCGCCGGCCGGATCGGCCGCCAGGGACGGACAGATGATCACCTCGACCTGGCTCAGCGCCGCGCCGTCGAGGACCGGCCCGGTCGGCTCCAGGATCGACTTGCGCCCGGTCCGGAGCCCGTCCGGGCCCGCATACCAGGCCCAGCGCGGCTCGGCCAGCAACGTGCCCGACCCGTCGGTCAGCACCGGCAGCAGGATCTGCACCCCCTGCGCGGCGAGCCAGCCGACGAGTTGCAAGGTGCCCGGCTCGGTGCCGGTGGAGAGGTAGCAGGAGATCCGGTCGAGCGGGCCACGATCCAGCAGCGCCTGTCGGACCTGGTCGAACCGCGCCTCGTCGTCGGCGTGCCGCTGCTCGGCCGCCCGGGAGTCGCGGCGCAGCAGCACGGCATTGCGCAGCAGCGACTTGGCACCGTCGAGCGCCTCGGCATCAGAAGGCATCGCGTCAGTCTATGCAGACCTGTCAGAACTGAGACTTGCTATAGCAAGCACCAGTTCTGACAAGTCGGCGGAGGGCCGGCAGATAGTGTGTCGGTCATGCCACTGTTCGGTCGGAAGAGGAAGGACGAGCCGGAATTCGTCGCCGAGCCGCCGGCGCCGCTCGCCGACCCGCCGCAGGTCGACGAGAACGGGTTGCGGTCGATGGCGGACCATCGCGACTACCTGCTCAGCCAGGTCGAGGAACTGCCGCCGTTCGGGCAGCAGTTGCTGGACGCGGTCGGGCTGAGTCTGTGCGAGGACATCGTCACCGCGGTCAGCCTGCCCGGCTTCGACAATTCGGCGATGGACGGCTACGCGGTGATGGCCGAGGACATCGCCGGGGCGACCGACGACCGACCGGTGATCTTGCCGGTGGTCGGCGAGATCCCGGCCGGCCAGGCGGCGCAGCACCCGCTGTCCCCGGGCACCGCGATGAAGATCATGACCGGCGCGCCGCTGCCCGAGCAGGCCGACGCGATCGTGCCGTACGAGAGCACTGATCGCGGCGCCGGCGACGTCAAGGTGTACCAGCCGACCGAGCGTGGCCGGCATGTCCGGCGGACCGGCGAGGACGTGGCCGCCGGCGAGCTGGTGCTCGGCTCCGGCGACCGGCTCGACCCACGCCGGATCGGCCTGCTGGCGGCGATCGGCAAGGACAAGGTGCTGGTCCGGCCGCGACCGCGGGTGGTGGTGCTGGCCACCGGTTCGGAGCTGGTCGACCCCGGCCTCGACCTGCCCAGCCCGCAGCACATCTTCGACTCGAACTCGTTCCTGCTCGCCGCGGCGGCCAAGGCGGCCGGCGCCCAGGTGTTCCGGGTCGGCCTGGTCGGCGACGACCCGGCCCAGGTCCGGCAGGTGATCTCCGACCAACTGATCCGGGCGGACCTGCTGCTCACCTCCGGCGGCGTCAGCCAGGGTGATCACGACGTGATCAAGGAGGTGATGCCGGAGCTGGGTTCGACCGACTTCGGCCAGGTCGCGATGCAGCCCGGCAAGCCGCAGGGCTTCGGCCTGATCGGCGACGACCGGACGCCGATGATCATGGTTCCGGGCAATCCGGTCAGCGCGTTCGTCTCGTTCGAGGCCTTCGTCCGGCCGGTGATCAGGAAGCTGATGGGCGTCACGCCGTACACCCGGACCGCCTTCCGCTGCCGGGCCCGGACGACGATCAGCGGGACCTTCGGCCGGATGAACTTCGCCCGCGGCCTGGTCACCCTGGACACCGACGGTGAGCGGCAGGTCGAGCTCGCCGGCGGTCACGGCTCGCACCTGATCGGCGACCTCTCCCGGTCCAACGCGCTGGTGATCATCCCCCGTGACGTCGAGGTGATCCCGGCCGGTCACGAGGTCGACGTCTGGTTGTTGGACGATGACGACTGACCAGCCGGATCCCGGACCGGGGTCGGGTCTGACGCATCTGAACGCGGGCGGTGAGGCCCGGATGGTCGACGTCTCGGCCAAGCCGGTCACCGCCCGGTCGGCCACCGCCGGCGGACTGGTCCGGCTCAGCGCCGCGGCCGTGGCGACGCTGCGGGACCGGACCGTGCCGAAGGGCGATGCGCTGGCCGTCGCCCGGATCGCGGGCATCCAGGGCGCCAAACGGACGCCGGACCTGATCCCGCTCTGCCACCCGCTGGCGATCAGCGGCGTCGACGTCGACTGCGCGATCGTCGACGAGGGGGTACGGATCACGGCGACCGTCCGGACCACGGACCGGACCGGGGTCGAGATGGAGGCGTTGACCGCGGTCGCCGTCGCCGGGTTGACCATGATCGACATGATCAAGTCGATCGACCGTTCGGCGATGATCACCGAGGTGGCCGTGCTGGCCAAGTCCGGCGGCCGCAGCGGTACGTTCGTCCGCGGCGACGCGGAGCCGGGGGACCGGTGACGGCCGACGCCACGCTCACCGCGGCGGTGGTCACCGTGTCCACCCGGGCCGCGGCGGGCGACTACACCGACCGGTCCGGCCCGATCGTCGCCGAGGCGCTGCGCGAGCTGGGCTTCGCGGTCGCGGACCCGCACGTGGTGGCCGACGGCCTGCCGGTCGGCGAGATCCTGCGCGAGCTGGTCCAGCGGGCCGAGGTCGACGTGCTGATCACGACCGGCGGCACCGGGCTGAACCCGACCGACCAGACGCCGGAGCAGACCCGCGGCCTGCTCACCGCCGAGCTGCCGCAACTGGCCGCCGCGATCGCCCGCTACGGTGTCGATCACGGAGTGCCGACGGCGGTGCTCAGCCGCGGCCTGGCCGGCGTCGCCGGCCGTACCTTGATCATCAATCTGCCCGGATCCAGCGGCGGGGCGCGGGACGGGATGGCCGTACTGAAGGAGGTGCTGCCGCATGCCGTCAGCCAGTTACGAGGCTCCGATCACCGGCGAACTGACGCCGGCGCCGGGGACGGTTGAGGTGCCCGACCTGGAGTGGCCGCAGCCGGCCGGCCCGTCGATCCTGTACCGGCATCGCTGGCCGGTCTCGCTCAGCCACGGCCCGGTCCAGTTGCGGCCGATGCGGATGCGCGACCGGGCCGCCTGGGACCGGGTCCGGCGGGCCAACCAGGCGTGGCTGAAGCCGTGGGACGCGACCCGGCCGCCCGGTGCCGAGGAGCGGCCGTCCTCCTACAGCGCGCTGGTCCGGATGCTGCAGCGGCAGGCCCGGCAGGGCCGGATGCTGCCCTGGTTCGTCACCTACGACTTCGCCGCCGAGCGGCAGGCCGAGGGGCGGCGGCCGACCGGCGGCCCGCAGCTCGCCGGACAGCTGACCGTCAGCGGGATCGTCGGCGGGTCCGCCTCCTGCGGCCAGATCGGCTACTGGATCGACCAGCGGCTGGCCGGCCGCGGCATCATCCCGACCGCGGTGGCGCTGGCCACCGACTACTGCTTCTCGGTGATGCGGCTGCACCGGATCGAGATCGCCATCCGGCCGGAGAACGAACGCAGCCTGCGGGTGGTCGAGAAGCTGGGCTTCCGGCCGGAGGGTCTGCGTCCCCGCTATCTGCACATCGACGGCGACTGGCGTGATCATCTTGTCTTCGCGCTGAACGCCGAAGAGGTGCCGGGCGGCATGCTCAAGCGGTGGTTGGCGAGTCGCGAAAATGATCATGGTGCCGCTTGATGCGTCAATGATTCTTCGCGACACACCGCCGGAGGTCGGACCTCTCGTGACGATCTGACCGTAACGTCAGCGTGTGGGTACGACTGGCATCATCTTCGGCGCCATCGCGGTGGCGTGGTTGATCTACCTCGTCCCCATGTTCGTCAAGCGGGCCGACGACCACGAGGTCGACGAAGAAGATCCGGCGAACCGCTTCTCCGATTCGATCCGGATCATCCGCCAGGGCATGGCCCCGCTGCTTGATCAGGATCTGGCCGAGATCCCGGCGATCGAGGTGTCCACCCCGCTGACCCGGCGGGCGGCGACGGCCGACCTGCGCCGACTGGAGCGGCTGGCCGCCCGGCGCCGGCTGCGGGTGCTGGTGTCGCTGATGATGATCACCTCGGCGATCGTCTCGGTCTGTGCCTTCGGCCTGATCCCGTGGTGGTCGGTGGCGATCCCCGGCGGGCTGTTGGCCGGCTTCGTCGTGCTGGCCCGGGTCAGCGTCCGCGGGATGCGCCGGGACCTGGACGCGCGCTTCCAGACGATCAAGCGGGGCAGCGACGAGAGCACCATCTTCCTCAGCAACAAGCTGCAACGCACGCCGGACGAGGCGACCGGCGCGCTCGCATTGGGCGAGGCGGCGCAGCAGGCCAAGCCGGGCGGACTGTGGGATCCGGTGCCGATCACCATGCCGACCTACGTCTCCAAGCCGCTCGCGCCGCGCACCGTACGGACCATCGACCTGTCCAGCCCGGACGTGACCAGCTCCGCCCGACAGTCCGTGCCGGTGACCGCGGACGCCCCCGCCGCCGAGCCGACCGAGGGCAGCGAATCGGATGGCAAGGACGGCAAGGACGGCCGCCGCGCCGCCTCCGCCTGACCCTCGACGCCGCGACCACCGTAGACACCCTCTTACGCCGAGTTGTCAGAAGTGAGTTGCGCCAGGAGGCAACTCAGTTCTGACAACTCGGCTTGGGGGTGGAGTCAGACGACTACGACGGTGATCGTGGTGTTGTCGCAGCCGCCGGCCAGGTCCTTCATCGCGGCCCTCTCGGCGCTGTCGACGGCCAGGCTCCAGCGGATCTTCACCGCGACGAACTCGCCCAGATAGCGGCATTGCTGCTGCGTGGGGAGCCATTCGGCGATGTCCTGGTCGCCCTTCGCCTGGTTCACGTTGTCGGTCACCCCGACCAGCGTGCGGCGATCGCCCAGGTCGTTGGCGTAGGACTGCCGCCGGCTCGCCGTCCACTGGTAGGCGCCGGAGTCCCAGGCCTCGGCCAGCGGGACCAGGTGGTCGATGTCGACGTCCGAGGTCTGGGTGTGCGAGACGCCGTCATAGTAGGAATACCAGCGGCCGCCGCTGAGCGAGCAGCCGGAGCCGACGGTCGGCGGATCGTCGGCCTCCTCGATCAACACCTCGTTGCGGGCGTTGCAGCCGTCGCCGTCGGCGTCGACCCAGTGGACGAACTTGTCCCGGTCATAGCCGTCGCGGTGTTCGGTCGCGACACCGAGATGATCGATCGCGGAGTTCAGCGGGGCGGAGTAGCTCGCGGCCGCGGCCTGCCCGCTGGTCGAGGCGAGGGTGGCGAACGTCGCGGCGAGCAGCGCCAGCAGGGCGACCAGGGTGTGCAGCAGAGTGCGTACGCGGGTCCGGGTCATGGCGGAGACCTCTCGTGTGGGGATCACGAAACTCGTACCGTTCCCCACTCAACCGCAGCCCGCCGGCGAGGGCAACGACATCGAGGCGACGTCGGGATGAACCGGTTCGAAGCACCGCGCGGCTGATGATAAAGTCTGCGTGCTGGTTGCGGCCGGGGGCTATAGCTCAGTTGGTAGAGCGTCGCGTTCGCAATGCGAAGGTCAGGGGTTCGAATCCCCTTAGCTCCACGTACGAGTCGAAGATCGAAACCCTGCCCCGTTCAGGACGAGGCAGGGTCTTTCGTTTCCGAACCGCACTGTGGTCGGCCGGCCGCCGGTCCGCGTGGGCGCGAGACGCCGGCTTCCTTGACGATCCGGCCGATCTGGCTCCGAGCCATTCCCATGATCTCGGCGGTCTCGGCGATCGTGTGGCCGGCCTGGTAAAGCTCTACCGCTCGGGCGTCGCGACTCTGCCGCCGGTCGCGGCGGGCCGCGCTCTCGTTCCGCCGGGCTTCGGGGCCGATCAGGCGCAGCACGAAGTCGACGGTG
Source organism: uncultured Actinomycetota bacterium (assembly GCA_963746025.1). Lineage (GTDB taxonomy): Bacteria > Actinomycetota > Actinomycetes > Propionibacteriales > Propionibacteriaceae > Microlunatus. The sequence continues at coordinate 623,025 of CAVUZU010000002.1, forward strand.
TAGCCGGTTCGGGTCGCGACCTCTTCGACCGAGGAGCCGTCCCGATACAGCTGCCGGGCGCGATCGCGCCGCTCGGCGGCCGCGGCCCGGTTCCGGGTCAGCCGGGTCTGGCCCTCCAGCTCGACCCCGAGCTGGACCAACCGCCACCTGATCCCGGACGGAGACCGGCCCCATCGCCGCGCCAACTGCACATACGAAGCACCGGCCAGATATTCGGCCGCGACTTCGGTCCAGTCGACCTCTGCCACCCGCATCTTCGACTCCTCGCCGGCTGGGTCAGCGCAGCACTGAAGGTCGGTCGTAGTCGACCGGATCGAAGTCGTCCCGGCTGTAGATCAACTTCTCGAACGCCGCCCAGCCCTCGGCGTCGGCGAACGTGGCCTCGGCCGCGGAGACGGGCAACAGCCAGTCGATGTTGACGGTCAGGCCGCCGCTGCGGAAGCCGGCGAAGTCAGGCGGGAAGTGCCGTGGCCGACCGAGGTAGAGAGCATTCATGGTGGACAGGTCGGCCAGGGTGGGGACGTTGCGGACGATCGCACCGAGCTCCGGCAGTTCGCGCAGCGCGACGACCATCCGGCCGAAGTCGCCGAGCACGAACGGCAGCGCGCTGCCGCGCAGTCGTTCCGGGGCGATCATGATCAGCTCGAGTCGGAACGGTCCGTGGTCGCTCCGCGAATCCAGCACGAAGTCGCTCAGCCCGAGCGTGGAGTAGATCACCGCGTCGTGGATCCGGCCGGGGGCGAACTCGAGGACCTGGAAGGCGAGGTCGGCGCCGGCCTGGTCGGTCGACCAGACGCCCGAGACCGGTCCGAGGTGGCGGGTCAGATGGCCCTTCACCTGGTCGGCCAGCCCGGTGATCATGGAGCTGGGCCAGGTGGCGTACTCCTGGGTTGGGCGCATCGTGGTCCTTCCTCTCGTCGTACCTGCTCCAGTTCCGAGTGACCTGCGTCGACTCGGTGGAGGAGGGGAGTCACCAGGGCCACCTGGCGACTCCCCGGGTGCGTCCTCAGGGGCATGCGCACGCACCCACTCCGTGCCGAACGGCGACGGAGTGCCACTGCACGAGCAGTCGTAAGGGTGGGGGCCCGCGCAGCGGCTGTTCGATGGGTGGACGTGATCCGGCGTTCCTTTGACGCGAACCGGGTGTGATCTGAATCACCGTCCGCGTGGCGTCAAACGTGCGGCCGCGGGCGTCTGTGCGTACGGTGATCGGAAGTCGGCCGGGAGCCACGCGTGCAGCCGGGGGGAGCCGACGTGTGCAAGAGTCGGAGAATTCAGCGCGAGCTGGGTAGTCGGACCAGGTGGGGGAGCTGTGAGGGGTACGGGTCGGGGGCGCTCGACGTTGTCGGATCGGGGGGCGGCCGGAGTCGTTCGGCGACGGCGGCGGGTGTGCGGCTGGCTGATCGCGTTCGTGATCGTCGTGACCACCGGCGTCACGCCGGCGCTGATCGAGCCACAGCCGGCCGCGGCGGCCCTGCTCGATCCGATCAGCTGTGGCCGGTTGTATGCCGTCGATCAGCACGGAAGCTCCGGACGGATCTACACGGTGGACCGGAACAGCGCGGCGTTGACGGTCAACAACCTGGCCTTGGCTCCCGGTTGGCCGTCGTTGAACGGCTTGGCCGTCGACGAAGCCGGCGGTGACTTCTGGATGGTCGGGCAGCGGACCGACCAGACCAGCACCACGATCGTCCGGGTCGACGCCGCCACCGGAGCTCAGGCCACCTTTGCGCAGACGCTGACGGAGGCGCCGGACAGCAACGGTGGCCTGGTGATGGGCGCTTTCAACCCCGACAACGGGATCTATTACTACGGCCTGGTGGACGCCTCGAACGTCCTCTCCATCTGGGGCTTCGACACCCGGACCAACACCGCGCTGCCAGGCATCGTCGGGCGAGTCTCGGTGCCCGGCGGGGGCGGCGACTTCGCGATCGACCGCAGCGGCCGGATGTACGTCGTCAGCCAGGGTGTGCTGATGGTCCTGACCGCCCCGATTCCGGCCGTCGGCTCGTCCGGCCGAGGACCCGAACTGTCCGGCACCGTGATCACGAACCTGCCCGGCAACTCCGTCGGATCGATGGCGTTCGGTCCCGACGGCTATCTCTACGTGGCCGGCCGGACGCTGTACCGGCTCAACCCCTCGACCGGCGAGGTCGCCGGCAGCGAGGAGATCTCGCCGGCCACGAACAGCCTCGCCGACATGGCGTCGTGCGCCTCGCCGAACGTGATCACCGTGGTGAAGGAACTGCCGGCCGGCCGGGCTCGGCCGGATGATCAGTTCCGCCTCGCCATCACCGGCGGCGGGCTGACCGCCGGCAACAAGGGCGTGACCCGCGGCCGCGAGTCCGGCGTCCAGGACCAGACCCCCGGCGAGGTGGCCGGCCCTGCGCTCGGTCTGTCCGGGACGACCTACACGATCACCGAATCCGCGGCCGGCAGCACCGACCTCGCCGCATACGACAGCAGCTGGGAGTGCATCGACCGGGTGACCGGTGACCTCGTCGCCGACGGCACCGGGCCCTCGGGCAGCTTCGACCTGCCGGCCGCTGCGGCCCGGAGTGCGGAGGTCCGGTGCACCTTCACGAACCGGCCACGGGCCGTCAGCAACGGCCGCCCCGACCTGGAGATCACCAAGTCGGTCGATCCGGTGTCGGGCTCGACCGTGACTCCCGGGCAGTCGGTCGGCTACACGTTGCGGTTCAGCAATACCGGCACGGCGCCCGGAGCGGTGGCCGTCGACGACGTGATCGGGGAGCTGCTCGACGACGCGATCTTGACCTCGACCCCGGTCAGCTCGGACCCGGCGCTGACCGTCTCCGACCTGGCGGACGGCAGATTCACCGTGTCCGGTCGGCTGCCCTCGGGCCGGACCGTGACCGTCGGCTACGAGGTGCAGGTCAAACCCGACAGCCGTCGCGGTGATCATGTCCTGAGGGATTTCGTGGTCGCCGAAGGCGAGGATCCGCCGACCGAGTGCAAGCTCGATGAGCTGTTGTGCTCGGTCCACCCGGTGCCCACGCTGGCGGTCACCAAGTCGGTGGATCCGAAGGACGGCTCGGTGGTCGGCGCCGGGACGTCGACCTCCTACACGCTGACCTTGACGAACCCCGGCCCGGTGCCGGCCGCGGTCGGCTTCGACGATGTGATCACCGGCGTCCTCGATGACGCGGCGCTGGTGTCCGGGCCGACCAGTTCCGATCCCGCGGTGACCGTGTCCGCGGTGACCGACGGCCGGTTCACCGTATCCGGCACCGTCAAGCCGGGACAGACCGTGACCGTCGGCTACTCGGTCACGGTCGCCCCGGACGGTCACCGCGGTGACGACACCTTGATCAACTTCGTGGTCGATCCCGGCGCTGAGGTCGGTGAGTGCGGCGCGGATGATCCGTTGTGCACCGAGAACCCGGTCCGCCGCGAGCGATCGGTTCGGTAGGTGGAGGGCATGGAAGGGCCCGGCGGACCGGGCCGGGAGGAGTCGGGGCCGCGGGACACGGTCCTGATCGAGTCCTACCGATCAGGCAACCTGGACGCCGCGGGCGCACTCTTCGAGCGGCACCGGAAGGCAGCACTCGGTTACGCACGCCACCTCGCGGGCCAGTCGGACGCCGAGGATGTGGCCTCCGAGGCGTTCCTGAAGACGCTCCGGGCGATCGAGGCCGGCAAGGGGCCCACCTCCAACTTCCGGTCCTATCTGCTCACCACGGTGCACAACACCTACGTGTCCCTGGTCCGGACCGATGCGCACTTCGTGCTCCAGCCGGACTTCGACGCCGCCGCGATCGAGGAGCCCGACGAGGACGAGGACGCGTCGCTCCGGGCGATCGCCGATGCCTTCGCCGGGCTGCCGGACCGCTGGCAGACCGTGCTCTGGTACACCCTGATCGAGCGCCGCTCCCTCGAGGAGGCTGCGGCGGCGATGGAGATCACGCCCCAGGCGGTCGGGTCGCTGCGCTACCGCGCTCGCAACGGTCTGTACGAGGCCGTACTCGCTCAGTTGCCGAACCGGCAGGCCGAGTGCGCCGCCGTCCGCCGGCTGTTCCGGCAGGATCCTGACAAGCTCACTCGCCGGAACAAGCGGGTGGTCGCCAACCACGTTCCAGACTGTGACCAGTGTCGGCGGGCGGCCAAGGTCGCCCCGTTCGGGGCCGTGCCGACGGTGGCCATCGTCTCCGGCGCGCTGCTCGGCGGCGGGTATGTCCTGTTCCGGCCGGCCGAGTTGGCCGTCGCCGCGACCTTCTCGCCGGCCGCGGCCGGCGGTGCCGGCGGGCCGACGCCGGGCCCGGGTAACGGCACGACTCCCGGCAACGGCACCGTTCCGACGGACGGTGGCGTCAGCCGCGGGGCGTTGGCGCTGACCGGGACGGTCGTGGTGCTGGTGTTGATCATCGTCGGCGTGCTGCTGAGCAGATCGCAACCCGCCGCGGTGACGGAGGAACCACCAGCAGCCACGACACCCTCGTCGGCACCCTCCGCCGAACCTCCGGCTGAGCCACCGTCGGCCGAGCCGACGCGAAACAGCCCTCCGCCTTCGGCCACGCCGCCGCCATCGCCGGAGCCGACCACGGCACCGCCGACCAGGTCAGTCCCGCCGGCGACGCCGCCCGCGAGCAGCAGCGGACCAGCCACGCCGCCGCGGACACCACCGGCCGAATCGTCCGCGCCCCGTGACCCCGGATTCCGCAGCGTCACCGTCGCGAACCGAACGCCCGGGGCGTACGCCATCACCTTCGAGCCCAACGACGCCAGCACGACAACCACCATTGACTTCGCCATCTCCGGGCTTCGTGACGTTCGCATCAGCTGGGGTCCCGACATCCCGGGGATGACCTGTGCGGCACCGGTCGACGGGAAGTTCCGCTGCCGGGTCAGCGCGGCTGTGGCCGACGGCGCCGTGACCGTGCACCTGCGCACCCGGGCGTCCCTGCAAGGTTCGATGACGCTCCTCGACCCGGAGCAGGGCGATGCCGACCCGTCCAACAACAAGATCACCTGGGGCTGAGTGCGGGCCGATGGGCCCGGGATCTCGGCCAGGTTGTCGGTTGTTGATCATGCGGCGTCGCCGCAGCCCGAATTGATCTTGAGGCCGGCCGAACGGTGCGGCCGCGTGCCGTCCGGTGAACCAGATCGACTTCGGATCCGTGACAGGGGAGGACGGGCGGTGTCTCGCCGCCGTCGATCCGAGGAGGAACTGATGTCACAGGACCCGATCGAGAGCCGGCAGTTGATCATCCGCCTGGCCGGCCTACCCCTGGGTGCCGTCCTGGCCCTGGGACTCGTGCTGGTCGGCTCCGGGGCCGCCCGCTACCGGGCGAGGCGGTGATCCACCCGCGGCAACGGCGGCGATCTCGATCGCCGAACCGGCGGCCGGGGTGTCCGGACCGGCAGCTGACCAGTCCGACTGCCGTTGAAGCTCGCCCGGTCCGATCCGCTCCTCAGTTGGGAAGCCGGAGGGGCCCTTGCGGGCCGGATTCGCGGTCGGCCGGTCGGTTCAGCTCACGGCCTGCTGCACCCGGGCGCGAAGCTTCTTCTCGTCGGCGGGGGTCAGCTCCGTCAGGGCGTAGTGGGTCGGCCACATGGAGCCGTCGTCGAGGTTCGCCGGCGCCTCGAAGCCGAAGGTCGAGTAGCGGGTGCCGAATTTCGCCGCGGGCTGGAGGAAGCAGACGATCTTGCCGTCCCGGGCGTAGGCGGGCATCCCGTAGTAGGTCTTCGGGGTGAGTTCGGGCGCGGCTTCCCTGACCATCGCGTGGATCCGTTCGGCGATCACCCGCTGGTCGTCCGGCAGTTCGGCGATCTTCTCCAGCACGGCGGCCTCGGAGTCCTCCTTGGCCTTGGCGGCCTTGAGTTCCTTGGCGTGTTCCTTCATCGCGGCGCGCTCTTCGGCGCTGAAGCCGTCGTAGCCGGCGGACTTCTTGGCGGTGGGCTTCCGGGTGTTCGGCATGGGATTTCCTTCGGCTCGGTCGATCGGGGTGGGACGATCTCCATGCTAAGGAGCCCGAGCCGCGAAGACTTCTCGAAATCTGATCGTTTGTCAGGGCAGAATTGAGTCCACGTAGCCGCCATCCACTCGAACTGCGGCCCCGTCGCCGCCGAGGCGAGCGGCGAGGCGAGATAGACGACCAAGTTGGCGATCTCCGCCGGCCCGATCAGTCGCTGCAGCAGCGATTGCGGGCGGTGCGCCCGGATGAACTCCCGTTGCGCCTCATCCCAAGGCAGGTCGGAGTCGACCAGTTCGTGGACGAAGTCCTCGACGCCGCCGGTGTGGGTCGGTCCGGCGATCACCGAGTTGACCGTGACGCCGGTGCCGGCGGCGGCCTTGGCGAAGCCGCGGGACATCGCCAGCAGCGAGGTCTTGGTCATCCCGTAGTGGATCATCTCGGCCGGGATCGCGACCGCCGAGTCGCTGGCGATGCTGAGCACCCGACCCCAGCCGTTGTCGATCATGGTCGGCAGATGGGCCCGGGTCAGCCGGACCGCGGTCAGCACGTTGACCCTCGAAGTAGCGCCGCCATTCCTCGTCGTCGATCTTCAGCGCCGGCCGGGCGCCGAAGATGCCGAGGTTGTTGACCAGCACGTCCGTCGTCGGCACCGCCGCCAGCACAGCGCGTACGCCCTCGTCGGTGGACACGTCCCCGACCGCGGCGACGAATCGGCCCTGCGGCACCTCCCCGGTCAACTCCTCGATCGCCCGCGCCACCGAATCCGCGCTGCGGCCGTTGACCGCCACGCCGGCTCCGGCCCGGGCCAGCCCGGCCGCGATCGCGCGGCCGATGCCCTGGGTGGAGCCGGTGACGAGCGCGGTCTTTCCACTGAGGTCGATGCTGATCATGAACCGACTCCAGGAGGTGCTGCGTCGCAGGACGATCACGAAGGTCAGTTTGACCGCGACTACCCGGACAAACTGACCGCCATTTTCAGCGGTCGGCGAGGATCCGCTCGATCTCGGCCAACTCGGCGGTGCTGAGCGGGCCGTGGTGCAGGGCGCCGGCGTTCTCCTCGACCTGGGCGACGGTACGGACCCCCGGGATCGGCACGGTCTGCTGGCTGCGGGCCCAGATCCAGGCCAGGGCGCCCTGGGCGAGGGTCCGGCCGTTTCCGCTGAGCACCTCCCGCACCGCGGCCAGTTTGTCCAGCCAGTCCTCGGTCGGCCGGCCCTCGGTGAAGCCCGGGTGCCAGGAGGCCCGGCTCCGCTGGTCGGTCGCACCGAACCGGGTCCCGGCGTTGAACTTGCCGGTGAGCAGCCCCATGCCGAGCGGGCCGCGATTGATGCTGCCCAGGTTCTCGGCCTCGCAGAGTTCGATCATGGCCGGATCCTCGTAGCCGAGGACGCTGAGGCCGTTCTGGACCACGCCGCAGTTCGGCGCGTCGGCCGCGAAGGCCCGGGCGGCCGGGACGTCGTCGGTGCTCCAGCCGTAGGTGCGGATCAGGCCCTCGTTGACCAGCCGGTCCAGCACCTCCCGGGCCGCCAGGGCCCGGTCGACGCTCAGATCGCCGACATGGAGCTGAAAGACGTCGATGAAGTCGGTGCCAAGACGCCGCAGGCTGGCCTGCAGGTCGTCTCGTAGCCGGCTCGCGACGTCGGCGTCGGGCCCGCCGGGATAGGTGCTGACCGACCGGCCCGGCTCGTCCACCGCGTAGCCGAACTTCGTGGCCAGGACGACCTGGTCGCGGTGCCCGGCGAAGGCCCGGCCGAGGACGACCTCGCTGTGCCCGGCGCCGTAGTTGGCGGCCGTGTCGTAGAACGTGACGCCCAGTTCCAGGCCGCGGCGCAGGGCCCGGATCGACTCGTCGTCGGCGACCTTGCCCCAGCCTCCCGGCCCGCCGTTGAAGGTCCATTCGCCGCCGATCGCCCAGCAGCCGAAACCGAGGCCGGACACCTCGATGCCGGACCGGCCCAGGATCCGGCGGAGCCCGGCTGTGGTTGCTGTTGGCTGTTGTGTCGTCATGCTGCCTTCTTCGTTGATCGCCTTCATGGCCTGTCTGGGGACACCCTCACCGTAGATCGGAACGGCGAGTCCGAACGGGCCACTCGACCGCCCGATCCGCAGACCAATCGGGACCGGGCCGGCCGGATCACTTCAATCCGGTGTTGGAGATCTCCTGCACGATCTGGCGCTGGAAGAACAGGAACAGCAGCAGCAGAGGCAGCGCACCGAACACGGCGGAGGCCATGATCTGCGCGCACCGGATGCCGAACTTGCTCTGCTCCGACGCGAGCCCGACGGTGATCGTCATCAGCTGCGAGTCGGTCAGCACCAGCAGTGGCCAGAGCAGGTTGGTCCAGGCCCAGACGAAGCTGAAGATCGCCACCGCCGAGATCGCCGGCCGGGAGAGCGGCAGGATGATCCGGGCATAGATCCGGAGCCAGTTGGCGCCGTCGGCCTGGGCCGACTCGATCAGTTCGTGCGGCAGTCCGTCGAAGAACTGCTTGAACCCGAACATCGCGACCGCGGTCGGGATCCGGGACAGGACGAATCCGGCCAGGCTCGCGGTGATCACCGTGCCGTGCGCGACCGCGGCCGAGATGAAGATCGAATTGGCGTACCTGGTTCCTCACCACCGCGCCCCAGGCCGGGTCGAAGCGCCGTGGTCGGTCCGTGCTCGGCCCGATCCCGTCGACCCGGTGGTAGGCGCTGACGAAGTTGCCGCCGGGCCAGCGCAGCACCGGGACCCGGAGGTCGCGGATGGCTTGCCGGGTGTCGGTGCGCAGCCCGTTCTCGTCGGCGAGCGGTGAGCCGGGCTGGGAAATGCCGCCGTCGATCGACCGGCCCTCGTGCTCGATGAAACCGCCGAAGATCCGCCGGTCGACGGTTCCGGTGACGTTGTCCAGGTCGAGGTGGATGCGGGTCGTCATCGAACTCCTCATCGGCGAAGGGGGCCGACCCCCTTGATGTGCAGGTGAGTGATGAAGTCCGACCGACTCTGCGAGACGTCGCCGCCGAGTCCGGCGTCACCTTTTCGACGGCGTCGCGGATCCTGCGCGGCCGGACCGAGGGCTATCGGCCGGAGACCGTGCAGCGGGTCCGGGACGCGTCCGCGTCGGTGGGCTACCGGCCCAACGCCCAGGCGCGCGGGCTCCGGTTACGCCGGCACCAGGCGATCGCGATGCTGGTGCCGGATCTGGACAACTTCGGCTTCACCGAGGTGCTGCGCGGCGTGCAGGAGACCTGTCTGCAGCACGGGTACACCGTGTTGATCGCCGAGGCGCGGGCCGGGAGGTCCGAACAGGAGCTCGAACTGCCCAGCCTGGAGGGTGTGGTGGACGGCGTGCTGGTGGCGTTCGTGGTGGTCGAGGATCCGGTCGGGGAGTACGTGCAGCGGCTGCGACTGCCGACCGTCTTCGTCCAGCGCGGGGTGCCGGATGCGCTGGCCTCGGCGGTGCTGGACGAGCCGCACAACGTCGACCTGATGATCGACCATCTGGTCCAACTCGGACATCAGCGGATCGCGCACGTCAGCGGCTCGCTGCACACCGACACCGGAGTCCGGCGGCGGGCGGGCTTCGAGCAGTCGATGCGCGAACACGGCCGGCAGGTCGTGCCGGACTGGCGCCGGGACGGCGAATTCACCTTCGCCGGTGGGAAACGCGCCGTGTTGGAGATCCTCGCCGCCGAAGCTGATCTTCGTCCGACCGCGATCGCCGTCGACGGCCTGGTCAGCGCCCTCGGCGTGCTCAGCGGGCTCCGGGAACAGGGTCTGCACGTCCCGGACGACCTCAGCGTGATCACCATCGACGAGCACGTCGTCGCCGAGCAGACCACTCCGCCGCTGACCACGATCAAGGTGCCGCAGCGTGCCCTCGGTCACGCCGCGGCCACCATGCTGCTGGACGTCATCGCCGGCGGCACCGGCGAACAGATCATGATCAAGGACCGCTCCCACCGGTCCTCCGCGCCTCCACCGCCCACCCCCTGAACCCCACCGCCGAGACGTCACATCCGCGGCCGTTTTCGCGGCGTGTCGCCGCCGATGTGACGTCTCGCCCACGAGGAACAGCCGGGTCTTGGTCGCGGATTCGTTCCCGCGACCCGGGATCGCCTGGCCGGGCTCGTGCCACCGCGGGGCCGCACGCCTAACCTGAATCCATGATCACTGAGCTCACCGACGAGCAGCAGGCGATGCTGCCGACCGACACCGATGTCGCGTTCTTCCGCGAGCACGGGTACTGGATCTCGCCCAAGATCGTGCCCGACGAGGTGCTGGACGCCGCGGCGGAGGGGATGCGCCGCTTCTACGCCGGTGAACGGGACCACGAACTGCCGTGCGACGTGGGCGGCTGGACCGAGTCCGACGGCGCGGTGCTGCGTAAGAACGACTACTCCTCGCTCCGGGTCGACCAACTCCGGGACCTGGTGGCCGCTCCGCTGATCGGCGCCAGCGCGGCCCGGCTGACCGGCGCGACCGGGATCCGGCTCTGGCATGATCAACTGCTGTACAAGCCGGTGGACGGGCCCGGCGTCCCGGGCAACGTCGGCTGGCACACCGACCGGCAATACTGGCAGACCTGCTCGTCGAGCGAGATGCTCACCGCCTGGGTCGGCTTCCACGACGTCGACCCGGACTGCGGGTCCGTGTCGTTCGTCGACGGCAGCCACCGCTGGGACATCGAGGGCCTCGACTTCTTCTCCCAGGACCTGGCCGGGTTGCAGGGCCGGGCCGAGGCGGCCGGCTTCACCTTCGACATCCGGCCGACCCGGATGACGCGCGGCCAGGTCAGCTTCCACCACTGCCGCACCGTGCACGGCAGCGGACCCAACCGGTCCGGCCGGCCGCGCCGTTCGCTCGCCATCCACCTGCAGCCCGGCGACAACCAGTGGGTACGGGCCACGCTGCCGGACGGGTCGCCGGCGCGACATCCCAACGACCGCCTCACCACCGGCCCGGACGGGATCCCCGACTACGGCGACGAGTCCATCTGCCCCACCCTCTGGTCGGCGAACCGGCCACCGTCCTTCGATTTCTGAGCTTGGCGGAGGCTTCCGTTCCCTGAGCCTGTCGAAGGGCAAGCAAGATCACCATGGCCCTTCGACGGGCTCAGCGAACGGAAGCCCCTTGGTCCACCGGATCGACCCGTCACCTCCGCCGCGACACGCCGCAGAAACGGCCGCGGATGGCGTGGGGTGACATTGACGTCTCGGCGGGAATTCAGGAGGTGCGGGCGGCGAGGAGGGGAGTGACGGTGTCCAGGGCGTAGCGGATCGAGAGCGGGGAGTTGAGGCTGAAGGCGAGGCGGACGTCAGACTGGTCCAAGATCAGATAGCGGCCGTCGCGGACCGCGGGGATCGCCTGGAAGGTGCTGATCTTGGTCACGTCCCCGGCCGTCTTGCCGATCGGTTGCACGATCAGCAAGTCGCTGTCCAGCAGGTCGAGCCGTTCGGTGGAGACCCGCACGGAGAAGCCGTCCGGCCGCTCCTGCTCGATCGCGGGGTTGGGCACGAAACCCAACTTGTAGAGGAACCTCGGCCGATCGGCCGCCGAGACGTAGGCGCCCCAGCCTTCGGAGGTGAAGGCCGCGACGGTGATCGTCTTGCCCTTGAACTGGGGATGCGCAGCCGCGGTGTCGGCGAAGGCGCGTTCGATGTCGGCCAGCAGTTGCTCGCCCTGCTCGGGCACGCCCAAGGCGGCGGCGATCATGGTCGTCTGCCGGTCGGCGCTGATCAGATAGTTCTCCCCGCCCTCCGGTACGCCGACGGTCGTGGCGATCGCGCTCAGCCGCTCGTACCGGGCCGGGTCGCCGGAGCTCTTCGTGTCCAAGATCAGATCGGGGGCCAGTTCGGCGATCTGCTCGTACGACGGCTCCAGGGTGCCGATGATCTCCGGCGGCGCGGTGTAGCGGCCCTTGGCCCAGGGTCCGACGCCTTCACCGCCGAACGCCAGCCAGTCGCTCGCCCCGACCGGCTGCACCCCCAACGCGAGCGCGGTCTCCGCGTCGCCCCAGCCCAGCGCGACGACTCGCTGCGGCTTCGCCGGGATGATCACGTCGCCGAACTTGGTCGGGATGGTGACCGGGAACCCGGCCGCGGCCCCGGCGTCCGGCTGCGGCTCGGCGGTGCCCTGGCAGGCCGTGGCCAGCAGCAGGGTCAGGCCGGCGAAGATCATGAACAGTCGACGCACAGCGTCCTCCCGAATCGGCGACGGATCGAGCCGAAGGCTCGTGGTTAGGTAATGCTAACCTCCAGTCGCTCGGCGGACTCACCCGGGCGTCGCCGATCGAGACGTCACATCCGCTCCGACACGCCGCCAAAAGGGCCGCGGATGTGACGGGTCGGCGGAGCTAGGGGTGGGGGTGGCCGCGGTCGCGACGGTAGCGGGCGGGGGTAGTGCGGGTGGCGGTCTTGAACGCGGCGTGGAACCGGCTGAGGGAGCCGAAGCCGGACTCCAGGGCGATCCGGGTGACGGGGGCGTCGGTGGTCACCAGCAGCCGTTGTGCCTCGGCGATCCGGCACTGCAGCAGGTAGCCGCCGATGGTCAGCCCGATCGTGCGATGGAACAGCTCCATCGCGTGCTGCGGACTCAGGTGGGCCGCCGTAGCCACGTCGGCAACCTGGATCGGCTCCCGGAACGAGCGGGACAGGAAGCCGGCCATCGCCGCGACCGGAGTGCCGGCGAACCGGTCCGGGCCGGGATGATCATGGTCCCGGCCGTCCGGGGCCAGGCCGAGCGCCAGCCGGTGCAGCGCGGCCCGGGCCTCGAGCTCGACGATCTCGGCGTGGGCCGGTGACCGGCCGATCTCCTCGGCCCAGCGCAGCATCGCGGCGCCGTCCAGCTCCGCGTCGGGGAGCCGGTTGCGATCCCGACCGGGTTCATGATCAGGAACGGGTCCACCGGGCGGCAGCGGCTGACCATGATCATGATCATGATCATGATCATGGCCCGGGTCGCCCGCGGTGCTCACGATCTCGTTCCGGAACAAGGAGCCGAGCAGTGGCCCGGGCAGCTTCCAGGACAGGAAGGTGGTCAGCGGGATGGTCATCCAGATCAGCCGGGCGTCCGGATCGACCCCGATCAGCTGATGCGGCGTGCTGGCCCAGAACAGCCCGAGCCGGCCGGCCGGCAGGGTCTGCACCCGGCCGCCGATCAGGTAGTGCAGCGGGCCGGCCGCGGACAGGTTGAGTTCCACCTCGTCGTGCGCGTGCGCGGTCTCCATCGCCCGGGCGGAGCCGGTCCAGCAGGCGAACCCGTACCGCTCCCGGGACAGGAGTTGACGCTGACTCATCCGAGGATCCAAGACTTTCCGGCGGCTGACCAGGAGGACCTGGCATCGGGTCGGATCCTAGCCTGGGCCGTATGAGTGCGACAGTGACGACCTCGTATCTGCTCGACGATGATCAGGTCGACTTCTACGACCGCAACGGTTACCTGATCCTGCGGGACCGGATCCCGGCCGCCCTGCTCGAAGACCTGCGCCGGGCCACCGATCAATGGATGGAACAGGGCCGGCTGCAGGCCGGGCCCGAGGGTCAGCAGGCCGACTTCAAGTTCGCCTCCCGGGACGGTCACGAGGTGATGTTCCGGGTCGACTACGTGCACGGCAAGGGCTCCGCGGTGTCCCTGCAATTGCTCGGCTCGCCGCACATCCTCGGCATCGCCGAGAGCCTGGCCGGGCCGAACTTCGTGCCCACCTACGAGTCGCTGGTGTTCAAGGCCGAGGGGGACGGGGCACCGATCGAATGGCACCAGGACGCGATCCATCCGCGGAACCACCGGATCTTCAACATCGACATCTATCTGGATGACTCGCTGGCCGGGCAGGGGGCGCTGCGGGTAGTGCCGGGGTCACAGCGCGGACCGGCGGACATCTGTGCCCTGACCGAGGACACCGACTGGGACATCCCCGGCGCGATCGAGGTGGAACTGCGGCCCGGCGACGTGCTGGTGCACGACACCATGATCGTCCACGGCTCGCCGGCGACCCAGGGCAACGCCCTGCGCCGGACGATCTACTACGAGTTCCGGCCGGCCGAACAGATCCTCGACGAGGGGCCCTGGGATCTGGCCTGGGTGGACACCCGGCTGCGCCTGCTGCCGCTCGGACTGGCGGCCTATGCCGACCGGTCCGACGCGGTCGATCGCTACCAGTGGCGGATCGACGAGGACCTCCGGCCGGTGCCGGTGGGCGATGCCGAGGCCGAGCTCCGGGTGGCGCACACCGCGCACACCCCGGGCGCGTTCTGTAGTGCCGGCAGCGTGTGATCGTGCGGGATGTTGATCTTCGGCTCAGTCGGAACTGTCGGCCAGTCGGTCGAACGCTTGCCGGGTGCGATCGTCGGCGGGCAGGCAGATGATCAGGTATTGATCATCGACGATGGACAGATCGAGGGTCTCGTACGCGAGCCGCAGCGGCCCGGCGGTCGGATGCTGCACCGGTGTTTCACCGAACGGGTTCCGGGTGCCGGTGGCGGTGGCCAGCCGGTCGCTGAAGTCCGCGCCGCCATCGCGGGCCAACTCCGCGACCAGGTCCGCGGCTTCCGGGCTGTCGCCGCCGCGGCGGAGTTGTTGCAGGGAGGCGTCGGCGACCCGGCCCCAGTCCGGCATCGCCTGCTTGGCCCGGGGGTCGGTGAACACGTAGCGGTTGACGTTGGGCGGCGACCCGTCCAGCAGGCCGATCGGGCCGAACAATCGTTGCCCGCCGAGCGTCCAGGCGATGATGTCGCCGGTGCGGTTGATCACCAGCGCGGGAGTCGGCTCCAGGCGATCGAGGACGGCTCGCACCGTCGGCCGGATGGTGCTCCCGAGTTGTGAGCGGGAGCGGGAATGGTCCGCCACGGCTCGATTCTAGGGCGCGGCCGCATGATTATGCAGACTTGTGGGCGGGTGATAACTCTGATATCAGAGGAAAACCGGTTCGGTAGCCGATTTGTGATCAAGAAGGGGCCATTTCCTCCGCGATCATGGACGCCGGCTCGTGGTCCAGAACATGATCAGATCGGATCGCGGTCAGCTCGTTAGGCTGGCGAAGAACCGGTTCAGCGACCGATCAGCAGCAGGCGTCGCAGCTCCGGGTTCCGTAGATACAGGCCGGCCCCGAGCACGATGCCGACCCCGCCGCCGGACAGGATGTCGGCGATGAACGGCGCCGCCGTCCCGATATTCGCGGCGACCGCTCCACCGAGGTAGCCGGTGAGCAGGATCGCACCGAGGACCGAGGTCCGCGGCACCAGGTGGATCGCCAGGTTGACCAGCCCGATGATCGCGATCCAGGGCTGCCAACCGGCCACGGCCGCCGCGACAGGGACGGTTGGCGTCTGCACCAGCCGGTTCAGGCCGTCGAACAACAGGACCGAGCCGCCGAGCCCGGTCAGCACCCAGCCGGCGATGGCGAGGGACTCGGACCGACCGGCAGTGGGCGCACTCGGCTCGACGCTGGGCATCGTGGTCGTGGTCATGATCGGTCCCTTCGTGGCTCGGTCGCTGTCGAGATGGACCGCCGAGCGGGACGAAAGTAATCGGGGCTAGGAAAGTTGACCGAGCAGAGCCTGGAGTTGATCGTCGGTGATGGTGCTGCCCGGGAAGGCGGCGATCCGTCGGAGCGGCATCGAACCGATCATGGACACCAGCTCCGGATCGTCCAACATCGCGCCCATCGGATGGCCGTCCAACAGCTGCTTCAGCACCGCCCGGGCCTGGGGCACCGCGAGGAACTCGGCCAGGCTCGACGTCGCGGACAGCCGGATCCCCGGATCGTCGCCGGCCACCTCGACCATGATCAGGCCGCGCAGGTCGCGGCTGGAGCCGCCGACCTCGATCCGATATCGGCCGCCCTCCACCAGCCACCGGCCCAGCTGGGGGTGGTAGTAGGCCAGCTCCTCCCGGGGGATGATCAGCTCGACCTCGCGGGACTCACCCGCCGCGAGGTCGACGGTGGTGAAGCCGATCAGTTGCCGGGGTGGCCGGCTGATCTGCGAGCCGGGCAGCCCGGCATAGACCTGCACCACCTCGCGGCCGGCCCGGTGGCCGCTGTTGATCACCCGGACTCGGATCCGGATCCGCTTCCCCAGCTGCTCGGCCCGGGCCGCGGCGTAGTCGAAGGTCGTGTACGACAGCCCGTGCCCGAACGGGAAGGACACCGGCAGATCGCGGGCGTCGAAGTAGCGGTAGCCGACGAAGATCCCCTCGCTGTATCTGATCTTGCCGAACTCCCCCGGGAAGTCGAGATAGGCCGGGGTGTCGGACAGCTTGACCGGGATCGTCTCGGCCAGCCGGCCGGACGGGTTCACCCGCCCGAACAGCACGTCGGCCAGGGCACCGCCGCCGGCCTGGCCGAGCAGCCAGCCCTCGATCAGCGCGGGCACCAGGTGCTGCCAGCCGGCCACCCGGACCACGCCACCGTTGGACAGCACGACGACCACCTGCTGATTCACCGCGAGGATCGCGTCCAGCAGGGTGGTCTGCGCCGCCGGCAACTCGAGGTGCTGTCGATCGAAACCCTCCGACTCCTCGTCGGCCTCCAGCCCCAGGAACACCACGACGACATCGGCCGCCGCGGCCACCGCCGTGGCCTGGGCGCGGAGCGATTCCACGTCATCCTGTGGCGCGGGGGACCGGCCGGCCGGGCCGAGGCGATAGCCGGGGGCGAACCGCACTCGGTCGTCCCCGGCGTAGCGGATGATCTCGTCCAGCGCCAGATCCAGCCGGGTCGGATTGATCATGGAGCTGCCGGCACCCTGATAGCGCGGCGTCCGGGCCAGCTCGCCGATCACCGCGATCGACTCGTGGCCCACCGGGTCGAGCGGCAGGATGCCGCCCTCGTTGCGGAGCAGCACGACACAGCGGCCGGCGGCCTCCCGGGCCAGCGCGTGATGGGCGTCCCGGTCGAACTCCGGGGCCGGCCCGGACCCGGTGGCGGTCGCCCGATCGACCAGTTCCAGCACCTTGTCGGCGGCCCGGTCGACGGCCGCTTGGTCCAGCACGCCGCGCTCGACGGCGTCGGTGATCAGCGCGTCAGATCGGCCACCGGTCGAGGGCATGATCAGGTCCAGCCCGGCGGCGATCGCCGCGACCGGGTCGTCCACCGCGCCCCAGTCGGAGACCACCAGCCCGGTATAGCCCCATTCACCCCGCAACAGCGAGGTCAGCAGCCAGCGATCCTCGGTGGCGTAGACGCCGTTGATCTTGTTGTACGCCGCCATCACCGTCCACGGCTGCTGCTCGGTGACGATCCGCTGGAAGGCGCGCAGGTAGATCTCCCGCAGCGTGCGCACGTCCACCTCCGAGCTGGCCCGGAAACGATCATGCTCGGCGTTGTTGGCGGCGAAATGTTTCACCGAGGCGCCGACGCCCTGGCTCTGGATCCCGGCTACCAGCGCTGAGCCGAGCATGCCGGAGATCAGCGGATCCTCGGAGAGGTATTCGAAGTTCCGGCCACACAGCGGTGATCGTTTGATGTTGATGCCGGGGCCGAGCACGACGCCGACCCCGGCAGCGCGGGCCTCGATCCCGATCGCGGTGCCGACCCGGCGGGCCAGGTCGGGGTCCCAGCTGGAGCCGAGTGCCACCGCCGGTGGGAAGCAGGTGGCCGGGGCACTGCCGCCCAGGCTCAGCGGATCGGCGTCCGGACCGGGCCGGCGGATCCCGTGCGGCCCGTCGGCGAGGACGATCGATTCGATCCCGGCCCGGTCCAGGTGCTGCGTGGTCCACGCGGTCGCGCCGCTGGTCAGTGCCGCCTTCTCCGCGAGCGTCAACGACGCCAGTCGATCATGATCCGCCATCTTCCGCCTCCCTCTCCGTCCACCTGGCCGTGGGTCTCACCACCTTGTGCAGTCCGTTCCCCGATCGGGGGCCCGTTCAACCGGCCGCCGCCAAGATGATCAACAACGGGATCACCCGTTCGACCGGGACCTCGTGGACGCCGCGGGAGCCGGCCCGCAGCCAGCCGGCGGCGATCAGCTGGCGCAGGTGGTGATAGACCTGCCCGGTGGTGCCCAGCCCCTCGGTCCGGGACAGCTCGGCCGCCGTGGTCGCGGTGCCGCGGAGCACCAGCTGCAGGATCCGCAGCCGGACCGGGTGCCCCAGGGCGGCGATCTTCGGCGCGAGGTCCACCCAGTCGAGCTCGAGCAGGGCGGCCGGGTCATGACTCCGCTGCCAGGCGACCGGGCCCAGCGGCAGCTCCGTCTGTCCGGCGTAGACGAGGTTCGAATCGCCGGCACGGCGGCGCAACTCGTCGAGCAGCCAGAACCGCTCCCGGTCGATCGGTGCAGCGGCGGCAGGCGTTGCCGCCGCCGCACCGTCGAGTCGCTGTTCCAGCCGCTCGATCCGGGCAGCCAGTTCCGCGAAGTCGTCGCGCGGCATCTGATTCCGTCCTCCCGTCCGTCGGCTGCCCCTACCTTATTCGGGACGGGTCGGCGTCACTTCAGGTAGCCGATGTTCTCCCAGTCGGTCGTACCCATGCCGAACGCGCCGTAGTTGGCCAACGACTTCTTGGCCGCGACCAGCTCCGGCCGCTGATAGAGCGGCAGGGTGCAGACGCTCTCCCACATCAGCTTGGACGCCTCCGCGGCCAGCTCGATCCGCTTGGCCGGGTCGGTCTCGAAGGACGCCTCCTTGGCGATCTCGTCGACCCGCGGGATCGAAACCTTGCTGTAGTTGGAATCCGAGCCGGTGCCGAAGATCTGACTGATCGAGCCGTACGGGTACGGCGTGCCGATCCAGGAGAAGGCGATGATCTCGAACTCGCCGCCGGACAGCACGCTGCCGTCCTGGAACTTCGCGATCGGTACGACGACGATCTGCACGTCGATGCCGATGATCTTCAACTGGGCCTGGGTCTGCTTCGCCTCGTTCTCCGAGACCGGGACGCCGGCCAATTGGCTGAACTTGACGGTCAACTTCTTGCCGTCCTTCTCCCGGATGCCGTCGCCGTCGGCGTCCTTCCAGCCGGCTGCCTCGAGATCGGCCTTCGCCTTCTCCGGGTCGTAGTCCAGCCCGGTCTCCTGGGCGATGTCGCGGTAACCCTCCTGATTGGCGTTGAACAGGTTGTGGTTCTTCGACTCCGCCGGCCAGTCGAGTCCGGCCAGGTCGGAGGCCGCGATCTCGGTCCGGTTCAGGCCACGGACGATCGCCTGCCGGATCGCCTGGTCGGTCATCAGCCCGGCCTTCTGGTTGAAGGTGAAGTGCCGGTAGTCCGGGCCGCCGGCTCGGCGCACCTCGGCGTTCGGGGCGCCCTGGGCGCGGGCGTTGGCGTCCGGGTCGGGACCGACGTCGAAGGCGTCGATCTCGTCGTTGACGAAGGCCGACGCGGTCGCATCGGAGGAGATCGCGCGGAAGGTGACCTCGTCCAGCAGCGGTTTCTCGCCCCACCACTTGTCGTTCGGGACCTCGGTCATCACCTTCTGCGTCTTGTCATAGGACTTGATCTTGAACGGTCCGGACAGCCACTCCGGCTTGGCGGAGATGTCGGACCAGCCCTTGTTGAAGGCCGCCGGGGTGTTCATCGACTCGGCGCGATAGACCGTGCCGACCGTTTTGGCCCAGTCCGGGTACGGGCCGGTGAAGGAGACGATCACCTCGTTCTGGTCGGCGCCCGCCTTGACGCTCTCGAGCAACTCGAACCCGTCCCGGCTGGCGCAGTTGTTGCCGTTCTTCTTGTCCGGGCCGCAGGCCAACAGGGTCGCGATCCAGTCGTCGGCGTCGATCGGCTCACCGTCGCCCCAGACCGCCTTCGGGTTCAGCTTCAGGGACACCACCGTCGGGTCTTCCTGGGTGACCTCGGCCGACTCCAGGTATTCCGGGTTCGGCGTCGGCTTGCCGCTCGCGTCGTAGTCCATCGCCGACGGGAAGATCGGGTCCCGGACGTCGGAGATGTCGGCGTTGTTGCCGTCGACGTGCTTCGGATTCCAGTTGGTGCCGAAGTCGGAGATGGCGAGCCGGACCCGGCCACCCTGTTGCAGGGCCGACCGGTCCTGCGGGTTGATGCTCTGGGCGTCGGCCGCATCCTGGCTCGGGCCGCCACTCGGATCGGACGGGCCGCCCGCTCCGGGACCGCCGCAGGCCCCGGCCAACAGCAACCCGGCGACCAAGGCCGCTGTGCCGGTGAGCCGGGCCAGAGAGAGCTTCCTTGTACTCACGGTTCCTCCAATTGATCTGATCAGGTTCGGGTCGTTCGCGCATCGGGCGGGGAAGTCACTGGGGGTCGTCGTCCCCCTCTCCCTCCTCCGTCGGCAGGATCGCCGACGATTCGTTGTAGTGGCAGGCCGAACGATGATCACCGGGCAACAGCTCCAGCACCGGGTACTCGGCGTCGCAGCGCGCCTGTCGGGTCTCGTCCAGGGTGAGATAGCGCTGGCAACGGGTCCGGAAGGTGCAGCCGGACGGCGGATTGGCGGGCGACGGCAGATCGCCGCGGAGCAGGATCCGTTGCCGCCGCCGCTCGATGTCCGGGTCGGGGATCGGCACCGCCGACAACAGGGCCTGGGTGTACGGATGCGCCGGCGCACCGTAGACGGCGGAGACCTCGCCGATCTCCACGATCCGGCCCAGATACATCACCGCGACCCGGTCGGCGATGTGCCGGATCACCGCGAGGTCGTGCGCGACGAACAGATAGGACAGGTCGAGCCGGCTCTTCAGCTCGTCCAACAGGTTGATCACGCCGGCCTGGATCGACACGTCGAGGGCGGACACCGGCTCGTCCAGGACCAGCAGTTTGGGCTCCAGCGCCAGCGCGCGGGCGATGCCGATCCGCTGCCGCTGGCCGCCGGAGAAGTGTTGCGGGAAGCGGTCGGCATGGGCCTGCTCCAGGCCGACCAGGTCGAGCAGTTCGTTGACCCGGGACTCGATCCGCGCCTTGGGCACGCCCTGGGCGCCGAGCGGCTCGGCGATGATGTCGAACACCGGCATCCGCGGATCCAGCGACGACATCGGATCCTGGAACACCACCTGGAGGTCCCGGCGCAGCGTCTTCCGCCGGGCCCGGTTGAGCTCCTCGACCGGCTGGCCGAGGACCACGACGGTGCCCTCGGTCGGCGGCTTCAGGTTCAGGATCTCCAACAGGGTGGTGGTCTTGCCGCAGCCGGACTCGCCGACCAGGCCGAGGGTCTCGCCGGCCTTGATCTCCAGGTCGATCCCGTCGACGGCGTACACGGTGCCGACCCGGCGGCGGAAGACCGCGCCCTTGAGCAGCGGATAGTGCCGCTTGAACCCGGTCAGTTGCAGCACCGTGTCCCGCTCGGCCCGGGCGATCCGTTCCAGGGTGGACGGTTCGGCGAGCTCGGTCGGGAAGATGTTGGTGTACGCGCCGCCGCGCTGCATCACCTCCGGCACGAAGTGGCAGGCGGCGACGTGGTCCGGGTGCTCGGTGCGCTCCAACTCGGGCTCGGTCTCGGTGCAGACGTCCTGGGCCATCGGGCAGCGCGGTTCGAACGGGCAGCCGGGCGGCAGGCTGACCAGCGACGGCGGGTTGCCCCGGACCGTGGCCAGCGCCTCCTTGCGGGTCGCGTCCAGCCGCGGCACCGAGCCCAACAGACCGATCGTGTACGGCATCCGCGGCTGGTAAAAGATCTCGTCACAGGTGCCCTGCTCCACGGGCCGGCCGGCATACATCACGGTCACCCGGTCCGCGATCCCGGCCACCACGCCCAGGTCGTGGGTGATCATGATCAGCGCGGCGCCGGTCTCGGCCTGCGCGGTCTTCAGCACCTCGAGCACCTGGGCCTGGATCGTCACGTCGAGGGCCGTGGTCGGCTCGTCGGCGATCAGCAGATCGGGGTCGTTGGCGATCGCCATCGCGATCATCGCCCGCTGCCGCATGCCGCCGGAGAACTCGTGCGGGAAGGAGCGGACCCGGACCTCGGGGTTCGGGATGCCGACCAGGTCGAGCAGCTCCACCGCCCGGCGCTGGGCGGCGACCTTGCCGACCGTCGTGTGGATCCGCAGCGCCTCGATGATCTGATCACCGATCGAGTAGACCGGGGTGAGTGCGGACAGCGGGTCCTGGAAGATCATCGAGATCTTGTCGCCGCGCAGCTTGGACAGGTGCGCGTCGCTGCGACCGAGCAACTCCTGGCCGTGCAGCCGGACCGATCCGGAGATCCGGGTGTTCTCCGGATGCAGGCCCATGATCGCCATCGAGCTGGCCGACTTGCCGGAGCCCGACTCGCCGACGATGGCCATCGTCTCGCCGGGATTGAGGTCGAAGCTCAGCCCACGGACCGCCCGGACCGGCCCGGCCTCGTTGGGAAACGTCACCTCGAGGTCCCGGACCGACAGCACGGTGCCGACCGCCGGGTCGGCCTGCAGCGCACTCATCGGGGCCCTATCGCCAGGCATTGCCCGCGGTCAGTGATCATGCCCGACCGCCGGCGGAGGAGTTGGGGTCGAGTGCGTCCCGCAGCCCGTCGCCGATGGCGTTGATGCTCATCACCATCACCACCAGGATCACGGCCGGGAAGGCGAAGATCCACGGGAAGGTGGTGGCCATCCGCTGGCCCTGGCCGATCAGCGTGCCGAGTGAGGTGTCCGGCGGCTGGACGCCGAAGCCGAAGAAGGAGAGCCCGGTCTCGGCCAGGATCGCCGACCCGACGCCGAGGGTCGCGTTGATGATCAGCAGCGACGAGATGTTGGGGATGATGTGCCGGATGATCACCCGCGGCGCGGGCAGTCCGGAGAATTTGGCGGCGAGCACGTACTCCCGTTCCTTGACGGTCAGACACAGGCTGCGGACGACTCGGGCGTCGAGGATCCAGGCGAAGGCGGCGAGCAGCACGACCAGCAGCAGCCAGGCCTGCGGTCCCTGCGGGCCGCCCCGGGTGATGATCGCGATGATCAGGAACGACGGAATGACCAGCAACAGGTCGATCACCCACAGTGCACCGCGCTCGAACCAGCCGCCGAAGTAGGCGGCGAAGGAGCCGACGGTGGCCGCGACCGCGGTCGAGATCAGCGCCACCAGCAGACCGATCATGATCGACTTCTGCAGCCCGCGCATGGTCAGCGCGAAGACGTCGTTGCCGCTCTGGGTGGTGCCGAACCAGTGGTTGGAGCTCGGCCCCTTCAGGAAGTTCAGCCGGTCGACGTCGGCATAGTCCCAGTAGTAGATGTGCGGGCCGATCACGGCGAAGCCGACGATGATCAGATAGACCACGATCCCGGCCAGCGCGGTCCGGTTGCGCAGGAAGCGGCGCAGGATCAGCTGTCCCCGGGTCATCCGGCGAGTCCGGACCGGCACCGGCTCGGCGATCTCGTCGCTGATCGGCTCGATGATCGACTTCGGCGTCAGTTCCGACACGGCGGCCTCAACCGACCCGGACGCGCGGATCGAGGGCGGCCACCAGGACGTCGGACAGCATCGCGCCGGTCAGCACGCAGATGCCGCTGAACGCGACCACGGCCACCGTGCCGTGCACGTCGTTGCCGAGGATCGTCTGCACCGCGTAGATCCCCATCCCGTTGAAGGTGAAGATCAGTTCGAGGAATGCCGCACCGGTGAACAGGGTCGCGACGTTGAAGGCGAAGAAGGTCGCGGTCGGGATCATCGCGGTGCGCAGCGCATGGCGCATGATCGCTTTCTGTTTCGGCAGACCTTTGGCGCGCGCGGTGCGGACGAAGTCGGCGCTGAGCGCGTCCAACATCAGGTTGCGTTGGATCCGGCTGAACGAGGCCACGCTGAAGATGATCAAGGTCAGCGACGGCAGCAGTAGGTGCTGCGCCCGGTCGGCCAGCCAGGCCAGCGGATAGTCGCCGTGGTCGCCGGTCTCACCGACGAACTCGAACACCCGCAGGCCGGTGGTCTGGTTGAAGACCGTGGCCAGGATGGACAGCACCGTGGCCACCACCAGCGTCGGCATGGAGAGGAAGAACAGCGAGGTCGCGGTCGCCGCCCGGTCGGCGGCCTTGTACTGCCGGGTCGCGGTCCAGGCGCCGAGGGCGATGCCGCCGACCATGCCGACCAGCGAGCCGATCGTGATCAGCCGCAGGCTGACCCACATCCGACGGCCGATCTCCTCGTTGACGAACCCGCCCCGCGGACCGGCCGCCATCCCCCAGTCGCCCTGCAGCACGCTGGTGAACCAGGTCCACCAGCGCTGGATCAGCGGGATCTGGTCGCTCAGGTTCTTGGCCCGCAACTCGTTCTCGATCGCCGTCGGATCGATCGGCGGGTTCACCACCTCGTACAGGGCCCGCGGGTTGAGGGCGGTCGCCGCCAGGAAGTACGACAAGGTGACCGCGATGAAGAGCAGGATGACGTAGTTCAACAGTCGCCGGAGCAGGTATCTCCCCACGGACCGCCTCCTCCCCGGCGAGGTCCCTGACAGGTCACGAACTGGGGATGACTGTAACCGCAGCGCGAGGATTTGTGGAGGTTCTACCCCCAAGTTCAACAATCTTGAAACATTTGAACCCGGGCCGAGACGACCGACGGTCGGGTGGCATGCCAAAGGGCCGGTGGCGCTGCCGCCACCGGCCCCTTTCGACAAGCTCAGGACGGCGCTTCGGAGTTACGGCTGATTCAGCCGGTGATGATCACTTCTGCCATCCGATGTCCTGCGGCTTCTGGACCGCGAAGAGGTCCGCGCCGAAGTTGGCCAGCCCCTTCTTGACCGCGAGGATGGTCGGACCATTTGACACCGGCATGATGCCCCAGGTCTCGCCCATGATCTCGGACTCCACCTTGTTGCCGGCCTCGATCTGCGCCGTCGGGTCGCCGATCTTGGCCACCTCGGCGATCTTGGCGTCGATCTCCTTGGTGCCGGTCTTGGACACGTTCAGCGTGCTGTTGGAGCAGTAGACCTGGCAGAAGTAGGCGAAGCCGAACGGATCCGAGGACGAGAAGCCCATCGCGAACATGCCGAACTGGCCGCCGGTGAACACCTTGCTGAACTCGTTCGACCCTTTCTGCTCGATCTTGATGTCGACACCGATCTCCTTGAGCATCGAGTTGACCGCCTTGGCCCGGTTCGCGATGTTCTGATCGTCACCGATCACCGGGTAGCTGATGCTCAGCTTCTTGCCGTCCTTCTCCCGGATGCCGTCGGCTCCCGGGACCCAGCCGGCCTGGTCGAGCAACTGGCCGGCGGCGGCCTTGTCGTACTTGTAGCCGGCCGCGGTCAGGTTGTCCTGGTAACCCTTCTGGAAGGCGTACAGGTTGAACGAGCCGGGCGGCTCCTCCGTGTAGCCCAGGCCGTCGAACGCGATGTCGGCGATGATCTTGCGGTCGATCCCCATGAAGATCGCCTTGCGCACGTTCACGTCCTCCAGCCCCGGGGACTTGGAGTTGAAGACGATCAGGCTGTTCGCCGGGCGGGCGCTCTTGCGGATCTCGGCCTGACCCTGGTCGACCATCGGCTGCACCTGGGCCAGCAGGTCCTTGGTGCCGACCGCGGTCGCGTCGGTCTGGCCGTTCTTGAACGCGTTGATCGCGGCCGTGTCCTCGAGTGCCTTGAAGGTGAACGTGTCCAGCTTGGCCGGATCACCCCACCACTTGTCGTTGTGCTTGAAGCTGATCGTGCCGTTCTGCTGGTCGAACTTGTCCACCGTGTACGGCCCGGCGCCCCACTCGGCGTGCGGGTTGTTCACGTAGGCCTTGTTGTAGACCTCCGGATCCGCGCCGACCTTCGGGTGCAGGATGTTGTTGAACAGACCGCCGACCCAGGCGTAGACACCGTTGAAGGTGACGACGGCCTGCTTGTCGTCGGCGCCCTTGGCGACCGACTTGATCTGGGAGTATCCGTCGGTCGAGCTGACCAGGAACTTCTCGTCCTGGCCGCTGCTGGTCTTCCAGGTGGCGTCGAAGGCGGTCCAGTCGATCGGCGTGCCGTCGTTGAAGGTGGCCTTCGGGTTGATCGTGTAGGTGACGACCGAATTGCCGTCCTTCTCCTCGGTCTTCACGTCCGTGAGGTAGTCCGGGTTGGCCGACCACTCGCCGTCCGGGCTGAACAGGATCATGACCGGGTTGTACATCCGCCAGGCGGACAGCGTGTAGGCGGTGCCGTCGGCCTGGAACGTGTTGAACTGCGGCGAGATCTCCGCCAGATCGGTGGTGAAGGTGCCGCCGTCCTTGATGTTGTCCCGAGGCTGCGGGTTGTACTGCGCCTCGGCGGCCAACTCACTGGCGCCGACGGTCGGCCCTTGGTTCGTGGGTGTTCCCCCGCCACCGCATGCCGCCAGTGAAAGTGCGAGCGCCGCGATAGCGGCGACCGCTGCCTTTCTTCCGATTCCCATGGTGATGGTCCTTCCTGGACGCGCAGGCGCGCGCACATTCTTCGCATGATCGGTCGCTGATCCGGCAGATCCAACCCCCTGGACATGCCGTCGAACAGAATAGGACCGGGGTCGTCGATGGCCTGAGTGACGCGTCGAATCGTCACCCATCCGAGACTCCCCCGATACCGTCTGTCGCATTATCATCTCCTCCTACCGGTAGTGGCAGGCATTGGTGTGCTGCCCCACCACGCCGGTCAGTTCGGGTGTTTCCGACACGCAGCGCAGCTGCTGGTGCTCCGGCAACGTCACCCGCAGCTGGCACCGGGTGGCGAACCGGCAGCCGGGGGAGTCGTCGATCGGGCTCGGCAGGTCGCCGGTCAGCAGGATCCGCTCCCGGGTCCGCTCCTTCACCGGATCCGGCACCGGGATCGCCGACAACAGCGCCTGCGTGTACGGATGCTGCGGGTTGTCGAACACCGCGTCGATGTCGCCGTACTCGACGAACTTGCCGAGGTACATCACGCCCACCCGGTCGGCGATGTGCCGGACCACCGAGAGATCGTGGGCGACGAACAGATAGGACAGGCCGAGCTTGACCTTCAGCTCGTCCAACAGGTTGATCACGCCGGCCTGGATGGAAACGTCCAGCGCCGAGACCGGCTCGTCCAGGACGATCAGCTTCGGGTTGGTCGACAGCGCCCGGGCGATGCCGATCCGCTGCCGCTGACCGCCGGAGAACGCCGCCGGGAACCGGTCGCTGTGCGCCGGGTCGAGGCCGACCAGCTCCATCAGCTCGGCGACCCGGTTGCTGATCTCCTTGTTCGAGTAGCGCAGGGCCTTCATCGGTTCGGCGATCACCTCGAACACGGTGAACCGCGGATCGAGCGCGCCCATCGGGTCCTGGAACACGATCTGCAGGTCCCGGCGCAGCTTGCGGGTTTCGGCGGCGGCGAGCCCGGCGACGCTCGTGTCGCCGATCCGGAGGTCGCTGCCGTCCTGCGGGCTGAGGTTCATGATCTCCAGCAGGGTGGTCGTCTTGCCGCAGCCGGACTCGCCGACGACGGCCATCGTCTCCCCCTGCCGGATGTCGAAGCTGACCCCGTTGACCGCGTACACGGTGCCGATCCGGCGCTTCAGCAGCGCACCCTTGAGCAGCGGGAACGTCTTGGTCAGGTTCTCCACCGCGAGCATCGCCGGCCGATGATCCCGCGGGGTGGTGGTCAGCTCGCTCTCCGGCAGTTCCGGCACCGGGAAGACGGGTTTGCCGTCGATCATGCCCTGCCGGATCTCGCCGGACCTGATGCAGGCTGCCCGATGCCGGCCCCACTCGCCGCTCGGCGCCGTGGCATCGATCAGGCCGAGCGGCGGCACTTCGCCCAGCTCCGGCTCGGCGTCCCGGCATTCGTCGATCGCGATCGGGCAGCGCGGGGCGAAGGGGCAGCCCGGCGGCAGATTGATCAACAGCGGCGGATTGCCCTTGACCGGGATCAGCGGAGTCTTCTCGGCCACGTCGACCCGGGGGATCGCCGCCAACAGCCCGATCGAGTACGGCATCCGGGTCTCGTAGAACAGCTCGTTCACCGGCGCCTGCTCGACCGGCTTGCCGGCATACATCACGATCACGTCATCGGCGTTGCCGGCGATCACCCCGAGGTCGTGGGTGATCATGATCACTGCGGCTCCGGTCTCCTCCTGGGCGGTCCCCAGCACGTCCAGGATCTGCGCCTGGATGGTGACGTCGAGCGCCGTGGTCGGCTCGTCGGCGATGATCAGATTCGGATTGTTGGCCATCGCGATCGCGATCACCACCCGCTGCCGCATGCCGCCGGAGAACTCGTGCGGGAAGGACTTGACCCGGCTCTTCGGATTAGGGATGCCGACCAGTTGGAGCAGATCCACCGCCCGGTCCCAGGCGTCCTTCTTGGACACCTGGTTGTGGGTGGTGATCGCCTCGACCAGCTGCGCGCCGACCGTGTAGACCGGGGTCAGTGAGGACAGCGGATCCTGGAAGATCATCGACATCTCGCGGCCGCGGATCCCGGACAGCTGCTTGTCGTTCAGGGTGAGCAGCTCGCGACCGTGCAGCTTGACCGAGCCGCCGGTCCGGGCCGTGTCGGCCAGCAGGCCCATGATCGCCAGCGAGGTGACCGACTTGCCCGAGCCGGACTCACCGACGATGCCCAGCGTCTGCCCGCGCAGCAGGTCGAAGGAGACGCCGCGGACGGCATCGACCCGGCCGGCCTCGGACGGGAAGCTGACCTTCAGGTCGCGGACCGCGAGCAGCGGTGCGTCCGCACCATCGCTCCCTGAGCCCGTCGAAGGGGCTGTGCCGGACGAGGGGGTGATCACCGGAGTCGCATCACTGGACGGCATCAGGCCTGGCCTCCCGCGGTCGAGGACGGGTCGAAGGCGTCGCGGAGGCCGTCGGCCACCAGTGCCATCGACACGGTGAGCAGGGTCAGTGCGGTGGCCGGGAAGTAGAACAGCCAGGGAGCACTGGTGATCGTGTTCGCGCCGGAGCCGATCAACGCCCCGAGGGAGACGTCCGGCGCCTTGATGCCGAAGCCGAGGAAGGACAGGCTGGTCTCGGTCAGCACGGCGCCGACGACGCCCAGGGTGAACTGGATGATCAACAGCGAGCCGATGTTCGGGATGATGTGCCGGATGACGACCCAGATGCCGCGGACGCCCATGAACCGGGCCGCGGCGACGTACTCCCGTTCCCGCAGCGAGAGCGCCATCGTCCAGATCACCCGGGCCTGGAAGAACCAGCCGGTCAGCGTCAGGATGATCGCGATCACCAGCCAGTTGCCGCCGGAGGCGTTGGAGATCAACGCCAGCAGCAGGAAGGTCGGGACCACCATCAGGAAATGGATCACCGTCAGCGTGGTTCGCTCGTACAGGCCGCCGAAGTAGGCCGCCGAGGCACCGACGACGGCGGAGATCACCGTCGTGCCGACCGAGACCACCAGCGCGATCAACAGTGATCGTTGCAGGCCGTGCACCGTCTGGGCGTAGATGTCGTTGCCGGCGCCGTTCGTGCCGAACCAGTGCTCGGCGTCCGGCTCATCGCTGAGCGCGGTGAAGTCGGTCGCCAGGTAGTCGTGCTGGGCGATCAGGCCGCCGAAGACCGCGAACAGGATGATCACGATCAGCACGATCACACCGCCGACTGCCGGCCGGTTGCGCAGGAAGCGGCGCAGATAGAGGGCCCGCTTGGACAGCCGGCGCCGCGGCTGCGCCCCCTGCAGCAGCTCAACCGTCGGGTCATGATCGGGATCACTCGACTGGCCCGGCACGTTCATCACTTCGGACGACATGATCAGCTCACCCGCACTCTCGGATCCAGGACGACGATGGCGAGGTCGGAGAGGATCGCGCCGATCGCCGTCATCAGCGCGCCGAACGCCGCCACGGCGACGGCGCCGTGCACGTCGTTGGTGGCCAGAGTCTTGGCGAAGTAGCGCCCCATGCCTTCCCAGGCGAAGATCGTCTCGGTCAGGATCGCGCCGGTGAACAGGGCCGGGATGGAGAACGCCACCTGGGTCGCGACCGGGATCAGCGAGGTGCGCAGCGCGTGCCGGCGGACCGCCTGCGCCTTGGTCAGCCCCTTGGCCCGCGCGGTCCGGACGTAGTCGGCGTTGATGTTGTCCAACAGCAGTGATCGCTGCAGGAAGTGGGTGCCGGCATAACCGGTGATCACCAGCACCAGCGTCGGCAGGATCAGATGTTGGGCCTTGTCGACCAGGAACGGCCCGACCCCGGAGATGTTGTCGCTCTGCGCACCGACCACGTAGAAGACGGTCCGGCCGACGGTCTGGTTGAACTGGATCGCCAGCAGCACGATGCCGAGCGCGGCGACGACGACCGGGATGTTCAGCGTGATGATCGAGGTGCCCTGGCCGATCCGGTCGGCCAGCTTGTATTGCCGGGAGGCGGTGTAGACGCCGAGCCCGATCCCGATCAAGGTCATCAGGATCGTCGCGCCGAGGACCAACTCCGCGCTGACCCAGACCCGGAAGGCGATCTGCTCGTTGACCGACTCACCGACCGGGCTGCGGCCCCAGTCCCAGCGGGTCACGACGCCGGTGATCCAGGTCCACCACCGTTCGATGATGCTGGTCTTGTCGTTCAGGTTGTACTGGTTCAGCAGCAGCTCGACCGTGTCCTGCGGCACCGGTGGATTCCGGCCGACGTAGTTCGATCGCGCCTTCAGATAGAAGTTGGCCAGGAAGTAGGTGAGGTTCGTCGCGACGATGATCATCAGCAACCAGCCCGCAAGGCGCCTAACCAGATATCTGATCACCGATGTGGTCCTCCATGCTGCGTCAGCCTGTCGAACGGATCCGCGGAATGCCCGCCCCGCTCGGCACCGGACTCTAGCGGCCCGCGCCCGAGGACCGTCACATGAGTCGGCGCGCTGAAGCGGCGATCTGCTGCGTTGTCGTCAGTCGACGTACGACCCGGTACGCCTTCTTCCTCCGCCTGGCAGCTCACCACTTCATCCCACCGACTCATGCAACGGACCTCGGGCGCAGGACACTGTTGGGTCGGCAGCCCGGAATGCGACGTGACAGCGCCCGGACCCGGACCTCAGTTTCCGGGCAGACGTCGGCGACTCGGCCACGTTCAGCAAGGGTGTCCTCCCCAGGGCACCGGGAGCCTCGGCGGTCACCGCAGCTCCCACCTGCGAGACTCTAAACCCGTTGCGCCGATTTCGCCGCATCTCCCCCGCGATGTCACCTTCTCGCAACAGGTCTTGCGCCGATGGCGCAGATTGAACGTTATCGGGCTGTGACCAGGAGGGTGGTGTCGAGCGGTGGCCTGCGGCCCGGCACCACCGGGCGCAGACACTAGCCTCGGTCTTTCATGATCAGGGGCTGGTTGATTCCCCGATCCGTGTTTCGGCTGCCGGATCGCGGTGCGTCTTTCGGTCCCGCAGACCAGCGATCCGGCAGCCGAACCGCGCCCTGTGCCTGGAAAGCGTTAACCGGTCACGGACATCGGGCAGCGAGGCCAAGATCATGAAGGATCGAGGCTAGATCCAGCCGCGGATCCACATCCGCGCCTGCCACTGCTGATAGGTCAGCACGGCGTCGGTCAGGATCGGGTAGATGAAGGCGAAGTTGGCGCCGACCAGGGCGACGAAGACGCCGATCGCGATCGCGGCCAGCGCCCGGCGATCCAGCGGGAGTTGACCGGCCGTGAACACGTCGAACCGGGCCGACAACACGTCGAACCGGGCCCGGGAGGGTTCGCCGCGGGCGTGTGCCGGCCGTCCTCGAGCGGCGCGGGCGGGTCTCGGTTCGGCCGTTGCGGGATCGGGCTCGCGCAGGTCCGACCCGTCACCGAGTAGTCGGCCCAGGACCAGGGCCACGGCCATCACCGAGAACGGGATGATCGTGATCGCGTAGAACAGGAACTGCGGCCGGTCGGTGTACTGGAACCAGGGCAGCCAGTTGCTGAGCACGCCGACGACGGGGATGCCGAAGCGCCAGTCCCGGCCGCCGATCCAGAGGATCAGCGCGGCGACCAGCGCGATCACCGCGGCCCACCACAGCGCCGGCGTGCCGAGCCCGGTGATCACCCGATAGCACTTCTCCGCCCCGGTCGGGCAGCCGTCGCTGCCGCCCGGGATGTCCAGCACCGCGTCGATGCCGATCACCCGGGACAGGATCAGCCAGCCGGACGGTTTCGCGTCGTAGGGATGGGTCGCGTCCGCGATGCCCTCGCCGGTGTGGAAGTTCAACATCGACCGGTTGTACGCGAGCAGCGAGGCCAGCGGATCACCCAGCAGCCGGACCTGCAGCGAATCGGGGTGGTTCTGTCCCCAGTCGCGCAAGTAGCCCTTGCTGCCGGCCAGCCAGCTGGCCCAGGTCGCCACGTAGATGATCACGCTCAGCACGACCAGCGAGACGAAGGCCGGCACGCCGTCGCGCAGGATCGCCCAGGTCGAGCGCAGCCCGGCGCCGGCCACCCGGCGGGCGCTGACATCCCAGGCCAGTGACAGCAGGGCGAACGCGGCCAGCGGATAGAGCGCGTTCCACTTGGTGCCGATCGCGAGCCCGAAGCAGACGCCGGCCGCGATCCGCCAGGGTCGGACCAGCAACGCCGGCCCGAACTGCCCGTTCAGATCGACCAGGCCATTGCCGACCAGATGATCGGCCAGCTTGTTGCGGAACCAGTCCCGGTCGGCGATCAGGCAGGCGATCGCGGCCATGATGAAGAAGGCCAGGAAGATGTCCAGCAAGGCGATCCGGGACATCACGAAGGCCAGTCCGTCGAACGTCAGCAACAACCCCGCCAGTCCGCCGATCAAGGTGGACCGGGAGATCCGGCGGACCAGCCGGATGATGATGAAGATCAACAGGCTGCCGAAGACCAGGGACGCGAACCGCCAGCCGAACGAGTTCATCCCGAACAGCCACTCGCCGACCGCGATCAGCCACTTGCCGACCTGTGGATGCACGATGAACGCCGAGCAGTCCTTCACACAGGCGTCCATCCCCTGGACCACCGAGTGCAGATTTCCGGCGGCGATCGAGTCGTTCGCCGAGTCCGGCCAGTTCCGCTCGTACCCCCAGCGGAGCAGTGAGTACGCGTCCTTGGCGTAGTAGGTCTCGTCGAAAACGATCTTGCTCGGGAAGCCGAGATCGACCACCCGGATAACGAATGCGATCACCGTGATGATCACCGTCATCGCCCAGCCGAAGGCCCGGTCGGTGGGCATGCTGACCCGCAATCGCTCGACCACACTCACCCCACCGGCACCGACCACCCGGACATAGTAGTGACCCGGCTTGTGCCCCTCCCCTGTAGCCGAGTTGTCGGAATCTGGTTGGGTCGTAGCACAACCGGGTTCTCGAGGTCGGAGGAAGCATGGGGCGGGTGGTCTTGGTCGGGACGCCGATCGGTGATCTCGGCGACGCCTCGCCGCGGGTCGGCGAGATGTTGGCCGCCGCCGACGTGATCGCGGCGGAGGACACCCGGCGGTTGCGCCGGCTGCTGGATCGGCTCGGGATCGAGACCTCGGCCCGGGTGTTGTCCTACTTCGACGGCAACGAGGCGGCCCGGGCCGCGGAACTGCTGGAGTTGCTGCGCGGCGGCGCGACCGTGGTCGTGGTCAGCGACGCGGGGATGCCGTCGATCTCCGATCCGGGGTTCCGGCTGGTGGCGGCCGCGGCCGAGGAGGGCATCGCGGTCACCGCCGTGCCGGGCCCGTCGGCGGTGCTGACCGCGCTGGCATTGTCCGGGCTGCCGACCGACCGGTTCTGCTTCGAGGGCTTCCTGCCGCGGAAGGCGGGGGAGCGGGCCCGGCGGCTGGCCGAGCTGACCGCCGAGCCCCGTACCGCCGTCTACTTCGAGGCGCCGCACCGGACCGAGGAGACGCTGCGCGCGATGAGCGAACTGCTCGGCGCCGACCGGCGGGCGGTGGTCTGCCGCGAGCTGACCAAGACCTATGAGGAGGTCCGGCGCGGCACCCTGGCCGAGCTGGCCGACTGGGCCGCCGCCGGGGTCCGCGGCGAGGTCACCCTCGTTGTCGCCGGGGCGCCGACGAGCCGGGGTGACACCGGTGACGCGGTGGCCGCGGTCCGCGACCTGATGACCGGCGGGGCCAAGCTCAAGCCGGCCGTGGCGGAGATCGCGGCAGCGCTGGGGCTGGCCAAGAACGAGTTGTACGCGGCCGTCCTCGAGGCGAGATCTCAGGAGTCGGCTGCTTCGGCGGACGCAGGGAACGAGAAGAAGGAGCCGGATGGACAGGCGTGAGCGGCGGACGGATACCACCGAGCAGGGGCAGCGGCGCAACCTGGACCGGCCGGCGGCGCCGGAGCCGCTGCCGTACCCGGTGGTGGACAGTCACTGCCACCTCGACGTGGCCGACGGGAAGACCGACCTGGCCCCGGCCGACGCGATCGCCCTCGCTGCCGCGGCCGGCGTGACCCGGATCGTCCAGGTGGGCTGCGATGTGGCCGGGTCGCGGTGGGCGGTCGAGGCCGCGGAACAGTTTCCGTCGGTGATCGCGGCGGTCGCGATCCATCCCAACGACGCGGCCCGGATGACGACCTACGAGCTGGGCGCCGGGCTGGGCGAGATCGCCCGGCTGGCCGCGCATCCACGGGTCCGGGCGGTCGGCGAGACCGGGATGGACAGCTTCCGGACCCGGTCCGAGGACGGGCTGGCGATCCAACGGGAGGCGTTCGCGGCGCACATCGCGCTGGCCAAGCAGCACGGGAAGGCGTTGATGATCCATGATCGCGAGGCGCATCAGCCGATCCTCGACGTGCTCGACGCCGAGGGGTCGCCGGAGCGGATCGTGATGCACTGCTTCTCCGGCGACGCCGACTTCGCCCGCGCCTGCCTGGATCGCGGCGGCTACCTCTCCTTCGCCGGTACGGTCACGTTCAAGAACGCGGCGCCGCTACGGGAGGCGCTGGCGATCACGCCGCTGGACCGGATCCTGGTCGAGACCGACGCGC
This sequence comes from uncultured Actinomycetota bacterium, assembly GCA_963746025.1. Classification (GTDB taxonomy): domain Bacteria; phylum Actinomycetota; class Actinomycetes; order Propionibacteriales; family Propionibacteriaceae; genus Microlunatus. The sequence continues at coordinate 657,635 of CAVUZU010000002.1, forward strand.
CCTATCTGACCCCGGAGCCGTACCGCGGCCGGCCGAACGCCTCGTACCTGATCCCGCACACGGCGCGGACAATGGCCGACGTGCTCGGCCGCGACCTGGCCGAGGTGTGCCGGGCCCTGTCGGTGAACGCCGACGTCGCGTTCGGCGGCAACTGGTCCGAGTACCGGTCCGAGACAGGAGCGGCGTGATGGAACTGTCGGACGTGCTGCTGCGGCGGCGGATGATCCGCGACTACCGACCCGATCCGGTCCCGGCCGAGGTGATCGACCGGCTGACCGACGCGGGCCGCCGCTCGCCCACGGCGGGTTTCACCCAGGGCGTGTCCTTCGTGGTGCTGGACGAGGCCGACGATGTGGCCGCCTTCTGGACGGCCACCGGCGATGACGACGAGGGCCCGGCCGAGGCATCGTCCTGGCTGGCCGGGATGCGCTCGGCTCCGGTGCTGATCCTGGTCTGGACCTCCGAGGCGGCCTACCTGGATCGCTACGCCGAGCCGGACAAGGGCTGGACCGACCGGGACCCGGCCCGCTGGTCGGCCCCGTACTGGTGGGTGGACGCCGGCATGGCCGCGCAGACCATCCTGCTCGCCGCCGTCGACGCCGGGCTGGGCGGCTGCTTCTTCGGCATCCCGCCGGAGCGGCAGGACCAGGTCCGGAGCCGCTACGGTGTGCCGCCCGACCAGCTCTCCGCCGGCGTGATCAGCCTCGGCTACCCCGCCTCGGCCGGCGTCGCCGGCTCACCCACCCGGCGCCGCCGCCGTCCCGTCGCCGACCAGGTCCGCCGCGGTCGCTGGTAGGGCGGTCGGTGACGTGTGGCCGTCACCGGAATTCGTTCACCGAATGGCCTCCAGCACCTCGGCCGGGCACAGGGTGCTCGGATCTCCGCCGGCCTCTCGGACCAGCGCCGCACAGGCCGACCGCGCGTTGTCCTCGGCGGGCTGATCGACCTTCATGAACCGCCACCAGAACAGCCCGCCGCCCACGGTGATCGCCGCTACACCGACGCCGATGATCAACAGCACTCTGGGCACCATCGTCACGCCGCCATTGTCGGTCAGCCGGCCGATTTCGCTCGGCTTCTCGGTGCCTGCCTGTCTGTCACACACTCCGGCTCGCAGTCGTCGGTATGGGTGGGCGTCGGTTGTCGGCGCCATTCAGGAACCGAACCAGAGAGCGTGATCATGGAATCAGAGATCAAGGATCTGCACCGCAAGTGCGAACTGCTCAAGGCGCTGCACGTTCCCGGCGAGCCGCTGGTGCTGCCGAACGCCTGGGACGTCGCTTCCGCCCGGATGGTCGTCGAGGCCGGCTATCCCGTCGTGGCCACGACCAGTATGGGCGTCGCGGCCAGCCTCGGCTTCGCCGACCACGAGGGCGCTCCGAGCGTCGAGATGCTGGCGGCGGCCGGGCGGATCTGCGGTGGCGTCGAGGCGCCGGTGACGGTCGACGCCGAAGCCGGCTACGGGCTGGACGCGGCCACCTTCGTCGCGGAACTGCGGCGGATCGGTGCCGCCGGCTGCAACCTCGAGGACACCGACCACGCCACCCGGCGGCAGCGGGACCCGGGCGACCAGGCCGAGTGGATCGCCGCCGTACGCTCTGCCGCGGCCGCCGCGCAGTACCCGCTGGTGATCAACGCCCGGATCGACAACTATCTCGCCGAGTTCGTGGCGCGGCTGCACAGCGGCGAGACCGGACCGGCGCCGCAGGAGCAGCACCTGGCCGAGGTCGTCGACCGAGCCCACCGCTATCTCGCCGCCGGTGCCGACTGCGTCTACCCGATCACCCTGCACCAACCGGATCAGATCACTGCGCTGGCGCGGGAGACGTCCGGCCTGATCAACCTCTCCTGGATGCCGCACGGTGCCGCCCTGGACGCCCTGGCGGACCTCGGCGTCGCCCGGATCAGCTACGGCGGCGTGCTGTGGAGTCAGACCATGAGCGCGTTCGCCGACTCGCTGGCCACCTTGGCCGACCCCCGCGAGAGCTGACTGTCACAAATCGGGGGTGCAACGCGGCTGCGATCCAGAATTCCGGTCCGGGACCGCGTTGCACCCCCGATTTGTGTCAATCGAGGATCATGCCGCGGCACGCGCCCGGCCCAGCCTGAGCGCCCGTCGAACCGACTCGAGAACCCAATCCGGATCCTCGGTCAACTGGGGCCAGGTGAAATGCAGGACGATCCAGCCGGCGGTGGCGAGATCGGTCCACTTTCGCCGGTCGCGATGAAACTGTTCCTGCCGTTCGGCCCGGTGGAACTCGTAGCCGTCGACCTCGATCACGACGCGGAGGTTCAGGAACACGATGTCAACGACGTAGCGGGTGCCGCCGGCTCGTACCGCACAGTTGCCGAGCCAGCCATCGATCCGTGCCGCCCGGAGCAATCCGTGCAGAATTCGCTCGGCGGCGGACCAAGGCCGGCCTCGGGACCGACTGAGCCACCGCCGGCGGAGTGCGTTGTTCCGCCGACGTGGCATCGCCTCGAGTACCTCGTCCAGTAGCGAGATCGAGACCAGTCCGGTCCGCAGCACCTGTTCGATCGCCGCGCCGCGGTCGGTCAGCGCGAGGTCGAGTGCGGTCAGGGCCGGCGCCGTCACCTGGACTCCGCGCACGGTCCGCACCAGCTGGGGCGGAATTGTCTCCTCGACAACCTCGAATCCTCGCGGTACGACGCGATGCCGGGGCAGCGCTCCGCTGATCATCGGCACCTCCAGGTCCGGCCAGAAGGTCATTCGGGCCGCGGCCCAACGGGTCAGCACGACATCGTCGTCCCACCGCGCGAGCGCCTGGATCCTGACGTCGGCCCGATCGGCCGATCCAGCGGGTGCGAGGACACCCGGCAGAATCGCTGTCAGCACCCCGCGCTCGACCAGCCGATACAGGTTGCGCCGGTGCTGCGGATGCCGGCGCACCGCAATGACTCCGCCGTCGTCGGCGAGCAGCGCGTCGAGGGGGATCCGTGCTGGCACCCGATGATGGTGCGACGAAAGCCGACCGCCGGCCAGCGCCGAACCCGGAATCTGTGGATAACTGGCTCTTCTGCTGCTTCCACGGGTCATCCGGCCGGCCCGTACGACAACCTGCCGTTCAGCTGTTCTGACCCAAATCGCCAGCACCCGCCCTCTCGAACCCCGAAACCTGGGCCGACAACCGGCTCGCGCTGGAGATCCGTGCCACTCCCACCGAAGCGCGGGGGCGATCCGAAACCGTGCGACTGACAACACCGCCCAACGACTCCCAGGCACCGACCGGGTCGAACCCTCGAACCGGGCGCCACCGATTGCAAGCGAGGGCCCCACACACCGGCGGCCGGCTGCGATCACCCGACCCGCACCAACCGGCCCGCCACTCGATGCGTCTTCCGGCCGGCAGGCCGAACCGACACCCAGCCGACGGCCACCCGCCCATCGACCCACGAAGGGATCAGAAAGAGCCGGATAACTGACGGATTTGCCGGGCGCTTGGCCCGGATCGCGATGATCAACACCGACTTGTCAGAACTGAGTGGTGCCCTGGCACAACCCACGTCTGACAGGTCGGAGGATTTCGGGCGACCGTTGGTCGGCGATCGGTCCGGGAGTTCTACGACCGATGCGCCTATCGCTCCTCGATCATTCTGCTCGAGCGGCCGCAAGCGGCCCAGGCGCGCCAGGGGAAAGAAGCTGCTGGTGCTGTTGAGCTATCCGGCCGAGGCCGTGGTCGACGCCGGTCATGACCGCGGCCGGCCCGACAGCGAGTTCGTCCGCCAGCTGGCCGACCTAGGGATCGAGTACGTCGACACCCTCGCGGCGCATGTCGCGGACTACGCCGCGTTCTCGATCAGCCCGGAGGAGGGCGTCGACCGCTACTACGACGGGCACTACACGGCCTCCGGGAACTACTTCTTCGGCTTCGCCATCAAGCCCGCACTGCTCGGCTGGCTCGCTGACTGACCGGATTCCGGTCAGCTGAGCTCCGCGGCCAGGTCGGCCCGGAAGCGGTCGGCGTACTGCTGGCTCTGGTCGTCGGCCATCACCTGGAACTCGCCCTCGGCGGTGAGCTCGGCCAGGTTGGCCGGCGGGATCAGGCCGACGTGGTCGAAGACGGCTTTGAGGGCGTCGGTCGGGTCGTCCTTGAAGTCCTCGTAGACCAGCCGCAGCGGGGTCAGGTCGTGGTGGGCGATGAAGCGTTCGATCTGGCCCTGCTTGCGCTGGATCAGCTCGACCTGCTTCTCGATCCCGGCGTAGTCGTACGGCGGCATCGGCGGTTTGCCGGTCAGCTTGCCGACCGCGTGCCAGACGCCCGTTGCCTTGGCCCGGAAAAGCGAGACCGCCTGCGCCACGATGTCCCGCCGGCGCACGGTGATCCAGGACCACTGGCCGGCGTTCTCGGGCAGCTCGCCCACCTGGGCCAGCGGCAGCAGCGCCTCGGCGGTGCCCTTGAAGCCGAACACGCCGCCCGGCGAGCTGTAGCGGCGCACGGCCTCGGTCAGGTAGTCGGCCATCGACGCCGACTTCCACTTCTTCACCCCGGTGCGCTGCCGGTAGCTGTTCAGGTGTTCGCGGATGCCGCCGAACTCGCCGGACCGGTTGAGCACGTCAACGAAGAAGGTGGTGCCGGACCGGGAGGTGAACAGCATGCCGACCTTGTGCCGGGCCGGGGCGAAGATCTCCGCCGGGTCGCCGCCGACGCCGCGCAGCCGGTCCGGGCTGGCCTCGAGCAGCCGGCCGGCCTCGGCGGGCGTCAGGCCCAGCTGGAGTATGCGTTCGGTCAACGATTCGCCGGACACTGAGTGGTCGCCTCCCTGTTCCTACGGATTCCTCTGTCCCCACGGATTTACCCGCGGCACCTTACCGGTCGGTTCGCGTTATCCTCACCCGTGGCCTCCGAGCATGATCAGCGGCAGCGGGACGATCATCCGCTGCTCGACCCGACCGCGATCCGGTCGATCGCCGCCGAGCTAGGCCTGCGGCCGACCAAACAGCGGGGGCAGAACTTCGTCACCGACGCCAACACGGTCCGGCGGATCGTCGGCCTGGCCGAGGTGACGCCGGACGACGTGGTGGTCGAGGTCGGGCCGGGGCTGGGATCGTTGACCCTGGGCCTGCTGCACCGGGCCCGGCGGGTGATCGCGATCGAGATCGATCCGCTGTTGGCCGGCGCCCTGCCGGGTACGGTCGCCCGGCTGGCCCCGGGCCGGGCCGACGCGCTGACCGTGATCACCGCCGACGCGCTGCGGGTCGATGTGCTGCCCGAGCCGCCGACGAAACTGGTCGCCAACCTGCCGTACAACGTGTCGGTGCCGGTGCTGCTGCATCTGCTGGCGACCTTCGACAGCTGGCGGCACGGGCTGGTGATGGTGCAGGCCGAGGTGGCCGATCGGCTGGTCGCCGGTCCGGGCAGCAAGACGTACGGCATCCCGTCGCTGAAGCTGGCCTGGTACGCGGCCTCGCGCCGGGTCGGCAGCGTGGCACCGAGCGTGTTCTGGCCGGTGCCCAACGTCGACTCCGGCCTGGTCGCGCTGGACCGCCGGCCGCCGGTCGAGACCACCGCCGACCGGGCCGCCGTGTTCGCCGTGATCGACACCGCATTCGCCCAGCGGCGCAAGATGCTGCGCTCGGCGTTGGCCGGGCTGGTCGGCTCGTCGGCCGCTGCCAGCGCCGTGCTGGAGGACGCCGGGGTCGATCCGCAGGTCCGCGGGGAGCAGCTGGAGATCGCCGACTTCGCCCGGATCGCGGAGGCCTTGGCGCGGGTCGATCGTCGGGGTGAATCGGACGGGCACTAGTGTCCGGCACCGGCCGGGTGACGCCTGGCCGGTGTCGGGCACTAGCCTCGAAGCGTGGTTGCTGCTCTGCCCCCGACCGGTGTACGCGTCCGCGTGCCCGCCAAGATCAATCTCGCGCTGAAGGTCGGGCCGCCGCGACCGGACGGGTTCCACCCGTTGGCCACGGTCTTCCATGCGATCTCGCTGTACGACGACCTGGTGGCCGAGCCGGCGCCGACCGGCGAGTTCACCGTCACGGTGTCCGGCGAGGACGCCGAGCTGGTGCCGACCGACGAGTCCAACCTCGCGGTCCGCGCGGCACGCCGGCTGGCCGAGGCCTACGCGCCGGCCGAGGGCGTCCGGCTGTCGATCAGGAAGACGATCCCGGTGGCCGGCGGGCTGGCCGGCGGATCGGCCAACGGTGCCGCGGCCCTGGTCGCCTGTGCCGCGCTGTGGGCGCTCGACCTGGAGCAGGAGGAACTGCTCGCGATCGCGGCCGAGCTCGGCAGCGACGTCCCGTTCGCCCTGGTCGGCGGCACTGCGATCGGCAGCGGTCGCGGCGAGCGGCTGGTGCCGGCGCTGGCCCGCGGCTGTTACCACTGGGTGCTCGCCTTCGGCACCGAGGGGCTGTCCACGCCGAAGGTGTACCGGCTCTACGACGATCTCGGCGGCCGCAGCGCGCCCCAGCCGACCGTCGCCGACGACCTGATGAATGCGCTCCGGGCCGGCGACGCGGCCGCCCTGGGCGAGACCCTGGACAACGATCTGCAGCCGGCCGCGCTGACCCTGCGGCCGGTGCTGCGCCGGGTGCTGGACGCCGGGCTCGACTTCGGCGCGCTGGGGGCAGTGGTGTCCGGCTCCGGCCCGACCGTCGCGTTCCTGGCCGGCTCCGAGTCGGCCGCCATCGAGCTGTCCGTCGCCCTCAGCGCCGAAGGGATCTGCCGCTCCGTCCGCCGCGCCGTCGGCCCCGTGCACGGCGCCCGCATCGTCACCTGATCCCGCCGAACGTCACATCCGCGGCGACACGCCGCAGAAACGGCCGCGGATCTGACGGATCACCGAATTTTCGCCGAGACGTCACATCCGCGGCCGATTTTGCGGCGTGTCGCAGCGGATGTGACGTCTCGGCGCGCGGGTGAGGGGACGATGACTTGCTGTGGAGAACGTACGCGGAGCCCTGCCGATCATCCGAGCCCTGCGGCCGCGGGATCCGGCCGAATCGCACCGGGCGGCCTCGCCGCTGGAGCTGCTGACCGACCTCTGTTTCGTGGTGGCGATCGCCCAGGCCGCCTCGCAGTTTCACCATCACCTCTCCGATCACCATGAACTCCAGGGCCTGACCGGCTTCCTGCTGGCCTTCTTCGCGATCTTCCTGACCTGGCTCAACTTCACCTGGTTCGCCTCCGCCTACGACAACGACGACGTGATCTACCGGCTACTGACGATCCTGCAGATCGTCGGCTCGCTGGTGATCGCCGCGGGGATCCCGGACATGTTCGAGGGCAAGCTGGTGCTCGGGGTGGCCGGCTACGTGATCATGCGCATCGCCCTGGTGGCGCAATGGCTCCGGGCCGCCTATCACGATCCGGAACGTCGGCAGACCTGTCTTCGCTTCGCCATCGGCATCGTGATCGTCCAACTCTGTTGGATCGCCCTGGTGCCGATCTCCGCGGCGATGCCGGGACTGATGGTGCCGCTGTTCGTGCTGTTCGCGATCTTCGAGCTGATCGTGCCGTTGTTCGCCGAGCGGGCCGGGGCGACCACCTGGCATCCGCATCACATCGCCGAGCGGTACGGCCTGTTCTTCATCATCGTGCTCGGCGAGTCCGTTCTGTCCACCACACTGGCGATCCAGGGCGCCCTGAACGATGATCAACTTTGGACGTCGGCGGTGCTGCTGGTCGCCGCGTCCGGGGTCTTGATCGTCTTCAGTGCCTGGTGGCTGTATTTCTCCCGGTCGGCCGGAATCACCCTGGGCTCGGCCGATCGCAAGAACCAGACCCTGGCCTTCGTCTGGGGCTGGAGCCACTACTTGATCTTCGGTGCGGCGGCAGCCATCGGCGCCGGGCTGGCGGCTCGGGTGGACTACTGGTCGGGCTCCGAACACCACGGCAGCGCCCTGGTCACCGGTCTCGCCGTGACCGTTCCGGTGGCGCTGCTGTTGATCATGCTCTGGCTGATCCACCTCCGCCATCACGACGCCTCGGTGCGCACCTGGGGCCCGTTCTTCGGCGCCGCAGCGCTGACTCTGGCCGGCACGGCGACCCCGGTGCCGGAACTGGTCGCCGGCATCGTGCTGGCCGTCCTGGTCGCCGTCGAGATCAGGGTCGCGCGGCTCTATCCCTAGGGCTCGTACGTATCCCTAGACCTGGCGCGTCCTCGGCAGCAGCGTCCACTCGGTGCCGGACCCGAGCAGCACGTCACCGTCGCGAAGCTCGGTGATCGGCCGTCCCTCGGCACGGAGTTTCGCGGCGACGGTGGTCAGCACGGCTGATTCGGGGTGTTCGGGCGAGTCCAGGTGCGGCACGACGGTCGTCTCGAAGACTTCGAGGCCGGTCATGATCGGCTCCGAGCCCGGGGCGATCTTGGTCAGGTCGCTGATCGGATCGCACTCCTCCAGACCCGCCAACGAGCCGCCGAGCACGCAGACGCCGGCGCTGTAGCCGCCGACCACGAACCGGTCCGCCGCCAGGCCGTTGATCAGTTGCTGATCCAGCCCGGTCTCGGCCAGCCGCTGCCGCAGCACGAAGACGTTGCCGCCGCGCAGCCAGATCAGCCCGACGTCGTTCAGCGTTGCCTGCAAGGCATCCGGCGCACCGACGAACTGACGCAGGTCGAGCTCGAACGGGTCGAGCCCGAGCTCGCGCAGTGCGGTCAGTTCGGTGTGGACCCGCTCCTGTCGTAGCTCTGGCCGCAGGTGATCGAGCGCGTTGACGCTCAGCGCGGTACGACGGTTGGTCCCGGTCAGCTCGATCAGGCGTTCCGGGTGATCGCCGATCCGGAAGGACGAGAGGTAGAGGCGCACGGCAGCAGCATCGCAGCCCCGGGTTTCGGCCGGGCGGCCCGTCCGCTGAGCCGATGACTCTCGCCAAGGCGAGAGTTATCGCTTACGCTTAATCCGAATTTAGGCGTTCCGGAAATGAGGCAATGATGCGCGCTCGGGGTCGAACTCTGCTCACCGTCCTGCTGCTCTCGCTGGTGGTCGGATTGGCCGGGCAGTTGCCCGCGGTCGGCACACCACAGTCCAAGGCGGCCCTGGCGACACCGGCGCCGCCCGCCGGCGAGCTGCGTGACCTCGGCCCGACGATCAGCTCGCTGACCGTGGTCGAGGGGGCGTACGGCAAGCTGCCGGACGGCACTGTCGTCGCGTACGCGCCGGTCATGGGGGAGAACGCCGAGCTCAACGTCACCACCTCGGTCAACGGCACCAACACGGTGCTCGGCCACTACCCGATGCCGGGTGCGTCCGGTGGCCCGACGATCGCGGTCGGTCCGGACGGTGTGGTCTACGTCGGCACCTACTACCAGGGCCACCTCTACGCCTGGGATCCGGCGACGAAGGAGATGAGCGATCTCGGCCAGCCGGTCGCCGGCGAGACGTATCTCTTCGGCCTGTCGGTCGCGCCGGACGGCACCGTTTACGGCGGCACCTACCCCAACGCGCACGTCTTCTCCTACCACCCGGACCGCGGCTTCACCGACTACGGCAAGCCGGTCGACAACGACGAGATCAAATACCTCAAGTCGACCGTCTACGACCCGGACCAGAACGCGCTGTTCGTCGGCACCCAGCCGATCCCGAAGCTGTTCAAGCTCGACCTGGCGACCAAGACCTTCACCGAATCCACGGTGTCGGCCCCGTTCCCCGGCGCGTCGGTGATCGATCTGGACTACGGCCAGGGCCGGGTGCTGGCCAACGTCAACAACACCCTGCGGGTGTTCGACTCGGTCGCCAACCGCGAGGTCGACGTCACCGACGCCTCGACCGGTCAGGTCGCGGTCGGCCTGCCGATGGTGGCCCGCGGCGTCTCCGAGCCACGCGACGGCAAGGTCTACTTCAGCCGGTTGGTCGGCACCGTCTCGCACCTCAGCTACTACGACCTGGCCACCGACACGGTCACCACGACCAGGCACCCGTCGACCCGCGGCGCCTTGATCGGCTACGGCTGGACCACCGAAGGTGATCATGAGGTGCTGCACGCGCTGGCCGGCAACTACTCCGGTGGCGGCTTCCGCTACGACCCGGTCAGTGACACGGCCGGCTCGCTGCAGTACCCGTTCCTGCCCGCTCCGGCCGGCCTGCAGCACGTGCTGCCGAACGCCGACGGGTCGGAGATCTTCTTCGACGCCTTCCTCAACGGCAGCACCTCCAAGCTGGACGTCGAGTCCGGCGTGATCACTCCGGTGACCCGGGTCGGCCAGGCCGAGGACTGGACCCTGGGTCCGGAGCAGGAGACGACGATCTATGCCGGCGTGTACCCGAACGGCACCTTGATCAGATACCGGCCTGATCAGCCGGCCGGACCGGACAATCCGAAGGTCTTCGCGACGCTCAAGGAGAGCGACGCCCAGATCCGGCCGCTCGACGTGCAGGTGCATGACGGGGTGCTCTACGCCGCGACCGCGCCGGACTACGGGCTGCGCGGCGGCGCGATCGCCACGGTCGACCTGGCCAGCAACGAGGTCAAGGTCACCCGTAACGTCGTCCAAGATCACACGATGGCCTCGCTCGCCTTCCTGGACGGCAAGATCTATGCCGGCAGCAGCACCGAGGGCGGCACCGGCACCGACCCGATCGAGGGCACGGCGAAGCTGGTCCAGTGGGACCCGGCGACCGGACTGGCCGTGCGGACGGCCGAGCCGGTGGCCGACGCGGAGAGCATCAACGCGCTCACCGCGCACAACGGTCGGCTGTACGGGCTCGCCGACTCGACCGTCTTCGAGTTCGATCCGGTGGCCTGGAAGGTGGTCCGGAAGGTCGCGCTCGACGGCATCGGCGCGGTCCGGGCGGCCTCCCGCGGCGAGTTGATCTTCCACCCGAACGGTTACCTGTACGCCAGCGTCGGCGAGTCGACCTTCGCCCTCGATCCGTTCACCCTGACCGGCGAGCGGCAGACCGAGGACACCTACCGGCTGGAGCTCTCGGCCGACCGCGACCTGCTGATGTTGGTCTGGCCCGAAGGTTTCGAGAACCCGATCCACTACGGTCGCTTCACCCCGGCGGCCACGCCGTGCGAGACCCCGGACACCCGGGACAAGGTGACCGTCCGCGGCGTCGAGACGCCGCTGAAGAACCGGTTCGTGATCACCGGCTGCACCCTGCAGGACGTGGTCGACAAGCTGATCGGGGCCCGCAGCAGTGGCTCCGCCGTAGCCCGTGAGTTGGACCGCTATGTCGCCGCCGGCACCTTGACCGAACGGGAGCGCGGCGACCTGATCCGCGCCCTCCGCTGATCATCGCTCCCTGAGCCAGGTGTCCAATCCTCCCGGAGCTCCAACTCAACAACGTCCCCTGAGCTTGTCGAAGGGCAAGGTCGGTGGGTACTGGGCCACAGCGTCATCGGCCTTGCCCTTCGACAGGCTCAGGGAACGACCCGGCCGACTTGTCAGAACTGAGGATCGCTATAGCAAGCCTCAGTTCTGACAAGTCGGCGTATCAGGTGCGGTAGGGGGCCAGGAGGGTGCGCAGGGAGTTGGCCAGGTGATCATGCTGGTCGGCCGACAGGGTGGCCAGGATGGTGCGCTCGGCGGCCAGCAGGTCGGCCAGGGCCGCGTCCACCGCGTCCTTGCCGGCGGCGGTCAGGGTGACCAGGACACCGCGCCGATCACCGGGATGGCTCTCCCGGCCGGCCAGGCCGCGGGTGACCAGCCGGTCCACCCGGTTGGTCATCGTGCCGGAGGTGACCATGGTCTCTCGGAGCAGCTGACCGGGGGAGAGGCGGTACGGATCGCCGGCGCGGCGGAGCGCGGCCAGCACGTCGAACTCCCAGGACTCCAGGCCGTGCGCGGCGAAGGCCGAGCGACGGAGTCGATCGAGATGGCGGGCGAGCCGGGTGACCCGGGACAGCACCTCCATCGGTGCCGTGTCCAGGTCGGGCCGCTCCCGCTGCCAGGCCTGGACCACCGCGTCGACCTCGTCGCGCGGCTCGTCCGCGTCGACCGTTAGCGGTTGGCCCATTCCAGAAGTGTAGATGTCAAGACTCTTGACGTGGATGAATGCCCTCGTCGGTCTTCGGCATCACGGCAGCCAGCCCGATGATGATCAGGCAGAGGGCGCCCGGCAGGATCATGGCGTGCTGGACGCCGAGGTGGCCGACCAGGAACCCGGTGATCGCCGGCCCCATCAGGAAGGTCGCGTACCCGAAGGTGACGACCAGGGCCAGCACCCGGCCGCCGCCGAGGTGACCGGCCACCGCGTACACCTGGGGAGCGATCATGCCGACCCCGAACCCGACCAGGGCCCAGCCGATCACCAAGATCGGCAGCGGCGTCGCGATGATCACGATCAGATAGCCGGCCGCGGCGCAGACCCCGCCGAACCGGACCACGGCCCGGCGGCCGAAGCGCAGCACCAGCCGGTCGCCGAGCAGCCGGATCAGGGTCATGAACGCGCTGACCGCGATCAACCCGATGGCACCGACCGCCGGGTCGACCCGGGCCACGTCGGTGACGTGGATCGACGCCCAGTCGACGGCGGTCCCCTCGGCGAGCCCGTAGCCGATCGCCATCAGGCCGAGCAGCCAGGCGATCGCCGGGATCTTGGACCGGACCCCGTCGACCGTGTGCTGCACCGGCATGGCCCGCGGCGTGAGCCGCACCAGGATCGGCACCGAGACGACTGCGATCACCGCCATCGTGATCATCAGCGGCAGCACGACGGCGCCGCCGGCGAGGCCGAAGACGCCGGAGATCGCCAGGATCAGACCGGCGCCGACGAAGTTGCCGATCGAGAAGAAGGCGTGGAACCGGCTCATGATCGGTTGCCGCCGGGCCCGCTCGACCTGGACGCCGAGCGCGTTCATCGCGACATCCATCGCGCCGTTGCCGAAGCCGATCACGACCGCGCCGGCCACGGCCAGCCCGTACGCCGGCGCGAAGCCGACCAGCAGGCAACCGACGATGATGATCGGCAGCGCGAACAGCGCCACCGGCCGGGCGCTGAACCGGTCGGCCAGCCGACCGCCCAACTGCATCGTGATGATCGCGGCACCGCCGGCGACGAAGAGCATGATCGCGATCCCGGTCGAGTCCAGCTCCAGCCGGCTGCGCAGGGCCGGCAGCGAGCCGCCGTAGCCGCCGAGCAGCATCCCGTTCACGGCGAACAGGCCGGCGACCGCGACCGCCGCCGCCCGGGTGTCCAGCCGGCTGCCGGCCGGTTCGCTGATGATCTTGGTCATCGCCGCCTCTCCAGGGTGGGTTTGGCCTCCAGGCCGTGCAGGCCGTTCCAGGCCAGATTCACCAGTTGTGCGGCCACCTCGGGCTTGCGGCCCTGGCGGTTGTCCAACCACCACTGACCGGTCATCGCCACCATCCCGACCAGCGCCTGGGCATACAGCTGGGCGGTCTTCGGGTCGAAGCCGCGGCGCGCGAATTCGGCCCGGAGCACCACGTCCACCCGGCTGGCCACGTCGCCGAGCAGGGTCGCGTACTCACCGGCCGCCGAACCCCGAGCCAGGATCCGGAAGCCCTCGGTGTGCTCGTCGATGTAGTCCAGGAAGGCCAGCGTCGCCTGCTCCAGCAGTTCCCGCGGCCGGCCCGCCGTCAGCGCCCCGCCGATCCCGTCCAGCAGCGTCGTCACCTCGCGGTCGACGACCACCGCGTAGAGGGCGTCCTTGCCGCCGAAGTGCTCGTACAGCACCGGTTTGCTGACCTCCGCCGCGGCCGCGATCTCCTCGACCGAGGTGCCGTCGATGCCCTTGTCGGCGAACAGTCCACGGGCGACCCTGATCAGTTGCTCCCGGCGCTCGGCCCCGGTCATCCGAACGCGGCGCGCGCGACGCGGCGCGGCTCGGGGGGACATTGCTCTAGTCTCCCCAAACCCCACCGATTGGAGAAATCCATTCCGCCCTCTGGGAGCCGATCGGAACCGCCGGAGATCCTTGCGTTCGACCCGGGCTGCGGGGCCTGGTCGGCCGGATGATCTCTCAGTCGGACCGCAGTTGACCGGAGATTCTTCGATCTTCGGCGAATCGCCTGCCGACTCCGCCCCGTGGCTGAATGCTTAGCCGGGAATCCACCCCCAGGAGGTACGCAGTCATGGTGTCACAGACGCATCGTGCGCGAGCTCGAACGGCGGCCGCGGTTACCGCCGCCTTCGCCGTCTCCCTCACCGGCCTGATCGGCCTGACCACGACGACCGCGGGCGCCGAGCCCGGCTCCGGAACGTCCCAACGGCTGGCCCGGGACACGATGGAAGTCCCGGCCGAGGTGCACAAGAACAGCAAGATCGAGCTGAGCAAGGCCGAGCAGGCCGCGTTCGAGGAGCAGGCGCCGGCGGCGCAGCGCCGGGCCGCCCCGGCCCCCGGCGACGGCGGCACCGGTACGCCGATCGGCGGCAGCAAGAACTGGCTGGTGCTCGGGCTGAACAACAGCTACAGCCCCGCCGGCTACACGCTGCGCGGCGTCGGCGACAAGATCGAGATCTGGGTCCAGGGCGACCTGAACTACCCGACCGGTGACTGCCGCAACGACGGTGTCCGCAACCTGATCACCGACGCCCAGGTGCAGTCCATGATCACCGAGTTCGACGACAACATCCTGCCGAAGGAGTCGGCGGTGTTCTCGGTCGCGCCGGACCGGGACGGCACCCAGTCGATCGACGTCGGCTTCGGCGCTCCGCTGTGGCAGCTGATCGGCGGCGGCGACCCCGACTACTTCAAGGGCGACGGCGACAAGACTGTCGTGCTGGTCAGCAACGTCCGCGACGCGAACTTCTACGCGCCGACCAGTCCGGAAGGGTCGACCTACATCGCGGGCTTCTTCTCGCCCTTGTACAACGAGGGTTTCGACCGGAACGTGATGACGATTGACTCCTACGACTGGCTGCACCGCACCGGCGCCAACCCGCCGAACGAGACGCCGGACGGGCTGTGCAGTCCGCAGCAGCCCGGATACCCGCACCTCTACGAGGGCACCTTCGCCCACGAGTACCAGCACCTGTTGGAGTACTACGCCGGCCCGGGTGAGAACACGTGGCTGAACGAGGGCTTGTCCGACTACGCCCAGACGGTGGTCGGTTATGCCGACACCACGATTCCGTACGGTCAACTGGGCGCCGACGGCCACATCGCCTGCTTCCAAGGGTTCCGTGGCTCTGCCGCGTTCCCGTACTGCGGTGCGGAGAACTCGCTGACCCGGTGGGGTGATCAACCCAATGAGGGCCTCGCCGACTACGGCGCCGCGTACAGCTTCGTCACCTACCTGGCCAACCAGTTCGGCCGGGACGTGATCACCTTCCTGCACAACGATGACGCGGCGGGCCTGCCGTCGCTGCAGACCTACCTGGATGATCATGCGCCGGGCCTGAAGACGGCCCACGTGGTGCACGACTGGGCCGCGCAGATGGCGATCGACCGGCTGGCCGACCAGGGTGCCCGCGGGCTGAGCCGGGACGAGAAGAGCCGGTTCACCGCCAAGGAGCTCAGCTCGGCGATCGACTGGGCCTGGACCGGCTCCTTCGACTCTCCGGGCGCTCCCGCCAACGGATCCGACTATGTGCTGGCGATCGCCGGCCGTCCGGTGACCGGCAGTTCCGCCCGCTCACTCAACTTCGCCGGCGCGGCCAGCTATGCGCCGGACCCGCTGGAGTGGGTGATCAACGACGACGCGCTCTGGACCGGCGAGGGTGATCGGCTCGACCGGACCATCGTCTATCCCGCGTCGGTGCCGGCCGGCGGCGGCGAGCTGACCTTCTCCAGCCGGTACGACATCGAGGCCAACTGGGACTTCGGCCTGGTCCAGGTGTCGACCGACGGCGGCAAGACCTACCGCACGATCGGCAACGACAACACCACCTCCGAGCACGCCGACGGCGCCGACCCGGCGATCGTCGCCCAGCTGCCCGGGCTGACCGGCGTCAGCGACGGCTACCAGCCGCAGAGCTACGACCTGTCCGATTACGCCGGGCAGGACGTGCTGGTCTCCTTCCGGTACCTGACCGACGGCGCCGCCAACGGCAACGGCAGCGGCGCTCCGTCGGGTTGGTGGATCCGCGACGTCGCGCTGGACGGCACGGTGATCACCGACGGCAGCAGCCTGACCGGTGGCCGGTCGGCCAGCCAGGTCAGCCCGATGACCGTCGCTGACTGGCGGGTCCAACTGGTCGGCTGGACACTGGACGGCAAGACCATCCGGTACGCCGACGTGGCGCTGACCAAGGCGCACAAGGCATCGCTGAACCAGAGCCAGCTGCGCCGCTTGCTCGGCCGGGTGGATCGGATCGGCGTCATCGTCACCGTCGACGATCCGCAGGAGCTGGCCAACAAGAACGCCAACTACACCCTCCGGGTCAACGGCGTGCTCCAACCGGGCGGCCAGGGCAACACCGCCCCGCTCGCCGACGGCGCACTGCTGGCCGGCAAGGCCCCGCTCTCGCACCGGCTGAAGGTCACCATCGGCTGACCCCGATTACGGCCGGGGTCGGTGTCGTCCCTGATCAGGGGCTGACGCTGGCCCCGGCCCAGCCTCGCTGCGGCCGGCGCGGCGCGTCGGACGGAACCGACGTGCGCCGCGCCGACCGCTTGCGTACTCTTGTCCCTGGCCGAGCGATCGGCCGTTCCCCGGTTGGTCTGCCGGCAGGGCCCGCCTGACTTTGAATCAGGATCAGCGACGAAGGTTCGACTCCTTCCCGGGGAGCCAGAAAAGCCAGTTGACTAGGTGGAACGTGCACCCTGGCAGATCAACAGCGGCTTCGACCTTCGGTGTGGCACACGGGGATGGCACACAATGGCCCCGAAATGGTCCCGAGTGTCCGGCAGCAGCCCGGGCAAAAGTCAGCCCAAGGGATTAGTGCACGCCACGGTGTGCACCCCTGGCAAAGTTCAGGCGAGGCCGGCGATTTTCGGCACGAGGTCGGCGGGCGTCGGCAGCGTCGCGATCTCGTCGGCCACCTCGGAGGCGGCCCGGCCCAGCCCCGGGTCGGTGAGCAGGCGGTCGATCAGCTCCGCGTCCACCTGATCCGGCTCCGAACGCAGACCGAGCCCGCGCCGCGCCACGGCGTCCGCGTTCACGTACTGGTCGGCGCCGTGCGGCAGCACGAGCTGCGTGACTCCGGCGTCGATCGCGGTCAGCGTCGAGCCGGCCCCGCCGTGGTGCACCAGCGCCGCGCAGGTCGGCAGCAGCGCGGACAGCGGCACCCACCCGGCCGCCCGCACGTTGTCCGGCAGTTCTCCCAGTGGCGACGGGTCCGCGTCGCCGAGGGCGAGTACGAACTCGGCGTCCAGATGCCGTGCCACGTCGACGAGTTTGGTCAACGACATGAGCGCGCCGACCTGGGTCAGCACCGTGCCGAGTGTCACCGCGACGCGCGGGCGCGCGGGCCGTTCGAGCACCCACTCGGGCAGCACGCCGCCTCCGTTGAACGGCACGTACCGCATCGGCCAGCCGCGCACCGGCCGGTCGACCATGCTCGGCGGCGCCACGTCGATCGACTCGCGCACCTCGGGAAACCCTTGCACGCCATGCCGTTCGCGTTCCTCGACCATCTTCTTGAAGATCGCCTCGGTCATCGGCGCCTCGTCGGCGAACCCGAAGCCGTGCGACACGGCCGGCACGCCGAGCTTCGCGGCGACCAGCGGCCCGGTGCCCTCCATCGACGAGTACACGACCACGTCCGGCCGCCACGATTCGGCCGCCGACACGGTCAGGTCCACCGACACGCCGGACAACTTGGCGAAGATCGCGCCGACGAACTCCAACCCCTTCTCGGTGCCGGCGTCCGTGCGTAAGTCGAACTCCTCGGGTTGCTCGCTGGCCGCCTGCTGGAACACCGCGCCGATGTCGACACCCGGCGCGGTGTCCACGACATGCAGGCCGGCGTTCGCGGCCTCCTTGCCGCCCGCGGTCGCCATCAGCACCTCGTGGCCGGCGGCACGCAGCGCGTGTGCTAGGGAGATCGTCGGGAACACATGGCCAAGACCGGGGGAGGTCACGAAAAGTGCGCGCACGATTGCCATATAACACGCGATCGGCGATCTTGTCGAACGTGACGGAACGGTCAGTCGAGCGGCAGGTTCAGCAGCGCGTTCTCGATCAACTCCGGCATCGCCGGGT
Source organism: uncultured Actinomycetota bacterium (assembly GCA_963746025.1). Lineage (GTDB taxonomy): Bacteria > Actinomycetota > Actinomycetes > Propionibacteriales > Propionibacteriaceae > Microlunatus. The sequence continues at coordinate 675,647 of CAVUZU010000002.1, forward strand.
GAATCAGTACTGGCCGCGCGCCCATGCTTCGCGCGTCCAGACCGAAGCTCATCGCCTGGATCACCGGCTGGATCAGCGTCGAGGCCCTGCGGGCCGATGATGGTCCCGAATGCCCCGGGCAGCAGCTCCAGAAGACGAAACGGCCCGAGGTCATCGACCTCGGGCTGTTCGTTGCCGCGCGCACTTCGGGGTTAGCTGGCGTCCGCGAACAGCGCGCGCGTCCGTTCCTCGGCTCCTCTCACGTACTCGTCTCCCGTCGGGAGGTAGTGCTGTAGATGTGTGGCCAGCGAGTGGCCTAGGACGGACGCCCCTTCGATTGGCTTGAAGTTCGCCTCATGCAGTGATCGCGCCAGGCTGTGCCGGATGTGGTGGATCTCGGTGAGGTGGGGGAGGCCTGCAGCGGCGACGAGCTGTCGAAGCGAGCGCTGAACGCATCCGGATGGACCAGATCGGCGACGGCATCGCGTATGACCAGAGAATCGCCATCGGGTCGCCCTTGAACCATCCAGAGCGCTCTGAGCGCGCCGACGGTCCCGGGGGTGAGCGCTTCGACCGGCACCCACCGCACCGAGTTGTTGGCCTTCGCCTTCCCCCGCTCGGTGAAGTTCTTACGCCCCGTCTTCACTCTTGACGCGTGAACGTGCACCTGGCCGTTGTCGAAATCGACGGCCTCCCACGCGAGGCTCATAGCGATAGCCATATCTTTGGGCGTGCCGATCTTGTGGGGAGCACTACGTGAGCAACAGGAACTGCCGGCCTCCACTGCCGGTGGTCGTGCCAACAGCATGATCGTGGAACTGAGAGAGCGGGTTGACCGGCTCTGCGACGCTTACCCCCTCGGCCACCCGCTCCGCGGCCAAGCTCGGTTGTTGGCGGCTGAACTCGAAGATCTCGCGGAGCAGCACACGGAGGATTTGGATCGATACCGCAGAAATGTGCTGCCAGCAGATGTCCTGGAAGCCCGCACCGCTGCGTTGGTGGAGCCTCTGGAACGACAGCGAGAACTGGACAATCCCCATCGGATGCGTTACCTAATTGAGGAAGCACGGGCTGAAGACCTGGACAACGGCGAAGTAGATTAATTTGCAATGCGCCAGCGACAGATCGCGCTCGGACCCGACCAAGCGCCCCCGTGCTCTAGCAATCGCGTCGCACACCCGAGTCCGGCAAACTGTCCGGCCATCTGTGCCGGGCGTCTGTGGACACACCGGTGGGCCCCGTGAGCCATCTGGAGCAGGATCACGCACCCAGCCAGCACACCCATTTGCTCCAGCCGGGGTCTCGCGCAGGCCACGAACCTTTGGCTCGGCAGTGCGGGCTATCCACGGGCGTGCCTCGTGGCACACAGGCGGACACACCAACGCAGGCAATTTCGGCGCCACTCAGTGGCACTCGTTCACGCTCAGGCGAGGGTGAGAGCGTGCCTTTGAATCAGGATCAGCGACGAAGGTTCGACTCCTTCCCGGGGAGCTGGTAAGTACTTCTGACTAGGGAGAACGCAATAGTTTCGGTCGCGTAAATGCGGCAGCCCTGCACATCCTGCTCACAACTCGTGCTCACTAGCGGGGCGACCGAGAGCCCTTGAGGCCCAGTTGGCGCGGGCCGACAACTCATCGATCGACGGCGTGACGCAGCGGCGGGTCGCCGACACCCTTCCAGGCCCAGCGGAGTGTGGCTGTCGCGCCCTCAGTGAAGAACCGATCCGCGTCGTCGGCACCCTGCAGTCGGATGGCCCTCCGCTCGGCCGCCTGGAACTCCCGTTCGAGCAATTCCTCGTGAGCTCGTCGCGTCGTGTGGGTGATGGTGCCGCCCTGGGCCTCGTTGCCCGTTGAAGACCTGCGTCGTGCAGGCGATCCAGCGGCATGCCCCCGCTACGCCGACCGCATACTTGTCGGAGCGAGCTAGTCGCTCGGCTCTACGCCATACCGCGGCGAAGTCGGCGCGCGGCACTCGCGCAGCCTCTTTCTCCCGCCAGATCTCTCCGGCGTCGCCTGGCTACTGGATCCGAACAGCTCGGCGACGTCCACGCTGGCTCGACAAGCGAAGGGGCGGAGCAGTGGGGACGCCTGCGACTCGGCAGCGTTGGCTGCCGATCTTCCCGATGTCGCTGTGCTGGTGACCGAGCGACATTTTGGAATCGCCGATGGGGTCCTCGACCCGGCCGCTGCATCTGACGTCCTTGACCGATGACAGCACCGTATCCGAGCCGAACAGCCGCAAACGTGGGGACAGGCGTTGGGCACGTCCGTTCACGAGTTGCGCTGGCTCTTCCACGACAACCACCTATGGGTCGCTGGCGAAGATCCTGGCCGAGAGCTTGCGATTGACCGTGGACTCACCGCAGTGGTGCCCCACGGACGGCAGCACCCCCACCGTCTCGCCACGGGCGGCCGGGGGAAGCCGCAGCCAGGCAATGAACCCGGCCACGTCCTCCAGTCGCACCTCCCGCCAGTCCAAGCTCCGCGCGGCGAGCAACACGAACCAGTCCTTCAGATCGTGCGCGTAGGCCTTGACCGTGTTCGGGGACCGTTCGATATCGGTTAGGTAAGGCAAATACCGCTCGATCGGCACCACCGGGCCGTCATCGCCAAGCACCGTCCACGACTCGCGCCGCGCGACGGGCGACAGCACCCGCTGAACAAGCATTGCTCCTCCGGAAGATCCGCGTGATGGACAGCGGCAGATAACCACGTCCACCAGGCAGAGCCGCGGAGCTCAACCCATCGTGCTCAACATCGAAGACAGTCCTCGCCGAACTGGCTCCAGATAACGGTCGTTAACGGTGACCGTCGGCGGCCAGCTGGAGCCGACGCGCCGGCGAACCGGCCGGACCGGCCGGCGGTGCCGGCCTCGTGACCGAGCCGGGCAGGATCGGTCGACGGAGACCTACGACTCGGGAACCCGTCGACTGTTGCTTACCTTCGTCGCCGGTATCAGGTCCAGCACGCGGCGCAGGTTCATCTCGGGCGAGTCGATCGCCGAGTCCAGCACCAGGTGCGGCTCCTCCCACGGCTCCCACAGCTCCTTCATCCGGTTGACGTGCTCCCACGAGACCGTCGCAGGCCAGCAGGGAATGCCCCTGGACCTGCCTTCCACACGGCTTCGCTGCACTTGTTGGTCCGAGCAAACGCACTCCACCCCGATGAACCGCCCGCCCAGCCGCTCGGTGAGCGCCTGCCACCGACCACGCTCACGCTGGGAGTGCCCGGTCGCGTCGATAATCGCGCTCATCCCCAGGTGCAGCTGACGGGCCATGGCAGCGGTCAACATCATCTCGGTCAGGGGGGCGCTGTTGTCAGGGCGGCGGACCCCGAACACCATCAGCGCACCAAGCTGCCAATCCATGGAGAACACCGGCGCGCTCAGCGTGCGGCCGAGCATCTCCGCCACCGTGCTCTTACCGGTGCCAGGGACTCCGGCGACGAGCACCACAACCGGCTGGCTGGCGTCGCCGGTGGACACAAAAGGAGTGAGCTTTTCATACTGCGCGAATGCCCAATCGGCACGCAGGAGTTGAAACTCCGCCCGCGCGGTCGCCAAGTTACTGCCCGCGTCGCTGTCACTGAGGCTGCGAAGCCACCCCAGGAGGAGATGCTCGCACCGCACCATGATGTCGCCGTAAAGTTCCGACTCCCGGTTGGCTTGCTCCAACAGCACCGCTCGGTCGATCGAGATCGGACTCGTGGGAAGGTCCAACCTGGACACCAGATCCGCAACCATTCCGGCGCGCTCCACCTTCAGCCTGGTTCGGAGGCGTTCGACGATCACCGAGTCGTTGCCGGTCACCTCATCGAGCACCCGCTCGGCAGCCGGGTCAAGGGGAAATTCGATCACTTCGTTCCTTGCCTCGTTCGTCGTTGTCCCGCTGTCGTTCCTACTGGGAGCCCGGCTTCGCCACGGCCTAACTCTCACACCTGCCGGGCGGGGCGGAGGGACATAGGTCAGAAACGGTCGTTATCGGCGACGCCGATGGGCCAGCTGTCGCTGGGGCTTCGTCGACCCCGCCGGAACTCATCACCGAGAATCCAAGCTGCGAAAAGTCATGGGTCGGTACCGGGGCGCCCCCGGATCGGGCCTACCCCCGTCAGGCTGTCGATCGCGCCAGGATTGCAGGTTTCTCCTGGCCAAAAAGTTGCCCTTGGTGGAGCGGTTGATCCCCTGCTATTTTGCAGATTCAAGGTCAGATCTGGGGACACCCCGGAGCACTCGACCACAGCGACTCTCGCGAGTCGCGTGGCTGTGACGTGCTCCGGGGTTCCTTTGTCTCGGAGCAACGGTTCACTTCCGCGCAGCTCGTGCGGAAAGGGATACATGACCGACTTCACCGACCCTGGCGATCACCGACCCCGCGAAGTCCCGCTGGACCCACTCCTTCGAGTGGACCCCCTTCAGATGCTGCCCGCCAACGCTCTCCTGTTCTTCCTCACTTGGCCGCGTCGACGTCTCCGCCGGCGAGCAGCTTGGCGACGCGACCAGTCGACACCACAGAAGGAGGTGGACTGAAACCGGGGACGCCACCAGGCGGGCGTGCGAAAACGGTCGATTCTGCCCCGACCTCGACACGCCATCCGCAATCCCGTGCAGAACCATCGTGCAGAAGCACATCGGACAGGCTCTCCAAATGATCTTGCCGGTTGTCGGTCGCTCGGCCCAGGGTGCCGATATCCCACTGTGTTCGGCGTCGTTGTCACTCACTTGGTCACTCACCCGAGATCACGGCCCACACCAGCCGCGTCCCCTCGTAGGCGCCAATCGTAGGGCTCCGGGCCGTGTGTCAAGGGTGAAATCCGCAGGACGCGCAACGCCCTTGACGCGCGGACCGGAGACCGGAGACTGGTCCGGAGAGGGGACGGCGGCCCGCGCAGAGCCATAGTGGTTGCCCCTGTGACGTTGAGGTTGGGTGTGTAAGGCATGAGCGAATCAGGATGTGTCTTCTGCGATCGCGAATTGATGCGCAGAGCGGACGTCTGCATCGAGAACGACGACTGCATCTTCTTCGCATCCTGGGATCCGGAGATGAGGGCGGCTGCCGATTTGCCGCCGGATGTGCTCCCCGGTTCGGGCGCAATCGTTCCGATCGTGCACCGCAATGGTCCGTTCGAGCTGTCCGTCGCAGAGTGGGCCGCAACTCAAGATCTGTTGATCAAGGCACGATCCGCCCTTCACCAGCGTCTCGCACCGGATGGCTACACCATCGGCTGGAACGCGCAAGGCGGCCAGCTTCATGCACACCTGCACGTGATCCCGCGATTTCACGATGAACCCTTGTGGAACCGGGGCGTGCGATCGGCGATCAAGCTGCCGGAGAACGTGCGGCCAGAGCCCTGGGCACCGGGAACGGGCGACGCCCTGCCGAAAGACCGGGCGTGATGAAGGCGGTGGCACTGTTGAGGTGCGGTGCGGCCCGCAGCGAAGTGAGGACACGCGCCGCCGCGACGGCGGAGCCAGCGCGCCTTGATCTAGTAGAGGTCAATCCAGCAAGTCGGCGGGCACAGGGCCAGACTGGTCGTCCCACGGCGGCGGGAGCAGGTTATCGACGGGCTGCTGGAAGAGTGCGCCGGACTTCCGGGTCGGATGCTCGACCATCCGGACGAGGGTGAAGCCGAGTTTGCGGTAGTAGTCGTGCAGGCGGGTGTTGTCGCGCATGCAGTCCAGGCGGAGTGATCGTCGGCCGTATGCGGCGGCGGCGATAGAAACCATCTCGATGCTGGTCGGACAGAGTGGCACGACGGTGACCGAGATTCAGACTGGTGCCCTGATGATCAATGGTGTCTTCAAGCCGGACACGGCGGGAGGCGTAGTCACGCAGTTAGTCACTCACCGCTGCTGAGACCTCAAGATGGAAAGCGATCGGCCCACTGCCCATTGCTGGTCAGGAGGCCGTTCCGCTGGTCGGGGTGACAGGATTTGAACCTGCGACTTCTTCGTCCCGAAGCTGATCTTGTGCGTGGGCCAGGCCGTCGCCGAGCTGCCGGCCAGCCCCCACATGAGCGGGTTCGTCCGTGCACGATCTGGACCGATGTCACACTTCGTCACACCTGGCGCTGATGACCAGGACTGTCACCACACCTGCCCCGTCCCCCTCGTAGGCGCCCGTTTTGGCTGGAACGGAGCGCGTCAAGGGTAAGAGCAGACGAGTTTCTGCCCCGGCGCTCTGGGCAAACATCGGGCGGTTGCACCCTCACTGTGAGCCGGGGCAGAAACTCGTCTGTGGCCCTTGACGGGCGGAGTGGAGGCCAAACACTGGTCCTACGAGGGTGACGGGGCACCGCGACGTCAAGACAGACTCGATCAAGGCGATCTGCCTTCCGTTGGTTGGGGGGGCGGAAGGCTCGGCACAAAAGAAGTGGCGGTGGCTGACACCGACTGCAACTATCGCCCCTACGACGCCAATCGAATGGAAGGTTCCTCACCAATGGACTCCAGCGCAGAGCAGCGCAGGTTCTGGGACAACGACGCGCTGAGTTGGGATCCAAGCGCAGCCGTCGAGACTGATGAGACGGCGCCCATGCTTGATTTCCTGGCTGGACTGGCCGCTGACGGGTCGGCGCTTGAGTTCGGTATCGGTACGGGAGGATCGCTGTGCCCTTGTGCCGTCGCGGCGTCACTATGGCGGGGATCGACGTCTCTCCGGGCATGGTCGGCGTCCTGCACGCCACCGTGTCCGCTGAGGAGTTGCCTGCGACCATTGGAAGCATGGCGAGTGCTGACGCGCCGGGTCGTGACTATGCGCTCGTTTACATCATCGCGAACGCGATCTCGTGTCTTACGTACCAGGATGAGCAGATTGCCTGTTTCCAGAATGCTGCTCGTCACCTTCGCCCAGGCGGTCACCTCGTGATCCGTCTGTGGGTGCCGCAGCTGCGCGAGCTTCCCCTTGGGCAGACGCTGATTGCTGACACGGTCACCGACACGATGTGGATCATCGACAGCTATGACCTGGTCGCTCAGCGTGTGGTGTCGCACCATTTCCGTTTGGAGGGCGACGACGTGATCGGAAAACGGGGCACCCAGCATCGATACATGTGGCCATCTGAAATGGACGTCATGGCCAAGATGGCGGGACTTGAGCTGGTGGATCGATTCGCTGACTGGGATCGATCTCGGTTCACGGCGGAGAGCAAGGACTGTGTCTCGGTGTGGCGTAAGAGCGGTTAGGCCGAACGGGCGGCCGGGCAGAGTGGCGGCGTGCCAGAGCGCCGCCCGGCCGCCGGTGCCGGCGGAGCCGGCGCCCTTGATCTAAGAGAGGTCAATTCGACATATCGGGCGTTACTGCCAGTGGCTCATCGTCCAGGTGGAGTGCGGTGGACAGCAAGGGGCGCTCCGAGGCTTGGAGCACAAGTGACTCGGCGCGGTCCGGGTCGTGGTGAACCTCGTACCCGTAGAAGTCGAAACGGCTCAAATTCTTGTTGCCTGCCCAGTACTCGGCCGTTGGATCCGTCGAATGCCACTGGATTACAAGGCCATGAATGTCAAGATCGCGAGCGGTTGCGAGCGCGACATGCTTGCGGTCAGGAAACGTGTGCTTGAGCCGGTCGTTGTACTCGGGCTGCCACGCACGAATCAGACCGGCTTCGGCGAGTGCAACCGCCTCGCGGTCCTCGAATCCTGCCATCGTCAGACGCTCGATCACCTTCGCAACGTGCTCTGTGTCCTCGCTGTCCGTCGCCCTGCCGGTCGTAGGAGCAATCTCTTGGATGACCTGAATTTCTCCGATACTTGCGGCAGTTAGCCATACCTCAGTGTCCGGTGCTTGCTTGCTTAAAATCTGTTGCAATGTCTCGTGGCTCTTGAGTCGGTCGAAGGCCGTCCGCTCCCCGTTGCTGCCGAATGCCTGGCCGACGTACAGAATCTCCTGGCGATTAACGCCGTGAGGCCATTCTTGGCAGACTGACCCGAGAATGGCGACCGCTCCGGCGAAGACGGACTTCCCTGCGGCGTTCTTGATCGCAAACTTGTCGTACGGCCACTCACTAGTCCATACCAGAGGCAGAGGGCCGAGCTGATGAGGATTGCTGAAGGAGTACTCCTCGAACGAATCTTGACGGTGCACGCGAACCGTGCCCGAGACCGTCGAGTCCGTGATCTTGACCGATGCAGGATCGATCGAGAGCCGCGGCGCCCGTGTGATCATGTACAGATGGCAAGCATTGTCCCTGTCGTCCAACACCTCAACGGGGACCTTCTCTAGGTCCTTTGCGCGAAGGAGGTAGTCGCCCGTTACGACGATCACGAGCGTGAACTCGGTCTGAAACTTGCGCTGACCGGGCGGCATCTTCAATTGGCATGGATACATCATGCGGGGCTGATCAGTAGCCCGTTGGCATTACCAGGATTTCCTGCGATTGTGCGCAAGTTGGCCGTCGAGTGGCCCGGGGCGGACTTCCGACTGGAAGAACGGCTTTGACTGGTCGCTTGCCCTGGGCGTCTCGGATCGGCTTGGCCACGCTGATGCGTCGATCACGCCTCGGGTGTATGCACACGTCATCCGGCGGCGGACTGACGGTGTCGCGGACAGGTTCGCGGATGCGGTCGATGCTGATGATGACGCTCTCGACGACGACCAGGGCGAGGGCCTTGCCGGGGTGCCGTGTTAGCAAATCCGTGAGCAAATCGGCCGATTCACCAGCTGAGCCCCCGAATCAGAGATTGGCTCTGGCTCAGGGCTCTCGGTCGCCCTCGCCTGGTCAGAGCGGCCCCGTCCCCCTCGTAGGCGCCCGATTTTGGCTGGAACGGAGTGCGTCAAGGGTAAGAGCAGACGAGTTTCCGTCCCGGCTCTACAGCATCATCCTCTCGGCCGGCGTGCCAACTCGGAGCTGGGACGGAAACTCGTCTGTGGCCCTTGACGCGTGGAGTGGAGGCCACTGGTCCTACGAGGGGGACGAGGCCCTTCACACCGAACCTGATCGGCTGTCGGTGCCGTGCGGTAGGAAGATGCTCATGCTGGCTGTAGCTGATGCGGTGGCTCTGGTTGATGAGGTCAATGCGGCGACGGGCGCCGATCTTGTTCTGCGAGGCATCGCGGCTCATGGCGGAACTGGCGGTGCGGTGTTCGTGCGGTGGCCGGATGGTCGAGAGGGTGTAGTGACGCCGTCGATCGCCCCAGTGGCAGCGCTCCAACTGCAGGCTGAACTGATGATCCTGGCGCGATCACGCGGAATCTCGGTGCCTGAGTATCAGCTGGTTGTGCCGCTGGCCGAGCGCCGGGTAGTCGTGCAGGAACGTGTGCCGGGCGAAGTGAAGCGTCTGGACGTGGCAAGGCTGGAGACGATGATCGAGGTGAACGAGCAGTTTGCTGACCTGCTTGCTGATCGCCCCGATGTGCCGGCGCCAATGCTGCTGCTTCGCCATGAGCGGGGCTGGGGCCCCCTGGAGACGCACAGTGCCCGAAGTCGCCGGTTGCTGGACTGTGTGCGTGAGGTGGGCGATGTTGAGATGCACGGGACTGATCTCGTGCATGCCGACCTCAATCACACGAACGTCCTGTTCGACGATGACGACACTTTGACTGGTGTCATCGATTGGGACCTGAGTACGGCTCGGGGGGATCGTCACTTTGGGCTGGTGAAGATGCGCTACATCCTTGAGTGGGAGGCGCCGGACCCCGTCGTGCTTGCACGGTTGGACGAGATTCTTGAGGACTTGATCGAGCCGGAGACGCTGCGGGCGTATTGGGCTCATTGGGGCGTTCGACTGGTGGATTGGTCGATCAGCCACTTCGGACCCAGGGATGTAGACCTGCATCTGGGTCTGGCTGAATCACGGCTGCTGGCCCGGTGAAGGGTGCGGCCGGGCAGAGTGGCGGCGTGTGCCAGAGCGCCGCCCGGCCGCAGGCGGCCCGGAGGGCCGCCCTTGATCAAGTAGAGGTCAATTCGGCAGATCGGCTCGCAGTCGGCCGGCTGTTCGCGGATGCCGCTCACAATATCCCTCACAAACGGCAGTCGACAGGAGTTAACGAGGCCTTACGTCAGTGCATGAGTGCCGCTTTATGCAGCCTCACGCGGCTGATCCTTCGCGACTTTGAATCAGGATCAGCGACGAAGGTTCGACTCCTTTCCGGGGAGCGAGAAACACTAGTTGACTAGGTGGAACGTGCACCTTGGCAAAGCAAAGGTTGGCTTCGTCCTTCCGGGTGGCACACGGGGATGGCACACAGTGGCCCCGAAATGGTCCCGAATGCCCGTGGACCGGAGTTCGTGATCGACCCGACAGGATTGACGATCCGATTCGCGACTGATCGATAGATGGGCGTCCACCCCCCCTGCCGGCTGCTCCACCCGGGACCGGAACTGGTAGTCCGAGCTGTAGAACAGCGATGAGTTGACCCAGATTTTGAGGCTCCAGATGACTCGTTGGCCTCGGGTGCGATCGGTCCCGCAGCGAGCGGCCACACAGCGCTTTGCACCCTTCCCGTCGGAGGCTGCACCTACTACGGCTACGAGACGCCGGAGCAACGAGTCCGGTACTCCCTGCAGAGATGACGCGGACCGGTGGGCAGCACGAAGGCCAGTCAACCTAGGTGAGCTCGGCCCCGGTTGGAGAAACCGCAGCTCGGATCTGTTCCTGGCCGAAGAGTTCGCTCCAGTTTCGTGCGGTCAAGATGCGGCGTAGAACGCTCTGCCGGTCGGTTGGCCAGAGTGAATTGCCGAGGCAGGCGTAGTTGATGTGGGCATGTCCGATCAGAAGTACTCGCATGAGGTCGAATTCGGGTTCTGTTTGGTAGCCGTCGAAGAGTGGCTCCCACCAGCTGGTGGTCGGATGCATACGTCCGGCCAGTTCGATGAAGAGTTTCACGAAGTCGAATGCTGGCGAACCGGACGAGCAGTTTTCCATGTCAATGATCCCGGTTACTCGCCAGCCGGTGTCGTCATCATGATCGAGGTAGAACACGTTGGCGTGGCAGTCACCGTGGACGAAGCTCAATGGCTGGAAGGCAGGTCGCAGTTTGGGCAGAGTCCGCTCGACGAGTCCGGCGGCTGCGTCACGGGTCGCCAGGTCGACCTCGGCGGCGTCAGCGGTGAGGTTCTCGAACAGGTAGAGCAGGAAGCGCTCTGGCTTGGACAGCCAGTGGAGCCACTGATTCGGTGCCGGCTGTGTTGGTGGGCCGTCGATCAGGTACCCAGGTTGGTCATAGGTCAGTTGGTGCATTGAAGCGAGGTATCGACCAGCGGTCTTCAGTGCGGTGTGAGCGGCGGTGCGCGGCAGCATGGGCAGCAGGTCGGCCAGCGGCGTGCCTGGAAGCTCACGAGTGACGAGGTAGGGCCAGTGGATCGGATTGTCGGTGTCGGTCGAGTAAGCGATGACCTCGGCGGTGGCAAGACCGGCGGCCCGCAGGGTTCGGTGACCGGTGACCTCGTGTCGGACCGGCGTTGCCGAGGCGGGGTTGGCGTCGTACCAGTCCTTGGTGTGTGCCTTCAGGAAATAGGTAGCTCCGCCCGCGACAATGCGCCATGTGTGGTTGTGAGGGCGGAGGAACTTGATCGCCGAGACCTTCTCAATCGGGATGGCGAGGATCGCAGCCGCGTCTGCTCGGTCGAGGCGAGGTTCGGTTGGCTCGGTCACTTGGGTCCTTAACCGGGCCGCCCGGGGATGTGGCGGCCGGAAACCGGAGCAGACACATCCCCGCGACCCTCGTCGCGATGATGAGCGCTCCGGGTTGGGCCCGGATGCAGCATGAAGTTCTCTGACATTATCAATCCAAGACCACAGGTCTAAATGATTTGCTGAAGCCACCGTGAAGTTCACCCAGCCTGAGCCTGGACTTGACCAGGAGCAGCGTGAACGCCGAGCGGAGCATCGGCAGTTGGCTGACCGCCTCAGCACCGAAATCGAGAGCCTCCGTCAGGTCCTCCGCCAGGGAGCGGAGCAGGCTGAAGAGGTTGATGCGCGAGCGTTACCGATAGTCCTCGTCGCGTTTATCCTGACCACGTTCGCTGAAAACCTGTCAGAGAACGTAATGAGCGGCGTCGTGGCGGCCCTGGCCGGTCTCGGTGTCCTGATAATTGCGGCGAGGTTGATCGTCAAGGCTCGACCACCGGAGCCAGTCAAATGACACTCCGTTCCGAAGCATCACCGGCCAGTGGATTCCGCGATTCCGGAAGACTCGATCGGACGATGCGGGATTGTCGCTGTTGATCATGACGGAATCCCTGACACGGATGTTGGCAAACGTGGCGAACCTTGACTGTGTCAACCCGAATTGGCCCCACGTTGACGGTTTGATTTGGCCCCAGGATCCGGTGCGGGAGGTGGCTTAGCTGGGTGCGTCGTCGAGTGAGACTTGCAATGATCTGAATGCCGAGCGGTCTGACGGCCGGAGGGACCGGTGGGTATCGGTCGGGGTTTCGAGGGTGAAGGTGACGGTCGTGCCTGTCGTGCCGTCGTCGGCGATCTCAACGAGCTCGGTTGCGGGCATCCCGTGGTGATAGGTCTGGATCCAGCCGCCTGAAGTCCGGCGGTTCTGGTGGATCAGTGTGGAGCTCAGCGCCGCGACGATGGACATTCCCCATCGCGGGAGTCCGTCGGGAAGTACCGAGCGATCCGGGTTGTCGAAGAAGCGGACGTCTCTGGTTGCCATGACGGGTTTGCGGATGATGTGTCCCTGAGGGGTTCGCCGGGTGTCGGTTCCCCTGCCGTCGTCGCGGATCGACACCGACCCGTCTGGTCGAATGGTGACGGTGGCCGTGCCCACTCGACCGGCTGCGGTTGCTTCTTCGGCGGCGTATGCAAGCACCTCCAGCATCATGTGTCGTAGACCGCCTTGGGCATAGATGGCGGGATTCTGACGTATGTGCTCGAGGTGGTCCTCGTCGACCGAGATGGCCCAGTCGTGAGTTGTGACGACCCAGGCAGGGATGTTGTCCACGCCCCTAAGTTTAGGAATCGGCGCTGTCGCGGGGTGCTCAGCCAGCGGCCTGTCTGGAGGGGTTCAGCCAAGGCTTTGCCCCGGCCCGCAACCGAGCTTCCAACAGTGACTCCCTACCTGTCGCTCTGGCGGGATGGAACTTACCGAAGCGATGTCCGCGTGTCTCGATCTTGCACTCAGATGGATCGGGTTCCTGGCGGCGCTCGGGGGCACCTGTGCAGCCGTCCCTGCCGCAACGTGGCGGAGTATCCACAAATTCCGCGCTTGGGTCGGACGCTGGCTCGACCGACTACTGAATCGTCCGGCTCGGCCCCACGGCGGGCCGGCGTCCGGCGGTATTCAGATAAGTACAAGCGGGCGGGGCCGATCGCGTGAGCCGATCAACGACGACGGCACCGCAGAGATGCGACTTGAGCGATTGGAAGCCGAAGCTGTGCGCGTCCGCTCGCAGGTCGATCGTATCGACGATGGACTTGATCAGGAGCAGCGTGAACGGCGGGCGGAGCATCGGCAGTGGGCAGACCGCATCAGCATCGAGATCGAGAGCCTCCGCCAGGTCGTCCGCCAAGGGGCCGAGCAGGCTGAAGAGGTTGACGCACGAGCGTTGCCGGTGGTCATTATCGCGTTGTTCCTGACCACGTTCGCCGAGAATCTGTCACAGAACGTCGTGAGCGGCGTCGTAGCTGCCCTGTCAGGTCTGGGTGTCCTGATCTATGCGGCGAGGTTGGTCATCAAGGCTCGGCCACTGGAGCCGGTCAAATGACACGTGCGCTGGCGGAGCTGGCGGAAGTGGCGGAGCTGGCGGAAGTGGCGGACCTGGCGGAAGTGGCGGAACTGGCGGAACTGGCGGAACTGGCGGAACTGGCTGGAGCATGTGGGTGATTGCCGCCCCGATATGCTCCAGCCGGGGTCTTGCGCAGGCCACGAGCCTTGGCTCGGCAGTACGGGCTATCCACGGGCGTGCCTCGTGGCACACAGGCGGACACACCAACGCAGGCAATTTCGGCGCCACTCAGTGGCACTCGTTCACGCTCAGGCGAGGGTGAGAGCGTGCCTTTGAATCAGGATCAGCGACGAAGGTTCGACTCCTTCCCGGGGAGCCAGGAAAGTTCGACCGACCAGGGTCAACACGGGCTCTCGGCTGTGGCTGAAGCTGGCCCCTTGCTACTCCTGGTCACCATCGGTGGTCACAAACCGCGAACTGGTGAAGGTTCCTTGCTGTGCTCAATGGGGAGCCGGCGTCGGCAGTGTCAGTGGCGAGTCAGTGAGATTTGGTCGACCGGGGGCAGTCCCGTAGAGCCACGACTCCCCTGCTTCTAGGAGCCTCCATGCGAACGAAGTCCCTGCTGGCTGCCCTCGTACTCGGCGCGATCGCGGCCCTCCTGCCCGCCACCGTGGCGAGTGCCGGGCCGCTCGCTGCGCCGGAACCGTCGATAGCCGAGCGGCCGTCTCGCACCAGTAATGCGGATGTCCGGATGGCCGGTCCCCCCACCTTCAACTACCGGGAACTGATGCTCCGGTTCCCGTCCACGCCGGGGGGCAAGGACGTCTGCAAGTCACGCGACATCAAACTGGCCTCGGGTTGGTACTACTGGCGACACGAGGACCGGCCCCACTACCGGTTGTACAGCAAGCGGACGATCTACCTCGCCGCAGGTTGGTACCACTGGAAAGACTGCATCGGCGGCTTCGAGAGGGCCGGAGGTGACGACCACCCCTACTACCACGACACCTACCTGCGGCAGTCGTCGACCGGCGGCTACGTCTACCTCGACCGTGACTGGATCGTCAGGCCCAGATCGGCGGCCCCGATCGTTTACATCTATGGCCAGTTCGGCTCGTCCCTTCGCCTGCTCTAGCCGCCGAGGACCGGTCCCAGGTGGCGCGGCTGTCAGATTATCCGGCGCCGATACAGGCGGGTCGTGGGGTATTTCCAGCGGTTGATGAGATCGCGGACGGTCATGATCAACCGGGGACACGACCAAGCCTGGGAGGGCTTGTGCAGCAACCACCCGTCCCCGATCGTCACCGCCGCGTGGGCCAGTTTCTCGTGCTCGGTCCAGTACAGGACGGTGCCTGGTTCTCGATCATGGCCCGTCCCGTCGACCGGTTCGGTATGACGGTCCAGCCAGGCCTGGAACTGCTCCGGGAACACCTGGACCGTCTCGGTGTCCGGTACGCCGGCGGCGGCCACCACGCAGCCGAAACAGTTCGGCCCGGACCCGGTCGGGAAGGTCCCGGCCAAGCGCTTCGCCCCGGGTAGCAGCCGGCTGGCCCGCCGCCATACCGATGCGGGGATGGCTGCGTGCTGGCTGGGTTTGCGGTTGGTCTCAACCCAGCGCACCAGCAGTTCGTCTCCCGCGCGGGCGAGTTCCGACGGCCAGGCGGGCATCGGTTTGGGCCTGGCCGATCGTCGTCGAACGGCTGACAGTGCCCGGCGGCTGCGGTAGGGCAGGGCGTTGAACTCGGCCTCGTCCAGCCAGGTCCACGTCCCGCTGTACACGCCGAACGTATCCGTCACCTCATCGGTCGGGTGCCCCTCGATGAGCGGGACCGACGCGGCAACCGCCGGATCGAGCAGATCCAACGGGAACGGCTGTCGAGGTGGCGCGAACCAGCCACGCCAGCGCTCCACCAGGTCGTCGCTGACCGCGATATCGAGCACCTTGCGTGCCCCCATGTCCACTCCCGTCGCCCGAAGTTGATCATCAAGGCAGCCCTGACCCTGCCGCTCCGGTGAACTTTCCGCGCATCATTCCCGGTACCGTCCAAGGAAGCGACACATTTTCGGGGTACGGACTCCGCCAAGGCCGACGGAAGCCTTTACGCACAACCCGTTTGTGGGCGGCTGGCCACTGCCTGCATGAACTGCAACCTACGTATCAGCTGTGTGAATCAGTGTCTCGTGGAGCACCGTAGGCGAGGCTTCCTCGACGGTAGCGAGCCAGAAGGTCTGCAGCCACTTCCTCCGGGGTGCCCGGTGGCTCGATCATCAGGTGTCGGGAATCGATGCGGGCTTGATCGAACTGTTCGTGCAGGTACCGCGTGCCGGGCTCGTCGTCGTGGTTGCCTTCCCGGGTTGAGACGTTCCGCACGCAGCGTTCCACCGAGGGCAACAGGACGGCGTAATGCAACTCATCCAACCCGGTCGCTTCGAAGAAGGTCGGCAGGAACCATGGCCCCATGACTCCGTCGAAGACGGCCTCGTATCCGCCCCGCGTGAATTGCCCAGCCGCCGCGCCTGAGGCGCGGATGACCGTTTGATTCTGGTCTTTCGCCTCCGGCAGCCAAGGCTGCTGCGCACCCTGGTCCAAGAACCGGAAGAAGGCATCCCCGCGGAGCAGCACGCTGGGCGTGAGCCGTGCAGAAACAATGGAGCTTACGGTCGACTTCCCGGCCCCTGGCGGCCCGGCGATGACAAGTAGGGTGGACACGCCGCCCTGTGTATCCGAGTCGCGGGGCGCCTTCAAGGCAGTATTCGAAGCGTCGGCATCACGGCGTAGCCCAGCTGCCGGTCACGAGGGCCGTGGCCGCGCCGATCGCCCAGCAGCCTTCCGGTGGCGGTTTGGAAGTTGCCTGAGGCCAAGGCCGTCATCAGAACACCAATCGGCCCCGGCCTGAGCAGGAATCCCCTTCGATCTCCTCGGCGCGCATGTCCAAGATTCAAACGGTCGCACGGGCCGCAGACAAATCCCTCCAGCTACGCCATCAGCTTCATATGTATCTGGAGAAGCGCGGAATCCGGTTGGAGTATTCGAGCTGGTCCAAGGCGGTGCAAAGGAACTCGTCACGGCGCTCGGTCTCGGCATGTGGTTCTCGCATCTTTCCCTGGTCATCGAGGGCGAGTCCGTGGGCCAGCACTGTGGGGGTATGGAGTGCCGCAACGACGTCCCAGTAGGCCAGGTTGCTCGGTGGCCGGCCCGCTTCGGATTGCCAGCCCTGAAGCACCTGCTCGGCGCCCTCCAATCCATATTTGATGGCCATCTGTAGACGCAGGTTGCCCAGATCGACTCCTGGATCGCCGACACCTGCTGACTTCCAGTCGATCAGGACGTATGTCCCGTCGTTCCAGAGCATGTTTCCGTCCCACACGTCACCATGCACGAAGACGCACTCGGCATCCGGTCTGTCCATGGCAAGGATGCGGTCCTCAGCAACCTGCATCAGGGGTGAGGAGATTGTGCTTTGCATCATCTGCTCGGCCTGTTCGAGTCGCCAGCCGGTCAGCTCCGACAAGGCTTGCGCGACCGCCGATCTCTTGCTCGGCTCCGAGGCTCGGTACAAATTGGCCCACCGCCGCTCCATTGGGTGATGATCGCCAGGCGTGTGTCGGACTCGAAACGGCAGATCGGGCGTCGGGTCAAGCCTGACCGCGTGCACTCTCGCGATTGCTGCCCCGGCTTCCTGCAGCCATTGCTTCGACGCGAGATGGGGTGGTTCGCCGCTGGGTAAGGCCGTTTCGAGCGTCGCTGACACTCCGGTGACGCGTCCGTCTAGGTCAGCGGCGATCAGCCGCGTCGTCGCGAGGTCGTGATTCTCGGCGACCCGAAGAGCTGCCGCCGCTGTTGTGATCGCATGATGAGGAATCCAACCTGCCACTCGCAGGATCACCGCACGCACATTCGCCCCGTCAACGACCAGCCGCCACGGGCTGGAGCCCTCGTGTAACCCTTCGACAGAACGGATTTCGGTGTTCTGGCCAAGGGCGCTGGCTGCCCACTCCAAATGTGACTCGGGCGGCATGGAAGCCATGGTCAACTCCTTCAATGGCCGGGAGGCGTATCAGCGTTCGCGAACTGCGAGCATTGAGATCACCGCGGGGATCGTTTCTGCCGAGGGTCCGTCTGCATGTCGTAGGACTGGTCAGCGGTGATGATCCAGAACAAGTACGTGCCAGTGGCGCGAGCCCGAGCCGCGTCGGCCTTGGGGTGGAAGAGCTCGCCAGCTAGATCATGGCCGTCGGCCACCTCGGCTCCAGCCAACGTGAGGAGGTCTTCCAAGCACCAGTGATCTCGTAGGTTGGGTGGTTGACATGGGTGCTGGTCGGCGGGCCGAAGATCCACTACCGCGGTGTCGCATCTGACTTCGAGCCACGCGAGACCCGCGGGGTTGCCGGCGTCGGGTTCGAGGATTCCTTGCCTCCATCGGCCCCGTACGTCCTGAGCCGGCTGATTGGCAGTCTGGCACCCGAGATCGTCGAGGCGCCCCGCCATTTGGCGTAGTGCGGACGGGCTCGCGTCCGGGCTGTGGGCGGCCGGAAGGAGGACCGATCGCGCTACATGGCATTCGGTCGTCCCCTCGGGACGGCTGCCTGGCGTTTCGCCGGTCTTGCACATTTCGACACGTGCGGTTGCGATGCTTGGACCGGGGATGCCGCGAGAAAGCTCATCGACCACCAGATCGACCCTGTCCGCTGCCCGTCTCCGGGCTTCGCTTTTGTCGCCGGGCGGTTCGGACCCGCTCAACCAGCAACCAGCCAGGAGCAGAACGACGAGCGTGCTCGTGATCGCTCGAGGTAGGCGCCGCCGACATCGATCCACGAGGCGTTTCAGACCGCGGGGATCACTCAACGCGATTGAGCGATGGCTACACCTACATGGGGCTGGAACCTTGGCCGCTGCGGCGACCAGCCAGCGCTTCTGGCTTCTATCCGGGGGGCACACCAACACCTTGCCACGGGGGTTCCCGCCTGTCATGTCGTTTCTCATCCCGCCTGGCCGGGCACGTCGCAACGGTCGAGGTTGCGCCGGAATGATCAAGCTGGGTGACGCGGGATAGATTCGTCTCAGGACTAATGCTGGGCGAGCGATGGCGCTGCATCGAGCATATGTCCCGGCGGCCGCGAACGTGGTCGCCACGCACCACTCTTGGGGGAGGATGCGTGATTCGATTCCGATTGAGCCCTGACGTGCTGGGGACGGTCCGGTTGGCGCTTTCGCCGTTGGCCGAGGTCGGCGGGAGCCTGCGGCTGCTGAGCTGTCAGCGGCCGCCGGCCGTCTACCGGCCCTGGCTGCGCCGGGTGCGGTCCGAGCTGGGTCCGCTCGACCTGGAGCTGCTGTTTGCGATCTCGTCCGCGGAGCGCCGGCCGCTGGGTGCGCTCTATCCGTCGGCCGAGACCCGGGACACGACGATCGACCGGCAGCTCGGCGTCCTCGCGGCTCGGCCCGCGGGACCGATGCTGGACGAGTTGATCATGATCTGGGCCGGTTGCCCGCGGCCGCGCGGGCTGCAGCGGCTGATCGACGCCGGACCGGCCGCGCCACGGCTGATGGCGGCGGCGATCGCGGACTACTGGGCGGTTGCGATCGCCCCGGACTGGGCCCGGATGCGGGCGGTGCTGGAGGACGACGTGGCCTACCGGAGCAGCCGGTCCGCGTCGGGAGGACTGTTCTCGCTGCTGGCCGATCTGCATCCCGAGGCCACGCTGGACGGTCACCTGCTGAAGATCGACAAGCCGCAGTATCCCGACGCCGACTACGACGGCAATCACATGACCCTGGTCCCGTCGATCTTCCTTTGGCCGGCGTTGATTTTGGACCACGAGGCGACCGCGTTCGAGCTCACCTACCCGGCCCGCGGGATCGGTCGGGTTTGGGAGACCACGGCGGAACGGCCGGACCCGGACACCCTCGGCGCGTTGATCGGGACGAGCAGGTCGACGATCCTGCAGCTGCTGGCCGTGCCGATGTCGACCACCCAGGTGGCCGGTCGGCTCGACCAGAGCGCCGCGACGGTGAGCCGGCACCTGTCGATCCTGCGGGACAGCGGGATGGTGGTCAGCTGGCGGTCCGGCCGCAGCATCCTGTATCGGCGGACCCCGTTGGCCACCTCGTTGATCGACGGCCAGCGGCGAGTCGATGATGATCATGGACCGGCGGTCGGACCCGAGAAGAGTGGCGTGGCGAGCACTCGCAGGGACCGCGGTCTGCGGGCCGTCCGCGCTGAGGCCTGACCGGGCGAGCCGCGAAATGCGGTGTCGATCATGGCCGGACCCGTCTAGGCTGACGGGACCCTTGAAGGAGCCATCATGGCCAATGATCAACAATTCAAGACCCGGAGCCGGATCGTCGCGACCCGCGGAGTGGCGGAGTATCGCGACACGATCCCGCACCTGGTCCAGCCGTCCGACGTCGTGCTCGAGGTCGGCTGCGAGTGGGGGACCACGACGGTCGAGTTGGCTCGGGTCGCCGGCCGGGTGATCGGATCCGACGTCAGCGCCCGCTGCATCGAGCGTGCCCGCCGTGATCATCCGGACCTCGAGTTCGCCGTCCTGGACGCCTTCGACGTGATGGCCGTGGCCCGGCAGGGCACCCCGTACTCGGTGATCTATCTCGATCTGTCCGGGATCTCGGGCTACCGCGGCCTGCTGGACCTGATCGCGCTGCTGAACACGTACGCCGCCGTGCTCCAGCCCCGGCTGATGGTTGTCAAGAGCGGGGCGCTGAAGCACTTCTCGACGCTGTGCACACCGTGGTCGAGTTCGCGGTCCTGACGTTCGGCGACGGTCACCAGTCGCAGAGAGTGCCGTCAGGCAGTCGGGTGGACAGCTGGACCTCGGTCTCCGTGCCGGGATGTGCGGCGGCGACCGCCTCGTCGATCGCCGTGCCGAGACCCGGTCCCGGCGGCGGCACGGCGTAACCGTCGGCGAACTCCAGCGGCTGGGTCAGGATGTCGGCCCAGATCGGCGCTGCGTTGCGCATCTGCTCCTGGATCAGCCAGTTGGACGTGGCCATGGCGAAGTGCAGGTTGTGCGCGGTGGCGATCGGGCCGAGTGGGTTGTGCGGCGCCAGCGTGACGCCGAACGCCTCGGCCAGGCCGGCGATCCGCCGCATTTCGGAGTGCCCGCCGCAGTGGCAGATGTCGGGCTGCAGGACGGCGATCGCCCCGGTTCGCAGCACTCGGAGGAACTCGCCGCGGCCGACCAGCCGCTCGCCCAGCGCGATCGGGATCCCTGCCCCAGCAGCGATCCCGGGCAACTCCTCGACCAACTCGGGCTGTACCGGCTCCTCGATGAACCACGGCCGGTACGGCCGCATCACGCCGGCGAACGCGATCGCCGCGGCCGGCGTGCAGCGACCGTGCAGATCGATCATGATCTCCACCTCGTCGCCGACCGCGTCCCGGACCGCGGCCAGCACCCGGTCGGTGGCCCGCAGGTCGGCTCCGGAGGGCAGCCCGCCGCCCATCGGCACGGCCAGCACCTTGACCGCGTCGAAGCCGTCCTCGACGCTGCGCCGCGCGTTGTCGGCGAACGCCTCCGCCGACAGTTCCCCGTAGACGGCCTCCGGGTCGCCGCCGCCCAGGTGGTCGTACAACCTGATCTTGTCCCGGACCCGGCCGCCCAGCAGTTCGTACAGCGGCACCCCGAGCGCCTGCGCCTTGAGATCGTGCAGCGCCTGGTCGATGCCGGACAGCGCGCTCATCGTGATCAGCCCGCCCTTCCAGAACTGCTGCCGGAACAGCTTCTGCCACAGGTGTTCGATCCGGTACGGGTCCTCGCCGATCAACAACGGCACGAAATCACGGACCGCGCCGACGATCGAATGGGTCCGCCACTCGGTGCTCGCCTCGCCCCAGCCGACCAGGCCCTCGTCGGTCCGGATCCGGACGAAGACCCAGTTCCGCAGGTTCGCGTCGCAGACGACGGTGTTCACCTCGGTGATCTTCATCTCAGCTGCCTCCCGGAGACTGATATCGACCGTTGACAGTACGCCATCCGGCTGCGATATCCTTCCAGTGAAAGACCGTGTCACTCAGTGGAAGAAGATCAACATGGCGGCTCCGGACGGACTGCAGAGCATCGAGCGGTTGACCAGCCTGCTCGATGCGGTCGCCGCGGAGCCGGGACCGCTGGCCGTGATCGCCGCCCGGGCCGGGCTCAGCGAGCCGACGGCGCTGCGCTACCTGAACAGCGTGATCCGCAACGGCTGGGTCGAGCGAGACCCGCGCTCCCGGCACTACCGGATCGGGATGCGACTGTTCGCGCTGGGCCGGTCCGCCCTCGGCCGGCAGGGCCTGATGGGGTTGGCCGGCACCGCGATGGCGACCGTCGTCGACGCGTGCGAGGAGACCGCGACCCTCGGGGTCCGGACCGGTGATCAACTCGTGATCGCCCACGCCGTGGAGAGCCGGCAGCCGATCCGCAAGGGGGCCACGATCGGCGAGACCGACGCCTGGCATTCGACCGGACTGGGCAAGGCCATCCTGTCGACCCTGACCGAGCCAGAGGTGCGGGAAACCCTGCGTCGATACGAATTCTCGGCCGCGACCCGACGGACGTTGACCTCGGTCCGGGCGCTGCTGGCCGAGCTGGCCGAGGTCCGTCGCCGCGGCTATGCGGTCGACGACGAGGAGTCGGTGACCGGTCTGCGCTGTGTCGCGGTGCCGGTTCGTGATCACAGCGGGAGCGCTCGCTATGCCCTCAGCGTCAGCGGGCCGAGCGACCGCGTCCCGACCGAGCGGTTCGGTGAACTGGCCGAGCTGCTGCGCCAGCAGGTTGATCATCTCGAGCTCTTCCTCGGCTTCGATCCGGTCCAGCCCTGAGCAGCCGGGATTGATCAACAACCGACAAGGAGAAGGTCTGTGAGTTCAGCAGGGGGCGGGTCTCTCGCGGAGCGGGCCCGGGCGGCCATTCCGGGCGGCGTGAACAGTGGGCAGCGCAGCGTGCCGGGGATCACCGACCTGGTGATCGCGCGCGCCGAGGGGGCTCGGTTCTTCGACACCGAGGGCCGGGCCTACACCGACTATCACGCGGCGTTCGGGCCACAGTTGCTCGGCCACAACGATCCCGACGTGTCCGCCGCGGTCACTGCCGTGACCCGGCAGGTCGACCTGTGTGGGGTCGGCGTCACCGAGGGTGAGATCCGGCTGGCCGAGTGGCTGATCGACCTGGTGCCGAGCTTCGAGCAGGTGCTGCTGACCAGCACCGGCAGCGAGGCGACGTTCCATGCGCTGCGGCTGTCCCGCGCGGTCACCGGCCGGCGGCTGGTGGTCAAGTTCCAGGGTTGCTATCACGGCTGGCACGACGCGGTCAGTCTCAACGTGATCTCCGCCGCCGAGGCGCTCGGCCGGCCGGATCCGATCTCCGCCGGAATCCTGCCCGAGGTGCTCGACGCGACCGTGGTGCTGCCGTTCAACGACGAGCCGGCGGTCCGGCAACTGTTCGCCGAGCACGGTGATCAGATCGCCGCGGTGATCGTCGAGCCGGTGCCGCACAACATCGGCTGCGTGCTGCCGACCGACGAGTTCTTGATCACGTTGCGCGAGCAGACCAGTCGGCACGGCGCGATCCTGATCTTCGACGAGGTGATCACCGGCTTCCGGCACGCCCTCGGCGGTTGGCAGCAGCTCAGCGGCATCACGCCGGATCTGACGACGCTCGGCAAGGCCTTCGCGAACGGCTATCCGCTCGGCGCGATCGGTGGCCGGGCCGATCTGATGCAGCAGTTCAGCTCCCGGCCGGGCGGCTCGGCGTTCTTCGCCGGGACCTACAACGGCGCGCCGGTGGTGGTCGCGGCGGCGCTGGCCACGTTGACCAAACTGACCGAGCAGCCGGTGCACGAGCACACCTTCCGGCTCGGCGAGCTGGCCCGGGCCGGGCTGCGCGAGGTGTTCGCCGAGCTCGACCTGCCCGCGGTGGTGACCGGCTTCGGTTCGATCTTCGTCAGTTACTTCATGCCCGGCGGGCCGCCGCGGAACTACGCCGACCTGCTGGCCAACCGGACCGACCTGTTCGTCGGCTACCGGCGCCGGCTGATCGAGCGCGGCATCTTCGAGCTGCCGC
This sequence comes from uncultured Actinomycetota bacterium, assembly GCA_963746025.1. Lineage (GTDB taxonomy): Bacteria > Actinomycetota > Actinomycetes > Propionibacteriales > Propionibacteriaceae > Microlunatus. The sequence goes on from CAVUZU010000002.1 coordinate 699,295, forward strand.
TCAACCTGAAGCGGAGCCACATCTCCTACGCCCACACCGAATCCGATATCGAGCAGCTGGTCGAGGGCACCAAGGAGGCCGTCCGGGAGGCGCTGGGGGAGCGCCCCGAGCCGGCCGCGGGCGCCTCCACCATGGGCGGGATCCGGTGACGTTCATCGATCCGGGGCGGGTGATCACGTTCTGGGGACCGTCGGCTGCGTCGCCGCGCTTCGTCGGTGCGCCGGTGCTGCGCTGGGGTCAGCCGGAGTCGGCCAGTCGGTTCGAGGTGGCGGTCGCCGATCATGATCGGGTGGTCTGGCGCGGCTCGACCGTCGCGCCCGAAGTCGATCTTGCTGCCGCCTGGCCCGCCCTCTCGTACGGGGTGGTGGACGTGCTGGTCCGCGGGTTCGATGATCATGATCGCGAGGTCAGTGTCCGGGGGCACCGCCGGTTCTGGCGGGTGCCGGGTTTCGACGGCGTGCTGCCGGCACCGGCCAACTGGGACGCCGCGATCCACCGGGCGATCGACTACCTGCTCGGCCCGGCCCGCGACGAGGTGCACGGCTACGAGGCGGAGGCGCCGCGGAGTGTCTGGTCCTCCTTCGAGGACAGCGTCACCGGGCTCCGCGGTCAGCTCGGCTTCCCGTCGCTGCACAATCCGAGCTTCGTGCTCGCCCTGCTGGCGTACGCCGATCGATTTCGCGAGGCACCCGCGGCACCGATCGCGGAGCGGCAGGCGCTGGCGTACGGTCGCTGGCTGCTTGATCACCCGCTGCCCGACGGCTGGCGGTGCGCCGGCCTGTCGCCGTCCACGGTCGAGCGGGGCCGGGTCGGCGGGCTGGTCGAGGGCGGCAACATCACCCTGTTCCGGTCGGCGCGGGTCGGCGAGGCGATGCTCCGGCTGTTCGCGCACACCGGCGACGACGCGTACCTGCGCCGGGCCCGGCGGATCGCCGACGTGCTGCTGGATCTGCAGCGCCAGGACGGATCCTGGCCGTACCGGGTCGACCCGCAGACCGGTGCGGTCGCGGACGCCTACACCTCGGCGGCGATCACGCCGATCCGGTTGCTCGCGATCTTGGAACCGCTGGTAGACGACGCCGACCGGCTGCGGACGGCCCGGCAGCGGGCCGAGATCTGGCTGCTGACCGGGCCGATCAGTGACGGTCGCTGGGAGGGCATGTACGAGGACGTGCCGTCGGTCGAACCGTGGACCAACCTGCAGAACTGGGACACCAACGAGACCATCCGCTACCTGCTCGATCCTGGCTGCGAGCTGCCCGATCGGGTGGCCCATGCCGAGGCGCTGAACCGCTACGTCGAAGATCAATTCGTGGTCTGGGGACCGGAGCAGTCGCCGGTCCAGGTGCGCTGCCCGACGCCGGCGGTGATCGAGCAGTATCGCTGCTATCACCCGATGGAGGTGCACACCGGCAACTGGCTGGAGTCGCTGCTGGCGCTGCACCGGGCCACCGGTGACGACGACTACCGGGCCAAGGGAGTTGCCGCGGCCAACGCGATCGTTGCCGGGCAGCATGATCAGGGTGCGTTGTCCACCTGGGGCTTCGACACCCGATTCGGTACGCCGCTGCAGACCCGCAACTGGCCCGGCTGCAACGCGGTGGCGGTCACGGCCCTGCTGCACTGGTCGGCCTACCACGCCGACCCGGCCGGCTTCCGGCCGAGCGGCTGGACCGTATGATCACGGCGTGATCATGGAGCAGTTGATCATGGCGCAGTCGGTCGCGGAGCTGCAGGCAGAGAAGTGTTGATCATGGAGTGGTGCTGATCATGGGATCGCCGACCTGGGATCCGCCGGCCGCCGCCGGCCGGGCCGGTGTCGCGACTGTCGACATCACCCCACCGGAAGGGATCCTGGCCCGCAACTGGGGTGCCGCCGACCGCGACACGGCGGCCGGCGTGCACCGGCCGCTGCGTGCCACGGCCCTCGCTCTCGGAGCGGACAAGGAGTCCAGCGATCGGGTCACATACCGCTATCTCGTCTCCACCGACCTCGGCTGGTGGCGCAACGCCGCGGACGAATGGGGGGTCCGCTCCCGGGTGATCACGGCCCTCGGCTGCGACCCGGCCGACCTGCTGATCCACCTGGTGCACACCCACTCCGGCCCGACGCTGTCCACCGCCTCGCCGGAGCTGACCGGTGCCGCCCTGCTGTCGCCGTACCTGGACCTGCTCGCCGACCGGATCACCGACGCCTGTCGCCGGGCCGCCGAGTCGGCGGTCGAGGCGACCGTCACCTTCGGCACCGCCCGCTGCGACGTCGCGGTCGACCGGGCCCTGGTCGCCGACGGCCGGGAACTGGTCGCCTTCAATCCGGGCGCTCCGGCCGACGACATGATGCTGCTCGGCCGGATCACCGACCGGGCCGGTGAGCCATTGGCGACCATGATCAACTACGCCTGCCACCCGACCACGCTCGGCTGGCAGCCACCGCTGATCTCCCCGGACTGGATCGGCGCCGCCCGGGAGCTGGTCGAGGACGAGACCGGCGCACCCTGCCTGGTGCTGCAGGGCGCCTCCGGCGAGCTGAGCCCGCGCGAGCAGTACGGCGACCCCGAGCTGACCGACCGGGTCGGCCGCGCCATCGGCCACAGCGCCCTGTCCGGCCTGACCGCGATGCCACCACCGGGCAGCCAGCTCGCCCTGGACGAGGTGATCGAATCCGGCACCGCCCTCGGCCTCTGGCGACCGCACCCGGCCGACCCACCCCGTACCCTGCGCACGACCCGGCGCCTCGTCCCGCTCGAGGCCCGACCCGAACCGTCCCCGGCCGAGCTGCGGCGCCGGCACGCCGGCATCAACCCGACCGCCGCCGCCGAACGCCTCCGCCGCGCCGCCCTGGTGCGCCAGGGTTACGTCACCGGCGACACCGCCGAGCACCCGGTCTGGCTCTGGCAATGGGGCGACGCGATCATCGTCGCGCAACCGGGCGAGCCGTACTCCTGGCTGCAGACCGAGCTCCGCCGCCGCCACCCGGACCGCGTGATCTTCGTCCTCAACTGCACCAACGGCCCAGGCTTCGTCTACCTCCCGCCGGCCTCGGTGTACGAGCGCGATCTCTATCAGGTCTGGCAGTCCGAGGTTCTCGCCGGAAGCTTGGAGCGTCTGGTCGACGCCGTGGATTCCGTGATCTTGTCCTGGTCCTGAGGGTGGTGGCATGACGTGGCGACTGCTGGGTCTGTGGAGCGGAGTGGTGGCATGACGCGGGAGAGTGGTGGCATGACGTGGCGACTGCTGGGGGTCTGTGCGCGGGCAACCATCCGCACGCGGTGGCCTTGGGTGCCGGCTGCCGCTGTTCTTGCATCGCGTGCTCCCGCCAGGCCCGTCCACGCCCGCGCACAGACCCCCAGCAGTCGCCACTTCCTTTGGGTTCGCACCCCGAGGGGTTTCCGCCTCAGCCGAGCGCTGATCTGGCGTTCCTCCGCCGGCCTGACCGAGCGCGGTCCGGGTCACGACGGTGAAGGCGGTGCGCTCCTTTGCAGAGGTCACCTTCAGCCGACTTGTCAGAACTGACGCTTGCTATAGCCATCCTCAGTTCTGACAAGTCGGCGTAGCAAGGGGTCGGGTGGTCGTGCCGCGGGGACGAGGTGCGGAGGTCTGGGGTTTCGTTCCCTGAGCTTGTCGAAGGGCAGGCGCGGTGTCATTCGAGTCCTTCGATGGCCCGCAACAACGGCGCGATCGCCCCGTCCCTTCGACAGGCTCAGGGAACGAAACCCGAGCCTCCGCATCTGGCTGAGGGGCTCAGGGTACGAACCCGGAGCTCCGCTCCGTCTCGCGATGGACTCTTGGTGCGAACACTCGAGTCCCCGCTCCTGGTCTCGCGATGGGCTTTGGGAACGTACGCCCGAGTCTCTGCTGGTGGTCTCGCGATGGGCTTTGGGGACGTACGCCCGAGTCCCTGCTGGTGGTCTCGCGATGGGCTTTGGGAACGTACGCCCGAGTCCCTCTGGTGTCTCGCGATGGGCTTTGGGAACGTACGCCCGAGTCTCGCTGCTGGTCTCGCGACGGGCTTTGGGGACGTACACCCGAGTCCCGCTCGCGGTCTCGCGACAGGGCTCAATCGCAACAGGCGGCGCGCGCCTCGCCTCACCCCATACTTCGCCGAGTTGTCAGAAGTGAGTAGCCCTATGACGCAACTGAGTTCTGACAAGTCGGCTCAAAGAACGACCCAGCCGCGGCGTCGCCGTCGTGATCACCCAACCGCTTCGGTGAGGCAGTTGCAGCAGGTCCGATCAGCGCTCGGCTGCGGCGGTAAAAAGACGCGGTAGCCAAAGGGAGCGGTGAGGTCTGGGGGTCAGTGCGCGGGCGTGGACGGGCCTGGCGGGAGCACGCGACGCCAAGATCGCGGCCGCCGGCACCCAAGGCCACCGCGGGCGGATGGTTGCCCGCGCACAGACCCCCAGACCCCACCGCGGGACCAACCGCCCCCAGGACTCGGGTGCCAAGTCGCGTCCACAGGCAGGACGGCCGGAGCCACCCAAAAGACCCGGCAAAGCAACGGGGGTAGGCGTGAGACACTTCGGCCAGAGGGGGCTAGGGTGGCCCGGCGGACATCAGCCTCTGAGAGTGCAAGGAGCACGCGTGAATTCACCCACCGATCCCCACCTGGCTGCGGTGATCGTCCTCGCTGCGGGCGAGGGCAAGCGGATGAAGTCGGCCCGACCGAAGTTCCTGCATCCGGTGGGCGGGCGGTCCATTTTGCAGCGCGTCCTGGATGCGGCGACGGCGCTGGAGCCGGAGCATGTCGCGGTCGTGGTGGGGCATGGCCGGGAGCAGGTCGAGGCGCACCTGGATGAGGTGGCGCCGCACGCGGTACGGGTGCCCCAGGGCGACGAGGCGTATGGCACCGGCTATGCGGCTCAGTGCGCGATCGCCGGACTGCCGGAACTGCACGGTGACGTGGTGATCACGGTCGGCGACGCCCCGCTGCAGTCGGGCGACGCGCTGGCGGCGCTGGTCAGCACCCACCGCTCGGCCGGCGCGGTTGCAACGGTCCTGACGGCGACGGCCCCGGATGCCACCGGCTACGGCCGGATCGTGCGCGGCGCCGACGGTTCGGTCACCGCGATCGTGGAGCACAAGGACGCCACCGACGAGCAGCGGACGATCGACGAGATCAATTCGGGCATCTTCGTGTTCGAGGCGGAGACGCTGCGGGACGGCCTGTCCAAGATCAGCACCGACAACGCGCAGGGCGAGCTGATGCTCACCGACGTGATCAAGATCGCCACGGACAACCATCAGGTGGTCGCGGCTCACCGGGTGGACGACTTCTGGCTGACCGAGGGCGTGAACGACCGGATCCAGCTCGGCCGGCTCAACGCCGAGCAGAATCGCCGGACCTGCGAAGACTGGATGCGGGCCGGGGTGACGATCGTCGACCCGGCGACGACCTGGATCCACGACACTGTTGATCTTGACACCGATGTCACGCTGCTGCCCGGGACGACGCTGGAGGGCGCGACCTCGGTCGGTGCCGGCGCGACGATCGGACCGGACACCACCCTGGTCGATGTCGAGGTCGGCGCCGGCGCAACGGTGATCAGGAGCCACGGCTCGCTCGCGGTGATCGGCGCGGAGGCGACCGTCGGCCCGTACGCGTATCTGCGGCCGGGCACCGAGCTGGGCCGGAAGGGCAAGATCGGCACCTTCGTCGAGACCAAGAACGCGATCATCGGAGCCGGCGCGAAGGTGCCGCACCTCACCTATGCCGGCGACACGACGATCGGCGAGGGCGCCAACATCGGCGCGGGCACGATCTTCGCCAACTACGACGGCGTGACCAAGACCAGCAGCACGGTCGGCCGGCACTCGTTCGTCGGCAGCGGCACGGTGCTGGTGCATCCGCGCGAGATCGCCGACGGCACCTATGTCGCGGCCGGCTCGACGATCACTGCCGACGTCGAGCCCGGTGAGCTGGCCGTGGCCCGTGGTCGGCAGCGCAACATCCCCGGCTGGGTTGCGCGGAAGCGGGCCGGGACCAAGACCGCAGCCGCCGCGGAGCAGGCGCAGGAGCAGCCGCGGGACGACGATTCCGAGCAGGAGCAGGGAAAGGGCGGTCTATGACGGGGGTCAAGAAGCCCAACGAGAAGCACTTGATGCTGTTCTCCGGGCGGGCGTATCCGGAGCTGGCCAGTGAGATCGCGCAGTTGATGCACGTCGACATCGTGCCGACCAGGGCGCTGAACTACGCCAACTCCGAGATCTACGTCCGGTTCGAGGAGTCGGTCCGCGGCTGTGACGCGTACGTGATCCAGAGCCACGCCGCACCGGTGAACGAGTGGGTGATGGAGCAGTTGATCATGGTCGATGCGCTGAAGCGGGCGTCGGCCAAGCGGATCACGGTGGTCGCGCCGTTCTATCCGTATGCGCGGCAGGACAAGAAACACGCCGGCCGGGAGCCGATCTCGGCCCGGCTGATCGCCGACCTGTACAAGACCGCCGGCGCCGACCGGCTGATGTCGGTCGACCTGCACGCCGCGCAGATCCAGGGCTTCTTCGATGGCCCGGTCGATCACCTGTGGGCGTTGCCGGTGTTGTCGGACTACATCCTGTCCAAGTACGACACCACCGAGATGACCGTGGTGTCCCCGGACGCCGGCCGGGTCCGGCTGGCCGACATGTGGACCGACAAGCTCAACTGCGCGCTGGCGATCATCCACAAGCGGCGCGATCCGAATCTGGCCAACACCGTTGCCGTGCACGAGGTGGTCGGCGAGGTCGAGGGCCGGGTCTGCCTGCTGGTCGACGACATGATCGACACCGCCGGCACCATCTGCCAGGCGGCCGAGGCGCTGATGGAACGCGGCGCGAAGTCGGTGATCGCCGCCGCCACCCACCCGGTGCTGTCCGGCCCGGCCGTGGACCGGCTGATCGGCTCGGCCTTCGAAGAGGTGATCGTCACCAACACGCTGCCGATCCCGCCGGAGCGGCACTTCGACCGACTCAAGGTCCTCTCCATCGCCCCACTGATCGCCCGGGCGATCACCGAGGTCTTCGAGGACGGCTCCGTCACCTCCCTCTTCAACGGCCAGTCCTGACCCCGGCCCGTACCAACCCGTAACCCACGAACGCGCCAGTTCCACGCAAACGCGGCAGTTGCAACTGCCGCGTTTGGGTTTGCGGCGTGGGTCAGCGGCGGGTTTCCAGGCCGTCCAGGATTACGGCTAGGCCGTAGGTGAGGGCGGGGGCGGGATTGGTTGCGGCGGCGTCGAGGCGGGCGCGGAGGCGGGGGTAGGCGGCGGCGATCTCGGTGATATGGGCCAGGTCGCGCTCTTCGGCAGCGGGATCGGCGGCGCGGCGCAGCCGTCGGGTCCGGGCCTGCTCGGCGGCCTCGGTCAGCGCCCGGCCCAGCACGTAAACCATCACGGTCGCGTACGCATCGTCGGCGGCCGGCCCCGCGAAACCCGCCGCCTCGAAGACGCCGAGGGCATGATCATCATGGCGGGCCTTCTTCGGCCCGTAGACCAGGTGGGTGCTCATCGTGGTGGCCAGCCAGGGATGCCGGCTCACCATCGCGTACAGGCCCTCCGCCATCGCCTGCACCGCCGCCCGCCAGCCGCTCGCGGCCGGATCCGGCAGCGGGATCTCGTCCCAGACTTCGTCGGCGGCCAGCACGATCAAGTCGTCCTTGCGCTTGACGTGCCAATAGACGGCGGTCGGCGCGACCCCGAGCCGGGCGCCGAGGGCGCGCATGTTCAGCCCCTCGACGCCCTCCTGGTCGAGCAGCTCGACGGCGGAACGAACGATCTGATCCCGGCTCAAGGTCACCCGCACAGCCTAGTTGCACTTAGTTCAAGTCACCTATACTCTCACTTGAACTAAGTACAAGTTAAGGATGGTCCGTCATGAAACGTCCCTGGATCGTCACCGGCGCGGCGGTGCTGGAATTGTTGCTGGCCGCGGTTTTTCTCGAGTCGGTGATCGTCGGCGTCGCCTTCGGTCCAGCCGCCCAGCGCGCGGCCGAGGCCGAGTTGCTGCGGCAGGGGATCGCGCCGGCGCTGCTGACCGGGGAGAATCTGCGCTTCGACGAGGGCGTGGCCGGCACCGTGCCGGCGTTGATCATCGCCGTGATCTTGATCGTGCTGGCGGTGCTCAACCTGCGCGGGCTGCGGATCGGCCGGCTGCTGAGCTGGATCCTGCAGCCGCTGCTCGTGATCGCCGGCGCCATCCTGGTCAGCGGTCAGGTCTTCCTGGAGCCGGGCCTGGAGTCGGCGCTGGCCGGGGCGGGGATCGGCGGCGTCGACGTGTCGGCCCTGGTCGCCGCCGCGAGCTCACAGTTCCCGCCCTGGCATCCAGTGGTGGCCTGGGCCAAGTTGATCTTGATCACGGTCGGCCAGCTGGTCACCATCGTCCTGCTCGCCCTGCCGCCGACCGGCGCCTACCTCCGGCACCGGAATCGGAACCCCCGGGTTGACTTCTCCGCCGCGTTGTAAAACGATTCAATTCCTGGGTCGACTCGCTGTGGAGGTACAGGATGGCGGACGTGACGGATCGCGACAGCTCGGAGTTGCTGGTGCCGCACCGGCGACGGCAGACCAGGATCGGGTTGGTCTCCGGCGGGCTGGGGGCGTATTGGCCGCAGTTCCCCGGGTTGCTTGAGCAGTTGCAGGATTCGGCCCGCTACGTCACCGAACGGTTCCAGGGAATGGATGCCGAGGTGATCGACGCCGGCTTCGTGTCCGATGCGACCGACGCCGGGAAGGCGGGGGAGAAGCTCCGGCTCGCCGACTGCGATCTGGTGGTGATCTTCGTCGCCACCTACCTGACCTCGTCGATGGTGCTGCCGATCGCGCAGAAGGCCGGCGCACCGGTGTTGATCATCGATCTGCAGCCCAGCGAGAAGATGGATCACGCGACATTCGACACCGGCCAGTGGCTCGCGTACTGCGGCCAGTGCCCGATCCCCGAGATCGCCAACGTATTCCGCCGGGCCGGGATCGGTTTCCGCTCGGTGTCGGGTCACCTGCGGCAGGAGAGTGCCTGGACCAGGATCGGCCGTTGGATCGCGGCCGCGGGCGTACGGGCTCGGCTGCGCGAGGCCCGGCACGGGCTGATGGGCCACCTCTATCCGGGCATGCTCGACGTGTCCACCGACCCGACCACGGTGTCGACCACCTTCGGCTCGCACATCGAGGTGCTGGAGTTCGACGATCTTCGGGAGCGCGTTTCCGAGGTGACCGACGCGGAGGTCGCCGACCGGGTTTCCCTGGCCCGCAAGCTGTTCCAGCTGGACGCCAGCGTCGAGTCCGACGATCTCGACTGGGCCGCGAAGGTGTCGGTCGGGCTGGACCGGCTGGTCGCGGACTTCGATCTCGACTCGGTCGCCTACTACCACCGCGGCCTGGCCGGCGAGCTGCACGAGCGGCTCGGCGCGGCGATGATCTTGGGATCCTCGCTGCTCACCGCCCGCGGCATCCCGATGGCCGGTGAGTACGAGCTGCGGACCTCGATCGCGATGTTGATCTCCCAGTCGCTCGGCGCCGGCGGCTCGTTCACCGAGATCCAGGCGATGAACTTCGACGACGGCGTGGTCGAGATGGGCCATGACGGCCCGGCCCACCTGGCGATCAGCGCCCAAGACCCACTGCTCCGCGGCCTCGGGGTCTATCACGGCAAGCGCGGCTGGGGCGTGTCGGTCGAGTTCGACGTGAAGCACGGTCCGGTGACCACGATCGGGCTGGGCCAGGACCCGGACGGCAGTTATGTGCTGGTCACCTCCGAGGGCACGGTAGTCGAGGGTCCGCTGCTGCAGATCGGCAACACGACGTCGCGGGTCGACTTCGGCGGTGACCCGGGCGAGTGGGTGGATGCCTGGAGCCAGACCGGCATCGGTCACCACTGGGCCCTCGCGGTCGGTCATCGGGCGGCCGAGATCAAGGCCACGGCCGGTCTGCTCGGCCTGCCGCACCGCCCCGTCTCGCTCTGATCGGGGCTTGAAAGGATGGACCCATGATCGCTGCCGATTTGGGACGACTCTTCGACGAACCGCCGCGCGACTTCGGGCCGACCCCGCTGTGGTGGTGGAGCGGCGGCCAGGTCACCCGGGAGCGGCTGGAGTGGCAACTGCGCCGGTTCGCCGAGGGCGGGATCTACAACCTGGTGGTGATCAACCTCGCGCCCGCGGGCCCGACCTTCGGCGCGATGGCCGATGACCCGGCCTGGTTCAGCGAGGAATGGTGGGACCGGTTCGAGTACGCCTGCCGGATCGCCCGCGAACTCGACCAGAGGATCTGGTTCTACGACCAGATCGGCTTCTCTGGCGCCAACATCCAGGGCCGGATCACTCTTGATCATCCGGAGGTGGCCGGGCAGTCGCTGCGCCGGACCGAGGTGATCGCCGCCGGCCGCCGGGTGCCGTTGCGCGGCACCGAGACGTTGCTCGCCTGCTACGACCACGCCGGGCGCCGGGTCGACACCTCGGCCAGCGGCGCCGTGGCCGCACCGGACGGGGCGGTGCTGACCGCGATCACCGTTGTGCCGACGGCCTTCGACTACCTCAACCCGGCCGCGGTCGAGTTGTTGATCGACACCGTGCACGGCGAGTTCGAGCGGCGGCTGCCGGACTATCTCGGCACGGTGATCCCCGGCAGCTTCCAGGACGAGTTGCCCGCCACCAACGCCTGGAGCGCCACCTTCGCCGAGGAGTTCGAGCGGCGCACCGGCTACGACCTCCGTGATCATCTGGACAGCCTGTTCCGCGGCGGGGACGGGCTGGTGCCGACCGATGCGAGCAAGATCAGGTCCGACTACTACGCGGTCCGGTCGGCGCTGACCGAGGAGGCGTTGTTCCGGCCGCTGGGGGAGTGGCACACCAAGCGCGGGCTGCTGCTCGGCGCCGACCAGAGCCACCCGGCCCGGGCCGGATTCCCGACCCAGTCCACCCAGCTCTACACCGACTACTTCCGCACCCACCGCTGGTTCAACGCGGCCGGCAGTGATCATGACGGCGACTCCAAGGTGCACAGCTCGATGGCGCACCTGTACGGCCATGACCGGGTCTGGCTGGAGGCGTTCCACTCCAGTGGCTGGGGCGGCACCCTCGAGGACACCTACGACTGGCTGCTGCCGTTCCTGCGCAGCGGCGCCACCCTGTACGACCCGCATGCCAGCTACTTCGACACCGCGGCCGGCTGGTTCGAGTGGGCACCGCCGTCCACGGACTGGCGGCAGCCGTACTGGAAGCAGTATCCGGCGTTCGCGGACGCGGTGTCGCGGATCTGTTCGATCATGAGCTGGGGCGACTACGACGCCGACGTCGCGGTGCTGCACCCGACGACCACGGCCCAGGCGACCGTGCCGATCGACCTTCCGGTGCAGCATTTCGGCGACGGGCTGCTGGGGGACCCGCACGGCGCCGCCGATCGGGCCCAGCAGACCTATCTGGCGCTCTGCGGCGTCAACAACTGGCGGCAGTGGCAGGGCGGGCTGCTGGACGCGGCCGGGATCGCCTTCGACGTGATCGACGACGCGTCGATCCAGGTGGCCGACCTCGACGAGGGCCGGCTGTCGGTCCGCACCCAGCGCTACCGGACCGTGATCCTGCCGGCAGCGACGGTGCTGGAGGCCGCCACCGCGGAGGCGCTGGCCGACCTGCTCGACACGGGTGGCCGGGTGATCACTGTCGGCGCGGCGCCGGAGCTGGCCGCCGGGCTCGGCGGCGACGACCTGGTGGTCCGCCGGCTGGCCGAGCACCGGCGGCTGATCAAGGTCCCCGACGCGGCGGCCGCGGTCGCCCAGTTGGATCCCGCCGAGCAACACGTCTCCAGCGACCTGCCGCTGCTGGTCCGGCGAGCCGGCGGCACCGGCGTCGCGTTGATCACCGGAGCGCATCCGAACGCGAGCCAGCATCCCGACGGGACGAACGGCCGGTGGACCGACGACTTCGACCGCAGCCGGTACGCGAGCCGGCGCCGGATCAGGATCCGCGCCGGCGTCGCCGAAGCCGAGGTCTGGAACCCGGCCAACGGCGAGCGCCGGCCGGTGTTGATCAGCGACGCCGGCGACGGCACGACCATGATCGACATCGACCAGCAGGGCGCCCCGGCCCTGCTGCTGGTCTGGCGGGAGGGCCCGATCCCCGAGACCGGCTCGGCCCCGGATTCCGGCACGGCCGAGCCCCGGCCGGCCGCCACCCTGGCCGACGGCTGGACCGGCGCGTTGCTGCCGACCCTGGACAACACCTGGGGCGACCTGGCCCGTCCCGTCGGCCGGGAACTCGAGCACCTCGAGCTCTGGCACGTCGAGGTCGCCGACGGTGACGGCCCGTGGCGACCGAGCCGCGCCACCTACGGCCAACAGGTGTTGATCAGGACCGGCCCGGCGACGGACCCGCTGACAGCGGCCGAGTGCGACGAGATCGCCGCCGGCCGGGGCGACCTGGCCGGTCGGGATTGGCAGCCGCACGTCTTTTCCGCCAGCCGCGGCGTCGAACGCGACCCGGTCAGCCCGCTGGGCAGCAAGGGCCTGGTGCCGGCCGAGTTCATCCAGGCGCCGAATCCCGCGCCCGGCGAAGAGACCACCGTCCGAGCGCTGCTGCGGACCGATCACCGCGGCCCGGCCGACCTGGTCGTCTCCGCCAGCTCCGCCAAGCGGGTCAGCTGGAACGGCGTACCGGTGGCGGCTGCTGATCACTACGCCGCGGTGCACCGGGTCACGGTCGACCGGGAGATCAACCTCCTCGAGTACGCCCTGGCCGAGACCCGGACGGCCGGCCGGCGGTCCGAGGTCGGGTCCGGGTTCACGTTGGTGCCGTCGGACGGGTACGGGCCGCGGCCCGAATACATGGCCTTCGGCGACACCGGGGCGACCGGCGAACCGGTGATCAGCGACGGCTTGATCACCTTCTCGACCACGATCACGCTGGCCGAGGCCGCGACCGAAGCCGCGCTGGTGGTCGGCGCGGCCGGCTCGGCCACGGTGCTGATCGACGGCACCGTCGTCGGCCGCCAGGAGAAGGTCGAGTACTACGACTGGGCGGCCCGCCCGATGTACTTCCGGCACGACGTCGCCGGCCTGCTCGGCGCCGGTGATCATGTGCTGGCGGTGCGGTTGGAGTCGCCGGACATCGCCGACCTGATCTTCGTCGACCTAATCGCGCACACCGAGGACGGCCCGGTCGTGGCGGTCAGCGGCCCAGGCTGGACCTGCACCACCGCCGGCCAGTCCGCACCGTCCACCGTCCGGCCGGAGCAGTGGAACGCGATCGAGACGATGCACGCCGGGCACCGGCCGCATCCGCTGCGGCGCGCGTCCTGGCTGCGCGGCGAGACCGAGCTCGGCGTCCCGTCGCTGGAGTTCGACACCGCCGACTCGGCGGTGGCCCGGCCGCAGCGACTCCGGACGCTGTTGCCCAGCGGGACCGCGCGGCTCCGACTGCCGCTGCGCGTCCCGGCCACGATCACGATCGACGGCACCGAGCAGCGGCCGGACCGCGACGGCTGGGTCACGCTGACCGAGCCGCTGTCCGCCCCGGCGACCCTGCAGGTGATCACCGATCCGGCGGCCTTCCTGCCCGGTGCCTCGGTGTTGGACGGCCCGATCGAGGTCGAGCACCGGCCGGCCCCGATCACGCTCGGCGACTGGCGGCAACTCGGGCTGGGCGACTACAGCGGCGCGGTCCGCTATCGCCGAGACCTCGAGGCCGGCGACCAGCCGCGGACCCTCGACCTCGGTGATCTCCGCGGCAGTGTGGACGTGCTGCTGAACGGGCAGCCGGTCGGTTCGGCGTTCTGCGCTCCGTTCCGGTTCACCCTGCCGCCGGTGGCCGCCGAGGCGGAGCTGGAGATCGTCGTCTACAACACCCTCGGCCCGTACCTGCACGCCTCCACCCCGACCAGCTGGGTCTTCCCGACCCAGCTCTCGTCCGGCCTGTTCGGTCCGGTCACCATCAGCTGAATCTGAGATAGTTAGGTAAGGCTAAGCAACTCCCGTGTAGGGTTCGGGGTGTGGCGGCCCATGTCAGTTGCGTGTCCGGCTTGGATGCCCGGCAGGTGCGCGACGTTCGTGATCATTTCCGTCATTCCGGCCTGCGGTTGCCGGCGATCGACTATCAGATCGACGCGCAGGGGCAGCTGATCAGAGCGACGTCAACCGGCTGGGCCGAGTGGGACAGCCGGGCCATTGCCACGGCTGCGTCCTGCCGGGCCTGCTCGGTGCACCGGGATCTGATCCGCTGCCTCGATCAGTACGCGAGCTCGGGTCGGGAGTCGGATCTGCTGGTCACGCTGCCGCCGGGGGTGTCCGCAACGACGGTGCTGGACGCGGTCGAGGCGGTGCCGGAACCGGCCCTGGGATCGGTCGGGTACGCGATCGGATCGATCATGACCGTGATCGATCCGAGCACCCTGACCGACACGCTCCGATCCGCCGAAACCCTGGCCGAAAAGGGATTCTGCCTCGGCTACGGGGAGCTGACCTGCGGCCGGCTGGTGGTCGAGGACCTGTTGCTCAGCGATTGCTACATCCTGGCCCACGACGGCTCGGGGACCGGCCACGAGCTCGGGGTCGAGCTCGCCCACCATCTCGCCCCGCAGAGCCGGGCGACCGCGCTGACCCCCACCAGCTCGGCCGGACTCCTGTCGCCGCCCACCCTGGAGTATCGGTTCGACCGGCTCGAGGTCACCTGGCGGGCTTCCGCCGGAGCCGTCGTGATGCCGCTGGTGGCCGACGGGCGGCGGGTCCGGACCTATCTCGCGTCGACCCGTCGGCCGCTGCACCCCGCCCGGCTGCACCGTGCCCTGGGCGAGCTCACCGCTGGCAGCCTCTGGACCCGGGGGCGGATCTGGTCCGCCTCGGTCCCGGACCGCAAGTTCGGGATGACTGTCATCGGCAACTGTGTGGACTTCGCCGACGGTGGTCCCTGGCTGGCCGATCGGCCCGGCGCGATCGAGTCGACCGTGGACACCGAGGGCCTGCTGAACTGGCAGGAGGACTGCGGCGACCGAGGCACCTGGCTGGCCTTCACCGGCGAGACGGTCGACCCGGCCCGGATCGATGCCGGCCTGGCCGGCTGCGAGCTCACCGACGACGAGGTCAGCCGCGGCGCGCTGCCCTGGCGGGAGTCCGAGGATCCGCTGCGGCTCCGCTCCGTCATCTGCGGCAACCACTGCCCGGACCACCAGGCGGATCGCCCGAACTGACCGGGCGGCCCGGCCGACCGGATACAGTCCTGTCCATGGTCCAGTGGCCCGGCGATGTCCGAGAGTTCGCCGGACCTGATCGGATGTTGAACGTCCGCGGCATCTCTTATCTGGTCGACGAGCTCTCCGTCGCGCAGCTCCGTCGTGATCTTGCGGCGATCCGGGACGCGCTGCACTGCACCGCGGTGATGATCATCGGCGGTGATCGGGAGCAGCTCGCGATCGCGGCAGCGGAGGCGATCGAGGCCGGGCTGGACGTCTGGATTCGGCCCCAACTGAGCGACCGACCGTGGCCCGACGTCCTGGCCCACCTGGAGCAGATCGCGGTGGCGGCGGAGGAGTTGCGTCGCCGGCACCCGGACCGGGTGACGCTGTTGGTGGGCAGCGAGTTCTCCCACACCGCACCCGGCATGGTGCCCGGCGGCTGGTCGTACCTGCGGCTGATGATCATCATCCGGGCCGGCCGGCTGTTCCGCCGCCGGATCACCCGCCGGCTGGACGTCCTCCTGCAGCAGGCCGCATACACCGCCCGGGGGAGCTTCGCCGGCCCGGTCGGCTATTCGGCAGCCGGCTGGGAGGAGGTCGACTGGAGCCGGTTCGACGCGGTCGGGGTGAGTCTCTATCGCTCCGGCACCGATCACCAGGCGTACGCGGATCGGGTCGCTGCACTGGTCCGTGATCATGACCGGCCGGTGATCATCACCGAGTTCGGCTGTGGCGCGTTCATCGGCGCCGACCGGCGTGGTGCCGGGTCGTTCCGGATCGTCAACTGGTTCACCGATCCGCCGCGGCTGCGCGATGATCATCCGCGTGACGAGTCCGTTCAGGCGGGCTATCTCGGCGAGCTGATCGACCTCTACGCGACGAGCGGGGTCAGCGGCTGCTTCGTCTTCACCTTCGCGATGGCTGACTATCCGCGCCGGGATGATCCGCAGATCGACCTGGACAAGGCGGGCTTCGGCGTCGTCGCCGTGACGGAGGACGAGCCGACCCGATGGACGCCCAAGCAGGCCTTCCACACCGTGGCGCGCCGCTTCGCCGCCCTGGGCTGAGTCCGGCCCAGGGCCGATCGGGTCAGGATCCGGCCAGCTGTCGTACCCGATCGATCAGCGCCTCGGCGGACAGCAACTCCGACACCTGACCGTTCAGCAGCAGGGTCGGCGTCTCGCTGAAACCGGCCTTGGCCGCTTCCTCCGTGTTCTTGTTGATCCAGGACGTGTAGCGCCCCTCGTCGACCGCGGCCAGCGCCTCTGCGGCGGTGATTCCCTGCTGGGCAGCGAATTCGCGCAGCTGCGGTGCGTCCCAGCCTTCGGCCGTCGCGGACTGGTTGGTGAACAGTGCGGTGTGGAAGGCCAGCCAGTCCTGGGGTTGGTGCGCGGCCACGGCGGCACTCGCGTTGCCCGCCAGGGGTGCGTACCGGGATTCGAGCGGCACCTTGATCATGTGGTACGTGACGGAGACGTCGCCGCTGGCGATCAACTCCTGAAGCGCACTAGCGGTGGCGGCGTCGTACTCCTTGCAGTGCGAGCAGCCGTAGGAGGCATAGAGATCGATCTTCACCTTGGCGTCCGCCGGCCCGAGCCGGATGGTCGAGCCTTCGACCTTGAACGGCACCTGGGCCGCGTTCCCGATCGGCACGACCGTGTCGGCGCTCGGTGTCTGACGCCCCTGGGTGACGACCGAGATGATCACCGCGGCGCCGATGATGCCGATCACCACCAGCGCGACGCCGCCGATCACCAGGGCCTGCACCAGCCGACCCCGGCGGCGCGCCGCCGCGGCGTCGGCGCGGGCCCGGTCACGAGCGTTGCCCCGGGATCCGGAGTCACCGTCCTTGCCCTGGCCGGTCTTGCGCATCCGCAGTCCTCCTCCGTAATCGAGTCCCCGAGCCTAATCGCCGGCCGGTCAACGGCGACAGCTCGAGACGCGGACCCGGTGCGCCGAGACGTGACTGACGCACCGACACGCCGGGAAATCCGGTGCATTGGTGACGTCTCGGGCGGATTAGGGGTGGAGGTGAGGTATCCGCTAGGGTGAACCGGTTGCCTCGGCGAGGGTGACCCCGACTCCGGTCGGCGGTCGAAAACCGTGATCGACATGGGTGACGTGCTCCGACGATTCCGTCGGTCCGCGGATCTCAGCGGTCGCTCGCCGCGGAACCAGCCGATTCCATAATCTGTCGTTCGAGGAGTTCGTTCGTGCCCGAGGTCAAGCTCACCGCCGAAACGCGCACCGAATTCGGCAAGGGCGCTGCCCGCCGGATCCGTCGTGCCGACAAGGTCCCCGCCGTCCTGTACGGGCACGGCGCCGATCCCGTCCACATCACGCTGCCCGGTCACGAGACGCTGCTGGCCCTGCGGGTCGCGAATGCGCTGCTGTCGATCGACATCGAGGGTGCCGAGTCGCAACTGGCGCTGCCGAAGCAGGTGCAGCGCGACCCGATCAAGGGTCTGATCGAGCACGTCGACCTGGTCATCGTCCGTCGCGGCGAGAAGGTCCGGGTCGACATCCCGATCCACATCGAGGGCGAAGCCGCGGCCGAGACACTGGTCGTGGTGGAAAACTCCACCATCTCCATCGAGGCCGAGGCGACCCACCTGCCGCAGCAGATCGTGGTGTCCGTCGAGGGCCTGGAGGCGGGATCACAGATCACCGCCGCCGACCTGGACCTGCCGAGCGGTTCCGCGCTCGCGGTCGAGGACGACCTGCTGATCGTCAACGTCACCAACGCTCCGGTCGGCGAGCCCGAGCCGGAGACCGAGGCCGCCGAAGGCGAAGCTGCCGCTGAGGCTGCCGCCGACGAGGCCGGCGGCGAAGGCGGCGAGTCCGAGGAGAGCTGAGCTCACCCTCGACGCGGTACGAGCTGAGCGATGCAGCCCTGGCTGGTGGTCGGCCTCGGTAATCCGGGGCCGACCTATGCGAACCATCGGCACAACGTCGGTCACCTCGTCGTGGACCGGCTGGTGGCCCGCGCCTCGGCCAAGCTCAAGGCGCCCCTCGGTATGCGGGCCGAGCTGGCCGAGCTCCGGGTCGGCCTGCCCGGCCCCGACGCACCGCGGATGATCGTGGCCAAGGCCCGGACCTACATGAACGAGACCGGCGGGCCGGTCGCCAAGCTGCTCAAGTACTACAAGATCACGCCGGCCGAGTTGATCGTGGTGCATGACGAACTGGACATCGACCCCGGCCAGTTGCGGGTCAAGTTCGGTGGCGGCGACAACGGGCACAACGGACTCAAGTCGATCCGGGCCTCGATCGGCACCGGCGACTACTTCCGGGTCCGGATCGGCGTCGGTCGGCCGCCCGGCCGGCAGGAAGCGGCCGACTATCTGCTGAGCAACATCCCGGCGTCACAGCGGACCGACTTCGAGGTCGAGGTCGAGCGGGCCGCCGACGCGGTAGAGTCCTTGATCATGGTCGGCCTGGACCGGACGCAGAGCACGTACAACAGTTGACCTGGGACCCCACCGAACCCGGCTGCATCGAAGTGATCCTGGCTCTGGCGGGTCTGTTGATCATGAGGCGGCCGCCGGAGTCCGGCCGCGGACAGCCCAGGCCCTGGCCTCGCAGGTGAACGGTCCGGCCGGCGATCCGAGGCCGCCGAACAGCCCGTCCCGCAGCGCGGCTCGTCGTTGCTCGTCCAGGGATCGGCAGTAGGCACCGGCCGGACCGACGCCGAGTTGCAACGAATCCCACAGCTCGGCGAAGTCGATGTAGTGGGCGCGCACCACGAGCGAGGTGGTGCCGACGGTCGCGACTCCGCCGTCGCGCCACAACCGGGCCAGTGCCTCGGCGGTCCGGATCCGCATCGTCAGCCCCTCGTCCGGTACCTCCGGATCGAGCTCACGGGCCGCGTTCCAGAAGGCGCGCAGCAGCCGCATCCGGTCGCCGTAGTCCCAGACGCAGGCGGCCAACACTCCACCGGGCCGGGCGACCCGGACGAACTCGGCGATTCCGGCGGCCGGGTCGGGCAGGAAGTTGATCACGAGTTGCGCCAGTACGGCATCGAAGGTGCCGTCCGGCCAGGGCAGGCACTCGGCACCGGCCCGGCGTACATCGGCGCCCGGCACCCGCGCCGCGCAGGCCGCGACGAACGACTCCGACGGATCGACGGCGGCGATCCGTTTCGGGCCTACCCGTCGGGCCAGCCGAGCCGTCAGCGCGCCGGGCCCGCAACCGACATCGAGCACCCGCAGGGTCGGATCGATCTCGGCGAAATCGACCATCAGCGGTGCGAGTTGGCGCGAGTAGCGGCCCATGTAGCGGTCGTACGCGTCGCCGGTGACTGCGAAGCCCATGGTTCATTGACCGCCCGGATCGTCGCGTTGTCAACGAATCGGACCAGTCACATTCATCTGACAAATGTTGGAAAACGCTTGTCCAAGATCGACTCCTGCTGCGAGGATCCGGCATAGGGCGGGCTCAAAGGTAGGAGGACCTGATGTTCTTCCGAACGTTGGCAACGATGGCGACGGGATTCATCCTCTTGATCGCGACGGCCGTGACACCGGCCGCGGCCGGGACACCGACGGAGGATCCGGCGGTGGTGCCGAGCCGGCAGAGCGGGTTCCGGCATCCCGGGGTGCTGGTGGACCGATCACAACTCACCTTCGTCCGCGCGATGCTGCGGGCGGACCGGGAGCCGTGGGCGAGTGCGTACGCGGCGATGGTGGCGAGCGACATCGCTGCCCCGGATTGGCAGCCGAAGCCGCGGGAGTACGTCGAATGCGGGTCGTACTCGAATCCGAACATCGGCTGCACCGACGAACGCAACGACGCCCTGGCCGCGTACACCAACGCACTGCGCTGGGTGCTGACCCAGGACGCCCGGTACGCCGAGAAGTCGATCGCGATCATGGACGCCTGGTCGGCCGTGATGAAGGGTCATCTGAACAGCAACTCCCCGCTGCAGACCGGGTGGGCCGGCGCGTCGTTCTCCCGGGCTGCGGAGTTGATCAAGTGGACCTATCGCGGTGGCTGGCCGGGTCAGGAGCGGTTCGCGACCATGCTCCGGACGGTCTATCTGCCGATGCTGCTGCAGTCCAGCATCGCCGACAAGAACGGCAACTGGGAATTGATCATCATGGATGCGGCGATCGGGGTCGCGGTCTTCCTCGACGACCGGGCCGCGTTCGACCAGGCGGTGGCCAGGACCCGGGCCCGAGTGCCGGCCTACATCTATCTGACCGGTGACGGCCCGCTGCCGCACCCGCCGCCCAACGGCACCAAGGACACTCCGGAGGAGTTGATCAAGTACTGGCAGGGTCAGACCACCTTCGTGGACGGCCTGGCGCAGGAGACCTGCCGCGACTTCGGGCATACCGGCTGGGGGCTCCAGGCCGCCACCCACGTCGCCGAAACGGCACGATTGCAGGGCGTCGATCTCTACGCCGAGTTCCGGGATCGGCTGGTCGCCGGCTATGCCTTCCACACCAAGTACGATCTCGGCGCGGCGGCCCCGGACTGGCTCTGTCAGGGCACGATCAAGCCCGGGATCGGTCCGGTGGTGGAGCTCGCCTATCACCACTACCACGACCGGCTCGGCGTTTCGATGCCGGACACCAAGGCTCTGATCGACCGCGGCCGGCCGTTCGGCCACAACTACTTCTTCGGTTGGGAGACGCTGACCCACGCCGAGAACGTCCGCTGACCGACGAATGCGCACCGGGTCCGGAGCAGGGACCCGGTGCGCGACCGTCAGGCCCGGCTGGTGCCTGCGGCGAGCTCCGGTTGCACCGGTGCCGCCCAGTCGATCTTGTACCGCTGCTCGGTGCCCATCGTCTTCTCCGGGTCCATGCCCTTGATCATCAACGGCATCAGCCAGGACATCATCCGGCGGGCCACCGGCCCCGGAGTCTTGCTGTGGTTGATCTTGCGGGCCCGGGCAGCGACACCCTCGACCCGGGTCCGGCGCAGCCGCTCGTAGGCGGCGAAGGCTGACGTCGGGTCGGGCAGGTCCCGCAGACAGCGGGCCAGTTGGATCGCACTCTCGACCGCCAGTGAGGCGCCCTGGCCGGAGCTGTTGGACGGTGCGTGCACGGCATCACCGACCAGCACCATCCGGCCGCGATACCAGCGCGGCACCGGCGGCATGATGTGCAGCGCCCCCGTGGTTTCCAGGTTCTCGGCCGTGGTTCGACGAGCGAACTCACCGCCGGGGGAGTCATCGCGATAGGTCTCGCGCAGCCGCTGCAGCCAGCGTTCGGCCGGAACCGCCCGGGCCTGGGTCAGCGACAGGTATTCCTGGTGCGGCAGGTTGGCGCCCCACATGATCTTGTGCTGGTCGAGCGCTCCGTAGAGGTAGTACGCCCGCTTGCCGAACGCGAAGACCATCGTCGCCGGCTCGAGCCCGAGCTCGTTGTCGATGATCGCGCCGAAGCCGATCATGCCGGTGTAGTCCGGTCCCGGATTGGCCGGGTCGATCAGACCGCGGACGGTGGACCGGACGCCGTCGGCGCCGATCAGCACGTCGGCCGTGGTGCTGCTGCCGTCGGCGAAGTGCGCGGTGATGCCGGCGCCGTCCTGCTCGACCCGGACCAGGCGTTTCTCGTACTCGAAGGGAACTCCGGCGGCGACGGCGTGATCATGAAGAACCCGGTGCAGGTCGTTGCGGTCGACCATCTGCAGCGGCTCCAGGCCGACGGGTTGGGGTGTCGGCACCCTCTTGCCGCCGACCGACAACGCCATCTTCGAGATCGGGTCGGCGATCTTGCGAACGAGATCACCGGCGCCGATCATGTCCAGAGCGGCGACCCCGTTCGGTGCCAGGGCGAGCCCGCTGCCGATGCCGAAGGTCGGCCCGGGATAGGCCTCGTAGACGCGGCCGGCGATGCCCGCCTTGAGCAGGGCGGTGGCGGTGACCGGACCGGCGATGCCGCCGCCGATCACGATCGCGGTTTCTGTGGTGGACATGGGTGTGCTCCAGTTCTGTGCGGTACGGGTTCCTTGCCAAGCCCGAACCGATCTGTCGCGCACCCGGTTATTCTGTGGTTGCCAGCCTGGGCCGGTTGCGTCGATCAGATGTGGACGGTTCGGTCTGATTCATCGGGCTCGGCGGTGGTGTTGCTGCACCCCGCCGGGCCCGATCTCACGTCATCACGGGTCGGCCATCGACTGCTCGATCAGCTCCATCGCCTCGGCGGGTTGCAGGCCCTCCGCATGCACCCGGCGCCAGAGATCGAGGTGGGGGAATTCGCCCCGGGCGAGCTCGTCGCGGAACGAACGCGTCCACGCGGCGTCGGCCTCGAGCATCGCCAGGTCGTATTCCAACTCGACCACGAACAGTCTCGGCAGCTTGGTCGCCGCGATCTCCGCCAGGTCCCGATGGATCGCCTCGATGCCACGGTCCAACGCGTCGCCGCGCCGGCCGAGGAGCTCCACCACCTCGTCCGGTGGCAGGCCGGACATCACGGACAGCCCGGCAGTGAACCGGTGCTGCTCGGGCCCCGGCTCGGCGATCAACTCTCGCGCCCAGTCGGCCAGCTCGGCCCGGCCGGCGTCGGTGATCGCGTAGATGGTGCGTTCCGGCCGAGCGCCGTCTCGCTCGTTACGGACGACCTCGAGGAAGCCGGCCTTCGTCATGTTCTGGACGACCGTGTAGAGCGAACCCCACTTGATGGCCATGTCGCGGTCCTTGCCGCGTTCACGGATCGTGGTGGCGATCTCGTAGCGGTGCAGCGGCCGCTCGACCAGCACCGCGAGCACCGCAAGGGCCAGCAGATTGTTCACCTTGCGTTGCGTGGCCATCACACCTCCTACTCGTCTACGAATATACGGCGACAAGTATCTCAGTGCAAGGTGAGTTGTCCACAGATTTCGTCCGCGCCGAGTGACAGGTGGTTCGGCCCGTCTTAGCGTCGCCCCATGAGAAGAGGGGAGAACTACGATGGCTTCCATGACTGCCGAGGCCGAGGCCTGGGGCCTTCCGCACAGCCGGTCGCTCACCCGGGCGGACCTGGCGGATGCCCCCGATGATGGGCATCGCTACGAACTCATCGACGGGGTGCTGATCGTGTCTCCCGCACCGACACAACGGCATCAGCGGGCTTCCTTTCTGCTGGCAATGCGGCTGGAGGCAGCGTGCCCACCCGAGTTTCGGGTCATCCCCGCCCCGTTCGATGTCGTGCTGGCGGTCGACACCGTGGTGCAACCGGACATTCTGATCGGGAAGGTGGCCGAACTCACCGATGCTGACCTTCCGGCCGCGCCCGTGCTTGCGGTCGAGGTGCTGTCGCCCTCGACCCGACGGTTTGATCTTGTGCTTAAGCGTTCCCGGTTCGAATCCGCCGGGGTCGCCCACTACTGGGTGGTGGATGCGGCCGAACCATCGATCACCGCGTGGACTCTGATCGACGGCGGCTACGGCGATCCGGTCCGGGTGACCGGGGCCGAGCAGTTGGCGGTCGTCGAGCCGTTCGAGCTGCGGATCGCACCGAGCGAACTCGTGGACTGAGGGGCCGGGTAGATCGTCCTGGCATGGTGAACCGACCACTTGGAAGAAATCGGCCGACATGACGGAGCGGGCAGCGGCGGGGTGGGCGGCGAAGCCCAAGCGATACTGCCGGACGACGGGTGAGATTCGCGACGAAGAAGCCGGTTGGCAGGCTGACGGTACGCGTCCGCTGGCCGGTGGGGTACGGGCCTCGTACCTGGTGCCGAACGATCCGGCGCTGATCGAGCTGCTGCCGACCGTGCACCGCTTCTTCGCGGAGGTCGCGGTGAGCGGAACAACTCGGCCGGCGGGGCAACGGGCCGAGTTCACGGCTCGAGCCGCGCGGCACTATCGCGAGTCGCTGCGATCCTTCGACGAGGCGAGAACGCGGCGCGGCTGAGGAACGACGGCCATGGATTCCAGGCGGCGATGTCCCGCAGCTTCGCGATCCTGCAAGGCACCAACCAGCTCGCCGCGGACCGCGAGGCCGAGCGAGCGGCGAACGACCGAGCGGCGTCCGAGCCGGTGGTGACGAGACCAGCGGCGAAGGTGTACGAGAAGCGGTTCGGATTGACCGCGTGGTCGGTGTTCGTGCTGCTCGGCTGCGCCGGGGGCCGTCGGGCTGAGCTTGCTGCCGTCGGCCTGTTCCCGTACGTGGGCGTGGAACCGTGGACCGGAGCCGGGGTGGCGAGGCCCCTCAGCACGACCGACGAGTTGACCCAGTTGCTGGCGTCGCACGTGCCGGCCACCGTGATCCAGCACAGTGTCATGGTCCAGGGATGGCGGCTGGATCGGGATCGGCTGGTCACTGCCGTCAAGGGCTTCGCGCCATCGGTGGAGATCGTGGAGTTGAGCTGACCAGCGGGATCAGCGCATTGGTCGAGTGGATGTCGGCGAGGAGTTGTAGGTTGTCTCGGTGACCCTTTCGGGACTCGTCGACCTATTCATCCAAGAACCCACCGTTTCCGAGACCATCGGTGACGCGCGCTCGCGTACCGTCAATGCTCTCGATCTGACCGCTCCGCCGCCGATGCGGCCCCTGATCGCCGCCGCCCTCGCCGCCACCGAAGACCGCGGCGGTGCCGGCCGCCCGGTGCTGCTGGTCAGCTCCACCTATCGCGAGGCCGAGGAACTGACCACGGCCCTGCAGTCCTTGCTGAGCGAGGACGACGTCGTCTACTACCCGGCCTGGGAGACGCTGCCGCACGAGCGGCTCAGCCCGCGCTCGGACACGGTCGGCCGGCGGCTGGCCGTGCTGCGCCGGCTGGCGGGGACCGAGGGTGAGACGCCGCCCAAGATCATCGTCGCCCCGGTCCGCAGCGTGCTGCAGCCACAGGTCAAGGGACTCGGCGGACTGCGACCGGTCCGGATCACCACCGGCAGCGACTACGACCTGGACTCGCTCGCCCACGATCTCGTCGACGCCGCCTACGTCCGGGTCGACCTGGTCGAGCGGCGCGGCGAGTTCGCCGTCCGCGGCGGCATCCTGGACGTGTTCCCGCCGACCGAGGAGCACCCGGTCCGGATCGACTTCTTCGGCGACACGGTCGAGGACATCCGGCACTTCTCCGTCGCCGACCAGCGCTCCGACGAGGAGACGATCGCCACGATCATCGCCTCGCCCTGCCGCGAGCTGTTGCTCAACGACGAGGTGCGGGCCCGGGCCAAGGACCTGGCCGCGGAGCACCCGGAACTGATCGAGATGCTCGACAAGATCGCCGCCGGCCATGCGGTGGACGGGATGGAGTCGCTGTCGCCCGCTTTGGTCGAGGGGATGGAGCTGCTGGTCGAGCTGGTCCCCGACGGGACCCATGTGCTGCTCTGCGATCCGGAGCTGATCCGCGGTCGCGCGCAGGACCTGGTCAGCACCAGCCAGGAGTTCCTGAAGGCGTCCTGGGCCGCCGCGGCCGGCGGCGGCAAGGCCCCGATCGACCTCGGTGCCTCGGCCTACCGGCCGCTCGCCGACGTCCGTCAGGTCGCGTTGGACCGCGGCCTGGCCTGGTGGTCGCTGTCGCCGTTCAGCGCCGGACCGGGTGCGGACGGCGAGTCCGAGCCGGATCGAACTCAGCCGATCCGAACCGAGGACGGCGAACTGATCGACTTCAGCACCCAGGTCAGCACCGTCGGCGTGGAGTCCCGGATCATCGCCGGGCAGGTCGGTGAGACCTATCGCGGCGACACCGAGGCGGCGGTCCGCGATCTGGCCGCCCGGGTGCACGACGGCTGGCGGCTGGCCGTGATCGCCGAGGGCCACGGCCTCGCCCAGCGGATGGTCGAGGTGCTGTCCGAACATGATCTGCCGGCGCGGATCGACGACGGCACCGCGATCCCGGCCGAGGGCACGATCTCGGTCAGCACCGGCGAGCTGCGACACGGCTTCGTCGCTGATGCGCTGCGGCTGGCCGTGCTCACCGCCGGCGACCTGTCCGGCCGCGGGGCCGCCGCCGACAAGGCCAGCCGGACCATGCCGACCCGGCGCCGCAACCAGATCAATCCGCTGGAGCTGGTCCGGGGCGATGCAGTGGTGCACGAGCATCACGGCGTCGGGCGCTACGAAGAGATGGTGCAGCGGACGGCCGCCGGCACCACCCGGGAATACCTGGTGATCGAATACGCGCCGTCCAAGCGCGGCCAGCCCGGCGACCGGCTCTATGTGCCGATGGATCAGCTCGACCTGCTGACCCGCTACGTCGGCGGCGAGAACCCCACCCTGGACCGGATGGGTGGCGCCGACTGGAACAAGCGGAAGGGCCGGGCCAAGCGCGCGGTGCGCGAGATCGCCGCGGAGTTGATCAAGCTGTACGCGGCCCGGCAGGCCAGCCGTGGTCACGCGTTCGAGCCGGACACCACCTGGCAGCGGGAGCTGGAGGACGCGTTCGGCTTCGTCGAGACGCCCGATCAGTTGGCGGCGGTCGAAGAGGTCAAGCGGGACATGGAGCAGATCGTGCCGATGGACCGGCTGATCTGCGGCGACGTCGGTTACGGCAAGACCGAGATCGCGGTCCGGGCCGCGTTCAAGGCGGTCCAGGACGGCAAGCAGGTCGCGGTGCTGGTGCCGACCACGTTGCTGGTGCAGCAGCACTACGCGACCTTCGCCGACCGATACGCCGGCTTCCCGGTCCGGGTGGCGCCGATGAGCCGGTTCCAGTCGGACTCGGAGATCAAGGCGACCAAGGAAGGCATCACCGACGGCACCGTCGACGTAGTGATCGGCACCCATCGGCTGCTCGGCAGCGAGGTGCGGTTCAAGGATCTCGGCCTGGTGATCATCGACGAGGAACAGCGGTTCGGCGTCGAGCACAAGGAACAGCTGAAGAAGCTGCGGATGGACGTCGACGTGCTGGCCATGTCGGCGACCCCGATCCCGCGGACCCTGGAGATGGCGATCACCGGGATCCGGGAGATGAGCACCATCACGACGCCGCCCGAGGAGCGGCACCCGGTGCTCACCTTCGCCGGTCCGTACGAGGACGCCCAGGTGATCGCCGCGATCCGCCGCGAGTTGTCCCGGGAGGGTCAGGTCTTCTTCATCCACAACCGGGTGCAGAGCATCGACAAGACGGCCAAGCGGCTGTCCGAGCTGGTCCCGGAGGCCCGGGTGGTCACCGCGCACGGCCAGATGAGCGAGCAGCGGTTGGAGCAGGTGATGGTCGACTTCTGGGAGCGCCGGGCCGACGTGCTGGTCTGCACCACGATCGTCGAGGCCGGGCTGGACATCTCCACCGCCAACACCTTGTTGATCGAGCGTTCCGACCTGCTCGGGCTGTCCCAGTTGCACCAGTTGCGCGGCCGGGTCGGCCGGAGCCGGGAGCGCGGCTACGCCTACTTCCTCTATCCGCCGGAGAAGCCGCTCACCGAGACCGCCCATGATCGACTCGCGACGATCGCCGCACACACCGATCTCGGTGCCGGGATGGCGGTGGCGATGAAGGACCTGGAGATCCGCGGCGCCGGCAACATGCTCGGCGGCGAGCAGTCCGGTCACATCGCCGACGTCGGCTTCGATCTCTACATCCGGCTGGTCGGCGAGGCGGTCGCGGACTTCCGCGGCCAGGACACCGAGGAGCAGAGCGAGGTTCGGATCGAACTGCCGGTCGACGCCCGGCTGCCGACCGACTACGTGGAGTCGGAGCGGCTCCGGCTGGAGATGTACAAGCGGCTGGCCGAGGTGCGCAGCCTGGACGATGTGGCCGACGTCCGGTCCGAGCTGGAAGATCGTTACGGTACGCCGCCGGCCGAGGTGGGCAACCTGCTGGCGATCGCCGAGTTCCGGATCCTGGCCCGGCACGCCGGCCTGTCCGAGGTGGTCGGCCAGGGCAACTTCATCCGGTTCGGCCCGGCCTCGTTGCTGGAGTCGAAGGCGATGCGACTGAAGCGGCTCCATCCGGGCAGCGTGATCAAGGAAGCCGCCGGCTTCATCCTGGTCACCCGGCCCCGCTCCAGGACCATCGGCGGCCCGCCGATCGTCGACACCGAGCTGCTGTCCTGGGCCACCGACGTGATCAACAACATCTTCCTGGCCTGAGGTCCCGGCAGCGGAGTGGCGGTCAGGTGAGCCTGAGCGAGTCGGGCGAGAAGGTCTGGCGGGAGACCTGGCCGTTGACCGTGCGGCGATACTGCCCGGGTGACCGCCCTGTGTAGCGCTTGAACGCCACGCTCATGTATTCCGGTTGGCTGAAGTCGAGGCGATCGGAGATCTGTTGCAGTGTCCAGTCGGTGGCGGTGAGCAGTTCGGCGACCCGGCCCATCCGGACGCGCATGATCTCGGCGTGCACGGTCCGGCCGAGCAGCCGGACGAAGCGGTGATCGAGGGCGCGGCGGGACAACCCGGCCTCACGCAGCACGGCGGCCACTTCCAGGTTGCGGTCCGACCGGTCCCGGATGAACCGTAGTGCCTGCACCACCTGGGGATCCTCGACGGACAAGATGTCGGACGACTGCCGCGCGACGACCCGGATCGGCGGGATCAGCCGGAGACCGGGTGCCAGCCGGTGCCCGTCCATCCGCAGTTCGAGTAGCTCGGCCGCCAGGAATCCGGTCCGGATCGCATCCGGCTCGATGCTCGACAACGGCGGGGAGGTCAGGTTGCCGATCAGTTCGTCGTTGTCGACGCCGATGACGGCGACTGCGTCCGGCACCGGGAGCTCGGCGATCTTGCACGCCTCGAGGACCTCCTGTCCGGCGATGTCATAGCAGGCCAGCACGCCGACCGGTTTGGGCAGGCCGAGCAACCAGGCCGCGAGTCGTTCCCGGTCGGTCGCGCGCATCCCCGACGGCTTCATCGCGAAGGCATGCGGTAGGGCTCCGCGCCGGCGGACGTGGCCGGCGAAATGTTCGCCACGCTTGACCGACCAGCCGAACCGTTCGTCGCCGCAGAAGGCGAACTGCCGCAGCCCTCGTTGGGCGAAATGATCAACGGCCCATTCCGCGATCGTGTCGTCATCGGTCTCGACACCGGGCAGGTCGGGCACCAGCCGGGCCGCGCTGAGATCGATGATCGGGAGACCGAGTCGCAGAATGAAGTCGGCTGTCGGCTGGTTCTCGATCCGGGCCAGGACGCCGTCGCCCTGCCATCCTTCGAGCCAGGAGAAGTCCGTCTCGTGGCGGGAATGCTCGGCGAGATAGAGGGACCAACCGGGGTGGGCGGAGACGTAGCGGTGGACGCCGGCCAGCAGCCCGCGGGCGTAGGCGTTGGACGTCTCGACCAACAGCGCGACGTGACGAGTGCGCACTCGACCCATGTAAGGATTCTAAGGAAGCATGCTAAATCGCACATGGCGCTTCGTGATCTTGACTTCGTAGCCTCGTCGCAGGAGGTCCAGGATGACGAACACGGTGAAGATCGCGATCGCGGGGCTCGGCTTTGGAGCGGAGTTCATTCCCATCTACCAGGCGCATCCGGATGCCGATCTGGTCGCGGTCTGCCAGCGGACGGAGTCGGCGCTGACCGAGGTCGCCGATCGGTTCGGGGTGCCGCGTCGCTACACCGACTTCGAAACGATGCTGGGTGATCAAGAGATCGACGCGGTGCACATCAATACCCCGATTCCTGATCATGCCCGGCAGTCGATCGCCGCGCTCGAGGCCGGCAAGCACGTCGCCTGCACCGTGCCGATGGCCACGACGGTGGCGGAGTGTCAGGCGATCGTCGCCGCGGCGAAGCGGTCCGGTCGCCGCTACATGATGATGGAGACGGTCGTCTATTCCCGCGAGTTCCTCCGCGTCCGCGAGCTCGTCGATGACGGCGTGATCGGACGGATCCAGTTCCTCCGCGGCGCCCATCATCAGGAGATGGCCGGCTGGCCGGGATACTGGCGGGGGCTGCCGCCGATGCACTACCCGACCCATGCCGTCGGGCCGGTCCTGTCGTTGGCCGGATCACTGGCAGAAAGCCTTGTCTGCCTGGGATCCGGGCAGATCTCCGACGAACTCGCCGCCGAGTACGGATCGCCGTTCGCCGTCGAGAGCGCCTTGATCACGTTGCGCGACTCGGTGGTCGGCGCCGAGGTCGCCCGGTCCCTGTTCGAAACGGCGCGGGAGTACGTGGAGAGCTTCACCGTGTACGGCGATCGGGCGACCTTCGAGTGGGAACAGCTCCAGGGCTCCGGCCACGTGCTGCACGTCGGCGAGAAGCCGGAACGGATCGAAGTGCCGGACTACGCCCACCTGTTACCGCCGGCGATCGCCGGATTCACCACCCACGGGATCTATGACGACGACAACCGGCATCTGTCCTTCACCCAGGGCAGTGGCCACGGCGGCTCGCATCCGCACCTGGCGCACGAGTTCGTTCGCTGCATCGTCGAAGACCGACCGGCGGCGATCGACGAGCTCACGGCCGCGAACTGGACGGCGGTCGGCCTCTGCGCCCACCAGTCGGCGCTGGCCGGCGGGGCTCGGGTCACGCTGCCGGACTTCGGAAGGGAGCAGACCCGATGACAGGACCTACGCTTTCGGTCGCCACCATCGGATTCGACGGCTTCGGGGACGAGGACTTCGGCCCGACCTTCGTGCACGCGCCCGACCTGGGAGTCGCGGAGATCGAGTTCAACGCCTGGTATCCGCGGAATCTCACCCCGGCCGGGCTCGATGCGATCCGCCGTCGGTCTGCCGACCGGGGCCTGCGGCCGGCGACGCTGCAGGTGTCGCCGATCGCGCCCGGCCCGGAGCCGGCCGACCTCACCCGGGAGACCGCTCGCTGGATGTGGCTGATCGAGGCCGCCCAGCGGATCGGTGTCTCCGTGATCAAGGCGACCGGATCGCGTCGGGACGACCGGGGTGGGCTGGCGGCCGTCGGCCGGCTGCTGACCGCGATCGTGCCGATGCTGGAGGAACGCGGCCTCACCCTGGCCCTGGAGAACCATGCCGGCAACGTCCTCGAGTTTCCCGAGGACTACCGGCGGCTGTTCACCGAGTGCGAATCACCGAGGGTCGGGATGTGCTTCGACACAGGGCATTTCGCCGCCTCCGGGCTCGATCTGCTCGCCGTCGCGGCCGAGTTCAAGGATCGGGTCGTGCACATCGATCTCAAGGACTGTGCCGAATCGGGACGGGATCGGTTCGTCCGGTTCGGCGACGGAGTGGTCGACTTCGACGCGGTGCTGACCGAGTTGACCAGCGACGGATTCACCGGCTACCTGGTCGTCGAGCTGCCCCGGATCGACCCGTCGACCATGATCAACGATCTTCGTGCGGGCGTTGCCATCGCTGAACGCTTCATCCCTACGAAGGATTAGAAGGCGAGGAACATCATGAACCCCGATGGCAAAGGAGCCAGTGCACGGTCACGCGGACGCCGTTCGCGCGCCGTCGTCGCCACCCTCACCGCGGCGCTGCTGATCAGCGGTTGCTCAGCCGCTCCGGTCAGCGGCGACAACCTGTCCGAGGAGGGTCCGCTCTCGCTCACCTGGTATGGTTCGGACGCCCGCAACGCCGCCGTGCAGGAGGTCGTCGACGGATTCGCCGAAGCAAACTCGGGCACCACGGTCGAATCGCAGCCGACGACGTTCGACGCCTACTGGGACCGGCTGTCGGTCCAGGCGGCAGGCAACAACATCGCTTGTGTGGCGGCGATGCAGTCCCGGTACGAAGCCCGCTACGAGGACCGCGGTGCGCTGCTGGCGCTGGACGGCCTGATCGAGGACGGGACGATCGACGTGTCCGGCATCCCCACCGAAGTGCTGGAGAGCCAGCGCGCCTCCGACGGCAAGTTGTACGTCGTCCCCTACGGCATCTGGTACGAGGGAGCGGTGCTCAACCGGCCCGCCATCGAAAAGGCCAACGGCGACCTGCCGCCGGCCGACGGGACCTGGGAGGACTACGTCGAGTGGGCGATCAAGACCCAGCCCGACCTGGCCGAGGACACCCACGCACTCTCTGACCTCGGCGGCTCGATCACCCAGTTCCAGGTCTTTGCGATCAGCCGCGGTGAGAGCCTGTTCGGTGACAAGGAGGTCGGCTTCTCCCAGCAGACCCTCGTCGACTGGTTCGAGCTCTGGCAGCGCGCGGTTGCGGAGGGTGCGGCACCATCGGCCGAGACGAGCGCCGAATTCTCGGGTGTGCCGACCCAGGAAGGACTCGTGGCCCGGGGCCGAGCCCTGGCCACCGCCACCGGCGACAACAACATCTCCGACATGCAGATCGGGCTTGATCACAACGGCAAGGGCCAGGTTTCCATCTCACCGTCGCCGACCGGCGGAGTTCCCCAGGTGGTCGGCACCAACGGCTGGTCGATCTCGGCCAATTGCACCAATGTGAAGCAGTCGGCGGCGTTCATCGACTACTTCGTCAACTCGGCCGAGGGCGCCCTGGTGCTGAAGGGGCAGACCGGACTGCCGCCGGTCACCGCGATCCTCGAGGAGCAACTGGCCCATCCGGACGTCGACCAGGCGATCAAGGACCGGATCGAGCTCTATCTCCAGCTGCTCGAGAAGGGCGCGCTGATCGATGTCTGGCCCGACGGCACGCAGCAGCTCACCACCCAGCTGGAGACCGCTTACGAAGAGGTGTCCTTCGACCGGTCAACGCCCGAGCAGGCCGCCGCAAACTTCATCACCCAGGCCAACACGGCGTTGTCCGGCTTCTAGGAGCGTGCCCGGTGAAAGGCGTCCAGTGATGATCAACACGGCCGAGCCGGCGGCGCAGCAGCGGTCCGAGCTGCCTCCGCCCGCGGCGGCTCCGGGACCACTCGGTCGCCGGCGCTGGACCGAGGCTCGCCGGATCAACGCGGCCGGGTATGTCTTCCTGCTGCCATGGATGCTCGGGTTCTTCGGCATCACCGTCGTGCCGATGCTTGCCTCGCTGGTGCTGTCTTTCACCAACTTCTCCGGCTCGTTCCGCAACGTGCGCTGGGTGGGACTGGACAACTACCGGATCATGTTCACCGTCGATCCGGCGTTCTGGGGATCGGTGCGGGTGACGTTGCTCTATGTCTTCGTCTCCGTCCCGATCATGCTCGCCTTCGCGCTGGCGATCGCCGCGCTGCTCAACCGCGGCATCCGTGCCCTCGGCCTCTATCGGACGATCTTCTACGTCCCCTCACTGCTCGGTGGCAGCGTGGCGATCGCGGTGCTCTGGCGGTTCGTCTGGGGCGAGTCGGGCATCATCAACGCGCTGATCGGTCTGCTCGGCGTCGAGGGCCGGAGCTGGATCGGCAACCCGGATACCGCGCTGCTGACGATCATGGTGCTGAACGTCTGGACCTTCGGTTCACCGATGATCATCTTCCTGGCCGGCCTGCGGCAGGTGCCGCACGAGTTGTACGAGGCGGCTGACCTGGACGGAGCCGGCCGCTGGCAGCGGTTCCGTTTCGTGACCCTGCCGTCGATCTCGCCGGTGGTGCTGTTCAACGGCGTCCTGGCCGTGATCGGCGGCTTCCAGGCCTTCACCCAGGTTTATGTGGTCAGCGGCGGCGGCGGCGGTCCGGCCGGCTCGACCCTGTTCTACACCCTGTTGCTGTACCAGCGGGCCTTCACTGAACTCCGCTTCGGCTATGCCTCGGCGATGGCCTGGGTGCTGCTGCTGGTGATCGCGGCAGCCACCGTGGTGGTTTTCGCCAGCGGCCGGTTCTGGGTGCACTACGAGGAGGACGAAGGATGAGATCTTCGGCGGTCCGCGCTATCGCGGTGCGACGCAGACACGGCACGGTTCCGCACGCCACGCAGCGGATCCTGATCCATGTCGGGCTGATCTCGGCGGCGTTCGCGATGGTGTATCCGCTGCTCTGGATGACCTCCTCAGCGTTCCGCCCGTCGGAGCAGGTGCTGCTGGCGGACGGGCTGTGGGTAGACCAGCCGACCTTGATCAACTTTGTCAACGGCTGGAAGGGCTTCGGCTCGGTCGGCTTCGGCACCTTCTTCCTGAACTCGTTCGTGATCGCGGTGCTGTCGGTGATCGGCAACGTGCTGTCCTGTGCGCTGGCGGCGTATGCGTTCGCCCGGCTGCCGTTCCGGGGTCGCAAGGTGTGGTTCGCACTGATGATCGGCACTCTGATGCTGCCGTACCACGTGCTGTTGATCCCGCAGTACCTGTTGTTCAACGCGCTCGGCTGGGTGGACAGTTTTCTGCCGCTGGTGGTGCCCAAGTTCCTGGCCACCGAGGCGTTCTTCGTCTTCCTGCTGGTGCAGTTCTTCCGGCTGATCCCGCGGGAGTTGATGGAGGCGGCGCGGATCGACGGCTGCGGGCATTTCCGGATCTTCGTGATGATCATGTTGCCGCTGTCGGTGCCGGCCCTGGCGACGGCGGCGGCGTTCTCCTTCATCTGGGCCTGGAACGACTTTCTCAACCCGCTGATCTATCTGACCAGTCCGTCGAACTACACGGTGCCGATCGGGCTGTCGTTGTTCGTCGACTCCTCGGGTACCTCCAACTACGGCGGGTTGTTCGCGATGTCGTTGTTGTCGTTGCTGCCCGTGATCGGATTCTTCCTCGCCTTCCAGAAACTCCTCCTCGACGGCATCTCGACGACAGGACTCAAATGATCACCGAACCAGCGATCGGCCGCAGATTCGTGGACCGGATCGTCGCGGTCACCGGCGGCGCCTCCGGGATCGGCCGCGCGACGGCACAACGGCTCGCCGCGGAGGGCGCGACCGTGATCGTCGTCGATCGGGACGCTGGCGGCGCCGAAGCCACCGCCGCCGGGATCGGTCGAGCCGGCGGGAGCGCGGCCGCGATCGAGCTCGACCTGCTCGACGAGGCGGCCATCCAGCGGGTGGCGACGGAGATCGGGCACCGGCACGTCGCGCTGCACGGGTTGATCAACTGTGCCGGTCTGGTGCACGTGG
This sequence comes from uncultured Actinomycetota bacterium, assembly GCA_963746025.1. Lineage (GTDB taxonomy): Bacteria > Actinomycetota > Actinomycetes > Propionibacteriales > Propionibacteriaceae > Microlunatus. The sequence goes on from CAVUZU010000002.1 coordinate 734,151, forward strand.
ACGGCTCGCAGGAGAATCCGTTCCTGGAGCGAGGGCTGGCCGGCTGGGACCTGCTGTTCGGGGTGAACGTCCGCGGACTGGCCGCGCTGGTGCACAGTCTGGTGCCGGCCCTGGTCACCGGTCGCGGCGTGGTGGTCAACGTCTCGTCCGAGGCCGCCTACCGGTCCCGGGCCGGCCGCTGGATCTACGACGCGACGAAGGCGGCGCTGCTGTCGGTGACCCGTTCGATGGCGGCGGCCCTGGCCCCGGACGGAGTGCGGGTGGTGGGCGTCGCTCCCGGCGGGACGATCACCGAGATGCATCTCAATGATCATGCCGACCCGGAGGCCGCTCGAGCCCGGCTGCGGTCGGCGACCGGCGGCAATCTGCTTGGCCGGCTGGCCGAGCCGGAGGAGATCGCGGCCGCGATCGCCTTCCTGGCCAGTGCAGACGCCAGCTTCGTCACCGGGACGACGCTGGCCGTAGACGGAGGAGGAGCGGGAAGTCGATGATCAAGGACTCGAAGCGGTACGGCCTGATCGGCCTCGGCAACGTGGGCAGCGATCTCGCCAAGGCGGCGCTCGCCGCAGGATTGGAGCTGCAGGTGTACGACCTGGCGGAGCCGGCGCGGCACCGGGCCGCCGATCGCGGTGCGACCCTGCATCCGGACCCGGTCTCGGTGGCCAGAGCGGTCGATGTTCTGGTGCTGTCGCTGCCGAACGCGGACGTGGTCGACGACGTGCTGCTGCGCGGCGGCGCGCTGGACGCGCTACGGCCGGGCAGCCTGCTGATCGACATGAGCACCAATCTGCCGGAGCGGGCGCAGGCGCTCGCCGCCGCGGGGGAGCAGCGCTCGATCCGGGTGCTGGACGCTCCGGTGAGTTACGGACCGCGCGGCCTGGTCACGTTCGTCGGCGGGGAGCCGGCCACGTTCGCCGACGCCCGGCCGTGGCTGGAGACCGTGACGGTCGATGTCAGCCACGTCGGGCCGGCCGGGCACGGCCAGTACGTCAAGCTGATCCAGAACATCCTCAGCGGAGTCGGGATGGGCGTGGTCGCGGAGATCATCGGGTTCGCCGAGCATGCCGGAGTCGATCTCGGGGTGCTGCCGGAAGCCTTGCGGGAGACGGGTGCGCACTCGCCGATGCTGGAGCGCACCTTCCCGGTGATGGTGCAGCGGCGGTACGGGATCACGGGCACGATGGCCCTGCACTCCAAGGACATGGGTTACGCCCTGCGGACCGCCGAGCAGCTCGGCGCCCGGATGCCATTCACCGCGGCCCTGCGCGACGTGTTCGACGACGTCCTGGCCTCGGGCGATCCGCGGTGGACCCAGTCCGCGATGGTCGAGTGGTTCGTGCCGGGACGGGAGACGGCCGGTGATCACGAATGACCGCGGACCGGATCGGGGTCGGGCTGGTCGGGCTCGGCAACAGCGGCTGGTATTACCACGCCGAGGGCACTTTGGCTCACTCCGACGACTTCGACCTGGTGGCGGTCAGTGGCCGGACCGCGGAGCGGACGGCGGCCGCGGCAGAGCGATTCGGGGCGACCCCGCACCCGACCTGGCAGTCCTTGATCACCGACGACCGGGTCGAGGTGGTGGTCGTGGCGACGCCGCACGACCTGCACGCCCCGATCGCGATCGGGGCCCTTGAGGCCGGTCGCCACGTCGTGGTGGAGAAACCGATGGCGGTCACCACTGCCGAGGCCGAGTCCATGATCGACACCGCGACCCGGCACGACCGGCTGCTGACCGTCTTCCACAACCGCCGCTGGGAGCCGTCATTCCGGCTGATCCGTGATCTCGTGGCCGACGGCGCTGTCGGTGAGGTCTGGCGGGTCGAGGAACGCCGGATGCACGGGGGAAAGTACGTCACCGCCGGCACTGACCGGCCACACGCCGGTCCCGAGCCCGCCGCCTGGGCTCATCGCCGCAACAGCGGCGGTGGGGTCGGCTACCTGATCGCCCCGCACCTGATCGATCATCAACTGCTGCTCTCGGAGTCACCCGTGACGACGGTGGCCGCGATCACAGCCACCTTCGCCGCGGACGAGGTGGAGCACTATCTGGAGCTGCGACTGGACTTCGCCGATGGCCGCCGCGCCCGGGTCGAAGTCTTCCGCGAGCGGGTGGTCGAGCTACCCAAGTGGACGGTCTTCGGCACGGCCGGCACGATCGTCTGCCCGGACTTCGACCGACTGCTGCTGGAGACTCCCTCCGGCCGGCGGCAGGAGTATGCGGGGTTGGCGCCGCTGCAGGCCTGCGACGAGTTCTACGACGAGCTCGCCGACGCGCTGCGCGGCGGCGGTCCGGCCCCGGTCGATCCGCGGGAGGCGGCCCGGGTGGTGGCCGTCCTGGAGGCAGCGCACCGATCCGCCGAGCAGGACGGCGCCCCGGTCGTGCCCCGGCCGGCCGGCGCGGCGGGGCGGCTCAGCGCTGCCAGCTGAGCCGGACCACCTCCAGCAGGTCGAACGGGTCGACCATGATCACCGCGCGGCCGTCGAGGAGCTGCACCGGCACCTCGCGATCGGTGATCACCAGGTGGGCGGTGGCGCCGGTGACCCCGTCGGGGACTGCGACGGACAGGCGTTGCGGCGGCAGCGGGACGGTCTCGTACTGCTGCCCGCGCATGGCCATCGGGTTGGTCAGGTTGACCAGTGAGACGACAAGATCATCGTCATTCTGCCGGACTGCGAGGTCGGCCAGGCCCGGGCCGTCCAACCTCACTCGGGGCTCGTCCCGCAGGGCCCAGCGGACCGCGTTGGCGATCAGCCGGCCATGATCGGACTGCAGCGTCTCCCAGTGCACTTCGCCGAGGTTGAACGCGATGTAGACGGTCCGGCCGCCGCCGGGATGGTCCCGGGTGATCACCGCCGGCCGGTCCGCCGGCAGCCGCGGGTAGACCTCCTCCATCGGCAGATCGGGATAGTCGGGGACGAACCGGAACCAGACCCCGGCACCGGGCTCGGCCTCGACGCCGATCACCTTGGTGCCGCCGACGATCCGGTCGGCACCGTCGTAGCCGGCGGTGATCGGATGCGTGCCGGTCAGCGCGATGTAGTTGTTCTTGATCGGCCCGCGGGCCGGCTCGACCAGCCGGACCCCGAACTCCGCGGCCAGCCCGAGGTCCGCCCGTGGTTGTTGCCGCTCGTCGTACAGGGTCGACTCGTAGGCGGCGACGATGCTGCCGCCGTCGGCGACGAACCGGCGCAACACGGCGAGTTGATCCTCGCTCAGGGCTTGGCACTGTGGCAGCACCAGCACCCGGACGCCGCGCAACCGGTCCGGTCGGAGCTCCTCCGCGGCCAGATAGCCGAAGGGGATCCGGGCCGCGACGAGTGCCTGGTAGAAGCCGTCCTCGTGCGTGGTCGGCGTCGCAGAGCCGCCCCAGGGCCGGGTCGGGTCGAGCGCGACGTTGTCCAGGATTGCCACCTCGGCGGTCGGCTCGGTGATCGAATACAGCGGCTCGCACCGCTCGTGCAGCCGGTACGCGTCCGCGATCGGCTGCACCCAACGGGTGTCGAAGCACTGCGCCTTGAACTTGGTGAACCACGGGTCGGCGCCGTGCACGAAGCCGTCGACGATCCAGGCCCGGAGCTCGTAGGGATCGGCGACCGAGTCCTTCCACCGGGTGGCATGGTGCTCCGGGCCGACCGAGGTGATCAGGCAGACCGGTCGGTCCGGAAACATCCCGCGGCTCCGCTTGCCGATCCGGCCGGGCGCCCAGCTGGTCTCCAGGCCGGACCGGCCCTGCTTGTCGATGAAGAAGATCGGGTAGCGGTCGTCGATCAGTTCCCGGACCAGGTCGCGGGTCAGCATCGCGCCGCGGTTCGGGATGAACCGGACGTGCGGCCGGACGGCCCGGACCGCGTCGTCCCAATGCACCACTAGCTCGCTCAGCTGCCGACTGCGCCAGCGGGTGTAGTCGGGCCAGGCCGGATCGGCGGGATCGTCGGCCGCGGGCAGCCGGTGGCCGGTGTCGGCGGTGAACCGGCGCGCGGTGCCGTCGGCGTAGGAGATCCCGCCGTGCCCCTCCCACCGATTGGCGAACAAGGCATCGATCTCGTACTCGCGGGTGATCTCCACCGCGATCTCGGTGATGAAGTCCCGGTGGTAGTCGCTGAACGGATCGGTCAGCCAGACCCCGGGAAAGGACCAGTGCGGGATCGGGTTCCCCACGGCATCGCGGGCCAGCCACTCCGGGTGCGCCTCGGCCGCGTCGGCATGGATCGCGTGCGGATCGACCCGGGCCATCACGTGCAGCCCGAGTCCGCGGGCGGCCTCGACCAGGTCGCCGAACGGATCACCGTCGCCGAGGTGCCGACTCCGGTAGTGGAACGGGATCCGGGTCGGATAGAAGGCCATGTAGCCGCCGGCGCTGAGGCAGATCGCGTTCGACCGGGTCCGGCGCAGCACGTCGACCCAGAAGTCGAGGTCGAACTGCAGTGGGTCGTCCTCGACGAAGGTGAGCTGGGTCCACCGGGTGGCGGTGCGATACCACTCGACGCCGCCCGGGCGGACCGTGGTAACGGAATGGAGGTCAGTCATCGAGGTTGGTTCGGGCATGCAATATTGTAAGACAGGAGTGCATGTAGGACATCTTCTGAATGATCGTCACGCCTCGATGCATGATCATCTCCGGTCCCGGTGCGGCCCGCTGATCATCCGAAGCTCGTCGGGGGAATGGCGGCGGCGCATCCCGCGGACAACGCCGGTACCATGACGCGGTGAAGATCCTGCACCGAATTCGCCCCCGCCGGATCGCCGGCCTGGCCGCCGCGCTGGCGGCCGTCGTCGCCACGGCCGGCTGCGCCGGCGCCGCACCCGATGTCGCCGCCTACGTCGGGCCGTCCACCATCAGCGACTCCCGGCTGCAGGAGGTCACCACCGCCGCCGACGCGATCTTCAGCACCCAGGGAGCGCGGGCGAAGAAGGACGGACTGCTCAGCGTGCTGGTGCTGGGCGAGATCACCGATCAACTCGCGAAGCAGCGCGGGATCCGGATCTCCGACGGCGAACGCAACGCACTGATCTCCAACTCCCCGCTGGGTCCGCTGGTCGGTGACGCTCGGACCAAGGAACTGGCGTACGACTACGCGGACGCCGAACTGGTCCGGATGCGGGTCGGCGACCAGGTGTTCGTCCAGTCGCTGCTGGCGGCCGAGGTGCGGCTCAACCCGCGCTACGGCACCTGGCAGCCGGAGGCCTACGCGCAGGGCGCGTCGATGGTCGGAGCCGGGTCGGAATCCCTCTCGGAACCGCTCGCCAAACAGTCATGAGCACTCCCCCCGGAAACGCTCCGCCACCCGCCGCGTTTCCGCGGGGATCCCGAGCCGACGGGGCCACCGACGCCGGTGATCATCCGGGGCTGAGCCGACTGGCCGAGGTGATGGCCATCCTGCGCCGGCGTTGCCCCTGGGACGCGGAGCAGACGCACCGGTCGCTGGTGCAGTACCTGATCGAGGAGACCGGGGAACTGGTCGAGGCGATCGAGACCGGTGATCATGATCATCTCGCCGAGGAGCTCGGCGACGTGTTGCTGCAGGTGTATTTCCATGCCGAGATCGCCGCCGAGTCGCCCGACGGCTTCGACATCGACGACGTCGCGACCGGGGTGGCGGACAAGCTGGTCCGCCGCCACCCGCACGTCTTCGGCGACGAGGGCGTACCGACTGATCTGCATGGCACCTGGGAGCAACGCAAGGCCGCGGAGAAGGGCCGGACCTCTGTCCTGGAAGGGATTCCGGAGCAGCTGTCGGCCCTGGCCCGGGCCGGCAAGATCATCAGCCGGGCCCGGTCCCGGCAGGTCGCGGTGGAGCTGCCGGACGAGCCGATCGACGCCGCCGAGCTCGGCCGCGAGATCGTGGCGCTGGTGGCCCGCGGCCAGGCCAGTGGGATCGATCCGGATCAGGCGGTGCGGGACGCTATCCGCGAACTGGAACGGGGCGTACGCTCCGCGGAGAACGGCGGGTCATGATCACCCGCCGGTACGCGGACCGCGACGAGGCGGGACAGCGGCTGGCCGCCCTGCTGGCTGACTTGATCGGCCCGGACAAGTTCGACCCGGCGGTCCGGCCGGTGATCTTGGCGCTGCCCCGCGGCGGGGTGCCGGTCGCGGCACCGATCGCCGAGCGGTTCGGCCTCGAGCTCGACATCGTGGCGGTACGCAAGCTCGGCGCACCCGGCCAGCCCGAGTTGGCGATGGGCGCCCTGGCCCGGATCGGGGACCGGGTGGAGCAGTTGCGCAACGCCGCGGTGATCACCGCGATCGGGGTCTCCGAGGAGTCCTTCCAGGGCGTGCTCCGGCGGGAGTTGCAGAAGCTGGACGAGCGGCACCGGCTGCTCCGTTCGGACCGGCCGGAGCTGGTGCTGGACGGTCGGACGGTGATCATCGTGGACGACGGGCTGGCCACCGGCACCACCATGCTCGCGGCGATCGAGGCGGTCCGCCGGGCCGGGGCGGCGACGGTGATCGCGGCCGTGCCGGTGGGCTCGCCGCGGGCGGCCGAGCTGATCCGGGCGGAGGTCGATCACCTGGTCTGCCCCGAGCTGCCCGAGACCTTCCGCTCGGTCGGCCAGGCCTACGCCGGTTTCGATCCGGTGCCGACCGCGGCGGCGCGGCGGATCCTGGATCGGTGGGGCGGCCGATCATGATCACCGGCGACGACCTCGGGATCGCGGCACCGGTGCGGCGGATCATGGTCTACGGCGTCACCGGCTCGGGCAAGACCACGTTCGCCCGGCGGATCGCGGAACGTACCGGCCTGCCCTGGCACGCGGTCGACGACCTCACCTGGCAGCCGGACTGGGTGCCGGTGCCGAAGGACGAACAGCGCCGACTGATCGAGCAGCTCTGCGCCGGCGATGCCTGGATCCTTGATCACGGCTACGGCGCCTGGCTGGACGTCGTGCTGGATCGGGTGCAGCTGATCGTCGCCCTGGACTACTCGCGCCTGCGGTCCCTGGGCCGGTTGCTGCGCCGGTCCGTGATCAACGTCGTGACGCGGCGGCCGACCTGCAACGGCAACGTCGAGACCTGGCGCGCGCTGATCGGCGGCGACTCGATCCTCCGCTGGCATTTCTCGTCGTTCGCCGGGAAGCGGCGTCGGCTCCGCGGCTGGGCCGCCGATCCGGACGGACCACCGGTGATCGTCTTCCGCCGGCCGGCCGATGCCGAACGATGGCTCCGCGGGCTGTGACCTGGCCTCGGTCCGGCGTGGCCGCCGACGGTGGGAATCGGCCCTGAGCCGACCCTGGGTTTCCGGCCAACGCCAGGTCCAGGATCGGCTCGCGCAGGTAATGTTCCTCGGGTGACCGTTCCGCACCCGGAGACCCGCCGCGACATCGAAGCCGCCCTCGCGGCTCGCCGCGAGCTCGGGCCGGAGTTCGATGATCAGATCGCCGCCGGCCTGGCCGAGCGGATCGAGATCCTGGCGCAACAGCGCAGCCTCGAATTGCGGTCGCAGCAGCAGGTCGAGCGGTCCGAGGAATCCGTCGAACGGACCACTCGGACCCAGCAGTTCGTCCTCGGCATCGTCTCGCTCGGCACCGGGATCCCGATCACCGCGATCAGCGGCGCCATGGTCGATCCGCCGATGCTCGGCATCCTGATCTCCTGGGGCGGCATCGTCGCCGTCAACGTGGCGCACGCCCTCAGCAGCCGTCGCCGTAGTCGCTAGGACCCCGGGCACCCCCGGACCGTCGCCCCGCAGTAGCGTCTTCGCCCCATTTTCGCGGTGTTCGCGCCAACTGTTGGGCGGCAACCGGCAGGGGAGTCGCCAAGACCAATTTCAGCCCCCGGGAACGTCAGCAAGCTGAGCCCCCTCGGGTGTCAGGGGCGATGACTACCGTGCCTGCCATGACCCTTGACGAGATCTGTGCCAACGTGCGCGAGCTGAGCGCAGCGAATGGTTGGGACCAGACCGACACCTCGGCTCGCATGCTGCACGTCATGTCTGAGATCGGAGAGGTCGCCGACGCGCTCGTCTCACTGCAGGCAGCTGACGGCGACCGTGACATCCGGAGGGCTCACCTCGGGTACGAGATCTTCGACGCCATCTGGAATCTCTGTGCCCGCGCCAACACGGCTGGTATCAACATCGTGGAGGCTGCCCGCACCAAGATGAGTATCAACTCGACCCGCGCCTGGCCACCGCCATCGTCCTGACCGACATTTCCAGACCGACACTGTCAGAAGGGGAACGATGCAATGCATGACTGGAGAACAACACTTGAGGAGGTTGCTCGGTCCCTGAACGGTGCGCGGGTGGAGTGGATGTTCGTAGGCAGCGCAGCGACTGCACTTCGTGGTGCTGCAATAGAGCCGGGGGACATTGACATTTGATGGCGTCGCCCGCGGCTGTCCACGCAGCCGCCGCGATCCTACCCAGCCGACCAGACCGGTGGCCCGACGAAGACCCGCTCACCTGGCACAGCAGCACCACCCAGCCCGTCCTGACCTGGATCCACGACGCAACGACCTGGACATTCGGACGGTGGACCATGGACGGCACAAAGGTGGAACTGGCACATCTCGACGGCTCACCACATGACTCCAATCGACTCGTCGAAGCAGGCGGAGCCGTCTGGAGTGTGATCGAATTCCTGGACTGGAACGACGTCACCATTCCAATCGTGCCCGTCGAACTTCAGATTGCAACGATGATTGTTCGCAATCAGCAGGCGCGCCTTGCAGCAACGCTGACAGCCAGGGATACGCATACGCTCGACGCTGAACTGATACGTAGCTCACTCGCTGACCACGGAGTCCCTAACTCAGACTCACGGATCCCGGCGGCACTCCGCGACGTCACCTGGCGACAGATATAGTCGTGCTGTTCATGATCAGAAACGGCCAAGGATCATTGGGCAAGTCCGGTTAAAGCCCCCACTGGAGATTCCTCAACTGCAGAACGGGATCGGCGTCGCGATCATCGCGCGGCGGGCGAGACAACACCACGGCCGACTTCCGGGTCGGGGCGACGTTGTAGTCGGGCTCCATCGCCTCGTCGGCCTGGGCGTCATCGATCCCTGTAGTGATCCCGCAGGTCGTCGCGGCTCTTCGTTGTCGCATAGCGGCCACACATCGCCTTGAACCCTTCCCGTCGACGGCCGGCTCCTTCATGCTCAACCTATGGCAACCGACAACGTGTGGGTGCGGGCCGACAAGCACAGCTCCGGCCTGCTGGTTGGCTGGGCGCTGCACCGCGCTACGGAATCCGGTCCGTCGAGATCGTCGGCGGCATGCTGTCGATCAGGCTGGCCGGCGAGGGCCGCTACCTGAAGGTCGGCCGGCGCATGACTCCCGACCCCCGCGAACCCCGACCCTGCCGGGCAGCTCGTGCAGATGATCGCCGCCGCGGCGAAGGAGCCGACGCCAGTGGTGGTCGAGGACCGCGACGGTGAACTGTGGGCGTGCCCGGTGCAGGACGCGATCGCGCACCACGCTGAGCAGGAGGCCAGGGAAGCCGCCGAGCTGGCCGCGTCGATCATCGACTGGTCCGACGTGTGGGGCGACCGAGCCGGGCCGGGATCCTGAGACCAGGCAGGCGAGGGACAGGTCACCTCTGTCTCGGAAGTTGAGAGCGTTGCGCCAGGTCACCGTTGTGTAACGGCTGTGTACTTCCCAAGTGGCAAACGGTTTCTCAGCGCATGATCAAGCTCCACACTTAGGGGAGTGGCGCGGGTCACAGTCGTCTTCGCCGCCCCTCTGCACCTGCGGGTTCTTGAACCAGCCGTTGCAGGCACCTCTCTTCATCTCGGGGACGTCGGTCAGGCGTCAGAGGGGGCGGAAATCCATGTCGAAACAGCGTGGTCCACGTAGGTGGCGATGGTGGGCGTTGGTGGGAGCGGTGGTGTTGATCATCGCTGGCGCCGTTGCGCCAGCAGCGGCAGACCCGGAAGCGGAGCCCACACCAGACGACGGTGTAGTGGTACAGAAGTACAAGGAGGGCGAGCCCGGGCCGAGCACCGTGGCCTATGCGGAGCAGGAGGGCATCTCGATCGAGGAGGCTGTAAAGCGAGTCGAATGGCAGACGCCGTTCTGGCAGGCCACCAGCGCCATCGAGGAGGCGATGCCGAAGGCGTACGCCGCCTCCGAGATCACCGGCCACTTCACCGCGACGGTGACGTTCGCGGGCGACGTTCCGGCCGGCGTGTCCGAGTACTTCAAAGGACATCCCGGAGCATGTGGACATCACACTGATCGGCGGCGCAGCACGGGCGCTCGTGGGGCTGCGGGCCGAGATGGAGGCGCTTAGCCATAAGCTCGGCAAAGATCCAGACGTCGACCAGGCGCTCGCTGCGTTCGATACGGACAGTGGCGTGATCGAGATACAGGTGAAGCCGCGGGTCAACACCAAGAGTGCGCAGTCGGACCTGCGAGCAAAGGTGGCCGCGTACAAGGCTGAGGGGTCCCGAACTCCTGTGGAGTTGACCTTCACCGATGAGTCATTGGGCGAGACTCGAGCGTATGCTCGGGGAGGCTCCTACATCGACTATCTCCACCTCGAAGAAGGCTGCACGACCGCGTTTGTCGTCAAGAACAGCAGCGGTAGGACCGGACTCCTAACCGCCGATCACTGTGCAGTCGATCCATTGGTGACTCTGCGGAACCCGAACAGCAGCGAGGAGACAACGTTGACTCGCCAGGCCCGCACCACGAACCCTAAGGTCGATCTCGCCTGGTACGACCTCGGGGGTCCGTTCCAATGGACGGCCACGGACACGTTCTATGCCGACTACTACAGAACCGTGCAGGTAGTAAATGCGGCTTCGCCTGGGCCTGGAGGTTTGACGGAGCGGTTTGGCCGGATCACTGGTCATCGCTACTTCTACACGGTGTACAGGAAGGACTTCTGTTTCATAGATCCAATAAAGGGAGAATATTGTCGACTGACTACGACGAAAAACGCCGAGACATCGGACATTGGGGACAGCGGCGGGCCCTGGTTTAACAACCACACGGCTCACGGCGTCCACACACACGTGATCAAATACGCCAACCCTGGCTCAGGGGACCCATTACTGTGGAGGGACACCTTCACGGTGATCTATGCGCTGAACGCCACTCTAGGCTTGGGGCTCTACTACGGATAGCTTCGGGGGTCTACGAGGGAGTTCGTGATGAGGGGTTTCGGCGTCGGCGCCGCAGCGGTTGTGCTGCTGTTGGCAGGGCTGCTCACAACGGCCTGCACGAACACGGGCCGAGCAGTCCTGTCGGACGGCACTGAGGTGAAGTTCACCGAATCCGAGCCGAAAGTCCTCATCGCCAACCGGGCGGTCCCACCGGTCGGCAAGACGAACGGCCAGCTGGTCTACGTGCCCGAGTGCACCTGCTTCGTCTTCCTGACGCTCGGGCCACCGGAATACCACTACGCGGTGTGGCCGGCCGGAACCGAGGGCGTCAAGAGCCCGACGCCGTCGGTGCGGCTTCCCGACGGCCGGACCATCGCCGACGGCACTTCCGTTGAAGTCGGCGCTGCCAGGCTTGGCTTCCAGGGTGGAGACACGCCGTTTGACCTACCGCCGGGCAAAGTCGAGTCTTTCTCCCGGCATGAGGCCCTTGTGATCACGACCGTTAACTGAGGTTCCCTACCCCTAGATCGGCGAAACTGGTAACCCGAGCTGTACTACGGCGATGAGTTGCCCGAGCCGGTGTGCTCATTGCTGATGGGTGCACAACGGTCCCGCCGCGGCTGGTCCTGCAGGGTCAGCGGAGGTGGTGACCGGCATCTCGTGCCGGGATCGACTTCTCCAGGTGCAGATACGCTGCGACGATGCCCACGATAGAACCGCCGCCTGGTCATTGGAGTCTCAAGCTGCCGCGCAAACGCGAGGCATCTGGTGCATTGTTTTTCGACGAACACGCCCGGGTGCTGATCGTCAACCCCACTTATGTCGAAAGATGGGGCTATCCAGGCGGGGTCGTCGAGCCTGAGGAGGCACCCTATGCCGCGGCCTGCCGCGAGATCCGCGAGGAGCTTGGCCTGATTCGGCAACTCGGTCAGTTGATCGCGGTTGACTGGGAGCCGCGCACCACGAACATCCCCATTGAAGGGCTCATCACCGTCTTCGACGGCGGCGTTCTCTCGGCCGAGGATATCGCGTCGATCCGCCTGCCGCCGAACGAGTTGAGGGCGTACGACTGGTGTCCAGTCGACCAGCTCGACGAACGACTTCCTCCTCTGCACGCACGCCGAATTCGTGCAGCCATCGCCGCCCGAGCTGCTGGAAGAGTCGCCTACCTTGAGAACGGATTTCCTGTCCCCGCAGGCAGGTAGCGTGGCCCCCCGCGCGGGAACGCCGATCGATCCACAGAGGCAATACGCAGTTGTTTTGTCATAACGGATGTTATCGGACATACCCCTAGGGGGTATTGGGGGGAGTCAGCGGGAGTACTTCCTGGGTGTGGCGCGGGCGCCCTCGCGGTTTCTGCGGCGGCCAGTGCTCGGCCAGCTCGGCCAGGAATGAATCCGGCCTGTCGGCCAGCGTGGCCAGGCAAGCGACGATGAATCCACGCATCTCCAGGTCGCGCTCCCGCAGGACGTCCTGGGCGCGCTGCTTGACGTCCGCCGGCGGCCGGACCGTCAGCGGCGGATCTGCGTGCTGGCTACCCATGGAAACATCCTCCCATTAGTGGCTTGCCATTTACAAGGCAAGGTACTAAACTAAGTGGCAAGCCACTTAGTTACCGGAGGTCCCTGATGACGAACAACGAGATCACCGCAACGCCGCTAGCCCCCGGCTCCCCACTGCTGATCATCCGGGTCGACGGCCGGCGGGCCGGCGGCGTCCGAAGGTCCAGGCGGCAAAGTTCCAGCCCGCGAGGCGGTGCCGAGGGCCCCGTCGAGTGGGTCGCCCGTGGCAACGATGATCGGATCCTCGGCTTCCACACCACCCGCAAGGCCGCGATCGCCGAGGTCGCCGACGTGCACCTCAAGGCGCTGGCCGCGATCGCTGGAGGCGAGTGATGAAGATCCGCGTCGCACTGACGATCGAGGTCGACCTCGAGGCCTGGGAGGACATCTATGGCGTCAACCCCCGCGAGGCTCGGGCCGACGTGAAGCGGTACGTGCTCGGCTGCGTGCAGGGCTCGGCGGCCGCCGACGCCGGCGCCATCACGGCTGTCACTCCGGTCGAGGTGTCTCGATGACCTGGACCATCACCGGCCGCGTGCGCGGCACCATCACCTTCCCCGAGCATCCTCAGCACGAGGGCGCGTGGGGTCTGGTTGGCGGGGAGGACGTGTGGACCGAGCGCACCACCTTCCGCTCCACCACGGAGGCGGCCCGCTGGTGCGAGCGCATCCTGAAAGGCCAGGTCGCCCGGCCCCGCTGGACGACCGATGGGCCCGTTCTGAAGCCCCACACCGATCCGCAGTGGGACACCGCGGACGTCATCGCCTGCAGCGACAGCTACTTCGACGACGACGTCATCTTCCACTGGACCGGCGAGAGCTGGGAGGAGGAAACCCGTGACCGGACCGAAGCCGACCGCATCCGCAAGCGAGCCGCCGCGGCCGCCACAGCGGTCGAACGCCTCGCCGCGTCGCTGGCCCTCGCCGGCACCGACGACGGAGTGAGCATCGCCTACATCATGCGGCTCCTCGAAGCCGCTGCACGGGTCGACGACTACACCGAGCGCGACCGCAAGCGCGTCGACCCGGACCCCAACTACCTCGGCCGGCTGCGCGGCTTCGACCCCGGCTACTCCGCGGGACGACTGCCATAACGACCGCAGCAAAGTCCATCTGTCCCAGTTCTGACGAAGGAGCACCCAGCCATGTACGCCACCCACAACACCGAGACCCGCCGAATCACAGTCCGCGACGACGACGGTCAAGCGCTCGATTCATTCCTTGATCAACAAGAGATGGGCAGTTCGACCACGCTTGCCGAGGTGCTGCAGTCTCGCGGCTACCGGATGACGTCGACGTGGTCGCAACCAACCGAGCAGGTATGGATCGTCGGAGTCGCAGCCTCGCAGGCAGTGCACTGACCAGCCCCGGTGGTGTCCGGATCCAGGGAGCCGGGCACCGCCGAGGATGATCAGCGGAAGTCGCGAGACGCCGTGGTCGGTTCCAGCGACAGTGATTCGAAGTGTTCGGCGCTGAGGCTGGTGACCTGTCCCCGGCGCTGCACCCGACCCTGGATGATCACCGCCCGGGCTGAGCGGGCGACGGTAGCGTTAGCTTGCCAGGTGTCGACGGAGACGATCACGTTGACCATGCCGGTCTCGTCCTCGAGGTTCATGAACGTCACCCCGGACGCCGTGGCAGGTCGCTGCCGATGGGTGACGACGCCGGCGACCCGGACCCGGCGACCGTTAGTTGCGGTGCGCAGCTGCGCGGCCGCGAGAATTCCAGCCGGGCGCAGCTGGTCGCGGATCCGCTGCATCGGGTGACTGGTCGTCGTGATCGAGGTCGACCACAGGTCAGCGACGTCGGTCTCGGTGTCATCCATCCCGGGCAGCATCGGCGCCTCACTCCCCTGCTCCAGGGGCAACTGGTCCGGGCGCTGTTGGGAGGTATAGCCGGCGTTCCACAGGGCCCGCCGGCGGTCCAGGCCGAGCCCGTCGAATGCGCCGGCGGTGGCCAGCGCCTCGACCTGTTTCGTGGTGATCCCGGTCCGCCGCACCAGGTCCGCCATCGACGCAAAACGGCCGTTTGTGACACGTTCAGCGACGATCCGTTCGGCATCGGCGCTGCCGATCGACCGGACGCCGGCCAGTCCCAGCCGGACTGCGAACGCACCGTCGCGGCGATGCATCGTCGAGTCGAAGGCCTGGCCTGCGTCGAAAGGGCCCACCAGTGGCTGCGGGTCGACCAGGCAGTCATCGGAGCCGGTCGGCCCGGTGAGTTGCTGCCCGTCGACGATGGTCTCCAGGCCGGCATCGGCGCCGGAGAGTTGGATGTCGGGCCGGCGGACCTCGACGCTGTGCCGGCGGGCGTCGGCGACCAGGGTCTGCGGTGAGTAGAAGCCCATCGGTTGGGCCCGGAGCAGCGCGGCGAGGAACGCGGCCAGGTAGTGCAGCCGGAACCAGGTGCTGGAGTAGACGAGCAGGGCGAAGCTGATCGAGTGGGACTCGGCGAACCCGAAGTTGGCGAAGGCCTCGATCTGGTCGTAGATCTGATCGGCGATCTCGCCGGCGATCTCGTTGGCCTCCATTCCCTTGTACAGCTTGGCCTTGAGCGAGTTGATCTTCTCGATCCCACGCTTCGATCCCATCGCCCGCCGCAGCAGGTCAGCCTCGTCACCGTCGATCCCACCGACGGCCTGGGCCATCTGCATCAGCTGTTCCTGGAACAGCGGCACCCCGAGCGTCCGGTCGAGCACCGGCTCCAGCTTCGGGTGCAGGTAGGTGATCGGTTCCTCGCCGGTGCGGCGGCGGATGAACGGATGCACCGCGCCGCCCTGGATCGGGCCCGGGCGGATCAGCGCGATCTCGCAGACCAGGTCGTAGAACCGGCGCGGCAACAGTCTGGGCAGGGTCGACATCTGGGCCCGGGACTCGACCTGGAACACCCCGACCGAGTCAGCCCGACACAGCTGGTCGTACACCCCCTGCTCTTCTTTCGGGATGGTGTGCAGGGTCCAGATCTCGCCGACATGATCTTGAACGAGATCGATGCAGTACTGCAGCGCGGCGAGCATGCCGAGACCGAGCAGATCGAACTTGACCAGGCCCATGAACGCGCAGTCGTCCTTGTCCCACTGCAGCACGGTCCGGTTCTCCTTGCGGGCGTGCTCAATCGGCACCACCTCCCCCACCGGCCGCTCGGTCAGCACCATCCCTCCGGAGTGGATCCCGAGGTGTCGGGGGAACTTCAGCAGCTTGGTTGCCAGCCAGGTGACGTTCGGTGGGATCCCGCCGTCGTCGCCGGTGTCGGCGGCGATCTCGGGTGACCAGCCGTCGACCCGTTTGGACCAGGCGTCCTGCTGGCCGACCGAGAATCCGAACGCCTTCGCGGCGTCGCGGATCGCCATCTTTGGCCGGTATGAGATCACGTTGGCGACCTGGGCGGCGTTGCGCCGGCCGTACTTGGCATAGACGAACTGGATCACCTCCTCGCGGCGATCGGAGTCGAAGTCGACGTCGATGTCGGGCTCCTCCTCCCGGGTCGCGGCCAGGAACCGCTCGAACGGCAACCCGTACAAGATCGAATCCACCGCGGTAATCCCGAGCGCTAACAGACCGCCGAGTTCGCCGCCGATCCCCTGCCCTGGCAGAGAATCCCGCGATCACGGGCGAACTCGACGATCCCGTGCACGATCAAGAAGTAGCCGGGAAACCCGCGTTCCTCGATCACCGCCAGCTCGCGTTCCAGCCGCTGATAGGCGTCCGGCCGGGCCTCCCGGGTGCCGTAGCGCAGCTCGGCGCCAGTGATGGTCAGGTGCCGCAGCCACGACGCCGGGGTGTGGCCGTCGGGGACATCGCGCAGCGGCAGCTTCGGCTTGGCCCGGCGCAGATCAAACCCGAGCTGACGGGTCAGATCGACCGACTGTGCCACGGCACCTGGGTACCGGCGAAAGATGTGCGCCATCTCCTCTCCCGATCGCAGGTACGCCGTCGGCGGCGGCCGCCAGCCGTCCATGGCCTCAAGATCGCGACGTGCCCGGATCGCCGCCAGAGCGGCCGCGATCCTGGAGTCGGCCGGCCTCGCGTAGTGCACGTTGTTCGTCGCCACCACCGGCAAACCACGTGCCGTGGCCAGACTGGCCAGGGCGTCGTTGCGCAAGGAGTCATCGGGCAGGCCGTGATCGATCAGCTCGACCACAACCCGATCCTTCCCGAACAGCGCGACAAGTTGATCAAGAGCACAGCCCGCCGCCGCTGGCCCCTCGCGGTATCCGGCGGTAGTCAGCGCGTGTCGCACGGCGCCCTTGCGGCATCCGGTGAGCACGACCCAGTGATCACGACCACGTTCGGCCAGCGCCTCCAGGTCATAGACCGGGCGACCCTTCTCCCCTCCCGCCAGCTGGGCGTCGGTGATCACGCCGGACAGGCGGTGATAGCCCTCCTCGCCCTCGGCTAGCACCAGCAGGTGCTCGCCATCGGGATCCGGGGTCCCGTTCTGTGGGCCTGACAGGCCCAGCGACAACTCCGCGCCGAACACGGTCGGCAGCTCGTACGCGGTGGCGGCCTCGGCGAACCGGGACGCGCCGTAGAAGCCGTCATGATCGGTCAACGCCATCTTTACTGAACTTCGATTCGTTGAAGAGACGCTCGCGGTGTGAAGCTCCGCCCGACAACTTCTGCTCCAGCTCGGCCCAGGGGATCGGTGGGTTGTTGTACGCCACGACGCACACCTCCTACTCGACCAAGAGTAGAACATGTGTTCGAACCCGGGAGGTTCTGCCTGAGCAACTATGTCTGAGCAACTACTGCCTGAGCAGCTACCTCGCCGTTCGCTGGTGTTGCCTGACCACTGTGGCCAACTCGGTGCGGAGGGCGTCTCGGAGGTCGGCATGCTGCGGGCCAAGAAGTGTCGCTGGATCATGCCAGCGTTCCAAGTCATGGCGACCGACTGGGTGGATCTTGATGTGGTCTGGCTCCCACTCGAATCGGGGCCAGACATGGGCGTGCAACGTGGGTGTGGAGTTACCGAGGATCTCAAGGTTGATGCGGCGGAACGCCGGATCTCGCCGTCTGCAGACTCTCTCTACGGTTTCGCCGACAGTCTCCATATCTGCGAGGAAGAGCAGCCGGTCTCGCCGGGGTAAGTCGGTCAGCCGCTCGACCCCCTGCGCGTTGGAAAGCAACAGGCTGTAACCAGGCAGAAACTGTGCCCGGCCAATGACAGCCCGCCCGGACTCCAGGCTCGCGAGAAGCTGGAAGTCATCGTTGATGGGTCCGAGGTCCTCGTTGATGCCTGATACGGCTTCAGATGTCCCCATGGAGGTCAGCGCTCGCTCTTTGACTGATGTGCAATCGGCGATGCGCCCGTCGTCCGG
The DNA here is from genome assembly GCA_963746025.1 of uncultured Actinomycetota bacterium. GTDB lineage: Bacteria > Actinomycetota > Actinomycetes > Propionibacteriales > Propionibacteriaceae > Microlunatus. The sequence continues at coordinate 752,088 of CAVUZU010000002.1, forward strand.
GCGGTGGGACAGAGTGGGATCAAAACGAGGAGTGCGAGACCCAGGATCACGTAGTTGGAGGCGAGCAAGGCCTGCCCCGGACTGAGGCCGGTGCCCGACAGGCTCTGACCTGGCATCGCGTAGCCCATCGGGAACCAGATCGTCGCGAGAAGCGCTATGAGGCATGCCGCCCAACGCCATTTGTGGTGCGAACGGATGACACCGACAAGGAGAACTAGAGCGGCAGGTCCGAGCCAGACCCAGTGATGCGTCCAGGTCACGGGTTGTGCCAGCAGGCCCGCCAGTCCTAGCACGATTACGGCTTTGACGTGATCCCGCTTGCGGTAGGCGATGTAGAGCCCAGTCGCGGTTAAGGCCGCGAGCAAGACCCACCCCAGAATGCCCGCCAGCTGCACGCCGTCAGCGGTCAGCCCGAACCTCGGCAGCGCCCCTTTCAGGTTCTGGCTGAAAATTTCGGCGCGAGGCCGTCCAGCAGAGATCCTGGGAAGGACGTCCACCCAGTACTGGATCGCGGTCTCACGCAGGACGAGCAAACCGATTACAACGCTGAGCAAGAAGGTCAGAATTGCCCCACTGGCAGCACGCCATCGTCTAACCAGCAGCAATGCTGGCACTACTATGCCTCCGGCAAGTTTGATTGCGATCGACACACCGACCAGGGCACCGTCGCGCAGCCGGTCGCCAACGCGCGTCACGCCGACAATGATGAGTGCTAGCAGGATCGAGTTGATCTGGCCGAGCGCAAGCTCAGTTCGCCAGGATGTGGCGACGGAGAACATGGTGGTTGCCGCGAGTGAGAGAAGGCGCCGCTGATTGAGGTTTCCGACCTTGTACCAGCTGAGCACGGAATAGACGATAGTGACCGTTGCTGCGACGGTCAGGACATTCAGCAGATACTGGCCAATGAGGTCAGGTACGAATTGCAGCGGTGCGAGCATGAGTGCGGCGATGGGTGGGTAGATGAAGGGCAGGGTTGGCCGGTTTTCGTACAGGGTGGATGTCCACAGTTCCCGGGCGGCTCGAAGGTAGACCTGGTAATCCATGCCCCATCCCGGGTCACCGACTATTGCCGCCCGGGGGATTAAGAGAAACGCCGCGGCACTCATGACGACCGAATAGCCGATCACCGCGCAGACAAACACTACGGATCGAATCGGCTTTTTGTGCAGCACCAGCGGGACTTCCTGTCGTTGTGGCATAACGGCTTCACTCATGTTGGTCCTTTGTGCTCGCGCGATTCCGAAACGCTGCTTGGAGCGCCACCGAGGCGATCAGCGCCGCGGTCAGCGACAGTGCAACAATTCCGGCCAGGTTGTAGCTCGCCACGATTCCGCTCACGGGAGCACCGATCAGGACGCCGGCGTAGATGCCGTTCATGTAGAAGCCGGTGGCGCGGCCGAGGCGCATGCCTGGCAGAGACTGAATCCAGGTGAGGGCGGTCGCTGCAAAGATGCCGTAGTAGGCGCCCTCGCATACCGATCCGATGATGGCACCGGCCCACCCTGACCCAAGGAGGTAACAGCTGTAGGCGATCAGCGCGCCAATCCCGGCCACGGTCAGGGTTATCCGGGCGCCCCATCTCCTCATGAGGACAGCTGTCGCGAGAATGGTCACCATCTCCGTGGCAGCCTTGAGGCCCAGAATCAGGCCGGTTGCGGACTCTGGGACCGAGAAGTTGCGCACGAGGAGCAGTGGCAACGACGTGGCAGTGGCGATGTGGGCGAACGAGAAGAGGAACACGACAGTGAAGGCCGAGAGGTGCGGAAGTATCCCGGCGAGCCGTTGTCTCGTTGAGGTGTCCGCGGCAGGAGCGGCAACCGGCATTGTCTGGGACTCGTGACCGGATCGCTCGTCGAGCCAGGAGCCTGCGATCAGCACGACGATGGCGCCGAGTCCCGCCATCGCGGCGATGGTCGAGAATGCGGCTGTGATGCCGCGTGAGCCGACGCCGGCGAAGCTGACAGCCGGGCCTACGACCCAGGCAGCAGATGTCACGACCCTCAGGACCGAGTTCACGGTGCTGGGGTCGCGACCTCCAGATTGGGCAATCAGTCGGCCAAGGGTGTAGTAGATCGGAGCTGCGGCGCCTCCTACCGCGGTTCCCAGAATCGCGATCGCCAGCAGCCCAACGGTGCCGTTCAGAGCGCCCAATGCGGCGAGTGCTCCAGCGACCTGGAAAACTCCGCACACCAAGCACAGAATCGAGCGTCGCTTCATGGTGTCGACGATCGAGGAGAGTCGATGGTTCACTGTCATCGTCACCACCATGACGGCGAACGAATAGGCCCCGACCACCCAGAGCGGCCACCCCAACCTGGTGGCCAGCGCGTAGGGCACCAGCGGCACCATGGCTGCGTTGGCCACCATGGCAAGGCCGAGTAGCGCTGGGACACCCCATGAGTCCGCGCGCTTCATGAGTACTAGCATTTGTCTACAACACCGACTTGGGTAAACGGGGCCCACTAGGTGTGGCCTGACGTCGAGATGAAACAATCTCGTCCGCCAACTCGAACTCTCCGGGCCAGTCGATGTCGAATGCTGATTCTGCGGTGATTTCCAGCAGATGGGGACGCCGGCCGACGCGATCCCCTACGCGCGAAACTGTCAATGCGTCAATCACATATGCGGCGTGATTGATCAGATAAAGAGGCTCGAGATCCTGGGTTCTGGGCCAACGCTCTTGTGTCGGGTCGTAGTTGAACGGTTGGCCATCTTTCCAGAGGAAATCCTGCACCTTGGTCACGGTTGCAAGAGAGTCGTATCCGTCGGCGATCACTTGTCGATAAGATTCGAGAACGCGACTATACTCGGGGGCGGTCATCAGTGGATGAGTCACGTGGGTCCACAGGATGGTTCCCAGACCTTCCAAGCGTGCCACATACTCGCCGATGAAGGCCTCCATGCTGGTGGAGCTGAGTCCGTAGCGGTCCGGCCTGGACAGGGGCTCCACACGAACAGACAAACCGGCGCCTACTTCGGTTGCGATGCGCAATACTTCTAGATCGTTGGACGACACCAACACTCGGTCTAGGCCGGAGACCTGATCTAGTTGACGGAGTTTTAGTTCGAGCAGGCCGCCCTGAAATCCGGCGAACACTCTGGTGTTCTTGTGGTGGACACGCTCGCTGCCAGCCCTGCACGGGAGGAATGCTGTAATCATGGTCGCAATCACGACCTCAGCTGTGGGTACTTGTGATCCTCGGACGGAAGTATCACTTTCTCCTCAGTTCCCGTTACCGCAGTCGCTCTTCGAACATCAGCGACAAAGGCCCGGAATTCTCCTGAACCCAGATCAAGTGCTACTTGATCGAAGTGTGCCCATGGGGTGGAGCCCAGCTTGACGTGCTTCTCGATCATCTTGGCGCCGGCTGCCACGGCTAAACACGAGGCAAAGTTTCCGGGATCATGGCTGGAGTATCCCGGCACAATTCGTGTATCTGCCTGACTCAACTCCCAGTAGCCACGAACCACGGCGACGTTGCAGTCCGCTGGTGGTGCCGGGTAGGCGGAAGTGCATTGCAGGAGGTACAGCCGCGATGCAAGAGAGAACCGATCAACCAAGCGCTCAACGGCCGAGTGCGACATCATGCCGGTTGAGAGGACCATGTCGATGGCACTGTTGGCCGCAATCTCGACGAGGTCCTCATGATGCGTGACCGTCGAGGGAAGCTTGATCAGTGAGTGCCCCCGGTCGGCGAAGAACGCGAATGAAGGTACGTCAAGTGCCGATGCGAACCACTTCAATCCTCGCTCGCGGCAGACGGCATCCAGTCGATCGAATCCCTCGGAATCGAGTTCCAGCGCGTGCCTGTAGGCGCCGAAGGTCTGACCGAAGGGCGACTCGTAGGCCGCGGCCAGTTTGTCAGCGGGGTAAAACGTGTCGACGCGCCTCTTCTGCACCTTGATGAGGTCGGCTCCCGCGTCCGCAGCTAGGTTCACCATTCGCTCAAGGCGATCGATGTCCCCGAAGTGATTGGTTGTTAACTCTGCAACGATCAGAATGCGATCCAAGGTCGCCAGGACGGGGGAAGCGGTGGCGGTGGAGCGGCTAAGCATATTCGCGCTGCACATACATCGATGCCAATCGGTCCCCCACCGTTAGGCGACGATCCCACGCCTCGGCCAGCCCGGAAATCAACGCCGCGTACTCCTCGGCTTCCAACCTCGTCATTCCACGCGGAAAGGACGAGAGAGTCGAATTGAATGACTGCATTGGAGTCCGCCACGCAAAGCGATCGAACCCACTTCGGGTGGTCAAGTAGCGATCGCCGGATTGCTCAAGCAGGGAGAAATGTGGATCGCCGATAAACCCGACCTCGACTCGGCAGGTCGCCCTATCTAGTTCTCTGTTCGAGCCTCGCCCATAATCGGAGGCCACATGCTGTAATTCAACTTGATTCTCGCTGGCGGCCTGCAACTCGAAGATGGACGTGCCGATCGAAATGAAGGACCCATCGACACCTGCGGAGTTGATGCCACTGCGCCACACCCCCACGGGACCAACAGTTCGCGGGTCGACCCGTTTGACGGCCTCGGTAACGCCTCCGGGAGTTGCATTCAGGACGATTGTTCCACGATCCGCTGCAAGGCGGACAGCCTTCTCTTGCAGGTGAGCGACCGTTCCCTGCGTTGGGAGCACCTCTGCGTCGTTCGAGGCTGACAAGTCCTGCAACTGCCGAGTCAACGAATCCATCCCCCAGGCGTGCGTAACAGGGAAGGAGCCGTCCACACCGTCAAGACCCAGGCAGATCAGCTCGCTGATTCCGCACTCGACAGTAAATGGCACAACCAGGTCCGTGATGACCGATCCAGTCCAGTAGGCGACAGGAAGGCCCTGCGGATAGGCAGCGACGTCAAGAATGGCAGGGTTCTTTTCAGCGTAGTGAACTGCTTTTATGTCTCCGTAACAAGGCACGTTGTCGAAGAACTCTTTGTTGCCCTCCAGGCAAGCGTCGATCGTTACGATCGGAACAGCACCTGCACGCAGCTCGGGTACAAGTCGGCGATCGTCCGCGATGAAAAGCAGATCGTGCCGTATGCCTACGCCAGCTGCATGGTTCACCCCAAACACGAGTTCGTGTTCGAGGAGACCGAGGTCAAATTTATTTAAGCTCGGACCCATGCCCAGTACATAGGCGCGTTGTGAAGTGAGCAGTTTTTGACCGAGCGGACCCTCAAAGCTTAGTCGGTCAACAAAATCCGCGGAATTTGATGCTGCGATGGTCATCGGCGCCCCCAGGGGCCTCATTGCGACCTCATGAGCTTCGCACACTACGGGACGTGGATGGCATGTCAAAATTCTTTGACCAAAAAACCGAAATGTCAGCCGGCTGTTGATGTCCCAGGAGCAACAAAGTAGGTCATTTGTTGTTCGCGGGTACTGTGCGGGGCTGATCGGCACCTTGCGCGTCTAGCGGCGGCGACGGCAGAGGCACCGGCGATCGCCTCGAACTTGATGCTGGGCCGGCTGCGCCAGTTCTACCTCACTCGCGTCTACTTGACGGGAAGGCCGGCAGGCCAAGATTGGTCGAGCCTCGGCCGCCGAGAGCAGATTGCTGTTTGGCCAGGCTCGCGAGCTTGGCCTGCGCGGCGCGGAGGCTGACCTGCAGCCCGGCGACCTCGCCGTGCCAGCCGTTGAGCTTGGCCTCGGCGATGCGTTCGGTGAGGTTGTGCGCGATCTCGGCAAGCCGTCGCTGTTGGCGCGGGTCGATCCGGAGCATTGGGCAGCGGATGCAGGAGTGCTCGTGGATACACGGACTCCCGTAGGGTCGGCTGCAGGTGCCCAGTTCGACCTTGCGCAACTCGAAGTGCTGTTGGAAGTCTGTCCACTCCTGCGGAGTGGGTTCGCGGTACTCGGTCGGTGGCCGGTCGGCGCGGCGCCGCGACAAAAACGCCTGATAGCCGCGGATCAGTTCCTCGTCGAAGATTGCGAGGTAGGCCTGAGTCGTCGTCAGGCTGCGATGCCCGAGAAGTTTCGCGGCGATATGGACAGGCAAACCGCCGGCGACCACATCGGTGGCGAACATGCGGCGGAAGTCGTGCGGGGTGAACTGGAGGACATCGCCGGCCTGGTCCAGGACCCCTGCACGCTGGAGGGTGCAGCTGAGCAGGCGGCGTACAGCGCCCGCACCCATCGCGTAGGCCCGCCATCCGGCCTTTCGCTGGAACAGGTGCGGCAGCAGCGGGCTATCGACACGCTCGTGCGGGTCGTAGCGGGCCACCAGCGGTATCTGCCCGTCGTTGTCGGCGCGAAGCCGGGTGATGATGCTGGCCAGGACGCTCGCGAGCTCAGGGCTGATCAGCAGCACACGCTCCTCGTCGGTCTTGGAGGGCACGATCTGCAGCATGGGTACGAGTTCGCCGGTGTCGGCGAGCCGGTACGAAACGAGCGCTAGGTGGGTGATCTCGCCCAGTTCTTCAAGCCGGACCCCGGTATGGCGCAAGGTTTCGATGACTGCCCAGCTCCAGAAGGCGTCATCTTCGGTCTTGACCAGATCGATCCGATCACCGGTCGCGACGTTCTCGATGAGCGCTTTGTGGACGACGTACCGGCCCGGGTAGCGCAGCGATGCTGCGGTTTGCGTCCGCCGGAACGTCGTGCCGTGGAAGTCGAACTGGTCGCCGATGTCGACGGCGCTCGCAACTGCGAGCAGCTCGTGCTGGTCAGCCTTGTACCGTTCGGCCGTTTCCACTAGCACCGGAAGCTTCGGCAGCCGTTCGCGAACGCGTTGATGGATCCGCGCTGTGGTTGCTCGCTTGACCTTGGCCCGCCCGGCTTGGTCACGGGGCCGGACCGGTGAAGGCGCCGCCCACCGTGCCCACTTCGGATCCTCCAGCGCCCACTCCTGGATATCGAGGTAGAACGCCCGGACTCGCGCCATCACAGCGGCCGCCGCTCTACGAGGTTCCCCGTTCGCTTTGAAACGGACCCGATGACGCCATGACTCCGCGATGTCAGCCGACAGATGCAGCGAGCTCAGGCCGGGATGATGTTGCTCGATGTCAGCCCAGAACAGCTTGACCAGATGGGCGCCCAAGGTGACAAACGAGCTGTGATCCATCGCCGGGCGCCGTTCGCTTAGGTATCGGATCAGCAGCTGCCGGATCTCCGGACCCTGGATCCGATACCGATCGACCAAACCGACCGCCGTCTCAGGCGGCTTGCGCGCCACACTGGTCAGCGCCAGCGCCATGTCGTCCGCAGAAACCCCTCCTGTCTGCTGCAACAACTCCCAGATGGCGCGATACCCCTCACCGGACTTCCCACCCAGTCGCGACCGGACCCATGCCGTATATTCGTGCAGATCGGCCGCGGCGAGCTTGTCGACAGCCTTGCCGGTGTGGAGAACGATCTTGGTCAGCAGCCGCAGGCCATGTGCGATCTGCGGTCCCGTGAGCCCCAGTTCCACCCCCGCGCTTTCGATCTCCCCGAACGCGGCGGCGCCAAGGTAGCGGCGAAGGGCCTGTGTAGTGGTGGAGCGATACCGTGCCAGGCAGTCGTAGCTGGGCCGCAGGACCTGGACGAGCAATAACGCCCTGAACCCGGCCTGCACGATCTGTCGGGTGTTCGCCCGCGGATCGGTCACGGTCCGAGCGATCACAGCGGTGATCCAGTCCATGCCCGCGTCAGCGCCAGACGCAACCCATCGATCCCGCCACCCGGCACCAGGAAAGCTGCTGATCCAGGTCAGGATCGCCTTCGCGCCCCGTGCTGGCCTCGATCGGACGTTCGGCGGCATAGCCAAGGTCGACGGATGGCTTGTCACGAGATGAAGAACCTCCCCGACACTCGACCGATCGTGCGGTCCCGACGGACCGGAGAGGGCCGCGTCGTAAGGTAGCTGCAACGGCACGAACGGATCGACACGAGGCTCCGCCAGGCCAACAATCGATGTCATCGCAGACCGCCGCCGAGCAGGACATCCAAGTCGGCGCGATCGTAGCCGTCGGCCACGATCCGCGCTGGGGCAGTGCGGGCGTGGCGAGTGTTGAAATGGTGATGGACTCGGCGGATCACCTCGTTGTCGTCTTCTTCAAGGTAGATCTCGGTCGTGCTCATGTGTGCGTGACCAAGGATCGCCTGCACATCCCGGAGCGACAACTCTTCGTCGCGAAGCATCCGCAGAGCACAGGTGTGGCGCAGATCGTGCATCGTCCAGTTGGCGCCCAACAGGTCGTTCGCCCGGCCCAGCACCGCCCGGAGGGCGTCGTACGTGAGTGGCCGGTAAGCCAGGGACTGCGCATTGGCACCCCGGCGCCGCAGAGTCCACCACAGCGTCGATCCCGGCGGTCGCGGCGCGTACTCGTTCAGATAGAGGCGCAGCCACACAAACGCCTCCGGACTGGCCGGCAGCCACTGTTCAGCACCAGTGCCCTTGCGGCGCACACGGACGAGCTGCTGCCCCCAGTCGACATCACCATCGCCGACTCCAAGGAGCTCGTTCGCTCTGGCCGCCGTGCTGATCGCGAAAGCCAGCAGTGCCCGATCTCGATTCGACCGCAACAACTCGAACAGATCGTCCCAACGGTCATCGGGCATCGCACGTGGAGACCGTCGGGGAACCGGAGGGTTGTACCGCAGCCGGCCCTCCGGCCGGAACGGCTCCAACGGATTGTGGTGCGCGTTCGGCCGGCCGCCACGGGCCCGGTCTCGTGGAACGGGGTTGAGCAACGGCCCCTCGCCGCGCTCGATCCAGTACTCGTAGAAGCACCGCAGGACTGCGTTGTTGTGCCGGATCGTCCGCGGTCGGTACTTGTCGTCCAGGTAGCGCTTTCGGGTCACCGGGTTCACGCCCACCCGTGTGCCCCGCCGCTTCGCCGAACCGGGCTTGGCCGTGTGCATCATCCACAAGACCAGGTCCCGCGTCTCCGCAGCAGTCGCACGATCCCAGTGCACGTCGACCGCCGCGAGGAACCGCCACCAGCGCAGGAGCACATACGCGTAGCTCCTCACGCTGCCGGCCCTGTTGCCCTGGGCGACAAAATCCCGCAAGAACAGGCTGACCGGCTCGACGACCGCACCGGCGGCATCCACAACGACCCACGGAACGACGCCGCCCTCATTCCGCACCACCCCGCCACTGTGGGGAAGCACCAACGCACCTACGTCTCGTTGAACCTCGAACATCGACTCCATCTACGACTCCTCCGGATCGGAGCTGCCAGAGTCGCCTCGATGTCCGCGACAGACGCACCGACGCGCGGAGGTTCAGTCGCGTAGTTCGGTCAACATGTCACCGCCGGCAGGCCGGCTGCCGTCGCTGCCCGGCCGAGACCGGTGCGACAGTCGCCGTTCCAGCTCCGACCACGGCACCGGCGGGTTGTTGTACGCCACGAAGCCACCTCCTACTCGACCGAGAGTAGAACATGTGTTCGATATCGGGCTACTCTGAGGCCATGCTGGGAAGGTTCATCGTCAGGCCGTCGGACAACGGTGACGGCACGCACGGCGTTTGGGACGGCGCCGTCAACGGCTGGCGCAAAACCGGTTCCTCACCGAGAACGAGGCGCACCAGACGAAAACGACCTTGATCTCCAGTACGACGCCCGCGGCCCGCGAGACCCGACGACGGTCCGGCGGGTCAGTCCGGCCCAACCCGTGCAACGCGCTGAGTGGCGGGCTGACGGCGAGTTGGACGCCTGGGTTCGTGACGCTGGCCAGTGGCTCGGCCGCGTCCGCGACGCAGAGGGGCATATCGGATGGATCCCGGCTGTCCAGCTGCGCCCCCGGGTCGATGATTGACGGATCTGAGAGTCTGCTGCGGGACTGATGATCATGGATTTGTCGGCCGGCGTCCAGGGCAACCGAATCCGGTCAGCGAGTGATCACGATAACCGTGCTGCCGAATCCCAACTTGAGCCGTAAGCTCGCTTCGTGTTCGACCCTGCCCGCCCCTCGGCCGGCTATGCCTTGGTGTGGCCCCGGGAACTCTTCCGAACAGAGCTCGAGGCGATCTTGAACGGCCCGCCGGGCCCATCCCTTCCCGGCGGCCCTCGCGCTGCCCTGGAGCTTCTCTTCGACGAGGCCTTGCACGGGCCGGATCCCCAGCAAGATCTCCGCTGACGACCGATGACCAGTGGCGCCGAAGATTTCGGACGTCAACTACTGAACCTGGTCTCGGAATTGCCTGACACGCAACCGATCCGCTACTTCCGCGACCGGCAGCTCGCGGAACAGCCCAACGAGTGGGCGACGGTCCAGGAGGACATGGCCGGGCTGCAGCACGAGTGGGGACGGGTGATCATCGGCGACTTCTTCAACAAGGGCTACCTCGACCACCACGCCGACCCACATCACTACGACGTCAAAGCCCTGTCGCAACGCCTCAACAAGCTGATCGAGGACCGCACGGACCTCGCCGATCAGTGGCCTCTGTCGGGACTCGGTGCGATGGAGCCCGGCATCTTCTTCACCCTGGTCGAGGTACTGCACGACCTGGTCTCCCGCCCGCGCGTCCGGGTTCCGGGCATGTTGTACACGACGGGCCAGCCCTACGCCGGGTTTGCCCAACGGCCGGGCCAAGGCGTCTATCGCTGGCGGGTCAATGCGCTGCTGCAGAGGTACGGCGTGGCGTACGAGCTTGCAGCACGAGGAGAGAAGGAGGGGCTCCTGATCCCGCGCCTGAACGATCCGCGACAGGATCTCCTCGATCAGGCCGGCGCATCGGCCCATCCAGACGACCGCGGCCGGATCAATCACGCCGTCGACCTGTTCCGTAAGCGCGGCGCGACGATCGAGGAACGCCGCACTGCTGTCCGGAACCTCGCTGACGTCCTGGAGCATCACCGGAGCCTGATCAAGAAAGAGCTGCTCTCCAAAGACGAGGGTGCGCTGTTCCAGATCGCGAACGAGTTCGGGATCCGGCACCACAACCCGAAGCAACGCACGGACTACGACGAGGCGGTGTTCCTGGAGTGGTACTTCTGGTGGTACCTGGCCACGCTCCAGCTCATCTATCGCCTGCACTCGCGCCGTCGCCCAGAAGTGGAAGAGGCCAGTTGAGCCAGGTTGCCCGGTAAAGCAGCATGGCTGTTTTGCAGCTCAGTGGCATCATGGATGCATGAGTGCTGAGCCCACCGGATTCCACGGCTACGTCAGCGTGCAACGACGCGGCGTAATCGCGCTGCCTGCCGACCTGCGGCAGCGGCTGCATCTTGACGAGCCCGGGGCGCAGATGGAGATCACCGAGCGCGACGACGGTGTGATCGAGCTGCGGGCTGCATTGCCCGTGCCGGCCGACCAGGCCTGGTTCTGGACCGAGCACTGGCAGCGGCGCGAGCGGGAGGTCGACGAGCACGTCGACGCCGGCCGGGTCACCGTGCACGAGAACGCCGAGGACTTCCTGTCCCACCTCGACGACCTCGACGCCGCGGAGTGAAGTTCGAGACAACGCCGGCTTTCGACAGCGACTACCGCCGGCTCAAGTCAGAGCACGTCGCCGAGTTCAGGAAGGTGGTCCAGGAGAAGTTCATCGCTGCCTGCGACGCCTTCGCGGCTGACCCGGCGACTCCGTGGCCGGCCTCTCTGCGCGTGAAGTCGGTCCGCGGGACGCCCGGCGTGCTGGAGATGACCTGGTCCTTCGCCAGCCCGGACGGGAGAGCCACGTTCGAGCTGATCACGGTTGAAGACGAGCTGCGGGTGCGATGGCGACGAGTTGGCGATCACGAGGTCTTCAAGAACCCATGAGCAGGGTCAACGACGAGTCGGAGTTGATCGGCTCGAGGCGGAGATCCGACCAGAATTGGGCGCGCGTCTGCGCTGCCGACGTGGCATATTCTGCTGAGACCAGAGGCGCAGCGTCGCCAGACCGTTCTCACAGGAGTGGTCTACGTGTCGACGTTCGACGACTCCCAGCCGTCGCTGGACTTCTTGTGGGGCGGCGGCGAGGAATCCCTCATCGACAGGAGCACGAGCGATGAACCAGTACGCACAGACGGCTCGGGCCTACCTCGAGGAGAAGCTGCCCAGCCTGGCCTCTTCGATGACCTCGGAGGAATGGACGTCGCTGGGGGAACGGCTGAACCAGGAGATCGGCGACCTGGCCGCGCAGTTGGCGGGTCCGGATCCGCGGGACGAAGCGCACCTGGACAAGGTGGCCCGGTTGAACACCGCCCGGATGCGGGCGACGGAGATCGTGATGCACGACGAGATCTACTCCCGAGTGCCGGAGACGGACCCGGCCGATCCGGAGCCGGAGGTCAGCCTGACCGAGCTGCACCAGGCCCTGACGCAAGCCCAGGCCGCGATGCTGGACCTCTCCACACCCACGTCGCGGTGTCGTGTCGCGAAGGCAGTGCAACGGGGGTTAAGCGGGCGGTGGGTTGGTGGTCCCGGTGATATCCGGGAGCTCGCGGGTTCGGGACCAGAGTTCGGCGACGATCGGGCGGCGGAGGCTGGTGCGCTGGGCGCAGAGTCCGATCCGCAGGGTCGGCAGCGGCGGTCGCGGATCGAGCACCCTGACCTGGTCGCGTAGCGTGCTGGTCTCCAGCACCAGCCGCGGCACGACGCCGATGCCGTAACCGAGGGCGACCAGGGCCAGCAGGGCCTCGTGGCCGGCCGGCTCGGCGACGACGGTCGGCGTGATCTTGGTGGCCCGGAACCAGGACTGGGCCGCGTCCCGGCCGAGCCCGGTGCGGGGCAGCAGGTATGCCGCCGAGGCCCAGTCGACCGGCCCCGCATCGGCCTCGTCCGAGCCGAGCGGCGCGATGAACTCCAGACTCGTCTCGGTCACCACCCGGCTGACCACGGAGCCGGGCACCCGGTCCGGGATCGCGGCCAGGGCCAGGTCGACCGAGCCCTCGTCCATCCGGGCCAGCGCCACCGCCGCGTCGCCCGTGGTCAGCTCCAGCCGGACGTCCGGATGGGCGGCCCGGAACGGCCGGATCAGGTCGGGCAGGATCGCCTGGCAGGCGGTGACGGTGGCGAAGATGCTGACCTGGCCCTGCAGCCCGGTGCCGGTCGGCTCGTCGGCGCGATAGCGGTCCCACAACTCGACGGCGCCGCGGGCGTACTCCCGGAACCGGAGCCCGTCGACGGTGATCGAGACCCCGCGCGGACCGCGCTCGAGCAGTCGGCGGCCGGCCCGGGACTCGAGCCGCTGAACGGCGCGGGTCAGCGTCGCCGGACTGACATGGCTCTCGGCGCTGCTGCGGCCGAAGTTCAGCGTCTCGGTGACGTGCAGGAAGAGCCGGAGGTCGCGGAGATCCTCCATGGCCGGCCCCTTTCTTTCAGTTTGCGAAACGCATCGATGCGAAACCTGCGCTTGTCGGAACGCTGTCTCGGAGCCTAGAACAGAGACATGACGACGTACACCAGCGAGGTCTTCCCGACCGAGACCATCTCCCTGCCGGCCGGACCGGAGACGATCGTCCGCGGCGGACGGCACCTCTTTCCGTTGCTGGAAAGGGGATTTGCCGGGGTGCGGCGGATCGGCGTGCTCGGCTGGGGTCCGCAGGGACGGGCCCAGGCGCTCAACCTGCGCGACTCGTTGGCCGATACGGAGATCACCGTCAGCGTCGGGCTCCGGCCCGGCTCGGCGTCGGCCGCCGCGGCCCGGGCGGAGGGTTTCACCGAGCAGGCCGGGACGCTCGGCGACTGGCTCGAGGTCGCGGCCGCCAGCGACCTGCTGTTGATCTTGATCTCCGACGCCGCGCTGGCGGCGCACTATGCCGAGCTCTTCGCGGCGGTACGCCCGGGAGCGACCATCGGGCTGTCGCACGGATTCCTGATCGGCCACCTGGCCGAGGTCGGTGATCAACTACCGCCGGGTGTAGGCGTGATCGCCGTCTGCCCGAAGGGGATGGGTGACTCCGTGCGTCGGCTCTATCTGCAGGGTGCTGAGCTGAACGGGGCCGGGATCAACGCCAGCTTCGCGGTCGAAGTCGATCATGACGGGCGCGGCGTCGACCGAGCCCTGGCCTGGTCGATCGCGCTCGGCGCGCCGTACACGTTCCCGACCAACCTGCGCTCGGAGTACCTGTCCGACATCGTCGGCGAACGGGCGATCCTGCTCGGCGCCGTGCACGGCATCGTCGAGGCGTTGTTCCGCCGGTTCCGGGCTGAGGGCGACGACCCGGAGCGGGCCTACCTGCGGTCCTGCGAGAACATCACCGGCCCGATCGCCGACGCGATCTCCGATCGTGGTCTTCGTTCGTTGCGGGACGAGTTCGCCGACGACGAGCGGGAGATCTTCGACCGGGCCTACGCCGCCTGCCATCCGGTCGCGACCGAGTTGATCACCGAGATCTACGACGAGGTCGAAGCCGGCACCGAGCTGCGCAGCGTGATCTTGGCCGGCCACCGGCTGCAGCGGCGACCGATGTCGGAGATCAACCGGTCGCCGATGTGGGCGGTGGCGGAACAGATCCGGGACGGACGCGCCGGCCGGACAGTGCCGATCGACCCGTACCCGGCCGGGGTGTTCGTGGCGACCATGATCGCTCAGGTGGATCTGTTCGCCGAGCGTGGCCATGCCTGGTCGGAGATCATCAACGAGTCGATCATCGAGGCCGTCGACTCGCTGCTGCCGTACATGCACGCCCGCGACGTCGGCTACATGGTGGATAACTGCTCGACCACCGCTCGGCTCGGCGCCCGGCGCTGGGGCCCGCGCTTCCAGGCCGTGCTGGAGCAGATCGTGTTCCCCGAAACCGACGACGCCGACCTCCCGACCGCGGACCTGATCAAGAGTTTCGACGCCAATCCCGCTCACGAAGCGCTGGCCGTGATCGCCGAGCTCCGGCCGTCGGTCAAGATCATCGTCTGACCGCAGAGCCGGTGCGATGACCCCTCCGATGGGCCTGCGGAGCGTTGGGATTTCGTTCCCTGAGCCCGTCGAAGGGTCGGCCAGAGTCCGTCTGTCGAGTGGGCTTACCGTGGATCGGTGAGTGACCTGACGATCTCGACCCCGATCACGGCCAACGACCTGATCACCCTGGACGACATCACCGCCGCGGCGGAGCGGATCGCCGGCCGGGTGGTGGCCACGCCGACGGTGCCCAGCCCCGGCCTCGCCGCCGTGCTCGGCGTACCGGTCACGGCCAAGCTCGAACTGCTGCAGCGATCCGGCTCGTTCAAGGCCCGCGGCGCCTTCGCCAAGCTGCTCGCGCTCACCGGGGCCGAGCGGGCGGCCGGCGTGGTCGCGGTCAGCGGCGGCAACCACGGCACGGCGCTGTCCGAGGCCGCCGGTTCGCTCGGCATCGCCGCGACCGTGGTGATGTCCAAGTCGGCGCCGCGGCGGTCGATCGAGGCCTGCCGCGCGGCCGGCGCCGAGGTACGGCTGACCGAGGACATGGCCGACGCCTTCACCCTGATGAACCGACTCGTCGCCGAGGGCCGGACCCTGGTCCACCCGTTCGACGATCCGGTGGTGATCGCGGCGCAGGGGACCGTCGGCCTCGAGTTCGCGGCCGCCGCCCCGGACGTGACCGACGTGCTGGTCAGTATCGGTGGCGGTGGCCTGATCGCCGGCGTGGCCTTGGCGGTCCGCGCCCTGCTGCCCGGAGTCCGGGTCTGGGGGGTGGAGACCGAGGGGGCGGACGCGATGACCCAGGCCCTGGCCGCCGGCGCCCCGGTGGACTTCCGGCCCACCTCGATCGTCACCACGCTGAGCGCGCCGCACGCCTCACGGCTCACCCTGGCCCATGTCCAGGCGCTGGTCGAGGACGTGATCGTCGTCTCCGACGCCGAGGCGGTGGCCGGCACGATCACGCTGGCCGAGCAGGCCGGCGTCTGGGCCGAACCGGCCGCCGGCTGCCTGATCCCGGCCGCCCGCCGAGTGAACGATCGGGTCGGCCCGGACGTACGCCTCGGGCTGATCCTGTGCGGCCGCAACGCCTCCTTCGCCGCCTGATCCGAAAGTAGATGCCACTGCGCCAGATGGTTCAGGAGCTGCGATCGCCGCTCTATTTCCAGCCAGGAACGGGTTCCAGCCAGGTGGGACTGCGGCTTGTCAGATCTGAGTGGCGCTATGGCAACACAGTTCTGACAAGTCTGTGTAATGGGAACCAGCACCCCGGTTGGTCTGCAATTCGTGGGACGTGTAGCTGGCGTTGCGCTGTGCTGGTGCGATCGGCGTTGCGGTGTCGTTACGCTGGGGGCGACATTCGCAAGTGACATGGTGAAAGGCAGCTACCTTCGTGGCCAGTATCGAGTTTGTCGGCGCCCGGGAAATCCTTGATTCCCGGGGGAATCCAACCGTCGAGGTCGAGGTCATTCTCGACGACGGCGCCGAGGGACGTGCCGCGGTGCCGTCCGGTGCGTCGACCGGTGCCTTCGAGGCGGTGGAGCTGCGGGACGGCGGCGATCGCTACGGCGGCAAGGGTGTCAACAAGGCCGTGCTCGGCGTGATCGACCAGATCGGCCCGGAACTGCTCGGCTACGACGCCACTGAGCAGCGGCTGATCGATCAGGCGATGCTCGACCTGGACGACACCGACAACAAGGCCAAGCTCGGCGCCAATGCGATCCTCGGGGTTTCGCTCGCGGTCGCGCACGCCGCTGCCGACTCGGCCGACCTGCCGCTCTACCGCTACGTCGGCGGCGCCAACGCCCGCACCCTGCCGGTGCCGATGATGAACATCCTGAACGGCGGAGCGCACGCCGACTCCGATGTCGACGTGCAGGAGTTCATGGTCGCACCGATCGGCGCGACCACGTTCTCCGACGCGCTGGAGCAGGGCGTTTCGGTCTACCACGCGCTCAAGTCCGTGCTGAAGGAGAAGGGCCTGGCGACCGGCCTCGGCGACGAGGGCGGCTTCGCGCCCAACCTGCCGCAGAACGTGGCCGCACTGGAACTGATCGCGACCGCGGTGGAGAAGACCGGCCTGACCCTGGGCACCGACATCGCGCTGGCCCTCGACGTGGCGGCGACCGAGTTCTTCGCCGACGGCGCGTACACCTGGGAGGGTGAGAAGCACAGCGCCGACGAGATGACCGCGATCTACGCCAAGTGGGCCGCGGACTTCCCGATCGTGTCGATCGAGGATCCGCTGGCCGAGGACGACTGGGCCGGCTGGGCCACGCTGGTCAGCCAACTGGGCGACAAGCTGCAGATCGTCGGCGACGACCTGTTCGTCACCAACGTGGAGCGGCTGCAGCGCGGCATCGACGAGAAGGCGGCCAACGCGCTGCTGGTCAAGGTCAACCAGATCGGCTCGCTGACCGAGACCCTGGACGCGGTCGAGCTGGCTCACCGCAGCGGCTTCAGCTGCATGATGAGCCACCGCTCGGGTGAGACCGAGGACGTCACGATCGCCGATCTCGCGGTCGCCACCAACTGTGGCCAGATCAAGAGCGGCGCCCCGGCCCGGTCCGAGCGCGTGGCCAAGTACAACCAGCTGCTCCGGATCGAGGAGGACCTCGACGACGCGGCACGCTACGCCGGTGCGGCCGCCTTCCCGAGATTCACGCTCCGCTAGGAGACAATGGAGCGATGTCAGCCCGGCGCAATCTTCCCCGCCCAGCCGCGGCTCCCGGACGCAAGTCGGCCCGCCCGAAGAGTTCCCGGCGCCCTGCCGGAGACCGATCCGGCGGGCCGACCATCATCGATGCGGCCGAGGATCAGCCCGCGGACGGGCCGTCTCGTCCGGTCTTCCGGCGTCGCACCAGCATCACCACCCGAGCCATCGCGCTCGCTGTGGTGTTGCTGATCTTGACCATCTCGTACGCCAGCAGCCTGCGGATCTACGTCGAGCAGCGGCAGGAGATCGCCGCGACCAAGGCGAAGATCACCGAGCGCGAGGCCGCGATCGGCGGTCTGCAACAGGATCTGTCCCGGTGGCAGGACGACGCCTACGTCGAGGCGCAGGCCCGGGAGCGGCTCGGCTGGGTGCTCCCGGGCGAGTACGGCTTCCGGGTGATCGAAGGCGAGCGGAAGGGCGACAACGCCGCCCCGCCGGAGGAGAAGGAACAGCCGGCCTGGTGGGACCGACTCCTCGGCTCCCTGGAGCAGGCCGACAAGCCGCCGGCACCGCCCGCCCCCGAACCCTCCGCCGAGCCGACGATCACCGCGACCACCACCCCGAAGCCGACCACCGATCGATGAACCTGGTTCGTCCGTTCCCTGAGCCTGTCGAAGGGCCAGCACGTTGACCCCGGAACCGATGAGCCCAGCTGACGAGGCGGCGATCGCCGAGCAGTTGGGTCGGCCGCCCCGAGGCGTCGCCGGGATCGCCCACCGGTGTCCCTGCGGCAAGCCGGCGGTGGTCGCCACCGAGCCACGGCTGCCGGACGGCACCCCGTTTCCCACCACCTACTACCTGACCTGCCCGCGCGCGGTCGCGGCCTGCTCCCGGCTGGAATCGACCGGCCTGATGGTCGAGCTGAACGACCGGCTGACCGCCGACCCCGAGCTCGCGGCCGACTACCGGGCCGCCCACCAGGCGTACCTGGCCGATCGGGCCGAGCTCGGCGACGTACCCGAGATCGCCGGCGTCAGCGCCGGCGGCATGCCCGACCGGGTGAAATGCCTGCACGCCCTGGCCGGCCATGCCCTGGCCGCCGGCCCGGGCGTCAACCCGATCGGCGACGAAGCCGTAGCCCGGATCACCCCCTTCTGGACCCCCACCCCCTGCCTCCCCTGAATCCCCGCCCCCAAGAACCGCCGACCCGTCACATCCGCGGCCGATTTTGCGGCGTGTTGCAGCGGATGTGACGTCTCGGCAGAAGAGCGGGAGGATCAGGTGACCAGTGGAGCGGGGGCCGAAGTGACCGAGGGGGATCGAAATGACCGAGGGTGCCAACGTCGAGGGCCGGCGTCCTGGGTCCGTCGACCAGACGCGGATCGGAGCGGCCGGAGGGCTCGGCGCCGAGGCGACCGTGGTCGCGGCCATCGACTGCGGCACCAACTCCATCCGGCTGCTGATCGCTGAGCCGGACGGCGCGGGCGGCCTGCACGAGCTCCATCGCCAGACCGACATCGTCCGGCTCGGCCAGGGCGTGGACGCGTCCGGCGAGTTTCACCCCGATGCGCTGGCCCGGACCTTCGCGACGACCGAGACGTACGCCGCCCTGATCCGCGACCACGGGGTGCCGACCGACAAGATCGACTTCGTCGCGACCTCGGCGGCCCGCGACGCCCGGAACCGGGAGGAATTCTTCACCGGCATCTGGGACCGGGTCGGCGTCACCCCGGAAGTGATCACTGGTGACCGGGAGGCGACGCTGTCGTTCACCGGTGCGGTGAGCGGTCTGGACGACGGCCCGGAACCCCTGCTGGTGATGGACATCGGCGGCGGCTCGACCGAGTTGATCTTGGGCGACCGGGACGGCATGATCCGCTCGTCTGTCTCGCTCGACGTCGGTTCGGTCCGGCTGACCGAGCGGTTCCTGGGCGCCGGTCCGCCGGACCCGGCCGAGCTCGGCCGGGCCGCGTCGTATGTGGACAGGCTGCTCGACGGTTGCGGGGTCGACCTCGCCGCCGCGCAGACCTGGATCGGCGTCGCTGGTACGGCGACGACGCTGGCCGCGGTCCATCTCGAGCTCGAGCAGTACGACCGGACCAAGGTGCATCGGGCGGTGATCACCGTGGATGCACTCGGCGCTCTGCTGGCCGACCTGGCCGACAAGACGGTCGAGGAGATCCGGGCGATCCCGTCGATGCATCCGGGCCGCGCCGACGTGATCTGCGCCGGCACGCTGATCGCTGCGCGAGTCGCCCGCCGGGTCGGCACCGACCAACTGGTGGTCAGTGAGACCGACATCCTGGACGGCATAGCGATGTCGCTACTCGCCTCGCCTGAACGATCGCCGACCCGTCACATCCGCTGCGACACGCCGCGAAAACGGCCGCGGATGTGACGGGTCGGCGGAATTGCCCGGCGTCGGTAATGCCGTTCTCGGCCAGACCGAACCGGTGCTGGAGTTCCCCGGACCAGCTGAGGGCTGGGACCGGGGGTTTGACAGAATGCCCGGGTGACCAATCTCGCCATCACCGTGCTGGGGCACGACCGTCCCGGGATCATCGCCCGGACGGCGGACCTGCTGGCCGAGCTGCAGATGAATCTCGAGGACTCCTCGATGACCCTGCTGCGCGGGCACTTCGCGATGACGCTGATCTGTTCCGGCACGGCGTCCGCGGCCGACGTCGAGACGAAGCTGGCCAAGATCATCGACGACTCGCTGTCGGTCAGCGTCCGCGAGGTCGACCCGGAAGCTGATCATGCGGCGGTGGGGGAGTCGTACCTGATCACCGTGCACGGTGCCGACCAGCTCGGCATCGTCGCCCGGCTGACCGGGGTGCTGGCCGAGTCCGGCGGCAACATCACCGATCTGAGCACCCGGCTGTCCGGCGGGCTGTACGTGCTGCTGGCCGAGGTCGACATCGCGGCCGACGCCGTCGAGGAGGTACGGCAGCGGCTGTCGGAGGTGGCCGCCGGCCTGGGGGTCGAGGCCAACCTGCGGCCGGTGGAGCGCGACGACCTGTGAGCCTTGAACTTCCGGCGCTCCCCGAGGGACGCGTCCGCGACGTCGTGCGCGCCCCGGACCCGGTGCTGTCCACCGCCTCCGCCGAGATCGACCCGACCAGCGACGAGTCGGCTCAGCTGTGTGCCGACCTGATCGCGACGATGAAGGTCTCGCCCGGTTGTGTCGGCCTGGCGGCGCCGCAGATCGGCGTCTCGGCCAAGGCCTTCTGCGTCGACGTCACCGACCATCCGAAGACCCGGTCGTGCCACGGCCTGATCGTGTTGATCAACGCCGACGTGGTCGCCACCAGCCGGAACGAGAGGTCCCGCGAGGGCTGCATGTCGGTGCCGGACCTGACTGGCGACGTCAAGCGCGGCAACCGGGTCACCGTGCGGGGTCAGCTCCCGGTCACCGGCGCGATCGTCGAGATCGTCACCGACGCCTACGAGGCCCGGGCCCTGCAGCACGAGATCGATCACTGCTCCGGCCTGCTGTTCCTGGACCGCGTCGCCGGCGCCCACGCCGTGTTCCCCCGCAAGGTCTACCAAGACCCCCGCTGAAACCTCTCCCCTTCCGGGTGAGCCCTAGGCGGATGCGACGGGGACGGTGAGGGTGGTCAGGGCCGGGGCGAGGCGTTCGAGTTGGTCGGTGATCGCGGGCAGGGTCGCGCCGGGGACGCTGATCACGACGTGATCGGCGCCGGCGGTCAGATGCTCGTGCAGCCGGGCGGCGATGGCGTCCGGATCGCCCCAGGGATAGCGGGCGTCGATCACCGCGTCGGTGCCGCCGTTGGCCAGCTCCGCTTCGGTGTATCCGAGTCCGCGCAGGGCCTTCGTGTACGGCGAGCTCGGATAGTCCGGCATGCCGAAGCCGCGGATGATCGCCCGGGCCTTCGTCGGATCGGCCTCCGGGATGATCAACTGCTGGACGATCAACAGCGGCTCGGGACCGAGCAGTTCTCGGGTCCGGCGGGTGTGCTCGACCGGCATCGCGGCCGGGATCGCGCCGTCGGCCCGATCGCGAGCCAACTCGGTCATCTTCGGACCGAGGGCGGCGAGCAGTCGGGGGTACGACACCGTCGGCCGCGGCGCCCGATCGACGGAGGCGTCCATCCGGTCGAGGTAGTCGCGCATCCGGGTCAGTGGCCGGGTCCAGGTCTGGCCGCTCTCCTCGACCATCAGGTCCATGCTGACCCCGACGCCGAGGGCGAACCGGCCCGGATAGGCGTCGGCCAGCACCGCGGCGCCGCCCTGCATCGCGGCCGGGTGCCGGGCCCAGGTGTTGGCGATCGACGAGCCGACGACGATCCGGTCCGAAGCGGCCAGCAGCAGCCCCACCTGGGCGAACACCTCCCGGCCGCCGATCGCCTCGTTCACCCAGGCGGCCGCGTACCCGACCCGGTCGACCCGCCGGATGCTCTCCCGCCAGTCGTCGGCGGGTGCGATCGGCATGGTCAGCCCGACGCCGACCCGGCCGAGCCGTCGCCTGGTCTCCGCAGCAGTGGTCGTAGACATCAAAGATCTCCTCGGTAGAATCGGAACGTACAACCCGGTTCGATTGAGACTACCGGAACGCATAGCCCGTTTCCTAGGCGAGGGGAGTTGGTGGATGACTGAGGCGCCGACCCTCCGTGCGGATGCCCGTCGCAACCGGGACAGCGTCCTGGCCGCGGCACAGGAGGCGTTCGCCGAACAGGGCATCCTGGTGCCGCTGGACGAGATCGCCCGGCGGGCCGGAGTGGGCGCCGGCACGGTCTACCGGCACTTCGCGACCAAGGAAGCACTGTTCGCCGAAGTCGTGGCGGACCGGATCGAAAAGATCGTGGACGAGGCCCGGCTGCTGGTCGACGCCGCGGATCCGGGCGTGGCGTTCTTCGGATTCTTCGCCAAGGTCGTCGAGCGGGCTGCCTTCAACCGGGCCGTCTGCGAGGCCCTGGAGCGACACACCCTCAACTGTCCGATCCAGGTCGAGCATGACTTCGACGACGCCATCGGCCGGCTGCTGCGGCGGGCCCAGGCCGCCGGGTCCGTCCGGGCCGACGTCGACACCGCCGAGGTGCGCACCCTGTTGGCCGGCTGCATCGCTATGGAACGCGGCCGGGCCCGGCCCGGCCGGATGGTCGAGCTGATCGGCGATGCTCTGCGACCTTCCGTAACGAAAGTCGCCGAGCGTAACGAAACTTGCGACATCTGTAACGCTCCGCTGCCATCCTCGACCACCGGCCGCCCCGCCCGCTACTGCAGCCCCGCCTGCCGGCAGAAGGCACACCGACAGCGGCACGGCGGATCGGCCCGACGCGCGGGTTGACCGTCGAGGCTTGTGGTGAAGTGGTTTGGGTGTTCGTTCCCCGAACTTGTCGAAGGGCCGACCCGATCTACCTTCACCGGTTTGATCTTGATCGTGCTTGCCCTTCGACAGGCTCGGGGAACGAAACCCTCACGTCCACGGCCCATCCGAGGGCCGAGCCGAACTCAGGCCGGGGTCGGGGTGCCGTCGTCGGGAAGGTGCCAGGACTCGGTCCGGCCGGCCAGGTGGACGGTGACGAGGAGGCCGTCGGAGTCCTCGCCCCACTCGACCCGCTCGATCGCTCCCTCGCCCCGGCTGGCTTCCACCACCGCGGCAAAGAGGGCGGTGTTGCCGGTGGTCCGGCGCAGGGTGGTGGACTGCGGCTCGGCCGGTGGATTGCCGGGAGTGGTCGCGGTCAGCACCTCGGTGTCGTCCGGATCATGGGCCCAGAGCCGGGTGGTCACGCCCTCGACCTGCCAGGCGGCGTGCCAGTCCGGGCCGGCGGTCGGCAGCCGTCGCACGTCGCTCAGGATCGCGTACGTGTCCCGCATGTCCCCCTGGCCGGGCGGATCCCAGTCGGCCACCGGCTCCAGGTCGGTCGGGGTGATCATGCTGCCGCGGTGGTGCCAGGCCAGCTCGATCGGCAGGTCGCGACCGAGCCCGGCGGCCGGCGCATCGACCCCGACCAGGTCGACGAAGTAGTCGGCGGTGAAGATCACCGAGCGGCGGATGATGGCCCCGGCGTAGGCGGGCACGTGGGTCCGCCGCGGCTCGCGGAGCCAGGATCCTTGCCGGCCGACGATCTCGTCCGGGTCCTCCGGCCAGCCCACCACCGCGTCGGCCAGGCCGTAGCGCTGACCGGCCGGGTCCAGGAAACTGATCAAGCGCCCCTCGGCCTCCGGTTGCGAGGTGTGATCGAGCGTCACGGTGTTGTGCGACAGGGTCTGCCGGATCCACGGTCCCTGCAGCGGCGAGGTGTAGGCGGGGGAGCCGGCGTCCGGCGCCAGCCGCACCCCGTGCGCCCACAGGTCGAGCATCAGCTTGTCCGGGTGGCCGTGGCCGCCGCCGTGCGGTCCGTACTTGAGCAGCAGGTAACGATCATCATCGGCCATGATCGCGAAGCCGCTGGTCGGATGCACCGTCTGCAGCGGCCACAGGTCCGGTGCGGTGACGCCGGTCAGGTCCGGACCCAGCGCCAGCGCGGCCTCACCGACCCGCTCCCGGCCCTGCTGATAGAACGCGGCCAACACCTCGGCGAACCGATCGTCCGGCCACAGCCCGTAGCCCTGCTCGTAGTGCCCGGCATACTGCGCCAGCCCGTCCGGGTAGGCGATCGAGTTCCAGCCGTCGTTCGTCGCCGGCAGGCTGAAGTCGGACCTGATCATGGACAGCGGGGTCAGCAGCATGTCCCGAAGTCCCCGCGTGGCCAGGAATTCCGGCCGCCGTTCCCGTAACGCCGCGGCGGCCGACAGGGCACCGGACAGCATGTAGTAGTGGTAGGTCGGTGAGCCCTCGGCCCACCAGCCGTCGTCCAGGATCCCTTCCGCGAACTGCGCGGTCAGCCCGGTCTCGCCGTCCACCGCGAGCGCGATCAGCTCGTCGTCGTCCAAGATCACGCCGAGGTGCGCCAGCGAGGACAGGTGCCAGCACTCGATGTTGTGGATCTTGTGGAACAGCTGCCCGGTGACGTGATCGGCCAGCCCGCGGAGCAGGCTGGTCTCGATCGTGGTCCGGTCCGCCGCGGACAGGTGATCACGGATCGCGTCGTAGGTCCGGCAGGCGCCGATCGCCCACACCGCCTCCTCCAGCGACTGGCCGGTGATCTTGCCCTTACCGGCCCACCGACCATATTCGGGCAGCTCCGGATAGCGGGTCGCGTAGTCGAGCAGGATCTCCCGCGGGTACGCCAGGTAGCGCGCTCCGGCCTCCGGCCCGAGGGCTGCGACGACCGATCCGCAGGCCTGGATGCCGCCCATGATCCGGCCGTTCAGGGCACACCGCCAACCCCCGTCGAAGTCCTCGCCCTGCCACAGCTTGCCGTCCACCGGGCAACAGTGCTGAGCCGGCCCGGACGGGTCGAAGTCGAGCGGCACCACATGATCGGGGCAGTGGAAGGAATGGCCCCAGCCGCCGCCCTCGGCGACCGGCCGCAGGTCCTGCTCCAGCGCCGCGTCCGCCTGCTGCAGCAGGGAATCGCGGGCCGTGGCGAAGGCGACATCGGGCCAGCGGGTGCGGAGTCGTTTCAGTTCGTCGTCGGTGCGCAGCCGGGTCTTGGGCCCTTCGACAAGCTCAGGGAGCGTGGGGGACGGCTCAGGCGTTGCTGGCATGGAAATGATCACATCCTGGGTCGGGGACTACTGATCGGCAAGGGCCTGCTCGTATTCGCGGCGCACGTCGTCGCCGCCGTTGGTCTTCCAGCGCTTGCGGAGCTCCTGAAGATCACTGATCGGCCGGCGGCCGGTGACGATCCCGTTCACGTGATCTTGGACCAGGGCCGACAGTGCGTCGCCCTTGGAGTAGGACGATTCCGAGTCCAGCCCGGCGGTCGGGTCGGCGACGAAGCACTCGGTCATCTCCTCGGCGTAGCGCTGGCAGGTCAGCGCTTCCTCGGCCGGCGAGCCGGGGAAGAAGAAGCCGTAGTTGAACGCGCCGAGCTGGTTGAGAAACGACTCGGTCATGATCTTCGCGTCGGTGGAGCCGACCGGCAGGCCGTCCTTCACGGTGTAATTGTGGCCCTCGACGCCGTAGTGCACCAGGTTGTATTCCTGGCTGCCGGCCGGCGCGGCCAGGAAGTCGATCACTCGGAGGAGTTCGTCGATCCGGGCCTCGTCGGTGACCGAGGCGGGGATGCTGAGCATGCAGTAGAAGCCGAGGTCGGGGCCGATCACGCCGCGGCCACCGTCCCGGCCTGGCGGCACCAGCACGTCGCACTGCGCGTCCGGCTCCCGCTCCCGGACCTTGGCGAACTGTCCGGCCAGCCCGAAGTAGGCGTCGATGCTGCCGTTGCAGACGCCGACCCGGCCGCTGGTGAAGTAGCCGGTGTATTCGGCCGAGTTCGGCGTCAGGGTGAGCACGTCGGGATGCACCAACTCGCTCTGCCAGAGCTTGTTGGCGAAGACCAGCGCCGCCTCGTATTCGTCGGTCTCCAGGTCCTTGATCAACTTGCCGCCCTCCTCCCGCCAGCCGGTCGGCGTGCCCTGCACCTGGCCGCCGCAGAAGTTGAAGGTCTGGTCGATCGTGGCCAGCGGATAGGTGCCCTCGCCGCCGCCGGTCTTCATCGCCTTCAGCCACTCGAAGAGTTCGTCCGCTCCTGCCGGCTTGGCCTCGAAGCCGCCCTTGGCCGCCCAGTCCGCGCGGTAGGAGATGGTGCCGCCGATGGTCCGGTTGCGATAGCACGGCACCCCGTACAGGGCACCGTTGATCCGCGAGTTCTGCCAGGCGTATTCGGGCACCAGCGCCAGGTTCGGATACTTCTTGACCTTGTCGCCGCCGAGGTATTTCCGCAGATCATGAAAGACCCCCTGCGGAAGGTATTTCCGCGCGGCCCGGCCGCGATAGCTGGGCTCGTTGGTGGTGATGTCGGGGATGTCGCCGCTGGCGATCGTGGTGACCAGTTTGTCGCCGAATGTCTGAGCCGGGGTGATCACCGGCTTCAGGGTGACGCCGAGCGCCTCGTTCAGCTTCTCGTACCAGACGTTGCCGTCCAGCTTCGCCGGCACGCCCCAGGTGATCGTGAAGGTCGACACCTCGCCGCCCCGGCCCGGCTTCTCCGCCACCGACTTGACACCCGGCATCGGCAGTTGACTGTACGCGGGCGGGACATCGGGCACCTTGCTCAGCGTCGTCCCTTCCAGCGCCGGCCGCTCCAGGCTGATCGGCAACTGCAGATCGCCACCGCCGTCGGGGCCGGGTTGCACACCCCGACCCTCGTTGGAGCAGCCGACCACAGCCGCTCCCAGCACCCCCGCGCCGAGCCCGAGCGCCGACCGGCGGCTGATCGAGTTGATCATGGCCTCGTTGCGCATGGTGGTTCCTTTCTCTGTTGGAGGGCGTCATCCCTTGATGGCACCGGTCAGCACGCCCTTGGTGAAGAAGCGTTGCAGGAACGGATAGACGATCAAGATCGGCACCGTCGCCAGCACCAGGACGGTCATCTGGATCGTCTCGGGGGTGAGCTGCACCTGGGTGTTCTCGATCACCGAACCGGGCAGCGGCTCGGCCTGTAGCACGTACTGCCGGAGCACCAGCTGCACCGGCCACATCGACGGGTCGTTCAAATACAACATGGCGCCGAAGAAGGCGTTCC
This sequence comes from uncultured Actinomycetota bacterium, assembly GCA_963746025.1. GTDB lineage: Bacteria > Actinomycetota > Actinomycetes > Propionibacteriales > Propionibacteriaceae > Microlunatus. The sequence goes on from CAVUZU010000002.1 coordinate 779,084, forward strand.
AGTAGCCGACGCCGTAGAACAGGGCGATCACCGCCAACACCGCCTTGGACAGCGGCAGCACCACCCGCCAGAGGATCTGTAGTTCACCGGCGCCGTCGATCCGCGCCGCGTCCAGCAGCTCTTCCGGGATGCTCATGAAGAAGTTTCTGATCACCACCAGGTTGAAGGCGCTGATCGCCCCGGGCAGGATCAGGGCCAGCCAGTTGTCCAGCAGGCCGAGGCCGCGGACCACCAGGTAGTTCGGGATGATGCCGGCCGAGAACAGCATGCTGAACAGCACGATCAGCAGGATGAACCGGGAGCCGGGGACCCGCCGGGTCTGGGTCAGTCCGTACGCCATGGTCACCGTCATCACCATGCTGATCAAGGTGCCGATGATCGTGACGCCGATGCTGACCAGCAGCGACCGGGGCACGATCTCACCGCCCAGCACCAGCTCGTACGCGGCGGTGGTGAATCCCTTCGGCCAGAGCAGCAGGTCGCCGGGGGTGTAGAAGGCCGGGTCGGAGAAGCTGACCGAGATCACGTGCACGAACGGATAGAGCATCACGATCACGGAGAAGGCCAGCACGATCACCTTCAACGACTGGGTGACGACGCTCGGCTTCTCCTGCCAGGCGGGGCGCACGGCTCGGACCTTGGTGGCCATCAGAACACCCCCTCGCCGCCGAAGACCTTGGCCAACTTGTTGGCGCCGAGCACCAGAATGGTGCCGATCAGTCCCTTGACCAGCCCGGCGGCGGTGGCCAGGCCCCAATCGCCGCCGTTGATGCCGCGGAAGTAGACGAACGTGTCGAGCGTCTGCGCCGCGTCGGCGCCGAAGATCGGTTGTTGCAGCAGGATCTGTTCGAAGCCGACCGAGAGGACGCTGCCCAGCCGCAGGATCAACAGCAGCACGATGATCGACGCCATCCCGGGTAGCGTGATGTGCCAGATCCGGCGCCACGGCCCGGCCCGGTCCAGCGCGGCGGATTCGTACCGCTCCTGCGGGATGTTCAAGATCGCGGCCAGGAAGATGATCGTGCCCCAGCCGACCTCCTTCCAGATCACCTGCAGCGTGACCAGCGCCGGGAACCAGTCCGGATTGCCGATGATGTCCAGCTTGGGCAGCCCGAACGCGTTGAACAGGCTGTTCATCACGCCGAGCGGACCGAGCATCTCGTTCCAGATCGAGACCACGATCACCCAGCCGATGAAGTGCGGGAGATAGACGATCATCTGGATCGACCGCTTCACCCGGTCGGACAGGATGCTGGTCAGCAGCAGCGCCAGCGCGATCGGTGCCGGAAACGCGAAGACGATCTGCAGCGCGCTGAGCAGCAGCGTGTTCCAGAGCGCGTCGATCAGTTCCGGGTCGACGAAGATCCGTTCGAAGTTCTCCCAGCCGACCCACAGGCTCTTGCCCAGTCCGAGGAAGGGGGAGTAGTCCTGCCAGGCGGCCGCGTTGCCGCCCAGCGGGAGGTACTGGAACAGGACGAAGTAGACGAAGCCGGGGAAGATCAGCAGATACATCCAGCGTTCGCGCCAGATCCGTTTCAGCAGTGGGACCCGACGGACCTGACGGCCGTCCAGTGCCTCGGTGATCTTGGTCCGACGGCGAGCCGGCCCCGGCGGCGGGGCTGACGGCGGGCTCTCGGCCGGGGGCGCGGGCGCGTCGAGCGGCAGCGGTCGGGAGCGGGTCGCCATGGGGTCTGGTTCCGGCTCACTCGGGGCGGGTGCCGGACGATCGGCTGTCCGCGGGGCGGCTCCCGATCTGGCGGCAGAATCCGGTCCGGCGGCAGAACACGTGATCACCCCGATCGTCGATGAGGAGGCGGTGCCGGCTGGCGACACACCTGGGCTTGCAGGTGAACATAAGCGCGGCAAATCCGACCTGTCAACGATCATGATCATCGACGGCCCGAGGTCGTGGTTCGGTCCAGACATCGGCCCTGTTGCGCCATGGTTCGGCGCGGTCATGGCGGGCTAGAATCCCGATGCCATACGGTCTTGGGTATGGACGAGTCTGTCGATTATCGCGATCCGGACTCCTGGCAACGGATCGGGGCGTTGCTGGCCCGCACCCCGCCGGTCCCATCGTCCAGTGCGGACGTCCATCATTGCCCACCCGATTGGTCCTGGCAGCCCCGGATCTCGGACTTCGATCTGTGGCTCGTCTTCGACGGGCACGGCCACGGCCGGCTCAACGACGGGATGGACCTGCGGCTCGAGCCCGGATCGCTGCTGGTGCTGCGGCCCGGTGATCATGGAGGGATCGGCCACGACCCGGCCCGCCCGCTCGCCGTACTGTCCTGTCACTTCTCTTTCACCGATCCGGTCACCGGTGAGCCGGTGCCGCCCGATCCGCGGCTGTTACCCCGCCGCTCGCTTCAGGTGCCGGAGCGGGGACTGCTGACCGGGACCTTCCGGCACCTGGTGCGCGCGGTGCACGACCCGTCACCGCTGCGGACCGTGGACGCCCGGGCCCGGCTGCTCGAGGTGCTGGCCGAGATCTATCGCCAGGACGCGCTGGCCCAGGGGGTGCCGGCCGGCACGCTCAGCCCGCAGTTGGCTGACGCGATCGACCTGATCCGGGCCGCGCCGGAGATCCGACACTCGCTGGCCGGCACCGCCGCCGCGGTCGGTGTCTCGACCCGCCAGCTGAGCCAGCTGTTCTCCCGGCAGCTGCACACCACGTTCCGGGACTATCTGGTCGAGTCGCGGCTGGACCGGGCGCGCTCGCTGCTGACCGAGACCACGATGTCGATCCACCAGATCGCCCGCGCCCTCGGCTACGCCGATCCGTTCCTGTTCAGCCGCCAGTTCCGCTCCCGCTACGGCCTACCGCCCTCCCACTACCGCAACCCCTGAACGCCGACTGATCCGACAATAGGTGCCACTGCGCCAGATGGTTCAGGAAGTCGGCGAAACAGCGGCAGGGGGTCAGGCGAGGACGAGGCTGAGGGCAGCGTCGGCCCAGATCTCGGAGCCGGTGATGAAGGACGCCCGGTCGGAAAGTAGGAAGGCGATCAGCTGGGCGATGTCGGCGGGTTCGGCGGCGACGCCGTGGGTCAGCACGCTGAGGCCCTTCGGGTAGTCGACCGGCCAGCGGATCCGGTCCAGGTGCCGCGGGTGGGTCGCCTCACCGAGGTTGGTCCGCACCTCGCCCGGACAGACCACGTTGATCCGGATCCGCTGCTGCGCCAGCTCGACCGCGACCATCTTGACGAAGGTCAGCTGGCCGGCCTTGCTGGTCGAGTACGCGACCGCGCCCGGGTAGTTGAACACGCGGGTGCCGTTCACCGACGAGATGACCACGATCGACCCGCCGTCACGGCGGAGCAGCGGCTGGGCCGCCTTGGTGGTGAGGAAGGTGCTGGTCAGGTTGGTGGCCAGGGTGTTGTTCCACTCCTCCAACGTGAGCTCGTCCAGCGGGGCGAAGACGCCGTTGATGCCGGCGCTGATCACCACGTGGTCGAGCCGTCCGAAGGTCTCGTCGATCAGCTGCACCGCCGCGACCAGGTCGTCCTGCTCCCGGACGTCGCCGGTGATCACCAAGGGCTCCTGGCCGTAGGCCGCGAGCTCGGCACGGACCTCCTCGTTGCGCTCCGCGTCGTAGGAGAACACCGCGATCCTGGCGCCGCGCCGGGCCAGCTCGAGCGCCGCACCGCGGCCGATTCCGGAGCTGCCGCCGGTCACCATGGCGACCTTGCCTTCGAACTCCCTGCTCTGGAGCTCAGCGCCCTCGACTTCCTCGCCCATCTCGCCCCTTCCGCCGTCGATGCGGGGGAGCGTATCCGCTCAGCCGACCGTGATGGTGATCGCGTACGTGTACCGGGTCACCGGCAGCCGGTAGCGATCCGGCAGCGGCGGACCGCAGGAAGCGCTGCCGAGCCCCTGCTGACCATGATCGAGATTGAGCCAGACCCGGCCGGAGTCGACCAGCTGGAACGGGTGATCGGCGGCCGCGAGCGCCTCGCTCGTCCACCGGCGCACGGTGAAGTCGATCATCGGGTCGCCGTCGAACTGCAGCGGGGGCAGCGCGTCGCCGCTCAGCCGGACCCGCCGGGCGTCGACGTGGTTGCCGTTCTCCTGGGGCACCGGGTAGGGCGTCTGCAGTGCGTCGATGGTCGTGGCGTGCCGGCCGACCCGGGCCGCGGCGCGACTGTCGGCGTACGACTCGGCCGGGCCCGGGCCGAACCAGGCGGCGTCGCGATAGCCGCCGGGCAGGCCGAGCCGGAGCCCGACCCGGGGCGGGCTCACCGCATGCTTCCCGTACGGCGTCTCCTGCCAGGGCCCGACCGGGTCGGCCTCGACGGTGAGCCGCAGCCGGCCCTCGGTCAGCTGCCAGGTGAGCCGGGTCGCGAAGCCGAATGGCTGGGTCGCCGGGGCGCCGCGGCCGGTGATCACCAGCCCGTCGTCGATCCGCCGGACCTCGTCGGTCCGGTGCAGGATCCGATCCAGCCCGACCGCCTGCCACAGCGCGGCCTGCTTGTTCCGATCACCCTGGCCCCGGTCGTTCTCGGTTGGCGCTCGCCACAGATCAAGCGTCGGCCCGTCGACCGGCTGGCCGGCGAGTTCGATCATCCGACCGGTGCCCGGGTCGAAGGTTGCGGGGCCGAGTTGCAAGGGCTGCGAAGATCGGGATCCCCTTGGCCGGTCGAGGGGGACGTTTGGGCGTTCGTTCCCTGAGCTTGTCGAAGGGCGGGCTCGATCATCTTGGCCCTTCGACAGGCTCAGGGAACGAAACCCCTCTCTCCGACCCAGCCGGGCCTGGGACCAGGCGAGCTCATGACCGGCCGGCGCCCAGAGTTGATCATCGGCGAGTACGGCCGTGACGGTCAGCCAGGTCTCGCCGGTCGGGGCCGGGGTGATCGGCGGCAGCGGGAGGGTCACCCGTTCCCCTGCGGGACAGTCCGGCGGGGACAGCGCGCCCCGGGAAGTCTCGATCCCGTCGACCTCCGTGTGCCAGGAGAAGCTCAGGTCGGCCAGCCCGGCGGTGTGCTGCCGGTTGTGGATGGTCACGGTCGCTGCCTCGGGATTGATCATGATCACCACCGGCTCGATCGCCTTCTTCAGTTCGGCCAGCCCGGGCGACGGGGTGCGGTCAGCGAACAGCAGGCCGTCCAGGCAGTAGCTGCCGCCGTTCGGCCGGTAGTCGATGTCGCCGCCGTGCCGGTGGTACGCGGTGCCGTCCGCGGTGTGGCCGGTCAGACCATGATCGATCCACTCCCAGACGAAGGCGCCGGCGAATCGGTCCGAGGACTCGAGCACCTCCTGGTAGTCGGCCAGCGAACCGGGCCCGTTGCCCATCGCGTGGGCGTACTCGCAGAGCAGGAACGGCAGCGACCGCCGGCGTTGATCATCGGCGGAGTCCGGCTCGACACCGTCCGGCGTGGGTTCGGCCCGGTCGCCGATCGCGCGCAGCTCATCAAGATCGAGATACATCCGGCTGTAGAAGTCGGAGTAACGGTAGCTCGCATCGCGCTCGTAGTGCAGCGGCCGGCTCGGATCGCGGTCCCGGATCCGCTGCTCGAGGTCGGCCAGGTTGCGGCCGGTCCAGCTCTCGTTGCCGAGTGACCAGCTGATCACGCTCGGCCGGTTCTTGTCTCGCTCGATCATCCGGTCGATCCGGTCCAGCAGGGCGTCCCGCCAGGCCGGCTCGTCGATCGGGTTGCCGGCCCAGCCGGCGTAGATGAAGCCGTGGGTCTCGATGTCGCACTCCTCGATCACCCAGAGCCCGTACTCGTCACAGAGCCGGAGGAACTCCGGATGCGGCGGGTAGTGCGCGGTGCGCACCGCGTTGACGTTGTGCCGCTTCATCAACACGACGTCGGCGATCATGGTCTCCCGGTCGAGCGCCCGGCCCCGTTCCGGGTGATGCTCGTGCCGGTTGACGCCGCGCAGCCGGACCGGTCGGCCGTTGATCAACAACCGGCCCTCGGTGATCTCCACCCGGCGGAAGCCGACGGCCAACTCGATCCGCTCGGCACCGGCAGTCAGCGTGCCGCGATAGAGCCGGGGCCGCTCGGCGCTCCACGGCTGCACCGCTGCAATCCGTACGGTCTCGCCGGTCGCCGCCCGGACGCCCAACTCCGGCAGCTCGACGAGGCCCGGCACGTCGGCGTCGACCCGGAGGATGCCGGTGCCGGCACCGGGCTCGAAATCGGCGTGCACGAAGAAGTCGTCGATCGCGCCGGCGGGCCGGGCCAGCAGTTCGACGTCACGGAAGATGCCGGGCAGCCACCACATGTCCTGGTCCTCCAGGTAGCTGCCGCTGGACCACCGGTTGACCCGGACCGCGAGCAGGTTGCCGGCCGGCCGAACGTGCTCGGTGACATCGAACTCGAACGGCAGCCGGCTGCCCTTGGCGTGGCCGAGCAGCGCCCCGTTCAACCACACCGTGGCGCAGGAGTCCACGCCCTGGAACCGGAGCACGGTGCGCCCGGCCGGCCAGTCCGGCGTCAGGTCGAAGCTGCGCCGGTAGTCACCGGTCGGGTTGTCCGCGGGCAGCCGCGGCGGATCGATCGGGAACGGGAAGGCCGTGTTGGTGTAGAGCGGCCGGTCGTGGCCCTCCAACACCCAGTGTGCGGGGACCTTGATCGCCGCCCAGTCGGTGCTCGCCGGATCCAGCAGTTGATCACCGGTCCCGGCGGTGGTCGCGGAGAGCCGGAAGTCCCAACTGCCGTTCAGAGACAACCGCGGAGCGTCGGAGCGGAAGTCGGCGCGCGGGGTCCGGCGACCGGAACCGGGGCAGGGATCCTCGACGAAGTCGATCATGGGAGGATTCCGGTGATGATCACGGGTGCCTGTCGACGGCGGCCGGCGAGCAGCGCCCCGGCGGTGCCGGGCGCCGATGAACAAACGATTGACAACAGGGTCCTCGCTCGCCTACGGTTGGGTTGGATCGCTTCAATATGCATCCTTGCCTAGATATGCGATCTAGGCAAGTGACTCGGGATCATCCACCGCCAAGGAGGGCGTGTGAGCACGGATGCGGGCTACCGGCCGACCTGGGAATCGTTGCGCCGGCACCAGCTCCCGGCCTGGTTCGGCGCGGCCAAGTTCGGCATCTGGTCGCACTGGGGGCCGCAGTCCGTCGGCCGGTCCGGCGACTGGTACGCCCGCCACCTGTACGGTCCGCAGGCCGGCTCCGGACCCTGGGAGCGGCGCCGCGCCGAACGTCAGTACGCCCATCACCGGCGAGAGTTCGGTGCTCCGGCTGAGCACGGCGCCGCCGATCTCGCCCGGCGCTGGCGGGCCGAGCGGTTCGATCCCGAGGCACTGATCAAGCTTTACCGGCGCAGCGGCGCCCGCTATTTTGTAGCGCTGGCGGCGCACTGCGACAACGTCGACCTGTGGGACTCGCCGCACCCGTGGAACACGACCGAGATCGGCCCGGGCCGAGACATTGTCGGGGCCTGGCAGCGGGCGGCCCGAGCGGCCGGGCTGCCGTTCGGGCTCAGCTTCCACAACAACTGGACCTGGCGCTGGCTCGATGTCGCCCACGGCACCGACCCGGAGACGGGGCAGCCCAACGACGGCGCCCGGACGGCCACCGGACAGCACGAAGGACCCGGCCCGGATCCGGCCCGGCTCTATCCGCCGTCGCACCCGCCCGGTGCCGCTCCGCCGCCGGAGTTCGCCGCCGACTTCTACCGCCGGGTCCGCGCGGCGCTGGACCGCTACCGGCCGGACCTGGTCTACCTCGACGACGGCCGGCTGCCGTTCGACCAGGGCAGTGTGGTGCAGTCCGCGCCGGTCAGCACCCTCGGCCTGGAGCTGCTGGCCGAGTACTACACGGCCAACCGCAGCGGCATCGTGACGATCAAGGACGTGCCGGACGAGGACCGGACCGCGGTGCTGCTGGACTGCGAGCGGCGGCAACTGGACACGATTCAAGATCATCCGTGGCAGTTCGACACCAGTGACGGCGAATGGTTCGACTGCGCCGGCACCGAGGACTTCTTCCATCCCCGCAAGACGTCCCGGCAGGTGATCCACACCCTGGTCGACGTGGTGAGCAAGAACGGCACCCTGCTGCTCAACGTGCCGCAGCGTGCCGACGGCACCCTCGATGATCATGCCATGATGCTGCTGGCCGAGGTCGGTGGCTGGCTCGAGGTGTGCGGCGAGGGGATCTACGACACCGTGCCCTGGCACCGGTTCGGCGAGGGCCGGACCGGTCTCGGGCAGACCCAGGGTTACGAGCACTACAACGAGGCCGACCGCGACTACCGGTCCGACGACGTGCGCTTCACCCGGCGTGCTCAGCACCTCTACGCGACCCTGCTCGGCTGGCCCGAGGACCGCCGGGCCGTCCTCCGCAGTCTCGGCACCGACCAACTGCCCGCCGAGCCGGATCCGGTCGAGGTCGTGCTGCTCGGCCACGGTCCGCTGCCCTGGCACCGCGAACCGGCCGGCCTGGTGATCGACCTGCCGGCCGAGCCGCCCACCCGCTCCGCGTACATGATCAAGATCAGCACGCCGACCTGACACCGACATCGGACAGCCACCGGAGGACAGATGCCCAACCAGACGTCGAACACCGAGTCCGCCGAAGGGCCGATCGAGCTGCGCACCCTGGCGATGATCGAACCGATCGGCGTCGGCGATCCGCGGCCGCCGTTCGGCTGGCGACTGTCCGGCGCCGGCATCGCCCGGTCGACCGGCTATCAGGTCCAGGTCGCGGGCACGGCGGAGTCGCTCGCCGCGGACACGCCCGAGCTGTGGGACAGCGGGGAGGTCGCCGGCGATGATCAACAGTGTCGGTACGGTGGCGCCGCGCTGCCGGCCCGGGCCGCGGCCTGTTGGCGGGTCCGGGTCCGCGACGAATCCGGCGCCTGGTCCGACTGGAGCGCGACGGCCCGGTTCGAGCTCGGCCTGCTGACGCCGGACGACTGGTCGGCGGCCTGGATCAGTCACCCCGACTGGTACGCCGAAGACGACCCCAGGGTCGGCGAGTCGCATCCGCTGCCCTTGCTGGCCGCGGAGATCACGCTGTCCGGGACGCCGGTGCGGGCCCGGCTGCACGTGGCCGGTGCCGGCGTCTACTACGCCTCGATCAACGGTCGGCCGACCTCGGATGCCGTGCTCGAGCCGGCCTACACGGATTTCCGGCGCCGGGTCTGCTCCGCCACCCACGACGTCACCGGGCTGCTCACCGAGGGTGCCAATGTGCTCGGCCTCGAGCTCGGCCCGGGGATCGCCCACGTGTATCCGCATCAGGACCGTTACATGAAGTTCTACGGCTCGCAGCTGTCGCCGCGGGCGATCGCCCAGCTCGAGGTCGACTACGCCGACGGCCGGTCGGAGCGGTTCGGCACCGGCGAATCCTGGCTGGCGACCGCCGGGCCAACGCTGCGCTCCCACTGGTTCGGCGGCGAGGACTACGACGCCCGCCGCGAGGTCGCAGGCTGGGACCGACCGGGCACCGATCGATCCGGCTGGCGGCCGGCGGTGATCATCTCCGGCGAGGTTCCGGTGCCCGCGGCCCGGGTCTGCCCACCGTTGCGGGTGGTCGAGCGGCTGCCGGCGGTGGCCCGGCTGGCCGCCACCGACGGTACGCCGATCTTCGATGTCGGCGTGGTCCAGGCCGGGTTGGCCGAGGTGACCGTCGATCTGCCGGCCGGGCAGCACCTGCGGATGCTGCCCGGTGATCAACTCGACGACTACGGCCGCGTGCTGCAGTCCAAGCCGACCACGGGATCACCGGTGTTCAACACCTTGATCACCGGCGACGGGCCGACGACCTGGCACTCCCGGTTCCGCTACGACGGGTTCCGCTATCTGGAGATCCAGGGACTACCGGCCGAAGCCGAAGTGACCGTGACGGCGTTGGTGGTCCGGGCCGACAACGAGCGGGTCGGCGAGTTCAGCACCTCGGTGGAGTTGATCAACGACATCCACACGATCATCGACCGGGCCGTGCAGGGCAACATGTACAGCGTCCTGACCGACTGCCCGCACCGGGAGAAGCTCGGCTGGCTGGAGGAGACCCACCTGCTGTTCGACGTGATCGCCTACAACTACGACGTCGCCGCCTACTACCGCGAGCTGCTGGTGACCATCGCTGAGGCGCAGACCGAGGACGGGCTGGTGCCGGACATCGCGCCGGAATACGTGGTCTTCGCCGACGGCTTCCGGGACGATCCCAACTGGGGCAGCGCGATCATCCAGGTGCCGTGGCAGCACTACCGCTGGTACGGCGACGCGGCCGTCCTCGAAGATCACTACCCGGCGATGGTGCGCTACCTGGACTACCTCACCGGCCGGTCGGAGGACGGTCTGCTGACGTACGGCCTCGGCGACTGGATCACCACCGACCGGACCACGCCGGTGCCACTGGTCGGCAGCTGGGGCTACTGGCGGGCCGCATACGCCATGATCGACATCGCCGCCGCGCTCGGCCGGCACGATGACGCGGAACGGTTCCGGAAGCTGGCCGACACGATCAGCGCCGACTTCGGGGTCGCCTTCCTGGATCCGGCGACCGGCCGCTACGGCAACGGCGGCCAGGCCTCGGAGGTGCTCGCGCTGGACGTCGGCGCCGTGCCGCCGGACCAGGTCGATGCCGTGCTGGACCGGATCTGCGACTCCTTCGACGACGGGCTGAACGTCGGCGAGATCGCCCTGCCGGCGGTGTTCCGGGTGCTCGGCGACGCCGGCCGGCACGACGCGCTGTGGCGGTTCGCCAACTCCACCGAGCATCCCAGCTACGGCTACCAGGTCCGGCACGGTGCCACCTCGCTGACCGAGGCCTGGGACGGGCCGACCCGGGGCCTGTCCCAGAACCATTTCATGCTCGGCGCCATCGACAGCTGGTTCTTCAAGCACCTGGCCGGGATCGACCAGGCCGCGAGATCGGTCGGCTGGCGCGCGGTGGACATCGCGCCGGTGATCGTCGACGGCCTCGACTCGGTCACGGCCCGCACCCGCGGCGCCCGCGGCGATATCGCCGTTTCCTGGCAGCGGAGCGCCGCGGCGTTCCGGCTGGAGGTGGAGATCCCGACCGGGTCGACCGCGACCGTCCGGCCGCCGGTGCTGCCCGGCGGGACCATGATCGCTCCCGAAGCCGCGCAGCCCGCGGAGCCGGCGACCGACGGTCGTTCGGCCTGGCAGGTCCCGGCCGGCCGTTGGGTGTTCGAACAGCGGGCATCATGATCAGGTCGGTTCATGATCATCGGATCGGCCGGCGCACCGCCCTCGGTCTGATCGGCGGCGCGACCGCGGCGGTGGGACTGGCCGGCTGCCGGGTGGTCGAGGACGAGGCACCGCAGAACACCCAGGGGCTGAGCAAGAAGGCCGCGCCGGGCCGCGCGACCACCATCGTCATGTACAACCTGTTCGGCGGTGTCGACGGCCAGGGTTGGGTGCAGTTGGCCGAGCGCTTCGAACAGGTCCAGGACGAGATCGGCGTCGAGGTTGTGTACGCCCCGGTGACCGGCCAGGGCGAGCAGCAGAAGCTGCTGGTCTCGATCGCCGCCGGCGACCCGCCGGACGTCGCGCAGGTGGTCCCGTTCCAGGTGCCGCAGTGGGTCGAGCTGGGGATCATGACCGACCTGACCGATCTCTGCCGCGCCGCCGGGCTGGGCGAAGCCGACTTCCTGCCGCCGGTCTGGCAGGGGATGACCTATCAGGATCGCGTCTGGCAGTTGCAATGGGACGTCGATCCGAACTTCCCGTTCTACTGGAACAAGGCGTTGTTCGCCGAGTGCGGCCTGGATCCGGAGCGGCCGCCGCGCACCATCGACGAGATCGACGAGTTCTCGAAGGTGATCAACCAGACCGATGCCGCCGGTGCCTCCCGGGTCGGCCTGGTGCCCTGGCAGGTCAGCGGATTCGCCAACGCCGCATTCACCTGGGGCTTCGCCTTCGGCGGTGATTTCGTCGACCCGGCCACCGGACAGGTGACGCCGGACGACGATTACGTGATCGCCGCGATCGAGTGGATGGCCCGCTACGCCAAGGATCTCGGCGGTGCCGACCAGCTCAACGTCGCGCCGCCGACGCTGCAGATGAACCCGTTCGGCTACGGCAAGCTGGGGATGGCCCCGCTCGGTCCGCGCAGCGTGCAACAGATCCTCAAGGCCAAGCCGGACTTCGACTACGGGTCCACCCTGCTGCCGTACCAACCGCCGGGGGCCGACGGCCCGGGTGCGGGCACCTGGATCGGAGGTTGGGGCGCGTTCATTCCCAACGAGGCCAAGCAACCCGAGGCGGCCTGGGAGTTCATCCGCTGGTTCGCCGCGACCCCGGAGGGCACCTTGGCGCAGTTCGAGTCGATCAAGTATCCGCCCGGCTACGTCAAGTCACCGGCGCTGCAGCGGATGCGCGACGACGAGATCCTCCGGCCGTCCTACGAGGCGTTGATGTCCGCGACCCGGATCAAGCCCTCGCTGCCGGAGACGAACTACTTCAGCCAGCAGTTGCAGACCCACGTGGCCCGGGTGATCTACGGCCAGACCACGGCCCGCGAGGCGATGGTGACGGTCCGCGACAACACCCGCCGCGAGGCGGAACGGTTCCGCAAGCAGATGGGAATGTGACGTGAACACTCGACCACGATCCGCGGGGCGACGCGGCTCCGCGCTGCGCCGCCGCAACCTCCGGTACGGGCTGCTGTTCACCTCGCCCGCGATCATCGGCCTGCTCTGGTTCACCGGCTACCCGGTGATCGCCTCGCTCTACTACAGCTTCACCGCGTTCACCATGGTGCAGGCGCCGCAGTGGCTCGGGCCGGTCAACTACCTCGACCTGCTGACCGACTCGGTCTGGTGGGAGTCGTTGGGCAACACGCTCTACATCGTGATCTGGTCGGTGCCGCTGGGCATCGTCGTGGCGTTGATCTTGGCCATGCTGTTGAACCTGCCGGTGCGCGGCCGGTCGATCTATCGGACCGTGTTCTACTTGCCGACCATCGTCCCCGCGGTCGCCTCCGCGGTGCTCTGGATGCACATCTTCGACCCGGAGTACGGGCTGCTCAACAACGCGTTGAGCACGATCGGGATCACCGGACCGGGCTGGCTGGCCGACCCGGACTGGGCCAAGCCGGCGTTGATCGTGATGAGTGTCTGGGGCGTCGGCAATCTCACCGTGATCTTGCTCGCCGGGCTGCAGGACGTGCCGAGCACGTTGCACGAGCAGGCGGCGACCGACGGTGCGAGCTGGTGGGCGCGGTTCCGGCACATCACCTATCCGCATCTCGGGCCGCACCTGTTGTTCGCGCTGGTGACCGGGCTGATCGCCGGCTTCCAGTACTTCACGCCGGTCTTCGTGATGACCGGCGGCACCGGCGACCCGGCCGGCTCGACCCTGGTGTCCGGGCTTTACCTGTACCAGAACGCCTTCCAGTACTTCAAGGTCGGCTACGCGTCGGCGATCGCCTGGGTGCTGTTCGCGCTGGTCGCGGTGGTCACCGCGCTGACGTTCCGGTTCGTCGGCCGTCGCGTCTACTACGGAGGTCAGTGATGAGCATCGCCCCCAGCACGAAGACCCGGGCCGAGCAGAGGACTGCCGCGGATGCGCCGGCACCCGACCGGACGACGATCACCCGGACGGCGATCAAGCTGCTGGCGACGCCGGGCCCGACCTGGCTCCGCTCCGGCTGGCAGCGGCTGCTCGAGCTGATCGCCTCGCACGCCGTGCTGATCGTGCTCGGCATCGTCTTCCTGCTGCCGTTCTTCTGGATGCTCAGCACCTCGGTGAAGACGGTCGCGAGTATCAACACCTTCCCGGTGGTGTGGTTCCCGGAGGAGATCACTTTCTCCAACTTCGTCAATGGGCTCCAGGTCTTCCCGTTCGCCCGGTATTTCCTGAACACCATGATCATCTGTGTCTGCTCGATGATCGGCGCCGTGCTGTCCAGTTCCTTCATCGCGTACGGGCTGGCCTGCATCGACTGGGCCGGCAGCAAGATCATCTTCGTGGCGATGCTGGCCACCATGATGATCCCGTTCTACGTGACCATGGTGCCGCTGTTCTCGATGTTCCGGGAACTGGGCTGGAGCAACACCTACCTGCCGTTGATCGTGCCGCACTTCTTCGGCGGCGCGTTCTTCGTCTTCCTGCTACGCCAGTTCTTCCGCGGCATCCCGCGCGACCTGCTGGACGCGGCCCGGGTGGACGGCGCCGGCGAGCTGCGGATCTGGGCGATGATCGTGCTGCCGCTGGCCAAGCCCGCGCTGGCCGCGGTGGCGCTGTTCCAGTTCCTGGCCTCCTGGGGTGACCTGCTCGGCCCGCTGATCTACCTCTCCGACTCCGACCTGTACACCCTGTCGCTCGGCCTGACCTACTACTCCTCGCAGTACAGCACCCAGTTCGGCCCACTGATGGCGGCCAGCACCGTGATCCTGATCCCGGTGATCATCCTGTTCTTCCTGGCCCAGCGCACTTTCATCCAGGGCATCACGCTGACCGGCGTGAAGGGCTGAGGGCCGGTCAGAACCCGCGGTCCTTGAGGTCTGCGACGATCTTGATGTAGGTGTCCAGGACGTTGAAGCCGGCGTAGTCTTCGCGGTGCATGTCCACCAGGTCACCGTGGGACACGCCGCGCTTCGTGGTGCTGCGCAGCACGCCGCGGAACTCGCCCCACTTCGCGGAGTCCACGGAGACGAGACCGTCGTTCTCCTCGCCGAAGGTCTTGATCACCCGGTACGGCACGGACAGCACCCGGTCACTCGCGGCGCAGCTCATCACCGAGGTGTAGCTCTGGTAGTGGACCGAGGGGTCGTCGGGGGTCTTGCGGTTGAACTCCTGGGACAGCTCGGTGCGAAAGGCCATGGTCGAGGTGAGGAAGTCGGGGGTCTCGTCGCCGGCCAGGCCGAAGACGAAGTTCACCGCCGCGGCCAGCCGCTGATAGAGAGGCTGCTTCAACTTCGTGGCCGTGTCGACGAAGCGGACGCCATGGTGCGGCGTGTTCATCGTCGTCAGGCTGGCGACCCGACTGCCCATCCCGAGGGTGGTGATCGCATGGCGCGCATCGATGCCGCCCCGGCTGTGCGCGATGATGTTGATCTTGGGTGCGCCGGTCTGCTCGGTCACCTCGCGGATCCGGGCGGCGATCTGTTCGCCGTTCTGCTCGATCGACCCCCAGGCCTCCTGCTCGCCGTAGAACAGGTTCGCCCCGTGGCGTTTCAGGTACTGCGGCACCCGACCCCAGGCATTGAACCGCACCCGGTCCCGCCAGCCCACGCCGTGCACCAGCAGGATCGGGTAACGGGTGGCGCACTGATTGTCCAGGGGCAGGGTCCGCTCCCACTGCACCCGGTCGGTGGCCGCACGATACTCGCGGCGTACCCCTCGGGCGGCTCCCGCACCGACCAGCCAACCGATCGCCGGGACCCAGACCGCTGTCGCGATCAGCCACCGGCTCAGCAGGCTCAGGCTCTTCGAGGCCAGGATCGCCCGATAGCCGCCGTTCAGATAGAGCACCAGACAACAGCCGAGCGAATAGACCGCGTTGGTCACCAGCCACTCGATCGGCAGTCTCCCGGTGAGGAGCACGAAGGTCAGCGGCAGCACGGCCGACTGCACGATGATCGTGTAGACCAGGGAATAGAGGATCGGCGTTGCGCCGCCGAGGGCCTTCAGCCGGAAGCCGACCGGGATGCCGTCCATGATCGGAAAGATGTTCAGCCGGAGCCAGACGTAGAGGAAGAGCACGCCGGGGATGATCATGGTCCAGGACCAGGACACGCTCAGTTGCTGGAAGCCGAAGTAGCCCAACAGCGGCAGGTTCACGGCGAGCGGCAGATAGATCGCCAGGGTGACCGGATTGATCATCGGGAGCTTGCGGGCGAGGTCGAGCACGATCAGCACGAACAGCAGCAGACCGAGGCAGATCAGGCCCACAGCCAAGATCGGCATCGTCCCTCCGGAGGTGTCTGACCGGTCGCCCGTCGCGTGGCCGGTGCTGGTCAAAGCTACCGCGGAGCGGGGCCGCCGCGCGCTGGTCGGCGCAGCCAGGCTGAGTTCGGGATCGAGGAGGACGGATGGCGTACGGATTCGTAGGAGCCGGCGAGCTCACCGCGGCGATCGTGACCGGCCTGAGCGACGGCGTCGCCGACCCGCCCCCGGTGTTCCTGTCGCCGCGCGGCCGCGCCGTCGGGCGTGAACTCGCGTCGCGATTCTCCAACGTCCGGGTCTGCTCCGGCAACGCCGAGGTGGTCGAGCAGGCGACGACGATCCTGCTGGCGGTGCGGCCGCCGATCGGTCGGGAAGTGCTGAGCGAGCTGAGGTCCGGCCCGGGCAGGTGCTGATCAGCGCCCTGGCCGGAGTGTCGTTGGCGACGTTGCGGGGCTGGGCGCCGTCGGCCGGCGAGCTCGTCCGGTCGATCCCGCTGCCGCAGGCAGCCCAGCGCGCGAGCCTGACCGCGATCCATCCCGATCACCGGATCGCCCGGGAGCTGTTCGACCCGGTCGGCGACGTCGTCGTCGCCCACAGCGAGCCCGCCCTGGACGCGATGAGTGCCGCGACCGCGACCTTCGCCGCCCAGCTCGACACGCTCGCCACCATCGCCGACTGGCTGACCGAGCAGGGCCTGGACCCCGATGCCGCCGCCCGCTACCTCAAGCACCTGTTCGGCGCCCTCGGCCAGACCCTGCTGCAGAGCACCGAAACGCTCAGCACGCTGACCACCAAACACATGACGCCGGGCGGGATCAACGAACAGGTGCTGCACGACGCCCGCCGCGCCGGCCAGCCCGAGCAGCTGCGGAGCGCCCTGGATCGCGTGCTGACCCGCCTCCAGACACCGGTCGATCCCGGGTGAGCCGAAATCCCCTACGCCGCACAGCCACCTCTCGACTACGCTCAGATCGGTGGCTCTGTCAGGTCACCGAGGGCTCTAACCTCAATACCGTTCAGTTAGGTGAGGTGATGGCGTAGTTTGGTGGATGCTCGGGTTGGGGCCAGGTTGCGTGGTGGGCGCGTTTGACGTGCCACTTGACGTACTTGCGTTTGATGACGCGTGGGGCCGAGCGTCGGCGGCGGACCGGGTTGAGCCGGCAGATGAGTCGGCGGAGGAAGCTGAGCCAGCCTGGATTGTCGCGGACGGGGTTGTCAGGGGGGAAAAGCGCCCGGGTGGGCGAGGGTCTGGCGTGTGATCCGCAGCGCCGCCACGAAGCTGACCCGGTCCGGATCGTGCCCGGAATGGGTCGCAGCCTCGGCCATCAGGGTCCGGATCGCGAAGTGGCAGCACAGGTGGCCCCAGATCTCCTGGAGCACCAGGTCTGGAGACTTTGAGCGGAGCACGGTGCGCGGTCCGCGCTGGTGGGTCTTGAGTTCGTCGAAGGTCAACTCGACTTCCCACCGTTGGGTGTAGGCCGCGGCCAGGTCGACCGCGGAGACCTCGTCGGGGTCGGTCAGGGTGGTGAAGAGTCGGTAGGTCTCAGGGTTCTCGCGGCCGTCGTCGATGGTGTAATCGATGACCCGGACCGGGATCGGCTCTGCGCGCCGTGCGGCAGCGGAGTGCGTTTGGCGCAGGTGAGCCAGCCAGGAACCGTCAGGCAGGTCTTCGAGGCGGGTGGGCTTCGGGGCAGACTTGTCGGTGCGGACCCGCCATAACAGGTCGGCGCCGGTCGCGGATGCCTTGCGCCAAAGGGCGTATGAGAAGAATCCGCGATCGGCGGTGAGCAGCATCCCGGGCCCCAGTCTGGTCAGCAGTGGCTCGGCCAGCGCGGCCTCGGACGCGGCGTAGGTGCCGACCTCGGCTGCAAGGACTGCGTGGGTGCCGCACTCGGCCAACGCGACCACCCGTGCCTGGGGAAACGCCGCCTGCTCGCCCTTGTTGACCCCAGGACGCCCGAAGTGCTCGGCGTTCACGGCCGTGTCGGCGACGTCGAGACACATCCCGTCGATCGCGACCAGCCGCCGCCCTGCCAGCCACACCCCCGGCATCGCGTCCGTCCCGATCGGAGCAGCGACCCGCTCGAAGAGCGCCTTCAACGGCTCCGCGCCCAGCCGGGCGCGGGCCTGGAAGATCGCGGACTTGCTCGGCGGCGCATACGTCTCGGTCCACCCCGAAGCCCACGAGAGCCCGTCGGTCAGCTGCGCGAGAACGTCCTCATAAGAACCCTCCGAATACAGCGCCATCCCGATCGAGAAGTAGGCCATCACCCGCGCCGGCAAGGAACGATGCCGCTGCTCGGTCCGGCCGACCTCGGCGATCACCTCATCGACCAACCCCGGCGGGAACACACGTGTCAGCACCCCCACCGACACCAAGTCGGACAAGCGGCGCCCGGTCTCAGGCTTCTTCCATCCAGCACGCGGCATGCCACCAAACTACACCGATGTCATCCTAACTGAACGGTATTGGCTCTAACCTGCGTCTTTCACGCGGCGGGGCTGGGATCTTGGCGACACGGGTCGGATAGAGGCTGAGGTGCCTTGCCTGTAAGGGAAACTTGGGTTTACCACAACTCAGGATCTCTTACGAGGAAGGCACCTCAGAGGTGAAGCGTAGCAAGCGGGTCGGGCGGGTCAAGGTCAGCGCGGACGGCGACGGTGTGGTGTCGCATGCCGGGGTCGTTCTGTTGCGGGAAATGGCCGAGGAGACCGGGCTGGTCGACGGGCTCACCGTGGCGTTGATCGATACCTATCGTGGAGTGCCGGTGCATGCGCCGGGCCGGGTGTTTACCGATCTGGCGGTCGCGGTGGCCGACGGCGCGGACGCGATCAGCGGGATCAATGTGTTGAGCGATCGGCCGGAGTTGTTCGGGCCGGTGGCCTCGATGCCGACGACCTGGCGGGTGCTGGACCGAGTCGATGAGTTACATCTGGACCCGGTTCGAGCAGCTCGGGCCCAGGCTCGTCAACGGGCCTGGGCGGCCGGCGCCGGCCCGGACCTGGCCGAGGAGTTGAAGATCGACTTCGATGCCACGATCAGCATCGCCCATTCAGAGAAGGAGAACGCGGCCGCGACCTGGAAGAAGACCTTCGGGTTCCATCCGTTGCTGGCGTTCCTGGACCGGCCCGAGATCTCTGCCGGGGAAGCACTGGCCGGGCTGTTACGTCCCGGAAATGCGGGGTCGAACACCGCCGCCGATCACATCACGGTGCTCGACATGGCGTTGGCCGGGCTGCCCGAGCAGGCCCGTCCCCGACCTGAGGAGGCGGCCGGGCCGCGACTGTTGGCCCGGTCCGATTCGGCCGGTGCGACTCATGCGTTCGCGGCGGCGTGTGTCGAACGTGGGGTCGGGTTCTCCTTCGGCTTCCCTGTCGACACACGGATCCAAGAAATCGTCGACGCCATCCCCGAACAATGCTGGCATCCCGCGATCCAAACCGATGACGAGTTCCGTGAGGGTGCCTGGGCGGCCGAGGCCACCGGCATGATCGACCTCGACTCCTGGCCGACCGGATCGAGGCTGATCCTGCGCAAGGAACGCCCCCACCCCGGCGCGCAGTTGACGTTCAGCGATGTCGACGGCATGCGGATCACCGCCCTGCTCACCAACACCGCACCAGGCCTGGTGCCCGGTCAGGTGGCCGGGCTGGAACTACGCCACCGTCAACACGCCAGAGTCGAGGACCGGATCCGAGAAGCCAAAGCGACCGGACTGCGCAACTTCCCCTGCCGGGCCTTCAACGAGAACGTCGCCTGGCTCGAGGTCGTGCTGACCGCTGTCGACCTGACCTGCTGGACCAAACAGATCTGTTTCGCCGACGTGACCGAACTTGCCCGCTGCGAGATCGCCGCGTTCCGCTACCGGGTCCTGCACGTCGCCGCCCGCCTCACCCGCAGCGCCCGGCAGACCCGACTACGCATAGACAAGACCTGGCGCTGGGCCGCCCGGATCGCCGAAGGCTTCCACCGACTCCGGGCCGCGTTCACCTGACCGAACGCGACCCTGCCCGCCCGACCCGAGGAACCGGAGACCCGCCCCCGCAGCGCCACGCGGCAACCCAGCCTGCCCAGCCAGCACAAACCCCTCAAAACCACAGACAGACCACGAAACCATGATCAACTTCAACGCCCGTGAAAGACGCGGGCTAACTGCAATACCGTTCAGTTAGGATGACATCGGTGTAGTTTGGTGGCATGCCGCGTGCTGGATGGAAGAAGCCTGAGACCGGGCGCCGCTTGTCCGACTTGGTGTCGGTGGGGGTGCTGACACGTGTGTTCCCGCCGGGGTTGGTCGATGAGGTGGTCGCCGAGGTCGGCCGGACCGAGCAGCGGCATCGTTCCTTGCCGGCGCGGGTGATGGCCTACTTCTCGATCGGGATGGCGCTGTATTCGGAGGGTTCTTATGAGGACGTTCTCGCGCAGCTGACCGACGGGCTCTCGTGGGCTTCGGGGTGGACCGAGACGTATGCGCCGCCGAGCAAGTCCGCGATCTTCCAGGCCCGCGCCCGGCTGGGCGCGGAGCCGTTGAAGGCGCTCTTCGAGCGGGTCGCTGCTCCGATCGGGACGGACGCGATGCCGGGGGTGTGGCTGGCAGGGCGGCGGCTGGTCGCGATCGACGGGATGTGTCTCGACGTCGCCGACACGGCCGTGAACGCCGAGCACTTCGGGCGTCCTGGGGTCAACAAGGGCGAGCAGGCGGCGTTTCCCCAGGCACGGGTGGTCGCGTTGGCCGAGTGCGGCACCCACGCAGTCCTTGCAGCCGAGGTCGGCACCTACGCCGCGTCCGAGGCCGCGCTGGCCGAGCCACTGCTGACCAGACTGGGGCCCGGGATGCTGCTCACCGCCGATCGCGGATTCTTCTCATACGCCCTTTGGCGCAAGGCATCCGCGACCGGCGCCGACCTGTTATGGCGGGTCCGCACCGACAAGTCTGCCCCGAAGCCCACCCGCCTCGAAGACCTGCCTGACGGTTCCTGGCTGGCTCACCTGCGCCAAACGCACTCCGCTGCCGCACGGCGCGCAGAGCCGATCCCGGTCCGGGTCATCGATTACACCATCGACGACGGCCGCGAGAACCCTGAGACCTACCGACTCTTCACCACCCTGACCGACCCCGACGAGGTCTCCGCGGTCGACCTGGCCGCGGCCTACACCCAACGGTGGGAAGTCGAGTTGACCTTCGACGAACTCAAGACCCACCAGCGCGGACCGCGCACCGTGCTCCGCTCAAAGTCTCCAGACCTGGTGCTCCAGGAGATCTGGGGCCACCTGTGCTGCCACTTCGCGATCCGGACCCTGATGGCCGAGGCTGCGACCCATTCCGGGCACGATCCGGACCGGGTCAGCTTCGTGGCGGCGCTGCGGATCACACGCCAGACCCTCGCCCACCCGGGCGCTTTTCCCCCTGACAACCCCGTCCGCGACAATCCAGGCTGGCTCAGCTTCCTCCGCCGACTCATCTGCCGGCTCAACCCGGTCCGCCGCCGACGCTCGGCCCCACGCGTCATCAAACGCAAGTACGTCAAGTGGCACGTCAAACGCGCCCACCACGCAACCTGGCCCCAACCCGAGCATCCACCAAACTACGCCATCACCTCACCTAACTGAACGGTATTGGGGCTAACTGGGGTTCGCCGATCGCAAATCCGCACGCGGCAGTGATCGGCCGAGGGGTTCGACTCCCCTAGGGTCCACATTGTTGTAATTGGCTCCTTCCAGGTGGACGCTTGGTGTCCTACTAGAACAAGCGTCCACGGGCATGACGATTCGCACGCGGTACTGGATGTCCACACTGGTGCGGTCGTACCGACCGACGGTACTGACCTCACTCCCGATCAGATCGGCAACGGTTTTTCCATCGACGGGATACGACGGACTGACTGTCCATCTTGCACAGCCATAGGGTCGGCTCCGTCGGCATCAGTGTTCAGGCTCGCTGCCCATGCCCGCTGCTGGAATGGATCAAGATAGCTAGATCCCGCACGGACTCCCTGGGGCCGTGTCACTGAAATCCCTCCGCGGGGGCAGCGCTGAACTGACAATGATGTCAGGCCAAATCAACCTTCCAGATTGCCAGACCACCAATGGTGGTGATCTGGCTCCATCGACCGGAGTGCGACCCGGCCGAGCGATTCCCGCGGTCATACGTCGCGGGCAAGGCTTGGGCCTTCCAAGATCTGCGCGGAACAGATTGATGGCTTACGCGATCTGTGACGAGTCATATCGGGAATAGCCGAAGTGGCATCCAGGTATTCATGCATGCCCTTTTCGGGTCCACTGCGGTACTTGTTCAGACCACTCAGGGGAGTTCGCATGTCAAGACTTCGAAGATTTGCACAGTTGGTCGATGCCGCATCGGCGGTTTTTCTTGTCTCGGCGTCGTTTGTGTCGCCGGCTGCGGCGCAACCGCAGGAAACCAAGGAAGCGTACGTCGATGAGTCAGGTGTTGTTCACTACCCGTTTGATCCGGACGCCCTCCCGGGCTTCACCGTCTCGGAGGAGATGGGCAAGGTGACCAAGAGCGGTTGCGCCTTCGCATCTGAGGCCGAAGGGGACGCCGGACAGGCGTCCGGGACGGTTACGGTCGGTGATGAGGTCACGTTCGATCCAGCGACGTGTACGCGGGAGGTCGCCGCGGCTACCTATCCGTTGTCGGAGGTGCCCGACGTGGTCGCCGAGCGGATCCGGGTCGATGAGCAGGCCACGGAGAGTGCCGGAGCGCCTGGTGACGGTATCGGGGTGCAGGCAACTTGGACAGCAAAGCTGAATGCTCGCATCCAGGATCCGCTAGGCATCCACGTCTCGTCGACGACGATCGAACGGACGTGGCGAAGCGATGGCAGTTGGAACAACACCGGACAAGTCGGGGAACTGTAGCAACCTCCTGAGCTACCACTACACGCTCACACGTCCGTAGCGTCGAGCAGTCCATCAGCGAGGAGGCGATGGTCCTCAGCAACCGTCGTAAGGGGGTGGCGGAGTACTGCGTTCTGGCACTGTTGGAATCGAGGCGTCGTTACGGGCTTGAGCTGGGGGAGCGACTGATGGCAGATGGCCTCCTCGCCAGCGCAGGCACGCTCTATCCCCTTCTCGCGCGACTACGCAGTGCGGGATGGGTCGAGCCAGAATGGATTGAATCTGACGCCGGCCGGCCGCGGAAGTACTACACCCTCACCGAAGCAGGTGAGATCCAATTGAGGATCTTCCGGTCTGTCTGGACCCCGCTGCGTGACGCCGTCGACCGAACCCTTGGGAGCCCGGAATGAGTTCACATACACAACCACCCCCCGACGGTGAGGCCTACCTGCACCAGCTCGAGCGCCATTTGAGATTCCTTCCCAAACGACAGCGGACGGAGGTGCTGGACGGCGTGAAGACCCACCTGTCGGACGCCATCTCGATTGGCACGGACGCTTCGGCTGCGATCCGTGACCTCGGTCCGGCAGCTGATGTCGCTGACCGTGCCTATCAGGAGCATCAGGAGCTGACGGGCGTCGATATCCGCAGACGGTATGTCCGGGCCAAGCGCGTACTGCAAGTCCTTGCCGCCGCCCTGGCCGTCGCCGCGGCCCTGGCGATCATCTTCCTTCCCAGCTACATCGTCACGTCCGAGTCATCCAGCGGCGGCGACAGCGTTGATTCCGCTACCGCACTGGAAGTCGTCGGACCGTGGCTGCTGTTCGTTCTAGCGATCCCGGTTGCCATCAGCCTGCTGCCGGTCATCTGGCACCGGAAGTGGTGGCAGCTCGTCTCGATCGTCTCCGCTGCGCTGCTCGCTGTCTTCTCCCTGATCGGGTCACTCTCCATTGGTTGGTACTTCATCCCGGCAACCCTGCTGTCGATCGCGGGAGCGTGTGTGCCAGTGCCGAGGCGGTCTTGAGGGACCGCACGGCGTGCAATCGGAATGTCCGGGCGTAAGCGATCCACCGGGTTCGATGGCCGCCTGGAACCGTGGCTGGGTTAAGACAGCGGACTCCCGGCTTTTCACGCATGTCAGTGTGTGACCGACGGTTCGCCTCGCAGCTGGTCTCGTGACGCACCCGGTTTTCCGGCGGAGGACCTGACTTCCCGGGTGAGCGGGGCATGGCTTCGGCGGTGGGCTCTCCTTCGGGCACGGGCGAAAGGCGCAGCAAAGGGGCGGCTTCAGTCGCCCGTCGCCCAGTCCGCCCACCTGCGTGTCCCCGTGCGTCGAGTGTGGCGGTATCCACGTCGGAAGGGCCGGTCGGGGTGGATAAGGTCACTTTCGGCGTGCGCGACACCGGAAGCGGCGGACTGGACGCGACCGACGCCGGAACTCGCCCCTTTGCTGCCAAAAAGGTCTCCGAGGTGCCGGCGCAACGCGCGGCTGCCAGCCGGGCACGGCCCGAGGCGCGGTCATCCGTCCGACCAGACGCTAACAACGCCTTGCCGCCTCAAGATCTCTGCGAGTCGAGGCAAGGCGCGACACCCCAAATCCGCGAGCACCGAGCGGTAGGCGTCCGACCGCGATGCCTCAGGTGACGGCGCCGAGTTGCCAGGGGACGAACTCGTCCTGGCCGATATCAAGCTCCTCACTGGCGGTCGGGGTGCCGGAGGCGACGGCGAGGATCCGGTCGAAGATTGCCTGGCCGACCTCAGTGACGGTCTCGGTGCCGTCGACGATGGTGCCGGCGTTGATGTCGATGTCCTCAGGCATCGAGCGGGCGAGCTCGGAGTTGGTGCCGATCTTGATGCTGGGGGCCGGCTTGCAGCCGAAGACCGAGCCGCGGCCGGTGGTGAAGCAGACGATGTTGGCGCCGCCGGCGACCAGGCCGGTGACCGACACCGGGTCGTAGCCGGGGGTGTCCATGAAGCCGAAGCCGGGTTGGTCGATCCGCTCCGCGTACTCGTAGACGGCGGTCAGCTCGGCCTGGCCGCCCTTGGCCACCGCACCGAGCGACTTCTCCAGGATCGTGGTCAGCCCGCCGCGCTTGTTGCCGGGGGAGGGGTTGTTGTCCAGGGTCCCGCCGACGGCGGCGACATAGCCCCGCCACCAGTCGATCCGGTCCAGCAGCTTCTGGCCGACCTCGGCCGAGACCGCGCGGCGGGTGAGCAGGTGCTCGGCGCCGAAGATCTCTGGCGTCTCGGCCAGCACCGACGTGCCGCCGAGGCCGACCAGCAGGTCGGAGGCGACGCCGAGGGCCGGATTGGCGGTGATCCCGGAGTAGCCGTCCGAGCCGCCACAGTTGAGGCCCAAGATCAACTCGCGGGCGTCGATCAGGGTGCGCTGCCGGGCGCCGATCGACGGCAGCATCTCCTTGATCCGCCGTACGCCCTCGGCGACGGTGGCCCGGACGCCGCCCGACTCCTGGATCGTCATCCGCTCCACCAACAGGTCGCTGGAGAGTTCCAGCTCGGCGGTGATCAGGTCGAGCTCCATCATCTCGCAGCCGAGCCCGAGGATGAGCAGCCCGGCGAAGTTGGGATGGGCCGCGTAGCCGCGCAGGGTGCGCAGCAGCACCCCGGCCCCCTCGGACCCGTCGACCAGGCCACAACCGCTGCCGTGGGTCAGTGCCATCACCCCGTCCACGCCCGGATGATCATCGAGCGCGAACCCGCCGAACTGATTCGCGATCAGCCGGGCCGCGGTGGCCGAGCAGTTGACCGAGGTCAGCACCCCGATGTAGTTCCGGGTGCCGGCCTGCCCGTTCGCCCGGCGGTAACCGAGGAAGGTCGGCCGGGCGCCGGCCGGCGGGGCCGGGGTGCTGCGCGCCGTGGCGAACTCGTACTCCCGCTCGATCTCGGCCATCCCGAGGTTGTGCGTGTGCACATGATCACCGGCGGCGACGGCGCTCGAGGCGTGCCCGATCGCCTGCCCGTACTTGATCACCGGACTGCCCGCGTCGATCGGCCGGATCGCGATCTTGTGGCCGCGCGGGATCTCGGCGGCCGCGGTCACCGGATCCGTCCCGGGCACACTGATCGGCTGCCCGGCGGCGAGCTCGCCCAGGCTGACCGCGACGTTGTCGCCCGGATCGAGCCGAAGCACCGGTGTCGTCGGCTGAGTCATGGCTGTTCCCTCCGCTGGCTTGCTGAAGAATGGCGTTTCTGCAAAAGGCTGCATATGCTGAATGCGCTTGCAGGATCCAGACTATCGGTCCGGCCGGCCTGGCCGATCCCGAGGTCACGCCGGTCACGGAAGGAGAAGCCAGTGTCCGCCCCGATCACGACCATCTTCGACCAGCTCGCCGTGGAGGTCCACCCGGACGAGGCCAGCATGGGAACGGCGGCCGCCGAACGGGCGGCCGAGGTGATCAACTCCGCACTGGCCGAGCGCGGCCTGGCGCGGGTGGTGATCGCCACCGGCAACTCCCAGTACGCGTTCACCGACGCGCTGATCCGGCAGGACATCGACTGGTCCCGGGTGACCGTCTTCCACATGGACGAGTACGTCGGCGTCGACGCCGACCATCCGGCCAGCTTCCAGCGCTGGATCCGGGAGCGGATCGAGGACAAAGTGACGCCGGCCCGGGTCGACTACATCCGGGGCCAGGGTGATCCGCAGGCCGAGGCCGACCGGTACGAGGCCCTGCTCCGCGAGGCACCGCTGGACCTGGTCTGCATGGGCATCGGCGAGAACGGCCACCTGGCCTTCAACGAGCCGCACCAGGCCGACTTCGATGATCAACGCTGGGTGCGGATCATCACCCTGACCGAGGAATCCCGCCGGCAGCAGGTCGGCGAAGGGCACTTCCCGGACATCGCCAGCGTGCCGGCCACCGCCATCTCGCTCACCGTCCCGGCCCTGCTCGCCGCGACCCGGGTCCAGGTCTGCGCCCCGGAACCCCGCAAGGCCGACGCGGTGCACGCCACCCTCACCGCGCCGATCTCCAACGCCTGCCCGGCCACGATCCTCCGCCGCACCCCGTACGCGACCCTTTTCCTCGACCCCACCTCCGCCGCCAAGCTCCCGTAACGCCGAGTTGTCAGACGTGGGGTTGGCTATAGCCAGCGCCAGTTCTGACAAGTCGGCGGAAGGTTACGGCGAGGGGGCGGGGCCGGTGGAGCTGCGGACGACCAGCCGGGTCTCCAGCCGGACCACCTCGCCGGGCTCGGCGCCGTCGATCAGCGCGAGCAGCGCGTCGACCGCGGCGATCCCGGCCTCCGCGCCGGGCACGTGCACGGTGGTCAGGGTCGGGTACGCCATCGCCGACATCGGGCTGTCGTCGACGCCGATCACGCTCACGTCCTGGCCGGTCCGGACGCCGCGCTCGGTCAGCCGGGCGATCACGCCCAGCGCGATCAGGTCGTCGTAGGCGATCACGCCGGTCGCCTCGCCGGCCAGCAGCAGGTCGGCGGCATGCACGCCGGACTGGATCTGCGGCTCGAACGGGCCGAATTCGATCATGGTGATCCCGTGTCGCCGGCAGGCCTGCTTGATCGCCTTCTGGCGTTGCGTGTTCGACCAGGATCGGCGCGGCCCGTTGAGATAGGCGATGGTGCGGTGACCGAGGGCGGCCAAATGATCAACGGCCTGATCCATCCCGTCGGCCGAATCGATGATCACGCTGGTGCCGCCGGGCACCTCGCGGTTCAGGAAGACCACCGGCTGCAGCGCGACCAGGTCGGCCAGTCGTTCCTGCGGCGTCCGCGCCGAGGCGATCAACAGCCCGTCGGACCGCTTGCGCATCAGCCGGGCCCGCTGCAGTTCGTCCGCCGGCCGTTCGTCGATGTCGGCGATCAGCACCGTCTTGCCCTTGGCCGTGGCCCGGGCCTGGACCGACTTGATGATCGGCGGGAAGAACGGGTTGGCGATGTCGGGCACCAGCAGGCCGATCAGGTCGGTCCGGCCGGCGGTGAGCGACCGGGCCGACTGGTTCGGCTCGTAGCCCATCTCCTGGGCGATCTTCAGCACCCGGTCCCGGGTGGCCGGGTTGACCTTGTCCGGGTCGGACAGCGCCCGGGACACGGTCGAGCCGGACAGCCCCGCCGCCGCCGCGACGTCAGCCAACCTCACGGCCATCTCGTTCCTCCTTCGTCCGGGTTTGCCGAATCGTTGCAGCAAACCCTTGCAGCACCACCGTAGCGCCCTCGGGTCACCGGCCCGCCGTTCAGCGGGCCGGCCCGGCGGTTCATTTCCGTGGTCCGGCGTTCACCTCTCCGGCGCGGGCCGACCGCCAGAGATCGACTCCGCCGTCGGCGGCGTACTCGTCGATCGCCTCGGTCTCCTCGTCGGACAACGCGAGGTTGTCCAGCACGGCGATGTTCTCGTCCAGCTGCTCGACCGAGGAGGCGCCGATCACCAGCGAGGTGACCCGCTCGTCCCGGAGCGCCCAGGCCAGGGCCAGCTGGGCCAGGGTCTGGCCCCGCCGGCCGGCCAGGTCGTTCAGCCCGTTCAGCCGGCGGAGCATCTCGTCGGACAGCCAGTCCGGGTCGAACGACTTGCCCTGGGTGGCGCGGGAGTCGGCCGGGATGCCGTTCAGATAGCGCCCGGTCAGCAGGCCCTGGGCCAGCGCGGTGAAGCCGATCACCCCGAAGCCGAGTTCACCGGCCGCATCCAGCAGCCCCTCGTTCTCGACCCACCGGTTCAGCATCGAGTACGAGGGCTGGTGGATCAGCAGCGGCGTACCAAGATCATCGAGGATCTGCACCGCCTGCCGGGTCCGCTCGGCGTCGTAGGACGAGATACCGACATAGAGCGCCTTGCCCTGCCGGACCGCGGTGTCCAGCGCGCCCATGGTCTCCTCCAGCGGCGTGGTGGAGTCCAGTCGGTGGGAGTAGAAGATGTCGACGTAGTCCACGCCCATTCGGCGCAGCGACTGGTCCAACGAGGCGAGCACGTATTTGCGCGAGCCGCCGCCCTGACCGTACGGCCCGGGCCACATGTCCCAGCCGGCCTTGGTGGAGATGATCAGCTCGTCCCGGTACGGCGCGAAGTCCTCCCGCATCAGCCGGCCGAAGTTGATCTCCGCAGAGCCGTACGGCGGGCCGTAGTTGTTGGCCAGATCATGATGCGTGATGCCGACGTCGAAGGCGCGCCGGGCGATCGCTCGCTGGGTCTCGAAGGGTCGGTCGTCGCCGAAGTTGTGCCAATAGCCGAGCGACAGGACGGCAGATCGAGGCCGGATCGCCCGGTCCGCCGAAACTGCATCGATCCGTCGTAGCGCTCTGGGGCGGCGACATAACTCATGGCGGGATTCCTCTCCGGATAAACCGTGCTGGACCTGCGGGCGGTCGTGGTTACGCTACCCGGATGAGTGATCCGGCCCCGCAGCTGATCGGCACCGACTTCCCCGAACTGTCCTCCGAACGGCTCCGGCTGCGCCCGGTGACCCCGGATGATCTTGATCCGATCCACGGCTACCTGTCCCGGCCGGACGTCTGCCGGTTCCTGCTGCACGAGCCGCGGTCCCGGGAGAAGGTGGCGGAGGGGCTGGCCCGGTCCGCCCGGCGGCAGACCCTCGGTGCTGACGGCGACGGGGTCCGGCTGGCCGTGGTCCGCCGAGACGATGATCTGTTGCTGGGCGAGGTGATCCTGATGATCAAGTCGGCGGCGATGGCCGGGGCGGAGATCGGCTGGATCTTCCATCCCGATCACGGCGGCCGTGGCTACGCCACCGAGGCGGCCCGGACGTTGCTCGACTTCGCCTTCGGGCCGCTGAACGCGCACCGGGTGATCGCCGAACTGCATCCGGACAACGACGCCTCGATCCGGCTCTGCCGCCGGCTGGGCATGCGGCACGAGGCGCACCACCTGTCCAGCACCTGGATCCCGGACCGCGCGGCCTGGGAGAATGACGGCGTATTCGCGATCCTGCGCCGGGAGTGGCTGGCCGGCGCCGCCGAGTCCGGGGAGTGATCACGACCGTGGTGCCCCCGATGGGATTCGAACCCATACTTGGGCGGGTTTAAGCCGCCTGCCTCTGCCGATTGGGCTACGGGGGCCGGTCGCGCCCGATCCTAATCGGGTTTCGTGGCAGGCCAGACAGGGTTTTCCTTTCCCGCCACCGGCACGTCAGCCGGACGTCAGCCGGTGCTGATGTGGTAGCCGCGTGGCCCGCCCCGACCTGGCGGGCAGTGTCCTTGTGCCGACGGGCAGTATCGGCAACCGGCTTGCGTAGGTGGAATGCCACACTCTAGGATGGTAAGCGTTTTCCAGGACGACCACGGTGAAGGATCTCGATGCCTACGCGCAGCTACCCAGTGATCATGAACGGGGTGACCGGTCGGATGGGCTACCGGCAGCACCTCCTCCGCTCCATCCTTGCCCTGCGGGACGAGGGCGGGGTCGTGCTGCCCGACGGCGATCGGATCACGGTCGAGCCCGTGCTGGTCGGCCGGAGCACCGAGAAGCTGGCCCGGATCGCCGACGAGCACGGGGTCGATCGGTACACCACCGATCTGGACTCGGCGCTGGCCGATCCGTCAACGACCATCTACTTCGACGCCCAGGTGACCAGCGAGCGGGTCAAATCGATCTTGAAGGCGGTCGAGGCCGGCAAGCACGTCTACACCGAGAAGCCGATCGCGGAGACCGTCGCCGAAGGCTCCGAGTTGGTCCGGGCCGCCGAGGCCGCCGGCGTGATCAACGGCGTGGTGCACGACAAGCTCTACCTGCCCGGTCTGCTCAAGCTGAAGCGGCTGATCGACGCCGGCTTCTTCGGCCGGATCCTGTCGGTCCGCGGCGAGTTCGGCTACTGGGTCTTCGAGGGCGACCTGATCCCGGCTCAGCGGCCGAGCTGGAACTACCGCGCCGAGGACGGCGGCGGCATGGTGCTGGACATGTTCTGCCACTGGAACTACGTGCTGGAGAACCTGTTCGGCAAGGTGCAGGCGGTGATGGCCAAGGCGGTCACCCACATCGACCAGCGCTGGGACGAGCAGGGCAAGCCGTATCGGGCGACTGCCGACGACGCGGCGTACGGGATCTTCGAACTGGAGGGCGGCATCATCGCCCAGATCAACTCCTCCTGGGCGGTCCGGGTCGACCGGCCCGAGTTGGTCGAGTTCCAGGTCGACGGCACCGACGGGTCGGCGGTGGCCGGGCTGTTCGGCTGCCGGATCCAGCACCGGACCCAGACGCCCAAGCCGGTCTGGAATCCGGACCAACCGACCGACCAGGACTTCCGCTCGCAGTGGCAGCAGATCCCGGACAACGTCGAGTTCGGCAACGGGTTCCGGGCCCAGTGGGAAGAGTTCTTGATCAACGTCGACGCCGGCCAGCCGCACCGCTACGACTTCGCCGCCGGAGTCCGCGGGCTGCGGTTGGCCGACGCCGGCTATGCGTCGTCGCGGGACGGCCGACGGATCGAACTCGAGCCATGACCATCGTCGACGGGTCGACCATCGCGCTGCCGCAAGCCGGCGGCGGCTGGCAGGAGATCGAGCTCAACCCGCCGCGACCCTGGGCCGAGCACCCCGAGCCCTACCGGACCCGGGTCGCGTTCGCGGCGGCCCACGTGATCGCCGACCCGCGCGGAGAGAACGTCCCCGGCGCCCCGGCCGTGGTCGACTGGGATGCCACCCTGGCCTTCCGTCGGCATCTCTTCCGCTACGGCCTCGGCGTCGCCGAGGCGATGGACACCGCGCAGCGGAACATGGGCATCGACTGGCCGGCGGTGCAGGAGTTGATCACCCGCAGTTCCGCCCAAGCGCGCGAACTCGGCGCCCGGATCGCGTCCGGTGCCGGCACCGATCACCGTCCGGGCGCGGCCACGGTCGACGCGGTGATCGCCGCCTACACCGAGCAGCTCGATTTCGTCGAGGGCACCGGCTCGCAGGTGATCATCATGGCCTCCCGCCAATTGGCCGCCGCCGCGTCCTCGGCCGACGACTACCGCCGGGTGTACGACACGTTGCTGGCCCAGGTCAGCGAGCCGGTGATCCTGCACTGGCTGGGGGAGGCCTTCGACCCCAACCTGCGCGGCTACTGGGGCTCGGCCGACATCCCTACCGCGACCGCGACGTTCCTGGAGTTGATCAAGGACCACGCGACCAAGATCGACGGGGTCAAGGTGTCGCTGTTGTCCGCCGAGCACGAGTGCGGACTCCGGGCCGCACTGCCGGCCGGGGTGCGACTCTACACCGGTGACGACTTCAACTACCCGGAGTTGATCAAGGGCGACGGGACGCACCACTCCGACGCCTTGCTCGGCGCGTTCGCGGCGATCGCTCCGGCCGCCTCGGCCGCCTTGTCCGCGCTGGACGACGACGATCCGGCGGGCTACGACGCGGCGATGGAGCCGACGCTGGAGCTGAGCCGGCACCTCTTCGCCGAGCCGACCTTCTACTACAAGACCGGGATCGCCTTCACCACCTGGCTGTCCGGGCTGCAGCAGGGATTCACCATGATCGGCGGTCTGCAGTCGGCCCGGTCGCCGATCCACCTGGCCCGGATCTTCGAGCTGGCCAACGCCGCCCGGCTGCTGCCGGATCCGGAACTGGCCGCGCACCGGCTCGGCCTGGTCCTCGACGCGGCAGGGCTGCACCGATGACCGCGCCGGCCCGGCCGGACCGACTGGCCCGCCTGTCGCTGAACCAGCGGACGATCGCCAACGCCAACCTGGCCGAGGCGATCGCGGCCTGCAAAACCGCCGGATTGTCCTCGATCGGGCTCTGGCGCGAACCGGTCGCCGAGGTCGGGCTGGACCAGGCCGAGGCGATGATCAAGGAATCCGGCCTCCGGGTCTCCTCGCTGTGCCGCGGGGGTTTCTTCACCGCCGCCGATCCGCGGGACATCGAGCGGGCCCATCGGGACAACCAGGCGGCGATCGAGGAGACCGCCCGTCTCGGCGCCGCGACCCTGGTGCTGGTGCCGGGCGGACTGCCGGCCGGTGATCGTGATCTGGCCGGTGCCCGATCCCGAGTGGTCACGGCGATCGAGCGGCTGGTGCCGTACGCCCGCGAGCACGGGGTCATCCTCGGCATCGAGCCGATGAACCCGATCTATGCCGCCGACCGTGGCGTGATCTCCACCCTCGCGCAGGCGCTGGACATCGCCGACCGGTTCGAGCCGACCGACGTCGGGGTGATCGTCGACACCTTCCATCTGTGGTGGGAGCCGGGCGTCGAGGCCCAGCTCGGCCGCGCCGGCGACCGGATCCTCAGCTATCAGATCTCGGACTGGATCACCCCGCTGCCACCGGACACCCTGCTGGCCCGCGGCATGATCGGCGACGGCCATATCGACTTCGCCGGCTTCACCCGCGCGATCGCCGCGACCGGCTACGCCGGCGACATCGAGGTCGAGATCTTCAACGCCGACCTCTGGGCCCAGCCCTATGACAAGGTGCTGCGCACGATGTGTGAGCGCTACCTCGAGCTGGTCGAGGGACACCTTTCGCCGCACTGACCCGGTGCGGGAGGTCGGGGCGGTCGTTCCCCGAGCCCGGATCCACCGAAAGGGTTCACCGTCTGGCTTGCCCTTCGACATGCCCGGGGAACGAACACCCTCGCTCCGACTGTCGCCCGCCCGCCGACCCGACCGACACCAAGCAGATCCGGGAGCGTTGCCTCGAGGGTGCTGAGCGGCTGGCAGGAGCTCCGGAATATCCGCAGCCGACCCAGAGCTGTAACACCTGCCTGTGGACATCGGCGAGGATCCGGACGACGATGGTTCTTAGCCGATTCCCAGGACTGAACAATCGGAGCCACAGCGGGCTTGCATAGACTGTGGTCTCGTTCAGTCCGGCGCAGTGAGCGCTGGGTACAGGAGGAAAGCCAAGGATGTTGCGTAGTTCGAACCCGATTCTGTCTCGGCAGGACGCGTTCACCCCCGGAACACCACAGGGCTACGGACAGGCGGGCACTTCGCCCGAACCCCAGGGCTACCACGGCTACGGCGGTGTGCAGCCGCCCACCAGCACCGAAGGGCGGATGACGTTCGACGACGTCATCACCAAGTCGGTGATCACGATCGGGCTGGTCATCGTGGCCGCGGCGGCGACGATGTTCGGGTTCGCGACTGAGGTGATCTCGCGCGATCTGCTGTTCCCGACGATGATCGTGTCCGGCCTGGTCGGCCTCCTCGCGGTGCTGCTGGTGGTCTTCCGGCGCAAGGTCTCGCCGCCGCTGGTGCTGGCGTACTCGGTGATCGAGGGTGTCTTCGTCGGCGCCTTGAGCTTCGTCTTCGAGATCAACTACCCGGGCATCGTCGTGCAGGCCGTGCTCGGTACGTTCGCGGCGGCCGGTGTGACGCTCGCCGCGTACAAGATCTTCAACATCCGGGTCACCCCGAAGTTCCAGAAGGTCGTGATCCTCGCGACCGTCGCCTTCGCGGCGGCGATGCTGCTGAATCTCGTACTGGGGGTCTTCTTCCAAGTCGACCTGGGCCTCCGTGCCGGCATCACCGGTCCGGTCAGCCTCCTGGCGATCGGCGTCGCGCTGCTCGGCGCGGTGCTGGCGGTGCTCAACCTGGTGCTGGACTTCGACTACATCGAAAAGGGCGTCGCGATGGGCGCTCCCGCCAGCGAGTCGTGGCGCGGTGCGTTCGGCCTGACCGTTACGATGGTCTGGCTCTACATCGAGATCCTGCGCCTGCTGTCCTACTTGCGACGGTAATCGCCGCGCACGTCTCCCCCCTGCTTGAGGGTCGTTACTCCGACGGGAGTGGCGGCCCTCGCCAATTTTCCGGCTAATGTTCGGCCGTGGAGTACGTGAACTCGCTGATCGATCTGGTCGGCAACACCCCGCTGCTCAAGCTGTCGACGGTAACCGAGGGGCTGCGGCCGCTGGTGCTCGCCAAGGTCGAATATCTCAACCCGGGCGGCTCGGTGAAGGACCGGATCGCGGTCAAGATGATCGAGGCGGCCGAGGCCGAGGGCAAGTTGCAGCCCGGCGGCACCATCGTCGAGCCGACCAGCGGCAACACCGGGGTCGGGCTGGCCATCGTCGCGCAGTCCAAGGGCTATCGCTGCGTGTTCGTCTGCCCGGACAAGGTCAGTGAGGACAAGCGCAACGTCCTCGCCGCGTACGGGGCCGAGGTGGTGGTCTGCCCGACCGCGGTCGAGCCCGACCATCCCGACTCCTACTACTCGGTGTCGGACCGGCTGGTCCGCGAGATTCCGGGCGCCTGGAAGCCGGACCAGTACAGCAATCCGAACAACCCGGCCAGCCACTACGAGAGCACCGGCCCGGAGCTGTGGCGGCAGACCGAGGGCAAGATCACCCACTTCGTCGCGGGGATCGGCACCGGTGGCACGATCAGCGGCACCGGTCGTTACCTCAAGGAGGTCTCGGACGGTCGGGTCCAGGTGGTCGGCGCCGACCCGGCCGGCTCGGTCTACTCCGGCGGCAGCGGCCGGCCCTACCTGGTGGAGGGCGTCGGTGAGGACTTCTGGCCGGCCAACTACGACCGGACCGTCTGCGACCGGGTGATCGAGATCTCCGACGGCGACTCGTTCGAGCTGACCCGGCGGCTGGCCCGCGAGGAGGCGCTGCTGGTCGGCGGCTCCGCCGGGATGGCCGTCGCCGCGGCGCTGAAGCTCGCGGCCGACGTCGACGATCCGGATGCGGTGATCGTGGTGCTGCTGCCGGACTCCGGCCGCGGCTACCTGACGAAGGTGTTCAGCGACGAGTGGTTGACCCGGTACGGGTTCGCGCCGCGACCGGAGAACGGCCGGGTGGTCGGCGACGTGCTGCTGGAGAAGACCGGGTCGTTGCCGTCGCTGGTGCACACCCATCCGGGCGAGACGATCGCCGAGGCGGTCGAGATCCTGCGCGAGTACGGCGTCTCCCAGATGCCGGTGGTCCGGGCCGAGCCGCCGGTGATGGCGGCCGAGGTGGTCGGCTCGGTCAGCGAGCGCGGCCTGCTGGAGCAACTGTTCACCCACCAGGCCGGCCCGGCCGACTCGGTGGAGTCCGTACTGGAGCCGGCGCTGCCGACCCTCGGCGCCTCGGAGCCGGTCGCGGCCGCCGTCGACCTGCTGGTGGCGCACGACGCGCTGCTGGTGCTGGACGACGGCAAGCCCATCGGCGTGGTGACCCGGCAGGACCTGCTCGGCGACATCCGCTGAGCGGCTACTGGCCGATCCGGCCGTCGACCCGCTCCCGCAGCAGGTCGGCGTGCCCGACGTGCCGGGCGTACTCCTCGATCAGGTGCACCAGGACGTCGCGCAGCGGGTCATCTTTGACCCCGACGTGCTCCATGTCCGAGACCGCGGCCACGTACGCCTCGCCGTAGGCCACCTCGTCCCGCCACTTCTGCCGGGCCTCCTCGACCAGGGCCGGATCGGCGGCGGCGCCGTTGAAGTCGGCGTCGGACTCCTCGCCGTACAGCGGCGGCGCCTCCTCGCCGGCCAGCGTGTTGCGGAACCAGCCGCAGTCCCAACTGATTGTGGCCCGATTAGGCTTGAAAATAGAGCGGCGATCGCATCTCCTGCCGCATCGGGCTCAGTGGCATCTATTTCGGATTAGCCATGTTCCACCTGGCCGAGATGTCGGATCAGGCCGAGCAGTGACATCGTCGACGGCGGGACGGAACGGCGGGCCAGTTGCTCGGCGTCCAGCCCGGAGCACTTCAGCTCCAGGGTCAGCCGGTAGTTGCGGAGATAGCCGGTCAGCGTGGCCCGCTCACCGACGAAGGGCCCCTCGTCCCGCGGATCGTCATCCGGGCAGGCCCACATGTCCCACCAGCCGAAGGTTCGCTCGGACACCGTCTCGTTGTCCGCTGTCATGGGCCAAGTCTTCGGCGGCGGGGGATGCGCCGCAACTCGGATTCGGCGAAGATCGACTCGTGACTCCGACGACGGTGTGGCTCGATCCGTCCGATTCGAGCGAGCCGTTCCAGGGCTGGGGCACGGCGCTCGCCTGGTTCGGCCATGCCACCGGCGGCTGGCCCGAACCGGTGCGCAGCCGGCTCGCCGACCTGCTGTACGGGCACGACGGCCTCGGCCTGACCATCGCCCGCTACAACATCGGCGGCGGCGACAGCCGGGAGACGGAACCGTATCTGCGACCCGGTGCCGACGTGCCCGGCTGGTGGCGCCGGCCGGTCGGCATCGGACCGGTGCCCGAGGCGCCCTGGCCGCGGAGCCACGCACCGCACCACGGCATCGCCGAACCGTCCCGCCCCGGTCGGCCGGAGCCGGACCACCGGGACTGGTGGGATCCGGACGAGGCGCTGCACTGGGACCCGGCCGCGGACCCGAACCAGCGTTGGTGGCTGCGGGCGGCGCGGGATCGCGGCGCCGACCTGTTCGAGGCGTTCTCCAACTCGCCGCCGTACTTCATGACGGCCAGTGGCTTCGTCTCCGGGCACCAGGACGGCGGCCACAACAACCTGCGGCCCGATCAGTACCGCGCCTTCGCCAAATACCTGGTCGGCGTGACCCGGCGGTTGATCGAGACCGACGGCATCGAGATCCGGAGCCTGTCCCCGGCGAACGAGCCGAACACCCCGTACTGGTACGCCTTCAACCGGCAGGAGGGCTGCCACTGGGACCCGCGGGCCCAGTCCAAGATCATCACCGTGCTGGCCGAGGAACTGCGCTCCGCCGGCCTGGACCAGGTGATCATCTCCGGTCCGGACGAGACGAACCCGGCCGGCTTCGTCGCGGACTGGCAGGGTTGGACGCCGGAGGCGCGCGCGGCGGTCGGGCAGCTGAACACGCACACGTACGACATCCACGGCCGCCCGACGGTGCGCCGGATCGCTGCCGAGACAGGGAAACCGCTGTGGATGTCGGAGGTCGATCTCGGCCCTGCCGGGGTGCCGCGAGACGATGACGACATCCGGCCGGGGCTGGCCCTGGCGCGTCAGATCGCCGGTGACCTGACCGAGTTGCGGCCGCGCGCCTGGGTCTGCTGGCAGGCGATCGAGGACCGCCGCAACATGATCAAGGAAGATCAGAACTGGGGTCTGATCCAGGTCGACTTCGACGCCATGGACCCGGCGGCCGAGCCGATCAAGCCGAATATGAAGTACTGGGCGCTGGCGCAGTTCTCCCGGTTCCTCCGGCCCGGTGCGGAGTTGATCACCACCCGGACCGACTCCGGTGCGCTGGACACCGTGGCCGCGCTCGGCCCGGAGCCGGACCGGCTGGTCGTCGTGCACGTCAACAGCCGGCCCGAGCCGGTCACGCTGCGGCTGGATCTGTCCGGCTTCCCGCGGCTCGCGCCGACTGCGTCCGCCCGGCGCTGGAGCACCGCCTCCGGCCGCCGGGTCGAGGAGGAGGCCCCGCTCCCGGTCCCCGCGAACGAGCTCGAGTTGCCGATCGCCGCCCGCTCGGTGACCACGGTCGAGATCAGCGGGATCAGCGCCAACCCGCTGTCCCACCGATGATCTTCAGCCTCGGCCCGAGGTGACCAGGACGGTCCACGATCGATGGTTGCGGCGCCGCCGCTGTTTGTAGACTCCCTCAGGCCAGGCCAGCGTTCGGAGGTGTGCGGATGGTCGCCAGACGGCCCTCGATGGCCGACGTGGGCCGGCGCGCGTCGGTGTCCGCCCAGACCGTGTCCCGGGTGGCCAACGGGCGGAGCAATGTCGACGCGGCGACCCGGAGCCGGGTGCAGCAGGCGATGGCGGAGCTCGGCTATCGGCCCAACCGAGCCGCCCGCGCCCTCAAGGCCGGCCGATTCCATGCCGTCGGAGTGATCACCTCCTACCTCACCTCGTACGGCATGATGCGCACGCTGGACGAGATCGTCCTGGCCGTCACGGCAGCGCAGTACTCGATCACCCTGTTGCCGATCACCGCGACCCGCGGCGGCCTGAACCGCGGTGACCTGTCCGGCGCCATCGACCGGTTGAGCGAGCAGGCCGTGGACGGGATCATCGTCACGGTCGAGCCGCAGCTGCTGGTCGGCGCGGACGTGACGCTGCCGGACGACGTACCGATCGTCGTGGTCAACTCGGGCTCCGGTGAGGCGCCGAGTCAGATCGACTCCGACCAGGCCGGCGGCTCCCGACTCGCGACCGGCCACCTGCTCGAACTCGGGCACCGGAGCGTCTGGCACCTGGCCGGGCCGGCCGACTCCGCGTCCGCGGCCGACCGGACCCGCGGCTGGGCCGAGACCCTGCGCGCGGCCGGCAGCGAACCGCCGCCGGTGCTGGTCGGCGACTGGACGGCCGAGTCCGGCTATCGGCAGGGCGCCGTGCTGGCGGAGCGGGACGACGTGACCGCCGTGTTCGTGGCCAACGATCAGATGGCGCTCGGCCTGATCCAGGCCCTGCACGAGGCGGGCCGGTCGGTGCCCGGCGAGATCAGCGTGGTGGGCTTCGACGACCTGCCCGAGTCGGCGTACTTCTGGCCGCCGCTGACCACCGTCAGCCAGGACTTCGCCGAGATCGGCCGCAACGCCGTCGCCCTGCTGCTGGACCGGATCGAGAACCCGGCCGAGGCCGCGAGCGACGAACGACTGATCCCGACCGACCTGGTGATCCGGCAGAGCACCGCGCCACCCACCACCACCACCTGAGCCGACTTGTCAGAACTGGTGCTTGCTATAGCCATCCTCAGTTCTGACAAGTCGGCGGAGGTGTGGCAGGGGTCAGGTGAGGGTGGCGTCGGCGGCGAGGACTGCGGTGATCAGGGACGGCCAGGCGCCGGCCCAGGGCACGTCGGTCCAGCGGTCGAGGGGGAGCCAGCGGGCGGCCGAGGTGGTGCCGCCGAGGTCGTGGATCACCGGATCGATCGGATCGGGGCAGTGGCCGCGGTAGATCAGCCGCACCGTGTGCAGGTCCTCCGGTGTGCCGTCCCGCGCTCGGCCGATCCGACGGCCGTGGTGCACCAGCAGCAGGTCCGAGACCTCGACCCGTTGACCGGTCTCCTCGTAGGCCTCCCGGGTCACGGCCTCGGCCGGCTGCTCGCCGTCCTCGATGCCGCCGCCGGCCAGGCCCCACAAGCCCTCGACCTGAGTCAGCCCGGAGTATTCGGTGCCCAGCAGGCCGCGGGAGGACGTGATCAGACCGTACGCGGCCACTCGGCGCAGCACCTTCGGCTCGCCGCGCTCTGGCCCGAGCCGGGGATCGAGTTGGCCGGGTTCCGGGTGCACCAGCACGGCCGGTGGTGTCGGCGTGACAGCGAGGTCCAACTCGAATTCGCCGTCTGCGGCGCGCCGCGCCAGCAGCGGACGAGCCGTGGCGTAGCCGTGAGCCAGCGCAACGCCGAGCGGATCGACACCGTGCCCGAGTTCAGTGCGGAACACCACCCGGTCGTGGTCGTAGCCGATGATCCGCACCGGGCGATCCTACGAGGGGGTCCGCCGGGCCTGATCAATTGCCTTCCTGCTGGTCCCGTCCGGCCGGGGTCAACGGTGCGAACTCCTCGGGATGCTTCCGCAGCCGCGCCTCGAACCGATCGACGATCACCTGGTCGGTCGGGATGAGTGAGTAATACCGGTCGTTGAACCGGAGCTCCAGCTCTTCGGCCCGGTCGTCGTCCAGCTCCAGGGCACCACTCACCGCCACGGCGCCGGCCTCGGCCACGACGTCCGCGATCGCGTCCAGTTCGAGATAGCGGAAGCCGTTCACCGCCGCACCGATCGCGGTGCCCCTGACGATCCCGCAGGAGTGGAAGACGCCGCCGTTCATCGCGAAGCCGTGAAAGTGCAACAGCGCCGCGACGTGGCTGTCGCCCAGCCGAGGCCACCGGCCACCGCCGTCACAGGCCCGGTTCCAGATCAGGTCCGCATCATCCATGCCGGACATCGTGCCAGCAGCACGGCGCCGCCGGGCGCTCAGTCGACGATACGCCGGCCGTTGGCGCGGCCGTTGATCGATCGAGGGTCGATCGCGTGGCCGTTGATCGAGTGACCGTTGATCGGCTGGCCGGCCAGCGGCGCGAGGAAGGCGGGCAGCAGCGTGTCCCAGCCGCGGCGCCAGGGCAGGGTCGGCCAGTCGGCGAGCGGCAGCCAGCGGGCCGCCGAAGTGGTGCCGTCGACGTCGTGCACCACCGGCTCACCAGGGTCCGGACAGTGGCCGCGGAAGACCAGCCGGACGGCGTGGAAGTCTTCCAACCGGCCGTGCGGCGACCGGCCGATCCACTGGGCGCTGTGCACCATGATCATGGTGTCGACCTCGGCCAACTGGCCGGTCTCCTCGAACGTCTCCCGGACCACGGCGTCGATAGGCTGCTCGCCGTCCTTGATGCCGCCGCCGGGCAGCCCCCAGTCGCCCGCGGCGTTGGTCCGGTGCGAATACTCGGTGACCAGCAGTCCGCGTTCGGAAGTGATCAGGCCGTAGCCCGCGACCCGCTGCCGGGCCACCGGCAGCTCGCCGTGCCGAGCCAGCTGATCCAGGTCGAGACCGGGGTCGATCGGGGTCGGTCCGGCCGGCCGTGGCGCGGCCGCGGGAGCGGGGGTGACGCTGAGCTCGAGCTCCAGATCGCCGTCGTCGGCCCGGCGGGCGTCGACCGGTCGGAGCGTGGCGTACCCGTGGGCCAGACCGGCTGTGAGCGGATCGGAACCATGTCCGAGAGGGGTGCGGAAAGCGAGTGTCCCGTCGTCGTACCCGATGATCCGCATGGGCCACCAGCGTACCGGCGGAGCCCGACAATGTATGCCCGGTAGCCTGCTGCCCGAGACGAGGAGGCGCCGCGGATGATCGCCGTGTTGGCCGGGATCGTGATCGGGCTGGGCCTGGTCAGCACCGGCTGGGGAGTCACCACCCTGGCCCTGAACAAGCCGGTCGGCCGGGCCCAACTGGTCGCGAATTGCGTCCTCGAGTTGGCCGCCCTGACCCAGTCGGTGATCGCGGTGGTGCTGCTCGCCCAGGGCTACCGCCCGGTGGAATTCGGCACCACCGTCGGCTATCTGATCGCCGCGGTGATCGTGGTGCCGCTGGCGGGATTCTGGGCGCTCAGCGACCGGAGCCGGTTCGCCGGCGGGGTGCTCGCGGTGGCCGGCTTCGCGGTGCTGGCGATGACCCTCCGGCTGCTGCAGCTGTGGAGCGGGACGTGACCGAGCCGGAGACCGGACGACCCGAACCCGCCCGGTCAGAGCGCACGACCCGGTCCGGGCCGGGTCGGATCCTGATCGCGGTGTACGGCCTGTTCGCGCTGTCCGCCGGCGCCCGGGCCGGCCTGCAACTCCTCACCCGGTTCGCTGAGGCGCCGCTGGCCTACCTGCTCTCGGCAGCGGCCGCGGTGATCTACCTGGTGGCGACGATCACGCTGGCCCTCGGCTCCCGAGCCTCACGACGGATCGCCTGGGCCGCGGTCGGCACCGAGCTGATCGGCGTGCTCACCATCGGCACCCTGAGCCTGGTCGATCCGGCCGCGTTCCCGCACGCCACGGTGTGGTCCGGCTTCGGCATCGGCTACGCCTTCGTCCCGCTGGTGCTGCCGATCCTCGGCCTGATCTGGCTCTACCGCACCCGCCCCAAGCGCTGATCAACTCGAGCCGGCCGGCTCAGTCGCGGCGGTGCAGGAGTTGCTCGAACGGGACCGGATCGTCGTACGGGTCCGGCTCGGCCGGCGGCGCTGCGCCGGTGATCATCGCCGCGAGCTCACCGGCGGCCCGTTCGATCCGTTCGGTCAGGTGCTGGTCGGAGCTGGTCCGGGCACCATTGCGGACCTGTCCCCAGTCGTCGGTGGCGGCGAACACCGCGGTTGCCGCCGTCGGTGCGCGCAGGTAACTGAACAGCGGCCGGACCGCGAACTCCAAGGCCAGCGAGTGCCGCGCGGTGCCGCCGGTGGCCCCGATCAGCACCGGCTTGCCGGCCAGCCGATCGGGGTCGACGATGTCGAAGAAGGACTTGAACAGCCCCGAGTACGACGCGCTGAAGATCGGGGTGACGACGATCAGTGCGCTGGCTTCGGCCAGTTCGTCCAGCACGGCCTTCAGATTCGGGCCGGCGAATCCGGTCAGCAGGTGGTCGGTGATCTCGTGCGCGTACTCGCGCAACTCGATCGACTCGATCCGGGTCGGCCGGTCGCCGAGCGCCCGCCGGGTGGCGTCGGCGAGCCGGTCGGCCAGCAGCCTGGTCGACGACGGCTGGCTCAGCCCGGCCGAGATCACCATGATCTGGTCCGTCATGCGGGGCTCGTCTCTGTCTGGTGAGTCGGGTCGGCGGCGTCCGCCGTCGCCTGTTGATCATGATCGGCGGCGGC
The DNA here is from genome assembly GCA_963746025.1 of uncultured Actinomycetota bacterium. Taxonomy (GTDB): domain Bacteria; phylum Actinomycetota; class Actinomycetes; order Propionibacteriales; family Propionibacteriaceae; genus Microlunatus. Next base: position 821,918 of record CAVUZU010000002.1, read on the forward strand.
GAGCCGGGCCGCGTGGGTCGGGCCGTCCGGCACGTGTGCGGGCCGGAGGGCGTCGAACTCCTTGCGCAGCACGGGAACCACCTCTTCGCCGAGGATATCCAGTTGCTCCAGCACGGTCGTCAGCGGCAGCCCGGCATGGTCGGCCAGGAACAGTTGCCGCTGGTAGTCGCCGAAGTGCTCGCGGAAGGTCAGGGTGCGCTCGATCACCTGCTGCGGGCTGCCGACGGTCAGCGGGGTCTGGGCCATGAAATCCTCCAGGGACGGGCCGTGTCCGTACACCGGGGCGTTGTCGAAGTACGGCCGGTATTCGCGGATCGCGTCCTGCGAATTCGGCCGGATGAACACCTGGCCGCCGAGGCCGACGATCGCCTGGTCCGCCGTGCCGTGACCGTAGTGCTCGAACCGGCGGCGGTAGAGCTCGATCAGCCGCTGGAAGTGGTCGGTCGGCCAGAAGATGTGGTTGGCGAAGAAGCCGTCGCCGTAGTACGCGGCCTGCTCCGCTATCTCCGGGCTGCGGATCGAGCCGTGCCAGACGAACGGGGGCAGGCCGTCCAGCGGCCGCGGGGTCGCGGTGAACGACTGCAGCGGCGTGCGGAACTCGCCCTCCCAGTCGACGACGTCCTCCCGCCACAGCCGGTGCAGCAGGTTGTAGTTCTCGATCGCCAGCGCGATGCCGTTGCGGATGTCCTGGCCGAACCACGGGTAGACCGGTCCGGTGTTGCCGCGACCCATCATCAGGTCCACCCGGCCGTCGGCCAGGTGCTGCAGCATCGCGTAGTCCTCGGCGATCTTGACCGGATCGTTGGTGGTGATCAGCGTGGTCGAGGTGGACAGGATGATCCGCTCGGTCCGGGCCGCGATGTAGCCGAGCAGGGTGGTCGGCGAGGACGGCACGAACGGGGGATTGTGGTGCTCGCCGGACGCGAACACGTCCAGACCGACCTCCTCGGCCTTGAGCGCGACCCGCACCATGGTCTTGATCCGCTCCGCCTCCGACGGCGTCCGCCCGTTGGTCGGATCGGTGGTGACATCCCCGACACTGAAGATCCCGAACTGCATCATCGTCTCCTCACGACCTGTTTAGTTTACCATTCAACTACCTACGCCTCCCCAACGCCTGCACCAACCCCCCTATTCCGACCCGTGGCAGGTGCGCCTCGAAGCTCCCGGGTACGCGAAGTCAGTGGCGCGTCAGCCGGTTGTCGCAAGCTTGGCCTGCTACGCCGGATCCGACAGGAGGACTGTGCAGAATCGAGACGACGGGCCGACCTTCCCGCGGCAGCACCGGGTGCAACTCGGTGACGACCTGAGGTCGATCGCCGGACAGTACTACGGCGACCCTGACCGTTGGCCGGAAGTGTTCACCGCCAACCGTGCTGCCCTGGGCAACGAGCCGATCCTGCTGCCCGGCCAGTCGTTGGTCATCCCGGTGCTGCCCGAGCAGGACACGGTTGACCAGCCGTCGAGTCCCGCGGTCGATCGGCCGGAACCCGACGGCATCGTCGGTGCCGACGGGACGATCGTTCCCCGGGATCGGACACCGGACAGCCCCTGGCTGTCCGGGCCGCCTGTCCTGCCGCCGCCTCGGCCGGCTCCGCCGCTGCCGGTCGCGGCGGCACCGCTGCGATCGGTGTTCCGTCGCCGGCCGACCCGGCCCGACGAGTTGGAGCGGATCGCCGAGCTGATCGACCCCTCTCATCGGAGCCGGAGTTCGTACTTCTCGTTTCTGCAGAGGGGAAGGCTCTTCCTGGTCGTCTTCATCGTCGTGCTGGTCCTGGTCGTCGCCGGCGTCGGCCTGCTGGTCCGGCTGCTCGCCGGCTCATAGCATGGATCTTCCGTGATCTTGGTGCTAACGCTGTCGCCCGAACCACGGAAGTGCCTCTCTGACAAGGAAACAGGGATCGCTGAGGTCCCTGCGGTCCGGCCGCCGGATCGCCGGCCAACCGGACGGAAAGACGCATCAGCGCGGAGGGTTGGGCACACTGAAAGTGGGCGGCCGACTGTCAGTGCTGCAATCCACTCGACACCGCAAATCCCCACCCATGCCATATCCCGCCCGGAAAACCGAGTCACCCCTTGGGACTGCCGCTGAATCGCACATCGCAGACCAACTTCGCCACCCGCCTGATCATGAATGGGCTTGACCCAGCCTGTGGACTGGAGTTGACCTATCTGGTGGACACATGGTCATGGGGTCAACCCCACTTTCATGATCAGGGGTTGGTTGTTCCCCTGGTCCGGTTTCCGGCTGCCGGATCGCGGTCTGCCGGGCGGAAAGAAGGATCGAGGTGCGGGTGGGTTGGGGCGTGGCGATGGTGTCGCGGCCGGCTGTCGGTTCAAGGTCGCGCAGGGCTGACTGGCGCGATTTCGAAGGTTGCGCTGATGGCTGTCGACGCGAGATCAACCGCAGTCAACGAGACGTGGCGCGGTCAGCCGGCCGCGACACGGTCACCACGCCGCAACCCGCCGCCCTCGGTGCGTCTTTCTCGTCCGGTAGACCAGCGATCCGGCCGGGAACCGCGCCTGGGCCTGGAAGCGTGAACGGGTCACGGACACCGGGCAGCGAGGCCAAGATCATGAAAGATCGAGGCTAGTGTCGAGAGTCAGGGGAGGGGACCACGGTGACGGTGACGTCGTGGGTGGCGATCCGGGCGAGGATGTCGGTGGGGGCGCGGTCGGTGACGATCAGTTCGTCGATCATGTCCCAGCCGCAGACCCGGTGCAGCGAGGCGTCGGCGAACTTGGTGCTGTCCACCAGCAGCACCCGGTGCCGGGCCGAGCGGAGCATCTCCAGCTTGAGCGCGACCACCGACTCCTCCTGGTGGTAGATGCCGTCGGCGTCGACGCTGGTGGTGGAGATGAAGAGCGAATCACTGCGCAGCGCGCGGATGGCCTCCACGGTGCCGACGCCGAGGAACGACTCGTGGCTCGGGTCGAACTGGCCGCCGAGCGCGGTGATGATCATGCCCGGCTCCTTCGCCAGCCGGTTGATCACGGTCAGCGAATTCGTGATCACCCGCAACTCGTCCAGGCCGGACAGCAGGGTGGAGATCGGCTCCACGGTGGTCGAGTCGTCCATCATGATCGTCTGATTGGACTGGATCCGCGGCGCGGTGTGCCGGCTCAGGGTGAGCTTCTCGTCGACGGCGAGCCGGCGCCGGATGGCCGCCGAGATCTCGTGACTGCGGGTCCGGACCACGGTGGCGCCGCCGTGGAACTTGCGGACGGCGCCGCGCCGTTCGAGCTCGTCCAGATCGCGGTGCACGGTCATCACCGACACCGCGAACTCGTCGGCCAGCTCCCGGGCCTGGGCCGTCCCGCGCACGGCGAGCCGATCGAGGATGGCTTCCAGGCGGCGTTGCCGGTGATTGGGCATGGCGCTCCTTCGGGTCCGCAACCATGGTCACGCGGCGGACGAATTCACACTGAGACCTGTGAAGAATAACAGTTGTCGAACAGGTGAACTTTCCTCGTCGAGTGCCGTTCGAGGGCGATTTGGGCGCCGCGGGGAGTCCTGGTTCTCCTTGATTCAAGGGATAGCCGGAGTCGTGTGATCAATGAACGCGATCGGGCGGGCAGAGGGAACCTGTTGACCAGCTTCACACCAAGATGTGAAGATACCGCCGTGACCGCCACAGCGCCGCCGCTCGGCCGGAGTCAGGGCTCGCCCGCCGGGCCGTCCCGGATCGCCTCTCGGAGGCGTAGCCGGTGGCGCGGCTACGGCCTGTTCGCCCTGTTCGCCTTCCCGAATCTGATCTTGATCGCCGTGTTCGCGTACGCGCCGGTGCTGGGCAACCTCTACCTCAGCCTGACCAGGTGGGACATGATCTCGCCGCAGACCACGTTCGTCGGGCTGGAGAACTACACCGACCTGTTCACCGACCCCAACTTCGGTCGGGTGGCCACGATCACCCTGATCTGGGTGGTCACCATGGTGCTCGGCTGTGGCGCGATCGGGCTGGCCTTCGCGGTCCTGTTCTCGGCGCGGCTGCGCGGCGGTGGAGTGGTGACCACGGTGGCGTTCGCACCGCACGTGCTGTCCGGTGCCGCGATCGCCGCCATCTGGCTGTTCATCTTCGATCCGAACTACGGCCTGTCCCGCGCCGCCTTCGAGTTGGTCGGCGCCACGTCGCCGGCCTGGACGACGTCCACCACCTGGGCCCTGCCGGCGCTGCTGATCGTGTCGGTCTGGAAGAGCGTCGGGTTCGTCGCGCTGATCTACCTCGCAGCGTTGCAGGGCATCCCGCACGAGGTGCGCGAGGCGGCGCTGCTGGACGGTGCCGGCCCGTGGCGCGGTTTCTGGCACGTGATCTTCCCGCTGCTGTCACCGACCACGTTCTTCGTCACGGTGACCACGATCATCAGCGCCTTCCAGTCCTTCGACGTGATCGCGATGATGACCGGCGGCGGACCCGGTGGCGCCACCACCACGCTGAGCTGGTTCATCTACGACCAGGGCTTCCGCAACTTCGATGCCGGGTACGCGGCCGCCGGCGGCATGGTGATGTTCCTGATCCTGCTGGTGGTGACCGCCGTGCAACTGCGGTTCGTGGAGCGAAGGGTGCACTACTGATGGCCACGCAGACCGAGGTGCCGGGTCTGGTCGACCCGACCGTCAGCCCGCCGAAGGGCGGATCCACGGCCGCCGGCCGGCCGCGCCGACTGACCCCGGGCCGAGTGATCAACTACGTGCTGCTGGTGATCGTCGGGTTGATCTTCCTGATCCCGCTGTACTGGCTGCTGACCGCGGCGCTCAAGCCCAGCGCGGACATCTACAGCTGGCCGCTCACCTTCTTCCCGCGGTCGCTGGAGCTGGGCAACTTCGTCCAGGCCTGGGCCTCGGCCCCGTTCGGCCGCTACCTGGTGAACTCCGCGATCATCACCCTCGGCGGCGCCGCACTCAAGCTGGTGCTGGCCGTGCTCACCGCGTACGCGTTCGCCTATCTGCCGTTCCCGGGCAAGAAGGTGCTGTTCCTGCTGATGCTCGGTGCGTTGATGGTGCCGGGCCACGTCACGCTGCTGATCAACTTCATCACGGTCGGTCGGCTCGGCCTGGTCAACTCCTATCTCGGCATCATCCTGCCCGGTGTGGCTTCGGCCTTCGGCACCTTCCTGTTGCGGCAACACTTCCTCAGTCTGCCGAGCGAGGTGCTCGAGGCGGCCGAGTTGGACGGTGCCGGTCACCTCCGACGGCTGATCAACTTCGTCGTCCCGATGGCCCGGCCGGGGGTGATCACCGTCGCCCTGCTGGCGCTGATCGACGAGTGGAACGGGTTCATCTGGCCGCTGATCGCCACCAACTCCGACGAGATGCGGACGTTGACGATCGGCCTGCTGTTCCTGAAGGCCAACGAGGGCGTCGACAACTGGGGCGCGATCATGGCGGGCACGATCTTCGTCGTGACGCCGATGTTGATCCTGTTCCTGTTCGCCCGGCGCTACATCGTGTCGGGCCTGGCCGGAGCGTCGATCTCCCGATGAGGACGGACATGATCACGAAGAGAAGTTCCCGGCCGGGGGCATCGGTGGGGCGGCGCGGTTTCCTGGCCGGTCTGGGCGCGCTGGCGGCGGTCCCGCTGGTCGGCTGCGCCCAGCTCGGGGTCGGCTACTCCCAGCCCAGCGGCAGCATCCCGGGCGAGTTCGCGAACCGGGTGCGGATCGTCTTCTGGAGCGCGTTCACCGGCGACAACCTGCCGATCCTGACCGGCCTGGTCGACCGGTTCAACCGGAGCCAAACCGACATCTACGCTGAGGTGCAGACCTTCGACAGCTACGACGGGGTGGACCAGAAGCTGGCCGCCGGACTGCAGGCCAGGCAGATCCCGGATCTGGTGATCTTGTCCGACATCTCCTGGAACCGCTACTTCCTGAACGACACGCTGGAACCGCTGAACGACTACTTCGACGACTCCTTCGCACCGGCCGCGTTCCATGATCGTCTGCTGGCCGAGGGCATCGTCGACGACGTGATCTATTGGACGCCGTTCGCCCGGTCCACCCCGCTGCTCTACGTCAATCCGGAGATCCTGGCCGCGGCCGGGCTGCCGGAGCGGGCGCCGAAGACCTGGGACGAGTTCCGGGACTGGGGTAAGCAGTTGGCCGGGGTCACGTACCGCGGTGGCACGCCGCGGATGCGGGCCTTCACCGGCGGCGACGACTGGTATTTCCAGGGGCAACTGTGGAGCTTCGGCGGCGGCATCTCCGACGGCTTCGACATCATGCTGGACTCGCCGGACTCGCTGGCCGCGGCCCGCTTCGACCATGACCTGATCCATGTCGACAAGTCGGGCTACCTGGCGCAGAGCCATGTGAACGACTTCACCAGCGGCATGGTGGCCTGCGTCGAGGGCTCCACCGGCACCCTGGCCAAGATCACCAAGGCGTCGCAGTTCCCGGTATTGGCCGGCTTCCTGCCGCAGCAGAAGCAGATCGGGGTGCCGTCCGGCGGCTCCGGCCTGGCGATCATGAAGTATGCCGAGCCGGAACGGAAGCAGGCCGCCTTCGAGCTGATCAAGTTCATGGCGGCCGAGGAGCAGTCGTCGGAGTGGTCGATCGGCACCGGCTACCTGCCGGTCACCAAGGCGGCGATGGGTTCCGCCGCGATCTCCAAGATCGTCGCCGAGAACCCGAACTATGCCGTCGCGGTCAAGCAACTGGAGATCGCCACCGGGCCGGACACGGTGCGCAAATACGTCCAGACGGCGATCCAGAAGATCAAGACCGCGATCCAGCGGGTGTACGCCAGCGCCGAGGACCCGGACGCGATCATGAAGGGCACGGCCAACGATCTGCGGCGCAGCACGGACCGTATCCTGAAGCAGTATCCGAACAAGATCTCCCGCTGACCGACGAGAAAGCGAGCTGGACAAGGTGAACCTGATCAAGGTCACCGGTCATCGCGGCGCGATGGCCCATGCCCCCGAGAACACGGCATCGAGCCTCGCTCTGGCCCATGATCACGGGGCGGACGAGATCGAGCTGGACATCCGGCTCAGCTCCGACGGCGTCCCGGTGGTGATCCACGACGGCACGCTCGCCCGGGTCACCGACGGCGCGCGGACCGACCAGGTGGTCGACCTGACCTGGGCCGAGCTCAGCGCGGTCGAGCTGACCGGGGACGCCCGGCTGCTGCGGTTCGAGGAAGTGCTCGAGCAGACGAGCCTGCCGCTGCAGGTCGAGCTGAAGGCCGACGGCGCGGCCGAGGTGGTGGCCGCGGTGCTCGACGACCGGACGGCCGACCGGGACCGGTGCCTGCTGACCAGCTTCCAGCGCGACTACCTGATCAAGGTCGGCGAGGTGATGCCGTGGGCGGATCGGGGCTTCATCGTCTTCGACTACACCGACGAGGCGCTGGCCCAGGCGGTCGAGCTAGGGGTGCAGACCCTGTTCTCCGGCTGGCCCGGCCTGACCGCCGAGGCGGTCGACCGGATCCATGATCATGGTTTGCGTGCCGGGGGCTGGCTGCTGGACGACCAGCCCCGGGCGCGGCTCGCGGTCGAGGTCGGCGTGGACGCGGTCACTGCCGATGATCCGCGAGCGGCTCGGGCGTGGCTCGACTCGGCTAGGGACGCACGACACTAAGCCGAGACGGCAGCCTGAGGGCCCGGAGCGCTCGCCGCTCGGCGGCCACGACCATGATCGCCGCCGCCACGAAGACGACCTGCAGCAGCGTCCGTGGGATCGGCTGACTGAGCGGATCGGTCGCGATCCCGGCGAAGGCCGCGTACAGGTTGGCCGGCAGCATCACGATCATCAGGGCGGCCAGGCAGCCGGCGGCCAGCGGTGCGGTGCGCCGGAGCAGCAGGCCGGCGGCGCCGGCGAGTTCCAGCACCCCGGTGATGGTGACCAGCAGCGCCGGATCCGGCAGCAGCGGCGGCACGTAGCTGATCAGTTCCTGGCGCATCCCGACGAAGTGGGCCACGCCGGTCAGGGTGAACATGGCGGTGAGCCCGCCGCGCAGCGGCACCGGCCAGCGGCGCAACGGGCGGATGCCGGCCCGACCGAGCCCGTACAGAATGGCCGTCCCGACGACCAGGGCCGATCAAGGGTTCCATGGTGAATCCTCTGCGTGGTGATGATCAGTGGGTGTGGTGATGATCAGTGGGTCGGTTGGGTCGAGGCCCTGGTGGCGCCGCCGGCCAGTCGCTGCCGGGCCGCATTTCCCTTGCTGAGCACGGGAATCCGGGTGGTTGCCCGGGCCAGGCCGAGCTCCGGGGTCTCGTTGTAGACGGACTCGGCGCGCTCGACGATGAAGGTCTCGTGCCAGACACCGACCGCGCCGGGGGCCTTGCGAGCCCGGGTGTTGAACTCGGTCCAGGCCGGGCGATGCCGCGCGTCGGAGTTCGTGGCGTAGGCGTACAACTTGTCCAACGAGCTCCAGTACTGGATCAGCGTCGGATGGATCCCCTCCAGGGTGAGCCGGTAGCCGAGCATCCCGGACTCCGGATCGGTGGCCAGCTCGCGCAGCATGCCCGGCATCGCCTGGAACACCGGACCCCAGAGGTCCGGCCGCCACGGCTTGTTGATCGTCATGCCGATCAGGAACACCACGAGTTCGCCGTCGTAGGAATGGGTGGCCCGCCCGGTGAGTGCCTTGGACATCGCTGAGTCCCTCTCGCTATATTGGATACTGTTACTCTCCAATATTAGAGAGTAGAGCTATCCAATGCAAGGGGTCAGTCGATGCGGATGTCGGAACTGAGTCGCACCAGTGGGGTCACAGTGGCGACGATCAAGTACTACCTGCGCGAGGGGCTGCTGCACGAGGGCGAGCGGACCTCGGCGACCCAGGCCTGCTATGACCAGTCCCACCTGGCCCGGCTCGGCCTGGTCCGGGCCCTGCTCGGAGTCGGCGGACTGTCGATCGCTGCGGCCAAGAACGTCCTGGCCGAGCTTGATCATCCCGCCGAGTCGGTGCACGACCTGCTCGGATCGGTGACCCATCAGTTGCTGCCGGACGCCCGGGAGGACATTGACCTGACCGAGGCGAAGAGCCTGATCGACAAGCTCGGCTGGTGGTTCGATCCCGACTACGACGAACAGCTGCGGCCACTCGCCGATGCCCTAGCGGGGATCCGATCCGCGGGTTTCGACCTGTCCGAGCGCGAGTTGATCGACTACGGCCGGGCCATGCACGAGATCGCCGCGGACGAGGTGGCGCGGGTGCCGACCGAGTCGCAGGCGGCGATGGTGCGCTACGTGCTGCTGGGCATCGTGTTGGTCGAGCCGCTGCTGCTGGCCCTCCGCCGGCTGGCCCAGGCCGATGCCTCGGCCCGCCGGTTCGCCAAGGGCTAGGAGGGTGTCTTCAACACCTCCTAGCCTCGATCTTCATGATCTTGGCCTCGCTGCCCGGTGTCCGTGACCCGTTCACGGTTCCAGGCACAGGTCGCGGTTCCCTGCCGGATCGCTGGTCTACCGGACGGAAAGACGCATCGAGGGCGGAGGGTTCGGCGTGGGTGGGTGTCCCGGCCTGCTGTCGGTGCTGCGTCTCGTTGGCTGCGGTTGATGTCGACGACGGCGATCGGCGCAGCCTTCGAATTCGTGCCAGTCAGCCTTGCGTGACGCAGGACCGGCAGCCGGCCGCGACACCGTCACCACGCCGCAACCTCACCCGCTCCTTGATGCGTCTTTCCGCCCGGCAGACCGCGATCCGGCAGCCGGAAACCCGGACCAGGGGAACAACCAACCCCTCTGATCATGAAAGACCGAGGCTACCTAGGGTGCCATCCCGTCGGCCTGATCGCTCATCGGGATGATTCTGGCCGACAGGTCGGGATCGTACGGCGCGGTGTCGAACGGATACATCGGCCGGCTGATCCGGTGGTGCCCGAGCCGGACCAGGTCCTGGTCGACACCGCCGGGGGTCAGGGCCAGCATCCAACCCCGGGCCATCGCGAACAACTCCGGCTCCAGGTAGCCGATCTTGACGATGATCAGGTCGGTGGCCCGCGGATCGATGCCGTTCCGGGTGAAGTCGGCCTCGTGGTGGTACGGCTTGCGCCGCTCGGTGATGATCACGTCCAGGCCGCCGACCCGGAGCACCACCTCGGTGATCGCGTCCGGGTCCTCGGTCGCGATGTGCCGCACCTCGCCGGTCAGTTCGACCGGTCCGGCCGGTCCGGAGTCCACCCGGGCGCCGGCCCGGACGGTGACCGGGGCACCGACACCGGCCGCAACGCAGGCCCGGACCGCCTCGGGATCGGGGATCGAGGCATAGGCGGCGCTCACCCGGCCCGAGCTGATCTCCTCCCGCCGCAACAGTTGATCAAGGGTCCAGGTCACGTCGCCGGCGCCGCCGGCGGTCGGATTGTCGCCGGAGTCGGAGATGAAGTACGGGCGCTCGCTGCTGCCGAAGGCCACGTCGAGACAGCTGTCAAGATCATCGGCCGGCGCGACGAAGGCGAACTCGCCATGCCGCTGCCAGATCGCCGCGGCGAGCTGCTCGGCCTCCCGGCTGATCACTTCCTGATCATCACCGGTCACCATCACCACGCACTGGTTCCGCGGCTCGTCGGCCCAGGCGTAGCCGATCCAGATGGCGGCGTCCAGCACCCCGGGCTTGGCCTCGATCTCCGGCACCAGCGCGTACAGGCTCTTGGCCGGCTCGATCCGAGTGCTCGTCTTCTCACCGGGCAGCAGGATCGGCACCGGGATCCAGGCCTTGAGCGGCCGGCGTCGCTCGGCCGGCAGGGCCAGCCGGGTGATCAGGTTGCGGATCGCTCGCTCCTTGGTGTCCAGCGCGTCCTCGTGCGGCGCCATCCGGTAACAGGTCAGCAGGTCGAGGGTGTGCGCCAGCCGGCGGGACACGTTGCCGTGCAGATCCATACCGGTGCTGATCAAGACCTCGGGCCCGACCGCCTCGCGCACCGCGACGGCCAGGTCACCTTCGGCGTCGTCCAACCCGATCACGCTCATCGCACCGTGGATGTCGAGGACCAGGCCGTCCAGCGGTCCCGCGGCCCGCAGCCCGGACACGATCTCCTCCTTCAACTGCCGGTAGTCCTCCGTCGGCACCGGCCCACCGGGAATCGCCCGCCCCTGCAGGATCGGCACCCACTCGGCGGCGTCGGCCAGCGAACCGCCGGGCGACCAGAACGGCCGGGTGGCCAGGATCTCGGCCCCCCGCTTGGGCCGGAAGGACTCGACCGTGGTCCGGGCCGGCGAGAAGGTCGACGACTCGACGGCCAGTCCGGCGATGGCGATGCGGGGGCGACGGGCGGGTGACTCGGACATCGGGCTCCTGCGGATCGGCGGTGGTCCCTGATGATTTCATCCGTGCTCCGGGCGGCATCGGGCCGCCTCCCGTCCGGGCGTAGCATCGCGCCGGTGACGGCCTTCACCGGTTTCAGCACCGAAGCCCTGGACTTCTACGACGACCTCGAGCTGGACAACACCCGATCGTTCTGGACGGCACGCAAGGCCGTCTACGACGAGCAGGTACGGGCGCCGATGGTCGCGCTGATGGCGCTCCTGGAGCCGGAGTTCGGGCCGGCCAAGATCTTCCGGCCGTATCGTGACGTCCGGTTCGCCAAGGACAAGACTCCGTACAAGACCCACCAAGGAGCCTTCGTCGTGACCGCCGAGGCCACTGGCTGGTATGCCGACATCAGTGCGGCCGGGGTCCGGGTCGGCGCCGGCTTCTATTCCGCCGATCCGCAGCGGCTGGCCCGCTATCGGCGCGCGGTCGCCGACGGCGTGCACGGGCCGGCCCTGGAGCGGCTGCTGGCCGAGCTGCGTCGGGCCGGCTGGGAGGTCGGCGGTGATCGGCTGAAGACGTCGCCGAAGGGCTTCACCGGTGATCATCCGCGGATCGAGCTGTTGCGACACCGGTCGGTCGTGATCAACAAGTCGTACGGCTTCGAGCCGGTCATCCACACCGCCGGGCTGGCGGACCGGATCCGCCGGGACTGGCGCCAGTCCCGCCCGTTGGTGGATTGGGTGGCGGCCAACGCAACCGGCTGAGCCCGGGGAATAACTCCGGGCCATGCCGCATTTAGCTTGGTACTGAACTACTTAGAACCAAGCTGATTGGAAGTGGGTGAGATGACCCAGTACGACGAGGCCTTCATCTTCCTGGCACCGGAATCGACCGAGGTGGTCCGGAGGAAACTGCGGCACAGCGGTGCCGTGACCGCCCTGATCTGGGTCCCCGACGGGCCGGCGGCCGCCGCCGTAGCGGCAGAGCTGGCGGCGGACGGCACCCAGCTGTTCGAGCTCTATCGAGGCTTCGACCTCGCGGCCGCGGCCCAGGTGATCGAGGCGGTCGACGGCCGGGCCCCGGTCGGCGTACCGCTCGGGGCGCCGCAGGTCCGGCACTCGGTGACCATCTTCGGCGACGAGAATGCCGGTCCCGACGATCGGCTGGTGCACCAGCACACCGACGGCGGCAGCACGACCGTGATCGGCGCCGCGAGCGCCGATGTCGTGGCGCTGGCCGAGCAGGCGGTCGCGGCCGGAGCCGAACTGATCCAGGTCTGCGGTGGTGAACCGCTGACCACGGCGGCCCGGGTCGCGGCTGCGGTCGGCGACCGGGTCCCGGTGACGTTGACCAGCTGGCCGTTCGAGTCGATCACCGGCGCTGCGGCGTACAAGGCCGCCTACGAGCAGGCCCAACCCCGGGGTTAGCCGTCCTCGAGCGGGACCAGGACCCGCTTCAGGGTGGCGGCCAGGGTCGCGCGCTGGCGTTCGGTGAGCGGGGCGAGGATCTCCTCGTCGACCGCCAGCACGGCCTCCAGCGCCGCGGTCGCCAGCCGCTCGCCCTGCCGGGTCAGTCGGATCCGGATCGCCCGCCGGTCCTCGGCGTCCGCCCGGCGCTGGACCAGGCCGCGGGTCACCAACCGGTCCAGCCGGGCGGTCATCGCCCCGGAGGTGACCAGGGCCGAGCGGGCCAGGTCGCGGGGGTGGGTGCCGTCATGATCGTTTCGCCGGCGCAGCGTGTTGATCACGTCGAAGTCGGCATAGGACAGACCGAGCGGTGCCAGGGCGGCGGACAGCCGCTGCTCGGTCCGTTCGGCTCCGCGCAGCAGCCGGCCGATCACCTGCAGCACGGAAACGTCCAGCCCCGGCGCCGCCTCCGCCCACTCGGCCACCATGCGATCGACTTGATCATCCGGCACGGTCCGAGGGTAGCCGGAGCGGCGACCCGGAGCAGGGAGCAGGTTTCTCGACGGACGGACAGCGCGGCCGCATAACACGGCGTACTTTGATTGTCAAAGGGGAGTCCGCCATGGCAGCTCAGAGTTCGGTCGACGACGTCTTTCGGTTCATCCAGTTGCGGCCGCAACGCGCGGTTCGCGGCACCGGCGTCGTGGTCCTGGTCAGAGACACGGCCCTGGTCAAGGACCTCGGCGGCGAACTGACGATGACCGAACGGGCCCGACTGGCCAACCGGGCCCTGGCCGACAGCGATGTTCGGTCCGTCGACGACGTCCCGCTGGGGCCCGAGATCACGGCCGCGATCGCCGATCTGCGAGCAGTGTCCGGATCGAACGTCAACGACCTCGCGCAGGCGCTGCCGCGGCTCGAGGCCGTACGCCGTGCGCGGGACTTCGGCCAGCGGCGGGCCGACCTCTCGGACCTGCTGATCGCCGGCCACCTGGCGACCGAAGGCGTTCCCGCGGAGCTGGAACAGTTGCGGGAGGTCTATCTGACCTACCACCTCGCGGACTCCGACGGCAGCGTCGCCCTCGGCCGGTTCCTGGACCGCCCGCTGCAGTCCCCGCTGCCGCCACTGCCGAGCCCGACACCCGCCCGGACCGCAGGCCTGGAACCGGCTGGGGCAGCGGCCCGCCCGACGGCGGATCGGGCCGACGACGAGGACGTCGAGCAATTGGCCGCCGCCGTCGACGAGCTCGTGGCGCTCGATCGGCCCGACGCCCTGGTCCAGCCGGACCGGCAGGGCGCGACGCCCGCCGGCAGCGTCGCGTTCGCGCTGGACGCGGCGGCCCGCAAGCAGGTGTCGCGGACGACCGCTACCGTGCTCCGTCGCCGCGGCATCGACCTGGCGGAGGTGCCCCTGGACGTGGCGGTGGCGACGTTGACCGCGGAGCTGAGCGTGCTGCGCTCGATCGTCTGGCCGCGGCCGTCGATCGACACGGTGCCCGGCGCGACGATCCCCGCGGCACCGGGGCACGCGCTGCTCCGACCGGCCGGTGTCGCCGATCTGCTGGTCGTCAAACAGCAGATCAAGAGGTACGAGGCCGGCGAGATCGCGCACGTCGAGAACGTCCTGATCGGCGAGAAGAAGTCGCGCGCCCACCGCCGGTTGGAGCGCACCGAGGAGTCCTTCCTCACCGAGACCGAGAGCACCCGGACCCAGGAGACCGAGCTGGAGACCGCCGACCGGTTCGAGCTCAACCGGGAGACCTCGCGCACCGTCAAGGCCGACCAGAAGACCAGCGCAGGCCTCAGCCTGTCCGGCAAGTACGGGCCCACGGTCGACTTCAGCTCCAAGCTCGAGACCAGCGCCGGCACCGCGCAGGAGGAGTCGACGAAGAGCTCCACCAGCTTCGCCCGGGACGTGGTCAGCCGGTCACTGGAGCGGGTCACCGAACGGGTCCGGGAGGTGCGCACCCGGACCGTGATCAAGGAGACCGAGGAGACCAACCTGCACGAGCTCGACAACGAGACCGGGGAGCACGTGACCGGGATCTACCAGTTCCTGGACAAGGTGTACGAGGCGCAGGTGTTCAACTACGGCATCCGGCAGATGTTCGACTTCATGGTGCCCGAGCCGGCCTCGTTCCTCTGGTACGTCGAGGCGAACCCGACCCTCGACGTCGACCTGCCGCCCGCGCCGCCGAGGCTCGACCTGGTCGCGCCGGACGCCTCGTCGATCACCGTGGCCAACGCGCTCGGCCTGGCCGCGGCCTTCGGCGCCACCGACGTCGAACCGGCGCCGGAGCCGTACGCGCTGGTCACGGCCAACCTGTCCCACGGCGAGGACGACGCCGACGAGGTGGGGCAGCCGCACAGCACCGAGCGGGTGGACCTGGCGGTGCCGACCGGCTACCGGCCGCTGCGGGCCCGGATCCGCGGCCTGGCGTTCACCGACGAGAATCCGGTCATCGCCGTCAACATCGGCAGCCGGAAGGTGGTCTGGAAGCCGTCCAGCGCCAACCGGATCGGGCTCAGCGCGGGCAAACAGCTGGTGCACGAGCCGGTGCTGACGATGAGCTTCGCCGACGACCCCTACGAACTGGCCGGCGAGTCCAAGCTCGGCCTGTCGGTGCTGGCCTGGGAGACCGCCACCTACAACCTGGAGTTGGTCCTGGTCGTCATCCGGACGCCGGCGGAGCTGACCCGCTGGCGGGTGGCCACGTACCGCAAGATCCGCACCGCTTACGAGGACCGGGTGCGGGAGCACGAGCAGCGCGTCCAGGAGTTGCGGGCGGAGGCCGAGGCGCGCGCCGAACGGCAGAACCGGCTGCCGTTCGGGGCGCCGCCGGCAGCCAACCGCAGCACCATCACCACCGAGCTGAAGAAGCACTGCCTGTCGATCATCACCGCGCAGCGCTTCGACGCGTTCGACGCCACCAGGGACGGCAAGCCGCCGTGGTTCGACTTCATCGACGCCGCCGCCGAGGGAGCGTTCATCAGGTTCTTCGAGCAGTCCTTCGAATGGGATCAGCTGCAGTACGTCTGCTATCCGTACTTCTGGAGTCGCAAGTCGACCTGGGTCGACCGATTCGTCAAGCAGGACGTGGATCCGGAGTTCCTCGACTTCCTCCGGGCCGGGTCGGCCCGGGTGGTCGTCCCGGTCCGTCCCGGCTTCGAGATCGCGGTCACCCACTTCCTGGAGACCGGGAAGATCTGGGGCGGTGCCGGCGATCCGCCCAAGATCAACAGTCCGCTCTACGTCTCGATCATCGACGAGATCCGGGAACGTACCGGTGCTCCACAGGGAGAGATCCCGGTCGGCGAGCCCTGGGAGGTCCGGGTGCCGACCGCGCTGGCGATCATCCGCAGCCACCCGGACCTGCCTTCCTGGCAACGGACCACGGCCGACGACTGGGCCTGGCAGCCGGTCGAGAGCAGCTGACGTCATGGCCGCCGAGCAGGTGATCTTCGTCCAGGGCGGCAAGAAGAACGAGGACGGCTATCCGTGGCTGTTCTTCCACTTCGACCCGACCACCGACGCCGACCCGGGCCCGGTCGATCTGGTCTACTTCGACTATCCGGCCGGCAAGATCAAGACCTGGCGGAACTGGGACAAGAAGCGCGGCAAGGCGCCCACGGCGACACCCGACGACGAGGTCGAGATCACTCCGAAGGTGCACTTCCGTAAGGCCGACGGAATGCTGGACACCGGGCCCGAGCGCGGGTCGGTGATCGCACTCTACGACTACGTGAAGAAGCAGCCGAAGGACTCGATCCGATCACTGCAGGTCTTCAGCCACGGCTGGATCGGCGGGCCGATCATCTGGAACAGCTCCGAGTTCGGCCCCGACGGCGAGGAGATCTGGACCGATTCGAGCCTCGATCGCGACCCGCACGACGTCGACTTCCGGAAGCGGGATTTCCAAGGAAACAACCCGTTGGGCGAGCCGGCGGAGGCGAACAAGTTCGTCCACGCGTTCACCGCCGACGCCTTGATCAAATTGTGGGGCTGCGTGGCGCCCTCCGGTGTCCGGGGGCACCTCCGCGGCTACTTCCGGGCCGCCAAGGGACCCGCGGGCGACGCCGTCCGGCAGGCGCAGCTGAGGAACTACGTCAATCTGGTCGGCGGCAGCTTCGCGATGCAGCTGGCGCTGGCGTTGGAACTTCCGGTGTGGGCCGCGCCGCTCGGCTACGGCTCACTGGCCGGGACCGTGGTGCCGACGAACTACACCAAGGGCCGCGTGTCGGACAGTTTCACCGTCAAGTTCCGCGGTAACTGGCCGCCCGACCTGAAGCAGGACCGGTGGTGGCGCACCAGTTGGTTCTTCCGCCACCAGGACCGGGGGCACGAGTTCTACCGCGACGTGCTCAAGGCCCGGATCGACGCCACCGACTTCGTGGAATACAAGAAGTCCTGGTACGAGGACGCTCGGCGCCGCGCCACCGCGAGCCTCGAACCCGGCCTGATCCCGTCGCCGGCGGACCTGCAGGATCGGCTGACCGCGCGGATCGCCGAACTGACCCCGCAGAGTGGCACCGCGCCGACCGGCTGATCGGCGTCAGCGCTGTGGTGGGCCCTCGGCGAGCCGCCGGAGCAACGCGTCCGGCGTGACCTCTGAACCGTCCTGCAGCCACCAGGTGACCCCGACGTCCTGGTACGCCTTCGCCGTTTCGGCATCGGGTGCCCAGGCCGCGTTCGGCGACCAGATCACGATGTCGGCGCCGGGCCGCCCGCCGGCCCGCTCGAAGTCGGCCCGGATCGTGATCAACTCCGCCGGCGTGGGGATCCGGAAGTCGTCGGCGGAGTCGCGGATCTGCGGAAACAGGCCGTCGGCGCCGGCGGCACCGCGGACCGGTCCCTTCCGCGGCCAGAAGCCGCTGGTCCAGAGCGGCACCGTGCTCGGCGGGAACCGCACGTCGCTCACCCGGTAGTGATCACCCTCATGATCGACCGGCTCGCCGCTCAACAGCCGGCGCAGCACCGGGGTGCCCTCGTCCAGCCGGGCGGCGAGCACGGAGCGTTTCGCCGGCTCACCCCAGCGGGAGTAGTCCCAGTCCACGCCGGTGCCCAGGCCGAGGGTGAGCCGACCGCCGGACAGCGCCTGCAGGGTGCTCGCCTGCAGCGCTAGCGTGCCCAGCCGGCGCCGGGGCAGTGGGGTGACCAGCGGTCCGAGCCTGATCGAGGTGGTCGCCTGCGCGATCGCGGCGAGCACCACCCAGGGATCCGCGAACGGCGGCTCGTACGTGTCCGGGGTGACCAGGTCCCACATGAAGAACCCGTCCCAGCCGGCCTCCTCGGCCGCCACCGCGAGCTCGCGCAGCGTTGCCGGGTCACCGTAGGGGCCATACGACGGTACGTACACTCCATAGCGCATGCGCAGGGCAGCGCTCAGCGCCGCCGGGTTATTCCAGGTCATTCCGGGAGGCGACGTGACGGGAGACCGTACGATGCTCGAAGGAATCGTCACCGCCCAGGTCTGGACTTCAAGTGCGTTTGAAGTTCTACAGTCGATGACATGTCCAACTCGACCATGATCAACGGCCAAGGCACCTGGCGGGAGCTGCTCGGCGGTCCGCTGGCGCCGATCGCCGCCGTCTTGGCCGGCGGGGTGCTGATCGAGGCCAGCAACGTCTACCTCACCACCAGCCTGCTGCCGACGATCGTCGAGCAGATCGGCGGGATCGAGTTCTACGCCTGGACCATGACGGCCTTCCTGGTCGCCTCGGTGATCATGGCGATGCTGGTCGGCCGGCTGCTCACCACCCAAGGTGCCGTTCGGTCCTACCTGCTGGCCCTCGGTCTGTTCGCGATCGGCTCCCTGATCAGCGCGGCCAGCGTCGGGATGCCGATGCTGCTGCTCGGCCGGGCCGTCCAGGGCCTGGGCGGCGGGCTGCTGGCCGGTCTCGGCTACGCGCTGATCCAGCGGACGCTGCCGGAACGGCTCTGGACCCGGGCGGCGGCGCTGGTGTCGGCGATGTGGGGCGTCGGCAACATCGTCGGCCCGGTGGTCGGTGGCCTGTTCGGCCAGTTCGGCGCCTGGCGGACGGCGTTCATCGTGCTCGCCGTGATCTCGGTCGCGCTGGCCGGCCTGGTCGTCCGGTCGATGCCCCGGACCGTGCGCTCGCCGTCCCGGGAGTCGGTGCCGGTGTGGTCGCTGGTGCTGCTCACGGCTGCGGTCGCGGCGGTCAGCGTCGCCAGCATCCTGCCGCACCTGGTCGCGACGGTGATCGCCGTGCTGGTGGGGGCCGGACTCACCGTGGCCTTCCTGGCCTGGGAACGCCGGGCCCCCTCGGCCGTCCTGCCCAAGCTGGTCTTCGCCGCCCGGTCGCCCTTGAAGTGGGTCTATCTCGCCGTCGCGGTGCTGGCCTTCGGGATCGGCACCGAGGCGTTCCTGCCGCTGTTCGGCCAGGAGATCGGCGGTCTCGACCCGTTGATCGCCGGCCTGCTCGGTGCCGCCCTGTCCTTCGGCTGGTCGCTGACCCAGCTGATCAGCGCCGGTGCCCGGGCCGGTCGGGTACGGATGTTGATCACCGCCGGTCCGCTGCTGCTCGCGGTAGGCCTGTTCGGCTATGGCCTGTTGCAGCGGGAGGACGCCGGTGCCTGGTTGATCGCGGGCTGGTTCGTCACCCTGTTCGTGGCCGGCGCCGGCATCGGCCTGGCCTTCCCGCACCTGACCGTGGCGGCGCTGGGCAGCACCTCTGACGAGGAGCAGGGAGCCAAGGCGGCCGCGGCGATCAACACGGTGTTGATCATCGCCAACGCGTTCAGCGCCGCGCTGGCCGGCGTCCTGGTCAACCTGGGGGCGCCGTCGATCGTCCGGTCGGCCCAGTTGTTGATGATCGTCTTCGCGGTGATCATCGCGGTCAGTGCCGTCCCGGCGCGCCGCGCCGCCCGTCCGGCGGTCGCAGCCACTGACTAACCTGGGCGCACCGCTGCGGCGCCGGGCGGCTGAGGGAGGTCCGGAACCAGATGGCCAAGACATACCGGATGGACGGGACCCAGCGGGTGATCAACGGGATCTACCGGTGGCTGACCGACCGCGGGCTGGGGGCGGAGTTCCGGCAGATCCTGACCGTCCGCGGCCGCCAGGCCGGCGAGCCGCGGTCGCTGCCGGTCGACGTGCTCGAGGTCGACGGATCCTCCTGGCTGGTCTCGCCCTACGGCCTGGTCAACTGGGTCCGCAACGTCCGCGCCGCCGGCACCCGCACGCTGCGCCGCGGCGGCACCGAGACGGCCTGGCGGGCGACCGAGGTGGCCGGACCCGAGGCGGTGCCGGTGATCCGGGCCCACCTGCGCGCTGTGCCGGTGACCCAGCCGTACTGGGACGTCACCGAGGACTCGACCGACTCCGGGCTCGCCGCCGCGGTGCCGAACCCCCTGTCTTCCGGCTCACTCCGGAGTCGTGATCAAGAAGCTCACCGAATAGTAGTTGCGGAAGCTACTACGGTGCCCTAACCTCGTCGTACGTGATCGAACGACTGGCCGAGCTCGGCTTTTCCAGCCAAGAGGCTCGGGTCTACCTCGCGCTGCTGCAGCACCCGTCCGCCACCGGCTACGAGGTGGCCAAAACGGCGGGCCTGCAGCGGGCCAACGTCTATCAGGTGCTGTCCGGGCTGACCGATCGTGGTGTGGTCGACCGGGTCAGTGACGGCACCCCGGCCCGGTTCGTCGCCCATCCGCCGGCCGCCGTGCTGGGCCGGATCAAACGCCAGACGGCGGAGCGTGCGGACAGCCTGATCGCCGATCTCGCCGCCGTCGCCGCGCCGCGGGAGCAGGCCGGGTTCTTCAGCCTGCGGGACCGGGAGGCGGTGATCGACCGGACCGCCTCGCTGGTCGCCGACGCGCGGTCCCGGGTCGCCGTCTGCGCCTGGGCCGATGATCTTGAATGGCTGGCCCCCGGCCTCCGGGCCGCGGCGCAGTCCGGCCGCCAAGTGGTGATCAACGTCTTCGGCGAGACCGAGATCGACTTCGCCGAGGTCTATCGCCACGAGGCTCCGGACCGGACGGTCGGCGGTCAGTTGTTGATGGTGGCCGTCGACTTCGGCACCGCACTGGTCGCCTCGCTGGACGAGCCGGTCGGGGCCGTGGTCACCGAGCACCCGGCGTTGGTCGGCCTGGTGGAGAAGGTGATCCGGGACGAGGCCTATCTGGCGGCCATCTACGAACGGTTCGGTGATCAACTCGAGGACGAGTTCGGCGCCCACCTGGTCCGGTTGCGGACCCGGCTACTGCCACCCGACCGGGCCGAGGAACTGATCTCCCTGGTCGGGTTCGGCGCCACCGACGACGCGGTGGCGGACATCTTGTCGACGGAGGAGCAAGCATGAGTGCATCGATCATCGTGGACGCCCTGTGGGGCGATTCGGGCAAGGGCAAGGTCTGCGCCGACTTGGCCATCAGGCACGACGCCGAGCTCGCCGTCCGGGCCGGGGTCGGCACCAACGCCGGGGCCAGCGTCACCACCGACGACGGCCGGCTGATCAAAGCCCGCCAACTGCCCACCGGCTGGCTCAATCCGGGCACCCGGGTCGCGGTCGGCTCCGGCGTGCTGGTCGATCCGGAGGTGTTCGCCGGCGAGCTGGAGCGCTTCGACCTGGCCGACCGGGTGCTGGTCGACCGCCGCTGCGCGGTGATCACGCCGGAGCACATCGCCGCCGAACGTGCCGATGCCCACCTGATGGCGACCGTCGGCTCCACCGGCACCGGCAACGGCCCGGCCCGCGCCGACTTCGTGCTCCGTCGGGCCGGCCAGGCCGGTGATCATCCGGAGCTGGCCCGCTACACCGGCGACGTCGCGGTGGAGGTGAACCGGGTCGCGGCGAGCGACCGGCTGGTGATCATCGAGGGATCGCAGGGCACCCTGCTGTCGCTGGCCTTCACCGCCGACTATCCCTGCGCCACCTCGGACAACTGCACCAGCGCCGCCGCGATGGACGACGTCGGCCTGAACTGGCGGCTGGCCACCGACGTGATCATGGTGGTGAAGGCGATGCCGTCCCGGGTCGGTGAAGGGCCGCTGCCGTACGAGATCAGTGCGGACGAGGCACAACGCCGGGGGATCGCCGAGTACGGCGTCGTCACCGGCCGGCCGCGGCGCAAGGCCGACCGGCTCGACCTGGACCTGCTGGCGTACGCGACGATGTTGAACGGGCCGACCAAGATCGCCCTGACCTTCATCGACCACTTCGACCCGTCGATGCGCGGCGCCCGGGACGCCGCCGCGATCACCGCGCCGGTCCGGGAGCTGATCAGCCGGGTCGAGGAGGTCACCGGAGCTCCGGTCAGCCTGGTCGACACCGGGCCGCGGCTCGGCGACATGATCGAGCTGGCGGCCTGAGCTCGGCGAGCCCGAACCGAAGACGTCACCGCCAGGCTCAGGATGTGAGCCCCTCGACCGGAGCCGCCGGGGCCTGGCAGGATCACGACGTGAACGCGATACTGACCACCGGTCGGCTGTCGTTCGAACCCGTCACCCGGTCCGATATCGACATCCTCACCGAGCTGGACTCCGATCCCGAGGTGATGCGGTTCATCGACCGCAAACCCACCCCGCGGAAGGCGATCGCATCACAGGTCGAGGCGATCCTGGCCGAATATGCCCGGACCCCGGGCTTCGGCCAGTGGGTGGCGCGCAGCCGGGACGGCGGCGACTTCCTCGGCTGGTTCGCCCTCCGGATCGGCGACGAGCCGGGCCACGGGACCCTCGGCTACCGGCTGCGGCGCACCGCCTGGGGTCGGGGCTACGCGTCGGAGGGCGGCCGGGCCCTGATCGATTACGGCTTCGCCGATCACGACCTGGACCGCATCACCGCTGACACGATGTCGGTCAACGAGCGGTCCCGCCGGGTGATGGCCGCGGTCGGCATGCGCTATCTGCGCACGTATCACGAGCAGTTCGACGATCCGCTGCCCGGCACCGAGCTGGGCGAGGTCGAGTATCAGATCACCCGGACGGAGTGGCAGTCCCGGCGATCGCCCTCCTAGCGATCGCCGCTCTATTTTCAGGCCAGCAACGGGCCCCAACCAGGTGGGACCGCGGCTACCCTCGGCTGATGGAGCTGCGCGCCGTCGACCTCGGATCCGGCACGGCCGATGCGCAGGCGACCGACACCTTGATCGACGAGCTGGAGCAGCGGGCCTGGGTCGAGCTGGTGACGGACTGGCAGCTGGAGTCGCGCGTCCTCGCCGCTTTCGCCGAGCCGGGAACCGCGGTCGGCCTGCTGCGGTACGTGATCCAGCCGATCGGTCCCGATCAGAGCTGCCAGTTGTCGATCATCGACGGCGGCACCCTGACCGAGGCCAAGATCCTGGCCTTCGGCACCCATCCCGATCACCGGCGACAGGGAATCGGCCTGGCCCTGCAACGCCGGGTGATCGACGAGGCCAGGGCGGCCGGTTGCTGGCAGGTGCGATCGCACAGCGCCGGCGGCTACCGGGCCAATCACCGGCTGAAGTTCCGACTCGGCTTCGCGTTCCAGCCGGAGGTCCGCGGCGGCGACGACCGCGGCGGCTACTTCATCTTGCCGCTGCGGCACGGCGATCGGTAGCCCGAGGAAGATTCTTCGGATCGATGTCGATCCGGTGCCGAGCCCGTTCGACCTGGAGGTGAAGGGTCGAAAGAACCGGCCCGGACACACCGAGAGGATCGACATCATGGGCAAGCTGATCAGCACCTTCTTCATCTCCCTGGACGGCGTCGTCGAGGCACCGGAGACCTGGCACATGTCGTACTTCAACGACGAGATGGGGGAGATCATCGGCTCCGGCATGGAGCAGAACAAGGCCTTCCTGTTCGGCCGCACCGGTTACGACGCCAGCGCCGAATACTGGCCCACCAGCACCGACGAGTTCGCCGGCTACTTCAACAACATCCGCAAGTACGTGATCTCCTCCACACTGCAGGATCCGACCTGGAACAACACGGTCGTGGTCCCGGGTGAGGTCGCCGCCATCCAGCAGGTGAAGGACGAGACCGACGGCGCGATCTGCATGAGTGGTAGCGCGACCACCACCCGCTGGCTGCTGGCCAACGGTCTGGTCGACGAGCTCTGGCTGCTGCTGCATCCGGTCACGGTCGGCCAGGGTCAGCGGCTCTTCGAGGGTGAGGCGCCGGCGCATCAGCTGGAACTGGCGGAGAGCAAGACCCTGTCCAACGGCGTGGTGTTCCTGGTCTACCGGCCCACCCACTGATCACGCCGAGCAACCCCCTGGGGTGCGGCCACCTGGCCTCAATAGGCGGTGGCCGCACCCAGAAACTGTTCGGCGAAGGCAGCCGCGGCGAGCGGCGACCGGAACAGGCGGAGCAGCCGGGCCGATGTGATGCCAGCCAGGTGCGGGTCGCTGGAGGCCGCACCGTGGAAGACCTCGGACAACGACCGGGCGAACTCCTGGTAGTCCCAGACCCGCCGCAGGCAGGTCGCCGAATAGGTGTCCAGCCCGACGTCAGCGCCGGTGATCAACTGGTCGACCAGGGCGTCGCCCAACAGGAAGGCGTCGTGCAGGGCGAGATTCATCCCCTTCGGCGCGATCGGCGGGATCAGATGGGCGGCGTCCCCGGCCAGGAAGAGGCGGCCGTACGCCATCGGCTCGACGACGTGACTGTGCAGGGCCAGGACGCGCTGCTCGATCAAGCGGCCCTCGGCGAGCGGATCGGCGCCGGTTGCCGCGAGCCGCTGCTGCAGCCGGGACCAGACCCGCTCGGACGACCAGGCCGCCGGCTCGTCGTCGGGCGGGCACTGCAGGTAGTAGCGGGTTGTCTCCGGGCCGCGGGACATGTGACCGGCGAACCCGTCCGGATGGATGCCGAACGTCGCGCAGTCGTTGGACGGCGGTGCCTCGGCGAGCAGGGCCAGCCAGCCGATCCGGTAATCGTGGCGGGAGATCCGCGCTGTTTCGGGCAGGGCGGTGCGGGTCACTCCGTGCGCTCCGTCGCACCCGGCCACGAACCGGCAGTTGATCACCCGGCGACCGGTCTCCGGGTCCTGGTACGACACCTGCGGTCGGCTCGTGTCCAGGCCACCGAGTTCGATCTCCCGGACGCCGAACCGGATCTCGCCACCGCGCACGTCGGCGTATTCGCGGACCAGATCCGTGACCAGGAACTGCTGCGGATACACCCAGTGCTGACGGCCGGTGAGCGCGGCGAAGTCGAACCGGTGTCGCTCACCGCGGAACCGGAACTCACATTCGGACTGCCGCTGCGCTCGGCTCAGCAGCTTCGCGGCAAGCCCGCGCCGTTCGAGCCCGCGCACCGATCCCTCTTCCAACACCCCGGCCCGGGGCCGCTGCTCGATCACCGCGCGGGTTTCCGATTCCAAGATCACGCAGTCGACGGCGGCGGCCCGCAGGATGTTGCCGATGGTGAGGCCGGCCGGACCGGCACCGATGATGACGACCGGACTGCTCGGTGGTCGATCCGATCCGGACGAGGTGTTGGTCATCCGAGCATTATCGACGTTGCCGTCGCCCGTGGGCTATGGTCGGCGTTGTCATCGTGGTACATGGCGCAGCCGCTGATCATCGCGGCCGAATGGCACCTGGTCGACTCCTGCGCCAGTGAGATATGTCATCGAGAACCCCGTGACAGAAGGAAATTCGGCGATCAAGCATCCTGTTCTGGATGGAAGTGCAGCGGCAGGTGCTGACCGCTCGGACCGGGCTCGTCGTCGAGCACCGGCCGTCGGAGTCGCCGTACATTGAGCGGGTCTGGCGCAGTCGCAGCTATCACGTCGCGCGAATGCTCGTCGTCGCCAATCCGCACCTGCACCGGTCGCTGCGGCGCTACATCGGTCGCACCGCGACCGAGCTGCGCGGAGAGGCCGCCGAGCCGCCGTCGCTTCTGTACACGACATGACCGGAGCGGCTGTTCTACTGTCCAATTCGTCGTGCCGAGAATCGTCCGGACGCAGATCTGGGAGGAACCCGAATTGAGCAAGATCGTGATCAGCCTGTTCTCCAGCGCCGACGGGGTCGTCGAGGCGCCGGACAAGTTCATGCACAACTGGGACGACGCCATGGCCGAGGATCTCCAAGATCAACTGTCGACCTGGGAGGCGTGCCTGCTCGGCCGTGGGCAGTACAACGACTGGGGTGCGTACTGGCCCAGCTACCAGGGTGACGGCGACGCCGCCTTCGCGCGCAAGATCAACTCGATGCCGAAGTACGTGATCACCTCGACGCCGCTCGATCTCGACTGGGAACAGGCCGAGGTGCTGGGCGAACCCGGCGCGCCGCTGGCCGACCGGATCGCGCTGCTCCGCGCCAAGGAAATCCCGGGCGACATCATGATCGGTGGCAGCGTCACCCTGGCGACCGCCATGCTGGCCGAGGGACTCGTCGACGAAGTCAGACTGCTGATCACGCCGTACGTCGTCGGCACCGGGCATCGGCTCTTCGACGGCGTCACCGGAAAGGCGCTCGAGCTGATCTCCTCGAGGACCACCCCGACCGGCTCCCTGCTGGTGCGCTACCGGGTGCTGTCGGACTAGCGCTCGTCATGCCGGATCGACCGGTCCGCCGGGTGCTTCGGATCGTGCTGCGCCGACTGGTGGTGCTGTTCTTGATCATCGTGGCCGCCGCTGTGTCGTTCCAGCTGTACCTGGAGTTCGATCGGGGTCAGTCCGAGCCCGAGGAATCGGCGTATGCCTCGGTTCCGGACACCGGCGGGCCGGCCAAGGGTCGGGCCGAGACGTTCAGCCGGCTACTGCGGGCGCGCGGGTTGGCTTGTTCGGACGAGAAGCTGGCGAAGGTGTTCAGTCGTGGCTGTGATCGCGATGACTTCGACCATCATGTCGCGGCTCTGTTTCTGGGGCCGGTCGACGGCACCCTCGGGGTCGTGACGATCGCGGTCAACTACCGCGGCGCAGCGGACGAGGTCGACGTGCACAGCACCTTTGACGACCTGGTCGGCGACTTTCATCGAGGCGGCGCGGCTGGGCACCGCGGACGTGGCGATGGTGCGCTCCGCGCTGGCGGCCGGTACGGATGCGGAGTTCAGCATCGACTGGGGCACCGCCTCCTGGCAACGCGATGACAAGGCGTTCAGTTCGATCGAGCTCCGGCGGGCCGGCTGGCGTCCGCCCGATCTCGTCGCGGCGACCCTCCCCGGCACTCCGGCCACCGTGGAGTCGGCCGCGATCGGCCGCGGCTTCCGGTGCCAGCGTTCGTCCGAGTGTCGGTCCAACTCGGCCACGGTCGGATTCTGCTGACCGAACCGGTCGCGCGCAGGCTAGGGTGACCGGATGAGTGCCATCGTCGTCATCAACTTCATCTCGCTGGACGGGGTCATCCAGGCTCCGCTGAGGGCCGACGAGGATGCCGACGGCGGCTTCGTCCACGGCGGTTGGGTCCACCCCTACATGGACGACACCGTCGGGCAGTTCATGGGCTCCGCGACCAGCAACGCCGCCGGAATGTTGCTCGGCCGGCGGACGTACGACAACTTCGTCGTCGACTGGGAGCAGGTGGACGCCACCGACCCGGCGATCGCCGCGATGAACCGGATGCCGAAATACCTGGTGTCGGAGACCCTGACCGATCCGACCTGGCACAACACGGTCCGGCTCGGCCCGGATCTGGCGGCCGAGGTGGGCCGGCTGCGGGCCGACGGGGACGGGGAGATCCTGGTGTTCGGCAGCGGGCAGTTGCTCCAGGCCCTGCAGCGCCACGACCTGGTCGACGAGTACCGGCTGTTGATCTTCCCGATCCTGTTGGGCGGCGGGAAACGGATGTTCGGCGACACCGCGGCGCTGACCCGGTTCGAGCTCGCCGACAGCAAGATCAGCGGGTCCGGCGTGACGATCAACAGCTATCGGCGGTCCCGGTCCGGCTGATCCTGCGGTCCGACTGATCAACGGCGATCCGCGACCGGTGCGCGCAAGGCCCGCCGATAGAGGTCGGCCCAGGCCTGCGGGTCGGGTGCGTCCGCCTCCCGGTGGACCTCCAGCGTGATGCCGCGCTCGGGCAGGTGGTGGTTGGTCAGACTGTAATCCCACAGCTGTTGCATCCGGGCGAAGTGCAGCACCCGGCCCGACGGCCACACCATGGACAGGAGATGCCGCGGCTCCGGCAGGTCGTACGGCGGCTCCATCCGGAAACGATCAACGGCCGTCTCGTCGACGGTCACGCCGAGGCCCGGCCCGGTCGGCACGGTGACCTCGCCGTCGGTGATCACCAACGGATCGGTGATCAGATCGTCGACGTAGTTGTTCAGTGCGGTCACGGCCGGCCAGCGGGCATGTGACAGCACCGCGCCGAGGTGGGTGTTGAAGGCCGTGGTCAGGCCGAGGCCGACGTTCTGCAGCCAGCAGTCCTTGTTGAACTCGGCGGCGAGGATTCCCTGCCGCAGCACGTGTTCGGCGCCGCCGGAGACCACGTAGCCGTCGACCACGTCCAGCCCGGGGATGAACTGGGCGGCGTTCCAGTGCACGGCCAGCGGCGTATTGATCTTGGACCGGAGCTGCCGGTAGCCGTCGTAGTCCTGCTGCGGGATCGGTGCCTCGAAGATCGCCGTCTGGGGATAGGCGTCGAGGGTCTGCAGCAGCGGCGCCGCAGCGCCGGCCGTCAGCAGCATCTGGTTCCAGTCGATGTCCAGCCGGTACGAGTCGGGGGTGACCGCTGCGATCTGCTCCACCTGGTCGATCGCGTCGATCCACGGCCGGGCCTTGAACTTGTGCGTGGTGTAGCCCTGGGCCACCGCCTCGATCGCCTCGGCGGCCAGCTCGGCCGGCGGCATCTTCGTGTTCCACCAGGCGATCGGGCACCGCTGCCGGACCTGCCGGCCGGCCAGCAGCGCGTGCACCGGGACGCCGAGCGCCTGGCCGACCACGTCGTACAGGGCGAGCTGCAGCCCCGCACCGATCGAGTCGTCGCCGAGGAACCCGGCCGCCGGCCGGCCCTTGACCCGTTCGATGGTCGCGTCGGTCAGCCCGCCGCCCCAGCCGTAGTGCAGCAGCGCCTCACCCCAGCCGACCAGCCCCGTGTCGGTTTCGACCCGGACCAGTTCGACGATGCCCCACTTCCAGACCAGCAGCGAGTTCCAGACCTGGCAGCGGGGCGTGAAGGGGACGTTCAGCGTGATCCGGTCGATGCCTGCGATGCGTACGCTCACAGCAGTGGAGCTAACCCTTCCGGTGCGAGCCAGGTCAAGACCCACGAGCGGAGGAGTTCGGATGCGGCTGCTGTTGATCGGTGGATCGGGCCTGGTCGGGTCCATGATCATCCCGTACCTGAACCAAGATCACGAGATCGTCGTGTACGACCTCAACGCCCCGGCTGATGAGCTCGGCGTCGAGCACCGACCGGGCAGCGTCGAGGACTTCGACGGGCTGCGGACGGCGATGGACGGGATCGACGTCGTCGTCTATCTGGCCATGAATCCCAAGCGGGACTGGGGTTCCGTGGCCACGTCGGCCCGGGCCTTCGACATCAATGTCAAGGGTCTCTATCTGGCCTGGTGGGCGGCGGCGGAGGCCGGGGTCGGGCACGGTGTGCACGCCAGCACGATGAGCGTCTTCCGCCACCTGCCGGAGGGCTTCCCGGACGAGACCGCGCCGCCGGACTCGCCCGAGTTCTACGGCTTCACCAAGGCCTTGGGCGAGCAGGTCTGCCGGCACGCGGTGGAGCACCGGGGGTTGTCGATCAACTCGCTGCGGCTGTGTCATCCGACGCCGGACGCCGACTGGCCGGTGCCCGGCGACGACCTCGCGGCGATCATCAGCACCCGCGCCGGCGACGTCGCGACCGCGGTCGAGGCGGCGCTGCAGCACCGGGACGGCTACCAGATCTTCACCATCAGCGGCGACCTCGACCAGGTCAGGACGAACTGGACCAAGGCCGAGCGGGTCCTCGGCTGGCGCCCCACCGCCCGCTGAGCCGTCGAGGGCCGAGTCGGGGAGAGGGTTTCGTTCCCTGAGCCTGTCGAAGGGCAAGGATGGATCGGGTCTGCCCCTCGACAAACTCAGGGAACGAAACCCCGAACCTCAGTTCCTCCATTCTCGGCTCGGAGACGTCGACCTGATCGCCAGCGGTGGTCCGATCTAGGCTGGGCGGATGCCTGATGACTTCCTCCCTGGTCTGGCCGATCGGTTGGCCGGGCTGCCCGGGGTGACTGCGGTCGCCCTCGGCGGCTCCCGGGCTCAAGATCAGCATGCGCCGGACGCGGACTACGACCTCGGGCTCTACTACCGGGGCCGGTTCGAGCCGCAGGCCCTGCGCGACTGCGGCTGGCCGGGGGAGGTCAGTCAGCTCGGTGGCTGGGGTGGCGGGATCTTCAACGGCGGCGGCTGGCTGACGGTCGATGGGCACCGGGTGGATGTGCACTACCGCGACCTGGACGTAATCGAATCGATCATGGCCGAGGCTGAGCGGGGCCGGTTCACCATCGAGCCGTTGCTGTTTCACCTGGCCGGGATCCCGAGCTATCTGCTGCTGGCCGAGCTGGCGATCAACCGGTCGCTGGTCGGCACCCTGCCGCAGCCAGATTTCCCGGCGGCCCTGCGGCTGTCGGCGTCGGCGGTGTGGTGGGCGCGCGCCGACCCGATCTTCGACTACGCGATCATCGGCGGCGCGCGGCGCGGCGGCTATGCACTGGCGCTCGGGCTGGCGGCCCAGGGCCTGGCCCACGCCGCGCACGCGGTCGCCGCCGCCCACGGCCGCTGGGTGACCAACGAGAAGCGGCTGCTCGCGATCGCCGGGCTGACCGAGTGCGACCGGATGATCACCGAGGTCGCTCCGGACCCGGAGTCGGCGACCGGCGTGATCGAACGGATCCGCGATCGCTGCGTCACCGAGCTGGTCGCCGCCACCGACGGATGAGTAGATTCGACCAGTTGCTCGACGAGTCGGCGCCGTTGATCATCGAGCAGCGGCACCATCGAGAACAGCCACCGGTGGACGGCGGACGCTGGCCGGTCAGCGTGGTGATCTTCCCGGACCGAGCCCTCGGCGAACGACTCGACGCGCTCACCGGTGAGTTGATCAAGCTCGCCGGTCCGGGTCATTTCCACACCGGCCGCAGCGGCTCCGCCCACCTGACCGTCCGGGCCCTGGAGCGCTTCCGGGCCACGATTGCCGAGAATGATCCAGCAGTCGCTCGCTACCTCCGGGCGACCCGGGCGGCGGCGTCCCGAACCCGAAGCTTCTCGCTGACGATCACCGGTCTCACCGTCACGCCGTCGGCCGTGCTGGCCGGCGTCGGCACCGGCCGGGACCAGGTCGATCAACTGACCGCGACGCTGGCCGACGAGCTCGGGCCCGACGACTGGCTGGAGCGCGACTACGTCCGCAGCTTCCGGCATCTGAGCCTGCTGCACTTCGGTGCCGCCATTGCCCACCCGCGTGACCTGATCGACTGGGTCGCCGATCGCCGTGGGCTGACGATCGGATCGATGACGGCGACCGCGGTCGACCTGATCCGCAGCCGGCACCGGGTGCTCGACGACGGGCAGCTGATGCAGCCCGAGCGGCTGATCCCGTCCGTTAGGATGCGCGGATAGCGGATGAATAATTCTATATAGCGGAAATGGGGATCTCGTCGATGGACGCCGACAGCCAAGAACCGTGGTACCGCCGAGCGCTGCGCTGGGGGCAGACCAATCTCACCGAGATCGATCCGGCTCGCTACGACGCGGACTGGTGGCGCGGCTACTGGCGCCGGACCCGGGTCCAAGGGGCGATCGTCAACGCCGGTGGGATCGTCACCTACTACCCGAGCCGGTACGAGTTGCAGCACCGGGCCGAGCATCTGGCCGATCGTGATCTCTACGGCGAGATCGTCACCGCGGCCCGCGAGGAGGGGCTCGCGGTGCTGGCCCGGATGGACTCCAATCGGGCGCACGAACCGTTCTACGTCGAGCATCCGGACTGGTTCGCGGTCGACGCCGACGGCCGTCCGTACCGTGCCGGTGATCTCTACATCGCCTGCGTGAACAGCCCCTACTACCAGGACTATCTGCCGGACGTACTGACCGAGATCATCGAGCGCAGCCGGCCGGACGGCTTCGCCGACAACAGTTGGAGCGGGCTGCCGAACACCTCGATCTGCTACTGCGGCTTCTGCCGGAGCGCGTTCCGGGCCGGGTCCGGGGCATCACTGCCGGCGAAACGGGACTGGGACGATCCCGCCTTCCGGCAGTGGATCAAGTGGAACTACGCCCGCCGGGTGGAGATCTGGGATCTGAACAACCGCACCACCCAGGCGGCCGGCGGCGAGCACTGTCTCTGGCTCGGCATGAACGGCGGTCACGTCGAGCACCAGGCGCGCGCCTTCCGCGACTTCCGGGCGATCGGCGAGCGCAGCCCGATCGTGCTGCTTGATCATCAGGGCCGGCGGGACGGTGGCAGTTTCTCGGCCAACTCCGAAGCCGGCAAGCTGATCCACGGCCTGGTCGGCTGGCGGACGCTGATCCCGGAGAGCACCGCGATGTACGGCAACGGCCGGCCGACCTTCCGGCTGGGCAGCAAGCCCGAGGCCGAGGCCCGGCTGTGGGCGTTGGAAGGCTTCGCCGCGGGCATCCAGCCCTGGTGGCACCACATCGGTGCCTTCCACGAGGACCGGCGGCAGTACGCGACCGCGGAGCCGCTCTTCACCTGGCACGAGGCCAACCAGGACTACCTGACCGACCGGGAGCCGATCGCGACCGTCGGCGTGTTGTGGAGTCAGGACTGCGTCGACTTCTTCGGCCGGGATTCGGCGTCGACCAAGATCACGTTGCCGCGGGAGGGTGTGGTGCAGGCGTTGATCCGGGCCCGGATCCCGTACCGCCCGGTGCAGGTCGATGATCTTGCCCGTGAGTCCGCGACGCTGGACGCGATCGTGGTGCCGAACCTCGGCGCGCTGTCCGATGAGCAGTGCGCCGCGATCCGCGACTTCGCCGCTGCCGGCGGCGGGTTGTTGATCACCGGCGAGTCCAGCCGGTACGACGAATGGGGCGATCTGCGACCGGACTTCGGGCTGGCCGACGTGATCGGCGCGCACGCCACCGGCAGTCACCACGGCACCGACGACGTCGCCGCCGCGAGTTGGGAGACCTGGGCCGAACACACCTACCTCCGGCTGCCACCGGCGGCTCGGTCCGACGACGATGGCCCCCGGCCGCCGGAACCGGTCGAGCCGGCCGAGCGGCACCCGGTGTTGGCCGGCTTCGAGGGAACCGATGTGCTGCCGTTCGCCGGCCGGATCGAGGTGGTCACCGTCGAACCCGGAGTCGAGACGCCGATCACGCTGGTGCCGCCGTTCCCGATCTATCCGCCGGAGACGTCGTGGATGCGCCGGCCGAGCAGTGGCGTGCCGGGGCTGGTGCTGCGCGAGCACGGTGCCGGCCGGGTCGCCTACCTGGCGGCGGATCTGGATCGCTGTTTCGGCCGGGACGGCCAACCCGATCATGGAACGCTGCTGGCCAACCTGGTCCGCTGGTCCGCCCGGGACCGGCTGCCGCTGACCATCGAGGGGACCGGCATTCTGGACTGCCAGCTCTACCGGCAGGACGGTCGCCTGATCTGTCATCTGGTGAACCTCACCGGGACCGGCACCGGCCGGGCGCCGGTGCACGAGTTCATCCCGGTCGGCCCGTTCCGGGTGACGGTCCGGACCCCCGCCCGGGCCACCGGCGGGCGGTCGCTGGTGACCGGTGCCGAGCTCGACGCGGAGATCGAGGACGGTCAGCTGAGCTTCATGCTGGATCAGGTCGTTGATCATGAGGTGCTGGTGATCGAACTCGTGGAGTGAACTGGAGGGGTCTGATGGAAACGGTGATCCGGGGCCGGACCGGCCTGTCCGTGTCCCGGCTCGCGCTGGGCGGTTATCCGTTCGGCGGCGTCAATCGGGCGAACGGTTGGGATCCTTGGTCGGCGGCCGGGCGGGCCGCGGTGACGGCGACCATCCATCGGGCCCTCGACCGCGGGATCAGCTACCTCGACACCGCGCCGGCCTACGGCCAGGGCAACAGCGAGTCCTTGATCGGCGAGGTGATGCGCACCCGGCGGGACGAATGCGTGCTGACTACCAAGGTCGGCTGGGCCGGGCTGGACTGGGCGGCGGTCACCGACAGTGTGCGGCAGAGCCTGCGGCGGCTGCAGACCGATCATCTCGACCTGGTCCAGTTCCACGGCGGCATGTTCGAACCGGCGGACTTCCGGCAGATCGTCGAGGGTGGGCCGCTGGCGGCGCTGGTCGCGCTGCGGGACAGCGGCGAGATCGGGCACATCGGGGTGACCGCCGAGGAGCCGTGGACGGCGCGGCAGTTCCTGGCCCGGGAGGAGTTCGCCGTGGTCCAGTTGGCGTACAATTTCATCTATCAGGCCGCGGCCCGGCACATCCTGGACGAGGCCCGCGCCGGGAACGTCGGCGTCGTCACGATGCGGACGATGACGTCGGGTGTCCTGCAGCGGTTGGCGAAAATATCTGGCCCCCGAGTGGCAGGACGCGCACGATCTGTACGAGGTCTGCCTGCGGTTCGTGCTGTCCGACTCGCGGGTGCGGGCCGCGATCACCGGGATGCGCTGGCCGGCCGAGGTCGACCGCAACGTCGACCTGGCCGATTCGATCACCGGCGACCTCGATCTCGCCGAGCTGCCCCGGATGACGGCCGACGTGTACCGGGCCGAGGACGACGATCACGAGGCGGGTCGATCATGATCATCTCTCGGTACCTGCTCTGAGCTCGAAACGTGCCCTGAGCCTGTCGAAGGGGGGCCTTGGCTGGCTGGCCTTCGACAGGCTCAGGACATGCTTCGACAGGCTCAGGGGGATCGGAGTCAGCGACTCAGCGCTTCGGCTTCCCGCTCGGATCCGGCCCCTTGTCCTTCGCCTTCCGGTCCTTCTCCTCTTCGCTCACCTCGGAGTCGCCGGCCGGTTGCTTCTCCGGCAGCAATTGGGTGATCTTCTCCCAGGCCGGGTCGGTGATCAACTCGATCGCCTCCTGGTCGGTCAGCGGAAGTTGATCACGAGTCGCCGGGCCGTTGCCATCGAACGCGTTGCTCTGGCCGAACCACACCTCGGTGCCGTCATCCCGCAGGAACCAATACCAGGTCCCGTCGCCGACCTTCTCGGTGTCGCGGGTGATCCGCAGCTCGCCACCGTCGACCTTCGACTCCGTGCAGCCCTGGGCGTCGGTGCAGGGAACCTTGTCGAACCAGTTGGTCCGGGAGACTCCGCCGCCGGCCCAGGCGAAGCCGTCGTCGTCGCCGAGCTCGAACACGATGTCGGTGTTGCCGCGCTCCTGAGTCGGCACGACCTTGCGCATGGTCAGACCGTCCGGCAGGTTGGACTTGATCAGCTTCTTGAGGTCGGCAACGCTCGGCAGCGTGCCCTCGTCGGCTTTCGATTTCGACTCGGCCGGCTGGGTCGGGCTGGGCTTCGGGGTGGGGACCGCCGCCGGTGACATCGGCACGCCGGGACCGGCGCCCAGGCTGAACGCGGCGACGACGCCGACCGCGGCCAGGGTGGTGCCGAGGGCACCGGCGACCGTCAGTCGACGGGTGCGCAGCCGGTGCTGGCCGCGCCGGATGCCCTCCTCGACCAGCGTGTCGACCGGCAGTGGTCGGTCGACCTGATCGGCCTGCCGGAGCAGGGTCTGCAGTTCGTTTGTTTCCATGATCATCTCCTCTGCTCTCAGCTGACCAGGCTCGCCAGGGGCCCGGGGGAGCGTTGTAGCCGCTTGGTGGCGCGGTGGGCGGTGGTGCGGACCCACGAGCGGGTCCGGTTCAGCATCGTGGCGACCTCTTCGACGCTCAGGTCGTCCAGATAGCGGGCGACCAGCACGAACCGCTCCTGGGGGCTCAAGGCCGCCAGGGCGCGGGCCAGGTCGAGTCGCAACTCGTGATCCCGGCCCGGATCCTGCCGGTCCGGTACGACATCGACCAGGGTCGCCTCGTTCGGCCGGCGGCGCCGGTCCGAGACGAAGACGTGGAACAGGGTTCGCATCGCGTAACCGGCCGCATTCTGCTCCAGATCGATGCGATTCCAGTGCACGTACAGCTTGGCCAGGGTCTCCTGGACCAGGTCCTCGGCTCGATGCCAGTCCCCGGTCAGCAGGAGGGCCCGACGGAACAAGCCGGCGGTCTGTTCTCGCGCCCAATCGGCGAAGTCGCGCCTGCGTGCCATCTATCTCCTCCGCCCTTACACCGTGTGCGCCGGCCGTTGTCGACCGCCGTCACCTCACCTACGCAGAGAGATAGCCGGAACGTTACATCGCCGCTCCCGAACCCGCCGAGACGTCAGATCCGCTCCGACACGCCGCCGAAACCGCCGCGGATCTGACGGGTCGGCAGAATTTCGGTGACCCGTCACATCCGCGGCCGTTTTCACGGCGTGTCGAAGCGGATGTGACGGGTCGGCGAGGTTGACGAGGAGTGGGCCGGTGGGAGGTGAGGTCAGAGGGCGGCGGCGCGGTGGACGAGGGGCTGGCTGGCGAGGACGGCCAGCATCACCAGGGTGACCGAGAGGACGATGCCGCCGCCGAACAGCAGTGGCCCGGCCAGGCTGGCGCCGATCATCATCAGGCCGAACGGGGCGACGATCACCAGCGAGCACGCCGCGGCGATCGTCAGCGACGCCGCGAGCGGCAGCCAGGTCTCCCGCAGCCGGGCGCTGCTGAGCACCTCGACGGGCGTGCCGGCCAGCCGGAGCAACCGATACTGGTCGCGGTGATCGAGCACCTTCGCGGCCTGATTGACACCACTGGACACGGCGGCCAGGACGGCCGCGATCACCACCGTGACCAAGGCACCGGTCAACAGGTCCTGCGGCAGGTGGACCGTGGCCGGGTCGTCCGACTCGATCCCCGCTGCCATCGCCGGGGCGATGCTGAGCATCCCGGCGACGAACGTCGCCAAGGTCACCCCGGCCACCGAACGCCAGGCGCTCTTCGGGTCGTCGATCAGCCGTCGCGCGGCGAGCAGGGCCGGCACGTTCTTGGCCCGGCCGGCGGCGATCCGGCCGATCAGGCCGAGCACGAACGGACCGATCAGGTTGACCACCGCGAAGCAGATCACCAGGAACGTGCTCAGCACGGGGATGATCGCCTCGCCGCTGACCACCTGGGAAACGATCAGCCAGGCGATAAAGGCGACGCCGAAGATCACCACCCGGATCGCCGAGAGCTTCTTCGGGCTGACCCGGCGGGCCACGCCGAGCGGGCTGATCACCACCGCGGCCAGGCTGGCCGCGGCCGAACCGATCGCCAGCAGCACGACGCCGACCAGGGAGAGTGCGA
The DNA here is from genome assembly GCA_963746025.1 of uncultured Actinomycetota bacterium. Classification (GTDB taxonomy): domain Bacteria; phylum Actinomycetota; class Actinomycetes; order Propionibacteriales; family Propionibacteriaceae; genus Microlunatus. The sequence continues at coordinate 858,728 of CAVUZU010000002.1, forward strand.
GAATGCCCGGTCCGACCCAGAGTTCGGCCAGCTCGAAGGGACGACCCTGGAACCGCAGTTGGGCCACGCCGGGCAGCGCGATCAGATAGAGCAGGCCGCCGGCGAGGGTGCCGATCACCGCCTGCATGGTCGCATCGATCACGGCGATCGCGCCGACCTGACCGCTGGTCGCACCGGCCAGCCGGAGCGCGGCGAACCGCTCGTTGCGCCGCGACACCGACAACCGGGCCGCCGCCCCGCCGAGCGTGATCACCGGAATGATCAAGATCGCGGTCGCCACCTGGGCGCACATCACGTATACGGCACTGTCCGGCCGGCCGAGGAACGCCCCCAGTCCGCCGAGCACGGTCAGCACCGCTCCGGTGGTCACGGCGAACGCGATCACCGCGAGCGCCGTGATCAGTCGATGCGACTCCTGCCGCCGGGCGAGCCGCCACCACAGCTTGAACGCGATCATGAACGGATGCTCCCCGTTGCCGAGCCGGCCGGGTGCTGGGCCGGTGGATACGGCTGCGCCGGCGGGACCTGTCCCGGCGCGAGCTGGGTCTGGTGGACGGGCTGCTGGTGCTGGTGCTGTGACTGCGGTGATGCCGGCTGGTGCTGCGTCCCCGGCCGGGGCGGTGCGACCTCGGCGGTGACGTCCCGGCCGTCCCGCATCACGATGGTGCGCTGGCAGGCCGCGGCGACGCTCGGATCGTGAGTGACGACGACCAGGGCCGCACCGGCATGGGCGCTGGCCTGGACCAGGATCTGCATCACCTGCTGACCGGTCGTCTGGTCCAGCGCGCCGGTCGGCTCGTCGGCGAAGACGACACTCGGCTGGGTGATCAACGCTCGCGCGATGGCGACCCGCTGCGCCTGCCCGCCGGACAGCTCGCCGGGCCGCCGGTTCTCCATCCCGGCCAGGCCGAGGCGGGCCAGCCACTCCTTGGCCGACGCGATCGCGGTCCGCGCCGGCTGGCCGTCCAGCATCAGCGGCAGCGCGACGTTCTCGCTGGCCGGCAGCTCGGCCAGCAGCTGACCGGACTGGAACAGGAAGCCGAAGTCCTTGCGACGCAAGGCGGTCCGCTGCCGCTCCGACATCGCCGACAGTTGTTGATCACGGAACGTGACGGTGCCGCTGCTGGGTCGGACGATCCCGGCCAGGCAGTGCAGCAGGGTGGTCTTGCCCGAGCCGGACGGCCCCATGATCGCGAGCGATCCGGGCCAGATATCGAGGTCGACACCGGCCAGGGCGTGCGTGGCCGACCCGCCGGTGCCGTACGTCATGACGAGATTGCGCGCGGAAATGAGCATGCCGTCGAGTGTTCCGGCCACGTCGTCGTGCGCCATCCCGCCGCGGTCCCCGAAACCCGACGCGGTGCCTCCGACTGAGGTCGCTGCCGCCAACGACCACGGTCGGCGTGATCAGGGGCGTTGGTCGAGGAAGCGGACCAGCAGGTTGCGCACCCGGGGCGGGTATTCCTGTTCGCCGGCGCTGATGTCGATCCCGGCATCGGGCGCGCGGACGGAGAAGACGAAGCCGTCGGCGACCGGTGCCGCGGGCCGGGCCGTCGGCCAGACCGTCGGATCGGCCAGCACCGAGCGCCACTCGCCGGCGTCCGGTTCGGGCAGCTCGGCCGGTGACCCGGTCCGCTCCAGCCGCATCCCGGCGAAGCCGCCGGACCGGACCACGGTGATCTGACCAGGGTCCGAGGCCGGTGGGTCGGCGGCGGCACCGGTCACGCCGACCTCCGTCCACGCGTCGGCGACCGCGCGCTGCTGAGCGGAGTCGTCGCCGAAGCGGGCACCCGCGGCGGCGACGGTCAGGGCGGCGAAGCCGGCAAAGTCGATCTCGGTGGTGACCTGATCACCGGTCAGCACGTCGTACCAGACCGGCCCGGCGCCCTCCCAGCTGTTGCCGCCGATCTTGGTCGCGGCGAGATAGAAGGCGCGGTTCGGGATGCCGGAGTTGAGGTGCACGCCGCCGTTGTCCTCCGCCGTCGAGACGAAGTCATCCATGTGGGCCGGCTGCGGATCCTTGCCGAGCACGTCGTCGTCGTACGCGGTGCCCGGCTCCTTCATCGAACGCAGCGCCGCGCCCTGCACCTGGTCGGTGAACAGTCCGGCTCCGATCAGCCAGTCGGCGGCCTCCGCGCTCTGCTCCGCGGCGAACTGCTTGGCCAGAGCGCCGAACACGTCGGAGACACTCTCGTTCAGCGCGCCGGACTGGCCGGAGTAGGTGAGATTCGCCGTGTACTGGGTGACTCCGTGGGTCAGCTCGTGGGCGATCACGTCGAGCGCCAGGGTGAACCGGTTGAACACGGTGCCGTCCCCGTCGCCGAACAGCATCCGGGTGCCGTCCCACTGCGCGTTGTCCCAGTCCTGTTGGTAGTGCACGGTCGCCAACAGCGGCAGCCCGGCACCGTCCAGACTGTCCCGGCCGAAGACATCGTGGAACAGTCGCCAGGTGGTGCCGAGCCCGTCGTACGCCTCGTTCACCGCGGGATCCTCGACCGCCGGGTCACCCTCGGACCGGACGATCTGCCCCGGCACCTCGGAGCCGCTCTGCGCATCGCTGATCTCCCGCTGCGGGCCGGGCTCGGTCGGTGCCGGGCCGGCCGGAGCCTCGCCCGCGACCGTGGTCGTCGACGTCATCGCCGCGGGCGGCCGGAATCGTCGCAACTCGGTGTCCACGTCGAGCGTCTGCCGGGCGCAGCGGGCGACGTGGCCATCCGGGTGTTCGCGCAACCGCGCGATCAGGTAGGGCGGAACGATCGATGGATAGGGTGCCGCATCGCCTCTCATCCTCCGACCCTAATCCGAGTTGTCAGAAGTGGCTGCCCTGAGCTGGATCCGTGGACCCTGGCCAGGTTGCGGATGATGCGGAAGTCGCCACAGGTAGAGAAACGACGCACAACGAGGCTCGGGACGGTGCGGAAGTCGCCACAGGTAGAGAAATGTCCGGGCCCGAATTGTGGACGGGTCGCTCGTGCCTCAGGTGCCACCGGTCGGCGTGGGGCGGCCGGCTTCGATCAGGGAGGCGATCGCGGACACGCCGGGGGCGGCGGCGATCTCGGCGCCGAGCCGGGCACTGGCCTCGGCGTAGCGCGGGTCGGCGAGGATCGTCCGGGTCGCCGCGGTGATCTTGTCCGGCACCGGGGCGTTGGTGGCGAGGTTGATCCCGACCCCGGTGTACGCGACTCGGGCGCCGACCTCGACCTTGTCCTCGGTGGTGCCGGCCACGATCAGCGGGACACCGTGCCGCAGTGCGGCGTGCACGCCGCCGTAGCCACCGTTGGTGATCATCAGGTCCGCCTTCGGCAGCAGGTGTGCGAACGGTAGGAAGGTGGCGGCGCGGACATTGCCGGGCAGCGGCTGCGGGAGGGTGTCCACCGGTCGGCCGCCGGTGGTGACCACCACCAGCGCAGCAAGATCGCGCAGCGCCGTCAGGGTCGGGGTGATCAGCTGGTCGTAGTCCTGGTTGGCCACGGTGCCCTGATTGACGACGATCACCGGACGGTCCTGATCAAGCTCGGACCACCAGTCGGGCAGCTCGGTCTGATCGGTGGCGGGCAGGCTCAGCGGCCCGACGAACTGGGCCTGCGCCGGCAGGTCGGACCGCGGATATTCGAAGCCGGGCACGCTGAACTGGACGATCGCGTCGGCGAGGGTGGGCCAGTCCATCACGAAGGTCGGCATCGGCCGGCCGGTCAGCCGCCGGGTGATCCGGTCTGCCGCCCGCTGGACCGGCGCGAAGATGATCTTCTCCGCGGCGAACTGCAGGACGGCGTTGCGGAGCCGCCCGATCGGACCCGGTAGCGGTGGCAGGCCGAGCCCGAACGGGGCCGTGTCCCGGCTGGAGATGCTGAGCGGCAAGGTGCCGGCGACGATGATCATCGGATCCGCGGTGGATCGCTGGAGCAGGTAGGCGCAGCCACCGACGAACAGCGGCTCGGCCAGCACCGCGTCGGTGGGTTCGGCGGCGACCGCCTGTTGGATCGCACGAAGTTGTGCCGGCACCGGCTTCAGGAAGAGCTCGATCAGATCGAACCGCATCCGGGCCGCGCCGGAGAGCTTGGCCCGCTCGGGAAACCGTTGATCAAGGTGCTGATCGTCCAGGTCGCCTTCGGCCGGCAGGGCCAGGTGCTCGGCGCCGGTCCGCTGCACCGCGGCCCGGAAGGCCGATCCGGTCAGGAACCGGACCCGGACGCCCGCGGCCACCAGCTCCGCCGCGATCGGCAACAGAGGTGCGACGTGACCGTGGGCGGAGGTGCTGCAGATCAGCAATGAGGACATCCCGGGCTCCTGACGTAAGTGACCAACTCCTCGAAGTATTCATCACCCTGTTAGGGTAGTCAATGTGACGAAGACCCCACGACGGACCTATCGTTCGGAACTGCGGACCGAGCAGGCGGCGGCGACCCGGCGGCGGATCCTGGACACCGCCGGCGAGTGTTTCGCCGAGGACGGGTACGGACGGACGACGCTGGCCGCGATCGCGGCTCGGGCCGGCGTCTCGGTCGAGTCGGTCAAGGCGCAGGGAGCCAAGCGGGAGTTGCTGCTGGCCGCGTTCGAGCAGACGTTCGCCGGTCAGGAGGGCGGCCAGCCGCTGGTCGAGCAAGATCAACTCGCCCCCGCGCTGGCGATCGAGGACGACGACGCGTTCCTGGACGCCGCGCTCGGGGTCATCGCCGCCGCCAACCGGCGGGCGTACGCGCTCTGGCAGGCCCTGACCAGTGCGGCCGACTCCGATCCCGAGGTGGCGCCGAGCCTGCAGGAGATCCTGGCCGGCCGGCGGGCCGACCTCGAGCGGTCGATGGCGCTGCTGCAGCGGCGGGGGATGCTCATCGCGGGGATCCGGGTCCGTCGCCGAGCCGCCGCGCAGGTGTCGTTCCTGTTGTCGCCCGAGGGTTACCAGCAGTTGGTGGCCGAGTCGGGATGGTCCCATCCGCAGTATCTGGCCTGGGTTCGTACCATGGTCCGGACGGTGTTGAGCGATCCAGGAGGCGGCAGTTGAAGATCATCGTGGACGACCTGTCCGGCCCGGAGATCGCCGCGTTCCTCACCGAGCATCTCGAGGAGATGCGGGCGACCTCGCCGTTGGAGAGCAAGCACGCGCTCGACCTCGATGATCTTCGTCGGCCCGAGGTGACCTTCTTCTCGGTGATCGACGACGGTGCGCTGATCGGCTGCGGTGCGATCAAGCGGCTGGACGCGACGCATGCCGAGGTGAAGTCGATGCGCACCGCACGATCACGGCAGGGCAGCGGCGTCGCGTCGGCGCTGCTGACCCATCTCCTCGCCGAGGCGCGCGAGATGGGGTTCCGCCGGCTCAGCCTGGAAACGGGCTCGGCCGAGTTCTTCGGTCCGGCGCGTGGCCTCTACCGCAAGTTCGGCTTCGACTACTGCGATCCGTTCGCCGGCTACCGGCCCGATCCGAACAGCGTCTTCCTGACCCGCGAGCTCTGATCAGCGAAGATCGCCGGCCAGGTGGGCGGCGGTGGCCAGGATCGCGGCGTACTGGGTCGCGACCAGCTTGCGGATCTCGATCGCCTGGTGCGGCAACGCGGCCGTGTCCTCGGCCAGCCAATCCTCGTAGCGGTGGGCCAGCCGATCATGGGCGGCCCGGATCGGAGCCCGGACGTTGCCGACCGCGAGCTCGCCGGCCAGGGCCCGGAGCTGGATCCCGGCGAACCGGAGCCGGAACTGGTGCACGGCGGCGGCCAGCGACGAGATCTCCGCAGCGGTGGCCGGACGGTCCGACTCCGCGTCGCCCGCCCGCCGTCGCGTCGCGGCCGCGGCGTCGGCCATCGAGTCGGCGAAGAAGCGCGCGGCCCGCCACAGTGGTGACTCGGCGGCCAGCAGGTGCCCCTCGGTGGCCGCGATTCCCTGCTGCAGCAAGTCGGCCAGCTCGGTCAGCCCGTCGGCCCGCCGGGCGACCGCCTCGCCGTAGCCGATCGGAGAAGGAGTGGTGTCGGCGATGCTCGGGTCGATCCAGTACGGCAGCTCACTGATCAAGGTCAATGCCCCATACCGGCCGGCGTAGGACGCCGTGTTGTCGCCGCTGGTGGTGCGCCAGGGCTCGCCCCGGTCGACCGCGCGATCGTAGGTGGTGGTGATCGAATCGGCCCGGTAGATCCCGTCGGCCAGCCGGACCATTTCCGGCGACTCGGGTTCGCCGCGATCCAGGGAAAGTCCGAGTTGCTCGGGCACCTGCTGCAAGATCGGATAGAGCTCCGGCTCGGCCCGGCTCAGGTAGTAGTAGACGCCGCCGAGTTCGCTGTTATGCAGCGAACAGACCAGCTCGGGTCGGTGCTGATCGATCAACCGCATCAGGGCCTGGGTCTCCGGGATCGAAACGTCGAAATAGGCGTCCCGGTGGTTCAACGGGTAGGTCCACTCGACCTGATCATGGCCGGCCGGCCGGTAGAAGTTGCGCGCATAGTGTTCCCTGGTGAACGGGCCCTTCAGCCAACCCTGGTTGAGTCGCAGCCCGTCCGGGTCGATGCAGGCGATGATCCGCCACCGGTGATCGAGCCGCCCCCGCAGCTCCGGCTCCTCGACCAGCCGCCGGGCCAGGTGCAGGGCGGTCAGCCCGCCGATCGGCTCGTTCGGGTGCGGCAGCCCGAACGCCAGCGCCTCGGCCGTATCCGTCCGATCCGGCTCGATGATCAGACAGAGCAACGGTTCGCCCTGCTGTGAGGTGCCGACCCGCTCCAGCCGGGTCAGTTCGGGGTGATCACGGGCGATCGCCCGCAGCCCGTCCGCCAATTCATCCGGGCCGGCGAAGCCGTCATGATCCGGGACCGTCGTCAGCTCGTCGATCAACCAGCTCGGTAGGGCTTCGCTCGCGATCATGGTCAGGAGTCTTCCCGGGCTGCTGGGCAGCGGCAAGTCGGAGTTCAGGGATCGGTCCGGGGGTGAGGGATTTCGGTCCCTGAGCCTGTCCAAGGGCGAGCTCGATGATCTTCTGTGCGGCTGCCGACAGTGCGATCGGGTCTGCCCTTCGACAGGCTCAGGGAACGAAACCCTCACGTCCCGATCGCCGTGGCCGCTCGCCAGGGCTCGAGGGCGACCTCGGTCGCGGTCTCCAGGGCCCGTTCGAGCACGGCTGGGTCGCCGGGTTCGGCGGCGTCCTCCAGCAGCACTTCCAGGGCGCCGGTCACCCCGCCGATGAAGGCCCCGGTCAGCGCGCCGGCACTCACCCGGCTGAGCCGATCGGGGAAGGCCTCGGCCAGTCGCTCGGCGATCTCGCGCGCGGCCTCGAGCTGGGCCTGCAGGGCGCGGCCGCGGACCGCGGGAACCGTATGGATCAGCCGCAGGCGCAGCCGGGCCAGCGGGCTGACGAGCTCGTCGCTGGCCGCGGTCGCGGTGCCGAGGGCGCGCAGCAACACGTCGACCGGTCCCTCGTCCGGAGCACGCGAGGCGATGGCGTCGACGGTCGCCTGCACCCTGGCGTCGGCCTCCGGAAACAGCAACTCCTCCTTGCTGGCGAAGTAGCTGAAGAAGGTCCGGGCGCCGATCTCGGCCGCCTCGGCGATCTGGGCGACGGTCGTCTCCTGGTAGCCGTGGCGCTCGAACAGCTCTGTCGCGGCGTCGACCAGTGCCTGGCGGGTCCGGGCTCGCTTGCGGTCGCGGAGGGACATGGCCAGAAGTTTATGGCAGTTACTGCGGGAATGCACCGACGTCAATTCAGCAGTGATTGCAGAATTGCAGTCACTGCGGTTTACTGGATGGCATGGCACCACGATCCGTCCTGATCTCCGGCGCCGGCGTGGCCGGCTCGACCCTCGCCTATTGGCTGGCCCGGCACGGCTTCCGGCCGACAATCGTCGAGCGGTCGGCGGGCCTGCGGTCGAGTGGCAACCCGGTCGACGTCCGCGGGCCGGCGCTGCCCGTGGCTCAGGCGATGGGCATCCTGTCGCGACTGCGCGAGGTCGCGACGACCGCCACCAGGATGCGGGTGCTCGATGCGGCTGGCCGCCAGGTGGCCTCGCTGGCGATGCCCGCCGGCCGCGGCGACGAGGTCGAGGTGCCGCGGGCCGATCTGGCCGGCGTCCTCTTCGAGGCCGCGCGGGACCAGACCGAGATCCTGTTCGACGACACGATCACCGGGTTGCACCAGGATGATCATGGCGTCGACGTGATCTTCGAACGGTCGGCGCCGCGGCGCTTCGACCTGGTGATCGGCGCCGACGGACTGCACTCCGCGGTGCGCCGGATCGCCTTCGGCGCCGAGCACGAGTTCGTCCGGCCGATCGGGATGTACGTGGCCACCACGATGCTGGGCGAACCGGCCGATGACCCCGAAGCCGTCCTGATCTACAACACGCCGGGCCGGATGGCGGCCATCCACCCGGTGCGGGGGAAGGCCGGGGTGGCGTTCATCTTTCGCGGCGCGGGCTTCGACGACCGGGCCCCGGAGCGGCAGCGGCGGTTCGTCGCCGACGCCTACGCCGGTCTGGGTTGGCGGATTCCCGAACTGCTCGGCCGCCTCGAGGCGGCCGACGACGTCTTCTTCGACGCCGTCAGCCTGGTCGACCTTCCGTCCTGGACCCGCGGCCGGATCGCGCTGCTCGGCGACGCCGCCTCCTGCGTGTCCCTGCTCGGTGACGGCTCCAGCCTTGCCATCGCCGGCGCGGCGACGCTGGCCGATGCCCTCGCCGAGGCCGCGGATCCGGCGACCGCCTTCACCGCCTACGAGGGCGCGCACCGCCGGCTGGTCGGGGCGAAGCAGCGCGGCATCGGGCGCTCCGCGGCGTTGCTGGTGCCTCGAACCGGGGTCGGCCTCGCCGTCCGCAACCTCGCTGCCCGCCTGGTGCCGAGTCGCGGCTGAGCATCGTGGTCGATTCGGCCCGGAGACGGTGCCCGACTGACCACAACGACCCGATCAACCCGTGAGGGCGGCGATCTCGGCGTCGGTGAGGCCGGCCTCGCGGAGCACGTCGGCCGTGTCCGCGCCGAGCCGGGGCGGCAAGGCCGGCTCGACGATGGAATCGGCCAGCCGGACCGGACTGCGGGGGAAGCGGTACCTGCCACCGGCGTCGGTCAGCTCGACGAAGAAGCCGACGTCGGTCAGGTGTGGATCGTCCTCGAGGTCCTCCAACCGATTGACGGGAGCGGCCGGCAGATCGAGCCGGCGGCACAGTTCCAGCCAGTGCTCGGTGGTGTCGGTGGCCAGGACTCCGGCGATCAGCCCGTACAACTCGTCCACGTGCCGGGTCCGAGCGCCCAGATCGGCGAGCCGCGGATCGGCGCCCAGCTCCGGATGGCCGGTCTCGACGAAGAACGAGCGCCAGTGCCGATCGCTGTACGGCATCACGCAGACGTGCCCGTCCAGGGTCGGGTACGGCCGCCGCCACGGCGACAGGATCCGGGTGTACCCGGCCGTCGGACCATGATCATCATCGCCCGGACCCGGCGGGAAGTGCCGGGCGTGGAAGTGCTCGGTGAGCAGGAACGAGGTCATCGCCTCGAACATCGGCACCTCGACCAGTTGGCCGCAGCCGGACCGTTCGCGCTGGAACAGGGCGGCCAGGATCGCGTGCGCCGCGGTCAGTCCGCCGATCTTGTCCGCGATGATCGTCGGCAGATAACGAGCCTCGCCGGTCTGCCGTCGCATCAGGTCGGCCGCGCCGGACAGGCCCTGCACGATGTCGTCGTATGCGGGCCGCTCCCGATACCGGCCGCCGGCGCCGAACCCGGCCAGCTCGGCGAAGATCAACTTGGGATTGCGCGCCAGCACGGCCTCCGGCGCGAGCCCGAGCGCCGCCATCTTGTGCGGCCGCATGCTGTGCATGATCACATCCGCGCCGTCGGCCAGCCGCAGCAGCGCCTCCCGGGCCGCGGTGCGTTTCAGGTCGAGGACGACGCTGCGCTTGTTGCGGTTGGAGCCGAGGAACAAGGCCGCGTAACGATCCTCGGCCCCCGGCCCGGCTTCCCGGACCGGGTCGCCGGTCGGCGATTCGATCTTGATCACGTCGGCGCCGTAGTCGGCCAGGATCAGCGAGGCGTACGGCCCGAAGACGACCGTGGTCAGGTCGAGCACACGAATGCCCTCGAGTGCTGCTGACAAACCGGCCTCCTCCGAATGCGGATCTCCGGTCAGTCTGCCGCACCGTTGGCGCCGCACCTCGCTACGGTCGGGGGATGGCCGGCGCTGGAGACGAGGACCCGCGGGACGACGTACGGATCGTGCCGATCGGGTCCGAGCAGTTGGGTGATCTCGATCGGCTGTTCTCCCGCGGCGACCCGAGCCGCTGCCAGTGTGCGTACGTCCGGCTGACCCATGCGGGCTGGAACCGCTCCACCCCGGACGCCAATCGCGACCTGCACCATCGTGCGATCAAGGACGCGGTCGGCGATGGGCGGGCGGCCGGGCTGCTCGCGTACGACGGTGATCGGCCGGTCGGCTGGGTCAGCTTCGGGCCGCGGGAGGAGTTCGACCGGCTGACCTCGCCGCTGCTCCGGCCGGTCGACGACCGGCCGGTCTGGTCCGTGGTCTGCTTCGTGATCGCCCCGGGCTTCCGACGCGCGGGGCTCGCCACCCGGCTGCTCGCCGCCACCGAGGACTACGCCCGCGATCAGGGCGTGATCACGCTGGAGGGCTATCCGGTCGTGGTCGAGGGCAAGCGACCTTCGGCCGACCTGTGGCGCGGCACCCTGTCGATGTTCGAACGCCGCGGCTTCCGGACCGTCGAGGTGCGCCGACACAACGCGACGGCGCCGCCTCGACCGATCGTCCGGAAAGATCTGTAGGCCAGGGTGTTCGCTCCCTGAGCCGGTCGAAGGGCAAGCCTGATGACTAGTTGATCACGTGAACCAGGCGGTGGCATCGGGCCGGCCCTTCGACAGGCTCAGGGAACGAACACTCTGACGTCCCCATCGCCACCGGAGGGTTCGGCTCGCTGCTGCCCGGACTCAGTCCCAGGGGAAGCGGGTCCGGCCGAGGTGGGTGATGCCGTTGCGGAGCCGGTCCGGTGTGGCCAGGACGACGTGCCCCTCGGGGGTCGAGCCATCCGTGGGCGGATCGATCCTGATCACCAACTCGTTGAAGCCCGGGTGGACCGGGACCACGCCGCTCACCTCTTCGGCCGGTCCGAGCGACGGGCGGATCCGCCTGGGCCCGGGGACCGTGAACAAGGACGCTCCGTTGAACCAGGCGGCCGCGCCGACGGTGCAGTCGACACCGAGCCGGACCTCGGTCGCGGCCGGCGCCTCCCAGAAGGACTGCAGGAAGATCGGTCCGCCGGCGGTGAGCAGCTCGGCCAGCGGCAGCGCGTTGCCGTCGACGGAGAGCTCGGTCCAGACCGCGCTCGGGCGATCCCGGTCGGTAAGATCATCGAGCGTGGTCGCGGCGGAGTCGCGATGGACCCGCCACGCTTGGGCGCCGACCAGCGGGACGGAGACCGGATCCATCGCCGGGTAGCCGGCCGCGTCGAGCGTGATCAACAGCTGGTTGCGCTGCTCGATCCCGGTCCGCGCGGTTGCCGTGACCGCCATCCCGACCCGCTGCTCGGAGGCCGCCGGCAGTTCGACGGCGATCGGGTCCGAGGTCTGCCAGCCGTCCGGGGCCAGGGCCTTGAGCTGGACGGTGATCGGATCCGGATGCGGATTCGACACGATCAACTCCAGCTCGGTCGCCCGGCCGGCGGCGATCGCCGCGTTGCCGCCGTAGTCGACGCCGACCGCCAGGTGCCGCCGGACATGATCAACGCGCCACGGTGAGCGGTGCCAGAGCTCGCGGACGCTGTCGTCGGCGACCAAGTCGTCGTCGCTGAGCTCGATCGCGCCGTCGGTGATCGGCACGCCGTGATGGCGCAGCACCCGCTCGGCCTGGACGATGATCTTGCCGGTCAGCTCGATGCTGTTGGTCGGGATCGGCGTCGTGCCGTCGGTCAGATGCCGGACCCCGCCCCAGGACTCGTTGGTGGACAGCCCGGTGCCGAACGGCTCGATCCACTTCTTCGGCAGCTGGGAGATCCCGGCCCGGATGCCGAGCCAGCTGCCGATGCTGCCGCCGGAGGAGTCGGTGTCGTAACCACAGTTGACCGTCTTGCACATAGCGTCGCCGAAGTCGGTGCCGTACAGCCAGCCGATCACCTGGAAGCCGAGGTTGATCGGCGAATACTGGGCGATCGGACTCGGCGTCGCGGTCAGCACCCGCTCCCGGGCCTGCTTCCAGTCCAGTCCTTCGGCGAACGCCTCGCGGGCCGCAGTCACAGCCCGCCGGGTCGCGCAGTCGTCCGGCAGATAGGTCATCCCGATGTCCAGCAACCGCTCGGTGTCGCTGATCACGAACGCCGAGGACTGGATCGCGACGTTGAACAGCTCGCCGAACACCGACTCGCCGCCGGCATGATCACAAACCGCGTCGTGGTACGCGTACCGGGCGGCGATCCGTGGTGCACCGGGCGCGATGCAGGCCCACACCTCGGAGCGGATCGGGCAGCCCATGCAGTCGACGAACCAGTTGTTGAAGGCCCCGCTGACCGGCGGCTCCAGGCCGAGCCGGAGGTTGGTCTTGGACAGCCCGTACTCGTCGAAGTTGTAGCCGATGTGATCGAGCCAGTAGCGGGCCAGGTCGGCCGCGGTCAGCTCCGGCCCGACCTGCTCCAGCGCGGTCAGCCAGACCAGCTGCATCTCCAGGTCGTCGTTGGGCAGGCCGCCGGACTGCAACTCCGGATACCACCAGATGTCGAACGGCTCCGCCCGGCCCCACGCCTCCTCGACCGGAGTGCCGAGCGTGCCGCCGCAGTTCTTCCCCATCCAGCAGCCGAGCACCTTGTCCCGGAACGTGTCTCCGTGCAGGTCTAACTGGTGCTGCCTTGGTTCCGTCATACAGGCCTATCCTTTCACTCCGGTGATCACGACACCTTGGATGAACCATCGTTGGGCGATGAAGAACAAGATCAGACACGGCGCGATGGCGATCGCCGCGCCGGTCATGGCCAGGGCGAAGTCCTGGTTCTGCAGTCCGATGAAGTTGGCGATGCCGACCGAGAGCGGGTAGTTGTCGTCGCTCTGCAGATAGATCAGCGGGGTCAGGAACTCGTTCCAGTAGGTCAGGAAGGAGAAGATCGCGACGATGATCAAGGCCGGCCGGGCCAGTGGCAGGGCGATCGAGACGAAGGTGCGTAAGGTGCCGGCGCCGTCGATCCGGGCCGCCTCGTCCAGCTCGTGCGGGATGGACAGGAAGAACTGGCGCAGCAGGAACGTATTGAACGGCAGTGCGAAGAACGCCGGCACCAGGATCGGCAGGAACGTGTCCAGCCAGCCGACCCAGGCAAACATCATGTACGAAGGGATCAGCGTCGCCCAGCTCGGCACCATCATCGTCGCCAGCATGATCATGAAGCAGACCTCGCGGCCGCGGAACCGCAGCCGGGCGAAGGCATACGCGGCGATGGACGACCCGATCAGCGAGCCGAGCACGCCGAAGAAGGTGATCACGACCGTGTTCAGCAGATAGCGGCCGAACGGGGCCGCGGCGAAGATGTCGACGTAGTTGGACCACTGCACCGGATCCGGGATCCACTTGATCGGGAAGACCAGGATCTGGTCCGCCGACTTCAGGCTGGTGCTGACCAGCCAGGCCAGCGGGAACAGGAAGCCGAGGCTGCCCAGTACCAGGATGACGTAGCTGATGATGCGGGTCTGCAGACTGCGTCGGCGGACCGAGGTCTGCGGGGCATCGGCCGGATCGGCCTCGACCGGAGGTGAGGTGCGTTCGAGAAGTCCGGACATCGGTCAGCTCCTCTCGTTCTGCTGGTAGACCCAGTATTTGGAGGTACGGAAGACGATCAGAGTGATCACCAGGATGATCACGAACAAGACCCAGGACATCGCCGAGGAGTAGCCCAGGCGGAGGTTGGTGAAGGCCGTGGTGAAGATGTTCAGGCTGTAGAAGTATGAGCCGTAGTTCGGGCCGCCGCCGGTCATGATGTAGGCCTGGGTGAAGATCTGCAGGGTCGCGATGATGCCGAGCACCAGCTGGAAGAAGATCACCGGCGACATCATCGGCAGGGTGACCGAGCGCAGCGTCGACCAGAAGCCGGCGCCGTCCATCCGGGCCACCTCGTACAGCTCGGTCGGGATGCCCTGCAGGCCACCGAGATAGATGATCACCGAGGAGCCGACGCCCCAGAGCTGCATGATCACGATCGCCGGGATCACCCAGGCCGAGTCCTGCAACCAGTTGACCGGGCCGATCCCGATCGTCGACAGCAGCCAGTTGGCCAGGCCGTAGTCCTGGTTGAACACGAACTGCCAGAGCACCGCGACCGCGACGCCGGACAGCACCGAGGGCAGGTAGTAGATGGTCCGGAAGACGGTGACGCCGCGCAGCCGCTGGTTCATCAGCATCGCCATCGAGAAGCCGATCACCAGGCTGAGCGGCAGATAGAGCAGTGCGAACAGGCCGGTCACCTTGAGCGACTGCCAGAACAGCGGATCGGCGGTGAACAGGGTGGCGAAGTTGCCCAGGCCCACCCAGGTCGGTGCGCCGCGGCCGTTCCATTCGGTGAATGACAGATAGAGCGAGAAGAGCAACGGGAACGCGGTGAACAGGGCGAAGCCGATCAGCCAGGCCTGCAACCAGAGCCAGCCGGTCCGGGCCTCGCGTCGTTTCATGGAACGAGCCGCAGTCCCACCTGGTTGGCGCCCGGTCCTGGCTGAAAATAGTGCGGCAATCGCTCTCCCTGCCGCACCGGGCTCAGTGGCATCTCTTTTCGAACTAGTCATGATCATCTCCCGCCCGCAGCGACGGCGAAGCGGGTGGCGGCGGCCTGGGCGTCCTGCTGGATCTGCGGCAGGATGTCCGCAGGTTCTGCGCCGGAGTTGAGCGCCGTCGAGCGGTTGTTCCAGATGGTTTCGTATTCCGACCAGAAGGCCGGCCAGCTGATCTCGTACGCATCGGTCAGGAACTGTTCGCTGAGGATGTGGAAGTTCGTCGGTGGCTGCCTGCTCTCGGCGGCCAAGGCGGCCTCGTCGGCCGCCGCACTGATCCGGCCGGGGATGCCGCGCAGTGGCTCGGAGACGAAGGTGTTCAGCCGGTCCCGATCACTGAGGTAGGTGATCAACTCCCAGGCGAGATCGGGGTTGGCCGAGTCGGTCGAGATGCCCCAGGCGCCGCCGGCGGCGGCGATCTCGCGCCGGCCGGTGCTGCCGCGAGGGAGCTTCAGCACGTCCCATTCGAACCGGTCACCGATCTGATCACGGGTCTGCTTGGTCGCCCAGGAGCCGTTGATCGCCATCGCGACCAGTCCGGAGACGAACGGGTCGACAGCGGCACCGAGGGTCTGCGGTTGGGCGGCGTTCCCGTTGTCCAGTTGGGCGTAGAACTGCCGGATCGTCTCGATGTTCTCGGCCGAGCCGACCTCGACGGTCCGGCCGTCGTCGCCGAACAGGGCGCCGCCGTTGGAACGGAAGACGCCGTCGAACAACCAACTGCCGAGCGAGAAGTAGATGCCCCAGCGGTCCTGCCGGCCGCCCTCGACCCGCTTGAACGCCGACGCGAGGTCGAACAGGTCGGTCCAGGTCCAGCTCTCGTCATCGGGTCGGGGCAGCCCGAGCTCGTCGAACATCGTCGTGTTGACGTAGATCGCGTAGCAGGAGAAGTCGTACGGCAGCGAGTAGAGCCGGCCCTCGATCGACATCTGGCGCAGCTGCGCCGGCCAGAAGTCGTCGACGGCGACCCGGTCCCGATCGGCGGCCAGCCGGTCGTCCAACGGAAGCTGCCAGCCGTTGGCCACGTTGAAGGCGGTGTCCAGTGTGCGGGCGTACCAGACGTCGGGCAGGTCCCGGGTGACCGAGACGGTGCGTAGCTTGGTGTAGAACTGTGCACCGCTGATGTTTTGCACCCGGATCTGGACCCCGGGTCTGGTGGCCGCGAAGCCGTCGATCTGATCTTGGAACAGCGCGGCCTCCTGGTTGGTGTGGTTGACCAGGACGGACAGGTTGGTGCTGCTGCGTGGCGAGGCACAGCCGGCCAGACCGGCTGTCGTGGCCGCGGCACCGGCAAGGAAGGTACGGCGTGATGTGATCATGAAGCGATCACCTCCTGAACGGTCGTTGTTCAGTCGAGTGGAGCGGTGGAGGAGCGCAGCACCAGCGAGCAGTCCATTCGGACCTCCCGTGGTGCGGCGTCGGGCTGCGCGAGTCGGTCGATCAGCAGGGTTGCGGCGATGCGGCCGAGCTCGGTGCGTGGTTGGGCGACGGTGGTCAGCGGGGGAGAGGCGTGCGAGGCCATGGCGATGTCGTCGAAGCCGACGACCGAGACGTCGCCCGGCACCCGGAGCCCGCGGGCATGACATTGCTGGATCACGCCGAGGGCCAGCACGTCGTTGACGGCGAAGATCGCCGTCGGTGGCCGTTCGAGGTCGAGCAGCCGGTCGGCCGCGGCCGCCCCGCCTTCCCGATCAAGGGTGGTGGCGATGATCAACTCGCGGTCGATCGGCACCCCGGCCTCCGCGAGCACCTCGTGGTAGGCGCGATACCGGCTGCCCGCGACGGCACCCTCAGGCGCACCGGTGATCAACGCAACCCGTCGGTGGCCGAGTGCGGTCAGGTGCTCGACCGCGAGCCGGCCGCCGCGATACGTGTCCACGCTGGCGAAGTCCACCGGCGCGTCGTCGACGGTGATGCCGATGGTCACCACGGCGACGCCGCTGCGGGCCAGCGCCCGCAACGCAACCACGATCGCCGGGGTCTCCGGCGGCGTGGCGATCACCCCGTCGACCTGGTGCCGGCGCAACTCGGTGATCGTCGTGACGAACGTGTCCTGATCACCGAACGTGACGGCGGTCAGCAGGCTCAGCCCGGCCGACCGGGCCTCCAGCGTCATGGCCTGGGCCAACTCGGTCGTGAACGGGTTCATCAGGTCCGAGGTGACGAACCCGATCAGCCCGGTGCGCTTGGTGGTCAGCGAGCGGGCCGCAGTATTGAGCACGAACCCGGTCTCCTCGATCGCCTGCCGGATCCGTTCGGCCGTCTCGGGCCGGACCCGCGGCGAGCCGTTGAGGTACCGGGAGACGGTCGCGGTGGAGACCCCGGCCAGCCGGGCCACGTCGTAGATCGTCCCCACGCCATCACCCCCGTCCGCACCCTCGACCGCACAACTCCGACCGCCATGCAACCGGTTACATGCTGACCCACCCCTCCCGGAACCGTCAACCCCCAATCCGCCGACCCGTCACATCCGCGGCCGTTTTCCCGGCGTGTCGGAGCGGATGTGACGGGTCGGCGAGCCCGGCAAGGTGGACTGGGGCGGTGACGACGCAGTATCGGGCGAGCCTCGTGCTCGCCGCCTCGGCCGAACGGATCTTCGAACTGCTGGCCGAGCCCGGGTCCCACCGCGATTTCGACGCTTCGGGCATGGTCGGCGCGCCGGTCGATCCCGCCCGGCTGGTCCGGGTCGGCCAGGTGTTCACGATGGCGATGACTTACCGCGACGGTGAGCAGGTCGAGCGCTATCGGTCGGACAACCACGTCACCGTCTGCGAGCCGCCGTACCGGATCGGCTGGACGACGGCCACGGAGGGCGGTGAGCCGCTCGGCTGGATCTGGCGGTACGACCTGGCGCCGGCCCCGGGCGGCACTCGGGTCACCCTGACCTACGACTGGACTGACGCCTCGACGGCTGACCGCCGGAGGTTCGGCGCGCCGCTGGTCACCGTGCAGGATCTCGAACAGTCACTCCGGCTACTGGCGGCCGCCTCGACGACGTGCCAATCGCCGGAGAGCTGCGGGTCCGTGCAGCCGGACCGGCCGACCGGACCATGATCACCGAGCTGCTGACCGAATCCTGGGGCGGCAGCACGGTGGTCGCGCACGGCACGGTCTACGACGCCGTGGAGCAGCCGGCGTTGGTGGCCGAACGGACTGGTCGGCTCGCGGGCCTGCTCAGCTAAGACGTCTCCGATCAAGGTCGCGAGGTCGTCTCCCTCGACGCGACCGTACGCCACGGCGGCGGCACCGCCCTGCTGACGTCGTCTCGATCACGGCTTGTCAGACTTGGAGTCGACGGTTACGGCTCGACTCCCGACCCAGTGAGGCATTCATGAAGATCACCGGCTACCGGACGCTGACCACGACCCAGACCTGGGGGCGGTCGATCGGCGACGCCAACGGCTTCATCGACGACGCGGTCACGGCGGTGCCGATCGTGATCGTCGAGACGGACCAGGGGATCGAGGGCATCGGGCTGGGGTCCCACGCCGACCTCGACCGGGTGTTCCCGGCGATCGTCGATCAGGATCCGCGATCCGTGTCGGCCCTGTACGACCGGATGCTGGCGCAGGTCTTCAAGTCCGGTCACGCCGGCCCGACGTACGGCGGCATCGCGACCCTCGACGCCGCCCTGTGGGACCTGAAGGCGAAGGCCGCCGGTGAGCCGTTGTGGCGGCTGCTCGGGGCCCGGGACCGGTTCGTCCCCGGCTACGCCTCCGGGTTGGACATCGCGCTGGACGATGATCAACTGCACGCCTTCTACGCCGGCTTCGCCGAGCGCGGCTTCGTCTCGGGCAAGCTGAAGGGCGGTCTCGACCTGGAGGCCGACCTGCGCCGGCTCGGGGTGGTCTCCGATGCGCTCTCGGCCGGCTCCACCCGTCCGGGGCTGATGATCGACGCCAACGAGTCCTGGCAGCTCAAGCAGGCCGTCCGCTATCTGGCCGTACTCGAGCAGCGGCATGACCTGATCTGGGTCGAGGAACCCTTACGGCGTTGGGATGGCGCCGGTCACGCCCGCCTCTCGGCCGCGATCCGGGCGGCCGTCGCGACGGGTGAGAACCTGACCGGGCTGGACCAGTTCCGCACCCTGTTCGACGCCGGCGCGCCCGACATCGTGCAGACCGGCGCGGTCTGGGGGATCAGCCACTTCCTCCGGCTCTCCCACGCCGCGGCCTTCCATGATCTTCCGATCAGCATCGTCGGCCACGGCTCCAACCCGGCCGTCGCTGCCGCGGCGGCCACGGTGCCCAATCACCTCACCACCGAGGTCCAGCACCTGCAGCATGGTCGAGGCATCGGCGTCGACCAGGTGATCGCCGACGGCGGGATCGTGCTCGGTGATCAACCCGGGTCCGGGATCACGGTCGACCAAGCTGCCCTCGTCGCGCCTGCCGCTGAACGCGGTTGGGGCAACCCCGACGGTCCGCACGTCCGCCCGGAACGGGCGGGGCTGCGGGTGATCTTGGACACCGTCGAGCGCTGATCGGGCCGGCCCTCCGACAGGCTCAGGGAACGAACACCCGAGCCTCTGTACGCCTCTGAGAGATCGACTCAGGTGTGGTCACTGGCCAGGTCGATGATCACCTTGAGGCGGTCCGGGGCGGCGCCGGCGCACAGGGTGTAGGCGTCGTTGACGGCGTCGGGGCCGAGCACGTGGGTGATCATGGTCGGCAGCAGGTCACGGTGCTCGGAGAGGTAGGCCGCGGCCTTGATCAGGGCGCCGTTCCAGTCCTGGGTGATCCCGAGATAGAGCGTGATCGCGCGGTCGAAGGCCTCGCGGAAGGGCAGCGTGTAGTCGAGATCATCGGGCACCCCGAAGGCGTACAGATGTCCGAGCAGGGCGGTGGTCCGGATCGCCTGCGGGATGGTCTCGGTCTGGTGGCCGACCGCCTCGATCACGATCTCGGCCGGCTCGCCCGCCCCGTCGACCCAGTCGGCGACGCTGCCGACGAAGAGCTCGTCGACCCCGAAGGTCGAGGCGACGGAAGAGCGGTCGACCGGATCGATCCCGGTCACCCGGGCGCCGCGCTGGTGCAGCACGTGGGTGAACAGCAGGCCGATCGGGCCGAGGCCGATCACCGCGGCGGACTTGCCGCGGACGTCGGGCAGCCGGTCGAGGGCGTACATCACGGTCGACAGTGGCTGGACCACCACGGACTCGCGCAGCGACAGTCCGTCCGGCACCGGCACGACGGTGTCGGCCGGCACCCGGACCAGTTCGGCCAGGCCGCGCTGTCCCGGCATGCAGCCGCAGACGGTGTCGCCCGGCTGGAAGCGCGGATCCTCGCTGCGCACCACGGTGCCGGCGATCTCGTGCATCGGGAACCCGGGACCGGCCTGGTCGCGCGGCGAGAACCGTTGCCCGGTGAGGAACTTGGGCAGGTCGCTGCCGCAGATCCCGCCGGCCTCGACCCGGACGAGCACCTCGCCGGGCTCCGGATCGACCTCGACCGGGACGTCGCGCCGGACCAGATGGCCGGGTCGTTCGAGTTGGTAGGCCCACATCTGGCGCTGGCTGGTGATCGTCATCGGGGGACGGGATCTCCTAGAACTACGATCGTTCGTCCCGTTTCGCAGACCGCGCGCTGGTAGCAGGCGATCAAGACACCGTCACGGTGGGCGCGGATCGGTTCGAACCTGGCCGGGTGATGATCGACATCGTACAGGCGTCCCAGCAGCTGCCCGGACCGGACGTCGCTGCCGAGCGGCACGACCGGCTCCCAGAGGCCCGCGCCCGGGGCCGGCACGTAGTCGCGCAGATCGTCGGCCCGGACGATCCGGTTCGCGCCGGGTTGCCGACCGAGGATCGGTTCGGGTTCGCCGGGCAGGATGCCCTGGCGGCGCAGCACGTTGATCACGCCCTGGTAGACGTGCGCGACACCGGTCGGGCTGACGGTCTCGCCGCCGCCGAATTCGCCGCCGATGGCGAGCTTGCCCTGGTCCTCGGCGTAGTCGGTGAGCAATCCGGTGGCCAGCTGCCGTGAATAGATGAAGACGTACGGGGTCGCGAACAGCGACGCCAGTTCCAGCGCCTGGTCGAACCGCGCCGGATCCGGCAGCGGATGCAGCGAGGTGCACAAGGCGTACGCGCACTCTCGGCCGCCGGCGTGCAGGTCAAGGATCACCTGGGCCTGCGGGATGATCAGCGACGAGACGAAGTGCGCGATCCGGTACGAGAGCGTGCCGTTCGGGTCGCCGGGGAACGCCCGGTTCATATTGACGCCGTCCTCGACGGCGGCCCGGGTGCCGTGCCGGCAGGCGTCTTCGCTCAGCCGCGGCATGATGATCACCCGACCGGTCAGCTGGTCGGGGTCGAGATCAGCGCAGAGCCGGGTCAGGGCGACCTGGCTCTCGTACTCGTTGCCGTGGGTGCCGCCGAAGATCGCGACTGTGCGCCCTTCGACAGGCTCAGGGGGCGTGGAATTGGGCTCAGGGGGCGTGGAATTGGGCTCAGGGGGCGTGGAATTGGGCTCAGGGGGCGTGGGACTCCGACTCGGGTTGATCACGGTCAGCGGCACCAGGGAGGATCCCCAGCTGCCGTCCAGGCCGAAGGACAGCCGGACATGGGTCGCGCCGGGCCGGTCCCAGTCCACTGCGTCGGGTTGGATGATCATTCCGCTCCCTCCGTGAACCGCCGGAGCACCGTATTGGTCAGCCGGGACAGGGGTTCGTCGACCAGCAGGCTGGGGATGTAGGTCATCGAGCCGGCCGAGTAGACCGCCCCGCCGCTCGGCAGCTGCCGCAGGATCAGGTCGGCACCGCCGTCGTCGGGATTCGTCCCCTTGGCCAGCAACTCGACGTCGGCCGGCGCACTCTTGGTGATCTTGTCGGTCTCGTGACCGGAGGCGCCGCCGGGGATCCTTTCGCTCAGGCTGGTCAGGCCGATCAGATCACCCCGCCGCAGGCCGGATCCGGCGAAAGCCCAGTGATCTGGATCGATCACCCGATAGGGGGCGCCGGTGCCCTCGCCGGGATGGGTGAAAGTGACGCCGAGCAACTCGGCCTGCGGCCGATGGCTCTTCTGGAAGCGACTCTCCAGCTGGGCCTCGGTGGGATCGTCTCGATCGGGCTGCTGGGTCAGATAGGTGGCCGCGCCGCCCGTGTCGTCGAAGACGACCTCGCAGTCGATTCCGTTGCCGCCGAGATAGGCGAGCCGACCACCCCGGTCGACCCAGTCCTTGGTCTTGGCGTACATCTCGCGGGACCAGTATTCCGGATGGCATTCCATGATCAACACCCGGTAGCGATCGAGATCGAGCTCCCCGGAGTGCAGCTGATGATCGGCGTACACGTCGTGCGGCCAGTTCTCCCGCTCCAGCCAGCCGAGCAGTCGCCAGAAGCCCGGCGCCAGCGTGCCGGAGATCCGTCCGGCCAGCGGGTCGCCGACCTCCTCGTCCGGGCCGACGGCGCACTCCAGGTCGGGTCGGTCGAACGACAGCGGTGGGTAGGCGTCGTTCGGCGCAGTCTGGCTGATCTTGTTGCCGATCACGTACCGGGGCAGGTCCTGCCGGGCGCTGACCACCGGCGTCGCCGGGAGTCCGGCCTCGTTGATGTAGTTGCTCCGGCCGCCGAACCGGTTGTAGGCATTCCAGTTGTTGGTGCCGGCCAGGACGGCGATGTCGGCCGCGGGACGAGCGGGGGCGACGATCCAAGGAAATGACGTGTACCGGCCGGAGGGCGCCTCGACCTGGACGTAGTACAGGCCGGAGCGGTCCGGTGCGGTCAGCCGGCGAACGTGCCCGGGACTGGTGAACCCGGTGCCGTTGAATCCGGCGCCGTCGCGGGCAAGATCATGATCGGGCAGCACCTGCCGCATCGCCTGTGGCCCGTGCTCGTCGAACCAGCCGAGCAGGCCGACCGGTTCCCGCCGATAGCCGTACCGCCAGAGGGTGGCGCGGTACGGCTCGGGCGAATGGATCCGCAACTCGGCGGTGTCACCGGCGACCGACCACTTCGGCCAGACGTAGCCGTACAGGGTGTCGGACAGCATCCTGATCATGGCCGGCTGTCCGCTGATCACCCGGCTCCGCTTCGGTCCGTAGCCGTCCCGGGCCAAGATCATCCGATAGGTCCCCGGTGCGACGTCCGCGTGGATCGCGCCAGAGGCGGTGGAGCGGGTGGTGGTGACATAGGCACCGGTGTCGTCGGTGATCTCCACGGCGACATCGTGCAGCGCTTGATACAGCTCATTGCTCACGTGGCCGAGCAGCACGGTTCTGTTCCTCCGGAGGTTGTTGATCAAGATCGTCCGGCGGCTCCAGCACGCCGGGGAAATGACAGGCGACGAGATGACCGTCGGGGCGGCCGATCAGCGGCGGATCCTCGCTGGCACAGATCTCCTGGGCCGCCGGGCAGCGGGTCCGGAAGCGGCAGCCGGACGGCGGCGAGATCGGGCTCGGCACGTCGCCGGTGAGGATGATCCGCTGCCGGCGTTGCCCGGCCTTCGGCGTCGGGATGGCCGACATCAACGCCACGGTGTACGGGTGCAACGGCCCGGCGAAAAGCTGTTCAGACGTGGCCAATTCGACCACCCGACCGAGATACATCACCGCGATCCGATCGCTGATGTAGCCGACCACGGCCAGGTTGTGCGCGACGAAGACATAGGTCAGGCCGAACTCGGTGCGCAGGTCGACGAGCAGATTCAGCACCTGGGACTGGATCGACACGTCCAGCGCCGACACGGGTTCGTCGGCGATCACCAGCCGCGGCTTGAGCACCAGGGCCCGGGCGATGCCGATCCGCTGTCGCTGCCCGCCGGAGAATTCGTGCGGATAGCGATTGATCGCGTCCGCGGTCAGGCCGACCCGCTCGAGCACCTCCAAGATCGCCTGGCGTCGCTCGGACCGCGGAACGATCTTGTGCACGGCCAGTCCTTCGGCGATGATCTCGCCGACCTTGAGCCGCGGATTGAGCGACCCCACCGGATCCTGGAAGATCATCTGCAGGTCGCGGCGGAGCCGTTTCAGCCGGCGGCCGCCGAGCCCGGCCAGCTCGATCCCGTCGAACGTGACACTGCCCTCGGTCGGATCGACGAGCCGCAGCATGGTGCGGGCCAGCGTCGACTTGCCGCAGCCGGACTCGCCGACCAGGCCGAGGGTCTCGCCGGGACTGATCTCCAGATCGACGCCGTCGACCGCCCGGACGAACTGCCCACGGCGGCCGGACAGCGATCCACCGGCCGGGAAGTACGTCTTCAGCCCGCTCGCGGTCAGGATCGGATCGGTCATCGCCGCCCCGTCGAAGTCGCGTAGCGCTCGTCGTGCAGCCAACAGGACGCCTGTTGATCACCGACCGGTTCCAGCGGCGGATACTCGCTTCCGCACGGGTCGAAGGCGAAGTCGCACCGGTCGGCGAACCGGCAGCCGATCGGCCATTGGCGCGGGCTTGGCACGGTGCCGGGGATCACCGTGAGGCGTTGGTCGGAGCGCATCCCGAGGACGGGGATCGAGTCGAGCAGGGCCCGGGTGTACGGATGTTTCGGCCGGTCGAACGTGTCCGCGACGCTGCCGTACTCCACGATCCGGCCGGCGTACATCACCGCCACGTCGTCGGCCATCTCGGCGACGACGCCAAGATCATGGGTGATCAACAGGATCGACATCCCGAGCCGCTCCTTCAGCTCCCGCATCAGGTCGAGGATCTGGGCCTGGATCGTCACGTCCAGCGCGGTCGTCGGCTCGTCGGCGATCAACAGCCGCGGGTCGCAGCTGAGTGCCATCGCGATCATCACCCGCTGCCGCAACCCGCCGGACAGCTGATGCGGGAAGCTCTGCGCCCGCCGGTCCGGGTCCGGAACGCCGACCAGGGCGAGCATCTCCACCGCCCGTTCCATCGCCTGCGCCTTGCTGACCCTGCGATGCAGCAGCACGGCCTCGGCGATCTGGGCGCCGACCCGGTGCGACGGATTGAGCGACGACATCGGCTCCTGGAAGATCATCGAGATCTCGTTGCCGCGCATCTGCCGCAGCGCCGACTCCGACAGCGCGGTCAATTCGCGGCCGCGATAGTGGACCGAGCTGCCGGCGGCGACGTACCCCGGCGGATCGATCAGCCCCATGATCGACAGTGCTGTCTGGCTCTTGCCCGAGCCGGATTCGCCGACCAGGCACAGGGTCCGACCGCCGCCGATGGTCAGGTCGATGCCGTCGACGACGCGACGGGTGCCACTGCGCAGCCGGAACTCGGTCACCAGGTCCCGGACCTCCAGCACGGGTTCGCTCATGTCGCCGCTCCGTTCGGTTCGCGAAGCTCATTGGGCCACCAGTAGCGGTGCGACGTCACCGCGAAACCCTCGGCCGGATAGAACCGGTGCGCGGTCGCCCGCTCCGGCGTCAGCCCGCAGGTGAGCTCGATCCCGGAGCAACCGACCTGCCGGGCTTGCTCCTTCACCGCCGTGATCAAGGCCCGGGCGGCGCCGCTGCGACGGCGCTCGGAATCCGACACCAGGGCGGTGATCCGGACCAGCGGCTCGGCGTGCCCGAGGCACAGCTCCTGCTTCAGGGCGACCAACCCGATCACCACCTGATCGGAGTCGACCGCGACCAGCACCCGCTCCTCGCCCCGGCCCAACCGCCGCCGAGCCTCTGCCTCGTCGACGCCGGGTGCCCCGAGTTGGGTCAGCAGCACCGCGACCCGGGCCGCGTCGGTGGGCTCGGCGCCGCGCACCGTGATCATCCGATCGGTCTCAGTTGGCATCGCGCATCCTCGGATCCAGGACGTCGCGCAGGCCGTCGCCGAGGAAGTTCAGGCCGAGCACGACGACCATGATCGCCAGGCCGGGGAAGACGGCCAGCCATGGCGCGATCTGCATGTAGGCCATCGAATCCTTGAGCATGCTGCCCCAGGACGGCTCCGGCGGCTGGGTGCCGAGGCCGAGGAAGCTCAGTGCCGCCTCGGTCAGGATGGCGGAGGAGAGATAGATCGTGCACAGGACGATCACCGGCCCGAGCACGTTGCGCAGCACGTGCCGGGTCATGATCCCGAGTTGGGACACCCCGAGCGCCCGGGCGGCCTCGACGAACGGAAGTGCCATCACCGACAGCGACGAGCCGCGGATCACCCGGGCGAACGCCGGGAGGTAGACGATCCCGATCGCGATCATGGCGTTGGTCCGGCTCGGCCCGAGCAGGCCGGCGATCAAGATCGCCAGCACCAGCCCGGGTACGGCGAACATGATGTCGGTGATCCGCATCAGGATGAGATCCAGCACGCCGCCGAAGTACGCCGACGAGATGCCGATGATCAGTCCGCCGACCAGCGCGATCGCGACCGAGACGGCGCCGACCTGGAGCGACACCTGGGCCCCGTGGATCACCCGGGACAGCACATCCCGGCCGAGCTGGTCGGTGCCCATCGGGGTGCCGCCGCCGGGGGCCAGCAGCCGACCGAGGTCCTGGGCCGAATACTCGATCCGCCACAGCAGCGGACCCAGTACGGCGCACAGCACAGTGAGCAGCAGGATCACCGCGCCGGCCATGCCGAGCGGGTTGCGGCGCAACTCGTCCAGCCGGGCGATCCACTGCGGTGCAGTGATCGTCGCCGGGGCGGGCGCGGAGGTCGTGGGATCCGTCGAGGCAGTCATCGTCGCTCGATTCGTGGGTCGAGAAATCCGTACACCAGGTCGACCGCCAGGTTGATCAGCACGAACACCGTGGCCAGGAAGACGGCGGTGACCTGGACCACCGGGTAGTCGCGGTTGTAGGTGGCCTGGACCAGGGTGTTGCCGACCCCGGGCAGCCCGAAGATCACTTCGATCACCGTGGCGCCGCCCATCAGGTTGCCGACCTGTGCGCCGACCAGGGTGATCACCGGGATCAGGGCGTTGCGGACTGCGTGCCGGGTGATCACCTGGTGCAGCGGGGCGCCCTTGGCCCGGGCCGTCCGGACATAATCCTCCCGGAGCACGTCCAGCACACTGGTCCGGGTCATCCGCATCACCGCCGCGAGCAGGTAGAGCGACACCGCGAACGACGGGATCGCCATCTGCACCAGGTTTCCGAGCGGGTCGGTCCAGATCGGGATCCAGGTCACCGACGGCACCCAGAAGAAGAAGGTCGACGTGATCAGCAGTGCGATCAGGGCGATCCAGAAGTTGGGCATGGACAGCCCGATCAGTCCGCCGAGGCGGGTGATCAGATC
>CAVUZU010000003.1:0-405535 GCA_963746025.1 uncultured Actinomycetota bacterium
GCCCTCAACTGGCCGGCACGAACTGGGATGAGTGAACCACGACAACTGGTCCTGCTTCGAACGCTGTCGGATTGCCTCTCGTAGGTCAAGGGTGCCGGTTCCGCCGGCGCCGACCGGCCCACAGGTCTGGCCAGCACTCTGCGCGTGCATCGTCCTGGCTTGAGGGTCGGTGCGTTCTAAGGCCCATGCCGTCTTCTCTGACTCGGGCATCTCTCAGCCACTAGCCAAGCAATCCTCCGCGGACCGCATCCCGCACGCTATGCTGCGCACGTTGTCTTGCGCACCTTACGGTGCTGATGTATGGTCACGAATCTAGGCAACAGTCAGGGGCGGCGGGAACCCTCCCATCGGACGACAGTCCTTCGTGATCGGGTTCATCCATATCCGCCCCGAGGGGGTGCGTGTGAGATGCAGCGGATTCGATATCTCGTTAGGGGCCATGGCTACGGACACGCAGCTACGGACCTTCCAATACTGCGCTCGCTAAAGCGACTCGATCCACAACTTCAAGTATCTATAGCTTCATATGGAACGGGTCTTGAGTACTTTGAATTACAATCAACCCCGTGTGACGACCTGGGGATTTCGGATGAGTCAGATTTCAGCAGATCAGCAATGCTCCGAGTACTCGACCTACTCATTGAAGACCGGCCCGACTTCGTCGTGGCTGACGAGATCGTCTTCGCGCCACTTCTGTGCAACAAACTCCAGATACCTTGCCTGTATATAACACACTGGTTCTACAACGACCTCGGTGCACCGCAGCACGATATGCCACTAGTTCATGCGGATGCAGTTGTCATAGTCGACTTCGAAGCCGCACATACTCCACCGGCAGATATCGACCCCTTGCGCATACACTTCGTCGGGCCAATGAGCCGACTTCTCAACACATCCAAACATGATGCTCGGAATCAACTTGAGATTCCGGACTCCGAAAAAGTTGCCGTTCTCACTCTCGGATCCATCGCACCATTCAAACGAGCGGACGTCATCAATGCGACCCGCCTGTACATAGAGGCATGGAGGCTGAGAGCCGACCGCCGTGCACGCCTCTACGTACTCGTCCACCCCAGCATGCAAAGTGCCATCCCGGATGTCACAGATGACGCTAGCATAGGCTGGGTTGGCATCACGCCTCTAGCGGACCTGTACTACGCGGCGGCTGACACAGTTCTCGCTGGATCCAGCCTCAACTCGCTTACCCTCCTTGCAGAGAATGGTCTCCCCGGAGTCATTTTCACCAGCCAGGAGAATCCAGTTGAAAGTTTTCACGCACAATTCTTCCACCAGTTGGGTCTCCCGAACCTTCGCCTAATCGGCGCAGACACCAGTACACACATCGTCGCCCGACATATCGACTCCTGCCTGTCGATTCGATCCAGGCATAAGCGCAGCGACCTCAAATGGGCGCAGCCGGAAGACATCGCAACAATCATCAGCTCGCATATCAATGTGCCCACAGGGCCAAACCCAGAAATGTATACGACGTGATTCAGCAGCCGAATGACACCAACGACATGACAGCACTCGATGCCGCTGACTTGGTCGTAGTGGGAGCAGGACTATTCGGGCTAACGATCGCTGAACGGGTAAGTCACTGCCTCAATATGCGAGTCGTCATCATCGAGCGCCGAAGTCACATTGGCGGCAATTCGTTCTCGGATATCGATCCCAAAACCGGAATCGAAGTTCACAGATACGGAACTCACATATTCCATACCTCCAACGATGGCATCTGGTCATACGTTCAGAACTTCACACAATTTACCGACTATCGACATAAAGTGTACACCGTGCGGGACGGACAACTGTTTCCGGTCCCAGTGAACCTTCAGACAATTTCCGAATTTGCAGGGAAGTATCTAAACCCCACCGACGCACGCAACTACATTGCACAATGCACAGGAAACTCATCACCCCCCACGGGGCCGGAGAGCTTCGAATCCAGAGCTATTCGAACCATTGGCGCCGAGATCTATGAAGCCTTGATTCGAGGATACACACACAAGCAATGGCAGACCGATCCACGGACTCTGCCAGCATCAGTCATAGCTCGCATTCCTGTCCGATTCGATCTGCGCAACGACTACTTTGACGACTGCCATCAGGGCCTGCCAGTGTCCGGGTACCAGGAATGGACAACTCGAATGGCATCCAACCACCTGATCACGGCATTTACCGGAGTGGACTATTTCGACGTTCGTCACCTACTTCACTCGGGTACACCAACAGTTTACACCGGACCAATTGATCAGTACTTCGACTACTGCGCCGGAAACCTTGGCTGGCGGACAATTGACCTTCAGTTCGAAACGCATTCAATCGGCGATTATCAGGGGGCGTCGGTTCTCAATTACGCCGACCTGGAGGTTCCGTATACGCGAACGCATGAGTTTCGTCACTTACACCCGGAACGTCCATATGCGAGGGATGCGACAGTAGTTGCGCGCGAGTACTCCAGGTTCGCGGAGAGAAAGGACGAGCCCTACTACCCGATCGGTACACCCGGGGATAGGAGGCGGTTAGATCAATACCGCACACTCGCCAATCTGGAAACCAAGAAGAACAACGTTCTATTCGGCGGACGCCTCGCGACCTACCAGTATCTAGACATGCACATGGCCATTGGATCGGCCCTTTCTCTCTACCGAAATAGAATCAGCCCATACCTGACAGCGCGCGTGCCATTGGCACGAAATAGTCCAGCCTATGGACCCAGTCCCACGGGTGCATATCTCGCGGCTTCATCGACTCCGGAAGACATGGACACGAGCAAACCACTGTCCGATTCTGACGAAGGCACAGGTCACACAATGTCGTCACAACGGTGGTCTAGTCGGAATACTTCTACACCGGAGAGGAAGTGATGATCTTGAACGTCGAAGGATCTGACCTATATACAATCTACAGTCTTCCAGACTCGAACTTCTATCTTCCGTTTTCAGAATACAAAACTTCATGCGAATTCCGCAGAGCTCTTCTTGCTATGGATCTGCACCCCCATAGCGGGCCCAACATTTATGATCAGGTGTCCTTCGGTGAGGCACCTCCAGAGCAGGGATGGAAGCTACACGTTTCGGCCGTGCCGGCGGATGCGGTGCAGGTTCTGCAGAGAGTTGCTGAAGTCTGCAGGGAGTTCGACACAACGTTCAAGTTCGTGAAGGACGAGCGCCTTCTCTTAAATGTCAACGGCAAGGCATGGCCACGAAGTGGCTCAGGAAAATTTATTACTATCTACCCATCCTCGGATACCTATGGCAGCATCGCGGGTCGGCTCTCAAGCACCCTTCACGAGTTTGAGGGGCCATACATACTTACCGATCGCCCCGTTTTGGGATCGCACTGCCTTTTCACTCGATACGGTGGATTCAGGGGCGAACCCACCGTGCGGCCCGACGGCACTCTGCAGCATTTCATACTGGATCCGTCTTCAGGCGAATACAGGATTGACAGTCGTAGGCCGTATGCACCCAGCCCATCGAGAGCCGGAATTTCCGTAGGCCCCAAGGGGGGCCTTGCGATCGGCCCGGACTGCCGTTACGAGGTCCAAAGGCCGCTTCATTTCTCATCGACTGGTGGCATCTACCTGGCTACGGACCTCACCACCGGTGAGCGCGTATTGATTAAGGAGGGACGCCGACGTGTTGCGATTGATCGGCATGGGCGTGACGCAGCAGACCGGGCGGAAGCTGAGTTCGGGATCCTCTCAGCATTGAAGGGGTCAGATGTGGCGCCAGAGCCATACGAGCTGTTTCATCAGGGCGGAAACACCTTCTTGGTCGAGGAGCTTGTTGGCGGACGGGACCTCGCTGTCGAGGTCGCCGTTACGAGTCCGTTGAATCAGCGTCAACGCGAGGACTACCACGACGGTCGGAGGTACCTCAGTGAGGTCTTCCATGTATGGCGTCAAATCTTTGATTTGTTTAAGGTGCTCGAAGAGCACAGCATTCGGTATCCTGATATATCGACAAGAAATGTGATGATCCAGCGGGACGATACCATCGAAGGCGTCCAGCTTCGGTTGATCGACTTCGAAAGCGCCGAGATGTGGAGAATGGGCGCCGACTTTGTCCCAGATGGCACCCGCGGATTCCGACGTGTTCCACCGGCCGAGCCGGCGTATGACGGTCCTATCGATCCGGTCGCGATGTCATATCTGCTTGCCGCCACCATCTATCCAGTCACGCAACTGGCGGAACTCGATTATCCCGCGTTCTGGATGGTTACGGGTAATGCTTTACGCGACCTCGGCGCATCATCGCGAGTGCAGGAAGCTTTGGAGGCTGGTACCCGCGGAGAACTGACACTACGTGAACTCGAATGCTCAGTTCTGGGCTCGTTCGCGGACCATCCCATCGCCAAAGCGCTGCCCAGAAACCACCACAGATCGCAACCGGACTCGGACGTGACAGACTTTGTGCAAAGGCTACGCGCCGGACTGCTAGCGAATCTGGAGCTCGAGTCCGACCAGATGTGGCCGGTCGATCCGAAAGGGTACGAACGGAATAACATCTGTGCTGCGTGGGGAAGTGCCGGAATTGTCTCGGCACTGTCGTACTCGGGTGGTTGTCCGCCAGAAGGCCGGTCTCGTTTTGTACGTCAGGTCCGTGAAAATGATCTTAGGCTGGTTCCGGGCGGTCTCTATAGCGGGACAGCGGGGATCTCATGGACCTTACTTGATCTCGGAGAGACCAGTCTGGCGAGTCGTTTGCTTGATCACGCTATGTCTGCAGTAAGTACCGATGACACGTCGGTCTACTCCGGGATGGCCGGAGTGGGTATTGCTTGTTTGCACTTTTACGACCAATCTGGCCAATCTGACTACCTTACCGCTGCCCTCGACCTAGCGAATGCCTGCTCACAAGACTGCTAGTTCGCGAATCTGGTGATGGCAATGAAATTGGCTTCGCGAATGGTTTGGCTGGTACTGGGTTCTTTCTTGCACACGCACTTTCACGCACACGTCATCCTCGCGGCTCAGACCTAATTGGCTCGATCAGTCGCCTCACGGCGCTGGTTCTGCGGCAGGTGACGATGTCTGACGGCGAGATATATGTGGCGAAGCGACGCGCATCTGGTGTCGAGGCGAGACTGGTCAACTGGGCTGACGGAACTGCGGGCCTTATCCGTGCCACGCGCGCGATTGCGCCATGGCTCCCCGAACCTCAAATATCTATCTCCGTGACTGATGCACTTGCACGTACCGTCAACCGTCGATACTCCCTCTGGCCTAGGCTAGAAGAAGGCTTGGCCGGCCTAGGCGATTTACTGCTCGACTGTTATGTCTCTGGATCCGAACCATTTCTGGAGTATGCCGTCGACCTGAATGATCGGCTCAGGTTGTTCGCCCTCCCTGGAGTCAATGGCGGGTACGACGTACCGGGACGGTTCCTACTGCGGCGGTCATGTGACCTTGCGACTGGAGCAGCTGGCGTACTGGTCTTTGCAGAGCGCCTCCGGCGCGCGCTAGACCCTCAAGCCGACGGCGCGATCAGTCCCAACTTTGATCTCCCCCCAATTCTCCCGGACGAAGGCCGTCCGGTCACTCAGGATTTCGTGGAAGGAGGTGATTGAGATGGTAACGATGAAGCATGTGGACATGGCTGACGACCTCGGCACCGAGGACGTCGGCATCGAGGCGATCCTCGCCCTGCAAGAGCTCGAACTAGAGGGCTCCCTCGACGAGGTCATCGGCATCGCAAGCAGCACCCTGTCGGTCAGCTGCTGCTGACCTGCGTAAGCCGGGGTGTAGGCACTTACCTCTGTCTACACCCCGGCACCCAGGCAATCCGCCATAGACCAGCCGCATCAGGGCTGGGCACGATGACACAAGGAAGTGATTGAGGTGGTAACAATCAAGCACGTGGACATGGCTGACGACCTCGGCACCGAGGACGTCGGCATCGAGGCGATCCTTGCCCTGCAAGAGCTCGAACTAGAGGGCTCCCTCGACGAGGTCATCGGCATCGCAAGCAGCACCCTGTCGGTCAATTGCTGCTGACCTTCGTTTAGCCGGGGTGTAGGCAGACCGAGCAACGCCCAGCGACCTCGGCTGCCTACACGCTGGTTCCTAGGCATAACCCCATTCCTTCTTGCAAGGTTGGAGCCGCGAGCGTCGCCGCCTAACTATTGACGACACGGAGACGGCGGGATCGGGCTATGCATCACTAGGTGACGAGGCCTGCTCGGGATACGGATACACGTACACGCGCACCAGGTACGTGCGTAACTCTGCGTCCGATCTTTCCTCAGGCGAGGCTTCGCTGATACGCCGAGCATGATCGTATAGGTCGTCGGCGAGTCGCTTCGCTTCATCATCTGTCAGACGCACTGGTACGTCTCGGGTCAAATATGTTCCTGGAGGATGATTCTCCGAATAGAAGAGTCGGATTTCCTCCTGCCGTCGCGCGATCGTGCGTTGCACCACAGCGTCGATCGCTGATTGACCCGCAGGCTGGGCTCGTAGTTCCTCAGCGACAGTAAACCCATCTCGACTGACCGGTTCCCACACTCGGTCTCGCCGGTCGTTTCGCCCGGCTTCTGTCTCACGGATGAATCCGTACTTAGCGAGTTGGCGGAGATGGAAGCTCACCTGGTTGGCCGGCGCGTCGATGGCGTCCGCTAAGTCCACCGCGCGCGCCCGTCCTCGGGCATACAACTCATCCAACAGTCGCTCCCGCAGGGGATGCGCCATCCCTCGAAGAGCTCTCGCATCAGTGATCGTGTGAAGCTCGTGTTCCACCAGCCGAATATATCACATAACTTGCGCAAGGAAACATGCGCAAGGTATCGTGCGTATATGTCCCCACCACGTCCGGGCCTTCGGAAGAACCGGGACTTTGTGCGCCTGTGGACAGCCCTTGCAGCGCGTGACCTTGGCATGAATACCACTGCCGTTGCCCTACCACTCTTGTCGATCATGATCGTTGGCGCGCAGGCGACCGGACTGGTTGTGGCGTGCATGACGATAGGCACGCTCGGCACCCTCTTGATTGCCGGGGCCGCAGTCGATCGGGTCTCGCGCAAGGCAACGATTGTCGTCGCTTTAGCTAGTCGAGTCGTTCTGCTCGTCGTGCTCACGGTGGCTTTTGCGACTGAATATCTCGAGCCTTGGTTGCTAGTGGCGATCGTATTCCTACTTGGCGTCGCCGCAGCGCCCATAGGGCCAGCACAGCTCGCAGCAGTTCGGGCTGTAGTGCCTCAGGAGAACTGGGACCGCGCTATATCCCAGAATATGGTGCGGTCATCCATTGCGCAGATTCTTGGGAATTCAGTTGGAGGTCTTCTCTATAACGCATCCAAGCTCCTGCCATGGGCGGCCGACATCGTTGCTTCAATCGTTGCGATAATTGCGGTAAGCAGAATCCGCAACAAAATCGGTAGGCCATCCACCAAGTCGACACCTGCAATCCGAGTAGTAACAGACGGGTTCAGATTCGCCTTCCAGTCACCGTTGCTCAGACTGCTACTGGTAATAACATCTATTGTCAACTTCGCGTCGTTCTGGCCCGCGGCCGTCGTGGTCCTCGATTCGAATGGTGTGCAACCTTCGACTATTGGACTGATCGCGGCACTATTGGGTGTGTGTGGTGTCCTTGGCAGTGCCTCTGCTCCGGCGATTACGAAACGTGTCTCTACTCAAAAGTTGCTTTCGGCATGTGTAGCAGGAAACGCCGGGTGCCTGGTATCAATCGCCGTCATGCCAACTCCCACCGCCATGGTCATCCTGATATCGATCACCAGCTTCCTCACAGCAGTATTTGCCGTAGCATCAGCCACCTTAGAAGCACTTGCCACACCCGACGAATTAGTTGGGCGAGTCAACGCGATTTACAGGTTCGCGGCGATGCTTTCAATCCCGGTGGGCCAGGCTCTCGGCACAGTTTGGGTTGCGACCCTCGGTCCAGGAACTGCATTTCTTTTCTTCAGCATCCCTCAATTTGTTGCGGCGACTCTTCTCCTCGCTCTTCCAAGTTTTCGTCTCGCACTGGCGGACCTAGAACGTAGACGCAACCGGTCGCAACGTCACAGCGTGTAAAGCACCACCCGGATTGGGCCGCCGGCGGGATCAACGGAGCGAACACTCACTGATTCCAATCCCCTCGCTGGCGTGTAATGTCGCTGCTCAATTGTAGAGTTCCGCACGACGTCCGCCAGCCCTCGATTGATGCTCTGGACGATGTGATCTCCGGCCTGCTGGACAACGGATTCACGCTGGTGACCGTCTGCGACCAGAGCATGCCGATGGTCCGGGGCGCGTGGGCATCCGTCAGCGCCCCGGTGTGCGAAACTCGCCGCGGGACTGCGTCAGCGGTCATAGCGGGCGACGGGGCAAGCGCAAGGAGAGGTGCAGGACCACGCGCTGAGCGGACGATCCATTGTTGAACTTGTCGATCACCTTCGCGGCTCGCTACCGAGGATGCGGGAGGCGGTCCGACAGCAGACCGGCGGCGCGCTTGTCCGACTCGGCAACCCATGCCGCGTACACGCGGAGAGTCGTCGTGCCTCCCCCACCATGGCCGAGCCGTCCAGCAACGGTTCGCACGTCGATGCCGGCGCGGATCAGCTCGGTCGCCGAGTAGTGGCGGAGTGCGTGCATGTGACTGGTGATGCCGAGTCGCTTGCAGAGTCGGCCGTAGCGATGGGTGATGCCGTCGGGGTTGGGCGGTTGACGGTGATCCGGCTCGTACGAGAACAGGAATGCTTGATCATCTGGCTCAAGACCGAGCTGCCGCCGCTTCTCGTTGATGGCCTCAATGTGGTGGGCCAGGAGCTCGAGTGTGTACGGATCCAAGGCAGGCCGACGCACCTGGTGGGTCTTGGTGTCCTTGATGATCTTCCGGCCTCCGCGGACGACATAGCTCTTCTCGAGATTCGCTACCGCCTCATCGAAGAGGATGTCGCAGATTCGGAGCGCCATGGTCTCGCCGCGGCGCGGACCGAGGATCATCACCAGCCACACGAGGGTGCCCCAGTCCTCATCTTCGGCCCAGGCGCCGGTGATGAGTTCCGCGGCCTGCTTGGCTGTGGGTGGTTTCGGCTTCGGCGCCGGCTGTTTAGGCCGCTTCGCGACCCGAGGGGGGTTCGACTGGATCCACTCCCATCGGACCGCCGCCTCAAAGGCTCCGGTCAGGATCCAGTGGATCTGCCTGACGCTCGAGGCCTCCATCGGACTGCAGACGTGCGGCTGACACTCGACCACCTTGCAACCCATCTGCAGGCAGTCGTGGTGTTCCATCCAGTCCCTGGCCGGGCGGCCAGGCTTCCGGCGGTGAATGACTTCCCTGCACTCGTGGTCCTCGGCGGTTCTGTGCTCGATGAACGGCTTGCCATCACACCGGACGCGGCACCGGCGCAGCTGCGCGTAGAACTTCTCCAAGTTCTGCGGAGTGATCCTCGAGATCGAAACGTCGCCGATCGCTGGCTAGATCGTCCGCGCGATGTAGCCGACATAGCTGTCCCGGGTCGAGTAGTCGATCTCGTGCACCTCGAGCCACTCGTCCCGGAGATAGCTCAGGCTGGCGCTGGTGGAGGCGTTTCGCTGCTTGTCGACCTTCGCCAGGAGCTTCGACCGGATCGCGGGGATCTTCTTGGGATCACGCGTCGACTCCGACTCGAAGACTTCCTTGCCCGTCACAGGATCCACACCGGCGTAGACGATGACCTGGTGCGATCCGCCTCGAGTCCTGACGTGGCCACGCTCTGCGCGTGGATCCCGCCGCGTCGTCGACATGCCCAGATTCTACCATTGACAAAGACATTGACAGGGTGCTCTTAGCGGCGCCGTTCCTGCCTTAGTTATTGGGCCGGAATCCCTTTATCTGTAAGGGATTCCGGCCCGAGTGGGCCCCGTGGGACTCGAACCCACAACCCGCGGATTAAAAGTCCGCTGCTCTGCCAATTGAGCTAGAGGCCCGTTGCGCGTACGTACTGTACCCAGCGCGGGGACGGAAGACCCAACCGATTCTCGGACCTCGGGCCGCTACGATCGGGCCGACCTGTCGGCGACCGCGAGGGAGATCCATGGCTTGGCCGCAGCAGCCCGGGCCGCCGCCGCGGCAGCCTCCACAGTACGGCTGGCACCAGGCGCCGCAACCGTGGAGTTGGCATGCACCGCAGCCGATGCAGGCCCCACCGCCGATCCAAGGGCCCGGCTGGTCGGCCGCGACGAGGCGCCGAAAGTCCGATCCGCCAGCGTGTTGACCAGCACCAGCCCGCCGATCACGCCCGCGACGATCCCCGTACCGACGACAATGATCACCCCGAGGACGGCGAGCACGAAGTCCAGGCCGGCGAGCCGGAGTGCCGGCCGGCCGGTGACCGCCGACCCGCCGCGGACGACCGCACCCCCGCGCGACCGCGCCGCCCAGGACGACCGCCCCGCCCCGGCTACGGGTCCACGTTCGCGGAGGCCGCACGGGTCGCCAGGGACAACTCGCTCTACGGCGAGAAAGGTGTCGAAGTCGACCTGCCGGAAGATGCCCAACCTCTACAACTATCCGTATCCGCAGCTGTCGGAGAAGAAGCTGATCAGCGGGCTGCAGATCATGGCCGACTGCGCCGCCGCGATGTGGAAGAAGCCGCTGGCCGGGGCCGGGTTCCAGGCGACGAAGGTCAGGATCCGCACCTATCAGGGCGAGTTGAAGACCCCGTGCGGCCGCTCCGGACCGCAAGGACTCGCTGCTGGTCCGGCGACGGATCGAGCTGCAGGCCGACTGCTTCGCCGGCATGGCGATGAAGCGGTCCGGCAAGGTGTCGCAGTCCGAGCAGGTGCAGTGGTCAGACGGCCGCGCGGACTCCGACACCCACGGCACCGCCGATCACTACCTGGCCTGGACCGTGCAGGGCTACCGCTATCGCGGCATCTACCAGTGCAACACCTTCCGCGCCCAGGCGACCGACGTCCGCTAGCCGATCGTCTCGGGCTGGCCGGACTCCAGCGAGCGGTGCAGGGCCTCGAGCAGCGCGATCACGTCCCGGGAGGATTGCGGATCCACCAACGGCCGTCGGCCGGCGAGGATACAGTCGACAAGGTGCTGCTGCGCCGCCGTCACCGCACCGCCTCGTCGGCCGTGCAGATCGACCCCGATCGACATCCGCGGGTACTCGTACGTGTCCGTCGTGGCCAGCTGAAGTTGATCATCGACCCTCGGCAGCTGGATCACGCCGCGTTCGCCGACCACCTCGATGAAGGAGTCGGTCATCGTCGGGAACGTGTCGGGATAGATCCAGCACGACTCGAAGGTGGCCACGGCTCCCCCGTCGTAGGTGACCTGCGCCTGGATCGCGTCCGGAGTGTCGATGCCGCGGTCCCGGAGCACCCCGGAGACCGAATTGGCATAGACCCGGACCGGTCGCTCGCCCAGGAACCAGCCGACCAGATCCATGTCGTGGCTGGACAGGAACCAGGCGCAGGTGGTCCGCTCCGACCAGGACAGCATCGTCGTCGGGACCTGGATCCGGTCGTTCTTCCGGGCGTACGCCAGCCGCGGCCGGCCGATCCGGCCCGCGGTGATCTCCGCGTGCGCCTGGGCGTAGGCGGGGATCCAGCGATGGTTGAACGACACCATCAGCGTCGAGTCGGACTCCCGTTCCAGGGCGATGATCTTGTCCGCCTCAGCCAGCGACGTGGTCAGCGGTTTCTCCACCAGGACGTGCTTTCCGGCCCGCAACGCGGCCAGGCAGATCTCCGCGTGCAGATGGTCCGGAGTCGCGACGATCACCAGGTCCACCGCCGGATCGGCCAGCAGCTCGGTGTAGTCGTCGGTCGCCTTCTCGATCCGGAACGTCGCCGCCAGCTCGGTCGCCGTGCCGACCGGCACCCCGGCCACCGCCCGCAGCCGCACCCTCGGGTCACCGATGGCCGAGGCCGCATGACTCCGTCCCATGATGCCCGCGCCGATGATGCCGACACCCACGGTCCGACGGTCCTGATTCAAGATCATCTTCCTCCGGTCGAGGAGTGCGGCAATCGATTGCAACGAGCGTACGGATCGGTCATGATCAAGGTCAAGCACCGAGGAGGATGAATGAGGATTGCGGTCGTCGGGTTGGGGATGATGGGCCGGCTGCACAGTCGGGTGCTCCTCAGCGAGCCCGGGGTCGAGGCGGTGATCGGGGTCGAGATCGACCCGGATCGGGCCGCCGAGGTCTCGGCCGAGCTCGCGCTCGAGGTCCGGGCCGATCTCGAGCAG
Organism: uncultured Actinomycetota bacterium; assembly: GCA_963746025.1. Taxonomy (GTDB): domain Bacteria; phylum Actinomycetota; class Actinomycetes; order Propionibacteriales; family Propionibacteriaceae; genus Microlunatus. Next base: position 12,198 of record CAVUZU010000003.1, read on the forward strand.
GTGCTGCCCGAGGTCGATGCCGTGTCGATCACGCTGCCGGATGATCTTCACCTGCCGGCCGCGCTGCTGGCGTTGGCCGCCGGGAAGTACGTCCTGGTGGAGAAACCGCTGGCTACGACCGCCACGGACTGCGAGGCGATCCTGGCCGCGCAGCCGCTGCCCGGACGGCTGATGGTCGGTCACGTGCTCCGCTTCGACGAACGGCTCCGAGAGCTGAAGCGGCGGATCGACGCCGGCTCGTTCGGCAAACTCCGCTACGTCCGGATCCACCGGATCAACACCCGCACCACGGCTGACCGGGTGGCCGACCGGGTCTCGGTGACCGCCTTCCTCGGCGTCCACGACCTCGACCTGCTGCTCTGGCTCACCGGCGAGGAGATCGAGTCGGCCAAGGCAGCCGGCCGCCGGGTGTCCGGCGCCTACTCCGATGTGACGGTGGCCACCCTCGACCTGTCCGAAGGCACACTCGCGCTGCTGGAGAACCACTGGCTGCTGCATCCGTCCTCGGCGCGTAGCTGCCTGGCCGGGGTGCAGGTCTTCGGTGACGAGGGGTCGGCGCTGATCGATCTGTCCACCGACGAGCTGGAGTTGATCACCGACGACGATCACCGTTCGGTGCGGGTCGACACCCGGAACTGGACCCACGATCCGCTGGTCTCCGGTGGATCCCTACGCCGCGAGCTGTCATCGTTCGTCCGGTCCGTGATCACCGGGACCCCGGTCGAGGTCAGCGGCGAGGACGGGCTGCGTGCCGTACGAGCCGTGGAGTTGGTCGAGGCGGCCGCGACCGGCGAGACGGACTGAGCCGGCCCGCAGGTTTCGTTCCCTGAGCTTGTCGAAGGGCCAGGAGGATTTGCCCCACTCCATCGATCAATCCAGTGGGGTCATTGATCTGACTTGCCCTTCGACAGGCTCAGGGAACGTACACCGAACGTCCCCATCCGCTTCACGAGCTCAGGGTGCAGGAGTCAGGGGCGGACGGCGAGGCCTTGGTCTTCCCGGCGGGCTCGCCACTGCTCGACGACCTGGTCCACGTCCGCGGTCTGGATGGTGATCTTGAGGCCGTCGGTGCGACGGCGCCGGGCGTCGAGGATCCGGCCGTTGAGGTCGGTGACGATCTCCCGGACCACCTTCTCGGATCGTTCGGTGGCCACCGTGTCGGCGAGTTGCTCGAGTTCCTTGCGCAGGGCCAGCGTCTCCGGCAGCGGCAGGTCCAGCTTCTCCCGCTTGAGATAGCCCTTCAGCCACCAATTGGGATCCTGTCGGCGGCCCAGTCCTTCGATCGGCTTGCCGGCGCCCGGGAGATTGTCGAACTCGCCCCGTTCCTGGGCCTCACGGATCTGCGCATCGATCCAGGATTCGCTCATCATGATCACCTCCGCCAGGGATCGGGTCATTCTACCGGGCGCCGAAAACCTCCTTGACCAGTGGGGAAGGATGAGACTCATGACCGATCGCGCCCTCACCTTCGGATCCAACGCGATGGGATACGAGCAGCATCGCCCGGGCTATCCGGAGACGATCATCGAACGGATCCTCGGCTACGCCGAGTTGCCGATCCGCACCGCCCTCGAGGTCGGCGCCGGCACCGGTAAGGCGACCCGGCTGGTCGCGGCGCACAAGATCACCGTGCTGGCCAGCGAGCCGGACGAGCGGATGCTGGCGGTGCTCCGGCAGCAGACCGTCGGCCTGCCGGTGACTCCGATCGTCGGCACGTTCGAGGACCTGTCGATTCCGGAGCTGGCCGGCCGGATCGAGCTGCTCTTCTCGGCGGCGGCCCTCCACTGGACCGACCCGGCGACCCGCTGGGACCGGGCTGCGGCAATCCTGCCGATCGGCGGCACGGCCGCCTTCTTCGCCGGCGAGCTCGAGTTGACCGATCCCGACGTCCGGGCCCGGTTCAACGAGGCCGTCGGCGACCGGGCCGACCACCAGGCCGGAGTGCCGATGCCGGGTGACCCCGAGGGCTGGCAGTGGCCCGCCAGCGAGCTGCGGCTCGACCCGAGGTTCGGCGCGATCGAGCAGCACCATATCGCGCGGCCGCTGCGGCTCGGTCTGGACGATTTCATCGGCCACATCGGGACCCAGTCCAGGTTCCTGATCATGGACCCGGAGGTCCGTCGGCAGACGTTCGAGCAGGCACGGTCGGCGATGCCCGAAGTGATCGAATTCACCGCCGACCTGACGCTGCACCTGGCCCGGCGGGTCAGCGCAGGGTGAGCAGCACCTTCCCGGGCAGCTCGCGCGCCTCGATCGCGCGATGCGCCTCCGCTGCCTGCTCGAGGGGATAGGTCCGGCCGATGATCGGCCGGACGTCACCGGCCAGGGCCAGGTCCTGCACCGCGGCGAACCGGCGGGCCCGCTCGGCCTGGAAGTCGCCCAACTGATTCATCCCGCTGTGCCGCACCCCGACAGCGGCCGTGTCGTCGGGCGTGATGAAGGTTTCGGCCGCGCTGGCGTTGCCGTAGTTGCTGTACCGGCCGCCGCGCCGGACGAGTCCGAAGGCAGCCCGACCGAGCTCACCGCTGACCCCGTCGAAGACCACCGGCACCGCGCCGACCCGGTCAGCCCAGTCCGGCTCGCTGTAGTCGACGGCCCGCTCGGCCCCGAGTTCCCTGATCAACGCGAGTTTCGATGTGCCGCGGGCCGCACCGATCACCCGCGCTCCGGCGTGGGCCAGCAACTGCACCAGCACCGTGCCCAGCCCGCCCGCCGCCGGCAGCACCAGCACGGTTTCGCCCGGTTGCACGGGTGTCTTCTCCAGCAGCGCGTACGCGGTGCTCCCGTCGTGCAGCAGCGCCATCGCCCGCTCCAGCGGTAGGCCGTCCGAGACCGGCAGCAGCTCGTCGACTCCCGCGACGATCCGGCTCGCGTAGCCGCCGCCGCTCAGGCTGGCCACCACCCGGCGGTCCAGCCACTCCGGATCGACCCCGTCGCCGATCGCGGCGACCACCCCGGCGGCCTCCATCCCGGGCACGTACGGCGGTGGGGACGGCAGGAACTGCGGCCACGCACCGCGGCGCAGATAGCCGTCGAGCGATTGGACGCCCGACACTGCCACCTCCAGCAGCACCTGCCCCGGACCGGGCTTCGGGTCCGTGGATTCCTTGATCACCAGCACCTCGGGCCCACCGAACTGAGTCACTTCGACACGTCGCATCCAGCGAGTGTGCAACCTCAAGCTGGGTTGAGTTCAAGCCTGCGACAAGATCAACTCGGGGTCCGGACCACCAAGCCCGCGTACGCGAAGCCGCCGCCGAACCCGAACAGCAGCGCCGGGGTGTCCGCCGGCAGTTGCCCGGCCCGAGCGAGTTTGGAGTACGCCATCGGGATGCTCGCCGCCGAGGTGTTGCCGGACACGGTGATGTCGGTCGCGACGATCGCCGAGGTCAGGCCGAGCTGCCGGGCCAGCGGCTCGATGATCCGCAGATTCGCCTGGTGGCTGACGAAGATGCCGATGTCGGACACCTCGTAGCCGGCTCGCTCGATGCTCTTCCGGGCCAGCCCTTCGGCCTCGGAGATGCCCCACTTGAAGACCGACTTGCCCTCCTGGGCGAACTTGTTGGTCGGCGGTTCGATTCGCACCGCGCCGGCCAACTCCGGCACCGAGCCCCAGGTGACATCGCTGACCGTCGGTTGATCACTGCGCCGCAGGATGAAGGCTCCAGCTCCGTCGGCGACCAGGACGCACGTCGTCCGGTCGGTCCAGTCGGTGACCGCGGACAACTTCTCGGCGCCGATCACCAGCGCCGTCGTCGCCGCCCCGGCCCGGATCGCCTGATCGGCGACCGCCAGCGCGTGCACGTAGCCGGAGCAGGCGACGTTCACGTCGATGATCGCCGGCCCGTGCAGGCCGAGCCGTTCGGCGACCCGGCCGGCCGTGTTCGGCGACCGCTGGTCGGAGGTGCAGGACGCGACGATGACGAGATCGATCTCGGCAGCCGGCACCCCGGTGGTGGTCAGCGCGTCGCGCGCCGCGGCCTCGGCCAGGTCGACCACGGACTCGTCGTCGGCCGCGATCCGGCGGGACACGATCCCGGTCCGCTGTCTGATCCACTCGTCCGACGTCTCGACGATCGTGGCCATCTCATCGTTGGTCAGCACCCGTTCGGGCTGGTAGTGCCCCGCCCCGACCAGGACCGAACCGACGAGTGCCGTGTCCACCATGCGCTGACTGTAGACCAGCGGTGCCGGGTCGATCCCGTCGGCCCACTCCGTGATCGAACGGTTCGGATCGGCCGCGTGGCAGGCTGTGGACCATGGATCCCTGGATCGCCGCCCTGGTGCTGATCTTCGTGATCGGTGTCGTGGTGATCGGCTACGGGGCCGTCTCGGATCGGAAGCGCCGCGAGCGCGCGCTGGCCGCGATCAAGTCGCCGCCGAAGCGGGACATCCCCCGGTTCGCACCCGATGCCGAGCCGCCGCACTACCTGACCGACCTGGAGGCGCACCGACCACCGGAGGACGCCCCCGGCACCGAGCTGTCCGCGGCGGACCGCGTCGAGATCTCCAGCCGGCTCAAGGATTCCGGGACCACGGCCATCACCGCCCGGCGCGCCTCCGACTTCTTCATCACCGACCAGGTCAGCGGCTGGAGTGTGCTGGACCGGCCGCGGGTGCTGGTCTGTGCCGACCCCGTCCGGTCGGTCCGCGAGTTGCTCGGCGTGCTGGAGCGCATGATCGCCGCGCGGCAAGCACTGGTGATCATGGCGCCGGAATTCGCCGCGGACGTCCGGAAGACGCTCGAGGTCAATCGGATCAGAAACATGCTGAACGTGCTCGCGGTGACGGCCGACGACGACGCCCGGGCTGCCGCGATCACCGCGACCGGGGCGACCGCGGTCGCCAGCGGCGACCTGCAGGCCGGCTATCTGCCCGATGATCATCTCGGCAGTTGTGACCGTTGGGTGGCCGAATCCCGCCGGAGCTCGGTGATTCCGGCCGCCCAGAGCTAGTAATAACGCGACCACTAGGCTCTCAGCCGTGACCGCACAGCCACCCGGTGAGCCCGACCGCCGCTGGCCGCGTTACGTCTACGGGGTCGGCTCGGAGCCCGATCCCCGGTTTACGCTGGCCAACGAGCGCACCTTCCTGGCCTGGATCCGGACCGCGCTCGGCTTCCTCGCCGGCGGGGTCGGCGTGATGGCGATCGCGGGGCTCAGCGGCCCGGTCAGCCTCGAGGTGCGGGCGGCGGCGATCGCCCTGATCGCCTGCGGGGTCGCCTGTGGCGTCGGTGGGCTGACCCGGTGGATCCGCAACGAGCGGGCACTGCGCCAGCACCGGCCGCTGCCGTCGTCGCCGCTGTTCACGGTCGTCGCGGTCGGCATCGCCGCGGTCGCCGTGGTGGCGGTCGTGGTCGTCCTGCAGTAGTCGATCATGCCTGCCGACCCGGGACTACAGAACGAGCGGACCACGCTGGCCTGGCAGCGCACCACCCTGTCCGGCCTGGCCTGCGCCTTGATCATCGCCCGGTTGATCTTCGGCCAATCGCCGGTGACCGCGATCACCGTCGCTGCGGTGGCGATCATCGTCGCCATCACCCTCGGCCGGCTGTCCGCCTCCCGCTACAAGATCAACCGGGCCACCTGGGGCTCGTCCCGGTTGGGCACCGACGGCCGGACCGCCGCCGCGCTGACCACCCTGGTCTTGATCATCGCCGGTGCTGCGATCGGCTACGTGCTGGTCGGCTGACGCCCGGCAACTCCGGGGCGATGACGGTCCGGCGACGGCTCGGCGAGCACCAGGTCAAAGACTTCCGGCCTCCCTTCCGTACGCGCGAAAAACCTGCGAGGATCACAGAGGTGATGCCCTCGACTTTGCGGCGGGGTTCGATCGTCACCGCCACCACCGTTGCCCTGGTCGCCCTGCTCGTTGCCCTCGGCGCTACGCCGGCGCAGGCGGCCGCCACCAACTACGTCGCTCTCGGCGACTCCTACTCGGCCGGGGTCGGCACCCGGGACAAGCAGGATGACTGCTATCGCTCGCCGTACGGCTATCCGGCGCTGATCGGCGACGCGTACGGCCTCACGCTGGACTATCAGGCGTGCAGCGGGGCGGTCACCGCCGACGTCGCCAACAACCAGGTCCAGGCGCTGGGCAGTGCCACCACCCACGTGTCGATGACCATCGGCGGCAACGACGCCGGCTTCGCCGACGTCCTCACCGAATGCGCGATGCCGGGCTGGCTGAGCGATTGCGAGGGCGCGATCGCCGAGGGCGAGGCCGTGATCGCGGGAGTGCTGCCGGGCCGATACGACTCGCTGTTCGGCACCATCGCCGGCGCGGCACCCAACGCGACGGTCGCCATCGGCGGCTATCCGTGGATCTTCAACGGCGAGGACTGCAACGCCGGCACCTTCTTCAGTCCGGAGGAGGAGGCGGCCCTCAACGCCGGCGTCGACCAGCTCGATGCGCTGATCGGGACCAAGGCGCGCGGCCAGGGCTTCGCGTTCGTCGATCCCCGGTCGGCGTTCGACGGGCACGCGGTCTGCGACGACCAGGAATGGATCAACGGTCTGAGCAACCCGATCGAGGAGTCCTACCATCCGAACCGGGACGGCAACGTCGGCTACGCGGCACTCATCGGACCGGCGCTGACGGGGTCGGAGTTCGACCCGACGACGCTCCAGCGCCAGGTCGCCGCGGCCAAGTTGCCGGAGAGCCGGAGCCAGGCGCTGCGCCGGGAGGCCGGCCTCGTGCTCTCGTACGACCTGACCACGCCGGCCAACCTGGCCGCCGCCGAACGGCACGGCCTCGACTCCGACAAGATCAAGAGGCTGGCCCGCCAGCTCGACTCGGACGACCTGGACATCGTCCGGCAGGCGCTCGATACCCTGCGCCGACTCGACCACAGCTGAGTTGTCAGAACTGAGGCTTGCTCTAGCAAGTCTCAGTTCTGACAGGCCGGCGTCGGGTGTCTCGGATCAGGCGTAGCCGAGGTCGTGCAGCCGTTCGTCGTCGATGCCGAAGTGGTGGGCGATCTCGTGCACCACGGTGATGTGCACCTCCTCGACCACGTCCTCGATCGTCTCGCAGATGGCCAGCGTCGGCAGTCGGTAGATGAAGATCCGGTCCGGCAGCACCCCGGCGTAGTCGGTGCCCCGCTCGGTCAGCGGGATGCCGTCGTAGAGCCCGAGCAGACCCGGCTCGTCCGGCGGCGGTGCGTCCTCGACCAGGATCACGCAGTTGTCGATCAGGGCGGCGAGCTCGGGCGGGATCTCGTCCAGGGCACGGGACACCAGTTCCTCGAACTGCTCCACCGACAGCTCGATCGCCACTCGTCACCTCGTCCTTCGCCCGAACCTGAGCCGCTCTTCGAGGCCCGCTGAGAATTCGCCGTACCGGTTCGAGTTCTCCCTGAGGGTTCCGACCCGGTGCCGCCGATCGTACCGATCGTCGCCCAATCCGGTCCCGTCGCTGGTCAGAGGGGAATCACACGCGTGTGATTTCTGACCCGCAGACGGCGTGTCGCCTTGCTTTCAACCCTCAACCCCTACTCAACCTCTTGCCGTGACGGATGTTACGAGATTAAAGTCCTGCGCAGCTTGGGGTTGTAGTTACTGGCGTGACTTGGGGGACGGCGGTGATTGCGTCCTTGAGGGAATCCGTTCAATCGGTCCGGGAAGGCCGTTGAGGAGGAAAGTCCGTGAGTATCACCATCCGCGCGGTCAAGACCGTGTCGGCCCTCGCCCTGACAGCGGGCGTGGTGGTGGCCTTGATGGGGATGCAACCGGCCGAGGCCGGCTGGCAGGCCACCGCCGTCGAAGGGGTCAACATCCGGTCCGGCCCGAGCACCGCAAAAGGCATCATCGGCGGGCTGTACCGAGGCGGCACCATCACCGCCCTGAGCACCAGCAACGGCTGGACCAAGGTCAGGTTCAACGGCGACATCGCCTACATCTCGAGCAAATACCTGACCAAGGACAAGGACCTTCCGGCTCCGGGTGACATCAACACCGGCAGCGTGAAGATCACCACCACCGACCTGAACGTACGGAAGGGCCCCGGCCTCTCCTACGACCGGACCACCACGTTGCCCGAGGGCATCAAGATCACGCTCACCGGCAAGGTGTCCCGCGGCTTCGCCGAGGTGTCGGTCGGTGACGGCGAGGGCTGGGTCAGCACCCAGTATCTGGCCAGCTCCAACGGTCTGCCCAAGGCGACCGGGACCCGGACCGCGACCGCGGACCTGCTGATCAGGACCACTGCGGATGCCGACTTCGGGATCATCACCGAGGTCAAGAAGGGCGCGAAGCTGCAGGTCACCGGCGCCACCAAGAACGGTCGGGCCCAGATCGTCTACGGCAACGCGGTCCGCTGGGTGACGGCCAAATACCTGTCCAACACGAAGGTGAACGCGCCGTCGGTGCCGAAGCTGCCCAAGATCACCGGCAGCCGCTACGCGACCACCGAACTGATGATCAGGTCCAGCAGCGCCGACAACTTCAAGGACCTCGGTGACGTAGCCAAGGGCACCAAGCTCAAGATCACCGGCGTGATCAAGAGCGGCCGCGCCCAGGTCGTCTACGACAACGCGGTCCGCTGGGTCACCGCCAAGTATCTGTCGAAGAGCAAGCCCAAGGCGGACAGCGGTGGCGGCTCCTCCGGCAACGACGGCCCGTCGATGGACTCGGGCGACTACGCAGCCGAGAAGGGCCTGCAGAACAACACGATCAAGGTGCACCGCGCGATCTTGGAGCACTTCCCGCAGGTCAAGACCTTCTACGGAATCGCACCGAACTCCTGGAACGCCGAACACCGCGACGGCCGGGCGATCGACATCATGATCCCCAACTACAGCAGCTCGTCCGGCAAGGCGCTCGGCGACGACATCGCCGCCTGGCTGAAGAAGAACCACAGCTCGCTGGGCATCAACTACCTGATCTGGCAGCAGCGGATCTGGAACATCCAGCGCAACAGCGAGGGCTGGCGGTGGATGGCCGACCGCGGCGACGACTCGGCCAACCATGACAACCACATCCATGTCACGACCTACGCCTCCGGCCACTCGTCGTCCTCGGCCGGCAACTCGGGCAAGGTCGAGAAGGTCGACAACGACCAGAAGAAGAAGAAGAAGTCGAGCTCGGAGTCGGGCGAGACCGGCACCTGCAAGGCCTCGTTCTACGACGAGCCGCAGGAGACGGCGACCGGCGGCTGGTTCGACCCGGAGAAGCTGAGCACCGCGCACAAGTCGCTGCCGTTCGGCACAGAGGTCAAGGTGACCAACCTGGTCAACGGCAAGACCGTCACGGTCCCGGTGCTCGATCGCGGTCCGTACATCGAGGGCCGCTGCCTCGACCTGTCGAAGGCGGCCATGCGGGAGATCGGCGGCCTCAACGCCGGCGTGGTCCCGGTCAAGTACGAGGTGCTGTAACCCCGGCACCACACGCTTCCCCCACGGACGATCCGGCCCGCAGTTCACACCGAGCTGCGGGTCGGATTCCGTCCGGGGCCAGGTGCGGGGCGTGTCGGCCCGTTGTGCGGCGAGGGACATAATGAGGCCGTGACCGCACGCATCCTGGACGGAACCGCCACCGCACAAGCACTGCTCGAGGAGACCGCGGACCGCGCGGCCAAGATCACCGAACGGCTGGGCCGCAAGCCCTGCCTGGTGACCGTCCTGGTCGGTGAGGATCCGGCCTCCAAGACGTACGTGAAGATGAAGGCCAACCGGGCCGCCAAGCACGGGCTCGTATCGCGCCGGATCGAGCTGCCGGACAGCAGCAGCACCGCCGAGGTCGTCGCGCGGGTCGAGGAGCTGTCCGCGGACGACACGGTCGACGGCATCCTGGTGCAACACCCGGTGCCGAGCCAGGTCGACGAGCCGGCGGTGTTCGAGGCGATCCGGGCCGACAAGGACGTCGACGGGGTCACCATGAGCTCCTTCGCCGCGATGGGTCTCGGCCGGACCGGCTTCCAGTCCTGCACCCCCGGCGGCATCATCCGGCTGCTGGACGCGTACCAACTGCCGCTCGAGGGCCAGCATGCCGTGGTCATCGGCCGCAGCCCGATCCTCGGCAAGCCGGTCGGCATGCTGCTGCTGGAGCGGAACGCCACGGTCACCTACTGCCACTCCCGGACCCGGGACCTGGCCGAGGTGGTCCGGACCGCCGATCTGGTGGTGGCCGCCGTCGGCCGGCCCGAGCTGATCCGCGGCGACTGGATCAAGCCGGGCGCAGTGGTGGTGGACGCCGGCTACAACCCGGGCAACGTCGGCGACGTGGAGCACGCGGCCGCGGCGAAGCGGGCGAGCTGGATCACCCCGGTGCCCGGCGGAGTCGGCCCGATGACCATCGCCACCCTGCTGGCCCAGACCGTCGACGCAGCCCTGACCCGCATCTGAGCAGTCCCTCTCGCCGACTGATCCGAAAATAAGGTGCCACTGCGCCAGATGATCCACCGACGCGAAGGCCGCTCTATTTTCAGGCCAGGAACGGGCCCCAACCAGGTGGGACTGCGGCTTGTCAGAAGTGGGTTAGGCCCTGACACAACTCAGTTCTGACAACTCGGCGTGCGTGAGAGTGGGTTCAGGTCAGGCGGCGAGCAGCATCGCCAGGGCGGCGGTGTCGGCGTCGGTGTTCGGGTCGAGATCACCCCGGCTGACCAGGTGGGTCACCGTGCCCTCGATGTCGGCCTCCACCCACGCCGCCCGGTGATCAAGCCCCAGGTACGGCAAGCCGGGCAGGAAGACGCAACCGGAGGCGACCTCGTGATCGCGGACCGAGGTGATCGTCTGTGCCGGCGGATGCAGCACGAACAGGCCGGGCGGCTGCTCGTCCAGGGCGAACTGGCCCGGCTGCAGCGCATCCTCGCCGATCAGTGAGCCCTCGGCCACCACCAGGCCGACCGCTGACGGGGTCATGTCGGGCTTGTCCTCCCGGACCCGGTAGACCGTGGTCGTCGGCACCAGACCCGGAACGGCAGCGAGTTGCACCGCCAAGATCAGGATCTTGGACCACTCCACCATGTCGGCCGGCCACCGCCCGGAAACGATGAATCCGTACAGGGATCCATCCGACTGCAATGGTGCGATCTCAATCGAGCCGGAACGTTGATCGTCCATGATGATCCCCTCCCGACGAGGACCCTGAAAGCCAGGGCTTTCATTTCATGATCAACGATCACAGGGCTAGCAGACAAGGGAGGGCGAGTGCCAACCGTGTAACAGAACCCGCCGCCGCACCCGGCCCAGCGGATACGGTTTGGGCTGGACCCCCGGTTCCGGCTACAGTTTTCCGGTCTGAGTCCCCATCGTCTAGAGGCCTAGGACACCGCCCTTTCAAGGCGGCAACGCGGGTTCGAATCCCGTTGGGGATGCCACACTAAAGGCCCTCCGACCAGGCAGAATGCCTGAGTCGGGGGATTCTCTATCCGTTACCGGGGCCCGTTGCCCTTCAGCCCGTCGACCGCCTCGCGCAGCAGATCGGCGTGACCGGTGTGCATCAGGTTCTCCTCCAGCAGGTCGACGAGGATCCGCCGGCGGCTGACGATGTAAGGCTCGCCGTGCGCCTCGCCGTAGTCGATCGGTACATCGAGCCCGTCGTTCTCGCTCAGCTGCCGCCATTCGGCCAGGGAGCGCTCGACGGTGCCGTACCACAGCGCGTACAGGTCCGCCGGCCCGTCGGTGACCGCCGAAAGCCAGTCCCAGTCAGCCTCCGCCGCCGATGTCCGCCGTCCTGGGCCGCGCGGGGTTGGTGGCGGTGCTGAGTTTCGCGCTCGGCTTCCTGACCTCGTGCGCCCAGGGGTTTCTGCCGGACGCCTTCGCATCGTTCGCGAACTCGGCGAGCGGCTGGACGCAGCTGACGGCGCTGCTGGTGTGCTGGTCGCGGCTGACCGGTGGGCCGGCGGCGGTGCTGGGCGCGGTGAGCTTCATGCTGCTCGTGCTGGGCTACACGGCGGCGCCCGAGGTCCGTGGGTTCAGCTACAGCCCGCTGCTGTTCTCGGTGGTCGGCGTGCTGGCCGGACCCTTCGTCGGGGTCGCGGCCTCCTGGCTCCCAAGACCGGACTGCGGGCCGCGCTCGGCTTGCTGGCCGGGATCGGCGTCGGTGAGGGCCGATACGGCCTGACCGTCGTCGGCGAGACCACCCCAGCCGACCTACTGGGTGCTGATCGGTGCGGTCGGTCTGGCGCTGTTGGTGTTCCAGCTCGCGCGTCGGATCCGGGGCGTCACCGATCGTCGTCGCGCTGGCCGGCACCGCCGCGTTCGCCACGGCGTTCGTACCTCGCGCTCGGCAGTGTCGGCGGCCAGAGAATTCGGTGACCCTGCGTGGCGGCGATGGGATTGGGTACAGCTCCAGCTAGGCACTGTGGCCGCCTGGGAGGCCGGTAGTGCCGAGGTCGCGCCGGTTGAGCAACCAGCTGTCGTGGCCGCTGGCCCCTTGCGGGTGGTCTGGCGTGCCGGGTGATCGACGGTGCGTCAGGCCCGCCGGGCGGGGGTGCAGCGTCGCCGGGTGCTCGATGATCAACAGCTTCGCCGACCGGAAAATGACGCGCCGCGCTGCGGGGCCGCATGCGATCGTGGCTCGGTGCACTCGACGAAGGACAGCGAATTCGCCGGACCGGACGAGCCGATCCCGCCGGCGATCCAACGCCTGAGCGCGGGCGAGCCGGTGGCGGCCGTCTGGGTGAACGGGGACGGCGGCGTGACCTGTCGGATCGGCGCCGGCCCGGACCGGTTCGCGAAATGGGCCCCCGAGGGCTCGGGCCTTGACCTGGCCGCGGAGGCCGAACGGCTGCGCTGGGCCCATCGATTCGCCAGAGTGCCGAAGGTGCTCGAGGCCGGCGCGGACGCCACTGGATCGTGGCTGGTCACCGCCGCGCTGCCGGGCGAGACCGCGATCGCTGATCGCTGGAAGGCCGACCCCGCTACCGCCGTCCGGGTGGGTGGTTCGGCTCTTCGCGAATTGCATGAGTCGCTGCCCGTTGCGGCGTGTCCCTTCGACTGGTCGGTCGGCGCCCGGGTCGCCCGCGCCGGACTCGCCGGTCCGGTGGCCGCACAGGCCCGGGCCGATGCTCCGCCGATCGACCGGCTGGTGGTCTGCCACGGCGACGCCTGCTCGCCCAACACCTTGATCGACACGGACGGCAACTACGCGGGCCACGTCGACTTCGGCGATCTCGGGGTCGCCGACCGTTGGGCCGACCTGGCCATCGGCAGCTGGAGCACCGAGTGGAACTACGGCCCCGGCTGGGAGGACAGCTACCTGGAGGCGTACGGCGTGCAACCCGATCCGGCACGCCTTCGCTACTACCGGCAGTTGTGGGAGCTCACCTGATCGGCGACCGACCAGGCAGGGCGAGCACCGCCGCGGCCAGCGACTCGAGCACGGCTGTGGCGTCCACCGGGTCGGCCGTGGCCCAGTAGGTCGCCTCCAGTTCTTGGAGCTCGCGATCCATCCCGAAGCGCTCGTACCACTGCGGCAGATACTTCGGGAACGGCGGATAGTGGCCCTCGAACAGGAACCACGCGGTGTAGATCAACTTGTGCAGCTGGAGCGCGAGATTCGCATGCAGCCAACAGTTCCCGAGTTCGGCGGCCCGGTAGAGCTCCTTGCCGAAGCCCGGCGTGATCGCCGTTTCGAGCCGTTGCCGAACGTTCTCGATCAACGGCGGCGCAGGGACTTGGACCCGTGAACGATGAGCTTCGCCCAGGCCGCTGGGATCCAGCAACAGCTTGGACTCGGCCAGACCGGAGGCGGCGTAGATCGGCAGCGGCCACGCCCCGCCGGACCAGCCTTCACCATGATCGAGTTCGTCCAGCCACGCCTCGAAGACCGGGCGAGGTAGGTGCATCAGGTCCACGTCGAATCCCTCGAAGCGGGTCTGCTCCAACATCAGCGGGTCCAGCGGAGTGATCTTGGACGGCACCGGAAGCGTCGAACTCGTGGGCACCTGTCGGTCCCAGACCATGATCAGGTCGAGGTCCGAATCCTCGCGCAATCCGGTGATCACCGAACCCTGGCCATGGATCCAGCTGAGGTCGCCCGATTCGGCCTGACGATAGTGATCGACCAGCCGCTCCAGGAGCAGGTCGGCCGGCCGCGGCGATGAGGTGGCTTCCATGGACCGAGCCTAGGGAGTCACCGGAGCGCCGGTCTCAGTTCCTTGCGCATCAGCGTCACCATCGTCTCGTGCCGGCTCGCGGATCCGTCGGCCGCTGGTACGTCCCACGAGTCGGGCTCGCGGCCGTAGGCGACATAGCCGAGCCGTTCATACAGGAGGCGGGCTCGCGGATTCTCGTCCTCGACGCCCAACTCGGCCCGGCTCAGCCCGCGTTCCCGGATCCGCTGCTCCAGCGCACCGATGAGGATCGTGCCGATGCCGCACGAACGCAACTCCCCGAACACCGACAATTGCCACAGTGTGCCGGCGCCGGGGATCTCCGTCCAGATCACCCCGCCCAGCGCGATCGGCAGTCCCGACGGCGGACAGACCGCGAGATAGTCGGCCGCACCGAGCCCGACCCGATTCATCACCTCGTCGAACTGAGCCGCGGATCCGGCCCAGCGACAGGCCGGCAGGTCCGCGACAGCCAGATCGCGAACCGTCAGCGGTACGACAACCTCGGGCACCGGCCAACCTCCTCGCTTCTCGCCGCCTGTTGATCAATGGTTGCAGCTGCCGCGATGATCATGCTCACCTTCGGTCTTCCCGTCCTCGATCAGCATCCCGACCGAGGTGGCGCAGGTGTCCCCGCGCCAGGCTTCGATGCCTTCGCGGACCGCGAAGATGATGATCACTGCGGCGGCGATCAGGTCGGCCCAGGCGAAGCCGAAGAGGGAGTTCAATGCGAGGCCGAGGAGGACGGCGGCGGACAAGTAGCTGCAGAGCAGGGTCTGCTTGGAATCGGCGACGGCGGTGGCGGAGCCCAGCTCGCGGCCGGTGCGCCGTTCCAGCACGGACAACAGGGGCATGATCACGAGGCTCAGGGCGGTGATCACCAGGCCGGGTGTCGAGTGTTCGGGTTCGGCCATCAGACCAGCCAGGGTCAAGATCGTCGTCGCCGCGAGATAGCCGGCCAGGGCGAAGAAGGCGACGGCGATCACCCGCAGCGTCGGCTTCTCGTACCGCTCCGGATCCTTCCGGCTGAACTGCCAGCCGACGGCGGCCGCCGACAGCACCTCGACCAGCGAGTCCAGGCCGAATCCGATCAAGGCGATCGACGAGGCCGTCGCGCCCGCGGCGAGGGCGACAACGGCCTCGATCAGGTTGTAGCCGATCGTGATCGCGACGATCAGCCGGATCCGGCGATGCAGGACAGCGCGTCGATCCGCCGATAACACCTGGGCAACCATCAGCGGGCCTCGCAACAGCCGGGAACCGGACAGCCGGAGTCCAGGCATTCGGCCGATTCGTCGACTGCCAGGACCACCGTGACGAGGTCGCCGAGGGCGCGGGCCAGGTGCGGATCGGAGATCTCGTAGCGCACCTGCCGGCCCTCCGGCTCGGCGACGACGATGCCGCAGTCGCGCAGGCAGGTCAGGTGGTTCGACACGTTCTGTCGGGTGAGGTCCAGGGTCGCGGCCAGTTTGGCCGGGTAGGCCGGACCGTCGAGCAGTCGGAGCAGGATCCGGGACCGAGTCGGGTCGGCCATCGCCCGGCCGAGCCGGTTCATCACGTCGAGGCGGGAGGCGACTGATAGCACGACGAGCATGATACAGCTTTCGCTGTATCATCGCATCGTTCGGTCCGATCACGGAGCCGACCCGCAAGGATGAAGAGACGACCTCGGTGCAGGCACAGGTGGTCGGGAAACGGCAAGAGGTGGCCCGCTGGCCGCAGGTCGGTGTCGCGACGGTCGCCGCGGCCGGTCTGGTGATCCAGCCCGTGCTGCTCATCGCCGCCGCCTTGCTGGCCGTCCGCCCCAGCCGGGACGGCACCGTCTGGCGAGTGCTCCGGCTCTACGCGCTGTTGGCGATCGTGATCACCGGGATCGTGTACGGGACCATTCTGGCGCGCCCCTGGTCCAACTGGAGGCCACCGCGTTCCTGGCCACGGTGCTGTTGCATGACGTCGGCCCGTGGCTGTTCCTTGCGATCTGGCTCCTGGTCGGACCGCGGCCCCTCGACCGCTGATCAGGGCTCGATCGGCCGGATCCGGGTGCCGTAGGAAGCGAGGCGGGCCGCGTTGGACTGATCACCGTCGGGCAGATTCATCGAGCGGTAGACCGGCGGGGTGACGCCGGCGGCCAGCAGCCGCCGCGCGATCCCCTCGGTGAGCAACTGCACGATCACCACGCCGACCAGGTTGGACAGCGCGCCGACCCGAGTCCCGTCCGGCAGTTCGAGGGCGGCGTCCCCGGCCGGTGCGCCGGTGTCGATCACGACGTCTGCCAGGTCGAGCAGCTTGAGCCCGCTCGGATGCCGGCTCGGCACCGCGCCGCTGTGGGCCACCGAGCAGACGGCGATCACGGGATGGCCGGCCGCGCGGACCAGCCGGGCCAGCTCCACCACGGAGCCGTTGATGCCCGAGTTGGACGCGATCAGGAACGGATCCCCCGGCCGCGGCGTGGCCAGCGCGAGGATGTCGGCGGCCAAGCCGGGATCACGTTCCAGGGTCGGGTCGAGGATGCTGGCCGGCGGCCGATCACCGAAGAAGACCAGGTCCTGCACCCGGATCAGGTTGATCGGCATCAGCCCGCCGGCCCGGCCGGCCATCTCGTGCACGACGATCCGGGCATGACCGGTGCCGAAGGCCTGCAGCACCCCGTCGGCCAAGATCGCCGCCGTGATCAGGTCCGCGGCCGCGTCGACCGGCTCCAGTTGATCATCCAGCAGCCGGTCGATCGCGGCCTTCGCCAGCTGGGGATAGCGGTAGCTCATCGGTGTCCTTGTCAGTGCAGGTGGGTCAACAGCTCGAGCGCGCCGGTCACGAC
The DNA here is from genome assembly GCA_963746025.1 of uncultured Actinomycetota bacterium. GTDB lineage: Bacteria > Actinomycetota > Actinomycetes > Propionibacteriales > Propionibacteriaceae > Microlunatus. Next base: position 29,071 of record CAVUZU010000003.1, read on the forward strand.
AGACTCGGCCCCGGCATCGTCGAACAGGCTGCTCAGCGCCTCGTAACTACCGCCGGCGATCGCCTCGGCATCGGCAAGATAGCCCAGGTAGTCGTCGGTGTAGCCGATCACCCGGGTGTGCCGGTACGGGCTGTCCCGCTTGATCCGCAATCCGAGCGAGGCGAACGGCTCCACCGGCAGCGTGATCCAGGCGACCTCACCTAGGGCGACGGCGGTGATCGGCAGCGCCCACTCGGCGGGCAGATCGGCGGCGGCCAGCTCGGCCAGCACCCGGGCACCGTCCAGCCGGGTCTGCGCGATCCGTAGCACTCCATGATCGACATCGGCCGGCAGTCCGGCCAGTCCGGCTTCCGCCGCGGCCACGGCGGCCCGGGCCTGATCATGATCGGGGATCGGCCGGCCCGGGACGGAGAGCGTACGCCTGGCGGTCCGCAGTGGGCCGGTGAGCCGCGCCAACTCCCCAAGCCCGGCCAGCACGGACTCGGCCAGCCGGCCACCGATCCGGTCGGCCTCGGCGAAGGTCTGGCCGGACCGGACGAATCTGGTGCTGACGTCGCCGGCCGCGCCCTGCAGGAACAGCACCGGCGGACTCCCCGGCAGCCCGTGGCCGATCGTCCGCCGGGCAGCACCCGGCCAATCGGCCGAATGCTCGAGGTTGGTCGACGGCAGCACCGTTGGATGACAGCCATGGTCGATGATCACCGCGGCCTGGCTGCCGTCGGAGATCCGTTGCAGGGTGAGGATCCCGACTCTGTCGTCGTAGGGTCCATCCGGCCGCAGCCGGTTGCTGCCGACGCCACGCACGGTCCGTTCGGCGAAGGCCGGGCGCACCGCCGCCGGCGGCTGATCATGAACGGCGCGGACCAGGACCGCGAGCCGACCGGCCAGCTCGGCCAGTGCGGCCGGATCGACGTCGGCCGGGTGACCGGGATGGATCGAACCGACCCAACCGGACGGCGCGGCGTGGCTGTGCGAGGCGGTGATGATCAACTCCGGCGGCTGATCGTACGTCTCGATCAGCAGCCGCCGGCAGGTCTCCCGCAACACCGGGGTCACCCCGACCACGTCCAGCGCGAGCCAGAGCAGTCCCGGGTCCGGGCCGCCGCCGCGGATCCAGACCGCCGCCGCCTCCAAGTCGTCATGGGTGCCGGTGCTCGGTGCCCCGGCCCGAGCGGCGTAACCGGCCAGCGGCCCCGGCCGGCTCGGCGTGATCACGGTCGTGGCCGCGGACGCCAGCAGTACGTCCGGATCCGCCGGCCCGGAATCATCGCGGCGACTCACCAGGCCAGCGAACCCGATCGGCGCCGGGCCTGACCAGCGCTCAACCGGTTTCACCTAGACCACCTCAGCGGCGACAGCCGGAGAACCCTTACCTCATTGGTCTGAGGCGTGCCATCGATCGGGATTGGTCTATTCCGGGCGGGCGTCCGGCACCGTCCGGCCGACCCGGTGCCGACATCCCGGTGGCGAGCGGCCGGGCGGGATGCCTACCATCGGGCAGTGCAGCGGTTAGGGGTTCGCCGACGAGCTACCGATCTCGACCGGACCGCGCCAGCCGAGGAGACAGCGCGACCTTTGAGTACACCGACCGAGGACGACGCCAAACGGACGCGACCGGCCGATCCGCCGGCCCGCGAACTCGAGGCGCCCGACCATCTTGACCGTGATCCCGGCACGCCGTCGACCACCCCGACCCGGCGCCGCCGGTTGCCGTGGCTGGTGCCACTGCTCACCGCCCTGCTCGGCGTCGCCGTCGGCCTCGGCATCGGGCTCGGCTGGGGTCGCTGGTGGCAGCCGCAGCCGACCGTGATCGCCAGCGCGACGATGCAGGCCACGGCCGACTGGCCGACCGCGACCGGCAACGCTACGGTCGAGGTCACGCCGCAGGGCGAGCGCTACCTGATCGCCCGGGTCTCCACCCCGCCGGCGCGGGACGGCTACCGGCAGGTCTGGCTGGTCACCAAGGACGGCAAGCGGTACTACCCGCTGGGCGCGATGATCGGCGAAGAGCGCCGGTTCCCGCTGCCGCCGGGCCTCGATCTGACCGACTACCAGACGGTCGAAGTGAGCTATCAGCTGATCGACGGCAAGCCCGAGCACTCCGGCGACACGATGCTCCGCGGCCCGCTGATCTGATCGCCCCGGAACGCATTTCTACTCCCGGCCAAGCGTGCGCTATAGTTTCGCGGGCACCAAGGTTGGAGCGGTGCACATCCAAGGCCCCGTAGCGCAGTTGGTTAGCGCGTCGCCCTGTCACGGCGAAGGTCGCGGGTTCGAGTCCCGTCGGGGTCGCGAAGGTGGTGCTGTCGAGATCGGCAGCACCGCCGAGGTTCAGCGGCCGGTTTGGCGCCGGACAAGGCCAGGTAGCTCAGCTGGTAGCAGCGTTCGCCTGAAAAGTGAAAGGTCGCCGGTTCGACCCCGGCCCTGGCCACTCCGAGACGTGATGCCTATTCGGTGGCATTCCGCCACCTTCCCGGTGTCTCGTCGTCGTTTCGTTGCGGGGCCGAGCCTCGCAGACCCCGCGTTCCTTAGCCCGGCGAACCCGCGTTCTTGGCCAGTTGAACCCCCGTCCCTAGGATGATCTTGGCTCTGCACTTCCGGAAGGACTGGCCCGAGGCGCCGGCTGATTTCTTCGCTGTCGAGGCCGCTGGGCTGCGCTGGCTCGCCGCCGCTGACGCCGCACCGGTGGTGGACGTGCTGGAGATCGACCGGACCTCGATCACCGTGACTCGGCTCGACCCCGTGCCCCCGAACTCGGCCGCCGCCGCCGAATTCGGTACGGCCCTGGCCCGGACCCACGCCGCCGGGGCCGCCGCGTTCGGCGAGCCACCGAGCGGCTGGACGGGCGACGGCTACATCGGGCGGCAGCGGTTGTCGCTGCGGCCCGAGCCGCGCTGGGGCCCGTTCTATGCCGAGCAGCGGATGCTGCCGTACGCCCGCGCCGCCCGCGAACTCGGCCATCTGACGCTGCAGCAACTGGCGCCGATCGAACGGATCGCCGAGCGGATCGCGGCGGGCGATTTCGACGACGACCGGCCGCCGGCCCGGATCCACGGCGACCTGTGGTCGGGCAACCTGATCTGCACCGCCCGCGGTCTGGTGCTGATCGACCCGGCCGCCCACGGCGGTCACGGCCTGACCGACCTGGCGATGCTGGCCCTGTTCGGCGCCCCGCACCTGGAGACCATCCTGTCCGCGTACGCCGAGGCCGCCGCCCTGCCCGCCGACTGGCGCGCCCTGATCGGGCTGCATCAACTCCATCCGCTGCTGGTGCACGCTGTCTCCCACGGCCCCTCGTACGGCTCCGAGGCGGCCGCGATCGCCGTCCGCTACCTCTGAGAACCCCGCCGACCCGTCACCAACGCACGCACTTCTGCGGCGCGTCGGTGCACTTGTGACGGTCGGCGGGCCCAGATCGGTGCGGCCTGGGGCCGGTCGGCTTCGGCGATCGAGCTCGGCCCGGGGCAGGTCAGGGTGCGACCGGGGTCAGGGAGTGCCTGACGACCGCTCGGCCAATCGGATCTCGGCCACCTGCGGCGCCCGCGTGGACCTGAGCAGAAGGGCGAGCAGGGCGCCTACTGTGGTGACGCCAGCCGCGACGAGATAGAGCGGCCGCGGACCGGCCCCGGAATCGACGATCAAGCCGCCCGTCCATCCGGCGAGGGCGGCGGCGACCTGATAGCCCGACGCGTTCACAGCCATGGCCAGCGTCGGCGCGGCTGCTGCGGCGGCGAACACCCGGGCCTGCATGCCGGGGATCACGGCGAAGGCCAGGAAGCCGATCGCGACGACCGTGATCGCGGCCGCGGGCAGCCGGTCGGCGAACGTCCAGGAGACAGCGAGCAGCACCGCCAGGCCGAGCAACAGCCCGGGCACCGCGCCGCGCGGGAAGAGGTCGGCCAGCCGGCCGCCGAGCAGGTTGCCGAGGGTGCCGCCGAGCCCGTACCCGAGGAGGAGCAGGGGCACCTGGCCGGCCGCGAGCCCGGCGACGTCGGTCAGCAGCGGGGCGAGATAGGTGAAGATGATCAAGGCGCCGACGTTGCCGACTGCGGTGATCAGCACCGCGGCGAGCACCGGCCGGGTGCCGAGCGCCCGCAGCTCCGACCGGGCCGAGGTCCGCTGTTCCACCGGCGTGGTGATCACCGCCGCGACCAAGATCAATCCGAGCAGACAGCCGAGGCTGATCGCGCCGAAGGTCCAGCGCCAGCCCCAGGTCTGGCCGATCGCGGTGCCGACCGGTGCCCCGATGATCATGGCCAGACTCATCCCGAACGCGAGCTTGGCCACCGTCGACGCGGCCCGCTCCGGCGGCCCGGACCGGACCGCGACGACCACGGCATGGGCGAGGAAGGTCGACGTCACCAGGGCGGTGATCAGCCGAGCGGCCAGCAACAGCGGATAGCCGGGCGCCAGGGCCGAGGCCAGATTGCCGACCACTGCGACGGCGAGCAGTGCCAGCAACAGCGGCTTGCGCGGCAGCGCGGCGGTGAACGCGGTGAGCACCGGGCCGCCGATGATCATGCCGATCGCGTACGTCGTCACCAACTGGCCGGCCGCCCCTGGCGTGACGCCGAGTTCGGTGGCCACGGCGGGCAGGATCCCGGAGATCACGAACTCACCGGTGGTGATGCTGAAGACGCAGAAGAGGAGGACGAGGAGGGTCACGCGGGTACGCTAAAGCCTCACGTCGACGTGAGAGTCAAGTCCAACTCTGCCGACTTGTCAGAACTGAGGATGGCTATAGCAAGCACCAGTTCTGACAAGTCGGCGGAAGGGCGGGAGGGGAAGGTCAGAGGTATGCGGATCGGTGAGCTGTCGCGACGCTCCGGCACGAGTATCCGGGCGCTGCGGTACTACGAGGAGAAGGAACTGCTGAATCCCGACCGCACGCCGTCGGGCTATCGGAGCTTCGCCGAGTCCGACCTCGACACGGTGCAGCGGATCCGGCTGCTGCTGGCGGCCGGTCTCGGCACCGACCTGATCGCCCAGATCCTGTCCTGCATGGTCGACGAGAGCCGGATGCTCGACGGCTGCCGAGATCGGCTGCTGGTCGAGCGGGCCCGGATGACCGACAGCATCGATCAACTGGCCACCGCGCGATCCTTGCTGGACAAGCTATTGGCCGACCAGGCCTCCTGACTCCCCCCAGCTCTTGCCGAGACGTCACATCCGCTGCGACACGCCGCTAAAACGGCCGCGGATGTGACGGGTCGGCGGTTCTTGGGGTGGGGATTCAGGGGGTGCCGAAGAGGCGGGAGAGGAGGCCGGGGCGGGGTTCGGGGGTGAGGGTGGCTTCGATGGTCGGGAGTCGCTTGGTCCAGTCCAGCGGGGCGATGTCGATCTTGCTCGTCTGATCGCCGTTCCAGCTGGCCGGCAGGTCCTCGGCGAGCAGCCGGGTGAGCACCTTGGGCAGCATCTTGGCGATCCCGGCGTCGCAGGCGGCCGGGTCCGGGCCGATGGCGAAGTAGGCCAGCCGCAGCACCTTGGTGTCCAGGGCGGTCTCGATGTCCTGCTCGGTGTAATAGACGCCGCCGAGGATGCCGGCCCGGGATCCGCCGCGCTCCTTGCACTCCGCGGCGACCAGTTCCATCGCGGCGTCCCGGGTGTAGCCGGGGTTGTGCATCGCGACCACCTGGTCGCTCCGGTTCAGCCGGGCGAACGCCCGCTCCAGCCGGTCGTAGCTGGTCGGGCCGGTCCACTTCCGCTGCAGCGCCTCCGCGGCGGCCACCCGGCGATCGACCTCGTCGCCGATCGCCGCCCGGTCGGCCTCGGTCACCGCACCGTCGAGGAACTCGTCCATGAAGGTGGACTTGATCTCGTCGGCGGCCAGGAACCCGCCATTGATCAAATGATCGAGGACGCGGTCGTCATCGTCGTCCAGCGGCGCCATGCGCGCAGCCTAATCCGGCACCCGGTCAGATCCAATCGGGGACGACCCCTGATCGACCCGCTAGGACTCCTCGATCGCCTTCTTCCGGGCCGGCGTGTCCAGCACGTCGCCGACGATGGCACCGGACCGCTTCGGGCCGCCGTACCGGGAGATCAAGTTGATCATGGTCTGCACCCGGTTCCGGTTGCCCAGCAGCGAGACGATGTGCACCGCGATCCAGATCAGCCAGGCGATCAACCCGCGACCCTTGATCCCGATCGGCAGCTCCATCACCGCGTCCGCCCGGCCGATCGTGGCCATCGTCCCCTTGTCCCGGTACGCGAACGGTTCCGGCAGCACGTGCCGGTGCAGGCGCGCGACCTGACGGGCAGCGTGCTGGCCCATCTGGATCGCCGGCTGGGCGAGCTGGGCCTGCGGATTTTTGACGATCAAGGCGATGTCGCCGACCGCCAGCACCCGGTCCCGGTCGATCACCCGGAGATCCGGCTCGACCTCGATCCGGCCGCCCTTGCCCAGCGGCAGGCCCCATTCCTTCAGCGCCGGGTCGCCGGCCACGCCGGCCGCCCAGATCACCAGGTCCACCGGCATCGAGCTGTCGTCGGCGAAGTCCACCCGGTCCGCGTGCACCTTAGTGATCGCGGTCTTCAGCCGGACGTCGACGCCGCGCTTGATCAACTCCCGCAGGGCATAGCGGCGCAGCGAGGCGTCGAACGGCGGCAACACCGCATCGCCCATCTCCACCAGCACCACGTTGACCCTGGCCGGATCCAGCTCGGGATAGACCGACCGGACGGCGTTGTCCCGCAACTCCGCCAGTGCACCGGCCATCTCGACCCCGGTCGCGCCGCCGCCGACCACCACGACGGTGAACTTCCCGGCGCCCGGTTCGGAGTGACTGGCGATGGTCTCCAGTCCGCCGAAGATCGTGTCCCGGACCCGCAGCGCGTCGGCCCGGGTGTACATCGACATCGAGTATTCGGCCGCGCCCGGGATGCCGAAGTGGTTGGTGGTGACCCCGGTGGCGATGATCAGATAGTCGTACGGGATCCGCAGGTCATCGGCGCAGAGCACCTCGCGTTGATCATGATCGATGCCGGTCACCATCGCGCGGCGGAACCGGACGCCGCGACGCCGGGCGGCGAAGTAGCGCAGCGAATAGGTGACGTCGCCGGGGTTCAGGCCGCCGGTGGCGACCTGGTAGAGCAACGGCTGGAAGGTGTTGTACGGGTGGTGGTCGATCAGGGTGACCCGAAATCCCGACCGGGCCAGCTCGGCGGTCGCCGCGATCCCGGCGAACCCTGCCCCCAGCACCACGACATGAGGCATCTCGGTCATAGCCCTCATTCAACCAGCGCCGGCGCCGGGTCAGTCGGGGGCCGGGCCGTAGGCGCCGAGCCAGCGGCGCAGGTCGGCCAGCACGCAGGCCCGGACCGGCTCGGCGGACAGCACCAGATCATGGATCGCGTCTGCGAACCGGAGCACCGTCACCTGCCGGCCGAGCTTCGGCGCCCGGGCGACGATCTGGTCGACGTCGAGCACGATGTCGGAGCGCAGGAACGTCTCCTTCCAGCGCAGTCCGACGTCGCTGCGGCCGGCGGCCATCACCAGGATCGGCTGCTGCAGCGACAGCCCGGCGGCGACCCGCTGGTGGCCGCGCAGGATGGCCCGCAGCCAGCCGACCCGGACCGCGGGCGCCGGCGACTGCTTCCAGGACTGGTCGTATTCCCATTCCCCGCCCAGCGTCGAGTGCAGGGTCCGGGCGTAGTAGCCCCGATCGGGCAGCGGCAGCGACGCGGTCGGCCGGCGCTCGCCGAGGGCGTCGATCACCGGCGAGCCGAGCGCACGGACCACCCAGGACCCCTGCAGGTCGAGCCAGGGCGAGTTGAGCACCAGGGCGGCCACCCGATCCGGATGGCGGTCGGCCCAGAGCGTGGCGACCAGGCCGCCGGTCGAGTGCGCCATCAGCACCAGTTGATCATGGTCGGCCAGGATCAACTCGGCGGCCGCGTCCAGCTCGGCGTCGTAGTGATCGAGGTCGGACACGAAACCGGCCAGCTGGCCCGGCCGCAGGCTGCGACCGTAGCGGCGCAGTTCGAGCGCGTAGAAGTCGTAGCCGTGGTCGAGCAGTTCGTCGGCCAGATGGACCTGGAAGAAGTAGTCGTTCCAGCCGTGGACGTAGAGCACGGCGGTCCGCGTCCGATCGCCGGGCCGGAGTCGCCGGACCAGGGTGCCGACCAACTCGGTGTCCGGCTCCTCACCGATGGCCAACTCCGCGTCCGGCAGCGGCAGGTCGAGCTGCTGATAGCCGTCCAGGACGTCGGGACGCCAGTCCGTCATCGGTGGGCTCGTGACGTCACTTCACCAGGCGCAGGTTGACCGGGTAGCGGTACGGCTCACCTCGGTTGGCCGCGATGGCGCCGAGGATGCACAAGATCAGTCCGGCGATCCCGATCAGCGGCAACAACAGCATGCCGATGATCACGGCGACCAGCACGATGGCGACCAGTTGCGCGATCGTGTAGAGGATGGAGAAGTTCAAGGCCTCGACCGCCGACTCACGGAGCCAGCCGCTGCGGTCCTTGAACACCGCCCAAACGATCAATGGGCCGACGAACCCCACGAAGGGGATCGACACGTGCGCAACCGTCGCCCAAAGTCGTTCGTCACCCTGCGACAGCGGTGGGTTCGGACCGACACCGGGTGGAATGGGGCCGCCCGGACCAGGCTGAGGGTCGTGACTCATGACTTCAGCGTAGACCGGTCGTCCCGGTCGTCACCCGGACTTGCGGAGATCTCGGTATTCGTCCGAGCCGGGGTCGGAGTCCTGGTCGTATTCCGACGCCAGGTCCTCGTAGGCCGGGGGTACGTGCTGGCCCCCCGAGTCACTTCGAAGCTCCTGCTCCAACGAAGAAATATCCATGTCCATCGGACGATATTTCAGTTCGCGGGCAACCTTCGTCTGCTTCGCCTTTGCACGGCCGCGCCCCATATCGGGTCGACCCCCTCGCATGTGTCTGCCGGCGGACTCAGCCGCGGGCTCAAGTGGTCATGTCGTGACACACAGGCTACCCAATGCTCCGCACTCTGCAAACCTGAGGTCCGGCGCGGCTGACGGCGAAATCCGGACCGGGACATCGCTTACCCCTGGCGGTAATTCCCGCTCAGCGAGACCCGTGGCCCGGCGGTGCCCTCGTCCGCCGCCTCGACTTCGCCGCAGATCCAGGCTTCGACGCCTCGTTCGGCCAGCACGGCGCGGGCGGCGTCGGCCGCCTCGGCCGGGACGACGGCGATCATTCCGACGCCCTGGTTGAGCGTCGATTCGACGTCGGCCAACGGCAGCTTGCCGACCTCGCGGATCAGGTCGAACACCGGCTGCGGCGCCCAGCTGGACCGGTCGATCACGACCCGGACCGGCTCCGGGATCACCCGGGCCAGGTTGGCGGCCAGGCCGCCGCCGGTGACGTGGGCGAAGGCGTGCACCTCGACCGCGTCGAGCAGCGCCAGGCAGTCCAGCGAATAGACCTTGGTCGGGGTCAGCAACTCCTCGCCCAGGGTGCGGCCGAGCTCCGGCACGGCCCGGTCCAGCGCCCAGCCGGCGTCGGCCAGCAGCACCTTGCGGGCCAGCGAGTAGCCGTTGGAGTGCAGCCCCGAAGAGGCCATCGCAATCACCGCGTCGCCCGGCCGGACCCGCTCCGGGCCGAGGATCTTGGACCGCTCCACCACCCCGGTGGACGCGCCGGCGACGTCGTACGCGTGCGGTTCGAGGAGGCCGGGATGCTCGGCGATCTCGCCGCCGACCAGAGCGCAGCCGGCCGCCATGCAGGCCTCGGCGATGCCGCGGACGATCGCCTCGATCCGCTCTGGGACGACCTTGCCGCAGGCGATGTAGTCGGTCATGAAGAGCGGTTCGGCGCCGCAGGCGACCAGGTCGTCGACGACCATGCCGACCAGGTCGAAGCCGATCGTGTGGTGCACGTCCATCGCCTGCGCGATCGCCACCTTGGTGCCGACGCCGTCGGTCGAGGTGGCCAGCACCGGGTGCTCGTACCGCTTCAGGGCCGATGCATCGAACAGACCGGCGAAGCCGCCGATCCCGCCGATCACCTCGGTCCGCGCCGTCTTGCCGACCCACTCCTTGATCAGGTCGATCGACCGGTCCGCGGCCTCGATGTCGACCCCCGCCGCCGCGTACGCCGACTGCTGCTCGCTGGTGCTCATCTGGGTTCCGTGGTCACTTCCCGCCGACTTGTCAGAACTGAGGCTTGCTATAGCAATCCTGGGTTCTGACAACTCGGCATCGCTAGGGGCGGGTGAGGGCGTCGGCGGCGCCGAGGCTGGCCGTCAGGGTGGCGACGCCGTCGAGGTCGGTCCGGCGTTCGGCGTCGAGGAGCTGCTTGCCCAGGCGTTCGGCCAGCGGCAGCTCGACCGGATAGACACCGTCGAAGCAGGCCCGGCAGAGGTCGTTCTTGGGCACCGTGGTCGCCTCGATCAGGCCGTCCAGGCTGACGTAACCGAGCGTGTCGGCGCCGATCGACCGGCAGATCTCGTCGTTGCTCAGCCCGTTGGCGATCAACTCGGCGCGGGTGGCGAAGTCGATCCCGTAGAAGCATGGCCACTTCACCGGCGGCGAGGAGATCCGGACGTGCACCTCGCCGGCGCCGGCCTCGCGCAGCATCCGGACCAGCGCGCGCTGGGTGTTCCCGCGGACGATCGTGTCGTCGACCACCACCAGCCGCTTGCCCTCGATCACGTCCCGGAGCGGGTTGAGCTTGAGCCGGATGCCGAGTTGGCGGATGGTTTGGCTGGGCTGGATGAAAGTGCGGCCGACGTAGGAGTTCTTGACCAGGCCGACGCCGTACGGGATGCCGGACTCCTCGGCGTAGCCGATCGCGGCCGGGGTGCCCGACTCCGGCACCGGGATCACCAGGTCGGCGTCGGTCGGGTGCTGCCGGGCCAGGATCCGGCCGATCTGGACCCGGGTCGAGTGCACCCGGCGGCCGGAGATCGTGGTGTCCGGCCGGGCCAGATAGATGTGCTCGAACAGGCAGCCCTTCGGCTCCGGCTCGGCGAACCGGCGGGACCGCAGCCCACCGGAGTCGACGGTGATCAACTCGCCCGGCTCGACCTCGCGGATGAACGAGGCGCCGACGATGTCCAGCGCGGCGGTCTCACTGGCCACCACCCAGCCGGACTCCAGCCGGCCGAGCACCAGCGGATGGATGCCCTGCGGGTCGCGGGCCGCGTACAGGGCCTCCTCGTCCATGAAGACCAGGCAGTACGCGCCGCGCAGCCGGGGCAACACCTCGGCGGCGGCGTCCTCGGTATTCAGGTCGGGAAAGGTGGCGATCAGCGCGGTGACCAGGGAGGTGTCGTTCGCGGTCTCGCCGCTCAGCGCCCCCGGCACCAGCGAGCCGCCGGAGCGGTCCCGCTCGGCCAGCCAGTCGGCCAGCTCGACCGTGTTGGTCAGGTTGCCGTTGTGGCCCAACGCGATGCCACCGGTCGCCGTCGGCCGGAACGTCGGCTGGGCGTTGGCCCAGACGCTGGCGCCGGTGGTCGAGTAGCGGGTGTGGCCGACCGCGACGTGGCCGCGCAGCGACTCCAGCGAGCGCTCGTCGAAGACCTGGGAGACCAGCCCCATGTCCTTGAACACCATGATCTGGGAACCGTTGCTGACCGCGATGCCGGCCGATTCCTGGCCGCGGTGCTGCAACGCGTAGAGCCCGAAGTAGCTGAGTTTGGCGACCTCCTCACCGGGCGCCCAGACGCCGAACACGCCGCACGCGTCGCGCGGGCCCTCGTCATGGTTGGATTCAGCGTCGGTCTTGGGGGTGTCGGAGTCGCAGGGGTGGGCTGGTCGGTGATCAGCACGTGCCACGGCTTCATCGTAGCGTCAGCGGCCGTCGACACCGCATTTCACCGGGCCGCGGCAGGCTCCGGTCGGAGCACCCGTCGCTCGTTATGCTGCGCCCACGATGTCGGATCTCCAGCTGGTCAGCGATCGAATCCGGGTGCTGAGCCGAGGGGGCACCGTGATCATTCCCGCGATGAAGCGGCGGATCCTCTTCGGGCTGCTCGGCTGTGCCCTGTTCACCGCCCTCGGCTGCTGGATGATCTCGATCGGAATCCGCGACTGGGATCAGGTCCGCCGGCCGGTAGCGCTGATCGTCGGAGGGTTGCTCGGCGTCGCGGTCTTCGGCGTGTGGTTCGGCTCCGGATTTCTCCGCCAACTGTTCGGTTCCAGACGGCTCGTGGTCACCCCGAGCGGGTTCACCGAGGAGCGTCGAAGACCAGCCGGCCGCTGGCGTACGGTCTGGACCATCGACTGGAGCGAGATCATCGACCTCTTCACCATGCAGGCCGGGCGCCACTGGCCGTTCCCGGGGACCGAGGTCCTGTGCTACACCATGACCCCAGCGGCCGCCTCTCGCGCCCAAGCCGCCTATCGAGGAGCCTGGACCTCACGGCTGGCAGCCCGATTCAGCCCTCCGGGAATCGGATCGCTGCCCACCTCGTACGGCTCCGCCGCGGATCTGCTGCTGGTGCTCCGGGCGGGGCATCAGGCCGCGGGGTCTGGGCCCGAAGCCTGAGGCGCTCACCCCGCCGCGGGTGGAGGGCGAGGTCAGGCCGTGGACACCGGCTCGACCTGCGAGTCGACCGGCTCCATCCGCGCCGTCATCCGGCCGATCCGGAACCAGCAGGCGACCAGGATCGCGGCGAGGGCGGCAGTGCCGACGACCGCGACGACAACCAGGCCGTGGGTGAAGGCCTGCCGGGCCGACGCCGCCAGCGCTTCGGCCTGCCCGGCGGGCAGCTCCGCGGCCAGGCTGAGCGCCCGGGAGATGCCGGAGGCCGCCTCCGCCGGCGCACCGTCGCCGAGACCGGCGCGGTAGACCAGAGTGCCGATGCTGCCCAGCAGGGCGATGCCGAGACCGATGCCCAGTTCGCTGCCGGTCTCCGAGATCGCGGACGCCGAGCCGGCCTGATCCGCCGGAGCCGAGCCGACCACCACGTCGGTGGCCAGCGCGGTAGCACCACCGATGCCGGCGCAGGCGAGGGTGAAGCCGATCACCGGGACCAGTGGGCCGCCGGTCGCCGTGGTCCCGATCAGCACCGCGAAGCCGATCATGGTGATACCGATCCCGGCGCAGATCAGCACGCCGCGACGCACCCAGCGCAGCAGCAGCGGAGCGGCCAGGGTGCCGATGATCATGGCCACCATCTGCGGCAACAGCCAGAGCCCGGCCTGCAGCGGGGTGAGCCCGGCGACGGACTGCAGATAGAGCGAGACCAGCAGGAAGGTGCCGCCCATCAGCGCCGCGGTGACCAGCATCGTCACGATCACGGTGCGGAACGTGGGATCGGCGAACAACCGCAGCTGGAGCAGCGGCGCGGTCAGCTGCCGCTGCCGACGGACGAAGATCACCGCCGCGACGACGCCGATGATCACCGGGGCCAGGCCCATCCAGATCGGGCCGCCCCGGGCGAATTCCTTGACTCCGTAGACGAACGGCAGGATGGCGGCCAGCGAAAGCAGCACGCTGGGCAGATCGAGCCGACTCGCCTTCGGTGCCCGGTATTCGGGCAGCAGGAACGGGCCGGCGACCAGCAGGATGATCATCACCGGGACGGCGATCAGGAACACCGAGCCCCACCAGAAGTGCTCCAGCAGCAACCCGCCGACCAGCGGGCCGACCGCGTTGCCGCCCATGAAGCAGCACATCCAGGCACCGATCGCGATCGCCCGCTGCCGATCATCGGTGAAGATGTTGCTGATCAACGCCAAGGTCGACGGAGCGACCGTGGCACCGGCCACTCCGAGCAGCGCCCGGGCGGCGATCAACACCTCCACCGTCGGCGCAAAGGCCGCGACCACCGAGGCGATGCCGAAGATCACGGCACCGATCAGCAGCAGCTTGCGGCGGCCGACCCGGTCACCAAGGTTGCCCATCGTGATCAACAACCCGGCGATGACGAAGCCGTAGATGTCGGTGACCCAGAGTTGCTCGGTCTGGCTCGCGCCGAGATCGGCACTGAGTCGCGGCAGCGCCAGATACAGCACGCTCATGTCCAGCGACAGCAACACCGTGGGCAGCCCGAGCACCACCAGGCCCAGCCAGTTCCGTACCGATCCGTTCGCTCCCATAGCTCGACACCCTAGCCAAACTGATTGCGTTTTGCAATCAGAATCTCGAATGTTCATCGGACCCGTCCCGGGATAGGTTGAGGTCCAATTGAGGTGCGGGACCTGGAAGGGGCCGATGGGTGCGTAAGGCCGGATTCGTAGTGCTGACGGTCCTGGGGTTGCTGATCGCGCTCTACTTCATCGTCCGCGCGGTGATCGAGCTCTTCGTCGTGGACTTCGCCGACCCGGGTAGCTATCAGGGCGCCTGGGGAGGGCCCACCCTGGCCGGTGTCCTGGCCGTGCACTGCGGACCCGGCCTCGTCTGCGCGGTGATCATCGTCGTCCTCGTGGTCCGGCGGATCCGGCGAACGCGCCCGGTCGGCAAATCCCCGCCGTCAGCCGGCTGACCCACCGGAGCAGATCGGTGCGATCATGGCGTCGTCGGCACATTGAGATCCGGAGGCCCTGATGCACTTCATCGTCGCCAAGTTCGTAACCGAGCCCGAGTGGTCGGACCGGTGGATGGAGCTGGTCGCCGGCTTCACCGCGGCCACCCGGGCCGAGCCCGGGAACCTCTGGTTCGACTGGTCACGCAGCATCGAGAACGAGCGCGAGTACGTGCTGGTCGAGGCGTTCACCGACGACGGCGCCGGCCCGCACGTCAACAGTGATCACTTCAAGCAGGCCATGCAGGACCTGCCGCAGGCCCTGGAGTCGACGCCCAAGATCATCAGCCGGTCGGTCGAGGGCGACGGCTGGGATGCCATGGGCGAGCTCACGATCGACTGACGGCATCTCCGGAACGCGCAGGCAGCCGGCCGCGGGCCAGCCGGCGAACGTAGTCGGCGACGGCCGCGGCGGACTCCGGGCCGCTCAGCGGGCCGAGGTAGTACCGCCGCCGCTCAGCCCGATGTTCGGCGAGCGGATCGGAGTCCAGCAGATCGTCGAGGACCAGGTCGAGGTTGTCCAGTGATCGCTCGATCACGTACGCCGACCGACTGATCGGGAAGCCGGCCCGGAAGGACTCGATGTCCGGCTCGGACATGGCCGTCATCGCGTACGGCCGGCCCGAGGCCAGGAAGTCGGTGACGACGCCGGACACGTCGGCGATCATCGCGTCGGACAGGTTGATGCAGTCGGCCAGCGAACGGTCCCGCTCCGCGGCCGAACCCCAGAGGTGCCGGCGGCCGCTGCGTTCTCGGTCCTCGGCCAACCGGCGGTGGGCCTCGGCGATCGCCGTCCGGTCCTCAGGTCTTCTGGCGCTGAACGGATGGCCGCGGAAGATCACCGTCAGTTCGCGATCGAGCAGCGCGTCGATCAGTTGCGGCGCCAACGGCACCGAGGTGTAGTCGTAACGGGCATCGATCCCGCGCCAGGTCGGCGCATAGAGCACGGTCGTCGCTGAGCCGGCCGGTCGCGGGCCGTCGACGATGTCCCCGATCTGCGGCCGGCCGAGCAGGTCGAACCGATCACGGGGGATCTCGATGCCATGGGCGGCGTAGCGATCAAGGCCCGCTTCGCCACAGATCACCAGCCGGTCGTAGTCCGCGTGGGTCCGCTTGAAGTTCGCCGGCTTGTCGGAGTCGCCGTGGTTGAGCCAGACATGGGTGAGCTGGTCCAGTTTCAGGAATCGCCGATTCCGTTTGCTGTTCTGGACGTAGAACGCGGCCCGGACCGACTTCGGCAGGACCAACTCCAGGTCCGCCCGGCGCGGCTCGGCGATCAAGATCAACGGCGCCGCACTGATCTCCCGGATCAGCTCGGCTGCATGCGCATCATCGGTGACGATCAGGTACGGCTCGCCCGAGGCAGCCAGATACGGCTCCCACATCCGGCACTGGTACTGCGCCCCGTTGTGCCCGGCGTAGACGATCGCGAAGGTCGGCCGCAACGCCCGCAACGCCTTGCCGAGCCGGGCCCGCGCCGGCCGACCAGCCCGTGGTTCGGCCGGCGTGCTGTCCGGGGCACCGGGCAGGTTCCAGGTGTTGATCACCGGCAGCGGCACGACATCCTTGGCCGCCTCCCGACGCAGCAGCCTGGACACCAGGCGCGCCGTCGTCGCCCGCAGCTCACGACCCATTCCTCGGCCCGCCTCCAAGTGTCGTGTCGCCCTGATCCCTCAACGCTTGGCGACGCCCAGGCACGCTACCCCGGCGACGGGCCCGGATCGGTGAAGTCGCCGGACGAACCTGTGATGGGGTCATAGCTCCGGCTTATGCCTCCCCGGATTCGCCGATCCCACGCACTACGCTGACCGGATGATCGACGTCCGGGCGCGCCTCGGGATGCTGCGCCGGCACCTGTCGGACTACGTTCTGAAGAGCTTGATCAACCTGGGTGGCGTGGCCGGGGTGGGGCTCTTGTTGGCCGGCCGCGATCCGGTGGTCTGGATCATCGGAGCCGGCTGCGGGCTGGCCGCCCTGATCGTGCTCGTCTGGCGCCGGCGTCGGGAGTTGGTCCGGCCGGTCGGCGGTCAACTCGTCGGCTACTTCGTCAGTGTGCGGTCCCTGTTGTTCCTCGCGGTGGCGGCCGGGGCCGCGATCCGCCGGCCGGCGGACGCCGGCTGGGCCTACGCCGCGGCCGGTCTGGCGATCATGCTCACCCTGGGTGAGCCGACGATCAAGTCGCTGCTCGCGGCCAAGCTGCAGCTCACCGTCAACCTGCCTGGCGTCCCGGCGGCCCCGACTCCTCGGGTCCCGCCCGGGGTGCTGGCGTCGGCCGGCTTCGGGTTGATCATGCTCGGCGCGCTGGCCGCGGTCCTCGCCGTGCCCGGCTGGGTCTGGTTGATCATCGTCGCCCTGATCGCCGGGCCGCTGCACGCCGTTGTGTTGCTGGACGCGGTCCGAGCCCGGGTCCGGAGTCGCCGGGCGGTACGGGACATCCCACAGGCATTGGCCCGGCTCCGGCCCGAGTTCGCCGTCTACTACGCGGCTTCGTCGGGCGCCCGCTATCAGTTGGGGATGTGGCTGCCGTACCTGGAGCGGCTCGGTCGCCCGTTCTTCGTGATCACCCGGGAGCCGGCGACCGTCGCCGCGATCAAGGAACTGACCGCGGCGCCGATCGTGGTCCCGCTGGCTGCCGATGTGTCGCGCAGCCTGGACACCATGGTCGTGCCGTCGCTGCGGGCGGCGTTCTATGTCCAGGGCAGTCCGGCCAACCAGACCTTCCAGCGGTTCCGGAAGCTGACCCATGTCTGGCTGAATCACGGCGACTCCGACAAGCCTGCCAACTTCCATCCGCGGCACGCCAGCTACGACCTGTTGTTCGTCGCCGGGCAGCTCGGCGTGGACCGGTATGCGGCGCACGGGATCGACGTACCGGCCGAGAAGTTCGTCCTGGTCGGCCGGCCGCAGATCGAGAAGATCATGGTCCGCGACGATCCATTACCGGACGGTCCGCGCACCGTCTGCTATGCGCCGACCTGGCGCGGCGGCCGGGAGAGCACGAACTATTCCTCGCTGCCCTGGGGCGCCGGCATCGTCCGGACGTTGTTGGAGCGGGCTGCGACGGTGATCTTCCGGCCGCACCCGGTCAGCTATCGCGATCCCGGTGACGCCGGGCGGATCGCCGAGATCCAGCGGCTGCTGGCCGATGATCAACGGGAGTCGGGACGGCAGCACCGATGGGGCGCAGCGGCCGAGCGGGACTTCGACGTGGCGGATTGCTCGAACGCGGCCGACGCACTGATCACCGACGTCTCCTCGGTCGGTTCGGACTTCCTGGCCTCGGGCAAACCGTTCGCCATGGTCTCGACCAAGGTCGGCGCCGCGGAGTTCCGGGCCGAGTTCAAGGTGGCCCAGGCCGCCTACGTGATCGAGCCTGAGTTGGCCGGGCTCGATCGCGTTCTTGATCAACTCCTGGGCCCGGATGAGCTCCGCGAACAGCGGCTCGCCTTCCGCCGCTACAGCCTGGGCGACCGGCTCGGCCCCGACGCCGCCCAGCCGTTCCTGGAAACCGTTACGGCGATCCTGGATCGCTGAGCCAGCGATACTCCACTTCGGGCCGGCCGGCGCCGCCGTAGCGAGAGTCCCGCTCGGCCAGCCGGGCGTCGGCCAGGTGCTCCAGGTAGCGCCGGGCGGTGACCCGGGAGACGCCGATGGCCTGGGCCAGTTCGGAGGCCGACGACGGTGCTCCGCGGAGCAGGGCGACGACCCGGGTCAGGGTGTCCCGGCTGAGTCCCTTCGGCAACTCCTCGAGGCCGGCCGTCGGGCGTAGCCGGCCGATCATGGTGTCGACTTCCGACTGGTCCGCCACCTCCGGCCCGCCGGCCAACTGCTTCCGGTAGTCGGCGTAGGCCTCCAGCTTGGCCCGGAAGCCGGCGAAGGTGAACGGCTTCAGCAGGTACGACACCACGCCCTGGGCCACCGCCTGCCGGATCAGCGACACCTCACGTGCCGAAGTCACCGCGATCACGTCACAGGCCCGGCCCGCACCGCGGACCCGGCGCAGCAGGTCGAGACCGTGGGTGTCGGGCAGGTTCATGTCCAGCAAGATCAGGTCGACGTCTTGATCTTCGTTCAGCGCCCGGACCGCCTCGACCCCGGAGTTCGCCACCGCGGCGACCTCGAAGCCGGACAGTCGGCAGAGATATTCGGCGTTCGCTTCGGCGGCGATCGGCTCGTCCTCGACCACCAGCACCCGGAAGGTCATCGCCGGCCCCGGCCGGTGAACGGACCGGGCTCGACCATGATCACGAACTCGGCCCCGCCGAGGTCGCTCCGCCGGACATCCAGCCGCCCGCCCAGCCGCCGCACCGTCTGGACCACCAGCGCCAGCCCGATCCCCCGCCCGTGCGTGCCGGACGGTTTGCTCGACCAGCCGCGGTCGAACGCGTGCAGCCGGGCTGCCGAGCTCAGGCCCGGGCCGCTGTCACCGACGACGATCCGCAGCGAGTCGTCCTGCAATGTGATTTCCACCGAGACGTGCCGCAGCTCGTCGACCCGGCTGGCGGCGGCGTCGACCGCGTTGTCGATCAAGTTGCCGATCATGGTAATCAGGTCCCGGGACTGGAACCGGTGATCTCCGACCACGTCGGCGGAGTTGATCACCAGCTCGACGCCGCGTTCCGAGGCCTGCTCCGTCTTGCCCAGCAGCAGGGCCGCGACCACCGGATCGTCGACCGCAGCGACCACCCGGTCGGTCAGCCGCTGCACCAGTTCCAGCTCCGCGGTGGCGAACTCGACCGCCTCCTCGGCCCGGCCCATCTCGATCAACGACACCACCGTGTGCAGTCGGTTGGCCGCCTCATGGCTCTGCGCCCGGAGCGAGTCGGCCATCCCCCGCACCGCGTCGAGCTCGGTGGCGATCGCCTGCAGTTCGGTGTGATCACGGACGGTCACCACGAAGCCCAGCGCCCGCCCGTCGATGGTGGTCGGTTGCCGGTTGACCACCAGCAGCCGGTCGGCCACCAGTTGCACCTCGTCCCGGACCGGATCGGCGCTGCGCAGCGACTCGGTCAGGGTCTCCGGCAGCCCGAGCGAATAGATCGGCCGGCCGGTGAATTCCGTCGGCAGGCCGAACAGCCGGACCGCCTCGTCGTTGGCCAGTTGCACCCGGCCCTGTCCGTCCAGCAACACCAGGCCCTCGCGGATCGAATGCAGCACGGCGTCGTAGTACTCATACATCCGGCTCAGCTCGGCCGGTCCGAGACCGTGCGTCTGGCGGCGCAGTCGGCGGCCGATCGCGGCCGCGCCGATCACCCCGATCACCAGCGCGATGCCGATCGCCAGCCCCAGCGCCGGCAGGGTGCGCAGCACCGCCGCATCCAGCCGGGCGATGGTGATGCCGACCGAGACCAGCGCGACCACGGTGCCGTCGGCGGTCACCGGGACCACCGCGCGCATCGACGGACCGAGAGTGCCGGCGTACTGCTCGACGTGGCTGCGGCCCTGCTGCGCCGGCTCGATGGTGCCGATGAATCTCTCGCCGATGTTGTCCGGATTCGGATGGGTGTAGCGGATCCCGGCCGGCGTCATGATCACGACGAAGTCGGTCTCGGTGTCCTGCCGGACCCGTTCCGCGTACGGCTGCAGCCGGGCCGACGGGTCGGCCGTGTCGAGCACCCGGACGATCTCCGGGGAGTCGGCGACGCTGCGCGCGATCGCCAGCGCCCGTTCGCCGGCCGATCGCTCCACGTCGCCGCGGGCGTCGAGGTAGCCGAAGCCGGCCGCGACCGCGATGACGGCGAGCGCCGCCAGCAGTTGCAGCACCATCACCTGACCCGCAACCGTCAGGCCCCGTCGTTGGGCAACGCCCTGTCTCACCGCCGTCCTCCTTCGCACGCGGGTTGAGAGAACTCTATGTACGAAACCCGCCAGGCCCGGTCAGGCTGCCCGACCGTAGGAGCGTCCGGATTCGAGAACAGTGCCGTCCCGAGGAGTCCTCATGTCGCCCACCGGAGCCGAAACGCCCACCGCTCAGCCGCCGCGCAAGCGGGACCGTACCCACTTCCTCTATCTCGCCGTGATCCTGGCCGTCGTGCTGGGCATCATCGTCGGGCTGGCCGCCCCGGATGTCGGCAAGGCGCTCAAGCCGCTCGGCACCGGCTTCGTCGATCTGATCCGGATGATGATCACCCCGGTGATCTTCTGCACCCTGGTGCTGGGCATCGGCTCGGTCCGCAGCGCCGCCCAGGTCGGCCGGGTCGGCAGCATCGCGCTGGTCTATTTCATCGGCATGTCCACCGTGGCGCTGGCGATCGGTCTGCTGGTCGGCAACGTGCTGCATCCCGGCGAGGGGCTGCGGCTGACCGACCAGCTGGCCGATCAGGGCAAGCAACAGGCCGAAGGCGGTGAGGAGACGACCACCGACTTCATCCTCAACATCATCCCGGACACCTTGTTTTCGGCGCTGACCACGGAGACCGTGCTGCAGACGCTGCTGGTGGCCCTGCTGGTCGGCTTCGCACTGCAGGCGATGGGCAAGTCGGGCGAGCCGATCCTGCGCGGCATCGGACACCTGCAGAAGCTGGTCTTCCGGGTGCTGGCGATGATCATGTGGGCCGCCCCGATCGGCGCCTTCGGGGCGATCGCGGCCGTGGTCGGCGCCACCGGGGTCGACGCGCTGCGCAGCATGGCGGTGATCATGGTCGGCTTCTACGCGACCTGCATCGTGTTCGTGTTCGGCGTGCTCGGCCTGCTGCTGAAGATCTTCACCGGGCTGAACATCTTCCGGGTGCTGAAGTATCTGGCCCGGGAGTTCCTGCTGATCGTTTCCACCTCGTCGTCGGAGTCGGCGCTGCCCCGGCTGATCGCGAAGATGGAGCACCTCGGCGTCAACCGGTCCACGGTCGGCGTGGTGGTGCCGACCGGCTATTCCTTCAACCTCGACGGTACGGCGATCTATCTGACCATGGCCTCGCTGTTCATCGCCTCCGCGATGGGCGATCCGCTCAGCCTGCCGGAGCAGATCTCGCTGCTGGTGTTCATGATGATCGCCTCCAAGGGCGCCGCCGGGGTGACCGGGGCCGGGCTGGCGACGCTGGCCGGCGGTCTGAACTCGCACCGGCCGGAGCTGGTCGACGGGGTCGGCCTGATCGTCGGCATCGACCGGTTCATGTCCGAGGCCAGGGCGCTGACCAACTTCGCCGGCAACACCGTCGCCACCCTGCTGGTCGGCACCTGGACCAGGACCATCGACATGGGCCAGGTGCAGCGGGTGCTGGCCGGCGACGACCCGTTCGACGAGACCACCATGGTCGATGATCATGAGTCCTCGGCCGCCGCGACCCAGCCCGCCGTCGCGGAGCAGCAGAAGGCGGAGTGGCCCGCCCTGCGGTGATCACCCTCGCCGAGCCGGACCGACGAGATCTCGCAACCGGTTGCACCGCCTGCTGAGATCGCCTTGACCCGGCTCGGCGATCGGCCCTAGCTTGTCCGGAACCGCTACCGGACAAGGATTCTCATGAACTCTGGGCGTGCATCGGTCCGTCATCGGCTGGGCGGCATGCTCGGTCCGGCCTTCATCACCGCGGCCCTGGTCTTCGGTCCGGGCAGCATCACCACCGCCAGCTCGATGGGCGCCGCGTTCTCGTACGACCTGATCTGGGTGCCGGTGATCGCCACCGTGCTAATGCTCTGCTTCGTCGATCTCGCCGTCCGGATCGGGCTGAGCACGGACACCGGGCCGGTGGGCACGGTCGAACACCGGCTCGGCCGGGTGGTCGCCCTCGGCGTCGGGATCGGCGGCTTCCTGGTGACGACGTCGTTCCAGGCCGGCAACTCCGCCGGCACCGGCGCCGCAGGCAGCGTCCTCTTCGGCGGCGGCACTGTGTGGTTCGCCATCCTGTTCACGCTGATCGCGATCGGCTTCGTCTGGTTGCCGTCGTTCTACCGCTACCTCGAGCGCACCATGGTCGTGATCATCCTGGCCATGCTGGTGATCTTCGTGCTGACGGCGATCGTCTCTCGGCCAGACCCGGTGGCGATAGTCTCCGGGCTGGTGCCGACCCTGCCGGGCGGATCCTCCGCGCTGGTCGTCGGCGCGGTGGCGACGACGTTCTCGGTGGTCGGGGCGTTGTATCAGATCCAACTGGTCCGGGAGAAGGGCTGGGGTCCCGACGACTACCGAACCGCGCGCCGGGACGCCGTCCTCGGCAGCCTGATCCTGGGCGCCCTCTCGCTGGTGATCATGGTCGCGGCCGCCGCCGTGCTGCACCCGGCCGGGATCAAGGTCACCTCGCCGACGGACATGGCGACGATCCTCACCCCGACCGTCGGCCGCTGGGCCACGATCCTCTTCGCGCTCGGCCTCTGGGCCGCCGCGTTCTCCTCGCTGATCGGCAACAGCGCCATCGGCGGCGGGCTGCTCGCCGGCGCGTTCAAGATCGACCGCGGCGGGCTGCAGTCGGTGCCGGTGAAGCTGTGCATCACGGCGGTGATCGTGCTCGGCGGCGGCGTCGCGATCGCCTTCGGCCGGGTGCCGCTGCAACTGATCGTCACCGCGCAGGCCGTGACCATCCTGGTCGCCCCGCTGATCGGGATCGTGATGCTGATCCTGGCCCGGCACACCGACCGCGGCCGGCTCCGGATCGGCATCCCGCAACTCGTCCTGGCCCTGCTCGGCCTGGCCTTCCTCTTCCTCCTCGCCGCCACCTACCTCCGCACCCTCCTCTTCCAGCCCTGACCCGGCTCCCCCTTTGCCCGGCGGCACGGCCAAAGGCTCATCCCCGCCACGCTCCCCTTTCCCGGCGATGCTCCTCCTTCTCGCGTGATGCTCCTCCTGCAGACGGAGCATCGGAGGAGAACGGGGAGCATGAGCGACCTGGGGGCCTGAGTGGGCCGGCAGGCCAAAGGGTCAGGGGGCGAGGTTCTGGAGGAACAGGGCTTCGGCCAGGCAGGCGGCGCGGAAGTCGCCGAGGTGCAGGGATTCGTTGGCGCCGTGGGCGCGGGTGTCCGGGTCGCCGACGGCGGTGACGAAGATCGCGGCGTCGGCGAAGGTCTCGGCGAACTCCGCGGCCATCGGGATCGAGCCGCCCTGGCCGACCAGCACCGGGTCGACACCCCAGGCCTCGGCCATCGCGGAACGGGCGGCATCGGCGTACGGGCCGGTGAACGGGATCGCCGACGGCTGGCCGGTGTCGCCCTCGACCACCGTCACCTGCGCACCCCAGGGGGCGTTGGCGGTGAGGTGATCGGACAGCTTGGCCAACGCAGCGGGCGCGTCGTCACCCGGGCCGAGCCGCATGCTGATCTTGGCCCGGGCGACCGGGTGGAGTGTGTTGGAGGCCTTGGCCACCGGGGTCGCGTCCAGTGCGATCACCGAGATCGCCGGCTTGTGCCAGAGCCGCTGCACGATCGACCCGGTGCCCAGCTGGCGTACCCCGTCGAGCATCCCGGACTCGGCCCGGAAACGATCTTCGGGATAGTCCAGATCCGGACCCTCGCTGCTGACCAGTCCGGGCACCGCGACGTCCCCTTGATCATCATGCAGGGTGGCGATCAGCCGGCAGAGTGCGGTCAGCGCGTCCGGCGCGACGCCGCCGAAGGAGCCGGAGTGGATCGCGTGATCAAGGGTACGGACCTCGACCACGCAGTCGGCCAGGCCGCGCAGGGTGGTGGTGAAGGCCGGCTGGCCGACCTCCCAGTTGGCCGAGTCGGCGATCACGAAGATGTCGGAGGCGAGCTCCTCCCGGTTGGCCTGCAACAGCTTGGACAGACCGGGCGAGCCGATCTCCTCCTCGCCCTCGATGAACAGCTTCACGCCGACCGGCGGCCGCCCGTCGAAGGCGCGCAGGGCGGCCAGGTGCACGGCCAGGCCGCCCTTGTCGTCGGCGGTACCACGGCCGAACAGCCGGCCGTCCCGCTCGGTCGCATCGAAGGGCGCGGAGCTCCACAGCGCCGGATCGCCCTCGGGCTGGACGTCGTGGTGCGCGTACAGGCAGACCGTCGGCGCGCCGAGCGGCGCCGGGAACTCGGCGATCACCGCGGGCTGGCTGGCGTCGGTGGCGATCCGGACCGTTGCGGCGCCGGCCTCAGCGATCAGCTGCGCGACCAACTCGGCACTGCGCTGGACCTGGTCCGCCCGGCCGGGATCCGCGCTGACCGAGTCGACCGCTACCAGGCGCTTCAGATCATCCAGGACTCCGGGCAACACCCGTTCCACCGCTGCGCGTACATTCATATGGCCACCTTACGGAATGCGAGAATCGCGTATGCGCCCGATCATCCAGAGCCGCAAACTGCGGGGCGTCCGGTACGACGTCCGCGGCCCGATCCTGACCGAAGCGGAGCGGCTGGAGGCCGAGGGGCACCGGATCCTCAAGCTCAACATCGGCAATCTGGCCCTGTTCGGGTTCGACGCGCCGGAGGCGATCGTCGCCGACATGATGCACCACCTGCCGAACTCGCAGGGGTACGGCGACTCGCGCGGGCTCTACTCGGCGCGGACCGCGGTCGCCCAGTATTACCAGTCCCACGGCCTGACCGAGACCAAGGTCGGTGATGTCTTCATCGGCAACGGGGTGTCGGAGTTGATCACGATGGTGCTGCAGGCCTTCGTCGACGACGGCAACGAGATCCTGGTCCCGGCGCCGGACTATCCGCTGTGGACCGGGGCGGTGACGCTGGCCGGCGGCACGCCGGTGCACTATCGCTGCGACGAGGACAACGACTGGGACCCGGATCTGGCCGACATCGAGTCCAAGATCACCGTGAACACCCATGCGATCGTGATCATCAACCCGAACAACCCGACTGGCGCGGTCTATTCCGAGGCAACGATGCGCGGCCTGATCGACCTCGCCCGGCGGCACGACCTGGTGATCTTCTCCGACGAGATCTACGAGAAGATCATCTTCGACGACGCGGTGCACCTGCACAGTGCGGCCTTCGCGGCCGACGACGTGCTCTGCCTGACCTTCTCCGGGCTGTCCAAGGCCTACCGGGTCTGCGGCTATCGGGCCGGCTGGGTGATGATCTCCGGCCCGCGCCATCTGGCCGCCGACTTCATCGAGGGCCTGACCCTGCTGGCCAACATGAGGATGTGCCCGAACGTGCCGGCCCAGCACGCGATCCAGACCGCGCTCGGCGGCTATCAGTCGATCAACGAGTTCATCGAGCCGGGCGGCCGGTTCTACGAGCAGAGCAAGCTCGCCTGGCGGCTGCTGAACGAGATCGACGGGGTCAGCTGTATCGAGCCGCGCGGCGCCCTCTACTGCTTCCCGAAGCTGGACACCGAGCTGTTCGGCATCGCCGACGACGAGAAGTTCGTGCTGGATCTGCTCCGGGCCAAGCAACTGTTGGTCACCCACGGCTCCGGCTTCAACTGGCCCGAGCCGGACCACTTCCGGCTGGTCACACTGCCCGACGTCGAGGTGCTGACCGAGGCGATCGAGCGGATCGCCGAGTTCCTCGACACCCTCCGCCGCTGATCTCAGGAGGAGCGGCCCGCGGCTTCCCAGGCGAAGCCGTCGGGGTCGGTGAACGACCCGGCGTCACTGACGATCGCCAGCCGATGCGACCCAGTCCCCTCCTCCGGGACTCCGGCGGCCTTGGCGACGCCGCGCCGTTTGTTCAGGGTCAGCTTGATCGGGCTGGACGAGCCGTCGAACTCGACGTACGTACGGCCGAAGCTCTTCGCCACGGTGAACCCGCGGTCCACGTAGAACTGCTTGCTCGCAGCGACATCGGCCACGCCGAGTTGGAGCACGACATCGTCGATCTGCCGGGTCGCCGGGCCGGTGTCCTTCTTCGAGGCGGAGGCGATGGTGCAGATCGTCCCGTCGGGTGCCTGCACCACCCCGCCGTAGCCCCAGAGCGACTTGCTGACCGACTTCACCTCCGTGGCACCCGCGTCGAGGGCGGCACCGACGAGGCCGTCCACGGTCGACGGCTGAGCCACGACGAGGGACAGTGTGAAGCCGCGGAAGCCGGTCGAGGCCGCCTCACCTTCCCGGACGGCCACCCGGTCGTCGAGACCGAAGGCGGCATAGAAGCGGGTCGCGGTCGCGGCATCGGCCGATTCGATGATCACTGATTCGGTGGAAGTCATGGCAGCAACGCTAGATCCGCCGCGGCCACCCGTGCTTCTCGATTCCTGACCGGCTTGGCCGGCAGTCAGGCCTCAGCCGACACCGAGCGCGGTGGGGATGGCGGCGGCCCAGGGCTCCCGGATCCGGTCCACTGGCAGGGTGAACTGGCCGGAGACGGCGAGGTCTCGCTGTTCCGTCACCACGCCGAGCTCCGTCCGCGAGATGCCGTGGGTCGCACACAGGCCGAGGAACTCGGCCCGGGTCTCCGGCCGGACCGAGATCAGCACCCGGCCGGTGGTCTCGGAGAACAGCGAAACGAACGGCGTCAGACCCGCGGGCAGCACGATCTGGGCGCCGAGGTCGCGGCGCAGCATCGCCTCGACCAGGGCCTGGCCGAGCCCGCCGTCGGACAGGTCATGGGCGCTGGCCAGGATGCCCTTCCGAGCTCCACTGATCAACAACTCGGCCAGTCGCTGCTCGTGCTCGAGGTCTAGCTCCGGCGGCAGCCCGCCGAGATGATCATGGACGACGCCCGCCCAGGCGGAGCCGGCCAACTCGTCGGTGGTCCGGCCGAGCAGGAAGATCATGTCGCCGGCCTGCTGGAAGCCGGACGGGGTCCGCCGGGCGACGTCGTCGATCACGCCCAGCACGCCGATCACCGGCGTCGGCAGGATCGCGGTCTCGCCGGTCTGGTTGTAGAAGCTCACGTTGCCGCCGGTGACCGGGGTGCCGAGGGTGGCGCAGGCGTCGACCAGGCCACGGATCGCCTCGGAGAACTGCCACATCACGGCCGGCTCCTCCGGCGAGCCGAAGTTCAGGCAGTCGCTCACCGCGACCGGCCGGGCGCCGCTGACCGCGACATTCCGGTACGCCTCGGCCAGCGCCAACTGCGCGCCCCGATACGGATCCAGATAGCAGAACCGCCCGTTGCAGTCGGTGGCCAGCGCCACCCCGAGGCCGGTCTGCTCGTCGATCCTGATCATGCCGGCGTCGTCCGGCTGGGCCAGCACCGAGTTGCCGCGCACGTAGCGGTCGTACTGGTCGGTGACCCAGGACCGATCACACAGGCCGGCCGAGCCGACCAGCCGGAGCAACGTCTCCGCCAGCTCTTCGCCGGTCTCCGGCCGAGCAAGATCATCGACGGTGCGGGCCTGCACCTCGTCCTGCCAGTCGGGCCGGGCCAGCGGGCGTTCGTAGACCGGTCCGTCGTGCGCCACGGTACGAGGATCGACATCGACGATCGTCTCGCCGTGCCAGTCGATCACCAGCCGTTTGTCCCCGGTCACCTCGCCGACCACGGTCGCCTGGACATCCCACTTGCGGCAGATCTCCATGAACCGGTCGACGTCGGCCGGCTCGACCACCGCCATCATCCGTTCCTGGGACTCGCTCATCAAGATCTCTTCCGGCGCCAGCGTCGGATCCCGCAGCGGCACCAGGTCGAGCTCGACGTGCATCCCACCGTCGCCGGCGGCCGCGAGCTCCGAGGTGGCGCAGGAGATGCCGGCCGCGCCGAAGTCCTGAATGCCGTTGATCACCTTCGCCGCGAACAGCTCCAGCGTGCACTCGATCAGCAGCTTCTCCATGAACGGGTCGCCGACCTGGACGCTGGGCCGCTTCGCCGTACTACCGTCTTCGAACGATTCCGAGGCCAGGATCGACGCGCCGCCGATCCCGTCGCCACCGGTCGAGGCGCCGTACAAGATCACCTTGTTGCCGGCGCCGGTGGCGTGGGCCAGGTGCAGGTCCTCGTGCCGGAGCACGCCGACGCAGAGCGCGTTGACCAGCGGGTTGCCGAGATAGGTGGTGTCGAAGCCGACCTCGCCGCCGACGTTGGGCAGACCGAGGCAGTTGCCGTACTGGCCGACCCCGGCGACCACGCCGGGCAGCACCCGGGCGGTGTCCGGCGCGTCCAGCGGGCCGAACCGGAGCGAGTCCATCACGCCGATCGGCCGAGCGCCCATCGCCAGGATGTCCCGGACGATGCCGCCGACCCCGGTCGCGGCACCCTGGAACGGCTCCACGTAGCTCGGGTGGTTGTGGGATTCGATCTTGAACGTGACCGCATACCCGTGGCCGACGTCGATCACGCCGGCGTTCTCGCCGATGCCGGCCAGCAGCTTGCCGGTCGGAGTCTCCTGGGGCAGCTCGCCGAACCGGCGCAGATGCACCTTGGACGACTTGTACGAGCAGTGCTCGGACCACATCACCGAATACATGGCCAGCTCGGCCGCGGTCGGCCGCCGCTCCAGGATCGCCACGATCCGCTCGTACTCGTCGGCCTTCAGGCCCAGGTCGGCCCAGGGCAGCACCTGGTCCGGGGTCTTACTCGCGTTCTCGACGGTGTCGGCCACAGGAGAAAACTACCGATCTCGGAGGGTTTGGCTAGCGGGCGGGGCGGGTTCAGGCACGGGCGGCGAGGAAGTTGAGCACGCTGCCGAAGAAGCCCCGGCCGTCGATGGACGGACCGGTCAGCTCCTCGACGTTGTGCTCCGGGTGCGGCATCAGGCCGACGACGTTGCCGCGCTCGTTGCAGATCCCGGCGATGTCGCGGTAAGAGCCGTTGGGGTTGCCGTCCAGGTAGCGGAACACCACCCGGCCCTCCGACTCCAGCATGTCCAGGGTCGGCTCGTCGGCGACGTACCCACCCTCGCCGTTCTTGAGCACGATGGTGATCTCCTGGCCGATCCGGAAGGCCGACGTCCAAGTGGTGTCGGTGGACTCGACCCGCAGCCGCTGGTCGCGGCAGACGAAGGTCCGGACGTCGTTACGGACCAGGGCGCCCGGCAACAGGTGCGCCTCGCAGAGGATCTGGAACCCGTTGCAGATGCCGAGCACGGGCATCCCGGCCTCGGCCGACCGGATCACCTCGGCCATGATCGGGGCGAACCGGGCGATCGCACCGCAGCGCAGATAGTCGCCGTAGGAGAATCCGCCGGGCAGGATGACCGCATCGACCCCGGTGAGGGAGTCGCTGCCGTGCCAGAGCGCCACCGGCTCGCCGCCGTTGAGCTCGATCGCCCGCAGCGCGTCATGATCATCGAGCGACCCGGGGAAGGTGACGACTCCGATCCGGGGTGGCATCAGGCGCCGGCCTCGCCGTCGTCCCCGGTCACGGCCGGTTCGGTCGGTTCGGTCGGGCCGGTCGGTTCGGACGACTCCGCGGCCTCGACCCGGACGTCGAAGGTCTCGATGACGGTGTTGGCCAGCAGCGTCTCGGCCGCCCGCTCCACCTCGGCCAGCCGGTCCGGCGTCGCGTCGCCCTCGATCTCGAGCTCGAACCGTTTGCCCTGCCGGACCGAGATACCGGAGAAACCGAGCCGGCCGAGCGCGCCGGTGACGGCTTTGCCCTGCGGGTCAAGGATTTCCGGCTTCGGCATCACATCTACCACTACGCGCGCCATGCTGGAATCCTAACCGGATCCGCCGGGTCCCCTCACCGGGCCGTCCGCTCGCGGACTCGGCTCATTCGACATCGCGGCTGATCGTGAGCGCGGTGCCGATGACACCGGGGATCAGGCACCAGCCGATCAGCACCAGCGCGGCCAGACCCGGCGGGAACGGGTTTCCGCTGACCAGCATCAGCACGCTGTGGCTCTGCACCATCGCCGCCGTGGCGCCGCTGGGCAGCAGATTCTGGGCCAGGGTCCAGCCCTGGTCGGCGAAGATGACGGCCACCGTCGGGTCGACCAGGAAGCAGAATCCGAGGGTGATCGCCAGGGTGATCACGACGTCGCGGATCAGCACTCCGGCGGCGCAGCCGATCAGCGACCAGATCGCGATCGACAGCACCCCCAGCAGCAGCGCGCCCCAGGTGCCGGCCTGGTCGAGGAAGAACGATCCCGACGTGACGATGATGAACACCGTCGCGACGACGAAGCCGATCACGACACTGACCAGCCCGATGATCAAGCCGATCAGGATCTGGGCGCCGGCCTTCGCGCCGATCACGCTGTAACGGTTGGGCGTGGAGAGGTACGTCAACGCCAGGGTCTTGTGGCTGTATTCCCGGCTCATCGCCAGCGCGCCGGCGACCAGCGCCAGGATCCGGGTCATCGGGACGGCCCCGTTGTAGATCCCGATCACCGCGCTCGCGTCCCGGCCGAGGACGGTGACCGGCTGGCCGGCGGCCAGTTCGGGCCTGATCGCGAGCACGCCGGTGAGCACCGCGGAACCGATTCCCAGCACGAAGCCGAGGATCAACAGCACCCGAGACGGGCGGTCGGCGCGAACCTTGATCAGTTCCGCCCGGAGAACACCGATCATGCAGCGCCTTCGAGAGCGCTGAAGAACAGCTGCTCCAGGTTGAGCTCCTCCCGGGCCAGTTCGTAAACGATGACATCGGACCGATACAGCCGGAAACCGATCTCGGTCACGTCCTGGCTGAGGACGCGCAGGTAACGGCCCTCCTCGTCACCGCAGACGATCGTCTCGGCCACGTCGGCCAACGCCGTCCGGGCCGCGCTCACGTCGTCGACCCGAAGTCGGGTGGTGCCCTGGGTGCCGGTCAGTTCGGCCATGTTGATCTGCGTGATCAGCCGGCCGTCCCGGATCACCACGACGTCGTCGACGATCTGCTGGGCGTCGTTCAGCAGGTGCGAGGAGATCAGCACCGCGCGGCCGGTCGCGGCGAACGACCGCAGGAACCCGCGGAGCCACCGGATCCCGTCGGGATCGAGCCCGATCGCCGGCTCGTCCAAGATCAGGTATTCGGGCTCGCCGAGCAGCGCGCCGGCGATCGCCAGCCGCTGCTGCATGCCGAGCGAGTACGAGTCCGCCGGCCGGTTGGCCGCGTCGGAGAGGCCGACCAGATAGAGCAGGTCGTCGACCTGATCATCACTGACGCTCGCGGTCGCGGCCGCGACCCGAAGATGATCACGCCCGCTGTGCCGGGGATGGAAGTTGCGGCCGAGGACGGTGCCGACCATCCGCTGCGGGTGCCGTAGTGCGGCATAGCCGTGATCGCCGAACGTCGCCGTGCCGCTGGTCGGCCGGGTCAGCCCGACCAGCATCCGCAGCGTGGTCGTCTTGCCCGCGCCGGTCGGCCCGAGCAGCCCGGTGACGCGGCCGGGTGCCACCGTGAAACTGAGGTCGCGGACCGCCCAGTTGTCGTCGAACTGCTTGCTCAGGCCGTTGATCTTGATCGGCTCGACCTCGATCGTCGGCAGCAGGTTGGCGTCGACCTGGAGCGACCCGTCCCGCTTGCTCCGGCCCTCGGCCGCCCGATCCTCGTCGGTCTCCGTACCCGCCGCCTTGCCGAGGAGGCCCGATGGCCGTCCACCGGCCGGGCGTCCCGAGCGGTCGCGGACACCGGGCCGCGGCGCCGGGCCACGATGGACGGCCGGGGCCGGATCCGCGGCGCGGGACTCGGCGCCGTGAACCGCCGGGGACCGGGACTCGGCCCGTTGCCGATCCTTGAAGACCCGGGACTCCGGCTGCGCCGGCGGCTCCGGTGGTAGCTCGAAGTCGGGCTCGGGCTGGAGCTCGGGTTCGGCCTGGCGGGCCCGGTGCTCGGTCCTGGACCGGCTCGACCCGATCCGCGGATCGAGCGGCGGCCGCGGCGTGCGAATCGTCGACTCCGGCACCGCTGCCGAACTCGCCCCGACCCGGGGCTCCGGCGCGGTCCGCGGGTCGGCCGCAAACAAGGATTCGGCGTCGAACAAGGGTTCAGTCGGCTGTACCGGATCGGACGGGAACAGCGACCCGGACCGAGCCGCCGGCCGGCGGCTCGATGGGCGGGGCGCCAGGTCATCCGCGGGCGGGAACGGGCCCGGGCGCCGCGGCGAACCCGCCGATCGCCCGGTCGGCGGTGCGTCGGCCGAGCCGCTCTCCGGCTCGGCGATCAAGGCCCCGAACGTCCGGTCGAACGTCGGCGCCGCGGTCCTCGAGACCCCCGTCGCGGAGTCGACGGACCGCGCCGACGGCGGCGTCGCCGGCCGAGACTCGCGCGATTGCCGCGGCTGGACGGCGGTCACCGGGTCGTCGATCGGCCGCGACGCGCTCTCCGGGGAGCGACTCGGACGGTCGGGCGACCGGAACAGATCTTCGGAGGGGAACAGACCCTCGGTGGCACCCATCGACGAGAGGGACTGACCGGCCGTCGAGCGGGCCGGACCGGCTGCCGGCCGACTCCCTTCGGCTGCGGCCCGGGTCGGGATCCCCTCGGTCCGGGCTTCGGCCGGATCGAACCGTCGGGATCGTGGTTCGACCGGACCGGTGGCCGGTTCGGCCGGCCGCGACGGCAGCCCCGAGCGCGCCCGGGATTCGGTCGGGCGCGACGGGGACTCGACCGAGCGGGACGGTGCGTCGTACGGGCGGGCCGGCGACTCGAGCGACCGCGAGGGCGGGTCGAGCGGGCGGGATGGTGAGTCGAGCGAACGCGACCGGGAATCGTACGCCCGCGAGGGCGGCTCGGCCGAGCGACCCGCCGGCGCCACCGACCGCGACCGGTGCTCGTCCGGACGGGACGGCGTCTCGTAACTGTGCGACCTCGGCTCACCGAAACGAGGCGCGGACTCCGCCGAACCCGGCGACTCGTAGGCCCGCGACCGCGGCTCGCCGAAACGGGGCTGCGAGTCCGCCGGCGACTCGTACCCACGCGACCGCGACTCACCAGAGCCGGAGGCCGGCTGCGGGTCACCGAACCGTGGCGCCGATCCTGCCGAGGCCGACGAGTCGTACCCGCGCGGCCGCGACGGGGACTCATCGCTACGTGAGCTCGGCTCACTGGGGCCGGGCGCCGACTCGGCCGAACCCGGCGACTCGTACGCCCGCGACCGCGGCTGACCCGATCGCGACCGCGGCTCACCCCTACCCTGCGGAGACTCGACAGCAGCAGGCGGATCGTAGGAACGCGACCGCGGCCGGGCCGAATCCGAGGATCGGTCCAGCCCACGCGGCCCGGGCGTCTCGGCGGACCGGGCCGGTGTCCGCGCCGATCGGGCCGACCCGTCGCTGATCCGCGACCGTCCCTCGTAGGCCTGGCTCTCGTACGACCGAGCCTCGTACGCCGGAGCCGGCGGCTCGGCCGAACGGCTGGCTCGGGGCTCGGAGCGGCGGGCGGCGGCGCGATCGGTCCGGGCGGAGCCGTCGTCCGGCCGGACGCGCCCCCGATCGGAGCGCGCGGGAGCCGGGTCCGACCACACCGGCGGCGGGCCCGAGCGGGCCAGCGCCGAGGCCGAATCGCTGGACGCCGACGCCGAGCGGCCCGGCGTCGGCGCGGTACGGCCGACTGCCGAGTCCGAACGAGTGGGGTCTAGGGCCGAGCGCGATGCCGGTCGGACCGGCTGGGTGGGTTCGGCGGTCGACCGGGACGGTGCCGAGGGCGACCACGGCGGAGCTTGGGCCGAGCGGGTGGGCTCCGCAGCGGACCGGGCCGGCGGCGGTGCCGGCCGAGCAGGCGCCTCCGTCCAACGGCTCGCGGGCTCCGCGGATCTAGTCGGCGGATCGGCCGCCCTGCTCGGCCGTTCGACCGGTCGGGCCGAGGCCGCCGATCGGGCAGCAGCGCCTGAGCCGGGGGGAGTCTCGAAGGATCTGGTCGGGCCGTCCAGGGAGCGGCGGGATCGTGGCGGATCCGCTCGTCCGGGATCTCCGCGGTCCGGGGTCACGGCCGATCGCGTCGGTGCGGGCTGTGACCTTCGTCCCGATGGCGGGTCCGCGGGGCTCGGCGGGTATTCGCGGCGGGAGGTGGGTGGGGCCTCGGAGCCGGGCGCCGCGCGTGCAGCACCAGCGCGGCGCGGCTGCCCTCGCGACGGAGCGCCGGTTTCCATCGTCGGCACCGGTGCCCCCGTCGGCGCAGGGTCAGCCGCGTCGCCATCGAAACCACGGCGCGGATG
This sequence comes from uncultured Actinomycetota bacterium, assembly GCA_963746025.1. GTDB lineage: Bacteria > Actinomycetota > Actinomycetes > Propionibacteriales > Propionibacteriaceae > Microlunatus. Next base: position 63,387 of record CAVUZU010000003.1, read on the forward strand.
TACCACGTTCGCCTACCTCATCCGGAGAAGGTACATGCGCAGCTAACCCCCGACGCCGCCCAGACATCGGCCACGGGCTTGTGTGAGTCACCGGGCCTTGGGAGTAACCTACAGCGCTCGACCGCATACCGCCGACAACCCCTGCTACGTGTCCAAATCCGGGGACACTCGTCGGTTGAGTACAGATTCTCGGGGTGTCACCCATCGGGTCCCTGAGTGACTCCCGGACGCTGCCTGCAAGACCCCGTTTCGGGCGGTTCGGATGCGGCAGAGTGGGCCCTACGGTTCGGCACAACAGAACTTCACCAACGAAGTCCCAGGAGGACACCATGAGCACACTCGCCCGCCCCCGGAACGACCGGATGATCGCCGGTGTGTGCTCGGCGATCGGCCGCCGGTTCGGGATCTCCGCCAACGTCGTCCGGATCATCTTCGTCCTGTCGATGCTGCTGCCCGGTCCGCAGATCCTGATCTACATCGGCGGCTGGCTGCTGATCCCCGAGGAGGGCTCGTCCCGACTGTGAACCGGGTCACGAGGCGGAACCCGGCCAGGCCACCGAGACGTTGCTCTCGGTAGCGGCCGGAACTGTCAGACGTCAGGTGCAGGGTTACGGCCAGCAGACTAAGGAGACACGGAAATGAAGGAGACAGTTCTTCCCACCCCCACCGCGGCCGACTATCTGGCCCAGGAGATCGAGGCCCGCGGCTGGGGAGTCGCCGGGTTCGCCGCCCGCTCGGGGATCAAGCTCGATCTACTGCGCGACATTCTGGACGGCACGCGATTGATCAACCTGCAGACCGCCCGCCGGCTCGCCATCGCGACCGGCACGACCATCTGGACCTGGCTGCGGGTCGGCGACGCCGGTCTGGCCTTCGCCTGATCCGCGCCGCAGAGCCCGCCGAGGTGCGGTCCAGCTAGGACCGCACCTGCCCGTGGTAGAGCGTCCGGACGATCTCCTCGATCGCCGGCTCCTCCAGGGTGAGGTCGACCACGTCGACCTGCGCCGACACTTCAGCCAGCACCCGCGCCGCCGTGGTCTGCTCCGGCGAGAACGCGAGCCGCTGCCGCTGCCCGTCCAGCTCGACTCCCACGTTCTCCGCGCTCGCCAGTTGCAACGGCTGATGCGCCGCCGGCAGATCCACCACCAGGACCCGGTGCAGGGCCACCCGCTCGGTCAGCCCGGCCAGCGTCCCGTCGTACGCCAGCCGGCCGTGATCCACCACCAGCACCCGATCGCACAGCCGCTCGATGTCGCCCATGTCGTGGGTCGTCAGCAGCAACGTGGTGCCGTGTTGCTCCCGCTCGGCGTACAGGAAATTCCGCAACCGCTCCTTGCTGATCATGTCCAGGCCGATCGACGGCTCGTCCAGGACCAGCAGCCGTGGCCGGTGCACCAGGGCCGCGGCGACCTCACCCCGCATCCGCTCGCCCAGCGACAGCTGGCGGACCGGCGTGTCCAGCAACTCCTCCAGGGCCAGGTCGGCGATCAACTGGTCGACCCGGGGCTTGGCGTCCGCCGCCGAGATCCGGTGGATCGCCGCCAGGATCCGGAACGACTCGCCCAGCGGCAGGTCCCACCAGAGCTGGCTCCGCTGGCCGAACACGACGCCGATCTCCCGGGCCAACCGTCGCCGGTTGGCGACCGGCTCCATCCCGCAGGTCCGGACCTCGCCCGAGGTCGGCACCAGGATGCCGGTGATCATCTTGATCGTGGTCGACTTGCCGGCCCCGTTGGCGCCGATGTAGCCGCATGCCTCGCCCGGCTGGATGGTGACGCTGATCCCGTCGACCGCGTGCACCTCCCGCTTGGCGCGACGCAGCAACCCGGCCTTGGTCCGGACCGTGAAGGTCCGGCGCAGGTCGGTGAACTCGATGATCGGTTCACTCTTTCCGGGGTCCCCGCGGCGTTGTTCGGGGGAGCGCAGCGGAGGAGAAGAACGTCGTGGGGTGGTTGACATGGACCTACCCTCCTGCTCCGGTGAATCTGCGTACGCCCGCACGCCAGGTGAACGCCGCAAGGCACCAGGCCCAGATCGCGAACAGCGGCGCGAACCAGCCGAGCCAACTCGGCAGTAGGTCCGGTCCGGGCAATCCCATGATCAACAACGCCGGCAGATAGGCGGTCACCGTCGCCGGGATGACGAACGTGAACAGCACCCGGATCGGCAACAGCAGCACGCTGCCGGGCAGCTGGCCGGCGTAGCCGCCGCCGTAGACGAAGGCGTTGGTGAATTCGGCGCCGTCGATGACGAAGAACTGGATGCCGCCCGCCAGCGCAAACATGGCGCCGTAGATCGCGGCACCGGTGATCGGCGTCAAGATCAACAGCCACAGCGTGGCCGGCGTCATCGGCAGCCCGAGGAACGACCAGGCGATGACCAGGATCACCAACCCGACCAGGGCGCGACCGAGCCGGCGCAGCTGCACGTCGGCAGTGATCATCTGCGCCATCAGCGGCATCGGCCGGGTCAGGAACGTCTCCAGCCGGCCCATGCGCAGATACTGCGGGATCGAGTCCAGTTGACCGAAGATCATGTCCGCGATCGCGAAGCCGAGGTTGGCCAGGGCAAACACCAGGGCCGCCTGAGCGAGGGTGAGTCCGCCGAGCTGCGGCACGTTGGCCAGCAGGACGTAGATCTCGGCGAACTCGACGATGCCGATCAAGATCGAATTGAAGGTCTCGACCGTGAAGCTCAGCCGGTACGAGGCCTGGGCCCGGATCCGCGACCCGAGCACGGTCCGGTAGCTCTCGACGACGGACAGCTCAGCCACCCTGCACCACCAATCGCTGGGATGCCCGATACAACACCAGGCGGGACACGGCGACCAGGGCGGCCAGCCAGGCCGCCTGGACGCCGACCGTCTGCAGCGCCTCGAGCCCGGTGACCCGGGCGGACAGGACATCGATCGGATACTGCAGCAGGGCAGGGAACGGTGTCGCGTACGCGATCACCCGCAGCCACTCCGGAAACAGGTGCACCGGGACGAACAGGCCGCAGAAGAAGCTGCTGACCACCACCGACATTCCGATCAGGCCACGGATGTCGATCACCCAGAAGGCGGCGAGATTGATCAGGAAGCGCAGCGTGAAGCTGACCGACACGGCGAGCAGCAGGCTGATCACGCCGAGCAGATAGGAGGTCGGCGAGGTGGGCAACACCACGCCCATCAGCAGCGCCCCGACCAGGAACGGCGGCAGGCCGCGGGCCGGCAGGGTGAACGCCGCCCGGCCCAGATCCCTGGCCCACCAGGAGAAGTAGAGGTCGACGGGCCGGGCGAGATCGACCGCGATCTCGCCGTTCTTCACCCGGTCCGCGATCTCCGACCAGCCCCAGATGGCGACCGAGGCGAGCAGCGCCTGGCCCAGCCAGACATAGCTGGAGGCCTGCTCCCGGGTGTAGCCGGCGAGGTTGCCGCCGGCGCTGTCCACCGCGCCGAGCAAGACGCTGGCCCGGATGAATCCGAACACCGAGTTGGTGAACACCCCGGCGACCACCGCCAGCCGGTAGCTGCTGAACCTCCTGAACTCTGCCCGGGCGAGCTCGAAGAAGGTACGCACAATCGCGGGACTTTATGCACCGCCGAGGCGACGGTCAACGACGAATGGAGTGTCCCGTTCGCAGCGCGGCGTGTCGCCGTCCGGGCCGCCGGCGGCGATTCATGATCATGATCAGCGGCGGAGCAGCGGCAGCCCGTCATGCAGGGTGGCCAGGGCAGCGTCGATCACCTCGGCCAGGGGTTCGGCGTGGCCACCGACGTGCCAGGCGCGGAGGGCGCCGAACAGGGCGCCGATCGTCGCGCCGATCGTCACCTGCAGTTCCAGATCGTCGGCGGTCCGGCCGGTGCGACCGGCGAGCAACTCGGCGACCTGTCGGCCCATCGCCTCGAGCCGGCCGACCAGGGCCGCCGAGATCGCCGGCTCGCCCAACAGATAGCGCAACCGACGCCGCTGCCACCCCTCCTCGTCCGCGGCGTCGTCGGTCAGCACCGCCGCGGCCAGCCGCCGCAAGCTGGTCAGCAGCATTTCTTGATCATCATCCGGGGACGGTCGGCTCAGCTGCTCCACCGCGTCTTCGTGATGCGGATTCCAGAGCAGCACGCCTTCCTTGGTGCCGAAGTAGCGGTAGACCGAGCTGGCCGAGACCTCGGCGACCTCGGCGATCTGCTCGATCGTGACCCGGGCGTACCCGTGCTCGTCGAACAGGTCGAGGGCCGTGTTCTGCACCCGGCGCATCGTCGTGAAGCGCTTCCGCTCCCTCAATCCCGTCGACTGGACCACCTTCGTACCGTACCGCCCGATGCTGGATTTTGATAGTTACTTTCATTTGACAGTTACTGCCGATATCCTGGAGGAATCGCAGCCGACCAAGGAGGACCCATGACCGACCCGACCGATGCGACCGTCATCATCACCGGAGCCGCCCAGGGGATCGGGCTCGGCCTGGCCCGGGCCTTCGCCCGCGCCGGGGCCCGGCTCGGGATCGCCGATCTCGACGCGGACCGGCTGGAGGTCGCCCGGGCGGAGCTGGCCGAGCTCACCGAGGTGGCCGGCTACCTACTCGATGTCCGGGATCCCGCGGCCTTCGACCGGGTCGCCGACGCGGTCGAGGCCGAGCTCGGCCCGGTCAGCATCCTCTGCAACAACGCCGGCGTCGGCGGCGTCGAGGGAGTGGCCGAGGACAGCTTCCCGCTCTGGGACCGGATCCTGGAGATCAATCTCGGCGGCGTGATCAACGGGCTCAAGACCTTCCTGCCCCGGATGATCCGGCACGGCCGGCCGGGCCATCTGGTCAACACGGCGTCCGGCGCGGGACTGGCCGGCGACGGCTACCCGATCTACACGGCCACCAAATACGCGGTGGTCGGGATGTCGGAGTCACTCGCCGCGCACCAGGAGTTGATCAAGGCCGAGATCGGGGTGACCGTCGTCTGCCCCGGCATGGTCCGGACCTCGATCGCCCGGAACACCGCCGCGATGACCGCTCCGGACGACCCGTCCCGGGCGTACGCCGAGCAGGCCGAGGCCTTCCTGCAGCGGACCGGACTCAGCCCCGACGCCGTCGGCGAACAGGTCGTGCAGGCGGTCCGCGACGACCAGCTGTACGTCCACACCGACCGGATGATGGCCGGCGCCATCGTCGAACGCACCGACCGCCTGCTCGCCGCCATGCCCCCGGAGACCCCACGCGATCGCGAGATGGCCGCCTGGCTCCACAACCGCCGCACCACCCGCCGACTTGTCAGAACTGAGGCTGGCTATAGCAAGCCTCAGTTCTGACAAGCCGCAGTACCACCTGGTTGGGGCCGGTTCCTGGCTAGAAAATGGAGCGGCGATCGCATCTCCTGCATCAACTGGCGCAGTGACACCTATTTTCGGATCAGTCAGCGTTCAGGGACCCCGATGGTGCGGAGATCGGCTACGAGGCGAGTCGGTTCGGTGCGGACCTCGATCGCGGTCGCGCGCAGCACCTGCGCGCCGGCGAGGACGATCGCCCGCTCTCGTTGGATGTCGTCCTGCCACTGTGCGACGTCCAGGTGATGGAGGCCGTCGACCTCGAGCACGACAGTACGTCGATCCCACAGCCGCCAGGTCGCATCGAGAAAGCGCCATCGGCCGTCCTGGTCACGCCGCCGGGCTTGTTGGTACGGCCGCACCAGCCCGTGCCGGTCACACATCCGGACCAGATCGACCTCGCTGATCGCCTGCGAGCCACCGCGCAGATCTCGAACGGTGTCACGCAGGTGTCGCTTGTGGCGGACCCGTCCAACCAGTTCGAGGGTCGTTTCGAGCTCGTCGACCGTTGCCAGCCGTTGTTGCACCACGGCGGCGAGCAGCGCGCAGGCGAATCGTGGCCAGGTCTGCCAAGCCGCCGCGTCGATCGCCGATCGGGCGGTGGGCGTGCGGGGAATCCCGTCGTCCATGACGTGGAAGTCCGGTCGCACCCGGCGTGACTCGTGCACCGTGATCTGCGGGTGTTCGCTCACCTTCGCGCCTCGGGGAACGATCAGATGAATCTGCTCGGCCTCACTCGCGAACGACTTGAAGCCGGCAACCTCCAGCGAACTGTGGCTTGCCAACGCCGCCGGCCAGCCCGCGTCGAGGACGGCAGCCCACATGAGTTGCCGCCGAGTCGGTTCGAAGTTGTGCAGCAGGATGGCATGAGCGCCCCAGACCTGCCACCGTTGTGCCTGCAACTGTGCGGTGATCACGTTGCGACCGACTCCCAATGACGACAACTGCTGACGAGTGGTGACTCCGTACTGTCTGATCGCGACGACGGATAGCTGTGGCGCTACCGAGGACTTGGCATACATGCCCAGAAGTCTGTGAATCCCAAGACGAATCGTTCACCCGAAAGAATCTCTGTGGACAACTAAAGCCGACTTGTCAGAACTGGGGATGGCTATAGCCAGCACCAGTTCTGACAAGTCGGCATTGGTGGGGCGTTGGAGGCCCGCTTAGAGGGTGGGGCCGGGGGTGTAGGCGGCGGCCTGGGGGTGTTGGTCGGTGATCTCGGCAATCTTGCTGGCGACGGCCTGGACCTGGTGGGGAGCGATGCCGGCCAGGTCGAGGGGGGTTGCTACCAGGGCGTCGAGGTCGGCTCGGCTGAGGCCGAGCCGGGGGTCGGCGGCGAGACGGTCGTAGAGGTCGTTGTCGGGGCGGCCGGACTGGCGTTGGTCCAGGGCGACCGCGACGGCGTGTTCCTTGATCGCCTCGTGCGCGGCTTCCCGGCCGACGCCGCGTTGCACGGCGGCCATCAAGATCTTGGTCGTGGTCAGGTACGGCAGGTAGCGGTCGAGCTCGGTGTTGATCACCGCCGGGTACGCACCGAAGTCGTCCAGCACGGTGAGGAACGTCTCGAACAGGCCGTCCAGGGCGAAGAACGCGTCCGGCAGCGCGACCCGGCGGACCACCGAGCAGGAGACGTCGCCCTCGTTCCACTGATCACCGGCCAGCTCGCCGATCATCGACACGTAGCCGCGGATGATCACCGACAGGCCGTTCACCCGTTCGCTGGAGCGGGTGTTCATCTTGTGCGGCATCGCACTGGAGCCGACCTGGCCGGGCCGGAAGCCCTCGGTGACCAGCTCGTGGCCGACCATCAGCCGGATGCTGGTCGCCACGTTCGACGGCGCCGCCGCGGCCTGGGCCAGCGCGGTGACCACCTCGTAGTCCAACGACCGCGGATAGACCTGGCCGGTGCTGATCAACACCGAGGAGAAGCCGAGATGCTCGGCCACCCGCTGCTCCAGCAGGGCCAGCTTGTCGGCGTCGCCACCGAGCAGGTCCAGCATGTCCTGGCCGGTGCCCATCGGCCCGGTGATGCCGCGCAACGGATAGCGGTTGATCAACTCCTCGATCCGCCGGTAGGCGATGATCAACTCGTCGGCGGCGGTGGCGAACCGCTTGCCCAGCGTGGTGATCTGGGCGGCGACGTTGTGCGACCGGCCGGCCATCGCCAGCTCGCCGTACTCCACGGCCAGCCGGCCGAGTCGGACCAGCACGGCGACCATCCGGTCCCGGACCAGCCGCAGCGAATCCAGCTGCTGCAGCTGTTCGACGTTTTCGGTCAGGTCCCGGCTGGTCATCCCCTTGTGGATGTGCTCGTGGCCGGCCAGCTCACTGAACTCCTCGATCCGCGCCTTGACGTCGTGCCGGGTGATCCGTTCCCGCTCCGCGATCGAGGCCAGGTCGACCTGCTCGACGACCTTCGTGTACGCGTCGATCACCGCGGCCGGATCGTCGCCACCGAATTCGACGCCGAGATCCCGCTGCGCGGCCAGCACGGCCAGCCAGAGCCGGCGTTCGGCGATGATCTTCTGCTCCGGCGACCAGATCGCCCGCATCTCGGCCGAGGCGTAGCGCTGGGCCAGGACGTTCGGAACCATGATCAACTCCCTACGGTGGCGGCGGCCGAGGCGGCGATGTCGCGGCGGTAGAAGGATCCGTCCAGGTCGATCAGCTCCAGACCCCGGTAGGCCAGCTCCCGGGCCTGATCGAGATCGGCGCCGGTGCCGACCACGGCCAGCACCCGGCCACCCGAGCTGATCAGCCGACCTTGATCATCGAGCGCCGTCCCGGCGTGCACCACGTGCACCCCGTCGGGCAGCTCGGCCACGGTCAGCTGATCACCGCTGCGTGGTGAATCCGGGTAACCGTGGCTGGCCAGCACGACCGTCACCGCGGCCGCGTCGGCCCAGACCAACTCGGGCTGCCCGGCAAGATCACCGGCGGCGGCCGCGGCCAGCAGCGTGGCCAGCGGGGTTTGCAGCAGCGGCAGCAGGGCCTGGGTCTCCGGATCACCGAACCGGGCGTTGAACTCGACCACGCGGAGACCCCGTGAGGTCAGCGCCAGCCCGGCATAGAGCAGCCCGACGAACGGGGTGCCGCGCCGCCGCAACTCGTCCACCGTCGGCTGCAGCACCCTCGCCAGCACGTCGTCGACAAGATCATCCGGCGCCCAGGGCAGCGGCGTGTAGGCGCCCATCCCGCCGGTGTTCGGCCCCGCGTCGTCGTCGTACGCCCGCTTGAAATCCTGGGCCGGTCGGAGCGGTCGGACGGTCGTGCCGTCGGTGATCGCGAACAGACTCACCTCGGGACCGTCCAGGAACTCCTCGATCACCACCGGCAGACAGCGCAGCGCGTGCTCGACCGCGATGCCACGGTCCTCGGTCACCACCACGCCCTTGCCGGCGGCCAGCCCGTCGTCCTTGACCACGTACGGCGGACCGAACTCGTCCAGCGCGGCCTCGACCTCGGCCGCGGTGCCACAGTTCCGGGAGAGCGACGTCGGCACGCCGGCCGCGGCCATGATCTCCTTCGCGTACGCCTTGCTGCCCTCGATCCTGGCCGCGGCGCCGGACGGGCCGAAGACGTCGATCCCGGCCGCCCGGACCGCGTCGGCGACCCCGGCGACCAGCGGCGCCTCGGGCCCGACCACGACCAGGTCCGCGCCGAGCTTCGCGGCCAGTCCCGCCACCTCGGCGCCGCTCATCGGGTCGACCGGGTGGTTGGTGGCACACTCCGCTATGCCCGGGTTGCCGGGTGCGACATGCACCTCGGTGACCGAGGGGTCGGAGGCGATCGCGAGGGCGAGCGCATGCTCGCGCCCACCGGTTCCGATGATCAGGACGCGCATGCCCGCCAGCCTAACGGCGGTTGCGGCGGTGGAATAAACAGGCGGTCGGCCGACCTTGCACCTCGATGTGACGGAGTTCAACCCACGTGCGCTGTTGACGGAGAGCCGGCTCGGTGTGCTGGCCACGATCAAGGCCGACGGCTTGCCCCAACTTTCCCCGGTGACGCCCTACTACGACCAGGAGGACGGCGTCATCCTGGTCTCGATCACCGAGGGCCGGGCCAAGACGACGAACCTGCGCCGGGACCCGCGGGCCGCGCTCGAGGTGACCAGCCAGGACGGCTGGGCCTGGGCCACCGCGGAGGGACCGGTCACGTTGATCGGGCCCGGCACCGACCCGCACGGCCCCGAGGTCGAGGCGCTGGTCGACTATTACCGCAAGGCCGGCGGCGAGCACCCGGACTGGGCGGAATACCGCTCGGTGATGGTCGCCGACCGCCGCGTCCTGCTGGTGCTCAAGGTCACCCATGTCTACGGCGCCAAAATCCGCTGAGTTGTCAGCTAGAAGACCGACCCACCCCGGCGGCACCGTCGCGATCACCCCAACCGCTCCGGTGAGGCAGTCGCTCGCAAGCCCGATCAGCGCTCGGCTGCGGCGGTAAAGAAGCACCGCGGAAAAAGGAAGCGGTGGGGTCTGGGGGTCTGTGCGCTGGCGTGGCTGGGTCTGGCGGGAGCACGCACCCAGAACAGCGGCAGCAGGCACCCAAGGCCGCCGCGTGCGGATGGTAGCCAGCGCACAGACCCCCAGACCCCACCGCGGCATGCCACCCTTCAGCCGAGTTCTGACAAACAGCAAGGGTCAGGTGACCTGGGTGCGCCACCAGGGGGTTTCGGCAAACCCGCGTTTGGGGTTGAGGAGTTCCATGCTGGCCTCCCAACCCTCGACGCCGTCCAGGTGCGACAGGGTCTCGGTGATGAAGCGGTAGAGGTCGTCGTTGCTGCCGGCGATCACCTCGCAGAACAGGGAGTTCTGGTCCAGGGTCGCGGCCAGGTAGCGCACCGCGGAGTGCGGGACCAGGCCGCGGACCACGCCGTCCAGCCGGCCCGGCCGGACCTTGACGATCAGCAACGTCTCCGCGCCCATCCCCAGGGCGGCGGCCGGGACCAGGGTGAGCACGTCGACGCAGCGGTTCTGCCGCATCCGCTCGAACCGGCGCCGGACGCTGCTCTCGTTCAGGCCGAGGTCGGCACCGATCGCCTTGAAGGTGGTCCGGCCGTCCTGCTTCAGCGTGGCCAGGATCTGCCAGTCGACCTCGTCGAAATGGTCCGGTGAGCAGACCGCCGGCGCGGTGGTCAGCGGTTGATCGTCGGCGTCGGTCTCGGTGTCGGCGTCCTCGACCCGCTCCAGCGCGGCCAGCCGCTCCGCCAGCAGTTGCCGGCTCCAGTCGTGGCCGACCTTGTAGACGTGCAGCAGCAGGTCGCTGCGCCAGCGCTCGATCCCGGCGATCGACTGCACCGGCGAGATCAGATCCGGATAGTGCGAGGCCCCGCCGCGGACCATTATCTCGGCCACGATGTCGTACTTGCCGGTGACCAACGAGAGGAACCGGACGTCCGGCCGGGAGACCAGCTCGGCGGCGACCTTGAGCTGGGTGCCGGGCGTGCAGTTGATCCGGACCACGAACATGTCCACCTGGCCGAAGCTGCTCGGCGTCGGCAGCACGGTGATCTTGACCACCCCGTCGGCGAGCAACTGCTGCCCGCGCCGGGTCACGGTCGGCACTGACGACCCGATGATCTCCGCGATCGAGGTCCAGCTGGCCCGCCCGTTCTGTTGCAGGGCGACGATGATCCGCCGGTCCAGCTCGGTCAGATCGTCGATGGTACGGAGCTCCACCGGCGCGGTCAGGGCGTCGTAGGAGTCGGGACCCCCGGGTAGACCTCGGCCAGGAAGTCCCGCACCGTTGTCGTCCATGCCTCCGCCTCCTCGATCTGCGGCGAGTGCCCCGACTTTTCGAAGATCACCAACCGGGAGTCGGGGATCAGCCCGGCGATCGTCTCGCTGCAGGATACGGGGGTGATCCAGTCGGTCCGGCCCACCGTGATCAAGGTCGGCGCCGTGACGCCCGGTAGCTGCGGCTTCAGGTCCCAACCCGGCAGGTTGGTCGAGAACGCGTAGTTGTGCGCCTGATAGCGGTATGGGGTCGCGGCCACCTTCCGGTCCACGGCCGCCGGATCGTACTGGAAGTCGTACAGCGGCAGGATCTCCCGCCAGCAGTCGCGGAGATCATCATCGTCGACGACGGTGCCGGAGTCGATCCGGTCGAACTTCGTCAGGTCCACGGTCACCCGGTCCGAGGCCAGCGCGTTCTGCCGGGCCAGCTCGGAGTGTGAGTTGTCCGGGGCGGTGTCGCGGAGCACCAGCGCGGCGACCCGGTCCGGGTAGCGGATCGCGTACTCCATCGCCATGAAGCCGCCGTACGAGCCGCCGGCCATGCAGATCCGCTCCGCGCCGATCCACTCCCGCAGCGCGTCGAGGTCGGCCGCCCACTGCTCGTGGCTGAAGGTGCCGTTGCCCTCGCTCTGGCCGGAGCCACGGGCGTCGAAGGCGACCACCCGGTAGGCGTCGGCGAGCCGGCCGAAGCTGGCCTTCGGCTCGGCCCGGGAGCCGAGGCCCGGGGCACCGTGATGGGTGATGATCACCGGCGCGTCCTCCGGACCGAGGACCTCGACGGCGAGCCGGTTGCCGTTGATCGTGATCATCGCCGCGTCCCCTTCGGCGCGGGCGAATTCGGCGGTGGTGTCGGTTCCGGGCACAGTGCTGGCTCCCTAGGCTTGATGATCAGACGGGGACGGTGCAGGACTCGAGATCCCGCGGATAGCCGGTGAGCGGCCGGGAGCCGCCCGGGGCGACCAGCACACTGTCGCTGATCCGGTAGCCGGCGTGGCCGCGGATGTAGATGCCGGGCTCGTTGGAAACGATCATGCCCGGCTGCAGTACGGTCGGATCGCCGTCCTCCAACCACGGCGGCTCGTGCATGCCGAGGCCGATGCCGTGTCCCTGCCGGTGCCGCAGGAACTCGCCGAAGCCGGCCTCGCGGATCACGTCCAGGCAGGTCCGATTGGCCTCCCGGCACTCGGCGCCGGACCGGATCGCCTCGCCGCCGATCCGCTGGGCCTGTTCGATGATCGAGTGGTACGCCCGCTGCTCCGCGGTCGGTTCGCCGAGGACGAAGGTCCGCTCCCCCTCGACGTACCGGCCGCCGACCGCACAACCCAGGGACAGCATGAACGTGTCGCCGGGCCGCAGCCGGTAGCCGCTCGGCAGGCCGTGCGGGTAGGCGCTGTTGGCGGCGGCGTAGACCAGACCACCGGCCAGCATCTCGACGACCACGACGTTGCTGTGCTCGGCATACATGGTGCCGGTGCCGATCTTGCTGATCTGCGCCGCGATCTCCGCCTCGCTGGGCAACTCGCCGCCGGCCGCGACCGCAGACGTGATCAACTCGATGCCGCCGGCGATCATCAGGTCGGTGATCCGGGCCGCCTCCTGGTGCAGCGCGATCTCCTCGTCGAACTTGAGATAGCGGGCCTTGGTGATCAACGTCGTCGGCCGCCAGTCCACGGGCCCGATCGCCTGCTGGGCCGCGGTCAACCGGGCGTGGCTGATCTGGCTGCCGAAGCCGATCGAGGTGCTGGCCGGTAAGGATCCGAGCGCGTCGGCCAGGGCGGCGAACGGCGGTCGGACCCCGGGATATTCACCGAAGACGGCGAACTCGGCCCGGGCCCGCTGCAGTTCGGCGTGCTCGCGTTCCAGCTCGGGCAGCAGCAGGACGCAGCGGCCGTCGGCCTGCAGCCAGACCGCAACCGGGCGTTCGCAGGGATGGTGGAAGAAGCCGGTCAGATAGGCGACGTCCTCGGGATCGTCGGTCAAGATCGCCGCCAGGCCGGCCGCGGTCAGCCGTTCGATCACCCTGGCCTGGACCCGGTCGAAGAAGTCGGGGGCCAGCCGTTGGTTGAAGGCGGAGGCGGTTTGCCCTTCGACAGGCTCAGGGAACGAAACAAGCGGCTCGGGGAACGAACCAGACGGCATGATCACTCCTCAGCGTTTCCGGGATCGCGGGTTGCGGGCGTCGTTGTAGGCGATGGACAGGCAGGTCGCGGACAGCACCAACAGCAGGATGGCCAACGAGGGAAAGAGAGTGAGCCACCATGAGCTGGACATCGCACCGGACTGCTGCGCCTCGTACAGGATCCGGCCCCAGGACCAGGTGTTCGGGTCGCCGAGGCCGAGGAAGGACAGCCCGGCGGCCGACAGCACCGCCCGGGAGGCGGTGACCACGACCGAGACGACGATCACCGGTGCGACCGCCGGCAGGACGTGCCGGCCGATGATCCAGGCCGGCGAGGTGGTCACCAGCCGAGCTGCGTCGACGTACGGCAACTGGACCACGGTCAGCGCCTGGGACCGGACGATCCGGGTCACCTCCGGCCAGGAGAAGGCGGCCACGACGGCGATGATCGTACCCGTGCTCGGCCCGACCAGGGCGGCGACCAAGATCATCAGCGGCAGCACGGGCAGCGACAGCATCAGGTCGACCAGGACACTGATGATCTTGTCCAGCCAGCGCAGGTAGGCGCCGATCAGCGCCAGCAGGGTGCCGATCACGATCGCGATCGCCGAAGCCGCGAACGCGACCAGCAGACTCTGCCGGCTGCCCCAGACCACCTCGGCGTAGACATCCCGGCCGAGTGCGTCGGTGCCGAACCAGTTGCCGCCGTGGGGTGGCCGCAGCACCTCCACCCCGTAGCTCTCCGGGTAGCTCGCGAGCAGCGGCGCCGCGACCGCCACCACGATCAGCAGGATCATGATCGCCGCGGCGGCCAGGCCGAGCGGCTCCCGCTGGAACGCGCGCCAGGTGGCGACGCCGGCCCGTGGGCTCTCGGTGGCTACCGGCTCGACGGCCAGGGAGGTCGTGGTCATCCGGCCTTGACCCTCGGGTCGAGGAAGCCGTAGATCAGGTCGGTGATCATGTTGGCCGCGACTACCGTCGCGGCGAGGAGCAGGAACGCGCCCTGCAGCACGGCGTAGTCAAGCTGAGTGACGGCTTCGTAGATAGCGCGGCCGATCCCGGGGTAGGCGAACACGGTCTCGGTCAGCACCGCACCGCCGACCAGGAAGCCGAGCTGCAACCCGATCAAGGTGGTGGTGGGCAGCAGGGCGTTGCGCAACGCGTGCTTCCACAGCACCCGGGTCGGCGACAGCCCGTTGGCCCGGGCCAGCGTGATGTAGTCCTCGCCCATCGTCTCGATCAAGGTCGACCGCAGGGTCAGCACGTAGGAGCCGAGCTGGATCAACATCAACGAGGCGGCCGGCAGGATCAGATGCCGGAGCACGTTGCCGTACCAGTCGAGACCGTAGACGCCGTTGTCGTACGCGCCGCCGATCGGCAGCCAACCCAGCCGCAACCCGAAGGTGAACAGCAGGAACACGGCCAGGCTGGGCACGAAGATCGACTGGCCGGTGACGCCGAGCACCTGGATCGCGCGATCGAGGAAGCCGCCGCGCCGGGACGCGGCCAGCACCCCGAGGGGAATCCCGATCATGATCGTCAACACCAGGGCGGTGCCGGTGAGCAGCAGGGTCCAGGGCAGCCGGGCCAGCAACACATCCAGCACCGGGACCTGTTGGGTGAAGGAGATGCCGAGATTTCCCTGCAGCAACTGGCCGAGGTAGAGGCCGTACTGGATCGGCAGCGGTTGATCAAGGCCGTAGGAGGCCAGGATCGCCGCCCGGGTCTCCGCGGTCATGTTGGTGCTGGCCAGCGCCAGCGCCGGGTCGCCCGGCAGCAGCCGGAGCATCAGGAACGTCACGGTCACGGCGAACCAGACGGTCAACACACCCCGGCCGAGCCGGGCGACCACGAACTTCAGCATGGAGCTACTTGACCTTGGCGGCGCTCGCCACGGACTCGGGGTTCACGATCGACAGCAGTTCCGACGGTTTGGCCTGGAAGCCGTCCCATTCGTCGGAGTAGGCGAAGTAGAGATTCTGGGTGTACATGATGTTGTCGTACATGTTGTCCCGGACGATCTTCGCCGCCTGTCGCATCCAGGTGATCTTCTGCTGCTTGTCCGGCGTCACGGCGGCGTGGGTGATCAGCTTGCTCAGCTTCGGGTCGTCCACGAAGCTGTAGTTGATCACTCCACCGGGCAGATAGGTCAGCGTCATGTTCGTCACCGGATCGTCCATGATCGCGAAGTTTCCGGCGTAGATGTCGAAGTCACCCTTGTCGGTCTTGGCCAGATAGGCGTTGCGTTCCATGCCCTGCAACTCGATCTTGATCCCGGCCTCGGCGGCCGAATCCTTGATCATCGTCACCCACTGGGCGGTGACCGCGTCCTGCAGCGAGTAGATCATCCGGAAGGTGGGCTCGAACTTCCCGTCCGAGGAGGCCTGGTAGCCGGCCTGCTCCATCAGTTGCCGCGCCTTGGCGGTGTCGAACTCGTACTCGGTGATCGACGGGTCGTGATACTCCTCCAGCACCGGCATGATCGGGCTCGAGCCGGTGGAGACGGCCTGCCCCTGCAACACCACGGTGCGGATTGCGTTGTAGTCCACCGCATGCGCCAGCGCCTGCCGGACCTCGAGCTTGGCCAGGTCGGGCTTGGTCATGTTGTACGTCAGGTGCGCATAGCCGAGTCCCTTGGATTCGGCGATCTTGATCCCCTGGGTGGCCCGGAGCTTCTCCACCTGGGCCGGCGGCAGCGCGTTGGCGATCACGTCCACCTCACCGCTCTGCAGCGCGAGGATCTCGGTGTTCACGTCCGGGTAGACGCGGTAAACGACCTGCTTCGCGACCGGTTTGCCGCTCTCGGCCAGCGGATACGGCTCGACCCGGTCCAGCGTGTAGCTCTGCCCGGACTGGACCGTCTTCAGCTGGTACGGTCCGGCGCTGACCCAACCCCCGTCCTTGCCGTCATTGGCGAACGTCGCCACCGACTCGGCCTTGGAGAACGCGTGCTTGGGCACGATGTTTCCCCAGAAGCCGATCTCGTCGATGATCGACGTGTCGGGCTTGGCCAGCTTCAGTTCGACCCGGGTCGGCGACACCGCCTCAGCGGAGGTGAAGTTGGCCAGCTGCCCGTAGAAGGTGCCGGACGGCTTGTCCTTCTTCACCGCGTTCAGCGTCCAGGCGACGTCCTCGGCGGTCAGCCTGGTGCCGTCATTCCAGCTGAAGTCGTCCCGGATCTCGTAGAAGCCGGTGGTCTCGTCGACGTAGCCCCACTCGGTCGCCAGGTGCGCGACCTTGCTGCCGTTGTCGGCGATGCCGAGCAGATGCGGATACATCAGGTTGGTGATCCAGTAGTCGCTGCGGCTGTTGCCGATCAGCGGGTTGAAGTTGACGACGTCGGTCGTGGTGGCGATGGTCAGGGTCGGGTCACTGACCCCACCCGTGCCGGACGCGGACGGACCGCCGCCCGTCGGAGCCGTCGGCGCACAGGCGGCGACCATGATCATGGCTATCGCTCCGGCCAGCAGGCCGAGCACGAGTCGCCGGGCCGAGGGCCCGGACGGACGCGGGTTCATCAGATCCACACCTCCTTGAGAACCCGCAGCGTGTTGCCACCGACGACGGAACGGATCTCGTCGTCGGAGTAGTCGTGCTTGACCAGCCAGCCGATGATGTTGAAGAACTCCTCGGCCGGATTCTCCAGACCATCGACGTATTCGACCTCTTCGAACTCGACCCCCGCGTGCGCCTGCCCGATGGACAGGTTGCCGGCGAAGGCGTGGTGCAGCCCGACATGATCACCGAACAGGGTGTCCGGACCGAAGCTGACGTGTTCCAGCCCGACCAGGTCGACGCAGTAGACGAAGTGATCCATCACCGATTCGAGCGAATGCCGGGGATGCTGCGGTGACAGGGTGGTGTGCGGCGCCGCCTCGAGGCCGATCACGCCGCCGCGCTTGGCGCACTCGACGATCGTCTCGTCGGTCTTCATCCGGTTGGTCGGCCAGACCGAACGGGCGCCGGCGTGGGTGATGAAGACCGGCTTGGTCGAGGCCTTGATCGTGTCCACACAGGTCTGATCACCGGAGTGCGAGATGTCGATCGCGATGCCCAGCTTGTTCATCCGCTCGACCGCCCGCTCGCCGAAGTACGTCAGCCCGCCGTCACGTCGTTCCTTCAGCCCGCTGCCCAGCGTGTTGGCCTCGGAGTAGGCGATGCCCATCTGGCGGACGCCGAACCCGTACAGCACGTCCAGTCGATCGACCTCGTTCTCGATCATGGTCGACGCCTCGAGGGCGAAGACGTGGGCCAGCCGGCCGGTCTGGTGCGCGTACTCCAGATCGGCGACGGTCTCGGCCTTGATCACGAAGTCCTGATGGGCCAGGTCGGCCATCCGGACGCCGAGGTCGAACAGCACGTCGGTGTATTTCCAGCCGGCGTCGCTGCTGATGCAGCAGGTCCCGTCCATGCCGTTGTCGAACACCGCGGTCAGCCCGGACCGGGACAGGCCCTCGTAGCCGGTTGGTTCGCGGCCCTGGCGGATGTGCTCCCGGAGCTGTCCCAGGTCCTCCGGGAAGACCTGGACGTGATCATGCAGCGAGATCACCAGCTCCTCGGCCAGCAGTCGCTTGGTCCTGGCAGTCTGGTCGCCGCTCAACTCCAGGCCGGCGTATTCGGGGACGCGGTTGAGCTGCTTGGCGTACCGGAACTCCCGGAAGTCCTTCCCGGGCTCGAGGTAGTCGTAGGCCTTGTAGCCGGTGTAGCGCTTGGCGGGCTCCAGCACGGTTGACTCGCTCCTTCGTCCTGCTCGCGATCTGCGGCGCTCGATCTGGCACCACAACGGCTAGCGTGCGCAATCCCCGGCACAACTGTCAACCTTTTTGACGAATGTCGGCACACACAGCCCACCAGTGACACATATCGGTAACATGGCGGTGTCATGATGAGTCCCGTGCAGCCACCACCTCCAGACCCGGTGCTGCGCGTCCGCAACCTGGCGGTGACCTTCGCCGCCAGCGGTGGCGACACGACGGTGGTCCGCGAGGTCGACCTCGAGGTGGCCGCGGGCGAGATGGTCGCCCTGCTCGGCGAATCCGGCTCCGGCAAGTCGGTCACCGCCCGGGCGATCATGGGCCTGCTCGAGGAGAACGCACACGCTACGGCCGACGAACTGCTGCTGGCCGGACACGACCTGACCACGCTGGACGAGCGCGCCCGACGCGGCCTGCGCGGCACGGTGATCAGCCTGGTGATGCAGGACGCGCTGTCGGCGCTGAACCCGGTGCTCAGCATCGGTGATCAACTCGGCGAGCTGTTCCGGGTCCGCCGCTCCGAGCGTCGCTCGGTCGCCCGGGCGCACGCGGTCGACCTGCTCGGCCTGGTCGGCATTCCCGCCCCGCAGCGGCGGATCAACGACTATCCGCACCAGTTCTCCGGCGGGATGCGGCAGCGGATCCTGATCGCGATGGCGATCGCGCTGGAACCGAAGCTGTTGATCGCCGACGAGCCGACCACCGCGCTCGACGTCACCGTGCAGGCGCAGATTCTGGAATTGCTGAACGGGCTCCGGGAGCAGCTCGGGATGGGCATCTTGTTGATCACCCATGATCTCGGTGTGGTGATGGAGGTCGCGGATCGGCTGGCGGTGATGTACGCCGGACGGGTGGTCGAGGCGGGCGACGCCGACCGCGTGCTGGACCGCCCCGCCCATCCGTACACCGCTGCCCTGTTGCGCTCGATGCCGCAGGCGGCCGGCCGCGG
Source organism: uncultured Actinomycetota bacterium (assembly GCA_963746025.1). GTDB lineage: Bacteria > Actinomycetota > Actinomycetes > Propionibacteriales > Propionibacteriaceae > Microlunatus. The sequence goes on from CAVUZU010000003.1 coordinate 82,244, forward strand.
CGCACCCCTGCTGGCGATTCCGGGCTCACCGCCCAACCCGGCCCAGATCCCGCCCGGTTGCTCGTTCCATCCGCGGTGCCCGGTGCAGTTGCCGCTCTGCCGGGAACAGCGACCGCTGCTGACCGAGCCACAGCCGGGCCGGCTCGCCGCCTGTCACCGATCCGACGAGCTGATCAACGGCGAACTGATCAGTGCGGAATTGATCAAGGGGGCAGGTTGATCAATGGCGACTGAGGTGATCTTGGAAGCGACCGAGCTGGTCCGGAGCTTTCCGACCGGATCGGCGTTCAGCCGGGCCCGGGTGTCCGCCGTCGACGGCGTAAGTCTCGAGCTGCGCAGCGGTCAGACCCTGGGCGTGGTCGGCGAGTCAGGCTGTGGCAAGTCGACCCTGGCGCGGATGTTGGTCGGTCTGGACCGGCCCGACTCGGGGGTGCTGCGCTACCGCGGCACGGACGTGACCGCCGGTCGTGGCCGGGATCGCAAGCTGCTCCGGCAGGGCGTCCAGATGATCTTCCAGGATCCGTACACGTCGTTGGATCCGCGGATGACCGTGCTCGACATCGTCGCCGAACCGCTCGCCGCCAGCCGGACCGGCCGGGCCGGGCAGCGGCGGGACCGGGTGGCCGAACTGCTCGGCCTGGTCGGGCTGGACCCGGACATGATGAGCCGGTTCCCGCACCAGTTCTCCGGCGGACAACGGCAACGGATCGGCATCGCCCGGGCCCTCGCGCTCGATCCCGATGTGCTGGTCTGTGACGAGCCGGTCTCCGCGCTCGACGTGTCGGTGCAGGCCCAGGTGATCAATCTGCTCGGCGACCTGCAGACCCGGCTCGGCGTGGCGGTGCTGTTTATCGCCCACGATCTTTCCGTCGTACGGCACATCGCGGATCAGGTGGCGGTGATGTATCTCGGCCGGATCGCCGAGCTCGGGGCCACCGAGGACATCTACCGGCAGCCGCGGCATCCGTACACCCAGGCCCTGCTGTCGGCCACTCCGCCGGCCAGCCGGGCCGAGCGCGGCAAGCTGAGCCGACGCCGCGCGCTGTCCGGCGAACCGCCCTCACCGGTGGACCCACCCGCCGGCTGCCGCTTCAACCCGCGCTGCTGGCTGGCCACCGACGAGTGCCGGACGGTCGTCCCGGACCTGCGGGTGCCGGCGGGCGACGCCGATCGGCTGAGCGCCTGCCACCACGCCGAACAACTCGATCCGCTCAACGTCGGCTGAGCAGCCCGTTTCGTGCCACGCTGTGATCATGAGTGAGCTCGACGCCCTGCTCGCCACCCTGCACAGCCTGCGCACGAGCGCACTGGACAAGCTCGCCGGGCTCAGCGAGGAGGATGCCCGCCGCAGCACCGTCCCGTCGGGCACCAACCTGGCCGGCCTGATCCAACACCTCACCTTCGTCGAAGCCAAGTGGATCGAGCAGATCGTCGGCGGCCGGAAACCCAGTCGCGGTCGACGATCGATGCAGGTGGATCCGACCGTGTCGCTGCGGACGCTTCGGGCGGACTACCGAGCCGCCTGCGAGGCCAGCGACGTGATCATCCGTGAGATCGGCGATCCCGCGACTCCCCTGACGTACAAGGGAAAGACGCATGATCTCCGCTGGGCCATCCTCGCCGTGATCGGCGAGACCGCCCAGCACACCGGTCATGCCGACATCATCCGGGAACAGCTCGACGGCAAGACCGGCCGCTGATCGGAGAGTCGCGGGTGTCCCCGAACTGCCGATGGGGACGTATGAGTGTTCGTTCCCTGAGCCTGTCGAAGGGCCAAGGCGATCCGACCTGCCCTTCGACAAGCTCAGGGAACGTGACCCAAACGTCCCATCGCCAGGCTGGGGACCATCACTTGCCCCTCGAGAACCTCGATGGGGACGTTTGGGTGTTCGTTCCCTGAGAGGTCAGGGATCGTTGGCGATCTCGTCCATCTTGGCGGTGATCTCGGCGATCGGCGTCTTGTTCAGGAAGAGGTCGGAGGCGACCTTGTTGATCTCCGGGTCCTTGGCCACCCAGTCCTCGCCGACCGGCATGTTGACGGTGCTGCCGGCGGCCGAGTCGAGGTAGGGCTGGACGTCGATGCCCTTGCCCTTCCAGAAGTCGACGTAGCCGGTGCCGGAGTCGTTGAGTGCGGGGATGATGTAGCCGGCGTTGCCCATGATCTTCTGGGCCTGCTCGGAGCCGAGGAAGGTGATCAGCTTCAGGGAGGCCTCCGGATGCTTCGACCCGGCGTAGGCCACCTCGCCCAGGCCGTTGATCACCACGGTGCGACCGGCCGGGCCCTTGGGCAGCGCGGCGACGCCGATCTCGAACTTCACCTCCGGTAGGGCGAACGGCAGCAGCGCGTTGTTGGCGTCGAACATCGCGACCTCGCCGCGGTAGAACATCTCGGTCGCCTGGCCGGTCGGCGGGTTCGTCCGGGTGCCGTCCGGGGACAGGTGCCACTTGAAGATCAGGTCCCGGGCCCACTGCAGCGCCTCGATCGACTTCGGCGAGCTGTAGCTGAACCGGCCGCCCGGGTCGCGGACCTGGCCACCGTTGGAGGCGATCCAGTTCAGCCAGGTGGTCTGGCCGTGGTTCCAGGACAGGCAGCCCCATTGTTTGATCTTGGTCGGGTCGAAGCCCGCCTCGGCGGCGGTCTTGCCGGCCTGGTCAACAGTCAGCTTGCGGGCCAGCTCTTCGAAGGTCCCGGTGCCGCCCGGGTTCCACTCCAGCTCGCCCGGCTCGTCGACACCGGCCGCCTGGAACAGGTCCTTGTTGTAGAGCATCCCGACCACGCCCAGGTCCTTCGGCATGCCGTACTGCTGATCTTCGAAGGCGTAGGACTGGGCGACGTTCGGATGGTATTTCGCCAGGTCGATGCCGGCGGTCTTCAGTTGATCACCGATCGGCGCCAGCACGCCCTTCGACGCCAGGTCGGGGAACCGGTCGACGGTCAGCCAGAACACGTCCGGGCCGTTGCCGGAGGCGAGCTCGGCGGTGAGCTTGGTCCAGTACTGGTCCCAGGGCAGCAGCTCCATCCGGACCGTGATGTCCGGGTTCTCGGCGGTGAAAGCGGCGAAGACGTCTTTGTAGCCGACCTCCTGCTGCTCGTCCCAGAGCCGGTAGACCAGCTCGACCTTCTCCCCCGGCGCGCCGGTGGGTTCCTGATTGCCGCAAGCGGACAGGGTCACGGTGCCGGCGGCTCCGATGAGCAGGGTCCGTCGAGCAAACGTTCCCTGAGCCTGTCGAAGCGGTGTCCTGAGCCTGTCGAAGGGGGTGTGTGACATGGTGTGCCTCCTGATGAAGCCGGCGCTATTTCAGGCCGGTGACCGCGACGGAGCGGACGATGAATCGTTGGAAGAAGATAAAGAGGATGAGCAGCGGCGCCAGCGCGATCAGGCTGCCGGCCATGATCGCGTTGTAGTCGACGCCGATCTCGCCCTTGAACAAGGCGATCCCGACCGACAGCAGCCGCTTGTCCTGGCTGCTGGTGATGATCAACGGCCAGAGGAAGCTGTTCCAGCTGCCGACGACGGCCAGCGTGGTGACGGTGACCAGGATCGGCTTGGACAGCGGCAGGATGATCGAGACCAGGGTGCGGATCAGCCCGGCGCCGTCGATCCTGGCCGCGTCCTCCAGGTCGGTCGGGATGGTCCGGAAGAACTGCCGGAGCAGGAAGATCGCGTACGGTGTGCCGAACACGGTGGGCAGTGCGAGGCCGGCCCAGGTGTCGATCAGGCCGAGCCGCTGCATCATCAGATACAGCGGGATCATGGTGACGACGGCCGGCACCATCATCGTGGACAGGTAGACCCAGAAGAGCACGTCCCGGCCCGGGAACGGGATCCGGGCGAAGGCGTAGGCGGCCAGAGTACCGAAGATCAACTGGCCGGCGACGATCACGATCGTGATCAGTACGGTGTTCAGCAGGTAGTTGCCGAAGCCGGAGTCGAACAGCCGGCCGAACGCGTCCAGGCTGGGCGGCCAGGTCGGCTGCCAGGGAAGCGTCGAGAACAGCTCGCCCGGACCCTTGAAGGCCGTCAGTACGGTGATCAGGTACGGGAAGACGGCGAACAGGCAGCCGACGACCAGGATCGCGTACGCCGCGGCACTGGCCGGGATCGATGATCGGGACATTCCGCGGCTCCTCACGAGACGTCGTACGTCGTACGACGCTCGAAGTAGGCGAACTGGGCCAGGCTGACCGCCAGGATGATCAGGAACAGCGCGACCGAGACGGTCGACGCGTAGCCGAAGTCGAAATTCAGGAACGCCTCCCGGTAGATGTGGTAGGTGATCACCTCGGTGCTGTCGCCGGGACCGCCCTCGGTCATCACGTAGATCGTGTCGAAGGCCTGGAACGAGCCGATCACGTTGGTGATCAACACGAAGAGCAGCGTCGGCCGGAGCAGCGGCAGGGTGATCGTGAAGAAGTGCCGCACGGCCGAGGCGCCGTCCAGCGCGGACGCTTCGCGCAGACTCTCCGGGATGTTCTGCAACCCGGCCAGGAAGAACAGCATGTTGTAGCCGGCGAATTGCCAGACGTGCACCGCGGCGACGGCCGGCAGCGCCAGCTCCGGCGTCGAGAGCCAGGCCGGACCCTCGACGCCGAACAGGGCCAGGAAGGAGTTGACCGCACCGCGGGCCGGGTCGAAGATCCAGCCCCAGACCAGGCCGAGCGCGACCGGCGCGGCCATCCACGGAATGACCAGCAGCGCCCGGAAATACTTCATTCCCTTGAGCTTGCGGTTGACCAGGGTGGCCAGCAGCAGCGACAGGATGGTGGTGCCCGGCACACAGATCAACACGTACAAGATCGTCACCAGCAGCGAGTGCCCGACGTCGGCGTCGCCGAGCAGTTCGGCGTAGTTCTTCAGCCCGACGAACTTCGGCGTGCCGAGCAGCTTCCAGTCGAACAGGCTAACCACGATCACGATCAGCACCGGTGCGAGCAGGAAGCCGAGGATCCCGATCATGCTCGGCGCGAGCATGGCATAGCCGGTCAGGCTGTGCCGCAGCCGCTGCGGGCTGCGGTGGGCTCGACGTTGTGGCGGATCCGAACCCGGGGCACCCAGATGGCGCTCATCGGACCTGCCCTTCGACAGGCTCAGGGAACGATCACCCTCTCGACGACTCTTGTCTGCATGGTCGCCGGGCGCGCGTGAGTCAGTGATCGACATCGACCGGGTCCGATGAGCTGGCGGTGAGCAGTTCCCTGGTCCGGGCCAGGCCCCAGTCGTCCAGGGCGGCGATCGGATCGCTGGCCAGCCGGAGGCCGGGCGAGGCGGCGATGTGATCGGCCCAGGCTTCGCGAGCTTGGATCTCCGGCCGGACGATCAGGCAGTCCGGGTCGTTGGCCCAGAACCGGCCGTGCAGGAAGTCCCGGGCCCGCGAGGTCGACCGGGCGCCGCGTTGGCCCGGCTGGCTGATGTCGCCGCTGGGTGGGTCGACCAGGGGATCGGTGTCCGGCGAGACCCGCATGCAGTCGACCAGGCCTACGCTGGGCAGGATCGGCGCGCCGCAGCCGTGCAGGATCCGGTTGCTGCCGACGGCCCTCCTGATCAAAGTCATCCCGGCCCGGTAGGCCTCGATCCCGTCCACCGGCTCGTGCCGTCGGCCCTCGATCGCGCCGGCGTAGACGAAGTCGAGTTTGAAGTGGTCGTAGCCCTGCCGGCACAGCTCGGTGAACACGTCGGTGAGGTGCCGGGCCGCGCCGGGATGCGTCACGTCCAAGATCAACTGTCGTTGGCCCCAGTTCGTGCCGGCATCCGCGTCACCGAGCAGCCATTCCGGATGCCGGCGAGCCATCTCGCTCTTCGCGCCGACCAGGAACGGCGCCACCCAGATGCCGGCCCGGCGACCGGAGGACCGGATGTCCGCCGCCAGCCGCACGGTCGAGCCGAAGTCGTCCCGAGTGGTCAGCCAGTCGCCGATCTCGGACTGGTAGCCCTCGTCCAGCAGCACCAGGTCGACGCTCAGTTGATGATCATCGAAGGCCCGGACCTCGGTCATCACGTCCCGCTCGGTGACCTTGCCCCAGTACGCGTACCAACTGCACCAGCCGGGACCGAAGACCTGGATGTTGACGGCGCCGTTCCGGCGGGCGAACCCGTCGGCCCAGGCGGCCAGGGCCCGATCCGGGCCCGGGGAGACGCCGCGGATCGTCTCGACCTCGCCGTCGGCGGTGATCAACAGCCGACCGTCGCGCGGTTCGCAGCGGATCGTCGGCACCCGATCCGGGGTCGGCGCGGCGAAGACCACCACCTCGTCCCCGGTCGCGACCGCGAGCATCCCCTCGCCCTGGAAGGTGCCGGCCGGCAGCGGCTCGACCGTCCGATTGGCTTCCGGTCGATACGCCATCACCTGGTGGTTCGGCGCGGTCGCCCGCGGCGGCTGCTCGCCCAGGTGATACCAGCCGCTCGGGCTCCAGGACTGCCAGCCGTGCTCGAAGATCCGGGTGCTCCGGAGCTCGTACGGAATCTCGGCGATCGGGGCGAATGGCATGGACGCGGCACTCCTCGAATAGCAGGATGTTGCTCAACCTAGAGCGAAATCCGGGGAGCCCACCATGACCGACCCTGCTGAACTCGAGCACGATCTTGCTACCCAGCTGCTGATCGAGCTGTACAGCGAGACGCCACCGCCGAGTCAGTTGGTGACCGGCCACTTCCACAGCGGCCCGGACTATCGCGTGGTCCGGCCGCAGGGCGTCGGCAGCTGGTATCTGGTCTACACCGTGGCCGGCGCCGGCCGATTCCGGATCGGCGACAACACCATCGCCCTCCGGCACGGCGACCTGCTGCTGGCCCGGCCCGGCACCGAGCACGACTACGCGACCGTCGGCGCGCACTGGGACAACTGGTGGGCCCATTTCCAGCCGCGGCGGGACTGGCATTCCTGGTTTGCCCTACCGGAGGCGCTGCCCGGGTTGCATCACGTCCGGCTGCGTCGGCCCTCGGAGACCGACCGGGTCGTCTCCGCATTCACCCGGTTGCACCTGGACGCGCAACGGGCCGGGCTCTCCCCGACCGGCGACACCTACCTGCATCTCCTTGATCAAACTCTGGCCACCCAGCTGGCGCTGAACGGGATCGAGGAGGTGCTGCTGGTCGCCATCAGCAGCCTGCGCCAGGACACCCGGCAGCTCGACTCGCGGGTCCAGCTGGTGCTGGACGCGATCACCACCGATCCGGCCAAGAACCACACGCTGACCCAATTGGCGGTGACCGCCCAGGTCTCGGTATCCCGGCTGGCCCACCTGTTCAAGGAGCAGGTCGGCGATTCGATCATGAACGTGGTGCTCGGGCTGCGGCTGCAGCGGGCCGCCGAACTGCTGGCCGCGACGGACCTCTCGATCGGCCAGATCTCCCGCACCGTCGGCTTCGACGCCCCGCACTACTTCAGCCGCCAGTTCACCCGCCGCCTCGGCCAGACCCCCTCCGCCTATCGCCGCACCACCCGCACCGACCTCTAAAACCGCCCGACCCGTCACATCCGCGGCCGTTTTGGCGGCGTGTCGCAGCCGCTGTGACGGCTCGATCGAATTCACGGGAGGCACACTGGTCCGAATCTGGGAGAGAGCGCGGGGCGAATCGTCTTTCCGCATGGAGACCGGCATGCCCGTCCAGGCCCGCGCACAGACCCCCAGAACCACGACGGATACGGGCGACCGCGCCGCCGAGTCGTCAGATCCGCTGCGACACGCCGCAAGAATGGCCGCGGATGTGACGGGTCGGCGGATTTCTCGGGGGCGGGGGCGGGGGGCCAGAGGGTTAGGGGGCGAGGGCGATGTTGAGTTCGGTGGCGGCGGCGTAGTCGGCGCCGCCGGCGAGGCCGACCAGGCGGACGTAGCGTGCTTCGGTGCCGGCGGCGAACTTGGCGATCTTGGCGTCGATGGTGCCGTCCCAGTTGCCGGTGGCGATAGGGGTGTAGGTCTGGCCGTCGGTGCTGCCCTCGATCCGGTACTCGGAGATCCGGCCGTTCGGCACGTCCGCGTCCTGCCGTGGGGTGTAGACCAGCGCTTCGATCGCGCGGGGCTGACCAAGATCGAGAGTGATCGACTGCGGCAGCGGCGCGTACGGCGTCCAGGCCGAATGCCACATGGTGGCGCACTTGCCGTCGATCGCTCCGGTCGGGCCGTGGGCCGCGTTGCCCTGGCTGGTCGCGGTCGCCTTCATTTCCTTCTGGGGCAGGAAATTCAGCGGCCCGAACGGGCCGTCCGCGGGCGGCGGGGTGCCCGGAATCCGGGTCACCCGGCCGAGCTCGGGAGCGTCGAGCGTCGGATGGGTCCGGAGATGATCAAGGAAGACGTCCTGGCCCATCCGCTTCGCTCGCACCATGGCCTCGTACGACTCGAAGCTGGGGAAGCCGTACTGCCGACCGTGCAGCAGCAGCACCGACGTGGTGGCGACCCGATAGGTCCGGTTCGGCCGCAGTGCCTGCCCGTTGATCATCACCTTCGCCGGATCGATCCGGTGCCCGACCTGCTTCCCTTCGTCATAGCTGTACGAGACGTTGCCGGAGACGGCGAGGGCGGTGGACCGGGTGCAGCCGTACGCCGCGGGCAGCCACTGCTCCTCCAGGATCGCTTCGATCGCGGCGCCGGTCAGGCTGACCGTGGTGATCGGCGAGATGCCGACGACCGGCCAGGCCTCTCCGTACAACACGCGTCCGGGGGCGTCGGCCGGGTTGTTGCCCGGCGCGTAGCCGAGGCCTTGGTAGACCACGTCGACGCCGATGTCGGACGGCACCAGAGCAAGATCGGCATTGCCGTTCCGGCGGGGTGCCGCCTCGCTCAGGTAGAGATCCGCGGCCAGGTTCATCACCCGGCTCTCGGTGGTCGTGGAGAACTCGAGATCGCGGGTGATCTTGCTCAGCGGCTCGGCCTGCCGGTCGATCCAGCGCCCCAGCCAGTGGTCGACGATCCGCTCGAGCTCCGGGTCCGGCGTGACGTCCTTGGTCACCGGATGGTTGGTCGCCTCGGTGGCGTCCCGGATCACGTCGCCGGTCGCCGGGTCGACCGTCAACAGCACCTCGCCGATCACCTTGGCGTTGTCGCCGGCCTCGATCACCGGGCGCGGATAGCCGTCGGGGTCGGGGATCATGCAGCTGAAGGTGGTGTGCCAGTGGCCGCCGAAGATCGCGTCGATCGCGGGCGACAACTGCTTGGCGGCGTCGATCAAGGACCCGGTCGGGTTCTTGCATTCGTTGTACAGCCCCTGCTGCTGGCCGCCGTCGTGCGCCGAGAGGATGATCGTTTCGACGCCCTTGGCCTGCAACTGGGCCGCCGCGCGGTTGGCGCCGGTCACCAGGTCGACGAACTCGAACCCGCTGCCGCCGATGGAGAGGGAGTGCTCCGGCGTCTCCGGCAGGGTCAGCCCGATGAAGCCGATCGGGATCTTGCGCCCGTTCGGGCCGGGCACCTCGGTGATCCAGTACGGCGGCAGCACCGGCCGCTTCGTCTTCGGGTCCAGGATGTTGGCGGCGTGGTAGCCGTAATCCGTGCCGGCGAACGGCTTTCCGGTCGAATCGGTGAAGCAACTGTCGAAGCCGGCCGTGCCGTAGCAGTCACCGGTCACCATCCGCTGCAGGAACGGGAACTCCCGATCGAACTCGTGGTTGCCGGCGACGTCGAAGTCCATCCCGAGCGCGTTCAGCACCTCGATCGTCGGTTCGTTGGCGAACGCCTGGGTGTAGTCCGGCCAGCCGCTGAACTGATCACCGGAGCCGACCAGGAACGAGTTCGGCTGGCCGGCCCGGAGTTGATCAAGATGCGTCTTCAGGTACGCCGCGCCACCGACCGGGATCGGGCCGCCCGGGCCCGGGACCGTCTGGTTGTGCGCCGGGTCGAGATAGCCGTGCAGATCGGTCAGTCCCAGCACCTGGACGGTGACCGGCTCGTCCGCCGCCGCCGGCAACGGGGTCAGGATCAGGAACAGGGCCGCGACCAGCAGCAGCGTCAGCTTGGGCTTCACATGCCGCACCGTAAACCGCCCAGGTTGCCACCGGAACACAGGATCGTGCTGTCCTCGTGCACAATCCGCCACCCATCGCTCCGGAGCGGACATGGAAGGCTAGCGGCCATGGCTCTCTGCGTGGTGATCAACGGTCCGTCATCGGTCGGCAAGTCGACGCTGGTGACCGGCCTGCAGGACCAGGCCGCGATCCCGTTGCTGCGCTTCGGCGTCGACGAGTTGTATCGGATGGTGCCGGCCCACTGGGCCGGTGGAACCAAGGATGCCGCGCACGCCGACCGCGGCTTCCGGTACGAGCACGACCCCTCCGGCGGCGATCCGGCCGGCCTGCGGATCGCGAACGGTGCCGATGCGGTGCGGATGCTGTACGCGCTGGGAGCCGGCGTCCTCGGCATGGTCCGCGCCGGTCACCACGTGATCGTCGACGGGCAGGCGTACGAGCCCGAGGTGAACGACGAGTTCCATCGTGCACTCCGGACGGCGACTCGGGCCGGTGAACTCGAGTCGAGCATCCTCGAGCTCACCGGCGGATCCGACGACCTCCTCTCGCGTCAGGCCCGGCACTCCCATTCGGCCGGGCTCGCCCTCTCCCAAGCGCGCCGAGGTCAGCTCTGCCCGGACCCGGATCTGCTGATCGACACCTCCGGACGATCCGGTCCGGAGGTGCTCGCCTTTGCCTGGACCTGGTTGATCGAGAGGCACCCCGGCCTTGGCGATGGAGAGGAGGTTTGAGTGTTCGTCACCTGAGCTTGTCGAAGGGCAAGGGTGATCAATCGGGCCTGTCCTTCGACAGGCTCAGGGAACGAACACTCAAACCTCCACCTCGCGATGCTCCGCGAGCGAACACCCGAACCTTCGCCTTGCGAGGTTCGGCTGATCGAACGGGTTGGTCAGCGGCCGAAGATCTGGAGTTCGTCGACGAAGATGTATTCGGCGAAGTAGGTGCTCGCCGTCGAAGTACTGCCGGAACCGGGCCATGCTGATCGTCCGCGCGGCGCCGAGATCGAAGTCGATCGTGATCGTCCGCTCCGGTCCGCTGTCGGTGAAGTAGTAGGCGTAGGACTTGCCGTCGCTGTAATGCCCGCCGAGTACGCCGTCGGTCGACTCCTTGCCCTCGGTGTCCGGGTAGCTCGGATCCAGGAACTTCTGGCTTGCCGTGTAGGTGCCGCCGGCCACGAGGTTGGACGGTGACTTGGCCGGGTCGCCGAGCACCGCGAGCTCGCCCCGGAACAGGTAGTCGGCGAACTCGCCGTCGGCCTTCGTCGCCTCGATCCGGACCGCTGTCGCCTCCACCGGGTCGAAGGCCGCCCGATCCCAGTTGCCGGTCGGCCCGGCCCCGGTCACCTCACTAGCGCGTCCGCGACCTCGATCGGGTGGCTCAGCGCGCTCAGGTGCCCGCCGGGAAGGAGTTCGAACTGCTCGATCCCGAGCCGGTCCCGGACCACCCGACGCTGGAATTCGAGCGGGAAGAAGCGGTCGCCCGTCGCCTGGATCACCCGGGTCGAGACGTCCGGCCAGGCGGTGAGCGGCCAGGGTTGTGCGAAGACCGCGTCCAGCGCGGCCACCTCGGCGTCGGCGAAGGCGCCCTCGGTGATCTCCGGCGGCACGTCGTGGAAGAAGTCCCGGACCAGGTCGAAGTCGGCCGGCCGATGATCATCGCGGGCCGCCTGCTGGCGCGCCTCGTCCTGGCCGGTGTTGTCCCACCAGTCGCCGGCCGTCTCGCCGGGGCTCGGCACCATCGGGTTCAGCAGCACCAGTTGATCAACGGAGATCCGGGAGCACACCAGTGGGGCGGTGAAGGCACCGAGTGACTGCGCGGCGACCACCCAGCCACGGTCCACCTCCGCTGCGCCGGCCTGGTCGACCGCGGCCTGGGCGTAGTCGTCGAGGTTCGCCTCCGCGTCGAGCGGCAGGTCCACGGCGACGACCCGGTGGCCGCGGTGTTCCAGCTCTGCCACCAGAAGATGCCAGTACCAGGAGCGGCCGTCCGCACCGGGGATCAGCAGGAAGTCGGTCATGATCATCTTCCTCGCTCGGAGAATTCCTCGGCACTGCTGCCACCCGGGAAGCGGGTGACGAAGTCGAGCACACCGACCCAGGTCGGCCGGATCGCGATCCGGGCCATCCGGACGCCGGGCTGATCGGCTTCGGCGACGTTGCGCTCGCCCTGCTCCGGCCCGGCGTAACGATGGTGCGCCAGCCGGTATTCCTCGACGATCCCGTCGACCTCGGTCACTTCGGCCCGACCACGCAGCAGCAGCACTTCGGGCGGCGAGGCAGCGGCGTCGATGGTGACCGCGACGTCCGGTCGAGCCCGCAGCGCGCCGATCTTCTTGGCGCCGGCAAAGGTCGCGAGCACCAGCTCCGTACCCGACCAGTGGAACAGCATCGGCAGCACGCGCGGCGTCCCATCCCCCGCGACGTAGGCGATCCGGGCCAGCTCCGGCGACCGCAACAACCGCTGCGCCGTGGCGGTCTCCAGCAGCGCCGGGTCTCCCTGTTTCAGCTCCGTGTTCATCAATGACCTCCTGTAGTTGCTCCTAGATTAGGAGTAATCACTCCCTAATTGCAAGAGCCTGGTTATGATTGATCCATGAAGGTCTTCAACGACCCCTGCGGGACCGCTCGGGCGCTGGACGTCATCGGCGACCGGTGGGCGCTGCTGATCGTCCGCGAACTGCTGTTCGGGCCCAAGCGGTTCGTCGATCTCGCCCGCGGACTGGCCCCGATCAGTCAGAACGTGCTGTCCCAGCGACTGAGCAAGCTGAGCGAGGCCGGCGTCTTGGAACGACGCACCTTCGGCCCGCCGACGAGTGGGCAGGCCTACGCCCTGACCGCGATGGGACACGAGCTGCATCCGGTCATGATCGCGTTGGGCCGTTGGGGCAGCCGGATCCCGATCGACCCCGCCGTCGACGCCGACCTCACCACCGATGCCCTGATCCTCGCACTGGAGACGACCTTCGATCCGACGATCGCCGGCGCCCTGACGATCACGGTCCAGCTGCGTCTTGATCACGACAGCTTCCTGGCCACGGTCGCCGACGGCGAGTTCTCCGTTCGCCGTTCCGAGCCCGACCAGGCCGAGCTCAGCATCGAGACCACACCGGCCACCCTGCGCCGCCTGGCCTTCGCCCGAGCGAGCCTCGGCCAGGCCCTGAGCAACGGTGAGGTCATGATCACCGGCGATCGCCGGAAGGCACAGCGATTCCTCCGCTGCTTCCCCCGACCCGAGCTGTTCGCTCAGGCATAGGTCACCCGATAACGCAGGTGAGTGACGTTCTTGCCTTCCACTACCTGCAACAGTTCGAGCCGGGTCTGCTCGTTGTCGATCTTGTCGAAATAGCGGACGCCGGCCCGCAGGAAGATCGGCACCAGGTCCAGTCGCACCTCGTCCAGCACGCCGAGGTTGAGGCACTGCTGGGCGATGTTGGGCCCCGCGACGTTGATGTCCTTGCCGTCGGCGACGGCTCGTGCCTGCTTCAGCGCGCTCTCCAAGTTGTCGACGAAGGTGAACGGCGCGTCCGGGACGGGCGGCCAGTCCGCCGGGGCTGGCCGGTGGGTGACGACGAACGTCGGCGAGTTGTTCGGCGGCCGGCCGCCCCAGCCGTTGGCATGATCGAAGATCCGGCGGCCGCAGACGAAGACACCCTCGGTCTCGTTCCGGCGCCAGTACGCGGCGCTCGCCTCCGACATCTTGAACGTGATCGGATACCCGGCCGGTTGCACCTCCACCTCGCCGTTGTTGAACCAGTCGAACAACTGACCGACCGAGTCGTCCGGGTAGGACACGAACCCGTCCAGCGACACCGTGAAACTCGAGAACACGATTCCCATGACCTTGCTCCTTCGGCTTCGGACGGCACCCACGGCGCCGCACCCACCGGGTAGTCGGACCACGTCGGCCGAACCGGACAGCACCGTTCCGATCAATCTCCACCGGTGCGCGACGCGGCTCTGATCCTGCCCGGCTTCGTACCGTCTCGACAGTGCCGAATGTCATCACAGCGCCGAGCCAGCTACCCGGAATCGGTCCCGGGACCTTGACAGCTTTCACCGACCTGGTGCAATCTGGATCTGACCTCACACGTGTTAGATATAGCTTTCTCGACTTGTTGATCGAAGGCAAAGGAGCATTCGATGCCGGATCTCACTCGTCGCGCCATGATCGGCGTGCTCGGCGCCGGAGTGGTCGGCACCGCGTTGTCCTGGCCCCGGCTGACCGCCGCCGACATCCCCGGCCGCAACGCCGACGCGCTCACGGTCGCGATCTTCGGCACCGCCCAGGACGCCGAAGGGCGGGCCGAACTGGTCGAGGCGTTCCGCCGGATCCACCCGGAGATTCCCGTCACCGTGATCGCCGTGCAGGGTGCCGACTGGGGCGACTTCTTCGCCAAGATCCTCACCCTGGTCGCGGCCGGTACGCCGCCGGACGTCTGCGTGGTGGCGACCGAGGGAGCCCACCTGTTCGCCGACCGGCTGGCGCATCCGCTGGACGAATTCGTGCTTCGGGATGAAGCCGAACTACGGGACTACTTCGCCGACGTGCACCCGTCGCTGATCGAGAGCTTCATGTATCAGGGCCAGCTGTATCAGCTGCCGATCGACTTCAACGCCGCGAACATCTACTACAACGCCGCGGCGATGCGCCGGGCCGGGCTCGATCGGCCGGCCGACGACTGGACCCAGCTGGATTTCCTGGAAACCCTGCGGTCGATGCGGCAGGGCGCCCCGCCGTCGTTCCGGCCGTACTTCTGGACCAACCGGCTGTGGGGCGGCGTTGTGCCCTGGCTGTACGTCAACGACACCAGCTTCCTGGTCGAGAGCCGGTGGCCGGGCGGCGACTGGTTCTGGTCCCGGTTCTATCCGGACGACCCGAGTGCGGCCGAGCGCAGCGGCGGCTATCGCTGGACGGCGTCGAACGCCGACCACCCCCGGGTGGCCGAGACGTTCGAGTATCTGCGCGCCATGGTGGCCGAGGGGATCGGTTCCAATCCGGCCTCCGGCGGCGGTAGCGAGGTCGCCGACCGGTTCGCCAGCGGGGTGATCGGGATGACCCCGGCCGGCGGCTTCTGGGCCCAGGGGCTGGCCGAGAGCGGGATGGGGCCGGACGAGTTCGACGTCGCGTTCTTCCCCCGCTGGCGTACCCAACGGCATCAGTTCGGCGCCGCCGGCTACGCCATGCTGCGCACCTCGCAGCGCAAGGACGAGGCCTGGGAGTGGATCAAGTTCTGCGCCACCAAGGAAGGGATGCGGCTGTCGATCCCGGAGCCGAGCACCACGCCGACCCGGCGGTCGCTGGTTGACGAGGCCTTTTACGCCGGCACCGGCCCGCGGCACTGGCGGGTCTTCTACGACACCCTGGACCGGTTTCCGACCACCGGACCGATCCCGGCGCCGCCGCAGCAGGCCGCGGTCGAGACGGCCTTGATCAAGAACGTGCTCGGCGCGCTCAACGGACCGCCGGAAGCGGTCCGGCCGGCGTTGGACACCATGCATCGTGATCTTGAACGAGCCCTGGGAGGACGCTGATGCCGACCCGATCACCACGCCGCGCCCGGACGGTGCTGGCCACCGTGTTTCTGGCTCCGACCCTGATCGGGATCGCGGTCTTCACGCTGTTGCCGATCGTCGCCTCGGTCGTGCTCGCCTTCTTCCGCTGGGACATCATCTCCCCGCCGGAGTTCGTCGGCCTGACCAACTTCGCCGGGTTGGGCACCGACCCGACCATCCGGATCGCGTTCCTGAACACCTTCGGCTTCGTGATCATCGCCGTGACGCTGCAGCTCGCGGTGTCGCTCGGCCTGGCCGCCCTGGTGCAGTCCCGGATCCCGAACGGCTGGCGGGCGTTCTTCCGGTCGGCGCTGTTCTTCCCGCTGATCCTGTCCGCCGCATCGGTGTCGTTGATCATGGCGTACCTGTTCAACGAGGACTTCGGCCTGGTCAACCAGGTGCTGCTGGCCCTGCAGTTGCCGGCGGTCGGCTGGCTGACCACGCCGGGCGGCGCGGCTGCGGTGGTGATCGCGATCTACGTCTGGCAGAACTTCGGCTTCTCGTTCCTGCTGTTCATCGGCGGGCTGGCCTCGATCCCGCGCGACGTGTACGAGGCGTCGGCGATCGACGGGGCGACCGGCTGGCGGCAGTTCCGCGGCATCACGCTGCCGTTGATCAGCCCCACGCTGCTGGTCGCCTCGGTGATGGCGATCATCAGCGCCCTGCAGATCTTCGACCAGCCGTATGTGCTCACCCGCGGCGGACCGGGCGACAGCACCCGGACCGCGGTGATGGTGATCTTCGAGTCGGCGTTCCGGCAGCTCGAGTTCGGCCGGGCCTCGGCGATCGGCATCGTCTTGATGCTGGTGATCATCGCCGCCACCGCGATTCAGTTCCGGCTCAGTCGGCGCTTCGTCTTCTATCAGTGACAAACAGCGTCGTCTATCAGTGAGGAGTGCGAGATGAACAGGCTCTCCCGGGCCGGGTTGGCCGGCCGAATCGCGGTCCTGGCGATCGCGACCTTCTTCACCCTCGGACCGGTGGTCTGGACCGTGTGGACCTCCGTCGCGCCGCGGGACGGCAGTGGGTTCGGCATCGCCGCGTACACCGACGTCGTGAGCCAGGTCAGCCTGACGCTGCTGATCTGGAACAGCGTGCTGGTCACCGGACTGTGTGCCCTGGGTCAGATGTTCACCTCGGCGCTGGCCGGCTACATCTTCGCTCGGGTGCCGTTCCGCGGCTCCGCGGTGATCTTCGGCGTCGTACTGGCCACGATGATGGTGCCGATCCAGGTCACCATCGTGCCGGTGTTCATGCTGATCCGCGGCATGGGGCTCTCCGACACCCTGCTGGCATTGATCGTGCCGGCGCTGCCGACCGCCTTCGGCACCTTCCTGATGCGGCAGTATTTCCTCACCCTGCCGGCCGAGCTGGCCGAGGCGGCGGCGATCGACGGCGCCGGACCGTTCCGGACCTTCGCCTCGATCTATGCGCCGCTGGCCTTGCCCGGGCTGGCGATCGTCGGCATCCTGGCGTTCAATGCCCATTGGAACGAGTTCTTCCGACCGTTGATCATGACCATCAGTGAACAGAACTTCACCCTGCCGCTCGGCCTGGTCTCGCTCCAGGGCCGGCTCGGCACCGGCAGCATGTCCACCGTGCTCGCCGGGGTCGTGATCTCGATGATTCCCGCCATGATCGTTTTCGTCCTCGGCCAGCGACCGCTGCGCGAGGGCCTGACCGCAGGAGCCAGCAAGTGACCGCTTCCGATCCGACCTTCCCCGGCCTGCACATCCGGCCCGCCGCCGGCTGGCTGAACGACCCGAACGGGCTGTGCCGGATCGACGGGCGCTACCACGTGTTCTTCCAGTACAACCCGGACGCACCGGTGCATCGGGACATCGTCTGGGGGCACGTCAGCTCGACCGACCTGCTGCGCTGGACCGAGCACCCGCCCGGTCTGGTCCGCCGGCCCGGCACGATCTCGCAGAACGGTTGCTGGACCGGTTGCATCGTCGACGACGCCGGCGTGCCGACCGCGATCTACACCGCCGTTCATGATCACGCCGGGAACGCCGAAGCCGCGCTGGCCCGCAGCGACCGGTCCTTGATCGACTGGGTTCAGGATGATCATGGGGTGATGGCACCGCCGGACGATCCGGCGATCTCCGACGTCCGGGACCCGTTCGTCTTCGTCCACGAGGGCCGGCGGTACGTGATCCAGGGCGCCGGCCGGGCCGGAGGCGAGCCGTCGATCCTGCTCTACGGCGCCGACCGGCTCGATCAGTGGACGGAGCTGGGTCCCCTGCTCGACTACGCCGACCCGCTGGTCCGCGAGGTCGCGCGGAGCGAGATCTGGGAGTGCCCCAACCTGGCCCTGATCGACGGCCGATGGGTGCTGATCGTCTCGCTCTGGGACACGACCGCCAGCGGGCCGCGGGCGAACTCGGTGAGCTATCTGATCGGTGATCTGGTGACCGCGGGCGACGGCCTCCGGTTCGTTGCGGAGACGGGCGGTCAGCTCGACGTGGACGGCAGCTTCTATGCCCCGCAACTGCTCGCGCTGCCGGACCGTACCCTCCTCTGGGGCTTCGCTCGGGAGCTCGGCCGCTCCCAGGACGAGATCAACGCGGCCGGCTGGGCCAGCGTGCTGACGTTCCCGCGCGAGCTGAGCGTCGTCGACGACGTCCTGCTCAGCCGCCCCGCCCGCGAACTGACCGCGCTCCGCCGGTCCCCCATCGACCCGACCCACCCCATCCGCGACCGCGCCTTCGAACTCACCGCCACCCTCGACCCCACCCACCCCCTCACCCTCTCCCTCGCCGACTTGTCAGAAGTGAGTAGCCCGATAGCGCAACTCAGTTCTGACAAGTCGGCAGCGGCACGGATCCTGGTCGACGGCAGCATGGTCGAGGTGTACGTGGAGGGCCAGCAGCCCCAAACCCTCCGCACCTACCCCACCGCCACCTCCACCTGGCACGTCAACACCACAGCCCCCGACCTCACCGCCTGGCACCTGTCCCTCCTCCCCTGACCCCCAGCTTCCGCCGACTTGTCAGAACCCAGGACGGCTATAGCCAGCACCAGTTCTGACAAGTCGGCTCAAAGAACGACCCACCCGCGGCGCCGCCGCGTGATCACCCCAAGCGCTCCGGTGAGGCAGTCGGAGCAAGCCCGATCAGCGCTCGGCTTGGGCGGTAAAAGAACCCTGCTCCCAAAGGGAGCGGTGGGGTGGCGCCACAGAGTCACGAAGTACGGGCGGGCAAGGCAGCAAGATTGGTGCGGCCGAGGCAGCATCAGGATCGGCAAGCTGGTCGAGGAGCAGGCGCATGGCGGTCTCCCCCATGGCCCGATGCGGCAACTGCACAGTGGTCAGCAGTGGCTGCATGGCGGGGGCGATGTTCTCGTCGTCGTCGTACCCCACGATGGACAGATCACCAGGCACCGACAGGCCCAGTTGAGCTGCGGCCAGGGCGACGCCGACGGCACACCGGTCGTTGGCGCAGAGCACCCCGGTCGGCCGGTCGGGCCGGTCCAGCACCTGCATCGCCGCGGCGTAGCCGGCCTGGATGGTCCAGCCCGCCGGCACCGGCTCGGGCACCGAGGTGCCGGCCTCGGTGAGCGCCTGCCGATAGCCGTCGATCCGCAGCCGGGCGGCGTCGACGTCGGTGGTCCCGGCGAGCAGCCTGATGTCGCGATGACCTTGATCGAGCAGGATCCGGGCCGCGGTCCGGCCGCCTGCCACCTCGTCCGCGCAGACGCTCGGCAGCCGGCCGGCCGGCTCGTAGCAGTTGGCCAGCACCGACGCGATGTTGATCATGGCCGACGAAGCCGGATGCGGATGCATGCTCATCGCGGCGAAGATCAACGCGTCCACCCGCCGGTCCAGCATCAGCTCGTACGCCTGCTCCTCCTGCTGAACATCGCCCTGGGTGTCGATCACCAGCAGCAGATAGCCGGACGCGATCGCGGTGTCGGTCGCGCCACGGAGCAGCTTGCCGCCGAACGCCGTCGTCGCGATCTCGTCGGTGACCAGCCCGATCGTGCGGGTCCGCTGATTGCGCAGGCTGAGCGCCACCGAGTTCGGGGTGTAGTTCAGTTCCCGGGCCGCGCGGCGGATCGCCGCCTGCTTCTCCTCGGCGATGTTGCCGGCGCCACGCCCGTTCAGCACCAGCGAGACGGCGCTCCGGGAGACCCCGGCCCGGTCGGCGACATCCTGCGACGTGGCCCGGACCGGCCGTTCTCCTGAACTACGCCGCCGCCCCATCCCCGGATCGTAACCAACTCCGGGTGGTCCGAGGCCTCAATCGGCGGTGACCGGCTTGGCCAGCGCCGAATCGGCGGTTTCGGGCCGGCGGCGGGACTGGAGGATCCAGCCGGCGGCATTGAGAGCGACGCACCAGAGCAGCACCATGACGAGGAACGGCGGCAGACCGTCCATGGCCATCGAGCCGGACCACCAGCGGGACGCGTTGGGGAACGGGGTCAGCCACGGCTGGGCGGCCGGGGCGACGAGACCCAACAGCAGCAACAGGCCGAGCGGCAGCACGATCGTCATCAGGTCGGCGATGACCGGCCGACCGATCACCGTGCCGAGGCCGAGCCCGATCAGGGCGGCCACCGACTGGGCGACGAACGAGCCGAGGGCGGCCGGGACGGCCAGCTCCCAGTTACCGCTGCCCGCCGCGGTGACCACGACAGTAATCAGCCCGCCCACCGCCGCCATGATCACCGCGTAACCGATCACGTACGGCAGCAACCGAGCCACCGCCAGCGGAGCCCGGCCGCGGCAACGAGCACCCAGCACGGCGGTCACCATCGGCACTCCGATGGAGATCACGCTCTGCGCGATCGACGACGATGCGGTGAACGCCAGGCCACCGCCCGCCGCGGCCAGTGCCGTCGCTGCGGTCGCCGCGACCAGGGTGCCGCCGGTGATGATCACGACCGGCAGCCGAGCCGACCGGCTGGTCATCCCAGCAGGTCGTTGATCACGATCACTTGTTCCCGGCTGGGGCCGACGCCGATCCCGGAGATCCGGGTGCCACACAGTTCTTCCAGCCGGCGCACGTAGGCCTGGGTCGCCTTCGGCAGATCACCGAAGAAGCGGCAGCCGGAGATGTCCTCGGCCCAGCCGTCCAGGAATTCATAGACCGGCTTCGCATGATGGAAGTCCGACTGCGACATCGGCATCGTGTCGTGCTTCTCGCCGTCGACCTCGTACCCGATGCACACCGGCACCTTGTCCCAGCCGGTGAGGATGTCGAGCTTGGTCAGGAAGATGTCGGTGAAGGCGTTGGCCTGCGTCGCGGACTCGACCACCAGCGCGTCGAACCAGCCACAGCGCCGCTTCCGGCCGGTGGTGGTGCCGAACTCGGCTCCGATCTCGCGCAGCTTGTCGCCGTCCTCGTCGAACAGCTCGGTCGGCATCGGGCCCTCGCCGACCCGGGTGGTGTACGCCTTGGCGATGCCGACCACCCGGTCGATCCGGGTCGGCCCGACGCCGGAGCCGACGCAGGCGCCGGCGGCGATCGGGTTGGACGACGTCACGTACGGATAGGTGCCGTGATCAACATCGAGGTGGTGCGCCTGAGCGCCCTCGAACAGGACCACCTTGCCCCGGTCCAGCGCGTCGTTCAGCACCCGGCTGACATCGACGACATGGGGCTGGATCCGTTCGGCGTGGGAGAGCAGATGCTCGGTCACCTGGACCGGGTCCAGGGCGCGGCGGTTGTAGACCTTCACCAGCAGATGGTTCTTCTGCTCGAGCGAGGCCTCCACCTTCTGGCGCAGGATCGAGGCGTCGAACAGGTCCTGGATCCGCAGGCCGATCCGGTTCACCTTGTCCGCGTAGGCGGGGCCGACGCCGCGGCCGGTGGTGCCGATCTTGGCCTTGCCGAGGAACCGTTCGGTGACCTTGTCGATGGTCTGGTGGAAGGAGGCGATGATATGGGCGTTGGCCGACACCATCAGATGGGAGGCGTCCACGCCGCGCGCGGCCAGCCCGTCCATCTCCTGGAACAGGACGTCGAGGTCGACGACGACACCATTGCCGATCACCGGGGTGCAGTTCTGGTTCAGGATGCCGGACGGCAGCAGGTGCAGTGCGTACCGCTCCCCGTTGACGACGATCGTGTGTCCGGCATTGTTGCCACCCGAGTATCGGACGCAGTAGTCGACGCGATCGCCGAGCTGGTCCGTCGCCTTGCCCTTGCCCTCGTCACCCCATTGGGCTCCGACGACAACGATGCCAGGCATCCATTCACCGCCTTTACAACCGATGCTGCTACAACCTTGGAGAGGCCCCTCGAACGGCCGAGACCCGAAGGCCGGCGGCACACGGTCGAAGGGACTCTGTGCCTCGTCACTGTACCGAACTGCTGTCCTGGTGTGCTCCACTGACGGGGTGGGGGACGGACCGGCGTGCGGGTCGCGCCGCCGGACCGGGCGGGAATCCGGACCGACTCTGAGGCGGGGATGAGCGAACTCGAACAGCACCGGGAGCAGCCCGATCCGACCGGGAGCGAGGTCCGGGACAGCGGGCCGGTGATCGTCGTCACGGCGATGGAGCTTCGGCCGGAAGCGCGGGAGGCCCTGGCGGAGCGGCTGGGGCCGGGGCATGTGGTGCGGGACATCCGGGAGGCCGGCCACACCGCGGATCTGGTCCTGGTGCCGGCGACCAGTCCGCAGCTCGTCGGCGCCCTGCGGGCCATGTTTCCGGACGCGCGGATCCTGGTCACCGAATTCACCGACCCGCTCTTCGGCGCGGATTTCGCCGGCCCGGTCGCCCGCAGCGCCGAGAGCGGGGTGGACGGCTATTTCGTCGTCCCGTCGCTGGACGAGCTGGCCGCGATCACCTTCCAGGCGGCGCAGGGGCGCCCGGTCGCCGGTCTGCTGACGTCGGGACGGGCTCCGCGGCCGGAGCTCGGCGAGGCCACCGCACCGGCCCGCGGCCAGCTGCGATTCCTTGATTCCGGGACCTCCGAATCGGCCGGCAGCGGCGCGGGAGTCGGCGCGATCATGATCGACGTCGATCAATGGCCGGCCGACGACACCTTCCGCCGGTTCGCGCGGATGATCATCGATCAGCTCCGTGATCAAGGAATCGACGTGATCATCCGGACCACCGACCCGGGCGCCTGGTCGGGGCCGGACTGATCAAGGCGACAATCCGGGTGTACGCAGGCCGCGGGCCGGTTACGGTGACCGGGTGGCGCGCGTACTGGGGATCACCGTTGCGACCGATCTCGTCGAGCGCTGGCGCAGCTGGTTTGCGCCGCAGGTGCAGCCGTTTCCGACCGACCGGCTGGCCGGCTTGGATCCGGCCCAGGTGCCGGCCGGGCGCCGGGTGAAGCCGAGCCTGGAGATCCGCGACACCTTCTGGTTCTACTCCGGGGAACGGCTCTGGCTGACCGAACCCGAGTTCGCCGAGCTGCCGCTGCGGGTCCGGCGAGCGCTGCTGTTCAAGCGCGAGGCGACCGGGCGGCTCGGCGAACTCGGACCGTCGGTCCGCCGACTGGTCGACGGTCATCGGACGGACACCCGCATCGTCTGGTGGCCGTCGCTGCTGGCCCGGGTCGGTGATCGGCCGGTGATCGACTACGTCGACGAGGGCGTTCGACCCAGCCGGCATCGCGAGATCCGCGGCTCGCTCTGGCGCACGGCCGGTCGGTTGCTGCCGCGCGCCGCGGAACTCGCCGGGACCTACGCCGCCGGCTCGGGACCCAACTGCTTCGGCACGGTGCTGGCCGCTGCCGGGGTGCCCGGCGCCGCGACGAAGCGGATCTTCCAGGAGCCGCTCGAGCAGTGGCTCGTCGACCGCGCCACGCCGATCCGCGGGCGGGACCGCGACCACCGGCCGGGCATCGTCCTGGTCTGGCGGAACTCGGCCGGGGTCGCCGAGCACGCCGCCGTCACCATCGGCGACGGCTATGCGCTGAGCAAGCCGTCCCAGGCCTGGTGCAGTCCGCGCGTCGTCTGGACCGTGCCGGAAACGATCATGGCCGCCCGCTTCCGCGGGGTCCGGCTGCACCGCTACCAACTCTCGGCCGGCTGAAGCCATGGACTCGCCGAACCTGACCGGCACCCCGGAGGCCCTGGCCGATCTCACCGACCCTCGGCTGGACGATCGATTGCGCCGGCTGCTCGAGCTGCTGCTGGTCGATCACCTGCTCAACGTCCGGTTGGTCGCTACCGGCCACCAGTTCGGCCCCTTCACGCCGAACGGGCAGCCGAACGATCACTACTACTTCTGCGCCGTAGACATCGACGCCGTCGGCGGCCTGCCCGTCGCACAGCGCCCGATCCCCGCTCCGGTGGTGGCCCTCGGCCGCACCCTGTCGGCCCTCCCGCAGGACGTACGCCCGCCCAGCGTCCTCGGCCCGGCGGAATGGCACGCGGCCCTCGGCGGCGGCAAGCTGACCGGCTTCCGCGACGAACCCGCGGTCAACGCTCGGCACCATGATCACCTCCACCTGGGTTTCCGCCCGGTCATCGGGGAAACTGCCGCCGGTCAGTCCCGGCGGGATGTTCCCCAAAAGCTGACCAATCGGACCTGGTGATCGCCGCCATGCCGATCGAGGGGAACGTACACCCAAACCTCCGCCGCACCAGGGCGGGGAACCCACCGGCTTGGTTCGAGTCGCCGACGCCTGGCAAGGGGGACGAGAGAGTTGCGTTCCCCGAGCTCGCCGAAGGGCAGGCCGGTGATGGCCGCCGTTCGTCCCCGGTCAAGTGGGTGACGGGCATGAGCGATGATCGACCTGATCGGGGCCCGCCCTTCGACAAGCTCAGGGAACGAACACCCAAACGTCCCCATCATCCAGGCAGGAACGAACAACCGGCGTCCCGTCGACGAGAGTCGGAAGGGCTGGCAGGCTGTGAAGTCAGGTATGTAAGACGGTCGGCGCGGGTGGTGCTGGTGAGTCCGACCGCCGAGGTGCTGCTGGTCAGATCGCGGTTCCGGTCGGAGATCCCGGACCTCGAGTGGGCCTGGTTCGTGCCCGGCGGAGGGCTGGAGCCGAGCGAGCCGGTGCGGTGCGCCGCCGTACGCGAGATCGGCGAGGAGTCTGGAGTCGACCTCGCGCGGGAGCCGCTGACCCACCTCGCGTATGCCGAGGGAGACGGCACCCTGGGCGACTTGTCCGGCCCGATGCGGGACGATTTCTTCCTGGCCAGGATCGGGCGGACCCGGATCTCTGCCGCGAGGATGGAGGAGTACGAGCGCGCGGCCCTTGAACATCATCGCTGGTGGTCCATCCCGGACCTGCGCCGCACCGACCAGCCGATCGTGCCCGCCGGGCTGGGCGAGTTGCTGGCCGACTACTTCGCGGCAGCGGACTGGCCGCGACCGCGACCCCTGCCCTGGTGATCACTCGCCCTGGCAACGATCAGGGGTTGGTGGGTGACCAGGTGACCCAGCGTCGCGACATGTCGCCGAGTGGGCGACGGCCGGTCGCCTCGGCGGCGGGGCGGTGGGCGCGGAGGGCGAGGCTGAAGGGGATGTCGTCGCCTCGGTCGGGCTCCACGACGTGGTCGACGGTCAGGCCGCTGTTGATCATGGCGTTCCAGAAGTCGGCCAGGGTCAGATGGCGCATGCCGAACCTGGACCGGATGCCCCCATCGCTCCACCAGGGCGACGAGCGGTGCCAGCCGGACTCGCGATACGTCGGATGGATCACCCGGGTCGACTCAACGGTTGCAACGTGCGGGCCGTTGAAGCACGGATGGGCACCGAAGCTGACGAAGCTTCCGCCGGGCACCAGGACCCGGGCGATCTCGCGCAGTGCCTGGGCGAAGTCGTCCACGTCGGTGGAGATCCAGGCCGCGACCACGGTGCCGAACGACGCGCCGGCGAAGGGCAGCCGGTGCGCGTCACCGAGCACGACCCGGCCCTCATACCGCGGCCGGGCGTGCCGGAGTTGATCACTCGACAGATCCAGCCCGACCGGGGTGCGACCGGATTCCTTGATCAACTCCGCGTACGCGCCGGTGCCGCACCCGAGGTCGAGACAGGGGCCGGACCCCTGGCCGAGCAACTCCCGGATCGGCGCCAGGTTGCGGCTGGAGGGGTCCCGGTTGAGCGACTCGTACCAGTCGGCCTGTCCGTCGTACCGCGCCATGGTTGTCCGCCTTCCCTCGACTCCCATCATCCTTGCAGCACGGGGAAGGCGAGCGCCCGGCTTCTCTGCCGCCAGCAGATTCCGGCCGGTCCCGGACGGTGGGATAGGTTCGGCCGGGTGACGCGCGAGGAGGTGCTGGAGCTGTGCGGCTCCCTGGTCGGAGCGGTCGAGGACTATCCGTTCGGCGACGACGTCGCGGTGTTCAAGGTCGGCGGCCGGATGTTTGCGCTGGTGCCGCTGGGAGACGGACCCGGCACGATGAACCTGAAGTGCGACCCGGCCTTGGCCCTGGAACTGCGCGCCCGCCACCGGGCGATCCGGCCCGGCTATCACCAGAACAAGCGGCACTGGAACACGATCGAACTGGACGGTTCGGTCGGCGACGACGAGCTCCGGGAGCTGATCGAGCACTCCTACGAACTGGTGGTCGCCGGCTTACCTCGGGCGGTCCGGGCCACGCTTCGCCCGTGATCGCGGTCGGCTGACCGGAATCCAGCAACGGTTGCCCGAAACCGGCCATTCGGCCGCCGTTTCACGAACTCTCGCCGGATTCCGGTCACTCGTGCTTCACTCAGACCATGGATGTCACCGAGATCAATCTGGTCGTTCGGGATCTCGAGCGGAGCCGGGAGTTCTACGAAGAGCTCGGCTGTGCGTTGCGGCCGGTGACCGATCAAGCCGGTGACATCAACACGGCCTGGCTGACCGATCATGCGGGTCCCATGCCGGTGAGCCTGCACTCCGAGGAGTTCGCGGCCTGGTGGGACCGATCCGAGCCACGCCCGGAGCCTGGATCGACCACGATCGACATCACGCTCGCGATGCCGGCCGAAGCGGACGCACTGCTCGATTCCGTCCAGCGCATGGGCGGGCGAGTGATCGCACCGCCACGCAACATGCCCTGGGGTCAGTGCTATGCGATCTTCGTCGATCCGGATGGGTATCGCTGGGGTGTCAAGACCGAGCCCCGGCCCGAATAGCCCGGCCGATCGGGTCGAGGGCTGCATGCGCTACGCCGTGACGACCGGGGCTGCCGGAGATCTCGGGCCCGGGGCCCTGGCCGAGTTGGCGGCCGGAGCCGAAGCCGCCGGCTGGGACGGCTTCTTCCTGGAGGACTACCTCGTCTATCAGGGACGGAGCAAGGTCGCGACCTTCGATCCCTGGGTCTGCCTGGCCGCCATGGCTGTGGCGACCTCGCGGATCCGGCTGGGCCTGACCGTGGTCCCGTTGTCCCGCCGACGGCCCTGGGTAGTTGCGGCCCAGGCGGTCTCGATCGATCAGCTGTCTGACGGTCGGCTGATCCTCGGCGTCGGCAGCGGCGATCCGGCGGACCCGGACTTCGCCGCCACCGGAGACACAGCGACGGCGCGGTTGCTCGCGGAACGCCTCGACGAGGGCCTGATGATCATCAACGCGCTCTGGTCCGGCGAACCGGTGACCTTCGCCGGCCGGCACTACCGGTTGGACGGTCTCCAGCTCGCCGCTCGGCCCGTGCAGCGGCCGCGGATCCCGATCTGGGTCGGTGGCAATCTGGCGGTCGGAGCGGTCCGCCGCCGGATCGCCCGCTGGGACGGATCCTGCGCGTTCTATCGGGCCGCGGACGGCCAGGAGGTCCTGCCGCGGCACGTCCGCGGACTCCTCGATCAGGTCCGCCGTGAGCGAGCTGTCGGTTCGTTCGACGTCAAGATCAGTGGCAGCGACGATCCGGAGTTGATCATTGCGCTCGAGGATGCCGGTGCCACCTGGTGCAGCCGTTGGTTGGATCCGGCGGATCCGGATCGGGTCCGGCGGATGATCACCGAAGTGCCGCCGCGACCGGCCGGCTCCGGGCGTGACCATCGATAGGCAAGTGCGGAGACGATCCGGGCTCGATCGGGCCGGCCCTTCGACAGGCTCAGGGAACGAACGCCCGAACCTCCACTCGACCAGGGGAAGGCGGCCCTACGCCCACGGCAGATTTCGTTGACCGTGGCGATCCGCTGACGGTTCGCTGGTGCGGGTGATGGCCCAGTGGCGAGTTCTGGTCGGGTATCCCGACTTCCGGCGGCTGTTCGGTGGCAGCTCGATCTCGTTGTTGGGGTCGAGCGTGACGACGGTTGCGTTGCCGCTGACCGCCGTGCTGCTGCTCGGCGCCTCGCCGGTCGAGATGGGGCTGCTGGGGGCGACCGGGTTGCTGCCGCATCTGGTGTTGGGGCTGCCGGCGGGGGTCTGGGTCGATCGGCTGTCGTACCGCCGGGTGTTGGTCGGCAGTGATCTGCTGGCCGCGGCGGCGCTGGCGGCGGTCCCGGTGCTCGCGGCGACCGGGCTGCTGCGGATGTGGCAGTTGTACGTGATCGTCCTGATCACCGGCACCTGCGGCCTGTTCGCGGCGATCGCGGCCCAGTCGTTCACGCCGGCCCTGGTGCCCCGGCGCGAGCTGCTGCCCGCCAACAGTGCGCTCGCGCTGAGCAACTCGGTCGTCGCGACCAGCGGCAGCGCGATCGGCGGGGTGCTGGTCCAACTGCTCACCGCCCCGGTGGCGATCGCGGTGGACGCGGTTTCGTTCCTGCTCTCGGCCTGGTCGAAGTCGCGGATCACGATCACCGGCCGGCCCGTGACAGCACCGGTCCGGCAGCGGATGACGGCGGGCATCCGGGACGGGCTGCGCGCGGTGCTCGAGCACCCCGTCGTGCGGTCGATCACGATCGCCGCCACCATCGGCGCGCTGGCCGGCCAGATGCAGGCCGTGATCATCATTCTGTTCCTGGTCCGCGATCTGGCCCTGTCGCCCGGACTGGTCGGGCTGGTGATCGCGGTCGCCGGGCTGGCCGGCATCGTCGGCGCCGCGATCGGCGTACCGATCACCGCACGGCTCGGCAACGGGCCCACGTTCATCATCGGCATGGTGTTGTCGAGCGTGGCCGGCCTGGTGATGGCCACCGCCGCGGGCCCGGTGCCGCTGGTGCTGGCCGTGCTGCTGGTCGCGCAGCTCCTCCACGGCTGGGGTCCGACGCTGTACGGGATCAACCAGCAGACCATCCGGCAGGTGCTGGTCCCGCCTGAACTGCTGTCCCGGGCGCAGGCCAGCTGGCGCTTTCTGGTCTACGGGATGCAGCCGATCGGTGCCCTGCTCGGCGGCGGGCTGGGCGCCCTGGTCGGGTTCCGCGGCACCCTGGTGATCAGCAGTCTGGTGATGCTGATCGGCAGCGCCGTCGCTCTGCTCAGTCCGCTGCGGTCGCTACGGCGACTGCCGGCCGAAGCCTGACCAGGGCCCGTCAGCCGGCAGAAGCCGGCTTGACCCTGGCGGCCGTGTCGGTCGGCTTCGCGGTGGCCGCCTGCCGAGCCGTGGCCGCCGACTTGGTCACCGACTTGGTCACCGACGACGGCTTGGCCCCGGGTGCCCGCCTGGTCACGGGCCGCTTGGCCGCGGCAGCCGGCTTCGCGCCGGCCGCCTTGGCCGGGGTCGCCTTGGCCGTGGTCGGCTTGGCCGGGGTCGGCTCGGCGTGGGCCGGCTCCACGGCGGCCCGCTCGGGGACGACCGGCGCGGACTTCTGCTCCTTGGCCTGGGTCAGCTCCGCAAACCCGGCCTCGGAGGAATCCCGCAGGAACTGGGCGCAGCGCTCGTATTCCTCGGCCTCGCCGATCCGCTTCGCCGCCTGGGCCAGCGCCCAGAGCGCACGCAGGAACCCGCGATTGGGTACGTGCTCCCAGGGAATCGGGCCGGCACCCTTCCAGCCGGCCCGGCGCAGTGCGTCGAGCCCGCGGTGGTAGCCGGTCCGGGCATAGGCGTATGCGGCGACGTCGCCCTCGCTCGACCCGATCCGTAGCGATCCCTCGGCGAGCAACGCCCAGCAGAGGCTGGACGACGGATGCGCGGAGACGATCTCCATGAACCGTTCCCGGCCGTTTTCGGCCAGCAGGGCCACGGCCGGATCGGCCGGAAGCTGGGTCGGCGCCGGACCTGTGCCGGGTGCGGCCAACAGGTTCTGGTGCGTGTGATCCGTACTCATCCGGATTAATGTATCCCACCGTGCCGGGGCACCCTACCGGCTCAGATCCAGTTGTACCGGCGAAACAGGATGAACAGCACCACAGCGGTGACGACCATGATCACCAGATAGAGCCAGAGCCCGGCCTGGGTGCCGTCCAACGGAATGCCGACGTTCATCCCGGCGAAGCCGCTGACCAGGGTCGGCACCGCGATGATCGCGCCCCAGCCGGTCAGCCGTCGCATGTCGGCGTTCATCCGCTGATTGGACAGCGCGAGGCTGGTGTCGAAGACGGAGGCGAGCGCATCGCGGACCGCGTCCGAGGCGTGCACCACCCGTTCCTGCCGCTCGGTCAGCAGGGTCCAGCGCCGGGTCAGTTCGCGATCTTGGTCGCCGGTCTGGGTGAGGTCGGTCAGCACGTCCAGGGTCGGCTGGGACACCCGGCGCACTTGGGTCAGCGCCCGGCGCAGCTTGAACGCCCGGAGCTGCTCGGCCTTGCCCAGAGGGCGTTCGTCGAACAGTGCCGCCGACAACTCGTCGCTCGCCGTCTCCAGCCACTCGATCGCCTCGGCCTGGCTCTGCACCGCCAGCTTGACCAGGGACTGCAACGCCTCTGCCACCCCGCCGGTGGCCAACTGCTCGCCCTGACCGGCCAGCGCGCGGGCGGTACTGGTGGCGGCGTCCGGGACGGCCAGGCAGATCAACACCCGGTCGGTGACCACCATCGAGATCGGTTGCATTTCGACGACGGCGGTGTCCTGGTCGAACGTGATCATGCTGGTGATCAACAACTGGGTGGAGCCGAAGGTCTCGAATTTGGCCCGGCGGTCGGTCGCCAGCAGATCGTGGATCGCGCCGGCGTCCAGATCGAGTTCCCGGGCCAGGGACCGCAGCCGGACGTCGAGGTCGGGCTCCCGCGGCACCACCCACCAGGCGGACGAGCCGGAGTGCAGCTCGAGCACGTCACCAAGATCATCGCCGTCCAGGTTCTCGGCGATGACCCGGCTGCCCGACCAGACCCGGCTCAACGGGGTCGGCCGCTCCCGCACCTCAGTCACTCAGCGCAGCCTACTCACCCCGAGTGGGTCAGTAGATCTCCGTTTCGACGATCCGCGAGTAGTCGGCGTTGTTGTTGCCCCAGCAGAGGATCCGGACCTTGTCCGTCGTCACGGCCGGGAAGGTGGTCGTGACGACACCCTGTTTGTTGCCGCGAACCTCGGCGACGGTGGCCCAGTCACCGTCCCGCCAGACCTGGACGTCCCAGTCCGACAGCCCGTACCGGCTGGCCGGCTCGGCCGCCGAGTCCAGTGTGTAGAGCACCACCCGGTCGACCTCGGCCGGCTCGGCGAGGTCGTAGGCGGCCCAGTCCGGCCAGGTCCGCGAAGTCGCGTCGTTCCAGCCGGTGAACACCGCCCAGTGCGAGCTGTCGATGTCGCCGTCGTTGGTGCCGCAGGGGGTGAACCGGCCGTGGATCGAGGACACCGTCGGCGTCGCGGCCAGGGCCACGTTGCCGTTGTCCGGTGGCGGTACGACATCGACCCTCACCTGGGCCGAGTCGCGGCCGGCGGTCAGCGTGATCGGCCAACTGCCCGGATCGGTCCCGTACGGCACCGTCAGGGTGATCGGCGCGGTCAGCGTGAAGCCCGGCGGCAGATAGCTGGACACCAGCTTCCGGGACAGCCGCACCGGGCCCTCGATGGAGAGCCAGGCGTCGCCGTAGACGGCCTGGTTGGTCGGGTTGTGCAGCAGCAGGGTGAAGCGGGCCGTCGCGCAGTCCAGCGCGGCCAGGTCGACCTGTTGCAGGTCGGCGCTCACCTGCAGTCGGTCCACCGGAGCGGCCGATGCCGGCGGTGCCGACGAACCCAGGATGGTGATGCCGGCCAGCAGCACGGCCATGATCAACTTCAGCCACCGGGTGCGGATCGGGACTCGGGCCTGCCCTTCGACAGGCTCAGGGAGCGTAACCCCAGACCTCCCCTGCAACCGCTCTGTGGGTTTCATGATCACACCTCCGGGCTGGCTTCCAAGATCAGTTCGGGGTTGCCGGATTCGACGACGATCCGTTGCCGGACCGAGACCGGGGCGTCCCGCCGGGTCACGTACGGGACGATCTTGAAGTCAGTGGTCAGCGCCTCCGGCGTGACCTGGCAGCGGAGGTAGCCGCGCTGCTGGTTGGCGAACTTCAGGTGCGGGTTCTCCACCAGCCGGGTCTGCAGGGCCGGCGTCGTGTCGGCGCCGTCCCGGTCGCTGCAGATCGAGGTGCCGACCAGCTCGACCCCGACCGGCGCCGAGTCGAGATCATCGAAGTCGGCCAGCAACTGCAGCGCGTAGTTGGTGTGCGCGTCGCCGGTGAACACCACGAAGTTCTCCAGGCCCCCCTGACGATTCAACTGAGCCCGGACGGCATCCAGGATCCGTTGCCGGGCAGGGACATAGCCGTCCCAGGCATCCATGTTGAGCGACAGTGCCGCCCCGCCGGCACTGTCCAGCTGGGCCATCGGGATCTGTTGCGGCAGGAAGTTCCAGCGGGCCGAGGAGTTCGCCAACCCGTTCAGCAGCCACTGCTCCTGACCGCTGCCGAGCACGGTCCGGGCCGGGTCCCGGCGGATCGCCGAATCGCCCGTGCCCGGAGCTTGATCATCGCGATACTGCCGGGTGTCGATCACGTCGAACTGGGCCAGCCGGCCGAAGTTGAACCGCCGGTACAGCTTCAGGTCCGGGCCGGCGGGCTCGGGCAGCCGCAGCGGCAGGTGCTCCCAGTAGGCCCGATAGGCGTTGGCCCGCTGGACCGAGAAGTCGATCGGTTCGTTCCAGCTGTCCGAGTCGAGGCTGACGTAGTTCGAGGTGACTTCATGATCATCCCAGGTCGCGATCCAGGGCACGTTCCGGTGGGCGGCGATCAGGTCCGGCTCGGACTTGTAGAGCGAGTATTGCAGCCGATAGCGCTCCAGGGTGATCGCGTCCGCGGCGAACTCCGGCGGCAGCGGCTCCGGCACCTCGTGCAGCCCGCCCTCGGGATTCACCCCGGTCTCATAGATGTAGTCGCCGAGGAAGAAGACCGCGTCCAGGTCCTCCTCCGAGATGTGCCGCAAGGCCGTGTAGTAGCCGTCCGGGAACGACTGACACGATGCCACCGCGAAGTTCAGCTCGGCCAGGTTCGCGTCCTCGGCCGGCGCGGTCTTGGTCCGGCCGGTCTCGCTGACCTGACCGCCGGCCTTGAACCGGTAGAAGTATTCCCGGCCGGGCCGCAGCCCACGGACGTCGACGTGCACCGAGTGGTAGTACTCCGGATGGGCCACGGTCCGACCGCGCAGCACCCGCCGGCTGAACTGTGGGTCCTCCGCCACCTCCCACTCGACCCGCCAACTGAACCGCTCCATGCCGCCGTACGGCTGCAACGGTTTCGGCGCGAGCCGGGTCCAGATCACCACCGCGTCCGGCAGCGGATCGCCGGACGCGATGCCGAGCGTGTACGGATACGGCAGCGCGTCGTCGACGATCTTGGCCTCGCTGCGTTGCGGCGTACCGACCGTGAAGGCGAGCGCGGCCGCGGCCGTCGTCCCGGTCAGGAACCGGCGCCGGCTCCAGCCCGCGGCGACCGCGGCCGGAAAATCAGCGGTGTCGATGCGTTCCGTGTGGATTCGTTCCGAGCGTCCCATCGTTTCCCCCAGTTCCGCGGCCGCATCGCCATCGTTCAGGCCGGCTGTTCCTTCAGTGCCGTCTCCAGTTCCGTTCGCATCTGATCGCCGCCCTGGCTGCGCCACTGGTTGAGGAACTCCTTGAGATCGGTCATCGGCCGCTCGCCGACGACGATCCGATTCACGAAGTCCTCCTGCAGCAGCTTCAATTGGGGCTCCCGGCGTTCGCGGGTCTCCGAGGTCAGGCCCTGGGTCGGGTCCGGCTCGGCGTTCCGCACCATCTCCTCGTTGATCTTGACGCATTCGTCGACGCCCTGGAAGATCCAGGCCTGCGGGCCGAGACCGTAGTTCAACGCTCCGCGGTCGGTCTCCAGCGTCTTGCCCTCGATCATCACCGGCTCCCCGTCCTGGCCCGGCTTCCGCTCTTCGTAGTAGTCGCCCGGCGCGCCGTACTTGAGGAAGTACCACTCCTCGCTGCCGAACGGCGCCCGGCGGTAGTTGAACACCCGCAGGATCTCGGCCAGCCGGTCTTTGTCCTCGGCGACCTTGGCCGAGATCGCATTGATCCCGTACGACCCCGAGGACCGGACGAACAGCGGCTCCACGCTGCCATCGTGGCCCGGCGGGATGAACGGCGCGAGACCGCCACCGCTCGCCTTGATGGCCTCGGAGTAGACGTTCGGGAAATACCAGTTCTGCGCCGAGATCGAGCTCAGGCCGACCTGGCCGGTGCCGATCAGCTCCAGGTCCTTGGCCGAGTTGGCACCGAGCGCGAGCGTGTCCGGATGCAGGCCGCCGGCCTTGAACAGCTGCCCCGCCCAGTCGACCGCCTGCTCGTATTCCGGCGTCTCATAGGCGTGGACCAGTTTCTCGCCCGCCAGCCGCCAGTTGTTCGGCACCCGGAACATCGCGTTGGCGGCCGCGCCGATCGTGCTGGTGAAGCTGTAGCCGCCGCCACCCCACACCTTGCGACCCGGCTCCGGCTGGCCCTTGCTGATCGCGACCAGCACCTCGGCCAGTTCCTCGGCGGTCTTCGGGTCGGGGCTGAGGCCGAGCTTCTCGGCCCAGTCCGTGCGCAGCCGATACTGGGTCTGCACCGCCGGGATGTCGATCGGCACGCCGTAGATCCGGCCGCCGATCGAGCTGGCCTTCCACTGGTCCGGGCGGACGTTGGAGAGGTTCTTGTATTCCAGGATCTTGTCCCCGCCGAGCACGTCGCTGAGATCGGCGAACGCACCCTGCCGGGCCGCCTTGGCGCAGGCCGCGAGGTTCATCAGCTGGATCACATCGGGCAGATCACCGCCGGCGATCAAGGTCGCGAACTTCGCCTCGTACTCGGCGTACGGGATCGTCGACATCTGGAAGTCGACGTTGAGCCGTTCGTTCAGGCCGCGCCACCACGGGTTCTGGTCCAGCGCCGGCACCGGAGCGCCCCAGGTGACGTGCACGTGGGTCATCGGTTTGCCACTGCCGGGCGGTGAGTCGACCGACTTGATCAACTCCGCCGGCAGCGTCTCGTAGCCGATCGGCACGCCGGCCTCCTTCGAGACGATCGCGCCCTCCAGTTGCGGCGTCTGGGTGTAGGCGGGCGGCGTGAACGCCGTCTTCGGCCCCGGTCCGGCACCTCCGCCGGTGGTCGCGCCGCAACCGGTCGCCGCGACCGCCGCGGCCCCGAGGCCGAGCCCGAGGAATCCCCGGCGGCCGAGCGGACTGGTCTTGATCATTCTGTGTTTGATCACGATGGAACTCCTCAACCCTTGATGGCGCCGGTCAGGACGCCCTTGGTGAAGTACTTCTGGACAAACGGATAGACGATCAGGATCGGCAGCGTCGCCACCACGACAACGGCCATCTGGACCGATCGAGGCGCCACCGCCCCGATGTCCGGGTTCTCCATCTGGCTCATCGGCGAGCCTTGGAGCACGTACTGGTTCAACACCAGCTGGATCGGCCACTTCGCCGGATCGTTGAGATAGATCAACGGATTGAAGTACGCGTTCCAGTAGCCGACCGCGTAGAACAGGCCGATCACCGCGAGCACCGCCTTGGACAGCGGCAGCACCAAGGAGGTGAAGATCCGCCACTCGCCGGCGCCGTCCACCCGGGCGGCGTCGAACAGCTCACTCGGCAACTGCATGAAGAAGTTGCGCATCACGATCATGTTGAACGCCGAGATCAGCACCGGGAAGATCAGCGCGGCGTAGGTATCGACCAGGCCGAGCGACTTGACCAGCAGGAAGTTGGGGATGATCCCGGCACTGAACAGCATGGTCAGCAGCACCAGGATCAGCGCCGATCGGGCGAACGGCACCTGCCGGGTCCGGGTCAGCCCGTACGCCAGCATCGCGGTGAACGCGACCGAGAGCACCGTGCCGATCAAGGTCACGCCGGCCGACACCAGCAGCGACCGGGTGACGATCCCGCCGGTGAAGATCGTCTGGTACGCACTCGTGGTCCACTCCGACGGAAACAGGCCGAACTGCAACTGGGCCGTCGGCGCGCCGAACGACGCGAAGATCACGTAGCCGAACGGATAGAGCATCACCAGCACGATCGCGGCGATCACGATGCCCTTGAGCACCCGCACCAGCAGCGGCGGCTTACCCATCCAGATCGGCCGGTTGGCCGGATCCGAGGTCACCCGCAGTGAGTTCAGGGCGGTCGCCATCAGATCAGCCCCTCGTTACCGGTCCGCTTCGCGATCGCATTGGCGGCGATGATCAGCGTCGTGCCGACCACGCCCTTGATCAGGCCGGCGGCGGCCCCGATCCCCCAGTCGCCACCCTGCACGCCACGGAAGTAGACGAACGTGTCCAGCACCTGCGCGGCGGCCACCCCGACCGAGGGTTGCTGCAACAGGATCTGCTCGAAGCCGACGCTGAGCACGTCGCCGAGTCGCAGGATCAACAGCAGCACCACGACCGGCAGGATGCCGGGCAGCGTGATGTGCCAGATCCGGCGCAGCGGACCGGCCCCGTCGGCGGCGGCGGACTCGTACAACTCGGTCGAGATGGCGCTGATCGCGGCGAAGAAGATGATCGTGCCCCAGCCGATGTCCTTCCAGATCACCTGCGAGGTGAGCAGGATCTTGAACGTCTCGGCGTTGGCCATGATGTTGACCTGGCCGGCGCCGAGCTGGGCCAGCAACTCCGCCATCGGGCCGGCCCCGCCGAGCACCTGCTGCCAGATCGAGATCACGATCACCCAGGAGATGAAGTGCGGCAGATAGACGATCGACTGGACGACGCGTTTGACCCGCTCCGACAGCAACGAGTTCAGCAGCAGTGCGAGCAGGATCGGTGCCGGGAAGGCGAACAGGATCTGCAGCCCGGAGATGATCAGCGTGTTGCTGACGGTGGTCCAGAACTCGAGGTCGCCGACCAGCCGGGTGAAGTTTTCCATCCCGACCCAGGTCGAGCCGGCGAAGCCGAGGAACGGCGAGTAGTCCTGGAACGCGATCACGATGCCGCCCAGCGGCAGGTAGTGGAAGACGACGAAGAACAGCACCCCGGGGACGATGAACGTGTACATCGACCGCTCCCGCCACATCCTCATGCCCAGCGTCTGCCGGCGCTTGGGCGGTGCGGCAGGTGCTGACTCGCGCCGAGGGATCCGCTCCGCGGTCCGCTCCCCGGTGACGGTCGACTCGGTCACGCGCTTAAGTTAACACGGGAGATTGCGAAGTTAACATACGTGCCGGTAACCGTGATCCGAACGTTCCCGGAACCCCTCATGCCGGCGCCACCGGGATCGTTTCGACCCGGCAGCCGGTGTCCCGCAGCTCGGCCAGGAACTCGGCGTCGGCACCGTCGTCGACCACGATCAGATCGAAGTCCTTGGTCGGCGCGATCGAGTGCAGCGCCGTCCGGGCGAGCTTGCTGTGGTCCATCAGCAGCACCTTCTTGGTCGCCGACCGCATCATCGCCCGCTTGATCAGCACGATGTCCGGCTCCTGGTGGAACACCTCGGTGGCCGACATCGCCGAGGTGGAGGCCACCAGCAGGTCGGCCCGCAGGGTGCCGATCATCTCGTTGCACATCATCCCGAGGTAGGAGTCGTGGGTCTCGGAGTATTCGCCGCCGAGCACGATCAGCCGGTGATCCCCTTGGCCGCGGACGGTCTCGGCCACCGGCCGGGAGTTGGTGATCACCGTCAGCGGGCCCACCTCGTCGAGCTGATGGGCGAGCTCCAGGGTGGTGGTCGAGTCGTCCAGCAGCACCGCCATGCCGGGCTCGATCAGGGTCCGGGCATAGCCGGCCAGGGCGACCTTGATCTCCTTGTTGACCTGCATCCGATAGCGGATGTTGGCCTCGAAGACGTTCGACGGCTGGGCGCTCACGCCGCCGCGGAAC
This sequence comes from uncultured Actinomycetota bacterium, assembly GCA_963746025.1. Taxonomy (GTDB): domain Bacteria; phylum Actinomycetota; class Actinomycetes; order Propionibacteriales; family Propionibacteriaceae; genus Microlunatus. Next base: position 119,772 of record CAVUZU010000003.1, read on the forward strand.
TTCCGCACCACGCCCTGCCGGGCCAGCTCGTCCAGGTCTCGGTGCACCGTCATCAGGCTGACCTCGAACCGCTCGGCCAGCTGGGTGGCCGAGATCGAGCCCTCGGTCAGCACCAGGTCGGCGATCCGATGCAGCCGGGACGCTCGCCGGGCCGCCGGCTCCACCGGCCGCCGGGGAGTCGACTCCACCGCGCTGCTCATCGGGATCTCAGGAGATCTCGGGGAATTCCCGCTCGAGTTATCACAACGCCATGTTATCTTCACTATCGCGGGGGCCATAGCGTCCTGGGCCGAACGAACTCATATCGTGTCGCTGCGGGGCCCAGGACGCTAGGCACGCCTCGCAGCTGCCCGGAGCCGGGCACCGGACCACCTGATCGCCTCGCAGAAGGGCCCGTCCCGCCATGGCCTTCGTGCTCACCGCCCACCGCGGCTCGTCCACCAAGGCACCGGAGAACACCCTGCCCGCCTTCGCCGCGGCGATCGCCGACGGCGCCGATCAGCTCGAGCTCGATCTCCAGGTCAGCTCGGACGGGCAGCTGGTGGTCTTCCATGATCAGACCGTGGACCGGATCACCGACGGGACCGGACCGTTGGCCGACTTCACCCTGGCCGAGCTACGCGCCCTGTCCGTGTCCGGAGAGCGGATCGCCACCTTCGACGAGGTGCTGGACGCGGTCGACGGATTCCCGCTCCAGGTGGAGCTGAAGGCCCCGAAGGCGGCCGCCGGACTGGCCGCCCTGATGCGATCCCGGCCGGAACTCCATGATCAGTTCCACATCAACACCGGCGAGACCAGCTACCTGATCGAGATGCATCGGCTGCTGCCGTCCGCCTACCTGGCGTACAGCGCGGAGGGTGCCTCGACCGGGCTGGTGGACCGAGCGCTGGAGTTGCACGGACGGGCCGTCTATCTGAGCCTGCCCGACCTGACCGAGGAGATCGTCGAGTACGCGCACGGCCAGGGCTTGCGGATCACCGGCTGGCTGGCCAACACCGCCGCCGACATCGCCCGCGCCCTGGAGCTCGGCCTGGACGGCGTGACGACCGACTATCCCGACGTCGTCCGCCCGGTGATCGACCGACTCGTTCCGCGCTGACTTGCCGACCTAGTCGGCGGCCGGGTCGTCGTGCTCAACCCACCCTGCCTTGATGTCGTCGACCGTCATCCCCGGAACCAACTCCACGTGTCCGCTGTAGCCCTTGTCGACGAGCCAGATCCTGCCACCCGGATCATCCGGAAGCAGCGACCGGATCCACAGCGCGGCTTCGGCAGCCTGTTCCGGGGTGCCATCGGTGAAGATCACCTCGCCCTCGCGGGAGCGCAGGATCTGATAACCGGGCTCGCCTCCACGTTCGATCTGAACCGCGACATCCATCGGCCGATCCGGATCATCGATGGCGACGACCACTCCCTCCGGGAAGCGAGCATGTGCCTCCTTCTCGAAGACCTCACGGTCGACATGAAACGCTTGGTCTGGAGAGCAGATCGCCATCTGCATCGGGATTCTCCTCTCTCGGATCTCACCTGGACGACGAGATCTACATCTGTCCCGACGATTCGGCTGGCTCGTTCGCCGAGGAACTCCGCAGCAGCTTCTGTGTTGGTCTCGATGCGCAGCCTCGCCACCGGGTTCTCACCATGGCGGATGACCTCGCCGTAACGCTTCATTTCGTCATCGAAGCCCTTCATCAGGCTGTCAACCATGAAGGCCGGCGCCCTGCCCTCGTACAGACTCCTGTTCGGGTTCGCGACGAACTTCGCCTCGACGGCGACAACACGGTCCGGATCCACTGCAAGCCCGTCCGCCCAAATCTTGTCACGCGGATTGTCGGTGGTCAGCCTGACCTCCCGGTCGCCGGCGTGCTCGCGTTGGTACTTGGCCCCCGGTTCGGCAGAGGTGAGCAGCTTGGTGTGGTCCGGATCGGCCATCCGCTCATCGGCCCACGCTTTCCGGGCCTCGGGATCGCTCCAGCGGTCGGCACCAGGGGTCGCGTCATCGACCTTGTCCGACGGACCTTCCTCCCGATCAGCCTGTTGTGCTCGGTCGGTGATATCTGGCGGATCGGTCTTCGCTTCGCCATGATCGGGTGCGCGCGACTCGCCTTCGCGGGATTCGACGGCCTCCGAGTGCCGGCCGTACCAGGTCCTCGGATTGTCAGCCAGGTACTCCCGGTCCGACTGCGCCACCTCGGCAAAATCTCGATCACGCTCCTCGTCACTCTTTGCCCACGGATCATCGGTCCGAGTCTGCGCCCCATCGGGCCGAGAGTCGTTGCCTTCGATGTCCTCGAGTCTCGGCCGGTCGAGTGCCATTACCGCGGACCGCCGAAGTAGCGCATCGGCCAACGGCGGGGAACGAATTCTGCCAGGGTCCGAGCGAGCCGGGCCGGCCACTCAGTGGTGTCGGCGCGGCAGCCGACGGCCGTCTCCAGTCCGGAGGGGCTGTCTGCACCGTGCAGGATCAGCCGCCGATCGGTCTCCCGCGGACCAGTATCGATCCGCCGTCGGCGCCACTCACACGTGTCATCGGCCGGGACGTTGTCGATCACGCAGGAGTTCATCGCCGCGTTGACGTGCACGGCAAGATCATCGGGACTGACCAGGGTGGCGAATGCCATGGTCCGCACCGCGACCGCTTGGTCGACCGCGTGCGACAGGACGCACTCCCGATGCCGCGAATCGAACCTGGCCAGCGCGTCCAGCAGGTCTGAGGTCAGGACAGGCATCGGCTCGCCGATCAGGTGAGCAACCACGCTCAGTTCCGCCCACACCACCAGCACCGGCTCGGCATTCAATTCTCGCTCGGCGTACCGGATCTGGCGCAGCGTGCACGGATCGGCCCGGCACGCCGCACCGCAGGTCGCGCTCCGCGACCTAACGATCGATCCCGCCGATGCCGGCACGGCTGCAGGATATCGGTCGATTTGACCGGGTACTCGCGGTCAAACTGACCGATTTCCCCGCGCGATCACCGGGGAGCTGGGGACGATCCGACTGATCCGAAAATAGGTGCCATTGCGCCAGATGATTCAGGAGATGCGATCGCCGCTCTATTTTCCAGCCAGGAACGGGCCCCAACCAGGTGGGACTGCGGCTGGTCAGTCAAGAGTCGAGCTTCGGTGGGTGGTGGTCCGAGTGGAGCCACCACCCACCGACGCTGCATCGTGAGGAACTACCTCACCCGCTGATCATCCGTTTCGATGACCAGCACCTTGATCATCTTGCCGATCAGCCCAGCAGCATCGCCACCAGTCCGCCACCCAGGACGGAGCGGGTGTTGCTGTCGCCGGACTCGGCATCGTTGTCCGAGTTCACCTCCGAGGAGGCATCGCCACCGTCTCCACCGTCGCCGGAGTTGCCGCCGCCGGTCCAGGAGTCGTTGGAGGCGTCGCCGGTGTCACCGGTCGATCCGGTGTCACCGGAGTCGCCGGAATCGGCGCTGGAGATCGCCGTGGCATCTCCGAAGATGGAGAGTGCGAAGGCGTTGGAGCGGTTGCCGCCGGTGTCCCCGGAATCTCCGGAGTCGCCGGAATCACCACTCCGAGCGTCGTTCTCGGAGGTGGCGTTGCCACCGTCACCCGAATCGCCGCCACTGCCGCCACGAGCGGAGGAAGAGTCGTTCGACTCGGCCTTGGCATCTCCCGAATCGCCACCCTCGGTCTTGGAACCGGCCTTGCCGTTTCCAGACTTGGTGTCGGACTTCGTGTCGGTCGATCCGGACTTGGCATCGTTGTCGGACTTCACCTCTGAGGATGCATTGCCACCGTCTCCACCATCGCCGGAATCGCCCCCACTGGTCCCGGATTTGTTGGAGGCGTCACCCGTGTTACCGGTCGATCCGGTGTCACCGGAATCGCCCGAATCGGCCCGGGAGATCGCCGTGGCGTCTCCGAAGACGGAGATCGCGACCGCCCAGGACTGGTTGCCACCGGTGTCGCCGGAATCTCCGGAGTCACCCGAATCACCACTCCGCGCCTTGTTGCTGGAATTGGCATCGCCACCGTCACCGGAGTCGCCACCCTTTCCACCACGAGCCGAAGAGCTGTCATTCGACTCGGCCTTGGCATCGCCCGAATCGCCACCCTTGGTCTCGGAAGCGGCCTTGCTGCCCTTGTCGTTTCCGGACTTGGTAGCGGACTTCGTGTCGGACGACCCGGACTTCGCGTCGTTGTCGGACTTCACCTCCGAGGAGGCGTCACCACCGTCACCACCGTTGCCGGAATCGCCGCCACCGGTCTTGGAGTGATTCGAGGCATCACCGGTGTCACCGGTCGACCCCGTGTCACCGGAGTCGCCTGAGCCGGCCTTGGAGTCCGCCCGGGCATCACCCTGGTCCTGATGGCCCTTGCCCTTGTCGTGCTTTCCCTTGTCGTCGTGCTTGCCCTTGTCGTGCTTTCCCTTGTCGCCGTGCTTGCCCTTGTCGTGCTTTCCCTTGTCGCCGTGCTTGCCCTTGTCGTGTTTGCACTTGTCGTGGTCGCCCTTGTCGTGATCGGACTTGCCCTGGTCGGCATGACCACTCTTGGCCTTGCTGGAGGAGGAGTTACCCCCGGTGTCACCGGAATCTCCGGAGTCACCCGAATCACCACTCCGCGCCTTGTTGCTGGAATTGGCATCGCCACCGTCACCGGAGTCGCCACCCTTTCCACCACGAGCCGAAGAGTCGTCGTTCGACTTCGCCTTGGCATCACCGGAATCGCCACCCTTGGTGTCCGACTTCGCACTGCCACCACGATCCGAGGACTTGTGATCACCCTTGTCGTGATCACTCTTGCCGTTGCCGTACCCGTGATCCTTGTCCGGCTTGCCGCCATTGGACTTGGTGTTGGACTTCGTGTCGGACGACCCGGACTTCGCGTCGTTGTCTGACTTCACCTTCGAGGAGGCGTCGCCACCGTCACCACCGTTGCCGGAGTCGCCACCACGGGTCTTGGAGTGGTTCGAAGCATCACCGGTGTCGCCGGTCGACCCGGTGTCACCGGAGTCGCCCGAGCCGGCCTTCGACTCCGACTTCGCGTCGCCCTTGCTGCGATCGCCCTTGCCGTTGTCGTGCTTGTCGTACTTGGCCTTGTCGTGGTCGCCCTGGTCGGACTTGCCACTCTCGGCCTTGCTGGAGGAGGAGTTACCCCCGGTGTCACCGGAATCTCCGGAGTCACCCGAATCACCGCTCCGCGCCTTGTTGCTGGAATTGGCATCGCCGCCGTCACCGGAGTCGCCACCCTTCCCGCCACGAGCCGAAGAGTCGTCGTTCGACTTCGCCTTGGCATCACCGGAATCGCCACCCTTGGTGTCCGACTTCGCACTACCACCACGATCCGACGACTTGTGATCCAACTTGGCGTCGCCCTTGTCCTGATCATGCTTCGCACTCTGACCGTCACCACCGAGGGTGCGGATCAATGAGCTGGCTGTTCCGGACAGGTTGTTCAGTACCCCGGTGTCTTCAGCTTGGGCGACACCCTGGCCGAAGAGCCAGAGTCCTCCTGCGACCGTCGACAATGCCAAGGCACGTAAGAGCTTCTTTCGTGCAGACATGCTGATCTCCTGAATGATTGATCTGATTGAACGCGGAACCATCGGTTCCGCGGGTCGGCCCGGGATCCGGGCCACTGGGATTGATCAATCAGAGATCAGCCGGGGCGGTGCTTCGCCGCGGTCAGCAATGCTGAGTTGCCATGCTTGTGATGCGCAGAATCCTCTTGTACCAGGCGGGACGCGCTCGGCTCGATCGCCAGGAAGCCGGCCATGCCGGTCTGGGCCACCGTGGGTGAGGCCGAGCCGGCGTCCGCAGCGGCGCCTGGTGCGTACGGCGCGTCCGGCCCGAACGGATCGGCGAACTCGTCGGTGGAGGGATCGGGATCCGCCGCGCTTGGCCCGAGATCCGGCCCCGCTTCGTCGGTGCGTTGCGAGGTGATCATCCGCAGTACGGGCGCCGCATCGCTCGTCGAATCCGAGTCCATGTTCGGACCGGCATCGTTGCTGTGGGCGGCGGCCGGATCGGCCACCGAGTTCGGAGCCGTGCGCTGGTCCGTCGGTACGAGCTCGGCCGCCGGGTCGTCGACCCGCGGGTCCGGCGTCTCGGCCGGCACCGTGGGCGTCTCGGCCGGCGGATCCTGTTGCTGCGGCGGAGTCGCATCCGGTGCCGGATCGACGATCGGCGTCGTCGGGTCGACGGTCGGCGGATCCGGCTGCACGGTGCCATCCAGCGGCGGACCGCTCGGGTCGACCGGGTCGTTTCCGATCGGTACGACCGGGTCGACGATGGGTGCCAGGGGCTCCAGGATCGGCGTCAACGGCTTCACGATCGGCGCGAGTGGTTCGAGGATCGGGGCGATCGGCTTGACGATCGGCGCGACCGGTTCGAGGATCGGCGCGACCGAGTCCAGGACCGGCCCGAGCGGCTCGAGGATCGGCGCCACGGACTCCAGGACCGGCGTGAGCGGCTCGAGGATCGGCGCCACGGACTTCACGATCGGCGTCAGCGGCGCCAGGACCGGGGCCACCGATCGCACGATCGGTGTGACCGGTGCCAAGATCGGCGCGACAGACTTCACGATCGGAGTGATCGGTGCCAAGATCGGCGACACCGACCTCGTCACCGGCGCCAGGATCGAGGTGACGGGCTTGATCACTTCGGTGGCCGGAGCGACGATCGGGGTCACCGAGGCGACCACGGGTGCGGTCGCAGCGACGACCGGTTCCACCGTCCGGGTGACCGGGCGAAGCAGACCGGTGACCGGCTTCGTGACCTGCTCGGCCGCGCGCTCGAGCGGCGCGGCTTCCTCCGGCGGCACGGCGTCTTCGAGCGGCGCCGTGTGGTCAGCGGGCAGGACGTCTTCGAGGGGCCCGGCGTCGCCGAGCAGGTCGGAGAGCGCCGATCGGGCCGGCTTCGGAGCTAGCCCCGAAGCCTCGTCGTCGGCGCCGCCCGATCGGCCGTCCGGCTCATCCGGCCCGATCTTCGTCGGGCCGGACTTCCCTTCGTCGGACGAACCCGCCGCCGACCTCGACCGCTCCGTCGGCGACGGGTCCTCCCCCTGGGGGTCCTGCCCGGCCGGGTCCGCAGAGACCACGGTCCGGCTGCTCTCGGCCAGTGACTTGGTGAGATCGGAAAGCAGCGAAACCACCCCGGCCCGCTTCTGGCCCGGTGCCTTAGTGGACGGTGCCTTGGCCGACTTCTCCTTGGACGACTTCGCTTTGGTCGACTTCGATTTGGTCGACTTCGCCTTGGTCGGCTTCGAGTGCTCCGGCTTGGTCGCCGGAGCCTTCGCCACCGGCGCCGACCGGTCCGCCGCCGAGTCGTCGTTCCGGCCGGATCCTTGATCATCTCGAGCGGAGTTGTCCGCGTCGCGGCTCCGTTGGCGCTTATTCGGAGCGGCCTCGCCGGAGTCCTTCGACGACGGGGATGCCTGCTCCCGGTCGCCCTGGTTCTCCTCGGCTCGGCGCTTCTCGGGCGTCGGCTCCTCCCGCTCGGCCGGTGCCGCGGCCTTCGCCGACCCGGATCCGCCGGCATCGCCACCGCCGCTCGACTTGCGCTGCGCGGGCGCCTTGGCACCCTCGTCGCGGGTCTTCGTCGACTCCGAATCGGAGGCGGGCCGGTCGTCGGATTTCGTTCTGCTGTGGGATTTCGGCGAGGAATCCTTCGATTCTCCGGGCTTCGAGTTCGGCGCCTCGCCGTGGTCGTCATCGGACGATCCGACCAGCTTGTTCAGCGAGCCGACGAGTTGCCCGAGCACCGACCCGCCCCCGTCCTCGTCGCCGCGTTCGTCGGCGCGGGCCGAGCCGGCGGTCGTTGCGAGCAGGGCCAGACCGAAGCCGAGGACCATGATCATCAACATCGCGTACCGGAGGATCGGCGCGCCCGCAGCCTCGCCGACGACAGATCGTCGGCGCACGACACCAGCGCGCCCCCAAGTCACAAGCCCGAGTCGATCACGGTGGCGACACTCGGGGCAGCGCCATTCGCGAAGTTCCTTAGCAGGAAAACGAAATCCGGCGTATCTTCGTACTGAACGAAGCGCTGCAACCCCCGTAGCGCCATTCCTGGCTCGCTCCAGGCGACTGGTCACGCTCATTCCCGAGCAAGGTTCTGCACCAGCATGCCGGCGAGCCGCGGCGAGGGTTTCTACACCCACGGGGGAGTCGTAGGCATGGTGAGCACGAGAGAGATCGCCCAACCGGCGAGATACCAGACGACGGACGTCGACGAGGTCAGGCATTACCTGCGCGACCTTTATGTGGACGCCCGCATCGAGCTGATCGGGAATCCGGCGGAGTTCACTTTTCGGGACGCGGTCTGGGGTTGTGACCGATTTTTTCTGGCCCGGATGAGTCACACGTCGTCGATCACCAGCACGACCGACGGAGATCGACGGCTGATGATCGGTCGAGTGATCAACGGCGGCTTCGGCCGCGAGCTGATCAACGGCGAGAACAACAACTATTACAGGGAAAACGACTGCTTTCTCACCGCTCGCCCGGACGTCGCCTGTCGGGGTCGGACGGACGATGTTGATCTTGAATGGGTGGAGATCAATCGAGATGATCTCGCCGCCGTGGCCGGTGATTTCGATCCACCGCAGTTTGTCGATCTGGATCCCGCCGATCCGGCCGCCGCGTCCGTGCTCACCGGAGCGATCGCGCTGGCCGAAGCGACGCTGAATCGTCCAGAACCCGATCCCGGATCTCTCCTCTTGGGCGAGCTGAGCCGGATGATCGCGGCCGCCGCACTGGCCTGCTTTCCGAATACGACCTGGTCCAGCACCCAGCCGGCGCGCCACGGCCGGGCCGACACCAACTCCGGAGTGCTCCGCCGCGCCGTCGGCTACATCGACAGCCACCTCGGTGAGGACATCACCGCGTCCGACATCGCGAGCACCGCCCACGTCACGATCCGCGCCCTGCAATACGCCTTTCGCCGGCACTACGGGATCTCACCGATGGGATACCTGCGTCGGGCCCGGCTCGACCAGGCCCACCGTGAACTGAAGGCCGCCGACCCGACGCAGACCACCGTGACGGCCATCGCGGGGCGCTGGGGCTTCCCCCATCCGAGCCAGTTCTCGGCCCTCTATCGCGCGACCTACGGCAGCTCACCCAGCCACACGCTGCGCAGCGACTGAGGGCGCGCAGCGACTAACGCCGACTTGTCAGAACTGAGGCTGGCTATAGCAAGCCTCAGTTCTGACAAGTCGGCGGAAATCAGGCGTTGAGGGAGGTGCCGGTGCTGCGCAGGTGCTCGCAGGCCTCGACGACGCGCTTGGCCATGCCGGCCTCGGCGGCCTTGCCCCAGGCGCGCGGGTCGTAGGCCTTCTTGTTGCCGACCTCGCCGTCGATCTTGAGCACACCGTCGTAGTTGCTGAACATGTGCGCGACCGCCGGCCGGGTGAAGGCGTACTGGGTGTCGGTGTCGATGTTCATCTTGATCACGCCGAAGTCGACTGCGGCGCGGATCTCCTCCAGCGTCGAGCCGGAGCCGCCGTGGAAGACCAGGTCGAACGGGCGCTCCTTGCCGATCTTGGCGCCGACCTCGTCCTGGATCTCCTTCAGCACCTCGGGCCGCAGCTTCACCGCACCCGGCTTGTAGACGCCGTGCACGTTGCCGAAGGTGAGGGCGGTGATGTAGTGCCCCTTCTCACCGGCACCGAGCACCTCGACCGTGCGCAGACCGTCCTCGACGGTCGTGTACAGCTTCTCGTTGATCTCGTGGCTGACGCCGTCCTCCTCGCCACCGACCACGCCGACCTCGATCTCCAGGATGATCTTGGCCTTGCTGGTCCGGGCCAACAGCTCGTCGGCGATGGACAGGTTCTCCTCCACCGGCACCGCGGAGCCGTCCCACATGTGCGACTGGAACAGCGGGTTCTCACCGCGCGCGACCCGCTCCTCGGAGATCGCCAGCAGCGGCCGGACGAAGCCGTCCAGCTTCTCCTTGGGGCAGTGGTCGGTGTGCACGGCGACGTTGATCGGGTAGTTCTTGGCCACCTCGTGCGCGTACGCCGCGAGGGCCACCGCGCCGGTCACCATGTTCTTGATCGTCGGCCCGGACGCGTACTCGCCGCCGCCGGTGGAGACCTGGATGATGCCGTCCGAGCCCGCCTCGGCGAATCCCTGCAACGCGGCGTTCAGGGTCTGGGAAGAGCTGATGTTGATCGCCGGGTAGGCGAAGGCGCCTTGCTTCGCCTTCTGCAGCATCTCGGCGTAAACCTCGGGGGATGCGATGGGCATCGGTCACCACTTTCTAGCCGTTCGTGTGCTATCAGCCGCAGTCTGTCAGAGCCGACCCGGCCCGTTCCATACCGGTGCCCCTGGTGGTCCGGCGAATCGGCCGGGCCGAGACCCGGGATCAACTGTCGAGCTCGGAGAGATCCACTCCGTGTCGACCGGCCGAATAGGCCCGCGCGGTCTGGTCGATGGTCGCCGGCCGGACCGCCATCGCCTCCAACGCCACCGACACGGGCTCGCCGCCGGTGGGCGTCAGCTGCAACCGCTCGGCCCGCAGAAAACCGCCCTTGACCACGGCCAGCCCGGCGACCTGGGGCCAGGTGACGAACGTGCCGGCGAGCTCGACCCCGGTCCGGTCGATCCGCAGTGCGGTGCCCTGGCCGACCTCGGCCCGCTCCCGCCGGGCGATCCGTAGGCCGATCCAGTAGAAGGCGAGCCAACCGAACGCGATCAGGAAGACCAGCACGTAGGCGCCGATGAACCAGCCACCGCCCATCTCCTGGCCGCGCCACAGATAGAAGCCGATCATGATCACCACCGTGATGCCGAGACTGATCAGCCGCATCCGGAGCTGCTGCTTACGCCGAGCCACCCGTTGGTCCGCGGCCTGCGCGTCGTAGGGGACGGCGAGCGCCTCGACGCTGCGTTCGGTCATGCCGCACATTCTGACAGCGGCGGCGTCATCCGGTCGGGCCGGTGGCGAAGAAGGCGCGGCAGTCGCCGTCGACGAAGTCGGTCGCGATCTCCAGCACGGAGCCGGTCGAGTCGGTCGGCAGCAGCGTCGATGAATAGTTCGGGCACGGATGGGGGAACGGATCCGGCACCGCGACCGGGGCCGGCACCTCGCGCCACGGCCGGGCCGGGTTGCCGTCGGCGACGAACAGCGTGCTGCCGTTGCCGGCCGCCGGGGTCCCGTCCGGGTTCTTCAGCTGCTGCGCCACCAGGACCAGCCGGCCGTCCCGGGTGCCGTCCCGGGTCCAGGTGAAGGTCGGCGCCGCGACGAAGTAGTTGCCCTTGGTGCTGACCACCCGGCGATGCCCGGCGTACGGGTCGCCCCAGCGGCTGCCGTCGGGCGAGGTCCGGGTGTAGACGGCGCAGTCGTACTGCCCGGGGGCGCCGCAGATCTCGTACACCATCAGGTAGCGGCCGTTCGGCAGCCGGCGCACGTTCGGCATCCCGGCCCGGCCGAGGCCGGGTTGGGTCTCGACCACGTATCGCTTGCCGCCCCAGGTCACCCCGTCGGTCGTCGTCATCCGGGCCAGCCGCTGGTCCCGGGGTGCCGTCGCCGTCTCCTCGGCGAAGTAGACGGCGAGCCGGCCACCGGCATCGACCGAGAATTCGGGTTCCCAGGTGCCGCCGTCGTGCGGCGAGGTGGTGATGGTGCCGAGCCGGCGCCAGGTGTCGCCGGCGTCATCGCTGCGCCAGACGTCCAGGCCGGTCCGCATCGGCTGCGCCTCCTGCCCCATCGTCCCGGACCAGAGCAGCGTCCCCGCGGGCATCCCGGCCGCAGCCCGCGGCAGTTCGAAGATCGACGAGCAGCACAGTCCCGGTTTGCCGAATTCCTGCGCCGCCGGGATCAGCGTGACGTGCTGGAAGCTGGCCCCGTTGTCGGGGCTGCGGAAGATCGCCACCTCGCCGCCGCGGGCGGTGAAGGTCGTCGCACTGGCCAGGATCTGGCCGGCGGACTTCCCGTGCTGCAGCCTGATCGCCCGTGGGTACATGCTGGTCGCGCTATATAAAGGAGTACCGGTCGCCTGCGGAGCGGGATCGTCGCTCGGGTCAGCAGCGGCAGGCAGGGCCGGCCCCAAGATCAGGGCCAGCAGCGCGGACAGCAGAATGATCAAGGTCGGGCGGGGTGTCATCGTTGGCATCCTCTCGTGGGCCTGGATCAGGCTGAGGACACGTTACAACGTTAAAGACGTGTCGGAACGCTGACCGACGACCAGGCTCAAGGAGCGGAATCGAATCAGTTCTCGCGGGCGCCGCGCGGGGTGATCGCCATGTGGATCCGGTAGCGGTCGGCCCGATACCAGGAGGTGGAGAGTTCGATCACCCGGTCGCCGGCGTGGGTGACGCGTTCCTGCACCAGAAGTGGGGCGCGTCGGGCGATGCCGAGGATCCGGGCCTGGTGCGCGTCGGCCGATTCGGCGCGGACGGTCTGCTCGCCGCTGGTCACCACGACGCCGTACTCGCTGGCGAAGATGTCGTAGAGGGTGCCGAGTTCGCGCTGCAGCAGACCGGGAAAGAGGGCGGCCGGGTAGTAGCCGACCTCGTACGCCATCGGGGTGCCGTCGGCGGTGCGCAGCCGCTCGACCCGGATCACCGGCTGGCCCGGCCGGATCCGCAGCGCGTACGCGACGTCGTCGCCGGCCGGTTCGTCGGCCGCGGACAACACCACGGTCGCCGGGATCAGACCCCGATCGCGCATCTCCCGGGAGAACGAGGTCAGGTGCAGCCGCGAGTCGACCTGCGGTCCGGTGACGTAGGTGCCCTTGCCGTGCACCCGTTCCAGCACGCCGGCCTCGACCAGATCGGCGATGGCCTGCCGCACGGTCACCCGGCTGACGCCCAGCCGGACGACCAGGGCCCGCTCGGACGGGATCGCGTCGCCGGGGTGGAGCTCTGCGTCGATCAGCCGTTCCAGAATGTCGCGTACCTGCGCGCGCTTGGTGGTCGCGGCCCCGATCGGCCGGTCGATCCGAAAGCGGCCGATGTCCATGGCCGGCGTCAGGATGCCGGTCGCGTCGACCTCGTGCGTTGGGGCCTTCACGTCCATGGCCGGGTCGATCGCATCGCGCTCCTCTGGTAGACCAGTGAATACCAGTCCAGTATTACGGACACGTTTCGGCCACCACAAGCAGGGCGGGCTCAGGCCCGTCCAAGGTTCACGTCAGCGTCACCGGGCTGCCGCCTATCCGGAGAGATCACCGCCCACCGGACCACCCCTCGTACGGACGCGTCTCCACCGGCTCGACCTGTCCGCCCACGGCCACCGTGCCGTCCTCGGCAGGGCGCACGAGAATTCGCGATGCCACGCCCTGGTGGATGGTGAGCGGCCGGCGCAATTGGGCACCGAGGCGCAGAGCGGCGGCACCTGTCGCCTCGTCCTCGACAATGCCCATGGCCGTGGGAAATACGCGCACCCGCACCGCACCCTCGGCCTCGTCCAGCCAGGACCAGACCTGCAGGTGCTCGCCCGGTCCGGCGCCGGGATGCGCGTCGACCTCGGCCGGCGAATCAAGCTGCCGCAGGTCGAATTCCGGGGCCCACTCCGGACGGGCCCGGATCCAGGTGATTCCGGCATCGCTCCAGGTGGCGACCTCCCCGGCGGCCGGCCGCAGCGTGTCGACCGCCGCCCCCGTGGCGGCCAGTAGCCAGGCGGTGCCGACCAGCGGATGACCGGCCATCGGCAGTTCGACGGCCGGAGTGTGGATATAGACAGCCCCGCGGGCCGCGTCGGTCACGAAGACCGTTTCCGAATACCCCAGCTCCGTGGCGATCTGCTGCCGACGCTGCGCCGGCCAGCCCGCCGCCGCCAGGAACACCCCCAGCGGATTGCCACCAGCACCATCCGGCCCGACGAATACGCGCAGCACGTGCAGGGTCTCAGCCATGATCCGCAGATTAGCCGCAGCGCGCAGCTCAGCTGTCGAAGCTTCAGGTCAGCGTCATCCGGGCGCCACCTCCCCTGGATCGGCTCGGATCGGGCCGCCGGCGATGACCGCGCGGGCCTCGTCGAGGGTGTTGGTGGGCTCGACGTGCTCGAGTCGCCAATCGGCCCCGGCCGCCGCGAGCGCAGTCACGTAGCTGATCTCGGCGGCGAGATCGGGCCCGCGGGCCCTGCCGCCGACCGAGATCACGAAGTCACGATCCCCGGCACCGGCGCGCAGCGTGCGGACGTCGTCCGGGGTCAGGTCCCGGTCCGACTTCCCGTCGGCGGTCACGCCGTACAGACAGCAGCCGTCCCAGCGCAGCGCACGCTCGCGCGGGCCTCGCCGCTCGAACGACCCGCCGACCCAGATCGGGATCCGTGGTCCCTGGACGGGACCCGGGTGCAGTGCGACGCCGTCCAGGTGGACGTGCTCGCCTCGATACGTCACCGATTCGCCGGACCAGAGCAGGTCGAGCGCCGCCAGCGACTCGTCCAAGATCGCGGCGCGGATCCTCGGATCCGGCTCCTCACCGAGCTTCGGGGCCAGGTCCATGTCGCCCAACCCGACGCCGAGAATCAACCGGCCACCGGAGAGGTGGTCGATCGCGACCGCCTCGGCGGCCAGCTTCCAGACCCGCCGGCCCGGCACCGGCGTGATCATGGTGCCGATGGTGACCCGCTCGGTGGCGAGCGCTATCGCGGCCAGGGTCACCCACGGGTCGTAGACATCGCTGGCGCGGTCGTGGAAGAAGACATAGTCCTCGATGAACACGCCGTCCCAGCCGGACTGCTCGGCCAGCCGCGCCAGGTCGGCGATCGTCCGCGGATCGCCCCAGGGGCCGACCGGGCCGAGGCCGAGTGAATAGCGCATGCCGCGACGGTACGGCGACCGACTGACAGTCCGCCCGGGTTCGGGCGGCAGTCAGACGTCGAACTCGGCCAGTCGAGCCCGCAGCAACTCCTGCTCGACCGGGTTGCCGGCCAGCTGCAGGGCCCGCCGGTTCGCCGCCACGCCCTCGTCGTGCCGGCCGAGCCGGTGCAGCAACCGGCCCCGGACGGCATGCAGCAGGTAGTACTCGTCCAGCCGGTCGGCGAGCCGATCGACCTCGGCCAACCCGGTGTCCGGTCCGGCCAGCTCGCTCAACGCCACGGCATGGTTCAGCCTGATCACCGGCGACGGATCGTGCCGCAACAACAGGTCGTACAGGGTGACGATCTGCAGCCAGTCGGTCTCCGGCCAGGAGGGCGCGACCGCATGGCAGGCCGCGATCGCCGCCTGCAGTTGGAAGCGGCCCGGCCGGTGCGCGTGCGCGGCCAGGTCGAGGATCCGCTCGGCCTTGTCGATCATGGACCGATCCCAGCGGCCCCGATCCTGATCGGACAGCAGCACCAGCCGGCCGGCGCCGTCGATCCGGGTCGCCGACCGGGCCTGCTGCAGGGTGAGCAGGGCCAGCAGCCCCCAGGCCTCGGGCTGATCGACGAGCTCGCGGGCCACCAGTTCGGACAGCCACAGCATGTCGCCGGCCAGGCCCTGATCACCGGTGCTCAGATAACTCTCGTTGTACGCGATCGCGACCACGGTGAGCACGTCGTCCAGTCGCGGGCTGAGCTGATCCTGGTCCGGGATGGCGAACGAGATCCCGGCCATCGTGATCTTGCGCTTGGCCCGGACCAGGCGTTGCGCCATCGCCGCGGTGGACACCAGGAAGGACCGGGCGATCCGGTCGGTGGTCAGGCCGACCACCGCGCGCAGGGTCAGCGCTATCCGGGCCTCGACGTTGAGCGCCGGATGGCAGCAGGCGAACAGCATCGGCAGTCGCTCGTCCGGGTGCTCGGCCGGCGCCGGCTCGATCGGCTCGTCGATCCCGAGATCATCGATCAGCCGCTGTTCCCGGGCCCGCCGCCGGAGCAGATCGATCGCCCGCCGCCGGGCGGTGGTGGCGAGCCAGCCGCCCGGATTCGGCGGCGGGCCGGTCCGCCGCCAGGCCCGTAGCGCGTCGGTGATCGCGAGCTGGACAGCCTCCTCGGCGCAATCGAAGTCGCCGAGGCGGCGGTGCAGCTGGGCGACGATCAGGCCCGACTCGGCCCGGACCAGCCGGGCCAGTTCGGCGTCCGCGACCCGATCGGGATCGGGCACGGCCGACCTCACATACGATCGACGATCGGCCGGATCTCCACCGCCACACCAGGCAGGCCGAGGCTCGGCCACTCCTTCACCATCGCGATCGCGGTGTCCAGGTCCGGTACGTCGATCACGGAGAACCCACCGATGTTCTCCTTGCCCTCGATGAACGGGCCGTCGACCACCAGAGGCGAGCCGTTGCTGCCGGTCTTGACCGTGGTGCCGGTCTCCGGGCCCTGCAGCTCGGCACCGGAATCGGCGAACGCGGCGCCGTGCTTCTCGAACCAGCCGTAGATGGCCTGGTAGACCTCCTGCCGGCGTTCGGCCGGAACGGCCTCGTCGAGATCCGGCCGGTTGCTGTACATCAAGACGTACTTCATGATGATCCTCCCGAAAGCGGGTGCGATTGATTCTGACACCTGCTCCACGTACGCCGCCGGGAGAAATCGACAACGGTACGGATGAAACTTTCCGACCGTGACCTGGACTAGGAGGGTGTGGCCCAGTGCACCGCCCAGTGATACATGGCGATGGCCGCCGCCGCGCCGGCGTTGATCGACCGGGTCGAGCCGAACTGGGTGATCGCGACCAGCCGGCTGCAGGCGGCGATCATCTCCTCGGTCAGCCCCGGGCCCTCCGAGCCGAAGACCAGGCAGGCCCGCTGCGGCAGCTCGGTCCGCTCCAACGGACGGGAGCCGGGCAGGTTGTCGACGCCGATCATGATCGTGTCCAGCTCGGCCATCCGCTCGGTCAGCCCGGCGACCGAGTCGTGATGCTCCACGGTCAGGTAGCGGTCGGTGACCATCGCACCGCGCCGGTTCCAGCGCCGGCGACCGACGATGTGCACGCCGGCGACGTTGAACGCATTCGCGGTCCGGACGATCGAGCCGATGTTGAAGTCGTGCTCCCAGTTCTGGATCGCCACCCGCAGCGGATGCCGGTGTTGATCAAGGTCGGCGACGATCGCGTCCAGCCGCCAGTACCGGTAGCGGTCGAGCACGTTGCGCCGATCGCCGCCGGCCAGCAGTTCGGGATCGAGCCGCGGATCTTCCGGCCACGGCTCCGGGTGCGGCCCCACCCCTGGCGAATCGACGAAGTCCTCGGTCACGCCCTGCATTCTGCCGTGGGTGGCTTCTAGCAGTGGTCGATCCACTTGTGGGAGCGGATGTTGTTGTTGACGTTCTGTCCATAGCCGTCTGCCCAGAAGCCGCCATGGTCGAACCGGTACACATCGTTCTGCAGGTCCCAGGTGTCGCGGGACCCGATGCAGGCGTACGCGCCGGTGTGGTTCGGGCCGTAATAGAGGGCGACGGCGTCGTTCTTGAATCGAGGATCGCCGTTGTTGCGGATCGAGGAGACCTTGTTGCCGCAGTTGTAGTCGTTCCAATCGGCGAAGTTGCCCGACCAGTAACAGCTCGGCCCGCTGAACACGTCGTGCCAGACACACAGAGTGCCGTTGGCGCAGTTGCCGGCGGCGGTGACCGCGGCCGGCGCCGGCGCCCGCTCCGGTACCGGAGCCGCAGCCGCCGGCGCGGCGGTGGCCGCGCCGACTCCGACCGCCATCGTGATCAGGGCGGCGGCGCTGAGGATCGCTGACTTGAGTCGCATGGGAGTTCGTCCCTTCCGTGTCTGCTCACGACCCCGCGGTCATGAGCGTTGATACGGATCAGGCTCGCGACCCTCGCTGATGCGCGACTGACGTGCGGCTGACGCGACGGCCAGTCCCCTGCGTGGGCCGCCTGGGACTAGTAGTGTGTCGCGTCTAATTCTGTGGGTATAGGTGGCGGAGCTTGATCCGGGCGTCGGTGGTGGTGAATTGCCAGTCAACCTGGCGTTGATCTTGGTTGGTGGCGTGTTGCCAAGCGGCGAGTTCGGTGTTGAGGAGGTCGAGGTCGCCGATTCGGCGGTCGAGGCATTGCCGGGTCAGGCATGAAAGTTCGATCTCTGCGATGTTGAGCCAGGAGCCGTGTTTCGGGGTGTGGTGGATCTCCAGCCGCTGGGCCAGTGCGAACGCATGCTCGGGATCGAATGCCTCATACAGTGAGCCGATGCTATGGGTGTTGAGGTTGTCCATCACCAAGATGATCTTGTCCGCGTCCGGGTAGTCGGTGGTCAGCAGGCGCTCGACCTGGTGGGCCCAGTCGATCTTGGTGCGCCGCGGCTGTGCATCGACTCGTCGCCAGCCGCGGAGCGGCTCGACCCAGACGAAGATGGAGCAGGTCCCGCCTCGAACGTATTCGTTGTCTTCCAACCGGTCCCTGCCCGGCAGGGCCGGGACCGGTTCGCGGACGTGGCCGAGGAGCTGGTAGGGCTTTTCGTCCATACAAACGACCGGACAGCCGGGATCGTAGGGTCGGGCATAGACCGCGAGGATGTCCTCCATCCGGGCAGCGAACTCGGCGTTGGCTCTCGGCGGGATCGTCCAGCACTTCTTCAGATGAGGACGCAGTTCCGTTTTTTTAACACCCGCCCGATCGTGGAGTGATCCAGGTCGGGCAGATCCGTCAACGCCGCGACCCGGTCCTCCAGCAGCCGCAACGACCAGCGAGCGTAACCCTTAGGCGGGGACGTGCAGGCCAAAGCGATCAGCCGGGCCTCCACCTCACCGGTGATGATCGACGGCACCGGCGGCGACTCCCGCGGTTTCCGACTCACCGTGACCGTGACGTCACCGCCGGTCTCAACGAACCGCTTCGCGACCCCGCGCACCGTGTTCACCCCAACCCGGAGCCGCTCAGCGATCACCGCTCGATCATCGACCGGGCCATGATTGGCATCCAGCTCGAGCAGGATCCGAGACCGCCGCACCACCTGCGCCGGATGACGACCGGTCGACACCACCTTGATCAACTTCTCGCGATCGGTCACCGACAACCGAACCACATACACCTTCGGACGAGGCATCAAAAGCACCTTTCAGCAGGGGGAAGACTGCTCGATGCCACTATCCACCAAATACCACCGCCCTTAGCGGCGACACGCTACTAGTGTCCTGCGCCCGAAGTTCGGTGCATAAGTCGGTGGGATGAAGTGGTGAGCTGCCAGGCGGAGGAGGGAGACGTAGTGGTGCCTACATCGACTGACGACAACGCAGCAGATCGCCGCTTCAGCGCGCCGAATTATGTGCCGAACTTCGGGCGCAGGGCACTAGGGACGGGTGACGACGAAGTGGTAGTCGTAGAGGTCGCCGCGGCACATCGCCATCCCGCGCTCGATGATCTTGCCCCGCTCGTCGGTGGTGATCCGCTTCATCAGCAGGGCTGCCGCGCCCTCGTCCGTTTCCAGCAGGTCGGCGTGGTAGCGGCTGAGGTTGACCGCGCGGACGGTCTGGGTGCCCCGCCGCAGGCTCACCCCGTACGACTCCTCCATCGTCTGGTAGAGCGACCGGGCCAGGTCATGATCCAGCAGGCCGGGGAACCGCTCGGCGTGCAGGAAGACCTCCTCGTAACAGAGCGGGACCCCGTCGGCCAGCCGCACCCGCTCGATCCGGTACACCTTGGCTCCCATCGGGATCCCGAGGTCGATCGCGACGTCGGTGGACGCCTCGTCCAGCGAGGTGCTGATCACGGTGGTCGACGGCGTGTAGCCGCGGCTGGCCAGGTCCTCGGAGAAAGACGTGAGAGCCGGCGCCTTCGACAGCCGCGGCTTGGAGACGAAGGTGCCCACCCCGCGCACCGAACTGATCACGCCGTCGTCGCGGAGCGAGTTGAGGGCCTGCCGGACCGTCATCCGGCTGACGCCGAACCGCTCGGCCAGTTCGCGTTCGGTCTGCAGCGGCTGGCTCGGGCTCATCTTCGACACGACCTCGGCGAGGATGCGCTCACGGACCACTTGGTGCTTCGCGGGGCGGCTCATGCTCTGCTGATCACCTGTCTCCCGATCCGGCCGGACGCAGCAGGCGCCAGGCTTCGCGCGCCGCCGCCACCGGGTCGCCGGTCGGCTCCGCGGGGTACGGGTCGTCCCGATCCAGCCACGCCTGCTCCCACTCCCGCAGCCCACTCTCGAACCGGCCCGGATCACACCGGCCGGTCTGCAGAATAGCCCGCATCGCTTCGATCCAACTGCGCCAGCGGCCGCCGTAATAGCCATCGAGCAGCCCCGACCAGTGCCGGCCCGCGTAGTCGTTGAGCGGGTGCCCCGGCACGACCCAGCAGGTGATCAGCCGCTTCGCGTCGGTCCGGAGCCGACGGGATTCCTGATCATCGCGACCCCACCGAGCGGCCGCGTCGAGCCAGCTGCCGAGCAGGAACCGCGGGTGGCTGGCGGCGAGCCGATCCATGGCGACGATGATCGCGAGGAAGCGGTGCGCCGCCCGGTCGAACCGGTCCGCGTCGCCGGCCCGGTGTCCGGCCAGCAGCGACTCGAAGGTCAGCACGGCGTGGCCGGCCAGCACCTCCAGGCCCAGGTCGGTCACGTCACGCCGGAGCCCGGGGGCCGCGGCCGAGCCGAACTCCTCGGCCACCTCGACCAGCGTCCACCAGACAGCTTCGAGTTCGGTCACCGCCGGCCGGTCGGGGTACGGCCCGCGCATCGTTCCCGCGGTCGGCCAGCCGGCCCCGGCCAGGCTCGGGCGGGCCGTCACGATCGAGCCGTACGGATGGCGGACCTCGGTGCGCCGGAAGCTGAGCCGGACCCACTCCGCCATCGCCGCGCCGAGCCGCCGGTCCGCCGACCCGTAGCGCGCCGCGGCCAAGATCTCCGGGCTTCCCGGCGCGGAGTCCACCGCTGCGACCGGCCACTGCGCGTCGGCCATCAGCTCGAACATGATCGCGTTCCGGTCCAGCGCCTCCATGGTGAAGCCGGTCCCCCGCGCTGCCCCGGCCGTCGCGGCCAACCCGGCGACGGCGTCCCAGGCTCCGTGCGATCCGGTCCGGCCGCCGAAGTTGTTCAGCATGCACCAGGCCCAGTCGTGGCCGTGGAACCCGTTGGTGCTTTCGGCGTGGCCGAGCTGCTCGGCCCACAGATCGAGCACCAGCAGCCGGCCGCGTGGCACGGCCTCGAGGAACGAGGCGATGTGATCATCGGTCCAGTAGTCTTTGGCATAGCCGAAGGGCCAGGCCTGCAGCACCCAGACCGAGTGCGGGTCATGATCATCGAGGAAGCCGTTGATGGCCCGGGCGACGGCGCCGACCCCGTCCGGCACGTCGTACGGCGGCCGGCCCTCGATGAACGGGTCCAGGGCGTAGTAGTGATCGGTGCCGAACTCCCGTTCCAGCTCGGTCAGCAACTCCAGGCCGAGCTCGCGGAACAGCGGGTCGTCCGGATGCAACTGACTGTTCTGGAACCCGAACCACTCCACCGTCGGAGTGCCGTCTCCGGCCAGCTGTTCGGGCAGGTAGCCGGCGAAGGCCGGCAGCACGACCCGCATCCCCAATGCCCGCTGGCGTTCGACGATCCGGCGGCCGAGCTCGAGGTGACGGTCGACCCAGTCCCGGGTCAGCGGCGCCCCGTGATCATGGACGCAGCCCATCCACAGCCAGGGCAGGAAGGCGGGACTGCCGAGGTAGGCCAGGGCCGCGTCCTCGGTCAGTCCGCGGCGCTGCAGCACCCGCAACCAGATCGCCTCGTAGCCGACGATGGTCAGCGGCAGGTTGACCCCGTGCAGGGCCATCCAGTCGATCTCCCGCTCCCAGTCGTCCCAGGTCCAGTAGGCCGTCGAATAGCCGAAGGTGCAGTAGTTGAGGTGGTAGCGGAGCCGGAACGGGGTCTCGACCCGGCCGGTCGTCCAGTCCGGCAGGGTGGCCGGGTCCGGCACCGGCACGGCCCGGTCCCAGGACAGGTCGACCCGGCAGGCATGCACCAGGTAGTGCCGCAGGGCCGCCGCGATCCCGATCGGCGAGCCGGCCCGGAGCGTGACCCGGCCGGACTCGGCGCGGACCTCGAACCAGTCCTGGTCGGTTTCCGAGTCGTCGAGCTCGACCATGATCGCCGCCGCGGTACGAGTGCCGACGACCCGCTCGACCAGTCGCCGCGCCTGCTCGGCGCTCTCGTGCATGATCGTCACCCGTTCACCCTCGCACTCCGGAGAAGGCCAGGCCCTCGATGACCCGGCGTTGCATCAGCAGGAAGACGATCAGGATCGGCGCGGTCGCCAGCGTCGCCGTCGCCATGATCACCGCGTAGTCCGGCGAATTCTGGCCCTGCAGGGTGGCCAGGCCGACCGACAGCGGCATGTTCTCGGCCCGGGTGGTGATCACCAGCGGCCAGAGCAGGTCGTTCCAGGACCACAGCACGCAGGTGATCACCAACGCGGCCAGACTCGGCCGGACCAGCGGCAGCATGATCGTGAAGAACACCCGGAGCGGGTTGGCACCATCCAGCCGGGCCGCCTCCTCCAGCTCGGGCGGCAGATTGACGAACGCCTGGCACATCAGGAACGCCCCGAACGCGCTGAACATGCCGGGCAGCGCGATGCCGAGCACCGTCTCCAACAGCCCGAGGTCGCGCATGATCTGATACTGCGGGATCAGGTACACCTGGGACGGGATCATCAGGATCGACAGCACCACGCCGAACAGCACGCCGCGGCCGACGAAGCGCATCCGGGCGAAGGCATAGCCGGCCAGCGAACAGAAGACGACCTGGCCGGCCACCCGGAGCAGGGTCACCAGCACCGAGTTGCCGAACTGCTGCAGCAGCGGCAGCCGCTGGAAGGCCGCCAGGTAGTTGCCCCACTGCAGCTCGCCGGGCCAGAACGTCGGCGGCACCTGGATGATCTGGCGGTTGGTCGACAGCGACATGATCAACTGCCAGACGAACGGGAAGGCCATCACCGCCCCGGCGATGATCAGCACGGCGTGGATCAGCCCGTGCCGGGGGCGGATGCCGGGCCGCCGTGGCACTGCCGGCGAGACCGCCATCAGATCCCCCTTCGCTGCAGCCGGAACTGGACCGCGGTGACGGCGCCGATCACCAGCATGATCACGATGGCGATGGCCGACCCGAAGCCCTTGTCGTTGGAGACGAACGCCTCGTCGTAGAAGTAGTAGACGATCGTGCGGGTGCTGGCCAGGGCCGGATTGGCGTTGCCGAGCAGCCCGAACAGCAGGTCGAACAGCTGGAAGCCGTGGATCACCGTGATCACGCTGACGAAGAAGATGCTCGGCCGCAGCATCGGCACCGTGACGTAGCGGAAGGACTGGACCCGGCTCGCCCCGTCCAGGGCGGCGGCCTCGTACAGATCGGCGGGGATGGACCGCAGCCCGGCGCCGAGGATGATCATCGAGAACCCGACCGACGACCAGAGCCCGACCACGCCGACCGCGACCAGTGCGATCCCCGGCGTGGACAGCCAGGACGGACCGCTGAGGCCGATCGTGTCGAGGACGAAGTTGAGCACCCCGAAGTCGCCGTTGAAGATCAACCGCCAGACCAGCGCGATCGCCATCGGCATCGCGATGTAGGGCAGGAAGAACAGCGCCCGGTAGACGTTGGCCCCGCGCAGCCCCGGGGTGCCGACCAGGGCCGCCAGCGCGACCGAGATCGGCACGCCGAGCAGCAGGATCGCGGTGTAGATGACGGTGTTGATCAACGCCAGGCCGAACTCCGGCCCGTCGAACAGCCGGGCGTAGTTGCCGGCGCCGACCCAGCGCTCGGAGCGCCCGAAGGCGCCGAGGGTGTGGAAGCTGAGCTGGACGGTGCGCAGGATCGGCCACAGATAGAACGTGGCGACGCCGATCATCAGGCCGCCGACGAAGAGCAGCGGCCACCACCCCTGCCGGGCCGGGTGCCGGCGCCGGCCGGCCGTGATCCTCGGCGGGAGCGGCCGGCCGTACCGCCTATTTCTCTTCCGCAAGAGCCGCATCCATCTGCGCCGCGAGTTCCTTGGCGACCTCGGCGACCGGCTTCTCGCCGGCGAACGCGGCCGGCAGCAGTTCGCCCTCGAGACGGTTCCAGGCCGCGGTGTTGTGGGACACCGGATAGGCCTTGGCGTAGTCGACCGAGTCGACGAAGACCTTGAGGTTCCACTCCGGGACGAAGTCGATGAAGGAGTCACCCGCGCCGATGAAGGCCGGGTTGGCCGCGCCCAGCTCGCCCTGCACCCGCTGCGCCTCCTCGCCGCCGAGATAGGCGAGGAACAGGTTGGCCGCCTCCTTGTTCTTCGACTCGGCGGCGACGACGTTGGCCAGGCCGAGCACATTCGTGGCGCGTTCCTTACCCTGCGGCAGATCGATCAGGTCCGTGTCGTCGGCGACGGCGGACTGCTGGATCTCGACGATGCTCCAGGTCCCGGACCAGAACATCGCGGCCTTGCCGGAGGCGTACCACTTGGCAGCCGGGGTGTCGGCCAGTTGTGCCGGGCTGGGCATGGCGCCGTCGGCGACCAGATCGGTCAGGAACTGCAGGCCCTCGATCGACTCCGGGCTGCCGTAGCCCGATTGCTTGCCGTCGTCGCTGATCACCGAGCCGCCGGCCTGGAAGATCGTGTTGTAGTAGGCACTCTGCCCGCTGTAGGCCATCACGGCGCCGTAGACGCCGTCCCCCTGCAGCGCCTTGCTGATCTTGGTCGACGCCTGCTGGAAGTCCTGCCAGGTCCAGTCCGCGGTGGGCAGCGCGACGTCGGCCTTCTTGAAGATCGCCTTGTTGTAGAACATGGCGACCGTCGTGTAGTCCTTCGGGACGCCGTACAGCTTGCCGTCGTGGGTGTAGGAGTCGGTGACCAGCGCGGGGTAGTTCGCCGGATCGATCGCGCCGGCAGCGACCAGCTCGTCCAGCGGCTCGACCAGCCCGTTCGACGCGTAGAGCTGGGAGTTCGGCCCGTTCATCCAGAAGACGTCGGGCAGCTCGCCACCCTCGGCCTGCGTCTGCAGCTTGGTCCAGTACTGGGCCCACGGGGTGACGTCGAGCTTGACCTTGATCTCCGGATGGAGCTTGTTGAAGCCGGCGATGTTGCGTTCCAGCGCGGGGACCTGATTGGCGTCCCACACCGCGTAGGTGATCTCACCCTCGGGCCGGGCCGATTCGCCGGCAGCGGAACATCCCGCGACAGCCAGCAGCAACGCCGCGGCCAGGGCCAACACCTTGAGCCGTCTCATCTCGTCTCCTCACGCACCCAGTCCCAACCTGTGTCCGAAGTCAACCTCTGTGGACTAGACCTGTCAATACCCACCATCTACGTCTCTGGCCCATGCATTGCCGATTCCTCTTGTTTCGAACGAAATAATCCTCACTAATCGAGATGGACGCGTAGCCATCGCGGTCTAGCCCAATCGTCAATCCTTCCCCTACACTGCCCGGATGGCAACCACACCGTCGGCGGGGCACGGCCTGACCCAGCTCACGACCGAGGCAGCGCGACCCGGGTTGGAGCAGCTCGACCTGGCGCCGACCTCAACCGTCGTGTCCGAGTTGCTGCAGCCGCTGAGCCGGCTGCCCGCGATCTTCGCCGCGGCGGAGCCGACGATGGGCGTTCTGATCGACCGGATCGTCGACCGGCTGCGGCAGGGCGGCCGGTTGATCATCACCGGCGCGGGGACCTCCGGGCAGCTGGCGCGCAACGAGGCGATGGAGTGTGTGCCGACCTTCGGACTCGAGCCCGGCCGGGTCGTCGCGTTGGTCGCCGGCGGCTTCGACGTCGCGGGCGCGGCGTTCGACTCGGCCGAGGACGACGGGGAGGCGGCGCGCGCAGACATCGACGACCTCGGTGTCGGTGAGCCCGACGTGCTCCTCGGCATCTCGGCTTCGGGCCGGACGCCGTATGTCCTCGAGGCGCTGGCCCGGGCCGCCGACCGCGGCGCCGACACCCTCGGGCTCACCAACAACAGGGGCACCGCGCTGGAGACCCTGTGCACCCATGCCCTGGTGCTGGAGACGGGTCCGGAGGTCCCCGCCGGCTCGACCCGGATGGCGGCCGGCACCGCCCAGAAGATCGCCCTCAACACGCTGACCACCGGCGCCATGATCAAACTGGGCCGGACGTTCGGATCATGGATGATCGACGTCGCGACCACCAACGAGAAGCTGCGTCACCGCGCGGTCCGGATCATCGCCGAGGCGACCGGTCAGGACCTCGCCACCGCCGCCCGCGCCGACCGGGACACCGGTCACGACGTCGCCGCCGCGATCTTCATGCTGCGGACCGGTGTCGACGGCGCCACCGCCGTCTCCCGGCTCGCCGCCTGCGCCGGCCGACTCCGCGAAGCCCTGACCCGCTGGCCCGCCACCTGACCTCAGCTACCTTCATCTCGTGTGGGAGGAGCGGCCGGGTCGATCACCACTGGTCCGAACGTCTGGCGGGCCGAGGTCGACCGTAACGGCGGATACGCCGCGGAACTGGACGGACCGTGCCTCGGCAACCGGACGGTCGACAGCTTCCTCGGCGAGCGCTACTGGGGCGTCGAGTTCGCCGCTCATGTCGCCGTCCCGGGCGCGTACCGAAGCGGGCGATCCGGGGCGAGACGGTGGCTCTGCCGGGCGCCGACGGCGACGTCACCCTTGGTCGGAACAGTTGGCCGCTGCCGGACTGGCCGGAGCTCGAGGACTGGGCCGACACGTTGGCCGAGCGGGGTGGGCTGCTGGTCGACGAGGAGGTCCGGAAGGCTCTCGGCGGCAATCGGGTCGGTGCCTCGGAGCGGGCCTGACCCGGCGATGCGGCTGATCCGCGGTCAGACCCCGGAGCTGACGTACATCCACGAGACCCTGATCGAGGCCTTCCCGCGGATCCGCGACCCACACAGCTGACATCGCCCAACCCGCGAGCTCCCTCGCCGACCCGTCACATCCGCTTCGACACGCCGCAGAAACGGCCGCGGATGTGACGGGTCGCGGGAAGGATTCAGGCCGTGATCTTGGTCAGCTCGGTGAGGTCGTCGTCGGTGGGCTGCCAGAGCCCGGCGGCCACGTTGCCGGCGATCTGGTCGACCGTGGTCGCGCCGGCGATCACCGAGGCGACGGTGGGCATCGCGGCCAGGCCGCCGATCGCGACCTGGAGCATGGACAGGTCCCGCTCCTTGGCGAAGGCCTCGATCGCTTCGATGGTGTCGAAGTCGGCGTTCTCCAGGCTGTCCGGGCGGCCGGCCAGCCGGGTGCCTTCGGGAGCGGCCTGGCCACGCTGGTACTTGCCGGTCAGCAGGCCGGACGCGAGCGGGAAGTACGGCAGCAGTCCCTGGCCGGTGTGGTCCAGCGCCGGGACCAGCTCGGCCTCGATGTCCCGCTTCAGCCAGCTGTAGCCGTTCTGGGCGGAGACGAACGGCTCGTAGCCGCCGGAGCGGGCCGTCCAGTCGGCGTCGATCACCTGCCAGCCGGTGAAGTTGGAGCTGCCGACGTAGCGCACCTTGCCCTCGGCGATCAGGTCCGACAGCACCGCGAGGGTTTCCTCGATCGGCGTGTGCGGGTCCGGCCGGTGGATCTGGTACAGGTCGATCCAGTCGGTGCGGAGCCGGCGCAGGCTGTTCTCCACCGCGATCCGGATGTAGCGCCGGGAGCCGCGGACGCCCCAGTCGGGACCGTTGGAGCCGCCCATGTCACCGCCGAACTTGGTCGCGATGATCACCTGATCACGGCGCGACCCGAGCGCCTGGCCGAGCAGGGTTTCCGAGCCGCCCTTGTTGCCGTAGACATCCGCCGTGTCGAACAGCGTGATGCCGTGATCGATCGCCGCCGCGACCACGTCCGGCACCTTGTCGTCGGCCATCCGGCCGCCGAAGTTGTTGCAGCCGAGGCCGACGGTGGACACGGTCAATCCCGATCCGCCGAGCTGGCGGTAGGTCATCGCTTGGGTCACACCGGCATTCTCTCAGCGCCGGCACTGTGCCGATATTGCTGGGGGGCGGTTACTGCGGGGCGGTCACTGCTGGGGCGGCTGCTGCTGGTTGCCCCACGGCTGCTGCGGCGGCTGCTGCTGTTGCGGCGGCTGCGGCGGCTGCTGGTACTGCGGCTCCTGGTACTGCTGCTGCGGCGCCTGCTGCTGCGGGTTGGGCAGCTGGTTCGGGTCGTTGAACGGCTGGCCGGAGGACTGCTGCGGCAGTTGCCCCTGCTGCGGCGCACCCTGCTGTTGATCACCGCGGTAGGCGATCTCGCCGAAGCTGACATCCGGCGCCTGCCGGACGGCCGGGTCGTTGACCTCGAAGTAGGTCGCCTTCTCGAACTTGAACATGTTGGCGATGATGTTGCTCGGCACCGAGTCGATCTTGGTGTTGTACGCCCGCACGTTGGCGTTGTAGAACCGGCGGCCGGCCGCGATCCGGTCCTCGGTCTCGGCCAGCTGCCGTTGCAGCTCGAGGAAGTTCTGGTTGCTCTTCAGGTCCGGGTACGCCTCGACGCTGACCATCAGGCTGTGCACGGCGCCGGACAGCGCCTCCTCCACCTGGGCCCGCTGCTGGCTCGGCAGCGCTCCCTCGGACTGGGACAGCTGCTGCGCCTGGCCGCGAAGCCGGGTGATGTCCTCCAGCGTGTTGCGCTCGTGCGCCGCGTAGGCACGGACGGTCTCGACCAGGTTCGGCACCAGCTCGTACCGCCGGTTGAGCTCGACATCGACCTGCCGCCAGGACTCCTGGATCAGGTTGCGGGATTTGACGAAGCCGTTGTACGACCCGATCGCCACCAGCGCCACGATCGCGACGATGACCAGGATGACGACGATGACGACGATGGCGGTACCCATCGGTTCTCCTCGCGGTGAGAAAGCATGACCGGACTCACCACAGGGTAGTGGTTAGTCACCTGAATCCGAGGTGATCAGGCCCCGACGTCGAGGTCGGCCACGCCGATGGCGAACCGGTACGGCAATCCGGCGGCCTCGATCCGCTGCTGGGCCCCGGTGTCACGGTCGACGATCACGGCGACACCGACCACCTCGGCCCCGGCTTCGCGCAGCGCCTCGACCGCGGTCATCACCGAGCCCCCGGTGGTGGAGGTGTCCTCGACGGCCAGCACCCGCCGCCCCTTCACCTCGCTGCCCTCGATCCGGCGCTGCAGGCCGTGCGCCTTCTCCGCCTTGCGGACCACGAACGCGTCCAGCCGCTCACCGCCGGCCGAGGCCGCGTGCAGCATGGCAGCGGCCACCGGGTCGGCGCCGAGGGTCAGCCCGCCGACGGCGTCGAAATCCCAGTCCGTCACCAACTCCCGCATCACCCGGCCGACCAACGGCGCGGCCGCACCGTCGAGGGTGACCCGGCGCAGGTCGATGTAGTAGTCGGCCTTCTTGCCGGAGGACAGCGTGACCTCGCCCCGGACTACGGCCAATCGGTTGATGGCGTCGACCAGGACGCCGCGATCATCAGACACGGTGGTCAGCTTATGACCTCAGCCCACGACCTCAGCCCTTCGACGAGCTCTTGTGCTCGGTGTTGATCAGGTGGCCGAACCCGATCGACCGGTCGGGCGAGTGGAACAGGTCCTCACAGGTGACCAGCGTGATCCCCGCCTTGGTCGGCTTCTCGTCCTTACTGCCCGGCACCGGGTCGGTGACCCAGGTCTCGCTGGACTTGACGGTCAGGTCCTTCGGCGGCGTGTCCAGTGCATAGGTGTAGATCGCGTCCCGGGTCTCCACGATGATCTGGTCGCCGGCCTTCAGGTCCAGCGCCTTGGAGAACGGCTGGCCGTGAGTGATCCGGTGGCCGGCGATCGAGAAGTTGCCGACCTCGCCCGGCATCGCCGTCTGCTCGAAGTGCCCGATGCCGCGGCTCAGGGTCCCCTCGTCGATGCCGGAGAGGATCGGCACCTCGTAGTCCTTGCCGAAGGACGGGATCCGCAGCAGCGCAATCGCCTTGCCCGGGATCACCGAGCCCTTCGCTTTCTCCGGGGCCTGGTCGTCGACCGGCTTCTTGTCCCACTCCTCGCGCAGGTTGCCCTTCTCGTCCTGGAAGGCCTGCTCGGCCGCCGCGTTGGTGCCGAAATACTGGTAGCCGACCCAGCCGAGGCTGGCCAGACCGACGATCAGCAGCAACAGTCCGACCGCGGTGAACGGCGACATGCCGCGCTTCCGCTTCCGCCCCGGCGGCCCACCGGCCGATCGCCGAGGTTTCGTGTCCACCTGCCGCCCGCCGTCGTCCGGATCCTCAGCTCGTCCGAACTCATCCATCAAGGTGCTCACGACGGGTCATTCTGCCTGGTCATCGGCGCACATGCCAGGCGCGTCCGAATGGGCGCGGCGACCGGTCCGCCGGGCCGGCGTCTCGCCTGATCGGACGGCGACCGGTCGATCCGGCGACACCGCGTAGGGTCGTGCCGTGTCCACCGCCTGGAAAGCCGCGCGGGTCG
This sequence comes from uncultured Actinomycetota bacterium, assembly GCA_963746025.1. Lineage (GTDB taxonomy): Bacteria > Actinomycetota > Actinomycetes > Propionibacteriales > Propionibacteriaceae > Microlunatus. Next base: position 149,966 of record CAVUZU010000003.1, read on the forward strand.
CCTCGTCGGCACCGACGATCTTCGCCGAGATGTCGGCGCTCGCAGTCCGGACCGGATCGATCAACCTCGGCCAGGGCTTCCCCGACACCGATGGGCCGGATTTCATGCTGGCGGAGGCACGTCGGGCGATCGCCGACGGGATCAACCAGTATCCGCCCGGCCGTGGCATCGAGGAACTGCGGCGGGCCGTGGCCGATCATGCCCGGCGGCACTACGCCCTGGACTACGACCACGAGACCGAGGTGTTGATCACCACCGGAGCGACCGAGGCGTTGGCCGCGGCGATCCTGGCGTTCGTCGATCCCGGGGACGAGGTGATCGCGCTGGAGCCGTTCTACGACTCCTACGCCGCGGCGATCGAGCTGGCCGGTGGCGTCCGGGTCGGCGTCGGCGTGTTCGGGCCGGACTTCCGGCTGGACACCGATCAACTCCGGGCGGCGATCGGACCGCGGACCAAGGCGCTGTTGATCAACTCCCCGCACAACCCGACCGGCGTGGTGCTCGATGCCGACGAGTTGGGGCTGATCGCGCGGCTGGCCGTCGAACACGACCTGGTGGTGATCACCGACGAGGTGTACGAACACCTGATCTACGACGACGCCGAGCACCTCCCGTTGTCGACCCTGCCCGGGATGCGGGAGCGGACGGTGCGGATCTCGTCGTCCGGCAAGACCTTCTCGGCCACCGGCTGGAAGATCGGTTGGGCCATGGCGCCGGCGGAGTTGATCACCGAGGTGACCGCGGTGAAACAGTTCCTCACCTACGTCTCGGGGGCACCGTTCCAGCCGGCGATCGCCAAGGCGCTGAACGAGGGCGACGACTGGGTGGCCGGCCTGCGCAAGGAACTGCAGGACAAGCGGGACCACCTGGCCGAGGGACTGCGCGGGATCGGGCTGGACCCGGTGATCCCGCGCGGCACGTACTTCATGACCACTGACGTGCGGCCGCTCGGCTACACCGACGGAGTCGAGTTCTGTCGTGATCTGCCCGGCCATTGCGGCATCGTCGCCATTCCGCATCAGGTGTTCTACGACGACCTCGAGGCGGGCCGGCCCTACGTCCGCTGGGCGTTCTGCAAGTCGACCGCGGTGATGGATGAGGCGGTCACCCGGCTCGGGCGGTTCACTCCTTGATCAACAACTGAGGGGCAGTGCGGCTCAGCTCGGGCACACCATTCCACCGAGCAGACGACGGCGCCAAGCTTCGTCGGCCGATCAGTCCAGGTCGAAGGCCAGCCTGACGGCCTCGGTCAGCGCCGCTTCCTGGTCGGCCGCGAGGAACCCCAGCTGTCGCCCCAACGCCGAATTCGGAACGGTCAGGATGTTGTCCAGGCTGACCACGCTCGGGTGGTCCAGCCCGTTGCGGGCGCCGACCGGGAGCTCGGTGGACAACCCGCGGATGGTGCTCGTGATCGGCGCCACCGTGACCCGGGTCAGATAGGGACGCACCGCCTCACGCGTCAACACCAGGACCGGCCGGGTCTTGTCCAACCGTGCCAGATGGATCGGCCGCATCAGTCAAGATCATCCAGCGACATCGAGGCCGCATACTCGCCGACCCCGGACAGCTCGTCATCGGACCGGCCGCCCTTGAGGATCGCCACGTCACGCTCGGCAAGGACCCGGCGTTGCTCCCGGGTGATCGCGCGCGTCAACGCCGCGGCGCGACTGGTCACCTCACCGCGTCGCACCTGCTCGTCGACGAACTCGACCAATTCCTCGGGCAGGCGCACCGAGATCTGGGTGGTGCTCATGTCAACGATGGTACCACTGTGGGATCCAGGACGGGATGCATTATGTCACCACCATGGTTGCTTGACAACTATTATTGTCAAGGGTCTACTGGTGCCGGACTTGATCAACATCGACACGGAAGGCGGCTCGCCATGGACAACGATCTGTTCGCCGGCATCATGGTGCGGGACTACCGGAGCGCCGTGCAGTGGTACGAGCGGTTCCTCGGGTCCGCGCCGGCCTTCTTCCCGAACGAGATCGAGGCGGTCTGGGAGATCGCCGAGCACCGGTACCTCTACATCGAGCAGGTGCCCGAGCGAGCCGGCTACGGCCGGACCATGATCGGGATCGCCGAGGTCGAGGCGCGGATCGCCGAACTGGCCGAGCACGGCTTCGATCCGGCCGAGGTGGAGGAGCACGAAGGCGTCCGGAAGATCATCTATCGTGATCCCGACGGGAACGAGATCTCCTACGGCGGCTGATGATCCGGGCGGAAGCCGGCCGATCTTGCTGCCCGGTCAGAATGACCGGTCCGATCGATACCAGCGGCCGACCGACGGCAGCCAGAGGATCAGGCAGGCGACGGCGATGTAGACGGCCGGCGCGATCCACCAGAGCAGCGACGCCTCGTACAGCCACCAGGCCGACCAGCCCAGGGCCGCCACCCCCACAGCTGTGTGCACGATCCGGGCCCACGGCCGGCGCACCAGCACGATGAAACCGGTGACGAACGAGGCGGTCGGGAACAGGTAGAGCGGCCAGGCCAGGCCGTCGATCATCCCGTAGTGGAAGCGTTGCAGCGTGTGGTAAATCGCCCCGTCGAGACCATCCGTACCGAGGCCCTCGGCGCCGACGGCGGCCATCAGCCAGGCGAAGCTGAGGCAGCAGATCCACTGCAGCGACGCGGTGACCGCCAGGGTCGCGGCCATCCCGATCACGGCCGGCCGCTGCACCGGCCGGGGACCGCGGCCGGTGAAGTAGGCCGGCTGTCCCGGCGCGCCCGGGTGCTGCGGCGGCCGAGGTTGGTACGGCATCGCCGGCTGGTACGACATCCCGGCTGGGTACGGCGCTCCGGCCTGCTGCGGCGGCGCGGTCTGGTAGGACGTTGCCGGGGCCGGCGCTGTCGGCGGCGGCAGCGGCGGCCCGACGTAGGGATCGATCCGGGTCGGCGGCGCCTGCCGGTCCTCCGGCATCGGCAGCACCAGTGTCGGCTGTTCGTCCGGCGACGGCTGCTGCTCCGGCGGGGTCTCCTGGCCCGACGCCCTGCCGTAGTTCTGCAGGGCGCCCCCGTAGCCGCCGTATGGCAACCCCGCGTTGCCCCCTGGCTGCGTCATGCCCTCACCCTACGCGCGCGGAAGGGCCGGAATGCCGCCGCTCCGCCGCCGCGACAGCGCCAGCGCCAGTGGTCCTCCGGCCATCGGTCTCGCCCGACTCTGGGCGGGCCGGCCGCCTGATACCGCCGTGATGTCGCCGTGAAACCGGACCGGCCGAGCATCGTCGACATGTTCACTTCCTCTCCGTCACTCGCCGTCAACGCCGAGGGTCTGGTCAAGGTCTTCGGCAGCAATCGCGCCGTGGCCAGGATCGACCTGGTGGTGCACCCGGGCGAGATCTTCGGCGTCCTCGGCCCGAACGGGGCCGGCAAGACCACCATGCTCCGGATGCTGGCGACCCTGATCGGGATCGACGCCGGCCGGGCCGAGATCTTCGGCTACGACGTCCGCCGCCATCCCCATCAGGTCCGCCAACTGCTCGGCGTCACCGGCCAGTACGCCTCCGTGGACGAGAACCTGACCGGCCGGGAGAACCTCTGGCTGTTCGCCCGGCTGCAGCGGATCGGCTCCGCCGAGGCCCGCAAGATCGCCGACCGGCTGCTGGAGCAGTTCGGGCTGACCGAGGCCGCGAACCGGCCGCTGGCCCAGTTCTCCGGCGGGATGCGCCGCCGGCTTGATCTGGCCGCCAGCCTGATCACCAGGCCGCCGTTGATCTTCCTGGACGAGCCGACCACCGGTCTGGACCCGCGCACCCGTGGCCAGATGTGGGACACCATCCGGGAGCTGGTGGCCAGCGGCTGCACGCTGCTGCTGACCACCCAGTATCTGGACGAGGCCGACCAGCTGGCCGACCGGGTCGCGGTGATCGACCAGGGCCGCAAGGTGGCCCAGGGCACGCCGGACGAGCTCAAGTCCTCGGTCGGCAACTCCACCCTGCAGCTGCGGCTGACCGATCCTGATGATCTTGGCACCGCCAGCCCGGTGATCACCCGGGCGACCGGCGTCGAGCCCGTCCTGACGCCCGAGGTCGGTGCGATCAACGTGGCGCTGCCGGACGCCGACCGGGCCGCCGAGATCCTGATCGCGCTGCGCGATGCCGATGTCTCGATCACCTCGGTCAGCGTCCAGAAGCCCACCCTGGACGAGGTCTTCCTGACCCTCACCGGCCACGACGCCACCAGCAACGAATCCGACGACACCGACGAACTCCTGGAGCTGTCCCGATGACCACCACAGCTGATCTTCCGCCCGCCGCGGTCACCGGATCGCGGCCCACCCCACGACCTCACCTCGAGCTCGCCGACACGATCAGCCAGACGCTGACCATGGCCTGGCGGGCGTGTAAGAAGATGCGCCGCAATCCGGAGCAGTTCTTCGACGTCACCATCCAGCCGCTGCTGTTCACCGCGATGTTCGCGTTCATCTTCGGCGGCGCCATCTCCGGCGACGTCGCGTCCTACCTGCCGCTGCTGATCCCCGGCATCCTGGCCCAGACCGCGCTGACCGCGTGCATGGCCACCGGCGTCCAACTCCGGGAGGACATGGAGAAGGGCGTCTTCGACCGCTTCAAGGCGCTGCCGATCGCCCGGATCGCGCCGCTGGCCGGCCCGATGGTGGCCGACCTGGTCCGCTACGCGATCGCCTCGACGCTCACTTTCGCGGCCGGCATCGCGATGGGCTACCGGCCCGGCGGCGGCGTCGGCGGCGTGGTCGGCTCGATCCTGTTGGTGATCATCGGCAGCTGGTCGCTGGCCTGGGCCTTCACCTTCGTCGGCACCATCGCCCGCTCCGCCCAGGCGGTGCAGGGGATCTCGATGATGATCATGTTCCCGCTGACCTTCCTGTCCAACGCGTTCGTCCCGGTGGACACGCTGCCGGTCTGGCTGCAGTGGTTCGTCAATCTCAATCCGGTGTCGCACATCGTGTCCGCCGCCCGGGACCTGGCCAACACCGGCACCGTCACGGTCGAGGTCGCCTTCGCCCTGCTCGGCTTCGCGATCGTGATCGCGGTCTTCGCCCCGCTGTCGGTCTGGTCATACAAGCGGAAGCTCTGATCGGTTTCGATCCCTGAGCCTGTCGAAGGGGCCAGCCCGACTTTCCCTTCAACAGGCTCAGCCCGGATCCACCGACGAACCCAGCCCGATGACCCGATATCGAGTCACCCGACCCCGAAAATCGCCGAAACCGGCATCGAGGACACCGCGCGACTCGAGATCGTGCCTACAGTCCCCCGACCCACACAGATCGACCGGTCCGAACCACCACCAGCCGACACCCCAACACCAGCCCCCCACCAAACCGGCCCCGGGCCACGAACCCCGCGGACCGCGCCACCCGCCCGCCCTCGATGCGTCTTTCCGGCCGACAGGCCGAACCGGAGGAGGCACCGACTGGCCCGCCCTTCGACCAAGCTCAGGGAACGAACACCCACGCACCGGCTGCTTGCCAGCCCCACCAGCCCGGGGACTCAGGGAACGGACGTTCAGCCGACCTGCACCCGGTCGTGCCCGGCGATCCAGGAGTCGAGATTGTGCCAGGCGACCTCCGGATGATCACGCCGCAGGGCCGCGATGTCGACCGAATAGCCGCCTGTCTTGAAGAACCTGATCATTCGCAGGCCGTGGTCGCCCAGCTGGTCGGCGACGGTCTGCTCCGGGATCTTCTGGGTCCGGCGCGAGGCCGTACCGGACAATCGCGGGATCGTCTACGCGGTGTTGACTCCGGCCGGCGCGAAGGCCACCCGGGCCGGCCTGAAGCCGATCCACCAGGCCCGGCAAGAACTCTTCGACGACCGGCTGACCGATGCCGATGTCGTCGACCTGCGGCGCGCGTCGGGCAGAACGCTGGCCAGGGCGCGATTTTGTGATCATGGTGGCGGTCTTGCGCGTCGGGTTGGGAGCTTGAAGGCTTCTCGGCGGCAAAGGGGATGGTCGGCGCTGGGTCGCGTCGGGTTCACCCCTCGCGTCGGCCGTTGTTCGTCGAGTGGTGGGTTAGCGACGTGAAACCGCCATCCGACGTCGTTACGTCACCACTCGCCGAGACCAACCAGCCGGGACCTGCGAGTGTGACCCTGTCGGCGCGAAATCCGCGATCCGACGTGGAAAAGGTCACACTCGACGACGGTAACCAACCGGGGCCGGCGGGCAGACGCAACCGACGCCGACACCTGCCCTTTGCTGCTGCCTGAAGGTCTCCATGTCGCGGCAACCGGCGGCACCGGGCACGAGTGTCCGGAATATCACCGCTCCAAGCGCCGAATCTGCGAGCGAGTCAATCCGACTGAATCGTGCGCTAGTGTCCTGCGCCCGAAGTTCGGTGCCTAAGTCGGTGGGATGAAGTGGTGAGCTGCCAGGCGGAGGAGGGAGGCGTAGTGGTGCCTACATCGACTGACGACAACGCAGCAGCTCGCCGCTTCAGCGCGCCGAATTAGGTGCCGAACTTCGGGCACAGGGCACTAGGCCGGGCGGAGTCGCTCGGAGTTGATCTCCCTGATCAGCTCCCCGACCTGATCACGCAGATCGCGCGGCATCCGGCCGGCTAGGTCGGCCTCCAGCTTGGCCAGCAGGCCCGGCCGCTCCCGTTCGACGGTGTTGATCACGGCGTCGGCGCCGCTCGACGGCAGGGTGCGGACGACGTTGAAGGCCCGGCCGTACGCGAGCAGCCGGGCGGCCAGGTCCGGCCGGTCGGCGGACCGCCGGGTGCCCAGCGAGAACAGGACCGTGCCGACGACCGGGTAGTCGGTGAAGGCACCTTCTGGATCGAGGTAGCGATCGATCTTGCCGAGCAGTGACCCGTACAGCTCCTCGGCCTCCTCGTCGGCGCCGAACCGGTGGTACGCGCTGAGCGCGGCCGCCTCGGTGAACAGCAGCCAGGGTGCGTGTTCGGGCGTGCCGTAGCCTGGGATCCGGAACTCCCGCATCCGGGGCAGTGCCCGGCGATACTCCTCGAGTCCGCCGGCGATGTCGCCCCGCGCGAAGGCGAGTTCGGCGTCGGCGGTGGCAACGACCGTGTCGCCGCCCTGCAGCAACGACCGGCTCTGCTGCTTCCGCAGTTCGGCCAGCAGATCGGCCGCGTGATCAAGCCGGCCGTCCCAGATCGCCGTCATCACCAGCAGTCCGCGCAGGTGCCCGGTGTCGTCACTGGCGTGCAGCCGTTCCATGATCGGCAGGGCCTCGGCGGCGTACCGCTCCCCGTGACGCCAGTCGCCGAGCTGGAGGTGCAGCTCGGCGAGCGCGTTCAGCAGCACGGCGCGGAGCCAGGGCCCGTCGCTGGGCCGCCAGATCCGCAAGCCCGTCTCGCCGGCCACGATCGCCGTCTGCGGATCGCCCTCGTTCTCCGCCAGGTGGCAGAGCCAGTGGCTCGCTTGCAGTGCAAGATCACGATCGGCGGAGTTGGTCGCCTCGACCAGCCGGCGGATCCGATCCTCCACCGTCTGATCCAGCCCGAGCATCAAGACGTTGCGGCACTGGGCGGCGATCTTGGGATTGCCGTCGCCGGGCCCGAGTCGTTCCAGCAGCTCCATGCTGACGTCGACGGAATCCTCGGCGTAGAAGATCACCGAGTTGGTCAGCAGGGCCGCCACCGTTCCCCGCGTCGCGTCGGCCAGGTGCGCCGGCGGGTGGTAGCCGTCGAGCAGGGCCTGGACGCCACCGAGCAGGCCGACCACCCGCTGATGATCACCGAGGATCCACCAGAACCCACCCATCACGGCCATGATCGCCACGGCCGCGTCGGCGTCACCCTCGGCGATCGCCTGCCGCAGAATCTCGTTCAGGTTGCCCTCCTCGAGGGCCAGCCGATCGACGGTGGCGTACTGCTCGGCACTGAACAGGGTGTCGAACAGCTCGCGACACAGGTCGACCGCCCAGACCCGGACGGCCCGGTCCACCGCCGCGGTCTCGCCGAGCCGGCCCTGCTGCAGCAGGCCGTACTCCCGGACCGTCTCGAGCATCCGGTACCTGATCGTCGAGCCCTCCTCGACCGTGATCAACGACTGGTCCGCTAGCTCCTCCAGCTGCGTGACCGCGGCATTCCCGACCAGGGCCGCCGCGCCGTCGAGACCGAAGCCGTCGCGGAAGGAGGCCAGCCGGCGCAGCGCGGTCCGGCCGTCCCCGTCGAGCAGGTTGGCCGACCAGTCGATCACCGCCTCCAGGGTGCGGTGCCGGTCCGGCGCGGCCGGATCACGGCTGCGCAGCAGGCCGAACCGGTCGGTCAGCCGATTGGCGATCTCCGCCACCGACATCACTCTGATCTTGGCGGCAGCCAGCTCCACCGCGAGCGGCAGCCCGTCCAGCCGGTCGACCAACGGGCCGATCGCCGCGTCGTCGAGTAGCGCGTCCGGCCGGGCCGCGGAGGCTCGCTCCCGGAACAGGGCGATGCCGTCGGCCCGGCTCAGCTGGGCCAGCGGGTACGCCCGCTCGGCCGCGATGCCCAGCGAGGCCCGGGTGGTGGTCAGCACGGACAGCTCGGGCAGGTTGGTGATCAACAGCGACACCAGCCGGGCGACCCCGTCGATCACGTGCTCGCAGTTGTCGATGATCAACAACGTCGGTGCGCCGGCCAGCTTCTGGGCCAGCCGGGTGCGCAGGTCGGTCCGCTGCTCCGCGGTCAGCGCCCGCCGGGCCGCGACCGAGTCGCGGACCCCGAGGGCTGACGCGACCTCGATGATCACGTCGTCGTCGGCGGCGATGCCGACCAGCTCGACCAGCTGCACGACCGGCTGCGCGGCGGACCGGCCGACCGCGTGCGCCAGCCGGGTCTTGCCCAGCCCGCCCGGGCCGAGGATCGACACCACCCGGTCGGTGCCGAGCAGCCCGAGCACGGCCCGGACGTCGTCGTCCCGGCCGATCAGCCGGGTCGGTTCGTAGTGCAGCCCCTCCCGGACCGGCCGGTCCAAGGCCAGCAGGTGGCTCTGCGTCCGTTGCAGCTCCGGTCCGGGATCGGTGCCGAGCCGATCGGCCAGGTCCCGGCGGTAGACCTCGTACCGCTCCAACGCCGGGCCCGGACCACGGACCGCGGCCTCGCTGCGCAGCAGGGCGGCGAGGACCGACTCGTCCACCCCGCCGGCCGCGGCGAACCCGTCGACCACCGGCGTCAGCGTCGCCACCGCGGCCAGATGATCACCACCGCGGCTCTGCGCCTGGCCGAGCACCGCGGCCAGCTCGGCCCGGTGCCGCCGAGCGGCTTCACGCAGCAGGTTGAGCGGTTCGGGCTGCCCCGGATCGGAGTCCTGCACGGAGATCTGCAGCGCCTGCTCGGCCAATTGCAGCGCCTCCGCAGTGGCGCCGCCGACCAGCGCGGCCCGAGCCCTGACCACCGCGTCGGCCAGCGCGAGGACGTCCACCGTGCCGGCCGCGACGCCGAGCCGATAGCCGGCCTGGCCTCGGCTGATCAGTTCGGCCGAGCAGGCCGCCCGAGTCCGCGACACCAACACCTGGAGCGCCTTGGTCGCATCGGCCGGCGGCTCGTCACCCCAGATCTCCTCGATCAACAATCCGTCGCCGATCGAGGCGCCCTTGCCCCGGACCAGTGCCGCCAACAGCGTCTGCGGCCGGACCCCGGGGACGGGCTCGCCCCGCCAGCGGACTCCGTCGAGGACGGTCAGGGCGTACTGCACGGGTGACAGCCTAGGCGGGGTGCGCAGACGATAGCGTTGGCCGATGGCGTACGAGAGCGTGGAGGCCGAGACGAGCCTCACCGTCGACCAGATCGCGACGGTCTTCCGGCGGGTGATCAGGTCCGGCAATCCGGACGCCACGTTCGGCCCGATCGAGATCGGCGACAACCAGCCCGATGTCTACGCGGCCTACGCGGCCGGCAAGAACCTGATCACCCGGTGGTGCATCCAGCTGTTCGTCCGCGAGGACGACGACTCCCGCCGGGTGCAGGTGATCATCCTCGGCTCGTCGATCCTCGGCAAGGCGTGGCAGGGCACCCGGAACACGTATTCGGCGGCGCTGGGCCGTAGCCGGGCCGACAAGGTGATCGAGACGATCCGCAGCATCGAAGGCGACCTCGGCTGAGTCCCACTCGGTAGCTGCGCTGCTCCGACTCAGCTGAAGTGGGTCAGGCCGTCCGGCGGCGCCGCTGACTCCTCGGCGTCGGCGTCGGTGTACGGCTCCGCGCCACCGGCCAACTGATCCAGCCGATCGCCGTGCACCACCCGATAGGGGAAGGCGGCACTGCCGGCCCGTTCGGCCAGCCGGCCGACCGGCAGCGGCAGCTGGGAACCCATGATCAAGATGTTGCCGAAGCGGCGGCCCTTGAGGGTCGCCGACTCCGCGATGAACACGGTGTCGGCGAAGGACGCCCGGATGCCGGCCAGCACCCGCCGGGCATATCCGAGCGGCGCCCGGTCGGTGATGTTGATCATCAGCGTGCCGTCCTCGACCAGCACCCGCGAGGCGTCGGCAAAGAACTCCGCCGTGCCGAGCCCGGCCGGCACCCGGGCTCCGACGAAGGCATCGACGATGATCAGATCGGCATAGTCGTCGCGCAGCTCGGCCACCCCGGCCCGACCGTCGGCCGGCCGGACCTTGATCCCGCTGCGCTTGTCCAGCGGCAGATGGGTCCGGACGAAGGCGGTCAGCTCCTGGTCCGGCTCGAAGACCAACTGCGCGGACGTCGGCCGGGTCGCAGCGACGTAGCGTGGCAACGTCATCGCCGCGCCGCCGACGTGCACCACCCGGAGCCGCCGGCCCGCGATGTCGTGCGCGTCGACCGCGTCCGCAATCCGTTGGATGTAGTCGAACTCCAGCCGGAGCGGATCGTCGAGATCGACGTAGGACTGGTCGGTGAAGCCCATCCGCAGCGTGTACGCCCGCGGATAGGCGAGATCGCGGATCAGCTTGACCCCACCCGCGCCCGGCCGGAGTTGCAGCTCGCTCACGCCCGATCCCGGGACAACGGCGGCGTCACGGTCGGCGGCTCGGCGATGATCATCCGCGCGGTGCGCAGATCGGTGATCAAGACGTCGATCCAACCGCCGGACGCGGCGGCCCGGATCGCTTCGACCTTGCGTTCCCCGCCGGCGATCCCGATCACCCGCGGCACCGCGCGCAGTTGGTCGCTGGCGATGCCGACCACCCGATCGTTCAGCGGGGTCGTGATCAACTGTCCATGATCATCGAAGAACCTCAGGCAGACGTCACCGACCGCGCCGGACGCCCGCAGCGAGTCGAACTCGGAGTCGGAGATCGCGTTGCCGGAATCCCGGAGCAGCGGGGACGGGCTGAGGCTGCCGATGCCGGCCAGCAGCACGGTGAGCGAGTCCCAGTCCCGGGTCAGCTCGGCGATGAACGGGTCCTCCATCAGCGCGTCCCGCACCGTCGGGGACTGGACGATGCCCGGGGCGGCGAGGAACTTCGGGGTTGCCCCGGTGACCCGGGCGAACTGCTCGGTCAACCGGGTCGCGTTGACCTGGACCCGGGGATCGCCGACGCCGCCGATCACCTGGACGATGTCGGTCGCGGTCGAGATCGTGCTCGGCCGCATCGCCTCCGCGGTGGCCAGCAGCGTCGCCGACCAGGAGCTGATCCCGATCCGGTCCGAGCCGGTCAGCGTCGTCTCCAGGTAGGCCGCGCCGGCCGCGCCGAGCGCGAGCAGCAGGGTCGATTCGGAATCGCCGTCGTAGTCGGCGACCACGACGTCGGTCAGCCCGAAGCGTTGCCGCAGCTCGTCCTCGAGGTCGGTGTGCACCCCGGACGGTGCAACCACGACGGTCCGGACGATGCCCAGCTGGGCCGCCTCCTTGAGAAACCGCGACACCCGGGACTGGGACATGCTGAGCCGGCTGGCGATCTCCGGCTGGCGCACCCCCTGCTCGTGGTACATCCGCGCGATCTTGGTCAGCAGCGCGAGCCGGTCGGTGCTCAACCGGGTGCGCGGCGACGCGGGACGATCGAGCATGCCTCTCAGCGTATCCCGGGCCGACGTCCTCAGTTCATGAACATGCCGCCGTCGATGTTGATCGCCTGGCCGGTGATGTAGCCGGCGGCGTCGGAGGCGAGGAAGAGCAGCAGGTTGGCCACGTCGGCGACCTCGGCCGGTCGCTGCAGCGGGATCTCCGAGATCCACTCCTCGATCAGCTCACCCGGCTGGTAGTCGCCCAACCGCCGGCCCCACTCCCGGTCGTTGTAGGCCCACATGTCGGTCCGGACGATGCCCGGGCAGTAGCAGTTGACCCGGATGTCGTCCGGTGCCAGTTCCTTGGCCAGGGACTGGCTGAGGCCGACGATGCCGAACTTGCTGGCCGCATAGGCCGGCGTGTAGATGAAGCCCTGCCGGGCCTGGCCGGAAGCGGCGTTCAAGATCACGCCGCCGCGCTTGCGGAGCAGTGGCAGCGCCGCCCGGACGGTGACGAAGGCGGCGGTGGTGTTCACCGCCAGCACCCGGTTGAAGTCCTCCAGGCTGGTGTGTTCCAGCTCGTTGATGGTGATCACGCCGGCGTTGTTGATCAGTACGTCGAGCCGGCCGGTCGTCTCGGCGACCAGGTCGAAGACGGCCGCGACGTCGGTCTCGGCGGTGACGTCGGCCTGCGCCGCCGTCACCTTCAGCCCGTCGGTCCGGGCCTGCTCGGCGGCCTGCCGCACGTGATCATCCCGGTCGACGATGATCACGTCCGCGCCGGCCCGGGCGAACGCGGTCGCGATGCCGTGCCCGATGCCGCGGGCGCCGCCGGTGACGACAACGGTCCGGTCGGCGAAGTGCCCGTCGAAGATCGTGCTCGCCGGCTCAGTCATGATCAAGAGCCTCCCGGGCCGCCTCGGCCAGCCCGCTCGCGGTGAGTCCGAAATGGTCCAGCAGGAAGGCGGTGCTGCCGGTGGGGGCGAACTCGCGCAGTCCGAGCATCCGGAGCGGCACCCGGCGGCGGCGGTCCAGCCGGACCACCTCGGCGGCCACGGCGGCGCCGAGCCCGCCGGCCAGATTGCCCTCCTCGGCAGTCACGATCGCCCGCGTCTCGCCGGCCGCGGCCTCGATCGCCGGCACGTCGAGCGGAGCCAGATAGACCGCGTTCAGCACCCGTGCGGAACGGCCCTCGGCCGCCAGCAGGTCGGCCGCGAGCAGGGCCCGGGACACCAGCGTGCCGGTGCCGATCAAGGTCACGTCGGTCCCGTCCCGGAGCAACTGGAACCGGCCGCGCTCCAGGGCGGCGGCGACCGGTGTCACGTCGGGCACCGCGAACCGGCCGACCCGGAGAAAGGTCGGCCGCGGCTGCTCCGCCGCCTGTCGGACCGCGGCCGCGGTCTGTCGTCGATCGGCCGGCACGATGATGTCCAGCCCGGGCAGTGCCCGCAGCCAGGACAGGTCCTCGACGGAGTGGTGGGTCGGGCCGAGCTCGCCGTACGCCATCCCGGGGCTCATCCCGCACAAGATCACATTGTGCCCGCTGTAGGCGACGTCGGCCTTGATCTGCTCCAGGGCCCGGCCGGTGAGGAACGGGGAGGCCGCGCAGACGAACGGGATCAGGCCGGCGTTGGCCAACCCGGCGCCGACGCCGACCAGGTTCTGCTCGGCGATGCCGACGTTGATCAACCGATCCGGGAACCGTTCCTTGAACCCGGTGAGGCTGCTCGAACCGACCGAGTCGTTGCAGACCGCGACGATCCGCGGGTCCAGCTCGGCCAATTCGATCAAGGTCTCGGCGAACGCCGCCCGGTTGTCGTGCACCGGAGCATCCGCCGCCAGGGTGAGCGCGGTCATGCCGGCACCTCCTGCTCGGCGCCCGGGGTCAGCTCGGCCAGCGCGAGCCGTACCTGCTCGTCGGTCGGCACCTTGTGATGCCACTCGACCCGGTCCTCGATGAACGAGACCCCCTTGCCCTTGATCGTGTTCGCGATCACCGCGACCGGGCGATCCACACCGGCCGGCGCGAACGTCGCGCGCAGCGCGCGATGATCATGGCCGTCGACCGTACGGACCTCCCAGCCGAACGCGGCCAGTCTCGCGTCCAACGGGTCGAGCCGATTGGTCTCCTCGGTCCGAGCGCCCTGCTGCAGCCGGTTCCGGTCGACGATGATCATCAGGTTGGTCAGCCGGTAGTGACTGGCGGCCATCATCGCCTCCCAGTTGCTGCCCTCCTGCAACTCCCCGTCGCCCAACACCACGAAGGTCCGGGAGCTGCGGCCGGCCAGCCTGCTGCCCAACGCCGTGCCGACGCCGACCGGCAGCCCGTGCCCGAGCGGCCCGGTGTTGGTCTCGACGCCGGGCACCTTCACCCGGTTGGGGTGACCGTTCAGCGGGCTGAGCGGTGCCATGAACGTCGCCAGTTCGGTCGGCGGGAAGTAGCCGCAGCCGGCCAGGGTGGCGTACAGCGCGGCCGCGCAGTGCCCCTTGCTCAGAATGAAATGATCACGCTCCGGCCAGCCCGGTTGCGCCGGCTCGATCCGGAGCACCCCGTTGAACAGCACCGTCAGCACGTCGGTGACCGAGAAGTCACCACCGATGTGCCCGGCGCCCGCCGTCGCGATCATCTCGACCACCCGCCGCCGGGTCCCCGTCGCGGCCTCAGCGAGCAGCGCCGCCCACTCCGCGTCGTCGGCCCGATCGAGACGCCGGCCGAGCTCCATCCAGCGCTGCCGCTGCGCGGCGTCCGGCTTCAGATCTCCCATTGGCATACCTATTCACTACTGACGAGTTGCTCACATTCTCCGCTGGGCGACTGATCACTGTCAACACCGCCGACGCTTGTCAGGATTCCTTGACAAGACCGACCATGTCAGGAATCCTTGACAGCATGATCAAGATCACGGAACGCGAGGACGCGGTCGACGCACCGGTCCACGTCGAGGTCACGGTCGGCATCACCGGCGACTGGCGATCCGAACCCCTGAAGGTGATCACCGGGATCACCGAGGGCATCAAGTCGCTCGACGGCACCCTGACCGAGTCCGTACACCTCGCCCGCCGGCAGGGCGTGACCTGGGCGGAGATCGGCGGCGCCCTCGGGATCAGTCGCCAGGCAGCCTGGGAACGCTTCTCCGTCGACTGAGTGGGTCGTACAGGACAACAGGTGTCCGGTACGGGTGGGAGGCTGAGGTGTATGACGGACCGCTCCAGGATGGCCGACGATCCCGCCGTTGACTGGCTGCTGCGGTCCGACGAACCGGCGGTCCGTTACCTCGCCCGGCGAGACCTGCTGGGCGAATCGGACGCGGAGGACGCCGGCCGGATCCTGACCGGAGCGAAGGTGTCGGCCCTGTTGGCCGACCAGCGACCGGATGGCGGCCTCGGTTCCGACGTCGTCCAGATCGGCCGCTATCGGGGTGCCAGCCGCAGCCCGGAGAATCTGATCGCCGTCGAGACGGTCCAGCGCGATCCCAGTCGCCGGTGGGGCACCACGCTCTGGCGGCTGATCTCGCTGACCGAGCTCGCCGTTCCGGCCGATGATCAGCGTGTCGTCGCAGCCGTCGACTTCATGCTCCACCACCTGCTCGACCTCCCCCGGCACCGGCGAGGGCCGACCATGATCAACGGACTGCCGCGGGTCTGCGCCTGCGGGGAGGGCGCGGCGCTGCGGATCGCCTGTCAGGTCGGCCTGGCCGACGATGCCCGGACCCGCCGGTTGGTCGAGGCGCTGCTCGCCTGGCAGTGGCCGGACGGCGGCTGGAACTGCCACCGCAACGCCTCCGGTCGCCGCTCCAGCTTCCACGAGTCGTTGCTGCCGGCGTGGGGATTGCACGAGTACGCCGACGCGACCGGAGACACCACCGCCGCCGAGGCCGCCGACCGGGCCGCCGAGCTGTTCCTCGAGCATCACCTGGTGTACAGCCTCGGCAGCGGAGTCCCCAGCCGGTTTCGGCCCAAACCGCCACCGGTCGGTCAGGTGATCAACTCGCGCTGGGTGAAGCTCAGCTATCCGTCGACCTGGCACTACGACCTTCTCTCGGTGCTGAGATTCCTGGCCCGAATCGGGCGGATCGACGATCCACGGGCCTGCGGCGGCTTGGCGTTGCTGGAACGAAAGCGCCGCCCGGACGGCCGGTGGGCGGCCGACCAGCAATGGTGGAAGCCTCCCGAAAGCCGGTTCCGGCACCAGCACGCGGTCGTGGACTGGGGCGCGCCGAAGGCCCCGAATGAAATGATCACCCTCAGCGCACTCCGGATCCTGCACACCGCCGGCCGCGGCGATGGGGGATGATCTTCGGTTCCAGTTCCGCCCCACGCGTACCCCCGACCTTGATCATCACCGGTGAACGCGACGACACCCCTGGGCCCTGGCCGCCGAATACCCGGCAGGACCGAGGCACGGCTGCCGCGCAACGGCGCCCGACCTGCGAGAGTGGCGCAGTGATCGATCTCGCGCCGATGACGCCGGACCTCCTCGACCCGGCAGCCGCGCTGCTCAGCGACGCGCACAGCCCACCGCACGCCACCGGCTGTGTCGCCGCTCTGCAGGACCTCGAAGTGGCCCGGCTCAGCCTCGAGCCGGTGCTGACAGCACCGGCGGTCGCGGCACTGAGCGAGGGACGACTCGTCGGCTTCCTCGCCGCCCTGCCGCCCCGACCGCCCGGTCAGACCGCTCGGATCAAGCCACCGCTCCACGCCAGCCGAGCGGATCAGCGCCGCGAGATCTACCGCCGGCTGTACACCCGGATCGCCGGCGAGCTCACCCGGATCGGCGGGTTCAGCCACACCATCGCCGTCCGGGTGGACGACCGGTCAGCCATCACCACCTGGTTCGAACTGGGCTTCGGTGTTGATCAGGTCAAAGGCGTGCAGTGCGTACGGCCGGTCGAGGTGCCGGACGGTCCACACGTCCGGGAAGCCGGAGTCGCCGATCTTGACGCGATGGTCGACCTCGCCGTCGAGCTCACCCGGTTCCACGCCGAGTCGCCGATGCTACGTCCCGCGCTGTCCGATCATGATCAGCTCCGCCACGGGTTCCGGGACGGGATCAGCGACGACCGTTCCCTGGTCGCCGTGGTCGACCTCGGTGACTCCCTGGGCGGGTTCCTGCAGTTGCACAGCGACGCCCACTTTCTCGACACGGTGACGATCGGTATCGCCGGCGTCGCCGCAGACGGCCGGCACCGGGGTCGCGGGACGGCGATGCTCGCGTTCGCGATGGACTGGGCGGCCCGACTCGGCTATCGCTACTGCACCGTGGAGTGGACGTCACAGAATCCGACCAGTGACCCGTTCTGGCGCAGCCGCGGATTCGAGCCGATCCAGTACAAGCTCACCCGCCGGATCGACGATCGCGTCGCCTGGGCCGACGCCGACCTCAGCTACACCCACCTCCGACCGCTCGACCTCTGAGCTCCCCCAGGCTCGTGGCGCCGAGCGTTCCGATCAACTGGTCCAGGTGGTCCACGGCTACCGTGCACCGATGGGGAATGATCTTGGCCTGGTCCGGCGGGCCATCAAGCTCCTCGGGTCGCAGGGTGTCGACACCTGGCTGGCGGGCGGCTGGGCCGAGGAGCTGCACCGCATGACCCCGCCGCGCGATCATCACGACGTCGACCTGTTGTATCCGGCCGACGACTTCGCCCAGGTCGATGCCTTCCTGCGAGCAGGGGCGGTCGATGAGATCGAGGAGAAGCGGTTCCCGCACAAGCGGGCCTTCGAGCTCGACGACGTGATGGTCGAGCTGATCATCGTCCGGCCGGGACTGCGCACCGACTTCTGGGGAAGCCACCGCTATGACTGGCCGTCGGACACCTTCGCCGACACGTCCGGTGAGCCGCGGCTGGTGTCGCCGAGTGCCCTGATCCAGTTCCGAACCCACCGGCCGCCGCCGCCCGAGTCGCCGACGCCGTAGCAGCTGGGCACGCCGGGCCGGCATGTGCAATCGCAATGGGCGCATTGGCATTTGTCGCCGCCGCTCGCTGGCCGAATCGCCCGCCGGATTCCTAGGGTGCTGACAGCGTCACATCGGCGGGTGCGAGATGATCATGGAAGCGGTGGCATGCCCAGGACCTTCGTCAGGACCGCGCTGCGGCCACCGGTGCGCCTCATGATCATCGCGCTCAGCGCGATCTTGGTGCTGGCCGGCTGTGCTCCGGCGCCGCCGCCGGTTCCCAGCCCGAGCCCGGCTTCTGCTGCCCCGGCGGAGCCCGAATCGCCGCCGGTCCCGAAGCGCTACGGCGGGCTGGTGGAGCCGCCGCTCGAGCTGACCGAGCTCTGGCAGCGCGCCGACCAGCCGATCGCCGACCTCAGCAGTGCCAAGATGATCGAGGACTCGTTGGTGATCACCGGGTGGGGTAGGGAGCGGAGCGACGAGGAGTCGGTGGTGATCGATTCCGGTCGTGGAACGGTCCGTTGGCGTGCCGGCCAGTTGCCTCGGGAGTTCACGCTCGATGCCACGGCCCGCCCGACGGCTCGGCTCACCAAGCTCGCCGGCTGGGCGGTGGACCGGGACACCGGCGGAGTGCTGATCCTGCCGTACCAACTCGCGCCGTGTCGGGACGGCGGCCATCGGTGCCCGGCGGAGGAATCGAAGCCCTATCGGGAACAGGGTCTGGTCGGTTTCTCCCTCGCCGACCGGAGTCAGGTCTGGCACACCGCGCCGATCCGCACTGCCGCCCCGCGAGCCGATCGACCCCAGACCTCCGGGTTCCAGTCGATCGAGGTCGTGGCTGCCACCTCGTCGACCGTACTGGCCACGGTCGGTGTCGCCGGGAACTACTTCTCCGACCTGGAGTGGGAGTCGCCGGAACGACAGCCGAGGACGATCGCCTACGACTCGGCGACCGGCCGGGAGCGGTGGCGGCTCGACGGATTCGCAGCCGAGACGGTGCTCGCCGGTGACATCATGATCGGGCTGGAGCGATCGTCGCTTCGGGGCGCGACCGGCGGCGTCCCGGTCGGGGTGGACGCCGTGCTCGGGAAGAGACTGTGGTCGATGCCGGCCGGGACCAGCGTGCGGTGGAGCAGCGTCAGCGGCCAGGATGCGATCGCCACCGAAGTCGGCGGCTCCGGCAGGGACACGTCGACAGCGCACCAGTTCTGGGTCGCCGGCGACTCCGGCGACACCCATCCCCTGCCGCCGGTATCGTCGGGCGGCAACGGCTGGATCGCGCCGTCGTTGGCCGGCCCGATGGCCTGGCGGGTGGTGTCCGGCTCGAGCCCGAACGGCTCGCCGGCGGGACGGAAACTCCAGTGCCTCGACCTCGACGGAGAGTTCGTGGTCGGTGGCACGACACTGCCCGACGATGTGATCGCGGCCAGGCTCGGCTGGGGCGATTACGTGTGGGTCAGCAGCACCTCCGGCAAGACCCGGGCCTACGACCCGACCGGCAAGCCGAGGTCGCCGGAACTCACCGGAGCGGTGCAACTCGTGGACCCGGACCTGCTCCTCGTCACCCGCCCGGGCTCGACCCTGCTACGGCTGATCAAGCTGGACACTGATCTGACGTCAGCGGCAGAGGCTGTCCCGCCCGGCTCCGAAGGGAAATGATCTTCACGTCCGGCGCGCCAGCGGACCCCGGGGGATCGAAGCAGTTCCTGCGTACGGCACCCGTCGAGCAGGGTGTTCGTTCCCTGAGCCGGTCGAAGGGCAGGCAGTTGCTTCCTCAGACTCATCTCGGGCCGGGGCCGCATCGGGCCTGCCCTTCGACCGGCTCAGGGAGCGAACGCCTTCCTGGCCCTTCGACAGGCTCAGGGAGCGTAACCGCTTACGTCCCTCGACAGGTCACGGGACGATCACCTCAGGTGGTCAGCACCGGTTTGGCTTCGGTGATCACCAGGCCGTCGCTCGAGTCGTCGACGTCGAAGGAGATGGTGTCGCCGTCGCCGATCTCGCCGGCCAGCACCCGGCGGGCCAGTTGATCTTCGATCGTCGACTGGATCAGCCGGCGCAGTGGCCGGGCGCCGTAGACCGGGTCGAAGCCGGTCATGGCCAGCCAGTCCTTCGCGCCCTGCGTCGCCTCGACGGCGATCCGGCGGTCGGCCAGCCGCTCGTTCAGCCGGCGCAGGTTGATCTCGACGATCTTGGCCAGATCCTCGGTGCCGAGGGCATCGAAGAGCACGACCTCGTCCAACCGGTTCAGGAACTCCGGCTTGAACGATCCCCGGACGATGCCCATCACGGCGTTCCGCTTGGAGTCGGCGTCCAGGGTCTGGTCGGCCAGGAACTGGGATCCCAGGTTGGAGGTGAGGATCAAGATCACGTTCCGGAAGTCGACGGTCCGGCCCTGGCCGTCGGTCAACCGGCCGTCGTCGAGCACCTGCAGCAGGATGTCGAAGACCTCGGCGTGCGCCTTCTCCACTTCGTCCAGCAAGATCACCGAGTACGGCCGGCGGCGGACCGATTCGGTCAGCTGGCCACCCTCCTCGTACCCGATGTAGCCGGGCGGGGCACCGACCAGGCGGGCCACCGAGTGCTTCTCGGAGTACTCGCTCATATCGATCCTGATCATGGAATGCTCGTCGTCGAAGAGGAACTCGGCCAGTGACTTGGCCAGCTCGGTCTTGCCGACGCCGGTCGGGCCGAGGAACAGGAACGAGCCGGTGGGCCGGTTCGGGTCGGAGATGCCGGCCCGGGAGCGCCGGACCGCGTCGGCGACCGCGCGGACCGCCTTCCGCTGGCCGATCAGCCGTTCGCCCAGCCGGTCTTCCATCTGCAGCAGCTTCTCGCTCTCGCCCTCCAGCAGCCGGCCGACCGGGATCCCGGTCCAGCTGGACACCACCTCGGCGACGTCGGACGCGCCGACCTCTTCGGAGACCATCGGCTTGGTCAGCTTCTCGGCCTCGCTGGCGGACTCCAGTTCCTTTTCCAGGGCAGGGATCTCGCCGTAGTTGATCTCGCTGGCCCGGACCAGATCACCGTCCCGCAGCGCCCGGTCGGCGACGCCGCGGAGCTCGTCGATCTTCTCCTTCAGCTCGCCGACCCGGTTCAGGTCCTTCTTCTCCGACTCCCACCGGGTTTCCAACCCACGCAGGTTTTCCTCGGCATCGACCAGCTCCTCGCGCAGCCGCTGCAGCCGGTCGGCACTGCCCGGATCGGTCTCCTTCTCCAGCGCGAACTGCTGCATCTTCATCCGCTCCACGCCGCGCCGAAGTTGATCAATCTCCTCCGGCGAGGAGTCGATCTCCATCCGCAGCCGGGAGGCGGCCTCGTCGATCAGGTCGATCGCCTTGTCCGGCAATTGCCGGGAGGTGATGTAGCGGTGCGACAGCGACGCGGCGGCGACCAGCGCGGTGTCGGTGATCGCCACCTTGTGGTGCGCCTCGTACCGCTCCCGCAGGCCGCGCAGGATCGCGATCGTGTCCTCGACACTGGGCTCACCGACGAAGACCTGCTGGAACCGGCGCTCCAGGGCGGGATCCTTCTCGATCCGCTCCCGGAACTCATCCAGCGTGGTGGCGCCGATCATCCGCAGCTCGCCCCGGGCCAGCATCGGCTTCAGCATGTTGCCGGCGTCCATCGAGGAGTCGCCGGTGGCGCCCGCACCGACCACCGTGTGCAGCTCGTCGATGAAGGTGATGATCTGACCCTCGGCATCGCGGATCTCGTTCAGCACGGCCTTCAGCCGCTCCTCGAACTCGCCGCGATACTTGGCCCCGGCGACCATCGAGGACAGGTCGAGCGAGACCAGCCGACGGCCCTTCAGCGAGTCCGGCACGTCGCCGGCGACCAGCCGCTGGGCCAGACCCTCGACCACGGCGGTCTTGCCGACCCCGGGCTCGCCGATCAGCACCGGGTTGTTCTTGGTCCGCCGGGCCAGCACCTGGACCACCCGGCGGATCTCGGCGTCCCGGCCGATCACCGGGTCGAGCTTGCCCTCGCGGGCGCTCTCGGTCAGGTCGACGCCGTACTGCTCCAGCGCCGAGGACGTACCCTCCGCCTCCGGGCTGGTCACCCGCTTGCTGCCCCGGCTCTCGTTGAACGCGATGGTCAGCTTCTCCGCAGACACCTTGAGATCGGTGAGGATCTTCTTCGCGTCCGAATCGATCGCGGCGAGCGAGATCAGCAGGTGCTCGGTGGCGACGAAGGAGTCGCCGAGCTGCTCCGCCCGGTTCTCCGCGTCCGCCAGCACCCGCGCCAACGCGCCGGACAGCTGCGGCTGGCTGACCGACGACCCGCTGGCCGACGGCAGCTTCGCGATCGCCCCGCGGGCGGCCGCGTCGACCACCTGCGGATCGGCGCCGACGGAGGCGAGCAGTGGGCCGACCGTGTTCTCCGGCACCATCAGCAGTCCGTGTAACAGGTGCTGCGGTTCGGCGTTGGGGTTGCCCGAGGTCAGCGCGTTGCGCAGCGCGGCCGAGATCGCGTCGCGGCTTTTGGTGGTGAGTTTGTTCGTGTCCATACGCGGGCTGTACTCCTGAGAACGACCTAGTTGAGTCTTCCGGGCTCAACTTTAGGCCGTGGGAGCGTGCGGTTCAACATGGTTGAGCGTGATCCGCTCAACTTTCCTCGGCTACTCCTGAGGGCCCGGAGCGGGCGGGACGGGCGGGTGCCCGGAGGTCGGGCCGGCGGGCCGCGACTGCTGCGGACCGTTCGGCACCGCGCCGTGCGGCGGCACCCCGGCCTGGGGACGTCCTTGCTGGGGTTGCCCGTACTGAGGTGCCCCGTATTGGGGTTGCCCATATTGAGGCGCACCGTGCTGCGGCGCACCGTGCTGAGGTGCCCAGTTCTGCGGCGCCATGTTCTGCGGCGGATGCTGCCCGCCCGGCACCGGCGGCGGTACGGCAGGTCCGCGACCGCCTCGGGCGACCTTGATCAGCACGACGATCCCGACAACGATCGGCGTCAGGATCACCAGGATGATGATCAGTTCGACTGGTCCGATCGGAAAGGCCAACGGATACACGGGGCTCCTCGCAGGGCTCGGGGTGAGTACGGCATCGTTCGGTCAGACGAGTCAATCCTCACCTACTGACGTTCCACTGACCCAACCACCGAAGGGACCTCGGCATGTCGACCGGCTACCTGGACCCCATCCGCGAGGCCCTCACCCGGGAGTGGCCGGGCAATCGGACGATCAATCTGGTCTTCCACGGCCACAGCGTCCCGGCCGGCTACTTCGACACCCCGGAGGTCCGGGTCCACCAGGCCTACCCCCGGCTGGTGCAGGACGGGTTGCAGCGGCGCTTCCCGTACGCGGTGATCAACGCGATCGTCACCGCCATCGGCGGCGAGCACTCGGCCCAGGGCGTGGAGCGGTTCGCCGCCGTGCTCGACCACCGGCCGGACCTGCTGTTCCTCGATTACGCGTTGAACGACCGGTCGATCGGGCTGGAGCGGGCCGCCGCGGCCTGGACCGCGATGATCACCCGGGCCGGCGACGCGGGCACCAGGGTGGTGCTGCTCACCCCGACGGGAGACCTCCGCTCGGACCTGGCGGATCCGGCCGACGACCTCGCCCGGCACGCCGATCAGGTCCGCGGACTGGCCGCGCAGCACGGGCTGCCGGTCGCCGACAGCACGACCGCGTTCCTCGCCGCCGTCGCGGGCGGCACCGACCTGGCCGACCTGATGTCCCACGTCAACCACCCGAACGAGCACGGTCACCGACTGATCGCCGACGCGATCCTCCAGCTTCTCTGATCAACGAGGTAAACGGCAGGTAAAAATCCTCCAGGCGCCGACCAGGTCTCGACAATTCGTGACCGACCTGGCAGGATCGAAATCGGATCACGGAGGGATAACGGGCACTCGGGGGCAGCTCAACGACGACGACCAGGAGGTCCCCCAATGCCCCACGGACGACGTATCAACTTCCGATTCCGCTCTCTCGCCGTGGCCGGCGCCTTCGTGCTGGCCCTGATCGGCACCGCCGTCGCGGCACCGGCCGCGTCCGCGCAACCGGCGCCACCCGTCCAGGCCGCGGACATCATCCGCGCCAACGAGGAAGTCGCGTTCAACTACTTCGTCGGCAAGGGCCTGAGCACGGTCCAGGCCGCTGGAGTGATCGGCAACCTCGACCAGGAGTCGATGATGGATCCGACCATCCACCAGATCGGCGGCGGCCCGGGGCGCGGCCTGGCGCAGTGGAGTGCGGGCGGCCGCTGGGACACCTACCCCGGCGACAACCTGGTCGAGTTCGCCAACAACGCCGGCGTGGACCGCTACGGACTGCAGGTCCAGCTCGACTTCATCTGGTACGAGCTGACCCAGTTCTCCTACTACGGGCTGCCGCAACTGCGGGCCGCGACGACGATCGATGCCGCGGTGATCGCGTTCCAGGACAAGTACGAGGGCTGCGGCACCTGCCACACCGACCGCCGGATCGCGTACGCCAACGACGCGTACAACCTCTACACCT
This sequence comes from uncultured Actinomycetota bacterium, assembly GCA_963746025.1. GTDB lineage: Bacteria > Actinomycetota > Actinomycetes > Propionibacteriales > Propionibacteriaceae > Microlunatus. Next base: position 174,182 of record CAVUZU010000003.1, read on the forward strand.
GAGTCGCGGTTGAGCCGGCCGGCCCGTCAGTAGCTGGGCCGGTCGGTCACGATCGAGGTGAAGATCGCCGTCAGCGGGGCCAGCTCGAGCTGGTTGCGGGCGACATGACAGGCGTGGTGTAACTCGCTCATCTCGATCCGGCTCCAGGCCAGGCCGCGGCCGGACTCGGCCAGCAACTGCGCGAAGAACTCCCGCTGGGTCCGGCCGTTGCCTTCGCGGAAAGGGTGCGCGAAGTTGAGGAAGTCGTAGAGGGACGCGAGCTCGGCGGCCAGCCGGGGCGCGGAAACCCGGCGCAGCAGATCACTCGCCACGATCCGCTCCGCGGCGCTGACCACCGGCTGCGGGATCTGCAGCGGCGGGGCGAACGAGTCGCCGTCACCCTTGGCCAGGCCGACGGTGCGCAACTCGCCGGCCCAGTCGTAGACGTCCTGGAAGAGCTGACGGTGCAGACCCTTGAGGTGCTCCAGGTCGTAGCTGCGGGGCACCAACTCCGGATGCTCGCGGAGTTCGGCGAGCCGATACTCCAACAGGTCGTTCTCCGCGGCCCGCAGCGCTTCGTCGGTGGTCGCGCCGATCAGGTTCCGGAGCACCCGGTGATCGGGCGGGATCAGATAGCCGTACCAGCGGGCCTCGTCGTCGTCGACCGCCCAGGGAGCCGTCCGGCTCAAGCGAGCCCGTAGCGGGCCCGGACCCGCTGGCCGAGTTGATCGATGTCGATCTCGCCGCGGACGTAGGCGTCCTGGTCGGCCCGGGTCTCGTCCGTGCTGCGGGAGCCTTCGAGCTCCGACGTGCGCCGCGCATCGGCGATCGCGCGCCGACGGCGCACGGCGTCCTGCTTCGTTCCGGGCACGGCGATCTCCCTTCGCACCATCGGAATTCTACGCCCGCTCGACCCGGAAATAGGTGCCACTGCGCTGGTCAGGCGATCTTGGGGGTGACCCGCATGCCGACGATGCAGTAGAGCTCGCCGTCGATCCGGCTGAAGACGACCGGCATCAGGCCCTCGCTGAACGACGGGCCGGCGCCGTCCGCGCCGAAGACGCCGTCGCTGACCGCGAACAGTTGGCCCTCGATCGGCGGCGACAGGTGGGCCATGGTGCCGGTGAACTCGTACCGGATCCTCGGGCCGGCAGCGTCGTCGGTGATCGTGATGTCCACGCCCTCCCGGCGATAGGTGCCGAGGTACGGGGTCAGGTCGACCGCCGGCACCGGGTCGGGCACGGCGAAGGGAGGCGGCATGGTGATCCCGCCGAGCTCGGCCACCAACTCCCGGAACAGGTCCGAGTAGAGCTGCCGGGCGCCGCCGCCGTTGGTGGTGACGGCGATCGCCAGGCCGGCCTCGGGGAAGGCCCGCAGGTAGGCGTACTGACCGATCGCGGCCCCGTCGTGACCGAATCCGCGGACGCCGGCCCAGTCGTACAGGGTCCAGCCGAGGCCCCAGGCGTCGGCGCTGACGGTCCAGCGGTCCGCTGTCTCGGCCTCGGGCCGTTGCATCGCGGCGACGGTCTCCGCGCTGAGCAGCCGACTGCCGTCGGGAGCCACGCCGTCGTTCAGATGCAGCCCGGCCAGCCGGACCATGTCGCCGGCCGAGACCAGGACCTGGGCCGCCGGTCCGAAAGCCCGCGGAATGAGGCCCCAGTGCGGCGCCGGGTCCGGCTCCACCCCCGGCTCACCGAGGTGACTCATCGCGGTCGGGAAGGCCAGCGCCTCTTCGGGCAGCGACATTGACCGCTGCAGGCCGAGCGGGGTGAAGATCAAATCCTTCAGGGCCTGGTCCCAGGTGCCGCCGGTGATCACCTCGACCAGCCGGCCGAGCACGACATAGCCGAGGCTGCCGTACGAGATCGCCGTGCCGGGCGGTAGATCGAGCGGCACCTCGCGGGCGGCGGCGACGTACTTCTGCAGGCAGTCGTCGCCCCGGCCGGTGTCCAGGTTGAAGTCGTTGGTGACGCCACCGGTGTGCGACAGCAGCTGGCGCACGGTGATCAACTTCGTCGCCGCCGGGTCGGGCGTGCCGAACTCGGGCAGCACGTCGACGACCCGAGCATCCAGCTCGAGCCGGCCGTCGTCGACCAGCTTCATGATCATCGTCGCGGTGTAGACCTTGGCCACCGAGCCGGACTGGAACACCGCGTCCGGGGTGACCGGGACGCCGGTGCCGCGATGCAGCACGCCGCTGGCCAGTTCGTGCAGCTCGCCGTCGACCAGGACGGCCAGGGCGGCGCCCGGCACGTGGTGGGCCTGGCGCAGCGTGTCGAACCGGCCCTGCCAGTGGTCATGATCGAAGTCGGTGCTCATGGGATTCTCCTCGGTCTTGATGCGAACGTTGTTCCGTTTCTGCGAACACTGTACGCATACGCGACCACTGTGCGCAAGCGCGTACGATGTCGCGCAGCCCAGCACCGATGAGGAGAGCCGTGCCCAGCACCGACCGCACCGAGCCGGCGCCGGTCCCGTCCGTCTGGACCCGGACCCGGCGCACCGGCCGCGACCGCCCGGCCCTCAGCCAGCAGCAGATCGTCGCTGCCGCGCTCCGGCTGCTGGACGAGGAGGGCCTCGGCGCACTGAGCATGCGTACCCTCGGCGCTCGGCTGGATGCCGGAGCGGCCTCCCTGTATCGGCACGTGGCCAACAAGGACGAGTTGATCGAGCTGGTGGTCGACGAGGTCTACGGGGAGCTCGAGGTGCCCGGGCCCCCCGGCCCGGACGGTTGGCGGCCCGCTGTGGTGGCCGCCGCGGGCAGCCTGCGCGCGATGGCGCTCCGGCATCCGTGGGTGGTGTCGGTCCTCGGCCAGGTCGGGCTGGCCCGGCTCGGCCCGAACCTCGGTCGGCAGTCCGAACGGCTGCTGGCGGTCTTCAGCTCGGCCGGCCTGGACGCCGCCGGCGCCGACCTGGCGATGAGCGCCCTGGTCGCCTACGTCACCGGGATGGCGACCAGCGAAGTCGCCTACCAGTCGCTGCGGGAGCAGAGCGGGCAGAGCGAGGACGCCTGGCGGGACAGCCTGAAGCAGGCGGTCGAGGGCACCGCCGACGCGCACCCGCTGGTCGTCGAAAGCCTGCGCGCCAACGAGGACAAGTCCCCGCGGCAACTCCAGGACGACTACTTCGACTACGGCCTGCAGTTGATGCTGGACGGCCTGCAGCAACGCCTGTCCGACTGATGGGGACGTTTGGGTGTTCGTTCCCTGAGCTTGTCGAAGGGCCAAGGTGATACTCGGCGGTCAGGTTCCGGACCGTTGATCCAAGGGCATCGCACATTCACGATTCGGCCTCTACCCTTTGCTCAATGCCGTCTCGCGCAGACGCGACGTATCAGGTGGGGATTCGTGGGATGGTTTCGATCTGACAGCGGGCATTGGACTCGAACCGGTGTGCTCCTGACTGCGCTCGGCGTCGTGGCGGCCTTGGTCATAGGGATCATCACGATCGACCTGATGATCAAGTCTCAGAACCCGGCCGGCTCCAGCTCGGCCCACCCGGAAACTCCGGGTTCAGCGGACACCTCCTCGGCCCAGCCGGAGACCTCGGATTCAGCGGACACCTCCACGCCACCGCCCTCGGCTGCGGAGCCTTCTTCGTCGACTTCACCTGACGCCACACAGTCGCCCTCGGAGTCGCGCGAGCCGGCACCATTCCGACAGGAGCTGGGTCTAGCGCCGACGGCCGCTGGCGCTGTATCCAAATCGGCACCGACGGACGTCACCTGACCCACACCGTCGGCGGACTCGACCGTTCCGACGATGGGTTTCGGTGACAGTTCACACGCGTAGTCGGGCGGACCAGCTGATCGCGCCGGCGGGGCCACATTAACGACCGTTTCTGAACCAGTCGAGGACGGTAGGGCATGCTCACCCGGCCGATCAGGTGATCCGTCGAAGCGATCGGAGACAACATGCATCTCAAGATCAACCGACAGAGGTCTGGTCATTCGGCGTCGTGTGGTCGGTGCGGCTCGAAGTCGGCGACCACGCCGAAATGATCACTGGCCCACACGTCGTCGACTGCATGATCGAAGACCCGGGTACAAGCGGTCACATCCAAAGTGGGCCCGCGGTCGTTGCAGCGCACCATGATGTAGTCGATCCTCCGGCCAACGTCCCAGGCCACCGCGCCTTCAGCAACACGCTGGTTCGCTCGGGTGAAGGTGTGACCCGGCGTCCCCGGATGGACGGTCTCCCACGCGTCGCGATAGCAGACGCTCAGGCCGTCCAGAGCCTGCAACCCGCGCCAGAACTGCATGCTCGTTGCCTCCGGCGTGGCATCGAAATCTCCCGTCAGAACGACGTGCCGATCACCGGCCAGCTCCTCGAGGAACCGGGCCGACGCCACCGCCTGCAACTGCCGCTCATGCTCCAGCGGCAGCTGCCAACTCGGATTGGTCGCCGCGAACAAGACACGCCCCACCGGCCCGGGCACCTCGATCTCAGCCGCCACCGTCGTCGCCGGAAAGTCTGGATCGACAGCAGGGCTTACGTGCAGATCGAACTGGTGAACCTCACCAATCGGCCAACGACTGGCGATGGTGATCCCCGCGCCGTTGCCACCTCTCTCCTCCTGGTGCGCCAGGTGATAGCCCGGGTCGAGCAGGTCGCGCGGCTGGTCATAGTCACCGGTCACGACCGTCTCGACGAACGCGACGAGATCCGGTTGTACCTGTCCGAACCCGGTTGCGAGCACCTCCCGCCGCCGTGGCCAGTCGCCGAACAGGGCCTCGGGGTTCTGCATCATCACACGCAAGGTCATGGCAGGTTGAGTACCCGAAACACACCGGCCGTCACGTGGCCAAGGGTGAAGGTGGGTACCTGGGTCAGAGGTAGCAAGCGAGAGGAGTCGGACTTGTGCGAATCGTGACGATGAACATCTGTGGCCGCCATGGTGAGTGGCGTCGACGCCGAGAGGTACTTCGAACCGGGCTGGCGGAGCTGCGGCCCGACATCGTCGCCCTCCAGGAGTCGGTCATCACAGCCGAGTATGACCAGGTGCAGGATCTGTTGGACGGTTACCAGGTCGTGCACCAAGGCGGACGCCAAACGAACGGGACCGGCTGTTCGATCGCCAGCCGCTGGCCGATCACGGCGGTGCACGAGACTGGGTTGCCGTCGACTGACCGACTGGTCCCCACCGAGTTCGCCGGCCGGAGCTCGGTGGTAGAAATCGATACGCCCAGTCCTTTTGGTCCACTGCTCATGGTCAATCACAAGCCGACCTGGCGGCCGGGGCACGAACTTGAGCGTGAACGTGCAGCAGTAGCGATGGCCCGATTCATCGCCGACGTCCTTGCCGGACGCGAGTTGCCAGTCATCCTCGCCGGCGACTTTGATGCCGAGCCCGAGGCCGCCAGCGTCCGGTTCTGGGCCGGCCGGCAGTCCCTGCACGACATCAGCGTCGGCTTTCGAGACGCTTGGCAGCTTCGGCACCCTCACGATCCCGGCCACACCTTCAGCAACGTGAACGCGATGAAAGCACTCCGCTGGGGAAGCGACATCGACCGCCGCATCGACTACATCTTCATCAGCTGCGACGACCACGGACCCCGCCTCACCGTCGATGACTGTGGAGTGATCTTCCACCAGGCCGTGGACGGCGTCTGGGCCAGCGACCACATGGGGCTTTACGCCGACCTCTCTAGCCGGACTCGATAGGAGTTCCCGGGCCTTCAAGAAGGACATCATGGTCGGAGCTTCGGTGACCAGTTCGATGACCGATCTCATCGGCGTGGCGTCGGTCAGCGGTCGACGCTCGGGGTCACCGCTAACGACCGATTTCGGTGCGCAGTCAGCGATCATCTTTGGCATGCCGGTAACACCCCTGCAAGCCGCCCAAGACGTCCTAGCCCGTGCGAACGGGCTGCTCACCCTCGACCGCGGGACCAAGAGGGCAACTCTCCTCGAGGAGGACTGTCGCCGCCAGGCGATCGCTACGGGAGTTGCAGCTCTAGATACGTGGATGCACTGGTCGATCCGAAACGCGGATCTCAGTGACCTCTCGAGCAAGCTATACGATCTTGACGTTCCGTTCGGAGACCTTGTGGCGATGGGGAATGCGTCCGTTGACGCCCGGCGTCGAAGTGCTCGTGATCGCCCGATCGTCCGAGCACGGAATGTCCTGAACGAGAAGCTGCTGACCATGACCTTTCAAACCGCGAGGCAGTGGGAGTTGGGATTCAACCTCTTGGGCATTAGTCGGGGGATCACGAAGGCCGGGCGGAATATGACACCACCGCAGAGCCACGGCTCCGTCAGCGGCAAGCTGAACGCACTGAGCCATCGGCGCAACCAGATCGTGCACGAGGGTGACCTGAGACGCCTCGTACGCCCGCAGAAGATCAGCCGTTCCGAGATTCTCCGAGCCGACGTCGAGGCCGACTTGGCCTGGATCGGCGCCTTCCTATCCGCGGTCGACACCGTGCGCTAGACGTCGGCGACGCCGAACGCAACATCCAGTCCGGCACGACCGCCTACGCTGCTCGTGTGCCATGGATGCCGGGTCGACGTCGAGCACAGCGCGCGTTGGAGGAGCCGTACGATGACGTGCCGGCGCACCTGTTCGAACAGCTGTGGGAGTGGATCTGGGCTCGCATCGCTCCCGACCAACGTCACGGCTACGGAAACTTCTCCGCGCAGTCAGCATGGATCGCCGGATCTCCCTTGGAAGTGACGGCTTTTCTGTGCAGATGGCGAATCTGAAGGATCTCTGCAGGCAGGACCGCGAGCTCATGCTCGACGTCGTCGAGAACCCTGCTGGAGATCGATTATTACGACCTCGACGACGATCCGGATCCGGACGATGACTCCGGCTCTGCCCAGAACCTGAGGTGGCTGTTCGACACCGCCCACTCTGCCTACACCGTGAATGCAGCCGGTAACGGGCTGGAGACCCGGGTCTCGCCCGGTGTGAAGGAACTCGTCGCAGAGGCCGTCAATGCTGCCGGCGGCTCGGCTGGCGATCATCTCACGAACGCTTGGAACGAGGCGTACGGGCGCCACCAGGACCCCGTCAAGGCCTACAGCGAGTCGATCAAGGCAGTCGAGGCCGCGCTCGCGCCTCATATCAGCCCGCAGAACACCAAACAGACCCTCGGAACGATGATCAAAGACCAGCGAAGACGTGAGGTGTACGGCTGCCCGGGCCTTCAGCTTTCTGTGGGCGTCAGCGGAGGGCGAAGGCACCATGTCCGGGCTCGGCGTCCTCCCGAGGCCTACCCCAAGGCCGACGACGCCGTAGGGCCGGTGGGGCTATCTAAAGCCGGGTGGGGCTATCTAGTAGTGTGTCGCGTCTAATTCTGTGGGTATAGGTGGCGGAGCTTGATCCGGGCGTCGGTGGTGGTGAATTGCCAGTCAACCTGGCGTTGATCTTGGTTGGTGGCGTGTTGCCAAGCGGCGAGTTCGGTGTTGAGGAGGTCGAGGTCGCCGATTCGGCGGTCGAGGCATTGCCGGGTCAGGCATGAAAGTTCGATCTCTGCGATGTTGAGCCAGGAGCCGTGTTTCGGGGTGTGGTGGATCTCCAGCCGCTGGGCCAGTGCGAACGCATGCTCGGGATCGAATGCCTCATACAGTGAGCCGATGCTATGGGTGTTGAGGTTGTCCATCACCAAGATGATCTTGTCCGCGTCCGGGTAGTCGGTGGTCAGCAGGCGCTCGACCTGGTGGGCCCAGTCGATCTTGGTGCGCCGCGGCTGTGCATCGACTCGTCGCCAGCCGCGGAGCGGCTCGACCCAGACGAAGATGGAGCAGGTCCCGCCTCGAACGTATTCGTTGTCTTCCAACCGGTCCCTGCCCGGCAGGGCCGGGACCGGTTCGCGGACGTGGCCGAGGAGCTGGTAGGGCTTTTCGTCCATACAAACGACCGGACAGCCGGGATCGTAGGGTCGGGCATAGACCGCGAGGATGTCCTCCATCCGGGCAGCGAACTCGGCGTTGGCTCTCGGCGGGATCGTCCAGCACTTCTTCAGATGAGGACGCAGTTCCGTTTTTTTAACACCCGCCCGATCGTGGAGTGATCCAGGTCGGGCAGATCCGTCAACGCCGCGACCCGGTCCTCCAGCAGCCGCAACGACCAGCGAGCGTAACCCTTAGGCGGGGACGTGCAGGCCAAAGCGATCAGCCGGGCCTCCACCTCACCGGTGATGATCGACGGCACCGGCGGCGACTCCCGCGGTTTCCGACTCACCGTGACCGTGACGTCACCGCCGGTCTCAACGAACCGCTTCGCGACCCCGCGCACCGTGTTCACCCCAACCCGGAGCCGCTCAGCGATCACCGCTCGATCATCGACCGGGCCATGATTGGCATCCAGCTCGAGCAGGATCCGAGACCGCCGCACCACCTGCGCCGGATGACGACCGGTCGACACCACCTTGATCAACTTCTCGCGATCGGTCACCGACAACCGAACCACATACACCTTCGGACGAGGCATCAAAAGCACCTTTCAGCAGGGGGAAGACTGCTCGATGCCACTATCCACCAAATACCACCGCCCTTAGCGGCGACACGCTACTAGGGTCAGGTGGAGCTACACTTGAGGCATAACCCACCAGCTGACTTGAGCAGTTGGCCGCGAGGCCCCGCCGGAAGCCCTGCTTCTGCGGGGCTTCTGCTATTTCATGGTGGCGCTGGCCAGCTCTGCGGGCGGTGCAGCGTCCGGTTGCCAACGATCATGGCACCGAGTCTCCCGTAGACGCCGACGCTCCATTGTGTCAGTGGCTCAGCTGGCGGCGTTGTAGGCGTCGACGACTGTCTGACGCGCGACGCAAGTTCCGGTTCTTCGGCGACCAGCTTCGGAACGATCGGGTGGTGCTCAAGCGGACAATCGCTCGATCAGATACTCCTCGACGACCGGGGCGAACCCGTTCGGCACATAGGTTTTCAACTCCTCGCGTGCTGCCCATGCAAGATCATCAATCTCGTCCGGGGCAGCGACTTTGGCGTCACCGCTGATGATGTCGCACACCACGTACCCCACCCGCCGTCCTGTGACCGGATGGACTCGCTCACCAAGGAGCTCGACGGCCGAGACCTCCAGATCGACCTCTTCGGCCGTCTCCCGGACAGCCGCATCTTCAAGGGTTTCCCCGGCTTCGAGCTTGCCGGCCGGAAGCTGCCACGACAGGCCGCTCTCCTCGACGCGCCGCTTGACCAGCAGCAGCCGGCCGTTGCTCACGATCACCGCCGCAGCGATCGGCATGTGGTCCTTACAGAACCACCGGGCGCCCGGTGGATGCCCGGTCCAACCCTGCTCGTACTGCCGTCGCTGCGCCTCCTCCACCGCCGGTGACAGCTTGTCGTGTACCAGGGTGAAGAAGTCGTCCGGACCGTCCGGGACGTCGCGGCAACTCCGTCCGCAGACCTCGCACTCCGGCGGTCTCACCACGGGTCGGCCTTGCCGTTGCGAGGGTCCCGCAGCGCCTGGACGCCGCGGCGCATGATCACCACGTTGAACTGCTGGAACTGTGCGGACACGGGACCCTCTAGTTGTCGTTGCTGCTGGCGCGTCCGCGGCGGAGGTGCCGGGCCAGGATGAGCACGCACACAGTCGCGGCCAGGGTTCCAGTGATGATGATCATCGCGACGCCAGCTGTTGTGATGCCGGCACCGGGCGCCTCGGCGATCCGCGGAATGCTGCTGATCGACACCAGCCCGATCAGGATCAGCGCAGCGGGCACGACTGTGGTCAGCAGAATCTCGGTGGTGCGGTTCATCCTGGCAGGGCTCCGATCTCGCACACGACTCCGCTGCGATGGGCCCAGCGAACCTCGCCGTCGACGACTGCCGGATCCAGGTGCACCGTCTGCCCGCCATGATCGATATCGGGCCAGGACTTCCCGGTCTCATCGATCACGGCATCATGGGCGAAGTCGGCCAGCATGGTCAGTACGTCACTCTCGGGATCGATCTGTGTGTCCGAGCCTTGGATCCGGGCGACCCAGCCCTCATCGCCGAAGTCCTCCGGTGCGGCCGGCCGGTCGGGCTGAACGATCCACTGCCCGGCCGCGAGATCGTAGACGCCGATGATCGCCGTCGGCTCGGCCGCGGCCACGTCACGCTGGAGGCGTTCGACGAAAGATCGGATCGTGTCCGCCGGCACGCTCATCGGGTCTCCCTTCTTCACAGGACTCGGCACTGCATGGTGAACTGCAGGACCAGTTTCCCGCCTCGTCGTATTGTGCCGTCGATCCGGAACAGCTTCCCAGCCGGCTGTCGCCGTCGGTTCGGACGCTAGTTGATGGACGGTGCCCACTGGACGGGGGCCGGGCTGGTTCGGCCGCTTGAGCGGTTGAGCGGTACAACGGATCACTGCCGCCGGATGGTGCCGAGCCCGTGCGCGTGGTTCGGTGTGCTGCTGCCGACGTAACGAAGCAGAACTCGGAGGGTGCGATGGTCTATATCGTGACCAGGAGATCGGCTCGGTTACCCCGGTACTGATCGAGGCTTTGAAGTTGCCGGACACGGCACGTACTGATCCCAAAGCGGCCGGTCCATTGCAGGCGTCGAGGCTTCTCTATTTGATCTTGGTGAATTCCGATGGATGAGGATATGTTCCTCGCATCCCGATTGATTGGTGCCTCGAACCCCGGCCCGAGGTCGCCAAGGCCGTCTCCGCTATCGCCTGGCAGAAGACCGACACCTACGAGGTCACTCGGCCCTAGACATCTGTGATTTGTGTTCTCGCAGTGGACATCGCCGGATCGATCTACGACGATCTTGGCCGCGCCAGCGGCTGCCGCTGTCACCGTTGACGCGATGGTTCTGCTCTTGGCTCCAGCAAGAGAGCCCTTCCCTCGGTATACCGGGTATGTGCTCCGGCTGGAAATCTGGGGGAGTTCAATGAAGCGGATACACAAATTTCGGCGATCTCAGCGGCGGTACTGGAGCCGGTGCCAGTTCTGCGGGAGCAACTGCGCGATCGGGCCCGCCCCTTCGACAAGCTCAGGGAACGTAAACACCACGACCTCAGCCCCAGCGACTGGCGCTGCGCACGGTGTCCGCTCCGTCGGCCGGGGTGGGCACGATGTTGTGGTTGAGGTGGAAGACGTTGTCGGGATCCCAGGTGTCCTTCAGGGCGGTGAGCCGAACCAGCTTCGCCGGGCTGTAGGCGCCCTGGACACCGGCGGCGCCCTCGTCGGTGAGGGCGTTCACGTAGTAGCCGCTGGCGTACGGGGCCATCGAAACTCCGTAGCGACGGGAGGCCGCGATCCGGGCCTCGTCCTCGGCCGGATCCTCCCAGCGGGAGGAGGAGACGAACTCGACGAAGGTGTTCCGCTGGCTGAAGGCGGTGGCGTCGTCGGGCACGTCGGCGATCGCGCCGCCGTACGCCTGCAGGCTGGCGTAGGGCAGGCCCTCGTCCGTGCCGTCCGGCGAGCCGCGCAGGATGAAGGCCTCGATCGCCGCATCGGACAGCTCGCGGCAGTACTGACCCTTCCAGTAGCGCCGCATCGAGGGCGCCTCGAGGTCGTAGTCGTCCATCTGCTGCAGGTCCAGGTACGACATCCGGCGCACCAGCTCGTCGATCGGACGACCGATCGAGCGGAGCGCGGTCAGCCACTCGTCCGCGGCGGTGTCGTCAGCACCGACCCAGACGAAGCCCAGATTCACCACCGGCCCGCGGTCGATGTCGCCGACCCAGGCCGTCATCGTGGCCTGCCGGGGCGCGGTCAGGGCGAGATCGCGCCAGTTGCGGAAGGCGGCCGCGGCGGTGTCCAGCGGGAAGGTCAGGATGGCCTGCAGCGACGGCCCGGAGACCTCGTGCAGCTGGAACTCGAAGTTGGTCACCACGCCGAAGTTGCCACCGCCGCCGCGCAGCCCCCAGTAGAGCTCGGGATTGTCGGCCGCACTCGCCCGCACCGTCCGGCCGTCGGCCGTGACCACCTCGAACGAAACGACGTTGTCGCAGGTCAGGCCGTGTTGCCGGGCCAGCCAGCCCATTCCGCCGCCGAGGGTGAGGCCGCCGACGCCGGTGTGCGAGACGTTGCCGGCCGTGGTGGCCAGGCCGTGTTGCTGGGACGCGATGTCGAGCGCCCCGAGCAGCGATCCGCCGGCGACCCGGGCCCGGCGCTGCGCCGGATCGACGGTCACCTGATTCATCGGGGTCAGATCGATCACCAGCCCGTCCTCGGGGATGGAGTGACCGACGATGCTGTGGCCGCCACAGCGGATGCCGAGCTCGAGGCCGTGCTCGCGCCCGTACCGGATCGCGGCGACCACGTCGTCCGGACTCGCGCAGCGCACGATCAGCTGAGGCCGGCGATCCACCATCGCGTTCCAGACCGTGCGGGCCCGGTCGTAGTCCGGGCTGTCCGGGGTGAGCACCACCCCACTGAGTTGATCTTGAAGGTTCGGCACGGCCGGGGTTGGGGGCATCGGTGGTTCCTCTCCGGAGCGTTCTGGTCGGGCTGCCGCCGCGACCGACCCGCGGTCGCCGAGCGGACTGCTGCCCTGCCCGCTCAGTATCCCGGTCCGGACCGGCCGACGGGCTCGTTCCGACGAATCCGAGTCGCTCCTCCCCGGCCGGTCAGCCGAGGTCGAGGTGCAGGTCGTAGTTGGGCACGTTCTGGCCGCCGACCCAGTTCTGCGGGTTCGGCCGGTCGACCACGAAGCCGAACCGCTCGAAGGCCGGCCGGGCGGTCCGGCTCGCGTGGGTGTGCAGTCGGCTCAGACCCAGCTCGCGCGCCTTACCGATCACCGTGTCGACCAGGGCGCGGGCGACGCCGCGGCCGCCTGCCTCGGGATGGACGAACAGCATGTCCAGCAGCCCGTCCGGCAGCACGTCGCTGAAGCCGATCACCCGGTCGTCGATCGTTGCGACGAACGTGTGCGCGCCGAGCCGGCGCTCGTTCCAGGCCACCAGGTCGACCGAGTCCGGCGCCCACGCCGCGATCTGCGCCGGGTTGTAGTCGCGGGACGCGGTGTCGTGGATCGCTCGTCGGTACGCCTGCCAGGTCGACTCTGCGTCGCGCGCTTCGTACGGCCGGATGGTCGGGGTCACAAATGATCACGCTACCCGGATCCGGGCGGCCCGATGCCCTTCCGGCTTAGGTGGGTCGAGCGGGCCTCGATCATCATGATCTTGGCTCGAGCATCGGTGTCCGGGCCGGTCGACCTGAACGTCGGGTTCGGGTGCGGAAGTCGCCACCGGTAGAGAACGAGCGCTATCCAAGCCCTACCGGAACGCAAAAGTCGACACAGGTAGAGACGCGACGGGTGTGGGGGTGGGTTCGCGGAGGTCGGGCTGACCTGGACGCCACCGACTCGGGTGGTCGGCCGGCCGACGATCCGCAGCAACGCCCTACCCGCCCGTTGTAGTCGCGCGTCGAGCCCAAGGCTGCGTTGGATCGGCGCGGTCACCCGGCCGCTGTCGCGGGCATCGCCGGATCAGGCTGGTCGGCGGCCCGGTTGGCTCGGAGTCGCGCCCGGACCCCGGTCGACGATCACCTCGCGGCGATGTGCGAATCCGGTGTCGTTGCGGTGCCGTGGTTGCTGCACCGGGTTGACTTCGAGCCGCCGGCCGGCGGCGGCCGCGGTGCTGACCGGCGCCGACGGCCGTGAACATCGACAACATGATTGCCGCTCGGCGCCTGGCCGCGATCGTCGATCTTGTGCGGCGGGTGCTGGAGCTCCACGACCGGCACTCGCCGCTGCCAGTCGGGGCGCGCGCGCTGCTAGCCCCCGATCTTCATGATCATGGCCTCGCTGCCCGATGACCGAGACCCGTTCACGCTTCCAGGCACAGGTCGCGGTTCCCCGCCGGATCGCTGATCTGCCGGAACCCGGACCAAGGGAAACAACCCTGATCATGAAAGATCGAGGCCAGTGTTGGGCGTCCCTAGCCGGCGAGGGGCGAGGGCGATCGCCGGGTCGCCGGGCCGAAGCGCTCCCGATAGTCGGAGGGGGCGATGCCGATCAGCCGGTGGAACGAGCGGCGTAGGGTCTCGCCGGTGCCGAAGCCGTACCGGCGGGCGATGGTGTCCAGGGTCAGCTCGGTCTCCGCCAGGGCCTGCTGCGCCGCCTCGATCCGGACCCGTTCGACGTAGCCGGCCGGCGGCAGCCCGACCTCCTGGGTGAAGCGGCGCTGGAAGTGCCGCGGGCTCAGGCCGGCGAGGGCGGCCAGGTCCTCGATACTGTGCCGGTCGCCGGGCTTGGCGTGGACGGCGTCGACGACCGTTCGGATCACGTCGCTGTCGGGTTGGGAGGACCACAGCGGGACGCTGAACTGGGACTGGCTGCCCGGTCGCCGGAGGTACAGAACCAGGGTCCGGGCGACCTTGAGCGCCGCGTCCCGGCCGAGGTCCGCCTCGACCATGGCCAGCGCGAGGTCCATCCCGGCGGTGACGCCGGCCGAGGTCCAGATCCGACCGTCGCGGACGTAGATCGGGTCGGCGTCGACCTTGATCGCCGGGTATTGCTCGGCCAGCCGGGTCGCCCAGGACCAGTGGGTGGTGGCCCGCCGCCCGTCCAGCACCCCGGCCTCGGCGAGCAGGAAGGTGCCGGTGCAGACCGAGGCGACCCGGCGGGCTGTCTTGGCCGCGGCTCTGATCCAGTCGACCAGTTCGCGATCCTGGCGGGCGGTGTGGATGCCGCCGCCGGCGACGACCAGCAGGTCGACGCCGCTCGGATCGGTAGCCGCCAGGGAGCTGTCGGCGACGATCGAGAGGCCGAGATCGGACCGGACGGGTCCGGCCTGCGGAGCCACTACGGTGCAGGGATAGCCAGCCTCGGCGAACACCTCGTACGGTCCGGTCAGATCAAGTTGATCATGGTTTTCGAAGATCACGAAGGTGACGGAACGACGCTTCATCCATTCAGGATCACACGGCCGGGCCGTGTCGTCTATGACCTATAGCCCACCTTTCGTGCCATCAGGCGGCCGCGGTCTCTTCGGCGGTGACGATCCGGCCCCGGTCGAGCCGGATCACCTGGTCGGCCCGAGCCAGGGTGACCGGCCGGTTGGTGATCACCAGCAGGGTCAGCTCCGAGTGCGCCGCCAGCCGGTCCCAGAGATCGCGTTCGGTCGCCACGTCGAGGGCGCTGGACACGTCGTCCAAGATCAACAGCTGCGGCCGGCGGGCCAACGCCCGGGCGATCGCGACGCGCTGCGCCTGGCCACCGGAGAGCCGCAGGCCGCGGGCGCCGATCCTGGTGTCCAGGCCGGATTCCATCCTGGCCAGATCGCGATCCAGGGCCGCCGTACGCAGCGGACCGGCCAGGTCGGTCTCGTCGTGGCCGAGCAGCAGGTTGTTGCGCAGGGTCTCGCTGAACAGGTGCGGCACCTGGGGGACGTAGGCCGACCGGGGCGGGGTGAAGAATGCAGCCCGGTCGTCGATCGGCATCCCGTTCCAGGTCACCGTGCCGGCTCCGCTCGGCAGCAGGCCGAGGAGGGCCCGGACCAGGGTGGACTTGCCGGCGCCGGCCGGGCCGGTGAGCGCGGTGACGCTGCCGCGGTCGAGGACCAGGTCGATGTCGTACACGCCGCGGCCGGACGGGTGCACGGCCGTGAGTCCGCTGACGGTGAGGCGCCGCAGCGGTGGCGGCTCCGAGGTCGATCGGACCCGGCCGACGGGCCGGTCGGTCGGGTCCAGCGGCCGGTGCTCGACCAGGGCCGTCTGCTGCCCCGGCGGCAGCAGGGCCGCCAGCCGGTCCAGCGCGACGCCGGCCTGGCGATGCCGGGTGAGCAACTGGCCGAGGTAGTACGGCAGCCAGACCAGGTTGCCGAGGTAGGCGACGAAGAGGGCGAGCTCACCGACGGTGAGGCTGCCGGAGCGCAGTGCGCCGCCGGCCAGCAGCAGCACGACGCCGATCGCCAGGTCGATGGTGATCCGGTTGAACCCGCTCAGCCCGGCCGTCACCAGTTGGTCGCGCAGGCCGGTCCGGCGCCGGTGCTCGTTCCGGGCGGCGAGCCGGGCCAGGATACCGCCGCTCGCGTGGCCGGACTTCACCGTCAACACCGAGCCGAAGGTCTCCCCGAGCAGCGCGGTCACGGCCGCGGTCGCCTGCCGATACGCCGTCCGGTTCCGACCGATCCTGGCCCGGGCCAGTCGGGTCAGGCCGACGACCATGATCAACGGCGCACCGACCGTGAGGGCGATCACCGGCTCGGCCACGAGCATGATCAGCACCGAACCGATCGCCAGGATGACCTTGGCCGCAACGTTCAGCACCGTGTCGAGGAACGCCAGCAGGTCGTCGGTGTCGTCGCGGACCCGGCTGACGGCATCGCCGGGCGAGGCGGTCGGCGGGCCGGCGTCGCGGCCGCCACTGAGCAGCTGGGCGCGGAACAGGTTGAGCCGGAGCAGACCACGCAGCTGGTGCTGCGCCTTGGTCCGCACCACCCCCGCCCACATCACCGCCAGCCGTGCCGCCTCCGCCCCGGCCAGCAGCGCGATGATCCCGAACACGTCGAGCCCGGCCGGCCGGGAGCCGGTGAGCGCGTCGAACGCCTGCTGCAGCAGCCAGCCGGTGAGCAGCAGCAGGCAGTTCCAGGACGCGAGTTGGAGGAACGCCAGGCCGAACAGCCCGGGCCGGTAGCCCGCCAGCCGGGCCGCCGCTCGCCACGGTGATCTTGATCCCGGCGCCGAGTTGATCATGACAACACTCCGGCCGAGGCGGTCCGCAGCAGGCCGGCGTAGCGCGAGGAGGGTTCGGCGCCGAGCAGCCGCCGGCTGCCGTCCTCGACGATCCGGCCGGCGTCGAGGACGGCGATCCGGTCGGCCCGGTCGAGGGTGCCCAAGCGGTGCGCGATCAGCACGGCGCTGCGGCCCTCGAGCAGCCGGTCGACCGCCCGTTCGATCCGCTGCTCCGTCCCGGGGTCGAGCCGCGACGTCGCCTCGTCCAAGATCACCAGACCGGGATCGCGGAGGAAGACCCGGGCGAAGGCGAGCAGCTGTGCCTCCCCGGCCGAGACGCCCGCACCGCCCGGCCCGAGCATCGTGTCCAGGCCGGCTGGCAGGGACTCCAGCCAGGACCCGAGGCCGAGGTCCGTCAGCACCTCGCTGATCGCCCGGTCGTCGGCCGGGTACGTGTCGAACAGGGTGAGGTTGTCCCGGACCGGCGCCTGGAACAGCTGGACGTCCTGGGTGACCAGGGCCACCCGCCGGCGCAGGTCGGCGAGTGGCACGGTGGGCAGCTCGGCACCGCCGACCATGATCGTTCCCGTTGCCGGCTCCAGCAGCCGGACCAGCAGCCGGGCGATCGTGGTCTTGCCGCTGCCGGTGTGCCCGACCAGCCCGAGCACCTCGCCGGGCTCGAGCCGGAGCTCGAGACCGTGCAGCACCTGAGCCCGCCCCGGGTAGCCGAAGCCGACGCCGGCCAGCCGCAGTGCCAGCGGCCCGGCCGGCAGCCGCGACCGGCCATGATCGTGGATCGACGGCCGGATCGCGAGCAGTTGTCGGATCCGGCTGCAGCCGGCGATCGCCTGCTGGGCCAGCTGTTGTTGCTCCGCGATCGCGTCCAATGGGTCCCGCAGCAGGCTGGCGTAGCGGAACAGCAGATACACCGCGCCGAGGCTGATCAGGCCGGCCTGGTGCAGCAGCGCACCACCGACCAGGCTGAGCACCGTGCCGGCGGCGAACACGGCTCCGGTGATCACCCAGCCGGTCCGGCTGGTCAGGGACGCCCGCAGGCTGACCCGAATGAACCTGGCCAGCGACTCCTGGAACCGCCGCAACTGGAACCCGCCGCCGGCGTTGGCCCGCAGCTCCTCCGCCCCGTGCAGGCCCTCTTCGACCACCCCGAACAGGTCGGCCGACGCGGCCCGCTGCTCGATCGCCGACGGTACGGCGAAGTCCCGCAGCCGGATGATCACCGCGGCGGCCACGATCACGAAGGCCAGCATTGCCAGGCCGATCCGCCAGTCGTCGAGCAGCACCACCGTGAGCACGCCGAGCACGGTGAGCACGCCGCCGACCAGGTGACTCAGGAAGGAGCAGAGAAAGGTCGACAGGGCGGTCGCGTCCCCGTCGGTCCGCTCGATCAGCTCGCCCGGGGTGTGCCCGTCGTGGAAGTCCAGATCAAGATCAAGAACGTGCCGGACGACCCGCTCGCGCAGCGCATCCGTAGCGCTCCAGGCGAGCCTGCTGCTGGCGTACCCGACAACGACGCCCAGTGAGCGATGAGCCAGCGCCGCCACGAGGTAGCCGGCCGCCAGCAGGACCAGGGTCGAGACCGGATCGCCGGCGACCGCGGCGTCGATGAACAGTCGGACCAGTTGTGGGCCGACCAGCGGCAACCCGGCGCCGATCAGCACCAGCAGCCCCAGGCCCGCGAGCCGGCCGCGGCGGCCCCGGGTCAGCAGGCCGATCAGGCTGCGGAAAGACATGCCACCAGCCTGCGGCGCCCCGTCGGCGTCGTCTACGACAAGAACCCCACGGATCCTGCCATCGGCTCGACAGGCTGGGAGTCAGCAGGCCGAACGGCTCAGCGGCCGGGCAGGGCGCGGGGTGGCCGACGGCCGGAGCGGCCGAGGCGGACGCCGCCGATCGGGTCGGCGGTGAAGACGCGACGGGCGGTGGAGACGGCCCGGTCCGAGGCGAGCAGGGTCGCCAGTTCGTTGACCCGGGCCCGCAACTCCTCGACCTCGCTCTCCAGCTCCAGGATCCGCCGGATGCCTTCGAGGTTGATCCCCTCGTCCTGGCTGAGTCGCTGGATCATCCGCAGTTTGGCGATGTCCCGCGCCGAGTAGCGCCGGCCGCGCCCCGCCGTGCGGCGGGGCGAGACCAGGCCCATCCGGTCATAGCTACGCAGGGTCTGCGGGTGCATCCCGGCCAGGCCGGCAGCCACCGAGATCACGAAGACCGGCGCGTCGTTGTCGATCCGTTGGGGAAGATTCGCGGTCATCGACGATCACCGTCCGGTCCCCGCGGCCTCGGCCAGCAGTTGGGCCCGAGGATTGGACGGCCCGAGGGCGCTCGCGTACGTCTCCAGCGCCTGCCGGGCCGCGTCGTCGAGCTGATCGGGGACGACCACCTCGACGGTGACCAGCAGGTCGCCCTTGGAGCCGTCCCGCTTGGTCGAACCGCGGCCGCGGACCCGGAAGGTGCGCCCGTTCGGGGTGCCTGCCGGGATCTTCAGCCGGACCGGTGCCGCACCGAGGGTCGGCACCTCGATCTCGGCACCCAGCGCCGCCTCCGGAAAGGTGACCGGTGCGGTCAGGGTCAGGTTGTCCCCGCTGCGGCCGAAGATCGGGTGCTGCCGGACGTGCACGATGACGTAGAGGTCGCCCGCGGCGCCGCCGTTCTCGCCGGCCCCGCCGCGACCCTTCAGCCGGATCCGTTGCCCGTCGGTGACACCGGCCGGGATCCGGACCTGCATCGACTTGGTCGACTTGCCCCGGCCGGAGCCGTGGCAGACCGGGCACGGATCGTCGACCACCATGCCGCGGCCGCGACAGTCGCGGCACGGCTCGGTGACGGCGAAGACGCCGCCGGAGGTCGAGGTCTGCATCCCGCTGCCCTCACAGGTCGGACAGACCCGCGGCACCGTCCCGGCCTTGGCGCCGGTGCCCCGGCAGGCCGCACAGGCCGAGTCGGACACCATCTGCATGCCGACCGTGACCCCGTCGATCGAGTCGTTGAAGTCGATCGTCACCTCGCCCTCGACATCACTGCCGCGACGCGGGCCGCGGGTGGTCGTGGTCCGGGTCCGGTTGGCCCCGTTGAAGAGCCCGCCGAACAGGTCGCCGATGCCGCCGTCGCCGGAGGCGTTGCGGAACAGGTCGTCGACCGACGGCCCGCCGCTCTGGCCGCTGCGCGGGAACCGGAAGCCGCCGCCGAACAGCCGGCGGGCGTCGTCGTACTCCTTGCGCTTGGCCGTGTCGGACAACACGTCGTTGGCCTCGGAGACCTCCTTGAATCGCTTCTCGGAGTCGGCGTTGCCGGGATTGGCGTCCGGATGGTTCTCCCGGGCCAGCTTGCGGTAGGCCTTCTTGATCTCCTCCGGCTTGGCGTCGGAGGAAACGCCCAGGACCTTGTAGTAGTCCTTCTCGAGCCAGTCCTTCGTGCTCACGGACGCCCTCCTTCGCTCACCCTGTTCATGATCATCCAGCCACCGGCCGGCCCTTCGGTCAACCCGTGATCAGGCACCCGGTTGATCATCCGGTGCCGGTTGATCATCCGGTACGGCCTCGGCCTCAGGCGCACCGGACGGCTCCGGCGGATCGGCCACGGCCACCCGGGCCGGCCGAACCACTCGATCGCCGATCTTGTAGCCCGGCTGCAGGATCTCGACACAGGTCGGCCCGGTGACACCCTCGGTGACCGGCGCCCCCGGCTGGGCCGGGACATGCATCAGCGCCTCGTGGATGTGCGGGTCGAACGGGTCACCCTTGGTGCCGAACGACTCGACGCCGTACTTGCCGGCCACCCGGGCCAACTCCTCGGCGACCGCCTTGAACCCGCCGGTCAGCTCCTCGTGCTCGCGGGCCGACCGGATGTCGTCCAGCACCCCGAGCAGATCCCGGAACACGTTCTCGACCGCGATCGATCGGACCAGCTCGCGGTCCCGCTCCACCCGACGTTTGTAATTGATGTATTCGGCTTGCAGCCGTTGCAGGTCGGCGGTGCGTTCGGCCAGGGACGCCTTCAGATTTGCCACCTCACCATTCTGCGGTGACTCCTCGGCCGGCTCCGAACCGGCACCCGGACCACCGGCCGCCGCGGCGGACTCAGCGGCCGGGGCGGGAGCCGCAGCCTGCTGCGGCTCCCGGACCTCGAAGGTCTCCGGATCGATTCGGCGCTTGTCCCGGATCACCGGGCCCTCGGGCTCACCTTCGCGGGGATCGCCTTCACTCACTTGGCATCACTGGCGTCGCTCGGCTTGTCCTCATCGACGATCTCGGCGTCGACGACATCGTCATCGCTGCCGCTGGAGTTGCCGTCCGTGCTGCCGCTCTGGTCGGCGGCCGGGCCACCCTCGGCCCCTGCGGTCGCGGCGCCCTCCGCCTGCTGCGACGCCTGGGCGGCCTTGTACATGGACTCACCGAGCGCGGCGCTGGTCTGATTCAACTTGTCGACGGCGGCCTTCACCTTGTCGTCGTCCTCGCCCTCGAGCGCGGCCTTCGTCTCGGCGATCGCTTCCTCGACCGGCTTCTTCACGTCGTCGTCGATCTTGTCGGCGTTCTCACTGATCAACTTCTCGGTCCGGAAGACCAGCGCGTCGGCCTCGTTCCGGAGCTCGACCGCCTCGCGGCGCTTCCGGTCCTCCTCGGCGTGCGACTCGGCTTCCTTGACCATGTTGTTGATCTCGTCCTTGCCCAGGGCCGAGCCGCCGGTGACAGTCATCGACTGCTCCTTGCCGGTGGCCAGATCCTTGGCGTGCACGTGCACGATGCCGTTGGCGTCGATGTCGAACGCGACCTCGATCTGCGGCACGCCGCGCGGTGCGGGCGGCAGGCCGGTCAGCTCGAAGTTGCCGAGCGACTTGTTGTCCCGGGCGAAGTCACGCTCGCCCTGGTAGACCTGGATCATCACCGACGGCTGGTTGTCGTCGGCCGTGGTGAACACCTCGGACCGCTTGGTCGGGATCGTCGTGTTGCGCTCGATGATCTTGGTCATCACGCCGCCCTTGGTCTCGATGCCGAGGCTCAGCGGGGTGACGTCGAGCAGCAGGACGTCCTTGACCTCACCCTTCAGCACGCCGGCCTGCAGGCTGGCGCCGAGAGCGACGACCTCGTCCGGGTTGACGCCCTTGTTCGGCTCCTTGCCGCCGGTCAGCTCCTTGACCAGGTCGACGACCGCCGGCATCCGGGTCGAGCCACCGACCAGGATCACGTGATCGATCTTGCCGATCGAGAAGTTGGCGTCCTCGATCACCGCGTTGAACGGGGCCCGGCACCGATCGAGCAGGTCCTGGGTCAGCCGCTGGAACTCGGCCCGGGTCAGCTTCTCCTCCAGGTGCAGCGGACCGGACTCGCCGAGGGTGATGTACGGCAGGTTGATCTGGGTCTCGCTGGCCGAGGAGAGTTCGATCTTCGCCTTCTCCGCGGCCTCCTGCAGCCGCTGCCGGGCGATCTTGTCCTGGGACAGGTCGGTGCCGTTCTTGTTCTTGAACTGCTTCACCAGCCAGTCGACGACCCGGGAATCCCAGTCGTCGCCGCCGAGCCGGTTGTCGCCCTTGGTCGCCTTCACCTCGAAGACGCCGTCACCGATCTCCAGCAGGGACACGTCGAAGGTGCCGCCGCCGAGGTCGAAGACCAGGATGGTCTGCTCGGTGTCGCCCTTGTCCAGGCCGTACGCCAGCGCGGCCGCGGTCGGCTCGTTGATGATCCGGTCGACGGTCAGCCCGGCGATCTCGCCGGCCTCCTTGGTCGCCTGCCGCTCCGCGTCGGAGAAGTAGGCCGGGACGGTGATCACCGCGTTGGTGACCTGCTCGCCCAGGTAGGCCTCGGCGTCGCGCTTCAGCTTCTGCAGCACGAACGCGCTGATCTGCTGCGGCTTGTAGGTCTTGTCATCGATCTTCTCGCTCCAGTCGGTGCCCATGTGGCGCTTGACCGAGCGAATGGTGCGGTCGACGTTGGTGACGGCCTGGCGCTTGGCGACCTCACCGACCAGCACCTCCCCCGCCTTGGCGAAGGCCACGACCGACGGCGTCGTCCGCGAGCCTTCGGCGTTGGGGATGACGGTGGGTTCGCCACCTTCGAGTACGGCGACGACCGAGTTGGTCGTCCCGAGGTCGATACCGACTGCACGAGCCATGGTTGATTCCTCCGTGTGAACCGCTTGCGATGCTTGAGTCTTCGCCGCTCAACTTAGTTGTTGAGTCAGCCGGACTCAACTATGCAACGACGTGGTCTCCGACACAAATCTCTTGAGTGGGGTCGGCTCAACCTGCTGGGTTTGGATCAAAACGGTCGCGGGTCCCTGGGGCGAGGGCTTGGGTGCCGCGGGTTGCGTGGGGCTGTGGAGACCTTCAGGCGGCAGCAAAGGGTCAGGTTCGGCGGGGGGTTGGGTCCGTCCGCCGGCTTGCGGTTGGTTGCCGGCATCGAGAGGTGCCTTATCCACGTGAGATCGCAGATCTTGCGTGGATAAGGCCACAGTCGGCGCGTTCTGGTGCGTCGAGTCGTCGAGTGGCGACTTAGCGACTCGGATCGCAAGTTCCACGTACTTACCTCACCACTCGACGAGCTACGCCCAACGCACGCGGGCGGACCCGACCGTTCTCGGGAGACGTGGAGCAGGCCCGAGTGACACAAATCGGGGGCAGAACGCCGGTTCGATCCTGATTTCGCCGGTCGGGAGCACGTTGCGCTTCCGATTTGTGTCACTTGGCGATTCACCTCGTCGTCGGGTGCGACCCGGGTGATCGTCGCCGCGGATCAAGGCGGGCTGGTTGAGGTGCTGCCGGGCCGGAACGCGAGCGGCCAACGCGGCCGGGCGCGCTGAGCGGCGCGCCACCCCTTGGACTTACTCATTAGGCTGCGGCGATCGCCCCGGCTGGGTGCGCCGCCCGATCGACCCAGGAGGACGTGATGGACACGGCGGATCGACCGAAGGACGACGAGCCCGGCGCTGCAGCTGCCGGCACCGGGGCCCGACCCGAGCCTGGAGCCCAGAACGAACTGGCGGAGGAGGCCGACGCCAAGGTCGAGACCGAACCGACCGACGACGCCGAGGCCCAGGCGGGTGTCGAAGGGACGATCCCGGTCGGAGCCGAGGCCGAAGGGACGGCTGCTGCTGAGGCCGAAGGGACGGCCGAGTCGGTCGCGCCGGAGCCGCGGCGACCGTGGCTGCGCTCCGAGGTCGCCCGACTGGCCTTGGCCATGGTGGCGACCGGGGTCCTGGTCACGGCCGGCTACGTCCTGATCGGCCGGGCGCTGATCGCCGGCGGCGCGCTCACCGCCGAGTCGGTGACCGGTCCGTCGGGCGTGAGCGCGCTCTACCTCACGTACTGGATCGTCTATTGCCTGGTCTACACGATCACCACCCTGCACACCTTCCGCCGGGCCGACGGCGCCGCACTGGCGCGGTGGTTCCGGGAGAGCAGGGCGGGCCGGCAGCGACGGCGCGTGTTCGAGCTGTTGACGCTGGCCAGCGGGCCGGCCGGCTCGATCAGCCTCTGCGTCGCGGCTCTGGCCGCGGTGATCGTCTTCGCGATCAGCGCGGACCAGCGCGCAAATCCGCTGCTGATCTTCCTCACCTTCCTCGTCGTCGCCTGCTCCTGGATGCTGATCCTGATCAGCTACGCGGTCCACTACGCGCGGGAGAACAGCAACGAGACCGGGTTCGTCTTCCCCGGCGAGGACCGCGACGGGCCGCCGATCTTCACCGACTACGTCTATCTGGCGGCGCAGGTCGCGACGACGTTCTCGACCTCCGACGTCACGGTCGAACGCCGGCCGATGCGCCGCACCGTGACCGTGCACAGCATCGCGGCGTTCGCGTACAACACGGTGGTGATTGCGCTGATCGTCTCGATGTTTCTCAACGCAACGGCTACGGCGTGATCGGCCGGGCCTTGTCGGTGGCGAGCTTGATCGCCAGCAGGCCGAGCACCGTACCCATCAGATAGCGCTGCACCTTCAGCCAGGTCGGCCGCCGGCCGAGGAATCCGGAGAAAGCGCCGGCGGCGAGCACGATCAGGCCGTTGACGGTGATCGCGATCGCCATCTGGATCGCGCCGAGGGTGAGGCTCTGCAGCCACACCCGGCCGGCCGCGACGTCGATGAACTGCGGGATCAGGGCCAGGTAGAGGATCGCGATCTTGGGGTTGAGCAGGTTGGTCACCAGCCCCATCAGGAACAGCTTCCGCGGCGAGTCCGGCGGCAGCGGCTGCGGCTGGAAGACCGAGCCACCGCCAGGGCGGAGCGTCTTCCAGGCCAGGTAGGTCAGGTAGGCCGCACCCGCCAGCTTGAGCGCCAGATAGAGCTCCGGTACGACGACGAAGATCGCGGTCAGGCCCAGCGTCGCCGCCGCAAGATAGACCGCGAACCCGACCGCCACGCCGCCGAGCGAGACCAGGCCGGCGCGGCGACCCTGGGTGATGCTGCGGGAGACGAGGTAGATCATGTTCGGCCCGGGCGTGAGCACCAGGCCGAGCGCGATCACGGCGACACCGGCCACGGCGGC
Source organism: uncultured Actinomycetota bacterium (assembly GCA_963746025.1). Lineage (GTDB taxonomy): Bacteria > Actinomycetota > Actinomycetes > Propionibacteriales > Propionibacteriaceae > Microlunatus. The sequence goes on from CAVUZU010000003.1 coordinate 199,233, forward strand.
GAGAGAGAACATGGACCCAGTCAAGGCGCGGCTCGCGGCCGGCTCCAGAGCCAATCACCGATCCGTGGCCCGGTCCGGCATCTGATAGGGATGGCGGCATGACCGCCTCACCTCCGGCTCCCCGGCTCCCACCGTGCCCGATCTGCCAAGGACAGCAGGTCGGCAACCTCGGCGTAGTGAGCCAGTACGGCGTCGGCGTCCACCCGCACGCGCGGGCCCTGTGGGCGAAGCCGCTGTCGGGACTGAACGCCGTCGTCTGCCTGAACTGCGGACATGCCACGCTCTTCGCCGCCGAGCCGGCGAAGCTCCGGCAGGAGGCCCAGCAGCACCCGGAGCGCTTCAGCTGGTGATCTCGCGGCGGATCGCGAGGACAGATCCGATTGCAGCCCGCTAGGGTCATCACCAGAGGTTCGGCGAAACGGAGCTGACGTCATGGCCAAGGCTTTGCAGGTGCTGCGCGACATCGTCCTGTTGATCACCCGGATCGGGCTGGGCGCGATCTTGATCGTGCACGGCTGGCGGCGCTGGCAGGTGGTCGGGCCGCAGAGCCAGATCGACTACCTGGCCCAGTTCAGCACGCCGTATCCACAGGTGATCGTCTGGGTCACGATCATCCTCGAGCTGGTCGGCGGCCTGTTCCTGATCGTCGGCGCGCTGACCCCGTTGATCGCCGCCGCCGTGCTGGTGCAGCAGGTGTTGATCATCTGCTACACCAATTGGTACGGCTACATGTATCTGGCCGCCAACGTGCCGGAGTTCGCCGTCACCGAGAAGCTGATGAACAGCATCGTGGTCGGCATGCTGGCGATGATCTTCCTCGTCTTCGGCGCCGGCCGGGCTTCGATCGACCGGCTGTTCCGACGGGAGAAGGTCGACGAGGCCGAGACCGGCTACGACGACACCGCCGCCGCCCCGCCGGGACCGTACGGACCGTGATCATCGGCCGCCTCGATCACCGATGATCAAGGGGACCGGGGACCCGGCAGAGTCCATGATCATGGATGGTGTCCGGGATGGCAGGGCCGCGTACTCGCCCCCTACGACACGGAGCAGATCTGCTCCACCACCCGGACTCGCGCCGACGATCACCGTGTCCTCCGCCGACTCGGGCTGGGCACCACCGGCCGAGAGGTGACAGTCGATCGCGCGGCCGGCGAGAATGATGATTCGACTCGACCTGTCCGGCATCACCGTCTACGCCGTGATCCAGGGCCCCTACCACCGGCTTGTCAGGACTGAGTCTCGTGCCTGACCCAGACCGGCGGCAGAGTGCGGGGTTGCGATGAGCAGCGGTCGTGCGGAGAGTGTGGGACCGGAGGAAGGACACGGCCAAGAGGCGGGCGGTGCGATGCGGGGTGTTGCGTCCGGCCGCCGGATTTGGCGCCGCGATTCGGGTCGGGGGAGTCGGGCCGGGTCGGGTAGGACGGGCCTGTCACGATCTCGAGTTACGCGGCGATCTCGAGCCGATCTTCGGCGGCCTTGGGACCGCGTGACTCGAGATCGTGCCAACGGGTCGGGTCGGGCGGCGCAGAACGCAACAGCTGGCGCCATCGATGAGCCCGCTGCACCAGGACCTCATCGATTGTGACGTTTCCCGTCCTTCCGGGGCCGCGAGCCGGGAAACGTCACAGTTGATGCGCCGGGACGGCGACTCACAGGATGCCCACAGGTTTGGCATAGCTGAGACTCTGCTGTGCGTGTCACGCTGACTGCATGGCAGCAACCGATACGGGCCGGGAGTCACTGGCCCACGCCGACGGATCGCCGATCCGGATCCTCGCCGTCGACGACGAACCGAGCCTGACCGAACTGCTCTCGATGGCGATGCGGTACGAGGGTTGGCAGGTGGCCACCGCCGCGTCCGGGTCGGAGGCGGTCCGCGTGGCCCGGGAGACCAGGCCGGACGCGATCGTGCTGGACATCATGTTGCCCGACTTCGACGGGCTGGAGGTGATGCGCCGGATCCGTACCGAACTGCCGGACGTGCCGGTGATCTTCCTGACCGCCAAGGACGCGGTGGTGGACCGGATCAGCGGGCTGACCGCGGGCGGTGACGACTATGTCACCAAGCCGTTCAGCCTGGAAGAGGTGATCGCGCGGCTGCGCGGCCTGTTGCGCCGGTCCGGCGCGGCGCAGTCCCGGAACGACTCGCTGCTGGTGGTCGGTGATCTTTCGTTGGACGAGGACAGCCACGAGGTCACCCGGGCCGGCGAGGAGATCCATCTGACCGCCACCGAGTTCGAGTTGCTGCGGTATCTGATGCGTAATCCGCGCCGGGTGCTGAGCAAGGCGCAGATCCTGGACCGGGTCTGGAACTACGACTTCGGCGGCCAGGCCAACGTGGTCGAGCTCTACATCTCCTATCTGCGCAAGAAGATCGACGCCAATCGGACGCCGATGATCCACACCATGCGCGGCGCGGGTTACGTGCTGCGTCCGGCGTCCTGAGCACTGTCGGTACGCTGCCACCGTGCGCTTCTGATCATGCTTCTCGGGTCGATGGGTGGTGATCATGACCGGCAATATCGTCCCGGCTGACGGACGTCCCTCAGCGTCACCGGATGCGATGCAACCTGCGCCACGGGGACCGATCGCCCTGCCCGCTCGGGCTCCAGGTGCGTTCGCCCGCGGCACGCTTGGGCGTCGGCTGGTGATCCGGGTGGTGGCGTTGGTGGCCGGCGTCGCCGTGGCCCTCGGCGTGATCACCACGCTTGCAACGCAGCAGTTGCTGTTGCGGACTCTGGACGACCAGTTGCGTAACGTGGCTGGCCTGCTGCGCCCGGGGCCAGGAAGCCTGAAACTCGAGCCCGGCGGCCAGCCGCAGGGGACCCTGTATGTGCTGGTGAGCGCCGACGGTTCGATCGCGGATGCGAAGATCCTCAACGGCCGCAGACTGCTTCCGGCGGCGCCCGATACCGCGAACGCCGCCGCCGCGCTGCCGGCCGACCGGGCGCCCCGTTCCGTGGTGTTGCCGCAGGTAGGCAGCTACCGACTGATCAGCCTCGACCTGTCATTGCCGGACGGACAGTACACACTCCTGGCCGGCGTGCCGGCCGCTGCGGTGGACTACACCCTCACCCAGATCATCATCGTCGAGGCGATCCTGGCGATCATGGCGACAGTCGGCGCCGCCCTGATCGCGCGCCCCTTGATCGCACGCAGCCTGCGTCCGCTGAACCGGGTGGCCGCGGTCGCCCAGCAGGTGTCCGCGCTGCGGCTGGACCGGGGCGAGGTCGCCGTCGGGGTACGGGTGCCCGACGCCGACGCCGACCCGGTGTCGGAGGTCGGCCGAGTCGGCCGGGCACTGAATCACCTACTGGCCAACGTCGACGGAGCCCTGGCCGCCCGGCACGCGAGCGAGACCAGGGTCCGCCGCTTCGTGGCCGACGCCTCGCACGAACTGCGCAACCCACTGGCCGCGATCCGCGGCTACGCCGAGCTGACCCGCCGGGACCGTGATCAACTGGTGCCGGACACCGCGTACGCGCTGGACCGGATCGAATCCGAGGCCGGCCGGATGTCGGTGCTGGTCGAGGACCTGCTGCTGTTGGCCCGGCTGGACGACCGGCCGGAACTCGATCTTCGGCTGACCGACCTGTCGGAACTGGTGATCAACGCGGTCAGCGATGCCCGCGCCGCCGGCCCCGATCACCGGTGGGAGCTCGACCTGCCGCCGGAGCCGGTGGAGGCGATGATCGATCAGCACCGGGTACACCAGGTCCTGGTCAACCTGCTCGCGAACGCGCGCACCCACACCCCGGCCGGCAGCACCGTCCGGACCCGGCTCGCCCCGGCGCCGGGCCAGGTCGTGATCACGGTCCGCGACAACGGGCCCGGCATCCCCGCCGACATCCGCGATCACGTCTTCGAACGCTTCACCCGGGCCGAGGTCAGCCGAGCCCGGACCGCCGGCGCGGCCAAGGGCGGCAGCACCGGCCTCGGCCTGGCCATCGTCGCTGCCGTCGTCGAGGCCCACAACGGCTCCGTCTCCGTGTCCAGCGAACCCGGCCACACCGAATTCACCGTCACCCTCCCCACCCAGCCAGGCCCACCCTCCACCGTGACCTGATGCCGAGTTGTCAGAAGTGAGTTGCGCCAGAGGGCAACTCAGTTCTGACAAGTCGGCGAGATCGGGCCGGCCCTTCGACAGGCTCAGGGAACGAACACCCTCACGTCCCCACCACATGCGCCCCTCGGACACCCAGTGAACATCGACGAAGATCCCTCGTCCGCGCCCGATCCGTCCCCTTGGCACCGACCAACGGGCCCAGCGGCGTCGCCCCGGCGAACGGCTGAGCGGCGAAGCGGCTGCCGACGACGTGCGGAGCGGAGGTTTGGGGGTTCGTTCCCTGGGCTCGCCGAAGGGCAGGCCGGATCATTCTCGAAGCAGTTGCTGGGCGCGATCGGGCCGGCCCTTCGACAGGCTCAGGGAGCGAACACCCTCACGATCTTCGTCGGGCCGGACGCCCGGCGAACCTTCACCACGACTCTTGCCGGATCGCGGTCCGTCCCGAATCCGGCACTCTCGGCCATCCGGCAGCAGACGGTCGGGAGAGGATAGGGGCATGATCACCGACCGCGCCGGATTGCTGACCGCCGTTGCCGAGACGATCATCGGGACCGAACAGCCGGGGCCCGGGGATGTCGTCGGGTTCCTGGACCGGGTCGCCCGGACCGAGCGCGCCGACGTTGGCCCGGCAGTCGATGCGATGCTGGATCGAGCCGACGGCCTGGCCACTGAGCTCCACGGCTCCGGGTTCGAGGCGCTCGACCATGATCAGCGGCTCGCGGTGCTGGGCCAGGTGGCCGAGCAGGATCCGCAGTTTCGCTGGCTGGCCCGGCTGATCAATGCCCACTTCTACAGCACGCCGGACGCCTGGGCCCGGGTCGGTTGGTCGGCCGCACCGGCGGACGGCTGGCCGGATCCACTGCCGACGATCTCGTACGGACAGGACGGCTGGATCAGGCCGGCCGAGTTGCGGCCGCGCTACGACGCGGTGGTCGTCGGGGCCGGTGCCGGCGGTGGGGCGACGGCCCAGGTGCTGGCCGAGGCCGGCCGGTCGGTGTTGATCATCGAAGCCGGCACCGCGCCGCCGGTGGCCGAGCTGAGCCGTGATCAACTGCGGAACCCACGGGTCAACTTCGGCCTGGACCGGCTGACCGATCTGCGCGGCGGCGGCTGGCCGCGGACGATCGAGATCGACGGTACGACTACCGAGGTCGGACCGGGCGACTCGGGCTGGGGCGGCAATGCGCACACCCTCGGCGGCGGCACCCGGGTCTACGGCGCGCAGGCCTGGCGGTTCGCGCCGGACGACTTCCGGATGGCGAGCCGGTACGGAGTCCCGGACGGCAGCGCCCTGGCCGACTGGCCGATCGGCTATGCCGACCTGGAACCCTTCTACAGCGAGGCGGAGTGGCGGTTCGGGGTCAGCGGCGCACCCGGCGGCGATCCGTGGGCCGGCCCACGCAGCCGGGATTACCCGATGCCGCCGATCGCCGGCAACCGGCCCGGAGCCCGGCTCGCGGCCGGCGCCGAGCGGCTCGGCTGGTCGACCGTGCCGGTGCCACTGTTGATCAACTCGCGGCAGCACGGCGGTCGGCCCGGCTGTCGGCGCTGCCCGCAGTGCGTCGGTTTCGCCTGCCCGGTGGAGGCCAAGGGCGGCACCCACAACACCGCGATCCCGGCCGCCGTCGCGACCGGGAACTGCTCGGTCCTGCTCGGCACGACCGTCGAGCGCTTGATCACCGACCCTGCCGGCCGGGTGGTGGCGGTGGCCCTGGTCGGTGATCATCCGACCGACGGGATCTGGCGCGACGAGGTGGCCGCGGAACAGTTCCTGCTCGGCGCCGGCGCGATCGAGACCGCCCGGCTGCTGCTCAACTCGGCCCATGATCACGAACCGGACGGGCTCGGCAATGATCATGATCAGGTCGGCCGGCAGCTGCAGGGTCACCCGTACGGCGGCGCGCTCGGGCTGTTCGACGACGAGATCACCGACCTGGTCGGGCCCGGCCCGGCGATCGCCAGCTGCGACTTCCGGCACGGCAACGACGGCATCATCGGTGGCGGCATGATCGCCGAGGAGTTCGTGCCCACCCCGGCGAGCTCGTACGCCTATCTGGTCGGCGCGGGCGTCATCCCGCCGCACGGGCGCGGGACGGCCGACGGGATGCGGCACTGGCTGCGCCGGATGCTGCGCGTGGTCGGGCCGTACCAGGAGATCACCACCGCCGACTCCCGGGTCCGGCTCGACCCGACGGTCACCGACCGGTACGGCAACCGGGTGGCCCGGCTCAGCGGCACGCTGCATCCCGAGGACGTCCGGGGCCGCGACTTCCTCACCGAGCGGGCGGCGGAATGGCTGACCGCGAGCGGGGCGGCCCGGGTGATCGCCCCGCGTGGCGGCCGGCCGGGCGGCCCGAGTGGCGGCCAGCACCAGGCCGGCAGTTGCCGGATGGGCAGCGACCCGAAGAGATCGGTCACCGATCCGGTGGGCCGGGTCTGGGGCCACGACAACGTCCGGCTGGTCGACGGCTCCACCCACGTCACCAACGGCGGCGTGAACCCGGTGCTGACGATCTTGGCCAACTCGCTCCGGATCGCCCACGACGTCATCCGCTGATCGGCGTCGAGAGCAGCGACTGGGCCCCGCGAAGGGCTGGTGTCCGCGCTGACCGGCTGCGAGACTCAGGATCGCCCGGACCCGAAGCAGGTGAAGGAAACTCGGATGGATGACGTCTCGACGGTCGGCGCGGAGCTGAGCTTCCGCGACGCGACCGATGCCGATGTGGACACCCTGGTCACGCTGATCCAGTCCGCCTATCGCGGCGAAGCCAGTCGCGCCGGATGGACCACGGAGGCGGATCTGCTGGACGGGCAGCGGACCGATCCCGAGGGCGTCCGGGAGGTGATCGACTCGCCGACCAGCCGGATGCTGGTGGCCGAGCGGGCCGGCACGATCGTCGCCTGCTGCCAACTGGAACACCGCGGCGAGGCGGCGTACTTCGGCATGTTCGCGGTCGCTCCGGGCCAGCAGGGCGGCGGGCTCGGCCGGACGGTGCTCGAGCAGGCGGAGCGGATCGCGGTCCAGACCTGGCCGGTCAGCACGATGCAGCTGACCGTGATCACGGCCCGGGAAGATCTGATCGCCTGGTACGAACGGCGCGGCTATCGGCGGACCGGCGAGCTGTCGCGCTTCCCGTACGGCGACGAACGGTTCGGCATCCCGCGCCGGGACGACCTGCAGTTCGAGCTCTTGATCAAGACCTTGTCCTAGGACAGGGAGCCGGGCGTCCGGCCGAACGCGTTCCGGAACACGGAAATGAAGGCACTCGGCGAGGACCAGCCGCAGGCCGCCGCGACCTGGGTGACCGTACGGCCCTCGGCCAGCAGCAGCGTCGCCCGGTGCAGCCGGACCTGGCTGCGCCATTGCGGGAAAGTCACCCCGACCTCGGCCCGGAGCAGCCGGGACAGCGTCCGAGCGCTGGAGCCGACCCGGCGGCCGAGCTCGTCCAGCGACGCGGACCGGGACAGGTCCCGCTGCACCAGGTCGGCCAGGGCGCGGAGTCGATCATCGTGCAACCGCGGCAGCATCGTCGACCGGTCCGGGACCATGATCAACTGATCGACCAGCACACCAAGCAACCGCCGTCTCGCCGGTGTGTCCGCGGGCTGCGCCGCCGCCGCGATGATCAACTCCCGGAGCAGCGGGCTCACCGGGATCAGTGCGGGGTGATCGCTCAGCGCCCTGGCCCGGTAGGAAATGCCGACCAAATGGACCGTGGCCGGGCCGTGCACCGTCCACTGGTGCGCGGTGCCGGCCGGGACCCAGATGGCCCGCGTCGCCGGCGTGAACCAGGTGCCGTCCGCTGCGGTCACCTCGAGGACGCCGGCGCTGGCGTAGATCACCTGCGGCTCGTCGTGGCGGTGCCGATCGACCTCGGCGCCGCGGGCCAGCCGTCGGGTCTCGGTCGGTGCGGCCGAGACGTGGCGGATTTCTGACATGATTCGGCAGATTACTTGAAGCCCGACAGGACGTTGATCGACCACGATCGATCCATGCGCCCGTCACCACCCCACGCCGCCCGGCGGATCGACACGGCCCTGCTCGCGATCGGTCACGGTGGAGTGGACATCTATCAGGGCGCGGTCGCCGCGCTGGTCCCGATCCTCGTCCTGGAGCGTGGCTACAGCCTCGCGGCCGCGGCCGGCATCGTGCTGGCCGGATCGCTGACCTCGTCGATCATCCAACCCGTGTTCGGCCATCTCGGCGATCGGCAGCGGCTGCGCTGGGTCGTGCCGGTCAGCATCGCGACGACCGGAGCCGGCCTCGGCACGTTGGCGCTGGCGTCCGACTACTGGGCCACGCTCGCCCTGGTCGCCCTCTCCGGCATCGGGATCGCCGCTTTCCACCCCGCCGGCGCCCGGCTGGCCCGCGACCTCAGCGCCCGCGACCCCGTGCTGATGAGCTGGTTCGCCCTGGGTGGCAACCTCGGGTTCGCCGCTGCGCCGTTCCTGATCTTCCTCACCGTCGGCGCCCAGGGACTGCGGACCAGCCCAATGTTGATCATTCCCGCCGCCATCGGCCTGGCCGCCGTCCTGGTCGGCCTGCGCCGATCCGTGGCGGTCTCGGCTGCCCCGCCGAGCCCGGACAGCGGAGCCGACCCGGGGCACGATCCAGCGACACCCGAGGACTGGCGATCCTTCGGCCTGCTGTCCGCGGCGATCATGGGCCGCTCGGTCGTCTTCATCGGGCTCAGCTCGTTCCTGGTCCTCTACGCCCGGCAGGACCTGGGGCTCGGGCCGGCCGGCGGCACGATCGCGCTGTTCCTGCTCTACCTCGGCGGCGCCTTCGGCACGGTGATCGGCGGCCGGCTGGCCCGGCGCTGGCCGCGGACCCGGATCCTGCGCTGGTCGTACGCGCTCACGGTGCCGGCCCTGGCGGGCCTCCTGCTGGCGCCTGGACCGGTCAGCTATCTGTTCATCGTGGCCACCTCGATGGGCCTGTCGATCCCGTTCTCGCTGCACCTGACCCTCGCCCAGGACTATCTGCCGCGGCACATCGGCACCGCCAGCGGCGTCACCCTGGGCCTGGCCGTCAGCTTCGGCGGGCTCGCCTCGCCGCTGATCGGCACCCTGGCCGCGCACACCGGGCTGCGGGTCGCGCTGCTGCCGTTGATCATCATCCCAGCGCTCGCCTGGCTACTGCTCCGGCCGCTCACCGACCCCCGCCGAGTGACCGCCGATCGGCATCATCGGGTGAGATCCCGCCGCGACTGACCGGCGAGAATCCACCCAGTCATCCCCGGCTGTCATGATCTCGCCATGACTGATCAGTACGGGCTCCCGCCGATCGTGTCCAGGGAGGAATGGCAGCAGGCTCGCGACACCCTGTTGCTGCAGGAGAAGGCCTTGATGCGACTGAAGGACACGGTGAGCGCGCAGCGGCGGCGGCTGCCGATGGTCGAGGTGACCGCGGACTACACGTTCGATGGCGTGGACGGACCGGCCACGCTGCTCGACCTGTTCGACGGGCGGCGGCAACTGATCGTGCAGCACTTCATGTATGGCTCGGACTGGGCCGAGGGCTGCGACGGCTGCTCGATGATGGCCGACCACATCGGCCCGTTGTCGCACCTGCAGGCCCGGCGCACCTCCTTCGCCCTGGTCTCCCGCGCGCCGGTGGACACACTGGCCGGTTTCGCGCAGCGGATGGGCTGGTCCTATCCCTGGGTGTCCTCCGGCCGGACCTCGTTCAACGTCGACTTCAGCGCCATCGTCGACGGCGAGGAGCGGCAGGGGATCAGCGTGTTCCTCCGCGACGGCGACCGGATCTTCCACACCTGGAACACCTTCGGCCGGGGCGAGGAGCCGTTCATGCTCGTCTTCGACCTGCTCGACCTGACCCCGTGGGGGAGGCAGGAGTCGTGGGAGCATTCCCCGCCCGGCTGGCCGCAGGCCCCGGCCTATGAATGGATGCGGCTGCATGATCGCTATGAGGTCGACGGCCGGGAGGCCTGAGCCGCCCGGCTCCGTCGAAGATCACCGGAAGGGCTTGCGTCGCCCCTGATTTCACGTTAAGCTCGATTAACATGAAATCAGGGCGGGCGTACACCATGACGGCCCGAGCGCGGGCGACCGAGGCGACTCGGCAGCGCATCCTGGACGCCGCGGTCGCCCTGCTGCACCAAAGATTCCGGGACGACCTCACGCTGGAAGAGATCGCGGAGCGGGCCGAGGTGACGGTGCAGACCGTGCTCCGGCAGTACGGCAGCCGGGCCGACCTGGTCGACCGCGCGCTCGGCGTGGCCCTGGCCGAGATCAAGGAACAGCTGGACGAGGCGCCGCCGGGCGACATCGAGGCCTCGGTGACGGCCTGGTTCACCCACTACGAGCGGTACGGCGATCTGGTCATCCGCAACCTCGCCGACGAGGACGATCCCGTCGTCGGCACCGTGGTGCGGACCGGCCGGACCAAGCACCGACAACGGGTGCGCCGTCAGTTCGCGCCGCAACTGGCCACGGTGGCCGAGGCCGCGCGGCCGGAACTGCTGGACGCGCTGATCTGTGCCTGTGATGTCTACGCCTGGAAGCTGCTGCGTCGTGATCTTGGTCGATCGCGACCGCGCGCCGAGGCGACGATGGGACGGACCGTCCGGGCCCTGTTGGAGGGTAGCTGAGCTGAAGTATCTGTTCACCAGGTGGTTCGGGGCCGGCAACCAGGTCCCGGAGATCGGATTGGCCAAGGCCCTGACCGGCCGTGGTCACCTGGTTGAGCAACTTTCCCCCCGCATCCGCCGAAGCAGGAACGACCAGCTGAACCGGCTGAGGTGGACGTCACGGAACAGGTTGTCCGGGACGTTCAGGTGTTCGTTCCCTGAGCCTGTCGAAGGGCAGAGCCCGATTCTGTTGATCTTGTCGAGAAGCCCGTCGGGCGAGGGACACTCGCCAAGATCAAAGAGTGATCATCCAGCTTGCCCTTCGACAAGCTCAGGGGACGAACCTCCGAACCTGCTCAGGGCAGGTTGTCGGTGGCTTCGGCGGTCGAAGCGCGGACGACGAGGTTGGGGCGGGGGCCGGCTTCGCGGCGCTCCCGTCCCTCGACGGCGTCGATCAGGCATCGGGCGACCCCGCGGCCGAGTTCCTCGACATGATGGTCAAGCGCCGACACCGGCGGATCCGCCCGCTGGCAGGCCAGTGAGTCGTCCCAGGAGACCAGCGAGACGTCGGCCGGGACCGAGAAGCCGAGCTTGCGCAGCACGTCCGACGCGACGCTGGCGAGGTGGCCGCCGTCCAGCAGGAAGGCGGTCGGCGGCCGGTCCCGGCTCATCGCGGCACCGACGAGCTCCCGGCACCGCTCCTCGTCGTATTCGGCCGCGCTGACCCGACCTTCGATCCGGCCGCCGGCGACATAGGAGTCGAAGACTCCCAACCGGGTGTGCGTCTGCCACTGCGCCTGCGGGCCGCTGAGCCAGTCGATCCGTCGGTGGCCGGCCGCCCGCAGGTGGTCCAGCACCTCGCGCAAGGCTCCGGCGTTGTCCACGGTGACCGCGTTCGCGGCGATCGTCTGGTGCGAGTCGCCGAGCACCGCGTACCTGAGGCCGAGCGACTGTAACTCCTGCTCCAGATCCTCGTCGACGGTGATGTCCTTGCAGACCACGGCATCCACCGAGCCGTCCTCGGCCCAGCGGACGAAGGTGGCTCGCTCCTCCGCGCGGTCGGTGACGATCTTGACGATCACCGTGTGGCCGTGCCGGAGCAGTTCCTCTTCCAGCCCGGCCACCAGCCGGTTGTAGAAGTGCTCACTGCGCGGAGTCCAGCCGTTGCGCTGCACGGTCATCCCGAAAGTCGGCACAACCACAGTTGTATCCCGTTCGATCGTCACCCGCGGACGTGGTCGGGCATCGGCACGCCGCGTCGCCGAGCCTCCTCCAGGAACCGCCGGCTCATCGCCGGCTCCGGTGAGGCGTTCCGCAGCGCCCGGGTGAACTCCGCCCGCGGGTTCAGGATCACCTCGTCGGCGGCTCCGCGTTCGACCACCTGGCCCTGGAACATGACCAGGATCTCGTCCGAGAAGTGCCGCGCGGTGGCCAGGTCATGGGTGATGTAGAGCAAGGCCAGGCCCTCCTCCCGCTGCAGCCGGGCCAGCAGATTGAGCACGCCGAGCCGGATCGACACGTCCAGCATCGACACCGGTTCGTCGGCCACCAGCACCGACGGCCCCGGAGCCAACGCCCGGGCGATGGCGACCCGCTGCCGCTGCCCGCCGCTGAGCTCGTGCGGGCGCCGGTCGAAATACTGCTCGGCCGGGGTCAGGTTGACCCGTTCCAGCAGTTCGAGGGCTGCGGCCCGGAGCGCGACCCGGCCGGTCGCCTTGCCGCTGACCCGCAGCGGCCGCTCCAGATGGTGGCCGATGGTGTGGAACGGGTTCAGGGAGGCGAACGGATCCTGGAACACCAGCTGCACCCCGGCCCGATACCGCTTCAGGGCGGCACCGCGGCGACCGATCGGACGTTCGCCGAGCAGGATCTGCCCCGACGTCGGGCGCTCCAACTGGGCGATCATCCGGGCCACGGTCGACTTGCCCGACCCGGACTGGCCGACCAGGGCCACGGTGCGACCGCCCGCCAGCTCGAAGGAAACGTCACGCACCGCGGCCAGCGTGCTGACCTTGAGCCCGCTCCGCAGCCGATAGTCCTTGCACAGCTCGCGTACGGCCAGCGTGCTGTTCGTCGACGCCCCGGCGTTCATGATCGCTCCTGGTAGCCGGCGCGGATGAAGTCCCCGGTCTCGCCGGTCAGCGACGGGAACGACGACAACAGCGTCTTGGTGTAGTCGTGCTGTGGTTCGAAATAGAGATCTTCGGCCGAAGCCAGTTCGACGATCGCACCGCGGCGCATCACCGCGATCCGGTCCGAGATCTCCAGCAGCAGCGGCAGATCGTGGGTGATGAAGATGACCGCGAAGCCCAGCTCCTGCCGCAGTCGGAGGATCTCCTGCAAGATCTCCCGTTGCACCACGACGTCCAGGGCCGTGGTCGGCTCATCCATGATCATCAGCTGCGGATCCAGGGCGAGCGCCATCGCGATCATGACGCGCTGCCGCATCCCGCCGGACAGCTCGTGCGCATAGGAACTGATCCGGCGCGGATCGACACCGACAAGATCCAGCAGCTCCTCGGCCCGGCGCAGTCGATCCTCCCGGCTCAGCTCCGGCCGGTGGGTGGCGAAGATGTCGGTCAGCTGGGCCCGCACGCTGATCACCGGGTTGAGCGAGTTCATCGCCCCCTGGAAGACCATCGACGTCTTCGACCAGCGGAAGCTGCGCAGCGCCTTGCCATCCAGGGCGAGCACGTCGATGTCCCGGTCGGTGTCAGCATCGTGGAAGATCACCGATCCGCTGGTGATCGCCGCGGGTGGCTTGTGCAGTTGGTTCAGCCCGTACGCGAGCGTCGTCTTGCCGCAACCGGACTCCCCGGCGAGGCCGAGGATCTCGCCCTGGCGCAGCTCGAACGACGCCGAGGTCACCGCGTGCACCGGCTCGGCCACCAGGTAGTCGATGCTCAGGTCCTCGACGGTGAGCACCGGGTCGCCGATCACCGGGCGACCGAGCTCCAACGACGGCTCGACCGCGGTTGCCGGCGTCGGCTCCGACGGTCCGGACGTCATCGTGGCGGCTCGCCGGCCGCCGGTCGGTTGGGCGGTCATGCCGCGATCTCCTCGGCGCGCCGGGCCGGGGTAGCCCTCTTCTGCACCCGATGCAGGTGCTGGGTCCGCAACCGTGGGTTGATCACCTCGTCGATGGCGAAGTTGATCAGCGCCAGCCCCATCCCGAGCAGGGCGATCATGGCGCCCGGCGGGGCGAACCACCACCAACCGCCCAGCGTCAGGGCCTGCCCGTTCTGGGCGTAGGCCAGCATCGATCCCCAGGTCTGGGTGCCCACCACGCCGAGACCGATGAATGCCAACCCCGCCTCGCCGAGGATCGCCCAGATCATGGCGAAGACGAAGCTGGACGACATCACCGGCAACAGGTTGGGCAGGATCTCGACCGCGATGATCCGGACCGGGTTCTCCCCGGCCACCCGGGCCGCGAGCACGTAGTCGCGGTGGCGCAACGACAGCGTCTGCGCCCGCAACACGCGCGCATTCGCTGCCCAGGAGGTGATCGCCAGCACGACCGAGATCAGCAGGATCCCCTTCTGCGGCACGTACGAGCCGATCACGATCATCAGCGGCAACCCAGGCAGGATCAGCACCACGTTGGTGAACAGGGAGAACGCCTCATCCAGCCAACCGCCCGCATACCCGCCGAGCACCCCGAACAGGAAGGCCAGGAACAGGGCCATCGCCCCGACCAGCACACCGATGATCAACGAGCCACGGGTCGCGTACGCCAGCTGGGCGAAGACGTCCTGGCCGGTCTGGGTGGTGCCGAGCAGATGATCGGTGCTGGGCGGCGCCATCCCGAGGTTGTCGATCGCCAGCGGATCCTGGACCAGGAACGGCCCGACGATCCCGAACAGGAAGATCACCGCGACGACGGCGAAGCCGACGACGGACTTCCGATTGAGGTAGCTCCTGAGCATCTCGTCTCCCTCAGTGGCCGGACCGGGTGCGCGGATCGATGAACCCGTACATCAGATCGACCAGCAGGTTCGCCCCGAGCACGGAGAGCGTGATCACCAGGAACAGACCCTGCATCAGCGCGAAGTCGTTGTTCTGGACGGCTTGCAACATGGTGAAGCCGATGCCGGGATAGCTGAAGACCGTCTCCACCACGATCGAACCGGACACCACGAAGCCGAGCGAGATCGCGAAGCCGCTCAGGCTGGGCAGCACCGCGTTGCGAGCGGCGTAGGTGATCATGGTCCGGGTCGGCGACAGACCCTTGGCCTCGGCCGTCAGCACGTAGTCCTCGCTCAGCGTCGACACCATCATGTTGCGCATTCCCAACAGCCAGCCGCCGATCGAGGACAGCACGATGGTCAGCGCCGGCAGGATGCCGTAGTAGGTGGCATTGGCGATGAAGGGGTAGTCGAAGGCCGGCCGGACCAGGTTGACGTCGTAGCCACCGCTGATCGGGAACCAGCCCAGGTTGACCGAGAAGATGTAGACGAAGATCAGGGCCAGCCAGAAGTACGGAATCGACTGCAGCACCGTGGTGGACGGGATCAGCGCGTCCAGCCAGGTCCCCCGCTTCCAGCCGGCGACCATGCCGATGCCGACGCCGAGGACGAAGGTGATCAAGGTCGACAGACCCACCAGCCACAGCGTCCACGGCAGCGACTGGGCGATCACCGGCGCCACCTGCTCCGGGAAGTAGGTCACGCTCACCCCGAGATCACCGCGGAGCAGCCCGGACAGATAGTCCAGATATTGTCCCGGCAGCGACTGCTGGGTGTCGGCGCCGAGCATCAGCTCGATCGACGTCCGGGTCTGCGGGCTGACCGGCCCGCGGAGTGCCAGCTTGGCCAGCATGGCGTCGACCGGACTGCCCGGCAGCGCCCGCGGGATCAGGAAGTTCAGCGTCACCGCCGCCCACGCGGCGACCAGGTAGAAGCCCAGCTTTCTGATCAGGTACACGGACAGTCCCCCGTTCCCAGAGCCGGTCGGCGAGCCCTGATGCCGATCTTGGTCAGCCGACCGGGACGAGGTTCATCAGCACCTGGGCGTTGTCCGGCGCCGCCCAGGCGGCCGGGAACGCGTACAGGTTGTCCTCGGTCGGGAAGCCGGTGACTTTGCTGGTGTTGAACTCGGTCAGCGTCGAACCGATCAGCAGCGGGACGTAGGGCAGGTCGGCCGAGATGATCTTCTGGATCTCGAAGTAGGCCTGGCGCTTCACCTCGACGTCGTTGGTCCCGGCGGCCCGCTTCAAGGCGGCGTCGACGGCCGGGTCGGAGAATCGCGAGGAGTTGCCGTACGGGTTGCCGTTCTCACCGACCTTCACGGTGTTCTCCGTGCTGAAGAAGGTGTTGTAGAGGTAGTACGGATCCGGTGCCGGCCCCTGGCCGAGCGAGTCGATCACCAGCTGGAACTTGCCGGTGGTCTTGGCGCTGTTCCACTCGTTGACACTGACCTGTTGCGGCACCAACTCGATCCCGATCGCGGCGAACTGCTGCTGCAACGTGTCGACCGCGGTGATGAAGTCGGTCCAGCCGGAGACGACCTTGATCGTCAACTTCAGCGGCTTGCCGTCCTTGACGTACGCGCCGTCCTTCAACTCGTAGCCGGCATCCTCCAACGCCTGCTTCGCACCCTGGACGTCGGCGGTCCAGGGAGCATCGGCGATACTCGGATCGATGAAGGGCCGGTCCCGATCCGGCAGCGCGAACGCCGGGGTGACCGGCTTGCCCAGCTTGTAGAACGCGAGGTTGGACAACTGCTCCCGGTCCATGCCCAGGTACATCGCTCGGCGGACCGCGGGGTCGACCTGCGGTCCCTCGCAGCCCAACTCGGGATTCGAGCAGGTGAAGAGGGCCGCCTGGGCCGTGCCGGTGTTGAGGTAGGACAGGTCCGGCTTGTTCTTCGTCAGTTGATCAAGGTTCGGGATCGCCGCGCTCTGGTAGTCGATCTCGCCGGCCAGGTATTTGTCGGTGGCGGCCTGATTGCCGGAGAGGGTGATCACCCGGACGCCGCCGATCGCCGGCTTCCCCTGTTGCCAGTAGTTCGGATTGGCCTCGAGCGCGTACGACTGCTGGGTGAACGTGTCCAGCATGAACGCACCGGTGCCGACCGGCTTCTCGTTCGGTTCGGTGACCGGATCGGAGACCTTGGACCAGACGTGCTCGGGCACCAGATAGGTGCGGCCGAGCACGTTCGCACCCTCGGCGAAGGACGGCTGATCGAACTGCAACTCGACCGTGGCCTCGTTGATCACGGTCGCCTTCGGCGAATGACCGGAGGTGTTCAGCTCCTTGGTCTGCTGGATCAGGTTGAACGTGAAGGCGACGTCCTGGGCGGTGAACGGCTTGCCGTCGCTCCAGCTCACACCGGGGCGGACCTCGACCGTCAGCTTCGTCCCGTCCTCGTTCCAGGTGTAGCCGGTGCCGAGCACGGGCACCGGTTCCTGATCGATCGGCTTCAGCTGGTTGAAGTAGAACAGCGGCTCATAGATCACGCCCTGGACCAGGGTCATCACGTTGGGCGAGAACGGATTGAAGTTCTCGGCGAAGGGTCCGGCGCCACCGCCGACCGTGATCACCGGTTTGCTGGCACCGGTGGTCGACGAACCGGAGGCGGCCGGTGGCTGCTCGAGATTGGAACCGGCGTTGCAGCCGGCGACGGTCAAGGAGGCGGCGACCGCGAGGGCGACCATTCCCTTGATCAACAAAGACGTGCGTGACATCCGCTCTCCCAGGTGCATCGATGAACCAGGAGGTGCCTCTGGGCACTTCCTTAAGCAAATGAATAAACTTGCGATAGTTTGCAGTCCAGGGGCGATGATTGTCAACGGTTCGCCGCAGACCGTGGCCGAACAGCGACCTCGGCCCGGCCGCGCGCCGGGCCGCCCGGGGCCCGTACTGTGCAAGGGTTCCGTCGACCGGATCCGAAGGAGGCGTGCCGCATGACCACTCCACGACGGAGCCCTCCACCGCTGCGTACCCCCGGACTCCGCCGCCGGGACCCGGGATGAGTCGCTCCCGGCGCCCGCTGGACGGGGCCGTCCTCGACCTGACCAGGCAGCGCGGCGTGGTCACCCGACTGGAGTTGGCCGAGGACCTCGGGGTCACCCCGGCGACGATCACCAACGTCGTGAAACGACTGCTCGCCGGCGACCTGCTGGTGGAGCGGGGGCATTCTGCCTCGACCGGCGGTAAGCGGCGGACGCTGCTGCAGCTCAACCCGGCGTCCCGCTACGCGGTCGGGCTGAGCTTCAACCGGGTCAAGATGACGATCGCGCTGACCGACTTCGCCGGCGCCCTGGTCGGCCAGGCGGTGACGCCGATGCCGGCCGACGGCGAACTGGAGCAGGTGATCGACGACCGGCTGACCCGTGCGCTGCGCGCGGTCGGCATCGCTCCAGAAGCCGTGGCCGGGGTCGGCATCGCCGATGCGCCCAACGGCGTCGCGCCGTGGCTGCCGCCGAACGACACCGCCTCGACCCTGATCACCCAGACCGTGCAACGGATCCGGGCCGCCGCCGGCCGGCCGGTCCTGGTCCGCGACGAGGCCACCTGCGCGGCGATGGGCGAACTGTGGACCGGGTCGATGGGCGCCGAGGCCCGCTTCGCCACCGTCTATCTGTCCGACCAGATCAGCGCCGGCCTGGTGCTGAACGGCCGCGCTCAGGATCCGGTCCCGCGCGGCAGCCTCGGCCACATGTCGATCGATCGGGACGGTCCGCCGTGTCCGTGCGGAGCCCGGGGCTGTGTCGACGTCCTGGCCTCACCCGCCGCCGTGGTCGCCCACGTGCTGACCAACAGCGCGCACGCCGCCCGGCTCGGGCTGGCCGGCGGCCCGGCGAACCTGGCCGCCGACTTCCAGCGGATCGCGCGCGGTGCGGTGCAGGGCGACCGGACCTGTGTCGCAGCGGTCACCGACGCGGCGGCGGCCCTGGCCGTCGGCATCGCCAACCTGGTCACGGTGCTCGGCCTGGAGCAGATCTTCCTGTCCGGACCGGGCTTCACCGAGGCCGGCGGGATCTACGAGCGGGTGATCGCCGTCTGGCTCGGCCAGGTGCACCGCCCCGGCACCCCGCCGGTCTCCGTGACCCTCTCTGCCCTCGACCTCGAGGCCGCCGCCATCGGCGCCGCCGCCCTGGTCCTCCAGGCCAGCGTCACCGAATAACCTCGCACTTCATTCACCACGTTAAGTTAGACCCGCCGCCGACCCGGCCCTGATGCCTTCGACCCAGCTACAGGGTCCTCGCCCCAGCAACAGGCGACGCGAAGCCGGAGGAAGTGGGGCGAAGGCGAGTTGGGTACGGACTCGGTCAGACGGGCGTGACCTCAGCGGGCGGTGCGGCCGGCTCGGCGGGGGAGGTCGGGGAGGCGGCGAACTGGCTGGCGTAGAGCTCGGCGTAGCGGCCGCCGGCGGCGAGCAGTTCCTCGTGCCGGCCGCGCTCGACGATCCGGCCGGCCTCCAGCACGATGATCTGGTCGGCGTTGCGGACGGTCGACAGCCGGTGCGCGATCACGATCGCGGTCCGGCCCTGCAGCGCGTCCTCGAACGCGGCCTGGACGGCGGCCTCGGAGGTGGAGTCGAGGTGCGCGGTGGCTTCGTCCAAGATCACCACGCGGGGGCCGGTCAGCAGCAGCCGGGCGATGGTCAGTCGTTGCCGTTCGCCGCCGGACAGCCGATAGCCACGCTCGCCGACGACAGTGTCCAGTCCGTCCGGCAACGACTCGACCAGCGGGCGCAGCCGGGCCCGTTCCAGGGCGCTCCAGATCTCGTCGTCTCCTGCCTCCGGCTTGGCCAGTTGCAGGTTCTGCCGGATCGACTCGTGGAACAGGTGGCCGTCCTGGGTGACCAGACCGACGGTCGATCGCATCGCGGCGAAGGAAAGATCACGGACGTCGACCCCGGCCAGCCGGACGGCGCCGCCGTCGACGTCGTACAGCCGAGTGATCAACTGGGCGATGGTCGACTTGCCCGCACCGGACGATCCGACCAGGGCCACCATCTGCCCGGGCTCGGCCCGGAACGAGACCTCGTGCAGCACCTGGGCACCGGCCCGCGGATCCAGCACCGCGACCTCCTCCAGGGAGGCCAGCGACACCTTGTCCGCAGCCGGATAGGCGAAGTCGATCTTGTCCAGCTCGACCGACACCGGGCTGTCCGGCGTCTGCTCCACCGGCTCGTCCTTCTCGGTGATCAAGGGCTTCAGGTCGAGCACCTCGAACACCCGGTCGAAGCTGACCAGCGCGCTCATCACCTCGACCCGGGCACTCGCCAGCGCGGTCAGCGGCGCGTACAGCCGGGTCAGCAGCAGTGCCAGGGAGACGACGGCGCCGGCCTCCAGCGTCCCGGACAGCACGAAGAACCCGCCCAGTCCGTACGTCAGCGCCAGAGCCAGCGCGGAGACCAGCGTCAGCGCGGTGACGAAGACGACCTGCACCATTGCGGTCCGGACACCGATGTCGCGGACCCGGGAAGCCCGAGCGCCGAACTCGGCGGACTCCCGCTCCGGCTGCGCGAACAGCTTCACCAGGGTCGCCCCCGGCGCCGAGAACCGCTCGGTCATCGTCGTGCTCATCACCGAGTTGTGGTTGGCCGCCTCGCGCTCCAGCCGGGCCAGCCGGGAACCCATCCGCCGGGCCGGCAGCACGAAGATCGGCAACAAGATCAACGCGCAGAGGGTGACCTGCCAGGACAGGCTGAGCATCACGATCAAGGTCAGGACGACGGCGACGACGTTGCCGATCACGCCGGACAGGGTCTCGGAGAAGGCGCGCTGGGCGCCGATCACGTCGTTGTTCAGCCGGCTGACCAGAGCACCGGTCCGGGTCCGGGTGAAGAAGGCGATCGGCATCTTCTGCACATGATCGTAAACGGCCTGCCGCAGGTCCAAGATCAACCCCTCGCCGATCCGGGAGGACAGCAGCCGGGTCACGATCCCGGCGGCGGCCTCGGCGATCGCGATCACCGCGATGATGATCGCCAGCCGGAGCACCACCTCGAACGCCGTACCGGCGAACAGGGCGTCGACCACCTGGCCGGCCAACAGCGGGGTAGCGACGGCCAGCACGGCTGTCACCACGCTGAGCGCGATGAAGGCGATCAGCTGCGCTCGGTGACCGCCGACGAACCGGAAGATCCGGCGCAGAGTCGCCATCGAGAAGGGGCGCCGGTCCTGGGCGGCGTGCATCGCGTTGTACAACGAGTTCCAGGCAACCATTTCCATGCTCACCCGGAACAATGTAGAACTTCAACAACCGTTGAGGTCAATGACCCCGCAGTTCCCGACCACCGAATGCAATGTGTGCAGAAATCGTGCAGAGCCTGACGGATCGATGCATTCGGCGTGGCCAGACCGGTGAGCCTTCCCTAGCTTGGGGCAGGCAAGAAGTCATCTCTAGTTCCCCCCTGAAAGGCTCACTCTGCATGTCTGTATTTCGTAGGGTTGCTGTAACCGCGGCCGCTGCCGCGCTTCTGACCGTGGGTGCCGCGTCGACCGCGAGCGCCGAGATCATTCCGGGCCTGCCGGACCTGCCCATCCTCGGGGGAATCCTCGGTGGCGAGCAGCAGAAGGACGTCGCGCCGAGCACGGCCATCGCGCCGAACGAGGGCACCCGCTATTGGGGCGTCGAGAAGGACGGCGGCCTGATCGAGCTCTCCAACAACAATCTGGGCCCGTTCCAGGCCTGCAACAACGATGTCCCGATCAACGCCGTCGGCGGTGCTGCGGACGTCACCGGCCTGCTGGCCATCCTCGGTTCGGATGGCAACTCGCTGACCGACGTCCGGGCCTGCGATCAGACCAGCACCCAGCTCAACGGCGACGAGGGCGTCGTGCCGCTGTCCGAGGCCAGCTGGTACGGGATGGACAACGACGGTGGTCTGATCGAGATCAGCGACAACAATGTCGGCCCGTTCCAGGTCTGCAACAACGATGTCCCGATCAACGCGGTCGGCGGTGCGGCTGTGGTCGACGGCCTGATCGGCATCCTGTCCGACAACAACTCGGCCGAGCTGGTCCGCGCGTGCAGCCAGGACTCGGTTCAGGACAACTGAACCAGCTCGCCCCACGACACCTCGCTTCGTCGTCCCGGGTCACGCTCTGCAGGAGTGACCCGGGGGTCGAGCGGGGAGCTTGAAAGATGAAAACGAAGGTGTGACCGGCTGTGGGTCGGCCTCGGAACTCACTCCCCGAGGTGTGGAACAGCCGGTCACACCTTCGTCGTTTTCTCCCACCAAAGCCGCCCGCGGCGTCGAACTGCGCGTTACGGTGATAGCTCGACCTGACCGCAGAACTTCGGGAGGAGCGGCAGTTGTCGATCGGGGATTCACAGCACACCGATCAGGACACGGACTCCGTGCTCGGCACGATCCTGCTCAGCCGCGGCTGGCAGTCGATCGACGACGACCGGGCCTGGGAGTGGCAGCACCGCGGACTGCCGGCCGAGCCGAAGCTGTTCGCGACCGGGGCCTGCGTCCTCGTCGACGACGCCGCGGGTGACTACGTGGTCGAGGGGCCGTTGGAGTTCGACCGGCCGACCGGTGCCCTGCACTACCGGTCACGGTGCGAGTTGCTGGACCGGCTCGAGCTGATCGAGGGCTGGACCTTTCCACGGACGGCCGCCGAGATCGACGCCGATCACGCCGATGCGCTGGACGGCGGTCCGTCCCGGACCTGATCACCGAACCAGGCCGGCGGATTGCGCATCACGAGCATCACCAGCTCCGACTTGCTGCCGACGCCGACCAGGTCGTACAAGGTCTTCAGCCGATTGGCGATCGTCCGCCGGGACACGTAGCTGTTCCGGGCGAGTTGATCATGGGTCAGTCCGGTCGCCACACCCACCAGCAGTTCTCGGTCGCTGTCTCGGACCACGCCCCGCCACGGGTCGGCCGGGGCCGGCGCGGTGAGCACCAGCGGCGGCGGCGCCTGGGTCCGGGCCAACCGGTCGATGTGCCGGACCCAACCGTCCAGCTTCAGCAGCGCCATCAGGTCGCGGGCGCCGCGCAGCTCGCGCTGGCCGCGATCCCAGTCCTCGGCCGCCAGCCGGCTGCGGGCCCGGGCGAGCATGGTGCGGCCGCGGTCGACCTCGGGGACCTCGTCGGTGCACAGCTCGAGCGCCTGGTCGAAGGCCGCGTCGGCCGCCTCCGGCGCGGCGGTCAGGGCCCGGCAGCGGGCCAGCAGCGCCGCCGTCCGCGCGCTGCCGGGGTCGAGGTCCCAGCCCGTCCCCCGCAGCACCGCCACCGCTTCGTCGAGGCGGCCGAGCGCGACCAGCGCCTCGATCAGGTCCGCCCGGACCGCGGCCGCCGGCCGCCGCAACAGGGCGCAGGACCGCAGCGCGCCGTCCAGCAGCGTCGCGGCCCGGCGGTAGTCACCGGTGATCAGGAAACCCTGGCCCAGGTCGGCATCGAACGGCGCCAACCCCGGCGCACTCGGCTGCCGGGACCGCAGCGCGACCGCTTCCTCGGCGTCGGCGGGCTCGCCCAGCGCGGCCCGGATCCGGACCGCGGCACCGGCCAGCGGCAGCATGGCACCGGCCGGCGGGTAGCGGCGGACGAGTTCGGTGATCCGCCGGTCGGCGACCGTGTACCGGCCGTCCCACAGGTCGACCGCGATCAGCCGCGCGGTCAGGTTGACCTCGGCGAGCAGCGAGTGCCGACTCGGATCGGTCAGCTGCGGCAGCACCAGGTCCCGCGCCGCCCGCGGTTCGCCGGCCGCGAGCAGCACGTCGGCCATGTCGGCGATCAGCGCCGACCAGCCCGCGGGACAGTCGTCCGGCAGCCCGCCGCGGAGCAGGCCGACCGCCGAGGCCGTACCGGCGCCGCCGGTTCGGACCGCGATCAGTGCCGCCACGACATCGCGGACCCGGCGCAGCGCGGCCGGGGTGTCGGCGGCGAGGTCGACCCGGCCCAGGATCGCGGTCGCTTCGGCCACTGCGCCGAGCCCCAGGTTCAGGTGTGCCGCCCGGAGCAGTAGCCAGTCGTACTCCCCGGCGGGGGCGCCGAATCGACCCGGCAGCCGGTTCAGGGTCAGCGGGCTCGGATCGTGCTCGCCGGCCAGGCTCCGCGCCTCGAGTTCGGTGATCCGGAGCCAGAGCTCGGTCCGCGGATCGACGACCTGCGCCAGCCCGGCGTCGGTGTCGGCCAGCGCGGCCTCGACGAAACCCTGCTCGAGCCTCGCCCGGGCACGCAGCGCGGACAGCTCGGCCGCCGATCCGGCGGGTGGCCGCTGCAGCCCGACGTCGAGCAGCCGGGTCGCCGCGTCGCACTCCCCCTGGTCCAGCAGCCGGCGGCCGACGGCGGCGATCCGCTGGTACGTCTCGGCCGGCTCGTCCGGCAGCCGCGACCGGTGGCAGAGCACAGCGGCCGGGTCGCCGGTGCAGCGGAAGGCCTCGCCTGTCCGGCGGTGCCAGCGGTCCCGTTCGACGGGCCGTGCCTGGGTCTCGGCCCACTGCGCGACCAACGGCTCGACGACGAGCCAGCCGGTGCCGTCGGTACGCAGCAGCCCACGGTGCGCCAACTGCCCCGCGGCCGCGGCGGCGTCGGAGCCGAGCTCGGCAACGACCTCGGCCGGCACCCGCCGGTGATCGGCCAGGACGGCCAGCAGGGCCAGCTCCGACGGGGCCAGCCCGGCGGTCCGCTCCGCCGCCCAGCGCGCCGCCTCGCCGGCCGCCCCGAGGTCGACCGAGAGCGGTGCGGCGCCGGCCAGCCGGTCCGGCGTCTGCTGCACCGCGAGCGAGCGGAGCAGGGTCGGGTTGCCGTTGCTGAGCCGGCGGAGTTGGTCGGCCACCGCCGACGCGACCGGGGCCCCGGTCGTCTCGGCGACCAGGGACCGGCAGGACTGGTGGTCGAGACCGCCCAGCTCGATCGTCGGGTGCCGGCTCAGCCGGTCGGCCAGGGTGGAGTCGACCACCACGAGGTGCTGCCAGGGCCACAGGTCGGCCCGGCGGAGGACCTCGCAACACAACTCGACGGTGGCCGGATCACTGAGGTGGAAGTTCTCGTGCACGATCACCGATCGCCGCCGGACGCCGCGGCCGATCGTGCTGATCAGCCCGGACAACCGGTCGACCACGCGGCCGCAGTCCACTCCGCTGCCGTCCTCGGGCAGGATCAGCGTCCGGAACAGCCGGAGTGCGCCGTCCCCGTCGCGCCGGGCGAAGCGCTTCAGGCCGAGCCCGTGGATCAGATCCAGCGCCGTCCGGAACGGCTCGTCACTGGGCGTGTAGCGGATCCGGGTGACCTCGACGTCCGCCTCGGCCACGGCCGCCT
The DNA here is from genome assembly GCA_963746025.1 of uncultured Actinomycetota bacterium. GTDB lineage: Bacteria > Actinomycetota > Actinomycetes > Propionibacteriales > Propionibacteriaceae > Microlunatus. The sequence continues at coordinate 224,127 of CAVUZU010000003.1, forward strand.
CGACCAGGGACGACTTGCCGATGCCGGCCGGCCCGGAGACGACCAGCACCCGGGCCTCGGGCGTGCCGATGAAGTCGGCCAGGATCTGGCGCTCCTGTCGTCGACCGATGAGGTGGTGCTGAGAAGAGTCCGCAGCCAGCATGTGTTGAGATCACTCCGCGCAGGTCTGGTCGGGAAGGGCACACCCCGGATGCCCAACGTGTTGCCGTGGTGCCGACGAGACTAGGGGGCGGAGGCACGACGCGTACAGACCCCCTTATCCCGAGGCCGCGGACCTGGCACCGATTCCGGCCTGAGCTGCACTATTTCTGCACTGTCCGCGGGCGGCCGGAACGAGCCGATGGTCGGGATTCCCCCACCCGGAATCGACCGGTCTGCCGGTTGGGCCGGGGCGGGGCGCCGACGGCAGGCTGGTGCTGTGATCAAAACCGACGGCGCCCTCGAACCGGCAGTACCCCTCGGGCTCGGCGCGAACCCGCAGAATGGACTCGACATGAGTGACACCACCGAGCCGTCCCCGATCGACGGCAGCACCCGACTGGCCCGGACCATCCGGCAGGCCGGACGGGATCTCGCCTGCATCGTCGGCGGCTTCTTCATCGCCTTGTTCGGGTTCATCGTCTGCGTGCCGATGTTCAGCGCGGGGGCAGGCACCATCCCGATCGTGTTCGGGCTGTTCGTCCTCACCGCGTGCCTGGTCGTCGCCGGTGGCTTCGCCCAGTTCCACCGAAACCTGCTGGCCGGAGCCGGCTACCACCTGCGGCGGCCGAACTATCCGGTCGGCCGGAAGGGATTCTGGGGCAAGCTGCGGCGGCTCCGTTCGGCTCAGTCCTGGCGGGATCTACTGCACATCCCGATCGCCTTCGTCGTCAGTACGACGAGCTTCTGCATCGCCATTCCGTGGGTTGTGGCCGGGCCGGGCGGGCTGACCTTCTGGTTCTGGAGTCAGTACCTGCCCGACGACGCCGACCGGCGCGGGCTGGCCTGGCTGCTCGGCTTCCCGGGTGACGTGGCCGAGATCGCCCTGAACTCCGTGCTCGGCGCCGTCTTCCTGATCACTGCCCCGTTCGTGCTGCGCGGCTTGGTCGGGCTGCAGGCCGCGATCGGCCGCGGCCTGCTGGTCGACGAGGCCTCCCATCTGCGCCAGCAGGTCAGCGAACTGACCACCAGCCGCGCCGCCGCCGGTGAGGCCGAGGTGCACACGCTGCGCCGGCTGGAGCGGGACCTGCACGACGGCCCGCAGCAGCGGCTGGTCCGGCTCGGGATGGACCTGGGCGCCGCGGACCGCCGGCTGGACACCGACCCCGAGTCGGCGCGGCAGATCCTGCGTCAGGCGATGGAGCAGTCCCAGGAGGCGCTGGCCGAGATCCGTACCCTGTCCCGCGGCATCGCGCCGCCGATCCTGGCCGAGCACGGGCTACGGGCCGCGGTGACCGCGCTGGCCGCGCGCGGCATGATCACCACCACCGTCGACATCGACGAGGAGCTTGATCACTCCCGGGAACTGTCCGACGCGGCCCAGAACGCGGTCTACTTCGTGGTCGCCGAATCCCTGGCCAACAAGGAGAAGCACAGCGTCGCGAAGAGCTGCGCGGTGGAGGTCCGGCGGGTCGGCGGCATCGTGGTGATCACCATCAGTGATGACGGCGTCGGCGGCGCGAGCATCGCCAAGGGGCACGGCCTGGCCGGACTGGACGACCGGCTGGCCGGTGTCGACGGCACCTTGATCGTCTCCTCGCCGGTCGGGGGACCGACCATGATCACCGCGACCGTACCGGTGAACGCGACCGATCAGCGGGCCGCGACGGAGCTGCGCTGACCCGGACCGGTGCCGATCCGGTCGAGGAAGGCCGCGATCAGTTCCAGCGCTCGATCCTGGGCCGGGCCGCCGAGGGCGTAGACGAAGCCGTGCTTCGTCTCCGGCACCACGGCGGTCTCGGTCCAGCCGCCGTGCTGCTCGATCAGCGCGGCGAACTCGCGGACCTGATCATGGGGGAACAGATGCTCGTATTCGGCCAGCAGGAAGAGGAACGGCGGGCAACCGTCCCGGACCTGCCGCTCGGGCGAGATCTCATCCAGGCTGCTGCCGTCGGACCGGAGCCATTCGATCTTGGTCCGGATGTTCGCGTCCTGCTCCGACCAGGGCACCACGGAGCCCGGGCCGTTGATCGAGACACAGCCCGCGATCGGCGTCCGCTCGTCGTCCGACACCGCCGACCGGAGCGCCACCATGGTGGCCAGATGAGCGCCGGCCGAACTGCCGAGGACGACGACCCGATCGACGTCGGGCGCCTGCTCGGCCAACAGCTCCCGGAAGGCGGCCAGGCCGGCGGTGACGTCGTTGATCTTGTCCCGGTAGCCCACGTTCTCGTCGATCCGGTAGCCGGTCGCGGCGGACACGAACCCGCGCTCGGCGAAATGATCGAGGTGGCCGTGGAAGTCCTGCCGCTTGCCGGCGTACCAACCGCCGCCATGGATGTAGTAGAGACCGATCCTTCGCCTCGGCGCGGCGGGCAGCCGGACGTCGACCAGCTGTCGCTCGCCCGGTCCGAATCGGAGTTCCTCGGATCGCATGATCATTCCCCCTCGACGCCGGCCAACGCTATCGGTAGCGGCCGGAGGACCAGATGTCGGCCCGGTGCTGGCACAGTTAGGGCATGCGCGTCGTACTCGCCGATGATTCCGTCCTGCTCCGGGAGGGCCTGATCCGCCTGCTCGACGAGGTCGGCTGTGATGTCGTCGCCGCGGTCGACGACGCCCCGTCGCTGATCGCGGCGGCCGCCGAACACCGGCCGGATGTCGCGATCGTCGACGTCCGGATGCCGCCGACGATGACCGACGACGGGCTGAAGGCGGCGGTAGCCGCGCGGGAGCAGAACCCGGCGCTCGGGATCTTGATGCTGTCGGCCTACATCGAGTTGTCCTACGCCGATGTGCTGCTGTCCGACGGCCGCGGCGGTGTCGGCTACCTGCTGAAGGACCGGGTCACCTCGCTGAAGACGCTGGCCGAGGCGTTGCAGACGATCAACTCCGGCGGCACGGTGCTGGACCCCGAAGTGGTGGCCCAGTTGCTGGTCGCCCGGCGGTCCGATCCGCTGGCGGCGCTGACCGCCCGGGAGCGCGAGGTGCTGGCCCAGATGGCCGAGGGCCGCAGCAACTCCGCGATCGCCAAGGAGCTGGTGATCACCGGTGGCGCCGTCGAGAAGCACATCTCCAACATCTTCAGCAAGATCAACCTGCCCGACGTCGGCTCGGACAACCGCCGCGTCCTGGCCGTCCTCGCCTGGCTCAAATCCCGCTGACCCCAGCCGACTTCTGACAACTCGGCGGGTGGGAGGATCGGAGCCATGCAGCGGCTGCGAATCGGGATCCTCGGGGCGGCGCGGATCGCCCCGGCGGCGTTGATCGGACCAGCTCGGGACGATCCGGCGGTCGAGGTCGTCGCGGTCGCGGCCCGGGACCGGTCGAAGGCCGAGGCGTTCGCCCGGAAGCACGGCCTCGGCACCAGCTACGACGGCTATCAGGCGCTGCTGGACAGCCCCGAGATCGACGCCGTCTACAACCCACTGCCCAACGGATTGCACGGACGCTGGACCCTGGCCGCGATCGCCGCCGGGAAGCACGTGCTGTGCGAGAAGCCGTTCACCGCCGACGCCGAGGAGGCGCGCACCGTCGCCGCGGCCGCCCGGGACGCGGGGCTGGTGGTGATGGAGGCGTTCCACTACCGCTACCACCCGCTGGCCCGGCGGTTGCGCGAGGTGATCGACTCCGGCGAGCTCGGCCCGCTGCGGCACGTGACGACCGCGATGTGCTTCCCGCTGCCGCGGTTCTCCGACATCCGCTACGACTACGACCTCGCCGGCGGCGCCCTGATGGATGCCGGCTGTTACGCAGTGCACCTGGCCCGGCTGCTCGGCGGCGAGCCCGAGGTGATCACCGCCCGGGCCAAGCTGCGGGATCCCCGGGTCGATCGGGCCATGCGGGCCGAGCTGCGGTTTCCCGGCGGGCATACCGGGATGATCACCTGCTCGATGTGGTCCAGCGACGTGTTGCGGATGTCGGCCCGGGTGATCGGTGAGCGCGGCGAGTTGCGGGTGATCAATCCGTACGCGCCGCAGTTCTTCCACCGGCTCTCGGTCCGCACCGGTGATCAACGGCGGGTCGAGCACTTCTCCCGGCGGCCGTCGTATGCGTACCAGTTGGACGCCTTCGTCGCCGCTGTCCGCGACGGCACGCCCGTGCTCACCCCGCCCGAGGACTCGATCGCCACCATGTCGGTGATCGACGCGATCTATCGCGCCGCCGGACTGCCGCTGCGGCAGCCGACCTGACCGTCGGGGTCAGGCGGATCTGACGGCCTGGAAGATCATCAGCGGCGAGTCCTCGCGCAGCGGAGTGCGGTCCCAGCGGGCCCAGACCTCGGCGACGGTGAAGCCGGCCGCGGTCAGCTGACCCTCGATCGTCGCCCGATCACGAAACATGAACGACTCCCGTTGGACGACGTGATCACCGCTGGCCTCGAACACATTGTGCGCGGCCATGGTGATCAGGGCGGCCGCGCCGACCTCGATCTCCTGCCATTCGCGCAGCGGCCCGAACGGGGTGTCCCGGGTCGTCGACTCCGCCTCGGCCAAGGCCCAGTCCTCCCACGCCCGGGCGACCGGGTTCCGGGTCTCGAACGCCAGCACGCCCCCGGGCCGGAGCGCGTGCCGGAGCCCGGTCAACGTCCGCGCCCAGTCCGGATCGAGGATGTGCTGCGCCACGTTCCCGGTCATCAGGGCCAGGTCGAAGTCGCCGTCCGGAAGATCGCTCGAGTCTCCGTTGATCCAGCGGACCCGCTCGGCGCCCGGCCGGTCCCGGGCATAGTTGATCATGGTCGGCGACGGGTCGATCCCGAAGACGTCGCGGCCCGGGGTCGCCAGTGTCACGGTCAACTGGCCGGTGCCGCAGCCGAGATCGACGATGGTGTGCGCATCGAGCTCGGTGGCCAACTGACGATAGAAGTCATGATCGGGACCGTCGCCGTTGTCGCCGTCGTACAGCTGGACGATCCGGGAGTCATAGTTCGGCACGGCGTCATGGTAGAACCCGGCGCCGCGGGCCGCGAAGGGTTAACCCCCGGTCCGATCGGCCGGTTGGCACCATCGACCCGCAGCATCGCTGCGACCAGGATGATGATCATGAGCCACCCGTCGAGGATCCCCACGGCCTGTATCCTGCTCACCCTCGCCGTGCTGGCCGGCGTCGCCGAACTGATGATCGCCGTGGCCACCTTCGCGACGGTCGCTCCGCCGTCGGAGCTGGCCACGCAGATCCTGGTCCGGGTGGCGGTCTACACCGTCGCGTTCGTCCTGATCGGACTGGCCTGGCGCGGCCAACGGTTCGCCCGCTGGGCGGTGTTGATCATGCTCGGGGCGCTCGGCACCGGCTCGATGGTGGTGCCCTTGATCGGCGAGCTCGCCGCCGGTGCCGGCCTGGCCGAGGCGTTGGGCGCCGGCACTTCGCCGTACTTCCCGCCGGTCCGAGCCGCCCACCTCCTGCTCGTGATCACCGGCTCGATCCTCCTGCTCACCGCCGGACGCGCGCCACGTACGACACCGCGATCAGCCATGACCACCCAACCCCAGCCGCACTAACCGCGACCCCTCAATTCCGCCGACCCGTCACATCCGCTACGACACGCCGCGAAAACGGCCGCGGATGTGACGGGTCGGCGGAATTTCTGGAGGGGTCTAGAGGGTGCGGGAGCGTTGGTTGGTGCCGGGGATGCCGTACGGGTAGTCGTCGACGATCGGGGTGCTGGCCTCGGTCAGGGTGGTGGTTTCCTCGTCCGACAGGTGCAGGGCGGCGGCGCCGAGGTTGTCGTCCAACTGCTCGACGGAACGGGCACCCAGGATCACCGAGGTCACCGCGGGGCGGTCGTTCAGCCAGGCCAGCGCGACCTGGGCCATCGAGGCACCGCGCGCCTTCGCCACCTGCTCGACGGCGCCGATCACTCGCCAGGTCCGCTCCTCGGCGTTCCGCTTGGCGTACGCCTCCATCCCCCGCTTCGGGTCCTCGCCGAGCCGGCTGGCGCCGGTCGGGGTGGTGTCCCGCTGATACTTGCCGGTCAGCCAGCCGCCGGCCAGCGGCGACCAGGGCAGGATGCCGATGTCCTCGTTCTGGCAGACCTGGGTCAGCTCGAACTCGAGGCTGCGCTGCAGCAGGTTGTACTGCGGCTGCAGGGTGACGATCCTCGGCAGGCCGCGCAGCTCGGCCAGCAGGGCCGCCTTCTGCAGCTGCCAGCCGAGGAAGTTGCTGACCCCGACGTACTGGATCTTGCCGGCCCGGACGGCGTCGTCGTAGAAGCGCAGGGTTTCCTCGATCGGCGTGATCGGGTCCCAGGCGTGCGCCTGATACAGGTCGATCGTCTCGACGCCGAGCCGGTTCAGGCTGGCGTCCAGGGCGCGGGTCAGGTTGGTCCGGGACAGGCCGAGGTCGTTCTTGCCGTCGCCCATCGCGAACCGACCCTTGGTAGCGATCACCAGCTGGTCCCGGACCGCGCTACCGCGCTTGCCCAGCCAGCGGCCGACGATCTCCTCCGAGACACCGCGACCGTAGACGTTCGCGGTGTCGATGAAATTGCCTCCCTGCTCGACGAAGCCGTCGAGCTGGGCATGCGAGACGTCCTCATCGCTCTCCCGGCCGAACGTCATCGTCCCCAGGCAGAGCGTCGAGACGATCGTCCCGGTGCCGCCGAGCGTGCGGTACTCCATCAGTGCTGCTCCCCTGCTAAGTCGTGAAACATGTGAACGTACCCAGCCTGCGGCCACTCCCTTTATCCTGTCCAACAGAAGAATCCGATCCCACTGATCACCAACTCGGATCAAAGGTCACCATGGAACTCCGCCAGCTGTCGTACTTCATCGCCGTCGCCGAGGAGCGCCACTTCACGCGCGCCGCGCAGCGGGTGCACGTCGCGCAGTCCGGGCTGTCCACCGCGATCCGGACCCTGGAACGCGAGCTGGGCGCGGAGCTGTTCATCCGCAACACTCGCAGCGTCGAGCTGACCGATGCCGGCCGGGCGCTGCTGACCGAGGCCCGGCACACCGTCGGTGCGGCCGAGGCGGCCCGGGACGCGGTCGCCGCGGTCAAGGGTGTGGTCACCGGCCGGTTGGCGATCGGGACCCTGCAGTGCCTGGGTGCGCTCGATGTCTCGGCACTGCTGACCCGGTTCTATCGGGCCCATCCCGGGGTGGAGATCCGGCTCCGGCAGTCCGGCTCGACCGACCTGCTGGACCAGGTCCGCGGTGGTGACCTGGATGCCGCGTTCGTCTCGATGCCGCCGACCGAGCCGGCCGGTGTCGCGCTGCGGCCGCTGTCCACCGAGCCGCTGCTGCTGGCCTGCGCGGCCGACCATGTGTTGGCCGCCGAGGCCGAGGTCCGGCTGACCGACCTCAAGGAGGAGTCGTTCGTCGACTTCCACCCGGGCTGGATCACCCGGGACCTGACCGACCGGGTGCTCGCCGCCGAGGGGATCGAGCGCCGGGTCGCGCTGGAGGCCAACGACGTGCACTTCCTGCTCGACCTGGTGTCCGACCGGCTCGGCGTGGCCCTGGTCCCGGCCAGCTTCCGGCACAAGCAGACCAACGCCCGCTTCGTCCCGCTCGCCGACCCGGCACCGCTCTGGGAACTGGCCGTCGCCACCCCCGCCGGCCGCCGCCCCAGCGCCGCCGCCCGCGCCCTCCTCGCCGACCCCGCCCTCACCCCCTGACCCCTGACCCCGACCACAAACGCGACCGTTCGCCTCAAACGCGACCGTTCAATCGGTCGCGCTTGAGTTCAACGGTCGCGTTTGTGCGCTGAGTCCGCGGGCGGGAGGTGGTCGAGGAGGCCGGCGGCGGTTCGGCGGAGGGTCGTGATCAACTCCGGGGAGCCGTCGAGGTCGTACGGCACGCCGAGGCTGATCAGGCCGAGAGCGACGGTGATCACGTCGCCGAGATCATCGGCGCCGAAGTCGATCCGATGCCGTTGATCATCGAGCCGGGTGATCCGGCTGGGCAGCAGGAATCCAACTCTGGAACGGATCTCCTCCTCCGTCGTGTCGATGATGATCATGACCTGGTGCCGGTACGGAGCACTGGCCAGGATCCGGGAGAGATAGGCCTGGGCGCCGCCCTCCGGTGGCTGCCGCGGCGGCGCGGTCTGCCCGGTGCCGGTGGGGTGATCGATCCGGTCCAATCGGAACGTACGCCAGTCGGCGCGGTCGAGGTCGTAGCCGATCAGGTACCACCAGCCGAAGCCGGTGATCACCCGGTGCGGCTCGACCCGGCGCCGGGTGGCCCGGCCGGCCCGGTCGCGATAGTCGAAGCCGATCACCTCACCGTCCCGGCTGGCCAGCGCGAGTCGGGCCAGCACCTCGCTGTCGATCGGCTCCTGCCACCGACCGGCGGCCGTGCCGGTGCCGGCCGCCGACGCCGGGGTCCGGGCCACGGCGGCGACGGCGGCCACCCGGCCGCGCAGCCGGCGCGGCAGCACCTGCTCCAACTTGCCCAGCGCCCGTACCGCCGCGGTCTCGATCCCCTCGATCGGGCTGGCCTCGGCCTGGCCCAGCAGGGCCGCGATCGCCACCGCCTCCTCGTCGTCGAGGACCAGCGGCGGCAGCCGGGTGCCGGCGGCGAGCCGATAGCCGCCGGCGGTGCCGGTGGTGCTGTCGATCCGATAGCCGATCGCCCGCAGCCGGGCGATGTCGCGGCGCAGCGTCCGCGGCGTGACCTCGAGCCGCTCGGTCAGCTCGGCCCCGGTCCAGGCCGACCGCGCGGCCAGCAGCGCCAGCAGCGCCAGCGAGCGGTCGGTGACATCCATAGAATCCAGATTCTTTCACCTTGCGGACACGATCTGTCCTCAAGGCTTCCTAGGATCGCAGCATGACGACAGACACCATCGACGTGATCCGGCCCGGCGATCCCGGGTACGACGACCACCGGACCGGATTCCAGACCTTCCGACCACTGCGGCCCGACCTGATCGCCACCCCCAGCGACACCGAAGAACTGACCGCCACCGTCCGGTACGCCCGCGACCAGGGACTGCCGATCGCCGTCCAGGCCACCGGACACGGCACCCCGGGCCGGACCGACGGCGGTTTGTTGATCAACACGTCCCGACTGACCGGGGTCGAGGTCGACCCGGAGCGACGGACCGCCTGGGTCGCCGCCGGCACCCGCTGGGACGAGGTGGTCGCCGCGACCGCCGCGCACGGCCTGGCCGGGCTGGCCGGCAACGCCCGCAGCGTCGGCGTGATCTCCTACGCCCTCGGCGGCGGGATCGGCCCGATCGCCCGCCGGTACGGGTTCGCCGCCGATCATGTGCACCGGGTGGAGTTGATCACGGCCGACGGCGAGCGGACCATGATCACCGCGGACAGCGACCCGGACCTGTTCTGGGCGGTGCGCGGCGGCGGTGGCAACTTCGGCGTCGTCGCCGGGATCGAGATCGGCCTGTTCGAGCAGCCGCAGCTCTACGGCGGCTCGTTGTTCTTCGACACGCCGCTGCTCCAATCCGGACTCGAGGCCTGGCGGGTCTGGCTGGACACCGTGCCGGACGAGGTCACCTCGACCGCGGTGATGGTGCCGCTGCCCGATCTGCCGGTGCTGCCGCCGCCGCTGCGCGGCCGGCACGTGCTGTCGATCCGGGCCACGTCGACCGGTCCGGCGGACGAGGCCGAGGAGTTGTTCCGGCCGCTGCGCGCGATCGGCGAGCCGCTGCTGGGCGGGTTCGGCGTGCTGCCGTACGCGGAGATCGCCTCGATCAACAACGACCCGACTGATCCGTCGCCGCACCGCAACCGCAGCACCCTGCTGAGTGATCTTGATCAGGACACCATCGGTGGGCTGGTCGCCGCCGCGGGACCCGATGCGGAGCTGCCGCTGGTCTTCGAGCTGCGGCACCTCGGCGGCGCACTGTCCCGGCCACCGGCCGTGCCGAACGCGGTCGGCAACCGGGACGCGGGCTTCAGCGCGACCATGATCAGCGGCCTGTCCTCGGCCGATCCCGACCAGGCCGAGCTGGACCGGGTGACAGCGGTCCAGGACCGGGTGACGGCAGCCCTGGCCGACCGGAACAGCGGCGGCCGGCTGTTCACCTTCCTCGGCGGCGCCGCCGGCCCGGACGACGTCCGAGCCGCGTTCGGAGCGGACGAGTGGGACCGGCTGACCACGATCAAGTCACGAGTCGATCCCGGCAACATGTTCCGCTACAACGCGAACATCCCGCCGGCGTCCTGATCACCCCCAACCCAGCCGAGTTGTCAGAACTGAGTTGCGCCATAGGGCAACTCAGTTCTGACAAGTCGGCGATGTGGTCGCCGTAGTGACAGGGAACGGGGTTGACCCGTAGGGTTTGCCACGTGGAAAAGACGTCACCGGGGACGTTTCGTCGACGTGTCCCGCTGCTCCTGATCGCGTTGCTGCTGCTCTGGCCGGCGGCTGCCGGGCCGGCCACGGCCGACGAACCGGCGACGTACACCAATCCGGTGACCGCGAGCTTCACCAAGAACTTCGCCGATCCGACCGTGATCCGGGGCCGGGACGGCTACTGGTACGCCTACGCGACGAACGGCCGGCAGCAACCGGGCGGCGAGCGGCACCTGATGATGATCGCTCGATCGGCTGATCTGGTGCACTGGACCGACGCCGGCGACGTGTTCACCCCGGAGACGATGCCGCGCTACGACGGGCTGCCGGCGGATGCGAGCCGGCAGTTCTGGGCGCCGAGCATCGAATACTTCGGCGGCCGCTACCTGCTCTATTACTCCTACGTGGCGAACGCGCCCGGGCACGAGCAGTCCTGGCGGGTGATCGGGGTGGCCACCGCCGACCATCCGGCCGGGCCGTGGACCGACTCCGGCGCCTTCGTCACCGGGCCGGAGACCTGGGAGCCGCGGCCAGGGCAGACGGCGTGGCGGAACGTGATCGACCCGGAGGTGGTGACCACGCCGGACGGCAAGCGCTACCTCTACTACGGCTCGGTGCTCGGCGGGGTCCGGGTGGTCGAGTTGTCGGCGGACGGGCTGCGCGCCGTCGGGGACCGGGTGCAGTTGACGCCGTCGAACCAGTTCGAGGCCGCCTACGTGGTCAACCGCGGCGACTACTACTACCTGTTCCTGTCGGTGATCGGCGGCTGCTGTGCCGGGCCGGTGTCCAACTATCCGGTGGTGGTCGCCCGGTCGACCAGTCCGCTCGGGCCGTTCGTCGATCGGAACGGCCATCCGGTCGCCGGTGACCATGCCGGCGGCACCCCGGTGCAGGCGCCGAACGGCAACCAGTGGTTGAGCCCGGGGCACAACGCGATCGCCACCGATCTGTCCGGGCAGGACTGGCTGGTCACCCACGGCATCGACCGGCACCACCCGTTCGTCGACGGCACCGAGAACGCCCGCGGGATGATGATCAACCGGCTGGACTGGATCGACGACTGGCCGGTGGCCGCGGCCGGCGCCGGGCTGCCGTCCGGCGCCGCCCCGGCACCGGACAACTCCGCGATCGTCGGTGACAGCTTCGAGGACCCGGCCGGGCCCGGCCCGGCCTGGCGGCCGAAGCCGGGTTGGAACCTGGGCCGGGAGCCGGCCGGCGGCTTCCTGCACGTCGACGCGTCCGGCGCGGCACAGCAGTTGGTGTCGGCGCCGACGGCCCGTGGTGATCTTCGCGGTCGCTCCCTGGTCCGGCTGGATGATCATGGAGCCGGCCGGGCCGGTCTGGTGTTGGGCCGGCACGGTCGAGACGGCGGGATCGAAGCAGTGATCGATCGCGCCGCCGCAGCGCTCGTCGTGACGGCCCGGGTGGGCACGCAAACCGCCCGGGCGACGGCATCGTTGCCGGCCGCATTCGTTTACCAGGACTGGCACGAGCTGGCGGTCTCGCTGCGCGACGGCACGGTGCACGTCGAGGTCACCGACGCCGGCCTGTACGACCCGGTGGCCGAAGTCGATCTTGACCTGCCGCGCGGCCCGATCACCGGTCCGGTCGCCCTGGTCGCTGCCGGCACAGCGGCCGACTTCGACGACGTCACCGTCTCCGGCGCCCATCAGCCGGTCACCGAGCGGATCCCGGAGCCGGTGATCGGCACCCCCGACCCGGCCTATGCGGACGAGTTCGACGGTGATCTTGGTCCGCAGTGGCAGTGGGTCCGGACGCCGACCGCGACGGTCTCCGACGGGGCGCTCCGGCTGCGGGTGCAGCAGGAGACCCTGATCGATCAACGCAGTAAGCCGGACGACGCGGCCTCGGTGCTGTTGCGCGAGCCGCCGCCGGGCGAGTGGACGGCGGAGACCAAGATCACGGTGCCGTTCGGCGAGACGCTGCCGTACGGCTGGCCGATGGCCGGGCTGATCGCGTACGCCGGGGACGACGACTGGATCATCGCCGGTTCGTCCGCCCTGGCCAGGCCGCGCTACGTCACGTTCGGCACCGAATCCACCGCCTACGACGGCGCCGCCCGCTACGCCTTCGGCGCGGTCGGGCCGTCGGCCGACACGATGTGGCTACGGCTGCGACACGTGCAGGATCCGAACACCGGTGAGCACCTCTACCACCTGGCGACCAGCGTCGACCATGATCATTGGGTCTGGCAGGGCGCGCTCCCGCTGGCCGCCGGACCGCAACCGCGGATCGGCCTGGTGGCGATGGACCGGGATCCGGATCCCGACCGGCCCGGTGAACTGGGCGCCGGGTTCGACTACCTGAGGTTCTACCGGCCCTAAGTGATCAAGAACGCCCGTCGGGATCGGTGACCAGCAACTGCCGGACCCGGAGCCGGTCGACCTCGAGCTCGCCGATCCGCAGCGTCCGGATGGTGGCCCGGCGGATGACCAGCCGGCCGATCGCCACGAATCCGAAGGCGACGGCGGCACCGGCCAGACCGGCCAGCGCTACCCCGCCGAGATTCATGGCCCCGACGGCGGCGGCGCCGGTCGCGCCGGCGCCGTGCTCGGAGCCGCGCTGCGCAGGATGATCAGAGCTCATGTGATCAACCGTGACACAGGTCGGGCCGAGCCGCGGCAGGTCCGGCGAACTACTCCGGGGTCGGCGACCAGCCTGGCCCATCCGTTGAGATCGAAGATGATCACCAGATCAGGCGGATCCCGTTCAGCGACTCGAAGGCCGAGTCCGACGTGACCAGCGGCAGACTCTCGATCATGCTGGTGGCCGCAATCATCCGGTCGAACGGATCGCGATGCTCCCAGCTCAGGGTTCCCGCGGTGAGGGCGTGGTCGGCGGTGCTGGGAAGTGTCTCGATCCCGGCGCGATCGAGGTGTCGCTGATAGCCATCGATCAGACCCTCTGCCTGCGGCAGCTTGCCCAACCGGTGCTTCGTTGCGATCTCCCAGGCCGATGCCGATGAGGCGAACAGCGCGGTGCCGCGATCGCCCAGCACCTCGGTAGCGCGAGGCGAAAGGCGCTCCGGCTCGGTGAGCATCCAGAGCAGCACATGGGTGTCCAACAGCGGAGTCATCGACTCACCGCTCCCAGGCAGCCAACTCGTCCTCAGCCAAGGGCTCGAAGAAGGCGGCCGGCACTCGATAGCCGACGAATCCCATCTCCCGGGGGCCGGCTTCGCGAACGGCGACCAGCCGAGCCACCGGCGTGTCACCACGGGCGATGATCACTTCCTCACCGGCTTCGACGGCCGCGAGGAGAGCGGACAGGCGGGTCTTCGCCTCCTGCACCTTGACAGTCTGGGTCATGTACAAAGACTAGGTTGACCAACCGCATTGGTCAACCTAGTTGGCAGATCCGATCCCGAGGGCGTCCTCCTCGGCGTCGAGGAGTTCGACCGGGTCGGTCGCCGGTTCGGTCTCGGCGTAGCTGGAGACGGTGGCCAGGTCCAGGGCCAGGTCGATCTCGAAGGCGCCGAACATCAGCCGGGTCGCGGTCGCGGCGGCTTCGCGGACACAGTGTTCGGCCTGGTCGACGAGGGATTCCGGGGTGTGCACGATGATCTCGTCGTGCAGGAAGTAGACCAGGTGCGGCCGCGCGTCCGGCGGGCCAAGCGCGACCAGCCGGTTGCGCAGGTCGGCCATCCAGCACAGGGCCCACTCCGCGGCGGTGCCCTGGACCACGAAGTTGCGGGTGAAGCGGCCCCAGTCGCGGGCCTGCTGCCGGGCTCGGCGTTGCTCGGTCGGCCCGGCCTCGGCGTCGCTTGCGGCCGACTGCACCCGCTGCCAGTTCTCTCCCGGCAGCGGTGAGCTCCGGCCGAGCCAGGTGGTCACCACCTCGCCCCGCTCGCCGGCCCGGGCGGCGTCCTCGACCAGCCCGGTGGCCCGCGGATAGGCCCGGAGCAGCCGCGGCATCAGCTGGCCGGACTCGCCGGTGGTCGCGCCGTACAACGCGCCGAGCATCGCCACCTTCGCCTTGGCCCGGGTCTCGACGACCTGCTCGTCGACCAGGCCCTGATAGAGATCGCCGCCGCGAGCGGCCCGGGCCAGCCGATGATCACTCGCCATCGCAGCCAGCACCCGCGGCTCCAGTTGCGCCGCGTCGGCGACGACCAGCCGCCAGCCCGGATCCGCGGTCACCGCGCCGCGAAGCAGCTTCGGGATCTGCAGCGCCCCGCCGCCGCGGGTGGCCCAGCGTCCGGTGACCACGCCGGCCGGCACGTACTCGGGCCGGAACCGCCCGTCGTGCACCCACTGATCGGCCCAGCCCCAGCCGTTGGCGGCGAGCAGCCGGGACAGCTTCTTGTACGTCAGCAGCGGCGGGATCGCCGGATGATCGATCTTGGACAGCTCCCACTGCCGGGTGCTGGTCGCGTCCAACCCGGCGGTGTGCAGCGCGCGGAGCAGCTCGGGCGGCGAATCGGGGTTCAGCGCGGGCAGCCGCAACGCGGACCGGACCTCGCCGAGCAGTCCCTCCAGCACGGCGGGCCGGCCGCCGAACCGGGGCCGCGGGCCGAGCAGCTCGGTCAGTTGTCGATCATGGACCGTCACGTCGAACGGGAGGCCGTGGTGATGCAGCTCGACGGCGATCAGCGCGCCCGCCGACTCGGCGGCGAGCAGCAGCCGGAGCCGGCCGCGCTGCTCGGAGCCGGCAATGGCCTCGGTCTGCCGGCGGTGCTCCGCGATCACCTGCTCCAGGTCGGCCCGTTCGACCGGGCGGGCCAACAGGGTCGGCTGTTCGTCCTCGACCAGGTCCGCCGGCGACCGGTCCCAGAACTCGTCCGCCGCAGCCGGCGGGGTGTCCAGATAGGTCGACCGGGACAGGATCGCGTGGCAGAGCCGCAGGTCGACGCAGCGCTCGATCCGCACCCCGGCCCGTAGCAACTCCGGGTAGAGGTCCTTGGTCTCGGCCCAGACCCAGCGCACCCCTGCCCGCTCCAGCTCGCCGAACCGGACCGGTGCCTCGCCCCGGCTCACCTCTTCCCGGGTCCCGCCGTCGATCCAGTGCAGGACGACCCGCTCGTCCTCGACCGCGACCGCGATCTCCTCCACGGTCGCCGACTCTACGGCCCGGCACCGACAACTCGGTGGGCCGCGGACTCTGACGCGGTGTCGGTTGTGGCAGTTAGGTTCTGATCATGGACGCCGCAGCGCAGCTGGATCGGGTGACCGAAGAGCTCGGCATCGACATCACTGCGGACGCCTTCGCGAGCGGGCTGTCCGGCTCCCAGGTGCGCCGCGCCACCCGGGCCGATGGGACGCCGGCGATCGTCAAGATCACCTGCTCCCGCGCCGGCTGGGACCGCACCGCCGCCGAACGGGAGCTCGTGTTCTACCAGGAGCTGCGAGCTCAGGTCGGCGTCCGGACTCCCGAACTGCTCGGCCAACATCGGTCCGCCGAGTGCGTGGCGATCCTGCTCTCCGCCCACGGAGCGATCAGACCCGCGGAGCAGTGGACCCACAACCACTGGCTGACCCTGGCCCGGGAGCTGGCGGTACTACACCAGGCCCCGATCCCAGCCGGTGATCGGTGGCGCCACGGTGCGGACGGGGTGGTGCCCGGTGCCGATCCGGAACGATGGCGGAGCTTTTGGCGGCGATCTGGCGAGACCGACCTGTTCCGGCCGTTCTTCGACGATCCGGAGCGGCTGATGATCGCGGCCCGCACCCAGCCCCGGTGCTTCACCCACGGCGATTGCCACACCGACAACCTGCTCGTCGACGGTGACGGGCTGATCTGGGCCGACTGGCAGGCGACCGGAATCGATCGGCCGGCCGGCGAGCTGGCCTTCGCGGCCGGCCGGGCCACGCCGTCCGGGGCGACCGTGCCGCTGGCGGAGATGATCGAGCTGTACGCGGAGCTCCGCGGCTTCGACCCGGTCGAGCTGGCGCGCTCCGTGATCGCGTCCGGCCTGGCGACCGTACTCTTCGTCTGGCCCGTCCACCTCGGCGACGACTCCTCCGTCGCCGCCGACCGCATCCATCACTACGCCAGGCGGCTCGCCGAACGCTGGCTGGCCGGCTGACCCTGAGAGTGGTTCGTGGTCACGGGCCTGCCGCAGATGCCGGTCGACAACCCACGGACACTGACGCGGTGTCGGTTGCGCCGGTTAGGTTGCTGATCATGGATGCCGCAGCGCA
The DNA here is from genome assembly GCA_963746025.1 of uncultured Actinomycetota bacterium. Lineage (GTDB taxonomy): Bacteria > Actinomycetota > Actinomycetes > Propionibacteriales > Propionibacteriaceae > Microlunatus. The sequence continues at coordinate 240,682 of CAVUZU010000003.1, forward strand.
GCTGGATCAGGTGACCGGAGAACTCGGCATCGACATCGCCGCGGACGCCTTCGAGAGCGGGCTGTCCGGCTCCCAGGTGCGCCGCGCCACCCGGGACGATGGGACGCCGGTGATCGTCAAGGTCACCTTCGCCGGCTCCGGTTGGGACCGGACGGCCGCCGAACGGGAGCTCGCCTTCTATCAGGAGCTGCGCTCGCAGGTCGGCGTCCGGACCCCGGAACTGCTCGGCCAGCACCGGTCCGCCGAGTGTGTGGCGATCCTGCTCTCCGCGCACGAGGGGATCCGTCCCGCGGAGCAGTGGACCCGCGACCACTGGCTGGCCCTGGCCCGGGAGCTGGCGGCGCTGCATGAGACCCCGATCCCGGCCGGCGATCGGTGGCGGCACGGCGAGGATGCGGTGGTGCCCGGCTCCGATCCGGAGCGGTGGCGGAGCTTCTGGGACCGGCCCGGCGAGCCCGAACTGTTCCGGCCGATCTTCGATGATCCGGACGCGTTGATCACCGCCGTCCGCGGCCAGCCCCGCTGCTTCACCCACGGCGACTGCCACACCGACAACCTGCTGGTCGACGCGGAAGGGCTGATCTGGACCGATTGGCAGTCCACCGGAATCGGCCGCCCTGCCGGCGAGCTGGCCTTCGCCGCCGGCCGGGCCGCGCCGTCCGGGGCGACCGTCCCGCTGCCGGAGATGATCAAGGTGTACGCGGAGCTCCGCGGCCTGGACCCGATCGAGCTGGACCGCTCCGTCCTCGCCTCGGGCCTGTCCACGGTGCTCTTCGCCTGGCCCGCCTACCTCGGCTACAACTCCTCCGCCGGTGTCGACCGGGTGCACCGCCGGGCCCGACAACTTGCCGAGCGCTGGCTGGCCGGCTGAGATCGGGGAAATTGCCACCGGGACTGACCGGCGGAGAGTTCCCCACAATGCCGGTCGACAGCCTGCGGACCCTGTCGTACGATCTGGAAAGCCTTGTAAACAGCCCCAACTGTAGGCGGGACCGATCCCGGTGGAGTGGTCTCGTTCGCGCAGGCGCTGAACGCCGAGGAACGACAACAAGCGGACGAGTGGGCACTGACACGGAGGCATCCCCCATGCGCCGTTCGTCGCTGCCTGAAAACTCTCGTCCTGCCCGGACCCGCCGTCGCTCGCTGACTCGGTTGCTGGGTCTGCCCTCGATCCGTGGCCATGTCCCGCTCGTCGTCGCGCTCTGCGTGGACGCGATCGGCACCGGCCTGGCCGGACCGCTGGTGCTGCTCTATCTGATCACCGTCGTCGGGCTGCCGGTCGCGACCGCCGGTATCGTGGTCACCGCGTCCGGGGTGCTCTCGCTGGCGGTGCCCGCGCTGACGGCCGCCGGCTCCCATCGAGTCGGGCCGCGGACCATCGTGATCTTCGCCCTGCTGCTGCAGGCGGTCGGCACGGCCGGCCTGCTGCTCGCCGCGGTCCCGGCCGGCCGGGCTCTGCCGATCCTGGTCGGTTGCTGCCTGCTCAACGCGGTCGGTGGGCGGGCCTTCTGGTCATCGGTCTTCGCGCTGATCGCCGACGCCGCTGACCGTGCCGAGGCCGCCGAGCCCCCGGCGGGCGATGATCGGCCGGACGCCGAGCGGCGGCCCGGCAAGGACGCCTGGTTCGCGTTGTCCGGGATGACCCAGGGCGTCGGCTTCGCCGTCGGCGCGTTGTTGGCCGGCGTGTTGTTGATCATGTCCGGCGCACTGCCGTACCTGATCGCGTTGGCGGTCAACGCCGCCAGCTTCGTGGCCGCGGCGGTGCTGCTGGCCCGCGACCCGGGCCATCCGGAGGTCGCCCCGCCGGCGGCCGATGATCAGCCACGAAAGGGCGTGCACCGGGATCGTCCGTACCTGCTGCTGATCGCCGCGAACACTCTGTTCGCCTTCTGCAGTACGGTTCTCGGCGTCGGGCTGCCGCTGTATGTGGTCGAAGGCTTGGACGCCCCGGCCTGGCTGATCGGGCCGCTGCTGGCGCTGAACACGATCCTCGGCGCGACCTGCCAGGGGATCGCGGTGCGGGCCACCCGGCGGTTCCGCCGGATCCGGGTGCTGGTCGTGGCCGGCCTGATCTGGGCCGTCTGGGGCGGCGTCACGGCGTCTCTCGGGCTGGCACCGCTCTGGCTGATCGTGCCCGGCTTGATCATCTCGGTGTTGATCTATTCCGTGGCCGAACTGACCCACGCCCCGGTGTCGATGGGTCTCGCCTCGGACGCGGCACCGGCCTCGGCCCGGGCCGGCTATCTGTCCATGTTCCAGTACTCGTTCGCGCTGGCCACCATCGCCGCCCCGGGCACGTTCGCGATCACCTTCGCCGTGACGCCGGCGCTGCCCTGGCTGCTCACCTCGGTGATCGCGGTGCTCGGCTGCGCGGCCATCCTGCTGGCCGGCCGCGGCCTTTCGGCCCGACTCCGCGAGTGAGAGTCCCTCCATCCGTCGACTTGTCAGAACCGGGTTGCCTCCTGGGGCAACTCAGTTCTGACAAGTCGGCTTGGGGGAGAGGTCTTGTAGGGTCGGACCATGGTGGTGGAGCGCGTCGAGCTCGAGATCGGCGACCGGGTGGTCAAGATCAGCAACCCGGACCGGATCTACTTCTCCGCCCGGGGCGAGACGAAACTCGACCTGGCGAAGTATTACCTGTCGGTCTCCGACGGCATCGTCAATGCGCTGCACCACCGGCCGTGCATGCTGCACCGGTTTCCGGACGGCGTCGACGGGGACAAGGTGCACCAGAAGCGGGTGCCGCACGGCGCCCCGCCGTGGCTGCAGACGGTCCGGGTGGACTTCCCGTCCGGCCGGCACGCGTACGAGCTCTGTGTTGATCATCCGGCCGACGTGATCTGGGCGGTGCAGATGTCGACCGTCGAGTTCCACCCCTGGAACTCGCGCAGCGAGCACGTCGAACAGCCCGACGAGTGGCGGATCGATCTTGATCCCGACCCGGAGGCGACCTACGCCGATGTGCAGCGGGTCGCCGCAGTCACCCGCGAGGTGCTGGCCGAGCTGGGCGCGACCGGCTTCCCCAAGACGTCCGGCAGCAAGGGCATCCACATCTATGTCCGGGTCGCTCCGGTGTACGGGTTCGCCGACGTCCGGCGGGCCGCCTGGGCCTTTGCCCGTGAGGTGGAACGGCGCGCCGAGGGCCTGGTCGACCTGACCTGGTGGCGTAAGGACCGCAACCCGGCGTCGGTGTTCGTCGACTACAACCAGAACGCTCGTGATCACACCGTCGCCTGCGCCTACTCGGTCCGCGGCACGCCGGAGGGCATCGTCTCCGCGCCGATCCGCTGGGACGAGATCGACGAAGCCGATCCGCGGGACTTCACCATCGCCACCATGCCGGCCCGCTTCGCCGAGCTGGGCGACCTGCACGCCGGCCTGGACGACGCGATCTACAGCCTTGATCAACTTCTGCAATGGGCGGAACGGGACGAGCAGGACGATGAGCCGCCGCCGGCCGCGGACGCTCCGGCCACCTGACGATCATTCCGCCGTCGGCACCCGGTATGACGGATTCATCATGATCGTGTGACGCCGGTCAGATGCCGTGGCACCGGGCCACTGCCAGGATCGGATCCATGACGTCTGTGGTGTCCGAACGTCCGTCCCCGACCTGGCCGGCCCGGATCGGCTGGTCCGCGCAGCTGCTGCTGCGGCTGGGGTTGGCGTTCTATCTGTTGGTCTACGGCTGGTCCAAGGTGCTGCTGCTCCAGATGGGGCGGGCCGACTACGGCGATGCCTTGATCAACTACGGCGAGATGAGCCCGATGGGCCTGCTCTGGCGGATGGTCGGCTACTCGGTCCCGTTCCAGGTGCTGTCCGGTGTCGCGGAGGTGCTGGCCGCCGCGCTGCTGCTGTGGCGCCGGACCGCCGGCGTCGGCGCCGCGATCGCCGCCTTCGACATGTTCTTCGTCTTCCTGCTCAACCTGGCCTATGACGTGCCGGTGAAGCAGCTGTCCCTCGTCCTGGCGATCGGCGCGACCGTCGCCGCCATCCCGTACGTGACCCGCTTCCTGCGCGCCACCTTCACCGCAGGCCCGATCCCCCGCGGCCCGATCCCGACGATCGTCACCGGCCGGCCCGGCACTGTCCTGCACGTGATCGCCCCGGTGCTGGCGATCGCCGCCGTCGCCGCGTCCGGCGTGCTCGGCCACGCCATGCTGCCGGGACCGGTCGAGGGGCGTCCGCTGGCCGGCGTCTACCGGGTCACCGAGGACCGGGCCGAGCCGGCCGCGCAACTGGCCGGGGACACCCGCTGGCAGCAGGTGGCGTTCGGCCAGTGGATCGCCGGCGGCAAGGCCCGGGCGACGATCCGGCTGGCCAACGGCGACCTGCTGATCGGCACCTATCGTGACGCCGGACCGGACTCCGTCCGGATCGAACTCGACCCGCCGCAGCGCGGTGACACCCGGGCGCCGGACGAGCCGGCCAGCACGTTGACCCTGCGCTGGGAGTCGTACCCGGACGGATCGGTCCGGCTGATCGGCAGCGGCCAGGACCTCGTCGTCACCCCCGACCCCGAGCGCCGCTTCCTCTTCGACCGCGGCTTCTCCTGGGACGCCCAACGCCCGGTCAACCGCTGACCTCCCCCGGATTCGCCGAACCGGTTGATGAGGGAGGTGAGGGTTTCGTTCCCTGAGCCTGTCGAAGGGCGGGCCAGATCACCGTGGCCCTTCGACAAGCTCAGGGAGCGAATGCCCTCACCGTCCCCACCCGGAGAACGCAGCGACATCCAGCAGGGCCCTTCGACAGGCTCAGGGAACGAAACGCTCAGCTGAGGGACTTGGCTTTGAGCCAGGCGGTGGCGACCTGTTCGACGGGGGTGCCGCTGGCGACCTGGCTCTGCAGCACGGTCAGTTCCTCGGTGGTGAGGGCGGCGTGGACGGCTTCGATGGCGGTGATAGCGGTCGGGTTGGCCTTGAGGGCAGGGCCGGCGACGGCGGTGATGTTCTGCGGCAGCACCATCGATTCCGGGTCGCCGAGCCGGACGAAGCTGTCGCCGGCGAGCACCGGGTCGTTGGCGGCGAAGGCGCCGGCGGAGATGGTGCCGGCGCCGAGGTCGCGGGCCAGTGCGGTCGAGTCGGGGTAGGGCCTGACGGAGGCGAACTTGATCCCGTAGATCGCGGTCAGGGCGGCCGGTCCGTACTTCTGCTGCTCCAGGCCGGCCGGTCCGCCGAGCACGGTGTCGGCGGTGATCGCTCCCAGCTCGTCCAGGGTGGTGATCTTGTGCTGGTCGGACACCGCCCTGGTGATCACGTAGACCACCTGGGCGGTCGCCGGGGCCGGCGTGATCACGGTCAGGTCCCCGGCTGCGGCCGGGAGTTGATCATCGACCTCGGCCGGCGTGCTGGCGGCCTGGTCCGGATCCAGCTCGGTGAGCAGGGCACCGGTGTGATCCGGGACCAGGGCGATCGCGCCGCTACGCAGTTGTTGCAGGTAGTCGGTCCGTTCGCCGACCGGCTCGATGCCGACGGTGATCCCCTTCGCCTGCAGCGCGCCGGCATACAGCTGGGCGAGCACGGCACCCTCGGCGGACTCGGGCGCCCCGACCACCAGATCGGGCGCCGCCGAGGTCTGGCCACTGCTCCGCAGCGGGTCGCTGGACAGGCTGCAGCCGGCCATGATCAACACCAGCAGCAGGGCCGCGAGCGGTCGGACGATGCGTCGGATCCCCATGATCAGGCGACGCGTCGCCGGGCCAGCAGGCCCAGACCGGCGAAGATCAAATAGAACAGCCAGCCGAGGCCGATCAACAGCACCGCACCGGCGAACACCTGCGGATAGCCGGCGTCGAACCCGACCTTGATCACGGCACCGAGCCCCGGAGCGCCGACGACCCCGGCCACCGCCAGCATGGTCACCGTCGCCGCGCCGACCCGGGCCAGCGTGTGCAGCAGCCGAGGCAAGAGCAGCGGCAGCCGATAGCCGACGAAGATCGCGGCCCGGGACAGGCCCATCGTCCGACCGGACACGATCACCGGTCGATCGCCGGCCCGGAGTGCCCGCGCGGTCGTCCCGGCCACCGCCAGCGTGATCAACAGCAGCAGACAGGCCCCGAGCACCGGCAGGCCGCCGCCGAAGATGATCACCCCGATGGCGAGCAGGCCGAGCACCGGTACGGTCGCACCGAGCCAGGACAGCACCCGGAGCACCGGGCGGCTGCCGCGGAACGCGCCGAACAGGCAACCGAGGCCGAGACCGAGCAACCCGCCGGCGACCAGCAGGATCAGGCTGGCCAGCGCATGCGTGGCCAGGGCGTTGAGCAGCGGGCTGTTCCAGACCCAGTTGGCCGGGTCGAACAGGTATCCGGTGAGATTCATGCTGCCACCTCCTCGATCGGCTCCGCGGCGGCGATCCGCCGGAGCCCGCGGAAGATCAGGTCGACCAGGATCGCCAGCACGGCGACCAGCACCAGGCCGGTCACCGCCTGGGTCAGATCACGCGCGTCCAGGCCGCGATAGATCAGGCTGCCCAATTCGCCGCCCGGCCCGAACCGGGCCGAGACGACGGCGCCGCCGATCGTGGTCAGCACGACCGTGGCGACCGCGACCCGGCCGATGGTGCCGAGCACCCGCGGCGCGAGGTAGGCGAAGTCCAGCCGGAATCTGGTGCCGGCGCCCAGCCCGGCCGCCTTGAGGTACGCGTACGGGGCGGCCGGCCGGTTCAACCTGTGCGCGACCAGCACCGAGCGGCAGATCCGCAGGATGGCCAGGGCGCCGAAAGCGAGCACCAGGTTGACCCGGTCGTCGATCGCCGTACCGCGCAGAATCGGCGCGATCAGCAACAACCCGAACGGCGAGGCGTAGGAGAGCAGGTCGAGCACCGGCGTGACCGCCGGACCGACCCGGAGCTTGGCCAGCAGGTAGCCGAGCGGAATGCCGATCAGCACGCCGGCGGCCAGCGACAGGCCGAGCACGATGGCGTGCCCGGCGACCAGGGTGCCCAGCAGGCCGGTGTTCTGGACCACCCAATCCCAGTTCACCGTCCGCCTCCGGCCGCGACCGGCTCCCGATCCTCGGTGTCGGTCTTCGGCTCGTCGTCCTTGCCGCCCCGGACCTTGTCGACCGCCGCCTGCGCGCGGCGCGCTACCGTCGTCCCCGGCTTGGCCTCGGTCTGATCGACCTCTTCGACCGGAGTGACGACGGTGTCCTCGGCGGCCTCGTCGACGGGTCCGATCGCCGGGTCCTGATCAGCATCGCCGGCCGGCACCTCGGGAGAGCGCGGGCTGGTCGGCTCCGACGATTCGGCGGCCGCGTCGGCGTTGATCGCGACCGAAGCAACGGCGGCGGACCCGGTTGCGGCGGACTCGATCCCGGCCCGCACCGCGGCGGTGCGCTGCTCGACGGCGGCGGCCACGATCTCCGCCGCGCTGAGCACGCCGGCATAGCGTCCGGTGCCCCGGGTCACGGCCACGGCCAGCCCGACCGGCGAGGTGAGCGAGGCGTTCAGCGCCTCCTGCAGCGACCCGCTGCCCGGATCGAAGACGTCGCCGAGCGGCAGCACCGCACCGGGACGGTCCTGGTCGACCCAGCCGAGCGGCACCGCGTCGTTGTCGACCAGCAGGGTCGCGCCGGCACCGGGGTCGGCGGACGCCGGGTCGCGGACCACCGGGACCCGCTGCAGCGGCAGCCCGATCGTCGTCGCGTACGCCAGCGCCCGGTAGCCGCGCTCCGCGCCGACGATCTCGGCGACCAGCGGGTTCTGGGCATCCAGCACGGCCTCCGGTGGACCGGAGTCGATCACCCGGCCGCGAGCGAAGACGACCAGTCGGTCGGCCAGCGCGAGCGCCTCGTCGACGTCATCGGTGGCGACGATCGCGGTGAACGACCGCTCGGCGTGCAGCCGGCGGAGCAGCACCTGCATGGCCGCCCGATCACCCGTGTCCAGGTCGCCGAACGGATGGTCCAGCAGGACGGCGGTCGGCTCGCCGGCGATCGCCCGGGCCAGGCAGACCCGTTGCCGCTGGTCCTCGGTCAGCCGGGACGGCTTGGTCCGGCCGATCGCCTTGTCCAGGCCGACCGCGCGGATCAGGTCACCCGCCTCGACCAGCGCCTTGCCCCGGCCGTGCTCCTTCAGTCGCGGCACCATCGCAATGTTGTCCACCACGTCGCGGTGCGGAAACAGCCCGCCCTCGCGGAGCAGGAAGCCCTGGCTGCGGCGCAACGCCTTGCGCCGCAGGGACTTGAGCGGATTGCCGTTGATCATGATCCGGCCCTCGACCGGCTCGATCAGGCGATTGATCATGCGCAGGACCGTGCTGGTCCCGGAGCCGGGTTCGCCGAGGAGCACGGTGATCTGGCCCTGGTGGGCCGCGAAGGTGACCTCGGTCACCGGATCCGAGCCGCGTCGAGACGGCCTACTAACCGATTCGAACTCGATCACAACGATCACCAACCACTCTGCCCAACCGTTCGGGGAAGTTTTCTGTGGCCACGGGGGCAGACTTAGCCACGAATCCGAGGCTAGAGGTGACCGCTTGACAATCAGTGGAACCGCCCCGGCGTGGCTCAGGATCCGTTGCCGCCGCGCGGTCCGTCGGCTGGACTCCGTCCGCCCCGCCTGCTATCAGCCGCGGCAGGTCAGAGCCGGATAGCTCGCCTCATGGCGCTGATAGGAAGGAATGCCGTCGCGCCGGAGGTAGCCGGCGGCGACGACGGTGTCCGCGGCCAACGACGGTTCCTCGGCTTCGAACACCGCGTCCACCGCCCGGCCGGGAGCGACCGCGCTGAACTTCCTTTCACCGAACGGGGTGATCAGCCGGAGGTCCACCGGAATCTTCTCCAGATTGACCGCGTGGACGGCGACCGCGGCTCCGGACGGCCGACACTGCGCCCGTACGGTGACCCGCAACGCGACCTCGGTCCCCGCCCTCGCCGGCAGCAGCCGTAACGCGTTGAACTTGGCCGGATCCTTGGACTCGGCCACGCCCTGACCCCAGCTGGTCCAGCCACGGCGGCCGGCGCCGTCGTTCTCGTTGAAGGCGATGGTGCCGGAGAGCAATCCGTCGTCGGGCTCGACGCCGATGGCGGCCCACGGGATCCGGGCCTCGTACGTCGTGGTCCGGGCCTCGTCGTCGCGCGCCACCTCGGCCACGACGCCGCTCAGGTCCGTCCCCGCCGGGAGCCAGCGGAACACGTCGACCGGGCCGGCATCGGTCAGCGCGGCACCGAGTTCGTCGACCCGACGGACGTCCTCACCCGGCCAGGTCGGAGCGAACCCGAGCTGCACGCCGTCCCCCTGCCAGGTGTCACCCGCCCGGGCCGGCTGGGCCTGGGTGTCGTCGGTGATCACGGCCGACAGGTAGAGCGCCTCGTCGTCGTGGGTCAGCCAGAGCCGGCCGGAGAGGTCATCGGCGCCGCCCCAGTCGGGCACCGCCTGCTCCTCCTCGCCGAGGGTCTGCGGCGGCAGCGCGGCGACGTCGTCGTCGAGCGCGCCGTCGATATCGGGCGTGCCGTACGGCACCGGCACCGGGTCGGCCGGCGCCAGCACGCCGTCACTCCGCGCGGCCGTCGACCCGCTGGCCGCGGCCGACCAGGTGGTGGATCCGGTCAGCGCGACCGGCACGTCGTGGACGAGTTCGCCGCCCGCCGGCACGACCGCGCCGGCCGGCCCCGAGCCGGTCGCCGCACCGACCGACCAGGTGAGTCGGTCGACGGTGATCGGGGACGAGGTGGCATTGGCCAGGCGGAACCGGAGCAGGTCCTGCCCGGCGGGATCGAGCGCATGGCTGCCGGTCAGCGCCAACGCCGGCCGCACCTGGCCGCCGGCCGTCAACCAGCCGATCGGCCGGCCGTCCTGGCGGACCAGTGCCGTCCAGGTCCGCGGACCGGGGACCGGACTGGCCGGCAACCGCACGGCCACCTCGCCACCGCCGCCGGCCTCGGTCAGCTCGCCGGCCACGTCCAGTTCCAGCCCGGCCGGCGCGGCCGGGACGGTCCAGGTGCCCGGCACCGGCTCGCCGGCCACACCGTCGCCGGCCGCGAGGGCGTACGGCGACGAGGTGGTCACCGCGCCGAGCACACCGGTCAGATAGATCGGGTCCGGACCGACCGAGACGTGCACCCGGCCGTCCCCGTCGGGTTGCAGCTCGGACCGCGCACCGTACAGGTCGGTCACGGTGACCGGGCCGTCGGCGGCGACGCTCCAGGTCTGGCCCGCCGTCGCCCACAGGGCGTGCACCCCGCTGCCCGACGGCTCGCCCGGCCGGCCGCCGAAGACGATCCCGTAGTTCCCGGCGCCCAGGGACAGCCGTTCCTCGACGCCGCGATCGGCGATGGTCCGGGTGAGCACGCCCTGCGTCACATAGGCGGGCTTCGGGGTGTAGCCGCCGCGCGGATCGTTCTCGTTGCGGATGATGCCGAACCGGTCCTCCGGCTCCGCCGGGTCGACGCCGTCGTCCTTGAAGTCGTAGCTGGTGTAGCGACCGAGGCCCTCGCCGAGCGCGAGCAACTGGGCCCGGGCCAGGTTGCGGGCCTGCCGGGGCTCGGTGACGCCGACCGAGGTGGTCGAGGTGTGCCAGCCGTGCTCGGTCAGCCAGATCGGCAGGTCGGGATGGCCGGCGGCGGCGAACTTGGCGCGCAGCACGGCGACGTGGTTCAAGAACTGTTCCGGCTCGCCGGTGAAGTTGTACGGGTGGGTCGAGAAGGCGTCGATCTCGTCCAGTCCACCGGCCGCGATGAACCGGTCGACCCAGCCCTGCCAGTCCTCCATCGGCGCCAGCGCCGGCCCCACGATGACGGCGTCGGGATGCGCCGGCCGAACCTTCGCGGTGGCGGCCTGGAGCAGCTTCACGTAGTTCTCCGCGGTGCCGCCGGCGGGGCCGCTGAGGTCGCGCCAGTTCCACTCGTTCCACACCTCGAAGACCGTGTCGTCGGTGCCGAACCGGTCGGCCGAGGCGAGCGCGTACGCGGCGTAGCCGGCCCGGCCCTCGTCGGTCGCGGGTGCCTCGCCCTGGTGATAGAGCGGGTTGCCGTAGGCCCAGATGTCGAGGAAGTCGAGGTCGTTGGCCTCGAGGGCGTCGGCGTACGTCTCGACCTTGTCGGTGAAGTCGATGGTGCCCTTGACCGTCTCCTGCGCCGCCCAGTACGCCTCGTCCCGGGCGAAGCCGAAGCCCGCGTTGGCGATCAGCGGAATCGTGGCCGGATCCCAGCTCTGGCCGTAGTGCACCGACGCGCCGAGCCGCCGGTCCCTCGCCGCGCCGGCCGGCAGCACGGACAGGTCGGTGCCGCCGCTGACGACCGATCCGTCGGATCGGGTCGCCACCAGTTCGACGGCGTACCAACCGGTCGGCAGGGCGCCGAAGTCGACCCGGCCGCCGAGGTCGGCGACCGCCTCACTGCCCTGCCCGACCACGGCTCCGCGGGCGTCCCGGACCGTCCAGTCGAGCGTCTCGGCGTCAGCCCGGAAGCCGACCGACGCCGCCGCACCGGTGGCGAACGCGTTGCCGAGCCGGGTCGGCACGATCTCCAGCGAAGGCTCGGCCACCAGCGCCGCGACATCGTCGACATCGACGGTCGCCGTCGGCCCCGGGTCGATCCGGAAGTAGTCGACCAGCAGCGAGATCTGGGTCAGCGGCCCGTGCCACTGGCCGTCATCGGCGCCACCCCAGTGCAGATAGCCGGTGCCGCCCGCGAACTCGGTCACCGACAGGTCCTGCCAGCCGTCCCCCGGGCTCAGGGTCAGCACCTGCTGATGGACCTGGCCGGTCGTGTCCCGGAGCCGGAGCACCAGGGCACGGAGCTCGGCGCTGCGGACGGAGAGCCGCACCTCGCGGGCCTCGACGGCAGCGACCGAGCGGGCCATTTCGACCAGGCCGGACGGCGCGTTGACCGCGAGCCGGCCGGCTCCGGAGCCGGTGGCCGGGGACTCGGTGGTGCGGCTCAGTGATCCGGTGGCCGTGCCGCCGGTGACGACGGTCCACGGCGCGGTGCCGGTCTCGAAGTCGCCCAGCACGGTCGGGGACGGCTGCGCCGCCGCCGGTCGGGCATCGATCAACAGGGCAGTGGCGACCAGCACGGCGACCGTGAAGACCGCCGCGATCCGCACCGGTTGCGGGCGGGTCCTGGGCCGGGAGGGTGATGACATCGGCGTGCGCTCCTCGTTGAGTCTGACGTGTGCAACCGCTTTCGCACTCAGCATCAGTCTGCAGTCGCCCGGCCGGACCGTCAACCCCCTGCGCCCGGAGCCGGGCCGGGTCGGCGGCCCGGGGTTATGCTCACCGCCATGCGCAGCACCCGCCCGATCTCGGCTCGGCGAACCCGGCGGAGTCCGCGACGGTGGCCGGCATGACGAAGAAGCCGAGCGTCACCTTGTCCGATGTCGCGGCGGTGGCCGGCGTCTCGCTCTCGACCGCCTCCAAGGCACTCAACGGCAGCACCCGGATCTCGGCCGCCACCCGGGCCCGGATCGAGGCCGCCGCGATCCGGCTCGATTTCCGCCCCAACGCCCTGGCCCAGTCGTTCGCCAGCGGCCGCAGCCGGACCATCGGGATCTTCACCCACCGCGCGACCAGCACGTTCGCCCAACCGGTGCTGATCGGGGCCGTCCGCGAGCTCGGCGCCCGGGAACGGGCCGTCATCCTCTGCGACGCCGACCAGACCGACGCACACTGGTCGACCGATGACGTACGCCAACTGCAGGCCCGGCGGGTGGACGGCGTGTTGGTGATCGGCGACGGGCACGAGCGCACCACCCGCTCCCTGACCGAGCACTTCCAGGCCCCGGTCGCCTACGCGTTCACCGAGTCCGACAGCCCCGAGGACACGGTCTTCCTGCCCGACAACGAGGGCGCCGGCCGGTTGGCCACCGAGCATCTGGTGTCCATCGGTCGGCGGCGGATCGCCCACATCACCGGCGCCGCGATCGGTCTCGCGGCCCAGTTGCGCGAAGCCGGAATGCGAAGGGTGCTGAGCGACGCCGGGATGGAGCCGGCCGCGCCGGTGCTGCACGGCCGCTGGTATCCCCAGTGGGGCGAAGAGGCCACCAACCGGCTGATCACCGACGGCATCCAGTTCGATGCCCTGTTCTGCGGCAACGACCACATCGCGCTCGGCGCGATGGCGGCCCTGCAGCAGCACGGCGTACGGGTCCCCGACGACGTCGCCCTGGTCGGGGTGGACAACTGGGAGGGCATCGTGGTCGACCAGGGCACCCGCCGGCTGACCACGGTCGACCTGCGGTTGAGCCGGCTCGGTGCCGTCGCGGCCGCGCATCTGGTCGAGGACGAATCGGCCGACCAGAAGGCGGCCGCAAGCCTTCGCCTGGACGACCGCGGCCGCCGCCTGGTCCTCGCCGAACTGCTGGTCGGTCCGAGCACGACTTCCTGACCGGACCACCGACACCACCCATTGACAGCGCCCGTCCCGGTGAGGTTTGCTCTGCTGCGAAAGCAGTTTCGCAAATTCGGAGGACGCATGGATCAGAGCACCGCATCGACCGGGGCTGAGGGGCGGGTCCTGGTCACCGGTGCGGACGGGCTGATCGGTCGCGCGACGGTGGCCGCACTGCTCGCCGCGGGCCGCTCGGTCACCGGGTTGGACATCGCCTGGACGGCGCCGACCGAGGCCGATCGGTCGGTGACCGGAGACGCGCTGGATCCCGAACCGGTCGCCGAGGCGCTCCGCGAGGCCGACGCCGTGGTCCACCTGGCCGCGATCCCGCACCCCGATCTCGCGCCGGCCTACGACGTGTTCCGGATCAATACCGCGGCCACCTTCAACGTGCTCTGCCAGGCGGCTGAGCAGGGGATCCGGCGTGCGGTGATCGCGAGTTCGATCAACGCCTTCGGCGTGCCGATGAATCGGCGCGAGGTCCAGCCGGCCTACTTCCCCCTCGACGAACGGCTTCCGGTCGACCATGACGACTGGTACTCGTTGTCGAAGTTCGTCGACGAACACACGGCCCGGATGGCGCACAGCCGCTGGGGCATCGACGTGATCGCGATCCGGTTCCCGCTGGTCCGTCCGGCCGAGGCGTTGCGCACGGCCTCCGTCGCCCTGCCCGACAGAGGCGACTTCGCCCGGCTCGCCCGGGAGGGCTGGGCCTACCTCGACCTGCGCGACGCGGTCGGGGTCATCGCGGCCGCGCTCAGTGCCGACGTCACCGGCGCCGAAGTGATCTTGGCCGCGGCCGCCGACATCCTGCCCGACCTGCCGACCGAGGACCTGCTGGACCGCTACGCGCCCGGCGTGCCTCGGCGCCGCGCCTTCCCCGGCCGGGCCGGCCTGGTCGACCTGACCCGGGCCCGGCAGTTGATCGGCTGGGCACCGCGACACTCGATCCACCAGGCCGACGCCCCGGCGGCCCCGTACGCGCCGGCCGGCTCGGCCGCCTGATCACCCATCACAGAAGGAGTTTCAATGACGAAGCCGTTTCCATTCCGACCGGCCCCGGTGGCGGTGCTGCTGGCGGTCGCGCTCGCTCTCGTCGGTTGCGCCCCCGGCACCGCCGAGACCCCGGCCGCCATCGATTCGACCGCGCCAGTGAAGATCAGCGTCGGCGACAAGCCCACCTCGGAGAAGCCCGAGGAGCTGAAGTCGTTCGAGCGGCGCCTCGCCCAGTTCGGCACCGAACACAGCAACATCACGGTCGAGGCCGAGGAGACGAAGTGGGAGGCCGACACCTTCCAGGCCCTGCTCGCCGGCGGTCAACTGCCGACCGTTTTCTCGGTCCCGTTCACCGAGATCCAGGGACTGATCGACCGGCAGCAGGTCGCCGATGTCACCGACTTCGCCGCCGCGAAGGAGTCGCTGTCCAACATCAACCCGTCGGTCACCGAGGTGGTCAAGAACGACGCCGGCCGGATGTTCGGCATCCCGGTCAACGCCTACACGATGGGCCTGCTCTACAACCGCGCGCTGTTCAGCAAGGCCGGGCTCGACCCCGACAACCCGCCCGCGACCTGGGATGACGTCCGGGCCGCGGCCGCTGCGATCGAGGCCAAGACCGACGCCCAGGGCTTCTCCAGCATGACCCTGGACAACACCGGTGGCTGGGTGCTGACCACGATGTCGTACGCGTTCGGCGGCGCGCTGGAGAGCGCGGACGGCAAACGGCGACGGTCACCAACGACGCGACCAGGAGCGCGCTCGAGTTCTATCGACAGCTCCGGTGGCAGGACGACTCGTTCGGCGACAACTTCCTGCAGAACTACGACGACGCGTCCAACGCCTTCGCCGGCGGCAAGGTCGGCATGTTCGTCCAGGGTGCCGACGCGTACTCGATGATGGTGGTCAACAAGGGCATGGCGGCGGAGGACTTCGGCGTCGCGCCGCTGCCGCAGGCCGGGAACGCCCTCGGCACCCTGGGCGGCGGTTCGATCATGATCATCAATCCGACCTCGACCCCGGAACAGATCGCCGCCGCGATGGAGTGGATCGACTTCCGGTACTTCGACAAGTTCACCGACGAGGAGGTGGCCAAGTCCGACGCCAAGGCGGCGGCCGCGGACGGACTCGCCGTGGGTAGCCCGGGGCTGCCCATCCTCAACCAGAAGGTCAATGACCGCTACCTCGGCTGGATCGAGGAGCACATCAACGTTCCCCGGCAGAACTATCGCGCCTATCTCGAGACCGTGGAGACCATCCCGCTGGTGCCCGAGCCGCCGGTCAAGGCCCAGGAGTTGTACGCCACCCTCGACCCGGTCGTGCAGGCGGTGCTGACCCGGCAGGACGCCGACATCGACGCCCTGCTGGCCGCGGCCAACAAGACCGTTCAGGCAGCGATCGATGCCGGCTGAACGGTCCGGTCCCGGCAGCACGGAGGGCCGGCCGCGGTGAGTCGAACTCTGGTCGACCGGCCGATCGACAGCGGTGCGCCGGCGGGCCGACTGCCCGCCGGCGCACTCCGGGCAGGACGCCGGCACCCGGTCGCCCGGTGGCTTGATCACGGCGGCCTGAGCACGCTGGTCTTCTTCGCGCCGATGCTGGTGTGTTTCGGGTTCTTCTCCTGGTGGCCGATCCTGCGCTCGCTGGTGCTGAGCCTGCAGCAGACCAACTTCATCACCAGCAGCTGGGTCGGTCCGGCGAATTTCGCCCGGGTGCTGGCCGATCCGCTGCTGGGCACGGCGGTCTGGAACACGACCTGGTTCACGATGCTGGCGATCATGATCGGCTTCCCGGTGCCGATCCTGCTGGCGGTGTTCATCGCCGAGCTGCGGCGGGCCCGGGCCATCGCCTCGGCCCTGGTCTACCTGCCGGTGATCTTTCCGCCGGTGGTCGCGGTGTTGCTGTGGAAGACGTTCTACGCCCCGGGACCCGACGGGTTGATCAACACCGTCCTCGGCTGGGTCGGTCTCGGGCCGTTCGCCTGGCTCAACAACGGTGACCTGGCGATGCCGGCCATCGTGCTGCAGGCCACCTGGGCCAGTTTCGGCACGGCGACAATCATTTATCTGGCGACGCTGATGGGCATCCGGACGGACCTCTACGAGGCCGCCGAATGCGACGGCGCCGGGATCCGGGCCCGGTTCTGGCATGTCACCCTGCCGCAGCTGCGCGGCGTGCTGTTGGTGATGTTGCTGCTGCAGATCATCGGCACCTTCCAGGTCTTCACCGAGCCGTACATCATGACCGGCGGCGGGCCGGAGAACCGCACCGTCACGATCTTGATGTTGATCTATCGCTACGCCTTCATCTCGGGCGACTTCGGCCGGGCCACCGCGCTGTCGCTGATGCTGGCCGTCGCCCTCTCCGTCGTGTCCGCGATCTACCTGTGGCTGACCAGGCGCTGGAGCTCCTGTGACCGACGATCGCAGCGTCATCTCGCCACTGGACCGGAAGAATCCGTGGGTCCGCGGCGCCATCGCGGCGATCGGTGGCCTCGTCCTCCTGACGCTGTTGATCAGCTGTCTCGGCCCGCTGCTGTGGTTGTTCAAGGCCGCGACCTCCACCTCGGTCGAGACCCTGGCCGCCCCCTTCGCACTCTGGCCGACCGGACTGCACTGGGAGAACTTCACCGCGGTCTGGACCAAGATCGACTTCGGCCGGTATTTCGGCAACACCGTCTGGGTGATGGCCGGCTCACTGTTCTTCGGGCTGCTGGTCGCCACCACCGGTGGCTACGGGCTGGCGGTGCTCAAGCCCAGTTATGCCAAGGTGGTCAGCGCCCTGGTGCTGGCGACGCTGTTCATCCCGGGCGTGATCTCCCTGGTCTCTCTGTATCTGACCGTGGTCCGGCTGCCCGGCTTCGGCGTCAGCTTGATCAACACCTTCTGGGCGGTCTGGCTGCCGTCGGCGGCGAACGCGGTAAACGTGTTGTTGATGCAGCGCTTCTTCGCCTCCATCCCGCACGAGCTGTTCGAGGCCGCCAAGATCGACGGCGCGGGCCCGTTCCGGATCTTCACCGCGATCACGTTGCCGCTGTCCAAACCGATCCTCGGCGTGATCTCGCTGCTGACCCTGATCGGCGCCTACAAGGAATTCCTCTGGCCGATGCTGGTCCTGCCCAAGCCGGCCAATCAGCCGATCTCCGTCGTGTTGCCGCGGCTGGAGAGCTCGACCGATTACGCCCAGTTCCTTGCCGCGCTGTTCGTCTCGGTCAGCGTTCCGGTGCTGTTGTTCCTGATCTTCCAGCGGCAGTTCCTCCGCGCCGCCGGCAATGCCGGCGCGCTGAAGGGCTGACCTGGCTAGTAGCCTGTCGCGCCTAGAACGTGGCGTTTCGCGGCGTCCGGGTGCGTGCATCGGAAGGCCGACGAGGAAGACATATCGGGTCATATATCGACCGAGGAGAACGCACCGAGGTGCGTGCCCGGGCGTCGCGAAACGTCGCGTTTTAGGCGCGACAGGCTACTGGTCCGCCGGTCAGCCTCCGGCGAGGACTCGGTCGGCGAAATGGCAGGCGGCGAGGCGGCCGTCGGCCACCGGCTCGGCGGCCGGCGGCGGGTCGGTCCGGCAGATGTCGGCGGCGTACCGGCAGCGCGGGTGGAAGGCGCAGCCGGCCGGGATCCGGGTCAGCTCGGGCGGTCGGCCGGTGATCACCTCCAGGTCCTGCCCCTTCCGATCGACCCGCGGGATGGACCGCAACAAGGCCTGCGTGTACGGATGCGCCGGCGCCGCGAACAACTCCTCGACTCCAGCCTGCTCGACCGCCCGGCCGGCGTACATCACCGTGATCTCGTCGGCGACGTCGGCGACCACGCCGAGATCATGAGTGATCAGGATCAGCCCCATCGACCGCTCGGCCTGGATCTCGGCCAACAACCGCATGATCTGGGCCTGCACGGTGACGTCGAGGGCGGTGGTCGGCTCGTCGGCGATCAACACCTCCGGTTCCAGCGCCAGCGCCATCGCGATCATCACCCGCTGCCGCATCCCGCCGGAGAACTGGTGCGGATATTCCCGCACCCGCTGCACGGCGTTCGGCACCTGGACCAGGTCCAGCAGCTCGACGGCCCGCTGTCGCGCAACCCGGCGGGACATCCCGCGGCGGGCCACCAAGGCCTCGGTCAGCTGGAAGCCGACGCTGTAGACCGGGTTCAATGCGGCCAGCGCGTCCTGGAAGACCATCGCGATGTGTTCGCCGCAGATCGCCCGATGATCACGCCGGCTGAGCGCCAGCAGATCGGTGCCGCGGAACCTGATCTCGCCGCCGGCGATCCGGGCGGGCGGCGTCTGCAGCAGCCCCAGGACGGCCTGCGCGGTGACACTCTTGCCACTGCCGGACTCGCCGACGATCGCCAAAGTCTGCCCGGCCGCGACCGCGAACGACACCCCGTTGACGGCCCGCACCACCCCGTCCTCGGCCCGGAACTCCACCACCAACCCATCCACCTCGAGCAACGCCTCACCCCTGCCCACGGCGTTCACCTCCCAGCCCAAACGCGACCGTTCGCCTCATCCGCGACCGTTCGAACGGTCGCGGATCGATCAAACGGTCGCGTCTGTGCATCGTCACCTCAGTTTGGGGTCGAGGGCGTCGCGGAGGTTGTCGCCGATCACGACGAAGGAGAGGATCGTGGCCAGCAGGCAGCCGAGCGGAAACAGCAGCAGGTGCGGGAAGCCGCCGGTGAACCATTCTGCGCCGTCGGAGATCATGATCCCCCAGCTGACCGCGGGCGGCCGGACGCCGATGCCGAGGAACGCCAGCACCGCCTCGGTCGCGATCACGCCCGCGATCGAGGTCGGCACCAGCGCGGTCACCGGCCCGATCGCGTTCGGCAGGATGTGCGAGAACATCAGCCGCAGATCGGACGCACCGAGCGAGCGAGCCGCGGCGACGTAGTCGAGGTTCTTGGTCTCCAGCACGCTGGCCCGGACATATCGGGTGTAGCCCATCCAGCCGAACGCGGTCAGCACGATCGCCGGCTGGATGATCGAGGCGAGCTGGCCGCCGCCGAGGTCGACGTTGCGAAACATCGACAGCAACAGCAGCGCGGCCAGCAGGAACGGGATCACCAGGAAGATCTCCAGCACCCGGGAGATCACCGCGTCGACATAGCCGAGATAGAAGCCGGACAGGGTGCCCAGCAGCAGCCCGATGATCAACGACGCACCGACCACGGTGAACGCCAGCAGCAGGGACGGCCGGGCGCCGTGCACCAACTGGGCCAGCACGTCGCAGCCGTGCAGGTTGGTGCCGAACGGGTGCACGGCACCGAACCCCTGCGGCAGCACCCGCGACTCCGAGATGTCGCAGCGCTGCGGATCCGTTGCGGTGAACAGGGTCGGGAAGATCGCCACGATCAGGAAGAAGGCCCCGACCACGGTCGCGATGATCACGTCCGGCCGGCGCCGCATCCGCCGGAACGTGTCCGACCAGAGCGACCGGCCGGCTTGCACGGTGCTGCCGGTCCCGGCCGCGATGGCCGCGGCGGTGGTCGGATCAGTCATAGCGGATCCTGGGGTCCAATACCGCGTACAGCAGATCGACGACGAACATCACCACGATGGTGACCACGGCCAGGATGGAGACGACGCCGATCACCACCGACACCTCGCTGTCCCGGACCGCGTTCCAGAGCACGCCGCCCATACCGTAGATGTTCATCATGCCCTCGGTGATCACCGCACCGGCCAACGCCTCGGCGAAGACGAAGCCGACCGCGGTGATCACCGGGATCGAGGAGTTGCGGACGATGTGGTACGCGATCACATGCCCGTCGCCCAGCCCCTTCGACCGGGCGGTCCGGACATGATCGGCGTTGTAGTTCTCCAGCTGGCTGGCCCGGACCAGCCGGAGGAACGGTGCCGCCCCGGCCAACCCCAGCAACAGCCCGGGAATGATCACCGTTGCCCACGGATGATCGGCCGAGAAGGACGGCTTGAACAACAGGGCGGGGATGCTGTCGTCGCCGAACCGCTCGCTCATCCAGTTGCTCACCGGCACGGTGATGATGAACTTGTAGACCAGCAACATCACGAACACCGGGAACGCGTCGATCAGGATGCTGATGAACCGGATCGAATGATCAGGGGCCCGGCCGCGAAACCGAGCGGCGACCGAGCCGAGCAGCATCCCGGCGATCATCCAGGTCAGCGTGACGATCACGAACAGCCGGAGCGTGTTCGGCGCCGCGGTGGCGACGATGTCGAGCACCTCGCGGCCACGATGGTTGGTGCCGAAGTCGCCGGTCAGATAGTCGCCCATCCGCTGCACGAACGGCGCCAGACAAGGGTTGCCGACCTGGTCGTAGCACGGATCGGCCAACCCGAACCGCTCCTCGACCGCGGCCAGCTGGGCCTTGGACGGCACCCGGTCGCCGAAGAAGGCGAGCGCCGGGTTGCCGTTCAGCTGGATCGCCGCCGTCATCAGCAGGTGCAGCAGGAACAGCACGCCGATCAGCGAACCGATGCCCTGCAGCACCCGGCGGACGATGTAGCTACCCAAGGGCCTGTCGCTCCCGTGTGATCAGCCGACCCGCCTCAACCGAACCGCCATCAACCGACATAGTTCAGCAGGCGCAACTTGGTCGACCCGCTGAACGGATCGATCACCACGTTGTCGACCCGCTCGCTGTGGAAGGTGACCGCCAGCGCGAAGCTCAACGGCACGGTCGGAAAGTCACCGGCCAGCACCTTCTCGGCCTCGGCGTACTTCGCCACGGCCTCCTCGATGGTCGCCGACCGATCACCCTCGGAGATCAACTTCTCGAAGTCGGGGTTGTAGTAGCCGAAGTTCGTGTTCCCCTTCTTCGCGTCGCCGCTGGCATACACGGGGGCCAGGTAGTTCTCGTTCAGCGGGTAGTCGGGGAACCAGTTGTTGCGGAAGGCTCCGTCGAAGTCGCGGGCCGAGCGGCGGGAGAAGAAGTCCGGCGTCGGGTCGAGCTCGTACGGGATGCCGAGGTTGAGCTTGATCTGATCACCGATCGCCCGGAAATACGCTTCCTGGGTCTCGTCCTGGCCGAGATGGATGGTCAACGTCTTGCCCGCCGGCCAGCCGCCGGCCTCGGCCAGCGCCGCCTTCGCCGCCTCCGGGTCGAAATGACACCACTCACAGGTGCCGGCCGCACCGCCCGGCACGCCACCCGGCACCACCCAGCTGTCGGCCGGCACGGCCTGCCCGGGCAGCACCTCCCTGATGATCGACTCCCGGTCGATGCCCAGCGAGATCGCTTTGCGGAACTCCAGGTTGTTCCACGGCGATCCCTTGTACAGCGGGAATCCGAGGTAGGTCAGCCCCGCGCCCGGCCGCTCCACCTTGCGGGCGGTGAGTTCGGGATCGTTGTTCGCCTTCTGCCACTCCGCGGGCGGCGGGGCACCCGTATCAAGATCACCGGCCTGGAAGTCGGGCCAGGACGACGAGCCGGAGTATTCGGTCCACTCGATCCGGTCGTAGTTGGGCGTCTCCTCGCCCTTGTAGTCGGCCCATTTGTCGGCCGCCAGACTGACGCCCTGGTCCCACTTCTCGACCTGGAACGGCCCGTTGCCGATCGGCTTGACCGCGCAGGCCTTGACGTCGGCGATGCAGGCCTCGGCGACCGGGAAGAAGCCGGTGTAGCCGAGCATGGTGGAGAAGCCGACGAACGGCCCGGTCAGCGTGACCTTCAGGGTGAGCGGGTCGACCACCTCGACACCGGACAACTCCTTGGCCGACGGCTCCTTGGAAACGGTGACCTTGCCGTCATCGTCCTCCTCGTACTCGCCCTGCATTTCCTCGTAGCCCTTGAACCGCTCGAAGAAGTAGTTGTTCTCCACCGCGTTCGGGCCGTACGCCGCGTAGTTCCAGGCCCGGGCGAACGCCGCCGCGTCCACCGGCTCGCCGTTCTGAAAGGTGAAGCCGTCCTTGATCTTGATCGTCCAGACCGTCTTGTCGTCCGAGGCGATGTCGGCGGCGAGATAGTTGTACGGCTCAGTGGTGTCCGGCTGGTAGCGGACCAGGCCGGAGTAGATCACGTCCAGCACGGCGATGTTGTCGCCGACGTTGGAGTCCATCGGCAACAGCGTCTCCACGTCCTGGGTCAACGCCAGCCGGACCACCGTCGGCTCCGCGGGTTCCTCCCCGCCGCCCTGGTTGCCGCCTCCCCCGCCGCAGCCGGTCAGCAGCAACGCGGCGGCGGCCAGCGCCGCCAACGAGGTCTTGCAGGTGGGGCGGAGGCTGAGCGCCATCGTGGTCCTCCCGGGCTAGTGAGTACGCCCCCTGAGCCGGTCGAAGGGGTCACGGGTGAGTCGGATCATGCCACGATTCGGCCCACTGCACGGCGAACCTGAAACTTTGTTACCCGGCCGTAGCGGGGTCCGGACGGCTACCAGCCCGGGCCCCGCGGCGGCTACTGCGGGGGTGGTGGTTGCTGCTGATAGCCGGGCTGCTGCGGAGCCGGTGACTGTTGCGGATACGGCTGCTGCGGATACGGCTGCTGCGGATAGTGGGGTTGCTGGTAGAGCGCTGGCTGCCGCGGCGGCGCCGGCCGTGGTTGCGGCGGCGGCTGCTGTTGATACTGCGCTGGCGGATACGGCTGCTGATCTGCCGGCTGCGGCTGATAGTGCGGTGCTGGCGACTGCTGCCCGTACCCCGGCGGGGGCATCGGTGCCGGCTGCTGGCCCGGGAACGGCTGACCCGGCCGGGGTTGCGGCCGGGGCGTGGTCGGTGGTCGGGCTGCCGCCGGGTCCGGCGCGCCGAAGATCGCCCGGGACAGCAGCCCCTTGATCTTGCCGATGCCGTACAGCAGGAAGCCGCCGGTGATCGCGGCGAAGACCAGGCCGACCAGGATCAGGAGATAGTCGCCGTCCCGGGGATCGGCGAAGCCGTAGAGCGGCGAACTGCCGCGCACCCACCGATAGCCGCCGGTGAGGGAATAGCCGATCAGCCAGACCCCCGGGATGATGATCCAGAGGAACGGGTGCCACCAGCGGGTGCGGTTCTGGCTGCGCCCGACGAAGCACCAGTCGATGAAGACCAGCAGCGGCGTCACGACGTGGGTGAGCAACTCGTGCGGCTCTTCGATGTCGCCACCCATCACACCGACATAGGTGCAGCCGACCACCATCATCAACAGCGTCATCGCGCCCCGGAGCTTGCCCGAGCCGGGCTCCCGGCCCATCGCCAGGCTGGCCACCGGGTAGTAGACGGCCAGTCCGAGGTAGCCGATCGACACCAGCAGGTTGCCGCTCTGGGTCAGGAACGGCAGCTCATCGAATTCGTGGCCGTACAACCACCAACCGGTGAAGGCGCTGACCGCGATGCCGAGTCGCCAGACCGCGG
The DNA here is from genome assembly GCA_963746025.1 of uncultured Actinomycetota bacterium. Classification (GTDB taxonomy): domain Bacteria; phylum Actinomycetota; class Actinomycetes; order Propionibacteriales; family Propionibacteriaceae; genus Microlunatus. The sequence goes on from CAVUZU010000003.1 coordinate 264,316, forward strand.
TGAGGATCACCAGCAGCGGATTGGGTTTGCCCGTCGGCATGCGCGTCCTCCCCAGTCAGTACGCCGATCGTCAGGAACGGCCAACTGGACTCTAGCGTCGAGGCGCTCGGGTCCGGCAACACCGCCGCTGTCCCGAAGCCGGGGTTACTGACCAGTAAGGTGTGCTCTATCGGCGTGCCCCAGGGGTCGCAACTCGGGTGCGCCGCGGACCACCGAACAGGCCCCGGGAGTGTCGTGTGAGGATCATCGCCATCGTGCTGGCGCTCGCCATTTCGGTCGTCGGCGTCGCCATCTTCGCCCGGGCCATCGCCGGCATCGTCGGCGTGGTCAAACTCGGCCGGCCGGTCGCCGGACTGCGATCCGAAGCTCCGGCCGAGCGGTGGAAGCACCTGCTCGCCGAATCGCTCGGGCACACCCGGATGCTGCAGTGGACCAGGATCGGAATCGCGCACTGGTTCGTCTTCGTCGGCTTCGGCGCCCTGTTCTTCACCCTGATCACCGCGTACGGGCAGCTCTTCGACCAGCGGTTCGCGCTGCCGCTGATCGGCCACTGGGTGGTCTATGAGTGGGCCAGCGAGATCATTGCCTGGGTGATGATCGTCAGCATCCTGTTCCTGATGATCATCCGGTTCGCCTTGCGCAACCGGGGTCGGCAGTCCCGCTTCTTCGGTTCCCGGACCTGGCAGGCGGTCTATGTCGAGCTGACCATCCTCGGCATCGGGATCTGCGTCGTCGGGTTGCGCGGCCTGGAATACCGGTTGCTCGGCGCGGAGACCTCGCCGATCCACTTCCCGCTGACCAACTTCCTGTTCCCGGCCGACCTGCCGCCGGAGTCGCTGGCTACCGCGATCATCGTCCTCGCCGCCGTCAAGATCATCATCTCGATGGCCTGGATGATCACCATCGGGCTGAACACGACGATGGGCGTGGCCTGGCACCGGTTCACCGCCTGGCCCAACATCTGGTTCAAGCGCGAGTCCTCCGGCAAGCCGGCCCTGGGCGCCCTGCAGCCGATCATGATTGACGGCAAGCCGCTGGACTTCGAGCAGCTCGAGGACCTGGACGAGGACGCCCCGCTCGGCGTGAGCAAGATCGAGGACTTCACCTGGAAGGGCCTGCTCGACTTCACCAGCTGCACCGAGTGCGGCCGCTGCCAGTCCCAGTGCCCGGCCTGGCACACCGAGAAGCCGCTGTCGCCGAAGCTGTTGATCATGGGGCTGCGGGAGCACGCGTACGCGAAGGCACCTTATCTGCAGGCGGCCGAGGCGGCCCGGGAGACGCTGCCGGACGAGCTGCGGAACGAGGCGGCGCGGCCGCTGGTCGGCCCGATCCAGGTCACCGACGGGCTGGCCGGCATCGTCGACCCGGACGTCCTCTGGTCCTGCACCAGCTGCGGCGCCTGTGTCCAGCAGTGCCCGGTCGACATCGAGCATGTTGATCACATCATGGATCTGCGGCGCTACCAGGTGATGATGGAGGAGGAGTTCCCGGCCGAGCTGAACGGGCTGTTCAAGGGCCTGGAGAGCAAGGGAAATCCGTGGAACCAGAGCCCGCGGAAGCGGATGGACTGGGCCAAGGATCTCGACTTCGAGGTGCCGGTCGTCGGCAACGACGTCGAGGACCTGACCGGCGTCGAGTATCTGTTCTGGGTCGGCTGCGCCGGCGCGTACGAGGACCGGGCGATCAAGACCACCCGGGCCGTCGCGGAGCTGTTGCAGCGGGCCGGGGTGTCGTACGCGGTGCTCGGCAACGGTGAAACCTGCACCGGCGACCCGGCGCGCCGGGCCGGCAACGAGTTCGTCTTCCAGCAGCTGGCCCTGGAGAACGCGGCGACGCTGACCGAGGCGAAGGCGAGCAAGGTGATCACCACCTGCGCGCACTGTCTCAACACGCTGAAGAACGAATATCCGCAGGTCGGGGTCGAACTCGAGGTGGTGCACCACAGCCAACTGCTGAACCGGCTGGTCCGGGACGGCAAGCTGACCCCGATCGCACCGCCGGCCGGTTCGGTCGCCGGCCGGACGATCACCTACCACGACCCGTGTTATCTGGGCCGGCACAACGAGATCTACGAGGCGCCGCGGGAACTGCTGGACGCCATCCCGGGGTCGACGGTGGCCGAGATGCCGCGGAACAAGCAGCGCTCCTTCTGCTGTGGCGCCGGCGGCGCGCGGATGTGGATGGAGGAGACGATCGGCACCCGGATCAACACCAACCGGACCGACGAGGCCGTCGCCACCCTGGCCGCGACCAACGGCGTTGATCACGGCGGCAAGGGCGCGATCGCCACCGGCTGCCCGTTCTGCCGGGTGATGCTCTCCGACGGCCTGGCTGCCAAGCAGGCCGACGGCAGCGCCCCCGATTCGATCGAGATCCTCGACGTCGCCCAACTCCTGCTCGAGTCCGTCAAACGCCCCTCCTGATCCGCCCCCGCCGAGTTGTCAGAACTGAGGCTCGCTCTAGCAATCCTCAGTTCTGACAAGTCGGCGGGAGTGGGGCGGGGACCAGTGTCACAAATCGGGAGCGCAACACGACGTGCGCCATGAATTCTGGCCCACCGACGCGTTGCGCTCCCGATTTGTGCCGGTCGCGCCCTCCGCCCCCCCCCACGTTCGAGACCTCATCCCTCCGCGCCCGTACCTGCCACGCGACACGGCCCCGAACATTTCTCTACCTGTCGCGACTTTCCGCACCCCCAACACGCACCGGACTGCGCCATGTCCCTACCTGTGGCGACTCCGCACCCCGAACCGGCGGCCGAGTTCACCGGCCTCCGGATCCCGAATCGGGTCCGACCGCGAAGGGGTGCCGCTCGATCCCGGCGGGCGCAGGGCACTAGTGTCGGCGGCGGAAGGCGCGGGCTTTGGCCTGGTTGCCGCAGGTCTCCATCGAGCACCAGGTCCGCGATTTGTTCCGCGAGTGATCGAAGTACGCCCAGTGGCAGTCCGGGTTGTGGCAGACCTTGAGCCGCTGCCAGCTGCCATCGACGGCGGCCTCGGCGACGATGCCGAGCAGCCGGGCCAGGCTCGCCTCGACCGGATTCGTCGCCCGAGGACAGAGCTGTGGACCGGTCACGGGATCCAGCGCGACGGTCAACGGGAGCTCGCCGGACAGCCGGTCCAGCGCGGCGAGCGGGGCCGGGTCGTCGACCGCATCCGGCCCGCCCAGCCGGCGCGCGATCACCGCGCGTAGGCCCTCGCGCAGGATCAGGGCGCGGCGCAGATCGGCCGGCCGGGCCTTCGCGTCCGAGGCCAGCAACTCCCGCTCGGTCAGCCAGCGACCAAGCTCATCGGGGCCGGTCAGGTCCTCGGCGCCGTAGACCAGGCTGCGGCTGTTGATCAGCTCCTCGATCCAGCGCAGCGATCCCGGCGCAGTCGACGGATCTCGGCCGCCCGGCGGCCACTCGTTCATGATCCCATCATAACCAGCTATTGACAATGACCGGATACGTAACCAGCATAGGACTAAGACCAGTTACGCCGTACGAGGGGAATTCCCGTGACCGCGACCCGACTCAAAGCCCCCGCCGACTCCGCGCCGACCCGGCGACTCCGGGCCCGGCTCTGGGCGGTGGCCCTCTTCACCGGCGCGTTCGTGGTGGCCTGCACCGAGCTGATGCCGGTCGGCCTGTTGCCGCAGATCGCGGCCGACCTCGACGTCTCGATCGCCCTGGCCGGTCAGTTGGTCACCGCCAACGCGCTCGCCCTCGCCGTCGGCGCACCGCTGCTGTCCGCCCTGCTCGGCCGGGTCGACCAACGCCGGATCCTGATCGGCGCGCTGGCCGGCTACGCGGCCGGACACCTACTGGCCGGGCTGGCGCCGACCTTCCCGGTGCTGCTGGCGTCGCGGGTGATCAGCGGGGCGACGATGGGCCTCTATCTGGCCTCCGCGGTGGCCACGGCGGCCCGGCTGGCCAAGCCGGAGCACCAGGCCCGGGCGATCGCCACCATCGGCGCCGGGGTGAGCACCGCGACCGCGATCGGCGTACCACTGAGCAGTCTGCTCAGCCACGGCACTGGTTGGCGGTTCGTGCTGGCCGGTCTGGCCGGGCTGGCCGTGCTGGCGCTGCTGGCGATCGCCCGCACCATCCCCGGTCCGGTGGTCGAGGACGTGCCCGCACTGCGCCGCCGGCTCGCCGCGCTGGCCGGACGGGAGGTGATCACCGCGCTACTCCTGATCATGGTCTTCTGGGCGGCTTCGTTCGCGGTGTTCACCTATCTGGTGCCGCTGCTGGAGTCACGGACCGGATTGCACGGACCGCAGCTGACCGGGCTGTTGATGTTGGCCGGCGTGGCGGCCGTCGCCGGCACCGCCCTCGGTGGCCGGCTCGCCGATCTCCGGCTCCGGGTTGCACTGGTCGTCACCGCGGCGGTCTGCACGCTGATGCTGATCTTGATCGTGCCGGGCTCGACGACGGCGGTGACCGCGATGATCTTGGTGCCGCTCTGGCAGCTCGCCGCGTGGTCCTTCGTCCCGATGGTCCAGGTGGCACTGTTCCGCGCGGCCGGGCCGGGCGGCGACCTGGCGCTCTCGTTCGCCGTGTCCGGCTTCAACGTGGGCATCGTCGTCGGCGCCGGCTTCGGCGGCCTCGCCCTCGACCACGCCGGCTTCGCCGGCGTCACCCTGATCGGCGCGGCGCTCGCCGTACCGGCCCTGCTCCTCACCATCACCCTGGCCCGCACCCCCCGACCAACCCACGGAAGCCGACTTGTCAGAACTGGTGCTGGCTATGACCAGCATCAGTTCTGACAAGTCGGCTTCGGGTGCGAGAGGGGCGAATCAGCCGAACATGCCGACCTGGTACGAGCCGGCGGGCTGCTGCAGGATCACGTTCACCCGGTTGTAGGCGTTGATGATCGCGATCTGGATCACCAGGGCGGCGAGCTGCTCCTCGTCATAGTGCTTGGCGGCCCGCTGCCACACGTCGTCCGGGACGCCGGCCGCCGCGTCGGCCAGCCGGGTGCCCTGCTCCGCGAGCTCCAGGGCGGCCCGCTCGGCCTCGGTGAAGACCGTGGCCTCGCGCCAGGTGGCGACCAGATTGAGCCGCTGCTGTGTCTCGCCGGCCGCCGTGGCGTCCTTCGTGTGCATGTCGGTGCAGAATCCGCAGCCGTTGATCTGACTGGCGCGGATCTTCACCAGTTCGGCCGTCGCGGCGGGGACGATCCCGTCCTCCGCCGCCCGGCCGGCAGCGGTGATCAGCTTCAGGACCTTGCCACCGACCGCGCTGCCGTGGATGTTGAGCCGTGCTTCCATGATGCACTCCTTGAGTAGATCGTTTACACCCTCAAGGACCGATCACGGCGGCTCGATGTGACATCGACGGAGTGTGACGTACGCCCCACTCAGAGGCCGTACGTCTCCAGCAGGCGGAGCCAGACCTCGGAGATCGTCGGATATGAGGGGACCGCGTGCCAGAGCCGGTCGATCGTGACCTCACCGGCGATCGCGATCGTGGCCGAGTGCAGCAACTCCGCGATGCCCGGGCCGACGAAGGTCGCGCCGACCAGGGTCCGGCGATCTTCGTCCACGATGATCTTGGCCGTGCCCGCGTAGCCGTCGGCGAACAGCACCGCCCCGGAGACGTTGCCGATCTCGTAGCTGACCGCCCGGACCCGGAGACCGGCGGCCCGCGCCTGCTCCTCGGTCCGGCCGACGGCGCCGACCTGCGGCACGGTGAAGACCACACTCGGTGTCGCATCATGATCAGCGGTGGCGACGGCGGTGCCCCAGGGTTGATCATCGGCCGGGTTGCCGGCGGCCCGCTGCACGATCGCGGTGCCGCACATCCGGGCCTGGTATTTTCCCATGTGGGTCAGCAGATTCCGGCCGTTCGCGTCGCCGACCGAATACAGCCAGCCGTCCTCGACGCCGGTCACCCGGCAGCTGTCGTCCACCGCCAGATTGCGGCCCGGCTGCAGCCCGACCGTGTCCAGACCAAGATCAGCAGTGGCCGGGGTACGCCCGGCGGCGACCAGCACCTGCTCGGCGATCACGGTCTCGCCGCCGACGCTGAGCCGGACCTCGGACCCCTCGCGGCGTGCCGCGTCGACCTGCGCCCCGGTCCGGATCTCCACCCCGCTCTCCCGTAGCGCGGCCGCGACCAGGTCACCGGCGAACGGCTCCAGCCGGTCCAGCAGCCGGTCGCCCCGGACCAGCATGATCACCGACGTGCCGAGGGCGTTCCAGGCGGTCGCCATCTCGCAGGCCACCACGCCGCCGCCGATGATCGCCAGCGACGCCGGCGGCTGCTGGGCGGAGGTGGCGTTGCGACTGGTCCACGGCTCGACGTCGGCCAGGCCGTCGATCGGGGGGATGGTCGCGACCGAGCCGGTCGCGGCGACCACGGCCTGCCGGGCGGTCAGCGTCGTGCTGGACCCGTCCGGCCCCTCGACCGTGACCTGCCGCGCCCCGGACAGCCGGCCGCGGCCCCGATACAGGCTGATCCCGGCGCCGTCCAGCCACTTCACCTGGCCGTCGTCCTTCCAGTGCGAGGTGAAGTAGTCGCGCCGGGCCAGCGTCGCGGCCACGTCCTGGCTGCCGGTGACGGCGGCGGCCGCGCCGGCGACGGCCCGGGCCTCGGCCAGCGCCTCGGTGCCGCGGAGCAGGGCCTTGCTCGGCATGCAGGCCCAGTACGAGCACTCGCCGCCGACCAACTCCGCCTCCACGATGGCCGCGGTCAGCCCGCCCTCCACCACTCGGCCGGCCACGTTCTCACCGGGCGGCCCGGCCCCGATCACCACGACGTCATACTCGTCCGCATCAGTCATGGGGCCATCCTCGCACTCGGCCCGCCGGAATCGCGGAACACCGTGACAGACTTGGTTCCGAGCCAGCGCTTGAAGTGACGCCATTGTGGTGTCATAGTGGCGTCATGGACCTTTCACCGTATCTGGCCTCGGTCCGCGAGGGCGTCAAGAACGCCGCGGCACTGGCCGATGACAACACTCAGCAAGTCGCGCAGCGCCTCGGTACCGCGATCGACTCCTCCACCCGCCTGGCCCTGATCCAGGCTCTCTCCGACGCGGCCAGCACGATCAGTGCCGACCTCGCCCCGGCCTCGGTGGACGTCCGGATCGTCGCCGGCGAGCCCGAGTTCGCGGTTTCCGTACCGACTCCGTCGGCGGAGCCGATGATGATCACTCCGACCGCCGACGAGGCGGCCGAGTCCGACGAGCCGGAGGTCGACGAGGACGAGCCGATCGCCCGGATCAGCCTCCGGCTGCCGGCCTCGGTCAAGTCCAAGGTGGACGAGATGGCCGACGCGGACGGGATCTCGACCAACGCCTGGCTGCAGCGGGCGATCATGGACGCGCTGCACGAGCGCCGCCGGCCGCCGCACCCGCCGGGACCTCCCGGGCCGCGCGGAGTCTTCGGCCCGGAAGGCGCACTCGGCCCGCTGGGACCGCTCGGTCCGAACGGCGTGTTCGGCCCGCATGGTGTCTTCGGTCCGGGTGGGCCGTTCGGCAGCGGCAAGGAACGGCAGCGTGAGGGCCGCTCGACCAGCCGCAAGGCCGGCGGACACAACGTGCAGGGGTGGGTCCAATGAGCCTGTTCGAAGAGGTCTACTCCGGCATCCGTTCGGTGTCGATCGAGCAGCGCGGGTCGGGCGACGTGTTGATCAACGCCGGCGCCGAACCGGATCAGGTGCGCTGCACGGTCGACGACTGGGACGCCGCGGACCCGTCCGCGATCCAGGTCGAGCGGCGGCAGGACCGGTTGCTGATCACTGCGCCGCAGGTCTGGGGCAACAACTCGAACTCCGATGTGTTCCTCGAGGTGCCGGCCGGGCTCGACGTCTCGGTGACCACCCAGTCCGGCGACGTCGTGATCAACGCCGACCTGGGGTCCGGCAAGTTCACCACCGGATCGGGCGACGTCGCCGTGGGCACCTCCGTCACGCTGTCGGTGAAGTCCGGGTCCGGTGACATCGCCGTGGGCCGGGTGCACGAGGGCGCGGAAGTGACCACCGGCTCCGGCGACATCTCGATCCGCGATGCCACCGGACCGGTCTCCGCGAAGTCCGGCTCGGGCGACATCCGACTGGATCGACTCCGGTCGGCGGCGATCAGCGGCTCGACCGGCTCGGGCGACATCAGCGTGCCGTCCACCACCGGCTCGGTCGATCTGCGCTCGGCGTCCGGCTCGATCGAGGTCGGCGTCGCCGAGGGATTGCCGGCCTGGCTGGACCTCAATTCGGTGACCGGCGACATCAGCATCGATCTCGATCCCAGCCAGCAGCCCGAAGAGGGCAAGCCCTATGTCACCATCCGCTGCCGTACCGCCTCCGGGGAGATCGACATCTCCCGGGCCCGGGACTGAGCCCTCCCGATCCGTCCCGCTGGCTCGGTCGACACGTCAGATCCGCCGCGACACGCCGCGAAAACGGCCGCGGATGTGACGGGTCGGCGGGGTTGGGGATCAGATCGTGGTGCGGTGGAAGTTGAGGTGGGAGCGGCTCGGGGTGGGGCCGCGCTGACCCTGGTAGTGCGAGCCGTAGCGCTCCGAGCCGTACGAGTGCTCGGCCGGCGAGCTGAGCCGGAAGAAGCAGAGCTGACCGATCTTCATCCCGGGCCACAGCTTGATCGGCAGCGTCGCGACGTTGGACAACTCCAGCGTGACGTGGCCGGAGAAGCCCGGGTCGATGAAGCCCGCCGTGGCATGGGTGAGCAGCCCGAGCCGGCCCAGCGACGACTTGCCCTCCACCCGGGCGGCGACGTCGTCGGGCAGCGAGACCAACTCATAGATCGAGCCGAGCGCGAACTCGCCCGGATGCAGAATGAACGGATCGTCGCCGGTGACCTCGACCGGCCGGGTCAGCTCGGGCTGCTCCTCGGCCGGGTCGATGTGCGGATAGCGATGGTTCTCGAACACGCGGAAGTGGCGGTCGAGGCGGACGTCGATGCTGGACGGCTGCACCAGATCCACGTCGTACGGATCGAGGCCGATCCGGCCCGCCTCGATCTCGGCCTTGAGGTCGCGATCCGAGAGCAACATAGGCAGACCCTATCGACGAACGGCCGCGGCGTGGCGCCAGGGCCGCAGCCGGCCCCGAGCGGGCTCAGGGGCGCTGGACCTCGAGCCAGTGATCGCCGAACGAGACGATGGTGCCGACATCGACCTGGACCACGTCGCCGGGCGCGCAGGGCCGGCTCTGTCCGTCCAGATCGGTCGCGGTGGAACCGTTGGTCGATCCCCGGTCCATCACATACATCCCGCCGGCGTCGACGCCCAGCGCGAGGTGCGTCTTGGACACCGTCCTGGTCTCGTCGGAGATCTTGATCAGCTGGGCATCCTCCTCGCCCGGCCGGGCCTGCGGATTGCGGCCCAGCAGCACCAGCCGGCTGACCTCGATCTCGCGCCCGTCGTCCAGCGCGGCGCGCCAACCCTGATCCAGCGGCCGCGGATCGTGGGGTTCGGCGGCGCTGCCCCCGGAGACCGGGGGCGGCGGCGCGGCCGGGAACTGGGTGGCGCCCGGGATCGGGGCCGCGATCGGCGTCACGCCGGCGCCGGCCGGTCCGCCCTGGCCGTAGCCGCCCTGATCCTGCCCGTACCGGTCCTGGCCGTACTGATCCTGCTGATACTGGTCCTGCTGGTATTGATCTTGCTGATACTGATCCTGCTGGTACTGATCCTGACCGTACTGATCTTGACCGTACTGATCTTGACCGTACTGACCCTGGCTCTGCGCGTACTGATCTTGGCCGTACTGATCCTGCGGGGGCTGGCCCGGTGTCTGCCGGCCGCTGCCGTAGGCATCCTGTTGCGGCTCGTCCGGCCGGTACAGACTCTGCGCGTACTGATCCTGGCCGGGTTGCTCCTGACCGTACTGATCCTGGCCGTACTGGCCCTGAGCCTGCTGGCCCCGGCCGGCGTCGTAACGGTCCTGGGCGTACTGGTCCTGGCCGCCGAACTGATCCTGCCGCGGGTACGGGCTCTGCTGCGACTGCTCGCCGTAGCCGCCGGCCGCGGCCGGCTGTTGATCGCGGCCGTAGCGGTCGGACTGGCCGTACCGGACCGGCGTCTGCAAACCGTGCTCCTGCGGCGGGAACAGCCCACGATCGGACGGGCCGGTCGGGCCGGACTGGTACTGCGGTGCCGGGGACTGCTGGCTCGGCTGAGCCGACACCTGCTGCTGTCCCGGCAGTTGCTTGGGGGCCAACGGGCGTTCCTTGATCACCACCGAGTCGACGGCCTGGTCGGCCAACGACTGCCGGCGCGGGTTCTGCGTGGCCAGGATGATCAACACCACCGCGCCGATGCCGGTGCCGGCGATCACCCCGGTGAGCAGCCAGCGCAGGATCACCCGGCCCCAGGGCAGCGGCCGACCGTCGGAGAAACCGACGACCTGCAGCCCCATCAGTTGCTTGCCCGGTCCGGCGGCCTTGGTGACATAGCTCCACCAGACGAAGACCACCCAGCCGATCACGGCGAGGAACGAGACGATGCTGATGATCAGCGACACCATCAGGTTCTGCGCCAACGCACCGATCAGGGACAGCGCCCAGACGATCACGGCCGGCGCTGCCCACTCGATCAGATAGGCGACGACCCGCTTGCCGATGTCACCCGGCTCGACGCCCGGCGGCAGGCCCGAACCCGGCGCCGGCACTGGCTGCGGCGATCCCATCTGCGGCTCCTATCCCGACGTCGATCCCTGTCCCAGGTCACCTCGGCGGTGTCCCGGACCAGCTGTAGTGGTGGTCAACCACAACCTATTGGTTGTAACGACAACCTATGGCCTAGGAGGGCGAATCGATAGCAACGCTCACACCATCCCCGAGTTCGAGGACGCTTCCCAAGGGAACCACCATCGATTCGCCGGGAGCAAGCCGCCGCCGGACGATCTCCGGACCGCCCAACACGACCGCCGAGCCGTTGGTCGAGTGCAGATCCGTGACGACGATCTCCCAACCGTCGGGCTCGACCTGGGCGTGGGTGCGGCTGATGTCGTGGCCCGGGCTGAGCACGGTCAGGAACCTCGGGTTCTCCACCGTGCTGCGGTCCGCGCTGGGGGCCCGGCCGATCACCACCGGCACATCCAGGTCGGCCTCGGCGCCGTCCGGCCCGCGCAACGTGGCCAGGGCCGGCCGGGTGACCAGCCGCGGATTCTGGTGCGGCACCCGGTCGCCGCAGACCCGGCAACTGATGCTCTCCGGCGGGTTGCTGTGCTGCTGGACGCAGAGCACGGCCATGATCAGCGACTCGCCCGCCATCAGCTCCGCGTCCGGTGCCGACGCGACCCGCCGGCCCCGCGGCTCCTCCGCGTAGACCCCGGCCGCCTCGGCGGCGGACAGGTACGGCTCCTGCTCGTCGTGGTACTGGTCGTTGACCCGGCGGGTCGGCTCGATCTCCGGCTCGCTCTGCTGCCAGTCCTGGGCATCGGCGTACTGGTCGTCGAAGCCGTACTCCTGGCCGTTGTCCTGGTACGAGTAGCCCTGCTGCTCGGCGACCTCGGCGGACATCACCTCGGTGTCGGCGTTCTCCGACTCCAGGTCGGCCGCCGGCTGACCGGCGTCGTGCTGGGGCAGGCCCGGCGCTGCCGCCTGCGGCGAGACCACCTGGGCGTCGGCGCCGGCGTCGAGGGTGATCGACGACGCCGTCACCACACCGACCACCAGCGGCAGCTCGAGCAGGGTCTGGTCGCCGTCGTGGGAGAGCTCGATCCGGACCTGCTCGACGTCCTCCAGACCGACCTCACGCCAGGTCTGCACGCCCGAGCCGTCGGCCACGATCTTGCCGTTGCTCAGATTCATCACCGAGATGTCGCCGCGGACCAGGGACCGCATCCCGTCCGGGGACCAGAAGAACGCGGCGAAGCTCGCCATGTCGTCGATCCGGTAGCCGGCCAGGCGTTCCGCGACGTCGGCCAGCGACGAGGAGCTCATCACCTCGGCCCAGAGGGTGTTGATCAGCGAACCGTGCCGGATCGATGACGGCTCCAGCACCACCAGCGACGTCGGGCCGGACAGGATGACCCAGTCGCCCGGCGTGTAGGCCGCCCGCCATCGACTCACTTCGCCGCTGCTCTGGTCGCTGAACGACGGGGAACGGTGGTCGTCGACTCCCCCGTACGTCGCGCGAACGGACCCAGCTGTGTTGGACACGTGCTCTCCCATCGTTTGCCGTTCACCGGCAGGCAGGCGCCGGAAAAGACGACGCGCAGCACCGGATCCCCCGATCGCCGCCCGAACCAGCGGAGTCCCCACCAGTGCTCCGACCGGGCATGATCGTGCCTATTGTCCACGCGTTACAAGGGGATGAAAAGCCCGCTCCCGGCGGCCCGGGGGCGGAACTGGAGCGAGGGAGTCCTCAGCTGACCAGGGCGGCCTGCTCGGCGGCCTCCATTTCCTGGACGAACTGGCCCTTGGTCGACTGCCACCGATCCTCGGTGTATTCGGTCCGCCAATAGCCCGAGATCGACGCCTGGGAGCGGTCGATTCCCCGCTCGACGAAGAGGTAGCGGCGGAGGTCGCGGACCAGATAGGCGTTGCCGTGCACGAAGACCTGGACCCGGCCCTCCGGCAACCCGGCCGCGCGGACCGTCTTGGCCAGTTCGACACCGTAGTCGGAGCCGTCGGAGTCGCGGTGCACCCAGGTGATCATGGTGTTCGCGGTCTGCCGCAGGGGCAGCTGCTCGGTCGCGTTGGCCACCTCGAGGTAGACGTCGGCCCGGGCGTCCGGGGCCAGCCGCTCCAACGCCGCCGCGATCGCCGGGATTGCCGCCTCGTCGCCGACCAGCAGGTGCGCGTCCACCGCCGGATCCGGCGCGTACGCACCGCCGGGGCCATAGAACCCCAGCTGGTCGCCGGGCTTGGCCGCCGCGGCCCAGGGCCCGGCCAGCCCCTCATCGCCGTGCACGACGAAGTCGATGGCGAGCTCGTTGCTGTCCGGATCGTAGGACCGGATCGTGTACGTCCTGGTCACCGGCCACAGCTCCGCCGGCTCGGACTCGCGCAACTCCTCCGGATCGAACGGCCACTGGTAGTCGGCGCCGGCCGGCGGGAACAGGAGCTTCACGTAGTGGTCGGTGAATTCGAGCTCCGGCAACTGGCGCAACTCGTCGCCGGTGAAGATCACCCGCACCATCGACGGCGCGATCCATTCGGTTCGGGTCACGACGACGGTCCGGGCCACCCGCTTACGCCGGGTCTGCTGCTGATTCAACGGTCCTCCCCCAGATTTGGTTAGGTCGACCTTACCTGGCTCGGTCGACGGCGGAACGGGCCCGTCCCTCGATTCGGGACAACCCCCTGGCCGCGGTGCCGGTGGCGGCCCAGCACACTGGTGCCCGTGTCCGATCTCACCGCCTTCATCGCCGGCCTGCCCAAGGCCGAGTTGCACGTCCACCAGGTCGGCTCGGCGTCGCCGCGGATCGTCGGCGAGCTCGCGGCCCGGTATCCGGGCGTCGTCCCGGTCGATCCCGCGGACCTGGCGGCCTACTTCACCTTCTCCGACTTCGCGCACTTCGTCGAGGTCTATCTGTCCGTGGTCGATCTGATCCGCGATGCCGAGGACGTCCGCACCCTGACCTACGAGGTGGCTGCGGATCTCGCCGCGCAGCAGGTCCGGTACGCCGAGCTGACGGTCACCCCGTACACGTCGATCACCCGCGGCATTCCGGCGCCGGAGTTCGTCGCCGCGATCGAGGATGCTCGGGTCACAGCCGAGCGTGATCATGGCATCCGGTTGCGCTGGATCTTCGACATCCCCGGCGAAGCCGGCATCCCGGCAGCCGAGGGCACGCTCGCGGTCGCGCTCGACCACGGCCCGGAGTCGTTGATCGGGTTCGGCCTCGGTGGCCCGGAGATCGGCGTACCGCGGCCGCAGTTCAAGCCCTACTTCGACCGGGCCCGGGCGGCCGGGCTGCACAGCCTGCCGCATGCCGGCGAGACGACCGGGCCGGAGACGATCTGGGATGCGCTGACCGAACTCGGTGCGGAACGGATCGGCCACGGCACCTCCTGCGTCCGCGACGAGCGACTGCTTGATCACCTGGCCGAGCAGCAGATCCCGATCGAGGTATCGCCGACCTCCAACGTCGCGACCGGAGTGATCGCCGCGATCGGCGAACACCCGGTGACCCGGATGGTCGAGCGCGGTCTGGTGGTGACGATCAACACCGACGATCCGCCGATGTTCAACACCACCCTGAATCGCGAGTACGAGATCGCGGCCGACCTGCTCGGGCTGGACCGGGCCGGCCTGGCGGAGCTGGCCCGGACCGCCGTTCGGTGCAGCTTCCTCGACCCGGCCGGGCAGGCCGAACTGGTGGCCGAGATCGACGACTATCTGGCGAAGGCGAGTTGATAATGGCCGATCAGGTGTCTCGGGTGATCATGGCCGAGGTGGACCGGATCGGGCTCGACCCGGCGCCGGCCGCGGTGGCCGTGATCGATGATCAGGACGGCTCGTTGCTGCTCGCCGCGGCCGAACGCTGGCCGGCGGCCGAGCTCCGGCTGCACTGCGACGCCCTGGACGAGGAACGCGCCTCGGCCGCCGCCGCCGAACAGGCCGGGATCGCCGTGTCGATCGAAGCTGATCTTGGTCGAGCGGCCGCCGGCGCCCGGCTGTGCCTGGCCCGGTTGCCGAAGGCCTTGGACGCATTGGAACTGCTCGGCGGGGCGGTCGCCCGGACCGCCGACCCGAGCGTGATCATGATCGCCGGCGGCCGGACGAAGCACCTGACCCGGTCGATGAACGGGGTGCTGGAACGGCACTTCGCCGAGGTCCGCGGCTCGCTCGGGCTCGGCAAGGCCCGGGCCCTGGTCGGCACCGGAGCTCGGCCGGGGTCGGAGCCGGAGCCGCGGCGGGCCGCGGTCGATGATCTTCAGGTGATCGCCTACGGCGGGGTCTTCGCCGGTGCCGCCGTCGATGCCGGGACCCGGCTGCTGCTGGCCCAGGCCAACCGATTCCGGGCCGCGGGATCGGCGATCGACCTCGGCTCCGGCACCGGTCTGCTCGCCGTCGCGCTGGCCCGGCTGGAACTGGCGACCATGATCACGGCGATCGACAACTCCCGCGTCGCCGTCCGGTCGGCCGTCGCCACCGCCGAGGCGAACGGCGTCGCGGACCGGATCGAGGTCCGGCACGACGACGGGCTGGCCGGCGTGCCGGACGAGTCCGTCGACCTGATCGTCTGCAATCCGCCCTTCCACCGCGGCACCGCCAAGGACAGCTCGACCGCGCTGACCATGATCACCGACGCCGGCCGGGTGCTCCGCCCGGGCGGCGAGCTCTGGCTGGTCTACAACACCCACCTGCCCTACCGCTCCGCCCTGCGCCGAGCAATCGGCCCGACCGAGCAGATCGCCCAGGACCGCGACTATCTGGTCACCCGCTCGCGGAAGCCAGAGTCCGGCTGAGCAGCGAGTCGATGTTGATCTTGCAGCCGCCCTCGGAGGAAAAGGCGGCTGCGGCCCGTCGCGGCCGGCGGCCTTTCGTTCCCTGAGCCCGGATCCACCGATGATCTTGGATCGGTGTGGTCTGGCGGAGTCGCGACGGGTCGGAGCTGGGTTGTTCGTTCCCTGAGCTTGTCGAAGGGCGAACCAGGCAGTGCGGCCACCCACTTTCGGTTCAGCCTGTCAGCCGGAAGGACACACCAAGGACGGGCGGTGGCGCGGGCCGCGGGAGTCGCGGCCGGGCGCCGGTAGGCGGTTGGGCTGGTGTTGGTGGTGCCGGCTGGGGTCGGATCGTGGTGGTTTCGGGCGGGGCGATCTCGGCGGGTCGGGGGAAGGTGCCGTTGTCACGATTTCGAGTTGCGCGGTGTTCTCGCTGCCGTTTTGGGCGGTTTCGGGGCATGTGACTTCGATATCGTGCCAGCGGGTTCGCTGAACTCGGCGCAACCCGTCGAGTGGACCCGTTGACCACAGGTTTCTGCCTCGGGGTCAGCCGAACTGTCCGCTCGGTGCACGGCGGCGCGGGCTGAGTCTGTCGAAGCATGTCCTGAGCCTGTCGAAGGGGTGCAAGCGCGATCGATTCGTGGCTGCTCGACGGCGAACATCTGGCCCGGCCCTTCGACAGACTCAGGGAACGAAACCCGTACCTCCTGTTCGACAGGCTCAGGGAACGAAACCCGTACTTCCCTTTCGGGCAGCTCAGGGAACGTAGGACCTCCTTGCCCTGACGGCGCCGACCGCGCAGGGTGGGACAGGAGGACCGTTCAGATCCGTCTCACCGAGGAGGCTCGAGATGACTCTCTCCCGTCGCCGGCTGCTGGCCGAGGGGACCGCCGTGGCCGGCGTATCGCTGGCGTTCCAGGGATCGCTGTCCGCCCTGTTCACCGGGACCGCGGCGGCGGCTCCGCCGAAGCACGGCTACGGGCCGCTGGTCGAGGATCCGGCCGGGGTGCTCGATCTGCCCCGCGGCTTCACGTACCGGATCCTCAGTCAGGAGGGCGACGAGCTGCGCTCGGGTGAGGGGCTGGTGCCGAGCCGGGCCGACGGGATGGGCGTGTTCGGGCGCGGGGTCGGCCGGCCCGCGGATCGACTGGTGCGCAACCACGAGTGCCATCCGTCCGCGCCGCACCACGTGCCGAGGGGTGCGCACACGTACGACCCGGAGGGCGCCGGTGGCACCACCACCCTGGTGCTCGGGCCGCGCGGCAAGCTCGCCGAGGAGTACGTCAGCCTGTCCGGCAGCGCCGTGAACTGCGCCGGCGGCGAGACCCCGTGGCACACCTGGCTGACCTGCGAGGAGACCGAGAAGCGGGCGGGCGAGGACGGCTACACCAAGGACCACGGCTTCATCTTCGAGATCGACCCGTTCGACCGGGCCCGGAACGCCGATCCGGTGCCGCTGACGGCGATGGGCCGCTATCCGCACGAGGCGATCGCGGTCGACCCGCAGAGTGGCCGGGTCTATGAGACCGAGGACTCCTTCGACCACCCGTTCGGGCTGTTCTACCGGTTCTCGCCGGCCAAGCCGATGGGCGGCTACGGCAGCCTGCGGGCCGGCGGGCTGCTGGAAGCGATGCGGGTGCCCGGCGTCGCCGACCTGTCCACCGTCACTGAGGCGGGCACCGAGTTCGACGACGTCGAATGGGTCGAGGTGCCCGATCCCTTGGCGGCGAGCGAAGGGATCCGGTTCCAGGACTTCGCCGGCGGGGCGATGACGCACTCGCAGAAGCTGGAGGGCTGCTGGTGGGGCCAGGACGGGGTCTACTTCTCGGCCAGCTTCGCCAAGACGACCGACGGCTCGGAGGCGACCCATGACGGGCAGATCTGGCACTACCAGCCGGACCGGAACCTGCTCCGGCTCGCGGTGATCTTCCGTCGCGGCCCGGACACGGCCGAAGATCAGCTGTTCCAGACGCCGGACAACATCTGCGTGTCGCCCTACGGCGGGCTGATGGTCTGCGAGGACGGCGACGGTGAGAACTACGTGATCGGGGTGACCGAGGCCGGCGACCCGTACCTCTTCGCCCGGAACCGGCAGAACGTCGGCACCGCCGACCAGCCGTCGTTCGCCGAACTGACCGGGGTGAGCTTCGCCGACAACGGCCGGACCATGTACGTCAACTGCTACAACCCCGGCACCACGTTCGCGATCACCGGGACGTGGCGTCGCCGCTGACGCCTTCGTGAGCCGGCCTGGCAGGATCGGATCGTGCAGCAGCAGCACTACAGCGCCGTCAGCCGACCGGGCGGACCGGGCCGGATGTTCGTCCCGGTGCCGTTCGATCCGGATGCTGTCTGGGCCCCGAAGCCGGTCCACCACGTGACAGGCACGCTCAACGGCCGGCGCATCCGGGCGGTGATCACCGAACACGACGGAGACCGTGGCTTCCTGCTCGGCCCCGCCTGGCTGCGGTGCGGGCCGGAACCGGGCACCGAGGTGTCCGTGGTGCTGGCGCCGGAGGGGCCGCAACGGGCCGATCTCGCCGAGGACGTGGCCGCCGCCTTGGCCGCCAGCCCAGCAGCGGGAGCCTTCTTCGACTCCCTGGCCCAGTTCTACCGACGCGCCTACCTGCGCTGGATCGACGGCACCAAACGCCGCCCCGAGGTCCGCGCGGAGCGGATCGCCGAGCTGGTCAGGTTGCTCGAGGCGGGGATCAAGCAGCGTCCCAAGACCTGACCGCCGTCGAGCAGTGAGCGCAGGTCGCTCGTTTCATGATCATCGCCGACACGATCGGCGAACGCGGGAGTGCCCGTCCTGGAACGGACCGCGGTCGTGATCCCGTTCGTCGAGTGGGACGTTTCCTGGCCCGATCGGCGTTACGAAGCCGGGAAAGGTCACACTCGACGCGCGACACGCACAGCCCCACGGAGTACGGATCCGGTGCCGCAGATCCCGAGCCGACCATCCGAATCAGGGACGTCCTGGCCCATCAACCCACACCACACCCGACCGTTTCTCTACCTGTGGCGACTTCCGCACTCCGAGCCCGACGTTCAGATCGACCGGCCTGGACATCGGGTCGAAGTCAAGATCATGAAAGGTTGAGGCCGGGTTGCCGGCCGATCACTGATCTGACTGCTGCAACAGGCGGCGACGGCCGAAGTCGCGCAGGGCGCGGGCGAAGTCGAGTTCGCGGAAGCCGGGCCAGAGGGTGTCGCAGAAGGAGAACTCGGCCTGCGCGCTCTGCCAGAGCAGGAAGTTGGAGAGCCGGAGCTCGCCGCTGGTCCGGATGATCAGGTCGACTCCGGCCATGGTCGGGGCGTAGAGCCGGGCGGCGAGATCGCGGACCTCGACCCGCTCCGCCAGCTCGGCCAGCGTCGTGCCGTCGACGCGGGCGTCCCAGAGCAACTCCCGGACGGCGTCGGCGATCTCCTGCCGCCCGCCGTAGCCGATCGCCAGGGCCAGCCGGCCACCGGTCAGCCCGGCGGTCGCCTCGGCGGCCCGCTTCAGCGCGTTCCGGGTCGAGTCCGGCAGCACGTCCAGCCGGCCCATCAGCTCGATCGACCAGCCGTTGTCCGGCCGCTCGGCGCGCTCGGTCACCACCCGCTCCATCGCGTCGAGCAGGAAGTCGACCTCCTCGGCCGGGCGCAGCCGCAGGTTCTCGGTCGAGCAGACGAAGATCGTCACCTGGTCGATGCCGTACCGGCCGCACCAGCCGAGCAGGGTGTCCACGTGCTCGGCGCCGTGCGCGTGCCCGACGCTCGGGTTGTCGAAGCCCTGTTGCCGGGCCCAGCGCCGGTTGCCGTCCATCACCAGCGCGACGTGCCGGGGCCGGGGCAGCCCGTGCAACTCGCGGCGCAGCCCGGCCAGGTAGGCCCGGCGGAGCAGCTCGGCCGCCGAGATCATGCGTACGGCTTGGCGACCTGAGCCAGGGCCTCGCCGTGCAACCGGTGCACCGTCCATTCGTCCAGCGGCACGGCGCCGAGACCGTGGTAGAAGTCGAGGGCCGGCTGGTTCCAGTCCAGCACGGCCCACTCGAAGCGGGCGTAGTTCCGGACGACGGCGATCGCCGCCAGGGACTGCAGCAGCGCCTTGCCCAGACCGGTGCCGCGGGTCTCCGGGCTGACGTAAAGATCCTCCAGATAGATGCCCAGCTTCCCTTCCCAGGTGGAGAAGTTGAGGAAGTAGATCGCCATCCCCATCACTCGCTGCTCGTGTTCGGCGACCAGCGCATAAACCCGGGGATCGGGGCCGAACAGCAGGGTGCTGAGCTGGTCCGCGGAGATCTTGACCGCGTCCGGCTCGCGCTCGTAGTCGGCGAGTTCCTTGATCAATCTGATCAGGTCGGGCACGTCGGCCGCGGCGGCCGGGCGGATGGCGGGCGGGAGTTCGGGCATCGGGAGCGTCACCCGACCATACTGACCGAAATCCAGCAACCGTTGCCGGCCGGGCGCCGATTCGGACCGGATTCCGCAACGGTTGCGGGATTCCGGTCACCCCGGGCGATAGCCGACCTCGCAGCGTACGTTCTCGGCTGTGCGCCGGCTTTCACGGCCAGGAGACGGGGCCGTAACCCGGCCGGAACGCAGGCCTCCTACCGTCGACGACCAAGGTCGACCGGCCGTATGTCGTCTCACCCGGGGAGTCCAGCCCATGCCGTACGTCCGCCCAGCTGAACTCGCCCAGCAGATGATCGCCACCGGCGAGGCGAAGGTCATGATGAGCACCCGCGACACGCTGATCCGAGCCTTCATGGCGGGCGCGATCCTGGCCCTCGCCGCCGGATTCGCCGTCACCATCTCGGTCAAGACCGGCCAGCCCCTGGTGGGGGCCATCCTGTTTCCGGTCGGCTTCTGCCTGCTCAATCTGCTCGGCTTCGATCTGCTGACCGGCGTGTTCACCCTGGCACCGCTCGCCTGGCTCGACCGCCGACCCGGCGTCACGGCCCGCGCCGTGCTCCGCAACTGGGGCCTGGTGTTCGTCGGTAACTTCGCCGGTGCCCTGTTGGTCGCGGTGATGATGGCGGTTTATTTCACCTACGGATTCGCGCAACCAGCCGACGCGGTGGGCCAAGCCATCGGCCAGATCGGCGCCAGCCGGACGGTCGGCTATGCGGAGTACGGCGCGGCCGGGATGCTGACCCTGTTCCTGCGCGGCGTGATGTGCAACTGGATGGTCTCCACCGGCGTGGTCGGGGCGATGGTGTCGAAGAGCGTCACCGGCAAGGTGCTGTGCATGTGGATGCCGGTGATGGTGTTCTTCTACATGGGCTTCGAGCACTCGATCGTCAACATGTTCCTGTTCCCGTCCGGGCTGCTGCTGGGCGGCCAATTCACGGTGATCGACTACCTGCTGTGGAACGAGATCCCCACCGTGCTGGGCAACCTCGTCGGTGGGCTGACCTTCGTCGGGCTGACCATCTACGCCACCCACGCACGGACCGGACGAGCCCGGACGCCCGCGGCGATGGCCAGTGCGTCGCCGGCTGCCGATGATCCAGTCGAGGCACCGGCCCCGGTCGCCGCCGCCGCGGAACGCTGATCATGATCGAACCCACGGCGGTATCGATCACGAATGGGCCGATCATGGACGAACCGATCATGGCGAAGACAGCCGCAGCGGAGGCGATCACGTCGGCGCGGATCCGCCGCGGGATCAGCTGGGAGCAACTGGCCACCGTTGTCGACGCTCCGCTGGTGTGGACCACGGCGGCGCTGCTCGGCGCGCATCCGATGACGGCCGCGCAGGCGGCGACCGCGTGCGAGCTGCTGGGACTCGATGGCCGGGTCGCGGAGAGCCTGCAGCGGCAGCCGACCCGGGGCACCGATCCGGCGATCGCCTCGGATCCGACCATCTATCGGTTCAGCGAGGCGCTGGCGGTGTACGGCCCGGCGCTGAAGGAGTTGATCCACGAGGAGTTCGGCGACGGCATCATGAGTGCGATCAATTTCAAGATCGACTTCGCCCGACGACCGGATCCGGACGGCGATCGCGTCGTGATCACCTTCGACGGCAAGTTCCTCGACTATCGGTGGTGATCATTCCCGGGCCCGGGAATGATGATCAGCCTGGGACCGATCTCCTCTCCGGGTGCCGAACCGCTGTCAGATCGGGAAGGTGCCGGTCAGTGGGGCGCCGACCCGGACCGTGATCGGCACCGTGCCGTCGGCCGGCGGGACCGGCGCGGCGTCCACGGCGAGCAGAGTGCCGGCCACGATGCCGAGGAAGTCGGTCCTGGCCCGGCGGGACTTCTCGATCTGGGCGGCGATCTCGGTCCGCACCTCGGGGGCGAGGAAGGTCAGCCCGTGGCGGAAGGTCCCGGCCAGCG
This sequence comes from uncultured Actinomycetota bacterium, assembly GCA_963746025.1. Taxonomy (GTDB): domain Bacteria; phylum Actinomycetota; class Actinomycetes; order Propionibacteriales; family Propionibacteriaceae; genus Microlunatus. Next base: position 285,980 of record CAVUZU010000003.1, read on the forward strand.
TCTCGTTGCCGAAGATCACGAAGTCCGCGGTGACGATCCGGTCTCCGCGCAGCGATACCCGGAACTCACCGTTGCCACGGCGACAGTACGGCTGCGGCGGGTAGAAGCACTCGAAACCGGACTGCTGCAGGTCGCCGACCGCGAGGCTCATCCGGCTGCCGTAGTGGCCGGCGTCGGACGGCCAGCGCTCGACCGCCGCGTCGTGTTCGGCGACGATCAATCCGTCCAGGCTGGACATGGTGTAGTCGGCATGGTCATCGCGCCAGGTTCGGGTGAAGGCACCCTCGGTCGGCAGGGCCCGCTCGACTCGGTCCCGCCGTTCCCCTTCGAACTGCTCGAGCTCGGCGAGGATCCGGTCCGCGGTGCCGGGCCAGAGCGTGCCGAGCGAGGTCACGGCGAACCGGGTCAGCCGATCATGGTCGTGCCGGTCGGGCCGCTCCGGATCGTGCGGGGCGGGGAACCAGGCCCAGGCGAGCCGATCCTCGGCGTCGAGCAGGAACTGCGCGAACCAGGGATCGTCGGCGTCGGTGTTGCGGCACCAGATCGCCCGCGCCTCGGCGTTGCTCCGGGCCTGGATGCAGTACCCGCCGAAGTCGATCAGCGGGGCGGTCAGGGTCGTCGCCGCGCCGGGCGGCACCGGCCGGGCCTGGCCGTCCTCGCCGATCGGGTCCTCCGGCCGATAGGTGTCCGGCGGCGGCAGCCGCGCGCCCGACTGCTCCGCGGTGCAGGATCCGGTCATGATCACCAGCAGCAGAATGATCATGGACGAGACAGCCCGTCCCGCCGGTCCGCGCATCGAAGCTCCGCTCGGTTGACAACCCGGATCAGGATAGCCGCGACCCCGGAACGCCGATCCCGGTCGCAGTTCCGAGGCGCTGGAACACTGGGCCGATGGACGACCTGACCCGCTACGACGGCGACGACTTCTACTGTGACGTGGCGCTGCGCCGGATCCCGGAGCTCCGGGTGGTCGCCCAGACCGATCGGGTGCTCGCGTTCCACCACACCCGGCCGTACTGGCCGGAGCACATCGTCGTCATCCCCAAGCGGCATCTCGGCTCGCTGATCACCGTCACCGAGGACGACGCGGCGGACCTGCGGGAGCTGTTCGGCGTGATCCAGAAGGTCGCCGCCGAGGTCACCGACCGGCTCGGATCGGCGCGGGTGCTCACCAACCTCGGCGATTACCAGGACTCCAAGCATCTGCACGTGCACATCTCGTCCGGCCCGGCCAGCCACGACTGACCAAGATCACCGGTCGGGTGATCGCCGGGCCTGCTGCCACCGACCGAGGATGATCATCCCGGCGCAGCCGATCAGGATGATCCCCGCGGGCAGGAAGAACACCCGCGGCAGGCCGTAGGTCGCGACGCCGATCCCACCGACCAGACCGCCGACCGCGCCCGCGATCGGCATCGCACTCATCCACAGGCCGGATGCCGTCGCCACCCGTTCCGGGTAGAGCTCCTGGGCGATGGTCACGCCGAGCACGCCGATGCAGGCCCACTGCACGGCCACCAGCACTTGCCCGACGAACAGGCCCGGAGCCGCGCTACTGGTGGCGTACGCAAGGTTGCCGAGGACGCCGAACGCGACGCCCACCGGCAGCACCTTGAGCGGGCCGAACCGGTCGGCCAGCCGGGCGGCGAGCGGCATCAGCAGGAACTCCAGCAGCGGTTGGATGCCGATCACCGCGCCCCGCAGGACCGGCGAGAAGTGCAGCTGCTGATCCATGTAGATCGGCAGATAGCCGAACTTGATCGTGTCGCCGGCCATCGCGCACACGGTCAGCACCATGAAGATCAACAGCGGCAGCATGCCGCGCGGCCCGGCGGGGCGATCGGTGCCGCTGACCGGGCGGACGAAGCGCGGCACCCGCTGCCGGCCGAGCGGGATCACCTGCAACACCAGACAGGCAGCGGTGGCGAACACCATCGGCCGCAGCCCGACCGCGCTGCCGAACCAGCTGCCGAACACCGGCCCGAGCACCCAGCCAGCGGTGAACGCCATCCGGATCAGGGCGATCACCTGGTTGTCGACCGGCGTGGGCCGGCGGCTGAGCTCGTCCCGGCAGGCGGCGAACAACTGACCCATCGAGGCGCCGCCGACGCTCAACGCCAGCACGCTCACCACGAACGGCACCCAGATCGACTGCGCCAGCGCGATCACCACCCAGCCCACCGCACCGACCAGGGCACAGATCCGGAACAGGGTCAGCCGATCCTGCTGCCGGTCCGACAGCCGGCCGACCAGATAGCCGGCGAACGGCGCGGCCAGGTTGGTCAGGTAATAGAGCCCGGCCACCGGCAGCGAGGCGCCGAGTTCCTCGACCAGGAACAAGGTCAGCTGCGGCACCACCGCGGAGACGCCGATCCCGGAGAAGAACAGCGCGATCAGCGCGGACCGGAAGAACCGGGACCCGAGGACCACGGCGATCGCCGAGCCGCGCCCCTCACCCATCCATCACCCGTTCTGAGCCGTACGACCCACGTCCCGGCCGGTCAGGCACCACGAGAGGGGTACGTTCCCTGAGCCTGTAGAGAGGCAAGCCCGATGCCGGCGACCCGGTCGGCTCAACGGTACGGGGAGCAACCGGCGATCAGTCCGGGGGCTCCGGCGAGGGGTCAGCCCGCGACCCGGTACCCCAGCTCGGTGACCCACCGCTCCGGTTCCGGCTCGACCTCGGGATCGGTCACGTACGACTCGTACATCAGCCCCAGCGCAGCCGATCCGGGCTCCCGGTGAGCTGCACGTCGCGGGCCTCGGCCCAGTCGACCAGCGCAGCGTGGGACCCGGCGATGGAGTCGGGATGACCGCGATGCTCGAGCACCAGATAGCGCCCGGCGGGCAAGGCACCGGCGGTCACCCGCTCATCGCCGGCGACCGGCGTGGCGACCGGAAAGCCGACCTCCAGCTCGAACCGGTCGGTCAGGTTGCCGATCTGGTGGTAGCGGTAGAGCGGCGGCCCGGCCGGGGTCGTGCCGCGGGTGGTCAGCCAGTCCTGCACCTCGGGGATCAGCGCGTTGACGCCGCCCCATTCGGTGAAGTTCGCCCGGGTGCGGATGCTGACGTACGGCTGCTCGGAGCGTTCTTCGACTCTCGGTTCGTTGGCTGTCATGCAGGTTCTACGACGAAGGATCCGGAAACTCATCGGCGCCCAGTTCGGCGGGCAGCCCGAAGCGCGGGAAGTCCTCGACGGCATCGAGGAAATTGGTGATCCCGATGATTCGGCCGCCGGCCACCTCCAGCACGACCAGCGCGAACGGCCGGAACACGTCACCGTCCGGACGGTATTGGCCGAAGGCCGGCGAGCCGCTCGCGCTGGTCGGCAGCAGCCGGGCACCGTGGCAGCCACCGTCGGAGCTCTCCAGGACGACCCGGATCGCCGCCCGGCCCTGCAGCCACCAACCGAACGGCGGCATCGACATGGTGGCGTCCTCGTGCAACAACGCGGTCAGCAGGTCGACGTCGAAGCGTTCGAAGGCGTCGACATAGCGGACCAGCAGGGCGCGGTGTGCGGCATCCATCGGCGCGGCCGGCGTCGGTCGGCGGAGCGCGGCGCGGGCCCGCTGCAGCGCGCTGTTCACGGACCCGACCGTGGTGTCCAGCAGGGTCGCGACTTCGGCCGCCGGCCAGGCCAGCACCTCACGCAAGATCAACACCGCCCGCTGGCGCGGCGGCAACCATTGCAGGGCGGCGACGAACGCCAGCCGGACCGACTCCCGCTGGGTGGCCAGCTCGGCGGGATCCTCGGGCAGCATCCGCGCGTCCGGCATCGGCTCGACCCAGCGGCCGGGCAGTGGCGGTCCGAGCCCCGGGGCGGTGGCGGCCGGACCGAGGTCCATCGCGACCGCGCGGCGTTGCGCACCGCGGGTCAGGTCGATGCAGACGTTGGTGGCGATCCGGTAGAGCCAGGTGGACAGTGCGGCCCGGGTCGGGTCGTAGCCGTCGGCCGCCTTCCACGCCTTGAGCATCGTTTCCTGTACCGCATCCTCGGCCTCGCCGGCCGCCCCGAGCATCCGGTAGCAGAACCCGGTCAGCCCGATCCGGTGCCGCTCCAGCTCGTCGTCCGAAAATCCTGCCACACAAGGATCCTCTCATCGCCGGCTTGTTCCGGCACCCGTGCGTTCGGCGTTGGGGACGTGCGGGTTTCGTTCCCTGAGCCTGTCGAAAGGCGAGCCTGATCAACACCAAGACTAGAAAATGCGTAACCGATCGGTTACGCTTTGCGGCATGGAAGGTGCCCGAGCGATCGCCGATCCGGTGCGCCGAGAGATTCTGGAACTGCTCCACGCCTCGCCGTTGTCGGCGGGGCGGATCGCCGAGCACTTCTCGATCAGCCGGCCGGGGGTCAGCAAGCATCTGCGAATCCTGGCCGAGTGCGGCGTGATCGAGGCGACCGTGCAAGGTCGGCAGCGGATCTACGCGCTGCATCGAGAGCCCCTGGTCGAGGTCGCCGACTACCTCCGCCGACTGCTCGGGCCCGGCCTGCCGGCCCGACTGGACGCCCTGGCGACCGAGGTCGCCCGGACTCGCCGCGAGCGCCGGAGCACGACGGCCGGCGCCGCGACCCCCAACTCATCAGCACCCGACTCATCAGCACCCGACGTCAAGGAGCAGACAGCATGAACGCACCGATCCCTACCGGCCGGTTGATTCCGGCCGGCGACGGCCTCGACCTCGAACTGACCCGGACCCTGCCGGGATCGGTCGACGACGCCTGGGCCAGCATCACCGAACCCGAACGCGCGGCCCGCTGGATCGGCCGCTGGCAGGGCACCGGCGCCGTCGGCGAAACGATCAAGCTGCAGCTCGGCTTCGAGGAGGACACGCCGACGACCGATGTCAAGATCACCGAGTGCGACGCACCGCGACGACTGCGGGTGCTGACCAACGACGAGCAAGGCTCCTGGGACCTGTCGATCGACCTGGCCCCGGCCGGCGCGGCGTCCGAGTTGCGCTTCGTGATGTACCGGATCGACCCGGCCGCGGTCGGCGACGTCGGCCCGGGTTGGGAGTACTACCTTGATCAACTCGTCGCCTCCATGACCGGCGCGGCCATGCCGGACTTCGCCGACTACTTCCCGGCCCAGCGCGCGTACTTCGAGGCTCAGGTCCCCGTCCGCAACTGAGCATGCTAGAAATCGGGGAATGGCCTCCCCCTCCTTGATCGTCGTCAGCGGACCGCCCGGCTCCGGCAAGACCACCCTGGCCCACCTGGTCGCGCAGGGCGTCGGCTGCCCGGCAATCTGCCGGGACGAGCTCAAGGAGGGCATGGTGCACGCCCATCCCGGATTCGTTCCCGGGCCGGTGGACGAGCTGAACCTGAAGACCCTGCCGGCCTTCTTCGGCACGGTCGAGTACGTGCTCCGCGCCGGCATCACCGTGGTCGCCGAGGCGGCGTTCCAGGACAAGCTGTGGCGGCCCGGCCTGACTCCGCTGCTCGGCCTGGCCCGGCTCAGCCTGGTCCGCTGCCAGATCGACCCCGACACCGCCGCGGACCGGATCCGCCGCCGGTTCGACGACAACGGCCTCCGCGCCGCCGCCCACGGTGATCTTGCTCATCTGAACGAGGTGCGCGACCGCACCCTGAACTTCGATCCGATCACCCTGGACGTGCCGACCCTCGACGTCGACACCTCCGACGGCTACCGCCCCGGCCTGCCGGAGATCATCACCTTCGCCGCCGCCCGCGACTGATCAACTTCTTGCGCTGCCCGGGCGGAGGACGTTCGGGTGTTCGGTCCCTGAGCCTCCCCGTCAGCCAGCGGCAGGCATCGGGTCAGCTCAACGAATCGAGCCACTCGGTGATCGTGGCGCGGTAAATGTCGAACCAGTCGCCGCCGGCCATCAGCTCGTAGTGCAGAGCGTCAAGGCGCAGCATGGCGCGGTAACAGGCAAGGGAGCGTTCGAGGTCGGCATCCAGCTCGAGCCCGTAGCCCTCGAGCACCGGTGCGAACACGGCGTCGCCGGAGTGTGACAGCCGGGCCAGATCCCAGCGCGGATCGCCGTAGGACGTGTCGCCCCAGTCGATGATCGCGGCCAGTCGCCCGTCGGCGACGAACAGATGGGCGGGCTTCAGATCGCAGTGCAGCAGGACACCGTCGTCCTGGTACGCGATCGCGTCCCGGTGATCAACAACCGCCGCTCGGAACCGCTCCGCGACCGCGGCGGTGATCACGTTGTGCCGGACCAGGTCGTCGGTGAAGCCGACGATGGTGTCGATCACCTCGGCCCAGGAGTCGTGCCGCCCGCGAGCCGTCCCGGACTGCACGCCGACCCGCCAGTAGCCCGGCCCGCTGACCTGGTGAAATCGGCGCAACGCCCGGCCCGCTTCGACCAGCGCCTCGGTGTCGGTCGCCGGGTCGGCCGGCTGTCCGTCCAGCCATTCGGTGATCAAGAACCCACGGTCCCCGGGCAGCGGCTCGGCCGCGACGACCCGCGGCACCGGCACGGCGACCTCGGCCGCCCGCTCCAGCCCCCAGCGCTCCGCCGCGAGCTCGCTCGCCGCGGCCAGCTTCATCGCGAACCGGCCGCGACCGGTGTCCAGCCGGAAGTTCTGATTGCCGACCGAACCGGCTTGCGGCATCAGCCCGTCCACCGGAACCCCAAGGGCGCGCTCGGCCAGCGCCTGCACCTCGCCATCGGCCAGCTGCGGCGTCGGCTCGGGCTCGCGTACGGCCTGCTCGTCATCACCCACGACCGACCACCCTAGGCACCCCCGCCGATCCCGGCGACCGAGTTTCCGCCCACCAGCCGGACCGCACCGACCCGTCACATCCGCTGCGACACGCCGCCAGAACGGCCGCGGATGTGACGGGTCGGCGGAATTTCTGCCGAGGCGTCACATCCGCGGGCTTTCTGGCGGCGTGTCGCAGCGGATGTGACGGATCGGTGGGCGGAGCGGCCGGGTTGGGAGGCGGAGCGCGGGCGTCCCGGCTGGCGGGGGCCATTCTGGTGCGCGGGCAGGGGTCTCGTAGGGTCGGCCGGGTGAGCCCCGTGGAGATCCTGCTGATCCTGTTGGCCGGGGTTGGCGCCGGTACGATCAATGCGGTCGTCGGATCCGGCACCATGATCACCTTCCCGACCTTGGTCACCTTCGGCTACGAGCCGATCGTCGCGACCATGTCCAATGCGATCGGCCAGGTCCCGGGCAGCGCGTCCGGCTCCTGGGGATATCGGCGAGAGCTCAAGGGCCAGCGGAAACGGCTGCTGCAGCTGCTGCCGGCCTCGCTGCTCGGCGCGGTCTGCGGGGCCTGGCTGTTGCTGCACCTGCCGCCGACCGTGTTCAAGATCATCGTCCCGGTGCTGTTGGGCATGGCGGTGCTGCTGGTCGTGCTGCAGCCGCGGATCCAGGCCTGGGCCCGGCGCCGGGCGGAGGCATCCGGGGAGGACGGGAGCACGCTGTCCCGGCCGAAGACCGTCTTGCTGATCTTCCTCGTCTTCCTGATCGGCATCTACGGCGGCTACTTCACCGCGGCCCAGGGGATCCTGCTGGTCGGGGCGATGGGCGCCCTGATGCCGGAGAGCATGCAGCGGCTGAACGCGCTGAAGAACGTGCTCGCCCTCGGCGTCAACATCGTCGCGGCGCTGGCGTACACCTTCGTGGCGTTCGACCGGATCAGCTGGCCGGCCGCCGGCCTGATCGCCGCCGGCACGCTGGTCGGCGGCTTCATCGGCGCGGCGGTCGGCCGCAAGCTGCCGCCGATCGCCCTGCGCACGATCATCGTCATCCTCGGCGTCGTCGCGATCGCCCGGCTGCTGCTCAGCTAGTGCCCCGAGCCCGCAGGACACAAGCGCCGCGGGTCACATCCCGCACATCCACCAGCCGCCGCCGACCTGCTCGGCGCCCTCGCAGCTCAGGCCATACATGTCGTAACCCTCCGGTGAGCCGCCGCCTGGCAGGTAGAAGTAGCCACCGGCGTCGTCCGGGATTCCCAACCATTGCGGGAAGAAGAGCTCGCCCGGGGCCTCCCCGCCGCTGACCTTGCCGGTGGCGCTGAGCCACCTCAGGGATTCGGGCAGTGGAGCGCCGTAGTAGTCCGGTCCCGGGTCGGGAACAGCCTGGGCGGCGAGCCCGAAGGCCGGGCGGTGCAACTCGAACCAGGCCCGTGGCGCCACATCGGACACGTTCATGACGACGCACAGGACTCCCGCCCCGATCACGGCCGAGACGGACAGCCAGCGCGCCCGCGGCAGCGTCCCGATCGCCCAGCAACCACCGATCACGGAGCCCCAGATCAGCACCGGGACCGCAAGCTCTATCAGTGTGCCCAGCCTGATCGCGAACGCCAGCACGGTGCCTGCCACACCGATCGACCAGAGGACCAGCACGCCCACGATGGCGATCGAGGTCTTCAGCGCGGCTCCCGGTGTTCGTCCCATCCGCGCAGTTCAGTCCACATCGCTGACGTACGGCTGACGTAGCGCCGCCGCTGCTGGACAGGGCCGGAATTCGGAGCCCGAGCCGGCCGGGTTTCTCAGTTGTGAAATCGATTACAATCACCTAGGGTCGGGCCGTCCGATCTCGTCGCCGAGGAGTATGAGTTGGCCACAGAAACGCCCAGTCACCGCGCCGGCGGCGGCATCGCGGAAGGTCCGCCGGGCTTCATCGCGGATCCCGTCCCGGCGGCCGAGACCCGGCGACGGGGACGGCTGCATCGTTCGAACGGCATCGCCTACCTGATGCTGGCGCCGCTGATCATCCTGTTGGCGATCTTCGTCATCATCCCGTTCTTCCAGGCGGCCTACCTGTCGTTCTTCGACTTCTCGTTCTATCTGCCGTCGACGTTCATCGGCTTCGGCAACTACGCCAACGTGCTGAGCGACGAGATCTTCGTCCAGTCGATCGCCCGCGGCCTGCTGTTCATGGTGCTGGTGGTGCCGGTCGGCCTGGTGCTGGCGTTCATCTTCGCCTCGGTGGTCAAGGGGATGGGCCGCAAGCTGGCCTCGTTCGTGAAGACCTCGATCTATCTGCCGACGATCATCTCCGGAGTGATCGCCTCGATCGTCTTCGTGTTGATCTTCGACTACTACGGCGGCATCCTGAACTGGTTCCTGGATCTGCTGGTCAGCCCGTTCCGCGAGTTCGAGCCGATCCCGTGGCTCGGCGACCCGGCCACGGCCCTGCCGTCGCTGGCCGTGCCGGCGGTTTGGATCGGCTTCGGCGTGACGGCGTTGATCATGCTCGCCGGCATGCTGGACATCCCGGACTCCTATTACGAGTCGGCGTCGCTGGACGGCGCGACGTGGTGGCAGCAGACGTTCTTCATCACCATCCCGATGCTGAAGAACGTGCTGATCTACCTGCTGATCGCCGGCAGTGTCGGCGCCATCCAGCAGTTCGAGTTGCCGTTGATCATGACCGGCGGCGGGCCGCTGAATTCGACCATGATGCCGAACCTCTACATCTTCCAGCACTTCACCCAGGACCAGCGGCAGGGCCAACCACTCGCCGCCGCCCTGATGCTGTTCATCGTGCTCGGCCTGGTGTCGGTGCTGATCTTCCGCTTCATCAATTCCGAGAAGACGCAGGAGGGCTGATCGGTGGCCGTCAAGAGTCCCACCCCGGTCCGCTTCGCCCGCATCCTGGTCGGACTGCTGTTCGCCGGGTTCGCCCTGTTTCCGCTGCTCTGGATGGTGCTGTCCGGCTTCAAGCCGAGCAGCGAGGTGACCGCGACCCCGTTCCGGCTGCTGCCGACCGAGTGGTTGTGGTCGAACTACACGACGATCGCCACCGACCCCGACTTCCAGCGGGCGATGCTGGTCACCTTCTTCGGTGCGGTGATCTTCACCATCGGCACCCTGGCGGTGAACTCGATGGCCGCGTACGTGTTCGCCCGGCTCGAGTTCTCGTTCAAGCCGCTGCTCTGGGTGCTCGCGATCGGCACCATGTTCGTGCCGTCGATGGCGATCCTGCTCACCTCGTTCGTGATGGTGACCCGGCTGCAGATGCTGGACACGCTGACGGTGCTGATCCTGCCCGGCATCGCCTCGGCCGGGCAGATGTTCTTCATCCGCCAGTTCTATCTGTCGATCCCGACCGCGCTGGAGGAGGCGGCCATGATCGACGGCGCCGGCCGGTGGCGGATCTACACCAGGATCTTCCTGCCGCTGTCCCAGCCGGCGTTCGTGGTGGTCGGGGTGATCTCGTTCCTGGCGTACTGGAACGCCTACATCTGGCCGATCATGACCATCACCAGCCCGGAGCTGTTCCAGATCCAGCAGTATCTGGCCAACTTCCGGTCCGAGCGGGCGCCGGAGCGTGGCCTGCTGATGGCCGGCTCGTTCCTGGCGGCCCTGCCGGTGATCTTGCTGGTGATGATCTTCCAGCGCCGGATCATCAGCAACATCAAGATCGCCGGCCTGAAATAACACCCTTCGACAGGCTCAGGGAGCGTTGGGGAGTCGGCTCGCGGCACGTTGCGGGTTTGTGACTTGACGCGGCTCGAGGAAGGACTGATAGTGAGACTCGAAAACGATTTCATACGACTCCGACGGACACGTCTGATCCGTCGAGCGATCACGAAGGAGTGCCCGTGACCACGCCTGCTCAGCGGCTCATCAGCCGCCGGAACCTGCTCGCCACCGGCGCAGCCGTCGGCTCGGGCGCGTTGCTCGCCGGCTGTGGCTCCGGTACGCCCGGGCAGTCCGCGTCGGAGGCGCAGAATCCGCCGTCGGCGGGGTCGACCACGACCATCCAGTTCTGGCAGGCCAAGCTCACCAACGGTGAGGACGCCTGGTACAAGAAGATGGTCCAGCAGTTCAACGCCGCGCAGACCGAGGTCAAGGTCGTGCTGACCCAGGTGCCGGGCGACGCGTGGGAACAGAAACTGAAGTCCGCCCAGGCCGCCGGCAAGACACCGGACATGTACATCGGCGTCGGCAACAACGTCTGGGTCCAGGTCGAGAACGGTGAGCTGGCGGACCTGACCGGCGTGCTGCCGAAGGAATCCTGGGACGACCTGACCGAGACCGCCCGCAACCTGGTGACGGTGAACGGCAAGCGCTACGCCTACCCGATGCTGTTCGAGCCGCAGACCGTCCTGTACTACCGCAAGGACTTCTTCTCCGCCGCCGGGCTGGACCCGGAGGTGGCTCCGAAGAGCTTCGCCGAGCTGGTCGACTTCGGCGCCAAGACCAAGGCGGAGGGCCGGTTCGGTCTGGTGATGGGAGTCACCGGCGGCGACTTCGGCTGGCAGTCCTGGCCCTGGCAGCGCAACGTCGCCGGCCACCTGCCGATCAGCGACGACTGGTCGACCGCGCAGGCCAGCGATCCCGCGTACCAGAAGCTGGCCCAGCTCTACAAGGATCTGTTCGATCAACAGGTGATCCCGCGGCAGTCGCTCGGCGCGGCCAACGACTCCACCCCGTTCGGCCAGAACAAGGCCGCGATGATGATCAACGGGTCCTGGGCGATCAGCCAGATCCTGGACGAGTTCAAGGGACTCGGCGACAACGTCGGCGTGGCCCCGATCCCCACCCACGACGGCACCGGTGCGGCCCCGGCGACCAACGGCAACATGAAGTGGATGATCGACGCCAAGTCCAAAAACATCGAGGCCACCGCGAAGTTCTTCCTCTGGGCGCTCGCCGGTCCGGATCCGGCGACCATGCTGGACTACTTCAAGGCGACCGGCTACTCGAAGTTCCCGACCCGGACGTCCTTGATCGACGCGGTGTCCAAGGCTCCGGACGCGGACACGGTCAACCCGTGGCGCAAGATCATCCAGGATCAGGTGCTGCCGTCGTCCGCGCTGGAACCGCAGTACGACTGGACCGTCGCCGAGGCGTTCGGCCAGGCCATGGAGAAGTCGATGCGTGGCGCCGACATCCCCAAGACCATGGAAGCCGCGAACACCCAGATCCAGGGCATCATCGGAAAACTGAAGTTGGCGGGCAAAGCCCCGAAGATCTGAAGTTCGGCAGTCGGGCGGGCGGGTCGCACTGGCGGCCTGGCCGCCCGATACCTCTGAGATGATGTCTTGATGACCGACGAATCCGCAGCCGATCAGTCGAAGAAGCCCGAGCCGACCGACGACCTGGTGGCGAGCCAGCACCAGATCGGCAGCGGCAGGTCGAAGCTGAGCTACACCGCGACGACCGGGCGGGTGGTGCTCCGTGAGGAAGTGATCACCGACGGCAAGTTCGCCGGTCACCAGCCGCGGGCGCAGATCTTCCACACCAGTTACGTGGTGGAAGGCACCGACGTGGCGACCCGGCCGGTGACGTTCGCTTTCAACGGTGGCCCGGGATCCTCGTCGGTCTGGCTGCACCTCGGCCTGTTCGGTCCGCGCCGGGTGATCATGGGCGACGCCGGCGACCTGGCGGCACCGCCGTACGGGCTGGCGGACAACCTCGAATCGCTGCTCACCGTTTCGGATCTCGTCTTCATCGACCCGGTGACCACCGGGTACTCGCGGACCAGCGAGGGGCACCAGGCCGACGACTTCCACGGCTACGGCCGCGACATCGAGTCGGTCGCCGAGTTCATCCGGTTGTGGGCGTCCCGGAACGGTCGCTGGCTGTCGCCGAAGTTCCTGGCCGGCGAGTCCTACGGCACCACCCGGGCGGCGGCTCTGGCGGCGCGGCTGGCCGAGAGCGAGGGCATGTATGTCAACGGCTTGATGTTGATCTCCTCGGTGCTGGACCTGGGCTCGGTGCACTACAGCGCCGGGAATGATCTTCCGTACGCGCTCTATCTGCCGACCTTCACCGCCACCGCGCACTACCACGGCAAGGTCTCCGGCTCGCTGCAGGAACGGGTGACCGAGGCGGAGGAGTTCGCGGCCGGTCCGCTCTGGTACGGGCTCGGCCGGGGCAACCGACTGCCGGTCGGCGAGCGCAGCGACCTGATCCAACGGTTCTCCGCGCTGACCGGGCTCGATCCCGACTACGTCGACCGCGCCGATCTCCGGGTCAGCCTGCACGCCTTCTGCGCCGAACTGCTCCGGGACCGCGGCCAGGTGATCGGCCGGCTGGACATGCGGTTCGCCGGCTGGCCGCTTGATCACAACGGTGATCACATGGACTACGACCCGTCGCTGGCCGCGATCACCGGGCCGTACTCGGCGGCACTGAACGCCTACGTCCGGACCGAGCTCGGCTATTCGACCGACCTCGCCTACAACCTGCTGACGCCGAAGGTGCAGCCCTGGTCCTACAAGGAGTTCGAGGGCGAGTCGGTCGAGGTCGGCACGGCCCTGTCCCGGGCGATGCGGGCGAATCCGCACCTGAAGGTGCACGTGTCCTGCGGCTACTACGACGGCGCGACGCCGCACTTCGCCGCCGAGCACGTCTTCGCCCACCTCAAGCTGCCGGCGGACGCGCGGGAGCGGATCGAGTGGGCCTACTACGAGGCCGGCCACATGATGTATGTGAACGAGCCGATCCGGTTGCAGCAGTCGGCCGACCTGGCTGCCTTCGTCACCGGATGAGGCTCGACGCCGGCACCTGTCGGAGCCGGCTGGCCGCCGCGGAGGTGGCCCGACTGGCGACGACCGGAGCCGACGGGCAGCCGCATCTGGTGCCGGTGACTTTTGCGCTGCGCGGCGAGACCGTGATCATCGGCATCGATCAGAAACCCAAGGCCAGTTACGATCTGCGCCGGTTGCGCAACCTCGCCGAGAACCCCCGGGCGGCCGTGCTCGTTGATCATTACGAGGCCGACTGGACCAGGCTCTGGTGGGTCCGCGCCGACGGTACAGCGAAGGTGCTGACCCCGGGCCCGGAGCGGACGGACACGATCGCCGAACTGGTCGCCAAGTATCCGCAGTATCGGACCGATCCGCCGGCCGGGCCGGTGATCATGATCACGGTGGATCGCTGGTCCGGGTGGTCCGCCTCCGCCGGCTCGGGCGCCGGATGCTAGAAACTGTGCCATGGACCTGATTCGACAGGGCAAGGTACGCGAGGTCTACGCCGACGGTGACGACGTGATCCTGGTCGCCTCCGACCGGGTCTCGATCTATGACGTCGTGCTGCCGACTCCGATCCCGGACAAGGGCGCGATCCTGACCCAGCTGTCGCTGTGGTGGTTCCAGCAGTTCGCCGACCTGGTGCCCAATCAGGTGATCAACGAGGACGTTCCGGAGGAGTGGCGCGGCCGGGCGATCCGCTGCCGCCGGCTGGAGATCATCCCGATCGAGTGCATCGCCCGTGGCTACCTGTCCGGCAACGGCCTGGTCTCCTACCGGGAGAGCGGGTCGATCTCCGGCGTCACGCTGCCGCCGGGGCTGGACGAGGCCGACCGGCTGCCGGAGCCGATCTTCACGCCGAGCACCAAGGCGGACGAGGGTCACGACGAATTCATCGACCGGGCCGAAACGGCGGCCCTGGTCGGCGAGCCGCGCGTCGCCGAGCTGGAGCGGCTCACCCTCGAGATCTATGGCCGCGCCGCCGAGATCGGCCGGGAGCGGGGCGTGATCATCGCCGACACGAAGCTCGAGTTCGGCCTCGACCCCGACGGTGTGCTGACCCTGGGCGACGAGGTGCTGACCCCGGACTCGTCCCGGTTCTGGCAGGCCGCGACCTATCAGCCCGGCCGGACCCAGGACTCCTACGACAAACAGTTCGTCCGCAACTGGTCGGCCGACCTCGACTGGGACCACACCTACCCCGGCCCCGAACTCCCCGCCGAGATCATCACCAAAACCCGCGCCCGCTACATTTCCATCTACGAACAGCTGACCGGCCAGGTTTGGACCGGCGCTTAGGTGTGAAATTCTGCTGCGACTAACCAGCAAGATTCCACTCACTGTCTCCGTCACCCACCGACCTGCACCTGGGACAGGAGGTCGGGAGGCCGGGCCAGCCCCGGCGGAGCAGGATCTCGGCCACCTGGCGGGCCACTCGACACGGATCCTCGGTCACGTCCGACCAGCCGTATCGCAACGTGCTGTAGCCGTCGACCAGGGCCGCGTTGTCCCGACGCAGGTCCCGAAACCTGCCCTCGCCGACGTGGCCGAGCTGTCCGTCCAGCTCCACGATGAGGCCAAACTCCCGGTAGCCGAGGTCATGGTGCGCTCTCGCCCGACCACGCCGCAGCTGACGTCTCCCACGCGGCAGGCCATGGGCGCGTTCGACATCGCGCAGATAGCTGACCTCCAACGGGGATTGGGCTCCCTCGCGCACATCCTCCAGGAGGTCCGACAACAGCCGTCGCTGCGTGACCCGGTCCCGGGCGGCGAGCGCCTCCCGAAGCCGGCGCGGTGTGGTCCGGCGTCGCTGCACCGCGGAAGTGACCCAGTGGATCGTCGCCCGCGGATCGGTGCAGAGATCCAGCACCGTGTCCTCGACCGTGAGCCGGGGCGGGTCACCCGGTGACCGAGCCGATCGGGCACCGATCCGTTCCCGCCGAAAGACCCAGGGTGCGCGGGCGCCCAACTGCCGGCCGGGCACCATGATCACGATCCGGTCCGGCGGATCCGCACAGAGTCCGTGCAGGTAGGCCGCGGCGAGCCCGCCGACCCGGGCCGTCGGCCCGGCCAGCAGCACGCCACCCCAGGCGAGCGCCTCCCAGGACGGGACGACGTCGTGGACGAAGACCAAGGACGGACCAAGGCGGCGCCAGCGGCCGGAGCGGATCAACCGGCTCAGACTGGGCCGGCCGAGTCCCAGCTCGGCGGCCTGGCCGGCGGTCAGCACCCCGCCCTGCATCGCGGCCAGTTGCAGCAGTCGCGGCGACGGATCGATAGCTCAGCTTCATGCGCCGAGACTCTGTGCAGATCCCGTCCACCCGTTCACCCGAAACAAAACCTGTGGATGACCAGATTCGTCTCGGGCGTCCTGTGGGTTAAATCCTGCCGCGACTTACCAGCAGGATTTGACACCTAGTCCAACTACTGGGGCACGACGACGTGGTGGGTGCCGTGGGGGAGAGGGAGGCGTTGGTCCGGTTGCAGGCCGCGGTTGTCGTCGAGGACGCGGTAGAGCTGCAGGCCGGAGCCGGGTGAGCCCGGTTCGGCGGGCTCGTAGACGGTGGCCAGGAACCAGCGGCCGGTCGCGTCGAAGCTGCCGCCCTCGGGCAGCACCCCGTCCAGCGGGTAGTCGCCGACCTTGCTGAACCGGCCGGTCCGCGGATCGAACCGGAGCAGGGACACCGTTGCCAGCCGGTCGTGTTCCTCGCTCTCCGGCGGCAGCGCGGTGCCACGCATGTTGACGGTCGCGATCAGCCGGCCGTCCGGGCTGATCGCCAGCCCCTCCGACGACCGGTCCGTCGACGCCTCCAGGCCGGGCCGGTGCACCGGCCGGTCGGCCCAGGGCGAGGCCAGCCGGATCGCCTGCACCGTCGACGGCACGTCGGGCAGCCGGCCTTCGATGTCGCCGGCGTCGAGGTCGCGGCCCCAGTTGGCGGTCAGGTAGTAGCGGCCGTCCGGCGTGAACCGGCCCACGAACGGATCCGTTCCGGTGCGGACCGGTGCGCCCCACGGGACGAGGGTGCCGTCGCGGCGCAGCTCGAAGAAGCCGACCCGGTTCTGGTCGGTGATGTTGACGGCGAGGTAGCGGCCGGACGGGTGCCACTGCACCTGGGTGGCCAGATCGCCACCCGGCGCCGCGGTGAGGCCCAGCTCGGCCAGGTCGTACGTTCGCGGCGGGCCGGGCCGGCCGTCGCGGCCGACCGTCAGCAGCTGCAGCACCGACGACGTCGGAGAGTTGGCGACCAGCGCCACGGTCCGGCCGTCCGGGCTGACCGCGAGCGCCTCGGGGGTGGCGGCGACTGGAACGGTGCCGACGACCTTCGGCCTGGCCGGGTCGGCAAGGTCGACCGTGGTCAGCTTCCGCCCCGGCGCCAGTTGGCTGGCCAGGGTGTCGCCGGACTTGCGGCCGGCCAGCCGTTCCAGCACGTACGCGGTCCGGCCGTCCGGGGCGAGGGCCAGCACCTCCGGCGGCGCAGTGACCGAGTTCGACACCTCGACCGAGGCCGATCGCAGTTCGCCGCGGCGCAGCCCGCCGACGGTGAGCAGGTCGCGATAGCCGGCGGACTCCGGCGTCAGCACGCCGTCGACGTACGTGCTGGCCGCGTGCTCGGCATCGGCGATCGTGGCGAAGAGCGGGATCGTCGGCCGCCAGCCGGGGTCGCGCGGCGGTGCTGCCACCGCGGTCGGCGCTGCCAGGGCCGCGATCATGATCATCGCGGTCGCGGCGGGCGGAAGGAATCGGGACGTGGACACGGAGCACCTCGCGGGTTCGGAATCACTGGCTACGTCCCAGCCGACCAGCCCTGTGTTCGTCCATCAATCGAAAGTCATGCCCCTGTGATCGGGAAACCCGATCAGCGCGCGGTACGGTCCGCCCATGGACACCCGGTCGGTGGAGTGCTTCGTGGCGGTGGCCGAGCGGCTGCACTTCGGTCGGGCCGCGACCGAGTTGCATCTCAGCCAACCCGCCCTGAGTGGCCGGATCGGCGCCCTGGAGCGGGAGGTCGGGGCGGCGCTGTTCGACCGGGACCGGCGGCACGTCGCGCTGACCGAGGCGGGACGGGTGTTCCTCCCGTCGGCCCGCGCCCTGCTCACCGCGGCCCGGACCGGCAGCACGCTGGCCCGGCAGGCGCTGACCGGCGAGGCCGGCCGGCTCCGGCTCGGGTTCACCGTGATCGCCGGCCACACGGTGCTACCGCGGCAGATCCAGCGGTTCCGGCGGCGCCGCCCCGAGGTCACGGTCGAGCTGACCGAGATCGACAGCCCCGGCGTGGAGCGGGCCCTGGTCGAGGGCCGGATCGATCTCGGGATCCTGCATCCACCGGTGCAGACGCCTCGGCTGACCGTGGAGGAACTGTTCCGGGAGCCGATGCTGCTTGCCCTGCCCGAGGGACATCGGCTGCTCGGTCATGATCAACTCGGCTTCGCCGAACTGGACGGCGAGCCGTGGCTGGTCGGGCCGCGGTCGATCGGCCCGGTGATCTACGACCGCTTGATCGCCGGCTTCACCGCCGCCGGCGTACGGCCGAACATCGTCCAGGAGGTCTACCCGATGCCGGTCCTGGTCAGCCTGGTCGCGGCCGGTGCCGGCGTCGGCTTCGTCACCGCCGGCATCGCCGCCGCAGCTCGCCCCGGCGTCGCGTACCGCCCCGTCACCGACGCCCCCGACCTCCCGGTCGCCGCGGCCTGGCTCGGCGATCACCCCACCCCCACCGCCGCCAACTTCCTCGACATCCTGCCGACTTGTCAGAAGTGAGTTGCGCTATGAGGCAACCCACTTCTGACAAGTCCGGCGTGGGTCAGACCTGGAAGAGGTGGCGGTCGGTCCAGTTGGCGGCGACCTGCAGGGCACCGGCGCGCAGGCAGTCGGCACCGAGGTCGGAGTAGATGATCTTGGTGTCGCTGTAGAGGACCGGAGCCAGGGCCGCCCGGAAGGCGTCCATGAACGCGTCGCCTGCCTCGACGATCTCGCCGCCGACGACGATCACCGGCGGGTCCAGCACCAGCAGTGCCTCGACCCGTTCGGCGATGTCGGTCGCGTAGCGGGTGACCAGCGTCCGCGCTCGGCCACGCTTCGCCCGCGCCGCGGCGAAGACCTCGGTGAAGGTCAGCCGATGCTGCTTGGCGTAGTCCCGGATCGCCGCGTTGGTCGCCGACCAGGCCCGGGAGCGGTCGTCGCCGAAGAATTCGCCGGCCGCGCCGTGGGCGCCGCGATAGAGCTCGCCGTTCAGCACCAGCCCGCAACCCATGCCCTCGCCGACCAACAGGCCGACCACGTTGCCCGGTCCGGCCAGGTTGCTGTATTCCGCCAGGGTGGCCAGGTTGGCGTCATTCTCGACCAGCAGCGGGCAGGGAAAGCTGTCCCGGAGCCGACGGTGCACCTCCTCCCCGACCAGCGAAGACAGTTCACCGGAGGTCTGGACGACGCCGCCGGCGGAGACGATGCCGCGGACGCCGATCACCGCGACCCGGAGCCGAGCCGGCGCGAGGGAGAAGTCCGCCAGGGCCTGATCGACCGCCGCTCGCAGACAGGCCGGCGGATCGGGCTCCCGATTGAGATCGGCGTACCGGATCCGCCGCTGCCCCAGCACCTGATCACGCAGATCGGCGATCACCACCAGCACCTCGTGGTTGGTCACGGTGACCGCGGCGACGCAGCCGGACCGCGCGTCGAACCGATACTCCCGCGCCGGCCGGCCGCCGCGCGGCGAGCTGGGGTTCTGCACCGACTCGATCACCAGGCCGCGCTCGGCCAGGTCGCGCAGGGCAAGATCGACGGTGGGCCGGGACAGCTCGGTGCCCTTGGCCACCGCCGAGATGCCGTGCGACTCACCGGACGTCCGCAGGAACCGCAACACCTCGTTGCGGTTCAGGTGCCGGAGCAGCGACGTCTCCGCACCGTAGACGTCGATCGCCTGCTTGAGCGTCAACGTCGGCTTGGGATTCGGCTCCTCAGCCCGCATCGGCGCCAACTCCTTCCGGTCTGAAGACGATCAAGGATCAAACGATACGGGCGCGACGAGGCCGGCCCTTCGACAGGCTCCGGGAGCGATCGTCCATCGGTCAGCGGCCTCACCGTGCCGCCAGCGCCTTCGCGTATTCGTCGCGGACCTGATCGCCACCCTGCTTGCGCCAGTCCTCGACCACCGCGGCGAAGTCCGCGGTCGAACCGCCCTCGGCCAGGATCTTGTTCCGGCCGTCGAGGATGATCGTGTCCAGCGTGGCACCACGCCGTTGATCGGTGGCCGAGACCAGGCCCTGAGTCGGGTTCGGCTGCGCCAGCGGTACGTTGCGGGCCAGGATCCGCTGCGCCTCGAGCGCGGTCTGTGGATCGGCCGGATAGTACTGATAGGTCGGCGTGCACATCACGTTGGCGTTCAGCTCCGACAGCACGGCCGGGTCGTCCACCGGCGTCGGCTGGCCCGCTTTGTCGAACGTGAAGTGCCGCCCCTCGATGCCGAAGTGCATGAACAGGAACTCCTCGGTGCCGAACGGCGCGGCCCAGAAGTTCATGATCTTGAGCAGCTCCTGCACCTTGGCCGGATCGGAGCCGACCGTGGCCGGGATCGCGCCGCCGCCGAAGAAGCCGGTGCCGCTGCCGCCCGGATTCGGGTCGCGGCCGTCGGCACCGGGCGTCGGGAAGAACTCCGACCTGGCTCCCGGATCGAGCTTGCGCAGGTCGCCGCGGATGCCGGTGATGCCGTTGCCGAAGTAGAGATCAAGACTCGGCATCGCGAACATCAACCGGCCCTCGGCGTAGAGCTGCCGTTCCTTGGTGCCGTTCATCGCCTTCGCGTCCGGATGGAACACACCGGCCTTGATCAGCGACAGCGTGTAGTCCAACGCCTCCAGGTATTCCGGCGTCTCGATGTTGCAGACCAGCTTGCCGTCCTGCTCGCGCCAGCCGGTCGGCACCGCGTACAGCTCGCTGGCCAGCACGAAGCCGCGGTCGAAGCTGCCCAGGGCCCAGGCGGCACCGTTGGGCGACGGGTTGTCCCGAGTCGCCGCGGTGAGGATCTCCAGCAGGCCGGCCGCGTCCTCCGGTGGCTGGCCATAGCCGAGCTTCTCGGCCCAGTCGGCCCGCCAGACATCGAACTGGTTGATCAGGGACAGGCAGTTGGGCACCGCCCAGAGCTTGCCGAACAGCGCGCTGGCCTGCCAGGCATAGGTCGGCAGCTTGGCCAGATTCGGATAGCTGTTGATCTTGTCGCCGGACAGGTGCGGCGTCAGGTCGGTCAACGCGCCCTGCTCGATGGCCTGCAGCATCGTCGGGCTCTCGCCCCACTCGACCCAGATCAGCTCCGGCAGATCCCCGCTCGCGATCACCGGGCCGATCGCCGCGTAGTAGTCCGCGGTCGTGTTCGGCTCGAGCGTGACATTCAGCCGGCGATTGAGTTCCTGCAGCCACTGGTTCTGGGCGACCGGCGGTGGCGCCGTCGACCAGGTGGGTGCCAGGGAGCGGAAGTGTCCGCCGCTGCCGGGCGGCGCGTCGACGCTGGCCTTCATCTCGGCCGGCCACTTCGGGTAGGCCGGGCTGACGCCGGGGACGTCGCTGATCGAGGCGCCGTCGATCGGATCCGGCGGTTGATAGGCGGGCAGCGTCAGCGGGCCGGACTCCTGGCCGCCCGGAGCGCCGCCGGCGGCGGGACCGCAGCCGGGCAGCAGGGTCGCGGCGCCGAGGCCGAGCCCGCCACCGAGGATCGCCCGTCGGGGCAGGGAGTTGTTGATCATCGTGAGCTTCCTTCCATCGCCGATCACCCTTTGATGGCGCCGGTCAGCACGCCCTTGGTGAAATGGCGTTGTACGAATGGATAGAGCAGCAGGATCGGCACCATGGCCAGCACGACGACGGCCATCTGGATGCTCCGCGCCGGCGGTGGCGCGGCCGTCGGCAGCTGCTGGGTCATCGGGGTGTCCTGCAGGATGTATTGATTGAGCACCAGCTGGATCGGCCACTTGCCGGTGTCGGTGAGGTAGAGCATCGCGTTGAAGAAGCTGTTCCAGTAGCCGACCGCGTAGAACAGCGCGATCACGGCGATCGCCGCCTTGGACAAGGGCAGCACGATCCGCCAGAAGATCGTCCAGTCGCCCGCGCCGTCGATCCGGGCCGCCTCGAGCAGCTCGGCCGGGATCTCCATGAAGAAGTTCCTGATCACGACGAGATTGAACGCACTGATCAGCCCGGGGATGATCAACGACCAATAGCTGTTCAGCAGGCCCAGCGATTTCACCAGCAGGTAGTTCGGGATGATGCCGGCGCTGAACAGCATGGTGAAGAAGACCAGATAGAGGCACACCTTGGCGCCCGGGACCTCCCGGGTCCGGGTCAGCCCGTACGCGAGCGTGGCGGTGCAGGCCACCGACAGCGCGGTGCCGACCACGGTGATGCCGATGGAGACCAGCAAGGCATTGCTGACCAGCCCGCCGGACAGGATTGTCTGGTACGCGGCGAGTGAGAAGTCGACCGGGAACAACGGGTTGGCCGCGATCCCGGCGTTGGTGCTGAGGCTGGTCAGCACCACGTAGAGGAACGGATACAGCATGATCACCGCGATCAGCACCAGTAGGATCGCCTTGCTCGCCCGGATCATCGGATGCGGCACAGCGGCCCAGGGCGGCCGGCCGGCTGGGTTGGCCATGATCAGAACACCCCCGACCCGGTGAGCCGCTTGGCCCACCGGTTGGCGACGATCACCAGCACGGTGCCGATCACGCCCTTGAACAGTCCCGCGGCGGCGGACAGGCCCCAGTCGCCGCCCTGCACGCCGCGGAAGTAGACGAAGGTGTCCAGCACCTGGGCCGCGGCGGCACCGACAGCGGGCTGCTGGATCAGGATCTGTTCGAAGCCGACGGTCAGCACCGAGCCGAGCCGCAAGATCAACAACAGCACGATCACCGAGGTGAGCCCGGGCAGCGTGACGTGCCAGATCCGCCGCCACGGCCCTGCCCCGTCCACCGCCGCGGACTCGTACAGCTCGGGCGAGATGCCGCTGATCGCGGCGAAGAAGATGATCGTGCCCCAGCCGATCTCCTTCCAGACAACCTGGACCACCAGCAGCAACTGGAACGTGTCGGGGTTGCTCATGAAGTCGATCGGGCCGACGCCGATGCCGGACAGCAGCAGGTTGACCGGACCCGCGCCGCTGAGCACCTCCTGCCAGATCGAGATCACGATCACCCAACCGATGAAGTGCGGCAGATAGACGATCGTCTGCACGGCTCGCTTCAGCCGGTCCGACAGCAGGCTGTTCAGCAGCAGCGCGAGCAGGATCGGCGCCGGGAAGGCGAACACGATCTGCAACAGACTGATGATCACCGTGTTGGTCAGCGCGGTGATCACCTCGGGATCGCCGAACATCCGGGCGAAGTTGTCCAGCCCGACCAGCGCGGAGCCGAAGATGCCGCGGAACGGCGAGTAGTCCTGGAACGCGACCACGTTGCCGAGCAGCGGCAGGTAGGCGAAGACGACGAAATAGATCATGCCGGGCAGCAGGAACAGATACATCACCTTCGCCGACCGGATCCGGCGCCACACCGTCGGCCGGCGCTCGGCCGAGCGTGCCGAGGTGGCACGCTCGACCGGACGGACCGGGGCCTGGGTCATGACAGCGGTGCCTGCAGCACGCTCAGGTACGCGATTGCGGTGACGAACAGGTTGTCCCAGTCGTTGTCGATGATCAACTTCAGGTAGCGCGAGGTCGTGACCGGGAACCGGACGGTCTGCGCCGGTTGCTCGTTCGGCAGTTCACCGGACCAGACCGTGGACCAGTCGACGCCGTCGGCACTGACCGCGAGCCGGACCGTGCGTGGCCGGGCCCTGGTGTGGTGGAACTCGTCGATCACCCGGCCGTCCTGGCGGGGCCACAGCTCGACCCCGGCCAACCGTCGTTCGGCTCCGACGTCGATCACCACGTGGTGCGGCGTGATCATCAGATCGTTGCGATACCGGGTCACCCACTGGGTCTGCGGATCCGGGTCCAGCAGGTGCCGGACCGCGCCGTCCTCGGCGTCGACCTCCTCGCTGCTCGCCTCGACGATCCGGCAGGCACCCGCCGGGACGGCGGTCAGCGAATCGCCCGGCCCGCCGATCGCGTCGGCCTTCGCATAGAAGCCGGGCGCCGACGCCGCCGACGGACCGCCCCAGGTCCGGTCGGCGAGCACCTGCAGCGGCCGGTGCGAGAAGAAGTGCACCCACTCCGTGCTCCGGGCCTCCGACTTGTCCATCCAACGCCCCAGCCGATAGCCCAACAGCCGCTCACCCTGCGGATATTCGTCGTCGACATAGATCCGCTCGGCCGGCATGTAGCCCTCGAATCCCTGCGGTGAGGTGCCGTTCGGGGTGGTGCTGTAGCCGGGTGTGACGTAGTTGCCGCCCCAGTTCACGCCGACCGTCTGATAGCCCTGCCGGGCCAGGTCGGCGGGGTCGCCGTCCAGCCACTTGTCGATCATGATGTCCGGATCCGGTGCGATGCTCATCGGCTGGTCGCCGTAGTTCCACCACTCCCAGATCTCGGTCCGTTTGCCGTGCTCGCGCAGGGTCCCGGCAAGATCGTTGATGAAGTCGACCAGGACGTCACCGGCGTAGCGCAGCCCGCGCGACCGGGCGTACGCGAGCAGCACCGGGTCCTGCTTGTCGGCGGTCTGCAGCGGCAACTCGTCACCGCCGATGTGCACGAACTCGCCGCCGAACACGCCGCCGACCTCGATCAACAGCCGCCGGACGAAGTCGCGGGCGAAGTCCGAGGTCACGTCCATCGTCCAACCGCCGCCGCGACCGCCGGGCCAGCCGGCCCGGTCGAGGCCCGGTGATCGCAGCCGCAGCCGCGGCTCGTACCGGGTCAGCCAGACCGCGTGCCCCGGCAGATCGATCTCCGGCACGATCGTCACGCCCCAGCGGGCCGCATACGCATCCAGTTCGCGCAGCTCGGCCTGGGTGTAGTGATCGGCGGAGGCGAGGCCCGGGAACTCCAGGCTCTCGAACCGGAAGCCGTTCCACTCGGTCAGGTGCAGGTGCAGGCTGTTCAGCTTCATCCAGGCCATCCGCCGGATCTCCGACTGCAGGTACGACAGCGGCAGGAACTTGCGGCCGACGTCGATCATCTGACCGCGGACGGCGCAGCGCGGAAAGTCGAGCGCCTCGCCACGCGGCAGCGAGCGGCGCTCGGGGTCCTGCTTCAGCAGCTGGCCGATGGTCTGGCAGCCGTACAGCAGCCCGGACCGGGTGCCGGCCACGACGCGGACCGAGTCGTCGATCTCCAGCCGATAGCCCTCGTCCGGCAGCTCGGCCTGCGGGTCCATGATCAACCGGATCTCCCCGGCCGCGCCGATCCCGGCGGTGATCTCGGGCCGCCGGCCGCGGAACAGCTCCAGGTCGTCGGCCAGCAGTTCTGCGACGTCGGTCGCCAGGTCGCCGGAGCAGCTGATCACCCCCGGCAGGCCGAGGGACAGCCGGCCGGACCCGTCGGTCCAGTGCCGCAGCGACGGCAGGGTCGCCGGGCGGTCGGCCGGGTCGGGCGCCGGCCCGGTGATCACCGGATCCTCCGTCGGCGCTTCGGTTCTGATGGTCATGGCGTCTCCTCCAGTGCAGGCTCAGAGACACGCTCCGGGCCGGTCGAGGCGTTGTCCTGAGCCTGTCGAAGGGGGGCGTCGTCGGCCCAGGGTCGGATGATCGTGTGCTGACCACTGCCGACGGTCACCCGGTGCCCGTCCGGGGTCTCGATCAGGCAGCGGGCGCCGAGCGGAACGGAGGCCTGCAGTCGGAATACGCCGGCCTCGATCCGCCACTCACTGGCGAAGGTTCCGCGCTCGGTCTGGTAGGCGGCCCGAGCCGCGTCGAGGCCGCCACAGGGCCGCGGCCGGATGATCAACTCGCGGAAGCCACGGCTGTCCGGCGTCTGCTGCAGCCCGGCCAGCTGGGCGTAGAACCAGTCGTCGATGGCGCCGAGCATGAAGTGGTTCTGGCTGATCCCGTAGGTCGGCCCGTCCCAGGTCTCGGTCAACGACGTGGCACCGTGGCGCAGCATGTAGCCGTAGCCGGGCTGCTCGGACTGGCGCGCGAATCCCATGATCGTCTCGTGTCGATCATGAGCCGCGAGGATCTCGATCATGGCCGGCAGACCGACCTCGCCGAGGTCGACGACGTAGCCGGCGGCCACGATCCGCTGCTCCAGTCGGTCCACCACCTCGATCGTCCGGTCCGCCGGCACGATGCCGTAGCGAAGTGCGATCGCGACCTCGCCGATGCTGTCGGCTCCGACGGTCAGCTCCCGGTCGTTCCAGAACTCGGTCCGGACCCGGTCGACGACCAGCCGGGACTCGTTCCGCCACCAGGCCGCGTCCGTGGCCAGGCCGAGCTCAGCCGCGACCTCGGCCAGCACGCCGAGCATCCGGGCCAGGGTGGCGGTGCCGACCAGCGGGACGGCCCGGAAGTCGCGCCCGTCCCAGTCGCCGAGCCCGTACTCCAGCAGGCCGTGCACCCGGGCCTCGAGCAGGTGCCGGGCATACCGGGTCATCGCCTCGTAGTTGTCCCGCAGCACCTGTTGATCACCGTAACCGCGGTGCAGCAGCCAGGGCAGCATGATGATCGCGCCACCCCAGTTGACGTCGCCGCGCCAGGGATCCGGGAACGGGTCCCACTCCGGGACGTACAGCGGCAGGTGCCCGTCCGGTGCCTGGGCCTCCCTGATCAACTGCAGCGTGTTGGTCAGGATCGACCGCACGTCGTAGTTCCACTGCAGCACAGGGAAGGCGAGGTGCAGCTCCTCCAGGAAGTTGAGCTTCTCCCGGTGCGGGCAGTCGGTGAAGACCGAGTACATGTTCGAGGTGACCGCCCGGTGCACGATCCGGTGGATGCCGGTGATCATGGGGTCGGAGCAGGAGAAGTCACCGGTGGCCCGGACGTCGGCCGAGATCACCAGACCGCGTACGTCCTCGGCCCGCAACGGCCGATCAAGCCCGGCGACCTCCAGGTAGCGCAGGCCGTTGTAGCAGAACCGCGGATGCCAGGTCAGCGGCCGGGCGCCGGTCGCGACCGTGTGATAGACGGGATCCCAGCCCACGGTCCGCGGATCGATGGTGCCGTCGGCGTGCAACAGCTCCGCCGGCCGGAGGATGACCCGACAGTCGGCCGGCAGCTCGAGCTCGACCCAGCCGGCGAAGTTGACGCCGAAGTCGATCACCTGAACGCCCTCGGCGAGGGTACCGGACGTCGACCGGATCGATCACCTCGCGGACCCGTAGCGGCGGCGCCTTCTTCGCGCTCAGCCGGAGCTCGGCGGCGTCCTGGCGACGACCGCGCGCGGCCAGTCCGGGACCCCGTCGACCGAGGTGTCCAGCGGGACCCGGGCGTCGAAATCCTCACCACCGGTCCAGTTGGACGAGCTGGTCTGGCCGAGGGTGCCGCCCCAGTCGGTGCCGCTGATCACGTCCTCGACGTTCCCGTCGCCGTACTTCAGCGTCAGCACCGCACAGGCGGCGAGCTCGCCGTAGTTGCTCTTGATCTTGGTCCAGCGATCATCGAGCCGTTGCGAGCGATACATCCCCGGACCGATCTCGATCACCAGCACGTTGTCGCCGGCGGAGATCAGGTGGGTCACGTCGTAGCTGCAGTAGTCGACCCGCTGCGCGTAGTCGGCATAGCCGGGCTCGAGCAGATCGGCCGACACCGGGCAGCCGTTGATCGAGGCCGTGAACACCCCGAGCCCGGCGACCCGGAGTACGGCCGAGGTCGGTTGGCCGGGGCAGCGGAAGTCGGTGCCGACGATCGGCAACGGGCCGGCCGGATCCGCCTGCCAGGCGGCCGCGGTGATCCAGACCGCGCCACGGGACAGCGGATCGCGCCGGTCCGGCTGCTCGGTCTGCTGCGGAGCGGAAGCGGTCATGCCAGCCCGGCCTCGAATTCCTTCCGGATGGTGTCGCCGCCGGTGCTCCGCCAGCGATCACGCCAGGCGGCCAGCTCGCTGATCGGTCGACGGCCGGTGATGATCCCGTACAGGTAGTCGTCGTTCAGCTGGCCGAGAGCCGCCGACTGCCGGGTGTCGGTCTCCGAGATCAGGCTGCGGGTCGGGTTGTCGATCGACAGCGGCACCGCCTTGGCGATGTTCTGCTGGGCCTCGGTGGCGGCGGTGTCGTCGCCGGGGAAGAAGAACGCGGCCTCCAGCGGCTGGACCAGGAACGACGGGCCGGCCACCTCGGTGAGCGGGCGATCACCGTCAACCGCGACCGGCGTTCCCCGATCGTCGTAGCGGAAGTGCCGACCCTCGATGCCGTAGTTGATGAAGGTGTGTTCCTCACTGCCGAACGGCGCGCACCAGTAGTTGATCACCCGCAACAGCTCCTCGAGGCG
The DNA here is from genome assembly GCA_963746025.1 of uncultured Actinomycetota bacterium. GTDB lineage: Bacteria > Actinomycetota > Actinomycetes > Propionibacteriales > Propionibacteriaceae > Microlunatus. Next base: position 313,742 of record CAVUZU010000003.1, read on the forward strand.
GGCGCTGTCCTTGCCGACCTCGGACGGGATCGCCGCGATGCCGAAGTAGCCGGAGTCCTGGTGGACAACGGGATCCCCGCCATCGTGGCCCGGCGCACTGACGGCGGTCACCTGGGCCGACGGATCGTTCTTCCGCAGCGCCGGGACCAGGCTGCGATAGTGCGGCGTGATGCCGGCCGGCATCAGGCCGATCCGGCCGTTCATGAAGAGTTCCTGGGAGTCGAGCACCGGCAGGGTGGCGGCGTCGGGATGCCAGGCACCGGCCTTCCAGAGGTCGACCAGCCAGACCAACGCCGCTTCGTACTCGTCGGTCTCGATGGAGTTGATCAACGTCCCGTCGTCCTCGAGGCGCCAGTCGTTGGGCACCCGGAACATCTGGTGCGCCCAGACCACGCCGTTGCCCAGCGTGGCCAGTCCCCAGGTCTTGTCGGCCGACTTGCCGCGGTGATCACCCTTGGTGAAGCCGACCAGGAGTTCCTTGACCTCGTCGGCGTTCTTGGGCGGCTCGGGCAGGCCGAGATCGGCGGCCCAGTCGGCGCGATACATGGTGACGCCGTTGACCAGCGGCAGGGCCCGCGGGACCCCCAGGATCTTGCCGTCGATGCTGGAGTTGCGCCAGCTGTAGGTCGGGATCTTGGCCAGGTTCGGATACGCGTCGATGCCGCCGCCGGCCAGGATCTCGCTGAGATCGGTGAACGCGCCCTGCTGCATCGGCTTCACCACCGCCGGTGCAGCACTGCGCTCGACGAAGGCGAGGTCGGGAAGATCACCGCTGGCCATCAGCGTCTGCACCTTCTGGCCGTACGAGTCGCCGGCGCCGAACGTCGTCTTGACCTGGGCGCCGAGCCGCTGGTCGAACTCGGTCAGCCACGGATTGTCCGACGGCGGCGGCGCCTGGAACAGGACCTGGAAGGTCGACACCTCGCCGCCCCGGCCCGGCGTCTCGGCCACCGACCGGACCTGTTCCCGCGGATATTGACTGTACGCCGGCGAAACACCGTCGATTTCGCTGATCGCGGCGCCGGGAAGCTGCTCCGGCGGCAGGTAGTTGGGCGCGACGAACTTGGCCGAGCCGTCGACGGCGGGGCCGGTGTCGGCCGGCTGGGTCCGGCAGCCGGCCAGCGCGGCGAGGCCGGCGCCGGCACCGAGTCCGAGGACACCCCGGCGGCTGAGCCGACCAGGTGAGTTGACGTTGATCATGGATGCTCCTGCTTGGGTGATCACGGCACTACCCCTTGACGGCGCCGGTCAGGACGCCCTTGGTGAAGAACCGTTGGAGGAAGGGATAGACGATCAGGATCGGCACGGTGGCCAGCACGACCACCGCCATCTGCACGGACTTGGCCGGCGGTGGCGGCGCGGCCGGATTCTGCAGCTGGGTCAGCGGAGTCCCCTGCAGCACGTACTGGTTGAGCACCAACTGCACCGGCCACTTGGCGGTGTCGTTGAGATAGATCATCGCGCTGAAGAAGTCGTTCCAGTAGGCCACGCCGTAGAACAGCGCGATCACGGCGATCACGCCCTTGGACAGGGGCACCATGATCAGACTCAGTATCTGCCAGTCATTGGCACCGTCGATCCGGGCGCACTCGATCAGTTCGCGCGGGATGCCCTGGAAGAAGTTGCGGATGACGACCATGTTGAACGCGCTGATCGCGCCGGGCAGGATCAGCGACCAGTAGCTGTCCAGCAGCCCGAGTTCCTTCACCAGCAGGTAGTTCGGGATGATCCCGGCGCCGAACAGCATGGTGAACAACACCAGATACAAGATCACCCGGCCGCCGGGCACCTCGCGGGTGTTCATCAGCCCGTACCCGAGCAGGATGGTCAGCACCACGCTGAGCAGGGTGCCGACCACGGTCACCCCGATGCTGACCAGCAGCGCGCGGACCACGATGCCGCCGGACAGCACCGAGGCGTAGGCGTCCAACGAGAAGCCGCCGCCTTCGCCCGGCGGTGCGGCGAAGCTCTGGGCGATCACGTACAGGAACGGATAGATCATCACCACGACGGTCACCGCGAGGACCACGGCCTTCAGCACCGTCGAGGTCATCGTGGGCTGGTTCCAGCGCGGCCGGAAGGCGGCTGACACGTCAGGTCTGGTCTGCGGCCGGACGAGGGTCATCAGAACGCACCCTCTCCGCCGAGCCGCTTCGCGGCCCAGTTGGCGCCGAGCACCAGGACCGTGCCGACCAGGCCCTTGACCAGGCCGGCGGCGGTGGCCAGGCCCCAGTCGCCGCCGAGCACGCCGCGGTAGTAGACGAAGGTGTCGAGCACCTGGGCGACGTCGGCCCCGACGGCGTCCTGCTGCAGGATGATCTGCTCGAAGCCGACGGTGAGCACCGAGCCCAGCCGCAAGATCAACAGCAGCACGATCACCGGGGCGATCCCGGGCAGCGTGATGTGCCACATCCGGCGCCAGCCACCGGCCCCGTCCACCGCGGCGGCCTCGTACCGCTCCAGCGGCACCAAGGCCATCGCGGCCAGGAAGATGATCGTGCCCCAGCCGATCTCCTTCCAGATCACCTGGGAGGTGATCAACAGCGCGAAGGTGTCCGGGTTGGTCATCAGGTTGACCGTGCCGCCGGTGAGCTGGGACAGCACCTCGCTGATCGCGCCGGTGCCGCCGAACAGGGCCTGCCAGATGGAGACCACGATCACCCAGCCGATGAAGTGCGGCAGATAGACGACGGACTGGACGAACCGCTTGATCCGGTCGCTGATGATGCTGTTCAGCAGCAGGGCCAGCAGCAGCGGTGCCGGGAAGGCGAAGCCGATCTGCAGCACGCTCAGCCACAGCGTGTTGATCAACGCGTTCGCGACCTCGGGGTCGGTGAGCAGCCGGGCGAAGTTGTCCCAGGCGACCCAGGGACTCCCGTCGACCCCGAGATAGGGGCTGTAGTCCTGCCAGGCCACGGCGTTCCCGAGCAACGGCACGTACCGGAAGATCACGAAGTAGACCAGCCCGGGCAGAATGAAGAGATAGCACCAGCGGGCCTGCCAGAGGCGTCGCTTCAAGGTGCGTCGCGGCCGCACCGGGCCGGATGCGCCGACCGCGGGTTTGGCGACGTCGGCAGCAGCATCCGCCGACTCAGCTGACAGCACTGCCCGTTGCAACGACCCGACCTCTCCCTCGCCTGCCCACATCAAACCCGAGCTTCGATCGGTTAGTCAAGGTGGTTACATATCTCGGTTTCATTTCTGACCTGGGTCGCCTGGAGATCGGTCCGTTACGGTCTGGGCATGATTCGTCGTCGGGGGTCGGGATCAACACAGTTGTTGATCGTCGGGGTGGCCCACCTCAGCGCCGCGGTGCCGGACCCGGCGATCGCGCGCGGCCGGGAGTTGTTGCGGGCGTGGCGACCGGACCTGATCGGGATCGAGAATCTCCCCGGCCACCTCGTCGTCGAGTACGAGGAGCGGGGCGGTGCCTTCGCCGACTTCGCGGTCGGCGGTGCCCCGGACGCGCGGGCCGGAGCGGCGGCCGTGGCGGGCGAGCGATCGTGGACCGTGTGGCAGGCCCGCCGAGTGGCCACCGATCCGCAGTCGTCGCTGACCGACCGGGTGCTCGGCTGGCTGCTGGCCCGCGAACCCGACAACGCCTTGCTGCTGCCGTGGCGGGAGGCCGAGCTCCCCGAGGCCGCCCATTCGCTGCTGGCCCGGCTCGAGGCCTCGCCGTCGGAGCGGGTCCGGATCGGCGTCGCCCTGGCCCGGGAGTTCGGTCACCGGGAGCTGATCCACTTCGATGATCACGCCGGAGTCGGGCTGATCGATCACTACCCGGACGACTGGGTGCAGACCGAGCGCGCCTGCCAGGAGTACCTCAAGCGGGCGGCGAACCGGCCGCGCGGCAACGACACCGACCATGATCATTGGCAGCATTGGGTCGATGTCGCTACGCCGGAGTTCGCCGCATACCTGGAGCAGTTGGAGAGCGCCGGCCGGGTCGGCTACCCGGATCCGACCGGCGTGATGCGTGCCCGGCTGGCCCAATGGCGGACCAGGAACCTGGCGATGGCGGCGCGACTGCGGGAAGCGACTGCCCTGATCCCGGGCGGCCGGCTGCTCGCGATCGTCGGCAGCTCGCACGCCCAACCACTGCGCGCCGCGCTGGCCCAGGACCAGTACGACCTGGAACTGGTCGACCTCGCCGGACTGGAAACCTCACGACCGGGCCGATGAGTTTCTGATCCGGCCCCGGTCTCATTCAACGCAACCACCTGAAGGACACCGAGGAGAAATGATCATGGGCAAGATCCGGGTACACGAGTTCGTCAGCCTCGACGGCAGCTTCGAGGATCCGAGCTTCACCTTCGAATACGGCTGGACCGACACGATGTTCGAGCGGATGGGCGCGATCACCGCCGGCAGCGACGCGATCCTGCTCGGCCGGACCACCTTCGAGGGTTTCGCCCCGGCCTGGAAGGACCGCACCCCGGAGGAGGATCCCGGCGCCGCGTTCTTCAACGACTCCACCAAGTTCGTCGTCTCCTCGACGCTGCAGAACCCGGAGTCGCAGTGGCAGAACTCGACCGTGATCGGCGGCTACGACGCGGACGTGATCCGGAAGCTTAAGGAGGACCACGAGGGGATCTACATCAGCGGCAGCGGCACCCTGGTCCGCGCTCTGCTCGCCGACGGCCTTATCGACGAACTGCACCTGCTGACCTACCCGGTCGTGCTCGGCACCGGCGCCCGGCTGTTCCCGGAGGGCACCGACAAGCTGCCGCTGTCCTTGATCAGCTCCGAATCGTACGACAACGGCGTGCTGCACCTGGTCTTCGGCCCGGCCGCCGCCTGATCATCCGTCCCCAACGTTCCCTGAGCTCACCACAACGTTCCCTGAGCCTGTCGAAGGGCAAGCCTGAGCGGGCCACCCGTTCGACAGGCTCAGGGGCCGCCTCACCCGGGCTGCTACCGTGCGCCGGTGATCAAGGATCCGGAACCGGTCGAGGTCTTCAGCGGCGGCTACGAGCACGATCCCGCCGACCTGTTCGGCCCGTTGCCCGCGTTCCGCCTCGGCGACGTGCTGGCGTACGAGATGGCGGCACCGGAACGGTTCGAGCCGTGGCCGAGCCGGACCCGGCTGCAGCGGACGTTCGTCCTGCTGAAGCTCGGAGTCAGCCTCAATATCCCCTGCTGGGGCCAGGCCACCCTGCGCAACGGCAACCACGTCGAGGTCCCGGCCGCGGACGAGGACACCTGGTACGTCGACCTGATCACCGTCGAGCAGCCGGAGCCGGCCGTCTTCGTGCTGCGTGACCTGTTCATCGATGTGATGATCCCGTCCGACGCCCGGCACCACCGGATGCTCGACCTGGACGAGTTCGGCGACGCCATCGAGGCCGGCAAGATCACCATCCAGCAGGCCGTCGATGCGCTCCGCCGCTGGCAACATTTCCTTGATCGACATCTGCACGCCGACCGCTTTCCGCAAGCCGCCTGGACCGACTTCCCGCCGGCCGCGATCAGGCCGATGATCGACCTCCCCGCCCCCTTCGGCCCGCCGGTCACCTGGCCCAGCTGAGCGCCCGGCGAAGGGATAGCGTCGGGGGATGTACAACCACGAGCCGGCCGACTACGACTGCCCGTTCTGCCGGGAGGACCCCGCTCGGGCGAGCCGGCCGCTGGAGATCCTGCGCCGCTACGAGCGGGTCACGGTCCGGCTGAATCCGAAGTGGTGGCCGAACAATCCGGGCGGCACACTGGTCATCCCGCATGATCACTACGAAAACGTCTACGATCTGCCGGCCGAGCTCGGAACCCCTATGCAGCAAGCGATCCGAGACACCGCCTTGGCCCTCAAGACGGCCTTCGGCTGCGACGGAGTCTCCACCCGTCAGCACAACGAGCCGGCGGGCAACCAGGACGTCTGGCACTACCATCTGCACGTCTTCCCGCGGTTCCGTGACGACGGTCTGTACGGATCGCCGGGCGAGTGGGTGGACGCCGACCGGATGCGCAGCTACGCCGACCGGATCCGCGCCGCCTGGCCTGGTTGAGCGAGGTTTTGGTCGGAGTGGTCGGCGACGGGGACGCGAGGGGTTTCGTTCCCTTCGCCGCCCGCAGGGCAAAGATGATCATGGCTCATACGTGGAGTCGCATCAGGACGCCGGTTTCGCCGTCGCGACCGGCGACGGTGAAGCCGAGTCGCTCGAACATCGACATCGTGCCGCGATGCGGCGCGGTCTTTCCGCCGGCCTCGGCGGCCCGGACCCAGCCGACTCTCGGGACGTTCTGGACCGGCCAGAGCTGAAGATGTTCGGCGACCTCGCGCGACCGCGGGCCGTAGGTGCGGCGGGCCTTGCCGAGCTCGGGATCGTAGTGGCAGTGGACGACCGGCCGGGCCTCGATCCAGCCGCCGCCACGCTGCCGGATCGATTGCACGGCGACCGCGAGGGCCAGCGTCGCCACGCCGCGGCGCCGATAGCCCAGCAGGGTGAGGAAACAGGTGATCCGCCAGTCCGAGGTCGGATCGGCGGCCTGCAACGACTCGGGCGTCCGCTTGCTGGGCTGGACCGGGAGATCCTCGACCCGGCCGTACTGGCACCAGCCGACCACCTGACCGCTGCCGTACACCAGGATCCCGTGCGCCCGGCCCTGTTCGACCAGCGCCCTCATCTCGCTCAGGCTCTGCTCCCGGCGAAGATCACGGCTCGGCAGGTGCTTGCTGCCCGGCTCCGTGCCGCGCGGTGCCGACAAGGGTCGACCGCGCGGATAGAGCATGCAGCCACAGCTGCCACGGCCGTTGACGTGAAAGAACCGTTCATAGTCCGGCCAGGTCTTCTTCGACAGTTCTTTGGTTGTGAATCGAACGTCTTCCATTCCATCGCCCCCAAGATCCGACGGTGAACACCACGCACCCTCGTACACCGCCCGATCGGCGTCAACCCTCGAAAACCCTTTGCAGGCGGCGACTCGGTGTGACTCGATGGTGCCATGACGGAGTCGCGATTCCTGGCACATCTGCATGCGCAGTTCGAGACGCCGCGGAAACGTGTCGCGGAACTTGTCCGTCGGGTCACCCGATCCGAGGCGACAACGACGCAACGGATCGCCCGTGGGTACGACAACGAGGTCTACCGAGTTGATCTTGCCTCTGGGATCACCGTCTTCGTCCGGATCCGAAGGAGCGAAGGCGGCTTCGACGACGAGCTGTGGGCGATGGCCCAGGCTCGTGATCATGGGGTGCCGGTGCCCGACGTGATCGGCGTCGACGTGGTGGCCGGCGACCAGGGATCCCGGTCCGCGATGGTGATCAGCCAGGCTCCGGGCCGACAGCTCAGGGAAGTGCCACGTGTCCATCGATGATCAAGAAGGCACGGCACACACCGTTGCCTCGCTGCGCCGGGCGCTGGCGGAGCTCGATCGCGGGGGCACGACGTCGACCCGGACGAGCGTCACCTGACGTGCAGAGCCCGCCGGACGATCTGCAGCGCGCTGGTGGCCGGGATGGCCAGTGACACCAGGACCTTGAGCAGGAATCGATCCCGCTCCGCGGTGGTGTCCGGCCCGACGTGATCAACTTCGGCGACCATGATGCCGCCCGCCCGGACGTAGCCGAGGGTCCGGAACGCGCGGGGCCGCGCTGTCGTACTGGTAGTGCAGCGGCAGATCCGCGTCCGCCGACAGATGCAGCACGGTCATCCGCAGCCCGGTGCTGGCGGGCCGGGGCGCCGGCGGCGTCACCCAGGACGGGTCGGGCAGGCCGAGGTCCCGGTTGCCGTACGGATCGGGCGACCGTGGGAGGACCGGCTGACGGTCCGGCTCGAGCTTGAGCACCGGGCTGTCGTTGAAACCGCTGGCGGCACTGCTGGCTTTGGCCAGAAGAGTCCCGGCCAGGATCCCCACCAGCCCGACCAGCACGCCGGCCCCGACCTGGAGCCACGGGGACCAGCCCGCGGCGGCCGTCGTCCCGGCCCAGAGCCCGGCCCCGACTCCCGTCGTCGGCAGGATCGAGTACGTGGCCGAGAACACCGCGTAGTCGAGTCGCGGGGAGAAGATCACCCCCACCTGGGCGCCGCCGGCCGCGTAGCCGACGAGGACCGCGAGGCCCAGGGGACACCTGCAATTCCCCGGACAGGACCAGGGCGACGCCGGCCACGGCGCCGATCGCAGCCCCGAACCCACGGCCGTATTCGGCCGATCCTTCGCGCCGGTTGTCGTCGCCTCTGCGGGGGATCCCCAGTCCCCGGAACTGTCGCCCCCTGGTCGAGTCCCGGCCGGTCATCCAGCCGCAGTAGCCGCCGACCAGCCCACCGGCCCGGGCCCCGAGCTGAGCGCCGACGACGGCGCCGATCACGGCCAGCACCAGCGCGCGATCACGCTCGGTCTATCGATCATCGGCTTGACCTCCCCGCAGCTTCCTCATCGTCGCAATACGCCGAGCCGGCGATGTCAAGATCATCGCGCCGGCGCTGGACCGCCTTCGACCGGCGGTGCGTCCGGGTAGGCGATCTGGGCCAGTCGTTGCTCGGCCAGCCGTCGCCGCTCCGGGTCACCGGATGCGAGTTCGGCTCGCTGGAAGTCGCGGTACAAGGCGAGAAAATGGTTCTGGAACGGCAGAGTCCGCTCGCACAGGTCGCTCAACGTGCGCCGATCGTGATCACCGGCCGGGATCCGGTAGTGCCAGCGGTTGCGGCAGAGATCGTGGGTCTGGCTGACCAGCTCGGTCCATTCGTCGGCGACGTGGCGGCGATACTGTTCGACGCAGTCGCTCTTGTCCCGGACATACCGTCCGGTGCGCAGTGCGATGATCGCGGTGGCGGTCCAGCCGACCGTCGCAACGATCAACTTGGTGCTCGGCTGATCTTGGCCGTCGGCATCCGGTGTCGGCCATTGATCGAATCCGAAGTACGGCCCGTCGGGCACGATGTGGCGCAGCGGAAAGTCCAACGGTTCCTGCCGCTGGTCCGGGAACAGGTAGCTGTTCATCGGCGTGTGGATCACCGACCGGAGGTAGCCGGCGGCGTCGAAGTGCGGCAGGCCGGCCCGGACGTCCTCGCCGTACAGCAGCCGGGTGCCGAGTTTGAGATTCAGGGCCGTGCTGACGGCCTGCGGATGCCGCAAGATCTTTTCGCCGAGCACGATGCCCTCGAGCAGCACCGAGCTCAACCGCGCGCAGTGATCAACCAGGTTGCGGGCGCGGTCGAAATCGTCCCGATCGGCGAACTGTTCCTTGAAGATGACGTAGAGATCGAGATCGCTGCCCTCGACCGCCGTACCGCCGACCCGGCTGCCGCGCAGATAGACCCCGCGGAGCCGGTCGGGGAAGGCGATGTCGATGATCCCGATCAGGCCCTGAGTGATCGCGTCACACCGACGATCACCGGTCGATTCGATCAACTCAGGGCCCATCGACCCCTCCCTCAGGGCGTGTTGTTCGCGAGCGCCAACAGTCTGGCGTCGCTGCCATTAAACACGTTCCGATCAACCGCTCCGGAGATGCCCGACACCGAGCCGGAGTCGGTCCACTGCCAGAAGGTGTAGCCGCCGAACCCGGTCGGCATGGTCGGGCTGGATGCCGACGTCCAGCTGGCCACCCAGAGCGGGGTCAGCGGCGCGAACTCGCTCGTGCCGCCCGTGCAGGCGTTCCACCAGCTGCGCGAGGTGTAGATCACCACGTCACGGCCGGTCCGGGCCTTGTAGGTGTTGTAGAAGCTCCTGACCCAGGTGCGGGTGGCGGCCTGGCCGAGGGTGCACGAGCCCTCGAGGTCCAGGGCGCCGGGCAGGGTCAGGTTGTCGGCACTCCAGCCACCACCGTTGGAGGCGAAGTAGTTCGCTTCGGCCGCGCCGTCCGCCGTCGGATCGCCGTTCGGTCGAGCGAAGTGGTACGCGCCGCGGATGACGCCGGCGCCGTGTGCGTTGGGATAGTTGGCGTTGAACCGTGGGTCCTTGTAGTTCGTGGATTCCGTCGCCTTGATGTAGGCGAACTTGATCCCCGCGTTCTTGACCGACGTCCAGTTGATCGAGCCCTGCCAGTGCGACACGTCGATGCCGGGCAGTCCGGCCGGTGCCGCTTGCGCAGGTTGCGCGAACGTGAGTGTGAGTGAGACCGCAGCCAGAGCAACCGCCGCAGTCCGCACCCAGCGCCGCAGGTGAACACTTCCCATCATGCCCACTCCTTAGGTTGAGATTTACCATCCCCCCGGAATGGAACCTACGGCACGGACGTGGACTTGCCTAGACCCAGAAGTGAACTAAGTCACATCCGGAGATGACCGGCCTGGACCAGACTCAGGGAACGAACAGTTCTACGCGGCTTCATCGAAGGGCGAGAGCGACCCGCCGACCGCGAGCGCTGCGTCGGTAACCCCGTAAGTCTGCCCGGCGTCGACGAACTCGCGCAGCCAGAGTTCGACGTTGACCAGCCGCCAGAAGAGCATCGTCTCCGTGGCGGCCCGGCCGGCGGTGAACGCATCGAAGGCGGCCAGCACCGCGCCTTGGTCGAAGTAGGGCCGACGGCCGAACGAGTCGCTGGCCAGGATCTCGCGCAACTGCGGTCCGATCGTCCGGAACCAGGTGGACTCCGGGGTGGTGAAGCCGATCTTGTTCCGGCGCCTGGTGATCAATTCCGGCAGCAAAGGGCGGGCCGCGTCCCGGAGGGCACGCTTGTTCCAGCCCGCATGAAGGATCGCCTCGGAGTCCAGCGACCACAGGAGTTTGACCAGGTCGGTGTCCAGGAAGGGGACCCGTCCCTCGATCGAGAACCGCATCGTGTTGCGATCTTCGTACCGGAGCAGGGACTGCAGGCTGCTCCGGAAGACGTCGTCCTCGAGCCGATGCTTGAGATCATCGGCCACAGTGATCAGTCGCTGATCTTCGTACCGGGCTTGGAATTCCGCGCTGATCACCGACTCGGTGGGGATCGCCCGGCGGCCGGCCAGCCGGTCCTTGATCGTGAACCGGCCGAGGCGCCAGAGCACGTCCTGGGCCTTGGCCAGTTCCATGATCAACCGTCGGCGTTCGCCGAGTCGCCGCAGTTCGCGCAGTCGGACCAGGTAGTACGGCACGTAGCCGGCCATCAGCTCGTCCGCGCCCTGCCCGTCGATCATCACCGTGACGTGCTGCGCGGCGGTCCGCATTACGCAGTACTGCGCGTACGGGCCGGTCGAAATCGTCGGTTCCTCCTGGGTCCGTACGAAATCCTCGAGATCGGCCAAGAACCCGGCCGGCGAGGGCCGCACCTTGTGCACCGTCAGTGATCGGCAGCGCGCGGCGACCGCGTCCACGTACCGTTCCTCGTCGTTCAGTTCACCCGGAAACACCGCGGAGAAGGACTGCTGCCGATCGCCGATGGCGCCGGCCTCCCCGTCCCGGTCGAGCAGCAGGCCGTTGACCGTCGCCACCACCGTGGACGAGTCCAGGCCACCGGACAGGGCGGTGCCGATCGGCACGTCGGCGATCAGCCGGCGCCGGATCGCGGTCTGCAGGGTGCCGGCGAACTCCTCGGCGGCGTCCGGTCCGTACGGCCGCCCGGGCTCGGCGGCCGCCTCCCCGAGTTGCCGGTGCAGCGAGGTGTAGGTCTCCCGGACGACCGTGCCATCCGGCGAGATCCTGGCCAGTTCGCCCGGCAGCAGCCGACTGATCCCGGCGAAGAAGGTGCGATCGGTGTCGTCATGCACCCGAAAGCGCAGATAGCGGAACAGGGTCAGCTCGTCCGGCCGGCAGTCGACCAGCCCGGTGGCCAACAGCGGCTTGAGCTCGCTCGCGAACAGCACCCGCCCCGGCACGCAGGACAGGTACAGCGGCTTGATCCCGAACTGGTCCCGGACCAGGACGGTCTCGCCGGTCCGGGTGTCGGTCACCGCCAGCGCGAACATCCCGTTGAACCGGTCCAGCGCCGCGGCTCCCCAGACCGCCCACGCGGCCGCGACCACCTCGGTGTCGCTGCTGGTCCGAAACGTCTGCCCGAGCCGCCGCAACTCCTCGCGCAACTCGCGGAAGTTGTAGACGACGCCGTTGTAGATCAGGACGTACGGACCGCGACGAAACGGCTGGACGCCGCCCTTGCGATCGATCACCGCCAATCGGCGGTGCGCCAGTCCGACCGTTCCGTGCACGAAGTGGCCCGTCCCGTCCGGACCCCGATGCGCCTGCGCGTCAGCCAGGATCCGCAACAGCGGCTCGCCCCGCTCCGGGGGCAGGCCGACGTACCCCGCAATTCCACACATGTCGTTCCCCGTTCCCGCAATCAATCGTTCGTTGGCATCCATACGGAGCAGAGTCGGAAATGGTTGCCACGCCACGATCCCGATCTACCAACTACACGCAACGGAGCCCCGGCGGCGTTGCACCCGGGCCGATTCGGGACACCCTTGGACCCATGCTGATTCGCTGTCCGACCTGCCTCCGAGTCAAGGCGGCGCCGTGTTCTCAGCCCGGATGCGGTTTTCGGTACGCCGGCGATACCCCGTACCTGGATTTCGCGCTGCCGCACTACGAGTCCCGCGACAGCGCGCACGATGCCGCCCACATCCGGCGGATCATCGGCCGACTCGACGACCTGTCCCACGGCGTCAGGCCGGCCCCGCGACCACGGCTGCTGTCCTTCCTGGCCTGCTTCCACGGCCTCGCCGGACGGATCCGGAGCGACGGCAGGTTCCGGGCCGAGACCGAGGCGTTCCTCGGCTCACTCGGCTGGACTCGACCACAGATCGAGGAGGGGTTCGTCGCGCTGGACCGGCACTGCACCGACCCGGTCAGCGTGGAGGAGCAGGTGGTGCACGACGCCAACTACGTCGAGTTGCTCGGGGCGTTCGGCGTGGCCAAGGCGTTCACCCGGGGCGGGGCGGACCGGCAGAGCTATGAGGAGACCGTCGAGATCTACGAGGGCAATCTGCGCCGGGTCAGGTTCCGGACGCCGCGGGGACGCGGGTTGGCCGAGGAGGGCCTGCGCTACGGTCACGCCTTCATCGAGCGCCTGCGTCAGGAGCTGTGACCGGGTTCTGATCCGTGCCCGGCGACAGTGCAGACCGTGGTTACCACGTAAGACATGCACCGGCCGGGGAGACGAGCACGGGGGTATCGCCGTACTGTGTTCCGCATGCCGGGGGACATCTTCACGTTGCTGATGCAAGGCGACGCGCCGTGGTGGACTCTCCTGATCGCGGTCCTGGTGGGCGGCATTGTCGGCGCGATGAGCGCCTGGCGAGCAGCTTCCGCACAGCGAAAGTTTGACCTGGCCCGGGGCCGGGACCAGCAGGCCCGCGCCGTCACGATCGACGAGATCGGCCGGACCCGGGAGACCTGCGTGGCGCTGTTCAACGATCTGCAGGAATATTCGCGGCGGGCCATGCTGCTGCGGGCCGACGCCACGCTGGGCCGACAGTCCAACGTCGATGTGGCCCTGGCGCTCACCGAAGCCCAGTCGTCGGTGATGGAGACGTACGCCACCGCCCGGCTGTACACACCGGGCCCGGTGAGCGAGGCCACCGCCCGGATCGTCAAGGTCGTCGGCGCCTGCCCGATCCTGGACGGCCAGGAAGAGTTCGACGCCTGGGCCGGCGAGTGCAAGCGGATGTCCGGCTTCCTGTTGCAGGTCGGTGAGAACCGGATCAAGGAACTGTCGGCCAAGCCGGTCCCGAAGAACTGGTACGAGCACCTGATCGTGACCTACCCGACCCGCGCCGAACAGCAGGGCCCGAAGCGTGTGGTGCCGAACGGACGACAGAAGGCCAAGGCGAAGGCCAGTTGATCATCGCCGGGCCGGATGCCATCAGTCCGGTCCACTGGTCGAGCGGTGCGAGATCCCGGCGACGCCTCAGCGTGCCACCCGGCTCGACCGGTGCAGCACCGCGGCCACGAGCCCAGCCAGCAGAAAGGCCCCGAGGGCGGCGACCAGCGCAACCACGGACAAGCCGGCGGCATAGGCGGTCTGGGCCCGGCGCAGCAGTGCCTGACCTGCCGGATCGGGAAGGGACCGCGCGACGACGATCGCGTCCGAGAGCGAGCGCGCACCGACGGCATTAAGATCGGCAACCATGTTCAGCCGGTACACCGCGGTGGCCAGCACGCCGCAGACGGCGATACCCAGGGCGGAGCCGAGCTGATTGCTCGCTTCGGAGAGCCCGGCGGCCGCACCGACACCCGCAGCCGCCGCCTGTCCGATCACCTGCGAGGTGGCCAGGGTTGCCGTGAGACCACAGCCGAAGATCAAGATCGTGTAGCCGGCCAAGAAACCCCAGAAGGTCGGGTGGCCCGCCGTGAGCCCGCAGACCGCAAGACCTGTCGCGCAACAGGCCAGACCCAGGCTGATCAAGGGTGCCGCCGGAAACCTCACGGCAAGACGCGCCGCCACGACGGCACCCAGGAACGACCCGGCGAGACAGGGCAACCCACAGATCGCGGACCAGAACGGGCTGAGGCCGTGCACCGCCTGCAGGTAAGGGAACACGAGCACGCCCACCCCACCGGTGACCGCGGCAACGGTGACATTGGCGACCAGGCCGACGACGAAAGGTCGGGACCGGAAGAGGGCCGGATCGATCAGCGGATCAGCGGCGCGGAACTGCCGCAGCAGGAAAACGATCATGCTCGTCACCCCGAGCAAGGCCGCGCCGATCGTCGCTGGGCCCGGTCCATGCAGGGCGATGTCCTTCAGGACGAAGACCAGAGACAGGACGGTCAGCAGCGACGATCCGGCACCGATCGCGTCGAACCGTGTCCGGGATCGCAGCTGCGACTCCGGCACCAGGATCGGCGCCGCACCGAGCAGGACGAGCATCGCCGGCACGTTGAGCAGGAACACCGATCCCCACCAGAAATGATCAAGCAGGATGCCCGCGATGATCGGGCCACCGACGCCGCCGGCCGCGAACGTAGCGGTCCAGGCACCGAGTGCCAGTCGACGCTCGCGCTCGACCGCGAAGAGTTCCCGGATCAGCGACAGCGTCGAGGGAGCGAGGGTCGCGCCGCCGACAGCCAGCAGACCGCGGCCGGCAATCAGCAGTTCGCCGGTTGGAGCGAAGGCGATCATGATCGAGGCGATGCCGAAGGCGACTCCGCCGATCAGCAGCAGTCGACGTCGCCCGAACCGGTCCCCCAGACTGCCCATGGTGATCAGCAGTCCCGCCATCACGAACCCGTAGAGGTCCATCGCCCACAGCCACTGGGTCGGCGTCAGCCGCAGTTGCTCGGTGATGGTCGGTCCGGCGACGAACAGGACGGAGAGGTCCATCGAGGTCAGCAACGCGGGCACCAGCAGGACCAGCAGACCGACCCAGGACCTGCCCGTTGCTGGTCGCGGTTCGGGCTGATCCATGCCGTGATCGTACGTACGTACAAATCTCAGGTCAACCCGACCCCGACCCGGGTCCCGCCCGCCAGCGCCACCGTAGCCGCCGATGCTCCTCCTTCTGCACCGATGCTCCCGTTGCAACGGGAGCATCGGACGAGAAGAGGGAGCATCGCGCGGATCTGGGCGGCGATGGGGTGCGGCGACGCGGCACTAGGATCACGGCGTGAGCCAACGAGACGACTTGCTGGCCGCGGCGCGGCGACTCCTGGTCGAGAAGGGTTACGACCGCACGACGGCCCGCGACCTGGCCGCAGCGTCGGGGGCACATCTCGGATCGATCGGGTACCACTTCGGGTCGAAGGACGCCCTGATGACCGAGGCGGCCATCCTGGCACAGGGTGAACTGGGAGCGCTGATCGACCAAGCGCTGAGTGCGGCCGCCGCGGGGAGCCCGGGAGAGCGGCTCCAGGTCTGCATCGACACACTTCTCTCCGCAATCGATCGGCAGCGCGAGGTTCTCGTGGCGACCGTGGAGAGCTTTTCCAAGGCAGCACACGCGGAAGACATTCGGCTGGCATTGGCCCGGGTTCATGCTGGTGCCCGGGCTGATTTCGCGGCGTTGGCGCTGGGCATCGACCGCGCCGACGTCGATCCCGAGACGGCCCGCGGCCTCGGCTCGTTGGTGCATTCGATGATCATCGGATTGAGCCTGCAGGCGCTGATCGATCGGGACTCGGTGCCGAGTGGCACCCAGATCGCGGACTCCATCCAGACCCTCGCCGGGCGGACTTGACGCGCCAGGATGTGCGTTCCCTCAATCCCTTGCGTTTATATCCGAAAGCGTGGCCACTTGCCAATGCGATACTAGAAGGGTCGAGGGAGGACAGTCGGATGTCCACACTGTTGGTGACGGAGCGGCAGGAACAACTTGCCCGCGATTTGGTCGAGAAGACGCCACGAGCATCAACGCTCAGCGCGCACGCTCCAGGACAGAAGAATGTCCCCATCCCAGCGCCCCTGACGGAGTTGCTGAGAAACGTTCTGGAGGCAGTCGCCAGCGGCGGGTCTGTGACGATCCGCACGGTGCCGGCTGAGTTGAGCACCACCGTGGCAGCGGACCTCTTGGGGCTGTCTCGCCCCACCCTGATCAAGATGATCAAGGCAGGGGAGATCCGGGCGCACCTGGTGGGGAGTCACCGACGCCTCAAGCTGAGCGATGTACTGGACTTCCAGCGGGAGCGGCTGGAGCAGCAGCGGATCGCGTTCGACAAGTTGCGTGAACTAGAGCGCACGATCGAGGAGTGATTTAGCCTCTTCGGTGGCGTTCCAGGCTAGAAAAGCCTGGCCGAGGCGTTGCGCGATGCCAAGTGCCCGGAGTTCGCCGAACGCGTCTTGCGGCACGTCTGTCAGCTGCCAACGGCATAAATCGATCACGGCGGTCGGGAAACCCGACCGGAAACGTTCCTCCGAGCGCCGTACCAGGCTCTTGCACGACAGTGCAGCGAAACCCAGACCTGTCGAGGATCGAGGTCAGGCGATCAGGCCGTGCTCGTGGGCGAAGACGACGATCTGGACGCGATCACGGAGCTCGAGTTTGCGCAGGATCGCGCCGACGTGGGTCTTCACGGTCGACTCGCTGGCGAAGACGAGGGCGGCGATCTCGGTGTTGGAGCGACCGCGGGCGACGGCGGCGAAGACCTCGCGTTCTTTGTCGGTCAGCGACAGGAAGGCCGGTGGCGGTGGGGTGCGCGGCCGGAGGTTCCCGTCCAGCAAGGTGGACAGATCCTGCGGAGCGAGGACGGCGTTGCCTGCATGCACGGTGCGGATGGCGTCGCGGAGCTGCAGCGGGGTGGTGTCCTTGAGCAGGAAGCCGCTGGCGCCGTGCCGGATCGCCGTCGCGGCGCGGTCATCGAGGTTGAAGGTGGTCAGCACCACCACCCGGACCGGCGCGGCGCGGCGGGCGACGCGCTCGGGCAGGAAGATCTGTCGGGTCGCCTCGACGCCGTCCATCTCGGGCATCCGGATGTCCATCAGGACGACGTCGGGTTGCAGTTCGTCGACCATCCGGACGGCCTCGAGCCCGTTCCCGACCGAGCCGACCACGGTCATCCCGTCCTGGGCTTCGATGATCACCCGGACGCCCTCGCGGAAGAGTTCCTGATCATCGACCAGGAGCACCGAGATGTCGCCGTCGGTCACAGCGCACCGGCCCGGATCGGCAGCCAGGCGGTCGCGATGAACATCGGCCCGGCCGAGCCGTCGCCGCGGCGAAGATCAAGTTGTCCGCCGACGGACTCCAGCCGGCGACGCATCCCGGCCAGGCCCTGCCCGCCACCGGCGCTGCGCCCGGCCGAGCCGTGATCACTGATCACGTTGCGCACCTCGATCCGCAAGCTGCTGCCCCACTCTCGTTCGACGACCACGGGTGAATCCCGGTCACCGTACTTGATCGCGTTGGTCAGCATCTCCTGCAGCACCCGGTACGCCACCTCCGCCAACTCGGGCGGCAGCGGCCGAGCGGTGCCGATCACCGAGGTGGTCACCTGGTGGCCGCTGGCCCGGGCACCGCCGATCAAGGTGTCCAGCCCACCATGCTGAGGGCCGCCCTGTTGGGTCTCCGACAACACCTGGCGCACGTCCCGCAGCGAGGTCCGGGCCGAAGTGGCGATCTTGGCCATGGTGATCTTGAACGCGGCGGTGTCGGCGTCGTCGAGATATTGCGCCGACTCGGCCTGGGCCAAGATCACCGCCAGCGAGTGGCCGACGACGTCGTGCACGTCGCGGGCCAGCCGGGCCTGCTCCTCGCGCAGCCGGGCGATCTCCCGGGCCTGCTCGGTCTCGCGGAACGCCCGCGCGGCGTCCTCCTCGGCCGCCGCCTGGGACACCCGGGACGCCTCGGCCCGGGCGCCGAACCGCACCACCAGCCCGATCAACCAGGGCGCACCGAGGGTCAGCACGCCGACCCCGGCGGCGGTCAGTTGCCAGACGGTGCTGAGCTCGCGGAGCGCGTCGACCAGGACCTTGTTGCCGGCCAGCTGGGCCAGGCCCTGCAGTCCGCTGGCGTACACGATGACGATCACGATCAACGCGGCGGCGGGGATGGACAGCCCGCTCAGCCAGACCGTCGCGGCCCGGCCCCAGCGGGCCGTGCCGAACGCGACCAGTGCGACCGACAGCTGGACCAGCATCAGGCCCGTGTCGGTCAGCAACTGAGCCGAGCAGGTCACCCAGACCAGGGCCAGCGCGACGCCGGGCTGCCGGCGGACCAGGCCGACGGTCGCCGCCGTGACCACGGCCACGATCATCAGCGGCAGCCGGGCGTCCGGCTCGGAGACCGGTGTGGTCATCGCCTCAGCCAGGCCCAGCAGGGCGACGACG
The DNA here is from genome assembly GCA_963746025.1 of uncultured Actinomycetota bacterium. Lineage (GTDB taxonomy): Bacteria > Actinomycetota > Actinomycetes > Propionibacteriales > Propionibacteriaceae > Microlunatus. Next base: position 332,358 of record CAVUZU010000003.1, read on the forward strand.
ACGGTGACGGCGACGTCCGGCACCCAGCGGCCGGCGACGCTGCGGCCCGGTCGCCGATAGGGCGCGGTCGGTTGCGGGGCCGGGCGCGGCGCTGCGGCTGTCATCCGGTCAGCCGACCTCGATCGGACCCGCCGCCGGGCGCGGTCGCGGCCGGTCGGTCAGCGGATGAGTCCACAGCAAGGCAGCGTATCCGCGGGACCATCGCCGGGTGGTCGAGCCGCCGTCGCCAGCACCGATTCACCCGGTCAACGCGTCCCGAACCAGTCGGTCCAGCAACTGCGGGTACGAGAGCCCGGCGGCGGCGAACATCTTCGGCACCTGCGACTCCGCGGTGAACCCGGGCATCGTGTTGACCTCGTTCAGCACCGGGCCGTCCTCGGTCAGGAAGAAGTCGATCCGGGCCACGCCGGCACAGTCCAGCCCGTCGAACATCGCGATCGCCGCCTCCGCCAGCGCCTTGCGGTCGGCCTCGGTGAGCGCCGCCGGGATCCGGAAGTCGGCGCCGCCGCCGTACTTGCTGTCGTAGTCGAACAGCCCGCCGACGACGATCTCCAGGATCGGCGCCACCTCGCGGGAGCCGTCCGGCCGGCCCAGCACCGCCAGGTCGATCTCCCGGCCGATGACGACGTCCTCGACCAGCACCCGATCGTCCAGGGCGAACGCCGCGGCCAGGGCCGGCGCCAGCCGATCCGGCTCGGCCACCAGGGTGACGCCGCGGCTGGAGCCGGCGGCCACCGGCTTCACCACCACCGGCCCGCTCCATTCGTACGCCGGCGCGGTCGCCGGCCCGAGCAGGACGCCCGGCGCCGTGCCGATGCCCAACTCGGCGGCGACCAGCTTGGTCGCCCACTTGTCCATCGCCAGTGCGCCGGCCCGGACGCCGGAGCCGACGTAGCGGACACCGGCGAGTTCGCAGAGCGCGGCCAGGGTGCCGTCCTCGCCGTGCGGTCCGTGCACGACCGGCAGCACGACCTCGCAGCGGCGCAGCACCCGCACCGCGTCGGCCAGGTCGATCGCGCCGCCGGGCTCGACCCGCCACCCGCCGCGCGGATCGATGGTCAGCCGGAGGACCTGGTAACCCGCCTCGGTCAGCGCGGCACCGACCGCGGCCGCCGAGGCGAGCGAGACCTCGTGTTCGCAGTTCTGCCCGCCGCCGATCACGGCCACCCGCGGGCTCATCGCAGGCTCCGCGGCACCCGGGGCCCGATGCCGGTGACGATCTCGTGCTCGATCGTGCCGGCCCAGTCGGCCCAGTCGGCGACGGTCGGCTCGCCGGCGTCGCCCGGCCCGAAGACGGTCACCGGTTCGCCCGGCGGCACCGGATCGGGGCCGAGGTCGACGACCAGTTGATCCATCGAGATCGCTCCGACGACCGGCCGGCGACGGCCGCGGACCAGGACCTCGGCCCGGCCCGAGGCGGCCCTGGGCAGCCCGTCCGCGTACCCGAGCGGCAGCAGCGCGAGGTGGGTCGCGGTCGGGGTGGTCCAGGCGTGGCCGTAACCGACCAGGGTGCCGGGGCGGACCCGGCGGACGGTGACCACCGGCGCGGTCAGGGTCAACGCCGGCCGCAGTCGTACGGTCCGCGACGGGTCGATGCCGACCAGCCCGGCGCCGACCCGGACCATCGAGTAGTGGCTGCGCCGATCGGTCAGGGTGGCCGCCGTCGCCGCCAGATGCAGCTGCGTCGGCCGCAGTCCCACGGCCCGCGCCGTCTGCACGCCCCAGTCGAACCGGGTCCGGCCGGCGGCGTTGCACGGATCGGCCGGCCGGTCGGCACAGCCCAGGTGCCCCATCACCCCGACCACCCGGAGCAGCCGCCGCTTCTCGGCGACCCGGGCTGCCTCGCACAGGGCCGGCCAGTCGGCGGGCGGCGCACCGTCCCGGGCCATCCCGACATCGAGGTGCAGGTGCACCCGGGCGCCCCGGCCGCCGCGGAGCACGGATTCCAAATGATCATGACTGGGCACCGCCAGGTCGATGCTCTGTGCGATGGCCTCGTCGTACGGTGCGTCGACCGGATTGAGCCAGCTCAGCACCGGCGCGGTCACCCCGGCGGCCCGCAGCGCCAGCGCCTCGGCGATGCCGGTCACGCCCAGTCGGCCGGCCCCGTTCGCCAGCGCCACCTCGGCGACCGCGACGGCGCCGTGCCCGAACCCATCGGCCTTCAGCACGGCCAGCAGAGCGGCATCCGTGCTGGCGGCGATGGTCCGCACGTTGCCGGCGACGGCCGCCAGCTCGACCGTCAGCAAGGGCGAACGGCGGGACGGGGAGGCGGTCCGCAGGTCGGGAGGCGACAGCTCGGACAGGGCCGTCACGCCAGCACCAGCCGGGCGCTGACCGGGCCGTAGAGCGCGGCCGGAGCGCCGGTCTGCACGGCCCAGTAGCGGTCACCGTAGCTCCAGTGCCACCACTCGGTCGGGTAGTTGATCAAGCCGACACTGGTCAGCACCCGTGCCAGCAGGTCCCGGTTGGCCCGCGCCTCGCCGATCACCTGCGGCGCATCGAAGTAGCAGGCACCGCCGCTCTGCTCCGGGGTCGCATCGATCGGCGTACCAAGATCGAGTTCGCGACCGTCGACGGTGCTCCTCAGGGTCACGTCGACCGCGGCACCGGCTAGGTGCGGTGCCACCGCGATCGGCGCGACGAAGTGGCTGGTCAGCCGCTCCAGCTCGTCGCTGTCGAGGTCCGGATGCAGCCGGGACAGTTGCGCGGCGTAGCCGGCGATGATCGCCTGCTGATCGGCCAGCGACCGGTGCCCGTCCACCACGCGCAGGCCGATCCCGGCCGGCAGCCGGTCCCGGGCCAGCAGCAGCCGCTGGGCGAGCGAGGCCCGGACGGCCGCGTACGCCGGACCGAACGACCCGTCGAGCAGCACCATCGGCTCGCCCTGGTCGTGGATCGGCACGTCGTGGACCTGGGGGTCGGAGAGGAGGATCGTCATGGCCGTAACGCTAGGAACGCGGACCCGCGGTCGCCTCCACCGAGGGTGCCGACCTGCTGGCCACCAGGATGAGCCCCCTGGCCCCGAGTCTTAGGCCCGAGGACAGGTCGGACCATCCACGGTAGGACCGACATCGCGGTACCGCCGCGGCTCACGGGCCCGCGGGCCAGGAAGTTGATCTTGTCGGGTACGGGAGTATCGCGGTATACGATCAACTCCATCGGCAAGGATCACTGTTCAGAGCGGCCGAGTCCCCGTAGCGTCGGCGCCATGAGTTCCGGGACCTTGATCAACTCTGCCGTCTGGCTGCCGCTCTTCGACGAATTCGCCGATCCGCGCGCCGTGGTCCGGCTCGCCGTGGAGGCAGAGGAGGCGGGCTGGGACGGGTTCTTCGTCTGGGATCACGTGAACTGGTACGCGCCGGTCCGGGCCGTGCTCGATCCGTGGGTGCCACTGTCCGCGGTCGCCGCGGTCACCAGTCGGCTCCGGATCGGTCCGATGGTGACGCCGCTGGCGCGCCGCCGGCCGGTCCGGGTGGCCCGGGAGACGGCGGCGCTCGACCTGCTGAGCGACGGGCGGCTGGTGCTCGGGGTGGGTCTCGGCAGCGATCGCTACGGCGGCGAGTACTCCCGGACCGGCGAGCAGAACGACGAGCCGACCCGAGCGGCGTTGCTCGACGAGTCGCTGGGCATCCTGCGCCGGGCCTGGTCCGGTGAGCGGGTTGATCATCAGGGCGACCATTTCACGGTGGACGGCCTCGAGTTCCTGCCCCGGCCGGCCCAGCCGACCATCCCGGTGTGGGTCGCCGGCTACCCCGGGAAGATCCGGCCGCGTCGTCGCGCTGCGGCCTGGGACGGCTTCTTCCCGGTCAATCTGACCCATCCCGATCAGCTCGCCGAGGCCGTCGAGTCGATCACTGCGCTGCGCGAGGACCCGACCGCGCCGTACGACTTCGTCGTGGCCCTGGAAGCCGGCACCGACCCGGTCCCGTACGTCGAGGCCGGGGCGACCTGGATCCTCACCGATCTCGATCCCGGGGTCAGCCTCGATGCCGTACGAGAGCTGGTCCGCGCCGGCCCGCAGCGCTAGGCACGGCGCCACCTGATCGGCCACAGCCGGATCGACGTACGATCGGTGATCATGAATTCCACCACCAGCGACTTCGGCTACCGGCTCACCAGGGTCGGCGTGATCATGAGTCCCGAACCGGGGAACCCGGACGAGGTGGAGGGAGTGCTCAATCCGGCCGCGGGACGCGGACCGGACGGGACGCCGTATCTGCTGCCGCGGCTGGTCGCGGCCGGCAACGTGTCCCGGGTCGGCCTGGCCCGGCTGATCATCGAGGACGGGATCCCGGTGGGTGTCCACCGGGAGGGGGTCGTGCTGGCCCCGAGCCGGGCCTGGGAACGCGGCCAGGACAACGCCGGCACCGAGGACCCGCGGATCACGAACATCTCGGCACTCGGCGTACACGTCATGACCTATGTGTCCTACGGTCCGCTCGGCCCGCGCACGGCGATCGCGATCTCCGATGATCTTCGGAGCTGGCGCCGGCTCGGCCCGGCGCTGTTCGGCTACGACGACGACCTCGACACCGACCTGAATCTCTTCCACAACAAGGATTGCGTCTTCTTCCCCGCGCCCGTCACCGGCCCGACCGGCGAGCCCAGCGTGGCCGTACTGCATCGGCCGATGTGGGATCTCGGCGCGATCAAGCCGGGCCAGGGTAACCGGCCGCCGGCCGCGGCGCCCGATGCGCGCCCCGGCATCTGGATCTCCTTCATCCCGCTCCGGGACGCCGTCGATGATCTTCAGGCGCTGGCGTACTGGCGGCAGCATCGGCTGGTCGCGATGCCCGAAGAGCCGTTCGAGGAGCTCAAGATCGGCGCCGGACCACCGCCGCTCCGGGTGCCGGAGGGGTGGCTGCTGATCCACCACGGCGTCGCCGGTCTGCTGACGCCGGGCGTGGACCAGCAGCAGCAGGTCAGCTACGCCGCCGGAGCGATGATCCTCGACGCCGACCGGCCGTGGCTGGTGCGGCGCCGGACCACCGAGCCGCTGCTCTCGGCCGAGACCGAGGACGAACGCAGCGGGATCGTGCCCAACGTCGTCTTCCCGACCGCCGTCGAGGTGATCGGCGGCGTGCACTACGTCTTCTACGGCATGGCCGATTCCAAGATCGGCGTAGCCCGGCTGGACGGATCCTTCCTGCCGGCCGAGTAGCCGCCGTCGCTGTTGATCTTCGCCTTCTGCTCAGTCCGGCGGTCGGCCGTCGCGCGACGCCCGGTCGCGCTCGTGCTCCAACGGCGATGCGAGGTAGCGATCCAGGGCCAGCGCGGCTGAGGCCCGCGGCCAGCCGGTGCGGCCGTCGTGGTGGAACCGGACGTTCGCGTCCCGCCCCACCAGCGCGCGGTAGCGCAGCCGGATCGCCTCGATGCAGGCGGTGATCTCGTCCGGCGTGCCCAACCTGCCACGGACGGCGGTCTCGCCCGGCGCGATCAGGCTCATGATCAGCGGGATCACCCGGCCCAGTTCCTCGGCCCGGGTCTGCCGAAGCCGCCGCAAGGGCTCGGTGTCGGGAGTCGGATAGAGGTCGTGCTGCGAGGAGCCGGCGGGCAGCAGCCCGGCGTCGACGGCGCGCCGGACCAGCGCGTCATCGGTGCAGGTCACCTTGACGCAACCGACCTGCCCACACTCGCAGGGGAAGTCGGATCCAGGCACGACGAGGTGGGACACCAGGCCGCCGGCACCCGGACCGTCCCAGACCAGGTCGCCGCCACGCATCTGGGCCACCCGGACGGACCGTCCGACGAGCACGGTCAGGACGTCGTCGCCACCACCGCCCCACCAGTGGTGCTCGACCGCCAGCGCGCGGACGTTGGGCTCCAACCGGACCGGATGCGGGAGGCGCCGACGGAGGCCGTCGCGAAGCTCGTTGTGATCGACGTCGGACAGCAGCGGTGGCGGCTGACCGTGGTGGACTTCGGCCCACGGCGTCGTCATCCCGATCCCGAGGACGGCGGCGGCGCCGATCTCGGTCACCACGTCGTCGACCAGCCGGGCCGCCTCCTCGACCCGCTCCGGCTGAGTCCGGCCGCGGGCTTCTGTTGATCGGAATCCGACTCGCTCGCCGCGCAGCGTGAACGCGCCGCAGGAGATGCTCTCCGGGTGCAGATGCGCGCCCACCACCAGCCGCTCCGTGGCCGGGAGGTCGAGCGGCACGACCGGCCGGCCGACGCTGCTCGGAGTCGGCGGCGCCGACTCCGTCAACGCCCCGAGCTCGATCAGCTCCGTCACGGTCTTCGTGATCGTGGTGAAGCTGACACCGGTAGCCGCCGCCAACTCCTTGCGACCGGACGGACCTTCCCGAACGATCGAGCGCATGATCGCGGAGGCCGTCGCGTTGCGCTGCCGCACCATGAGTTCGGTGCGCACCGTGCGGGAAGCCACCGTCGCAGCCTAGTAGGCCAGCCGCCGCCGGGAGCCGGGCTCAGTTCTTGTTCGACAGCGCAGCAGGAGACTGCGGTGGTGGGAATCCGGCTGGTGGCGGGACCGGGCCGAGCAGCAGCGGGTCGTCGGTCTCGATCATCCAGCGATCGAGCCGCTGAGCCAGGTCGGCCCGGATCGTCGCCGCCGTCGGGCAGTCGGCCAGGTTGCGCAGCTCGTGCGGATCGAAGATCACGTCGTGCAGCCGTACGGTCGGCGTCGGCTGATCGGCCCAGCCCGCAGCGACCCACAAGGCCTTGCTGGCCGAGTGATCCACGTTGGGCAGGGTCGGCCGGTCCCGGTCGTCGAAGCCCTGGATGTAGAGCCATCGTTCGGTCCGGATGGCCCGCTGTGGCTGGTATGCGGCGTGATAGGTGATCTCGGCGAACGTCTCGTCCCGGACCGGCCGCCCCACCAGTGTCGGCAACAGGGACTCCCCCTGCAGCCACGACGGGCGCTCGATCTCGAGCAGATCGCACAGCGTGGGAAACACATCGATCTGACTGACCAGCGAATCGACCGCGAGACCGGCCGGCAGGCCCGGCCCGCGCACCATCAACATCACCCCGGTCCCGGTGGCTCCGAGGGTGCACTTCATCCCCGGCATCGCCAGACCATGATCAGTCGTCACCAGCACGATCGTGTTCTCCGCCAGCCCCTCGTCCTGAAGGGTGTCCAGCACCGCGCCCAGAGTCCGGTCGACCTGCCCGGCCGCCGCGTGGAACGAGGCCATGTCGCGCCGGGTGACCGCCGTGTCGGGCATCGTCGGGGCCGGCGCGGTCCACCGATCGTCCTCGCCGGGGTGACCGAAGAGCCACTCCGTTGCGGCCATGGTGTGGGTCTCGGTCAGGCCGATCGAGAGGAAGAACGGTTGATCATGGTGGCGCCGTAGATAATCCAGGGCCGTGTCGCGCCGGGCCGGTGCCAGGGCGTTGTCGACCGAAAGCGCCTCGTGGTAGCCGATCGTCCGGGTGGCCGCGTCGGCGCCGGTGGCCTCGTGCTGGACCCCGACCAGCGCCGACGTGTAACCGTGCCGGTGCAGCGTGTGGATCAGGTGCTGGTCGTAGTCCCTGAGCCGGTGTCCGCGGTGCGCCAAGCCCAGCATTCCGGCGGAGTGGGCCCATTGGCCGGTCAGCAGACCGGCGCGACTGGGCGAGCAGGTCGGCGCGACCGAGTGGGCATTGCGAAACACCACCGACTGCTCGGCGAACGCTTGCAGCCGCGGCGTGCGGATCGGCGCGCCGTAAGGCTCGATGTAGCGCCCGGTGTCGTGGGTGTGGAAATAGATGATGTTCGGTCGGCTCATCACGTGATCAGCGGCTCGCCGAATACGCGGCGGACAGCTCGTCGGCGATCTTGTCGCCGCCACCGCTCTTCCACTTCTGGACCACCTTGGCCCAGTCCGACACGGGCTTGCGGCCCTGGATGATGTCGCTGGTCGCGTCGTCGACGTCGCGTCTGAGCTGCCCGCCCTTGCGGTTGTCCGTCTCGGAATACATGCCGTCGACCGGGTTGATCAACGCCTCGGGACAGATCTCCTTCATCGCGTTGAAGCAGGCCTCGGAGCTGCCGGCCCGCTCGGGCAGGAAGATCGCCCACGGTCCGTCGGCCTGATACGGCAGGCCGAGCTGGGTCTCGGCGAAGCCCTGCGGCGTCAGCACCGGGTTTCCGTCGGTGACCTCATGATCAACTCCTGCGATGCCGTACTTGCGGAAGAGATATTCGCTCGTCCCGAACGGTGTGGCCAGATAGTTCAGGTACGCCAGCATCGTCTCGACCCGACCCTCGGCCGCTTTGCTGACCGCGGTGACGGAGATCGTCGGGGCACCCAGCCAGGTGTGGCCGACGCCCGAGCCGTCGTGCGCCGGCGGGGCGATGATCGCGATCTCCGCTTCCTGCTCCATCGTCTGCAGATAGGTCGGCCAGCCGCTGAAGGTGGCCAGCACCAACGGGCCGGTCCCGTTGCCGAAGCGGGTCTTCCGATCATGGTTCTGCGAGGTGAACGCGTCCGGGTGGACGTAGCCCGACTTCCAGAGCTGCTGAACGAGGGCGAGGGCCTCCTGCTGCGCGGGATGCTCCAGGTTGCTGACGAGCTTGCCGTCGAACTCGCTCCAGCCGTTCGGGATGGCGTACATGTTGCGGACGTAGTTGGTCGGCAGGTCGGCCAGCGCGAACCGGTTCTGGTGGTTGTCGGTGAGGGCCTGGCAGAGCTGAACGAAGTCGTCGGCGCTCTTCACCTCGGCCGGCAGGCCCTGAGCGTCGAGGATGTCCTTGCGGGCATACAGCACCTCGGAGCTGATCGCGCCGCGTGGGATCGGGACACCGTAGATCTTGCCGTCGAAGATCGCCGCGTTCCAGCTGGTCTCCGGCAGATTGGCCAGAAACGGATACTTCTTGATCTTGTCCCCGGCCAGGTGCGGCGTCAGATCGACGGCCTTGGCTGCCAGCATCTGCGGCTTCTGCGGGATGGCGCCGATCATGAAAAGGTCGCCGAGCGTGTCCCCGGCCACGGCGGTGGCGAACTTCTGGCCGTAGTCGACCGAGGGGGTCAGATTGATCTCCACCGGCGAGCCGACCCGCTCGTTGAGCTGCTGCCAGAACTCGTTCTGCGACAGCTTCGGCGGGATCGGGGTGTTGGTGCTGGTCATCACCTTGATCGGTTGGCCGTCACCGGGAGGATCGGTGATCACCGGCACCGGGTCGGCGGGATAGCGGATGAACGCGTCGGGGATGCCGTACTCCTCGCCCGGCAGGTCGGGCCCGACGCCCTCGTAGCGGACGTAGGCCGGCCGGACCTTTGCCTTCGAGGCGGCGTCGTTGGCGCCGCCGGCTCCGCCGCGGCCTTCGTTGGAACAGGCGGCCACGGCTCCGGACAGGCCGAGTGCCGCGCCGGCGCCGAGCAGCGCCCGTCGGGTCAAGGGCCGGGAATCGAACGTCGACATTGGTGTTCAACCTCTCGCGAGTGGCGGGGTGATGACTGCCCAGCACGAGAGTCGCAACCGAGTCAGCTATTTGTCAAGGGCGTACGATTAATTGACCGGAGGCCCACCCGGCCAGCGGCCTGGATACCCTCTGGCTTCGATGACCCTGTCCCTCTCCGTGACGATCGCGGTCTGCATCGCCGCGGCCGCCCATGCCAGCTGGAACGCGATCGCACACGCGATCGCCGACCGCTGGGCCGGCTTCGCGCTGGTCGCCGCCGGCGGCACCGTCGGCGGCGCGGTGCTGATGATCTTCGCGCCACCGCCGGCTCCGGCCGGCTGGCTGCCGTTGGGCATCTCGGTCGCGCTGCACCTGGCGTACAGCCTGCTGCTGATGCTGTCCTACCGGCTGGCCGACTTCGGCCAGGCCTATCCGCTCGCCCGCGGCACGGCGCCGCTGCTGGTCGCGCTCGCCGCGGCCGGGTTGCTGGGCGAGCACCTCGCCGGGCCGCAGATCGCCGGCGTGATCATCATCTCGGCCGGGCTGGTCGCGGTCGCCCTGCTCGGTCGCGGCGGGGCGCGGTTGCACCCGCCGGCCGTCGCCGCGGCGGTCGGCACCGGCGTCTGCATCGCGGCCTACACGATGGTCGACGGCGTCGGCGTCCGGGCGTCGGGCAGCTCGATCGGCTACATCGCCTGGCTGATGGTCCTCCAGGGCATCGCCCTGCTCGGCACGGTCGTGGTGGTGCGGCGGCGGGCACTCTGGCCGGCGGTGCGTCCGGTGTGGCTGCGCGGAGTGATCGGCGGGCTGCTCAGCCTCGTCGCGTACGGGCTGGTGCTCTGGGCCCAGACCCGCGGCCCGCTGGCCCCGATCGCGGCCCTGCGCGAGACCAGCATCGTGCTGTTCCGGGAGCGCTTCGGCCGCCCCCGGATCGCCGCCACGATCCTGGTCCTGATCGGCATCGCGCTGCTCAATCTCTCGCCGTCGTGATCACGAATGATCTTGGTCAGGGCTGCAGCATGTTGTCGATGCTGAAGATTCGGCTGCGATCACCGTCGAACAGCTCGACCAGTCGCTCGGTGTGATCACGCAACGCGGCCGGCAGATCCCACTCGTCCTCGATCAGCGCGACCGCGCCGGCGACGATCTCGTCCAGATCCGCCTGCAGCCGCTGGTAACTCATGCTCGGGGACCGCGGGCCGTCGTCCTCGACCAGCGGTGGATCCGGCTCGTCGATCTTGGCGTAGCAGGGGAAACGATCAAGGTCCGGGAGCACCGAGCGGAACGGCGTGCCGGGGAAATAGAACTCCGGCCACTTGTTCCCGGAGATCGTCAGCCAGGGCGCACCGACGGTGAGGGCGGCCATGCCGAAGCCGGAATGCGGGCTGAGCAGCAGGTCACACTCGGCCACGGTGCTGAGCTGGTCGATCAGCGGGATGTCGACGGCCTCGACCGAACGCTTGACGCTCGCCCGCACTTGATCGAATTCATCCCGGCCGAAGCTGGTGCTGGTCCGGCCATCGGTGGCGAGTTTGCCGACGAAACAGAAGGTCACGTCGGGATACCGATGCTGCAACGCTTGCAAGATCATCACCCAGGATCGGATCGACGGATAGGACGACCGCCGCGCGCTGCCACCGGGAAGCACGGCGATCTTGGGCCCGCCGGTGCCGAGCAGGTCCCGGGCTCGGCGGCGACGTTCGTCAGGCAGGGCCAACCGGAAACCAGGGCCTCCGGTGTAGACGGGCGGCGCCGATCCCGCGAACCCGATCGGCCCGGCGGTGCTGAAGTAGTCGGCGCCCGCGTCGTAATAGCAAGCCAGCCCGGGAAAGTAGCGGCGCAGCCCGTCGTGGTGACCACGATCATCATCGACGACCCAGTCCCACTCCCGGGGCAGCCCGGCCAGCACCCGGGCGGCGTCGAACTGCGGATCGAAGAGATCGACCTGCACGGGATAGACGTTCTGGATGTACGGGCAGAGCTCGGCCAACTCGTACGGGGTGTCGGCATGACAGGCCAGATCGATCTGCAGTGTCGGATCGGCCCGGTGATAGCCGAAGGCGTAGTGCAACGCCTCGATGGCATGCCCGACCGGTGGAGCGAACACGAAGTTGATCAACAAGCGCACAGTGACCCCTCGGCATCGGCAGCAGCCCATGATCCTCGACCGCGCCACCCTCGGGCAACCCGATTCTGCCCCGGGAAGTCATGATCACGCGGCGAGGCCTGCCGGTTGCCGTACGATCCGGCTAAGCTGGCCGCACGGCACGGGAGGGTGCATCCGGGTCCACGGGCAGGACGAAGTCCACCTCCGCGCAGCATCGTGAAGAGCACTGACGTCACCTCCATCGGCACTGGCACGTGGACCGCCAGACCACCAAGGAGACGACGTGCCCACACGCCCAACCCGGCCGAGCCGTGAAGATCACGCCGAGGACGGGGCCCTGATCGGCTACGACGAAACCCTCCGCATCGCCAACCGTGCTCGGACCTCAGCCAACAGCGCCCAGCACCGGATCCGACTCCGCCTCGAGCTGACCCCGCCGGCCGAACGGCACGGCATCTCGCTCGACGGAAAGACCGTCGGACTCCAGGACCGAGCCCGCGACGTCCACCGAGGCACCCCGGTCGAGGGAACCAACCGGCTCCGCTGGGAGACCCTGGTCGTGCTGATCATGGATCCGACCGGACCAACCCGATGGCTCGGGGCAGCCGTTCACGGACCGAAGGACGACAGATTTCTCTACCTGGCCTGGCCAGCAGACTCAGCCGAGTGGGACGGCATGCGGATCAAGATCCAGTTTCGCTACGCCGAAGCCCTGATCCCCAAGATCATCAAGGCCAAGAGTCCGCTGTTGTCGGCCGACGTCACCGGCCGGGTCCCACACGACACCACTCCCGTGCCCTGGCAGGTGCAGGCCCTCAAGACCTGACCGGACAAGGCGTTCCGCGCCAGATCCGGGAAGCTGCTGCCGGGACAGACCGGCCGGATCTTCCCCACAAGATCAGAACGGCCGTCCGCTTCTCTGGTTCGAACTTGCCGTACTTGGCGTGCTGTTCGCTCGGAGGTCTGGTGTTCAGTCGTGATCTTGATCTTGATCGGCGAACAGGGCTGCGAAGCGGGCCAGATAGAGCGGCCAGCCGGCGTCGCCGGAGATGCCGTCACTGAGGGAGGGCCAGCCGGGTCCGTGCCGGTCGATGTTGCGATGCTCCAGCTCGAGGCGCGTACGGTCTGGGCCTTCGGCGACGAACCGGACCTCGACCTCACTGCTGTTCTCGGGTTCGGTCTCGAGCTGCCAGGTCGGGCCGATGTCCCAGCTGAACAGCAGCCGGTCCGGTGGCTCGTAGGCCAGGACCCGGGCCCAACGGCATTCGCTGCCGTCCGCCGCGCGGTCGACGATGTGCCCACCCACCCGAGCCTCGAACACGGTCTCGACGATCGGTGCGCCGAGCAGATTGTGCTCGCGCGGCTTGAAGTCACCGAACCGCTGGACGAAGGCATCGAAGGCCTGCTCGATGGGCACGGGGACGACGATCTGCTTCAGCACTGCGGCCGCTGTCTGGGTCACGAACCTGCTCCTGTCGGATGATCATCTGTCGATGGGGCGACGGAGTCCTGATACCCGGTGAGGGCGCGGTCCCAGAACGTGTCGAGCTGGTCGCGCAGAGCCGAGACTCCGGCCGGGTTGAGCCGATAGATCCGCCGCCGGCCGACCACCTGGTCGACGACCAGTCCGGCCTCCTTCAGCACCCGAAGATGCTGCGAGACCGCCGGCCGACTGATCGGCAATCCGGCCGCGATCTCCCCCACCGCCTGGGGCTGCTCGGCCAGCCGCGAGAAGATCGTGCGCCGGGACTCGTCGCCCAGCACGTTCCACGCGCCGTCCTCGCCTTCGGTCTCCACAATCAGTAAGTTTGAACTTACCAGTGCGATCCGTCAAGCCCTCTTCAGCCCGGCGAAGTCGGCTGTGCTCATCGCGTCCCGGCACGCTGCACGATGCGCCCGCAGAGCCATTCAGCGTCATGGCGGACGAACCCGAGCAGCGCCGAACCTGTCGTGTGCTGCCAGGCCCGACCGAGCGTGTACAGGCCGGCAGCCCCGGCCACCACCCCGCGTTCCTGCACCAGTCGGCCGCGGTTGTCGAGGACCCCAGGCACCTCGATCCAGGAGTCGTCGATCTCGAATCCGGTCGCCCACACCACCGCATCGACCTCCGTGCTCGTCCCGTCGGCGAACCCGACCGACCGCCCAGCCGCGCGACTGAACCGCGGCCGGAAGCTGACTCCGCGGCGGGCCAGATCCCGGCGGGACGATCCGATCACCGTGCCGTCGTTGTCCCTCATCCGTTGACCGAACGGCGTGTCCGCCGTCCGCCGCAACAGTCCGAACTTGTCCTGCCACCAGAAGATGTCCCGCCCCAACGGCCGCTGCGGAACACACGCGTTCCGCCGTCCCTCCGCCAGCATCACCACCCGGCCGGCGTCGGCCAGCTCCGCGGCGATCTGAAAGCCGGAGTTGCCGCCACCCACCACCAGCGCCGAGCCCGCCGGCAGCTGCCCGGGGTTCCGGTACGCCGCCGTATGGAACTGCACCACGTCAGACCCCAGCCCCGCCGCAACTCCCGGCGTGAACGGACGCGAGAACGGACCGGTCGCCACCACCACCTGCCCAGCCCGAACCACCCCACCATCTGCGGTCGCAGCCACGAACCCGCCGTCACCGTAGGTAGAGCTGAGCCGAGTCACCGAGGAGTTCAACCGGATCGGCAACTCGAACCGCTCGGCGTATTCGACCAGGTAGTCCGCCACCTGATCACGACCCGGATAGGTGTCCCGCTCGGCCGGGAACTGCCACCCCGGCAGGCTCGCGTACTGCGCCGGCGTGAACAACCGCAACGAGTCCCACCGCGACCGCCACACATGCCCGACCGCCGGACCCGCATCAAGCACCTCGAAGTCGACCCCCGCTCGACGCAAGTAGTAGCCCAACGCCAGGCCTGCCTGACCACCACCGATGATCAACACCTGCCGATCGAACGCTCCGCCCATGCCGGAACTCTCCCACGCCCAGACCGCCACGGCTGTCGGCGCTGCGGCCTACAGTTCTGTCCGGGTTGGGAATGATCACCACAATTCTGGGCGCGACCTTGGGCCGGGAGCCACCATGCGACCTCGTTTGACCATCATCAGCATCGGAGTCGCCGACCTCGCCCGGTCGGTCGGGTTCTACCGAGACGGACTGGGATTCCCCTTGCGCGAGGAGCCTGACGACTCGCCCGATATCGCGTTCTTTGATCTTGAAGACGGTATCCGGCTGGTCGTCTGGACCTTCGGCTTCATGGCGTCCGACACCGCCGAACCCGTTGGCGGCGCCCCGTCGATCACGCTCGGACATGTCGTCGCGTCCAGCGGCGAGGTCGATTCCGTGATGGATGTCGCCCGCCGAGCAGGGGCCCGCATCGTCCGCGAGCCGGTGACCCTGTCCTGGGGCGGCTACTCGGGCTACTTCGCCGACCCGGACGGCCACCTGTGGGAAGTGGTGTGGTTCCCGTCCCGGTACGGCTGGGAGGACGGTCGCATCACCGACTCCCGTACTGAGGACTGACGCACGTTCCCTTGGTTCCAAGGGATTGGAACGTGCGGAACGGATGACGAGCGATTCGATTCCTCGGCCCACACCAGCCGCGTCCCCCGCAAGCGCCGAAGACTGGACCGGAGCGGGGGGCGCGGCAAACGGGCGGCGAAAGAGTAATTCGATTCGTGCACGGCGGGCTCGGTTGTAGCGTGGCTCAGATGCAGGTCCGAGCATGTGAGCCAGGTGACATTGAAGCCCTGGAGGAAGCCGCGCCGACTGGCTCGAATCAGTTCCACCAACTGAAGCTTGATCGTCAGCGTCGCGGTGAGTGCACGTACCTGGTCGCCTGGGAGGGCGATGCAGCCCTTGGTCAGGGTGAGGTCAGATGGGACGGCTGCAACGCCGAAGAAGTGCGCACCACCTATCCGAACTGCCCTGAAATCAATGGCCTACTGGTGTATCAGCTGCGTGGCCGTGGCATTGGGACGGCGCTTATCCGGGCGGCAGAAGATCTCGCCCGAAGCCGCGGCTGTGAGCTGATCGGGATTGGAGCCGACGACGACGAGAGCGCCCCGGCTCGCAGCTTGTACGAGCGGTTGGGCTATCAACCGGGAGTCAGGTACGTGGACGTGTGGAGTCACGTGGATGACGCCGGCCGAACGCAGGTCATACGCGACCCGGGCACGTTCCTGGTGAAGCAGCTAACAGATTGACCTGGATACGGCGATAGTCCGGCGACCCGCTGCGAAGCGAGGACGCGACGGCGAAGCCGGCGCCTTGATCAGTGGGAGCCAGGTCCAGCAGAGCGGCAGACCGACTAGTTGATCTTGATACCAGTGCGGCGGGACTGCCGACCCGTCGACCCGCCGTCCGAGCCACGGGACACGGGACACGACCAGCGCATGTGATCATGCTCAGATGCCGTCTCGTGCCCGTGCCGTCGATCCTGGTGGCCTTGTCCGGTGGTGCAGGGAACACCTGGGCAGTCCGCCGGCTGATGAGCTGTTCAGATCCGGACACCTGTCGGTCGTCATCGGACTCCGGCTGGCTGATGGCCGTGACGTCGTGGTCAAGATTCGTCCGGACTCGCCGCGAATAGTGGCCTGCGCGGAGGTCCAGCGCCGCCTGTTCCAAGCGGGATACCCGTGCCCGCGACCGCTGACCGACGCCGCTCCTTTCGACGGCAAGGTCGCAACCGCGGAGACCTACGTCCCCGGCGGCGCCGTGCTCCCGAGCACGGACCATGCGGCCCTGGCCTTCGCGGAGGCGTTCGCGCGGCTGATCCGGCTGGCGCCCCGGCCGAGCGAGGTGCCATCGCTGGACCCGGCACCGTCGTGGGCGAACTGGAACCACGGCGGCGACGAACTATGGCCGCGTCCGGAGGAGAACCCTGACGTCGACCTCAACAAAGTGGCTGGCGCAGAGTGGATCGACGATGCCGGGCGCAGCGCCCGTGACCGGCTGCGAGCCAACGAGTCCGAAGCTGTGATCGGCCACTGCGACTGGCTTGCCGGCAACCTGCGCTGGAGCGGAGACACGCTACTGGTGGTGCATGACTGGGACAGCATGATCATCGATAGCGAAGCCGTCCTCGTCGGCTTTGCTGCTGCGTTGTATTCGACGGTCAGCGCGGACCGGCTTGCCACCGTCGAGGAGTCTGAGCGGTTCCTCGACGCGTACGGCAACGCGCGTGGCCGGAAGTTCAGCACCGACGAACGGCAACGGTCGTGGGCCGCCGGGGTCTGGACCCGGACCTTCGATGCGAAGCATCAGCACGCAGTCGGGCAGCCCGTCACCTCTCTTTCCGAGGATGAGGCCCGCGAGCGCCTCCGTCGTGCCGGCACCGACTCGCTGAGGCCATGAACGATCTGCTGCCGGAGCGCCAGGTGATCAAGCCGCCCAACTTCTCCAAGAGCTTGGCGCGTGCCCTGAAGGACTGCCGAGTCGCTGAAACCATGATCAAATCCGCACGACCGGCGATCTCGACCGGCTCGGGGCACGTTGAGGGCACGCAAGCTGGAGGGTTCGATCTTGGAGCGGATGACGAGAATCGAACTCGCATGTTCAGCTTGGGAAGCTGATGTTCTGCCATTGAACTACATCCGCGATGCCCCAGCAGTGTACTGGGGCACGGAGCATTCTAGCCAACTCGGTGGGCGGGTGGCTTGACCCTCCCATTGTCGGAGGGTGCAGGGTGCTGCCATGAGCGTTTCGGTACCGATCGGGGAGTTCTCCCGGCTGACCCATCTCAGCGTGAAGATGCTCCGGCACTACCACGAGATCGGGCTGCTCGAGCCGGCGGCGATCGACCCGGCGACGAGCTATCGGCGGTACGGCGTGCACCAGGTGCCGACCGCCCTGCTGATCGCGCGGTTGCGGCACCTGGAGATGCCGCTGCCGGAGATCAGCACGGTGGTCCGGGCCGAGACCGACGAGACGCGGAACGCGATCATCGCCGAGCATCTGCGCCGGATGGAGGACGAGTTGGCGCGGACCCGGGAGATCGTCGGATCGTTGCGCCGGCTGCTGTCCCAGCCGACCATCGGGTACGAGTTCCGGCACAGCGATCAGCCGGAGCAGCGGGTCGCGGCGATCGTCGATCACGTCACTCGCGCCGACATCGGTGCCTGGTGCGCGGCGGCGTTCCCCCGGCTCTACGGGTCGGTCGCCGCCTCCGGCCTGGTCCCGGCCGGCCAGGGCGCAGCCACGTACGACAACGACTTCTTCACCGAGGACGCCGGCGAGGTGATCGCCTACCTGCCCCTCGACGGGCCGGTGCCGGCCGACCTGACCGGGCTCACGCTGCCCGGCGGCCGGTTCGCGGACACCGTTCATCACGGCTCGTTCGCCGACATCGACCGCACCTACGCGGCTCTGGGCAGCTATGTCGCCGAGCACGAGCGGCTGGCGCCGGGCCCGGTGCGGGAGATCTATCTGACCGGCCCCGGCGATGTGCCCGACCCGGCGGACTACGTCACCCGACTGTGCTGGCCGATCGCGGCCTGAACAAGCCACACCTGAACCGCCCGCAACCACACCCATCAGAACCAGATCGAAGGGATCCACCATGCCCGAACTCGCCCTCGGCCAGATCGTCATCGACGCCGCCGACCCCAACGGGCTCGCCACCTTCTATTCCCAGCTGCTCGACCGGCCGATCGAAGCCGGCGGCAGTCAGTACCTGGCGCAGCTCGCCGGGGACGGCCAGGTCCCGCACCTGATGTTCCTCGCCGTCCCGGAACCGCGCACCGGGAAGAACCGGCTGCACCTCGACTTCGTCACCGCCGATTTCCGCGCCACGGCCGACCGCGCCATCAACCTCGGCGCGACCGAGGTCGGCGAGTTCGACGAGTACGGCACCGCCTGGGTGACGCTGACCGATCCGGAGGGCAACGTCTTCGACATCGGCCGCGCGCACTAGTGTCTGCGCCCGAAGTTCGGCACCTAATTCGGCGCTCGGCGCGCTGAAGCGGCGATCTGCTGCGTTGTCGTCAGTCGATGTAGGCACCACTACGCCTCCCTCCTCCGCCTAGCAGCTCACCACTTCATCCCACCGACTTAGGCACCGAACTTCGGGCGCAGACACTAGTAGTGTGTCGCGTCTAATTCTGTGGGTATAGGTGGCGGAGCTTGATCCGGGCGTCGGTGGTGGTGAATTGCCAGTCAACCTGGCGTTGATCTTGGTTGGTGGCGTGTTGCCAAGCGGCGAGTTCGGTGTTGAGGAGGTCGAGGTCGCCGATTCGGCGGTCGAGGCATTGCCGGGTCAGGCATGAAAGTTCGATCTCTGCGATGTTGAGCCAGGAGCCGTGTTTCGGGGTGTGGTGGATCTCCAGCCGCTGGGCCAGTGCGAACGCATGCTCGGGATCGAATGCCTCATACAGTGAGCCGATGCTATGGGTGTTGAGGTTGTCCATCACCAAGATGATCTTGTCCGCGTCCGGGTAGTCGGTGGTCAGCAGGCGCTCGACCTGGTGGGCCCAGTCGATCTTGGTGCGCCGCGGCTGTGCATCGACTCGTCGCCAGCCGCGGAGCGGCTCGACCCAGACGAAGATGGAGCAGGTCCCGCCTCGAACGTATTCGTTGTCTTCCAACCGGTCCCTGCCCGGCAGGGCCGGGACCGGTTCGCGGACGTGGCCGAGGAGCTGGTAGGGCTTTTCGTCCATACAAACGACCGGACAGCCGGGATCGTAGGGTCGGGCATAGACCGCGAGGATGTCCTCCATCCGGGCAGCGAACTCGGCGTTGGCTCTCGGCGGGATCGTCCAGCACTTCTTCAGATGAGGACGCAGTTCCGTTTTTTTAACACCCGCCCGATCGTGGAGTGATCCAGGTCGGGCAGATCCGTCAACGCCGCGACCCGGTCCTCCAGCAGCCGCAACGACCAGCGAGCGTAACCCTTAGGCGGGGACGTGCAGGCCAAAGCGATCAGCCGGGCCTCCACCTCACCGGTGATGATCGACGGCACCGGCGGCGACTCCCGCGGTTTCCGACTCACCGTGACCGTGACGTCACCGCCGGTCTCAACGAACCGCTTCGCGACCCCGCGCACCGTGTTCACCCCAACCCGGAGCCGCTCAGCGATCACCGCTCGATCATCGACCGGGCCATGATTGGCATCCAGCTCGAGCAGGATCCGAGACCGCCGCACCACCTGCGCCGGATGACGACCGGTCGACACCACCTTGATCAACTTCTCGCGATCGGTCACCGACAACCGAACCACGTGCACCTTCGGACGAGGCATCAAAAGCACCTTTCAGCAGGGGGAAGACTGCTCGATGGCACTATCCACCAAATACCACCGCCCTTAGCGGCGACACGCTACTAGGAGGGTGCTGAAGAATCCTGGCCGTGGCGCGCGGTGTCCAGGTGCGTGCCCGGCAAGGCGGAGGAGAAGGTCGTAGCGGTGTTCTACGGACGCCGACGACAACGGAGCCGGGTGCGTGCCTGGGCGCCGCGCGGTAGGTCAGGATTCTTCAGCACCCTCCTAGCGAGATCGGGCAGCGATCGTGGTCAGTTCGGCACCGTCTCGGGGCCGGACTGACCACAACGATGGATCGGCGGTCGATCCAAAGGTGGACTCCTTCCCGGCGCCGAACGAGGCTGTCCTCGGGGTTCGCCCCGGTTCCCCACCGGACCGCGTTCAGTCGTATTGGTCACCGAGCGGAACGCGTTACGGTACGAGGGTGACCGCTAGTAACGACCTGCCGGATCCGATCGGCCGGGAACCGCAGAACGTCGGGCCCATCGCGGGTGGCAATCTGCGCGCCTCCGACGCCGACCGGGAGCAGGTCGCGACGCTGCTCGGCACGGCCTTCTCCGAGGGCCGGCTGACGCACGACGAGTACGAGGAACGCCTCGAGCAGGCGATGACCGCGCGCACCTTCGACGACCTGGTCCCGATCACCAGCGACCTGGTGCCGACCTCGCCGTCACCGCTGCCGCAACAGCAGCCGGGCCACGGTTTCACCATCGACCGATCGGGCTCGTCCGACGACGAGCGCGACACGATGATCGCAATCTTCGGCGGCTCCACCCGCCGCGGGAAGTGGCGGGTCCGCCGCTCCAGCACGGCGATCGCCGTCTTCGGCGGCGTCGATCTCGACTTCACCGAGGCCACCTTCGAGAGCCCGGTGGTGGAGATCCTCGGCTTCTGGTGCTTCGGCGGCATGGACGTCACCGTGCCGGACGGCGTCGAGGTCCGGGATCAGACGGCCGGCGTCTTCGGTGGCACCGACATCAGCCGGCTCGGCGCCCCGGCGCCCGGCGCTCCGGTGATCGTGCTCAAGGGATTGAGCCTGTTCGGCGGGGTCAGCGTCAAGGGCCCCAAGCGGCCCAAGAACCGGCACTGACACACCGTTCTGCTGCCTGCCGGCTCACGACAAGGATCGAGACCTCCCACTAGGCTGGGTGCGCTATGGATGACCTCTTCGCGCCGCCGCAGTACGAATGGAAGCGGCTTGCGCCCCCGTATCGGACGTTGCGGCGACTCACCACGGCAATCACCGCGGTCGTGTTCGTCGTCCCCGCGGTGATCTTCGCCGTGCTGCTGCCGCAGGTGTGGTGGATCGGGGTCAGCGTGATCGTGATCGGCCTGGCCTTCACGATCCCACGGTGGCTGCTGATCGAGCGGCACTACCGATCCTGGGGATACGTGGAGCGCGAAGATGATCTTTACATCACCCATGGTGTGATGTTCCGGACGCTGGTCGCGGTGCCGTACGGGCGGATGCAGCTGGTCGAGGTCGAGTCCGGTCCGCTGGAGCGGGCGTTCGGCCTGGCCCACGTCACCCTGGTCACCGCCAGCGCCTCGACCAACGCGACGATCCCGGGCCTGGTGCCAGACGAAGCCGCCCGGCTGCGGGACAGCCTCACCCAGCTGGGCGAGGCTCATGCGTCCGGTCTGTGATCGCGGGATCAATCGATGACCGAATCCCGTCAAGATCATGATCAGCAGGCACCGGCCGCGGCGGCGCCGCAGGAGCTGGCACCAGTGGTCGAGGGCGCCCCGAAGGTCAAACAGACCGAGCGCCCACATCCGCTGACGCCGTTCATCCGCGGCTGGCTCGTGCTGGTCGCGATCATCGTCGCCGGTTCCCGCGAGCTGATCCCCGACTCGCCCAACGGCCAGGGCGGCTTCGTCCTGCCGGAGCTGCGCTGGCTGCTGCTCGGGGTCGTGATCATCGTCCTGCTGGCCGCCGCGATCGGCTTCGTCAGTTGGTATTTCACCCGCTTCGTGATCGACGACGAAGAGCTCCGGGTGGAGACCGGGGCGATCTTCAAGAGCTCCAAGAAGGTGCCGTTCGAGCGGCTGCAGTCGGTCGACATCATCCAGCCGTTCGCCGCGCGGATCTTCGGCCTGGTCGAGCTGCGGCTCGAGGTCGGCGCCGGTGACAACACGATCAAGCTCCGCTACCTCCCGCGGGCCAAGGCGTCCCGGCTGCGGGACTATCTGCTGGTCCGCGCGCACGGTGAGCACAGCACGCTCGAGGGCGACGAGCACGGCGACGGGGCCAGCGTCTTCACCGACCTGAGCCAGTCCGACCGCCCCCTCGTGGTGGTCAGCCCGGCGATGCTGGTCGGCAGCTTCCTGCTCTCCAGTGAGTTCTTGATCACCGGGGTGCTGACCATCGGCGCGGTGGTGGTCACCGGCATCCTGGGCGTGATCGTCTACGCCCTGCCCGGCCTGCTGCCCGCCGTGATCGGTCTGCTGTCCTTGATCGGCCGGCGACTGATCGGCATGTTCAACTTCACCCTGGCGGACTCGTCCCGTGGTCTGCGGATCACCCGCGGCCTGACCAACCTGACCAGCCAGTCGGTGCCGCTGGACCGGATCCAGGGCCTGTCGGTGTCCCAGCCGATGCTGTGGAAGAAGCTCGGCTGGTGGCGGGTCGACGTCGACATCCTCGGCTACGGCTCCTCCGAGGGCGAGAACAACGAGAACAACGCGACCAGCGTGCTGCTTCCGGTCGCGACCAGGGAACAGCTCGCGATCACTCTCGACCGGGTGCTGCCCGGCGTCGATCTCGAGGCGGTCGAGTTGCATCCGTCACCGCGCCGCTCCCGCTGGCTCGCCTGGTACAACTTCTGGACCCTCAAGTACGGCTACGACGACCGGGTACTGATCACCGAGCACGGCTGGCTGACCCACCACCGCGACATCGTGCCGCACGCCAAGAGCCAGTCGGTACGGATCGAACAGGGCCCCTGGCAGCGCCGGCTGCGGCTGGCCGACGTGCACGTCGACACCCCCAAGGGGCCGGTCAACGCGGTCGCCCGGCAGGTCGACCAGGACGCCGCCCGGCAGCTGGCACTGACCCAGCTCGACCGGGCCCGCACCGCTCGGGAGGCCGATCGCCAGCGCAAGCAGTCCAGTGGCCAGCCGGGCGTGGCCGATCCGCGCGGCGAGCTGGCCGTGCTCGACCGGTTCCGGATCACCCCCGACGCCCTGCTCGGCGGCGGCTCGGAGTCGCGGGTCTTCGCCCTGGATGACGACCGGGTGCTCCGGTTGCAGACGCCCGCCGCGGGGCCGGACGTCACCGCGCAACGTCGTGCCCTGACCGACCTGTGGGCCGGCGTCGATCTCGGCTACGCGGTCCCGCAGGTGCTCGACGCCGGTGAATTCGCCGGCCGCCGCTACACCATCGAGCGCCGAATCGAGGGCGAGGAGCTGAGCAGCTACCTCGCCTCCGGTCCCGACCCGACCGCCCGCCGGGTCACGCTGGAGCGCTATCTGACGGCCGCCATGGATCTGCAGCGGCTGCCGGTGCCGGTCGCCGGCTTCGCCCAGTTCATCGGTCCGGAGGCGCCGCGGCAGTTCGGCAGCCTGTCCGACCTGTTGGCAGCCCAGCTGCACCGGACCGTCGGCCCGGTCCGGCCGAAGCTGGAGGCCGATCTGCCGGACCTGACCGAGCGGTGGCAGCAGCTGTTCACTGATCTTGCCCGGCGCCAGGGCTGGCCGGCCCTGGTGCACGGCGACTACTTCCCCGGCAACGTGCTGGTCCGGCGGGAGGACGACGGCTCCGCGACGATCACCGGCGTGGTCGACTTCAGCCCGCACACCCTGGCCGCCGATCCGCTGATGGATGTGGCCGGCGCCATCGCCTTCCTCGGGCTCGATGGGAGCCCGGGCGACGAGGAGTGGCTGACCGACCTCGCCGTCTCCCGGCTCGGCGACGAGGCGCGGCACTGGATCGAGGTCTACCGCCGCTACTACGGCTTCTACTTCGCCGACGATCCGGCGATCTATTCCTGGTGCGTGGAACAGCTGCGGCGCGACCTCGACACCGCCCGATAGGCTCCGCAGCATGACCGAACGACCAGTGTTGGGGATCGACATCGGCGGCAGTGGGATCAAGGGCGCGCCCGTGGATCTCGAGGCGGGCGAGTTCGCCGAGAAGCGGCTCCGGATCGAGACGCCGCACCATTCGACGCCGCAGAACGTGGCCGCTGTGGTCAAGGAGATCGTTGATCATTTCGCCGACCAGATCGGCGACGGGCCGATCGGCGTCACCATCCCGGCGGTGGTCACCCACGGCCAGACCCGGTCCGCCGCCAACATCGACAAGTCCTGGATCGATGCCCCGGCGGAGCAGATCTTCGAAGATCAACTCGGCCGCGGGATCGTGTTGGTGAACGACGCCGACGCGGCCGGCGTGGCCGAGGTGCAGTACGGCGCAGCCAAGGGACACCCGGGGCTGGTGCTGATGACCACCCTGGGCACCGGGATCGGCAGCGCTCTGATCTATCGCGGCGTCCTGATCCCCAACTCCGAGCTCGGTCACATCGAGATCGACGGCCACGACGCCGAGAGCCGCGCCGCCGCCAGCGTCAAGGACAAGACCGAGATGTCCTACAAGGATTACGCCAAGCGGCTGCAGCGTTACTACGAGGTCGTCGAGGCCCTGTTCTGGCCGGACCTGATCGTCGTCGGCGGCGGGGTCAGCAAGGACTCCGACGAGTTCCTGCCACACCTGGACCTGAAGACCAAGATCGTTCCCGCCGAGCTGCGCAACCGGGCCGGCATCATCGGCGCCGCCTGGCTCGCCCACGACGCCCAGGAACACCCCGACCCGATCGGCCGCGCCACCTGAGGATCTGATTCCCCTGGGTTGGGCGAGGGGGCGAAGGGCCAGACCCGGTGGCCAACAGGCCTACCCGACGGGTGCCCGAACTCAGCGAACCCCGATGTCACGATTTCGAGTCACGCGACCCGGAAACCGGCGAAATTCGCATCGCGAACAGCGCGCGACTCGAAATCTTGACAACGGCATCTTCCACCGACCCCACCGCCCTACCGGCACCCGGTCGCAACCCCAAGGACCGCGCCGACCCGCCCGCCCTTGAGCGTCTTCCCGGCCGACAAGCCGAACCGAACAAAGGCACCACCTGGCTCGCCCTTCGACAAGCTCAGGGTACGAACACCCCAGCTCCGACCGTCGCCCGCCCGCGGACCGACCGACCGACACCGATCCAAGATCATCGGTGGATCCGGCTCAGGGAACGGGACGGCTACATCCGTTCCAGGGCTTCGATGCCGAGCAGGTCGAGGCCGGCGGCGAGGACGCGCTGGGTGGCGCGGCAGAGGGCGAGTCGGGAGTGCTGCACCTCGCCGGTCGACTTCAGCACGGGGCAGTTCTCGTAGAAGTCGGTGTAGGCGACGGCGAGGTCGTACAGGTAGCCACAGAGCCGGTGCGGCTGCAGGGTGTCGGCGACCTCGGCGACGGTCTCGCCGTATTTGGTCAGCGCCAGTGCCAGGGTCTGCTCGGCCGGCTCGTCCAGCACGGTGATCTTGGTCGGCTCGGCGATCCCGTCGGCCTCGGCCTTCCGCAGCACCTGACAGCACCGGGCATGTGCGTACTGCAGGTAGGGGCCGGTGTTGCCCTGCGCCTTGACCATCCGGTCGACGTCGAAGACGTAGTCCTTCTGCAGCCCGCTGGACAGGTCGGCGTACTTGATCGCGGCCAGCGCGATCGGCGGCGACGCCTTCTCCTCGGCGGCGTCGAGCAGATCGACCAGCTTCATCGTGCCGCCGTCCCGGGTCCGCAGCCGCTTGCCGTCGGCGCCCAGGATCAGGCCGTAGGCGGCGTGCTCGGCGCGCACCTCGTCGGGCAGGTAGCCGGCCTTGCGGCAGACGGCGAAGACCTGGTTGAAGTGGTACGTCTGCTCGGTGCCGACGACATAGATCATCCGGTCGGCGGTCAGGTCCCGGACCCGGTGCCGGACGGCGGCCAGGTCGGTGATGCCGTAGCCGTACCCGCCGTCGGTCTTCCGGATGATCATCGGCGACGGGAAGCCGTCGACGAAGACGCACAGGGCGCCGTCGTCGATCACCGCGGTGCCGTTCTGCTCGAGCTCCGTCGCCACCACGGCCAGGTCGTCGTTGTACGTCGACTCGCCGGCAAGATCATCATCGGTGAGCTTGACCCCGAGCCGGGCATACACCTGGTTGAAGCCCGCCACCGAAAGCGTGATCAACTGCCGCCAGATGGCCAGCGTCTGCTCGTCGCCCGACTGCAGCGCGACCACCCGCTGGCGGGCCAGGTCGGCGAACGCCGGATCGTCCTTAAAGTGCGCATTGGCCCGCCGATACAGTTCCTCGGCCTTGATCAGATCCAGGGTGGTCGCGTCCAGACCCTCCTCGAGGATCTGCTCCACCAGCATCCCGAACTGGGTGCCCCAGTCGCCGAGATGGTTCTGCGGGATCACCGTGTGGCCGAGTGCGGTCAGCACCCGGTTGAAGCAGTCGCCGATGACCGTCGACCGCAGATGCCCGACGTGCATCTGCTTGGCCACGTTGGCGCCCGAGTAGTCGATCACCACCCGCTGCGGTACGGCCGCGGGCTCGACCCCGACGGTCGGATCGGTCAACTGCTTGGCGGCCTCGTCGGCCAGCACTGCGGATTTGATCCGGAAGTTGATGAAGCCCGGCCCCGCGATCTCCAACGGCTCGCACCAGGCGGAGACGTCAACGGTGTCGACGATCCGGGCCGCGACCTCGCGCGGCGGCTTCCCCTCGGCCTTGGCCAGGCGCAGTGCCACGTTCGACTGGAAGTGACCGAACTGCGGCTTCGTGGCCGGCCGGAGCTCGGGGTCGACGCCGGTGACGGCCTCGACCGCGGAACTCAACTGAGTGGGAATGGATGACACGGTCGCCAAGTATTCCACCCCCAGCCACGGCCCTCCGCCGGGTTTACCGCCAGGCGACCGTCCCGGCGTTCAGCCGGACCGTTCCAGGGCGGCCACCAGCCGCGGGAGCTGGCTGGCGGCATCGGCCGGTTTCCCGCTGATCCGGACCATCGGCAGCGCGTGCCGGGTGAGCCCGGCGACCGGGTAGCCAAGATCAACGAGCGCCGACTCCAGCGCGCCGACCAGCCGATCCGGCTGCCGCCAGGTGCCGAACCACCACACGACCCGTTGCCGCCGGGCCGGATCTTCCGGACCGAAGGTCCCGGCCGCGGCGGCATCCCGCCGCCGGGCGACCGGTCCGAGTTCGGCGACGAAGGCCACGCCGTTCCAGGCCCAGACCGCCGTACGACCGGTGGTGAGCAGCGCCTGCGGCACCATGTCGCCGAGCTTCCACCCCGGTCGGACGGCGCTGATCGAGGCCGCCTCGAACCGGTCGAAGACCACCACCCGCGGGCGCAGGAACGGGGCGAATGATCCGATCAGCAGCCCGCGGTCGAGCACGACCACCTTCTCCGAGCCCAGGTAGCCGAGGATGAACCAGCCCAGCACGATCCACGTCGGGATCTGGAGCAGCGCACCCTGGATGCCGCCTGTCCTGAGGGTGATGCCCACGGTGAAAAGGAGGCCGCTCCCGACCGCGGCCAGCCACGCCTTCGGTGACGGCGGGTTGGCCTCGACATGGCGGAGGCGGCCCAGCTCGGGCAGTTCGGCCGCGAGCCGGCGGACCTTGGCGGTGACTCGGTCACCGGTGACCGACGAGGTGCTCGCCGCGCTCATGCCGCGATGATCTTTCCGGGGACCGCCGGTCCGGACAAGGCGGGGATCGATGACACGGAGGCAGAGTATTCCAGTCCCGGTCGCGTCCCCCGGCTTCCGGGCGTCCCGTGCGTCAGGCCCCGTACAGTGCCGCTCATGCCTCCTGCGCTCGTGCTGATCGGGCCCAGCGGCGCCGGCAAATCGACCCTGCTGCGCGCGCTGACCGAGGAGCTCCCGGAGCTCCGCGCGGTCCGGACCATCACCACCCGGCCGCGGCGGCCGGGCGAGACCTCGGACACGCACGAGTTCGTCACGCCGGCGGAGTTCGCCGACCGCCGGGCCGAAGCGCTGGGGGTGCACCGGCACTACGGCCACGACTACGCGCTGCCCCGGCTGGATCACGGCGACGCCCCGGTCGCGACCTGCCTCCGCGCCGTCGTCCTCGGCCGGCTCCGGGCGCTGCATCCGGACCTTCACGTCGTCGCCGTCGAGGCTCCGGTAGCGGAGCTGATCAGCCGGCTGGAGCGGCGCGGTGACCTGGAACGGGCCGAACCCGAGGTGCTCGCCGGCGAGATCGAGCTGGGCCGACGGTTGAGTGATCGCGTGCTGGACACCCGGGATCCGGTCGAGGTCTGCGTCCGGCGGATCCGGGAGGGCTGGCCGTGACCACGGCGGTGCTGGACACGACCGCGCTGACCACGACACTGGCGGTCGGGATTACGGTGCTGCTGCTGGCCGGATTCCTGCTGCTGAACGAGTTCATCGCGCGCCGCTGGCGGCCGCCGGCCGAGGCCAGCCGGAAGGCCGCGCATGTCGGCTCGGCCGTGATCGCGGCGATCTCCTGCCTCTGGCTGGACCACCGCTGGTACGTGATCATCGGCGTGATCTTCGCGATCGCGCTGCTAGTGGCCCGGCGGTTCCTGCCGCTGCGCAGCCTGAGCGCGCGGGCGGAGCGGTCCTGGGGCGAGCTGCTGTTCGGGATCGGTGTCGCCGGCGCCGCCCTGATCGCCGCCGAGACGAGGCCGTTCGTCCTTGCCGTGCTGGTCCTCGGCCTGGCCGACACCGCGGCGCACCTGGTCGGCCGGCGACTCCCGGTGCGACCGTTGATCCTCGGCCGGACGGTCGGTGGCAGCGCAACGTTCGTGATCATCGCCTTCCTGGTGGCGCTGCCGGCCGGGCCGGGCGCGGCGGCCGTGGTCGCACTCGGCTGTGCCCTGGCCGAGCTGCTCAGCCCGCGCGGCACCGACAACCTCTCCGTCCCGGTGGTCGGCTCGATCCTGCTCAGCGTGCTCGTCTGAGCTCCTCGGCGAACGGGACCACCGAGGCGCCGAACATGATCACGCCGAGCGCGGTCACCAGCTCCTGCTGCCACCACGGGCCCGAACCCCACTGGCTGACGGCCAACGACACCACGCAGCAGAACGTCCACAGGCTCGCCACCCGGCCGATCAGCCCGACCCAGAGCAGCTGCCGGTCCAGCACCGGCTCGGCGTGCACCTTGATCAGCAACAGCGGCTCGGCGACGATCGTGATCACCGCGGCCGCGGTCAGCGCCCAACGCTGCGGCGGCACGATCGCCAGCAGCATGATCAGCACGCCGCCGATCAAGGTCACGGCCGAGGCGACCAGGGTGACCCGGAGCCCGTGCCGGACCTGGAAGGTCCGCTTGCCGGTCCGGCGGTCACCGTCGACGTCTCGGAGGTCCTTGAGGAACAGCCGGCCGACCAGCAGCAGATAGAGGCCGGCGACGCCGAGGACCCCGCGCCAGGACTCCAGCGGGTGGCCGTGGCCAGCGATGCCCCAGACCACGACCGCCGGGAAGACCACGTAGCCGATCGGCAGCAACAACTGCGCCGCGGCGCCGCGGCCGGACAGCCGCACCGGCGGCAGCGAGTAGGCCAGGTTGAGCAGCACCATGATCAGACCGGCCAGGGCGAGCCACGGCGACAACACCAGGCCGAGCAGCACCACTCCGCCGGACAGGAACCAGGCGGTCAGCCACACCTTTCGGGTGGACGCGGACTTGTTGATCAACGGCCGGTCACCGGCGCCGGCCAGATTGATCGCATCGGCCGCCACATCGCTCAGGTCGTTGATCGCCACCGCGTGGGCGTACCAGAGCGCGATCAGCAGCAACCCGCCGAGGGCCGCCAACGGATGCGGCGTGGGCAGTCCGAGCAGCAGGTGGCAGAGCAGCGCCTGCAGCAGGATCAAGATCGCCGTGCCCGGCCGGAGCAGTTGCCACAGCAGCGGCGCTCGACCTCTCGCGGTGTCCGTCACGGTCCAACCCAATCACTGTTCCCGGTCGACGTCGGCGAGGCCGCCACGCGTCGCCCGGCCAACTCGATCAGCGGCCGCCCCGACCCTGCCCATGGCAGCATGAAGGCATGGAGCTCGGTCTGGTCCTCGGCATCGCCCTGGTGTTCGCCCTGCTGTTGCCGCCGTACCTGATCGCCCGGAAGCAACAGCTGAAGGCCCGGGAAGAGCTCGGCGACAACCCGGCGATCCTGGCCGGCTTCGACGCGGCCCGTGGCGGTCCGCGGCCGGTGCTGATCTATCTGGTGGTCCTCCTGTTCGTGTTGGTCGGTGGGCTGGCCGCGGTGCAGGTGATCACTCGGCTGGTCGAACCCAAGGCGACCGACGCGGCGGGGTTCGCGATGCTCGCGTTGGTCATTTTCGGGCTGCCGATCCTGGTGGCGCTGATCCTGATCGGCCTGCTGATCTCACTCACCGCCACCGGCCGGGCCCGGTTCCGCTACCTCGCGGACCTGGTCGAACAGCAGCCGAATCTGCCCGGAGTGGCCGCCGCGGCGGACCTGGTCCGGCGAGGTGGCCTGCCCGGCGTCGCCGTCGCCGCGACGGTCGCGACGTTGGCCTGCCTGGCGCTGGGGCTCGGCTGGATCGCCTTCCTGTTCTCGGCCGCCAACTACGCGATCCAGTGCACCCGCTCCAACTCGAAGTGCCTCTGATCGTCAGCGGCGACACTCGGCGATCCAAGGCACCATCCCACGCGAAGATCGAGATCGGCATCGAGTTGCCCGCGCCGCGCACCCTCGATCGCCGCGGCCACGTAGTCGAAGCTGGTCGTCCGGAATCCCAACGAGGCAACGAAAGCCGCGTCATCGCCGTAACCGCAGCCGACCACGATCGCGGACCGGCCGACACCGCTGATCTTGCGTTCGGCCGCCCACCGTTCCAGCTGCGGATGAGGCGTCTGCCAATCCCACGGCGGCGCGTCGGAGATCTTGCGCGATATCGGTCAACCGGGTCTAAGTTGGGCACATGTTGGGTATCAGGTGAACCCACCCCAAAGCGAACGAGGAGGCAGCTGCGATGACGACCAATCCCGGTGATCCGCTGAACGATGACGACATGGTGACCGGTACGGGTGCCGGCACCGGCCCGAGCGGCGATGCCGACGGCACGGACGGCACCGCGGCCGGCGGTGGCGACAGTGACGGCACCGACGGTGCGGCGGGCGACGGCGACGGGACCGACGGCCCCTCCGGTGACAGTGCCGGCGGCGACACCGACGGAACCGACGGCACGGGCGGCGACGGCGACGGCACGGACGGCGCCGGCGGCGACGGCGACGGCACCGATGGGGCCGGCGGCGACAGCGACGGAACCGACGGCTGAGCGAGTCGGACCCGAGTGCAAGCCCTTGAACTACTGACCGGTGACGCCCAGACCTTCGCCGAGAAGGTCTGGGCGCGCCGCGTCGGCCGCTACGACCGCGAACCCGACACCCTGGTCGGACGCCTGTCGCTGGACGACGCCGACCAGTTGATCACCAGTTCCGCGATGCGCACACCGCAACTGCGGCTGGCCCGGGACGGTGCCGTCCTTCCCGAAGCGGGCTTCACCCGCACGGGTGCGACGATCGCCGGCAAGCCGTTGACCGGCTTGATCGACGTCCGCAAGACGCTGCACCTGTTCCGCGAGGGCGCGACCATCGTCTTCCAGGGCCTGCATCGCTACTGGCCGCCGCTGACCGAGTTGATCGGCGCCCTGGAGGCGGAGTTGGGCCATCCCTGCCAGGCCAACGCGTATCTCACGCCGCCGGGCGCGCAGGGATTCGCCGTGCACTCCGACACCCACGACGTGTTCGTGTTCCAGACCCACGGCAGCAAGCTGTGGGAGATCCATGATCAGAACGAGGCCGGCGAGCGGACCCCGGAGCAGGTGCGGTTCACCCCGGGTCTGGTGATGTATCTGCCCACCGGCACACCGCACGCGGCCCGGGCCGAGGACGGCGTCTCGCTGCACGTCACCATCGGGATCAACCAGCTCACCTGGCGCGGGCTGCTCACCGACGTGATCACCGAGACGCTGGCCGGTCTCGACGACGAACACCTACCGGCCGGCTACCTGGACGACCCGAGTCGGCTGTCCGGCCCGCTGGCGACCAAGATCAACGAGCTGACGCGCCGGCTCGCCGAAACCGGCGCCGACGAGGTGGCGGCGGGTCAGGTCCGCCGCTTCCTGACCGGGCGCAACCCGCGGCTGCGCGGGGCGCTGCTGGACGGACTCGAGGTGGCCGGGCTGACGGTGGACACCACACTCCGTCGGCGGCCGGGGAGCCGCTGCGGGCTCGAGCCGCGAGAGGACCGGCTGGTCCTGCTGCTCGGCGACCGCGAGCTGGACGTACCCGGCTGGCTGCGGCCGGTGATCGACCAGTTGTTGAGCTTCGACGGCCCGTTCCGCGCCGCCGAGCTCGACGTCGATGCCGAAAGCGCGCTGGTGCTCTGCCGGCGGCTGATCATCGAAGGGTTGCTCGAACTCGATCGATGATCAACAAGGAGAACGGTTCCGCCGCCGTACCAGCGGACGGCTGTTCGCCGCGGAGTCTGGCCCGCGGCGAAAGCCTGGCCGGTACGGCCTCGGGCATCCGCGCCTTCCTGCTGGTCGAGCACGACGGGCCATGGGGCACCGAGGCCCTGGAGGACGCCCGGCTGCCCGGCAGCGTGCTGGCCCGGCTGCGCCGCGAAGCCGGCCGGACCGGGGTCCGGGCCCTGCTGATCCGGCGCTTCCGCCGCCGCCGTGGACCGGCGACCGAGCGACCGCGGATCTTCGCGGCGCACACCCGGCCCGGCCAGGCGTGGTGCGAGACGACGACCCTGGACGGCTACGGCGGATTGGCCGAGCTCGACCTCGACGCGCTGAGTCGCGGCGTTCGGCTCGGGCTCGATGATCATCCCGACCCGGTGCTCGCGGTCTGCACCCACGGCCGGCACGACACCTGCTGTGCCAGTTACGGCCGACCGGTGGCGGCGGCGCTGACCAAGGCGCTGCCGGAGCACACCTGGGAGTGCTCCCATGTCGGCGGCGACCGGTATGCGGCGAATCTGGTGACCCTGCCCGGCGGCTTCTACTTCGGCCGGCTGACCCCGGTCTCGGCCGTCGCCGTCGCGCACCACCTGCTGGCCGGCGAGCTCGAGTTGGGCCAGCTGCGCGGCCGGAGCTGGTTCGCCACCCCGGTCCAGGCGGCCGAGATCGCCGTCCGCCGGGCCCACGACGAGTTGCGGATCGACGCCGTACGCCTCGTCCGGCGGGAGGTCATCGACCAGGAGGCCGGCCGGCTGACCCGCTGCCGCTTCACCGTCGCCGGCGTCGGTGACTGGATCGCCGAAGTGCGCACCACCGTCGGCGAGCCGGAGTTCCTGACCTGTCGGGCGATCAAACAGAACCGGCCGCCCATCCACACGATCGTCGCCGTACGGCCGGCGTCGCCGACCTGACCCGCGCTCGGGTGGCCCGGCCGACGGACAACCGGACGCCACCAGTCGTCCGGTGAGTCAGGACGATCGCGTCGATCGCGCACCCGGGTCGCTTCCGTATCGCGGATCGGAAATACTCGCAGCTGTTCAGCACGCGCGACAGAAGGAGCAACGGTCATGAACCAGGTGCCTACGATCACCCTGAATGACGGCAACACCATCCCGCAGCTCGGCTTCGGGGTTTGGCAGGTCTCGACCGACGACATCGTGGCTTCGGTGAGCAAGGCGCTCGAGGTCGGCTACCGGCACATCGACACCGCCGCCATCTACGGCAACGAGGAGGGCGTCGGCCGCGCGATCGCCGAGTCCGGCGTGCCGCGGGACGAACTGTTCGTCACCACCAAGCTGTGGAACGACAAGCACGGCCACGACGACGCGCTGGCCGCGGTCCAGACCAGCCTGGAGAAGCTCGGCCTGGACTACGTCGATCTCTACCTGATCCACTGGCCCACGCCGGAGAAGGACAACTACGTCGAGGCCTGGCTGGCGCTGGAGGAGATCAAGAACAAGGGCTGGAGCCGGTCGATCGGCGTGTCCAACTTCCTCGAAGATCATCTTCGCCGGGTGGTCGCGGAGAGCTCGACCGTGCCGACGGTGAACCAGATCGAGCTGCACCCGACCTTCAGCCAGGAGCCGCTGGTCGCGGTCAACTCCGAGCTGGGCGTCGTCACGCAGTCGTACAGCCCGCTCGGCCTGGCCAAGGACCTGGCCAGCCCGCAGATCCAGGAGCTGGCCGGCAAGCTCGGCCGCACGCCGGCCCAGGTGATCCTGCGCTGGCACATCCAGAAGGGCTACATCGTCTTCCCGAAGTCGGTGACCCCCACCCGGATCGCGGAGAACTTCGACATCTTCGACTTCGAGCTCTCCGCCGAGGACATCGCCGCGGTCGACGCGGTCAACGTCGACGGCCGCAACAACCCGCACCCCAACGAGTTCAACTGAGGTAGGAAGTCACCTTCAGCCGACTAATCCGAACATAGGTGCCACTGCGCCAGATGATTCAGGAGATGCGATCGCCGCCCTATTTTCAAGCCAGGAACGGGCCCAGCCAGGTGGGACTGCGGCTTGTCAGAACTGAGGTTGGCTCTAGCAAGCCTCAGTTCTGACAGGTCGGCAAGGCTCGGGGAAGATGAGGACATGAGCGTTCGGCTGCATCCGTTGTTGCACGAGTTGGTGATCTTGGTCGCGGCACCGACCCAGGTGTTGTCCGGGGCGGACGGGCAGATCCGGGCCGAGGCCCGGACCGCGCACGGCCTGCTGCACGCGGACTGCCGGGTGATCAGCGAGGCCACGGTGACCGTCGGGTCGCCGGGCGGTGCCGAAGATTCGGGCAAGGCAGCGGAACCGATCGCCATCGACAACACCGGGCGGTCCGCCACCTTCACCGGCCTGCTCCGGGAGCTGAACGACGAGCCTTCGCCGGATCCGGAGCTGCGGCTGGACCGCGAACGGTCCGTGCTGCCCGGCGTGCTGACGGAGCAGCTCCGGATCTCCTCCGTGCTCGACGCGCCGGTCGAATGCATCCTCCGACTGCGGCTGGCGACCGACCTGGCCGGCATCGCGCTGATCCGCTCCGGGACCGAGACGACGACGATCGAGCTGCCGGAGCCGGAGGACGAGCATTCCGTCAGCTGGGCCGACGAGCGTACGTCGACCAAGATCACCGCGCCCGACGGGCAGCTGCGGCGCACCGCGGACGGGCACGCCATGATCATCGAGTGGCCGGTCACCGTGCCCGCTCGCGGGACCGTCGAGCGGTCCTGGCGGGCCGAGGTCACCGACCGGCAGCCGGTGATCATCGCGCCGACCGATGCCGGGATCGCCGTCGATGATCAGGTCCGAGCGGTCGAGGCCCGGCTGTCCGGCCGGCCGGAGCCGCGGCTGGGCCGCTGGCTGGCCCGGGCCCTGTCCGACCTGGACGGGCTGCGGATCGCCCTGCCCCAGGCACCGGCGGACACCTTCTTCGCCGCCGGCGCACCCTGGTATCTGACCCTGTTCGGCCGGGACAGTCTGTGGACGGCGCGGCTGCTGCTGCCGCTGGACCACCGGCCCGCGCTCGGCACCCTGCGCACCCTGGCCGGGATGCAGGGCACCACGGTCGATCCGGAGACCGGGGAGCAGCCGGGCAAGATCATCCACGAACTGCGCCGGGACACCCCCGGTGATGATCATGGCTGGCTGCCGCCGCGCTACTACGGCACGATCGACGCCACCCCGCTGTGGATCTGCCTGCTGCACGACTGCTGGCAGGCCGGCGCGCTGCCGACCGAGGAACTGCGGACGCTGGCGCCGGCCCTGGTCGCGGCGCTGACCTGGATGATCGACTACGGCGACGCGGATGGGGACGGCTTCCTCGAATACATCGACGAGAGCGGGCGCGGCCTGGCCAACCAGGGCTGGAAGGACTCCGGCGACGCGGTCCGCTTCGCCGACGGCCGGCAGGCCACCGGCCCGGTCGCGCTCAGCGAGGTGCAGGGCTACGCGCACGAGGCGGCGACCAAGGGCGCCGACCTGCTCGACACGCTCGGCCTGGTCGGCGCGGACCGCTACCGGAGCTGGGCGGCGGACCTGGCGACGAAGTTCCGGGCCGCGTTCTGGTCCGAGCGGAACGGCGAGCCGGTGCCGGCGCTGGCTCTGGACGGCACCATGCAGCGGGTGGATTCGCTGACCAGCAACATCGGCCATCTGCTCGGCACCGGGCTGCTCGATCCGGACGAGGAGCGCCAGGTGGCCCGGATGGTGACCCTCCCCGAGCTCGACTCCGGGCTCGGCCTGCGGACGATGTCGATCAAGGACGGCGGCTACTCCCCGCTCAGCTATCACTGCGGCTCGGTCTGGCCGCACGACACCGCGATCGTGATCAACGGCCTGGTCCGGGCCGGCCTGGCCGAGCACGCCGGCGGACTGGTCGAGGGCCTGCTGCGCGCCTCGGTCGAGTTCGATCAACGGGTGCCCGAGCTGTGGTCCGGCGAGGGTCGCCCGGTCCCGTACCCGGCCGCCTGCCGACCCCAGGCCTGGTCCGCCGCGGCCGCCGTCACCGTCGCCGAAGCCCTCCCCCACCTGCCGGCCACCTGACTGCCCCCCCCCCGCGACCTCCCCACAGCCGAGTTGTCGAAGTGAAAGGTCACGGAGTGGGTTGGCAGTTCGGGCACCAGTAGCTGCGCCGATCCTGCCCCGGCGGACCGAACTCCTCGGTCCTGATCATGGTGCGGCAGCGCCGGCACGGCTGGCCCGCCCGGCCGTAGACGTAGCTGCGACCGCCCGACCGCAGGTCCCCGGTGCTGGACTGCTCCGGCCGGTCCCGATTCGCCATGATCAACCACTGGGCCCGGTCGACCAGCCGCCCGAGATCGACCACGTCACCGGCCGGCGTGCGCGGATGGATCCCTTGCAGGAAACAGATCTCGGCGCGATAGAAGGTGCCG
The DNA here is from genome assembly GCA_963746025.1 of uncultured Actinomycetota bacterium. GTDB lineage: Bacteria > Actinomycetota > Actinomycetes > Propionibacteriales > Propionibacteriaceae > Microlunatus. The sequence continues at coordinate 368,931 of CAVUZU010000003.1, forward strand.
AGACCGGCCAGGTTGCGCTGATCCAGCAGCGCCTCGCCGATGGTCCGCCGCGGGTCGGCGGTGATCCGGCGGACCGCCTCGGCCGGATCCCAGTCCGGGCCGAGCAGGTCGGGGCCGAGATGACCGACGACGCGATCCTCCTCGGCGGTCGGCAACAGCTCGAGAACCGGCAGCCGATAGCCGATCGCGGCATGGTCCTCGGTGATCAGGATGGCGCGGACCTGATGTGTCGGCCCGCCCCGCCAGGACTGGCCGGAGCGGAAGATCCGCCAACTGCCGTCCATCCGGAGGTGGCTGTGCAGGGTCCGGCCGTCATCGAAGCGGAACAGCTGATGCTTCCCCCGGGCCACTACCTCGCGGACGATGGTGCCGCTCAGGTCGACCGTGGCCAGGGACGGGATCCGCAACTCGGAGCGCGCAACCCGATGTCCGGCGAGCGCGGCGTTGAGCCGTCGACAGGCCAGCCAGACCGTGTCGCCCTCAGGCATGACGCCATTCTCGCCGTCTACGGTGGGTTTCGTGAGCAATCCGGCCGGACCGGCCCCATCCTTTCTGCGGCTGATGATCGGCGGTACGGCACTCGGCGGGCTGGCGGTCGGCGGATTGGGGCTGTTCGCCGCGAACCGGTACGTCCGCGGCGATGCCGGTCGGCACCTGTATTCGGTGGCCGACGTGCCGGCGGCTCCGGTGGCCCTGGTGCTCGGGGCGAAGGTGCATCCGGACGGGCACCCGTCGTCCTTCCTGGCGGCGCGGCTCAACCTGGCCCTGCGGCTCTTCCGGGCCGGCAAGGTCGAACGGCTGCTGCTGTCCGGCGACGGGGTGCGGCCCGAGTACGACGAGCCGGGCGCCATGATCGACTTCCTGCTCGCAGCCGGGGTCCCGGCCGACCGGCTGCTGGTGGATCGGGCCGGACTCGACACCTACGACTCCTGCCTCCGGGCCAAGACGGTCTACGACTGCCCGGAGTTGATCATCGTCAGCCAGACCTACCATCTGCCGCGCGCGGTCGGCATCGCCCGGCGGCTCGGCCTGATCGCCCACGGGGTCGGCGACGCCACGGTCCGGCGCTTCCGGCGGCCGTGGCGGATCGGCGTGGCCCGCGAACAGCTCGCGTACCTGAAGGCCGCCGGTGACCTGATCCGCCGCCGTGATCCGGTCCATCCCGCCCGCTGAGCACCCAGATCGCACTATCAGGCTTTGACATGCATGTGCAAGCGTGTAATGCTGTAATCACGTAAGAAGAGAGGAGAGTCAGATGACCTGGCACTCACCATGGGACGAGGGCCCGCGGGAACGCCGCGGACGCCCCGAACTACGAGACGACCGCCGGCGTGGCGCCGGCGAAGGCCACGGGCGGGGACGCCGCCGCGGCGAATCCGATGAACCGACCGCGGAGGAGCCCGAAGACGGGCCGCGCGGTCGCCACCGTGAGCGCGGCGAACGTCGCGGCCACGGCGAACGACGTGGGCGTGGCTTCGGCCGGCCGGGAGGTTGGCAGAACGTCGATCTGCCGCCGGCGGACGACGCCCAGGCCTGGTTCGAGGGCCGGCTGCCCGACGGCTGGTTCAGCGACGTCGAGGTCAGCGTCGACCGCGAGGAGATCCTCGTGATCGGCACCCTGCCCGACGACACCACCGACGAGGCTGCCGCCGAGGGGCGGATCAGCCGATACCGTGCCGAGACCCGCGGCACCCGGATGCAGATCGCCGACGAGGCCCAGGCCCGCTACGGGCGCAAGGTCTCCTGGGGCGCCGAGCTCGGGGACGTACGGGTGCTGTTCACCCATATCTCGGTGCCGGTGATGACCCGGCTCCGGCAACCCGAGCGTCGGGTGCTGGACACGCTGGTCGATGCCGGCGTCGCCCGCTCCCGCTCCGAGGCCTTGGCCTGGGCGGTCAAGCTGGTCGGCGAGCACACGGAGACGTGGCTCTCCGGACTGCGCGACGCAATGTCCGAGGTCGAGAAGCTGCGGGCCGAGGGCCCGAACCTGACCGACCGCGACGTCGATCACCTCCGCGAGGAGCGCGATGACCTGTCCGACGACGATGTCGAGGCCCTGCGCGCCGAGGACCGGTCCGACGATGACCCGAAATCCACGGGCTGACGTCGGCACCTCACTCTGGATCCCCGGCTCCCGCGTCGTTCTGCGGGAGCCGGGCCGGCGTGGCCCTTCGGCCCAACCGTTGATCCTGCGGCTGTGGGCCGAGTTGCGGCGGCAGGGATCGGCCGTCCTCAAAAAGCCAGCTGTGCGCGTTCGTGGGGTTGATCGAGCAGCGCCAGCCGATCCGGCCGCCAGAGCCGGTCGTCGACCGTGAGCAGGCCGTCGCGCCGCAGCAGCCACACCTCCTCGTGGGCGACGTGCAGCAGTGCCTCGCCGGGGATCCGCGCCAGCACAGCCAGCACCAGCCGCAGCACGGCGGTCTCCTGCGCCTCGAAGTCGCCGGCCCGGCTCAGTCCGAAATAGACCGCCACCGCCGGCGCGAAGCCGAACTGCGCCTGCACCGGATCCGGCGGATCGTCTTCTGCCTCATCGATGTCGAACCAGCCCCCGTGGCCCAGCGTGCCCCGGCTGCCCTGGTACGCGGCGACGAGCCCCGGACCGGCGCCGATCATGGCGTCGAGGACGGCGCCCGGGGTCGCCGGCGCGCTCAGCTCCAGCTTGTACATCTCCGACACCGGCGGGTCACCCGGCGGGAGGTTGGCGGTGCTGCCGGTAATAGGAGATCAGCGAACGGGTGGAGGGGTCCTGCGCGGCCAGGGCCGACTCGTCGCCGGCGACGGCCGGGGTGACCTGTTGGGCCAGTTGTTTGCCCAACTCGACGCCCCACTGGTCGAAGCTGTCGATCCCCCAGACCGCGCCCTGGACGAAGGTCAGATGCTCATACAGCGCGATCAACTGGCCGAGCGCGGCCGGGGTCAGCGCCGGGGCCATGATCGAGGTCGACGGCCGGTTGCCGGTGAACACCCGGGCCGGGACGATCGCCTCTTCCGTGCCCTCCGCGCGGACCTCGTCGGCGGTCTTGCCGAACGCGAGCGCCGCGGTCTGGGCGAAGAAGTTGGCCAGGAACAGTTCGTGCACGTCGGTGTCGCCGTCGCGCAGCGGGTGGCTCGGGTTGGCGAAGGCGATGAAGTCGGTCGGGATCAGCCGGGTGCCCTGATGGATCAGCTGATAGAACGCGTGCTGGCCGTTGGTGCCGGGCTCGCCCCAGAACACCTCGCCGGTGTCCGTGCCGACCGGTGACCCGTCGTAGCGGACACCCTTGCCGTTGGACTCCATCGTCAGCTGCTGCAGGTAGGCCGGGAAACGATGCAGATACTGCGCGTACGGCAGCACGGCATGGGTCTCGGCGCCGAGGAAGTTGCCGTACCAGATGTTGATCAAGCCGAGCAGGATCGGCAGGTTGCGGGCCGGCTCGGTGCTGCGGAAGTGCTCGTCAATGGCGTGGAAGCCGGACAGGAACTCGGCGAACCGCTCGGGGCCGATCGCCACCGCCAGTGAGGTGCCGATCGCCGAGTCGACCGAGTAGCGGCCGCCGACCCAGTCCCAGAAGCCGAAGGCGTTGGCCGGGTCGATGCCGAACGCCTCGACCTTCTCCAGCGCCGTCGAGACCGCGACGAAGTGCTTGGCCACGGCCTCCTTGGCTTGATCAGCACCGTCGCCGATCGCTCCCGCCGCGCGGAGTTGATCAAGCAGCCAGGCCTTGGCCAGCCGAGCGTTGGTCAGCGTCTCCAGCGTGCCGAACGTCTTCGACGACACGATGAACAGGGTCGTCTCCGGATCCGCCCCGGCCGTCTTCACGGCCAGGTCGGTCGGGTCGATGTTGGAGATGAACCGCGCCTCGAGGCCGACCTTGACGTACGGCTTCAGTGCTTCGTACGCCATCACCGGACCAAGATCAGAACCGCCGATGCCGATGTTGATCACCGTGCTGATCGGCTTGCCGGTGATCCCGGTCCAGCTGCCGTTCCTGATCTTCTCGGCAAAGGCATAGACCTTGGCCAGCTCGGCGTGGACGTCGCCGACCACCTCGTGCCCATCCACCTCGAGTTGATCACCGTCCGGCTTGCGCAGCGCGGTGTGCAGCACCGCGCGGTCCTCGGTGACGTTGATGTGTTCGCCGGCGAACATGGCGGCGATCCGGTCGGGCAGGCCGACCTGCTCGGCCAGCGCCAGCAGGGCCGCGACCACCTCGTCGGTGATCAGGTTCTTGGACAGGTCGGCCCACAGATCGGCCGCCGGCAGGCTCAGCCGCTCGACCCGACCGGGGTCGTCGGCGAACCAGGACCGCAGGTCGGGCTGGAGCGATTCGGCCAGGTCGGACAGGGTCCGCCAGGCGTCGGTCTGGGTCGGATCGACCGGTGCGTTCATGGCGCCATCCTGCCAAAGCGATCGGGCGAGGCGACGCTGCCCTGAGGTCGAGCCCGCGCGCCTGTTCGTTCCCTGAGCCTGTCGAAGGGCAAGCCGGTTGTCCACTCTCGACAGGGCCTTACGGACATGATCTGGCCGGCCCTTCGACAGGCTCAGGGAACGAACACCCAAACCTCCACCTCGCCAAGGCCCCTACCTCGAACCGGCGAGTCCGGTTCAGGTCTGCGAAGCCTCGCGAGCGATCTCGGTCAGGGCGGCGGTGTGGGCGGTCAGCGCCTCCCGTCCGGAGATGGTCAGGTTGATCCAGGTCCACGATCGCAGCCGACCCGCGTGGTGCGTCTCCAGCTCCACGAGGCCCGCCACGCTCAGCGTCTGCAGTTGCTCCGACATGGCCGACTCGCTCAGCCCGGTGGCTTCGCGGACCAGCCGTAACTCCACGGTCGTCGCCGGCGCCACGACGGCGACGATGCGCAGCCGGATCGGATCGAGCAACAGGTCGTGCAGCCCGCTGACCGGCTCAGTCATCAGCGGACTTCGGACGGTTCCGCATCCCGGCCAGACCGACCGCGGTGGACATCGCCGCCGTGACCATCCCGGCGGCCAGGTTGGGATATCTGAGCCGGCTCCGCCGGAAGCCGATCCCGACGAGCGGCTGCGCCAGCATCACGGCGGCGCCCATGATCAGCACCCGCTTCCCCCTCGGCGTCAGCAACGAGAACAACGCATCCCAGCCGCGGGGCAGGTCGGAACTGCGCGGGTCCCGCCGTTCGGTTTCGCCGACGGCGAGGTCCGGGCGCTGCTGGACCACCCGCTCCGACCACAGTGTGCCCACCCTCGACCGATCGAGCTCCCACAGCCCCAGACCGGCGATACCGAGCACCAAACCGGCGCCGACCGCCCGCCTTCGCACCGGGTCGCGGATGTCCTTTCGCCCCGCCCAGAGCACAGTCGTCACCGCGTGGGTGCCGAGGGTCAGCAATTGCTGCCGCCGGGCCCGCCGGCGGACGAGTTGCTCTCCCTCGCGCAGAATCCCCAGCGCATCGGCCGCAGCGTTCGGTTCCACCGTCGTCCCCTTTGGTCGGTTCCTGTTTGGAAGGTAGTTCGCCCTTGGCCGTTGGACAACCAGGTGGCGGCGGAGCCGTTGGATCGGTGCCCAGTAGGTTTCCTCGGTATGGAATCGGATCCGCGCCAGGCGCGGGCGCGCCCGGAGGAGGATGCTCGGGACGGAGCCCCGGTGGCCGAGTCGCCGTACCGCTCCGATCTGGAACGGATCCGGTTCGCGCCGTCCTTCTCCCGGCTGGCCGAAGTGACCCAGGTGGTGACCTCGGCGGCGACGGTCGGCGTGGTGCACAACCGGCTGTCGCACACGATCAAGGTCACCGCGGTCGCCCGGGCGATCGCGAACCAGGTGGCCCGGGCCGAGCCGGCCGGGCTGCTGACCGATCTCGGCGGGCTGGACCAGGTCGTCGTCCAGGCGGCGGCCAGCGCGCACGACCTCGGCCATCCGCCGTTCGGTCACCTGGGCGAACGGGTGCTCGACCGGCTGGCCCGGCAGCGGTTCGGGCTGCACGACGGCTTCGAGGGCAACGCGCAGACGTTCCGGATCATCACCGAGCTGGAGGTGCGCGGGCCCGGTGACGAAGGGCTCAACCTGACGGCGGCGGTGCGCGCGGCCGTGCTCAAGTATCCGTGGGGCCGCTACGTCGTGCCGGATCCGCATCCGACCGGCTGGCCGGTGCTGCCGCGTGGGGCGCGGATCGGCACCGACGGGCCGGGCGCCGGGAAGTTCTCCGCGTACGTGATCGACCTGCCCGAGCTGCTCGCCGCGCGGGCGGCGTTCCCGATGCTCGGGCCGGGCCAGCAAACCGTCGAGTGCTCCGTGATGGACCTGGCCGACGACATCGCCTATTCGCTGCACGACGTCGAGGACTTCCACCGATCCGGGGTGCTGCAGTTCTCGCCGGTCTCGGCCGAGTTCCGGGCCTGGGGCAACGATCGGGATCAGCTCGACCGGCTGACCGATGAGCAACTGGACCGGCTGGACCGCACCCCCGGTGCCGGCCTCGAACGACTGCGCCGCCGGCTCCGGCACCGGGACCGCTGGGTCTTCGACGAGGAACTGTTCCAGGCCGGGGTGCTCCGGATCGGCGAGGAGTTCGTCGACGGCGTGCTGGCCCAGCCCTACGACGGATCGATGGCGGCCGACCGGGCGATCTCCGGCTTCACCGGCCGCTGGATCGACCAGCTGATCGCCGCGGTCCGGCTGGACCCGGCCCCGACGCTGCGGGCCGGCTGGGTGAACCTGTCGCCGGCGGCTTGGCACCAGGTGTCAATCTTGAAATTCGTGCATCAGTACTTCATCCTCGACCGGCCCGACCTCGCCATGTTCCAACGCGGCCAGGCGGAGATCCTGCAGCGGCTGGTCGGCGCGCTGGACGAGTGGCTGTCCGACCGGCTGGACGCCGCCCGGGCGCCGCGCCGGTTGCTGGACCTGGTCCGGGTCGCGACGGCCGCGTACCGGCGAGTGGCCGAGGAGCAGCCGGGTTGGCTGGACGGTCTGCATCGGCCGAACGAACAGGATGAGCTGGACGGTCCGGGCGGCGCCAAGGGCCGGGCCGGCGACGGTGAGCTGGCCCGGATGGGTCGGGGTCGCGGCATCATCGACTTCATCAGCGGGCTGACCGACGAGCAGGCCATCGCCTTCTCGTCCCGGCTCTCCGGCGGCAGCGGTGTGCTGTGGAGCACCGGGGCGCTCTGAGCCGATGGAAATCCTTCAGGAGATCGTCCGCCGGGCTCAGTCGGTGCAGCCCGCCCCGCCGGCCGAAGTGATCATGGTCATCGCCGGCATCGCGTTGCTCGCGGTGCTGATCCGGCCGGTCTGGCCGGTCACCCGGCTGTTGGTCACCGTCACCCATGAGGGGGCGCACGGCGTCGCGGCCTTGCTCACCGGCCGCCGGCTGCACGGCATCCGGCTGCACTCCGACACCTCGGGCCTGACCTTGTCCAGCGGCCGGCCGACCGGGCCGGGCATGATCATCATGCTGGCCGCCGGCTATCTGGGGCCGGCCCTGGTCGGCATCGGGGCCGCCCTGCTGCTGGCCGCCGGTCGCGGGGTCGGGTTGCTCTGGCTGATGTTGATCTTGCTCGCGCTGCTGCTGGTGCAGATCCGGAACTTCTACGGGCTGCTGGTGATCCTCGGCCTCGGCGCCGCGCTGGTGGCGATCACCTGGTTCGCGCCGCCGACGGTGCAGTCCGGGATCGCGTATCTGATCACCTGGATCCTGCTGATCGCCGCCCCCAAGCCGGTGATCGAATTGATCCGGCAGCGACGGCGCCGGCAGGCGACCGCCTCGGACGCCGACCAGCTCGCCGGGCTGACCCCGATCCCGGGCCTGGTCTGGTCGGTCTTCTTCCTGCTGGCCAACGTCGCCGGGCTGGTGCTCGGGATCGCGTTCCTGTTGCCCGAGCTGGCCGCCCGGGCCGCCGCGCTGGTCCGCTGATCCGCCGATCCGTTCCCTGAGCCTGTCGAAGGGAACGAACACCCAACCCTGCATACCCTTCGCTCGCGTGCCCTGCGACCGGATCGGGGCATGAGAAAGGGCTCCCGGCTGGGTGCCGGAAGCCCTTTCAGGGGAGGGGGAGAAGCTCTGTTCAGCGGTGTGGGCTGAAGACGCCGTTGCGCTGCGCGACCATGATCAGCTCATCTCGCATCGCCGGGGTGGCGGCGGTGTAGATGGCCCGGTTGATCTCACGGCGGGTCCGATTGAGCTCACGGCGGCTTCGTAGAGCCTTCGCGAGGCGTGACATGCTTGGTCCTTTCGAGGGGTTGATCATAGTGGCAGCTTCGGCGTCGAAACTTTCGATTTCGAAATAAGTCTACCTGGCGGGATCAACGCATCGCGGGCCAACTGCTATGACCTTCCCCACAGCCGAACTCCTACCGTTGAAGGGAAAACCTCCATGCCGCAGGTGGAAGCTCGGGTCCAGGTTCCGGTGAGTCCGGCGGTCGCGTTCGCCGTCTCCCAGACGACCGGCGAGACCCGGCTGCGCTGGGATCCGTTCATCCGGCGGCAGCACTTCCTGGACGGTGCGACCCGGGCCGGCCGCGGCGTCCTGACCTTCACCCGGTCCTGGCACGGGCTTTCCATGATCAGCCGGTACGTCTCCTACGCCCCGCCGACGCCGAGCCGGGACGTCGGCAACGTCGGCATGACGATGGATCGCGGCCCTTGGTTCTTCGAGACCTTCGGCGGTGGCTGGCGATTCGTGTCCGACGGCCAGGGCGGCACCGAGGCGACCTGGAAATACACGTTCAGCTGCCGGCCCTCCTGGCTGCGGCCACTGTTGCATCCGATCGGCAGTTGGCTGCTGGGCCGCGACATCCGGCGCCGGATCGCCGGGTTCGCCGGCGGCTGCGCCGATCCCGACGTGCTCCGCGAGGTCGACGCGGGCTGAACGCAGGACCGCGACTCGTCCGGATAGGGTCGATTTCATGGACTCCGAACCGCTGGCCCGGTTGCTCCGCAGCGGGATCGCCGCTCATCCCCGTCCGCTCTTTCCCGGTGCCGTGTGCGGCGTGGACCGCGGCGGTGACCGGGAGATCTTCGCGGTCGGCGACAGCTACCGGTACGCCGACCTGGCCGGCGCCCGGGTGTCGGACGACCAGCGAGCCGCGGCGACCTCCGAGACCTGGTACGACCTCGCCTCGGTGACCAAGCTCTTCACCGCCGTGTTGATCATGCAACTGGTGCAGCAGGGCGAGCTCGAGCTGGACGCACCGGTCGGCAACTATCTCCAGGCCTGGACCGACCCGCAGCGATCCGCGGTGACCGTCCGGCAGCTGCTCACCCACACCAGTGGGCTGGCCGCGATCCAGCGACTCTGGGAGCGATCCGACTTCGACGCCCGGGTCCGGGCCGTGCTCAACTCGCCGCTCGAGGCCGAGCCCGGCACCCGGTTCTGCTATTCCTGCGTCGGCTATCTCAACCTCGGCCTGCTGTTCCAGGCGCTGACCGGATTCGACCTCGGGCAGGCGGTGGTCGAACGGATCTGCCGCCCGCTGGGGATGGCCACCAGCTACCGTCCGCTCGCGGCCGGCATCGAGCGGGAGCGGATCGCGGCGACCGAGATGCGCCCGATCGCCTGGTCACCGGACCTGGCGCCGGCCGGGCCGGAGGAGCCGGCCCAGGACAGCCGCGGCATCGTCCACGACGAGAACGCCGCCTCGCTCGGCGGCATCGCGGGCAACGCCGGACTGTTCGGCCCGGCGAGCGACTTGTTGATCTTCGGCCGCGCTGTGCTGACCGGCCTGCGCGGCGGCGAGACTGGTCTCGGCCTGAGTCCCGAGACGCTGACCGAGATGGCCCGGCCGCAACTGCCGGACGGCCTCAACCCGGATTTCCAACAGGGCTTGGGATTCCGGATCGGACAGACCGGCTTCATGGGGCGGCTCGCGGAGTCAGGGGCGATCGGCCACACCGGCTACACCGGCACCTCGATCACCATCGACCCGAGCCGCGACCTGGTCCTGGTCCTCCTCACCAACCGCGTCCACCCCTCCCGCGACTGGTCCGAACTGAACCCCATCCGCAGCCGCCTCTCCGACCTCCTCGCCTAACGCCGAGTTGTCAGAACTGAGGCTTGCTATAGCAAGCCTCAGTTCTGACAAGCCGCAGTCCCACCTGCTGGGGCCCGTTCCTGGCCTGAAAATAGGGCGGCGATCGCATCGTCTGAATCATCTGGCCCAGGAGCACCTATTTCGGATCGGTCGGCTTCAGGTGAGGTCAGGCGGCGCGGCCGTAGCCGGTGGAGAGGATCAGGCCGGCGCGTTCGAGTTCGGCCTCGACCCGGAGCCGTTCGATGTCGCGGTCGTGGCCGGCGGTCTCCCGGTCCAGCTCGTGCACGATGCCGAGCATCGCGCAGCACTGCGTCAGCAGCCGGTCGTACGCCAGCCGGTTGCCGACCTGGTGGGCGGCGGAGGAGACGGCGTCGGCCGCGATGATCCGGCGCAGCCGGCGTAGGTCTGCGGCCAGCCGTTCGATCGGGATCCCGCACTGATGCCGGAGTGCGGACACGTTTCGGCGATGCTCGGCCCGCTGTCGTACCGCCTCGGCGACCCGTTCGATCAGGTCGTCATCGGACGGACCAGTTCCCGAGTCGAGCCCGACCCGGCGGCGCCGGAGCCATCGGCTCGCAGCCCACCAGAGGGCCGCCAGTCCCAACAACAGGCCGGCGAAGACCACATATCCGATCACCAGCCATCCCACACCAGAACGATAAGCAGCTTGTGACAAAAGACACAAGGAATTTGGGCCTGCGCTCGGTCCGACAGGACAATCTCCGCCTCAGCCCGCCTCCGCACCCACACGTTGACTTCAGGTCCTGTTGAGGTCCTAGGGTCCGGTGCATGGTTGATGACGCGCTCTGGGGTGCCGGGCAGGCTCCGTTGCAGGGGCTGGGGCTGATGCGGCTGCGGGACGAGGGCTGGGGCGAGCCCGACCGCGATCCCGCGACCCTGGTGCGAACGGCGGTCGAAGCCGGCGTCACCCTGATCGACACCGCGGAGATGTACGGCAACGAGGACGTGGTCGGCCGGGCGATCGCGACCCATCGTGATCAGTTGATCTTGTGCACCAAGTTCGGGGTCTATTGGGGTCCGTCGGGCCGCTTCGACGACTGGAGCGTCCGAGCCGACCCGGCCACGGTCCGGACCGCGATCGAGGGCAGCCTGCGCCGGCTGGGGGTTGAGGCTGTTGATCTCTACTACCTGCACCATCGCAGCGACAGACGCCGATCGAGGAGACCGTGGCGGCGATGGCCGAGCTGCGCCGGGCCGGAAAGATCCGCGGCCTCGGCTTGTCCAACGTCACCGTCGACGACATCCGCCGGGCGCACGCGGTGCACCCGATCCAGGCCGTCCAACAGGAGTGGTCGCTGTCCCAGCGCGAAGTCGAGTCGATGTTGCCGGTGCTGGCCGAGCTCGGCATCACCCTGGTCGCGCACTCGCCGTTGGGTCACGGAGAGCTGAACCAGGACTCCGGATCCAGTCGGGCGGAGCTGGTGCGTGAGCTGTCGGCCCGGTACGGCGTGGCTCCCGGCCAGCTCGCCCTGGCCTGGGTCCACCATCGCGGTCGGCTCGCGGGGCAGTCCGTCGTTCCGCTGCCCGGGACCACCCGGATCTCGCATCTCCGGCAGAACGTCGCCGCGGCATCGTTGCGGCTCGACGAAGCTGATCTTGAACGGCTCGGCTAGCCGGCTCGTCACGTTTCCGCGGCGGCGGGGGTCTGCTCAGTGAGTAGCTGCGAAAGGAGACTGATCATGACCGCCGATGAAGGCTTCACCACGTACGACGACCTCCGCGGGCCGGAACTCGACCCGGCCCGGTGGACCCCGATGCCGATGCCGCTGCCGGGCGGAGAGGTCCACCTGCCGATCGATCCCGCGGCGAGGGTGACCGTCGGCGACGGCGAGGTGCGCGTCACCATCCCCCGGTTCTCGCTGGCCGACGACGAGTTCCAGACCGGCGACAGCCCGAAGTATTTGATCTTCTCGACCGGTCGGTTCGACCTGCCGAAGGATCGGCAGGCCACCTTCGCCGTCGATCTGGCGATCGAGAACCTCGGCGGCGACCCGACGGACTACCGCCGGGCGATGGCCGCCTTCCACGTCTTCGACTTCGAGGTGAGCCGGCGCGTGTTCGCCGTCTGCGGCACCTCGACCCGGGTCCTCGCACTGCACGAGCAACTGGGGGCCTGGGGAGCGGCGGACCCGTTCTATCACGTGATCGAATCGCCCTACGAGGACTTCGGCGACGACTTCACCCGGCTGCGGACCTGCGAGATCACCCTCGACGCGGCCAACTCGACCGCGACCTGGACCGTCGACGGCCACACCGTCTATCGGGCCGAAGGCACCCTGATCCCCCGAACGGCTCTGCCTCGGCTTCGGCATCTGGACCATGCTGCCGATCCGGAACGGTCGCAGCCGATCCCTCAGCGGGCAGGGTCTGGACGTGCGCTGGCGCAACTTCCGGGTCCGCGGCGTCGCCTGACCCTAGGAGGGTGCTAGCGACGGTCAGCGGCCGTCCAACTGGAGGCGCATCACCAGCCGCTTGCCGGCCTCCCGGATCGTCACGAAGCCCCGCGACTCGTAGGACGATCGGCGGCCCATCCAGCTGTAGTTCTCCTCGGCCCGCCTGGTCGACGCCACATGCGGAGCCGCATCGGTCTTGGGAAAGGCGTCCAGGGCGGAGGCGCCGCAGCCGCGGGCGTAGTCGATCGCCGCGTTGAGCAGCGCCGTGCCGATGCCGGTGCCGCGGGCCTGCGGCGGGACGTAGAAGCAGGTGATCGCGAAGACGTTCTCGTCCCCGGGCAGCGGGCCGTACTGCCGGGAGCGTTCCAGCCGGGGCTGGTCCGCACGAGGCGACACCGCGGCCCAGCCGACCGCGCGGCCGTCGGCGTACGCGAGCAACCCGATCGGCCGGCCGGCGTCGACGGCGGACTTGAACGCGGCCTTGCGCAGCGGCCGAGGGCCCTGCTCCTCCCGCCAGGCCATGCACCAACACGAGCCCGGCATCGGTGTGCCACCGCGCGGACCCTTGCGCTCGAAGAACTCGACCAGGTCCCCCACCGGTCCGCCGTGACCGGGTGCACCTCGATCTCGGGATGATCATGCATCGGGCGAGCTGATCTTCGCGGGACTGATCTTCATCGACGCCACTCCTCACCCGGACGCACACAGGCTCGAGGCCGATCCTACTGTCCCGCTGGCCATGGGACAGCGGTCCTCATGCTGGAGGAGCCACGACTCGTGGCCCAGGAGAGCAACTCACGAACGCGCTGATCCTCGGCTTCGCTGAGCCCGAACGAATTCCCCTCCGCACTCAACGTCCGGGGCGGGATCGAGCAGCTCGTCCCCAAGATCACCATCGTCCTCCTGATCTCACCTGCTGCGTTCGAGGTTCCTGACGATGCGACGACGTGACTTCCTGCAGACCGCCCTCGCCGCTTCCGCCGCGACGCCCTTCCTGACGAATGCGCCGACGGCGGACGCTCAGGAACCGACGCGGCGACGGAAACACCGAACGCTCCGCTGCTGAACGGTTCGCCCGTGGTGAGCGGGCCGGCGCCTGACGCGATGACGATCCTGCAGGCGGTCAACGGTCCGGCGACGGGCTTCGCAGAGATTCGCGTCCGTCAGGACGAAGCAGGCGGCGAGGGCGAATGGCAGCGGGTCGACGCGGAGTCGGCGGGTTTGCTGCCTTACGATTCGCACGTCCTCAAGTTCCGGCTTCCCGCCCTGCCCGCCGGCGTGCGCGTGGACTATCGCGTCAGCGCCACCGCGATCGACTTTCAGAACGCCTACAAGATCGTCCGCGGCGAGACAGAGAGTTCCTCGCAACGCACGTTCCGTACGCTGGCGCCGCAGAGAGCCACGACCCGTTTCGCGATCTGGAACGACACGCACGAGAATCAGGAGACGATCGCGGCGCTTCATCACAGGACGCTCGATGCGGCGCCCGACTTCGTCCTGTGGAACGGCGATCAGACGAACGACGTCTACGACGAAGCGAAGATGGCGAACCAGTATCTCTGCCCGGGCGGACTCGCCATCGCCGATCAGTGGCCGCTCGCGTATGCGAGGGGCAACCATGATGTCCGCGGGCCTGCCGCGCGGTCGCTGTCGAAGTTCACGGGCGGCGCCGGACGATCGATACTACTACGCCTTCCGCAGCGGGCCCGTCGCCGTGCTGGTGATGGATACGGGCGAAGACAAGCCCGACGACCATCCCGTCTTCGCCGGACTTGCCGGGTTCGCGGCCATGCGGCGACGGCAGGCGGAGTGGCTGCAGGAAGCGACGCAGGTCGACTGGTTCCGCGCGGCCCCGCACGAAGATCCTCTGCTGCCACATTCCGCTGTGGTGGCAGGATCGCGAACCCTACGGTCCGCCCTGGACGTACAGCAAGCCCTGCCGCGAGGCGTGGCAGCAGTCGCTCGTCGATGCGGGCGTGAAGCTGGTCGTCTCGGGTCACACGCACCGCCACGCCTGGCTGCCCGCGGACGACGATCGCCCGATCGGACAACTCGTCGGGGGCGGCCCCCAGCCGACCGGCGCCACTTTCACGCTCGCGACCGCGACGCCCGAGATGCTGACCGTCGAGATGAGCGATCTGAAGGGGAAGACGCTCTACAGGGTCGAACTGCCGGCGTAGGACTGCGTCTCCTCGCTCAGCGACGGATTCCTGTCGACGAATGAAGGCTATGCCAAACAAGAAATGTCCATGTCCGCTCTGTGGCGGTCCCATGAGTCCGAAGGCTTCGCTTGTCGTACCTGCAAGCCGAGTTATGAACGGACGAAGGAGCATACGGCGAAAATGAGCGCTGCCCTCAGGGCAAGCCGAGACCGACGACGCGAGGCAGAAAGCGTCCCGGCGTCGGTAGAAAGATCGCTGCTGCATGGACGACCGAGATGCGAGAGGCGGCACGCCAGAGAGGCAACGCGTCTGCGAGGACAAAGAATGGCGACTCAAATCGCCAAGGCTTTGTCAGGCGAGAAAAATCCGAATTGTCAAGGCGGGCTATCTGACCAGAAATACCCGCCCGGCTTCAGTCGCTCTCTAAAATCGCGCGTCCGACATCGGGACGCTGCAGTGTCTGGTGCCAGCGACCGAGGAAGAATTGAACTATCGCTTGAGCGTGCATCATGCAGACTACGACAAGCAGAATCTCGATGACTGGAACCTTTTCGCTGTTTGCAAACGGTGTAACAGTCTGGTCAATACGAACCGCCACGTCTGGATCGGATACTTCGTTGCGATCGGGCAGATACGCAGCCAGAGTGCGACGGACGCGTGCCCGGTCATCGACCGAAAGACGATCTCGCAGCGAGTCGGCTCCGTTAGCGTCACTCACGGCGACGCCCCAGACATTAGCGATATCTTTCGCGACCTCTGACGACTCCGAAGCGGTAGGATGAAGGCGTAGATCGCCGGGTCTGCTCGCGCACGATTCCGCTCGGATCGCCGCATCCGGCCTGCGTTCGACGCTCTCTCCCCTCTCCGATCTGGAGGCCTCCATGGCTGTCGTCGATCGACCGACGAAGGCGTCCGCAGGTTCGTCAGACCGAATGCTTCATCGGCGGCAAGTGGGTGCCGGCCGCCAGCGGCAAGACGTTCGAAACGATTCAATCCGGCGACCGAAGAAGTCATCGCCGAGGTGGCCGAAGGCGACAAGGCCGACGTCGACCTGGCCGTCGAAGGCGGCCCGCGAAGCCGTTCGACAGCGGCGCCGTGGTCGAAGATGGACGCCCGCGATCGCGGCCGGCTGATGTACAAGCTGGCCGACCTGATCGAAGAAGAAGCCGACGAGCTGGCCGCGCTCGAAACGCTCGACAACGGCAAGCCGATCCGCGACTCGCGCGGCGGCCGACCTGCCGCTGGTGATCGACTGCCTGCGCTACTACGCCGGCTGGGCCGACAAGATTCACGGCCAGACGATTCCGGTCCGCGGCAACTACTTCACGCTACACGCGGCGCGAGCCGGTGGGCGTCGTCGGGCAGATCATTCCGTGGAACTTCCCGATGCTGATGGTCGGCCTGGAAGTGGGGCCCGGCGCTGGCCGCCGGCTGCACGATCGTGATGAAGCCGGCCGAGCAGACGCCGCTGACCTGCCTGCGGATGGCGCGGCTGGCGCAGAAGGCCGGCATTCCCGACGGCGTGATCAACGTCGTCCCCGGCTACGGCCCGACGGCCGGCGCCGCGATCGTCAAGCATCCGGGCGTCGACAAGATCGCGTTCACCGGCGAAGGCACGACCGCGCAGATCATCATGCGCGACGCCGCCGAGACGCTGAAGCGGCTCACGTTCGAGCTCGGCGGCAAGAGCCCGAACATCGTCTTCGCCGACGCCGACCTCGACGCGGCCGTCGACGGCGCCGCACTTCGGCCTGTACTTCAACCAGGGCCAGTGCTGCTGTGCCGGCAGCCGGCTGTTCGTCGAGGAGAAGGTCCACGACGAAGTTCGTCGACAAGCTGGCGGCGATGAACACAGACCGCAAGCTCGGCGATCCGTTCGATCCGGAAACCGAGCAAGGCCCGCAGGTCGACAAGGCCCAGTTCGACAAGATCCTGAACTACATCGAGCTACGGCAAGAAGGAAGGCGCCAAGTGCGTCACCGGCGGCAAGCGGCATCGGCGACGAGGGCTACTTCATCGAGCCGACGCTGTTCGCCGGCGTGACCGACGACATGACGATCGCCACGCGAAGAGATCTTCGGCCCGGTGCTGGCGTGCTGAAGTTCAAGGACGTCGACGAGATCGTCGAGCGGGCCAACAACACGAACTACGGCCTGGCCGCCGCCGTCTGGACGCGCGACATCGCCAAGGCCCACCGCCTGGCCGCCAAGCTGCGGGCCGGCACGGTGTGGGTCAACTGCTACGACGTGTTCGACGCCGCCGCGCCGTTCGGCGGCTTCAAGATGTCCGGCATCGGCCGCGAGCTGGGCGAAGAGGGCCTCGAGGCCTACACGGAGCGCAAGACGGTGACGGTGAGCTTGGACTGACGGCGCCTTCGCAGTCGTCGGCGCTGATTGACGAGACGCCGTCGGTCGACAATCGTGGGGCCGGATCCGTCGCTGCGGGTCCGGTCTCACACGTTAGGCAGGAGCCTGTGTGCCACTGCTGGCTTGCCCAGGGCGAAGTGCGGCGGGCAGAGTTCGACGTTCTATTGAATGCGATCGACACGAAGGGGCGTTCTGCATCGTGGCGAACGCCCCGGAATCTCAGCATCGCTTTCGGAACCCTGCACTGCTGGGCAAGCCAGGAAGTGGCACAACGCCAGTCGGATCAGCGCCATGACTGACGCTCCTTTCGTTCGCCATCGCCTCTCGCCGGAAGCTGGCTCGTGAGCCGACCGTCCGACGCCCGAATCGCCGATGCCCTGGTCGATCCAGCGGTCGCGACTGGCTCCGCGACCGACGCCTTCGCGCCGACGATCCGCAGTGGCGGAAGTAACGCGGACAGTCCCGTCCTGGTGCTGCTGTCGTGCTTCTTCGTCTTCGCGATCTTCGGGATCCCGCTGATCTTCATTTGCCGGAAGTTCTCGCCGGTCATGAAGGTCTTCTGGTCGGCGGTCGTGATCCTCTACACGCTATTCCTGTTCGCGTGCGTCGGGGCGATTCTGTACTGGACCTGGCTGCAAGTCTCGCAGGCCGTCGCCTGAAAGGCGCCACGACGGTTTATGTGAAAGAAGCCGTCGAAACCGGCTTGCGACGCGAGCAGCAACCATCGCATTCTAGTTCTTCGATATTGAACCCGTCGAACCGGAATCACGTGATCCGAACGGAGACCTCTGATGCATACAACACATCCCTTACGAAGGGGATAGTCACGGTCCAAGGAAGGCGACGATTCTCCTTAGCGGAATCGATTTCATCGTCCGAATTCGCTTGACCCGGCAAAACGGCTCCTTTATGAGAAGACATACCTCTCCACCTGAATCGTCGTCGCTCGAACTCTAGCGGGACCGTAATTCCCGTTGGGATTCCGGAGCGATCAGCCCGTTTCCCTCGGGAAGCGCTGCCGACGATTCGCGATTTCCCGTCTCACGGTTCGTGAGCGGAAACCGACCGTCTTTCATCGGTTCATCGCCGTTTTCGGAGAGGTTCGCATGCTCCTGCTCACGTCCGCCCGGTTCCTTCCACCCTCGGCGCCAATGCTTCACGCCTCGGCGCAAGCGAAACCCGGCTCGGCGCCGCCGTCGCCGACCGGGTCTTCCGCACGACGATCCGACGCCCGTCGCGGGGGCTTCACGCTGGTCGAACTGCTGGTCGTCATCGCCATCATCGGCGTGCTGGTGGCGCTGCTGCTGCCCGCGGTCCAGGCGGCCCGCGAAGCGGCCAACCGCATGTCGTGCTCGCAACAACTTCAAGCAGTCGGGCATGGCGAGTCACAACTACCACGACACCCACAAGAAGTTTCCGTACGCCTGGGCCGAAGATGCCGCGACGCTGATCACGCGGAAGCGGGACTCCTGGATGCAGCGCGTGCTGCCGTTCATCGAACAGCAGCCGATGCTCGACGCCTACGAGACGCAGAACCCCCAGTGGATCATGGACGTCGCCGTCGGGATCAAGGACAAGGAGATCTCCGGCTTCCTTTGTCCGTCGGACGGTCAATTGCCGGCGGTCGGGGCGAACGGCGGCCTGCCGTCAGGAGGGTACGGGTTCGCCGGGAACTACGTCCTCTGCTCGGGCAACAACATCATGTACTTCGCGACGGCGACGAACGGGTTCTGCTATCCCTATTCCAAGCGGACGATGGCCAGCATCACCGACGGCACCTCGAATACGGTCATCGCCGGCGAAAGCATCCGACGACCGGGCGACGGCGGATGGGGCGGCGCAGGCGCCTACTGGGGCGGAGCCCGCTGGGGCGGTTTCGGCTTCACGACGCTCGAAGCGCCGAACACGAATCTGCCCGATCGCCACTACGCCTGCACGTCGACCACGTTCGTCCCGGCGCCCTGCACTTCGCTGTCCGGAACCGACGACACGCGAAACTATGCCCGAAGCTGGCACTCGGGGGGCGTGAACGTCCTCCTGGGCGACGCGTCGACGCGGTTCGTTGGGGAGACGATCGACATCCTGACGTGGCGCCCGGCCGGTTCGATCAACGGCAGCGAGTCGCTCCAGCTTCCGTAGCGCTTCCCTCTGCCGCTTTCCTCGGTCGCGAGCGGGCGAAGACTGCTTCGCTCGCTCGCCCTGCCGTGCCTTTCCTGCATCGTTCTCCCTGCCTGAAGGGATCCTCGCCTTGAAGCGTTCCTGGTTCGTCGCTGCCCTGCTTTCGTTCGCGATCCTTTCGCTCGCGGGGTGCGAGCCTGCCGGCCCTGATACCGTCCCCGTGAAAGGCGCCCGTCACCTTTGAAGGGACGCCCGTCGTCAAGGGCGACATCGTCTTCATCCCGACCGATCCGACCGCGCTGTCGACGACCAGCCCGCATCTCGGGAGGCATCTACACGATGCAGGCGACGCCAGGCGAGAAGAAGGTGGAGATCCGCGCGACCCGCGTCGTGCCGGGCAAAGTCAACACGGACAACCCGGGATCGAACGAGCCGGCGATGGAGATGTATATTCCGACGAAATACAACACCGACACCACGCTGACTCAGACCGTGACGCCCGAGGGTGGCCAGATCGATTTCGCTCTGACGAAGTGAACCAAGCGGCCATTGCACCGCTGACAGGTCGCTCGACGAGTCGACGACCGGCGAAGTACAACGGAGAGGTCGCGCCGGCAGGCGCCGACCTCTTTCCGTTCGCTCACCGCCGGCTGACGTCACCGAATGGATTCGACTCCTCTACGACTTCTGAAAACTCCGCTGTCGTCGCTCGCCTGGCGCTTGGCGACGATCGCCGTGTTGCTGACGGCGGGCTCCGCATGCGGCCTCGCGACGGCCGCCGACATCGCGCGAGGAGCGGGAGTTTCTCGCCCAGTTGCGGGACGCGAGGCTCGACTCGATCGCGGAGGACTATCTCGCCGCGCAATCGGCAGACGCCGAACTCTCGCCCGAACTGCGCAAAGGCCAGGAGAATCGCCATAGCCAGTTTATTAATATTTCGTTTCATATACTGTATTTTAATAAAAGTTGACTTGATGTTTACATTAAAAATTTGCCTGAATCCCACCTGGAAAGATTTTGGCTGAGGATAAACAGCAAAGTCGATTCCATTGGTTAATGATGAACTTGGTGTTCTGTTACCTACTTCCGGATCATATCCGCTATAATTTGTAAAGGTCAGAAGTTTTGAGCCGAAACATAAATCCGTAAGTTGCTTACCACTCCTTTTGTCAACGACTGCAAAGACGCAGTCAGGAATATTGTAACCTAACATTATATTTTTCAAGCGCAGATAAGAACCATCTTCAAGAAAACGGTTAGAAGTACGGGCATTTCCATTTGGATCGGAAGAAATAGCGCGTGGAATATTAGTATTCGTATTTGTAGGGGTCCATGCATTCAATACTGTGTGCCGGCATTAAAGAAACGAACCATACCTTCAGTAATAACACGGGTGGCATTATATATTTTATTGCCTTGTACACCCTGGAAGAAAACAGATGCATCAAAGTTCTTATAATTGGCTCCCAGGTTGAATGCATAGGTAAATTTAGGAATAAAGCTTCCTAAAAACTGGCGGTCATTAGCATCAATCACATTATCCTTATTCATATCCTTAAATTTAAGATCACCGGCGAGCTGTTGCATGCAGTTTGTGTTAGCATGACCTGCTAACTTCTGCAGCATCCTGGAATATACCTTCTACTACCCAGCCATAAAAGGATTGAATAGGTTGGCCAACTGCTGTATTGGTAATATTGTTAGTCACCAAAATCCGCGTCGCTCCTGCCTCAATATTTGTAACACCTTCAGCTAATCTTGTTACTTCATTTGTAATAACACTTATGTTAGCACTGGCATTCCATTTAAAATCGCCTTCCCTTTCATTATATCCCAATTGCGCTTCAAAACCGTTGTTTTTCATAGCATCCACATTTTGCGATACTGTAGCTGTTAATATAACCCAAAAGAAGGAGGAAGAGGTACACTTAAAATTAGATTATCAGTTTTACGCTTAAAATATTCAGCAGACAAAGTGACCTTGTTTTTCAACAATCCGAGGTCCAGGCCAATATTTAACTGCTTTGTTTTTTCCCATTCCAGATCCTTGTTTCCGAAGCTCTGGATAGAAGAAGCAGGGCCACCGGTAGATGAATTACCAAAAGGATAATAAGCACTGTTCGATGCAACACTTACTAGCCAGGGAGTATTGCCCAACACCAGCCGTTAAGACCTGTAACACCATAACCCACCCTTAATTTTAACTCAGAAATATTCGTCTGACTTTTCATAAAATCTTCCTGGTCAATTCTCCAGCCTACAGAAGCAGAAGGGAAAGTTGCCCATTTTTTGCCAGGTGCCCAAACAGAAAGACCATCACGGCGAACAGCAGCACTTAACAAATATTTGCCATTAAAATCATAATTCACACGGCCAAGGATAGGATATCAATGTGTTTTCACCAATCAGTGTTTGAACAGATACATTGGTGGCATTGTTTAATGTTTTAAGATCATTGGATGCCTGGTTACCCTTGCCATTTTCCTGCTTTGTTTTTTGGCTCTGTTGTTCATAAACGGCAATCGCATTGATATGATGATTTCCAAAAGTTTTGTCAAATGAAAGTTGTTCAGTATATAACAATACAGTAGAAACATCGCGGTTATTTGTAATAGTAGCCTGTGTTGCACTTGAACCGGCAATAGCTCCATTATCATTGAAAATAGGCTGAAAAGCGGTAATCTAATCCATTGGCATAGTCAACACCAAAAGTTGAACGGAATTTTAGCCAGTTAGTGAAATTTATTTCCAGGAAAGCAGTTCCTAAAATCTTTGCAGTTCTTCTGTTGCCAGGATTTTTCAATGCAGCATCTTCTACCGGATTTGTAGGGTCGCCACCATCCAAAATAGCATTCACACCTCTGAAATCCACCATTAGAAGTTGGATCATAAACTGGAATATGTGGCATCATCCTGATCACATTACCAGATTGGTTCTGGAACCTGTTTCATTATTGTCATAAGCCTGGTCACCATATGCAACATATAAATTTTCACCAAAGGTGAACACTTTACTAATAACATGATCTGAGTTAATGCGAAAATTATAGCGGCGATAACCAACACTTGGAGCAGTACCTTTTTGATCCATAAAACCAGCAGAAGCATAAAAACGGGATACTTCATTTCCGCCACTCAAACCAATATTATGCTGGGTCATGTTGCCATTTTTAAAATAAGCATCCTGCCAGTCGGTATTGGTTTGGCCATAGGTTTGAGTAGCACCCGGCATATATTGGCTGATTAATCGTCAGGTGGCGTAAGTCGGCCTGGCACCTGGCTACCCCTGTAAGCAAGTGCATATTGTTTGAATTGCTGCTGTATTTAACAGGTCAAGCCTCTCTGTTACTTCCTGTGTACCATAATATGAATCAAGACTTACATGCACTTTGCCATCTCTTCTTCCTTTTTTAGTAGTGATCATGATTACACCATTTGTAGCTCTTGAACCATAGATGGCGGCAGCAGAGGCATCTTTCAATACATCAACAGATTCTATATCTCTTATATCAATTGTTGCAAGGTCACCTGTAGGAAATCCATCAACAACATATAACGGATCAGAAGCAAAGCTAATAGAACTGATACCCCTGATACGCACAATCGGCTGATGTACCGGGGCTTCCATTATTCGTTACCTGAACGCCGGCTACACGTCCTTGTAATGCTTGGGAAATACTTAGTACAGGAAGTTCATTCAATCGTTTTACCGTTTACACTGGAAACGGCACCCGTAACTGATCGTGCGTTTTTGTGTACCATAACCTACCACCACCACTTCATCAATATTTGAAATGGCAGACATCAAGCTGCATCGAGATAGTATTCGATTCATGGCCTATTGCTTCAGCATAAAGTATAACCAACCATTGAAAACTCAAGCGTTTCTCCTACTTCGGCATTAATGGAAAAACTTCCATCTGAATTGGTAGTGGTTCCTCTTCCGGTTCCTTTCACTAATACAGAAACATTTGAAAGGCCCTCTCCTTTTTCATTGGTAACTTTCCCGGTAATTGTTTTATAAAAGATATCTAATGGAGACCTTGTCAGCCGGAACTGATCTCTTCAACTTATCAAGGCTCTCTTTCTCATCTCCTTTCTTCATTAATACAATCTGGTTGCCGGCTACATAATACAATACATCCAGCGGCACAAATAAGGAATTCAGTACATCACCCAGTTTTTTATCATAAACCAGGATAGATACCTTTTTCTTGCAGGGGATCCTTTGCGAGCTGTACACGAATTTAATTTCAGCCAGCTTGCTGATTTCACGAGAGATGGTTTTTACTTCTTTTTGTTCAATAACAAGACTTATCTTCTTGTCCAGAACATCTTCCCCGTTGCCTGGATAGGCATAGAGAACTTTGAGCAGCAAATTAATAACACTAAAAACAGCAATCCTTTGGCAAGCAGAAGGCGGATTGCCTGAGCACATTATTTTTTTTCATAATGGCACTATTTTGGTTTTTAAGCAAACGTATTAATAAACATGTTCAGCAAATTTTAAGGAACATTCAAATAACAACACGGCGCTAAGTGACTGTGCCACCATAATAATTACTCTCATATAAAAAGTTCTATTAAACAATTAGTTGAGCATTGCTGAATCACAATCTGCCCGTCTATTATTTCATAACTGGCGCCTATGGCTTTGCAAACAAGCATAAGCTGGTTGTAAAAAGATTCTTTTCTCAGGTCAGCAGTTACAGTACATTTTTTCAGTAGATATCATTGTCATACACAATGCTGATCCCATAATTATTACCAACTTCCCTGAAAACTTTTTCAAGGGAAACATCTTCATACAACATGGTTTGTTCTGGGAGTTTCAGGAAATATCACTTTCGGGACGACCGAACAAAACTTTCTGAAATTTTTCTTTTGATTTCTGGTAAACTACCTCCTGGTTGGGAGTTAGAATGATCCCGCCAAGATGGTTGGGTTGTGCTGGTTGCTTTTACATCAGTTCCCAGTGCTGTTTGGGAATAAACACTCACCTTACCTGTACGACTGTAACCTGTATTACGGTATCCTTTTCAAATGAGCGAATATTAAAACTTGTGCCAAGTACTTTAGTTACAATTTCATTGGAAAAAACCCGAAAAGGCCGACCAGGGTTTTTTGTGACTGTAAAAAATGCTTCCCCTGATAAATAAATATCTCTTGTTTCAGCACTGTCAAAATTATTGGCATAACCAATGCGGCTGTGAGGAGCTAAATCAACGGTACTTCCATCTGGAAGTTTAAAGTAATTGTCTTTTCAGAAGTATTGATATTTTCGATAAGCCCTTTGGATGGAGTTATAGATGCGTAGCGAAATTTTTGTTAGCTATTCGTCTTACTATTCAAAACATAAAACAGTTGTAGCTGCGATGGCCAGCATTACGGTAGCTGCCGCAGCATACCACCATTTCCTGCTGAACTACTGTTGGGGCTAATAGTTGGGATTTCCTACTGTTCCTTAATAGTATATAATCAGTCGGTCTATTTCATACTGTATTTCCTGGTCAGTGAAAGATTTTTGTTCGGTACCGATTGATTCAAGAATTCGCCTTGCTTCAGCAACAACCATATGTTTATCAGGGTGTTGACGCAACCAGTTATTCCAAAAATCATTGTCCGCCTTCTCTTTCCCGTTAACCCACCGGATAAAATCCTCATCCATCACAAAATCAGAAATATCGAACAACCGGTATTCTTTCATAGTCCCTATGATATATAATGTATAGAGTTCCCTGTTTCAGGAATTCTACTGGTTTTTATGGAAGTTTTTTTAAAAAAATAATTATTAAGCCTGAACCGGCCTTTGCTGAGGGAGATAGACTAATTCAAGGATTCAATGTGTTACGAATTCTGCATGCCACAGGCTCCTTAGCTTGTAGATGGCCTCGTGAAGGAGGTTATAAACTGACTGCCTGCTGACATTCATCAACTCGGCAATCTGGCCATGGTCTAGATATTGATAGTATTTTAAATAGATGATTTCCTTTTGTCGTTTCGACAGGAGGCTCAATGTTTTACTTAGCTTTTCAGCTTTTTCCTCCGAGATCTGTTTTTCAATAATAACCCGTTCGATGGAGAATTCATGAAAGAAGTCATATTCCTCATGAAAGTTCAGAAGATACATTTTTTCGATTGTGCTTATCTAGAGATTTAAGTACCTTATTCTTTATTGCCCGAAGGAAATAGTATCTGGGGGATAAAATTGTCCCGGCAGTTTGCCTTCTTTGCCAGAGACTAATAAAGACTTCCTGGATGCAATCTTTGATTAAGCCATCATCTTTGGTAAACCGGGAAGCATAATTATACAGATTGGCATAGTACATCTTCATCAGAGCAGCGAGCGCCTGCTCATCATTTTGTTGCAAGCGTTGCAGCAAATCTCTCTCAACCTTTAAACTATATTCTTTCATCAGCAGCTACTAAATCAGGGAATCAGAATTGACTTTTAAGTCATTCTATACCATTTTGGTATTTATAAATATATGACTAAATCAATATTCCAATTTTATTTTTTATCATCAGGCTCAAAATAAATATTCGACTTAGTTCTGAAACTTCCCGGATTTTCTTTTATCATTCGTTTCATTCCAGCCACGCTCCCGATTTACAATTTAAAATACAAGTCAGGCAACATGTCAATCTCTTTAACCAACTTATGCCAACTGTATTTTCAATATAGTGCAATTTATTCCGTTGATTTTACAGCTTTCTGCAATACCTTCTTAAAATACTTTCCCTGCCTTGTTGGAGAAAATTTCCAGTCATCAAACAAAGACGGCGCCCATTGCGGATCAAACACCCAAACAAGATAAGAAATCCCTTTTTCGGCAGTATATTTTGTTATGGCATCACCATAACTTTCGTCGCTGATGACAGGTATATGTGCACCACGGTCATTGGCTCCGCAAAAACCAATCTCTGTTAATATCAATGGGTATTTTTCTGCAACAAAGCCCCAATCTTTTGTCCATTGAGGTTCCCATGGCTTATTCCTTTTCATAGGATAAGGATGGCTTACATAACCGATCTCTTCCTTATTAATTGGATTTGAAGCAACATCGGTAAGATCATAGGCCCAATTGAAACCTGCTACCAGCGGGACAGCCTGGCAACCATGTGCCCTGATAATCGTGATCATTTCTTCGCAAAGTTCTTTCCATTGCGCCCAGGTGCATGTTCCTAACTGGCCATTATAAATGGTGGGCTCATTAAAGAGTTCAAAGAATGCAACTGTAGGTTCGTTTTTATAATGCCCGGCCATAGTACGCCAGAATTCAAATGTCTCCTTTTGCGTGGTTTCATAAATAGGCGCCTGGTACATTTGAGTACGAAGATTGCCAATACTATGCCAGTCAATAATGACATATAAGCCAAGTTCTTTCGCAAATGACACTCCCTGATCAAGAATTTTCATATACTCTTTCTGTCCCCGCCTTCTCCAGGCAGGTGGATGCACGGGAAAGCGGACAATATTGGCTCCCCAGTTTTTTATTTCAGTAAAATATTCTTTGTTCCAATGGCCATCCCTGGTAAGTTTGTCCGGATCGCTTGTATTTAGACCACGAAATACTAATGTATCTCCACTTTCATTTACAAACTTGTTTCCTTTTACTTTTATCCTTTGTACCTGGGTAAAACCTACCGTAGTAACAAGAGATAAAAAAATTAAGAGTAAAAAAAACTTCTTCATTTGATCCCTTTTATTAATTGCAGTTCTTTAAAAGAAATTTCATTGCAGAATATATTAATTGGTTGAAAAGTTATTATTCTGTAAGATCGTTTTAGTAACAACCGGTACTAAATTTCCTTTTTTCAATAAATCCACTGCATGATTAGCCGCTCTTGCTGTTAAGGCCATATATGTAAGCGATGGATTTTGTGTGGAAGTGGATGTCATGCAGGCGCCATCCGATACAAATACATTCGGGCAATTGTGCAATTGGTTCCATTCATTGAGTAAAGATGTTTCCTTATCTTTACCCATCCGTACACCGCCCATTTCATGAATATCCAGACCCGGGGCCTGCTTACTGTCAGTTGCTTTTATATCTGTAAACCCGGCCTTCTCATACATCTCTGTATATTGCTCCATAAAATCTTTGATCATCTTTTCATCATTGTCATCATAGGCAACCGAGAAATTTATCAGCGGTATACCCCATTCATCTTTTTTGTCTTTATCCAGGTTTACATAATTGGTTTCTTTGGGAATGGTTTCTCCCATACATTGCGAGCCAATATTCCATGGACCCAATGGAGCCGTGGTATCCATCAGTTTATCTTTCAGCTCTTCACCAAACAATCCTTCCGCATTTGCATTCACCGCGCTTCGGTTTGCATTAAATGTAGTGGCATAACCACGCAGAAAATCCGTTTCCTGTTTTCTTACATTCCTGAATCGCGGAATATAAGCTCCTGTGGCACGGCTGCCTTCTGTTTTAAAATCCAGCATGCCGTCATATTTTGCTGATATCCTTGCCCGGTAATTATGAAAAGCAAAATATTTTCCCAGCAATCCATTATCATTTCCCAATCCATTGGGAAAACGCTTCGATATCGAATTCAATAAGATCAGATTGGTATTGACGGCTCCTGCATTGACAAAAATCACCGGTGCAAAATATTCTGTGGCTTGTTTGGTATTGGCATCTATGATCCGTACTCCGGTTGCTTTGCCTTTTTCTTCATCATAAATAATGGAATGAACAACAGAATGTGTCCGCAGGGTTAAATTGCCTGTTTTCTGCGCCCAGGGTATAGTAGTGGAATTAGCATTGAAATAGCCGCCAAAGGGACAACCCCGCTGGCATAAGTTTCTTGCCTGGCATTGCCCCCTTCCCTGCTTCAATATGTATCGGTTCTGGTTTTGTTATATGTGCACAGCGGGCATAGATAACATGACGGTCATTATAATTTTTTGAAACAGTATCTTTAAAATAATTTTCCACACAGGTTAGTTCCCAGGGCGGTAAAAATTCTCCATCGGGTAATGTATCCAATCCATCTTTATTGCCGCTGATACCCGCAAATTTTTCTACATAGCTATACCAGGGCGCAAGATCTTTATAGCGGATCGGCCAGTCAACAGCAAAACCATCGCGGGCAGGGCCTTCAAAATCAAAATCGCTCCAGCGTTGTGTTTGCCTTGCCCACATGATGCTTTTGCCGCCTACCTGGTAGCCACGTATCCAGTCAAATGGCTTTTCCTGTACATAGGGATGCTCGTTATCTTTTACAAAAAAATGCATGGCATCTTCCCTGAACGCATAGCATCGTGAGATGACAGGATTGTCTTTGGCAATTTCATAAGGTACTTGTCCCCGGTGTTTAAATTCCCAGGGCAACATATTGGTGGTGGGATAATCTTTAAGATGTTTTACATCACGGCCCCGTTCCAGCAACAAAGTCTTCAATCCTTTTTCACAGAATTCTTTGGCCGCCCAGCCACCGCTCATACCGCTGCCTATCACAATCGCATCGAAATGTATTTTTGTTGTCATCCATATCCGTCTTATGTTAATTTGAATGTATTACAGTCATTGGCTATCGGCACACAGCCCTTGAAATCAGATCCCGGCACTATTTTATATTTTCTTATACCTGTCAGATATTCTTTGGATGATGTAAAACTTTGAACCGTGTATCTTTTTACTGTTCCATAAAATTCAAGCGCATCTTCAGGTATATCTTTTTTACTTTCAATATCAGCAAGCAGCGATTCTTTTTTTGTTTGGCCGTATAGCCGGTAAAGAGCTGGCCAAACTTATCGTGGCTTAGTTTATCAAAAGCTTTGAGCCCATCCGTAAATTTTTCCTGATCTTCCGGGGAAGTACAGTCATCTACCATTGTTAATACAAATTCATGGGTTTTCAGATCTTTTGCACCAATAAAATTTTTTGTTTTGGGCATAATGGTTTCAGTAAGCTCTGCCAGCATTTGTTCCTGCGAACCGGTAATGGAAATATTTTTTAATGAAATAACTCTTTTATCATTATTACTACAGGAAGGCAATAAGCCTGCTCCTGCGGAAATGATCATCACATTACGTATGGCCGTTCTTCTGTTCATATGGTTGTAATTGGGTTCATTGATGAACATATACTATAAAAGAGTAGTGTTTATTTATCCGGGGTATTTTTTTTGTCTACGGAATGAAGCAACTGGTTAAAATAATACCAGGTTGTATTTCCATTTCTTTAACGTCCATACTTTGAGACGAAAAAAATACCTTGGAAAAACAATGAATCTATCTGAACTCTTCCTGGCTTGCCCGATCCCGGTTTTACTGGCTAAAAGGTAAAGCAAATTTTCATTTGAAACCAAAGCAATCATTTTAATATCAATAAATGTAAAAAATGTATCATTAAGTGGCCGCTGGTCAATAAGAATAATCTTAGCGTTAATCTTAACAGTGCTTTCTGAATGGGAGCAATTTTGTTTACGCTTCGATTATTACCTGGCAATGAATAGATAAAATTGCCAATAAATTATACTTAAGAATTATAACAAACGAAATTTTATGAAAAAAAAGGCGTAGCTGCTTTTGGCCTGCCTTCTCTACCCCAACCAATAGATACATACTTCATGAACAGGAAACCTACAATTCAAATCATGTTAAATAAAATCGTTTAATACTCTTTCAATACTTTTCAATTCATCAGAACTAAAATCAAGATTATTTAAACAACCCAAACTATCATCCAATTGCCCTACTGAACTGGCGCCTATCAAAACAGTGGTAATGCGTTTATCTTTCATCAGCCATGCCAATGCCATTTGCGCCAAAGATTGATTACGTTGCTTCGCTATTTCATTTAAAGCCCTGATCTGTTGCAATCTCTCTTCTGTTATTTCTGATATTTTTAAAAATCCATGAGACTTTAGCAGCTCTTGAGTCTTCAGGTATCCCTTTCAAATATTTATTGGTTAACAGGCCCTGGGCCAAAGGAGAAAAAGGAATACAACCTACACCTGATTCTTCCAAAACATCCAGCAAACTGTGATCACCTGGCTTTCTTCCACCCATCTTTCAAACATCGAATACTTTGGCTGATGAATTAAGCAGGGCGTTCCCAATTGTTTTAAAATCTCAATAGCTCTTTTTGCTTCCGGTGCTTTGTAGTTGGATATACCTGCATACAGGGCCCTGCCGCTTCTTACCGCAGTATCCAATGCCATCATTGTTTCTTCCAACGGCGTATCCGGGTCAGGACGATGAGAATAGAATATATCTACATAGTCCAGCTGCATCCGTTTGAGACTCTGATCCAGACTTGATAATAAATATTTTCGTGAGCCCCATTCACCATAAGGGCCGGGCCACATCAAATATCCCGCTTTAGTTGAAATAATCAATTCATCACGAAGGTTGCCGGTGAAATCCTGTTTCAGAATTTTTCCAAAATTTTCTTCAGCAGTGCCGGGAGCAGGACCATAGTTATTGGCAAGATCAAAATGGGTGATACCCCGGTCGAATGCACGGCGGATAATACTCCGTCCATTTTCAAAATCATCTACCGAACCGAAGTTGTGCCAAAGCCCCAGCGAAATAGCGGGCAGTAAAACCCCGCTCTTACCGCAGCGGTTGTAGAGCATCTTACTATACCTGTCGTCTGAAGGAGTATAAGTCATTCTTTTTTTGCCTAAGTTCCGTTGATTTGATATATAAGCCAAGAAATTTACTGATTCATCACCATTTCATTCTTTTCCTGATAAATGTTGCCAGTTCTTTTGCTATTAACTGATGCTCTGCCAGGTCCGGATGATAATCACACCCATTATGATATTGCTTGGAGAAAAAATAACTGGTGACTTTTTTATCCCCGTTCTTATTCATCGTATTCACGATCGCCGTTAATGTCTTTTTCATAAAAGCAGCTAAAGAGAGCATCCGCCATCGGGCTGGTTAAACAAATAATCGTTGCCTTTGGATAATAGCCCCGCAGTTGTTTAATAAAAGCAATATAGTTAGTACAAAAAGCCGCCGAATCCTGTATACCGTCGTTTTGCCCTAAACAGATGGTCACTACATCGGGCTGGTACTTATTAAAATTCCAGGCGATTGTATCATCGCGCATACTGATCTTATCAAACACAGGCGGCATGATAATATTCATATTGCAACAACTGTGCATGAGACCAATGCCGGAGACCGATGATAAATGATATTGCGTATTTAATGTTCGGGCGGTAATAGCCCCATAACTCAGGTAGGCATTATGCTGGTCATGCCATACTCCTTTGCCACAAGGGATAGCGGATAGGTCACTTCCTGCACCGCAGGTGATGGAATTGCCAATGAATTCAATCTTTCGTATCGGCTTTGGCAACAGGTTTTACCAATTGCTTACACCGGATGCCAACCAGTTCAAGATAACCGATATTGGCTTCGGTGTTTTTACAAATAACCAAACTATGTTCACCGGCTGATAAATTTTCGTGCTACTTTAATCGTATCCCTTTTCGCTTTTGTCTGGAGACGAACAGCTTTTCCATCTACTACCACTTCAAGATAGTTATGGTTTTTTCCCCATAACACTTCATCGTTTAAAATAACCTCGCAATCAGGTCCGGTAAATTTCGTGCTGATATAAACTCCGGGTTGCCAGAATCGCGGGAAGTTTGGGATTGGTAAAATCTATTCTCCCTGTGTATTGGATATTAGGATGATCTGCAGCAAAAAATGAAAGTGATTTTTGTTGCGCATGAATCGGTGTTTGAAAAAAATAAGCTGCAATGCTCAATAGTCCCGATAGATACAACGAATATCCGAACGACCTGTATTCCTCTGGCGTTGAAAAAAGCGAGACCTCCCTCCTCCCCTCTCCCCTCCCTTCTTCCCCTTCCCTTCTCCCTGGGTAAACTCCGATAGCTATCGGATGCAATGCTACTGATGGTAAGAGTTGAACATGAATGGACCGGCTAGCGAAACAGTCGATGAAAGTAGCAATACATGTCCCGGTCTTAAATAATGTTGCTTATCATGATCAAAAATATTTCAGAGCTTCCAGGGATTATTTCCTCCCCCCCGTTTGGCATTGCCCTTTATCATTTCATCAGCTACCAATTGGTTTCCTTTTTCATTCAGGTGAACCCTGTCGCTGGTTAGTATCCCGGATTCTTTGTCCTCCGTATTATTTTCTTTTTCATATTGAGCAAAAGCCGCTCTCAGGTCAACTAGTGTGCAGTTGTAAGTGGTGGCCAATACTGATCACAGCCGAATATTTTTCAAGGTCGGCATCCTGTGGATTAGCATTGTTTTTTTTCTCCCCCATCACGGAGGGCGTGCAAACTACTACTTTGATATTTTTTGCCTGTAGTTTTTTTATTATGGCTATATAAAATTTTTCATATTTATCGATGTCTGTTCCGGTGCCGTGGGAGGTCTTATGCCAAACGTCGTTGATCCCGACATATATGACCACTGTCTGCGGGTCTTTGGCCAACACATCATCCTCCATACGCAAATAAAGATCATACACTTTATTACCCCCGATACCAGCACCGGCTATTTCATATTTTTCCTGCAATGAACGCTGGTTGATAAAAGTCTGTATACGGTCAATATACCCGCCTTTATTTACACCGGCCTGTGTAATGGAATCGCCGAAGAAAACAATTTTTTCTTTTTTAATGGCTGTCATAGAAATCAGTATCAGTAAGAGGGGAAGAATTATAATTTTTTTCATGCGCAATTTTTTGCTGATCGCTTAACCGAAATTTACCTCTTTATTTTTTATCAACAGATAATACTACTATTCCCCTGGCAGGCACTGTAACTTTAATACCATTTGCTGTGAGAGCAGAACGGGCTTTAAGGGTAGCATAATCGGCCGGTCCGCCTGCTTCCAAAGCAGGGCCGCTGCCATTTACCAACACCTTCCTGGAAAACTCGCCATTATCATTACTACCTTCCAGGCTATACCAATAAAACCGTTGGCCACTATAAAAGTTTTTCATTTTAATCTCTACATTTTGGGCCGTTGCCGAAGTGTTGGCTATGGTGACATTTACCTGGCCTGACGAATACGTAGAGGCATAGGTCTTGATAGTACTGCTCCCGGTTACTGAACTTGTTACCAATCTGTCACCTAACATTTTTTGAAAAAAATACAGGTAATAAAAACTGGGACGCGGGCTCCATTTGCCAACGCCGGGCTCATCTCCTCCACTAAAGAGCCCATGATCATCCCCGTTGCTCCATCCGTTCACCAGATCCCAGCGGGCAGCCATACCATACTTGTTTTTGAGCGCTTCGCCCATTACTAAAACCGCAAATACGCCGCTTGTATTAGACACCTGCTGTTTTGAATCTTTTGCCCACATATTCCATTCATCCATGGCAACAGGTTTAACAGTTGCTCCATTAGCTGTCAACGTTTGGGTTACATAATTTATCATTGTTTGCGGAACATTTAAAGCAGCCGATAACACCACTGAAGCATTTGAATTTTCATTATATGGGGTGAAATAATTATGCACTACATAAAAGTCAGCCTTATTATTAATACCTGTCATCATCCCTGTGTTCCAGGTTTTGACAGTATTAGTTAACCATGATTCAGTAGCCGGCGAATCATAAGTAACAGAGCCGATATATATTTTACTGCCGACTTCTGTTGCAGCCTTATGCATAGAATCTGTAAACACTTTAAAATGCTGTGCATATAAAGCGCCGGTTACATATTCAGGCTGGCCATCTTTATTTAAAGCCGGATCAATGCGATAACCCCACTCCCAACTGCCAAAGTTTTCATTGCCTATCTCCCACAACTTTGTACGACCATTGTCATAACGTACCCAATCAGCAGCCAGGTGAGCCGCAGCGGCCACGGGATCATTGCTGGTGCCATACCGGGCATAGCCATAATTAACCGTGATGATTCCCTTGTTATTGGTTTGCTGCAGCATGGTATAATAATTATCCAGGTTGCATTGCCAGTTTAAATTTGATTTACCATATATATAAGACGGATCTTTTTTAACGCCCAATTCATCTGTTATCATGGCAGGTGCATCAGGCGGAATCGTTCCCTGCTGTGCATTCCAAAAATAAACATCACTGGTACTGCCACCGGGAAACCGAATGATATGCGGATGAAGTTTAGTAATAGGATCTATAAATTTTGGTTCATTGGCTACAGGACCCATCCACCAAACAGCATTCTGCCCAAACTCGGAAAGTGGTATTTTAGTAATGATCGATGTAGCATCAACAGTTACCGTATTAGTCGCACTTGCGGGAATAGCTTCATCAACATACGAAGGCGTTGTAAAAGTTTTAGGTTGCCAGTCATCTAAGAAAAAACCGATCGTATTGGCGATAGCAGGATCCACACCCGGAACAACGACTGTATCTCCTGGCAATACAGGAGGATCAGGTGTGGGTGTTTCTGTTTTACTTTTTTTACAGCTTACAAACAGCCCCGAAGAAAGTGTAACAGCAAGGCAGCAGACTAAATATGCTTTCATGAGTTTGTCATATTAATTTATTTGATACGGAATTCGTTTAATAATCTCCAGGCAAGCCCTGGTATTGTGATACGGGCATTTCCAAAAACCAGCTTTGTCCTGTCCTTCCATGACGGTATGATCGCGGTTAACACCCCAGAACCATTCTCCATTTTCTTTATCCAAAATATATTGCTGTATAAACTGCCAGTTGTTTAAAACATATTGCAGGTATTTTTTATCCTTTGTCAATTGCCAGGCGTTAAAAAATCCTACCAGGGCCTCGGCCTGCGGCCAGGAATGTTTTTGGGCAACTAATTTGCCATGTTCTACTTCATACCAGAGGCCGCCGTCGATGTCCAGGCCGTTGGCTGCGGCGACAGTCATGCTTATAGATATCGCCTTAATTTTTTCAATCAACCCGTCATCGCCTGTTATTTCAGCTGCCTCTAACAACAACCATGCTGCTTCTATATCATGACCGTAGGAAACGATATCGCCCTTAACTTTCCAGTCTTCCTCAAAAAATAATTG
Source organism: uncultured Actinomycetota bacterium (assembly GCA_963746025.1). Lineage (GTDB taxonomy): Bacteria > Actinomycetota > Actinomycetes > Propionibacteriales > Propionibacteriaceae > Microlunatus. The sequence continues at coordinate 403,967 of CAVUZU010000003.1, forward strand.
AAGATGTCCTGTACTGCTGTCAACAATATGATCACTGAAATTTTCAAGCAAGAGCCTTATGCTGGTTAGTAATTTCTCATCATTCCAGATCGTGTACAGGTTAGTATAGGCTTCCAAAACATGCAAATGTGTGTTCATGGTCTTTTTTTCATTTGCATCTTTGTCACTTAAACGCAGATCCTTGATGGGTTCCCAGTTTCTTGTAAAAGCTTCCAGGTATCCACCGTTGTCTTTATCAAAACTATACTGCTCTATACAGTGATAACAATACTTCGCCTGCTGTAATACTTTGATATTACTCGTAGCTTTATAATATTCTGAAAACCCATAGAGACAAAAAGCGATACCATAGATTTGCTTTTTGTTATCCGGTATATTTCCGTCCTTATCAATCGACCAATAAAATCCTCCATATTGCTGGTCCAGGAAATGTTTCATCAGGAAATGCCAGGCCCTGTCGGCCATCACCAGGTATTGTTTCTCTTTAGTATGATTATATGCCGCGGAAAAAGCCCATAATATCCGGGCATTTAATACAAGCCCTTTCGGAGCATTGATATCAACGCTGTTGTCATTATCAATTTTGCCGTAGAACCCTCCGCATTTTTCATCTACTGCATGATGCATCCAGTAACGAAGAATATTTGCCAGTTCCTTTTCAAGTTCGTCTCCTAATTTTACCAGTTTACCCGTCACGTTATAAATATACTTTATAAGTTCATCGAATCCGGAAGAAACCACCTTTCCGCCTCTTGTTCCTGTATTATTAACCGCCTGCCGGTTTTTTTCAATTACCGTTATCAGTGTTTCAACGGATGCCGCGGAACGAAAACCATCTGCCGGCGTATTGATCACATAATCCAGCAGCTGTGCCAGGGTAGAAGTAGCCACATGCAAACGGGTATCGGAAGAAGCATAATAAATAAATACCGTACCGTCTTCATCCAATATCCACCCATTACTGAATAATACATTTGATACGTCACCTATTCTTTCTTCTCCTTCGGGCGCCATGAAATAACCACCAGGCTGATAGATAACTTTTGTAATATCCTGCAGGTCTGTCATAAAAAGATACAATACATAGCGCAGGCCAGCCGCGGTATTACGAACGCCATGCGCGAGGTGCAGCCAACCATGTTTTGTTTTTATCGGTGCGGGTCCCAGGCCGTTTTTTAATTCATACACGGTATGATATATTTTTCGATCTACGATCACCTCCTGCTCTACTTCGGCATTGACTATAGATTTACTTAGCCCAAAGCCAATACCTCCACCATTTCCTGCATCAATAAATCCATCCTGTGGTCTTGTATAAAAACCATAATCACCATTAACAAACTCGGGATGCAATACTACATTGCGTTGCTGCGGGGATCTTGTTTTAAGATCCGCTAACCGTTCCCAGGTTTTAAGATCCGTTGTACGGGCAATACCACATTGTGCAATGGCCGATGACTGATTCCCGGGTCTAGCATTCGGATCACGACGTTCGGTACAAAACAAACCATAGATCCATCCATCTTCATGCTGCACCAATCGCATGTCATAAACATTTGTATCCGGCTT
>CAVUZU010000004.1:0-727423 GCA_963746025.1 uncultured Actinomycetota bacterium
GCTGACTCCGCCGCGGAGAAGCGCGGCCGATGGTGTCGCACCTCCTCGCTCGGTACGACCGGCCGCCCATGATCACGGACGAGATCCGCCGCCGGGTCGATGCTTGGTGATCTTGAGGGCGTCGTCGGCTCGTAGGCCACGGGTAGCGATCCCGATCGTCTCGGGGTGGGCCCGGACGGCGGCTCGTACCGAGAATGTGGCTCGCCCTGGGGCCGGCGATCGCGCCAGAGCGGTCGGCCGATCCGGCCGACCAGCTCACGCAGTTCTTCCTTGGCGACAAGGGCGATGGGTGCCCCGCGCCGCCGCGGACCGCCGGTGGTCGGTGGAGCGCTCGGTCGCACCTTCGACCGGCTCCACCTCCTGCCCGGCGGCCGCGACGGCGCCGCCCCCGACACCGGTTGGTTCTGGTCCCGGGCCGACGGCTCGGCCTCGGGGACGGCACTGATCCGACGGTCGGCCGCGGTGTCGTCGGCGTCCGTCGAAGGGATGGGAGCGGGCCGACTCGGGCCCGCCGGGACCGGAGCGCGATCGGGGCCCCGGCCCTCGAACAGCCCGCCGCGCCGGCGGACGAACTCGAGCCAATGCTCCGGCGGCCCGTCCCGGTGTTCCGGCACCGGCAGCTCGGTCACCGGCTCCGCGGACATGGTCGCGGCGGCGCGCTGGGCCGCCCCGGCGAGGGACCGCAACCGCCGCGCGAGCCACGCCGTGATCCGTCGGCCCATAGTCCGTGGCCCCGTGACCCGTCCAAGGGGCCGGCCGCCGAGCTCAGCCGGCCGGCGTCGCGCTGCCACTCGGTCCCACCCGTTCGATGCCTTCGTGGGCCAGCACCAGGGTCTCGATGGCGAGCTCACGGCTCATCGCGTCCAGGTCCGGGCCGAACCAGGCCTCGGGCCACGCGTTGGCCAGGTTCCAGCGCATCACCTCGGTGGTGCCGCTCGGATCGAGCATGACGATCGACGGGTTGCGCCGACTCACCCGGCCGATCGAGATCCACTGCCACAGCTCGGTCGAGTCGGTCAGCCCGTACTTCAGCGTCACCGGCGGATAGGTCACCCGCCCGGGGATGGCGCGGACGATCGTGTTGGTGCCGGCCTCCCGGTAGGAGATCCGTTCGATCCTGGCGCCGAGGCCGGTGACCTCGGTGAAGTGTCCCTCGGTCACGCCGTTGATCAACAGCTTGAAGTTGTACGCCCGGTAGGGATCCACCGAGACGCCCGGCTGGCTGGGGGGAGCAGCGGGTTCGGACATGTCAGCCCTCCACTTCGGTCTGGGTGCCGCCCATCGACTGGCTGATCTTGAACACCACGAACTCGGCCGGCTTGACCGGCGCGACGCCGATCAGCACGACGACCTCGCCGGCGTCGCGGACCTCGGGCGGATTGGTCTCCTCGTCGCACTTGACGAAGAACGCCTGCCGCGCGGTCCGGCCGAACAGCGCGCCGTCGCGCCAGACCCGGGTCAGGAAGTTGCTGATCTCGCGGTTGATCGAGCCCCAGAGGAAGGCATCGTTGGGTTCGAAGACGATCCACCGTGTCCCTTCGGCGATGGACTCCTTGAGCATGTTCATCAGCCGGCGGACGTTGAGGTAGCGCGATTCGCTGGCCTCGGCGGCCAGGGTACGCGCGCCCCAGACCCGGATGCCGGTCTCGGGGAAGAAGCGGATGCAGTTGACGCCGGCCGGGTTGAGCACCTCCTGCTCCTGCCGGGTGACCCGGTAGGCAAGATCAACAACGCCGCCGGCGATCGGCTGGTTGGCCGGCGCCTTGTGCACGCCGCGTTCGGTGTCGGTCCGCGCCCAGACCCCGGCCAGGTGGCCGGACGGTGGGGTGTCGACGACCTCACCGCTGAGCGGGTCGTACGCCCGCAGCCACGGGAAGTAGAACGCGCCGTAGTCGGATTGCCGGGGCCGGCCGCCGTCGAGCGGGGCGGGTGGCTCGGCTTCGGCCGGTTCGGCCTCGGCCCCCGCCTCTCGTTCGGCCGCGGCCGCCCCACCGGCACCGCGCCGACCGCCGCCGCCCGAGGCCGGCGTGGCGACCTTGATCAACGCGTCGACGTCGACCTGGCCGGCCGGCGGATCGAGGATCGCCACCCGATCACCGAGCCGTTCACAGTGTCCGAGCAGCGCCTCCCACGAGGCCGGGTCGGCCTGGGCCGGGGCCGCGACGATCGAGATGTCGTCGATGGCGTCGAGCAGATCGATGCCGGACCGGCGCCGTCCGCCGCCGGCGATCGAGTTCCCCGGACCGACGTTGACGATGTAGCACCGGCCGCCGCCGTTGGCGAAGAAGCCGTAGACGGACAGGGCCAACGGGGTGCTGGCGAGGCCCTCCTGGCCCGCGAAGATGCGGAGGAAGTCGGACCAGTTGTTGACCGCGACGGCCTCGTTCAGGCGGGCGGCCCCGTCGGGGGCGGCGCCGAGGAAGGCGGCGGTGCTGGTGCCCACCGCGCCGATCGGGCGGGCACCGCCCGGCACCTCCTCGACGTAGATTCCGGGAGCTCGGTAGTTCGGCATCTTCTCAGACCTCCTCGAGGTCGAAGCGAATGATCGGGTGGTCGGTGCCGCCGGAATCGACCTCGGTCTCGTACTGCCGGCCCTTGCCGACGATCCGGAGCCGGGTCCGGTCCTGGACCGGCACGTTGCTGAAGCCGAACTCGCCTCGGCTGTTGGTGTGGGCGAAGGCGCCGGTCGCGGCGACCTCGACCCGGAGATCGGCCATCGGGATGTCGCTCGGACCGACGATCGTGCCGCTCAGGGCGCGGATCGCGCGATCCTCGATCCGCAACGGCTTGCGGACCAGCGGCGGCTCAGCCACGGTCCGGGCGATCTGGGCCTCGACGTCGAACAGCAGGGCCGGCCGCGGCTCGAGGCCGAGCGCCAGCCACAACTCAGGGGGCAGGGGACCGAGCCGGACCTCGGGGGCACCGGTCTGCACGGCGGCGATCAACACCCGGTCGAGCAGGCGGGCCGCCGGCTGGTCCGGTCCGGCGGCCAGCACCAGATGCCGGACCCGGCACCGGAACGGCGGCCTGGCCCCGACCTGGCGCCCTTCGGGCTCGGCCACGAGCTCGATCGGCCAGGCGTACAGCACCGGCTCCGGCGGCTCCGCCGTCGGCTCGGCCGCCTCGGTCTGGTGGCCCGGCCGGGTCGGCCGGACCAGCGTCCCGGCGGCGGTCGAGAGCCAGCCGATCAGCTCGGCTGTCGCGCTCTCGACCGGGCCCGGAGCGTCCGAGGCGGCGGTGAGTTGATCAAGGTCCACGACCGGCACCGTTCGTCAGCGAGCGGGTGCGTTGGCGCGCGGCTTCAGGTCTTCCGGACCCCAGGACGGTGCTTGGCGGGTCGCGCCGCCGACGATCGAGGTCAGCACCGAGATGACGGCGGCCATCAGCGCGGCCAGCAGGCCGCCGACGAAATCGACGTCGAGGAGCTTGGCGCCGCCGGCGCCGAGGATGGCGAGCAGGGCCTGGGCGAACGTCTTGATGGCCCGTTCGGCCGTGGCCTTCCAAAATTGGGCGGTGAACATGTCTACGGTCCTCCCGGTGGTTCGTTGGTTTGTGCGGCATCGACCCTGAATGCCGTCACGATCCGTTCGTACGAGATCGCCGCCCTGGCGAAGACGCGTTCGACGGATTCAATGGCCCCGCTTTCGACGACGTAGAAGCAGGTCTCGTCGGCCGGCAGGGCGATACAAAGCCGTACCCACACCCATTCGTGCTCCGATTGCAGCGCCCGCGCGGCATCGCACAGTTGAGCCAGAACGGTGGTCACCACCGATGGACTCGTCAGGGGGACGTAGCTCTCGACGAGAAACGATTCGCGCCGCGTCCCGACGTGATCCCCAGACGCCTCCACGATGGCTTCCACGTCCGAACGCTACGTTCGCCCGCGCGCCGTCGAAGCCGGGAACGCCCCTCGAGTTGAGGGCCGGCACCCCCATGGTTGGGATCCGTTCCCTGAGCCTGTCGAAGGGCAAGGCCCCACCCACAAGTTGATGATCTTGGACGACCTGCGGCCGGTCAGCGGCGGGTCGGTGCCGTGGTCCGGGACTTCGCCGGGCGGCAGTCGTCCGGGAACGGGAAGGTCGCGAGGCCGTGCCGGGAGTGGATGCCGAGCTTGCGATAGACCCGGCTGAGGGTGGCTTCGACGGTCTTCGGGCTGATGAAGATCGACGCCGCCACCTCACGGTTCGACAGTCCGCCGGCCACCAGTTTCGCGATCCGTTCCTCCGTCGGTGTCAGCTCGCCGACCGAACCGCGACGCAGACCCAGCCGGCCCAACTCGTCGCTCGCCTTGGCGATCCACAACGGGGCGCCGAGGTCGGCGAAGATCTTGAGCGCAGCCAGCAGCGACTGCCGGGCGGCCAGCTTCTCCTTGCGCCGCCGGAGCAACCGGCCGTTGATCAACAGCGTCCGGGCCCGGTCGAACGGGATCGGTACGTCGTCGTGCGCCCGCAGGGCGTCGGCCAGCGCGGTCGCCGCACCGTCGAGATCACCCTTCGCCAGGTGGAGCAGACCGTGGCAGCGGGCGGTGATCGCCACCAGCCAGGGGTACGGGCTGACCTCGGCCCGATGCTCCAGCCGGGTCAGCAGCCGGCCGGCCCGCTCCAGATCACCGCGAGCGATCACCACCTCGAGTTGATCACCGTGGAACGGGTGCCGGGCCGGCTCGGTGACCCCCATCTCCTCGATCAGGGCCTCGGCCGAGGCGTAGTAGTCGTCGGCGTGTTCAAGATCATCTCGAGAGAACTCGATGAAGCCGAGCAGCCCCAGCTGCATCGCCGACACCCACGGGTCCGCCATCGTGCTGGCCAGCTCCAGCGCCTCGGTCGCGGCACTCTGTGCGGTGTCGAGCTCGCCCTGGTGCGCCTCGACCAGACCCCTGGCATACAAGGCGAATCCGCGCCAGCGCCACTGCCCGGCCTGGCCCAGGATCTCGATCGACTGCAGCGCCTCGACCTCGGCCCGGGCCCAGTTCCCGAGCCGGCAGTCGAGCTCGGCGCAGTGCATCAGGGTCGTGGCCAGCGCCGCTTCGTCACCGACCGACCGGAACCATTCGGAGCCGGCCTGATAGGCCTCCAGCGCCACCGGAAGATCGATCAGCTTCACGATGCCGCGCCAGGTCATCGTCGCCCAGCCCGCGGCCCAGGAACGCCCGTGCGGCTCGATCAGCGCGTGCAGCCGCTCGACCCGATCACGATCAAGGCCGAGCCCGTTGTAGAAGCGGTAGTACTCGGCCATCAGATTGACGCAGGCGTGGAGATTCGGGTCGTCGCGCTCGTCCTGCTCGCACAGCAGAGCCCGGGTCGCCTCGATCGTCTCCAGCTGATAGCGGGCGTCGTGGGTCGCGTACCAGGCGTTGCAGAGGCCGGCGATGATCCGCATCGTCCGGTCCTCCCCGGCCCCGGCCGACGCCTCGGCACAGAGCGCGACCGCCTCCCGCGGGTTGCCCTGATAGAAGATCACCTCGGCCAGCTCCACCAGGATGCGGGCCCGGTCCGGGCCGGCCGGCAGGGCCTGCACACCGGTCTCCAGCAACGTCCGGGCTCGGGTCGCGTCGCCGGCGTGGAAGAGGCAGGTGCCGGCCGCCGCCAGCCGGCGCAGCCGGGTCGACCGCAACTTCTCCGGGGTACGCAGCGCGGCGAGCTCCCAGAACTGCGCGGCGGATCCCGGCGCCCCGCGGCCATGGGCCGAGGCCGCGGCCGCCTCGAGGGCGGCGGCGACGTCGGCGTCCTGCGCCTGGGTCGCCCAGGCCAGGTGCCAGGCCCGCTGCTCGACATCGTCGATCACCGCCGCCAGCCGCTGATGCAGCCGTCGCCGATGGCCGGCGGACAGTCCCGTCCGGATCGCCGACGCCAACAGCGGATGGGTGAACCGGACCCGCCCCTCGGTCACCTCGACGATGCCGCCCTCCTCGGCCAGGGCGAAGCCGTCGAGCTCGTCCGGGGTGGTCAGGACGATCTTGATCACCTCGCTCGTCGGCTGCACCATCGTCGCCACGACGGCCAGCGCCGCGCGGGCCGACGGGGGCAGCGACTCGATCCGGCGGACCACCAGCTCGCTGAGATTCTCCGGGATCGGCAGTTGATCACCGGACAGCGGCTGCCGGGTCGAACGCGCCAGCGCCCCCGCGATCTCCAATGCGTAGAAGGGATTCCCTTCACATGCCCGCTCGATGTCGCGCAGCGTCGGCCGGGTCAGCGCCAGCCCGGTCCGGACCCGGACCAGGTTGTGCAAGGCTCCGAGACTGAGCCCGCCGAGGCCGATCCGGACGAACCGATCCGGCGGTAGAGCCCGATTGAGGCCCCAGGGTACGACGACGCCATGATCATCGCGCAGCGCCACCAGCACGCCGACCGGCTCGTCGGCCAGCCGCCGCACCACGTGCTCGACCACGGCGGCGGTCGGCTGATCAAGCCACTGCGCGTCGTCGATCGCGATCATGATCGGCGTCGTCTTCGCGATCGCCCGGACGAGCTCCAGCACCCCGACCCGGACCGCCCGATGATCCGGCACCAACTCATCGCCGCCGGCGCGCAGCAGCGCCACTTCGAGCGCGTACCGCTGCGCGGCGGGCAACGCGGCCAGTGCCTGATCGGGCAGCCGATCGAGCAGATCGCCCAACCCCATGAAGGAGAACATCGCCTCGGACTGGGTCGGCCGGCAGATCAGCAGCCGGTAGCCCAGGGACTCCGCGGCCGTCACCGCCTCGCTCCAGACCGTGGTCTTGCCGATGCCGGCCGAACCGTGGATAACACAACCGATCGGGCCGTCCCGGACCGCGGCGACGGCGTCCACAGCAGCTGCGAGCTCGCGCTCTCGCCCCACCACCGGCACTGCTGCCAGGCCACCTCGCCCCATGGTCCCCCACCACAACCTGCAGAGGTCGCCGACACCATTCGGTGGACACCGATGTCCGACCTGAAAGGGGACGAGCCCTGCGGCACGATTCTCCTCGCGGCCCAGCCGCCTTGTCCAGACTTCACCCCGAGAGCTTGATCGGCTAACTCCGGTGGGTCCCGCGGGGACTGTTGGGGGTCTATGCGCGGGCAACCATCCGCACGCGGCGGTTCAGGCCGGGCTGCCGCGATCTTGGCGTCGCGTGCTCCCGCCAGGCCCGTCCACGCCCGCGCACAGACCCCCAACAGTCCCCGCTCCCTTTGGCTCCGCGCATTCTTTTACGGCCACAGCCGAGCGCTGATCGGGCTTCCTGCGACGGCCTCACCGGAGCGGTTGCGGTGATCACGAGGGTGAAGGCCGGACGCCTCTCGGTGCTGTCGTGGTCGTGTGATTCGTGCGCGGCGATGCAATTGGGTGGAGGTTTGGGTGTTCGTTCCCTGAGCTTGTCGAAGGGCCAGTGCGGGTCATCCGAGTAGTCAGCTACGCCGCGATCGTGCCTGCCCTTCGACAGGCTCAGGGAACGAACACCCAAACCTCCACCCGCGTAACTCGGCGCCCGGCCCCCGCGCCGCCCCTCTTTCGCCGAGTTGTCAGAAGTGAGTTGCCCTATGACACAACTGAGTTCTGACAACTCGGCTTAAGGAACGACCGCGCCCCGGCGTTGCCGTCGTGATCACTCCAACCGCTCCGGTGAGGCAGTCGCAGCAGGTCCGACCGGCGCTCGGCTGTGGCGGCAAAAGGATGCGACAGCGAAAGGGAGCGGTGGGGTCTGGGGGATAGGTGCGCGGGCGTGGACGGGCCTGGCGGGAGCACGCGGACGCAGTACAGCGGCAGCAGGCACCAAGATCACCCGCGGGCGGATGGAAGACCTGCGCACCTATCCCCCAGACCCCACCGCGGCAGTCACCCCCAAAGTCAAGGTCAGTAACCAGAAGACCCCACCGCGGCAGTCACCCCCCAAAGTCAAAGGTCAGTAACCAGAAGCCCCGGCCAAGGACACATCCCCAGTCGGGTGCCAAACGGTCTTCGTCTCCAGAAAGGCCCGCAGCCGCGCCGTCCCGGGCGGCGCGGCAAAGTCAGGAGTGCCGGATGGAAGGTAGACCCGCTTCAGGGTCTGGGCCGAGGCGCGTTCCAGATCGACCCGGAGATCATGCTCATCGGGATGGTCCATGATGCCGGTCAGGTCGACGGCGTTCACGTCGGCATGCGCGGCCAGGTGCGGACCCAGCTCGGCGGCCCGACCGGTCAGGAAGTTGACCACACCACCCGGCAGATCGGAGGTCGCCAGCACCTCGGCGAAGGCGATCGCCACGCACGGATCCGGCTCGGCGGCCACGACGACGGCCGTGTTGCCGCCGGCGATCACCGGGGCGACGACCGAGACTAGGCCGAGCAGTGGTGCGTCGTGTGGGGCGAAGATCCCGACCACTCCGGTGGGCTCCGGCGCGGAGTAGGAGAAGAACGGGCCGGAGACCGGGTTGGAGCTGCCGAAGGCGGCGGCCAGTTTGTCGGTCCAGCCGGCGTAGTGCACCAGCCGGTTGACCGAGGTCTCCACCTCCGACGCCGTCACCCGGTTGGTGACGCCCCGGCTGGTCATGATCAACTTGGCGAACTCGCGGCTCCGGCCCTCCAGCATCTCGGCCGCCCGATAGATCACTTGACCGCGGTTGTACGGAGTCGCGCCGGCCCAGGAGCCGAGCGCCTTCCGGGCCGCGACGACCGCGTCCCGGGCGTCCTTGCGGGATGCCAGTGCGGCGTTGGCCATGAACCCTCCATCGGAGTCGGTCGCGGTGTAGGTGCGACCGGACTCCGACCGCGGGAACTTGCCCCCGATGAACAGCTTGTACGTCTTGGGAATCGCCAGATGTGCCATGATCACTTCCCGCCGGTGACGGGCTCGTCGTCGGTGCTGAGATACGCCGCCATGCCGGACGGGCCGCCCTCCCGGCCGAAGCCCGACTCCTTGTAGCCGCCGAAGCTCGCCGCCGGATCGAACCGGTTGAACGTGTTGTCCCAGATCACCCCGGCCCGCAGCGCCGAGGCCATCCCCATCGCCCGGGATCCCTTCTCGGTCCAGATGCCCGCCGACAGCCCGTACGGCGAATTGTTGGCCTTGGCGATCGCCTCGTCCGGCGTCCGGAAGGTGACCGTGGTGAGCACCGGCCCGAAGATCTCCTCCCGGCTGATCCGCATCGACTGGGTCGCCTCGGTGAAGATCGTCGGTGTCACGTAATAGCCCTTGTCCGGCAGCGGGCAGGAGGAGCGCCAGACCTCGGCTCCCTCGGCGATCCCGGCCTCGGTCAGTTCGTTGATCTTGGTCAGCTGCATGATCGAGTTGATCGCGCCGACGTCGGTGTTCTTGTCCAGCGGGTGACCGACCCGGAGCGTCTCGACTCGCGCCTTCAGTCGCTCGATGAACTCCTCGGCGATCGACTCCTGGACCAGCAGCCGGGAGCCGGCGCAGCAGACCTGGCCCTGGTTGAAGAAGATCCCGTTGACGATGCCCTCGATCGCCTGATCCTGGGCCGCGTCGTCGAAGACGATGTTGGCGCCCTTGCCGCCGAGCTCGAGGGTCAGCTTCCGGCCGGTGCCGGCCAACTCGGTCGCGATCCGCCGGCCGACCGCGGTCGACCCGGTGAACGCCACCTTGTCGATCCCCGGATGGTTGACCAGGGCCGAGCCGATGCCGCCGGCTCCGGTGACGATGTTGACCACGCCCGGGGGCAGATCGGCGTCGGCGATGATCTCGGCCAGCACCAAGATCGACAGCGGCGTGGTCTCGGCCGGCTTGATCACCACCGTGTTGCCCGCGGCCAGGGCCGGCGCGATCTTCCAGGCCGCCATCAGCAGCGGGAAGTTCCACGGGATCACCTGTCCGGCGACGCCCAGCGGTTGTGGGTCGGGACCGAGGCCGAGATGCTGCAGCTTGTCCGCCCAGCCGGCGTGGTAGAAGAAATGCTGGGCCGCGGTCGGCACATCGAAGTCGCGCGATTCCTTGATCGGTTTGCCGTTGTCCAACGACTCGACCACCGCCAGCTCGCGGGCCCGTTCGGCGATGCCGCGGGCGATCCGGAACAGATACTTGCCGCGCTCGGCGCCGCTGGTCCGCGACCAGACCCGGTCGTAGGCCTTCCGGGCCGCCTTGACCGCGACGTCGAGATCTTCCTTGGTCACCGTCGAGTAGCTGGTCAGCGGCTCGCCTTCGGCCGGGTTGATCGTCTTCACGTCGTCGCCGCCACCCTCGACGAAAGCACCGTCGATGAATGGCAGATAGCGCTCTTTGATAGCCGCTATGCTCGGCGACTCCGGTGCCGGTGCATACTCCCAGTCCATGATCAGCAGGCTCCTCAGTCGACCGTGACGTAGTTCTGGCCCCAGTAATGTCCCTCGAGCTGGGTCCGGCGTTGCATGATCAGATCGTTCAGCAGCGACGAGGCACCGAACCGGAACCAGTGCGGATCCAGCCACTCCGGCCCGGCCACTTCCTTGACCGCGACCAGATAACGGATCGCGTCCTTGGCGTTGCGGATCCCGCCGGCCGGCTTGACCGCGCGCTGCTCACCGGTGAGATCGCGCCAGTCGCGGACCGCCTGCAGCATCACGTGGGTGACCGGCAGGGTCGCGGCGGGGGAGATCTTGCCGGTGGAGGTCTTGATGAAGTCGGCGCCGGCCAGTAACGCCAGCCAGGACGCGCGCCGGACGTTGTCGTAGGTCGCCAGCTCGCCGGTCTCCAAGATCACCTTCAGCCGGGCCGCGCCGCAGGCCTCCTTGATCGCCTGGATCTGCTCGAACACGACGCCGTACCGGCCGGCCAGGAAGGCGCCCCGGTCGATCACCATGTCGATCTCGTCGGCACCCGCGGAGACGGCGATCCGGGTGTCGGCCAGCTTGACTTCGAGGCTGGACCGGCCGGACGGGAAGGCGGTCGCGACGCTGGCGATCTTGACGCCGGACCCGGCGACCTCGGCCAGCGCCGTCTCGACCAGGTCGGGATAGACACAGATCGCCGCCGCGTGCGGCGTCTCCGGCCGCTCCGGATCGGGCAGGATCGCCTTCCGGCACAGGTTGCGCACCTTGCCCAGCGTGTCGTTGCCCTCCAGAGTGGTCAGGTCGACCATCGAGATGGCCAGCTCCAGCGCGGTGATCTTGGACGCCTTCTTGATCGACCGGGTGGCCAGATTGGCCGCCCGCAGCTCCAAGCCCACCGGATCCACCGCGGGCAGCCCGAGCAGGAACCGCCGCAACGAACTCTCATCGGCGGCCGCGTCGGCGAGGTCGACACGCCTGGCATCCCGGGTCGGACTCATGTGCCGATCCTATGCCGACCGGACCGGGCGCGCCGGACCTCGCCGTACCCCCGTTGGAAAGCGAATTCCTGACCACGGAAGACTGGTTCCATGACCTCAGCCTCCTCGACCCAAGAGACCCAGCCGGTCCGGTTCGCCGCGATCGGTCTCGATCATGGACACGTGCTCGGTCAGGTCGCGGGCCTGCTCCGGGCCGGCGCCGAGTTCGTCGGGATGGACACCGACGACTGGTCCTCGCCGGTGGCGAGCCAGGCCCGCGAGCGCTGGCCGGACGTAGCGGTCCGTTCGACCAGAGAACTGCTCGAGGACGAGTCGATCGCGGTGATCACCACCGCCGGGATCCCGGACCGGCGCGGACCGCTGGCGATCGAGGCGATGCGGCACGGCAAGGACGTGGTGGTCGACAAGCCGGGCTGCACCACGCTCGGCCAACTGGACGAGATCCGGTCCGTGGTGGCCGAGACCGGCCGGTTCTGGTCGGTCGGCTTCTCCGAGCGGTTCGGGGTGCGCTGCGTGACCCGGGCCGGCGAGCTGGTACGGGCCGGCCGGATCGGTCAGGTGGTGCAGACCATCGGCCTCGGCCCGCACCGCCACGGAACCAACAGGCCGGATTGGTTCTACGAGAAGGAGCGGTACGGCGGGATCATCGCCGACATCGCCTCGCACCAGATCGATCAGTTCCTCTGGTTCACCGGGTCGACCAAGGCCGAGGTGGTGGCGAGTTCGGTGGCCAACTACGCCAACCCGGAGCACCCCGGCCTGCAGGACTTCGGCGATCTGCTGCTGCGCAGCGAGACCGCGCAGGGCTACATCCGCTGCGACTGGTACACCCCGGACGGCCTGCCCACCTGGGGCGACGGCCGGTTGATCATCCTCGGCACCGAGGGCTATCTGGAAATGCGCAAGTACGTCGACATCGCCGGCCGCGAGGGCGGCAACCACCTGTTCTGCGTCGACCGGACCGGGACCAACTACCTCGACTGCTCCGACGTCCAGCTGACCTACTACGACGACCTGCTGCACGACGTACGGACCCGGGAGCAGACCGCCTGCCCGCAGCAGCACACCTTCGAGACCATGCGGCTCGCCCTGGTCGCCCAGGAGCAGGCCGTGCTCCGCGGCAACGCCCGCTGAACTCGATCCCGTGGCATCATAGTGTGCATCATATGATGCTGAGAATGATGAGGTACTGACATGCGGACGACAGTGACGATCGATGATGAACTGTTGGCCAGGGCGGCCGAGTTGACGGGCGTCGAGGAGAGATCAGCACTGCTGCGCGACGGGTTGCGCGCACTGATCCGGATCGAGAGCGGTCGTCGTCTGGCCGCGCTAGGTGGATCGGATCCCGGAGCGGCAGCTGCGCCGCGGCGGCGTGGACAGACCGGATGATCTTGGTCGACACCTCCGTCTGGATCGACCATCTCCATGCCACGGAGTCCGACCTGGTGGCCTTGCTGGAGTCGGACCAGGCGGGCTGTCACCCCCTGGTGATCGAGGAACTGGCCTTGGGCTCGATCAAGAACCGCGACGTCGTGCTCGACCTGCTGGCCAGCCTGGGGCGGTTTCCGGTGCTGACGCACGAGGAGGCGCTGATGCTTGTTGACCGGCAGCGGTTGTGGGGCCGCGGGTTGAGTGCGGTTGACGCCCACCTGTTGGGGGCGGTGTTGCTGGCCGGCGGCGCCCAACTCTGGACCAAGGACAAACGGCTCAGAGCGGCCGCCTTGGACGCTGGTATCGACCTGTTCGACTGAGGAACGAGATCCGGACAAGCAAGTGGGTTTGCCGCGACTACGCGGCAAACCGACCGGACCGTCAGGTGCTCCGGGTGGTTCAGGAAGCCCGGCAGAACGTGTCCCGCTTGGGCATCGTGCCGTTGACGAGATAGTCGGTGGTCGTGGCCATCGCGCAGGGGTTGTGGCCGGAGAGGCCGTAGACGCCGTGGCCACTGCCGTCGACGCTGACCAGCCGAGCCCGGCCGCCGAACTTGTCCCGCAGCAACTGCCCACCGGCCAGCGGGGTGACCGGGTCACGCAGGTTCTGCACGATCAGCACATTCGTCGCCCCCTCGTCGGTGTTCTTGACCGGCGGCTCGGCCGGCTCGTGGGGCCAGTAGGCGCAGGGCAGGATGTTGGCCGTGGCGGCGCCGTACAGCGGAAACCGCTCCCGGTCCTCGGCGACGTCGCGCTGATAGGTCCGGACGTCCTCGGGCCAGTCGATGTCGTTACAGGTCACGGTCAGGAAGACGGTCATGGAGTTGTCGGCCGGTGACAGTTCCTTCTTACCCGGCGGCGGTTCGGCCGGTTGCTGCTCGGCCGCGAGGGAGGCACGCAGCGACTGCCAGGTCTGCGCCATCCTGGCGTACTGGGTCTCGCCGAACAGGTTGCCGAAGGTGCCCAGCCGGAAGAGGGCGCCGTCGAAGCCGGCCACCGGAGTCCGGTCGAGTTGCTCGGCGAGCTCGAAGTAGCTCCGGCGCACCTGCGCCGGCGTGCGGCCGAGGCCGTAGCTGCCGTGCCGCTGCGCCGCCCACTTCGCGAAGTCGGGGAAAGTCTGCTCCATCCCGAGGGCGTAGCGGCGGATGCCGTCCCGGTCGAGATGGGTGTCGCCGAGGTAGCTGTCCAGCACGATCCGGTCCGCCCGGTCGGGGAACATCGAGGCATAGGCGGCGCCCAGTGCGGTGCCGTAGGAGAACCCGAGGAAGTTGGTCTTCTCCTCGCCCAGCGCGGCACGGATCCGATCAAGATCACGAGCGGTGTTCGCCGTTGTCAGGTGCCGCAGCCGGTCGTCATGATCATTCTTCGCACACCGCTCGGCCACCTCCTTGACGATCTTGGCCCGTTCCTCGACCGCTGCGGCGTCGGCCGCGTACGGCGGGACGTTGCCGACGTAGCTGTCGTCGGTGGTGAAGCCGCAGCTCACCGGCGCCGAATGCCCGATCCCGCGGGTGTCCATCCCGATCAGGTCATAGCTGTTCAGCAGGCTGGCCGGGACGCCCCGCGAAGCCAACAGCGTGGACAGCGTCAGTCCGGATCCGCCGGGGCCGCCCGGGTTGAGCATCAGCACACCCCGCCGCCGGTCGGGCTGCTCGCTCGCCAGCCGGGAGATCATGATCTCGATCTCCGGGCCGTCGGGATCGCTGTAGTCCAACGGCACCGGCACCTTGGCACAGGTCAGCGGGTACGGCGCTGCGGCGGTGGCGACGTCCTCGGGGCACGCCTCCCAGGCCACCGTGGGCACGGCTTCGCCGCCCCCGTCGTCGGCGCGGGCCGGCATCGTGATCACCGAGGCGAGCAGACCGATCACCAGTGTCAGGGCCAGGCCCAGGCCGATCCGGTGGCGTCGCCGATCCGGGTTCGGGCTCCCGGATTCGAGTCGCTGTCGGGTCATGATCGCCACTCCACACCGTGCCCCCGGGGCACAGTCAAACCCGCCGCGGGCCCAGGCAGATTTGTTCGGGGCGGACCTCACGTTCGGTGCCGAGCACGCGTCAGCCAGGCATGGACATCTTCGCGAACGACCCCACCGGCAGCCCGCTGTTCCGGCTGCACCCGATCGCGCCGGAGGTGATCGCGCTGGCCCGGTCCACCGGCGTCGACGCCGCCGGCCATCCGGTCGAGCGGCAGACCGCCGCCGGCCGGGAGCCGCTGCGCTGCTGTCTGCGCAACGCCCGGCCCGGCGAGGAACTGATGCTGTTCGGCTATCGCCCGGTGCTGCCGGTCAGCCCGTACGTCGAGACCGGGGCCGTGTTCACCCACGCGGAGCCGTGTGCCGGGCCGCCGGCGTCCGGGACGTACCCGACCGACTGGATCGGGCGGCCACAGGTGCTGCGCGCGTACGACGAGCGGGGCTGGATCCACCCGGCTTCGACCCTGCACGACGGCAATGAACCGGCGGCGGCGGTGGCCGAGGTGCTGGCGCAGCCCGGGGTGGTCCAGGTGCACCTGCGCAACGTGGTCTACGGCTGCATCAACGCGGTGGCGACGCCGGCGATCTAGGTCGCCGTGGCCGGCGGCAGGCTCGTCGACGACCTGCTGATCACCGTGCCCGGCCGGACCTGATCAGGCGCTCTGGCCGGCGACCCAGGCCATGTCGGCGTAGCGCTCACCGGACGGCCGCAGCGCATCCAGGCTCTGCAGCGCGGCCTCGGGCAGGGTGATCGAGACCGCCCCGAGATTGTCCTCGAGGTTGCCGCGGCGGCGGGTGCCGGGGATCGGGATCACGTCGTCGCCCTGGGCCAGCAGCCAGGCCAGCGCGATCCGGCCCGGCGAGGTGTTGAGGTCGTCGGCGAGGTCGCGGACCCGCTGCACCAATTCCAGGTTGCGGTCGAGATTCTCGGCCTGCCAGCGCGGCAGGGTGCGCCGGAAATCGTTGTCGGCCAGGTCACTGGTCGCCGCGATCGAGCCGGTGAGCATGCCCCGGCCGAGCGGGCTGTACGGGACCAGGGCGATGCCGAACTCGCGCGCGGTCGGCAGGATCTCGGACTCGACGTCGCGGGAGAACAGGCTCCACTCACTCTGCAGGGCCGCGATCGGATGCACGGCGGCGGCACGGCGCAACGCCGCGGGGCTGGCTTCGGAGAGCCCGAGCGCCCGGACCTTGCCGGCCGCGACGAACTCGGCCATCGCGCCGACCGACTCCTCGATCGGCACGTCCGGGTCGACCCGGTGCAGGTAGTAGAGGTCGATCGTGTCGACGCCGAGGCGCTGCAGCGAGCCGTCGACCGCCCGGCGAGCCGCGGCGGCGGAGCCGTCCAGACCGGCCGGCAGCTGGGTCACCGGGTCGGGCGTGATGCCGAACTTGGTGGCCACCACGATCTCGTCCCGGCGCTGTCGCAGCACCTCGCCGACCAGGCTCTCGTTGTGCCCGGCGCCGTACATCTCGGCGGTGTCGAGGAAGTTGACCCCGGCATCCAGGGCGGCGTTGATCGTGGCCAGCGACTCGGCCCGGTCGGCCGGTCCGTAGGCGTTGCTCATACCCATGCAGCCGAGGCCGAGGGCGGAGACGGACAGGTCGCTGATCTTGCGCTGAGGGAAGCTGGGCATGGCGAATCTCCTTGCGTGGTACGGATCTTGGGAAAGAATGGTGACCGGCGAACGGTCAGCCGCAGTTGCCGCCGTAGGTGGTGATCTTGTAGTCGATCACGGCCTCGGCGAACTGCAGATCGGCGATCTGCTGCCGGATCCTCATCCGGTGGTGCTCGAGCAGGGCCAGCCGCTCCGGCACCGTGTCGCCGCCGGCGTTGACCAACTCGACGTAGCGCTTGATGTCGCGGATCGGCATGTCCGACAGCCGCAGCCGGGTGATGAAGATGACCCGGCCGACTGCGTCCCGGTCGTAGCTGCGGTACCCATGCACGTCCCGGCCCACCTCGACCAGGCCGATCCGCTCGTAGTAGCGCAGGGTGTGGGCCGAGACGCCGACCAGCTCGGCGACCTCCGCCACCGTCATCAACGGCGGCACGTCGTCGGCGCTGGCCAGCCGGCTGGTCAGGGTCTGGGTCAGCGCGGGCAGATCCTCCGGCGCGGTGGTCTCGATGAGCTGCCGGACATCCGTCGCCGTGATCGTCATGCCCTCGAACGTACGCCTTAGAGTGCGCTCAAACGCAAACCCGATTGCGATCCATGCCGAGTTGTATGATCGATACATGTCATCGTATGAACTTCGCGTGTCATCCAACGGCCAGGTGTCCATCCCGGCCGAGGTGCGGCGACGCTGGAAGGCGTCCCGCGTGCTCGTCATCGACAAGGGTGACCGGATCATCGTCAGGCCGATTCCACCGGATCCGATCGGCGCCGTGCTCGGCAAGTACGCGGGCGGGCTGACCTCCGAGGAACTTCGCCGCATCGAGCGCGAGGAAGAATCGGAGCAGGAGCGCCACTGATGGCGGTGATCCTCGACGCCTACGCGGCGATTGCGGTCCTCAAGGGTGAGCCGGCGGCCTTGGAGGTGCGGCCGCTGCTGGAGCAGGGCGAAACCGTGATGCATCCGCTGAACGTGGGTGAGGTGCTGGACCGGATGGTGCGGCTGGTCGGTGCCGACCCGGACGAGGTCGAGGCCGATCTGGCGCTGCTCGGGGTCGAGCTGGTCACAGTGGACCCGGCGATCTTGGTCGACGCAGGCCGTTGGCGCGCTCGGCACTATCACCGCACGGATCGTCCGGTCAGCCTCGCCGATTGCGTGGTCGGGCTCTCCGCCTGCACCCTCGACCTTGAGCTGGCCACCTCTGATCGCCCGTGTGCCGAGATGGTGCGCGAGGAGGGCGGAAAGGTGCTCGCACTCCCGGACAGCCGTGGGCGCAGGCCGTGATCACGATCAACTGAACGCACTGTGGCCGGTCAGCGCCTGGCCGATGACCAGTTGGTGCACCTCGGAGGTGCCCTCGTAGGTGAGCACGGACTCCAGGTTTGATGCGTGCCGGAGCAGCGGGTATTCGCCGGTGATGCCGGCGGCGCCGAGGATGGTACGGCACTCCCGGGCGATGGTCAGTGCCTCCCGGACGTTGTTCAGCTTGCCCAGGCTGACCTGCCGCGGGTCCAGCTTGTGGTCGTCCTTGAGCCGGCCCAGGTGCAGGGCGAGCAGGAAGCCCTTCTGCAGTTCCAGCGCCATGTCCGCCAGCTTGGCCTGGGTCAGTTGGAACGCACTCAACGGCCGGCCGAACACCTCCCGGGTGCCCGCGTACGCGATCGCCGTTTCCAGACAGTCGCGGGCGGCACCGAGGGCGCCGAAGACGATGCCGAACCGGGCCTCGTTCAGGCAGGACAGCGGCCCGCGCAGTCCGGTCACCTCCGGCAGCACCGCGTCGCCGGGCAGCCGGACGTCGTCCAAGATCAACTCCGAGGTGACCGAGGCCCGCAGGGACAGCTTCTTGCCGATCTTGGGAGCCGAGAAGCCCGGGGTGTTGGTCGGCACCAGGAAGCCGCGGATGCCCCTCGGTTCGTCGGAGGTCTGCGCCCAGACGATCGCGACGTCGGCGATCGAACCGTTGGTGATCCACATCTTGGTGCCGTTGATCACCCAGTCGTCGCCGTCGCGGCGGGCCCGGGCGCGCATTCCGGCCGGGTTGGAACCGAAGTCGGGCTCGGTCAGTCCGAAGCAGCCGACCAGTTCGCCGGCGGCCAGGCCGGGCAGCCAGGTCTGCTTCTGAGCTTCGCTGCCGAACTTCCAGATGGCGAACATGGCCAGCGATCCCTGCACCGAGACCATGCTGCGGACGCCGGAGTCGCCGGCCTCGAGTTCCAGGCAGGCCAGCCCGTAGGAGACCGCGTTGGCCCCCGCGCAGCCGTAGCCGGTCAGGTGCATGCCGAGCAGGCCGAGCGCGCCGGCCTCCTTGATCAGCCCGAGGTCGGGCTCGCCGGTCTCGTACCAGGCGGCGATGTTGGGCCGGACCCGCTCGTCGACGAAGTCGCGGACGCCGGCCTGGATGTCGCGTTCCTCGTCGCTGAGCAGGTGATCGACAGCCAGCAACTCCAGCGGGCCTGGATTCATGATCGGTCCTTCCCGGCCAGGGTGGTGGCCGCTTTGATGATCTCGCGTTCGTCGAGCAGGACGTGCTGGGCCGCGGCGCCCAGCGGGACGAAGCTGTCGGCGCTGGCGACCCGGGCCATCGGTCCGGTGAAGCCGCCCTCGACCAGGGCCGTGATCACGCCCTCGCCGACACCGCCGGCGTGCCGGGTCTCGTCCACCACCAGCACCCGCCCGGTGCGTTGCGCGGCGGCCACCAGGTCCGCGGCCGGCAGCGGGGCCAGCCAGCGCAGGTCGAGCACGGCCGCGTCGATGCCCTGGTCGGCCAGTTGCGCCGCGGCGCGCAGGCTCATCGGCACGCCGTTGCCGAAGGTGATCATGGTCACCTCGGCCCCCGGCCGGACCTCCTGGGCCCGGCCGATCGGCGCCGAGGCACCATGATCGACACCGAGCCAGCCGCCGTCGCCGGCCTGGTGCAGATCCCGGGTGTGGTAGAGCGCGATCGGCTCCAGGAAGACCGCCACGGTGCCGTCGGTGGCTGCCGCCGCGACACAGCTGCGCAGCATGGCCGGTGCGTCGTCGGCCCGGCTCGGGCAGGCGACGACGACGCCGGGGATGTCGCGCAGCACGGCCACCGCGTCGTCGTTGTGGAAGTGCCCGCCGAAGCCCTTCTGGTACGCCAGCCCGGCGATCCTGATCACCAGCGGATTCCGGAACCGGCCGCGGGAGAAGAAGGACAGGGTCGCGGCCTCACCGCGGAGTTGATCTTCGGCGTTGTGCAGGTAGGCCAGATACTGGATCTCCGGGATCGGCACCAGGCCGGCCAGGCCGGCGCCCAGCGCCAGGCCGAGGATCGACTGCTCGTCCAGGATCGTGTCGAACACCCGGGCGGCACCGAACCGGCGGGCCAGCCCGCGGGTGACTCCGTACACGCCGCCCTTGACGCCGATGTCCTCGCCGAAAGTGATCACCCGGCGATCGCCGTCCATGATCGTCGCCAGGGTCGCATTGATCGACTCGGCCAGGGTCCGCGGCGGTCCCGGTTCGGCGGGGGTCCAGCGCGCGGCCAGGTCGGCGACGAGGTCCGGTCGGCGCGGCGCGAGCGGCTCCATCACCTCGGTGGCCGAGGAGAGCGCCCGGCCGCCGGTGAGCCGAGCGGCCTCGGCGCGGACCCGGTCGCCGATCCGGTCGTAGCGGTCCAGCACCTCGGCCGGTTCGGCGCCGGTGCCGATCAGGGCCCGAGCGGTGCCGAGCACCGGATCGAAGTCGTAGCCGGCCTCGATCTCGCTCGGCTTGCGGTAGCCGATCTCCGCGTCGCTGCCGGCATGGGCCAGGTAGCGGATGGTCCGCAGGTGCAGAAACAGCGGCCGCCGCCGATCACGGACCCGGTCGACGGCCTCGGTGATCACCGGCCAGGCGGCCGCCGGGTCGGAGCCGTCGACGGCCAGATAGTCCAGGCCCGGCCGGCTGCCGTACGCGTGCTCGATCCAACCCGCCGGGGTGCGGACCGAGATGCCGAGACCGTTGTCCTCGCAGACGAACAGGACCGGCACCGGCAGGCCGCGATAGGACGTGTTGATCGCGGTGTTGATCGCTCCGGTCGCGGTGGAGTGGTTGGCCGAGGCATCGCCGAAAGAGCAGACCACGATCGCATCGTCGGGCCATTCATGATCAACACCGAGCCGCCGGGACCGTGGCAGGGCGATCGCCAGGCCGACCGCCCGGGGCAGGTGCGAGGCGATCGTCGAGGTCTGCGGGATGATCCCCAGCTCGGGATGGCCGAACACCTTGTGCCGGCCGCCGGCGATCGGCTCGTCGGCCAGACACATCAACCCCTGCAGGACATCCCGGATCGGCGTCGCCCCCGGCGCCAGCCCGGCCCGGGCGCAATAGAAGCCGCCGGACCGGTAGTGCAGCAGCGCCGGATCACCCAGCCGGGTGGCCAGCCCGAGCATCGCGTTGCTCTCGTGCCCGGCCGACCCGATCGTGTAATACGCCAGCCCGCGCGCCTGCAACTCCCGCGCCACCAGATCCAACTGCCGGCTGGAAGCCTGCGCATCGAACAATGACCACCACGAGTCGATCTCGGGTGCAGCACCCTCGATCGGTTGCTGGGGACGAGGGGGTGTTCGTTCCCTGAGCCTGTCGAAGCGCTGTCCTGAGCCTGTCGAAGGGGGCAGGCCCGATCGAGCCCCGTCCGTGCTATCAGGAATCACCGGGCTGAGCCCTTCGACAGGCTCAGGGAACGAAACCCTCTCGTCCCCCTCGCCTGGCACGGCAGACTCCAACGCCAGCAGGCGTTTCCGGAACGCCCGATCGAACTCCTCGCCCGGCGTTGCCATGATCAGCCGTCGAGGCGGAAGTCGCGATCCGGGGTCAGCTCGACCGTGTCCATTTGCGCCTTCTGCAGCCGGCCGGAGTAGTCCCAGTTCACCGACTGCCAGCGGGTGAACTGATCGAGCACCCAGACGCCGGACTGCCGGGACCCGTTGCCGGACTTCCCGTTGCCGCCGAACGGCAGGTGCGCCTCGGCCCCGGAGGTGGAGTTGTTGATCGACACCATCCCGGCGCCGACCCCGTTGCGGAAGCGGAAGGCGTCCTGCGGGTCGGTGGTGTAGATGGCCGAGGAGAGTCCGTACCCGGGCTTGTTGGCCAGCTCGATCGCCTGATCCAGATCTCCGTAGGTGATCACGCCGACGATCGGTCCGAAGGTCTCGTTCAGGAAGAGTTGATCATCGGCCTTGACGCCGTCCACCACCACCGGGTGGTAGAAGAGGCCGGCCGCCGGATCGCCGACGAATCCGTCCCGGACGTTGTCCACGCCGACCCGGCCGGTCGGCCCGGTGACAGTGTGGTGCGGCTGGATCCAGTCCAGATATTCCTCGTACCGGTCGGCGAACTTCTGGTCCAGCATCGGGCCCATCAGCACGTCGTCGGCCGGGTCGCCCACCTTCGCGGCGGCCACCGCCTTGCTGAACCGGGCCAGGAACTCGTCGTGCACGGACTCGTGCACGATCACCGTGCCGAGCGAGGTGCAGCGCTGTCCGGCGGTGCCGAAACCGGAGAACAGGGCGCCCTCGACGGCAAGATCAAGCTCCGCGCTCGGGGTGATCACCAGCGGGTTCTTGCCGCCGAGCTCGAGGCAGGCGTTCTGCAGGTGCCGGCCGGCCAGGGCGCCGACCTCCCGGCCGACCTCGGACGACCCGGTGAAGCCGATCTTGTCGATCAGCCCCTGCTCCAGCGACCGCTGCAGGCCGGCGAAGGTCTGCTCGCCGTCGGCGAAGACGAGGTTGAAGACGCCGTCCGGCAGCCCGCCACCGCGGACGAAGATCTCGTGGAACGCGGCGGAGACGACGGGGGAGTAGTCGGCCGGCTTCCAGACGATCGTGTTGCCGGCCAGCAGCGCCGGCACGATGTACCAGGAGGGCACGGCGACCGGGAAGTTGCCGGCGGTGATCACCGCAACGGCGCCGACCGGCACCCGGTGGGTGAACAACTGCTTGTCCGGCATCTCGCTCGGCACGGTCTGCCCGTACAGTCGGCGGCCCTCGCCGAGGAAGAAGTCGCAGGTGTCGACGATCTCCTGCACTTCGCCCAAAGCCTCGGCGTACGGCTTGCCGATCTCGGCGGTGACCAGCCGGGCCAGCGCCTCCTTGTTGTCCTCGACCAGCCGGCCGATGTGCGCGATCGCCCGGCCGCGGATCGGGGCCGGGATCGCGGCCCAGTCCCGCTGCGCGGCTTTGGCAGCCTCGGCCGCGGCGAAGAACGTGTCGGCGTCGCCGAACGCGACCTCGCCGACGACCTCGGTCAGCTTGGCCGGATTGGTGCTCCGGACCACGGTGCCGCCGCTGCTCGGCCGGCCGCCGACGACGGAGTTGATCATGGTCGTTTCGAGCTGCGTGCTCACAGACTCTCCTTCACGGTTGCGCCGGCCGGCACGGGAGCGGCGACCCGCGCGGTGGACCGGCCGATCGCGGCCACGGCGAGATCGATCTCCTCGGTCTCGATCGACAGGGCCGGCCGGAACCGGATCGATCGCTCTCCGCAGGGCAAAGCCAGCACGTGTTCAGTGTCTCTCAGGTCCGCGAGCACCGCATCCCGGACCGCCCCGTCGGGCAGATCGGCGGCGATCATCAGGCCGCGGCCGCGGACGTTGCTCAGCGTCTCGGGCAGCTCCGCGGCGAGCTGTCGCAGTCCGCTGACGAACCGCTCGCCCTTGGGTCCGGCCGCCTCGATCAGGCCCTCGGCCTCGATGATCTCCAGCAGTCGCTGGGACCGGACCATGTCGACCAGGCCGCCGCCCCAGGTGGAGTTGATCCGGCCCGAGACCTGAAACACGTTCTGCTCGATCTCGTTCACCCGGCGGCCGGCCATGATGCCGCCGACCTGGACCTTCTTGCCGAAGGCGACCACGTCCGGTCGCAGCCCGAGTTGCTGATAGGCCCACGCGGTGCCGGTGGTGCCGGCGCCGGTCTGCACCTCGTCCACGATGAACAGCGCGTCATGATCATGAGCGAGCTGCTGCATCGCCTGCAGGAACTCCGGCCGCAGGTGGTTGTCGCCACCCTCGCCCTGGATCGGCTCGGCGATGAACGCCGCGATGTCGTGCGGATAGGCCGCGAAGGCCGCCCGGGCCTGATCGATCGCGCTCTTCTCGGCCGCGATCACCTCGTCGAGATGATCTTCCAGCGGGTGCACGATCGCCGGCACGTCGATCCGCGGCCAGTCGAACTGGGGGAAGCGGGCGATCTTGCCCGGCTCGGTGTTGGTCAGCGACATCGTGTAGCCACTGCGACCGTGGAAGGCCTTGGCCAGGTGCATGATCTTGCTGCCGAGTCCCGGGTCGCGGCCGGCGGCCTCGTTCTGCCGGCTCTTCCAGTCGAACGCGACCTTCAGCGCGTTCTCGACGGCCAGCGCACCCCCCTCGATGAAGAACAGGTGCGGCAGGTCCGGATCGCCGAGCACCCGGGAGAAGGTCTCGACGAACTCCGCGTACGCGCTGGAGTAGATGTCGGGATTGGCCGGCTTGTTGGCGGCGATCATCGACAGCTCGGCCAGGAAGGCCGGGTCCTCGACCAGCCCGGCCGGGTTCAGCCCGAGCGGCGCCGAGGCGAAGAAGGTGTAGAGGTCCAGGTAGCCGACCCCGGTCCGGGCGTCCACCAGGCGACTGCCCCGGCTGCGGTCCAGATCCAGGACGAGCTTGAACCCGTCGGTCAACACGTGCCGGGAGAGCACCTCGTGCACCTCCGCGGCGGAAACGTGGGCATGTTCGGCCATGTCGCCTCCTCACAGAATGTTTTTCGGTCAGATTCACTCTAGAGGAGAAAACTTGCGGAGACGAATGCATCGAACCGCAACGGCGGCACGGTCCCGCACCGATCCTCCGGTTCGCCGGAAGAAACCTCCGGCCGTCCGTACGATGTGAGGTACAGGGGTAGGGGGCGTGTCATGGACGACACCGAATTCCAGCTGTCCGTTCGAGACGGCGTGACTCAGGATGAACAGGACGATGCGGGGCGTACGGTCGCGGCGTTGGTCGCCCGGGCCAAGCTCGCTTCCGAGCGGCGGCGGACCGCGGTCACCGAATCGGCCGAGCTCGCCGGGGCCCTGAGTAAACCGTTCGAGCAGGTGATCAACAACGATCCCGACGCTCGCCGGGCGCTGGAGAACCTGACGCAGCGACAGCTGGTCCGGCTCGAGGAACCGGACCAGCTGCAGACGTACCTTGATCGAATCCGCCCCGAAGCTCCGGCGGACGACTCGGGTCTTCGGTCGAACCTCGGGTTCGCGCCGCCGTACGACTTCCAATGGGCTTGGCACGACACCAACGGCAGTGCGCCGTTCGGCATCGTCCAGAACCGCAACACCGGTGAGGTCGGCGCCGATGCGCGCTCGGGGTTGCTGGACGGTGGTGCCGCCGGATTCGTCAACGCCCATGTGGGTTTCGGCGTGTTCCTCAACTGGGGACCGGGGCAGAAGTTCCCGCATGCAGTGCTCAATCCGGGGCGATTCAGCCATGTCGTGCGAGCGGTCGGTGTCGGCAGCAACGCCACGTCCGAGGGCGGGTTCGAGCTCACGATCTTCGAGGACGGGCAGTTCCTGACCGGCGCCTCCCGTCGGCTGTGGCGGAGCCGGGTGAGCGGCACCCTCTTCGATCCGGACGAGTCCGCGTCCGGTGGGATGGGCAACCACGTGATCACCGGCCCGGAGCTGCAGTTCACCCTGCGCGCCGGGCACGGCTACACCTTCAACGCCGGCGTCTGGGTCTACTCCGATCGGTCCACCGGAGTCGGCGGCGGGGCGGCCCAGTCCCTGCTCCAAGGCACCCTGACCCGGATGTGGGTCTTCGGCTGAGCCGTCGGCTCAGCAGCCTCGTGTACGTAATTTCCTCTATGGTGCGCGGCCCTCGGTCCTCAGTACGGTGCTCGCGACGAACCCCACCAGCCGAAGGAATCCGCCATGCGTACCCCCTGGCAAGACACCGGCGTCGCCGTCCGCCGACCGTTGGCAGTGCTGCTGATCGCGATCGCCATCGTCGCTATCGCCATGACCTGGCCCTCCCCGGCCCCGGCCGAGGCCCGGCCGCCGGCGGAGCCACTCGGACCGAACGAGTTCTTCCTCAAGATCGACGGCATCGAGGGTGAATCGACCGCCGTCGGACACCAGGGCGAGCTCGACATCCCGTCCTGGAGCTGGGGTGTCGCCACTGCCGGTGGCCTGATCGCCGGCCGACCGGAGTTCACCGAGGTCAAGATCGCGACGACCACCAGCAAGGCCTCGCCGCAGTTGATGTTGGCCTGCGCGCAGGGCAAGCACTTCAGGACGGCGATCTTGACCGCCCGGCATGCGAGCCTGACCGGCGAAGATCCGCCGCCGTATCTCAAGATCACCCTGAACGACGTCGTGGTGTCCTCGCTGCAGACCTCCGGTGCGAACGCGGACCAGCCGCCGACCGAACAACTCACCCTCGCCTTCGCCCAGATCGTGATGGAGTATCGCCAGCAGAACGCCGACGGCTCCCTCGGTGAGGTGATCAGGAGCGGCTGGGACGTGAAGCGGAACCGGCCGCTCTGATGACCTCGGCCCTCGACTGACCGGTCCCGGATCCTAGGTCGATTCCCGCACGATCAGGGTCGCTGAGCGACAGTTGGCGCCGGGGCGGAGCGGTCGCCGTCGATGCTGGCGGCCCGTCGGCAGGAGGACGGGATCTGGGGGCGACTGGAGCCGGCACCTGCTGGCGCATCGGGAGTTGATCACCGAGCAGATCCCGCTGCGGTTGATCATGCTCGAGTTGGCCGACGACCTGGCTCTGCTCGGGTTCGACGCCGAGGTCACGGTCGGCTACGGGCTGTGGCTGAAGGAGTGGTCTAACAGCAGGGTCTTGCCCATCCCGTACACCAACGGCATGATCGGGTACGTGGTCACCGCCGAGCAGGTACGGCAGGGTGGCTACGAGCCCGACGACTCCTACCCGTACGTCTATCGGTTCGGGCGGTTCACGACTGGCGCCGAAGAGATCATCCGATCCACGGTCGCCCAACTCCTCACAGACGGGACACCGACTCAGTGACTTCCTTCGACGGCCTCGGCCTGCATCTCGGCAATCTGCACCTGTTGTCCGATGCCGAATCCCGCTCCCTCTCCGCGGAGAACCCGACCGGTGCGGCCGGCGGCGGCGCGCTGGCGACCGAAGGTCTCGGCGCACAGAACGCGCGTGATCTCGGCGTCGGCTGGAAGGTCGCGCCGGCGGTCAAGATCGCCGCGAACTCCACCTTCGAGGTCGGCGACATCGCCGGCCCCGGTTCGATCCAGCAGATCTGGATGACCACCACCGCCGAGAACCGCTCGTTGATCTTGCGGATCTACTGGGACGGCCAGGAGCACCCGTCGGTCGAGACGCCGCTGAACGATTTCTTCGCCTCCGGCTGGGGCAGGTTCGCCCAGATCTCGTCGCTGGCGGTTTGCGTCAACCCGAAGAACGGGTTCAACAGCTACTGGCAGATGCCGTTCCGGCAGCACTGCCGGATCACGATCGAGAATCTGGCCGACACGGAGTGCGTGCTGTTCTACCAGGTCAACTATCAGCTGACCGAGGTGCCGGCGGACGCGGCCTACTTCCACGCCCAGTTCCGCCGGACCAACCCGCTGCCGTACGCGGAGGAGTACACGATCATCGACGGCGTGTCCGGCCGCGGCCACTATGTCGGCACCGCCGTGGCCTGGGGCGCGAACAGCAGCGGCTGGTGGGGTGAGGGCGAACTGAAGTGGTTCCTCGATGCCGAGGACGCGCCGACGATCTGCGGCACCGGCACCGAGGACTACTTCTGCGGCGCCTGGGGATTCCAGAACGAGGGGAAGTATCACACCTTCACGACGGCCTACGCCGGGATGCCGTTGATCATCACTCCCGACGGTCAGGACCCGAACCTGACCCAGACCCGGTTCGGCCTGTACCGCTGGCACATCACCGATCCGATCCGGTTCCGGAGTGAGCTGCGGGTCACCATGCAGGCCCTGGGTTGGCGCAGCGGCGGCCGATATCTGCCGTTGCGGGACGACATCGCCACCGTCGCCTACTGGTATCAGACTCTGCCGACCGCGCCGTTCCCGGAGTTCCCCGATACCGACGCGCTGGAGATCATCTGACTCGTGATCATCGGGGAAGGTGCCGCCGGGACAGACCGGTGGGATGTTCCCCGATCTCGCGTGGACCCGGCCCGGAGAGTGGTGACCTGAACCGGAGATCGAGGAGGCCCCATGCCGCTGGACCCCGCCGTCGCCGCCCTGCGCGCCGAGGTGCCGCCGGAACTCCCCACGGACGACCTGGTCGAGCACCGCCGCCGGGCGGACGAGTACCAAGATCGGATCTGGCCGCTGGCCGGGCTGACCGGCCCGGAGCTGCCGACCCGGGAGCACCTGATCAGGACGCCGGGGGCCCGGACGCGATCTTGCGGCTGCTCTATCCGCCCGGCGCCGAGCCGGGCCGAGGTTCCGACCCGATCTGCCTCTCCCTGTTCGGTGGCGGCTGGCAGCAGGGCGGCCTGCACCACCCGTCGTTCGCCCATCCTGCCGCCCGTCGGGCTGCCCGGGCCGGCGTGATCATGGCCTGCCTGGGTTATGCGCTGGCCCCCGAGCATCCGTACCCGGCCGCGCCGGACCAGTGTGTCGCCTATCTGATCACCGCCGAGCTGGACCCGCTGCGCGGCGACGGCGAGGCATACGCGGCGGCGCTCGGCCGGGCCGGCGTGCCGGTCGCCGCGCTCCGGGTGATCGGCGCCGACCACGGCAGCCACGTCTTCGAACGGATCTCCCTCGCCGCCCGCGCCAGCCAGCCCATGATCAGTTCCGCCCTCGGCACCTTGCACGACGACTGACCCCGGTCACCGGTCAGGCCCGTTCACCAAGTCACCGGGAGTTCGGTCACGCCGTAGAAGTTCTGGTCGGTGCGCAGTGGCACCTGGCTCGCCGGGACCGCCAGCCGCAGCCCGGGGAAGCGCCGGATCAGCCGCTCGAACGCGATCCGCATCTCGATCCGGGCCAGCTGCTGGCCGAGGCACTGGTGCACGCCGTGGCCGAAGGTCAGGTGCCCTCGGGTCTCGTTGGTGACATCGAAGGTGTCCGGGTCGGCGAAGTGCTCCTCGTCCCGGTTGGCGGTCTGCACCGAGACGGTCAGGTATTCGCCGGTCTTGATCAACTCGCCCTCGAACCCGATGTCCTCGCGCGCCTGCCGGATGATCCCGGTGTGGATGACGCCGACGTAGCGCAACAACTCCTCCACACCGCCGGCCATCAGCTCGGGCCGGTCCCGCAGCAGGTCCCACTGGTCGCGGTTCTCCAGCAGGGCCAGCGCGCCCAGCCCGATCATCTTGGCGGTCGTCTCGTGCCCGGCGATCAGCAACAGCGCGCCGAGGCCGATCATCTCCTCCAGCGTCAGATCGTCGTCGGCGGCGAGGTCGGAGAGCAGATCATCGGTCGGTGCCGCCTGCTTGGCCGCGACCAGTTCGCCCAGATAGCCGAAGATGCGCTGCTGGGCGAGTCCCTTCTCCTCGAGCGACGCGCTCATCGTGAGCAGGGTCGAGGAGTCGGCCAGGAACCGGTCGCGATCGGCGTACGGGACGCCGAGCAACTCGCAGATCACCAGCGAGGGGACCGGCAGGGCGAACTCGGCGACCAGGTCGGCCGGACCGCCGGCGGCCTCGAGCGCAGCGAGCCGGGCGTCGACGAGGTCGGCGATCAGCGGCTCCAGTTGCCGCATCCGGCGGACGGTGAAGACGCCGGTGAGTTTGCGCCGCAGCCGGCTGTGGTCCGGCCCGTCCAGCTCGATGAACATGCCCGGCATCACCGGCAGTTCCCCTTCGAAGCCGGCGAACTCCTCGAGCCCGGGCATCGGCACCGGGACCTTGACCGGAGCGGTGAACCGGGACTTGAAGCGTGGATCGGCCAGCACCAGCCGACCGAGCCGGTGGCTGGTGACGAGCCAGCCGAGCGCGCCGTCGGGGTAGTACCGCAGCCGGCGCAGCGGCGCCTCGCGATGCAGCGCCATCACGGCGGCGGGCGGGTCGAACGGACGCTCGCGATCGAGCGGGATGCCGTACGGGACGGTCTCGGCGGTCGTCATCGGAGTCTCCTCGGTCGGCGGAAGGTGCGAGCCTGGCCGCACCCCATATACGTAGAAATATAATATACGTATATGAGTGCGTGCAAGCAGGCGAGGTATTCCGGTGACCGGGCACGGATCAGTGGGGCGGCGGTTTGTCGCCGCTGGCCAGGGCGAGCCCGAAGGTGATCACGGACAAGGTGCAGGCGATCGCCCGCAGGTTGTTGGCCGGAGTCCACCAGGCTGCGAACCTCGCCCACTCGGCGATGCCCTCCGGCGAGTTCGGATCGAGGGTGGCGAGTTGATCATTGAGCGGTACGTTGACGCTCATGGTGATCATGCCGGCGGCGAAGTAGAGCAGTGATCCGGCCAGCAGCCACCACTTGCCCGGGTGGTTCTGGATGAAGCCGAGCAGGATCAGCAGCAGGCAGATCAGGCCGGTGATGCTGAAGATCGTCAGGAACAGCGGGTTGTAGATCACGATGTTGATCACGTTCATCGCGGCTGCGCCCTGTCCCGTGGGCAGTCGTTCCAGGGTGGGCATCACGGAGTTGCCGTAGCCGAAGAAGAGTCCGGCCATCAACGCGATCCCGGTGAGTGCGATCAGGGTGCTGATCTTGATCACGATCATCCCGACCACACCCCGGCGCGGGCGATGCCGCGGGCCCAGTCGGTGAAGTCGCGCGGGGCCCGGCCGAGCACCTGCTGGACGCCGTCGGAGAGGTATTCGGAGCGGTGCAGTCGGATCACCGCGAGCAGGTCGCGGAGCGCCTCGGCCTCACCCTGGGACACACCCAGCGCCATCAGTTCGGCGACGTGATCTTCGGGATCGAGGGCGGTGTAGCGGACCGGTCGGCCGGTCGCGGTGGCGAGTTCGGTCACCACCTCGGTCAGGGTCAGTGTTCGCGGACCGGACAGCGAGTACGTCTGGCCGACGTGCTTGGTGTCCAGCAGCGCGGCCACCATCACCTCGGCGACGTCCTGGGTGTCGATCCACGGCTCGGCGCCGGCGCCGGTCGACCAGCGGAGTTCGCCGGCCACGATCTGATCGTGCAGCAGCAGGTCCTCGCTGAAGTTCTGCATGAACCAGGACGGCCGGACCAGCGTCCAGTCGGCGCCGCTGTCCTGGACCGCCTGCTCCAGGGCCAGTTGGCCGTAGTAGACCTCGAACTCGCGGCCGGGACCACCGACGCCACGGCCGGACAGCATCACCACCCGGCGCAACCCGTCGGCCGCGGCCTGCCGGATGAACAGGCCGGCCCGGGCCAGACCTGCCGGGTCGTACGGCGGGGCCAGGTAGGCCGTCTCGATGCCGGTCGTCGCGGCGGCCCAGGTGCTGTCGTCGTACCAGTCGAACCGCCGCTCGCTGGACCGCGAGGCCAGCCGGATCGGTACGCCGCGGTCCAGCAGTCGGTCGGCGATGTGCCGGCCGGTCTTGCCGCGGCCGCCGAGGAGAAGAATCGGTCTCGTTGTCATGTCCCCAGCACATCGCGAAACAGTGAGACAAACCATAGTTGCATGCAGCATTTACATGTCTGAGAGTCTCATCTAGGCTGTCGGTCATGGATGTACTCGACGACCTGCTGGCCGGCACCAAGGCTCACGGCGGGGTGTTCAACCTGACGATCATGGATCCGCCCTGGGCGCTGCACATCGTCGACGAGGCGCCGCTCTCGCTGTCCACCCTGGTCCGCGGTTCGGGCTGGATCGTCCGCGCCGGCGAGCCGCCGTACCGGATGGCCGAGGGCGATGTCGCCATCGTGCGTGGCCCGGAGCCCTATGTCGTCGGCGACGATCCGGAGACCACGCCGCAGCTGCGGATCCACCCGGGCGGAGCCTGCGAAGCGCTGCCCGGCGCCCCGGTCGACTACAGCGCCCGGCTCGGCGTCCGGACTTTCGGCGGCCGGCCGGACGGCGAGGCGATGGCGGTCAGCGGCACCTATCAACTCGAGGGGGATGTCAGCCACCGGCTGCTCTCCGCGCTGCCACCGGTGCTGGTGGTGCCGGCCGCCGAAGTCGCCGGCCACGTGATGGACCTGGTGCTCGGCGAGATCCAACGCGACGAGCCGGGCCAGCAGAGCGTGCTCGACCGGTGGCTCGACCTGGCGTTGATCACCACCCTGCGGGCCTGGTTCGCCCGGCCCGAATCCGAGGCGCCGGGCTGGTATCGCGCCCAGGCCGATCCGGTCGTCGGGCTCGCTCTCCGGCTGCTGCACGAGTCGCCGGCGCAGCCGTGGAATCTGGTCGACCTGGCCGCCCGCACCGGCGTCTCCCGGGCCAGCCTGTCCCGCCGGTTCACCGCCCTGGTCGGCGAGGCGCCGATGGCGTACCTGACCGGCTGGCGGATCACCGTGGCCGCCGACCTGCTGCGGACCACCGACCACACCGTGGAGACGATCGCCCACCGCGTCGGCTACGCCAACGCCTTCGCCCTCTCGGTCGCCTTCAAACGGCTCCGCGGCATCAGCCCCACCGCCCATCGCCGCTCCGCCGCCGCCTGACCCACCCACCTGAAGCCGACTGGTTCGAAATAGGTGCCACTGCGC
Organism: uncultured Actinomycetota bacterium; assembly: GCA_963746025.1. Classification (GTDB taxonomy): domain Bacteria; phylum Actinomycetota; class Actinomycetes; order Propionibacteriales; family Propionibacteriaceae; genus Microlunatus. Next base: position 31,806 of record CAVUZU010000004.1, read on the forward strand.
CAGATGATTCAGGAGCTGCGATCGCCGCCCTATTTTCAGGCCAGGAACAGGCCCCAGCCAAGTCGGCTTCAGGTGTCAGAGGTCGAGGATGGCGGTGAGGTCGAGGCCGACCTGGTCCAGCGTCCGGTCGGCCCGGGCCCGGGCCGCGACCAGATCGTGGCTCTCGGCCGGCGGGATCCGGACCTCCAGATAGCACTTGAGCTTCGGTTCGGTGCCGGACGGGCGGACCACGACCTTGATCGAATCGCCGCACAACCGGACGCCGTCGGTCGCCGGTAGCTCCTCGGTCGGTTCGGCAAGATCAAGAAAGGCGACCGGTTCGCCGGCCAGCCGGCCCGGCCGGGCCGCGCGCAGCCGGGCCATCGCGTCGGTGATCAAGGACAGGTCGGCGACCCGGAAGGTGAGCGGCCGGGTCTGGTGCACGCCGTAGTGGCGGGAGATCTCGTCCAGTCGGTCGGCCATGGTCAGGCCCTCGGCCTTCAGCCCGGCGGCGATCGTCAAGATCTTGATCAATGCCGAGATGCCGTCCTTGTCCGGCACGGCGTCCGGGTCGCAGCAGTAGCCGATCGCTTCCTCGTAACCGAAAGCCAGGCTCGGCACCCGGCCGATCCACTTGAAGCCGGTGAGGGTCGCGACGAACCGCTGACCGTACGCGGCGGCCATCGCCGACAACAGCGAGCTGGAGACGATCGAGCAGGCATAGCTGCCCCGCACGCCGCGGCGCAGGGCGTCGTCGCCGAGGATCGCGCCCAACTCGTCGCCGGAGAGGGTACGCCAGCCGTCGTCGTCCGGGATCGCCACGGCGCAGCGATCCGCGTCCGGGTCGTTGGCGATGATCAACTCCGCGCCGACCTCGGTCGCGTTGGCCACCGCCCGGTCCAGGGCACCGGGCTCCTCGGGATTGGGGAACGACACGGTCGGGAAGGCGGGGTCCGGCCGCTCCTGCTCGGCCACCACCACCGCGGGCGGGAAGCCGGTCCGCTGCCAGGCCTGCTGGACGATCGCGCCGCCGACGCCGTGCATCGGGGTGTAGACCCAGGACAGCTCGCGCGGCGCCGCCGGGTCGACCAGCGTGCCCAGTCGATCAAGGTAGGCGGTGATCAACTCCTGGCCGAGCACGGTGTAGTCCTGGGAGCGAGGAAGATCACTCACCGGGTGCCGGCTCATCCAGCCGATCCGTTCCGCGATCTCGGTGTCGGCCGGCGGAATGATCTGCGAGCCGTCGCCCAGATACACCTTGTAGCCGTTGTCGTTCGGCGGATTGTGCGAGGCGGTCACCACCACGCCGGCAACACAGTCGAAATGCCGGATCCCGAACGCCACCACTGGAGTCGGCGTCGGCTCGGGGGTGAGCAGCACCTCGAATCCGGCCGCCGCGATGATCTCGGCCGAGTCCCGCGCGAACACGTCGGAGTTGTACCGGGCGTCGTAGCCGATGATCACCCGGCCACCGGCGTGACCCTCGTCGACCAGATAGGTCGCCAGGCCGGCCGCGGCCTGGCCGACGACCACCCGGTTCATCCGGTTCGGGCCCGGCCCGAGCGCACCGCGCAGGCCGGCGGTGCCGAACTCCAGCCGCCCGGCGAAGGCATCCGTCAGCTCGGCCCGCGCGGCCGCGTCGCCGGCCTCCGCCTTGCTGATCAGGTCGTCCAGGGCCAGCGCGGTCGCCGGGTCCGGATCCTGCGCGCGCCAGAAGATCAACTTCTCGCGCAGCTCGGGATCGATCACCGACGACGCGGTCACAGCACCGCCGCCAATCCGCCGAGCAGCGAACGCAATCGCGGCTCCGCCGCCCGGCCGGCCGCGATCACCTCGGCGTGATCCAGCGGGGTGGGGGAGATGCCGGCCGCGAGATTGGTGACCAGCGAGATGCCGAGCACCTCGAGCCCGGCCTCCCGGGCCGCGATGGTCTCCAGGGTGGTCGACATGCCGACCAGATCGCCGCCGAGGATTCCGGCCATCCGGACCTCGGCCGGCGTCTCGTACTGCGGCCCGCGGAACTGGACGTAGACGCCCTCGGGCAGGGTCGGGTCGACCCGGTGGGCGAGGTCCCGCAGCCGCCGGGAGTAGGCCTCGGTGAGGTCGATGAACGTCGCGCCCGCCAGCGGCGTCGCCCCGGTCAGGTTCAGATGATCACGGATCAGCACCGCGGTGCCCGGGCCCCAGTCGGGGTTGAGCCCACCGCAGCCGTTGGTCAGCACGAGGGTGGTCGCGCCGGCCGCCGCCGCCGTCCGGACTCCGTGCACGACCGCCGCCGTGCCCCGGCCCTCGTAGAAATGGGTGCGGCCGGTGAACACGGCCGCCGTCTTGCCGGCCGGGGTCCGAAACAGCCGCAGCGCGCCGCCGTGGCCGGCGACGACGGGGGCGCTGAAGCCCGGCAGCTCGGCCAGCGGCAACTCGCCGAGCGGCTCGCCGATCTCGTCCGCCGCCGCCGACCAACCCGACCCGAGCACCAGCGCGATGTCGATCTTGTCGATGGACAGCTCGCGGCCGACTGCTTCGGCTGCTGCGGCGGCGAGTTCCCGGGGATCCTCAGTGGTCACCCTGCGCACTATAAGGCTGCCGCCCCGGCCTGTCTCTCGGCCGCGGCGGCGGCTGCCGGCTCGACCCGGCTGCGCCCCTGGTCTGCCAAACTCTGCGGCGGACGAAAGGACGTTCCCGATGATCCACCACCGACCGGCGCTCTGCGGAGTCGTGCTCGGCCTGATCCTCGGCCTGCTGCCCGGCTGCGGGTTCTTCACGCCGCCCGATCGGAGCCCAGTGCCCTACGACGGACCGACCGAGCCGGAGGTCAAGGCGGAACGGATCTTTGGCCCGGTCCGCGAGTACCACCTCGACGTGGTCGCCTTGCTGAACGATGGGGTCGTCATCTCGCACCAGAGGAGCCCGGGCTTCCTGATCGGTACGGACGGCCGGGAACGCTGGCGCCTCCCGGAGAAGGTCAAGTTGTCCGATCGGGTGACGGCAGCGTCGCTCCAACTGGGCGGCCAGATCGTCGCCGAGAATCCGGGGTCCGTGATCGCGGGAGCGTACACCTGGAACTGGTGCGAGGCGCACCCCGGCAAGTGCTACCGGGACCACAATTTCACCGTCGAGTACGGAGTGACCGGGCTCTCGGCGACCGACGGAAAACCGATCTGGTCGACCGTTTTCACCCCGTCGGAACGGGGCGAACCGGATCGAGCTGAGAAGCGTCGAGGGTCGAAGGGGGCTCCTCACGTCGAGGTCTCCGCCGCGGCCGCCATCCTGGCGAGCGTCTCCACCTTCGATGCCGTCGGATCCAGGACGCAGGTCGAGGCAGTCGCCCTCGATCCGGCCACCGGTGCGAAGCTCTGGTCGCGCTTCGGGTTCGACGCCGAGCGGGCCGCCGGTGAGCTGATCTTCGGGCGCCTGCTCGAGCCCGGCAGCGGAGATCCGGCCTACTGGAACGGCTACCCGGTGGTTCTCGAGGCCCGCACCGGGCGGGAGGTATGGCGAGGAGCGGACCTCGGGACCTGGCAGCAGCCCGGCGGGCCGAATGCCGCGCCGGTGGCTCCCGCCGGGTACGGCGTCGTCTATCCGCCCAACTCCGGGTCCGCGCCGGACCACAGGGCCGTGGTGGTAGAGCCGGCAACCGGCACGACCTTTCCGTTCGACGGTAGGGGGGTGGTCGGCAGGGACGCGACCGGGCTGTACTACGCGTGGGTTGCCGGCGACGGGTACGACGACCAGAGTCTGTCCCGGCCGCTGGGGGCGGGCAAGCCTCAGGCAGGACCGGAGCAGGTCGATTCGACCGGCATCGAAGCCGCCGTCGACGGGCTGCTGTGGGCGGACGCGCGGGGTGCCGGGCAGTCCATCGCCACGGTGGCCTTTGACCGCTCCGGCGCTCGCCGAGCCGCGGTGCTGCCGGGGAACCTCGAAGCGGTCGGCGAGAACCTGCTGGTCCTCTACGACACCGTCGAACTGCGGCTCACGGTGTACCGGCTGATCCGGTGATCATCCTCGAACCATGATCACGGCCGTCCCATCGAGCTGTCGTCGGTGGTGATCACCGGCCTGCCGGGAGCCCCGAGCCGGCCACCCCAGCGCCGAAACGATCTTGGCGGCCTTACTTCCGGACGATTCCGGCGGACATCGAGGATGCCGCTCGGGTGGACGGGGCCGGCTGGTTCCGGATGATGCGCTCGGTGTCTCTGCCGATCGCCGCCCCTGGGCTGGTCGCGGCCGGCATCTTCTCCTTCATGACCGCGTGGCTCGAGTTCTTGTTCGCACTCTTCCTGACGAGTACGACGGCCTCGCAGACGATCCCGGTGATCGCGGCCAACTTCGCCACCGACCTGCATGTGCAATTCACCTCGATGGCGGCCGCCGGGGTCGTGGCCGTGCTGCCGCCGTTGATCATCGTGCTGGTGTTCCAGCGCCTGATCGTCACCGGGCTGGCGGCCGGCGCCACCCGCTGACGGTTCAGCAGCAGTCGGTCACGGCCGTCCCGTCGAACGCCGAACTCACCGCCTGGCTCTCGGGCACTGCTCCACGTCAGCGTCGCGTCAGTGATCCGGCCTATACCTGGGTACGCCACGAGCCGTGGCGCTGAGCCGGGCGTGCCTCGGTCCCGACGAGAGGAAGCCGTGACGACACGGAACACCGCGACCCTGCTCGTGATCGGGCTCGCCACCGCGTTCGGCCTGCTGTCGGCCTGCGCCCTGGTGCCCGCGCAACTGCGGGGCCAGGGGACCTACGACGGACCGACCGAGCCGCACCTGCTGGCCGAGCGGGTCTGGGCCTCAGCCGAGCAGACCATGGCCGAACCGGTTGCAGTGCTCGACGACCAGGTGGTGTTGGCGGACCCGAAGTCGAAGCTGTCGGCGATCGACCGGAGCGGCGAGGTGCGGTGGCAGCTGCCGCCGACGCTGCGGCTGAAGGACGGGGCGGAGGCGGCCGAGTTGGTCGGCTCGGTGGGCCGGACCCTGAGCACCCGGCCGGACGGGGTGATCGTGGCGCCGTACAAGTGGGACTGGTGCGCGGCGAACTCGGATTTCTGCTACCGGCAGCCCCAGCAGCCGACCGCCGATTACGGCGTGGTGGGCCTGTCGCTGGCCGATGGAAGGCCGCAGTGGTCGGTGGTTCTCGAGCCGTCGGTGGCCGTCGACCCGGGCGACCATCGGGAGAGCCCCGATCTCCAGGTGCGGCTGGTCACCGACACGGTCGCCCTGGTCGAGTGGGGACCGGAGCTCGGCGCCAGCCTGGGTCGGTCGAAGACGGTCGCGCTGGACCCCCGGACCGGGCAAGAACTGTGGTCGAAGGATGATCTGGGCAGCTCGTGGGCGACCGAGGACCGAGTCCTCGGTGTCTTCGCCGGTCCCAGCGGAACCGCGCGGGACGGGACGCCGGTGCTGCTGGATGCCCGCACCGGTGCGGAAGTGTGGCGGTCGCCGAAGCCGAGTCTGTGGAGCGACACCTTCGGCACGAAGCCGACGCAGGACAGTTACGGGTACGGCACCGTGCTCCGTCCGCTCGGCGACGAGGAGGGTCCGGCCGCCACCGCGATCGACCTCGCCACCGGCAGCACCCGGTCGCTGGACGATCTCGACAACATCGGCCACGTGATCGTGGGACGGGGCTCGGACGGCCCGTTCTTCGCCTGGACCGGGATCGAATCACTGTACTCGGCCGGCACCACGGCCGAGGGACCACCGGCCCGGGCCGAACACAAACTCGGGATCCCGATCGACGGCGCCGTCGGCGGCTACCTGTGGGTCACCGACTGGGCCGGCGGCCGGCAGGGAGCGACGACCAAGGCCGTGGATCGCACCGGCGAGGTGCGGTTCGACCCGGTGCCCGGCATTCTGAAGCTGGCCACCGCCGACTGGCTCGTGGTCCAGGGCGCCGAGCAGGAGCAGACCGTCATCTATCGCCTGATCCTCGCCGCCTGAACCCCGGCCCCGGCGCGCTCCGGGTCGTCGATCACCCGGCGTAGCTGCCGATCACGGCGGTGCCGTCGATCTCGTCGTCGGTCGTGATCATCGGCTGAAATCCGTTGTGGGCAAGGACCTCGGCGGTGTGGAGGGCCTGGCGGCGACCGGTTTCGATCAAGATCCGGCCGTCCGGGGCGAGCCAGTCCGGAGCCGCCGCGGCGGCTCGGCGTTGCAGGTCGAAGCCGTCCGGCCCGCCGTCCAGGGCGATCCGGGCCTCGTGTTCGCGCGCCTCGCGCGGCATCAGGGCGATCTGATCGGTCGGTACGTACGGCAGGTTGGCCACGATCACGTCGACCCGCCCGCGCAGCCGGTCCGGCAGTGGGTCGAACAGATCGCCGGCGAGCACGGTCTGTCGCGGACCGGTGAGATTGCGCCGGGCGCAGCGCACCGCGGCCGGGTCGAGTTCGATCGCGTACAGGTCAAGCTCATCGACCTCGGCGGCGAGCGCCGCGCCGATCGCGCCGCTGCCGCAGCACAGATCGACCACCGTCGCCCCGGCGGTGAGCCCGGCCGCGGCCTGCTCGACCAGCAGGCCGCTCCGCCGCCGCGGTACGAACACGCCGGGCTCGAGCACGATCCTCAAGCCCCGGAACTCGGCCCAACCGAGCACGTACTCCAGCGGCTCCCCGGCCACCCGGCGAGTGATCAGTCGCTCCAACTCGGTGGCGTTGGTCGCCTCGGCCAGCAGCAGCGCGGCCTCTTCCTCGGCGAAGACGCAGCCGGCCGCGCGGAGTCGGGCGGCGAGTTCGGTGACCCGATCCACCACGCCACCTCCCACCGGCTCCGGCGCCCGCCTGCACGGCTCGCTGCTCGGCCACGATTCTAAGGTCGTGTCGGGCGGCCGCGCCGGTCCGGATCCCGGCCTCGGTCCCGGCGCGAATCGCGCAGCAGGGCAGGAGTCGCCGACGCGTCACCACGCCGACGCCCGCTGGTACCGCGCTGCACTACGGTGCGGGGATGGCCGTGTCGCAGTTCCCGCCGCCGCCCCGGCTCGCCTGGCGACCGTCGTTGCCGGTGCCGATCCTCGCCGTTGCGGTGCCGGTGGTCGCGGCGCTGGTCTGGAACTGGGCGGCGAGCTTCCCGTCGTCGCACCTGATCTTCGCCATGATCGGCCTGGTGCTCGGCCTGCTCGCCGTAGTGCTGCTGATCGTGCTCGGCGTGATCTGCGTGGTCCGGCGGACCCTGGTGCCGGCCGTGATCATCGGTCTGGCGCTGCTGGTCGGCGGTTTCGCCGTGCCGGCGACCGGGCTGCCGCTGCCGGCCAGGTTTGTGCTGCACCGGGCCGACTTCGACCGTGCCGTCGCCGTTGCGCCCGACCAGCCGGCGGGTTGCCCGGACTGGATCGGGAGCTACCGGATCAGCCGGTGCGCGGTGGTCGGCACCGGCTACCTCTATTACGAGGCCGATGGCGGATTCCTCAACGGCGTCGGCTTCGGCTACTTGCCCGACGGCCCGGCGGCGGCCCAGCGTCCGGCCATGAACGATCCCACGGCCGACGGCCTCCCGCCGCTCACCTATCGGCCGCTGACCGGCCCCTGGTACACCTTCTCCGACCCCTGGTGATCGGGACCGGTCGTCTGCATCAGCCGCTGCTGCAGGGGCGCAACCGCAGCGACGCCACATACTCCTCCGGAGCTCCGGCGGCCTCGGCGGAGTCGGCGATCAGCCCGACGGTCCGGGCGCTGGGCAGTCCGCCCTCGAAGTCGTTCAGCACGTAGACCCAGGCCCGTTCCAGACCGCCACGGATGCCGACGCTCAGCTTCACCTTGCGATAGAGGCCGGTGTCGGAGCTCTCCCAGATGTCCAGCGCCGCCTCGTCGGTCGGCGTCAGGTCGTAGAGGGCGACGAAGACCTGCGACTCCGGGTCCTCGGCCAGTGTCGGCAGTGGACCGTCCCAACCGTCGCCACCGAACGCGATCCGCCAGCCGGACAGCCAACCGGTGCCGCGGCGGGGCGAATGCGGGCAGCGCACGGCCATGTGGCTCGGGTCGAGATTGCTTGCGTAGGCCGCATACAGCACACCCCGCAGGGTATCGGTTTCGCCTCCCTGACTGTCGGAGGTTGCATGGAAGAATGCCGGGCGTGACACGAGTGGTGATCGTCGGCGGAGGTCCGGGCGGGTACGAGGCGGCGCTGGTGGCCGCCCAGCTGGGCGGTGAGGTGACGCTGATCGACTCCGAGGGGATCGGCGGCTCGGCCGTGCTCACCGACTGCGTGCCGTCGAAGACCCTGATCGCCACCGCCGAGGTGATGACCGAGGTGAGCGAGTCGGAGGAGCTGGGCATCCGGTTCGCCGACGGCGATTCGCCGGCCGCGGGCCTGAGTGTCGATCTGAAGGCCGTGAACCAGCGGGTGCTCGAGTTGGCGGCGGCGCAGTCCGATGACATCGCGACCCGGCTGGCCCGGGAGAACGTGACGCTGATCGCCGGCCGCGGCCGACTGGACGGCTCCGAGCGGGTGATCGCGCAGACCGCCGACGGCGAGCGGACCTTCCCGGCGGACGTGATCTTGATCGCCACCGGCGCGCATCCGCGGGTGTTGCCGGAGGCCGTACCGGACGGCGAGCGGATCCTGACCTGGACCCAGGTGTACGAGTTGGACGAGCTGCCCGAGCGCTTGATCGTCGTCGGCTCCGGCGTCACCGGGGCCGAGTTCGCCGGTGCCTACAGCGGCCTGGGGGCCGAGGTCGTCCTGGTTTCCTCGCGCGATCGGGTGCTGCCGCACGAGGACGCGGACGCCGCGCAGGTGCTCGAGGACGTGTTCACCCGGCGCGGGATGGAGGTGCTGTCCCGGTCCCGGGCCCAATCGGTGACCCGCGACGGTGATCAGGTCGTGGTCACCCTGACCGACGGCCGTACCGTCACCGGATCGCACTGCCTGCTGGCCGTCGGCTCGATCGCGAACACGGATGATCTTGGTCTGGCCGAGGCCGGAGTCGAGGTGAACGAGGCCGGCTTCGTGGCCGTCGACCGGGTCTCCCGGACCTCCGCCCGCGGGGTGTACGCGGCCGGTGACTGCACCGGGGTGCTGATGCTGGCCTCGGTCGCCGCCATGCAGGGCCGGATCGCGATGTGGCACTCGCTCGGCGACCGGGTCAGCCCGCTGGACCTGAGGGTGGTCTCGTCCAACGTGTTCACCGCACCGGAGATCGCCACCGTCGGGATGAATCAGCAGCAGGCCGACACCGCGGTGCCGAAGGTGGCCACCGTGATGCTGCCGCTGGAGGGCAACGCCCGGGCCAAGATGCAGGGCATCCGGGACGGCTTCGTCAAGGTGTTCTGTCTGCCGGTGACCGGGATCGTGGTCGGTGGGGTGGTGGTCTCACCCCGGGCCAGCGAGTTGATCTATCCGCTGGCGATCGCGGTCGCCGAGCGGCTCACCGTCGACCAGGTCGCGGAGTCGTTCACCGTCTACCCGTCCCTGTCCGGCTCGATCGCCGAGGCCGCCCGCCGGCTGCACCTGCACGGCCGGGAAATCACCCACGGCTGAGGGTGGCCGCTCGGTCAGTCACGATTCCTTCGGCCGGAACCGGCCCTGTGCGTCGCGCACCTGAGCTGCTGTGGCTCGCGGTGTCGGCGACGCCGCACCTCGCAACTGCCGTACCAGGGTGCCGGCCCGGGCACTGATGCCGTCGACGAGCCGTCGGCTGAAGGCGGTTACGTGCTCCTCCGGGGCGATCCTCCGGGCCGAATCCGCGAAGGCGTCCGGCGCTGACGCGGCCAGGGTTGTCGCCCGGCGCACGGCGTCATCGGGATCAAGGCCGATTCGTTCCGCCTGATCGGCGATGTGCCTCGGCGTGATCTCCCGGATCCGATACCGGCCCGCGATCGACATGGCGAGCTTGAGCTTGTGTTCGGAGAACTCCGAGTACGCGATCACGCCCGCCACGTCATACAGCGGCGCCAGCCGGGCTCCGTCGCGCGTGTGCAGCAGTGAGTAGTTCTTGGCATGTGCATCCGGACCGGCAACGATCCAGTTGAAGATCACCGCGTCGAAGAACTGTGCGATCGCGCCCCGCGCCGCGCGTGGTGGCAGTTGATCATGGAGCAGTTGGGTGATCCGATCGATTCCTGGCCCGCCATCAGCCTGGTATTTGAGCGTGGGTGGGAGGCCGGTCGCCTGGACGAGGTCTTCCTGATGAATCCGCCGGACCGAGCCGCCCGGCTCGGACTCCCGGTCATAGCGTTCCACCACGATCGCCGACTCGTCGTCGAAGTGTTCGATACTGCTCCTGGTGGCCACGAGACCGAGGTGCCGAGCGGCCGCCAGGTGGAGATGCTCATTCAGATCGCTCAGCTGTAGTCCGACGATGCCCGGTTTGACGATGTGCGTCGAGGCAGCCCGACCGGTCGGTAGGGACCAGCCCTCCGGGGTCCGGGCCAGGGCGAACTTGGCCTGGGCGCCGGCGAGTGAAGAGCGTCCTTCGTGGCGTCCGGTGAACAACCAACCGGTGTGATCATCACGGAGCGCACGGAGATGGTCCGCGATCTCCGCCGAGGTCAGCGGATCCCATCCGGAATCACCCGACAACGACTCGCTGTCGGCAGAGCTGAGCTGGATGGCGCCGGCAGCGTCGAGTCCCACATGCTCCAGCAACGCCATCGGATTGCGGTGGTTGACTCCGAAACGTTGCCCCCAGCGCTGCAGCACCTGCTCGTTGTCCGGAAGCAGGCCCCACAGGTAGTTGATCGGTGCATCGCCGCGATGTTCCCGCAGGGCCTTGGGCAGGGACAGTGAGATCTCCAGCGCAGCAGAGTTCTGTCGCCACCTGTCATCGAAGGTGAACGTCACACGCCCCGAGACCTCCGTGAACTGACCGATGCGGTGACCGTCCAGGTAGGCCGTCAGGCGCCGGGTCACCGGCGCTCAACCACCGAGACATCGAAATCGAGAGCGTCAGCGAGGACTAGCGTCGTGGCCAACGTTGCTGTCGCAGCATGCCCGTTCTCAAACCGGGCGACCCACTGTCGAGACATCCCGATCTCCTGGGCGAGTTGTGCCTGCGTGAGCCCGAGGTCGACGCGACGTTGGCGCACGAGCCCGGACCAATTCACCGGGCGATTGGCGAGCATCGGCACCTCCGGTGTCCGTCATAGCTGACATCCATTCCTGTGTCCGTCAAGTCTGACATTCGGAGGTATGTCCGTCAATGCCGACACCGCTCGTTTCTGGGTGGACCACGCGAGGCTGCCCGTGGCCCTATTGGTCCGGTCGCCTACCGTGGCCGGGTGAGCTTGATCGATCGTGCCGTCGACCAGATGCGGGGCCGGCGCTGGGTGGTGTTGACCGGCGCCGGGGTCTCGACCGACAGCGGCATTCCCGACTATCGCGGCCCGAATGCGCGGCCGGCGTCGCCGATGATGTTCGGCGAGTTCGCTGGATCCGCCGAGGCCCGGCGGCGCTACTGGGCGCGGTCCTTCCAGGGTTGGCAGCAGATCGGCGTCGCCCGGCCCAATCCGGGGCACCAGGCGCTGGTCCGGCTGGAGGCGGCCGGGCTGGCCGGGGTCGTCACCCAGAACGTCGACGGCCTGCACGAGGAGGCCGGCAGCAGTCGGGTGATCGATCTGCACGGCCGGATCGACCAGGTGATCTGCCTGGACTGCGGCCTCCGGGTCTCCCGGGCAACGGTGCAAGATCAACTGGAACGACTGAATCCGGGCATCGGCCCGGCCGAGCAACTGGAGCACGCCGAGCTGCGGCCCGACGGCGACGCCGTGGTGGCCGACTGGGACGACTTCGTCCTGGTCGACTGCGAGCGTTGCGGCGGCCGACTCAAGCCGGATGTGGTGTTCTTCGGCGAGAGCGTGCCCCGGGACCGGGTGGCGGACGCGTACGCGCTGGTGGACGAGGGCGAGGTGCTGGTCGTGGCCGGCTCGTCGCTGACCGTGATGTCCGGGCTGCGGTTCGTCCGGCACATCTGGAAGGCCGGCCGGCCGGTGATCATCATCAACCGCGGCGTGACCCGCGGCGACGAGTTCGCCACGATCAAGATCGACGACGGCACCTCGGAGGTGCTCGGCCGGCTCAGTGATCAGTTGACAACCGCGAAGACGACCGAAGCGCGCTGATCCGGCGCCGGACCGAGTCGGCCAGCTCAGCATGATCATCACGGACCGCGGTCAGCACTCGCCCCAGCGCCTCGGCCGCGTCCAGCAGCCGCTCCGGATCCAGGTCCGCCGGGTGGGTCGTCTCGAGGTCGGGCGGCGCAGGCAGACCGGCGTTCTCCACGCTGACGGCGCCGAAACCGGGGAATGCGACCCCGGCGTCGGCCGCCCACAGCTGCCAGACCAGATCCCGGCCTTCGGTCAGTGATCGCAGGGCCCGCCAGTGGTGATCACGGACGGCGTGCCGGGCCGCGTCGCCGATCGCGACCCAGGCCAGGAACACCCATTCCCGCTGGGTGTCGGCGTCCGGCGTCCATCGGTCGGCCGGCAGCGGCTCGGCCAGCCGACCGGACCGGTCCAGCAGCACCCGCGACTCGGGCGGCCGGCCGGCCCGGAAGTCGGCCGGGGCGACGACCAGGGACAGCTGTCGCCCGTCCCGATAGCCGACGATGCAGTGCGAACCGGTCTGCCAGGACTGGATCAACGTCCCGGCGACCGGGGCGAACCCGCTGACCGCCTTGACCGTCTCGGCCGGGCGCTGCTCGAGCTCACCGATCACCCCGAGCCCGGCGTCGATGTCGGACCAGGCGTCGCCGCCGCCACGACCGAGCGAGCCGCCGAGCTCGACCCAGTCGATCCACGGCTGTTCCTCGGCCCAGCCGCGCAGTCGCTGCACCAGGTCCCACGGATCGGCCGGCATTCAGTCCTCCTCCGGTAGGGCGACGGTGCGGTCGCCCGGCGTCGAGCGCTGGACGCGCTCGGCCACCCGACGAAGATAGGCGATGAGTTCCGGCGGCTCGTGCACCTCGAAGTCGCAGTTCAGCAGCAACAGCCGGGACACGATCCACTCCGGGGTGTCGGGCCGGCTGCGGTAGCGGCAGCTGGTCGGGTCGAGCGGCTCGAAGTCGCCGGCGCCGGCACCGAGCCGGCCCCGGGCAGCGGCGGCGGGCAGTCGAAGCGTGGCCTCGGCCCGGTAGACCGGCACCGGCTCCTGCAACCGCTCGGTGACATAGCCGGCGACGTCGTCGGCCGGCAGCGGTCGCGGCGCGATCGGTGTCGCGGTCTGCCGCGGGTCGCTGACCCGGTCGACCCGGAACACCCGCCAGTCCTGCCGGTCGAGATCGAAGGCGAGCAGATACCAGCGGCGCTGGGCGATCACCAGTCGACGCGGTTCGACCCGCCGCCCGGACCGCCGGCCGGCTCCGCTGCGATAGCCGAAGTGCAACCGGACCTCGCGGGTGATCGCGGTCGCCAGCTCGGTCAGGATGGCCGGATCGATCGCCGGGCCGAGCGGATCGACGGACAGTTCGGTGGCAGCACCGATGCTGCTGACCCGCCGGCGCAGCCGCCGCGGCAGCACCGCCTCCAGCTTGGTCAGGGCCCGGACCGCGGCCTCGTCCATCCCGGTGATCGCCTGCCCGGCCGCGGTCCGCAGGCCGACGGCGACGGCCACCGCCTCGTCGTCCTCGAGCAGCAGCGGCGGCATCGCGGCACCCGCTACCAGCCGATACCCGCCGGCGACCCCGACCGCCGCCTCGACCGGATAGCCGAGCTCGCGGAGCCGATCCACATCGCGCCGGACGGTCCGGCCGGTGACGTCCAGCCGGTGGGCCAGCTCGCTGCCCGGCCAACTGCGGGGCACTTGCAGCAGGGACAGCAGCCGGAGCAGTCGCGCGGAGGTGTCGCTCATGGACTCCAGAATGCCCTGAAACTAGGACCGAACCAGACCTAAATTGCTCCTAGCGTGGTCGCCATGAGCACTGACACCACGGATCCGACGGCCCTGTGTCCCTTCCGGATCGCCGTTCCTGATCACCAGCTGACCGATCTTCGCGATCGGCTCGCCGGCGCCCGCTGGCCGGCCCAACTGCCCGGTGACGGCTGGCGGCGCGGCGTCCCGGTCGAGGTCCTCCGCGAACTGGCCGACTACTGGGGCGACGGCTTCGACTGGCGGGCGCAGGAGGCGCGGCTGAACGAGTTCCCGCAGTTCGTCACGACCATCGAAGATCAGCAACTGCACTTCCTGCACGTCCGGTCGGCCGATCCGGACGCGCTGCCGCTGGTCCTCAACCACGGCTGGCCGAACTCCTTCGTCGAGTTCGTCCGGCTGATCGGCGCGCTGACCGATCCGGCCTCGGGGCGCGCCTTCCAGGTCGTCGTGCCGTCGGTGCCCGGGTTCGCCTTCTCCGCCCAACCTCGGGTCGACTGGACCGTCGCGGACACCGGGCGGATCTACGCGGAGTTGATGCGTCGGCTCGGATACCACCGGTACGGCGTGCAGGGCGGCGATCTCGGCGCCTACATTGCGCCAGAGGTGGCGCTGGCCGACCCGGAACGGGTGGTCGGCGTGTACGTGATCGGCGGGCTCGGGTTTCCCACCGAGGCGGACGTGCCCGAGCTGTCCGAAAACGAGCAGGCCGCGTTCGCCTGGATGCAGGAGCAGGACTGGATGACCGGTGTTGATCATCACGGCCTGCTCCGGGCGGCGCCGCAGACCTTCAGCTACGGCTGGCAGGACTCGCCGCTGGCGGCGCTGGCCTGGCTGACCCAGAAGTTCCACGAGTTCAACGCCAGCGGCCGACCGCTGTTCGAGGCGATCGACCGGGACCTGTTCCTGACCAACCTGAGCCTGTACTGGTTCACCGGCACCTTCGGCTCGTCCTCCTGGCCGATGTACGGCACCAGCGCCAGCAACTGGCCGGCGGGACAGGACCGCGTGCCGACCGGTGTCTACAGCGGCCCGCCGGGGATCCGCCGGCTGGCCGAACGGACCAACCGGATCGTGCACTGGCCGGAGGTCGAGCGCACCCCCGCCCATCACTTCCTCGCCACCGACCGCCCGGATGATCTTGCTGCCGACCTCCGGACCTTCTTCACCACAGTGACCGCTCCCTGATTCGTCGGTGGGGACGAGAGGGTTTCGTTCCCTGAGCTCGTCGAAGCATGTCCTGAGCCTGTCGAAGGGGGCCGGCCACATTCGCCGTTCGGTGGCCGAAGATCAGAAAGGCAACCGGGCGGCGCGGGATCGGAGATAGCGTTGCTGGACCAGGTTGGTCGCCCGGTCCGCGGCGGCCTGGTAGCCGGCCCGGGCCGCGGCACGATCACCGGCCAGCTCCAGCAGGTGGGCCTGGACCGCCAGTGGTCGATGATCATCGGGGAGTCGGCCGGCCGTGTCCAGCTCGGTGATCAACGCCAGACCGGCCGCCGGACCCTCGGCCATGGCGACCGCCACCGCATGGTTGAGCGCGACCACCGGGTTGTCCGACAGCCGGAGCAACAGCCGGTAGAGCGCGACGATCTGCGGCCAGTCGGTTTCGGCCTCGGACGGCGCCTCGTCGTGGATCGCGGCGATCGCCGCCTGCAGCTGATAGGGCCCCGGCTCGCCGCGCGGGAGCACGGAGCTGATCAACGAGATCCCTTCGTCGATCTTGCTCCGGTCCCAGCGGGAACGATCTTGATCGGCCATCGAGATCAGCTCGCCGTCCGGGCCGGTGCGCGCGTCCCGCCGGGCGTCGGTGAGCAGCATCAGGGCGAGCAGCCCGGCCACCTCGGCGTCGTCGGTGCCACGATGCATCAGCCGGCACAGCCGGATCGCCTCGGTCGCCAGCGCCGGCCGGTGCAGGGACGGTCCGGCGGTGCTGGCGTACCCCTCGTTGAAGATCAGATAGAGCACGTGCAGCACGGTGCCGGACCGCTCCGCTCGCTGCTCCGGCGGCGGCAGCGCGAACGGCACGCCGCTGCCGGTGATCGTCCGCTTGGCGCGGGTGATCCGCCGGGTCATCGTCGGCTCCGGCACCAGGAAGGCGCGGGCGATCTCCGTCGTGGTCAGGCCGCCGACGGCGCGCAGCGTCAGCGCGATCTGCGACGACCCGGACAGCGAGGGGTGGCAGCAGAGGAACAGCAGGATCAGCGAGTCGTCACCGTCGGTGCCCGGCCGGTCGGCGCCGGGAGCGACCAGGTCGGCCGGGACCTCCCACCGGGCCAGCGTTTCCTCGCGCCGGCGACGGGCCTGCTCGCTGCGCAGCTGATCGATCAGTTTGCGTGCGGCGACCCGGATCAGCCAGGCCCGCGGCTGGTCCGGCAACCCGTCGACCGGCCACTGGGTAGCCGCGGCCAGCAGTGCCTCGGACACGGCGTCCTCGCAGCTGTCGAAGTTGCCGTAGCGGCGGACGAGCGCGCCGAGGACCTGCGGCGTGAGCTCGCGCAGCAGAGCCAGTCCTGGGCCTGTCGAAGGGTCCTCGGTGGCCCGGTCGATCATGAAACTCCGCCGCCGGAAGTGTTGATCATGAGGTACCGATGATCACTCGTCGGGGGTCGGCGGCGCTTCGTCGATCGGGCGGATGTCGACGTACACCTCGGGTGCGGTGCTGGCGGCGGACGGGCTCGGCGTCGCGGACAGTTGCGCTGCGATCTCGGTGGCCCGGTCGAAGCTGGCGCAGTCGACGATCGTGTAGCCGGCCAACACCTCCTGGGTCTCGGCGTACGGCCCGTCGGTGACCACCGTCGTGCCGTCCCGGAAGGTCACCCGGCGGGTATGCACCGGGGCGCTCAGGCCGCGTCCTTCGACGAACTCGCCGGACTCGACCAGGGCGTTGTTCCAGTCGCCCATGAACTGGTGCATGGCGGCGACGTCGTCGGCCGACCAGGCCGGCTGGTCCGGCGCGTCCTTGCCGGTCAGCACGTCGTAGTCGCGCTGCGATCCGTACAGCATGATCAGGTATTTCACGGCTCTCTCCTTGTCCTCGCGGCGCCGCGATCGACGCCGACACCGAGACGTCGGAGCTGTGCCGTCAGACCGGACCTGCCAGAACTCAGAAGATAGACGATGCCCGCCTCCGGGGGGGAGGGAGACGGGCACCACTTCAGACCGGCACTTGGATCAGTCGCCGAAGCCGTCGAACATTCCCCCGATGCCCTCGCCGATCTCGCCGATCCCGTCACCGATGCCCTCGAACATGCCGCCGATGCCGTCACCGATCCCGCCGATGCCGTCACCGATGCCGCCGAAGACGTTGCCCATGCCGCCGAACAGGAAGCTGCCGATCAGCACGCCGGACAGCAGGTCGGAGCCGCGCCAGTTGCTGTAGTAGCCCTGGGCCCAGGGGGCGTAGGCCTGACCCCCTTCCCAGTACGGCACCCGCTGGGCGCCGACCTGGACGGTCCGGATGTAGGGGTCGGCACCGGCCAGCACGCGCTCGGCGTCGGCCGGGCAGGCCGGGATCGCGCGCGCCGCGCCGCCCGGGGGTGCCCATTGGACGTCCTGGCTGGACGGGCCGTGGGCCGGGTTGAAGAAGCAGGGCGGGCGCTTGGCCGGCAGCGGTTCGCCGGCGACCCGGGCCTTGACGCAGGCGATCGCGTACCGGCCGTCCTCCAGGATCTCGGTGACGTGCCGGATCTCGTCCGGCTGCTTCACCGCGTCCAGCGACATCTTCGCGTCGTCGTAGTCGTCCAGGGCGCGCTGGTAGTCCTGCTGCATGGCCTCATCCAGCGGGTGGCCGGCGACATCGGTGTCGAGTCGCTGCAACTCCTCGCCGAACTTGGTCACATCCTCTTCAGCGGCCCGCTTGGAGGTCGACAGCTGGCTCTCCAACTCGGCCTGCTGGGCCTGCTCGCGCTGCCGTGCGTGCCGGCGGCTGACCAGCATGGCACCGCCCCCGACGACACCCAGCACAATCAACAGAACGAGCCACTCCATGTCCTTCAGTCTGCCCGGTTATCCGCGACATCGACTCCGGGGGAGCCTAAAAAGCCTTAAGAAGGTCTCCGCGGTGAGAAATCAGGACCGAGGAGGGTGGTGTCGAACGGTGACCTACTGCGCGGCACCCAGGCACGCATTGGACTGCGTTGTCGTCGGCGTCCGTAGAACACCGCTACGACCTTCTCCTCCGCCTTGTCCAATACGCACCTGGGCACCTGCTCGCTACGGCCACCGTTCGACACCACCCTCCTAGACGATCTCGCACAGCACCTGCCCGCTGGTCACCGTCGCGCCGACCTCGGCCGCCAGTCCGGCGACCGTTCCGGCCCGGTGCGCGGTCAAGGGCTGCTCCATCTTCATCGCCTCCAGGACGACCACCAACTCGCCGGCCTCGACCGTGGCGCCGTTCTCGACGGCGACCTTGACGATGGTGCCCTGCATCGGCGAGGTGAGCGCGTTGCAGGACGGAGCCTTGGCGGCCGAGCCGCCGCGGCGGGCCGGCCGGCGGGCCTTGGACCGGGCCCCTTGGCCGCCGCCGGCTGCCAGGTCGGCCGGCAGTGCGACCTCCAGGCGCTTGCCGTTCACCTCGACGACCACGGTGGTCCGCTCCGCCGGCTCCGCGGCGGGCTCGGCGGCGCCCTCGTACGCCGGCAGGTCACCGCCGAACTCGGTCTCGATCCAGCGGGTGTGCATGCCGAAGACGCCGTCGGCGGCGGTGAACGCGGGATCGTCCAGCACCGCGCGGTGGAACGGCAGCACGGTCGGCATGCCGCCGATCTCCAGCTCGGCCAGCGCCCGCCGGGACCGGGCCAGCGCCTGCTCCCGGTCGGCGCCGGTGATGATGATCTTGGCCACCAGCGAGTCGAAGCTGCCCGGCACGGTCATCCCGGTCAGATAGCCCTCGTCCACCCGGACGCCGGGGCCGGCCGGCGGCCGCCAGGCGGTGAGGGTGCCGGGGGCGGGCAGGAAGTTGCGGCCGGCGTCCTCGGCGTTGAGCCGGAACTCGATCGCGTGGCCGCGGATCGTCGGATCGTCGTAGCCGAGCTCCTCGCCGTCGGCGATCCGGAACATCTCCCGCACCAGGTCCAGGCCGGTCACCTGCTCCGACACCGGATGCTCCACCTGGAGCCGGGTGTTGACCTCGAGGAAGGA
The DNA here is from genome assembly GCA_963746025.1 of uncultured Actinomycetota bacterium. Classification (GTDB taxonomy): domain Bacteria; phylum Actinomycetota; class Actinomycetes; order Propionibacteriales; family Propionibacteriaceae; genus Microlunatus. The sequence goes on from CAVUZU010000004.1 coordinate 50,714, forward strand.
GATCGTGCCGTCGGTGCCGACCAGGAACTCGCAGGTGCCGGCGCCGACGTAACCGGCCTCGCGCAGGATCGCCTTGGACGACGTAGAGAGGGTGGCCAGCTGAGTGTCGGAGAGGTACGGCGCGGGCGCCTCCTCGACCAGCTTCTGGTGCCGCCGCTGCAGCGAGCAGTCGCGGGTGGAGATCACCACGACGTTGCCATGCTGATCTGCCAAACATTGCGTCTCGACGTGCCGGGGCCGGTCGAGGTAGCGCTCGACGAAGCACTCGCCCCGGCCGAACGCCGCCACCGCTTCGCGGGTGGCGGACTCGAACGCCTCGGCCACCTCGCTCAGCTCCCGCGCCACCTTGAGCCCGCGGCCGCCGCCGCCGAACGCGGCCTTGATCGCGATCGGCAGCCCGTACTCGGCCGCGAACGCCTCCGCCTCGGCCGCATCGGCGACCGGGTCGGCGGTGCCGGGGACCAGCGGAGCGCCGACCTTCTGCGCGATGTGTCGGGCCTGCACCTTGTCGCCGAGGGCCTCGATCGCCTCCGGCGGCGGCCCGATCCAGGTCAGCCCGGCCTCGGTGACGGCCCGGGCGAAACCGGCGTTCTCGGCCAGGAAGCCGTAACCGGGATGGACGGCATCGGCGCCGCTGCGGGCCGCGACGTCGAGCAGCTTGGCGATGTCGAGGTAGGTCTCGGCCGGGGTCGCTCCCCGCAGCGCGTACGCCTCGTCGGCGAGCCGGGCCGGCAGCCCGTCGGCATCGGCGTCGGCGTAGACCGCCACACTGCCGAGCCCCCCATCCGCCGCCGCCCGGATCACCCGGACCGCGATCTCACCCCGATTGGCGACAAGCACCTTGCTGATAGCCACGCGACCTCCCAGGTATGCCATCGCGGAGTCTAAACCCCGCCCCTCCTCACGCCGACTTGTCAGAACTGAGGATGGCTATAGCCAACCTCAGTTCTGACAAGCCGCAGATCCACCTGGTTGGGGCCCGATCAGGCTTGAAAATAGGGCGGCGATCGCATCCCCTGGATCATCTGGCGCAGTGACACCTATTTTCGGATTGGTCGGCGTTCAGGGGCGGAGGTGGAGGGGGTCGCCGGGACGGAGTTGGCTGCTGGCGTCGAGGTCGGCGTCGCGGACGACGGCGATCACCGGGTAGCCGCCGGTCACCGGATGGTCCGGGCCGAAGATCAACGGGTGGCCGTCGGCCGGCACCTGGATCGCGCCCCGGATCAGGCCCTCCGACGGCAGTTCGTCGGTACGGGAGCGGGGCAGGGCCGGGCCGTCCAGCCGGACGCCGACCCGGTCGACCGCCGTGCCGACCCGCCACTCGGTCGTGATCAACAGTTCCCACGCCGCGGTGGTGAACCAGTCCCGTCGCGGGCCGGGATCGATCCGCAGCTGGCCCGGTCGGACCGCCGGCGGGGCCAGATCGACCCCCGGCCAGGGCTCGGCCGGCGCACCGACCGGGAGCCGCTGATCCGGGGCGAGGGGCGCGGGGCCGAGGCCGGCCAGGGTGTCGTGGCTCCGGCTGCCGAGCACCGGTTCGGCCGCGATGCCGCCGCGCACCGCCAGATAGCTGCGCAATCCGGTCTCGGGCGCCGGGACCTCGAGCCGGGCGCCGCGGGCCAGCCGGATCGGCGCGTGGCTGCCCTGATCCCGGCCGTCGACGATCACTCGGCGGGCCGCCCCGGTGATCACGATCCAGTGCGGCTGCTCGGCGACCACGACCAGTCCACCGAGCACGGTCTCGATCACCGCTGCCTCGACCGGGTTGCCGACCAGCCGGTTGGCCAGCCGGGCCGCCGCCCGATCGGCGGCACCGGATCGGGAGACGCCCAGGGCTGCCTGACCGGGCCGACCGAGGTCCTGCAGCAGGGTCTGCGGTCCGGGGGCGATCACGGTGATCATCGGATAGCCTCGAACCGGACCTGGGCGCCGGGCCGGAGCAGTGCCGGCGGATCGAGATCTTGGTCCCAGATGGTGGCCTCGGTCCGGCCGATCAGTTGCCAGCCGCCGGGCGACTGTCGGGGATAGATGCCGCAGTAGGTGTCGGCCAGGGCGACCGACCCGGCCGGCACCCGGGTCCGCGGCTCCGGTCGGCGTGGCACCCTCAGTCGATCATGCTCCCCGGCCAGGTAGCCGAAGCCCGGGGCGAAGCCGCAGAAGGCCACCGTCCAGAGCTGGCCGGTGTGGGTCATGATCACGTCGTCCGGGTCGAGGCCGGTCAGCTCGGCCACCCGATCAAGATCAGCTCCGTCATAGCGCACCGGGATGGTGATCACGGGGCCGGGGTCGAGGTCGTCGGCCCGGTCCAGTGGGCCGTGACCGAGGAAGTCGATCAACTCGCTCCGCGGTCGGCCGGACAGGGTGATCAACACCGTTCGGGCGCCGGGCACCAGCTCGTCGATCTCCGGGTCGGCCCGGTGGCTCAGGGTGGCCTGCAACGCGCGGGCCTCGGTGCCGTCGGCGCACTCGACCAGGATGGCGTCCCGGCCGTAGTCGAGGATCCGCCGGCTCATGATCAACTGAACGGGACGAGTCGGACGCCGGCTTCGGTGAGCGCGGCCTGGACCGCACGGGCCATGCCGACCGCGTCCGGACTGTCGCCGTGGGTGCAGAACGAGTCGGCGACCGACCGGCGGGCGGCGTCGACGGCGCGCTCGGCGGCCAGCGTCGGGTCGGTGATCAACGCGCCGGGGGAGCGCCGGTCGATCAGCCGGCCGGCCTTGGTGTAGCCGCGGTCGATGAAGTATTCGGTGACCGTCCGGAGTCCTCGTGCGGCGGCGATCTCGAGCAGCGCGGAGCCCGGAAAACCCAACACGGTAAGGGAATCGTCGTAGGCGACCAGGGCGTCGACGACCGCGGTCGCCTGCTCCGGACCGTCGGTCACGGCGTGATACAGGGCGCCGTGTGGCTTGAGGTAGGTCACCCGGCCGCCGACCGAACGGGCCAGGCCGTCCAGCGCGCCGAGCTGGTACAGCACGTCGGCGGTCAGGTCCTCCGGTGCGACGTCGATGTAGCGCCGGCCGAATCCGGCCAGGTCCCGATAGCCGACCTGGGCGCCGATCCGGACGTCTCGCTGCACCGCCGCGCGGCAGGTCCGGTGCAGCGTGGTCGGGTCGCCGGCATGGAAGCCGCAAGCCAGATTGGCACTGGTGATGATCGACAGCATGGCTTCGTCGTCGCCGAGTTGCCAGCGGCCGAAGGACTCGCCGAGATCGGAGTTCAAATCGATCTGCATGGAACCAGGGTGGCAGATCATCGGCCGGACAAAAGAGTGTGGTGGGCCCCTCCCAGTATGAGTGCGAAGGGCCCACCCGGCCAGAGTGGTGTGACGTCTCCGGCCGACCGATCAGCCGCACAGCCCGACTCCCCGTCACCGGGAGCCGCAGCGGGCCTGACAACTCGAGTGGCCCACTATTCGGCCGGCAAGTCCGATCGATCACGTTCTCACGCTCAGGTGCGAACGTAGCAACGTTTCTACACCTCGCGGCCAACGGCTCGCAACCCTTTGGACGTCTGGAAGTTCTCTGATCGATCTTTCCACGCGACCATCCACATCTGTGCCGGAGTTATACACCGAAAAGATCAACTTCTACACAGGGCCGGTGGACAGAGGATCCGGCGATGTCCTTTCCGGACACGGAAAAGGACACGGTTGCCGGAAACGCGCGAGGCTCCACACTGGTTTCGGCAGCACGACACTAGGCTCGGGCCATGGAGCCGCAGCCGGACACCAAGGACTGGACCTGGACGCTACGGCGTCGTTGCCCTGATTGTGGACTGTTCGCGGGCGAGGTGCCGATCGAGCTGATCGCGGATCGGGCCGAGGCTGCCGCGGCGGAATGGGTGCAGATCCTCACCGCGAGTGCCGGTGTCGGAGTGCGGCCGAAGCCGGAGGTGTGGTCGCCGCTGGAGTACGGGGCCCATGTCCGCGACGTCTATCAACTGTTCGACGCTCGGCTCGCCCTGATGCTCGTCGAGGACCGTCCGACGTTTGAGAACTGGGACCAGAATGAGAGCGCGATCGCCGGTGAGTACGCGTCCCAGGACCCGGACCGGGTGGCCGCCGACCTCGCCAGTGCCGCGGAGTCCTTCGTCGCGCGGCTCCGTGGACTCGCCGAGGATCAGTACGAGCGCGAGGGCCGGCGGTCCGACGGCGCCGACTTCACGGTGATCACCTTCAGTCAGTATTTCCTGCACGATGTCGTGCATCACCTCTGGGATGTGACGGGCCAGACCGAGCTCTGACCTGCCCGAACGCGGAGATCCGTCGGTGTACCGTCGAGCGGCGGTCCGAGAGGTAGGCTCGGCCCACGATCGGCGTTGGCGCGACGGGGCGCAGGCAAGGAAGTGGAGCATGCGGCATGACTGCGGTTGATCATTCAACGGGTTACCAGCCGAGTCCCGATCACCGGGACTTCCGGGCGGCCGTCGCGGACTTCGCCCGGACCAGGCTGGCCCCGCACGTGGAGCAGTGGAACGCCGAGCATCGCCTGCCGCTGCAGGCCGTTCGGGCGATGGCTGACTTCGGGCTGTTCGGTCTCGCCGGCCCGGAGGAGTACGGCGGAGCCGGTGATTTCAGCAGTCTGTGCATCGCGATCGAGGAGATCGGTTACGTCGACCAGTCGCTCGGCATCACCCTGTCCGCCGCGGTCGGGCTCGGCAGCAATCCGATCGCGACGTTCGGCTCCACCGCCCAACGGGATCGCCAACTGCCCGACCTGATCGCCGGTCGCGCCCTGGCCTCGTTCGGATTGACCGAGCCGGAGGCGGGCACCGACGCCGGCGCGACCCGGACCCGCGCCGAACGCGTCGACGGCGGCTGGGTGATCAACGGCAGCAAGCAGTTCATCACCAACTCGGGCACCGAGCTCACCTCGGTGATCACGGTCACTGCCCGGACCGGCATGGCTGCCGACGGCACGCCGGAGATCACCGCGTTCCTGGTGCCCGTCGGCACGCCCGGCCTGACCGTCGAGCCGGCCTACGACAAGCTCGGCTGGTACGCCTCGGACACCCATCCGCTGACCCTCGACGGGGTCCGGGTCGGCGATGATCAGGTGCTCGGCGAGGTGGGCCAGGGCTACAAGCAGTTCCTGGCGATCTTGGACGACGGCCGGGTGGCGATCGCCGCGCTGGCCCTGGGCTGCATCCGGGCCTGTCGTGATCTTGCCGTCGACTACGCCAAGACCCGGCAGACCTTCGGCAAGCCGATCGGGGCCCGGCAGGGGATCGCCTTCCAGGTCGCCGATCTGGACGTGATGGCGCATGCGGCCGAGTTGCTGGTCTACTCGGCCGCGGCGCTCCGGGACCGGATGGGTCATGATCAACACAGCGCCCGGGACCGGCAGCAGTTCAAGCGGGCGGCCTCGATCGCCAAGCTCTACGCCACCGAGTCGGCGGTGACCGCGACCCGGGTCGCGGGCCAGGTGTTCGGCGGCTACGGCTTCATGAACGAATACCCGGTCGCCCGGTTCTATCGGGACGCCAAGATCTTGGAGATCGGCGAAGGGACGTCGGAGGTGCAACGGTTGCTGATCGCCCGCGGACTCGGATTGCCGGTCGAATGACTGCCGAGTCGGAGCACGCGCGGCAGCTCGAGGCGGCCGTTGAGGCGACGCTACGGCCGTCCGACAAGGCGGCCGAGAAGCTCGCCGGGCAAGGGAAACTGTTCGTCCGCGATCGGATCGGGCTGCTGTTCGACGAGGGCACCTTCATCGAGGACGGGCAGTTGGCCAACGCCGCGGCGCTGGGCCTGCCGGCCGACGGGGTGGTCACCGGGCGCGGTCTGGTCGACGGCCGGCCGGCGCTGGTGGTGGCCAACGACCCCAGCGTGAAGGCGGGTTCCTGGGGCGCTCGTACGGTGGAGAAGATCATCCGGGTGACCGAGGAGGCGTTGCGGACCGAGCAGCCGGTGTTCTGGTTCATCGACTCCGCCGGCGCCCGGATCACCGACCAGGTCGATCTGTTTCCGGGGCGCCGTGGCGCCGGCCGGATCTTCCACAACCAGGTAGCGCTGTCCGGCAAGGTGCCGCAGATCTGTTGTCTGTTCGGGCCGAGCGCGGCCGGCGGTGCCTACATCCCGTCCTTCTGTGATGTCGTGATCATGGTGGAGCGGAACGCCTCGATGTATCTCGGCTCGCCGCGGATGGCCGAGATGGTGGTCGGCGAGATGGTCAGCCTGGCCGAGATGGGCGGTGCCCGGATGCACGCCGAGGTGTCCGGCTGCGGTGATCAACTGGCCGACGACGACGCGGACGCGATCGAGCAGGCGAAGGCGTACTTCTCCTATCTGCCGTCGAACTGGCACACCGACCCGCCGGCCTACGACGGCGCCGACCCGGCCCGGGACTTCACCGATGACCTGGTCCCGGCCGACGAGCAGACCGGCTACGACATCCGGGACGTGATCGACGCGATCATCGACGCCGACTCGTTCTTCGAGTGCAAGCCGCTGTTCGCCGCGGAACTGGTCACCGGCTTCGGGCTGCTGGAGGGCCGGCCGATCGGCATCGTGGCCAACCAGCCGGCGGTGAAGGGCGGGGTGCTGTTCGTCGACTCGGCGGACAAGGCGGCCCGGTTCATCTGGCTCTGCGACGCGTTCAACCTGCCGCTGCTCTATCTGGCCGACGTGCCCGGGTTCATGATCGGCAGTGCGGTCGAGCGGCAGGGCATCATCCGGCACGGCGCGAAGATGATCACCGCCGTCGCCGAGGCGACCGTGCCGACCGTGTCGCTGATCGTCCGCAAGGCCTACGGTGCCGGGCTCTACGCGATGGGCGGTCCCGGCTTCGGCCCGGACGCCTGCCTGGCCCTGCCGACCGCCAAGATCGCCGTGATGGGTCCGGAAGCCGCGATCAACGCCGTCTACGCCAACAAGATCGCCGCGATCGAGGACCAGGCGGAGCGGGAGGCCTACGTGGCGAAGCTGCGCACCGAGTACGAGCTGGACATCGACATCCTGCGGCTGGCCAGCGAACTGGTGATCGATCAGATCGTTCAACCGGCCGAAGTCCGCCGCGAACTGATCGCCCGCTACGCCGCCGCCGCGACCAAAGACCGACACTTCTCCACCCGCCGGCACGGCGTCCCACCCGTCTGAAGCCGACAACTCGGCTGAGGGTGACTCATTCGCGGCGGAAGATGAGGACCAGGGAGCGGAGGGCGAGGACGAAGCCGACGAAGAGCAGGCAGGCGCCGATCAGGGGGAAGACCTGGATCGAGGTGCCGGTCAGGGTCGGGCCGCCGGTGGCGGTGATCATGATGATCGCGGCCAGGGTGGCGGCCGAGGCGAGCACCGCGACGATCACCTGATGCGCCACGCCGAGGATGAAGGCCCGGTCGCTCTGATCACTGAGCAGTCGCAGGTTGATGCTCAGCCGGCCCCGTTCCAGGTCCTCGGAGATCTTGTTCACCCGGCGCGGCAGCCGCCGGATCAGCGGCAACAGGTGCAGCAGTTCGGAGTCCAGTTGCTCCCGGAGCGCGTTCGGGTTGGCCGCGGCGGCGAAGATCTCGCCGCCATGTGAGCGCGCCACCTGGACCAGGTCCAGCTTCGGATCGATCAGCCGGCAGGTGCCCTCCAACGCGGCCAGTGCCCGGAAGGCGGCGGCGACCTGACCCGGGATCGCGAAGCCGTAGCGACGGACCAGGCCGAAGATGTGGCCGAACATCCCGCCGGTGGTCGTGGTGCCGGACCGGTAGCGGACGATCAGCTGACCGACCTCGCGCTCCATCGCCTTCTCGTTCAGCGGCTCCTCGGGCCGCTCCAGGATCTCCACCAGCGCGTCGGTGGCGGCGATGCTGTTGTTCCGGTCGACGGCGAGCAGCAGCAGCCCGAGCGCATCCCGGGAATGATCATCGAGCCGGCCGACCGAGCCGAAGTCGAGCAGGCCGAGCCGGCCGTCGGGCTCGATCACCACGTTGCCGGGATGCAGATCGGCGTGGAAGACGCCGCTCAGCATGATCTGGTCCAGCACAGCACCGAGCAGCCGCTGCGCGGCCTCAGCCCGGGTCTCCGCCGGCAGCGCGGCCAGGGTCTCGATCGAGCTGCCGATGGGGGTGCCGATCAATCGCTCCTGGACCAAGATCGTCTCGCCGGAGAACTCGGGGTAGACCCGGGGGATGATGATCTCCGAGTCGGAGCGGGTGGCGGCCGCGACCGCGATCATGTTGTCGGCCTCGACCCGGTAGTCCAGTTCCTCCCGCAGCGAGGCGGCGAAGCCCTCCGCCAGTCGTCGTACGCCGAGCTCCCGGGCCCACGCGGTCGAGCGCTCCAGCCGGTCGGCCAGCCGGCCGACGATGTCCAGGTCCGCCGTCACCTGGGCCCGGGAGCCGGGCCGCTGCACCTTGACCACCACCGACTCACCGGTCAGCAGCACGGCGGTGTGCACCTGCGCCACCGAAGCGGCGGCCAGCGGCTCCTGATCGATCTCGGCGAACACCTCCTCGATCGGACAGCCGATCCCGGATTCGATCACCGGCTTGATCGACTGCCACGGCACGGCCGAGGTCGAACTCTGCAACTGTGACAGCTCCCGGACGAACACGTCCGGCACCAGATCCGGCCGCGCCGACAGCATCTGGCCGATCTTGATGAAGGTCACCCCGGCGTCGTTCAGCGCGCGCCGCAGCGACCGTGCCACCGAGGCGGTCCTGGTTTCCGCCGCCAGCCCGGTGACCCGGTCCTTCGCCCGCGGCCGGAGGAAGCCGCCCAGCCCGTGCCGGACCGCGATGGCGACCACCTGGACGTAGCGCCGGAACCGGCGGAACCGCTCCCGGGTGCTGCGCAGCACCCGCCACGGGGTCGGGATGGTGCCGGTCGGAACGATCAGCTCGGCCACCACCAGGACGGCGATGGCCAGGAAGAATCCCCACGCCAGCACCAGGATGAAGATCAACAACAGGCCGACCGGGATCCGGGTGTCGTCCGTCGGCTCGACCAGACCGGACTGGAACGCGATCCAGGGCAGGGTGGTGCCCAACGACGCGATCATGATCAGGCCGACCAGGATCGAACGCGGCCAGCCGATCGGCACGCCGAGCACCCGGCGGGCGATATAGGCGACCAGGAACGCCATTGCGATCAGGGACGCCATTCCCAGCAGCTGGATCACCATGTCGGCGATTGTTCCAGTTCGATCCGGCCGAGTCGGGTGTTTAGCAACTTTACACTTGAGTGTTTAGCCACTAAACTGTGCTGTGTGTGAAGAGCAGGGAAGTGATCGCCAAGATCGAGAGCCTTGGCGGCGAGTTCGTCCGACAGACCGGATCGCACCAGCGCTACTCGGCCACCTTCGCCGTCGTCGATGACGAGGGGCAGCCGGTGATCGACGGCAACGGCAAGCCGAAGACCTCGACCGCGTTCACAACCGTGCCCGTCCACTCTGGTAAGGACATCCCGACCGGTACTCTCCGGTCGATCCAGCGCCAGATGGAAGCCGCGTTCGGGAAAGGATGGCTGCTGTGAGCAAGATCTACCGCGTGATCGTCACCCGCGAGGGTGATGACTGGCTTGCCGATGTGCCCGAACTCGACGGCGCATCCACCTTCGCCTCGACCCTGCGCCGGCTCCGCGAGTACGTCCGCGAGGTGATCATCCTCGGTGACGATCTTGCCGACGATGCCGAGGTTCAGACCGAGGTCGAGTACCGCATTGACGATCCGGCCGTGCAGCAGGCAGCCGAACTGCACCAGCGCCGCGATCGGCTCGACCGTGAGGCCGACGAACTGCGGCACCAAACTGCAGAGTCGATCAAGGCGCTGCTTGTCGAGGGCTACTCCGTTCGGGACACCGCCGAGATCGTCGGCATCACACCGGGCCGAGTATCCCAACTGGCCAATGGCTGATCCGCGATGGAGTCTTGGAGCTGGCTACCCGCTGCCTTGACGCCAGTCGTTGGACTCGTCGTGGCGATCGTTCAGTCCACCTCGACGAGGTCGAGGCGCTCATCTAGACGCACATTGAGAAGTGATCATCGAGGCATGGGGACCCTACGACGCTCGGGTGCGCGTGCGAATGGCCCTGACATCCTCAGCGGCAAATGTGAGTGGCTTCGCCCCAGGTGAAAGACTGCAGGCATGACGAATGCCGATTGGGCCGAGGTCGACCGCTATCTCGCGGGCACGTTGGTCGGTGATCAGGATGAGGATGTCTTCCGGGCCAACGCCGAGGCGGGGCTGCCGGCCATCGATGTGTCGCCGGTGCAGGGCAAGCTGCTGCACCTGCTCGCGCTCTCGACCGGGGCTCGCCGGGTGCTGGAGATCGGCACCCTCGGCGGGTTCAGCACGCTCTGGCTGGCCCGCGCGGTCGGCGCCGAGGGCCGGGTGATCACGCTGGAGTACGAGCGCAAGCACGCCGACGTGGCCGCCGCGAACCTGCAGCGCAAGGGCGTTGCGGACCGGGTCGAGATCCGGGTCGGCGCGGCGCTGGACAGCCTGCCGATCCTGGCCGAGGAGCAGCCGGAGCCGTTCGATCTCGTCTTCATCGACGCCGACAAGCCGAACAACTCCAACTATCTGGACTGGGCGCTGCGGCTGACCCGGCCCGGTTCGGTGATCATCGTCGACAACGTGGTCCGGCACGGCGGGATCGCCGATCCGGCGACCACCGACGCTGCGTCTCGGGCCAGCCGCGACGTGCTGGAGAAGATCGCCGCCGAGCCGCGGCTGGACGGCACCGCGATCCAGCTGGTCGGCAGCAAGGGTTGGGACGGCTTCGCCTACGCCGTCGTGACCAGCTGACGCGGGGAGAGCCGATCAGTCGGTGGCGAGGATGGCGAACAGCTCCGAGTCCCGCCAGCCGTCGCGGATCTTCATCGTGCCGCGCAGCCGGCCCTCGTACTGCAGCCCGGCCTTGCGCAGCACCGCCGCCGAGGCCGGGTTCCGCGGATCACAGGTCGCCTGGATCCGGTGCAGATCCAGTTCGTCGAAGCCGTAGCTGATCAACATCGTGGCGATCTTGGTGGCGTAGCCGCGGCCCCACAACTCGGGATGGACGATGTAGCTGATCTCGCCGCGACCGAACCGGCGGTTCAGGATCTCGATCTCGCCGATGCCGACCACCAGGCCGGCATCGACGGCACTGAAGGGAAACCGGACCTGCGGCTCCGCCTGCCAGGACCCGACCGCGGCCGCGACGAAGCCACGGGTTTCGTCCTCGGTGTTCGGGCCCCAGGCCTGGAACCGGGAGCTGCGCGGATCCGCGGCCCAGCTGTGCACGCGGTCGGTGTCGGCCGGTTCGATCGGCCGCAGCTCGATCGAGGGCGCTGTGGAGTCGGTGATCATCGTCGGGCCACGATAATCGCCCGGCGCCACTGCTCGCGACGGGTTTCCCGTTCGTCCGCCGTGATCGACGGTACGAACTCGCGGCCGGCCGGATCCTCGGCCGGCCAGTCGGCTCCGGCGCCCAGGCCGGCCCAGGCCAGCCGGGCAGCGCCGACCGCGGAGAGCTCGGCCACGCCGGCGACCCGGACGCCGAAGCCGAGCAGCTCGGCCTGGGTCTGCATCACCAGGTCGGAGGCGGTGACGCCGCCGTCGACCCGGAGCTGCCGGATCGCGGTGCCCTCGGCGATGATCACCTCGACCACATCGGCGACCTGCTGCGCCACCGCGTCCACCGCGGCGCGGGCGAGCTGTTCCCGGCTGGTCGTCACGGTCAGCCCGGTGAACGTCGGCTCGGCGTCCCGTCGCCAGTGCGGCGCGCCGAGGCCGCCGAACGCGGGCACGAAGCTCACCCCGCCGCTGTCCGGCACGGAGCCGGCGAGGGTGAGCAGGTCGGCGACCGAGGGCAGGCCGAGCAGCCGGGTCAGCCAGGTGAGTGAGGCGCCGGAGAAGACGATGTTGCCCTCCCGGCCGTACGTCGGCCGATCGGTCAACCAGGCCAGGGTGGTCGGCACCGGCGACGGTTCCGGGCTGAACCGGGACACCGGCGTCATCACCGAACTGCCGGTGCCGTAGGTCGCCTTCGCTGTCCCCGGGGTGCTGCCGCCCTGGCCGTAGAGGGCGGCGTGCGAGTCGGCCAGCACGGCGGCGATCGGCGGTCGGCCGTCGATGCCGGGCAGGTCGACCCCGGTCCGGATCGTCGCATCGGAGTTGATCACCGTCGGCAGTCGATCGGCCGGGATCCCGAACAGGTCCAGCAGTTCGGCCGACCAGGCCAGCTCGGCGACGTCGTAGAGCAGCGTCCGGGAGGCGTTGCCGGCCTCGCCGAGATGATCACGGCCGCCGGTCAGCCGCCAGATCAGCCAGGAGTCGACGGTGCCGACCGCGACCGAGCCGGCCGGGCCCGGCACCGAGCGGAGCAGTGCGGCGAGCTTCGGGGCGGAGAACATCGGGTCGATCCGCAGCCCGGTCCGCCGCCGGACCAGCTCGTCGGCGCCCGGCTCGGCGACCAGCCGGGCACAGGCGTCGGCGGTCCGGGTGTCCTGCCAACTGAGCACCGGCCCGAGCGGCCGGCCGGTGTCGCGGTCCCAGGCGACGACGGACTCGCGTTGATTGGAGATCGCGAGGGCCAGGACCGGTCCGGCGTGTTCGGCCCGGCAGGCCCGGACCGCGACCAGCACCGACTGCCAGAGCTCGTCCGCGTCCTGCTCGACCAGGCCGGGGGCCGGGTTGCGGATGCCGACGGCGGCCGATCCTCGGCCGACCACGGCTCCGGTCGCGGTGACGGCGAGCACCTTGGAGTTGGTCGTGCCCTGGTCGATGGCCATGATCGCCGGCTCGGCTGTGGTCACCGACGACCTCCTTGTCGGGCTCGTTCGGGTCGATCACCTTGACGCCCCGGCACCAGTCGGGAGACTATCAATGGGCAAGCATACAATACTGAATGGATATTCACACTCGCATCTACCCAGGAGCAACGATGCCGGAGCGGCGCCGTCGAGTGATCATCAACACCGATGCCAGGAACGAGGCCGATGACCAGTTCGCCATCGTGCACGGGCTGCTCTCGCCGACCTTCGACATCCGAGGGTTGATCCCGGCCCACTTCGGCACCCGGCGGTCGGACCGCAGCATGGCGGAGTCGCGGGAGGAGATCGACCTGCTGCTGGACCTGCTCGGGATGACCGGTGCGGTCACCGTGGCCGACGGGGCTGCGACGGCGATTCCGGACGAGACGACCGCGGCCGACTCGGCCGGCGCTCAGCTGATCATCGAGGAGTCGAAGCTGGCCGGTGCCGGCGATCCCTTGTACGTCGCCTTCCTCGGCCCGCTCACCGACATGGCCTCCGCGATCCTGCTCGATCCGGCCATCGTCGACCGGGACGTGATCGTGATCTGGATCGGTGGCATTGATCATTCCGGGCTCGACTCCGGCCCGCGGGTCGAGTTCAATTTGTCCAACGACATCGCCGCGGCGAACGTCGTCTTCGACTCCGGGATCACCGTCTGGCAGGTGCCGAACAGTGTCTACCGGATGGTCTCGGTGTCCTACGCCGAGCTCGATGCCAAGCTGGCCGACGCGGGCCCGTTGGGCGCCTACCTGGTCTCGCAGTTGAAGGAGTGGAACGCCCGGGTGCACCCGGAGCCGATCGAGTCGCGCTCCCTCGGTGACTCGCCGGCGATCTCGCTGATGCTCTTTCCGGGCAGCGGAAACTTCCGGATCCGGCCCGCGCCGCGATTCGGCGCGGAGGGCCAGCACGTGCCCGGTTCCGGTCATCCGATCCGGGTCTGTGAAGCGGTCGACACCCGCTTCCTGCTCGAGGACATGTTCGCCAAGATCAACCGCTTCGCCCGGGAGGGTGCGAACCGGTGATCAGCTGAAGCACTCGATCACCCTCCGATGACATCGACAAAGGAGACGTGTCATGAACGCAGGATTCGATCGACGAGCCTTCCTCGGCTTGTCCGGCGCCGCGGCGGCGCTGTTCGCGGGCGGCTGCACCGGCTCGGTCGGCGGCGGCGGCCAGCCGGCACCGACGTCCAACGAGCTGCGGTTGTTCACCTACGAGGCCGACACGACGATCGACACCTTCAAGGAACAGGTGGCGGCGTTCGACGCCGAGGCCAGGCTGACCACGACCGTCGACAGCCTGCCCGGCTCCGGCGCCGCGCTCTACCCGGACAAACTCCGGACCGAGTTGCTCGGCGGCAAGGGCCCGGACGTGTGGCGGATCTGGGGCGGCCAGATCGGTGCGCCGTTCGCGACGGCGAAGCAGGCCGCCGATCTGAGCCCCTACTACGACCAGTACGGCTGGGCCGACCGGATCGACCCGAACGCGATCAACGGGATGACGTTCGACGGGCTGCAGGCCGGCGTCCCGTTCAACGCCGCCGCGGTCGGCCTCTGGTACAACAAGGAGGTCTTCGCCAAGGCCAAGATCGATTCGGACCCGCAGTCGTACGCGGAGCTGGAGGAGCTGAACGAGAAGCTGGTCTCCGCCGGCGTCACGCCGGCCGGGCTCGGCGGCAAGTACGGCTGGCACATCATGCGGCTGTTCGAGTATCTGCTGGAGCACGCCGCGGGTCCCGAGCTCCATGATCAACTCCTGACCGGCGCCGCCTCCTGGGACACGCCGGAAGTGGTCCAGGCGTTCACGCTGTTCAAGAAGTGGCAGGACTCGGGCTGGGTCCCGGAGGGCGCGCTCGGCCTCGATCCGGCCGACATCGAGCCGGCGTTCATCCAGGGCAAGACCGGCTATACGATCACCGGGATCTGGATGGAGGCGGGCAACATCGCCGCCTCGGGCAAGAAGTCCTCGGAGTTCGGCACCTTCCAGTTGCCCACCGACCACGACGTGCTGCGCTTCTCCGGCTTCGTCGAGGGTTACATGATCAACGCCCGGTCCGGCAACGCCGCCAATGCGGCCAAGCTGCTCGATTTCATCGTCCGGCCGGAGATCCAGCAGGCCCTGAAGATCGGCTCCTCCACGGTCAAGGGCGCCGAGCCCGATCCTGCCGACGCTCCGCTGGCTTCGCAATGGGCGGAGATCCGGCGGACCCACCCCTTCTACACGATTCAGGATCAGGCGTTCCCGAAGAAGCAGGCCGACCAGTACTTCACCGTGCAGAGCGACATCCTGCAGGGGACGATCACGCCGGCCGAAGCGGCGAAACGGATGCAGGAGATCGTGTCGGCCTGGGCCAAGGAGTGATCGGCCATCGTGGCGATCACGACCAGGCCCGCGGCGCCCCGACGACGGGCTAGCCGCGGCGGACTCACGCCCTGGCTGTTCGCGCTGCCGGCGCTCGCGGTCTATCTGATCTTCCTGGTCTATCCGGCGATCTCGTCGCTCTGGTTCAGCTTCACCGACTGGGACGGCCTGAGCCCCGGCTACACGATCACCGGTCTGGACAACTACCTGGCCCTGGCTCGGGACCCGGTGGTCGCGACCGCGCTGCGCAACAACGTGCTCTGGACGGTGGTCACCCTGTGCGTCCCGGTGCTGCTCGGCCTCGGGCTCGCCCTGGCGCTGAACGGCAAGGCGCGGGCCAAGCCGGTGCTCCGGTTGATCTTCTACACGCCGGCGGTGCTGCCGCTGGTGTCGATCGCGTCGATCTGGGGTTGGCTCTACGACCCGCAGGACGGCGCGATCAACGAGGCGCTGCGGCTGATCGGCCTCGGCTTCCTGGCTCAGCCGTGGCTCGGCCAGGACTCCACCGCGCTGGCGGCGGTGATGGTGCCGGCGGTCTGGCTCCGGGCCGGGTTTCCGATGTTGCTCTATCTCGCCGCCCGGCAAGGGATTCCGGAGGAGTTGTACGAGGCCGCGACGGTCGACGGCGCCGGGCCGTGGCAGCAGTTCTGGCATGTCACGATGCCCGGCCTGCGCCCGGCGCACGCGATCGTGATCGCGTTGTCGCTGATCGACTCGTTCAAGGTCTTCGACCTGATCTACGCGATGACCTACGGCGGCCCGGGCACCGCGACCCAGGTGATGGGCACCTGGATGTATGCCAACGTCTTCCAGTACTACCAGGCCGGCTACGGCACCGCGATCGCCGTCGTGGTCACCCTCGCCGCGGTGGCGGTCGGCATCCCGTACGTGCTGTCCCAGACCCGGGAGGCACGATGACCACCATCGCCCCGCCCGGCGCCGCCCCGGCCGGCGAACTGACCCCGACCGGGACCGGGCGGCGATCCCGCCGTGGCGCCGCGGGGCTGCTGATCACCGCCCTGCTGGTGATCGCCGCGCTGATCTGGATCTCGCCCCTGGTGTTGCTGGTGACCACGGCGATCCGGCCGCTGTCGGACTTCCTCTCGGCCGGGCCGCTGTCCTGGCCCGGCCAGGTCACGCTGGCGAACTTCGTCGACGCGTGGGGGATCGGCAACTTCGCCGCGACCTACCGCAACAGCCTGATCCTGACCGTGATCAAGGTCCCGCTGGGCGTGCTGATCTCGGCCCTGCTGGCGTACGCGCTGGCGAAGCTGCGGCTGCGGTGCCGGCGGGCGATCATGTTCACCGTCTTCCTCGGGCTGACGATCCCGATCTACATCGCGATCGTGCCGATCTTCATCATGCTCCGGTCGGCCGGGTTGACCGACAACCTGCTCGGCCTGATCGGGCCCTATCTGGCGTTCGGGATTCCGTTCGAGGTGTTGATCCTGCAGTCGTTCTTCCGGCAGGTCCCGGACGAGATCGTCGAGGCGGCCAAGATCGACGGCGCGAACGAGGCCCGGATCTTCTTCACGATCATGCTGCCGCTGTCCGCTCCGGCGCTGGTCACCGTGGCGATCCTGGACGCGGTGGCGACCTGGAACGAGTTGCTGATGGCGCTGATCGTGCTCAACTCCGATCAGTCGAAGACGATCCCGGTCGGTCTGCTGAACTTCCAGGGCCAGTTCGCCAACAACAACACCGGCCAGGCGGCCGGAATCCTGATCGCGGTGGTGCCGATCCTGGTGGTCTACACCCTGCTGCAGCGCTACATCGTCAGCGGCCTGACCGCCGGCGCGACCAAGGGATGACCGGATGAAGCTGATCAAGGAGTGGAATCGATGAGTGAGTTGCCGATCTTCGGTGCGGGCATCTGGCACTTCGCGACCTACCAGGATCGCTACGCCACCGACGGCTACGGCCCCGAGGTCGGGCTGCTGGAGCAGATCGACCGGGCCGGCGCGGTCGGCGACCTGTCCGTGGTCGACCTGAACTATCCCTTCGTCGGCTTCGACGGGACGCTGGACGACATCCGGGCGGCGCTGAAGCGCAACGGACTGCGGGCGATCGCGATCACGCCGGAGATCTACACCCGGGACTTCGTCAAGGGCTCGATCACCCATCCCGATCCGGCGGTCCGGCAGCAGGCGATGGCGTTGCTGCAGGAGGCGACCGGGGTGGCCAAGGAGCTCGGCTGCGACTACGTCAAGCTGTGGCCGGGTCAGGACGGCTGGGACTACCCGTTCCAGGTCAACTACCACGACGCCTGGCAGCTCGCCCTGGCCGGGCTGACCGAGCTGGTCTCGGCCCATCCGGAGCTCAAGTTCGTGATCGAATACAAGCCGCGCGAGCCCCGGGTCAAGATCATCTTCCCGAACGTCGCGCGGACCCTGTTGGGGATCGAGAAGATCGGCCTGCCCAACCTCGGCATCCTGCTCGACTTCGGTCATTCCCTGTACGGGCTGGAGACTCCGGCCGACGCGGCCCAGCTGGCCATCGACTACGGCCGGCTGTTCGCTATCGACGTGAACGACAACCTGCGCGGCTGGGACGACGACATGGTGGTCGGCTCGGTGCACCTGATCGAGACCTTCGAGTTCTTCCACACCCTGCGCCGGAACAACTGGCAGGGCGTCTGGCAGCTTGATCAGTTCCCGTTCCGGGAGGACAGCGTGCAGGCGGCGAAGCAGGCGATCACCTTCCTCAAGGGGGTGCACCGGGCGCTCGACGTGCTCGACGAGGAGGCCCTTGCCGACGCGCAGGCGCGGCACGACGCGCTGGCGGCGCAGCGGATCGTCCAGCGGGCACTGCTGCCCAACCTGCTCGACGAACCGTCTGTCTGAGCCGCCATGATCACACCGCGGGTGCTGGTGTCGACCGACGTCGGCGGCACCGACCCGGACGACTTCCAGTCGCTGGTGCACCTGCTGGTGTACGCGGACCGGTTCGACCTCGAGGGCCTGGTGTCCTCCCCGTACGGTGCCGGCCGGGCTTCGGACATCCTGACCGTGCTGGACTGCTATGCCGCCGACTATCCGGCCCTCCGTTCCCACTCCGGCGACTACCCGGCGCCGGACGCGCTGCGGGCGATCGTCCGGCAGGGCGCCCGGGAATCCGCTGATCATCGCGGCTACTCCGATCAGCCGACCGAGGGCTCGGACCGGATCGTCGCCTGTGCCCGCCGGCCGGATCCGCGGCCGCTGGACCTGCTGATCTGGGGTGGTATCGACGACCTCGCTCAGGCGTTGCACGACGCCCCGGACATCGAGCCGCGGCTCCGGGTGCACTTCATCGGCGGACCGAACAAGCTGTGGAGCGTCGACGCCTATGACTACGTCGCGGCGCAGCACCCGGGCCTGATGATCATCGAGTCGAACTCGACCTATCGCGGCTTCTTCTGCGCCGACGAGATCGACAACGCTGCCTTCGTCGCCGAACACGTCGCCGGCCACGGTGCTCTCGGCGACTTCTTCGCTCGGCAGTTGCCCGGGCTGAAGATGGGCGACAGCCCGACCGTGACCTGGCTGCTGCACGGGTCGCGAGACCCGGCGCAGGCCAGTTGGGGCGGCCGGTTCATCCCGATCTGGGACGGCCGCAAGACGATCTTCGACCGGCTGACCACGGCCGCCGACCTGGTCGAGGCGTACGGCACCGTCGAGTTCGTGCTGCCGAAGCCGCCTGGCTACGGCCGGAGCGACTCGGCCCGGATGATCATGGACAACCGCCTCCGTGGTCCGTTCGCGACCGCGGTCGATCTCGGCGACACGCTCCGGTTCCGGCACGCGCCGCGCGACGCGAAGGTGATCCCGTACCGGATCGAGAGCAGCCACCCGGACCTCGACGGCCGCAGCGCCGAGTTCACCGCGGCACCCCCACCGGAGCACCGGTGGCGAGAACCGTCATCACACCGGCCGCGCTGGTGGTGCGATGATCAAGCTCCGGCCGCCGCAATCGGCCCCTGGCCCGGCGCCGCCACGATCACCACCTGGCGCCGCGACTTTCTGACCGACTTCGCGCTCCGAATGGACCGCTGCCGCCACTGAAGCCGACTTGTCAGAACCCAGGCTGGCTATAACCATCCTCACTTCTGACAAGTCGGCTTCACCGCAGGGACCAGGGGGCCTAGGTCGTGATGCTCCGGACGATCTCGTCGACCAGCGCCTTCGTGGTCGTACCGTCGCTGCCCGCAGCCATCACCTGTTGGTAGTAGCTGCGACCGCCGATGTGCAGGTGCAGGATCGAGAGGCGCATGCCGGCTCGATTTCCGGCGATCTCCGCGCCGGTGTTGATGACGTTGCTGAACGCACCCGAGGTCAGCACCGGCACGATGTTGGCCTTGAGCTCACCGATCCCTCCGTACATCGGATCGAGTTCCATCCGGCGGGTGTCGCAGAACAGGGCAACCATGATGACCTCCAACAGGCGCGACGACGGTGTCAATCCCGATGCTACGCCCACCGCCGCCTCTTTCCGCCGACTTGTCAGAACCCACGCTGGCTATAGCAATCCTCAGTTCTGACAAGTCGATGAGAGTCTTGACAAATAAATTTGTCAATGGTGGGGTGGGGGCGTGGAGGACATCGAGGTGATCATGGATCCGGCGGCCGCCGTTGTGGCCCTGGATCCGGGGCGGGCCCGGCTGCTGGGCGAGTTGCGGGAGCCGGCGTCGGCCGCGGAGTTGGCGGCTCGGGTCGGGGTGCCGCGGCAGAAGATCAATTACCACCTGCGCCAGCTCGAGGCGCACGGCCTGGTCGAGGTGGCGGAGAGCCGCACCTGGGGTGGGCTGACCGAACGGCGACTGATCGCGACGGCCGCCGGCTACGTGATCTCGCCGGCGGCCCTGGGCACCGCCGGCGGCGGGCCGGAGCAGGTCCGGGACCGGCTGTCGGTGGCCTACCTGATCGCGCTGGCGGCCCGGCTGATCCGCGAACTGGCCGAGCTGGCCCGCACCGCGGCCCGCCGCCGCAGTCGACTTCCCGTGTACGGGCTGGACACCGCGATCCGGTTCGCCACGCCGGCCGATCGGGCCGCGTTCGCCGAGGAGCTGACCGCGGTGGTCACCTCGCTGGTCGGCAAGTATCACGACGAGCAGGCTGCCGACGGTCGCTGGCAGCGGATGATCATCGCGGTCCATCCCGTGCCGGCCAAGGCCGGGCCGGATCGGAAGGCGGACCAGGCATGACTGATGATCATGGACCGAGTGCCCGGGGCTCGGGCCGGCTCGGACGATACGGCGAGACCGAGATCGAGGTGCCGGGCACGCCGGAGCAGGTGTGGCAGGCGATCGCGACCGGACCGGGCCACGCGGCCTGGATGTTCGCCGCCGACATCGAGCCGGCCGAGGGCGGCGAGATGATCATCCACCGCGAACCGTTCGCCCCACGGGTGGCTGTCGTCGTCACGTCCTGGGACCGACCGCACTCCTTCGGGTACGCCGAACGGGTGCCCGGAGCGCCGGCGCCGCTGGCGACGGAGATCCTGGTCGAGGCGCGGACCGGCGACAGCTGCGTGGTCCGGGTGGTCTGCGGCTTCGCCGACGCCGGCGACGAATGGGAGGACCTGGTCGACGCCGCGGTCGAGGGCTGGCGGATGACGCTGCTGGTGCTGCGGGCCTACCTGCGGAGCTTCGCCGGCCGGCCGGTCCGGCCGATGGACCTGATTACCATGATCGATCCGGCGCCGGCCGGTCGCGCCGCCCTGGCCGACCTGCTGTTCACCCGGCTGGGTCTGCCGGCCACGCACCGGGCGGCCGGGCAACCCTTCCGGTCCGCGGTGGAGGCGCCGGAGCTGACCGGGGTGATCGAGTACGCCGGCGAGGGTTACCTGCTGCTCCGCGCCGCGGCGCCGTACCCGGCGTTGATCGCGATCTCCTGCTTCCGGATGGGGCCGGAGCTGCCGATCTCGATCAACCTGCTGGGCCGGATCTACGCCCCGCTCGACGACCGCCGGCTGGATCAGGTCCGGACGCCCTGGCGGGAGTGGCTGGAGCGCGAGGCGGGCAGCCTGAGCGGCTGACCGGGAAGGTCGCCGTGATCTATGGCGCGGCCGGGCCGATCGGGGCCGCCCTGGCCCGCGGCTTCGCCCGCCACGGTGCCCAGGTGTTCGTCGCCTCCGATCTGGCTGCCTCGATCACGTCGACCGAGATCAACATCTCCTGCGGTGCGACCGTCGACTGACGGCGACCGCACCGAGCCGGAGTTTCACCGCAGGTCGTCCAGCGGTCGCGGGAAGGTCTGTCTCCCGTGGCCGAACGGCACTAGAGTGCCGGCATGCCGACTGCCCTTACCCGGCGGTCCGTGCTCGGGGGAGCCGTTGCCGCGTCCCTGGCGCTGACCGCGACCCCCGCCCAGGCCGCCGATCGAGACTTGTTGATCTTCATCGGGCTGGACGGATTCGACATCGACTATCTCGACGGCCGGGTGCCGCTGTCGAACCTCAGATCACTGGCCCGGCGCGGCTCGTTGAGCACCAGCACCGGCGTGATGACGAGCATCACCAACCCGTCCTGGACCTCGATCTCCTGCGGCGCCTATCCCGATCACACCCACAACGCCGCGTACTACTACGACGAGCCCGCCGGCATCGCCCGCGGGCAGAGCCGGGACAGCGCCGTCGAGGGACTGGGTCAGGCCTGGCGCCGGCAGGGTCTCCTGCTCGCCTCGGCGCAGTGGTTCATCCTGCAGGACAAGGGCGTCGCGTACGGCGATCCCGACGGCCTCTACACCCAGCCGGGTGGCCGGATCGACGCCCGGGTGGACGACGCGATCGCCATGCTGAGCGGCGAACCGGTGAACAGCGGCGGCACCCAGGTGACGCTGCCGCGGCGGCCGGACTTCCTGGCGATCTATTCCAGCGACGTCGACGGCGACGGGCACAGTTGGGGGCCGAACGATCCGCGAATGCTGGACACGCTGCGGGAGACCGATGCGGCGATCGGCCGGCTGATCACCGCCGTCCGCGATCTCCGGCTGTTCGGCCGGACCACCTGGGTGGTGACCGCTGATCATGGGATGACCACCTGGAACCTGCCGCTGGCCGCACCGGTGATCGCCGCGCTGACCGAGGCCGGCTTCCGGCCCGAGGTGTTCGGCTCCGGCGGGTCACCGACCTCGCCGGACACCGACGTGGCGTTGATCTCCGGCGGCAGCATCTCCTCCGTGCATCTGCTCGGCGATCTTGCCGACGACGCGGCGGCCATCGAACGGGCCCGCGCCGCGTTGATCGGGATCGACGGGATCACCGACGTGCTGACCAAGGCCGATCAGGCGAAGCTCCGGATGGCGCCGCAGTACGGGCAGTTGGTGCTGGAGTTCGACGAGCCGTACGCGCTCGCCGCCACCCCGCCGGCCGAGGGATCCGACGGCCGGCACGGCAGCCGCAACGAAATGGCCATCCCGTTGATCTTGTCCGGCAAGGCGATCAAGCCCGGCGCCAAGCCCCGGGACCCACGCCACATCGACCTCGCCGCCACCATGTCCGCCATCCTCGGCGTCAACCCACCCGCCGCCTCCGAGGGCCGAGTGCTGACCGAAGCCCTGCGCTAGGGAGCTTGCGAGCTGGAGGTTTGGGTGTTCGTTCCCTGAGCTTGTCGAAGGGCAAGGTTGGTGCTCCCTCGAGGGCATGTTCCGGGGAGGCGGCATCGGGCCTGCCCTTCGACGGGCTCAGGGAACGAACACTCGAACGTCCGCTCCACCCTGCAGGCGGTGCATCGGCTCACGCTCTTGCCCTTCGACAGGCTCAGGGAACGAACACACGGCCCGGCTGCTCAGGGGACGTTTCTGAGCACCTCGCGTAGGGCGGTGATCACGGTTGCGACCTCGGTGGGTTTCAGGCACTGCGGATTGACGGCGAGGCGGCCGTTCTCCACGCCGACGGCGACGGGTTGATCACGTTCCAGCAGGGCGGCCTGGAGGTCGGCGGCCGGGCGGGTGGCGTGGGTCAGGTAGGCGCGGGGGATCACGGTGGGCTGGATGCCGGGCTCGGTGGGGAAGCCACGGGCCGCGGTGATCTCGGCGAACCCGGCGAAGGGCTCCAGGATCGTGTCCACGATGTCGTTCCACTGCTCGAAGATCGCGTCGTAGTCCCGGCCGACCCAGAGCTCGATCGCCTTGACCAGACCGGCGATGGTCTCCTTGTCGGTCTTCATGCCGCGGCCGACCCCATGGTGCGGGAACGAGTTGGCGTGACAGTGCCGGATGTACGGCTCGCGGCCGACGATCAGACCGGACGACTGCGGACCGCAGATCTCCTTGCCGCCGCTGAACACGACCAGGTCGGCGCCCTGATCGAGGAACCGGCGGACGTTCCCGGTCGGCGGCAACTCGGCGGCGGCGTCCACCAGCACCGGCACCTCGCGATCATGGGCCAGCGCGGCCAACTCGGCGAGCGGCAGCGACCCGCGCATCGTGGACGCCTCCTCGACGAAGAAGAGGCAGGCGGTCCGGTCGGTGATCGCGGCGGCGACCTGCTCGATGGTCGCCGCGGAGGTGACGCCGACCTCGACGAAGCGGGCGCCGGACAGCAGCACCGCCTGGTCATAGAGGATGCGGTGGCTCTGCAACACGACGACCTGGTCGCGCAGACCGGTGGTGTCCGGCAGGGCGCGGATCGCCTCGATCCGGTCGCCGGCCAGGCAGGCCGCGGTCGCGATCGTCAGTCCGGCCGCGGCACCGGAGGTCACGCAGGCCGCCTCGACGCCGAGCAACTCCGCGATCCGCGCCCCGGCCCGGTCCTGCAGCGCGACCAGGTCGACGAAGGCGGTCGACGCCTCGGCCATCGCCTGCAGCACCGCTGGATCCATCAGGCTGCCGCCCAGGGCGGTCAGCGTGCCGCGCGCGTTGATCACCGGGCGGAGGCCGAGGTCGGCGTAAAGGCTCATCAGACACCCTTCTTCTCGGACTGTCGCGGCCCGAGGTAGCGGAACTGTTCCCGGTGCCGACCTTGATCATCGGTCTCCAGGAACGACGAATCGATGAACTCGTTCAACGTCACCGGCCGGTCGGGATGATCGGCGAGGTGTTCCCGCCACATCCGCTCCATCGGGGTCCGGTGCAGCCGCAGCGCGGCCCGCTTGTCGGCCAGAACCGCAGTGACGTCCACCGGGTGATCGAGCAGATCGGGATCGCGGGCGGCGTAGTACTTGTGGCCGACCGCTCGCGGCTGCAGCCCGAGATCGACCAGTTCGGGCAGGTCGTGGCTGCGGCCGGCCATCCAGCAGGCCGCCTCGACTGCGAGACCGGTCAGCGTGTGATCCGGGTTCTCCTCGACCCGGGCCCACGGATCGAAGCTGATCACGGTGTCGATCCGGAGGAACCGGAACAGGGTGATCAGCCGATGCCGGATCTCGATCAGCTGACCGTGCTGCAGATAGTGGTTCTGGTAGCCGAGGCCGTACACCTTGGCCAGGCCGAGCACCGCCGCGACCTCTTCGGTCTCCAGCTCGATCCGGCGCACCGTCTCGCCCGGCGGCAGGTCGTAGGAATCCTTGTCGTCGTTGGTGATCCTGATGAAATAGCCGGTGCCGCCGGCCAGCACGAGCTGCCGGATCAGGCCGCCGGCGAAGATCGTCAGATCGTCGGAATGCGGGAAGACCGCTGCGAAGGTCTGCG
This sequence comes from uncultured Actinomycetota bacterium, assembly GCA_963746025.1. Taxonomy (GTDB): domain Bacteria; phylum Actinomycetota; class Actinomycetes; order Propionibacteriales; family Propionibacteriaceae; genus Microlunatus. Next base: position 75,411 of record CAVUZU010000004.1, read on the forward strand.
GCTGCAGAGTCATCCGGCTATCCCTTGAGTCCGGAGAAGGCGAGGCCGGAGATGACCCGGCGCTGCATCAGGACGAACAGGATCATCATCGGCAGCATGATGATCAACGCGGCGGCCATCATCGGACCATAGTCGGTGGAGTGCTCGCCCTGGAAGGTGGCCAGGCCGACGGTGAGCGTCATCTGGGACTGGTCGGTGTTCACCACCAGCGGCCAGAGGAACGCACCCCAGCAGTCGATCAGTGAGATCACGGTCAGCGCGCTGACCGCCGGTGCGGCCAGCGGCAGCATGATGTGGCCGAAGATCCGGAACGGGCCGGCGCCGTCGATCCGGGCTGCCTCCTCCAGCTCGCGCGGCAGTCCGAGGAACAACTGCCGCATCATGAACGTGCCGAACGCGCTCACCAGGCCCGGCGCGACCAGGCCCGGGATCGAGTTCAGCCAGCCCAGCGCGCTGATGATCTGATACTGCGAGATCAGCAGCAACTCGCCCGGGATCATCAAGATCGACAGCAGGATGCCGAACAGGATCCGGTTGCCGGGGAAGCGCATCCGGGCGAACGCGTAGCCGGCCAGGGCGCTGAAGACGACCTGGCTGACGGTCCGGATCGCGGTCATCAGCACGGTGTTGCGCAGCTGATCCCAGAACGGGAACCGGCCGATCGCGTCGCTGTAGTTCCACCAGCGCAGCTCGCCCGGGAACAGCCGCTTGGGGATCGCCAGCACCTCGGGATTGGACATGAACGAGGCGGAGAGTTGATACAGGAACGGGAACACCATCACGAAGCCGCTGATGCTGAGGATGACGTACGCGGCCGCGTTGGAGCGACGGCGGCGACCGCGGTGCCGGCGAGGCTCAGGCATAGTGCACCCAGCGCCGCTGCAGCCGGAACTGGGCCAGCGTGATCATCGCGATCACCACCAGCAGCGCGATCCCGATCGCCGCGGCGTAACCCTTGTCGTTGACCTGGAAGCCCTGGAAGTAGAACAGGAAGACCAGGGTCTGCAGGTCGTCGATCGCCGGGTTGTCCCGGCCGAGCATGACGAAGATCAGATCGAAGACCTTGAACGAACTGATCGCGGTCATCACGGTGACGAAGAAGATGCTCGGGGTGAGCAGCGGGACGGTGATCGAGACCAGTTGCCGCCACGGCCCGGCCCCGTCCAGCTCGGCGGCCTCGTACAGGTCGGTCGGGATCGACTGCAGCCCGGCGCCGAGGATGATCATGTTGAAGCCGAGACTCATCCAGGCGCCGACGATGCCGACCGCGATGATCGACACCACCGGCGTGGACAGCCAGTACGGGCCGTCGATCCCGATCAGCGACAGGGCGTAGTTGATCATGCCGGTGTCGCCGTTGTAGAGCAACCGCCAGACCACCGCGACGGCGGCCGGCATGGTCACCACCGGCAGGAAGTGCAGCACCCGGAACAGCGGCCGGAACCGCAGTCCGGGCCGGTTCAGCAGCGAGGCGAGGAACACCGCCACCGGGATCGCGAGCAGCACCACTCCGGCGTAGAGGACGGTGTTGCCGAGCGCCTTCAGGGTGTCGGCCGAGCTGAACACCCGGCCGTAGTTCTCGGCCCCGATCCAGGTCGTGCCGCCGAACGGGCCCCACTCGGTGAAGCTGAAGTAGAACGACTGCACGATCGGCCAGAGGTAGAAGATCGCGATGCCGGCCAGCGTCGGCAGGATGAACGCCCACGGCGCCCAGCCGTCGGACCGGCGACGACCGCGTCGATCGGTCCGGCGCGGCACGCGGCTCATGCCGAGGCGGTGTCGAATTCGGCGAGGTCGACCCAGCGACGTTCGGCCAGGGCGCGTTCGGCGGCGAAGGCGATCAGGTGGCCGTCGATGGAGTTGCCGATCCGGGTGCTGGAGACGCTGACCGGTTGGTCGCGGACCGCGCGAACGAAGTCGGCGACCAGCAACAGGTCGCCGCCGCCGTGGGCCAGGCCGGCGACGTCGGTCTTGATCACTCGCCCGGCGTACTGTTGATCACCGGTGCTGTTGATCGTGCGCAGCCGGATCTCCCCGGTGTCCAGCGAGCCGGACAGCTCGCCCTTGCTGCCGACGATCTCGATCGTCCGGTTGCCGAGCGCGGAGTTGCCGACCAGGGTGAACACACCGATCGCGCCGGTGTCGAACTCGACCGAGACGCTCTGCCGGTCCAACACGTCGTTGTCGCTGTGCCAGACGCAGCGGCCGTACGGGTTGTCGGTGGCCAGCGAGGTCAACTTCTGTTCGGTCGTCGGCTCGGGCCCGAGCGATTCCAGGCCCTCCCAGGCGTAGGTGCCCCAGACGCCCAGCTCGAGGTATTGCCGACGGGCCGAGTAGGCGCAGGTCGACTCGATCTTGCAGTCGGTGACGCAGCGAGTGCCGGCGCCGTCGGGTGCCCGCTCCGCGGTGAACAGCCGCCGCGAGCCGGCGCTGGCCACCCGAGCCGGCCGGTCGTCGCAGAGCCAGGCCATCAGGTCGACGTCGTGACAACTCTTGGACAACAGGATGCCCGAGCCGGTGCGGGTCGAGTTCGCCCAGCGGCCGCGGACATACGCGGCGGCCAGATGATCGAAGCTGACGTACTCCGACATCTCGATGCTGATGATCTCGCCCAGCTCGCCGGCCAGGAGCCGCTCCTTGACCTCGACATAGAACGGCGAGTAGCGGAGCACGTGACAGATCATCAGCAGTCGTCCGGTCCGCCGGCTGGTCTCGGCCAGCGACAGCACCTCCGGCGCGGTGCCGGCGATCGGCTTCTCCAGCAGCACCGGATAACCCGCCTGTAGCAGCCATTCCGCGGTGGGCACATGATCGGCGTCCATGGTCGCGTCGATGGCGACGTCGGCGATCACGCCGGCCGGCGGCAGGTCGGTCAGCGACTCGAACCGGCGCTCCGGCGGCAGCGAGTGGTCCTGGCCGACGCGGTCGCGGCGGACCGGATCGGGGTCGACGACCGCGGTGATGATCAACTCCGCAGGCGCCTGGTGGGCATAGCTCGCGTACAGCACGCCGCGGTGCCCGGCGCCGACGACGACCGCGCGGATCGGATCGGGATGGGTCGAGACTGGTTGGGTCATGGGGTCAAGCCACCTTGGGGGTCAGGAGCCTTGGCTGATTCGGTGTGTGGTTGTCAGTGGGGTGGGTGGGTCAGCCCTTGGCGAGTTCGGCGTCCATCTGGGTTGCGAGCTCGCGGCCGGCCTGTTCGGCGGTGATCTTGCCAGACCACAGATCGGGCAGCAGGGTCGCCTCGAGGTTGGTCCAGGCCGAGGTGTTCTTCGACACCGGATAGGGATAGCCGGCCTTGGCCGCGTCCAGGAAGATCTGCAGGTCCCAGTCCGGATGGCTGGCCAGGTACGGGCCCTCGGTGCCGGCCAGGCCGGGAATGGTCGACGCCCGGGCGGCGAGCTTGGTCGCGTAGTCGGGTCCGCAGATCCAGGCCAGGAACGCCCGGGCGGCGGCCTTGTTTTTCGAGTTGGCCGAGATCACCGGGGCGACGCCGTGCACCACCGAGATATTGCTCTCCTTCTTCGCCATCGGGACCAGCTGGAACTGATCGGCGTACTGGCTCTCGCCGAAGGTCGCGACGTTGAACGCGGCACCCTGCATCATCGCCGCCTTGCCGTTGATGAACCATTCGTCGGCGGGGGAGTCGTTCAGCTGCTGGATGGTCGGCGAGGTGCCGTTCTGCATCAGGTCGGCCCACAGCTTCAGCCCGGCGATCGACCCGGGCTCGGCGTAGCCGGACTTGGCGCCGTCGTCGTTGATCACGTAACCGCCGGCCTGCTTGATCGAGTTGTAGTACGACTGCTCGCCGTCGGCCGCCACGGCGATGCCGAAGATCCCCTTGCTCCGCAGCTTCTGCGAGATCCGGGCACCGGCTCCGGTGAAGTCGCCCCAGGTCCAGGAGTCGGTCGGCAGCGGCTCGCCGGCGGAAGCGAAGATCGCCTGGTTGTACCAAAGGGCGCTGGCCGCGTATTCGGTCGGCAGGCCGTAGATCTTGCCCTCGTAGGTGTAGAGATCGACCAGTGGCTTGGGGAACTTCGCCGGATCGACCTCGGCCAGATCATCGATCGGATCGAGCTGGCCGTTGCTCGCGTACAGCTGGAAGTGCGGGCCGTTCATCCAGAACACGTCGGGTGCCGTGCCGGAGCTGGCCTGCGTCTGCAGCTTGGTCCAGTAGTCCGGCCCGGCGGGGGAGACCTGGACCTCGACCTCGATCCCGGGATGGACGGCGTGGAAGGTGCCGATGTTGTCGTTGACCAGCTTGGCCGTGTCGGTGTTCCAGGTGGCGAACATGATCTTGGCCTGGTCGGCATTGCCCTCGCCGCCGCCGCTGCTCGCCGGAGCACAGCCGGCGATCCCGCCGGCGACCGCGGTGGCCGCGAGGCCGGTCAGGAATCCTCGTCGATTCATGATCATTCTCCTTCGGTGGCTGTCCCGGAATCGCTTCCGGTGTTACGGACCAGGCGGACGTTGTCGGTCTGGCCGTGGTCCATGCCCTGTTCGCGTTCCAGGGCGATCATCGCGGCAGGCCGGAAGTTGAGGATGTAGGCCCGTCGATGGCTGTCGGCGGTGGAGTTGCCGCGCGAGTAGTGCAACGTCCGGCCGGCGTGCGCGGCGGCGGCACCGGGCACCAGCGGCACCGGCGTCGCGCCGGGCTCGTCCTCGGCACCGTCGCACTCGATCGCGCCGCCGCCTTTGCCGGCCGGCCAGTGGGTCCGGACCGGTCCGCGGTGCGACCCGGCGACATACCACATGCAGCCGCTGTCCAGCGTCGCCGTGTCCAGCGATACCCAGATCGACGCGGCGCGATCATCGGGTAGGTCGATCCAGTAGCCGGCGTCCTGGTGCCAGGGAGTCGGGGTGGACGAGCCGGGCGCCTTGTCGATCAACATGTCGAAGTCGAGCTCGGCATCGTCGCCGATCAACCGCCGGGCGAGCTGCAGCGCCCGGTCGTGCAGCGGCAGCCGCAGCAGCTCGGGGTAGAGCGCGGACGGCCACATGATCTGGGTGATGTTCTCGGCCGTGGTCTGCTGATCACTGCCGGCGCCGAGGTCGGAGCGCTTGTCGCCGGCCTCGATCTCGCCGGACAGGAACCGGTCGTAGATGGCCCGATACTGGGCGACCTCGTCGCTGCTCAACAGGTTGTCGATGACGACGTACCCGTCGCGTTCGAACCCGGCGACCAGCGCATCGCCGCGACTGTGCCGCCCTCGGTGACTTGTCGTGTCCATGGGTTCGGATCGTAGGATTCATTGATCACCCAGGGCGTCCCCCTTCTTCCGCCGGAGGTTTCCTGCAGTGGGTACCGAAGCCGAGCAACCGCCGATCCTGGATCGGGACACGCCCGATCTGCGCTGCACGTCGGAACGGACCATCGTCGACCTGCAAGGCGACGGCCCGCTGGTCAGCCTCGGCCGCTACCGCTATCTCAGCGCCCGCGATCCGATGCCGCCGCAGCGGCACGCCAGCCTGCTGGTGCTGGCGCTGCCGACCCGCAGCGACGTCGAGTTCAACTTGGACGGCCAGGTGCTGAACGTGGCACCCGGCCAGGTGATCACCATCGCGCCGGGCACGGTCTATGTCACCGACGGCAACGCCCAGCCGCGCGGCGAACTGTTCTGGCTGGTCGGCCGGGTCGGCGACGGCCGCGGGCAGCCGCTGGCCGAGGCCGTACGCCGGCTCGCCGACCGCAGCCGACTGATCTGGCCGGCACCCGACCCCGTGGCGGACGACCTCGGCCGGGCGTTGGCCGAGCCGGATGATCAACGGTGGACCGTGACCGCCGCTCGGCGCTCGTTGTGCGCGACCGCCGTCTTCGAACTGCTCCGGGCCCGCGAGGAGGAGACGGCGGGTCCGTCCCGGGCCGTCCCGCCCGGAGTCAGCCGGGCCCTGGCCTACGTCACGCAGCAACTCGACCGGCCGCTCACCGTGCATGATCTGATCACGTCCTCCGGCATGTCGCCGACCCAGTTCTACGACGCCTTCGCCGCGGCGACCGGGACCAGCCCGAAGGACTACATCCTGCGCGCCAAGATCACTCGCGCCCGAGCCCTGCTGGCCGACCCGGACCGGAAGATCACCGACATCTGTTACCGGCTGGGATTCTCGTCCAGCCAGCACTTCGCCGAGGTCTTCCGCCGCTACGAAGGAATGTCACCGTCGGAGTTCCGGCGGGACGTCACGGGAGGTTCGTGATCATGGACGCCGCCGCCGTACACCGCTTCCTCCGCTCGTTGCCGGAGGTGACCGAGTACGAGCACGGCGGGCTGCCCGCCTTCCGGGTCAAGGGCAAGCGCTTCGCCAGCATGCTCGATGACACCGGGATCAACCTGATGTTGGGCGAGGAGGGGATCCACGCCGCCGCCGCGGAGTGGCCCGACCACTGCACCATCCTGCTCCACGGGCAGCGGGTCTCCGCGATCCGCGTCGACCACACCGGCCTCGAACCCGACCTGATCCAGGAGTTGATCATGGACTCCTGGCGCCGCCACGCCCCGGCCCGCCTGGTCACCGAGTGGGATCGCCGAATGCCCCTGACTCGTGAGTCGTCCACCCCGGACAGGTGATGCGGAGGAGAGAGTGTTCGTTCCCTGAGCCTGTCGAAGGGCAGGCCCGATCACCTTGGCCCTTCGACAAGCTCAGGGAACGAACACCCTCTGCTCCGCTTCGACCGATCCAGGGCTGAGCCGACCTGCCCGGTGGTGGGAGCTTCCTCCGTACGATAGGTTTGTTAGGTATGCCTAACCAAAGGGGGAAGATTTGATGCGTCGTTCTGTCGTCGTCGCCGCGGTCGTCGGACTGCTGTTCGGACTGCTGGGTTGCGGGCCGCCCGCGCCGTCCGGTGCGCCGGAGCCGGGAGCCGGTGCGGAGCAACAGGGCTTCCCGGTGACCGTGCAGCATGCGTTCGGCTCGACCACCCTGGAGCAGGCGCCGGAACGGGTGCTGACCTGGGGCTGGGGTAGCACGGACGCCGCACTGGCGCTGGGGGTGGTGCCGGTGGCGATCCCGGCCGCGGTGTATGGCGGGAACGCCGATCAGGTGCTGCCCTGGAACGCGGAGAAGCTGACCGAGTTGGGCGCCGCGACCCCGGCGCTGCTGTCCAATCCCGATGGTGGCACGACGATCCCGTTCGAGGAGATCGCCGCCGCGACGCCGGACGTGATCTTGGCGGTCTATTCCGGGATCACCGCCGAGGAGTATCAGAAGCTGTCGGCGATCGCGCCGACGATCGCCTACCCCGACCAGCCCTGGTCGACCCCGTGGCGCGACGTGGTGACCACGGTCGGCACCGTGCTCGGCCGGTCAGCGGAGGCCACGGATCGGCTGGCCGAGATCTCCGCCGCGATCAAGGAGGCCGGGCAGCGCCAGCCGGGCCTGACCGGGAAGTCCGTGATCACGCTGATGGACGACGGCCGGCAACTCTATGTGTACAAGGAAACCGACCCGCGAGTCGAGTTCCTCACCGAGCTGGGCCTGACCGTGCCGCCGGTGGTCACCGGGCTACCCGCTCAGGGCGAGGGCTTCTACGGCAGCGTCAGCTACGAGCAGGCGGACACGCTGGTCAGCGACGTGCTGTTGATCTACGCAGAGACCGACGAGTCGCTGCGGGCCACCCTGGCCCGCCCGTCGATCAAGAACCTGCCGCAGCTCCAGCGCGGCGCCTACGCCCCGATCGTCGGCCGGCCCCTGGTCGCCGCCGGCTCGCCACCCACCGCCCTCTCCCTCAGCTGGGCCCTGGACGACTACCTGAAGTCCCTCTCCGCCGCCCTGGACAGCTGACCGCTCCCCAAACGCGACTGTTCGCACCAGACGCGACTGTTTGAACGGTCGCGGATGCTGCGAACTGTCGCGTTTGCGAGGTGGTGCGGGTCAGCGGGTGGTGTGGAGGGTTTCGACGAGGGTGAGGGTGCGGGCGGCTAGGTCGGAGATGACCGAGTTGTCGAAGCCGAAGAGGGCGGAGCGGGTGCGGTCCTGGAGCGGTTCGATGAAGTGGGCGGGCAGGGCCTCGGCGCCCAGGACGACGCCGGCGACCGAGCCGGCGGTGGCGCCGTTGGAGTCGGTGTCCCAGCCGCCCTGCACGGTCAGCCCGACGGTGGCCGAGTAGTCGTCCTCGCCCCAGAGCAGCCCGGCGGCGATGATCGCGGCGTTGTTGATCGTGTGCACCCAGCCGTAGTGGCCCCACCGCTGCTGGATCCGGACGATCGCGTCGTCCCAGCTCAGCTTCTCGTCGCGCATGCTCTGCACCGCGGTCAGCGCCTCGTACAGCCGGGACCTCGGCGGCACCGACCGCAGCGACCGGTCGAACGCCTCCCGGACACTGGTCGCGGTGAAGGCCGAGGCCACGACGGCCGCCGACCAGAGCTCGCCGTAGACGCCGTTGGCCACGTGCGACAGGGACGCGTCCTGGAAGGCCAGGGTCAGCGCCCGGCGGGGATCGCCCGGGTTGGTCCAGCCGAAGATGTCGCCGCGGATCAGCGCGCCGATCCATTCCCGGTACGGATTCCGGCTGATCGGCACCTTGTCGATCGCGGTCGGCACCAGCAGGTTGCGGTAGGCCGCGCGCTCGGCCGTGTAGGTCTGCGCATACGGCAGCAGATGCAGCCAACCCTCGGCGACCCGGCGCGGCGTCAACTGCCAGCCGTGCTGCTCCAGCAGGTGCAGCCCGAGGATCGGATAGTCGATGTCGTCGTCCCGGGCCGAGCCGTTCACCCGGCCGCGGGTGGTCTCGACCCAGTTGGGCAGCAGGTTGAAGCCCTCCGGCATCGGATCCAGCACCGGCACGTAGTCCCGCAGCGGCCAGGCGTCGGCCCGCTCCAGGTAGTCGCGGAGCCGATCGGTGGTCCAGTGATCACCGTTCTCCACCGGCTTGCCGAGGTTGCAGCCGGCGATCCGGCCCAGCCAGCCGCCCTTGATCTTGTCGGCCAGTAGTGCTGGATCCGGCACCGGAACGGCGGGATCCTCCGGCAGGGTGGCGAGGATCGGGTCCAGCCCCTCGGGCTCGGCATACGGCCAGTCCCGGCGCCGATCCGACATCAGGATCTCGAAGTAGATCCGTTCCAGCGCATCCGAGTCGTCCCGCGCGGTGGCCGTGAAGCGCTCGGCCAGCTCGTCGACGAGATGGCCCGTCTCCCTCGCCTGGTCCAGCTCGTCGTGGACCAGGTCGTACGCGCTCAGCGGATCGTGCATCGATGCGACCTCCTTGGTGGACCCCCGTACAGCCTTCTGCCCAACCCTAGGGGTCCGAACCTAGATGGGCAGCTTCCGGAAGATCGGACGTGGCACGTGTCGCAGGATGGACATCACGATCCGCCACGGCCCCGGCACCCAGATCAGCTCCTTGCCCTGCCGGATCCCGTCGGTGGCGGCCTCGGCGACCTCCTCCGGGGTGGAGGAGAGCGGAGTCGGCGACAGGCCCTCGGTCATCTTGGACTTCACGAAGCCCGGCCGGACGACCAGCACCCGGACCCCGGTGCCCTGCAGTGCCTCGCCCAGCCCGAGATAAAAGCCGTCCAGCCCGGCCTTGGTCGAGCCGTAGACGAAGTTGGACCGGCGGACCCGTTCGCCGGCGACGCTGGACAGCGCGATGATCCGGCCGTGGCCCTGGCTGCGCATCCGGTTGGCCAACAGCACGCCGAGATGCACCGGGGCCGCGTAGTTGATCTCCGCCAACTCCAGCGCATGATCGGCATCGGTCCAGGCCCGCTCCGCCTCACCGAGCACACCGAACGCAACCACCACGCAGTCAAGATCACCACCGGCGAACGCGGCGTCGATGGTCGCGGCGTGCGTCGCCGGGTCCCGCGCCTCGAGGTCGACCTCGGTCACCTCGCAGCCGAGTCCGGTCAGTTCCTTGGCCGCGTCGGCCCGCCGCTCCCCGGCCCGGGCGGCCAGCACCACGCGGAGCGGCCGGGAGCCCGCGTACCGGCGAGCGATGGCCAGCGCGATGTCGGACGTACCGCCGAGCAGCAGCAGCGACTGCGGGACGCCGAGGGAGTCGATCATGAAGCTCTCTTTCCGTACGGGAGAAGACAAGGAGGCTAGACGAGTTCGAGGCGTCGGGCCAGGTCGGAGACGAACACTCCGTCCGGATCGACCCGGCGGCGGACGGCCAGGAAGTCGTCCAGCCGCGGATACATCAGCCGCAGCGAGGCGGCGTCGATCCGCGAGTCCTTGGCCAGATAGACCCGGCCGCCGACGCTCAGCACCAGTTCGTCCAGCCGGCGGCAGAGCCGATCGAGGCCGTCGGTGATCGGGAAGTCGACGGCCAGCGTCCAACCCGGGGTCGGGAACGACAGCGGCGCGTTGTTGCCCGCGCCGAAGCGCTTCAGCACGTTGATGCAGGAGATCTGACCGGAGTTCGCGATCTCCCGGACGCACTGGGCGAAGGTCTCGCCGGCCGAGAACGGGACCGCGAACTGATACTGCAGGAACCCGGGCGGGCCGTAGACCCGGTTCCACTCCAGGAACATGTCGAGCGGATGGAAGAAGGTGGTGATGTTCTGGATCTCGCCGACCTTGTGCCGCGGCGCCTTGAAATACCAGGCCAGGCTGAACGCCTTGCCGGTCGCCCGGTTGACCAGCCCGCCCGGGAAGATCTGCGGGAAGGTGCCGAAGTTGGGTGCGGCGAACTTCATCGGGTCGCGGCGCAGCTTCGCCGGCAGGTCGGACAGTTTCGCCTTCTCGCCGCGGGTCAGCACGGCCCGGCCCAACCGGGCGCCGCGAGTGACCGCGTCGAACCAGGCCACCGAATAGGTGTAGTCGTCGTCACCGGAACTCATCCGGGTCATCAGATCGTCCAGATCGCGGGTCCGGTCGGTGTCGACCGAGAAGTAGGCCGATTCGACGCGTTGCACCCGGAGCTTGGCCCCGGTGATCACGCCGGTCAGCCCCATCCCGCCGATCGTCGCCCAGAACAGCTCCGGGTCGGGTCCGGCCGCGGTCAGCCGGTGCTCGGTGCCGTCGGCGGTGATCAACTCCAGCCACTCCAGATGATCACCGAAGCTGCCCTGGCTGTGGTGGTTCTTGCCGTGCACGTCGGCGGCGATCGCCCCACCGATGGTGACCTGCCGGGTGCCCGGCAGCACCGGCACCCACAGCCCGCAGGGCAGCAGGGCTCGCATCAGCGAATCCAGGCTGACGCCGGCCTGGACGATCACCGTGGGCGGCTCGCTCTCGGCGTCGATCTTGAGGATCCGGTTCAGCGAGGTCAGGTCGAGGGCGGTGCCGCCGGCGTTCTGCGCCGCGTCGCCGTACGATCGACCGAGGCCGCGGGCGATGATGCCCCGATCACCGGCTTTGCCTATCCAGGCGGCGATGTCGGCACTCGACTCCGGCCGGTGCAGCCGCGCGGCGGACGAGCCGGCGCGACCCCAGCCGTGCAGTTCGGCGATCTCGGTCATGTCATCCCCGGAATTTTCGAGCCGAACACCGCGATCGCGATCAAGATCAACCACAACACTCCCAGGGCTTGCAGGATTCGATCACCCAGCACGATGTCCTCGGGCTCGCCGGCCGTGCCGGCATCGATCTCCAGCGCGTACTGCAGCAAGGCCAGGGTGAACGGGGCGATGGACAGTGCTGTCCAGGGTACGCCGAGCCACGCGTCGCCACGATTCTCGAACGCCCACAGGCTGTACGAGACCAGCACGGTGCCCGCGGCCAGCATCCAGACGAACCGCAGATACGACTCCGTGTAGCGCTCCAGCGACTTCCGGGTGCCGGCCGCCACCCCGAGCGATTTGAGCTCGGAATACCGCTTGCCGGCGACCATGAACAGCGAGCCGAACGAGGCCACCAACAGGAACCACTGGGTGAACGGGATCGCGGTCGCGACACCGCCGGCGACGGCGCGGAGCAGGAAGCCACTGGAGACCACCGCGAGGTCGATCACCGGGTAGTGCTTGAGCAGCGTCGAATAGACGATCTGGATGATCGCGTACGCGGCCAGGGTGGCGCCGAGCGGAATCGCGGTCAGGAACCCGATGCCGAGCCCGAGCGCGGCGCAGACCGCGGCCATGATCATGGCCGTCGTGGTGCCCACCTCGCCGGCAGCGATCGGCCGGAACCGCTTCTTCGGGTGCAGCCGGTCCTCTTCGACATCGCGGACGTCGTTGACGAGGTAGATCGCGGCACTGATCAGACAGAACGAGACGAAGGCCAGCGCCGCGTTGATGATCACGTTGGTCTCGAACAGCCGGCCGGCGGCCAGCGGCGCGGTCAGCACCAGCACGTTCTTGATCCATTGCCGGGGTCGCATGGCGCGGATCGGCGCGGGCAGTCGCGGTCGGCGGACCGCGACGGCTGAACGGTCGGCGATCTCTGGTTGCTCGGGCATCGCCTGAGAGATTAGCCGTCCGCCCGCCCGGGAGCGATTCGGTGTCGCGAATCTGCCCCGCGTTGCTGGGAAAGCGCTTGATTGCGGTCTGATCGGCGAACGAATGTCAGCTTGGCGACATGCACCGTTCATCAACCGGGTCGACTGTGAGCGCATGAACGCTCGGGAACCAGGAATGCTCTCTCGCCGACTGTTGCTCGGCGGCGGTACGGCCGCGGCGTTCGGTCTGGCCGCGGCGCCGGCCGTGGCTGCACCGCGGTCGCCGGCCCCGACCAACGCACCGGCCCAGCTGCGGCGCGGCCGGCCGGTGCTCACCCACGGGGTGCAGTCCGGCGACGTCCGCACCCGGAACGCGGTGCTCTGGTCCCGCGCCGACCGGCCGTCCCGGCTGATCGCCCAGCTGGCCAGCAGCTCCGACTTCCGGAAGTCGGTGACCATCCCCGGCCCGGTGGTCACCCCGCGCAGCGATCTGACCGGCGAGCTGCCGTTGGCCGGGCTGCGGCCCGGCACCGAGTACCACTTCCGGATCCGGGCGGTCGACCTGGCCGATCCGCGGCGGAGCAGCGAGCCGCTGGCCGGCCGCTTCCGTACCGCCGCGACCCGGCCGGAGGACCTGAGCTTCCTCTGGTCCGGCGACATCGCCGGCCAGGGCTGGGGCGTCAACCCGGACTTCGGCGGCTTCCGGATCGCCGACGCGATGCGGGCGCGCCGGGCCGACTTCTTCCTCTGCAGCGGCGACAACGTGTACGCCGACGGGCCGGTCACCGAGACCGTCGCGCTGCCGGACGGCTCGACCTGGAAGAACGTGGTGATCGAGGAGAAGACCAAGGTCGCCGAGACGCTGGACGAATACCGCGGCCAGTACAAGTACAACCTGCTGGCCGACAACTGGCGCGCGTTCCTGGCCGAGACGCCGCAGGTGACCCAGTGGGACGACCACGAGGTGACCAACAACTGGTATCCGGGCGAGATCCTGGACGACGACCGCTACACCGTGACCGACGTCGACACCCTCGCCCGCCGGGCCCGGCAGGCGTTCCACGAATACGTGCCGGTGGCGCGGATCTCGCCCGATCCGGACGGCCGGCTCTACCGGGTGATCAACTACGGTCCACTGCTGGACGTGTTCGTGCTGGACCTGCGGACCCACAAGGATCCGAACACGCCGGGGACCGAGACCGTGCCGGACGGCGGCCTGCTCGGCGAGCGGCAGACCAAGTGGTTGATCAAGGAGCTGAAGAAGTCCAAGGCGACCTGGAAGATCATCGCCAACGACCTGCCGGTCGGCCTGATCGTGCCCGACGGCGAGACGGCTCAGGAGGGTGTCGGCCAGGGCGACCCGGGCGCGCCGCGGGGTCGCGAGCTGGATCTGGCGCCGGTGCTGTCGGCCCTGAAGGGGGAAGGCATCCGTAATCACGTCTGGCTGACCGCCGACGTGCACTACACGGCCGCGCACCACTACTCGCCCGACCGGGCCGCCTTCACCGACTTCGATCCGTTCTGGGAGTTCGTCTCCGGCCCACTCAACGCCGGCGCCTTCGGCCCCAACGTGCTCGACCCGACCTTCGGCCCGAAGGCCGAATTCGTCGCCGCCCCGCCGGCCCCGAACACCTCACCGGCCCAGGGCTCGCAGTTCTTCGGCGAGGTCGGCATCGACGGTACGAGCCGCGAGCTGACCGTGGTCCTGCGCGATGTCGAAGGCAGTGCCCTGTTCACCAAGAAGCTCGCCCCGCACCGCCGCTGATCGTAGTCCCACAGGTTTGTGGATGGGGACGTTCGAGTGCTCGTTCCCTGAGCCTGTCGAAGGGCCGGCCAGATTCCTCTGCGGGTAGTTCTTCGAAGATCACCGAACTTGCCCTTCGACAGGCTCAGGGAGCGAAACCCTCTCGGTCCCCATCACCACACAGGGTCTTCAGTCCCTGAACGCCTCCACGTTCGCCTCGGCCCACTCGCGGAACGTACGCGCCGGGCGGCCGGTGACCTCGGCGACAGTCGGCTGGACGGTGGTCTCGTCCAGGGTGCCGTCGACGAAGAAGGAGAAGAAGGCGTCGACGTACGGCTTCGGCATCGCCGCCAGCATCCGGGCCCGGGCCTCCTCGTTCGGCTCCGGCACGAAGCTGAGCGGCCGCTGCAGTACGTCGCCGAGCACCGCCAGCCGCTCCGCCGGCAGCAGTGCGGCAGGGCCGGTCAGCGAATAGACCTGGCCGTCGTGTCCGTCGCCGAGCAACGCCTCGGCAGCGACCGCGGCGATGTCGGCCGGGTCGATGGTGGCGATCGGCACGTCGGCGAACGGAGCCCGGACCAGGTCACCCTGCTTCAGTTGCGGCAGCCACTCGAACGTGTTGGTCATGAAGCTCACCGGCCGCAGCAAGGTCCAGGGCAGACCGGACCCGCGGACGGCGGTCTCCGACCTGATCATGTATTCGGCAACGGCGTTGTCGGGGTTCGAGCCGGCCACGGAGCCACCGGACAGCAGCACGATCCGCCGGACGCCGGCCCGCGCCGCCTCGGCCGCGATCTCGTCCGCGTAACCGGGGATCAGAAACAATCCGTCGGCCCCGGCGAAAGCATCGTGCGGGCTCGCGGCATCGTTGAGCTCACCCGGCACCCCTCGACTCCGTCCGGCAGCGACTTGGCCGGATCGCGGACTTGGACAGGCTCAGGACATGCTTCGACAGGCTCGGGGGGGGCGAACCCTCCGTCCCCAACGCGAACCTCGGCAGGTCCCGCCCCATCCTGTGCGGCTCCGGGTGGCGCGGCGGCTACGGTAGGCGCGTGCAATTCCGTCCGGCCTTCGGTGCCGTCGCCGTCGCGTTGGTGATCATGCTGGCCGGCTGCGGCAGCGCGCCGAACGGGCCCCGCCCGACGCCCAGCGATTCCGGCCCGGCGACGCCGACGGCGAGTGCCTCGATTCCGGCCGACGGGGTCAGCCTGAAGGAGCTGGGCTTCCAGCACGGCCCGACCGATCGGCTGTCGCTGCCCCGCGGGTTCTCGCTGGCGACGTCGGCGGACCAGCCCGACGCGGTCACCCTGGTGATCAGCCGGCCGACCGCGGCGGAGCTCGCCGACTATCTGCGACGGACCCTGCCGCCGGCCGGCTTCAAGATCGATTCCGACCTCGGTGAGACGTTCACCTTCTCCGGCTTCGGCTGGACGGGCAGCTTCACCGGTTCCGGATCCTCGTCGGCATTGGTGCTGCGGCCCTCCTGACCCTGCGCCCGCTCCGCGCCCGGTTTTTGATCTTCATCCCTTGACAGTCGGTTCACCGCGCGGATTAAATTACCCAGTATTAGCGAAATATTTCTTGTATTTCGAAACATCCGCAATTGGGGGCGGGACATCCATGTCCGATCATTCGATATCGCGGCGGGGCATTCTGCAGGCGGCCGGCGGCGGGGCCGCGCTGGGAGCCGTTGCCGTGTTCGGCCCGACCGCGACGACGCCGGCGGCCGCTGAGCCGGGCCGGCCGGAGGTGCCCGTGACGACCGAACCCGACGCCGAGGCCGCCCGCACCTGGTGGCCGCCGCAGCGGCAGGTCTGGACGCCGGTGGGCTGGAAGGGGCATCTGTTCCGCTTCGACACCTTCTACAACGGGGCCATTCTGAGTCACCCGGCCGTCGCGCTCCCGCCGAGCAGCGCGCCGACGCTCAAGCCGTACCTGAAGCCGTACGTCGGCAAGGATTTCCAGCTCACCCCGGTGATGCCGCAGGGCTCCGGCTTTCCGGCCCTGAGCCAGACGCCCTACTACCTGCACCGCAGCGATTTCGGGGTCGGGCTGCAGGGCTGGCGGACCGACACCGAGACGCCGGTGCTGTGGACCGAGCATCGCCGCCAGGCGGGTCTGGTGCTGCGCCAGGAGACGTTCGCCCACCTCAAGGGCGGCGGCGAGGTGGGCACCGCCGACGAGCCGATCTATTCCTGGACCAGGTTCATTGTTGATCAGGTGGACGAGCAGGACGCACCGGACGAGTTCACGTTCGTGCTCCGGCTGAGCAAGGTGCTCTACCAGCATTTCGTCGGTCCGCCGGAGCAGCAGGAGGCGTTCCTCACGATCCAGGTGACGCCCGACGCCGCGCCGCTGGACGGTCCGTTGAAGATCGACCGGATCTGGAATCCGGACGGCAAGCCGCTCACCGTGCCGATCTACGACCACGAAGATCAGGTACGGATGATCATCGGCACCCCGGCCGGCGGGACGATCAGCCTGGTCCCGGCCGAGGGTCATGATCACGTCTACGACCTCAAGCTCGGCCTGCCGGTGAAGAAGGGCACCGCGATCGACGTGCTGCTGCCGGCGGTGCCACAGTCGAAGACCGAGGCGCTGCGGGAGTGGGGGATCGGCCGGGAGGCGGTGCTCGCCGAGACCGACACGTTCTGGGCGGAGACGCCGACGACCGCGACGGAGTTGATCACTCCCGAGTCCCACGTCAACGAATACTTCCGGCGCAGCGTGCAGTTGGCCGAGGTGATCGCGGAGAAGAGCCCGGACAGCGGCAAGTTCAGCTTCCTGACCGGCTCCTTCGGCTACGACCTGTTGTGGAGCACGCCGACCTCGATGATCGGCCACATGTTCCTCGACCTGCTCGGCCGGCACGAAGTGGTGGCGCGGCACATCGATCTCTACCTCGACGTACAGGGCACCCGGGAGCCACCCGGCGTGGCGTACCAGACGCTGCCGAAGGACGGCTTCTTCGCCACCCCGCTCAGCCTGCAGTCCTTCGACTGGCTCGGTGATCATGGAGCGATCCTCGAGGTCGCGGCCCGGCATGCCCTGCTCAGCTGGGACGACGCGTACACCAAGCGCTGGCTGCCGGCGATCGTCAAGGCCTGCGAGTTCATCAAGAACGCGGTCGAGTTCACCGGCCACGACGGGGTCAAGGGGCTGATGCCGGCGGCCGCCTCGAACGACACGATGGTGGAGCAGCAGTCGATCTGGATCCAGGTCTGGAACTACAAAGGCCTGGCCAGTTCGGTGGAGTTGCTGCGCCGGGTCAAGCATCCGCGGGCCGAGGAGTTCGGCAACGTCGCCGACGGCTTCCGGGACGCCTTTGTCACGGCGCTCCGGGCGGTCGCGAAGGACGTCCCGCGTTGGACCGATCCGGACGGCAAGACCCATCCGATCCTGCCCAGCAAGTTCCACGGTCCGACCAGCCCGTGGCCGTATCTGGAGGCGTTCGACACCGGTGCGCTGACCGCGGTCTGGGCCGGGCTGCTGCCGGCGTCGGACGAGCTGATGCGGTCCTACGTCGAGTTCTACCGGGTCGGCCCGAACACCAAGCTCTTCGATCCGTGGCACCACACGGCGCTGGACCGGGTCGTCCTTGATCACGAACAGAGCAGCGGCGAGCCTTGCTACAGCTGGAATCTCTTCCACACCTGGCAACTCGGCGATCGGGCGCGATTCCTGGAGGGCCTGTACGGGCTGATGATGGGCGCCTGCTCGGACAACACGTTCATCTCCGGTGAGCACCGCAACGCCATGTACGGCACGCTGTTCGTGCAGCCGCTGGTCACCTGGGCGGCGCGGACCGCACTGGTCGACGACGGGCTGGACCCGGACGAGTTGCACCTGCTCCGGCTGTGCCCGTTGGCCTGGCTGGTCGACGGTACGCCGACCAAGCTGCTCCGGGCACCGACCCGCTACGGCCCGGTCAACCTGGAGCTCAGCCGGGACGACGCCAACCGGCAGTTGGACGTGAAGTTCAGCTTCGACTGGAAGCGTGCGCCGAAACGGATCGTGCTCTATCCGCCGCCGATCCCGGATCTGCTCACGGTCACCGTGAACGGCCGCCGCTACGGCGCCCGCAAGCCGATCGAGCTGTGAGCCCGGCATGATCATCAAGGCGAAGCGGGTCTTGATCACCGCGCTGCTGACCCTGGCCCTCGGCGCCGGGATGATCGGCCTGGGAGAGCCGCGGCCGGCCGCGGCGGAGCGCCCGCAGGGCAACGAACACACTGCGAAGCTGAGCTTGGCCCGCGGAGTCGACGACCCTGCTGCCCGATCCGCACGGAAGACGGCGAAGGCGGTCGCGGCGCAACCCGGCGACGTCACCGGCGACGGGCTGGCCGACGCGGTGGTCCGGGATCCCGGCGCGGACAGCGGGACGCTGCGGCTGTTCACCCATGACGGCACGGTCGAGGACAACCCCTGGCCCGAGTCGACGTCACTCGGCGGCGACTGGAGTTTCGCCGACCCGCTGCTGCTCGGCGACGTCACCGGTGATGATCATCCGGACCTGATCACCCGGGACGCGGCCGGCGCGTTGTCGATCTTCCACTACCAGGCCGACGCCGGGGAGAATCCGTGGCCGGACAAGATCGCGGCCGGCACCGGCTGGAACCGGTTCGACACCCTGCTGCTGGGCGACGTGACCGGCGACGGCCGGCCGGACCTGATCGGCCGCGAGCCGGCGGCCGCGCAGGGCACGCTCTGGATCATCCCGCACGACGGCGAGGCCGGGAATCCGTACGACTCGACGCCGTACTGGGCCGGCACCGGCTGGAATCTCGCTGACGCGATGCTGCTCGGCGACGCCACCGGTGACGGGTTCCCCGACATCCTGGTCCGGGACGCGACCGGTGCGCTGTGGATCTATCCGCACAACGGCGCGACCAGCCAGAATCCGTACACCAGCAGGACCGCAGCGGGCACCGGCTGGCCGGTCGGGCAGGCGTTGCTGCTGGCCGACGCCACCGGCGACGGGCGGCCCGACCTGATCGCCCGCACCGGCGACGCGCTGGCGATCCATCCGCACTCCGGTGCCGCCTCCGGTGCCCTGTGGTCGGGCCCGCCGATCGCCGCCGGCGCCGGCTGGGACTTCGCCAATTCCATGATCGCCGGGGATGTCACCGGCGACGGCCGGCCGGAGTTGCTGGCCCGGGTGCACCACGGTGATCTCTGGGTCTACCCCAACGACGGCGAGACGCCCTGGTCGGACCGGTTCTCGGCCGGCAACCGCTGGACCTACGAAGATCAACTGCTGCTCGGCGACGTGACCGGGGACGGCCAGGTCGATGTCGTCGCCCGCGACCCCAAGGCCGTGAACGGGACGCTCTGGATCTATCCCGGCGACGGAGCTGCCGACGCCGATCCGTGGACCGCGACCCGCACGTTCGCCGGCACCGGGTGGAACCTGGCGACCGCGATGGCGCTCGGCGATCTGACCGGCGACGGCCGGCCGGATCTGTTGATCAAGGACCGCGGCGGCGAACTCTGGGTCTATCCGCACGACGGCACCACCGGGACGGCCAACCCGTGGACCGGGCAGCGCCGCTGGGTCGGCTCGGGCTGGGGCCCGGCCCGGGAGCTGCGGCTGGCCGACGTCGACGGCGACGGCCGGGCCGACCTGGTCGATCTCGAGACCGACGGCACGCTCTGGGTCTACCCGACCGGAACGCCCGGAGCGGAGACCCCGGCGCCGATCCAGGTGGCCGGCGACTGGTCGGACGTGGCCGAGCTCGCAGTCGGCGATGTGGACGACACCGGCAAGCCCAGCCTGACCACGATCACCGAGTCCGGCGAGGTGTCCGTCTACGCCCACGGCACCGGATCTGACCTGTGGGCGACGGCCCGGGTCGTCGCCTCGGACTGGGTGTTCGCCTCCGCCATACTGCTCTAGTGGAGTCGGTCGAGCAGGGCGCGTTTGCCGGTGGAGAACCGTATCTGGCCGTCGGTGCCGGCCGACCACTCGTCTATCTGGTCGGGCTGAGCGCCAACCACGAACTGCCGGCGAGCGGCCCGGAGCGCTGGATCTCACTGGCGACCATCCGGCCGTTCGCGGCGGCCGGCTATCGGGTCTACCTGACCAACCGGCCGCCCGGCCTGCAGCCCGGCACCAGCTGGGCCGACCTGACCGCGACCCTGGCCGCGTCGCTGACCGACCGCTTCGACGAGCCGGTCGATCTGATCGGGCACTCCAGCGGCGGCTCCCAGCTGCTCCAGCTGCTGGCTGATCATCCGGCTGTGGCCCGCAAGGCGGTGGTCGCCAGTGCCGCGTACCGGCTCGGGCCGATCGCGAAGGGGGCGCAGCTGGAACTGCTCGACAACGTCGAACGGCACGGCCGGTTCCAGGCCGACCTGCTGCTCGCCGGCTTCGTCCAGGATCCGACCGTCCGCCGCCTGCTGAACGTCCCGATGGGCCTGGCCACCCGGTTGATCAAGATCAAGAACCGCTCCGATCTGGCGATCGCCTTGCGGGCCGAGGACGCCTTCGACGTCTACGACCAACTGCCGGCGATCCCCACCGAGACGCTGATCGTGTACGGCGGCAAGGACTACTTCTGGACCCAGCAGCTGTTCGCCGACACCGCCGCCCGGATGCCCAACGCGACCGCACTCCGCTATCCGCAGGCGGGCCACGGCCTGACCACCAGCAAGGCGTTCTTCCGCGACGTGATCGACTTCCTGGGCACGCCCCAGAGTTGATCATGACCCGCCGGGTGCACGAGGAGATCATCGATCGGCTGGGTCTGGACCCAACGGCGGAGCGGCTGGAGCTCGGCCAGTCCAACCGCACCTGGATCGGACCGGACTACGTGCTGCGGCTGTCCGCGGCGACCGGCGGCCGGACCTTGATCCGAGAGGCAGCGGTGGTGCGCTGCCTGCCCGAATCGGTCGGTTATCCGGCGGTGTTCGGCGACGGGATCGTCGCCGGGTTCGACTGGATGGTGACGGCACGGCTGCCCGGCGACAACCTCGGCCGGCGCTGGCCGGACCTGACGGTGGCAGAGCGGGTGGCCGCCGTGACCGATCTCTGGCAGCGGCTGGAGCGGGTCCACGACACCGACCTGGACCGCCTGCCGCGGCTGCCGTGGACCCCGCTCTACGCGTTCGATCGGGACGTCCGGTCCGCGCAACTGGCCGCCGCTGCCACAGTGCTCGGGCCGGCGACGACCGACCTGTTGGCACGGCTGATCGAGCGTGGCCTGGACCGGACGACGGCGGAGCCGCGGGTGTTGGTGCACACGGATGCCGGTCCGCACAACACCGTCTGGGACGGTCGCCGGGCCGTCCCGATCGACTTCGAGTTCTGCTGCGTGGGACCGGCCGATCTTGATCTCGAGCACCTGGCCGGCGAGATCATCCGGTCCGCGGATTCGACGTTGATCAAGGAGCTTCGACGGTTGATCGGTCCGCGGCTGGCCGAGCCAGGGGCGATCGATCGGCTGCGCTGCTACGCCATCCTGTACGGGCTCTGGGCCCTGACGAAATGGATCGCCAACGATCCGGACAGCCCGGCGAAGGCGACCTGGCAGCCGGCACTCGACCTCCACGCCCACGCGGAGTCCGACGGCTGGGTCGATCGGCTGCAGGCGTGATCATCGCCGTCCTGATCCCCGCTCCGCCGGGCTGAGGCGCAGCCCGAAGGCCTGTTACCGTCGCGGCGTGGGTCAAACGCCGTGGTCACGCCGGAATGCGTATCGGCGGACGCCGCCGCCGTGGTGGTTGGTGACGGACCGGGACGGCGAAGTGGTCGAGTCCCTGCGCGGCGAGCGAGTCCGGCAGGTGATCGATGTGCCCGGCTGGGGCTGCCTGGTCGTGCTGTTCCGTGGCCTTCGCGTCGGCGTCCTCGCGGTGACCGACGGCGGCGACATCTTCCCGATCACCCCCGAGGACGACGAGGCATCGTGGAGTGTCGATCTTGGTGACCGCCCTGGCGTGCTGGAGCTGACTCGGACCGGCCTTGACGGCACGCGGCGAAAGGCGGGCTGGGAGCCGGGAGCACCGTTGCGATGGGATCGACCCACCGAATCCTCGGCCGGAGAGCCGGTTCACCCGTCGCCGATCAAGCGCGTGTCCTGGGAAACGCAGGGCGGCCGGTTGGAAGGCTTGCTCGCCACTCCCGACGGCGCAGGCCCGTTTCCGCTGGTGGTCTACCTGCACGGCAGTCCGTGGTTCGGTCTGGAGGTGGGCGCCCAGGGCGACTCGGCGTTCTGGACCTCTCGGGGCGCGGCGCTGCTGCAATCAAGCTACGCCGGCAGCGGCATCCTGGGCGAGGAGCTGATGTGGGAGCCGTTGCGATCTGTCGGCATGCCCGAGCGTGATCTTGACGCAGACGGCGTCCTCGACGGCGTCGAGCACCTGGTGCGGACGGGCGTCGCCGATCCCGACCACGTTTATGTCTACGGGTTCAGCGCCGGCGGCTACCTGGTGAACCGAATGATCACCCGTGCCCACCCGTTCGCCGCTGCCGGCTGCTGGGACGGTCCCGCCGATGTTCGCCGGTTCACCGGCGAGACTCGCGAGATCCAGATCTTCTTCCGCGGCTGCACGCCGGAGGAATGCCCGGACCGGTGGGACGGGGCTTCGCCGGCCGGCCGTCCCGAAGCGGTCACGATACCGATCACCATCATCAGCGCGGGACGCTCGAACATCCGCGAGGACTCCGCCCTCTGGCACGACGCGCTGACCCGAGCCGGAGTCGACAGCACCCTCTACGTCTACCCCGATGAGGACCACGTGTTCGGACCGGAATCGCATCAATCGGCACTGATCCGGCTCGCTGAAGCCTGGCGGCTGCCCTGAAACGGGCATCGGCGTACGACCACTAACGAGATCGGGCCAGATCGCCCGACCGCTCGAGTGCGTGATCGGGGCGCACGGGTCGGTAGCCGTTGCGCAGCAGCGGCGAGGAGATGACCAGATCGGCGCTGGCGACGTTGCAGGCGATGACGATGTTCCACAGGGTCGCGATCCGCAACAGCGCCTTTACGTCGGTGTCATGCGGCTGGGCCTCCAGCGGATCCCAGAAGAAGATCAACACGTCGAGATCACCTTCGGCGATCTTGGCGCCGATCTGTTGATCACCGCCCACCGGGCCGCTGAGGAACCGGCGCACCGGCAGCCCGACCTCGAACTCGATCAAGGTCCCGGTGGTGCCGGTGGCGAACAGATCATGCTCGCGCAGCGTCTCGCGGTTGTAGGTCGCCCACTGCAACAGGTCGACCTTCTTGTTGTCGTGCGCCACCAGCGCGATGCTCCGCCGCGGCGCGCCGGCCGCACTCTCGGGTCCGAAGATCTCCATCGCACCAGACTGCGGCCGTCCCGTCTCGGAACCGTTGAGACGAGGTGACCGCCAGGTAACGCCGTGACCTCACCGCCGCGAAGACTTGTTCTATATAGGTAGTATTAGCGCATGGAGCGGCTCGAACGAACCACCGGCGCGACGATCGACGTGCTGCGCGCCCTGCGGGCCGCGTCGGGTCCGGAATGGGGACTGCGGATCATCAAGGCGACCGGTCGACCCGCGGGCAGTGTCTATCCGATCCTCGAACGGCTGGAGCAACGCGGCTGGGTCGTCTCCAGTTGGGAGGACGACGAGGCCCGGCCGGGGCCGCGCCGCCGGTTCTACCGGTTCACGCCGGAGGGGGCTGAGGCGGCGATCGAGGTGTGCACCCAGTACGACCAGCGGTCCGCCGGTGCGGTCGGCAGATTGCGGCCGACATGAAGCTGCATCGGTTCTTGATCACCATCGCCTGCCTGCTGCTGCCACCCGATCAGCGGCCGACCCGCCGGGAGCAATGGCTGGCGGACCTGCGGGACAGCTCCGAGGTCGGCCTGCCGGCCCACCAGATCAGCCTCGGCGCGCTGCGCGCCGCGGCCATGAACCCGACGAAAGGAACCGCGATGCGCCCGATCGGTCCGCTGGCCCTCGGCCTGCACCTACGCCGCACCCGTGCCGGCCTGCCCCTGGCCGTGATCATGATCATGCTGCTGCTGATCGGAACCGGGCTCCTGCTGATCGCCCGCTAGCCAGCTGCGGCGAAGATCACCAGAGGTCGGGCCAGCTCACCCCGAGCTCGGCCAACAGCTCCCGTAGCAGCGGCAGACTGATCCCGACGACGGTGTGGAAGTCGCCGTCGATGCCGGTGATGAACGGCCCGCCCAAGCCGTCGACGGTGAATGCGCCCGCGACCTGGAGCGGCTCGCCGGTAGCCACGTAGGCCTCGATCTCGGCGTCGGACAGGTCAGCGAACCGGACCGTTGTGCTCGCGGTCCGGTTGCGCTCGCGTATGCCGGATTCGTCGATGATCACCACCTGATGCCCGGTGTGCAGCACGCCCTCCCGGCCGCGCATCCGCCGCCACCGCGCCACCGCCTCGGCATGATCAGCCGGCTTCCCGTACGGCTCCCCGTCCAACTCCAGCAGCGAATCCCCGCCGATCACAATCGTTGGCCCGCCCGAACCCGAGATCCGCTCGACCACCGCGGAAGCCTTCAATCGCGCCAACTCGGCCACCAACTCCGGCACCGTCCCAGCGGTCACGCCCGACTCATCCACCCCGGAAACGATCACCTCCGGATCGATCCCCGCACTCCGCAACGTCGCCAACCGCGCCGGCGACGCCGACGCCAATACCACCCGCCAAGGCCTACTCATCCGCGCCACCCTACCGACGCCCGACCCCGGCTCCCGATCCCAAACGCGACCGTTCGCATCAGCCGCGACCGTTTGAACGGTCGCGGCTGCGTCAAACGGTCGCGTTTGTGCTGGGGATTCGGCCGGAGCCGCGGGCGAAGGCTCGGTGGAGCCGGCGGGCCAGGAGGGAGGGGTTCGACAGGTCGGACCAGATCCAGCGGACGACCTGCCAGCCGGCATCCCGGATCGCGTCTTCTCGGAGCTTCTCGGCGACGACGACGTCGGTGACGGATTGGCCGGGTTTCAGCAGCCGGCCGTATTTGATCATGCCGTCGAACTCGCCGACCGTGCGGAACTCCTCCCAGGCGAAGTCACAGCGAGCGACCAGCCGGTCGCCGTCGTACACCTCGTACTGGGGAGTCGGCGCCGGCAGTCCGACATCGGCCATGACGATCCGACTCGTGGACTCGCCGACGCTCTCGCTCCGGCCATCAGCGAAGGCCGCAACCCGCCAGGCCTTCCTGATGCCCCGAAAACCGGTGAGGGTGTCGAGCGAATCGACCATCGCGTCCCCGGTCAGGCCCTGTCCGAGGGCCGCATCGAGCACGGCCACGGCGTGCCGGTACGGCGCACTCCGCGCGACATCGACGGCGGTGCGGGCCAGCGAGGTCGTCGGCAAGCCATCGATGACGGCGCGATCGGCCGGCCCGAGTGGCGCCGCATGCAGATGGACGGCGCCGCGGACATAGCCGCCGCTCGTGCCGCCGGGTCGGGTGAGGTCGATGCGTCGAGAGACCGCTCGCGGGAACGGCAACCCGTGCAGCACGGCCGCGGCGGTGTGGCTGGCGACGACATCGATGTCGGCCTGACCCAGCGTTGCCACAACCAGGCGGCGATAGGCAGCACGCTCGTCCTCGGCCTCGTCGCTCACGTAGGCGCCGCGACGAAGTCTGGTCAGCTCGCCACGCCGGACCAGCGTGGCTATCTCGGCCCGATCGAAGCCCCGATCGACCAGTTCCCGGGCCATCTGAATCTCTTCCATAGGCGACACCACACCACCAACCCGATCGCCCAACTACCCACTCCCCCAAATCTGTGGAAACCCGATCCCCCGTCCCGCTTCCTGTGCATAACTCCTCCCCGCCCCGGACCAGAACGTAAACGCGACCGCTCGCACCAAACGCGACCGTTCAAACGGTCGCGTTTGAGTCGAACGGTCGCGTTTGCGAGCCAGGCCCGGCCGGCGGTCAGCAGCCGCGGAGAGAGGTGCGCCAGGTGGCGGGGGAGGGCGGGGGTGGGGTGCGGAGGGTGCGCCAGTAGGCGGACCAGCCGGTGGGGCGGGAGACGGGCGCCGGGTCGGGGGTGGGGCGGGTCAGGGTGGCCAGGGCGGCTACGACGGCGGCGATCTCCTCGTCGGTCGGGTTGCCCTTGATCACCACCACCTGATCGGTCACAGCGGAATGTTCCCATGCTTCTTGGGTGGCAGGGACTCCCGTTTGGTCCGCAGCAGCCGCAGCGAGCGGGTGATCTCGGCCCGGGTCTCGTGCGGACTGATCACGGCGTCGACATAGCCGCGTTCGGCCGCCAGATAGGGATTGGCGAGCTCGTCGTCGTAGTCGGAGACCAGTTGGGCCCGCAGCTCGTCCGGATCGTCCGCCGCGGCGAGTTCCTTGCGATACAGGATGTTCACCGCGCCCTGGGCGCCCATCACGGCGATCTGGGCGGTCGGCCAGGCCAGGTTGATGTCGGCGCCGAGGTGCTTGGAGCCCATCACGTCGTACGCGCCGCCGTACGCCTTCCGGGTGATCACGGTGAGCAACGGCACCGTGGCCTCGGCGTAGGCGTAGATCAACTTCGCGCCGCGGCGGATGATCCCGTTCCACTCCTGGTCGGTGCCGGGCAGGAAGCCGGGCACGTCGACGAAGGTGATCACCGGGAGGTTGAACGCGTCGCAGGTGCGGACGAAGCGGGCCGCCTTCTCGCTCGCGTCGATGTCCAGGCAGCCGGCGAAATGCAGCGGCTGGTTGGCCACCAACCCGACGCTGCGACCCTCCACCCGGCCGAAGCCGACGACGATGTTGGGCGCGAACAGCTCGTGCACCTCGACGAACTCGTCGTCGTCCAGCAGCCGGTGGATCACCTCGCGCATGTCGTACGGCTGGTTCGGCGAGTCCGGGATCAGCGTGTCCAGTTCCCGGTCTTCCTCGGTGATCTCCAGGCCCGCGCCGTCGCCGTCCAAGATCGGCGGGTCCTCCAGGTTGTTCTGCGGCAGGTACGACAGCAGGGTGCGCACGAATCCGATCGCGTCCTCCTCGTCGCCGGCCAGGTAGTGCGCGTTGCCGGACCGGGTGTTGTGGGTCCGGCCGCCGCCGAGGTCCTCCATCGTGACGTCCTCGCCGGTCACGGTCTTGATCACGTCCGGCCCGGTGATGAACATCTGCGAGGTCTGGTCGACCATGATCACAAAGTCGGTCAGCGCCGGCGAATAGACGTGCCCGCCGGCCGCCGCGCCCATGATCACCGAGATCTGGGGCACCACCCCCGAGGCCAGGGTGTTGCGGCGGAAGATCTCGCCGTACAGGCCGAGCGAGACCACCCCCTCCTGGATCCGCGCACCGCCACCCTCGATCAGCCCGATCAGCGGACAGCCGGTGCGCAGCGCGAAGTCCATGATCTTGACGATCTTTTCGCCGTAGACCTGGCCGAGGCTGCCGCCGAAGATCGTCACGTCCTGACTGAACACGCAGACCGGCCGGTCGTCGATGGTGCCGAAGCCGGTCACCACGCCGTCTCCGTACGGCCGCCGCTGCTCCATCCCGAACGCGGTGGCCCGGTGCCGGGCGAACTCGTCCAACTCGGTGAAGCTGCCCGGGTCCAGCAGCAGGTCGATCCGCTCCCGCGCCGTCTTCTTGCCCCGCGTGTGCTGCTTCTCCACCGCGGCCGCAGAGCCGGCATGGACCGCCTCGTCGATCCGCCGCAGCAGGTCGTCGAGCTTTCCCCGAGTGGTGTGGATGTCGGGGGCGCCGTCGGCACCCGGCTGATCCAGGTCCATAGCGGCACCCTAGTGTCCCCCGCCGGTGCGATGCGCCGGGCAGGGCGGTGACTGTCGCCGGTCGTGGACCGGATCCCGTGCCGGCCGGGCGGCTGATCGGGGAATCCGCGGCCGGTTACACCCGGCCGAATCTTCCCCGCTGGTTCACGACGCCCGGGGCACCGCGCCGAATCGGCGTAGGCTGACGGACCGTGTCGTACGACGAGCCGCTGGACCCCGAGGCGATCCGGGACGAGGTGATCACCCCCGGATCGCTCTGGCGCCGCGTCGACGTGGTGGCCGAGACCGGCTCCACCAACGCCGATCTGGCCGCGCGGACCCGGGCCGGCGAGCCGTCCGGGACGGTGCTGATCGCCGAACACCAGACCGCGGCCCGTGGCCGGCTGGGCCGCACCTGGACCGCACCGGCGGGGACCTCGATCGGGATGTCGCTGCTGGTCCGCCCCGAGCGCGTACCGCCGGAGCGGTGGACCTGGCTGCCGCTGGTCGCCGGCATCGCGGTCAGCGAGTCGCTGCAGCGGGCGGCAAAGATCCCGGCCGAGCTGAAGTGGCCGAACGACGTCCTGGTCCGGGACCGGAAGATCTGCGGCATCCTGGCCGAGCGGATCGACCCGGCCGACCCCACCGATGCCGCCTCCGGCTGTGTGATCGGGATCGGGATCAACGTCGGCCTCACAGCCGACCAACTCCCGGTGCCGACCGCGACCTCGATCCGGCTGCAGCCCGACGCCGCCCGGGTCAGCCGGGACCGGATGATCATCACGGTGCTGAACGCCTTCGCCCTGCTCTATCGGCAATGGCAGGACGCGACCGACGACACCGCCCTGGCCGCCGCCTACCTGGCTCGCTGCGGCACCATCGGCCGCCGGGTCCGGGTGATGCTGGCCGGCGAGCCCGACGTGGTCGGCGACGCCGAGGCGATCGACACGGCCGGCCGGTTGGTGGTCGGCACCCAGTCCGGCCGGGTCACCTTCGGCGCCGGCGACGTCGTTCACCTGCGCTGACCCGCCCATCCCGCGCAGCGCGTGCGAGGCGGCGCCGATTGGCCCCTGCACCGATTGGCCACCGGCACCGATTGGCCCGCGTGTGTCACGATGGGCCGCATGGGATTACCGGCCAAACTGCTGGGCGCCGACGAGCACGTCGTGCTGCACATGCGGACCCATGGGAAGGCGCTGATTCTGCCGGCGCTCGCACTCGTCCTCTGCGGGGCACTGATCGGGGTCGGCCTCGCGCTGATCCCGATGGACCTCCGCCCGGTCGGGCAGTATTTTATCGTCGGACTCGGCGTGATCCTGATCATCTGGTGGTCGGTCGCCCCGTTCCTGCGCTGGCTGACCAGGACGTACACGATCACCAACCGGCGGCTGATCACCCGCTGGGGGATCCTGAACAAGGTCGGCAAGGACCTGCCGCTGATCCGGATCAACGACGTGTCGTACGAGCGGAGCCTGCTGGACCGGATGCTCGGCTGCGGCACGCTCAACATCCAGACCGCCGCTGACGCCGGGCCGATCGTGCTCGACGACGTGCCGGACGTGGAGCGGGTGCACGTGGTGATGACCGAACTGCTGTTCGGCACCGGCGGCCACGACACCGAGCCGCCGGATCGGAACTCCGACACGTGAGCTCAGCCCGATGACGGTCGAGACCCGGCGGGTCGGCGAGCACACGGCCGAATTGATCTTGAACCGACCGGAGGCCATGAACGCGATCTCGACCGCGTTCGCCGAGGCGATCACCGCTGCCTGTGGATCCCTGGCCGAGGACTCGACCGTGGCCGTGGTGGTGATCACCAGCGGCTCGCCGAAGGCGTTCAGCGTCGGCGCGGATCTGAAGGAGCGGGCCGGCTTCAGCGATGATCAACTCGAGGCTCAGCGTCCGGTGCTGCGGGCGGCCTTTGCCGCGGTCCGGGAGCTGCCGATGCCGACCATCGCCGCCGTCGAAGGGTACGCCCTCGGTGGCGGCTGCGAACTCGCGCTGGCCGCGGATCTGATCATCGCCGGCGCGGCCGCGACCTTCGGGCTGCCGGAGACCACGGTCGGGCTGGTGCCCGGCGGCGGCGGCACCCAGGCCCTGCCCCGGCGGATCGGCGCGGCCCGGGCAGCCGAGTTGATCTTCACCGGCCGAAGGGTCGACGCGCACGAGGCGGAACGGATCGGCCTGGCCGACCGCCTGGTCCCGACCGGCACCGCGCGAGACGTCGCGCTCGAGCTGGCGGCGAAGATCGCGGCCAACGCGCCGACCGCGGTCCGGCAGGCCAAACGCGCCCTGCGCAACGGTGCCGACCGGCCACTGGCCGAGGCACTGGAGATCGAGGACGAGGCGTGGCGGGCGGCGGCGTTTTCGCCCGACCGGCGCGAGGGCATCGCCGCCTTCGTGGAGAAGCGGCGACCGGAGTGGAGCAGATGACCGACACGATCGAGGTTCCCGTGGAGCAACCCGAGCGGATGCCGCTGGGCCAGCAACTGTTCCGGTTCGTGGCCACCGGGGGCCTGTCGGCGATCGTCGACTTCGGCTCCTGGACCCTGCTGACCATGCTCGGCCTGAACACCTCGATCGCCAAGGCGATCGGCTTCGTGCTCGGCACCACCACGGCCTACCTGATCAACCGCCGCTGGACCTTCAAGGCGACCCACTCGGCCCGCCGCTTCATCGCCGTCTTCGTCCTCTACCTGGTCACCTTCTTCCTCAACACCGGCCTCACCCTGCTGGTCCTGTGGCTGTTGCAGACCCACGGCCCGGACCAACTGCCGCTCCTCGGCGCCCAGGTGATCGCCTTCGTGATCGGCCAAGGCGCCGCCACCACAGTCAACTTCCTCGTCCAACGCCTCCTGATCTTCCGCATCCGCTGACGCTGCCGCCATGTGAAGCCGACCTGTCAGAACCCAGGATGGCTATAGCCAGCACCAGGTCTGACAAGTCGGCTCAGGGGAACGAACACTCCAACGTCCCCAGCGACCGACACGGTGCATCGCCGGGCGACTGGTGCCCAGTAGGCTGACGCCGTGCCGGAAGCCGTTGCCACCACCCGCCCGTTCGTCGTCGGGATCATCGGCGGCGGGCAGCTGGCCCGGATGATGTACGCGGCGTCGATCGGCCTCGGCATCACGGTCCGACTGCTGGCCGAAGGACCGGACGTGTCCGCGGCCCAGGTGGTCCGCGACGTGACGGTCGGCGACTACACCGACCCGGAGACCGTACGCACCTTCGCCGCCGGCTGCGACGTGATCACCTTCGACCACGAACACGTGCCGACCGGCCTGCTCCGCGAGCTGGAGACCGCCGGAGTGCTGGTGAGACCCGGCCCGGCGGCCCTGATCCACGCCCAGGACAAGGCGATCATGCGGGAACGGCTGACCGCGACCGGGATCCCGTGCCCGGCCAACCGCGTCGTCGCCGATCCCGCTGCGCTGCAGGCGTTCGGCGACGAGCAGGGTTGGCCGGTGATCGCCAAGACCTCGCGCGGCGGCTATGACGGCAAGGGGGTCTGGAAGATCGACTCGGCTGATTCCGCCGAGCTGCCGTTCGCCGGGCTCCGGGGCGACGTCCAGATCGTCGCCGAGGAATTCGTACCGTTTTCCCGGGAGCTGAGCGCCCTGGTGGTGCGCTCGCCGTCCGGCCAGGCGGTCGCGTACCCGATCTCGGAATCGGTGCAGCGCGACGGGATCTGCGTCGAGACCGTGACCCCGGCGCCCGGCCTGACCGCCGAGCGGGCGATCGAGTGCCAGCAACTGGCGCTGACCGTCGCCGCCGAGCTGGAGGTGGTCGGGCTGCTCGCGGTCGAGCTGATGCAGCGCGACGACGGCTCGGTGGTGGTCAACGAGCTGGCGATGCGGCCACACAACACCGGCCACTGGACCATCGACGGGTCGCACACCTCGCAGTTCGAGAACCACCTGCGCGCCGTGCTCGACCTGCCGCTCGGCGATCCGGCGACCCGCGCACCGTGGACGGTGATGACCAACGTGCTCGGCGGCACCGTCGAAGATCTTCCTTCCGCGCTGCTGCACTGCTTCGCCCGGGACCGCCGGATCCGGGTCGAGCTGTATGGCAAGGAGGTCAAGCCGGGCCGCAAGGTCGGCCACGTGACCGCCTACGGTGAGGACCTGGCCGACGTCCGGCACCGGGCCCGGCACTCCGCCGGCTATCTGATGGGAGATCCGGATGCCTGACGTCCCGCGGGTAGCGATCTTGATGGGCTCGGACTCGGACTGGCCGGTGATGCGGGCCGCCGCCGAGGCCGTGGCCGAATTCGACGTGCCGTACGAGGCCGACGTGGTCTCGGCGCACCGGATGGCCGAGGCGATGGTCGATTACGGCCGGAGCGCGCACACCCGCGGCATCGAGGTGATCATCTCCGGAGCCGGCGGCGCCGCGCACCTGCCCGGGATGCTGGCCGCGCTCACCCCGCTGCCGGTGATCGGCGTCCCGGTGCCGCTGAAATACCTGGACGGGATGGATTCCCTGCTGTCGATCGTGCAGATGCCGGCCGGCGTCCCGGTCGCCACCGTCGCCATCGGCAACGCCCGCAACGCCGGCCTGCTCGCGATCCGCATCCTGGCCGCCGGCGACCCGGTGCTGACCGAGAAGATGATCACTTTCCAAGATCAACTCCGGGCGGCGGCCGAAGCGAAGGGCGAGAAGGTCCGGCAGGACGTCGTCGGCGGCCCGGGCAGCGGGTCGTGAGCGAGACCGAGACCGCCGGTTTGTTCCCTGAGCCTGTCGAAGGGCAGGCCAGATCCGGCCACGTGTTGATCACCGGCGGCAGCCGGGGCATCGGCGCCGCCACGGCCCGCCGACTGGCCCGGGACGGACGCAACGTGGTGATCACATACGCGCACCGCGCCGAGGACGCCGAGCGGGTGGTGGCCGACTGCCGCGCCGCTGGGGTGGATGCGTGGGCCTACCAGGTGGAGCTGTCCGAGCCGGGCGCCGTGGACAGCCTGTTCACCCGCTTCGACGAGGAGATCGGCCGGCTCGACGCCCTGGTCAACAACGCCGGAGTGGTGTCGCCGCACGGCGCGGTGACCAGCTATGACAGCGATCGGGTCCGCCGGGTGATGGAGATCAACGTCGTCGCCGCGTTCGCGATGGCGACCGAGGCCGCGCGCCGGCTGTCCCATGATCACGGCGGCTCCGGCGGAGTGATCGTCAACGTGTCCTCCCGGGCGGCGATCCGCGGCGGCGCCTTCGAATACGTCGACTACGCCGCCAGCAAGGCTGCCCTGGACGCCCTGACCGTCGGCCTGGGCCTGGAGCTGGCCCAGCAGGGCGTGCGGGTGGTCGGTGTACGTCCCGGCGTGATCGACACCGAGATCCACGCGCCCGGCCGGCTGGAACGGGTCGCACCGGAGGTCCCGATGGGCCGCTCCGGCAGCGCGGACGAGGTCGCCGCCGCGATCGCCTGGCTGCTCAGCGACGAGGCCTCGTACGTGACCGGATCGACCCTCGACGTCGGCGGCGGAAGGTAGACAGCGACCATGATCAGTGAGTTCTTCGCCGGTGTCGGGCTGCTCGCCCGCGGCGCCCGGGTGATCCTGAAGCGCCCCCGGCTGTTCCTGCTCGGCGCGTTGCCGGCGGTGCTCACCTCGATCATCTTCCTGGCATTGTTGATCACCCTGCTGTTCCGGATCGACGAGATCGTTTCCTGGATGACGCCGTTCGCCGAAGGCTGGGCGGTCGGCTGGGCGACGACGGTCCGGATCCTGATCGGGGTAGCGCTGGTCGCCGGCTCGATCCTGCTGATGGTGATCAGCTTCAGCGCGCTGACCCTGGCGATCGGCGCACCGCTGTACGACAAGATCTCCGAGGCCGTCGATGAGGCCGAAGGCGATGCGCCACCGCCGCGGGACGAACCGATCGGAGTCCAGGTCGCCCGGGCCGTCCGGCAGACCGTCGGCGTGATCCTGCTGTCCCTCGGCTTCGCCATCCTGATGATCCCGATCGGCGCCATCCCGGTGATCGGCCAGGTCGCCGGCGCCATCCTGTCGGCGCTCTTCGGCGGCTGGGTCCTGGCCCTGGAACTGATCGGCTCAGCCTGCGAACGCCGCGGCGTGCTCACCCTGGGCGAGCGCCGAGCCCTGATGCGCGATCAGCGAGCCAAAGCCCTCGGCTTCGGCGTCCCCACCTTCCTCCTGCTCTCCCTGCCGGTGATCGCGATCTTCGTCTTCCCCATCGCCACCGCCGCCGGCACCCTGCTAGCCCGCGACCTCGTGCCACCTCACCCCGCCGAACCCACCACCCCCTGATCCACAACGCCTCGCTCGCCCCGTCGGCCGGGATCGTCCTGCTCGCCCCGCATCCCCGCGCTGTGTCGGCTGATCGCGGGCGTGAAGTTGTGTCGGGTGGTAGCGAGTCGGGGCGGACAGGGCTACCGTGGCTGGTGCGGGTCCAGCGCATGTCCGTACCGAAGTGTCGGCGTCTCAGGGTGCAAGGCCGACCGCCCTGGAATGGCTTTAGCCAAAGGTGTGGCCCCTGCTTTCGACAGCGCTGGACCCGCCCTCTGCGCCCTTTGTCACGGCAGGATGATCTTGACCGCGCCCGCGATCGCCCGCTGCGTCACCGGATACGCCTCTGCCGTCTTCCCGCTTGCCGCCGCCTGTTCCAGCAGCGCGGCCGCTTCCTGCAGCTGGCGGCCATGCACGTTCGCCGACTCCCAGCGATGCACATCGGAACGGGTACGGATCAGCGGCAGCACAACCTCAGCAAGACCTGCCACAGCACACCATCCTGGCCGCCCCCACTCCCCGCGCCAAGCGTGACCCGCATGAGCGCCACCGCCTGAAGGCTCGATCGAGCCGACGGCGGTCAGCGGGCGCGGCCCTCGCGCAGCATCGCGACCGAGCTGTCAACCCGCTTCTCCCGGGTCTCCGCCTTCTTGGCACCGGTGATCTGCAGCGTGTGCCAGCTCTGCTTGCTGTACGACAGCGACTCGAAGAACGCCTTGGCCGCCGGCTCCGCGGCCAGCGCCGCGGCGAAGTCCTCGGGCACCTCGATCACCCGTTCGGCGGTGTCCAGCTCGACCTCGACGTCGAGCACGTCACCGGCCGCGACCCCGGCCTCGCCGCGCCGCTCGGCGCTGACCCCGAGCATGAAGCGGCCACCCATCCGGGCGATCGAGGTGCGGAACTCGTACCCCTTGATCCGCACCACGACCTTCGGATGTCCACCGCCACCGAGGCCTTCGACGACACTCTCCGGCACCTCGAAACCGGCCGTGTTCTTGCCGGAGGACTCGAGCTCGGCGCGGAACTTCATGATGATCTCCGTTCGTCAGGGCAGACCGTGCACCAGAAACGACCGCTGGACCCGGCCGAACTCATCGGCCTTCCGCTGACTTCGTGCGGCCGGCCCGCTTGTCCCGGATCCGCACGATCTGGCCCGCGATGATCGGGGTCAGCCCCCAGACGAAGAACGCCCACTTGCCCACCACCGCATACACCGGGATGGAGAACAGGAACGCGCCCGCCATCGGCAGCACACCGCTCAGCGACCCGCGCAGCCGGGCCGGATCGAAGCCCTCTCGCATCAGGTCGTTCTTGATCAGGTATTGGGCGATCAGCGCGAAGATCAGGAACTGCAGCCCCTGGCTCCCGGCATAGATGCTGAACCGCAGTAGGTTGCCGTCGCCCAGGCTGATGATCTTGGTGGTGAACGGGGTGAGCACGATCAGCAGCAGCCACACGGTGTTGAGCTGGATCAAGCGAGGGGATACGGAGCGCAGATAGCGGAAGACGCGGAAGTGCGTGCTCCAGTGGATCGCGATCACGCCGAAGCTGATCACGAACGCCAGATACTCGTCGCTGTGATCGCCGAAGAAGGCGAGCATCTCGTGCATCTGTTCGCCCGAGTCACCGGTCAGATCCTCGGGGATCGGCAGCTCCAGCGCGAGCAGCGTCATGGCGATCGCCATCACCGCGTCGCTGAAAAACGTCAGCCGCTCGGCCGCGGACGAGGCCGCCTCTTTCTCCATCGCGTCGGACACGGCTGCAGCTTAGCGACGCTATGCAGACCGCAGGTCCGTTCCCCGTTCTCGTCGAAGGGCCAGCCCGATCCTCGCTCCCTGACCCTGTCGATGGGGAGGCCGGCTCCTTCGCTCCCTGAGCCTGTCGAAGGGCAAGCCGGATCCCAACGTTCCTTGAGGCTGTCGAAGGGCAGGCCGGATCCCAGCTCCCTGAGCTCGTCGAAGGGCGGAGCCAGGCCCGCCCTCTCCCCGGAGACAGATCCGCAGGTCGGATGGCCGGATCCCGCCCAGCCGCCACGGACTAGATTTGGCCCGGTGACGGTAGCCAAGCAGGCCGAGGACGCCCGGGTAGCGGCCCGAGTGCTCAGCTCGGCGACGCGAGCGGTGAAGGACGCCGGCCTGCACGCGATGGCCGACGCCCTGGTCAAGGCCGAAACAGCGGTGCTGGAGGCGAACGCGATCGACGTCGCCCGAGCCGAGGACGCGGGTACGGGAGCGGCGCTGATCGACCGGCTGCGGCTGACCCCGGACCGGATCGCCGGGATGGCCGACGGCCTGCGCGCCCTGGCCGACCTGCCCGACCCGGTCGGGGACGTGGTCCGCGGCTGGACCAACCCCAACGGGGTGCAGGTGCGCCAGGTCCGGGTCCCGTTCGGCGTGGTCGGCATCATCTACGAGGCCCGCCCGAACGTGACCGCCGACGCCGCCGGGATCTGCCTCAAGTCGGGCAACGCGGTGCTGCTCCGCGGCTCGTCCAGCGCCGCCGACTCCAACGCGGCCATCGTCATCGCCCTCCGCGACGGCCTGGCGGCGGCCGACCTGCCCGCCGACGCGGTCCAGCTGATCCCCGGCCCGCGCGCGGTGACCGGCGAGCTGATGGCGGCCCGCGGCCTGGTCGACGTACTGATCCCGCGCGGCGGCGCCGGCCTGATCGAGACCGTGGTGACCCAGAGCCAGGTGCCGGTGATCGAGACCGGCGTCGGCAACTGTCACCTGTACGTGGACGCGGCGGCTGATCATCAGCAGGCCCTGGACATCCTGATCAACGCCAAGGTGCAACGGCCCAGCGTCTGCAACTCCGTGGAGACGCTGCTGGTGCACGCCGACACCGCGGATTCCTTTGTGCCCAAGGCTCTGCGGGCATTGACCGAAGCCGGCGTGACCGTACACGGTGACGACCGGATCGGAGCCCACGGCAAGGTGGTTCCGGTCACCGAGACCGACTTCGCCGAGGAGTACCTGTCGCTCGACCTCGCCGCCGCCGTGGTCGACTCGCTCGACGACGCGCTGGCCCACATCCGCCGCTACTCCTCGGGCCACAGCGAGACGATCGTCACCGATTCGCAGTCGGCGGCGAACCGGTTCGTGGCCGAGGTCGACGCCGCCGCGGTGCTGGTGAACGCGTCCAGCCGGTTCGTCGACGGCGGCGAGTTCGGCTTCGGCGCGGAGATCGGGATCTCCACCCAGAAGCTGCACGCCCGCGGCCCGATGGGCCTGCCGGAGATGACCTCGACCAAGTACGTGGTGACAGGCGAGGGCCAGATCCGCGGCTGACCCGGCGTGGTCCGATGCCAGTGGAGGCAGGGCGCTGCTTGGTTCGTTCCCTGAGCTTGTCGAAGGGCAAGCCCGATTTCCCAGCAGGCCTGATCCCAGTGCGCGGGCCGTACCCAACCCGGACCCGTGTCGCTGAGCGGCGACCGTGCACGGACCCAGCCGGCACACCGGTAGAGTTCGGCCCATGCTGTTTGGGTTGACGGTCCTGGAGACCGAGGTGCACAACGAGTTGCCGATCCCCGCCTGGGGCTTCGGTGTGCTCGCGTTCGCCATTCTCGTCGTGCTGTTGTTGATCACGCTGTCGATCGGCAAGGGCCGGAAGCACAGCTGATCCCAACCGTGGCGGACAACCAACGTTCGGCCACCGGGCTCGCGCGCGACCCCGGCCAGCCGAACGGGCGCCGCTACCGGCTAGGCGTGATGGGCGGCACCTTCGACCCGATCCACCACGGCCACCTGGTCGCCGCCAGCGAGGTCGCCAGCCGGTTCGGGCTGGACGAGGTGGTCTTCGTGCCGACCGGCCAGCCGTGGCAGAAGGCCGACCGGGACGTGTCCGGCGTCGAGGACCGCTACCTGATGACGGTGATCGCGACCGCGTCCAATCCGCGGTTCACCGTCAGCCGGGTGGACGTGGAGCGGCCCGGCATGACGTACACGGTGGACACGCTGAAGGACCTGCGCGCCGAACGCGGCGACGACGTCGATCTGTACTTCATCACCGGCGCCGACGCGATGGCCCAGATCCTCACCTGGCGTGGGGTCGACGAGCTGTTCGAGTTGACCCATTTCGTAGCCTGTACGAGGCCCGGGGTGGAGTTGGACGTCAGCATGGACGGGCTGCCGAAGGATCGGATCACCATGGTCACGATCCCGGCGCTGGCGATCTCGTCCACCGCGTGCCGGGCCCGGGTCGGCGACGGCGAGCCGATCTGGTATCTGGTGCCGGACGGCATCGTGCAATACATCCAGAAACGCGGTCTCTACCGAGAGCCCGCGCAGGAGAGGCGATCATGAAGTCACCCCACGGAGTTCTTTTCCTCCGCTGCGCTCCCCCAAACAACTCCGCGGGGGCCCCGACATGACAGCAACCGACCGGGCCATCGAGCTGACCCGCACCGCGGCCCAGGCGGCGGTCGACAAGCTCGGCACCGACCTGATCGCCTACGACGTGTCCGAGCAGTTGGCGATCACCGACGCGTTCCTGGTCGTCACGGCCAGCAACGAGCGCCAGGTCGGCGCCGTCGTGGACGGCATCGAGGAGGCCCTGCGCGGCCTGGACGCCAAGCCCGTCCGGCGCGAGGGTGACCGGCAGCAGCGCTGGGTGCTGCTCGACTATCTTGATCTTGTGGTGCACGTGCAGCACTCCGAGGAGCGCCAGTTCTACGCCCTGGAACGACTCTGGCGGGACTGCCCGGAGATCAACCTGGAGATCGACGACCGACGCTGACCTGCGTCGGCTAGAGGGGGAAATCGATGACGGCGAGCCGGATGATCATCTGGCGGCATGGCCGGACCGAATGGAACGCCACCGGCGTGATGCAGGGCCAGGTGGACATCCCCCTGGATGACCTCGGCCTCCTGCAGGCGCCGGCCGCCGCCAAGCTGCTGGCCGGCTACCGCCCCAGCGCCCTGTACGCCAGCGACCTGGCCCGCACCCGGCAGACCGCCGAAGCCCTAGTCGAGGTCACCGGGTTGGAGATCACCTTCGACCAGCGGCTGCGCGAGATCCACGTCGGCAGCTGGGGCGGCCTGAGTCATGATCAAGTCGCCGAGTTCGACCCGGAAGCGGTGGCCAAGATCAAGGCCGGCGAAGACGTACGGCGCTCCGAGACGGGGGAGGACCACCACGAGGTCGCCGAACGCGTCGTCGAGGCCTTTCGTGACATCAGCGAGGCGGAGCCGGACGGCGCCGTCGTCGTCTGTGCCATGCACGGCCTGGCCGCCCGGCTGGGCATCGCGTCGTTCCTCGGGGTGCCCGAGGAGCACTGGAACATCCTCACCGGCATGGACAACTGCGCCTGGGCCATCCTCGATCGCAAGGCCTTCGGCTGGCGCCTGACCGGCTACAACCTGACCGGCCTGACCGACATCCCCGACCCGGTCGCCCCGCTCGATCCCAAGTCCTGATCTGATTTCGCCTCCGCGGGGTCGGCACGCTAGTATTTCGGAGTTCTCACGGCCAGCGGGTCGGCCGCGGGTGCACCCGCAAGGGGCTATGGCGCAGTTGGTAGCGCGTCTCCATGGCATGGAGAAGGTCAGGGGTTCGAATCCCCTTAGCTCCACATAGAGATCGAACTCAG
Organism: uncultured Actinomycetota bacterium; assembly: GCA_963746025.1. Lineage (GTDB taxonomy): Bacteria > Actinomycetota > Actinomycetes > Propionibacteriales > Propionibacteriaceae > Microlunatus. The sequence continues at coordinate 114,979 of CAVUZU010000004.1, forward strand.
AACCCTGCCCTCGCCATCGCGGGCAGGGTTCGTTCAGTTTGGCTGCCGGTCGCGGAGTAGATCCCAACTCGCCGGATTCTGTCGCTCAGCATTCATCCGTTGTGTGGCCACCATCGGTGGCTCGCAGTCGTCGATGAGCGCCGGCCATCACTCAGGAGGAGAGCTGCTCTTGCTGTCGGCGCCAGTAGCTCAGCACGATCTTCGCCTTCGCCAGGCCGACGGTCTCCAGAACCGGCACGGCGAGTTCGGCATGATCATGGCCCAGCAGGAATGTGGCCGCACCGAACCGGACTTCCTTGTCCTCGGCCTCGGACAGCAGCGGGGACAGCAAATCTAGCAACTGGCCATCGGCCGCATGTCGTTGCGCGATCCCTTCCATCGCAGCGGTGCTGGCGTTGGCAGCCTTCGCGTCCGGGTCGCCGTCCTTCCGCTGTGCTTCAGCCTGTAGGAGAAGACGGCGAACCTCATCGCGGTCTTGATCAATCGTCGTCACGGTCACGCCTCTCCTTCAGCTTCTCGTTCAGTATCTCGCACCCGCGTTCGTGCTGTTCCTCCCAGGGCGCGCCGTTCAACATGTCCCGGAGCCTGATCCCGAGACCAGGAACGTTGCTGGCATACTCGCTCGTCTTCTCCTGGTGGGCGCCCTTGTCGAGCCGCGCCATGTTGTCGCTGGAGTTGATCCGACGAACATCAAACCCTGACCGCTTCGGGTCGGCCTGACACTGCTCGACGATGTGGTCAACCTGAATGCCTGGTTCGTGGCCAAGTCGCGCGCGGATTTCGCGCCTGGCCGCGTCGAATGAGTGCCAGGACTTCGGCTCGCCCAGCTCCTCGGTCACAGTCTTGAACCGGCGACCCGACTCAGGATTGTCCTCCGGCTCGGGCTTCTCCTGCTCTCGTTCGGGCTCCTCGACCGGATTCTCGTCATCGAGCTTCGCGATCTGCTCGCGGTGATAGGAACCTAGGTCCTCGAGCCGCACCGGCCGATCCGGCTCGGAACCGTCAGGCACCGACGGGCTGCTGAGAAGCCGGCGAGGATTCTCGGCGCGGTCCTTCTCGACCGCCTCGCGCTGAAGATCCCATGACGACTTCCGCTCGTCTTCGTGAGACCCGTCCTCGGACTGTTCCGCCGCGGTGGCGGCGCTGTCGGCCTTGCGATCGTCGTCCAGAGCTGCGATCTGCTCACGGTGGGCTTCCCGCGAGAGGTATGGCAGGACCAGATCCGAGTTCGGTGCCAGGCGGCTGTTGTCAATCCGAGTCCGTTCAGGCCGGTCGCTGTCCCGAGGCTGATCGGGCGGGGCAGGGCCGCTTGGCCGGTCGAAGGGCACGGGTCACCGGCTCCCGCTCACCCGGTCCGCAGCCATGCCCTCATTGAAACAGCCGGGAGTGAGGTTCGAAGCCGGTCGGGGTGCCGGAATTCCAGCGGTTCTGTCTGCGCGGGCACCATGCGGCTACTGCGTCGATTCGAACCTGCAGCCTTGGGCCGCCTACGACAGGATGTTGGATCAGCGCTTTTCGTGGCCACCTCATTACCTCTTTCGTCCAGGTGAGCGTATCGGCCTCTGGGTCCCACCTCGAGGGCAAACCGCCGCACGTCCCACCAGTCACACGCGTAACACGGGCTCATTCGTTGTTCCCGCTGCTGACCATCGTGTGCCGCCTCACCGACACTTCGGTGCGGCTCAGCCTCCGACACTGTCCATCCGCTGGGACGCCGCGGCGGACAGCGTGAATCTGAATTCGACGTACACCTGTGGACGGACATTTCCCGCCTCGTTCACGATCCTGAGCACCGTCGTTCTCCCAATGCATTGCACCTTCTGGCACATCGGGAGGACATCGGCCCGAACCGCACGGGCGGACGACCTCGTCTCGATGTCCAAGTGGGATCCTCTGACGCCGGACTGCGTCGACCGCTCCGGTATGCCGATCGGTAGGCGCCGGGAGGGCGAACGTTGGGGTCAGATCGAGACGCTCAGGACAATCGAGAGAGAGTTGTTAGAGCCTCTACCGCTCGCCTACCAGCTGGGGATGGGTGCCGCGTCCGAGGACGCGGCACCCAGGAGACCTGGGTGCGGACGAATCCGCAGGGACACCTCGTACTGCCGCGAGTTGGCAGCCCCAGGAGTTGCGTGACACGATCCCGTTCGACCGTGGAGCGTGTCTGACATGCAGGTAGGACAATAGTGCCATGAGTTGTCGGAGAACGGGAGGGGCCAAGTGATGACATCCCTGGTTGCTTGGGTCGCTGCAGACACGCATGGGCCATCGTCACTAAACATCGCGACCGATAGCAGGATCAGTTGGTCAACAGCGGCGAGCTCGTACACGTGGGATCAGAGCAAGAAAGTGTTTGCGTCAGCGACTGTGCCTCTTGTGATCGCATTTACAGGCGACGTTCTATTTCCGGCACTCGTTATCCCAGGAATTTTGGATCGAGTTGATCGCCATGTGTGGAGAACTGATGAAGCTTCGTTGACTGGAGTCATTCATTCTATTCGACGGGGATGGAATGACTATCCAGCGAGCGAAAAGCGGGCCGTAAGCTTGTATATCGCAGAGCGGATCGGGTCGGGAATGGTGTCCAAATTTCGGTTGACACTGATGTCCTTCGCTGTCGGTGACACGGCCGAGTGGATGATCCGAGACATTGCGGTACCAAGGCAATCCGAGTGCCTAGCAGTTGATGGGTCTGGAGCTCGCGGCGTCGGGGACGCGCTCCTCAAATGGGAAGCCACAGCCGTTGGCGGCACGAGCAGGGCTATCTATAGCGGATTCGTCGACGGCATCGTTAGTGGAGTCGATCAGGGATCTGGTGGGGCGCCTCAGTTGGGGAGCATTTACAGGATCGGAGCTGGAAGGCTCCTCGGGATTGTGCACAACGACCAGCGGTATTTCGCCGGAAGCCATTTGATCGGTGACGAATCGGTTCATGGCGTCGAGTGGCGGAACTCCTTGTTCGAGCGCACCGATGGCCGCACGAAGACGCGTATGGCGGGAGCCCAGCCGCAGCCGAGGCCCGAATCGTCTGCCTGAACTCCCTGCCGTGCAAAGGCATCGATGAGTGCGCAAGCTATGTACTGACGCTCCGGCAGGATCGAACGTGTCAGTCCGCCGGGGGTGATTCAGAACTACGCCAACCGCCTGATCGAAGGGCTTTAGCACGCCTCGTCCTCCGCCTTTCGCTACAGCGGGATCCTGTATAAGCGTTCGGCGTTGTCTTGGTGACGCCGATGACGACGCCCATGGATTGTTCGAGGGCGCTGAATTGTCTCTTCGAGGCGCCGACGACGAGTTGGGGCCGAGGCGTTGCCAGGCGTCTACGCCGCAGGCGGCGTGGCAGATGTCGGCTTTGATGAAGGCTTCGTCGAGGACGACGGGCATGAAGCGGGGCGGCTGCGTTCTTCGTCGCCTAGGTGGTAGCGGAGGGCGGCGCCGACGAAGGTGGATCCGCGCGGAACGGATTTGGGCGTGGCCGCGTAGGCGACTGGCACAAGTACATCGAGCGGGCGCTCGTGGCCACATCCGACGAGTCCGGGCTCACCTACCTGAATCGTGCTCACCAGGATTTGCTGCCGGATGTTGTGAAACGCGACCAAGAGCCACGAGGTCTCATGAGGTCCTTAGATGGCCGTCGTCTCGCGCCCGAGCTATGACCAACTCACCTGTACAGGTCGTAGGTGATGCTCAGCTCGTGGCAGACAGGACCGCGAGCGGGTAGATGAGAGAGGGAAGAGTCGATCCCAGGGTCAGCACAATCGTCTTCGTCCGAGCCCGAGTAAGCACAACGTAGAGAAGCTTCGAACCCACCGGCATGGGCTCGGATTCGTTGCCGAAATAGTCGTTCCCGCGCAGCACGACAATCGTGGCGTCTGCCTCCCGGCCCTTTGACTGGTAGAGGCCCATTAGTTGGAGATCGGCGGGGTCGTTGGCATCGCTGTACGTCAGCAGTGAGACTTGCTGGTCCGTTAGCCGCTCCCTCAGGAAGTCGAAGCCACCTGGTGGGAATGTCACGGCGCGGCAGAGGCGCGGACCCAGCAAAGCGCGGAGGATCACGGTGCTGCGCGCCCACGCCCGCCCGCCTCGTGTCAGACTAATTCCATCAGGCACCTGCGCAACGAGTTCGAGGACTTCCGGGACGCTGGTCACGGGAATAAGGCTGGATTCGAGCAGGGTGAGGCGAGCGTCCAGCGCTGCTGGTGCGGCGACCAGTCCGGCGATCATGCGAGCGAGTTGGGGTGCGGCACCCCCACGTTCGGTACTTGTGACGAAGATGCCTAGACTCCGACGGATCGTGTCGGTCGTCCCATCGCCAGCAGCGAAACACAGCATCTCGAACTGGGCTTGGAGAGCGCTCGTTACTGAGTCGGGAAGGCCGACGATCTCGTGGGCCATGCCAACGCTGTTCAGGTGATCCGACAGCGACGCGGTCGCGTCGACGTGGTGACTGAAGATGCCGACCGACTCGTGGCCGGCATCACGGAGCTCGGTCACTAGAGCAGACACCAATGGTCCTTCGGCGGATAGATCGTGGGAATGCCGTATCTCCAGCATGCCCGCGTCCAGTGCGGCCTTAATGGCGTCGTGGTCGAAGTTGCGCTGCCGGATGGCGGCGGCAGCGGCAGGAAGGATGTTGGTCGGATCACGGTGCGAGACGTCAGGGAGGCGAATCTCCTTAGCCCCTGGCAGTGCTAATGCTGTCGCGACGCGCTCCGGACCCACGCCAACGACGCCCGGCAGATTGGAAAAGATGCATTGATTGAGGTCGCCGAGAAGCACAAGGCGGGCCTGTCCTCTGAGGCGGATGATGAGGTCAAACTGATCATGACTAGTGTCCTGGAACTCGTCACTGACGATCACGGCCCACCGGCGCTGCAGGTGTTTGCGCACGGCCGGAATGTCGAGCAGTTTGAGAGCCAGAGGAAGCAGTTCGTCGTACGTGATCCCGCTGGACGCTCCGAATAGTTTCGCTTCGCTGGGGCTGACCAGCTTGGGGTCTGGTAGTCCGAGCGCACGGCCCCACCTGCGTAGGAGGTGCCAGGCGAAGGCATGGAACGTTGTGATCTCGACGGCGTCGGCTTGGGGACCCAGGCTGCCGGACGTCCGGTCGATGATCTGGCCGACCGCGGCGCGGGAGAATGACAGAAAGAGAGCGCTCGCCTGGGCTGTGCGTCGGATGCGCGCTGGCGGTCGAGAATCTTGCGAACCACAGCGGCCGCAACCGTGGTCTTGCCCGTTCCAGCTCCGCCTAGCACCACCAGAACCGGATCCTCGGAATCGAGGACCGGCCCCTGCCCTTGGCGAGCCACGAACTTCACGGGGCATCAAGGGTGATGAGCGAATCGGCGGGCGCACTCGCCTTGATTTGTTTGAGTACTGCTGCCGCCAGGGGAGGTATGGTGCCTGCGGGAAGGGCGTCGATAAATGGGCGATGCAGGCCACCCTTTTGCTTGAGCGCCCAGACACATTTCTCGGCTAGGTCGCTGTTGTCGATCGAATCAATCACCAACTTCAGGTCGTGATCCTCGTTGATGCTCGCTAGCGCCTCCCGAAGATCTTCCGATAGCAGGCCGTCCACGATCGCTCGCTCGACTGCAGCGCGTTCGGGAAGTCGAACGACCATCTCCGCAATCTCGCTTAGTTCGTCGATCAGGTCTTGGTCTGTTCCAGGCTTGTCATGATCGAGGATGATCCGGACAGCGAGTCCCAGTTCTTCTGCAAGCTTGGCGATCTTGGGCAGCTCTTGCTTGCCACCCTCGCCGCCTGCGGCTGAGGCTGGTACGAGGCGCATGCCGAACGCGGACAGCGGCGCTTTACTCTCATCGCGGAATTGCCGCCGTGACACCGTGGTGTAGGTCTCCATATCGTGCGGACCTTCGAGGAGCACGACGGTCCGCGCAGACATTGCCGGCCCGAGAAGTGTGAACAGATTGCGGCGTCGAACCCGCTCCTTGCGATCTGGGCTATCACCAAGTTGAAACGTCTGCCGACGGCCAGTGCTGCGCGTCAGACGTAGCAGCTCGGTCGTCTCGAAGGCTCGAGGTACCTCCGGCTGGCGGGTTGTCAGCCAGAGTTGTCCGGCTCGGCGGCGCAGCCGGGCCGCGAGATATTCGCCAGAGGCAGCGTCGAGATGATCCCCAAAGTCGTCCACGATAACGATTGCATCATCTGCTTGAGCTGCGGCTGATGCCTCTGCTGCAGCCAGGATTGCCGCCGCCGTCGAGCCGTGAAGGGACAATGGCAGTGCTCCGGCTCCGGCCGTGTCCAGATCGAGCGTCGGCTGCACGGCGCGCAGCAGGGCCGCCAGCGATCCATCCTCTGCAGTAAATCCGATCGCTGCCGTGGGGTCGGAAGGATCCAATTCGAGGAGCCGCCGAGCGCCGTGCTGCGTGACAAGTTTGAGCGCCGCCTGCACCTCAGCGCTGTCGGTGAGCGTCTGGGTCGCATCGGCGATGTTCTCGGCGAACAACTGCAGCGTTCCCCTCAAAGCTTGGGGGTCCGTGTCATTGGCCAGGCGACGCAGCGCTCCCTCAGCGCGCAGCTGTAGCGGCTGGGTTCGGTCTAGGACGAAGGCGCGAAGTAGCTCTCGTTCTGAGCGAGGGACACGAGCGCCGGACTTCGGGTACTCGATCCAGTGCTGTAGCTGTTCTTCGTCGGGGTCGTACTGCAGGCAGTAGCGCAGCCGGATACCAAGCTCGGTGTCGTCGTTCTCAACTTCAACCGCAAGCTCGCCTGTCGTCGGACTGAGCAGTTCGAGCCGATCTTGCAATACTTGTTCCGTCTCGTCGGAGAGCTCAAGGAGGGAGATCTCGACCGACGTCAGGGGCGCCGGAATGTCGTCGTTCTCGTCCTCATCGGGTGATGGCAGCTCAGGGAGCGGCCGGAACACGTCCCATTCGCTCGGCCGCGACATCACGCTTCTTGGTTCTAGAACGCGACGCAAGGCAGCGATAAGGTCTGACCTGCCAGCCCGTGGCTCGCCGACGACTACAACGTGCTCGCGCGGAAGGAGCACGAACGACTCGAAACCTCTAAACCGTGTGATCTCAACTCGTGCGATCCGCATGATGATCTCCGTCGACCGTCCCAACCGGCGGCGCTTCGCCCGCGCCTTGCGGACGCCCCATGCAACCGCAACCGTGGCTCCATTATCCCGTTGATCGCGCCTCGCCTCAGGCATCTCCCGGATTAGCCTGATTGTGATCCAGATCCGACCGAAGTCTCGTGTGAACGTCTCCACACAAAATCGAACCCTGGCCGTGGCGAACGTCGTCCACGGCTCTTCGTTCCGGTATCACCGAAGCTGGCTCTGAGCTGCTCGATCGCCGTAGCGATAACGTCATCCCTCCGCCCTCTGCTCGTCTACTGTGACCGCATGTCACTCGTGGGCCGGGGCGCAGAACAAGCGCGGATCGAGCGCCTGCTGGCGGAGGCGCGCAAGGAGCGCAGCGGTGCGCTGGCGCTGCGGGGGATTGCTGGGCTCGGGAAGTCGGCCCTGCTCGACCACGCGGTGTCGATCGCCGGAGCCGAGGGCGGCATGCAGGTGGTCCGGGCGGCCGGCGTCGAGTCCGACTCCGAGCTGGCGTACGGCGGGCTGCATCAGCTCTTGTTCCCGCACTTCGACCGGTTGGACGCCATCCCCGCACCCCAGGCCGCGGCGCTGCGGTGCGCGTTCGGGCTGGCTGGGGGAGACGACGCCAACCGGTTCCTGATCGCTGCGGGCACCTTGTCGTTGCTCGCCGAGGTGGCCGAGGATGCCCCGCTGCTGTGCGTGATCGACGACCTGCAATGGCTTGATCAAAGTTCGGCGGAGGCGCTGTTGTTTGCGGCTCGGCGGTTCGTGGCCGACCCGATCGCGGTGCTGTTCGCGATGCGGGAGACTCCGGTGCCATTCGAGCTCGCCGGGGTCGAGGTGGTGGAGTTGTCCGGGCTCACGGCGCCCGAGGCTGCGCGGCTGCTCGATGATCATGCGCCGGGACTCGCCGAGCCGGTACGGAGCCGGGTGCTCGCGGAGTCCGTCGGCAATCCGTTGGCGATCATCGAGCTCGGGCTCGTCGCGCCTGGCGGCCGGTGACCTTGACGCGTCCGATCCGGTCGAGCAGGTCGGGCCGCTGCCGGTGGCCCGTCGGGTCCAGGACGCCTTCCGGCGGCAGATCGTCGAGCTGCCTGAAGCCACCCAGCGTGCGCTCCTGGTGGCGGCGACCGACACGGCGGCGCCGCTCGCGACGATCTTGTACGTGATCGAATCGCTCGGCGGTGCCGCCGACGATCTTGCGCCCGCCGAACGCAATCGGATGATCAAGATCGACGGCCGGATCACCTTCCGGCACCCGCTGGTCCGGGCGGCCGCTTACCAGGACGCGCCGCTGCATCGGCGGATCGAGGTGCATCGCGCGTACGCCGACGGGCTGCGGGCTGACGCCGATGCCGATCGCCGCGTGTGGCATCTCGCCGCCGCCACGACCGGACCCGACGAGTCGGTGGCGCTCGAACTCGAAGGCGCGGCGGAGCGGGCCCTGCACCGGGGCGGCGCGATCGCGGTGGCCGCCGCGTACGACCGGGCCGGGCGGCTCAGCGCCGACCGGGAGCTGAAGGCCAGGCGGCTCGCCCGGGCCAGCCAGGCCGCCTTTGATGCCGGCCAGGCCGACCGCGCCGCCCGGCTCGCGGCCGAAGCGCTGTCGCTCACCACCGATCCCGGCGTACGGGCCGCGGCCAGCTACACCCGGGGCGCGGTGGAGTACGAGCGCACCTCGCCGCGAGCCGATGCGGAGTTGGTCGCTCGAGGCCGCCGCGCAGGTGCTCGAAACCGATCCGGAAGGCGCCGCGCTCAACCTGTACGAGGCCGCGCACGCCGCCCGGCATGGAGCCGAGCACGACCTGCTGCAGCGGACGGCGGAGCTGATGCGTGAGCTATCCGCGCCGGCGCCCTGGGCTGCCGGGATCGCTGCCCTGGTCGGGTGGGCGGAGCTGTACGCCGGACGTCCTGAGCTGGCCGTCGGGCCGATGCGCAAGCTCTACAGCGCCGCTTCCGGCGGCACGCACGACCTGAATCAACGCATCACGGCCGGGTTCGGCGGGCTCATGATCGCCGACGACGAGCTCGTGGTTGCCGCGATGGAGGACATGCTGGCCGAGGAGCGGGCGACGGGCGCGGCAGCTTGGATTCCGTACACCCTGAACGTGCTCGCAGCGGCACGACTGTTTCGCGGCGAGTTCACCGACGCCCGCGCCTGCGTCGCCGAAGGCGCGTCGGTGAGCGACGAGCTCGGGAATGTGACCGAGCGCCTGGCGCATCGCTCGATCGAGGTCTGGCTGCACGCCGTGGCCGGTGACGAGGCTCGGTGTCGTGAGCTTGCGGACCTGATCCTGCCGCAGGCCAGCACCCGGCATCGGGTCAACGCCGGGATCGCGCTGTGGGGTCTCGGTCTGCTCGATCTTTCCGCCCGCCGGTTCGCCGACGCGGTCGACGAGCTCGAGCGGGTGATCCTCAGTCCGGCCGGCCGGGACCCGTTCCTGTTCCGCGCCGTGCCGGATCTGGTGGAGGCCGCGGTCCGCAGCGGCCAGCCGGGTCGCGCCGAGGCATCCCTGGCAGCGTTGCGGCGCTGGGCCGAGCACGTCGATCGCCCGATCGCTACAGCGCTGTACGTACGCTGCCAGGCCCTGCTCGCCGACGACGAGGACGCCGGGCCGCTGTATGCGGAGGCGTTGCGGCTGTCACGAGCAGCACGGTGGCCCGTACGATCGCGCCCGGACCCAGCTGGTCCACGGCGAGTGGCTGCGCCGTCGGCGTCGCCGGACCGAGGCCGGGCCCAGCTCGCGGCGGCGGTGTCGGCGTTCGACCGGCTCGGCGCGAAACTGTGGGCGGAGCGGGCGCGCGGCGAGCTGGCCGCCTTCGGCCAGCGGGACGACGAGCCGGTGAGCAACGGACCGCTCGACCTGCTGACCCCGCAGGAGCTGCAGGTCGTCCGGCTGGCCGCGGCCGGTCGCACCAACAAGGAGATCGCCGCTCAGCTGTTCCTGAGCCCGCGAACGGTCGGCCACCATCTCTACAAGGCGTACCCGAAGCTGGGCGTCACCGGTCGCGCCGCGCTGACCGACCTGGTCGTAAGTCAGTGATGGCCATCGGACACCAGTCACGATGACCGATGCGACGCCGATCCGTTCCCGCCTAACGTTTCCGGCATCGGAGGTCGCGTCGATCGGACGCGAAGCTCACACCAGTTGGACAACAAGGAGACGATCATGACGCAGTACTTCCTGAGCCTTCCGCACGACTCCGCCGAGGAGCCGACGATGGCAGACATCGACCCCGCGGAGCTGGAGCAGCTGATGGCCGAGGTCGGTGCGTTCAACAACGCTTTGGTGGAGGCGGAGGCGTTCGTGACCGCCGGTGGCCTGCAGCCGCCGTCGACCGCGACCACGGTGGACTACTCCGGGGACAGCCCCGTCCTCACGCCGGGCCCGTTCGTCGAGGCCAAGGAATACCTCGGCGGGTTCTGGATCATCGAGGCCGAGAACGACGACGTCGCGATCGAGTGGACCAAGCAGGCCTCGCGGGCGCTGCGCAGCCGGGTCGAGGTGCGCGCCCTCCAGGAAGCACCAGCCTGAACGGATCGGTCTGAGACGTCGGGCCGAGCCGGATGGCTCGGCCACGACTGCCCTACCCGGCGATCATCGTGGTGACAGTTTCGTCAATGGACGACACCGTCACGGACCGGCCGGAGCCGGTCTGATTCGCGCAGCGGAATCTGATCAGCACCGGCCCCACAGGCCGATCTGTCCTGTTCGGGCCTCGTCCTCCGAAGCGCGGTACTCATCCTCCCGCTCGTGTGGAACGTCCCGATCGGGCAGGGTGGCGTGCCCGGCCCGGAGCAATTGCAGGCCGACGTCGATCCCGTCGCGCTCGAGATAACCGGTCACGACATCCGTCTCGCCCTCGTCCGCTTCAGGTGACTGTTCCGCGATCAGGACCGCGGCCTTGCCCAGGAGCAGGCGAGCCGTCGCCGCTGCCGCCTCCTTGCTGCCGCAAGCCTGCGGCGTCCGCCCCGACGGGGGACTCTTGACGCCGAGCAGTCTCACCTTGGTCTGGCGGCCATCGATTCGGAGTTGCACCGTGTCTCCGCTGAGCACTTTGGCGACGTGGTAGGTCCCCACGACCTTTGGCGCGCCGACCGGTCGGGCTTGGAACGGGCTCCAGCCGCCCACCAAGGCATAGCCGCCGACGGCCACGATGCACACAGCACCCACCGCACCACCCGTACGACCTCGCCGGGTGTGCTTCCTGACCCGGTGCCCGTTTCGCCAATGCCCGCGCACCTTCACCATGTCGGCTCACCGCCCCGCAGTAGTCGGTTGGACCTCCATGATGACCGATGCCGCCGACATCGGCACCGGATCCTCGTGTCGGAGACCACGGCGTCAGACCTGGTGAGGGACCTACGGTTGCGGGCATGGCAGAGGCCGGTGCGGGCGAGGCCGCCGGTGCGTCGAGTCCGGGACCGACGCGAGCGGTAGGCCGGGCCCGGTGGACCGAGGTCGCGGTGTATCTCGGGCTGACGGTCGTGCTGACGAACCTGCTCGGCGTCCCGATGCTGACCGGTCTGATTCCGGCCGACCTGCTCAACGTCGTGGTGCCGTGCTGCAGTACACGCCGTTCGTCGTCGCGTTGATCATGTTCCGCATGCTTCGGCCGGGCCGGTTCCGGGATGTGTTCGCCGTTCGCCGTGCTGGAGTGCTGCGCTGGGGGCTGATCGGGGTCGGGATCATTGCCGCGGTCGCGGCCGTCGAGTTGATCTTCGCGCTGATGACGGGGTCGTCGCGGCTGGCACCGGTTGATCAGATCGTCGGCCTGCTGCCGGTGCTGGTCCTGGTGTTCGCCATGCAATCCGTGTTCGCGATCGGGGAGGAGTTCGGCTGGCGTGGTTGGCTGGTGACAGGGCCGCGCACTGGGGCTTCTGGCGCCTCTCGCTGATCTTCATCCCGGTATGGATGCTCTGGCACCTGCCGGTCCTCGGAACGTTGGCCGACGAGACCGTGGGCGAGAAGATGATCTACTTCCTGGGCATGGGTGCTTGGGCGCCGTTGCTGTTCGCCCTGCGGTTGCGTTCCGGCTCGGTGTGGCCGGCCGTCCTGGCCCACGGTGCGATCAACAGCGTTCGGGTCTATCTGCTGCAGTCGGTGCCACTGGACCCTGTTGATCAACTGGCGGGCGAGATCCTCGCCTGGGTGCTGCTGATCGCCGTCGCCGCGTGGCTGATGCGGCCGTCGGTCCGCGCGATGCTTCCCTAGGGAGGGTGGGCGTCCTTTCAGCGGGCCGGTCCGGCAGGTACCGCGGTGAACCGTCGGAGAGGTCCTGGCTGATCGCCCGCGGCTCGATTGGGTTCGGTCGCTGGCTACCGCGCAGCCTCGATCAGGGCGAGCACCTGGTCGCTACAGCCCCAGGAGAGAGTGACGCCGCTGCCGCCGTGGCCGTAGTTGTGGATGATTGGTTGACCCGTTGTCGACCGATTCCGCCTCAAGACGCAGCCTGGGCCGCGTCGGTCGAAGTCCCACGCGGTGCTCCCGGATCGTCACCTCTCTGAGTCTCGGTTCGATCGCCGCACAGCGGTCCATGATTCCCTTGGCGATCGACTTGTCCGGATTCGAGGAAGCGTCATGGGACAGAGCGGTGCCGCCAAGAATGACGTGGTTTGGCTGGGGATAGATGTGCATCAGGTCAGGCGAGAGTCCGGTCTCCTCGCTGAAGAACTCGTCGATGCGCGGACTTGGCTGGTCAACCACGATCAAGTCACCCCGGACCGTCGTGACTGATGGATCGTTGCTGACGTCCCTGGCGCCGTAGCCGGTGCAGTTGATCACTAGCGGGTTGGTGCTAGCAGCTTCCCGAAGGCTGTTGATCTTGTGCAGGTGTACGGATCCGCCGGCGGCCTCGAGCCGTTTCCGCAGGTAGGAGAGATAGACCGGCATGTCGATGATCGGGGCCGTGAATCGCCACCCGGCCACGAAGCCATCCGGAAGGTCAGCTTCTGTACAGAGGCTGAAGTCAGGGAGAAGGTCAGCCCAGTCCGGCGGATCCGCTGGCTCCCGCCCTGCCTCGATCCCACGAACAAGGGCAACGCCCGCAATGGGGTCGGAGGCAAGGCTGGTGAAGACCTCGAGGGACTTCAAGCTGAATCGCCGGATCAGATCCCGAGGCTCGGTCAGGTATGGACCCCACATCGCCCCAGCGGCCGCGGACGTGGTGCGCTCCGGAGGCTCTGCTGTCCAGGTGGTGACGTGGTATCCGGCCTCGGCCAGACACACGGCGGTCGTTAAACCGGTGACGCCGGCACCTACGACTAGTATGTCGCGGTTCATGCCGGAGACGTGTTGAAGCGGGCGAGTGCTGGCTCCAGTTCGGCGAGCGCGGATCGGGCGTACTCGTTGCGCTGGCGGTGGGACAGCTCACGACGTAGTTCCTTCAGCACGGTGACGCTGCGTGGAGAGTTGACCTGCTGAAGCCGTGGGATGGCGGTCTGCAGGACCGCGCGCGAGAGTCTTGCCCGTTCGACACGCCTCCCGGAGTCGGTGATTAAGGCCCTCGACAATTTGCCTGCTCGGGGAAGTCGGACGGTGCTAGGCGAAACTGCGCGTCGAGTTACCAAGGATGCCGAGCAGGCCGAGTTCAACGCCGCTGAGGGCGTCTCCGCTGAAGACGAGTAGGAGGACTGAACACGATCTCCGCCGCTGGTTTGGTCGTTCTGAAATGCGTCTACCTTCTTCGAAGGCAGAGCAGGGTTTGCGCCTTCATCGGCGCTGGTCGGTGTCCGCAAGCCCGTGCCCCCGCGGCGTGCTGACGTGATCGACCGGGTCGTCGGTGAACTGCGCCGCAGTCGCCAGTCGCGGGTGGTCGAAGAAGGCCTTCTCACTGGCCGGAAAGGTCAGCGGCGTGCCGACGTCGAGCCAGCCGCAGGTGTGCACCATGGCGATCATCGGGCGAGGGTGCTCAGTGCGGTTCGGCATCCCGGCATGCCACAACCTGATGTCGCGGATGAGCACGCTGCCGCGCCGGATGGTCGGCTGCAGCGGCGGCGAGACCCGGCGGCGCGCCTCGATGTCATCGAGCCCGATCTCGATGTCTCCGCCCATCCCGGCTCCGGGCACGCGGTGGGTGCCGAGCCAGATCTCGGTCGCCCCGTTCTCCGCCGACACGTCGACCGTCGGGACGTTCACGACCAGTTGTGCCGGCGGGTGCGGCGCCTCGAGCCGGTCCGGCGGCCAGAGATGACCGACGTCGGCGTGCACCGGCTGGCGGGACTCGCTGGGCAGGGCCGTGTTGCCGCTGTACATCACGTTCTTCACGCCCGGCCCGAGCACCGCCGCCGTCACGGCGATCACGTACGGGTTCAGCAGCACGTCGCTGAACAGGTAGGGCTCGAACGGGGGAGGGTCCTGCTGGATATTGCCCGAAACCCAGTTGTACGGAGCGTCGGACCGGGCCTGCAGCGCGGCGAGATCGCTGATCATCCGGTCGTGCAGGAGGTCGAGATGATCATGATCGACCACGTCGGCCAGCACGACGGCACCGTCGACCCGTAACGCTTCGATCGCGGCGGCCTGCCGCTCGGGAGCCAGTGTCCCGGACTCGAGATCGGCGGCCGGTACGTCAATGGTGATCACGATGCTCCTCGCGGGTCGGTGACCCTGGTGTCGGCGTCAAGGTAGACCCTGGCCAGCACGATCGCCGAGGTCTACCCCCGTTCGTGAGGTCACAGCGAACTCTCAGCTATCCGGGACCAAACTCGGTGCACCCGGTGTTGTGCCCAGTGGTGCCGCAGCCAGCGGCGCCGGAAGAGGAGGAATCGTGTCACACGATTACGTGAAGACCCCGGAGGCGCTGGGCCGCCTCACCGAGAGCCAGTTCCGCGTCACCCAGGAGGACGGGACCGAGCCGGCGTTTCGTAACGCGTACTGGGACAACCACGAGCCCGGCATCTATGTCGACGTGGTCTCCGGTCAACCGCTGTTCTCGTCGCTCGACAAGTACGACAGCGGCACCGGCTGGCCGAGCTTCACGAAGGCGATCGATGCAGACGCCGTGCAGACGAAGTCCGACAGGTCGCTCTGGATGAGCCGCACGGAGGTGCGGTCCACCGGCGCCGACAGCCACCTCGGGCACCTGTTCGATGACGGTCCGCGCGACGCCGGAGGCCAGCGCTACTGCATGAACTCGGCCGCCCTGCGCTTCGTCGCAGTCGCCGACCTCGAGGCCCAGGGCTACGGCGAATATCGGAGACTGTTCGAGGCGGACTCCACGTCAACCACGAACACTGAGGAGGCACGATGACCAGCGGCAGCAACGACACCGGCGAGATCGTCCGCAAGGAAGGCACCGAGACGGCCGTCCTGGCCGGCGGTTGTTTCTGGGGCATGGAAGACCTGATCCGTCGCGAGCCCGGCGTGCTGTCGACCCGCGTCGGCTACACGGGTGGTGACAACGACCACGCGACGTATCGCCGCCATCCGGGTCATGCCGAGGCCGTGGAGATCGTCTTCGACCCCACGAAGACGACGTACCGCGACATCCTGGCGTTCTTCTTCCAGATCCACGATCCGTCGACCCGGGACCGGCAGGGCAACGACATCGGTTCGAGCTACCGCTCCACGATCTTTCCGCTCACTCCGGAGCAGGAGCAGGTCGCCCGTGACACGATCGCCGACGTGGACGCCTCCGGTTTGTGGCCCGGCAAGGCGGTCACGACGATCGAGCCGGCCGGCCCGTTCTGGGAGGCGGAGCCGGAGCACCAGGACTATCTGGTGAAGTATCCGAACGGCTACACCTGCCACTTCCCGCGGCCGGGCTGGGTGCTGCCCCGGCGCGGGGCCGCTGCCGTCTGACCGTTTGAGCAGGGCGCGCTCAGGGCTACGGCCCTGGGTGCGCCTTGTTGTCCTGGTTCACCTCGGGTTGCCGTGGCTCGGCAACCTCGTCTCGATGCCACGATCGTGGCATCCGCGTACTATTTCAGTGTGAGTACACGAGAGCGGCTGTCGGCCACCGTGGAGTCCGACCTGCTTGCGGCTGGGCGGGCCGCCGTGGCGGGAGGCCGCGCGGAGTCGTTGAGTGCCTGGGTCAACAATGCGTTGCGACGGCAGGCCGAGCATGACCAACGGCTACAGGCGTTCGACGAGTTCCTGGCCGACTACGAGGCCGAACATGGGGAGATCACTGAGCAAGAGATGGCCGAGTCCGAGCGGCGAGCCAGGACGAAAGCGCGGGTGGTTCGCGGAGCAGGTGCCGCGTGAGCGTGGTGCTCGATGCCGGTGGGTTGCTCGCTCTCGAATCCGGCGACCGAGCACTGCTCGCGCTGCTCAAGAAGGAGCGCCTGGCTGGACGTACGGCGCGGACGCACGGCGGCGTCATCGGGCAAGCCTGGCGAGGGGGCACCGGCCGACAAGCCAATTTGGCCCGGGCGCTCCGTTTCATCGACACCATCGCTCTCGACGAGGACCTGGGTCGCAGGGCCGGGTCGCTGCTCGCGGCCAGCAAGACCGCCGACGTTATCGATGCCGCCGTGGTCCTGATCACCGACATCGCTGATCGGATCATCACCTCTGATCCCGACGACATCGAACACCTCGCCCGGGCCGCCGGAGCCGATGTCGAGATAGTGCCCGTTTGATGGATCACAACGAGGCCGTGCTGCGCGGACAGGTCCAGGCGCCCTCGCCGGCGTCATAGCCTGCGACCGACCAACTCGACGGCCGGGACATAGTCGCGCGACGACAAGATGTTGCGCTGCAAGGCCCGGTGGAGTTCGGCGAGATCCAGGCGGGTGAGACCTCCGGCAAGATGGATCGCCCGCTCGCACAGGAACGCTTGATCATTCATGCAACCCAGGACGACCCGATCGGCGGTCTTGGCGATCTGCACGTTGCCGTCAGCCGGGATGCCCAGGACGTCGGTCGGTAGCCCTTCGGCAGCCAGCTGTTCCTTGATCAGCGGCACGACGAAGGGGCCGATCGGTCGTAGCTGACCGGCCCGGACGTCCGGCGCGAAGATCGTGAACAAGGTGGCGGCATGAGTGATCAGCAGACACTTGCGGCCCTCGATCCAGAGCAGGTTGGCATACCAGTCATCCTCGTCGGCCGGTGGCAGGTCCGCCGCGGGATCGGGCCGACCGACGAGCGCCTGGAGCTTGGCCGTGCACCTCAAGATCACCTGGAAATCCTAGCCAGCGACGTGGACCGCGCCCAGCCCCCTTCAGGTACGTTGTCGCTGCCACAGGATTCACGGCGAGCTGGAGTGTTTCCCTGATCCTGGTCGAGTCCGAATTGGTCGGAGCCGCGATCGTCCGTCGGAGCGGGCGGCCTGGCTACGGCCAAGACGGTCTGGAAATGCGATCCGCTGAGCCATTCGCCGATCGCATCTCGTGGAAAAAGCTCGTCGCGGCGATCCCACTGGCTGTCGTCAGATCGAAAGTCCGGACGGTTGTTCTCTGACTTGTCAGGCTCGTCAGCGCCCCTTGGACGGTCGAACGGCACGGGTCACCAGTTCCGTGCATGAGGTCCGCAGTCACCGGCTCATCGAATCAGCCCAGGCGATCCAATTCCGATCGGCAACGCGAAGTCCGATCTCAGTAAATCGATACGTCGGCGATAACTGCAGGTTCGTAGGGTGCGCCCATGGAGAGTCGCGGCGTCAGCGCTCTGAACCGCTGGCGAAGCCCCTGGCTGATCGGGTTCGGGCTGGTCGCGGTCGCCCAGTTGATCTTCGTCGTTTTTCCGGTCTCGTCGTTGGCGGACCTGATCGCGGTGTCGATTCTCGCGCCGCTGCTGGCGGTGTGGGTGTGGCGAAGGCGCGGCCCGAAGCTCCTGGTGATCGCCTTGGTGCTCTGTGCCGTCGGCGATGCCTTGGGTAATCCGCGGCGGATCGGGCTGGAGCAGGGCGGTCTGCTGGTGAGCGTGGCCGCGTACGTTGCCGCGCAGGCGTGTCTCCTGGCACTGTTCCTTCGATCCGGCGCCTTGGCGGCGTTACGGGCGTCGATCGGTGGCCACCAGCGATGGCGATCCATGATCATCGTGCTGTATCCGGTCGGGGCGGCCGTCGTGATCAGCCTGGTCTGGAGCGGTCTCGGCGCAGACCTCCGGGTCGCGGCGGGCCTCTATCTGGCGCTGCTCGTCGGGACGGCCGCAACCTCGTTGGCGCTGGATACCTGGGCGGGGATCGGA
The DNA here is from genome assembly GCA_963746025.1 of uncultured Actinomycetota bacterium. Taxonomy (GTDB): domain Bacteria; phylum Actinomycetota; class Actinomycetes; order Propionibacteriales; family Propionibacteriaceae; genus Microlunatus. Next base: position 133,186 of record CAVUZU010000004.1, read on the forward strand.
GCCGCGTTGTTCACCGGGTCGGTGGTTCTCGTGGCCGCCGGGATGGTCGGCTGGGTCGACAGCACGGGCATGGCGCATCGGTTGATGATCAGACTGACGAATCAGCTGGGTCTCCTGCTGATCGCGGTCGCCGCTGTGAATCACTGGCAGCGGCAGCATTTCGCTACGGCTCCCGGCGGCGCGACCGCGGCGAACTAGTCCGTCACGGCGTCACCGACCCGAGGCGGCTCAAGTACGGGGGCGACGCTTGATCGGCTTGCCGTTCGGCTCGAGGTTGGTGCCGAACTTCTCGTAGGTCCCGTAGTCGGCCAGCTCCATCAGGATGGTTCGCACCGGCAGCTTGAATCGTCGGAGTCCATCGACGATCTCGTAGCCGCGAGCATCCATATCACCCCCGTAGACGACCCCGGATGCGCGCTTGATCCAGTCGATGTGGGGCAGCAGCCCGACGGAGGCGTTTCCGTTGCCTTCAACCGAGATCGCATCGCGGAGCTCGGGAAACAGGAACGCGGTGTCCTTGTTCTCGTTGATCACGACGACGCAAGGGCGGTAGTGCGGCTCGTGATGATCACCGATGGTGTACGAGTCGTGGACGCGACGACCGGACCGGCGATACTCCGGATCGAGGTAAGTGAAGTAGATCCGCGTCGGACTGTCCCGCAGGGTGAGGTTGTCCAATCCGGCGAGGCTCTGGACCAGCCGTTGGTGCCCGTTCAGCCATTTGCCGTGCAGGCCTTCGATCGGCACCTGGCGTGGGGTCAGGTGCTCCCATTCGTCTGGTTGATGTTTTGCGAACCAGTGGGCCGCGACCAGGGCGAGCTCGAAGTCGACCTGGGTCAGCGGCTGCGCGAGCCGAAGAGTCTTCGCGGTGACGGTTTCGGGAAACTCCGATCGCAAGACCCGGTGCCGGGATCGAGCGACCCGGAGCTTGGCGGGCCAGGGCGAGCCGATGCGGGCGGCGGCGTCGATCGTGGCGATCGTGAGGTGGGTGGGAAGTCGTTAGTCACGTGTCTCGCCGGGATCGCCGATCTTGCGCTGCTTCCAGGTCAGTTCAAGACCCTGGTCTGCTCCACCGTGAGCGGCGGCGAAGTTGTGCCAGTCGAAGATCCAGGCACGAAGGTCGCGGGAGATCGCTGCCGCCGCGCCGCTGGCTACGTCACCCAGCGCGTAGGGCCGCGGCCACCAGGTCGGCTCGATCAGTTCGGCGTCCCAGCGCTGGTCGAGTTGCTTCCGGACCGCGCCGACGATGTCCTCGAAGGACTTCACTCCAGGTCCTCGGACTCCACCTTCCGCTCCAGCGGGATGGCGTACGAGCGTTCGGCGTCGTCCTTGGTGACCCCGATGACGACCCCCATCGACTGTTCGAGGGCGCTGAACTGGCCTTCCGGGGCGCCGACGACGAGTTGGAAGCCGAGGCGTTGCCAGGCGTCGACGCCGCGGGCGGCATGGCGGACGTCGGCTTTGATGAAGGCTTCGTCGAGGACGACGGGCATGAAGCGGGGGCGGTCGCGTTCTTCGTCGCCCAAGTGGTAGCGGAGGGCGGCGCCGACGATGAAGGCGGTCAGGGTTTGGGTTTCGCCGCCGGATTTGCCGCGGAGGTAGTCGTAGCCGGCGCCGCGGATACCGTCATGATCGACTTCGCTGGCGGTGACCTTGAGATGCTTGCGGACATCCAACAGGAGGTTGCGTTCGCGTTCGTCGCCGGTGGGGCGGATCCGTTCGACCGTTGATCGGATGGCCTCGAATTTGGCTTCGATCTCGTCGATGCCCATCCGCGGATCCATGGAGCCGCTGGCGAGCGTACGCAGTGAGTTCTTGAACGACACGACGACGCCGGGGGTACGGGCGGAGCTGTTGATGTCGAGTGTTGTGCTTTCGCCGAAGGGGATCTCGCCGAGGATGCGCTTGATCGGGCGGAGCCGTTCCTCGATCTCGTGGTGGGTCCGGTCGTAGGCGTTGTGCAAGGTCATCAGGTCCTCGCCGCCCCACTCGATCACCTGGCGGGCCCAGTCCTGCCGCTGCTCGCTCAAACCCTGCTCGCGCAGGTCTTTCAAGATCGAAAGATAGTCCTCGTACGCGGCCAGGCCGGCACCGCGGTTGGGGTCGTACCACTCGTTCTGGAACGCCGCGAAGGCGCTGGTCAGGCCGGTCGCCGCGGCCTCGAGGCGGCTCTGGGCGACGCTCTGGCTGTTGGCGAGCTCGCGCGGGAGGTGACCGAGGGTGCCGCGGATCTCGACGTATTCGTCGAAGGATTCCAGCCGGCCGTCCCAGCTGCTGTCGGCCAGGGCCTGATCGAGCAGCGCCCGTTGATCATCGGTGATCATGATCGTTTCGTCGTCCTGCATCGCCCACAGGTGTTCGCGGAGGCGGTCGGCGCCTTCGGTCAGGTCGCCGCGCTTGCGTTCACAGTCCGTGCCGATCTGTTCCTGTTCCCAGGAACGCTTCTGCGCATTCTCGCGCTCGGCATCCAGCTCGGCCAGGTGTTCGGTCAGGGCCTGCAGGGTGTCCTTGGACGAGAGCAGTTGCGCCTTCGTCTTGTTGTAGTCGTCGATCTCCGCCCGGGCGCCGGCGACGTCGATCTCGGCCCACCTGGTGTGGCCGATGTAGTCGCAGCCGCTCCGGCGCCGGACCAGCCGATCTCTCTCGCTCTCGGTCGTGTCGAGGTAGGTCTCGAGCTCCTGGATCTCCGGCTCGAGCCGTTCGATCTCTTCGCGCAGCTCGGCTCGGCGTTCCTCGTTGGAGAAGCCGATGGTGCGGCGGCCGTGGCCGCCGTGGGCGCCGCGGGTCCGGCGCTGCGTCTGGCCGCCACGCGTCACCCGCGGCACGTCGCCGTCGCCCAGTTGATCGGCGCGATCGACGCACTCCCAGGCGAACTCGTGGTTGAGGTGGTTCCGCAGCCAGCCTTCGAACGGGCTGCCGGGCTTGATCCGGAGCCGGCCGGCCAGGGTCTCGGGGCCGGCGGGCGGCGGGGGATCGAGGGCGACCGCGACCCCGCGGTAGTCGATCCGCAGCGGCACCCGCAGGGAGTCGATCGCGCCGCGCAGCGTGGCCCGGCGGCGTTCGTCGACCAGCAGCGTGTTGCCGAAGCCACCGAGGACGGCGTCGGCCGCGACCCGCCACTCGGCGTCGTACTCCTCGGTCATATCGATCAACTCGCCGACGAAGGGCAGGTCCTCGACGGCGAGGCCGGCGGCCTGGGCGAACTCGACCCGGATCCGGTGCCGCTCGGGATGGATGTTGCCGTCCCGCTTGGCCAGCTCGGCTTCCTCCTTCCGCGCCGATTCGCAGCGGCTCTTCAGCTCGCCGTGCCGCAGCGTGGCATCCCGGACGGCCTGCCGCAGGCGCTGTTCCTCCTCGGATAGCCGGCCAGGAACGCCTTGGCGTGACTCTGCGCCGCCGCGTATTCCTCCTCGGTCCGCGGGATCGGGATGCCGACATCGCGCGTCGCGCGCTCGTAGCTGCCGCGCGAGTGCTCGATCTGGCCGAGCCGCAGTTGCAGCCGCTCCAACGTGGCGTCCAGGGCCTCGATCTCCGCGCCACCAAGATCAGCCCACTGGCGCCGCTTCTCCTTGACCTGGGTGGTCAGCTCGCGGACCCGGTCGTCCCACTCGCCTTCGCCGTCTTGGCGGCCTGCTCGGCCTCCGCCGCCTGAGTGATCGCCGCCTCGAAGAGTCTGTCCTTGCGGGTCTCGGCCCACAGCAGGTACGGCGAGCGGTCCGGGTCGCGCAACCGCAGCGTGTCGACGTTCTCGATCTCGTCCTGGGCCGCGCGCAGCGCCGTGTGATGATCTTCGATCTCGGCCAGGATCTTGGCCTGCTTCTCCTTGTCGCGCATCTCGCGGTGCATCTCGTCGAGATGATCAAAGGAGCCGATCACCGCGTCGGCGACGGCGAACGTGCTGGGCCGCTCCAACACCAACTGCTTGAACAACGCGTCGACGCTGGTCACCGCCGAGCCGGCGTGCAGGTCGTAGAGCAGCCGCAGCGCCTTGGCCCCACCCTCCTGATGCGAACCGATGTTGAGCTGGCGCTGCGCCTGGTCGGCGTAGTCGCCCGGGGTCACCATCCGCAGCCCGGGCAGGGCGCGTTCCATCAGGTCCTTGCGGAACGACTTCACGGCCAACGGCTCGAATTGATCAAGGACGTGGTGCTCGCGCAGTCCGCCGGTATACGTCGCGAACCGGGCCTGCATCTCACCGACCTTCGTTGCCTCGCTCGGCGCATAGAACAGGCGCAACAGGGTGAAGCGGGCGCCGGTCGTCGAAGCGAACACCATCGCGATGCACGACCACGTGTCCGCGCCGAGGCCGCGCAGGGCCAGCGGCTTCATCGAGCCGTCCGGCTGCTCCGTGTGGTCATACACCCCGCGGACGTACGTCAGCGGCGAGCGGATGCCCTCGCCGCGGGTCTTGGCGCCGGTCTCGTTGGAGGCCGAGTTGAGCGGCTTGTTGGGATGCATCAGACAGGTGTACGCGTCCAGAACGGTCGACTTGCCGGCCCCGGTCGCGCCGGAGATCAGGGTCGACTCCGGATCAAGATCAATGCGATGCACGCCGTCGAAGCCGCCCCAATTGCAGAGTAGGAAGGCCTCGGCTCGCCATTGCTGGTTGCGATCATCGATCGGGCGGAGCAGAGCGTCCTGTTCGGTGGGGGCGAGCTGGTCGATGTCGTCGGATGGTGGGGGATGGCCCGATCCGGCCTGCCCTTCGACAGGCTCAGGGAACGAAACTCCAGCCTCCGCTTCCGATTCGGCGGCGGTCTTTTCATCCAGGTCGGTCATCGGACATCCTCGCTGGGTGCGTCATCGGAGTCGTCGGCAAGATCATCGTGATCCTCTGTCGCGGCCTCGAGCTCCTGCGCCGAGGTTTCGCGATCTTCGTGAGGAGCCTCAGGCGCTTCGGCTGCTTCAGACACGTCGTCGGCGGCGAGCGCGTCGGAGAAGGCCTGGAGCTGTTCGACCGTGAGCAGGGTTTCGATCACCGGTGAGACGCGGAGGCGGTCGGGGTCGTCGGTGGCCTGCAGGAAACGGTCTTCGGTCAGTCGCTCGATCGCCCGGACGGCGACGGCGTCGGCCCGTACCTGATCTTTGGTGTCGGGCGGCCGGATGTAGCGCAGCGACTCGAGCAGGTCGGCGCGCTCGACGTAGGCAGCCTCCTCGCCATCGCGCTTCGCCCGGTGGTGCACGTCGCGGATCCGCAGCAGGACGGCGATCTCGTCCCGGGTGTAGCTCCGGTTGATCAACAACGTCGGGAAAGGGCGGCCGAGCTCCTGGCCGGCCTGACGCTTGTAGGCAACCTCATTGATCGGGTCGATGATCAACTCGAGGAACAGGTCGTTCAGCCGGGACCGGAGCTCGTCCTGATCATCGACGATGGCCTGGAACTCCCGCTGATGGCGGTAGGCGGCAACGTGGGTGCGCTTCAGCAGCAGCACCAGCGCCTTGCGGGTGATCAGCCGCAGAGTCCCGGTGTCGCCGTCGAAATAGATCCGGTCATCTCCGGCGTCGTCGATCTCCAGCTCGGCGTCAAGATCATCGTCGAGGTTCATGTCGACGTCGCCCTCGGTCTGCAGGTCGGTCATCTGGCCGAACTCCCGTTCTTCAGCTGTATCGCCTCATCGGATCGGGCTTGCCCTTCGACAAGCTCAGGGAACGAAACCCTCACGTCCCCATCACCGTGATCACATCGACGAACGTCAGGGCGGGGCCGAGGAAGGTGACCTCCGACCCGTCCGGGCGTACGGCGTGATACTCCTCGACCGGCAGCCCCGGCCGCAACGCGCCCTGCTCGGTCGCCAGGGTGAGCAGGCCGAGCAGGTCGACCGGGCGGCGCAGGTGATCGGGCAGCCCGTTGAACAAGGCCGCGGAGGCCGCGACCCGGCCGCGCACGGTCGCCCGCCGGATCGCCGCGGACAGTTCCTGATAGAACGGGCCGCCCTTGGACCGCAGCTCGTCGGCCGAGAACTCCCCGGGCCCTTCACCACGGGCTTCGGCGAGCGGGGTCAAGGAGGTCGGCACCCGCTGTTGGCGTGGCTTCTCCCGCAGCGTCGCCACGGCCGCGATGCCGACCTCGCCGCCGGCGATCACCGGGCCGTCCGGGTCATCCTGATCGAGGGCGTAGTGACCGATCGGCAGCCGCACCGCGGCCCGCGGCCCGTGTTCGGCGCCCCACTCGCGAAGCCGGGCCTGCGCGGTGCGCAGGGCGTCGTCCAGGGCGCGCTCCCGCTGGGTGTCGTTGGACAGGATGAACGAGGTCAGCCGGCGGGTCATGCCGCGCCGCTGCTCGATCACGGCCGACACGCTGTCGCCGATCAGGTGCACCGTGCCGCGCAGATCGGCCTGCGCCCGCGGCGACAGATAGGTGGCCGCGAACGGGTGGGTCAGGATCGTCGCGATGTGTGCCTGCAGCTGCTGACGTTCCAGCGGATCGGTGAGCAGTCGCTTGGCCTGCTGGAAGCCGCGGCCGTAGCGGTCGGACTGGGCCAGGTTGCGGGTCTTGCCGAGATATTCGGCGACGACCTCGCCGTGCGGTCGGGTCTCGGAGAAGAACGCGCTGAGCAGCTCCTGGGCCAGCGCGTGGAAGGACTCCTCGACCCGCTTCAGATCGCTGGGCAGCCGGTCGATGTCGTCGCGCAGCAGAAGGAATTCGTTGTGGACGTCCTCGTCGTCGCTGAGATCGACCGGGCCGCCCTCCTCGAGTCGTTCCAGTTCCGCGCGATGCCTGCCCAACTCGTGCTCCAGCCGGGCGATCTCGCCGCGCAGGCTGTGCATCCGCTCGGTCGGATCCGAGGTCGCCTTGAGCGCCAACCGTTGCGCCCGCTCCAGCACGACCCGGACCTGCGACTCGCTCACCGCGGCCCGGGTGTTGGTCATCGACTGGACGATCCGGATGGCCTCCCGCGCCTCGGACGACATCCGATAGACCTCGCCGCCGCCGGCCTCGGTGTGCCGCAGCAGCCAGCCCTTGTCCACCCACGACTTGCAGGCGGTACGGACAGCCTTGGGGTCATCGGCCGCGACCGGGAAATCGTCCACCTGCTCCCGCAGGGTGTCGAACGTCCGGCTGACCTGGTGGTGGAAATCCTCCGACGGCATCTGATGCTGACCCCGGTCGAAGACGGTCGACAGCGTCGCCAGGATGATCGGCGCCCACTTCTCCTGCCGCAGCAGCAGCCAGGTGGCGTTGCCCATCGCCTCCCGGGCTTCGAGCATGCTCGCGACCGGATCGGTCATGGCGATTCCTCCCGTACGGCCGTCGCAGATCGGCGCCGCTGCGACAGACAACGCCAAGAGTCCCGAGCGGGCAGGTTATCCGATGGGGGAGAGAGCGACTGCGCCACCGGTTCCGGAGACGCTAGATTCCTGGGGTGGGCTCGAACGCGCACGTCTCTGCGAGGTCGCTGGTTGTGGCGCGGAGCGCGACCTGTGGCGGCGCGTGCCGGTCGGATCCGTGCACGATGCGACAGATTCGGTACGCCGAGCGGGAGCTGGAATCGGAACCCGTGTTGGTGGTGTGGGCCGAGCTCAGTGTGACGGCTCACCTGATCGGCGAGCCGATGCCGGTCCCGGGCAGTGACCTGCTGGACGCCTTGGGCCGGTTCGGATCGCGACACCGGGAATGCACCCTGTCGCATGCCGTGGATGCGGCCGTGGCTGCACGGACCGAGCCATTCGCGACTCGGCTGAGTCCCGATGATCTTGCGGTGCATGTCAGCGACGCCATGAACCGCTGGGTGGTTGGCAACGAGTCGGCCTGCACGGACGAGGGCTGCCGCCGGTGGTGCATCACCGACCATTCGGAGGTGACCGATCCGCGGCTGGTCCTGCACGGCGTCGACGAGCCGTCACGGCTTGAGAATGCGGTCGGCTGCCAGGTGGCTGATCCTGCCTGGTCGTCTCGGTTGGCCGGCCTGCTGGCGGATTTCGTCGACCTCGACTGGCCGATCAGGCGGCTGGCTGTTGCGGCAGGTGGTCGGTGATGGAGAAGGGTCGGGTCGAGCCGGAGGATCCGGAGCGGGTGGAACGGGCCGATCCCGGTTCCGACCGGGCGGGGTATCGGGAGGAGAACGTACGGGCGAAGAGCCTGGAGGAGGCCAGAGCCGCGTATGCGGACTTGGCGTCGGCGGTCCAGGAACATCAGGCGACGAGACCGCGGCGCCTTCTCGGCCGGGCTTCCGAGCCGGCCGAGGCCGATCGCCCGAAGTCGTCAGACCGCGAGGCTCCGGATGAGCGGAAGACGGAATTGTCGGACGCGGATCGGCGTGTGGCGGAGCTTCGACCCGAAGGGCATGGCCCGCAGCGTCACCTGGATCCGCCGAACGGGCCGCTGCGGGACCGGCTGGGAACCGTCGTGGTCGGTCCAGATGGTAAGCCGGTACTGAAGCCGAACGGTGAGGTGAAGTCTCGTGATCACATCGACCCAATGACGGGGACGACGACCGACGGCGTGCACGGGGGCCGACACCACTGCGGTGCGGTCTCGACCGCGTTCGGAAACGCTGAGGACTACGTCAAGGCCGAGGTATACCTGCGGAAGATCGCGGTGGCCGAAGGGCGGCCCGCGCCCGAGGCGACCATCGAAGAAGTCTTGGGAAAGGAAGCCGAATCTCGCATGCGAGGATTCCGTCATGAGCCAGACGCGCCCGGCCGATACCAGGAGGTCGACTTCACGGGCGGGACGATACAGGCGAGTTACAAGGTGGATGAGGACGGCAACCTACTGAATAGGCCCCTTTTCCCGAAGCCGGCTGCAGGCTCGTGACCAGAGGAGACGCGATGGAACAGAGGACGAAGGAATTGCTGTGGGCGTTCTTTTCGCCTGAAACGGCTGGGGAACAGGATGATCTTCGACGGAGCATCCGAAGATTGTCGGACGAGCACCGTGGTGCTGCGAGGTCCGGGTTGGCACAGGTGCTTCGTTCCCAGAGTCTTACAGTTAAGTCGTTCTACGACATCACGGACACCGATCTTGAGATCGAGACCGAGGATGAGGTCTATGCCGAGATCGCGAAGGCATACGAGTTCCTGTTCGATGAGCCGGCTCCGGCCTTCGAGGGACGCAGTTCCTAGCCCGCGCTGTTGACTCACTTCACGATCACGATGATCAGAAATGCTCCGACAGGAGAAGTCGATGAAAGGAACGGCCTCACTACGATGCAGCTGGACGAGAAGGCAAAGGACTTCCTCGGCGCATATTTCGATCCCGAGATGGCCGGCCTCGAGGACAGGCAGCGGCACACGCTGTGGAACGTCCCGGGCGACTATCGAGAAAGGGTTCAGGTCGGGTTGGCCGACCTGCTGCGGACCCGCAGCATCACCGTCAAGGAGTTCTACGACATCACCGACACGTATCTCGACGTCGAGACCGAGGATGAGGTCTATGCCGAGATCGCGAAGGCGTACGAGTTCCTGTTCGATCAGCCGGCTCCCGCCTTCGAGGGACAAAAGTCCTAGGCCGGCAGGGCTTCAGCCTTCGGCCACCGGAGGCGGCTCCAGCACGTCGTAGACGGCCTCCATCGCCTCGTACCGCCACTCGGCGGGCACCTCCGACAGAAACTGCAGCACGGACGCCGAGAGTTCCTGGTCGGCCCGCGGGAGGAGGCCGGGGAAGGTCGGCGGGTAGGGCAGGCGGTCGAGATCGGCCTGTTCCGGATCGCTCGGGCCCGGTCCGGCCGCGGCCTTGGCCGCCTCTTCCACAGAGAGGGCGATCGCGTCGAGTTCGCTGATCACCTCGTCGGCCGTCGCCCGAGGCACCGCCCGCAGCGCGGCGACGGCCTCCTCGCCCAAGATCGACTCGGGCGGAACCCACGCGGTGTGCGTCACCCCGTTCTCATCGATCCACACGATGCCGCCTTTCCGCCTTGCTCCAGACCGCCAGCTGCGTCACCGACACCACAGCCGCGACCACCATGAGCAGCAGCACGGCCTCACCGCCGCAGGGGCATCCGCACCCACCGGCCACGATAGCGACCAGAACGGAAAGGATGGCCGGATCGTGGCAATCGATTGACGGGCAGGAATCCGCGACATAACTTCGTACGAACATCGCGGATCCTGCGCGTCTGCAGGCCCGACCGTAAGGGTGATCATGACCGGCACACTGACTGCCGACGAGTTGGACCACTTCGAGACCGAGGGTTTTCTCCTCAAGCGGGCGCTGCTCGACCCGGACGATGATCTTGCACCGATCCTGGACGAATATGCCGGCGTCCTCGACGACCTGGCCGAGCAACTGCACGCCGAGGGCGTGATCAGTTCGACCTATGCCGAGCTCCCGTTCGCGGACCGGCTCAACGCCGTGTTCGCCGAGAGCGGCCGGGACCACACCCAGCACTTCGACTTCTCGCTGCCGCAGGGCGGGACGAAACCGGACACGCCGATCTGGGTCGGGCCGTCGATCTTCTCCCTGCTCCGCAATCCGGCGATCCTGGACGTGATCGAGTCGATCATCGGCCCGGAGATCTGGTCCAACCCGGTGCAGCACGTCCGGCTCAAGGTGCCGGAGCAGCTGATGCCGCCGGATCCGGAGACCGGACGGCCGAAGAACGTCGCCACCCCGTGGCACCAGGACAACGGCGTGATCACCGAGGACGCCGACGACACCGAGCTGGTCACGGTGTGGCTGCCGCTCGGCGACACAAACCCGGAGAACGGGTGCCTGATGGTGAAGCCGCGCCGGCACCAGGAGGGGGTGCTGCCGCACTGCCCGGGCAACTCGCCGATGGGCATCCGACGGGGCGGCATCGGCGGCCTGGCGATCCCGGGCATCCACCTGGGCGGCGAGACGGTCGATCTGGCCATGGCGGCCGGCGACGTGCTGTTCATGCACAAGCGCACCCCGCACGCCGCGCACCGCAACATCAGTGATCATCTCCGCTGGAGCTTTGACCTGCGCTACCAACCGATCGGTCAGCCGTCCGGCCGCGACGCCTATCCGGGCTTCGTGGCCCGCAGCGCCGCCGACCCCGGTGCCGAGTTGCGCGACCCGCAGGCCTGGGCCGATTCCTGGTACGAGGCTCGCGCCGCCTCGGCGAACCCGACCGATCGTCGCTTCAACCGCTGGGACCCGGACGCCGCCGCCTGCGCTTGACCTTGCAAGTCGTTGAGCCACCACGCCCGGTCGGGCGGCCGGTACGTACGGGCGCGGCGTCGTGGTCGATGTCGGCCACCTCGACGGCGTGGTCGGCGCCGAGATCTTGACGACGCCGGCCGCTTGGTCGGCTGATGGTCGTCGAGTGGTGAGGTAACGACGTCGGAAGTGGCTCTTTGCGTCGATAGTTCACCACTCGATGATCGCCGGCCCTCCCGCACGGTCCAGCCGTGCCTGAGGATCCGCGCCGTCATCGGAGACGGACCCAGCCATCCGGCGGTGTTGCTCAAGGCAGCCAGAGGTTGACGATGTTCCCGATCGTGAACTCCCGTTCCGCGTCGCGCAGATGGCAATAGGCGACCACCCAGCGGCCGTACATCGAGGTCGGCCTGATGGCTCGCGTCGAGTAGTTTCCTTGCTTGTTCCGGTAGTTGATCACTACGTCGGTCCCCTGATCGATCGAGTCGGCCAGCAAGATCAGCTCGCTCTCGTTGAGCCGGTGGTCCAGGGTCCGGAGCCGCTGCAGTGTCTCAGTGTCGGGCAGTTCCTGGCCGTTGGCGAGTTGGGCGAGCAGTTCGTCGACGGGTAGCGGCGTCGGTGACTGCACGGCCGGGGCGGGCTGAGCGGCCGGCTGGTCGCGGGTGCCGCGATCGACCAGCACGGCGCCGGTCTCGTCGTGCAGCACCGGCGCGTGTCCGGCCGCCCGCACGGCGGCCAGCAGGTCCCGTGGTGGGGTGGTGCTGGCCAGCACGGTCGGCGCCAGTTGGATCAGTCCCAGTTTGCGGAGCGGCTTGGCGGCCAACAACTCGGCCACCAGAGGTGCTGCGGCCACCAGGCAGCTGAGGGCGGGCCGGATCGTGACCGCGCCGTACGTCCGGGCGACATCGGTGATCATGAACCGGAGTGTCTGGGGCAGGCTGTGCCGAGACGATCGCTCGAGCTCTGCCAACAGGCTTTCGGACGTCCAGCCCTGGTCGAAGCCGCGCCGGACACTCGCCGCGCTGAACCGCCAGGTGCTCGCCGCGCCCCTGGTCTCGCAGTCGGCGGCCGCGGCCAGCAACTCCATGATCGCCAACGGCGGCTCGCCGGTGATGATCGCGGTCAGGTCACCCTGCAGCACCAGCCGGCCCTCGTCGACGACCTGTCTGGCGTCCAACCTGCCGGCGAGCTCCGCCGCCGGGTCGTCGGTTCCGATGCTCTCGATCAGGGCCACCCCGGCATCGGTCCAGCCCTCGCCGGACAGTACGCCGACGAGTTCGGCTTCGGCCAGCACGGCCGCCGCCAGCTCGGGCGACGGCTCGACCAATGGCGCGTACCAGTCGAGCTGTCGCACCGCGGCCGGGACCGAATGGCCGGGCGGGCAGCCGCGCAAGGTGGCCGCCCGCAGCAATCCGCCGCGCGGGTCGCCATCGCCCGAACCTACGGGACCATGATCATCGCCGGCCGTGGGCAGGTGTGGCAGCGCGGACCAGGCGAGCGCGGCACTCGCCCAGCGTTCGGCGAGAGGGCGATCGCGCCAGCCCGGATACTGATCGGTCGTCGAGTAGCCCGATTCGGTCAGGCCGAGCAGCCGCAACTCGATCGCCACCTCCAGACAGAGACTCACCAGCGATTCACTCAGGTCGAGATCGGCGATCATCCGGGTCAGGTCTCGACGGGTCACGCCGCCGCGCTTGAGTCGGGTCAGCGGCCGGACCAGGGCCTGATCGAGCACCCGCGTGAGGGAGACTGCGAACTCATCGGATCCGGCCGGGTCCGCCGGCGGCCGGGTGACCCGCGGCAGGTCCGGTGGGCCACTGACGGTGGCGTTCTGACGGAGCAGCCAGGCAGCGATGGCGACCTCGCGTGGGATCACCGGGCTGTGGACCGCAGGCAGCATCAGCCCTGCGGCAATCAACCGTTCCTCGGTCGGGCTGAGCCGGGCGAGGCCGAAGAAGACGAAGCTGTCCAGGCTTGCCGACCGGAGGCGATCGAGGCCGGCCGAGTCCAGAGCGAGGATCCGCTCCTCGAGCCTGGAACGATCGGCGTACCAACTGCTCAGCGCCGTGACCAGGCGCGGCTTGGTCAGTCCGGCGACGTCGATACCGAGGCCGGCAACGATTCGCCGCAACTCGTCCACCCGGACCTTCCGGGCGATGATCTCGGCCGGCTGGCAGTCACCGATGTCGGCGAGCCAGTGGTCGGTCAGAATCGTCGGCTGGTGCAGCTGCTCGCCCGAGGTCCAGCCGAGACCGCTGAGCTCCAGTTCAGACCCCAGTCGGAGCACCACGTCGGTGGTGGTGTCCAAGGCGGCGGCGAGCCGATCTGCCGGGCTGCTGCCACCCAGGCTGGCCAGCACCTGGCTGACGGCGATCTGGTCCCGGTTGGCCCGGCTGAGGGCGGCACCGAGCTGCCCGGGGGCCAACAGTCGCTGCGAGAGTTGATCGAACGTGCGCGGGGCCGGCCGGACCCGGACGTCGCTCCGATTACGGACGATCATCGCCAACCGGTCGGCCGGCATGCTCGCCAGGACTTCTGTGTACGGGTCCAGCATCAAGGTCACAGCGACGATGATGTCATCGCGGGCCAGGCTGACACTCAGGGGGAAAGCGGCCGTGGCCACGACGGCGACCCGGTGCTGGTCCGATCACCGGATCCTTCGGAGCGCAGGGTGCGTTCCAGCCGGCGGGCATGATCGATCAGCGCATCGGTCACCTGTTTCAGCTGATCCGGATGATCGGCGATCTCGACCGGCGGGGTGCAGCTCATCGCGTCGGTAGCCGGGATCCGATAGCTCACCACCGTTGCCACGCAGGCGATCCCGAGCACGCCCTCCTCCCGTTCCATCGCCCAGCCTCGGTCCCGCGCCGGTCCAGCTGTTGGTGCAGCCGGCCGCGATCGGTCACCGTGTGCTCGGTCGCGGCTGACAACTGCTCCGGCAGCAACTGGTCGACCTCAGCCGGCGTCAACTCGGCCAGCAGGGCTTGCCGAGGGCGGTCATGTGTGTCGGTCGCCGGCGCCCCACCTGATAGGCGCAGTAGCCGCCGTCCTCGTAGTCGTGGGTGGCCAGATAGAGCACCGAGCCACCGTCGGCGGCTGGCTGGCTCGCTGACCTGGGCTTCAGTGGCGCTGGCTGCCGGCGTTTCTGTTGATCATCGGGCGGCGTGGGTCGTGATCATCGTGGCCCAGACGGCGGCGTTGCTCCGCAGCCGCTCGAGCGTCTCGTGTGCGCTGCGAGGCGGCTCGGCGGCATCAATGGCGTCGCGGAGCGCATCCACGATCGTGGCTGCCTGACGCGAAACCTCGGCGCACAGCCAATCAGGATCGACGCAGAGGGCTGGAGCGAAACGGGCCCAGTCGCGGCCGGTGATCAGATCGGCGCGGAAGGTGCCGAGGATACTCATGGAGAGATCGATTCCGCGGCCGTTGGAATAGGCGAGATGGGAGTTCAGGTCGTAGAGCGGTGCCAGGCGGACAGAGTTCCCGCTGAGGAGCAGGGAGTGGTTTCGGGCGTGGGCGTCGGTGGCACAGCTCACCCAGTTGAAGACCAGCGCCTGGGCAAAGTGCCGATTGTCGGCTCCCTCCGGTCCGGTCGAGTGCAGCCGGATCAGCCGCGCCACGGTCTCCGCTCCTGGCCCACCCTGAGCTTCGTACTTCCGGCTCGGCCACAACCCCATCGCTTGGCACATGTCTTCCTGATGGACCCGGAGCCAGCCGGTGTCACGGTTGACCCGGTCGTACCGCGTGACCACGATCGCCCGCAGGTCCTCGAACTCTGTGACGGTCGTCCTGGCGACTCGCAACCCAAGCGCCGCAGCAGTTCGCATGGTGACGTGCTCGACCAGGTCCTGGTCGTCCCTGCCGGGGATCGCCGGTTTGAGAATGTGCGTCGACGGGATTGCACCGGATGGATCGCTCCACCCGTGTGGCGTCTTGTGCAGGGCGATCTTCGCCTGGGCTCCGGCCAGCGAGAACTTCCCGCCGGGCGCCGATCCCGGCGACACCGGAAGGTCCGCTCTGGCGCGACGGAGCATCTCGGCGATCTGGGTCCGGTCGAGTTCGCGAATCGTTCCCTCGCCCTCGATGACCGACTCGAGTCGCTCCGGCCGTACGAACTGAGCTGCACCGGCTACATCCTCGCCGACGTGCCGCAGTAACGGGAACGCATCGGTGTCGGTCACGCCGAACTGGCGACGCCACTGCCGCACCGTCGCGGGCCGGTCCGGGAGCAGTCCCTCCAGCCAGGGTGCAAGGTCCTTCTCCCGATGGCGTCGACGGGACAAGGGCATCGAGATCGACAACGGTGTTGCGGCGTCGACGTCGAAGTACTGCAATCGCATCCGGTGCCGGCTGATCCGCTGGATGTCGCCGAGCTGTCGGCCGTTCATCACGACCTGGAGGACGTCGTCGGGAGCCTTCATCGGTCGAACTCCGCCAACAGGGCGTCGAGGTCGATCGACGGTGCCGCGGCGTCGGACGAGACGTCAGTGCCGGCCGGCACTGGCGGCCGGTCAGGTCCGCCCAAGGAAACCGCGGTGTCGAGAGCGGCGATGACGCGCATCACCATGTCCAGCCGGGCCCCGGGTTTGTCACCGTGTTCGAACGCATTCAGCCACTGCCGTCCCACAGCGGCGAGCCCGGCCAGCTCGGCTTGGGTCAGATCTTCTGCGATCCGCTTGTCCCGCAACACGGGTCCGAGATCCTCGGGACGCCACACCGTAGACCGTTCGGCAAATGTCGTCATCCGACGACAATATCACTTGTCGTCGATTAGCGACAGATAACGAATCTGCACTCAAGGGACACGATGCGGACAGATCTGGCACCGGGTGGGGACAATTTCCCTCGCTGTGAGATCGTCTGATGTATCGACGACGGAAGGGCCAAAGATGGATGCCTCCCAGATCTCTCGACGTGCGTTTCTCTACGGGTCGGCAGCGATCGCCGGCGGGGCCGCGCTCAGCGCCTGCTCCGGCGGTGGCGGCGGTAGCCCCGAAGGTGGCGGGGAGAACCCGAGCGGAGGTGGGTCCACGGCCAAGGGGTCGGTGACCGAGCCGCTGCCCAAGCCGGCGAAGTTCCAGCAGGCGCCGGCCCTGGAGGGCGAGGATCTGCCGCCGGTCGAAGAACGGCTGCCGGAGAATCCGTACGTCGTGCCGCACCGTTGGGTCGAGGCCGGCAACTACGGCGGCCGGCTGAACATGAACGTCTTCGGCACCACGGGGGCCGGCAACGCGCACTCGGACCGGGAGTTCTTCTACGGCCACTCGATCCTGCGCTACCTCAACGACGGGCAGGACATCGGCCCCGGGCTGGCCGAGAAGTGGGAGTCCAACGACGACGCGTCGGAGTGGACCTTCTATTTCCGCAAGGGGCTGAAGTGGTCCGACGGCGAGCCGTGGACGACCGAGAACATCACCTGGTGGTGGGAGAAGTTCGTCCTGGAGCAGAAGATGGCCCAGACCCCGCCCGACGACGCGCGGTCCGGTTCCGGCGAACTGGCCAAGTTCGAGGCCGTCGACGAGCTGACGCTGAAGCTGACCTTCGACACGCCCGCGCCGCTCACCGCGGACAAGATCGCGGCCTGGGTCAACGGCAACATCGGCAAGAACGGGCCGATCTGGATGATGCCCAGCCACTACCTGAAGCAGTTCCACCCCGAGACCGGCAAGAACGTGCCGGACAACTGGGACACGGTCGGCGGGCTGATGGAGCAGAAGGCGGACTGGCACCGCAACCCGGACTGCCCGACCATGGTCGGCTACACCTGCAAGTCGTTCGACAACTCCAAGGGCGTGGTGCTGCAGCGCAACCCGTACTACTGGGCGGTGATGCCCAACGGTGATCAACTTCCCTACATCGACGAGATCCAGTTCAGCGTGGTCACCGATGCCGAGGCCGGCAAGCTGCAGATCCAGCAGGGTTCGGTCGACTACTGCCACGGTTGGTTCAACCAGATCGGGCTGCAGGACGTGCAGGGGATCCGGGATGCCAGCGCCGACGCCGGGACCGAGATCGTGTTGTGGGACAGCGGTTCGGGCACCGGGTCGATCACCTTCTTCAACTACGACTACATCGACGAAGACGTCCGGAACCTGATCCGGCAGCCGAAGTTCCGGCAGGCGCTGTCGCACGCGTTCAACCGGGAGGCGGTGCGCAAGTCGGTCTACTTCAACACCGGTGAGCCGACGACCGGCACGCTCAGCCCCAAGGCGGTCGAGTTCAACGTCGACGATGCCAGCAAGAAGCTCTACACGGACTGGCGGGACTCCTACATCGCGTACGACCCGGAGAAGGCCAACGCAATGCTGGACGAACTCGGCGTCAAGGACAGCAACGGCGACGGGATCCGCGAGCTGCCGAACGGCAAGAAGCTCGAGCTTCGGCTCGACTACCACGCCGACGAGTCGGCCGAGCACCGCGGCAAGGACGCGCAGCTGGTCTCCGACCTGAAGGCCGTCGGCCTGACCCTGAAGCAGAATCCGATCCCGCCGCAGTCCTATGACGATCAGTGGAAGACCGGCAAGCTGATGTCGCGAACCAACTGGGAGGTGGGCGACGGTCACCCGCTGATCTATGCGGGCTGGGTGGTCCCGGTCCAGGCCTCGCACTGGGCGCCGCTGCAGGGCCAGTGGTACACGCAGCTGGGCACCGAGACCAACAAGAAGGAACTCGACGTGAATCCGTGGGAGCGGCACCCACCACGGATGGAGCCCGAGCCGGACAGCCCGGTGCAGAAGCTCTGGGATCTCTACAACTCGGCCAAAGTGGAGCCGGACGAGCTGAAGCGGCACGGGATGGTTTGGGACATCTTCAAGCTGCACATCTCCGATGGACCGTTCTTCATGGGTTGTGTGACCAACTATCCGCAGGTGATGGTGATCAAGAACGGCCTGAAGAACGTGCCGCGCCGGGACAACCTCACCCTCGGCGGCTGGGTCAATCCGTGGATCCATCCGACGCCGGCCGTCTACGACCCGGAGTGCTACTTCTGGGACAAGCCGGAGGAGCACTCCTCCTGATCCGGTCCGGAGCTTCATCGGCTTGAGTGATCAGTGTCCGCCATGGTTACTCGGGTCGGGTCGGGCGAGAGTTACACTTAGAGCAGTTGCTATCAGTTGAGCCTGTTAGAGGTGCAATGTTCGAGAGTCTTGCCGACGATGTCCAAGCGCTGCGCACTGCACTCGCGGAATCCGGTGAGGACGTGAAGGTGACGCTCAGTCTGCCTCGAAGGAGCGCGGAGAAGGTCCTTGCCCTGCTGGACGCGGAGCGCAAGACAGGTGCAGTAGTCCTCCCGATCAAGGAACTGTTCACCACGACTGAGGCGGCAACGATGTTGGGATTGTCGCGGCCGACCCTGATGAAGCTCATCGAGTCCGGCGAGATCGATCACGTGATGGCCGGCACCCATCATCGAATCCCGGCCCAGGCGATCCTCACTTTTCAACAGGCTCGGCAGCTGCGCCGAAAGAAGGCGGCCGAGGCGCTTGCGGAGTTCTCCAACGAGATCGGTCTCGTCGATTGACGATCTCCGTCGTCGTGGCGGACGCCAACATCTTGTTCTCCAGGACGCTGCGCGACTACTTCCTCTACGTCGCTGATGAAGGTGCTGTCGAGATCCGCTGGAGTCAGCAGATCCTCGAGGAGATGTCGCGGAACCTGCGCGACAAGATCGGGCTCAGCCGATCCGATACGGCACGGCTCGAAGAGCTGATGAACGACTTCTCCGGGTCTCGCCAAGATCCAAGAAGGACTGCATCAGCAGGCCCAGGCGTACGCCGCCGCTATGCACTCCGTGATTTCGGAGCCCCGTGACTCGGGAATGATCCCCGGCCCGGCTTGGCTCGTTGTGCTTGAGCGGCGGGTCGCCGAGCTGGAGGCCACGGTCGAGGCTCTGACCAAGGCTGTGAAGCTTCTGGCCGGACAGGCCAAGAGTTCCCCTAGCACCGACGCCTCCGCGCCGGATCCGGAGGCTGAGAAGGCACAGCAGGGTTCCGCTCAGGATCCGGCTGACGTCGACTCGGACAAGCTCTCTGACGCCCTGCTGGACTCCGAGTCCACCGAAATCGATCCCCTTGACGAGGGATTCCGCGATGCCCTGGGGGACGACAAGAAATGATCATGAACACGATCCGTCTGTCTGCGGGCGACCGCCTGAGGCTTCGGGGCGCTGCCTGGCTGCTCCTGGCCGGGGGCGATCGCTGTCGGGATCGCCATCACGGGATTGGCTATTCAGCTCAGTTCGTAAGATCGCCACGAAGTACCGAGTACAACAGGGAGTCGCGCCAATCACCGTTGGTGAAGACATGATCACGTAGGCGGCCCTCGTATGCCATGCCAACGCGTTTGACCACGGCGAGTGAAGCCGCGTTCTGGGGACCGACAGCCGCAGTGATCCGGTGGAGGTCGAGGACCTCCCAGGCGAACTTGATCATGGTGCGGACAGCGTCCGTGGCGTACCCGTTGCCCCAGTGATCAGCGTCGATCATGTAGCCGAGTTTGGATGCCCGGACTCCACTAAATGCGAGCCGGATGGTGCCGACGGCCGGCCCGCCGGCGGCCGGCTCGATTGCCAGGTAGAACTCTGTACGCGGCTCGGCCTTCGCCCGTTCGAGGATGCCGTCGAGCATCGTTGCAGCCTGTTCGCGGGTCCGACTGTCGAAGGACATGAACGTGCTGACGCGGTCATCGCCAACGATGGCTGCCACAGCGTCAAGATCATCCGTGGTGAACTCGCGTAGGCGGACGCTCTGACCCTGCAGAGTCAGCGGGTAGAGGTCGGTCACTGGTCTCCAACCGCCGGCAGCGCTGTGCGCTGGAAATCCTCCAACTCATCCTGCAGTTCGACGGCATCGACCGAGGTCGCGCCCGATCCGACGACGGCATCGTGAAGGCGTCGGACGGATGCGGCGATTCCGTGGATGCGCTGGTCGGGCGACAGATCAAGCACCGGACGAATCGCCTCGATCGCACCATCGATTTCGCCGCGCTGAACGCGCGCGATCGCAAGGTCACTCATTGCGCCGGCTTCGTCACTGAAGGCCCAGTCCTCGCTGTGCGCGGCGTAGGCGGCCACCGCCTCCTGTCCGTACCGTTCGGCAGCCGAAGCTTCCGAGGGTAGCCAGGCCAGGGCGTCAGCCGCGTAGTACAACTGGCGACTGCGACCGAACGCGCACAATCCTCCAAGGTCATCGAGGTCATCCGGCTGCACGGCATCGATCGCGGATTCCGATCGGGCGATGGCTGCCCGCGTTTCATCGGCTCGGCCCAGAGCTGCCCAGGCCCGCGCTTCGCTCACGTCCAGCCAGACTGAGACGCTGGAGCCGGCCCGGCTCGCGAACTCGGTCCCTCGCTGGGCATACCGCACGGCGTCGCGCGGGCGACCGGCCCAGTAGGCGAACATACTTTCCAGGCCGTTGATCCAGGCCCGGAGTCCGTTGTGGTCGGCCTGCTCAGCGCAGAGAAGCGCTGTACGGGCCTGCGTCATCGCCGCCGTCGGGCGGCCCAGATCATGCGATGACTTGGCCACCATCCCGGATGTGACGGCAGTCAGGAAATACAGCATCCGCAGGTGCTGGGGGTTGGGGCGTGGCGCCTCGATCAGTTCCATCAGGTCGCCCTGGACCTTGATCAAGCTCGGGACAAGGTGGAGTACCGGCACCTGTGGGTAGTCGGTCGCGAGCGTTCGAACCTCATCGTAGATCTGCTCCATCGCCTGCTCGGTGAGCTGTGTGTTGGCGCGTGCGCCGAAGGCCCTTGCGCGTTCTGCCGCCATGTCGACCTCTCCTCCTAAGCCGGTGCTCGCGCCGGCTCGTATCACCAAATCCGTGGAAGGGGGCGATAGTAGTTCCTCGATCGGCCGACTGAACATGAGCGAGAGAACCCGCCGAGTACTAGCGCTCGGCATGCCGTCCTGCTCTTTCCGTCGCGCGATCCGTCGAAGATGGCGTTCGCTCATAGTCGCGTCGATTCGGGCTTCCCTGGCGATTTGCTGGAACTTGTCAGCTGCGGCCGCCATGGTCCAGTTCTCGTGCTCGATGAGCCAGTGCAGAAATGTTGCGTGCTGCTCCGCCATCTCGTCGCCTCCCTCCCGCTTGGGATCTAGCGTCGTCGGTCGACCCCAACCGCCGGAAGCGATGTCCGCGAGATGTCCGGGCAGGACCTTCACATGTCCGCTCGCGGGCGTCGCGATGTCCCCCTGACTCAGCCGAGCCTGTCGGACATGGACACGCAGCCGGTGGCTGGACCTCAACCGTACGACTCAACCCGCCCGGGGGTCGACCAGCCCAGGGACCAGGTTCGGGAACTCAGGGTACGGCTCTGGTTCGGACCCCACCTACTGCACGACTACCGGGCCGGCGCCGAAGCGGCTGAGCGGTACGCCGAAGCCATCGGGAAGCGGTTCGCCGGACTCAGGGTGACCCTCGACTCCGCGGTCACCGCAGATCTGTCTCCGTTGCCGTGCGAGCAGCTTTGGACGCTGACGCCGTGACTGACTGGAGACTGTGGGAAGGAAGTGGGATGAAGGAGCATCGACTAGGACGGCTACTGACCTTTCTGGTCACGGTCGCCGTGGCGTCGTTAGGCCTGGTGACGCTCGGGGCCTGCAAACCTTGTCCGCCTGCGGCCATCACGGCTGACGGGATGCTGGCCGGGCTGCGGACAGACGACGGCGACAACACGTCGTGGCAGAAGTGGCTGAAGGGTGGGCCAGATCGGCCCCAGGCCGGTAAGAAGGACCCCAAGAAGAGCGAGCCGGACGGCGGGGTCAAGGGCAAGGGTGGCAGCGGTGGAGGCCAGGCTAAACCGAAGGACTGCGGGGGCAGCGGGAAGGCCGGCGGCTCCAAGAAGGATGCGAAGTTCAACGGAAAGCTCTTCGGTGCGAACGGGCAGCAGTACGGCTTCTCCAAACCCGTGGCAAACGGGACGGCTGGCAGGACGCCGTGGCGGATCGACCTGGAGAACCCAAGACCCGGCTACTCACCCGCTAGCCTCCACGTGCAGCTGAATGACAAGACGGGCGCGACGCGGTACGAATATTCGGGCAGTGGCAAGTTCAAGACGAAGGACGGGGACCCACTCCCGCGGAAGGTGCAGAACGATATCGACAAGGACCCGAAGGCTCAGAAGAAGATCCGCGAAGCCCTCGACACCCTGAAGGAGAAATGGTGATCATGAAGATCCCAGGTGGCGTGCCGTCCCCGTGGCGGGTGACGCTGAAGAGTGGAGCGGTGCTCATGATCGCGGCCTTCACCTACGGTCGGACGAAGGACGGGTACTACGTCTTCGAGACCCCCGTGGAGGCTTCGAAGGAGGAGCGGGAGTCGGAGTGGACGAAGATCACCGCGACCAACCCGACCCACCCGAAGGAAGTCACGATCGCAGTGGCGGCGTTCCCCGTCGCCGAGGTCGCCTCGATCGACTCGGGTGAGTGGGGTGACATCGTGCCGCCCGCGTACGACGAGCGCTGGCGCCCCGTCGACGACTAGTCCCACCACGAGAAGAAGCGCCCCACCTCCATCACGGAGAATGGGGCGCGTCGGCGTTTCAGCTCCAGTAGGGACCTTT
The DNA here is from genome assembly GCA_963746025.1 of uncultured Actinomycetota bacterium. GTDB lineage: Bacteria > Actinomycetota > Actinomycetes > Propionibacteriales > Propionibacteriaceae > Microlunatus. The sequence goes on from CAVUZU010000004.1 coordinate 155,816, forward strand.
CAGCTCACCCTTTGCGGGCATCTCGTGTTGCTGTGGGCGGACGGGCTTGAGTCTCTCGGCCGAGATCCATTGCTGGACCACAACAGGTGGCTCGCAGTCGTCGACGAAGACCACGTAGGCCGACCACTTGTAGCTGTGTCTGCGCCAGTCCAGGACATAGTCCTGGAGCGGCTCCAGCTCGTCACCGCGGTTAATCCAGACGTGGCGGGTGCGGCTTGGCCTGCGCCATAGTCGTGCTCGCTCCGCCCGCTCGCTCCGCCCGCTTACCCATGCCTGAATGGTACGAGTGTTCGATTTATCGCAATCGACTCTACGCCCCGCCGGAAAGCCAAGGCTCACCGAGGGGAGTTCACCGAGGCTACGGTGTCGTTCACGGACGTGGGTTCTGTGCGTTCACGACGCTTCATCTCCTTGTGAGTGGGCATGCCGAAGTCCCGCCAGACAGGAGGTCGGGCGGTTGTGGGATACGGAAGATCAGGGAGTGGGCGCGCCGCGGTCGGCCAGCAGCTTCTTCAGCAGGCTGCATGGCGAAAGTGGTGCGTGAGTCTCCGCCGGTGCGTCAGCGTTGCACGCGGCGGCGGAGCAGGGAGTGCACACGTTCCCAGTGCAGTTCCGAAGCCCGGCGGTTGTAACGTTTGCCGCCGGGCGGGGCGAAGCCGTGTTCGGCGTCGGTCAGGAAGTCCAGCGTGTACGGGACCTGGGCGGCGTCCAACGCGTCCCGCATGACCTGGACGGTCTCGGGCGGCGCGGTGTCGTCCTGGTCGGCCCAGCCGAAGTAGAACTCGCCGCGCACCTCTTCGAGTCCCAGGTGCGGTGAGTCCGGGGTGTCGCGGACCAGCCAGGCGCCGTGGATCGACGCCGCGGCGGTGACGCGTTCGGGCAGGGCCTTGGCCAGGGTGATCGCCAGGCCGCCGCTCATGCAGAATCCGACGGCGCCGACGGCTCCGCCGCGCGCGGCCGGGTCGTCGGCGGCGAAGTCCAGCAGGGCCTCCGCGTCACCGACGATGTTGCCGGGCGTGACCGTGCCCATCAGATCGCGCCGCGCGTGCATGTCCTCGTCGGTGGCGCCGAACTCGCGGAACGGCCCGCCGCGGTAATAGAGGTACGGCAACAGCACGTAGTAGCCGGCCGTGGCCAGGCGGGAGGCCATCTCCTTCAGCGCGGGTCGAATGCTCGGCGCGTCCATCAGGTAGAGCACCACGGGATGTGGTCCGTCGCTCTCGGGATGGAAGATGAACGTCTTCATCCGGCCGTCCGCCGTGCCGATGTCGGTCTCGCGTTCGATCATGAACGCATCCTGTCACTCGGCGGTGGGCTGCCGGCCGGGCAGGGCGGTGAGGAAGCCGCCGACGAAGGTGTCGCCGAGGCCGACCGTGGTGGGCTCCGCGACGTCGAGCAGGAAGCCGGGCCGACACCGCACCTCGGCTCCCAGCTGTCGTTCCAGGGCGGCCGCGAAGATCACCGCATCACTGTGCCGAGGCTGACCTGGTAGCTGCTGGAGTTGATCATCGGTGTAGTCGTCGCCGTAGCTGTAGCGGGCGGCTGCGGTGGTGATGCCGCGGTCCAAGGCCTCGGTGTAGCCGGTGGCCCGGTCACCGAAGGCCGCGGCCCAGTATTTGGTGTGCAGCACCAGGATCGGTCCCGGGATCAGCGCCCGCAGCTCGGCCAGGGCGCCGGCCACGTCGGGGACGGACAACAGGTCGATCGGGCGGCCGAGGTAGGCCCGCAACTCCTCCTCGTTCAGGCCGTAGACGTCGATCCGGTCCAGCAGGGCGGCGCGGACCCGGCGGTTGAATCCGGCCTGGTGGAAGGCGGCGTCCTCGTAGTAGACGACGGCGTCGGCCGGCAACCGGTGCAGCTGCCGGTGCAGCGTGGCGAGCCGCCGGTCGAGGACGTCCGGGTCCCGGATGGCGTTGAAGCCGGAGATCAGGAACAGCCGGGCCCGGCTGAGCAGCTCACCGAGTTGATCACTGAGCCGGAGCTGGTCGTTGGCCGGGTCGTTGACGTAGATCAGCCGATTGGGGAACGGGGCGGTCAGGTCGACGTCGGCCGCCCGGATCCGCAGTCCCGCGTCGAACTGGACGATCAGATGCGGATAGAGGGTGTCCCGGTCGCCGCTGCTGACGTAGTCGCAGTCCGCCGGCAGCAGTCGGCGGACGTGATCATTGAGGCTGACCAGATGCAGCGTGGACGGGACGCCCAGCCGGCTCATCGTGATGCCGGCCCGGACCGACGTCCCGCCCAGGGTGATCCGTCGCGGGAACCGCTGCGCGAACGTCTCCAGCGCGTCGGCGGCGGCGACGAAGTGTTCGCCGCCGGCGCCCCGGCCGAGGTAGTCCAGGATGGAGATCACCAGGTCCCGCTCGGTGCTCACCGGCGCGGTCGTGGTCAGCTCGGACCGGCGGATCCGGTAGTGGGTGATCAACTCCTCCAGCACCGGCCCGGACACCTTGAGCTCGTAGTCGACGCAGCCGCCGAGGCCGAGCACGGCGGTTGAGGTCATCCGGCGCTCCGTCTCAGTTCAGGGGTCTCAGGACCGGGTCTCAGTCAGCAGGGGTCTCAGTACAGGGAGGCCTTGCCGGCGGCGTCGAACAGCTCGATCTTGTGGGCCGCCACGACGTTCATCGCCTCGATGCAGGCCGGTTGGATGGCCAGCGGCTCGCGCAGCCCCTGATCGGTCAACACCTCCCGCATCTTGGCATGGTAGGCGACCTTGATGTCGCTGGAGATGTTGATCTTGTTGATGCCGAGCTTGACCGACTGGGCGATCTCGTCGTCGGGGTTGCCCGACCCGCCGTGCAGCACCAGCGGCCGGTCGACCTTGTCCTTGATCGCCCGGAGCAGATCGAGCTTGAGCTCCGGCTTGAACGACGCCGGAAAGAGTCCGTGGCTGGTGCCGATGGCGACGGCGAGGCTGTCCACACCGGACTCCTCGACGAAGGTCACCGCGTCGTCGGGGTCGGTGTAGATGATCTCGTTGGCGCCGGACTCGCCGTCGTTGTCCGCCTGTCCGATGGTGCCGAGCTCGCCCTCGACCGAGAGCCCGACGGCATGCGCGGCGTGCACCACCTTCGCGGCCAGCGCCAGGTTCTCCGCGAACGGCAGCATCGAGCCGTCGATCATCACCGAGGTGAAGCCGATCTTGATCGCGGTCAGTGCCTCCTCGTAGCTGGCGCCGTGATCCCAGTGGATCGCGATCGGCACCGCGGAGCGATGGGCCCGCTGGATGAACGCCGGCATCACATCGTGGCCGAGGTGCTGCACCTCGTTGGGGTGGATCGCGACGATCAGCGGCGCCGACGTCCGCTCGCAGATGTCGACGATGCCGTTGAACATCGCATAGTCGCTGATGTTGAAGGCGGGGACGGCGAAGTTGTGCTCGTGCGCGACCTTCAGGATCGCGTCTCCGGTGATCAGCATGGGCGGCCTACTCCTCTTGGTGGGGTCTTCGGGGGTGATCAGGTCTTGACGGCGCCGGCGGTGAGGCCGCCGATGAAGCGCCGTTGGAACAGCAGGAACAGCACCAGCACCGGGATAGAGCCGAGGATGCTCATCGCCATCATCTGGTTCCACTCATAGGAGTGCTGGCCCATCAGCAGCTGGATGCCGATCGGCACGGTCCGCATGTCGTCGGTCCGGGTCAGGGTGAGTGCGAACAGGTATTCGTTCCAGGAGATCATGAACGTGTAGACCCCGACCGCGACCAAACCGGGCACCGAGATCGGCACCAGCACCCGCCACAGGGCGGTCCAGCCGGTCGCGCCGTCGACCTTGACCGACTCGTCCAGCTCGCGCGGCAGCGTGTTGAAGTAGGCGGTGATCATGATGATCGCGTACGGCAGCGTGAACACCAGGTGGGTCAGGATCAGCCCCGGGTAGGTGTTGTAGAGGCCGAGCCCGACGACCAGGCCGAAGTAGGGGATGATCAAGGTGATCGGCGGCACGGCCTGCACACTGACGATGATCACGTTGATCGACCGCTTCAGCGGGAACTCGTAGCGGCTGAAGCCGTAGCCGGCCAGGATCGCCACCAGCAGCGTCAGCGCGGTCACCGACAACGCGACCAGATAGCTGTTCAGGAAGAACCGGACCTGGGTCGGGTCAGTCAGGATGGCCAGATAGGCCTGCGCCGAGAAGCTCTCGGTGATCAGCCGCGGCGGGAGCTGGAACACCTCGCCGTTGGCCTTGAACGAGGTGGACAGCATCCACAGCACGGGGAAGGCCGCGAAGACCGCGCCGAGACAGAGCCCGGCGATCAGGCCGAGCTTCGCGCCGAGCCGGCGACGGTTACGGGTCGTCGTCATGGTGATCACCGCTCCCGTTGCTGGCGGACGTAGCCGAAGGCGAGGATCATCGTCAGCAGCAGCACTATCACGGCGGCGGCCGACGCGGTGGCGAACTCGTAGCTGCTGAAGGCCAGCTTGTAGGTGAAGGTGCTGAGCATCTCGGTCACGTTCAGCGGCCCGCCTCCGGTGGTCATCCAGATCAGCGCGAACTGCTGCGAGGTCCAGATCAGGTCGAGCACGGCCATGCTGATCAGGATCGGCCGGAGCTGGGGGAGCGTCACGTTGACGAACTTCTGCACCGGGCCGGCTCCGTCCACGTCCGCCGCCTCGTACAGCTCGGCCGGGATGCCCTGCAGCCCGGCCAGCAGGCTGATCATGAAGAACGGATAGCCGGACCAGATATTGATGAAGGTCAGCGCCCACAGCGCCGTGTTCGGGTCGGCCAGCCAGTCGACGCCCTGGTCGAGGACGCCGACCGCGGTCAGGATGGAGTTGATCACCCCGTACGGATCCAGCAGCAACCGCCAGATCACTGCGACCACCGCGATGGTGAACAACCAGGGCAGGATGTAGACCACCCGGAAGACGGCCTTGGCCAGCCCGCCCAGCAGGGGAGAGTTGAGCATCAGGGCGAAGGTCAGGCCGAGCACGAGATGGCAGACGGTGCTCACCCCGATGAAGATCATCGTGTTCCGCAACGCGACCAGGAAGTTCGGATCGGTGAGCACGATCACGTAGTTGGCCAGGCCGGCGAAGACCGGGTTCCGCTCGACGATCACATTGTCCTGGAACGAGTAGCTCACCACCATCACGATCGGCACCACCATCAGGCCGATGATCAGGATCAGGGTCGGCGAGAGGAAGCCGTACGGGACCAGTCGGCCGATGCCGGTCCGGCGTCGGGCCGGTGGCCGGGCGGGGTCGGCGGCGGGTTCCGCGACCGGCGGGGCGGTCACCGTCGCGCCGCGCTGGGCGGGCAGCGGGTCCATCGCAGCTCCTCGGGTCGGGGCCGCACCGGGAGTTCCGGCGCGGCCGCGCGGACGGGGGTGATCAGATGGTCGACGACCAGGCCTGCTGGGCCTGATTGAGCGCCTCGTCGATGCTCGTCTTGTTGGTCAGCACGAGTTGCAGTTGCTCGACGAAGGACCGCATCAGGTCCTCCGACTTCGGCAGCCCGACGAACTGGTTGGCCGGCTGGCTCTGCTGATAGAGCTCGAAGGCCTGCTCGAACAGCGGATCGCTCTCGCTCAGATCCGGCTTGGCCGTGGTGTTGCCCGGGAAGCCGTTGGCCAGCGTGCTCAGCTCGCTGTTGACCTTCTTGCTGAGCAGGAACTGGACCAGCTTGAACGCCTCGGCCTTGTGCTCGGTCGAGTCGGAGATGCCGATCCCCCACGACGCGTAGGGGATGCCGCGCTTGCCGGTGAAGCCGTCCTCGGCCGGGATCGCGGTGACGGTGAAGTCGAGCTTCGGGTTGTTCTTCTTGATCAGATTGATGTGCGCCAGCGAGTCGATCACCATGCCGACCTGGCCGTTGGTGAACTTCTCGACCTTGTCCTGTTCCTTCATGGTCAACGATCCGGGGGCGATCACGCCGGCGTCGTTCAGGCTCTTGACGTATTCGACGGTGCTCTTCACCTCGGGACTGGTCAGGTTGGGCTTGCCGTCCGGGGTCAGCATGCTGCCGCCGGAGGCCCAGAGCCAGGACATGACATCATTCTGCGCACCGTTCGGCACCGCGGTGTCCAGCGGCAACGCCCAGCCGCTGACGTTGCCGCCGAGGGCGGTGATCTTCTTCGCCGCGTCAAGGAACTCGGTCCGGGTGCTCGGCGGCTCAGCGACGCCGGCCTGCTGCAAGAGATCAAGGTTGACGAACATCGGGTAGACGAAGTTGACCACCGGGATCATGGTCGTCTTGCCGTCCACCTGGACCTGGCTGACCAGCTCCTTGGGGTCGTAGTTGGCCTGCTGCATCAGCGCCGACAGGTCGGTGATCGCGCCCTGCTCGGTGAAGTCGTTCACCCAGGCGCCGTCCAGGCCCATCACGTCGGGCAGCGTCCGCGACGCCGCGCCGGAGACCAGTTGCTGCTTGGTCGAGGCGTACGGCGCCGACAGCAGCTTGACCTTGATCGTCGGGTTCTCGGCCTCGAACTCGGCCATCAGCTTGTCGAAGGCACGGTCCGGCAGTTCCGGCGCCCACCACTGGGCGAATTCCAGCGTCACCGTTCCGTTGCTCGCCGTGTTCGATCCGGTGCCCGAACCACAGCCGACCGCAGCGACCATCACCAAGGCGGCCGTGAGGGCTCCGAGAATCCTGCTCAGTGCCCTCGGCCTGCCGATCCCTGCTGTCATGCCTCACTCCTTTGTCGAGGAAGTTCCATGGTTTGCCGTTCTGGGCCGAGAGTAACCCCAGATGCTGCGGCAAGGCAAGCAGAGTCCGGATAACTACTGCAGAATGAGGGTCCAGTTCGGCATCGATCACGTCGAGCGATGCGGTGGATGCGGTAGTCTGCCGTTCTGAGTGATCCGTTCCGGTCCGGTAGTCATTGCGGCGAGAGGAAAATCCATGGCCATCGATCCCGAGGAACGGCAGCGGCACCTGCCGGCCGGGCGTAAGGCCGAGTTGGCGGCGTACGTCACCGAAGCGGGGCAGGTCACCGTCAGCGCGCTGGCCAAGCGGTTCGGGGTCTCGATCGACACCATCCGCCGTGACCTCGATCAGCTCAGTGAGGAGGGGGTGCTGGTCCGCACCTACGGTGGCGCGGTCAGCCACACCACGGCGCCGCGCAGCGATCGTGCGGTCGACGCCCGGCTCAGCCTGCAGGAGACCGAGAAGGAGACGATCGCCGCGCTGGCCGCGCCGCTGGTCGAGGACGGCTCGGCGATCATCATCAACGGCGGCACGACCACGCTGGCCCTGGCCAGGGCGCTGCGCAACCACCGTGATCTCACCATCGCGACCAACAACCTGCTGGTGCCGCCGGCGCTGCCGCCGACCGCCGTCCGCGACTTCTACGTCTTCGGCGGTGCCGTCCGTTCGGCCACCCTGGCCACCGTCGGACCGTCGACCTTCCGGGTCTCCGGCGACACCGATCTGGAGATCCGCTGCGACCTGGCGCTGATCGGCGTCGGTGCGGTGTCCGCCGACGCCGGCTACACCACCAGCAACCTCGCTGAGGCGGCGATGATGCGGGAGATGATCGTCCGCTCCGCCCGGGTGGCGATCCTGGCCGACTCGTCCAAGTTCGGCCGCCGGCTCTTCGCCCAGGTGTCCGCGCTCAGCAGTGCGGACTACCTGGTGACGGACGCGACGCCGCCGGCGGACCTGCTGGAGGCGTTGATCGAGAACGAGGTCGAGTTGATCACCCCGGAGACCTCCCATCCTGCTGGCTGACGAAACCTACTGCCGGCGGACCATCTCGTTGATTCAGGTCCGGTCGGTTGTCGTCTGACCCACGGCTTCAGCCCAGGACCAGGTCGATCGAATCGAGTTCGGCGAAACAGCTGCGATGGGTGAAGGTGAGCGCGTTGGCGCCGGCGTGCAGGGTGATGTCCAGCGCCCGCTGGGTCCAGTTCTCCCAGCCGAAGGACGGGTAGTCGATCACCCGGCCGGCGGCGCCGTTGACGCTCAGCGTGTGCGAGCAGCCGGTGCCGGTGCCGTTTCCACCGCGGATGAACACCCGGAAGTCTCCGGCGTGCGGCGCGTCGACGGTGATCGTCGCGGAGCTGGCGGCGTCGTCGAGCCAGCCGGCCTTGCCGTTGTTCGAGGCGTTCGGCGTCGCGGCGCTGTGCGCCAGGCCGGTGAACTGCGCGGTCTCGGCCTCGAACCGCTGCAGGGTCTTGCCGGCCATTGCGCCGTACCAGACCGCGGCGAGCTTGGAGTTGCCGCTGTGGGTCAGATGGATGCCGTCAGCGGCGACGTCGGTGGGCTGCAGCGCCGACCGCGAGTCGACGGACCGGACCGGGTGCCCGGCCGTGACGAGCCGGTCGACGACGGCCGGGATCGCATTGTTGAACGTCGCGGCCCGAGCCTGGGTCGCCGGATCGGCCATCGGCCCGACGGTCGCGACATAGATCGTCGCCGCCGGCCGCACCGACAGCAGAGTGCTGATCAGCGTCTCCAGCCGGTCGGGTGCGGTGTCGAGGTTCAGGTTCTGCAGGACGTCGTTGGCGCCGGCGTGCAGCAGCACCACGTCCGGCTGATACGTCTGCATCCGGTCGGCGGCGACCTCGGTCATGTGGTCGATCACCCAGCCGCCGTGGCCCTCGTGGTCACGGTCGGGGAGCTGTGGCGGGCCGGCGTCGGTGACCGAGCCGACGAAGTCCACCGAGCCGCCCGCGGAGGTGAGCAGGTGAAAGAGATCACTGCGGTAGCCGCCGGGGATGCTCCCGGCCGTGGTGGAGGAGCCCATCGCCATGATCCGGACCGGCTCGGCCGCAGCGGCGGTGGCCGGCGACCGGAGCGAAGGGACGAGAGTCAGGACCAGGGCCAGCAGGAGTCCGAAATGGCAGCGTCGCATACGAGAACTCTCCCGGTCCGACCACGAATGCGAAACCCCCGGAGCCTTCCCGGCGCAGGGCACTAGACCACCGCGTGGTTATGACGACATTGCAGATCCGTTGCCCGGGTGTCGGTCGTCCGGCCGCGACGATGACCGTGCGTCGGTGTTACCGTGCCGACTTCGTCGACGGGGAGGTCGGTGGTCCTGGTCGATTCCGAGAGCCGAGCTTCTGACGGGAACAGCTTGTTGATCTTCTTCCGCTCACCGCTTGTTTACCTCGATCACCCGGCCGCGTTGATCACCCGGTCCGCTGATGATCATGGTGTCGATGCTGTTGTGCCGGCCGGTGCGGCGGTCACTGGCGTTCCTCGGCCCGAAACGGTCGGTAAGGTGGGCTGGTGGCTGCGGTTGTGAGGGGAACAGAGATGTGGGCCGTCGTCCGACGGGCCGGGGTTATCGCGTCGTCCTTGGCCATGTTCGTGCTGGTGAGCGTGTTGGCCGGAGTTCTGGTCGCCGGCCTGTTCGTGCCGTTCGCCGGGCTGGCGGGCGTGTCGGGGCGGGCGGCGGCGAGCGAGATCGAGGATCTGCCGGAGGAGTTGGCGACCCCGCCGCAGGCCGAGCGGTCCGAGGTGCTGTTGGGCAACGGTGAGGTGCTGACGTACTTCTATCAGGAGAACCGGGTTTACGTTCCGCTGCAGAAGATCGCGCCGGTGATGATCCAGGCGCAGTTGGCGATCGAGGACCATCGGTTCTACGAGCACGGCGCGCTGGACCTGACCGGCACCCTGCGGGCGTTGCTGCGGACGTCGAGTGGCAACACCCAGGGCGGCTCGTCGATCAGTCAGCAGTACGTGAAGATGGTGCTGGTCGAGTCCTGCCGGCTCAATCAGGCGTGCATCGCGAAGGTGACCGAGGCCAGCGGCACGGACGGGTTCCAGCGGAAGATCCGCGAGCTGCGGTACGCGATCGCGCTCGAGGACAAGTTCTCCAAGGACGAGATCCTGGAGCGGTATCTGAATATCGCCTACTACGGCCAGGGTGCGTACGGGGTCGAGGCGGCGGCGCGGCACTACTTCTCCACCACCGCGGACAAGCTGACGCTGGCGCAGGCCTCGATGCTGGCCGGCCTGGTGCAGAACCCGAATCGAGTGAATCCGGTCACAGCGCCGGACGCGGCCGGCGACCGCCGCGACTTCGTGATCAACCGGATGGCCGAGCTGAAGATGGTCACCCAGCAGCAGGTGAAGAAGGCGAAGGCGACGAAGTTCGATCCGAGCAAGGTGCAGAAGGCGCGGAACGGATGCGTGGGTTCGCGGTATCCCTTCATCTGCGACTACGTGCGGCGCACCCTGCTGCAGTCACCGAGCCTGGGCAAGACGCCGGACGAACGGGAGAACCTGCTGAACCGGGGCGGCCTGACGATCCGGACGGCGATCGATCCCGAGGTGCAGGACATGGCGCAGCAGCGGCTGAGCAAGGTCGTCTCGCCGACGGATCCGATCATCTCGACGATGAACATGATCCAGCCGGGCACCGGGTTGATCTTGGCGATGGCGCAGAGCCGGCCGGTGATGGGTGACAACGCGAAGAATGGCGAAACCTACTACAACTATGCGGCGTCGCCGAGCCTGGGCGGGGCCGAGGGTTATCAGGCGGGGTCGACGTTCAAGGCGTTCACCGCTGCGGCCGCGTTGGAGAAGGGCATCCCGATGTCCAAGAAGTACGACGCGAAGAAGACGATCAACCTGGGCGGCCGCAGGTTCCAGACCTGTGAGGGCAAGGCGAAGCTGGAGAAGTGGAAGGTGTCCAACTCGACCGGAACCAACGGCAACATGGACATGAACAAGGCGATCCAGATGTCGGTGAACACCTATTTCGCCCAGCTGGTGATGCAGGTCGGGCTGTGCCGGACCACCGAGATGGCGGAGAAGCTCGGCATCGAGAGCACCGGTATGGACCTGCGGCCGGGCCACGAGGGTGAGATCCGGGACCTGGTCGACTTCTACCAGTACAACCCGTCGTTCACCCTGGGGTCGGTCGAGATCGCGCCGATCTCGATGGCCGAGGCGTACGCGACGTTCGCGGCCCGCGGCATCCACTGCGACCCGATCATCATCAGCAAGATCACCACCCCCGCCGGCAAGGAGCTGCAGCCGCCGAGCGCGAACTGCAAGCGGGTGATCGACAAAGATGTCGCCGACGGCATGAACCAACTGCTGTCCGGCGTGATGACCAAGGGCACCGGTCAGCGGGCCGCGGTGAAAGGCGGCCGGCCGCAGGCGGGCAAGACGGGCACGATCGACAGCAACGAGGCGGTCTGGTTTTCCGGCTACACGCCCGAGGCGGCCGGGGTGGCGATGATCGCGATCGACAAGCGGCAGAAGCCGTTCATCCGGGGCAAGAAGGGTTTCCGGCGCAGCGGTGTGAAGGGCTTCAGGCTGGAGAGCGGCGAGCGGCTGGAGGGCTCCGGCAGCGGCGACGCGGGTCAGGAGATCTGGAAGCCGACGATGGAGCGCTACCTCAAGGGCCAGCCGGAGACCAAGTTCAAGAAGCCGCCGAAGAAGCTGGTGGGGTCCGACCCCAAGAAGAAGCCGGACCCCAAGCGCAAGCCCGCAGCCCGCTAGGGCACGGGTTCGCGGCTACGGCCTCACTTGATCGAGTAGCTCAGCCGGTAGTGGGCGTCATCCCGCTTGAAGGAGAGGATGCCCTTCTTCTTGCCCGGCTTCAGGGTCTTCTTGCCGAGGTAGTCGTCGCCGTCCGGCGAGTCCCGCTCGTACAGCTTGATCTCGGCGTCGCCGCTGAACTGGATGTAGTTGTTGATCTTCTTCCGCTGGCCTTCGTCCATCTCCCGCGTCTTGCCGAGCTGATCATCCTCGACCAAGATCGCGATCTCGTCGGAACCGAAGAAGTCCTCCTGGGCCTTCGAGTGCAGGGTGCCCACCCGCAGCGTGCCGCCGGAGAACCCGGTCAGCGAGCTGAGCTTCGCCTGGTGCACGCCCCGGATCACGTTGTCCGCGCGGGCCCCGCTGCGGCCGTCGAACTCGTACGACCCGGACTCGAAGTTCAGATAGACCCGGCCGCCCGGCGCCAGGGTGACGCCCTGGGCCATGCTCGGCGCGCGGAGGCAGCGGACGGAAGCCTTGTCCAGGTTGGTTTGCGCCGCGTTGGTGATGTAGAAGTTGCTGCGCACGTCGCGACTCTTGGAGGAGCTGAACAGGAACTTGCCGCCGGCCTTCGCCACTCCCTGGGTGGCCGCCGGGACCTCCCACTTGAGTCCGTGGCCGTCCGGCTTGCGATCGAGTTTCAGCGATCCGTCCCGGCCGATCGAGTAGCGATACATCCAGTCGCGGCGCTCGAGGTTGAACAGGCCCGAATACAGCTTGTCGCCGTCGACGGTGAGGAACGAGGCGCCGTACACCTTGCGGTCCGCGCCAACCGACTTCAGCTCACCACCGCCGGCCTGCATCGCGGTCCGCAGCGAATCCAGACTGTATTTGCGGATGCTGTGCCACTTGCCGTGCTTCGGCCCGTCGACGAACAGCCAGGAGCCGTTCTTCCCGAGCGCGCCGGCGTGCGTCTCGCCGATGGAGACGGTGCCGACGGTCCGGCCCGGCTGCCGCGGGTCCAGGCCGATCAGATCTCCGTTGCGGTCGCCCTTGTCGTGAGCGCTGATCAGCAGCAGGTCGTCGCCCTTGCGGTTCCAGTTGTCCCACCAGACGACGCCCTGCGGCGTGTGGTGACTGAGTTCCGCGGCGGAAACGGTCGGGCCGGGGGTGAATCGTTTGTCGTAGGGGTACGACGCCGACGGGCCGTCGTAACCGCGGCCGCCCTTCCCGCTGCTCGCCTGCTCACACAGGATGGTCGTCGTGGCCTGGGGCGGCTTGACCGTGGCGGCCGCCGCAACGTCCGGCGCGATGGTCAGAGCCACCGCGCCGCCGGTGGACATCAGGGCGGCCGAGGTGATGGCCACCATGATCTTGCGCACCTGTCCGTTCATGAATCCTTCCGGGTCGTGGCCTGTTCGGCGGGCCACGTTGCCACGATCCCCGGGTCATCTCCAGTCGGACCGGCTCAGGCCCAGCCGGAGCGCCAGGAGCGCAACTGTTCGAGGGCGCCGAGCGCCAGGGCGTCCTGAGTCGGTGCGAAGGAGCGCCAGATGGACGCCGCGGTGGCGATCGAGGCGTTGTCGGCGGTGAAGGATTCGAAGCCGAGGAAGCCGCGGTAGTCGATCTCGGCCAGCGCGGCGCCGATGGCGGTCCAGTCCTGATGATCATCGACGGGCGTGCCGCGGTCGTTGCCGCAGACCTGGAGGTGCAGCAGCCGGTCACCGGCGGCCCGGAACGCCGCGGTCAGCGACCGCTCCTCGATGTTCATGTGGTACGTGTCGAGGTTGAGCCCGATCCCTTCGGCGGGCAGCGGATCGATCAGTTCGAGGGCCTGCTCGGTCGTGGTCAGCAGGCTGGTCTCGTACCGGTTCAGCGGCTCGATCGCGAGCCGGACGCCCTGCCCGGCCGCATGATCGACCAGCGGTGCGAGCGACTCCCGGAGCTGCCGGATCGCGGCCTGCCGCTCGGCGGCGGACAGCCGGAACGTCCGGCCGACCGAGGTGTACAGCGGGCCGATCACCAGCTCCGATCCCTGGCTGACCGCGAGATCGATGCAGCCGCGGACGTACTGCTGCGTCCTGGTGATCACCTCCGGCTCGGCCAGCGCCAGCTCCCGGCCGGGCCCGAACACGCCGCCGACCACCGAGCGCAGCCCGAGTTCGCGCAGCAGCGCGGCCGCCGATTCGGCTTGCCAGTCGCCGAGGTCCTCGCAGGCCAGCTCGACCGCCTCGTAACCCCAGCCGGCGAGCTTGCGCAGTGTCGGTGCGAGCTCGGCCTCGGTCAGCGGCGAGTGCCAGACGAACGTGTTGACCGCGATCGGCAACCGCTGCGCCGGATCGTCCCGCTCCATGATCATCACCCCTGCGATTCGCGCTCGAGCAGGCCCCGAACGTACTCGGCGTTGCTCCGGGTGGCGGCGTCGGGGTCGGCCGCCGCCTGGGGAGATTCGTCCTCGAAGGTGACCCAGCCCGGATAGCCGGTCTCGGCCAGCAACCGCAGCACGCCGGGAATGTCGATGATCCCGCCGCCGGTCGGCGCCCACTGCCCGTCCGCGGCGAGATCCTTGATGTGCACGTGCGCGACCCGATCCCGCCAGGTCTTGATCACCTCGATCGGATCCATCCCGCCCTTGGCGATGTGACCCACGTCCGGCGCGAAGCCGATGGTCTCGGGCAGCAGGTCGGCGATCCGCTGGTAGTCCGCCGCGGTCCGAAACAGCGAGCCCGCCGGTGAGTTGGGATGGAAGGCGCAGCCGAGGCCGGCATCCGCGGCCCGGTCGGCGACGGCGGCCAGACAGGTCATTGTCTGCTGCTGCCGGATCGCCAGGTCGCTGCGGTCCGGGCTCGGCAACGGCACCAGAACGATCTTGGTGTCGGGGAACCGGGCCGCGGTGTTGATCACCAGGTCGGCCTCGGCCCGCTCGGTGTCGGTCTCGGTGCCGGTCCGCCACGGCTCGGCCAGCACCAGGGCGGCCAGGTCGACCCCGGCCTCGTCCATCAGGTCCTTCAGCCGGGCCGGGTCCCAGTCGTCGCCGAGCATGAACAGCTCGGGCTCGAACCCGGCGAAACCGGCCTCAGCGGCGACGGTGATCATGTGCCGGTACTCGCCGCGGTAGCGATCCAGGTCCAGCTGCCAGCTGTAGGTCTGACAGGCGAATTTGAGATCGGCGAGCTTCATCGGAGCCACTCCAGCACGAGGTCGTTGAATCGGTCGAGTTCTTCCCAGTGGTGCACATGCCCGGTGTCGAACAGCTCGAACGTCGCGTCGGGGATCGCTTCGGCCTGTTCACGACTGAGCTGGTACGGGATGAACCGGTCCGCCCGGCCCGCCGTGACCAGGGTCGGCGCCGCGACGTGGGCCAGTCGGTCGGCGACATCGTGGCTGAGGCAGGCCGAGATCTGGGCCGCGAGCGCGTCCGGCGGGACAGCGATCGGGTCGCTTCGGGCCGCCCGGAGTTGATCATGGTGCTGCCGGAACCACTCCGGGGTCCAGACCAGGGTCTGCAGGAACTCACTGAAGTCTTCGGGCGGGAATCGGCGTCGGGCCTCCCGGATCGAGCCGAGAACGGCCGCCGGGTACGGATCCGGCCGGTGCCAGCTGGCCACCAGCACCAGCCGGTCGACCAGTCCGGGATGCCGCAGGGCGAGCTGCTGGGCCACGGCGCCGCCCATCGAGATGCCGACCACCCGGCAGGCCGGCCGCCCGAGCTCCTTGATCAACTCGGCGTAGTCGTCCGCCAGCTCCTCCGTCGTCCAGACGCCCGGCGGGGCCGGGCTGGCGTCGGTGCCCCGGTTGTCGACCACGATGCAGCTGAACTCCGCGGCCCAGGCCTCGACGTGTGGTTGCCAGGCGCTGCCGGGCGCGTTGATTCCCATGATCAACAGCAGCGGTGGCCCGCCACCGGTGACCTGGTGCGCCAGCCGAACGGATGCGATCGTTCGTTCCCTGAGCCTGTCGAAGCGTTGTCCTGAGCCTGTCGAAGGGGGCAGGCCCGGGGTCTCCGTCGGGATCTCAGATCCGGTCATCGGTCCGCATCCGCCAAGGCCCAGCGGGCTGCGTTGGTCAGCAGGGTGCGGACCGCCTCCTGATCAAGGTCCTCGGCATGGCCGAGGCTGGTGTAGAAGGTGCGGCGGCCGGCCGGCTCGCCGTACCAGGCGACCGGGCCGGGCGTCGGCGGACTCTCCGGGTCGACCGGGTCGCCGTGCAGGATCGGCGTCGCCCAGTCGGCCAGGTCCGTCCGGTAGAGCCAGGACCGGACGTCGAACCGCGCCGGCAACCCGGCGACCAGGTCGGCCGGCGCGTCGGGCAGCACGGTGACGCAGGTGCTGGACCCGTGCCCGTGGTGGCTGATCCAGGGCGAGCCGAGCACGTCGGCGCCGAAGCCGTGGTTCCAGCCGGCCCACGGCGAGTCGGCGGCGAAGTGGAAGGCGTGGCTGGAGGTGCGCAGGCCGAGGACAGCCCCGCCACGGTCCAGATAGCGTTGCAGCGCACACATCTCGGCCTCGGGCAGCACCCGGAACCGGGTGTAGATCACCAGCAACCCGGTGTCCTCGAGGCCGGCGAGATCGCCGAAGGACGACTCGGCGAAATCCGGCTCGTCCGCGAGGTGACTCGGCGTGCGGTAGTCGACGGCGGCGCCGAGTCGGTCGGCCAGCAGGTCGGCGATCGGTCGCATCGAGTGCTGCGCGTCGTATTCCGGTTCGCCGGCCAGGACGGTGATCATCGGTCGCCGGGTCATCCGGCCGCCGCCGCTCCGAACGGGTGGATGATGATCTTGCCGGACTCACCCCGGGCCTGCAGGTCCATCGCGGTGGAGACGTCGGCCAGGTCGAACCGGTGGGTGATCATCCGGTCGATCCGGTCCGCCGAGTCCTTGATCATCTGCCACATCCGGCTCAGTTCGTGGTGGTGGTTCCAGTGCCAGCAGCCGTGGAGATCCAGGCCGGTGGGCACCAGGTTGGGCAGCGAGACCTCGTTCGTCCAGGCGACGATCCCGATCCGGCCGCGGACCCGGACCACGCCGGCCAGGTAGAGGGCGGCGCCGGGAGCCCCGCTGGTCTCGATCCCGGCGTCGGCACCGCGACCCTCGGTGCGGTCCAGGATCAGCCCACGGGTCCGCTCGTCCCGCGGATCGAAGACCGCGGTGGCTCCGAGAGAGGCTGCCAGGGCGGAGCGATACGGCTGGGTCTCCAGCGCGAGCACCGTCGCGCCGAGCGTGACCGCCTGCGCGATGGCGCCGAGGCCGACGGCGCCGCAGCCGGAGATGACGACGGTGTCCAGGGCGGTGGTGCCGATCCGCTGATGAGCGGTGAAGGTGGGCCCGAAGCCGCAGCAGGCCATCGCCGCGTGCTGCAACGACATCCCGGCCGGGACCTTGATCAACAACCAGTCCGGCTTGATCAGATACTGGGCGATCGTCCCGGTGCCGGACTTCGAGCCGGATTCGGCCAGCACGTCCCGCTGGTGCGGGCAGTGGATGTGATCACCGCGCTGACAGAGCCAGCACCGGCCGCAGCCGAACTGCGGCATCACCACCACCCGGTCCCCGGCCGACACCAGGGTCGAGGAACCCGGGTCCACCACGACACCGGCCGCCTCATGGCCCAACTGATCGGCCGCGCCGCCGCCGGCGCGCTGTTTGAACTCGGTGCAGAGCGGAGCCACCAGGATCCGGACCACGACCAGGTCGGCGTGCGCCCGCGGCTGATCTTGGTCGACCACCGTCACCGTACCGTCGCCGGGGAAGACCGCCGCCCTCACGATGCCTCCTCGTCGTCCGGGCCACCCGAAAGCGGTCGCTCCACGGGCGGCACCTCTGCTCCCTGAGGCTAGGGACCAGCGGGCCGGACGCGCTTGCAAATTCGCGTCAGGTCATTGGAGAAATGTGCCGGGCTGGCCGAGGTCGAACCTAGGAGTTATACTTGTGGGAAAAGTAGCTATCGTAGGAGGTCCTGGTGGACGTCGGAGGTCTTCCTCCCGCCGAGGGAAAGTTCGCCGGCACGGTCAAGGTCGGGGAGAAGGGGCAGATTGTCATCCCCAAGGGCGCGCGGGAGCTGTTCGGCATCAAGCCGGGCGACACGTTGCTGCTGCTCGCCGACGTCAACCAGGGGATCGCGATCGTGCGTCAGGACCTGTTCGACCGCTTCATCGCCCAGGCGATGCCCCCGGCTCCGGGGCCACCGCCGGCACCGCAGCACGACGACGACCCAGGAGGATCCCGATGACCACCGATGTCCAGCCGGCACCGTCGGTGCCGGCGCTGTCCGAACGAGCCCTGGCTCCCGATCTGGCCCGCGGCGGGATGCTGCTGCTGATCGCGTTCGCCCACGCGCCGCTGTACGTGGCCGAGATCGACCGCGGCCCGGCTGCGGTCAACGACGTGCTGTCGGTCTTCCACTTGATCTTCGTGCACAACCACGCCCGGCCGATGTTCGCGTTCCTGTTCGGCTATGCGCTGGTCCAGCTGTTGGATCGGCAGTTGGCCCGGGGCGGCGACTGGGTCGGCACCCGCAAGCTGCTGCGGCGCCGCGGCTGGTGGCTGATCGCGTTCGGCTTCCTCCATCTGCTGCTGCTGACCCCGCTGGACATCCTCGCCGCGTACGGGCTGGCCGGGGTGCTGCTGACCGGTCTGCTCCGAGCCAAGGACTCGACCCTGCTGTGGGTGGCCGGGCTGACGCTGGTGCCGGCGACCGCGGCCGCCGCGCTGGGGCTGTGGCTGCCGTTGTCGCAGGGCCTGTCCAGCTATGCCTCCGGCAGTATCGCCGTCGGTGACCGAGACCTGGTCGAGCTGGTCCTCGGCCGGTTGCAGATGTCGCCGTTCGGCCTGGTGATCGGCACCACGATGGTCGTCCCGGCCGTGATCCTTGGGATCTGGGCGGCCCGGCGCCGGGTCCTTGACCAGCCGGCCGAGCATCGGGTGTTCCTGATCCGTGGCACGGTGATCGCCAGCATCGTCTCGATCGCCGGCGCGCTGCCGGCGGTGCTGATCGACCTCGGTCTGTGGGCCGATCCGGGGCCGGTGGTGATCATGGTCGCGTCGGTGCTGCAGCCGCTGACCGGATACTTCGGCGGCATCGCGCTGGCCGGTGTGATCGCCCTGGTCGCCATCGCTGCGAGCCGCGGCCGAAACCCGCTGACGGTCGCGGTCCAGGCGCTCGGGCAGCGGTCGCTGACCTTTTATCTGTTCCAGTCCGTGGTGTTCGGCCTCGTGTTCGCACCGTTCGCCTTCGGGCTGGAGGACCGGCTCGGTCTCGCCGGCGCCACCGGGGTGGCGGTGCTGACCTGGCTGCTGTCGTTGATCATCGCCGAGCTGATGCGCCGCGGCGGCTACCGTGGCCCGGCGGAGCAGTTGCTGCGTCGGCTGACCTACCGGCGGTCCCGGTCGGTCAAGCGCTGAGCTGCTCGGCGAACCAATCGGCGAGCTGGGGCCGCCACAGCCACGGCGAGTTGGCGCACAGGTGATCACCGTCCTCGACCAGCAGCAGCTCGGCAGCCGGGGCCTCGGTGACCAGCCGCCGTGCCTCTTCAGCGGTGCAGAGTTGATCTTGACCACCGGCCACCACCAGCAGCGGTTGCGCTACGTCCGGAGCGACCGGCGCCAGGTCGATCAACTCGGTGAAGGTCCGAGCGGCGGCATCCTCCGTCGGTCCGCACATCGTCCGCAACCGGAGGATGTGCCGGACCAGCGGCCACAGCTCGTCCCAGGGTCCGAGCCGGTACGGGCCGGTGACGGTGGCGACGGCGCCGATCCGGGTTTCACGGGCTGCCACCCGCGGCGCGTAGAACCCGCCGAGGCTGAGCCCGACCAGCCCGATCCGGTCCAGGGCCAGCCCGGCCGGCCGGCCCAGGGCGTCGAGCGCGGCACCGACCACCAACTCGTAGTCGGCCCGGGCCGGGATGCGCTGAGCCAGGACGCCCTGGCCCGGCCCGTCCAGCGACAAGGTGGCCAGCCCGCGGGCGGCGAGGGCGTCGGCCAGCACCGCGAACTCCGCGGTGCTGGAGTCCAGTCCGGGAACGATGATCACCAGCGGCGTCCCGGAACCGCCGCCGGCGGGCCGGCGGAGCAGACCCCGGGAGCCGGCCGGCCCCGGCACGTCGATCCGCTGCAGCACCTCGCCGGCCGCGGTCAGTCCCTCGATCAGGCTGTCCCACGCCGCCCCGGCGGCCCGGCGATGGTGATCACCATCGGGGTGCGGGACACAGGTGGCCAGGTGGAACCAGCGCGACGCGGCCCGGAACGCCTCGGCAGCGCTGACCGAACGGCCGTGCTCTGTGGCCCGGCGCGCCCGGTCGAGGTGGCGTTGGCCGGCCGCGACGCACAGGTCGGGCCAGCCGGCGGGCTCGGTCAGGCCGGCCAGGACCGCCGCGTACTCGCTGCCGTCGATCCCCGAGAGCGTGGCCCGGGTGCGGGTGCCTTCGACGAATGCAGTGATCAACTGAGGGTCGTCGAGCTGATCTTCGAGCAGCTCCGGCATGGGTCGGTTCATGCCTCCGGACGCTAGACGTTCGAGCGCGGTCGAAGGCAAGCTCCACTCCAACGGGTCAGCGCAGGCTCAGCCGGACGTCGTCGACCTGGACCGAGGTGTCGACCCCGGTGCCCCAGAAGCCGGCGAAGACCTCGACCTCGGACCGGCGGCCGGCGCTGAAGTCGACGGTGATCTTCGTGTAGTCGCCCAGCTCGGTGAAGGTGGTCTCCTTGATCGTTCCGTTCCGATCGCGGACGCCTAGGGAGCCCTGCTCGGTCCGCGCCCCGGAGCGTACCCACGCCGTCAGCCGGTAGTCCCGGTGCGGACGCACCGCCAGCGACTGGACCAGCTGGTTCCAGCCGCGGGCGCCGCGCACGTCGCCGTACCGCTCGCCGGTGTGCGCGTTGTCGGCACCGGAGCTGATGCTGCCGCGGCCGCTGATCGTCCACGGCGAGGTGGCGCCGGCGAGTTGATCTTCGAAGCCGGCAGCGCTGAGCAGGTTGGCGGTGTCGACGTCCGGATCGAGGGTCGTCTTCATCAGGAACACGTTGTACGGGCCCCACAGCGTCATCCCGAAATACAGCTCGGGACTCTTCGAGGTGGCCGACGAGGGATGGATGAACGGCGCGTACGACCCCGGATACTCCTGCCCCGAACCGCCGCGGACGATCACCCGTTCGCCGCTCCACGGGCCGGTCAGCGACTCCGCCTCCCGCATCACCAGCGCCGATCGGTAGCGGTCGGGATGCATCATCAGCCACTTGCCGAGATAGGCGTTGTAGGACACCGACAGCTCGCCGGTCGGGGCGGTGACCACCGGGACCGCGGCCGCCTCGTCGCGCTGCCAGCGCCGGCCGTCCCAGTAGCGCCAGGCGTCCTGATCAAGCACCTGATCCTCGGCCACCCGGGTCAGCTTCAGCGCGCCGACCCGGTCGTTGACGGTGCCGAAGAGGTAGACGTAGCCGTCGTGCTTGGTGAAGGTCGCGATCTGAAACGACCGGTCCCACTCCGGCGTGTTGTCCCAGCGGACATCGCTCTTGGTCCAGGTCTCGCCGTTGTCGTCGCTGTAGGCGATGCCGCTGTAGTTGGTGTTCCACGGGCCCCAGTAACTCAGCGAGAAGTAGTGCATGAACTGCCGGTCGCCGACGCTGATCCCCGAGTTCGGGATCACCGTGTGCTCGCCGTGCTCGCTCTGCGGATCCTTGGCGCAGTCGAGCAGTTGCTTGGCGTGGCCGGGCTCGTCCACCACCATGTCGTCGAAGCTCATCCCGTCGGCGAGGTCGGTGTCACTGGACCGCGCCAGCACATTGCAGCGCCAGTCCGCGGTGTCCGGACCCGCGCCGTCACCGTCCCAACCCTCGCCGTACGTGTCGCCGAAGGCCATCAGCACCTGGCCGCTGCCGTTGTCCCACATCGCGCCGAGGTCGGTCGCCAGCACCTGGTATTTGCTGGCCGTGTCGTTGATCGAGTCGGTCCCGGTCAGCTTCGCCACCTGGGTCGCCAGTGGCGGACCCGCTGCCGGTGCGGCGCTAGGTTCGGCCACTGCGGCCGTGGGGGCGATCATGATCAGCCCCGTCAGCAGGGCGGCGACGCCGGCGATCGGGCCGCGGCGGGATTGGACTCGTGCGGGCGGGTGCGCGGCTGTGCGCATCGGACGATCCCTTCTGGGGTTACGACAGGGGGAGCCGGGGTCGACGCCGGGGCCCGCTGTCCGTAGCCGCTGGCCGCGTTGTCTTCCGGACACAGCATCGAAGTCTTTCAGCTGGATGCCGGCGCCGGTAGTGACAACGATCATGACCTGCGGATCGGCCGGAGATTCGTTCGCCGAGCCAGTCGTACGGCGGGCCGGATCCCGAGCGGGGTGTTTCGAGGATCATCGGCCTCGCCTCCGTCAGGTTCCAGGAACCATCCCTCTCTCGTCCCGTCGCCGGCACCGGGCCGTGCCGTGTCGCATGGGAGAATCGAGGGCAGGCAGGAGGGCACCGTCATGCAGTTGGTCGATGATCACCGGATCGGTTCGGGCGTCCGCGAGGTGATCGTCTACGA
Organism: uncultured Actinomycetota bacterium; assembly: GCA_963746025.1. Taxonomy (GTDB): domain Bacteria; phylum Actinomycetota; class Actinomycetes; order Propionibacteriales; family Propionibacteriaceae; genus Microlunatus. The sequence continues at coordinate 177,718 of CAVUZU010000004.1, forward strand.
GCGCGACTGCCCGGCCTTGGCCGACGCCGGGATCTCGATGGTCGGCATCTCCGACGTGCTGGACGAGTTCTGGTTCGTTCGGACCGATCCGGCCGAGGCACAGTTGTTGGTCTGTCGCAGCGGCCGCGGCGCGGTCTGGGTCGACGGCAACTGGCTGACCTGCCTGCCCGGCTCCGCCTACCTCACCCCGCCGCACGCCCCGCATGCCTATCGCGCGTACGACGACACGCCCTGGACCGTCGTCTGGGCGGCGTTCCGGCCGGTCCGCGCCGACGTCGCCGGGCCACTGCTGCGGCCGGTCGAGGCCGAGCTCTGGACCCAGTTGATCAAGGCCCTGCACACCGAGCTCGCCGGCACCGGCGACCCGGAGGCGGTCCGGATGCTGACCGGGCTGATCTCGCTCTACCTGTCCCGGCAGCTCGACACCGGCGCGGATCCGCGACTGGCCGACCTCTGGCGTACGGTCCGGCAGCGGTTGACCGAGGAGTGGAGCCTGGATCGGCTGGCCGACCGCGCCGGGATGAGCGCGGAGCACCTGCGCCGGCTCTGTCTGCGCGAGTTCGGCCAGACGCCGTCGGCGATGGTTCGCGGCCTGCGGATGGAGCAGGCCCGGCTGCTGCTGCGCAGCACCGACCTGACCCTCGCCTCGATCGCCCGCCAGACCGGCTACCGCGACGCCTTCTCCTTCTCCCGCGCCTTCCGCCGCGCCCTCTCGATCAGCCCCGACCACTGGCGCCGCAACCTCTAACCGCCGACCCGTCACATCCGCGGCCGTTTTGACGGCGTGTCGCAGCAGATGTGACGTGTCGGCTGAATGGGCAGAGGTGCGTTTTGACCCTCCGCGTCATGGCCGGTCTCGCCGACCCGTCAGATCCGCTGCGACACGCCGTCAAAACGGCCGCGGATGTGACGGGTCGGCGGAGTGGTTGGGTCTCAGGGGTGGGGGTGGGTGCGGTTGTTCCACTTCTGCCGGCGGGCCGGGTCGGCGAGCAGCTCGACGAAGGCGCCGCCGACGACGGAGCGGGCCTGGAACGGGCCGCCGACGGCTGCCACCCGACCATGATCGGTGTGGTAGACGTCGGTCATCGGGATCCGGCTCGGCGTCTCGTTCAGCCAGCGGTAGACGGCGTTGATCATCAGCCCGCGGAAGTCATGATCGTCCGACAGCGACCCGGTCCACAGCTCCCAGTCGAGCTTGGTGTAGGTCTCCCGGTTGTCCAGCGGCAGGCCGTAGCTGTTGAGCTTGGTCCGATACCAGGCCAGCTCCCGTTCGATCACCGGGGTCGGCACCAGGTCGAGGTCGAGCAGCCGGTCCCAGACCAGGTTGTATTTCTGGCTCCAGGAGTCGGCCACGCCGAACGCGAGCGCCGTGTGATCACCGAGATCGGCGTCGGCATACCAGTCCTTGATCATGGACTCCGCGGTCGCCCGATACTCCGTCGCGGCGCTCTCATCGCCGAGAGCAACGCAGATGTCCGCGTAGCAACGGATCCCGACGATCGCCTTCGCCGCCAGGTTGACGTTGTCGGCGAGCAGCCCGGCGAAGTCGTCGGTGCACAGCTGCTCGGCCGGTGAGGCGCCGTTGGCCACCAGATAGTCGGCCCAGGTGCGCAGCAGCTCCGGGTGTCGCTCGGCCAGGCTCCAGTCGCCGGTCAGCGTGCCCAGCGCGCCGACCAAGATCAACACGTTGCCGCATTCCTCCAGCGGCATCTGGAACGCCTCGCTGGTCTCGCCGCCGCCGTAGACCTGGCCGTTGGCCAGTGGATAGGTGCCGAGGTCGTGTGGCGCGTACGGCCAGGGCCAGCGCGGCGACGCAGCGTAGTCGAGGATCGGCAGCAGCTGGGCGATCAACAACTCGGGCCGGAACAGCAGAAACAGCGGCGACGACGGATAGGTGATGTCGACGGTGCCGATGCAGCCGTTGCTGTGGTTCTCCTTGGAGAAATAGAGCAGCGTGCCGTCGAGGTCCTGGACCAGCTTGTGCGCCGCCAGACACTGCCGGTACGCCAGCGTGCAGACGGCTGCATACTCGGCGCCGCCGACCGCTTCCAGATCCGCCTCGACCTCGGTGTCGAACGCCGCACACCGTTCCTTGATCGACTCGAAGTCGGCCGCCGCCCGGCGCAGCAACTGTTCGGCGTCCAGCCCCTGGGCCCGCCAGTACGGACGCAGCTTGCGATGGTGATACTCGATCGAGAACTGATCGTCGTAGGCCACGATCAGCCGCCGCGACGTCGGCTCGCCCGGCAGCACCGCCACGGACGCGGTGCAGGCCGCCGCCGGCGCGTGCCGACCGGCCTTGGCCGGGAACTCGAGCGAGTCGCTGGCCGGCAGCGCGTCGCCGGCCCGGAACGCGTCCAGCCCGACGCCGCCCTGGACCACGGCCGACCGATCGAACTGGCCGTCCTCGAAGGCGAGGTAGGCCCAGCCCCAGTCGATCCGAAGATCATCACCGCTGCGCTGCAGCACCCGCTGCTCGGAACTGCCGAAGCCGAGCACGGTCAACCCTTCGACCGCCGGCCGGACCGCGACCACGGAGTGGGTGCCGTCGTCGACACACAGCTGCGCCGGCAGCTGGAAATACAGGTCGACCTGGTGCTCCCGCCCGTCCAGCGACTCCAGCCCGAACTCGAGGTAGGTGACCGGCCAGGACAGCAGCATCAGGTCGTCCGGCAGGGCCGGGGTGATGAAGCTGACCGTCAGCCGGACGCCGAGCTCCTCGAACCGGTAGATCGTCCGGGTCGGGTGCACAACGACGTCGACCTGGGTCAGCGGCTCCGGACCGTTGCGGCCGATCAGCCGGCGGGCCTCGCCGTCGATCCGGACCGCCGCGGACAACGGCTGCGCCTTGCCCGCCCAGTGGGTGGTCGCGACGTCGGTCAGCCGGTCGGCGAAGGACCAGACGCTGAGGTACGGGTCGGTGGTGATCAACGGGACGGCCGGCGGGCGCAACGGTGCTGAGGTCATCCCCCGAGACTGCCCGGTGGACGCCGCGCAGACCATGGCATGGCTCCACCTGTCCCTATCCGTATCGCACTCCCGGCAGGTTCGGGGTCGTGATCATCGTGCGGCGTGCTGGGCCTGATCGACGAACCGCTCGATGATCGGGCCGAGCACGGCCGGGTCGACGTCGTGCGGCTGGCCATCCATGGTCAGCCGGCGACCCTGCGGCAGCTGGTCGGCGACGAACTGCGCCGTGTTGCGGCGCCAGTCGAAGCTCTGCCCGCCGTCGATGATCAAGGTCGGTACGGTGATCAAGGTCCGCCAGTGGGCGGGGAAGGTGAAGTCGCCCATCAGGTCGATGTCGTGGGCCAGCGTCGGCGCCAGCGCCTCGAGGTCTCGCCACATCGGCGCGGTCCGCATCGGCGCCACCACCTCGGCCGGCATCTCCACCGCCGTGACCAGGAACAGTTCCACGGCGTCGCCGTAGCGATCTTGGTCGACCAGGTCACGCAGCCGGTCGGCGAAGTCGGCCGGCATCTTCGGCCGGGTGTCGTCCAGGATGAACGGCGGCTCGATCAGTAGCAGGCCGCGGATCGGGATGCCCTGGGCGGCGGCCTCGGCGGCGAACACGGCACCGGAGGAGACGCCCAGCGCGTACGCCTCGCCGCCGGCCCAGTCGATCACCGCGGCCAGGTCCTCCAGCTCCCGGGCGACCGCGTACGGCTCTGCCCCTGCGCTGTTGTGCCGCCAGCTGTCGCCGCGGCCGCGCCGGTCGAAGGTGATCGCGGTGAACGTCGGCGCCAGATGCCGGGCCAGCGGCAGGAAGGTGCGCCGATCGTTCAGCGCACCGCCGACCAGCACGATGGCCGGCCCGCTGCCGTACGCCTCGACCGCGATCGGCGTCCCGTCGGGGGAGATCACCGTCTGGTAGCCGCCGCGACCCGGATCCCGGGCCCGGTCCGGCCGGGCCTGATAGAGCCCGCCGAGATAGGCGAACAGCTCGCTATGGCCGTACAGCCGGGGCTCGGCCCGCTGCGCCAGTCCGGCGAAATACTGCTCGTAGCGGTGCCGCACCACCTGCTCCTCGCCGGCCTCGGCCAACCGGTCGTGGGCGAACGCGCGGACCGTCTCCAGCAGCCGATAACGCGAACCGGAGGTGCCGTCGATCCGGACCACCAGCGACCGGTCGACCAGCCGGCCGAGCAGCTCGGCGAGGTCGGTCACCGGCACCCCGTCGCCGGCGCAGACCGCCTCGGCGGCGGCGAGCGTGCAGCCGCCCGGATGCGGGGCCAACCGGCGCAGCACCGTTTGCTCCGGCGCCGTGAGCAGGCTCCAACTCCATTCGACCACCGCGGTCAGCGTCTGCTGCCGATCCGGCCGGCCGCGCTGCCGGCTGCGGTCGTCGAGCCGGTCGACCAGGTCGCGGACGTGCAGCCCGGAGACCCGGCTGGCCGCCAACTCGAGGGCCAGCGGCAGCCCGTCCAGCCGCCGGCAGACGGTGACCACCGCGTCGACGGTGTCCGGGGCCAGCCGGAACGCCGGGTCGACCGCGGTCGCCCGCGCGGTGAACAGTTGGACGGCGGCGCTGTCGGCGGCGTCGGCGGTGGAGGTGGGCAGGTTCAGCGGCGGCACCGGCCAGCGCTGCTCGCCGGCGACCGCCAGGGCTTCCCGGCTGGTGGCGACGATCCGCAGCCCGTCCTCGGCCCGCAACAGCCGGCCGGCGACCTCGGCCGCAGCGTCGACGACGTGTTCGCAGTTGTCCAGCACCAGCAGCGCTCCCGGCCCGCGATCGGTGGCCGCGGTGTCGACGGCCGCCGCGACCCGGTCGGCGCCCGCCCCGGCCTCCAGCGCGGCCAATTCGACCAGCCAGGCGTCGGCGTCGAACCGGCGCGCCGCGGCCAGCGCCAGGCTGGTCTTGCCCACTCCGCCCGGTCCGGTCAACGTGATCAGCCGGGCGTCGTCGGCTCCGGCCAACCGGTCGGCGAGCTCGTCCACCGCGTCCGAGCGGCCGATCAGGTCGGTCATCGCGACCGGCAGGTTGGTCCGCGGGGCGCTCCGGGCCGGCGGCGCGAGCTCCGGGTCCTCGGCGAGGATCCGCTGCTGCAGGGCGACGAGCTCTGGGCTCGGGTCGAGGCCCAGCTCGTCGGCCAGCCGCTGCCGGAGGTCGGTGTAGCTGTTCAGCGCATCGGCCTGCCGGCCGGCCCGATACAGCGCCCGCAACTGCACGGCCCGCAGCCGTTGCCGCAGCGGGTTGCCGGCGACCAGCTCGGTCAGCTCGGCGATCAGTTCCTCGTGCTCGCCGAGCTCGAGCCGGGCCTCGGCGTACGCCTCCTGGACGGCCAGCCGCTCCTCGTCCAGCCGGTCGATCGCGGCCCGGGCGAAGGTGTCGCCGGCGACATCGGCGTACGCGGGACCGCGCCAGAGGGTGAGCGCGTCGGCCAGCGTCGCCGCCCGCATCCGGGCGCTGCCGGTCTGCCGGGCACGGGCGGCGAGCGCGCGGAACCGGCCGGCGTCGACGGCCTCCGCCGGCACCGTGATCAGATAGCCGGGCGGCGCGGTCCGGATCAGGTCGCGGGCACCGGGCTCGGCCTCGGCCAGCGCCCTGCGCAGTTGGGAGACCCGGGTCTGCAACGTGGCGGTCGGATTGGCCGGCAGTTCCTCGCCCCAGAGATCGTCGATCAGTGTCGCCGCCGCGACCGGTCGGCCGGCGTAGAGCAGCAGGTCGGCGAGCAGCGCGCGGACCTTCCGGTCCGGTATCCGTACCGCCGCGCCGTCGTCGGTCCAGGCGGTGACCGGTCCGAGGACCCCGAATCGCATGAGCACACTGTAAGAGCGCGCGAGCGGTTCTGAAGGGTTTCTGAAGGGGTAGCCGCGAGGCTCTCTGCCATGAGACGCACACTCCTCCTCGCCGGCGCGGTGGCCGGCCCCCTCTATGTCGGGATCGGCACCGTCGAGGCGGTTGTCCGGGACGGTTTCGACATCCGGATCCACCCACTCAGCGTGCTGGCCAACGGCCCGGGCGGCTGGGTGCACGTGGCGATGATGATCACCACCGGACTGCTCACCGTGCTCGGCGTGGTCGGCCTGCGCGGCGCGATCCCGCGGGCCTCGGCGATCGGCCTGACGATCTACGGCCTCGGTGTCGTCGCCGCCGGCCTGATGACGGCCGATCCGGTGGCCGGCTTCCCACCCGGCACACCGACCGGCCCGCCCACCTCGATCAGCTGGCACGGGTTGGGCCACTTCATCGCCGGCGCGATCGGTTTCCTCGGCCTGATTGTGGCCTGCCTGGTGCTGGCCCGCCGGTTCCAGCGCGACGGCCGGCCGCGCTGGGCGCTGTTCTCGCTGATCACCGGCGTCCTCTACCTCGCCTCGTTCGTCGGCATCGGCGCCAGCGGCGGCCACGTCGCACTCAATCTGGCCTTCACCGTCGCCGTCATCCTCGGCTGGCTCTGGTTCACGTTGCTGACGCTGCGGGTCCGGGCCGGTCTTGATCACTCCACCACCATCCGCGCGGCCGAGCCGCACCTTTCCTGAAGGAGCACCGTCATGCGATTCATCGCGATCATGCGCACCTCCGAGGCCCACGGCTTCCCGCCGCCGGCCCTGCACGAAGGAATGGCCGCTCTCGGGGCGGAAGCGGGCGCCGCCGGCGTCCTGCTCGACACCGGCGGGCTGATGCCGATCGCCACCGCCACCCGGGTGTCCGTCGCCGACGGCGACCTGTCGGTGGCCGACGGCCCGTTCGACGACCCGGCCCCGGTCGGTGCGTACGCGATCTACCAGGTCGCCGACCGCGCCGAGGTGGTCGAATGGACCCGCCGCTTCATGGACCTGCACCGGCAGACCTGGCCCGGCTGGACCGGCGAGTCCGAGATCCGGCAGATCTTCGGCCCCGAACGTTGATCCCGAAACCCCTCTCTCGCCGACTTGTCAGGACTGAGTTGCCCCCTGGCGCAACTCAGTTCTGACAAGTGGCGTTTTGGGGTTGTTGATCAACTTCGTCGCGGCGGTACGAGCAGGCAGAACTCGTTGCCCTCGGGATCGCCGAGGACGCAGGTCAGCCAGCCGTTGTCGTCGAACGGTCCGCGGACGCGCTGGGCCCCGGCTGCCAGCAGTCGTTCCAGCTCGGGTTCCAGGTCGTTCACCCGCAGGTCGAGATGCATCCGATTCTTGCCCTGCTTGGGTTCCGGCACCTGCTGCAGCAGCAGCTCCGGCCACCGGCCGGCCGGATCGGTGAGCGCAAGGTAGGGCGGGGTGAACTCCTGCCGCCGATAGCCGAGGGCCGTCGCCCAGAAGCCGGCGATGCGTTCCGGATCGGCGCAGTCCAATACCCAGACGAGTTCCATGCCGGCAACCTACGCCGCCGCGAGCAGCGGCTACGTCCCCCGCCGGCGCCGGTGATCCGCAGTCTCAGGGCGGGCCGGCAGGCCTGCCGCGCGGCGGCGGCTCCGAATACGCTGAGCCGGGACCGTGCACCTCGAGAAACCGAACTCCTCGAGAGGATCGAGCATGACGGACCCCGCCCTGCTTCCCGTGACCCGCCGCGACGTACTTCGGGGTGGCCTGTACTCCGCGGTCGCGATCGGCGCCGGCTCGTCGCTGGCGGCCTGCACCAGCCAGGCCTCGACGCCGTCCGGTGCGGAGCAGAACGCCGCCAACAAGAACGTCCGGCTGCCGACCTTCGTGCCGTTCCAGGGCACCAAGCCCGATCTTCCCGGCACGCCGGACGGCGGACTGCCCGGCTACCTGACCTACCCGGCGGATCCGAAGCGGGAGTTCACCGGCACGCCGGTCGCCGGCGGGACGATGGAGCAGCTGGTCCCGATCACCTCCGGGCTGCCGCCGGCGCTGGGCCAGAACCGTTACTGGCAAGAGCTCAACGCCCGGCTGGGGTTGGAGCTGAAGCTGCAGATGGTGCCCGACGGTGACGGGTACGCGAGCAAGCTGACCACCATCCTGGCCGGCGGCACCATCCCGGACGCGCTGTGCATCTCGGCTCCGTCCACCCGGCCCAACATGGCGCAGATCGCCACCCACGTGCTGCAGAACCTGGACGAGTTCCTGGCCGGCGACGCCGTCAAGGACTACCCGTTCCTGGCCAACCTGCCGACGCCGTCCTGGGCCTCGACGGTGTACAACGGCTCGATCTACGGCGTCCCGGTGCCGCGCGGCGAGTTCGGCTCGATCACCTTCCTGCGCAAGGATTTCCTGACCCGGAAGTCGCTGAATCCGGCGCCGGAGAGCTTCGAGGAGTTCCGCCAGACCTGCAAGGCCGTCACCGATCCGCGAGCCAATCTGTGGGCGATCGACCGGCCGGCGGCGGCGCTGCAACTGGTGATCAACATGCTCGGCAAGCCCAACCGGTGGACCGAGCAGGACGGCGAGTTCACCAGCCAGTACGAGACCGAGGAGTTGCGCCGGGCGCTGTCGGCGGTCCGGACGCTGATGACCGACGGATCGGTGCACCCGGACGGCATCGCGACCGCACCGATCAAGGCCAAGCAGTTCTTCCGGACCGGCAACGTGGCGTTCTTCACCGGCGGCTACAAGGGCTGGCTGCTGGACATCTTCTCGGACTGGCCGGAGCAGGCCGAGGTAGTGGACGGACTGGTCGAGCCGGGCTTCGAGGGCGGCCAGGGCACCCATCCGCAGGGCGCGCCGCTGTTCTCGATGACCTCGCTGAAGAAGACCGACGAAGATCGAATCCGGCAGCTGCTCAGCGTCTGCAACTGGATGGCCGCACCCTTCGGCACCGAGGAATACCGGTTCCGCAAGTTCGGCGTCGCCGAGATCGATCATCAACTGGACGGCAGCGACCCGGTGCCGACCGAACGCGGCACCCAGGAATTGTTGCTGCCCGCCTACTACGTCGCGGATTCGCCCGATGTGGTCTATGCGGCCGGTCAGCCGGACAACATCAAGGTGATCCACGCCTATCTGGCGAAGGAGGCGCCACTGATCGTTCCCGATCCGACCCTGGGCCTCTACTCGGCGACGAACTCGACCAAGGGCGTCACCCTGGCGACCCAGATCACCGACTTCCAGAACGAGTTCTTCCAGGGCCGCAAGACGTTGCACGAGTGGGACGAATTGATCAAGATCTGGAAGGCCGACGGCGGCGATGCGATCCGCCAGGAGTACGCCGAGGCGTACACGCAGCTGAACGGATAAGGTCGGGACGCGCCGGTGATGACAACCGGTGGCAATCGTTTGTCCGGACGACCTCGGCTGTCGCATAGTGGCGCGCGAGGGTGCTGAAAGCGGAGGGGGAGCTGATGACTGACACGGTTGGCCAGAAGGTGCGGTTGGGGATCATCGGCCTGGGGACCCAGGGGACGATGTACACCTCGTTCATCGAACGTGGTCTGGTGCCCAACATGGAGGTCACCGCGATCGCCGACACCGATCCGGCGAAGCGGGCGGCGGCGGCCGAGCGCGGCATCCCGTTCTTCGAGGACTATCCGTCGCTGCTGGCCTCGGGGCTGGTCGACGCGGTGGTCACCACGGTGCCGCACTACCTGCACCCGGAGATCGGCATCGCGGCGCTGCAGGCCGGGATCCATGCCCTGGTGGAGAAGCCGGCCGGTGTCTACACCCGGCAGGTGCGAGAGCTCAACGAGATCGCGGCCACGATGCCCGAGCTGACCTTCGGGATCATGTTCAACCAGCGGAACAACCCGCTGTACCAACGGATCAAGGCGATCGTCGACGCCGGCGAGATCGGCAGCATCCGCCGGACCAACTGGATCATCACCACCTGGTGGCGGCCGCAGGGCTACTACGAGCAGTCCGCCTGGCGGGCCACCTGGGGCGGTGAGGGCGGCGGCGTGCTGGTCAACCAGGCGCCGCACCAACTCGACCTGTGGCAGTGGATCTGCGGGGTGCCGAAGTCGGTCTACGCCAAGATCGCGTACGGCTTCCGGCGGGACATCGCCGTGGAGGACGAGGTGACGGCGATCGTCGACTACGGCGACGGCGCGACCGGCACCTTCATCACCGCGACCCATGATCTGGTCGGCACCGATCGGTTCGAGATCCTCGGCGACCGCGGCAAGATCGTCGTCGACGGTTCCAAGATCGCCACCGTCACCCGGCTGTTCAAGGACGAGCAGGAGATCTCCAGTGGGCTCGGCGCCGACGAGGTGGGCAAGCTCTTCAAGGGCCAGCTGAACACCTCCGAGCTGTACACCCAGGAGACCATCGACCTCAGCTCCGCCTGGGGCTCCCAGCATGCAGGGGTGCTGGAAAACTTCGCCGCCAACATCCTTGAGGGCACCCCGCTGCTCGCCCCCGGCAGCGACGGCATCAACGGGGTCCGGCTGGCCAACGCGATCCATCTGTCCAGCTGGCTGGGCCAGGAGGTCCCGCTCGACTTCGACGAAGAGCTCTACCTGGCCGAGCTGAACAAGCGGATCCGGGCCGAGGGCACCTTCGACGAGCGCGAGGTGCCCGAGTCCCTGCTCGGCTAGTGTCGCGCTCGGTCAGCCTCGGCGGACGATGACCTCGAGTCGGTCCCGCAGCCCGGCGAACCAGATCCCGTAGCCGCGGGAGTTCAGATGGACGCCGTCCGGCGCGAAGACGTCGGTCCGTCCGGCCGCCTGGAAGGAGGCCTCGAACGGACCGCGGGTGATCACCGCGGCGTCGGCAAGCTCGGCGAAGCGAGCCTGATAGGGCTCGTGGCCGGGCACCGCGGCGAGGTCGGAGCAGAGGGTACGGTCCGCCGGCAGCACGGCCAGCAGCGCGCCGACGTCGCGGGCGTAGTCGTCCAACGGCAGCCGGGCGAGCACATCGGCCGAGCCGACCGAGACCAGCACCAGGTCGGCCGCGGCCAGCTCGATCGCCGAAGCCTGTCGGGTCGCCTCGGCGGTGCGGGCGCCACCGGTCGCCAGATTGATCGCCTGCACCGGCCGGCCGGTGATCTTGCTGAGCTCCTCGACGGTGCGTCCGGCGAGGCTCTCGGTCGGCCAGCCGGCGCCGACGCCGAGGGCGGAGGAGTCGCCCAGGATGATCACCCGGAACGATCCGGCCACCGCCGGCTGCCGGCTCTGCGCCCACCAATACGCGAGGTGCGCCACCGGCCGGCCGAAATGATCATGGACGAGCCAGCCGAGCCCGGCCAGCACGGCCGCGATGATCATGGCGGCGACCCGGCGGGTCATGACACTCCGGCGATGATCAGTCCGGCTCCGGCCGAGACCAGGCCGATCACTAGGACGACGCCGCCGATCGGGATCAGCACCCGGAGCCGGTTCGGCGAGCAGACGTCGCGCCCGGCGACGCTGAGGAAGAATCCGGCCGGCATCAGGATCGCCGCGATCAGCACCCCGCCGGCCAGCTGCACGCTCCACTCCGGCACCTCGCCGAAGGTCAGCAGCACCCGGATCAGCAGGCCGAGGATGATCAACACCCCGGCATGCGCGTGGCCGGCGCGGAAGTAGCTGCGCTGCAGTTCGGTGGTCCCGGTCCGGCCGCCCGCAACCCGGAGCAGGAAGGATCCGCCCCAGGCGACGGCCACCACGGTCAGCAGGATGGCGCCGGTCGAGATCAGGGTCGCGTCATTCATCGGTCGAGTCCTTTTCGGGCGGTTGGCCGGCCTGATCAGGTCCGGGCTGATCACCGGCCGGGGCGGAGGCGTACAGCTGGGCGCCGCTGCGGCGGGCGATCGCCTCGAACGAAGCGCCGTCCATCAGGGCCCGAATCCCGGACTTGTCGAGGCTGCCGGACAGCGCCAGGGTCGCCACGCCGTGCATCAGCGACCAGCCCGCGACCACGGCGGCCGCGGCATCGTCGACGGCGCCGCCGCGGGCCAGCCCGTCGACCCCGGACCGGAGGACGGCGAAGGCCGCCTCGGACGCCTCGGCCAGGGCCGCGTCGTCCGGGTCGAGCAGGCCGGGCCGAAACATCACCGCGAAGTGGGCCGGGTGCTCCAGCGCGAACGACACGTAGGCGACGCCGGACTCCACGAACGGTTCGCCGGCCTCGACCGACGCTTGGAGCCGCCGGGCCAGCTCGCCGAACCCCTCGACGGCGATCGCGGTGAGCACGCCCCGGCGGCTGCCGAAGTGGTGCCGCGGCGCGGTGTGCGTCACCCCGAGGTCGGCGGCGAGGCTACGCAGGTTCAACGCCTCCGGACCCTCGGAGCCGATCACCTCCAGGGCACGGTCCAGGACGGCGCGGCGGAGGTTTCCGTGGTGATAGGACGGGGTCACGAACCGAACTTACCAGGTGAAAGTTTCCAATGGAAAGATTCGAGCAAGCGTGCGGTCTGGGTCCGGCGTCCGGTCCGGGATGCGGAAGTCGCCACAGGTAGCGAAATGCGCGGTCTGGGGCCCGGATTGGGTGCGGAAGTCGCTACAGGTAGAGAAACGCGCGGTCCGCGGCCGGGTCGACAGGGCGGCGATCTGCCGGGCGGACGTCGAGACCGGCTGCACCGAGCAGCGGGACCGGCTCGCCGTGATCGGCGATGTCGACCCACTGGTCGCTCCGCCGTCGCCGCTGGATCGTCCGGGTGTTCGACGGGCTGATCCTGCGCGTCGCCGACCATGACTTCGTCGGCCATGATCTGCCGGGACTCGACCGCCGAATTCGAATTTCCTGATCCTGGCGTTGCGCCCGGCCCCCGCCGTTGCCTGACCACTGAACCGCCGACCGGTTCTGACTTGCTGGCCGCCGATCCGGGCTCTTGCTGGGCTGGACCACGCCGCATGCGACATCGGGGGAAGAACTCACCGGGACAGACCGGTCGCGGATTCCCCGATCTGCCGGTTCACGGCCCGCCGGGCGACGACCCCCTGTGCCGGGAACAGGACAAGATCGACGACCTTCGTCAGTTCTGCTTCGGTCGGCGGTCGCCCCTGCTCGAGCAGGTGTTGGATGACGAGGGCAGGACCGGCGCGCGATCAGGTCGGGGTCACGGGTGGTCTGATCTCCCGCGGATCGACCGCGCGCCGGATCCCGTTCTCGATCCACCCTAGGCGTGGTTGATCAGCCGCCGGACCACCTGGTCCGCGATCTCGGGCCGGCGCCGCTCCGAGACCAGCGAGTTCGTGGCTCGCTCGGCGAGGGTGCTCGCCCCGCCGTCCATCCGGTTCAGGAACTGCAGCAGTTCGGCACGCAGGCTCCCGGTCTCGGCCGGCTCCTCCGGGGCGGTGTCCTGGAGAATGTCGATCACCTCGAGGGTGAGCTCTCGCTTTGCTCGGCCAACGCCGACACAGCGGTGCCCCGCGGCCTCGGCGGCGATGGGCCACCGAGGGTGTTGCCATCGGATTCACCTCCTTGGCCGCGACCCTCCGCGTCGGCTAGGTTAGGTAATCCTTGGCTAAGGGGGAAGTGTGGCTGATTTCGTCGAGGCGTACCACACCGCGGACGTGCTGCGGGTGACCGACCTCAATCCGATCTTTCGCCGGGTCGTGCTCGGCGGACCGGGGCTCGCCGGCTACGAGTCGTCCGGCCTCGCCGACGAGTGGTTCCGGTTCGTGTTCCCGGCCGAGGGCCGGTCCACGGTGCCGGCGCCGAAGATCGTCAACGGGCGTCCGAGCTTCGACGAGCCGCAGCCGCGGCAGCGCTACTACACCATCCGGCGCTTCGATCCCGCCGGTCCGGTGATCACCGTCGATGTGATGCTGCACGGCCACGGCGTCGCCTCGACCTGGGCCCAAGAAGTGCGGGCCGGTGATCAGGTGCTGCTCAGCCGGTCCTGGGGTCGCTACGGCCCTGCGCCGGACGCCGAATGGGAGTTGATCATCGCCGACCCGACCGGTCTGCCGGCGGCCTGCCGGATCCTCGAGGAACTGCCCGCCAAGCGCCGGGCGATCGCCGTACTGGAGGCTCCCGGCCCGGAATCGCGGCTGGAGATCGAAACCGCGGCCGAGCTCGAACTGCACTGGCTGGACAGCCCGGAACTGGAGGGCGGAGTGGGCCGACTGGCCGCCGCGACCCGGGCGCTGGAACTGCCGTCCGGACCGGGCTACATCTGGATGGGCGGCGAGCAGGCCGCTTCCCGCGACATCCGCAAATACTTCCGCAAGGAGCTCGGCCTGGGCTCGGAGCGGTACGACATCGTCGGCTACTGGCGGCCGGATTCCGAGGGCTACCTGAAGCGGTACGCGGTCGTCGAAGATCAGGTCGCCGAGATCTACCAGCGAGGGATGGCCGCCGGGCAGGACGGCGAGGAGACGCTGGACCAGGCGCTCGAGGTGATGGAGGCGCACCAGCTCTGACGCGGCAAGCTCAGCGGAGCCGGGCCAGGGTCTCGCGCTGCTGGTCCAGCACCCAGGGGATGTTGAGCAGAGTCGGGTTGTTGCCGGCGAACTTCGGCAGTGCGTCTCCCGGTTCGTTGATCTGGACGGTCTCGTTCTTGACCGCCGTGAGTTGCTGATAGATCGGCTCCTCGACCAGTTCGGTGCGCAGCGCGACGGTGTCGAAGCTCAGGGTCAGGTAGTCGGCGTTCAGCACGGTGTCCATCTGCTCCCGACTGACGGTGTTCTCGGGACTGCCCTCCGGTTTGGCCTTCAGCAGCGGGGGATGGACCACCATGCCGAGGGCGAGGTATTTGTCCATCGACGCCGAATGTGGATTCGCGGCGAACGTCCCGGAGGCGTAGTAGTAGGCGCCGGCGACCGTCTTCCCCTCCAACGCGGGGATCGGCCTGTTCACCCGGCTGCTGGAGCGGGCGACGGCGGCCGAGCGCTACCGCTTCGCGCTGGAGCAGATCGCGCACGCCGAACGGGTCGGCTTCGCCTCCGCCTGGGTCGCCCAACATCATTTCGGGGCCGACGAGGGCGGCCTGCCGTCGCCCTTCGTGCTGCTCGCGGCGGCCGCCGAACGGACGTCGAAGATCGCCTTGGCGACCGGAGTGATCACGCTGCCGATCGACGATCCGCTGCGGGCCGCGGAGGACGCCAGCGTGCTGGACGCGATCAGCGGCGGCCGGGTCCAGCTCGGCGTCGCCGCGGGCGGCACGCCGTCGTCGTTCCCGCCGTTCGGCCGCGATTCCGAGGCCCGGCGGGAGCTGTTCGCCGATCACTTCGCGGTGTTCCTGGACGCGCTCGGCGGGCGGGGGATTCGCGGCACGGAGGCGCGGATCTATCCGCCCGCCACCGCGCTGGACCACCGGATCTGGCAGGCGACGTTCTCGGCCGACGGCGGCCGGCGGGCCGGCGAACGTGGCGACGGGCTGATGCTGTCCCGGACCCAGCCGCGACCGGCGGACGCGCGCGACCTGCCGCTGCACGCGCTGCAACTGCCGATCATCGAGGCCTATCGCGCGGCGCTGCCGGCCGGCGCGCCGGCCCGGGTGCTGGCCTCGCGGACCGCCCTGGTGGTGGACCCGGCGCAGCGCGGCCACGCCTTTGAGCTGGCGGAGGACGGGCTGCGCGAACTGGCCACGACCTTCCTCGGTGCCGACGCCGATGATCTTGACCTGGCGACGCTGATCCAGCTGACCGGCACCCACGTCGGGACGGTGGACGAGGTGGTCGCCTCGCTCGCCGCCGACCAGACCCTGGCCCGGTCGACCGACGTCTCGTTCCAGGTCCATTCGATCGACGCGCCGCACGAACTCACCCTGCGATCACTCGAACTGCTGGCGACCGAGGTTGCGCCGCGACTGGGGCTGCGGACCGGCTACATCGCCGTCGCGAGCCTGCATCAGGCCCACAAGATCAACACCGAGGAGACACACCACTAATGAGCCAGGACGCTGACCTGATCGAGCTGCTGGCCGGGATCCGGCCGGGCAGTCCGCTGGCGCTGCTGCGTGATCGGCGATCACAGGCCCGGGAGAACGCCCAGCGAAGCTTCGAGGTGCTGCTGGAACCGGCCGATCCGGGGTCCTTCCCGATCATGGAGCGGTACGCGGTCGCCTACTTCACCGCGCTGTTGCACGACTTCGGCCCGGCCGCCGAGCTCTACGGCGACCTGCTCGGTGACGAGGCCCCCGAACTGGTCGACGTGATCACCACCGTCGCCGAGTCGGCTCGGGCGACCGGCCCGTACGGCCGCTATCGCGAGCCCGGCCTGGCGGCCGAGGGTGTGCCCGGGCCGGCCTGGACCGCCCCGGCCGGCACCGCGCTCGGTGATCGACTGGCCGCGGCCCTCGGCCACACCCACCTGCTGGTCTACCGGCCACGGGAGTCGACGTCGGCCGCGCTTCGGACGCTGGTCGACGCCGGCTGGAGCGCCGACGACATCGTCAAGCTGTCCCAGCTGGTCGCCTTCCTCGCCTTCCAGTTGCGCACCGCGGCGGGGCTCCGGGCCCTGCACGACTCGATCTCCGAAGGAGCGACTCGATGACCGAGCATCCCGTCACCGATCAGCTCGTCACTGATCAGGCCGAGCTCGCCCGGCCGGACCGGTTCACCCAGGACGGCCTCGGTTGGGGGCCGTGGCTGGCGCCGCTGGCCGAGTCGGAGTTGTCCGATCGACACCGGGAGGCGTTGATCGATCCGGGCCGGGTGAAGAGTCCGTACTTCCGGCTGTTGGCCCGCGACCCGGAGGCGCTGCGAGCCCGGACGCTGACCGACCTGGACATCTTTCACAACTCGGCCGGCGGAGTCGGCCGGGCCGAGCGGGAACTCGCCGCATTGGCGACCTCCCGGCACAACGGCTGCGTGTACTGCGCCTCGGTGCACGCCGCGGCCGCCACCCGCGAGTCCGGCCGTCGCGACGATGTGCAGCGGCTGCTGGACGAGGGGACCGGCGCCGACCTGGGTGATGATCAATGGAACGCGATCGTCGCCGCGGCGGTCGCGCTGGCCCAGACCCCGTCGGCGTTCGGAGCCGCGGAGATCGAACGGCTGCGCTCCGCCGGCTTCCACGACGCGGAGATCATCGACGTGATCAACAGCGCGGCCTTCTTCAACTGGGCCAACCGGCTGATGCTCTCCCTCGGCGAACCCGAGGTGCCGGCCCGGCGAAGGTCGGCCGGATGAGCATCCCCAGCCTGCTTGATCATGTGGTGATCGCCGGCCCGGACCTGGCCGCGCTGGTCGACTGGTTCGCCGACCGGACCGGCGTCACCGCGGCGCCGGGCGGAGTCCATCCCCGCGGCACCGCGAATGCGCTGATCGCGTTCACCGTCGCCGGCGCACGCGGACCGCACTACCTCGAGTTGATCGGACCCGACCCCGCGGCCCGGACGCCGCCGGACACGTTCGGCATCGCCGATCTCGACGGCCCGCGGATCGTCACCTACGCCGTGCATCCGGCCGGGATCGACGCCGTGGTCGCGACCGCTCGGGCCGCCGGCTACGACCCCGGTGACGTCACCGACCTGTCCCGGACCACACCGGACGGCACCGTGCTGCGCTGGCGCCTCGCTCGCGGCGACGAATCCCGGCCCGACGTCCCGTTCTTGATCGACTGGGGCGGCGACACCCCACATCCGGGCCTGTCCGACCTGCCCACCCTCGAACTCAGCTCCTGGCAGCGAATCGAACCCGACCCCGAACGCACGAACCTCGCCGTCCGAGCCCTCGGCCTCGACCCGGCTGCGGTCGCCGAGACCCTCCCCGGCTCCCCAGCCCGCTACCGACTGACCGTCACCCGCCCCGACGGCACCCCCGTCGAGCTCTGAACTGCGGAGGTTGGGGGTTTCGTTTCCTGAGCCTGTCGAAGGGCAGACCCGATTCAGGTGCTGCCTGTTCCAGCCCGGTGAACGACCTTGGGCGGATCGTGCACCGTGCGCACTGACCGGCGCTAGCTCGCCGGCCAGCCGCCGTACGGGACGGTGAGGATCTCCAGCAGGTGGCCGTCGGGGTCTTCCCAGTAGAGACCGCGGCCGCCGTCGTTGGTGTTGATCTCGCGGGCTCTGCTGCGGCCGGGGTCGGCCCAGAAGGTGAGGTCGCGGTCGACGATCCGCTGGTGGATCGCGTCGAACTCGTCGTCGGCGACCAGGAATGCGTAGTGCCTGGGCTGCACGGTTTGGTCGTCGGCGAAGTCGAGCGAAACCTCGCCGACCTGGACGACGGCGAACGGCCCGTACTCGGTCGGCTCACCGAGCCCGAGCAGCTCGGCCAGGAACCGCGCCGAGCGGTGCTTGTCGCTCGCCGCGACGATCGTGTGATTGAACGTGATCATCGTCGATACCTCACCATCGAAGCGGACATCTCCCGGAACCAACGACACTACTGCGGATTCGCCGGCCTCGGGGTCAGTCCGGTGCCGTGCACGCCGTGCTCGTCGATGATCGCGAGTTCGTCGTCGGTCAGCGCCGGGAAGTCGAGCGCCTTGACGTTGTGGTCGAGCTGGGCGGTCGAGCTGGCACCGATCAGCGCCGAGCTGACCGCCGGCTGCCGCAGCACCCACTGCAGCGCCAACTGGGCCAGCGACTGGCCACGCGATTCGGCGAGCTTGTTCAGCGCGCCGGCCCGGCGCCGGTAGGTCTCGTCGATCACGTCGGGGGAAAGGAAGGTGCTGTTCTGGGCCCGGGCGCCGTCCGGGATCTGCTCCAGGTACTTGTCGGTGAGCAGGCCTTGAGCGAGCGGCGAATAGACGACGAGTCCGAAGCCGTCCGCCGCGGCCCGCGCCAGCAGGCCGGATGTCTCCGGCGTCCGGTCGAAGATCGAATAGCGCGGCTGATGCACCAACAGCGGCACGCCGGCCCGGCGCAGCAACTCCGCCGCCTGATGGGCCCGGTCCGGCTCGTAGTTGGAGATGCCGACGTAGAGCGCCTTGCCCTGCTCGACGGCGCTGACCAGGGCGCCGACCGTCTCCTCCAGTGGCGTGGTCGGATCCGCGCGGTGACTGTAGAAGATGTCGACGTAGTCCGTGCCCAGGTCGCGCAGGCTCTGGTCCAGTGAGCCGAGCAGCGACTTGCGCGACCCGCCCCGATGGTACGGGCTCGGCCCGATCGGGTTGCCGGCCTTCGTCGACAAGATCAACTCATCGCGATACGGCGCGAGGTCGCGGCTCAGCACCTGGCCGAAGACGCGTTGCGCGGCCCGGTGCGGCGGCCCGTAGCGGTCGGCGTTGTCGAAGTGGGTGATGCCCAGGTCGAAGGCGTGCAAGATCAGTTCGCGCTGGGTCTGGTACGGGTAGTCGACGCCGAACTTCTGCCACAGCCCGAACGAGAACACCGGCAGGTCCAGGCCGGAGCTTCCGGCCCGGCGGTAGCGGATCGTTCCGTAGCGGTCGGCGGCGGCGAGATGCGGCTGATCGTGGGTGCCCTGGCTCATCGGGGACGTCTCTCTCGGATCGAGGTGCAGCGGAGTTGCTGTCTCGATCATCGATCACCCACGGCCGACCGCGAAAGTAAATCCTATTATGTGAGTCGGAATACTAGGCTTAATCGAGCCTGGTTCACAGGAGGTCTTCGTCATGTCGATCACGATCACCGTCGTTTCGGGCAACCCGCGCCCGGGCTCCCGCACGCTCCGCGTAGCCACCTCGGTCGCGACTCGGCTCGGCAGCGAGCTCGGCGGCGCCGTCGCCGATCCGATCGAGCTGTCCGCGTTCGCCGGCGAGCTGTTCGCCGCCGATCATCCCGCGGCCGACCTGGCCCTGGACCGGCTCGCGGCGAGCGAGCTCGCGGTGATCGCGACGCCGTCGTACAAGGGTGCCTACACCGGCCTGCTGAAGTCGTTCCTCGATCTCTACCCGGCCGGAGCTCTCCGCGGTGTCATCGCGGTCCCGGTGATCGTGGCCGGAGCGCCGGCGCACACGCTGTCCACCGATCTGCAACTGCAGCCCGTGCTGCGCGAACTCGGTGCGGCGCCGCCGACAGCATCGCTGACGCTGACCGAGGCACAGCTCGATGATCTTGATGGGGCGGTGCAACGCTGGGCCGACGGCGGTGCGGTGGACCTGCTGGCCCGGCTCACCGCTGTCGCCGCCGTCCGGTGATGATCAGGAATCGGAGTCCGTACGCCAGCCGTTCCAGGATCGGACGCCGCCGAGCGGCTGTCGGGCCGCCGGCTTGAAGTCGGTGCCGATCGTGTACGCGACCGGGATCAGCGCCGCCTGGGTGACATCGTCCGGAATGCCGAGCACCTCGGCCGCCTCCCGCTCGTACCCCAGGTGCAGCGTGGTCCAGACCGAGCCAAGACCCCGGGACCGCAGTGCCAGGCAGAAGCTCCAGGCGGCTGGCATGATCGAGCCGAAGAAGTTCGCCTGGTTGTCGCCCGACGGCCGTCCCTGCAGGCAGGGCAGGACCAGCACCGGCACCCGGTCGATCACGTCGTAGAGATGCTGAGCCGAACCGATCACCCGGCGCTGACTGTCCGTCGCGACGGCCGCCTGCCGCTGCTCCAGATACGGCCCCGCGCCGCGGCGATAGAGCTCGGCGATCGGTCGCCGAACCTCCGGATCGGTGAGCACGACGAACCGCCAGCGCTGCGCGTTGCTGCCGGACGGCGCCTGCAGCGCCAGTTCCAGACACTCGTCGATCACCGCCGGTTCCACCGGGCGGTCCAGATCGAGCCGGCGCCGGACAGCACGGGTGGTCATCAGCACGTCATCGAACGGCAGGGCTGTGGGCATCGGATCTCCTGATTGTGGATCGCTTCCTGATGAATCGATGGTGTCACTCGCAGCTGTTGATCATCGTCCGGGTCCAGGCCCGTCATCGGCCGTCGGGGCTCGGAGGTCGCTCCCCGACGACTCGGGCTGTCGCCTGGGCAGGTATCCAAGAGACGCTTCGGCGCTGATGTCGGCGCCGCCCGGCCGACGCAGGGTGGAGGCATGCCTGATCAACTCCGTCCGCGGTTGTCCCGGCGCACCCTGCTGGCCTCGCTCGCGGTCGATACGGTCGCGCTGGGCTCCGGTTGCGCGGCGGGGCGGGGTGGCGCGGTCAACGCGGTCGATCCGCAGGAGTTCGTCAACGAGCTGCTGATCCGCCGCTGGCGAAGTCGACCATGATCGACGGGGTGCGGGTCTGCTCGCTCACCGCCGACGGACGGTCGGCGCCTATCACGAGGTCAGCACCGAGCGGGTCCGGCTGCGGTTGCCCACCGGGTCCACCGCGCACGTACGATCTGGGCTTCGACACCCTCGCACCGGAGTGATCGCCACCGACGGTGGTCTCCTCGAGGCTCCGTTACAGGTCTCCCGGGTGCGGCTCGCCCGGGCGAGCGGGCCGAGTTCGTGATCACCCTGGAGTCCGGGGCGACCGTCCGGCTGCACTCGTTCGAGGTCGATCTCGGCGACGTCGCCGTCCCGTTCGCGATGGGCGGCAACGACGCCTTCGACGTCCTCGAGTTGCGCGCTGCCACCGAACTCCGCCCGTCGCCGAAGCCGGGCTGACAGCGCTCGCGGCACGCCGATCATGGCGCCCTCGACCCGGCCGCGGCGAGCGTGCCGCGGGTGTTCGAGCTCGACGAGCGCAAGATCAACGGGCAGACGATGGAGCTGGGCCGGATCGACCAGGTGGTCACGGTCGGCAGCACGGAGCTCTGGGAGGTGCGCAACACGATCCCGATGCCGCACAGCTTCCACGTGCACGATGTCCGGTTCCGGATCCTGACCATCGACGGCCAGCCCGCACCCGCGTCGCAGCAGGGGCCCAAGGACACCGTGTATCTGGAGCCGAACCGGACCTACCGACTGCTGCTCCGGTTCGAGGACTACACCGACCCGGCGCTGCCGTACATGTACCACTGCCACATGCTGCTGCACGAGGACGAGGGGATGATGGGACAGTGGACAGTTCGTCGTCATCCAGCCCGGCGACGAGGGCCGGGTTGCCGCACCCGACCACGGTGATCATTCCGGCGGCGGCGAACCCGGCGGGAGTGATCATCAAGGCCAGCACGGGTGATCACGGCTCGGTCGCTAGCCGGACAGCTCTCGGAACAGGTCGGGTAACCGGTCGCGCAGTGATTTCCGTGGCGGACCTGGCATCGTCGCGATCAGCCGGCGCATAGCTTCGTCGCCGGCCGCCGCCATCGCCCTGGTCAGTTCATCGGCCGCGTCGAGGCGATCGGGAACCGCGGCCAGAACCTCGTACGGTGAAAAGGTTCCGTAGGCCGCGGCGAGCAGTCGCAATCGGCGAATCGCCTCGGCGTCTGGCCGATCAGGGACCTCCCAGAGCGGTATCCAGTTCCAGGCCGCGAGCGCGAGATCGTGCAGCGGCCGGCCCGGTCCGGCGGTGTCCCAATCGACGACGCCGACCAACTGAAGGTCATGATCATCCGCAGCTTCGACGCCCCGGACGACCACGTTCGCGGCCCGGAAGTCGTAGTGGCAGACAAGTTCGTCCGGACCCAGCTCCCGGATACCCGTGCGCCAACACGGCCGTGCCGGACGAAAGGCCCGGACCGCCTGGTGGTAGTCGGCCAGCCACTCACCGGCCTGGACCAGCAACGTGTCCGCAAAGGCCCAGGCCGGCCAGCCACGATCTTGCGCTCCTCGGCTGGAGTAGACCGTGGCTCCCTCGATCAGGGAGATGATCTCCCGGCCGGCGTCGTCGATGCCCAGCGGCCGTGGCACGCCGGCCAGGCCCGACCGGTTCAGATGATCAAGCAGCGCATGGATCGTCGACGTCCACGGGCCGGCGGCTCGCCGCACGGTGTCGCCGATCCGGACCGCGCCGCCGAGGCCGCCGCCAGGCAGCCGTTGCTCAGGTTCCACCGTCGCAGTCTGGACCCGATGCCTCGGGCTGCCAAGCGGCAGGTCCGACACCGATCAGCTCACTGGCGGTCGTCGCCCTCGGGACAGGCAGAAGGTGTAGCGCCAGGCCCGGAACCGGGAGTCGAGCATCAGTTCCTGGTAGCGCTTCAGCTCGGTCGCGGTGAACCCGTGCTGGAGCAGCAGCGACTCGACCTGGAGGTTGTAGTTGCGATGCAGCAGGGAACCGGGGGAGCCGCCGGCGTCGACGCTGCTCAGCCGGATGGACTCGACGTCGGTCAGGTCGGCGTCGATCATCGCGCGGTCGATCCGGCCGGCCCACTGATAGCAGATCCCGCCGCCCACGCCGATGGTGTGGGCGGTGACCTGCTGGACCCGGTGGAACAGTTCTTCGTCCTCCGGGCTCGGCGCCGACACGACCTCGAGCGGCGGTCCATGGAAGTCGCCGACGACCAGCCAGCCGCCTGGCTTGAGTGCTGCGACGAGCTCGGCCAGCACCTGATCACGGCGCCGCAGGTGCATCAGCACCAGTCGGCAATGGATCAGGTCGTACGGGCCGCCGTCGGGCACGCCGTCGTTGATGTCGTGCGCCCGCCAGTCGACCCCGGACTGGTCGATCCGCCACTTCGACTCCTGATCGATCGACACCACGGTGCCGGCGGGACCGACCCGGCCGGCGAGCCACCGGGTGATCGAGCCGCCGCCGGACCCGACGTCCAGACAGCGTTGCCCGGGTCGGATCCCGGTGCGGGTCAGAAAGTCGGTCGACCACGGGTCCAAGATCGTTTCCAGGCAGTGGACCTGGTGCGCGCCCAGATCGTTGCCGGTCATCAGTATGTATTCGACGGCCATTCGAGGCCTCTCTCCTTCGTCAGTCGGTTGCGCCCGCGGCGTCCCGGCGCCGTCTGAGGGACGGCGTCGGCAACGCCACGGGCAGCCGCGATGATCAACTACTCATCCGCGCAGCGGCGGATCAGGACATCGCCTTCTTCCAACCGGAACAGTCGCCTCGGCTCTGCGGGCCCTTGCAGACCTTGATGAAGAGCTGCTTGCCCTCGGACATGCCGCTGCCGCTGTCCGGAGTGTCCAGGCCGAACGTCTGCTGCCAGGTCACCTTGAACGAGTCCGACTCGTCGTGGATCCAGGCGTTCTGGTTGGGGCTCCACTTCTGTACCTCGACGTAGGCGTAGGCCGCCCAGTCGTCGGTCTTCTTGTCGCTGACGTGCAGCTTCTCGCCGCGGGCGCAGAACTGGGCCACATAGTTGCCGCCGTCGAAGGTCGCGGTGGCATTGCGGCCGCCACTGTCGCTGCCACACTTGGCCCGCGGGTCGGCGGTGGCCGTGGGCGGGCCGATCGAGAGCAGCGCGGCCGTGGCCGCGACGGTCGCGGCACCGGCCAGGACACGAGCGAGGGTGCGCTTGGTGCGTCCCCGGTGATCATGGGTCGCATTGGGTACGGCGTTCATGGATTCTCCTGACGTGCGATGATTCGGATTTCCCCGGAATTGGTCCCTGACGTGTGCTTCCTTCATCTCTCCCTTCTGGGCTGCGAATTCCGCAACCACTTCCAAGATGACATTCCCCGATATATTTCCTGCACAACATTGGCATATGGGAGGTTCATTCTCGGACGATGATCCAGGCGCATTCTTGAGTCGCGGGAGTTTGCCCGGACATGCCGAAATGCCGGATCGCCCCGGCCCGGATATTCAGCATTCTCGATGCGGTGTCAGGTGATTCTAGGTGGAATTCCCATCGGCTATCGGTTCATGATCAACAAGAGAGATCGAGGTGTCAGCGGTTCGGCTCCTGATAGCCGCCGAACCAGCGGTCGCAGTCGCCGGCGTCGACCAGTCGGTGCGAGCTGATGCTGTCGCTCCACGACTTGTCGTTGTCGCCGTACAGCGATAGCTGGTTCACCCACTGCCCGGGTCGGACGCAGAACGAGTCACCTTCGGGATGCCCGTCGTTATACTTGGGGTAGTTGTAGAACTCGATGTGCCGGTCCGTCGTGTTGACGATCGAGTCCGTCTGGTTGTCGAAGTCCTTGATGTCACCCGCGCCGTCGCCATGGTTCTCGTCGTTGTCCCGGTCCTTGCCGCCGTTGCTGCCGGCACAGTCCGGCGCGGAATACAGATAGAGCGTCTTGGCCTCGGCGTATTCATCGGCCGTCTCGTGGCAGTTGAAGGGTTTGACCGGCTCCGGCATCGACCGGCTGCCGGTGCAGCCGTCCGGTTCGCCTGACTGCCAGCAGGTGTGGGCCGCGGCGCGGACCTTGGCGAAGTTGGCCAGGAACTGGTCGTGCGCCGTTGCATCGTTGATCTGGAGCCAGGTCTCGTCATTGCGGTGAGCCGACCGCCCGGTGAAGTTGACACTGCCGGTCAGCACCACCTTCTGGTCCGCCGAACCGTCGTACCAGCCGTCGATCAACAGGTTCTTCTCGTGCACTCCGAACCGCAGTGGGTCCCGGAACTCGCGGACCTCCGGCCCGCCGTACTGCTGATCACCCGTCGGCCGGGGCTTGCGCAGCAGTGATCGCAGCAGGGCCGTCGAATCGTCGTCGAATGCGGTGGTGACGATGTCGACCTGACAGCCCTCGTTGTCCAGTTGCCACAGGCGGTCGGCGACCTGGAACCCCGGATCGGACGCAGTCTCGCCGGTGATCGCCCAGACCGAGGCGCGGACGATCGTCCGGTGATCACCGTCGGTGCCACCCGAGTTACTGCCGGTGCACTTGATCTTGTTCAGGATCTCCAGCACGGTGTTACCGCTCTTGCGCGGTGCGTGATAGACCTGGTAATTCCCCATGTTGTCGCCAGCGGGCAGGTTCTCGTCCTCATAGTACTGCGGATTCGTCGGGTCGGCGGCCGTGAGGTCCGCGAAATATTCCCGCGCCAGCCAGTCATAGAGCCCCGAGTTGCCCGCCACCGTGTAACCGCTGTTCCACATGAAGATGCCGGAATTGTCGGCGGGGCCGAGCTGCTCGTCCTGAAAATTCGACGAGGTCAGCAAGACGACATTCTTGACGCCATGGGTTTCGGAGAACGTGAACTGCTTGTTGTGCATCTTGAAGTCGCCGATGCAGGCGCCGTCCTCGCCGCTGCCGGCACACGACGCGGCCCACGAGTCCTTGGTCTTGTCGCTGCCGATCAGGGCCTGGATCTCCCGGAACAGGGGGCGATCGGGCTGCTCCGGATCGGAGACGAACCGCCGCTCGACGATGATCTTGACCTTGACCTCGCGCTCGATCGCCCCCTTCAGCGCGGCGACGATGGACTGGTCGGCGAAGTGGTAGCCGGCCATCCTGAGCTCCGCGCCCGCCGGCGTGCCGTCGATCAGGCAAACGATGTGCCGGTGGATCCGATCCCGGTCGGCCGTGTGCGGATTGTTGAAGACGGCGCCGGTCCGGGCACAGTCGGCCTTCGGGTCCGCGACCGCCCGCTCGGGCGCCGCCACGACTCCGCCGGCCACCGCGAGGACCAGGGCCACGACGCCGACGAGCAGGGTCCATCCGGAGCTGATCCCGGTCCGGCCGTTCCGGCTCATCAACTTCTCCCGTCAGTCATGATGCGCACGAAGCGAGGTCCGCAGCGTAGGAGCAGCCGTTATCGACGCCTTATAAATCGGCCATAACCGACCCGAACGTGGCCATTCGGTTCTCGGCATGGTCCGTCGCACCAATCGACCCGGTCCGGTGTCTAGCCTGAGCGGGTGGACCTACGAGTGCTGGGGCCTCTCGAAGTGGCGAAATCGGGCGCACTCGTGACACTGACCGGCCGGCGGGCGCGCCAGGTGCTGGCGGTGCTCACTGCGGAGGCCGGAGAAGCGGTGTCGACCGATCGGTTGATCGACGCCGTCTGGGGCGCTGCCCCGCCGGCATCCGCCCGGACCCAGGTTTCGATCCAGGTCTCCGGATTGCGTCGCTCGTTCAGCGCCGCCGGCGCGTCCGCCGAGGCGATCGAGACCACCGGCACCGGCTATCGGCTGGACCCGGAGGCGGTACGGATCGACGCGCTGGACGCCGAACGCGCGCTCCGGGATGCCGAATCCGAGGACCGGGAGACCTCGGCGCGGCTGCTCCGTTCGGCCCTGGAGCTGTGGCGCGGCCGACCGTACGCCGACATAGAGCTGGATGCTCTCGAATCGGTGACCCAGCGGCTCGAGGAACTGCGGCTGCGACTCGCCGAGAAGCTGTATCGCCTCGAACTCGCCCTCGGCCGGGAGCACCTGGTGGTCGGTGAACTGAGCCGGCTGGTCGACGAGGCACCGATCCGGGAGGGACTGCGCGAGCTGTTGATGACCGCCCTGTGGCGGACCGGCCGGCGGGCCGAGGCGCTCGCCAGCTACCGCGACGGCCGGCAGACGTTGATCGAGGAACTCGGGATCGAGCCGGGCTGCCTGCTGCGCCGGCTCCATCAACGGATCCTGACCGAACCCGAACCACCGACCGAAGCCGACCTCGAGCGAGTCGAGCCGGTGCCGCCGGTCGTGCCCTCGGAGCTGCCGCGCGCCTCGCCTACCTTCAGCGGACGGACCCGCGAGCTGTCGCAGTTGATCGACCTGCTCCGGCCCGGGGCCGGACCGCACGCCGAGGTGGCGGCGGTCTCCGGACCGGGCGGCATCGGCAAGTCCGAGCTCGCGGTGCAGGCGGCTCACCGGGTCGCCGAGGAGTTCCCCGACGGGCGGCTCTATGTGGATCTGTGCGGTTCGACGCCGCAGGTCGAGCCGATCGATCCGCTGGTCGCGTTGGCCCGGATGATGCGCTCGCTCGGTGCGGACGAGCGGCCGGCGCCGGCGGACCTCGATGAGGCTGCGGCGCGGTTCCGCTCGATGACCGAGGGCCGGCGACTGTTGATCTTGCTCGACAACGCGCTGGACGCGGCGCAGGTCGCGCCGCTGATCCCGGCCAGCCGGACCTGCCGGGTGATCGTCACGGCGCGCAGTCCGCTGACCGGGATCGCCGGGCTGGCCCATCTGCCGATCGACGTACTGGACCAGGCCGAGGGTCTGATCATGCTGCAGAGCATGATCGATCCGGCCCGCTGGGACAGCGCCGCCGCGGCCGAGGTGCTGCGGTGGTGCGGCGGACTGCCACTAGCACTCTCGATCGCGGTGGCCCGGCTCAACTCGAGGCCGGCCTGGACGCTACGGGCCCTCGCCGACCGGCTCCGG
Organism: uncultured Actinomycetota bacterium; assembly: GCA_963746025.1. Taxonomy (GTDB): domain Bacteria; phylum Actinomycetota; class Actinomycetes; order Propionibacteriales; family Propionibacteriaceae; genus Microlunatus. The sequence continues at coordinate 205,398 of CAVUZU010000004.1, forward strand.
GACGAGTCGCAGCGGCTGGACGAACTGGCCGCCGAGGACCGCGCGGTCCGGGTCGGGTTCGAGGCCAGCCACAGTCACCTGGACCCGGCGCAGCGGCGGACCTTCGGTCTGCTCAGCCTGCTGGAATGCGTCGACATCGGGCTGGCCACCGCCGCCGCGCTGGCCGGGTTCCCGCCGGAGTCGACCGAGGCCGAGCTGGAGAGCCTCGTCGACGTACAACTCGTGGACAGCCCGGCCCCCGGGCGCTATCGGATGCACGACCTGATCAGGCTGTATGCCCGGGAGCGCCTCGAAGCCGGGACGAGTGCGCGGCAGCGCGACCAGCTGACCCGGCAGGCCGTGCACTGTTATCTGGCGACGGCGCGGACGGCGTGTCTGATGCTCAACGCCGATGCGACCTGGCGGACCGAGTTCGCACCGGCGGTGCCGGGCCGGCCGGCGGTCGGTCTGCGGGACCGGGACGAGGTGTATGCCTGGCTGCGGGCCGAGTCACCGAACCTGCCCGGAGTGTTTCGGCAGGCGGCGGCGCTGCCCGGCGACGGGCCGCGGCTGGTCGGCGCGATCTGCGCGGCGGTCGGCCTCGCGATGACCCTGCGCGGCCGGTCGCAGGACAAGCTGCAACTGGGCCGGCTGGCTCTCGCGGCCGCGCCCGACCACGACGACGAACTGCGTGCCATCGCGCACGACTGTCTCGGGTCGGCCCTGCTCCGCTGCGGCGATCCGGAGCAGGCGCTTGATCATCTTCGACTGGCCTGCGACGGCTTCCACCGGGTCGGCAACCCGGCCGGCGAGGCCGTGCAGTTGGCGGCGATGGCGACCGCGTACCGGCTGCTCGGTCGCTATCCGGAGGCGATCGCGCACTCCCGACGGGCGATCGAGCTCAACCGCCGGATCGGTCGGCGGACCGCCCTCGTCGACAGCCTGACCAGCCTCGGGCTGACGTACCGCAGGATCGGTGAGGTGGACGCTGAGATCGCCGTCCACCAGGAGGCGGCTTCGATCGCCGAATCACTGGTCGAACGGAACTGGCTGGCCAACGTGCTGGCCAACCTCGGCGAGGCGACCCGGCTGGCCGGCCGCCCGGCCGAGGCGCTCGCCGTCTTCGCCGACGCCCAGGCTGCGAGTGGACACTCCGAACGGACGAAAACGTTCCTCGACGCCGAGATCTGCTGGGGGATCGGCCGCGCCCATTGTGACCGGGGCGAGATCGACGGGGCCGCCGCGAGCTATCGCGAGTCTGCCCGGATCCTGTCCGACCTCGGCCTGATCAACCCGGCCGAACGGCGCGCGATCGAGACCGCCCGCAGCCCCGACCCGCCGGACGTGATTCGCCGCAACACCTGAACCCGACTCGGCCCGGGGCCTGCCATGATCAGGTGATGATCAGTGGAGACCCAGGCCCTCTGGCCGGGATCGATCTGGACGACTTCTGGGACGACTGCGACTACTCGTTGCAGAACTACGTCGAGCCCCCGCCGAGCGACGCACTGATCGCCTCGATCGAGCAGCAGCTCGGCGGATTCCGGCTCCCCGCGGCCTACGTCGCGCTGGCCCGGCTGCACAACGGCGGCCTGGTCACCCGTCCGTGCCATCCGATGGCGGAACCGACGGGCTGGGCGGAGGACCACATCGAGATCACCGGCCTGTACGCCATCGGCCGGACCCGCGCCCGCTCCTTGGGCGGCTACTACGGCACGCAGTTCATGCGCGACGAGTGGGGCTACCCGCCGATCGGCATCGGTATCGCCGACACGCCCAGTGGCGGACACGAGTTGATCATGCTCGACTATCGACGAAACGGTCCGGGTGGCGAGCCGCAGGTGGTGTACGTCGATCAGGAGGACGACTACCGGATCACCTTGGTCGCGCCCGATTTCGCCTCCTTCATCGGCGGCCTCGTCCCCGAGGAGGTCTACGACACGTCCGCGGCGGAGCGCGACCAGGCGATGATCATGGTCCGGCAGGGCTCGCTGTCGCCGCACGTCCGGCGCGCTCTCGGCATCGTGGCGGATCGGCTGCCCGACGGCGAATCGGCGATCCGCGAGCTGGGCCGCCAGCTCGTCGAGGACAAAGGACACTTCAGCCTGCACGACGACCCGCGGTCCATCCTGATGTTCGACACGATCTTCTGGCTGTTCACGCAGCTCGCCGTCGCATCGTCGTACCAGGCGTATCTCAAGGGTGACGGCGACGGACCCGAGTGGCCCAGCTTCGAACGCATGATCATCGGTGGTTTCACCGGCGACGATCCCGGCTTCCGGACCGGTGCCTACGCGGAGGACTTCGTCCGAGGTTGGTGGGACGGCGCCGTGGGTTCGGGACGCATCGTGCGAGTCGGGACGGGGTACCGGCTCGCGCCGGAACGGGAGCAGGCGCTCCTCGAACGATTGGGTTCGGTTTCTTGACTCATTCCAGAAAAGGGGGAAGACTCGGGGCATGCCCAGCACAGCCGAGCTCCAGGAGTTGCTGCGCGGGGCCGAACTGCGGGTCACCCGGCCCCGGATCGCGGTGTTGCGGGCGGCGCACAGCCACCAGCACGCCGACACGGACTCGATCATCGGCGCGGTCCGCCAGGAACTGCCCGAGGTCTCGCACCAGGCCGTCTACGACTGCCTGAGTGCACTGACGACCGCGGGACTGCTGCGGCGGATCCAACCGCTCGGGTCGGTGGCCCGGTACGAGTCGCGGGTGGGGGACAATCACCACCACGTCGTGTGCCGGTCCTGCGGGGCGATCGCCGACGTGGACTGCGCAGTCGGTCATGCACCCTGCCTGACGGCGTCCGATGATCATGGCTTCACGATCGACGAGGCCGAGGTCATCTTCTGGGGCCTGTGCTCCGACTGCTCCACCGTACGAACTTCTTGATCATCCGTTCTGCCGAAACTGCCATCTTGCGATGTCCCGGAAGGAATCCCATGACTGAAGATCATCAGCCACTCCCCGCCGATGCGGATGCGGAGAGCCGCGGCGAATGCCCGGTCCCGCATCGCGCGCCACACCCGACCCAGGGCGGCGGCAACCGGGGCTGGTGGCCGAACCGGCTCAACCTCAAGATCCTGGCCAAGAACCCCGCCGTGGCCAACCCGCTCGGCGAGACGTTCGACTACGCCGAGGCGTTCAATACTCTTGATCTTCCGACGGTCAAGGCCGATATCGAGCAGGCGCTGACCACCTCGCAGGACTGGTGGCCGGCCGACTTCGGTCACTACGGCCCGTTGATCATCCGAATGGCCTGGCACAGCGCGGGCACGTATCGGATCAGCGACGGCCGAGGCGGCGCCGGGGCCGGCCAGCAGCGGTTCGCGCCGCTGAACAGCTGGCCGGACAACGCCAACCTGGACAAGGCGCGCCGGGTGCTCTGGCCGGTGAAGAAGAAGTACGGTCGTAGCCTGTCCTGGGCCGACCTGCTGGTGCTGGCCGGCAACGTGGCGCTGGAGTCGATGGGCTTCCAGACCTTCGGCTACGGCGGCGGTCGCGAGGACGTCTGGGAGCCGGAGGAGGACGTCTACTGGGGCCCGGAGCAGACCTGGCTCGGCGACGAGCGCTACACCGGTGATCGCGAGCTGGAGAAGCCGCTCGGTGCCGTTCAGATGGGTTTGATCTACGTCAATCCGGAGGGGCCGAACGGCAATCCGGACCCGATCGCGGCAGCCCGCGACATCCGCGAGACCTTCCGCCGGATGGCGATGAACGACGAGGAGACCGTCGCGTTGATCGCCGGCGGACACTCGTTCGGCAAGACCCACGGCGCGGCGGACGGCGACGAGTACGTCGGGGCCGAGCCCGAGGGCGCCGACCTCGAGGAACAGGGCTTCGGCTGGAAGAACCGGTTCGGCACCGGCAAGGGTGCGGACTCGATCACCAGCGGTCTCGAGGTCACTTGGACCACGACGCCGACCCGCTGGAGCAACAACTTCTTCGAGAATCTGTTCGGCTTCGAGTGGGAGCTGAGCAAGAGCCCGGCCGGCGCCCACCAGTGGGTGGCGAAGGGCGCGGAGCCGATCATCCCGGATCCGTTCGACCCGGCGAAGAAGCGGCTGCCGACCATGCTCACCACGGATCTGTCGCTGCGCTTCGATCCCGAGTACGAGAAGATCTCCCGCCGGTTCCTGGAGAACTTCGACGACTTCGCCGACGCGTTCGCCCGGGCCTGGTTCAAGCTGACCCACCGCGACATGGGCCCGGTCGTGCGTTACCTCGGCCCGGAGGTGCCGACCGAGGAGTTGATCTGGCAGGACCCGGTGCCCGCTGTCGATCATGAACTGGTCAGCGCCGAAGACATCGCCACCCTGAAGGCCAAGATCATCGACTCTGGCCTGACCGTGGCCCAACTGGTGTCCACCGCCTGGGCCTCGGCCTCCTCCTTCCGCGGCAGCGACAAGCGGGGTGGCGGCAACGGTGGCCGGATCCGGCTGCAGCCGATGAGCGGCTGGGACGTCAACAATCCCGCCGAACTGGCGACCGTGTTGCGTACCCTCGAAGGGATCCGGACCGAGTTCAACGCCACCCCGGGCGCCGCGCAGATCTCGATCGCCGACCTGATCATCCTGGCCGGCTCGGCCGGGGTGGAGCAGGCCGCCCGGGCCGCCGGATTCACGGTGGACGTCCCGTTTACGCCGGGTCGGACGGACGCATCGCAGGAGCAGACCGACGTCGAGTCCTTCGTCGAGCTGGAGCCGAAGGCCGACGGATTTCGCAACTACGTCGGCAAGGACAACCGGCTGCCGGCGGAGTACCTGCTGCTCGATCGGGCCAACCTGCTCACCCTGAGTGCGCCCGAGCTGACCGTCCTGGTCGGCGGCCTCCGAGTGCTCGGGGCGAACCACCAGCAGTCCTCGCACGGCGTGCTCACCGATCGCCCGGGCCACCTGACCAACGACTTCTTCGTCAACCTTCTTGATCTTGGTACGGAGTGGACGTCGGTCGGCGAGGGCACGGACGTCTTCGAAGCCCGCGTCGCCGGCTCCACCGACGTGAAATGGACCGGCACCCGCGCCGACCTGGTCTTCGGCTCGAACTCCGAGCTCCGCGCCGTCGCCGAGGTCTACGCCTCCGACGACGCCGGCGAGAAGTTCGTGACCGACTTCGTCGCCGCCTGGGTGAAGGTGATGGAGCTCGACCGTTTCGACCTGAAGTGAGCAATTTCGTTCCCTGAGGTCGGGGTTCGTTCCCTGAGCCTGTCGAAGGGCAGTCCGGGTCGGTTCCGCAAGGAGCTGGCCCGGACGTTTGTCCGTACGAAGGTCGTGTCCTCTCCGGAGTCGGTTTTGTGCAGCTGCTGCACGAATTCGTGCAAGGCGCGCTTGCACGAACGTCCAGGATCGCTGACGGCAATCCGAGACTGGGTAGCGGCCGTGTCTTCGCCCGCCCGGTCATCGCCGTCCCATGCCGCGCACACAACGTCGCGTCCTACTGCTCTAGGGCGTGAGTCCCCACAGTTGTTCGGGCGGAACGGGGCGCGGAGCAACTGCAGGGTTGCCTGGCCCGACTTCGTCGGCCGAGTATGGCTCAGCTGAGATCTGCAACCCGGGGAACCGCTGCTGGATGGCCAGTGCATACCGCCCGGCGATGGTTGACTCCGCCGCGTAGTCAGCGATGACGTGCGAACCGAACCAGAGCCGAATGCGGCGCTGATCGCAGGCTTGGCTATGCCGTGCACAAGTAGGGCACCGAGAACGATTGCCGCAAGAAGGGCGGTGATCATGAGGCTGGCGACGCTGATGCTTTCGGACATGGACTGGACGCTATGGGTGCAGCGGTCGGCCTCACCAGGAGGTTGCGACAGGTTGCTCAGTTGAGGTCCTGGATGATCCGTAGTAGTAGCAAGTTCCGAAGCTTGGCCCCGTAGATTGCCGGTTCTCGGAGACGGTCGAACATCCGCTCATAGAGCGCGATCTCCTGTGGTTGGGTGACCTCGATGTTGGCGATAGGGGTTTCGAGCGCGACCAGTACCACGTGCGTAGCGCAACTTCTTCGAGTACGACTGCGAATCGCTTGGAACCGTTGTAGAGAAAGGCTTGTCGTTCCAAGTTCGCGCCTACTGCCGCATCGAGGTCGTTCTCGGCCTCGAGGAAATCGAGAGCATGTGGCGGGTGTACTCAGCTGTCTGGAGGAGTCCCGGAATGACCGTTGTGTTCATAGATTCTGAACGTGCCTGTTCGCTCGTACAGCGGCATCGTTGCGTCTACGAGGTGCTTGAGTCCCGCTCGGGTCTGGCGCTTCAGCTCCTGATACATCGACTGGACGGCACGTGAGGTTGCGATCAGGTCCGACGACTGTCCGTCCGCGGCGCAGGCGCCGCACCAGGAGCGAATGTCCTGATCAGTCGGTCGCTGAACACCGTTTTCGATCTTGCTGATTCGGGTGAAGTGCCAGCCTGTCGCGCTCGCCAGGGCACGACCGGTCAGGCCAGCCTCGCGGCGGATGTTGCGCAGCCGCTGACCGAGTGCTTCCTGCGCCTTCTTTGCAGCGCTAGACGGGCTGGTACTTACGGTGCGGGATGGCCTGAGCCCAGCTCCTTTCGAAGGCGGAGAAGCAGTGGTCGATATCTGCCGGACTCCTGGTCGAAGTGAAGGCTGTGTTCAGCCCGCCACCTGAGTAGTGCAGGAAGATCACCAATCGGTCGTCGAGCAGGTAGAAGTATGTCCTCACCGGCGTCGACCATCGGGTGAGCGATACTGTAGCTCCACCGCTGGTAGTCAGATCGTCCGGCTGTCCCGCTGCCCATCTGGGCCATGAACGGAAGCTCCGTCTCAGTGCCGTAGGCGTCCCACGTCTCCAGGTGTACTACCGAACGGTCGAATGTTTTTGAGTAGGTGATCGAGTTCTTCAGCCGTGATCTCCCGCACGGTCCTCCAATCCGAAGAACTGCAGCATTCGGTCAGGAATCTCGACCGCCGACTCGCCACTCGGCAGATTGAGCGTGCTCTGGGCTTCGGGATCGTCGATCACCTAGCCATGTACGACCCAGGATCCGCGGTCCGTGCGGTAGATGGTTGGCGAATTGGTGGGATTCGATGGCGGGTCACTGCCGATCAAGGTGAGACGCATGGCACGCTCCTGGCTCGTTGTTGCGATGTGTCGACTACATTCCGCCACCCGGCGGTCTCGGAGTCAGACTGACCACGGTGCTAGTCGGCTGCGTCCCTGTCCCTCGTTACCACGTCACTCCCGTCGTGGCGGCGACTACGAGGTGCAGATCACGTCGCCCCGGCCATGATCATCGGTAGCTCGTCGATCGCGACGTCCATACGCTCTGGCTTCCGCACAACGGCTATGGTGATCGCAACAACGGTCGTTGCAGTCGGCGGAGGGAGTGGGCATGAACGGGCGTGCAGCATCGAGTCCGGCGGGTCGAGGCCGCCCCCGCGGGGGACAGGCCGACAAGCATCTGGCCATCCTGGAGGGTGGGTTGGTGATCTTCGCCCGGGACGGCTATTCCCGGGCGAGCATCGACGCCATCGCCGCGCAGGCACAGGTTTCGACGCGGACGATCTACAACCACTTCCGGGACAAGGCTGACCTGTTCCAGGCGGTGATCCAGCTGAGCGCGACCCGGGTCGCGGATGCTCAGATCATGATCATCGAGAGCTACTTCCGCAAGATCACCGACCTCGAAGAGGACCTGGTCGAATTCGCCGTGGCCTGGCTGACCCCGATGCCCGGCTACGCCGATCACTCGGCGATGGTCCGGCAGATCAACGCCGAGGTCGGCCACATCCCGCCGGCGGCGATCGAGACCTGGCAGCAGACCGGTCCGCAGCGGGTGCTCGGCGCCCTGGCCGAGAAGCTCGCCCTACTGGCCGAACGGGGTTGGCTGCGGCTGGATGATCCCGAGCTGGCGGCCAACCAGTTCGCGGTGTTGATCACCGTGCCCAACCCATCTCTGCGTGGTGACACCGGAGAACCGGGCGACACCCGTGCGGTGCGCTCCGGTGTCCGGGTCTTCCTCACCGGTTACGGTTCCGCACGTCGGGGTGGTCGGGGAACACGCTGACCGGGTCGCCCCGACCGTCGTCGCCGTGCACCGTTCGTCGGGGCACGAACTCCCGATCGTTGGATCCGTCGAACGGCAACGCCTCCAGATTCCAGCTCCACGAAACCGTCGGTGTGATCCGTAGATACGTGCCCGATCCGAACATGCCCTGGTGTTCGACGAACTCGCCGGTCCCGTACACCCGTAGGAAGCGTGGGGTCCATGGATCGGTCGTGACCACGTCGTCCCAGAGCAGAACGATCTTGTTCTGACCGGTGGCCACGTTGCGAAACTTCCTCGTCTTCTCGGGCTCGTGCCCACCACCGACGTAGAAGTACCGGCCGTCGTACTCGATCCCGTTCGGCGCGGCGTCCGGCTGTCCACCGGCATCGACTGTCCCGACCCGACCAACCGGCTGTGATCGCAGATACGCGATCTCTTCAGCTGTGAACCCCATGATGTCTCCCCTTCGTTCTGTCTGCGCGTCACGATCGTACATCGATCGTTGCATTGATTACATTATGCGTTGTACTGTTGTAGAAATCCAAACAGGACAGGAAGGAGCATCATGTCGATCATGAAACGCGCCCTGGCGCCGCTGGCCGGTGTCGGCCTGGCAGTCGCCGGCGCGCTCATGACCGCGACGCCGGCCTGGGCAGGTGTTGATCAGAGCATCGTCAGCGCGAGGGGGTCGGTCGCCTGGTATCACGACGGCGACAAGGTCGTGGCCTGCGACGCCAAGAAGGATGGCTACTCGATCGAGGCGAACTATCGCCTCTCCTGGCAGTCCGGACCGGGCCGCGTCCTGCACGCCGCCGGCGCCGGCAACTGCAAGCAGATCACCGCTGACAAGAACGAGGGCGACACGGTGGAGATCCGGATGTGCTACCGGGACGACTTCGTCATCCTCAAGTGCAGCGATTGGCAACGCGGCAAGGCCTGACGTGGCCCGCTGGCCCTCAGGCCGGGACACCATCCGATCATGACCGGGTCCCGGTCGACTGCCGCCAGCTGTTGGGAAACGGGAACCTGCGGTCGGCCAGTCCCGGCGAGATCTTCCCGTCTTCCTGACCTCTGCGAGCGCGATGTCCGCAAGCAATCGATTGTTCACCGTCCGTTGAGCTTGATCGTCTGCGTCCAATCAGACCGCACTGGGACAAGCCGGTGACCTCCGAGGGGCGATCGGTCGAAGACTTGGCGCGGTTCTAGGTTCTCCCGGCCACCGCTGGTTCGATGGAGCTGGACCTGTGGGAGGACGCCATGGCTATGGATGGGCCCGTGGCCTCGAGTCCGGACTCAGCAGCGGATCGGCCGGACCAGTCACAGCCTCGAACTCGGCCCGCACCGGGCGCCGGCGGGGCGGGCGACGGCGCGGGCGCGGCCGAGAGTGAGCTGCCTGATCACAGTACGTCCGGGCCGCCACAGCCGGTCGAGCTGGGCGGTCCGCGATCGAAGTACGACCCGACCATGACGGAAGCGGAACGGCTTCGACGGATCGCCGAGCTGGCACCGAATGCGGAGCGGACGGTCCGGGCCACGAACTGGTCCAACCGGAGCCGGGCCGGCACCGTCTACCGCGACTATCGCAACGAGGCCCTGCCGGCAAGGTTTCCGGAGGGCGTCCCGTTCTCCTACGAGGGCTTCCCACAGTTCGAGCAGTACGCGATCGCCACGGTCCGGTTCGAGGACGGTTTCGTCGGCGACTACGAGACGGATTTCAAGAAATCCAATCAGCTGGCCGGACTTTCCCGGCAGCCGCGGGGCACTGTCTGGCATCATCACGAGGACGGCAAGACGTTGCACCTCCTCGACCGCGATCTTCACAGCGAGGTGAGGCACTGGGGCGGTATGCGGGTGGTCCAGGAAAGGAACCATGGATGAGGTTGGCGATTGAACCCGAAGCGGGGGCTTCGGAGGAGCAGATCGCTGCGGTCGAGTCCGAGTTGGGCCTCCGGTTGCCGGTGCAGTACCGGGGCTGGCTGACGCAGACCAACGGCTGCCTGGTCGGCGAATACACCCGGGTCCCCGGCATCGAAGAGGGCACCTTCTCCGAGATCGACGCGGTCGAGGCGCTGCCGTCGATCAACAAGTCGTCCCTGAACGACCTGATCCCCGACGACTTCCTGCAGGTCACGATCAGTTTCGGCGGTTCACTGGCGATCAAGGTCGAGGGTGACGACCGTGGGTCGGTCTGGTGGGCCAGCTCCTGGAAGGCCGAGGTCGACGGGATCCAGGACGAGCCGAGCCGGGAGATCATGGTGCGGCTGGCCGACGACTGGGATTCCTTCCTGGTGCTGGACTTCCCGGAGCCGAAGGTCATGTCCTGAGACTTGGGACCGCAGGCAAAGCTATTCATGATCATGGTGTGGCAGAGCGCGTCACCCCCGGATGAAACCCAGCGCCCGATACCCCGGCATGCGGCGCTTCAGTGACACAGCGAGAATCGGCACCTGCGCGTCGTGGTAGTCGTGCACCTCGGCCAGGTCCTTTCGCGGCGCGGCCCGGACTACTCGCCCCGCACATTGGATCAGCAGTCCGTCGAACGAGATCGGGGCGGCGAGGAACAGGGTGTCCAGCGCCGGGGCGTCGAAGCCCTCGCCGATGAACGGAGTCGTGCCGATGACCAGCACCCCGTCGCCGGAGTTGGCCTCGGCCAGCCGCGCGACCGCCGCGCGCCGATCACGTACGGTCATCCCGCCCTGGAGCACGATCGGATCGTGACCCCGCCCGGTCAGCAGGCGGGCGAGGGCATCCACCTGCGCCACCCGTCGGGTGAGGACCAGACAGTTGCGGCCCCGCGACAGCGCCGCGGTGACATCGAAGACGATCTGATCATTCCGGACCGGATCGACAGCAAGGGCGCGGCTGGTCGCCGCCAGGTCGGCTGGATCTACCGGATCTCCGCGGAACGAGGTTTCGTGCACGCGAAGGATCCGCTGCGGGCCGGGCTCCGACGATCAGGCGTGCATCAGGGTGCCCGGTCCTCCTCGCCCATCGTGTGGCGGATCGGCCCGAGCTGCCAGGTGACCAGTTCACCCCCAGAATCCTGGACAGGCGTCGATTCTCGAATCGGAGGCGCTCGAGCTCACGACGGAGTTGTGTCACCTCGGAATCTCGATCTGCGACCACGCCAGCATCGTCGCACTGGCGAGTCTTGCGGCGCACCGGCCCCATGGCGGGGTTCCTCAGCGAACTTGATCTTGCTCATCGAGCCGCTCCGGATCGCGCTGCGGCTCCTCGGTGATCATGCCCGGCACGGACGGGAAGTCAGAGGCTCGCCCGGTCGAAGCGGGCCATCAGAGCGGGCTTGCGCGCATGGGTTCGGCGCAGGTCGCTGGTGCGGGAAGCGAAGGCCTGGTGGCGGTTGTCACGTTCGGCGATGGCCCGGAGATCGGTGAGGAGTTCGACGGCGGTGTCGTAGGCGGGTGGCTTCTTGGCGGTGATCAGCGCGTCGATTCGCGACCAGGCTGCGTCCTCCTCGTCGGCCAGCAGATCGAGTCGGCGTTCGCGGGCCTGAGCGCGTGCTCGATCCTGGCGAGCCTTGTCCTCGATGCGACGGGTGGCATCGCGGCGCTTCCGGTCGCACCGTCGCCGGGCGGCGGCATCGAGCAGGTCGGCCACGGTCCGTGGGTCCGGCATGGCGGCGACCTCGGCGGTTTCGTCCCGGAAGCGGCGCAACTCCATCCGGACCTGGCCGGACTCGCCCTGTGCGACCCGGGTCAGCAGCCGGTCCTTCTCCGCAGAGGGCAGTCGGGTCACCCAGGCGGAGATGTCGTCGGGATCATCGCTGCCCGGGTCGATCGGCGGCGAGGTCTGGGCCGCGGTCGCGAGCAGGTCCTGGTCGAGCTCGAGCAGGTCGGCCAGAGCCCGCTGCGACGCGGTGAGCGAACCCAGCCCGGGCGGGACCGGTGGCTCGAGATCGGCGTCGGCGTCGGGGTCGAAGGCGTCTTCGTCCTCTTCCCACCTGCCGTAGCCGGCGAGCCAGCCGAGATAGAGTGGTCGCAGGTCACCGGCGGCGAGTTCGGCCCGGACTCCGACGACCTGCGACAGCAGTGATTCAGGCGGATCGGCAAACTCGTCCCCGTTGCCGTCCTCGTCCTCGCGGCTGAAACTGATCATGGTGAACTCGGCCGCGGCCCAGGCATCGCCGTACCTGCCGGCCAGCCGGCGCTTCACCAAGTCGTTCGTCCACGCAGTACTGCCCGGCAACGGCGGGATCGAGCAGGTCCGACGGCAGCCGGAGTGTGACGCGCCGGGTACCCCAATTCGCCAGGTACAGATGAGCGTCGTAGTAGCGCTCCATGAGCCGGAACGGGTCGCCGCCGAAATCGCCCCAGTGGTACTCGTTGACGAAACTCGTGGCGGTGATCCTCGCCCGGGTGGACAGCGAACGAATCGCGGCCTGTTCCGCCTCGTCCAGCGGCCGGTCGATCGCCAGGAACTCGTAGTACTGATAGGTGCTCACTGCCCCTCCTCCCGTCGTCTGGTTTCCCAGATTTGCGACACCGACCGACCGTATCGAGAGCGCCGAATCACCGACTCCCGGCGCGGCCGCAGCAATGCTTGTACTTCTTCCGGGACTGGCACCAGCACGGAGCGTTCCGCGGCGGCGGCCAGGTCACGGCCCCGTCACGCTCGAAGATCTCGGTCATGCATCCGTGCCGGGTCCGTTCGTCCTGCGGATCCCCGCCGGTCTGCTCGGCGTACTTGGTCAGGGCGGCGACGGTCAGCGGCACCATCGTGATCGTGCTGACGCCGTCGGCGACCAACTCTCGATTGTCCCACTCGCGCTCGGCGAGGATCGCGTCCGCGTCGGCGTGCTGGACGAGGTCCGGCCACCGTTCGGGAGCGAGCGGGATCTCCGGCCGGGGCCAGAACAGCAGCCGGGTCCGTTGCGGGGGGTCGGTGCCCGGCCTCGAGCAGCGCCGCGGGATCGGCGAAGGGGGAGAACGAGTCGCGGAGATCGACCACGGAGGCGTCGAGGTCATCGGCCGGCAGGCCCAGTGCTTGCCGCGAAGCACGCCGCCCGGCCAGCAGGTTGTTGGTGTAGATCGATCGCTCGTCGAGGGAGACCAACTCCGCCTCCGGCAGCCGGGACACCGCCTGGTTGAACCAGCCGAGCGCGGCCCGCTGATCACCGCGCTCCTCGAGTAGCTCGGCCGCCATCCGGTACGGCGCCTCCGACGCCGGTCTGTCCCGGCGGATCAGCTCCAACTGCTCGGACGCGTCCGCATCGCGGCCCAACTCGAACAACGCCTCCGCCCAGACCACGCGGGCCATCGGCCGTTCCTCGTCATCGGCCTCCGCGACGACCTCGCGGAGCAGCTCGATGGCGTGGCCGTACTCGTGGGCCGAGGTCCAGTGTTCGGCGGCCTCGAGCAGGATCTCGAGCCGTTCCTCCGGGTAGTCGGCGGCTGTGATTTCCAGCTCACAGGCCCGATCGGCCGCAGCAGTTCGTTCGGTCACCCGGCGACACTACAAAGCCCGCGACGCCGTGTCAGCGGCGTCCCCTACAGTCGGACAGGTGACACAGCGGCCTTGGCGAGGACTGGATGCGGAGCTGTTCCGGTTCAGCACTGGCGACCATCGCACCCTCTACCTGGCGATCCTGTCCGCGTTCGACGAGGCCGCGGTGTTGGCGCCGTCCCTCAACCTCGATCAGGTACGGGCAGCGCTGCTCGACGTGGGCTGGGACGAGCCGGTCGCCGACGACGTCCTGCAGCGGGCCCTCACCGCGCTGACCGACGACTGGCGGCTGCTGGAGGCGACTCAAGATCACGGCGCGCACTACCGGACTCCGGAGGACTTCGAGCGGAAGAACCTGCAGTGGTCGCTGACGCCGCGCGGCGGTGCGGCGGTGTCCGGCGTGCTGCACACCCTCACCGCTCTTCGTTCCGCGATCGGGTTGCAGACCGCGGTGCTGGACGCGATCGGCGATGATCTGCACGAGCTGGCCAGCCTGGTCGGCCGGCCGGGCACCCCGGCGACCGACGGCCAGGTGCACATCAGGCTCGCCCAGGTCGAGCGGCACCACCACGCCATGATCGACAGCGTGCGCCAGTTCAACGGCCATCTGCAACGGCTGCTGCGTGAGGACGGGACCGACGACGAGGTGTTCGTCGAGGTCAAGCGGCGCACGATCAGCTACCTGGAGGAATACGTCCAGGGCGTCGAGCGGCCGCAACGACGGATCGCCGGCGGCGTCGAAGCCGTCGAGGGCGTCGGCCTGGAGACCGTCTTCGACCGGGCCCTGGCCGGAGCGAATCTGGCCCCGCTGGCCGACGGCGACCCCGGTCCGGCCTGGCTCGACGACCGCGGCCGGCGGTGGCGGGCGCTGCGGGCCTGGTTCGCGCCGCGGGACCTGGCGCAGCCGCGGATCGGGGCCCTGATCGACGTCGCCCGGCGCGCGATCATCGAGTTGCTCCGGGTCCTGGAACGCCGTTGGGACAGCCGCCGCCGGTCGGCGTCGATCGCGACCGACTTCCGGGCCCTGGCCGGGCTGTTCGCGGCGTCGCCCGGTGATCAGGAAGCCCACCGGCTGTTCGCCGCGGCCTTCGGCATCTGGCCCGCTCGGCATGCCGATCATCCGCCGATCGACGGGCAGGCTCGGCAGCCGAACGAGTCCTGGTTGAGCACCGAACCCGCCGAGGTCGCTCCGGCGCTGCGGACCACCGGCCAGGTGACCAACCGGGGCCGGTCGCACCCGGTCGCGGACCCGTCGCTGTTGCGCGCCCGGCGGCAGCGCGAGCAGGTCGAGCAGCTCGCCGCCCACGAGGCGTTGCGTGGGTCGTTGATCACCGACGGAGCGGTGCGGCTGTCGGCGTTCGGTGATCTTGATCCGGAGGCGTTCGCCGAGCTGCTCACCCTGCTCTCGTACGCGCTGGACGCCCGGGCCGGCACCGACGGGAGTCGCCGCGCGCTGTCCTCCGACGGCGAGGTCGAGGTGGTGCTGAGGAGTCCGGTCGACGGGGCGACCGCGACGCTGCGCACCCGGCACGGGATCCTGCGGGCCCCCGACTTCCGGCTCTCGATCACCACCACCGACACCGTCGGGGCCGAGCGTCGGCTGGCGGAGGCCTGAGGTGCTGGACGAACACCTGGCCGGAGAACGATCGGAGGCTGTCCGCGGGCTGTTGGCCCAGCCCCTGCTCGACGCCGACGCGGATCGCGAGTTGTTCGGGGCGATCGCCCGGCACGAGCGCTGGCTGGTCGACTACTTCGAGCAGGCCTGCGGCTGGGCGCTCACTGTTGATCTTCCGGCCGGATTCGCCCGGCTGGCCAAGCGGGCCGTCCAGCTGGATGATCCGCGTCCGCTGCGCCGGACCCGCGGCCAGCGGGCACCGTTCGATCGCCGCCGCTACCAACTGCTGTGTCAGATCTGTGCCGAGCTGGTCCGGCATCCGGTAACCACCGTCGGACTGCTCGCCTCGGCGGTCGTCGCCGAGGCCGACTTCGATTCGGGCCGGTACGGCGAGCGCAGCGCGTTCGTCGACGCCGTCCGGGTGCTCTCGGCCTGGGGCGTCCTCCGGGTCGAGTCCGGCGAGGTGGACGCCTATGTCGAGGACGAGCACGCGAACGCCATGCTCTATGCCGACACCGCCCGGCTGCACCGGCTGCTGATCGGTTCGGTCGCCGGCGCGCTCGACGGCGAGCTGAGCACCAACGAGGCGATCGCCCTGCTCGCGGCCGAGCCCCGCTACGGCAACGTCGCCGACGACCCGGAGAGTGCGTCCGACGAGATGCGGCACCGCTGGGCGCGGCACCGGCTGGCCCGCCGGATGATCGACGACCCGGTCGTCTACCGCGACGACCTGTCCCCGGTCGAGCGGGACTATCTGGCCAGCCTGAGCGGTCGGAAGTGGCTGCGCGACCGAGCGACCGCGGCCGGATTCGAGCTGGAGGAGCGGTCGGAGGGGATGCTGGCGGTCGACCCGGACGGGATCGCGACCGACAGCCGGTTCCCGGCCGCCCAGGGCAACGCCCACCAGCTCGCCCTGCTGCTGATCGAGCGCCTGCTGCCGGCCGAAGGCGACGGCCGGCGATCACTGGGGGTGCTCGGGCCGGAGCGGTTGCGGGACGCGGTCAGCGAGATCCTCGGCCGGTATTCCGGCTGGGCCCGCGGCAGCCGCGAGGGCGACGGGCCGATCCGGCTCGCCCGCGAGGCGGTCCGGCTGCTGGCCGGGCACGGGTTGGTCCGGCTGGAGCCGGACGGCTCCGTCGCGGCCCTGCCTGCCCTGGCCCGCTACGCCGCCGGGGTCCCGGTGATCCGCGGGGAGCCGACGCTGTTCGGAGGAGCCGACGATGACTGACCGGCCGACCGTGAGTACGATCCGGCCCGCCCGCTGGCAGCCCACTCGCGCCGGCCTGATCGGGCTCTGGCGGTACGCCGACGAGACGTTCACGTTCCACAACGGTCGGCTGTTGCTCCGCGGTCCGAACGGGTCGGGGAAGTCGATGGCGCTGGAACTGCTGCTGCCGTTCCTGCTCGACGGCGACAGCTCGCCCAGCCGGCTCACCTCCTCCGGCAAGCCGCGCGGCCGGCTGCTGGATCGGGTGCTCGCCGGCGCCGCCGGGGAGCAGTCCCGGACCGGGTTCGCCTGGGTCGAATTTCGCCGGCGGGACGAGGTGTTCACCGTCGGCGCCCGGATCCGCGGCTCCCGGTCCACCAACAAGACCGACGTCAATCTGTTCACCTCGACGCTGGCGGTCGGCCGCGAGCTGCACCTGCTCGACGGCACCCGGACCCCGCTGTCGGTGAAGGCGCTGCAGCAGGCGATCGGCAGCACCGGCGCGGTCCACTCCACCGCCGAGGACCATCGCGCGGCGGTGCGGGAGACCCTCTATCCGGGCTTTGGCGCCGAGCGGTACCGCTCGATCATCACCGCGTTGCTGGCCCTGCGCCGGGAGAAGCTGTCGGACCGACTGGATCCGGACAAGCTGTCCGACGTGCTCTCCGACGCGCTGCCACCGCTGGATGATCATGACATCGCCGTCGTCGCCGAGGGATTCGAGCGGCTGGACCGGCGGCGTCATGATCTTGCCGCGCTGGAGCGCGACGTGGCGCAGCTGAAGTCCCTGGCCGACCGGCAGCGGCGCTATGCCCGGACGGCGGTCCTCACCGCGGCCGCCACGGTCCGGTCGGCCGAGACGAACCGGGACGAGGTCACCCGCAAGGTCCGGGAGGCGCGGGATGAGCTGGCCGAGACCGAGTCCCGAGCCGAGGCCGTACGGTCCGAGCTCGAGCAGCGTGCCGGCCGGCTGACCGAGATCGACACGACCATGACGGCGCTGAAGGACAGCGACGCCTACCGGGCCGGAGCCGGGATGAACGACCTTCGCACGCATGCCGGCAACGCCCGCCGCCAGGCGGATCTGGCCCGCGAACGCACCGCGGGCCGGCGGGACCGCCGGGACGAGGCCGCGGATGACCAGCAGGCGGCCGACGAAGCGGCCGAGCTCGCCGCCGAGAATGCCCGCCGGGCCGAGCAGGACCTGCGGCTCGCTGCAGACCGGGTCGGCGCCGACCAATTGGTTCAGTCCGCCGTAGAGGAAGATCAACCCGGCCCCGCGGTCACCTTGATCACCGCCTGGATCGACGCTCATCGGGAGCGGATCGGCGAGGTGCGATCCGCCCTTGACGCTCACACCGAGGCGGCACGACATCGCGACCTGCAGGACGCCGAGCTCGCCCGGGACGAGGAGCAGCACGAGGAGGCGGAGGCGCGGCTGGCCGAGGCGACCACCGAGGAGGAGGACGCGCGGATCGACCTGGCCGCGGGGGTGGATGAGTGGATCGAACTGAGCGAGACCGTCGGGACCGACCGGCTGCGGGCCCTGCTTCCCGCGCCGGTCCGGGAGCCGGACGCCCTGCTCGGTGCCGTGACCACGGTCCGCACCGACCTCTCCGCCGAGCTGGCCGCGGAAGGTGAGCGACTCGACGCCCGCCGTGCGACGATCGAGGACGACCTCGCCGAGTTGCGCCGGGAACAACAGCGCTGGGCCGACAGCGCGCTGCACGATCCGCCGGCCCCGGAATGGCGCGCCGACCGCGAAGGGCGCCCGGGCGGGCCGCTCTGGCGACTGGTCGACGTCGCACCCGGCGTCGAGCCGGCCACGGTCGATCGGCTGGAGGCCGCCCTGACCGCAGCCGGGCTGATCGACGCCTGGGTCAGCCCGGACGGTCAACTCGAGCCGACCGGCGACCGGGCCGACCTGCAACTGACCATCCGGCCGGCCTCCGGCGGCACGCTGCTCGGCTCGCTGGTGCCCGCGACCAACGCTGCCGTGGACGGCCAGGTGCTGGCCGGCGTGCTGTCCTCGATCGCGGTGGCGGAGCGGGCCGCGGCCGCGGACGCCGAGGTGGTCGTCGGGCTGGACGGCAGCTTCCGGCTCGGGTCGGCGGTGGGCCGCGGGCCGAGCCGCCCGGCCGCGCTGCTCGGCTCCGCCGCCCGCGAGCGCCGCCGGCGGCAGCGACTGACCGAGATCGACGCCGAGCTCGCCGAGCTGGTCCGGGCCGCCGAAGCGGTGGACCGCGAGGACGAACTGCTGGCGCAGCGGCGCCGTGCGATCGACAGCGAGCTGGCGGCCGTCCCGGATCCGAGTCCGGTCCGCGCCTCCGTCGCGGCGGTGGCCACGGCAGCGGCCCTGACCGAGCGGGCCAGCTCCGTCGTGGCCCGGCGCCGGGACCAGCGCCGGGAAGCCGAGGGGGCGGTCCGGTCCGCGCTGCAGACACTGTCCACGCTGGCGACCCGGCACCGGCTGCCCACCGAACGCGAGCGGCTTGCCGAGGTGGAGCAACTGGTGCTCCGGCTGCGCGAAACGGCCGACACCTGGTCCCGGCGCCGCAGCGACCAGGCGACCGCGCGGAAACAGGCAGACTCCGCAGCCGGTCGTACCCTTCGAGCCGCGGCCGACCTGGTTGACGCCGAACACGAGGAGCGCGACTCGACTGGCCAGGCCGACGAGCTCACCGCCCGGCTGGCCGCGCTGGAGTCGGCGGTCGGCGCGGACTACCGGCAGACCCTGGACCGACTCGCCGAGTTGACCCAGGAGCGAGCGGAGCACCAGCGAAGGGTCCGGGCGCTGGACCAGGAGGACCGGGAGCTGGTCAGGTCGGTCGCCGTGCTGGGCGAACGGTCGGAGCAGGCCGAGGCGGCCCGGGGCCGGGCGGAGTCGGAGCGGACCACCGCGCAGCGGGCGTTCGTCGACCGGGTGGGCGCGTTGGGCGTCGACGCGACCTTCGACCTGCCAGGTCCCTGGGACAACGCCACGGCGATCCTGGCCGCCGCCCGCTCGCTCGCCGCGGCCCACGAGAACGCCGACCTCAGCCCGCGCGCCCTGGAGGCGCTGTCGCAACGGGTGACCGATCAGCTGCATGCCGCCCAGGCCGAGTTCGGTGCCCGGTACGAGATCGACCGGGAGCTGGCCGACGACGGCTGGTGGACTCTCCGGGTCGCGATCAACGGGCTCCGCCGCCGGGCCGTCGAGGCGGTCGAGGTGCTGGCCGGTCAGCTCGAGCAGGGGCGCAAGGAGTTGGCGGCCGAGGAGGAGCAGCTGTTCGAGCAGACGCTCGCCGGCAGCGTGCGGCGGGCGTTGGCCGAGCGGATCCGTACCGCCAACGCGCTGGTCGACGCGATCAATGATCAACTCTCCGTGATCAGGACCGCCGCGGCCGGCGTCGGCGTGCGGCTGCGCTGGCAGGTCAGCACCGATCAGCCGCCGGCGGTGCAGGCGGCCCGGAAGCTGTTGTTGCGCGATCCGGCCGACCTGTCCGACGAGGAGCGCCGGTCGTTGCAGGACTTCGTCCGGTCCCGGGTCGATCAGGCCCGGCTCGATCCGGCGGCGGAGGCGTCCTGGGAGACCCGGCTGCGGGAGTCGCTCGACTACCGCTCCTGGCACGAATTCACACTCCAGGTCGCGCACCGCGACTGGGAGGGTTTCCAGCCGGCCACGACCTCGAGGCTGCAACGGCTGTCCACCGGCGAGCGTTCGATCTCGCTGCATCTGCCGATGATCGCGGCGGTAGCCGCGCACTACAGCGCCGAGGACGGGACACCGGCGACCTGCCCGCGGCTGATCTTGCTCGACGAGCTGTTCGCCGGCGTGGACGTGCCGAATCGGGCCCAGCTGTTCGGCGCGTTCACGGCCTGGCAACTCGACGCCGTGTTCACCAGTGATCATGAATGGTGTCAGTATCGCGACCTGGACGGGATCGCGATCCACTATCTGCACCAGACCAGCGACAACGAGCCGGTGACGACGACCCGGTTCACCTGGGACGGCGCTCGGCGGGTGATCGATCCGGGCGCGGCGTGACTCCGACCGAGCGGGCGGCGGCACGACTTGGTCGGGCCGAGTTCGCGCCACTGGTCGAGCAGTTGATCAACAGGTACGGCACCGGCAGTGCGCCGGTTCGGGTGCGGCTGCCCGAGCTGTCGGCAGCGGCCCGGCAGGCGTTGTCCGACCTACTCGGCCTCGACCGGTTGCTACCGCCGGGCCGACATCTTCCGGTGGCGCGGCTCTGCGCCGCCCTCGGGCTGGGATCCGATGCCGAGTTGCGGGCCGTGCTCGAACGTCTCCGCGGGCCGCTGCCCGACCGGCGGGCCGAACGCGAGGCGGCGCAGGCAGAGCGGGAGGCGCTCTGGGCCTGGCTGGACGATGCGGCCGACCGACTTGATCTTGGGACCGGGCCGGGGCGGCTGGGGGAGTGGTCGATCACGCAACGGCAATCCGGTGCCCGTGGTGGTGTCGCCGCGACCCGAGACCGGCTGAGCCGGTCGCTCACGGTGTTGCGGGCGCTGCCCGCGGACGGCATCGCCCTGGCCACGTTCGCCCAGGATCTGCTGAACGGGCCGCACGATCTTGATCATGGGACGGCCCTGACCCGCACCGTGCTCGAGGCGGTCGCCGGCGCGCTGGACCTGCCCCGTCCCGGCACCGCGGAAGAGGCCCGGGCCTTGTGGGAGTCGGTCGGCGTGGTGCCCGACGCCCTGTCCTCCACCGTCCTGGTGCTCGGCCTTCCCGGTCCTTCGGATTCGCCGCTCGGCCGTACCCTGTCGGCGATGGCAGCCGCGAGTGAGCCGGTGCTGCTGACCCTGGCCCAGTTGCGCCGCTGGCCGGTCCCGCCACTGCCGGCGGGCCGCCGGATCTATGTCGTGGAGAACCCGTCGGTGATCAGCACCGCCGTGTCCACCGGCTGGTCCGGTCCGCCGATGGTCTGCAGCTCCGGGCGCCCGACGATCGCCACCGTGACGCTGATCCGGCAGTTGACCGCCGCCGGAGCCGCGGCCCACCAGCACGCCGATTTCGACCCTGCCGGGCTGTCGATCACGGCCTGGCTGGCGCGGCAGGCCGGCACTCTGCCGTGGATGATGTCGGCGCCCGACTACCTGGCCCACGTCGGAGAGTCGGTCCCGTTCGGGGACCTGACGGTGCCGGAGACCCCATGGGACCCGCGGCTGAGGTCCGAGCTCGAACGACACCGGCGGCCGGTCTACGAGGAGCAGGTCAGGCACGCCCTGCTCGACGCCATGACCTGAGTTGATCACTCGGCTCCGGCAGGGCGCCCGGCGAGCAGGTTTTCGGAGAACCGGGCGATTTCTCGAGCCAGGCCCGGTGCGGCCATCGGATGCGGAGCCTCCGCGACGGCCAGGTCGCGCACGATGGCGAGAGCATCATCGACGATCCGGTCGGCATCGGCGAGGCCCCAGGACCGGCCTTCGGCGATCAAGTGGTCCTTGGTCACGGCTCGATGGCGATACTCATGATCAACAGACAGCGCCAGCTCGCCGTCGTCGGGCTGGTGCGCCAGCGGCACCACGTCATAGGCTGGCGCCAGCCGGACGTCACCGCTCTGATCATGAATCAGGGCGATGTTCTTCGCATGCAGATCGAGATTTCCGATGGCGACCGAGAGCGTCGTCAGCCGCAGCAGTTGCTCGATAGAGCGGCGATCGGCGACCTTGATCAACAAGCTCGCGATCCGGGCCAGGCCGACCCGGCCGCCGTGCTTTTGGTACTTCTCGTTCCCGGACGCGCCGAGAGCCTGATTGAAGTCCTCTTGGTGGATCCGGCCTCCCGGCGCGTCCGGTGCCCGGTCGTATCGCTCGATGATCAAGGCTCGGACGCCCTCGAAGTCGTCGATCCGGGTCTCGAACTCTGCCAGACCGAGCGCGCGGGCGAAGCGTGATCCGTACTCCTCGTCGTAGATCATCGTCGGATGGTCACGTGACTCCGCCTTCAGGATGTGCGTCGACGGCCAGCCGTCGAGGGCCCGATTCCACCCAACATCGGTTCGGGCGAGCACGATCTTGTCCTGGACTCCGGCCAGCGAGGTCTTGCCGCCGTCACGTCGATTACCGAGCGGATGGTCCTGAACCCGGGTCAGCAACTCCGCGATCTCGCCTGCGGTGACCGGTTCGAGTTCGGGCTGCTTCGGTTCGCCGGGAACGTCGGGATCCCAGAGCTGGAGCGCGCCCGCGACGTCACGACCGAAGTTGCGGAGCAGCCCGAGCACGTCCTGGATCGGGATTCCGGACTGTTGGGCCATCGCGCTCAGCATCCGGCCTTCGGGAAGTAACTCGGCGAAGAAGTTCTGTCGGAGACGCTTGCCGGTGCGGGTGGGCATCGGGGCGAGTGGGATCGCCACGGACAGGATCTGGCTGTCCAGGCCGAAGACTTCGATCGCGCCCGGATCCGGGATGAAGTCGAAGGTGCGCCATCCGCCGGCCAGCCGGCCGATCCGGGTTCCGTACAACTCGACGACAAGGTCAGCCATGATCATCGGTCTCGATGGTGGCCGTGAGGCTGACTCGGGTCTCTCGCATCATCGCGAACAGTCGTTCGGTGAAGATCGACGGCTTGCCGGCTTCGATCTCCCAGATGTAGCGCTGCGTCGTGCCGAGCCGACGGGCGAGTTCACGCTGACTGAGTCCGGTCAGCAGCCGTGCCTGCTGGAGGATGCGGCCGAGCGATTCGGCGCTCGTGACCTTGCCGGTGTACGACATCCGGAACCTCCGTCTGACTACAATTTAGTAGTCATATTGCACTACTACCTTTTGGTAGTCAATCATCGTGACTACGATATCTACGTCAATCTCCCGGCCATCGCCGCAGCGGGCGCATCGAAATCCCCTGTCTGCCCGTCGGTGCCGGCCACTAGGGTTCCTGCCATGCCCGCGATCGTGGTCGACCGACTCCGCAAGACCTACGTCGTCCCGGAACGAGAGGGCGGCATCAAGGCCGCGGTGGCGGCGCTGGTCCGGCGCCGGACCAGGGAGGTCGAGGCGGTCAAGGACATCAGCCTCACCATCGAGCCGGGGGAGATCGTCGGCTTCCTCGGGCCCAACGGCGCCGGCAAGACGACCACGCTGAAGATGCTGTCCGGTCTGCTCCATCCGACCTCCGGCGATGCCCAGGTGCAGGGCTTCACGCCGTGGCGGCGGGACCGCAGCTATCTCGGTCAGATGGCGTTGATCATGGGTCAGCGCAGTCAGCTGCAGTGGGACATCCCGGTGATCGACTCCTATCGGCTCAACAAGGCGATCTTCCAGATCACCGAGGCCGACTTCACCCGGCGGCTGGAGGAGTTGGCCGAGTTGCTCGAGCTCGGCGATCTGCTCCGCAAGCCGGCCCGCAACCTGTCGCTGGGGGAGCGGATGAAGTGCGAGTTCGCCGGCTCGCTGCTGCATCGGCCCCAGGTCCTCTTCCTGGACGAGCCGACGATCGGGCTGGACGTGGCGATGCAGCGGCGGATCCGGTCCTTCGTCGCCGAATACAACGCCCGGACCGGTGCCTGTGTGATCTTGACCAGTCACTACATGGCCGACGTCGAGGCGCTGTGCCAGCGGGTGGTGGTGATCCATCACGGCGAGCTGCTCTACGACGGGCTGCTGACCGGGCTGGTGCGCCGGTTCGCCGCGGACAAGACGATCACGGTCGAGCTGGCCGAGGGGCATCAGGTCAGCGAGGCTGACGTCAAGACGCTGGCCGACGGCGCACCGCTGGAGCAGACCGAGTCCGGCTGGCAGCTCCAGGCGCCGGCGGCGCAGACTCCGGCCCTGGCCGCCCGGCTGCTCTCCCAGTTGCCGATCGCCGATCTCACTATCGAGGACCAGCCGATTGAGACCGTGATCGAGAAGGTCTTCGCGTCGAAGTCGACCGAGGGGACGCAGCATGAGTGAGACGATCACTCCGCAGCGACCCGATTTCAGCCGGTTCTCCGGACGCGCGCTGCGGCAGTACTACCGCGGCGAGTTCGTCGCGTCCACCGCGGTCAACCTCGCCTATCGCGGCCAGGTGATGATCTGGGTGGTCACGTCGGTGATCCAGCCGCTGGTGATGATCGTCGTCTGGCAGACCGTCGCCGGGCCGACGGGCCAGGTCGGCGGTTACACGGCCGGTCAGTTCGTCACCTACTTCGCGATCTTGATGGTGGTCGAGCACCTCACCTTCATCTGGTTGATGTGGGAGTTCGAGTGGCGGATCCGGGAGGGCGCCTTCTCGCCGCTGCTGCTGCGGCCGATCCACCCGATCCACAAGGACATCATCGACAACGTCTCGTACAAGGTGGTCGGGTTGGTCGGCGTGCTGCCGGCCGCGGTGTTGCTGATGATCGTCTTCGGCGGTGATCTTTCCGGCGTCCGGCCGATCCAGATCCTCGCCTTCATCCCGGCGCTGATCGGCGCGGCCGTGCTGCGGTTCACGATCGAGTGGGTGCTGGCGCTGAGCGCGTTCTGGCTGACCAAGGTGTCGGCGCTGAACAACCTCTACTTCTCGGTGCAGCTCTTCCTCGGCGGCGGCTTCGCCCCGTTGGCGTTGATGCCGGCGGCGTTCGCCGCGGTCGCGCAGTGGGCGCCGTTCTCCTGGGCGCTGGCGTTCCCGGTCGAGGTGATGATGGGTCGGCGGACCGGCCTCGACATCCTGTACGGCTACGCGATGCAGGCCGGCTGGATCATCGTGGCGCTGATCGTGCTCCGCCTGGTCTGGTCCCGGGCCCTGATCCGCTACACGGCGGTCGGCGCATGACCACCCCGCACCCGGCGACGACTCGAGGCCGCGGCGCCCTCCGCCACAGCGGCTTGATCATCCGCACCTACTTCCGGCTCGGGATGCTGAACTTCATGCAATACCGGGGCGAGTTCTTCATCGCGGTGATCAACGCCGTGATCACCCTGCTGGCCCAGGTGATCGGTCTCTGGGTGATCTTCTCCCAGACCAGCAGCCTGGACGGCTGGACCAGCTCCGCGATGATGCTGCTGGTCGGCATCCACTTCTTCATCTCCGGCATGATCGGCATGGTGATCCGGCCGTCCATCGAGGCCGTGATGGAGGGAATCCGGCTCGGCACCTTCGACTTCACCCTGACCAAGCCGGCCGACTCGCAACTGCTGGCCAGCGTCCAACGCTTCTCGCCCGCCGCCCTGGCCGACTCGGTGCTCGGCATCGGGGTGATCAGCTGGGCGTCGCTGCAGTTGCGCACGATCAGCCCGACCGGAGTGATCGCGTTCCTGCTCACCCTGGTCTGCGGCGTGATCATCGTCTACAGCTTCATCCTGCTGCTCGGCACCTGCGCCTTCTGGTTCGTCAAGCTGGACAACATCATGGTGATCTTCGGCTCCGTCTTCGGTCAGGCGGGCCGCTGGCCGGTGACGATCTTCCCGGGCTGGCTGCGGGTCGTGTTGACCTTCGTCATCCCGGTCGGGTTCGCGGTCACGGTGCCGGCGCAGGCCCTGACCGGCAGCCTGGACCTGATCACCACCCTGCTCTCGATCGGGGTCGCCGCCCTGTTCTTCGTCGGCTCCCGGATCTTCTGGTTCTTCGCCCTCCGCCGCTATACCGGGGCCTCGGCCTAGCGGCCGGTGGCTCGGTGTTGTCTCACCGGCGACCGATCAGTAGGTTCGACAGCGTGGCTGGACTGCCTGAGTTGCATGTCACCCGCGCTCGACGCTGGTGCGCTGCCTGGGTGCCCGAGCGGGTCCAGCACAAGGTGCGGGTGGAACTCGACGTCGCCGACCGGCACCTGACGATCGTGGAGACTCGGCCGCCTTGGCGGCCGGAGCTCAGGCCGGAATGGACGAGGTTCCCGATCGCGCGGCTTCGGTACACCCAGACCCGGAAGGAGTGGTCGCTTTACTGGCGGGACCGGAACCTGCGGTTCCATGAGTACGACCTGATCGAGCCATCGGCCCGGATCGAGGACCTGCTCGCCGGAGTCGACCGCGATCCGACCGCGATCTTCTGAGGTTGACCGAGGGACCGCGGTTGAGGAGTTGATCATCGGCGGACGTTGTAGCGTGGGGTGATGGCCTCGATCAATCCCGCTCGCCCTGCCGCGCTGCGCGTGTACGAAGCGATCAACAGCCGCGACCTGTCCTATCTCGACGAGTTGGTCACCGACGACTTCGTCGATCACGGCTCGCCATTTCCGCTACCGCCCGGACCTGAGGGCTATCGGCAGATCCTCGGCTTCGTCACCGACGTGCTGCAGATCCGGTACGACGTCGAGGACGTGATCGAGTCGGCGGACCGGGTCGTGCTGCGGGCCACCGCCCACGGCGTCGGGGTCGACGCGGTGCACGGCAGCGGTGCCGCCGGCAGGACGTACTCCATGATCACCGCGCACATCTTTCGGACCGAGGGGGACCGACTGGCTGAGCACTGGGGGATCCGGGACGAGTACGGTGCCCGGATCGAGCTCGGCACCGCGACCCCGCCTGACCCGGGCGCCTTCTCGGGCCCGGCGAACGCCTGACCCGCACCCGGTCCCTCCGATGGAGATCGATGCCCACATCGCGGCCGCGGAGCTGGCCGGTCGCCGCTTGGCCGATGCCGCCGAACGGGCGGGGGCTGACCACGGAGGTGCCGGCCTGCCTGGGCTGGCGGATCAGCGAGCTGGTCGCGCACACCGGCGGCGTGCATCGCTGGGCAACCTCGTTCGTGATCACCGGACGGACCGAGCCGTATCCGCCGCACGATGAGGTGCCGTTCTTCGCCGCGCCGACGGAGGGGCTGCTCGCCTAGTTCCGGTCCGGCCACACCCGGCTGATCGAGGCACTGCGGTCGGCCGACCCGGCGCTCGGCTGCTGGACGTTCTTTCCGGCGCCGTCCGCGCTGGCCTTCTGGTCCCGTCGGCAGGCGCACGAGACGACGATCCACAGCGTCGACGCCGGAGCGTCCGTCGAGATCGACCCGAGTTGGCCGTCGACGGCATCGACGAGCTATTGACCGGGTTCTTCAGCCGGCGGCGCCGTCGGCACGCCGAGGACCCGCCGCTGATGGTGCGGCTCCGCACCGTCGACACCGGTGATGAATGGACGGTGCGAGTACGAGCTGGACAGAGCCAGCTGATCGACGGCGGTCCGGCCCGGTCACCGTGACCGGGACAGCGGCCGAGCTCTACCTCTTGTTGTGGAACCGACGCGATCCCGAAGGTCTCGAGCTGGCCGGCGACCGCTCGGTGCTTGATCAATGGCGGTCCCGGATGCGCATCACCTGGGACTAGCCTCTTTCATGATCAGAGGGTTTTGGTTGTTCTCCTGGTCCGGGCTTCCGGCTGCCGGATCGCAGACTGCTGGGCGGAAGACGCATCGAGGAGCGGGTGGGGTTGGGGCGTGGTGATGGAGTCGCGGCCGGCTGTCAGTTGTGCGTCGGGCAGGGCTGGCTGGCGCGATCTTGAAGGTTGTGCCGATGGCTGTCGTTGAGTGTCTTTCGTCCGGCAGACCAGCGATCCGGCAGGGGACCGGGGCAGCGAGGCCAAGATCATGAAAGACCGAGGCTCGTGTCCCGGCGTCAGGTCGTCGCGGCGGTCCTGGTCCGGCGGGCCGCTTTGGACCAGGCGTCGAGCAGCCGGTCGACCGAGCCGCCGACCGGACCGACGGCGTCGTAGAGCACGTCGGCGTCGGGCAGCTCGGCGGTCGCGATCGCGTCGACGGCCGCGGCCGGATCGGTGATCGTGGCCGAGCAGACCTGCAGCAGATAGTCCGGCACGACGAGCTTCGGGTCGACGCAGCCGATCACCGGGATGCCGGCGGCGGTGATCAACGGGAAAATCGTGCCGGGAATGCCGATCGCGGCCTCGGCCCTGCCCGAGGCCTGGAGCGACGGCACGGTGCTGAGTTCGTACCGGCTCCACAGCGAGGGATCCTCGCGCGGATGCAGACCGACCAGGATCCGCTTGCCGGCGGCCTGCAGCCGTTCGGCCGCATCGAGCAGCAGTTGGGTCCCGGGCGCGGCGCCGCCGGTCTGATCCGGGAACGTGACGCTGGTCAACACCAGCACCAGCTCCGGCTCGGGAGCGCGCGGCGGCAGCGAGTCGGTCTGCGGTGAGCCGACCACCTGGATCCGTCGCGGCGATCCGAGGTAGTCGGCGAAGGCGCGGCTCTCGGCGGGCGAGGACGACGTGATCACCCGCAGTCGGCGCCGGAACTCCGCCGACCGCGGCGCCTCGACCGGATTCAGGTACGCCAGCGAGCTCGCCACCAGCGGTAGCGCCGGCAGCGCCTTCACCACCTCGGCCGGCCAGTCGGCAGCACCGTTGATCACCAACAGGTCCGCGTCGGGCACCTCGTCGAGGGTGGCCACCGGCACCGGGTCACCGGGTTTGATCTGCGATCGATCGGGCACCAGCTGGGTGAGCTGCCAGCCGCGCTGCTGGATCCCGGCGATCATCGGCGCGACGTGGTAGGTGCCCCACGGCTCGTTGGTGGCGACCAACACCTGTGGGGCCGGCCGGGGTCGGGCCCAGGCGGGCGGGCCAGCGATGGCCAGGGCCGCGGTGCCACCGAGGGCCCCGGCCAGGAACGTACGACGAGACAGGCCCCGATTCATGATCGGCACCGTAGCCCGCGGCACCCGCCGGTACGTGAACGGCGGGTGAACATCACCATGATCAGGAGGCGAGGGCGGCGAGCTTGCGTTCCAGCACGGTCCGTTCGCGCTCGTTGCCGCACAGTTCGACCGCCCGCTGCAGCTCCACCCGGGCCTCGTCGGTGCGGCCGAGCCGGGTGAGCAGCTCGCCGCGGACGGTCGGCAGCAGCTGCGAACCCGCCAGTGCCTTGTCGCCGGCCAGTTTGTCCACGATCGGCAGCGCGGCCGCCGGCCCCTGGGCCATCGACACCGCGACGGCCCGGTTGAGGTCGACGATCGGCGACCGGGTGAGCCGGCCGAGGGCGGCGTACAAGATCACGACCCGGCTCCAGTCGGTCTCCGCGACCGATCCGGCGAGGGCGTGACATTCGGCGATCGCGGCCTGCAGGCCGAAGGCTCCCAGGCCGCGGCCGACCTCCGTGGCGCGGGCGAGGGCGGCCCGACCGCGGATGATCGCGGTCCGGTCCCAGCGGCGCCGATCCTGATCTTCGAGCAGGATCGGCTCGCCGTCGGCGTCGGTCCGCGCAGGGAAGCGGGCGGCTGTCAGCTCGAGCAGCGCCAGCAGGCCGTGCGTTTCGGCAGCATCGGGCACCAGCCGGGTCAGCACCCGGGCCAGTCGAGCCGCCTCGCCGGCCAGATCGAACCGGATCAGCGCATCGCCGGAACTGGCCGACGACCCCTCGGTGAAGATCAGATAGATCACGTTCAGCACCGATCCCAGCCGCTCCGCCCGCTCCGTGGCCGGCGGCACCTCGAACGGCACCTGAGCCGCGCCGAGCGCCTTCTTCGCCCGGGTGATCCGGGCCTGTACAGTCGCGGTCGGCACCAGGAACGCCTTGGCGATCTCGTCGCTGGTCAGGCCGCCGACCACCCGCAGCGTCAACGCCACCCGGGAATCCTTCGCCAGCACCGGGTGACAGGAGATGAAGATCAACGCGAGCACGTCGTCGTCGATCTGATCCGGATCCCACAACACGTCCTCGCCCTCCTTTCCCGGTCCGGTCGACGGCACGCCGGATGACGCGCCGCCCTCGTCAAGATCACGAGCCATGGCGGCGTACCGCTCGTCCAGAGCGGCCCGCCGTCGGAACCCGTCGATGGCCCGGCGCCGGCCGACGGTGAGCAGCCAGCCCGCGGGGTTGTTCGGCACCCCGTCGCGTGGCCAGGTCACCAAGGCCTCGGCCAGCGCCTCCTGCGCCAGGTCCTCGGCCAGCACGAAATCGCCGGTGTAGCGCGCGAGCGCACCGACGATCCGTGCCGACTCGATCCGCCAGACGGCGGCAACGGCCTCGCGGCCGGTGGGGTCACTCATCTTCGGGTGGGTCCGATCAGTCAGAGTTGGCCGGTCGCCTCACGCCACGCCCGCTCCTTCTGGATCCACGGATTGTCCTGCGGAAACTCATCGATCGTGGAGACCCGCCGGATCTCGGTCTTGAACCCCGGCCCGATCCCCGGCACCCGCTTGGCCCACTCGATCGCCTCTTCCTTGGAGGCCACGTTGAGCAGGTAGAAGCCGCCGAACAGTTCCTTCGTCTCCCCGTACGGGCCATCGGTGACCACCGGCGTCTCGGTCGAGTAGTCGACCACGACGCCCTCCTGGGGATCGTCCAGCCCCTCAGCCGCGAGCAGCACGCCGGCCTGGATCAACTCCTCGTTGAACCGGCCCATCGTCTCGAGCATGTCGTTCATGTCGATCTCGCCCATGTTCGCGTAGGCCTCGTCGTTGGCGCGCATCACCAGCATGTACTTCATCGTTCTGTCTCCCTGTCGTCTCTGGATCCCACTCGGGACCCTCTCATCCCAAGGTCGAACGGGACGCGGCCCGGATCGACAACCTGCTCAATCTTTCTACATCTTCGATGAGGGCTGGGTGAGATCCGGCTCGAGGGCTACAGCGGAGCATCCATGCTCCGAGGTTCTTCCGATCGACCTGCCCAGTCATAAGGGGGAGGATGCCAGTCGAGTGCAGCTCCCACAACGCTTGACGGCGCGCCAAGTGCTGACGTTTGATTCACCGGCCCGGGTCAGAGGTCGGTTCGCGGCCAGATTCAAATACTGGGGAAGATCCCACCGGGTAGTCGCGGTGGGATCTTCCCCAGTATCTGGTTGGCCCTTCGACAGGTTCAGGGACCGTCCTGGTCCAGGGCAAGCAATGAGGAGGCGAAGGTGGCAGGGTCACCGAGCAGATCGAAGAACTTCTCGTCGGCGGCCGCCACGGCGCTGTTGGCCCGGTTGACCAGGCGGACGCCCGCCGGGGTGATCGACACGGCGCGGGCGCGGGCGTCGTCGGGATGGGTTCGCGGCGGACCAGTTCGCGGGCTTCGAGGGCGCGGAGCACCTGGGAGGTCATCATCGGATCGGTGTGCGCATAGTCGGCGAGGGCGCGCTGGGTGACCGGGCTGGTCGGCAAGCCAGGCCAAGGTGGCGAGCAGCACGAACTGCACGTGTGTCAGCTCGAGCTCGGATTTGATCTCGGCCAGGGCGACCGGCCGTACGTCCAGGTAGGCGACCCGGCGCCGGAACGGCTGGAATGTGCCCTCGTCGGCCTGTCAGATCACGTCGTCGACGACCTGCCCGAAGGCGGTGAACTGGCGCAACGGCTGCCGATCGCCGAATCGCTCGAGGGGAGAGTAGTAGTCGTAGCTCCGGACGTTCGGCCGCCGTTCCCCGACTCGTCGCTTTCGTTGGGTCTGATCATGGTCGGCCCTTGATAGCTGATGGAGCAGGACTTGAGGATCCAGGGGGACAAGGCATGGTTGACATCGATCGTCGGCGCTTTCTGCGCCTGACCGGCGCGACTTCGGCGGGGGCCTTGGCCACCGGGCTGCTCGGCAGCATCGAACGGGCGGCGGCGATCCCGCCCCGCGGTCGACGGGGCACCCTGGAGGACGTCGAGCACATCGTCGTCCTGATGCAGGAGAACCGCTCCTTCGATCATTACCTCGGTACGCTGCGCGGCGTCCGCGGCTTCGGTGATCCGCATCCGGTCCGGCTGCCGAGCGGCAAGCCGGTCTGGCACCAGCCCGACGGTGCCGGCGAGTTGCTGCCGTTCCACCCGACCGTGGATGATCTTGGTGCGGCGTTCCTGCAGGGGCTGCCGCACTCCTGGCCGGACGGCCAGTCGGCGATCAACCGCGGCCACTACGACGGCTGGGTGCCGGCCAAGGGGGCGGCGACGATGGCGTACCTGAAACGGCAGGACGCCTTGTTCCATTACGCTCTCGCCGACGCCTTCACCATCTGCGACGCCTACTACTGCTCCTTCATCGGCAACACCGACCCGAACCGCTACTACCTCTGGACGGGCTGGACCGGCAACGACGGCCGGGGTGGCGGACCGGTGCTGTACAACGACGAACTGGGCTATGACTGGAAGACCTATCCGGAACGGCTGGAGGCGGCGGGCGTCTCCTGGAAGGTCTACCAGGACGAGGGCAGCGGGCTGAACGCCGAGGGCACCTGGGGCTGGGACAACGACGCCTACATCGGCAACTACGGCGACACGTCGCTGCTCTATTTCAACAACTACCGCAACGCCGAGCCCGGCGATCCGCTGTACGAGAAGGCGCGCAAGGGCACCAGGAACAAGACCGGCCAGGACTACTTCGAGCTGCTGGCCGACGACGTGGCCCATGATCGACTTCCGGCGATCAGCTACATCTCGGCCCCGGAGGCGTTCACCGAGCACTCCAACTGGCCGACCAACTACGGCGCGTGGTATCTCTCCAAGGTCCTGGACACGTTGACCGCCAATCCCGACGTCTGGGCCAAGACCGTCCTGTTGATCACCTACGACGAGAACGACGGATTCTTCGATCATCTGGTGCCGCCGCACCCGAACAACGAGCAGATCCCCGGTGCGTCCACCGTTTCGACCGAGCACGAGTTCTACCAGGGCGCCGATCCGCGGGCCGAACCGGGCGCGTACGGCTTCGGCCCGCGGGTGCCGATGTTCGTCGTGTCGCCCTGGAGCACCGGCGGCTGGGTCTGCTCCGAGACCTTCGATCACACCTCGGTACTGCGGCTGATGGAGCGCCGGTTCGGCGTCAAGGAACCGCAGCTCACCCCGTGGCGGCGGACGGTCGCCGGCGATCTGACCTCGGCCTTCGACTTCGACCGGCGGGCGGCCGAGGCACCGGCGCTGCCGGACACCGACGCGATGCAGCCGACCGACCGGGACCGGCATCCGACCTACTTCCCCGAGAAGCCGAGCTCCGGCACCATGCCGGGACAGGAAGCCGGCACCCGCCCGGCCAGGCCGATCGGCTACGACCTGGCGGTGACCGAACTCGCCGACCCGAGGCCCGGTCACCTCGGCGTGGAGTTGATCAACAGCGGCCGGCTCGGCGCTCACCTGCAGGCCCGGTTGATCAGGCCGGCCGGCGCGCCGCACAGCTACACCCTCGAGCCCGGCACCGAGCTGCGCGCCGAGTGGCCGATCGACGGCGAGTACGACGTCCAGTTGCACGGGCCGAACGGGTTCTTCCGTCGGCTGGCCGGCGATCCGGACCATGATCAGGTACGGGTCCGACTGACCCGGCTGGGCGGGCGATCCCAACGGCTGCAGCTCCAGCTCGACGTCCCGGGTGGTGTCGAGATCAAGATCACGGATGGCTACTTCGGACCGATCCGGGGCAGCGGTCCGCGGCTGGTGATCGACACGAGCGAGAGCAACGGTTGGTACGACCTCACCGTCGCCGTCCCCGGGACGCCGTACCTCCGCACCTTCGCCGGTCACCTGGAGAACAACAAGCCCTCGACCAGCGATCCCGCCCTCGGTCAAGCCTGACGAGCGGCGGCGGTGCTTTCGCGGGGGATCAGGGTCCAGCCGGCCCGGCGGGTGGTCGGCCGACCCGTGTAGCCGTCGAGCCGACGGAGCAGCAGGTCGAGCGCGTGGGTGGCGATCTGCCGCTTGTCCGGCGCGACGGTGGTCAGGGTCGGGGTGCTGAACCGGCCGTCCTCGATGTCGTCGAAGCCGGCGACGGCCACGTCGTCGGGGACCCGCAGGCCGCGCCGGGCCAGCGTGTGCAGGGCACCGAGGGCGAGCGGATCGTTGTAGCAGAAGACCGCGTCCGGCGGATCGGGCCGATCGAGCAGTCGCTCCATCGCCGCCGCGCCGTCGGTGCGCTGGAAGTAGCGGATCGGCACCACGAGGTCGGGATCGAAGGTGTGGCCGGCCGCCTCGAGCGCCCGGCGATAGCCCCGGGTGCGGTGCCGCGCGGTGCGGCCCGGCGGCTTGGGCGGCTGCCCGATCGCGGCGATCCGGGTCCGACCAAGATCAAGAAGATGGGCGGTCACCGCCTCCGCGGCGGCGACGTCGTCCATGATCACCCGGTCGTACGCCCGGCCGGTCGGCTTCTCGCCGAGCAGCACGAAGGGGGTGTCGTCGGACCGGACCCGAAGATCGGCGTCGGCCAGCCCGAGCGGGCTGAAGATGATGCCGTCGAACAGCGAGGCGCGATCGGCCCGGGTCACCAGGTCCCGCTCCCGGTCCGGATTGCCGCCCGTCCGATCGATCAGGACCGTGTAGCCGCGCCGCTCGGCCTCGTCGACGACCTGACCGGCCAGCTCGTGGAAGTACGGCACGTCGAGCGGTAGTACCAACGCGATCAGGCCGGACCGGCCGCGCTGCAGCCCGCGGGCCAGCAGGTTGGGCCGGTAGTCGAGTTCGTCGACCGCCGTCTTGACCTTCGCCCGGGTCTCGTCGGCGACCCAGGCGAAGTCGTTGATCACGTTCGACACGGTGCGCACCGAGACGCCGGCCCGGAGTGCGACATCGCGCTGCGTCACCATCGCACACAGCCTCCCCTTCTACGGGCTCGGGACCTGCTTCGAGTAGTCGTACCATCCGAAGCCTGCCGGATGACCTTGCCACGC
Organism: uncultured Actinomycetota bacterium; assembly: GCA_963746025.1. Classification (GTDB taxonomy): domain Bacteria; phylum Actinomycetota; class Actinomycetes; order Propionibacteriales; family Propionibacteriaceae; genus Microlunatus. The sequence continues at coordinate 240,115 of CAVUZU010000004.1, forward strand.
GGCAAGGTTCGTGCCAAATTAGTGCCTGCCACGTGGCAAGCGTGGCTCCGGGGATGGAGAGGAACGATCATGGGCGATCTGACACGGCGCCGGATCCTGCAGGCGGCGGCACTCACGGCCGCCGGTGCGGTGGCGGCCGGCTGCTCCGCTGGTGGCGGTACGCCGAGCGGCGGCCCGGTCACCGGACGGCTGACCTGGTGGGATCACCAGAACCAGCTGGAGCCGGCCAAGCGGAAGATCTTCGAGATGTTCGCGGCGGCCGAGGGTGGGGTGCCGGTCGACTACACCTACAACAATCCGGCCAAGCTGGGTCAGGCGCTGCAGCTGGCGAAGCAGAGCAATGAGCTCCCCGACGTCCACTCCAACGCCGGCCTGACCGTGCCGGTGCCGCAGTTGATCTCGGGCGGTTGGGTGTCGCCGTTGGAGCTGAACGAAGCGGCGACGAAGCGGCTGGACGGCAGGTTGATCGAGGGCATCCACGTCTTCGATGGCAAGCCGTATTCGTTCCCGATCTTCGACTACCACGTGTACAGCAACGTCACCTGGTTCAACACCAAGCTGGTCAGCCAGGCCGGCCTCGATCCGGAGGCGCCGCCGCGGACCTACGACGAGTTCCGGTCCGCCGCCCGCGCCGTCAAGGACTCCTCGGGCGGCAAGGCACAGGGCTGGATCTGGAACATCGGGATGCCGGACCGGATGGGCGACCAGGTCAACATGCTGGCCCAGGCGGCCGGGTTCGAGGGCGGCGGTGGCACGCTCTACCGGACCGGCGAGTACGCGTACCACAGCGAGCCGTACCTGACCGTGATCGAGTTCCTGCTGTCCCTCAAGCAAGATCAACTGTTGGTGCCGGGCGCGCAGACCATGCTCGACGACGCGGCCCGGACCCGTTGGGTGGCAGGGATCGCGGGCTACTACTTCGACGGCCCCTGGTGCCCCGGGGTCGCGCTGAAGAACACTCCGGCGTTCGCGGATTCGCTGGGCGTCGGTCCGATCCTCACCCCGAACCCGGGGGAGCCGGCGACCTACCGCGGCACGCAGGGCGGCGAATACTGGCTGACCCCGGGAACGAAGATGGCCGAGCAGGCCAACCAGCTGCTCAGCGACTACTTCACCACCGAGGAGTATTCGGTGGAGATCGCCAACACCATGTCGCAGCCGCCTCGTGACCTTGACGCGGTGCAGAAGTCGACGGCGCACCCGGCCTACAAGAAGCTGATCGGCTGGTTCGCCGATCAGGTGTTCCTGGCGCCGGAGCCGGTGGTCAAGAACCCGCAGACCAGCAAGGTCGCGGCGGAGACGAAGGCGATCAAGCCGGGGCTGGGTGACATCGTCCAGGGCGCGTTCTCCGGCGACGTTACCGACCTTCGGGGCGCGTTGCAGGAGCTCAGTGACAAGTCGAACGCGGAGCGGGAGCGGGCGATCGGTGCCGCCAAGGCGAAGGGTGCCGAGGTCGCGGCCGATGACTACGCCTTCCCGGATTGGCAACCGCGCGCCGACTACGGCAAGGACAAGTACTGATCATCGGCAGCTGATCACCGCAACTGGCGAAGGAGCCGCTGATGAGGCGTTGGCTCGGGGTATTGATCATGGTCGCCGCGCTGGGGATGGTGACGCCGCTGGCGTTGGCTGATCCCCGGCCCGATGCCGGTGCGATGATCAGCTTCGAGAATCCGGTGGTCGGGTCGCCGACGGCGAGCTTCGCCGATCCATCGGTGATCCGCGGCCGGGACGGCTACTGGTATGCCTACACGACCAACAAGCTGATCACCATCCAGCGCTCGCGCGATCTGATCACCTGGGAGCCGGCCGGCACGGTGTTCGCCGAGGCCAACTGGCCGAGCTGGTTCCGGCCGACGACGAACATCTGGGCTCCGGACATCTCCTGGCTCGACGGCCGGTACGTGCTCACGTTCAGCGTGATCGACGCGGCCATCGCGCCGAACCCGAATCGTTCGATCGGGGTCGCCTCCGCGCCGACCCCGACCGGTCCGTGGCAGGCCGATCCGGCGCCGATCATCCCGCCCGGCACCTGGCAGCCGTTCCCGGACCAGCCGCCGCGGATGCAGGGGATCATCGACAGCGAACTGCTGATCGCCCCGGACGGCCGGCGTTACCTCTACTACGGCGGCTTCAACGGCGGCGTCTTCGTCCAAGAAGTTGATCGGCCGGTCCGACAGCGGATCGATGCCCCGGTGCAGGTGATCATGGAGGACGCGTTCGAGGCGCCGTTCCTGGTGTACCGGGACGGCTGGTACTGGATGTTCTTCTCCACCGGCAACTGCTGCAGCGGTCCGAACAGCGGCTACTCCGTGTCGGTCGCCCGCTCGAAGAGTCCGACCGGGCCGTTCGTGGACCGGGCCGGCGCGCGGACCGACGCCGCGTATCCGGGCGGCACTCCGGTGCTCACACCCAACGGCAACGCCTGGACCGGCACCGGGCACAGCACCCAGGCGACCGATGCCGCCGGGCAGGACTGGCTGATCTATCACGGCATCGACCGGCGTCGGCCGACCCCGCTGATCCGGTCGATGTATGCCGACCGGCTGGACTGGATCGACGGCTGGCCGGTGGTGCGCGGCGGACTCTTCGCCAGCGAGGGCGTCACGCCGGGCCCGACGCCGGCGGCGTTCGCCGATCCGGTGGAGGGGACGACCGAGCCGAGTCCGACACTGTGGGCGGACCGGGCCGGCTGGTCGGTCCGCAGCGAGCCGGCCGGCGGCTACCTGCATACCGAGCCGACCGAGTCGATCACGCTGCTGGCGCGGCAGCGCTTCGCCGGCGATCTGCGCGCGCGGGCCGCCTTCCGCCTCGACCGGGCCGGCCGGGCCGGCTTCGGTCTCGCCGCTCGTGGCGACGATCCGGGCGTCCGGGTGCGGCTCGAAAGCGGCCGGAATTCCTTGATCATCGAGCAGGGTGGCACGGAGACGTCGGCGGCGCTCCCGGCGGCTACTGATCTTGCTGACTGGCACGAACTCGACCTGCGGGTGAGTGGCCGGACCTTGATCGCCGAGGTGACCGAGGCCGGGCTCTACGATCCGCTGGCGCGGGTCGAGGTGGATCTGCCGAATCCCTTGCGCGGCGGGACTTTCGGGCTGCTCGCCGACTCCGGATCGGTCGACGTGGACGACGTCACCGTCGCCGAGTTGGCCCCGCCGGCCCCGCAGCGGGCGGCCGACCCGGAGCCCGGCGAACCCATCCCGGGGGCGGCCGAGGAGTTCGACGGACCGCTGGGCGCCGACTGGTCCTGGATCCGGGAGCCCGCGGCTGCGGTCGACGGCGGTGCGCTGAGCTTCCCGGTGCAGGCCGGTGATCTCACCGGCGCGACCAACACGGCCTCGATCCTGCTCCGCGACGTGCCGGCCGGCGACTGGATCGTCGAGACGAAGCTGACCTTCGAGCTCCATGATCAACTCGACCCGCGGTTCCCGCAGGCGGGCCTGATCGTCTACCGCGGCGACGACGACTTCCTCCGGCTCGCGGTCCGCGGCCACGGCCGGACCCGGCTGACCGAATTCGGCAAGGAGTCCGTCCCGGCCACCACCCCGACCTACGGCAGCGTGCTCAACCTCGCCGCCGCCGCCCCGGTCAGCTGGCTCCGGCTGGCCCGCACCATCGACCCGGCGACCGGTGAACAGCACTACCGGGCCGCCGTCAGCCGCGACGGCCGGACCTGGACCTGGGGGCTGACGTACACCATGCCTTCGGGAGTCGAGCCGAAGCTCGGTCTGATCGCCCACGGCGGCGACAACGCCCAACAGGCCCGCTTCGACTACCTCCACTGGTCCGCCCTCCGCTGACCATCGCCCCGATCTTGGATCGGTGGTGTCGCCGGTCGGTCCGCGGTCGGGCCGACAGTCGGAGCGAGGGTGTTCGTTCCCTGAGCTTGTCGAAGGGCAAGTTCGATGATCTTCCGATGGCCGACGAGGGGTGCGATCGGGGCCTGCCCTTCGACAGGCTCAGGGAACGAAACCCCTCAGGTCCTCACCGACTCGACCTCAGGACCCAGGCCGGAGAGGTATCGCGGCTGAACGTTGGATGATCGTTGCCCAGCCGGCCATGGGGAAGGGCGCAGGTGGGTTCTGCTGATCTTCAGGCACAGCGACGTGCAGGGGGTAACATGTGAGGCCGGTGGATCGTTGTGACGGCCATGCTGATGGCCGCCGTGAGCGGCGGGCTGACCGGCTGTGGCCTGCACCCGCTCGAGGATCCGCCGCCACCAAGCGCTCCGCTTGCCGTCCGAGCCCGCCGGCGCCTGCCCGGCCGTCGGCCGACCGCCGTACAACCTGATCGCCGTCACCGAAACGATCGCCCTCCGACCCTTCCTGCCCGACAAGGGCTGCGACTACCGCCCCGAAGCTGTCCGCGCGATCAAGGACGCCCCCTGGCAGGAATCCACCACCCAACCCTGAATCGGCTGGGGATCAGTATTTGGTGAGCAGGGTGGTGGTGCGGGCGACCTCGGTACGCCAGCTGCGATAGAGCTTCGGGTCCTCGGTGAAGTGGCGGGAGTCGGTGACGATGTCGCGGGCGCCGAGGGCCTTCTCGGCACGGTCGATCAGGCCGCGAGGGGCGTCCGGGTGGGCCTTGATCGCGCGGCGCAGCTCCTGCATCAGGTTGTAGTCCTCGAGGCCGTCGCGGACGTTTTCGAAGCGGAGCGAGGACATCGGGCCGTCGTGGCCGGGGTAGTAGAGCGAGCCGTCGCCGGCGGTGCCGAAGAAGGTGGCCGGGTTCCACTTGGACAGGATGCCGTCGTCGACCAGAAGTTGATCACCGCGGTCGGCCTTGGGCCACCGGTTGGTCGCGTAGTAGAGGATCCCTTCGACGTTCGCCTGGTGCGACATCGGGCCCATCAGCTGCCGGGTGTCGATCGGCGGATAGCCGTTGAACCAGTTCGGCTGCGGATAGCGGGTGGAGATCGCGTGATACCACCAGACCCGCTCGCCGCGCTCCCGGGCGGCCTCGGCCACGTCCTGCCGGTAGCCGTCGATCCAGGGCACCCAGATGTCGACCTGATCGGTCAGCCCGGTGGTCTGCCCGAAGGTGTCGTCGCGCAGCGTGGTCATGATCGGCAGGTCCGGGAAGCGCTCCTTGATCCGGGTGAAGGTGTGCCGGGCCGCCTCGAGCATCGGGCCGGTCGACTCGTCGAAGCCGTAGACCACCGCCTGGTCGGCGACGCCGGCCTTCTCGTATTCGGCCATCGCGGTTTCGAGTTGGTCGATCCAGCTGTCGATCTGGGTGTCCCAGGTGTCCGGCTTGGCCGGGTCGAGCAGCCCGGCCCACAGGTAGAGCGCGGTGAAGTGCTTCAGCCCGTAACCCTCCTTGATCTTGACGATGTCCGCGACCGGTTGCGGCCGGATGTCGCCCGGGCCGGGATCGGCCGGATTGTTGGCCGTGGTGTAGATCTGATCCGGCTGGATCTTGTGCTCGGCCAGGAAATCCCAGTACTTCACCCGCATGGCCTCGCGCTCGGCCGGATCGGTGATCCCGTACAGATCCCAGACCAGCCAAGGCGTGAACTGGAACGCGGTCCGCAGCTCCGGCCGGTCGGGCAGGGTGATCGGCCAGACGGTCACCGCGACGGTCAGCCGCTGTGCGGGCTGTCCCGCGGCCCGGACCCGCAGCGACACGCGGTAGCTGCCGGCCTTGGCGTCGGCGCCGGACGCGACGCTGACCAGGTAGGACTGCAGGTCGCCGGCGGGGATGTCGACGCTGGTCAGGTCGGCCCGGATCGGGTCCGGGGTCCAGCCGGTGTAGGTCGGCCGACCGTACGCTCCCGACGGCACGGTGTAGAGGGAGCCGATCGGAGCGACGGTCGCGGACAGGCTGCCGGCCGGGACCGGTTTGCCGTCCGGTCCGCGGACCGAGGCAACGCTCACCTCGACGTCGGACAGGTCAACCCCGTACGGCACCACCACGGTCTGCACGTGTTCGGTCTCGCCGCGGGCGAGTTCGACGGTGGGCGAGGTGCCGGCCCAGGTGAGGTCCTTCGGATAGACCAGGCTCATCGAGTCGGCGGTGTCCAGGCCGAACCTCCCCTTCGGCTGGCCCTGCCGCAGCTTCAGGATCTGGTCCAGCCGGGCCGGGGCGGTGACCAGCAGATCGACCGTCTTGATCATGGTGTTGTACTGCTCGACGGTGGTGACCGAGCCCAGCCCGGCGCGGATCTCGGCCGCCCGGGCGGACAGTCCGTCGAGCTGGGCCTTCATCGCCGGGTACGACGGCGCCCCCGGATCGCCGAGCAGCTTGGCGGTCTCGACCAGGGCGGCATCGACGCCGTCGAGGATCGCCGGGAAGTCGACCTGCTTGATCAGGTTCTGCACGACGCGATTGCCGAACGCACTGTCGTCGGGCGTGCCGTCGACCAGTCGGAGGGCGTCGTAATAGCCCTGCACCGGCTCGGTCCGGCGGGGGATCGAGATGCCGAGGTATTTGATCGAGGAGACGTCGACGCCGGCTTTGGCCACGTCGGCCAGCTTGATCCGGACCGGGGTCCAGCCGCGGCCCCTGATCGCGTAGTTCACCCCCCAGGCCTTGTTGGCGGTGTCCCGGATCGTGATCCGGCCGGTGGTCGTGTAGGCGGTCGGCATCCAGAAGTCCCAGGACAGGAAATCGTGGCCGGACCAGTCGTCGGTCGGCAGCGCCGGAGTGTCCTGGTTGAGCGTGATCCCGGCGCTGGCCGACGACCCAGGCGTTCCGATCGGCGCCACGGTGAACTGCAGCCCGCTCTCCCCGTGACTGGGGTACGGGACGCGCGCCACGGCATCGTGACCGGGGATGGTGACCACGGTGGCCGCCACGGCTTGGTCGGTCTCGTAGTCCTGCAGGATGCTCGGCTCGTCCGCCCGGGCCGGTGGCGAGGCGGTCAGCAGGGTCACGGCGATCAAGATCAACGTGAGCAGAACGGGAGCGGTACGGCGGAGTCCGACATTGGACACGGGGGATCACATCCTCCACGGCGACGACTGATTATGTCGCAACCGTATTGGAATTGTGGCCCGACCGGAAGAGGTTCAGGCCGACAATTTGCGTACGCGGCAAGGTTCGGGCCACGGTCGCCGCTCAGGCAGCATCGTGGAACACCAGCGCCAGCGTGTAGCGCTCGCCGGACCGGACCGCCGAGACGCCGTGCCGGACCGGTGCCGCGGACCAGCCGCGCTGCGACCGGACCGGCCGGTCCCGGGTGGTGAACAGATAACCGTGGCCCTGCGGCAGCAGCGTCGCGGTGCCCCGGGACTGCGCTCGGGGTCGCTGCTCGAGCAGCAGGAACTCGCCGCCGGTGTGATCGACTCCCGGTCGGCTGAGGTTGATCACGACCTGCAGCGGGAACACCAGGTCGCCGTAGAGGTCGCGATGCAGCGCGTTCCAGTCGCCGGCGCCGTAGCGGAGCAGGATCGCGGTGGACTTGTCCTGGCCCGCGGCGTGGCACCGCTCCAGCCATTCGTCCAGGGTGTCCGGCCAGTCCGGCTCGCGGCCGAGCCGGCGCCACCAGTCGCGGGCGATCGGCAGCAGCCGCGGGTAGAGCGCCTGCTTGAGCCGCTCGATCGGCTCCGGGTACGGCGCCGCGAGATAGCGGTACTGGCCCGCGCCGAACCGGTATCGCGCCATGTCGATCGTGCTCCGGAAGACACCATCGGTGTCGGGATAGAGCGCCCGGAGTTCGTCCGCTTCGGCGTCGGTCAGCAGTCGGGGGAGCAGAGCACCGCCGTACTCGTCGAGCTCCGCGGTGATCGAGTCCCAGTCGCCCTGGTCGACCCGCTCGTGCCACTGATCGGTCGTCCGTCGTCGTGTTTCGGTCATGATCAGTAGACGCGCCAGCACCGCGGAACGTGAGGTCGGCCAAGAAACAAGATGCGGGGTTTGGGTCTACGTTCCCTGAGCCTGTCGAAGGGCGAACCAGAATCATCCAAGATCATTTGACCGGCGGTCGACCGCACGGCTGTTCTTGCCCTTCGACAGGCTCAGGGAACTAAACCCCAGCCTCCGCTGATCTTTCGGCGGTCATCCGTCGACAGTGGCGCGTGCCCGGTCGGCGAGGTAGCGGCACAGCGCGACGCGCTCGTCGAAGACCTCCCGGGAAGCCGGTGACGGATCGTCGATCAGGGCGTACAGGAAGGAGTCGAAGCCGCTGCGCAGCATCGTGCTGATCACGAACCCCCAGGTCACCTCGTCGGCGGGATTGTCGATCCCCTCCGCCCGCAGCCCGGCGATATAGGAGGGCACGATCCGATCGGCGATGGCCGGCATCATCGCGGCCGGCAGCTCGCCCGAATGGACCAGCCCGACGAGCAACTGACCAAGATCGAATCCCAGGGCGTGCGGCGAGCGGAAGCTGATGTCGATCACCACGAAGGTGTCCGGAGCGTCGGCCGGGACGAGCAGGTTCTGCGGGCTGGCATCACCGTGTGGCAGACACATGGTCAGGGTGTCCAGCCGATCCAGCAGGTCCGGGGTCCGGCGACCGAGGTCGCGCAGGTTGTCCCGCAGGTCGGCATGATCGATCAGCCACGGATGGCTCCACAGGTCGTCGTCCGCCAGCGGTTCCAAGCCGCGCAGCGGCACCGCGTTCTCCACATAGAGCCGCAGCGCGTTGTTCGAGGACAGGGGACAGGTCGCGAGGATCTCGGGTGTCGTGCAGCGGGCGTTCCAGCGGCCGAGTAGATAGGCCGCGCGGGCGAAATGATCAAGCCCGAACGGTGCTGCGGAGACGATCACGTCCTCCTGCCAAAGGGCGACTCGATCACCGGGCAGTTCGATCAGGCGGTGCAGTCGCGGCGCCCGGAGCCCGGTCGGCAGGCTCGCGGCGATCGGCGGATCCCAGAGCTCCAACTCGGTGCGCCAGGGAAACCAGGCCGTCATGTCGGCGGCCATCTGCGGCGGCATCATGGCCAGCGCCGGCCAGTAGCGGATGTGCTGCAGCACCTTGCAGAACAAGGACCAGGGGGCACCGTCGGTGGTCGTCCCGCGGAGCCGGTAGAGCGCGCCGGTCGCCGGTGAACCCGACAGGTAGGAGACGGGCTCCAGGACGCCCTCGGCGGCGGTCTCGGCTCCGAACGCTTCACGAACCAGATCCTGCACGACCGTTTCCGGATCGCCGGTCTGAAGTAGTTCGTCCAGAAGAAACGCCGGGCCGCCGCCGAGCTGGCCCCCCACTCTTGCGCCACGCATCTGGCGCGCCCCCGATCTTGTCAGAAAAAGTACCTGACGAGGAGATAGTAAGGTTCCCTTATGACCGAGGTCAAGCACGAGTCCTCCGACCACATCTTCGCCCTCCTCGGTGGGCTGCTGGACGCGCTGCGGGGCGACTTCCAGCGGGAGGCGAAGGTATTACGGCAGCCCTATCGGAAACTGCGGACGTCCCAATTGCGACTACTGTCGCTGACCCCGGTGGAGGGAATGCGGCTGACCGATCTTGCGGTCCGGGTCGGGATGACCAAACAGGCCTTGGGCGAGTTCGCGAATGTCCTTGAGGATAACGGTTTCCTCGAGTCGATCAAGGACCCGACGGACGGCCGGGTCCGGATCCTGCGGCCGACGGTCAAGGGGCGCCGGGCGGTCGATGCCGGCAACCGGGTGATCGGTGCGGTCGAGGAACGCTGGCGTGATCAACTCGGCGCCGAACGGTGGGACCTGCTCCGGTTGCTGTTGGCCGACGCGGTGGCTACTCGCGATCACTGATGATCATGAGGCCCGATCGATCTCCTCGACGATGTCCGTGTAGCCCCGGTCGGCGGCGAGTTGGCGGGGCGACACCCCGTCCCCGTCCGGGATCGACGGGTCCGCTCCGGCCGCGAGCAGCAGCCGGACGACCTCGACCTGATCAAGGGATCCGTCGCCGAGCACGATCGCCTCGTGCAGTGCGGTCCAGGAGAGGTGGTTCACCTGATCGACCGGGACGCCGGCCCTGATCAGGATCCGAACCGTCTCGACGTGTCCGCGTTCGCTGGCCGGGATCAACGCCGTCCCGGACCGCCCGGAGCAGTGCCCCGGTGACCTCCTCCGCGCGCTGATCGCTGGGCTCGACGGGGCCGGCCGCCGGTGCGCCGGGAGCGGTCGGGGTGGCCGGATCCGCTGGAGTGGTCGGCGCCGGAGTGGTCGGGTCGGTCAGGGTCACGGTGCCTTCCGGTCGGGTGGCCGGGGGATCGGCCGCGGGTCCGGGCGCCGCGCAGGAGGCGGTGTCCAGGGTCAGGGCCAGGCCGGCCGTGATCAGGCCGTAGCTGAACCGGCGGGTCGGGACTCCTGCCTGGGTCAACCTGCCTGGGTGATGGGGACGTGAGGGGTTTCGTTCCCTGAGCCCGTCGAAGGGCAAGCGCGATGATTTCTGACCCGGCACGAGCGCGATCTGGTCTGCCCTTCGACAAGCTCAGGGAACGTAAGCCCCATCAGCCGGCGACGGCCGCCTTCAGTTGACCGAACCGCTGCGGATCGGTCAGTGCCTCGACGGCGAGCTTGAGCGCGCCGATCTGTTGGGCCACGTCGTCGTCGCTCAGACCGGTCATCATCAGTGCCAGGACGCCGGTCCGGCCGTCCTTCCAGCGGACGTTCAGGCCCAGGTTCAGGGTCTTGGGCATGCCGCCACCCTTGAAACCGATGCCGTACGCGTCGTCGGGGACCCGTGGCGCCAGGCCGCGCTCGAGGTGCCGGCGGATGATCGGCAGGGCAGCCCGCGGCCGGAACGTGCCGGCTGCGACGGAGCGATGCAGGCCGGCCACCTGGGCTGCCGTGCCGAGCCCGGTGCCCTGGGTCCACGGCCATTGCTCGTCGCTGGTCACCGGCATGGTCGCGATCCGCTCGTAGACCTCGGCCCGGAAGTCGAGATCGCGGACGAACCGCTCGGCCAACTGATCACCGAGCCGGGCCCGGACCGGTGTCGGCGTGCCGGGTGGCAACAACTCGGGCATGATCAACAAGATCACTTCGCCCTGCAGGGAGCGGAGATCGGGCCGGTGCCAACCACCGATCGCGGCGGCGTGCCGCAGTCGGCGGTCACCGAGCCGATGGCGCAGGTAGTCCGTCGCCGCGTTGTCGCTGTAATCGATCATGGCCGCGGCCATGGTGTCCAGCGGCACGGTCCGGTCCGGATCGTCGGCGATGCCGAGCTCATCGCAGGGGATGCCCAGCGATTCCAGGGCTGCCTTGTGGGCGCCGCCGTCGCTGACGTACGGATGCCGGGCATCCCAGTCGCCGAGCCGGATCTGCTCCTGCGGATCCAGACGCCCCGCCGCGACCGCCGTCGCATACGCGCTGAGGTGGACGATCTTGATCGTCGAGGCGAGCACGTGCGGCCGATGCTCTCGGTGCCCGATCGACCCCGCTGCGCCGTCGGACGCGGCGATCGCGATCGTCTCCCGGTGGGCAGCGATCCAGTCCAGCCAGTACGTGACGTCCGGATCCACGGCCGGCGGCTCGGCGAGCGCCGGACTCGAGCCGAACGCCAGCGCGCCCGGCACGGCCAGCGTGCCCGTGATCAAGAACCGGCGACGGTTCAACATCTCTCCAACCCCAATCGTCTAGATTACGTAATAACGTAAATCCTACACGGGGTGGAGGTCACGGTCAACCGAGCCGGCGAGTCACTGCCGGCGAGCGTAGGCCCGGACGGCCAGTGGGCAGAAGACGATGAAGAGCCCCCCGCACCAGAGCAGGGTGCTGACGATCGCGCCGTCGACGGGGATCCCGGTGAGCAGGCCGCGGCAGGCGTCCATCACCTGGCTGACCGGATTCACGCCGGCCCAGACCTGCAGCCAGCCGGGCAGGCTGGCCACCGGAGCCGCCAGGCTGGTGCCGAGTTGCAACGGCAGGAAGGTGAAGAAGCCGATCGAGACGACCGCGTTCGGATCCCTGATCAACACGCCGATGAACACCGTGACCCAACTCAGGCAGAAGCCGAACAGGATGGCCAGGCCGACCGCCGCGATCGCGGCCACCGGTCCACCGGTGGCGCGGAACCCGGCCAGCGTGCCGAGACCGGACAAGATCACGACGGCGCCCAGGTAGCGGACCAGGTCGGCCAGCATCGAACCCAGCAACGGCGCGATCCGGCTGATCGGCAGGCTGCGGAACCGGTCGGTGATGCCGTTCTTCAGGTCCAGGTTGATGGCCGTGCCGGTGGACAGCATGCCGGCCAGGCCGGCGCCCATCACCAGGATGCCCGGGAACAGGTATTGCACGTAGTTGCCGGTGGAGCCGGCGACCGAGCCGCCGAACAGGTAGAGGAAGACCGCGCCGAACAGGGCCGGCGTGATCACGGCGTTGATCACCGCGCCGGGGTTGCGCCGGGTCTTGGCCAGGCTGCGGCCGGCCAGCACCAGGCTGTGCCGGAGCCAGCCCAGCGGTCGGGCCGGCCGGGCCGCGGCGAGGATCGGACCGGCGGTGTTGATCATGGTGCCTCCGTCGGCGTGCTGCTGGTCGGGACGCTGGTGCGGGTGGCGGAAGCGCCAGTCAGGCTGCGGAACACCTCGTCCAGGCTGGGCAGCCGGAGCGACAGTTCGCTCAGCCCGACGCCCTGCTCGCGGAGCCGGCCGGCGATCTCGTAGAACTCGGCGTCGTCGGTGATCGGCAGGGTGAGTTCGTGCCGGGTGGTCTGCTCCGGCGGTCGTTTGGTCACCGTGCTGATGATCTTCGCGGCGGACCCGGCGTCGTCGGGGTCATCCACCCGGACCGCGATGGTCCGGCCGCCGACCCGGCGTTTCAGTTCGGCCACGGTGCCCTCGGCGATCACCCGGCCGTGGTCGATCACGGTGATCGCGTCGGCCAGGGCATCGGCCTCCTCCAGATACTGGGTGGTCAGCAGTACGGTGACGCCATCCGCCCGCAGCCCGCGGATCAGTTGCCAGAGATCCTCCCGCCGGCCCGGATCGAGCCCGACCGACGGCTCGTCGAGGAAGATCACCTCCGGCCGGCCGACCAGGCTCGCGGCCAGATCGAGCCGTCGGCGCATGCCACCGGAATAGCCGGCGACCGATTGCCGGGCAGCCTCGGTCAGGCCGAACCGGTCCAGCAGTTCGTCGGCCCGGAGTCCGGCCTGCGACCGGGGTAGGTCGAGCAGTCGGCCGATCATGATCAGGTTCGCCCGGCCGGCCAGTTCCTCATCGACACTGGTGTGCTGACCCGACAGGGCGATCCGCCGGCGCACCTGGGCCGGCTCCCGGGCGACATCGAACCCGGCGACCCGAGCCCGCCCGGCGTCGGGCCGGAGCAGGGTGGCCAGGATCCGGATCGCGGTCGTCTTGCCGGCCCCGTTGGGTCCGAGCAGGCCGAGCACCTGCCCGCGACCGGCGGTCAGCCCGAAGTCGTCCAGCGCGGTCTTCTTGCCGAACCGTCTGGCCAGGCCCTCGGCCTCGATCCCGAATTCGCTCACGCGACCTCCTTCAATTTCAGATGATCTAAACATCTGAGTGGTGAGAGTATCCTAGGCGGGCCGAACGGCGAAAGGAGAGTGATGGTCCGGCTGACCCGCGCCGAGCAACAGGAACGGACCCGAGCCGCGGTGCTTCGGGCGGCGACCGAGGAGTTCGCCGAGCACGGCTACCTGGGTGCCAAGATCGACCGGATCGCCGATCGTGCGGACCTGACCCGGGGCGCGGTCTACTCCAACTTCCCGGGCAAACGGGCGGTCTACCTGGCCGTCCTGATCGAGTTGATCCGACCGCCCGGCACCGCGGAGACGTCCGCTCGGCCGGCCGACCCGGCGGCGGCGCTGGGGGCCTTCGCCCGGGTCTGGCTGGAACGGCTGCCGCTGGCCGGCGACTCGGCCGAGCAGGGCCGGCTGCAGTTGCGGTCGCTCACCGACGCGCTCGACGAAGCGGCCCGGCGCCCGCTGGCGCAGGCGATCCGGCTGCAGTCGCTGCTGCTCGGGCTCGGCCTGGAGTCCGTACGAGCGCGCCGATCACGCCGCCGGCGCCGGGTCCGGCAGGCCGAGCTCGCCCTGACCCTGCTCGCCGGCGCGGCCCACCTGGCCGAGGCCGCCCCAGGGTTCGGCGACCCGTTCGCACTCGTCCAGGCCTGCGAGCGGTTGGCCGCGGTCGAGCCGGACGACGTCTGGGACCCGCCGCACCTGGCCTATGCGCCGGCCGCCCGGCCGGATCGGGACCGGTTCGAAGCTCCGGACGATCCACCCGACCTGCTTGCCGGCGGACCGGTCCGGCTCGACACCGACGGGGTGATCATCGTGCTCGGCACCGATCGGTTGGCGGCGGCCGAGGAAGCGGTCCGCGCGGCCGGGGCGCACGATCAGGTCACCGTCGCGGTGGTCAGCGACGATCCGGACGAACGCGGCCGGCTGGTCCGGCTGATGATCACCGATCTGACCGGTTGTCTCGGCCGGGTGTTCCCGGCCGACTGCTGGGCCGGCCTGCGGCTGGTCCTCGACGATGATCACCGCGTCGCCGCGGCCGTCGGGCTGACCGAGATCGGCGACGGCACCGAGGCGGCGGTCCGGGTCGCGGACGGCATGATCGTCGCCCGGGCCGACGGGCACGGTGCCGGTCACGCCGCTGGGTCCGCGCCGGTGCGGTGCTGACCTGGCCCGTGTTGTCCTGACGTACCCTGTGCTCATGCCGCGCTACGAATTCCGCTGTCGCGAGTGCAGTTCCACCTTCGAGGTCGACCGCCCGATGGCGGCCGCCACCGACCCCGCCGACTGCCCGCAGGGTCACCCGGACACGGTGAAGCTGTTGTCGACCGTCGCCCTGGGTGGACGCGCCGGCGCGGGCGCGCCGGCCGCGATGGCCGCGGGCGGCGGAGGTTGTTGCGGCGGCGCCTGCGGCTGCGGCTGACCCCGCTCAGAGCCGTTGCGGAGGTCCGAACCGGGCTCTGACGCCGGGACTGTAGAGCACCGACTCCGGCGGCCGGTCGGTGATCCCCGGGAGACCGGCTGCAGCGACAAGATCATCAGCGGCGACCTGATCATGATCGGGTCGCACCCGCAGTTCGAAGGTCGCCCCGGAGCGATGCCGGCGGGATCGGTAGCTGACGCTGTCCTCGCTGGTCTGCCTGCCGGTCCGGGCCCACTGGTACGGCAGCGAGAAGAGCGCCCGGGCGGTGATCACGGGTGCCGCCGGCCACGATCGGTCCCCTGTTGCCGGCCGGCGTCCGGCAGGAAGGTGGCCGTCAGCCAGGGTTGGGCGGCCACGGTCGGCCCGGACAGTGGCTCGCCGGTGACCGAGATCGGCTCCGGGTCCAGGTCCGTCACGCCGGCTATGCCCGCTGCCGCCGGTGGCCTACCTCGGCACCTTCACCGAAGCTCAGTGACCGGCCGGGTCGGTCGACCTCGACTCCAGGGCCAGCAGCGCGACCTTCGCCTCCGTCCCGCCCGCGTACTGACCGAGCCGGCCGTCGCCGAGGATCACCCGGTGGCAGGGCAGGACGATCGGCAGCGGGTTGGTGGCGCAGGCGGTGCCGACCGCGCGGAAGGCCCGCGGGCTGCCGGCCCGTTCGGCGATCTGGCCGTAGCTCGCCGTCGAGCCGTAGGAGATGCCGGGGAGTTGCCGCAGCACCTGTTGCCGGAAGCCGGCGGTCAGCGTGAAGTCCAGCGGAAGATCGAAATCGGTCCGCCGGCCGGCGAAGTATTCGTCCAGCTCACGGGCCGCGATCGCCAGCCGCTGCGGCGCGCGGAGCACCCGCGAGCTGACCCGTTCGGCCAGCTCGGCGATCAGTCGATCATGGTCCTGCACCTGGTAGCCGACCCGGACCAGGCCGCGCTCGGTCGCGGCCAGCAGTAGCGGTCCGAGCGGGCTGTCCACGGTGGTGTAGCCGACGTCCAGCAGTCCGGCGTCGGTCGCGGCGCGAGCCAGCCGGTCCCGTAGCCCGGCCAGCTCTCCGTCGGTCGGCTCGTCGACGATCTTGATCATGATCATGCTCCCTTGTTCGTGCTCGCCAGACCGGCGCGGAGCGACTTGATGCCATCCGAGGCCGCCTTCCGGGCCGCCTCGGCCGTGCCGCCGACCAGCTCGGCGATCTCGGCGTACCGCAATCCGCCGAGGTAGTGATAGGCGACGGCCTGGCGCTGCTTCTCCGGCAGCTGTCGGACCGCGTCCCGCAGGTCGTCGTCGGTGTCGTCGGGCGCTGTCGCGGGCGCGGGATCGGTGATCTCGCCGACCGGGATCGCCCGCCGGGCCCGGGCTCGGGTGACGTCGATCGCCTTGCGGTGGGCGATCGTCACCAGCCAGGCCTCGACCCGGCCGTCGGCCGGGAAGTCCGGCCAGGCCTTGAGGGCGGCCAGAAAGGTCTCCGACCAGGCGTCGTCGGCGTCGGCGGTGGCGCCGAGCACCGCGCGGCAGACCCGGAGGATCCGCGCACCGTGCTCGGCGACTACCGCGTCGAACGGGGCTTTCGGCACCCGGTCAGCCTCCCATCCCGTCCGGCACGGTGATCATGATCAGCACGGTCATGATCAGCATTGGCGTGATCAGAACAGCCGTCCGGCGTCCGCGGCGACCGGCTGCTCCAGGTCGAGCAGCCGCTGCTTGCGGTCCAGTCCGCCGGCGTACCCGGTCAGCTTCCCGTCCTTGCCCAGCACGCGATGGCAGGGCACCAGGATGCTCAGCGGGTTGTGCCCGACGGCCCGGCCGACCATCCGGGCCAGCGACCGGTCGCCGAGCCGCTCGGCCAGTTCGCCGTAGCTGGTGGTCCGGCCGTACGGGATCTCCCGCAGCATCGCCCAGACCTGCTCGGAGAAGGTGTCGCCGGCTGTCGCGGTCGGCAGGTCGAAGTCGTCCCGCCGCCCGGCCAGGTAGTCGTCCAGCTGCGTCGCCGTCTCGGTGAAGAGTGGGTCGCCGACGGCGTCGACGTAGTCGCCGGTCGTGCCCGCTGCCGGCGGGTGCCAGTGGCCCGGGAAGTAGATCCCGGTCAGCGCGTCGCCGTCCGCGACGAGGGTGAGCTCGCCGAGGCCGGTCTCGATCCGGGTGTGTCGTACGGTCATGGCCCGATCCTTCCTGCTCGTGTCGTTCGAGTGGAAGACGCCCCGGGGTGGCAGAAACGTGAGGTCGGCGACGATTTCGGGGGTCGAGCTGCGTCTTGGTACGTAAGCCGACCTCATCGACCGGAGGGACCACCGCCATGACCGACCTGTCACCTCGCCTGCGCCGCATCGTCGACGCCCTGCCGCTGACGCCCGGCCTCCGGTGCTGGAGATCGGCGGCGGACCCGGCGCCGCGGCCCGGGCTGTCGCCGAACGGCTGACCGACGGCGGCAGCATCCTGATGATCGACCGTTCCGCCAGGGCGATCGACCTGGCCCGCCGCGGCGCGGCCGACGTCATCGCCGCCGGCACGCTGCGACTCCGCCAGGTCGCCGTCGAGGATTTCACCCTCGAACCCGGGGAGGAACCCTTCGACCTCGCCTTCGGCATCCGGGTCGGCGCGCTCGACGGCCGGCACCCCAAGGCCGGTGCCGTCGCTCTGCAACGGCTCGGTGCGGCCCTGAAGCCGACCGGTCGGCTCTTCATCGACGGCGGCAACCCGCTCCGCGAGCTCACCCTGCCCCGCTGATCCGCCGATCAAGGTGCTGGCGTTTTGGGGTTTCGTTCCCTGAGCTCGTCGAAGGGCGAGGATGATCATCGTGCTTGCCCTTCGACAGGCTCAGGGAACGAAACCAGGTACGCTGACGGCGGTCGAAGATCACAGTCCCGAGGCGGATCGACGAGGACGGGCGACGGGTGCGTCAAGATCAGCAAGCCGACAGCCCGACGGCGCGGGCCATCGCCCGCCGACTGCCGCAGGAACCAGGTGTTTATCGCTTCCGGGACGGCACCGGACGGGTCCTCTACATCGGTCGCGCGGTCAATCTGCGGCGCCGGGTGCAGTCGTACTGGACCCAGCTCGGAGATCGTCCCGGCCTGGCGACGATGGTGCGCCGGATCGCCCGGATCGAGGCGGTCTGGTGCGACTCGGAACACGAGGCGGCGTGGCTGGAACGCAATCTGCTGGAGCACACCAAGCCGCGCTGGAACCGGGCCGACGGCGGTGCCGAGGTCGTCGGTTACATCCGGCTCGACCCGGCGGCGGCCCGCCCGGGGCTGCGGTTCAGGCACGAGGTGCACGGCACTGCGTCGCACTGGGGACCGTACCTCGGCGGCACCAGGATCCGGCAGGCGATCTCCGCGCTGCATCGGGTGCTGCCGCTCACGTACGCGGGAGCGGTCCACGGGTCGGCCGGCGAGTTCGCCCGGCTGCTCGGTCTCGGCGCCGGTGATCGAGCGGCGCTGGTCGGGCTGGCAGCGTCGGCCCTGTCCCGCGAACCGGCGGCGGTCCGGCTGGTCCGGGCGGAGTTGCTCCGCCGGCGGGAGCTCGCCGCCGGTCAGCAGCGGTACGAGTTCGCGGCGAAGCTGACCGAGGAACTGGCGGCGTTCGACTGGATCGTGGCCGAGCAGAAGGTCAGCCGCCAGGAACCGGACGATCTCGAGGTGTGCGGTTGGGCCGACGGCGTACTGGTCCGGTTCGAGCAGCGGGCGGGTCGGCTGTGCGTCTGGACCCAGCGCGAGGTCGGCGAGGCGAGCGGCCGGGCCAAGATCGCGGCGACTCCGGCCCGGTGGCGGGAGTTCGCCCGGCGCAACGCCGAGCTGGCCGGCCGGTTGCGCCGTCCCTGAAGCCGGCCGGCGAAAATCCTGTTGGCGTCCGGCGGTGCCATCGGGGAGGGTTCACGGGTGGGCCATCTGGAGATCAGCGGGATCGGCTACCACCTGCCGGATGGCCGGCCGCTGCTGCAGGACGTGAGCTTCCGGGTCGGCGAGGGCACGAAGATGGCCCTGATCGGCGCCAACGGCTGCGGCAAGACGACGCTGCTGCGGCTGGTCGCGGGCGATCTGCCGGTGAGCACCGGATCGATCGGGCGGCAGGGTCGGTTGGGCGTGATGCGCCAGTTCATCGGCACCGGACGTGGCGGCTCGACGGTCCGGGAGCTGCTGCTGTCGGTCGCGCCGCCTCGGGTCCGGGCGGCAGCCGCGGCGGTGGACGCGGCCGAGCTGGAGCTGATGGATCAGGACGACGAGCGGCACCAGCTCCGGTATGCGGACGCGCTGGCCGAGTGGGCCGACGCCGGCGGCTATCAGGCCGAGACCCTCTGGGACGTCTGTTGCACCCGGAGCCTCGGCCTCTCCTTCGACCTGGCGAAATGGCGGGACGTCAACACCCTGTCCGGCGGCGAGCAGAAGCGGCTGGTGCTGAACGCCCTGCTCCGCGGACCCGATGATGTCCTGGTGCTGGACGAGCCGGACAACTATCTCGACGTGCCGAGCAAGCAGTGGCTCGAAGCTCAACTGATCGAATCCCCGAAGACGATCTTGTACGTGTCCCATGATCGCGAACTGCTGGCCCGGACCTCGGAGCGGATCGTCACCCTGGAGGGCGCCGCCGAGGGCAACACGGCCTGGGTGCACGGTGCCGGCTTCGAGTCGTACCACGCCGCCCGGCTCGACCGGCACGAACGGTTCGCCGAACGTCAGCGCCGCTGGGCCGAGGAGCGGACCAAGCTGCAGGACCTGGTCAAGGCGCTGCAGTTGGCGAAGTCGTCCAAGACCCAGGCCGCCGTCAGCCGGTTGCAGCGGCACGAGGTCACCGAGCCGCCCGAGCCACCACGGCAGCAGTCGATCACCATGCGGCTCGGCGGTGGCCGGACCGGGGTCCGGGTGTTCGAGTGCGCCGGCCTGTCGCTGACCGGCCTGACCGATCCCTTCGACCTGGAGATCTTCTACGGCGACCGGGTCGCCGTGCTCGGCGCGAACGGCACCGGCAAGTCGCACTTCCTCCGGCTGCTGGCCGGTTGGCCGTCCTCGACAGCCGTTGCCCACAACGGCTTCTGGAAGCTCGGCGCGCGGGTGGTGCCCGGCCACTTCTCGCAGACGCACGAGCATCCCGAGCTGGCCGGGCGCACCCTGCTCGAGGTCTTGTGGGAGGAGTATTCGCTGCAGACCGGGGCCGCCGCCTCGGCCCTGCGCCGCTACGAACTTACCCCTGCCCGCAACCAGGCCTTCGACACCCTGTCCGGCGGGCAGCAGGCCAGATTCCAGATCCTGGCGTTGGAACTGTCCGGCGCGACCATGCTGCTGCTGGACGAGCCGACCGATAATCTCGATGTCGATTCCGCCGAGGCCCTGGAGGTAGCGATCAACGAGTTCGACGGAACGATCATCACCGTCACCCACGACCGCTGGCTCACCCGCGCCTTCCACCGATTCGTCAACTTCGGCGCCGACGGCACGGTCGCCGAGACTCCCGAGCCGGTCTGGGCCGGGTCCTGATGATCATCGCGCTGCGGCCGTCGACGCCCGCTGACGACGAATTCTGTTACCTGTTGCACAAAGCCGCCCTCGGCGACTACGTGGCCGCGGTCTGGGGCTGGGAGGAGCAGACCCAGCGGGATTACCACCAGCACAGTTTCGCCCCGGCCCAGTGGATGATCATCACGGCCGACGGAGTCGACGTCGGCATGATCGACATCGACTACCGGCCGACCGAGATCTACCTCGGCCGGATCGAGCTGCTGCCCGATCACCAGGGGCAAGGCATCGGCAGCCAGCTGATCGGCGACCTGCTGACCGAGGCCGACCGAACCCACCGCGACCTGATCTTGGACGTCCTCACCGTCAACCGACGCGCTCTACCGCCGGCTCGGCCTGGAAGAGGTCTCCCGCCACGGCGACGGCAACATCAAGATCAGGATGCGCTACTCCGTTCCCCGCTGACGCCGGGGGTCGGTGCGGAGGCTCGGTGACGGTCGGAGGGAGGGTGTTCGTTCCCTGAGCCTGTCGAAGGGCAGGCTCGATGATCTTGGGCACAACTGCTGGGCCGCCCCGGCGGCCTTCGGCGCTACAGCTGAACGCCGCGGGTGAGGGCGCCGTCGACGACCAGGTTGGTGCCGCTGATCCGGCTGGCTGCGGGGCTGGCCAGGAACAGGACGGCGTTCGCGACCTCGCCGGGGGTGCCCATCTTGCCGGTCGGGTTGAGATCGACGGCGGTCTGGTAGAGCTCCGGGTTGCCGGACTTGATGCCGTCCCAGACACCGCCCTCGAAGAAGGTGTTGCCGGGCGACACGGCGTTGGCCCGGATGCCCCGGCCGGCCAGCTGAAACGCGAGTCCCTGGGTGTAGTGCACGATCGCCGCCTTCATCGTGCCGTACGGCCCGGCGGCGAAGTCGATCTCCCGGCCCGAGACACTGGAGATGGTGACGATCGAGGCGGCGTCACTCTGCTCCAGATGGGGGAGGGCTGCGGTGATCAGGCGGACCGTACCCATCAGGTCGACGGCGAAGGACGCCTGCCAGTTCGCCTCCTCGTCCGGGATGGCGAGCGCGCTGACGTTGGCCACCACGATGTCCAGGCCGCCGAACTCGGCAGCGGCCGCACCGACCCAGTCGGTCACCGCCGCGCCGTCCGAGACGTCCAGGGCGCGGCCGAGGATGGGGACGCCGTGCGGCGTGAGGGCCTGGACCGTGTCCTCCACGTCCGCCGCGGTCCGGGCGCAGAAGGCGACGGCCGCACCTTCCACGGCGAAGCCCTCGACGATCGCACGCCCGATGCCCCTTGTGCCGCCGGTGATCAGGGCTCGGCGGCCGGCCAGTTGCAGATCCATCAGGACTCCTTGGTCAGGAAGGGGTGGGCAGACTGCGCAGGTGTCGGTGCATCCCGCCGTACGGGTTCGCGGCCGGCAAGATCGACTTGGGCAGCTTGACCACCGAGCTGTAGTTCGCGTCGACCACGTTGGCGATCGGCGCCTTGGCCAGTTGTGAGACGACCTGATAGCCGTCCATCTTGTCCAGCCCGTAGAGCTCGCCGAGCCAGCTGATCATCTCGACCTGGGCGATCCGCCAGGCATCCTCCAGCGGGCGGCTGGAGCCGACCACGATCAGCCAGTCGTCCTGCTCGATCCGCGGCCAGAGCGGCGCGCCGCCCTTGATCAACTCGACGATCATGGTCACGTTCATCGCGCCCTCGACCGCCGTACCGCAGGCCTCGCCCTCACCCTGCCGGTAGTGCCCGTCGCCGACCGAGAACAGCGCGCCCGGCACATTGACGCCGAGATAGCAGGTGGCCCCGGCCTTCATCTCCGGCGTGTCCATGTTGCCGCCGAAGCGTTCTGGCACCAGCGAGGTCCGCACCTCCCGGGCCGGCGGCGCGACGCCGACGGTGCCCAACATGGGTTCGGCCGGCAGGTCGAGCCGGAAGTCGGTGCGCGCCGCCTCGAAGGTCACCACCTGCCGATCGCGGTCGTACTGGTAGATCCAGGTGATCTCCGGCAGCGCGTCATGCAACAGCGCCGTCCGGTCGGTGGCGGACAACCCGCCGAAGAACGGGATCGTCGTCGACACACCCCAGTCCCGCGCGGGTTGCAGGTCGACGAAATGCAGCGCGAGCGTGTCGCCCGGCTCGGCACCCGCGACGTAGAACGGGCCGGTCTGCGGATTGACCTGGTTGATATCGATGCACTGGCTGGGCAGGTCGGCCGACGTCCGGAGCTTGCCGGCGTAGGCGTCCTCGCACCACAACCGCATCGTGGTCCCCGGCTCGACCGTCATGATCGGCTCGACCCCACCGAACGTCCAGGCGAGCTGTTCGAACCTCGGCGTGAACTCGACGGTGCTCATGATCGAAACGTCTCACCGGCAGAGCACACCCGTCAACCGGATCGGGTCCGATCTGATCAACGGTGGTCAGCGGCGCCTGGCGATCCGCGGGAAGATCCAGATCGCGAAGCCGACCAGGGCCGCCCCGGCCAGCAACGGCAGCACCGGCAGGGTGAGCTGCAGGGTGCCGATCCAGCGGCCGATCAGTCCGACGGCCTGGACGACCGCCTGGATCACCAGCCAGCGCACGAGAACCGGGCGGAGCAGTGACAGCTCGAACCGGGCCGACCAGTTCGCCGAGCCGAGCAGGCAGGACAGCGCCAGCATCAGGTGCACGGCCGCGGTGGCGATGAATCCCCCGGGTGCCCACGGGTCCGACAAGATCAACAGGCCGATGCCGATCAGCACGGCGAAGCCGGCGATCGCGAAACCGCCGGGCCGGATCAGCCAGACCAGCAGCGCGGCGGCGGCCATCACCAGCAGCGGCACCGCAGGCCGGATCGACAGCAGGCAACCGATCCCGATCGCCAGGCCGACCAGCCGCAACACCCAACCGGGCACCGGCCGGGTCAGCTCGATCCCCACTGACGGCAGCGGTCGCTGCGACTCCGGCCGGTTGATCCGTAACGCCCAGAGCAGCCGGACCGCTCGCTCCCGCCAGGGTTCCAGCCGGCCGCGGGCAGTCCGGGTCAGCCGGCGGCCGACACCGACGGTGCTCATCGTCGCCGCCTGATCTTGGTCAGCGCGGCGAGGGCGGCATCCGCCGGCACCGACGCGCCGACTTCGCCGCCGACCTCGCCGCCGCCCGGCCGCGGGTCCCAGCGGACCAGTTCGATCCCGGCCCGGGCCAGGCCACGGAACCGCAGCGTCCGCTCCAGCATGATCATGCGGTACGCGGTCCGGCCGCGCGCACTGAGCTCCCGGGTCACCGGCCGCGGCAGCACGTCGACCGCGACCACCCGGTGCCCGGACCGGTGCCAGTTGGTCGCGATCCGGGCCACGTCGTCGTCCAGGAACGTCGAGCAGAGGACGATCATCGAGCCGGACGGCAGCCGTGGCACCCGCTCCCGCCGGCCGGGCTCGCCGAGCGGTGCCGCCAGGGCCAGGTGCAACGCCAGCCGCCGGGCCTGCTGCTGCCCGCCGGCCGGCTGCACCGGCCGCTGCATCCGGCCCAGATCCTCCAGCCCGACCCGGTCGCCGCCGGCCAGGTAGCGGTCCGCGATCGACAGCGCCGCCACCCGGGCGATGTCCAGCGAGGTGGCCTGGTCCTCCCGCACCTCGGTGGCGTCGCCCCAACTGGCGACGACCGGGCCGATCTCGTCCCGGGAGTCGAGCACCACCATCACGCAGGCGTCTGCCGTGGCATAGGTACGGCGTACGTACAGCTCCGCCAGACCGCGACCACCGGTCCGGTCGGCGGCCCGCCGAGCCGTCACCCGCCAGTCGATCCGGCGCAGCCGGTCACCCGGTGCGAACGCCCGGACATCGTGCAGGTCGCCGCCGTCGCCGGCCCGGCGCCAGCTGTGCGGCCCGGTCAGCCCTTGCAGCCGGAACGGCAGCGGCACCATCGAGATCCGCTGCAACCCGGGCAGCACCGTGATCGCCACCGGCCCGGACAGCTGCGCATCGGTCCTGGTCACCCCGGCGGTGCCGGCCCCCAGCCACTCCACCCAGAACAGTTCCCGGCGGCCGGTCCGGACCGTCGCCATCGACACCCGGACCCCGTCGGCCCCATCGCCCGTTCCGTCGGTACGGAAGCGACGGGCGTCGAGCGCCGCCTCCCGGGACCGATGCCCGGGCGCGTTCACCCGGATCAGGAGCTGGTCGATCGCCGGCGCCGGTTCGATCACCAGCCGGGCCGGGATCACCCCCGGCCGCGGTTGTTGATCATCCGCCCGCAGGGTCAGCCGGCCGGCCCGCCGGGGCCCGCCGAGCCAGCCCCAGAGGACGAACAGCAGGATCGGCAGCGCGAACGTGACCAGATCCGGCCGGCCGGCGAGCAGACCGATCATGATCAACCCCAGCCCCACCGGCAGGCTCAGCCCAGCGGCCAGGCTCAACCGCGGCGGCGCGGATTCCACCTCTCGAGCGGCGGCCGGGTCGGTCATCGGCCCGCGATCCGGGGCACGACAGCGTTGATCATCGCGCGACGGCGTCGGCGGAGCTCCGGCGCAGGCTGGGCGGCGCTGCCACCTGGCCCAGCAGGGTCTTGATCACGTCGGCCGCCTGCAGCCCGGTGGCCCAGGCCTGCGGGTTCAGGGTCAGCCGGTGGGCCAGCGCACTGATCGCGATCTCCTTCACGTCCTCCGGGGTGACGTAGCTCCGCCCGTCCAGCACCGCGATGCCACGGGCGACCAGCATCAGCGCCAGCGAGCCGCGCGGCGAGCAGCCGACCTCGACGCCGGGATGGGTCCGGGTCGCGGCGGCCAGGTCGACGCAGTAGCGGACCACGTCCCGGTCGAGATCGACCGCTTCGGTCCCGGCCTGCATCGCCAGCACCGTGTCGGGGTCGACGATCGCCGCCACGTTGGCCTCCTCCCGGCGCCGATCCAGCCGGCGGAGCAGGATGTCGGTCTCGGCGTCCGGCTGGGGATAGCCGACGGCGAGCCGGACCATGAAGCGGTCCAGCTGCGCCTCGGGCAGCGGATAGGTGCCCTCGTACTCGACCGGGTTGGAGGTGGCCATCACATGGAACGGCGGCTTCAACCGGTGACTGACGCCCTCGACGGTGACCTGCCGCTCGGCCATCGCCTCGAGCAGCGCGGACTGGGTCTTCGGTGCGGTCCGGTTGATCTCGTCGGCCAGCAGCAGCCCGGTGAACACCGGTCCGGGCCGGAACTCGAACGCCGACTCCGCCGGGTCGAAGACGTAGGAGCCGGTGATGTCGGCCGGCAGCAGGTCCGGCGTGCACTGCAGCCGCCGGAACTCCAGCCCGAGTGCGGTGGCCAGGCTGCGGGCCGCGAGTGTCTTGCCCAGCCCTGGTACGTCCTCGAACAGCACGTGGCCGCCGGCCAGCACGGCCGCCAACGCGGTCCGCAGCGCGGTCCGCATGCCGACCACGACGGTGCCGACCTCGGCCAGCACCGTCTCGCCCAGCCGCGCGACCTCCGCGACCTTCAACCGTTCAGTCATGGGTTCCTTTCTGCCGACTTGTCAGAACCTGTGCTGGCTATAGCCATCCCAGGTTCTGACAAGTCGCTGGAGAGCAGGTGTTCGAGTCGGTCCAGGACATGCACGAACTCGGCGTAGTGCGGCCGGTCCTCGGCCAGGGTGCGGTAGGCCCGCTCGCCGATCAGCCGGCGGCAGCCCTCGACGTCCTCGGGGCGATCCAGGTCGGCGCCGAGCTCCGCCAGGGTGGCCGCGACCAATCCGCGGAGCCGGCGCGCGGACCGGGCATCCACCTGCGACGCGTAGCCCTGCAAGGTCCAGGACAGCCGGGCCACCTCACGCCGGGCGCCGCGGTCCCGGCTGCGGTCGGACTGCTCCGGCCAGCGCGCGTTGTCGCCGTACTCGGAATACAGCCGGAACGCGCCACAGAGCGCGACGGCGATCGCGACCAGCAGACACTTCAGCGGATCGAGACCGACCAGCCAGGCGGCGCCGCCGAGGATGGCGGCGACGACGAAGGTGCCGATCGCGGTCGACCGTAGCTCGCTCCTGATCATCCGCGATTCCCGTCCGCGGTGGCGCTCAGCATGATCATGATCATCATCCGGCGCTTCCCGGGGAGGAGCCGCCGCGGCTGATCCGGTCGACCGCGGTGTCGGCGGCGGACCAGCTCTCGGCCAGCGCGAACAGGCACCGCTTGGCCTCCCGTACGTCCTCGGCGGTGGCCGGCTCGGTGGCGAACCGGGCCTGTAGATAGAGCCGGAGCAGCCGACGCACCGGCGCCGGCTCGGCCGGGGTCCGGTCGAGCACGTCGACGGTGAACTCGGTCGGCGTCTCCGACGGCTCCCGGGTCACGCCGGAACTCTCGGCGGCCTCCTCCAGCGCCAGCCAGGCGCGGATGATCGCGTCGTTCGGGTTGCTGATCCGATCCAGCAGTTCGCCGGCCGCCGTGACGCCGCGGCGCAGCACCGGCAGCTCGGGCTGCGGCTTGTCCTGATAGGCGGTCAGCAGACCGTCCGGCACCGGCTCCTCGTCCGGGTCCGGCCGGAGCGCCCGGAACCGACGCCAGATCAGCCAGCCGAGCAGGCCGAGCCCGACGACGCCGGCGGTGATCACCAGGGCCAGCAGCACGTTCTGCAGCCAGCTCAGGTCGAGCGGGGGCTCCCGGTCCGCCGGCGGCGGCGTGGCGCTGGCGAACGGATTGCTGATCGGCACCGGCGGCGCGCTCGGCGGTGCCGGGGTGCCCATGATCAAACCCAGCCGATCGGTGACCGTCCAGGGCCCGCCGACCCCGGCCGCGATCAGGGCGAGCAGTCCGACGACCCCGGCCAGCACCAGCACGGCACTCCCGGACCTCCGCACGGTGATCACCCCTTCATCGGCGTGGGATCAACCTATCCTCCGCCGCCGACCGGTCCTCGGGCACCGCCGCTCCGTGGCTCATGGGCGCAGACCGTCCAGGACGACGGCGAGCGTGTGTTCGCCGCCGCTGGGATGGGTGTATGCAGCATGGCCGGCTGCGATCACCGCGGCCAACTCGTCGTCACCGAGGTCGGCCCGCACGGCGCCCGCCTGCTGGGCGCGCAGCCGCAGTCGGGCCAGCCAGCGGCCGAGCTCGGCCGTGGGCGTCGCGACCGCGGCCTCGAGGTCGCCCGCCGCCGGGCCGAGCCGGTGGGCCAGTTCATGAGCGGCGGCGCCGGCCGAGACGAGGTGCTCGAGGAAGGTCCGGAAGGCGGCGCCGGGATCGTCCGCCTCGGCCCGGGCCCGGGCCTCGGTGACCAGCTCGGTCACCGACAGCGCCAGCACGGCATCGACCAGCTCGGCCTTGGTCGGGAAGTGCCGGTGTACGGTGCCCGGCCCGACGCCGGCCCGCAGGGCGATGTCGTCCAGCGGCACCTCGAACCCGTCCTCGGTGAAGGCCGCGTGCGCCGCGGCCACCACCTTGGCGCGGTTGGCGACGGCGTCCGCCCGGGGCGCTCGCTTCGGCCTCGGATCGTCGCCCGGGGTTGAAGCGGGGCGTTGACCCCGTTTAACCTTGGTCATCCCCGTCATTCTCGTCCACCTGGAGTCGCCGTGCCCCTGTCCACCGCCGACCGCCTCGAGATCCATGAACTGGTCGCGCTGCACGGCCACTTGGCCGACGACCGCCGGTTCGCCGAACTCGAACTGCTGATGACCGAGGACGGCGCCTACGACGTCACCGGGTACGGGCTCGGAATCGTTCGCGGCCTGCCCGCGCTGACCCGGCTCTTCGAGGCCGCACCGGGTGATCAGCCGCGCGGCCACCACGTGACCAATGTCCTGGTCAGCGCGGACCCCGCGTCCGCCGATCGGGCGACCGTGCGGTGCAAGGGCCTGGCGGTGATGCCGGACGGCCGGGCCGACACCGTGATCTATGCCGACGTCGTCGTCCGTACCCGTTCCGGTTGGCGGATCGAGCTCCGTAAGGTCGTCCGGCCCGGCTGACAGCGGCGCAGGCGAAAAGTTCGCCGGCTGCCGTGACGGTTCGCCGGCTGGGTCGTCCTTTCCGGTGTCGCAACCACGCGACGGGTACGGAAGGGTGCAGATCCATGGCGAACCAGGCGGTCGCGACCACGGCGGCGAAGAACAGCAATGACAGCAAGCCCGACCAGCCGGCGGAGGAGCAGAAGCAGCTCGGCCCACTGCACACCGAGCACGGCGACACCACGATCGCCGAGCAGGTGGTGCAGAAGCTCGCCGGCATCGCGGCCCGCGAGGTGCCCGGGGTGTACGCCCTGGGCAACGCGGCCCGGCGGGCGTTCGACACGCTGACCGAGCGGATCCCCGGATCGCAGACCAACGTCTCCGGCGGCGTCCGGGTGGAGAAGGGCGAGCGGCAGGCCGCGATCGACGTCTCGGTGGTGATCGAGTACGGCGCGTCCATCGTCGACGTCAGCTACGCGATCCGGCAGAACGTGATCAACGCCGTCGAGCACGGCACCGGGCTCGAGGTGCTCGAGGTCAACATCAGCGTCACCGACGTGCACCTGCCGGACGACGATGATCATGGTGACAACGGCTCGGACCGACTGGCATGACCACCACCCGTCTGTGTCTGTTGGTCGGCCTGGTGCTCGGCATCGTGGCCGGGTTCGGCGGGTTCGTGCCGCTGCTGGTCGCCATCGTCTTCGGCGGCATCGGCCTGGTCCTCGAGGGCAAGATCGATCTCGGTTCGATCACCGGCCGGTCGAGCAGCCGATGACCGTCGCCACGGCCGAAACGGAGACGTCGATCGTGGCCCGTCCGGCCGCCGAGCGGGGCCGGCTGACGATCTCCCGGAAGGCGTTCGAGAAGATCGCCCAGGGCTCGGCCGCCGAGCTGTCCGCCGCCGTCGCCGCGGGCGGATCGGGCCGGTTCGGTCTCGGCCCGTCCCGGTCCAAGGTCGAGGTCGAGCTGCACAGTGAGTTCGCGGTGCTCTCCGTCGAGGTCGGGCTCGCGTACCCGACACCGCTGCGGCCGGCCGCCGAGGCGCTGCGCAGTCACATCGCCGAACGGGTCGGCCGGCTCACCGGCATCCCGGTCCGGCGGGTCGACCTGCGGATCGGCTGGCTGATCGACGACGACGATCGACGTCCGGTGCGGCCGCGATGATCACCACGACCACGACCATCCGGTCCGGGAGCGGGTCGTGACCGGGGTGCTGCGCCGGATCCGCCGGCGCCCGGGTCGCTACCCGGCCGCGGTGATCGTGCTGGTGCTGCTGATCGGCCTCGGCGCGACCGTCGTCTGGGCCACGATCACCCGGCTGGTGACCCGCGCATGGCCGCCACCCGTCCCGGCCGGGATCGACTGGCTGGCCACCCAGCCCTGGAGTTCACCGTTGCTGCTGACGGCCGCGGTGATCATCGGCGGGCTCGGGCTGATCCTGGTCGTACTGGCGGCGAAGCCCGGCGGTTACGCCGGCGCCGTGCTGGAGCAGGCGCCCGCGCCGCAGGTGGCCGACGCCGCAACCGTGCTGTCCTACCGCGGCCTGGCCCGGCTGGCCGTGATCCACACCCGGCAACTCGACGGCGCCGACGACGTCCGGGCCACCGTCAGTTCGCGCCGGATCCGGATCCAGGTCCGTGGGCCGCGGACCGATCATGCGGAGCTGCGGCGTGCGGTGACCGACTCGGTGACCGCCCGGCTGACCGCGCTCAAGCTGCGCCCGATGCCCAAGATCACGGTCCGCAGCCGGCACCGGGAGGTGACCTGATGCGGGTGCTGAACCGAATCCTGATCATGATCATCGGCCTGGCCATGATCATCTCGGCGGTCGTGGTGATCGCGATCGGGACCGGACTGGCCGGCCTGGCCCGGCCGGTGACCGATCCGCTCGGCCTGCGCCTGCCCGAACCCGGGAGTGCGGTCCTGCCGACCGACGGGCTGGAGCCCGCGATCGACTCGCTGTTGATCATGGTCGCGGTGATCGCGATCCTGGTGGCGCTGCTGGCGCTGATCTGGGTGCTCGCCCTGGTGCCGCGGCCGGCTCCGGTCGCCGCGTTCCGGTTGCACGCTGATCCGGCCGCCGGCGCGATCACGGTGGAGCCGAACGTGCTGGCGGCTGCGGTGGAACGCCAGCTGGACCGGCTGCCCGGGGTGACCGGGGCGCGGGTCACGATCCGCGGCGCGGTGGCCGAGCCGGATGTCGACCTGGCGATCACCATCGACGAACAGGCCGACCTGGCCGACCTGGTGCAGCGGCTCCACTCGGCCATCCTGCCCGCGTTGGCCGACGCGTTGCAGACCCGGTTGCGGCGGGTTGCGGTGGTGCTGCAGCTCGGCCGCCGAAGCGACAGCGACTCCGAGGTCACCATCGCCTCGGGAGCCGGATCCTGAATTGCGGGCGGTGATGGATTCGAGAGTGCTGCGAAGTCCGGCGGGGCGATCCCGCTGCCGGTTGACGAGGAGGTGGCCGTGCTGGACCGTGCCGTCGACCAGCGGTGCGCCGCCGGACCGGACGCCGGACCGGGCGTCGGCGTGGTCGCGGAGCTGGACGAACCGACCCTGGTGGCCCGGGCCCAGGACGGCGACCTGGCAGCGTTCGAAGCCCTGGTCGACCGCTATCAGGGGCCGCTGTTCCGATTGGCGCGGCGGATGCTGACAAACCACACCGATGCCGAGGACGTCGTCCAGGATTCCTTGATCGCGATCTGGCGGCGGCTGCCGCCGCGGCAACGAGCCTGCTGGTTGCTGCGCGAGGTGCACGGCCGGTCCTATCCGGAGATCGCGGCCATTCTGGCGATCACCGACACCGCGGTTCGCGGCCAACTGGCCAGAGCTCGAGCCGGCCTGGCGAGGGGGATGAGCTCATGGCGCTGAATCAGCCGAACGAACCGGCGGCCCGGCCTTCGACCCCGGCCGGCCCGGCCGATGATCAACGGCTCGGTTGCGGCCGGACCATCGATCAGCTGTGGCGCGGCCTGGACCGGCCACCGGACCCGCACCAGGCCGACTGCGATCTCTGTCGCGACGCCCGGAGCAGCCTGGCCCGGCTGGCCGGAGTGATCGAGGAGTTCCGGGCCGAGGAACGGGCGAGCCCGGCCGGCCGGGACGACGAACGGCCGGCTTCCCGGGTCAAGGACGCCGTGATGCGGGTGGCCCGGGCCGAGGTGCGCCGCGGCCGCCGGCTGCAGGTCCGCGGATCCGGGCGGTTCGATCGAGATCAGCGAGCAGCCGCTGTCGGCGCTGATCCGGTACGCCTGCGACTCGGTGCCGGGGGTACGCAGCCGGCGCTGTCAGCCGGCCCAGCAGGACGGCGTGCTCAACGTCGCGGTCCGGCTGGCGATCCGGGCCGGCTCGTCCGGGCCGGAGCTGGCCGACCTGGTCCGGACCCGGATCCTGGCGGTGCTGCCGGCCCGGGCCGGGCTGTCGGTCGGTCGGATCGATCTGATCATCGAGGATGTCGACGATGCCTGAGCCTCAGCTGTCCGCGGTGATCGCGCAGGCCGTGCTGGAGACCGACGGCGTGCCCCGGTTGGAGCCCTCGCTGTCCGGCGCACTGGTCGGCCTGGGCCGGACCGTCACCGCGATCGGCCGGCCCGCCGACCAGCCGGTGGACGGGATCGTGATCACCAACGGCGCGGCCGACGCCGGCCCGGAGCTCAGGATCGAGGTGGCACTGCACTGGGGCCGGCCGGCGACCGAGGCGGCCGAGGAGATCCGGACCCGGGTGGTCGCGGCCGCCCGCACGCTCGGGATCGAGCCGGCCCGGGTCGATGTCTGGATCCTGTCGATCGAGCCCGCCGAAGGCGGTTCCGCGGAGCACGGCCGCGGGTAGAGTCGCAGCCGTGATCGAGCAGCCGAGGATCGAACCGCCGAGGATCGAGCCGCGGGGACGGCCGGCGGAGATCATCGTCGCGGGCGCCCCGGCCCGATTCTGGGTCTACCCGGCGGACGCGGCCGGCAGCTCAGCTGCCGGTGAGCCGAGCCGGCCGACCATCGTCGTCGTGCACGGGTTCCGCGGTGATCATCACGGGTTGGAGCAGATCGCCGGCCGGCTGGGCGCCGCCGGCTCGTACCGGATCGTGGCGCCGGATCTGCCCGGCTTCGGCGAGGCGCCGCCGTTCCCGGGCCGGCCGCACGATCTGGACGGCTACACGGACTGGCTGATCGCCTTCGTCGCCGCGGTGGCCGGTGATCAACCGGTGATCATCGTCGGCCACTCGTTCGGCTCGATCGTCGTCGCCTCGGCCCTGGCCCACGGCCTGGTCGCCCAGCGCGCCGTGTTGATCAACCCGATCGCCGCGCCGGCACTGAGCGGCCCGCGCGGGATCTTCAGCCGCCTGGCCGTCGGCTACTACCGGCTCGGGGCTGCGTTGCCGCGGCCGGTCGGGCTGCCGCTGCTGCGCAGCCGGGGGATCACCCGGTTGCTCAGCGAGGTGATGGCGAAGACGGACGATCGCGAGTTGCGGCGCTGGATCCATGATCAGCACCGGCGCTACTTCGGTGCCTTCGCCGACCGGAACGTCGTCCTCGAATCGTTCCGCGCCTCGGTGTCGTACGACGTCAGCCAGTTCGCCACCAAGATCGACATCCCGGTGTTGTTGATCGCCGGGGCGGTGGACGACATCACCGAGGTCGATCAGCAGCGCCGGCTGGCTGCGGCCCTCCCCGAAGCCGAGCTGCTGGTGATCGACGGGGTCGGTCATCTGATCCACTACGAGGCGCCGGCCCGGGCCGCGGCCGCGATCCTCGCCTTCGTCGATCAGACCAACGATGTAGGCGGACCCAGGGTGTGATGGGGCCCCAGTAGGGCTACCCCTACCCAAAGATCGGTAGCCAGCCTGATGGAGAAGTCGGTCTCGGGCTGACAACGTTAGGGCCGTGACCAACGTCAACCCGCGCTCGGCCGTGCGAATGTTGGGTCGTGAGCCGCGGATCGATAATGTCGGTTTCGTGACCGTAACCACATTGCCGGGCTGTCCGGTGGGAGTGGCGCCGACTCGGCGCGCGCCCGCTGTGCTACGGATTGGCTCTGTGCTGCAGATCGAGGCCGCCGCGCGGGCCGTGGCCTACTCCCGGGAAGGGGAGCTGTGACGCCGACCAATCTGGTCACCCTGCTTGCGGTCGGCATCGCCGTGTGCGATGCCGCCTGTTTCGCGTTCGGCGCCATCCTGCAGCACGACGCGGTCCGGCGGACCATCGCCAACCCCGACGGGGAGGACCGGCTGCTCAACCTGCGCGGCATGCTGGCGCTGGTCCGGCAGCCCCGCTGGCTGGCCGGGCTGGCGCTGATCGCGCTCGGCACCGGGCTGCACGTGATCGCGCTGATCCTCGCCCCGGTCTCGGTGGTCCAGCCGATCGGCGTCCTCGGGGTGCCGCTCGCGGTGATCGTGGCCGCCCGACGCGGGCACGAGCATGCCACCCGGGGCGTGGTGACGGGGATCGCGATCTCGGTCGTCGGCACGGCCGCCTTCGTCTGGCTGACCGCCGGCAAGGCCACCTCGGTGCCGCTGACCGGCGAGACCCTGTTCCTGGCGGGGGCTCTGGTAGCGCTGTTGATCGGCGCTTGCCTGATCGTCATCAAGTTCAACACCGGCTGGATCCGGGCGCTCGGCTGCGCCTTCGGCGGCGCCGCGGCGTTCGGGCTGGTGGCCGCCGGGATGCGGGCACTGTCCCAGTTGATCGCCGGGGACTTCAGCCGGGTCACCCAACCGCTGGTGATCGGCACCGCGATCGGCATTGCCGCCGCGGCGGCGATCGGCGGCACCCTGATCCAGCAGGCCTACACCGTCGGCTCGCCCGAGGTGGTGCTGGCCTGCGTCACCGTGACCGACCCGTTCGTGGCCGTACTGATCGGCCTGATGCTGCTCGGTGAAGGCAAGCACATGGATCCGGCGACCGCGGTCGGGATGGCCCTAGCGGCCGTGGTCGCGACCGTCGGCGTCTTCGTGCTGGCCCGGCACCATCCCGACGCCAAGGCCCAGAAGGCCGACCAAGAGGCGGCGGAAGCGGCCGAGGACAACGACCTGCCCGACAACCACCCGCGGGGAGAGCTCGAATCCGGCCTGCGACCCGGTCTGCCGGGACCGAAGGCCGATGACACCGACGACCTGAAGAGGAAACTCGATGAAAATCCTGCTTGGCGCTGACACGTACGCCCCGCACGTCAACGGGGCTTCACGTTTCGGGACCCGGCTGGCCACGGCGCTGGCCGCCCGCGGCCATGACGTCCACGTCATCTGCCCCTCGGTCGACGGTCCGCCCTCGACCAGCAAGGTCGACGGTGTCACCGAGCACCGGATGCGGTCCTACCGCTACGTGATGCACGAGTTCATCCGGATCTGCACCCCGTGGCAGACCAACCCGGCGGTGGACCGGCTGATCCGCCAGCTGCGGCCGGACGTGGTGCACGTCCAGGGTCACCAGCTGATCGGCCGCGCCGTGCTCAGCTCGGCCCGGCGGCACGGCATCGCCTCGGTGGCGACCAATCACTTCATGCCGGAGAACGTGTTCGGCTACCTGCCGGTGCCGAAGTTCCTCTACGGCCCGGTGGCCAAGTGGTGCTGGCAGGACCTGGGCCGGGTGTACGGCCGGGCCGACGCGGTCACCGCCCCGACCCAGCTGGCCGTCGACCTGCTGGAGGCGCACACCGACATCCGCGGCACGAAGGCGATCTCCAACGGCATCGACACCGACAAGTACTGGCAGGCGACCCAGGCGGCGGCAGCCCCGATGACCCCGACGATCCTGTTCGTCGGTCGGCTGGACGCGGAGAAGCACGTCGACCAGCTGATCAAGGCCGTCGCCCGGTTCCCGCTGGACCGGCCGGTCCGGCTGGAGATCGCCGGCAAGGGCGACCGCCGGGCCTCGCTGGAGGCGTTGGCCGCCCGGCTCGGGCTCGGTGACCGGGTTGCCTTCCTCGGCTATGTCGACGACGAGGAACTGCTGCGGGCGTACGGTCGCGCGTCGGTGTTCTGCATGCCCGGTGTCTCGGAGTTGCAGAGCCTGGTCACCCTGGAGGCGATGTCGGCCGGCAAGCCGATCGTCGCCGCCGATGCGGTCGCGCTGCCGCACCTGGTCCGCCCGGGCGAGAACGGCTGGCTCTACACGCCGGGCAACATCGACGAACTGGCCGAGCGGCTGCTCAGCCTGATCGCCGACCCGGCGCTGCGCCGCCGGATGGGCGCGGTCAGCCGCAAGATGGTGGAACGGCACGCGATCGCCGGCATCCTGGACACCTTCGAGGCGCTGTATCGCGACGTGCAGCCGTCCAGCCGGCTGCTTTCGATCAAGAAACACCGCCGGTTCTCCCGCCGGGCCGCCTGACACCGTTCGCTCCCTGAGCCTGACACCGTTCGCTCCCTGAGCCTGTCGAAGGGCGGACTTCTTCGGCCCGACCGGCCCCGAGGAGGTACGTTGCTCCCGTCTCGTCGGTGGATCGGCCGCCGGTGAGCGGAGGAGGAATGGCGATGTCAGCCGGGAACACCATGGCGACTGGGAACGACAGCTCGACCGGGAACGACGGACACGATCAGGGCACCGGCACGGTCCGGGTCAAGCGGGGCATGGCGGAGATGCTCAAGGGTGGCGTGATCATGGACGTGGTCACCGCCGAGCAGGCCAAGATCGCCGAGGACGCCGGCGCGGTCGCGGTGATGGCGCTGGAGCGGGTGCCGGCCGACATCCGGGCCCAGGGCGGTGTGGCGCGGATGAGCGACCCCGACCTGATCGACGGGATCATCGAGCAGGTCTCCATCCCGGTGATGGCCAAGGCCCGGATCGGGCACTTCGTCGAGGCCCAGGTGCTGCAGTC
Organism: uncultured Actinomycetota bacterium; assembly: GCA_963746025.1. GTDB lineage: Bacteria > Actinomycetota > Actinomycetes > Propionibacteriales > Propionibacteriaceae > Microlunatus. Next base: position 276,038 of record CAVUZU010000004.1, read on the forward strand.
CCTCGGTGTCGACTACATCGACGAGTCCGAGGTGCTCACCCCGGCCGACTACGCCCACCACATCGACAAGTGGCAGTTCACCGTGCCGTTCGTCTGCGGCGCCACCAATCTCGGCGAGGCGCTGCGCCGGATCACCGAGGGCGCGGCCATGATCAGGTCGAAGGGCGAGGCGGGCACCGGCGACGTGTCCAACGCCACCACCCACATGCGCAGGCTGCGGGACGAGATCCGGCGGCTGCAGAACCTGCCCACCGACGAGCTCTATCTGGCCGCCAAGGACCTGCAGGCGCCGTACGAGCTGGTGGCCGAGATCGCCCGGAACGGCAAGCTGCCGGTGGTGCTGTTCACCGCCGGTGGCATCGCGACCCCGGCCGACGCGGCGATGATGATGCAGCTCGGCGCCGAGGGCGTTTTCGTCGGCTCGGGCATCTTCAAGTCCGGCAACCCGGCCCAGCGCGCCGCGGCGATCGTCAAGGCCACCACCTTCTACGACGATCCGGACGTGATCGCCAAGGTGTCTCGCGGCCTGGGCGAGGCGATGGTCGGCATCAACGTCGACGATCTGCCCGAGCCGCACCGGCTGGCCGAGCGCGGCTGGTAGCGGGTCGGACGTAGTCCGCTAGCTTCGGGGCGTGCTACTGCCTGAAACGTCGGTGCCGGGGGCGGATCTGCCTGTCCGGGCCGTGCTGCCGGCCACCGTCGAGGCGGTGCGTTCGCGCGGTGCCGCGGTGCTGGTGGCGCCGCCCGGATCGGGGAAGACCTCGCTGCTGCCGCTGGCGCTGGCCGACGCGCTCGACGGCACGATCATCGTCGCCGAGCCGCGACGGATGGCGACCCGCGCGGCGGCGACCCGGCTGGCGATGCTGGTCGGCGAACCGCTCGGGCAGCGGATCGGTTACGCGATGCGGGGTGAGCGCAGCGGCGGCCGAGGACTCCGCGTCGAGGTGGTGACGACCGGGCTGCTCGTCCGCCGGCTGCAGCAGAACCCGGACCTGCCGGGGGTCGCCGCGATCGTGATCGACGAGTGTCACGAGCGGCATCTGGATGCCGATCTGCTGCTCGCGTTCTGCGTCGACATCCGGGCGAACCTTCGGGAGGACCTGACGATCGTGGCGACCTCGGCCACGGCCGACACGGTCAGGCTGAGTCGGGTCCTGGGCACGGACGCCCCGGCGCCCGTGATCACCGCGTCCGCGGCGCTGTTCGACGTGGCGATCGAGTGGGCCCCACCACCGGTCGCCGTACCGCTGCTTCCCGGTGGGCGAGTCGACCCGCGCCTGTTGGATCACGTCGCGGCCGTCGTCCGGCGCGCGGGCGCCGAGAACGACGGCGACATCCTCGTCTTCGTCCCCGGGGAGGCTGAGATCAACGGTGTCACTCGCCGGTTGGCCGGTGAGAATGTCCTGCCGTTGTTCGGTCGCCAGTCACGGGCCGAACAGGACCGCGCGTTGGCGCCGGCCGCCACGCGTCGGATCGTGGTCACGACGTCGGTCGCGGAGAGTTCGCTGACCGTGCCCGGGGTCAGGGTCGTGGTCGACTCGGGTCTGGCCCGGGAGCCACGGACCGATCAATCCCGCGGCCTCGGTGCGTTGGTCACCTGTCGGGTTTCGAGATCATCGGCCGACCAGCGGGCGGGCCGGGCCGGGCGGGAGGGGCCTGGCCGGGTCTATCGCTGCTGGTCGGCCACGGATCACTCGCATCTCGACGATCATCCGGCGCCGGAGATCGCGATCGCCGAGCTGGCCGCCTTCGCCCTCGACCTCGCGGCGTGGGGTGCGCCTGCTGGTGACGGTCTGACCTTGATCGACGCGCCGCCGGCGGTGGCGATGACCGCGGCCACCGAACTGCTGCGCCGCCTCGATGCCCTTGACGACCGCGGCCGGATCACCGAGCGGGGACGGCGGATGGCGGCGATCGGGGCCCATCCGCGGTTGGCTCGTGCCTTGCTGGACGGTGCGCCGCGGGTCGGTGCCGACCGGGCCCGCGAGATCGTCGCGATGCTCTCGGACGATTCCGGCCGCGACTTCGGCGACGATCTCCCGGCCCGCTGGCGAGCCCTCCGCCGTGGCCAGGACCGCGGCGCCACGGCCCGCTGGCGAGATGAGACGAAGCGGCTCGGCCGAGGCGACCCGGTCGGTGGGCCGGCCCGCGACGTACCGGACGATCTTGCGGTCGGGATGGTAGTCGGGCTGGCCTATCCGGATCGGATCGCGCGGATCCGCGGCGCCGACTCGGTGACGTACCAGATGGCCGGCGGTACGGGTGCGGCGCTCGACCCGCAGTCGGTGTTGCGGACCTCGCCCTGGCTGGCGATCGCGGTGGCCGACCGGGCACCGGGCCGCGCCGACGCCAGGATCCGTTCCGCGGCGCCGATCGATGAGCAGACCGCGCGAGACCTCGCCGGCGACCTCGTCACGACGACCGACCAGATCCGCTGGGACAATGGCCGGATCGTGACGCGGCGCGTTGAGGCACTGGGCGCGATCGTGCTCAACGACGTCCCGCTGGCCAAGCCCGACCCGCTGCTCGTCCAAGCGGCCGTCCGCGACGGGATCCGGCGCAGCGGCCTGTCCGTGCTGCGCTGGTCGGCGGCCGCGCTCGCCCTGCGGGAACGGCTCGCGTTCTGCCAGGCCCACCTCGGAGACCCGTGGCCCGCGGTCGACGACGAGGCACTGCTGGCCGGTCTTGACGACTGGCTGGGCCCCGACCTCGCCTCGGTGCGAGGCGCGCGCGATCTTGCGGACCTCGACCTCGCTTCGGCGCTCCGGCGACTGCTACCCTGGCCCGCAGCAGCCCGGTTCGGCGAGCTCGCGCCGGAACGGCTCCGGGTCCCATCGGGCTCCGAGGTGCGGCTCGCGTACGACGGTGTCGAGCCGCCCGTCCTCGCAGTGAAGCTGCAGGAGGTGTTCGGCTGGACTGCCACGCCCGCCGTCGCGGACGGTCGGGTGCCGGTCGTTCTGCACCTGCTGTCGCCGGCACGGCGCCCGGTTGCGATCACGAGCGATCTCGCCTCTTTCTGGAAGCAGGGCTATCGCCAGGTCCGAGCCGAGCTGCGAGCCCGCTACCCCCGCCATCCGTGGCCAGAGGATCCACTCACTGCCATCCCGACCAAGCGTCCGAAACCCCGACGGTGAGCAGGTCGCCCTGGCCATGGGGTCTGGCATAGTCTGGCCACCATGCTCGCAGTCCTCATACCGCGCTATGAGGCACACACCAGGGAAGATGGTTGGTAGTCCGATGCCCGTGATCGGGATCCTGGCGTTGCAGGGCGACGTCGTCGAGCATGATCGTTTGCTGCGGCAGGCCGGTGCCGAGGTCCGTCCGGTTCGGCGAGCGCGAGAGCTTGCGGGGCTCGATGGCTTGATCATTCCCGGCGGCGAGTCGACCACGATCGGCAAGCTGTTGATCGCCTTCGAGTTGTTCGATGGTCTTCGTTCGGCGATCACCGGCGGGCTTCCCGTGCTCGGCACCTGCGCCGGATTGATCATGCTCGCGGACCGGATCGTCGCCGGCACCGATGATCAACGAACGCTGGGCGGGATCGACATGGTGGCCCGCCGCAACGCCTTCGGTCGGCAGGTGGACTCGTTCGAGGCCGACCTGGACGTCGAAGGCTTGGACGCTCCGTTCCATGCCGTGTTCATCCGGGCACCCTGGGTGGAAAAGGTCGGCGGCGACGTCGAGATCCTCGCGGAACACGAAGGCCACCCGGTCGCTGTCCGCCAGGGCAGCCTCTGGGCCACCTCGTTCCACCCCGAACTCACCGGCGACGCCCGTATCCACGCCGCCTTCCTCGCCGCCAACCGCTGACCCCTCCACAACACGCGTCAGATCCACGAAACTGACGCGTTTGTGCGGTTTGGGCGTGTCTAACTGTCAGACAAGTTATGGTCGGGAGATGCAACGTTGCAAAGTCACGACGGTCGTGCTCTCGGGTGAGGACACCCTGGTTGATGCCCGTGCCGCGATCGAGTCCGTCGTGTACGAGCTCGCCCGGCACAACGGCGAGAGCCCGTTGGATCGGGGCGCGACACTCGCCCGCGAAGTGATCTCGATGGGCGCCTTCGGTCTTCGGTCGGCCTTCGAGCAGCTGGCGCTCAAGCATGGCTGGCGACTCGAGGAGAGCGGCGAGGAGTCGCTGTCCCGGGTTGCCTTCCTGGCTCGGCCGTACGCGGACGCGCTCGAGGCGGTCGCGTTGGCGGCGACCTCGGGGTATCGGCTGGTCGCGCTGAGCCATGGCGATCCTCGTCTCACCCGCTTCGCCCTCCGGCCCTTCGGCGATGCCATCGCCGACGTGGCCGTGCCGGACCGCCTTGCGTGTGGCTCGGAGGCACTGGTGGTGAGCACCTGGAGGCCGGTGCTGCGGTACGCCCGCGCGCGGGGGGCGCGGGCCGTTTGGCTGAATCGAGACGGCGCGAGCAAGGACCGCCGGCCCGAGCGCGGGTGGCCGTCACTCGCGGCACTGCCGCGGTGCCTGGGCATCGATGGCGCATCATGTCCGGCATGATCGTCCAGCCCGTCTCCGCCACGGAGGCGATCGCGGCCTCGCTGCGGATGCGCATCTTCGATGGTTCGATCGTGCCCGGCGAGCGGTTACCCGAGCTCGAGCTCGCCGCGGACTTCGGAGTCGCCCGGCCGACCGTCCGCGCCGCGATCCAGACCCTGTGTCACGAAGGCCTGCTGCAGCGCGGGCGCAACCGCAGTGCGGTCGTCCCCGTGTTGACCCGCGAGGACGTGCTGGATCTCTTCTCGGTCCGGATCCCGCTCGAGTGCATGATCGTCCGGGAGGTCCTGCAGCGGGGCTTACCGCTGGACGGCCTCCGCGAGGCCCTCGGCCCGCTGGCCGCGATCACCGTCGACTCGCCGTGGAGCGAAGTGGTCGATGCGGATCTGGGTTTCCACTGGGCCCTGGCCCGCGCCACCGGCTCGCCCCGGCTGGAGCGGCTCTACCTGTCACTCGGCGGCGAGATCCGACTCTGCATCGCGCAACTGCGTCCCTCCTGGCCTTCGCCGGCCGCCATCGCGCGGGAGCATCAGGAGCTCTTCGATGTGATCGAACAGGGCGACATCGAGGCCAGCGTTCGGCGGATCACCGCCCACCTGGAGCGAGCGGTGCACGACCTCACCGGCGAGTGAGCCGCTTCGGCTCGCCGTGCCAGGCCGCGGTCAGGATCTGCTCGAGGGCCGCCACGTCCACCGGCACGGGATTGTTGTCGACCAACCGCCGGATTCCGATCGAGGCCTCGGCCAGCCGGCGTAGATCGCCGGCCTCGATCCCGATCTCGGCCAGGGACGCCGGTAGTCCGACCCGCTGCCCGAGCTGATGGACCTCGGTCACCGGGTCGGTGCATTCCAGCGCCCCGCCCAGGGCGGTCAGTTCGGCCGACCGGGCCGGTCGGTTGAACTCCATCACGTACGGCAGCAGCAGCCCGGTGCCGAGCCCGTGCGAGGTGTGGGTCGCCGCCCCGACCGCGAACTGAAGCGCGTGCCCGATGGTGACGCCGGCGTTGCCGAAGCCGAGACCGGCGAGGAGGCTGCCGTACAGCATCGCCGAGCGAGCCTCCCGATCCTCTCCGTCGGTCACGGCCCGAGCCAGGTTGGCCGCAATGCAGCCGGCGGCGGTCAGCGCCAGAGTGTCGGAGAGCAGGTTCTTTCCGAGCTGCGGCTGGGTGAGCACTGAGGCGGGCGTGACCTCGTGGTGGATAGCCAGGAAGGACTCGATGGCGTGGGCCAGCGCGTCCATCCCCGAGTGCGCGGTCACGGTCGGTGGCGCGCTGAGAGTCAGCAGCGGGTCGCAGATCGCGTGCCGGGGAATCAGGTGTCGGCTCGCCACCCCGATCTTCATCCGAGTCGCCGGATCGGTGATCACCGCGACCGGGGTGACCTCCGAACCGGTCCCGGCGGTGGTGGGCAGCGCGATCAGCGGCAGCACCGGCCCCGGCACCGACTCCACGGGGTAGTAGGTGCTCAACGGGCCGGGATGGGCTGCCAACAACGCGGCGACCTTCGCCAGGTCGATGGTGCTGCCGCCGCCGACCGCGACGATCGCGTCCGGCCGGTGCTCCGCGGCGGCGGCCACCGCCTGGCTGACGGCGCTCTCCGGCACGTCCACGACCACGTCGGAGAAGATCCGTACGTCGACTCCGGCTTCCTGCAAGGAGTCGGTGATGGGCATGAGCCCGTGCGATCCGATGGACGGGTCGGCGATGACCAGCACCCGCTCGCCGTACCCGGCGGCGACTCGTCCTGTGGCGGACGCCATCCCGCTCCCGAAGATCATCTGGGCCGGCGCTCTGAGGATTGCGAAGTCGTTCATGGCTCCTCCAGGAAAGAGGTCAGGAGCCGATGCAGCTCCTCGTGGCGCTCGGCCGGCGCGGCATGCCCGCACGCCCCGAACAGGTGGGCCCGGACGTCGGGCAGCAGGTGCAGCAGGCGCATGCTGGATTCCAGCGGTACGACCCGGTCCACCAACCCGTGGACCAGCAGGGTCGGCATCCGGATCCGGGCCAGCTCCTCGGCGGTCAGCGCCAGGTCGCGGACCCACCGGTCCCGGGGCGCCGGAAACAGGTCGGCGTACGCCTCGCGCGGTCCCGGCTCCAGCGTCGCGGTCAATCGTGCCTGGACCGCCTCTTCGGTGCGGTAGGCCGGATCGACGTGCAGCAACTCCAGCAGGTCGCGCGCCGTGTCTCGGCTCGGCCGGTAGGCCCAGAGCCGGTCCAGCCCCGGTGGCAACGGCATGGCGATGCCGAGGGTGCCGAGGCACACCAGCCGGGTGATCGTTTCCGGCCGGGCCTGGGCCACCGACAGGGCGATGGCGCCGCCCATCGAGTTGCCGACGACGGCGCAGCGGTCCAGCGACAGCTCGTCCAGGAGGTGCAGGATCTGCGCCGTCCAGCCGCTCCGGCCGTACGGCCGGTCCGTCGCCGGATCCGGGATCGCGCTACTCCGGCCGAAGCCGGCGAAGTCCGGTGCGATGACCCGGAACCGCGGAGCCAACGCGGCCATCATGGGTTCCCAGGCGGCGCCCGTGGTGCCCGGGCCGGAGCCGTGCAGCAGCACGACGGCCGGACCCGAACCCATTTCCCGGACGAACGTCTCGCGCTCAGCCGACCGGATCGAGCGTTCCGCCAGCTCGGTCACGCCTCGGCACTGGACCGGTCGAGGACCGCGACGAACGCCCGCGACCACTCCGGCAGATCCGGCCAGCCCCGGCAGGAGACCATGTTGCCGTCGACGACATCGGGCCCGTCGACGACCGTGGCGCCGGCATTCTCCAGATCGCCCGCCAACGGTCCGAACGCGGCGGTCTTGCGGCCCTTCAACAGGCCGTACACGGCCGGGACCTGCGGCCCGTGGCACACCGTACCGACGGGAAGGTTCTGGGCGAAGAAGTATTCGGTGATCCGCCGGACGTCGGGGTCGAGCCGGATGTACTCCGGGGCCCGGCCGCCGGGGATGATCAACCCCGCGTACTGGCTGGGATCGACCTCGGAGAAGGCCAGATCGACCGGGAGTTTGCGCCCGTGCTTCTCGGTGTAGGCGTCCGACTCCGGGTCGAAGTCGTGAATCACCAGTTGCACGTCGCGGCGGGTCAGGGCCGCGACATCGGCCTGATATCCCGCCTCGCGCATGCGGAAGATCGGGTACATCGCATCCAGCTCTTCGGCTGCGTCGCCGACGAGCACGAGCACTTTCTTCATCGTTCCTCCCGAGGCCGCTTCCTGCGACGGAACGTACTGCACTCACTCGCTCGAATGCAAGATCCAATGAAAGATCTTGACGGAACTTGCAAGGCGCTCTAGGTTTCTTTCATCGCACGGCAACGCTGCCGTGGGTGGCAAGGGGGGGACCATGAGGCGCGGAGTGACCAAGTCCGGTTCGGTCGGGCTCGGCTCGGCCAAGATCAAGACGGCGATCGCCGCGGTGGCGATCCTGGCCACACTCGGCGCCTGCGCAGGCGGTGGTGGTAGCGGCGAGCTGAAGGCACCCGCCGACATCGCGGACAAGCTCAGCAACGAACCGCTGACGCTGACCTTCCTCTGGTTCGACTGGCCGCCGGCTCAAGCGCTCGAAGAGCTCGGCAAGGAGTACACCAAGGAGCGGCCCAACGTGACCGTCAAGGTCAACGTGGTCCCGAACGCCCAATGGCACGACGCGATCTTCACCCAGTTCGCGGCCCGCCAGACGAACTTCGACATCCCGATCCTGGACTCGCAGAACATCGGCGAGGCGGTCACCAACGGCAGCATCCTGGACATCACCGATTACGTCGGCAAGAACATCGACACGTCGGTGTACGACCCGTACTTCCTCGCCGCCTACGGCCAGTATCCGCAGGCACAGACCGGCCAGGTGAGCAATGACGCCAAGACCTACGGGCTGCCCCTGCTCGGCGACACCTGGTCGATGATCTACCGCAAGGATCTGATCGGCGACCAGCCGCCGGCCACCTGGCCGGAGATGATCGCCGCGGCGAAGAAATGTCAGGACGAGAACCCCGGGATGAGCGGGCTCGCCTTCCACCAGGCCGGGACCAGCGACGCGGCGGCGGTCACCTACAACACCGTGAACGGGATCTACGGCGGTGAGCTGTGGGACGGGAAGAGCCAGATCCAGGGCGTCGTCAACAACGACGCCGGCCACGAGGCGATGCGGGTCCTGGTGGATGAGATGGTGCCGCTGACGCCGAAGGGGTCCAGCAACTGGTTCATCGACGAGGTGAACGCCGCCATCAACCAGGGCAAGGTGTGCATCGGGTTCAACTGGATCGCCGCCATGGGCGGGCTGCTCGATCCGGCCAGCTCGACGCTGGGCGGCTCGGCCGAGGAGATCGAGGAGAAGCTCGGGTTCGCGACGCTGCCGACCGGGAAGACCGACCGGGTGCCCCTCGGCGGCATGGGCATGCATGTCTCGCGTTACAGCCCGGCGGAGAAGCAGGCCGAAGCGTTGAACTTCATGAAGTGGTTCCAGTCCAAGGAGGTCCAGACCAGGTGGGCCGAACTCGGCGGGGTGCCGGGCCGCAATGACGTGTTGTCCTCGCCGGCCTTCACCGACGCGCTGCCGTACAACTTCGTGTTCACCGAGTCGGTCCCCCGGCTGAAGGACTTCTGGAACGTCCCGGAGTACGCCAAGCTCGTCAACGTTCACTCCACCCAGGTGAACGCCGCGATCAGCGGCACCCAGGACCCCGCGGCGGCGCTGGATGCGCTGGCGGCCCAGGAGCAGGCGATCCTCGACGAGAGCGGGGGTCGGTGAAGCAGGAGCAGGTGGCGGTTCGCCGGCTGAGGCCGGTGCCGGCGGACCATGATCAGGACCCGGTGGCGGACCCGGCTCGGCTCGAGGCGCCGCCCGCGGCAGCGCGCTTCCGGAACCTGTCCGACCGGGTGCTGGCCGGAGTCTTCATCTCGCCCGCGCTGGCGCTGTTGATCTTCCTGTCGATCTGGCCGCTGATCTGGTTGATCCGGCTGTCGTTCACCGACTTCTCGGTGACCCGAGACGTCGAGGTTTCCTTTGTGGGGCTGACCAACTACATCGAGATCGTCACCTCGCCGGCCACCCATCAGCGGGCCATGACGACTGTGCTCTTCGTCGTCGGAGCCGTGGTCTGCCAGACGGTGCTCGGCTTCCTGATCGCCTACCTGATCTCGCGCCGATCCCGCGGCCGCGGCGTGCTCACCACGATCTTCCTGATCCCGATGATGCTCTCGCCGATCGTGGTGGGACTGTTCTGGAAGTTCATGCTGGACGTGCAGTTCGGGGTGGTCAACTCGTTCGCCGTCAGCCTGGGTCTCGGCCGGGCAGAATGGCTGACCGACCAGAATCTCGCGCTGGTGTCGTTGATCTTGGTGGACACCTGGCAGTGGACGCCGTTCATCATGCTGGTCGCGCTGGCCGGCCTGACCGCCGTCCCCAAGTATCTGTACGAGGCGGCCGAGGTCGACCGGGCCTCGGACTGGTTCAAGTTGCGGCAGATCACGCTGCCGCTGGTGTGGCCCCTGCTGCTGATCGCGATCATGTTCCGGGCGATCGAGGCCTTCCGGCTGTTCGACCTGGTGTACGTCCTCACCAACGGCGGCCCCGGCGGGACCACCGAGACGATGTCCTACCAGGTCTACAAGACCGCGTTCTTCGGTTTCGACACCGGCCGGGCGGCGGCGTACGGCGTCCTGATGGTGATCATCGTGATCATCGCCGCCCAGTTCTACCTGCGCTATCTGCACCGGCTCCAGGATCGCTGATGGCGACCACAGTCCGACCTGCCCGCGGCCGCGTCGGCTCCATCATCGAGATCGCCGTGCTGGCGGCACTGGCCGTGGTGAGTCTGTTCCCCGTGTTCTGGATCCTGGAAACCGCATTCAAGCAGACCCAGGACATCTATGCGGTCCCGGCCAAGATCATCGGCTTCACGCCGACGCTTGATCATGTCCGGGATGTCTTCGGTGCCGGTTCTCCGGTAGCCCAGGGGTTCAAGAATTCGGTGATCATCGCGGGCTCCTCGACGGTGATCGCGACCGTGCTCGGGGTGCCGGCCGCCTGGGCCTATTCGCGGTTCCCGATCAAGGCGAAGAAGGATCAGCTGTTCTTCATCCTGTCGACCCGGTTCATGCCGCCGGTGGTGGTGGTGATCCCGATCTTCCTGATGTTCCGCGACCTCAGGCTGCTGGACACCCAGCTCGGGCTGATCCTGGTCTATGCGGCCTTCAACCTGCCGTTCACGATCTGGATGATGAAGGGCTTCGTGGACGAGATCCCGAGGGAATACGAGGACGCGGCGATGATGGACGGCTACTCCCGGATCGAGGCGTTCTGGCGGGTGACGATGCCGCTGCTGGTGCCGGGGATCGCCGCCACCGCAGTGTTCGCGCTGATCTTCTCCTGGAACGAGTTCGTCTACTCGATCTTCCTGATCACCGATCCGGCCAACCGGACCGCGCCGTCGGCGATCGCCGGGTTGATCGGTGGCACGACCATCAATTGGGGTCTGGTCGCCGCGTCGACGCTGGTCTTCGCGATCCCGGTGCTGGTCTTCGCGTTCCTGGTCCGCAAGCACCTGGTGGCCGGCGTGACGCTCGGGGCGGTGCGACGCTGATGGCCGAGATCCACGTCCAGAGCCTGCACAAGGCCTATCCCGACGGCACCGTCGCGGTGCACGAGCTGGACCAACAGATCGGCGACGGCGAACTCTTCGTGATGCTGGGGCCATCGGGATGCGGCAAGACCACGACCCTGCGATGCATCGCCGGGCTGGAGGAGGTGACGTCGGGCAAGATCATCATCGGCGACACCGACGTCACCGCGCTGCGGCCCTCCCAGCGCGACATCGCGATGGTCTTCCAGTTCTACGCTCTCTACCCGCACCTGAGCGTGCGCGACAACATCGCGTTCCCGTTGCGCGCCGAGGGACTGTCCAAGGCCGAGATCGACTCACGGGTCGCCGAAGCCACCCGGCTGCTGAAGCTCGAGCCGTACCTGACTCGCAAGCCCAACCGGCTCTCCGGCGGCGAGCAGCAGCGGGTGGCTCTGGGCCGGGCCATGGTGCGGCACCCGCAGGCGTTCCTGATGGACGAGCCGCTGACCAACCTCGACGCGGAGTTGCGGGCGGACATGCGGGCCGAGGTCAAGCATCTGCAACAGGGGCTCGGCACGACGATGGTCTACGTCACCCACGACCAGACCGAGGCGATGGCGTTGGGCGACCGGATCGCCATCCTCAACCGCGGCCGGCTGGAACAGGTCGGCGCTCCGATGGAGGTGTACGACCGGCCGGCGACCCTGTTCGCGGCGCGGTTCATCGGTTCCCCGCCGATGAACCTCCTCGACGTCGAGTTGACCGACGGCCACCTCACCGCGCCCGGCGGCCTACGGATCGCCGCTCCGGACGGGCTCCGCCGGGGAGACCGGCTGATCGCCGGGGTGCGTCCCGAGGGATTCACCGTCACGGCAGCCGGAGTCGCGGATGCGGCCGCGGTCCCGGGCCGGGTCATCGCGCGGGAGTCGCTCGGCGACGAGGCGATCTATGCGGTGGAGACCGAGGCCGGTCTGATCCGGGTCCGGATGCCGGCGACCTGCGGGCTGCAATCGGAGCAGGGGGTGCTGGTGCGGCACCTGGGCGCGCCGCCGCCGACCTACGACCCGCAGACCGAAAGGCTGGTGGGCCGATGACCTCCGCGATCCTCGCCACCGGCCTCTCGAAGTCGTACGGCGACACCCAGGCGCTCACCGACCTGGAGCTGGACGTCGCCGAGGGCTCGTTCTTCGTCCTGCTCGGCCCGTCCGGCGCGGGCAAGACCACGACGCTGCGGATCATCGCCGGCCTCGAGGCCCCCGACTCGGGTTCTGTCCACCTGACTGGCATCGAGGCCACCCGGGCGACGCCGGCGGAGCGTGACCTGGCGATGGTGTTCCAGAACTACGCGCTGTATCCCAAGCAGACCGCGGCGCAGAACATCGCCTCGCCGCTGCGGGCCCGCCGGCTCGGGAAGTCCGAGATCGCCGAGCGGGTCCGGGCGGTCGCCGAACTGCTCCACCTGGAGCACCTGCTGCAGCGCAAGCCGGCGCAACTGTCCGGTGGAGAGATGCAGCGGGTCGCGCTCGGCCGGGCCCTGGTCCGGGAACCGCGGGCGTTCCTGATGGATGAGCCGCTGACCAACCTCGACCTCAAGCTGCGGGTCGAGATGCGGACCGAACTCACCCGGATCCATCGCCTGCTGGGCCGGACCTTCCTCTACGTCACCAACGACCAGGTGGAGGCCATGTCGATGGCCGACCAGGTGGCGGTGTTGCGCGAGGGCACGGTGCAGCAGGTCGGGACGCCGACCGAGGTCTACGACCGGCCGGCCAACCGCTGGGTGGCGACCTTCGTCGGCAGCCCGCGAATGAACCTGCTGCCGTGCACCGCGAACGGCCGGCTCACCGGTCCTACCTGGTCACTGCCCAATCCCGGGTTCGACGTCATCGGAGACCACCGGGCCGTGCTGGGGGTCCGGTCGGAGGACCTGTCGCTCGACGCGCGGAACGAGTCGGAGTCGGTGCCGGGCGTGGTCTACGCGGTCGAGCCGTTGGGCGACCGTACGATGATCGACGTGGAGATCGGTGAGCAGAGGGTGATGGTGAAGGCTCTTCCGTCGGCGCGGCTCGCCATCGGCGAGCAGGTTCGCGTCGGGGTGGACCTCCACCGCATCCACCTCTTCGACGCCGACTCGGAGGCGGCGATCCTCCGCCGATGACCGTACGTGTCCTGCCTCCCGAACTGAGGCGCGCGGACATCCTGGAGCGGGTGCAGCGGGACGGCCGGGTGTCCCTGGCCGATCTGGCCAACGACTACGCCGTCTCGCCGGTCACGGTGCACCGGGATCTGGACCTGCTGTCCAGCGGCGGCCTGATCGAGCGGGTCCGGGGTGGGGCCAGAGCCGTGCCGAAATCGCGGGCTCCGATCGAGACGGCCTGGAACGCCCGGCTTCGTCAGGCCGGCCCGCAGAAGGACGCCATCGCCCGGCAGGCCCGGGCGAGGATCAACGACGGGTCCGCGATCTTCCTCGACGCCTCCACGACCGCGCTGGCCCTGGCTCGTCAACTCGAGCTCAGACCGCCCCGGGAGCTCACGGTGGTGACGAACTCTCCCGCGATCGCGCTGGGCATTACCGCCGAGTCGGTGCACGTCATCGTCACGCCCGGGGAGCTGGACCAGCAGATGCGGGTGCTGACCGGACGCTGGACGGTCGAATTTCTCCGCGAGTTGACGGTGGCGACGGCCTTCGTGTCGGCGAGCGGACTCACCGTCGAGGGTGGCCTCAGCACGTCTCGTACCGCCGTCGCCGATGCCGTCAAGGCGGCGATCTCCATCGCCGATCAGACGGTCGCCATGATCAACTCGACCAAGTTGGGCCGCAGCTCGCTGATGAAGATCGCCGAGCTGGCCGAGCTGGACCTGGTGATCACCGACGACGGCCTGGAGCCCCAAACAACCGAGGACTTCCGCCAAGCCGGTGTCGCCCTCGAGCTCGCCCCCACCCGCCTCGACTCCTGACCCCTCCACAAACGCGACTGTTCGCATCAAACGCGACCGTTTGAACGGTCGCGGTTGAGTCCAACGGTCGCGTTTGTGAGTGGTCCGGTTCAGCGGCGGCGGTGCAGCAGCCAGGCGGCGACGATGCCGCCGATCGCACCGCCGAGGTGCGCCTGCCACGAGACGCCGGCCGCGCCGGGCAGCACGCCGACGATCATGCTGCCGTAGAACAGCAGGACGGCCGCGGCGATCACCACCTGGCCGATCTTGCGCGACCACAGGCCGCGGGCCAGCAAGTACGTCAGCCAGCCGAAGATCAATCCGCTGGCGCCGATGATCACCGTGTTGGCCGGAGTCAGCAGCCAGGCGGTGAGGCCGGAGGTGATGATCGAGATCAGGGTGGACCAGATCCACCGGGCGAGGCCGCCGAGCAGCACCAGCAGGCCGAGCACGAAGAACGGGACCGAGTTGCCGATCAGGTGCCCCCAGCCGCCGTGCAGCAGCGGCGCGGTCAGGATGCCGGGCAGACCGTCCACGTCCTGGGCGTGGATGCCGTAGTAGTCGAGCCGGTGGCCGACCAGCGAGTCGAAGATCTCCAGCCCCCAGAGCAGGGCCAGCAGCCCGGCCATGATGGCGATGGACCGGCCCAGCGTGGCCGCGCCGGCGCGGACCGGGGTGCTTCCGGTGGATGGCACGCTGCTGGGCACGTCGCTCCTCCAGGGATCGGGGTTATCCAGCCTGCCTGCTCGAACCAAACCTGGCCATGGACGCGCCCTGGTTTCGGACCGCCAGTGCGGGAGCCGGCCGCGACACGCCGGGTCCGGGAGCAGCGGCGCGGCGACTGGGGGACGAATTCCAGGCCCGTGGTCGTGGTCGGATCGCGACCGCGGCCACTGTCCCGGATCCGGCCGCCGGACAGGATCATCGGGTGCTCGATCCGCTCCCGTTCATCGAACTCTCCGCGCCGGAGCTCCTGGTGGTGCTGGCCGTGGGGTTCCTGGCCGCGGCCTGCTGGCTGCCGCACGGCTCCGGAACGGGGGTCCGGATCGCCGCTGTCGTGCTCGCAGTGCCCGGCGTCGTAGGGGCCGCCGCTTGCGAGTCGCGCTGGCAGCTGTTGCCGGTGCTGGCCGCCCTGGCCCTCCTGCTGCTGCCTCGGGCTCTGGTCGCCCTGGTCGCTGCGGTCCGCGCCGGCAAAGCCGACTTGTCAGAACCCAGGCTTGCCAGAGCGAGCCTGGGTTCTGACAAGTCGGCCTTACCCGGGTGGCTCGCGCTGGTCGGCACCGTGCTCTGCTGTGGCTTGGCCTTCGGCGGAGTGGTTGCGGCGGTCGCGCTACCGACGCCACGCTTCCCGGCGCCGACCGGGCCGCACCCGGTGGGCCACCACTGTGCTGCAGTGGACCGATCCCGACCGGCCGGAACCGGCGGCACCGGCGGCAGCTGATCATCGCAGCGTCGTCGCCCAGCTCTGGTATCCGGCGCGACCGTCGGCCGCGGACCAGCCGCGCACCCTCTCCTTCGGCCGTACGGCCGAAGGAGGCCGGACTGGTGGCCAAGGCCCAGGCCGACCATTTCGGGCTGCCCGGCTTCCTGCTCGACGCCGCCGCTGACCGACGGCCGGGTGATCACTTCCACCGTGGCCACCGGGGACGACGCCGAGGACGAGCGCCGGGCGGCACCGGACGGATCGGACGGCTGGAGGCCACTGGCCGGCCGGATCGACCCGGACCGAGTGGCCGTGACCGGGCATTCGCTCGGCGGCGCCGCGGCGCTGCAGGCCGCGCGCCAGGACCCAGCCTTCGCCGCGGCGATCAACCTGGACGGTTATCCGCGGGACCCGAGCGGGGAGCCGTACCGGCAACCGGTGCTGGCCTGCGGCACCAGCCGGACGGCGAGGAGGCCGCCGACTGCTCCGGCCGGCTGATCGCCGAGCTGCGGCAGAGTAGGTCGACCGGCTATCTGATCATGGTCCCCGGCACCGCCCACCTCACCTTTACCGATGCCCCGCTCTATCTGCCGCCGCTGCCCGCCCTGGTCGGCTCGTGCGGCCGGACCGGCGGGATCAAGATCACCGCCGACGCGACTGCGGACTTCCTCGGCGCGACACTGCGCGGCGACGTCACGGATCCGGCGTGCGACTGGCCGGACACGGCGACCTTCAGGTGATCAACTGACCCGGGCCGGTGAGATTCGAGGGGTCTTCGCCCTCGGTGCTACCGACCAGGCCAGAATGGTGCCCGAGTTCTGATCACGCGAGAGACCTGACCACGCGAGAAAGCGAGCCACTCGATGGCCGATTCAGCCCGAAGGTTCACCGTCGGCATGGTCGGCGCCGGCGCGATCGCCGGCGTTCATCTGCCCGCCTGGCTCAGCCTGGGCGTCCGGGTGCTGGTGTACGCCCCGGAGGACCCGTCGCCACTGCTGGCCCGGGCCGGCGGCGGCGAGGCGGTCGGCTCGGTCGACGAGCTGCTGGCCCAGGTCGACGCAGTCGACGTCTGCACGCCGACCACCACCCACGCCGAGCTGGTGCTGGCGGCCGCGGCGGCGGGCCGGGACGTGCTGTGTGAGAAGCCGTTCGCGCTGAGCAGCGCCGAGGCGGAGTCGATGATCACCGCCTGCGCCGACGCCGGGGTGAAGCTCTTCCCGGCGCACGTCGTCCGCTATTTCCCCGAGTACGTCTCGATGCACGACGCGGTCGCCGCCGGGCGGGTCGGCGAGCTCGCCGTCCAGCGGTTCAGCCGGGCCGGCACCCGGCCCACCCGCGAGTGGTATCTGGACGACAAGCTCAGCGGCGGCCTGGTGGTCGACCAGAGCATTCATGATCTTGACTTCGCTCGCTGGAACGCCGGCGAGGTGGCGACCGTGTTCGCCCGGGACACCGGCTCCGACCCGGCCGTCCCGGTGCGCAGTTGCCAGGTGGTGCTGACCCACACCGGCGGCGCGATCAGCTATGTCAACGGCACCTGGGCCCGGCCCGGCACGACGTTCCGCACCACGTTCCAGATCGCCGGCACCGGCGGCCTGCTGCAACACGACTCGACCGAACACCGGCCGCTGGTGATCGACGGCGGCGCCGCGGACCACTCGGGCACCGGGCTGCTGCCGGACGCCGGATTCACCGAAAGCCCTTATCTGACTGAGATCCGTGAGTTCCACGCCGCGTTCACCACCGGCGCCCCGACCCGGGTCACCGCCGCCGACGGGCTGGCAGCGGTCCGGATCGCCGAGGCCGCGGCGACCTCGATCACCACCGCCCAGCCGGTCCAGCTGGCCGGCTCCGACGTAGCGCCGGAGGCTGCCCGATGAAGATCGCGATGATGTCCTTTGCCCACCTGCACTCGGTCTCCTACATCCATTCGCTGAAGCGGTGGGGCGACGTCGAGGTGATCGCCAGCGACCCCGATCATGATCAGCGTCCGGCCGGCGAGGTCGGTGGGCCGGCGCTGGCCGCCGACCTCGGCATCGAGTACTTCGACGACTACGCCGCGCTGCTGGCCCAAAAGCCGGACGGCGTGATCATCTGCTCCGAGAACGCCAAGCACCGCGAGCTGACCGAGCTGGCCGCCGCGGCCGGTGCCCACGTCATGTCGGAGAAGCCGATCGCGACCAGCACCGCCGACGCCCGGGCCATGATCGACGCCTGTGCCGCGGCCGGGGTGAACCTGATGGTCGCCTACCCGGTCCGGTTCTCCTCGGCCTTCGCCGCCACCAAGGCCGCCTACGACGCCGGCTCGGTCGGTGACGTGCTGTCGGTGACCGGCACCAACAACGGCCGGATCCCGCTGGACGCGCGGGCCTGGTTCGTCGATCCGGCGCTGGCCGGCGGCGGCTCGTTGGCCGACCACACGGTGCACGTCGCGGACCTGCTGGACTGTCTGTTCGACGGCACCCGGGCCGCCGAGGTGTACGCCAGCGTCAACCGGATCCTGCATGCCGACAAGGTCGAGGTGGAGACCGCCGGCCTGGTCTCGATCCGGTACGCCAACGGAGTGCTGGCGACGATCGACTGCAGCTGGTCCAAGCCGCCCAGCTACCCGACCTGGGGCGGTCTGACGCTGCAGCTCGTGGGCACCGGCGGGATCGCCGACATGGACGCCTTCAACAGCCGGGTGGACGGCCACTCCGAGCTGGACCAGAAGGCGCTCTGGCTGGCGTACGGCCGGGACGCCGACGAGCAGTTGGTCGCCGAGTTCGTGTCCTCGATCGCCGAGGGCCGGGCGCCGCAGCCGGACGGACAGGCCGGATTGCGGTCGATGGAGATCGTCGAGGCCGCCTATCTGTCGGTCCGCAGCGGCGCTCCGGTGGCCATCAGCTGAACCGACCGTTCCGAATTCGGCGGAGGAGCCGGGCCGGTGACCTTTATGATGTGAACTCCGCCTCGATCCGACCCGCCGATGACGACGGGTGGATCCGGGCGACGGAGGTGATGGGGCATGGGTAAAGGGTCGAATTTGCGGACCCTCGGCGACTTCAATCAGGCAGTCGTCCTCGATGCCATCCGTCGCTCGCCGCACGGACGCAGCCGGGTCGAGCTGGGGGAGCTGACCGGGCTGACCCAGCAGACGATGTCCAACATCGCCCGCAAGCTGCTGCAGGCGGAGCTGGTGGTGGAGACCGGCAAGGTGGCGCAGGCACGGGGCAAGCCGCGGACCCTGCTCGAGGTCAACCCGGACGGCCACTTCGCGCTCGGCGTGCACGTCGACCCGGCCAACCTCAACTTCGTGCTGGTCGACCTGGCCGGGCACGTCCGGGCCGACCGCCGGCTGCCGACCCCGTCGAACCACACCCCGGCCGGCATCGTGAATCTGATCAAGGTCACCTGCGAGGCGCTGGTCGCCGAGGCCGGGATCGACGTGGCCCGGCTGCTCGGCCTCGGGGTCGCCGCCCCCGGCCCGATCGACATGGACGCCGGGGTGCTGCTGGATCCGCCGCAGCTGCCGTCCTGGCACAACGTCGGCCTGCGCTCTGAGCTGCGCGAGGCGACCGGGCTGCACGTGCTGCTGGACAAGGACGCGACGGCGGCCGCCACCGGCGAGTTGTGGGCGTCCAGCGAACGTCGCCGCGACTTCCTGTTCTTCTATCTCGGCAGCGGTGTCGCGGCCGGCGTGGTGATCGGCGGTGAGGTGATCCGCGGAGTCAGCAACAACGTCGGCGAGGTGGGCGAGATCATCGTCGATCCCGAGGCCGAGGATCTCCGGTACGGCCGCCGCGGCTCACTGAACACGTCCTGCGCACCGCAGGGTCTGGTCCGCCAGGCGGTCCGGCACGGGCTGCTCGATCCGCCGGCGACCGAGACCGACTACGCCGATCTGCAGGAGCGGTTCGCCTGCCTGTGCCGGCTGGCCGACGAGGGCAACGTGGAGGCGACCGCGATGCTCGAGGCGTCGGCGCGGCGGCTCGGCGCCGGCATCGCGCTGATGATCAACATGCTCGATCTTGATCTTGCGGTGATCGGCGGCCCGATCTGGTCGCTGGTCCGGGACCGCTACCTCGATGTGGTGCCGGAGGGGATGAAGGGCTGGCTGGTCCGGCCGGATGTCGACGTCCGGGTCGAGGGCTCGATCGTCGGTGACCGCGTCGCGGCCCATGGCGCGGCCGCTCTCGTACTCGATCACTTCCTGTCGGCCCATCCGTCGGTGCTGCTGATGGAGTGAGCTGTCTCGACCGGTGGCAACGGATTCGCGGCCGGGGTGTCGCCTGATTAGGCTCGTCCGAAACATCTGACGATTCAAGGCCATCCATCGAGGGAGAACGTGTAGATGAAGATCGGGGTCATCGGGACCGGCCAGTTCGCCGGCAGCTTCATTCGGCTGTGGCAGTTGCATCCGGACGTCAGCTCGATCGTCGTGACCGACGTGGTGCCGGAGCGCGCCACCGCGACCAACGAGAAGTTCGGCCTGGACGGCGTGATCCCGTCGACCGAGGAGCTGCTGGCCTCCGACGTCGACGCGGTGGCGGTGATGACCCAGCGCTGGACCCACGGCGAGATCGTGATCAACGCACTGAACGCCGGCAAGCACGTCTACTCGGCGGTGCCGATGGCGATCTCGGCCGAGGAGATCGCGACGATCATCGAGCTGGTGCAGAGCACCGGGCTGATCTACCTGATGGGCGAGACGAGCTACTACAACCCGGCCATCGTCTGGGCCCGGAACAAGATCGCCGCCGGCGACTTCGGCCGCGTCTTCTACGGCGAGGGCGACTACGTGCACGACATGGACAACGGCTTCTACAGCGCGTACCAGTTCAGTGGTGGCGAGAACTGGAAGCAGACCGCCTCCTACCCACCCATGCTCTACCCGACCCACGCGGTCGGCGGGGTGCTCGGCGCCTGGCCGACGTACGCGACCTCGGTGAGCTGCATCGGGATCGAGGACGACCGCGGTGACGGCGTCTTCGACCGCGAGGTGTCGATGTTCGACAACGACTACTCCAACATGAGTGCGCTGTTCCACCTGGCCGACGGCGGCGTGATGCGGACCAACGAGTTCCGCCGGGTCGGCCATCCGGGCCGGGTGCACGAGTCGCGGTTCCGGTTCTACGGCACGGACGGCGTGATGGAGCAGACCTCGACCGGCGCCAGCTGGAGTGATCGCCAGGAGATCGAGGACATCAGCGAACTCTTCTACACCAGGGAATACCAGGCCGAGCGGCACGCCGACCTGGCCGGGCTCGACCCGGAGCTGCTGCACAGCTTCTCCTCCGGGATGGCGAAGGCCCATGATCGTTCCCGGTTGCCGAAGGAGTTCGAGGGCGCGCCGAACGGCCACGAGGGCTCGCACCACTTCCTCGCCGACGACTTCGCCCGGGCGATCGCCAACAAGACCCAGCCACCGATCAACGCCTGGGTCGCCGCCCGGTTCACGCTGCCCGGCATCACCGCCTTCGCCTCCGCCCGGCAGGGTGGCGTCCGGCTCGAGGTGCCCGACCACGGCCCCGGCCCCGACGTCGACCTCGCCGCCTTCAGCTGACCCTTCGAGGGCCTCTTCAGCCGACTTGTCAGAACTGAGGATGGCTATAGCCAGCACCAGTTCTGACAAGTCGGCGTTCCGCGAGTCTAGATATCGGTGGCGAGCAGGGCGAAGGTGACCAGCCAGTGGGTCGAGGCGTAGTGGGCCTCGGCGACCAGGGGTAGCGCCGGCTCGCGGAGGTTGATCGCGGCGGCGACCAGGTGGCTGTGCCGGTGGTCCTGGGCCGGGATGCTGGCCGCGATCCGGGACAGCTGCCAGGACTTGGACAGGGCCAGCCCGGTCAGGTGGGCCAGCTGGCCGTCCGCGGTGTCTTCCGGCGGCAGCGGGTTGAGCAGTCGGTCCAGCTCCGGCTCGCCACACGGGTGATCACTGTCGGGCAGATCGGGTACGCCGAGCGCGGGCAGGAACCGTTCCAGCCAGGCCGGGAACTCCGGACCGAGCACCCGCAGCATCAGCTCGGCCTCGCTCAGCGCCGGTGACAGGAAGTCCGTGCCGGACGGCTCGTAGGCCAGCGGAGCGGCCCGGTCGGCACCGTAGTGCTGCCGGGCGTAGTCGTTGATCAACTCGACGACGTCGGTCCGGCCGATCACCGTGAAGGCGTGGTGCATCAGGCTGAGCGAGAACGCCGTGTTGGCGTGGGCGCCGTGCCGGACCGGATAGCCGAGCCGGGGCAGGAAGGCGATGATCAGATCGGCGATGCAGGCCACCAGCTCACTGGTCGCCTCCACCCACGGATCGGCGAACCGATCCAGGCAACGCCAAGTCTCCGAGCCGAGCATGGCGGCCCAGGCCCAGCCGTACGGGCGTTCGAACCCGACATGATCTTGGAGGTAGTCGACCTCGGTCTCGATCTTGGCCGGCGTCAGCCGCGCGTCCAGCAGGTCGCAGACCAGGCCGGTCAGCTGAGCCTGGTCCAGCGCCAGCCGGTCGACGGTGAGCATCCGGACCAGCGACCACTGCATGTGCACACTCGAATGCCAGTCGAAGCAGCCGTGGAACGACGGATGGAGCCGGCGCGGGCTGACGTCGGTGTCGTAGACGTCGCGGCTGACGTGGTGCGCGGCGTAGGGGAATTCGGTGCCGAGCGACTTGAGCGCGACCCGTACCCAGCTCTTGATCAACTGCTGATCGACCATCGCCGCCCCGCTACTGCTTGGCGGGATGTACCGTCAGCCCGAGCCTGGCGTTCCTGGTTTCGTCGGGCTGCACCCAGACCGTGGCCTTGGAGATCCGGCGCGCGTCGTGGATGCCGTGCGCCGGCCAGCTGCTGGACGGGGTCAGGGCGAGGAAGTAGCCGTCGCCGTACCAGGGGAAGCCGCGGCGGTGCCCCGACTCGAGCGAATACCAGGCGTACGGCCAGCTGACGGCGTCCCAGGACAGGTCGACGCCGAGATCCACCGACGGATTGCGGACGGTGATCTGCGGCTCGACGAAGTCGGTCAGGTAGGCCAACCGGGCATGATCGGCGCGCGGGCCGACCACCCGGCGGAGATTGATCATGGAACTCTCGCCGACCGACCGGGGCCAGGGCATCACGTCGTTGTAGTTGGCGCCCGAGGTCGCCGTCGGGTCCGGGTGGACGATCGTGGCGCCACTTTCGATCACCGTGTCCGGGCCGAGCAGCGGCGCGCCGAGCACCACCTGCTGACCCCACATCACCTCGACCGCCTCGGCGCCCTGGTTCTGCACCGATTCCTCGATGGTGATCGTCGGTCCGGTGACGGTGATGATCTTGGTGACCCGGAACGGGCTGCGGACCAGCCGGGTGGTCATGATCACCGAGTCGCCCTCGAGCCGCCAGTCGAACGGCGCCATCCGGGTCTCGCCGTTGTAACCCCACTCGACGCCGTGGGCGTGGGCCGTGTCGCCGCCGTTCGGGAACAGCGTCTGCCAGCCACCGGGGAAGTGGTCGAGCATGGTCGCCTCGGCGTTGCCGGCCAGGGTCGGGGTCAGCGGGCGCAGCCCCCAGGGGGTGCGCCAGAGCAGTTCCGCGTCGTCGGTGGCCCGGCGGAGCGAGGTGACGGTGCCACCGAGTCCCGGGACCAGATCGGCGACGATCTGGTCAGATCGGATTCGGAGCAGCTCCCAGCCACGTTCGGAGCGTGGTTCGACCACAGCCTGCATCCGCGGATCCGCGCCGCGCTGCGCTGCACTCGGCGGGCGCCTCGCGGCGTTGTCGTCGGGGGTAGCTCCGCTACCCTCTCCTCCTCCGCCTTGCGATGCACTCCGCCGAGCACCTGCTCGCTGCTGGCGGGGATCCACGAATACAGGCTCGGTCATAGCGATGAAGCCTACTGATCGGGGTGCCGCGCAGATTCGCCGCGGCCCGAATTGACCGCGCGGGTCGTCAGTCGACGATCTTGATCGCGGTCACCCAGTCGGCCGCGTTGCTGGACATCATCAACGTGATGTCGCCGCGGGGGAGCAGGAACGTGAGGTAGCCGCGGGCCCCCTCGCCCGGTGCGAGCAGGCCGACATCGAGATCACCGTGGGCGAACGAGTCTTCGGCGCGGACCGGCGCGGCGAGGTCGCGGGCGGCGAAGAAGTAGGCCGGGTCGTAGTCGATCATGCCGTCGATGGAGCGGATCTCGACCAGCACCCGGAGCCGCACCTCGGTCGAGCCCGGGCGGCGCAACCAGGTGTGGTCGATCACGCTGAGCTCGCCCCGGCCCTCGCGGGTGGTGAACTCGATCACATCCGGCTCGCCGGCCGGGTCGGTGGCGACCGCGGGTGCACTGACCGTCGGCGACGGGATCGGCCGGCGGGCGTCCTCGACGGCCTTCCGGTCCTCGGCGGCGGCGCCGGCGAAGATCATCACCGCCCCGATCGCCAGGATCACGATCGCGCCGACGACGGGCGCGATCCGGAGCAGCAGCGACTGTCGGGGCGGCCGGGCCGGCGGCGGAGCGGCCGGCAGCGGCTGGGTCAGCGGGCGGTCCTCGAGCGGCAGCCCGGAGGTCGGCGGCGCGAAGGCGGGGCCACTGCTGGCCCGGCCGAGACCGGGGGCGGCCTGCCTGGTCGAGTCCGCAGGCTCGCTCTCGTGACTCACGCGGCTCACGTTACCCCGGGTCCGGACGAGATGCAGTAGGTCACTGTCCACAGATGCGTGACACCGAATCCGGATTTCCACAGATTTTCTCGCGGCCGGCAGATTCGGCGTGGGCCGCACAGAACCATGGGCATGAGTGTCGCCATCACCCCGCCGCCCGCGGACCGGCCGCTGGTCCGGCTGGACCCCGGGAATCCGCAGGAACTGCTCGGCCTGATCCCGTACCTGATCGGGTTCCGGCCGGACGAGTCGTTCGTGCTGCTGCTGTTCACCGACCGTCGGCTGCTGCTGTCCGCCCGGCTGGACCTGGCTCCGGCCGGGCAGGCCGCGAGCCTGGCCGGCTACTGCCGATCGCTCGCGACGGCGCACGGTGCCACCGGCGCCGTGGCCGTCGTGTTCAGCGATCGGTTCGATGCCGCGGTCGAGCTGCTGGATCGCTGGTCCGCCGCCTGGTCCCGTTCCGGTTCGGGGCCGCGCGGCGGCCGCAGGCGGCGTCGGCGTGACCCCTGTCCCTTGTTCGACGCCCTGTACGCGGACGGTCGGCGGTGGTGGTCCCGCCGCGCGGCGCCCGGCCGGGACCGGGACGAGGGGCACCCGTACGACCCGCGGGCCAGCAACACTGCCGCCACGGCGGTGCTGGCCGGGCTGCCCGCGCTGAGCAGCCGGGCTGAGCTCGAGCGGCGGGTCGCCGGACCACCGGACCCCGATCGGCCGGCCCTGGCGGCGCTGGCGGCCCGGACCGTGCGAGACCTCGACCCGCTCGATCGGCCGGCCCGGCAGTCGCTGCTGACGGCGATGATCATGGACCTGCTGGCCGACGGGGCGGATTCGGACGGTTCAGGGTCGGACGGTTCAGGGTCGGACGGGCAGGGCAGCAGCGATGATCACTGCGCCCGGCTGGCGGTGCTGGCCGCCGACGTCACGATCCGCGACGTCGCCTGGTCGATGATCACCACCGAGCGCGCCGATGATCACACGGACCTGTGGAGCCGAGTGGCCCGGCGGACGATCGACCGGTACGCGCTGGGCCCACTCGGTCTGGCCGGGTTCGCGGCCTGGATCAGCGGCCAGGGCGCGCTGATGAACTGTTGCATCGAGCGGGCCGAATCGATCGACCCCGGCTATCGGATGATCGAGTTGCTGTCCGAGATCGGACGCCGTGGCGTCCCGCCGGCGGTCTGGCGGGAGCTCGGTCCGGCCATCCGGCAGGGGGTGGGCCTGGTGACGTGACCCCGCAGCCCAGGAATCAGTCGTGCTGACCCGGCACGTGCGGGAAGCCCTGGACGGCGACGATGACCCGGCGGGCGCTCTTGGGCCTGGTCCGGTTGGTCTGGAACCGGCGCAGCACCTCGCCGATCTCCTCGGACACCTGTTTCAGTTCGGCCGCCGTCATGGTCGTGTCGAACTCCATCTCGAAGCCCACCGATCGCCACGGCTTCGGCAACTCCGACGAGTGGTGCGTCCAGCGGCGGATCCGGCGGAACAGGGTTTCGCGGAGGCCGTCGCCCATCGCCAGCGCCGCTCGCTTGGCGTCGCCGGTGAGATTCTCGGCCTCCATCCGCATATATCCACTGGACATCCGCCACGGCCGGTTGCGTCCTTTGCCGCCCTCGGCCTCCTCGATGAAGCCGTATTTGGCCAGGGTCCGCAGGTGGAACGAACAGTTGGCCGGGCTCTCGCCGATCCGTTCGGCGAGCTGGGTCGCGGTGAGCGGGCCCTCGTCGTCCAGGATTTCCCGGATCCGTAGCCGCAGCGGATGGGCCAACGCGCGCATCGCCTTCGGGTCCTCAATCGGAGCAACACTTTCGAAAGGCATCTTTCGATAATAGCGCAGGACGGTCAGCGGGTCCAGGGGGCGGACCGGCGGGGTCCGGAGATTAGGGTTCCGCCCATGAGTCGTTTCGTGGTGTGCGGCGAGACCTTGATCGATCTGGTCCGGGGCGCGGAGCCGACGGATGATCATTTCCGGTCGACTTGGCAGGCCTTGTCGGCCGGTGGCCCGATGAACACCGCCGTCGCGCTCGGCCGGCTCGGTGCGGACAGCCACTTCCTGGGCCGGATGTCCACCGACGCCTTCGGCCGGCAGCTCCATGATCATCTGACCGCGGCCGGCGTCCACCTCGACCTGGTGGTCAGCACCGACCAGGCCACCTCGCTGGCCGTGGTCGAGCTGGACGACGACGGCGTGGCGAGCTACACGTTCCATTTCGCCGGCACCGCGAACTTCGACTGGCGGAGCGAGGACCTGCCCCAGCTCGGCCCGGCGGACTGGCTGCACATCGCCTCGCTGGCCTGCGTGGTCGAGCCCGGTGCCGCGGTGCTGCGATCCTGGGCAGCCCGGTCGCGCGCTCCACTGTCGTACGACATCAACGTCCGGCCGACGGTGATCACCGACCCGGCGGCGTACTGGGCCGAGGTCGAGCCCTGGCTGGAGGTGGTCGGCCGGGCCGGCGGCATCGTCAAGGCGAGCGATGCCGACATCGCGGCGCTGCCGCCGGGCCGGGGCGGTGATCGGGATCCGGTCGAGGAGGCCGCCGCTTGGCGGGACCGGTACGGCCTGCGGGCGGTGATCGTGACGCTCGGACCCGACGGCGCTGTCGGGATCGATGCCGACGGCCGGACGGCCGTGCCGGGTCTGCCGGTCGAGTTGGTGGACACCGTCGGGGCCGGCGACACCTTCATGGCCGGCTTCCTGGACGGCCTGATCCGGCGGGCGGACGGGCTGCCGGAGGCATTGCGCCGCGGCGTGGCGGCCGCGGCGATCGTCTGCGGCCGGCAGGGTGCACAGCCGCCGACCGCCGCCGAGGTGGACCAGTTGTTGGCGGTTTCCGGATGACCGCGGAGAAATTCTCGCCGGGCGATTGAACCTGGGCGGGTGCCGCCCCGTTTCCTACACTGATCGACCCCCGAGACCAGACCCCCACGGAGGCAACGATGACCGAATCCCGCAACCCGCTCACCCTGCTGCGTACGCCCGGTCAGAGCCGGCGAACGGTGCTGAAACAGGCCGGACTGGCTGCGGTGGCGATCGGCGCCGGCACCGGACTCGCCGGGTGTGCCGGCGGGCCGTCGGCTCAAGGATCGGCGAGCCCCAGTGAGGCGCCCGGCACCTCGTCCAGCCCGAGCTCCGGCGGCAGCCCGAGCGCGAGCGGCAGCCCGAGTTCCGGTGACAGTCCCAGTGCCAGCGGCTCGGCGTCCCAGGCGCCGCCGCAGGGCATCTCGGTCGCCGCGGCCGACGTCCCCGAGGGCGGCGGCATCGTGGTCCAGGAGAAATACGTGGTGACCCAGCCGAGTGCGGGGGAGTACAAGGCGTTCAGTGCGATCTGCACCCACCAGGGCTGCCCGGTGGAGCGGGTCCAGGATTCCGAGATCGTCTGTCCCTGCCACGGCAGCCGGTTCGCGTTCGACACCGGCCAGGTGGTCGGCGGGCCGGCCGAGGAGCCGCTGCCGTCGGTCGAGTTCACCGAGTCGGGCGACACCCTGGTGCTGCCGGAATAGCCCGTCCCGGACTCCCCGACGGCGGCGCCGGTGGCGGCCGGAGGTTGAAGCTCCTATGGATGTCAAGCGGTGTTGAGCCAGGCGCGGTAGCGGTTGACGAGGTCGGGTGGGATGTTGCGGCCGTGTTCGGTGCGGCTGCTGGTCATGGGGTCCAGGCCGAGTGCTCGGGCGGCTGCGGTGAGGGTGATGTTCTTGGCTTGGGCGGAGGTCGTGTATTCCGAGGTCTTGGTGGGGTCGGGTGAGCTGCTTAAACATTTCGCGGGCGATCGCGCGTTTGAGGATCCGGAGGATGCTTCGCTGCGGAGTCGGTCGGGGTTGCCGCCGGCGGTGATCAACAGTTGTGCCGCGGTGGTGTTGCCGACACCGTGGAGGTGCAGCAGGTGTGACGCGGTCTGCTCGATCAGCGTGGTGAGTTCGGGCTTTGATCGCTGAACGGCGCGTGTTGTGCAACGCCCGCAGCGCGCTGATCTCTGCCGTCTTGGCAGCTGCAGTGCCTCGACCGGACAGGGCCGAGTGGGCGGCCTGATAAGCGTCGATCGGGTCAGATTTCCCCTTCCGCCGGCGGACGGATCGTTCGGGCCGTGTCACCTCCAGCACTGCGATCCCTGCCTCGACCGCAGCACGGGTGATGCCGGTGCCATAGAAGCTGGTGCCCTCGATCCCGACACAAGCCACGTCCCCGAGACAGGTCAGGAAGTCAAGTACTGCGCGGTATCCGGACGGAGTCGTCACGAACTCCAGGTCGGCGAGCTCACGTCCCCACGCGTCGATCGCCGCGACGTGAATAGTGTCGGCGTGGGTATCGATCCCGCCGAAGACCGTGCCAGGGTCCAGCGTTGTCACTGTCATGATGAAGAGGCCTTCCGTGTCGATCGGATGGGTCGACGCCGGTCGGGCGAGCAGACAGGACACTGATGAGGCTTCGCCAGCCTCTTACGAGGTCATGTCCGCCCGGCCGGCGAACGGGGCCCCCGAAGCCGGACGGTCCAATCGATGGCCAGGCCAACAGGCCGACAGTCAGTGGCTGAGTCACGACCCCGAGGGCTACAAACATCATCAGTGTCAGTGGTCAGGGCTAGCGTTGGGCACCATCGGCAGCCGCACCACTCAAGGGGAATCCATGACAACACTGGACGATCGACCGCAGACGGCGTTGTTGATCATCGACGTGCAGACCGGAGTGGTCCAGGACGGCTACCGGCGAGCCGAGGTGCTGGCCAACATCGGCACCCTGGTCGATCAGGCGCGGCGGGAGCAGGTCCCGGTGGTCTGGGTCCAGCACTTCAGCGAGCAGCTGGTCAAGGGCAGCGAGGCCTGGCAGTTGGCGCCGGAGTTGGAGCGGGACCAAGCCGAGCCGCTGGTCGAGAAGACGTACGGCGACGCGTTCGAGGCGACCGACCTGGAGCAGGTGCTGTCCGGTCTCCGGGTCGGCCGGCTGGTGGTGACCGGGGCGCAGACCGATGCCTGCGTCCGGTCGACCCTGCACGGCGCCAAGGTCCGGGGCTACGACACGACGCTGGTCAGCGATGCCCACCTCGCTGGGGATCTGACGTCCTACGGTGCGCCGCCGCCGGAGCAGGTCGTCGCACACACCAACCTGTACTGGAGCTACGAGAGCGCCCCGGGCCGCACGGCCGGCATCGCCGAGACGGCGAAGATCGACTTCGGGCCGGCAGCCTGACCGCAGGGCACTCAGTGCGGCCCGAGTGAGGCTGTCCGAGGCGCGTTCTACGCTGAGAGGCGTGGCTGACCCGTCGTCGTACCGTCCGGCATCCGGATCGATTCCGGAACAGCCCGGGGTCTATCGCTTCTCGGACGCCGAGGGCCGGGTCATCTATGTCGGCAAGGCGAAGAGCCTGCGGTCCCGGCTGAACTCCTACTTCGCCGATCTGGCCGGCCTGCACAGCCGGACCCAGACGATGGTGCTGACCGCGGCCCGGGTCGACTGGACCGTCGTCCAGACCGAGGTCGAGGCGCTGCAGTTGGAGTACTCCTGGATCAAGGAGTTCGATCCGCGGTTCAACGTGAAATATCGGGACGACAAGTCCTATCCGTGGATGGCGGTGACCTGGGCCGAGGAGTTCCCGCGGGTGATGGTCGGCCGCGGCAAGAAGCGCAAGGGCAACCGCTACTTCGGTCCGTACTCCCACGCCTGGGCGATCCGGGAGACCGTCGACCTGTTGCTCCGGGTGTTCCCGATGCGGTCCTGCTCCAACGGTGTGTTCAAGAACCACCAGCAGATCGGCCGGCCTTGCCTGCTCGGCTACATCAACAAATGCTCCGCCCCGTGCGTCGGCCGGGTCGACGCCGAGGAGCACCGGGACATCGTCGACGACTTCTGCCAGTTCGTCGCCGGCCAGTCCGGCCCGCTGATCAAGAAGCTGGAACGGGAGATGGCCGACGCCAGCGTGGCGCTGGAGTTCGAGCGGGCGGCCGTGCTCCGGGACGACATCGGCGCCCTGCAGCAGGCCATGTCGAAGAACGCGATCGTGCTCGCCGACGGCACCGACGCCGATGTGATCGCGCTGGCCGAGGATCCGCTCGAGGTCGCCGTGCAGATCTTCCACGTCCGCGGCGGCCGGGTCCGTGGCGAGCGCGGCTGGGTGGCCGACCGGGTCGACGACATCGACACCGCCGGGCTGGTGGAGCAGTTCCTGATCCAGTTGTACGCCGCGCCGGCGGACGCCGACAGCCCGGACCAGCCGCAGCTGCCGCGGGAGATCCTGGTGCCGGCGCTGCCGCCGTCGATCGATTCGCTGACCGCCCTGTTCAGCGAGCGCCGGAACGCGCAGGTGGCGATCCGGGTGCCGCAGCGTGGCGACAAGCGGACCCTGATGGAGACGGTGGCCCGCAACGCCGGCGAGACCCTGGTCCGGCACAAGACCAGCCGGGCCGGCGACCTGTCCACCCGGAACCGGGCGCTGGAGGAGATCCAGGAGGCGCTCGAGTTGCCCACCGCGCCGCTGCGGATGGAGTGCTTCGACATCTCCAACCTGCAGGGCACCGAGGTGGTCGCCTCGATGGTCGTCTTCGAGGACGGGCTGCCGCGGAAGAGCGAGTATCGCCGGTTCGTGATCAGGGGCGTGGACGGGCAGAACGACGTCGCTGCGATGAAGGAAGTGATCACCCGCCGGTTCCGCCGGCTGCTCGACGACCGAGCCCGCAACGGCTCGGGTGCTCAGGCAGACGGTGTTGATCAGGCGGACGGTGTTGATCAGGCGGACGGTGTTGATCAGGCCGACGGTGTTGATCGTGCTGACGATGCTGATCATGTCGGCGCTGATCATGGTGCCGGTGATCATGATGGAAACGGAGTCGAGCCGGCGGAGCGAGTGGTCGACGGCCCGATGCTGGTCGACCCGACCACGGGCGCGCCGCGGCGGTTCGCGTACGCACCGTCGCTGGTCGTGGTGGACGGTGGGCCGCCGCAGGTCGCCGCCGCGGCCGAGGCGCTGGGCGAGCTCGGGATCAACGACATCGCGCTGTGCGGACTGGCCAAGCGGCTCGAGGAGGTCTGGCTGCCGGACACCGAGGATCCGGTGATCCTGCCGCGCACCTCCGAGGGCCTCTATCTGCTGCAGCGGCTGCGGGACGAGGCACATCGGTTCGCGATCACCCATCACCGGTCCCGGCGCAGCAAGTCGATGGTCGAGTCCGTCCTGGATCAGGTGCCGGGGCTGGGCGAGGTGCGCCGGCGGACCCTGCTGAAGCACTTCGGCTCGCTGAAGAAGCTGCGCGAGGCCAGGGTGGAGGAGATCGCCGCGGTGCCCGGCTTCGGCGACAAGACGGCGCTGGCGATCAAGGCTGCGCTGGCCGAGTCGCCGAAGCAGGAATCGATCAACACTGCTACCGGCGAAATCCTCGATTGATCACCCAAAGCCGAGTTGTCAGAAGTGGGTTGCGCTATGGGCAACTCATTTCTGACAACTCGGTGGAAAGTGATGATGCGGACGGAGTTCGCGCCGGCGGCGGGCCGTCGTCACCGAGGCGTCGGACGAGACCGCCATAATAGGCCCGGTGAACACAGGGCCGAGCGACCCAGGTGCCGTCAGCGGGCAGCAATCCGACAGCGATCAGGCCGATCCGGAGCACCAGGCCGAGAGCGACCAACCGGCCGACCTGGCCGATCCGAAGCTCCGGTTGGTGGTGGTCACCGGTATGTCCGGCGCGGGCCGGACGACCGCGGCGAACGCGCTCGAGGACCTCGGCTGGTACGTGATCGACAACCTGCCGCCGAGCGTGCTGCCCGACGTCTGCTCGCTGGCCAGCGAGGCCGGGATCACCCGGTTGGCGGTCGTCCTCGATGTCCGTACCCGATCGTTCTTCGAGCAGTTGCCGACCATGTTCGGCGACCTGACCGGACGCGGGATGCTGCCCGAGATCCTGTTCCTGGAGGCGTCCGACGACGTGATCGTCCGGCGGCAGGAGTCGGCCCGTCGGCCGCACCCGCTGCAGGGCGACGGCCGGCTGCTGGACGGGATCGAACGGGAGCGGCAACTGCTCGCCACCCTGCGTGCCGCCGCCGACCTGGTGATCGACACGTCCTCGATCAACGTGCATCAGCTCAGTTCCCGGGTCTCCCATGCCTACGCCGGCGACAACACCGATCAGCTCCGGGTCACCCTGGTTTCGTTCGGTTTCAAGTACGGCATCCCGGTGGACGCCGACCTGGTGGTCGACGTCCGGTTCCTGCCCAACCCACACTGGGTGCCGGAGCTGCGGCCGAAGACCGGACTGGACACCGAGGTCAGCGACTACGTGCTCGGTGCCGACGGCGCCGGAGTGTTCTTGGATAAGTTGACCGAGATGCTGCAGATCATGGCCGCGGGGTACATCCGCGAAGGCAAACGGTTCACCACTGTCGCGATCGGCTGCACCGGCGGCAAGCACCGGAGCACCGCGATGACCGAGGAGTTCGGCCGCCGGCTGCGGGCGCTCGGCCTGCCGACCAAAGTCCTGCACCGGGACGTGGGGCACGAATGACCACCCCACGACGCAGTTCTCCTCCGCTGCGCTCCCCCGAACTGCGCCGCGGGGTCCCCGGGTGAGTCGGAGACTTCCCCGGTTGCAGGCACTTCCTTCGGTGGTCGCGTTCGGCGGCGGCCACGGGCTGTCCGCGTCGTTGAGTGCGTTGCGCCGGGTGACCGACAATCTCGCCGCCGTGGTCACCGTCGCCGACGACGGTGGCTCGTCCGGCCGGCTCCGCGGCGAGCTGGACTGCCTGCCGCCCGGCGACCTGCGGATGGCGCTGGCCGCGCTCTGCGGTGATGATCAATCCGGCCGGACCTGGGCGGAGATCCTGCAATACCGGTTCGCCACCGACGGCCCGCTGGACGGGCACGCGATCGGCAACCTGTTGATCGCCGGGGTCTGGGCCCGGCTCGGTGACCCGGTGGCCGGGCTCGATCTGGTGGCCAAACTTCTCGGCGCCAAGGGCCGGGTGCTGCCGATGGCCGCCGTGCCGTTGCAGATCGAGGCCGACGTGATCGGTCTGGACGTCGAGCACCCGGACGAGACCGGGCTGGTCCGCGGTCAGGCCGCGGTGGCGACCGCCGCGGGTCAGGTGTCGTCGGTGCGGCTGATCCCGTCCGACCCGCCGGCCTGCCCCGAGTCGGTGTCGGTGGTCGAGGCGGCGGACTGGGTGGTGCTCGGGCCGGGCTCCTGGTTCACCTCGGTGATCCCGCATCTGTTGGTGCCCGAGCTCGCGTCGGCGATCTTGAACACCCAGGCCCGGCGGATGCTGACCCTCAATCTCGGCTACGACGGCGAGACCGCCGGCTTCACCGCGGCCCGGCATCTGGAGTTGTTGGCCGAGCACGCACCGCGGCTGCGGCTGGACGTGGTGCTGGCCGACAGCACCTTCGCCGCCGACGATCCCCACCTGCGGTCGTACGCCTTGTCGTTGGGCGCGGAGTTGGTGGTGGCCGACCTCTCGGTCCGCGACGGCTCGCCCCGGCACGACCCGTTGCGCCTTGCATCGGCGTACGCGGAGATCATGGGAATCGGCGGCTGACCAAGGGGGGTCGGCCCCTGGGCCGGCGGAGTTCTGGCATCATGCACCAATGGCCATGACAGCTCAGGTGAAGGCGGAACTGGCGACGATCAAGGTCACCAAGCCCAGCTGTCGTAAGGCAGAGGTCGCCGCGATGCTTCGATTCGCGGGCGGTCTGCACATCGTCAGCGGCCGGATCGTGATCGAGGCCGAGCTGGACACGGGAGCTGCGGCGCGACGGTTGCGGACCGACATCGCCGAGGTGTTCGGGCACCCGAGTGACCTGGTGATCGTCAACGGTTCCGGCATCCGGCGCGGCACCCGTTACGTCGTTCGGGTGATCAAGCACGGCGACGCGCTGGCCCGGCAGACCGGCTTGATCGATTCCCACGGACGGCCGGCCCGCGGGTTGCCGGCCGGAGTGGTCGGCGGCGGCGCGGACGAGTGCGCGGCCGCCTGGCGCGGCGCCTTCCTGGCCCACGGATCGCTGACCGAGCCGGGCCGGTCGATGGCGCTCGAGGTGACCTGCCCCGGACCGGAGGCGGCGCTCGCGCTGGTCGGCGCGGCCCGCCGGTTGGGCATCTCCTCCAAGGCGCGCGAGGTGCGCAACGTCGACCGGGTGGTGATCCGCGACGGCGATGCGATCGGTGCGCTGCTGACCCGGCTCGGCGCCCACGAGTCGGTGCTGGCCTGGGAGGACCGCCGGATGCGGCGCGAGGTGCGGGCCTCGGCCAACCGGCTGGCCAACTTCGACGACGCCAACCTGCGCCGCTCGGCTCGCGCCGCGGTGGCCGCCGGCGCCCGGGTGGAGCGTGCGCTGGAGATCCTCGGCGACGACGTACCCGATCATCTGAAGGCGGCCGGCGTGCTGCGGATCGAGAACAAGCAGGCCAGTCTGGAAGAGTTGGGCCAGCTGCACGACCCGCCGCTGACCAAGGACGCGGTCGCCGGCCGGATCCGGCGATTGCTCGCCACCGCCGACAAGAAGGCCGTCGAGCTGGGCATCCCGGACACCGAGGCGAGCCTCAGCCCGGAGCTGCTCGACGCCGAATAGCCACCGGGGTGATGTCGTCCCTCAGCGCGGCATCTCCGGTCTCCGGTCCGGCCCCTCCCGCTCGCCGACGAGGTGTTCCGGGGGCAGCTGGAATCCGGTCGCGGGCTGGACCGCCAGGTATTTCTCCAGCACCGGCTTCCAGATCTCCTGCCCGGCGTCGCCGCTGCCGGACCCTTCCAGGACGAACCCAGTGGACGGAACGGTGTAGCCGCGGACGCCGCGGGACCGGAAGTCGTCGCCGCCACGCCGGAACGGCTCCCGGGTCACATCGACCGAAATCATCGCGGCCGCGGCCACCTCCGGCGTGTAGCCGGCGAAGGCGACAGCCTGATTGCCGCTGGTCGTCCCGGTCTTGCCCGCCTGCGGCCGACCGTCGTCGGTGGCGACCCGCTGCCCGGTGCCCCCGGTCATCACGCTGGCCAGCAGGTCGTTCATCGCGTTGGCGACCTCCTGGCTGATCACCCGCCGGCAGTTGCCGCCCGGCGCGGCCAGTGCTTCCCCGGCGGAGGTGCGGATGGTGTCGATGAGCACCGGGTCGCAGTGGATGCCGCCGGAGGCGAACGTGGCATACGCCTCGGCCAGCGACAGCGGGCTGATCTCCACCGTGCCGAGGGTGAACGACGGCTTGTCCTGGTAGTAGTCGAGCGGCCGGGCCTCGGTCGTGCTCTTGATGCCGACCTTCTCCGCCATCTCGATCACCCGGCACATGCCGGTTTCGAGCTCCAGCTGCACGTAGTAGGTGTTCACCGACCGTTGGGCCGCGCGATACATGTCCATCACGCCGTTGGTCCCGGTGGAGTTGGACACCTCCCACTCCCCGTACACCCGGCCCGGTCCCGAGCAGGTCTGGAACCGCGCGTCGGAGAAGTCCATCGTCGCCCGGGCGTCGTACCGCTGGCTCAGCGGGATGCCCCGCTCCAGCGCCGCCGCCGAGGTGATCGCCTTGAACGTCGACCCGGCCTGGAAGCCGCCCTGCTCGCCGATGGCGTAGTTCCAGTACGTTTCGCCGGCCGCGGCGTCGTCGCCAAGTTCCGGGCGGCTTTGCGCCATCGCGATGATCCGGCCGGTGCCCGGCTCGACCATCGTCATGGTGGCGATCACCGGATCCGTCGGCCCGACCACGTCGCTGACCGCCTCCTGCGCGATGTCCTGGCTGTCCGGGTCGAAGGCGGTCGCGACGGTCAGCCCGCCGCGCTTGACCCGCTCCGCCCGCTCGGCCGCCGTCGCACCAAGACTCGGCGTCTGCAGCAGCGTGTCGTGGATGTAGTCACAGACGATGGAATAGTCGGTGCCGACACAGCCGTTGCGGGTGGGTTGCACCCCGTCGGCGTCGAAACCGGTCCGCTTCGCGGCTGCGGCGTCGCGGGCCCGGAGCAGGCCGAGCTCGGCCATCCGGTTCACCACCACGTCGCGGCGCTCCAGGGCCGCGGCCTCGTTGGTCACCGGATTCAGCTGGGTCGGGTTCTGCACCAGGCCCGCCAGCATCGCGGCCTGGGCCAGCGTGAGTTCGCCGGCGGTGGTGCCGAAATAGTTCCGGGCCGCTGCCTCGACTCCGTACACACCGGCACCGAAATAGGCGATATTGAGATATCGCTCCAGAATTTCGTCCTTGGACAATTTCTGTTCCAGTGCGACCGCATAACGCAATTCCTGGATCTTGCGCTGGTACGTGCTCTCCTGCGCGGCCCGGACCGCCGCTTCGTCGCCGCGCCGTTGGGCTTCGTTGACCAGCACCATCTTTACGTACTGCTGGGTGATGCTGGAGCCGCCCTGGGTGACGCCGCCGGCCATTTGGTTGGTGAAGAACGCGCGCAGGGTGCCGATCGGATCTAGCGGCCCGTGCTCGTAGAAGCGATGATCTTCAATGGCCAGGATCGCGCGGCGCATGATCGGCGCAATCTCCGCCAGCGGTTGATAGATCCGGTTCTCGTCGTAGAAGTGGGCCAGCACGTCTCCGTTGACGTCCAAGATCGTCGAACGTTCGGACTGGGCCGGCGGATCGAACTCCGCCGGCAGCTTCTGCAGCTCGTCGGCCGCGACTCGGGAGCCGATTCCGGCCGCGCCCGCGAACGGGATCACGAGTCCGGCGACGAGCAGACCGGCCAGGGCGCTGATGATCACGAACAGGCCGGCCGCGACGAGTTTCCGGCCGGCGCGACCGACAATGCTGAGCATTCACGTCAGAGTAATAGCGAATTCTGTGGCATTGGACGGCTCATTCACAGGCCTATCGGGGAACGATTCGACCCGATTATTCGTTTATCCAAGGTTTCGGAAACGCCAATTCTCGGGCATCGTTCCGCAGAGTCCTGACCCTAGCGGAATCCGGGCCCGAGAGTTGGCACCGAAACCCCACGCCGCGGCCTGTCGTGGGGACGGTCCGGGTCGCGGTGACAGACCAGCGCGGCGGTGGTCTAATGCTCGTACCAGGGCCGGTTGCGGTCCGTTCCGGTCGGCGGCCATTCGCTACTGTGACCACCGTGGGGGACTGTCCCGAAGCACATCTGCCCGAAGCACATCTGTACGAGGAGTGGAATCAAGCATGACGGTACGTGTTGGCATCAACGGCTTCGGCCGCATCGGCCGCAACTTCTTCCGTGCGGCGCTCGCTGCCGGCGCCGACCTCGAGATTGTCGCCGTCAACGACCTCACCGACAACAAGAGTCTCGCCCACCTACTGAAGTACGACTCGATCCTGGGCCGACTGCCCGGCGACGTCGTCGCCACCGACACCGACATTTCGGTGGACGGCAAGGCGTTCAAGGTGTTCGAGGAGAAGGATCCGGCGGCCCTGCCGTGGGGTGAGGTCGGCGCGGACATCGTGCTCGAGTCGACCGGTATCTTCACCGATGCGACCAAGGCCAAGGCGCACCTCGACGGCGGCGCCAAGAAGGTGATCATCTCGGCTCCGGCGAAGAACGAGGACCTGACGGTCGTGCTCGGCGTGAACGACGACGATTACGACCCGGCCAAGCACCACATCATCTCCAACGCTTCCTGCACCACCAACTGCCTGGGCCCGATGGCGAAGGTGCTGAACGACGAGTTCGGCATCGTCAAGGGCCTGATGACCACGATCCACGCGTACACGCAGGATCAGAACCTGCAAGACGGGCCGCACAAGGATCTGCGCCGCGCCCGCGCTGCCGCGCTCAACGTGGTGCCCACCTCGACCGGCGCCGCCAAGGCGATCGGCCTGGTGCTGCCGGAGCTGAAGGGCAAGCTCGACGGCTACGCGTTGCGCGTCCCGGTGCCGACCGGCTCCGCCACCGACCTCACCTTCGAGGCCGGCCGCGAGACCACGGTGGAGGAGGTCAACGCCGCGGTGAAGGCCGCCGCCGAGGGCCCGCTGAAGGGCTACCTGCGCTACACCGAGGACGAGATCGTCTCCAGCGACATCGTCACCGACCCGGCCTCCTGCATCTTCGATGCCGGCCTGACCAAGGTGATCGGCAACCAGGTCAAGGTCGTCGGCTGGTACGACAACGAGTGGGGCTACTCCAACCGCCTCGTCGACCTGATCGCCATCGTCGGCAAAACCCTCTGACAACCCCGCCGACCCGTCACATCCGCGGCCGTTTTGGCGGCGTGTCGCAGCGGATGTGACGGCTCGGCGAACCTTTGGTGACAGCAGCAGGACAAAGAACGGGCGGTTGTCAGCGTCCATCCTTGCGGCAGCTGGTCGAGATCGGCGCTGGTGACCCTCCGGGTCGCGTTCTGGCCCGAAGGGCGTGCCGCTACGGTGAACCCTGAAATCGCCCAGCCTGCAGGGCCTGGAGCGCGATCGAGCCGTCACATCCGCTGCGACACGCCGCCAAAACGGCCGCGGATGTGACGGGTCGGCGGAATTTGAGGAAGGGAACGGTTCGGTGAAGACGGTTGATGATCTTGGGGAGCTGCGGGGGCGGAGGGTGTTGGTGCGCTGCGATCTCAATGTGCCGTTGGACGGTGACAAGATCACCGACGACGGGCGGATCCGGGCTTCGGTGCCGACGCTGAACAAGCTGCGCGAGGCGGGCGCCAGGGTGATCGTGTTGGCGCATCTGGGCCGGCCCAAGGGCACGGTGAAGCCGGAGTTCTCGCTGGCGCCGGCGGCCAAGCGGCTCGGCGAGTTGCTCGAGACCGAGGTGAAGCTCGCTTCCGATGTGGTCGGCGACTCCGCCGCGGAGACCGTCGCCGCGCTCGCCGAGGGCGACGTCGCGATGCTGGAGAACGTGCGGTTCGAGCCGGGCGAGGAGTCCAAGGACGACGCGGTCCGCGGCGAGCTGGCCGACAAGTACGCGGCGCTCGGCGACGTCTTCGTCTCCGACGGGTTCGGCGTGGTGCACCGCAAGCAGGCCTCCGTCTACGACCTGGCCTCCCGGCTGCCGAACGCCGCCGGCACGCTGGTGTTCGCCGAGGTCGAGGTGCTGCGGCAGCTGACCGAGGACCCGAAGCGGCCGTACGTGGTGGTCCTCGGCGGCGCCAAGGTGTCGGACAAGCTGGCTGTGATCGACAACCTGCTGCAGACCGCCGACACGCTGCTGATCGGCGGCGGGATGGTGTTCACCTTCCTGGCCGCACAGGGCCACGAGGTCGGCAAGAGCCTGCTCGAGCAAGATCAACTGGACACGGTGAAGGGCTACCTGGAGCAGGCGGGCAAGCGGATCGTGCTGCCGACCGACATCGTCGTCGCGCCAGAGTTCAAGGAGGACGCACCGCCGACCGTGGTGCCGGCCGACGAGATCCCCGTTGATCAACAGGGTCTGGACATCGGCCCGGATTCGGCCAAGGCCTTCGCGGAGTTGATCACTCAGGCCAGCACCGTGTTCTGGAACGGGCCGATGGGCGTGGCCGAGTGGCAGAGCTTCGCCGGCGGCACCAAGGCGGTCGCGCAGGCGCTGACCGAGGTCGACGGCCTGTCCGTGGTCGGCGGCGGCGATTCCGCCGCGGCCGTTCGTGATCTTGGTTTCGCCGACGACGACTTCTCGCACATCTCGACCGGCGGCGGGGCGTCGCTGGAATACCTCGAGGGCAAGACCCTGCCCGGCCTGGCCGTACTCGAAGACAAGGACTGACATGACCGCGCTGCGCAGGCCGTTGCTGGCCGGCAACTGGAAGATGAACCTGAACCATGTCGAGGCGGTCGGCCTGGTGCAGAAGCTGGCCTGGACGCTGGAGGACAAGAAGCACGACCCGGAGAAGTCCGAGGTCGTCGTGCTGCCCCCGTTCACCGACCTGCGCACCGTGCAGACCCTGATCGAGGGCGACAAGCTGAAGCTCGGCTTCGGCGCCCAGGACGTGTCCGAGCACGCCGCCGGTGCCTACACCGGCGAGGTGTCGGCAGCGATGCTGGCCAAGCTCAACTGCGGCTACGTCACCGTCGGCCACTCCGAGCGGCGGCAGTTCCACGCCGAGGACGAGGCGCTGGTCAATCGCAAGGCCAAGGCGGCGCTGGCCGTCGGGATCACGCCGATCATCTGCGTTGGCGAGGGGTTGGACGTCCGGCAGGCCGGCGAGCATGTTGCATACACGCTGGACCAGCTGTCCGGCGCGCTCGAGGGGCTGTCGGCGGAGTTGGTGGCCGACGTCGTGGTCGCGTACGAGCCGGTGTGGGCGATCGGCACCGGCGAGGTGGCCACGCCCGACGACGCGCAGCAGGTGTGTGCCGCGATCCGGTCCCGGATCGGCGAGTTGCACGGGCCCGAGGTGGCCGACCAGGTGCGGGTGCTCTACGGCGGTTCGGTGAAGGCCAACAACGTCGCCGCGATCATGGCGCAGCACGATGTGGACGGCTGTCTGGTCGGCGGCGCGAGCCTGGTGGTCGAAGAATTTTCGGCCATCGCCCGGTTCTATGCGCTCCCGGTGATCTGAGATGTTGCATCCACGACCCCGGCCGGGTCCAGGGATGAGATTAACTCGGCCTTGGGTTAGGCTAACGCGGTGATTGTTGCGCCCGTCCCGATGATGACCGTTCCGGTGCTGGTTTTCTCCATAGTTCTCGTGGTAACCAGCATCATTTTGGCGGCCTTCATCCTCATGCACAAAGGAAGAGGCGGAGGCCTCTCAGATCTGTTCGGCGGGGGCATGTCGACGTCCATGGGCGGAACGTCCGTGGCGGAGCGAAATCTGGATCGGCTGACGATCATCATCGCAGCGGTCTGGTTGGCCAGCATCGTGGCCTTGGGTTTGCTCTACAAGCTGCAGAGTTGAGCGCGGACCATCTCCGCCGCCACTGATGTGGCAGCTTGATCATTCGCTTTTTCCAGTTCATACCTGAGGGAGATTGAACGTGGCAAGTGGGAGCGCCATCAAGGGCAGCCGGGTCGGCTCCGGCCCGATGGGCGAGGCGGAGCGGGGCGAAACCGCACCCCGGCTGTACGTGTCGTACTTCTGTGCCAACCGGCACGAGACCAAGCCGGCCTTCGCGGCCGAGGCTCAGGTCCCGGACACCTGGGATTGCCCGCGCTGCGGACTGCCGGCCAATCTCGACTCGAGCAATCCGCCGCCGCCGCCGCGGATCGAGCCGTACAAAACGCACCTGGCCTATGTGAAGGAGCGGCGGTCCGACACCGAGGCCGCGGACATCCTCAGCGAGGCGCTGCAGTCGCTGCGTGATCGTCGCGCTCGCGGCGAAGTGATCTACTGATCAGTTCGGCTGTTGTTTGATCAAGCTGTGGTCTTGATCAACTCGTGGAGTCCCGCCTGATGACCGCCAAGACCGACACTGTCGCTGCCGTCGATGTCTGGGTGGTGAACGTGCCGCTGACGAATCCGTTCCGCAGCTCGTTCGAGACCAAGACCGGCGAGACCCGGACGATCGTCAAGATCACCACCGCGGCCGGGGTCGAGGGCTGGGGCGAAACGATGTGGGGCGCCCCGGTGGCCCGGCTGGTCCGGCAGTTGGCCGAGGAGTTGATCGGCAGCAGCCCGTACGACCTCGAGGTGCTGCGTCGGCGAACCCGGATGACGCCGTTCTTCCACGGCTACTTGGGGTATGCGGCGATCGCCGCCTTGGACGTGGCCTGTTGGGACGTGATCGGCAAGACCGCCGGGCTGGCCCTGGTCGACCTGATCGGCGGCCGGCTGCGGACCAGGATCCCGATCACCGCGCTGATCACCCGGTCCGACGCGCCTGGCGTGGCCGAGGCCGACCGGCCCCGGGCGTTGGCCGACTACGCGACCTCGGTGGTCGAGCTGGGCGGCTTCACCGCGGTCAAGCTCAAGGGCACCGACGATGTGGCCGGCGACGTCGCGATCATGCAGGCGCTCCGCGACGCGCTGCCGGAGAGCAAGCTCCGGGTCGATCCCAACGGCGCCTGGTCGGTGCCGGACTCGATCCGGGCCGGGCTCGCGATGGAGGAGCTCGACCTCGAATACCTGGAGGACCCGTGCTCCGGCCTGGAGCCGATGGCCCGGGTCCGGCGCGAGATCAGGATCCCGCTGTGCACCAACATGTGCGTGGTGCGACTGGAGGACATCGCCCCGGCAGTGCGGCTGGACGCCATCGACGTGATCCACGGCGACGTCTACAAGTGGGGCGGGATCGGCGCCACGTTGGCGCTGGCGGCGCACTGCGAGACGTTCGGCCTCGGGATGAATCTGCACAGCGGCGGCGAGCTCGGCCTCTCGACCGCCGCCCACCTGGCGATCGTCGCCAGCACCCCGGTGCTGGACACCGCGATCGACAGCATGTACTACCTGCACCAGGGCGACGTGATCAGTCCCGAGCTCGAAGTCGATCATGGAGCCCTGCTGCTGCCCGACGGCCCTGGCCTCGGCGTCACCATCGACCAAGATCGATTGGCGCACCACGCCGCCCTGAACGAGCAGCAGGGCGACCTCACCGGCTGACAATCGGCGAGTGACCGTAAATGCGTGGCCTGCCGGCACTCCGGCTGGTTGGCTGGGCCGATGGTGAACGTCGAGTCCCTGGATCCCGCCGATGACGTGCGGTTCGCCCGGTGGTACGAAGCCCTGCGCTCGGCGGCTGCGGCGGGACGCCACGCACCCATTGTCACCCCGGCGGCGGCGCTGCGCTCCATGCTGCTGGACCAGGAACGAGGCCGGCGGCACGCGTTCGGTGTCTTCGACCAGGACCGGTGCCTCGGCGCCGGAATGCTGGAGCGGGACACCGAGCAGAACACTCATCTCAGCGAGGTGGAGATCTGCGTCCCGACGCAGCATCGCCGCCGCGGGATCGGGACCGCCCTGGTCGGCCACGTCCACGATCTCGCCGCCGCCGAAGGCCTGACCACGTTGCTCGCCGAGGTGCACGCCGGGCAGCCGGACTGGCCGGGGCTGCATTTCGCCGAGCGCCACGGATTCGCCGTGGTCAACACCGAGAACCGCCTGGTGCTCGACCTGCCGATCGCCGAGGAGCGCCTCGACGAACTCGCGGCCGTCAGCGATGCTGTGGCCGGTGGCTACGCGTTGACGTCCTGGTCTGGTCCGACGCCGGCAGATCTCCGGGAGGCGTTGGCCGCGCTGCAGACCAGGATGAACGTCGAGGTGCCCAGCGGCGAGCGGGACGCGGACCCCGAGATCGTCACCGCCGACTCGCTGGCCGACGGCGAACGGCGGCTGGCCGCCCGCGGCTACCACTCGATCCGGACCCTGGCCTCGGCGCCCGACGGCGAGCCGGCCGGCTACAGCCACCTGTTCGCGCTGCAGACCGACCCCGAGAACGCGATCCAGGACGACACCTACGTGCTGACCCCGCACCGCGGCCGGCGGCTCGGCACCCTGCTGAAGGCCGCGAACCTGCGCACCCTGCAGCGCGACCGGCCGACCGTGCGCCATGTCCACACCTGGACCGCCGAACTGAACGATCCGATGCAGCTGATCAACGCCGACTTCGGCTTCCGGTCGGTGGAGATCATGCACGAGGTGCAGTACGGATCGCGTTGAGCGGGCGGATCAGAGCGGGTTACGTCAGCTCAGATCAGTGGCGCAACAATCGTTCAGCGTAGGACGTCGTCCAGGGTGGGCGCCGTTAGGACGCGAGTGGTCCAGGTCTTCAGCTGGTCCGTTGCGGCGGCGTGGATGGTCTCGAGCGTCGCGGGGGATAGCGGACCGAACCTCAGCGTGAGCAACTCCACCAGCGTGCTGACCCGACCACGGGTTTCGCCTTCGGCGCGGAGCATCTCGGCGGTAGTCATGTACGCCCCCTCTGCTGTGGGTCCGAGCTGGCTGACCAGCTGGTGGAGTTCGTCGGTGGGTGATTCCCCCACAATCTCAATGTACTTCAGCACGGCAACAAAGTCCTCGAACCCAGCTGAGGGCTTAAGGATGGCACCGAGGTCGTCGATCCAGGGTTGCAAGTCGCCGGCCAGTCGGGGATTGCCGGCCGGATGAATGCGTCGGTGCCGT
This sequence comes from uncultured Actinomycetota bacterium, assembly GCA_963746025.1. Classification (GTDB taxonomy): domain Bacteria; phylum Actinomycetota; class Actinomycetes; order Propionibacteriales; family Propionibacteriaceae; genus Microlunatus. The sequence continues at coordinate 319,955 of CAVUZU010000004.1, forward strand.
CGAGCGGCGCCGTGAACAGCAGGTCGGTGTGCCGCCAGCGCAGGTCGGGGTCGACGAAGTTCTCCGAGATCCGGGTCAGTTGCGCAAGGTCGAGCCGGGCGACCAGTCCCGGTGGCAGCACGGCGCGGAACTGGGACGCCGCGTTCTCGGGCTGACCGAGAATGCGGCGAAACACCGCGCCATGCGGGCTCGGCTGGGTCGACACACTTCGAACCTACGGAGGGGCCCCGACAGTCCTCGGATTCAGAGAATGCCGCGTTGGGTCAGGTCGGCGGGGAGTTCGGCGGCGGCGTCGCGGTCCAACAGCCAGAGGGTACGGTCTCGGCCGCGGGCTCCGGCTCCGGGCACCTGCACCGAACCGGTCCGCAGCAGCGCCAGGGTGACCGCCTTGGCCTTGTCGGCGCCGCTGACCAGGAACCACACCTCGGCCGCGTTGTTGATCACGTCCAGGGTGAGGCTGATCCGCTCCGGCGGCGGCTTCGGCGCGGACCGGACGGCAATCACCGATCCCTCCGCATACGAGGACGGATGCTCGGGGAACAGCGAGGCGACGTGCCCGTCCGGCCCGAGGCCGAGCAGACAGACGTCGAACCGGGTGGACCCGAGTTCGTCGGCGTACGCCTCCGCGGCGGCGTCGAGATCATGATCATCGTCGCGGGCCGGCATCGGATGCACCAGATCGGCGGCGAGCCCGAGCCCGGACAACAGGGCCAGGGCCGGCTCGGCGTTGCGGTCCTCGGAGCCGGTCCCGACGAAGCGCTCGTCGCCCCACCACAGCTCGACCCGGGACCAATCGACCGCGGAGCGCGGCCCCTCCTCGGCCAGCCGCTGATAGGCCCGGGTGGCGATCCGGCCGCCGGTGAGACAGAGCCGGGGCCGCTGGCCGTCGGCCTGGAGCTCGACCAGCCGGGCCAGCAGCCGCGCCACCAGGGCCTCGGCGACCGCGTCGGCGTCGGTGTGCAGCAACACCTGCTGGTCGCTCACCGCGCGGACCTCGTGGTCTTCTTGGCGGCGCTCTTCCTGGTCGTGCTCTTCTTGGCGGCCGACGTCGTCTGCGCCGTGCCCTTGGCGGAGGCGGTCCGTTGGGTCGAGCCCTTCGCCGACGCGGTCCGCTGCCCGCTTGATTTCTGGGCCGGCGACTTCTTGGCAGTCTTCTTGGCCGCGGTCCGGCCGTTGGTCCGGCGATAGGCGTTCAGGGTCGCGGCGAAGACATCGTCGTGGTCCATCCGGCGCAGCTCTTCGGTGATCAACTCGGTCACTTCGCGCCGCTTCAGCGCGACCAGCCGGTTCGGTTGCCCGGGCACCGTGTAGGAGGCGAGCCGCCCGTCCGGCCGGGTGATCGCGATGTCGCCGGCCGCGGTCGTCATCCGGACCGCCGTGATCCCCGGTCCGTCGCTCACCTTCAGCGTGACGTCCACCTTGAGCCGGGACCGGAGCCAGGCGCCCAGCAACTCGGCCGACGGGTTGGACCGCTCCGCCTCGACCTCGGCGCTGCGGACCCGCGCCGGATACTGATCCAGCGACGCGGCCAGCAGGGCCCGCCACGGCGTGACCCGGGTCCAGGTCAGGTCGGTGTCGCCCTCTTCATAGGATTCCGCCCGCTCCCGCAGGGCGGTCAGCGGGCGGGCCGCGGCCGCCGCGTCGGTGATCCGCCGCCGGGCGAGCTGCGCCAACTCGTCGCCGGCCGGGTTGGCCGGGCACTTCCCGGGCCACCAGATCACCACCGGCGAGTCCGGCAGCAGCAGCGGCCGGATCACCGAGGCCTGGTGCCGGGCCAGCTCGCCGCGCATCCGGATGATCACCACCTCGCCGGTCGTCCCCTCGCCGATCCGGACCTCGGCATCCAGGCCCGGGCGACGGCCGTTGCCGGTGACCACCAGCAGGATCCGGCACGGATGCTCCCGGCCGGCGGCGGTCGCCGACTCCAGCGCGTCCTCGTAATGATCTTCGTCGGTGACGATGATCAAGGTCAGCACCATGCCCATGGTGGGGCTGCCGGCGTTCCGCCGGGCCCGCAGCAGGGCGCTGGAGATCTTGGCCGAGGTGGTGTCGGACAGACTGATGATCATGCTGCGTCCTTACGGTCAGGATTCACGGTGATCAGGGCCGGCGCCAGCTGAACCCGTCGCGGGCCAGCATCTCGTTGGCGCCCGCCGGTCCCCAGCCGCCCGGCGCGTACGACTCGGGCTGGGTCTTCAGGTCGGCCCAGTAGTCCAGGATCGGGTCGAGGATCTGCCAGGACAGCTCGACCTCCTCGTGCTGCGGGAACAGCGGCGGATCGCCGAGCAGGACGTCCAGCAGCAGCCGCTCGTACGCCTCGGGGGAGGACTCGGTGAACGAACCGCCGTAGGCGAAGTCCATGTTCACCTCGCGGATCTCCATCTGCGTCCCCGGCACCTTGGCGCCGAACCGCAGCGTGATCCCCTCGTCCGGCTGGATCCGTAGCACCAGGGCGTTGTAGCCCAACTCCTCGGTGTCGGTCTCGGTGAACGGCAGGTGCGGCGCCCGCTTGAAGCCGAGCGCGATCTCGGTCACCCGCCGGGCCAGTCGCTTGCCGGTGCGCAGGTAGAACGGCACCCCGGCCCAGCGCCGGTTGTCGATGTCGACCCGGATGGCGGCGTAGGTCTCGGTCGTCGAGTCGGCCGGGATCCCGTCCTCCTGCAGGTAGCCCTTGACCTTCTCGCCACCGGCCCAGCCGTCGGCATAGATACCGCGCGCGGTGTGCCGGGCGAGGTCGCGCGGCGGCCGCGCGGCGGCCAGCACCTTCTGTTTCTCGGCCCGGAGTTGCCTGGCCTCGAACGAGGTCGGTTCCTCCATCGCGGTCAGCGCCAGCAATTGCAGCAGGTGGTTCTGGATCACGTCCCGGGCCGCGCCGATGCCGTCGTAGTAGCCGGCCCGGCCACCGATGCCGACGTCCTCGGCCATGGTGATCTGGACATGGTCGACGTAGTTGTTGTTCCAAACCGGCTCGAACAGCTGGTTGGCGAAGCGCAGCGCCAGCAGGTTCTGCACCGTCTCCTTGCCCAGATAGTGATCGATCCGGAACACCGACGAGGACGGGAAGACGCTGGACACGACCTGGTTCAGCTCCCGAGCGCTCTGCAGATCATGACCGAACGGCTTCTCGATCACCACCCGGCTCCAGCGCCCCGGCAGCTGCTCGGCCATCCCGTGCTCGCGCAGTTGGCCGACCACGGTCGGGAACAGGCCCGGCGGGATGGACAGGTAGAAGGCGTGGTTGCCGCCGGTGCCGCGGGCCTCGTCCAGGTCGGCGATGGTGCTCCGCAGCCGCTCGAAGGCCTCGTCGTCGCCAAGCTCACCGCGGACGAACCGGATGCCCTCCGACAGCTGCTTCCAGACCTCCTCGCGGAACGGGGTCCGGGCATGCTGCTTGACCGCGTCGTGCACGATCTTGGCGAAGTCCTGGTGCTCCCATTCCCGCCGGGCGAAGCCGACCAGCGCGAAGCCGGGGGGCAGCAGGCCGCGGTTGGCCAGGTCGTAGACGGCCGGCATCAGCTTCTTGGTCGACAGGTCGCCGGTGACCCCGAAGATCACCAGGACGCACGGCCCGGCGATCCGGGGCAGCCGGCGATCCTGCGGATCGCGCAGCGGATTGGGCCGGTCCTCGGTGATCATGAGGCGGACTTGGCGGCGTCGAGAGCGTCGGTGACCGTTTCTTCCAGCTCGGACCAGGAGGCGGCGAACTTCTCGACCCCCTCCTGCTCCAGCACGGCCACGACGTCGTCGTAGTCGATGCCCAGCTCGGCCAGCCCGTCCAGCACCGCCTGCGCATCGTCGGCGGTCCCGGTCACCGTGTCGCCACGGATCTCACCATGATCGGCGAAGGCCTTCATGGTCTTCTCCGGCATCGTGTTCACGGTATCGGCGACGACCAGCTCGGTGAGGTAGAGCGTGTCCGGGTAGCTCGGGTCCTTGACCCCGGTGGAGGCCCACAGCGGACGCTGCTTCCTGGCCCCCTTAGCTGCCAGGGCGGCGAACCGCTCGCCGCCGAACTCCTTCTCGAACAGTGCGTACGCCAGCCGCGCGTTCGCGATCGCGGCCTTGCCGCGCAGCGCGGTGGCGAGCTCACTGCCGATCTTGTCCAGCCGCTGATCGACCTCGGTGTCCACCCGGGAGACGAAGAACGACGCCACCGAATGGATCCGGGACAGATCATGACCGGCCGCAGCGGCCTGCTCCAGCCCGGTCAGGTAGGCATCGATCACCGCCCGATACCGCTCCAGCGCGAAGATCAACGTCACGTTCACGTTGATCCCCTCGGCGGTGGCCGCGGTGATCGCCGCCAGCCCGGCCTCGGTCGCCGGGATCTTGATGAAGACGTTCGGCCGGTCCACCAGCACCCACAGCTCCTTGGCCTGGGCGATGGTGCCGTCGGTGTCGTTCGCCAGCCCGGGCTCGACCTCGATCGAGACCCGGCCGTCCACGCCGTCGGTGGCCGCCGCGGTCGCGGTCAGCACGTCGCAGCCGTGCCGGACGTCGTCCGTGGTGATCGCGGTGATCGCCTCCGCCGTCGACTTTCCGGCCGCCGCCAACGCCTTCATCTGCTCGTCGTACGCCGAGCCCTTGCCCAGCGCCGAGGCGAAGATCGTGGGGTTCGTGGTCACGCCGACCACGTGCGACTTCTCGACCAGCTCGGCCAGATTGCCGGTCTTCAGGCGCTCCCGGGAAAGATCATCGAGCCAGATCGATACGCCGGCCTCGGCCAGCGCCTTGAGTCGATCGGTCATGCCAGTTGCTCCTCGTGAAGGGTGATTAGCGATCGTTGGTGGCCGAGCCGGGATTCGCCGCATCGTCCCCCGGACCGATCGGACCGGAGGCGGCCGTGTGAGTCGGGGCCGGCCCGGACAGCGCCTTGGCCGCCGCGATGCTGTCCTCGGCGGCCGCGGCAACAGCCTCGGGGGTGAACCCGAACTCCTTGAACACCGTGCCGGCCGCGGCGCTCGCGCCGTAGTGGTCGATGCTGACGATCCGGCCGGCGTCGCCGACCAGCTCCCGCCAGCCCTGACGGACGCCGGCCTCCACGCTGACCCGGGCCCGCACCTGCGGCGGGATCACCGAGTCGCGATAGTCGTCGTCCTGGGCGTCGAACCATTCCTTACACGGCAACGAGACCACCCGGGCCGCTATTCCCTTGGCCTTGAGTTGATCTTGGGCGGCTACCGCGTGCTGCACCTCGGAGCCGGTGCCGATCAAGATCACGTCCGGGGTGCCCTCGCTGTCCCGTAGGACGTAGCCGCCGCGGGCCACGCCGGACGCGTCGGCGAAGCCCTCCTCGCCGCGCGGGTAGGTCGGAATGTTCTGCCGGGTCAGTGCCAGACCGGCCGGCCGGTCGGTGTGCTGCAGGATCGTCGCCCAGGCCACGGCCGTCTCGTTGGCGTCGCCCGGCCGGACCACGTCGAGGCCGGGGATGGCGCGCAGCGCGGCCAACTGCTCGACCGGCTGGTGGGTCGGGCCGTCCTCGCCGACGCCGATCGAGTCGTGCGTCCAGACGAAGGTGACCGGCAGCTTCATCAGCGCCGCCAGCCGGACCGCCGGACGCATGTAGTCGCTGAAGACCAGGAACGTGCCGCCGTACGGCCGGGTGCCGCCGTGCAGCGCGATGCCGTTCATGATCGAACCCATCGCGTGCTCCCGGATGCCGAAGTGCAGTGTCCGGCCGAACGGGTTGCCCGGGAATTTCTTGGACTGGCGGTCATCGGGCAGGAAGCTCGGCTGGTCGTCCATCGTCGTGTTGTTGGAGCCGGCCAGATCGGCCGAACCGCCCCACAACTCGGGCAGCACGTCGGCCAGCGCGTTCAGCACCGTGCCGGAGGCCGCCCGGGTGGCCAGTCCCTTCGGGTCGGCATCGAAGGTCGGGAAGGCGGCAGCAAGATCATCCGGCAGCGTCCGGGTGCTCAGCCGGTCCAGCAGCGCCTTGCGCTCCGGGTTGGCGGCGGCCCAGGCATCGAAGCTCTGCTGCCACTCCGCCTCGGCGGCGCTGCCGCGCTCGATCAGCTTGCGGGTGTGCGCCAGCACCTCGTCGGCGACCACGAAGGACTCGGCCGGATCGAAGCCGAGCACTTTCTTGGTCGCGGCGACCTCGTCCTCGCCGAGCGCGCTGCCGTGCGCGCCACCGGTGCCCTGGGCACTCGGCGCCGGCCAGCCGATGATCGTCTTCAACTCGATGAAGCTGGGCCGGTCGGTCGTCTCGCGGGCCGTCTGCAACGCCGCGTCGAGCGCCGCCACATCCTCGACGTAGCTGGTGCCGCCGTTGGTCCAGTCGACCGTCTGCACGTGCCAGCCGTATGCGGCGTAGCGGGCCGCGGTGTCCTCGGAGAGGGCGATGTTGGTGTCGTCCTCGATCGAGATCTTGTTGCTGTCGTAGATCATCGTCAGGTTGCCGAGCCGCTGGGTCGCAGCCAGCGAGGACGCCTCGCTGGAAATGCCCTCCTCGATGTCACCGTCGGAGGCGAACACGTAGATCTGATGATCGAAAGGAGAGCTGCCCGGGGCGGCGTCCGGGTCGTACAGGCCGCGCTCGCGGCGGGCGGCCATCGCCATCCCCACCGCGTTGCCGACGCCCTGGCCGAGCGGGCCGGTGGTGGTCTCCACCCCGGCGGTGTGCCCGTGCTCGGGATGGCCCGGCGTCTTGGAGCCCCAGGTCCGCAGCGCCTCGAGGTCGGCCAGTTCGAGACCGAAGCCGCCGAGGAACAGCTGCAGATAGAGGGTCAGGCTGGAATGGCCGCAGCTCAGCACGAACCGGTCCCGGCCGAGCCAGGTCGGATCCGCGGGGTTGTGCCGCATCACCTTCTGGAACAGCAGGTACGCCGCCGGCGCCAGGCTCATCGCCGTGCCCGGATGTCCGTTGCCGACCTTCTGCACGGCGTCCGCGGCGAGCACCCGTACGGTGTCGATCGCCTTGGCGTCGAGCTCGGTCCAGCCCTCCGGCAGCTTTGCGGTTTGTGTGGTGTGTGTCACTCGGGTCCCCTTGCTCGGTCCGGCGTCGAAAGTCACCCCACGAAACGCTCCGCTTCGCTCCACGTTCCGCGGGGACCCCGAAAGAGTGCAGGCCTGAGCCTACTCGGAGCGCACCTCCGGCGACCTCCGGGCCAGGCATGGGCCGGGGCGAATGTGCACCCATCGTTTGCAGGGTCTTAGACTGCCTGGCGGCGGCCCGCCATTTCCGGCGATCTCCGTCGCAAGACGACCCCCAGCACGAGTGAGCGAGACAGGCCTGTGACGAGCGTCGAGGTGTCCGGTCCGGCAACGGTGACCGAGCCCCGATCCGACGTGCTGCCTGCGCCGGACGAATCGCGGCAGGTACGGCTCCGCGACGTGCTGGCCGCCTACGTCGGGCTGACCAAGCCGCGGATCATCGAACTGCTGCTGGTCACCACCGTGCCGGCCATGTTCCTGGCGGCCGGGGGAGTTCCGTCGCTGGCGCTGGTCGCGCTGACCCTGGTCGGCGGCACCCTTGCGGCTGCGAGTGCCAACGTCTTCAACTGCGTCCTGGACCGCGACATCGACGAGCAGATGCGCCGGACCCGGCGCCGGCCGCTGCCCCGGCACGCGGTCGGACCGCGGGCCGCGACGATCTTCGGTGCCGTCCTCGGGGTGATCTCCACCCTCTGGCTGGGCTTGGCCGTGAACTGGCTGTCGGCCTTCCTGGCGCTCGGCGCGAACGCGTTCTACATCTTCGTCTACACCCTCTGGCTGAAGCGCCGCACCTCGCAGAACATCGTCTGGGGTGGCATCGCCGGCTGCTTCCCGCCGCTGATCGGCTGGACCGCCGTCACCGGGTCGCTGGACTGGCCGCCGTTCATCCTGTTCGCCGTCGTCTTCCTCTGGACGCCGCCGCACACCTGGGCGCTGGCGATCCGCTACCGGGAGGACTACGCGGCGGCCGACGTACCGATGCTGCCGGTGGTCAAGTCGGCGCCGGTGGTGGCGAAGCGGATCTGGATCTACTCACTGGCCACGGTCGCCGTGTCGCTGCTGCTCTGGCCGGTGGCCGGGACCGGCTGGCTCTATCCGCTGGTGGCCGGGGTGCTCGGCGCGGCGCTGATGGTCGAGGCGACCCTGCTGGCCCGCCGGGCCGCGCGCGGCGAGACCGACGCCGGCCTGAAGCCGATGCGGCTGTTCCACTGGTCCAACTCCTACCTCGCGCTGCTCTTCGTCGCCGCCGCGGTCGATCCGCTGCTGTTCTGATCCGTTAGGGCCCTGGGCCCTGGCGGAAACCTCCCTCACAGGGTTGACTCAGGTTGGGAAGTCACAGCTGCCTGCGAGGAGACAACGATGTGTGCCGAACCTGACCACCTGAGCCCGATTCAAACCCGTACCCCCTTCCTGCGTCGTCGCGGCTTTCTCCGCGGCGTCGGCATCGCCGGCCTGGGCGTAGCGGGCGCCGGCCTGCTGGGCACCCAGCTCGCCGCGGCCGAGACGTCGCAGAACGGCTGGCCGGCGGCCGAGGACCTGCCGCTGAACCGCGACTTCAACGTCGGCGGGGTGAAGTTTCCGCAGGGCGTCGCGCTGAACGCCCCGAACACGATCCTCGGCTTCGTCGCGACCCGATTCGCGCAGACCGTGGAGCCGTTGATCACTCCGGGCTGCTGGGGCTTCAACTACCGGCCGATCGGCGGCGGCACCACGCTGTCCAACCACGCCAGCGGCACCGCCCTGGACTTCAACGCGCCGAACCACCCGCAGGGCAGCCGGGGCACCTTCACCGCCGGCGAGGTGTCGGCGATCCGGGCCATCCTCGACTACTGCGAGGGCGTGGTCCGCTGGGGCGGTGACTACACCGGCACCGCGGACGAGATGCACTTCGAACTGAACCGGCCGCCCGGCCATGCGTCCATCGCCGCGCTGGTGGCCAAGATCGGCGGCACCCCGCCCCCGCCGCCGACGATCCAGGAAGGCAGCCAGGGCGAGGCGGTCAAGCAGGCCCAGACCGCGCTGAACGCGAAGGGCGACTACGGCCTGGTGGTGGACGGCATCTTCGGGGCGGCGACCAAGGCGGCGGTGATCGACTTCCAGTCCAAGAACGGGCTGACCGCCGACGGGATCGTCGGCCCGCAGACCTGGGCCAAGCTGCTCGCCTGACCGGCCGGCGAATTCGGCCCCGGCTGCCAATTCGGTCCTGGCCGGTGCGCCAACTCGGCGCTGGTCAGGATGAACTTTCGGCGACGCCGACCGATCGCCGCCGACGGAGAGTGGCAGTTGGCCGGGTGATGCAATAGGAATGGAGCTATGACGACCGTTGGCAGCGACGGACGTCTGCGGGTCAACGTGCTCCGGGAACCAACGGTCGTATTCGACGGGGAACCGGTGCCGATGAGGAGTCGGCTGCAGCGGCGATTGCTGTTGCGGCTGGCCTGTCATCGCGGAGCAGTGGTGAGCCGCAACGACCTCGTTGCCGCCCTCTGGGACAGCCGCCCGCCGCGCACGGCGTACGAGCTGCTGAGCACGCACGCCACCAGGCTTCGATCCCAACTGGCCCCGCTGATCGTCGGCGCCGACGACAACGGCTTCTCGCCGATCCCGCGGTCCGAGGACGGCTACCGGCTCAATCTCGCGGTGCTGGGCTGCGACCTGGCCGAGCTGGCCGACCGTGCCGAGGAGCTGCGGCACCGCCCGGACCGCACCGCCCGGACCCGCGCCGCGGCCGCGTTGAGCCTGGTCGGTGAGCGGTCGGCCGGCGCCGGCCCGGCCGACGAGGACGAGCCGGCCTGGCTGAACGCGGCGATCCAGGCGGGCTGGGACGATGTCCGGACGATCTGCGAGGCCGTCGTCGATGGCGCGCGGCCGGACGCGACCCGGCCGGGCGAGTTGCCGGACTGGAGTCAACTGCTGCCGGTGCTGACCCGGCTGGCCGAGCAGTCGCCGTACGACGAGCCGGTGATCGCCTGGCGGATCGAGGCACTGGCCCGGACCGGCCGGGCGGCCGAGGCGCTGCGGCTGATGGAGGAGACCCGGGCACGGCTCGCCGACGAGCTGGGGGCGGCGCCTTCGGACCGGCTGGCGACGGCGTTCCAGGTCGCCCTGGACCTGAGCGGCGAGGACCCGGTGCGGCGCAGCCCGGCTGCCGAACCGACCCGGCACCAGGCGTCGCCACCGCCCATCACCTCTCCGATCACCCCGACCGGCGGCCCCTCCGTGCCATCGGCCGGCCCGCGGCAGTTGCCGTTGCCGCCGGCCGAGTTCGCCGGCCGCGAGGCCGAGCTGGACCAGCTGACCGGGCGGCTGACCGGGCCCGCCGACGGCCCGGCAGTCGTCATGATCACCGGCGCACCGGGGGTCGGCAAGTCCGCGCTCGCGGCCGCCGCGGCGAACCGGATCCAGCACGCGTTCCCCGACGGGCAGGTCTATCTGGACCTGACCGGGCTGCGCGAGGACGACGTCGCCGCCGCGCTGGTGCCGGCGGTGGCCGAGCTCGGCGCGACGGCCGACCTCGGGCTGCCGGTCGCCGAACAACCGGACCGGCTGGTCGATCAGGCGGCGCTGTTGCGCTCCCTCGGCGCCGACAAGCGGATCCTCTGGTGCTTCGACAACGTCGAGCCGCGGCAGTCGCTGGCCGCGCTGCTGCCGACCGCGCGCGGCGCCGCGGTGCTGATCACCGGTTCGGGTCCGCACCCCGATCTGATCGGCCAACCCATGATCGATCTCGCTCCGTTGGGCCCGGCGGCCGGCCGCCGGCTGCTGATCTCGATCATCGGCACCGACCGGGTCGCCGCCGAGCCCGCCGCCACCGACGCGTTGCTGGAGCGGTGTGAGGGCCGGCCGGGCGCGGTGCTGCTGGCCGCCCGCCAGGTGTCGACCCACCCGCACCGCACCCTGGCCGACACCGCCGGGCGGTATGCCGACCCGGGACGCCGGTTGGCCGAGCTGGCCGCGGGCAGTCACGGGCTGCGCCGATCCCTGGACCGGGCCCGGGCCGGGCTGTCGCCATCGTCAGTGTCGGCCCTGGTCGCGCTCGGTCGGAACGACGCCGAGTCCTGTCGGTCCGCCGATCTGGCCGGCTGGCTCGGCATCGCCGAGGACACCGCCGGGGAACTGCTGGAGGATCTGGTCGACGCCCGGCTGATCGAGGTCCGCGGCGCCCGGACCGGGCGGGGACACCGCTACTGGTGCGGCGGCTTCGTCCGGCAGTACGCCCGAGAGCTGGCGGCGGAGGTCGGTGGTCGCCGGACGCCGCCGTTGCGCGCCGTTCCCTGATCTTCGTCGGGCGTCGATCTGGCGTCGCGTTGCCAGATCGGTGCCAGATCCATGCCAGACCCATCGCGTTGACTCGCCTCACGAGCACAACAGACGTGACTCAGCGATGGAGGAGATTGACGATGTGTAATCACCATGGCGAATCGCTGGCGACGCGGTCGCTCCACCGACGAACGTTCTTCCGGGGGATCGGGATCGCGGGCCTGGGCGTGGTCGGCGCCGGGATGGTCGGCACCCAGGCTGCCCTGGCGGCGACGTCGCAGAACGGCTGGCCGGCCGCGGAGAACCTGAACGTGAACCGTGACTTCAACGTCGGCGGGGTGAAGTTCCCGCAGGGCGTGGCGCCGGGAGCGCCGGAGACCATCCTCGGCTTCGTGGCCAAGCGGTACGCGGAAACGGTCGAGCCGCTCGGCGAGGGTTGTTGGGGCTTCAACTACCGGCCGATCGGCGGCGGCACGACGCTGTCCAACCATTCCAGCGGTACGGCGCTGGACTTCAACGCGCCGAAGCATCCGCAGGGCAAGGCAGGCACCTTCAACGCGGCCCAGGTGGGTGCGATCCGGGCGATCCTGGACTACTGCGGGCCGGCCGTCCGCTGGGGCGGGGACTACTCCGGCACGGTGGACGAGATGCATTTCGAGCTGAACAAGCCCCCGGGTGACGGCGCGATCGACGCCCTGGTGGCCAAGATCGGTGGCACGCCGCCCCCGCCGCCGACGATCAAGGAAGGCAGCAAGGGCGACGCGGTCAAGAACGCCCAGAACCTGCTGAACAAGAAGGGCAATTACGGGCTGGTCGCCGACGGCGTGTTCGGCGCCAAGACCAAGGCCGCGGTGATCGACTTCCAGAAGAAGAACGGCCTGACGGCGGACGGCATCGTCGGCCCGAAGACCTGGGCCAAGCTGAACGCCTGATCATCGACGCCGAAGGGAGAAGATCATGAAGTCCATGACCAAGATCATCCGACTGACGGTCGGCTTCGTCGCCGGACTCACCCTGGCCGTCGGGATGACGATCGGGACGGCCGGACCGGCCAGTGCGCAGGATCCGGCGGCGTTCTTCGAGACCGCCAAGGGCCCGGCCCAGGCCGGAGAGAAGGAGTTCGGCGTGCCGGCCTCGGTGGCGATGGCGCAGGCGGCGTTGGAGTCGTCCTGGGGTGAGTCCTCGCTGACCAAGGAGGGCAACGCCTTCTTCGGCATCAAGTGTGGTGACGACAAGGGTCCGATCGCGAACCGGTGCATCGAGAAGGTGACCCAGGAGTGCGACGCGAGCGGCTGTCACGACGTGGTCGCGTTGTTCCGCGGCTACGCCAACTCGACCGACTCGTTCCGTGATCACGGGCACCTGCTGAAGAACACCTCGCGGTATGCCGCGGCGTTCAATTTCACCAAGGATCCGGACCAGTTCATCCGTGAGGTGCACAAGGCCGGGTACGCCACCGATCCGGACTACTCGACCAAGATCATCTCGATGATGCAGAAGTACAATCTGTATCAGTACAACGCTGGTGGCGGCGGCACCCCGAGCAAGCCGACGATCAAGGAAGGCAGCAAGGGTGCGGCGGTGACCGAGGCGCAGAACGCGCTGAACGAGCAGGGTAACTACGGCCTGACCGCGGACGGCGTGTTCGGCGCCAAGACCAAGGCCGCGGTAGTCGACTTCCAGCAGAAGAACGGCCTGACGGCGGACGGCATCGTCGGCCCGAAGACCTGGCAGAAGTTGCTCGCCTAACGCCTGACCACGGCCACGACAGGGATCCGGTTCGGCTTCGGCCGGGCCGGATTCACGTCTGTCCGGGTCCGAAACCCCGAGCGATGTTCATAATTTACATGTCCCTCCAGATACGTGCCAGATTCCTGCCAGATCGGAGCTGTTGACTCGGAGACGTACAGCACAACTGACCAGATCACAGCACCAAGGAGGAATTGACCGATGTGTAACGATCATGGAGCAACGCTTCGGACGCGGTCCTTCCAGCGTCGTGGCTTCCTGCGGGGGATCGGGATTACGAGCCTGGGAGTGGCCGGCGCCGGGCTGGTGGGTGCGCAGACAGCGATGGCCGCGGCGTCCCAGAACGGGTGGCCGGCCGCGCCCGACCTGAATGTGAACCGTGACTTCAATGTGGGTGGCATCAAGTTCCCGGCGGGGGTGGCGCCCGGGCCGCCGGAGGTCATTCTCGGCTACATCGCCCGGCAGTACGTCGCGACCGTCGAGGGTCTGATCGACCCGGGTTGCTGGGGGTTCAACTACCGGACCATCGGTGACGGGCCGGAGCTCTCCAACCATTCCAGCGGTACGGCGCTCGACTTCAACGCACCGAAGCACCCGCAGGGCTCGGCCGGCACCTTCACCGGACCGCAGGTGGACGCGATCCGCGCGATCCTCAACTTCTGCGGCCCGGCGGTCCGCTGGGGCGGCGACTACAGCGGCACGAAGGACGAGATGCACTTCGAGCTGAACAAGCCGCCGGGTGACCCGGCCATCGATCAGCTGGTCGCCAAGATCAACGGCTGACCGACCGCCGATCGACGAGGAGAGGATTGATGGTGGTCAAGAACGGGTTGTGGCGGGTGCTGGCGGGTTGTCTGGCGGTGATCGGACTGGCGGCGGGCATGGTCCGGCACCACCGGCACCGCGAGCGCCCAGGATCCGGCCGCGTTCTTCGAGGCGGCCAAGGGCCCGGCCCAGGCGGGGGATCAGGAGTTCGGGGTCCCGGCCTCGGTGGCGATGGCGCAAGCCGCGCTCGAGTCCGCCTGGGGTGAGTCCTCGCTGACCAAGGACGGCAACGCCTACTTCGGCATCAAGTGCGGGGCGGACAAGGGTCCGATCGCCAACCGGTGTGCCGGAGTTGGTGACCCAGGAGTGCGACGCCAGTGGTTGCCATGACGTGGTCGCGCTGTTCCGCGGCTACGCGAACTCGACCGACTCGTTCCGTGATCACGGGCACTTCCTGAAGAACAACTCCCGGTACGCCGCGGCGTTCAACGTCACCGGCGACCCGGACCAGTTCATCGGTGAGGTGCACAAGGCGGGCTACGCCACCGATCCGGACTACGCGAGCAAGATCATCTCGATGATGCAGAAGTACAACCTGTATCAGCACAACGTCTGACCTGCCCCACGGCAGCGACCCCCGGACCCGGCTCGGTAAACCCCCGAGCCGGGTCCTTCGCTGCGCCCGGGACTCCGCGAACGGGACTGGTCGATCGGCGCAGACTGGTGGTGTGGAGGTTTGGGTGTTCGTTCCCTGAGCCTGTCGAAGGGCGGGCCGGATGAGCCGAGAACCATTTCGTAAGCCCGATGAGCCCGCGATCATCCTGCCCTTCGACAGGCTCAGGGAACGAACACCCAAGCCTCCACCCCGAGCCGACCCGGGATCCGGGCGGTCGATAGCCTTGGCCCTGCCGGTCGGAGGAGGAGGCAGATGACATCGTCGCCGGACTCCATGATCGTTGCCGAGCCCGTGACCGCGCCGGAACTGGTGATCATCGGGGACGATCTGTCCGGCTCGGCCGAGTCCGCAGCGGTGTTCCACCGGAACGGGTACGCGGTGCGGATCGGTCTCCGGTCGCTGCCGGACGCCGGGGCAATCCGGGTGGTGGATACCGATACGCGCCAGCTGACGCCGGAGCAGGCCAGGGCTCGGGCGGCCGCTGTGATCAAGGACCTGGCCGCGGGCCGGGTGGTGCTGAAGCTCGACTCGCTGCTCCGCGGTCGGCTGGTGCCGCACCTGGCGGCGTTGGAGCCGGCGCGCTATCCCGTCGTCTTCACGCCGGCGCTGCCGGTGCAGGACCGGATCGTGGCCGACGGGATCGGGTACGACCGGGGCCGGGTGATCGGCGGTCGCCCGCTGCGCGAGTTGATCGCGCCGCTGCCCGCCGAGTCGATCCCCGCGCTGGCCGACGTCGCGGATCTGGCCGACCGGCTCGGGGCGGCGACCGCTCGCGGCAAGATCGCGATCTGCGACGCCACGGACGAGGCCGACCTGGACCGGATCGTCGAGGCCGCGTCGCGGCTGCCGGGCGTGCGGTTCGCGGGCGCCGCCGGCCTGATCGCGGCGCTGGCCCGGCGGTTGCCGCCCGGGCCAGCGGTGCCGCGAAGTCCGACCAGCACCGGACCCGTGCTCTGCGTGCTCGGCACCGCGGCTCCGTCCGCCCGCCGCCAGGTCCACGAGCTGACCGCGGCGGATTCACGGATCCGCGTCCTGACCCGCCCACCGGCCGGCTGGGCAGCCGGCACGGCCGCCGAGCTCCGCGACCAGCTCGCCACCGGCCGGTCAGCCGTGATCCGACTGCCCACGCCTGGTTCTGCTGCCGGCCTGCTCGAGGGCGATCCCGGTCCGGTCACCGGCCGTGCGGATCCGGTCGTCGGCGATCACCTCGCCGGGTCGGACGATCCCCGGCTGGTGGCCGAGTTGGCCGAGCTCACGGTGCGGGTCGCAGGCGAGTCGACGGTGCCGCTGGTGCTCAGTGGCGGGCAGACGGCGCGGGCGGTGTTGGATCGGCTCGGGGTGATCACGCTCGAGGTGACGGCGGAGATCCAGCACGGGGCCGTCGCCCTGCGCTGCGACGACGGGCGGACCGTCGTCACTCGGCCGGGCAGCTTCGGTGCCGCCGATTCGTTGGTCCGCATCCTTGCCCACCTGACCCACGCAGCTCCCCTCTCCGGAAGGCCGGTGCCGTCATGATCTCCGACAGTTCGTCCACCCTCCCGCTCGTCGCCGTGACCATGGGCGACCCGGCCGGCATCGGGCCGGAGATCTGCGTCGGCGCGTTGGCCGGCGCGGAGGTGGCCCGGAGCTGCCGACCGGTGCTGATCGGCGACGCGGGCCGGCTCCGGCAGGCAGCGGGGATCCTCGGCCTGCCGATCGAGATCGCCGTGATCGACAACCTGGATCAGGCGACCTTCACCGCCGGCCGGATTGACACGATCGATCTCGGTCTGGTGCCGGCCGAGCTGCCCTGGGGCAAGATCAGCCCGGTCGCTGGCGACGCCGCGTACCAGTACATCCGGGTCGCCGCCGAGCTGGCCGTCCGGGGCGACGTGGCGGCGATCTGCACCGCGCCGATCAACAAGGCGGCACTGCACGCCGGCGGTCACATCTTCCCCGGGCACACCGAGCTGCTGGCCGACCTCACCGGCACCCCGGAGGTGTCGATGATGCTGTCCACGCCGAAGGTGAAGGTGATCCACGTGACCACCCATGTCGGCCTGCTGGACGCGATCGCGCTGATCGAGCCGGGACTGGTGGAGCGCACCATCCGCCGGGGTCAGGCCGCCATGATCAGCGCCGGCCTGGAGCGGCCGAAGATCGGCGTCTGCGCGATCAACCCGCACGCCGGCGAGAACGGCCTGTTCGGCTACGGCGAAGAGGCGACCAAGATCGAACCGGCGATCGCCGCGGTCCGCGCCGACGGGATCGACGCGCACGGCCCGCTGCCGGCCGACACGGCGTTCTTCCTGGCCGGCCGGGGCGATTACGACCTGATCGTGGCGATGTATCACGACCAGGGCCACGGCCCGGTCAAGGTGCTCGGGATCGAGGCCGGCGTCAACATCACCGTCGGCCTGCCGGTGATCCGGACTTCGGTCGATCACGGCACCGCGTTCGACATCGCCGGCACCGGCCGGGCGTCCGCCGACAGCATGATCGAGGCGCTGCGGCAGGCCGCTGAACTGTCCCGGGGGATTCCGGCCGGGCGGGCATGATTCGGCCGGGTCGGACCGGGCTTGAGCATGGTGATCATGACTTAGGCAAACCTTGAGCCGATGTTGATCTTCGGGCGAGGATTGCGCCGCTAATCTTCTTCCTAGGTCGGCTCTCCCGAGTACCCGCAGGCTCGGTCGAGGGCCGACCGACCTCTTTCTGGACGGGATCCCGGCCGGCCGATCGGTCAGCCGTTGTTGATCATGGAACGAGTTGCCACGGCCGATCCGGCGTGAGCCGGGCCTCGGGCGGCGTCCACCGATCCGCGCCGACCACCAGCGACTCCAGCTCGAGCGTTCCGTGCACCACCCGCAGCGTGCCCGGCTCCGTACCGGTCCCGGGCTGCCAACGGCCGAAGGCATCGCCGCTGGTCCAGAAGGCCCGGCGATCCGCCGGCACCCGGAGCGTCCGGCTCCGGCCGCCGCTCGGGGTCGTAGCTGCACATCACCACGCCGGACTCATCACCGAGGACGAAGCTGCGCAGGTGGTTGAAGTGGTGCCCGAAGCCGCGGCCGAAGTTGCGCCGGTGCACGCTCTCCAGCGCCGTCCGGACCTGGCCCGGGTCGAGCACTCCGCCGAGCCCGGCCAGCCGGGCCGCGTACTCGCCGACCAGTTGATCGACCAGGCAGCCGTCGCCGAGCTGCAGGTCCGGATCAGCGGTGTCGGCCGAGCCCATGCTGCGATGCCGCAGGCCCGGCGCGATGCCGTCCACACTGGCGACGCCGCGTACCTCGTGCCGGTAGTAGTCACCGTTGAACAGGTGCTGGTCGATCCAGGCCGCGCCCGAGTCGGCCAGCCGGCGGCAGGTGGCCGCGAACTCCGGCTCACCGACCGCCTCGGCCAGCTCAGCACTGGCTCGCAGCGCCGCCAGATACCAGGCGCCCAGCTGCGGGTTGGGGCCGTAGTACTCGACGTCCATCGTGTTGTGCTGGACGCCCTCCATCACCCCGTCGATGTCGGCGTCCCAGCCGCCCGGGATCCAGCAGAATTCGAGCGTCCGCCGGGCCGCCGACGATGTCGTCGGCGTAGTCGTTGACGCCGCCGCCGTCGGTGGACCGCCAGGCCCGGCGGTTGGGGAACGACCAGCTGAGCAGGAAGGTCAGGTCGGCGACGGCGCCCGGGGGCAGGGTGACCGACCCGGCCAGCGAGGCGACCGGCCGGTCCGCGGCGCTGGTCCGCGGCTCCAGCCGTCCGTCGTCGAGCAGGTCGTCCCAGAAGTCGAGCAGCGAGTTGCCCCAGCTGAGGTCGGCCCAGCCCAGCCGGTGACTGACCGAGTCCCGGTCGCCCGGACGGATCAGGGCCAGGGTGAACTCGCCGGCCGACTCGGCCGCCGGATCCAGCCCGGGCGCGGTCATGGTGATGCCGGCCAGGTCGGCGCCGTCGCGGAACCGGTTCACGTTGCCGCCGGTCAGGTCCTCGGTGCCGTTGGCGCCGACGAAGTTGCTCAGACTCAGGGCGACGGTGGCCTCGACCGGCGACTCGGTCGGGTTGACCAGCCGCTGCCGCAGTACGGCGACCGGCAGGCTGCTCCGGTCGACCTCGCCGAAGACCAGCGGATTGAAGCCCTGCAGGGTGACCCGGACCGGGAAGCCGGCATCACTCAGCCGCACCTGGCCGAACGGATAGGCCGCGTCGAACTCGGCGTCGGCGAACCGGGGCAGACCGTGATTGGCCGCCGGCGACCCGAACGCTCCCTCGTACAGCCGAAGCGGCAGTGGACCTTCCACGACCAAGGCCTGGGCCGAGCCATCGGCGGCCCGGGCCCGGACGGCGAAGAAGCCGGTCGCCGGCCGGAACCCCTTGGCCGGCCGGTTGCCGAGCTCGAAGTCGCGCAGATCGCCGCGGCCGCCGAGACTGATCGTGCCGGTGCCGATGCCACCGAGCGGCAACGCGATCCGGTCCAGGTGGGCGGCGTCGAAGGAGCGGAGAACGGGCCAGGTGTGAGTAGCCATCCCGACCTGTCTAGGCGCCGATCATCGCGGCTGTCAAGGGCGGTTCCGATCATGGTCGGCCCGTTTCGGTGCCCTCGAAAGGGACAGTCGGAGTGCGAGGGTTTCGTTCCCTGAGCCTGTCGAAGGGCAAGCAAGATCACCTCGGCCCTTCGACAGGCTCAGGGAACGAACCCTCCACTCCCTCGGTCTGCTGGCTGAGCAGGCGTCAGCGCCGGCGGATCCTGCGGATCCCCTTCTTGATCAGCGGGAGCAGCACAGCGGTGGCGATGATCGTCAGGCTGAACCAGCCCGCGTACTTTTCGACCAGTACGACCACGTCCACCGCCTGCTGGCCCAGGCTGTAGCCGAGCGCGGTCACCAGGCCGGTGATCAGCAGCGCGCCCACCGCGTCCAGGGCGAGGAAGGTGATCAGCCGCACCCGGGTCCAACCGGCCAGCGCGAACACCAGCGGGCTCGGCACCCCCGGCAGCGCCGCCGCGACGATCGCGGCCCGGATCACCCACGGCCGGACGGTGCGGGCCCGGTCGGCGTATCGCTGGGCGCGTTCGGCGGTGGTGAAGTAGCCGATGATCCCGCGGCCCCACTGCCGACCGGCCCACCAGATCAGCCAGTCCAGCTTGATCATGCCGACCACCCCGGCGACCACGACCAGCCACAGCGGCAGCTCGCCGACCCGGGCGAACGCGGCCGCTGCCCCGATCGTCACTGGCCCGCCGTTGAGGAACTCCAGGGCGACCGGATGCGACGCGATCAAGAACGGTCGCAGCGGTCGCACCACCAGGCTGACCACGGCGGCGCCGCTGATGGCGGCCAGCAGGGCCTTGTCGGCGCGGGTGGCTCGGTCCTGCCACGGGACCCAGCGGCGGCTCAGGGCCGGGAGACGGAAGCTGATCATGCATCGAGCCTGTCGCCGCCGGGGCGCCGGCGGCAGCCGCGAGGTGTCATGCGTCCGGGTGCAGAACGCACGGGTCACCCGCCGTTCGGTCAGCAACCGCCGACCCCGCGCCGGCTGAGCTCAGTCGGCCCAGTCGAGCTGCGGCTCCGGGATCGCCAGGGTCCTGCCGTGCCGCTGGGCCTCGGCCCGCCGGTCCTGATCACCGCGCCGGTAGCGGAACACCCGGCCGGGGAAGATCACGAAGATCTCCTCGTCGTTGTGGAAGTCGGCATACCAGCCCGGTTGATCGAGGATCCCGGCCAGTGCGTCGGCCAACGCGACCGTCCGCGCGTCGTCGACCTCGAACTCGAGCACCGACCAGACCTTCGGCTGGTCGGCCGAGGTGCCGTTCGCTGCGTACCGGCTCAGCTTCCGGGTGATCAAAGGGAACCCGGTCAGGTCGGTGCCGACCCGGAGGCTCTCCAGGATGATCGCGCCGTCGTACATCGGGCAGCTCCTTCCGTCGATCGCGCTGACCCCGGACGCTACGCGGCACCGCCGACAATCCATCCGATCGCGGCGCGGGAACCCAGATCCGGAAGCCGATCGTCCGGATCAGCGATTACGTTGCCGGGCATGACGACACCGACGGCGCACAAGCCGCTACTCGATCTGATCATCCTGGACTGCCCGGACGCGCTGGAGCTCGGCCGGTTCTACGGCGAGCTGCTCGGCTGGCCGCTGGAGGACGGCTCCGACCGTGGTTGGGCGACACTGCGGCCGCCCGGCGGTGGCATCAGTGCCGAGAATCCCGACGGCCGGCCGGCGTTGGCCTTCCAGCAGATCGAGGACTGGGTGACTCCGACCTGGCCCGGCGGCGGCCATCCGCAGCAGTTCCATCTCGACTTCTCGGTCGGCGACATCGACGCGGCCGAGCCTGCCGTGCTGGCCATCGGCGCCCGACGGCACGACCACCAGCCGTCCAAGGACGGCGGCTTCCGGGTCTACCTCGACCCGGCCGGCCACCCGTTCTGCCTGATCCGCTGATCAGACACGCCCTAGGACAGACCGATCTCGATCAGCCCGTCGGTGAGCCGGGTCGGGTACGTCGGCAGGGCCAGGCCGGGGTCGGTCAGGCCGGCGCCGGTGCGGAGGTCGTAGACCTGCTTGTGCAGCGGCGACGCCACCGTCGGCGCCTCGCCGCGGGAGCCGAGGATGCCGCGCGCCATCACCGGTGCGCCGGTCGCCGGGTCGGCGTTGCCGGTCGCGTAGACGGCATCGTCGTCCAGCCGGAAGAGTGCGACCTGCACCGGTTCGCCGTGATCGTTGGTGATCAGGGCCGCCTCGCCCCAGCCGCGCTCCAGCTCGGCCAGCGGGCACACCGGATGCCAGGCCCGGGTCAGGGTCGGTTCGGGAATCGTGATCATGAAAGCAGAGTAGGTAGCGGGTTGTTGCGGTCCGATGCGGGCCGCGTATCGACGACGTTACGACTCGCTCACAGCTCCAACCTGACCGGGTGCGACAGGTGTCATCCCGCAGTTACAGCCGGGAAATAGGTGGGTAATCGCGGTTCCGCAGACTGGCGATCATGACACGAAAGATCGTGGTGATCGGTGGCGGACCAGCCGCCCATCGGTGTGTCGAGCGCCTCGTCGCCGCGGGCCGGCCCGAGCTGTCGATCACCGTGCTGACCGAGGAGTCCTGCCCACCGTACGATCGGGTCGCGCTGTCCCGCCGGCTGACCTCCGACGATGACCTGACCCTCGGCGAACCGGACCTCTGGCGCAGTCCCGGGGTGCAGTTGCGGACCGGCGAACGAGTGGTCGAGATCGACCGGGACCGGCGCAGCGTCCGCACCACGACCGGCCGGTACGACTACCACGAGTTGATCATGGCCACCGGCTCGTACCCGCTGGTGCCGCCGATCCCCGGTGCCGACCTGTGCCAGGTCTACCGGACGCTGGACGACGTCGACTGGCTGCGGGCCGAGCTCACCGCCCTGCCCGACCGACTTGGCCGGA
Source organism: uncultured Actinomycetota bacterium (assembly GCA_963746025.1). Taxonomy (GTDB): domain Bacteria; phylum Actinomycetota; class Actinomycetes; order Propionibacteriales; family Propionibacteriaceae; genus Microlunatus. Next base: position 341,723 of record CAVUZU010000004.1, read on the forward strand.
AGCCGCGGGTGCTGGTCGTCGGCGGCGGACTGCTCGGCCTGGAGGCCGCCGGCGGGGTCGCCGACCTGGGCGCCGAGGCGATCGTGGTCAACGCCGCCGGCTGGCTGATGAACACCCAGCTCGATCAGGGCGGCGGCGAGGCGCTCGGCCGGCTGATCGGGGCGACCGGGCACACGGTATTGCTGGACGTGTATCCGGCCGCGGTCCGCACGGACGGCGCCGCCGGCCGGCTGGTCGAGCTCAGCGACGGCCGGCTGATCACCGTCGACCTGGTGATCATCGCCATCGGGGTGCGGCCGCGGGACGAGTTGGCCCGGGCGGCCGAGCTGACCGTCGGCGAGCGCGGCGGAGTGGTGATCGACGACTGCTGCCGGACCTCCGACCCGGCCATCTCGGCGATCGGCGAGGTGGCCTGTTACGACGGCCGGACGGTCGGCCTGGTCGCCCCGGCCACCGCGATGGCCGACGTCGTCGCCGACCGGCTGACCGGTGGCGACGCCCGCTTCGCCGGCTTCGACACCGCGACCAAACTCAAGCTGTCCGGCGTCGATGTCGCCTCGTTCGGCGACGCCTTCGGTACGGCAGCGAACAGCCTGGAGATCGTCTACGCCGACCCCGCCCGTGGCCTGTACCAGAAGATCATCGTCACCGACGACGCCAAGACCCTGCTCGGCGGGATCTTCGTCGGTGACGCCGATCCGTACCCGTCGCTGCGGCCCTTGCTCGGCCGCGAACTGCCGGACCCGCCCGGTCAGTATCTCTCCGTCGCCGCCGGCGAACGATCATCGACCGAGCTGCCGGACGACGCCATTCTCTGCTCCTGCAACAACGTGCCGGTCGGCACGGTGAAGAAGCTGATCAACGAGGGTTGCACCGATCTCGGCGAGCTGAAGGGCTGCAGCAAGGCCGGCACCGGCTGCGGCTCCTGCGTGCCGATCCTGAAGCGGACCCTGGACACGGAGTTGATCAAGGCCGGGATCACCGTCTCGACGGCGCTGTGCGAACACTTCGTCGCCTCCCGGCAGGAACTGTTCGACGCCGTCCGGGTGCTCGGCCTGACCTCGTTCGAAGAGGTGCTGGGCCGCTACGGCACCGGCCGCGGCTGCGACATCTGCAAGCCGGTGATCGGTTCGATCCTGGCCAGCCAACGCGGCGAATACATCTTGGACGCCGGCCGCGGTGCACTGCAGGACACCAACGACCGGGCGCTGGCCAACCTGCAACGCGACGGCACCTACTCGGTCGTGCCGCGGATCCCCGGCGGCGAGATCACGCCGCAGAAGCTTGCGGTGATCGCCGCGGTGGCGCTGGAGTACGGGCTCTACACCAAGATCACCGGCGGCCAGCGGATCGACCTGCTCGGCGCCCGGCTGGAGCAACTGCCGGAGATCTGGCGGAAGCTGGTCGATGCCGGCTTCGAGTCCGGCCACGCCTACGGCAAGGCGGTCCGGACGGTGAAGTCCTGTGTCGGCTCCGACTGGTGCCGGTACGGCGTGCAGGACTCGGTCGGCCTGGCCAAAGAGCTGGAGCTCCGGTATCGCGGGCTGCGGTCTCCGCACAAGATCAAACTCGGCGTCTCGGGCTGCGCCCGGGAGTGCGCCGAGGCGCGCAGTAAGGACGTCGGGGTGATCGCGACCGAGGCCGGCTGGAACCTCTACGTCGGCGGCAACGGCGGCTTCCAGCCCGCGCACGCGGTGCTGTTCGCCTCCGATCTCGATCATCAGACGCTGATCTCCTACATCGACCGGTTCCTGATCTACTACATCCGCACCGCCGACCGGCTGCAGCGCACTTCGACCTGGCTGGCGTCGATCGACGGCGGGCTGGACCAGGTCCGCTCCGTGGTGATCGACGACGCCCTCGGCATCGCCGACGAACTGGAGCAGGCGATGGACGATCATGTCGACCGGTATGTGGACGAGTGGGCCGCAACACTGGCCGATCCCGAGCGGCTGCGCCGATTCCGGCCCTTCGTCAACGCGCCGGCGGATGGTGCGTTGGTGAGCGGAGGGCCGACCCTGATCTCCGGTCCCGAGATCGTCCGGCGGGGCTGATCATGATCGACGACCTCGACCTCACCGGCAGCGTGGTACTGCTGATCGGCTCCGAGTCAGGTTGCCGGCGGGCGATCCGCCGCTACCGGGCCGCCGGCGCCCGGGTCCGCCGGCTCGCCGACGACGAACTGCCGGCCGGCTCTGATCCGGTCGCCTGGCGGCTGCGGCTGCTGCCGCCCGAGCAGACGCCGCCGTCCCGCTGCGTGCTGATCGACACGGAGCGAGCCGGTGCGGTCCGTGCGCAGTGTCGCCGGTTGGGGCTGCCGTCCGTGATCGAGCCGGCGGCCGCCGCTGCCGGCCCGAATTCGCCGGGCCGGGTGACCCTGGTCGGCGGTGGGCCCGGCCCCGAGGAGTTGCTGACCGTCGCCGCGCGGGCCGCGCTGGCCGACGCCGACGTGATCTTGTACGACCGGCTGGCGCCGCATCGCCGGCTGGCCGAGTTGGCGCCGGGCGCCGAGCTGATCGATGTCGGCAAGCGGCCGTACCACCATCCGGTCGGGCAGCAACAGATCAACGAACTGATCGTGGCGCATGCCCGTGCCGGTGCCTCGGTGGTCCGGCTCAAGGGCGGCGACCCGTTCGTCTTCGGCCGGGGCGGCGAGGAGGTCGCGGCCTGCCGCGAGGCCGGGATCGAGGTTTGGGTGATCCCCGGCGTGTCCAGCGCCATCGCGGTGCCCGGGGCGGCCGGGATCCCGGTCACCCAGCGCGGCGTCAGCCGGTCGGTGACGGTGATCTCCGGTCACGATCCGCTGACCGAGGCCGAATTCGACGCGCTGGTCCGGCTCGGCGGCACCTTGGTGATCATGATGGGCGTGGCGAACCTGCCGCAGCTCGGCGCCGGCCTGGTCCGGGCCGGCCTGGATCCGGCCACGCCGGCCGCGGTGGTCGAGCGCGGGCTCCGGCCGGGCCAGCGGACGACCGTCTGCACCGTCGGCGGACTGCCCGTCGAGACTGCTCGGGTCGGCGTCCGATCGCCGGCGGTGATCATCATCGGCGAGGTGGTGCTGGCCCGATCCGACCTCAGCCCGGAGCTGATCATGGCGGGGACCGGACCTGCTGATTCGTGGGGTGGGGTGTGACCGGCTCCGGCGAACGAACGACCACCCGAGGGCTGCCGGAAACCCTGCAGGGGTTCCGGATCGGGGTCACCTCCGACCGCCGGTCCGGCGACCTGATCGCCGCCCTGGAACGCCGCGGCGCCGAGGTGCTGCACGCGCCGGCGCTGCGGATCGCGGTGAACGAGTCCGACGCCTCGCTGGTCGAGGACACCCGGCAGTTGATCGAGGCGAGCCCGGAGCTCGTGTTGATCACCACCGGCTACGGTATGCATCGCTGGCTGGAGGTCGCCGACACCGCGGGCCTGGGTGCGGAGTTGATCTCGACGCTGGAACGGGCCCGGGTGCTGGCCCGCGGGCCGAAGGCCCTGGGGGCGATCCGTGCCGCCGGACTGGACGAGGCTGGGCTCGCCGAGACCGAGCTGGGCGAAGCGGCGACCACCGCCTCTCTGGTCGACGCGGTGATCGACTCCGCCGCCGGCCGCCGGATCGGCATCCAGCTGCACGGGTATACGGACGAGGTGCAACTGGCCCGGCTGCGCTCGGCCGGCGCGTCGGTGCACACCGTGACCCCGTACCGCTGGGAGCCGGTGGCCGGCGATGATCGACTGCCCCGGCTGATCGACGCGGTCTGCGACCGGGCGCTGGACGCGGTGACGTTCACCAGCGCGCCCGCCGCCGACGCGACCCTGGCCCTGGCCCGAGCCGGTGGCCGCTGGACCGAGTTCCGGGCGGCGTTGGAGTCGGATGTGATCACCGCCGTGGTCGGGCCGGTGACCGCCGGGCCGCTGGTCGAGGCGGGCATCCCGGTGCTCCGGCCGGACCGGTATCGGCTGGGTGCCCTGATCCGGCTGGTCTGCGATCAGCTCAGCGTGCACCGGGTCCGGCGCTACCGCACGGTCGGGCCTGAGCTGGGGCCCGGACAGCCCACGGTGGTGGAACTCCGCGGCCGGACGGTCCGGATCGGCGATCGGCAGGTCCGGCTCGGCCCCACCGCGGTCGCGATCTTCCGCCGGCTGGCCGACGCCGAGTCGGCCGTGCTGTCGCGTGATCAACTCGCCGCCGGTCTGATCGACGGCACCGACGCGCATGCGCTCGAGGTCGCGATCAGCCGGCTGCGCCGCAGCCTCGGCGTGCCGCAGCTGATCAGCACGGTGATCAAGCGCGGCTACCGGATGAACGTCCGGCTCCTCACAGCCCCGGAACAGCCGTGTGCGCAGGAGCTAACGGGGGCGTGACCTGTTTGCAGTCGGGACGACATCGCCGTTTCCTAGCGTGAGTCCCATTCGGCCGACCCAGCGCGGCATCCCACATTTCATGATCATCGAGGAGGCGAGATGGCACTCGACACCGGCTCGGCAACGGCCACCCCGACCCAACTCAGGACCCCGTCCGCCCGGCCCGGACGCTGGTTGGACCACTACGACCCGGAGGACCGGGAGCAATGGGCGGCCGGTGGCCGGGGGATCGCCTATCGCAACCTGCGCTGGTCGATCTTCACCGAGTTCCTGGGTTTCGTCGTCTGGGGGCTGTGGAGCATCGTCGTCGTCTCGTTGCCGCGAGCGGGCTTCACGTTCACGACGTCGGAGGTCTTCTGGCTGATCTCGGTGCCCAGCCTGGTCGGTGCGACGATGCGGTTCCCGTACACCTTCGCCGTGGCGAAGTTCGGTGGCCGCAACTGGACCATCGTGTCCGGCCTGTTGCTGCTGATCCCGTCGATCGGTCTCGCCGTCGCGGTGTCGAACCCGACCACCCCGTTCTGGATGATGCTGCTGATCGCGGGGACGGCCGGCCTCGGCGGCGGCAACTTCGCCTCCTCGATGGCCAACATCACCTACTTCTTCCCACGGGCGGAGAAGGGCTGGGCGTTGGGGCTGAACGCCGCCGGCGGCAACCTCGGCGCCTCGATGGGCCAGCTGGTCGTGCCGATCGTGATCACGATCGGCGCCGCCGGCCTGGTGAACCTGCCGATCGCCGGCCTGGTCTGGGTCCCCTTGATCATCGTCGCGGTGATCGGCGCCTGGCGCCGGATGGACAACCTCAGTGGGGCACGGTCCGACTTCGCGGCGTCGCTGGCGGTGCTGCGGCAGCCACACCTGTGGGTGATCTCCTTCCTCTACATCGGCACCTTCGGGTCGTTCATCGGGTTCGCCGGCGTGTTCCCGAAGTTGATCAGCGACGCGTTCCCGGACTTCTCGGGCTTCCAGGTCGGCGCCGCCACGGTGTCGCTGGCCTTCCTCGGGGCTCTGGTCGGCTCGCTCGCCCGGCCGCTGGGTGGCCGGCTGTCCGACCGGCTCGGCGGTGCCCGGCTGACGGCGGTCTCCTTCGCGGCGCTCGCGCTCGGTGTGCTCGGCGCGATCTTCGCGATCAAGTCCGGCAGCTTCTGGATCTTCCTGGCCTGCTTCTGTTTCCTGTTCATCGCGACCGGGGTCGGCAACGGCTCGACCTACCGGATGCTGCCCGCCGTGTTCCACAGCAGCGATGGTGTCACCGGGGCGCGGCTGGCCGCGGCTTCGCTCGGCATCGTGTCGGCGATCGGCGCCTACGGCGGCTTCGTGATCCCGCAGGTGCTGCGGATCTCGTACGAGCAGACCGGTGGCTACGACCTCGCCTTCGGCTGCTTCGCGGGCGCCTATCTGATCATGCTGGCGATCACCTGGTTCTGCTACCTGCGTCGGGGTTCGGCGATGGCCGGCCGGCGGATCTAGTGTCGTGACCACGACACTAGGGCCTCGATCCGTACCCATCGACACCCACTGTCCCTACTGCGCCCTGCAGTGCGGGATGAGCCTGACGCCGACCGCGGGTCCCGCGCCGACGGTGAGCGGCCGCGAGTTTCCGACCAACCACGGCGGCCTGTGCCGCAAGGGCTGGACGTCGGCGGAGGTGTTGACCGCGCCGGACCGGGTCACCGAGCCGCTGCGGGCCGATGGACGCGGCGGGTTCGTTCCGCTGAGCTGGGCAGCGGCGCTCGATCTGATCGCGGACCGGCTGATCGCCATCCGGGCCGAACACGGGGCCGACGCGGTCGGGGTGTTCGGTGGCGGCGGGCTGACCAACGAGAAGGCTTATCTGCTGGGGAAGTTCGCCCGGGTCGCCCTCGGCACGGCCATGATCGACTACAACGGACGGTTCTGCATGTCCTCGGCCGCCGCCGCGGCCAACCGTGGCCTCGGCATCGATCGCGGGCTGCCGTTCCCGGTGACCGATCTTGATCATGCGGGCGCGGTGCTGCTGCTCGGCTCGAACGTGGCCGACACGATGCCGCCGTTCGTGCAGCATCTGGAGTCGGCGCGCGCGGCCGGCGGTCTGATCATCGTTGATCCGCGGCGATCGGCGACGGCGGAGCTGACGGCCGACGGGGGCGGGCTGCACCTGCAGCCGGCGCCCGGCACCGACCTGGCGCTGCTGCTCGGGATGACCCGGGTGGCGATCGCCGAGGACCTGATCGATCAGGACCACCTCGACCGGCGGACCGAGGGGTTCGCCGCGCTGGCCCGGTCGGTCGCGGGCTGGCATCCGGCCCGGACCCAGGCAGTGACCGGCGTCCCGGCGAGCCTGGTCCGGCAGGCCGTCCGGCTGTTGGCGGCCCGGCGCGATTCGGCGCCGGCGGGCTCGGCCGGCAGCTTCGTGATCACCGGTCGTGGCGTGGAGCAACACACCGACGGCACCGACACCGCGACGGCCGCGATCAACCTGGCCCTGGTGCTCGGCCTGGTCGGCCGACCCGGATCCGGCTACGGGACGCTGACCGGGCAGGGCAACGGCCAGGGCGGCCGGGAGCACGGGCAGAAGGCCGACCAGCTGCCGGGCTACCGGATGATCACCGATCCGGAGGCTCGCGCGGCGGTGGCCGCGGTCTGGGGGATCGACCCGGCGTCGCTGCCCGGCCCCGGGCTGCCGGCGGTCCGGCTGCTGGCCTCGATCGGCGAGCCGGGTGGGCTGCGGTCGTTGCTGGTGCACGGCTCCAACCCGGTGGTGTCGGCGCCGCGCTCACTCGCCGTCGCCGAGCGGCTGGCCCGGCTGGACTTCCTGGTGGTGTCCGACTTCGTCCTCTCCGAGACCGCCCGGCGGGCCGATGTCGTACTGCCGGTGACGCAATGGGCCGAGGAGGACGGCACGCTGACCAACCTGGAGGGTCGGGTGATCCGCCGCCGCGCGGCCATCACCCCGCCGCCCGGGGTGCGCAGCGAGTTGTGGATCCTGACCGAGCTGGCCCGTCGGCTGGCCCCGGCCCACGTCCACCGTGGCTTCAGCGCGGATCCGGAGACGGTGTTCGACGAGCTGCGGCGGGCCTCGGCCGGTGGTCGCGCGGACTACTCCGGGATCAGCTATCCGGCGCTGGATGCGGGGGAGGAGTGTTACTGGCCCTACCCGGCGGGAGGCCGGTCGACGCCGCGCCTGTTCGTCGACGGGTTCCCGACCGAGAGCGGCCGGGCCCGGCTGATTCCGGTGGAGTATCGCGGTCCGGCCGACCGGCTGCACCGGCCGGGTGAACTGGTGTTGATCACCGGCCGGTTGCTCGAGCACTACCAGTCCGGCGCCCAGACCCGGCGGGTGCCGGAGCTGCAGGCCGCGCGGCCCGAGGCGATGCTGGAGATCCATCCGGCGACCGCGGCCGCGCTGGGCATTGCCGACGGTGATCAGGTCCGGCTGCACAACGATCGCGGCGAATGCCACGCCCGGGCGGCGTTCAGCCGGTCGATCCGCCGGGACACCGTGTTTCTGCCGTTCCACTTCCCGGGCCGGCAACGGGCGAACCTGCTGACCACCGAGGCAACCGATCCGATCTCCGGGATGCCCGAGTTCAAGGTCGCGTCGGTCCGGGTGGAACGAGCGGGACTGGTGCACCAGGCACCTCAGGTCGAAGAGGCGGAGGTGCCGGGATGAGCGCACCGGAACGAGTGTTGATCATCGGATTCGGACCGGTCGCGGCGCGGCTGGTCGATCGGCTCCGCTCCGCCAACCGGGCCCGTCGCGAGGCCGGCGAACCGGACCGGTTCGCGATCATGGTCGTCGGGGCGGAGTCGCATCCGGCCTACCACCGGGTGATGATCGGCGAGCTGGCGACCGGCGCCGCGTCGGCTGCCTCGCTCTGGCTGGCCGACGTCGACGAGCTCGCCGCGGACGGGGTCGACCTGCGGCTCGGCCTGCCGGTGACCGCGGTGGACCGGACCGCGCGTACGGCGGTGCTGGCTGACGGCGAGGTGCTGTCCTGGCACACCCTGGTGTTCGCGACCGGGGCGCGGGCCTATATTCCTGCCCTGGAAGGATTCTCGGGGCGGATCGATCACCGGGAACTGTCCGGGGTGCACGTGCTCCGCTCGCTGGACGACGCCGACCGGGTGCGCGGCGCCGCCGCTTCGGGACGTCGCCTGGTCGTCGTCGGTGGCGGCGTGCTCGGCCTGGAGTTGGTGCTCGGGCTGGCCCGGGCCGGTGCCGATGTCACGCTGATCCACACCGGCGAATATCCGATGGCCCGCGCGCTGGACCGCGACGGCGGCCTGCTGCTGCTCGGCGCGTTGCGCGCGGCCGGGGTGTTCGTCGTGTCAGACATGATCTGCCGGGCTCTGCTGACCGAGCCGGTCGAGGGCGGCCGACGGTTCACCGGGATCGAGTTCAGCGACGGCCGGTTCGTCCGCGGTGACGAGTTGATCTTGACCTGTGGCGCGCTGGCCCGGACCGAGCTGGCCGAAGCGGCCGGGTTGCCCTGTCACAACGGCATCCTGGTCGATCACGATCTCGCCTGTTGGGGTACGGAATCGACGGCGGAGGCAGGCTCGGTGTTCGCGATCGGTGACTGCGCCGAGGTGCGCTGCGCGACCGAGCCGTACTGCGTCGAGTGCGCGGAGCGGCCGCTGAGGACCTCGGCTCCGGCCGGCCTGATCGCCCCGGGCTGGGACCAGGCCGACGCCCTGGCCGCGCGGCTGATCGCCGGCGAACCGGCCCGGGTCGACACCGGGATCGACGGGCTGATCCAGCTCAAGGCCGATGAGCTCGATCTGGTCGCCGCCGGCGACACGTTGGCCGGACCCTGGACGCCCGGCCTCGAGGTGGCGCAGTGGCTCGACCCCGCCCACGGCCGCTACGTCAAGATGATCACCCGGCAGGGCCGGCTGGCCGGACTGATCTGCGTCGGGATGCCGGCCGCCGGAGCCGAACTGACCTGGCTCTACGACCGCGGCGCCGAACTGCCCTGGGACCGCTCGCTGCTGCTCCGCGGCGACGGGCCGGACGCCGGCGAGGAGCCGTCCAACGCTCCGGTCTGCCGCTGCAACGGGGTGGCCCGGGAAGCCATCGTGGCGGCGATCGAGGCCGGCTCTCGGACCGTGTCCGAGATCGGTCGGCAGACCCGAGCCGGGACCGGGTGCGGCGGCTGCCGGTCTCGGATCGCCGCGCTCCTCGAGCAGGGATGAACGTGACTGCGGCCCCGGCTCAGGACTGCGGGCTCGCGGCGGTCCAGATGGCGCGGGCGAATGGTCCGTCGCCGAGGTCGTAGGTGCCGGAGTAGTTGGTGAGGCGGAGGTCGCCGTGGGGTGCCCGGAAGATCATGGTGCCGGGCTCGGGTTGTCGGCGTTGCCAACCGCCATAGGTCACGGCGCGGTGTTCTCGTCGGGCCATCGGGGCCAGGCCGTCGGTGCTGGTCTGACCCGGCGGACCGCCATCATCCATCGACCGGTAGGGCTGGCTGTGATCGAACTCCAACCGTTCGGTCGCACTCGACCACGGAAAGCTACTGCCCGGCCGGGCGAACCGGAGATAGCGCTGGTGCCGGTCGGGGATCTCGTAGGCATCGACCGGGGCTGGTGGGTCGTTCAGGTCGACTACCGGGACCACGTTCACCCGGTCATGGCCGAGCCAGTGCCTCACCACCCCCATGGTGGTGGGTCCGATCCCGGGGACCCGGCAGATGCCGTAGCCCTGCTCGAGTGATTCGCCGGCGATGTGCACGACCAGGGTCGAGGTCGGCACCAACAGGGCCGGGTCCAGCTTCGCCACCAGCGCCTCGACCGCCGCCCGGAAGATCACCGACTCCACATCAACGATCTGGACCGGCTCATCCCGCAGCGACGGGTGCAGCTCGGACTCCTCCACCGGCTCGTCAGGATCCTCGCCGGTGACGGGTTCGACAGCGGCGGCGAACTCTGCACCGAACAGGTCCGGCTGCCGATGCTTCGCCAACAGTCGGGTCGCCTCGAGCTCATTACCCAACAGAGCCAACGCCGCAGCCCGCCGCTCATCAGCAGTCCCACTGTCGGCCGGCAGGGCGTCGGCGATCTCCTGAATTCGGGCATAGAGCCGGATCGCGGCGGCGGGTTCGAGCCGGCCGAAGATCGCCTTCAACCCCTCGTCGTTGGTCTGCGACAACCACACCCCGAGCTGCTTCTTCCGCTCCGCCGCCCGCCGCTCCACCCCCACGGCATCAACCCGGGCGATCGCAGCCACGGCCTGATTCTGCAACTTCTGAAACCCGACCAGCCCGGCATAGCCGGCGATATCGGCATCCACCTGCAACGCCTGCTCCAACGACAAGTGATGCGTCAACCGGGCCAGGCTGCGGGCCTGCCAACCCTCGACCTCACACAACATCACCTTCTCCCACAGCAGTGGAAGCCGGTGCCGGATGTCGAGGACTTCGCCGACGTAGCGGGTGCCGGAGAACTCACTCTTCTTGAGCTTGACCGCGAACTCCACCAACGCCAGATCACACACCTCCGGTGTGCCCTCACCACCCGGCCGGACCCCGCGCGGCCCACCCAGCAGCCTCAACTCGTCGGGATGGATCGACTCGCCGGAGTTCGCATCAGCCCACGCCGCGGTCCAGGCCAGCAACTCATTCTCCGCCTCCACCCGGGCCCGCACCGCCGCCCCGGCAGCCTTGAGGATGTCATCGGTCCCGTACCCGACAACCCTCAACTCCAACGATTCGAACACATAGACGATTCTAGTCGATGACACCGACAATCGCAGTGTCATCTCGCAGGACATCGGTGACGGTTCTGTGTCAGGACTTCGGTGACGGTTCTGGTGGTCTTAGTGGTGACACTTCGGTGAGTCGGCGGGTCCGGTGGGGTGCAGGGCGGATCGACTGCGTCGGTGTCGAAGAACGAGCATGTTGATCCCCGTGGCCGGCTCGCGATCACGCAGTGGCCGCCCGATGCACCGATGGCCGTGTTGCAGCCGACCGCGACCGATTGATCGTTCCGGCATCGAGGTCGTCACCCAGTCACGCCGCTGTGCAAAGATCAATCATGTCGACGACCTTTCCCACAGCGATCATCACCGGCGGGACCGGAGGGATGGGACTGGCCACGGCCAAGCTGATGGGTCACGACCACCGGATCGTGCTGGCCGACCTCGACCAGGCGCGCCTCGATGATGCGGTAGCCGAACTGACCACTGCCGGAATCGACGCGATCGGTGTGGTGTGCGACATCACCGACCAGGCATCCGTCGAGCAGCTGTTTCAGCGCGCGGAGGCTGACGGAGGTCACGTACGCGCGGTCGTCCATTCCGCTGGGATCAGTCCGCACATGGGTACGGCCGAACGCATCGCCGAGATCAACGCCACCGGCACGGTCAACGTTGCGCGCGCCTTCCTCGCACGGGCTGCCGACGGTGACGCCCTCGTCAATGTGGCATCGACCGCCGGCCACAGCCTTCCCAAGCTCCTCATCCCGCTCCGCGCCTTCCGCCTGGCCGAGCAACGGCCCGACGACTTCGAGCAGGCGATCGTCCGTCGCGCGAGGTTCGTCGGCCGAAAGCTGAAACCCGGGCTCGCGTACGCGATCAGTAAGAGCTTCGTCCACTGGTACAGCCGCTTCCTTGCGGCCGAGTTCGGTGAGCGGGGAGCCCGGGTCGTGTCCGTCTCTCCAGGAAGCTTCGATACCGCGATGGGACGGCTGGAGGAGGACCACGGCGCCGGCGACCTGGTGAAGTCGGCGGCGATCAAGCGGTTCGGCAAGCCCGAGGAGGTCGCGGCCGTTATCGCGTTCTGTGCCAGCGAAGCACCGGGGTATCTGACTGGGGTCGACATCTTGGTCGATGGGGGCACCATGGCCGGTCAAGAGTCTGCCAAGGCGCGGAGAAGATCTTGAACCGCGGTGCATCGACGGCGAGATCCTCATCGAGGCACACCAGACCGGCACCCGGCGCAACCTATCTCGGCAACGGCATAACCCCCGCGGGCTACCCCAAGACCGACCAATCGTCACCGAAGTCCTGACACACCAATCGTCACCGATGTCTTGAGGCAGAACTGTCACCGATGTCCTGAGACATCACACACCGACAATCGCAGCAAACAAGGGGATCCAGTTGCCGAGAATCCGGCTCGTCGGATCACGTCCGAGTGCCGCGGACATTCATGATCATCGCCGATGTGGCCGGGATGCCCGCGGCAGCACCGTCGGCCGGACCAAGATCGCGATGCTGCTCGCAGTCCTGAATTTCTGTTGCCAGGCCGAAGGGCTACGACGATCATGGGCGGGTGAACTCCGATCTCCGGGCTCAGGTGCGGCGGCGCCTCGCCTCCGACGCCTACCGGACCTGGGGGTATCACTCGCGCGTCTCGCGGTCGCATCGCTACGTGTGCGTCTCGATCCCGAAGATCGCCTGCACCACGGTGAAGACCGTGTTGCGCCGGCTGGATGGCCTGCCGGACTCGCCGCAGATCCACGATGAGGGCGCACGACTGGGCGACTTCGAGCTGGACGAGGTCGTCACCATGATCACGGCACCCGAGTGGCTGCGATTCGCCTTCGTCCGGAACCCTTATGCGCGGCTGTTCTCCGCCTACAAATCCAAGATCGGAAACACCTGGGAGCACCAGTACGGCTGGCTCCAGCGGCAGATCAGGGAGGCCCTCGACTATCCCGTCCGGGAAGGGGTTCGGGTCGGAATCGTGACCTTCGACGACTTCGTCCGATTCCTCGCCGAGTCCGACGATCCGCGCGTCGTGCGGGACGGACATCTCGCGGTCCAGGTGGAGGTCCTGCAGCAGGACTGCATCCGCTACGACGTCCTCGGCCGATTCGAATCCTTCCGCGGCGACTTCGAGCTCATCCTCGACCGACTCGGCGCGCCGCTCACGGTCCGCGCGGCGGCGGCCGAGGTGCTCAACCCGACGCCCCAACTGCCGCTCGCCGCCGCCTATCGCCGCGAACTCGCCGACCTCGCGTACGCGATCTACCGGTCTGACTTCGATGCGCTCGGTTATGAGCGGGACAGCTGGTGGTACGCATGATCACGCCGGGCACGGATCGCGTTCTCGAAGCGTTCGATGCGGAAGGCCGGGCCCTGCTCGACGTCGTCCGCGACCTGACGGCAGCCGACCTGGCCAGGCCGACAAATTGTCCGCCGTGGAACCTGACCGAACTGCTGGTGCACATCGCCGGCAGCATTCGCGCCGGCGCCTTCGCGTCCGCCGAGGGAGCAGCCGAGGCGCATGAGCCGGCCGACTACTACCGCCGCCCGGAGCGGGACACGGCCGAATATCGCGACCGCAACGTCCAGGTCGCTCAGCAGGCGGCCCGCGAGGTCGTCCAGCGGACGACGGTGCACGACGGTCTCGCCGGCGCGCTGCGGGACACGACCTCGGCGCTGGCCGGCGATGATCTTGATCGGATCGTCGAGCTCGACCGGGTCGGGCCGATGCGGCTCGGCGGCTGGCTCGCCACCCGGGTCGTCGCTCTGGCCGCGCACGGCCTGGACGTCGCGATCACCCTCGAGCTCAAGCCCTGGACGACGCCGCCGGCGCAGGTGGTGATGCGGCCGATCTTCCTCTCCCTGCTGGGCCGCGCCGCACCTGTTGGCTGGTCCGACCAGCGGCTGCTCGAGGCGGCAACCGGGCGCTCTCCGCTCACCGACCGGGAGCGGGTCGATCTCGGTCCCGATGCCGATCGCTTCCCGCTGCTGTCCTGACCCGGAGGAATCGAGGGGAACGTTTGGGTGTTCGTTCCCTGAGCCTGTCGAAGGGCGGGCCCGATGCCACCACCGCGCACTGCTCTCAAGGAACCACCCCGCTTACCCTTCGACAGGCTCAGGGAACGAACACCCAAACGTCCCCAACGCCAGCACAGGGAATGCCCGAGGCGGAGTCAGCGCGTGGGCCGGACGACGATCCCTTCGGCGCCCTTGGCCAAGGTCACCTCGCCCTCGCCTTTCGGGCGCTGCCGCACCAGGCTGTAGGTCTGCGGCAACCGGTGCAGCTCCGGGGAGAGCGGGCCGGGCCGCAGTTGCAGTTGGTCTCCGTCGGCCGGGTGCCAGACGCCGGCCTGGTTGCAGGTGACGTCGGTCCACTTGGTGAGCGGCAACTCGTCGGACGCGCGGAACTCACCGACCGCGACCGAGCCCGTCATCGGGACGCTGCCGCTGTCGTCCGCCGCCGGCGGGCAGCTGTCCCGTACGCCATCCGTCGCGGCGACCCAGCCGGCCTCGAGCCTCGTACCTTCGAAGTGCAGCGACGTGGTGGCGCAGGAGAGGGTCGCGGACGGGGTCAACCACTTCGCGTACGGCTTGGCCTTCGGATCCGCCAGCGTCCGCTTCAGGTCGATCAGCCGGACCAGCCGCGGATCGTAGAAGCAGCCGCTCGCTCCGGCCACGGCCAACCACCGCTCGTCCTCGGAGACGGCGACCTGACCGATCCCGTCATCGGTCTGGAACAGACCGATCACCGAGCCGTCGTCCCGGACGCCGACCAGCCCCAGCCCTGCTCCGCCGGCCGGATAGCCGACCGACATCAGGACCAACCCGGAGGCGAAGCCGACCACCCGCGGCACCACGATCTCGTAGCCGCTCGGCTGTTTGAACGACCACTTCCGGGTCCATTCTTCGCGGTACGGGTCGTATTGCCGGAGCTCGCTGCCGGCCGCGGTCACGAAATCGTCGTCGACCAGGGTGATCAGGTCGTTGTCGGCGGTGAAGGCGACGCCGAAGCAGGAGCAGCCGATGGACTGCTGTCGGCCGGTGGCGGCGTGGACCACGGTCAGGGTTTGCCGATCGGTCTCGGCGAACCAGGAACCGTCCGGGCTGAACGCCAGGTCCGGTGGGTCGACGTGCCGCTCGATCTTCTGTACGCCGATCTTGGTGCCATCGGTGAGCACCAACTCGGAATGGTTCTTGGCTCCCTCCGGATTGACCGTGGCGGCGACGACCGCCGGCTGTTCCGGCAACGGCTGCGGCGGATGATCATCGAGATACCTGGCCGCCGCCAGGATGTTCAGCCGGCCGTAGCCGTACTCGTCGTTGCGCTGGCCGCGCTCCACGTCCACCGGATCCGTGGTCAGGATCAGCGCCTGCCGGATGTCGGCGGGGGCGGCCGCCGGGTGCCGGGCCAGCAGGATCGCGGCGGCACCGGAGACGACCGGGGCGGCGAACGACGTGCCCTGGTCGGTGCACACGGAGTGCGGCCCGGCCAGCCGGCTGGCACAGGTGGACAGGATCTTCTCACCCGGCGCCATGATCATCACGGTCCGGTTCTCGGACGAGAAGCCGGCCCGGTCGCCGTCCTCGTTCAGTGCGCCGACGCCGAGGGTGGTGGGCTGGTCGGCCTGACCGGCGACCTCGTCCTCCCGGTCGCAGGTCTCGTCGTCGTATTCGGACCAGTCGTGCGGCCAGGGCCGCCAGTCGGCGCTGCCACAGTTGCCGACGGCGGCAATGATCACGACCCGGTTCAGCTCGGCGTACGCGTACGCGGCCCGCAGCAGCGAGGTGTCGGGCGACCCTGCGGAGACGTTGATCACTCGAGCCTCGTGGTCGACCGACCAGATGATCTCGTCGTGGATCCCGGGATCGTTGCCGCCCTCGGTCCATCCGGAGCCGTTGCGCCAGTACTGGGCATCCAGCAGCTTCGCCTTCGGTGCGATCCCGGTGACGCCGGTGCCGTCGGCCGCGGCCGCGATCACGCCGGCGGTGATCGTCCCGTGGGACTCGTACCGATCATTGCCGAGCTTCGTGTCCCGCGTCGCGGCGATCCGGCCGGCGAACTCGGCGTGCGCGGGATCGATCCCGGTGTCGACGACACCGATGTTGATCTCCGGCGCGTCCTCGGGCCAGAGGTGCGCGACCGCCTGACCGCCGAGCTGCTCCAGCCACCACTGCCGCTCCTGCTGACCGTCGGCCGGCGCGTGCGGGTCGTCGGGCGTCGGCGGGGGACCGGCCGGCGTCTCGCGATCCGCAGCGACGACGTCTTCCTGTTGCCGCAGCCCGGCCAGCGTCGACTCCAGCTCGGCCTCGGTGGTGAGCACGAACTCGGAGACCAGGCAGTGCCCACGCAACCGCAGCACGCCGACCCGGACCTCGCCGGAGCCGGTCGGCTTCGCCGGAGGCAGCCGGCTGCAGCCCGGATCCGGATGGGCCTGCTCGATCAGTTCCTGCCGGTACGGAAGCTGGGGCCGCGGCTCCGGCGGCCCGGACGAGGAGTCCCGGCCGACGATCGCGACCACAGCGACCACGCCGACCACGACGACCGCGACACCGATCGCGATCACAGCGATCAGCCGGCCGCGGTGCTTTTTGATGTCCACGGCGTCATACTCTGGCGCGACCGACCAACCGGGAGCCCACCGGGGTCCGGCGTCAGGTTCGGCCCGACGAGGTCAGGAGGTCCAGCGGAAGGTGGCCCGGGCCAGCAGCGCGCTGATCACCAGCCAGCCGGCGAGGACCGGCAGCGGCCACCAGAGCACGGTGCCGGCCGCGGCGGCGCGGAGCCCCTCACCCAAGGCCCCCGTCGGCAGCAACCGCAGCACGGGCTGAATGATCGACGGGTAGTCGTCGACCGCGACCACCAGTCCGCCGCCGGCGGCGAAGATCAGATAGATCAGATTGGCCAGACCCAGGGTGGCCTCGGCGCGTAGCCGGCCGGCCAGCAGCAGGGCCAGACAGCTGAAGGTGGCGATGGCCAGCACCATGATCAACACTGCGATCAGGACGGTCAGCGGAGCCGGTCGCGGTCGCCAGCCGAGGATCAGGCCGATGACGGAGATGATTACCAGCTGGCCGACGACGATCATGATCACGGCGCCGGCCTTGCCGGCCAGCAGCCCGGACCGGCCGAGCGGAGTGGTGGCGAGTCGCTCCAGCACCCCGTACCGGCGCTCGAAGCCGGTGGCGATCGCCACCGAGGTGAACGCGCTGGACCAGATCGCCAGCCCGAGCACCGAGGGGACCAGGATGCCGAGATCACCGAACGACCCGCCGAGCGGACCGCCGAAGACCCGCCCGATGATCACGATCCCGACCGGGATGGCCAGCGCGAGCAGCAGTTGCTCCCCGTTGCGGACCATCAGCCCGGCCTCGATCAGCGCATGCCGGAGCACCCGCTGCCGCGGCGCGGCGGCGCCGGGCGCGGGCGCGAAGTCCAGGGTGGTCATCGCGTCCTCGGCTTCGTGCTGGTCAGGAAGATCTCCTCCAGGCTGCGACCGTCCGCGGTGAGTTCGGGCACCGATCCGGTGATCTTGATCGTGCCCTGGTCGAGGATCGACACCTGGTCGGCGAGCGTCTCGGCCTCGTCCATCGCATGCGTGGTGAGCAGGATCGCCACCCCGGCCTGCCGGATCTCGGTGAGCAGCGCCCAGGTGGCCCGCCGGGCGTGCGGATCCATTCCGGCGGTCGGCTCGTCGAGGAAGATCAACTCGGGCCGGCCGATCAGCGCCCCGGCCAGGTTGACCGCCTGCTGCTGCCCGCCGGACAGCCGGCGGTACGGGATCCGCGCGAAATCGTCGATGCCCAGCCGCGCCTGCAGTTCCGGCGGATCGAGCGGGTTCGCGTACAGGCTCGCCAGATAACGCAACAGTTCACCGGGCCGGACGCCGGACCAGGCCCCGGTGCTCTGCGGCATCATGCCCACCCCGGCCAAGGCGGCCGGCGATCCTGGCGGTCCGCCGAGCACCGAGATGGTGCCGCCGCCGGGGCTGATCAGTCCGGCGCAACAGCGGATCAGCGTCGTCTTCCCGGCACCGTTCGGCCCGAGCAGCGCCGTCAGTCGCCCGGCCTCGGCCCGAAGGCTCACACCGTCGAGCACGATCCGACCGCCGATCCGTACGCTCAGGCCGTCGATCACCAGCGCAGCCCTCGGCACTGCGTTTGATTGAGGGTGCTGCAGCACGGGCCGATCCTAAGCCCCACCTTCCGCCGACTTGTCAGAACCTGCGCTGGCTATAGCCAGCCTGAGTTCTGACAAGTCGGCTAGCGTGGCGCCATGGAGTTACCTGTGCAGCCGCCGGTGAAGCCGATGCTGGCGAAATCGGTCAAAGAGATCCCGGTCGGCGAGTACAGCTACGAGCCGAAGTGGGACGGCTTCCGGTCGATCATCTTCCGCGACGGCGACGAGGTGGAGATCGGCAGCCGGAACGAGCGGCCGATGACCCGCTATTTCCCCGAAGTGGTGGAGGCGGTCAAGGCCAACTTCCCGGAGCGTGCGGTGATCGACGGCGAGTTGATCGTGATCGGCGAGACCGGCGACCGGCTCAACTTCGACCTGCTGCAGCAACGGATCCATCCGGCGGCCAGCCGGGTGAAGCTGCTGTCGGAGCAGACCCCGGCCCACTTCATCGGCTTCGACCTGCTCGCACTCGGCGACGACGGCTACACCGAGCGGCCGTTCACCGAACGCCGCGAGGCCCTGGAGCAGGCGCTGGCCAACGCGGCCGACACCATCCACCTGACGTCGGTGACCAGGGACCCGAAGCTCGCCCAGGACTGGTTCACCCAGTTCGAGGGCGCCGGCCTGGACGGGGTGGTGGCGAAGGGCCTCGGGGTGACCTACCAGCCGGACAAGCGGGTGATGTTCAAGATCAAACACGAGCGGACCGCGGACTGCGTGGTGGCCGGCTACCGGACCCACAAGACCGGTGACGACCGGATCGGCTCGCTGCTGCTCGGCCTCTACAACGACGAGGGCACTCTGGCCTCGGTCGGCGTGATCGGCGCGTTTCCGCTGGCCCGGCGGAAGGAGCTGTTCGAGGAACTGCAGCCGCTGGTCACCACCTTCGATGATCATCCGTGGGCCTGGGCCAAGCAGGAGGAGGGCAACCGGACCCCGCGCAACGCCGAGGGCAGCCGGTGGAGCGGCGGCAAGGACCTGTCCTTCACCCCGCTCCGGCCGGAACGCGTGGTCGAGGTCCGGTACGAGCACATGGAGGGCGTCCGGTTCCGGCACACGGCGCAGTTCAACCGCTGGCGCCCCGACCGCGAGCCCGAGTCCTGCACCTACGAACAGCTCGAAGAGCCGGTCAAGTTCGATCTCGGCGACATCCTGGCCGGCTGAGCCGATGACCGGGCTGAGCCTCGACGAGCTGGCGGACCTGGCCACACCCTGGGCGATCCGGGTCGTGGTCACTCTCGGCATCCCTGACCTCCTGGCCGACGGGCCGCGCTCGATCGGTGACCTGGCCGCGGCCGCCGGCTGTGACGCCGGGTATCTGAGCCGGATCGTCGGGCATCTGACCGGTCACGGGTTGTTCGACGCAACCCCGGCGGGCGCTTCGACAGGCTCAGGGAACGGACCCGGCACCGTCGCGCTGACCGAGGCGGGCCGGCAGTTGCGCGGTGAGAGCGCTCGGCTGATGTACGGCCTGGACGGGCTCGGCGGTCGCTTCGCGCACAGCTGGAGCCTGCTGCTCGACGCCACCCGGCGCGGGACGCCGCTCTATGCCGAGACCTTCGGCCGGCCGTTCTGGGAGGATCTCGCGGCCCACCCGGAGCTCGGCGCCGAGTTCGACGCGCTGATGGGCCCGGCCGGTCACGGCGAGCCCGACCCGCGGATCCTGCCCGAGCCCGCCTGGGCCGGCGTGAGCAGCATCGTCGACGTCGGCGGCGGAGCCGGCTTCAAGCTCGCCGCCCTGTTGCTGGCCCGCTCGGATCTGACCGGAACTCTGGTGGAGCTGCCCCCGACGGCCGCACGGGCGGAACGGGTCCTCGCCGATGCCGGTGTCGGCGACCGCGCGACAGTGGTGGCCCGGAGCTTCTTCGACCCGTTGCCCGCGGGCGCCGACCTCTATCTCCTGTCCAGCATCATCAACGACTTCCCCGACCCCGAGGCGATCCGGATCCTGAGCCGCTGTGCCGAGGCCGCCGGTGGCTCCGGCCGGGTGCTGGTCCGCGGTGGCGCGCTCGATCACGACGCGCCGACCGGCCTCGAGGTCGAGTTGGTGCTGCTCGGCGGCCGGGTCCGCGGTCCGGACGAGTTCGCCGCCCTGGCCGCCCGCGCCGGCCTGAGGATCAAGGATCTGCACCGGCAGCCCGCCGGCCTGGTCGCCGAACTCGTGGTCGACGCGTCCAGCTGACGGCCGGCTCAGAGGTCGCGCGGCAGGTCCCGGCCGTCGCCATCGTCGTGCTCGGCGCGGCCGTTGACCGTGTGGTAGCGCAGGTTGATGATCGCGGCGACCAGGCCGCCCCAGATGATCGCCATCGCCACGAGCATCATGATGATCGCCGCGCCGCTCATGCCGCCTCCTCCGGGACCCGGTCGGGTTCGTAGCCATCGACCTGCGTGCCCGCACGCCACCTGGTCCGGCCCGCGATCAGGCCGAACACCAGCGCCGCGACTGCGACGCCCCAGCCGAACACCGCGAGCATCCACAGCGGATAGCCCTCGTACGGCTCGCGCAGGTCCGTGATCAACTGCTGCACCAGCACCACGGTGAGTCCCACCGGGACGACGCCGCCGATGAGCACGCTCCACCACCGGCCCAGCCGCACCGAACCTCGCTTGTTGTGGTGGGCCGCCAGTTCGGGCAGCGCCCGGGCGCCCCAGGCCACCGCGAGCGTGCTGACCACCGCGGCGAGCAGGATGCCGTACTGGTTGACGAAGTGGTCCACGATGTCGAGCACACTCAGCCCGCTCGCCGTCGAGAAGAACACCAGGCTGACGGCCGCGGCGGGCAGCGTCACGATCAGCGTCGCCCGGACCCGGGTCAGCTCGAACTTGTCCCGGACGGCGGAGATCACCACCTCGAGAACGCTGATCAGCGAGGTGATGCCGGCGAGCACCAACGAGCCGAAGAACAGCACGCCGAGCAACCCGCCGCCGGGCGCCTGGCTGATGATCGTCGGGAACACGACGAACGCGAGGCCGATGCCACTGGCGACCACCTCGGTGACCTCGACGCCCTGGGCCTGCGCGAGGAAACCCAGCGCCGCGAACACGCCGATGCCCGCGAGCAGCTCGAAGCCGGAGTTCGACAGCCCGACCACGAGCCCGGAGCCGCTCATGTCGGTCTTGCGCCCCACGTACGAGCTGTACGTGATCATGATTCCGAAGCCGACCGACAGCGAGAAGAAGATCTGGCCGAGCGCGGCGCCCCAGACGCCGGGGACCAGCAGCGCCGACCAGTCGGGCGTGAAGAGTGCGTCGAGACCGGTCGCCGCGCCCGGCAGCAGCAGCGCCTGCACCACCAGCGCGGCGAACGCCACCATCAGCAGCGGGATGAAGATCACCGAGGTGCGGCCGACGCCCTTCTGGACGCCGAGCGCCATGATGACGATGATCACCAGCCACACGGCCGCGAGCGGCACCAGCACGCCCGGGACGACGGCGAAGGAGACGCCGTCGGCGACCTGCAGGAACTCCTGCATCAGGAAACCCTCCGGGTCGTCGCCCCAGGCCTGGGTGACGGAGAACCCGGTGTAGCTCACCGCCCAGGCGATGACCGCGGCGTAGTAGACCGCGATCGCGACGCAGATCGCGACCTGCCACCAGCCGATCCCCTCGGCCCAGCGGCGCAGCCGGGCGAACGCCAGCGGCGCCGAGCCGCGGAACCGGTGCCCGAGGGCGTAGTCGAACAGCAGGAACGGCAACCCAGCGACGACCAGCGCGACGATGTACGGGATCACGAAGGCGCCGCCGCCGCCCTCGTAGGCGACGTAGGGGAACCGCCAGATGTTGCCGAGTCCGACCGCGGAGCCGATCGCGGCCATGATGAACACGGTGCGGGAGGAAAAGGTCCCGCGTTTGGCCTCCGTTCCGGTGTCGGTCATCATCCTCCGTTCGGGGATTGGTGGCGACCACGCTAGCGCCGCCGTCCCGGGCGGGCCAGCCTTCCGCGGAACCCGGGCCTGCGGTTAGTCCACCCTTATTTGAAACCGGCAGCCGAATAAGAGCACACTGGCGTTGTGAAAAACGTGTCGGCACGGAGTGCTGCCCTTCGGGGTGACTCAGACGCTGACTCCTCGACCCGGCAGCGGGTCGCGTCCTCGATTCTCGAGTACGGTCCGTCCACGGCTGCGGCCCTGGCGGAGCGGCTCGATCTGACAGCGGCGGCGATCCGGCGCCATCTCGACGTGCTCACCGAGCACGGCCAGATCGAGGCCAAGGAACAGCGGGTGTACGGCCATCGCGGCCGCGGCCGCCCGGCCAAGGTGTTTTCGCTCACCGACACCGGTCGGCAGGAGTTCTACGCCGCCTACGACGACCTGGCGATCTCGGCGCTGGACTACCTGCGCGAGCACGCCGGACCGGAGGCGGTGACCGCGTTCGCCGAGAGCCGGTTCGCCGAGACCGAGCGCCGCTATGCCGCGATCCTGGCCGCGGCCGGTCCCGACGTGACGCCGGCCCAGGCCCTCGCTGCCGCACTGTCCGACGACGGCTACGTGGCGGGCACCCGCCCT
Organism: uncultured Actinomycetota bacterium; assembly: GCA_963746025.1. GTDB lineage: Bacteria > Actinomycetota > Actinomycetes > Propionibacteriales > Propionibacteriaceae > Microlunatus. The sequence continues at coordinate 364,440 of CAVUZU010000004.1, forward strand.
GGTGGCGCCGGCGAGCAGTTGTGTCAGCACCATTGCCCGGTGGCCCACGTCGCCGAGCGGTTCCCGGAGTTGTGCGAGGCCGAGACCAAGGCGTTCGGCCGGTTGCTCGGCGTACACGTCCAGCGGCTGGCGACGATCGCCCACGGTGATGGCGTCTGCACGACACACATCCCGCAAGCCGGGCCCGTCCCGCAGGTCGGAACCGCACCGAACGAATCCGACGAAGCTTTCTCTGAAGAAGCCGATCTCTCAATCGAAAGGTCCTCCCGATGACCCAGACCCCCGAACTCGCCACTGATCTCGGCGATCGGACGTCGCCCTCGGCCACCCGGCCGGTCGGCACCGGCCACACCCAGGAGGAACACCTGGAGGCCCTGGGCAAATACAAGTTCGGCTGGTCCGACTCCGACGCCGCCGGCTCGATCGCGCAGCGCGGGTTGAGCGAAGAGGTCGTGGCCAACATTTCCGGGCTGAAGAGCGAGCCGCAGTGGATGCTCGACCTGCGACTGAAGGGGCACAAGCTCTTCGGTCGCAAGCCGATGCCGGCCTGGGGCGCCGATCTGTCCGGGATCGACTTCGACAACATCAAATACTTCGTCCGGTCCACCGAGAAGCAGGCCGCCAGCTGGGAGGACCTGCCCGAGGACATCAAGAACACCTACGACAAGCTCGGCATCCCCGAGGCGGAGAAGGCGCGGCTGGTGTCCGGCGTCGCCGCCCAGTACGAGTCCGAGGTGGTCTATCACAAGATCAACGAGGAGCTCGAGAAGCAGGGCGTGATCTTCCTCGACACCGACACCGGTCTGAAGGAATACCCGGAGCTGTTCCAGGAATACTTCGGCACCGTGATCCCGGTCGGTGACAACAAGTTCGCCGCGCTGAACACGGCGGTCTGGTCCGGTGGCTCGTTCATCTACGTGCCGAAGGGCGTGCACGTGGAGATCCCGCTGCAGGCCTACTTCCGGATCAACACCGAAAACATGGGTCAGTTCGAGCGGACCTTGATCATCGTCGACGAGGGTGCCTACGTGCACTACGTCGAGGGCTGCACCGCGCCGATCTATTCCTCCGATTCGCTGCACAGCGCGGTGGTCGAGATCATCGTCAAGAAGGGCGCCCGCTGCCGCTACACGACCATCCAGAACTGGTCGAACAACGTGTACAACCTGGTCACCAAGCGCGCCACCTGCGAAGAGGGCGCGACGATGGAGTGGATCGACGGCAACATCGGCTCCAAGGTGACCATGAAATACCCGGCGGTCTACCTGATGGGCGAGCACGCCCGCGGCGAGACCCTGTCGGTCGCGTTCGCCGGTGAGGGCCAGCACCAGGACGCCGGCTCCAAGATGGTGCACTGCGCGCCGCACACGTCGTCCTCGATCATCTCCAAGTCGGTGGCGCGGGGCGGCGGCCGTGCGTCCTATCGCGGCCTGGTCCAGGTGCAGGAGGGTGCGCACCACTCCGCCTCGGTGGTGAAGTGCGACGCGCTGCTGGTCGATCAGATCAGCCGCTCCGACACCTATCCGTACAACGACATCCGCGAGGACGACGTCTCGATGGCGCACGAGGCGACGGTCTCCAAGGTGAGTGAAGATCAACTCTTCTACCTGATGTCGCGCGGCATGCAGGAGGACGAGGCGATGGCCTTGATCGTCCGCGGCTTCGTCGAGCCGATCGCCCGGGAACTGCCGATGGAGTACGCCCTCGAGCTGAACCGGCTGATCGAGCTGCAGATGGAAGGTGCGGTCGGCTGAGCCGCCCGTACCCGCCCCAGGATCTCCCGAACAGAGCAACAGAAAGCGAAACTGTGACGACGACATCCCCGAACGTCGCTGGTGCGGTCGAGACCAGCGATCGGGTGGCCAGCCACCTGCACCCGCCCGGCTCCTTCGTGGTCGATGATCACGCGGTGCCGAACGGGCTGGAGGAGGTGTGGCGGTTCACCCCGCTGAAGCGGCTCCGCGGCCTGCACCAGGACGCGCCGTTCGGCAGCGGGGCGATCAAGCTCGGCACCGAGCTGCCCGAGGGCGTCACGGTGTCGGAGGTGCCGGCCGACCACCCGGTGGTCGGCTCCAGCGGCTACGTGCCGTCGGACCGGATCACCGCCCGCGCCTGGCAGGCCGCCGACACCGTCACGGTGATCACGATCGCCAAGGAGGCGGTGATCGACGACGCCGCGGTGATCACGCACACCGGCTCCAGCACGGAGACGGCCAGTGCCGGGCACGCGGTGATCGTCGCCGAGCCGTACTCGAAGGCGACCGTGGTGCTGCGCTTCGAGGGCTCGGCGACCGTGGCCGATGTGGTCGAGATCGTCGCCGGCGAGGGCTCCCAGCTGACCGTGGTGAGCATCCAGGACTGGGCCGACGACACCGTGCATCACACCACCCAGCACGCGCTGGTCGGTCGGGACGCCACGTTCCGCCACGTCGCGATCTCGTTCGGCGGGGACCTGGTCCGGATGAACGCCTCGGTGGCGTACGAGAGCACCGGCGGTCACGCCGAACTGCTCGGGCTCTACTTCGCCGACGCCGGGCAGCACCTGGAGCACCGGCTGTTCGTCGATCACAACGTCCCCAAGTCGCGCAGCAACGTCGACTACAAGGGTGCGCTGCAGGGCAAGGGCGCGCACGCGGTGTGGATCGGCGACGTGCTGATCCGCAAGGCGGCCGAGGGGATCGAGACCTACGAGTCGAACAAGAACCTGGTGCTCACCGACGGCTGTCGTGCCGACTCGGTGCCGAACCTGGAGATCGAGACCGGTGAGATCGCCGGCGCCGGACACGCCGCCACCACCGGCCGGTTCGACGACGAGCAGCTGTTCTACCTGCGCAGCCGCGGCATCGACGAGGCCGAGGCCCGCCGGTTGGTGGTGCACGGCTTCTTCGCCGACATCATCCGCAAGATCGGCATCCCGGCCGTCGAGGACAAGCTGATGGCGGCGGTGGAAGCCGAGCTGGCGATCAACATCGGCCTTCCGGCGGCGTCGTGACCGATTTCATCCGCGCCTGCTCGGCGGCCGAGGTCGACCCGGAGTCGGCCCTGCCGGTCGACGTCGGTGATCAGGAACTCGCGATCGTCCATTCCGGCGGCGAATACTTCGCGATCGCCGACGAATGCTCGCACGCCCAGATCCCGTTGTCCGAGGGCGATGTCGGCGACGGCGAGATCGAGTGCTACCTGCACGGATCCCGGTTCTCGCTGAAGACCGGTGAGCCGCTCGGGCTGCCCGCGACCGAGCCGGTCGCCGTCTATCCCTGCAAGGTCGTCGACGGTGAAGTGCTGGTCGACGTCCATGCCCCCATCTCTGCAACGAACTAGACCAGGAGTCACACCGCACCATGTCCAATCTCGAAATCCGCGACCTGCACGTGACGGTCGAGACCGAAGCCGGCACCAAGGAAATCCTCAAGGGTGTCGATCTCACGATCAACAGCGGCGAGACGCACGCGATCATGGGACCGAACGGCTCCGGCAAGTCGACCCTGGCGTACTCGATCGCCGGTCACCCCAAGTACACGATCACCCAGGGCTCGGTGACGCTGGACGGCGAGGACATCCTCGGCCTGACCGTCGACGAGCGCGCCCGGGCCGGCCTGTTCCTGGCGATGCAGTATCCGGTCGAGGTGCCGGGCGTCTCGGTGTCCAACTTCCTGCGCACCGCCAAGACCGCGATCGACGGCCAGGCGCCGAAGCTGCGGACCTGGGTGAAGGACGTCAACACCGCCATGGAACGGGTCGACATGGACCCGGAGATGGCCAACCGGAGCCTCAACGAGGGCTTCTCCGGCGGCGAGAAGAAGCGCCACGAGATCGTCCAGCTGGAGCTGCTCAACCCCAAGTTCGCGATCTTGGACGAGACCGACTCCGGCCTCGACATCGACGCGCTGCGGATCGTCTCCGACGGCGTCAACCGGTTCAGCGAGCAGGGCGATCGCGGCGTGCTGCTGATCACCCACTACACCCGGATCCTGCGCTACATCAAGCCGGACCACGTGCACGTGTTCGTCGCCGGCCGGGTCGCCGAGCAGGGTGGCGCCGAGCTGGCCGAGCGGCTCGAGGCCGAGGGCTACGACCGCTACGTCAAGGCAGCCCGCGCCGCGACCGAGGATGCGAAGGCGAGTGTCTGAGTTCAGCTTCGACGTCGATCACCTCCGGGCCGACTTTCCCATCCTGGAAAGGCAAGTCGGCGGCCGGGACGTTGTCTACCTCGACTCCGCCAACACCTCGCAGAAGCCGCGCTGCGTGGTCGAGGCGATCGAAGATCATTACCTGTACCACAACGCCAACGTGGCCCGGGCGATGCACCAGCTCGGCGCCGAGGCGACCGAGGCCTACGAGGGAGCCCGGCGGATCATCGCCGACTTCATCGGCGCGCCGCGGCCGGAGGAAGTGATCTTCACCAAGAACGCCTCCGAGGCGCTCAACCTGTGCGCCCACACGGTGGGAGCCAAGCTGGGCCCGGGCGACGAGATCGTGATCTCGGCGATGGAGCACCACTCCAACATCGTGCCCTGGCAGCTGCTGGCCGAGCGGACCGGCGCCACGCTGCGCTGGTTCGATGTCACGGAGGAGGGCCGGCTGGATCTCGCCGGCGCCGCCGCGACCGGGCTGATCAACGAGCGGACCCGGATCGTCTCGATCACCTACGTCTCCAACGTGCTGGGCACGATCAACCCGGTCAGCACCATCGCCGGGCTGGCCCATGCGGTCGGCGCGGTGCTGATCTTGGACGCCTCCCAGGCCGTACCGCAGCTGCCGGTCGATGTGATCGCCACCGGAGCTGATCTGGTCGCGTTCACCGGGCACAAGATGCTCGGCCCGACCGGGATCGGCGTCCTCTGGGGCCGCTACGACCTGCTGGAGTCGCTGCCGCCGTTCCTCGGTGGCGGGGAGATGATCGAGGTCGTGGAGCTCGAAGGATCGACGTTCGCGGCGCCGCCCTACCGGTTCGAGGCCGGCACGCCGCCGATCGCCCAGGCGGTCGGTCTGGGCGCCGCAGCGGGGTATCTGACCGCGGTCGGGATGGACAAGGTGGCCGCGCACGAGCAGGAGATCACCGCATACGCCCTGAAGGGCCTGGCCACCGTCGCCGGATTGCGGATCCTCGGCCCGGTCGATCCGGTGGACCGCGGCGGCGCGATCTCGTTCACGCTCAGCGCCGGCGGCCTGGACGTGCACCCGCACGACGTCAGCCAGTTGCTGGACAGCAAGGGCGTCGCGGTCCGCGGCGGGCACCATTGCGCCCGGCCGCTGCACAAGCGGTTCGGCGTCCAGTCCTCGACCCGCGCGTCGAGCTATCTCTATACGACCCGGGCCGAGATCGACGTCCTGGTCGATTCGCTGGAATATGTCGTGGACTTTTTTGGTCGTGGTAGATCGTGAATGTCGAGGACATGTACCAGGAGATCATCCTGGACCACTATCGGGAGAAGCATCACTCCGGCCTGCGTGAGCCGTACGGCAGTCAGGTGCACCACGTGAATCCCAGTTGCGGCGACGAGGTGACGCTCCGGGTCCAGCTGGAGGGCGATCAGGTGACCGACGTCTCCTATGACGGCGTCGGCTGCTCGATTTCGCAGGCGTCGACCTCGGTGATGACCGATCTGGTGATCGGCAAGCCGTACGCCCACGGGTTGGAGCTGCATCAGGAATTCTTGGAATTGATGCAGAGCCGTGGTGAGATCGAACCGAACGAGGATCGGCTGGAGGACGGCATCGCCTTCGCCGGCGTGGCCAAATTCCCGGCCCGGGTGAAGTGTGCGCTGCTCGGCTGGTCCGCCTTCAAGGACGCGGTGCTGCAAGCTCGCGCAGACGAGGAGAAGTCATGACCGAACAGCAGATTCGCGACGACCTGCCGGAGGTCACGCTGCCCGGCGACGGCCCTTCCGAGGCGCCGAGTGCCAGACCCACCGTCGAAGACCTGAATGAGGCGCTGAAGGACGTCGTGGACCCAGAGCTCGGGATCAACGTGGTCGACCTCGGCCTGATCTACGGCCTGACGCTGGAGGACGACAACTCCCTCACCATCGACATGACCCTGACCTCGGCCGCCTGTCCGCTGACCGACGTGATCGAGGACCAGACCGGCACCGCCCTGGAGGGTCTGGTCACCGACTGGCGGATCAACTGGGTCTGGATGCCCCCGTGGGGCCTGGAGAAGATCACCGACGAGGGCCGCGATCAACTCCGCGCCCTCGGCTTCAACGTCTGATCACTCGACGGCGTACGGAGCGTCGGCCTGATCATGGCTGGACTCCGGCGTTGGGTTGTGCGCTCGATGCGTTCCTGGGCCGCTTGGGATCGCTGCCGGGTTGGGCCGCAGGAGCAGCAAGGAGCGCGGGCGTGGGGCACGTGCCGGTCGTGCGTGCAAGTCGAGTTGATCGTCGACGATGGTCGCCTTCGGCCTTAGCGGTGAGTTGGATCGGGTCAGCGCAGTCGGCGGGCCGCGGCAGGATGCGAGTCGAGCGCGCGACTTGGAATTGGTCGGTGTGCGGGCTGATTCGGGTCGGTGCTCACGTCCCCGCGTCGATGCCGGCCGGTTGCGCGCCGAGTGTGACGAAAACCGGCTCGAAATCGATCGGAGAGCCGGGAAACGTCACACTCGGCGTACCGATCCTTCTGTCGCGACTGATCATGCCACGGATAACTCAACTCGCATCGCTCGACCTGCACCGAGACCAGGCCTGCGCCATTGCCGCGTCTGTAGACCGACCCGCAGCAGACCGATGCCGACCGCAGAACCCGAGTAGGACGAAATCCGCCTTTGATCGATCGGAGAGCAGGGAAACCTCACAGACGGCGCGCCGAATTAGCACTGGGCTGATCATGGCTCGGGAAACGCAAGCCGCACCGCCCGACTCGCAACGTGCCATGCCCGCGCTCATCGCCGCGTCTTTAGGCCCACCCCGCGGCTCCCCCTGGGCCAACTGCAGACGAGCGACGAATGATCATCTGCGGTCCCGGGCTCGACGCGACTGGTGTCGGCGGACGCGACTCCTGTAACGGTCGCGTCGACCGATATGGATCGCGCCGGCGAAAGCGGTCGCTCTGACGGCAGTGTGCAGATCGGCGCCGAGTCAGGCCCAGGGCAGGACGCGACTGGTGTCGGTGGGCGCGACCGCTGCAAGGGTCGCGCGGGCCGACACGGGTCGCGTGGCGGTGAAAGGTGGGCGTGTGCGGCCGGATCGGAGGCGAATGGGAGTAATGGATTTGGTCGTCAGGCATCTCTGGGGAACGCTTGTGCCGTGTTAGTTGCCCGTGATCTTGAGGTTCGTGCCGGTGCCCGGCTGCTGCTGGAGCATGCGTCGTTCCAGATCGCGCCGGGGGACAAGATCGGTCTGGTCGGCCGCAACGGGGCGGGCAAGACGACGTTGACCAAGATCTTGGCCGGCGAAGGCCAGCCGGAGGCGGGGACCGTGCAGCGGCCCGGCTCGGTCGGCTACCTCCCGCAGGACCCGCGGACCGGTGATCTTGAGGTGCTGGCCCGCGACCGGATCCTCTCCGCCCGCGGGCTGGACCAGGTGATCAGCCGGCTGCGCCGCGCCGAGGAGCAGATGGCCGATCCCGACCCCGAGGTGCGGGACAAGGCGATGAACACCTATTCCCGGGCCGAGGCCGAGTTGATCGCTGCCGGTGGCTATGCGGCCGAGGCGGAGGCGGCCCGGATCGCCAGCAACCTCGGGCTGCCCGACCGGGTGCTGGGTCAGCCGCTGCGGACCCTGTCCGGCGGTCAGCGCCGCCGGGTGGAGCTGTCCCGGATCCTGTTCTCCGGCGCCGACACGCTGCTGCTGGACGAGCCGACCAACCACCTCGACGCGGATTCGATCATCTGGCTGCGCAGCTTCCTGCAGACCTATCCCGGGGGCATGGTGGTGATCAGCCACGACGTCGCCCTGTTGGACCAGACGGTGACCAAGGTGTTTCACCTGGACGCGACTCGCGCCGTCCTCGACGTCTACGCGATGAACTGGAAGCGCTATCTGCTGCAGCGGGAGACCGACGAGAAGCGCCGCAAGCGGGAGCGGAAGAACGCCGAGAAGAAGGCCGATCAGTTGATCACCCAGGCCGCCAAGATGGGAGCCAAGGCGACCAAGGCGGTCGCGGCGCACAACATGGCCCGTCGGGCCGAGCGGCTGCTGTCCGGTCTGGAAGAGGTGCGGGTCGCCGACAAGGTGGCCAAGATCAGGTTCCCGGACCCGGCCCCGTGCGGCAAGACCCCGCTGCGGGCCAGCGACCTGAGCAAGAACTACGGCTCGCTCGAGGTGTTCACCGGTGTCGATCTTGCCATCGACCGCGGCAGCCAGGTGGTCGTGCTCGGCCTCAACGGCGCCGGAAAGACCACCCTGCTGAGGATCCTGGCCGGCATCGAGGCACCGGACACCGGTGAGGTGCAGCCCGGTCACGGGCTCCGGCTCGGCTACTACGCCCAGGAGCACGAAACACTCGATCTTGAGCGATCGGTGCTGGACAACATGAAGTCGGCGGCTCCCGATCTTGGTGAAACCGAGGTACGCAAGACGCTCGGCTCGTTTCTCTTCTCCGGCGACGATGTGGAGAAGCGGGCCGCGGTCCTCTCCGGCGGGGAGAAGACCAGGCTCGCGCTGGCGATCCTGGTCGTGTCGAGCGCCAACGTGCTGCTGCTGGACGAGCCGACGAACAACCTCGATCCGGCCTCGCGGACCGAGGTGCTGAACGCGATCAGGACCTACCAGGGCGCCGTCGTCCTGGTCACCCACGACGAGGGCGCAGTGCACGCGCTGGATCCTGATCGGGTGCTGTTGCTGCCCGATGGGACCGAAGATCTGTGGAATCCGGACTACGCGGAGTTGATCTCGCTGGCTTGATCAAGACCCCAAAAGGGAGTTGATCACCCCGTTCCAGGCCCAAATCAGCGCTGATCTTGGTCCGAATTGGAAAAAAGTTCGCGAAAAGTGCTACAAATGATTGATCACTGATCTTGAAATGTCGATCATTAGTCCTGTAAGTCATCGGGCGACCCTGCGCGATGATACCCAACGTAAGAGGAGGGCATGGTGGCCAAGGCACTAGCTAAAGGCTCACGCATCACGGGCGCCCAGCGTGACACGCTGGCCAGCCAGTTTTCCAAGCGGTACGCGGCCGGGGAAAGCATCCGCAAGATCGCTGACGATGCCGGTAGGTCATTCGGCTTCGTGCACGGCGTGCTGGTCGAGGCCGGAGTCGAACTCCGTGGCCGCGGCGGCGCGACCCGTGGCGCGAAGAAGGCTGCGGTGAAGAAGGTTCCGGCGAAGAAGGCTCCGGCCAAGAAGGCCGTGGCGAAGAAGGCTCCGGCGAAGAAGGCCGTGGCGAAGAAGGCTCCGGCCAAGAAGACCGTGGCCAAGAAGGCCCCGGCCAAGAAGACCGTGGCCAAGAAGGCCCCGGCCAAGAAGACCGTGGCGAAGAAGGCTCCGGCGAAGAAGACCGTGGCCAAGAAGGCCCCGGCCAAGAAGACCGTGGCCAAGAAGGCTCCGGCGAAGAAGACCGTGGCCAAGAAGGCCCCGGCCAAGAAGACCGTAGCCAAGAAGGCCCCGGCCAAGAAGGCCGCGGCGAAGAAGGCTCCGGCCAAGAAGGCGCCGGCGAAGAAGACCGCACGCAAGCGCTGAGGTCTGATCAAGAGATCACGATGAACCGCACGTGATCGGCGGGAGCCGATCACCTGCGAGCTAGGCCGTGGGCCCGGGCGGATTCTCATCCCTCGGGCCCGCGGCATGATCACGGGCCCGCCGCTCCCGAAGATCACCGCGGATGAAGACCACGATGCCGGTGATGCCGATCGCGGCGAACATGAACCACTGCACCGCGTACCAGAAGTGCGGACCGTCGGAGAGCTCCGGCATTCGCACCGGGGTCAGCTCAGCCTGCTGCGGCGGGTCGACGGTGATCGCCCCGATGTAACCGTCGACGACCGGGTACGGCAGCACCGCGGCCAGGGCGGGGGAGTTGATCAACCGGACCTGACCGTCGGTCGGCTTGATCGCGCCGTCGCCGCCCTCCTCGTTGCGCCGTACGTGTCCGATCACCCGGACCTGGCCGGCCGGCGGCGCCGGCGCGACGCTCGGCAGCTCCTGCCCGGTCGGCACCGCGATGAAGCCGCGATCGACCAGCACCCAGCCGGACTCGGTGTGCAGCGGTGTCACGACCTCATAGCCCTTCGCCTCGCTGCCGTTGCGGTCGAAGCCGTTGCGGTAGCGGACCACGAACTGGTGCTCGGCGTCGAAGACCCCGGTCGCCTCGACTCGCTGCCACTGATCGTCTTCGATGATCGGATGATCGAAGATCTCCGCGTACGGCCGGACCGGGTGCTGCTCGTTGCTGATCGTCTGCTCGTTGTGACCGCGCCGCTCGTCCAGCCGGGCCAGCTGCCAACGCCCGAGCAGGACGAAGGCGGTGCCGAGCACGACCACGAAGACGATCAAGGCGGTCCAGCGCACCCACAGCGGGCGCGCCGGACGATCCGAGCCGGAGTCAGCCACCCGTCGGGCCCACTTCCGGTGTCGGGCGCTCCGGCTGAGCCAAGATCAACTCGGTCGCCTTCGCCGCCACCGCACCGAGCGAGGCGCCCCGGCCGACCGCGACGCCGATCAGGAACGTGGTCAGTGGTGCGGCCGGACGTTCCACTTCGTGGGCGGCGTCCCGGGCCAGATCGAGCAGGGTGTGGACGGCATCGGAGCCCAGTTCGATGTCCTCCGTGCCGATCTGGGCGGACAGGGCAGCCAGCCATTCATCGCGGTCCATGAGCGTTGAGGATAATTCCCCCTATGGGACGCCTCACTCGCAGGCATCCGGTGATCAGGCTGGCACCGGATGAAGAACGGCGCCGGATCGAGGTCCTGGCGGTCGAGGAACCGCTGGAGATCCGGTTGAACGGCGACCCCTATCTGGTCACGATGCGGACGCCCGGCGACGATCTCGACCTGGTCCACGGGCTGCTGCACGCCGAGGGCCTGATCACCGCCGCCGCCGACATTTCCACCGCGCGTTACTGCGGCGGGGTCGGCGAGGACGGCGAGAATCCGTACAACCAGCTCGATCTGACCCTGGCCCCCGGCGTGCAGCCGCCACCGCCGGAGGAGCGGCGGCAGGTGCTGACCAGCAGCGCCTGCGGGCTGTGCGGCGCGACGTCGATCGATCAGGTGCTGCGCGACGGCCGGCACGAGCTGACCCACGACCTGCGGATCGAGCAGCAGGTGATCGGCACCGCGCCGGACCGGCTGCGGGACCAGCAGCGGATGTTCGAGAAGACCGGTGGCCTGCACGCCGCAGCCCTGATGGACCCCACCGGCACCCTGCACTGCGTCCGGGAGGACGTCGGCCGGCACAACGCGGTGGACAAGGTGATCGGCTGGGCGCTCCGGGAGGGCCGGCTGCCGGCCCGGGACCTGGTGCTGGTGGTCTCCGGCCGGGCGTCCTTCGAGCTGACCCAGAAGGCAGTGCTGGCCGGGATCGCGATGTTGGTCGCGGTGTCGGCGCCGAGCTCGCTCGCGGTCGACCTGGCCGACCGGGCCGGGCTGACCCTGATCGGCTTCGTCCGCGGCGGATCGATGAACGTCTACACCCACCCGGACCGGGTGCTGGCCGCGCGTAGTAGCGTCACGCGTTGACAGGCCCCCAAGGAACGAGACAAGCCTCGAGGAGAAGCATGGGTTCCGCACGTGATCTTGGCCTCCTGGTGCTGCGGCTCGGCATCGGCGGCGCGGTCTTCGCGCACGGCGCACAGAAGCTGTTCGGCTGGTTCGGCGGTGCCGGGCCGGAGGCCACGGCCGCCAGCATGGAGAGCAAGGGCTTCGAGCCGGGCGACCGGAACGCGCTGATGGCCGGTGTGAGCGAGACCGTCGGCGGGGCGATGCTGGCCGCGGGCCTGGGCACCGGCCCGGCCGCGGCCGCCGTGTCCAGCTCGATGGCCGTCGCGTCCACGACGTACGTCGACAACGGCTACTTCAACTCCAAGGGCGGCTTCGAGTTGCCCGCCGCGTACGCGATCTCGGCCACCGCCATCGCGATCGCCGGCCCGGGCAAGATCTCCCTCGATCACGCCACCCGGCACCTCTTCAACAAGAAGTGGATGCGCCGGCTGGCGTACCTGGTCAGCTTCGGCGTCGCCGCGTACGTGATCAGCGAGCGGCAGGCAACGCTGGATAACCGCTCGATGGATCGGGCCAGGTCTTAGTGGCGTGTCTCCGACCGGAGACACGCCACTAAGCTTCAGTCGGGAGGTGCTCGCCGATGCGCGTACTAGCTGACGGGTACGGCCGAGTCGCCACCGACTTGCGGGTGTCGTTGACCGACCGGTGCAACCTGCGTTGTGACTACTGCATGCCCGCCGAGGGCTTGGACTGGCTCGGCCGGGATGAGCTGTTGACCGATGAGGAGACGGTCCGGCTGATCGACATCGGGGTCCGGCTGCTGGGCATCCGGGTGGTCCGGCTGACCGGCGGCGAGCCGCTGCTGCGAAAGAACCTCGAATCCCTGATCGCCGGGATCGCCGCCCTGACCCCGCGGCCGGAGATCGCGATGACCACCAACGGCATCGGGCTGGACCGGCGGGCCTGGCCGCTGCACCGGGCCGGGTTGGATCGGATCAACGTCTCCCTGGACACCCTGGACGAGGCGACCTTCGCCAAGATCACCCGGCGCCGGCGACTGCCCGACGTGCTGGCCGGGGTCCAGGCCGCCCGGGCGGCCGGCCTGCGGCCGGTCAAGGTCAACGCGGTCCTGATCCGCGGCGTCAACGACCACGAGGCCCCCGACCTGCTGGCCTGGGCGATGGCCGAGCGGGTCCAGCTCCGCTTCATCGAGCAGATGCCGCTGGATGCCCAACACGGCTGGCGGCGGACCGAGATGGTCACCGCCGAGGAGATCCTGGCCCGGCTGTCCGAGCGGTACGAGTTGGTCGAGGACCCGGCCGACGCCCTGCGCCGCGGCAGCGCTCCGGCCGAGACCTTCCGGGTCGCCGACACCGAGCACACCGTCGGCGTCATCGCCTCGGTCACCCGACCCTTCTGTGGCGCCTGCGACCGGGTCCGACTGACCGCCGACGGCCAACTCCGCAACTGCCTCTTCGCGCGCGAGGAGTCCGATCTTCGGACGCCGCTGCGTACCGGGTGGAGTGATGAGCAGATCGCCGATCGCTGGGTCGCCGCTCTGGCCGTGAAGCGCCCGGGGCACGGGATCGACGATCCGACCTTCCTGCAGCCCGATCGCCCTATGTCCGCCATCGGGGGATAGGTCTTTACTGGCTTGATGGGTGACTGCCGCGGTGGGGTCTGGGGGTCTGTGCGCTGGCTACCATCCGCACGCGGCGGCCTTGGGTGCCTGCTGCCGCTGTTCTGGGTGCGTGCTCCCGCCAGACCCAGCCACGCCAGCGCACAGACCCCCAGACCCCACCGCTCCCTTTCGCTACCGCACATATTTTTGCCGCCACAGCCGAGCGCTGATCGGGCGTGCTGCGGCTGCCTCACCGGAGCGGTTGGGGTGATCACGACGGCGATGCCGCGGCGGGCCCGTCCTCAGCGTGGACGCCGGGATGGGCAGCGCAAGCCAGGAGCGGAGGTTTGGGTGTTTGTTCCCTGAGCCTGTCGAAGGGCAGGCACGATCGCAGCGTTGTCGTGATCCCGGCGATCCGACGAAGAACCGGATGACCTGGCCTGCCCTTCGACAGGCTCAGGGAACGAACACCTCCACGCGGTAGCCAGCGCACGGACCCCGGACTCCACCGCGGCAGTCCCAGAGATGGGAGAACGAGAGTCCTACTGCCCTAAAGGCTGGATGTCGCGGAGAAAGCCGCGAGCGCTGAGGAAGGCGGCGAGGGATTCGCGGTGGGTAGGGCAGGCGATCCACTGTTTGCGGCGGTCGGGGGTGTGGATCTTGGGGTTGTTCCAGAGCAGGGCGTAGCGGGCCGGTTCGCGGCAGTCCTTCGCCGAGCAGATCAGCTCCTCGGCCTCGGCCTGGGCCGCGTCCGGTTCAGGCTGCGTCATCTCGGTCCCGTCGGTCGGTGGCGCGCTCCTGCTGGGGGTCGGGCTGCTGCTGATCGTCGGGTTCGGGCTCGATCACCTGGGTCGCTTCCAGCTCGGGTAGTTGTAGGTCCACCGGGGCCGGTTCGACCTTGGCCGGGCCGCCGCGGCGGCGGGTGTCGGCCTGGTTGGCCAGGATCACGGCGATGTAGGGCAGGAAGACGGCGGCGGCGCCGAGGACCCAGCGCCAGACGCCGGGGACGAAGAAGATCGCGATGAAGCAGGCGAGCCGGAACAGCATGGTGATCACGTACCGCTTCTGCCGTCGGCTCAACTCGGCGCTGGTGGAATCCTGCGCGTCGGTGATCACCGCGGGTGCTCTCACACCGCTCAGCCTACGCCGGTCGGATCGAGTGCCGCGTCCGCACCGGCAGCCTCGAGTCGGTAGCGTGTGCGCCGTGACTGCAGCAGAAGAGGAAGTCTCGACGGGGTCCCGGGTCGTGCTGGTGACCGGCGGCAGCCGGGGCATCGGCCGCGGCATCGCCGAACGGATGGTCCGGGCCGGGCACCGGGTGGCCTCGACCTCCCGCTCCGGCGAGGCACCGGCCGGCGTCCTCGGTATCCAGTGCGACATCACCGATGCGGGTCAGGTGGAGGCGGCGTTCGCCCAGGTCGAGTCCGCGTACGGCCCGGTCGAGGTGCTGGTGGCCAACGCCGGCATCAACCGGGACACCCTGGTGCTGCGGATGACCGACGAGGACTGGGACGCCGTGATCGCCGCCAACCTGACCGGGTCGTTCCGGGTGGCGCGGCAGGCGGCGCGGCCGATGATCCGGAACCGGTTCGGCCGGATCATCTTCATCTCCTCGGTGGTCGGCCTGCTCGGCTCGGCCGGCCAGGTCAACTACGCGGCCTCCAAGTCCGGTCTGGTCGGCATGGCCCGGTCGCTGGCCCGAGAGCTGGGCTCCCGTGGCGTCACCGCGAACGTGGTCGCCCCGGGCTTCATCAAGACCGCGATGACCGACGAGCTGGACGACAAGCTGGTCGCGAAGTACGCCGAGCAGATCCCGCTCGGCCGGTTCGGCGACGTGGACGATGTGGCCGGAGTGATCGAATTCCTGGCCGGCCCGTCCGGCTCGTACGTCACCGGGGCCGTGATCCCGGTCGACGGCGGCCTTGGCATGGGTCACTGAGCGAAGGGGACACGATGGGCATTCTCGAGGGCAAGAACATCCTGGTCGCCGGGGTCACCCTGGACACCTCGCTCGGCTTCGCCACGGCCAAGATCGCCCAGGCCGAGGGCGCGAACGTGATCATCTCCAACTTCGGCCGGGCGATGAGCCTGACCCGCCGGGTGATCAAGAAGCTCGATCCGGTGCCGCCGCTGCTCGAGGTGGACGTGTCCAACGACGAGCACCTGGCCGGCCTCGAGGCGGCGCTGCGCGAGCACGTCGACCGGCTGGACGGGGTGGTGCACGCGATCGCCTTCGCCAACCCGGAGACCGCGCTCGGCGGCGGCTTCCTGACCACGCCGTGGGAAGACGTGGCGACGGCGATGAAGGTGTCGACCTATTCGCTGGCCTCGCTGACGATGGCCTGCAAACCGCTGTTCGGCGACCGGGCCTCGGTGGTCGGCTTCGACTTCGACGCGACCGTGGCCTGGCCGGTCTATGACTGGATGGGCGTGTCCAAGGCCGCGTTGGAGAGCACCTGCCGCTACCTGGCCCGCTATCTCGGCCCCGAAGGCGTACGAGTCAACCTGGTCGCCGCCGGCCCGCTGGACACGCTGGCCAAGCGGGCCATCCCGGGCGCCGACGAGTTCAACCAGGTCTGGCAGCAGCGGGCCCCGCTCGGCTGGGACACCAAGGATCTCGAGCCGGCCGCCCGGGCCGCGGTCGCGCTGCTCAGCGACTGGTTCTCCAAGACCACCGGCGAGATGATCCACGTCGACGGCGGCGTCCAGATGACGGGCGCCTGACCGAACGACTCGCGACTCAGCGCAGGCGCGCGGCGATCGAGCCGAGGGCGCGGCGTACCGCGGACCGCGGCTTGGTCTTTTTCGGGGCCGGTTCCGGCTCCTGCTCCTGCTTGATCGGCTTGGGGGCCGGCGCCGGCTTGGCCTCGAGCTCGGCGATCCGATGGTTCAGCCGGGTGATCTGATCCTCGAGCTGGCGGAGCAGGGTGGCCGGCGCGGGCTCGACCGGCGCGGTCGGAGCCTGCTGGCCGAGCATCTTCGGACTGGTCACCACGCCCTGGGTGTCCCGCCGCAGGTGTACGGCCAGCGGATGGTTGCTGTCCTTGAACCGGGGGACGAATTCGCCGGCGCCTTTGCGGGCGACGATGTAGACCGACCAGTGCTCCCGCCAGCCGCCGAACTGATCAACCGGGACGGAGTCGTTGCCGCTGCGCCACTGGCCGGGTTGATCATGGCGGCGCTGGCTCAGGTCGTAGCCCTTCTCCAGCACGGTCAGCCCGTCGAACAGAAACTCCAGGCACTCGGGCGAATACCGCCAGTAGTCGATCGGGCACGGATGATTCCGCCAGGACCAGAGCGTGTGGTGCACCGTGATCCCGCCCGGCTTCAGGATCCGGGCGATCTCCTGCGTCGCCAGCCAGGGCCGGTCGATGTGCTCGAACACGTCGGAGGAGAAGATGAAGTCGAACGAGTTGTCGGGGATCTCGTCCCTGCAGTCGGTGATGTCGGCGATCACCGTGTTCGGGATGTCCGACTGGACCAGATTGAGGTCGTGATACTTGTAGCGCGGCTCCGGGAAATGGTTGATCGAGCACTGTTTGAGGTTGTGCCCGCCGATCTCCAGGACGTCACCGGAGACGTCCAGGCGTTCGAGGTAGTGATCCATCAGAGCCAGGGTGGTGTTGCGCACAGTCGAGCCTGGCACGCACCGCCCGGAGCGGCCGCACCGAGAGCGCCCGATCCGGCCCGGATTTCCCCGGATTTCACCGGCCCGTCATCCCGTTGATGATCGCCGTTCACCCGGTCTCGGCGAAGCTGCGGTGACGATCGGCGGTCAGGCCGGGAAACGCAGCGTGTGCCGGCCGGGTCCGAGGCGTTCGGTGCCGGACGGGGTCGAGACCGGCAGTGGGCGATCGGTGATCACGGTGTACCGGAGCTCGTCGTCGGACCGCTGCCAATCGAGCTCGACCCGGTCCTCGGTGCCGATCGGCAGCACGCCGCGGGCGTGGTCGAGCGAGCCCGCGGCGGGCCGGATGATCAGGCCCGGCTCGCCGCCGAGTTCGGAGATCCGGGCGCCGAGGACGTACCGGGTCAGCTGCCAGGTGGGCGCGCCGCTCCAGAAGTGGCATTGGCTCCACCGGTCGTCGAACACCTCCCACCAGGTGGTCGCGCCCTGATCCAGCATCCAGCCCCAGCCGCGGCGCCACAGGTCCAGCACGTCGTCGGTCCGGCCGGCGTCGAGCAGCACCGGCATCGAGTAGTTGGTGAAGTACGGGGTGACCACGCTCGGATCGACCCGGCCGGGGTCGCGCAGTCGCGGTGCCGCCGGTTCGAACGGGAAGCCACGCCGGAGATGATCATGGACGGCCGGCACGGCTTGATCACCGGGCAGCAGGCCGGCCAGGCAGGCCAGGGTGGCCACGTGATAGTCCGGTCCGGCCGCGGTGCCGGTGATCAACTTCTGCAGCAGGGCGGCCAGCTGGTCGCGGCGGCCACGGACGTGATCATCGTCGGGCCGACCCAGCCGGCGCTGCCAGGACAGCCAGGCATCCAGGCCGCGCAGGACGTGCAGCAGCGAGGCGGTGTCCGGTCGGCCCGGCTCGGGGGCGTGGCCCCAGTCGACGAAGTTCCACGGCAGGGTGGTGCTGCCGTCGGCCGCGATCATCGCCAGCAGCGCTGCCACGTTGGCCCGGCCGGCCTCCTCCAGCTCGACCAGCACGGCATCGTCCGCGGTGGTCTCGGCGACCTGCAGGCAGACGTTGAGCCACTGCGCCGCGTAGGTGCCGACATAGATCGGTTCGCCCGGCACGCAGCCGGCGACCAGGCCGTCGTCCCGGGCACAGGCCGCGGCGTGCAGCAGTGCCCGGTGCACCAGACGTTGATCACCCCAGCCGACGGCGAGCAGATCGACCGCGGAGGCCATCACGTCGCCGACCCATTCGCCGCGCTCCCGGATCGAGTCGATCAAGACGTCCTCGGCGCAGGCCCGCAGGGTGTCCAGCCCGACCTGCCAGATCCGGTCCAGCACCGGATCGTCGCAGCCGAACTCGCCGCGCGGCGGGCCGAGGAAGTCCCGGTCCCGGAACGCGGCGTCCCGGATCCGGGCGTCGCCGGTGGTCCGGACCTCGACGTAGCGGCCGCCGAGGGCGCCGAACGGCTCGAGCCGGGTGCTGCCGGCCGCCACGGCGTAGCGCTGGATCATCCGGGTCGGGCCGGTGGACAGCGCGACCACCGGCGCGACCAGGCCGCGCGGGTCAAGCCGGTCGGCGTAGCCGATGATCACCTCCGCCGGGCTGTCGCTCTCGACCGTCAGCTCGAGGTGCCCGATCCGGATCCGGCCCAGGTCGTACCGGACCCAGGACCCGTCATGATCGACTCCGGCCGGCGGCGCGAGATCGGCCAGCAGGAACTGCATCGCCGGATCGTCGTACCGGTAACCGGTGAAGGACTCCCGATACCGGCCGCGACCGAGCTCGGTCGGCACAACGGCCGGCAGCGGCGACAGGCTGATCACGCCCGGGGTCGACGGGCCGAGCACGTCCAGCCCGGTCGCCGGGACCGGGTCCTGCCAGTGATCATCCGTGGCTGTGCTGATCCAGGACGGGTCGAGCGGGCGGTCGAGCCACTCCAGCCGGTCCAGCAGCGGGCTGCTCCGCAGGCCGGTGGCGGCGAACTCGTCCAGCCGCCGGCAGCGCCAGGTCAGCGGGATCGGCGTGCCCGCGGAGTCGGTCACCCGGACCCAGAGGAAGGACGGCAACCCCGGGGTCATCCGGCCGACCAGGCCGCCGCCGGCGACCATGATCGCCAGCCGATGGGTGCCGGCCGGCAGCCGCAGCCGGTGCTGATCGAACTCCGGCAAAGCGGCGGCGTAGCGGAGCGGGCCGGACCCGATCACGGCCCCGTCCACCCAGAGCCGGAAGTTGCCGGCCGCCTGGAGTTCGATCACCAGGTCGGTCGCCCCGTCCTGATCGGCGGAGGATGCCAGTTCGAGATCGGCCCGGAACGCGACCAGGACGTCCGCGTCGGGCGCCAGGTCGGGGCACCAGATCGCGCTCTCGCCGAAGTGTGGTCCTTGCGGCCGGTCGATGCGGCTGGACACGGTCATGAAGCTGGCTCCGATCAGGTCAGGGAGAAACGGCCGGGTCCGGTGATCGATTCCGTGCGCGGCCCGCCCCTCGGTCCCGATCCAGTCAGCTCGGCCGGGACGGTGACGGCCGCGGTGACCTCGGCCGGCAGGATGATCAACAGCCGGCGCTGCTGTGGGTCGAGGTGGACGTGCACCGGCCCGCGCGGGGTCTGGGTCCAGCCGGAGACGTACGGCAGCCCGGCGGCGGTCGGCCGGATGATCAACCGATCCCCGCCGGGGCTGTCGATCTCGACGCCGAGGAGACTGTCGTGCAACCAGAGCAGCGGCATCGCGCCCCAGCCGTGGGAGCCGGTGACATCGACCGGCTGCGCCGGGTTCGGCTCGCCGTCGGCCACGCCGAGGTCCTCCCGGCTGAGCCAGTACTCCGGCAGCGGACCGCCGTACGGACCCTGCAGTTCGCGCGGCGTCGGGTTCCGCGGATGGCCCGGCAGATAGGGCCCGTAGCGCTCCTTGAGATGGGCGACGGCCCGCTCGCCGTACCCGTGTCTGGTCAGGCCGCGCAGCACCCGATAGCTCCAGGTCGGGTTGTTCCAGCGGGCGATCCCGTCCGGCGGGCTGCCGTCCGGCGCCGGGAAGGCGGCCTCGATCACCGCATTCGCCTCGGTCTCGTCGAGCAGGTCGTCGAGCAGCGGCATCGCCTGCCCGGCCTGGCCGTAACCCCGCTCGGTCGTGCTCAGCGAGGAACCCCAACGGTCGGCGACGAGCACCGGCCACTGCGGATGATCATGGACCAGGTGACGCTGCCGGAACGCCGCTCGCATCGCGGCCGCTGCATCGTCCCAGCGGCGGGCATGATCATCCTCGCCGATCGCTCGGGCCAGCTCCGCGCTCCAGGTCAGCCGGTCGATGATCCACGGCGTGACCACACCACTGGAGCCGCCCTCCGGCACCCGGTCGGTGACCCGGATGTCGGCGAACACGTGCCCGGTCCGCCACAGCCCGTCGTCACCGAGATGGGTCAACACCGCCTCCCAGTAACGGACCAGGGCAGGGAAGTGGGTCCGGACCAGGTCATGATCACGATGCCAGCGGTAGTCGTCGTGGATCATCGCGACCCACTGCACCGACCAGTCGTACTGTGCGGCCGCGAACGGAAAGTTGCTGGGGAAGAACGGATGCAGCTCGCCGTTCGGTCGCTGTCCCTCGGCCAGTGTTCTGATCATCAACCGGCGCAGCCGGGTGTCGCCGAACCAGCGCTCGGCGACCAGGGCCCGCGGCCGGGCATCCTCGATCCACTGGCCGTCCTCGCGACCCGGGGTGTCGACGTAGCTGTCGCTCATCGTCACCTCGGCGTGGATCAGGCACAGCTCGACGATCTGCTCCAGCTGGCGATCACCACACCGGAACGACCCGACCGGCTCGATCGGATACTGCGACGACACCACCCCCACCGCATGCACTCTCGCCGAGTTGTCAGAACTGGTGCTGGCTATAGCCATCCCTGGTTCTGACAAGTCGGCGGCGGGGAGGGTGAGGTGGGCGGTGAGCCAGCGGGCGGTCCGTTCGTCGGGGAGCTCGTAGCGGTGACGACCCGGCATGATCGTGATCTTGTCCGCGTAGCCGGTGGCGACCACGCCGTCGACGTCGATCCAGCCGTCCGGCCGAAGGTGGGTGCAGCCGTCATAGGCCGAGGTGACGATCTCGCCGTAGCCGAGGTGCAGCTCGGCGGTGCCCCGCTCCAACTCGACGTCGACGTACGGATAGCCGTGCACCGGGCGATGGAAGTCGACCGTGAGATAGCGGGTGCCGGCGCCGGTGAACAGCAGCGGCTCGCCGCCGCTGATCATGATCCCGGCGGCCCGGGTCAGGCCCGGATCCGGCGTGACCGTCGACGACGCCAGCCGGGACGGCCGGTCGGTGGGATCGCCGGACCAGTCCCCGGGCTCGGCCGTGCCGGCCGCGATCACGCCACCCGGCAGCACCTCATACTCCCGCTGCGGCGGCGTTTCGACCGGCTCGGGCCGCTCGGGCCAGGGTCCGTCCGGGACCACGACCGCCGCCGCCCAGTCATGATCATCGAAGTCGGGATCGTGCAACTCCGGCTCCGGCGACCGGGCCGCATCCCAGTGGATCGGGAACCGGATCCGCGGGGTGTGATCATGAACGCCGAGGAACTGCTCGGTGGGCGCGAACTCGTCGGCGCGACGCCAGCACCATGAGAGGTTCGGGGTTTCGTTCCCTGAGCCTGTCGAAGGGCCAAGGTGATCAGGCCCGCCCCCTTCGACAGGCTCAGGACGGCGCTTCGACAAGGTCGGCGCGGTGCTGCGGACTCGTGCTTGCCCTTCGACAGGCTCAGGGAACGAACCGAGCTGCAGCTCGATCCACAGCCCGGCGTGGGCGGTGGCGGTGCGCTGGAAGGTGACGATGTCGCCCCAGCTGTGGTGCAGCACCACGATCACGTTCGGTCCCGGCCGGAGCAGGTGGCCGACGCCGACCCTCTCAGCCCGGATCTGCGGCTCGTGGAACCTGGCCACCTTGCGCAGCACGACCTCGCCGTTGACCCAGACCCGAGCGGTGTTGTCTGCGGCGACCATGATCACCGGGTCCTTCGGCACCTGCTGCTCCGGCAGGTCGATCTCCGTGCGGAACCAGGTCCAGCGGTTGCGGGGATGCGGGTCGTCGAGATCGGACCAGATCCAGGGCGTCATCAGGCCGACTGCACCCCGAGCTGCTCGGCCGCGCTGTCCAGGAGTTCCTGGCCGCCGGACTTCCGCCAGTTCTCCACGTAGGCGTCCCATTCGTCGAACGAGCGCTGGCCGAGCGCGAACTGGATCTCCGACTTCCGGCCCAGGGTGAGCAGGTCCTGCACCGGCTTGGGATCAAGATTCAACCGGACGTCGAAGTTCTCCCACCGCTTCAGCTGCGCGCTCTCCTGGTTCCACTCGTAGCCGTACTTGGCGACCTTCTCCTCATAGGTCTGCCAGCGCAGCGTGTAGCCGAAGAACTGCCAGTCGGCGAGGCTGGCCAGCGACTGATCCTTGGTGTACGGGGCTTCCGGCGGAATGGTGAAGATGTTCAGCCCGGTCTTCTCGTCGAACTTGACCTCGATCACGTCCTTGCCCCAGATGCTCGGCCCGCCGCCCTGGGAGACGTCCCAGTAGTTGATGTTCGGGTAGACGAAGGTGTCGATCATGTGCGCGATCCGGCGCAGCTTGGCCTCGTCGTCGGCGAGCTTGGCGTTGAATACGTACAGCGCGCCGGGCCCGCTCGGAGTCGGCAGCAGGCCCTCGGGGTTGCCGGGGGAGCTCAGCTGCCCCAGCGGCGCCCAGGCCTGGACCTTGGAGAAGTCGTTGTCCCGAGCGGTGTAGGTCTCGGTGGCCAGGTTGCCGCCCGGGTATTGCACCATCCCGAGTTGATCATTGAAGGTGCGCGACTTCAGCTGCTCCCAGGACGTGGTGTACCAGTCCGGCGGCAGCAGGCCGCCCGCCCGGAGCTCGTTGACGAACTGCAGGAACGCCTTCGTCGTGCCGTCGATCATCGGGTGGTTGATCCGGCCGTCCACGACGTTG
Source organism: uncultured Actinomycetota bacterium (assembly GCA_963746025.1). Classification (GTDB taxonomy): domain Bacteria; phylum Actinomycetota; class Actinomycetes; order Propionibacteriales; family Propionibacteriaceae; genus Microlunatus. The sequence continues at coordinate 387,261 of CAVUZU010000004.1, forward strand.
TAACCGGGGTGGCCGAAGGCCGCGAGCACCTGGGACAGCATGCCCCAGCCCGCGCCGTCACCGCCGGTCGCCATGAACCAGGGGCCGTCCTTCCCGGGCACCGGATCGTTGTCCTTGAGCGCCTTGGCATAGGCCATCAGCTGGTCGGTGTTGGTCGGCTTGTCCATGCCGATCTTGGCCAGGAAATCCTGCCGGATGTAGAGATTGAAGACATCCGGGAACGTCGAGTAGGTCGGCACTCCGACCATCTCCTCGTCGACGGTGGCCCAGGCCTTGAAGGCCTCGGTGACATACATCGAAGCCTGGGGCATCAGGCCGAGGACGTCGGCGGCGTTGAGCAACTGCCCCTGCTCGTACAGGGTGTTGGCCACGTCGCGCAGGCCGGCGGGGATGACGATGAAGTCGGGGGCGTCACCGGAGGTGAAGGTCAGGGCCAGCTTGTTGCGCATGTCCTCGGCGACCAACGATGTGAACTCGATCGTCGCGTTGAACTGTTCCTCCAGGAAATCCTTGATCGGGTCCTTGGGTCGGGGGCCGTTGAACGCCCCGGACAACATCAGCGACATGGTCACCGGGATGGCCAGATCGTCGTAGCCGTAGGAGTCATCGGGCACCCGGGTCGGCACCTCGGGAAACGCCGCGGGGAAGGTGTCCGGACCCTTGGGTCGGCCGTTCGGGGCTTCGCCGCCGCCAGCACCTCCGTCGTCTCCGGAGGAACAGGCGGCGAGGGCCGTGCCGGTGAGGGCGGTCGCGCCGGTCAGGGCACCGAGCTCCAGTACGCGCCGTCGCGGGATCGAGATCGGAGACATGGTGTGGTCCTTTCGAGGAATTACTTGACTGCGCCCATGTAGACGCCGCGGATGAAGTGCTTCTGCAGGAACGGATAGACCATCAGGATGGGGATGATGGCGACCACGACGGTGGCCATCTTCAGGCTCTCCGGAGAGATCCGTTGGTTGGTCGCCAGCGACTGCGTCATCTGGTCGTTGACCACCTCGGTGTTGAGCATGTTGCGCAGCACCAATTGCAACGGATAGAGGTTCGGGTCCTGGATGTAGACCAAGGCGTCGAACCAGGACACCCAGTGCATGACGATGTTGAACATGCCGATCGCCGCGATCGCCGGGGCGGCCAGCGGGATGATGATCCTGATCAACAACTGGATCTCGCTCACCCCGTCCAGGTAGGCGGCCTCGGTCAGCTCCCGCGGGATGTTCTCGATGAACATCTTGATCACCAGCAGGCCGAACGCATCCACCGCGGTCGGCAGGATCAGCGACCAGACGGTGTTCAGCAGGTGCAGGTCGTGCATCACCAGATAGGAGGGGATCAGTCCACCGCGGAACAGGATGGTGGCCACCACGAACAGCAGCAGCAGATTGCGGCCGGGCAGATCCTTGCGAGACAGCACGAAGGCGCCGACCACGGTCAGCACCAGGGTGAGCAGCGGGCCGACCACGGCGCGGAAGGCGGAGACGCCGATCGATCGCCAGAGGATCTCCGAGGTGAGTAGCCGCCGGTACGCCTCCAGGGTCGGCTCCTGCGGAATGATCACGAAGAAGTTGCGGTCGATCAGCTCGTTCTGCGAGGTCAGCGACATCCCGATCACATAGACCAGGGGCAGCAGCGCGGACAGCACGATCATGGCGACGACGAAGTGGATGACCACCTGGTAGCTGGTCTCCGCGGCCGACTTGTAGCGCCTCACCAGATCCCCCTTCCAGTCGACCGCCGGGCGAGGTAGTTGGCACCCAGCACCAGGAACAGGCCGACCACGGACTGCAGCAGCCCCATAGCGGTGCCGATGCTGAACTGGAGTCGGCCCAGACCCTCCCGATAGACCCAGGTGTCGATCACGTCGGCGACGCCGTACACGGCGGAGTTGTAGAAGGCGAGGATCTGCTCGCCGCCGGCGTACAGGATGAAGCCGAGATTGATCGTCAGCACGAAGGTGATCACCGGCAGGATGGCCGGCAGCGTGATGTAGCGGATCCGTTGCAGCGGTCCGGCGCCGTCGATCGCGGCCGCCTCGTACAACTCGTCGTCGATGGTGGCCAACGCGGCCAGATAGATGATCGTGCTCCAGCCGATCTCCTTCCAGACGCCGGAGCCGATCAGGATCGGCCGGAACCAGTCCTCGGACAGCAGGAAGTCGATCCGCTGCTGGCCGACCGCGTCGAGCAGGTTGTTGATCAGTCCGGAGCCGGTCGAGAACATCGCGAAGACGATGCCGTAGACGATGATCCAGGAGAAGAAGTGCGGGATGTAGATGATCGTCTGGCTGATCTTGGTGAACAGCCGGGAGCTGAGATCGTGCAGCAGCACGGCGAGGATGATCGGCGGGAAGAAGCCGAAGATCAGGCGGAGCAGGCTGATCTCCACCGTGTTGGAGAAGACCTGCAGCAGTTGCGGGTCGGTGAAGATCTCGGTGAAGTTCTCGAAGCCGACCCACTCGCTCTTGAAGATCCCGCGGCCGAGCTTGAGGTCCTTGAAGGCGACGATGAAGGACAGCACGATCGGCCAGTACTGGAAGATCACGAAGTAGGCCGCGACCGGGACGAACAGCAGATAGAGCAGCCGGTATTTGACCATCCGCTGCCAGACGCCGGGCTGCGGCCGGGGCACCCGGACCGCGCGGTCGGTCACCGGCGACTTGCCGGTGCTGACCTGATCACCGATGTCGGCAGACTGCACGGCCGACCTCCTCCAACTCTTCGCTGAGTCACCTGGGCGGATCTGAATTGAATGGATTCAATTACCGCTGAGTCTTGCCTGCGCGTCGAGCCCACGTCAAGGGTTCCGGCCGTCGATTCCGTGGACAGCCGGCCCGCCGGCACCCCTTGTGCTCCGCCGGTCCAGTCGCTACGGTGCTGCCAGGAATCGTTTCCAGGATTGCTGGTTCGTTGCCAAAGGGGGTCGACGTGGAGCGGTTGATGTTCTCGATGCGGATCCGCGCCGGGCAGGAGGCGGAGTACGAGCGCCGGCATGCCGCGGTGTGGCCCGAGCTGATGGCCGATCTCCGCGCCGCCGGGTGGCAGAACTATTCGCTGTTCCGGCGGGGCCGCCTGGTCTGCGCCTACGTCGAGTGCCATCCCGACGTGAGCAGCGCGCTGGCGGCGATGACCGGCTCCGCCGCCAACGCCCGGTGGGCGGCCTGGTTCGACGAGGTGCTGGAGGAGTTGGTCGGGCCGGACGGCGAACTGATCCGGATGCCCGAGGTCTGGCACCTGCCCGAGGCCGCATCGGATCAGTCCGGAAACCTTTCCAGCAAGAGTCAGGGGGAATGATGACGTTCCAAGGAGCACAGCGGCTGACGGCCGCGATCCTCGGTCTGGTGGCCGCTTCGACGGTCCTGGTCGGCTGCGGCGATCCCGGACCGGGCGGTGGGGCAGCCCCGCCACCCAGTGCCGGGCCGAGCGGGGCCGCACCGAGCAGCGCGGCCCCGAGCGACGAACCGTTCGTGGAGTTCCGGCAGGCCGAGCCGGGCAGCGGGGCCGGGGTCAAGCTCGGCCTGATCGCGTTGGACGACGCGATCCCGTTCAGCAAGCTGGTCTCGGACTCGGTGCGTAAGCAGGCCGAGCTGGCCGGCGCCGAACTCGTCTTCTGCGACAGCAAGCTCGATGCGGCCAAGGCGCTCGAGTGCGCCCGCTCGTTCAACACCCAGGGCGTCCAGGGCTATCTCAACTTCCAGCCGGTGGCCGACGCCGCCCAGCCGATCTGCCAGACCGGGCCGCAGGGGGTTCCGGTGATCGCGATCGACATCCGCCAGGGCGACTGCCAGACAGCGTTCATGGGGGCCAACAACTCCCGCGCCGGCCAGGTCGCGGGCGAGGGGCTCGGCAACTTCCTGAAGGAGAAGCACGACTGCAAGTACGACGCCTACATCAGCCTCGAGGACAAGGCTGTCGGCTCGGTCAACGACGACCGGATGAACGGCATCCGGGACGGGCTGACCAAGGTGTGTGGCGCGATCACCAACGAGCGGGTGCTGGATGCCGGCCGGCAGGACCTGGCGCTGACCAAGTTCGGTGACACGCTGACCGCGCTGCCCGACGCGAAGAAGATCGTGGTGGTCGGGATCAACGACGACTCGGTGCTGGGTGCGCTGGCCGCGGCTCGCACCGCCGGTCGCGCCGAACAACTGCTGATGACCGGGATGGGGGCCGACCCGACGGCGCATTGCGAGATCGCGAAGAATCCGAACTGGGCCGGGGATGCCGGGTTCTTCCCGGAGCGCTACGGGGAGATCGGCGTGCCGTATCTGATCGACGCGATCAAGGGCCAGCAGGTGCCGGCCTCGCTGCTGATCGATCACGTGTTCATCGACGCCGCCAGCATCGGCGACTACTACGATGTCGGGCGCTGCTGATGATCGCGGACCGGGGAGTCTGATCATGGACGGGGGCGTCGCGGTGGCCGATCCGCCGCTGCGGGTGGAGGGCATCCGGAAGTCGTTCGGCGGGGTCGAGGTGTTGCACGGCGTCTCCCTCGACGTGCCGGCCGGCTCGGTCACCGCGCTGCTCGGCGAGAACGGGGCCGGTAAGTCGACCCTGGTCAAGATCATCAGCGGCGACTATCAGCCGGACGCGGGGACGATCACCGTCCGCGGCCGGCCGAGCGGCGGGCTGACCCCGATCGCGGCCCGCAGCCTGGGTCTGCGGATGATCTACCAGGAGCTCAACGACGCGCCGACGCTGACCGTGGCGGAGAACATCAGCCTCGGCCGGCTGCCTGGTCGGTGGGGCTTCGTCTCCTGGCGCCGGGTCCGCGCCCGGGCCCGCCGGATCCTGGCCGAACTCGAGGTCGAGCTCGACCCGGACGCGCCGATGGGCAGCCTCCGGGTGGGGGAGCGACAGCTGGTCGAGATCGCCCGCTCCTTGACCCATGACGAACAGGCCCTGGCCGACGACGCGCACGTGTTGATCTTGGACGAGCCGACCGCGGCGCTGTCCAACGACGAGGTGGACACCTTGTTCGGCTTCGTCCGGCGGCTGCGGGAGCGCGGCACGGCGATGATCTACATCACCCATCGGCTGGACGAGGTCCGGCGGATCGCGGACCGGGTCGCGGTGCTCCGCGACGGCACCCTGGTGTTGCACGGCCCGGTGCCCGACTACGGCCGATCCGAGCTGGTCCACGCGATGGTCGGCGCGGCCATCGAGGACGTCGGCCGGCCGCCGCAGTTCGGATCCGACCCGGTCGGACCGCCGGCGCTGTGGCTGCAGGGTGCGGGCTCGGGATCCGGGTTCGCCGACGTCACCCTCGAGGTCCGGCCGGGCGAGGTGGTCGGCCTGTACGGCAAGCTCGGCTCCGGCCTCGCCGAGGTCGCCGCGGCCGTCTACGGTCTGCTGCCGATCACGACCGGCACGGCCGAGGTGTTCGGCCGCCGGGCCCCGGCCAACCCGCGCCAGGCCGTGGCCCGTGGCGTCGGCTACCTGCCCGCCGATCGCAAGCGGGAGGGCGCGTTCCTCGAACTGTCCGGCGCCCGCAACCTGGCGGCTCCGGTCTGGGGCCGGCAGGCCGCCGGCGGCGTCTGGCTGTCCGCCCGCACCGAGGCCGCGGCGTTCGAGCATTGGCGGACGGCGCTGGACGTCCGGGTCCCGCCGGCCGGCGCGCACCGGCCGATCGCGACCCTGTCCGGCGGCAACCAGCAGAAGGTGCTGCTGGCCCGCTGGCTGCATGCCGGATCCCGGCTGCTGGTGCTGGTCGAGCCGACCCGCGGCGTCGACATCGGCGCCCGGCAGGAGATCTATGCCACGCTGCGCCGGCTCGCCGAGTCCGGGGCGGCCGTGCTGGTCGCCTCCTCCGACTACGAGGAGATCGTCCAACTGGCCGACCGGGCCGTGGTGATGTCGCGTGGCCGGGTGGTCCGTGAGCTCGGCAGCGACGAGATCTCCGTCGGCACGCTGACCGATGCGGCCGGCGGATGAATACCCAATTGCAGGCTCCGCCGATCGCCGCTCGTCGGCGCGGCCGGTCGATCCCCGAGATGGCGGCCCTGGTGGTCGTGCTGATCGGCTTGATCATCTACTTCTCCTTGGCCAGCCCGTACTTCCTCTCCGCCAACAACCTGATCAACATCCTGACCGCGATCGCGGTCACCGGCATCCTGGCCGCCCCTGGCACGATGCTGCTGATCGCCGGCCAGGTCGATCTCTCGGTCGGCGCAGCGACCGCGCTCTGCGGGATCGTGCTGGCCACCACCGCGCCTCGGCTCGGCATCATCGGTGCCATGGTCTGCGCGCTGCTGATCGGCATCCTGGTCGGGGTGATCAACGGGACACTGGTCACCGTCGTCGGGGTGAACAGCCTGATCGTCACGCTGGGCGGCCTGGCCGCGTTCCGCGGCATCGCGTTCCTCACCTCCGACGGTCAGACCGTGTTGATGCTCAACTTCGGTTGGCTGGGCACTGCGCGGCCGTTCCTCAACATCCCGGTTCCGGTGTTGATCTTCCTGCTGATCGCTACGGCGGTCTTCGTCACGTTGCGCTACACCGTGCTCGGCCGGAGCATCTACGCGATCGGCGCCAACCCGGTCGCCGCCCGGCTGGTCGGCATCCGCAGCCGTACGGTGATCTTCACGACCTTCGCCGCGTCCGGGCTGTGCGCCGCCGTGGCCGGGATGCTGCTCACCTCGCAGCTCAGCGCGGCGGTGCCGAACGCGGCCAGCGGGCTGGAGCTGACGGTGGTCACCGCGATCGTGCTCGGCGGTGCCAGCCTGGCCGGCGGCCGCGGCAGCATCGTCGGCACCCTGCTCGGCTTGATGATCATCGGCGTGCTGAACAACGGCCTCACCCTGCTCAATGTCAACTCCTACTGGCAACAGGTCGCCAGCGGCCTGTTGTTGATCACCGCGGTGTCCTTCGACCGGCTCCGCGCCCGCTTCAGTCCGGGAGCAGCATGAACGGCAGCAGCATGATCAGATTCGGAGTGATCGGGGCGGGCTCGTGGGCCATCTCGTCCCATCTGCCCAACTTCGCCCGGCACGACGACGTCGAGTTCGTCGCCGTCGCCCGGCACGGCGCCGAGGCCCTGGAGCGGGTCCGGTCCTCGTTCGGATTCAGCCATGCCAGTGAGGACTACCGGGACGTGCTGGCGCACGAGCTGGACGTGGTGCTGGTCGCCAGCCCGTCCGGGCTGCACCACGAGCACGTCCTGGCAGCGCTCGAATCCGGTGCCCACGTGCTGGTGGAGAAGCCGGTCACCATCGACGCGACCCAGGCCTGGGAGCTGGTCGACGCCGCTCGCCGGCTGGACCGGCAGGTCACCGTCGCGTTCGGCTGGAACCACCGGCCGATGGTGCAGCAGGCCCGCCGGCTGATCGCCGAGCACGGCATCGGCCGGATCGAATCGGTAACCACCACGATGTCCTCGCCGACCCGGGAGCTGCTCTGCAACACGGGCGCCTATCCGGACGCCGACCCGATCACCACGCCCGAACCGGGCACCTGGACCGATCCCGCGCTGAGCGGCGGCGGCTACGGCCAGGCCCAGCTGTCGCACGCGCTCGGCCTCGGGCTCTGGCTGCTCGACCAGCGGGTGACCGGCGCGTTCGCCCGGACCACGCACCCGCTGGAGGCGCCGGTGGAGCTGCCTGTGCCGATTGAACTGCATGATGCGGCCGTGCTGGGCTACGACGACGGCGCGATCGGCACCCTGTCCGGCTCGTCGAACCACACCGGCGCCGGCGGCAACAAGCACCAATTGCTGGTTTCGGCGGTCGGCTCGGAAGGGCAGTTGCGGGTCGACGTAGAACGGGAGGAGCTGTGGCTGTTCCGGACCGACGGGTTCGAGGTCCGGGCGCCCCGGGCGCCGGACGAGGGAGCGTACGACTGCATCGGCCCGGTCGACACCCTGCTCGACCTGGCCCGCGGCCGCGACGTGCCGAACTGGTCACCGCTGGAGCTCGGTGCCCGGACCGTCGAGGCGTTGGAGTTGATCTACCGGAGCAGCCGGACCGGCCGCTACGAGACCCGGGAGGACGCGTGATGATCACCCCACGACGCGGTTCTCCTCCGCTGCGCTCCCCCGAACTGCCCCGCGGGGACCCCGAAAACAACTGGCGCAACGACGCAGGGCTGGCCGGCCGATCGGTGTTGATCACCGGTGCGGCCGGCGGGATCGGCTCGGCCGTCGCCCGGGCGGTCGCCGAAGCCGGCGCCGTCGTCGGCGCGGTCGATCTGGCGGCCGACGCCCTTGATCAACTGGTCGCCGACCTGCCGGGCAGCGGCCACCTGGCGCTGCCCTGCGATGTCACCGATCTGGCGGCCCAGCAGCGGGTGCTGGCCGAGACCGACGCCGCCGCGCCGCTGATCGGGCTGCTGCACGCCGCGGCCGTGATCAAGCGTCGGGCCAGCATCGACGAGATCACCGAGGCCGATGTCGATCTTCAGCTCGGCGTCAATCTCAGGGCCACGTTCTTCCTGGACCGGGCCTGCTGGCGGGTGTTGCGGACCCGCGGCGGCGGGTCGATCGTCAACGTCGCGTCGCAGGGCTGGTGGAGCGGCGGCTTCGGCGGGTCGACCGTCTATGCGGCGACCAAGGGCGGCGTCGTCTCGCTGACCCGCGGCCTGGCCCGGAGCTTCGCCGCCGACGGCGTCCGGGTCAACGCGCTCGCGCCGGGGATGGTCGACACCGCGATGATGCAGGACGGCCTGGACGACGAAGATCGGCGGCAACTGCTGACCCAGGTGCCGCTGGGCCGGCTGGCCGCGCCGGACGAGCTGACCGGCGCCGTGCTGTTCCTGCTCTCCGACGCGTCGTCGTACGTCACCGGGGCCGTGATCAACATCTCCGGGGGCCAGCTCATGTATTGAACCCGGTGCGCAGACCCGACGCCCATCAGCACTGCCCTAGGAGTTCCCGTGGACACCCTCCCGGACCTGACCGATGCCGGCTCCGCAGCGATCCCCGATCTCACCATCGAGCGGATCGAGACGATCGCCATCCGGGTCCCGCTGGACCGGGTGTTCGCCGGCAGCCACTACCGGATGACCCATCGGTCGACCATCGTGACCCGGATCCACACCAGCAGCGGCATCATCGGCGAGGCGTACGCCGGCGACGAAGATCACGGGCTGTTCGAGATCGATGCGATCGTCACCGAGGAGATCACGCCCAAGATCATCGGTGAGGACTGCTTCGCCGTGGAACGGATCTGGGAGACCACCCGGCCGGCCACCTGGGACATCCTGCGGGACCGGCGACTCGGCCTGGTCGGCTGCGCCATGATCGACGCCGCGGTGTGGGACGCCGTCGGCAAGGCCGTCGGACTGCCGCTCTGGCGGCTCTGGGGCGGCTTCACCAACCAGTTGCCGATCATCACCATCGGCGGCTACTACGCCGACGACGCCGACATCACCCGCGAGGTGCGGGACCTGGTCGAGCACCAGTACGCCGGGATGAAGTTCAAGATCGGCGGGCTGTCGCCGGAGGAGGACGCGGTCCGGACCCGGGAAGCGCGAGCCGCCGGCGGCGACGGGTTCGCGCTGGCGGTCGACGCGAACCAGGGTTACACACCGGCAGAGGCCATTCGTTTTGCCAAGCTGACCGCCGAGCTGGACCTGCTCTGGTTCGAGGAGCCGTGTCAATGGCACAACGATCGGCGCGCGATGCGGGACGTCCGGTTGGCCGGCGGGATCCCGGTCTGCGCCGGCCAGTCCGAGTTCAGCAGCGGCGGCTGCCGGGACCTGATGGAGCTCGGCGCGATCGACTACTGCAACTTCGACTCGTCCTGGTCCGGCGGCCCGACCGAGTGGCGCCGGGTGGCCGGGATGGCCCGCGCGTACGACGTCCGGATGGCGCACCACGAGGAACCGCAGGTCGCGGCCCACCTGCTGGCCTCCATCCCGCACGGCAGTTATCTGGAGTGCTTCCACCCGACCCGGGATCCGATCTGGCACCGGCTGATAGCCAATCCCTTGCCCCGGGTCGATGGTGTTGTCACGTTGACCGACCGGCCCGGCCTCGGCTGGGACCTGGACCTCGACTACCTCGAGCACTACCGGGTCGAGGATCCGAACCGATGATCATGAACCAGGATGAGAAAGGTGTGGCCCCGGTGGCACCCAAGCTGAGGATGAACACGGCGATCGCGACCGCGGTCGCGGACGAGATGCGGGCCGACGAATCGGTGATCATGTTCGGCGAGGACGTCGCCGCGGCCGGTGGGCCGTTCAAGACCTCCGACGGGCTGTTGGCCGAGTTCGGACCGATCCGGGTGCGGGACACGCCGATCTCCGAGATGGCCTTCACCGGGGCCGCCGTCGGCGCCGCGGCACTGGGCCTGCGGCCGGTGATCGAGATCATGTTCATGGAGTTCCTGGGGGTGGCGCTTGATCAACTGGCCACCCAGGGGGCCAAGTTCCACTACCTGTCCGGCGGCAAGCTGCGGGTGCCGCTGGTGGTCCGCGCGTCGGTCGGCGCCGGCACCGGCTTCGGTGGCCAGCACAGCCAGACGCTGGAGAACTGGGTCGCCGCGACGCCGGGCCTGGTGGTGGCCAGCCCGAGCGACCCACAGTCCGGCTACGAGCTGACCCGAGCCGCGATCCGGCATCCCGACCCGGTGATCTTGCTCGAGCCGCGGGTGCTCTACGGTGTCCGGACCGAGGTCGATCCCGCGGCGACCAACCTCAGGCTGGGCCGGGCCAGGATCGTAAGGTCCGGCGACGCGGCGACTGTGATCACCCTCGGCCGGACCACCTCGGTGGCCCTGGCCGCCGCCGAGGCACTGGCCGAGGACGGCATCGAGGTGGAGGTCGTCGATCTGCTCACCCTGGTGCCCTGGGATGTGCCGACGGTGCTGGCCTCGGTCGAGCGGACCGGTCGGCTGGTGGTGGTCGAGGACGCACCGCAGAGCGGGGGTTGGGGCAGCGAGATCGTCGCGACGGCGGTCCGGGAACGGTTCGGCACGCTGCGCTCGGCGCCGTTCCGGATCAGCGCGCCCGACGTCCCGGTGCCGTACGGCAAGGAATTGGAGCAGCGCTACGCCCCGACCGCCGACGAGGTGGCCCGGCAACTGCAGGCGTACGTTGCGGACGGCAACGTGCCGCAACCGTGGTGGCGCCGGGAAGGAGTCGCACCATGATCATCGACGAACGCGGGACCTCGCTGCAGCGACGGGCGGACCTGGCCGACCCGATCGCCCGCTACGCCCGGATGCTCGAGATCCGGGTGGTCGAGGACACGGTCGCCGACCTGTTCGCCTCGGGCTCGATCCACGGCACCACCCATCTCTGCCAGGGGCAGGAGGCGCTGGCCGTCGGCCTGGCCTCGGTCACCCGGCCGGACGACGCGGTCACTGCGACCTATCGCGGCCACGGCATCGCGCTCGCCCTCGGTCTGCCGCCGCTCGACCTGCTGGCCGAGATCATGGGCAAGATCGGCGGCTGCGTCGGCGGGGTCGGCGGCTCGATGCACATGGTCGATCCGGCGATCGGACTGCTGCCGACCTTCGCCATCGTCGGCGCCGGGCTGCCGGTCGCGACCGGGGCGGCGCTGGCGTTCCAGGTGCGCGCCGAGGACCGGGTTGCGGTCGCGGTCTGCGGCGACGGTGCGACCAACATCGGCGCGTTCCACGAGTCGCTCAACCTGGCCGCGATCTGGCGGCTGCCGATCGTCTTCGTGATTGACCACAACGTCTACGGCGAATACTCCCGCTGGGACGTCACCACGCCGTTCGAGGACCTGCACCGGCGGGCCGCGAGCTACGACCTGCCGGGCGTCGTGGTCGACGGGATGGATCTCGACGCCGTCCGGGCGACGCTCGACCAGGCGGTCGGTCATGCCCGTGGCGGAGCGGGGCCGATCGTCGTCGAGGCCAAGACCTACCGCTTCGCCGGGCACTCCCGCTCCGACGCCGCGGCCTACCGTCCCGAAGGTGAGCTGGAGCGCTGGCGGGAGCGGGATCCGGTTGCACTGGCCCGGGCCGCGCTGCTCGACTCCGGCACCGCAACGGCAGCCCTGGACCGGGTCGAGGCCGAGGTACGGGCCGCCGTCGCCGAGGCCGTCCGAGCCGCGGAGGCGATGCCACTGCCCGAGCCCAAGGCGATGTTCGATCATGTCTGGGCTGAGAAGATCCAGGCGGAGGCTTCATGATCACGGCGATCGACGCCCATGTGCATCTGTGGAATCTGGCCCACCCGCGACTGACCTGGAACTGGGTCGACACCGACGCCGATCACCCGATCCTGGGCAACATCGATCCGATCAAGATGCGCGCGTTCGAGCTGCCGCACCTGTGGGCCGAGGCCCGGTTCGCCGGGGTCGAGTCGTTCATCCACGTGCAAGCGGCGATCGGTTCGGCCGATCCGGTCGAGGAGACCCGCTGGCTGACCGCGATGGCGGCCGAGCATCCCCGGCTGGCCGGGATCGTCGGACATGTCGATCTTGCCGAGCCGGCCGCCGAGACCGTACTGGATGATCATGGTGTGTCGCCGCTGTTCCGCGGGGTCCGCGACTTCGCCATCGAGCCCTATCTCGCATCGGGGGCGACCGAGCACGGGATCGAGCGGTCGCTCGGAATCCTGGCCGACCGTCGCCTGGTGCTCGATCTCGACTGCTCGTACTCGAACATGCCTGCGGCCCGAGCCCTGGCCGAACGACATCCCGGGTTGACCGTCGTGCTCGAGCACATCGGCTTCCCGCGGACTCGCGACGCCGCGTATCTGGAAGCCTGGCGGGCCGGGATCACCGACCTCGGCGCTGCGCCCAACGTGGTCTGCAAGCTCTCCGGTGTGGGGATGACCGATCCCTTGTTCTCCAGAGAATCCCTGGCTCCGTGGGTCGAGCACTGCCTACAGGTCTTCGGGCCGCAGCGGTGCATGATCGGCTCCAACTGGCCGCTGGATCGGCTGTGCAGTTCCTACGACGTGATCATCGGCCTGTACCGCGACTTCGTCGGTGCGCTCAGCGAGGACGAGCAGCAACGGGTGCTGGCCGGCACCGCGCGCGAGGTCTATCGGCTGCCGGCGCCGCCGGCCGGGTCGGCAGCCCCGGTGAGAGCATGAGCCGGTGACGAACGACCCAGCGCGCGAACCGGTCTCGCCGGTGACCATCCGAGACGTGGCGGAGCGGGCCAAGGTCGCACTGTCCAGCGTCTCCCGGGTGCTCAGCGGGCATCCCGATGTCTCGGACAAGATGCGGCAGCGGGTCGAGCAGGCCGTGGCCGATCTTGGTTACACGCCGGACTTCCTGGCCCAGTCGTTGCGCTCGGGGCACACCCACACGGTCGGCTTCCTGTTGCGGGACATCTCCAATCCGCTGTTCGCCAACGTCGCCCGGCGGTGTGAGCAGGAACTGCGCCGGGCCGGCTATTCCATGATCATGATGAGCTCGGACGGCGATCTCGAGGCCGAGGCGGAGAACATCCGGGTGATCCGCCGGCGCCGGGTGGACGGGGTGATCGTCTCGCTGGTGTCCGAGGTCGCGCCCTCGACCGTGCAGGCGCTGGCCGAGTTCCAGGTGCCGATCGTGCTGCTCGACCGCGAGGTCGACGGGCTGCGGGCCGGTGCCGTGCTGTCCGATCACTACGTCGGAGTCCGCGATGCGTGCGAGGCCCTGCTGGCCGCCGGGCATCGGCGGATCGCCCTGGTCACCGGCAACCCGGACGTGCGCTCGACCCGGGAACGGGTCCGGGCGATCTTGGACGCCCACGCCGCGCACCGGGTGGACTACGACGAGCGGCTGCTCTGCCGACGGCAGTTCGACGCCCAGGTGGCGAAGGCCGAGGTGACCCGGCTGCTCAGCCGGGCCGACCCGCCGACCGCGATCCTGGCCGGTGGGGTCGATCCCACCATCGGCGCCGTGCGCGCGGTCCGCGCGCTGCGCCGGGAGCTCGGCGAGGACGTCGTGGTGGTCGCCCTCGACGAATGGCCGGCCTTCGATGTGACAGCGCCGTCGATGCCGTCGGTGGCGCGGGATTCGGGCGAGTTGGGCGCCGCGTCGGCCCGGCTGCTGCTCGACATGCTGGACGGCGGCGAGCCGCGGGTCGAGCTGCTCGAGACGGCCTACGTGCCGCGCGGCGCGGTCGGTTGGGCGAGGCCGGAGGCACGCCGATGACGATCATGATCGCGGCAATCGAGTCCTTCGTCCTGCCCTACACCGAGACCAATGATCACGACTCGACCCGCTACGCCTGCCTGGTCAAGATCACCGGCAGCGACGGATCGATCGGCTGGGGCGAGGCCGCGACGATCTTCGCCCCGGCGGCGCGGGCGGCCGCGGTGATCATCGACGGCCTGGCCCCGGCCCTGCTCGACCGCTCCGCCGACCCGGTGGAGGTGCGGGCCGGGCTGGAGCACGACGGCTGGTGGTACGCCGACGCCGGAGTCGCCCGGTTCGCCCTCTCGGCGATCGACCTGGCCCTGTGGGATCTCGCCGGCCGAGCCGCCGGCCGGTCGGTCGCCGACCTGCTCGGCCGCCGGGTGGACAGCCTGCCGGTCGTCGTCTGCTGCCACGCGACCGATCATGATCTCCAGGCGATGAGCCGCGACCTGGCCGCCGCCGTCGACCGGTTCGGGGCGATCGGGCTCAAGGTCGCGTACGGCAAGCGGGGCGCGGCCGAGCTCGGCATCGACCAGGAGCGGGACGTGGAGTTCGTCCGGCTGCTCCGCGCGGCCCTGGGCCCCGATTCGTTGATCATGATCGACATCGCGGCGACCCTGCACTGGAGCCTGGCCGAGGCGGTCGCGCGGATCCGTGGCTTCGAGGAGCATGGTGTCTACTGGACCGAGGAGCCGCTCGGCGCCGACGACCCGGCCGGCTATGCCGCCCTCCGGGACCAGGTGCACTCCCTGCTGGCGTACGGCGAACGCGAATGGTCACCGGCCGGCTATTGCCGGATCATCGACACCGGCACCGTCGACGTGGTCGGCATCGATCCGGGCCGGATCGGCGGCATCGGCGCCTTCCGCGAGGTCGACCGGATGATCACCCAGGCCGACATCGTCGGCAACGCCCACGCCTTCGCCGGCCCCTTCATTTTGGCCGCCGCCCTGGCCCTCTCGGCCGGCTCCGACCGCTTCCTGCAACTCGAAGTCGCCCCCACCCGCAACACCCTCTTCGACCTCTGCACCGGCACCCCCGAAGTGGCGGCAGGCCGGATCCGACCCACCACGGCCCCCGGCCTCGGCCTCGAGGTGAACGAGGACCTCGTCCGGACCCGCGCCGTCTGACCAGAACCGACCGCGACCCCACTTGGTCACGACCCAGCTGGTGCAGAAGTCGCCACAGGTCGAGAAGGGCGCGGAGGCTGGTCAGGGGGCGGAGGCGCGGATGACCAGGGTTGGAGGGAAGACGGTGGTGGTGTGGCGGTGGTCTTCGCCTTCGGCGAGCTCGGCCAGCAGGTGTTGGACGGCGGTCTGGCCGATCGCGTACTTGGGCTGCTCGACCGTGGTCAGCGGCACCGGGGCGTCGGGCGCGATCGCCAGGTCGCCGTAGCCGACCACCGGCACCTGATCGGGCACCGAGACACCTTCGGCGGCCAGACCGCGGATCACCCCGATCGCCAGTTGATCATTGATGCAGAAGACGCCGCGGGGCAGAGCAGTCGACCGGGCCAAGCGGCGCCCCGCTTCCTCGCCGGCTGCCGTGGTCATCTCGTCCAGTTGGTATTCGACCAGCTCGGCCGGGTCCAGACCGTGGGCGCGCAGCGCGTCGACCGCGCCGAGGTGCCGCTGGGCACACTGCGGGATGTCGTGCCGGCCGTTGATCACCGCGATCGGCCCGGTCGCGTCGGGTCGGCGGCTGAGCAGATGGGTGGTGGCGATCTCGCCGCCGCGGCGGTCGTCGACCAGCACCGAGCAGCCCTGGTCTGGGTCGGCCCGCCGGTCGATCAGCACCAGGTGGGCGCCCATCCCGCGGAGCCGGTCCAGTCGGGTCTCGTCGGCGGTCAGCGGCACGGCCAGCGCGCCGGCGGCGCGGTGCTCGCCGAGCGTCTCCAGTTGCCGGCGCTCGCGGACCGGGTCGTCCTGGCTGTCGCAGAGCACCAGCGCATAGCCGGCCGCGTCGGCGGCGTCGGAGACGCCGCGGGCGATCTCGGCATAGAACGGGTTGGTGATGTCGGGCACGACCAGGCCGAACAGCCGGTTGTGGCCGCGCCGCAGGGTCGCAGCAGCGTGATTCGGCACGAAGTCGAGCCGCTGGATCGCATCCAGCACGCGATTGCGGGTGGTCGGCGAGACGATATCGGGCCGGTTCAGCGTGTTCGACACGGTGGCTGGGGACACCCCGGCCTCGCGGGCCACCTCGGTGAGGTTGACCCCTCGACGTCGAGACGCACTCACACTCGCCCCTTCCTGTCCCGGTCAGCCGAAGTTTATGCGTTCGGCCTCCGGTGAAACGCTTCAGGTCCATCGGCTCTAGGCTGAGTCGGGTGACGACCCTCAACGATCCGATCCAGCCCCGGACGCTCCCGGGCACCGGCCTGCGGCTCAGCCCGATCACCCTCGGCACCTCGCCGCTGGATGATCCCGACCTGGCCGAGGCGCTGCTGACCGGCCCGTACGCGGCCGTGGACACGTCCAACGCCTACGCCGGCGGAGCCAGCGAAACCGCGCTCGGCGTCGCCCTCGGCCGGCTCGGCACCGAGCATCGCTCGGTGATCACCAAGACCGACGCCGAACCGGAGACCCGCCGGTTCGACCGGGACCGGGTGTTGGCCTCCTTCGAGGAGAGCCGGCAGCGGCTCGGCCTGGACCGGGTCGAACTGTTGCACCTGCACGACCCGTACTCGATCACGATCAAGGAGGCGTTCGGTCCCGGCGGCGCGGTCGAGGGGATGCGGGAGCTGAAGGATCAGGGTCTGGTCGACCTGATCGGGATCGCCGCCGGCACCGGCAGCCTGATGACCGAGTACGTCAGCAGCGGCGCCTTCGATGCGGTGCTCAGCCACAATCGCTACACCTTGATCGACAACTCGGCCGAGTCGTTGTTCGTGGACGCCCGCGAGCGCGGCATGGTGATCTTCAACGCGGCCCCGTTCGGCGGCGCGCTGTTGGCCGGTCGCGGCACCAGCTATGCGTATCAGGAAAGTACGCCGGAGCTACTGGCCTGGGTCGACCGGGCCAAGGCGGTGTGCGCCGAGCACGGAATCACCCTGCCGACGGCCGCGCTGCATTTCTCGCTGCGATCGCCGCTGATCGATTCGACGGTGATCGGCGTCGGCAGTCCCGACCGGATCAGCCAGCTCGAGACCCTCCGCACCACCGAGATCCCTGACGCCTTCTGGGCAGCTCTTGATCGTCTCGGGCCGGCACCGTCCACGATCACCGACTGAGCCGAGGAGCCCGCGGTCGATGTCGGCGATCACCCGGCGCAACGTTCAGATCGGCTCCCGGCGGGGCCGGCACCAGGTCACCCTCGCCCATCGCGGTCTGTGCAGCCGGCACCCGGAGAACACGCTGCCGTCGCTCGCGGCCGCCGTCCCGTACGCCGACTACTGCGAGATCGACCTCCGGGTCACCAGCGACCAGCAGTTGATCATCATGCACGATGCGACTCTGCGCCGCACCACGGATGTCGCGGCCGTGTTCCCGGACCGAGCCGATGATCCGGTGTCCACCTTCAGTCTGGCCGAGATCGAACGGCTGGACGCGGGCAGCTGGTACGACTCCGCGGCGGCGACCCGGGTGCCGACGCTGCGGCAGGCGCTGGACCTGCTGGTCGGCGGCACCTGCGGCGCGCTGCTGGAATTGAAGACGGACAGCATGGACCTGGTCGCGGCCGAACTGACCGGCTTCCTGACCCGGCATCCGGACGCTCCGGTGGCCGCGGCCTCGGTCGACCCGGCCCACTCGGCCGAACTGCGCCGGCGGATGCCGGAGCTGACCATCGGCATGCTGTTCCTGGACGCCGAGACGATCACCGATGCCGAGATCGCCGGCTACGCGGACTATGCCGACTTCCTCTGCTTCCGCAGCGATCGGATCCCGGCCGCCTTGGTCGACCGGGTGCACCGGGCCGGCCCGATGATCATGCACAACACCAACACCCGGGCCTTCATGGACGAGGGCGCCCAGCACGGCGCGGACGGGACGATGACGGACTACGCCGATCGGCGGGAGGGGTCCTTCCGGGGCGTCGATGAGCTGATGATCGAAGCCGAGGCGCTGCGCGGCGTCTGCCGCACCTCCGGCCCGGCGCCACGGGTCCGGGGTGATCACGGCCTCGGCTTCAAGTTCTCGGGCCGGTCCGGGCTGGCCGTCGACCTGGCGCCCGGGGACTGGCTCGAGCTGCCGTTCGTGGTGGACCGGACTCGATCGGAACTGCAGGCGGTCGCGGTCCGGCACTCGTTCGGCGGCTCCGTGGACGTGTCCCTGGACGGCGCCCCGGTAGCGTCCGCGCTTGACCTGCGTGGACCGTCCCCGTCGCCGCAGACCATCCGGCTTCGGCACGACCTGGCCGCCGGGCCGCACCGACTGCGCTTCACCGCGGCGCGCTGCACGGAACCGGCGACCCTGATGGTGGACGGCTTCAGCGTTCGCTAGTTGAGGTGGAGGTCGGGTGCACGTTCCCTGAGCCTGTCGAAGGGCAAGGACTGTGCGCCTGCTCGGGTCGCTTGGCCGGACCCCACGAAGATCGCCCCGGCCCATCCGGCTGCTGGCTGTCGCGATTCCTCTTGAGGGTGCAGGTTGCTACGCGGCAATGGCTGGTTTCTCCCAGCCCGAAGAGAGATTGCGACACCACCGATCCAAGATCAGCGGCGGATCCAGGCTCAGGGAGCGAATACCCTCGAGCCGCCAACTCAACCAACCGGCTGGGATCGCGAAACGGTGATCAGCGCGATGACGGCGCCGACGGCAGTCAGGGTGCCGAGGCCGATGGTCAGGCCCGGATAGCCCCACCAGGTCAGGCCGGCGCCGCCGACGGTGGCTCCGGCGAACACGCCGAGGCTCATCCCGGCCGCGTTCAGGGTGAGTGCCGGCGCCCGTCGCTTGGCCCGCTTGACCAGCTGATCGACGACCACGGCGGCGATCACGGCATGGCAGATCGCGATCAGTCCGGTGCCGGCGATCGCGATCGGGAGTTCGGTCGCGGCGAAGACCATGATCAACGACGCGGTGGCCGCGATCAGGGACCCGATCAACAGCGGTCCGATCGCGGTCGACGGCAGCCGGGACAGGAACCGGCCGGTGACGAAGTTGCCGACGAAGAAGCTCACTCCGCTGACCGTCCAGACCAGGGCGAACGCGGCGACGTCGAGGCCGAATCGATCATGGTAGAAGGCGGCCAGGAAGGCGAGCTGGCCCATGAACGCCGCGGTCCGTAGGAACGCGATGACGATCAAGCCGCCGACCGCCCGATCCTGCGACACCACGTCCCGCAGCAGGGCACCGAACGCGAGCCCGGAGGCCTTGTCGCGGCCGCGCTTCTTCGTGCTCGGCCAGGGATTGCGGGCCAGCGATCCGGCGACCAGCAGCAGCGAGGTGGCCGCGGTCAGCACCAGTGCGCCGCGCCAGCCCGGCCAGATGGCCAGCAGCCCGATCAACGGGCCGGCCAGGATGGCGGCGACGGTCTGTCCGGCGGTGATCATGGTGGCGGCCCGGCCGGAACTGGCCGCGTCGGTGAACCGGTCCGCGGCCAGGGCGAGCAGCGCGGGACCGAGCGCCGCGGTGGCCGCGCCGACGCCGAGGCAGAAGATGATCAACGTCGGGTAGCTGCCGATGGCGCCGATCAGGCAGGCGGCTGCGAGCACCACCAGGGCTACGGTCCGGACCCGGAGTCGGCTCCACCGGTCGATCAGCGGGGCCAGCAGGACGCCGATCAGCAGGGCGGTCACGCCGCCCAGGCCGCGGAGGGTGCCGACGGTGGCGGAGTCGCTGCCCGCGTCGGCGGCGATCTGCACCAGGAAGGTCGAATAGACGGTGAACGGGATCAGGCCGACGACGGCACAGACGAGCAGCGGCCAGATCGTCGCGGCGATCCGCCGATCCGGCAGCGGCGCCTCGCGGCCGCTCACCCGGTGGTCGGCGCTCGGCCGCCGCTCGTCCTGCTTCATCGGTCGAGATCCCGCAGGTAGGCCGAGAACTTCTCCAGGCCGTCGACGTTGCGCGGTCCGCTGATGCCTTCGTTGTAGTCCAGGATGAAGAACCGGTTCGCCTTGACGGCGGGCAGGTCCTTCGTCTTCGGGTCGGTCCGCAGGAAGTCGATCTTCTGCTCGGCCGGCTGGTCGTTGTAGTCCAGGATCATGATCACCTCCGGTTGGGCCTCGACGACCGCCTCCCAGGCGACCTGGGTCCACCGGGCGTCGAGGTCACCGAAGATGTTACGGCCACCGGCGAGCTCGATGATGTCGTTCGGCGGCACCTGACGGCCGGCGGTGAACGGCTGATCGGTGCCGGAGTCGTAGAGGAAGACCGGCGGCCGGTCCTGGTCGGCGACCGAGCTCGTCGCGGCGTTGACCCGCTGCTTGAGCGCGGTGATCACCTCGGTGGCCCGGCTCTCGACGCCGAAGATCTGGCCGAGTCGCTCAAGGTCGACGTAGAGGCCGTCGAACGGGCGGTGGGTCTCGGGGAAGCCGGGATAGTTGAAGCAACTCTCGGCGTGCAGGAAGCTGCCGATGCCGAGTCCGTCCAGGATCTCCGGCGTGATGCCGCGCCGGTCACTGAAGCCGGAGTTCCAGCCGGCGACCACGAGATCGGCGCCGGCCTCGACCACGATCTCCTTGTTCAGCAGGTCATCGCTGAGCAGTTCGACCCGCGCATAGTCGGCGGCCCAGGGCGACTCGCTGACCGGGGGATTGGCCGGCGGCATCACGTAGCCGCGGACCCGGTCGGCCAGGCCAAGCGCGAACAGCTTGTCCGCGCTGCCGCCCTCGTACGCGACGGCGCGCTCCGGCCGGTTGTATTGCACCGCCTCGCCGCAGCGCTGCACGGTGACGGTGTCGACAGCCCCCGGCGGCGCGATCTGGGCGCCGCAGCCGGCCACCACGAGCGCCGCGCAGCCGAGCGCCAGCATCCTGCTGGCGCCGTTCATCCGGGCCTTGAGCTTGATCATGATCATGGTCCTCCGAGTTCGGGATCGGTGAGCGTGTGCAGCAGTTGCGGCCGGCCGGTGGCCGGATGCGGGATGATCAGGGAGTCGATGCCGAACACCTTGCGGATCAGGGATTCGGTGATCACCTCCGCCGGCGGGCCGTGGCTGACCAGGCGGCCCGAGTCGAGGACGGCGAGCCGGTCGCAGATCAACGACGCGAGGTTGAGGTCGTGCAGCACGACGACGACGGTCAGCCCCGATCCGCGGAGCGCGGCCAGGACGCTCACCTGGTGCCGCAGGTCGAGGTGGTTGGTCGGCTCGTCCAAGATCAGGATCTGCGGCTCCTGGACCAGCACCCGGGCCAGCAACACCCGTTGCCGTTCGCCGCCGGAGAGTTGCTGGATGCCGCGGTCGGCGAGGTGCAGCAGGTCCAGCCGTTCCATCGCGGCCCGGCAGAGCTCGCGTTCCCGCGCACTCAGCGCCTGGTTGCCACGCTGATGCGGGGCCCGGCCGAGCGCGATCAGCTCGGCCACGGTGAAATCGAGGTCGGAGCCGCCGTCCTGGGTGAGCGCGGCGATGCTGCGGGCCGTGGCCCGATGCGACAGCTCGGTGATCGACCGGCCGTCGATCATGATCACGCCGCCGGACGGGACCAGGGCGCGGTAGACACAGCGCAGCACGGTCGACTTGCCGCTGCCGTTCGGCCCGATCAGGCCGACGATCTCGCCGCTGGGCACGGTCAGGTCCAGCTGCCGGACCAGTTCGGCGCCGTCGATCCGGACCGACAGCTCGGACACGGTCAGCTCCATCTCAGCGCCCGCCGAAGCGGTAGCCGCGGCGCCGGATCAGGCCGATGAAGACCGGAACGCCGATCAGGGCGGTGATCACGCCGAGCGGCAACTCCCGCGGCGCCACCACGACCCGGGACAGCAGATCAACCCAGACCATGAAGATCGCCGCGGCCGGCGGAGTGATCATGATCACCCGGGCATGGGTCGCGCCGACCAGCAGCCGGATCAGGTGCGGCAGCACCAGCCCGACGAACCCGATCGCGCCGCTGACCGCCACCATCGCGCCGGTCAGCACGGCGGTCAGCCCGAACAGTTGCCGCCGCACCCGGTCGGACCGGACGCCGAGGCTGGCCGCGGTCTCGTCGCCGAGCGCCATCAGATCGAGCGTCCGGCTCTGCCGGCGCAAGATCACCAATCCGGTGATCAGGACGATCGTCAGCACCGGCAGGGAGTTCCAGGTGGCGGCGCCGAAGCTGCCCATCGTCCAGTAGAGGACGGTCGCGGTGGACTCGCTGTTGGGAGCCAGATAGATGATCACGCTCATCACGGCCTGGAAGCCGAAGGAGAGGGTGACGCCGGTGAGGACCAGCCGCAGCGGCTGCAGTCCGGCCCTGGTCCGGGCGGCCAGGAACACCAGCACCGACGCGACCGCGGCGCCCAGGAAAGCCCCGGCAGACAACGCATGGACGCCGAGCGCGCCGAGCAGGCCGAGCGACCCGACCGCGACGGCGCCCGCGGACGCGCCGGAAGACACCCCGAGCACGTACGGGTCGGCCAGCGGGTTGCGGACCAGCGTCTGGATGGCGACCCCGACCGCACCCAGCCCGGCGCCGACCAGCGCGGCCAGCAGCACCCGTGGCGTCCGGATCTGCCAGATGATCTGGTACGCGGCCGCCTCGGGCGACTCGATCGTCCCACCGGTGATCGCCGCGACGAGATAGCGCAGGGTGTCGGCCGGGCCGATCACCGCCGGCCCGAGGCCGATCGCGAGGATGATCGAGCCGATCAGGACGACGACCAGGCCGGCCACCACGAGAGCGACCGGGACGCCGCGGCGGTCGGAATCGGACCGCGGCTCGGGCGACCGCGACCGGTCCAGCTGATCAAGCATCCGCCGATACTAACGAAAACGACATTCAAGTGCGATTCGGCCGGATCGATGGCGTGCGAGGATCTGGCCATGGACCGACGAGCGATCATCTTCCACGGCACCGGCGCCAACCCGGAGGTCTGCTGGTTACCGTGGCTTCGGGATCGACTGGCTGCCCGGGGCTACACCGTCGAGGTGCCGCACTACCCGGGAGTCAATGTCGAGCCGATCGGCACCTTTCTGCCGAAGGTGCTGGCGGGGCACACCTTCGACTCCGACACGGTGCTGGTCGGCCACTCCGGCGGCGCCGCCTTGCTGCTCGCCCTGCTCGAGCAGCTCGACGTGACCGTGGCCCAGGCGATCCTCGTCGCCGGCTACTCGACCGAACCCAACACCAGCGACGAACCCGTCCTCCAGGACGACTACGACTGGGCGGCGATCAAGGCCCACGTCCGCGACCTGATCTTCGTCAACTCACCCGGTGATCCGTACGGCTGCGACGACCGGCAGGGGCGAGCCATGTTCGACCGGCTCGGCGGCACGTTGATCATCCGGGACGGTGGACACTACGATGACATCGACTCCTTCGAGCTGCTGGACCGGTTGATCGAATGATCAGTGGGTGGCGTGATCATCGAGCCGCTTGATCATCGGGCCGAACCGGCGGGATGACCGCAGCTTGATCGTGCACTCGTCGAGTCGCTGCACCGTACGCCTGGGCAGGCGGGTGGCGGCATCATACCTCCGGGCGCCGACGCCGCGGCACAATCTGCGGCGCATCGTCGAGGTGGCCCTGGGAACAGTTTGCGACCGCGGACCTCGGTGCCGCCCAGGGCTGGGAGGCCGCGGTCGCCGGCTGTGACTACGTCCTGCATCTGGCCTCGCCGCTCGGTGACGAGAACCCGCGCTGCCGACGAGTTGATCATCCCGGCCCGTGACGGCGCGCTCCGGGTGCTGCGGGCCGCGACCGAGGTGGGGGTGCAGCGGATGATCATGACCTCGGCTGCGAACACGGCCAGCCCGGCCTCGTCCGCGACGGCCCGATCCTGATTGCCGGTAACCTCGGCACCGGCGAGTTCGTCTGGATGCGGGAGATCGCCGCCATCCTCCGGGACGGGCTCGGCGACCAGGGGGCCCGGGTCGCCACCCGGCAACTGCCGAACCTCGTGGTCCGGCTGGCGTCGCTGTTCGACCGCTCGCTCGGCGCGATCATGCCGAGCCTCGGGCGGCGCAGCCGGCACAGCACGGACAAGGCCCGGCGGGTCCTGGGCTGGCAGTCGCGGCCCGCGCGGGAGGCGATCCTGGACTGCGCTCGGAGCCTGCTCGACCAAGGGGTCGTCCGTGCCGGCTGAATCCCCGCAGACCTACGGCCGGCAACGTCGCGCGGCCGCCCGCAACCGTGCCACCATCCTCGAGGTCGCCCACGAGTTGTTCGCCGAGTCGCCGACCGTGTCGCTGGACGAGATCGCCAAGCGCGCCGGCGTCGGCGCGGGCACCGTGTATCGCCGCTTCCCGACCCGCGAGGACCTGATCCTCGCCGTCTATCGCCATGATGTGGACAAGCTCGTCGGCTCGGTCGACGGCCTGTTGGCGAAGCACTCGGCGATCGACGCCTTCCAACTCTGGTTCGAAACCCTGGCCGACTACGTCCGGCTCAAGCACGGGCTCGGCGAGGCCCTGCACCAGGCCGCGATCCAGCAGGCGATCAAGGAAACGACCGCTCCGGTGACCGTCGCGGTCGCGACGCTGCTGGACGCCTGCGTCGCCGACGGTGCCGTACGCCCCGGCCTCGACCCGGCCGATGTGTTGCTGCTGATGGGCTTCCTCTGGCGGGTGGCGCCGAACGAGACCGGAGTCGCCCAGGGCCGCCGGCTGATCAAGATTGTTTCGACGGCATCCGCGCCGGCTAGCGTCCGGCCGTTCCGGTCAGCGCGATCCCCTCGGTGAAGTAGCGCTGTCCTATGAAGAACAAGAACACCAACGGCAGCAGGGTGAAGGTCGCGGCGGCCATCATCAGGTCGTAGCGGGTGCTGAAGGTGCCGTTGAACGTGGCCAGCCCGATCTGCACGGTGAACTTCTCCGGGCTGTTCAGATAGACCAGGGCACCGAGGAAATCGTTGTAGACGGTGTCGAAGGTGAAGATCGCGATGGTCAGCGCCGCCGGCCGGGACAGCGGCAGATAGATCTGCCACCAGATCCGGAACCGGGACGCGCCGTCGACGATGGCCGCCTGATCAAGCTCGGTCGGCAGGGTGAGGAAGAACTGTCGCATCAGGAAGATCGCGAACGCGTTGCCGAGCATCCCCGGCACCATCAGCGGCAGCCAGCTGTCCAGCCAGCCCAGCTCCCGGAACAGCAGGAACGACGGGATGATCCGTGGTGCGCCCGGGATCATCAATGAGGCAACGAAAAGACCGAACCACAGGTTGCGGCCCTTGAACCGCATCCGGGCGAACACGTACGCCGCGAGCGAGGACACCAGGACGGTGCAGATCGTCACCGGCAACGTGATCAGGAACGTGTTGACGAACATGGTGCCGAAGTCCAGCCCGCCGGCCTGCCAGGCGTCGACGTAGTTGCCCCACATCCATTCGCCGGGCAGCCAGGTCGGCGGCGTCCGGAAGATCTCGTCCTCCGGCTTGAGCGAGGTCAGCACCATCCAGACGAACGGCATCAGGCAGACCGCGGTCATCACGGCCAGCACACCGTACGCCAGGCCGCGCTGGATCCGGCCGGTGGACCAGGCGAGGTCCAACCGGTTACGGCCGGCGTCGAGGGTCGTTGCCATGATCACTCCTCGTAGTAGACGCGACGGCCGTAGACCCGCAGCCAGATCAGCGTGATGATCAAGATCAGGATGAACATCACGTTGGCGATGGCGCCGGCGTAACCGAGCCGGGAGTAGGTGAAGGCGTTGGACCACATGGCGTAGGCCAGCGTCGTGGTGGCGAACGACGGGCCACCCTGGGTCATGATGTAGATCTCGGTGAACACCTGGAACGCGCCGATCATGGCCATGATCCCGATGAAGAAGTTGGCCGGGCCGAGCATCGGCAGGGTGATGGCCCGGAACTTGTTCCAGCGGGAGGCGCCGTCGATGTCGGCGGCCTCGTACAGGTGCCGTGGGATGCCCTTCAATGCGGCGAGGTAGATCAGCATGTTGGCGCCGGCGTTTTTCCAGACCGACATCAGGGCGATCGCCGGCAGTGCCGTGCCCGGCTCACCGAGCAGGTTCAGCGGGCCGATGCCGAAGACCCCGAGGAACCAGTTGAGCAGTCCGTAGTCGGCGTTGTAGAGCCATTCGAAGACCAGCGCCACCACCAGGAGCGGAGTGATCACCGGCAGATAGAAGACGGTCCGGAAGAACCCGATCCCGCGGATCGGCCGGTTCAGCGCCAACGCCAGACCGAGCGAGACCACGATCCCGATCGGCACCGTCATCAGCACCCACCACAGGGTGTTCCGCAGCCCGATCAACACCGTCGGGTCGTTGATCAACTCCTGGTAGTTGGCCAGTCCGGCCCAGTGCGGCGACGAGGTGATGTTCCAGTCGAAGAAGCCGAGCAGCAGCGCGGCGACCATCGGAAACATTGTGAACGTCAGCAGCCCGAGCAGCGCCGGGCTGAGCATCAGGTAGGCCGACAGGTTCTCCCGCAGGGCCCGCGGCAACCGGCCCGGACGGTCGTTCGGCGCGCCCCGCGCGCGTCGCGCGGGGACGGTGGTCGGCGGGGCCGCTGCGGCCGACTGCGTCATCGCCTGCCTCCTCGTCGTCGTGGAGCCGGATGGGTGCTGCGAAATTGATCAGTTGCGTCGCCGGGCGAAGAGGCCGGCGTTGGCCGCCTCGTCGATGGCCGCGGTGCCCTCGGTCACCGACTTGCGGAAGGAGAAGATGTGGTCCAGCTCCGGCTGGGCGTACTTGCCGATGAACTCCTGGTGCCGGGTGGTCCGGGCCAGTTCGATTTGCGACTGGTAGCCGACGTAGCCGGCGGAGGCGACGAACGCGTCGACCGACGGCGGCTCGTTGACGATCTTCGGGTCGGTGATCATCCGACTGTACGGTGGGATGGACAGGCCGCCGCCGTTGACGATCACCATGCCCTCGTAGGAGAGCATGTGCCGGAGCAGCAGGATCGCGTTGTCCAGCCGCGGGCTGCCCTTGGCCAGGGTCAGCATGCCGCTCTGCACGGTGGAGATCCGGCGGGAGCCGATCGGCACCTCGGTCACGTCCCAGCTGCCCTTCATCGCCCGGCGCAGCTCGGGCACCTCCCACTTGCCGCTGAGCAGCATCGCGCACCGGCCTAGCATGAACATCTGCACCGACGTCTGGCCGGATTGCTGGCTGGCGGTTGGATTCGGCGCGTACCGGTTGCGGTAGAGCTCCACCATGTAGGTCAAGCCGTCCCGGACCACCGGGTCGGTGAAGGTGGACCGGCCGCCGGTGAAGCACTCGCCGCCGTGGTTGCCGATGAACTGCATCCACAGCGCGGCCCAGTTGTCGAACGCGACGCCGAACCGGGTGACGTCGCCGTCCCGGCCGCCGTCGAAGATCGTCAACCGCTCGACCAGTTCCGCGAACTCGGCCAGGGTCAGGTCCGGTGTCGGATACGGAACGCCGGCCTCGTCGAACTGCTCCGGGTTGTAGTAGAGAACGATCGGGTTGTAGTCCTTGGGGATCGAGTACTGCCGCCCGTCCTCGCCCCGGCCGTATTCCAGCAACCCGGGCACGAAGCCGTCGGTGAGGTCGGGGTGATCGGCAATGATGTCGTCCAGCGGCTCGATCTGGCCGCTCTCCCACCACAGCGGCGCGTACGGCACGTCGGCCCAGAACAGGTCCGGCAGGATCCGGCCGGCCATCATCGCCTGCACCTTCGTGGTGTAGTCGTTCGGTGCGTGGATGTACTGCACCCGCTGCCCGGGGTTGTTCTGCTCGAAGGCCTCGAACAGCGCGACGTAGAGCTCGCGTTCGTCCTCGTTGCTGCTCCAGGCCATGTGCTGCACGGTTCCGTCGGTGGCGCCACCGGGCCGAAGTCCGGCCGCGAGATTGCTGCAGCCGGCGCCGGAAATCCCTGCCACACCGGCGATCCCGGCCCCCGCCAATCCCCGCAACAGGCCGCGACGAGTCAACGCGAGCGGGGTCATGATCACAAATCCTTGGGCAGAAAGTCCGCGTGGGCGGCGAACAGGTCGTCCACCATGGCCCGGATCTGATCAAGGGTGAGCAGGGCGCCGGTCATCGGGTCGTTGTAGACGGCGTGATACGCATGCGCCCGGTCCCGGGTCCGGGCGGCGGCGACGGCCAACTCCTGGACGTTGATGTTGGTCCGGTTCACCGCGGCACACTGCGGCGGCAGCGCGCCGAAGACGGTCGGCTGGACGCCACGGTCGTCGACCAGGCAGGCCACCTCGACGCAGCAGTCCGGCGGCAGGTTGGTGACCAGGCCGCGGTTCGGCACGTTGCCGTAGATCACGCTGGGCGTCCCGGTGACCAGGCTGTTGATGATCGTCGCGCCGTACTCGACCGACGGCGCCAGCTCGGACTTCAGCCGGGTGAGCAGATCGGTCGTGGCCTGGTCCTCGTCGTGCGCGGCGCAGACCTCGTAGTAGTCCCAGCGCTGCGGTACGAACCCGGTGATCATCTCCGGGTCCTTCCGGAAGTAGGGCAGGTATTCCGAGGCGTGGTGGCTGGACTCGGTGTGGAAGTAGCCGAAGGCGTCCATGATCGCCGTCCGGACCGTCTCCTGGCCGCCCTCGTACACGCTGGCGCCACGATCCGCGCCGCTGTGATCACCATGATCATCGGCCAGACCGCCGGACTGCTTGCGCTGCAGGTGTCGCTCCGCCATCACCTCGCGCAGCCGCGGATAGAGATCTTCGGAGCCGCGCCGGAACTCGGTGAACCAGGACTGGTGATTGATCCCGGCCGCTCGATACTGCACCTCGTCGTACGGCACGTCGAGCTCGCGGGCCAGCATCCGCGAAGTGCCCTGGACGCTGTGACAGAGACCGACGGTACGGACGCCGAGCGCGTTCAGATACCAGGTCGCCATCGCCATCGGATTGGCGTAGTTGATCACTTGGGCGTTCGGGCTCAGCTCGCGCAGGTCCGCGGCGATCTCGTCGTAGGCGGCGACGGAGCGGAGGAAGCGGAAGACGCCGCCCGGGCCGATGGTGTCGCCGACGGTCTGATCGACGCCGTACTTCCGCGGGATCTCGACGTCGTGCCGGTAGGCCTCGATGCCGCCGACCTGGAAGGTGATGATCACCTGGTCCGCGCCGTCCAGCGCGGTCCGGCGGTCGGTCGTCGAGGTGACTTTGGCGCCCAGCCCGTGGTGGGCGACCAGCTCCCGGGCAGCGCCGGCGGTCCGTTCCAGCCGGTCGGGGTCGAGGTCCATCAGGGCGAGCTCGATCTCGGTCAGCGCGGGGAAGCTGAGCAGGTCTCCGATCAGGCGCAGTGGGAAGACGTACCCGCCGGCTCCGATGATGGCGATCTTGGTCATGATGTGACGTTAAATGAGTGCCGCGTAGAATCGCTTCCACAGGGCAACGCGGACCTTCCAGGAACCTAAGATGACGGATCTCGCCGAGGTGGAGGACTATCCGTCCGAGCTCGCCTGTTGGCAGGGCCGAGGCCATGCGATGCAGGTGGCGCATCGGCACGACGACCTCGAGGTGAACCTCGTCACCGGTGCGCCGCTGACCTATCTGTTCGGCGGCACGCTGGTGCGGATCCTGCCCGGTCAGGCGGCGGTCTTCTGGGCCTCGGTGCCGCATCGGTTGATCGACTGTGCCGAGAACTGGTCGGCCCGGGTCCGTTGGCTGCACGTCCCGCTGCCGACGGTGCTCGGCTGGGGTCTCGCGGCTGAGGCGATGGCGCCGCTGCTGCACGGGACGCCGTTGATCGCCGAGCCGGCCGACCACCTGAACGCGCCGACGTTCGAACGCTGGGCCGCCGACCTGCGGGCCGACGTGCCGGAACTGACCAAGATCACGCTGCTGGAGATCCAGGCCGGCGTGCGCCGGTTGCTGCGGGCGACCGTGCCGCCCGGTGATCAGCCGGAGTTGGGCAGTGCGGTGCACCACGTGGTCGCGATGGCCCGCTATGTGGCGCGGTTCTTCCGGGACGACATCACCGCGGCCGATGTCGCGGCCGCGGCACACCTGCATCCGAACTACGCGATGACGTTGTTCCGGCAGGTGCTCGGCGTCACCCTGCATTCGTACCTGCTCACCCGGCGGATCGCGGAGGCGCAACGATTGCTGCTCACCACCGAGCTGCCGACATCCCAGGTCGCCCAGCAGACCGGCTTCGGCTCATTGAGCGGCTTCTATGCCACCTTCACCCGGACCTGCGGTCGACCGCCGGGCGAATACCGCCGAGCCGGCCGCTCGCCTGATCAGCCGCCGGCCTGACCCAGCGCGGGCTCGGTTCAGATCGGGCGGATTCCGTGTTGGCCGAGAGCGGCGCGGGCGCGACCCATTGACGGTCGTCGGAGAACGCGGCCCAGAGGGTATTCAGTTCGCCCTGGTGCACCGCCTGGCGGAACCGCGAGAAGGCACCCTTGCCCTGGATCGCCTGCTCCAGCACGGTTTACACTGCCGGCTGCTGAGTCGCGGCGAAGTCGGCCATGTCCTGCCACCGGTCTCTGCTGTCGTCCTCATCGAGATAGATCCGTTCGTCGCCCTCGACGTCGACGACGGCATCCTCGCCGACCGTCGCCTCGTCGGTGAAGAAGGCCGGTACGATCGCACCGGTCGCGGAGTTGACGTACCCGCCCGGTTCTTGGTCCTGGGCGCCGCCGGCCGAGATCAAATCGTCAAGATCAACCCGCAACACCTCGGGCGCCGCGCCCTGTTGCAGGACGGTCAGGATGAGCTCCGCCAGCTCGGGATCACCGGTCCAGGCTCGCTCCTGGAGCCGATTGTGTACGGACAACAGATAGCCGTCGAGGGTCTGCCGGTTGCGCGCTGACGGGCCGAGTTGCGTGCGCAGCAGCCCGGCTCCGATCTGCTGCAGCGCGTGGTCCAACTCGACTCCGGAGATCGCGTCGACCAGTCCGGCCGAATCGGCCGCGTGGACGGCTACCCGGAAGGCGCGGAGATCGATCGGACCGGGCTGGTGTTGATCATGGCTGAGGGCCTCGTCGCGCGGTGGCGGTTCGGACACCCCGTCGTCGTCGGCCCAGCGCCGGCCGTACTGGTCCGGCAATGAGCCCCAACCCCAGG
Organism: uncultured Actinomycetota bacterium; assembly: GCA_963746025.1. Classification (GTDB taxonomy): domain Bacteria; phylum Actinomycetota; class Actinomycetes; order Propionibacteriales; family Propionibacteriaceae; genus Microlunatus. Next base: position 418,338 of record CAVUZU010000004.1, read on the forward strand.
TGATCACCGGCTGCCGCTCGGCTGGAGCCGGCCGATCGGCCGGGCCCTCGACAACGCACTGGTGCGTCCATTGGTCGCCGAAGTCGAACACGTAGCCGAACCGGTCGCCGTCGCTGAGCGTGCCGCTGATCCGGACGGTCAGCGGCAGGGTCTTGGAGATCGGGCCGTACGGCGAGTCGACGGCCTCGTCGTTGGGCTCGGGATCAGAGACCTCGGTCCCGTCCGCCAGCGTGAACTGGTGCAGGTGCGCCAGATCCCACCGCCCGAAGGCCGTATCGATCGCCTGGGCCAGGTCGTCGAACGACGCCGACGGAGGTACGGCGAAGACGCGGCCGGGTGGCGGGTCGTAGCCCTGTCCACGACCAGAAACCAACTCGACCCGGATGCTCAACCACCGTGCGCTCACCCAGCCCAGACTGCCAGTTCGCGGACAGCTTCGCCCAGCCAATCGCAGAGCCTGCCTCTGGTGTTGATCGGAGGCCGGCGGTTCCGATCAGTCGTCCCCAGCCGAGTTGCACGGCTTTGGTGATCACAAGCACGACCATTTGAACTGACTATCTCCGGGTGGCATGGCGCGGCGACTGCTGGGGGTCTGTGCGCGGGCAACCATCCGCACGCGGCGGTTCGGCTGCCTGCTGCCGCGATCTTGGCGTCGCGTGCTCCCGCCAGGCCCGTCCACGCCCGCGCACAGACCCCCAGCAGTCGCCGCTTCCTTTGTGTCCTCATCGTGGGTTGGCCGCCAGAGCCGAGCGCTGATCGCGCGTTCCTCCGCCTGCCTCACCGAGCGCGGTCCGCGTCACGACGGTGAAGGGGGTGTGCTCTTCGCCGGTCCCTTTCCGCCGACTTGTCAGAACTGACGCTTGCTATAGCCATCCTCAGTTCTGACAAGTCGGCTTGATAGGTCTCCCTCGCGACGGATCCGCCCGGCGGGATCGAGCCCGTTGTCCAGGCCGAGCAGGCTCTCGGGAATCCTGGCCCGACTGCGATCCGACACACGGCTCATCGTGGTGCATCGCCGGCCCGGCTGCCACCAATTTCCTGACCATCGGCTTCAGCCGGTGGTCTCTTCTTCGGTGTCGTCCTCGTCCTCGGCGTTGTCGTCGGGATATCGGGTGGTGGTGAAGTCGTTGATCATGGTGTCCCAGATCGTGTGGGCGTAGTCGCTCTTGCCGAGGGGTAGTGTTCCGGCTGGGTTGGTGAGGAAGTACCAGCCGTGTGGGGTGCGCCAGATGGCGGTGCCGGTTTCGGGGATGCGGATCTGCCAGCCGGCGTGGGTCTTGTACCGGTGGGATTTTCGTCCGAGTCGTCCGAGGCTGTCGGTGGAGGTTTGGCCGGGTGGTCCGGTCGGTGGTGGCCGGTAGGGGATTGCGTGATCGTGGTCGATCCGGCGGGTGGTGTTGGTGCCGTAGGGGAACGCTTCGGCGGGTGTGATCATCCGCAGCGCGTCCTTGATCCGATCCGACGCCTCGTAGGCGTCGGCCGCCGGTGTGTTGCTCGGGTCGATGACGGGGGTGATGGTGAGGTGTTTGCCGCGGATCCAGTGTTTGAACTGTTCGGCGGTGATCGGCCCGACGTCTTCGACCCGGACCACGCCGGAGTTCTTGACGATGGTGTCGCGGTCGACATGGAGATAGACCACGGTTTTGGGCAGGAGGTCGCGCGGGCTGATCCGGTACCGCTCCAGAAGCGCCTGGAGTTCCGCGGCGTAGTCGACCGGCAGGTAGGGATCGACCTCGGCCGGGTGCAGATCGGATTCGGTGATCACCGAATCATCGGCTGGCCCGAACTCCGGCCCGTGATCAACGATGCCCGCCGAATCGGCCGGCTCCGGATCGGCGGCGGCCGGCGCGTCCGGTCCGGGATCTCCGAACACCCGGTGGTCCGCAGTCGGCTCTCGATCATCGAACCCGCCTGGGTCGGTGACCGGCGCTGGATTCCCGAGCCTTCCTGGATCGGCCGATGCTTTCGGCGCTGGATCGGCGGTGCACTGGTCGGTCTCGGGCTCTGCGAACGGTTCGGTGAGCCGGGTCCAGGCGTAGTCGGCGTCGTCGGCGGGGTCTGGGGTGGGTTCGGGTGGTTGGGTGAGGTTGCGGCCTTCGTGGGCGGCGAGGAGGGTGATGGTGCGGAGTGGGTTGGCGATGATCCCGATCGCCTTCGACCGGCGCACATCCAGCGTGGCCGTGTCACCGTTCAGTCCGAGGATCTGAGCGATCCGGTCGCAGAGGGCGGTGAACATGATCACATCTCCGGCCTCAGCCCGGGCGATCAGGGTTTTGATGCCGCAGTCGGTGGTCCGTCCGGTCCGGACGAAGCGTTGGGCTTGGAAGTGTCGGGCGCGGGCTTCGGCGTCGGCCGGCAACGACGTCAGGTAGGGCGCGACCGCGGCATCGACATACCGGGCCGCTGCGAGTGATAGTTGTCCGGTCTTGTCGGCGATTTTGCGGCAGATCCAGACCGGAACTTGGTAGTGGCAGAGCCGGGCCCAGATCTGCGGGAATCGGTGCCGCAGATCCAGCGCATCGGCAATCAGTTTCGTTCCGGTGCTGGTTGACCATCCGGCGACGACGGCGAACTCGCCCACACAGAGTTCCCCGATCGCCGGCGTGCCGTCCCCACCGACCATCCGGGCCTGTTCCCGGCCGGGCAACGCGGAGGTGTTGTGGTCCAGGGCGTCGCCGGAGTGCAGGTCGGCCCAGTGCGCGGCGATCTTGAGCTGATCTGCCTCAGCCCGACGCTCGAGCACGACGGCGGTGTTGAGCAATTCCAGGGCTCGGTCGGGGTCGAGCTCGGCCAGGTCGACGACGACCCCGTCGCCGTCGATCACCGCATCCCCCGATTCCATACCCACAACGCTATCCGGCACCACTGACAGTCCGAACCGCCGCGATCACCAAGATCGGGATCAAATTCGATCATGCCCGGCTTGGCGAGGTGGAGGTGAGGGTGTTCGTTCCCTGAGCCTGTCGAAGGGCAGGTCGGTTGCTGCCTTGCGCCCGGGTCGAGATCTGTCGGAGTTTCATCGGTCTCGATCAAGCGACGGGGTCGATCGGGCTGGCCCTTCGACAAGCTCAGGGAACGAAACAACCTCACGTCTACCGCCAAGCGAGGAAGATACCAGTTGGTTTGTCTTCGATTGAGTCGTTGCCGACCTTCGAGTTGATCGTGATCGGCGGCGAATTCGATCATGCTAAGGCTCAGGGAGCGAACACCCTCACCTTCACCGCCAAGCGCAGTAGGGCGGTGGCTGGTTTGCCCTTCGACAGGCTCAGGGAACGAAACCCGTACGTCCTCATCGCGAAGGCGAGGACGGGTGATCGTGATCGTGATCTTGTTCTTGGACCGGGCCAGGAGGGCGGGGCCAGGTCGGGGAGGAGGGTCGTGCGGCGGCGGCCCCATTCGAGGCGCTGGTGATGCCGTCGGCCAGGGTCTGTTCGGCGCGCCAGTCGAGCAGGCGGTGGGCCTTGTCCACTCCTGCGTAGGCGCCGATGGCGTCGCCGGGGCGGGGTGGCTTGTCGCGGGTCGGCACCGGGCGACCGTAGACCTGCTCGAAGGTGGCGAGCAGTTCGCGCACGGTGACGCCGCTGCCGGTGCCCAGATTGATCACCGTGCTCGGCTCCTGCTCGGCCGCCAGCACGGCGTCGAACCGCTCCACCGCGGCCACGTGGGCCCGAGCCAGGTCCCAGACGCCGATGTAGTCCCGGAGTCCGGTGCCGTCGCGGGTCGGCAGGTCGGTGCCGGTCAGGTCGAAGGCCTCGATCCGGCCCTCGGCGGCGGCGACCAGTTGGCCCAGCACGTGCGACGGCACCGGGTCGTAGCCGCCGGAGCGGAAGTCCGGATCGGAACCGATCGGATTGAAGTAGCGCAGCATGATCACCCGGAGGTCGCCGGCCGCGGCAAGATCGCGCAGCATCTGCTCCATGATCAGCTTCGTCCGGCCGTACGGCGAGGTCGGGTTCAGCGGTGACGACTCGTCGACCTCGAACCGGTCGGTGAAGGCGTAGATCGACGCCGAGGAGGAGAACACCACCCGCGGCCGGCCGAGCTCGGTCAGCGTCTGCACCAGCTCGAGCGACTTCGACACATTGTTGACGTAGTAGTCGTACGGTCGGCGTACGCTCTCCGGCACCACGATCAGCGCCGCGCAGTGGATGGTGCAGTCGATCTGCTGCTCGGCGACGATCCGTTCCAGCAAAGGCCGATCGGCGATGTCGCCCTGATAGAAGGCGCGATCGCCGACGAACTCACGGCGTCCCTTGATCAGGCTGTCCAAGATCACCGGCACGTGGCCGGTCTGCTCCAGGGCAGTGCCGATGGTGCTACCGACATAGCCGGCTCCGCCGGTCACGAGAACTCTCACCGGCCCGATGGTAGGCGTCGCCCACCCGGCGGAGATCCGCCTGGTCGCACCGGAGACGTGGCCGCGCGGTCTGATCATGACCAACGCGCTGATCATGATCGTCGACCTGGCGACGATCGCCGCGGTGATCATGGTCCTGCGCCGGGGCGGCCTCGGTCTCAGGGCGCTGCTCGGCCGGTTCCGCCCCAAGGAAATCTGGTGGAGCCTGCTGGTGCTGGCGATCGCGCTGGTCGGCTTCCTGGCCGCCAGCCTGATCGCGTACGGCGGAGCGCGCCGATGTCCGGTCAGCCGCCTGCGGTGGCGCTCTGGGTCGGTCTCGGCGCGCTGCCGGCGGCGCTGACCATCGGGCTGGCCGAGGACCCTCTATCGCGGCGTGGCGCAGGATCAACTCACCCGGCGGATCGGCCGACTCGGGGCCTGGTTGATCATTCCGATCTTTCTTCGCGACCCAGCACATCCCGCTGGCCCTGATCTCCGGCCCGGCCGTGCTGGCGAAGGTGATCATGACGTTCGGAGTCGGCCTGTTGCTCGGCGGCCTGGTGATCTGGCTGCGCCGGCTGTGGCCGCTGATCCTGGCGCACGCGGTGGTCGACCTGATCTTCCTCAGCCTGCCCACCCTGCTGGCGGCGCTGTGATGAGCTGGGCCCGATCCGGCCGCCGGTACGCCTACGAACTGATCGGCGCTCTCGTCGGCTACGCCGCGCTGGTCACCTTCACTTACGGCTTCCTGCAGTTGGCGGGGGCGCCGCAGCTGTCCTGGTTCTTCGTCTGGCCGGTGTACGCCGTCGGCTGGCTGATCGGCCTCGCGATCACCCGGCGTCGGTACTGAGGGGTCGGCGTGCGCAACCTCATCCGGCAACTGCGGACCGAACGGGGCTGGACCCAGGCCGACCTCGCCGGTCAACTTGAGGTGTCCCGGCAGACGGTGAATTCGCTGGAGCAGGGCCGTTACGATCCGAGCCTGCCGCTGGCCTTCCGGATCGCTCGGGTGCTCGACCGAACGATCGAGGAGATCTTCACCGAGGACTGATCAGGGATTGGGGCGCATCCAGGTCGCCGCGGAGACCAGGGCGTCGCTGGCCGCGTCCCGGACCCGGCGCAGCTCCCGGGACCGGAGGTCGGCCTCCCAGGAGGAGACACTGCCGCCGTCGTCGGTCAGCGCCAGGTCGGTGGCGGCGAGCATCCCCAGCGCCTTGGCGATCGAGTTCCGCTGCAGCACCGGATAGCCGGGTGCCCAGACCGAGATGTCGGGCGGTCGCCAGCCGGCCCCGGAGCCGGTGGCCAGGTCGAGCGTCTCCAGCGTCCGGGCCGCCTCCAGCACCACCTCGCGCAGCGCCCGCTCCGTCTCGTACGGACTCGGCACCGGCGCCGGCGCAACCGCCTGATAGACCCGCCACTGCAGGGCCTGACCGACCCGGATCGGCACCAGGCCGAGCTGGCCCCCGCTGGCCAGGACGGCGGCCCCCGCGGCCAGCGCCGCCGTGTTGAACTCCGCCGGACCGCGCAGGCAGCCGAGCCCCCCCGGTCGCGGCAGGGCCAATTGCCATTGGTTCCGCTCGATCACCAGGCACCGCGGCAGGGCCCGCTCCCAGGTGATCGCGCGGGCGCTGTCGATGTCCAGCAGGTCCTCCGGATCGACGACGTGGTGCGCCACATCGCGGGCCACGATCTGGGTCGCCGCGACCTCGATGCTCACCCGGTTGTCCAACAGGGCGTTCAGGTGCGTGGTCAGCCGGACCGAGGCATCAACCTCCATCTGAGCGAGCTTAATGCTCACCGCGCCGATCGTTGATCTTGAGGTCTATCTCGGGCCTTCGAGCTCTCGCCGCTTGCGGGCTTCCTTCTCCAACTTCCGTTGGTCGAACCTGTTCGCGTACCGGATCGAGACGCTGCCCATGCCGACCGAGCCGTGCAGGTGCAGCAGCGGCCTGCCCGGCGCCGGTGTCCCGGCGATCTTGCAGTTCACCGATCCCCAGGAGCGGCTCAACCGATCGGTATTCGCGGCCCAATCCTCCGGCGTCACGATCACGATGGTGCCCATCGAACTGATGATCTCGATGTCGATCACCGGCGCGTGGGCCCTGGCCTGGAGGCAGTTCAGCCGGACCGTGCCGGCACCGCCTTCGATCCTGATGAAGGGCGGCACGTCCCAGGGCCCGGTCCGCGAATGGGTCGACAACCCGCCGCTCAGCACCAGCCGGTCCTCGGCCGAATAGCCGGGCAGTTGCGGCTGCCCGGGAACGACCGCCGGAGCCGGTGGCCCGGTCACCGGCGCGGCCTGCAGATCCTCGAACAGGGCATCCAGTTCGGCGTAGGTCCTGGCCAGCAGCGCGCGTTCGAGCCGCTCGTCGAGTTCGTCCATGGTGATCCGGCCGTCTGCGGCGGCATCGCGCAGAGCCTCGGCGGCAGCGTCCCGCTCGGAATGTCCCACTCGGAGCCGATCTCGGCCTGGCTCGGTCATGCGACCAGCCTAACGATCAGCGGCCCGCCGCCCGGATCGGATCGAGGCTCAGGCCCGCCCTCGCGAATACCGGCGGCCCGGTAGGTTTGACGCATGGTGGCAGTCGCAGATCTGGCCGGGGTCAGCATCGTGCGTGGAGGCGCAACGCTGCTGGACGACGTCGACTGGCAGGTCGACGAGACCGACCGGTGGATCGTGGTCGGCCCCAACGGTGCGGGCAAGACCACGCTGCTGCAGATCCTGGCCGCCCAACTGCATCCCACCTCCGGCGTCGCCGGGCTGCTCGGCGAAGTGCTCGGCACCGTCGACGTGTTCGAGCTACGGCCCCGGATCGGGCTCGCCTCGGCCGCGCTGGCCGACCGGATCCCGAAGTCCGAACGGGTGCACGATGTCGTCCTCTCCGCTTCGTACGCGGTCGTCGGTCGCTGGCGCGAGGACTACCAGGACCTTGATCATCACCGGGCGACCTCCCTGCTCCGGCAGCTCCGGGTGGACCACCTCGCCGACCGTACGTTCGGCACGCTGAGCGAGGGCGAGCGCAAGCGGGTGCAGATCGCCCGGGCGCTGATGACCGACCCCGAGCTGTTGTTGCTGGACGAGCCGGCCGCCGGCCTCGACCTGGCCGGCCGGGAGTCGCTGGTCCGCACGCTCGGTGATCTTGCCCTCGACCCGACCGCGCCGGCCACGGTGCTGGTCACCCATCACGTCGAGGAGATCCCGGCCGGCATCACCCACGCACTGCTGCTGCGGCAGGGCCGGATCGTCGCGGCCGGCCCGCTGCGCGAGGCGCTGACCGCACAGACCCTGAGCGACACCTTTCAGCTTCCGTTGTCGTTGACCGAGGACAACGGCCGATGGACGGCTCGGTCGGTGAACGGACGAGGTGGGGCCGGATGAACCTCTTGGACTGGCTCGGCGATCACGTCTGGGCGATCTGGCTGGGCCTCGCACTGTTGCTGGGCATCGCCGAGATCCTGTCCATGGACCTGGTGTTGATCATGCTCGCCGTCGGTGCGCTGGCCGGAGCCGGAGTGGCCGTGGTCGTGCCGGACCTGTGGTGGTTGCAGATCGGCGTGGCTGCCGCGGTCTCGGTGATCACACTGCTGGTGCTGCGGCCGACCCTGCTGGACAAGGTCCGCAACATGCCGGGCTACCGGTCGTCGACGGACAAGCTGCTCGGTTCGAGTGGGTTCGCGGTCTCGGCGATCGACAAGTCGGGCGGCGAGGTCAAGCTGGACGGGATCAGCTGGTCCGCGCGTCCGTACGACAACTCGATGGTGATCGAGGCCGGCACCGAGGTCGAGGTGTTCGAGATCGACGGAGCGACCGTCGTGGTCTATCCCAGACATGAACAACTGCCGTAAACCGGGGACTGTGCACTAAGAGAGAGAAGGGCATCATGGATCCGATCTCAGTCATTCTCGGGATCATCCTCATCGGGCTCGTCGTCGTCCTGTTGGGCAGCGCGGTCAAGGTGATCAGGCAGCAGCGCGTCGGCGTGGTGGAGCGGCTGGGCAAGTTCCGGCGCACCCTCGACCCCGGCCCGCACCTGCTGATCCCGATCTTCGACAAGGTGCGCTACAGCCTTGACATGCGGGAGACCGTCGTTCCGTTCCCGCCGCAGGGAGTGATCACCGAGGACAACCTGATGGTGAGCATCGACTCGGTGATCTACTTCCAGGTGATCGATCCGGTCAAGGCGGCTTATGAGGCACAGAACTACATCCAGGCGATCGAGCAGCTGACCCAGACCACGCTGCGCAACATCATCGGCGGGATGGACCTGGAGAAGACCCTGGTCAGCCGGGACGAGATCAACGGCCGGCTGCGGGTGGTGCTGGACGAGGCGACCGGCAAGTGGGGGATCAAGGTCAACCGGGTCGAGCTGCGTTCGATCGAGCCGCCGGCCACCATCCGCGACGCGATGGAGAAGCAGACCCGGGCCGAGCGCGACAAGCGGGCCGCGATCCTGACCGCCGAGGGCGGGCGCCAGTCGCAGATCCTGGCCGCCGGTGGTGAGAAGGAGTCCGCGATCCTCCGCGCCCAAGGTGATCGGGAGGCTGCGATCCTCCGGGCCCAGGCCGAGCGGCAGTCGCAGATGCTGAAGGCCGAGGGTGAGGCGCAGGCGATCACCACGGTGTTCAACGCGATCCACGCCGGGCAGCCCGACCAGGCGCTGCTGTCGTACCAGTATCTGCAGATGCTGCCGAACATCGCCAAGGGTGACGCCAACAAGGTCTGGGTGATCCCGGCCGAGATCGGCCAGGCGTTGGAGGGTCTCGGGGGCGCGGTGAGCAAGGCCGCCTCGTCGATCCCGAGCGCGGTCCAGGGCGACTTCAAGGCGCCGGAGAAGGTCGACGTCCAGGCCGAGATCGAGCACCAGAACGCGATCGAGGCGCAGAAGGCCGCGGCGACCGTGCAGAAGGCGATCGACGAGGCCCAGCAGTTGGAGAAGCCGGCGTACCGGCCGCCGACCTCGAACGCCGCTCAGTCGTCCGGCCCGCCGGCGCTCAGTGCCGAACCGAGCACGGCCGAGCTTCAGCAACCGCTGGCCGGCACCGCGGCGCAGTTCGCCCCGCCGGCCGGCCAGCCAGAAGCCGAGACGGAAAACCAGTCCGGTCAATAAATCAATCGTTGTTATGAAAAGCTGGACCCATGCATTTCGATCCAGTCCTGGTCCAGCGTCGCCTTGGACGCCTGTTGCCGGAACGGCTGCGTCCGGCTGTCTATCCCGAGACCCTCGCGCTCACCATCGAGCGGCACGACGTCACGGGTGAACCGATCCCGGTAGCCGACGGCCTGGCCGCCGACTACCAGCCGGCCGAGGTCGGCGCTGCCTGGGGTGCGCCCTGGGGCACGACCTGGTTCAAGCTGACCGCCGAGGTGCCGGCCGACTGGTCCGGCAAGGACCTGGAGTGCCTGGTCGACCTCGGCTTCAACGGGACCGGTCCGGGGTTCGCGGCCGAGGGCCTGGCGTACCGGCCGGACGGGACGCCGATCAAGGGCATCCATCCGTACAACCAGTGGCTGCCGGTCGATCCCGGCACCGGCCGGATCGAGGTGTACGTCGAGGCCGCGTCGAACCCGCAGATCACCATGCGGGTGCCGACCCAGCTCGGTGACGTGGAGACCGCGCCGACCGACCCGATCTACCGGCTGGCCCGGGCCGAGCTCGCCGTCGTCGACGCCGAGGTGCGCGAACTGGTCGCCGATCTTGACGTGGTCGGTCAGCTGGCCGAGCAGCTCGGCGGCGGCAACGCCCGCGGCGCCCAGCTCTACGCGGCGATCTCCGACACCCTGGACGCGATCGACCTGCACGACATCGGCGGTACGGCCGCGGCGGCCCGCGAGGTGCTGGCGCCGGTGCTGGCCAAGCCGGCCAACGCCAGCGCGCACCAGTTGAGCGCGGTCGGCCACGCCCACATCGACTCCGCCTGGCTGTGGCCGCTGCGGGAGACGATCCGCAAGGTGGCCCGGACCGCGTCCAACGTGGTCCAGCTGATGGATGATCATCCGGAGTTGATCTTCGCGATGTCCCAGGCGCAGCAGCTGGCCTGGATCGAGGAGCACCGGCCGGAGGTGTTCGCCCGGGTCAAGGAGAAGATCGCGGCCGGCCAGTTCGTCCCGGTCGGCGGCATGTGGGTCGAGTCCGACACCAACATGCCGGGCGGCGAGGCGATGGCCCGGCAGTTCATCCACGGCAAGCGCTACTTCGCCGAGAAGTTCGGCATCGACACCACCGAGGTCTGGCTGCCGGATTCGTTCGGCTACTCCGCGGCACTGCCGCAGTTGATCAAGCTCAGCGGGTCCACCTGGTTCCTGACCCAGAAAATCTCCTGGAACAAGACCAACCTGTTCCCGCACCACACCTTCTGGTGGGAGGGCATCGACGGGACCCGGATCTTCACCCACTTCCCGCCGGTCGACACCTACAACTCCGACCTGTCCGCCGGTGATCTCGACCGGGCCGCGCGGCAGTTCACCGACAAGGCCCGGGCCAACCATTCGCTGGTGCCGTTCGGTTACGGCGACGGTGGCGGCGGCCCGACCCGGGAGATGCTGGCCCGTGCGGCCAGGACCGCCAACCTCGAGGGCTCCGCGGCCGTGGTGATCGAGAAGCCGGACACCTTCTTCGAGAAGGCCTACGCCGACTACCCGGAAGCCCCGGTCTGGTGGGGCGAGCTGTATCTGGAGATCCACCGCGGCACGTACACGTCGCACGCCAAGATCAAACAGGGCAACCGGCGCAGCGAGCACCTGCTCCGCGAGGCCGAGCTGTGGGCGACCACGGCGGCCGTCCGGAACGGCACGGAGTATCCGTACGACGCGCTGGACGCGCTGTGGAAGACCGTGCTGCTGAACCAGTTCCACGACATCCTGCCCGGCTCGTCGATCGCCTGGGTCAACCGGGAGGCGCGGGCCACGTACCAGCGGGTCGGCGAGGAACTGGAGCAGCTGATCAACGCCTCGCTGACGGCGCTGGGCACCGGCGAGGGTGAGGTCGTGGTCAACGCGGCGCCGCACGCCCGTAACGGTGTCCCGGCGCTCGGTGGCGGCGCCGTCACGACCGAGGCGGCGGCCGCGACGGTGACCCCGAGCGACGGCGGATTCGTGCTGGACAACGGAATCGTCAGTGCGGTGATCGACGCCACCGGCCTGATCACCAGCGTTGTCGATCATGAATCCGGCCGGAACGCGATCGCGCCGGACGGCGTCGGCAACCTGCTCCAGCTGCACCCGGACGTGCCGAACGACTGGGACGCCTGGGACGTGGACTCCTTCTACCGCAACACCGTGGTCGATCTCCGCGAGGCGGAGTCGGTCACCGTGGCTGAGGGCGCGGCCGCGGGGATTCGGGTAGTGCGCAAGCACGGCGACTCCACCTTCACCCAGGTGATCAGCCTGGCCCCGGGCTCGCGGGCGCTGGAGATCACGCTGGACGCGGACTGGCAGGAGCGGGAGACGTTCCTCAAGGCCGGCTTCGAGCTCGACCTGCGCGCCGAGGTGTCCAGCTCCGAGACCCAGTTCGGCCACGTGAACCGGCCGACCCACGAGAACACCAGTTGGGACGCGGCCAAGTTCGAGATCTGCGCGCACCGGTTCCTGCACGTGGCCGAGCCGGGTTATGGCGTGGCCCTGGTCAACGACTCGACCTACGGCCACGACGTGACCCGGACCGTCCGCGGCGACGGCGGTACCTCGACCACGGTCCGGCTGTCGTTGCTCCGGGCGCCGCGCTGGCCCGATCCGGAGACCGACCTCGGCCAGCACCGGCTCCGGTACGCGATCGTGCCCGGCGCCGGGATGGGCGACGCGGTCCGCGAGGGCTACGCGATCAACCTGCCGGAGCGGACCATCGCCGGCGCCGGTGTCGAGCCGTTGATCACGGTGGACAACCCGGCCGTCGTGGTGGAGTCGGTCAAGCTGGCCGAGGACCGCAGCGGCGACGTCGTGGTGCGGCTGTATTCGGCCGACGGTGGTCGCGCGACGGCGACCGTCCGGGCCGACTTCGAGGCGACCGACGTCACCACGGTCGACCTGCTGGAACGTCCGCTCACCGGCGCCGACGCGCTGACCAGCGACAGCCCGGCCGAGTTGCCGTTCACCCTGCATCCGTTCCAGATCCTCACGCTGCGCTACACCCGCTGAGGAACAGGTCATCGTCGGTCAGGCCGGCTCGGGATCCGCGGTGAGCTCGGCCAGCTCGGCCTCGCTCAGTCGTACGTCGGCGACCGCGAGGTTTTCCGCCAGATGATCGGGTGAGGAGGTGCCGGGGATCAGCAGGATGTTATCGGCCCGGGCGAGCAGCCAGGCCAGCCCGACCTGGGCCGGCGTGGCGCCGATCCGCTCGGCCACCCGCAGCACCCGCGGATCGTCGGTCACCTTGGGCATCCCGGGAAACGCCGAGCCCAGCGGGAAGTAGGGCACGAACGCGATCCCGCGTTCGATGCACAGGTCGAGGACGCCGCCGTCGTCCTGGGCCAGCAGGCTGTACGGATCCTGCACGCAGGTGATCTCGTCCGCCACGGCTTGGACCTCGGCCAGCGGAGCGGTGGAGATGCCGATGCCGCCGATCTTGCCCTCGTCACGCAGCTTGATCATCTCCGCCAGTTGATCTTCGACCGCGACGTCGTGCTCCGCCGGCCCGCTGTGTTCGCCCATCCGGCGCAGGTTGACCGCGCCCAGCCGCTCCAAGCCGAGGGCGCGCAGGTTGTCCTCCACCCCGCGGCGCAGGTCGGCCGGCTGCTGGGCCGGCAGCCACTGACCCGCCGCGTCGCGCTCAGCTCCGACCTTGGAGACGATCACCAGCTCGTCGGGGTAGGGGTGGAGGGCCTCGCGGATCAGTTCGTTGGCCACGGCCGGGCCGTAGAACTGGGCGGTGTCGATGTGGTTCACTCCGGCCTCGACCGCCTGCCGCAGCACGGTGAGGGCCCGTTCCTTGTCCTTGGGCGGACCCATCACGCCCGGCCCGGGAAGTTGCATGGCGCCGAAACCGACGCGATGCACCGGCTGTCCGGCGAGGGGAAAGGTGGTTGGCATCTAGTTCTCCATCTCCAACGTTGTGGTTGCGATCTACCGTACGCCGGACAATCTCCAACCGCAACGTCGCAGTTGCTCTAAGCTTGGGCGCATGGCCTGGGACACGGAAGGGACCCGGCGTCGGCTTCAGGAGGCGGCGACCGTCGAATTCGCCGAGCACGGCCCGGACGGGACCACCATGTCCCGGATCGCCGCGCGCGCCAAGATCAACAAGGAGCGGCTGTACAAGTACTTCGGGGACAAGGACCAACTGTTCCAGACCGTGCTGGCGGCGGAACTGGCGCGACTGGCCGAGTCGGTCGCGCTACCCGCGGGGGGACTGGAGCAGATCGGGGAGTTCGCGGGCCGGGTCTTCGACTACCACACGGCCCATCCGGAACTGGTCCGGCTGCTGCTCTGGGAAGGCCTGGGCACCGGCGCGGTGGCCGACGAGGCGGCCCGGACCGAGCACTATGCGACCAAGGTGCGCAGCTATGCGGCGGCGCAGCAGGCCGGGATCCTCGACGACGAACTCGATCCCGATCATCTGGTGTTGCTGGTGATCGCGCTCGGCGCCTGGTGGACCTGCGTCCCGCAATTGGCCCGGATGATCAGCGGCGAGGACGCCGCCGCGGAACACGCACGCCGGCGGACCTCGGTGATCCGCGCAGCCGAACGGCTGGCCCGGCCCGGAGGCCGACACTGAGTCGGTGTAGCGGCCCGTTGGTCCCGATTTGATCACTATGCTTTGCTGCGGACGATCGGTGGTCACACTTGAGTTAGCAGGCACCATCGATCCCGGACCCCCCACTCTGTATCGGGATCACCACGCTGGTTCAGGAGATTTCGGGGGTCCGTGATGAATCGATTTCACCGCCCGAAGCGGCGCGATGTTCAACTCGGTTCGGCTGTTGAGGTGGCCGATCGTCTCTGCCGACAGGCAGGTCTGGAGCCAGGCCCGATTCGGGTCGGCGCGGTGCCGAGGTCGAGCGACCTTCGGTCAGGTCCGGATGTCACGGACATCGTCGAGCCGGACAGTCTCCTGGAAGTGAGCTAGGGCCGGGCCGCTCCCCTTGGGGGCAAGAGTCAGACCGGCGGAGCGGAACTGATCGCGAGGGCGAGGACCTCGGCGCCAGGAAGGCGTCCGGCGTCGGCACCGGTGATCGCGATCTTGCTGCCCCGGATGCCACTGCCGATCACGACCCAGGCCTGCTCGGTGACCGCCTGGTCGACCATGATCGGCCAGTCGGCAGGCAGGCCGATCGGGGTGATCCCGCCGTATTCCATGCCGGTCCGGTTGACGGCGTCGTCCATCGGGGCGAAGGAGATCTTGCGGACGTCCAGGTGCTTGCGGACCACCTTGTTGACGTCGGCCCGATCGGTGGCCAGCACCAGGCAGGCGGCGGTCCGCTCGGTCTCGGCACGCCGGCCGGAGACGACGACACAGTTCGCCGACGCCTCCAACGGCACCCGGTAGGCCTCGCAGAAGGCAGCCGTGTCGGCCAGTCCGGGATCAATCGCGGCCACCCAGGCAGCGACGTCCAGGGTCGCCAGTGCCGCTGCGGCCGGAGCGGCGAGTAGCTCGGGATGGTCGGCGGCCGGCAGCCAGTCGAGGGTGCCGATCTTCGGTACGGTGGGGTGCTCGGTCATCCCGATCAGGGTAGCGAGCGGGCCGCGACGTTGGCGTTCCGGTGTCCAGGACGCATCGTTGACCGTCCTCCGGGGCGGCCGGAGACTCACTGGGTGCCGGCTGCGATTCCTACCGGAGGGCGAGACCCATGAAGATCGTCGAGATCAGCGCGATTCAGTCTGCACGCGAGGTGTACGTCAAGATCGTCACCGACGACGGCCTGGTCGGCTGGGGCGAGGCGACGAACTTCGCGCCCCGCTCGGTGATCGGGCTGATCGAGGAGCTCCGGCCGTACCTGCTCGGCGAGGACCCGCGACGGATCGAATTCCTGTGGCAGGAGGGATTCCGGCGACTGTTCGCACGCGGCGGACCGATCACCGGCTCCGCCATAGCCGGCATCGACATGGCCCTCTGGGACCTCAAGGGCAAGGAACTCGGGGTGCCGGTCTATGAGTTGCTGGGCGGACTGAGCCGGACCCGGGCGCGGCTCTACGGGCACGTCACCGGCACCAGCGCGGAGGAGATCGCCGATCAGGCCAAGCGGCTGGCGGCAACCGGGATCACCGCGATCCGCTACCGCGGCTTCCACGACAGTGACGCGGTCGGCAACCATGATCATCGTCGGGCCGTGCTGCAGCAGGCGGCCTACACCCGGGCGATCCGGGAGGCGGTCGGCGACGACGTGGACCTGATCATCGAATGCCACGGACGCTACGACCCGGACCACGCGATCAAGCTGGCCAAGCTGGTCGAGGACGACCATCCGCTCTACCTCGAGGACCCGATCCGGCACGAGAACCCCGCCGCGCTGGCGCAGGTGCGAGCCCAGTCGCCGGTGCCGCTGGCCACCGGGGAGCGGCTGCACAACAAGTGGGAGTTCCGCGAGGTGATCGTCAACCAGTACGTGGACTACGCCCGCCCGGACGTCTGCTGGGCCGGCGGGATCAGCGAGCTGATGAAGATCGCCGCGCTGGCCGAGATCTATTACGTCAACCTGGTGCCGCACAACACCCAGGGCCCGATCGGCTCGGCCGCGACCCTGCACGCCGCCTTCGCGATCAGCAATGTCGCCCTGGTCGAGGCACCGTTCGCCGGGCTGCGCCGCGGGGAGTCGATCGCCGGGCCGTGGCCGGTGGTGGATCAGGGGTACGCGCTGCCGCCGCCCGGACCGGGCCTCGGGGTGGACCTGGACGAATCGGCGATCAAGGAAGCCGCCGAACCCGGCCGCCGGCACGCCGTGCTGCGCGCCGACGACGGTGCCGTGCGGGACTGGTGAGTTGAAAGGACGAGACCATGACGGTCGTACAGAGTCGTAGATCATTTCTCGGTACCGCGGGCACGGTCGGCGGGTTGGGACTGTTGGGTCTGGCCGGCTGCGCCGGCGGGCCGGCCGGCACGCCGGGCAAGACCTCGTTGCGGCTCTACTGGTCCGGCAGCCAGGAGACCAACCGGATCTTCCTCAGCGTGATCGACGCGTTCGGCAAGAAACACCCCGAGATCGAGATCCGACCCGAATACGGCGCCGGCTCGGGCGCGGCGGACAAGCTCGCCACGCAGATCGCCGGCGGCAACGGGCCGGACGTGATCGTCGGCGCAGCGAACCTGTTGACCCAGTACGTCAAGCAAGGCGTCATCTTCCCGCTGGACGAATACGTACCCGAGTTGATCAAGACCGACGACATCGATCCCCGGGTGCTGGCGAACGCGACGGTCGACGGGAAGCTCGTCGCCGTGCCACTGGGCGTCAACGCGCACGGCCTGATGTATGACGAGACGGTGTTCGAGCAGGCGAAGATCACCATGCCGCCACCGGACTGGACCTGGGACGAGTTCGCCGAGACCGCCGACGGCCTGCACGACGCGCTCGGCGCCGACGTCGCCGGCACCGAGGACGCCGGCGGCAAGAAACAGGCCTTCGAGTTGTTCGTCCGGCAGCGCGGCAAGCCGCTGTTCAACGGCTCCGCGCTCGGCATCGGCGAGGACGACTTCGCCGAGTGGCTGGAGTTCTGGGACAAGCTGCGGGGCAGCGGCGGCTGCGTCTCCGCGGACGTGCAGGCGTTGTACGACCAGATGGCCAACAGCCCGCTGGTCACCGGCAAGGCGCCGATGCTGTTCGGCGCGGCGGACAACATCCTCGGTGCCATCCCGCTGGTCAAGCACAAGCTGAAGCTGCACTTCTATCCGCGCGGACCGAAGGGCGCGCCGAACGGCTTCTATCTGCTCTCCAACACCATGTACGTCGGCTACAACCGCAGTGATCACAAACGGGAGGTGGCCACGGTGATCGGCGCCGTGATGACCGATCCGGAGATCGCGGTGAACAACATGGTCGAGCACGGCATGCCGCCGTCCGAGGCGGTGCGCAAGGCCACCGCGGAGAAGCTGGACGGCGACGCCAAGGACGTCTTCGCCTTCATCGAGTCCTATGCCGAGGAGGCCGGCGACCCGCCGCCGCCCGACCCGCCCGGCAGCGCGGAGATCGGCGACATCCTGGAGCGGGCGAACACCGACGTCGGTTTCAAGCGGGCCAGCATCCCGGACGCGACCCGGCGGTTCTTCGACGATATGGCCGCCGCCCTGAAGACCTGACGGGGCTCGACTGATGACGATGATCAAGGAACCGGCGGTGATCAAGCGCCGGCCTGTGGCCCGGGTCGCCCGGTCGCACCGGCCGGACACGCTGTGGGGCAACATCTTCCTGATCCCGTGGTTCCTCGGCTTCTTCGGCCTGACCCTGGGGCCGATGCTGGTCTCGCTGTATCTGTCCTTCACCGACTTCCCGCTGCTGTCCGAGCCGACCTGGGTCGGGGCGGCGAACTACGTCAAGATGTTCACCGACGATCCGCGTTTCCTGCAGTCGGTGCAGGTGACGCTGCTCTACGTGGCGATCTCGGTGCCGATCGAGCTGGCCTTCGCGCTGTTCCTGGCCCTGGTGCTCAACCGCGGGATCAACGGCATCGGCACCTATCGCGCGATCTACTACATCCCTTCCCTGCTGGGCGGCAGCGTCGCCGTCGCCGTGATGTGGCGGCAGCTGTTCAGCGCCGACGGACTGGTGAATCAGTTGCTGGCGATCTTCGGTGTCCAGGGGCCGAGCTGGATCTCGACGCCGGACTTCTCGCTCTACACGCTGATCGCGCTGACCGTCTGGCAGTTCGGCTCGCCGATGGTGATCTTCCTGGCCGGGTTGCGGCAGATCCCGGCCGAGCTGTACGACTCGGCAGCGGTGGACGGCGCCGGCCGGTGGCGGCTGTTCGTCAACATCACGCTGCCGATGCTGACACCGATCATCCTGTTCAACCTGATCTTGCGGATCATCTCGGCGTTCCAGTCGTTCACCGGCGCCTACATCGTCAGCGGCGGCTCCGGCGGGCCGGCCGACTCGACCCTGTTCTACACGCTCTACCTGTATCAGGAGGGATTCACCAACTACCGGATGGGCTACGCGTCGGCCCTGGCCTGGCTGATGTTCGTCACCATCGGCGCGGTCACCGCGGTGAACTTCTTCATGAGCCGGTTCTGGGTGCACTACGAGGACGCGGAGTGATCATGGGTACGGTGCGCAGACGGCGGAAGCGATGGCTCGCCCACCTGTTCCTGATCGCCGGTGCGATCATCATGATCTATCCGTTGCTCTGGCTGGTGTCCAGCTCGCTCAAGCCGGGGGACGAGATCTTCACCACGGCGTCGCTGATCCCGCAGCAGCTCACCTTCAGCAACTATCGGGACGGCTGGTTCGGGTTGGAGTTCCCGTTCGGGCACTTCTTCCTCAATTCGCTGCTGCTCTGCGCCGGGGCGATCATCGGCAACCTGATCGCCTGTTCGATGACGGCCTACGCGTTCGGCCGGCTGCGGTTCCGGTTCCGCAACGTCTGGTTCGCAGCCATGATGGCCACGCTGATGCTGCCCGGTCACGTCACCCTGGTGCCGCAGTACATCCTGTTCAGCAACCTGGACTGGACCAACACCTATCTGCCGTTGATCACGCCGAAGTTCCTGGCCACCGAGGCGTTCTTCGTGTTCCTGATGGTGCAGTTCATCCGCGGTCTGCCCCGCGAGCTCGACGACGCCGCCAAGATCGACGGCTGCGGCACACCGGGCATCTATCTGCGGATCGTGCTGCCGCTGCTCCGGCCGGCGCTGGTGACCACGGCGATCTTCACCTTCATCTGGACCTACAACGACTTCTTCTCCCAGTTGATCTACCTGTCCGACGCCCGGGTGTTCACCGTGCCGCTGGCGCTGACCATGTTCCTGGACATGACCGGGGAGTCGGCGTGGGGAGCGATGTTCGCGATGAGCGTGCTGTCGCTGATCCCGGTGCTGGTCTTCTTCGTGGTCTTCCAGCGGATGATCATCGAGGGGATCTCGACCACGGGGCTGAAGGGATGAGCACGCCGGCGGTCGGCGCCCGTCGGTTCCGGGACGGCGCGTACACGCTGCTGGACCTGATCACCGTGCAGATCCTGCTCAGCCTGCTCTGGCTGGTCGCCTCGATCGGCGTGATCACCATTCCGGCGGCGACGGTGGCCCTGGTCACGGTGGCGCGGCAGCGCCGGTCGGGCGATGAGCTGCCGCCGGTGCGCGAGTTCTGCCGGGCGTTGCTGCGGGAACTGCGCCGGAGTCTGGTGACCGGAGTGGTCTGGGTCGTGATCGGGGCGGTGCTGCTGGTCGACCTGTTGATCGCCGGGCGGATGGCGGACGGCCGGCAGGTGGTCCTGGTGCTGCTCGGCTCGCTGCTGCTGATCTACCTCTGGGCCTCGGTGACCGTGGTGCCGGTCTATGTCCGGATCGGCGGCGGCTGGCGGCCGGCGCTCCGGGCGACGATCGTCGCCACCGTCGCCCGGCCGATCCCTGCCGTGCTGTCGATCCTGCTGCTCGGCCTGGCGGCGCTGACGGTGTGGATCCTGCCGCCGCTGATCATGATCGTGCCGGCCGTGCTGGCCCGGCTGATCATCGAGCTGGCCGACGGCCGCCGGCTCGCCCGTACCGGCCCGGAGTGACCCCGAGCACCCGCCGGAAGTGTCGGTTCAGGTGCGACTGATCATGGAAGCCGACCTCGGCGGCCACCTCGGCCGGCCGTTGCCCGGCCAGCAGCAGGTGCCGGGCGAGGTCCACCCGGCGACCGGTCAGATACTGGTGCGGCGGCAGCCCGTATTCGTCGGCGAAGCAACGGACCAGGTGTTCCGGACTGGCCTGCAGCAACCGAGCCGCTTCGGTCAGGCCGAGCCCGTCCGGGATCCGGTCGTCCAGCAACTCGCGCAGCCGGGCCGCCAGCGGCCGGTCCCGGATCCGCCGCGGCGCCGGGTCGGCGCGGTCCAGGTGCGCCTGGATCCGTTCCCGGACCAGGGCCAGCCGGCTCTCCGACTCCAGCCGTTCCGGTCCGGCCAGTGCCCCGTGCAGCCGGTGGATCCGGTCGCGCAGGGCCGGGTCGGTCAGCGTCGGCCGGTCGACTCCGGCGCCGACCCCGTGGAGCTGGTCCGGCTCGAGGTAGAGCACCCGCTTGACGAACCCGGACCGGGTCTCGGCATGCCCGTCGTGCGGCACCCCCGGTGGCAGCAGGGTCACCCGGCTCGTCGTCGAGCCGTGGTCGTGCCCTTCCAGCCGGTAGCCGATCACGCCCTCGTCCACGATCAGCAGCGTCCAGTCGGCGTGCGTGTGCCGTGGATGGCATGATCGGTGAACCGGGCGTGGAACACCTCGGCGACGCCGTCCGCCTGCGGCCGCCAGGCGGTGACCTCGGGCTCGGCGTCAGATCAAGAACGTACAAGACCTTGGCGGGAAGCCGGCGCAGGATCGAGGTGTGGATCCCGTACGTTTCGACACCAAGATCGCCGTCCTGCTCGCCGCCGACCTCGCGCCGTGGCAGGCCCTGAACGTGACCGCCTTCCTGGCCAGCGGCATCGCCGCGGCCGGTCCGCAACTGATCGGCGAGCCGTACGCCGACGCCGACGGGACCGGCTATCTGGCTCTGTTCCGGCAACCGGTGATGATCTTCGCCGGTGACCGGGCGATGCTGCGAGCCGCGCACGGCCGAGCCGTCGCGCGGGACGTCCGGCTCGCGGTCTACACCGAGCAGATGTTCAGCACCGGCAACGACGACGACAACCGGGCCGCGGTCGCCGCGGTCCGCCGCGACGCTCTCGAGCTGATCGGGATCGCCGTACACGGCGGCCGGTCCGCGGTCGACAAGATCATGAAGGGTGCCGCCAAGCACCCCTGACCAAGGGGTCGACACGCGCCGACATACTGGGTATGGTTCTCGGAACATACCGAGTATGCAAGGAGTCGTCGATGTCCATTCGACACAGTCTGCTGGCCCTGCTGAGCGAGGGTCCGCAGTACGGCGCCCAGCTGCGGAGCGAGTTCGAACGGCGCACCGGCGGCACCTGGCCGCTCAACATCGGGCAGGTGTACACCACGCTGGCCCGGCTGGAGCGGGACGGTCTGGTCGGCAGCAGCGGTGACGAACGCACCGTGGAATATCGGCTGACCGAGGCCGGCGAGGAGGAGATCCGGGCCTGGTGGCAGACCCCGGTCGACCGGGATGCCGCGCCGCGGAACGAATTGGTGATCAAGCTCGCACTGGCGGTGACGGTCGACGGCGTCGACGTCGGCAAGGTCGTCGGCACCCAGCGGGCGGCCTCGATGCGTTCGCTGCAGGAGTTGACCCGGCTGAAACGGGCCTCCGCCGAGGATCCGCACTCGGGCCTGCGCGATCTCGCCTGGGACCTGGTGATCGAGAACCTGATCTTCACGGCTGAGGCCGAGTTGCGCTGGCTCGATCATGTCGAATCCCGGGTCACCGGCCAACCGCGGGCGCGGCGCAGGACGGCCCAACCGGCTCCCGCGGTCGAGCAGGTGACCCGATGATGCCCGAGTTGCCGATCGTCGCGATGGACCGGGTCAGCAAGGTCTACGGCAGTGGTGACCTGGCCGTGCAGGCGCTGCGTCAGGTCAGCATCACGGTCCGGGCCAAAGAACTGGTCGCGATCATGGGGCCGTCCGGCTCGGGCAAATCCACGCTGCTCAATCTCGCCGGCGGACTCGATGTCGCGAGCGCCGGCAGTGTCGTGATCAGCGGGACGGACACGGCCCGGCTGACCCGGCGCGGGCTGGCCGAGCTGCGCCGGCGCAGCGTCGGCCTGGTCTTCCAGGACTTCAACCTGGTGCCGTCGCTGACCGCGGCCGAGAATGTCGCGCTACCGGTGGAGCTGGACGGCGTCCCGGCCCGAAAGGCACGGAAACAGGCGCTCGAAGCGCTGGAGGCGGTGGGGGTGGCGACGGAGAGCGCCAACCGGTTCCCGGACCAGCTGTCCGGCGGACAGCGGCAACGGATCGCGATCGCCCGGGCGTTGATCGGGGACCGGCAGGTGATCTTGGCCGACGAGCCGGCCGGAGCGCTGGACACCGAGGGTGGCGACGCCGTGCTGGCCGTGATCCGCGAGCGGTGCGACGCCGGAGCGGCCGGGATCCTGGTCACCCATGACGCCCGGCACGCGGCCTGGGCCGATCGGGTGATCTTTCTGCGGGACGGCTCCATCGTCGACCCGGCGGCCGAGCACCGTGGAGTGGAGAGGCTGCTCAGCGATGTCCTCTGATCATGAATCCCAACGACCCGCGGGTCGGTTCGCGCGCTGGCGGTCCGGCTGGCGGTGCGCCTTGAAGATCGGTCTCCGGGACGCCCTTCGCCATCGCGGCCGCACGCTGCTGGTGATGATCTTGATCGGGGTGCCGGTGCTGATCATCACCGTCGGCCTGACCGTGTACGGGGCCACGCAACTCCGGGCTGATGATCTGGCGAGGGCGAATCTCGGCTCGGCACAGGCCATCGTGACGGGGCCGATGGGGTCGGCGGAGGCGGTCGACCAGGATCCGTACGGGCGGTATCTCGGCACCGACGGACCGGTGCGGCTGCGACCCGGTCAGGACAAGGATGCGCCCTGGCGGGCCGCGGACGTCGCCGCGCTGCTGGGCGGTGCGCAGGTCGCCGGCCTTGCCGACGGCCGGCTGGTGTCCTTCAGTGGGCCGAGCCCGGTGCAGGTACGAACCCTGACGGTCGAGGCGCCGTCGATCGCCGACTTCGGCCTGGCCGAACTGGTCGAGGGTCGCTGGCCGACCGGACCGGGTGAGGTGGTCGTGACCGACCGTGCGATCCGGCCGGGGCTGCCGCGGTCCGGGCCGATCAAGATCACGATCGACGCCGTCGAGCAGGACGCGACCGTCGTCGGGGTCGTCCGGGCACCGGCGACCGCCAGCTGGGAGGTCGTGCGGTCCGGCCCGGTCGATCAGGACTTCCGGTCCTCGTTCCTGGTGCAGCGGACCGAGCCGGTGACCTGGGCCGATGTGCAGCGATTGAACGAATACGGGTTGACCGTGCAGAGCCGGGCCGTGATGGACGCCGCGCCGCCCTACGTCGAGCGGTGGTCCGGGCACGCACTCGACCTGGAGCAGCGGACGACTCAAGCGGTCCAGATCGCCGCGATCTCGGTCGGCATCCTGATCGAGGTCGCCCTGTTGGCCGGCCCGGCCTTCGCTCTGGGAGCAGCCAGGCAACGCCGGATCTGGGCCCTGATCGCGGCCTGTGGTGCCGACCGTGGGCAGTTGCGACGGATCGTCCTGGGTCAGTCGGTGATCCTCGGCGGTGCCGCGGCGGTGACCGGCGCCGTGCTCGGGCTGGCCGTCAGCCCGCTCGCTACCCACCTGCTGTGGTGGTCGGGAGTGATCAACTACTACGGATCCTGGCGGCCACCGGTGCCCTTGATCGTGGCCACCATGGTCGCCGCGGTCGTGGCCGCGGTGATCGCCGCGCTCGGGCCGGCCCGAGCCGCCAGCCGGCGCGACGTCGCGAGCACCCTGAACGAGCGGTGGCAACCGCCGCCGCCGCGTCGCGGAATTCCCCTGGTCGGTGTCGGACTGGTCGTCCTGGCGGCGGTCGGCATGATCGGCGCGGCGACCATCGGCCATGATCAGCCCTGGGCCTGGCCGGTGGTGATCGCCGGCTGCGTGGTGCTGACCGCCGGTGGTCTGATGATCATTCCGGCGATCGTCGCCGGCTGGGCCCGGGTGGGCCACCGCTGGCCGGTGCCGATCCGACTGGCGGCCCGAGACCTCGGTCGTCAGCACCAGCGGTCGATCCCCGCGATCGCGGCCGTGGCCGCCGCGACGGCGGTGCTGTGTGGGATGGGCGTCCTGTTCGCCAGCCAGACCGCCCTGGCCGTCAAGGTCCACACACCGGTGACGACGCCCGGACAGGGTGTCCTCAGGACCTTCGGTGACGACCAGGAACTACTGCACTCGCTGGACCGGATCAAGCAGGAGTTCCCGGACTGGAACTATCTGCAACGGGATCGGCTGGAAGGGTATCTGTCCGGTGAACAAGATGAGCTGACGACGCTGCTGCCGGTGCCCGCCGGCTGTCAGGAAGCCGACGTCCTGCGCGCGATGGACAGCGACGAGTGGCCGATCCAGGACAAGTGTCTGCTCTACGACGATCCCTATTCGACGCCCCTCGTCCAGGACATTCCGAGCACCGACCAGGCCCTGGCCGCGGAGGCGGCCGAGGCGTTGCGGTCCGGTCAGGTCCTGATCACCGATCCGGCTCTGGTCGCCGACGGCCGGATCCGGCTGATCATGGTCAGGAGTGGCCTGGAGGATGGCACTCCGGAGGTGGTGACCCGGCGGGTGGAGCTGCCGGCGGTGGTGGTCGATCCGGCCAGCCTGATCGGCACCCTGCGGCACACGACCAGCATGGTGAGCGAACCGTACGGCTGGATGCTGCCGCAGACCGCGGAGGCTCACCGGCTGTCCCGAGAGCTCGATCGGGTCCTGTTCGGGCCGGTGGGCCGGGACATCACTCCGGCCGAGGAGGCGAGGATCAAGCAGTTGATCGATCCGGCGCTGCGGCTGCTCGTCGAGCGCGGCCACGTCGAAGAGTTCCAACCGCCGTTCATCCTGTTCCTGGTGCCCGCCGGGTTCCTGGTGCTGTTGGCCGCCGTGGTGGCGACCGCGCTGGCCCAGGTCGACGGCCGAACGGAACAGGAAACCCTGGCCGCGGTCGGCGCCGCCCCGGCGGTGCGCCGTGGTCAGGCGGCCGGCCAGGCCCTGCTGTTGTCGGTGACCGGGATGATCTTCGGGGCGGTGATCGGACTCGTTCCGGGCGTCGCGGTCGCGCTGCTGGATCAGCCACCGGGGCAGGTGGCTCCGGGTCCGCAGCTCGCGCTGCCCTGGCCGGAGCTCGGGTTGCTGATCATCGTCGTCTCGCTGGCCGCGGCCGGGCTGGCGGCCTGCACCGCGCGCACCCCGGTGCTGTCCCGGCGGTCGACCTGAGCTACTCGGGTCGGGGCGGCCGGCGGAACGAGCCGAACAGCCGTTTGGCGGTCTGCCGGCTGCCGGTGATCATGATCTCGCCGCGTTCGACGGCCGGATCCACCGGCAGGCCGGCGTAGACCAGGTCGCGGAGGGTTTCCGGGTCGGTGCTGATCACCACGTCGGGCTCGGTCGCCGGGCCGCGGGCGACCTCGATCCGGTCACCGTGCAGGGTGAGCCGGAACAGGTCCGGGTCGAGTCGGAGCTGGTACGTGATCGGCCGGGTCGGCGGGGTGCGCGGCTGGTAGGTCGACCGCAGGGCGAACATCAGGGCGTCGATGCTCAGCTCACCGCCGGACCGGATCGGCAGGTCGCTGCCCCAGGACGCCAGCGCGAGCAGCACCGGCTCCAGGCCGAGGCCGAGCTCGGTCAGCCGGTAGGCGCGGCTGCCGGCCGGCGGGCCGAGCCGGACCCGTTCCACGAGCCCGTCCCGCTCCAGCTCCCGGAGCCGCTGCGCCAGCACATTCTGGCTGGCCCCGGGCAGCCCATGGCGCAGATCGGTGAACCGCTTCGGGCCGAAGATCAACTCGCGGATCAGCAGCAGCGCCCAGCGCTCGCCGACCCGGTCCAGGGCGCGCGCGATGCCGCAGGGGTCGCCGTAACTGCGTTCGCCGCGGCTGGACAACCGAGCCTCCCTGTGGCCTATAGTCAGCACTACTTAATCCTAACTTAGCACCAGAACCTATCGAGCACCGTGCACAGGGGGAGTGATGACGTTCACCGACGATGAGGTCAGCTACCTGCGATCCCAGCCGCTGGCCCGGCTGGCCACGCTGGGCGAGGGCGAGCAGCCGGACGTGATGCCGCTGGCGTTCGAGTTCGACGGCAGCTACTTCTGGGTCGGCGGTGGCGCGACCGTGCTCGGCACCCGGAAGATGCGCAACGCCGCGGCGGGACGGAGCAAGGTGGCGCTGGTGATCGACGACCTGGTCTCCTTCGAACCGTTCATCGTTCGCGGCATCCGGATCTACGGCGACGCCGAGCCGCCGGTGGAGCGGGTCGGCATGGTCGGCCCGGGGCACTACCTGCGGATCACCCCGACGACCTCCTGGAGTTGGAACCTGGCCGGCGAACCGGTCGGCGAGACCTGGTACGAAACCCACCGCACCGAGCACCGGGAGCCGGCATGATCACGATGGCCGAACGCCTGCAGTCCGCCGACGGGACGACGATCGCCTTCGATCGGCAGGGCAGCGGCCCGCCGGTGATCATGGTCGGCGGCGGCCTGGATGACGGGGCCGAGAACGGGCCGTTGGCGGCCGAGCTGGCCGACTCGTACACGGTGATCAACTACAGTCGGCGCGGCCGGGGACTGAGCACCGACACCGCCCCGTACGCGCTGCAGCGCGAGCTCGAGGACCTGGCGGCGCTGGCGGACGTCGCCGGTGCACCCGTGCACCTGTTCGGTGCCTCGTCGGGCGGTGCGCTGGCACTGGAGGCGGCGGTCGCGGGACTGGCCGTGGACCGGATCGCGGTCTACGAGGTGCCCTATGCCATCGACGAGTTCGGCATCGCCGCCTGGCGGGAATATGCCGCCGAGCTCGGCGCGATCGTGGCCGACGGGCGCCCCGACGACGCGCTGGCCCGGTTCATGCGGCTGGCCGGCATGCCGGCGGAGCAGATCGACGCCGCCCGGCCGTCGCCGGAGTTCGCGGCGTCCAGTGCCCTGGCGCACACGCTGCCGTACGACGCCGCCTGCATCGGCGACGGACCGCCGCCGCCGCGGCTGGCCGGGATCGACCGGCCGACGCTGGTGATCACCGGCGACGCCGGCCTGGACTTCTTCGGCCCGGCTGCCGAGGCGATCAGTGCGCTGCTGCCGCGGGCCGAGTCGCGGCTGCTGCCGAGCCAGGGTCATGTCGCCGATCCCCGGGCGCTGGCCGGGATGCTGCGGGAGTTCTTCGGATCAGGAGTCTGAGGTCACCGGCTCGCGTACGACCTGAGCCGACGGCAGCAATCCGTGCCGGGTGGCGAGGTCGATCGCATGCTGCCGAGAGGTCGCCTGCAGCTTGCGATAGACCCGTTGGATCTGGTTGCGCACCGTGTGCACGGAGACGACCAGCTGGTCCGCGATCTCGGCGGCCGTGCCACCGCCGGCCAGCAGTTCGAGGATGACCCGCTCCCGGGGTGTGAGTGCCGGGCGACGCCGTACCTCGGCGTCGGTGGCCAGGGGAACGACGAGCTCGACCTGCAGCCGGTCCAGGGCGGCCTTGACGGCCGGTTCATGATCGCCGGCGTTGATCAAGGTCCGGTGGTCCATGCTGGCCAGGCTGTGCCCGACCGTCCTGGGATCGCCGGCCTGGGACAGGGCCTGGAGGACCAGCCGGGCCGACGCACGCCGGTCGCCTATCCGTTCCAGGGCCGTCGCCAGGGTCAGGCTGAGCTCGACCACGCCGCGCCGCGGCGCGCGGTGCAGCCACGGGCCGCCGGAGATCAGGTCGGCGGCCTCGGTGTGCCGCCCGGTCGCGAGCTGCCAGCGGGCGAGCTGCAGCGCCTGATGATGGTTGGCGACCCGGTCCGGGATCACTGACCGGGCCCGCCGGTGGTCGCCGACGCTGAGCGCGAGGTCGGTCTCGACCGCGCTCAGCAGGGTCTGCGGTAGTGATCCGGGCGGAACCTTCTTGGGCCAGGTCCGGCGCAGGTGCGTGATCTGGTCGAGCAGGTGCCGCTGCTGGCCGCGGACCAGCCCGGCCCGGGCCTGGGCGTACAGGACTAGATAGATGTGCTCGTCCTGCACGAACCGTCCGGTGTGCAGCCGACTCTGGATCTCTTCATAGCTTGGCCAGTCGAGCCGATCGGTGGTGAGGATGAGTTGCGCGCAGAGTTGCGCCATGTGTGGCCCGGGCGTGAGCCAGTCCATCGCCCAGCCGTCGGTGACGGCGTCGGCCTGGTCGGCCCAGCGTTGGGCGGTCGCGTGCTCGCCGTAGACGGCATGCAGCAACGCGAGCTCACCCGCGGCACCGGCGAGATCACTGGGATAGACGTCGGGCAGATAGGTGACGGCATGAAGATCACCACCGGCCTGGAACAGGTCCGCGGCAAGGAGGTTCAGCACGCCGTTGTGCAGGGAGATCGCGCCGAGCTTGCGGACGTCAGTCCCCGGACGAAGGATCAGTCGCTCGCCGACTGATCGGAGGGCGGCCGCATGGGCCTTGGCGCGGGCGTAATCGTTGTGATCCTTGAGCGCGAGCAACACCGCATGCTCGACACCGACCCGGACCTCCTCATCGGCGTACCGACCGGACTCGATCAACCGCTGCACCGCGATGATCTTGTCCGGGATCGGGCCCGGCGGCCGCGGGTACGCGACCCGGGCCCGATCCATGATCAACTCGAGCACCGGGTGTCGATCCAGTTGCTCCCGACCCAGCCGGGACAGCAAGTCGGGGACCAGGCCGGGGACGCGGACGAGGTGCACCCACTCGGCCTCGATCAGTGCGGCGAGTGCGTCGAGATCATTGTTCCGGGCAGCCTGCTGGGCCGCCTGTCCCGCAACCGTGGCGTCCATCGGGTCAACTGAGCTGAAGGCAAACGTCTGGTGACATCTGAGTAACCGTTCCCGCGGGGAGCCCGGCTGGTGACCCGGGTCTCGATTCCTGTGTCGAAGGCTGGATCGTACCGATCGGACGACCCGGACGGAAGTCCCGGTCGCCGGAAAGTTCGTTCTGACCGGGCCCGCAGGTCAAGCGGTTTCTGTTGATCAAAGGAGCCGCCCAGTTGACTATTTCGTTGATCATGTCGACACAGGCACGGCTGAATAGCTAGGCAACCGAGCCGGTTCGCGATAGCAATGGGCCTGCGTCTGCGGGGGTCTGACGCTTTCAGTCGTCTTCGCCCGCGGAACCTTCCTCGTCCGTGCGGCGCATGCACCTTTCTGGAGGATCCAAAGTTGACCAGCCTGCTCGGAACGTCACTGGCGCGCGCTCGAACGCGGCGCGCCGGGAGCGGTCGAACGGCCCGTTCCCGATTCCTGTCCGCTGTCCTGTCCCTGGCCCTGCTGTCGGGCCTGATCGCGCTCGGTGCCCCGCCGGCGCCGGCCTCGGCCGAGCCCGGCAATCCCGGTACGCCCGGCGAGCCAACCGTCCTCTACGAGGAGAACTTCGAGAACGCCGGCGACGGCGTGAATCTGTTGCTCACCGACTACGAGTCGTCGGCAGGCCCCGCGTACTCCGGCGACGACTACTGGGTGAATCGCGGCAATTGCAACGGATTCATCATCGACCCGACCAGCCCCAGAGTCGCCGGAGACTGCGCCGCAGTGCAGGGCGAAGTCACCGGCGCCGGTTTCTATGACATCCTGACCGCACTCGTCGACGCGATCGGTGAGCACCAGGGTGCCACCGATCCGAATAGTGCGGTCGCCTCCTACACGTCCGGCACCGGTGCTGACGACGGAATCCAGTTCCGGACCGACGATTCCATCCAGCTGGCGTCGGACGGTCGATTCGTCACCTTCTCGGTTGACGCCGGGGCGATGAACTGCCAGGCCAGCCACCCGAAACTCCGGTTCTACCTCGAGGACGCCGACGGCGAACAGCCGATGTCGAGCGCGGCGATCGATCCGTGCACCGATCCGCGGGCCCAGGCGATCACCGGCACGTCGTCGCAGGGCGGGGATACCTACAACACTCGGGTCGGCACCTTCCCGGGCGACCAGGCGGTGCTGCTGACCGGCGGCGAATTCGACGTTGTGCTGCGCAACGAGAACGGCAACGGTGCCGGCAACGACGGCGCTTACGACAACATCCGCGTGCTCGACGTAACGCCGCAGCTGGACAAGGCCTTCGGCCCGGAGACCGCGCTGGTCGACGGGACGTCTACGCTGACCTTCACGGTCACCAACACCAGCGAGCTCGGCGCCAAGAACGGCTGGTCCTTCACGGACAACCTGCCCGATGGTCTGGTCGCGGTTCAGCCGGCCCAGGTCGGCGGGAGCTGCACGGCGGAGACGACGGTCGGCGACGACGGTACGTCGATCTCGGTGGCCAACGGCCAACTGGCTGCCGGCGCCACGTCCTGCACGATCACCGTGCAGGTCACGTCGGACACCGCGGGAACGTACGAGAACTGCGGCGACGACATCTCCGATCCGATCGGTGTCGACCTGCCGGGCTGTGCGACGGTGACCTTCGAGCCGCAGGACGACTTCGGGTGCTCCCCTGACGGCATCCTGTTCCAGTACCCGGACTCGGTGTCGACCCAAGTGTTCAAGGTCAGCCTCTCCGACCCGGAGTATTCGAGCCTCGGCACGCTGGAGAACCGGAGGGTCAACGCGATCGGCTACAACGGCCTGGACGGCTACATCTACGGTCTCGATTGGGGTAGTCGGCAGAAGATGGTCCGGGTGGGCAGCGACCTGAGTGTCGTCGAGCTCGACTGGCCGGAGGGCCTGCCGCCCGTCCTCGTCGTCGGTGATATCGACGAGGCCGGCCGCTACTGGGTCACGGACGGGGAGGACTGGTACGTGGTGGACCTCGTCCCCGGCTCCGATAGTTACGGAACCATCGTCGACCAGGGCGCCGCTCCACCACCCGCCGGCGTCGACGCAGTCGGCCCTGACTGGGCCTACGTCCCGGGCACCGACGCGCTCTGGAGCATTGCCCCCAGTGGCGAGGACTCCGTCCTGCTCAAGTTCGATCGGCAGACCATGGAGTACTCCGTGGCCGGCAACCTCGGAACACTCGGCCGCAACACCTTCGGTGCCGTCTATGCAGGCCCGGATGGCTACCTGTACGGCTCCGAGAACAGGACCGGTCAGATCTTCCGGGTGAAGGTCGAGGCCGGAACGGTGACGCCGTTATCCCCGGGCCCGGCCTCCGGCACCAACGACGGCGCCCGCTGTGCCGAGTCGCCGCTTCCGATCGACTTCGGTGACGCTCCGGACAGCTACGGCACCACGCTGGCCAAGAACGGGCCGCGGCACTCGATCCCGAGGATCGACGTCAAGGCTGGCACGGCGCCGCTGATGCTCGGCAGCAAGATCGACATCGAGGCGGACGGGGTGCCCGGTGACGAGGCGAACGGCGACGACACCGCCGATCTCGCCGACGAGGACGGGGTGACCCAGCCGCTGCAGCTGGCCCAGACCGGGCCGAACACGGTGTCGGTCACCGCGACCAACAACTCCGACCAGGCGGCGACGCTGGCCGGGTGGATCGACCTCGACGGCTCCGGCACGTTCGACGACGGCGAGCGGGTCAGTGTGCCCGTGGCCGCCAACAGCGGGACCGCGGCCTACTCGCTGAAGTTCGGCGAGGCGACCGTTTCCGAGACCACGTACGCGCGGTTCCGGATCCTCCCGGGTGCCGTCGCGGAGCCGTCCCCGACGGGGCCGGCCGCGGCCGGTGAGGTCGAGGACTACGCCGCTTACGACCGCGAGCTGGCGATCGAGAAGACCTCGGACGCGACCGAGGCCACCCGGATCGGCGACACGGTGAAGTACACGGTGACGGTGTCCAACTCGGGCTCCACGCCGTTCACCGACGACGCTCCGGCGATCGTCTCGGACGACCTGTCCGGCGTGCTCGACGACGCCACCTACAACGACGACGTGGACGCGTCGTCCGGCGAGGCGACCGTCGACGGGGACCTGCTCTCCTGGCGCGGCGCGATCGAGCCGGGCGACGAGATCACGATCAGCTACTCGGTGAAGCTCACCGGGGACGGCGACGCCGAGTTGATCAACGTCGCCTTCCAGCCCGACTGCGATCCGGCGGACGAGGACTGCGAGCCGGTCCCGCCGCCGCCGGCGGAGTGCGACGAGAACGGCCAGGATCCGAAGACCGGTCTGCCCTGTGACAGCACGTCGCTGGAGCTGCCGAAGCTGAAGGTCGAGAAGACCGCCGACACCACGGCGATCCCCGAGGTCGGTGACACCGTGACGTACACGGTCAAGGCGACCAACCAGGGCAAGGGCGCG
Organism: uncultured Actinomycetota bacterium; assembly: GCA_963746025.1. Taxonomy (GTDB): domain Bacteria; phylum Actinomycetota; class Actinomycetes; order Propionibacteriales; family Propionibacteriaceae; genus Microlunatus. The sequence continues at coordinate 450,592 of CAVUZU010000004.1, forward strand.
TTCTCGGCGGACGATCCGGCGGTCGTGATCGACGACCTGTCCGGTGTGCTGGACGACGCGACCGTCGATCCGGAGACGCTCGAGGCCGACCGGGATCCGGCGGCCGAGTACACCGAGTCGCGGATCAGCTGGACCGGTGCCCTGGCGCCGGGCGAGACGGTGACGATCACCTATCAGGTGACCTACACGGGCGCCGGTGATCACACGTTGATCAACGTCGCGTTCGAGCCGAAGGACCCGGACAATCCGGAGCCGCCGGCCTGCGACCCGGCCGACGAGAACGGGCTGGACCCGGAGACCGGGCAGCCCTGTGCCAAGCACCGGATCCCGGCCGCCGGGTTGACCGTTGAGAAGTCGGCCGACCCGTCCTCCGGGGTGAAGGTCGAGGAGGGCCAGCGGATCACGTACTCGCTGACCTTCGAGAACGATGGCTCCGCCGCCGCCGAAGTCGATTACACCGACCACCTGGCCGGCGTGCTCGACGACGCGGACGTGATCAAGTCGGCGACGGCGTCCGACCCGTCACTGATCGTGCTCGACGCGGATGATCAGTTCACGGTCCAGGGCAAGCTGGCGGCCGGGCGGACCGTGACGGTCTCCTACGTCGTCGACGTGCGCGCCGCGAATGATCAAGGTGACGGGGTCCTGGCGAACTTCGTGACCGAGACCGGTCGGGAGGTGCCGGAGGCCTGCGCCGACGACGATCCGACGTGCACCACACATCCGGTCGACGTACCGAAGCTGCCGGACACGGGAGCGCCGAACGTGGCGATCACCCTGTTCGCCGGGCTCGTCCTGCTCCTCGCGGGCGGCCTGGTGGTCGGTCGCCGGTCCGCCGGGCGCGGGCGCGGCGCGGGCCGGTAACCCGAGTCGCCGGTTGAGCGGTTGAACGATCCCCGGTCCGGTGCCACTCAGGCACCGGGCCGGGGATCTTTCGGCTTTCGGGGTGGGCTCAGTTCAAGATCAGCCAGCCGATGCCGGCACAGCCGGCGGCCCAGCCGAAGCTGATCAAGGTGCCGATGATGAAGCGTTCGGCCGCGCCGGAGGTCGGGCCGGCCTTGAGCTCCGGATAGCGGGCCAGGCCCTTGATCGCCAGGATCAGGGCGACGCCCTCCCGCCAGACGAGCAGCGCGGCCAGGATGCCGATCCGTTCCAGGATGCCGATCCAGGTGCCGCCGCGGAGCAACTCCCGCCTGATCCGGGCGCCGGCCGGGCCGATCACCGTCGTCGGCGCGGTGGTGTCGGCCAGCCCCAGGACGAGCTCGGTGACGGCGCCACCGGCGATCACCGCGGAGACGGCGGTGCAGCCGAGCCCGAACCAGGCGATCACCGGGGTGGCCGGTGGTGTGACATAGGCCAAGATCGCCAAGCCGACCTGAGCGGCGATGGCCGCGGCGATGATGATCACTCCGACCCCAGTCCGGGTGAGCGCCCGCGGGGCTGGCTTGGGTCGTTCGAGGAGCCGCCAGATCAGGCCGGCGGCAGCGGAAACGACGAGTGATCCGAACAATCCCAGCAGTAGCGGCGTCATGATCAGCTCTCCTTCAGCGAAGCTTGCTCGGCCCGCTCCAGCAGCCGGGCCAGGACCGGCGGTGCGTCCCGCTCGACCGCCCAATTGGCGGCCCGCAGCCGTTGCCCGACCGCCTGCCGGGTGATCCCGAGCCGGTCGGCCGCCTGCTGCATGGTGGCGCCGTCGCGCATCTCGTCGACCGCCTGCCAGCCCTGCTCCGACCGGCGCTCCCGGACCGCGCCGACCAGTCGCAGCACGACCTCGGCGTCGCCGGCCAGCTGCTCGGCGGCCGGAACGGCCAGCACCCGGACGTGATCCGGCTCGCGCTTGGCGGCCTCGACCGCCGTCCGGGCCAGCAGGAAGGCCGGCCCGCGCGCCTGCCGCGGCTCCGCCGGCAGCGGGGTCTGCACCGGGCCGATGCCGAGCCCGATGTGCCAGCCACCGTCCCGCATGAGTTCCAAGATCGCATGGACCACCGACAGCGGCTGGTCCAGGACACCTTGGAACTCGTCGCCGACCGTCCGGGCGAAGCCGAGCACGGTGTCTACACTCAGTCGCTTCAGCGTCTGTTCGACCAGGTCGGGGCCGGTCCGGGACGAGATCTGGTCGACGGTGAGCACGTACGGCATGGAGAAAGGCTAGTTCCTTTCTTCCGGTCGAAGCAAGAATCAAGCCTTTCGAGGACGGGTGGGAATGGGGTCGGCCTGTGATGAGGTCAGGGGTGTGATGAGCCCGGTGCCGATCGGCGCGGCCGACGATCCGCGGCTGGCCGACTACGTCCGGCTGCGCGAGGTCAACCTGCGTAAGTCGCTGGAGTCGACGGAGGGGCTGTTCATCGCGGAGGGGGAGAAGGTGATCCGGCGGGCGGTCGACGCCGGCTACCAGCCGCGTTCCTTCCTGCTGGCCGAGCGTTGGCTGGCCTCGTTGCGGGACGTGATCGACCGCTGCCCGGCGGCGCCGGTCTACCTGGTCAGCGAGGAGTTGGCCGAACAGGTGACCGGCTTCCACGTCCACCGCGGCGCGCTGGCCTCGTTGCACCGCCGGCCGCCGCGGCCGGTCGGCGAGCTGCTGACCGCCCGCCGGCTGGTGATCTTGGAGGACATCGTCGACCACACCAACGTCGGCGCGATCCTGCGGAACGCCGCCGGCCTCGGCTGGGACGGTGCGCTGCTCGCGCCGCGGGCCGCCGATCCGCTGTATCGCCGGTCGATCAAGGTCAGCATGGGAGCGGTCTTCACCCTGCCCTGGGCCCGGCTGACCGACTGGGCCGGCGCGCCCGAACTGCTGGCCGGAGCCGGATTCAGCACGATCGCGCTGACCCTGGCCGACGATGCCGTGCCGCTCGGCCTGCTCGGTGATCAACTGGCACCGGACGAACGGATCGCGATCATGCTCGGCACCGAGGGCGCCGGCCTGTCCGAACGCTGGACCCGGGCCGCCACGGTCCGAGCCACGATCCCGATGCGGGCCGGGATCGACTCGCTCAATGTCGCTGCCGCGGCAGCGATCGCGTGCTATCAGTTGCGCGATCGACAAGACGGTTGATCGATGCTTTCCGGGTCGTTCACAGGTCCATAACGAACCGGTCCGGCCCGCGGCCGACGCTGTTACCATCGCCGGAGATGTGTCGGCGGCTGGAAGGTTCGTCATGGGCAACGAAGCAGGCGGGGACAGATCGAACACGGCCCTGGTCGGTGATCCGGAATTGCCGCCGGTAGCGGTCGATGATCAGGTACGGGAGGCCGACGAACGTCGTTGGACCCTGCGCCGAGTCATCATCTGGTCGTTGATCGCGATCCTCGGCGGCCTGAGCTGGACCATGATCGCGATCGTCCGCGGTGAGACGGTGAACGCGATCTGGTTCGTCTTCGCGGCCGTCTGCACGTACTTCATCGCGCACCGCTTCTACGCCAAGTTCATCGAACGCAAGCTGCTCAAGCCCGACGACCGGCGGGCGACGCCGGCGGAGTACAAGGCCAACGGGCGGGACTTCGTGCCGACCGACCGCCGGGTCCTCTACGGCCACCACTTCGCCGCGATCGCTGGGGCGGGGCCCCTGGTCGGGCCCGTGTTGGCGGCGCAGATGGGCTTCCTGCCGGGCACCCTGTGGATCGTCGTCGGCGTGGTCCTGGCCGGGGCGGTGCAGGACTATCTGGTGCTGTTCTTCTCGATGCGCCGGGGCGGCCGGTCGCTCGGCCAGATGGCCCGGGACGAGCTCGGCGTGGTCGGCGGCATCGCCGCCCTGGTGGCCACCCTGGTGATCATGGTGATCCTGCTCGCGGTGCTCGCCCTGGTCGTGGTGAACGCGCTCGGCGAGAGCCCGTGGGGGGTCTTCAGCATCCTGATGACGATCCCGATCGCCCTGTTCATGGGGGTCTACCTGCGCTGGATCAGACCCGGGAAGATCACCGAGATCTCGCTGATCGGCTTCGTGCTGCTGCTGTTCGCGATCATCGCCGGCGGCTGGGTGGCCGCGACCGACTGGGGCCAGGCGATCTTCCACCTGGACCGGCCGACGATCGCCTGGGGCATCATCATCTACGGCTTCGTCGCCGCCGTGCTGCCGGTCTGGCTGCTGCTGGCGCCGCGGGACTACCTGTCGACGTTCATGAAGGTCGGCACCCTGATCATGCTCGCGATCGCGATCATCCTGGTCCGGCCGGTGATCAGCGTGCCGGCCATCAGCGAGTTCGCCGGGGGAGAGACCGGCCCGGTCGTCAGCGGTGCCCTGTTCCCGTTCCTGTTCGTCACGATCGCCTGCGGCGCGCTGTCCGGGTTCCATGCGCTGATCGCGTCCGGAACGACGCCGAAGCTGATCGAGAAGGAGCGGCAGACCCGGTTCATCGGCTACGGCGGGATGCTGATGGAGTCCTTCGTCGCGATCATGGCCCTGGTTGCCGCGATCTCGATCGACCGCGGCATCTACTTCGCCATGAACTCCTCGGCCGCGGTCACCCAAGGCACCATCGAGGGAGCGGCGGCATTCGTCAACTCGCTCGGCCTGACCGGGGTCAACGTCACGCCCGAGGTGCTGGCCGAGACCGCCCGGAACGTCGGGGAGGAATCAATCATCTCCCGGACCGGTGGCGCGCCCACCCTGGCGCTCGGCATCGCCCACATCATGCAGCAGTTCGTCGGCGGCACCTCAATGATGGGCTTCTGGTATCACTTCGCGATCATGTTCGAGGCGCTGTTCATCCTGACTGCGGTCGATGCCGGCACCCGGGTGTCCCGGTTCATGCTGCAGGACACGCTGGGCAACATCTGGGGCAAGTTCAAGGACACCGAGTGGCGGATCGGCGCCTGGGTCTGTACGGCGATCATGGTCGCCGGCTGGGGCTCGATCTTGCTGATGGGGGTGACCGATCCCTTGGGTGGCATCAACACCCTGTTCCCGTTGTTCGGCATCGCGAACCAGTTACTGGCGGCGATCGCGCTGGCGGTCTGTCTGACCATCGTGGCCAGGAAATCCGGGGCCGCACGGCTGCTCTGGATCGTGGCCGTGCCGCTGGCCTTCGCCTCGGTGGTGACGATCACCGCCTCGCTGCAGAAGATCTTCTCCGCGGTCCCGGCCGTCGGCTACTGGGCCCAGCACAACGCCTTCCGGGCGGCGCTGGACCGCGGCGAGACCAGCTTCAGCACCGCGACCAGCCGGGCCGCGATGGAGGCGGTGGTGCGCAACACCTTCGTCCAGGGCACGCTGTCGATCATCTTCGTCACGTTGGCGATCATCGTGATCGTGGTGTCGATCTTCCAGACGGTCAAGCTGGTCCGGGCCGGCGGCGGACCGAGCACCGAGCTCGAACCGGTGCCCGCGCGACGCTACGGCCCGGCCGGCCTGGTGGCCACGAAGCCGGAGCGGGAACTGATGAAGCAGTGGGACGCGCTGCCCACGGAGAAGCAGCCGAGGGGGGTCGGACACTGATGCCCGCCGTGCTCGGCCGGGCCTGGCGGGCGGTGCGCTGGTACGTCACCTCGGTGATGGGCGACAACGCCTACCAGGTCTACCTTGATCATCATCGCCGCACCCACCCGGGCGAGCCCATCCTGTCCGAGCGCGAGTTCTGGCGAGAACGTACCGACGAGCAGGAGCGGAGCCCGCAGGGCCGCTGCTGCTGAACTGGTTCTCGATCAGGCCACGCCAAGTTCCCAGAGCGCGCAGATCGGCACGGCTCGCCTCTTTTCACCGAACGACAAGGTCTCCGAACCCGTATAGAGCAGGATCCCAGCGATCAGATCGTCGCCGAGGCGCGTCGCGAGATGGTTGATCCCCTTGAAATCTTCTGCTCGCACGGTGGCTGAGGCCTTGACTTCGATCGCCACGGCCTGGCCGCGGCGATCCTCCAGGACGAGGTCCACTTCGACTTTGTCCTTGGTCCGGTAGTGGAACAGCTCAGCCCGGGTTCGCGACCAGGTGAGTTGACGAGCGATTTCCATGGCGACGAATCCTTCGAGCAATCCGCCGACCTGGCTGTCGGGTCGGCGCAGCCCGATCGCGTCCTGTCCCAGCAGGTTGGCGGCGATGCCGGAGTCGACCAGGGCGATCTTGGCTGTCGACACCGCTCGTGCGGAGAGATTCCTGGACCAGGCGGGGATTCGCTTGATCAGGAAGACCTCCTCGAGGAGAGCGAGATACCGGCTCACGGTTGTCTGGGGCAGACCGAGCCGGCTGGCCAACGCACCCGGCACCAGGAGTTGCCCGGACTGTGCGGCGAGCATGCTGATCAAAGTTCGCAGTTGGGGCACTCGCTCGATCTCGGAGATCTGGATGACATCGCGGTTGACGAGATCAGCGACGTAATTGTCGAAGAACGCTTCGCGTCGACGTCCTGTCCGGGCGATTGCTTCGGGAAACCCGCCGCGCACGATCCGGTCGATGTAGCTGTTTCGGTCCAACTCAGACCGGTGCCGGAGTTCCGCGCCGAGTGCGAAGACCGTGTCGATGAATCCGTCCGGACGCCCGTCGATCTCGCCCTGCGACAGTGGCCAGAGTTCGATGGTCTCCATCCGACCGGGCAGTGCATCCGGGATGCTGCGGAGGCTCAACAACCTGGCTGATCCGGTGAGCAGGAATCGGCCCGGTCGGGTGTCGAGGTCCACGACTTCCTTGATGGCGAGCAGCAATTCGGGTACCCGTTGGACCTCGTCGATGACGAGCACGTGCTCGTCCCGAACAAAGGTGGTCGGGTCCGCTTCAGCCGCCCTTCGGATCGACGGTCGATCCAGGCCGCGCCACTCGCCGTCACGTCCGCCGACCTGGATGACCAGGGTGCTCTTGCCGCTTTGTCTTGCACCGTTGACGAGCACCACCCTCGTGTCGGCAAGTGCGTCCTTCACGAGGGCACTCGCGTGCCTCGGAAGAATGCGGCCGACAGGCGAGTGCGGAGCCGGAGTCATAAATTCATTTTGGCACAGCTGTGCAAGTTTGGCCGCCATATGTGTGCAAGTTTGGTCGCTATCGACGTGCAAGCTTAGTCGCTATCCAGGTGCAAGTTTGGTCGCTAGGGTTGTGCAGGTTTGGTCACCGAGTGGTGAAAGCGGTCCAGCCTGGCCGTCGGCTTCAGGTCAGGCCTGAGCAGGTGCCGCGGTGCTCTGGCGGACCACCAGGGTGGTCTGCAGTTGGACCTGAGCGCTGGCTACCGACATGCTGCCGGTGGACAGCGCGTCGACGAATCTGACCGCTGTCCTGGCCATCTCCGCGATCGGCTGGCGTACGGTCGTCAGCGGCGGCCCGAGCAGTTCGGCCAGCGGGATGTCGTCGAAGCCCACCGCGCTGACATCATCCGGGATCCGGAGGCCCCGGCGCTGTGCCTCCTGGTAGAGACCGGCGGCCTGCAGATCACTCGAACTGACGATGGCCGTGGGCGGGTGCGGATGGTCGAGCAACCGGGCCGCGGCCAGCCTTCCGCCGGTGGTGAAGAAGTCGCCGGAGACGACCAGGTCGGGATCGACCCGCAGGTCCCGCCGGACCATCGCCGCGTGGAATCCGTCCCGGCGTTCGAGGCTGCAATTGAAGTCCAGCGGCCCGGTGATCATCCCGATCCGCCGGTGCCCCAGGTCGAGCAGGTGTTCGGTGGCCTTGACCGCGCCCTGCCAGTTGTTGGCCCCGACGGTCGGCAGGTGATCACCCGCGTGTCCGATCGGATCGAGCAGAACCACCGGCGCGCCGACCCGGGCGGCGAAGTCGGCCGAGCCGTCGTCGGTCCGGGACAGCGCGATGATCACCCCGTCGGTGGGACGCGACGTGACCCGGTCCATCCAGTCCTGCGGTGCCACCTCGCCATGTCGGGTCGAGGTGACGGTCAGCAGACAGCCGAGCCGTGCGGCGGCCTCCTCGGCGCCGAACACGACATCCATCGCCCAGAACGAATCGAGCCCGTCGATCACCAGATCGATGGTGCCGACCAACCGGTGTCGGCCGGGCTGTCGCTGGACGTAACCCGAGGTCTTCAACGCCCGGTTCACCCGATCCCGGGTCCCGGTGGCGACGTCGCGGCGGCCGTTGATCACCTTGGACACCGTCGCCACCGAGACGCCGGCGAGACCGGCCACGTCGGACAACTTCGGCCCGGTGCCGCGGCCGTCGATCCGATCTGTCGGCATGGCTCGATCGTAAGACGATCTCTTGACCCCGAGATACCCGCTGGCGATACTGATTATCGCAACTTTTCGACACGTCAGGTCGGGTGCATGGCAGCACAGAGGAGTTTTGCCAGGACAGCCCTCGTCACCGGAGGGTCACGTGGGGAGCATGCCGGACCAGGTTCGGATGATCGTGACCAGCTGAGCGCCGTGGTCGAACTCGCCCAGGATCTCGCCGGGCAGTTCGCCCAGGGTCCGTTGCTGCATCGGATCCTGCGCCATGCGCTCGAGTTGCTGCACTGTGAGAGCGGCTCGATCTGCACCGTCGACGAGGCCGCCGCGACGTACTGCAAGGAGGTGGACGTCGGCGTCGGCTGCCAGTCCGGGCAGACCTTTCCGCTGAGCGAGGGCGTGACCGGGCAGATCGTCAAGACCCGCGGCCCGGTCGTGTTCAGCAATTACGCCGACGTGCCGAAGGGTCACCTGGCACGGAGTGAGCGCAGCCGGCTGCACGCGGTGGTCGGGGTGCCGATCGTCTGGAACGGCGACATCATCGGCAGTTGCGTGGTGTTCAGCGAGCTCCCGGAGCGGCGGTTCGGCGAGGCCGACGTCAGTCTGCTGGAACTGTTCGCGTCGCACGCGGCGATCGCGATCATGAACGCCCGGCTGCACGCGCTGGCGACCGAACGGACCCGGAGTGCCGCCGTGATGGCCGAACGCGAACGGGTGTACCGCGACGTGCATGACGCCGTCGCCCGCGGCCTGGGTGAGGTCCTGCTGCGACTCGATGCCGTGGAACGACAGAGCACGGCGGCCTGTGACGACATCGGCCGAGCCAAACGAGCCGCCCGAGACGCGTTGACCGAGACCCGCCGGTCGGTGCTCGGGCTGGCTCCCCCCGGGCCGGACACCGAATCGCTGATCGACGCCATCCGGCTCGAGCTGACCTGGGCCGAGTCGGCCGCGGGCCTGAAAGGCGATCTGGCGATCGTCGGCACCCGGCTGCCGGTGCCGGCGGAGACCTCGCACCAGTTGTTCCGGATCGTCAAGGAGGCGCTGACCAATGTCGTCGAGCACGCCCGGGCCGACCGGGTCCGGGTCGGCATCGTGTACGGCGAGCGCACCCTGACGGCGCTGGTGGAGGACGACGGCTGTGGCTTCGATGTCCGGACGGTCCAGCCGCAGCCGGGCGGGCCGAGCTTCCGCGGGTTGGGTTTGCAAGGACTGGTCGCCCGGGCCCACCACGTGGGTGGCGACGTGCACCTCGAGTCAACCCCGGGATGGGGGACCCATCTGCGGGTGGAGCTGCCCCTCGCCGAGAACTCCGCCGCGGAGCGGCCGGCGCTGCGCTGGCGGGTCGTGGTCGCCGACGAACGGCCGATCATCAGGGCCGGTCTGGTGCGGATGCTCGGCCTGGCCGATCCGGAGATCCAGGTCGTCGGCGAGGTGGCGCGGCTCGACGACGCGCTCGAGGCCTGTGCCCTGCTCCGGCCGGACGTCCTGGTGGCCGACATCGACGGACCCGGAGTCGACGGGGTCCGGCTGAGTTCCTACGTCCGATCCTCGTTCCCCGATGTCGCCGTGGTGTTGCTGGTCGGAGCCTTCGACGACGGTGATGTGCAGGACGCGGCCCGGAACGGTGCGGCGGCCTTCGTCAGCCGGTCCGCCGTCGCCACCGAGGTGACTCGGGCGGTGATCGCCGCCGCGCGCCGGGACGCGTTCATCACGGCCATCCCCGCGGACGCCGACCCGGACGAGGACACCGGCCGAGCACGACTGACCCCGCGGGAGCGGGAGGTACGCCGGCTGATCGAGCGGGGCCTGGCCGACAAGCAGATCGCCCGGGAGTTGCGGATCTCGATCAAGACGGCCGAGAAACATGTCGGCTCGATCCTGCGCAAGGCCGGCGTCACCAACCGGACGGCGTTGGTCTCGAGCCGGCGCCGCGAGTAGCCCCCGCCCCTACCTGCTGGCAGGGGAATTCCTCATATCGCTCACCGCGGGTCGCGGCCTAGCGTCATCTCATCCAGGAGGTGACCGATGCCGGTGGTGTCGACGAAGAAGATCGTTGATCATGCTTTCCGCGAGCGGTACGGGGTCCCGGCGATCAACATCGTCAACGATCTGACCCTCGAGGCGGTCCTCAGCGGTGCGGTCGATGCCCGGTCACCGTTGATCGTGCAGACCTCGGTCAAGACCGTACGCACCGCGGGCTCCCGGGTCCTGATCGCCCTGTGGCAGGCGATGACGGCCGGCATCGAGGTCCCGGTGGCGCTGCACCTCGATCACTGTCCGGACCGGGCGGTGATCACCGAATGCCTCGAACTCGGCTGGAACTCGGTGCTCTTCGACGCCTCGCACCTGTCGGTGTCGGAGAACCAGCGCCAGACCGCGGAGGTGGTCGCCGAGGCGCGTCGGCACGGAGCCCATGTGGAAGGCGAGATCGAGTCGATCACCGGCGTCGAGGACGGTGTCGGTGCCGATCACCCCGGACCCAGGGAGAGCCTTGCCACGGCGGCCGAGTTCGTGCAGACCACCGGCGTCGATCTGTTCGCGCCGGCGATCGGCAACGCCCACGGCCTGTATCGAGCTCGGCCGGAGCTGGACGGAGCCCGGGTGACCGAGCTGGTCGAGGCGTGCTCGGTGCCGATCGCGCTGCACGGCGGCAGCGGGCTCAGCACCCCCCAGTTTCGCGATCTGATCCGGCGCGGCTGCGCCAAGATCAACATCTCCACGGCGCTCAAGATCGAGTTCATGCGCGCCAACCTGGACTTCCTCGATGCGGCGCAACGGGCCGACCAGTGGGACCCGCCCGCACTGTTCGCCAGCGTCCGGGATCGGGTCGCCGCCCTGACGGCCGGCCTGGCCGAGACGTTCGGCAGCGCGAAGGCCGCCTGGTGAGCGCCCCGACCCTGTTGCTCGACTGCGACGGCGTGCTGGCCGAGACCGAGCACGACGGTCACCGGCGCGCCTTCAATGCCACCTTCGCCGAGGTCGGACTGCCGATCCACTGGTCCGAGACGGACTACGCGCGGCTGCTCCGGATCGGCGGCGGCAAGGAGCGGATGGCCGCCGTGTTGACCCCGGAGTTCGTCGCCGCCGCTGGCCTTCCCGCCGAACCCGATCAGCAGCGCGACGTGATCCAGTCCTGGTACCGGCGCAAGACCGCGCACTACGTCGACCTCGTCCGGTCGGGCCGGCTGCCGGCCCGACCCGGCATCGCTCGGCTGATCAAGGAAGCCGCGGCCGCCGGCTGGACCCTCGCGGTGGCCTCGACCTCCGGCGCTGAGGCGGTCGGCGCGGTGCTCGGCCAGGTCGCCGGCGACCTCGCCGGCCGGTTCACCGTCTTCGCCGGCGACATGGTGCCGCGGAAGAAGCCGGCGCCCGACATCTACCGGCTCGCCGTTCGGCGACTGGGCGCAGCACCGTCGAGCACCGTCGTGATCGAGGACAGCCAGAACGGTCTGGCGGCCGCCCGGGCGGCCGGACTGCCGACGGTGATCACCACCAGCAGGTACACGACGGCCGAGAACTTCACCGGTGCCGCATTGGTGCTCAGTTCCCTCGGCGACGAACAGGAGCCGGCCCGAGTGATCGCCGACCCGTACCGGATCAATCCCGGCGTCCAGGTCGGGCTGGCGGACCTGCGCGCCGTCCTGCAGCACGAGGCCGCCCGACCTCAGGAGATTTCATGATCACCATCGAGCAGCACCAGGTGGAGTCCGCCGTCCGGACCATCGCCGCCACGGTGCTCGACAACGAGGCGTATTTCGGTGAACTGGACGGTGTCGTCGGCGACGGCGACTTCGGCTTCTCGCTGGCCCGCGGCTTCGAGGCGGTGATCGAATCTTGGGACGTCTATCCGCGAACGGACATCGGTGCGTTCCTGCAGGCGGTGGCGGTGACGATCTCCAACCGGGTCGGCGGCACGTCGGGACCGATCTGGGGTACGGCGTTCCTGCGCGCGGCCGTGGCGGCCCGCGGCCGGCAGACACTGACCCGCGCCGACCTGGTCACGATGCTGCGGGCCGCGGTCGACGGGATCATGCAGCGCGGCCGGGCGGAGCTTGGGGACAAGACCCTGCTGGACGCCCTGGTCCCGCTGATCGACGCGGTCGAGTCCGCGGCCGACCAACCGTTGGCCGCTGCCGCCGCCGCGGCCCGCAAGGCGGTCCGGGAGACCAGCGGATTACAGGCGCGACGCGGCCGGGCCAGCTACAGCGGTGAACGCAGCATCGGCGTGCCGGACGCCGGAGCCGTGGCGATCGCGGTCCTCGCCGAGGCCCTGAACGACGAGCAGACGACGGCCGACCGGGCCGGGAGGAGCGATCGATCATGAAGAAGTTCGTGAACAACCCGCAGCACTTCGTCGCCGAGATGCTGCAGGGCATCGCCTGGGCCAACGAGGACAGCCTGCGCTACCTGCCCGAGTTCAATCTGATCATGCGGGCGGATGCGCCACGGTCGGACAAGGTGTCGATCATCCAGGGCTCGGGCTCCGGCCACGAACCCGCGCATGTGCTGCTGGTCGGCGCCGGACTGCTCGACGGCGCCTGCCCCGGCGACGTGTTCGCGGCGCCGCCGATGAACTTCGTGTACGAGACGGCGCAACGGCTGAGGTCCGACCGCGGCGTGCTGCTGCTGGTCAACAACTACACCGGCGACCGGATGGCGTTCGAGATGGCCGAGGAGTTGCTGTCGGCCGAGGGCACGACGGTACGCACCCTGTTCGTCGACGACGACGTGTCCGTGCAGGACTCGACCTACACCGTCGGCCGCCGTGGCGTGGCCGGCAACTTCTTCGTGATCAAGACCGTGGGCGCGAGCGCCGAGGAGGGCGCCGGCCTCGACGCGCTGGTCGAGCTGGGCACCCGGGTGAACGCCGTGACTCGGACGATGGGAATCGCGCTCACTCCGTGCACGCCGCCCTCCGGCACGCCGCTGTTCGCCCTGGGTGAGGACGAGATCGAGATCGGGGTCGGGATCCACGGCGAGCCCGGACGGCGCCGCGGCGCCATGGAAGCCGCGGACCGGCTGGTCGACGTGATGCTGGATCCGGTCCTCGCCGACCTCCCGTACCAGGCCGGTGACCGGGTTGCAGTCATGATCAACGGGCTCGGCGGCACCCCGATCGGCGAGCTGTACGTGCTCTATCGCCGGGTGCACGAACGGTTGACCGACCACAAGATCACGATCAGCCGGAGCTACGTCGGTGAATACTGCACCTCGCTGGACATGGCCGGGGCGTCGATCAGCCTGGTCCGGCTCGACGACGAGCTCGACCGGCTGCTGGCGGCGCCCGCCGACCCGGGACTGCGGGTCTGCTGATGCGGGGGCGCGATGTCGACGACTGACCTGGAGCTCGAGATCGGTCGGCCGGGCCCGGCAGGCGGACAGCCCAGCCGGTCGCGGCGCCGCCGGCCCTCGCGGTCCCGCCGGGAAGGACTGGCCGGCTACCTGTTCCTCACTCCGTGGTTCGTCGGGCTGCTGTTGATCACCGCTGGGCCGCTGCTGGCGTCGCTGGTGTTGTCGTTCACCGATTTCAGCCTGCTCAAGGCGCCCGACTTCGTCGGTCTGGCGAACTACTCGAGGATGTTGTTCGACGACCAACGCTTCGTCCATGCGGTGACCGTGACGATGATCTACGTCTTCGTCACGGTTCCGGTCCAGTTGGCGTTCGCGCTGCTGATCGCGCTGCTGCTGAACCGCCGGCTGCGCGGCCTGGACTGGTATCGGGCCCTGATCTACGTCCCGTCCCTGTTCGGCGGCAGCGTCGCGGTGGCGATCGTCTGGCGCCAGTTGTTCAACGACAACGGGGTGGTCAACACGCTGTTGGGACTGGTCGGCGTCACCGGCGTCAGCTGGATCTCGAATCCGGAGACGTCCCTCGGCACCCTGATCCTGCTGCACGTGTGGCAGTTCGGGTCGCCGATGGTGATCTTCCTGGCCGCGCTGAAGCAGGTCCCGGTCGAGTTGTACGACGCCGCCTCGGTGGATGGGGCCGGCCGCTGGCGCCGGTTCTGGAGCGTGACCTTCCCGATGCTGACGCCGGTGATCTTCTTCAATCTGGTGTTGGAGATCATCCGCTCGTTCCAGGCCTTCACCCCCGCCTACATCATCAGCAACGGCACCGGCGGGCCGGCGGACTCGACGCTGTTCTACACGCTCTACCTGTATCAGGAGGGCTTCGCCAACTTCCGGATGGGTTATGCCGCGGCGCTGGCCTGGGTGCTGCTGTTGATCATCGCCGCGCTGACCGGGATCAACTTCGCGCTGTCCCGGTTCTGGGTCTTCTATCCCGACGAGAGGCGATCATGACCGGGGCGATCCGCCGTCGGCGTCCGCTGACCTGGCACCGCCACGTGACCCTGGCGGTCCTCTCGGCGGTGATGATCTATCCGCTGGTCTGGATGCTGGGCAGTTCGTTCAAGCCCGACACCGACATCCTGCACGAGCTCAATCCGTGGCCGCGCGACTTCACCCTCGCCAACTACATCCAGGGGTTCTCGGGTGGCGACGTGAGCTTCGGGCGCAACTTCGTCAACTCGATCGCGCTGTCCGCGATCGCCGTCGTCGGCAACGTGTTGGCCTGCTCGGTCACGGCGTACGCCTTCGCGCGGCTCCGCTTCCCGCTTCGGCGGGCCTGGTTCGCGGTGATGCTGGTGACGATCATGCTGCCCGCGCACGTGCTGCTGATCCCGCAGTTCTTCGTCTATTTCCGGCTCGGTTGGGTGAACACCCTGCTGCCGCTGGTGGTGCCGAAGTTCCTGGCCACCGACGCGTTCTTCATCTTCTTGATGGTCCAGTTCATCCGCGGCATTCCCCGGGAGCTCGACGAGGCGGCAGCGGTGGACGGCTGCGGCCACGTCGGCATCTTCGTCCGGGTGGTCTTCCCGTTGCTGCGTCCGGCTCTGATCACGACCGCGGTGTTCACCTTCCTCTGGACCTACAACGACTTTTTCTCCCAGCTGATCTACCTCAGCTCCGCGACCAGCCAGACGGTCCCGGTCGCACTGCGCAGCTTCCTCGACTCGACCGGCAAGGCGGCCTACGGCCAGCTGCTGGCGATGTCGACGCTGTCCCTCGTACCCACCTTCATCGTCTTCCTGGTCTCCTCCCGCCGGTTGGTCCAGGGGGTCGCGACGACCGGCATCCGGGGATAGCCCGGCCCCTCAGTGAAAGGAACCACCACGATGTCCACCCAGGTTTCTCGACGGGTGCTGCTGGCCGGCCTCGCGGCCGCGGCCTCGGTGACCGCCGCCGGCTGTTCGACCACCGGCGAAGGGCAGGGCGGCGACGCCCTCCGGGTGACCAGCTGGGGCGACCCGACCAAGGTCAAGCTCCGGGGCCAGGTCGTCGACCGGTTCCAAGAGCTGCACCCCGACATCCCGATGCTCTTCGAGGGCTCTCCGGTGGCCGGCTACTTCGACAAGTTGGCGACCCAGATCAGTGCCGGCAGCCCGCCCGACATCATCAACATGGACTCGGCGCACATGGCCCAGTACACCCCGAGCGGCGTGCTGGCCGAGCTGGACGAGTTCAACGGCAACTTGCTGAAAACCGACACCTTGGACAAGCTGCTGCTCGACCAGGGCATGCTCGACGGGAAGCTGTACGGAGTCCCGTTCGCCCAGACTGGCTACAGCTGGGGTTACAACCAGACCCTGTTCGACAAGCTCGGGCTCGCGGCGCCGACCGACTGGACCTACGACAGCTTCGCCACGCTGGCCGAGCAGCTCCATCAGCAGGCCGGGCCGAAGGTCTTTGGCGCGGAGGACATGAGCGGCGACCTGGCCAGCTTCGAGGTCTGGCTCCGCGCCAACGGCGGCCAGGTGTACGACGGTGATCAGCTCGCCTTCGACGACCAGACCCTCGTCGAGTGGTTCGAGTACTGGTCGCGGTTGCGGCAGAACGGCGGGATCACACCGGCCGACATCGCGGCCCAATACACCTACGACGACGCGACCGGCGGACCGATCGCCGCCGGCAAGTGCGCCATCACCCACATCTTCATCAACAACTTCACCGGGTCGTTCCAGGCGCTGACCAAGGACAAGCTGAAGATGACGACACCGCCGACCGGCAGCACCGGGCAGCACGGCGCCTACCCGACGCCGAGCAGCGTGTTCTGCATCAGCAGCCAGTGTGCCGACAAGACCGCCGCGGCCACGTTCGTCGACTGGTTCGTGAACAGTCCCGACTCGGCCGAGGTGCTCCGCTTCATCAGCGGTCCGACGGCCTCGAGCGAGGGCATCAAGGGACTGCAGGACGATCCCGATCTCACCGCGGAGGAGAAGGAGATCATCGACTACGCCGCGGCGGTCAGCAAGAACGCCGTGCCGGCGCCGCCGATCAAGCCCGCCGCCAACACCGAGATCGGAACGCTGCTGCTGCGGACCAGCCAGGAGCTCGGCTTCGGGCGGACCGACATCCCGAGCGCGGCGAAGACCGTGATCGACGGTGCCAAGGACCTGCTGTCTCAGCAGTGACACCCCAACGACCTCAATCGGAAGGACCACACCATGACCGTCACCGCACCCCTACTACCGACCAGGACCCTCGGCCGCACCGGGCTGGAGGTCACCAGACTCGGCTACGGCGCGATGGAGCTGCGCGGCGAGCGGGTCTGGGGCGGCCGGCCGGTGACCGACGAGCAGGCCGCCGCCATCGTCGCCGCCGCGCTCGACGCCGGCATCACCTTCATCGACACGGCGGCCGACTACGGGACCAGCGAGGAACTGCTCGGGAAGTTCGCCGCGGACCGGCGGGCCGAGTTCGTCCTGACGACGAAGACCGGGTGCACGCTGGTCGACGCCGGTGATCACGACGAGACGCCGCACGACTTCAGCCGGAGCCACATGCTCGGCAACATCGAGGAGAGCCTGCGCCGGCTGCGCACCGACCGGATCGACTTCGTCCAGGTGCACAACCCCACGGTCGCGCAGGCCGAGGAGCACCAGATCGTCGACACCCTGCGGGAGATCGTCGCGGCCGGCGTCGTCGGGTCGTTCGGCATCTCCTCACGGCAGCCCGACCTGAGCACGTTCATCGGCTGGGGCGTCTTCGACGTGTTCCAGATCCCGTACTCGGCCTTGGACCGTGGGCATGAACGGTTGATCTCGCGGGCCCACGAAGCCGGGGCGGGCGTCATCGTCCGCTTCGCCGGACCGCGCCGACCGGAGGGCAACGGCCTGGGCAGTGCGGAGCGCTGGGATCGGTGGCAACGGGCCGGTCTGGAGGAGCTGCTCGAGCAGGGGGAGAGTCGAGGCCGGTGGATGCTGCGCTACCTGCTCAGTCATCCGGGCATCGACACGGTGATCATCGGCACGCTCAATCCCGATCACCTGGCGGAGAACATCGCCGATCTCGGCGCGGGCCCGCTGGAGCCATCCGTCTACCAGGAGGCCAAACGCCGGCTGGACGGGATCGGCGAATCACCCGTCCCGCTGACCGACTGACCAGCACGACCCACCGACCACCGGGACGACAAGGGAGAAGATCACTGTGCGCAACGACGTGGTGCTGACGAAGGGCTGGCAGGTCGCCGACCTCGGAGACTGGGCCGATCCGGGCCCGGTCCTGGGTGGCGCGACCGAGGGCGGGAACTGGTACGAGACGACGGTGCCGTCCGGGCTGCACGAGATCCTGCTCCGGGAGGGCCGGATCCCGGACCCGCACGTCGGCCGGAACGCGGCGGCGGCCGACTGGGTCGGGGACTGCGACTGGGTGTTCCGGAAGGTGTTCGCCACGCCCGTGGACCGCGGCGCGGGAGCGGTCCGGCTGATCCTGCGCGGCGTCGACACCCTGGCCGAGGTCCACCTCAACGGCCACCGGATCGCCGAGCTGGCCGACATGTTCTGCGAGCACGTGGTCGACCTGGCCGATGCGCTGGCACCGGCCGGTCAGGACAACGTGCTGATCGTGCTGATCCGCTCCTCGTCCCGGTTCGTCGCGACGGTGGCCGTGCCCGAACACCATCGCGGCCACATCCCGGCGAAGCACCACCTGCGCAAAGGCGGCGGCGACTTCGGCAACTACCTGGGCGCCCGCCCACGGCTGGTCAAGGCCGGCCTCTACCGCGACGTCGTGCTGTCGCTGACCGATCAGACCTGGCTGGACGACGTACGGGTCCGGACGATCCTCGGCCCGGACCCGGAGGTGGGGCCGGCCGAGGTCGCGGTCGAGGTGACGACCGGCGGCGCGGGCAGCGGCCGGCTGCGGTGGACCCTGCGGGGACCCGACGGCGAGGTGGTCGGCGAGGGTGAGCGGTCCGCGGCCGAGTCGTCCTGGGTCGTTCCGGTGCCCGAACCGCGGCTGTGGTGGCCGCGCGGCCACGGTGAGCAGGCCGTCTACCGCCTGGTGGTCGATCTGCACGACGACGCCGGGGAGCGACTCGACGGCAGCGAGACCGAGGTCGGACTGCGGACGATCGAGCTACGCACCGCGGTCCCGGGGACGGCCGAGCCGGCCTTCGAACTCATGGTCAACGGACGGCAGCTCTTCCTCCGCGGGGCCAACTGGGCCCAGGTCGAAGGCATCAGCAACGTCTGGGACAGCCGCCGGGCGCGACGGCTGCTCGACCACGCCGAACACGCCGAGATGAACATCCTCCGGGTCTGGGGCGGCGGCGTGATCCCGGAGCCGGAGTTCTACACCGAGTGCAATCGGCGCGGTCTGCTGGTCTGGCAGGATTTCATGTTCGAGTACGGGTTCTATCCGATCGACCTGCCCGGCTACCTGGAGACGGTCGAACGCGAACTGACCGACGTCGTACGGCGACTGCGCAACCATCCGTGCATCGCGCTGTGGTGCGGCGGGAACGAGAACCACATGGGCTGGGACTTCCAGTTCCACACGCCGACCGAGTTCGGCACCGAACTCTTCGAGGAGGTGATGCCGCGGATCGTCCGCGATCAGGACGGCACCCGCTCCTACCATCCGAGTTCGCCGTTCGGCGGCCCGGTCGCCAACTGGCCGCGGGCCGGGGACTGGCACGACTACACCACCCTCACCTACTGCCACCAGGCGGCGGTCCCGACGTTCGTGTCGGAGATGGGCCGGGTCAGCCCGCCCGTACTGCGCTCGATGCGGCGGTTCCTGACCGACGAGGAGCTGTGGCCGGCCGGTCACGACGGGTCCGTCAGCCGGCCCGGCGAACCGTCTTGGCCGCCGATGTGGGGATATCGGGCACCGGACGGCGCCTGGGCGAAGATCGGCCCGATCGAGCGCTATCTCGAGCCGCGCGACGCGGCGGGACTGATCCGGGCCCTCGGCACCGCCCATGGGGAGTATCTGCGGACCAATGTCGAGCGGCACCGGCGTGGCGTGCCGGACGGGTCGCCTCCGGGCCGGCGTCGAAACGGCGGCGACATCGTCTGGCGCCTCAACGACCCGTGGCCGATCGTCTACTGGAGCGTCGTCGACGCCTACCTCGAGCCGAAGATCGCCTACTACTACCTGCGTCGCTGTTACGCGCCGGTGCTCGTCTCGTTCGAACTGGCTGACCGGCTGGCCGTCTGGGTGACGAACGACAGCTCGGAACCGGTGATCGGCGACCTCGTGGTCCGCCGGGTCCGGTTCGACGGAACCGTGGTCGGGGAGCTGAGCCGGCCGGCGGCCGTGGCCCCGGGCGAGTCGGTCCGGCTGGCGGACACCGCGCCGCTCGGCCCGGTCGTGCTGCGTGGTGAGTTCCTGTCCGCCGAATTCGACGGGCGGGTCACCAGCCAACTGCTGATCGGCGAACGCTATCTCGAATTGCCACCGGCGACCCTGACCGTCCGGGCGTCCGGCAGCGAGTTGGTGATCAGCTCCGACGTCTTCGCCCGGCAGGTCGTCATCGACTGGGACGAGTCGATCGACGGGGTTCGGCTCGAGGACAACTACTTCGACCTGATCCCTGGACGGGAACGCCGGATCGAGTTGATGGAGTTGCCGGCCGCGGCCGGCCGGATCTCGGTGTCGGCGCTCAACGCAGACCCGGTCGAGCTCACCCTGCCCTAGCCGCCTCACTGTTCGAAGGAGATCAGATGTCCATCGTCACGAGATTCGACCGCAGGCGAATACTCGGCACGGCCGGCGGGCTGGGGCTGCTGGCCGCCGCCGGCGGCGGCACGCTGGCCGGCTGCCGCACCGGACCGACGGTGGACAACACGGTCCAGCGCAACCAGGGCGTGGTGCTGCCCACGCACCAGGAGTTCGAAGGGGTCAAACCAGACCTGCCGGGCACCGAGCAGGGAGTGCTGCCGGCCTTCCGAAAGCTCCCGGCGGGCCGGCCGCGCGCGGTGCCGGTGCGACCGGGCACCGGCGGATCGGTATCCGGGATGGCCAACATCTACTACGCGGTGCCGCCGGGTCCGGACCGGAACCCCTGGTGGGCCGGGCTGGACGAGCGGCTCGGCGTCGACCTCAGCATGCAGATGGTGTCCGACGCCGACTACCCGACGAAGTTCGCCACCACGATCGCCGGCAACGACCTGCCCGACATGCTGATGCTGCAACTGCCCAACTCCGACATCCCCAATCTGCCGCAACTGCTCCAGGCCCGGTTCACCGATCTGGCCGAGCACCTGTCCGGAGACGCGATCCTCGACTATCCGAACCTGGCCAACCTCGCCAGCGACACCTGGAAGGTGGCGGTCTACAACGGGGGCATCTACGGAATTCCAGTCCCGCGTGGCGCGATCGGTGCCTACATCTACGCGCGCCAGGATCTGTTCGAG
Organism: uncultured Actinomycetota bacterium; assembly: GCA_963746025.1. Lineage (GTDB taxonomy): Bacteria > Actinomycetota > Actinomycetes > Propionibacteriales > Propionibacteriaceae > Microlunatus. Next base: position 471,403 of record CAVUZU010000004.1, read on the forward strand.
AAGCACGGGGCGAACCTGGAGCCGAAGAGTTACGACGAACTCGTGGAGACGACGAAGCTGCTGACCGACCCGAAGCAACGCCGGTGGTGCTTCAGCCAGCTCAATCAGCCGATGCGGCTACTCGGACAGATGAACGGGATGCCGAACAACTGGCGGGAGGAGGGTGGCCGGCTCACCCGTTCCTACGAGACGGAGGAGTTCAAGCAAACAGTCACCGACCTGATCGCGATGTGGCAGACCGGGGTGATGCACCCGGACGCTTTCTCGCCCACCCAGCCGTTCAAGGCCCTGTTCAGCGCGGGCACGGTGGCGGTCAACGCCGACGGGTATGCCGGCTGGACCCAGTACATCCTCGACAACCGGGACAATCCCGACTTCAAGCTCGGGCTGATCCCGAGCTACGAGCGCACGTCCGGGCAGCTGGCGTCGTGGTGGCTGGGCAACGGGTTCTTCTCGGTCAATGCCTTCAAGAAGCAGGACGATCCGGAGCGGATCAAGCTGCTGCTCCGGATCTGCAACTACCTCGCGGCCCCGTTCGGCAGCGACGAGTATGTCTACCGGCTGTACGGGGAGGAGGGCCGGGACCACACCCTGGACGGCGACGGCAACCCGATCCTCACCGGGTCGGGGAAGGTGAACACAATGGTGCCGATCCGCTACCTCGCCGATGCACCGCCGGTGGTGTTCGAGCCGGGCCGGCCGAGTGATGCCGACACCCAGCACGCGTACCAGACGCTGGAGATCCCCACCGGGATCCGGGATCCGACGGTGGGGCTGTTCTCCAACACCTTCGCGTCCAAGAACGCGACCATCGACAAGTCGTTCAACGACGGCCTGAACGACATCATCCAGGGCCGCAAGCCGTTCACGGTCCTCGATGACTTGATCAACAGCTGGCGGAAGGACGGTGGCGATACGATCCGCGGCGAGTACGAGGAGCAGCTCCAGAATCGCTGACGGCTCGTCTCGATGCCTGGCTGATCAGCGGACCGGAGCGCTCAGCCGCGGGCCTGTTGATCGTGATCACGAACCATCGGGCTGACCGGCCAATCGGTCGGGTACTGGTCGGCGAGCTCCTCGTGCCGGCGGTACAGCTTCTTGCGCAGCCGGCCGGCCAGCCGGTCGCCGAAGACGGTGCCCTCCAGATGGTCGGTCTCGTGCTGCAGGCAGCGGGACAGCAGGCCGGTGCCGGTCAGTTCCTGATCATGGCCGAACGCGTCCTGGCCGCGACAGGTCGCATGATCGGGACGGGCCAGGTCGATGTAGGCGCCGGGCAGCGAGAGGCAGCCCTCCTCCTCGGTCTCCAGCACCCGATCTTTGCCCTCGGGCAGGATCACCACCGGGTTGCAGAAGACGCCGACCTGCCGGCGGTGATCATCATCGGGGCAGTCGTAGACGAACAGCGAGCGGTCGATGCCGACCTGGGTCGCGGCCAGGCCGACCCCGTCGGCGGCACGCATGGTCGCGAACATGTCCCGGATCAGCCGGTGCAACTCCTCGTCGTAGTCGGTGACCGGCCGGGTCTTGGCGTGCATCACCGGAGTACCCCAGCGGGTGATCGGCAGGATCGTGCCGCCGCTGGTGAGCTCGGTCAGGGTGGTCACCGATGCTTGTCCTCTCGTACGGTCCAATACGGGTCCGCGGTGAACCCGGTGCGGGCAGGAGCATCGTAGTGGTACACCTCACGGCCCTCGATGATCACCCGCTGGGCGCGGCTCATGATCTCCAGCGGGTCGCCGTCCCAGAGCACCACGTCGCCGTCCTTGCCGACCTCCAGCGAGCCGACCCGGTCCGCCAGGCCGAGGATCTCGGCCGGATTGATCGTGATCGACTTCAGCGCGGTCGCCGGATCGAGACCTTCCTTGACCGACAGGATCGCCTGGTAGACCAGGAAGTTGATCGGCACCACCGGATGATCGGTGGTGATCGCGATCTTGACACCGGCCTCGGCCAGCAGGCCCGGGTTGCGCAGGTGCCGCTGGTTCACCTCGACCTTGCTCCGGGAGGTGAACAGCGGGCCGATGATCACCGGGATGTTCCGTTCGGCCAGCACGTCGGCCAGCAGATGACCCTCGGTGCCGTGGTTGATCACCAACCGGTAGCCGAACTCGTCGGCCAGCCGGAGCGCGGTGGCGATGTCGTCGGCCCGGTGGGTGTGTTGACACCAGGGCACCTCGCCGCTGAGCACCGAGACCAGCACCTCGGAGTTGGCGTCCCGGTCGAACGGCTTGCCGTCCTTCTTCGCCTGATCGCGCCGGGCCCGATAGTCCTGGGCCTTGCGCAGCGCGTCCCTGATCACCGAGGCGACGCCGAGCCGGGTGGCCGGGGTCTGCTTCTTCTCGCCGTACACCCGCTTCGGGTTCTCGCCCAGGGCTGACTTGATGCTGCACGGCTGCGCGAACACCATCTCGTCGACCATCCGGCCCCAGGACTTGATCGCGACGGTCTGACCGCCGATCGGGTTGCCGGAGCCGGGCTTGACCACGACCGAGGTGACGCCGCCGGCCAGCGCGTCCCGGAAGCCCTCGTCGGCCGGGTTGATCGCGTCCAGGGCCCGGAACCGCGCGCCGACCGGATCGGTCATCTCGTTGGTGTCCTGGCCGGCCCAGCCGTTGCCCTCCTCGTGCACGCCGACGTGACCGTGGGCCTCGACGAAGCCGGGCAGCACCCACTGGCCGGCCGCGTCGATCACCTCGGCCTTCTTGCTGATCTTGACCTTGCTGCCGACCTCGACGATCACGCCGTCCCGGATCAGCACGGTGCCGTCGTCGATCGGGTCGCCGACCACCGGCACCACCCGGCCGCCGACGATCGCCAGGTCGCCGGTGGGCCGGGGGAAGGTGGAGGCTGGGTTGCGCTTGGACATCAGGCGGTCACTCCTTCGACGAGGGCGATCAGGCAGGACGGACTCGGGGTGTCGATGGTGCCGTCGATCCGGCCGGCGGCCAGATCATCGCGGGCGATCGCGACCACCGTGCCGTCGTTCTGGTTGGCCACCCAGAGGTGGCTGTCGGTGGCGATCAGGTCGCGCGGCCAGGCGCCGCCGCAGGAGATCTCGATCGCCGGCCGTAGCGCGCCGTCCAACTGGAAGCCGGCGATGGTGTCCGAGCCGCGATTGGCCACGAAGATCGACATCCCGTCCGCCACGATGGCCGACGGATAGATCCGGGCGCCCTGAGCGGAGCGAGATCCCGATCCCGCGGTGTCGCTGCTGGACGCCGGCACGGCCTGACCCTGCTCGCCGCCGCTGCCGGTCCGCGAGCCCCACCACACCTCGGCCGACAGCTCGCAGGCGACCACGAGTTGATCATCGACGACAACCAGGTGCCGCGGCCCGGAACCGGGCGGCAGGATCACCGGATCGTCCGTCTGGCTGATCTTGCCGGCCGCATCGAAGCGCAGCCGGTGCACTCGATCGGTGCCCAGGTCGGGCACCAGCACCAGGTCACCGTCCACCACCACCTGGTGCGGATGCGGCCCGGACTGCCGGCTGGCGTCCGGGCCGCTGCCAGTGACCTGCAGCAGATCCGTCTGCTCGGTCAGGCTGCCGTCGTCGGCCAGGCCGAAGCAGGACACCGATCCGGACCCGTAGTTCGCGGTGATCACGAACCGCCGGTCCGGGCTGAGGCACAGGTGGCAGGCACCGGAACCGGAGTTGCTGACCTGATTGATCAACTCCGGTCCGTGATCGGTCAGCCGCAGCGCGGCGACGGTGGCGGAGTCGCCCTCCGACACCGCGTACAGCAGCGGCCGGTCGGGGTGGCGGATCAGGTAGCTCGGCGAATCGATGTCGAGGGTGCCGAGAGTGGACACGTCCTCGGGTCCGACCTGCAGGGTGACGATTCCGGATCCGTCGCCCATGGCACCGGTGTAGCCGCCGACGATGAGTTGGCTCAGTTGAGGTAGAGGCACGAACTCTTGCATATCACGCCGCGCGCAGGCGTGGACCGGCCGAGCCCGAGCGCGGACGGCGGCGTGGCGACTTGTCGATCCGCTGCGGCCGACCGATGGTGGGAGGGTGTCCGGATCCGATGCTTCCGCCGAGGACGGGATCGACGACGCCCTGGCCGACGATCATCGCCGGATCCTGGCGAGCTATCTGCGTCATCTGGCGGTCGAGCGGCACCTTTCCGATCACACCGTGCGGGCCTATCGCGCCGACGTCACCTCGCTGCTGGCGCATCTGACCAAGCTCGGCCGGGGGCGGCTGGCCGAGGCCGGTCTCGGTGATCTGCGTAGCTGGCTGGCCCGACAGCAGACCCTCGGCCAGGCCCGGTCGAGCCTGCAACGGCGATCCACCGCGGCCCGGGTCTTCTTCGCCTGGGCCCGGCGGACCGGCGAGATCGAGATCGATCCGGCGGGCTCGCTGCGATCACCGAAGCAACAGCGCCGGCTGCCCGCCACCCTGGAGCAGTCGGAGGCCCGGCGGATGCTGGAGCAGGCGATCGCGGTCGCCACCGAGGAGGGCGGACCGGTGGCGCTGCGGGACGTGACGATCTTGGAGGTGCTGTACGGCAGCGGCGTCCGGGTCGCCGAGCTGTGCGGGCTGGACCAGACCGATGTGGACACCGACCGGCGGACCATCCGGGTCTTCGGCAAGGGCCGGAAGGAGCGCACCGTGCCGCTCGGGGCACCGGCCTTCCGGGCCCTGGATCGCTGGCTGGCCGAGGGTCGCGAGCAACTGCGGACGCCGGAGTCGGCGGCGGCGGTCTTCCTCGGCGAACGAGGCCGGCGGATCGATCAACGGGTGGTCCGGCGGATCGTGCACCGGGCGCTCCGGCTGACCGACGGCGCGCCCGATCTCGGCCCGCACGGGCTGCGGCACGCAATGGCGACCCACCTGCTGGAGGGCGGTGCCGACCTGCGCAGCGTCCAGGAGATGCTCGGTCACGCCTCGCTGGCCACCACCCAGATCTACACCCACGTCACCACCGACCGGCTGCGGCGGGCGTACCAACAGGCTCATCCGCGGGCCTAGCCGTAACGCCGCTGTTAAAGTTTCATTTCGTACTGAAACTTCCGAGTCTTGCTATTGACTCGGCTGTCGAGCGGGCCCAAGATCACTTGGCATGAGTTCCCGCATCGCGGCGGCCCTGGTAGCCGCGCTCCTGATCCTCACCGGCTGCGCGGGCGGCAACAGTGGATCGAGCCCCGAACCGCAGAGTCGAACGGTCTCGATGGCGACCAGCGACCCGGTCACCCTCAATCCGGGTCAGCAGACCATCGCCTTCGCCCAGACCCGGGTGATCTTCTCCGGCCTGATGTTCGCCAAGGCGGCCGGATCGATCACGCCGCTCAACGCCGAGTCGGTCGAGTCCGAGGACGCGGTCAACTGGACGATCAAGCTCCGGGACGGCTGGACGTTCCACAACGGCGAGCCGGTGACCGCCGAGAGCTACGTCAAGGCGTGGAACACCACCGCGTACGGTCCGAACGCCTGGGCCAACAGCGGCCAGCTGAGCAACATCGTCGGCTACGACGACCTCAACCCGGCCAAGGGCGAGCCGAAGGCGAAGGAACTGTCCGGGCTCAAGATCGTCGACGAGCACACCTTCACGGTGCGGCTGCAGAGCCCCGACGGGCAGTTCCCGTATCAGTTGTCCCAGGCCCAGACCGGGTTCTTCCCGCTGCCCGAGGCGGCCTACGCCGATCTCGAGGGCTTCGCCAAAGCCCCGATCGGCAACGGACCGTTCAAGATCGTCGGCAGCTACACCGAGAACGAGCCGGTCACCGTCCAGGCCTATCCCGACTACGCCGGGCCGAAGCCGACCGTCGACGAGATCGTTTTCAAGCCCTACACCGACATGACGACGGCCTACACCGACGTGCAGGCGGGCAACACCGACATCCTGTTCGTGCCGGCCAGCCGGATGAACCAGGTGAAGAGTGACTTCGGCGAGCGGGCCTACGTCTTCCAGGGCCTGGGGATGAACTACCTCGGGCTGCCGCTGTGGGACGAGCGCTACACCGACATCCGGGTCCGGCAGGCGATCTCGATGGCGATCGACCGGCAGGCGGTCAGCGACGCGATCTACGGCGGGATCTGGGAGCCGGCCACCGCGCTGACGCCGCCGGGCGAGCCGGGCACACCGGTCGGGCTGTGTGGCGAGCTGTGCACCTACAACCCGGAGAAGGCCAAGCAGTTGCTGACCGAGGCCGGCGGTTGGACCGGCTCGATGGAGATCAGGTATCCGGGCGGTTCCGGGCTGGACGAGCTCTACCAGGCCTATGCCAACCAGTTGCGGCAGAACCTCGGCATCGCCGACGTCACGGCCACCCCGACGACGGACTTCCCGGAGTTCCAGAAGCTGCGCAACGAGCGGAAGCTGACCGGCCCCTACTTCTCCCGCTGGGGTGCACTGTACGCCAGCCAGCAGAACACCCTGCGCGAGTTCTACCTGAAGACCGGCGGCTGTGTGAACTGCATCCCGCACTACACCGAGGAAGTCGAGCAGCTGATGGCCAAGGCCGACGCCGAGCTTGATCAGGACAAGGCGATCGCCGGCTATGTCGAGGTGCAGAAGGCGATCATGAAGGACTTCCCGGCGCCGCCGATGTTCTTCGAGAAATACACCTACGCCACCTCGGAGCGGGTCGCCAAGCTGGCCGAGGGTGTCGGCAGCATTGACACCGAGTTCACCACGCTGGCCGAATGATGATCATGATCGCCGGCCCACCGGGGGCGCCGTGCTGAGGTTCGTGCTGCGCCGGGTCGCCGAACTGTTGGTGGTGTTCTTCGGCGTCACGTTCCTGATCTATGCCGCGGTGTTCGCGCTGCCCGGCGACCCGGTCGCGGCGCTCGGTGGCGAGCAGCCGTTGCCGCCGCGGACGGTCGAACTGATCCGGGCGAAGTATCACCTGGACGATCCGTTGTGGTCGCAGTATCTGCGCTACCTCGGGTCGCTGCTGACCGGCGATCTCGGCGTCGACCTGAACGGCCGGTCGGTGGCCGAGCGGCTGGCCAGCCGTTGGCCGGTGACGATCCAGCTGGCCCTGACCGCCTGGGTGATCCAGGTGGTGATCGGGACCGGGCTCGGCCTGCTGGCCGGGCTGCGGCAGAACAGCTGGATCGACCGCGGCGTGCTGATCATGACGATCGTGGTGACGTCGATCCCGATCATCGTGATGGCGGTCGCCGCGCAGTTGATCTTCGGGGTCCGGCTGCAACTGCTGCCGATCGCCGGGGTGTCTGACGGCTGGCCGGTGTCCTTCATCCTGCCGGCCTGTGTGCTGGCGATCTACGGCCTGGCCGCGGTGGCCCGGTTGATGCGGGGCAGCGTCGCCGACACGATGCGCACCGACTTCGTCCGCACCCTGTGGGCGAAGGGCCTGCCGGCGCACCAGGTGATCGGGGTGCACGTGCTGCGCAACTCCGCGATCCCGGTGCTCACCTACCTCGCCGTCGACCTCGGCGCCCTGCTCGGCGGTGCCATCGTCACCGAGGGCATCTTCAACCTGCCCGGCGTCGGCCAGTTGCTGTTCCAGGCCATCCGGACCCACGAGGGGCCGACCGTGGTCGGCATCGCCACCGCCCTGATCCTGATCTTCCTCGCGACCAGCCTGCTGGTGGACCTGCTGCACTCGCTGCTCGACCCGAGGGTGCGCCATGACTAGTTTTCTGAGCCAGGATCGGGCGCTCGCCGAGGTGGGACTGTGACGGATCAGGTATTGACCGCGGAGATCAGCGTCGAGGACCCGCGGCCGCGCGGGGTCTGGGCGACGGTGCGCCGCCGGGTGCTGTTCTGGCTGTCGCTGGCGGTGTTGTCGATCATGGTGTTGATCTCGATGGCGCCCGAGCCGTTCGCCGGGCTGTTCGGCAACCCCGATCCGCGGGTCTGCGAGCTGGGCCGCAGCGTGCAACCGCCGACCGTGGGGCACCCGTTCGGGTTCGACGTGCAGGGCTGCGACGTGTACGCCAACGTGATCCACGGGGCCCGGGCGTCGATCACCGTCGGCCTGATCTGCACCGCCATCGCGCTCGGCATCGCGCTCGCCGTCGGCACGCTGGCCGGCTATCTGGGCGGCGTGATCGACTCGATCCTGGCCCGGTTGACCGACGTCTTCCTCGGCTTCCCGTTCCTGCTCGGCGCGATCGTGGTGCTGAACACGCTGGGCAGCCGGTCGGTGATCACGGTCGCCGTGGTGCTGGCCCTGTTCGCCTGGCCGACGCTGGCCCGGTTGGTGCGGACCAGCGTCCGCGGCATCCGGCAGGCGGAGTTCGTCCAGGCGGCGACCGCGATGGGCCTGCCGACCGGCCGGATCCTGAGCCAGTATGTGCTGCCGAACGCGATCGGCCCGGTGCTCGCGGTCGCCACCCTGACCGTCGGCGGCGTGATCGTCGCCGAGTCCACGCTGACCTTCCTCGGCCTCGGGCTGCGCGCACCGTCGATCTCCTGGGGACTGCAGCTGGCCAGCGCCCAGTCGGTGTTCCAGCGGGCCCCGCACATGTTGATCTATCCGAGCATCTTCCTGGCCGCGACCGTGCTCAGCCTGATGACCATCGGCGACGTGCTGCGGGATGCGATCAATCCACGGGCACGATCATGACCATGTTGATCACGACGGGAACGATCTTGATGACGAGAGGCAGACGATGACCCTGTACGACGTGGCGACGGCCCGCGAGGCGGCACCGGCGATCGAGGCCTGGCTGGCGTACCAGCGGCGGTATCTGCGGACGCCCGGCGTGCAGGCCGCGATCCGGGTGCAGGACGAGGTGATCAGCTCCAGCGCGTTCGGGTTCGCCGACGAGCCGGCCGGCCCGCCGCTGCGCACCGATCATCTGTTCCGGATCGCGTCGCACTCGAAGACGTTCACCGCGACCTCGGTGCTGCAGCTGGCCGAGCAGGGCAAGCTGCGGCTGGACGATCCGATCGGTCATCATGTCCCGGAGCTGGCCGAGACCGGTGTCGGCCCGGTCACCGTGCGGGAGCTGCTGGGCCACCAGGGTGGCGTCATCCGGGACGGCGTGGACACCGACTTCTGGCAGCTGATCCGGCCGTTCCCCGACCGGGCCGAGCTGATCGAACTCTGCCGCGAGCACGGCGTGGTGTATCAGCCGGGCGAGCACTTCAAGTACACCAACGTCGGCTACTCGCTACTCGGACTGGCGATCGAGCACGCGTCCGGGGTGAGCTATCACGACTACGTCCAGACCTCGATCATCGAGCCGCTCGGGCTGACCGCCACCGGTCCGGAGTGGACGCCGGAGCTCACCGACCGGTTCGCGGCCGGGCACACCGGGCTGATCGACGGCGCCGAGCCGCGGCAGGCGATCGGGCACATCGACACCCGGGGGATGGCCGCGGCGACCGGCTTCTACTCCACCGCCGAGGACCTGGTCCGCTACGCCGCGGCCCATTTCCACGGTGCTGACGAGTTACTCGACGATCACAGCAAGAGGTTGATCCAGCGGGACGAGAGCACGGTCGTCGCGCATGGCGCCGAACTGGGCACGTACGGCCTCGGGATGGACGTGACCAAGATCGGCGAGCGGCGCCTGGTCGGCCACAGCGGCGGCTACCCGGGGCACATCACCCGCACCTACCCCGACCCGGTCGGCCAACTCGCGGTCAGCGTGCTGACCAACTGCATCGGCGGGCCGGCCACCACACTGGCCAACGGGGTGATCAAGCTGCTCGACCTGGCGGCCGGTGATCACGAGCCGGATCCGGCCGCGGCCGATCATGATCTGTCCCGGTTCACCGGGCAGTTCGCGAACCTGATGGGCGTGGGCCAGATCGCCCTGCTCGGCGGCCGGCTGGTCGGTTTCTACGCCGCCGCCCCCGATCCGACCGAGGGTTACGACGAACTGCGGGTGGTCGACGAAAACACCCTGCAGGCTCAGCCGGAGCCGGGCTTCGGGCTGGCCGGCGAACCGGTGCGCTTCAGCTGGGCCGCGGACGGTTCGGTCGAATCGGTCCGTTACGGCGGCGGCACCCGGTGGCCGATCGACGCGTTCCTGGCCCGTCGCTCCGCCCAGATCGCGGGGGCCGGCTGATCATGGCGCGGGCGGGCAAGCGATCCGGACCGGCCGTGGAGTCCGGTGCATCCACCGGAGACTGGGAGGCCGGCGAGCGACGGCGGCAGTTCATCGAGGCGTTCGGCGTGCTGCGCGAGATGGCGGGGTCGACGCGGATGGAGGGCCGGGTGCTCGGCTACCTGATGACCAGCACCAAGCCGTACGTCTCGTCGGCCGAACTGGCCGCTGCGCTCAAGGCCAGCGCCGGCTCGATCTCGGGCACGACCCGGCAGCTGATCGAGTCCGGGTTCATCGCCCGGCATGCGATCCCGGGCGATCGGAGCCACTACTTCACCGTCGACGACGACATCTGGGGCACCTTCCTGGCCGGCGAACGACGCTACCTGGACCGGCAGCGGGCGCTCTTCTCGGAGCTGCTGCCCGACGTCCCGGCCGACCTGGACGGGCCGCGGCGCCGGCTCCGCAACGCGCGGAACTACATGGAGTGGCTGGCCAGGTATCACCGCAAGATGCTGGCCGACTGGAAGATCTACAACGAGACCCACGGCGACGCGGCCGACGATCCGGCGGAGCCGTGACCGCGCCCGGCCCGAACGGGGCGGACGTGCTCCGGTACGAGGACCTGGTGGTCGACTTCCAGGTCGGCGCCCAGTGGCAGCGCGCCGTCGACGGTGTCTCGTTCGCGTTGCGGCAGGGCGAGGTGCTGGCGGTGGTCGGCGAGTCCGGGTCGGGCAAGAGCGTCACCAGCCTGGCCACGATCGGGCTGCTGCCCGGCAACGCCCGGGTGTCCGGCCGGGTCTTCCTCGATGATGAAGAACTGCTGACGGCCGGCCGGGCCCGGCTCGCCGGCATCCGCGGCAAGCGGGTCGCGATGATCTTCCAGGATCCGGTGAACGCCCTCGACCCGGTCTTCACGATCGGCTCCCAGTTGGTCGAGATGATCCGCCGGCACCAGCCCGGGACCAGTCGCGGCCAGGCCCGGGAGCGGGCGGTCGAACTGCTCCGGATGGTCGAGATCGGGGAGCCGGAGCAGCGGCTGCGGCACTACCCGCACCAGCTCTCCGGCGGCCAGTGCCAACGGGCGATGATCGCGATGGCGCTGTCCTGCGACCCCGAGGTGCTGATCGCCGACGAGCCGACGACGGCGCTCGACGTCACCGTGCAGCAGGAGGTGCTGGACGTGCTGATGGCGCTGCGCCGCCGGACCCCGGTGTCGATCATGATCATCACCCACGACATGGGAGTGGTGGCCGATGTGGCCGACCGGGTGGTGGTGATGCGGCAGGGGACCGTGGTCGAGGTGGCCGAGACCAGGGAGCTGTTCGCCCGACCCGAGCACGAATACACCCAGGCCCTGCTCGCGGCCGTGCCCGGCAGCACCCGCCCGGACCCCGAACCCGGCCCCGGTCTCGGCTCCGGCCCCGATCGTGACGCCGATGCTGATCTTGGACCCGGACCCGATCAGGGATCCGGTGCCGACCACGCGCCGCTGGTGATCAAGGAGCTGGTCGTCGAATACCGGGGTCGCCGCGGCCGCCGGGTGCGCGCCGTGGCCGGCGTCGATCTCACCCTCGGTCCGGGCGAGATCTGCGGGCTGGTCGGCGAATCGGGCTCCGGCAAGTCGACGATCGGCCGCAGCGTCCTCGGCATGGCTCCGATCAGCGGCGGCGAGGTCCGGGTCGGCGGGGTCTCGCTGGCGACCGCCGGCCGGGCCGAACTCCGCACCATCCGGTCCCGGATCGGCGCCGTGCACCAGAACCCGGCCGGTTCGCTCAACCCTCGCTACACGCTCGGCCAGTCGATCGGCGAACCACTGCTGGTGCATCGCGGTGTGCGTGGTGCCGAGCTGATCGGCCGGGTGCGGGCGCTGCTGGAGAGCGTCGAGCTGCCCGGCAACTGGGACGGCCGGTATCCGCACGAGCTGTCCGGCGGCCAGCGACAGCGGGTCTCGATCGCCCGGGCGATCGCGCTGGAGCCGGAGCTGTTGATCGCCGACGAACCGACCTCCGCCCTGGACGTGTCGGTGCAGGCGCGGGTGCTGGACCTGTTGGTAGCGCTGCAGCGACAGTTCGCGTTCGCCTGCCTGTTCATCAGCCACGACCTCGCCGTCGTCGAGCAGGTCTGCGACCGGATCGCGGTGCTGCACGACGGCCTGATCGTCGAACAGGGGGAGTGCGCCACGATCCTCCGGTCGCCCCGTGACGCCTACACCCGACGACTGCTCGAGGCCGCCCCGGTGCCGGACCCGGCGGAACAGTCCCGGCGCCGACAACAGCGACTGGCCGCCGCCGGGACATGATCACTCGTCGGCGGGATCGAGCCAGCACCTACCACCAGGTCATCGGATCGACCAGTTGTCCATCGAGCCAGAGCATCAGATGCAGGTGGCAGCCGGTCGAATACCCGGTCGTCCCGACCGAGCCGATCAGCTGACCCTGACCGACCTGCTGTCCCACCCCGACCGCGTACGAGCTCGCGTGGTTGTAGCCGCTGACCACGTGCCGGCCCGCGATCATGCCGTGGTCGATCATCAACCGGTTGCCGTACCCCGAATTGAAGTAGGCCTGGCTCACCCGGCCCGCAAAGGGCGCCCGGATCGGGGTGCCGCAGCCGGCGCCGAAGTCCGTGCCGTCGTGCAGTTTGGTGATCTTGAGCACTGGATGGAACCGCATCCCGAACGGTGAGGTGATCGCGCCGGCCACGGGGGCGATGAAGCCGTGTTCCCCGGCCGGACCGATGGGCCCCGTCCCGTCCGCCGGCCCGGCCGCCGCCCGCGCAGCGGCCCGCTCCGCGGCGACCTCGCGCTGAGCCTCGCCGACCAGCCGGACCCGACCGCCGTCGCTGTCCGGAGCCGGCGCGGTGTCGCCGCCGAGCAGCATCGGATCGAGGTAGCTCTCGCCGCGGCGCCAACCCCAGTGCAGACAGTCCGCGGGCCGGCAGTGCCCGGGCTCGAGCGTGCCGATCCGGGTGCCCGCCTCGACCCGGCTGCCCACCGGGACCAGGCCCGTCACCGGCTCGTACGTGGTCCGGGTCGCGCCATGATCGACAACGACCACGCCCCGGCCGGCCAGCACCTGGGCATACGTCACCGTCCCGCCCGCCGCCGCGAGCACCGGCGAGCCGGCGGCCGCGGCCAGATCGACCCCGCGATGACCGGCACCCCACCGCTCGGCCGGCGGGTCGAACGGCCGCAGCACCTCGATCGTGCCGGGCAGCGGCCAGCCCGTCGGCCCGGCCGGCGGCGGTTCCGCACGGGCCGTCAGCGGCGCCGACCCGGCCGCGAGGAGAAGGCCGAACAGGATCATCGCGGGCCACAGCCACCCGCCGGGCATCCGTACTTTCATGCGTTGGATCCTGGGCCGCGGCGGCCGGATCGACCGCGGGCCAGAAAATCTGTGGACAACCGGATTGGCCCGACCGGCGCTGTGGACGACGCCCGAGTCTCGAGGTGCCATCGCGACGATCTCCGATATTGCCTGTTCTGCAATCTTGACAGACAAGATGGCGGATCGCAGGATGGCTGGAGATCCCATCCCGCGCACCGGTGGCTGGCGACAGAGCGCCCGGGGCGCGCCCGACGAGAGGCTCACGTGCCCGACCAACTCGACATCGTGGTGACCGGCGGACAGTCCGAGGAGAACAAGGCCGCGATCGTCGCCGCCGCGGCCGGCCACCGGGTTCAGTTCTTTCCAACGGTCGACGCGGCGGGCGACGCCGTCGCGTCGGCGGCCGCGGTGGCCGGCACCCTGCGCGGACCGCAGCTGAGCGCCGCGCGCAAGCTCCGCTGGGTGCACAGCTGGGCGGCCGGCGCCAACGCCGACCTGTCGCCGGAGATGGTGTCGAGCCCGGTCGTCCTGACCTCGTCCGTCGGCAACGGCGCGGTGCCGCTGGCCGAGCACTCGATGCTGTTGATGATGATGCTCAATCGCGACGTGCCGGCGTGGGCGCGGGCCCAGTCCGAACACCGTTGGGAGCGGCGGACCCATGGCGAACTGAAGGGCAAGACCGTCGGGATCGTCGGATTGGGGCACTCCGGCGCCGACCTTGCGGCGAAGGCGAAGGCCTTCCACATGCGGGTGCTCGGCGTCCGGCGGCGGTCCCACCTGCCGGTGCCCGACGTCGATCAACTGTTCACCCCGGACCAGCTGACCGGGTTCCTGGCCGAGTGTGACTTCGTCGTCGTCACCGCGCCGATCACGCCGCAGACCGCCGGCATGTTCGGCGTGGACCAGTTCAAGGCGATGAAGCCGACCGCCCACTGGATCTGCATCTCCCGGGGTGGGATCGCGCAGGACGACGCCCTGCTCGCGGCGTTGCAACAGGGCTGGATCGCCGGCGCCGGGCTGGACGCTCATGGGGTGGAGCCGCTGCCGTCCGACAGCCCGTTCTGGGACCTGCCCCAGGTGATCATCACCCCGCACAACGGAGCCACCACGGCCGAGACCGCCCAGCGCGGAGTCGACATCTTCATCGACAACCTCCGCCGGTTCGTCGCCGACGAGCCGCTGATCAACCTGGTGGACAAGGCCGCGGGCTACTAGGGCGAGATGGCCGTGAGCACCCAGGATCGGTCAGCCGCACCGCGCCGCGGAATCGGGGCGGCGACCCGTGATGCCGCGATCGAGATCCTGCGCCCGCCCGGAAGATCCGCCCGGGGCCGGAGGTATCGAAGTCCGTGGGTGCCGTGGTTGCTGCTCTCGCCCTGGATCATCGGCATGCTGGGGATCACCATCGGCCCGATGATCGCCTCGCTGGTGCTGTCCTTCACCGACTACAACCTGCTCGGCCGGGTCCGGTGGATCGGCCTGGCGAACTACGTCCGGATGTTCACCGACGACGCCCGGTTCCTCGACTCGGCCCTGGTCACGCTGCGATACGTCGTGCTGTCGGTGCCGCTCCAGCTGGCCTTCGCACTGGCCATCGCGGCCCTGCTCAATCAGGGACTGCGCGGCCTCGCCCTCTACCGCTCCATCTATTACCTGCCGTCCCTGCTGGGATCCAGCGTGGCGATCGCCCTGCTCTGGCGGCAGATCTTCGGCTCCGGCGGACTGATCAATCAGGCCCTCGGGCTGATCGGCTTCCAGAACCTGCCGAACTGGATCGCGACCCCGGAACACGCGCTCAACACGATCATCGTGCTGAACGTCTGGACCTTCGGCTCGCCCATGATCATCTTCCTGGCCGGGCTGCGGCAGATCCCGGCCGAACTCTACGAGGCGGCGTCGGTGGACGGCGCCAACCTGATCCAGAAGTTCTGGCGGATCACCATGCCGATGCTCAGCCCGGTGGTCTTCTTCAACCTGGTGCTGCAGATGATCGGCGCCTTCCAGACCTTCACCCAGGCCTACATCGTCAGCGGCGGCAGCGGCGGCCCGGTCGACTCGACCCTGTTCTACACGCTTTACCTGTACCAGAAGGCGTTCACCGACTTCGACATGGGCTATGCCTCGGCGATGGCGTGGGTGTTGTTGCTGGTCATCGGACTCGCCACCTGGCTCGCCTTCGGTAGTTCCAAGAAATGGGTCTTCTACGGTGGGGAGCAGTGATGGCCGTCCTCGCGCGGGAAGACGTCGCGGTCCGTCGATCCGATCCGCGGCGGGCCGAGAAGGCGGCCCGAAAGCTGGTCGCGCACGTGCTGATCATCGCGGTCGGGGTGCTGATGATCTATCCGCTGCTCTGGCTGGTCGCCAGCTCGGTCAAGCCGGAGACGCTGATCTTCTCCGAGCCCGGACTCGTCCCGACGGAGCTCACCGGGAGCAATTTCGTGCAGGGCTGGAACGCTCTCGGCCGACCGTTCTCGATCTTCCTGTTGAACTCTCTGCTCGTGGCCGCCGCCTGCATGATCGGCAACCTGTTCTCCTGCTCGTTGGCCGCCTATGCCTTCGCGCGCCTCGAGTTCAGGTTCAAGCCGGTGCTGTTCGCGATGATGCTCGGCACGATCATGCTGCCGTTCCATGTGGTGATCGTTCCGCAGTACATCATGTTTCAGGCGATCGACTGGACCAACACGTACTACCCGCTGGTGGTGCCGAAGTTCCTGGCCACCGACGCCTTCTTCATCTTCCTGCTGGTGCAGTTCATCCGGGGCCTGCCGCGCGAGCTGGACGACGCGGCGACCGTCGACGGCTGCGGGCCGCTGGGCGTGTTCGTCCGGATCATCCTGCCGCTGATGCGGCCGGCGCTCGCGGTCACCGCGACCTTCACCTTCATCTGGACCTGGAACGACTTCCTCGGCCCGCTGCTCTACATCAGCGACCGCGACCTGTTCACGGTGCCGATCGCCCTGAACGCCTTCATGGACTCCACCGGTGCCTCCGCGTGGGGGCCGATGTTCGCCATGTCCGTGCTGTCCCTGCTGCCGCTCTTCATCGTCTTCCTGCTGGCGCAGCGTCAGCTGGTGAAGGGCATCGCGACCACCGGCATCAAATGATCTTCGTTGCCTCCGGGTCAGACATCCCGTCGACCCGCATCGAGAAGGGAATTCGCCATGAGTGGCCCGATCACTCTCACCCTCCCGCGTCGGCGCCTGCTCGGTCTGAGCGCTGCCGCGGTCCTCGCCGCCGCCGGCTGTTCCGGTGGCGGCGCCGACGGACCGTTGGACGTCGCGCTGTGGGGCAACGCGAGCCGGGCCGAGCTGTATCTGCGGGCCCTGGACCTGTACCTGCAGCGGCATCCGGAGCTCACCGCCGAACTGCAGTTCGCCGATCTGGACCCGTACCTGGAACGGCTGACCACGCAGGCCGCGGCCAAGGAACTGCCCGATCTGATGTGGATGCGCGACACCCACATCGGCCGGTACGGCAGCGCCGGAGCGTTGCTGGATCTCAAGGAGTTCCTCGGGTCGAAGATCAACACCGACTCGGTCGGTGCGGCCGGCGTGTCCACCGGTGCCGTCGACGACGGCAACTTCGCGCTACCGACCCACTACGTCGGGCAGGCGCTGATCCGCAGCGTCGAACTGTTCGAGTCCGCGGGGGTCGACGTCGATGCGATGGCGACCTGGGCCGGCTTCGCCGACGTGGTCACCTCCTTCGCCGATCCGGCCGCGTCGTTCTACGGCACGACCGATCCCACGATGGGGACGACCCACCGGCATCTGGAGGCCTGGATCCGGCAAGCCGGCCAGGAGGTCTTCGCCGCCGAGGGTGGCATCGGGTTCACCGCCGAGGTGGTCGGCGAGTGGTTCAACTTCTGGTCGAGGCTGCGGTCGGCGAAGGTCGTCCCGCCGCCGGACCAGCAGGTCGAGGCCGATGCCGCCGGTGACGCCGGCAACCTGCTGGTCGCCGAGAAGTGCGCCGTCCTGACCGCCAGCACGAATCACCTGTCGGGGATGCAGGCGCTGACCAAGAAGAAGCTGTCGCTGAGCAGCATCCCGGTGCTGCCGGACAGCACCGAGGACTGGTGGTTCTTCCCGCCGATCTTGATCAGCGGCGCGGTCAACACCGATAATCCGGAAGCCGTCGCGTCCATGATCGACTTCTTCATCAACGACGTCGACGCGGCGAAGATCACCGGGCTCAATCAGGGTGCGCCGTCCTCGGCGACCGTCCGGCAGGCCCTGCTGCCCGAGCTGGATGAGTCCGAGACCGAGTTCATCACCCAGATCTCCCGGGAACAGGAGAACCCCAGCCGGCCGTTCCCGATCCGCCCGGAGGGCTCCGACCAGGTCAACTCGGCGATCGCTCGGTTCGGCCAGGAGATCGCCTATGGCCGGATGTCGGTCGCGGACGGCACGGCTGCGCTGATCGACGAAGCGACGAAGGCCCTGGCCTAGCCTTGGTCTTCATGATCAGGGGGTTGGTTGTTCCCTGGTCCGGGTTTCCGGCTGCCGGATCGCGGTCTGCCGGGCGGAAAGACGCTTCGAGGGCGGCGGGGTTGGGCCGCGACACCGTCACCGCGCCCCAACCCGCCGCTCCTCGATGCGTCTTTCGCCCCGGCAGGTCAGTGATCCGGCAGGGAGCCGCGACCTGTGCCTGGAAGCGTGACCGGGCCACGGGACACCTGCAGCGAGGCCAAGATCATGAAAGATCGAGGCCAGGAGGGTGCCGCCAGCGCACCGCGTCGATCAGGTGCCGGGTCGCGTGCGCTTCGAACGATCCGGTGTCCCGGATCAGCTGGTCCATCCGCACCAGATCGTCGCGATAGCGGTTGACGGAGAAGTCCGGCAGCCACCAGACGCACCGGCGCAGGATCCAGACCACCGCGCCGACGTCGAAGAACTCCATCCGACAGCGCACCGTGCGCAGGTCGGCGATGGTCAGCCCGGCCCGCTCGGCGGCCTGTCGCTCCACCTCGGGGTCCCGGCCGGAGACCTCGTCCGGCAGCGGGCCGAGGAAGAACTCGCTCAGCGCCCGCGCCGACTCGCCGCCGACATGCTGCGCGAAATAGTGCCCGCCGGGCTGGAGGATCCGGCTGATCTCCGCCCAGTCCGGGTTGATCGGGTGCCGGGAGGTGACCAACTCGAAGGACGCGTCGGCGAACGGCAGTGGACCACCCTGGGTGACCTCGTGCACCTCGACGCCACGCGGCCCGAGCAGCCGACGAGCCTTCTCGGCGTTCGGCGGCCAGGACTCCGTCACCGCCATCCGCGCCGGGAGCCGCGGCGCCTCGCCGACCACCTCACCGCCACCGGTGTCCAGGTCGACCGCGGAGCCGACCCTCCCGAGCCGTTCGGCCAGCAGTCGGGCATAGCCCCAGGGCGGCCGCTCCTCGGTCGCCCGCCCGTCCAGCCAGCCGAAATCCCAGCCGGACACGTCGGCCATGGCCGCCTCGTCCACCAGATCGTCGAAGGTACGCACCCGCCGCATCCTGCCGGACCCCGCTTCCGGTCGCCTCCCCTATACACGGCCCGCCATCGGGGCGCTCGCCGGGTTGGCCTCCGGGCAGGCGGAGCGCGTAGACTCTGGGCCGCAGCCCGATGAATCGGGCTGACTTCGCATGCTCGCTCACCGATCACCTCGATCGGGCGTCGGCCGCGGTCTCATTCCCACGTGGTTTGAGTCGGTCGCCGCGCGGGCATCAGGCGGTGTCGAAGCGATCGACACCGGACAACCGTACGTCGGGCGCGAGCCCGAGAAGAGAGGGATACGGCCATGGCCGTCGTCAGTACCCGCCAGCTCCTCGAGAGCGGCGTCCACTTCGGGCATCAGACCCGTCGCTGGAACCCCAAGATGAAGCGGTTCATCCTCACCGACCGCAACGGCATCTACATCATCGACCTGCGTCAGTCGCTGACCTACATCGACCGCGCCTACGCCTTCGTCAAGGAGATCGTCGGCCGCGGCGGCAAGGTCCTCTTCGTCGGCACCAAGAAGCAGGCCCAGGAAGCCATCGCCGAGCAGGCGACCCGGGTGGGCATGCCGTTCGTCAACCAGCGTTGGCTCGGTGGCATGTTGACCAACTTCCACACCGTGATCAAGCGGATCCAGCGGCTCAAGGAGCTGGAGGGCATCGATTACGACGACGTCGCCGGCTCCGGCCGGACCAAGAAGGAACTCCTCGGCATGCGCCGGGAGATGGGCAAGCTGGAGAAGACCCTCGGCGGCATCCGGGACATGAGCGAGGTGCCGCAGGCGGTCTGGATCGTCGACACCAAGAAGGAGCACCTGGCCGTCGACGAGGCCCGCAAGCTGCGGATCCCGATCATCGGCATCCTGGACACCAACTGCGATCCGGACGAGGTCGACTACGCGATCCCCGGTAACGACGACGCGATCCGCTCCGTCTCGCTGCTGACCCGCGTGCTGGCCGACGCCGTCGCGGAGGGCCTGATGTCGCGGTCCGGCGGTCAGACCGGCGAAGAGTCGACCAACGAGCCGATGCCGGACTGGGAGCGCGAACTGCTGGCCAAGGAAGAGGCCAACGCCCGGGCCGAGGCCACCAGGACCGCCGAGGCGCCGGCCGAGGCCGCCGCCGACGCCCCGGCCGAGGCTGCCACCGACGCTCCGGTCGAGGCGCCCGTCGAGGTGCCGGTCCCGGCCACCGAGGATCCGGTCGCGGTGTCCGCGGCCGCCGACGCCGAGGCGCCCAACGAAGTCAGCAACTGAGCTTTTCCACCCCTGAGACAGAAGGAAGTACGAGGACGCATGGCGACGATTGCCGCTACCGATGTGAAGCGGCTCCGGGACTCCACCGGTGCCGGCATGATGGACGCGAAGAAGGCGCTCACCGAGGCCGAAGGTGACTTCGACAAGGCGATCGAGCTCCTTCGTGTGTCCGGCGCGGCCAAGGCCGCGAAGCGGTCGGAACGGGCGGCCAGCAACGGCCTGGTCGCCTACGCCGACGGCGCGCTGATCCAGCTGGGCGCCGAGACCGACTTCGTGGCCAAGAACGCCGATTTCCAGGAACTGGCCGATACCGTGGTGAAGGCTGCCGCGGCGGCCAAGGCCGGGACCGTCGACGAGGTCAACGCCGCACCGGTCGGTGACGGCCGGACCGTCGCCGACGTCGTCGGTGAGCTCGCGGTCAAGATCGGCGAGAAGCTCGAGGTCAGCGGGGCGGCCTACTTCGACGGCACCACCACCGTTTATCTGCACAAGCGGGCGTCCGACCTGCCGCCGCAGGTGGGCGTGCTGGTGCAGTACTCCGGTGCCGACGAGTCCGCGGCCAAGACCGCGGCGATGCAGGTGGCCGCGATGCGGCCGCAGTACCTGAACCGGGACGAGGTGCCGGCCGATCTCGTCGAGAACGAGCGCCGGATCGCCGAGGCCACGGCCAAGGCCGAGGGCAAGCCGGAGCAGGCGCTGCCCAAGATCATCGAGGGCCGGGTGAACAGCTTCTTCAAGGACGTCGTTCTGCTCGATCAGCCGTCGGTGACCGACAACAAGACGCCGGTCAGCAAGCTGCTCGAATCCGCCGGGGTTACGATCGAACGGTTCGTTCGGTTCGAAGCCGCGGGGGCCTGAGCTCCAACGTCTGTCGACTTCGCGTGCGCTACGGATCCGTTTCGGGTTCGTAGCGCACGCTTTTGTCCGCACTGAGTTTGTCCGTACTGGGAGCAATCCAGGTCAGGGAGATGCCGATGCCGAGTCCGTACCGCCGGGTCCTGTTGAAACTGTCCGGTGAGGTGTTCGGCGGCGGGAAGGTCGGCGTCGACCCGGACGTGGTCTCCGGCTTGGCCCGGCAGCTTGCCGAGGCCGCCGCGACCGGGGTGCAGATCGCGATCGTGGTCGGCGGCGGCAACTTCTTCCGCGGCGCCGAACTGCAACTGCGCGGCATGCAGCGGGACCGGGCCGACTACATGGGCATGCTCGGCACGGTGATGAATTGCCTTGCCTTGCAGGACTTCTGTGAGAAGGCCGGCCTGGAGCCGCGGGTGCAGACGGCGATCACGATGGGTCAGGTCGCGGAGCCGTACATCCCGCAACGGGCCGAGCGGCACCTCGCGAAGGGGCGGATCGTGATCTTCGGGGCCGGCTCGGGGATGCCCTTCTTCTCCACCGACACGGTCGCCGCGCAGCGGGCGCTGGAGATCGGTGCCGACGTGTTGCTGATGGGCAAGCAGGGCACCGACGGCGTGTACGACGCCGACCCGCGGACCAATCCGGACGCCAAGAAGTTCGACGATCTCAGCTACGACGAATATCTGGCCCGGGACCTCAAGGTGGCCGACGCGACGGCGATCAGCATGGCCCGCGACTTCGCGCTGAAGATGGTCTTTTTCAGCCTCGACACCGACGGCACGATCGTCCGGGCGATCTCTGGTGAGAGGATCGGGACTACGGTACACACGTGATCGAGGTCGGAATCCGACCACGGTCGCCCTGATCCACCCGATACGAAGGAGCTCTACCGTGATCGACGAGATCCTCATGGACGCGGAACTGAAGATGGACTCCGCGATCGAGTATGCGAAGGAGGAGTTCGCAGCGATCCGCACCGGCCGGGCCCATCCGGCGATGTTCTCGAAGCTGACCGTCGACTACTACGGTGCCCCGACACCATTGCAGCAGTTGGCCAGTTTCCAGGTGCCGGAGGCGCGGATGGTGTTGATCACTCCGTACGACAAGGGATCGATGGCCGGGATCGAGAAGGCGATCCGGGATTCCGATCTCGGCGTCAACCCGACCGACGACGGCAACGTCATCCGCGTCACGCTGCCGGAGTTGACCGAGGAACGGCGCAAGGAATACATCAAGCTGGCCCGGACCAAGGCGGAGGACGCCAAGATCTCGATCCGGACCCACCGCCGATCTGCCAAGGAAGCCCTGGACAAGCTGGTCAAGGACAAAGAGGTCGGCGAGGACGAGGTGGCCCGCGCCGAGAAGCAGCTGGACGCGGTGACCAAGCAACACACCGACGCCGTCGACGAGGTGCTCAAGCACAAGGAATCAGAACTGATCGAGGTCTGATCGGTGCCGGAAACCCCGCGCCCCGAGCCTGCTGAGGGGCGACAGTCTGCCGAGGGGCCCGAGCCCGTCGACGGACTCGAGCCCGTCGTCCGACCGGAGCCCGGCCGACGACCCGAGACCGGGCCGGGGTCCGAGGCGGTCCAGGCGCCGGAAGCTGATCATGGTCGGGCCGGCCGCAATCTGCCGGCGGCGATCGGGGTGGGCGTCGGGCTGGGTGCCTATCTGGCCGTTACGCTGATCTGGTTCAAGCCGGGCTTCGTGGCCCTGCTCGCGGTGGCGCTGGCGCTCGGCGCCAATGAGATGTTCCAGGCGCTCAAGCGGCAGGGGATGACCGCGGCCCGGGTGCCGATCATGATCGGCACCGTGGCGATCGCGACCGGGTCGTATCTGGCCGGCGTGCAACAGCCGGTGGTGTTCTCGACCACCTCGGTGCTGCTGGCCTCGCTGGCCCTGACCGTGCTGGCGGCGATGATCTGGCGGATGCCGCGGGGCGGCCCGGGCTATGTCAAGGACACGGCCGCCAGCCTGATGATCATCGCGTACGTGCCGTTCCTGGGGTCCTTCGCGGCGCTGATGCTGGCGGGGGAGAACGGCTCGGTCCGGCTGGTCACCTTCATCGTGATCGTGGTCGCCGGCGACGTCGGCGGCTATGTCGCGGGCGTCCTGTTCGGCCGGCATCCGATGGCGCCGGCGATCAGCCCGAAGAAGTCCTGGGAGGGGCTGGTCGGCTCGGTGGTGCTGGGCACCGGCGCCGGGCTGGCGTTGACCGTCTTCGGCCTCGGCGCACCCTGGTGGATCGGCCTGATCCTCGGTGTGGTTCTGGTCGCGGTCGGGGTCTGCGGCGACCTGATCGAATCCTTGATCAAACGTGATCTCGGGATCAAGGACATGAGCTCCTTCCTGCCCGGCCACGGTGGGGTGATGGACCGGCTCGACTCGCTGCTGGTCGCCGCCCCGGTGGCCTGGTTGATCATGTATCTGCTGGTACCCGGCGGCTGACTGCGTCAGCGAAGGGGGTACTGGCGTTACCTGGACCAACGGGGACTCCCACTCGCCGCCGAAGGGGGCTTCACTGGTCGGTGACGCCCGGATCGATCGGCCTCGCGCAGGAACCCATCGATCCGCCCACCAATCGAAGGGAACAACCGATGTCACGGTGGTTCATCACCGGCTGCTCGACCGGGCTGGGCCGGGCACTGGCCGAGACAGCTCTGGCCGCAGGCCACCAGGTGGCCGTCACGGCTCGCGACCGGGCGGCGGTCGCGGATCTCGAGGACGGCCATCCCGAAACCGCACTGTCGCTCCCGCTCGACGTGACCGACTCGGCTCAGGTGGCCGAGGTGGTCCGCCACGCCGAGAAGCGGTTCGGCGGCGTCGACGTCCTGGTCAACAACGCCGGCTACGGACTCCGCGCGGCGATCGAGGAAGCGGACGCCGCCGACGTGCAGCGGCAGTTCGCCACTCACGTCTTCGGGCCGGTCGAGTTGATCAAGGCGGTACTGCCCGGTATGCGCAAGCGCCGGTCCGGCGCCATCGTGAACATCTCCTCGATCGGAGCCAGGATCTCGCCGGCCGGTTCGGGCTACTACTCGGCGAGCAAGGCGGCGCTCGAGGGCCTGACCCGATCGCTGCGCCGGGAGGTGGCACCGCTGGGCATCACCGCGATGGTGGTCGAGCCCGGCGGATTCCGGACCGATTTCGCGGGGCGCTCGCTGACCCAGTCGGCCGAGGCGATCACCGACTATGCCGACACGGCAGGCCAGCGGCGGAAGGAGAACGACCGGGTCCACGGCACCCAGCCGGGCGATCCGGTGAAGGCCGCGAAGGCGATCATCGCCGCGGTCGAATCCCCGCAGCCGCCGGCCCTGCTGCTGCTCGGCACCGACGCGCTGACAGCGATCCGTGGCGTCCTCGACGCCGACCGGGCCGAAGTCGATCAGTGGGAACAGCTCAGCGCCGGCACCGACTACGACAGGTCAGAGTCGTCACCTTCCGCCTGACGGCCGGTACCGGCATGCAACGCGACATCGGCCTGCCGCGCGTTCGGTGCTGATCAGCGCAGCGTGATGCCGGTGATCAACCAGTCGAGGCCGGCCAGGAAGTCGCGGCGCACCCGGGCGGCCGGCACCGGCTGCGCATCGGCGGCGGTCCAGCCGGTGGCGAAGGCGGCGTAGCCGATCGTGTAGACGATCAAGGACCGCCGGCCCGACGCCGCGGCGACCCCCGAGATGCCGAGCCGATCGAGGCATTCGTCCATGATCACGCCCAGCCGCTGAGCCTCCGGCCCGCGCGAGCCCTGCCGGGTCAGGTAGGCGCCGACCAGGCTGCCGTGGTCGACCAGGACGTCGTACGTGTCGGTCATGATCACCGTGATGGCCCGGCGGGGATCCCGCGCGGTGGGGCTGGGCACCGCCGCCAGCACGGCGTCCAGCACCGCGTCGATCAGGGCGTCCTTGTCCGCCAGATGGCTGTAGATCGCGTTCGGTGCGACCCCGAGCTCGGCGGCGACCGCGCGCAGGCTGAGGCCTTCCAGCCCGCGCCGGGTCAGTGTCCGCCGGGCGGCGGCGACGATCTGTTCTCGGGTCAGCCCGGCTCGCATGCCCCGAGTCCGTCGGCTCTGTTCCATGCGTCTATTGTACAGCGTCCAATTAAGTTGTACACTGTCCATTATGACGAACTTCTCGGACCGTGAGCAGCACGTCGGCGTCGCCGCCGGAGTGCCCTACCTGATCCTGCCGCCGGCCTCGGGCCGGACGGATGCGCCGCTGGTCGTCGGCTGGCACCTGTTCGATCCGCCGCGGACGGAGTCCGCGTTCGCCGCGGCGATGCCGCTGGACAGGCTCGATGCCTGGCGGATCTACTTCGGCCTGCCGCTGTGTGGTTCGCGGAAGCCGGCTGGCGGCGACGAGGAACTGATGCGGCTCGGCTACGAGGACGCGGTGCGCAACCTCTACGATCCGGTGCAGGACCAGGTGGTCGCCGAATTCGAGCCGGCGCTCGCTGCGGTCCGGGAGCAGTTCGGGCTGACCAGTGATCAGCTCGGACTGCTCGGCGGCTCGGCCGGTGCGGCGGCCGCACTCGGCGTGCTGGCCGAGACCCGGCTACCGATCGTCGCCACGGTCGTGGTCAGCCCGCTGACCCAACTGCGCCCGGTGGTCACCGCGAACGGTCGGCTCTTCGGCATCGACTACGGCTGGGACGCCGGTTCGGATGCGGTCGCCGACAAGATCGACTTCGTTCGCCGGGCTGACGAGTTGGTCCGGACCGGCGCACCGATCCGGTTGCTGGTCGGTGAGCTCGACAACGTCGACGCGTTCCGTGATCCGGCGGCAGCGGTGCGGGACGCCCTGGTCGAACGGGGCAGCGAGGCGGACCTGACGATCGTTCCGGAGATGGGCCACCTGCTCACCGACCCGCCCGGCGACGAGCCCGCGCCGCAGAACGAGCAGGCCGCCACCTGTGATCGGCTCGCGGTCGAGTGGTTCGCCGCCCGGCTGACCTGATCCGGTGATCAGACCGGTCGATTTGGCCGCATAGTCGCGGCCAGATCGACCGGTGGGCGGCCATTGAAAGGGATCAGGTCGCCAGATCGTCCCAGCGGATGCCGAGAAGGTCCTCGAGGGCCGCCTGGCCGGTCACGGTGACGGTCACCGCCCGCCCGTCCCGGCGCCGGGCGAGCCAGCCGAGCTCGGTGCAGCGTCGATGGATGATGCTGCCGGTCAGGCCGGCGACATGGGTCCGGCGTTCGGTCCAGTCGAGGCAGGCGCGGACCAGCGGCCGGCGGGACGCGTCGAGCTGTGCCCGGTCGGCGCCGAGGCGGTCGACGAGCCAGTCCCGGCCCGGCTCGGTGAGGGTGAGGCCGCCGCGATCTCGCAGCAGGTTGCGATCGAGCATCGCGTCGGTGACGGCGACGCCGAGACCGCCGGCGAGATGGTCATAGCAGGTACGGGCCCGAGCCAGCGCCTGCTTCGTCCGCGCGGTGCGGAGCGACCGCGGCCGGTCCGTACCGTGGTCCACCCGGGCGGCGAGGCTCTCCAGCAGTTCCGCCACCTCGGCGCTCGCCAACTGCAGGTAGCGGTGCCGGCCCTGGCGGCGTTCGATCAACACGCCGGCCGTGACCAGCTGGGAGATGTGTTCGCTCGCCGTCGACGGTGATACGGCGAGTTGGGCGGCCAGTTCGCTGGCCGTCCAGGCGCGGCCGTCGAGCAGTGCCAGGCAGATCTCGGCGCGATGCTCCTGGGCGAGCAGCCGGGCCAGGCCGGCCAGGTGCCGGGCCGCGGTGGAGGACATGACCTCATCGTGCCACCACGACACTTCGGCCTGGGCCGAACTGTTGCCGCCCTAGCTTCGACGGCATGGATCACGTGACGATCGCCCCGCGCATTCTCTATTTCGGCACGCCGGTCGTGCTGCTGTCGACCGAGAACCCGGATGGCACGGCCAACCTGGCCCCGATGTCGTCGGCTTGGGCGCTCGGCTCGGTCGTGGTGCTCGGTCTCGGGCCGGAAGGGCAGACCGCCTGCAACCTCGCCGAGCGCCCGGAGTTGGTGATCAATCTGCCTTCGGCCGATCAGTGGCGCGCCGTCGAGCGGCTCGCGCCGCTGACCGGCCGCGACCCGGTGCCCGAGCACAAGCTGCCCTGGGCGCGGTTCGAATCGGCCAAGTTCGCCGCGGCCGGGCTGCGGCCGCTGATCTCGGAGACGGTGGTGCCGCCGCGGGTGGCTGAGTGTCCGCTGCAACTGGAGGCGATCGCCGTCGACGTACGGCGCGATACCGGCGGCGACTTCGTCCTGGTCGAGGCAGCGGTCCGGCGGGTGCACGCGGCCGAGCACCTGGTGCTGCCGGGCACCCAGCACGTCGATCCCGCGGCCTGGCGGCCGTTGATCTACAACTTCCGGCACTACTACGGCCTCGGCGACGAGCTCGGGAACAGCTTCCGGTCCGAGACGCCGCGCCGCCGGCCCCAGACCCCGCCCGGTGCCCGTGATTAAGCGATCAATCTCGTCCCCGGCCTGCCGCGGCTGCGACCAGGTGCTGCTGGGGGAGTCTCGGTTAGGCTCGGGCCATGGTCGAGCGGCACGTGACGTTGAAGGACGTCGCCAAGCGCGCCGGCGTGTCGACGGCGGTCGTCTCGGCGGCGATCTCCGGCAACGCGACGACCATCCGGATGAGCGAGGCCACCCGCCTGCGGGTGGAGCGGGCGGTCGCCGAGACCGGCTACCGGGTCAACCACGCGGCGAAGTCACTCAGCATGTCGCGGTCCGGCATCATCGCCGCCGTCGTGCCCAAGATCGCGAACCCGGTCTTCGAGTTCGCCATCCGTGGCATCCAGGCCGCGGCGGAGGAGGCGGGCGACGTGCTGATGTTGGCCGACGCGCTCTGGATCGAGCACGGCAGTCACCTGATGCGACGGATGGTCGGCACCCGGATGGTGGACGGGTTCCTGGTCCGATCGCCACAGCTCGGCTCCGAGACGATCGAGGAGCTGACCAGTCGCACGATCCCGTACGTGATCTTGCAGACTCCGGCCGAGGATGATCAGCGGACCAGCGTCTGGATCGATGATCATGCCGGGATCGCCGTGGCAACAGAGCATCTGCTCCGGCTGGGCCATCGCCGGATCGCGCTGATCGGGGGACCGGACCAGGCCTATGGAGGACCGCGGGTCGAGGGCTACCTGAGCACGCTGCGGGCCGCCGGACTGCGGCCGGATCCGCGGCTGATCCACCGGTCCGGCTTCGACCCGCACGTCGTCGCCCAGTCGGCGATGGCGGTGCTGACCGGGCCCGAGCCGCCGACGGCGATGATCGTCGACAACGTGATCGCCGCACCCGGGGCACTGGCCACGATCGTCGACCTCGGGCTGCGGGTGCCGGACGACCTCTCGGTCGTCGTCTATCAGGACCTGCCTTCGGCCGACGTGCTGCGGCCGGCACCGACCACGGTCCGGATGCCGGTGTACGAGGCCGGCGTCCGCGGCTATCGGGCACTCCGCCAGTTGATCGACGGGAAGCGGGCCAGATCGGCCCTGGTGAAGAGCCCGCGGCCGAAGTTGATCGACCGCGGATCCACGGCGCCGCCCGCCTCCTGAAATCTGCTCGAACCGCTCAGGATGCGATCACGGGCTTGATTATCCGGTTAATCACGGGCATCCTGATCCGGACGTTGCTGATCGATGCCCCGTCAGGGGCCGAACGGGGTGGTTCTGCCGATGGTTCATGTCGTGGTGGTCTCTGGCTGGCAGACCGTGAATATCGGGGATGTCGCGCACAGCCCCGGGGTGCTGGAGGCGTTCCGGCGGTTCGCGCCGGGCGTCCGGCTCACCTTCTGGGCACGCAACATCGACGACGGGGTCCGGCGGTTGCTGGCCCGCTACTACCCGGAGGTGGGGCTGGTCGAGGAGCGGGTCGGCGACGACGGGGCGATCACTCCCGCGCTGGAGCGGCTGTTCGCCGAGGCGGACCTGCTGGTGCACGGCTCCGGTCCCTCGTTGGTCGGCAAGACCGAGACCGCAGCCTGGCGCGCGCACACCGACAAGCCGTACGGGTTCTTCGGTGTCACCGTCGATCCGCTGCGGCCCTACGACGGGACCCTGGAGCGGTCGGCGGCCATGATCGACGCGATCGCCGGCGATCTGCTCGGACCACTGGACCGGGAGCTGCTGACCGATGCGGCGTTCGTCTACTGCCGGGACTCGCTCACCCGGCGATTCCTGCAGGGACAGGGCATCGGAGTCGCCGAGCTCGAGTTCGGTGCGGACGGCACGGTGATCTTCGACGTCGTCGACGACGATCACGGCGCACCGGTGAGAAGCGAGTACGGCCTGATCGAGGGCCAGTTCCTGTGCGCCGTGCCGCGGCTGCGCTACACGCCGTATTACAAGATCCGCGGCTACCCACCGAAGGCCGAGGACTGGCGCAAGGAGGCCTACAACGCCGGCTATGCGGAGTCCGACCTGGAGGTGCTGCGGCAGTCGATCATCAGCTGGGTCCGGACGACCGGGTGGCCGGCGCTGATCGTGCCCGAGATGTCGTACGCGGTCGAGCTGGCCGAGACCCGGCTGGCTGGCACCTTCCCCGCCGACGTCGCCGGCCAGGTGTACGTCCTGCCGCGGTTCTGGGATCTGACCGAGGCCGCCGCGGTCTACCGGCGGGCCGCGGCGGTGGTCAGCATGGAGTGCCATTCCCCGCTGATCGCTTTGGCGGAAGGGATTCCGGCGCTCTACCTGCGGCAGCCCACCGACACGATCAAGGGCAACATGTATCACGACCTCGGCCTGTCGGAGTCGATCATCGAGCTGACCGACGGTGCGGTCGGCGAGGCGATGGAGCGGGTGGCCAAGCTCGCCTCCGACCTGCCCGCCGCCCGCGACGTCATGGTCCGCTCGCGGACAGCTGCCCAGGCTGGGCTGCGACGCCACGTCGAGTTCGCGATCAGCCGGGCCGCCACGCCTCGCCGGACCAAGGCAACGTCGGATGCGGGGGAGCGGGGCGCTGACGCACCGTGATCGACGTCCAGCCCCGACCCGCATCGCCGCGGGCGTCCCCACCGCCGAAGGGCACCGGCACCAGCCTCCGGCAGCGCCTGGCCGTGCGCTGGCGGCGGGACCGGGTGCTGTTGCTGCTGGCCGTTCCCGGTGTGGTGGTGCTGCTGTTGTTCCAATACCTGCCGCTGCTCGGCAATGTGATCGCGTTCCAGGACTACCAGCCGTTCCTCGGCATCGGCAACAGTCCGTTCGTCGGGTTCGAAAACTTCGCGGTGATCATCAACGGGGACCCGGAGTTCCTCAACGCGCTGGCCAACACACTGATCATCACGCTGATCCAGGTGGTCTTCGTCTTTCCGCTGCCGATCGCGTTCGCGCTGATCCTGAACGCACTGCTCAGCGAGCGGCTGAAGCGGCTGACCCAGTCGGTGCTCTACCTGCCGCACTTCCTGTCTTGGGTGATCGTGGTGGCGCTGTTCCAGCAAATGCTCGGCAACGGCGGCATGCTCAACACCTGGCTGCGCAGCGCCGACTTCGAGACGTTGCAGATCATCGGAGTGCCGGAGCTGTTCAAGCTGATGATCACGTCGCAGGTGATCTGGAAGGACACCGGCTGGTCGACGATCATCTTCCTGGCCGCACTGTCCCGGGTCGATCTCAACCTGTACGAGGCGGCGGCGATCGACCGGGCCGGGCCCTGGCGGCAGATGTGGCATGTCACGCTGCCGGCGATCCGGCCGGTGATCGTGCTGCTGCTGATCCTGCGGCTCGGCGACGCGCTGAGTGTCGGATTCGAGCAGATCATCCTGCAGCAGGGACCTGTGGGCACCCAGGCCAGCGAGGTGCTGGACACCTACGTCTACAACAACGGCATCATCGGCGGCGACTGGGGCGTCTCGGCCGCGGTCGGCCTGGTCAAGGGCGTCGTCGGCGTGGTCCTGGTGCTCGGCGCCAACAAGGTGGCCCATGCCCTGGGCGAGCGAGGGGTGTACGCGAAATGAGCAACTGGCGAGAAACCCGGCCGGTCTGGATGGGCCGTCCCTCGATCCTGGCCCGGACCGGCCGCGGCATCGTGCTCGGCCTCGCCTGCCTGGCGGTGATCGTGCCGTTCATCGCGGTGATCATGACCAGCGTCGCGTCCCAGCGCGAGGTCAGTGCCGCCGGTGGCTTCGTCCTGTTCACCACCGAGCCGACGCTGGCCGCCTACCGGGCGGTGCTGTCGGGCGGCGTCGTCACCCGCGCGCTGTTCGTGTCGGTCGGCGTGACCGTGATCGGGACCATCCTCTCGGTGGTCTGCACGATCATGCTCGCGTACGCCCTGTCCCGGCCGGGGACCCTGCTGCACAAGCCGATCCTGTTGCTGACCCTGTTCACGCTGCTGTTCAGCCCGGGCATGATCCCGATGTATCTGATCGTGAAACAGTTCGGCCTGATCGACAATCTCGCGGCGCTGATCCTGCCGGTGCTGATCAACGCGTTCAACGTGATCGTGATGCGCTCCTTCTTCCTCGAGCTGCCCGGCGAGCTGATCGAGTCGGCCAAGATCGACGGGGCCGGCGAGCTGCGCATCCTGACCACGATCGTGGTGCCGCTGTCCAAGGCGGTGATCGCCGTGGTCGGGCTGTTCTACGCGGTGGCGTACTGGAACGCGTTCTTCTCCGCACTGCTCTATCTGCCGTCGCCGGAGAAGTGGCCGCTGCAGTTGGTGCTGCGCACGTTCGTTGTCAACCAGACGCCGCTCGGCACCGACGAGCTCGCCGTAGGGGCCGAGACGATGCCGCCGCAGACCTCGATCCAGATGGCGATTCTGGTGATCTCCATCGTCCCGATCTTGGTCGTCTATCCGTTCATCCAGAAGCACTTCAGCAAGGGCCTCCTGATCGGCGCCGTCAAGGGTTAACCGGTCCCGACTCTCTCTTCAATGACGAAAGGAAACCACGATGGAGACACTAACTCGACGGCGGCTGATCCAGGGCGCCGCGACGGCCGCCTTGGTCGGTGGTGCCGCGACCATGACGGGATGCGGCGGCTCCAGCGGCGAGAAGTCCGAGCCACGACGCGTCGGCGACGGCGAGTTGCCGACGTTCACCGAGGTCGGCGGCGTCAAACCCGACCTGATCAGTGAGCATCCCGGCGGCTCGCACGGCTACTTCAGCTACCCGGCCGATCCGCCGGCGCCCGCCGCTCCGCCGCTGTCCGGCGGCACGCTCTCGGCCCTCACGTACACCTTTGATCCGGTCGCCCCGGGACTGGTCGAGAATCCCCTGTGGCAGCGGGTGAATCAGGAACTCGGGGCACAGCTGGACATCACCTACGCGCCGTCGGCCGACTATTCGCAGCGGTTCGCCACCACGATCGCCGGCGGTGACCTGCCCGATCTGGTGACGATCAAGGGTTCGTTGCAGCAGCTTCCCGCACTCCTCAAGTCCCAGTTCACGGACCTCAGCGAGCACCTGGCAGGCGACGCGATCGCCGACTATCCCCACCTGGCCGGGCTCGCGACCGAGTCGTGGCGGGAGACCGTGGTGGAGGGTTCGATCTGGGGCATCCCGATCGCCCGGCCGCCGCTCGGTGCCGCGATGTTTGTCCGGAAGGACCTGCTGGACAAGCAGGGGCTGGCCGTGCAGCCGAAGGACTTCGCCGAGTTCAAGGAGTTGTTGATCGCCCTGACCGACGAGCGCCAATCGCGCTGGGCGAGCGGTGATCCCTCGGGCGTGCTGGATCTGATCACCTCGATGCTCGGCATTCCCTCCCTGTGGATCGAGGAGGGCGGTACGTTCACGGCCAACATCGAGACCGAGCAGTACACGAAGGCGTTGGCCGACGCGCGCGGCCTGGTCGAGGCGGGCGTCTTCCATCCCGACGGCCTGACCGCGACGAACAACCAGCGCAACGACTGGTTCACCGCCGGCCGCACCCCGCTGGTGCTGGGCGGCTTCGTCGGCTACAGCAAGTACGAGATGTGGGGCGCCGAGGTGCCGGGCTTCGAGTTGGCGACAATGCTCCCCGTCGGTTACGACGGCTCGACCGAGCCGGTGCACAACCGGGGCACCGTGATGCAGGCGATGACCGTGATCAAGAAGTCCGAGCCGGACCGGGTCAAGGAACTGCTCCGCGCCCTGAACTGGTTGGCCTCGCCGTTCGGCTCGTCGGAATACCTGACCCGGAAGTTCGGCATCGAAGGCGAGACGTATGCGCTCGAGGGGACGGACCCGATCTTGAACTCGCGCGGTCAGAACCTCAAGCTCGTGCCGTTCGGCTACATCTCCGACGCTCCACTGGTGATCTACGACCCGGGCCAGCGGCAGATCGCCGAGGCGCGCTTCGCCTACCAGGAGAAGGCACTGGCGATGATCGAGCCGGATCCGACGATCGGCCTCTACTCGGAGACCGAGGCGTCCAAGAGCGCCCAGATCGGCAAGGCGCTCGAGGATCACCGCAGGGAGATCCTGATCGGCCGGAAACCCTTGGACAGCTGGGCCGATGCGGTGTCGACCTGGCGCAAGGGCGGCGGTGACCAGATCCGCGAGGAATATCAGACCGCGCTCGCGACCCGATGACCTGATCCGAACCCATCTTCATCGACGAGGAGTTCCCATGTCCCTGCCTGCTCGGAGACCGAACCGGCTCGCGATCACCGGCCTGGTGCTCGCCGTCCTGGTGCCCATGATCATCGCGGGTGCTCCGAAGGCGGCCGCCGAACCACCGCAGCTGCATCCGCCGGACGACATCGTCGCCGGGCTGAAGGCCGGCCATCCACGGCTCATGGTCGACGCCGCCGGGCTGGCTCGGATCGAGCAGCAGGTGGCGAGCTCCGAGCTGGCCGCCGGACTGCATCAGCAGTTGATCACCGAGGCCGACCGGATGCTCACGCTGCCGGTGTCGGTCTATGAGTTCCCGGACGGCCGGACGCTGCTGCAGGTGACCCGCGAGGTGCAGCGGCGGTCGGTGTTCCTGTCGCTCTCGTACCGGTTGACCGGCGACGAGCGCTACGCGGCACGGGCCTACCAGGAGCTCGAGGCAGTCGCGGAGTTTCCGGACTGGAACCCGGAGAGCTGGCTCTCGGTCGCCGAGCTGCTGTACGCGTACGCGGTCGGTTACGACTGGCTGTACGACTACCTGAGCGATGATCAACGCGCCGTGCTGCGCAACGCCATGATCGAGTTCGGGCTGAACGAGGCCAAGATCGCCTACGACACGTCGAACTCCTGGACCCAGTCGACGACCAACTGGAACATCGTCTGCAACGGCGGCGTGATCATGGCGGCGTTGGCGATCGGCGACGAGGTCCCCGAGCTTGCCAACGAGCTGCTGCACCGCGCCTACGACTCGTTGCCGACCGCGCTAGCGGAGTACGGGCCGGATGGCGGCTATCCGGAAGGCACCACCTACTGGGGTTATGCGACCCGGTTCTTGGTCTCGGTGCTGTCCTCGCTGGAGACGGCGATCGGTGACGATTACGGCATCTCCGGTGTGCCCGGCCTGGACACCACCGTCGACTTCAGCCTCCAGCTGACCGGATCGAGCGGGCAGCTGTTCAACTACGCCGACTCGTTGACCCAGGTCAAGACCCGGGGCGGCTCGGCCGCGACCTACTGGCTGGCCCATCGCTACAACGAGCCCGGCTACGCCTGGTGGGCCGATCAGGGCGCCTCCCGAGTCCTGCCCAGCGCACTGCCGCCGCTGCATCTGATGTGGCTGGGCATGATCGATCCCGAGGACCCGGGGACCTCCGGATTGCCACTGGACAAGGTGTTCGAGCGGGCCCACGTGCAGACGATGCGCAGCGGTTGGGATCCGAATGCGACCTTCGTCGGGTTCCGGAGCGGGGACAACGCGGCCAACCACGGTGATCTTGACATGGGCACCTTCGTCCTCGATGCCCTCGGGGTGCGGTGGGCGATGGAAACCGGCCGGGACGACTACGGCCTGCCCGGCTACTTCGACACGGGTCAGGACGGGCTGCGCTGGACGTACTACCGCAAACGTGCCGAGGGGCAGAACACGCTGCTGCTGAATCCGGGAACGGCACCCGACCAGCGCCTGGGCGCCACTGGGACGATCGACCGTACCGCTGGGAATGCGGGGACCGCGTTCTCGGTCGCCGACCTGTCCGAGGCTTACGCCGATCGCGGCGTGATCAGGTGGAAGCGGGGCATCGCCATGATCAACGACCGGTCCCGCGTCGTGGTCCAGGACGAGGTGGCCGGCCGGACTCCGATCACGGCGTACTGGTTCATGCACACCAACGCGGCCATCACCCTCGCCGCGGACGGCAAGACCGCGAAGCTGACCCTGAACGGCCGGCAACTGCAGGCCCGTCTGCTCGCTGGACCGGCCGGTGCCAAGTTCTCGATCATGGACGCGAAGCCGTTGCCGACCTCGCCGAATCCGTCCGGCCAGAATCCGAATGCCGGGATCCGCAAGCTCGTGGTGACCGCCGACCCGGCGCGTCATTTCCGCCTGTCGGTGCTGTTGGAACCGCTGCCGGCGGGGCAGCCGGCCGATCCGCCGGGAGTGACCCCGCTGGCCGGCTGGAACCTGCAGTCGCTCGGCCGGTGAACCGGCCACGATTCCGGGGGAACAACACGAAGCAATTCCCACCAAAAGAAAGGGATGCAATGACGCAGATCTCGGCCCCAAGACGACTTGCTCGAAATACGACGGCTCTTACTGTGGCGGCAGTCCTGAGCGCCTCGGTGGGTATCACCGCAGTGACGAACACCCAGCCCGCCAGCGCGGCAGCCACGGTCCCCAGCTACTCGGCGGGTATCGCGGGTGAGACCTGGACGATCGAGCGCCCCGAAGACTGCAGCGAGGCGATCGGCGCGGGCGGCAACCTCAGGGAAGGTGACGGCTTCTTTCAAGGTAAGTGTCAGGGAGCGGGGCAGGCACCCCAGATCACCGGGACCTCGGCAGGGCGGGCGTTGACGTTCCGCACGGACAAGGACTTCAGGTACCCGGGCGCCATCGTCGAAGACCCCGCCAAGAACACCTGGAAGGACGCGGCTGGAGATACCCTCCGGGACCGCTCGGAACTGGCGACGGGTTGGGACCTGCCGTTCCACACCGACGTGTGGGTCGGGTTCGACGTTCGCATCCCTGCGGGCGTCGATGACGTGACGGGCAGCGGGGCGTACGTGCTGCAGCTGTGGCAGTGCACCGCGAACCCGATCGGCGGCGTGCGCATCCAGTCCGGCGCCGGCAACGGGCACAATGTCCAGTTCGTGCGCCGTGGCGAAGAGCCGGGCATGGACGCGGAATACAACAAGGCGATGGCGACCCAGAGGGTTGGGATCAACGAGTGGCACTCCTTCGTCATCAAATATCACGTGGAGCCTTACCACGACGGCGCGCCGAAGGGGAGTATCGCGGTCTACCACAAGAGCGCGACGACCGTCGAGACGAGGCTCTTCGAGCGGGATGAGTACTTCGGCTACGCGACGCGTGACAGGTGCACGGGCGAGTTCAGGAACGAGTTCAAGATCAAGTTCGGCATGTACAAGGACTACCAGCCGGGCGCGACGTTCCGGTCCGACTTCCGGAACCTGAGGACCGGCGCCAACAAGGAGGCGGTGCAGCCCTACAACCGCGGTTGACCCCCTGACCGCTGCCTGCGGGGCAACCAACCGAACACTGACGTCTGGACCCGGTGGCTGTGATCGCGTACGCTGCCTGAACCGGCGCTGGAGGGCGCCGCCGGGTCCGCGGGCAGGGCACAGCCCACCTCCGATTCCTCGAAGCCGATGTTGATCATCGTCGCTTCCTCGGCCTGATCGCGGACCACGGGCCTGGAGAGGAAGAGTCATGAAGTTGCACGTCGCCGCCGAGCTCGGGTGCCGATCATGATCACCCGTTCGGCCGCTGAGCTGGGCGCCGCCAATCATCAGAGTTTCTTCGCCGCCAGGGCGGAGCTCGCCGGTGGGACGGTGCTGCAGCGTTACGGCGGGACCGTCGCCGTGTCGTCCGAGGGCGAAGCCATGGTGCTGTTCCCGACGGTGCCGGTCGAGTCCGCCGCCGAGTTCGTCGACGAACTGATGACACTGTTCGAGCGGCACCGGCCGGTGCGAGAAATCGGCTGGTGGTCCCTGGACTCCGCGGGCATCCCCGCAGTCGGGGCGGCCCTGGCCGAGCGCGGTTTCGATTGGGGCTGGCAGCCGAACTGGATGGCGCTCGACGTCGACCGCCTCGTCGCCGATCTGCCCCGACCGGCCGAGCTGGTCGTCGCCGAGGCGACGGATCGGTGGTGGCGGTACGAGGCGCGGATCGACGGTGCCACGGTCGGTCACGCGGCCCTGCACCTGTGTGAGGTTGATGGTGAGCCGGTGGCCGGCCTCTACGACATGGGAGTCGAACCGGATCGGCGCGGTCGTGGCATCGGGACGGCGCTGACCGTCGCCGCCGCCGAGCGTGCTCGTGATCTTGGTTGCCGGTCGGTCGTGCTGAACGCGACCGGGATGGGCGAGCCGGTGTATCGCCGGGCCGGCTTCGTCAGGCTGGGGGAGCAGGGGCAGACCTGGTGGCTGCCGGGGGATCGGTTCGAGCGCGCGATCGCGACCAGGGTCGGGACAACAGAGCCCTGATGACGCCACCGGCGGTGTTGATCATCGCTCGGCGGGTCGGTTGACCTCGCCCCTGGGGCGGGCCGCAGACTCGACGGGTGGACGAGTCCTACCTGCTGGCCGGGCGCTTCGGCGCCGAGACCCGGCTGTCGCCCAAGGCGCTGCGCTTGTACGCCGAGCTGGGGCTGCTGGTGCCGAGCCAGATCGACCCTGCGACCGGCTACCGCTACTACCATCCGGCCCAGGTCGCCCGGGCCCGGATGATCGGCCGGCTGCGACGGCTGGAACTGCCGCTGGCCCGGATCGCGACACTGCTCGAGCTGACCCCGGCCGCGCTGGAGATCGAGCTGCGGGCCTGGTTGAAGTCGCGGCACGACCGGCTCGGTCGGGACGCCCAACTGATCGACGCGATCATCCGCGGCGGGGCCGAACTGCCCGAGCTCGTCCAGGCCGTGACGGTACGCCGGTCGCCCGCGATCACCCTGCTCTGCCGGCAACGGATGATCTCCACCGCCGAACTCGAGCACTTCATCGCCGGCTCCGACCGCGAGCTCCGGGCTCAGCTGCGCGCCGCGGGGCTGCCGGGGGACGGCCCGACCAGGGTCTACTTCCACGAGCTGGTGACGCCCGACAGCGACGGGCTGGTCGAGGTCGCCGTCGGTTATGAGGGCCGGCTCGATCCCGTCGCCGGGTTCCGGATCCGGCTGTCGCCGGCTCAGACGGAGGCCGTCCTGCCGGCGCCGGTCGACTACGAGGACTACCCGCTGGTGCTCCATCTCTATGACGCGGTCGAGTCCTGGGTCGCCGGTCGTCCCGGCACCATGATCATCGACACCTGCTTCGAGGTCCACCCGGGCACGGACGCCCGATTCGACGTCGTCTATCCCATCCAACTCCCTGATCAGACCGAGGAGCTCTCATGATCACCAACCTTCCGGCGACCCCGATCGGCCTTCCCTACATCGGATCCGGACCGTACTGCTACGCCAACTCCTTCGCGATGATCATGGGCGAGCACGCCCCGTCGACCGCCGTGATCGAGACCCTGTCCGGCGGGCCGTTCGGGATGCAACTGATGGGTGGCACGCTCCCGTTCTTCGACCCGTACGGCTGGGATCCGGGCGCCGGGTTCGACAACCTGCTGTCGGCGCTCGGCTGGACCTCGATCGTGACCTCGGGCGGCGACGCGGCCGAGGCCGAGGGGCGGCTCCGGGCCGCGGTCGCCGAGGGACCGGTTTGGGTCGGCCCGGTGGAGATGGGCTATCTGGCCCACCAGCCGGATATGCGCGGACCGATCGAGGCCGATCACTACGTGGTCGTGCTCGACGTCGGGCCGGACGTGGTGACCATGCACGATCCGCACGGCTTCCCGTACGCGACGCTGCCGGTGGCCGACTTCCTGAAGGCCTGGCAGGCCGAGACGATCGGGTACGGCGAGCCATTCACGATGCGCTCCGGATTTCGGCGGATCGCCGAGGTCACCGAACTCGAGGCGCTCCGGGCCGGCGTGCCGGCGGCGACGGCGTGGCTCGAGCTCGACCCGTCCCGGACCGTACCGCCCGGGACACTGGGCAACGCCGCAGCCGCCGAGGCCTTGGCCGACCTCTGGGCCGCCGGCCCGACGGACGGGCTGCGGGGCCACCTCGCGTACTTCGCGGTCCGGGTCGGCGCCCGCCGGCTGGACGACGCGGCGACCTGCCTGGCCCGGATCGGCCTCGACGGCGCTTCCCAGGTGCTGCGCGACCAGGCCAGGCGGGTCGGCGCGCTGCAGTATCCGGTCGTCCAGCGCGACGACGCTGCTGTCGCGCGCGGTCTGCGCGAGCTGGCACCGAGCTATGACCGGCTCCGCGCGGTGCTCGCGGATTCGGCCGCGGTGGTGGCCGCCGGGTAGCCTGACCGGCATGGAATCAGCGGGGGAAGGCGCGCCGAGCGACCGGTCGTTGCCGCTCGTCTTCACCGCACCGCGCCGGGGCAAACCGCCGCGGCACTGGGCCGATCTCACCGCGGTCGAGCGACGCGAGGCGGTCGAGGCGATCGGCCACCGCGCGTTCCGGGCCCGCCAACTCTCGGCACACTACTTTTCCGGGCTGCGCACCGATCCGGCGGAATGGACTGATCTGCCCGGCGGCGTCCGGGACGAACTGGCCAGCACCTTCATGCCCAAGCTGCTGACCAGCGTGCACGAGTTGACCTGCGATGACGGGACGACGGTCAAGAACCTGTGGCGGCTGCACGACGGGGCGACCGTGGAGAGCGTCCTGATGCGCTATCCGGACCGGGTCACCATGTGCGTGTCCAGCCAGGCCGGCTGCGGCATGGCCTGCCCGTTCTGCGCCACCGGACAGGGCGGGCTGCAGCGCAACATGAGCAGCGCGGAGATCGTCGAACAGGTCGTCGACGGCGCCCGCCGGTTGGATCGCGGCGAGATCGCCGGTGGTCCCGGTCGCGTCTCCAACGTCGTGTTCATGGGCATGGGCGAGCCGATGGCCAACTACAAGGCGGTGATCGGCGCCGTCCGGCAGCTGGTCACCCCGGCGCCCGACGGCCTGGGCATGAGCGCACGCGGGATCACCGTCTCCACCGTGGGCCTGGTACCGCGGATCCAGCAACTGGCCACCGAGGGCCTCCCGGTCACCCTGGCCCTGTCGCTGCACGCCCCGGACGACGAACTGCGCGATGAACTGGTCCCGGTGAACACCCGGTGGAACGTCGACGAGGTCGTCGACGCGGCCTGGGAGTACGCCAAGATCACCAAGCGCCGGGTCTCGATCGAATACATCTTGATCAAGGACATCAATGATCAAGCCCACCGGGCCGACCTGCTGGCCAAGGTGCTGCGCCGCGGCAACTGGGGCTGGGTGCACGTCAACCTGATCCCTTTGAACCCGACAGACGGCTCGAAATGGACCGCGTCCCGTCCCGAGGACGAGAAGGAATTCGTTCGGCGACTGGAGAAGCGAGGCGTGCCGGTGACGGTCCGCGACACTCGCGGGCGAGAGATCGACGCGGCCTGTGGCCAACTTGCAGCCGAGCTGAGCTAGATCTCGCCACCAGGGCACCACCCGAAGCTGGTGCGCTGTGGGGCGATTCGCGCGAGCAAGATCACCACCTGGTACAGGACACTAGATGTCCAGTACGAGTTGCAATGCTGGTTGCCTCACGGAAGGGAGCCAGTCGAGATGCTTCGCGGAAGATCTGAAAAGGGACACTGGTGGGGGCATCGTCTTGGACGCGCCGGACCCGCAAGCGTTGGGTTTGTTCTACGGCGAGATGCTCGGTGGGGACATCTATAGGGAACAAGCCGAACGATCTTGACATCGCTGTCGCACACGCCGTCGAGCTGAGCGCGACGGTAGCCGACTATCAGCCTCAGGCGAATGTCCGCGTGCTCTTTGATCCGGTAGGGCACCCGTTCTGCCAGTACATCGACGACTGAGTGCAACATGGGACCGATGCGCTGAATTGCCCTCAGGCCAGCTCGCGGCTGAAATGAGCTAGAATCGGACGGATCGCGCCCGAGACTCGGTAAACCAGAGACCGCCGGTCCGGTCCGCGCGTTCGGCTCCAGACCCTTAACGGGCAGAGTTCCGCTGTGCGTTTGATAGTTCGGCTTCGGTCACAGCGGCCAATTCTGTCGTGGCGCCACCCGTCCCTAGAACCAGGTTCGGACTGCCCCGACCCACGTGGTTACGTGCTCCGCATCGGACGCCTTAAGCATTCGAACGTGTGCGAGTCGATTCCTGACCGGAATCAATTGCTCCTGAAGCCGCCGCCACAGCACCGGGCTTTTGCCTAGCCCTGTGAACTTCTCCGATTTGACTAGGTCAACGAGCTCACCCAGAGTGAGCCACTCGAGAGGATCCCGGAGATCGCCGACTTTCGTCGAGCCAATCAAACCGTCAAGTTGAGCCCTGCGCAGTACCTCCTGTGATATTTCGCCGCCCAAGACAGAATTACGCCAAGTGTTCCCCCACTTCGATACGGCGACTTTTCGGGTTTCGGCTCTAACCGTCCGTTCTATATACCACAAGCCTTCTACGACCACTCGGAGATCAGCTTGTGCGACCGTGGTCTGACTTATCAAGTCACTAAGCACCTCCTTTAATTCCTTCAGGTACTCGCTCACGACAAGAACCCATCCGGAATCAGTATCTGGCATGATCACCCCTGCAGATCGGAGTGCTTCTTGCTCTCGGTCGGACAGATATGTGAGCCCAACAGTCGATCGTGGATCGACTTCGAACAACGCATGATCCAGTGCGGACAAGACTGCCGGCCCGAGCTCAGTCAGAATCTTAGCTAGCAGTTCTGAGATAGGAGGCGATTGCACTAGGGAGATGCTAGGCAGCCTCCAGC
This sequence comes from uncultured Actinomycetota bacterium, assembly GCA_963746025.1. GTDB lineage: Bacteria > Actinomycetota > Actinomycetes > Propionibacteriales > Propionibacteriaceae > Microlunatus. The sequence continues at coordinate 513,139 of CAVUZU010000004.1, forward strand.
TACGTGACCACTGGGGCCCGGATGTCCGTCCGATCTCGGGCCCATCGAGGATGGGAATTGCAACAAATGCGCAATCCTCGAGTATTGAACTCCCCGGAACTGCTGCGTATGCGCACCGAGGGGCACGCGAAACAAGACAGATGTTCTGCCCCGCGTCGATTCGCTTCATAATCTCGGATCGAAGCGAGCCAAGAGTTGGGGAGCGTTCGTCGTCGAGACTCCTCTCGAGATCCGTAACGACGAGCTTTTGGGTGGTTTCAGGCGGGTTGTCACCATTCACCAGCTCTGAGACACTGCATTCAGTTGCACCGATGCCGGCTAGAAGATCCGAACGCATGGGTTCGAAGCTGGCACCTAGCTGAACAAAGGTGAGCCGAAAACGAACTAGAGACTGGGCAAGGGTCATGGAGCGAGTCTTCGCGAGTTCCGATATATTGAGGCTCAAAGCAACTCCAAGACTGTGGTCAACTGGTACTGGCTATCTCGGTGCTCGACGAGACCCAGGCTCAACAGGTGCTGTAGTTCAGCAGGGTATTCCGCCGAAATCGACGGAAACTCTTGAGGGTCGGTCTGCAGCACTTCCAAGAGGATTGACTCGACACTGTAATAGCGCTTCACATGGCTCATCATCTCGGAGATGTTGCCGACGACGCTTCGTTTCCAACCTTCGAGCGCGCGAAGAACATCCGATCTTGCTATTGTGCGCTGGAACACGTCGGTCGGCAGTGTTCTGACGACCGCCGAAGCGAGACTTCGATAGAGGAATGCGTGACCTCCGGTCGCTTCAAAGAAGGCCTCAAGGGCACCGCTGTCGATGTCAATTCCCATGCGGCCACCAACGGAGATGGCCAGTTCATCAGCTTCACCCCGCGTAAAAGGGGTCAGATAGTTCGATTTCGCCCAGGAGAACAGCGGATTAGGGCGACCAAAGAGTCGGCCCCCTTCAACGATCGCGCTCGTCAAGCCTGAGAGAATGAACGTGAAGTTGCGGTTCTCCTGCACAAGACTCCGAAGGGCACCTAAGAACTGTGCGATCGATGACATATCTCCCTCATGTATGTCGATTCGATCGCTTGGCGTTAGGTATTCGATCTCATCTAGCATCAGAACGACTTCGATGTGCTCCGTTGCGAGATAGCGCAGGCATGCCTGCATCGCGCGGCGGAACTCAGAGGAGTTCGGCGTTTCACCTAGCTGGGCGAACATTCTCCGGTGCCGCAACCCCTTCCTGCTAAGCGCGTCCTGCAAGTCTGCGACTAGGTCCTTAATCAGTCCTGGAATCGGGTCGTTAGGGGGTGATGGGAGCGTCTCAAGGTCACGTAGAAATACGATCCGGTTGTCATCGGAGATTTCGTCGAGAAGTTGGGACAGTACGCTAGTCTTGCCCGCCTTGCGTAGACCGAACAATCCAACGACGCGCTGGTTTTTGATATCGTCGTGCAAGCTCCGAAGCAGCTGCCGCCGACCGAAGAACCTGTCACCGTGGACTGGGGTCGATTCATAGAAGAGATCCCGCGCATAGATGTGGTCACGCAGCAAGGAGATGAACTCTACTGGATCGTTGCGTTCAACTGAGCTGAGGGGGATGAGCTCCAAACCGGATTTTGACCAGTCGTCCAACTTCTGTCTAGATCGATCATCCGGGGACCAGACAAATATCGGATCTGGAGTGACATCCCGTGAGAGATTCCGCAACGCGTTCTTGGCGGCCTCAATTTCGCGAATCTGAAGATCCGAGTGAGGGCTTTAGAAGAACGCAACTTCCCGCGTCAAGCCGAATGCGGCTTCTATCGCTCCGCTGAATCGGACCAGTGCCAGGCTGCACCTCTGGAGGCCGCTTTGGTCGACTCGTTGGGCGTGAACCATCTGGGACCCAAGATCGTTCAGTAGTCGCCGGTGTTGGGTTACCACAGGGAAACGGTTCTGTAAGTCTGTCAGATACCCGCCAAGGCTCGCATTCGACGGCACGGGTATCGCGCCAGCGCGCCAGCCCCCTGACTTCATATCCACATTGTCTCATTTCGGGATGATCCTGCAGGTGAATGTAGTCGGTATCGTCAGACGGCGGGCGAATACTGCCCAGAAAGTTGAGCCCCCGGGTTCGACGCCGCATCTGGGGCACGTGTGTGCGATGTCTGGCCGAGCGGCCACGGCGGCGACGGTCGCCGAAGACTGCCAGGTGACCGAGACGGCGGCTGACGGCTCGATCCCACCGTCTCCGCGTTCGCCATGGTTCGGATGACGTGCGGGGGGATCGCCGAGACCCCTTCCATGCTCCAGCGCGGCGTTGCGCCTCGACCCTGTCTCGTGGGCACGCCGAGCTGTGGAGGGCACCACGCCATCCTGGAGTCCCTCGGGTCCTCGCTGATCAGGCTGTCTCATGCTGCAATCCTGGCCATCGATCATGGGTACACCTTTAATCATGTTGTGCCCCTTGAATCCCACAACCGGATCGAAATGGACTGCTTCGCGGCGTGAGGACGAGGAAGAGTTCGTCAGACGCCTCGAGAAGCGGGGCGTGCCCGTGACTGTCCGCGATACACGCGGTCGGGAGATCGACGCGGCCTGTGGTCAACTCGCGGCAGACGTGAGCTAAGTCGGAACGACGCCGGGCGCCGTGGGTGAGCAAGTGCCGCAATGATCCGTAACGGGACATAGGCAAGGTCCCGGACGATAGTCTCTCCTCCATGGCCAAAGATGATGCGTCTGATTCAGATGAGGACGATCAAGAGGCGGATGAACCTACAGGCGAAACCACGTCCAGTGAGTCAGGTCGGAGTTCGGCCCGTCGCCGTGCGGGCTTCAGTGGCATTGATATCTCGCAGTTATTGGCTGCGATGGCCTCTGATCCGGCCAAGAATATGATGCAGCATCTTGCCACCAGCATGGGCTCATCGATCTCCGCGATAAATGCGGGGACTCTGGCAAGTTTGAGTTCGATTGCGGCGTCGGTCGCGTCTTCTTCCCTCGACTTCTCGGCTCTCAGTGCGATCGCTCGACACATAGATGAAGTGCCTGCGCTTACAAATCCGCAGGACTATGCTGAACTCGACGCGGTCGCAGGTGCCTACTCACCCGAACTGGAGTCTCCACATGACTACTTTCGGGGCGCCGAGGAAGTCATTTCAAGTTTTGATGACTTGCATGCTGCGATTACCAGGTTGATCGGAAAAACCCCAGAGTTGCCACTCGTTTGGCGGGGAGCCAGGAATGCCAATTGGGGGCTTCATAGCCACCTCTTTCGACACCTGATGGACGTGAACAACGTTGTGTCGCCTTCCGACAGGCCGACGGTTCCGCAACGATACCCCGATGAGGACCAGATGGTCTCAGCGGAACGGCAGATCTTAAGAATTGCTAGGTCCGATTGGCGGTTCGATCACCTCTCGGCATTAGAGACGTTTGCGCGGATCCAGCACGCGGGCGGTCCAACGCGTCTCATCGATGTGACCAAGAATCCCTATATCGGTGCGTGGTTCGCGGTTGAGTCTGATAAGGCACAGGAGGACTGCGATGCGCGCCTATTTGCGCTCGCGACGAAACCTGTAGCTCACGTTGGGAAAAGTCCAGCGCCCGATTCAACCCTTCAGCTCGATGAACTCGGGGCAGCTCGAGATCCATTCTGGCATTTACTCCCGGATAATGTCACCCGCCAGCAACTTGACTGGGGAACAGGGGCACGGCGTCGCATCTGGGTTCCGCCGGCTTACGATCCTCGAATTTCAGCCCAGAATGCGGCATTCATTCTTGACGGTGTTCCCATGACGTCATCGAAAACCTCGCCCTATTTCAAGATTGATGAAAACCGATACTGGCGTCGGGCTGACCTCCTTGCTTCGTCGTCAATCTATGCGAAGATGTTGAAGCCGACTCGTATACCGCGATACACTGCTCGAAACTTTGCTCCGACATTTAGCTTCCGTATTGAAGCTCGGGCGAAGAAGGAGATTCGCGATGTAATGGAGTCTCGTTTCGGCTACCGTCTTTCCTATATCTATCCGGACATTTCGGCGCTTGCGGATTTCCTCAAGACCTGGGCTCCCGACAATTAGCCGCCAGGATTAGGTACATGTCGAGCTTCGGAGAGTTGGACCTCGGATCGCTGGGCGCTGCTGTCTTCGAACTCACGTCGGAGACAGACGACAAGGAGTTCGTCCACACCCTGTCGGATGGATGCGAGGTGGTGCTCCCTGCAAGCAGCTGGTACATCGTCGTAAGGGCCATCCCTGGGGCGTCGTTCGATCAGGTCCACAAGAACGGGCGGGAAGCCGCCAACCGAGCCATCGATATTCACTTCGGAAATGGTGGTAGGCCACATTACATCGCGCACGAGAACGAGCCCTACTTGGCGCGCTGGCCCTCGCAGATCGGCGGCGTTCTGCGGGTAGTCGGGCGTGACCAGATCACTACCCGGATCCGGGCGGCCGGCTCCGCGCCAGGCGGCGTACGCGACGCAGGTGGCAACCTCGTAAACCAACCGTCGCGGCCCAGGGCGTGGCACCAGAGTCTGCGTTACTACCGTGCCTCCGAGGCGTCGATCGATCTGTACGACTCGTTCCGCAACCTCTACCTGGCAATCGAGTCTCTCTTGAGTAAGGTCCATCCATCACCTGGGTCAGGCGGCGACAGCGCCTGGCTCGAGCAGGCACTCGGCGTCGCGGCAACCAAGGTTTCTCTCGTCCCTTTTGGCCCAGTGAGCCAGACGGGACCTCCCGTTCCGATCCACAAGGCGATTCACCAGGAGTTCTACAAGAATCTCCGGACCGCGATCTTTCACGCGAAGGACCAGCGGGCTACGTGGCTCCCCCAGGATTGGGGCTCACGCGCATTCATAGTTGAGGCCCGGTTCAGGTATGCCCAGATGTACCGGGCACTTGCGGCCGAGTATCTGGGGATGCGCTATGCATCAGGGGGCTTGTTCCAGGCAGCATGGGAGAACCTGTGGGAGGGCTTGCTACAGGACCACGAGGTCTACGTCAGCAATGATCTAACGAGGCTGGAGGACGAACCGAAGGGGCAATACCAGATTGCACCTGCTGGCGGGGATTATATGACGCTTCCCACGGGTCCAGCCGCCGACATGGCTGCCGACTGGCGACGCGGGGTGATGGGGGTAGACGCTGGACGTGCTGTGCACGGGCGTGTCGGAGGGATCCGTAGGTTCGGCACGCTGCGAGCCAACGGCGAGCCGTTGTCGGCGTTCACCCTTCGTGCACCTCTGATTGTCGACGGAATTGATGTTCTGCAGGTGGTGGTGTTGATCGAAGGCCGCAACTACGGGCAGCCAAGGCGGGACTTCGAGTCCTGACTGGCTCGTCACAGAGGTGCGGCCACATCCCCATGCCCTAGCAACGTCCGGCCTACTTGTTTATCGTGCCGCCGCAGATCCGCAGGTTCCATGACGATGTGCTGCCTCCGACCGGCGGCGCCGCTACTGCTACCGGTTCGGGGGTCTCCCCAGTCAGTGGCATGAGGCTCAGGGGTAGACGGCCATCGTGTGTTCGTGAATAAGGTGCACCTTTGCTTAAGCTCTGCCCCTTGAATCCCACCCCTGGATCGAAATGGACCGCTTCTCGCCGGGAAGACGAGGAAGAGTTCGTCCGCCGGCTGGAGCAGCGAGGCGTGCCGGTGACCGTACGCGACACCAGGGGCCGGGAGATCGACGGCGCCTGCGGTCAACTCGCGGCCCAGGTGAACTAGCTCTCTGTGTGACCAATCCGCCCCGACGTGTCTGCCGTCACCGGGTCGGTAGGTGGGCGACAGCAGCGTGGGCGCCATGCAGAATTCGGGTGGCGGCGGGTCAATCGCTCAGACGCTGAGCCCAGTAGTCGGGATGGCGTTGCTCGTGGGCGTACGCGATGATGATCACCTCGTCGCCTCGGACGATGTACTTGATGCTGTATCGGAAGCCGGCGACGCCTCTGGTGTGGACCTGTGGTGATCGACGCTTACCGCCGTGCAGACCCCAACTGGCTGGAGAATCCAAGATGCTTTCAACGGCGGCCTCGACAGCATCGGCGAACTTTTGGCCCCAACCCTCGCGCACCTCGTCGAGGTACAGCGCCGCCTCGCGCAACTCTGCGTGAGCTTGTTCGTGTTCGCGCCAGCGAAACGTCACGTGCGACGCGCTGAGAGCTCGGCTCGAATCCGAGCAAGCCCCGCCCGGCCGTCGACGGTCTCGGTTCTTGCGCTGACAATCTCCTCCACGCGACGGTCGATCACGTCGTCCCATGCGGCATCGATCTCTGCCTGATCGCCGTCGGTGTCGTGATCGACACTCAGCCGCAGCATTCGGGCGGCCTCAAGACGCTCGTCCGGCGTCAGTGCATAGCCCGCCTCAATGAACTCCGCAAGCCTCGATGTCATGGCTCGAGTGTAGAACGCCGCGCCCACGGCGGGCAGAGGATCGCTGTCGGGATGGCTCGAGCAGGGTAGCTCGCGGCCCAGGTGAATCGTGTGTCCTGCCGCCGACGTCTAATCTCGGCCTGTGGATCTGCAGGTCGCGGAGATCGAAGCGCAGACGGGACTGGACCTGGAAGTGCTTTGCCGGCTCTCTGGCGGTGAGCAAGAAGGCGCCCAACTGGTCGCCGATTCCGCCGACCGAAGACTTGTACTCAAGGTCCAACCGGACCCACGGAAAGCGAAGCTGCTTCTCGAGGCGGCGCTCATCGTCAATCGCGCTGTCAGTCAGGGGTGGCCCGGCGCTGCCTGGCTGTACACCGGCTCGTTGCAAGACGGGACAGCGTTCTTGATCCAGGAGTACGTGGCCGGCGAGCCGATCTCGCTCCTCGACGCGCAGACGATACGGGCCATCGTGGATGCGAACTCGCTTCAGTCTGGTCTAGCTGAAGCCGAAGCAGCCGACGACTCCGCGCAACTGGAGTCCGTTGTCACCGGCGACCACCCGTGGAAGGCCATGGTGAGCACCCAAACTTCGTCGGGTGCCGCGCTGGTTCGCCACGGAGACAACATAATCCGGCGCCTTGGCTCCGTCCATCTCCCGGTCTCGGACCTGGTTCACGGCGACTACAGCAGCTCCAACATGATCTTGACCCGCGAGGGCAAGGTTTGCTTTATCGACTCCGAGACCGTTGCTCGAGGCACGCGAGCCAGAGATCTGGCCGACCTGTACCGCCAGTGCTTCGTCTATCCCGGGACATCGCTGACGGCAATGCAGATGTTGCGTGACCAGGCATGCGCCATTGCGGGCCCAGCGGTGTTCAGCAAGTGCGTCGTCGCCGTCAGCTACAACAACCTCGCCTGGTGGGTCGAGAACCGCTCCACAACCCGGTTCAACGAGGCTTGCGAGCGATTGCACGCCCTGTTCAACAATCTCGCCGAATCCGTCGTCTGAGCAGTGGCTGGCGGGCGATCCCCGCGAGCGGGCAAGTCCCGCCGCACTCGATGCGGTGCGCCGAGGCGTGCCGAAGGAGGCTTGGCATCGTCCGTGAATAGAAGACTTCGGTTGAGATCAAGCGAGAGCGGCTTGAGGGTACAGGTTTCATACTGTTGTGCCCGTTGAATCCCACCCCGGGCTCGAAATGGACCGCCTCCCGTCCCGAGGATGAGGCGGAATTCGTTCGACGGTTGGAGAAGCGCGGCGTGCCGGTGACCGTACGAGACACCCGGGGTCGGGAGATCGACGGTGCCTGCGGGCAACTCGCGGCGCAGGCGAACTAGATCTCGCCACTAGCTGTCCAGTACGAGCTGCCATGCTGGGTTTCCTCCGGGAAGGGAGCCGATCGACGATGCTTCGCGGAAGATCTGACAAGGGACACTGGTGGGGCGTCGTCTTGGATGCGCCGGACCCGCAAGCGTTGGGTTTGTTCTACGCCGAGATGCTCGGCTGGGAGATCTTCAAGAACAAGCCGAACGAATTCGTACTGGCGGTGCCCGGCGGCTCCGAGGCGTACCTGGCGTTTCAGCCTCAGACCTCGGCTGAGTGGGTCCGGCCAGTCTGGCCAGCGCAGGATGGCAACCAGCAGATGATGATCCATCTGGACGTCGAGGTTGGTGAACTCGACACCGCGGTCGCACACGCGGTCGAGCTGGGCGCGACGGTAGCCGACCATCAGCCTCAGGGGAATGTCCGCGTGCTCTTTGATCCGGTAGGGCACCCGTTCTGCCTGTACGTCGGCGACTGAGTGCCGACCTGAAGCCTACGGGTCCGACAGCCTCCTACTCGGCGAGGAGACTTGGTTCCATGACCAAAGACGGCAGCTTCAAGAAGGTCGTCCGGCGGCACGCCCGGGAGACCGGGCAGCGCTACACCGAATCGTTGACCGATCTCGTCGGCCTCCGGGCTCGGATGCACCACGAGCCCGCCGCGGACCGACTGCTCGATCACCTTCGTGATCACTACGGCATCGACCCGGTCGCGGCGACGAAGCTCAGCGTGCACAACACCTATGTCTTCCGGGTCGACCGGTTGGACGGCGCCCCCTGGATCGCTCGCGCCTATCCGCCGGCCAGGCCGAGGGTCGGCGTCGAGGGTGACGCCGCGATCCTGCGTTTCCTGGAGCAACAGGACTTCCCGGCCGAACGCCTGGCGGCCGCGAATGCCGTGTCCGACTTCGACGGCAGCGCGGTCCTGGTCACCCGCTTCGTCGACGGCGACGCCATCCCCGCGGGGCAGGAGAAGTTCGCGATCATGGGTGACCTGCTCGGCCGGCTGCACGCGCTGCCGCCCGACCCGTCGGTCAGCCGGCCCGGGGGTGCGAGCGGTGATGATCCCAGCCGCGCGGGCGGCCCGCGGCAGGATCTGCTGGCCGCGCTGGCGTTCCTCGACTCGGTGGACACGAAAGTGGCGGCCGCCCATCGGGAACGGTTCGAGCAGCTCCGGGACACGGTGCGGACGGCCGACGACGGCGACGGGCTGCCCGAATCGTTGCTGCACGGCAACCTGCCGCACGCGGTTGATCACGTGGTGCTCGGTGATCATGGTCCGGTCGTGATCAACTGGAAGGCGTCCGGCCGTGGTCCGCGGCTGGCTGACCTCGCGTACCTGATCTGGGTGACCTGGCTCGACCAGGACTTGATCACCGCCGCCGTCGACGCCTATCGCCGGCACCTCGAGCCGACCGGAACTCGACCGGCTCGAGGGCGTGCTGGCCGTCCGGCCGCTCTACCTGATGGGCTTCGACTACCGGCGCAACATCGATCGGGACCACGGCGGCAAGGTCGAGTGGTACGACCCGGACTACCTCCGTTCGTCCGCGGCCGCGACCCGGGCGGCGTTCCGGAGATGATCAACGGCGCCGGCCGGGTCGGTGCCCGACCCGGTCAGTCGCCGAACGCCCAGGCCACCATCAACGAGAACTCGGCCTGCCAGAACGGGTCACCATGATCACCGGCCCGCTCGGTCAGCACCACGTCGGCCTCGGCGGCACGCAGCGCGTCCGCCCAGCGGGTGGCGTTCTCGAGGAACCACGGCTCCTGGGTGCCGGCGACGAGATAGCTGCGGGGGAGCGGGCTCGGCAGCTCGGTCGGCGGCCGGTAGCCGCCGCCCGGTGAGGCGGCGAACACGACACCGTAGCGATCCGGATGCCTTATTCCCAAGGCGAGCGCGAGCTCGGCACTGGCCGAGACGCCGAACACCGCCGTACGATCGGCCGGCAGGGTGAGGCCGAACCGCGATCCCACCCAGCCCCGGACGTCCTCGACGAAGAAGCTCTCGTGAGCCGCGAACCGGTCCTCGTCGAAGGACGGTGAGTACTCCTTGATGCGCAGGTCCTCGTCGGCGGTCCGATGGGCGCCGACGATCATGGTCGGCGGCACCTCGGCCGCTTCGAGGTAGCCGCCCCACTGCGAGATCAACTGACCGTCACCGGCGAACACGACGGCCTCCGGCGGATCCGGCGGCACGTACACCGTGACCTGCCGGCCGCCGTCGTAGTCGAACGTCTCGGTGATCAGTTCTCCGGCGATCGGGTCGATCCGGGCCAGGGTCGGCGTCGCATCGACAGGAGCAGGGCCGGCAGTTCGGTCGTTCATGGGTGGACCTCGGCTTTCAGAGTCGGTTTCACTCGGACACCTCTGAACGAGTTCCGTGACGGAACGCGTCCCACCTTCGTCCCCCAGCGACACGGTGTGGGCATGGCCTGTGAAATCGACGACCGAGAGGGCTGAATCCCCTTCGCACGATGGAACCCGGCTGGGGCGGTTGTTCCACGGCTCGGCGACCGGTCCGTCGCCGTTCGGTCAGTGTTGCCGACCGGGCCGCGGATCGTCAAGGATCCCGGCTGACCTCGGTATTCCGTTGCCGGTCCGGCGTGATGGCTCTACTGTCCGGCAGATGCAGTCCTACCCGCCACTCGCCCTTCAGGTCACCACCCCTCGTCTCGAGCTCCGCGCGGCGACCGACGATCTGCTTGATCAACTCGCTCCGCTGGTCAGAGCGGGCGAGGCCGATGCGGACCCACCTCCGTACGACGACCCGATGTCGCTCTATACGGAAGACCCGGACGAGCGCGTCGCCGGCTGGTTGCGGGCGGTCTGGCGCGGCCGGGGTTCGGTTGGGCCGGACAAGTGGCGCCTGTATTTCGCCGTGCTGGTCGACGGGCAGCCCGTCGGGATGCAGGACATCGTCGGTGATCATTTCGCCAGCTTCCGGACCGTCGTGACCTTCTCCTGGCTGGCGCGGTCCGCGCGAGGTCGAGGGATCGGGCGGGAGATGCGTCGTGCTGCACTGCACCTCGCCTTCGATGGGCTGGGGGCTGCCGAAGCCGGCTCGGACGCGTTCTTCGACAACGCGGGTTCGAACGGCATCTCCCGCTCGCTCGGATACGAGCACAACGGGACCGACTGGGCGACCCGCCGCGGTGCGGCCGCGCTCCTCGAGCGGTGGCGACTGACCCGGGAAACCTGGACCCGCACTCGAGGCGACGACATCGTCCTGCGGGGCGCCGAGGCGTGCCGAAGGACGCTTGGCATCGGTGGCGACCAGCCGCGAACCTAGACCCGCGGAACGGCCCGGCCGCCGCTGTGCAGGAACGCCGCCCGGCCAGTCCCGTCGTCGCCGACGAAGCTGAACGTGTCGTGCCGGGTCGTGCCGAAGGTGATGAACGTGTCGCCGGTCAGCCGGACGATCCGATCCCGTTCGGGCGCCGGTTGTTGCAGCATGTCCGCGAGTTCGTGCTGCAGGCGAGACACGCGCCAGAGATCGCCGTTCGGGTCGGCCTCGATGTCGATCTTCCTCGCCCGGCTCTCGTACCGGCCCACGTAGCGGCGCGGATCGACCGGCTCCGGCTGCTCGGGCGGTTCGGGCTGGGGCGGCAGATCGATCCCGGCCAGTTCGTGAAAGACGGGTCCGAACAGGGCGCGGAACAGCTTGGCCGGTTGGCCGCCGTTGGTCAGCAGAGCGACCGCGACCCCGTGCTCAGGGGCGATCCTGAGGTAGGCGCTCTGGCCGATCGTTCCACCGTCGTGGCCGATCACCGGTCCGCCAGGCCAGTGCTCGATCTCCCAGCCCAACCCCCACTGCGCGTCGAACCCGCCGGTCGAGGGGACTTCGACCTGCGGCATCCGCATCGCCTGGGATCTGGTCGAGCGGCTGGCCACCCCACTGCAACTGCGGTCCGTCTCGCCGCGCGCCGAAGATTTCGTTGTACGGCTGGTTCCTGAGCACTTCGACGATCCGGCCGAGCACGATGAATCCCGTGTTGCAGTACGAGAACCGCTCGCCCGGCGGGAAGAGCTGTGGCACGTCCGGCACGACCTCGGCGCAATACCGCTGGATCGCGTCGTCGCCGCGGCCGACCTCGACGAAGAGGTCGCCCTCCAGGCCGCTGGTGTGACTGAGCAGGTGCCGCGGCGTGATCACCGCGCTCGCCTCCTCATCGGCGACGCGGAAATCCGGCAGGTAGCCGCGAACCGGTACTTCCGGGTCGAGCCGGCCGTCGTCGACGAGTTGCATCACCAGGGTCGCGGTCCAGACCTTGGTGATCGAACCGATCTGAAACACCGAATCGGTGGTTGCGGCCACGCTGGTGCGCAGGTTGAGCACGCCGGCGGCTCGCTCGACCACCTCGTCATCGGCCAGCACCGCGAGCGAGGCGCTGGGAATGCCAGATCCGGCGACTGAGGGGGAACATGGGACGGCTCGACGGAATCAAGCACTGGCTGGATGAGCAGTTCGCCCAGGCCCGTGCCTACCGGTAACAGGCAGCTCGCGGCACGGATGCGCTAACTCTGTGGCATCGCTCGTCGGATCTCGCCGAGCAGGCTTGGGTACGGGTCGGCAAGTGGCTTCCGCTCCGATCGCAATTGAGCTCGGATCAGCTGTAGCGGTTCGCCGGCGACATAGTGCCGCCCTCGTCGCTCGCCGCGTGCTTCGAGCAGGCCGAGGTCGGCGGCGTTGACGAGGTCCCGGGTTGCAGTGCGCTCATCGAGGCCAGCGAGTTTCACATATGAGGGTCGAGTGACGCGGAGACCAAGGAGTGCGTCGAAGAGTGCGGCACCGACGCGCTCATTGAGCTTGTGCGACCCGAGCAATTCGTCGATTCTCCGCCACTGTGTCTCTGCTTCGTCAAAGCGTCGGCGGACGGTCTGCGCTTGCATGTGATGCGCGCGCAGGTTGAACCTCACCCAGAGTGATGCGTCGTTCTCTGGCTGCCAGGAGCCTCGGCCCGTGGCCGCGAGGATGTCGTAGTAATCCTGAGTGTTGTTGCCCAGCCACTCCTCGATGCTGGAGAAGGTCGGCTCCACAACCTTGTCTTGGGCCAGCACCATTGTCTGAAGTGCGCGAGCCATTCGACCGTCGCCATCATCCTGTCTCTTTGTCACTTAATAAGTGACATCCATTCCCCAACGAAGTGTCCGCCAGGTGGCCGGTCGCCGTCCTGTCGTCGGCGGGCGTCTGGACGAAGACTCGAGGAACAACTGCCAGCGAGCCGAGGGGTGCCACCATGCCGTCCGATGTCGTGATCGCCGGAGCCGGGCCGAACGGGCTGATGCTCGCCTGTGAGCTGAGCCTGGCCGGGATCCGACCGATCGTGCTGGAACGGCTGCCCGAGCCGACCACGGAGAACCGGGCCAACGGGCTGATCGGCCAGGTGGTCCGGATGCTCGACCGGCGCGGCCTGTACCAGCCGCTGGCCGAGACCGCGGAGCCGCCGCGGCCGGCACCGATGTTCATCTTCGGCGCCCTGCCGCTGGACCTCCGGGCAGTCGAGGACAACCCGCTCTACATGTTGCTGGTGCCGCAACTGCGGATCGACGCGGAGTTGGCCAAACGGGCCGCCAACCTCGGCGTCGAGATCCGTCGGGGGCACGAGGTGACCGGCTTCGCCCAGGACGACGAGGCGGTGACGATCGAGGTCGCCGGCCCGGACGGTCCTTATCGGCTGAGCAGTCGTTACCTGGTCGGTGCCGACGGCGGCGGCAGTACGATCCGCAAGCTCGCGGGCATCGGGTTTCCCGGCGCCAGCGCGGAGCAGGTGGTGTCCCGCCTGGCAGAGGTCCGGGTCCCCGACGAGTTGATCGATGCGAAGTCCGGCGGCCTGAACCTGCCCGGCTACGGGCCTATCCCGCCGCTGCACCACCGGACGGAACGAGGGGTCTTCGCCTTCGCCGCCTTACCGTCCCGGCCGGCGCTGTTGTTCACCGTGGAGTGGACGACGGACGGCGTCGACGGTGATCTGCCGGTGAGCCTGCCGGAGCTCCGGCAGAGCGTACGGCGGGTGTTGGGCACCGATTTGCCGATCGAGGCTCCCGAGGGCGAGGGGCCGCACCGGTTGAGCCGGTGGGTCGGGGTCAACACCCGGCTGGCCGACCGCTACGCCGACGGCCGGGTGCTGCTGGTGGGCGACGCGGCCCATGTGCACTTCGTGGTCGGTGGACCGGGGCTCAATCTCGGCCTGCAGGACGCGGTCAACCTCGGCTGGAAACTCGCGGCCACGATCCACGGCTGGGCGCCGCCCGGCCTGCTGGACAGCTACGACACGGAGCGGCGACCGGTCGGCGAACGGGTCGCCCTGCACAGCCAGGCCCAACTCGCCCTGCTCGCCCCCGGCAGCGAGGTCACCGCGTTGCGCGGCCTGTTCACCGAGTTGCTCCAGGACCAGCGCAACGCCGAGCACCTCGCCAAGACGATGGCCGGCGCCGACATCCGCTACGACCTGGGCATCGACGACAGCCATCCGCTCGTCGGCCGCTGGGCTCCCGATCTGCTGCTCGACACCGGCGACGGCCCGGTCCGGCTGGCCGAGCTGACCACCTCCGCCCGGCCGTTGTTGATCGATCTCACCGAGGACGCGTCGATCACGCCGGAGGCGGACGGGTGGCGGGACCGGGTCGACGTCGTCCCCGCCCGGGCCGCCGACAGCCCCGCCACCGCCCTGCTGCTCCGCCCCGACTGCTACGTCGCCTGGGCCACCGCTGCGCCGCGGCCGGACCGCGGCGAGCGGGAGTCGTTGCGGACGGCGCTCAGCACCTGGTTCGGCACGCCACGCTGACCCTGGTCAGCCGGCGGTGTGCCGCAGGATCTCGGGGATCGCGACGTCCCAGGCCAGCTCGGGGATCTCGTGGCCGGTCCGTTCCATCGGCACCAGCCGGGCACCCGGGATCGCCTTCGCCAGCGCCTCCCCGTGCGGGTACGGGAACATCGGATCCTCGGTGCCGTGCAGGACGAGCGTCGGCATGGTCAGGGTGGAGATGTCCCGCTCGGAGTCGCCGCCGGACACGATGAAGTTGTTCATGCCGGAGGCCATGTTGGTGGTGCGGTCGTAGACCCGGCTGAAGAACGCTCGCATCGCCTCGACCTCGTAGCGGCGCGACGGAGCGGCGTACAGGCGGGAATCCTCCACGAAATAGTCGATCACGGCGGCCCGGTCGGACCAGTCCGGCTCGGCCACGCCGCCGGAGAAGGCCGCGCGGAGTTCGTCGGACATCGGCGGCAGGTCGGCGCCGCCCGCGCTGGTGGACATCAGGGTGAGGGATGACACCCGGCTGGAGTGGTCGAGGCCCAGGGTCTTGGCGATCCCACCGCCCATCGACAGGCCGACGACATGGGCGGTGGCCACGCCGAGAACGTCGAGCACGCCGATCGCATCGGTGATCAGGTCCTGGCCGGTGTAGCCGGGCGAGCCGGGCGGATAGCTGACCGACTCGCCGGTGTCTCGGTGGTCGTACCGGATGACGAAGCGCGGCCCCGCCGCCAGCCGCTCGCAGAACTCGTCCTCCCACCAGTCCATCGAGGCGCCACCGCCCATGATCAACAGGATCGCCGGATCGGCAGCGTCGCCGAACGTCTCGACACAGAGGTCGACCCGGTTGACCTGGACGATCTGCTTCTGCCGCTCGATGGTGGTCGGCCCCGTGTGGTTGGTCGTCATGTCGATGACCCTAGGATCCGCGACACATCAAGGAAAGCGATGATTTCCGATCAAGTCGATCGCCATTCCCTATTCTTGTGCGATGGCTGACATCGAGTTGCGTCACCTGCGGACGATGGCCGCCATCGCCGAGGAAGGGACGTTCGGCCGGGCCGCCGGCCGGCTCGGCTACACCCAGTCGTCGGTGAGCCAGCAGATCGCCACGCTGGAGCGGGCCGTCGGCGGCGCCGTCTTCGACCGGCCCGGTGGTCCGCGGCCGGTCCGGATCACCCCGCTGGGCGAGGTGATCATGGCCCACGGGCGGGAGTTGCTGACCAAGGCCGAGGTGCTGGCCGACGCCGTTGACCGGTTCCGGGCGGGGAACGGCCGGATCGACATCGGCACCTTCCAGGGCGCGACGAATCTGATCTTGCCGGCCGTCATCGATCGGTTGCTCAGTGAGCATCCCGGCTGCGACATCCGGCTGGCCGAGGTGAAGCCGGGCGATGCGCGGATCGGTGATCTTGATCTGCTGTTCCACTACGACCGGATCGACGGCGACGTCGAGCACGTCGAGTTGTTCGACGAGCCGTACGTCCTGGTGACCGGCGCCGGCCTGTTCCCCGACGGTCCGGTGCCGGTCGAGCTGCTGGACGAGGTCCGGATGGTCGCCTGGCCGCCCAATCCGCACCAACGGTGGTTGGAGCGGGAGCTGGCGAGTCGCGGCGCCCGGCCGCGGATCGTCTTCCGGACCACCGGCCACGAGACCATCGTGTCGATGGTGCGGGCGGGCATCGGCTCGGCGGTGCTGCCCCGGCTCGGCCTGCACGGCTCCGCTGCCTGGTCCGACGACCGGCTTCGCCTGCACCGGCTGCAGCCGTCACCGGTCAGCACCTGGTATCTCTACTGGCCGACCGGCCGCACCCAGTCGCCGCTCGCGGCCCGAGCGATCGAGATCGCCGTCGAGGGTGCCAAGGAGTTGGCCGGCCAGCTGTGACCTGGCCGAATACGCCGTACCGTCTCGGCGGCGGGCGGTGCCAGGATGGCGGCCATGGTCCTCGACCCGGCACGCCGGCTCCAGTCGTTGTACGTCCGGGTCGGCGACGGGGTGCGGCTGGCGGTCGATGTCTGGCTTCCGGTCGAGCGGATCGCGGCCGGCGAGGCGATCGGCGCGGTGGTCCGGACCACGCGCTATCACCGCGCCGACGATCGCGCCGGGGCCGGGCCCGAGACCGACGCCAACCGGGCCGAGGGCGACCTGTTCAACGGTGCCGGATTCGCGTTCGTGGTGGCCGATGCGCGCGGCACCGGGGCGTCGTTCGGATCCCGGACCAGCGAGCTCGGGGAACGTGAGATCGCCGACTACGGGGAGCTGATCGACCGGGTGGCGGCGCAGCCGTGGTCGAACGGTCGGGTGGGGGTCTACGGCACCTCCTACGAAGGCCAGGCCGCCGAACTCGTCGCCCGCCTCGGCAACCCGCACGTCGTTGCGGTGGCGGCGTTGTTCAGCCCGCACGACCCGTATCGGCAACTCTTCTATCCGGGTGGGGCCGCAACGTCTGGCCGGTTCGCCCGTTGGATGTGCGAGAGCCAGGTCAAGGACGGGGTCAGCGGGGCGGCCGAGCGGCTGGCCGAGCTGCAGGGGCTGCCGGTGGCCGAACTCGAGTTGCCGCCGCCGGTCAAGCCGGTCGACGGCTCGGACGGGCCGACGCTGTTGGCCGAGGCGATCGCGGAGCACCAGGCGAACACCGACGTGCACGACCTGATGGACCAGGTGCCGTTCCGCGACGATCGGGTCGACGGGCTCGACTGGACGATCACCGCGCCGGCTGACGCGCGGCTGGCGATCGCCGCGACCGGCCTACCGCTGCTGGTCCGGGTCGGCTGGATCGACGGCGCCTTCCTGGCCGGCGCGCTGACCCGGTTCGCCACCCTGGCCAACCACCAGACGGTCGAGATCGGGCCGTGGGGACACGGCGGTCGGACCCAGTCCGACACCTTGCGTCCGGGCGGCCCGCTGGCGGGTGACTTCGCCGGCTCGGATGGCCAGGATCGTCGGCTGGTGGAGTTCTTCGCGCGCTACCTGGCGGCGGATTCCGGACTGCCGTCGGGCTCGGGCTCGCTGACGTTCAGCACCCTCGGCACGGA
The DNA here is from genome assembly GCA_963746025.1 of uncultured Actinomycetota bacterium. GTDB lineage: Bacteria > Actinomycetota > Actinomycetes > Propionibacteriales > Propionibacteriaceae > Microlunatus. Next base: position 530,598 of record CAVUZU010000004.1, read on the forward strand.
TCGGTGGCGCACGGTCGACGCCTGGCCGCCGGAGGATCTCCGGGTGCGGCGGCTGTTTCCGGTGGCGACCGGCGAGCTGACCGAGGAGGCCGGTCCCGAGGCGACCGTGCGGCACCCGGTCGATCCCGACGCGTCGACCGGCCCCACCAACCGGTGGCTCGCGGGCGAGCTCGGCCAAGGGGCGACCTATCCCGATCGGCGGATCGCCGACGAATCCCTGCTGACCTTCACCTCCGCGCCGCTTCCGGCCGACCTGCAGCTGCTCGGATTTCCCGTGCTGACGCTCCGGCTGGCGACGACCGGGTCCGACGGGGTGGCGTACGTCTACCTGGAGGAGGTCGGGCCCGACGGCGCGGTGACCTACCTGACCGAGGGCTGTCTGCGGTTCCTGCAGCGGGCGACCACCGGGCCGGCCGAACCCGCGGGCCTCGGCGTACCGCGGAGCTTCGCCCGCGCTGACCGGCTGCCGGTCCGACCCGGCGCGGAGCTCGACCTGGTCATCGAGCTCCTTCCGGTCTCCGCGCTGCTCCGGTCCGGTCACCGGATCCGGATCGCGGTCGCCGGTCACGACGGCTCCTGCTTCAGCTACCACGGCCCGCCGGGCGAGACCTTCACGCTGACCCTCGGCGAAGCCAGCCACCTGGATCTTCCCGTCACCCGATGACTTCCGCGGTCGACTCGGGTCAGTCCCTTGAGAAGAGCTCTATCCACACCGGGAGGAACTGTGACCGACAAGACCGCCAGCGCACTACCCCCAGTCGTCGACCGGCAGACGTGGCAGGCCGCGCTCGACGACCTGCGGATCCGGGAGAAGGCCACCACCCGTGAACTCGACGCCATCGCCGCCCAGCGTCGCAGGCTGCCGATGGTCGAGCTGCCGGACTACACGCTGATCGGCCCGGACGGGCCGATCCGGCTGGTCGACGTCTTCGACGGGCGCTCCCAGCTCATCGTCTACAACCACATGTGGTCCGACGGCGCTGAGTGGCAGTGCGGCGGCTGCACCGGGCTCACCTCGCAGTACGTCCGGCTGCATTTCCTGGACGACTACGACGCCCGGTTCGTGATCGTCACCAATGGGCCGATCGACGAAGCCCTGGCCTACAAGGAAAAGGTCGGCAACCGGATGGACTGGTACTCCTCGTCGGACAGCCCGTTCGGCGCCGACGTGGACGCGCCGTCCGGAGCGGGGTTCGCGGTCAACGTGTTCCTCCGCGACGGCGACCGGGTCTTCCGCACCTGGCACACCAACGGCCGCGGCACCGAGCAGCTCAGCCACATGTTCCCCTTGATCGATCTGCTGCCGTGGGGCCGCCAGGAGGACTGGCAGGACTCGCCGGACGGTTGGCCCAAAGCACCCGCCTACACGAAGTGGCTCGACTCGCCCGACATCGCCCGGTTCTACGGCCCCAACGGTGCTTCGTGAGTGATCAGCCGCCGGAACCGTCGCGCAGCGGCCGGCTGCCGATCAACGGGCTGAACCTCTACTACGAGGTGTACGGCGAGCTCGGCGAGTCAAGCTCAATTCCACTGTTGATCATCCCGGGCGGCTTCATGGCCACCCGCTCGATGGCGTCGTGGGTGTCGGCCTTCGCCGACCGGCGCCCCGTGATCAGCTTCGACCAGCAGGGGCACGGCCGCACCCCGGACACGTCACGGCCGCTGTCGTACCAGCAGTTCGGCGACGATGCCGCGGCGTTGCTGCGTGCACTGCGGGTCGAGCGCGCGGCCGTGCTGGGCTTCTCGCAGGGCGGCGGGGTCGCACTACAACTCGCGCTGCGGCACCCGGAGCTTGTCGACAAGCTGGTGTCGCTGTCCGCCGCCTATCGCAAGGACGGCTGGTATCCGTCGGTGTTCGAGGTCATCGACGGTCTCGACGCCGCGGTGTTCGCCGGCTCGCCGGTCGAGCAGGCGTTCCTGGAGCACACCCCGGACGCCGCGGCGTTCGACGCCTACGTCGAGAAGATGAAGATCTTCGGCATCGATGATCAGCAGCTCAGCGACGCGGAACTGCGATCGATCGCCGCGCCGACGATGATCATCATCGGTGATGCCGATGCCGTGCGGCCCGAGCATGCGCTGGCGATGTTCAGGCTGCGCGGTGGCGGCGATGAGGAAGCGGCAGGGTCCGGGATGTTGCAGCAGGTCCCGGCCGCGCGCCTGGTGATCTTGCCGGCGGCCTCGCACATCGGCATCCTGGCGGAGACCGCGGTGCTGGTGCCGATGGTGAGTGCGTTCCTCGATGATCGGCCGCCGGCGACGCCGGACCTCTTCTAGGCCGTGTTCCGGCTACTGTTCCATCATGGTCGACGACAGTCCGCGCCGGGTCACCGCCTCCGCCTTCGACGGCCTCGGACTGCCGGACTGGCGCTTCCTGCTCGGCCGGGCGGAGGCGAGGTTCCGGTGCGGGTCGTACGCGGCCGCCGGCGCCCTGGCCGGCCGGATCGCCGAGGCCGCCGATCGACTCGGACACCATCCGATGATCAACCTGCGGGCGCCGGACCTGGTGCACGTGGTGTGTACGACGCGATCGATCGAGAACCTGAGCGAGGCCGACCTGCAACTCTGCCGCACGGTGTCGCGGCTGGCCGCGGGGAGCGTGATCGCCAGCGAACCGACCCGGTCGACGACCCTGGAGATCGCCATCGATGCCCTCGATATCGCTGCCGTACGGCCGTTCTGGGCCGCCGTGCTCGACTACGTCGACGCGCCCGCCGAGGACGACGGCAGGATTCGGGCCGTGGTCGATCCGCTCGGACTGCATCCCGCGGTGTGGTTCCAGCAGCTGACCGAGCCTCGGCCGCAACGCAACCGGATCCACCTCGATGTCACCGTCCCGCACGACGCGGCGGACCGGCGGATCGCCGCCACCCTGGCCGCCGGCGGCCGGTTGCTGTCCGATCGCGCGGCCCGGGCGTTCTGGGTGCTGGCCGATCCGGAGGGGAACGAGGCCTGCATCTGCACCTGGCAGGACCGGGGGAACTGATCCGGGTCGATCACCGGTTCGGCGGCCGGATCGCTAAGGTGTGGGCCCATGGCTACCCCCTATGACGTGATCGGCTCGGTGTCGCCCTTCGGGCTGGTCAGTGATGATCTTGTCGACGGTGCCCGGCTCGACCTGCCGCAGGTCAGCGGTCGGCTGGGTGCCGGGGGAGCGGACCGGTCGCCGCAACTGTCCTGGTCCGGATTCCCCGCCGAGACGAAGTCGTTCGTGATCACCGTCTTCGATCCGGACGCGCCGACGACCAGCGGCTTCTGGCACTGGGCCGTCGCGGATCTGCCGGTGTCGACGACCGTGCTGCCCACCGACGCGGGGCTCGAGGATGGCGCCGGACTTCCCGACGGTGCGTTGCAACTGGCCAACGATGCTGGCTTCACGGGCTACGTCGGCGCCGCGCCGCCGCCCGGACACGGCCCGCACCGCTACTACTTCGGGGTGCACGCGGTCGACGTCGAATCGCTCGAACTGCCGGCCGACGCGAGCTGCGCCTACCTCGGGTTCAACCTGTTCTCACACAGCCTCGGCCGGGCCGTGATCATGGGCACCTGGGAAGCGGAGTAACCGAGCCGGCGGGTCAAGGCTTCAGTCGGCCGGCGATGTACGCGGCCGGCGGCCAGCCGGACGGGCCGAGCAGCCGGACCAGGTAGTAGTCCAGCAGGTCGGCCGCTTCCCGAGGGTCCCGCTGGCCGATCACCACGTCGGTGCCGAGCCCGATCGAGGTCGACCAGAGCAGTTCGGCCTCCTTGATCGGGTCGATCTCGCCGCGGCGCCTGATCAGCTTGGTGATCAGGTCGGCGGTGAACGGATACAGCTCGGACAGGCCGTCGCCGCGGATGATCTTGGCGACCTCTTCGTCGTGGATCGACCGGGTGAAGAACACCAACTGGACCCGGATGGCCAGCCGGGCTTCCTCCTGCACGCCGAGCACCTCGATCAGGCACTCTCCGAGGATGTCGGCGGCGGACGGCTGATCGCCCAGGGCCAGCACTCGTTGCTCCACCCGTCGGCCCGCCCGGGTGTTGATCAGGGCCAGGGCAAAGCGCAGCATCTCGTCCTTGCTGGCGAAGCTGCGCTGGACCCGGCCGAGGGAGACCCCGGCCGTCTGTGCCACCTCGCGCAGGCTGACCGACTCCAGCCCGCGGCCGGCGGCGAGTTGCCAGACCGCCTCGGCGAGCTGCTCGCGTTGGGCCTCATGATCGATCACCTTCGGCACCCGGCGCGCCCCTTTCCGATGCACTCGTATTGCAACCGTAGCAGAACAGCGGTTATGATGCAGTCGTATCGAATCGACTGTATCGATTCGAGCGTATCGAATCGGAAGTATCGGAAAGGTGGTGCTGTGGGCAGCAGTTCAGGACCGGTCCGCGCCGAGGCCGCGATGGAGCCTCCAGCGACCGGTGAATTCCCGGCTGTGCCGGGGGAGCGGATCGATCGCCGGGCGGTCGGCTGGTGGCGGGCTCAGCTCGCCGTGCTGGCGGTTGTGGTGCTGGCGGCCGAGCTCGTCGCCGCCGGCCTCTGGACCTGGTCCCGCTGGCCGGTGCCGACCGGCCTCGTCCTCGCCGGCAGCGCCCTGATCCTGGTCGCGCTGCTGGTCATCGTCCCACCGGCCAGCTACCGGGTGCATCGCTGGGAGGTCGATGAGGAGCGGGTCTACGCCGCGACCGGCTGGCTGTGGCGGGAATGGCGGATCGCCCCGATCAGCCGGGTGCAGACGGTGGACACCAAGCAGGGCCCGCTGCAGCGGTCGTTCGGGCTGGTCGACGTGACCGTGACGACCGCCTCGGCCGCCGGCCCGGTGATCATTACCGGGCTCGACGCCGAGCGGGGCCGGGACCTGGTGGATCGGCTCGCGGCCGCCGCGGGACTGACGGATCAGGACGGCACGTGACTGCCGCCGTCCAGGTCGACCCGGACCCGGTGATCGGCTGGACCCGGCCCAGCCGGCGTACCTTTGCGGCCAATCTCACCTGGCTGCTGCCCGCCTTCGGCTCGGCCCTGTTGAGTTGGCTGCTCGGCGGCTTCACCTTGCAGCCGGAGTCGCTGATCCGGTCGGCGGTGGTCGGCGGCGTCTTCGTGCTGCTGATGATCTTCGAGATGTTCACGGCGATCACCACCCGCTATCGGGTGACCAGGGACCGGTTCGAGCTGACCAAGGGTTGGCTGTTCCGCAGCCGGAAGTCGGTCTCCCGGTCCCGGATCCGCAGCGTCCAGACCACTGCCGGCCCGGTGCAACGGCTGCTCGGGTTGCAGCGGGTCAAGGTGTCCGCCGGGCAGGCCGCGCAGCAGGACACGATCACGCTGTCGGGGCTGCGGGTGGCCGACGCGGATCGCCTCCGGGCCGAGCTGGGCTCCGCGGGTGAGGAAGACACCGAGGCCGATCCGGACACCCTGCTGGTCTTCCGCCGGGACTGGCTGCGGTACGCCCCGCTGACCGTCTGGGGCGTCGGCGGGGTGGCCCTGTTGGCCCTGGTCGGCTATCGCGGGCTGGGGGTGTTCGGGTTGCAGCCGGAACAGGTCTGGGCCTGGGCCGCGCAGCTGCTCGGCCCGTGGCCGCTCTGGCAGTTGGTGCTGGCCGGCGTCGTGCTGCTGATCCTGCTCGGGATCGCGCTGAGCATGATCGTCTTCGTCGAGGAATGGTGGCGGCTCCGGCTGTCCCGGTCCGGCCGGGACTGGTTGTCGATGGAGCGTGGCCTGCTCGCTCATCGCCGGCTGGGGCTCGACCTGCGCCGGCTGCGCGGGCTGATCCTCTCCGAACCGTTGCTCGGCCGGATGGCCGGCGGAGCCCGGGTCGAGCCGCTGTCGGTGTCGGCCGCCGCGGAGGAGGACGAGGAGAACAAGTCCGGCTCGATGCGTTACCTGACCCCGGTCATTCCGCGCGCCGAGGCGGCCGAACTGGCCGGCCGGGTGCTGCCGCTGGCCCCGGACCTGGCCGACCCCGAGTTGGTCCGGCATCCACCGGCGGCCCGGCGGCGCCGTATCGATCGCGGCTTCGCCGGTTTCATGATCATGTCGGCGGGTCTGCTGATCACTGCGGTGGCTACCGGCCAGCCGGGATGGTGGCTCGGCGTCGGCATCGCCGTCGTCGGCACCGTGCCGCTGGCCATCTTGTTCGGCGGCGCGGCGTACCGCAGCCTCGGCCACGGATCGAGGTCCGGCCACCTGATCATCAGATCCGGCCTGCTGGACCGGCGGACCACCGTGCTGGCCCACGACGGCATCATCGGCTGGCGGATCAGTCAGTCACCGCTGCAACGGCGGTCGGACCTGTTGTCGCTGACCGCGACCAGCGAGGCCGGCCGGCGCGGCGGGTGCACCGTGCCCGACCTGGCACCGGCGCAGGCGGCCGACCTGATCCGGCGGACCGGAGTCGCGGCCGGCCGATCCGGCGAAAGCCGCCGGAGCTGAGCCAGGCGTCGCTACGCTCTGTCACAGGGGGGCGTGATGGTGCGACAGCGGCTCGGTGGCTGGTGCTGGATCGCGGCCGGCCTGCTCGTCGTGGCCGAGTTGATCGCCGCGATCGGCTGGGCCGGCCTCGCTGCGTACGACCGGTTCGAGCCCTGGCGGATCACCATCAGTGACCTCGGCGCCACCGGCTGTGCCGTGCCGGACACGCGGTACGAGAACTGTTCACCGCTGTTCCCCGTGCTCGATCTGACCCTGATCGTGGTCGGCCTGATGATCATCACTGGTGCGCTGCTGTTCGTCGTCGCCGGCCGGCCGCGGTGGCCGGTGCTGGCCGCCCGTGGGCTGCTGGTGGTCTGCGGCCTGCTGGTCTCGGTGCAGGGGATCGTCCCGCAGTGGAACGCGTACGGCTCTGAGTCGGCCGCTCTGGCGGGCGGTACGACGGCCGGCGCCATCGCCATCACGTTGCTCAGCGCCACCCGCCGGCCGGGGATCTCGCCCCGCCGGATCCTGCTCGTCCTCGGCCTGATCGGCCTGTTCGGCGGTCTGGTCTTCCTCGGCCCGGTCGTCGCCGATCCGCCCCGGGTGCTCAGCCGGGTCGCCGGGGTGCTGGAGCGACTCACCGTCTATCCGGTGCTGGCCGGCCTGATCCTGCTCGGCGCCCAGCGGCTGCGTCGGCCTGGAAAATCGCTGGCATCGACGGCGCCGGATGCCTAGGGTCATTGCTGACTGGAAGGACTGCCGATGATCAGCGCGAGAATCGACTTCGCAGCGCGGACCGGCTCTGCCTCGATCTGGGAGACCGGACGGGTCCCCGATCGTTGAGTTGACCCTGATCGCCGACCGCTCAGGTCGCTGATCCACTCCCGCTGCTGATCGATTCCGATCACCAGGTCCGGAGAATTCCCTTCCCGCCGTACCGGAGCCCGGTCGAGGCGTCCGGCGGCGTCCACGTCCGCACCGTTCGGGTGATGATCATGACCGCACCTCTGTCCCTTCAGCGCGCGGATCCGGTGATCACGTCGCGCACCAACAAAAGAGTCGCCGACCTGGTCCGGCTCCGGCTGCCCCGGCATCGGCAGCGCACCGGCACCTTCCTGATCGAGGGCTACCGAGAGCTCGCCCGCGCGCTCCCGGAAGTCGAGCTGCAGACCGTCTACTACTGTCCATCGCTGTGGCTGCAGCGGCACGAGGCCGAGTTGCTCGCCCGGGCCCGCCGGCGCGGTGCCGAGCTGGTCGAACTCGCCGCTGCCCCCTTTCACCGGATCAGCTACCGGGATCGGCCGGACGGCCTGCTGGCCGTCGGCAAGATCTTCGCCACCTCGTTGCAGCGGCTGCCGATCACCGGCCCGGCCGATCCGCTATTGCTGGTGGTGGAGCGGATCGAGAAGCCGGGCAATCTCGGTGCGATGCTGCGGACGGCCTGTGCCGCGGGCGTCACCGGGATGATCATCTGCGACCCGGCGACGGACCCATTCGGGCCCGGCGTCGTCCGCGCCTCGCTCGGCCACCTGTTCGCCGTACCGCTGGCGATCACCGACACGGACACGGCCCTGACCTGGCTGGACCGACACCGGATCCGAGTCGTCGCCGGCACACCGGCCGGCTCGGTCGCCTCCTGGGATGCCGACCTGACCGGGCCGACCGCCCTGGTGATCGGCAGCGAGCAGCACGGCCTGTCCGACCGTTGGGTGAGTCACGCCCAGATCCGGACCAGGATCCCGATGGTCGGCGGCCCGGACAGCCTCAACGCGGCGACGGCGGCCGGAGTCCTGCTGTTCGAGGCGGCCCGGCAGCGGGCCGAGCTGACCTCGAGCGTCCGGGTGACCTGAATTCCGTCGCGCGACCGAGTCGGCGTTTGCTACCTTCCGTGATCATGACCTCCTGACCGATCGGCCCGTCTTCGCCGTCCGCCAGAGGGTGCTTCCTGCCCTCGTCAGGTAGGAGTTCCATGACCTCCCGACGACTGATCCGGCTGTTCCTCGGTTGGGTCACCGCTCGCGCCGCCCTGCACAACGGCTGGTGGCTGGCGACCAGCCTGTTCATGGTCGTCGACGCCGGCCTCACTCCCGCGGAGCTGTTGATCATCGCCTCGGCCCAGGGAGTGGCAGCGATGATCTTCGCGCTGCCGGCCGGCGTGATCGCCGACGCGGTCAGCCGCAAGTGGGCGATCGTGATCGCGCATGCCCTGATGGGCACGGCGATGATCACCACCGGCCTGTTCGGCTCGTTCTGGCTGTTGCTGCTGTCCCAGCTGTTGTGGGGCATTTCCTGGACGTTCTCCAGCGGCGCCGACGTCGCCTGGATCACCGACGAACTGGACCGGCCGGCGTTGATCACCTCGGTGCTCACCCGACAGGCCCGCTGGCAACTGGCCGGCGCCGCGATCGGTCTGGTCACCGTCGGCAGCCTGGCCACCCTGGTCGGCCGACCGGTCGCGATCGTCGGCGCCGGCGTGACGATGCTGCTCCTCGGTGTCCTGGTCGCGCTGACCTTCCCGGAGCGGAACTTCACGCCGGTACGGACCGATCACGTCCGAGCTGCGCTGGCGATCGCCCGCCGCGGCGCCCGGCTGGCCATCCGGGACCGGACCAGCTTCACCCTGGTGGTGATCACGATCCTGGTGAACGGCGCCGCCGACTCCTTCGGCCGGATCTACCCGGTCCGGCTGACCGACCTCGGCTTCCCGACCGGCCCCGGCGGAACCCTCTGGTTCACCGCTCTCGGCATCGCCGGCCTGATCACCGGCGCGGCGGCGCTGATCGCGGTGGAACGCCGCTTCGACGGTGAATCCGGCGCCCGCGCCGCGCTGATCATCGCCTGCTCCGCCGCCGCCCTCGGCCTGGCCCTGCTGGCCCTGGCCCCGACCCTCACCTTCGCGATCATCGCGATCCTGATCGCCCACGGCGCCGCGATGCCCCTGATCCGCACCCTCACCACGATCTGGGTCAACCGCCGCACCACCAGCGACATCCGTGCCACCGTCCACTCCTTCCTGGCCCAAGCCGAATACGCCGGCGAAATCGTCTGCACCGCCGCCCTAGCGATCTTTTCGGGAATCGCCGGCGCCACCGGCGCCATCCTGCTGGCCGCAACCCTCTTCCTGGCCAGCACCCTGATCCTGATCAAGCCCCGTCCCCCCGCCCCCCTGACCCGTCACCCGCGACCACCCCCCCTCCAGCCAGATCCCCGCCGTGCGAAACTCGCCACAGGTAGAGAAATGCCCGCGGTCCGGGGGTGGTGCGCGATTTCTCGCCACAGGTAGAGAAACGTATCCCGACCAGGATCGCGGAAGGCGGAGCGGGACCGCGGACCCGCGACGGAGACGATCCGCGCCCGGCGAGCGAGAGGCGATGTACCGCCATCCAGGTGCCCCTAACAGACATCCGGCAGCCCACTGAGCGCCGCAGGGTTCGGAGGGCGGGACGGAACCTCCGCGCTCCCCAAGAGTCCCGCGCGGACCTACGCCGCCTACCAAGCCGACGTAGTCCCGGGGCTTGCCCTTCGACAGGCTCAGGGAACGAAGATCACTGGCTCAGGGAACGAAGATCACTTGGCTCGAGCGTCAACCTCGTACGAGGTGTTGATCGACTCGAAGAAGTTGACGAGCTGCAGGGTGTCGTTCGCCGTTGCCATCCACTTGGCCGGATTCGTCACGTTGTAAGCAGCCTCGAAGCCCAGCTCCTCCAACCGCCGATCGGCCAGATATTTCACGTACTGGTTGATGTAGTCGGCGTTCATACCCAGGATCCCGTTCGGCAGCAGGTCCCGGTTGTAGGCCTCTTCCATCTCGACAGCCTTCAAGATCATCCCGCGGATCTCGTCGGCGAACTCCTCGGTGCCGACGTCGGGGTTCTCGTCCAGCACGGTCAGAATCAGGTTGATCCCGAACTTCAGGTGCAGGCTCTCGTCCCGGACGATCCAGTCGATCAAGGAGCCGAAGTTGCGGAGCAGGTTGCGCTGTCGGAAGGACAGGGCGACCATGAAGCCGGAGTAGAACCAGATCCCTTCCAAGATCACGTTGTACGCGACCAGGTTGCGGACGAAGTCCTGCTTTCCTTCCACCGTGGAGATGTCGAGGGTCTGCTCCGACATCCGCTTGATGAAGCTGACCTCGAACTGCTCCTTCGCCGCCATCGACGGCACGCTGACGTGCGACTCGTAGGCCGCCGCGCGGTCGATCGGGAAGGTCTCCAGCACATACTCGAAGGCCATGCAGTGATTGGCCTCCTCCCACATCTGCTTCGCCAGATACAGATGGCACTCGGCGGAGTTGACGTAGGGATACACCCCGAAGGCGAGGGCCTTGTTGACCAGCAACTCGTTCGGGTTGAAGTAGCTCATCAGGTGGGTCAGTGCATGCCGCTCGTCGTCGGTCATCCGGCCGAAGTCGCTGAGGTCCTCGCCGAGCTGGACCTCGTGCGGGAACCAGGTGTTCGCCACCGCCTGGTTGTACAACTCGTACGCCCAGGGGTAGGTGACCGGCTTCAGCAGCAGTCCCTCGGTGATCCCGGTGCCCAAAATGCTTGTCATCGACTTCCTTTCCCGCTCTGTCAGGGTCTCAACGCGTCAGGCGGAGAGACCCTGACAGCTCGGCACGCGATCTTACTGGCAGCACTCGCCCCTACTGGCAGGACTCGCACTGGAGCCGTTCCTGGGGATCGATCGGGCAGTACGCGCCGTCGACGATCTCCAATTCCTCGGTGTCCTCCGGGACGACCTGCTGGGCCGGCTCCGCGACCTCGGCCACCGGTTCGGCGACCTGTACCGACTGGGCCTGGGCGGCCACCGCCCGGATCGCCGCCGTCGGCCGGTGCTCGGCCTGGGCGGTGACCGGCTCGGCACCGGTCGGTACGGGCTCGGGGCTGGTCGCGACCGGCTGCGGGCTGGTCGGCTCGGGGGCGGTAGCGGGGGAGGCCGGCCCGCCGGACCGACCGAAGCCGAAGCCGCGCCGACCGGTCGAGGTGCCGCCGGACTCCTTCGCGGACTCGCCGCGCAGGTCCGCCGCCTTGTTCACCTTCACCGTGCTCTGCTCCGCGGTGTGCCGCGGCATCATGTGCAGGTAGTAGGTGGTCTTCACGCCCTTGTCCCAGGCCGCGCTGTACAGGTCGACCATCTCGCCGACGTCCCGGCTGGCCAGGTAGATGTTGCGGCTGATCGCCTGGTCGATCCACTTCTGCGCCCGGGCGGCCACGTTGATGAACGCGAACGGGGAGAGCTGGAACGAGGTCCGGTAGATCTTCTTCAGTTCCTCCGGCACGACGTCGATCTTGGAGACATCGCCCTGGGCCCGGAGCAGATCCTCCCGCACCTGCTCCCAGAGGCCGTACTCCTTCAGATCCTTGACCAGGTTGCGGTTCACCTCGAGGAACTTGCCCGAGGAGGTGGCCCGGCTGAAGATCTGGCTGAACTGCGGGTCCAGGCCCGGGGTGGTTCCGGCGACCAGGCCGATCGAGGCCGTCGGCGCGATCGCCATCAGGGTGGCGTTACGGATGCCGCCCTTGACCTTGGTCCGCAGCGCGTCCCAGTCGAGCCGGGTGGTCCGGTCGACGTCGACCTTCACGCCGCGGTCCGCCTCCAGCTCGGCGATGGTGTCGAACGGCACCATGCCCTTCGACCAGCGCGAGCCGGCGAAGTTGGAGTACGCGCCGCGCTCGCGGGCCAGGTCGGCGCTCTCGTCGATCGCGTGGTAGCTGACGAACTCCATCACCTCGTCGGCCAGCGCGTAGCTCTGCTCGCTCTCGTACGAGAAGCCCATCCGCTCGACGATGTCGGTGAAGCCCATCACACCGAGGCCGATCGCCCGGTTCTCGGCGTTGGAGCGCTCCGACTCCGGCACCGAGGAGATGGTGATGTCGATCAGGTTGTCCAGCTGGCGCACCGCCGAGCGGGCCGACTGACGCAGCCGGTCCCAGTCGATCCGGGCCTGCGGGCCGGAGCCGCGCAGGTGCTTGGACAGGTTGATCGAGGCCAGGTTGCAGACCGCGACGTTGTCCCGGTCCTGCGGCAGGCAGACCTCGGTGCACAGGTTGGACAGGTGGATCGTCCCGGTGTTGTTGTTCAGCGCTCGGGTGTTGATCGTGTCCTTCCAGGTCAGCCACGGGTGCGAGGTGGTCTGCAGCGAGATCAGGATGGCCTGGAACTGCTCCCGGGCCCGGATCTTCTTGAACCGCTTGAGCTCGCCGGTCTCGGCCATCCGGACGTACTCGGCGTAGCGCTTGGAGAACGCGGCGCCGTACAGCTCGGTCAGGTCGTCGACCTCCAGCGGGTCGAACAGGTACCAGTCCTCGTCGTTACGGACCCGCTTCATGAACTCGTCGGAGATCCAGACGGCGGTGTTGGCGGTCCGGGTCCGGCGGTACGGGTCGCCCGCGTTCTGCCGCAGGTCGAGGAACTGCGGGAAGTCCAGGTGCCAGTTCTCCATGTAGAAGCAGAGCGCGCCGAACTTCTTGCCGCCGCGGGACACCGCCCGCAGGGTGGAGTCGATCGTGTGCATGAACGGGATCGGGCCGGTCGAGGTGGTGTTGTTGGACCGGATCGGCGAGCCCTCGCTGCGCAGCTTGGAGACCGACAGGCCGATGCCGCCGGTGCCCTTGGTCAGCCACATCACGTCGCGGACCGACTTGGCGATGTGCTCGATGTCGTCCTCCATCTGCATCACGAAGCAGTTGGAGAGCTGGGCGTAGGAGGTGCCGGCGTTGACCAGCGTGGAGCCGGCGGCCAGGTATTCCAGCCGGGACATGCCCTGGTAGAAGCCGAGCGCGGCCTCGGTCGGGTCCTCCTCGTTGAGCGAGAGGCCCATCGAGACCCGCATCCAGAAGTACTGCGGCACCTCGAGCGGGTTGCGGTCGTGGTCGCTGATCATGTAGCGGGTGCGCATCGTCTGCACGCCGATGTAGCGGAGCAGGTCGTCCCGGGTCGGGTCGAGGGCCGCCGCCAGCCGCTCCAGGTCGAACATCTCGCCGCCCAGCCGCGGATCGAGCAGCCCGCGCTCGATCGCGTTGGTCAGGTAGTCGGCGAACTTCAGCCGGTGCAGCGCCTGGATCGTCTCCGGCGCACTGTCACCGAACAGGTCGTGGGTCTCGCCCAGCACCTTCTTGTAGAGGGTCTTGATCAACAGCCGCGCGGCGATGGTGTCGAAGGCCGGATCGTCCTTGACGTTCTGCAGCGCGATGCCGATGACGGCCTCGTCGAGCTGCGCGGTGGTGATCTTGTCGAACAGCGTGATCTCCAGCTCGGACTGGATCTGAGTGGCCCGCTTGATGGCGTCGTCGAGGCCGCGCGCGGCGTCCTCGATCGAGCGGGCGATCTCGTACCCGTCGTACTGCTGGAGGGCCCCGTCCCGCTTGACTACTCGGATCTCGCTGGTCACGGTCATGTTGGGGACCCTCCCTACCTGTAGTGGCTGATTGGCGTGAGGACCACCATATATGGAAATGACAGGTTTGTAACTACCGACCTGCCCGCCATTCGGACAGCGCCCTTCAAGCCCCGCGGAGACGCGCCGGGGACAGCCTGACAGACGCGGCCGACACCCGGATTTGGCGTCGGATCGAGGGTCGGCGGAGTGTTTTGATTCACATCCACGGGGCCGGAAATGACGTCGCCCGGTGCCGGGGAGGGCCAGGCACCGGGCGACGCCGGGAGGGGAACCGAACAGGGTCAGCGGCGTCCCGGTCCGGTCGGTATGACGCCGGCTTCGGCGGCCTTCACGACCGCGTCGGCCTCGGCCTGGGTCAGCGTGCCCGCCTTGACCGCCTCGGCCAGCCGCTCCTTCAGCGCCGCGATGCCGTCGGCCTGAGCTGCCTCGCGCAACTCGGTGAGGGCCTGCTCCACCGCCGACTGTTCGACGCCGAGCTTCTCGCCGAGCAGCTTGGCCAACTCGCTCCGCAACTCGGCCGGGGCCGGCTTGGCGTCCGGGGCGGTGTCGCGATCCGGCCGCAGCTCCTGCCGTATGGCCTGCAACGCCTCGGCCACCTTGTCCTCGGTCAGGCCGAGCTTCTCCGCGAGGGCGGCGGCACTGACACCGCCCGGCCCGCCGTGTCGGCCAGGTCCCTGCCGGTCCTGATCGTTCGGCGCCTCCTTCGGATCGGCCGACGGGCTGCTACTCGCCGACGGGCCGGCGCTCGGGGTCGGCGTCGGGTCGGCCGCGGCGGCGGTCGCGCCCGCGACGATCCCGGTCAGGGCCAGCGCACTGCCGGCGACGGCGGCTGCGACGGTGGTCTTGGACTTCATCGCTCGATCTCCCTTGGTTGTCCGGTTCGGGCTCTCCAGCAGAGCCACCGTTGCTGGCACCAAGCCCAGTGCCGGCTGGGTCTGGCCTGTGGACGCCTGTGCAGTCCGTCCCTCGACCGCCGCTCGGCATGCCAGGATGGCGGGGTGTCGATCGCGGACCCCGACCTGATCCGGCTGGCCGAGGCGTACCGGATCGCCACCGACTACTACGACTGGCAGGGTGCGCCGATGCAGGTCGGCGCCGCGACCCTGGTTGCCGTGCTGGCCGCGATGGACGTCGACGCCTCGAGCCCGGAGGCGATCCGGCGGGCGCTGGAGGAGGTGCCGCTGCGGCCCTGGCGCTCGATGCTGCCGCCGTGCCTGACCCTGGTCCGGGGCCGGTCGGTCCCGGTCGCGGTCCATGCCGAGGCCGGCGCGGAGGTGCGGGTCTGGATCGAGCGGGAGGACGGCGAACGGTCCGCCGAGTTGCCGCGCACCGACGAGCCGCCGCAGACCCGGCTGGTGGACGACCGGTCGCTGACCCGGCTCGAATTCACCCTGCCCGACCAGCTGCCGCTCGGCTATCACACGCTGCACGCCGAGGCCGGTCACCGGCGGGCCTCGGCCCCGTTGATCGTGACGCCGGACCGGCTCGGCTGGCCGGGCGGCCTGGAGTCCCGGCCCGGCTGGGGCGTCGCGACCCAGCTCTACAGCGTCCGCTCGGCCGGGTCCTGGGGCGTCGGCGACCTGACCGACCTGACCGACCTCGCAGCCTGGTCCGGTCTTGATCACGGCGCCGACTTCGTGCTGATCAATCCGGTGCACGCGGCCGAGCCGGTGCCGCCGCTGGAGCCGTCGCCGTACCTGCCGGCCAGCCGGCGCTTCACCAACCCGATCTATCTCCGGCCGGAGGCGATCACCGAGTACGCCCTGCTGCGCCGTAAGGATCGCAAGACGATCCGGAAGCTCCGGGAACGGGTGCTGCACACCCCGGGGATCGGCTACCGGATCGACCGGAACGCTTCCTGGGCGGCGAAGCGGGCCGCGCTCAAGATCATCTTCGAGGCCGGTCGGACGCCCGGCCGGCAGCTCGCGTTCGGCGGCTACCTGGACCGGGAGGGCACGGCACTGATCGATTTCGCCACCTGGTCGGTGCTGGCCGAACAGTACGGCCCGGACGCCCGGCGGTGGCCCGAGCCGTTCCGCGATCCGCGATCGGCGGAGGTCCGGCAGTTCGTTGATGATCATGCGCCCGACCTGGAGTTCACCTGCTGGCTGCAGTGGCAGTGCGACGAACAACTCGCCCGGGTGCAGGACGACGCGCGCCGGTTCGGGATGCGCCTCGGCGTGCTGCACGACCTCGCGGTCGGCGTGCACCCGGGCGGTGCCGACGCCTGGCGGCTCCGGGACAGCTATGCCGCCGGGATCACGGTCGGCGCACCGCCGGACGCGTACAACCAGCTCGGCCAGGACTGGAACCAGCCGCCGTGGCGGCCGGACCGGTTGGCGGCAGGCGGCTACAAGCCGTTCCGGGAGATGGTGGCGGCCCTGCTCCGGCACGCCGGCGGGGTCCGGGTCGATCACGTGATCGGCCTGTTCCGGCTCTGGTGGATCCCGAGCGGAGGCGGTCCGAAGGAAGGCACCTACGTCCGGTACGACCACGAGGCGCTGGTCGGCATCCTCGCCCTGGAAGCGGAGCGGGCCGGCGCGGTGGTGATCGGCGAGGACCTCGGCACGGTCGAGCCGGCCGCCCGGGACGTGCTGCGGGAGCGCGGCATCCTCGGCACCTCGATCCTCTGGTTCGAACGCGACTACGCGGCGGACACCCCGTTGCCGGCCGAGCGGTGGCGGACCGCCTGCCTGGCCTCGGTGACCACGCACGACCTGCCGCCGACCGCGGCCTACCTGCGCGGCGACCACGTCCGACTGCGGGACCGGCTCGGTCTGCTGGAACGGACCGTCGCCGAGGAGTTGGGCGACGCCCGGGCCGAGCGCGAATCCTGGCTGGCCGAGCTGCGCGACCGCGGCCAGCTGCGGGCCGATCAGGAACGGGCCGGCGAGGAGGGCGAGGAGGCCGTGATCGCCGCCCTGCACCGGTTCCTCGGCCGCACTCCGGCCGTGCTGCGGGCGGTGGCGCTGCCCGACCTGGTGGGCGACCGGCGGGTGCAGAACCAACCGGGCACCATCGACGAGCACCCGAACTGGCGGATGCCGCTGAGCCATCCCGACGGCCGGCCGATGGTGCTGGAAGAAGTGCTGGCCAGCCGCCGCGCGGCCGCGCTGGCGGAGGTCATGGCCGCTGCGGTTCCTCCGGCCGCGGGCGATACCGGGTCTGGCTGAAGCCGGCGGCGCCGCGGCCGAAGGCGAGGATCTTGCTCGGCCGGACGGCATAGACCCAGGCGGTGCCGCCGTTGGGGCTACTGAAGCCCTCGTCGGTCACGAGATGCCGACCCCAGAAGCCGTTCCATTTCGCGTCCCAGGCGGCGGCGATCCGCTCCAGCCGATCCGCGTCCGTCACCCGTTCGGCCGGTCCTTCGACGGTCACGTCCAGGCCCGCGTACCACTGATCGGATCCGGTGATCAGCGCGACCTGGCGGTGCTGTCGGAGGTTGAACGTCTTCTGCTCCTCCGGTCCGGAACTGAAATGGATCAGCCCGTCCAGCCACACCGCGACCAGTGGTACCAGGTGCGGCCGCCTGTCGTCGCGGACGGTGGCGATCCAGAACAGCTGGGCCGTCTCCAGGACGGCCTCGGTGTGTTCCCAGCTCGTCGGCGTCGCCGTGTCGTCGCTGTAGCGCGGATCGAGGTCGATCACGGGGTCGTGCATGGCTTGCTCCGTTCACTCCGATCGGACCCGGTGGCCCGTTCACCCCACCGACGAAGGGCACGGCGTCGGATCGACATCCGGCCGAGAACTCGGCACTAGGCTGGCCGGGTGACTGCGGTGCAGGACGCCGGATCGCCGGCGAAGGTGGAGGGCGGCGAGACGCTGCTCACCGTGATCATCGCGTTCGCCGCCAACCTGCTGATCGCGATCGCGAAGTCGGCGGCCGCGGTGATCACCGGGTCGGCGGCGATGCTGGCCGAGGCCGCGCACTCAGATCACCCCACGACGTAGTCCTCCCCCGCTTCGCTCCTCCGAACTACGCCGCGGGGACCCCGAAAGACCTGGGCCGACGCGGGCAACGAGATCTTCCTGTTGATCGCCGACCGGCGCTCAGGCCGGCGGCGCGACCGGGCGCACCCGAGGGGTCGGCCGGGAGGCCTACGTCTGGTCGATGTTCGCGGCGTTCGGCCTGTTCACCGCCGGCGCGGTGGTGTCGATCATGCACGGGATCACCGAGTTGATCGAACCCGAGCCGGCTGGCAACTACCCGATCGCGTACGTGATCTTGGCGATCGCGTTTGTGCTGGAGGGGGTTTCGTTCACTCAGGCGTTCCGGCAGGGATCTCCACCCTGCGGTTCATCCTGCTGACCTCCAACCCGACGCTGCGCGCGGTGTTCGCCGAGGACGCGGCCGCGCTGCTGGGCTTGATCATCGCCGGGGGCAGCGTGGCGCTGCATCAGCTCACCGGATCGCCGGTGCCGGACGCGATCGGCTCGATCCTGGTCGGGGTCCTGCTGGCCGGGGGTGGCGGTCTTCCTGGTCGACCGGAACCGGCGCTTCCTGGTCGGCGAGCAGGTGCAGCCCGCGCTGCGTCAGGCGGCGCTGCGCAAACTGCTCGCGCACCCCGAGGTGGAGCGGGTGACCTACCTCCACCTGGTGTACGTCGGCCCGTCCCGGGTCTACCTGGTGGCGGCGGTCGACCTGACCGGTGACCAGCCCGAGCACGACCTCGCCGTACGACTGCGCCGGGTGGAACGGGAGCTGGAGGAGCACGACGCGATCGAGGAAGCCGTGCTCACCCTGGCCACCGCCGAGGAGCCCTCCCTCTGAACAAGGGCCTGTCCGTCGGATGCCCTAGTCTGAGCCGGTGACCAGACTGACCCAGGCTGTTGCCGTTGTGTTGATCTTGACCGGCGTGATCACCTTCTTCGCGACCGGGGCCGCCAGCGTGACCGCGCTGATCCCGTCCTTCGTCGGAATCGCGATCGGGATCTGCGGGGTGCTGGCGATGCGGGAGAAGCTGCGCCGGCACGCGATCCACCTGGCGCTGGTGTTTGCGCTGATCGGCGCGCTCGGCTCGCTGATGAACGTGGTCAAGATCGGCCAGCTGTTCGCCGGCACGGCGGAGCGGCCGGGCGCGATCATCGAGAGCGTGATCCTGTTCGTCGTCACGGTGCTCTTTCTGATCTTCGGCATCCGGTCCTTCGTCGCGGCCCGCCGGGCCCGGTCGGCGAACTCCGGAACGGAAGGGGAATGATCATGGGGAACGCGATTCAGTATCGTGCGGCCGGCGGGCCGGAGGTGCTCGGGTTGGTCGAGCTGCCCGATGCCGTGCCGGGCCCGGGCGAGGTTGCCGTCGACGTCACCGGCGTCGGGGTCAACTTCATCGAGATCTATCAGCGCACCGGCGTCTACCCGGTGCAGTTCCCTTACACGCCGGGCGGCGAGGGGGCCGGCGTGATCAGTGCCGTCGGGCCGGACGTGACGACGTTCAAGATCGGCGACCGGGTCGCCTGGCCCGGTATCCCGCGGTCGTACGCGAGCCGGCTGATCGGTCCGGCCGACAAGCTGCTCGCGGTGCCCAGTGGAATGTCCGACGAGCAGGCGGCGGCACTGCCGCTGCAGGGCCTGACCGCGCACTACCTGGCGACGTCTACGTACCCGATCCAGACCGGCGACACCGTGCTGGTGCACGCCGGGGCCGGCGGCGTCGGGCTGCTGCTGACCCAGATCGCCAAGATCAAGGGCGCCCGGGTGATCACGACCGTCTCCACCGAGGAGAAGGCTGAGCTTTCCCGGGAGGCCGGGGCGGACGAGGTGATCGTCGGCTACTCCGGGTTCGCCGAACGGGCCCGGGAGCTGACCGGCGGGGCCGGCCTGCCGGTCGTCTACGACAGCGTCGGCAAGGACACCTTCGACGACTCGCTGGCCGCCGTCCGGCGCCGGGGCTTCCTGGTGCTGTTCGGCGCCTCCAGCGGCGCGGTGCCCGCGGTCGATCCGCAACGGCTGAACGACGCCGGCTCGGTCTACCTGACCCGCCCCAAGCTGGGCGACCACACGGTCACCCGGGGCGAGCTGTTGGAGCGGTCGACGGAGCTGTTCGGCTGGGTCCGCGACGGCCGGCTGAAGGTCCGGATCGGCGGCAGTTATCCGCTCGCCGAGGCCGCGCGGGCCCAGGCCGACCTGGCCGCCCGCAAGACCACCGGGAAGTTGATCTTGATCCCTTGATCATGATCATCCCCGCGGCCCGACCTCGGCGGCCGGTCAGCCGAGGTCGTGCCGGCGGGCGAACGCGGTGAGCTCCGCGCGCTGCTCGTCCAGCGGCCCCGGGCTCGGCGAGACGACGAGCCGGGTCACCCCTTCGTCGGCCAGCGCCCGCACGTCGTCGCGGCTCAGGCCCAGGTTGCCCCACCTGGTGTAGTCCAGGGTCTCCGGATCCCGGCCCGCCGCGGTCGCGGTGTCGCGGACCCGCTGCCACTGCCGGGCCCGTTCCGGCGGGCTCAGCCGGCCGCCGGCGAAGTAGCCGGCGCCGATCGTGCCGGCCCGCCGGGCCGCCGCCGCGCTGGAGCCGCCGACGTGGATCGGCAACGACGCGCCCTGCTGGGGCTTGGGGAAGGAGCAGATCCGGTCGAAGGCGAAGAACTCGCCCCGGTGGCTGACACCCTCGGCGTCGCCGGCCCAGAGCAACCGCAGCACCTCGATCGCCTCGTCGGTCCGGCGTCCCCGGGTCGCGAAGTCGACGCCGACCCCGGCCGCTTCGCCGGGCAGCGCGCCGACGCCGATGGTCAGCAGCCGCAGCCGGCCGCGGGACAGCAGATCGATCGTCGCGAGCCGCTTCGCCAGCACCACCGGGTCGTGGTACGGCAGCAGCAGCACCCCGGTGCCGAGCAGCAGTCGCTCGGTCGCCGCGGCGACGAAGGACAGGCACTCCAGCGGGTCGGCGACCGCCGCGTCCGCCGGGAACGGCAGGCCGCCGAACTCCGCACCGGGGTACAGCACGATGTGCTCGGGGAAGTAGATGGATTCGAATCCGACGGCCTCCGCCTGCCGGGCGACTCCCGTCAGTTGGTCGGAGTCGAAGCCGTAGACGGCCGTGTTCCAGGAGATTCCGAAGTGCACGATGGAGCAACCTGGTTCGGGTCGGGACCTATTCCCGCGGGTCACCGCGATGACCGCCAGGCAAGATCGTGATCGGCTTCGCTCCCTCATCCGGGGGAGCGAGGTCACTCGTTGTGGTGAGGCCAGGGATGGTGGTGGGATCGAGAATGAGACTGTCGCCGGACGGCGACCCCTGCGGAGGAGGAGCGGCTCGTGGACCAACGAGAGCCGAGCGGAGCGCCGGACCTTCGGCCGGTGGCTGCCACCCGGGACGAGCTCCCCGGCGACGCGGTCGGCCAGCAGTCGGGGCCGGGCCGCCCGCTCAGCCCACGCGACGTGTTGCTGATGGCGCGGCCGCAGTTCTGGCTGCTCTCGGTCGCGGCGATGCAGCCGGGGTTCGTCCTGGCGACGCACCGGATCCTGCCCCGCGGGCCGGAGCAGTTGATCATGGCCCATGCGTTCCTGGTCGCCGGTCCGTTGCTCTGGCTGGCCGTGCTCGCGGTCAACGACGCGTACGACCTCGACGGCGACCTGGACAATCCGCGCAAGGCCGGCTCGCCGCTGGTGCGGCGGCACATTTCGCCGCGGGGTGCTCTGATCATCGGCATCGTCGCCGGTCTGGTCGCGGTGCTGGCGGCGCTGCCGCTCGGCGCCTTCTTCACCCTCGGCACGGCGCTGACCGTTCTCCTCGGCTGGGCCTACAGCGCGCCGCCGCTGCGGCTGAAGGCCCGGCCGGGCGCGGATGTGACGGCCAACGCGTTCTCCGTCGGGGTGCTCGGTCCGCTGGGCGGCTGGGTCGCGATCACCGGGTCGCCGAGCGGGTTCCCGTGGCCGATCGCCGTCGTCGCCGCGATGGGTGTGGCTGCGCTCTACCTGGTCACCACGGTGGTCGATCACGACTCCGACGCCGCCGCCGGTATCCGGACCACCGCGGTGGTACTGGGTCCGCGCGCCACGTCCGAACTCGGGTTCGCGCTGTGGGCCGGCAGCGCCGGGCTGGCGCTGGTGCTGGCGATCCTGGGGATCGTGGCGAGCCGTCCCTGATCCCGGTGCACCTGGTGCTGATCCCCGTGCTGCTCGTGCTCTACCGGATCCTGGTGATCAGGAAGCGGCCGAAGTTCCGAGCGGTGACCCTGCTCGCGGCGGCCTACCTGCTGCCGTGCACCGCGTTCATCCTCACCTACGTCGATTCGTTCTGATCATGGAATCGGCCGGTCGGTGGCGAAGGCCTCCAGCTGGTCGAGGGCCTCGGCAACGCTGTCCACACAGGCGATGACGGACTTCATGGTGCGTTCGGCGGCGAGGGCGGAGAGCAGCGGCCAGGCCGGCAGGGTCCGGGTCCAGTAGTCCACTCCGACCAAGATCATCGGCGCGATCCGGGTCGAGTCCGTCGCGTAGTAGTTCTCGGTCACGGCCTGGAAGATCTCCTGGACGGTGCCGGCTCGCCCGGGGAGATAGACGATGCCGCCGCGGCAGCGGTGCAGCAGCGTGTCCTCACGCAGGGCGTTGGCGAAATACTTGGTGATCACGGTGGCGAATACGTTGGACGGCTCGTGGCCGTAGAACCAGGTAGGGATGCCGATGCTGCGGCCGGCCCGGTCCGCCGGCCAGCGATCCAGCACCTGGAACCCGGTCTCGATCCAGTCGTCGATGGTGTGGAAGTCCGGCACCTTGATCATGATCGACCGCGCCTCGTCCAGCGCGCCGGCCCACGGGCTCAGGTACGCGCCGAGGTTGGCCGCCTCCATCGCGCCGGGCCCGCCGCCGGTCAGCACCAACCGTCCCGCGGCGGTGAGCCGCGAGGTCAGCTCGGCCGCCTGCCAGTAGACGTCGTCGCGACGGGACAGCGCGTGACCGCCCATGATGCCGACCACCCGCCGCGGGTCGACCTCGGCCAGTGCCTCGTCCAGCGCGTCGGCCATCGCATGATCATGCAGGGCGGTCGCCAGCGAGTGATCCAGCGCCGGGACCGGGAGCCCCTCCTTCGACCAGGCATAGATCGCGGCGTCCGGGCTGTCGGTGTAGCTGCCGAGCTTGGCCTGTCCGGCCGGCAGGTAGAGATCACCGGCGGTGTACGGCAGCGGCCGGTACGGATCGAACGGTAGCGACGGCAGCGTCGGGAAGATCAACGCGCCCCGGCGCCGCAGGTCCGACTCGACCCCGGAGCCGAACCGGCAGCCGAGGAAGACGGCGCCCCGGACGATCACCCGGTCAAGATCATCGCCGCGTTCGGTCAGGTCGACCGCCTGGACGCACCAGCCGTTCAGGGCCGAGGTGTGGGCCAGATGCTGATCGAACTCGGTCAGCGAGTGGATCTCTACGGTGCGGCGACTCATTTCGGGGTCCCCGCGGTGTTGTTCGGGGGAGCGCAGCGGAGGAGAAGAACTCCGTGGGGTGAAGTCATGGTGAAGGCATTCTGCCAGCCGTCGCGGGATCAGCCGTCGTAGTAGACCTCGAGTTCGGCGATCGAGGTGAACGCCGCCGGCCCTCCCGGCTTACCGATCAACCGCACCCCATCGCCCGAGGTCGCCTCGAAGCTGAAGGTGTAGGCGGTCCGGAGAGCTACGGTTGCGTCGGCCGGGTAGCCCGGTTCGATCATGACGTCGGCGAGTTCGACCCACGCACCGGCCTGCCGCACCTGGACCCGCGGCGGCTCGGCGAACCAGCCGCCGTCGGCCGAGATCTCCCCGGTGGTGTAGACGATCCGGTCGAACCGCTGGGCCCGCGGCCACTCGTACCCCCACAGGTCGGTGTCCTTGAGCGACCCGTCCCGGCTGTCCTCCACCGCCTCGGTCGCGCCGTCGTTGATCACCCAAGGCCGGCCGTGCTGACTGACCCGGTCGATCACGACGGTGCCCTCCGTGCGGGCGAGATTGATCATCGGATCGGCCGGATTGTCCGGTGTGGTGGCGGCATGCGGCGTGAGCTCGAGCCGGCGCAGCGCGTAGTGGTAGGTGTTGGGGGGATGGCCGACGCCGACGAACCAGTTCGCCTGCAGCCACAGGGTCCGGCCGTCGTCGCTGATGAACTTCGACGGCGCGACCGTCCCGTAGCCGCCGTTCTTCGGTCCCGGCGTCCCGGCATCGGTGCCCCACCATGGATAGGGCCCGAATTCCTTGTGCAGGAAGAGTTTCCAGGGTCCCCACGGCCGCGGCGCCTCGTAGAACTCCCAGGTGTATTCGGTCCAGGAGAAGTAGAGGTAGCGGTCCAGGCCGGGGTTGTAGACCACGCCGCCCTGGGAGATCACCGACATGCCGTCCTCGGTCACCGTGCCCGGATAGACCCTCCGCTCGTCGTGCAGCACGGCCACCCGCCGCTCGGTCTTGGTGCTCCAGGTCGGCTCACCACCGTCGAGCCCGGCGAAGAACTCCCAACGGTCCCGATCTTGGATCGCGCCGACCGGCACCCGGGCCAGCCAGAGATCGGTCGGATCGGGGACGGCGTCGCTACACGAGTCGCGCCAGTTGTGGTCCAGCCCGTACGCGTAGACGAAGTCGGCGCCGTCCGGACCGAGCACCGACGCCCGGGCGTTGCTGCGGCCGAAGTCGAGGAAGAAGATCGTGGTGAAGACGTAGTCGCGAAACATCGGCTCGGCCGGCCACTGCCAGGTCCGGCCGCGGTCGAGCGAGCGGATGATCGTCGCTGCCGGGGCGTCGTCGAAGGCCGGATGCGGCGGCTGACCCTCGTCGGCCGGCTTCCGCAGGTCCTGGACGGCGAGATAGAGCTCGTCCCGGTCGTCGCCGTCGCCGTCCACCGCGATGATCCCGGTGGGTTTGCGGTTGTACCGGTCCGGGTCGGTCAGCACCGGACCCAGGTCCTCGCCCGCGGCCAGCCGCTCGCCGGTCAGTCCCGTCTCCGGCGTGCCGTCGATCCGGTTGACGACGATGTCGGCCCACGGCGCGTCGGCGGAGAAGCCCCGACCGTCGCCGTTGGCTGTGTAGAGGGCGTCGTCGTCGGCCCAGGTGGTCGGCCAGAGATCGCCGTCGCTCGCCGTGCCGATCTCGCTCGCGTACGGCGTCGCGCGAGTGGCGAAGGCGGTGCTCTCGATCTTGACCAGCGGGTGACCCGGCGTCGGGCGCTGCGGTTCGGCCGTCATGAAATCGTTCTCACGGACGGTACTGTAGCGGGCCGCGGCGGGGCGGAAAATGACTTCACCGGGCCCTCGGACGTGCTCTACCCTGGACCCGTGCATTCGTACTACATCTACATCTGACGGCTGAGTAGGCCTACCGCGCTCGTCGAGTGATTCCGAGCCAGGCGGTGGCCGCTTCGTCCCTGACCCCTCGTGGGTCGCCGTCAGTTCCGCACCCACCCGGCCCACGGCTGGTGGTGCGTCGTCTCGAAGGACTCGAATGCTCGACCTTCCCACCCACCGTCTTCCTGCGCGCCGAAACGCGCAACTCACCGCCGCCGACGTCTCCGTGACGCGCGGGGCAACGCCCGTGCTGCAGCACGTGGACCTGGTGCTCAATCACGAATCGCGGGTCGCCGTCGTCGGCGAGAACGGCCGCGGCAAATCGACCCTGCTGCAGGTCCCTCGCCGGCACCCTGGCACCGGACAGCGGCGCGGTGCAGCGCGTCGGCACGCTCGGG
This sequence comes from uncultured Actinomycetota bacterium, assembly GCA_963746025.1. Classification (GTDB taxonomy): domain Bacteria; phylum Actinomycetota; class Actinomycetes; order Propionibacteriales; family Propionibacteriaceae; genus Microlunatus. The sequence continues at coordinate 556,014 of CAVUZU010000004.1, forward strand.
GTCGCCGACCAGGAGCTGTCCGCCGCTGATCGCCGTACCGTCGGCCAGGCCGTGGCGGAGGCGATCGCCGCACCGCTCGCGGCTCTGGCGGCACTCGACTCGGCCGGACTGGCTCTGGCCGACGACACAGCCGGGGCCGCCGAGCACTACGCGGCCGCGCTGGAGCGGGCCGAAGCCCTCGACGCCTGGGACGCTGAGCGGCGGGTCCAGATCGCCCTCGAGGCCCTCGACGCCGAGACCGACCCGGACCGGCTGCTCGGCGACCTGTCGGTCGGCCAGCGCTATCGGGTCCGGCTTGCCTGCCTGCTCGGCGCCGATCACGATTTCCTGTTGCTGGACGAGCCGACCAACCATCTCGATCGGAGCGGGCTCGACTTCCTCACCGCACAACTTCGGAACCGGGCCGGCGGCGTGGTCCTGGTCAGCCACGATCGGGCGTTGCTGTCGGATCTGGCCGAGACGGTGGTCGACCTGGACCCGACGCCGGACGATCGACCGCGGGTGTACGGCAACGGCTACGCCGGCTACCGGGCCGGGCGGCAGGCCGAACGGGAACGCTGGCAGCAGGACTACGACCGGCAGCAGGCCGAGCACGCCCGGCTGCAGGAGAGTCTCAGCGCGGCGCAGAACCGGCTGGTCTCCGGCTGGCGGCCGGAGAAGGGCAGCAACAAGCACGGCCGGGCGTCCCGAGCGCCGGGGCTGGTGCAGAGCGTGCGGCGGCGGCAGGAACTGCTCGAGGTCCATCCGGTCACGGTGCCCGAGCCGCCGCAGCGGTTTCGCTTCCCCGACCTGGCTACCCGGACCGGGCGCACCTCCTCGACGTCGACCGGGTCAGCGTGGCCGGGCGGCTGGCGGTGCCGGTGTCCTTCTCCCTCACCCACCGGGGACGGCTCGTCGTGACCGGCCCGAACGGTGCCGGCAAGTCGACGCTGTTGAGCGTGGCCGCGGGCGAGCTGGCGCCGGACACGGGCTCTGTGCAGCGACCGCGCAGCACCCGGCTGGGTTTCCTTCGGCAGGAGACCGCGCTGCCGCCGGATCGGCGGGCCAGCGAGGTCTTCGGCACGTACGTCGACGAACTGACCGAGGCGCTCGGGCCGACTCAGGCAGCCGTCGTGGTCTCCAGCCACGATCGGCAACTCCTCCGCCACGTCGAGCACTGGCCCCAACTCCCGATCACCCCCGCTGCTGCGGCCCGCGGCGAGGCAGTCGGCGGAGGATACTGAGCGGATGGAGCGCGAGGCGGTGGGTCAACCGGGGACGTACGAGTTCGTCGACTCGGCGACCCGGCTGCCGGGCCTGGTCGCCTCCGCTGTCGGCTACAGCAGTTCCGGCAACCGGCCGGGCGTGCACCGGGGGCTGCCGTCGCCGTACCTGACCTTCATCTTCGCCCTGGACGAGGCCCCGATCATCGGCGCCGAGTCGCCGGACCTGGCGCTGACGGCGACCGCACCGCGGGCAGCGGTGCTGCTCGGCGGTCTGCACCAGCGACCGGCCTACGTCGTGCAGCCGCGGCAACAGTGCGGGATCCAGCTCGCCGTCCATCCGCTGGCCGCCCGCCGGCTGTTCGGCCCGCCGACCCGGGAGCTGGCCGAGCTGGTCGGCGACGGGGCGGCGGTGCTGGGCGACGACTCCGAGCGGCTCCGGCAGCGGATGGCCGAGGCGGCGAGCTGGCCGGAGCGGTTCGACGCACTCTGGGGCTATCTGCGGCGTCGCGCCGAGCTGGCCGAACGGGTCGCCGGCCCGTCGCCGGCCCTGGTCGAGGCGTGGCGCTGGCTGGCCCGGTTCGGCGGCACCGGCTCGATGGACGGGCTGTCCCGGCATCTCGGCTACAGCGGCCGGCGGGTCGGCCAGCTGTTCAGCGAAGAGCTCGGTGTCTCGCCGAAGCAGCTCGGCCGGCTGTTCCGGTTCGAGCAGGCGCGGCGGCAGATCTCGGCCGAGTTGCGGCGCACCGGCCGCAGCGACCTGGCCCGGGTCGCTGCCGACCGCGGCTTCTACGACCAGTCCCACCTGGTCCGCGACTTCCGCCAGTTCACCGGCACCAACCCGTCGACCTGGATCGCCGAGGAGTTCCGAAATATCCAAGCCGGTGGGCATCGGCCGCCAGCAGACTCGGCGGCATGATCGAAACCCAGACCGTTCCGGCACCGACCGTGTGGCCGAGCCTGCAGGCCCACGACGCGAGTGCCCTGATCGACTTCCTGGTCACCGACGAGGTCGACCCGGCCTACGCCCGCGCGGTCGCCGCCGGCGCCACGGTCCTGGCTGAGCCGGAGGACCGGGAGTACGGCGGCCGCGAGTTCACCCTGGCCGACCCGGAGGGCAACCTCTGGTCGATCGGCAGCTATCGCGGCGAGCCGCGCCGTACAGCCTGACCTTCGCCGGAAACCTGGATCCACCGGCCGGGTCGCGATCGGAGCTGGAACCGTGGCGTGATTGGCTGTCGCCGTGTCCATGCCCGGCTGGTATCCCGATCCGTCCGGCGCCCCCGGCCGCTTCCGTTACTGGGACGGCCGTGCCTGGTCGCAGCAGACGTCCGACCAGCCTGGCGCGCCGACCCCCGGCGACCGGCCCGAGCGTCGGCGGGTGCTGCCGATGATCATCGGTGCCCTGGCCCTGGCGGTCGTCCTCGGCTTGATCATCTTCTTCGTGATCCGTCAGGTCGGTACGGGATCCCGGCCGATCACCAACGAGCCGGTGCCGACGTCGACCGTCTCCGGCTGGGACGACCGCAGCCCGACCGCGGAGCCGACGCCGTCACCGGAGCCGACCCCGGACCCGTCCGGAACGGCCTCGACCAAACCACTCACCTCGTGCCCGCAGGGCGACCCGGGAGCCCGGGCCCAGCATCCCGCCGACGGCCGGGTGCATGGCGGCGGCCTGTCCTTCCCGCGGGTGGACGGCTGGCAGAACGATCTCCAGGCCAGCGGGGTCAGCTGGGGTTATGACGTCGGCTCCCAGGGCACCTTCGTCAATCCGTCCTGGGTCGCCCTGGTCGCGGTCGGTGAGATCCGCGAGTCCGACGGGTTCGTCGGCACCAAACAGGCGGCGGAGAGCGTGATGCAGTGTGTCGCCAGTTCGCGGTGGTACAACTCGTTCGAGTCCGCGCAGGACGTGAAATCGGAACGGGCCACGATCGACGGCCACGACGCCTGGTGGATCCGGACCGACATCCGAGTGACTGACCGCGACGTCGCCGGCGACACGGTGGACGTGATCGTGGTCGACACCGGCCGGCCGGGGAGCTACGGCCTCTTCATCGGCGGCGTCGCCATCGAGCACCAGGACCTGCTGACGATCCTCGACAACACCACCAAGAACCTCACCGTCGACTGATCCCGCCGATCCAAGCGGCTCAGCGCAGCGACAGGTCCCGGGGGAGGGCCAGCCCGAACAGTGAGGTGCCGGGGATCGGCGCGGTCACCCACTCGGTGATCGTGTCGCCCGTGGTGGCGGCGTACCAGAGGATCATCCGATGCGGCGACTGCACCAGGGCGAGATCGAGCCGGAAGATGTCATCCAGCCAACCGCCGCTGGCCGCGACCCGGAGTTCGCGGTCGCCGGGCAATCCGACGGTGCTGTCCAGCCAGCGGTCCGCCGCCGCGGACACCTCGAACGTCGGCGTCTCCGGCGGCAGCACCGGATCGGCGTGGGACAACCCGATCCGCCAGGCGTCCTCGCCGGCCGGGGCGATCCCGGTGATCCGGACCTCCGGCCGTGGCGCCACCTCCGCCGAGGCACTGCGCGCGTACGCCCGCTCCTCCGAACTGTCCGCGGACAGTGCGGTGTGCAGGGTCAGTCCGGCCAGCCGGTCCCGCAGTTCACCGGCGTCCCGGTCGACGCCGGACCCGGAGAGGTGCCGGTGGGCGAATCCCGGCAACAGGTGCTGCCAGACCGTGGCCAGCACGGCCTGCGCATCGTCGGCGGCTGAGGTCATCACGATCACCGCGTCCTGGTCCGGCAGCACCAGACAGAACTGGCCGAACGCGCCGTCGGCCCGGTAGCCGTACCGCGACCGCCAGAACTGGTAGCCGTAGCCCTGCTGCCAGTCCGGGTTGGTCTCGGCCGGGTTGGGCGTCAGCGCCGACGTCGCCAGGTCCACGTATTCGGCCGGCACCAGCTGCCGGCCGTTCCACCGGCCGCGGCGCAGATACAGCTCGCCGAACTTCGCGATCGACTCGGTGGTCAGGTGCAGCCCGCTGTAACCGAGCTGCCGGTCGTGCGGATAGGCGGTCCAATAGGCCTGGTCAATGCCGAGCGGTCGCAGCAACCGCGGGGTCAGATAGTCCAACAGGGTGGTCCCGGTGACCCGCTGGGTGATCGCGGCGACCGCATAGGACGCGGTGTTGTTGTAGGCGAAGAACGTGCCCGGTGCATGATCGGGTTCGATCCCGAGGAACCCGCGCAGCGGCTCCTGCGGGTCCGCGACGAAGGATCGCCAGAGCGTGTCCTCGGCGTGACCGGTCGCCATCCGCAGCGTGTCCCGGACGGTCAGCGCCCGGATCCGCGGCCCCGCCGCCGAACCGGCAAGATCATCGAGGTAGGCCAGCAGCGGCAGGTCGAGGTTCAGCAGCCCCTCGGCGACGGCGAGTCCTGCGGCGGTCGAGGCGAAGCTCTTGCTCAGCGAATAGATCAACTGCACCTGATCCGGCCGGTACGGCGCCCACCAGCCCTCGACCAGCACCTTCCCGTGCCGGATGATCATCAGGCTGTGCAGTTCCTGCTCAAGATCATCAAGGAACGCGAGTACGGCGGCAGGGCGCAACCCGTACTCGGCCGCAGGCGCCCGCTCCAAAGGCTGGCTCACGAGGCTCACCTTAGTGTCCTCGGGCCCACCGCACCCACTTGCTCCGGGTCACGGATCGAGGACGTCTTCGTCCATCCCGATCATCGCGGGCACGGCCGTTCTCATTCCAGCACCCTCGCGCATGGCGTCCATCAGCCGGCGTCGACCACCCCCACCTCGGGGGCAAACCGGCGTACGGCCTCGGTGAGCGGGTCCTGGTGCAGGTCGGTGCCGCGCAGCCCGAGGAAGCGGCCGGTCACTCCGCCCGATCCTTGGACCCGATACCCATGGGTCCGGTAGACGACCACCGCCCGGATCGCCGGCCAGGGCACGACGTGCGTCGTCTCCCGATAGCGGAACGCCTTGCCGCCGAAGGTGATGCCCCGACTGTCCGCTCGCAGCGCGACCTTGCCGAGCCTCGCCAGATGGGTGATCACCAGATAGAGCAGCAGGCCGCCGCCGAGGACGAACAGGATCAGCGCTCGCGGCTCGTTCGTGGTGACCGCGATCCGCACCGACGACACGGTGATCACGGCCGCCCCGGCGATCCAGACCAGGCTGCCCGGGCGAGACCGAGTATTTGACCACGTACGCGGTCCCGTCCGCCGGCTCGGGCACCGGTTCGCGCGGATTCCGGCGGGGCAGTTGATCGGGGGATGGCATCACCATGGCGGCCAGGATGACGGGTCGCGCTGACGCGGCACAGACAGGATGGCAGACGCGAGGTGGAGAAGATCGACGAGGATCGGCGCTGATTCAGCGGGTGGGTGCGCCGGCGGCCCAGATGGCGTGGGCGAAGGTCCCGCGACCCAAGTCGAAGGTGCCGGAGTAGTTGGTGAGCTGGGTGTCGCCGTGCGGTGATCGGAAGATCATCGTCCCCGGCTCGGGTTGTCGCCGCAGCCAGCCGCCATGAGTGATCGCGCGGTGTTCGCGTTTCGCCATCGGAGCTAACCCGTCGGTGCTGGTCTGGCCCGGCGGTCCACCCTCATCCATTGATCGGTACGGGACGGAGTGATCAAGCTCCAACCGACCGGTCGCTGTTGACCACGGGAAACTGCTGCCCGGCCGGGCGAACCTCAGGTAACGCTTGTGCCGGTCCGGGATCTCGTAGGCATCGACCGGCGCCGGTACGTTGTTCAGATCGACCACCGGGACGACTTTCACCCGATCATGACCGAGCCAGTCCTTGACCGTGCCCATGGTGGTCGGTCCGATCCCGGGCACCCGGCAGATCCCGGCTCCCGACTCGAGCGACTCGGCCGCGATGTGCACGATCAGGGTCGAGGTCGGCAGCAGCGGCGCCGGGTCCAGACCGGCCACCAGCTTCTCGATCGCCGCCTTGAAGATCACGGATTCGAGATCGACCGACGGACCGGGCTGATCCCGCAACGACGGATGCAGCTCGGACTCCTCGATCGGCTCTTCCGGGTCCTCACCAGCGACCGGCTGCACCGCGGCAGCGAACTCCTCAGCGAACAGATCCGGCTGACGCGCCTCGGCGAGGATCCGGGTCGCTTCCAGCTCGTTGCCCAGCAGGGCCAACGCCTCAGCCCGACGCTCATCCGCGGACCGGTCAGCGGCGGGAAGCGCGTCGGCGATCTCCTGAATCCGCGCATACAACCGGATCGCATCCGCCGGCTCCAACCGCGCAAACAGTGACTTCAGGCCATCATCGGAAGTCTGGGACAGCCACACGCCGAGTTGGGTCTTCCGCTCTGCCGTGACCCGCTCGACCCGCTCCGCATCGACCCGCGCGATTACGGCCTCGGCCCGATTCTGCAGTTTGGAGAACCCGACCAGTCCCGCGGATCCGGCCAGCTCGGCATCGACCTGAAGGGCCTGGGCCGGCGAGAGTTCGCGGGTCATCCGGGCGATCGTGCGGGCCTGCCATCCCTCCACCTCACACTGCATGACCTTCTCCCACAGCAGCGGGAGCCGGTGCCGGACGTCGAGGACTTCACCGACGAACCGGGTGCCGGCGAACCCGCTCTTCTTGATCGCGACCGCCAGCTCGACCAGTGCGAGATCGTTGACCTCCGGCGTCCCTTCCGCACCTGGCCGGACACCCCGCGGCCCACCGAACAGCCGCAACTCCTCCGGATGAATCGACTCCGCCGAGTTCGCGTCCGCCCACGCGGCGGTCCACGCGATCAGTTCGTTCTCCGCCACCAACCGTGCCCGCACCGCGGCCTCGGCAGCTTTGAGGATGTCGTCGGTGCCGTACCCGGCAACCCGCTCCTCCAACGACTCGAACATGTGTTCTATTATAGGCGATGCTGCCCGAAATCGCAGCAAAACAAGGGAAATCCCGAGATTGAACTTGATCTGGGCCATCGCCGACTCGGCCCTCGGCCTCGGGCTCCTCACCGGAAGGTTCCTCGTCCCTGCGTTCGCCCGGTCTGCAATCGATCGGCTTGTCTGGCGGAGCGGATCGCGGGCCGGTTCGCGCCGCGAAGGGGCGCAGGGGAGACTGGGCGGGTGCGCGACGTCGTCCTGCTGGGCAGCACCGGATCGATCGGGACCGAAGCCCTCGAGGTGATGGCCGAGCGACCGGCGCCCGCCAGCCACCATGAGTTATCGCTCCGTGTTCGCATTTCGCCATCGGGCCCAGACCGTCGGTACTGGTCTGGCCCCGGCGGACCGCACTCATCCATCGACCGGTATGGCACGGAACGACCAAGCTCCAACGATGGTGATCGAGTGGTGACCTAACCACGTGGAAAGTCGCGGTGCGCGTGGAAAGGTCACCGCTCGACGATCACAGAGGAGCCAGCTAGCTCCGGGAGACGGCGAACGGGCGGAAACCGAGCCCGGCGTAGAGCTGTTTCGGGGTGTCGTCGGCGTCGGCGGCGATCACGACCGGCCGCGCGGCCTGGTCCCGCAACCGTTCGACCACGGTCCCCAGCATGGCCGTCGCGATGCCCTGGCGACGATGGTCGGGGTGGACGAAGATGTCCTCGATCACGCCGGTCGCGGCCGGGTCGACCCAGCCGGCGATCGCGCCGATCGCGGCACCGGCCGCGCCGGCAAGGAAGTAGGTCGCGCCGGCCAGCGAGCGGCGCAGGGCGATCGACTGCCGGGTCGACTCGGCCGGCCGGACCGCTCGACCGGCGCGCTGATCCTCCTCGACATGATCGATCCGGAACAGCGCCTTGAGTTCGGCCCAGCCCCGCTCGTCGGTGATCGGCCGCAGCCGCTCCGCGAGGTCCGACTCCGGTCCTGGCTGCCCTTGCGGCAGCCGGAGCAGCAGCTGCAGGTTCGGCCGTCAGTCGGCCAGCACGAGCTCGGCCTCGACGACCGGCGGAGTCCGGTGATCGACCAGGATCCGGCGGCAGTCTGCACCGATCACCGTGGCCGCGTCCGCCAGTGCCGGGGTCAGTCCGCCGGGCGGCCAGTCCGGCCGGGTCAGGTGGCTGGCCAGCGACTGCGTCGGGGCCAGCGGGTTGACCAGGATGATGCCGTACCGGGTCGGCTCGAGGCGGGACCCCTCAAGGCTCCCGGTCGTCCAGAGGCTGATCCAGTACGAAAGGTTGATTGAGACAACGAACACCACGGCGGCCAAACCCAGAGCCACAAGGGATGAAGTGCTGACTAGCATCCACGGAGACCTGCTTCGGGGTACCAGCTCTTCCTGCTGACCTGGGATGGCTCGTACGTAACGGACATTCCGCGATCCAGCCTGGCAGACTTCGAAATGACGTTGGAGGGCGACTGCCCGATCACTCGACGTCCTTGGGATGTGGTCCCAATTGACGCCGGAGTGACCTCCGTGTTCATCCTCCCCGCCGTAAACCAACCGAGTTTGCGCATGGACTCGGCCGCAGCTGTAATCGTCTCGGCGATAAGTAGGTCGGTGGAGTCCAGCAATTCACCGTTACTGGTGAACCGCCATTCGGAGTGCTGTGCGATGACCCTGGCAAGCTCCGTATCCGAGTGTCGCCGTCCATCCGGCACCCACGTGCCCTGAACCCGCCGCGGGGCTTCTGTGAGGTCAACCACGATTGCACTAGGCACGTCACTCAACTTCGGCTCCTTCCCGGAATCCTCCAGCCTAACGACTAACCGCGTGCCGGACTGCGCGCCACCTCGACCACGAGCCGCTCCACAGGGCCCAGTGAGGACCCGAATCGGCGGGTTCAGGCCCGATCGCAGTCGACAGGCCGGACATCTGGATGGTGATCTCCAAAGGCTGATCATCGAAGTCGTGGGAGGCGGTGGCCGGTTCCACAGCCGCGGTTCGACGTGCAGGGGCTCAGGCTGGTGACCTCTGTCCCCGCTGCGCTGAAACCGTCCGTGAACGATGAGCGCACGGATGGAGCCCGAAGGTGGCATTACGGGCGATTCTTGCGTCACCGAATCCTTGTGGCTGCGGTACTTGGGCTCATATTCGTCACATTGGCGCCTGGGGTAGCGCAGGCTCAGAATGAGAAGCAGGAATGGCGGGCGTACGAGAAGGGGACGGCATCTGTTAAGTCGCTGCCTTTGGGGCCTGTGGTGTATCCACGGATCCGCAGAAGATCGCGACCACGTTCCCGCGCGACCTAGGGTTTCCGGTGAACGGCGGACCGCCCATGAACGCTGGCACAACCACATTCAGGTGCGGCACGCAAGATTGGGGTTACAAGCACCTGCTGTACCGGAACCATGATGACGATTATCAACTTCTGGCGAACGTGTCTCGTCAAAACTGGCGTGACGTGGCAGATCTAGCGATGTCAAAGACGCTCAAGGACCCTCAACGACTCACGCATAACTCTGGCAACGACACGTACTGTCTGTCCGCAGTGATCTACCTCCGGGATCGCGAAACTGGCGAGCAGGTAGGATCGGCCATTGTGAGAACCATCATCGGCGCGGTAGCCAAGAATGTGATCACGACGTATCCGATCAATGCCCACTGTTGAGCGACATGACTGAGGACGCGACTACATCACGCCTCCTTAAGAGACTCGTCGAGGCGCTGGCCGACAGCCGAGTCGAGGCTGTTGTCAGTGGGACGCCTCTTCGTGGCCTTGTTGAGCTCCCCCCGGTTGCCGAGCCTCGAACACGATTGCAGCTCTCGTTCTCCGCCGAAGAGTTCGACCATGCAATCGACGAACTAGATGTGGGCGCCGCGTCGCTCTGGCCTGATCGACCCGCCCGAATACGAGCGCTCCAACTCAAGCTCGTTCATATTGAAGAAGATCTGGGCACACGGGCACCCGAAGCTGGTGAAACCGTCATGACCCTCCATCCTGGTGGACAGGCAAGAATTCGTCCCGGTTGAACATGCGAGCGTTGCCTGACCTCGTGTCCGCCCGAGTTGAAGGGGTGACGAATGTTCAATCCTCTGATCCGTTAACAGAAGACTGCTCAGCACTCCCTGTCCTGAACTGTCAGGAGTTGCAGAATCGCCGCAAGCCGACATCGGTGAGTCGGCATGCTCGCTCGGAGCCTGCGCCCAGGGTGACCGGCGGCTGACGTGGCCCTGACAGCGGTGCGGGACCGTCATCTGATGGGGAAGACTGGCCTTGTGCGTGACGTCGTCGTATTGGGCAGCACCGGGTCGATCGGCACCCAGGCGCTGGAGGTGATGGCCGGGCGGCCGGACGAATTCCGGGTGACGGCCCTGGCTGCCGGCGGCAGCCGGCCGAAGTTGCTGGCGGAGCAGGTGCTGGCCTTCGGGCCGCGGCTGGTCGGGCTGACCCAGGCGTCCGCGGCCCAGGATCTGCAGCTCGCGTTGTATGCCGAGGTGTCCCGGCGTGGCTGGTCGGAGGGCAAGCTCAAGCTGCCCAAGATCGTGGCCGGGCCGGACGCGGCGACCGAGGTCGCCGGCACCCCGTGCGACGTGGTGCTGAACGGGATCACCGGCTCGGCCGGGCTGCGGCCGACCCTGGTCGTGCTGGCCGCCGGAACGACGCTCGCGCTGGCCAACAAGGAGTCGTTGGTGATCGGCGGCTCGCTGGTCACCGGGGCGGCGAAGCCCGGCCAGCTGGTGGCCGTCGACTCCGAGCACTCCGCCCTGGCCCAGTGTCTGCGGGCCGGCCGGGCCGACGAGGTGGACCGGCTGATCGTCACCGCCAGCGGCGGCCCGTTCCGCGGCCTGACCCGGGAGCAGATGCGCGACGTCACGCCGGAGCAGGCGCTGGCCCACCCCACCTGGAACATGGGCCGGGTGATCACCACCAACTCGGCCACCCTGGTCAACAAGGCGCTGGAGGTGCTCGAGGCGCACCTGCTGTACGGCGTCGAGCTGGACCGGATCGACGTCGTCGTGCACCCGCAGTCGATCGTCCACTCGATGGTGCAGTACGTCGACGGGTCGACCCTGGCGCAGTGCTCGCCGCCGGACATGAAGCTGCCGATCGCCCTGGCCCTGACCTGGCCCGACCGGCTGCCCGGCGCGGCCCGGCCGTGCGACTGGTCGACGGCCACCAGTTGGACCTTCGAGCCGCTGGACAACGAGTCGTTCCCGGCGGTCGAGCTGGGCAAGCGGGCGGGCCGGGCCGGCGGCACCGCCACCGCGGTCTACAACGCGGCCAACGAGGAGTGCGTCGACGCCTTCCACGAGGGCCGGATCCGGTTCACCGACATCGTCGACATCGTGGCCGACGTGCTGGTCGAGCATCTCGGTGAGCGGCCCCCGTCCGGCGGAGATTCCGGCGAGGATTCCGGCCTGGCCGGAGCCGACGTAGGATCGTCCGTGGCCGCTGCGGCCCGCTTCACCGACAGCTTGACGGTGGAGACCGTGCTGGCGGCCGATGAATGGGCCCGGCAGCGGGCCGCCGAGCAATGTCACCGGCGTCGTCGTACTGACGCGGACTGATCGAGAGGACCGAGTGTCAGTTCTGGAGACCGTGATCTACATCGCGGGTGCGCTGATCTTCTTCGCGCTGGTGATGACCTCGGTGGCGCTGCACGAGGTCGGGCACCTGGTGCCGGCCAAGCTGTTCGGCGTCAAGACCACGCAATATTTCGTCGGTTTCGGCAAGACCCTCTGGTCCCGGCGCAAGGGCGAGACCGAGTACGGGATCAAGGCCATTCCGCTCGGCGGCTACGTCCGGATGATCGGCATGTATCCGCCCAGCAAGGAGCGGCCGAACCAGGTCCGGGCCACCCGGACCGGCATCTTCCAGTCGGTCGCCGATCAGGCCCGCGCCGCGGAATGGGAGGAGATCCGGCCCGAGGACGACGGCCGGCTGCTGTTCCAGAAGAAGTGGTGGCAGAAGTTGATCATCATGGCCGGCGGTCCGGTGATGAACATCCTGCTGGCGTTCCTGATCCTGCTCGGCGTGACCGCCACCTTCGGCGTCTATCGGGAGACGCTGACCGTCAGCCGGGTCGACGAGTGCATCCGGCCGCTGGACGCGGCCGCCGCGGCGTGCACGCCGAACGACCCGAAGACGCCGGCCTTCCAGGCCGGGCTGCGGACCGGCGACCAGATCGTCTCCTTCAACGGCATCCGGATCGAGGAGTGGAGCCAGCTGCAGGCGGCGATCCGGGCCAACCTCGATCATCAGGCCAAGATCATCGTGCTCCGCGACGGCCAGCAGGTCGAATTGCAGCCGGTGAACACCGCACTCAACGGAGTCCGGGACGAATGGGATCCGTCCAAGATCATCCAGCAGGGCTTCCTCGGCGTCACCCCGGAGGCGGTCCGCGAGCAGGGCGGCCCGGTCACCGTCCTCAACGACATGTGGGAGCTGACCCAGCGCACCGGCTATCTGCTGGTCCAGTTCCCGGTCAAGGTCTTCAACGTGGCGCGGGATCTGGTCACCGGCAAGCCGCGTGATCTGTACGGGCCGATGAGCATCGTCGGCGCCAGCCGGGTGGCCGGCGAGATCGCCTCCACCGATCAGGTGCCGGTCGGCGACAAGCTCGCGGCCCTGGCGCTGACGCTCGGCAACGTCAATCTCTTCCTGGCCCTGTTCAACCTCGTTCCGCTGCTGCCGATGGACGGCGGGCACATCGTCGGCGCGATCTATGAGGCCCTCAAGCGGGCCCTGGCCCGGCTGTTCCGACGGCCGGATCCCGGCCACGTCGACACCGCGCGGATGCTGCCGGTGGCCTGGGCGGTCGGCATCGTGGTCGCGCTCTCCGGGGCCGTGTTGATCATCGCCGACATCTTCGATCCGATCCGACTGTTCGGGTGAGTGCGCTCAGGGTGTGTCTCTCAGAAGGAATCCGATGAGTATTGATCCCCGTACGACTGTTGAACTCGGTATGCCGCCGCTGCCGCCGCCGACCCTGACCGAGCGGCGGCCGACCCGGCGGATCCAGGTGGGCAAGGTCGCGGTCGGCGGCGGGGCGCCGGTCAGTGTGCAGTCGATGACCACGACGCTGACCTCCGACATCAACGCCACCCTGCAGCAGATTGCGGCGCTGACCGCGAGCGGCTGCGACATCGTCCGGGTGGCGGTGCCGAGTCAGGACGACGCCGACGCGCTGCCGGCGATCGCGCGGAAGTCGCAGATCCCGGTGATCGCCGACATCCATTTCCAGCCCAAGTACGTGTTCGCGGCGATCGAGGCCGGCTGTGCCGCGGTCCGGGTCAACCCGGGCAATATCAAGGCCTTCGACGACCGGGTCGGCGAGATCGCCCAGGCCGCCAGCGAGGCGGGAGTGTCGCTGCGGATCGGCGTCAACGCCGGCTCGCTGGACAAGCGGCTGCTGGCCAAGCACGGCAAGGCGACGCCCGAGGCGCTGGTCGAGTCGGCGCTGTGGGAGGCCAGCCTGTTCGAGGAGCACGGCTTCCGCGATTTCAAGATCTCGGTCAAGCACAACGACCCGGTGATCATGGTCCGGGCGTACGAGCTGCTCAGCGAGCAGTGCGACTATCCGCTGCACCTCGGCGTGACCGAGGCCGGGCCGGCGTTCCAGGGCACGATCAAGTCCGCGGTCGCCTTCGGAGCCCTGCTGTCCAAGGGGATCGGCGACACGATCCGGGTCTCGCTGTCCGCGGATCCGGTCGAGGAGGTCAAGGTCGGCTCCAAGATCCTCGAGTCACTCAACCTGCGCCCGCGGAAGCTGGAGATCGTCTCCTGTCCGTCCTGCGGCCGGGCCCAGGTGGACGTCTACAAGCTCGCCGACGCGGTCACCGCCGGGCTGGAGGGGTTGACCGTGCCGCTCCGGGTGGCTGTGATGGGGTGCGTGGTCAACGGTCCGGGGGAGGCGCGCGAGGCGGATCTCGGCGTGGCCTCGGGCAACGGCAAGGGCCAGATCTTCGTCCGGGGCGAGGTGATCAAGACGGTCAAGGAGAGCGAGATCGTCGAGACCCTGATCGAAGAGGCGATGCGGATCGCCGACGAAATGGGCGAGACCGCCGAAGGAGAACCCGAGGTCCTCGTCGCCGGCGGTGCTCGGACAGATAGCGTCTGACCATGACTGCCGCATCAACGATGATCGGACGTTCCGGCCGCGCCGGCGCGGTCCGGGTGTTGCACCGGGACGATCTCGCCGCGGCGATCCGGGTCCTGTCGGCCCGGCCGATCGACAACGTGTTCGTCGCCTCCCGGGTGCGTGGCGCCGGACTGGACCCGAACAGCCTCGGCTGCCCGATGTGGGGGTACGAACGCGACGGGGTGTTGCGCTCGCTCTGCCACGCCGGGTCGAACCTGGTCCCGGTCGGTGCCGACCGGGCCGCGGTCGAAGCCTTCGTCGAGTTCGCCGGCCAGCACCGGATGTGCTCCTCGATCATCGGCCCGTCCGAGGTGGCGCTGGGCCTCTGGCATGGCCTGTCCGACCGGTGGGGCGACACCTGGTCCCGGGTCCGTGAGGTCCGGCCGTCCCAGCCCGTACTGGCCATCGACCGGGACCCGGCGGTGGTGCCGAACCCGCACGTCCGACCGGTCACGCTGGCCGAGTGGGAGCCGTACTCGGAAGCCGCGATCAAGATGTACACCGAGGAGGTCGGCGTCTCGCCGGTCCAGGGCAACTCGGCCGGCTACCGGTTCTACGTCCGGCAGTTGATCTCGGCCGGCCGCGCGTTCGGCTGGTTCGAGGGTGATCGGGTGCTGTTCAAGGCCGACCTCGGCTCGGTCTCCGCCGCCGCCAGCCAGGTCCAGGGGGTCTGGCTCGATCCGGAGGTCCGCGGCCGCGGACTCGCCGCCGCCGCGATGGCCGCCGTGGTGCAGCACGCCCGCGCCGTAGCACCGGTCGTCTCCCTCTACGTCAACGACTTCAACCTGCCCGCCCGCGCCACCTACCGCCGGGTCGGCTTCAACCAGGTCGGCGAGTTCGCCACCATCCTCTACTGAACCCCACAGTCGACCTGACGAGTCGGCGTCAGCGGCGCGTCAGCGGCGCCCGGCACTGTGGTCGGCATGAGTGACGATTACCGGCCCGGGGCGGCGGCCGGACCGCCGCAGTCGTGGCCGGCTTGGCGTCGCTGGCAGGTCGCGGGTCAGCAGCTGACGGTGCACGGCATCGTGGTGCCCGTCCTCGCCGTGGTCGCGGCCGGCTTGTCGATGGTGTCGGTGTTCTCCCAGCTGTACCTGCTGCTGGGTGGCGCATCGTTCGTCTTCGAGGCGATCCTGCTGCTGCTACGAATCCTGTTGTGTGTCGGCGTCGTGGTCCTGATGGTCGTTTCCTTCCAGCGGGCGGCCCGGCTCCGGCGGATGTTCGTGGAGGTCGGTCCGCACGGGGTCGTCCAACACGATGGGTGGACGGCCCAGCGGATCCCCTGGACCGAGATCGATCGCCTCTACGAACCGCAACCGGGGCAGCTGGGCCTGCTGCTCCGCAACGGCCGGAGCGTCACCCTGGCGGTGCCGACGAAGCAGACCGGTCCGGTTGAGGTCCAGGCCGCCCGGCACATGATCCTGGGCCAGCTCGGCAATCTCGACCACCCGCCTCACCCGCCCACACTGCGCTGACACGGTAATTGGGTCGCCCGGCGCGCGCAGGTCTGCTGGAGTGGCGACCATGTCGACCTGGCCCAACGCCGCCGTCCAGGCCCAGCACGCCGCGGTGTCCACGCCGCGCACGGTGCTGGAGTCGCTGGTCCGGCGCGCGACCGGGGAGCGGCTCGACGAGGTGACCCGGATCGTCGAGGGGTACGACAACGAGGTCTATCGGGCCCGGACGACCGGCCGGCAGGACCTGTTCCTCCGGATCGGCCGGTTCGGCGGCACTCTGGAGCGTTCGACGCGCGAGGTCCGGGCCATCGAGGCCGCTCGGGCCGCCGGCGTCCCCGGCCCGGAGGTGCTGCTGCTCGACACGGTCCTGATCGAGGAGCACGAGTTTCCGGTGACGGTGCAGCGTGCGGTGCCGGGCCGGGCCCTCGGGCACGTCCTGGCAGGGCTCTCGGACCGGCAGCGAGACCGGATTCTGGTCGACCTCGGCGGCCTGATCGCACGGCTGAACGGCGTACCGGCCGAGCGGGACTGGGCGACTGTCGCCCGTGCGCAGTTGGCCGCCCGGACGGAGCGGCGCGATCAGGCCCTGGCCGGTGGACTCTCGGCCGCCGAATTCGAGCTGATCATCGGCTTGCTGACCGAACTCGCCGAGTGGCCGCATCCGGAGTCGGTGTTGTGTCACGGTGATTTGAGCCCGGGGCACGTCTTCGTCGGCGACGACCTGGGGATCACCGGCGTGATCGACTTCGGCGACTGCCAGTCCGCGCCACCGGTCCATGACCTCGCGATCTGGCGGGTCCGGGCTGCCCGGTACGACCTCCCACTGGCCCCGCTGCTGGCCGGCTACGGTGCCTCGCCCGGCCCTTCGTTCCAGCGCCGACTCGACCTGCACACGCTCGCCGTGGCGTTGCCCTCGCTGGAGATCGGCGTCGACGACGAGGACGAGGCCTGCGTACGCCGCAGCCGAACCCTGATCCGCCGACTTCTCAAGACACTGCAGTGATCACCGAAGCCGACTTGTCAGAACTGAGGCTGGCTATAGCAAGCCTCAGTTCTGACAACTCGGCTTCGTCCCCGCACAGTGAGACGGCCGGCACTCAACCGAGTCTGTGAGTACCCGGGAGAACCGGCCGAACTGATATCAAGTGAAACCGATCCGGCCTCAGGTACGGTCAGCGCTTTCCCTTCAGAGCCCCAGGTTTTCCCCCGAGGGTCAAGATCAGATCTGGATTGTTCCCTGAACGCCTGATCCCCGATATCACCGTAGAGCCCTCCGTCCTGGGGTGTTTCAGGCGAGGAGGGTGAAGATCATGGCGGCGGTGCTGAGGACGAGCATGCCGAGGCAGTTGAGGAAGAAGTTGCGGCCGAAGTCGCGGGCCCGGAGGTGGGCGGTCCCGGCCAGCACGAAGTAGAGCACCAAGGCGGCGGTGGTGATGATCGCCAGCGGCTGGAACCAGATTCCGATCACCAGCCCGGCCGCCGCCGCGAACTTGATCGGCGGCGCCACCCACCACCAGCGGTGCGGGAAGCCGACGTCCTCGAAGCACTGCCGGATGAACGCCACCGGCTTGATACACATCAGCCCGTCGCCGAGCTGGATCAGAGCGAGGACCGCGAGCGGCCACCAAGGTTCGATCATGCCCCCAACGATGTCGGAGCCGCCGGGTTTGTGACATCGCGGCTCAGCCGAGTGACCGGACCGCTCAGGGGCCGCATCGCCATCACGCCACCCTCAGATCGTCGAGGGCGTCCAGATCCCAGTCGATGCCGATGCCGGGCGTCTCCGGCGGCCGGATCCAGCCGTTCTCGATCAGCGGTCCGGTCCGGGTGACGGCGCCGAGTTGCGGGATGTGCTCGACGTAGCTCCCGTTCGGCACCGCGCAGGCAAGGCTGACGTGCAGTTCCATCAGGAAGTGCGGGGCCACGTCGACATTGAACGACTCGGCGGTGTGTGCCACCTTCAGCCACGGTGTGATGCCGCCGACCCGGGCCGCGTCGACCTGGATGATCGACGCTGCGCCGGCGGCCAGGTATTCGGTGAACTGCCGGCCGGAGTAGAGCGACTCGCCGACCGCGATCGGCACCGAGGTCGAGCGGGCCAACCGCGCGTGACCGGACAGGTCATCGGCCGGCAGCGGCTCCTCGAACCAGGCGATCCCGAGATCTTCGTAGGCCGCCGCCCGGCGGGTGGCCTCGGCGCCGGTGAAGCACTGGTTGGCGTCGACCATGATCTCGAACGCCGACCCGACCGCCTCCCGGACCGCGGCCAGCCGCTCGACATCCTCGGCCAGCCGAGGCTTGCCGACCTTGATCTTGACCCCGGCATGCCCGGCCGCCTGTGCGGCGATCGCATTGCGGACCAGCTCGTCGACCGAGAGGTGGATCCAGCCGCCCTCGGTGTCGTAGACCGGCAGCCGGTCCTGGGCGCCGCCGGCCAGTCGCCACACCGGCTGCTCGTACCGCTTCCCGGCCAGATCCCAGAGGGCGGTGTCGACCGCGGCCAGCGCCAGCGAGCTGATCGCGCCGACCGTGGTCGCCCGGGTGCTGTTGATCAACCGCTGCCAGACCTGCTCGATGTTGCGCGAGTCGAGACCGATCAGCACGTCGGCCAGATGATCGCGGAGCAGGGCAAGCACCGAGCTGCCGCCGGTGCCGATGGTGTAGCTGTAGCCGGTGCCCGAACCGCCGTCGTCGCTGTGCACGGTAACCAGCACCGTCTCCTGCTTGACGAACGACTGGCTGGCATCGGTCCGGACCGTTTCCGGCGCCAGGTCGACCTGTCGGCAGTCGACGTCGGTGATCTTGGTCATCGCTCCGCCTTACCGCTGGTGGGTCCGGGATGTCGGAACCTCACTTTTTCACACCGCTAAGGCGGTCTGGACGCAGGGAGCGGTGAACGTCGAGGAGGCGTGTCCGGCCGAGCCGGGGTGACAGCCGCCCGCGTGGGCGGCGAGGATTGAGGTGTGACGACCGACGCCGCCACTGAGACCTTCACCGAATACCGGTCGCTGCTGTTCACCATGGCCTACGACCTGCTCGGCGCGGTCGGCGAGGCCGAGGATGTGCTGCAGGACGCCTGGCTGCGCTGGGCCGGAGTTGATCATGCCGCGGTGACGAACCCGCGCGGCTATCTGGTCCGGATCGTGGTGAACCGGTCGCTGGAGCGGCTGCGTCAGTTGCGCCGGACCCGGGAGGACTACCTCGGCCCGTGGCTGCCGGAGCCGCTGTGGACCACCGGCGACCTGGCCGACCGGGTCACCGACTCCGAGGACCTGGCGCTGGGCCTGCTCGTCGTGCTGGAGTCGCTGTCGCCGCTGGAACGGGTCGCCTTCGTGCTGCACGACGTGTTCGGCTTCGGGCACGACGAGATCGCCGGGACCCTGGACCGCTCGCCGAGTGCGATCCGGCAGTTGGTGCACCGGGCCCGCGGCCACGTCCGGGACCGCCGACCGCGGTTCGAGGTTGCGCCGGACATCGCCCGGGTCGCGGCGGACCGGCTGATGCGGGCTGCGGTCGGCGGCAGCATCCCGGACCTGATGGAGTTGCTGGCTCCCGACGTGGTGCTGCACCTGGACGGCGGCGGCGCGATCCGGACCGCGCTCCGGCCGATCCCGGGTGCCGACAAGGTGGCCCGGATGCTCGCCGCGATCGGCCCGGACCTGCCGCCGTTCGAGTTGGTCTGGGATCCGGCGGCCCGCCGGGCGATCGGCTATGCCGACGGGGTGCCGTACACGGCGATCGGGCTGGAGGTCGCGGACGGTCGGGTCACCGCGATCTATAGCGTGCTGAACCCCGCGAAGTTGCGGCATCTCGCTGCCGCGCCGGAGCACTCGGTAGGAGAAAAAGAATTCGGCCGGCCCTCAACCAAGCCTGCGGGTACTTGGGAGGACCGGCCTACTGATGGATAGTTAATCCGATCAGGCATCACGATTGATCAACACAAGCTCAAGAGAACCCGAAGATTGACCGACGAACGATCGAGATCAGGTCGGCGGTGCAACCTGCTGCGGTGACCGGGGTCGCAGCAGTGGCGTGAGCGACGTCACGATTGCGGTGACGACGCACACCACGAGGGTGAGGATCGCGCCGGCGCCGGGGGTGTGTCCGTTGTCGGAGTTCACCACGATGCCGACCACGGCCGCGACCGCGAGCCAGCCGAGGATCGACCGAGGCAGCATCCGGTCGACTGGCAACACGATGCCCGCGACAGCGGAGGCCAGCAGCAGGGCGATCGCGAAGATCAACAGGAACAGCAGACTGTGGTTGACCGTGCTCAACATGCCCCAAAGCGTGTAGGTCCGGATCGCGTCGACCGGCGAGGCTTCGTAGGTCTTCTGCAGCCAGGTGGTCGCGGTCAGGGCGAGCACGATGCCGCCACTGATCGGTGACAGGCGGGACGGCAGGCTCGACCACCCAGGGGGTGCCGGTTCGGACATGTGTTCCTCTCGCTGGATCGGAGTCACGCGCGGCTGGCAACGGGCGACCACGGTACCGGTCGGCCGCCGCGCGACGTCTGAGTAAGGTGAGGCTAAGCTATGTTGTGAACCGAGGTTGGGGGTGGATGTCGTGGGGTGGTACGGCGTCGCCGGCCGGCTCGAAGTTGATCTTCGCGAGCATGCTCGGGCGGCGAGCGGGAGTTACGCCGAACAGGTCGAGCTCGGCGCGATCCGCTGCGCCGCGCCGGCCTTGCGCCTGATCCGCGTCCTGTACGGGATCGAGCGCTCGACGATCGATCGGATGCGGTCGCTGCTGGTCACCCCGACCCACAGCGACGCCCAGGTCACGGCCTTCCTCTGCACCTGGGCCTACGAGCGGCACTGGATCGCCGAAGCGCTGCGGGAGGTGCTCGACCGGCACGGATGGCCGGTCGAGTTCCCGCCCGGGTCCGGGCCGCCGTTGCGGCGGTTCGCCGGCGAGCTGCGGCATCGGCTGTTCCCGATCACGGAGGCGCTGTGGACCAACGTGGTCGGCGATCCGGTAATCGCGGTCCATCTGGTCGAGGGGGTGCTGGACGAGGCGCTGACCAGGGCCGCCTACCGCCGGTTGGTCGGGCTCGAGCCGACACTGGCCGCGGTGGCCGAGCCGGTGCTGGCGACCAAGATCATCCACGGCCGCTACCTGCGCACCCGCGCCGGGGTCGACCTCGCCGGCTCGGCCACCGCGCGGCGACTGGTCCGGCGTCGACTGCGCGGGCAGGCCTGGCCGGCGCCCGGGCCAGAGCTGCCGGGGGAGGAGGTCGGCTGGTTCGTCCGGACGATCTTCAGCGACCCCAAGGACCGGCGCGAGGTGGATGCCGAGCTCGGTGACCTGCCCGGCCTGGCCGGACAGCGGACCGTCCTGGCCGGATCGCGGGTCCGGGTCCGTACCGAAGCGTTGTTGCAGAGCGGGAGTTGATCATGGCCTTCGACATCGACAAGTACGCCGAGACCTCGGAGCGGGTGCACTGGGAGGACCTCGACTTCGCCGCCTTCGATGATCATCCGCTGGCGGCGGAAACGCTGCGCAGCCTGCACTACATGTGTGACATCGAATATCACACGGTCTGCTACCTGCGGGACATGCTGACCACGCCGTCGCACCGGGAGAGCGCGGTGTCGACGTTCATGACGATGTGGAATCGGGAGGAGTACTGGCACGGTGAGGCGCTGGCCGCCGTGCTGGAACGACATGGGATCACGGTCGATTTCGACGCCTTGAAGGGGCGCCGGCTGAAGCTCGGCTGGCGGGACAAGATCGCACCGGTGAAGCAGTCCCTGCTGGGCAACCTGGTCGGCGCCGACTTCGTCGCGGTGCACATGAGCTGGGGCGCCGTCAACGAGTGGTGTGCGACGGCGGCGTACCGGCGACTGGCCAAGCTCGAAGATCATCCGGCGTTGTCGCCGCTGCTGCGCCGGATCGGCCAGCAGGAGACCCGGCATGTCGCGTTCTACACCACCCAGGCCCGGGCCCGGTTGGAGCAGAGCGCGGCGGCGCGGAAGCTGACCCGGTTCGCCCTGGCCAAGGCCTGGGGTCCGGTTGGTTCCGGGGTGATGCCCGAGCCCGAGGTCAAGCACGTGATGAACCACATCTTCGGCTCGCCGGAGGGGATGGCCGAGATCCGCAAGATCGACGAGCACATCGCCCGGCTGCCCGGCCTGGAGGGCCTGCAACTCGTCACCGACGCCTTCCGCGTCCGCGGCATCGGCTGAACCCCCTGAGCCGACCTGAACAATGCCTGATCGTTACGGGGCCATTCGGCCGGTCTTGCTACCGTCCAAGGCGTGAGCACTCGACGACGATTCGTGTCCCTGGTAGGCGCCCTGGTCACCTTCACCACCCTGACCGGGTGTTCGAACGGCGCCGCCACCGAGCCGAACCGGCCCGCATCGACCCGGACCGCGCCGGCCCCCTCGCTCGGCGAGCCCACGGTCGTCGCGACCGGTCTCGATGCACCCTGGTCGATCGCCTTCCACGACGAGACCCCGCTGATCAGCGAACGGGATTCGGCCCGTGTCCTCGAGCTGGACCCGAACGGCCAGCAGCGTGAGGTCGCCGTGATCGCGGGCGTCACGCCGATGGGGGAGGGCGGCCTGCTCGGGATCGCGGTGCACGACGGCCACCTCTACACCTATTTCACGGCGGCCGGCGGGAACCGGATCGAGCGGTTCCCGATCACCGGCCAACCCGGCGCCCTTTCGGTCGGACCGGCGGAGACGATCATCGAGGGCCTCCCGTCGGCGAGCTTCCACAACGGCGGCCGGATCGCCTTCGGTCCCGATGATCAGCTGTACGCGACCGTGGGCGACGCCGGGCAACAAGATCAGGCGCAGAGCCTGGACAGCCTGGCCGGGAAGATCCTCCGGATGACGCCGGAGGGTGACGTGCCGGCGGACAATCCCGATCCGGGTTCGCTCGTCTACAGCTACGGCCACCGCAATCCGCAGGGCATC
Organism: uncultured Actinomycetota bacterium; assembly: GCA_963746025.1. Classification (GTDB taxonomy): domain Bacteria; phylum Actinomycetota; class Actinomycetes; order Propionibacteriales; family Propionibacteriaceae; genus Microlunatus. The sequence goes on from CAVUZU010000004.1 coordinate 578,561, forward strand.
GCCTGGGCGGCGGACGGGACCATGATCGCCAGCGAGTTCGGCCAGAACACCTGGGACGAGTTGAACATCATCGAGGCCGGCGGCAACTACGGCTGGCCGATCGTCGAGGGCATCGGCGACGACGATCGGTTCATCAACCCGGTGCAGCAGTGGGGCACCGACGAGGCGAGTCCGAGCGGCATCGCGATCATCGACGAGACGATCTTCATCGCCAATCTCCGCGGCGAGGTGCTGCGGGCCGTTCCGGTCGACGATCCGGCCACGTCCAGCACCCACTACGAGGGTGCGTACGGTCGCCTCCGCGATGTCACCCGGGCGCCGAACGGCGACCTGTGGCTGATCACCAACAACACCGACGGCCGCGGCCGGCCCGGCCCGGACGACGACCGCCTGCTCGCCGTCCAGCCCTAGTGTCCTGGCACGAACTTCGGGCGCAGGGCACTGGGATTCCGCCGCCTGGAACAAGATCGCTACGGTGCCCAGATCGCCTCGGCGAGGTCGCTCAGCGTCGGGTAGCGGGACAGGTCGACGGCGGCGTGCATCCGCTGCAGCAGGAACTCGGCCTTCCGGTGCATCAGCGTGACGCTCAGGGCGCGGTGCCAGAACTGATCATCGACGACCCAGCCGTAACCGGTGAGGAACGCCTGCAACAGGGAGCGGTCGGCACGGAAGGCGCCGAGATACAGCGGCGGCAGGTCGTAGAACGGATCCGTGGCCTGGGCGTCGCCCCAGTCGATGATCCCGGTCAAGCTGCCGTGGTCGAGGAACAGATGATCTTCGGTGAGGTCGCCGTGGGTGAGCCCACGATCCGGTCGGTTCGGTGCGAGAAAGTCATCGACCTGCTCGAGCAGCCGCGGCGGCAGGGTTGCGCCGGTCGTGAGCCGGGCGACGCAGTCAGGTCCGTGCTGGGTCAGCCAATCCTGTTCGAACGGCGTTGCCGTCGGGGCCGGCAGTTCGTGCAGGGTGCGAATGATCTCGCCCAGCCGGCCGGCGATCCCTGATCGGGTCCCGGCGGCGAGCCCGGACACGTCTCGCCAGGCCCGGCCGCGCAGCCGGTCGGTGATCAGGTACGGCCACGGTTCGGGCTCGTTCGGATAGAGGCTGCCGTAGCCGAGCAGCCGGGGCGCCGGGATGTCGGTCACGTCCTGAACGCGCAGTTGCATGAACAACTCGACGGCGAAATCGTTGCGCCAGCTGGGAAACCGGCCGAACAACTTCACCACCACATCGCCGACCAGGAACGTCGCGTACTTGCCGACGTGGCCGGCTTCCGGTGGCAGCTCGGGCAGCCGGTGTCGGGCGAGCACGGCGGCAACGTAGGGGCGCCACACCCCGACCTCGGGCAGGCTCTCGACGTAGGCGGATCGGGAGGGAAAGGTCGGGATTGGCGGATCGAACCACTTCACTTGTCTCAGGTCCTTCCAGGCAGCGGATCGGCTGCCACGGAACGACCTAGCTCAAGCGGTCCAGCGCGACAGGCGACTCAGGCGAACAGCAACGTGCTGGGTCATGCGAGTCACCTCCTGTGGTCGGGGGCCCATGCTAGCGGGTCGGCTGGTCCTGGGCGTTGGGTATTTCCGGCGCTGCAGGACACTAGCGCAGCGTCGCGCTGATCTCCGCGGCGGCGGTGATCGTGGAGCCGGCGAGCTCGTCGACCATCGGATCGATCCGGTAGGACGGACCGGAGAGGCAGATCCCGCCGACCGGGTTGTGATCAGCGTCGGGCAGGGCGACCGCGATCCGGGTGACGTCGTCGCGGTGCTCGATGGTGGCCCAGCCGCGCTGTTGGGCCAGTTCGATCTGCCGGGACAGCTCCTTGCGCTGCGCCGGGGTCAGCCGGTCCTGACCGGCGGCCAGCGACTCGCGCATCAGCTGGGCCCGTTCGGCGTGCTCGACTGCCGCCAGCACGGCGATGCCGACCGCGACCTCGTGGATCGGTCGCGGCACCATCGGGATCTCGGTCCGGACCGCCTTGCTGGTCTGCAGGTAGTCCAAGAAGAGCATCTCGCCGCCGTTGACCACCGCGAGGTGGATCGCTTCGTCATGTTGATCATGGAGCTGTTCCAACCGGGCCCGGGCCAGGCCGGCGAGATCGAGCACGCCGGGCCGGCGGTGGGCGAGCTTGCCCAGTCGGGGCGTGGAGAAGTAGCGCCGGTTGACGTCCTGGCGGACATAGCCGGCCTCGCGCAATGTGGCCAGGATCCGCGAGCTGCTCGACTTGTCCAGGGCCAGTTGGGCGGCGACCTCGGTCACGGTCACCCCGTCCTTGCCGGACTGGGCCACCAGTTCGAGCGCGACCAGCCCGCGGCGCAGCGACGACGTGGGCTTGCCGTCGCCGGCCGGCGCCACTCGTGCTGCCATCGTTCGTCTCCTCGCCTGGTGGTCCTGCCCTTGACAGGCGGCAAACCCGCTGCGCAGGATTGATCAACAGCGTTGCATTCTGCGCAACTCCCGTCAACCGAGGATTCCTCGATGCTGCCGTCCCAAGAAGAGATCGTTGCCCTCACGCCACTGTGGGAGGGGGAGCGATCCGATGACGGTCGCCCCCGGGTCCCCGATGATGATCTTGTCGCGCTCGCCGGGGCCACCGCCGAGCACGCCTGGTCCATTCTCGATCGCGCCGGCTACCCGCGGCAGTACGTCGGCGGCTGGGTACAGTCGAGCCCCGGCCGGGTGTTCGCCGGGCGGGCGCTGACCTGCGGCTTCGTGCCGTACCGGCCCGATCTCAACGAGGCGGTCGTACGGGACGGCCAGGCCCACGGCTTCACCGAGGGCGGCCGGCAGAACACCTGGGTGATCGAATCGCTGCGCACTGGGGACTGCCTGGTCGCCGACATCTTCGGCAAGGTGTTCAACGGCACCGTGGTCGGCGACAACCTCGGCACCGCGGTCGCCACCCGGACCGGGGTCGGCGCCGTGATCGACGGCGGCGTGCGGGACCTGACCGGACTGCGCGAGCTCGAGGCCAACTTCTACTTCCGCGACACCGATCCGTCGCCGATCCGGGAGGTCGTGCTGAACACGGTCAACGCGGCGGTCACGATCGGCGGAGCGACCGTGCTGCCCGGCGACGTCGTGCTCGGCACCGAGCTCGGGGTCACCTTCATCCCGCCGCACCTGGTCGCCGCCGTCGTCCAGGAGAGCAAGAAGACCGCACACCGGGACCGTTTCGGCAAGCTCCGGATCTCCGAACGGATCTACACCACGACCGAGATCGACACCGGCACCTGGGCCGATCACATCGAGGCCGACTACATCGACTGGACCGAGCAGAACCCGATCTGACACCGGCAGTCCCGATCAGCACCGAGGAGAATGATCATGGCCAGCGCAGGCCCCACGCCCGTGCTCAGCGAGGACAACGTCAACACCGCATCCCGGCCGAGTGCGCTGCGGATCACCGATCTCACGATCGCCAACCTGATCGGCGTCCCGTTTCCGTCCTCGATCATCCGGCTGGATACCAACCAGGGGATCGTCGGCTACGGCGAGGTCCGCGACGGCGCCAGCGCGACGTACGCGCTGATGCTGAAGAGCCGGATCATCGGCGAGAACCCGTGCAACCTGGACAAGATCTTCCGCAAGATCAAACAGTTCGGCGCCCATGGCCGGCAGGGTGGCGGGGTCTGCGGGATCGAGATGGCGCTGATGGACCTCGCCGGGAAGGCCTACGGCGTGCCGGCGTACGCGCTGGTCGGCGGCCGGTTCCGGGACCGGGTCCGGTGCTATGCCGACACTCCGAGCGAGACCGATCCGGAGCGGATGGGTGAGCGGCTCCTTGATCGAAAAGCGCGCGGCTTCTCCATGCTCAAGATGGATGTCGGGATCAATCTGATCAAGGACCTGCCCGGCGCCCTGATCGCCCCCGAGGGGGCGCTGACCGACTCCGCAACGATGCATCCGTTCACCGGGATCCAGGTGACCGAGCGAGGGGTCGAGGCGCTGGCCGGCTACGTCGAGCGGGTCCGGGAGCTCGTCGGCTACGACATCGCGCTGGCCGCTGATCACTTCGGCCACATCGCTCTCGACTCGTGCATCCGGATCGGCCGCTCCCTGGAGCCGTACACGCTGGCCTGGATCGAAGATCTCATCCCGTGGCAGTTCACCGATCAGTGGCGCCAGCTGACCGAGGCCGTCGCCGTGCCGACCTGCACCGGTGAGGACATCTATCTGACCGAGAACTTCAAGCCGTTGCTGGATGCCGAGGCGATCCGGGTGGTCCATCCCGACCCGGCCACCTCGGGCGGGATCGCCGAGACCAAGCGGCTCGGCGACTACGCCGAGGAGCGGGGGATCGCGATGGCCCTGCATCTGGCCGCCAGCCCGGTGGCGACGATGGCGAGCGTGCACCTGGCCGCCGCGACCCACAACTTCCTGGCGCTGGAGCACCACGCCGCCGACGTCGAATTCTGGAACGATCTGGTCACCGGGTTGCCGAATCCGATCATCGCCGACGGCCACGTTGCCGTGCCGGAGACGCCCGGGCTGGGCTTCGCCGACATCAACGAGGAACTGTTTGCCGAGCACCTCGACCCGCGGGCGCCGATCTTGTTCTCCGACACCGCGGTGTGGGACGGCGAGTACGCTCATGATCGACTCTGGAGCTGAATGATGAAGATCGCCGAGGTCGTCCCCGGTGCCGAGGTCGATGGCACCCTGTCCAAACTGGTCGCCCAGGCGGGCGTCGAGGACGCGGTGGGGACATTGCCGCCGGTCGCGCGGCTCGATGCCGGCGGTGGTGACGCGCCGTGGGACTACCTGCCGATGCTGCGGCTCAAGGACCGTTACAACCAGGCCGGCTTCGATCTCGGGGTGATCGAGTGGCGGCCACCGCTCAACCTGGCCAAGCGCGGGCTGCCCGGCCGGGACGAGGAGATCGACGCGGTCTGCACCTTGATCACCAGCATGGGCAAGCTCGGCATCCCGGTCTGGTGCTATGAGTGGATGACCGACCGGAACTGGGTCCGGACCTCCACCAGCACTCCGTCCCGGGCCGGCTCGGTGGTGACCGCCTTCGACTACGTCGCCTTCGAGGCCGGCCCGCCGTCCCCGCTGGGCGAGATCGCCGAAGATCAACTGTGGGACAACCTGGAGTATTTCTTGCGCCGGGTGATCCCGGTGGCCGAGGACGCCGGGGTCCGGCTGGCCATGCACCCGGACGATCCGCCGCTGTCGCCGCTCGGCGGGGTGGGCCGGATCATGTCCAGCATCGACGGCTACCGCCGGCTGCTGCAGACGGTCGCCTCGCCGATGAACGGGATCACCTTCTGCCAGGGCAATTTCCGGTTGATGACCGATGATCTTCCGGCGGCGATCGGCGAGCTCGGCGCCGACGGCAAGATCTTCTTCGTCCACTTCCGGGATGTCGAGGGCACCGTCGAACACTTCACCGAGACCTGGCACGACGCCGGCCCGACCGACATGTACGGCTGCGTCAAGGCCTACCGCGACGTCGGCTTCGAGGGTCTGATGCGCTGTGATCACGTTCCGACGATGCACGGCGAGCCGCTGAACGAGGTCGGCTACGGCACCCTCGGCCGGCTCTTCGCGATCGGCTACATGCGCGGCCTGATCGAGGCGGCCGGCAAGGAGCCGTGATCAGTGGAGGGAGGTGCTGAGGTCGTCCAGGATGCCTCGCGCAGCGATCACGCCGATGCCGGTCATCCAGATCTCGTCCGACACCAGGAAGACCCGGCCGCTCTTCACCCCGTTCAGCGTCTGCCAGATCGGATCGGCCAGCATTCGATCTTGTTCCACGACCGCCTCCGGGCCGTACGCGGTGACGTAGATGATCTTGCCGTCCGCCTTGGGCAGTTCCTCCGCGCTGATCTCGACGAACCGCCGGTCCTCGGCGCCGTTGAGCTGCTGGAACTCCGGTCGTGACACCCCGGCCAACTCCAGCACCGAGCCGGAGAAACTGGTCGGACCGTAGACCCGGATGCCGCCTGGGCGGAACCGGACGATGGAGGCATCGGCGGTAGCGCCGTCGAACTCGGTGCCGGCAGCGGCCGCGTCGTCCTTCAACTGCTGCAGCAGTTCCTGGCCCTGATCGGCCCGGCGCAGCGCGCTCGCGTCGAGCAGGAAGTTCTGCTGCCAGGTCAGGCCGACCAGCTCGGTGAACACCGTCGGCGCGATCTGGGACAGCCGGTCGTACAGCTCGGGCTGGCGGAATTTCGAGCCGAGGATCAGGTCCGGCTGCAGACTGGCGATCTTCTCCAGGTCGGGCTCGGCAATCTTGCCGACGCTCGGCACGCCCTTGATCGTCGGGCCGAGATAGCCCGGCTGGCCGCTGTCCAGCGAGATCGTGCCGACCAGCCGGTCCTCCAGCCCGAGCGCGCAGACCGTGTCCAGCTTGTCGCTGTCCAGCACGACGATCCGCTGCGGATCCTCCGGCACGGTGGTGGCACCCATCGCGTGCTCGATCGTCGTCGGTCCGGTCGCCGGTCGGGTCTTGCCACAGACGTCGTCGCCCGGCTCCGCCGTCGGGCCCAGCCGCTGCGGCGCCGGCACCGCAGCCGGCGGCGCGGCGCCACTCACGGAGCAACCGGCGAGCAGGGTCGCCAGACCGATCATGATCACGACGAGGAGGCGCGAGACGCCCATGTGGGTCCTTCCGACTGAGTTAGGGGGACCTTACCTCAGGCATCTGGGTGGGGCTTGACAGCCCAGGTAGCTAGGTTGCTAGCATTCTAGGCATGGCCACCGAGAAGAAGGTCCAGTTCAACATCTATCTCCCGCCGGAGCTGGTCCGGCGATTCAAGCACCGGGCGATCGACGAGGGCCGGAGCCTCTCCGCCGTCGTCGAGTCCGCCCTCGAGGCCTACCTGACCGCACCGAAGAAGGGACAGTGATGATCACCATGACCGAGCAGAGCAAAGTCGCCACCCCGACCTTCGTCGCCCAGGCCTTCCGGTTCTCCGACGATCCGCCGGCGATGCGGAAGTTCCTCGAAGCGCTCGGCCTGGGTGTCCTGGTCAGCCACGGCGAGGGCTGGTTCGATCTGCGCGCCCGCAGCGGTGCGGTGGCGTTGCACGGCTCCGGAGATCGCAGCGAATCCAAGGCGCCCGGCGCCCGGACCGGCCTGGTCCTGGTCACCCCGGACGCCCGGGTCGCGGCCGATTACCTGGAGTCACAGGGTTTGGTGACGCGGGTCTGGGACGAATCCTTCGGGCTGCAGGCGGCGGTCGAGACCCCGCTGGGCCACGAGTTGTCGATCAACGAGGAGATGACCGACTTCTACGGCTATCGGCAGCACGACGTGCAGCCCGCGCCCGATGGTGGGGTGAACGGCACCGTGGGCCCGATCGACGTGGTCGTTGTCTACTTCACCGATGATCTTGATGCCGCGGCGAAGTTCTTCGCCCGCTTCGGCTTCCAGCCCGACGATCATGGTTCGGAAGACAACCATGATCTTCGCAACGGCGACCGCGGCGTGATCCATCTGCACCGCTCCCATGGCGGCGAGCCGCCAGGTTCGGTCGGCCTGAGCTTCCAGACCCCGGAGCCGCTGACCGCCGTCGCCGACCGACTCCGTGCTGCCGGCTACGTCCCGTCGCTGGAGGATCAACCGCAGCGGGTCGCGGTCACCGACCCGGACGGCGTGCTCGTCGAGATCTGGCCGTCGACGGGATCCGCCACGTGAGCATCGAAGCGATCACGGCGGTCGTCGCGGACGTGCCCGCCGCCGCCGACCAGTTGCACCGAGAGTTCGGCTGGCCGATCACCGAACAGTTCGACACCTTCGCCGCACTCGACGCCGACGCTTCGCCCTCTGGCTGAACGCGCCCGATGGCCCGGCCCACGGGATCATCGGGGTGATCCTCCATCACCGGGTCGACGACGTCGCCGCGGCGACCGAACGAGCCCGCACGGGCCGGCGCCGTGATCACCCGCGAGCCGACGAAGATGGACTTCGGCACCGAGTCCGCCTACGCCGTCGTGGCGGGCCTGATCATCGACCTGCGCCGCCCGCTGACCGCGGCCGAATGATCACGACGCACCTGACCCGCGGTTCGCCGGATCACCGGAGATCGGATTCCGGGTTCCACTGTCGAGCCCGCGACCGTCGCCGTGACCTGAGGCCGAGCTGTTGGAAGTGGCTGTCAGCGGCTTCCAAGACCGGATACAACCGTGGTCGCGGGGACGTCCAATGCGATGCCTTGACGCCGATCTCACCGCACTGTTAGCCTGAAACCGGTTTCTCATTGGATCGTTTCAGACCGAACGCGATCACATACAGAGGGGTATGAGATGGACGAACTGTGCCTGCCTTCCTCGCGCTCGGCGGTGCCATCGGCGAGCGGCACTCCCACCGCGTGGCCCGACAGGTTCAGTGGCCGGCTGGCGTCGGCAGTGGCCCCGCTACCACCACCTCGTACGGCTGTCGGCCGGCTGTGCCTGCCCATGGTCCTCTGTCTGGTCGTCTCCCTCGCACTCCTGTCGGCCGGGCGGGCCCGCGCCGACGACGACGTCCTTCCGGCCTTTCCCGGTGCCGAGGGATTGGGCGCCTCCGCCCAGGGTGGTCGCGGCGGCGACATCTACCACGTCACCAGTCGCGAGCTGACCGGTCCGGGCACCTTCCACGACGCCCTCACCACGGCGGGCGACACTCCGCGCACGATCGTCTTCGACATCGGTGGTGAGATCGAGATCCCGCAGATCATCGTGCGGGACAAGTCACGGATCACCATCGCCGGACAGACCGCTCCGGGGGCCGGGGTGACGATCGCCGGCAACAACATCCGCTTCTACGACAGCAGTGACCTCGCCATCCGCCACCTGCGATTCCGGAACTCCGACCAGGCCGGCGACGACACAATGTACTTCGAGGACTGCCAGAACGTGATCGTCGACCACTCGTCGTTCTCCTGGGGTGGCGACGAGGTGTTGTCGATCAAGAGCAAGGACTACGACCACCCCCGGTCGAAGAACATCTCCGTGCAGTGGTCGATCATCTCGGAAGGCCTGTTGACCCATTCGATGGGCGGACTGGTGGAGATGAACACCATCTCAATGCATCACAACCTGTATGCCCACAACAACGACCGCAACCCCAAGACCAAGGGTCCGATGGACTTCGTCAACAACGTGGTCTACAACTGGGGCGGCTACGCCTATGTCGCCGGCGGCGAGTCCGGCACCAAGGGCTACGGCAACGTCGTCGGCAACTACTTCATCGCCGGCGCCAACTCCACCGAGCCGCAGTACGGCGTCTTCCGCGGCAATGAGAACTACCAGGTCTACCTGGACGACAACCGGATCGACAGCAACCTCAACGATCGGCTGGACGGCGCCGACATCGGCACCGACATCATGGAGTCCGAGCGGCCGAGCGTCGTCGTCGACGAACGGTTCGCCTACCCGCCGGTGCACACCGAGTCGCCGGAAGCGGCGTACGAGCACGTCCTGGATCACGCCGGTGCCTCGCTGCGGCGGGACGCCGTGGACCGCCGGATCACCGCCGGCGTACGGCATCAGACCGGGGTGATCATCGACGAGGAGGGTGACGTCGGCGGCTTCCCGGAGCTGAAGGAAGGCACCGCGCCGGCCGACGCCGACCGGGACGGGATGCCCGATGACTGGGAGAAGTCGCGTGAGCTCGATCCGAACGACGACGCCGATCGCAACGGTGATGACGACGCCGACCGCTACACCAATCTCGAGGAGTACCTGAACGAGCTCGCCGCACCCGGCTTCCCCGACGGCTACCCGATGAAGCCGGTCGACTGGGACGGTGAGCCTTTCGAGCCGCCGGCCGCGCCCGAGGTGGAGCCGGAGCCGCTGGCGCCGCTGAACGGCGAGGTCGCCCGCAGCGTGATCATCAAGGACACCTCCGCCAGCGGCGCCGAGAATGCCACCCGATGGTCACTGGAATCGAATCTGCAGGTCGGCGACATCACCCACGGAGACCGGAGTTACCGCTTCACCGACATTCCGGCCGAGCTGCTGGGCGCGGAGTGGATCAGGTCGGCGAACGAGTCGCGGGGCGCCGAGAACGACGATCTGGTGCGGTTCCACGTCACGCGGGACACCGACATCTACGTCGCCCAGGACGACCGGATCTCACCCCGGCCGGACTGGCTGACCTCGGAGTACGAGGACACGGGAGCGGTGATCACCGACGACCAGCCGGTGGCCTACACGCTGTTCAAGCGCAGCGTGACCGCCGGCACCCAGGTGGTGCTCGGTCCCAACCGCGGCGGATCCACGATGAACTACCTCGTCGCCCTCCGGTCTACGGCCGAGGACACCGAGGTGGCAGCGCCGGCCGCGGTGCGGGGCGAGATCACCGGCAGTGCCGCGAGCCTGCACTGGGATCCGGTCGAAGCCGCCACCGCCTACCTCGTCTACCGTTCCTCACCGGACGCGCCGTACCTGCGGTCGATCGCGACCACGACCGAACCGCGGTTCGGCGATCAGAACCTGACCGCCGGCGTGCCGTACAGCTATCGGATCGCCGCGGTGAATGCCGGCGGAGAGTCGGCACAGTCCGACCCGATGGACCTCGCGTATCACAACGACAGCCCGCCACCGGCCGCGCCGGGGACACCCGACGCGGAGGCGAGGAGCTACTCGGTCGACCTGAGTTGGTCCGAGGTCGAGGGTGCGGTGGGATACGCCGTCGAGCGAGCCTCCGACGGTGGCGAGTTCGCCGTCATCGCGCGGACGGCTCGGCCCGGATTCACCGATGGTGCGGTGCAGCCGAGCACGAGCTACCGCTATCGGGTGATCACCCTCGGCGCCGGTGGCGAGTCCGGGCCATCGGGGCCGGTCGACGTCACGACGAACGGACCGCTGGAGCTGCCGGCCAAACCGGCCAACCCTCGGGTGAAGAAGATCGAACACTCCTCGGTCAGCCTGAAGTGGGCCGAGGTCACCGACGCGCAGACGTACCTGGTGCAGCGCCAGGCCGACGGTGACAGCGACTTCGAGTCGATCGCGTCGGTGACGAGGAACGGATTTGTCGCCGACGCCCCGACCTCGGCCACTGGTTACAGCTACCGGATCGTGGCGGAGAACGAACGCGGCAGCTCCGAGCCGAGTGATCCGGTACGTGCCGCGGTGCCGCTGCCCGCCGTTCCCGAGGGCCTCGTGGTCGGACTGAAGGGGGAGACGTTCGTCGGTCTGATCTTCAAGCCCGGCGCGGGCAATCAGCGACACGTGATCTATCGCAGTCAGGCGGGCGGGCCGGCGACGAAGATCGGCACCGCCGGCGTGTCCACCTTCTACGACCGCACGGCCGAACCGGGGCAGGAGTACTCCTACACCGTCCGCGCGGAGAACGCGGTGGGTGAGTCGGATCCGTCCGACGACGTCAGGGTACGGACCTACGCCGCCGGGCTGGGGGAGCAGGTTCAACCGTGGGCCGCGGACCGGACCTACGGCCCGGGTGATCTGGTGCGGCACGACGATCGGACCTGGGTGGCTCACCAGAGCAGCGACGGCGACCAGCCGGGCGCCCGGCGCGGGCCGTGGATGGAGGCCGGCGAACTCGTCACCGGCGAGCTCGGATCCCAGCGCGCATGGACGGCGAGCTGGCGCTACACCGGCGGCGAGATCGTTGATCACGACGGCCATTGGTGGCAGGCGCAGCGTCGGACCAGGAACGAGACACCCGGTGGTCCCGATACCTCCTGGCGGCGGGTGGGATAACTGGACCCGGCCAGGAACCGTTTTCTCGAATGTCCGAAACTCCCCTGGAACTCCTAGGTGAGAGTGAGCAACTCAAAGGTGAGAGTGAGCATGGGCGAATCCATCAAGAACGTGTTGACCCGACGGAACCTGCTGGCCTGGGGTGGCGGCGCCGCGCTGGTTTCCGCGTCGCTGAGCGGCTGCGGCTTTCTGTCCACCGACCCCGATCAGGGCGCCGGCGACTCCGGTGACGGCGGCCCGATCGACACCAGTGCCAAGGAGTCCCCGATGCTGGCCGACAAGGTCAGGTCCGGAGAACTCGAGCCACTGGCCGAACGTCTTCCCAAGGAGCCGTTGGTGGTCGAGGTCCCCGAGCTCGGGGTGTACGGCGGGACCTGGCGCTCGTTCACCCAGGGTCCCGGTGACACGGCAGCGTTCCAGCGCATCGCCGGCTACGAACCCCTGCTCCGCAAGGATCCGATGGTGACGCAGAACCTGCCGGGCGTCGCCACCGCGGTGGAGGCTTCCGCCGACGCCACCGTATTCACGATCCGGCTCCGCGAAGGCATGCGTTGGTCGGACGGGGAGCGGCTCACCGCCGACGACCTGATGTTCGTGGTGGATGATGTCGCCGGCAATCCCGACCTGAACCCGACCCCGCCCGGCTGGCTGAGTCAGGACGGAAAACTGGCCAAGGCCGACAAGGTCGACGATCACACCGTCACGCTCACCTTCGCGCAACCGAACGGACTGTTCCTGGAGCTGGCGACGCACTACATCGACCTGGTCGCCGCGCCGAAGCACTACGCATCCCGATTCCACCCCAAGTACAACGATCAGGTCGAAAAGGAGGCGAAGGCCGCCGGCTTCGAGACCTGGCCCGACTATTACGACGGCAAGGTGAACGAGTGGGAGAACGTCGCCTGTCCGGTGCTGAATCCGTGGCGGGTCACCACGCCGCTGGGCGAGGGAAACTCCGTCGAACTTGAACGCAATCCGTACTACTGGAAGACCGATCCGGAAGGTCGCCAGCTGCCCTATATCGACAAGCTCTCCTACGACGTGGTGATGGATCCGGAAGTGATGGTCCTCAAGACCACGTCGGGCGAGGTCGACCTGATGTATCGGCACGTCAATGTGCCGGCGAACAAGCCGGTCTTCGCCAAGAGCCGGGAGGAAGCCGGCTATCGGATCGCCGACCTCACGCCCACCTCGATGAACACGATGTGCGTCGCGTTGAACCTGGCCAACAAGGACAAGGATCACCGCGAGCTCTACCAGAACAAGGACTTCCGGGTCGGCCTCTCGCACGCCATCGATCGGGCAGAACTGATCACCGCGGTCTGGCAGCGACAGGGTGAGCCGTGGCAGGCGGCACCGACGAAGGACTCGATCTACTACGACGAGGAATTCGCCAAGCAATACACCGAGTACGACGTCGACAAGGCCAATGATCATCTCGACCGGGCCGGGATCACCGCGCGCGACGGTGCCGGCTTCCGGACGCTGCCGAGCGGGAAGGGCCTGACGGTCACCCTCGACGTGGCCAACGCGATGTTCGCGGAATGGTCCTCGGCCGCGGCCATGATCAAGAACATGTGGAAGGAGGTCGGCGTCAGGCTCCATGTCAACACCATCGACCGGACCCTCTTCTCCGAACGCGTCGGCAATGAGGCCAACGAGACCGACGCCTGCGTGTGGAGCGGCGACGGCGGGATGGCGGTGGAGATCGTCGAACCGCGCTGGTATTTCCCGTTCAGCAGCCAGTCCTTCTGGGCGACACCCTGGGCGGAGTATTTCGCGTCCGACGGCGCGGCGGGGGAGAAGCCGGTCGACTCGGCGTTGCGGCAGATGGAGCTCTACTGGAAGCTGGAGAAGTCCCCGGACCAGAAGGCTCGGGAGGACCTCTACCGGCAGATCGTCGCGATCGCGAAGGAGCAGTTCTGGGTGATCGGGATCGCCTCGGTGACGGCACCGTATCTCGTGATCAGTGACCGGCTGAAGAATGTGCAGGCGCCGATCCCGGACACGCCGGTTTACTACACCCCGGCCCATGCCAACTCGCCGACGTGGTTCATCCAGGAGTGATTGATGGGACGCTATGTCCTGCGTCGGCTCCTGATCATGATCCCGACGCTGTTCGCCATTTCCGTCGCCTCGTTCATCATCATCCAGCTGCCGCCGGGCGACTATGTCACGACGCTGATCGCCCAGTACGCCGCCCAGGGTGATCAGCTCGACCAGGCCAGGATCGCCGCGCTGGAACAGCGCTACGGCGCGAATCAGCCGATCTACGTCCAGTACTGGAAATGGATCTCCAACATCCTGTTCCACCTGGACTTCGGTCAGTCGTTCGCCTGGAAGAAGCCGGTGTCGGAGCTGCTCGCCGACCGGCTGCCGCTGACGATCGCCTTGTCGATCGCCACCCTGGTGTTCATCTGGGTCGTGTCGTTTCCGATCGGCGTCTACTCCGCATTGCGGCAGTACAGCGTTGGTGACTATGCCGTGACCATCGTCGGGTTCATCGGTCTCGCCACGCCGAACTTCCTGATCGCCCTGTTGCTGATGTATCTCGGCATGACCTATTTCGGCACCGGTGCCGGCGGACTCCTGTCCGCGGAGTGGCAGGACGCGTCGTGGAACCTCGGCAAGGTGCTGGACCTGCTCGCACACCTCTGGGTGCCGTTGATCGTGTGGGGTACGGCAGGAACGGCGGGCATGATCAGAATTCTGCGCGCCAACCTGCTGGACGAGGTCCGCAAGCCGTACGTGGTGGCCGCGCGGGCCCGCGGCGTGTCCGAGGTCAAGCTGACGGTGAAGTATCCGCTGCGGGTCGCCTTGAACCCGTTTTTCTCCACCATCGGTTGGGTGCTGGCCGGCTTGATCAGCGCTGACGCGATCGTCTCCCAGGTGCTGAGTCTGGACACCACGGGTCCCTTGCTGCTCGGCGCGCTGCGGTCACAGGACATGTATCTGGCCGGGTCGATCGTGTTGATCGGCGCGACGCTGACGGTGATCGGCACGCTGATCTCTGACCTGCTGCTGGGCTGGCTGGACCCCCGGGTCCGCCTGGCACGGCGTTGAGAGAGGGAATTCGACGATGACTCAGACCATCCCCGAGAGCCAGTCCGGCCCCGAGAGCCAATCCACTGGGCCGGCCGACGTTGATCCTGCCGGAGCCAGTGAACCGGAGGTCGCGGTCGCTTCTCAGTGGAAGCTGATGTGGTGGTCGTTCAAGCGACACAAGCTGGCCGTGATCGGCGCGATCATCACGCTCCTGTTCTACCTGGTGGTCTTGTTCGCCAACTTCCTGGCGCCGTACTCCAGCGATTTCTACAGCGCAGACCACGCCTACGCCCCGCCGCAGCAGCTTCATTTCGTCGACAACGGCGATTGGGGAATGTATGTTCATCCGCTCACCGGAGTGCAGGACGCCGAAACGCTGGAGCTCAGCTGGACCGCCGATCAGACCGCCAAGACCGAGGTCGGCTGGTTCGTCAAGGGCGAGGAGTACAAGCTCTTCGGGTTCATCCCGGGTGACCGGCACCTGATCGGTCCGGCGGACCCGAACGACCAACAGCCGGTCTATCTGCTCGGCGCCGACAAGAACGGCCATGACATCCTCTCTCGGATGATCCACGGGACCGTGGTGTCGATGACCATCGGGCTGGTCGGCATCGCCGTCAGCTTGGTGATCTCGATCCTCCTCGGTGGCCTGTCCGGCTTGCTCGGCGGCGTGGTCGACACGGTGATCCAACGCATGATCGAGTTCTTGATGTCGCTGCCGGCGATTCCGTTGTGGATGGCCCTCGCCGCGGCCGTGCCGCCTTCCTGGGAGCCGTTGCAGCGCTACTTCGCCATCGTGGTGATCTTGTCTATGATCGGCTGGACCGGCCTGGCCCGCGAGGTCCGGGGCAAGTTCATGGCGTTGCGTGAGGAGGAATACATCAGCGCGGCCACGGTGGACGGTGCCAGCCGGGGCCGGTTGATCTTCCGCCACATGCTGCCGCAGTTCGCCAGCCACATCATCGCGGGATTGTCGCTGTCGATCCCGGGGATGATCTTGGCCGAGACCTCGCTGTCCTGGTTGGGCCTCGGCCTGCAGCCCCCGGTGGTCAGCTGGGGGGTGCTGCTGCAGGAAGCCCAGAACGTCCGGGTGATCACCACCTCGCCGTGGATCATGATCCCGGGCGCCGCCGTTGTCCTCGCCGTGCTGGCCCTCAACTTCTTCGGTGACGGTCTCCGCGATGCGGCCGACCCGTACAGCTGATCCGCCCGAGTCTCCAATCCGAGCCGAACTGTAGAGAAGGTTCCATGGAACCCGCACCCGAGTCCGTTCTGCGGATCACCGGCATGAAGACGCATTTCTTCACCAGAGAAGGGGTGGTGAAGGCGGTTGACGGTGTCGACCTCGCCGTCCCGCGCGGCAAGACCGTGTGCGTCGTCGGCGAGTCCGGGTGCGGCAAGTCAATCACCGCTCGCTCGATCATGCGGCTGATCGAGCGGCCAGGGCAGATCATCGACGGTTCGATCGAGTGGCGGCCCGACCGGGGCTCCGACACGATGATCGACATCACTAGGCTGGGCCACCGGGATCCGCGGCTGAGGTCCATTCGGGGTGGCGACATCGGGATGATCTTCCAGGAGCCGATGGCGTCGCTGTCGCCGATGCACACCATCGGCGACCAGCTCGTCGAGGCTATCCGGATTCACCTGAAACTCGGTCCGGCCGAGGCCCGGACACTCGGCATCGACATGCTGCGAAAAGTCGGCATTCCTCAGCCGGAGCAGCGGATCGACAGCTATCCGTTCCAGCTGTCCGGCGGCATGTGTCAGCGCGTGATGATCGCGATCGCGCTCTCCTGCTCGCCGAAGCTGCTCATCGCCGACGAGCCGACCACCGCGCTGGATGTCACCACCCAGGCCCGCATCCTCGATCTGCTCACCGGGCTGCAGGCGGACAGCGACATGTCGATGCTGTTCATCACGCACGACATGGGGGTGGTCGCCGAGATCGCCGACGAGGTGACGGTGATGTACCTTGGCCGGGTCGCCGAGCACGGCACCGTCGATCAGATCTTCAATGATCCCAAGCATCCCTACACCCGGGCGTTGCTCGAATCCATCCCCAGGATGCGGTCGGGCGGGCGTCGGAAGTCCCTGTCGGCGATCCGTGGCATGATCCCGCACCCGCAGAATCGGCCTGCCGGCTGCCCGTTCAACAATCGCTGTGATCACGCCATCAAGGGGGTGTGCGATCAGGAGCTGCCGGAGTCGGCCGCCTTCGGCGAAAGCCACGTCGCCCACTGCCATCTGTATGACCGAAACGGTGCCGGTGTCCGTCCGGGTGCTGCGCCCCGTCGGACGGTGGATCTGGAATCGCCGAGGATGCCGGTGGAGGTCAAGGCGTCCGGCGCGGCGGAGGGCCGGGTCCAGGTGGTCGAGAAGTCGCCGGACAACGTCGACCTGGCGGGGCCCGGTCGACAGGCGCCGGGGGAGGACTCGGCGCCGCTGATGCGCGTGTGCGACCTGACGAAGCACTTCCCGATCAAGAGCGGAACCTTCCGCCGGTCCAAACGATCGGTCCGAGCGGTCGACGGGGTCACAATGGCGATCCGTCCCGGAGAAACCCTCGGCCTGGTCGGAGAATCGGGCTGCGGCAAGTCCACCCTGGGCCGTACGATCGCGAGGATCCTGGCGCCCACCTCCGGCAGTATCGAATACCGGCGCGAAGACGGCTCGGTGGTCGATGTGGGTGCGCTGACCGGGCCGGGGTTGCTGAAGTATCGCAAGGACGTACGGGTGATCTTCCAGGACCCGTTCTCCTCATTGAATCCGCGGATGACGCTGGGAGAGCTGGTCGGTGAGCCGCTCCGGAACAACAGGCTCGCCTCGGGCACCGAACTGCATGACCGGGTCGCGGAGATGCTGAAGGTGGTCGGCCTGCGTCCGGAGTACCGGAAGCGCTACCCGCACGCATTCTCCGGTGGCGAGCGGCAGCGAATCAACATCGCGCGGGCGTTGGTCACCAACCCGCGGCTGGTGATCGCCGACGAAGCGGTCTCCGCCCTCGACGTCTCGGTGCGGGCCCAGATCCTGAACCTGCTCGGCGAGTTGCAGGACTCCTTCGACCTGACCTATCTGTTCATCAGTCACGACCTGTCGGTGGTCGAACACATCTCGGACCGGGTCGCGGTGATGTATCTGGGCAAGATCGCGGAACGGGCGGAGACCAACGAGCTCTATCGGTCGCCGCAGCACCCCTACACCGAGGCGCTACTGCACGCGGTCCCGGTCCCCGACCCCGCCCAGCGCGGCTCACACCGCGGTTACACGATTGCCGACGACCTGCCCGACCCGGCCAGTCCGCCGGCGGGCTGCCCTTTTCACACTCGGTGCCGATACGTGCAAGAGGACTGCAAGAGCCGGCTGCCCGAACTCCGGCCGATCAAGGGCGAGGGCCACGTCGTCGCCTGCCACTACAGCGAAGAGCTCGAACTCTCGGGCATGTGAGTCCGCTTGAAGTTGATCACCTGAAGCGGCAGGACCAGCGCTCGGCAGTGGCGGATAGATGGATGCTGATCCTAACCGCGAGATCAACTCCAACCGGCCAGATCACCAGGCGTAACTGATCAACTCCGAGAGGAGCTCGTCGGCGTCGACCTCGAAACCCTTGCCGGTGAACCAGGTGGCCACATTGCGACAATCCCGAGCGAGGAACTCCATCCCCTGTGGATTGCCGACGATGTCGATCACCTGCGGTAGGTCGATGATGACCAACCGGTCTTCGGTGGCCAGGATGTTGTACGGCGACAGGTCACCATGGGCCCATTGGCGGGAGGCCAGCACCCGCATGGCGTCGGCGAGCTGCTCCCAATAGCGGGCCAGCAGGTCGCGGTCAGGGCGGGCCTGGGCCAGCCGTGGGGCGACCTCGCCGTCGTCGGTGGTGATCAACTCCATCAGGATCTCGGTGCCGTCCAGTTGGATCGGGTACGGGACCGGCAGGCCGGCCGCCCAGAGCTCGCAGAGCATGCCCCACTCGGCCATCGCCCATTGCCCGGCTTCGACGTTGCGGCCCCAGCGACTGCCCTTGGCGATCGCCCGGCGGTCCCGGGTGTTCCTGATCTTGCGGCCCTCGACGTAGCCGGTGTCCCGGTGGAACTGCCGGTGATCATGGGATCGGCACCGCTTGGCGGCGTGCAACCGGGACCGTTCGTCGCTGGCCCGTTCGAGCAGGTGGACGTCGGCTTCCTTGCCGGTCTTGAGGATGCCGAGCTCGGTGTCGATCGCCATTTCGGTGATCACCCAGTCGGGCGGTGGTTCGGGTCCGGTGAGGACGCCCATCTCGTCGTAGCGAGACCAGCGTTGCCCGTTGGGCAGGTCAGGTTTGGCTTCGAAGGCGAAGCTGAAGCCGGAGTCCGGGTCGGACCGCGGATCGATCATCGGTGGGTGCTCCTGTGCTGAGGGTGATGGTCATGAGGGCATGACCACGGAAGGCGATGTACATGTCACGCCTCCCCTCCTCAGCACCGGGCCACTCCCGGCGACGATCAGTCGCTTGCCGGACGATCGTGTCCGATCCCGGGCCGACAGGGCAACCGATTTATTGCGCGCCTTCGGCGTTGGCCTTCAGCTGGGCGGCCGCCATGGTGTGCTCGTTGCAGACGAGCTCCCAGACGTGGCCGTCGGGATCGCTGAGGTAGCCCAGGTAGCCGCCGTCCAGCTCCCGCGCCGGACCGGGAATCGACCCGCCCGTCCGCTCGGCGCCGGCTACAGCCTCGTCCACCTCGGCCCTGCTGCCCATCGCGGCCGAGAAGATGCAGCCGCCCGGCACCGGCGCACCGCTGGTCGCGGATCCGGCCCGCTCGGCGTACCCGGCATAGTCCTGCTGGCTCATCAGGAACAGCGAGAGGTTGGGCAGTTCGATCACGAACATCCCGCCGTCGATCTCCGAGGCATCGACCCCGAGCCCCTCGCGATAGAAGCGATGCGAGCGCTCGAGGTCGGCGACCGGCAGAGCGACGATCATGGTCGTCGGCCTCACGAGTGGCTCTCCTGCGAGTCGACCGGTAGGTTCCACTGCTCGGCGTACCGGTCGTGCAGCCGCTGCCAGTCGTACTCGTTGGCGGCATCCCCACACACCCGGCCGACCGGGTGATCATCGACCGTCACCGTCAGCACGCCCAGGCAGACGTGCCAGCCGCCGGCCAGCAGCGGGGCGAGCTTCGGGTCGCCGAACCGCTGCTCCAGACTGAGCACGCAGCCGTCTGCGGCCGGGGTCAGGGTCCAACGAACCGAGTGATCGCCCCAGCGGTGGATCAGTTCGGTCGGTGGGGCGACCTCGAGCACCTCGGCGTCCACCCAGTCGTCGCCGGGATTCTCCTGAGCCTGCGCCGCACCCCGGCTGGTGAAGGATCGGTTCGGCACGATCGGCGACCACTGGGCCAGCCGCTCCGGCTCGGTCAGCCAGGGCCAGACCTGCTCAGCGGATCGTGGCAGCGAGCGGGTCATGGTCAGCACCCAGGTCCCGCCGTCGTCGGTCAGTGTCGCCGCGTCGAAGCCGGCGGCGTCGATCGCGGTCATGATCAGTTCGTTCGGCATCTCATTCCTCCTGAGGCAGGGCACGCCCGGCGGTGCAGAGCGCGCGGGTGGTTCATCGGGGGCCGCCGCCCTCGGCCGACAGCAGTTCGGACAGTCGGTCGAGGCCGCGCGACCAGCGGCGGTAGTACGGCGTGATCCAAGCGACCACATCGGGCAGCGGATGATCACTGAGCCGGTAGACCCGGCGCGGGCCGTCGATCCGGACCGCGACCACCCCCGCGTCCCGGAGCACTTTGAGGTGCTTCGAGGTCAACGACTGGGACAGCGACAGCCGGCCGACCAGCGAACTCACGTCGGATTCCCCTTCGGCCAGCGCATCGAGCACCCGGCGTCGAGTCGGGTCCGCCAGCACTGTGAAGCCGTCCATGGCCACGACATTACCCATGATTCATATGAATGGCAAGGCATGTGATGAGTGACTGGCTGGCTACTCGCCGTACGCCTCGATCTGATCCTCGACGCGCTGCACGTCGTCGGCCTGGATCACGCCGTTGATCACCACGGTGTCCAGGGTGTGTTCCTGCAGGAAGGTGGCGAAGTCCGGTAGCGGGTAGCCGTCGGTCACCGCCGTGTTGATCTTCTGCAGCATGGTCCGCCGGGCGTCGAGATCGCCGCCCTTGGGGATGATCATCGTGAAGACCGGCCGGGCCGGCTCAGAGCCGAGCTGTCCGTTCTGACTCACGCTCTCCAGCGGCCACTCACGCAGGAAGATCCGCGTGTCGTCCGGGAACGGGTAGACCTCGTGCATCGCGTCGTACAACTCCCGGACCATCTTCTTCTTGGTGTCGAGCTCGGCTCCGACCGGGACATCCAGGTATCCGATAGGCATTTCGGTTCCTCCTTGAAGTGAGAGTTAGTTACCTGACTAACATGACTGAGGGGCGGAGCGTTGTCAAGAGCAACTGCTAGACTTTTGAGTGTGGTGACTAACTCAGAGGGACGGCCAGGCAAGCGGGAGCGGCTGGTGGCCGCGGCCCGGGAACTGATCTATCGCCGCGGCATAGCCGGCACGTCGCTGGCTGACATCGCCAAGGCCGGCGATGTGCCGGTCGGCAACGTGTATTACTACTTCAAGACCAAGGACGACATCGTGCACGCCGTGGTGCAGCTCTACGAAGATCAACTTCGCGACACGCTCGCCGAGCTGGAGCGCCGGCATCGCACCCCCAAGGCACGGTTGAAGGCGTTGGTCGGGGTGTTCGCCGAGTGGGCCGCGGCTGCGGTGGCCGAGCACGGCGCGCAGTACGGCTGCCCGCACGGCACCCTGTCCTCGGAGCTGGCCAAGCAGGCCGATGGGCCGGATCCGCTGGCCGGTGCGCTGATCCGGCTGCCCCTCGACTGGGCCGAGCAGCAGTTCCGTGCCCTCGGCCGCCGGGACGCGCACGAGTTGGCGGTCGAGCTGATCGCCGGCTACCAGGGCAGCGCCGTGCTGACCAGCACGCTCGGCCGGCCGGAGGTGATGACCCGGCAGGTCCGCCGCCTGCAACGATGGGTCGACGGGCTGCAGGCCTGATGCCATAAGGTGCACGGGTGATGGGCGGCGGCTGGATCGCCGCCCTGGGAAGCATGGAGAAAGGCCTGACACGACCGTGATCACGCGTATGACGGAGTTGTTCGTCCGGACCCTGCGGGAGGACCCGGCGGATGCCGAGGTGCCCAGCCATCGTTGGCTGGTCCGCGCCGGCTACATCCGCCGGACCGCCCCGGGCATCTACTCCTGGCTGCCACTCGGCTATCGAACCTTGCGCAAGGTGGAAAACATCGTCCGCGAGGAAATGAACGCGATGGGTGCCCAGGAGGTGCACCTGCCGGCGCTGCTGCCGCGGGAGCCGTACGAGGCGACGAACCGGTGGACCGAATACGGGCCGAACATGTTCCGGCTGAAGGACCGCCGCGGCAACGACCTGCTGCTCGGCCCGACCCACGAGGAGATCTTCGCCCTGGTGGTGAAGGACCTGTACAACTCCTACAAGGATCTGCCGCTGTCGCTCTACCAGATCCAGACCAAGTATCGCGACGAGGCACGGCCGCGGGCCGGGATCCTGCGCGGCCGGGAGTTCGTGATGAAGGACTCCTACTCCTTCGACCTGGACGAGAGCGGGCTGCAGAAGTCCTACGACGCGCACCGCGACGCCTACATCAAGATCTTCAACCGGCTCGGCCTGCAGTACGAGATCGTCTCCGCGATGTCCGGTGCGATGGGCGGCTCGGCCAGCGAGGAGTTCCTCGGCATCGCCGAGAACGGCGAGGACACGTTCGTCCGGTCGCCCGGTGGCTACGCGGCCAACGTGGAGGCGGTCCGGATCGCGCCGGCCGACCCGGTGCCGTTCGACGACGCCCCGGCCGCGCACGTCGAGGAAACTCCGGACACGCCGACCATCGAGACGCTGGTCGCGCTGGCCAACGACCGCTACCCGCGGGCCGATCGTCCCTGGCAGGCCGGTGACACGCTGAAGAACGTGGTGCTGATGGTCACCGAGGCCGACGGCAGCACCCGCTACCCGCTGGTGATCGGGCTGCCCGGTGATCGTGAGGTCGACACCAAGCGGCTCGAGGCGCAGCTGGAGCCGGCGACCGCCGAGCCGTTCGGTGACGCGGACTTCGCCGCGCACCCGGGTCTGGTGAAGGGCTACATCGGTCCGACCGCGCTGGGCGAGAGGTCGGCGACCAAGATCAAATACCTGGTCGATCCGCGGGTCGGCGTCGGCACCCGGTGGTTGACCGGGGCCAACGAGCCGGGCCGGCACGTGTTCGAGCTGGTCTGCGGCCGCGACTTCACGCCGGACGGCTTGATCGACGTCGCCGAGATCCGCGAGGGTGATCCGTCGCCGGACGGCTCCGGTCCGCTGCACCTGGCCCGCGGCATCGAGCTGGGCCACATCTTCCAGCTGGGCCAGAAGTATGCCGAGGCGCTCGGCCTGCAGGTCCTTGATCAGAACGGCAAGCTGGTCACGGTCACGATGGGCTCGTACGGGGTCGGGGTGGACCGTGCCGTCGGCGTCATCGCCGAGGACACCTGCGACGAGAAGGGGCTCTGCTGGCCGCCCGAGGTCGCCCCGTACCGGGTGCACATCGTGGCCGCCGGCAAGGGCAGCGAGATCGCCGAGTACGCCCACGAGCTGGCCACCCGGCTGGACGACGCGGGCGTCGAGGTGCTGCTGGACGACCGGACCGCCAGCCCCGGCGTGAAGTTCGCCGACTCCGAGATCCTCGGCATGCCGACGATCGTGGTGGTCGGCCGCGGCCTGGCCGACGGGATGATCGAGGTCCGCGACCGGCGGACCGGCGAGCGCACCGACATCGCGACGGCCGACGCGCTGGGCCACCTCCTGGCACTGATCCGCAACGGCAACACCGCGGAGCTCCTGGTCTGAGTGCTGCTCAACGACGGCATCCAGCTGTCGCTGCTCGGGGTTGTGCTGTTGATCTTGGTCGCGTTCGCGGCCGGCTGGGTCGACTCCGTGGTCGGCGGCGGCGGACTGCTACAGCTGCCGGCGCTGCTGATCGGCCTGCCGGACAGTCAACCGGCGGCGATCCTCGGCACCAACAAGCTGTCCAGCGTCTGGGGCACGGCGGTCGCCTCGATCATGTACGGGATCTTGGTCAGACCGGACTGGCGGACGATCATCCCATTGGTGATCACCTCCGCGCTCGGCTCGGCCGGCGGGGCCATGGTGGCTCAGTATCTGCCGAAGTCGATCTTCACGCCGATCGTGTTGGTCGCCCTGATCGGCGTCGGGATCTTCACCTGGCGCCGGCCCAAGCTGGGCATGATCAGCCAGCGCAAGCACGTCGGCGGCCAGCACTACGGCCGGGCCGCGGCGATCGGGCTCGGCATCGGCTGCTACGACGGGCTGATCGGGCCGGGCACCGGGGCGTTCTTCGTGATCTTGCTGGTCAGCCTGCTCGGGTACGGATTCCTGGAGGCCAGCGCCAAGGCGCGGATCGCCAACCTGACCACGAACCTCGGCGCGATCATCGTCTTCGGCGTGCACGGCCAGCTGATCTGGCAGCTCGGCCTGGCGATGGGCGCGGCCAACCTCCTCGGCGGACTTCTCGGGGCCCGGATGGCGATCCGCGGCGGCAACGAGTTCGTCCGCCGAGTCTTCCTGATCGTCGTCCTCGCCTTGATCATCAAACTCGGCTACGACACCGTGACGCAGTTCATCGCCGGGCTCGCCTGATCATCTCGGCCAGGCTGCCTCGAACCGGGGCACCAGGTCCGGCAGCCCGAAACCGGTGACACCGGCGATCCCGTCCCGCCGGAGGTCGAGCACGGCGATGCCGAACGGTCGACCGGACCGATGGACGATCACGGCCGGCTGACCGTTGGCGACGATCGGCCGCATCGACCAGTCGCCGGGCTCCCCGACGGCAGCGGCGAACACCGAGGAGCAGGTCGCCTTGCCGGCGAACCAGTCCCGACCCGGCGGCAGCTGCAAGGTGGCGTCGGCTCGGAGCACGCTGGTCAGCAGTGCCACGTCGGCGCGCTCGAACGCGGCGACGTAGCGGTCGACCAGCCGCTTGGCCTCGGGGCTGCTCGGTTCGATCACATCGTCCGGCTCCGGCGCCACCTCGGCCAGCCGGGCCCGCGCCCGCTGCAGCGAGCTCTTCACCGCCGCCGTCGACAGCTCGAGCATCCGGGCCACCTCGGTGGCGCTGAAGGCCAGCACGTCGCGCAGCAGCAGCACCGCGCGCTGGGTCGGCGGCAGGGTCTGCAGCCCGGCGATCACGGCCAGCCGAAGGTCGTGCCGGTCGCCGGTGAACGGCTGGATCCAGGTCACCGGCGGCAGCGTCGCCCCGGCCTCGTCGACCCGTTCGGTGGCCGCGCCGAGCCCGGACGGCAAGGCCCGGCGGCCGCGATCGCGGACGGAGTTCAGGCACACGTTGGTCGCGATCCGGTGCAGCCAGGTCCGCACCGAGGCCCGCGCCTCGAAGCCGTCCCAGCCGCGCCAGCCACGCAGGAAGGTCTCCTGGACGGCGTCTTCGGCCTCGTCCCAGGAGCCGAGCATCCGGTAGCAGTGCGCCAGCAACTCGCCGCGCAACGGCGCGGCCGCGGCTTCGAATCCGGTCATCCCGCCGGCCTGGTCAGCGTCGACCGCAGCCATCGTCCCGCCTTCCCGATCGCTTCGTCGGCCACCTTGGTCCGGCCGGCCGCCATCTGGAACGTGTGCAACTGGTCGGTGAACTCCTCGATCCGCACCTCGACCCCGGCTTCGGTGAGCCGGTCGGCCAGCCGGCGGCTGTCATCGAGCCCGGCCTCGGCCGAGCCGACCTGGAGATAGACCGGCGCCAGGCCGCGCAGCTCGGCATGGATCGGCGCGGCCAGCGGATCGTGCGGATCGGCTCCGGCGAGGTAGTCGGCGCCGAGTTGCCGGACCAGGTCCCGGGTGAAGAACGGATCGGTGCCGGCGTCGAACGATGCGCCGGTCGCCTCCAGGTCGACCCAGGCCGAGATCAGCATCACCCCGGCCGGCGCCGGCAGGCCCTCGTCGCGGGCCCGCACCGCCAACGCCAGTGCCAGCCCGGCCCCGCAGGAGTCGCCGGTGATCGCGATCCGGGTCGCGCCCCGGTCGGACAGCCACCGGTATGCGGCGGTGACCGTGTCGAGTTGGCTGGGAAAGACGTGCGCCGGCACCAGTCCATAGTCGGCAGCGAAGGTCGCGATGCCGGCGGCCTCGGCAAGCCGGCCGAACAGCCGCCGGTGGGTGTGGCTGGAGCCGGCGATGAAGCCGCCGCCATGGATCGCCAGCAGCGCGGCGCCGGGCAGCGGATCGGGTGGCCGCAGCCAGCGGCCGGCCGGCTCGGCGGTCAGCTCGGTCTCGATGGTTTCCGGGTCGGCGCCGATGGCTTCCCAGACGGGTTGCTCGCCGGCGGCCATGGCGGTCCAGAGCGTACGGTTCGGGTCTTCGGTCGAGGTCGTCATAGGGGATTGACCCCGGCCGGATCGGAAAGGAATCGACCCGATCACTGCTCGACGTAACCGGGCCAGCTCAACAGGGGACCGCCCCAGCTCACCGAAGCCACGCTGACGGAGCGGAGGGTGCTGATGGCGAGTTCCCGGTCCTCGTCGTCGGCCGAGGCGGCGATCCACTGGCCGCAGAACGGCAGCAGCGCGGTCTCCAGGGCCATGATCAACTTCGCCGCCGAGGCCGCATCCTTGGGCCGCACCGGCACGTCGTAGGCGGGGGCGGCCGCAGGCACCTCACCCGACTCCTCGACCAGTCCGGCGATCAGCCGGTCGCGCAGGCTGCGATGGTTTCGCAGCGCCGTCGCGGCGCGTTCGAACTGATCATCCTCGAGGTGGCCGATCGCCACCTGATAGCCGTAGCCGACGGCGTACAGCTGTTCGACCATCGCCCTGGTCGCCGCCGCCGCGGCGATCGGCTCGACCGGCCGGTGCTTCAACGGCTTCGGGGCCTTCGCCGGGGACGCCGCCTTGGCCGAACCGCTCTGTCGGACCGCCTGGGCGTAGCCGCCGGCGGCGGCGGCCAGCGAGGCCCAGAACAGCGCGGTCACCGACTCGGCTCGGTTGGCGTTCCCGGCCAGCTTCCGGGCAGCGGCGTCCTGGTCGGCGACCAGCTTCTTCAGCCCGGCCGGCAGGGTAGCCCGGGTCGGTGAGGGTGTCGGCCGGGCGCTCGAACCGGTCGTCGGCCGGCCGGTGGGCTGCGGTCCGGAGAGTGCCACCTGGTGCGCGCGGTGCCCGGCCGCGGTGGCGGTCAGGATCGCCTCCAGCGCCGGGCCGAGGTCATCGGCCTTCAGCAGCGATCCGGCCTGCGCGGACAGCCGTCCCTCGACCTCGGCCGCGTTCCCGGCACCGGCCAACGGCGGCAACGGCGCCTGGGTCGGCGTCGGCACCGGTGGTGCCGGATCGGGATCGTCCGGCCCGCCCGGGTCGCAGCCGACGGTCAGCGCACCGAGCGCGGCGAGTCCGGCCAGCAGCGCGCCCCGCCGTGACAACGCCACCGACGGGTGTGACATCGTGCGGTGGGGCATGGCCGGGGCGCGCGATGCCGGTGGGTTCATCGGGATAATCCCCTGCGTCGTGGAACAATGCCTGGTCAACGAAATTGCGCAGTACCCGCAATTCGGCCCTTCAAGATATCAACCGAATGGAGCTGGGGGATGAAGGACGTCCAGATCGAGCAGCTGCTGACCCCCGTGCTCGCGGACTACGACCTCGAACTCGAGGCCGTGGAGATCGTGCCGGCCGGCAAGCGCCGGCTACTCCGGCTGGTGGTCGACGGCGACGGGCCGGCTGGCAAGGGACCGTTGCTGGACGACATAGCCGCGGCGACCAAGGCGATTTCGGCCGCGCTGGACGAGGACGACGCCACCGGCGCTGCCCCGTACACGCTGGAGGTGACGTCGCGGGGCGTCTCCCGACCGCTGACCCTGCCCCGGCACTGGCGGCGCAACGCCGGCCGACTGGTCCGGGCGAACCTGGCGAGCGGCGAGGAAATCACTGGTCGAATCGGTGAAGTCACCGATGATCACGTCGTGCTGGCGACCGAATCAGCGAAGATTTCGGTACGTTTTGCCGATATCGGCAAGGCACTGGTTCAGGTCGAACTGAATCGTGCGGAGGAGAACTGACGTGGACATCGACATTTCTGTACTGCGATTGATGGAGCGGGAGAAGGACATCCCGTTCGACATCCTGGTGGCCGCGATCGAGGAAGCCCTGCTCTCCGCCTACGACAAGTCCGACGGCGCCGTGCCCGGGGCCCGGGTCGAGCTCAACCGCAAGTCCGGGCACGTGAACGTGCTGGTGCCCGAACTGGACGACGAGGGCACCAAGATCGGCGAGTACGACAGCACCCCGGAGGGGTTCGGCCGGGTCGCCGCGTCCACCGCGCGGCAGGTGATCATGCAGCGACTGCGCGACGCCGAGGACGAGCAGAAGTACGGCCACTTCTCCGGCGTCGAGGGCGACATCGTCTCCGGCGTGGTGCAACAGGGCAGCGACACGCGGACGGTACTGGTCGATCTCGGCAAGATCGAGGCGATCATGCCGCTGGCCGAACAGGTGCCGGGGGAGTCGTACCGGCACGGCACCCGGCTCCGGGTCTACGTCGTCTCGGTCCGTAAGGAGGTCCGCGGCCCGCAGGTCGTGGTCTCCCGGACCCATCCCGGGCTGGTCGAGAAGCTGTTCCGGATGGAGGTGCCGGAGATCGCCGACGGCACGGTCGAGATCAAGGCCGTCGCCCGCGAGGCCGGGCACCGGAGCAAGATCGCTGTGATCAGCCACAACTCCGACGTCAGCGCCAAGGGTGCCTGCATCGGGCCGATGGGGCAGCGGGTCCGTGCGGTGATGCACGAGCTGAACGAGGAGAAGATCGACATCATCGACTACTCCCCGGACCCGGCGAAGTTCGTCGGTCATGCCCTGTCGCCGGCCAAGGTCTCCTCGGTCACGGTGGTGGACGAGAGTCTGCGCGCGGCCCGGGTGGTCGTGCCGGACTATCAGCTGTCCCTGGCGATCGGCCGGGAGGGCCAGAACGCCCGCCTCGCCGCCCGGCTGACCGGCTGGCGGATCGACATCCGCTCCGACACCGAGCCGGAACAGCCCAAGGAAGAGCCCTGATCGCCTGATCGGCGCTTGCCGCCGGCCGGGATGCAGGCAATAATGCATGCATGGTGGCCGTGCAGATTCGTGACGTTCCGGAGCCGGTTCGGCGTGCCTTGGCGGCCGAGGCCGAGCGACGGGGCGAATCTCTGCAGACCTATCTGCTCAGCGTGCTGACCCGGGAGGCCGAGATCGACATCAATCGGCGACTCGTCGTCGATTGGTCCCGGTCACGCCTGATCGACGTCGAGTTGACCGCTGTGGACACCGTTGCCTCGGAGCGGGCAACCCGTGACCGCACCATCACGACGTCACGGTCGCACTGATCGACGTGCTGGTCATCGACGCGTCCGCCTTCGTCGAACTGACCCTGGGTACGGCGAGCGAGGCGATGGTCGCGCAGGTTTCAGCTGACGGCGACTGGCACGCGCCCGAACACCTGACCGTCGAGGTCTGCAGCGCCTTTCGGGGGCTCTGGTGTGGTGGCGTCCTGGACGACGCGGCCTTCTCCGCCGCAGTGGTCCGGCTGGCCACGGCCCGGATCACGGGCTGTTCGGTGCGGCTGCTGCTCTCCCGGATCGTCGAGCTCGCACCGAACGTGTCTGCGTACGACGCGGCCTACGTGGCCCTGGCCGAGCGGCTGGATGCCCCGCTGGTCACCGCGGATCGGCGGCTCGCGTCGCTGCCCGGTGCGCGGTGCCGGTTCATCACGGGATAGCCAGGTGTCAGGGGCGGTGGAGGCGGAGCGCCAGCAGGGTGGGCCGTCGGGTCAGCTGGGCGAAGCGCTCCGGATCGACCTCGCGGTAGGCCTCGATCGGGCGCGGCTCGACCAGACGTTCCAGGACGAAGCCGGCCGCCAGCAGCTCACCGATGACGGCCTCTATCGACATCTGCTGCAGCCGGACCGAGTGGGTCCCGTCCGAGGTCACCAGATCGACCCAGTCCGTGGAGTAGTAGGAGTCCTTGAAGTGCTGCCAGTCCGCCGTGGGATGGGTGGTCGAAAGGACCAGCCAGCCGCCCGGCCGGAGCACCCGGAACAGCTCGCGGAGGAACTGATCGCGGTCCGCGAGGTGATGCAGCACCAGCGCGCACAGCACGCCGTCGAAGGACGCGTCGGCGATCCCGTCCAGCGGCGTGTTCAGGTCGTGTTGCCGGATTTCGGCCCGGTCGCCGAGTCGGCCCCGGGCGTGCGCCACCAGTTCGGCGCTGCCCTCGAGGCCGAGGACGGCCGCGCCCCGTTCGACCAGGGCGGTCGCGTAGAAGCCCGGTCCGCAGCCCGCGTCCAGGACTCGCTGCCCGGTGACCTCACCGGCCAATTCCAGCATCGCCGGCCGGTCGATATGGGCGTTGTACGCGTTGTTCGCGGCATGTCCGATGAAGTGCTGTCCGAGCGAGCCGTGGTAGGCGAGGTTCGAGGGCATGCCGAGCATTATCCGGGTCACCCAGTCGCCGGTGGGACGCTACGGTGACCCGGTGAGCGAGCCGATCCGGACCTGCGTCGGGTGCCGTCGCCGGGCGGCCAAGGCGACCTTGATCAGGATCGTCCGGTCCGGTGTCGAGCTTGTCGTCGACGCCGGACAGCGGGAACCCGGTCGGGGCGCGTACCTGCATCCCGAGGTCGGCTGTCTCGACCAGGCGATCAAGAAGCGGGCGCTGGGTCGTGCGCTTCGAGCCGACGGAATCGGCCCGGACCAGTTCGCGGCACTCCGAGCGGCGATGAACGCCCCCCTCGCCCGATCGCCGACCCGTCACATCCGCTCCGACACGCCGCAGGTATGGCCGCGGATGTGACGGGTCGGCGGTTCTCAGGTGGGGAGGTCGAGTTGTTGGAGGCGGGTGTAGGCGCCGCTGAGGTGGTGCTCGACGGCGGCGCGGGCGGCGGCGGGGTCGGCCAGGGCCAAGGCGTTCCGTAACTCGGTGTGCTCGGCGTGACCGACCTCGGCGAAGTCCGGGAAGTTCCGGTTCCGGGTGTGCAGGAAGAAGGAGACCTGGCTGCGGATCGAGGTCCACACCCGCTGCACCCGCTGATGCGCGCTGCGCGCATAGATCAGGTCGTGGAAGGCGAGGTCGAGGCGGACCGCCTGGTCCGGCGCGATGTCGGCGGTGGCCTGCTGCATCGCGGCCAGCACCGTGTCCATTTCGTGGAAGTCGGCCTCGCTCATCCGGACGCAGGCCCGCTCCGCGGCGAGCCTCTCGATCGCGATCCGGAGCGAGTGCACCTCCTCGACATCGGACCTGGTCAGCGTGCTGACGAACGCGCCGCGGTGTCGTCGCAGCTCAACGTGTCCCTCGGCCGCGAGTTGGGTCAGCGCCTCGCGCACCGGGCCCCGGCTGACGTTGAGCGCGGCTGACAGTTCGGCCTCCTTGAGATGCGCGCCGGGCGGGAACTCGCCGGTCGAGATCAGCTCCCGTAGCGCGGCAGTGACCATCTCGCCCAGCGCCGGTTGCCCGGTGGGGGAGAGCCTGGCGCCGTCTTGGAACATCGGCCCTCCTGCAGAGTCCAGAGTCAAAGATTGTTAGCAATTTATCATTGACAATAAACCGCCTCGCGAACGAGACTCAAGTCTTCGAACGGCCACCGATGCGAAGGGGCGTTTAGTGTCCGCAGGCCAGGAAGCGCCGGATCCAGGGATCGCCAGCAACGACGTGTCTCCGTTTCCGCGTGCCGCACCCAGTGATCCCACCGCGCCACCGGTGCGCAGCGCCGCCGTCCAGGTCGACGCCTCGGTCGATCGCGGCGACCTGCGCCGGATCTGGCGCAGCATCGGCTACGACGAGATCAACTGGACGTACACGCCGACCGGGCGCCGGCTGCTGCGGACGTTCGCCGAGATCGAAGGTCGGCGCGGGTCCGAGCGCGGAGCGGTCGGGGATCCAAAGGGGTCGTCCCCTTTGCCCGGCAGAGACGCGGCCTACCACGTCCGGCCGCACTACGTGTACTGCTCCGGCTCCGGGTTCGCCATCCCGCACTGGGGCAACGGCAACGTCTACCACGAAGATGATCAAGGTCGGCCGTACTACGACTTCACCATCGTCGACCAGACCTACGACGCGATCGTCGAGGCCGGCCACCACGTGTTGGTCGAGCTCGGCTTCACGCCGCGCGACCTGGTGCCGGACGAGGCCGCCGAGCTGACCGTGGTGAGCAGCCCGACCAGCTACAGCAATTACGAGGCCGGCACCTGGGCCTACCCGCCGCGCGACTACCAGAAGTGGCGCGGACTGGTCGCCGCCCATGTCCAGCACTGTCTCGACCGGTACGGCGACGCCGAGGTGTCGGAATGGCTGTGGGAGCTGTGGAACGAGCCCGACATCTTCTACTGGCGCGGCACTCCCGAGCAGTTCTTCGAGCTGTACGCGGTCACCGCCGAGGCGATCAAGAGCGTCTTCCCCGCCGCCAAGGTCGGCGGCCCCGCGGTCACCGGCGGCGGCGTCAGCTTCCTCCGCGACTTCCTCGCCTACTGTGCCGAAAAGAAGCTGCCGTTGGACTTCGTCTCCTTCCACACCAAGGGATCCGCGTTCACCCCATGGCGCAGCTACGGCCCGACCGGCGGCCCCGCACCCGAGCGGCAGAACCCGTCGGCGACCAAGATGCTGTACGAGATCCGCCGGCTGCTCCGGGTGATGGCGGAGTTCGACGAGTACCGGGAACTGCCGGCGATCATCGACGAGTGCGACGCCGGCGTGCCGGCCCACCACAGCGTCTACGACAACGCCAACTTCGGCTTCCAGAACACCGAGTACTACCCGGTGTTCCAGGTGAAGCTGTTCAGCAAACTGCTCGACCTCAATGATCAAGAAGGGGCGAACGTCCAGCAGGCCACCTCGTGGAGCTTCTATTTCGAGGGCGAACGGTTCTTCGAGGGCACCCGGGCCTTCCTCACCGCCGGCGGGATCGAGAAGCCGCTGCTGAACGCGTACCGGATGCTGGCCCGGCTCGGCGAGCGCCGGATCGAGGCCACGTCGACGGCCGGCTGGCCGGTCGGTGATCTTGACTCGCTCGGCGGCCGCAGCATGCCGGAGGAGATCGACACGCTCGCCTCCGTCGCCGCCGACGGCACCGTCGCGGTGCTGGTCTGGCGGCACACCGATGATCAATACCGGGCCGACGACGAGCCGGCCCGGGTCGACCTCGCGGTGGCCGGACTGGCCGCGGCCTCGTACCGGATCGAGCACTACCGGATCGACCAAGATCACAGCAACGCGCACACCACCTGGCGATCGCTCGGCTCGCCGCAGGACCCGACCGACGCCGAGCTGGCGGCGATCAAGCAGCGGCAGGGCCTGGAACGGTTCGCACCCGACCGCCGGGTCACGCCGGCGGACCGGGCCCTCGCGGTGCCGCTGACGCTGCCGCTGCCGGCGGTGTCGTTGGTGATCTTGACCCCGGAGCGGGAGGACCGATGATTCCGACGATCGAGCTCAACCAGGGCGTCGCCATCCCACAACTGGGCTACGGCGTCTTCCAGGTGCCGCCGGAGGAGACCCAGGCCGCGGTCGAGCAGGCGCTGGCGGCCGGCTATCGGCATATCGACACGGCGGCCGCGTACTACAACGAGGCCGCGGTCGGCGCCGCGATCAACGCCTCCGGGCTGCCGCGGCAGGAGCTCTTCGTCACCACCAAGCTGCGCAACGGCGACCAGGGGTACGACAGCGCCCGGCGAGCCTTCGCCGACAGCCTGGACCGGCTCGGTCAGATCGATCTGTACCTCGTGCACTGGCCCTATCCGTCGGCCGGCCGGTACGTCGAGGCGTGGCGGGCGCTGGCCGAGTTGCAGCGGGCCGGCGAGGTCCGGGCCGTCGGCGTCTCCAATTTCCTGGTCGAGCACCTGGATGCGCTCGCCGCGGCCGGCGACCTGACCCCGGCGGTGAACCAGATCGAGCTGCACCCGACGTTCCAGCAGGCCGAGTTGGTGGCCGTTTGCCGGCAGCGGGGGATCGCGATCGAGTCGTACTCACCGCTCGGCCGCGGCGCCGACCTGTCCGCCCCGGCGGTGACCGCGATCGCCGCGGCACACGGCGTCAGTCCGGCGCAGGTGATCCTGCGCTGGCAGCTGCAGTCGGGCTTCATCGCCATCCCGAAGTCGAACACGCCGGCCCGGATCGCCAGCAACGCCGACCTGTGGGGCTTCGAACTGGCCGAGTCCGAAGTCGCGTCGATCACCGCCCTCGAGGCCGGCCAGCGCACCGGTGGCGATCCGGCCACCTTCGCGCTCAGCCAGATCCGCTGACTCCGGCGGCCGCGGCGGATGGCGGCGCGGCACGCCCCGCTTAGGCGGATGCGTACGCTTGGGCATAGAGTTAGTGCTTGGCCGAACGGCCAGCTATCACCCGCTTGCCCGAGACCGGGCGAGCAACCAGCCGAAGCGCGGGCCCGACTCACGTCGAGCACCGGGGACCACCCGCGTCGAACCAGAAGGTGGGCTAACGCTCATGACCACTCGATGAGTACACCTCAATGAGCATGCACGACAACTAACTGGTCCGCGCCCTTGCCCTAGGTCCGGACCGAACTAGGAGAGTAGTGGCTAAGGTCCGGGTCTACGAGCTCGCGAAAGAGCTCGGAGTAGAAAGCAAGGTTGTCCTCAGCACCCTGAAGGACATGGGGGAGTTCGTCCGGTCGGCATCGTCGACGGTCGAAGCCCCGGTGGTCCGGCGGCTGACGGAAAAGCTGGCGAGTGCACCGCCGGCCAAGAAATCGTCCAAGAAGGCTCCCGCCAAGAAGGCGCCTGAGAGCCCACCCGAGGAAGAGGCCGTGACGGCCAAGACTGCCGATTCGGCAGCGCCCGCCGAGGCGCCGCCCACGCCAGCCGGCCCGCCCAAGGTAGAGGTCGAGGCGAAGCAAGCCCCAACATCAGCCCCCGAGGCGCCGGCCGATCGCGCCGACGCAGCGCCGGCCAGCGCCCCGACCGAGGCGCGACCGAACGCCCGGCCGGGCCCCGCTTCGGCCCGTCGGCCCGAGGCTCCCGCCCGCGAGGAAGCCCCGGCGGCGGAGGCACCTCAGGTCGAGGTTCCTCGAGAAGATGCACCTCGGGACGAGGCACCCAGCGAGGACGTCGTCCGGGAGGACGTGGCCCGGGAGAACCGGCCGCGGCCGGCCCCGCGGCCGGCGCCCGGTCGTGGCCGGCCGGACACCCGTTCCGACGGTCGTCCGGACAGCCGTCCGGACAGCCGCGGCGACGGTCCGCGTCCCGATCAGGCGCGGCCGGGCCAGCCCCGGCCGTCGCGTCCCGGCTCGACCGGCGGTCTTCCGGGCGGCGGTCGGCCGCGTCCGGGTGGCGGCGCTCCGCGACCCGGTAACAATCCGTTCTCGTCCTCGCAGGGCATGGGCCAGCCCCGGTCCCCGCGGCCGGGCCAGGAGTCGCGTCCCGGTGGGCCGCGCCCGCCGGCCGGCCGGGGCGGCCAGGGTGCGCCCGGCGGCGGTCGTCCGGGTGGTGTCCCGGGCATCCCGCGGCCCAACCCCGCGATGATGCCGAAGCAGTCGTCCGGCCAGCTCGGCGGCGGTCCGTCGACCCGTGGTCGCGGTGGCCCGCCCGGTGCCGGTGGCGGCGGTCGCGGTCGTGGCGGACCTGGTGGCGGCGGTGGCGCTCCGGGTCGTGGCGGTCCGGGTGGCGGTGGTGCTCCGGGCGGTCCGCCCGCCGGGCGTGGCGGCCGCGGTGGTCGCGGTGGGACCCAGGGTGCCTTCGGGCGTCCGGGCGGTCCGGCCCGACGAGGCCGTAAGTCGCGCAAGCAGCGCAAGCAAGAGTTCAACGAGATGGAGGCTCCGACCCTCGGTGGCATCCGGGTCCGGCAGGGCGAGGGGCAGAAGATCCGGCTCGCCCGCGGAGCTTCGCTGACCGACCTGGCCGAGAAGATCGGCGCCGACCCGGCAGCCCTGGTGCAGGCGTTGTTCCATCTCGGCGAGATGGTCACCGCGACGCAGTCGGTGAGTGACGACACCTTGCAGGTGCTCGGCACGGAGCTGAACTACGACATCGAGGTGGTCTCGCCGGAGGACGAGGACCGCGAGCTGCTGGAGAGCTTCGACATCGAGTTCGGCGAGGACACCGGTGGCGAGGAACATCTGGTGGCCCGGCCGCCGGTCGTCACCGTGATGGGCCACGTCGATCACGGTAAGACCAAGCTGCTGGACGCGTTGCGCCGGACCAACGTGGTCGCCGGCGAGGCCGGTGGCATCACCCAGAAGATCGGCGCCTACCAGGTGTCGACCGAGGTCGATGATCAGGAACGCAAGATCACCTTCATCGACACCCCGGGTCACGAGGCCTTCACCGCGATGCGTGCTCGCGGCGCCAAGTCGACCGACATCGCCGTGCTGGTGGTGGCGGCCGATGACGGTGTGATGCCGCAGACGATCGAGGCGCTCAACATCGCCAACGCGGCTGAGGTGCCCGTGGTGGTCGCGGTGAACAAGATCGACAAGCCGGGGGCGGATCCGTCCAAGGTGCGCGGTCAGCTGACCGAATACGGGCTGGTGCCGGAGGAGTACGGCGGCGAGACCATGTTCGTCAACGTCTCCGCGATCACCCGCGACGGCATCGACGAGTTGCTCGAGGCGATCGTGCTGACCGCCGACGCGGCGCTCGACATGCGCGCCAACGACAGCATGGATTCCCAGGGCATCGCGATCGAAGGACATCTGGAGACAGGCCGCGGCCCGATCGCCACCGTCCTGGTCCAGCGCGGCACGTTGAAGGTCGGCGACTCGATCGTCGCCGGTCCGGCGTACGGCCGGGTTCGCGCCATGATCAACGACATCGGCGAATCCGTGACCGAGGCTCCGCCGTCGACGCCGGTGCAGGTGCTCGGCCTGACCGCGGTGCCCGGCGCCGGTGACTCCTTCCTGGTGGTCTCCGACGACCGGACGGCCCGGCAGATCGCCGACCGCCGCGCGGCCCGGCTGCGCGCGGCGAACCAGGCCGCCGGTGCTCGCCGCCGGACCCTCGACCAGCTGTTCGAGCAGCTGGAGAAGGGCGAGAAGCAGGAGCTGAAGCTGATCCTGAAGGGCGACGGCTCCGGCTCGGTCGAGGCTCTGGAAGAGGCTCTGTCGAAGATCGACGTCGGCGAGGAAGTGGCGCTGCAGGTGATCGACCGCGGTGTCGGTGGCATCACCGAGACCAACGTCAACCTGGCCGCGGCGTTCGACGCGGTGATCATCGGCTTCAACGTCCGCGCTCAGGGCAAGGCGTCCGAACTGGCCGACCGGCTCGGGGTCGATCTCCGGTACTACTCGGTGATCTACGCCGCGATCGACGAGATCGAGGCCGCGCTGAAGGGCATGCTGAAGCCGATCTACGAGGAGGCCCAGCTCGGCTCGGCCGAGATCCGGAACATCTTCCGGTCGTCTCGAGCCGGCGTCATCGCGGGCTGCATGATCACCAACGGTCTGGTCCGCCGCAACGCCTCGGCCCGGTTGATCCGGGACGGCGTGGTGGTGACCGAGACCACGATCTCCTCGCTCCGCCGGGAGAAGGACGATGTCACGGAGGTGCGGGAAGGCTTCGAATGCGGCCTGACCCTCGCCAACTACTCCGACATTCATGTCGGCGACGTGGTGGAGACCTTCGAGATGCGGGAGAAGGCGCGTACCTGATCTCGCCTGGGGTGGCCGGCTTTGCTCGCCGGCCGCCCCGGCGCGGGTGCGGTGCAGTCGGCTGGGCCGCTGAAGGCCGTGCCGTTGTGACTATGGGAAGGAGCCGGCGATGAGCTCGCCGCGGGTGCTGAAGCTGGCCGATCAGATCAAGGTGATCGTGGCCGAGATGCTGGAGCGACGGGTCAAGGATCCGCGACTCGGCTTCATCACGGTGACCGACGTCCGGCTGACCGGCGACAGCCGCGAGGCGACCGTCTTCTACACGGTGCTCGGCAGCAACGAGGACCGGGCCGGCACCGAGGTGGCGTTGCGGTCGGCGACCGGACTGATCCGGTCCCAGGTCGGCAAGCAGCTCGGCCTGCGGTTCACCCCGACCCTGGCCTTCATCCTCGACGAGGTGCCGGAGACGGCCAAGCAGATCGACGACCTGCTCGCCCAGGCCAAGGCCGGCGACGCCCAGGTCGCCGAGCGGGCCCAGGGAGCCACGTACGCGGGCGATCCGGATCCGTACAAGCACGACGACGATGACGACGAGCCGACGAGCTGAGTCGGCCCGTTCGGGGTCGGGCAGTGCCGGATCGGCCGGGGCAGGATCGGCCGGCTCGGGGCTGGTGATCATCGACAAGCCCGGCGGGCTCACCTCCCATCAGGTGGTCGGCCGGGTCCGGCGTCTCGCCGGCACCCGCCGGGTCGGCCACGCCGGCACCCTCGACCCGATGGCGACCGGCGTGCTGGTGATCGGCATCAACCGGGCCACCCGGTTGCTCGGTCATCTGACCGCGACGATCAAGCGTTACACCGCGACGATCCGGCTCGGCGTGAGCACCGTGACCGACGACGCCGACGGCGAGGTGATCGGCCGGATCGGCGCCGCCCCCGACCTGCCGGCGGACCTGATCACAGCCGGCATCGCGAAGCTGACCGGCGACATCGAGCAGGTGCCCAGCGCGGTCTCGGCGATCAAGATCAACGGGGTCCGCTCCTACACCCGGGTCCGCGACGGTGAGCAGGTCGAGCTGCCGGCTCGGCCGGT
Organism: uncultured Actinomycetota bacterium; assembly: GCA_963746025.1. Lineage (GTDB taxonomy): Bacteria > Actinomycetota > Actinomycetes > Propionibacteriales > Propionibacteriaceae > Microlunatus. The sequence continues at coordinate 616,988 of CAVUZU010000004.1, forward strand.
GCGGGTCTCGGAGTTCACCCTGCTGGCCCGGCGCGAACTGCGCGACGCCGGCGGGCTGGATCTGATCGATCTCGACGTCGAGGTGGAGTGCACCGCCGGCACCTACATCCGGGCGCTGGCCCGGGATCTGGGCGCCGATCTCAGCTGCGGCGGACACCTGACCGCGCTGCGACGGACGGCGGTCGGCTCGTTCACCCTCGATCGGGCCCAGACCCTGGAGTCGGCCGAGGCCGGTGACCTGCGGCTGATCGATCTCGACCGGGTCGCGGCCGAACAGTTCCCGTCCATCACCCTCGACCCGGACCAGGCCGACGCGGTGCGGCACGGACGTCGGCTGAGCGACCTGGAGCTGCCGGCGGATCCGACGGCGGTGTTCGCCGCCGACGGACGGTTCCTGGCCCTCTACCGGACATCGGGACCGTACGCGGTCGCGGATGCCGTCTTCGTCGACTGACCGACCGAGGAAGCAGCCGTGCCCTACGAACCTCCCGACACTGCGCCGCGCTGGCAGCGCGGCGCGCATCAGCTGGTCAACGCCGACTGGTTCCAGAACCTGATCGTGGTGGTGATCCTGGCCAACGCGGTGACCATCGGGATCCACACCTATCGTGATCTGCCGGCCGAGTTGCATCACACCATCGAGCTGGTCGACTACGGATTCCTGGGCATCTTCATCGTCGAGCTGGTGCTCCGGTTCATCGCTCACGGCTGCAATCCGCGGCGCTTCTTCAGCGATCCGTGGAACGTGTTCGACACGGTGATCATCGCCGCGGCGTTCATCCCCGGCGTGTCCAACAACAGCACCGCGTTGCGGTTGATCCGGCTGCTCCGAGTGGTCCGGCTGCTCCGCCTGATGCCCGATGTGCACGTCCTGTTGGACGGCCTGCGCCGGGCCGCCGGGCCGGCCGCCAGCCTGCTCGCGCTGACCGGCCTGCTGTGCTTCGTCTACTCCATCATCGGCAACCTGCTGTTCGGCGAGGTCGCACCGCAGTACTTCGGCAACCTCGGCGAGGGCGTGCTGACCCTGTTCACGCTGCTCACGCTCGAGGGCTGGAATTCGGTGCTGGCCGATCTTCGTTCGGTGTCGCCGTGGGGAGTGCCGTTCACCATCTCGTTCGTCCTGGTCGGCACCTACGTGGTGATCAACCTGGTGGTCGGCGTAGTGATCAACAGCCTGGACGAGGCGTACCGCAACCGAGTCGACGAGCGGACCGAGACCAAGCAGCTGACCGAGACGATCCATGACCTGCGGAAGGCGCTGGACGAGCTCGAGACCAAGCTGAAGCAGACCGACCTGGTGTCGGAGACCACCGTCGGCCCGGACGAGGTGCGGCACCTGCTCACCGACCACCCCCTGCACCCTGAGCCGGCACCGCACCCTGAGCCGGCAGCGCACCCTGAGCCGGCACCGCACCCTGAGCCGGCACCGCACCCTGAGCCGGCACCGCATCCCCATCGGGCCGACCGAGCCCCGGAAGAATCGCGGCGTCGGGATGGTTAACCTGATGCGGCGGCAGCGATGCCGGGGGGATCAAGGGGTCACAGGAGAGGAATTGTTCGGGTGAGCGACGGCAGTGTCATCGTCATCGGCAACTTCGACGGCGTGCACAAGGGTCACGTCGCGCTGATCAGGGCGGCCCGGGATGCCGAGCCGGGCGCCAAGCTGATCGCCGTCACGTTCTGGCCGCATCCGTGGGTGATCCACCATCCCGAGCAGGTGCCGGCCCTGCTGACCTCCCTGGACCGGCGGATCGAACTGCTCCGCGCCGCCGGGGTGGACGAGGTGATCGTGGTCGACTACACCCCTGAGCTGGCGCAGCAGACTCCGGCCGAGTTCGTCGACGGCACCCTGCGGCCGCTGGATCCGGTCCGGATCGTGGTCGGCGAGAACTTCCGGTTCGGCCGGCACAACTCCGGCGACGCGGGGACCCTGGGGGACCTGGCCGGAGGAGATTTCAAGGTGCAGGTGCAACCGCTGCTCGGCGACAGCACGGCGCCGAACTCGGCCACTTTGATCAGGAAGGCCATCGCCGCCGGCGATCTTGATCGGGCCCGGGAGCTCAGCGATCAGGTGTTCCAGATCGCCGGCATCGTGATCGAAGGTGATCATCGCGGCCGCGAGATGGGCTTCCCGACCGCCAACCTGCCGGTTGACGCGACCCTGGCCGTGCCGGCCGACGGGGTCTACGCCGGCTGGGTGACCCGCCTCGACATCCCCGCCCCCCGCTGGCCGGCCGCCATCTCGGTCGGCACCAATCCGACCTTCGACGGGCTGGAGCGCCGGGTCGAGGCTTACGTGCTGGACCGGACCGATCTGGAGCTGTACGGCGTCGAGATCGCGATCGACTTCTTCACCCGGATCCGCGGCCAGGTGAAGTTCGAAGGCATGGAGTCGTTGATCAAGCAGATGCACACCGACGTCGACCAGATCCGGGATATCCTCGCCGACCTCTGAGTCGGTCGGCGCGGGACTTTCCGACCGTTGACAACCCGACCGATCGGGCGCACGCTCAGAGGAAACTCGAGCATCGGGGGCAACGGTGAGGTTGCGGATCAGGTGGTGGGCGCTCGGCGCCGTGATCATGCTGGCCGGCCTGGGCGCGACCGTGGTTTCCTACGCCGAACCCGCCGACCGGCCATTCGGTCCGGAACTGCAGTTGGCGGCACGCGAGAAGGGGATCACCGTCGACGAGGCGGAGCAGATCCACCACTGGCGTGAACAGTTCCGGCGGGCAGTTCGCGGGATCGAGACCACCATGCCGGAGCGGTTCGCCGGCGCCGCGATGACCGGCGACTACGCCGCCCGGGTCAGGTTCGTCGGCGCCGTCCCCGAGCAGGCCGAGCGCCTCTTCGCCGATCTGCCCGCTGTCGTTGAGGTGGAACTCGAAGGCGGCTTCGCCTATTCACTGCCGGACCTGGTCGGTGCCACGGAGCGAGCCCACCTGAAGCTCCACGCCGACGCCGCAGTCCAGACCGTCACCAGTTACGTCGACGAGGACCGACAGGTGATCGAATTCCACGTGCAGCCGCGCACCAACGACAAGTCGACGTGGCCCGCGATCAACGACCACCTGTCCCGCCACCTGGCCGACCTCAAGTTCCCCTCGGAGCTGACCCTGCACGAGGGGTCCCAAGGTCGGGTGGAGACCGGCTCCTGAGCCGGTCGAGGGTGATGGGTCTTGCGTCATCACGCGACCTTTGCTGTCCGCGCGACTGTTGCAGGTCCGCGCGACCGTTGCAGCGGTCGCGTCCGCCGATAGCGGTCGCATGGCCGGTCGGGTCGCTGGGCCGCGTTGCCCGCGCGCCCCTTACTGGTCGGCGCGACTGTTGTAGCGGTCGCGGGTGCCGATAAGGGTCGCGTGGTGGACAGCTAGCCGGCGATCGCGGCTTGCCAGTTGCGGTGCAGCTCGGTCAGGCGGGCGACGTCGTCGGGGCGGGTGACGGCGAGGTCGTCGCGTTCGCCCGGGTCGGCGCGGAGGTCGTAGAGGCTGATGCCGTGGCCGGGTTCGGCGTGTTCGACGGTCCGGATGCCGGCGGCGCGGGGTGAGTCGCCGTCGCACCAGCGCAGCTTCAGGTCGCCGGCCCGGACCGCCCACTGGAAGTCGCAGTCCCAGTGCAGCACCCGGTCCTGATCACCGGCGGCACCGGACAGCACCGGACCAAGATCGACACCGTCGGACGCATCGATCAGCTCGTCGGCGGCACCGGCCGCGGCGACCAGCGTCGGCAGCAGATCGAGCGAGCTGACCGGCTGATCGACGGTGCGACCGCCGGCCCAGCCACCGCTCGTCCAGCGGGCCAGGAACGGCACCCGGATGCCGCCCTCCCAGAGGGTGTACTTGGAGCCGCGCAGCGGCGTGTTGTCGCCGTAGTTGCAGGGCGATCCGCCGTTGTCGGTCAGGTAGATCACGATCGTGTCGTCGGCCACGCCGAGCCGATCGAGCCGGTCCAGGAGCCGGCCGATCTCGGTGTCCATCAACTCCAGCTGGGCCAGGTAGTACTCCCGACCGTGCTCGAGATGCGGCGAGATCGCCCCGTCGTACCAGTCCGCATAGCCGGTCGCGTCCGCGTCGTGCCAGTCCTCGTGCACCGGCAGGCCGCGCGCCGCGAGGTCCTCCGGCGGCAGCTGCCAGCAGAAGTTGTGCACGGCGTTGAAAGCGATCATGGCGAAGAACGGCTGCTCGGCGTTCCGCTCGACGAAGTCGCCGGCCCGATCACCGATCGCCCGGGTCAGGAAGCCATCCAGTTCGACCTCGGTGTCGCCCTCCAGCATCGGCTGCACGGCCATCCGCCAGGAGGCCTCCGGGCCGTACTCCTCGACCGCCGTGGTGGAGTGGCGCAGGTAGTTCAGCCGGCCCTGCTGCTGGCCGGCCAGGCCGTAGAAGGTTTCGTCGAAGCCGTGGTGCGGCGGACAGGCCCGGTCGCCGATGTCCTCGGGGCCGTAGTGCACCTTGCCGAAGTAACCGGAGTGGTAGCCGAGTGAGCCGAGCCGCTCGGCCAGACTCGGCAGGTGATCGGGAAACCGTGAGTCGTTGAACCAGCGGGCGCCCCAGCGCTGCTGGTAATGGCCGCTGATCATCCCGGCCCGGGACGGGCTGCAGATCGGCGCCGTGACGTAGGCGTCGGTGCAGTCGACTCCGGTCGCCGCCAATCGATCCAACGTCGGCGTGCTCACCCGGTGATCACGGCCGCGGTAGCCGCGGTCGGCGTAGCCATGATCATCGGAGACGATCAGGACGATGTTGGGCCGGCGCGGCTCGTTGCTCAAGATTCCTCCAGGGTCAGTTCGTCGGCGATCCGCTTGACGTCTTCGGTACGGAAGCGCGCCGGCCCGGGGATCAGGGCGTTGCCAGTGCCGGCACCGGTCGCCACCCGGATCGCCGCGACAAGATCATCCGTCCGGTCCAGCACGCTCAGCAGGCCGCCGAGGAAGGAGTCCCCGCTGCCCACCGGGAACCGGCCGCGTTCGGCCGGCGCCGGCACCCGCCAGCGGCCATGATCATCGATGGCGACGGACCCGTGCTCGCCGTCGGTGATCAACACGGTGCCGCCGGTCCGCTGCCGTACCGTCTCGGCCCGGGTGATCAGGTCACCGGCCGGATCCGACCCCAGCAGCTCCGCGACCTCGTACCGGTTGATCTTGACCAGCTCCGGCTGCTCCTCGATCACCGCGGCCAGGGCCGGCCCGTGGGTGTCGACGGCGACCCGGACCCCGGCGTCGCGGGCCGTCCGGACCAGCTCCGCGAGCGCCTCCGGCGGCAGCCCGAGCGGGGTGCTGCCGGTGATCGCCAGCCAGCCCGGGCGGCGGCGCAGCGCCGCCTCGAGTCGATCATGGAACAGTTGCCAGACGTCGGCCGGGATCGGCTCGGCCCGCGGATAGAGCTCGGTCAGCCGGCCGGTCTCGGCGTCCGCGATGGAGACACAGGTGCGGGTCTCGGCCGGCGTCGGCACGGTGGTCACCGCGACTCCCGCGGCCCGCAGCTGATGAGCGAGGTCGTCACCGGTGGTGCCGCCGAGCACCGCGATGATCTCCACCTCGGCACCGAGCGCCGCGGCCGCCCGGGCCAGGTTCAACGGCTTGCCGCCGGCGCAGCGGACCACCTCGGTCGGCCGGTGAATGGACCCGGGGGTCAGCGAGTCCACGAGATAGGTCAGATCAAGCGACGGGCTCAGGCCGGCGACGGTGATCACGCCGAGCACTCTACGGTGCTGCCGGCACGGCCTCGGTTCGGGTTTCGTTCCCTGAGCCTGTCGAAGGGCAAGCACAGTTGATCACCCTGGCCCCTTCGACATGCTCAGGGAACGAACACCCAAACGTCCGCTCCTGGGTGTGTCTCTTAAACCCTGGTCGGCTGCGCGGCGCCCAGGGCGCGACCGGCTGCGTTGTCGTCGTCGTCCGTAGAACACCGCTACGACCTCCTCCTCCGCCTTGCCGGTCACGCCCTGGACGCCGCTCGCCATCGACCAGGATTCAAGAGACACGCCCTAGCCTGCCCTGGCTTCGATCTTTCATGATCTTGGTCTCGCGGTCGGTACGGGGTCGGTTGGTACGGGGGTCGGGGTGCGGTAGTCGAATCCGCCCCGATTTCGAAGCGCCAGCGCGGTCTGGCTGCCAGATAGTGGTCTGCCGGACGGAAAGACGCATCAAGGGCGGAAGGGTTGGCGCGTGGTGATGTGTCGCGGCCGGCTGTTGGTGCTGGATCCCATTTCGCTGCCGCTGATTCGCGCCGACTGTGAGGTTTCCCGTCTTCTTGGGCTGCGAAGCCGGGAAAGGTCACACTCGACGCGAGACAGCGACTTTCGCACCCCGAACGGCCCGTCAATCGACCGGCCAGGACACAGGACCGAAGTCAAAATCGTGAAATCCCGAGGCTAGATGAATGAGGCCAAGGGGTCATGGTCGTGTGCGGTGTGGCTGTGTTGGGTGCTGGTGCCGAGGCGGGTCGCGGCGGTCAGGGCGAGGGCGCGATTGGTGATCCGGGTCCGGGCGCCGGCGATGGGCCGGCCCGCCGTCGCGGCAGACGTGCAGCAGGCCCAAGTGACACAAATCGGGGGCAGAACGCCGGTTCGATCCTGATTTCGCCGGTCGGGAGCACGTTGCGCTTCCGATTTGTGTCACTTGGCGGTTCACAGCGTCGTCGGGTGCGACCCGGGTGATCGACCGTCCCGGTAGCCAGCCCGATGGCTGGCCTGTGTCGTAGATCTGACCATGGTTCGCGATCCGGTCCGATTTCGCCGGTGGAACGGAAGCCCTTGTCAGGTTTGCGACGGCTGGGCTTGATCAGGGGCCGCTCGTCGCCGCGGATCGAGGCGGGCTGGCTGAGGTGTTGCCGGGCCGGAACGCGAGCGGCCAACGCCGCCGGGCGCGCTGAGCGGCGCGCGACCCCTTGGACTTACTCAGCTAGTCCAGAACCCCGGCCGCATCGGACGCGAACCGGTCCAGCAGGTTGCGGGTCAGCCGGGAGACCGAGTTGGCGTAGCCGTTGTGGGACAGGCAACCGGTCCAGTTGATCGAGCCGGTCGCGAAGACCGCGCCGCCGCCGCGATACTCGAGCAGCGTCAGATCGGCCCGGACCAGGGGATTGACCGTGCCGCCCTGCCGCGAGTCGGACCGCAGTACCTCCTCCGAGGCGTGCTGGTAGGAGTCCGAGAAGCCCGACGCGGTCGCCAGCAGCAGCGTCCCCGGCGGACTACCCAGCGCCGGATCCAGCCGGTCGATCTCGTAGCCCGCGGCGCCGTAACCGTTGACCAGACAGGGAAAGTCGCCGATCAGCTCGTCGGCGCCGATCCCGTCGAAGGCCCAGGCGACGCGCGGATCGTGGCTGTCCGGCAGCCGCCGGTACGGCCGGCCGGGCCCCACTCCCTGGGCGGTGAAGCCGACGCCGAGCCAGGACTGCGGCGACCGGCCGCGGAAGCGCCACAGCCCGCCCAACTCGCCGGTGCTGCTCAGGTGGGCCTCGCCCGGCTCCGGCTCCCACTTCCTGGTGGACGGGCCGACCCGCCGGATCTCGATCATGGTCCCGGTCTCGGGATCGACCCCGGTCACCCAGTACATCCCGTTGCCGGACAGATACATCAGCCGACCGCCGGACCGCAGGTACGACTGCCCGGCCGTGATCATCCGGCCGGACCAGTACTCGTGGTGCGACCCGGTGATCACCACCCGGTACGGCGACAGCAGCTCCGCGCCCTCGGCGTGCAGATCGTCATCGGTGATCACGTCGACCGGGTAGCCGTGATGATCAAGCCAGTCCACGATGAACAGATCGGCGTTGAACTGGTGCGGTGCGCCCGCGCCGTCGTTGAGGCCCGGCCACTGATACTTCGGCCGCAGGTCGACCAGCGGCCGCAGCCGGGAGGCATAACAGACCCCGGAGCCGTCGGTGTGCAGGTCGTAGAGACTGTTCAGCCGGTTGTCGAGGATGTAGCGGCCCTCCGGCGTCGACCGGAATCGGAGCACCTCCTCGGGCGGATCAGCCGGATCCTCGACCAGCCGCTCGATCGCGTGATGATTGGCGTACGCGAGGTAGCTGAAGGTCGGCATCAGGAACGCGATCCGCGCGGTCGGCCGGCCGCGCCGAGGCCGGACGGCGAACGGGATGTGGTCCTCGTCGCCCTCGGCGGTGCTCAGCCGCAGCGCGTACACGCCGCTCGGCAGGTCGTCCGGCACCGTCCAAGCCAGCGACTGCTGCCAGCCGGCGTCGGCAAGATCATCGTCGTGGAAATGGATCGCGCCGTACTGCTCGACGGCGTGCGGCCAGGCGGTCTCGGAGCCGTCCCAGTTCCACCCGGTCGCGCCGCGCATCGGCTGGTTGACGGTGTGCCCGTGCCGACCGTGGCCGGACCGGTCGGTGATCGTCCGGGTCGAGATGTCGGCGGCGAAGTCCCAGTGCGCCACCAGGTCGGGATGATCCGGGTCCGTGGACGCGGTGCCGGGCCGCAGCCGCGACTCGTGGTCGAGCGAACGCCGGAACAGGCGCGGGGAGTCGATCTTGCCGTTGTAGTGGTGGCCCACCTGCCCGCTCGGCGGGCCCAGCCGTTCCGCTCCGATCAACACTTCGGAGCAGCGGGCCGAACCCGACAGCGGACCGATGATCATGGCCGGCGGGCCGCCGAACGCGCTGTCCAGCGGTTCCGTGGTCAGCCGGGCCTCGCCACGCGTGGCGTCGAAGGCGGCGGTCACCGCCGTCCAGGTCCGGGCCGGCAGCGGCTCGTCCAGGGCGAGCTCCGACCCACCGATGATCAAGGTCGGCCGGCCCGAGACCAGCCGCAGCGCGAACCCGGTCGCACCGTCGCCGGACCGCCCGGACAGCAGGGTCTGCACCGGCTTCCCCGGCGTGGTCGGCCAGACCCACAGGTGCACCGTCAGGCTGTCCAGTGCCGCGGCGGCGTCGAGCGGGATCCGGAGCAGCGAGCCCGGCCGGAGTGGCTGCCGGTGCCCCGGATGATCACCCGCGATCTCGCTCTCGAGATCCTCGGACTTGAATCCCGGTCCGGCGGGACTGTCGTCGCCGTGGATCAGCCGGACCAGCCCCGCGGTGTAGTGCTCCGACTCCGAGCTGATCATGAACGCGATCCGCTGACCTGGTTGGACGCTGAGCCGGTCGGCGTACCCGACGATCTTCACGTGGCTCCCTCAACTGGGCTGGGTCAGCGCGGGCCAGCCGGCCAGCGCGCCGTCGATGATCTTGTTCAGGTCGACCGTGCTGGCCCCGTCCCGGGCCCGGATGGACAGGCCGTACAGGACAGTGGTGTAGAAGTCGGCGACCATCGCGGTGTCGATGCCGCCGGTCAGATCGCCCTCGACGACACCGCGGACCAGCCGGGCCGTGACCTGGCCGACGGTCTCGGCGCGCTGCTCGATCAGGAAGTCGCGGACGCTCTCACTCCTGGTGGTGTACGTCGAGCCGGCCAGCACGATCATGCAGCCGCGCGGACCGTTGCCGGTGGAATAGGCGACGGCGTTGTCCCGCAGCATCGCCTCGATCGCGGCCCGCGCCGTCGGTTCCTCGCGCAGCGCCCGGTCGGTCAGTCCGCCCTCGGTCTCGCCGTACAGCCCGACCGCCGCGCGGAACAGTTCCTCCTTGCCGCCGAACGCGGCGTACAGGCTGGGGGAGTTGATCCCCATCGCTGCGGTCAGGTCGGTCATCGAGGTGCCCTCGTAGCCGTGCTCCCAGAACACCTCCATCGCCCGGCGCAGCGCGATCTGGCGGTCGAACGCCCGGGGCCGTCCGCGTTGCGCCATCACCCGACTCCTTTCTGTATCGAATGCTAAGAATATCTTGACCCGGCGGCGAGCGGCATGTCAGGGTATTTATGTGTCAATCACTACAGAATCAGACCTGATCAACTCCGACCTGCGCGGGAAGGTGGCTCTGGTCACCGGTGGCAGCCGCGGGATGGGCGCCGCGATCGCCCGCGCTCTGGCCGCGGCCGGGGCCGACGTCGCGCTGACGTACCAACAGAACAAGGAGGGCGCCGACGCTGTGGCCGCCGAGGTCGCCGAACTCGGCCGGCGTGGTCTGGTGATCGCGGCCGACAGCGCCGACGCCACCGCGATCGGCGACGCGGTGCACCGGACGGTGGCCGAGCTCGGCCGGCTGGACATCGTGATCAACAACGCCGGCATCTTCCCGTACGGTCCGATCGAGGAGACCGACCTGGCCGAGATCGACCGGACCATCGCGATCCACGTCCGGGCCCCGTTCCTGGCGGCCCGGGCCGCCGTCCCGCACCTCCACCGGGGCGGCCGGATCATCACCGTCGGCAGCAATCTGGCCGAGCGGGCGATCTTCGGCGACATCGCGCTCTACACGATGACCAAGGCCGCCAACAACGGCCTGACCCGGGCGCTGGCCCGAGAGCTCGGCCCCCGCGGCATCACCGTGAATCTCGTGCAGCCCGGATCCACCGACACCGACATGAACCCGGCCGACGGGGAGAGCGCCGAGGTGCAGCGCGGCTTCATCGCGCTGCGGGAGTACGGCTCGGCCGACGACATCGCCGCCGCCGTGCTCTTCCTGGCCTCCGCCACCGGCCGTCAGATCACCGGCGCCACCCTGAACGTCGACGGCGGCACCAACGCCTAGTGCCCTGCGCCCGAAGTTCGGCACCTAATTCGGCGCGCTGAAGCGGCGAGCTGCTGCGTTGTCGTCAGTCGATGTAGGCACCCCTACGCCTCCCTCCTCCGCCTGGCAGCTCACCACTTCATCCCACCGACTTAGGCACCGAACTCACGTGCCAGGACACTAGTGTCCGGTACAACCGATCATCTGCTGATGATCAGTCGAGGCCGGCGCCGAAGGTCTCCATCCCGATCAGCGGTTTGATCATGGCGGTGACCTCGCGGCCGCAGAAGGAGCGGCGGATCACGTCGTCGGCGAGCCGGTTGCCGAGCGAGCCCATGATCATCGCCTGATCCAGCGACAGATAGCGCCGGGCCAGGGTGCCGGATCGGACGGCGACGGCGTCGTAGAACCCGCCCGCGCCGTAGCAGCCGAGCTCATCGGCGACCTTGATCAGATTCCGGTACGCCTCGGCCGGCTCGTAGCGCAGGGCCAGGAACGCGGCATGCGGAGTGATCACGCCGTCGCCGAACTTCGGCGTCGGCCCGGGCAGCCGGCAGGCGCCGTATCCGAGGTCGACCGGGGTCTTCTCGGCGTCGGAGTAGTAGCCGTCCGGGTTCAGGCCGATCGCCTCGACGCCGTACTCCCGGTAGCCGCCGCCGGGCTCGCTGGCCGGGGAGAAGCCCCAATAGCCGTAGTCCGCCTCGGTCAGGCCGTGCAGCCGGTGCGCCCGTACGGTCAGCGGGTGGTTGACGCCCCAGGACCGCGGCGCCCACCGCGACTCCGGGACGAACAGGTCCGGCATCAGTGCCTCGAACATCGACCCGCCCCAGCCCGGCACCACTCGCGATCCGCGATAGCGGTAGGCGCCCTCGAAAACGTCGATGCCGAGATAGCGCCGGGTGCGGCCGACCGGCTCCTGCTCCTGCCAGTCCCAGTCGCAGCCGGCCGGGAAGGTCCGCCAGGTGCCGAAGTAGTGCGAGGCCGGGAACTGGCGCCGCGCGATCCCGATGTAGGAGGCGATCCGGGTCTCCGACACCGTGGTGTCGTAGTGGTTCGTCGTGTAGTTCACCGGGGTGCCGGTGCCCAGATAGTCGTCCACCACGAACGGCTTGTCCGGCGGCGGTTCGCCGTCCCAGAAGCCGCCGCGGAGCAGCCCGGTGCCGAGGTCGGGCCGCGGCGTCGGGTTGTAGTAGGCGGCGAAGTTCATCCGCCGCAGCAGCCGCTCGGCGTCGCTGCGATGGTCGCGTTCGGCGCCGGCGACCACCATCAGCGCGGCGGCCAGCCAGCCGTTGTCGACGCTGGACAGGAACGGATAGACCCGGTCGCCGCTGCCCGGCCAGGTGGTCAGCACCTCGCCGGTCCGCTCGTCGTACCAGTTGTAGAACATGCCGCTCGGCCGATGGAGCCGCATTCGGCTCAGCGTGCGCAGGGTCCGATCGATCCTCGTCGCTCGCTCGCGGGGCGCCGATCAAGCCGAGCCGGTCCGCGACCACCGTGCTCCACAGATAGCCGCCGATGTTGGTCGGCGACGTGTAGCCGCTGCGGCTGCCCGGATCCAGGTCGCCGTCGATGTTGTCGGCGGTCAGCCCAGTCCCTTCGTCGGTCATCGCCGCCAGCGACCGCCAGGTGTCCACGGCCCAGCGGCGGTAGCGGTGCCCGACCCGCTCCTCGGCGACAGCTGCCTCCCCGCCGCCCGGGCCGATCATGGCACCCAGCGTCGCGGCCACCGTGCCGGACAACAGGATGCGGCGCGTCAATGTGCTCATCGGGACCTCCTCGTCCTCGATCAATCACCCTGCTCGCGACCCTAGTGGTGTGCCACGGGTCGACTCAGCCGGAGAGCGCCGCCGGCATCGGCTCGGTGTGGACGATCTGCAGCGAGGTGACGGCCCGGGTGAGGCAGACGTAGAGCCGGCGCAGGCCGGTGGCCGGGTCCGGCTCGGCGTCGACGATCGCGGCCGGCTCGAGCAGCACCACGTGGTCGAACTCCAGGCCCTTGGCGATGGCGGCCGGGACGAGATCCAGCCGGTTGCTGAAGGTGTCGTTGTCCAGCGGATCCTGCGGCTGGCCGAGGATCCCGTAGCTCAGACCGTGATCGTCCAGGATCCTTTGTACGGTGGGGATCGCGGCATCGGGTCCGATCAGGCCGATGCTGCCCTGGCCGGACAGCGCGATCTTCACCGCCGCGACCAGATCGGCCTCGACCGCCGTGCTCGCGGTGATCCGCAGGTCGCCCTTGGCCCGCCGGATCGAGTGTGGCGGTGTCAGCGACGGAGCGATCGACGGCAACAGCCGGGCGGCGAACTCGATCACCGTCGCGGGCACCCGGAACCCCTCGACCAACTCCTCGACCGCCGCCTCCGGTTTGCCCAGGTGGTCCAAGGTCTCGGCCCAGGAGGTCGTCGCCCAGGGGGTGGTGGCCTGGGCCAGGTCGCCGAGCACGGTGACCGATCCGGTGCTGGCCCGGCGGCCGACCGCTCGCAGCTGCATCGCCGACAGGTCCTGCGCCTCGTCGATGATCAGATGGCCGAGGCTCGGTGTCCGGGTCAGCGCGTCGACGGCCTCGTCGATCAGCACCAGGTCGGCCGCGGTCCAGCGGGCCGACCGCACCGACCGGGGGAGCTTGGCCGGCCGGAGGGCCGCCTGGTCCCGCTCGGTCAGGATTCCCTCGGCGTGCTCGGCCAGGAACTCGGCGTCGGTGAACAGGCGCAAGATCAACTTCTCCGGATCGACTGCCGGCCAGATCGTCTCCGCGTACGCCTTCACGCCGCGGCTGCGGGCCACGGCGTTCTGCACCCGGTCGTCGGGGGAGTCGCCGGCCGCCTCCATCTTCAGCAACACCTGGTGCGCCAGCCGCTGCGGCACCATGTCCCGGCCGGCGGCGTACCGGACGCCGCGATCGGTGATCGACTTCACGATCTCGTCGGCCAGATAGGCCGGCACCCGGAACTGTCGGGAGCCGCGCTGCACCAGCAGGGTGTCGGTGGCCGGCCGGAGATGGCTCCAGATCGCCTTCTTGATCACTTCCGCCAGCCGGGCATCGCCCTTGATCACGGCGGTCTCGGCCGGATCCTCTCCGGTCGCCGGCAACCCGGTCGCCTTGGTGACGACCGAGCCGACGGTCTCCTGGGTGGCGGCGACCTCGCCGAGGGCCGGCAGCACATCCCCGATGTAGGACAGGAAGCTGTCGTTCGGCCCGATCACCATCAGGCCGGACCGGTTGAGTTGATCACGATGGGTGTAGAGCAGCCAGGCGGCCCGGTGCAGACCGACCGCGGTCTTGCCGGTCCCCGGTGCGCCCTGGATGCAGACCGAGCGGTCGAGCTCGGAGCGGACCAGCACATCTTGGTCCGGCTGGATGGTGGCCACGATGTCGCGCATCGGGCCGGTCCGCGGCCGGGCGATCTCGGCCTCGAGGATGGCGGAGTTCTCCAGTTGCTGGCCGGCGACCAGATCCTCGTCCTCGTAGGCGGTCAGCCGGCCGGCCGCGTAGCCGAACCTCCGCCGTAGCCGGACGTCCATCGGGTCGTCCTTGGTGGCCCGGTAGAACGGCAGGGCGACCGGCGCTCGCCAATCGATCACCATCGGCTCACCGCCGGCCTCGCCGGTGACGTGCCGGCGGCCGATGTGGATCCGCGGCGGCAGATCGGACCGGTCGTAGTCGATCCGACCGAAGAACAACGGCACGGTGGGATCGTCGGCCAGCGATTTCGTCCGCCGGTAGAGGACCTGCTTGAGATACTCGGTCGAGACGTTGGGGCCTTCGCTGACAGCGGCGGCGCCGACCGCCTTCAGTCCGCCGGCATGGACGTGCATCTGGTTCAGGGTGGCCCGGGAACGTTCGAGATGATCTTGTTCCTGGGCCAGGTCGTCGGGTTGATCCGGTTCGCTTTCGGGCATAGGCAGAGTTCTCCCTGCGGGATCGGGACGAATTTTGGGCGAACTCGTGAATCTACTCACTTCCGCCGCCCCCGCAACTGATTTACTTTCCCGCCCCTCAAATTCCGCCGACCCGTCACATCCGCGGCCGTTTTCGCGGCGTGCCGCAGCGGATATGACGACTCGACTTTCGGGAACCGGGCCTGCCCTTCGACAGGCTCAGGGAGCGTAAACCCCGCTCTCCGACCGTTCTCAACCAATAGGGTCGGTTCGCGTGACTGACGTTGATCCCGGTCCGTTCCTCGCTGCCGCTCTCGGCGCCGCGACCGGCAGCGCGACCCGGATCCGGCGGGGCGCCATCGGCGCGATCTGGCGGCTCGAGCTGACCGGGTTCGAGGAGCGGGTGCTCGCGGCCAAGGAGTTCATCGCGTATGTCCCCCAGGAACAGGACGTGGCCAACGAGATCGCGTTGCGCGATGCGGCCGCGGCGGTCGGCGTGCCGAGTCCGGCGTCGGTCGCCTTCCGGGCCGGGCACGTCGCGGTGGACCAGCGGACCGGTCGCGGCTGGCGCTGCTACGACTGGGTCGACGGGCACCAGGCGGCCGACGACCGGGAGACCAGGCTCTGGCTGATCCGGCAGCTCGCGGCGATCCATCGGCTGGGCCGGACCGAGCCGACTCCGCCGGAAGACCACTGGTATCTCCGGGTGGACGCCGACTGGGACGCTCTCGTCGCCGACGTCCGGGCCGCCGGGCTGCCCTGGGCGGCGGGGTTCGAGCGGCTGGTCGAGGACTCCGTGCCGGAGCTCGCAGCGTTCGTCGCCGACGCTCCCGCGGGAACACCGATCTGGACCCATCGCGACCTCCAGCCGGCCAACGTGATGATCGGTGCCGATGGCCGGCGGCAGTTGGTCGACTGGGACAACGCCGGCGGCCACAGCGACTGGCGCGAGCTCGGATCGCAGCTGATCGGATATCTCGATGCGCCCGACGACCTGCACGCCGCGTACCGGACCTATCGCGCCGCCGGCGGAACGGCGCGGGTGACCGGGCCGGCCGTGTTCGCCACGGCGGTTGCGGGCGGGCTCAATTTCCTGGCCGAACAGGTGAGACGGCTGACCGACCCGGCTGCGAGCGAGGACGACCGCGACTACGCTGAGGGCTGGTTGCCCGGCCTGCTCGACCACGTGCCGCGCCTCGACCAGTTGATCGAGGCGGCGCGCCGGCTGTCGGCGCGGTGATGATTTCGTTCCCGCCGTACGCCGCTGGTAGCCTGATGCCGCCGTACGTTCGGCCGCGGATGCCCAAGAGCTCCCACGCACACCGAGTGCAAGACCTCGATTCCGAGGTTCCAGGGGGCGCCGCGCACCGGGAAACCGAGAGGAGAGCACGTGTCGACTGACGCTGCTATCGACAAGAAGGCCATCATCGCGGAATACGCGACTGGTGAAGGTGACACGGGATCTCCCGAGGTCCAGGTCGCATTGCTCAGCAAGCGGATCTCGCATCTGACCGAGCACCTGAAGGAGCACAAGCACGACCATCACAGTCGTCGTGGCCTGATGCTGCTGGTCGGTCAACGCCGCCGACTGCTCAATTACGTCGCCAAGACCGACATCGAGCGTTACCGGTCGCTGATCGAGCGTCTCGGCCTTCGGCGCTGACGATGGCGAAGCGGTTCTCCACCTCGGAGGGCCGCTTCACTGCCATCTCGGCCAAAACTGAATAGTGATCAATCATCAACAACCGGATTGCATCCGACACACGCCCACGGCGCGCAGGCTCGGTCCTCGGTAGTGATCTTCGGAGCCCCCGATCAGCGGGGGACGGCCGCGGATCTCGATCGAAGACCGGGTGAATACTCAGCCCGGGCGGTGCCCTGCGGATGCAATCCTGATCGCCGCGCGGGCCAATGCGCCCGGCGGCAGAACAGGAGTATCCCCGTGGAGGGACCTGACCTTCATTTCACCGAGGCCGTGATCGACAACGGCGCCCTCGGTAAGCACGTCGTCCGGTTCGAGTCCGGCTTGCTGGCCCAGCAGGCCGCTGGATCGGCCACCGTCTATCTCGACGACGACACCATGCTGCTGTCGGCGACCACCGCGCAGAGCAAGCCGCGGGACTCGATCGACTTCTTCCCCCTGACGGTCGACGTCGAGGAGCGGGCATACGCCGCGGGCAAGATCCCCGGCGCGGTCTTCCGCCGCGAGGGCCGCCCGTCGCAGAGCGCGATTCTCACCTGTCGGCTGATCGACCGGCCGCTGCGGCCCTGCTTCGTCAAGGGGCTGCGCAACGAGGTCCAGGTGGTCATCACCGTGATGGCGCTGAACCCCGACAAGATCTACGACGTGGTCGCGATCAACGCCGCGTCGATGTCCACCCAGCTGGCCGGCCTGCCGTTCAGCGGCCCGGTCGGCGGCGTCCGCGTCGCCCTGATCGGTGACCAGTGGGTCGGCTTCCCCGACGTCCACCAGCTCGAGGACGCCACCTTCGACATGGTGGTGGCCGGCCGGGTGCTGCCCGATGGTGACGTCGCGATCATGATGGTCGAGGCCGAGTCCACCGAGCAGACCTGGGACCTGGTGCAGTCCGGCAAGACCGCGCCGACCGAGGAGATCGTGGCCGGCGGGCTCGAGGCCGCGAAGCCGTTCATCAAGGCGCTGTGCGACGCGCAGGTCGAGCTTGCCGCGCAGTTCCCGAAGGACACCGCCGA
This sequence comes from uncultured Actinomycetota bacterium, assembly GCA_963746025.1. GTDB lineage: Bacteria > Actinomycetota > Actinomycetes > Propionibacteriales > Propionibacteriaceae > Microlunatus. Next base: position 634,147 of record CAVUZU010000004.1, read on the forward strand.
GTTCCCGATCTTCCTGGACTACCAGGACGACGTGTACGCGGCGGTCGAGGAGGCCGCTACGGCCGAGCTGTCCAAGATCATGACGATCGCCGACAAGCAGGAGCGCGAGACCTCGACCGAGGTGCTCAAGGACAAGCTGGTGGCCGAGCTCGGCCCCCGCTTCCCGGAGCGCGAGGCGGAGATCAAGGGCGCCTACCGGTCGCTGACCAAGAACCTCGTCCGCAAGAAGATCATCACCGAGAAGGTCCGGATCGACGGCCGAGGGCTGTCCGACATCCGTACCCTGTCGGCCGAGGTCGGCGTGGTGCCGCGGGTGCACGGCTCGGCGTTGTTCCAGCGCGGCGAGACTCAGATCCTGGGCATCACCACGCTGAACATGCTCGGTCTGGAGCAGCGGATCGGCCTCACCCTTGCCGAAAACACCACCAAGCGCTACATGCACCATTACAACTTCCCGCCCTACTCGACCGGTGAGACCGGCCGGGTCGGGTCGCCGAAGCGGCGCGAGATCGGCCACGGCATGCTGGCCGAGCGGGCCCTGGTGGCGGTGCTGCCGACGCGCGAGGAGTTCCCGTACGCGATCCGTCAGGTGTCCGAGGCCCTCGGCTCCAACGGCTCGACCTCGATGGGTTCGGTCTGCGCCTCCACCCTGGCGCTGCTCAACTCCGGCGTGCCGCTGCGCGCGCCGGTCGCGGGCATCGCGATGGGCCTGGTGTCGGACGAGATCGACGGCAAGACCGAGTACGTCGCGCTGACCGACATCCTCGGCGCCGAAGACGCCTACGGTGACATGGACTTCAAGGTCGCCGGCACCAAGGACTTCATCACCGCGCTGCAGTTGGACACCAAGCTGTCGGGCATCCCGGCCTCGGTGCTGGCCGGCGCGCTGAACCAGGCCAAGGACGCCCGCACCACCCTGCTCGAGGTGATGGGTGAGGCGATCGACGGTCCGGACGAGATGAGCCTGTACGCGCCGCGGATCATCACGATCCACATCCCGATCGACAAGATCGGCGAGGTGATCGGCCCGAAGGGGAAGGTGATCAACCAGATCCAGGACGACACCGGTGCCCAGATCACGATCGAGGACGACGGCACGATCTACGTCGGCGCCGAGAGCGGCGACGCCGCCGAGGCCGCCCGGACCATGATCAACGCGATCGCCAACCCGACCATGCCGGAGAAGGGCGAGCGCTACCTGGGCACCGTGGTCAAGATCGCGGCGTTCGGCGCATTCGTCTCGCTGCTGCCGGGCAAGGACGGTCTGCTGCACATCTCCAAGTTGCGCACCCTCGCCGGTGGCAAGCGGGTGGAGAAGGTCGAGGACGTGGTCAGCGTCGGCCAGAAGATCCAGGTCGAGATCACCGAGATCGATGATCGCGGCAAGCTGTCCCTCAGCCCCGTGGTCGAGGAAGAGGTCGCGGTCTCCTGACCCGAAACAGCTCTGCTGCAACCGCTCGGCAGCACCTCGGTGGAGAGATCCGCCGCACGGTGCTGCCGAGCGGTTTACGCATCGTCACCGAGCGGATGCCCGGCAGCCACACCTTCAATCTCGGCTTCTTCGCCGCCGTCGGGTCGCGCTGGGAGACGCCGCGGCTGCACGGTGCCTCGCACTTCCTGGAACACGTGCTGTTCAAGGGAACCCGGCGCCGGACGCCGGAGCAGATCTCGGCGGCGATCGAATCGGTCGGCGGCGAGCTGAACGCCTACACGGCCAAGGAACACACCTGCTTCTACACCCGGGTGCTGGCCCGGGACGCCGACCTCGCGGTCGACGTGCTGGCCGACATGATCACCTCCTCCACGATGCCGTCGAAGGAGATCGAGTCCGAGCGGGCGGTGATCTTGGACGAGATCGCCATGCACTCCGACGATCCGGGCGAGACCGCGCACGAGTTGATCACCGGCGAGCTGCTCGGCAGCGGCCTGGACAAGCCGGTGATCGGATCACCGCGCAGCATCCGGGAGCTGACCCGGTCCCAGATCATGGGTTACTGGAAGCGTCGCTACCGTCCCGAGCGGCTGGTGATCAGCGCGACCGGCAAGGTCGATCATGATCGTCTGGTGGCGCAGCTGTCCGAGTACGAGGCGCTCACCGCCGCCGGCTCGAACCACTCCAGCCGCGCGCCCCGGGTCCTCGGCTCGGCCAAGGCGTCGACGAACGGGGTCGCGACCGCGGTGGATCCGGTGGTGCTGACCCGGTCCCGACGGTTCGAGCAGTCGACCGCCGTGCTGGCCACGCCCGGTCCGGGGCTCTTCGACGACAACCGGTTCCCGATCGGGCTGTTGTCGATCATCGTCGGCGGCGGGATGGCGTCCCGGCTCTTCGTCGAGGTCCGGGAGCGACGCGGGCTCGCGTACGGCATCGAGGCCGGCGAGACCAGCTATTCGGATGCGGGCCTGTGGAGCGTCGACTGGCAGTGCGCCCCGGACCGGGTGGCCGAGATCCTGGCCCTGGTTCGCCGTTGTCTGGCCGACCTCGCCGACCAGGGCGTCACGGACGAGGAACTCGCCCGGGCCAAAGGCCAGCTGGCCGGCCAGACCGTGCTCTCCTTCGAGGGTCCGCAGAGCCGGATGAGCCGGCTCGGCACCGCCGAGCTGCTCGGCGACCCGCGTTCCGTCGCCGACCTGCTGACCGGCTACGCCGCGGTCACCGCCGAGGACGTCCGCCGGGTCGCCGCCGACCTGCTCGGCCAACGCCAGGTCCTCGCCGTCATCGGCCCCTCCACGGCCCTGCGCCCTCTCCGCCGCGCCCTCTCCTGACCCTTCTTTCGGCCACTTTCACTGCCAGGGCTTGAGGTCGGGCCAGGGGCGGAGGTTCTGCCAGCGTTGGCGGGTCCAGATCAGGCGGGCGAGGACCGAGGTGAGGAGCGGCTTGCCGTCCGGTCCGGTTTCGAGCCCACCGCCCTGCACGAGTTGGCTGATCCGGCCGCGGGTGAGGCCGAGGATCCGGCCGGCTTCGGCCTGGCTGATCGTTCGGGTCGGATCGGTCTGGGCGGCGACGGCCTGGCCGAGGGGCGACTGCCACCAGCCACGCGGACGGTCCGGGATCAGGTCCTGCACGGCCTCCGCGGCGGCCGCGGCGACGGTCCGGTCCGGATCGGTGAGTTGCCGGGCCAGTTCGGCGGCGCGCTGCCGGGCGGCCGGAGTCAGGGCGGCGGCGTGCTGCTCGCCGAGCACCCGGGCGACCGGCCCGAGAATGGCGCGGCCGATCTCATCGGCGAGCTGGGCTTCGAGGTCTGTCGGCTGGTCAGGCATCCCGCACGCTCCTGCGCATCGTCGTCGTCCGCCGCGTCCTTCACGCGGCGCTAAACATCAATGTTTAGAGCAACGGAACGAGGCTGTCAACCAGCCGAGCGGTCAGCCGCTCCCGACCACCGGCGAGGCCCGGCTGCACCGCGCGTTAGCCTGACCGCAGCCGAGGTCCGACGAGCGCTCCGGCTGGACCGTGCCTCCGACTACCAGGCGTGAGCTGTCGAAGAAAGGGTGTCGATGATCGAACACAAGGTCCGGGTCTATCGCAGCGAGGAGTCGCTGCCGCGGGTCGAGCAACTCGCCTGGAAGATTGCCGCGGTCGCGAGCGAGCGGCTCGAGCCGTCGGCCGAGGTGACCGACATGGTGATCAACCGGGTGATCGACAACGCGGCGGTGGCGACGGCCTCGTTGGGCCGGGCGCCGATCCTGGCCGCGCGGGCCCAGGCCGAGGCGCACCCGGTCTCGACCGGCGGCGCCGGGGCCACGGTGTTCGGCAGTCCACGACGCAGCAGCCCGGAATGGGCGGCCTGGGCCAACGGCGTCGCGGTCCGCGAACTCGACTACCACGACACCTTCCTGGCCGCTGACTACTCGCACCCCGGCGACAACATCCCGCCGATCCTCGCCGTCGCGCAGCATGCGGGCCGGGACGGCGCCGAACTGCTCCGCGCGCTGGTCACCGGCTACGAGATCCAGGTCGCGCTGGTGAAGGCGATCTCCCTGCACGCGCACAAGATCGATCATGTCGCCCACCTCGGCCCGAGCGCCGCCGCCGGCCTCGGCACGCTGCTCGGCCTGCCGACCGAGACGATCTATCAGGCGATCGGCCAGGCGCTGCACACGACGACCGCGACCCGGCAGTCCCGCAAGGGCGAGATCTCGACCTGGAAGGCGTACGCGCCCGGATTCGCGGGCAAGCTGGCCGTCGAGGCGGTCGATCGGGCGATGCGCGGCCAGACCAGCCCGAGCCCGATCTACGAGGGCGAGGACGGGGTGATCGCCTGGCTGCTGGACGGACCGGACGCGAACTACGTCGTCGGGCTGCCTGGCCCAGGCGAGCCGCGGCGGGGGATTCTGGACACGTACACCAAGGAGCACTCCGCCGAATACCAGGCGCAGGCCTGGATCGATCTGGCCCGGCGACTCGGCACCGAACAGCCCGAGCTGTGCGATCCGGCCAACGTCGCCTCGATCGTCCTGCACACCAGCCACCACACCCATTACGTGATCGGGTCCGGCAGCGGCGACCCGCAGAAGTACGATCCCGCGGCCAGCCGGGAGACTCTTGATCACTCGATCCCGTACATCTTCACGGTCGCGCTGCAGGACGGCGCCTGGCACCATGTCACCAGCTACACGCCCGAGCGGGCCAACCGGCCGGACACGGTCGAGCTGTGGCAGCAGGTGACCACCGCCGAGGATGCCGAATGGACCCGGCGGTATCACTCGCCCGACCCGGCGGAGAAGGCGTTCGGCGGTCGGGTCGAGATCGAGCTGACCGACGGCCGGCGGGTCGTCGCCGAGATCGCCGTCGCCGACGCCCATCCGCTGGGCGCCCGGCCGTTCGCCCGGCCCGACTACCTCCGTAAGTTCCGGCTGCTCGCCGACGGGATCCTGGCCGACGCCGAGATCGACCGGTTCCTCGGGCTGGTCGAGCGGCTGCCGGAGCTGACCGCCGACGAGCTGTCCGGGCTCACCGTCACCCCGCTGGCCGATCCGGCCACCGGCGGCACCGCCCGGCCGGGGATCTTCTGATGCTGTACGCGACGACGACGCCGGCCGAGAAGCGGGCCCGGTTCCGGGAGCGGCTGCGCAGCGGCGAACTGCTGCAGTTCCCGGGCGCCTTCAACCCGCTGGCGGCCCGCCTGATCGAGGACAAGGGCTTCGACGGGGCCTACCTCTCCGGTGCGGTGATCGCCGCCGACCTGGCGCTGCCCGACGTCGGCCTGACCACCCTGACCGAGGTCGCCGGCAGGGGCGCGCAGATCGCCCGGGTGACCGAGCTGCCGACGCTGATCGATGCCGACACCGGCTTCGGCGAGGCGATGAACGTCGCCCGCTCCGTACAGACCCTCGAGGACGCCGGCGTCGCCGGGCTGCACATCGAGGACCAGGTGAACCCGAAGCGCTGCGGCCACCTGGACGGCAAGGAGGTCGTCGACGTGAGCACGGCCGTGCAGCGGATCTCGGCCGCGGTCCAGGCGCGGCGTGATCCCAACCTGGTGATCATGGCCCGGACCGACATCCGCGGCAGTGCGGGTCTGGCGGCCACGATCGAGCGGGCCAAGCAGCTCGTCGACGCCGGCGCCGACGCGATCTTCCCGGAAGCGATGGCCGATCTGGCCGAGTTCGAGGCAGTCAAGACCGCCCTCGGCGAGGTGCCGGTGCTGGCCAACATGACCGAGTTCGGCAAGTCCGAGCTGTTCACGACCGACCAGCTCGCCTCGGCCGGGATCAACCTGGTGATCTTCCCGGTGTCCTTGCTGCGGCTCGCGATGGGTGCCGCCGAACGTGCGCTGGACACCCTGCGCGAGACCGGGTCGCTGCGGTCGGAGGTGGCCGGGATGCAGACCCGGGCCCGGCTGTACGAACTCGTCGACTACGAGGCCTACAACGCGTTCGATACGTCCGTCTACAACTTCAGCCTGGACCAGCAGCAGAGGAGTTGATCATGAACCAAGAATCCGAGATCAAGAAGGGTCTCGCCGGCGTGGTCGCCGATGTCACGGCGATCTCCAAGGTGAACCCGGACAGCAATTCGTTGCTCTACCGCGGCTATCCGGTGCAGGAACTCGCCGCCACCCGGTCGTTCGAGGAGGTGGCCTGGCTGCTCTGGCACGGCGACCTGCCGACCGCCGACGAATTGCGGGACTTCCAGCAGCAGGAACGTGATCAACGGGCACTGGACGATCGGGTCCGCGCGGTGATCGACGCTCTGCCCGACGGCGCCCACCCGATGGACGTGGTGCGGACGGCGGTGAGCTTCGCGACCGCCGCCGACGAAACGCTGCAGGGTTCCGAAACGTGGATCGACCCGGAGCTGAACCGTCGGCGCGCGGTCACGCTGTACGCCCAGCTGCCGACGATCGTCGCCTACGCGCAGCGGCGGCGTCGCGGCCAGGAGTTGATCGCGCCGCGGGACGACCTGGGCTACTCGGCGAACTTCCTGCAGATGACCAACGGCTCGGTGCCCGCGGACCCGGTGGTCGCAGCCTTCGACGTGTCGATGATCTTGTACGCCGAGCACTCCTTCAACGCCTCCACCTTCACCGCGCGTACCGTCGCCTCGACCCTGTCCGACCTCGGCTCCGCGGTGACGGCCGCGATCGGTGCGCTCAAGGGACCCCTGCACGGTGGTGCCAACGAGGCCGTGATGCACGTCCTCGACGAGATCGGCACCCCGGACCGAGTCGGCCCCTGGCTGGATCAGGCGCTGGCCGCAAAACGCAAGATCATGGGCTTCGGCCATCGGGTCTACAAGCGTGGCGATTCCCGAGTGCCGACCATGAAGAAGGCCCTCGACTCCCTGGCCGCGCACTACGACCGGCCCGACGTGCTGGAGCTCTACTCGACCCTCGAATCGGAGTTCTTCGACCGCAAGGGCATCTATCCCAACCTCGACTACCCCTCCGGCCCGGCGTACCATCTGATGGGCTTCGACACCGAGATCTTCACCCCGTTGTTCATCGCCTCGCGGGTCACGGGTTGGACAGCGCACGTTCTTGAGCAGTTCGCCGCCAACACCTTGATCAGGCCGCTCTCCGCCTACAACGGGCCGGACGAACGGCATATCCAGGATTACATTGCTGACGAGGCCGAGAAGGCGACAGCGGATCGGGTGGAGGAAGCTGACTGATCTTGTCGTCTGGGCTGTAGGTGGCATGCCGCGGTGGGGTCTGGGGGATAGGTGCGCAGGTATTCCATCCGCCCGCGGTGATCTTGGAATCTGCTGCCGCGATCTTGGTGTCGCGGGCTCCCGCCAGGCCCGTCCACGCCCGCGCACCTATCCCCCAGACCCCACCGCTCCATTTGGCTCCCGCATATTTTTCCGCCACAGCCGAGCGCTGATCGGGCTTGTTGCGACTGCCTCACCGGAGCGGTAGGAGTGGTCGCTACGGTGTCGCCGGGGCGGGTCGGTCGGGCTCAATCCGAGTTGTCAGAACTCAGGTGTGTCAAAGGCAACTCACTTCTGACAACTCGGCGAAAGTGGGGCGGCACCGGGGCGGCGGGTAGCGGTGGGGTCACCGCGAGATCAGGGGTGGAGGTTTGGGTGTTCGTTCCCTGAGCCTGTCGAAGGGCAAGCACGATCGCGCCGTTGCCGCGACCTCGACCGGGCCAGCGAAGGAATCGACGACCGTACTTGCCCTTCGACGGACACCCCCGGATCCACCGACGAGCGCTGCGAGACCGCAGCCGAACCGGGATCACAGAGATCGCCCGCCGGCGTGCATCGAGCGGACCGGCTGGCCAACCCCGAGGCAGAGATCGGTGGTCATCGGGTCCATTCGACGGATGTTCCGAGCTCGGCGAGGGTGTTGTCACGATGTCGAGTCACGCGGCCCCGGGACGGCCGAAATCGGCGTCGAGAACAGCGCGCGACTCGACATCGTGACAATGGCACTTTCACCAACCCCACGAAGATCCCCCGGGCCGAACCGAGCACGATCCGACCCCATCCGGCACCACCAACGCCAGCCCACCGCCAGACCGGCACCCGGTCGCGACCCCCGGCGGACCGCGCCACCCTGCCCGCCCTTGATGCGTCTTTTCCGGCCGACAGGCCGACCCGAAAGAGGTTCACCCGTCTGGCTTGCCCTTCGACAGGCTCAGGGAACGAACACCCGTCGCTTCGACGGTCGCCGTGCGCGGATCGACCGACTCCAGCTCCGGAGAGACGAGGGGATGGTGTCGCGGCTGCTGGCCGTCGCGATTCCTCTTCAGGCTGCAGGTTGCCACGCCGCAATGGCTGGTTTCGCCCAGCCCGAAGAGAAATCGCGACAACCACCGATCCAAGATCATCGGTGGATCCGGGCCGAGGGAACGAACACCCAGACTTTCCGCTCGTGGTGTCGCGACCGGCTCAGCCTGCGTACGCCCCTCTTTCCGCCGAGTTGTCAGAACTGAGTTGTCCTATGACGCAACTGAGTTCTGACAAGTCGGCTAAAGGACGACCCACCCGCGGCGTTGCCGGAGTGTTCACGCCAACCACTCCGGTGAGGCAGTCGCCGTAGGTCTGGGCGCTGGCGTGACTGGGTCTGGCGGGAGCACGCACACAGGACCGCGGCAGCAGGCACCCAAGGCGGCCGCGTGCGGATGGTAGCCAGCGCACAGACCCCCAGACCCACCGCGGCACCCACCCTCCGAAAGAGGGGATCAGCCAGATCCGGCCAAGAAAGAACGCAGGGAGGAAGATCGGGCCAGGTCGTCGAGACGACCCAAAGCCTGATCATGGTCGCCGAGCCAGATGGCCAGTCCATCGGCTCCGGCAGCCGCAAAGCCCTGGGCGAGCTCGGTGATCTCGGCGAGGGGCTGGTCCTCCCACTGGATCCGGGTGGTCAGCCGGATCGGGCGGTCGGTCTGGTTCTTGATCACGGCGGCGTCGCGGGCGAAGGTGTCGGGGGTGTGCCCGATGCCCTGCCAGTGGTCGGCTCGTTCGGCGACCCGGCGGAAGGCTCGCTTGCTGGTGCCGCCGACCATGATCGGGATCGCCCGGCCGGGCTTCGGCTCGAAGACGCCGTGCTCGAAGCCGAACCGGTCACCGGTGAAGCTGGTCCCGCCGCGCCACAGGGTGCGCAGCAGGTCGATCGCCTCGTCCAGCCGGGCGCCCCTTTCGGCGAACGGGACCCCGACGTTGGCGTACTCGGTCTCCTGCCAGCCGGCGCCGACGCCGAGCACGACCCGGCCACCGGACAGCCGGTCGATGGTCGCGACCTGCTTGGCCACGACGAACGGGTTGCGCAGCGGCAGCACCAGCACCGAGGTGCCGAGTCGGATCCGCGACGTCACGGCCGCCAGGTGGCCCAGGGTGATCAAGGCCTCGTAGACCCCGCCGAAGCCGGACTCGGTGCCGTAGTCGCCGGGCGGCAGCAGATGATCGGGCAGCCAGAGCGTGCCGAACCCGGCTTCGTCGGCCTTCCGGGCGAGGTCGACCAGCAGGTCGGCGGTCAGGTCGGGGGACTCGTTCGGCAGTACGATCTCGAGGTCCATGGCCTCACCTTAGGTCAGGCCCCGGCACCTCCAGCGCGGCGTCTCGCCGGCGCAGCAGCTCGGTCCGGACCCGGTCCCGGTCCCGCGGATAGACCGCATAGAGCAGGGTGATCACGGCCGCGTTGACCAACATCAACACCACCAGCATCCACCAGAACACGGACTGGATCCCGATCACGTCGGCGAGCTGGCCGGCGATGAAGCTGAACGCGGCCCAGCCGATGGTCTCGAAGATCGCCAGGAAGATCACGAACGACTGGGCGCGCAGTTCCGGCAGCACCACCGACATGACGATCGGCCGGTTGACGCCCGGGTTCAGGCCCTGCGCGGCGCCCATCAACGCCCAGAAGACCGCGTAGATGCCGATCGACTCGTAGTGGAACTGGGTGCCGAAGAACGCCACCACGGCGAAGATCACCTGGGCGGCCTGCAGGTAGGCGATCCGGCCGCGTTCGGGCACCAGCCGGTCCAGCGCCGACACGGTCAGCCCGCCACCGACGGTGCCGAGGAAGTAGCCGATCCCGAACGGCAGCAGGACGACGGCGGCGACCGCGTTGCTGAAGCCGCGCTCGGTGACCAGGAACTGGACGCCGAAGACGCCGATCAGCAGGTGTCCGGACAGCAGCCGGGACAGCAACATCAGGCTGAAGCTCGGGATCTTCAACAGCCGAACGGATTCCTGCCAGCGCAGCCGCGGCAACGCGATGTCGGCCGACACCCCGGCCAGCTCGGCGTCCGCACCGCCGATCGTCGGTTCCTTGAACAGGAACAAGATCAAGATCCCGACGATGATCAGGATCCCGCCGACCACCCACCAGCCCCAGCGCCAGCCGTCGGGGATCCCGGACAGCTGGCCGAGCAGCGGCCCGAGGAACGAGCCGAGCAGCGAAGTGACGCCGTAGAAGTAGCCGGTGGCCCGGCCGCGGTTCTTGTCCGGGAAGGTGTCGGCGATCACCGCGTTGGCGATCGGTCCGATGCCGACGACGCAGCCAGCCTGCAGGGTTTGCAGGATGATCAGCTGGGTGAAGTCCTGGGAGAAGCCGGACAGCAGCGCCAGCAGGCCGCCGACCGCGGTGCTGACCACCAGCGACGTGCGGCGCGACGTCTTGTTGGCCAGCCAGACCCAGAACGGGCCGAACGGCACGGCGGCGATCCGGCCCAGGGCCGACAGCAGGCCGAGGGCGCCGGAGTCGAGTCGAAGGGCGGCGGCGATGGTGGGGAAGAGGGCGGTGGTGACGCTGCCCTCGCCGTTGTCGATCACCGTCACGCCGGTCATCGTGGCGAGGTTCCGCCACCGATGTGGGACCTTGTTCGCGGGGCTACTCCCGGTCGGCTCCGTGGTGGGAGTTCGGGTACTGGTCATGATCATCCTTCGTCTGCGGAGGGGCCTTGGTCTTCGAATTGGCCAGCGAGGCAAGATCATCGGCGACCGCGGTCAGCGTCGTGTGCGGGATCGGTACGGTCGCGGCGAGGCCGTGGATCGAGGCCCCGGCGACGGCGGTGATCAACTCCGTCTGCCGGAGTTGCGGCAGGTGGGTGGCGATCACATCCGCGGCGGCCGGGACGGCGAGCAGTTCGGCGATCGGCGTGTGCAGCCCGAGCGGACCGGAGGCGAAATCGCTCAACGGCGGCAGCGGTACGACAGCGTCGGCAGCCCGCCCGGACTGCTCGGCGGCGAGCAGGTGATCGGCGGCGACGGGGCCCTCGACCGGCAGCCCCAGCCGCTTGAACTGACTGGCCGGCGCCTCACCGGCCCGCATCGCCTCGACCAGCAGCCCGACCAGCCGGAGCTCGATCTCGTCGTCGACGATCGGATGCAGCTGCCCGGGATCGGTCTCCAGGTCGAACAGCAGGGTGCCGAAGTTGTACGGGTTGAGCAGCGTCGTCCTGGTCGTGCGGAGTGTCCGCAGCCCCTTGGTGAACTCGAACGGCGGCGCCAGCTCGGCGTCCAGCAGCTCATCCACCCGCCACAGCCCGCGCATGTGGGTCGGCATCAGCGTGTACTGCTCCAGCGGGGCGTTGTCGGCCGTCCGCGGACCGCGCAGGTAGACGTACCGGCCGTCGGTGACGTTGACGTGACCGCCGTGGATGCCGAACAGCGCGGCGTCGCGCCGCCGATCACCGTCCAGCACCGCTGCCAGATCGAGGCCCTGCACGTCGGCCGGCACCTCCAGCCCGAAGAAGTTGATCAAGGTCGGCGCGATGTCGATCGTCTGCACCAGTGCGTCGCTGCGGCCGCCGGACTCGCGCCGCCGCGGATCCCAACAGAACAAGGGGAGATGGACCAGCTCCTCGAACCACGGCTGGACCACCTTGGCCCACCAGCCGTGCTCGCCGAGCAGGAACCCGTGATCGGTGTTGACGATCAGGAGGGTGTCGTCCCACATGCCGTTCGCGTCCATGAAGTCCAGCACCCGACCCAGCGACCGGTCACACATCGACACCAGCGCGGCATACTCCAGCCGGGCGTGGTTCACCTGGTCCTCGGGTTCGGTCACCCGGCGGTATTCCGGCCAGTCGAACTCCGGCCCGTCGTAGTCGTGCGGATACAGGTCTTTGTAGTTCTGGTGGGAGAAGAACGGCTCGTGCGGGTCGAAGGTCTCGATCTGCAGGAACCAGTCGTCGGCGCCGACGTTGGTCTCCAGGAACTCCAACCCGCCGTCGAAGGTCCGGGTCTGGCAGTGCTCGGCCTCGGTCGGCATGTAGCGCCGGTTGATCTTGTCCTGCCGGCGCATCCCGGCCCCGCGCCCGTCGCCGGTCGGCTCGTCCACCACGGCCTTCCAGGGGTCGCCCTCCTGGCCGCGGTGGAACTCCCAGGTGGAGTAGCGGGTGTGGTAGGTCGCGCCGCCGTCCTCCCAGTAGTGCTGGTGATCCGACGTCAGGTGGGTGTGGATCCCGGCTCGGCGCAGTTGCTCCGGCATCGAGTCGTCGAACGGCTCCAGCGGTCCCCAGCTGCGATGCAGGAAGTTGTACCGGCCGGTGTGCAGCTCCCGGCGAGCGGGCATGCAGGGCAGCGATCCCGCGTAGCAACGGTCGAAGGTGGTCGTCCGCTCCGCCAGTCGTTGGAAGTTCGGGGCGATGATCGCGTCCGACCCGTACGGCGGCAGCAGATGCCGGTTCAGGCTGTCGAACATGATCATGATCGCTCTCATCGGGTGACCTTTCGGATCGGTGCGGTGGGGCGGGACGGTTCGGTGGACGTACCTTCGGGCAGCCGGCCGTCGAGCAGGTCGGTCCGCAGCTCGATCAGGTTCGCGATGTGGGTGTCGATGGCCGCCGCGCCGTAGGTGTGCATCCGATCCCCGACGGCGACCGCGAGCTCGGCGTCGAACGGACCGGCGGGCTCGTACTGCTCCGTGCGATCGCGATAGCGGTATTTGGCGACCTGCCGCTGCCGGGCCTCGATCTCGGTGTCCAGCAGCCCGAGAAGTTGATCAACGGTGAGGAACCCGGCGAAGTGCAGCCGGACCGTGAAGTCGGGCTCCTCGAACCGGGTCGGCGGCCGGTACGGGCCGGTCAGCCAGTCCAGGAACACGGTCGCACCCTCGTCGGTGACCCGGTAGATCTTGGCGTCCTGCGCACCCGGCCGGCTCTGCACCGTGTAGCTGACCCAGTCCCGCTCGGCCATCGTGGTGAGTGAGCGGTAGACCTGGCTCATCTGGGTGTTGGAGCGGAGGAACCGGCCGTGCGTGTCCATGAACTTCTTCAGGTCGTAGCCGGTCCGCGGCCGTCCCAACAACGTGCCGAGCAGGATGTATTCGAGCTTCATCGCCGATTCCCCTGAGCCAGGAAGTAGTCCACAAGTGGAATGGTCTGAGGCTTCCACTCGTGGAGTACCCCTGTCAAGAGTCCTTCGCCGGCACTGGGACGAGGATGTTCGTTCCCGGAACTGGTCGCAGGACAGGCCCTTCGACCGGCTCAGCGAGCGTTGGCGGTGTGGCCGGCGGCGCCGGGTTGGTGGAACGCTATATCGTGCTGAACCGGACTGCAGGTGAGAGGGACGGGTGCGACGTTGATCAAGGTAGCGGTGTTCGGAGCCCAGGGGCGGATGGGCGCCGAGGTGTGCCGTGCCGTCCAGGCCGCCGATGATCTTGACCTGGTCGCCACGGTGGACCTGGACGACGACCGGTCCGCCGCGACGGCCGCCGACGTCGTCGTCGACTTCACCCATCCCGACGCCGTGATGGACAACCTGACCTGGTGCCTCGACAACAACGCGCACGCGGTCGTCGGGACCACCGGATTCAGCGACGACCGGCTGGACCAGCTGCGCGCCAGGCTCGCCGATCGTCCCGGCCTGGGCATCGTGGTCGCCGCCAACTTCTCGGTCGGCGCGATCCTGATGATGCACTTCGCCCGGCAGGCCGCGGCGTTCTACGAGAGCGCCGAGGTGATCGAGTTGCACCACCCGGGCAAAGCCGACGCGCCGTCGGGTACGGCCGCGACCACCGCCCGGGTGATCGCCGAGGCGCGGGCCGCGGCGGGGCTGGCCGCACCGCCGGACGCGACCGTGCAGGAACTGCTCGGCGCCCGGGGTGCCCAGGTCGACGGGATCCGGGTGCACGGCGTTCGGCTGCGTGGTCTGGTCGCCCACCAGGAGGTGCTGTTCGGCGCCGAGGGCGAGACGCTGACGATCCGGCACGATTCGCTGGACCGGGTCTCCTTCATGCCGGGCGTGGTCGCAGCCGTCCGGGCCGTGCCGGACCGGCCCGGGCTGACGCTCGGCATCGAGTCGATCCTGGGAATCGGTTCGTGACGATCCCACCGATGACGATCCAGCCGCCGCCGCCGAAGCCGCGCCGGCGGGCGAAGCCGCTGACCGTGCTGATCACGATCGCAATCGTGCTGATCTGCCTGGTGGTCGCGGCCGACCGGATCGGCGAGCGGATCGCGGAAGATCAGGTCGCCACCCGGCTGCAGACGAAGCTGGTGACGCCGGAGCAGCCGACGGTGGAGATCGCCCAGATCCCGTTCCTGACCCAGGTCATCGACCGGCGATTCGGCGAGGTGCGGATCACGGCCGATCAGGTCCCGGTCAGCGCCCGGGGCGCCAGCTCCGACCTGGACCGGCTGGAGATCGCGCTGCACGAGGTCACCGTCGGTGATCAGGACCTGACCGCGGGGACGGTGGACGGGACCGCCTTCGTCGACTATCCGTCGTTGAGCACCCTGGGCGGCGCCGACGTCAGCTACGTCACCGACGGCAAGATCACCATCGACTTCACCGCGCCGGTCGGTGGCCAGACGGTCTCCGGCACGCTGACCGGCCGGCCCGTCCTGATCGAGGGGCAGCTGAGCCTGGTCGAGCCGCAGCTCCGGGTCGGCGGCGTCGATCTGCCGCAGACCCTGGTTGACGCCCTGCTGACCTCGCTGCTGCGCTCCTTCACCCTGCCCGCGCTGCCGTTCGACCTGACCCTGACCGAGGTCACCGCCTCGGACGCCGGGATGACGTTCGGCCTCGCCGGCCGCGACATCGCGGTCGCTCGCTGATCAGGCTCCGGCCGCCAGGCCGAGCCTTCGCAGCGCGTCCGCGCCGGCACCGGTGAGCCGGACACTGCGCGGCACCGTGCCGCGCCGCACCCAGTCCCGTTCGAACAGCCGGTCGGCGATCGCGCTGCCGAGCGAGCCGGCGAGATGGTGGCGCTGCTCGGTCCGGCCCGGAGAGGTTGATGGTGCTGCCGGTCTACACCGCGTACACGAACGCCGGACTGATCGACACCCATTTCCCGGTGATCATCCCGCCGATCGTGGCCAACACCTTCGGCACCTTCCTGTTGCGGCAGTTCTTCCTGACCATCCCGAAGGAGTACGACGAGGCGGCGCTGGTCGACGGGGCATCCCGATTGCGGATCTTCGTCCAGATCATCCTGCCGCTGTCCAAGCCGGCCCTGGCCACCGTCGGCGTGCTGACCTTCATCAACACCTGGAACGAGTTCTTCACGCCGTTGATCTTCCTGACGTCGTTGGACAAGTTCACGCTGCCGGTGGGGCTGGCCTTCTTCCAGAGCGACACCTCGACCCAGTACAGCTACCTGATGGCCGGGGCGACCGTCGCCGTGCTGCCGATCTTGGTGATCTACGTCTTCGCCCAGAAGTACTTCGTCCAGGGAATCACGATGAGTGGTTTCAAAATGATCTTGCCGGTTCGACACAGAGAGTAGGGAACGATGACGCGACTCGATCGACGGAAGTTCCTGGCCGGCTGCAGCAATTCGGGCCAGTCCCAGACGCCGAGCGGGGTGGACCTCGGTGTGCATCATGACCACCGGGGACACCGCGACCCAGGCGTTGTTCAAGGAGATCATCGGCGCGGCCCAGCAAAGCGAGCTCGATGCCAGGCAGATCAAGCTCAACTGGCAGCCGGCGCCGTCCAGCGAATGGGCCCGGATCATGCAGATGTTCGTCAACGGCACCGCGGCCGACGTGCAGCGGATCGACGACGACCGGGTCTACGCCCTCGCGGTGGACAACCGGATCCACCAGCTCGTCAAGTGGCTGTCCGATCCCGAACTCGGCCTCTCCAAGGCCGATTACGGGGACAGCTGCTGGACCAACAACGTGGTCGAGGGCTACAAGTTCTCGATCGAGCCCTACCTCACCGCGAACGGAGTTGAGCCGCCGACCTCGTGGCAGTCGCCGTAGGAGCGAGGACGAGACCGAATGCGGCTTTGCCAGTGATGCCGCGTTCGCCTCGATCGACGCGTTGGCCAACCTGATCCGGGAGGACCACGCGCCGACCATCGACATGGAACAGTTGCCGCAGTTCAACTCCGGCAAGATCGCGATGATGTAAGGATCGATGGATTCGGTGCCGCAGCTCAGCCAGGACATCAACTGGGATCTGGCGCCGTGGCCGAAGGTGCCGCTGCAGGCCCGGACGAAGAACTTCTCCCGATCCTTCGTGATTCCCAAGTCGGCCAAGGATCCGGTGGCGGCCTGCTTCGCGCTGCGGGCGCTGTGCCGGGCGGAGGCCCAGACCTTGATCGCCAGGCATCGGATCGGCGTGCCGGCCCTGAAGGCGGCGGCGACCGGCCCGGAGTTCACCGATCATGACAAGCCGGAGCACGCCGAGGTCTGGACCCAGACGATGGACTCGATCGACGGCGTGACCGTCGCGGTTCCGTTCCCGCGCGGCCCGATCGCGGAGAAGTGGCAGTCGGTGTTCACCAACGAACCGCTGGCGCACGGGCTGATGAGCGGCCACCTGGCCACCTGTGACTACCTTGATCAGGCCCGGGGCCAGGTCAACGAGGAGATCAAACGCCGCGGCTGGAAGAAGGGTGCCGGCCTGCAGGCCCTGGAGAAGGCGGGCTCCCTCACCGACCCCGACCTCGAGGTCGCGTCCCAGTAACACCGACCCGTCACATCCGCGACGACACGCCGCGAAAACGGCCGCGGATGTGACGGGTCACCGAATTTCCGCCGAGACGTCGGTGGCGGGAGCGGGTGAGGTCAGTTCGCGGTGACGGTCCCGGCGTGGATCGATCCGGCGCCGCGCCGGGCGGCGGCGAAGGCGAGCAGGTCGAGGGAGGTCTCGGTCTGCTCCCAGCCCAGGCAGGCGTCGGTGATGCTCTGGCCGAAGACCAGACCGGCCCGGCCGGCGTCGGTCAGGGTCTGCCGGCCCGGCACCAGGAAGCTTTCGATCATCACCCCGGAGATCGGATCACCGGCGGCGATCTGGCCGGCCAGTTCGGTGATCACCGCGGCCTGCCGGACATGATCTTTGCCGCTGTTGGCGTGGCTCGCGTCGACCAGCACCCGGGCCGGCAGCCCGGCCTCGGCCAGCCGGTCGGCAGCGGCGGCCAGCGCGGCGGAGTCGTAGTTCGGTCCGGACCGGCCGCCGCGCAGGATCACGTGCCCGTATTCGTTGCCGGTGGTGGACACGACGCAGGTCTGCCCGGCGTCGTCGATGCCGAAGAAGGTCTGGCTCTGCGCCGCGGACCGTACGCCGTCGACGGCAACCCCGACGTCACCGTCGGTGCCGTTCTTGAACCCGATCGGCATCGACAGCCCCGAGGCGAGCTGCCGGTGCACCTGGCTCTCGGTGGTCCGGGCGCCGATCGCGCCCCAGCTGACCGCGTCGGCGATGTAATGCGGGCTGATCGGCTCGAGGAACTCGCAGCCGACCGGCAGGCCGAGCGTGGTGATGTCCCGCAGCACGCCCCGGGCCAGCCCGAGACCCTCGGCGACCCGGTGGGTGCCGTCCAGGTGCGGATCGTTGATCAGCCCCTTCCAGCCCGCGACCGTGCGCGGCTTCTCGAAGTAGACCCGCATCACGATCAGCAGCCGGTCGGCATGCCGCTCCGCCTCGACGACCAGCCGGCGGGCGTACTCCAACGCGGCGTCCGGGTCGTGCACCGAGCACGGTCCGACGACGACCAGCAGCCGATCGTCCTCACCGCGCAGCACGGCCTCGACCTCGCGCCGGCTGGTGGTGACCAGGCCTTCGGCCTCGGTGCCCAGCGGCAGCCGGGCGCGCAGTTCGGCCGGGCTGGGCAGTGGTTCGAATCCACGGATCCGCAGATCGTGGGTCTTGATCATGACAGTCCCTTCGTTGCCGACGGGCTGGTGAGTTCTCCGCTGCCAACCCGTCGAGGAATGACGAAAGGCAGAGACGGAAGTCTCTGCCTTGTTGGCTCTGGAGGTGACGCGGCGTGCGTATTAAGCGGCGGGCTCCTCCAGAGCCAACCCAAAATACGCCTGCCAACGATTACTCACGGCGGATACTTTAGCGCATGATCATCGGGCCGGAAACAGCCAGGCCCTACCCTGAGTCCCATGGCGAGCTGTGACCGCACCGACCGGGCCTGGATCGACGAGGCCGTCCGCCGGGTCGAGGCGGATGCCAACCGCAGCGCCGACACCCATCTGCACGTGTTCCCGCTGCCGGAACAGGTCGGCGACATCCAGCTCTACCTCAAGGACGAGTCGGTCCACCCGACCGGCAGCCTGAAGCACCGGCTGGCCCGTTCCCTCTTCCTGTATGCGCTGTGCAACGGCTGGATCGGCCGGGACACGACCGTGATCGAGGCCTCCAGCGGCTCCACCGCGGTCAGCGAGGCCTACTTCGCCCGGCTGCTCGGGCTGCCGTTCGTCGCGGTGATGCCGCGCCGCACCAGTGCGGAGAAGATCGCCCTGATCGAGTGGTACGGCGGCCGCTGCCACTTCGTCGATCGGGCGCCGGACATGTACGCCGAGGCCGCCCAGCTGGCCGCCGAGTGCGGCGGTCACTACCTGGACCAGTTCACCTTCGCCGAGCGGGCGACCGACTGGCGCGGCAACAACAACATCGCCGAGTCGATCTTCGAACAGCTGGCCGCGGAGCCGCATCCGATCCCGGCCTGGGTCGTGGTCAGCGCCGGCACCGGCGGCACCTCGGCCACCATCGGCCGCTACGTCCGCTATCGCCGGCATCCGACCAAGATCATGGTCGCCGACCCGGAGAACTCCGCGTTCCTCGAAGGCTGGCGGCTGGACACCTCCGACTACACCACCGGGATGCCGTCCCGGATCGAGGGGATCGGCCGGCCACGGGTCGAGCCGTCGTTCGTCGGCGGCGTGATCGACGCCATGGTGCGGGTGCCCGACGCGGCGTCGATCGCGGCGATGCGCTGGACCACGGAGCAGCTGGGCCGCAAGGTCGGCGGCTCGACCGGCACCAACGTCTGGGCCGCACTGGGAGTGATCGCCGAGCTGCGGGCGCAGGGCCGGTCGGGCAGCGTGGTCACGCTGCTCTGCGACGGCGGCGAGCGCTACGCCGGCACCTACTACGACGACGGCTGGGTCAGCGCCCAGGGCCTCGACCTGACCGAGCCGACCGCGCGGCTCGATCAGTTCGCGCGGACCGGTGAGTTCCGTCCGGACCAGGCGGAGAGCCAGGGCGAAGCCCAGGATCGTTGAGTCGCGCGCTGAGCGCCTCGATCAGGAGGCTCGCGATGACCGCTTGTCCCGTGGTGGCGAAGTGGATCCGGTCTTCGCTGAGCAGATTGGGCCGGTCGTTCAGCGGGTGGTCCCAGCAGTCGACGACGGCCGCGCCGTGCTCGGCGGCCAGCGTCCGGGTGAGGTCGTTGAGGCGGGCGACGCGATCGGTGAAGTCCGGGTAGGCGGGGACGACGAAGGCCCGGCCGAGGGTGATCACGCTGAGCTGGGCACGGGTCGTCGTCGCCCAGGCGTACATGGCGTGCAGGTCGTCCTCGATCCGGCCCCAGTCGGGCTTGCGGCGGATGATGTCGTTCGCGCCGCTGTTGAGATGCAGGAGGTCGGGGCCGAAGTCCTCGATCCGCGCCGCCTGTTCCTGCAGCGACTGCCCGACAGACGCGCCGATCCTGGCGGTGTTGAGATGTACGAGTTCGGGCCGGACCAGCTGCAGCACGCGGACGAACCGTTCCGGCCAGCCGAGGGCGTCGTAGCCCGGGGTGGCGTCTCCCACTCCGAAGGAGAGGCTGTCGCCGAGGACGGCGAATCGTCGCCAGGGTGCACCCACGAGGATTCTCGCGCCGTCCTCGGGCGAGAGGACGTCGGGGTCCGTGGCCTCGGTCCATACCCCGGACTGGGTGGTCATGGCTGCTCCAAGGTGAGTTGGTGAATCAAACTGACTGCCATGGTGCACCAGTCAGTTTGAATTCACAACTCACTGTGGCGAGAATGTCGTCATGCCGACAGCACCCCCGGAGCAGACCCCCAGGGACTGCACGATCGCTGATGCGCTCGAGGTGGTGGGTGATCGGTGGAGTCTGCTCGTGGTGCGCGAGCTCTTCTATGCGCAGCGGAGGTTCACCGAAATCGTGCGCAACACCGGCGCACCCCGCGACATCGCGACCACGCGACTGCGGAAACTGGTTGAACACGGCGTGATCGCCCGCGAGCAGTACAGCTGGCGCCCGCCGCGGTACGAGTACCGGCTCACCGACACGGGCCGGGCGCTGTCGCCGGTGCTCCTCACCCTCAAGCGGTGGGGTCATGAGTACGTCAGGAAGGGCGAGGATCCCGTGCGGTTCGACCACTCCTGCGGAAACGAATTCGCCGCCGAGGTGCACTGCGCAGCATGCGGAGACCCACTCGGCGGCGGGCAGCTGAGTCTGGAGTCGTCCGGAATCCAGAAACCCAGGTCCTGAAGGCGGGATCGGTGCGACGCGCTGTCACCGAGGACCGGTGGTGGCCGCCTCTATCGTTCACATCGGTTGTTCTTAGAATGGCCGGGTGGAGGACATCGACGCCATCGGCGTGCTGCAGGACTCGGTACGCCGCCGGCTGTACGAGTTCGTGGTCGGTCAGGGCGAGCCGGCGAGCCGTAATGCGGCGGCCGAGGCGGTCGGCGTCCAACGGACACTGGCCGCGCATCATCTGGACAAGCTGGTCGACGCGGGGCTGTTGACGACGGAGAGCCGGCGGTTGACCGGGCGGTCCGGCCCCGGCGCCGGCCGGCCCGCCAAGCTCTACCGACGGGCGGCCGTCGAGCTTCAGGTGTCAGTGCCGGCGCGCGACTACCGGACGGCAGCGGATCTGCTGGCACAGGTGGTTGAGGAGGCGCGGCTCGACACCGACCTCCAGGCGGCCGCCCGACGGCGGGGACGGGTGCTCCGGCCGGACGGTGGTCCGGTCGGCGACCTCACCGCCGCGGCCGAGCTGTTGGCCGCCCGGGGCTACCAGCCGTTCGATGACGAGGGTGTCCTGCGGCTCCGCAACTGCCCGTTCCACACCCTGGCCGAGGCGTTCCCGCCGCTGGTCTGCGGGATGAACCTGGCGCTGCTCGACGGGTTGCTCGGCGACTCCGGGCTGACCGTTCGGATGGACGCCCGGCCGGGCCTGTGTTGCGTGGCGATCTCTAAAAATAATGATCATTGACATAGAACGAGACGATGTGGTGAGGTGAGGTCCATGACAGGTCATCACCTCGCCGAGTTGAACATCGCGGCGCTGAGGTTCCCGCTCGACGACCCGCGCATGATCGACTTCACGACCAACCTGCAACCGATCAACGCCCTGGCCGAACGCTCACCGGGCTATGTCTGGCGCCTGGTCGACGACGTCGGCCTCGATGCGACATCGCTGCGCCCCTTCGGCGACAACGTGATCATCAATCTGTCGGTCTGGACCAGCCGGGACGCGTTGTGGGACTACGTGTATCGCAGCGGGCACCTGGAATTCCTGCGCCGGCGCAGCGACTGGTTCGAGCGCCCGCGGGAGGGCATGATCGTGCTGTGGTGGATCCCGGCCGGCCACCGGCCGACCATCGACGAGGCCCTGGATCGGCTGCGGATGCTGCGCGAGAGCGGCCCGACGCCGCTGGCCTTCTCGCTCCGCGAGCACTACTCGCCGGCGGAGGTCGAGGCGCCCGCCTGATCGTCAGCGGCGGGGCGTGATCAGGAAGATCACGCAGACACCGCCCGCGAGTTGCGCACCATCCACGACTTCCTGAGCCGGGGGAACCGGGTGCTGGAGGAGGGTTCGCGGGAGTTGCGCTCGCCGGCCGACGGCGGGAGGTCCGATCCGGCCTGACCAGGTCCGGCGGGGCTGATCTTGTCGGCCGACCCGGTCGTCTGCTATTAATAGACCGACGGTCGGTCTATCAATGGAGGGCCCAGGTGTCGCGGACCAGGAACGACGAGGCGTACGCCCGGAAGCGGGACTCGATCCTCGACATCGCCGAGCGGCTGGTGCTGACCAAGGGGTACGACAGCCTGGCGATCACCGACCTGATGGCGGCGGCCGGCATCTCCAAGGGCGCGCTCTACCACTACTTCACCTCGAAGCGGGACGTGTTGGCCGCGCTGCTCGATCGGCGGCTGGACCGGTGGGAGGAGCGACTGGCGCCGATCGCCGACGCCTCGGGTCCGGCCGACCGTCGGCTGCGGGACTTCCTGCGCACCCTGGCCGGGGCGAAGGCCGAGGACCGGACGTTCCTGATCGAGGTGCTGCGCAGCGTCTACGCCGAGGAGAACGCCCTCGTCCACGCCGGAGCGCGGCGGGGGATGGGCGACCGGCTGCTGCCGCGGCTGACCATGATCATCGACGGCGGTCGAGCCGACCGGACGTTCGACGTGGCCGATCCGGCGGCGACCGCCCGGGTCGTGTTGTCCCTGTTGCAGGAGTGCACCGACCGGATCGGGCGGCAGTTGATCGAGGTGGCCGCCGGCCGCGGCACGGCCCGTCAGCTGGAGACCCAGACCGCGGCCTACGTCGAGGCCCTGCACCGGACGCTCGGTGCCGCGCCCGGGACGCTCGCCTTCATCGCCGCGGCCGACCTGCGCCGCTGGACCCGGGCGGCTCGTCGGGCCGGCACCCCGGTCGAGGCGGGGTCGTCGTGAGGGCGTACGCGCTGCACCTCGGCGACACCCGGGTGCCGTTCGGCCAGTTCTACGGTGGCGGCGACTCGGCCCGGGACGTGATCAAGGTGCTGCGGGACCGGACCTACGCCATCCTGGTCCCGGTCTATGCGTTCCTGGTCGACCATCCCCGGCACGGGCCGATCATGATCGACACCGGCCTGAACTGGCAGCAGGCGCACGCCCACCGCGAGTACTACTCCGGTCCACTGCTGCGGGCCGCGTTCGACGAGGGCGAGTACCTGCTGCAAGTCGAGCAGCGACTGGACGCCCAACTGGCGCGGATCGGGCTGCGCCCGGCCGACATCGGCACGGTGATCCTGACCCACCTACACGAAGATCATCTCGGCGGCGTGCGGGACCTGATCGGCGCCCGGTTCCTGGTCTCCCGGGCCGACTGGACGTCGCGGAACCTCGGCATCTTCCCGTTCCGTCGGACACCGTCGCTGAAGAACGTGCTGACCGACCCGGAGCTGGTGGACTTCGACTCCGGCGCGTTCCACTCCTTCGCCGCGAGCCGGGACGTCTTCGGCGACGGCAGCGTGGTCCTGCTGCCCACGCCGGGCCATTCCGTCGGCCACACCAGTGTGTTCGTCGACGGCGACACCGGCTGGCAGCTGCTCTGCGCCGGTGACACCTTGTACACGATCCGGCACCTGGCCAGTGATCAGGTCCGGCCGATCATGCTCGGCCGGCGTGGCCGCGATCGCCAGCTCGACGCGATCGCCCGGATCCGTGCCTTGCAGCGGGCATTGCCGGACTTGATCATCGCGCCGGGTCATGATCACACCGAGTACGGGCAGGCGCTGGCGGAGCTCCTCTCCGGCGCGGTCGACCCGGCCGCGGCGATCACCGTCCGGCGCCGGGCCGAGGCCCTGTTCGATCAACACGGCCGGCTCCGCGAACCCGCAGAACCGCACTACCGGCCGGATCCGGCCGGTGATGTCGGCGCCGTGACCTGGCAGCCGCGTGCCGACCGGTGACCGGTGCCCGCCGGATCACCAGCCGGCGATCATCAGGTACGGCGGGGCGTGCAGATGATCAAGGCGGTGCGGCAGCAGCCCGTACAGATTGAACACGGCGACCAGTTGCGCGCAGCAGCGGACCAGCTCCGCATCGCCACCGGTCGCGGCACAGACCTGGTCGACCCGACGGCGCAGTGCCCGGTCCGGGTCACCGGTTGCGACGGCATCGGCCCAGCGGTTGCGCAGCATCGGGATCGGCTCCCACTCGCCGATGCCGTTGATCGGCAACGGGTCGATGCCGAACCATGCCGGCGCCGTGTCCGGCCGGGCATGCAGGACGTTGGAGAAATGAAGATCATTGTGCAGCAGCCACTGGTCGGTCCGGGACAGGTGGGCCCGCAGTTCGGTCAGCCGCGATCGCGCCCGGGCGACCTGGTCGGCCGGCACCGGGCCGTCGGCGGCGATCCGGCGCTCGATCTGGTCCAGCTCGTCGGCCAGCGTGACCGCGCCGGGCAGCGGTGGGGTCCGGGCGATGTCGGCCAGGATCTCGGCGATGATCCCGACCGCCTGCTCGGCGTCGGGATGGTCCTCCAGTGATCGCCGCGGATCCAGCCGGGGGAGCAGGATCGCCCGCTGCTCCGGCTCCGCCGCGGCCGGGATGATCATGCGCGGCCGGCCCGTCACCGGTCGCCGGCTCGCGGACCAGGCCCGGAGCGCGGCGGCCTCGGCGTCGAGATAGCGAACCGGCGGCGAGACCTTGAGCACGAACCGGCGGCCGTCCCGATCGATCACCGGCCAGGCCATCGAGGTCCAGCCGTGCATGGCCGGCCCGTCCGGCACGACACCCCAGCCGTCGGCGCACCGCGCCGCCGTCCGTCGCAGCTCGGGCAGCCACCGGTCGGAGCCCGGCTCGCCGGCCGCCGCCTCCTGGTACGCCGACGGGATCTCCCAGGGGGCTCGGCCGAGATCCTCCGCGGCGGTTCCGGTCACCGCGTCACTGTAGCCGCGGGCCGCCTCGGCCCGGTGGGTAGCATCGGCCCACGTGAGCAACGATTCTGAGGCGGGCTCGGCCCAGCCGATCGCCGATTCGGTACGGCTGGCACTGCCCGGTGAGGCCGCGGCCATCGCCGAGATCCAACGCCGGATCTGGCTTGATCAACTCGGCCCGGAGCAGGCCGAGCCGATGCTCGGAACGATCACTCAGGACCAGGCCACCGAGGCCTGGCAGGCGGCGATCATCCGGCCGCCGCAGGCCCGCTACCGGGTCCTGGTCGCGGTCGAGTCCGACCGGCTGACCGGCTTCGCCACCGCCCGGCCGAGCGACGATCCCGACGCCGACGAGGTCCGCGACGGCATGATCGACGAGTTCGGCATCGACCCTGCTGCCCGCAGCCGGGGCCACGGATCGCGGCTGCTGAACGCCTGCATCGACACGCTCCGCGCCGACGGCTTCAGCCGCGCCACGCTGTGGATCTTGTCCACCCAGGACGAGTTCCGGCGTTTCCTCACCGAGGCCGGCTGGGCCCCCGACGGCGGGCACCGGGAGATCGGCACCGAGGACGAGGCGATCCGGATCAAGCAGGTGCGGTTGCACTGTGACATCGGCGAGAACTGACCCGGAGAAACACCCCGAATCGGGACTTGTGCGATCTGATCAGACCTGGCTATGATCCTTCACGAGTCCGCGGTTACCTGAACCCCCGAGCAGGTAACCGCGGACTCGCTGAGTCCACCTGGTCGCCGCTTTTGGGCGGCTTCCGGTGGGCTCTTGTGTTTATTGCGGGGCCGAGCCCCCGCAGGCCCCGCGACTGGTGGTTGCGGTTGCTGATCAGGGCCCGTGGGTGGCGATAACGGTTGTTCCGCAGGGCCAGCGAGCGGTGGTACGGGTGCTCTTGTAACGTTCGTCCTTGTGGCAGCCTCAAGTTTGCAGACCCCGCCCAAGCTGAAGCAGGGGACACTGCGCGTCGTCCCGCTCGGCGGGCTGGGCGACGTCGGCCGAAACATGGCCGTGCTCGAATACCAGGGCGAGTTGTTGTTGATCGACTGCGGCGTCCTGTTCCCCGAAGACGATCATCCCGGCGTCGATCTGATCTTGCCCGGGCTGGATGCGATCGCGGACCGGCTGGACGACATCGTCGGGCTGGTGCTGACCCACGGCCACGAAGATCACATCGGCGCCGTGCCATACCTGCTGAAGCAGCGGGCGGACATCCCGCTGATCGGTTCCAAGCTGACTCTGGCGCTGGTCCAGGAGAAGATCAGGGAGCACCGGATCCGCGGCGCCCAGCCGCGCGAGGTGGCCGAGCACAGCCGGTTCCAGCTCGGCGCCTTCGAGCTCGAGTTCATCGCGGTCAACCACTCCATCCCGGACGCGCTCGCCGTCGCCGTACGCACTCCGGCCGGCCTGGTGCTGCACACCGGCGACTTCAAGATGGACCAGTTGCCGCTGGACAACCGGCTGACCGACCTGCGGGCGTTCGCCCGGCTCGGCGAGGAGGGGGTCGACCTCCTCATGATCGACTCGACCAACGCCGAGGTGCCCGGCTTCACCACGCCGGAGAAGGACATCAACCCTGCCCTGCAACGGGTTTTCAGCACCAGCCGGCAACGGATCATCGTCGCCTGCTTCGCCTCGCACGTGCACCGGGTGCAGCAGGTGATGGACGCTGCGGTGCTGCACGGCCGCAAAGTCGTCTACGTCGGCCGGTCGATGCTGCGCAACATGGGCGTGGCCCGCGATCTCGGCTACCTCAAGGTGCCGGACAACACGCTGATCGAGCTGCGGGACATCGACAACTACCAGCCGGACCAGGTGGTGATGATCTCCACCGGTTCGCAGGGCGAGCCGCTGTCCGCGCTGGCCCGGATCGCCAACAAGGAGCATCCGGTGATCAGCCTGAAGCCCGGCGACACGGTGGTGCTGGCCAGCTCGGTGGTGCCGGGCAACGAAAACGCGGTCTATCGCGTGATCAACGGCCTGAGCCGACTCGGCGCCCAGGTGGTGCACCGCGGCAACGCGCTGGTGCACGTGTCCGGCCACGCCTCGGCGGGGGAGTTGCTCTACTGCTACAACCTGCTCACCCCCAAGAACGTGATGCCGGTGCACGGCGAGATCCGGCACCTGATCGCGAACAGCGACCTGGCGATCGCCACCGGCGTGCCGGCCGAGCGGACGATCATCGCCGAGGACGGCGCGGTGATCGATCTCCGTGCGGGCGTGGCCCGGGTGGTCGGCAAGATCGACGCCGGCTACATCTTCGTCGACGGCTCGACGGTCGGCGACATCAGCGAGGACGCCTTGACCGACCGGCGGATCCTCGGTGAGGAAGGCTTCATCTCGGTGATCGCGGTGGTCAACGTGCACGCCCAGAAGATCGTCTCCGGGCCGGACATCCACGCCCGCGGCTTCGTCGAGGACGACAGCGTCTTCGAGGAGGTCAAGCCGCTGATCGTGAAGTCCCTGGAGGACGCGCTGCGGGACGGGGTCGACGACGTGCACCGGCTGCAGCAGGTGATGCGTCGGCAGATGGGCAAGTGGGTCAGTGACACCCACCGCCGCCGCCCGATGATCGTCCCGGTGATCATTCCCGCCTGATCGGCTGGAGCCATGGCGATCAAGATCACTTCGGTCACAGCGTACGCGGTCAAGGCGGGGGTCCGCTATCAGCCGGCGGGGCAGGCGACGGCGACCGGACGGTTGCCGGGCAGTGACTATCTCCGGCTGGCACCCTACCCGCAGTTGTATTCGGAGCGGTCCGAGGCGGTGATCGTCCGGGTCGACACCGACGCCGGGATCACCGGTTGGGGCGAGTGCCAGGCGCCGGTCGCCCCCGAGGTCGCGCAGACGATCATCGAACGCCTCCTCGGCCCGGCCGTGCTCGGCCAGGATCCGACCGCGACGACCGTGCGATTCGAGGAGCTGTACGGCACGATGCGGGTCCGCGGCCAGGTCGGCGGCTACCAACTGGACGCCATCGCCGGCCTGGACATCGCGCTGTGGGACCTCAGGGGCAAGGTGGCCGGTCTGTCCGTGGCCGAGCTGGCCGGCGGTCGGTTCCGGGACCGGCTGCCCGGCTACGTCACCGGGCTGCGCGGCCGGACCACCGAGGAACGGGCCGCGGAGGCGCGCGACTGGGCCGACGCCGGCTTCGCGGTCAAGGCCTGCCTCGGCTTCGGGGTGGCCGAGGACATCGCTGAACTGGAACGGATCCGGGAGGCGATCGGCGACTCCGGCCGGCTGATGGTGGACGCGCTGTGGAGCTACACGGTGCCGGAGGCGCTCCGGGTCGGCCGGGCGCTCGAGCGCCTCGGCGTCGAGTTCTTCGAGTCGCCGCTGCTGCCGGAGGACCTCGACGGGCACGTCGAACTGGCCGCGGCCCTGGACCTGCCGATCGCGGTCGGCGAGCCGCTGCGGACCCGGTTCGCCTTCTTGCCCTGGCTGCGCCGGCGAGCCCTGGACCTCGCCCAGCCGGACGTGATGCGGGCCGGGCTCACCGAGACGATCAGGATCGCCACCCTGGCCGAAACCTTCGGCGTCCCGGTCGCCCTGCACACCGGCTGCCTCACCGTCGTCGGCATGGCCGCGACCTGGCAGCTGGCCTCGGCCCTGCCCGGCGTCAGCGTCCAGGAGTTCCAGCCGGTGATGCTGGACACCTTCAATCCCTGGCTCGATCGGCCGCTCGAGATCACCGGCGGCGAGCTGGTAGTGCCCGCCGGGCCCGGTCTCGGCATCGAGCTTGATCAGGATCGGTTGGCGGCGCAGGCCACCAGCACCGTGACGGTCGGCGAGCGGGTCTGATCAACTTCCCGTCGCGACCGGCTGATCGGCCCATTCGGGTTCCAGCTCGCCGCGCATGATCTGTACGATCTTGAGTCGGTCCAGCACCGCCTGAAGATCATCGTGGTCGGTCGCGGACAACGGCGGGAACGGGGCCCGGACGACGTCGTGATCAAGGACGCCGACCGCTCGCAGCACCGCCTTCGCCATCGGGATCCCGACCCGGGGCGTGCCGGTCACCCGGATCAGCGGATAGTAGCGGTCGAACACGGCGACCGCGTCGTCGCGCCGGCCCTGCTGCCAGAGCCGCCAGACCAGCCCGTACACCTGGGGCATGATCGCGGCCGGCATGAAGCCGGCGATGCCGCGGCGCAGTTCCTCCGGCAGCCAGATCCCGGCCTGGCCGCCGAGCAGGGTGAGGCGATCACCGACCGCGGCGGCGACCGCGGTCAGGCTGGTCGGCGGATGCTGGGTCTCGATCTTGGCGTAGCGGATGTTGTCGTGCCGGGCCAGCCGCTGATAGAGCGGCAGCGACAGCCGGACGCCGTGCCAGCCCGGGTTGTCCTGGATCATCACCGGCAACGCCGAGCCGTCGGCGGCCGCCTCGAAGTAGTCGGCCAGGGCGGCCTCGTCCGGGTTGCCGAGGCTCGGCGGCATCACCATCACGACGTCGGCACCGCCGCGTTCCATCGCTCCCGCCAGTTGGCTCACCGCCTGCGGACTGATGTGGCTGCACCCGGTGACCAGGGGCACCCGGCCGGCGACCCGGTCCGCGGCCGCGGCGACGATCCGGTCCCGCTCGGCGTCGGTCAGGGTGATCGCCTCACTGGCCATGCCCAGCACCGCGACCCCGTGCACGCCGGTCGAGATCAGATAGTCGAGCAGCCGGTCGAGGGCCGGCAGATCGACCGCACCGTTGACGTCGAACGGGGTCGGCACGATCGGGATCAGCCCGCCGAGCCGGAGGGAGTCGCTCATCGTTCCTCCTGATCATGGTCGGCCCGATCCTGCGGGAGCAGTTCGATCACGGCCAGGCCGTCGGGCGGCAGGTCCACCGCGAGTTCATGATCGAGATCGAACCGGTCGACCCGCTCGGTCCGGCCGGCCAGGTGCCGGATGCCGGCCGAGCGGAGCCCGGCCGGATCGCCCCAGCTCCGCGGATCGATCCGGACCGACGCGGTCACCGGCTCGTCGGTGGGATTGATCACCACCAGCAGCAGGTCCGCGCCGTGGCTGTAGCTGCGGCCCTCGGCGCCGGTCACCGTCAGTCCCTCGCGAAACCGGAACTGTCCGTCGGTGAAATAGCGCAGGTACGTCCGGCGCAGCTCGGCCAACCGGCGGACCGCGGCAGCCAGTTCGGGATGGTCGGCCAGCGGCGCCGTCCGCATCCCGCCGGGCATCAGGTTGAGCAGGGCGCCCTCCATGAACGCGATCACCGCTGCCCGCGGATGCCCGACGTTGGCGTTCAGCCGGAACTCGGGAAAGACGTAGCGGAACGGCCCGGAGTCGGCGATCGCGTAGGCGTTGATCCACTCCCAGGTGTAGTCAAGGAACGGCACCTTGGTGTCCGCGGCGAACTCACCGGCGAAGCAGCCCTCCGGGTCCTTGGCTTGGATCAGGTTGCGAGCAGCGGCGGCGAGTTCGATCAGCCGCACCCCGGACTCGTCCGGCCGGCCGTCGGCCGCCGGATTGAACTCCGGATCGGGCGGCGCCCGGAAGACGTCGAACATGATCGAGTTCCCACCCAGCTCGATGATCTTGGCGTATTCGGCCAGTGAAGCCTCCCGCCAGCCCTTCGACAGCGGCGCGGCGATCTGCATCGCATGGGTGGCGATGAAGTGGGCCCGGAACCGGGGCAGCATCCCGAAGCCGTAGGTCCAGTTGTCCTGCACCGGCTGCCCGGCCGCGTTGAGATGCCGCCACGCCGGCGGGCTCTCCTCGGTGTCCCGGATGATGTTGTGGCTGACGAATAGGCACACCTTCACCCCCTGCTCGGCGCAGCGGGCCAACGCTTCGGCCAGCTCCTGTTCACTGCCCAACCGCTCGTCGATGATCATCGGCAGCCCGTTCTTCAGCCACCAGTGCCACAGCACCAACTCGCCGATGCCGTACGAGGAGTCGGCGACCTCGGCGGCGAACCGGTCCAGCTCGGCGAACCGGAACGTCGGTGGCGAGCTGCGCACGGCCGGCCAGACCGACCTGATCGCCAGCGCCTCCCGGATCCGCTCCGGTGCCCGGTACGGATAGGTCGGCCGGGCGTAGTCGGCGTAGGCCCGGGCGCCGGCGTACCAGTCGCCGTCGTGGCTGCGCAGCACGTAGTCACCCGAGTCCCAGCTCTCACCCGGCGCGATGAACGGGTAGTGCACCCAGCGCAACTCGAGGGTGTCCGCCGTCGGGGACGGCTTGTCCAGCACCAGGCCCTGCGTCGTGTAGCGGGTGTCCCGGGCGTAGAGCGTGAGCCCGCCGGCGGCATCGCCGAAGTCCAGCCACTTCATCGCGAATTCCTTGCTGCCATAGGAGAAGTAGCACTGTGACTTGTGGTCGACCCACCACAGATCATCGACCCGCTGGGCCAACTCCACGTACGGCAGGATCCGATGCCGAGCCAGTTGCACCCGCGACTCGGCCGAGACGTCGAGACCACCGAGTCCGAGCAGCTGCGGGAAGGCGAGCTGCGGGATCCCGTGCTCGCTGTCGTTCATGATCACCGCCCGGAGCACCAGCCCCGCCTCGTCCGGGCGGAGCGTGATCACGGCCCGGACCGGCAGCTCGACGTCGTCGGTTGCCAGCGAGTGATAGGCCAGGATGACGGCCTCGCCGTCCCGGCTCACCTCGGGCACGCCGTGCTGATCGAGCCGCACGGTGTGTCCGGGATGGTCCGGCAGCGGCACGGCCAGTTGCAGCAGACCACCGGTCTCGCCGCCGACGTAGTCGCGGCCACCGTGCCGCAGCCCGGTCACCCGGCCGGTCGCCGGATCGAGTTCCACCTCGCCGTCTCCCATCGGGATCGTCAGGGGTGCAGGGCCTGGCATCTCGGATTCCTCTCGTCGCGCCGTCGGACTGATCATTTGAGAGCCCCGGCCATCACGCCGGACCGGAAGAACCGCTGGACGTAGGCGAACAGCGCGATCACCGGAACGCTGATCAGCAGCACGGCCGCCATCAACAGGTTCCATCGGGTCGAGTTCTCCTGGAAGAAGATCGTCAGGCCCAACTGCAGGGTCTGCCGCTCCGGGCTCCGGGTCATCACCAGCGGCCAGAGGAAGTCGTTCCAGGCCGACTGGAAGGAGATCACCGCGACCACGGCAACGGCCGGCAGCACCAGCGGGGTGTAGATCAGCGCGAAGATCCGGAACTCGCCGGCGCCGTCGACCCGGGCCGAGTCGCCGAGTTCGTTCGGCAGGTCGGCGTAGAACTGGCGCATCAGGAAGATCGCCAGCGCGCTGACCAGGTGCGGCACGATCAGGCCGCCGACCGTGTCGATCAGGCCCTGGCCGCCGCGGCCGAACAGATCGTTGCCGCCGAGCAGCGGCAGCCGGCTGGACAACACGAACAGCGGCACCATGATGATCTCCGGCGGCACCACCAGCAGCGCGATCAGCAGCATCAGCAGTGAGCGCCGGCCGGGCACCGGCAGCTTCGCCAGCGCATACCCGGCGGTGCAGGACAACAGCACCTGCGCGGCCATCGACGCCACCGCGACGACGACGCTGTTGATCAAGAAGATCCAGAACGTGGCGCTGGCCCAGGCGTCGGGGTAGTTGGCCGGCCGGAGCAGGCTGGGCAGCCAGTCGACCGGCTCCCCGTCCGGGGTCAGCGAGGCGATCAGCACATAGCCCATCGGCACCACATAGAGCGCGGCCAGCAGCCAGGCCAGCGCCTGGACCGCGGTGGAGAACCGGCGCCGGCGCATCAGGCGGCCCTGCCGCGGAGGAAGCCGACCAGCCGGACCAGGGCCGACAGCACGACGACGGTGCCGAACAGCAGCACAGCGATGGCCGAAGCCTTGCCCAGCTGCAGTGCGGCGAAGGCGTTGTCGTACATCAGATAGACCAGGGTGCGGGTGGCGTTGACCGGCCCGCCGCCGGTCATCACGTAGGCCTGGGTGAACATCTGCAGCGCGCCGAGGAACCAGGTGATCGCCACGAAGATCACCGCCGAGAAGATCCCGGGCAGGGTGACGTGCACGAAGCGGCGCCAGCTGCCGGCGCCGTCGACCTCGGCGGCCTGCAACAGATCCTCCGGCACCGACTTCAGCGCGGCCAGCAGGATGATCATGAAGTAGCCAAGGTTGCGCCAGAGGCTCATCACGATGATCGACGGCATCGCCAGCGACTGGTCGGTCAACACCGAGAGCCGGCTGCCGGTCAGCGCCTCGGTGAGCTGGGAAATCGGTCCGGCGATCGGGTCGAGCAGCATCGTCCAGATCAGGGCGACCACCACGTAGGAGGCCGCCTGCGGCAGATAGACCAGGCTGCGCAGGGCCGTCCCGCCGGCGATCCGCTGGTTGAACAGCACCGCCACGGCCACGGCCACCACGACGCCGACGGTGACCTGGCCGAGCGCGAACTGCACCGTGTTGCCGGCCGCGGTCCAGAAGACCTGGTCGGCGAACAACTGCTGGTAGTTGAGCAGGCCGACGAACACCGGCGGGTCGAACAGGTCGTAGCGGGTGAAGCTGAGGGCGACGGCGACGCCCAGCGGGACCAGGATCGTCGCCGTGATCATCAACAGCGCCGGCGTGATCAACAGCGCGCCGGCCCGCCGCTCCCGCCGGCCCCGCCGCACGGTCGGCGCCGCGGTCCGGTCAGCCGACGCCATTGAGTTGGTCGATCCGCTGGTCCAGCGTGGCCAGGATCGTCGCCGGGTCGCCGTCCTGCCGGACGGCCTGCTGGACCGCGGTGTTGATCTCCTTGGCGATGGTCAGCATGTTGGGGTGCGGCGGCTGCGGGATCACGTACTCCGAGGCGCCGACGTAGCCGGGGTTGAGCTGCTTGAGATAGTCGGCGTCGGCCAGGTCCTGCCGGGCCGGCAGGCCGCCGTAGCGAGCGCCGACCTCGACCGCGACGACCTTGCCCACCAGGAATTTCGCCAGCCGCACGGCCGCCTCGGGGTTCTTGGTCTTGGCCGAGACGCCCAGCTTCGCCACCCAGGCGGTGGTCGCCGGCTTGGCGCCGGACTCGGCCGTCAACGGCACCCCGGCGTAGAGCAACGGAGCCACGTCCGGCTTGTTCTGGACGGCGTTGGCGACCTCGACGTAGCCCGAATAGGTCATGGCAGTCCGGCCGGCGACGATCGGCTTGGGACCGGTG
Source organism: uncultured Actinomycetota bacterium (assembly GCA_963746025.1). Lineage (GTDB taxonomy): Bacteria > Actinomycetota > Actinomycetes > Propionibacteriales > Propionibacteriaceae > Microlunatus. The sequence goes on from CAVUZU010000004.1 coordinate 667,988, forward strand.
CCCTGATAGACCAGATCGGCGTCGGACAGACCCTCGGCGTAGAAGCTGACCAGGTGGTCCAGCGCCCGGACGGCGGGATCGGCGGCGAACTGGGCCCGGCCGTCGTCGGTGTAATAGGTGCCGCCGGCCTGGAAGATCAACTGCGCGAACGACTGCTGCAATCCGATCGCCTTGTCCTGGAACCAGTCCACCGGCGTCTCCACCGGTCCGCCCGCGGCCTTGGACAGTTCCTTGGCCAGCGCCTTGTAGTCGGCCCAGGTCGCGGGCAGTGCCGAGGTCGCCACGCCGACCTGTTCCAACAGATCCGTCCGATAGAGGGCGGTCCTCGACTCCGCGTAGAGCGGCAGCCCGTAGGTCTTGCCATCCCAGCGGCAGTCGTCCAGCAGCGCCGGATAGAAATGATCACGGTCGGCCCAGTCGGTGAGTTGATCATCGAGCGGCAACAGCGCGTTCTTGGACGCGATCGGCGCGGTCCAGATGCCGCCGAGCATGGTGACATCGGCCAGCGTGCCACTGGCCGCGGCGGTGGTGACCTTCTGGAAGCCGGAGGCCCAGTCCGACTGCTGCAGGCTTACGGTGACCCCGCTGTCCGCGGTGAACTTCGGCAGCAGCTCGCTCTCGAAGAGCTTGATCGTCTCCTGACTGGGCCCGAGCAGCAGCAGCGAGAGGCTGTTCGGTGAACCCGTGCTGGCCGAGCCGGGGCTGCAGCCGCCGACCAGGCCGGCGGCCGTGATCGCGGCGCCGGCGCCGAGCACCGTGCGGCGGGAGAGCCGGGCTGATGACTCCACTGACATCGCGTCCTCCTGCCCGCAGTTCAGTTGTGAATCTTAGATATTGTGCATAATCTCGTGGTCCGTCGGGCGAAGTCAACCGTCGGGTCGCGGAATCGGTCGGAGGTGAAGGAGTGCCCGATACTAGGCAGATGAGTCAGTTGGAAGGGTCGATCCCGCTGCTGCCGCGCCGTGGCAGCCTGGCCGAGCAGGTGCGGGATTCGATCTTCGCCGCGATCAGCTCGGGCGGGCTCGCGCCGGGCACCCGGCTCCGGGAGATCCCGTTGTCGGAGCACTTCGGGCTGAGCAAGACGCCGGTCCGAGAAGGCCTACGGATGCTGGAAGCGGACGGATTGATCGTGGTGCATCCACGCCGCGGCGCGGTCGTCACTTCCTTTGACGAGGACGCGATTCGGCACCTCTATGATCTTCGGTTGGTGCTGGAGGTCGCGGCGGTACGCCGAGCTGCCGGCTCCGGGCTCCCGCCCAAGGAGGCCGCGGCGCTGCGCACCGAGATGGGCGACTATCTGGACGAGGAGCCGCAGGTCACCTTCCACCGGCTCGATGTCCGATTCCACCGGGCGATCAGTGATCTTGGTGGCAACCCGGAGCTCGCGGTCGCCCTGGAGCGGGTGCATCAGCGGATCCAGGCGGTCCGGGTCCGCTGTCAGGTGCGCGGCCGGTTGCGGATCGCGCACCGACAGCACGGCCAGCTGCTGACCGCGTTGCGCAAGGGAGATCCCGATGCCGCGGCGGCTGCGGTGACCGAGCACGTGGAGTCGGCCCGCGACTACGTGATCGACTACGTCCGGCGGATCGCGATCTCATGATCATGAGACGTCGCCGATGACGGAACGACTCCTGCTCACCGGTGCCTCGGGGGTGGTGGCCCGGTTGCTCCGACCGATCCTCCGGACGGACTGGAATGTGACCCTGACCGACCTCGAACCGCCCGCCGAGCCGGTCGGGCCGGGCGAGACCTTCGTCGCCGGTGATCTTCGTGATCCCGACCTGATGGCTCGGATCACCGAGGACGTGGCGGCGGTCGTCCACCTCGGCGGCGTGGCGAGCCCGCGGGCGACCTGGCCGAGCCTGATCGACACCAACGTGAGCGGCACCGCGAACCTGCTCGAGGCGGCCCGGGCCAACGACGTGCGGCGGCTCGTCCTGGCCAGCTCGGTGCACGCGGTGGGCGGCTACAACGAGCCCGCCGACTGGCCGGTGCAGCCGAGTTGGCCGGTCCGGCCGTGCTGCCCGTACGGCGTCAGCAAGACGGCGATCGAGTCCCTGGGCCGGCTGTACGCCGACGAGGTGGCCGGGGCCGGCGTGGTCTGCCTCCGGTTCGCGCTGGTCGGCTGGCCGATGCGCTGGCGGGCCGAGGCGCGGGCGTCCCTGGCCGACGCGGACCTGCGGACCCTGGTCGCGGCAGCCCTGGCCACGGACCGGCGGTTCGGCGTCTACTTCGGCGCCTCGGACTGCCCAGAACCCCGCTACGACGTGACTCCCGGGCTGGAGCTCGGCTGGCAGCCGCGGGTCCGGGTTTCCGATCATGGTCTGACCGACGGCCGGCCGCCGTACGCCCAGCGCTGCCGGCTCTGGCCGGACGACGAGGGCTGATCGGCGGATGGGGGAGACCGCGCCGCTGCTGCAGGTCGCGCCGTTGGTCCTGGTGGCCGTGCTGGCGTTCGGCATCGGGGTCAGTCTCGGTATCAGCGGGCTCGGCGGGTTCCTGGTGCCGGCGCTGCTGGTCGCCGTGCTGGGGATGGACTCGACCACGGCCGTCACGCACGGCTTGATCAGCTTCGTCGTGCCGGGCGTGATCGGCACCTGGCTCTATTGGCGCAAGGACAACCGGCCGAGCTGGCGGGTGGCCGGACTGCTCTGCCTCGGCACCGTGCCCGGGCTGCTGCTCGGCCGGCTGATCAGCCAGACCGCCTCGCCGACGGCGCTCCAGGTGATCCTGGCCCTGCTCGTGCTCGGGTCCGGGATCGCCCTGCTGGCGCAGCAAGGGCGGGCACGGCGCCGCGCGGGACAGTCTCGGCCGACCGATCCGGCCGCGTCGCCGCGGGTCGCGATCCTGGTCCCGACGGCCGGCTCGGCCGGGCTGCTCGGCGGGCTCGCCACCGTGCTGGCCGGAGTGGGCGGGCCGTTGATCACCGTGCCGGCCCTGATCGCGATCGGGCTCCAGGTCACGCCGGTGGTCGGCGCCGCCCTGCTCAACTCGGTCTTCGGCGTCGCCCTCGGCGCCGTGGCCCTGGCCGGCACGGTCCGGCTCGACCCCGTCGTGCTGGCTGTGATCACCGGCGCCCAACTGATCGGCGTACCGCTGGGTGCGCGCTGGCAGGACCGGATCCCGGCCACCCGGCTGATCCCGGTGATCGCGATCGCCGCGATGATCACCGCGGCCTGGCTACTGCTCCGGCTCTAGCCTCGGGATTTCACGATCAGGGGCTGGTTGTTCCCCTGGTCTGGGTTTCCGGCAGGGAGCCGCGACCTTTGCCTGGCAAGCGTGAACGGGTCACGGACACCGGGCAGCGAGGCCACGCCTCACGAAACCTCGAGGCTAGCCCCGAGCTGGCGGCCGGGCATGCAAAAGGCCCGTCCGGAGGGACGGGCCTGAAGCTGGTGGAGCTACGGCGTCAGCGGCCGACCTTGCCCGCCTTCAGGCAGGAGGTGCAGACGTTGACGCGCTTGGGGCTACCGGAGATGGTGGCCCGGACGCGCTGGATGTTCGGGTTCCAGCGGCGCTTGGTCTTCTTCTTCGACCACGGCACGTTGTTGCCGAAGCCGGGGCGCTTGGCGCAGACATCACATACGGCAGCCACTGGAGTTCTCCCACACACGGTTACAAGGTCAAAGTCAGGGTGTGCCCGCTCGGGGCAACCGGTGAATCGTACCCGATGGCTTCGCGGGAGGGCGAATCGGCCGAACCCTGCGTGGAGGCGGGGCTTCGCGGGCGTTGGCTCAATACAGTGTTGGCCGTGGTCCTTCCGCCGTCGTCCAGTCTGCCGGAGCCGGCACTCGCCGCGCTGACCGGCTGGCTGCGCTGCGCCCGGGACGTGGTGGCCGCCTCCGCGGCGGCCATCGACGCGATCAATGTGTTCCCGGCACCGGACACCGACACGGGCACCAACGTCACCCAGACGCTGACCGGAATCGTCGACGCCGCTGCCGGCGGCCGGGCCGGGCTCAGCCGGGCCGCGGTGGTCTCGGCCCACGGCAATTCCGGCGCCGTGATCGGACAGATGGTGGCGGTCGCGGTCGACCGGTTGCCGGCCACCGCCGTGGAGCCCTGCGGCCGCTGGCTCGCGACGACGTTGCGGGCCGCGGCGGACGCGGCCACGGCGGCCGTCGCCGAACCGGTCCGGGGCACCGTGCTGACCGTGGCCGACGCCGCCGCCGAGGCCGCGAGCCCGGCCGGTGAGCGGACCCCGGACGATGCGCTGGCGGTCGCCCGGGTCGCCGGGCACGCCGCGGCCGCGGCGCTGGAGCGGACCACCGAACAGCTCCGACCGCTGCGCGACGCCGGCGTGGTCGACGCCGGCGGCCTCGCCTATCTGCTGCTGCTCCGGGCTCTGGTCGAAGTGCTCGGCGGTGAACCGGCCCAGCCCGTCCGGGCCACCCGGGTGGCCGGACAAGCGGCATCGACGGCGCCGGCGGCACCGGGTGAGGTCCACTACGAGGTCATGTATCTACTCGAAAGCCCGGACGCGGCGGACCTGAGCCGGCTCCGGCAGCGGTTGTCGGCGGTGGCCGATAGCGTCGTGGTGGTGACCGCCCGGACGCCGAGCCGTACGGCGACGGCCCAGGTGCACGCGCACCTGGCCCGACCGGAGTTGGCGCTCGCCCCCGGGCTGGCGGCCGGGACCGTGACCGGGTTGCGGGTCACTCCGCTCGGCCCGGGACAGGGCCGCGGATCGGCGCCGCGGCTGCCCCTGGTGATCGTCGACGACCCCGGATACGGCGAGCTGATCGCGGCCCACGGCGGGGTGCCGCTGGTGACCCGCCGGACCGGTGACGAGTCGCCGTTGGCCACCCGGCTGTCGATCGCCCTGGCCCGGTCCGGGCCGGAGGTGATCTTGGTCGTCCCGGACGGCGCGGACGAGGCGGTGCGGTCCGCGACCGCGGCGTGCTCGGGGCGCCGGGTGGAGCAGGTGCCGGCCGCCGACCCGATCCAGGCCCTGTGCGCGCTCGCCGTGCACGAACCGACGGCGGACCTCGCGGTCGCGGCGACGGCGATGCGCGCCGCGGCCCGGCGGGTCCGGACCGGCCGGGCGGAGCAGGTCGAGGACGGCTGGCGGTTGATCACCGGACTGGGCGGCGCCGATGCCGAGCTGATCACGATCATCGCCGGCCCGGCCGGCGCGGCGGCCGCGGCCGAGCTGGGGCAACGGGTCGTCGCCGCCTTTCCACGGGTCGAGCTGGAACAACTGGCGGCCGACCGGACCGGAACCACTCTCCTGATCGGGGTCGAATCATGATCACTGAATGGCGGACCACGACGTTCGCCCGGCTGGAAACCAAACTGTCCAACGTGATCGGCAAGGCGGAGCCGTTCGAGCCGCTCAAGATCAGCACCGTCGGCGACCTGATGATGCACCTGCCGCGCCGCTACATGGACGGGACCGAGCTGAGCGACCTCGGGCTGCTGACCGAGGGCGAGGAGGTGGCGGTGGTCGCCGAGGTCCTCGACACCAAGGCGTACAACCTCGACGACGGTGCCGGCTACGGGGCCCGCAAGCCGCGGCTGGAGGCCACGATCACCGACCGCAACGGTCGGCTGAAGCTGGCCTTCTTCGGCAAGCCGCAGCTGATCAAGCACTGGCAACAGGTGCTGAAACCCGGCGCCCGCGGCATCTTCGCCGGCAAGGTGCGCGAGTTCAACCGGTCGCTGCAGTTGGCCCATCCCGACTTCGTGATCATCGACGAGTCCGGCAACGTGATCGCCGGCGCCAAGCGCAACGTCGACCTGGCCAAGATCACCGGCACCCGGCTGGTCGGCCTCTATCCCCAGGCCGGCAAGCTGCGCACCTGGACCATCGCCGCCACCGTCGGCGTCGTGCTCGACTTCCTGGAGGGCCTGGAGGATCCGCTGCCGAAGAAGCTGCGGCTGGAGGCGGGGGTGATCGGCCTGCTGGAGGCGCTGCACGCGGTGCACCGGCCGGGCTCCAAGGCCGACGCCGCGATCGGCATGCGCCGGCTCCGGTTCGACGAGGCGTTCTCGCTGCAGCTGACGATGGCCCGGCGTCGCGCGGACGCCCGGTCGCACGGCGCCGTGCCGCGGCCGCCCCGCGAGGGCGGGATCCTGGAGGCGTTCGACGAGCGGCTGCCGTACCAGCTGACCCACGGCCAGACCGACGTGTCGGAGGTGATCATGGCCGAGCTGGCTCGGCCGTACCCGATGCAGCGACTGCTGCAGGGCGAGGTCGGCTCCGGCAAGACGGTGGTCGCGTTGCGGGCCATGCTCGCCGTGATCGACGCCGGCGGCCAGGCCGCGCTGCTGGCGCCCACCGAGGTGCTGGCCGGCCAGCACTATCAGACGATCACCCGGCTGCTCGGCGATCTCGCCCACGGCGGTGGCCTGCTCGCCGGTGCCGCCGGCGGCACCGACGTGGCGCTGATCACCGGCTCGATGTCCGCGGCGCAGAAGCGGGACGCGATGCTGCGCGCCGCCTCCGGCGAGGCCGGCATCGTCATCGGCACCCACGCGCTGCTCGGCGACCGGATCCAGTTCGCCGACCTCGGGCTGGTGGTGATCGACGAACAGCACCGGTTCGGGGTCGAGCAGCGGGCCGCGCTGACCGCGAAGGCCGAGCTGCGGCCGCACGTCCTGGTGCTCACCGCGACTCCGATCCCGCGCACCGTCGCGATGACGGTCTTCGGCGACCTCGAGGTCTCCACGCTGACCGAGGTGCCGGCCGGCCGGGCCGACGTGTCCACCGTCGTGGTCGACGCCCGCGAACGACCGACCTGGGTCGACCGGGCCTGGCAACGGGTGGTCGAGGAGGTCAAGGCCGGCCGGCAGGCCTTCATCGTCTGCGCCCGGATCTTCGGCGAGACCGCCGGTTCGGGCAAGGCCAAGAAGGAGGCGGGCCGGTCCGGCGAGGACCTGCCGACCCCGGAGGACGCCGAGCCGGCGATCGCCGCCGAGGACCTGTACGCAGAGCTGACCGCCGGCCCGCTGCGGGACGTGCGGGTCGGGCTGTTGCACGGCCAGCAACCGGCCGACGCCAAGGACGCCACGATGCGCGACTTCGCCGCCGGCGAGCTCGATGTGCTGGTCTCGACCACGGTGATCGAGGTCGGCGTCGATGTGCCGAACGCCTCGGTGATGGTGATCTGCGACGCCGACCGGTTCGGCATCTCGCAGCTGCACCAGTTGCGCGGCCGGATCGGCCGGGGCGAGCATCCGGGCGTCTGCCTGCTGCTCACCAAGGCCCCGGAGGACACGATGGCCCGGGAGCGGCTGGACGTGGTCGCCGAGACCCGGGACGGGTTCGAGCTGGCCCAGGCCGACCTCGAGCAACGCCGCGAGGGTGACGTGCTCGGCGCCAGCCAGTCCGGATCCCGGTCCAGCCTGCGGCTGCTCCGGGTGCTCGACGACGGCGCCCTGATCGAGCGCGCCCGGCAGCTGGCCGAACGCGAGTTGACCAAGGACCCCGAGCTGACCGATCCGGGGCTGGCCGACATCGTCGCCCAGGTGGAGCACCGGGCGGCCGGCGACTGGCTGGAACGTACGTGATCACCTCCCGGCCCTCGCCGAAGCCACCCCGATGAGCCGGATCGTGGCCGGCCGGTACGGCGGTCGCCGGTTGCGACTGCCGGCCGGTGACCAGACCCGGCCGACCACCGACCGGGTCCGGGAGGCCCTGTTCGCCTCGCTGGCCTCCTGGGCCGGAGCCGGCGGCAGCGCCGACGAGTCCCTGACCGGGTTGGGCTTCCTCGATCTCTACGCCGGCTCCGGCGCGGTCGGGCTGGAGGCGGCGTCCCGCGGAGCTGATCCGGTGCTGCTGGTCGAGGCCGATCAACGGACCGCGCGCTCGATCATCCGGGCCAACATCGACACCCTCGGCGCCGCCGCGAAGGTCCGCGCGGCGCGAGTGGAGCAGCTGGCTCGGCAGTCGGCCCGGCAGGCGTACGACATCGTCTTCGCCGACCCGCCGTACGACCTCGACTCGGCGGCCCTGGACACCGTCGTCGCCGATCTGGTCCGGCACGGCTGGGTCGCCGCCGACGGCCTGATCGTGCTCGAGCGGTCCCGCCGGTCGCCGGAGCCGGCCGGGTCGGAGCCGTTCACCGAGGTCGAAGTGCGCCGCTATGGAGAGACGGTGCTGAGCTACCTCCGCCGGCCGGTAGCGTGAGCCCGGATGCCCGAGGAGAAGGAGCCCTGCGGTGAGTGATGCGGTGGATCAGGCGGGGCCCGCCGTGACCAGGCGCGCGGTCTGCCCGGGTTCGTACGACCCGATCACGCTGGGTCACCTGGACGTGATCACCCGGGCCGCCGAGATGTTCGACCAGGTGCTGGTCGCGGTCGGCACCAACCCGGCCAAGCGGGGCCGGTTCACCGGCGCCGAACGGGTGCAGTTGATCGCCGAATCCTGCCGCGAGCTGCCCAACGTCGAGGCGATCGAGTTCTCCGGGCTGCTGGTCGAGCTGTGCGTCGAGCGGGGGATCGGCACCATCGTCAAGGGCGTCCGGAACGCCGCCGACATCGACCACGAGTTCCCGATGGCCCAGATGAACCGGCGGCTGAGAGGCATCGACACCATCCTGCTGCCGACGGCCCCGGAGTGGTCCTTCGTCTCCTCCAGCCTGGTCCGGGAGATCGCCGGCCATGGCGGTGATGTGACCCCGTTCGTGCCCCCACCAGTGGCCGAGCGGTTCTGAGGGTGCTGCACCTCCGAACGGGATGCGGGACAATTCCGGATATCACAACCGGGCCGATTCCGGCGTACCATCTCTGTGGGCGCGAGTCGGGGGACTTGAGCTTGTTGCATGTCTGAGGCAGTTTTTCGGGAACGAGCAAGGGGGATCATGGCGGACCGCGAGACGGTGGAGGAGAAACTCACACTCCTCCGGGAGATGGTCGCGCAAGCGCGCGCGATGCCGATGTCGGCATCCTGCGTGATCAACCGGGGCGAGGTGCTCGGTGCCATCGACGACGTGATCGACCACCTGCCGGACGAGATCGAAGAGGCTCAGCACGTCATCGACGCCTCCGCCGCCAAGGTCGCCCAGGGCGAGGCCGAGGCCGCCCGGATGGTCCGCGAGGCGCGGGAGAAGGCGCTCGAGCTGGCCCAGCACAGCGAGATCGTGCGGGTCGCCGAGGAGACCGCAGACCGGATCCGGACCGACGCCGAGAACGAGGCCGACGCCCTGCGCCGGGAGACCGATCAGTTCATCGATTCCCGGATGGCGACCTTCGAATCCGTTCTGCACAAGACCACCAGCCAGGTGAAGACCGCCCGACTGCGGCTCGCCGAGCGCAGTGACCTGGATGCCGAGCAGCACCAGGCCACGACCCAGATGCCGCGGATCCAGAGCGCCGGCTGACCCGGACTCAGTCGGTCGCGGTGAGCTGCCGCATCAGGCCGGCCAGGTCGGAACAGATCCATTCCTCGACGATGATTCCGTCGACCACCCGGTAGATCTCGGTGCTGTCATAGCTAACCGTCCGGCCGGTGGCCGGGATACCCGCCAGACCTCCTTGCCGTAGCGCGGGCCGGGTGCCCCGGCGAGGTTGATCACGTAGTCGTCGGCCATCCGGGCCAGCAAAGCGTCGAAGTCGCGGGCGTTGAGCGCCGCGAGGGACCGGCGCAGCAGCGCGACGGGCTGGTCGGTCGTCGTGGTCATGACGGTTCTCGCTTTCCGTAGTGGGCTTCGAACAGTTCGTTCAGCCGTTGTTCGGCGTGTTCCAACGTGCGCCCGGCCGCGTCCCGGTCCGCGGCCGGGACCGAGCCGAACAGGTCGCGGGCGAGTTGGGCATGGTCCCGGTCCATCGCCGCAGCGGCCGCCGCACCGCGGTCGGTGAGGGTGATCAGAAAGGCCCGCCGGTCGTCCGGGTGGCGTTCCCGGGTCGCATGCCCGCTCTCGACCAGTCCGTCGACGAGCGAGGTCACGTTGCGTGGGCTGACCTGGAGCGCCGCGGCGAGGGTCTGTTGCGTCACCGGGCCCCGATGGTGAAGTTCCATCAGCAGTTGGGTCCGGGCCGGCGTCAGGCCCTCCTTGCCGAGCTGGACCGTCAGATCCTTCGACAGCATCAGCGACAGCGACAGCAGCCGGTTCAGCAGGTCGGTCGGTCTGGTCATATTCTGAGCATAATTCATTGTTACCTATATTCACGAATGCTGCGGCGGGGAGCGGGCGGCGGGGAGCGGGCGGCCGGGAGCGGGCGGCCGGGAGCGGGCGGCGGGGAGCGGGCGGCGGGGAGCGGGCGGCGGGGAGTGGGCGGACCGAATTACCCGAATCCCGGGGCGAGCAGGTAAGGTGGCTCGTCGGTCACAGCTCCGCCTGGGGCCGTCTGAGTTGGGAAGGAAGAGCTGCATGGGTTCGGCGCATCACGGGCTGGATCCGCGTTCCGATCTCGTGCTGGACACCCACGAGTTGGGCCGTCGGCCGGGTATCAGCCGGCACGTGCAGACCACCGCCTCCGCTCCGACGGGTCTTGGCCTGGATGTGATCGGAGTGCCACCCGAATCCGAGATCGAGCTGGACGTACGTCTGGAATCGGTCGTCGAAGGGGTGCTGGTGACCGGAACCGCGGTCGTCCAGCTGCGCGGAGAGTGTGTGCGGTGCCTGGGTGAGGTCAGTCGTGAGTTGACCGTCGACCTGCAGGAGCTGTACGTCTATCCGGGCAGTGAGGCGTCCGAGGACGAGGCCAGCCGGCTGCAGAACGACCTGGTCGATCTGGAACCGATCCTTCGGGATCAGGTGGTGCTGGACCTGCCGTTCCGGCCGCTGTGTCGAGACGACTGTGAGGGGTTGTGCGTCACCTGTGGCGCGAACCTGAACGACGACCCGGACCACGGGCATGGCGACCCGGTGGATCCGCGGTGGGCCGCTCTCGCAGATCTCGCCGGCGACGGGGACACCCAGCAGCGCAGCACGGACAACTGACCCGGTCGACCAGTTCGCCCGGGCCGAGACGCAAGGAGAAGATTCGTGGCCGTTCCGAAGCGGAGATTGTCACGCAGCAACACCCGGCATCGCCGGTCCCAGTGGAAGGCCAAGCTGCCGACCCTGGTGACCTGCGCGAATCCGGCTTGCCGCGAGAAGCACCTGCCGCACGTGGCCTGCCCGGCCTGTGGCCAGTACGGGCCGCGCGCGGCCCGCCGTCAGGTGCTCGCGTCCTGACCGTGTCGGGTGTGGCTCCCGACCAACGTCCCGTCCGGGAGATCCTTGAACAGCTCGAGATGGCCGTGCCTCCCGAGCTGCTGGATCTTGCCCTGACCCACCGCTCGTATGCGTACGAGAAGGGTGGGCTGCCGACGAACGAGCGGATGGAGTTCCTCGGCGACTCGGTGCTCAGCCTGGTGGTCACCGAGCACCTCTATCTGACCCATCCCGACCTGTCCGAGGGGCAGCTGGCCAAGCTGCGCTCCGCGGTCGTCCGGGCGACCACGCTGGCCGAGGTAGCCCGAGAACTCGATCTCGGGTCGGTGGTCTATCTCGGCCGCGGCGAGGAATCGACCGGTGGCCGGGACAAGTCCTCCATCCTGGCCGACACGATGGAGGCCGTGATCGGCGCCGTCTATCTCGCGCACGGCGTCGAGGCGGCCCGGGTCTTCGTGCACCACCTGTTCGACGACCTGATGGCCGAGGCGGCGACCCGCGGTGCCGGGCTGGACTGGAAGACCAGCTTGCAGGAGATCGCGTCGCTCTCCAGTCTCGGCGTTCCCGGTTACGAGATCACCGAGTCCGGGCCCGATCATGCGAAGTCGTTCGAGGCTCGCGTGGTGCTGGGCGAGGAGCGGTTCGGGCCGGGTGCCGGCCGGAACAAGAAGGAGGCCGAACAGAACGCGGCCTCGATCGCCTTCGAGGCGGTGACGGCCCGGCTGAAGCTGACCCAGGCCGGCACGGTCGATCCGCCCGCTGTCGATGCTGCCGTGCCCGCCGGTGGGTCGTCCACGGAGGCCGACGACGTCGTCGCCGCGGACTGAGCCCGAAACCCCCGAACCGCAGCGTCAGCGCCGAATACTAGGGTCACCGCATGCCCGAACTCCCCGAGGTCGAGGTCGTCCGTCGCGGCCTGACCGGTGCGGTCGAGGGCCGTACCATCACCCGCGTCGAGGTGCTCCATGATCGCCCGGTCCGCCGGCATCTGCCCGGCCCGGCCGACTTCGCCGCGCAACTGACCGGACGGACCTTCGCCGAGCCGCGGCGTCGCGGCAAATACCTGTGGCTGCCGTTCGACGACGGCGACGCGATCCTCGCGCACCTCGGGATGAGCGGACAGTTCCGCTCCGACCAGAGCACGCTGCCCGATCCGCCGAACACGCGGATCCGGTTCAGCTTCACCGACGGCGGCCCGGAGTTGCGGTTCGTCGACCAGCGGATGTTCGGCGGGCTCAGTCTGTCGCCGGGCGGTGCCGAGTTGCCGGCTGAGATCGCCCACATCGCGCGGGATCCGTTCGACCCGGAGTTCGATCATGATCGGACCGTGGCCCGGCTGCGGCGGAAACGGACCGGGGTCAAGCGCGCGCTCCTTGATCAACAACTGATCTCCGGCATCGGCAACATCTACGCCGACGAGGCGCTCTGGCGGGCCAAGCTGCATTACGCGAAGCCGACCGACCGGCTCACCCGCAAGGCCGCCGCGGCCGTGATCACCGAGGCGACCGCGGTGATGCGGGCGGCGTTGGGCGAGGGCGGCACCTCCTTCGATTCCCTGTACGTCAACGTCAACGGCAGCAGCGGCTACTTCGAGCGCGCGCTTGCCGTGTACGGCCGGGAAGGCGAGCCCTGCCCTCGTTGCGGACGCCCGATCAAGCGCGAACCGTTCATGAACCGCTCCTCCTTCCGTTGCCCGCGCTGCCAGCCCGCGCCACGGATGATCATCAACGCGGCCTGACTCAGGACGCAGTTCGATATTGACGGCCGGCCGGCATTCCGATCAGGGATGAGGATCGGCCGGGCTGACGACCCGGCGGCGGATGATCAGGTCGTACCAGTCGGTCAGGGTGCCGCCGGTCGCGGTGGAGTCCGCGCCCAGGTCGGGGAAGCCGCGGGTCTGGAACGGTGCGGCCAGCCAGTCGCGGACGGCGCCCGGGGCCCGTTGCCGGAGATCGAGCATGGACTGGTCATGATCAAGACCGGCGAACCGGGACTCGTACCATTCCGGTAGCGGGTGCGGCAGGTCGATCACCGCTCCTTCCTCCGTGCGGTAGGTGCCGTGGTCGAAGGCGAGGCCGACCACGCGGTAGCGGTCGCCGAACCACTCGGCCAGGTGCGAGCCGGCCGGCGCGAAGGCCATCGCGCCCTCGGGGGAGGAATAGCGCACCTCGCCGGCCCGGGAGGTGTGCGCCGTGGCCGCCCAGTAGACCGACCGGGACCGGGAGTGCTCCTGCCACCAGCGGATCGTACGCGCCGAGCCGAGGTCTCGATAGGAGGGGATCTCCGCCCAGGGAAAGCTGTAGTGGAGGTAGAAGGCCTCGATCTGCCGGGCCATCTGCCGGGCCACGGAGTGGCGCCGGTCCCCGGCCGGGCGACGGATCCCGTCGACGATCGCGCGCAGCCGCTTCGACCGCCGGAGGTAGGGCTCCTTGTCGACCTCCGGGGAGAAATACCAGTTCGCGTACTGGCCGATCGTCTTGTCCTGGTGCGGCTTGAGCTCACTGATCAGCTCCGCGGCCTCGGCATGCTGGCCGGGCGCGACCTCGGCGATATAGGCCGACAGCCGGTCGTAGACGAAGGCCCGGGTGGCGTAGTGCTCGGCGCCGACGAAGGACACCTGATCATGGCGGTGCCGGGCGTTGTAGTTGCGGACCCAGGTGATCGTGTCGGCCGCGTCCTGGTTGCGCCAGGCCGGGCTGAACTCGGCGATCAGTGCTGCGAGGTCACCCTCACCGGTACGGACGTACTCGTCGACCAGCAGGCCGAGCGACCAGTCCTCCTCCCAGATCAGGGTGCGGAAGCCGAGCCGCTCGACCAGCAGCCGGAGCACCCGGTGCTTGAGGGTGGCCACCTCGGCGAGGTTGTGTCCGGGCTCGCCGAGACCGACCAGGGACGCCCCGGCCAGTGACCGTTGCAGGCAACGCAGCTCGTCCAGGGAGGCGTTCGGGTCCACGGTCTGCAGGGCGACGGACTTCGCGGCGATCCACTGCTCGACGGTGCGGTCGTCGGCCCTGGCGGCGGTCGGCACGGCGGTGACCGCGGCGATTCCGGCGGCCGAGGCGAGCACGCTGCGCCGGGAGATGATCATGGTGCGGGAGGCGGTCATGGTCGGTGTCCTTTCGGATCATCGGGAACACCGCTAAGCCTGGCCGAAGGCTCCGGTCGGGCGCATCGTCGTTTTGACCGATCCCGGCTACGTCCCGCTGCGTACGCCGGCTACGCCGATGTGCGTCCGGACAGCGGTCAGCGGGCGTCGGCGAAGGCTGCCAGGTAGTCGCCGTCGAGGCGCATCACCTCGATCTCGTCCAGGCCGCGGGCGTGCAGTCGCCGGTAGAACCGGAGCGCCGACTCGTTGGTCCGCAGCACCCACCACTCCAGCCGGCCGCAGCCACGGCTGACCGCCAGTTCGGCCAGGTGGCGCAGCAGCGCCTCGCCGATCCGGCGGCCGCGATACTCGTCGCTGATGTAGAGGTCCTCGAGGTGGATGCCGGTCCGGCCGAGGATCGTGCTGTAGGTCGGATAGTGCAGGGCGAAGCCGACCGGCGTGCCGGCGATCTCGGCGATCACCGCCTCGGCGACCGGGTGATCATTGAACAGCACCTCGGCAAGATCATCGGGCTCGGCCGACACCTCGCCCGGGAAGGATTCAGCGATCGCCAACGCGACGATGAACTGGTGCAGGGTGTCCAGGTCACCCGGCACGGCGGCTCGCAGGATCAGGTCCGGGGCAGCGTTCGCGTCATCCATCCGTCCATAGTGGACCGTCGGCGACCGCGCGCCGGTGTGATCAGGGCTGTGCGGCTGGAGTGTCGACCCCCTGGATCCCGGCGACGCCGGCCTGCAGCTGGATCGTCCCGGCGATCTCCAGCGGGGCGCCGGGCCTGGTCACGTACGGCACCACCTTGTAGTCCGTCCGCCATTCCCGGTGAGTGACCGTGCAGGTCGCGTACCCGCGCTGGGCGTTGTGGAAGCGCAGGTGCGGGTTCTCGGCGAGCCAGATCCGGCCCAGGTTGTCCATCGCGGTGCCGTCGCGGCCGGAGCTGATCGAGCTGCCGAGGAACTCGGCCCCGATGGTGGCCGAGTTCGGGTCGTCGAAGTTGAGCTTCAGATCAGCGGCGGTGCTGCGGTGCGCGTCGCCGGTCAGCACGACGAAGTTGTCCACCTGCCGTTCGTGGACGGCGTTGAACAGGCGCTGCCGGGCTGCGGTGTAGCCGTCCCACGGGTCGAGTCCGTACCGCGTGTCCGGGCCCTCGGTGTGGTCGGCCTGGAACATGAACACCTGATTGCCGAGGATGTCCCAGCGGGTCCGGGAGCGGCCGAAGCCGTCCAGCAGCCAGCGCTCCTGCTCGGTGCCGAGCATGGTCCGCTCCGGGTCGTGCCGGTCCTCCTGCAGGGTCGGCTGGACGTCGCGATACTGCCGCGTGTCCACCATGTGCAGCGTCGCCAGCCGTCCGTACGGGAGACGCCGGAACAACTGCATGTCCGGTCCGCTCGGCTTGCCGGTGAGCCGCAACGGAAGGTTCTCGTAGAACGCCTGGAAGGCGTCGGCCCGGCGCTTCAGGAACACCGCCGGATCCTGGTCCGGTTCGCTGTCCGGTTGGGAGTGGCTGCCGGCCCAGTTGTTCTCGACATCATGATCATCGACAGTGACCAGCCACGGGAAGGCCGCGTGCGCCAGCTGCAGCTCGGGGTCGGCCTTGTACTGACCGAACCGGACCCGGTAGTCGGCGAGCGAGAACACCTCGGTGGTCGGCAGATGGCCGCGGCCGATGTCGCTCGTGCCGCCGCCCTCGTAGATGTAGTCGCCGAGGTGCACCATGAAGTCGAGATCCTCGGCGGCCAGGTGGGTGTAGGCGGTGTAGAAGCCCTCGGGGTAGTTCTGACAGCTGGCGAACGCGAACTTCAGCTCGCGGACCGCCGCCGAGGGTTCCGGCGTGGTGCGGGTGCGGCCGACCGGGCTGAGTTGGCCGCCGGCCCGGAAGCGATACCAGTAGCGGCGGTCCGGGCGTAGGCCGTCCACCTCGACGTGGACCGAGTGGCCGAGCGCCGGCGACGCCTGGGCGGTGCCGCGGGACACAATCTTGGCGAACCGCTCGTCCTCGGCGACCTCCCAGTCCACCGGCACCACCCGGTCCGGCATTCCACCGGTCCCGTCCGGGCTGACCGGATCCAGCGCGAGCCGGGTCCAGATCACCACGCTGTCGGAGAACGGTTCGCCGGAAGCGACACCGAGCCGGAACGGATCGTCCGGAAAGGTCGGGCCGGCCCAGGCCCGCCCGGGGTCGGTGAGCTGGCTGCCGACGGCCGCCGCAAGGGCGCCGGCACCGGCCAGGCCGAGGAATCGTCGTCGATCCGGTTGGGTTCGCATAGCGAATCCAAACCCGGTGCCGGTCATTCGGTCAACCGGAAGTCCATGAACACCTGGCCATAATTGACAGCCGGGCTGGGGTCGAGGTCGAGCGGCGCCGCTCAGGCGCGGGTGTGCTCCGAGACCAGCACCGCCGCGGTGTCCGGCTCGAGCGCCCGGAAGACGTGGGCGACATCGCCCGGATAGGACAGATAGTCGCCGGGCCCGAGCTCGACCGGCTCATCGGCCGGGCCGACCTCGGCTCGACCGGTGCTCAGGATCACGTGCTCGACCACACCCGGCAGGTGCGGGTCGGAGTCGCGAGCGGAGCCGGGTTGGGCGGTGACCAGGAAGATGTCGCGGCGAGCCGATGGCGGGCTGGCGGCGAGCAGCGTCGCGACATAGTCGGCCCGGTCGGAGGCGACCGCCGGCCCCTCGCCGGCCCGGATCAGCCGGACCGGTGCCCGCTGCGGCTGGACCAGGTGGGCGATCGGCACGTCGAGCGCCGTGCTCAGCGCCCACAGGGTCTCCACGCTGGGGTTGCCCGACCCGGATTCGAGCTGGGACAGCGTCGACTTGGCGATCCCGGCCTTGCGCGCGACCTCGCCGAGGGACAGCCCGGTCCGCCGGCGCTCGGCTCGCAGTGAGGCGGCGATCACGTCCAGCGGCGCCCGGCTCCTGGGCGGCCGGTCTTCGGTCATGCTGACCCGCTCCGATCGTCTCAGCGTACGATCGTTCGATTTGACGAACGACTGAATGGTGTTCACCGTAGACTACATGCGTTCGATATGGCGAACGGCTGATCGGGGGATGGTCCGCGATGTGGCTGTGGTCAGCGCCGCGGTGGCGCTGGTCGCGGTGTCGTACGGGGCGATCGCGGTCGGCTCCGGCTTCGACCTCTGGGTGCCCGCCCTGCTCTCGGTCACCGTGTTGGCCGGCTCCGCCGAGTTCCTGTTCGTCGGCATCCTCGCCGCCGGCGGCGGGCCGGTGGCGGCGGTGCTGGCCGGGCTGCTGGTCAACGCCCGGCACCTGCCGTTCGGGCTGTCCGTCGCCGACACGGTCGGCACCGGCTGGCGCCGGCTGCTGGGCAGCCACCTGATGAACGACGAGTCGGTCGCCCTGGCCCTCGGCCAGACCGACCCGGAGCGGCGCCGGGCTGTGTTCTGGCTCTGCGGGCTGGGCGTGCTGATCTGCTGGCCGGCCGGTGCCGTGCTCGGCGGGCTGCTCGGCGGTCTGGTCGCCGCGCCGGAGCAGTTGGGGTTG
The DNA here is from genome assembly GCA_963746025.1 of uncultured Actinomycetota bacterium. Taxonomy (GTDB): domain Bacteria; phylum Actinomycetota; class Actinomycetes; order Propionibacteriales; family Propionibacteriaceae; genus Microlunatus. The sequence continues at coordinate 685,700 of CAVUZU010000004.1, forward strand.
GACGCGATGTTTCCGGCGGTGCTGCTGGCCGTCGCCGTACCGGCGTTGAAGAAGCCCGGGGTACGGCGAGCGGCCGGCGCCGGTTGCCTGGTCGCCCTGGTCGGCACCCCGTTCCTCCCGCCCGGCCTGCCGGTCCTGCTGGCCCTGGCCGGCCTGCTCACCATGATCATCCCGGCCCGCCGGAAGGTGCGCCCGTGAACCCGCTGACCTTGATCATCGCCGCGCTGGCACTCGCCGTCGGCACCTACGCGTTCCGGCTGTCCGGCCCGTTGCTGGCCCACCGGATCGACGTACCGGAACGGATCCGGGAGCTGATCGACACCTCGACCGTGGTCCTGCTGCTGGCCGTGGTGGCGACGACGGCGGTGGCGGAGGGGCAGCAGTTCGCCGGCTTCGCCCGGCCGATCGGGGTCGTCGTCGCCGGTGTGCTGGCCTGGCGCCGGGCACCGTTCGTGATCACGGTGACCGCCGCCGCGGCCGTGGCGGCGGGTCTGCGTCTGCTCGGGGTTCCGTAGCCGGTGCGACGGCGACCTGAGATCGTTGATCAACCGCAGAACAGAGAGGCTGATCATGTACAAGGTCCTGGTGCTCTACGGCACCCCCGATTCACCGCCCGACTTCGACCGGTACTACGACGAGACCCACATCCCGATCGCCAAGCGGATGCGCGGCCTGTCCCGCTGGACGGTGACCAAGTTCGAGCCGGAGCCGGACGGCACGCCACCGAAGTTCTACTACGCGGCCGAGCTCTATGCCGAGAACCGCGCCGACCTGGAGGCGATCCTCGCCTCCGAGGAGGGCCGGGCGTCGAATGCGGACGTGGCCAACTTCGCCACCGGCGGCGCGACCTTCCTGTTCGGCCCGGAGGAAGACGTACCGGTCGGATGACCGCGCGGACCGGGCAGCGGTCGGAGCCGATCGACGTGATCGTCGTCGGTCTCGGCTTCGGCGCCGCCTTCGCACCGATCTATGTCGCTCATCCCGATGTGCGCCGGGTGGCGCTGGTGGACAACGATCCCGGACGGCTGGCGAAGGTCGGCGACGAACTCGGCCTGACCGACCGGTTCGACAGCCTGGAGCAGGCCGTGGCCGCCGACGGCTGGGACGCGGTGCACCTGCTCACCCCGGTCGCCCTGCATGCCGACCAGGTCGAGTTGATCTTGGATTCCGGCCGGCACTGTGCGAGCGCTGTACCGATGGCAACCACCCTCGAGGACTGTGCTCGGCTGATCGCCGCCGAGCAGCGCAGCGGCCGGAACTACCTGATGATGGAGACCGCGGTCTATTCCCGCGAGTTCTTCCACGCCCGGCAGTTGCTCGATCGTGGTGCCCTGGGCCGGCTCAGCTACTTCCGCGGTGAGCATCTGCAGAATCTGGACGGCTATCCGCCGTACTGGCTCGGCTTTCCGCCGATGCACTACGTCACCCACGCCCTGTCGCCCGCCCTGGCCCTCGCCGACGCCCGGGTCGCCACGGTGCGCTGCCTCGGCTCGTCCCGACTGACGCCGGATCGCGTCGGCGTCGGCGGCCCGGGCTTCGGCACCGAGGCTGCCCTGTTCCGGCTGGCGCCGCTGGCTGGTGGGCGGGCCGGTGATGATCTTGTCGCCAACATCACCATGTCCTTCTTCCAACTCGGCCGTTCCTACCTCGAAGGCTTCTCGGTGTACGGCGACGAGGGCGCGCTGGAGTGGCCACAGTTGGAGGGCGGGCCGATGAGGGAGTTCGTGATGGAGCCGGCGCGACCGGGCCAGCGCGGCCGCCCGGTGTCGGTCGCCGACCGCCACCCGGCCGGAGCCCCGGAGTTGCTGCCGGAACCGCTGCGGCCGTTCGCCGACGGCGGACACGGCGGCTCGCATCCCCATCTGGTGCACGAGTTCGTCTCCAGCATCATGGAGGGTCGTCCGGCCCGGATCGACGCCCGACGCGCCGCGACCTTCACCGCCCCGGGCATCTGCGCCCACGCCTCCGCGCTGGCCGAAGGCGAGGAGGTCTCAGTGCCCGACTTCTATGCCGCCCGAGCACACTGATCATCCACCGAGCTCACCACTGGGGATCTAGGCGGTCTCGTTCCTGAGCCTGTCGCTGTGCAAGATCACAACCGGCCATCCCAGGCTCGCCGATGGGGAACATGAGGTTTTCGTTCCCTGAGCCTGTCGAAGGGCGAGCCCGACTGACGCCGCGACGTTGAGTCGGATATCCGTTACGACCGGAGGCAGCACCGGGCTGGCCCTTCGACAGGCTCAGGGAACGAAAACCCTCACCTCCGACCCACCAAGCCGGGCATGATCGACTTCGCCATCGACCTTGATGCCGCAGCAAGTCCAGATGATCAGCCTGGTGTCGGGTCTCGAGCCAGTGCTGCGAGGGCGAGGAATCGCAGCCGACGACCTCGTCGAGTGGCGCGATCACGAGCGCCCAGTTCCCAAGCTCAGCGATGGGGACGCACGGGTGTTTGTTCCCTGAGCCTGTCGAAGGGTCGGCCCGACCGACCCCGTCGGTTGATCGGGACCGATGAAGCTCTGACAGATCTCGACCCGGGCAAGGACAACAATTGGCTTGCCCTTCGACAGGCTCAGGGAACGAACGCTCTCACCCCGCCACGGCCTGGGCATGATCGAATTCACTCCCGATCGCGGTCGGTCGGACTGTCAGTGGTGCCGGATAGCGTTGTGGGTATGGAATCGGGGGACGCGGTGATCGATGGCGACGGGGTCGTCGTCGACCTGGCCGAGCTCGATGCCGATCAGGCCCTGGAATTGCTCAACACCGCGGTCGCCCTGGAGCGTCGGGCTGAGGCCGATCAGCTCAAGATCGCCGCGCACTGGGCCGACCTGCACTCCGGCGACGCCCTGGACCACAACACCTCCGCGTTGCCCGGCCGGGAACGGGCCCGCACCATCGGCGGGGACGGCACGCCGGCGATCGGGGAACTCTGTGTGGGCGAGTTCGCCGTCGTCGCCGGATGGTCGACCAGCACCGGAACGAAACTGATTGCCGATGCGCTGGATCTGCGGCACCGGTTCCCGCAGATCTGGGCCCGGCTCTGCCACTACCAGGTTCCGGTCTGGATCTGCCGCAAGATCGCCGACAAGACCGGCCACCTGTCACTCGAAGCGGCCCGATACGTCGACGCCGCGGTCGCGCCCTACCTGACCTCGCTGCCGCCCGGCCGGCTGTTCCCGCTCCTCGAAGCCAAGATCTTCGAGGCCGACCCGGCCGACGCCGAAGCCCGCGCCCGACACTTCCAGGCCCAACGCTTCGTCCGGACCGGACGGACCACCGACTGCGGCATCAAAACCCTGATCGCCCGGGCCGAGGCCGGAGACGTGATCATGTTCACCGCCCTCTGCGACCGGATCGCTCAGATCCTCGGACTCAACGGCGACACGGCCACGCTCGATGTGCGCCGGTCAAAGGCGATCGGGATCATCGCCAACCCACTCCGCACCATCACCCTCCTCGCCGCCCACGAAGGCCGCAACCTCACCCAACCACCCGAACCCACCCCAGACCCCGCCGACGATGCCGACTACGCCTGGACCCGGATCCCCGACCCCACCGCGGACACCGAGACCGACCAATCCGCGACCGATCCAGCGCCGAAAGCCTCGGCCGATCCGGGTGGGTTCGAAGATCGAGAGACCCCCGCGGACCACCGGGTGTTCGGAGATCCCGGACCGGACGCGCCGGCCGCCGCCGAACCGGAGCCGTCCGACTCGGCGGGCATCGTTGATCACCGGCCGGAGACCGGACCGGCCGATGAGCCGGTGATCACCGAGACCGATCTGCACCCGGCCGACATCGACCCCTACCAGGCGGTCGACTACGCCGCAGAACTCCAGGCGCTCCTGGAGCGCTACCGGATCAACCCGCGCGACCTCCTACCCAAAACCGTCGTCTACCTCCACGTCGACCGCGACACCATCATCAAGAACTCCGGCGTGGTCCGGGTCGAAGACGTCGGGCCGATCACCGCCGAACAGTTCAAACACTGGATCCGCGGCAAACACCTCACCATCACCCCCGTCATCGACCCGAACAACACACCGGCGGCCGATGCGTACGAGGCGTCGGATCGGATCAAGGACGCGCTGCGGATGATCACACCCGCCGAAGCGTTCCCCTACGGCACCAACACCACCCGCCGGATCGACCACGATCACGCAATCCCCTACCGGCCACCACCGATCGGACCACCCGGCCAAACCTCCACCGACAGCCTCGGACGACTCGGGCGAAGATCCCACCGGTACAAGACCCACGCCGGCTGGCAGATCCGCATCCCCGAAACCGGCACCGCGATCTGGCGCACCCCACACGGCTGGTTCTTCCTGACCAACCCAGCCGGGACACTACCCCTCGGCAAGAGCGACTACGCCCACACGATCTGGAACACCATGATCAACGACTTCACCACCACCCGATACCCCGACGACAACGAGGACGACACCGAAGAAGAGCCCACCGGCTGAAGCCGATCAGGCGGCGTCGCGAACTCGATCAGCCGCAACGAGCGTTGCTGCACGGGTCCAGGCGACGTGGATGTGGGCGCCGAGCATGATCTCTGCCGGCTCGACCTCCATCGACCGCGACCCGATGGTCCACTTGGCCAGACCGGCATCGGCGGCCAGGGGACAGCCGGGGCGAAGATCCCTCCGGTCCAGGACTCAGGCCGGCTGTCAGGCGCAACCTGGCACGACGGTGAGGCTCACAACCCGCATGGTGGATCCCACCGGCCAACCCGACCGACTCCTTCCGCTTGGCAACGAGACTGCGGTCGATCTGGGACACCATGATCAACGACTTCACCGCCACCCGATACCCCGACCGAACTGGAACGTGAAGAGCTCACCGACTGATGCCGATCATGGAGTGTCGCGAACTCGCTCGGCCGTAGCGATCGGTGCGCGAACGCACCTAGGCGAAATGGACGTCGGCGCCGAGCTGGACGTCCGCGGGCTCGACGACCGTGGCGTAGACGCCCGCCTTCGAGGCACGGGTCTTGGCGACCAGTCGCAACAGCTCCGGTGCCACCCGGCCGGTCTCCGGGTCGACGTTGATGGCCACGCAGCGCTTGTCGGATCGGTCGATCCGCAACACGGTGTCGCCGATCCGCAGCGTGCGGCCGACCCAGGAATCCTCGATGAACGGCTGGTCGGTCTCGACCAGCAGGTTCGGCCGGAACCGGCGCGGATCCACCGGTTCACCGGCGGTCCGGCACAACTCGGCCACGGTCGCGGTGCCGATCAACGAGACGGGCATCGTGTCGAACGCACCCCGGTGCAGCCGCATCAGTCGCAGCCCGGCGCCGAGCTGCACCGGCAGGTCGGGATCGGTGATCTCGACCGTGTCGCCGTCGGGGGTCAGCACCTCAGCGGTCGACGCCTCCGGACGCTCCGGATTCCTCAGTCGTGCCGAGAACAGGCACATCCGCGGCTCCTCGCGGATCGTCTGCCACGGGAAGCCGTTGGCCTCATGGTCGGGCCGGACGAAGGCCCAGCGCCGGTCGGCCGCGAGTCCGTGCCAGGAGACGGCGACCGACTCGAGTGCCTCACCCGCCATCGACTTCACCGGATAGCGCCAGATCCGGGCGATCCGCGACAGCCCGGCTCGTGCTTGGATGCTCACGATGTACGCCTTTCGATCAAGCAGGCGCCCTTGATCGACAAGGAGTCCAGCCGGAGCGTTGCGACGCCCGCAGCTATGTCGCGGGCCCGCTGCAGCGCCTCTCCGGGGCCGCACCATCGTAACGCCGACCCGCTGCTCACGGGGCCGCCGGCCGACTGACCGGAATCCAGCAACGGTTCGGTGGAACGGCCGTCTGCGGACCTGATTCGCGAACGGTTGCTGGATTTCGGTCACTCCTGCACGATCGTCGGCGTCCGGGTCCAGCCCCAGCGCCATGCGGTGCCGATGTGAGCCGCCGGGCCGGCGTCGTCGATCATCGGGACCACCCGATAGAGGCTGTAGCCGAGCTGTTGGAAGGAGCGGTCCGGGGTCGCCGGGTAGAGCGGGATCCAGCGAGCGTTGGTGAGGTCCGGCACGGCGGAGAACGGCGAGCCCGCCGGCGTGATCAGGTTCTTCATCGGCTGCCGGCCGAACGCGTACACCGGCAGTTCCACCCGACCGCCGGTAACCGCCGCCGGGCGCAGGCACGGCGCGTAGAAGCCGATCCGCCAGTCGACGTAGGTCGGCTGGTCGCCGATCAGCCCGGCGAGATCGACGGTGCGCGGGATCCGCGGCGCGGTGACCGTCAGCCGCGACTCCGGTCCCGCCTCGGCCAGCACCCGGACCCGGCCGGCACCGCCGTGCCGGGTCAGGCTCAGGATCTGGTCGCCGGTGCCGCTGAGCCGCACCTTCGCGCCCCGGTCGGTCTGCACCCAGACCCGGTCACCGCGCTGCGCGGAGCCGATCCGGACCACCACCTGACCGCCCTCGCTCGACTCGGGCGGCACCGCATACCAGCCGCTGGTCAGCGTGGCCGCACCAGTGGCCGACCAGACCGGGACTCCGTCGCGGTTCCGGCCCGGGAAGCTGTGGTTCGCCGTCATCGGATCCAGGACACCGCCGGCCGGATCCGGCTCGGCCCGCAGCGAGTGCTCCAGCGTGCACCGGCCGCCGGTCAGCGACGCGACGCTGGCCGCACCGATCGTGTAGCGGTCGGACCGGCTGAGGATCGCCTTGCTGAAGATCAGTGGCGGCAGCAGCACCGCTACCGCCAGCCCGATCACCGCCGAGTAGCTGAGCAGCCGCGGCACCGGCCGGGCCCAGCCGGCCCGGCCGGCGACGAAGATCAGCAACGCCAGCAACAGTCCGATGATCAGCACCGGCGTGGCGACCTCGATCGGGCCGACGTGGATCGGTTCGGTGATGGACCAGACGCCGAGCCGGGCCACCTCCCACCAGCCGTTCTCCTGCCGCAGCGCCAGCCCGCCGCTGATCGCCAACCCGGCGATCAGGGCCGCCACGGCCGCCGCCGGCACCCGCCATCGGGTCAGCAGCTGGATCGTGATCGCGATGATCAACGGGGTGATCAGGATCAGCCCGCCGAAGTGGTGATAGAGCTTCGTCGGGCTGAACATCAAGATCGGGAAGAACAGGAAGTACGTGCCGATCACCAGCCCGGCCAGCCGCGGCCGCAGCCCGGGCACCCGGCCGTACCGCCGCCAGCAGAAGGCGACGAAGATCGCCAGCACCAGCGGCGGCCAGAGGGTCAGGTTGCGGCCGAACGAGGACTCCAGCACCTGGGCGTAGCGACCCCAGTCGTCGTACCAGGCATAGCTCGGTCCGTAGTGGTTCCGGGCCGCGACGCTGGCCAGGGTCGACCCGAGCGTCTGGTCGGCGAACATCGGCAGCAGTGCGATCCCGGTGCCGGCCAGCGCGGTCAGGATGATCGCGACCCGGGTCGCCGGCGGCCGCCGGCCGAAGATCTTGATCAACGACGGCAGCGCGGCCAACAGCGGCGCGAAGGCGACCAGCCCGGTCGGCCCGATCGCGGTGGTCAGCCCGGCGACGGTGGTCGCGGCCAAGAGCGGTAGTACCCGCCACTCGGTCCGGGCCACGTCGACCAGCCAGAGCACGATCACCAGGCCGAGTGCGAACCACGGCTCGGGCCGGATCGTGTTGCCGAACACCAGCCAGATCACCAGCATCGCGGCCGCGCTGCCGATGATCACCCAACGCGACGGCCGCGGGATCAGGCGCGGCAGCAGCAGGTGCCGCAGCACCAGCCATCCGGCCAGCCCGAGCAGCAGCGGCACCAGCCGCAGCCACAAGGTTTCCCAGCCGACCAGCCGGCCGACCACGTCGAGCACCGCGTAGTACCAGCCGAACGGTGCCTCGGGCGTGTTGTCCCAGCGGACGTAGTTGCCGTAGAACCCCGCGACCTCACCGTTCCGGGCGATCTGCGCGATGAACCCGTCGTCGTCGGTCCCGGAGCCGATCATGATCCAGCCGATCATGATCACCGAGACCGCGGCGTCGACCGGCCCGAGCCGAAGCCGAGGCCGAGGCCTCAGCCGGCGGATCCGGTCCCGGCGGCCCAGGGCGGCGAAGGCGAGGCCGAGCGCGACCGCCGCCAGCACACCGAACAAGATCTTGATCACGGTGGGGGAGACCTGGAACTGCATGTCGGCCGCCACCCGGACCTCGACCGGACCGGCCGTCGGATCGGTGAACAGGCCGGTGACCACCGGCCTGCGATCCTTGCTGTCGGACGCGATCACGGCGTCGTCGAGCTTGATCGTCGAACCACTGGAACGCAGCACGGCGGTCAGCGTCGAGCAGGATCGCAGCCGATCGGTCACCAGCTCCGCCAGCGTCGCCCCGGCCGAGCGGACCTGGAGCCGGTCGGCCGCCAGCTCGATCCGGAACGCCTCCCGGGCCAGTCGCTCCGTCCCGGGCGTGCCCGGCGCCGGCACCGGAGCGGCCCGTCCGCCGCGGGCCGCGTTGACCGTGCTGATCAGGGCGACCGGCAGCGCCGCCGTCCGGCGGGACAGCCCGCCACAGGGCAGCGTGACCGTCAGCTCCGCGGGCCGTGGCGGGCTCAGCGGCAACGCCACCGAAGGCTCTGCCGCGGAGCTGGTCCAGCGGTAGTCAACGGTGTTCTCGATCACCGGCGCGAGTACGTACAGCAGGCTGCAGAGGCCGGCGATCACCGCAGCGGCGATCGCCACCCGGTCGCCCGCGGCCCGCAGGGGACTCAGGACTCGGTCCCGTGAGAACACGCTGGACAACATCGGACGATCAGATTGCGAGTCGGCGTCGGCAGGGTGTCGCGTCGGTGACCAGTCGCGGATATCGGTGCGCAGTCCGACGCCGGCGGATTCCAGTAGCGTGACCGTCGTGCTAGCAGCGTTGGGATGGGGCGCGGCCGCGGCGAGTTCGCTGGTGATCGGGGCCGTGCTGGGCATGATCAGGAAGTGGCACGCCGGGGTGGTCGGCGCGGTGCTGGCGTTCGGCGCCGGCGCGCTGATCTCCAGCGTCGCCTTCGAACTGGCCCAGGAGGGCCTCGCCGTCGCCGGGCCGATCCCGGTGGCGATCGGGCTGGCCGTCGGCGCGTTGGCGTTCTTCGGCGCGAACGCCGCGGTGGATCGGATCGGCGGTCGCTCCGGCGGCGGAGCCGGTGGCCTGCCGCTCGCGCTCGGATCGCTGCTGGACGGGATCCCCGAACAGGCTGTGCTCGGCATCGGTCTGGCCGCGGGCGAAGGGGTCAGTGTCGCCCTGCTGGTGGCGATCTTCATCTCGAATCTGCCCGAAGGAATCGGCTCGGCCAGTGACCTGCGCGCGGCCGGCAAGCCGGTCCGCTCGGTGACCAGCCTGTGGATCGTCGTCTCCGTCGCCTGTGCGCTGGCCACCCTCGGCGGGTACGCGCTGGCCAGCGTCGCCGGACCCGAGGTGAAGGGCGCCATCGACGGCTTCGCGGCCGGCGCGCTGCTGGTGATGCTGGTCGACTCGATGATCCCGGAGGCGACCGAGAAGGCCGGCAGCCGGGCCGGCCTGGTGACCGTGATCGGGTTCGCCGTCGCCGCCGCGCTGTCGAATCTGGTCTGACTCCATGGGCATCGGGCTCGAACTGAGCGGCCGGCTGTTTCGCGAGGTCGTCCAGCCGCTGCTGCGGGCCGGGTTTCCCGGGCTCCGTTACGCGGCCGCGCTGCTGGGTCGGGGTTCGGAGGTGCTCGGCTACGACGACGCGATGTCGGCCGATCATGACTGGCGACCGCGGGTGTTGATCTTTCTCCGGGACGAGGACCAGGGCTTGGTCGAGTCGGTCGACGTGGCCCTGCGGCGCGGCCTGCCGGACCGATTCCATGATCATCCGACGGGTCATCGGGTGCTGCTGCTCGATGCGTATGTCCGGCAGCAGCTGGGGCTTGGAGTCCATGATCAACCCGGCATCCCGGATTGGCTCGGCCTGGCCGAGCAGCGGTTGTTGATCTTCACCGCTGGCGCGGTGTTCCACGACGAGATCGGGCTCCAGGCGGTCCGGGACCGGTATGCTTACTATCCGCACGACCTCTGGCTCTATCTGCTGTCCGCTGCCTGGTGGCGAGTCCATCCCGAGCTCAATCTGGTCGGTCGGGTCGGCGCGGTCGGCGACGAGCTCGGGTCGGCGTTGATCGGCGGTGAGCTGGTCCGGGACCTGATCCGGCTGTGGTTCCTGATGGAGCGGCGCTACGCCCCGTACCCGAAATGGTTCGGCACCGCCTTCGCCCGGCTGCCCGGCGCCGACCGGCTGGCCCCGCTGCTCCGGGCCGTCCTCCGCGCCGAGACCTGGCCGGACCGGGAGGAGGCCCTGATCGCCGCCTATCGCGAGGTCGCGGCCAAGCACGACGCTCTGCGCCTCACCGACCCGGGGCCGACCAAGATCAGCACGCTCTGGGACCGCCCGTACCGGGTGCTCTGGGGCGACTTCCCCGGCGCGTTGCAGGCCGAGATCCGGGATCCGGAGGTGCGCCGCCTGGTCGACCGCTGGCCGGCCGGCGGGATCGAGCGGGTCCGCGACGTGCTCCCCGGCCGGCCGCGACTCGGACCCCTGCTGGCCGACAACTAGTGCCGCCGCACTCGAGGTGTCAGTGGCGTGTCAGCAGTGCTTGGTGTCCTTGGCCCGGCCCGCGGTCCCGAGTGGTCGAGATCATGTCGCCGGCCGCTCCGGTCGGGTGAGAAGAGGAGAGCGTGATCTGAGTCCCTTGGTCGTGGCGGTGGGAGTGCTGCTCGTCCTGGCCGCAACAGTCGGGTCGTTCCTGTTGCGGCGCTTCTTCAGGCGGCGGGTGATGGGAGACCCGTCGAACGGCGGGACCGTTGATGATCGGAAGAGCCGCTACGGGACGATGCCTCGCTGGATCGCGGGGGCCATCATCGTCGCCATCGGAGTGGTTCTCTTCGGGGGCGCGGAGCTTTGGGGACGCCGCGCCGCAGCCGAAGCCTGTGCGCAAGTGCGGTCGATCTACGATCGGGCCAACAACGGTGCCAATCTCGATCGGGCGCGGACCGCGGCGACCGAGCACGGGTTTGAGCTGGACGTCCGGGAAGAGTCGGCTGGGCCACCGCGGGTCCTCGAAGTCACCTTCAGCAAGAGTGGTCGGCGAATCGGCTGGTGGCTGACCGGGACCGGGTCCAGGCGTGGGGCCAACTGCGTGTACTACCGCGGGGTTCGTTAGGGCTGGCTCAGCCGTCGCGCTGGTCGGACGGGCAGCTCGGCACGGACCAGACTGAACCGCCGATTTCCGTTGCCCACAGGGTTGGGCGGTAGGCTCGTCCGATCGTGGAACGACTCCGGCACTATCTCTTCGTGCGCCACCGCCACAACTGGCTCCTGCTGATCCGGTTCGGGCTGGTCGGCGCGTCCGGCGTGCTGGTCAACCTGATCACCGTGGTCCTGCTGAAGCGGACCGGGCCGCATTTCGACGACATCGCCATCGATCTGCCGCTGACCGACTTCAACGTCCGGTGGTATCACGTCTTCTCGATGATCGCGTTCCTGATCGCCAACCTGTGGAACTTCCAGCTGAACCGGAAATGGACCTTCCGCAGCGCCGAGCACAGCGGCTGGTGGCGCGAGTTCGGGCCGTTCCTCGCAGTCGGACTGGCGGCGCAGCTGATCGGCCTCGGCATCCTGACCCTGCTGATGCACCCCGGGTCGATCTTCTCCCTGCCGTCGGATCTGCTCGACAACTCCTCCGGCTTCCGGACCAAGTACTACTGGGCGCAGCTGATCACCATCGGCTTCACGGTGCCGATCTCGTTCGTGCTCAACAAGCTGTGGACGTTCTCGGCCGTCCGCCGCGGCCGGCACGTCAGTTTCGAGTCGGAGTTGCAGGCCGAGATCGCCCACGAACAACTGCGGGCCGACGACGAACCGGAGCCGGTCCAGACCCGGGAAGAGGTCCGCCGCTGACGCGGAATCGGCGCCGGGGCTGACCTCCACGGATCACCCGGGTCGCTCGGTTAGGGTGTAATACGCTTCCCCGGCCGGACTGACTCCGAACCTGCCCCGGATCACCGATCGACGAGACAATTTGAGGGAACGCGGTGTACCTGAAGAGCCTGACCCTGAAGGGATTCAAGTCCTTCGCCTCGGCGACGACGCTGAATTTCGAGCCGGGGATCACCTGCGTGGTCGGGCCGAACGGGTCGGGCAAGTCCAACGTCGTCGACGCCCTGAGCTGGGTGATGGGCGAGCAGGGCGTCAAGTCGCTGCGCGGCGGCAAGATGCAGGACGTCATCTTCGCGGGTACGTCCGGCCGCGCGCCGCTCGGCCGGGCCGAGGTGACGCTGACCATCGACAACACCGACGGCGCGCTGCCGATCGAATACACCGAGGTCACGCTGTCCCGGACCATGTTCCGCAACGGCGGTTCCGAGTACGCGATCAACGGCCAGTCCGCCCGGCTGCTCGACATCCAGGAGTTGCTGTCCGACTCCGGCATCGGCCGCGAGATGCACGTCATCGTCGGCCAGGGCCAGCTCGACTCGATCCTGCAGGCGACCCCGGAGGGTCGGCGCGGCTTCATCGAAGAGGCCGCCGGCGTGCTGAAGCACCGCAAGCGCAAGGAAAAGGCGCTGAAGAAGCTGGAGTCGACCGAGGGCAACCTGAACCGGCTGAACGACCTGATCTCGGAGATCCGGCGACAGCTGAAGCCGCTCGGCCGACAGGCCGAGGTGGCCCGCAAGGCCGCGGTGATCCAGGCCGAGGTACGCGACGCGAAGGCCCGGCTGATCGCCGACGACCTGGTCCAGGCGACGCTGGCGATGGAGTCCGACCTGGCCGACCAGAAGGCGATGCGGGACCGCCGGCGAGAGCTGGAGGACGCGCTGGAGGCGGCCCGGGAGACCGAGGTCGTCGCCGAGGAGTCCGTCCGGGAGGGCCTGCCGCGGCTGACCGCGGCCCAGGAGACCTGGTATTCGCTGGCCGCGCTCAAGGAGCGGGTCGCCAGCACGCTGTCGATCGCCCGGGAGCGGATGCGCAACGCCGAGTCCGATCCGGGTGAGGTCCGTCCCGGCCGCGATCCCGAGGAGCTGGAACGGGAAGCGGCGGCGGTCGGCGAGCAGGAGGACGAGCTCACCGCCCAGTTGGAGGAGAAGTCCGAGGCGCTCGAGCTGGCCAGCGAACGCCGGGGCGAGCTGGAGGAGGCGCACCGGATCGAGGAGACCCGGCTGGCCGGCCTGATCCGGGCCGCCGCCGACCGGCGTGAGGGCCTGGCCCGGTTGACCGGGCAGGTCAACTCGCTGCGCAGCCGGGCCGAGGCCGCCGAGGCCGAGATCGGTCGGCTCAGCGCCGCCCAGGCCGAGGCCGCCGAGCGGGCCGCCGCCGCCGAGCGCGCTTTCACCTCGCTGGAGTCCCGGGTGGCCGGATTGGACGACGGCGAAGAGGGACTGGACGCCGAGCACGAGACCGCGCAACGGGCCCTGGACGAGGTCGACGCCGAGCTGGCCGAGCTGCGCAAGGCCGAGACGCAGGCCCAGCAGGAGCGGGCCGCGCTGGTGGCCCGGGTCGAGGCGCTGCAGGTCGGGCTGCGGCGCAAGGACGCCGGTGCGGCCCTGCTGGCCGCGACGGATCAGGTGGCCGGCCTGCTCGGCTCGGTCGCCGCCCTGGTCGGCGTCGAGGCGGGCTACGAGTCCGCGGTCGCGGCCGCCTTCGGCTACGCGGCGGACGCGGTAGCGGTGGCCGACCTGGATGCCGCGGTCGGCGCGTTCGACCACCTCAAGTCCGAGGATCTGGGCCGGGCCGGACTGCTGCTGGCCGGTGCTCCGCCGTCGGACCGGGCCGCTTGGCCGACCCCGCCGGCCGGCGTCCGGTACGCGGTCGACGTGGTCGAGTGCTCCCCGGAGCTGCGGCCCGCGGTGGACCGGATGCTGCGCAAGCTGGCCGTGGTGGACGATCTGCCCGCGGCCCGCGAACTGATCCGGCAGTACGCCGACCTGACCGCGGTCACCCGCGACGGCGACGTGCTCAGCGCCCACTTCGCCGCCGGCGGCTCCTCGGCGCAGCGGAGCCTGATCGAGGTGCAGGCCGCGGTCGACGAGGCGGACCAGAAGCTGGCCGCGGCCAACCACGCCTGCGACCGGCTGAAATTCGCCCAGACCGAGCTGACCGACCGGCATGCCCAGACCAAGCGGGACGTCGAGGTGACGCTGGCCCGGCTGCATGAGTCCGACGCTGCGATGGCGGCGGTGGCCGAGGAGCTGGGTCAGCTGTCGTCGACCGCCAAGGGCGCCCGCGGCGAGGCCGACCGGCTCACCGCGGCCATCCACGGCGCCGAGCAGGCCCGGGACGCCGACCTGTCCGGGCTGGCCGACCTGGAGCACCGGCTCGAGTTGGCCAGCGACGAGTTCGAGATCGACGAGCCCGACCCGGAGGAACGGGATCGGCTGAGCGAAGAGGCCCGGCTGGCCCGGGCGGCCGAGATGGAGGCCCGGCTGGCGCTGCGGACGCTGGAGGAACGGGTCCGGGCCCTGGCCGGCCGTGCCGATGCGCTGCGCCAGGCCGCCGAGAACGAACGGCAGGCGCACGCCCGGGCGGTGGCCCGGCGGGAGCGGATGCTGCGCGAGGCCGAGATCGCCACCGCGGTGCACGCGGCCGGCAGCTACCTGGCCGACCAGGTCGATCGGTCGGTCGCGCTGGCCGCGGCCGAACGGGCCGAGGCGGAGACCAGCCGGGCCGAGGCCGAGGCGGTGCTGGCCGAGGTCCGGCGCAAGGTCCGCGCCCTCGGCGCCGACTTCGAATCGCTGGTCGACTCGGCCCACCGGGAGGAGCTGGCCCGGGCCGAGCACCGGATGCGGATCGAGGCCCTGTCCGAGAAGGCGATGACCGAGCTCGGGCTGGAGCCGCAGGTGCTGGCCGACGAGTACGGCCCGGAGCTGCCGGTGCCGGTGCTCGCCCACGAGGACGGCTCGATGATCACCGAGGAGGACGAGCGGCCCGAGCCGGTGCCGTACGTCCGCGAGGAACAGCAGAAGCGGCTGCGCCGGGCCGAGCGATCGCTGGGCCAGCTGGGCCGGATCAACCCGCTGGCGTTGGAGGAGTTCGACGCGATGGAGGAACGACACAAGTTCCTCTCCGAGCAGTTGGAGGACCTGCGGAAGACCCGGACCGACCTGATCGACATCATCTCCGAGGTCGATGCCCGGGTGGAGCAGGTGTTCGCCGACGCGTACACCGACGTCGAGAACGCGTTCAACCGGGTCTTCGCCCGGCTGTTCCCGGGCGGCGAGGGCCGGCTGGTGCTGACCGAGCCGGGCAACTGGCTGACCACCGGCGTCGACGTCGAAGCCCGGCCGCCGGGCAAGAAGGTGAAGCGACTGTCGCTGCTCTCCGGCGGCGAGCGGTCGCTGGTCGCGGTCGCCTTCCTGGTCTCGCTGTTCATCGCCCGGCCGAGCCCGTTCTACATCCTGGACGAGGTCGAGGCGGCGCTGGACGACACCAACCTGGGCCGGCTGTTGGAGATCTATGAGGAACTGCGGGAGAACAGCCAGCTGCTGGTGATCACTCACCAGAAGCGGACGATGGAGGTCGCCGACGCCCTCTACGGTGTCACGATGCGCGGCGACGGCGTTTCCGCGGTGATCTCCCAACGCCTCCGTACCGAAGCGGAATCCGTCGCCTAGCCGGCGGAGAGTGGGGACGCGGTGGTGAGGCGCGGGGTCACGATGATCGACGTGGCTCGGGCTGCGGGCGTGTCGACGATGACGGTGTCGAACGTGATCAACGGCCGGTCGGCCCGGGTCAGCGAGACCACCAGGCAGCGGGTGCTGGCCACCATCGCCGAGCTGGGTTACCAGGTCAACCTCGCCGCCCGGCAACTGCGGATGGGCCGGACCGGCCTGGTCGGCCTGGCCGTGCCCGACTTCGACTTCGGCTACTTCTCCGAGCTGGCCGACCGGCTGGCCGATCGGCTCGCCGAGCACGACCTGCGGTTGGTGATGGAACGGACCGGCGGCAGCCGCTCCGCCGAACTGGACACCCTGTCCGCGCCGCGGCTGAGCGCCTACGACGGCTTCGTGCTCAGCGTCGTCGCCGGCGACCGGGACGACCTGGAGCAGTTGCGGATCGACACCCCGGTGGTGCTGATCGGGGAGCGTGCCGTGCCGGCCCGCTTCGATCACGTCCTGATGGACAACGTCGGCGGCGGCCGCGCCGCGACCGCCCTGCTGCTGCGGACCGGTGCCCGCCGGATCGCCTTGCTCGGTGGTCAGACCTCGCGCCAGCAGACCATGCCGGCCCTGCGCACCCGCGGCTACCGCAAGGCCCACGAGGATGCCGGCGTCGCCATCGCCCCCGAGCTGATCATCGCGCCGGTGCCCGACACCCTCGGCGCGTACGACGCCGTCCGGACCTTGATCAACGACAAGATCGACTTCGACGCGATCTTCGCGCTGACCGACACCACCGCCTACGGCGCCCTGCGCGCCCTGGTCGAGGCCGGCCGCCGCGTCCCGGACGACGTCCAGGTCGTCGGCTTCGACAACCTGCGCGGCAGCCGGTTCAGCACCCCGTCCCTGACCTCGGTCGAACCGGACAACGACGCCATGGCCGACGCCATCTGTTCGCTGCTGGTCGAGCGGATCGCCCAGGGCGCGACTCCGGTGCCGGCGCGGGTGATCATGCCCGAAGCCAAGATCATCGAACGCGAATCCACCCGGTCACTCTCATCTTGATTCCTTGATTTCTCGGTGGCATGTCGCGGTGGGGTCTGGGGGTCTGTGCGCTGGCTACTATCCGCACGCGGCGGCCTGGGTGCCTGCTGCCGCTGTTCGGTGTGCGTGCTCCCGCCAGACCCAGCCACGCCAGCGCACAGACCCCCAGACCCCACCGCTTCCTTTGGGAGCGCGCATTCCTTTTACCGCCACAGCCGAGCGCTGATCATGTCTTGCCGGCTGCCTTGCCGAGCGCTGGTGCCTCACGGCGGCAACGCCGCGGGGACTCCGGCGGTTGTCGGAGTCGGTCGCTCGGCCCGACCTCCGGCGGGGTCTCGGGATCGGCGACACGTTAGAATCGGTGGGCTTTGCCGCGTTCGGCAAACGCTTCCCATCGTCGCTCTCCTTCTGGAAGTACATGACCCTCTCCGCGTCCGGAAAAGCCGGATCTCTGTCCCGATCGTCCTCGTCGAAGTCCTCGGCGGCCGACGGCATCTCCGCGGCTCCGTCGGCGGGTGTCGTCTTCCGCGAGGGGCTGGGGCGACTGTTCAGCGCTTGCTGGGAACGGCGGAAGATCTTCATCCCGTCGCTGCTCGCCGGGGTGGCCTTCGCGCTGTTGCAGGTGTTGACGTCCACGGTGATCGGGCAGGTGACGCAGAACGTCATCGTGCCGTCGTTCGAGTCCGGCAGTCCGGTGCCGGGCGCCGTTGCCACGGCGGGTCTGCTGGTGGTCGGCATCGCGGTGCTCCGGGCGGTGGCCGTGATGGGCCGACGCACCCTGGCGTCGGTGACGCAGTTCCACCTGATCGCCGACTACCGGTTGCGGCTGACCCGCCGGCTGTCCGAGTTGCCCTTGTTGTGGCACCGGCGCCAGTCGACCGGCACGCTGCTGTCGACGATGTACTCCGACGTCGAGGCCACGTTCTTCGCCATCGCCCCGTTCCCGTTCGCGCTGGCCACGCTGGCGATGTTGGCGTACGCCGTCGTCGTGGTCGCCGGCATCGACCCCGTGCTGTTGCTGATCATGGTCGTCACGGTCGCGATGCTGATGGTGCTGAACATGGTCTTCCAGACCCGCGCGGCACCGATCGCGCTGGAGTCGCAGCGGCTGCGGGCCGAGGTCTCCGAGATTGCCCACGAGTCGTTCGACGGCGCCAACGTGGTGAAGTCGCTGGGCCGGGAGGACGTCGAGGAGGTCCGGTTCGTCGACGCGGCGGACCGGCTACGCCGCAACGGCATCCGGCTCGGCTACGTGCGGGGATGGTTCGATCCCGTGATCGACGCGCTGCCCAGCGTGGCGATCCTGCTGGTCGCGCTGGTGGGCACCTGGCGGATCGGGCAGGGGGCACTGACCACCGGCGAACTGGTGCAGGTCGCGTACCTGTTCACGCTGATGGCGCTGCCGCTGCGGTCGTTCGGCTGGGTGCTCGGCGATCTCTCCCGGGTGGTCGTCGGCTGGCGGCGGACCCGGCGGATCCTGCAGGCCCGGGACAACCTCGCCCACGGTACGGCGACGGCCCCGGACACCGGCCGGCCGGCCCGGGTCGAGTTCCAGGGCGTCACCCTCGAATACCGCGACTCGCAGTCCGCGGCCGGTCACACCCGGCCCGACGCCGTCGCCCTGCACCAGGTCGATCTCACCGCGGACGCCGAGACCGACGGCCGGGTGGTCGCGATCGTCGGCGCCACCGGTTCCGGCAAGTCGACGCTGACCCTGCTGGCCTCCCGGCTGCTGGACCCGACCGCCGGCCGGATCCTGCTCGACGGGGTGGACCTGCGCGACCTCACCGCCGACTCGCTGGCGGAGTCCGTCGCCCTGGTGCTGCAGCAGGCGTTCGTGTTCGACACCAGCGTCCGGGACAACGTCACCCTCGGCGAGGACTTCGCGGAGGCCGACGTCCGCTGGGCCCTGCGCATCGCTCAGGCCGAGGGCTTCGTCAACGCCCTGCCCGAGGGCCTCGACACGGTGCTCGGCGAGCGCGGCGGATCGCTCTCGGGCGGCCAGCGGCAGCGGATCGCCCTGGCTCGGGCCCTGGTCCGGCGGCCCCGGCTGCTGGTCCTGGACGACGCCACCAGCGCCTGCGACCCGGCGATCGAGGCCGCGATCCTCGAGGGCATTCACCAGGAGATCACCGAGACGACGCTGCTGGTGGTCGCCTATCGCAAGTCGACCATCTCGATCGCCAGCCGGGTGGTGTTCCTCGAGCATGGCCGGATCACCGCCACCGGCAGCCACGCCGAACTCCTCGCCGGAGTCCCGTCGTACCGCGCCCTGGTCGACGCCTACGACGAAGCGGCGATCGCCCACGAGTTGCTCGAGGTGGCCAGGGCCGATGCGGACGCCGAGGTCGCCGCCCGCGCCGCCGACGCGGACCGCGAACTGGCGCGGCTGGAGCGGGAGCGCAAGGAACGCGAGCGCAAGGAGCGGGAGCGCCGGGAGCGGGAGCAGTCGCCGGACGACCCGGAGGTGTGGGTGGAGTTGGCCGAGGAACAGCACCGCACCATCTGCGACGACGAAGACCGCCTGAAGGAGGAACGATGAGTAACACCCCACGACGTTCTTCTCCTCCGCTGCGCTCCCCCGAACAACGCCGCGGGGACCCCGAAAAGAGCAGCTCTCCGGAGAGCAGCAGTCTGACCACGGACCGGAACGCCACCGAGGGCACGTTCGCGACCATCCGCCGTGGTCTGTCGCTGACCCCGGACGTGGCCAAGGGCCTCTGGCTGACGCTGGTGCTCGCAGTGATCACGACGGCGGGGAAGATCGTCGTACCGGTGACGGTCCAGCGGATCATCGACGGCGGGATCGTCGGCGCCGAGGCGATCGACCTGGGATTCGTCGCCGGCAGCCTGGGGCTCGCGGCCCTGGTCCTCGCGTGCACGGTGACGGCGAACGTGTTCATGAACCGCCGGCTGTTCCGGGCCTCGGAGACTGCACTGCGGGTGCTGCGGACCCGGGCCTTCCGGCACATCCACGACCTGTCGCTGCTCACCCAGTCCACCGAGAAGCGGGGCGCTCTGGTCTCCCGGGTGACGAGCGATGTCGACACCATCAGCCAGTTCATGTCGTTCGGCGGCATCATGCTGATCGTGATGAGTCTGCAGGTGATCATCGCGACGGTGGTGATGGCGATCTATTCGTGGCCGCTGGCAATCCTGACCTGGCTCTGCTTCGTGCCGGTGCTGCTGGCGATGACCCAGATCCAGAAGCGCATCCGCGCCCGCTACCAGACGGTCCGGACCCGGGTCGGCGCGATGCTCGGCTCCGTCTCGGAGTCGCTGGTCGGCTCCGCGACGATCCGGGCCTACGGCGTCACGGGCCGGACCAACGGTGAGATGGACGGCACCGTCACCGGCGTCCGCTCCGCGCAGCTGCGGGTGCTGCGACCGCAGGCCGTCTCGTTCTCCTTGTCGGAGATGAGCGACGGGTTCACCACCGCCATGGTGATCGTCGTCGGCATCTGGCTGGGCACCTCCACCGACCTGCTCACGGTGGGCCAGCTGGTCGCCTTCGTGTTCCTGGTGTCCCTGTTCAGCCAACCGGTCCGGATGGGCATCGAGATGCTGAACGAGGCGCAGAACGCGGTGGCCGGCTGGCGCCGGGTGCTCGGTGTGATCGACACCCCGGCCGACATCGGCGATCCCGGCGGGGCCATCGACCCGACGACCGGTGAGCGCGGCCCGGCCCGGCCGGACGCCGAACGACTGCCCGCCGGCCCGCTCGGCATCGAGGTCACCGACCTCCGCTACGCCTACCCGGGCGGCCCCGAGGTGCTGCACGGCCTGAACATCTCGATTCCGCCGCGTACCCACGTCGCGATCGTCGGCGAGACCGGCAGTGGCAAGACGACGTTCGCCAAGCTGCTGACCCGGATGATGGACCCGACCTCCGGCGCGGTGCGGATCGGCGGCGTCGAGGTCGACCGGATCCCGTTCGACTCGCTGCGCGGGCGGGTGGTGATGGTGCCGCAGGAGGGCTTCCTGTTCGACGGCAGCATCGCCGACAACCTCCGCTACGGCCGCCCCGACGCCACCGACCTGCAGCTGCTCGCGGCGATGGAGGACCTCGGCCTGCTGGACTGGATCGAGTCGCTCCCGCTAGGCCTCGACACTCCGGTCCACCAGCGCGGCGAGGCCCTCAGCGCCGGCGAGCGGCAACTGGTCGCCCTCGCCCGGGCCTATGTCGCCGACCCGGACCTGATCGTGCTGGACGAAGCGACCAGCGCGGTCGACCCCGCCTCGGACGTACGGCTGCAGGCCGCCCTGGAAAGCCTGGCCCGGGGCCGGACCACGGTCACCATCGCCCACCGACTGTCCACCGCCGAGCGCGCCGACCTGGTCCTGGTGCTGGACGACGGCCACGTCGCCGAGCACGGCCGGCACGCGGATCTGGTCGACCTCCCCGACGGCATCTACGCCCGGCTGCACCAGGCCTGGGTCGCCCACCGCGTCGGCTCCGCGCGACCGGAACCGGTGCACTGAAGCTCATCAGCGGAGGCTGCGTGTTCGTTCCCTGAGCCTGTCGAAGGGCAAGCAAGATCATCAAGTCGTCTCGATAGCCAGCCGGATCAACAATGCTGCGATCGTTCTTGCCCTTCGACAGGCTCAGGGAACGATCACCCAAACCTCGACCCCGGTCTCGCGGCAAGCCACCCTGCAGGGCCTCAGGCCAGATCGAGCTCGACCGTGGCAAAGGAGTGCGGCGGCAGGTCTGCCGTGAGGTGCCCGCCGGACAAGATCACCTCGAAGTCCACCGGAGCCACGACGGACGACGCACCCGGGGTGTTGTGATCCTGCGGCTGATCAGCAGTGAGCAGACGCCCTCGCGGCTCCCGTACGCCAACCCCGCGCAGATCGAAGTCGATCTTGGTCGTCGAATCCAGCGACAGGTTGGTGACAGAGATCAACAGTTTTCCGTCCTTGGTGCTGGCCGAGGCGGAGATCGGAGACAGGGCGGTGTTGTCGACCTCGACCGCGGCGGGGACGTCGATCAGATGTACGGCGAGCGAGGTGGCGTCCTGGTGTCCCTTGTTCATCTCGAACACGTGATAGGTCGGCGTCAGCACCAGCCCACCCTGATCATCGGTCAAGATCATCGCCTGCAGCACGTTCACCGTCTGGGCGATGTTGGCCATCTTCAGCCGCTCGGCGTGCCGGTGGAAGATGTCGAAGTGCAGGCCGGCGACCAGGGCGTCGCGGAGGGTGTTCTGCTGGAACAGGAAGCCCGG
The DNA here is from genome assembly GCA_963746025.1 of uncultured Actinomycetota bacterium. Lineage (GTDB taxonomy): Bacteria > Actinomycetota > Actinomycetes > Propionibacteriales > Propionibacteriaceae > Microlunatus. The sequence continues at coordinate 707,563 of CAVUZU010000004.1, forward strand.
GTTGGTGCCGGGCTCGACGTCCCACCAGGTGCCCCACTCGTCGCAGATCAGGCCGATCGTCCGGCCGGGGTCGTAGGCGTCCATCACGGCGCTGTGGCCCTTGATCACCCGGTCGATGTCGGCGGCCTTGATCATGGTCCGGTAGTAGTCGTCGCTACCGAACTCGGTGGCGCTGCCCTTGTGCTGCCAGGTGCCGGGGACGGTGTAGTAGTGGAAGGAGATGCCCTGGAAGAACTTCTTCGGCTCCCGCTTGCAGCCCAGGCAGGTGACGGCCTTCATCAGGGTCTCGGTCCAGCCAAGATCATCATCGGCTGCGCCGGCGGCGATCTTGTAGAGCTTGTTGTCACCATGATCACGACAGAAGGTGGCGTAGCGGCGGGCCTCGTCGGCGTACGCCTCGGCCCGCATGTTGCCGCCGCAGCCCCAGGCCTCGTTGCCGATCCCCCAGAACGGGACCCGCCACGGCTCGTCCCGGCCGTTGGCCTTGCGCTGGCGGACCGCGGGGGAGTCGCCGTCGCGGGTCAGGTATTCGACCCACTCGCTCATCTCCTGCACGGTGCCGGAGCCGACGTTGCCGTTGACGTACGGCTCGGCGCCGAGCAACTCGCACAGCGCCATGAACTCGTGGGTGCCGAAGTGGTTGTTCTCCTCGACGTTGCCCCAGTGGGTGTTCACCATCACCGGCCGGTCTTCCTTGGGGCCGATCCCGTCCCGCCAGTGGTACTCGTCGGCGAAGCAGCCGCCCGGCCAGCGCAGGTTGGGGATGTTCAGCGCCCGCAGCGCTTCGACGACGTCGAGCCGGATCCCGCCCTCGTTCGGGATCGGCGAGTCCTCGCCGACGTAGAAGCCGCCGTAGATGCAGCGGCCGAGGTGCTCGGCGAAGTGGCCGTACAGGTGCCGGTCGATCACCGGCCCGGCGACGTCGAGATCGATCACGGCCCGGGCGGTGGAACTGGTCATGGAGACGCCTCTCTGCGATCAAGGTTTCACGTTATACCGTCGGCGTACTCTAGCATCGAGTTGTGGACCCGGCTGCGGGCTCGGGGCAGGATGGTGCGGTGATCGAGCCCTTCACCGTCGACGTCGAGCCCGCCGAGCTCGATGATCTTCGACGGCGGATCCGCCAGACTCGCTGGCCCGAGCCGGCGACGGCCCCGGGCTGGGAGCAGGGCATCCCGCGGTCCGAGTTGCGCCGGCTGACCGACTACTGGGCCGACGACTACGACTGGCGTGGCCTCGAGGCCGAGCTGGCGGAACGGCCACAGTTCCGGACCACGATCGACGGCCTCGGGCTGCATTTCCTGCACGTCCGATCGCCGCACCCGGACGCGATCCCGCTGGTGCTCAGTCACGGCTGGCCCGGCTCGTTCCTGGAGTTCCTCGACGTGATCGGCCCGCTGACCGATCCGACCGGGTACGGCAGCCCGGCGGAGCAGGCCTTCCACGTGGTCTGCCCGTCCCTGCCCGGATACGGCTTCAGCGATCGGCCGTCCGTGGCGGGTTGGGACATCCACCGGATCGCCGCCGCCTGGATCGAACTGATGGACCGGCTCGGCTACCACCGCTTCGGTGCCGCCGGCAGCGACTGGGGGACCAGTGTGTCGACCATGATCGGCGCCCGGGCGCCGGACCGGGTGATCGGGATCCATCTGATCCCGCCGCTGGTCGCGCCGGACCGGTCCCGGCCGTTCACCGAGGCCGAGCAGCGGGCGGTCGATCGGCTGGAGGCCCGGGGCCGGACCGGCTCCGCGTACGGCGAGGTGCACGCGACCAAACCGCAGACTTTGGGCTACGCGCTGACCGACTCGCCGGTCGGTCTCTGTGCCTGGATCGCGGAGAAGTACCGGGACTGGGCCGACCAGGCCGGCCCCGGCGTTCCGACCGACCGGTTGCTGGACACCGTCACCCTGTATTGGCTGACCCGGACCGCGGCCTCCAGTGCCCGGCTCTACTGGGAGAGCATCGCCGAGGTGAGTGGCTGGTTCACCGAGGCGACAACGGACCTGATCATGGTCCCGGCCGGCGCGTCGATCTTCCCGGCCGAGGTGCCGATCCCGTCCCGCCGCTGGGCCGAGCGCCGGTTCGCCGATCTCCGCTACTGGGGCGAGCCGCCGACCGGCGGCCACTTCGCCGCCCTCGAGGTGCCCGACCTCTACGTCGCCGAGCTCCGCGCCTCGTTCGCCGCGATCACCGCGGGCTGATCGTTCGGGGCCCCGGTCGGTAAGGATGCCGTTCGTCATCGACGCGCCGAACTACCGACTCGCGAAACAGAGTTGTCGATGACAGAAGTCACTATCGCGCGCTCGTCCGGAGTCGTTGTAGTAGGGACGGGCGAGCCGGACGGCCACCCGCATCGACGCGACCGGTCGAGTGGCTGGGGAATTCGTGCCCCTGACTCGGAGCCGGAGGCGCTACGGGAGGCAGGCCACGGTGAAGTCCTGGATCGCAAGGACGATCAAGAACGTCGCGCTCAGGGGTCGAGGTCGCGGGCCACGGGCTACCCCCTGGAGTCGCTGGATTCCCGGCACGCCGACCGTGGGGCCCGAACGTTTCCATGCCCCCGACGCCCCCGAATCCGGCCATTGGCGATTCCCGCCCGAACCCTGGCCCGAGGATCCCGGTGCGGCGGCGGCAAACCGCGAGCTGCTCTGGCGGACGATGGCCGAGCTGCCCGACCGCTGGCGGGCGGTCGTGCTGGCCCGCGACGTGCAGGGTCACAGCGCGGACGACGTGGCGACCGAGTTGGGCATCACGCCGGAGGATCAGTTGCCGTTGCTGCATCGCGCTCGCGCCGCACTGCGGCAGGCCCTGGCCGACCACTATCGGCAGCACGGTGCGAAGGCCGACCGGCCGGAGGATTCCCCGTGAGCGCGGTGACACGGCCGTCGACGGGCACTGCCGCGCAGATCAAGCGGCGCCTGTTTCCGCTGCAGGTCGCGGTGATGCTGCAGGGCTTCCTGTTGTGGGTGCCGATCGAGAAGTTGTTCATGACCGAGATCGGGTTCACGCCGGTCACGGTGGGGGTGATGGCCGCGGCGTACGCGGCCGTCGTGCCACTGGTGGAGTTCCCGTCCGGGATCCTGGCCGACCGGTGGAGCCGCCGCGGGGTGATGATCATCGGAGCGCTGTCCCTGGCGATCAGCTCGCTGGTCGGCGGCCTCAGCGACAACGTGATCACCTACATCGTTGCCGCGATGATCTTGGGGATCTATTTCGCCATGAATTCAGGCACCGTCGACGCCGTCGTGTACGACACCCTCCTGGAGGAGACCGGGACCAATGACGGCTATGAGCGGCAGATCGGCCGCGTCCGGCTGCTGGAGAGCGGATCGTTCGTCGTCTCCGCGGTGATCGGCGGGCTGGTCGCGGAGTGGACCAGCACTCGGGTCCCCTATTTCGTGACGATTCCCGCGATCCTGCTCGCGATCGTCGCCTTCCTGGTCTTTCGCGAACCGCAACTGCACCGGGCGACAGAGCGCGAACCGCTCCGCCGGCACATCGCGGTCACGCTCAGCACGATGCTGCGCCACCGCGATGTCCTCGCCATCGGCACCCTCGGGGCGGTGGCTGCGCTGGTGACGACGACCGTGGTGGAGTTCGGTCCGCTCTGGCTGGTGGCGATGGCAGCGCCGGCCGCGCTGTACGGACCGTATTGGGCGGCCCTGATGGCCTCCTTCGGCGGCGGAGGGCTGCTCGCCGGCCGGGTCAAACTGGATTCGCCGGTGATCGCCGCCGTCGTGGCGGCCCTCGCGATCATGGCCGGCGTCCTGCTCACGTTCAGTCCGTTGCTTCCGGTGGTGATCATCGCCCAGGTGCTCCTCGCTCTGCTCATGATGATCATCGGGATCCACGCCAGCCGCCTCCTCCACGACGCCGTGCCGTCCACCATTCGCGCCGGGGTGGCCTCCGGCGTCGGGACACTCTCCTGGGTGGTGTTCCTGCCGTTCGCGCTGATCCTGGGATGGCTGGCGCGCTCCCAGGGCGTACCGAGATCCGGCTGGATGATCGTCGGCGCCACCGCCGTCGTCGGCGTCCTCGCCGTGCTGGCGGCGATCCGCCACCGGGCCGCCACCATACCGACTCCGGATCCGCCCGAGGTGACCTGCCGCGACCTGGTCGAGCAGGTCACCGACTATCTCGAGTCGGCGCTGGAGACCGCAGACCGGCAGCGGATCGAGGAGCACCTCGCCGGCTGTGCCGGCTGCAGCGGCTATCTGCACCAACTTCGGACGACCGTCGCCGTGCTGCGTACGCTCGACCGAGCCGAGGGCACCGACTCGAGGACCGACACCTGATCACGGTGGCCGAGCGCTGTCAGCGGGTCGACTTGCCGGGGTAGGGCAGGCGGGGATCGACCGGCTGGTCGGGCCAGGTCCCCCGGACCCAGCTGTGCGCCGGATCGTCGGTGATCAACCAGGCCCGTTCCGGGTCGGGCCCGGCCATCACGTTCAGGTAGTACAGGTCGTAGCCCGGCGCGGCGACGGCCGGGCCGTGATAGCCGTACGGGACCAGCGCGACGTCACCCGTCCGCACCATCGTGTTGATCTCGATCTCGCCCGCGGGCGAGGAGTAGGTGCTGAACAGGCCGAAGGCGCTGTCCCGATCGATGCTGTGTCGATCGACTCGGGCATGATCGACTTCGGGGGACGCCTCGAAGTAGTAGATCTCCTCCAGCCGGGACTCGTGGCCGGGCACCTGCTCGTCGTGCTTGTGCGCCGGATAGGAGGACCAGTTGCCGGCCGGCGTGATCACTTCGCAGACGATCAGCCGGGCGGCGTCCAGCGCGTCCGGGGTGCCGAAGTTGTGCACCTGCCGGCTGGCGGCCCCGGCGCCGCGCAGCTCGACCGGGATCTCGGCCGCGGCGACGTGCCGGGCCGGCCGGGCCTCCGTCGTCGGTGATGTCGGCACCGCCACGCGGCCCGTCCCGGTGATCGTGCCGGTCGTGCCGCACGGCAGATAGAGCACATCGGTCGGTCCGGCGAAGACGGAGCGGCGTCCGGCGAGCGCCGTCTCGGTCGTGTTGCCGTCGGTGAGGTGGGCGACGGTGAACGAACCGGCGAGCGGGACGACGATCCGCTCCACGTCCGATTCGTCGAGAGCGAGCTCGACGCCGGGCGTCAGCTCGGCGACGCCGAGACCGGTGTGCTCCCAGCCGGGCAGACTGCCGTCCACCTTGCTCTGCCAGCCGCCTCGGGCGATCGTTCCGCGCCGGTGGAACCAGTGATCCTGGCTCATCAGTTCCGCCCTCCGCTCGAGTTGATGATCACCGAGGCTGATCAGTCGGCCCTGGTGATCAGTCGGTTCGCGCCAGCAGCTCGCGGACCCGGGCCCTAGCCGGCTCCCGATCGTAGCTGTTGACCAAGGCGCCGGCCATCCGGACCGGGTCGCCGAAGAAGTAGTGCTCGTACTGCTCCTGCCGGGACGAGAAGCCGGACATGGAGGCGTCGAACGCCAGCCGGAACAGCCGGGCCCGATCCTCGGCGGGCAGCGTCTTGGCCTGCAGATAGCGATCGATGTCCTCCCGGGCCGGCGACTGGAGATCGGCCTCGCTCGGCGCGGCCAGCAGGCCCGAGGCGCAGAACTTGCGGATGATCTGCGGGAACCGCTGGGAGACTTTCGGAAACCAGTTCCGGGCCGCGTTCAGCGCACTCCACTTCGGCATCATCATGCCCCACTGATTGATCGCCGCGTCCGCCTCCGCCGTCCGGAGCAGCGCCTTGCCGATCTCGACGTCGATGATCAACTCGGCCAGGTCCTGCTGGATGTGCTGGTAGACATCGATCGCGATCGACGACGCGATCTCCGAAGCGAGGCCGAGGAAGAACTCACTCTTGGCGATCGTCCGGACCAGCACCTGGTGGGTCATCAGGGCGGTCGCCCCGGTCTCGGTGTAGAAGGCGTTGCACAGGTCGGGATTGCCGAGCATGAAGACCCGCTCGTTCGGCACGAACACGTCGTCGAAGATCACGAACGCGTCCATCTCCTCGAACCGCGAGGCCAACGGCTCGTCGAAGCTCGATCCGCCGTGATACAGCGAGGAGCGGCAGAGGTAACGCAGGCCGGGGATGTCGTTCGGGATCGCGAACGCATAGCTGTACGGCACATCCCGCTCGGTGCCACGCAACAGGGTGGACGGGAAGACCAGGATCTCGTCGGCGATCGGCGCGACCGTGGCCAGCATCCGGGCGCCGCGGACCACGATCCCGTCGGGACGCTGCTCGATCACCTGGGCGGCGACCTTGCCGCTCATCTGCTCCGAGCCCGAGACGGACCGGTTCGACTGCGGCGGGATCAAAGTGTGGGTGGTGAGAAGATCATTTTCCCGGACGTATTCGTAGTACGCGCTGATCCGCCCGCCGTACTTCGGATCGGCCTTGCCGAACCAGTCCGCGGCCGCGGTCAGGGCGGTGAGGGCGCCGTTGAGGTAGTCGGCGGTCCGGCCGAGGAAGCCGTTGGAGAATTCGGCCCAGGTGCGCGCCGCCTCCCGCCGGTGCACCAGATCCTGGTGGGTCCTCGGGATCAGGAACGAGGCGCTGACCGGACCGCCGGTGCTCGGTGAGGTGTAGGTCAGCGCCGCCGCGTGCGCCGGGTCGTGCTGCAGGTCGTACAGCTTCGCGTAGGTGCGCGCCACCCCGGCGAACGCCGGATGCTCCGTGACCTTCTCGGTGACCACCGTGCCGTCGATGGTCAGGTGCGGCCGCATCGAGTTGATCTTGTCGAGGAACTGCTGCCCGGTCCGGATTCCCATGCGTCTCTCCTCGAATCACGACGGTGTGCGGTGTGTTCTCATATAGAACGATATGTTCTAGTATCGAACGATACGTGCTGACCCTGGACGGAGGCAAGAGGTGGCGACACCCCCTTCCCAGACGCTGTCCCGAGGGATTCGTGCGCTGGAGATCCTGGCTGAGGCGACCGAGCCGCTGACCATCGCCGGTCTGGCCGCGGAGCTCGGCCTGCACCGCTCGATCGCGTACCGGATCCTGCGCACCCTGGAGGACCACCGGCTGGTGCTGCGGGACGACCGTGGTCTGCTCCGGCTCGGACCGCGGCTGGCCGCCCTGGCCCGTGGCGTGCAGCGCGACCTGCAGGCGGCCGTGCTGCCGGAGTTGACGGCTGCGGCCCGCGATCTCGGGATGACCACGTTCCTGGTGGTGCTGGATCAGGCCGAGTGCGTCACGCTGGCCAGCGTCGAGCCGCCGCCGGGACCGGCGACGATCGCGCAGCGGCCGGGGACCCGGCATTCGATCATGGTCGGCGCCCCGGGGATCGCTGTCCAGGGCACGCTCAGCGACGCCGAATGGACCGACTGCAGCGGCGGCGATCCACGCCGGCCCGAAGCGGCGACGGCGGCCGAGCGCGGTTACGCGACCAGCCGCAACGAGGTCGTGCCTGGGTTGTCCTCGGTCGCGGTGCCGCTCCGGCTGCCCGGCCAGCCGCCGGCCGCGCTGGCTGTCGTCCACGTCGCCGCCACTCGCGACGATTCCGAACCCGACGACTCCGCCGCCATCGCCGCCCGGCTCAGCGCCGCTGCCGGCCGGATCCGAGCCGACCTCGGCTGAAGTCCCGCCGAGTCCTGGCCCCCGGGGTTATGGTGGGGAGGTCCGGCAGACATGCGCCGTTGCTCGAAAAAGGGGCAATAGCCCGGCCAAGAACCGGTGAGACATATACGGAGCTGACTCGAATCTGAGCAAAGGGCCCGTTCATGTCGAACGTTTCTGCGCACGTCGCCGCCGTCATCGCCGACCACGTCACCGAGGTCTTCGGAGTGATGGGCAACGGCAACGCCTACTTCCTCGACGCCCTGGCCGGCACCCGGGCCGAGTTCACCGCGGTCCGGCACGAGGCCGGCGGGGTGGCCGCCGCCGACGCCTACTACCGGGCCTGCGGCCGGCTCGCCGCCGCTACCACGACCTACGGCCCGGGCTTCAGCAACGCGATCACGCCGCTGGCCGAGGCGGTCCGGGCCCGGATCCCGCTGCTGTTGATCACCGGCGCCCCGCCCAGCACCGGCCCGCGACCGTGGGACGTCGATCAGACCGCGCTGGCGGCGGCCGTCGGCGCCCGCACGGTCCGGCTCGAGGCCGGTTCGGTGGCCACCGACACCCGACGGGCGATCGAGTACGCGATCACCGAGCGGGCGCCGGTGGTGATCGCGATCCCGTACGACCTGGCCACCGTCGAGGCCGGCGAGATCCCTGCGCTGCTGGCGATCCCGGTGCTGCCGCCGGTCGTTCCGGTGCTCGCCGACCTGACCCGGGTGGCCGGCCTGATTCGGTCCGCGCACCGGCCGGTGATCTTGGCCGGCCGCGGCGCCTGGTTGGCTCAGGCCGGACCGGTGCTGACCCGGTTGGCGAACGCGGTCAAGGCACCGGTGGCGACCACGGCGTGCGCCCGGTCACTGTTCGGCCCGGTCGATGATCATCTCGGGATGGCCGGCGGCTTCGGCACCGAGCGCTGTGCGGCGGCCTTCGCCACCGCTGACCTGGTGCTGGTGTTCGGCGCCGGGCTGAATCAGTTCAGCACCCGGTTCGGCCGGTTGTTCGGTGACCGGGCGACCGTGGTCCAGATCGATCTGGCGGCGCCGACCGAACCGCGGGTCGACCTGGCGGTGCGGGGCGACGCCGCCCTCGCCGCGGCGGAGCTGATCCGGTTGCTGCCGGCCCGGACGAGCCGGGTCTGGACGGCTGATCAGTCCGGGCTGTCGATGGTCCGCGACGCCGAGCCCGGCCCCACCGCGGACGAATCGACGCCGGACGGGCTGATGCCGGACGGCCGGCTCGATCCGCGGCAGCTGGCCCGGCGGCTGGACCCGATCCTGCCGGCGGACCGGACGGTGGTCACCGACGGAGGTCACTTCCTCGAGTGGGGCCCACGCTATTGGCGGGTGGCCGCCCCGGACCGGTTGATCATGGTCGGCACCGCGTACCAGACGATCGGGCTCGGCCTGTCCAGCGCGGTCGGTGCGGCGCGGGCCCGGCCGGAATCGACCCTCGTGCTGGCCTCGGGTGACGGCGGTGCGTTGATGGCCCTGGCCGACCTGGAGAGCCTGGCCCGTGCCGCTCGCCGGGCCGTGATGATCATCTTCAACGACGGGGTGTACGGGGCCGAGGTGCACCAGTACGGCAGCCGCGGCCTCGACCCCGGGCCGATGCAGATCGGCGGCGTCGACTTCGCCGGCCTGGGCCGGGCCGTCGGCGCCGCCGGTCGCGTCGTCCGTACCCTCGATGATCTTGATGAGCTGTCGGCCTGGCTGGCCGGCTCCGGCAGTGGGCTCTACGTCGCCGACTGCCGGATCTCCACCGCCGTCGTGGCCCCGCACATGCGCGAAGTCCAGGCGCAGGCGGGGCTCCGACCACAAGCCAGGGCCGCCAGTTAGCTCAGCAGCGGTTGATCACGGGCGCCAGTCGTAGTCGTCCAGGCCCTGGAACCGGTACTGCATCACGTGGTAGACGCTGTTGTCGCTGGTGTTCCACTGGCTCACGGTCAGATGCACGTCGTCCAGCCGCGAGCCCGGGATGGCGTAGCTGCCGTACAGCTGGGCCAGGTGGTTGACGTCCTGGTTGTCCCAGCTGGTCCCGTGCAGCAGCGTGAAGGTCTTGGCCGTGTTCGGGTCCTGGGTCGGATGCTTCAGCACCTGCGCGTCGATCCGGTAGTCGGGGCCGTTGAACCAGGTGTGCAGCCAGCGGTCACCGAACCGGCGCAGCGAGTTCTCGCCGATGATGCGATCGGACAGCGGGGTCGGCTCGACGCCCCAGCGCCAGTGGCCGTTCTTCTTGCCCCACGGCTGGTATTTGTCGGGTTCGGTGATGTGCCAGGGCCGGACCCGGTGCAAGATCATCGAGCTCTCCCGGAGGAACTCCGAGGTGTAGACGTAGAGCCAGCCGTCCCGACCGATGTCCCAGCTGGCCAGTTGCCAACGCTTGTCGTAGGCGGGCCCGGGGAAGCGGGCGCCGGAGTCCTCCCAGTTCTCGCCGTTGTCCTCCGAGACCCAGATGCCGCTCCAGATCACGTTGCCGAAGCCCTGGTTGACCACGGCGTGCAGATACATCTTGCGGCCGATGGTGATCACGTCCGACGGGATGATCGTCGAGATCTCGTCGCCGTGCTCGTACGGGATGAGTTGCTTGCCGTTGCCGCCGGGGGTGCCGCTGAACACGACCCCCTTGGCCAGGTCGCGGTCGCGGGTCTTCGACCAGAGTGCGGTGGGGGAGCGCCAGTTCTCGCCCCAGGCCGGGCCGAAGCTGTCGCCGAACACGTACAGGCTGCGGCCGTCGGGGCAGCGGGCCACGGCACCGAGGTCGACCCAGTGCAGCCCGAACTTGCCGGTGATGTCCACCCCGGTGAGGTTCTTGACCTTGGTGATCTTGACGCCATCGACGATCACCGAGTCCGCGGCGGCCGCGGTCGGGGTGCTGTGTCCGATCTGTGGGGCGGCGGCGAGACCGGCGCCGGCCAGTCCGGCCACGGCGGTGGTGCCGAGCAGGCGGCGACGAGAGATGGGTTGCGGGTGCATGGCTCACTTCCTCGGGTTCCATGAAATCGTTTTCGGTTACGGTACGGACACGGACCGACCGGAGTCAAGATCGCGGGGGCCGGTCGTGGACGGGTCTCGATCAGCGGGAGAGGATCGTCGCGCCGCGGGCCTGCTCGGCCTCGTGGTCGGGGTCGAGCGGGATGCCGGTGCGGTCCCGGAGCAGGAAGGTCGCGGCCGCCGCGATCACGGTCAGCACCGACAGGTAGACCGCGACGGCGTTGGTCGTGTGGAACTGCTGGACCAGGGCGGTCGCGATGGTCGGCGCGAAGGCGCCGCCCAGGATCGCACCGATCGCGTACGAGATCGCGACGCCGGAGTAGCGGATCGAGGCCGGGAACAACTCGGCGAAGAACGCCGCCTGCGGGCCGTAGGTGAGGCCGTTGCCGATCGTGAACAGGGCCAGCCCGAGCGCGAGCAGTCGGAGATCGCCGGTGTTCACCAGCCAGAACATCGGGAACACGGTGAGCAGTTGACAGCCCCAGCCGATCAGGTAGGTGGTGCGCCGGCCGATCCGGTCCGACAGCGTCCCGCCGAGCCAGGTGAAGACGCCCCAGACCACGGCCGAGGCGGTGACCGCGAGCAGCACCGGCGCCCGGTCCAGCCGCAGCGGGCCGTCCGGATTCGTCGCGTAGTTCTGGATGTAGCCGCCGGTCGTCATGTATCCGGCGGCGTTGTTGCCGGCGAAGGTGAGCGCGGCCAGGATCACGATCGGCGTGTGCAGCCGGAACAATCGCACGATCGGCACCGCGGTCCGCCGCCGGCGCTGCGCCAGGTCGGCGAAGACCGGGCTCTCGGCGACCCTGGTCCGGACGACCAGCCCGACCGCGATCAGCACCACGCTGACCAGGAACGGCACCCGCCAGCCCCAGGCGGCGAACGCCTCCCCGGGAGCGATCACGGCCATCAGGGCGAACATGCCCGACGCCGCGAGCAGGCCCAACGGCGGGCCGAGCTGGGGGAAGGCGCCGAACCGGCCGCGCCGGCCCTCCGGCGCGTGCTCCACCGCCAGCAAGATCGCGCCGCCCCATTCGCCGCCGGCGGACAGGCCCTGCAGGATCCGCAAGATCAACAGGCAGACCGGTGCGATCACGCCGGCCGACTCGTAGGTCGGCAGCACCCCGATCAACGTAGTGGCGGCGCCCATCAAGATCAGCGTCACGACCAGCATCGCCTTGCGGCCGATCAGGTCACCGAGATGACCGGCCAGGAACGCGCCGAGGGGCCGGAACAGGAAGCTGACGCCGACCGAGGCGAACGAGAGCAGCAGCGCGATCTGGTCGCCGGCCGGCCGGAAGTAGAGCTGGGCGAACACCAGGCCGGCGGCGCTGGCGTAGATGAAGAAGTCGTACCACTCGATCGTGGTACCGACTGTCGTGGCCAGCGCGACGCGGCGCCGGTCCGCCGCGGTCGAACCTGAAATTCTTGCAGTCGAATCAGGGGAGTTCATCGATCCTCCGCATCACCGTTGATTGCGCCACTGTAGGCGATCGGAGGAATTTCTGTGGCGGAGTGACGTGCCTGGTCGTAGCATTGACGCTCGGTGGCCCTCAGACCGAAGACAGTCCGTTAACTCTGATCCATCGGTCGCGGGTTCGAGTCCCGCCGGCGGAACTCTGTTTCGCCGTAGCTCAGTGGCAGAGCGTTGGAATATCGGGTTGTTGATCACTTGTCTGAGGGTCACCGCACACCATTCGGCCGATCGTGGGGGAGATGATCATGGACAACGGCTCGGATCCGCTGGCTCGGATCTCGACCCGGCGCACGCTGCAGTCGCTGCCGACGTCCCCGGACCAGGTGCCGAACCACGCCGGCGGCCAGGTCTTCGAGATCACCCCGGAGCAGCGACTGCGCCGGTTCCTGATCATCGGCACCAGCGGCGGGACGTACTACCAGGGCGAGGCGGACCTGACCCGGGAGAACGCGGCCGACGTGATCGCGTTCGCCGCCGACGATCCGGTCCGGCTGGTCGAGATCATTCGCGAGGTGTCACTCGCCGGTCGCGCGCCGAAGCAGCAGCCGACGATCTTCGCGCTGGCCGTGGCTGCCGCGTCGGAGCGGGCCGAGGGCCGGGCGGCCGCCTTCGCCGCGCTGCCGGACGTGCTGCGCACCGGGACCCACCTGATGCTGTTCGCCAAGTACGTGACTCAGTTCCGCGGCTGGGGTTCCGGCCTGATGCGGGCGGCCCGGCGCTGGTACGACGGCAAGGAGCCCGACGCGCTCGCGTACCAACTGGTGAAGTACCGCAGCCGGGAGGGCTTCAGCCAGCGCGACCTGCTCCGGCTGATCCACCCGAAGACCGATGATCAACTGCGGAACGCCCTGTATCGCTGGGTCGCCCAGGACGACCTGTCCTATCAGCTGCCGCGGCTGGTGCACGGCTTCGTCGCCGCGCAGGCCGCTACGTCGACCGCGGACTGGACCCGGTTGATCAAGGATTACCGGTTGTCCTGGGAGATGCTGCCGGACGCGGCGCTGACCGAGCGGGAGGTCTGGCAGGCGCTGATCGAGACCGGGCTGCCGATGACCGCGCTGATCCGGCAGTTGCCGCGGCTGACCCGGCTCGAGGTGATCGGCGGCGGCCTTCGGGCCGGTGACCGCACCGACGAGGTGGTGGCGCAGTTGACCGATCCGGAGCGGTTGAGCCGGGCCCGGATCCATCCGTTCAACGTGCTCGTCGCGTTGCGCACCTATGCGGCCGGGCGGTCGTTCCGCGGCTCGTCGACCTGGACCCCGGCCCGGCCGGTGCTGGACGCGCTCGACGCGGCCTTCTACACCACCTTCGGCAACGTCGTGCCGGCCGGCCGGCGGACCATGATCGGTTTGGACGTGTCCGGGTCGATGCAGGCGCGGATCGGCGGCGGCCCGCTGACCGCGCGCGAAGCGTCGGCGGCGATGTCCATGATCACCGTGGCGACCGAGCCGAAGTCCGCCGTCTACGGCTTCACCGCGGGGTCGGGCGGCTGGGGGTCCACCGCGCTGACCGAGCTGACGATCGGGCCACGACAGCGGTTGGAGGACGTGATCATGACCGTGTCCGCGCTGCCGTTCGGCGGCACCGACTGCTCCCTGCCGATGATCAAAGCCCTGGAGTACGGGCTCGAGGTCGACACCTTTCTGGTGATCACGGACAACGAGACCTGGGCCGGGAGGATCCACCCGCATCAGGCCCTGGCCGAGTATCGGCGCAGGACCGGCATCCCGGCCCGGCTGGCCGTGTGGGGGATGACCTCGACCGGGTTCAGCCTCGCCGATCCGCGTGATCCGGGGATGCTCGACCTGGTCGGCGTGGACAGCGCCGTGCCGCAGTTGCTCGCGGACTTCTCCCGCGGCGGCCTCTGACCAGGGTGTCCCAGAGCGTTCCCGAGGGCCTTGTCATGCCTCGAACAGCCGGGATATCGTTATCCTCGCATCTCGACCATCGATGAGGGGACTGGCAATGACGCGAGTACGAGAGCGTGGACTGATGCGGCTTGCGGCCGTGGTCGCGGCACTGGCGGTGGGGATGAGCCCGGTGACGGTCGCAGTACCCGCCTCCGCCGAGGTTGCGACCTATCAAGACCTGCTCACCGACCACCAGGTGAAGATCGCCGAGACCACCAGCGACGCCGGCTTCGTCCATCCCGGCGTCGGCCTGTCGGCGGCGGACCTGCGAAGCGCCCAGGAACTGGTCCGCTCCGGCGAGGAACCCTGGGCCTCCTACTTCGAGACCATGACGACGACCGGCTTCGCGTCGACCACCTTTCGAGCGCAGAATTCCAAGTCCGCCGCCGAACCGGACAAGGCGGCCGACCGGAACTTCACCCACGTCGGCTTGCGTAACCGGGAGACCAACGACTCCTTCGGCGCGCTCACCCAGTCCCTGATGTGGGTGATGACCGGCAACGAGGTCTACCGGAAGAACGCGATCCAGGTCCTGCGCACCTGGGCCGACATGGACCCGAACGGCTACCGATATTTTCCGGACGCCCACATTCACACCGGCCACCCGCTGTACCAGTTCCTGATGGCCGCGGAGATCATCCGCGCCACCGAACCAGTGGCCGACGACACTCCCGGCACCCAGGACGGCTACAACGTCGGGTGGAGCGCCGCGGATGACGATCGCCTCCTCACCAACTTCGCGAACCCCGTGGTGGCAACCTTCCTGTACTCCAACCAGAAGTGGATGAACCAGCACAACTTCGGCCTGTTCGGCCGCATCGCGACCGCGATCTATGCCGACGACGCCGAGGGGTATGCGAAGGGTGTCGAGTGGTTCACCGTCAACTCCACGTTCGATGGCTACTCCAACGGCTCGATGGCGAAGCAAATGCCGCTGATCAAGGCCGGCGATCCGATCAACCCGTACGGCCACGACTTCGTCCAGGTCCGCGAGATGGGCCGCGACCAGGCCCACGGCGAGACCAACATCGACAACTTCGCCGGCCTGGCCCGCATGGTCGAGGTCCAGGACACCAAGGTCGATCCGGTCGGCGGGACCGTCTCGACCGCCGCGGACGCGGTGAGCGCGTACGACTTCCTCGATCGGCGGCTACTCCAGGGCGCCGAGCAGTTCTACCGCTTCATGATGGGCTCCTGGATTCCCTGGGTCGACGAGCGCGGCGACGGCTGGAACGGCACCGTCTCGCAGTCGTACCGCGGCCGCATCTACAACATGATCTCGATCGCCGAGCTGTACTACGAGTACGCGATCGAGCGGGACGTCGACGTCGAGACCGAAGCGCCCTGGCTGGCCCGGTTGTTCGAGCGCCTGGACGGCACCACCTCCTACTACGGCACGGGAGTCAGGCCCTTCTGGGAGCCGGGCGACAAGAACCCCGAATACTGGGTCGCCATTCCCGAGGAGATCAAGGGGACCGAGCCGGCCTCGGTGGCGGAGTCCAAGCCGTCGTTCGGGCCGCGCCACACCCTCCAGCTCGACGACCGGAGCGAGCTCGTCACCCAGGACGGGCGGACCTTCACCCGCGCCCACGTCGACGAGCAAGGAACAACCACCGTTGCCACCCGACTGATGTGGGGCAGCAGCCGAATGGGTCTGCGGGTGCGCACCGACGGTCCGGCCGAGCTCGAGGTGCTCGACAAGGAGGCGCCCAACAAGCTCAACGAGTACGAGGACCTGCCGGTCACGATCGCCACGATCGAGCTGCCCGACACGGGCGGGGAATGGCGGTATGTGACCTACCGACCGGGCCGGGAGAACGCGCATTTCTATCGGCTGACCGGCAAGGACGGCACCACCGTCGACCTGGACACCATCACCTTCGCGGCGGACACCGAGCTGACCCCGCCGGTGTTCCAGCAGGAGCGCGACCGCGAGTACCTGTGGGTGGGTGCCGAATCCGCATTCGATCTGTCCGCCGCCGACGCCGGTGGGTCGATCTCGTACGAGGCGGTCGGGCTGCCGAAGTCGGCGACGTTCGACCCGGATACCGGCGGCCTGACCTGGAAGCCGGAGAGCCGCGACCGGACGTACGACTGTCCGCGGTGCCCGGGGGCGCGCTCGGTACAGGTGGTCGCCGATGACGGCAGGACCGTCGCGGCGCGGACCTTCGAGTTCGTCGTGGCGCCGAACCGGCCGAAGGTGATCGACGCTCTGCTCAAGGACCACGTCGACCCGGACGCCGCGTACACGACCGTGAGTCGGGAGAGCTTCGAGGTCGCCCGGGTTCGGGCGAAGGCGGCCGCGGAATCCGGCACCGACCAGGAGTTCCGGACCGCCTTCGAGGAGCTTCGCGGCGCGGTCGAGGCGCTCGAGTTGCTCAACCCGCGCCTGGCCGACGGGACGCTCGACTTCCGGGCCATGGTCAGGCCGTCGGGGATCTCAGCCTCAGGGGTGACCGCCTTGGCCGACGGCAACAAGCACAGCCACTCCGGAGACCTGAGGGTCGCCTCGTTCGTGCTCGACTTCGGTCCCCGGTATCGGGTAGCGGCCGAGCGGTTCGGCTTCCGGGCGCGCTTCTCGTTCCCGATGCGCTCCCAGGGCACCAACGTGTACGGCTCGAACGACGGGATCGCCTGGACCAAGCTGTCCGAGCGGGTGAGCGGCGACACCAACGACCAGGAGTCCATCGACGTCGTCGATGATCAACGGGGCAAGAAATACCGCTACGTCAAGCTCCAGGTCGACGAGCCCGGCATCCCGATCGACCCGGCCGGCCCGGGCATCTGGTCGATCGGCGAGTTCCGGATCTTCGGCGACCGCAGCGAGGTGCCGGGGACGGTCGCCGACGTCTCGCTCACCTCTGCCGACGCCCTGCGCGAACGGGTGACGCCCGCTGACACGGCGAAGCTGGCCTTCTCCAGCCCGAAGCCGATCAGCGACGTCTCGGTGACGATTGCGGGCCAGGCGGTCGAGGCGGTCAGCACGGACGGACTGACCTGGACGGCCAGTGCCGTACTGACCGAGGGCCATCCCGCCGGGCCGGTGCCGATCACCATCGACTACACCACCGAAGACGGCAAGGCCGCGGCGACCGTGACCGGCACCACCGACTTCACCGCGCTCTACTATTCCGATGATCACCACCTGACGGATGTCGGGGGAACGGCCACGGTGATAGGTGCTGACGGCGAACCCGACCCGGGGAAGGTCGCCCACTCGAAGGCCGTGTTCGACGGCAACGTCGCCACGTTCGCCGATGTCGCCGATGTCGAGAGCGAGGCCAGCCTGATCTGGGACCTCGGCCAGGGCGCCGCGGTCTCGATCGACCGGATCGACTTCCTGGCGCGCCAGGACGAGAGAAACCTGGCCAGGATGGAAGGCCTGGTCTTCGAAGGGTCGAACGACCTGAACCAGTGGACCCGGCTGACCGACCCGACCTTCAAGACCCTCGCCTGGCAGAACCTTCCGTCGCTCGACGACGGTGCCTGGCGCTACCTGCGAGTCCGCAACGGCCCGTCGGTCCCGGTCGCGGAGTTCCGCTACTACCTGAACATCGCTGAGCTCCGCGTCTTTGGGAGCGTGCGTTAGGTAGGGGATGTCGCGAATGTGCCCCGAGTTTGACCATTCCACGTGGAAATCCCGGATAGGTTCGGGATCGGGGCACATTCGCGACATCCCGGAGGGGAGACCCACATCGAATAGACGTGGCCTGCGTCGATGGCGGATGGATCGTCCATGGAACCCCTGCGCCGAGTGGACGCCCTGGCCACGATTTCTGCGCTTCCAGTTGCCATTTGCGTCCACTCACTGAGCGGTCCGGCACTCTTCGTCAGCGGGGCGGTGGCGGCGCGGTCGACTCGCGGATCACCAGCTCGGGGGTGGCTACCGAGGCGGGCAGGTCGGTCTCGCCTTCGGTCTGCCGTAACAGCAGGCCGAACGCGCGGGATCCGAGGTCCTCGAAGTCCTGGTCCACGGTCGTCAACGCCGGTCGCCACAGCGAGACCAGGGGCTGGTCGTCGAAGCCGATGATGGAGACGTCCCCGGGCACGTCGAGGCCGCGGTCCGTCAGGGCGCGCATGACGCCGAGGGCGATCTCGTCGTTGCCGCAGAACACGGCGGTGACGTCGTTCCGCCCGGCGAGCCGCTCGCCCCACCGATAACCCGACCGTACGTCCCACTCGGCGTTCATGATCTGCGGCACGGGGGGGCCGGCCGCCTTCAGCGCCGCCCGCCAGCCCTCGGTCCGCCCGGAGTGCTTGCCCTCGGTCGGCCCGGCCACGTGGTGCACGGTCCGGTGTCCCAGGCGGAGCAGGTATTCGGTGGCCCGGCGGCCGGCGGCGCGCTCGTCGATCAGGGCCGCCGGGATCGGGCCGACCCGCCGCGAGCCGCCGCCCGCCACCACCGACGGCAGACCGTCCGGAAGGGACCGCGACGCCCGCAGGCCGGCGCGGTCGAACTCCAGGACGATCACGCCGGCGGTCGGCTGGGACAACGTCAGATCCACGGCCCGCTTCACGTGCTCGTCGGAAGCCGACTCCACCACCGTGATCGACACGGCCATGCCGGCCTGCCTCGCGGCGATCTCGATGCCCTGGATCGTCAGCGCGTAGCCGTAGTTGGCGGTGCCGCCGGCGAGCACCGACACCAGCGTGCGCTGGCTCGAACGCAGCGACCGGGCCGCCCCGTTGGGCCGGTAGCCGAGGGCGGCGATCGCATCGTGGACGCGCTCCTTCAGCTCGGGCGCAACGTACTTGGTACCGGTGAGCACCCGCGAGACGGTCGGGACGGAGACGTTGGCCGCCTTGGCGACGTCGGCGAGCACCGGCGCTCGGTAGGACTTCGGGGCGTTCATGATCGACAGGATAGACGTTTTCCTGAAGTCCGGTTAGGCTGGATAACGTTATCCCGGCGCGCATCGTTCGCGTGCCGATCACGTTGGCAGGGCGGGGGACGCCCGGCTCATCCGTACGTTCTGTCAACCTCCATCAACGCCGCAGGAGGACCAGCCATGGTCGCACTGTCCCGTCGTACGTTCCTCCGAGCCGCTGGCTTCGGAGCCGGCGGCCTCGCCGCCGGCGGAGTGCTCGGCGCATGTTCCAACGATGCGGGCCCGGCCGCGGAAGGTGTCGAATTCACACTGCCGAACTATCGGGCCGCCCCGACCCTCGACATCAAGCCCTATTTCACCAGCGACATCTCGGGCATGCTCCCGATCTACACCGATGCGCCTCAGACGTACTTCAGGTCCGTGGATCGCGCACCCGGCTCCGGCGGCACCGTCACCACGTTCCAGCTCACCTGGGGCGACCCGCCCAAGCCGCTCGACAAGAATCCGTATTGGACGGAGCTGAACAAGCGTCTCGGGGTCAGCTTCGAGCCGCAGTTCGTCCCGCAGCCGGTCTACGACGAGAAGTTCTCGACCATGCTCGCTTCGGGCGAGATCCCCGACCTCGTCTTCCTGAACGACCAGAGCGCGGTCAACTTGCAGGGCATTCGCGACGGCGCTTTCCTCGATCTCAGTGAGCTCCTCGCCGGAGACAAGATCCTCCGGTGGCCCAACCTGGCCGCCCGGCAGGGACACATCTGGCAGGCCAGTCTCAAGGACGGCCGCATCTATCAGGTCCCCTCGCTCGTCCCGCCGATCACCAACTTCCCGATCATCAGGACGGATCTGGCCGGGCAGACCAGCATCGGTGCCGCACCGACCGACGCCGACCAGTTGTTGATCATGCTCAAGGAGATCAGTGCCCTCGGCAAGGACTCCGGAGGCCGGGTGGTCTACGGGGTCAACAAGTACGAGCCGATCATGTGGCGGCGGCTGTTCAAGGTCGGCGCCGACTGGCAGCGGGACGAGAGTGGCAAGCTGGTCCACGGGTGCGAGACCGAGAACTTCCGGCTGATGCTCACCTGGCTCGCTCAGGCTTGGCAGGAGGGTGTCTTCG
>CAVUZU010000005.1:0-19961 GCA_963746025.1 uncultured Actinomycetota bacterium
GCCCGGATCGCCTGGGGCGTGCTGATCTTCCTGATCGCCGGCTTCGCGATCAATCACGTCGTCGGCGTGGCCACCTATGCCGACACCGACACCGACCGGTTGCTGCTCACGGTGTTCGCGGCCCTGAACGTCTACGCACTGATCGTGCTGTTGATCCCGTACCGCAATCGGGTGCCGTGGGCCTGGGGCGTCACCTGGGTGAGTGTCGCGGTGTTCGCGATCACCCCGCTGCTGGTCGAGCCACCGATCGGCTGGTTCTACCTCGGCGCCGCCGTCGTGCTGGCCGCCGCTCAACTGGCCGCGCTGCCCGATTTCCGCCGCGGCTGAAGCCCGGCGCCTGGAGGCATGGATCAGGGGCGGCGCCCCGGACCGCTGAGAAGTCCGGGCCACCGCCCCTGTCCGTCTTACGTTGGTGCAGACGTACTGGCTGGACTCAGAAGTCCATGCCGACCCATGCCACCGTCGCCACCGGCCGGCATGGCCAGGGGAGCCTTCTCCGGCTTGTCGGCGATGACGGCCTCGGTGGTGAGGAACAGCGCGGCGATCGACGCGGCGTTCTGCAGCGCCGAGCGGGTCACCTTGGTCGGGTCCGGCACACCGGCGGCGAGCAGGTCCTCGTACTCGCCGGTCGCTGCGTTCAGTCCGTGTCCGGCCGGCAGGCCCTTCACCTTCTCCGCCACGACGCCGCCCTCGAGGCCGGCGTTGATGGCGATCTGCTTCAGCGGCGCCTCGGCGGCGACCCTGACGATGTTCGCGCCGATGGCCTCGTCGCCGGTCAAGATCGACAGGTTCTCGAACGCGAGCTTGGTGGCCTGCACCAGAGCCACGCCGCCTCCGGCGACGATGCCCTCCTCGACGGCGGCCTTCGCGTTGCGAACGGCGTCCTCGACGCGGTGCTTGCGCTCCTTGAGCTCGACCCGGAAGCCGCGCCGACCTTGATGACGGCAACGCCGCCGGCCAGCTTGGCGAGCCGCTCCTGCAGCTTCTCGCGGTCGTAGTCGGAGTCGCTGTTCTCGATCTCGGTGCGGACTGGGCTGACCCGGCCGGCGATCTGGTCGGAGTCGCCACCACCCTCGATGATGGTGGTCTCGTCCTTGGTCACCAGGACCTGGCGAGCCTTGCCCAGCAGCTCGAGCCCGACGCCGTCGAGCTTGAGGCCGACCTCTTCGGACACGACCTGGCCACCGGTCAGGATGGCGATGTCGGTCAGCATGGCCTTACGGCGGTCGCCGAAGCCCGGGGCCTTGACGGCGACGGACTTGAACGTGCCACGGATCTTGTTCACGATCAGCGCGGCCAGAGCCTCGCCGTCGACGTCCTCGGAGATCACGACGAGCGACTTGCCGCTCTGCATGACCTTCTCCAGCACCGGCAGCACGTCCTTCAGGCTGCTGATCTTGGAGTTGACGATCAGGACGTACGGATCGTCGAGGACGGTCTCCATCCGCTCGGTGTCGGTGACGAAGTAGGGCGAGATGTAGCCCTTGTCTGAACCGCATGCCCTCGGTGACAGTCTTCAGCTCCAGACCGAAGGTGTTCGACTCGTCGACGGTGATGACACCTTCCTTGCCGACCTTGTCCATCGCCTCGGCGATGATCTCGCCGACGCTCGGGTCGCCGGCGGAGATGGAGGCGGTGGCAGCGATCTGCTCCTTGGTCTCCACATCGGTGTGGCGGCAAGCGCGAGCTGCTCGACGATCGCGGCGACGGCCTTCTTGATGCCCCGCTTGAGCGCTCATCGGGTTGGCGCCGGCGGTCACGTTGCGGAGGCCCTCGCGGACCATCGCCTGAGCGAGCACGGTGGCGGTGGTGGTTCCGTCACCCGCGACATCGTCGGTCTTCTTGGCAACTTCCTCGACCAGCTCGGCGCCGATCTTCTCGTACGGATCCTCGAGCTTGATCTCCTTGGCGATGCTGACACCATCGTTGGTGATGGTGGGCGCGCCCCACTTCTTCTCGAGCACGACGTTGCGGCCCTTGGGACCGAGGGTGACCTTGACGGCGTCGGCGAGCAGGTTCATCCCCCGCTCGAGGCCCCGTCGCGCCTCGGTGTTGAATTGAATGAGTTTGGGCATTGTTCTCCGCGAGTCCTCCCGCGTGCTGGCGGTGGATGATCCCACCGCCAACGGTTGACAAAATGGCCTCCTCACCGGCGGTGCCCGCGACGGACGCCCCGACTGGGACTCACCACCCGTGAGTAGCACTCTCGCACCGAGAGTGCCAATCAATGTTTAGCACTCTCCTATCGTGAGTGCAAACGATCGGCCCCGGTTCCGAGCAGTTCCGGGGCCCCGGCCGCCCGACTCGACGTGCGGAACTCCGCGTCGATGTCAGCCGGAGTGGATAGGGTCATTTTTGACGGATCGCGTCCCACCAGGGATTCGGTGGACCGAGGAAGATCCGAACGCTCAGCGTGTTCAGCAGGGAAGCACTCGAGCAACCTACCGACGAGGGCGGAAGCACTCGATGAAAAGCACCCGAGTCCGATCGGCGCGGCCCACCCGACCGGGGCCGCTGACTCCGGCGGCGCCATGATCGAGTTCCAAGGGGTCAGCAAGACCTATCCCGACGGCACCACGGCCGTCTCCGAGCTGAGCCTGGTCGTCCCGTCCGACCTGGTCACCGTCATCGTCGGCCCGTCCGGCTGTGGCAAGACGACCACCCTGCGGATGGTCAACCGGATGCTCGAGCCGAGCGCCGGCCTGATCCTCTGGGACCAGGAGCCGCTGTCCACCCGACCGGTGACCACGCTGCGCCGACAGATGGGGTATGTGATCCAGAGCGGCGGTCTGTTCCGCACCGGACGGTGCTGGACAACATCGGCACCGTGCCCGCACTGCTCGGCTGGACCAAGGCCAAGACCCGGGCCCGGTCGATGAAGCTGATCCAGGCGGTCGGGCTCGATCCGGCGATGGCCCGCCGGTTCCCCGGTCAGTTGTCCGGTGGCCAGCAGCAGCGGGTCGGCGTCGCCCGGGCGCTGGCGGCGGACCCGTTGGTGATGCTGATGGACGAGCCGTTCTCGGCCGTCGATCCGGTGGTCCGGGCCGAGCTGCACGAGCTGTTCCTCGGCCTGCAGCGGGAGCTGAGCAAGACGATCATCATGATCACCCACGACATCGACGAGGCGATCGAGCTGGGCGACCAGGTCGCGATCCTCCGGTTCGGCGGCATCCTGGCCCAGGCCGCACCCCGCAGCAGTTGCTGGAGGAGCCGTCGGACGTGTTCGTCGAGGGCTTCGTCGGCAAGGACCGGGGCTATCGGTCACTGTCCTTCCAGGCGTCCGACCGGCTGACCCTGGACGAGGTGCCGACCACGACCGACGCCGAGAGCGCCGAGGAGCGGAAGCTGCTGCTCGACGAGGCCGGCCGCCCGATCGGCTGGGCCGGGCTGCGCGAGGACAAGGCGCCGGTGCCGCTCGGCAGCACGTTCGATCCCGGCACCGACACGCTCCGGGTCGCCCTGGACGCGGCGCTGACGTCGCCGGCCGGGCTGGCCGTCGCGGTCCGGGACGGCCGCTATGCCGGTGTGGTCGATCCCGAGGCCGCGCCGGCCCAGCTCGCCGAGCACCGCACGCTCGAGGCGCAGGGCTCGCTCGAGGAGGCCGGACCGGCCGAGGCCGCGCCATGATCGACACCTCGATCGATCTCGGCTGGATCGCCCGCAACTGGTCCACCGGGATGAACATCGGTTCGCTGTTGCTCGAGCACATCGCGCTGTCGATCATCCCGGTGCTGATCGCCGTGATCATCTCGATCCGCTGGGCCATTGATCTTCCTCACCGGGAAGGGCGCGAACGGCCTGCTGGCCGTGCTCGGCGCGATCTATTCGGTGCCGTCGCTGGCCCTGTTCGTGGCCCTGCCGGCGATCCTGCGGACCTCGATCCTGAGTCCGATCAACGTCGCCGTCGCGCTGGCGATCTATTCCATCGCCCTGCTGATCCGCAGCGTGGTCGACGGGCTGCGCTCGGTGCCGGACACAGTCAAGCAGGCCGCCTCGGCGATCGGCTACGGCTGGGTCCGCGGCTGCTGGTGGTCGAGCTGCCGCTCGCGATGCCGGTGATCTTCGCCGGGTTGCGGGTGGTCACCGTCTCCAACATCGCGATGGTGAGCGTGGCCGCCGTGGTCGGCGGGGGCGCTGGGACAGCTGTTCGACCAGGGGTTGCGCAGTTCGTTCCTGACGCCGATCGTCGCCGGCCTCGCGTTCAGCCTGCTGCTCGCGCTGCTCGCCGATGCCCTGATCCTGTTGATCAAACACGGCACGCTGCCCTGGGCCCGGGGACGGAGGCTGGCATGAACCTGTGCTTGAATCGGTTCGACCCGGCCAACTGGCCGGATGACGCTTATATCCCTCGACCTTTTGTTGCAGCACCTGGCCTACACCGCGGCCGCGGTGTTGATCGGCGCGGTGATCGCCATCCCGATCGGCATCCTGATCGGCCACACCGGGCGTGGCTCGTTCCTGGTGATCGGCACCAGCAACGCCGCCCGGGCGATCCCGACCCTCGGCCTGCTGGTCCTGGTCGTGGTGCTGCTCGGCACCGGCGCGGAGAAGATCGTCCCGGTGCTGGCGATCCTGGCGCTGCCGGCGATCCTGACCGCGACCGCGGCCGGGATCGGCGGCGCCGACCAGGAGGCGGTGCACGCGGCCCGGGCGATCGGACTGACCGAGACCCAGATCGTCGCCCAGGTGGAATGGCCGCTGGCGCTGCCGCTGGTGATCTCCGGCCTGCGCAGCGCGACGCTGCAGGTGGTGGCGACGGCCACGGTGGCCGCGTTCGCCGCCGGCGGAGCGCTGGGCCAGCTGTTGATCAGCGGCCAGCGGCAGAACGACTACCCGCAGATGTTCGCCGGTGCGGCGTTGATCGCGGGATTAGCCATCGTGCTCGACGTGTTACTGAGTGGAGTGGGATGGCTGGCCGGTCGGACGACCCGCGCACGACGCGCGGCCGACCAGGCCGTGGCCTTGCAAGCAGAGCACAATTCATCATCACGATCTGAGGCACTGACATGAAGCTCAAGACCCTGACCGCGACCGTCGCCGCCGTCCTCGCCCTCGGCCTGGCCGGCTGTGGCGGCACCACCGATCCCCTGGGCAACCAGTCCGCGGCCCCGCCGTCCGGACAGGGAGATCAGCAGGCGATCGTCGTCGGCTCGGCCAACTTCACCGAGTCCCAGGTGCTCGGCGAGTTGTACGCCCAGGCGCTGAAGGCCAAGGGCCTGAACGCCTCGACCAAGGCCAACATCGGCAACCGCGAGGTCTACCTCAAGGCGCTGCAGGAAGGCACGATCTCGATCGTGCCGGAATACACCGGCAACCTGCTGCTCAACTACGACAAGGAGTCCACCGCCAAGACCCAGCAAGAGGTCGAGGCGGCGCTGCCGGACAAGCTGCCGTCCGGCCTGCAGGTGCTGAAGTCGTCGCCGGCCGCTGACCAGGACGTTTACGTGGTGACCAAGGAGTACGCGGACCAGAACGGCATCGCGTCGCTGGCCGACCTGAAGAAGATCTCGACCGGCGCCATCCTCGGCGGCCCGTCGGAACTGGCCACCCGCGCCTACGGCCCGAGCGGGCTGGAATCGATCTACGGAGCCAAGTTCAAGGAGTTCAAGCCCTACGACTCACCGGCGGTGAAGTCGCGGGACCTGAACGACGGCAAGATCCAGGTCGCCACCTTCTTCACCACCGAGAGCGTGATCGTCGACAACGGCTACGTCCAACTGGCCGACCCGGAGTCGATGATCCTGCCGCAGAACGTGGTCCCCCTGGTCACCGACGCCGTCGCCGGCAGCGCCGAGGCCAAGGCCGCCCTCGAGGCCGTCCAGGCAGCCCTGACCACCGAGGACCTGACCGCCCTGAACAAGCGCGTCGACTCCGACCACGACGACGCCGGAGTGGTGGCCGGCGACTGGCTCAAGGAGAAGGGCCTCGCCTGACCGTTTCGTCAGCTAGCCGACGCTGAACGGATGGGGACGTTGGGGATTCGTTCCCTGAGCCTGTCGAAGGGCCAAGATCATCAGGCCTGCCCTTCGACAAGCTCAGGGAGCGTGAACCCCAATCGTCACACTCGGCGCATTCGACGGCTCAGTCGGTCAGCTCGAGTTGGAGGTAGTCGAGGCCGGCCATGTAGCTGGTCGCGTCGGCGTTCTTGCCGGTGACGTCGAGGACCAGGGTGTGCGTGCCGGCGTCCAGTTGGACGGATCCGTAGTCGATCGGGTCGCTGACCAGGACCTCGGGCGAGTTGTAGGCGTCGAACGGTTCGCCGAGCTGCTCGCCGTCCAGGGTCAGCACGTTGATGCCGTAGTCGGCGGCCAGGGTCTGCACCGCGGTCAGCGAGTACGCGCCGGCGGTGCCGAGCTCGAAGGTCATGGTGACCTGGTTGCCGGCGGCGGTCGGCGTGAACCAGAGTTGCGCGCCGCCGGACCATTCGATGCCACAGCAGTTGCCCTGCACCTGCAACGGCCCGGTCGCGATCGCGTCCTCGAACAGGGACTCGGCCTCAATCCGCAGCGTGTCACCGGTGGTCGCGCTGACCTCGGGTGAGAACTCACCCGTGTGCCCGGCGGCGTCGACGGCCCGGACCCGGTAGTGCCAGGTCTGCCGGACGTCGAGGTCCTCGTGCACGAAGCCGGTCCGGCGGGAGACCCCGACCAGGGTGTCCGCCGACGGGGTGAAACCGGCTGTCGTCGACGCGTAGACCTGATAGCTCGGCGCGTAGTCGTCGTCGGTCGCCTCCTGCCAGGTCAGGGCCACCGAGGTGAACGCGTCCGCCTCGGCCGTCAGCCCGCCGATCATGGTCGGGCTCTCGGTGTCCGGTGCGGACACCCGGCGGGAGAGGGCGTAGTAGGCGGCCGCGTTCCAGGCCGGGCTCCGGTCGGTCGGAGTCAGGCCGACCATGATCGACTCCTGGCCGGCGGTCAGGGCCGCGGGCAGCTGATAGAAGTCGTCCAGCCAGCGACGATCATCGTTGCCCAGTGGTTGGGACCAGATGCCGGCCGGCTCACCGTCGATCGTCACGGCGGCCGACTGGTAGGGGTTGCCCTGGTCGGAGATCCGCCGCAAGGTCACGCCGAGGTTGTCGGCCGCGACCGCCAGCCGGAACGTGATCTTGCCCGAGCCCGCCCTGCTGTCCTGGACGATCGGCTCTTCCGGACCGTCGACACCCTCGAAGTAGCTCGTCGCCGTCTTCACCTCACCCGCATCGGCGGCGGTGTAATCGTGGGCCTGTTCGCTGTCGTCGGCACCGACGTCGAGGCGATCGGTCCATTGCAGGGTGCGCTCCGGAGTCCCGTACCAGTAGGTGGTGGAGCCCTCGACCGCGTCGGCGTCGTCGCCCGGCCCGTGCTCGATCCCGAACCGGACGTGGGAGGAGAAGTCGATCGCCTCGGCCAGCAGCAGCCGATACAGCCCGGTGCAGTCGTAGCGACAGCCGCCACCGTTCAGCTCGTGCGCCGGATTGCCGGTCAACGGGGCGCTGAACACGCCGCGGTTGAAATACCAACCGCCCTCGTAGAAGTCCTCGGTGCCGGTGCCGTGCTGATCCGGACTGGCCGAGCCGTCGACGAACAGCCGCTCGTCGCCCTCCAGATAGTTGCGCAGATTGCCGGTCGGGATCAGGCCCTCTACGGTGTGCGAGACCCCGACAACTCGGCCGGTGCCGGACGTGTCGAGGAAGACATGATCACGGCCGAACTCGGTCCGCTCCCGGTTGGTCGTGGCCCGGAAGTGACCGACCAGGCCGGCGTCGAGCTGCGCCCGCCAGTCGGGATTGTCGGAGATCGCGACCGAGGTGGTGGCACCGCGGATCGTGATCGCGGAGTCGTTGTAGAGCTCGACCTTGGCGCTGCTCGCGTACGGCATCGGCCACCAGGCGCGCAGCGTCCTGGTCTTCGGATCGATGCCGAACATCAACGACTGAACGGAATACAGGCCGAGCCCGCTGCCGAAGAATTCGCCCAGCGGGGCGTCAACCGTCTGCTTCCCGTCGAAGGTGATCCGGAGCCGCACCCCGGTCATGATCTGGTCGGACCGGGAGCTCTCCTCGCTCTGCGCGGCCGTCTTCGGGTCGGGCCGGATCCAGCGCGCCTTGCGCGGGTCGAGCCCGGACGGGGAAGGCTTGGCGGGAGCCTTGGCGGTCCGATCGATCGGGTTCGTCGCCAGTTGCGGGATCCGGAACTCGAGCCCGGTCAGTGCCCCCGGCTGGCTGCTCTCGGCCAGCACCAGGGAGGACTTCGGCGCGATCCGGGCGATCTGCTCGACGGTGCGTGAGTTCGGCTGGGCCGGCTTCGGATCGGCGGTGCCGGCGGCCTTCAGGGTCTTGATCACGTCCAGCGCCTGGTCGGCCGGATCGAACGTGGCGATGCCCGCCGGGTCGGCGAACTCGCGGTAGTTGACGTGGTAGAAGAGCGGGTTGTGCTGAGTGATCACCCGCATCGTTGAGTGGTACGGCATCGGCACCTTGAGGTACACGCCGCCCGAGCTCTGATCGGCGTTCGCCACCAGGGGGTAGACGAACGGGGCACCGAGCTCGCCGTCGACGACCTTCTGCAGCGAGGCGTCGACGACCGTCTCGCCGTCCAGCTCGATCGTGATCTTGCCGGTGTTGGTGACGTCGCCGCCGTCCCGGGTGAACCAGATCGAGGCGATCTCGCCGGCCCCTTGGTGCTCGGCGATGACGCAGCCGTCGCCGGTCTCCCGCAGGCAGGAGTGGGCGCCGTCGAAGCCGTCGTTGTTGCCGTCGGTGCGGTCGAAGCTGGAGAACTGCAGGGCCCGGGAGTCACCGCCGATCTCGGCCAGTCGATCGAGCTGACGGTAGGTGTCCCAGCCGACCGCGCCGTGCCGGACGGGTTCGGACTTCGGTGCTGACTGCGGGGCGGATCCGGGCGTCGCCGCGGCGGTCGGGGCGGTGCCGGACGCGAAGGCGCCGATCACCAGCACGAGCGCGAGCGTGAGACTGAGCCGGCGGAGCCCGCGAGTTGAGTTCGGCATCGAACTGCCTCCTGGCCGTGTAATCGATTTCGAGCGATGCAACCCCACCGCGCTACGGACTGTCAACCCCCACCCTTGATCACAAACGCGACCATTCGCACTATCCGCGACCGTTCAAGCGGTCGCGGATGAGTCGAACGGTCGCGTTTGTGGTTGCCGGGGCGGAGTCAGAGGATGGCGGCGACGGAGGTGCGCGGGACGACCTCCGGGGGGATGGTGTCGAGGATCTGGTCTTCGCCCGGGTCGCCTTCGAGGCGGCGGTGCAGGGCCTCGACGGCCTGTTGGCCCAGCTCGTAGAGCGGCAGCTTCACGGTGGTCAGCGGCGGTCCGGTGTGGTCGGCGGTCCAGGCGTCGTGGATCGCGATCACCGAAAGATCATCCGGGACGGACAGGCCGAGCTCCCGGGCGTGGGTCAGCACCCCCATCGCCGCGTTGACGTTCGCGACCACCACGGCGGTCGGCGGCTGCCGCAGGTTCATGATCTTCTCCAGCGCGGGCGCGGCGTCCGGCACCGTGTAGCCGTGCCAGGTGATCAAGCTCGGCGGCGCCGGCAGCCCGGCGTCCCGCAGCGCCGCCCGGAAGCCGTCGCCGCGGAGTCGGGCCGTCGGCAGTGACCGCAGCCCGTTCAGCAGGCCGATCCGCCGGTGCCCGAGTTGCAGCAGGTGATCGGTGGCAGCCCGGCCGGCCGCGTGATCATCGAGCATCACGCTGCCCCGACGACCGCGCATCCGGGAATTGATCACGACCACCGGCGCCGTGCCGACCGCGGCTGCGAGCGATTGGGTGGTGTCGTCGTCCCGGCCCTGCAGCAGGAAGCCGTCCACCCGGCCGTCGTCGAGCAGCCGGGAGATCCGGGCCCGGTCGGTCAGCGACTCCGACCGGCCGAGCAGCACCGTGTAGCCGAGCCGGCCCGAAGCGTCCTCCACCCCGCGCATCAGCTCGGCGAACAAGGCGTTGGTCAGGTCCGGCACGACCAACCCGATGGTGTACGTGCGGGCCGACTTCAGCGCCCGCGCCGTGTGGTTGGGCCGATAGCCGAGCCGGTCGGCGGCGCGCAGGATCCGCTGCCGGGTCTCCGCGGTGGCCCGGGTCGCGGGGTCGTTGTTGAGCACGCGCGAAACCAGCCCGACCGACACTCCGGCGGCCGCGGCAACGTCGACCAGTCGAGCCACCCGGCGATGCTACCGAACCGGGTCGCCCGCAGACCGCTGATCGGCCAATCGCCAGACCTGGCCGAGCAACTGACCCTCGGCACCGTCGCCGGTGCTCACGAAGTGATCGACGTATGGCCCGATGAAGGCCTGCCAGCGTTCGTTGGCCGGGTCGGTCTCCAGCGCCTTCATCGCCGCAAGGAAATCATCGCAGTCAACGAGGTGGAACAGGTCCAGTCCGCTTCGCCAGATCGTCCAGTCCCAGATCCCGATCCGGGCGAACGACGCAGCCAGGTCGTCCGGGATCGTCGCGTGATCCCGCTCGTAGGCCTCCTCGTTGCCGGGTTTCAGGATCGAGTGCAACGCGACCCTCATGCCGACCCTCCCCTGGTCAGAACGATCATGCCCTGGAACGATCAGGACAGGACGATGATGTCGGGACCGTCGAGCCGGGGCACCTCGATGCCGATCCGGCCCGCTTCGATCCGGATCCTCGGTTGCGGACCGCCGCCGAGCAGCCGAGCCTGGATCCCTCCCCGGGACGGCACGCCGTCGGCCGCGATCGACAGCGACAGGTCGTGCAGCACCGGCTGCGGACCGTAGAGATCATCGCGGGTCCCCCAGCGCCGCCGGGTGTATTGCGGCACCAGGTGCAGCAAAGTGTGATCACCGTCGGCGTGCCGCCGCCGGGTGATCGACACCTCCAGCTGCGGCGGCAGGTCGCCGGTGATCAGCCGGTCCGGCAGCACCAGTTCCAGCAGCCGGCCGAACAGCTGCCCGTAGACCCAGTAGCCGGTCTGCAGATGGTCGGCGCCGAGGGAGAACGCCACCGCCCCGAACCGGCCACTGGTCCAGGCTGCCGGATACCCGGTCACCGGGCCGGCCGGGGAATAGCTGTGGCTGGTGTAGTGCTCCGGCGTCCGTTCGAAGATCGGTTCGGCGATCCGGCCCAAGATCACGTCCGCGTCGTCGACCCGATAGCGGCCGGCGGCACCGTAGAGGGCATAGCCGAAGTCGCGACTGTTGATCAAGCCGGCGTCCGGCACCAGATACTCGACGCTGTACGGCGATGCGCCGGCATAATGGACACCGTCCGGCCAGGCCTCCGCACCGACCTGCAAGGCGTTTCCGGCGGCGATCACCGCACCGCCCCGGGTCAGATGATCTTGCAGCGCGGACGCCAGGTCGGGCGTCACAGTGGTGTGGTCGGGCAGCACCAGCAGTCGGTAGGCGGCCAGGTGGGCGTCCGGCTCGACCACGTCGAACTGCACCCGGTGATCGATCAGCAACTCGGCCATCCCGGTCACCCCGTCGGCCCAGCGCGTGTCCTCCGTGGCCGGTGATCGCCGATCGGTGATCCGGCCCGGATCGGCCAGCACCGGCCCGGCCGCGATGATCGCCGCCTCGACCACCGGCGCCGCGCCCGCGAGCTCGGCCTGCAGCTCCTCGATCCGCTGGTACGCCGAGCCGATGGTGGCGTAGACCGCCGGGTCGAGCCGGGCCGACGGCGGCGCCTGATCACCGACGCAGAGCTGGGCACCCTGGGCGATGATCCGGGCCACCTCGAGCTGCAACTGACCGCGCTCCTTCAACCCGCCGAAGTCGGCCCAGGACCGGTGGAACCGTCCGGTCATCCCGCAGACCGGCACCCCGAACGTGCGGGCGTAGCGGACGTCGATGTCGAAGTAGTGATAGCCCCAGCCGCCGGTCGGCAGGGCCTCGATGTCGATGTTGGACAGGTACGGCGCCCGCTCGCCGAGGCCGAGCCGGGTGTTGTTGTTCTGATCGACTTCGCAGCCCGGTCGCAGCGACTCGACCAGCTCGGCGCTGCGCCGCTGCCAGTCGACCCAGAGCCGCTGCTTGTCGGCATGCTGCACCTCCTCGTCCAGCGGATCGAGCCCCTGCTCGCGCAGCGCGGCCAGACAGAGGTGGCAGTAGCACTCGCCGCCGATCGGGAATGGCATGTCGTACCAGACGCCGTCCATCGGATAGCGCTGGACCAGATCGGTGCTGTCGTCCAGCAGCAGCCGGACGAAGTCGGGATTGCGCAGGCACAGCCCGGTCCAGCCCGGGGTCTCGTCGAACTTCGGCAGGTGTGAGGTCCGGTCCCGCTTGATCACCAGCCAGTCCGGGTGCTGCTCGGCCAGCAGGTGATCCCAGGTGACGCAGTAGTAGGTGTAGACCTTGATCCCGGCGGCCCGGCAGGCCTCGAGCTGCTCCCCCATCAGGTCCCGGGACAGGCCGGGATGGACGGCCTCGGATCGCTTGGCCGGATAGTAGAAGTAGCCGTGCATGTCCTTGGCGAAGACCACCACCGCCTCGACGTGGCCGGACTTCAACGTGGCCACGAACTCCTCGGCGTCGAAGCCGTCGCCGACGGCGCCCACGGCCGGCGTGTTGTGGTAGTCCAGATGGACCTTGCGCCACGGCCGGCCGGTCCCGGCCTGCTGCCGGACGTCGACGCGGTACGGGATGTCCATGATCAACGACCTCCCAGGCCGGAGATGTTGGCGCCCTCGATGAAGGTCCGCTGGGCCAGCACGAAGATGATCAGGATCGGCAGCAGGGTGATCAGCGCGACCGCCATCATCTGGTTGTAGAACGTCTGATACTGCCCCTGGAACAGCTGCAAGCCGAGCGGCAGGGTGAACAGGTCCTGCGACCGCAGGTAGATGATCGGCGCCAGCAGGTTGTTCCAGTTGCCGACGAAGGCAAACACAGCGACGGTCGCGATGGCCGGCCGGGCCTGCGGCAGGATCACCGACCAGAGGATCCGGAAGTAGCCGGCGCCGTCGATCTTGGCCGCCTCGTCGTACTCCTTGGGGATGGTCATGAAGAACTGCCGCAGCAGGAAGATGAAGTACGCATAGCCGAACCAGGCCGGCAGGATCAGCGGCCAGAACGTGTTCACCATGTTGAGCTCGCTGAACATGATGAACGTCGGCACCAGGGTCACCTCGATCGGGATCATCATGGTGGCCAGCAGCAGCGCGAATGCGACCTTCTTGCCGCGCGCCTCCAGCCGGGCGAAGGCGTAGGCCGACAGGACACAGGAGATCAGGTTGCCGACCACGGCCAGCCCGGTGATCACCAGTGTGTTGATCAGGAACCGGGTGAACGGCAGCACGGTCCAGCCGGTGATGAAGTTGCCCCAGTTCGGTGAGCTCGGCAGCAGGGTCGGCGGGAAGGTGAACACCTCCTGCGATTCCTTCAGCGCCGTGCTGACCATCCACAGGAACGGCAGCAGATACATCACGCTGCCCAGCACCAGCAGCACGTAGATCACCGTGCGCAACGCCCGGACCCGCGAGTTGCCGGCGACCATCGGGCCGCGGCCGCCGGTGATCGTTCGTGGCTGGCTCATTGCCGGCTCACCGCCCCTCGTAGTGGACCCAGCGCCGGCTGAGCAGGAACTGGATCCCGGTGATGATCATGATGAACAGGAACAGCGCCCAGGACAGTGCCGCGGCGTAGCCGAAGTCGAAATACTGGAACGCCTGGCGGAAGATGTAGAGTCCGATCACCAGGGTCGAGTTCTCCGGCCCGCCGGCCGCTACCCCACCCGCGCCGGTCATGATCAGGATCAGCACGTACGCCTGCAGCGACGCGATCAGGCCGGTGATCACGTTGAAGAAAATCACCGGACTGATCATCGGCACCGTGACGTGCCGGAACCGGCTGAACCAGCCGGCCCCGTCCAGCAGGGCGGCCTCGTACATGGTGGCCGGGATCGACTGCAGCCCGGCCAGATAGATCACGATCGTGTTGCCGGCACCCCAGACGCTCATCAGCACCAGCCCCGGGATCGCCCAGTCCGGCGACTGCAACCAGCCCGGACCCTGGATGCCGAACCAGCCGAGGACCAGATTGATCAGGCCGAAGTCCGGATCCAGGATGTTGCGCCAGAGCAGCGCGGTGGCGATGCCGGCGACGATCGACGGCAGATAGAAGATCGCCCGGAACAGCCACAGGCCGCGCACCTTGGAGTTGAGCAGGATCGCCAGCAGCAGGGTGAAGATCACGCTGAGCGCGACGCTGGCGCCACCGAAGTATGCGGTGTTGATCATGGACTGATAGAACAGCGGATCACCGACCAGCCGCTGATAGTTCGCCAGGCCGACGAACTGCGGTGCGCTGAGCAGCGAGTAGTTGGTCAGGCTGAGCACGATCGACCCGATCAGCGGCCCGGCCCCGAAGACCACGAAGCCGATGATCCACGGCGTCGCGAACAGATAGAACCGCCGCTCCTCGATCGCCGCCTGCCGCGACCGTCGCCGCCGCGGCGGAGTCCGTCGTTCCCTGAGCCTGTCGATGGGCCCCGTCGGACTGGTCGATGAAGGCTCCTCGACCCGAGTCGACACCACCGCTCAGCCCGCGTTCTCGGCCAGGATCGGCGTCATCGCCTCGGCGATCTCGGCCAGGCCCGGCTCGAGCTCCAGTTTGCCGGCCAGCACCCGGTCCCAGATCGGCTGCGCGGTGTCCAGCGCCTTGGTCGTCTGCGGCAGGTAGAGCACGTCACCGGAGCCGTACTGCTCCAGCGACGGCAGGATCTTGTCCGCGCCGTCCGGGGCGAATTCGCTCTCGGTGTAGTACTTCCAGGCCGAGGAGCGGGCCGGCGATCCACGCCCGGTGCTGGCCCACATGAAGTTCTGACCGGCCTCGGACAGATACTCGTTGAGATAGATCCAGGCCGCGTCCGGATTCTTGCTGTTCTGGGTGATCGCGTAGCCGCTGCCGATCGCGGCCGTGCTGCGCTTCTTCGGCCCGGCCGGCCAGGTCGCGATCGCCCAGTCGAAGCTGGCCAGGTCTTGCAGCGCCGGGGTGGCCCAGGTGCCGGCCAGGTTGAAGCCCGCGCGGCCGACGGTGAACGGGTCGGGCTGCACGCTCGTCACCTGGGCCGGAGTCGGCACGGCCTTGCTGGTGCGCAGTTCGTGCCAGTACGTCATCGCCTCGACCGCGGCCGGCTCGGCCAGCAGGCACGCCGTTTGATCTTCGTTGACGAACCGGGCGTCGAACGGGAACAGCCACGGTGGGCCGAGCTCGGCGCCGGCCGGGTTGGGCGCGCTGCCCATCCCCCAGACGTTCTTCTGGCTCTTGAACACCTCCAGCGCCGCGGCCTTGAGATCGTCGAACGTCCACTCGTCGGTCGGCTCGTCCACGCCGGCCGCGGAGAGCAGATCGCGGTTGTAGTAGAGCATCAGCGGGCCGCAGTCGTACGGGATCGCGTACAGCTCATCGGCCGAATAGAACGGCTTCGTCGACGGCTCGGTGAAGTCGTCCAGGTTGAAGTCGGTCTGTCGATCAAGGTAATCCGACAGCGGCCGGAAGACGCCCTGCCGGATGAACACCTGGACCCAGGCGAACTGCATGTACATCAGGTCGGGCAGGCTGCCGCCGGCGGCCGCGGTGACGTACTTGCGCCGGTAGTCGGCGAACGGCGTGTTCTCATACGTCACCTTGATGTTGGGGTGCCGCTCGCTGAAGAACTTGTCGAACTGCTGCTGCCGGACGATGAAGGTCGAGTCCCAGGCGTGCGAGACGGTCAACTGGACCTGGGCCGACGGCTCGGCCACCGCCGTCTGCGGCCAGGTCAGCGAGTCGTTCAGCGCGCGGGCGGCCTCCTCCGGATATTGATCACCGGCGACCTGCCCCTGCTGTGCGTCCTTGCCCTGCTGGGTCTGCGGCGCCCGCTGCTGATTGCAGGCCCCGACCAGGGCGGCGGACCCGAGGGTCAGGCCACCGCCGAGCAGTCGCCGCCGGGACAGCGACCCTCGACCCGATTCGTCCGGCGTGATCATGATCGGCTCCCTTGCCTCTGCACAACGTAGCTATGATCAAACGTTTGTTCATGCTAGTCTGATCACCCGTCGAGGTCAATGGCAGCTGAGGAGGTCTCTGCGGTGGACGACACGGAACTGCCCCTGCACGGAGTGCGCGTGCTCGACTTCAGTCAGTTCCTGGCCGGCCCGGTCGCGGCTCTCCGGCTGGCCGACCTCGGGGCCACCGTGATCAAGGTCGAGCGACCGGCGGGCGGCGACATCGGCCGCCGGCTCGCCTTCGCGGGACGGTTCGCCGACGGTGACACGGTGTCCTTCCACGCGATGAACCGCAACAAGTACGGCATCACCGCCGACCTCAAGGATCCGGCTGACCTGGCCCGGATCCGGTCCTTGATCACGAACTGCGACGTGATCATCCAGAACTTCCGACCCGGTGTGATGGAGCGGATCGGGCTCGACTACCCGTCGGTCCGCCGGCTCAACCCGGCGATCATCTACGCCAGCGCCAGCGGCTACGGCGACGACGGCCCGTGGCGCGATCGACCCGGCCAGGATCTCTTGGCCCAGTCACTGTCCGGGCTGCCCTGGCTGAGCGGGTCGGCCGAGGCCGGGCCGGTGCCGATCGGCCTGTCGATCGCCGATCACCTGACCAGTTGCCACCTGGCCCAGGGCGTCACCGCGCTGCTGGTCCGCCGGTTCCGGACCGGGGCGGGCGGGTTGATCGAGACCAGCCTGCTCGAGGCCGTCCTCGATCTTCAGTTCGAGCTGCTCAGCACCCGGCTGAACGACGCCACGGTCGCCGTCCGGCGCGGTGGCCGCCATTCCGCGCACGCCTTCCTGCCCGCCCCGTACGGCACCTATCCGACCCGGGACGGCTATCTGGCGCTGGCGATGAATCCGGTCCCCGA
Source organism: uncultured Actinomycetota bacterium (assembly GCA_963746025.1). Taxonomy (GTDB): domain Bacteria; phylum Actinomycetota; class Actinomycetes; order Propionibacteriales; family Propionibacteriaceae; genus Microlunatus. The sequence goes on from CAVUZU010000005.1 coordinate 16,825, forward strand.
CCTCGGCCGGCTGCTCGACATCGGCTGGCTGACCACCCTCACCGAGGAGGCCGCTTGGTGGGAGCAGCAGGATGCGATCACCGAGGCGCTCGCCGATCGACTGCGGACCGAGGACACCGAGCACTGGCTGAAGATCCTGGACGCCGCCGACATCTGGTGCGCGCCGGTGCTCACCCTCGAGGAACTGCTCGAGCATCCCGGCTTCGAGGCCGCCCGGATGACGCAGCAGGTCGAGCGCGGCGAGACCCGGCTGACCACGACCCGAAGCCCGATCCGGATCGACGGCGAGCGGCTGACCAGCGACCGCGCGGCGCCGCGGTTGGGCGAGCACAACGCCATGATCGAAAGTGAGCTCCTCGACCGGGATCGGACCCGATGATCACCCTGCGCGGCATCACCTGGGAGCATCCGCGCGGCTACGACTGCATGGTGGCCGCGGCCGCGGTCTATCGGGAGCTCGTCGGAGTCGTGATCGACTGGGAGTTCCGTTCCCTGCAAGCGTTCGCCGATCAGCCGTTGGCCGGACTGGCTGCCGACTACGACCTGCTGGTGATCGATCATCCGCATATTCCCTTGGCCGTGGCCGAAGGCTTGCTGGCCCCGCTGGACGGACACGGGTTCGATGATGAGCTGGCCGCCCTGGCCCGGCACAGCGTCGGCCGGTCCCACGAGAGCTACGCGGTCGACGGCCGGCAGTACGGACTCGCTACGGACGTGGCCGCCCAGGTCGCCGCCTACCGGCCGGACCTGCTGCCGGACCCGCCCCGGGACTGGCCGGCGGTGCTCGAGCTGGCCCGCGCCGGACGGGTACTGTGGCCGGCCAAGCCGATCGACGCGTACTCCAGTCTGATCACCCTCGCCGCGGGGTCGGGTCATCCGCCGGCGACCGAGCCGGGCCGGTTCCTTGATCACGACGCGGGACTGGCGGCACTGGACCTGCTGCACCGGCTGGCCGAGCTGGTGCCGATCGACAACCTCGGTCACAACCCGATCCAGGTCGCCGAGGCACTGAGCAGCGGCTCGGACTGGTGGTACGCGCCACTGCTGTTCGGCTACAGCAACTACAGCCGGACCGGATTCCGCCGGCATCGACTGCGCTACACCGACATCCCGATGATCAACGACGCACCGACCGGGTCGCTGCTCGGTGGAGCCGGCGTCGCCGTCTCGGCCTTGCGCGAGCCGACCGGCATCGAGGAGGCCCGGCGGTTCACGCTCTGGGTCGCCTCGCCCGATGTGCAGCGCGGCGTCTACTTCGACGGCGGCGGGCAACCGGGCCACGCGGCCGCCTGGGACGACGACCGGCTCAACGCCGCGACCCTGGACTTCTTCCGCGGCACCCGGGCGACATTGGAGGGTTCGTACCTGCGGCCGCGTTTCCCCGGATACATGGAGTTCCAGGACACCGCGTCGCCGTGGGTCACCGCGACCCTGCGGGGTGAACTGACCGACAAAGAACTGCTCCGGCGACTGGATCGGGCGGCGGAGCGATGGTTGCAGTCGGAGACAGGGTTTACGCTCCCTGAGCCTGTCGAAGGGCAGGCCCGATGACCAGCGCCCTTCGACAAGCTCAGGGAACGAACAACACGCTGCCGAGGTGAGGTGATCATGCGGACTGTCGACCGCTGGTTCGAGGACTATCCGATCGGGGAGACCCGGACCACCCAGGGCCGCACCGTGACCGAGACCGATGTGGTGCTGCACGCCGGCCAGACAGGTGACTTCTTCCCGCACCACCTCGACGCCGAATGGTGTGCCACCCAGCCGTTCGCACGGCGGGTGGCACACGGCACTTTGATCATCTCGATGGCCGTCGGGATGACCGCCGGTGACATCAACCCGCAGGCGATGAGCTACGGCTACGACAAGATCAGGTTCATCAAGCCGGTGTTCATCGGCGACACGATCACCGTCGCCGCTGAGATCACCGAAAAGGCTGATCATCGCCGCGAGCCGGACCGGCTCGGCTATCTACACGAGCTGGTCACGGTGACCAACCAGCACGGCGAGACCGTCACGGTGCTGACCCATCTCTACCTGGTCAACAAGAGGGCCGGGTCATGATCGACCTCTTCGCCGAGATCGACGATGCAGTTCGGATCGGCCTGCCCGAGCGAGCCAAACGCCCGATCGGCATCATCGGCGCCGGCGCGATCGTCGACGTCGCCCATCTCCCCGCATACCGGGGCGCCGGGCTGGAGGTCGTCGGGATCACCGACCTGGATCCAGCGAGGGCGGCCGACGTCGCCCGACGGCACGGCATCAGCACCGGCTACGACAGCACCGAGGAACTGCTCGCCGATCCCCGGATCGAGGTGATCGACATCGCCGTCACCGCGTCGGCCCAGCCCGAGCTGGCGGCGGCCGCAATCGAGTCCGGTCGGCCGGTGCTCGCCCAGAAGCCGTTCGCCCCCGATGTCGCCACCGGACAACGGGTTGTCGCCCTGGCCGCCGAGCGGGCTGTCCCGATCGCTGTCAACCAACAGCTCCGGTTCGACGAAGGGATCGCCGCTGCCCGGCGGATGGTCGAGCTCGGCTGGATCGGCGAGGTGACCGCGATGTCGATCATGGTCGACATCAGGACGGACTTCTTCGGCGATTGGCCGTGGATGCGTGATCTTGATCGGCTGGAGATCACGTACCACTCGATCCACTACCACGACGTGATCCGCTGGTTCCTGGGCGAGCCGAACACCGTCTTCTGCGCCGCTGGCCGGCTGCCCGAGCAGGCCGGCCGCGGCGAGACCCGCACCATCTCGACCTACCTCTACGACTCCGGCGTCCGGGCGATCGTCCACGCCAACCACGACAACACTCACGGCGACAACAGCGCCACCTTCCGGATCGACGGCACCGCTGGCGCGATCCGCGGCACCCTCGGCCTGCTCTACGACTATCCGCACGGCCGGCCGGACACGCTGGAGCTGCACAGCACCGTGCTGCCCACCGACGGCTGGCTGCCGTACCCGATCACCACCCGCTGGATCCCCGACGCCTTCGCCGGCCCGATGTGCTCCCTGCTCAGCCACCTAGCCGACGGCACCCCGCTCCGCTCCTCCGGCGCCGACAACCTCGGCACCCTCCGCCTCGTCGAGGCCCTCTACACCTCGATCGACGAGTCCCGCGCCGTACACCTG
>CAVUZU010000006.1:0-599480 GCA_963746025.1 uncultured Actinomycetota bacterium
TCACTTCGAGGGCCTACCGGTTCGGTTCGGCACTGCGCACGTCACCGGCTGGAATCCACGCCCGGGACGGCGGCGGTCGTGGAGTTCAACGAGGACAACCGGCTGGGTCCACTTCACGGCGTTGGGTCAAGACCCCCGGATCCGGCAACTCGCCCGATGTCGGGTTCGTGAGCGACGTGGGCCTATCCTCCGCGTGACCGTGTTCGCGAACGTGGGCCAGAACCTAGCGATAGGCTCCCTGAATCGAAGACCGCAGCACGTAAGCCAAGCTCACCGGTTCATGATCATTTGTCCATGGTTCTGTCCAGGAAATGCAGTCGACTAATGCCGAATATGCCGCTGTGGGCAGCAGTCGCGGCAGGTTTTCCCGCGTGAGACATCTCACAGCAGGGGAGCCCTCAGACTTTAGTCCGCGGGTTGTGGGTTCGAGTCCCACGGGGCCCACCGGTCAGAACTCCATAATATAAGGGAAGCGGCAGTGATATGCGGATCGCGCCGTGCAGGATGGATGGCCGTGGAGTCACGGGCGGGTCGGTGTCGTCGACGAACACCACCAGGGCGGGACCACCTGTACTAGTGTCTGCGCCAACGAGGCCCTGGGAGGGCGGTATTTCGTTGCCACGGCTGATCCAGACGTGGCGGTGTGGCGCTTGGACAGGCGCCACTTGCTGGCCATCTCCAGCCGCCATCTAGCCATGTCTGAATAGTACGGGAGTGGCTCCCCTCAGGATTTCGTGGGCAAGTTGATCTTGATTGAGCTGCAGCAGAGGTAGATCATGGCGATCAATGATTGTGGGTTGGTGTGGCCGTAGCCTCGGCGTTGGATGACTCTGATCTTGGTGTTGATGCCTTCGAGCCGGCCGTTGGAGAGACCGTTTTCGACCGCGGCGACGATGCCGTAGTAGTGATTCGCGATCTTGTGTCCGAGCGCGATCATCTGCCTGATCCCGCTGTCCCAGGCTCGTTTGATCCAGCGGGTCAGATAGGCAGCTGCGCGTTCGGGGGCGATGATTCGGTAGAGGTCTCGGAGTTCTTCCTTCAAGACCCATGCGGCATACAGGTCTTCACGCTCGGTCTTGATCATGGTGAGGATCCGGCGTTGTTTCCTGCTCAGACTCTGCTTCGCGGCACGGATCGCGTGCCGGGTCTTGTGCCACGGCTTGTTGTTCTTCGCCGCCCGCATCTGCACCGCCAAAGTCGGGAGCTGCCCGGCCCGAAAGACCGCATCGAGGGCCTCACCGGCCCACTTGATCACATGGAAACCGTCGTAGCAGATCTCGGCCTGCGGCGCGTGTTTCTCCGTCGCTGACGCATACGCCACTCCACCGTCCATGGTCACCGCTTCAAGCTGCTCGGCCCGCTCAGGTCCCAACTCTGCATAGAAACCGGCCAGCGTTGCAGCCGAACGACCCTCCCCGGACCAGACCACATCACCACTGTCATGATCGGCAACGATGGTCAGATACTTATGCCCTCGCCGATAGGAAATCTCGTCCACCCCGATCCGATACAGACCATCCAACCGGGCGTCGGTGACCCGTTCGGTCACGACCCGAGTCACGATCCGGTCCACCGCCGTCCACGAACACCGCATCAACCGCGACAGGCTGGTCTTGTCCATCCGCTGCGCCAGCCACGCCACGATGTCTTCGAAATCGCGAGTATGCCGGGCCCCGGGCCGCGCCCACGCCACCTCCTCGGTCCGGACCCGCTCACATCCCGGACACCAGATCCGAGAAATCTCGGCCCGGATCCACAACTGATTCCCGGCAAGATCGACATGCCGCCAACGCCGCACCCGGGAGTCATAACCCGCCCGAACCGATACCCCACACCGACACCGATGCCGCCGCGCCCGACGACGAACATCAACGATCACCCCACCCGGCCCGAACTCGACACCGACGACCGAGCCCCCAGCCAGATCCAAAAGACGGTTAAATGCAGTAGTGACGCGCACGTGTCACGGCTCCTCGTTCGGTTGATCTCAGCAATCACCGAAACTAGAGACCGAACACGTGCGCGTCGCCTATTCAAGCCACGACACGCCGACACCCCAACCAAACAAGAGGAATCCACGCAACAACCCGCCTCGAATCACTCACATCAACGTGAGGAGAGGCACGGGAGTTCGATTATAACTGTCTTGCGGTAGATGCGACGATGTGGTGGTGACCCGGGCGGAATCACCGACCACCGACGGTCGTCCGCCGTAGCCTGTCAAGGCAGGTGACGCACGGCGGGAGGTGAGTGGTGGCGGGCTCTGGGGAGCACTTCAAAGCACTCGTTCGTAGTCACGGAAGCGGCGACGACGACGCTTTTTGCTCTGTCGCGCTGCAAGTCGCTGCGCAAGCGGTGCGACAGGGCCATCACCGGCTGGCTGCTGACCTCAAGACGGCCGTCGACAGTTCCCGAGTCGAGCGCCCGAAAAAGGTCACCTCCATCGCACAACCGCGAGGCGACGTCTCCGACCTGGTGATCGCCTCCCACCCCACAGTCGGCCTCAAAGAGCTTGTCCTACCCGAGGAACTGGCCGTACAGGTACGCCGCGTCTTGAGCGAGCAGCGCCAACGCAAACAGCTTCATGGATCACGGGTTCGAGCAGGCCCACCGCCTCCTCTTCGAGGGCCCCCGGGCACAGGCAAGACCATGACCGCCGCAGTGCTCGCGCACGAGCTATCCCTACCTCTCCTGCTCATCAGGCTTGACAGCCTGATGAGCAAGTTCATGGGCGAGACCGCCAGCAAGCTGCGGGTGATCTTCGATGCTGTAACGGCGCAACGTGGCGTGTACCTGTTCGATGAGTAGACCGGCCCGGCCGACACCCCTGCAGGAGACTCGTCCGGGCCGGCAACACGTAGCTGGCCAGTCTGGCTATTTCGAGCCCGGGTATTTCTCGACGCGTTTCGTGCCGAGTACCCGGACGAACTCGGCCGGCAGGTTGTCTGCAACGACGCGGGTACGGATCTCGCTGGAGTACAGGCTGCCGTCGCGTGACACGCTATCGGTCCGGAGGATCTCGCTGGTCTTGGCGTCGAACCAGACGGTGTAGCGGAGCTTGGCGGCATGTTTGTCGGTGAAGCGGGCACCCACAGCGGGGCGGTCGGCGATCGAGCCCTGAGTGATGGTGATGTCCGGGGAGGTCTTGCCGCCCCCTCGGACCGGGACGGTATGGACGGGACGCTCGGCCAGGTCGGCGAGCAATTCGATTGCGGCTGCCCGCACCTTGGGTGGAGCCACTTCGGTCGAGACCACTTCCGTGATCAGCTTGAACAGCCCGCGAGTCTCGGAATCGGTACCGAGGTGCTGCGACCTCAGCGTCCGTTCCAGCCGTTTTGAGTCGGTAGGTAGATCGGTCGGGTCCAGGGCGTCTCCGATTCCCTTGTAGAGCATCCAGCTGATCCGGCCGTTCTCGGTGTCTTTGCGCCAGGTCCAGCCGTCCGCGGCTATGTAGGAGTCGTTGATGATCATCGGGTCGTCGGACTGTCGCGAGGCGGTGACGACGTGCCGGAACTGGTCCTCGGCGATCTTCACGGGCCCAGCGCGGCGGCCGGCGATCTCGGCGACCTGGTCAAGAGTCACGACTTCTGCTGGCGCTGGCGGCGGGCTGTCGCTCGGATCGTTGGGCGCGGCGGTCGCCGACGGTGATGGCGTTGCAACACTCGGCGTGGAGGAGGGCTGGGCTACCGCGGGTGTGTGGTCTTGGTCGGGTTGCAGTGCCGTGACGGCCCCGACGGCACCGCCTGCCGCCAGCACGAGCGCGACTCCGGCAGCTATCAGCACTCTCGGCGCGGGCCGGCGCCCTGCGACAGGATGAGCGGCGAGTACGGCTTCGCGGATCTCCTCGCGTCGGGCCATGGTGAACTCTTCGTCGATGAAACGTTCAGACGGTTTGGTGGCGCGAAGATCGCGCTCGGGTTCAGTCGTCATGCCGAGATCTCCTTGAGGACGAGACGGTGGGCCGGTCGTAGTCGACAAGTAGCGCGTCGAGACGTTGACGGGCCCGGGACAGGCGTGAGGCAAAGGCGCTGCGACTGAGGCCGAGCACAGTGGCGGCCTCCGTGTAGTCCAGACCGTCCCAAGCGATTAACAGCAGCGCCTCGCGGTCGTCGCTGCCTAAGCCGGCCAGGGCTTCCATGGTGTGCTGGCGGCTCAGGGCCTCGGTTTCCGCCGACGGAACCGCGGCCACTGACGGATCGAATACCAGCGCGGTGCCCAACTGATGCTGGCGCCGCCGACTCCGAAACTGTGTCCGCAGCGCGTTGCGGGCGGTCAGTAACAGCCACGGCAACACTGGATCGGGAAGCCGGCCCCAGTGCCGCCAGGCGGCCAGGAACGTGTCGGAGACGACCTGCTCGGCCACATCGGGATTGGACTGCCGTCGGGCGTACACGTACACCGGACGTACCGTCTGGTCATAGATCGCCCGGAACTGTTCCGCCGCCGAAGCTGGCGTTCGTTCGCGCATCTGCCTCACACCCCACCTAGGGCCGGCACCGTCCCGATCGTCGCAGCGCAGGGCCAAATACCTGGAATCGGTCAAGCATCCAGCCACAATCGGCCCGATTGGCAAGCAACGAGCACGACGGAACCAGGCGGTCAAGACGACGGTGTCGGCCAGCGGCAGATCAGCCCGCGAACGGCTGACCGTCACGAAAGACGACGTTCCCCCGGTACAGGTCTGTGTGACAGATCAGGGTGCCCAACGGTTGGCAATGAGTCTTCTGCCGCTGGCATCCGCGGGAGGTACGTAGGTGGCAGCCGCATCGTGGTGGCGCCGCACCAGTTGCGCGACCGCCACTCCTACGCCCGGAGGTCTTCGCCTTCCACGCTCATTCAGATCGTGTCGTCACATGACCTCGACCAACGTGCTCGGTCAGTACAGCTAGCTCAACTGCTGCTGCATCGAGACATCGTCGCGGGTCATCCAAACCTCGGCGATCTGGCTGCCCTCGATGCGCTCGATCGTGATGCCGTGGAGTTCGAAGCGCTTGCCGTTGGGACCCGTTCCGGTCGCGGTCCAGCGCGTGACGACGCGGTCGCCTTCGGCGATCTGATCCTCGACCGCGCTGTGCGCGTCGGGGAACGTTGCGCGGTAGCCCGAGATCATGTCGAGCAGGTCGTCCCGGGTCGTGAATTCACCGGCGCTCCCACCGTGGAAGATGACTTGCGGTGCGAGCAGGTTCCCTGCAACCTCGCGATCGCCGGTGTTGAACAGATCTGTGAATCCGCTCGATAGCGCCTTCCTGGTCTCCATCGCTTCCTCCTGGCTCGTGGACATGTGAGCAACGTAGGCGCGACCGCGGGCGGCGCCTATCCCAAGTCGTTGGGGTATCTGGGGCCGAGGGGCGCGGCCTAGACTCGGACATGCCCGATCGGAAGAAGGCCAAGGCTGCGAGCGACAAGGTCGCGCGCGTGGGCAGCTCCGGAGTCGACCTGGAGACGTTCCGCGTCCGGACCTTCGACGCGATCCGTCAGGCCGTTCCCTTCGACGCGGCCTTCTGGACGATCGCCGACCCGGCAACGCTCCTGTTCACCCGGGGCGTGCAGGAGGAGATCCCGCCGGAGACCGTACCGGCGTTCCTCCAGAACGAGTTCATGACCGATGACGTCAACCAGTTCGCTGCTGTCGCAGCAGACCCTCGCGGGATGCACACCATGCACGCGGCGACGGGCGGCGACATGTCGAAGAGCGCTCGCTTCCGGGAGATCCTCGAGCCGCTGGGCCTGGGGGACGAGCTGCGCGTCGCCTTCACCGATAAGACGGGCGTGTGGGGATTCGTGTGCATGCACCGCCAGCTCGGTGCGCCGCCGTTCAGCGAGCAGGAGTCTGCGTTCCTGAACCGTGTCTCCCCGATCGTCGCGCACGGGATCCGCACCTCCATCCTCCTTGCCGCCAGCCGGATGCAGGGAGAGCATCCGTCCGTGCCCGGGCTCGTGATGCTGTCGGATGACCTGAAGTACGTGGGGGCGAACGACGCCGGCAGGACCTGGCTGGACCGGTTCGACGATGCGGACAAGGTGGGCGGCATCCCGTCCGGCTTCTACGTCGTCGCGGCGGCTTTGCGCGGGATGCCGTCCGGGACGCCGCCGCGGAGCCGCACGCTCACACCGTCCGGATGGGCCTCGGTTCACCCCTCGTGGGTGGACATCTCCGGCGAACGGCACATCGCGCTCCTGATCGAGGAACCCTCAGCGGTCGAACTCGCCCCGCTGATCGTCTCGGCCTACGGGCTCACACCTCAGCAATCGCGCGTCGTCGAGCTCGTCTGTCGTGGCTCCTCAACAGCGGACCTCAGCAGCGAGCTCACGATCTCTCCGCACACCGTGCAGGACCACCTGAAAGCGATCTTCGAGAAGATGGGCGTCTCGAACCGGCGGGAGCTCGTCGCGTCGCTCCTCTCCGGTCACTACATGCCGCGCGCGATGGCTGAAGAGCCGATCAACCGCCGGGGTCAGTTCGACCGTTGAGCTTTGTGGGTGCTGAGCTCTGACCGAAAACGGTCGTTCATGGCTGCTCGAGGGCGAACCGGTCGAGTGGATTCTCGTCTCGCTCGTACTGCGGGACTGGTCGCATTCGACCTCGACGGTGAGCCAGGACTGACCCGGTCACGACCGGGTCGACGTTTGCAGCGGGCCAGTGAGGGATCCGCGCGCGGGCATTTGATCTTGATCGACGTCGCGCAGGAGTTGATCAAGCCCGGTTTCGTGGAGGAACCTGCAGCGGTGCGCGTGCGGCAAGTGTCGGGTGCAATTCGGCTAGGATTTCGGAGATCGCCTCGAACGGGCGCTTTGGTCAGTTCCAGGCTGCGGCCGGGCACATAGCGTCACCGGATGGAGGAAATCGTGGGTGAATACACCCAGGTCGGTGAGATGAAGACTTGGTATGAGCAGGAGGGCTCGGGCGAGCCGCTGGTGCTGCTCCACGCCGGCATGTGCACCAACGAATACTGCTGGGCTTCCCAGATGCCAGATTTCGCTGCAAGGTTCCGGGTCTTCGCCCCGGAGCGGCGTGGGCACGGCCACACGCCTGACCTGCACGGACCGTTGTCATATGACGTCATGGCGGCCGACACGATCGATTTTCTGGAGACGGTCGTGGGCGGCCGGGCGCATCTCGTGGGGTGGAGCGACGGCGGGATCATCGGGTTGGTGGTCGCGATGACGCGTCCTGACCTGGTGCACAAGCTCGTGGCAATTGGCACGAACTTCGACTCGAATGGTCTCACTCCAGAGGCGACGGCTTTCTTCGCGTCGGTAACTGCGGAGAGCGACGACGTCGCGCCGCTGCGCGTCCTGTACGAGGCGGTCTCACCAGATGGTCCCGAGCACTGGCCTGTCGTCTTCGGCAAGTTCTCGGAGATGGCCTCCGCCCAGCTAGCTATCCCGGTGGAGCGGTTGGGCCAGATCAGCGCCCCGACACTGGTGCTCGTGGGCGACCACGACATGATCAGCCTCGAGCACACCGCCGCGCTCTTCCGTGCAATACCGAATGGCCAACTGGGCGTCATGCCTGGGACAACCCATGACCTAGCAAAGCAGAAGCCGGCCCTGGTGAATCGCCTCATCCTCGACTTCCTCGAACAGGATCCCGCTACGGCCCGCCACTGACGTCAGGAGGCTTCGTTCATGAACTCCAGTAGCAGAGCTCGGAACCTGTCGAAGCGTGTCCTGAGTAGCCCGCCAGACGGGAAGAGCTCGAATCGGGCCGCGAGGAGGCCGGCCGCTGACGGACTGGTGATCTTTGTGTCGGGCCGCGTGGCCGGACAGTCGGGTTCGTCCTGCCGCTGCCTCCTGCGGGACCATGATCATCTCTCCGATCACGGACCTGTCCGCCTGCCATGACGTGCGAGTGGATCACGTGCGCCTGTACGAGCGGCTGGTGTGGAACGAGCTGAGTTCTGGATCCGTTCTCGCGGCCAATGGCAGCGTGGACGTCGAAGGCGTTATGCGTGGCTCCGTCAAGCACGGCCGGATCGTCCTTCTTTTTGACGAGCAGCGCGTGGCGGAGTTGGTCGCCCGAAACCTTGGAACGGTCTACACGGAGAACAACAGATCGGGATGGCTCCTGGTTGATCCTGGTGTTGACGAAGCCACCTTCCGCGAGTTGTTCCACGAAGCGGTGGGCGCTGAGGCAAGGGCCTCCCTCTTGGTCGAGTTCAGAGCGGCGATCGCTCGGAACATCTTGGCTCTGCCGGAGTTGAGCGAATCGGACTGGGACAGTTTCGCCATGGTGGTCGAGGTGTCGGCGGATTCTGTCGCGATCGTGCCCTATCGGTACACCGAGTTGGGTCCGCCGGTGCCGACCGCGCAGCCCGATGATCATGACCTGTATCGGGACCTGCACGACAGGATCCGCGGCGTCCAGGGTGAAGCGTGGGACGCCGAGGACCCAGACCAAGAAGTAGCGGACATCCCCGATCGGCAACGGACCTTTCCGTCGTGGGGCCAAATCGAGAATTAGCCCCTCCGGGCACTCGTTCTTCGCGTTTGAATGGCCAAGAATGGCCCCTTGTTAGCCCTTGCTGGCCGCAAGCTGGGCACCGGTATCGTTCACCGGACAGTTGGACTGACTCGGGCAGTCCACCACCTCTATCGCGGTTAGCCGCCGTTTGGATACAGGAGGGTCGGGGACAGGCTGTGGGACCCGAGAGGACGTGAACAGGTCGTGGATGGAGGGGCGGTCGACAACCTCACCGAAGCACTTCAGCGACAAGAGTGGACGGCACTCGCGCTACTGGTCGAGCGACACTGGTCCTTCCTCATCCGCGTCGATGATCAACTGGTGCGTAGGGCGTTGCGAGCCATTCCTCCCGAGCTGCTCCCCACCCACCCGACGATCGCTCTGGTGAACCTGATCTACGAACCGGACAGCACCCAGGCCCGGGCCATCGGCGAGCCCTGCCTGCAGCAGATCGTGACCGGGTTCGACGACATCTTGGACGTTCGAGTGCGGCTCAGTGCCGGGTTGAGCGCCGTCGTCACCCTGCGGGAACGCGGTGCTTACCTGGCCGCAGTAGCTCTGGGCCGCCGCCTCATCACCCTGGCCAACCGCATTGGCGCACCCGACGATGACGACGATGTCAGCTCCGCCGCCGTCTTGTTCCACGTCGGTGTCGCCTGTCTCCTCGCCGGTGACCTCGACAAAGCCGAGCGCTACCTCGCGACCGCCTACCGCAAGTCCTCGCCCTTCATCACCCAGGCCTACGAAGCCGCCGGCAAACTCGCACTCCTGCACGCCCTCCGGGGAGAATCCCACCTGGCCCAGATCTGGATCGACCGCGGGCACAAGATCGAAATCGGACGGGACGACTGGTGGCCACCCAATCAAGAAGGCGTCTGCTTCGACGCAGCACAGATGTTGCTCGCGGTCGACCGACTCGACTGGACCGGATTCCACCAGCACAGCCGTGCCGCGGATCTCCACACCTATTCCGACAACTGGGTCTTCGTCCTCTACGCACGCGCCCGGGCCGCGCTCCTGTTGGACAACCAGCGCGGCATGATCCGGCAACTTCACGATCTCCGGGAAGAACTGCCCGATCGCTTCTCCACCGGGAGCCTGCCCAAGATCCTGCTTGACACCGCAGAAGCTGCACTCTGGCTGAGTCTCGATGAATTCGATCAAGCACGAAGCCTGATCAGCCAGTTCGGCGATCACCCCCTCGAGAAGATCACGGCTGCCCGCTACCACCTGCTCACCCGCCAACCAATAGTGGCCGAACAAGTCGCCGCCGAGTCCTCCTGGCCGGCCTCGACCAGTCGGCGGGAACGTCTCAATCTCTTACTCATCACCGCCACCGCGGACCTTCGAACTCGGGTGCACAACCCAGACCGTGTCCGACTGCTGCGACGCATCGTCATCGAGACCGCTGCCGAAACCGACCCCTGGCTGTTCACGTTCGCCCTGGCCGACCGAGACCTGATCGATCTCCTGCCCCAGTACGTACCCGAGCTTCAAGACCTCACCACCGTGCTGAACGAACGCGACCCGCCTCGACCTTTCGCCGCTGGACCCGACCAGATCGAAATCACCCGACGTGAAAGGACGGTGCTGGAACTCCTCGCCGAAAACCGGCAGGTCAACCAGATCGCCGCGGAACTCCAAGTCTCGCCGTCAACCATCCGTAACCAGCGCAAAAGCCTCTACCGCAAGCTCCGCGCCACCTCCCGCGGCCACGCCGTCGAAATCGCCCGACGCTCCGGCCTCCTCTCCCATCATCGAACGACAGACCGCCCTTGAGGTGCCATGCTTGCCATCCACTGCGAGGGGTGAGTTTCGGTGACGGGCCGAGGTCTCGGCCCTCGGCTGGTCCGCTGGGCACGTCGGTGGGTCTCCGTACGGTTTCGAACAATTGGGCTCTGTGGGCCGCCGACTTGCCATGCCAGCGGTTTCGCTGGACGTGGACCGGTCGAGGAAGGGCGTGAACACCGTTGCGCAGCGCTGACCTGATAGCCAATTTTCGACGTGCCGTGGAGGCCGGTGACGTCGCAGCTGTCGTCGCGCTCATCGAGCCGCACTGGGTCTATCTACTCCGATACGACAGCGGTCTGCTCCGGCGCGGGTTGGCCGGCTTGCCCGGCGGAATGTCGAAGCAGCATCCGGGGTTGATCTTGCTGACCGAGATATTCGAAACTCTGACACCGGGGCTCCGGGCGGCGGGTGACGCGAGCATTGCCCGGCTGACGAGGGCGCTGCACGACTCCCCGGACGCCCCGGATGATCAACGGCGAGCGAGTCTCGGCCTGCTGGCTTTCATCGCGTTACGCCGTCGCGGCCAGCTCGCCTCGGCCCTCGACCTGGGATCGCGACTCGTGGAGCTGGCCGGCCGCGGCCAGCAGGCCCAGGGCCAGGACAGCCCGCTACCGGCCGGGATCTTCCTTCAAGTCGGTATCGCGCAGCTACTCGCCGGCGAGCTGGAGGCTGCGACCCGGTTCCTCACGCTCGCTTTCCGCAAGATCTCACCGTTTCCGAACCATGCCGTCGATGCGGCCGGCAAACTCGCGTTGATCCATGCACTGAAGGGCGAGGGTCCACTTGCCGGGACCTGGGTCCGACGGGCCTACGAGCTCGAGCCGGCCTCCTCCGACTGGCTGCTCAGATCGATGGAACGAACGGCCCTGGCTACTGCCCAGGCGATCCAGGCCCTCGATCGACTCGACTGGTCACGGTTTCAGCACCACAGCCAAAGCGCTCAGGCGGTTTCACCTCCCGAGGACTGGGGGCTGATGCTTCAGGCCCGAGCCAGGGCCGCTCTCCTGCTCGGAACTCAGCGCTCCACCCTTCGGCAGCTACGCGACTACCGGGAGCAATATCCGCACCTCGTTCCACCGCGCGGCATGCTGGGGATCGTGTTGGGCGCCGCCGAGGCCGATCTGCGGCTGAGCCTCGGCCAGCTCGACGATGCAGCCACTCTGATCGCCGATTTCGGTGACCACCCGATCGAGGTGATCAGCTCCGCCCGGCACAAGCTGTTGAGCCGGCAGCCGGCTGCCGCCAGAGCAATGATCATGAAATCGGACTGGCCCGACACTGCGACCCGACGAGAACTAGTCGAACTGCTGCTGTTGGCGTTCACCTGCGAACTGCGACTTCGCAACGACCAGGATGAACGGACCCGGCTGGCGCGGGGACTCGCAACCGAGATCGCCGACGATTCCTCCGCGTGGTTGTTCACCTTCGCCCTCGTCGACCGCGACGTGACCGACGCTCTGCCGACCTACGCGCCAGAACTCGCGGATCTCACCGTCCGACTTCAAGAAGCAGATCCGGTCCGGCCGTTCTTGCGCGGTCCGATCAGTCTCACGCCCCGCGAACGGACAGTTCTGGAACATTTCGCCGAACACAGCAACGTCAACGAGATCGCGAGCAGACTCCACGTATCACCCGCGACGATCAAGAACCAACGCAAGAGCCTCTACCGCAAGCTCGGCGCCAGCTCCAGAACCCAGGCGCTTGAAATCGCCACCCGAGCCGGACTGTTGGAGAACCTGAGTGACAATGAGGGAGAATAGGGCTTCGTTGACGGAGTGCCGAAGTGCCTCCCCGATTTTGGTCCCGCAGTTCGATGCCTGTTCTGCGAGGGCGCGACTAAGCCCTGGAGAGTGAACCGTTCTGGTCCAGGCGCCACAGCGTGGTACCGACCGTCGTGATGAATTCGCGTCGCGGTGGCACCTCCTGGAAGCATCCGTCAGCCGTCACGTATCGCCTGACTCGTCGCCCGAAGATCACTCCCTCGGCAATCAGGAAGTGGCTGTCGGGGTAGGCATACAGGTCACCGTTGACCTGTCCCCGGAGCGTGATCCTTCCGAAGCAGTGGATGTCGCCGTTCACCTGGCCGTGTTGGTCGAGGACGCCTCCCCGTTCGACGGTGATCTCGCCGTTGAGTTGGCCGTATTGCTGCAGCCGACCTCCAGCGCGCACCTGGAGGAGTGCGTTCGTCTGCCCCTCGTTAATGGCTTCTCGATCGATGATCAGTAGTTGAGTATTCATGATCCCCTCCGGGCTCAGCTGTGGACTGTCGCAGACGTTCGGACCGAGCGGCGGGTTGCCGGCCAGGGCTGGCTGCCGGGTGTGTTCGGCGTCGATCGCGTCGGCCTCAGCTATCCATCCGCGGCTGAGGAGCTGCTGGTTGAGCCGGCCGACTTCGCCTGGTTGGAAGTTATCGATCATGGAATGCGTCTCAGTTCGTGATCTCGGTCGCCGCATCGCCTGGGCGAGGAGCGTGGACGGTTGGCGTTTCGCCATTGACGTTCCCCGAGTCGAGCTATTCACTATCAGATATGCGCACGTGCACAGCAGGGCTAAATCAACAATTGACCCTTCAGGCGAAGCTGATCAACCGGGATTTGGCCCCCACTTAGCCCATTCGGCTTGCTAAGTCTGGCCCTCCGTTGGCCCATTCTTCTCACGTTATCTAGCCCCCTTGTGCGCCGCGCTGAATCGAATTGATGAAAATCAGCTGCAGACCGTGACGTTATGAATTTGTTATAGAAATCTGTCGCCGCGAGGTGGTTATCGGCGACGAATTCCGCGATATGTTTCCGGCTCGACGCCTTCACGGGGGAGGCGAGATCATTTTCGGGCTCGCCGGCCTTGGTGCCTACTTCCCCTCCCAGGTTGGTGAGCGTTGCTGCGAGTCGAGGAGACGACCAGGTGCGCGCTACCGTTGAAACACGTCCAAGATCATTTGCCGGCGGTCGCCGGCGCCCTAGTCTGTTGGCCCTGGTGTTGGCCATGGTGGTCGCGCTGATGGGCAGCTACCTCACTGCCGGGCTCGCACACGCGGCCACGGTGTACGACATCGAGGGTGATTGGGAAGTCAACACCCCCGGCACGGTCTCCCGTGGAGATGTCGTCACCGGTGTCTGGCGGATCAACGTCAATGACGACGCACCGGCGCCGGGCAACGAGCCGGTCGAGAATGTCAAGTTTACGATCACGTTGGAGCACGGCCTGTTCAAAACCGTGCCGGATCTGTGCAAGACCAAGGGTGTGGACCCGGAGTCTAGCCTCTCTGCGGACCGCCGGACACTGACCTGCAACCTCGGTCCTGTGAAGCAGGGCACGGCGGTTGTGGTCCAGGTCCCGGTCGTGGTCGACGGCAAGACCGGTGAGCAGGTCACCGCCTCGGGTGAGATCGCCGGGCAGACCAAGGAGCTGTCGCCGATCAACATCCGCAACAACTTCGGCATGGACATGTTCTGGGAGAACTCGGCCGGGAACGTGATCGCCCAGGGCAACGGAGCCTTCAACTTCGACTTCAACTGGACCCTGTTCCTGGACGAGGGCAGCGACAAGGGCCCGGACGCGGTCAGCTACAACCTGACCATCGGGGCCGAGGGCAAGCCCGTGTTCCTGGGCAAACAGAGCAACGCTGCCCCGTTCAATGCACCTTGCACCCCTAACCAGAACGGGAGGTCCGCTGAGGGCCACCCGTACTCGAGGGCTTACCCGCTGGATCAGCGAGCTCCGTTCGTGGGCAAGTGTGAACTGGTGAAGACGGGGGCGAACACCTTCCGGATGACCATCTCCGGGATCGACTACTCCCAAGTGCAGGTGCCGACACGGGACTCGGCCGGAGACCCGCTGCCAGCCGGCAAAGTCGCAATCGCGAGCGGCTCGTTGTGGCTGCAGCTCCGCGGCCTCACCGCCGAGACGGGCGTGGTGTTGAACGCCAGCGCGCCCCTGTACACCTCGGAGTCGGGGCAGACTGACCGCGACATCGCGTCCAACAACGACGAGACCACGACCGTCACGTTCCCGGGCGACTTCAGCCACGCCTGGCTCAGCCGGAAGAGCGGTCGCCCCTGGGACAACAGCTACAAGGTTTCCCCCGGCAGCGATGTCATCTCGGGCACCCATGACGCGCAAGACATCAACCGCTCACTGCCGAACAACACCCCACTGGGTGTCTGTACCGTCCTGGATCCCAACTTCGTCAATTACAACAACAAGGTGGAGTTGGAGGTCTGGAAGGCGGGCGATCCGGCAGTGGTGGACCCCGCGCCGCCGGGTCGGTTCCAGTGGTACGTCGGGAACGATCCGACGGTCATGCCGGGCCGGGCCTACAATCCGGACGCCTTCACCGGCTGTGGTGCATCTGCGGGCTGGGTGAACGCCCAACCGGCCAACCCGGCCGCGGTCAAGGCGGTCCGCTGGACCGGCAACGCCGGCATGTTCAACGGCCAGCACATCCGGCTGCGCGTGCACCAGCGGGTTCAGGCCAACGCCCCGATCGGCCAGGACGTCTGGACCTGGGGCTCGACCATCCGCGGCGGCCAGTGGGTCAACCCGGGCCGCGGCGTCTGGGACTCCATCGTGGAAACCCCCGATGATCGCTACAACGGCACCAACGGCGCGCGGGACATCCTGCACGTCGTCTACGCCGAGCCGGTGATCAAGAAGGCCGGTGACCGTTCGGTGGTGCGGCCGGGTGAGCCGGCAGCGTTCACATTGAGCTATGCCGCCAACGGCACCGGCGTTGTTCCGCCCACGGTGGACGGCTACCGGATCGTGGACACGCTGCCGGTCGGGATGACCTATGTGCCTGGTTCGGCCACTCCCGCCCCCTCGATCACCACGAATCAGGGTCGCCAGGTATTGACCTGGACCCTGAACAAGGTTCCGACCAACCAGTGGAACACGCTGACCTATCAGGCCGTCGCCGGTGAGTCGGTGCAGCCGGGTCAGACGCTGACCAACACGGCGACGTCATCGTTGCGTGGGCAGACCTCACTGCCGGCGTCGGCGCAGGTGACCACCTCCAGTAGTGGCTACACCGAGATCGGTAAGACGGCTGATCAGTGGTTCATCAACAACCCGGATGGTTCGGGTGATGGTGAGGGTGCCTGGACGGTGAATCTGCGTTCGGTCGATCCGTTGCCGCAGTCGTTCACCGACACGATCGACATCCTTCCCTACAACGGGGACGGGCGTGGGACCAAGTTCGCCGGCAGCTACGACGTGGCTTCGGTGACCGCGGTCTCCGGCGCGACGGTGTACTACACCACCACCGATCCGGAGGATCTGTCCGACGATCCGAAGGTCGATTCCAACGGCACTCCTGGGAGCGTCGCCGACAACACTGTGGGATGGACGACGACCAAGCCGGAGAATCCGACCGCGATCCGGGTGATCGGTCCGGCGTTGGCTCCGGGCGCCACTCAGTCGTTCAAGATCAACATCGTCACGGACGGTGCGGATCCGGGTGACACCTGGGTCAACCGGGCCCAGGCCCGGGCCGGTCACACCCAGCTGGTGATGCGGACCTCGGCGCCAATCACGATGGGCACGAAATACTCGGCGTCGCTGAAGAAGTACATCCAGGACGCCAAGGGCGACTGGCACGACGCCAACGATGCGGCGGACTACCCGGAGTTCAAGTTCGGGGCTGGTCTGAACTACCGGATCGTGGTCACCAACACCGGTCAGGGCACGTTGACCGATGTCGAGGTGAAGGATGACAAGAACCCGGAGCTGGGCAACTTCCACATCGACAGCCTGGCCCCGGGAAAATCGGAGACACACGAGTTCACGGTCAAGCTGACCGAGGACAACCAGGGTGTCGTGAACACCGCCTGCGCCGCCGCCGCGCAGCCGGATGACACGGAGGAAGCTCCGGATATCAACTGTGATCCGGCCGGCTTCACACCGATCAATTACGACACCGTCAAGTCCTCCGACAAGGATGGCTCACCGGTGGGGCCGGGTGAAGTGATCAACTACACGATCAAGGTCACCCAGGAGGGTGAGGGCCCGGCGACGGGTGCGATCTTCTCCGATGATCTTGCCGATGTGCTCGACGATGCCAACTACAACAACGATGCGAAGGCCAGCATCGGCACCGTCAAGTACGGCGAGGGTGTGATCGGCTGGACCGGTGACGTCGGAGTCGGTGAGGTCGCCACGATCACGTACTCGGTGACGGTCAAGAACGCCGCCGAGCTGGGTGACAAGGCCACCGGTGAGATCTACAACCCGGTCACTTCGCCGGGCTGTGAGGTCATCGACGGCCAGACGCCGAACTGTGACACCAAGAGCACGACCGGCTGGTACACCTACTCCAAGGTCTCCGACCCCAAGACGGGTGCACCGGTCAGCCCCGGTGAGAAGATCACCTACACGCTGACCGTCAATCACCAGGGCGGAGCCCCGGTGGCGAACGCGAAGATCGATGACGACCTGACCGATGTCATCGACGACGGCACCTACAACGACGATGCCAAGCCATCGTCCGGCGAGGTGTCATACGCCGACGGCATGCTGACCTGGTCCGGTGACCTGGCAGTTGATCAGGTCGTGACGATCATCTACACCGTCACGGTGACGGACGTCGGTGATGATGATCTGACCAACCCCGTCACCACCACCGACGAACGCGGTGTCTGTGACAAGCCGGTCGGCTGCGACGTCGTGCATCCGAAGGGGCGGTACCTCTACTCCAAGGTGTCCGACCCGGAGTCCGGCGCCACCGTGGAGCCGGGTGGAGTGATCAACTACACGATCACCGTCACCCAGCAGGGCCAGGCCGCGCAGCCCGGCGCCACCCTGACCGACGACCTGGCCAAGGTGATCGACGACGTCGACTACAACGGCGACGTCGAAGCCTCGGTCGGTACGGCCACCGTCAAGGGCGGAAAGCTGTCCTGGAAGGGCGACCTTGCCGTCGGGGCTGTCGAAACGATCACCTATTCGGTCACCGTGATCGACGACGGGGACTCGCAGTTGATCAACGGCGTCACCACCGACGACCCGCGTGGCGCCTGCGACGAACCCGTCGGCTGTCAGGTCGAGCACCACAAGGCCTCGACCCCGGGCGGCGAACTACCGCAGACCGGCGGTCCGGCCCTCGCCGGCCTCGCCGCCGGGCTCGGCATGCTGTCGCTGCTGACCGGAGGACTAGTGCTGGCCATCCGTCGGCGCCGGCTGGGAGGTGACCGGCACTAGCCGAAGGCACTGCGCGAGACCGGCCCGGTCACACCCCGGTGTGACCGGGCCGGGCACGGCGGATCCCCGGCTCGGGCCCACGATCACACCGAGACCGGGCATTGGAATCCCTGAGGTCCGTGGACTACCGGACCTCAGGGATTCCCGCACCAACCAGCACGCGCCAACTCCTGCTCCTCGTCGCCGAGACGAGGCGAGCGTTGCCCGAGTCTGGCTGGGTCTGCTGATTGCCGCGGGCCAGGATTCAAGTTCCGAGCACCCGGTCGGCCGCGCCTGCGATATCAGCGGGAGTAATAGAAACCGCCGTCGTAGCAGAAGAACTGGGTGCAGTACGGTTTATGGTATCCCCACACCCGTACCCCATTTCTCGCGAACCGGTAGAACGTGTCCTTGCATTCTTTTGCAGACATGCTAGCAACCGGACACGTGTATTTCGCCGTCCCAGCCATCGCATCGGGTGCTGCGGTAAAGGTCAGCGCCGCGGCGCCGAGCGCAGTGGCCAGCGCCAGGAACATCCAATTACGAGCTCTGCGAATCATCGTCAAGCCTTTCCCTCTATTCGGCGACTCCACGCCCTGTATGTCGAACTCGACACCCGCTCACCGAGGTCGGTGTTCGGGTACAAAATTGACACTAGGCCGGGTCACTGACACGTCACTGACACCAAGGGTTGACCAGGCACAAGTTGCGACTTTGACGTAGCAGGCACGCCCGGTCTGACCACGCAGAACGGTCCGGCCTCCCCTCTCGAGATCCTTGGCACATCCAGAGTGAGGACGCGTTTGCCGCGCGTTGTCCTCGGCCAGATCCGAAGTGGTCAGCCGATCGCGCGGCGAATGGCCTCGTGCTTCAGGCGTACCTGATGGGCGTGCTTGTTGGAGAAGTGCCAGCCCAGATATCCGCGGCTGGTGACGTAGCTTGCGCCGTCCCAGTTGGTCGACTCGTCTCCGAACCAGATGCTCAGCTGGTGGGTGGTCGTCCAGTCCTCGTGGATTTTGTAGGAGACGCTGTGGATGGCGGACAGCGCGATCGTGCTTGTCTCGGTCTTGGTTGATGTAGTGAGGCTGTTTCCCGTCACGGTCACTGTCGTGCAGTCTTTGGCCTTGGCCGTTGCCATGCCTCCATTCTCCCAGAGGAACGAAGCATCGCTGAGGTGCCGGCGGTCTGTGACCCTACGATTGTGAGTTGCCAGGCCCGTTCCGCAAGTAGAGGTCGCGGAGCAGGCAGATCTCCGCGCCGTGGTGGATGACCTCGACGTTCGTATACAGCACCTTCTTTGCCATCGGCGCGTGGGCGAAGGCGGGCGGCTCGCCTTGCGGCTGGGCGAGTCCTGCCGTGCCGAGGTTGCACACACCGTTGAGCCAGGTCTCGTACTCGTCATCAAGTTGCCGCAGCGCTTCCCGGGCGGTGCCCGCGTAACAGAATGTCTGCACGCTGTTGTCATCCCGGCCGAAGCGCTTGCCGTTGGTCGACGCGAACCCGCCGATCAGATGTGCCAGGCGCCAGGCGATTGTCGTCACAGGTTCCCGCTCGTGCGGCGGCTCGGCGTAGTCCATGGTGAACTCGCCGGCCCCGAAGGAGATCGGCGCGGAGCTCTGACCTCGTCGGCTGATGGTCCAGCAGTCGGGGACCGGCTGCCAGAAGTATTCGTCGTCCGTCAGCCCATCCATCCGGGGCCTGAGCCGATGCCGCCAGTGCGACTCAATCTGGTCGACCACCTCGGCGCTCCAGTCGATGTCCATCCGCAGACGGTAGCTGCTGACCGGCCGCAGCGATCGGTTCCGGGTTGGTGATCGTGACCGAGCTCCGGATCATGCCCGGCGCCACGGCTACCAGGACGGGCCGAGCAGGCGCCCGCATCGGGCGTGGACGTGGGGAGGTGATCACCGCACTGACCGACCTGCGGGGAACAGCGCAAGCGCCGGGTCGACTCGGATTCCCTCGTCCC
This sequence comes from uncultured Actinomycetota bacterium, assembly GCA_963746025.1. GTDB lineage: Bacteria > Actinomycetota > Actinomycetes > Propionibacteriales > Propionibacteriaceae > Microlunatus. Next base: position 19,398 of record CAVUZU010000006.1, read on the forward strand.
CGGCGTCAGTCTTGGCGGAGGAGTTGTTGCAGCCAGGGCTGGACCTCGGCCAGGAAGCGGTTGTGCTCCTCGATCTGTACCCAATGCCCGCAGTCGTCGATCATGATGAGCCTGGCGTGTGGCACCAGCTCGGCTGCGCGGATCGACCCCTTCGGGATCGACCAGCGGATCATCACTTCCATGGATGATCCGGGTGGGTGCCGCGATCGTCTGGACCACCGGCAGTAGGTTGTTGATCATGCGATCCCGGGCGAAGGTGGCCTTGGTTGTAGCGGCCGTAGGCGAGCCGGTCCAACACTGTGATCAGGAAGTCAGCCAGGTCATCCTTCCGGCAGACGGTTCGCGTGCGAGCGGCAGGCGCGCGCCGTGCCGAAACGCTCTACCGGCGACCGCCGGTGCCAGCTGGTTATCGATGCTCGTTGAGGTGGTCTGGAGCGGTCATGTCGTTCGCTGCGCGGCCGCGGTCCGTGGCAGCGCCACGCGTGTCACAGTCCGATCTGGATAAGAGGGAGACGCGGACGATTTCGAGCGACTCTGCAAGCCGGTTGAGCGCGTCCCGGGAGAGTCCGCGGGTCAGATCTTCGTCGAGCTTGGTAGCGGCAAGCGTCGCTTTGCGTAGCAAGGACTCTCCGGCTGGGGTGATCACCAGGAACTGCCGGCGTCGGTCCTGGGTATCTCTTTCTCGCGCCACCGCGCCCAGTCGCTCCAGGTCGTCGGCAAGTCTCACAACGAATCCGCCGGTGATGCCGAGATCCGTCGCGTGCTCGTTCTGGGGGGTGCGATCCGCAGTCTTGATTGCCGTCAGGAGGCGAACGTGCAGTGGGCGCAGTCCCAGCTCCCCGAGACGTGCCGTGTACTCGGCGCCCGTGGCGCGGCCGAGCCGCACGAGCCGGTAGCTGAGGGTGTCCCGGATATCCGCCACAAAGATCCCCTCTCGAATATGATTTAGTGAGTCAATCATAGAGTAAGTGTGGGATTCAGCTCGGTTATCCAGTCAGCCGGAGGTCGATCACGTCGCTGCATGATCGCGGCTCAAGCATCCTCCCGCTCGCCAGGACGCAGCAGTTGGATGATGTGAGACATGGCTCAACGGATCACGTCAGTGCTGGCCTGCCCCTCCCTGCAGCGTCTGATCGACACTCCGGGTCGTGAGTCGGCCAACCGAAGGCTGGCGGAGCAGGACGTCGAACGGTGAGCATCACCACAGCGAAGGCCGGTTCGCCCCGCGACTTGCCTGCAGCCCGGCGTGGGATCTCGATCGAGAACGAGAACCGGGCCGCGGACTCCCCGTACATCGAGCGCGTCTATCGAAGCGACGGCGTCTTCGCGGCGACTCGGATGCACTCGATCGCGAGCACGCATTGGGAACTGGCGTTCGCGGAGTCCCAGGGCTGCTGGCAGGTCGCCGTCCGTGGGCCGGAGACCAAGCCGACCTCGGTCGTGGCCAACCCAGGGACCCGCTGGTTCGGAATCGTCTTCGCTCACGGTGCCGTGATGTCGCACCTGCCGGTCCCGCGCCTGGTCGATTCCGCCGTGCCTGCGGCGTACGTGACCCCGACCACGCTCAGGCTGCGGGGTGAGCAGTGGGAGCTACCGACCTTCGACCACGCGGAGGTCTTCGTGCAGCGGTTGGTAGGTGCCGGAATCGTGGGGAGTGATCGCCTCCGTAGCCTGACCGTTCGTCGTAGGGCGATCCGCCGTTGCTTCCGGGAGGTCGAAAGTTCCAAGTGAGTGCTCGATATGTCCGTATCGCTCGACGGGTACGTTGCCGACGAGAACGACTTTCTCGGCGGAGACGATGGTGAACGGCTGCACGGATGGGCCGGCGCGGACAAGAAGACGAGTGAGCTCTTCGAGTCCGAATGGACGACCGGGTGTGGTGCCGTGCTCGCGGGTCGGCGCACTGCGGAGTTGATGGACCAGTGGGGCGGCAGCCCCGGCGGCCTGCCGATCTTCGTACCCAGCCATCGTCCGCCCGGCCCGCCGCCCGATGGGGATACCCGTTGGTGACCTACGTGACCGATGGAATCGAAAGCGCCATGGCGCGGGCGAAGACCGCAGCCGGCGACAAAGATGTGCAGGTCCGTGGCGGGTACGTGGGGCAGCGGGCGCTCGAGGCCGGAGTGCTGGACGAGGTGCAGATCCATCAGGTTCCTGTGCTGCTCCCGGTTGACACCCATCGATTGCAAGATGATCATGACCACACCCGCCACCCAGGCGGCCTAACCCAACCTGTCACCCAATCGTGCAGCAGTCCCGAATCCTCACAGTCGATTGCCGGGCGGGTCCCGGGTTGGGTCGGTGATCATGTCGGGCAGGATTGGTCTCTGTGTTGACCGGTGACGGGTACGTACACAGCGAGTGGCCCTGGGACACGTTCTGGCCCACAGCAAGGACCGCGGCCAGCCCGGCCGCGGTCCTTACTCAGCTGCGAGGTGTGGCAGTAGGCGGCCCGAGAAACCGCTTCAGGCAGTGAAACTCATTGTGAATCCGGCTATGCCGCCGAGGCTCGCGGTACGGGCAGCCGGAACGCCGACTGTGTTGCCCCAGGGCACCTTCACCGAACCGGACTGGCCGCAGCCGGCGGGCAGTTGGCGTACGCGCATGGTGCCGTTCACGATGGGGAAGCCTCGCACCTGGGCGCATCCTCTGGTGCTCACATTGGGCACCTTGCCCCACCGATAGAACTGCCGGTAGCCGGGGTAACCCCAAATGCTGCAGTTGACAGATTCGGTGATCGGGCCCCAGCGACCCCCTGGCGGCCCGTAGGCCGTGCCACGGCAGGTAGCCGCCTTACGCATGATCTCGGGGCTCTGGCCGGGCACGGGAGTACCGTCCGGGCGGACGATCGGCATTCCAGGACGATAGCTGCTGTCGATGTGCGCATCGCTGTCCAGCACCGCCTGCGGCAGACTCCTCAAAACCTCGATGGACAAGGAAGGATTCTGTTGGGCGACCGGAGTATTTCTCAGCGCGGTTGATCCGTCGTCGGCGCTCGCCGGTCCGGCGAGGCTCAGCGCCAAACACGCCACTCCGGCTGCCGCCGCCGTCTTGACGGTGATCGCAAAGGTTCGCGAAAGGTTGATCATCTTCATCGCCTCAATTCCTCGGTTCGGTTGATCGGGTCCGAGTGACCTTTCGGGCCGGGCGCCGCGAGTCGCCGAACTCCCGAAATTGCCCGCATTTCGGTTCTCCGATCTTGAGAGTTCTCTGGTTCTTTCGGGCCACGCTAGGAGCTGGAGAGGGCAATAGGAACAGAACCTGACTAGGCTCATTTCAGCCTTCAGTCGGACACTCACGGCGCAATCAGGTCCGATCAACTGTCGTCGTTTCAGCAGTCTCCGCGCACCTGAGGTTGTCTCGGAGTCGGCTGAAATCAGGGGTCCGGTCGTGCCGTGTCAGCGGCGTGTCAGGTGGGTGACAGGTGCCGTTTCGATAGTTGCGGACATGAGAACCTCACCGGCCGCGGCGACCGGCCTGCGCAACGAGACGGGCAGCGGCGTGTTCTTGGCCGTGTCAGAACTGCAGAAGAGCTATGGCACGGGGGTCGTCACGCCCGTGCTGCGGGGCACCGACCTCGAGCTCGGACGTCAGCGGATCGGCGTCATCCTCGGTCCGTCGGGCTCCGGAAAGTCGACGCTGATGAACATCATCGGCGGGATCGACCGAGCCGACGGTGGCACGGTCGAGGTGGACGGTGAGCGGGTCTCCGACTTCACCGACGATCAACTGCTCGAGTATCGCCGCGCGAGTGTCGGCTTCATCTTCCAGTTCTACAACCTGGTGCCGAACCTCACCGCTGGCGAGAACATCGAGGTGGTGTCCAACCTCGCCGAGAAGCCGCTGAAGACCGACGATGTGCTCTCCGCCGTCGGGATCGCCGACAAGAAGAACCGATTTCCCCGCGAGTTGTCGGGCGGTGAGCAGCAGCGCGTCGCGATCGCTCGGGCGATCGTGAAGAGCCCACGGCTGCTGCTCTGCGACGAGCCGACCGGGGCACTTGATCTGGAGACCTCGCGCGGTGTGCTTGCGCTGCTCCAGCGGGTGAATGCCGAGTTCGGTACGACCATCTTGATGATCACGCACAACGCGGCGATCGCCGACCTGGCCCACTCCGTCTACCGGATGCGCGACGGCCAGGTCGAGGAAACCACGCACCATGATCAGCCGGTGCCCGCCGAGCGGATCCAGTGGTGAGCGCCCTCAACCGCCGCATCGGACGGATGCTGCGCGAGCACCTGGGCCGCTATGTCGGCATCGCCATCCTTGTCCTGCTGGGCAGCTTCTACTTCACGGCGGCCACCGGGGTGGCCGGCAGCATGGAACGCCTGGTGGTCGGGTTCGCCGACCGGAACCAGCAGGAAGACCTCACCTTCAGCACCGACAAGCCGCTCGACATCGCCGCCTGGGAGCGGGAGTCCGGCGCGACGATCGAGGCCGCGCTGCGCCACGACGTACGGCTGCCCGAGGGAGAGCTTCGCCTGCTCAGCCCTGGCGCGAAGCTCAACCTCGCTCAGGTGACGTCGGGCCGTGCTCTTGCCGATCCGGGGGACGTGCTGGTCGATCCGCACTTCCTGCAGACCCAGGGTCTGAAGATCGGCGATCCGCTGACCCTCGATGGCAAGACCTTCACCGTCGTCGGCACCGTGGCCGTGCCGAACTACGTGTATCCGCTGAAGGGGCTCTATGACGTCTTGCCGACCGCGGGATTCGGCATCGGCGTCGCCGCCCAGGCCGACATCGAGGCGCTGCCGTCGGCTGCCGGGGCAGCGGCCACGACGTACAGCGTGCGCTTTGCCGACCGCGATCAGCTCGAGGCTCAGACGGCCGCGCTGCGGAACCGGCTCGGCGATGACGGTTATCGCCTGGCGGAGTGGATCGAGGCCGAGCACAACCAGCGGATCAACATGCCCTGGGGAAACATCTCGAGCATGCAGTCGATGAGCTTCCCGGTGGCGATCGCCTTCTTCGTCCTCGGCTGCGTGATCGTCGGCGTGATGATCACCCGTACGGTCAAGGCCGACAGCATCATCGCCGGCAGTCTGTACGCACTCGGTTACCGGCGGAGCGAGTTGACCCGGCACTATCTGGCCGTGCCGGTGCTGGTCACCCTGGCCGGCAGCCTGGCCGGCACCCTCCTGGCGCTGCCCTGTGTGGGTCCGGTGGTCGGCACCATGTTGGCCTCCTACAACCTGCCGGACACCGGGCTGCTGTTCGCGCCGCACAATCTGGCGATCTCGCTGCTCGTGCCCGTCGTGTTGATCGGTACGGCCAGCGCGCTGTCGATCCGCCGGATCCTCGGCAAGCATGCCGCCGAGCTGATGAAGGGCGGCGAGAAGACCGGGAAGGTAACGGCGCTGGAACGTGCTCTCCGGCTCGACCGCTTCCGGTTCGCGACCGCCTTCCGGATCCGGGAGCAGGTCCGGAGCATCCCGCGGCTGCTGTTCCTGGTGCTCGGCGTCGCCGCCGCATCGATGGTCATGCAGTTCGGGCTGACCTACAGCCACTCGATGGACGTCGTCACCGAGCGCGGCGCACTGACCAGATACAACTACAAGATCGAATACAACTTCACCGAGGTGCAAAACCTGAAGGACGCGCCGGTCCCGGCCGGCGCGGAGCCGTACAACACGATCCGGGTGCATCCAGAGGGACGCGAGGCGGTCGGGTTCTACCTGACGGGCATGTTGCCGGATTCGGTCGGCATGAAGCTGAACGACACCCGTGGCTCGCCGCTGCCGCGGAACCAGGTCAACATCACCGAGCCGCTGGCGACCAGGCTGAAGCTCGCCGTGGGCGACACCCTCCAGGTGCACAGCTTGCTCGATGGTGCCTCCTACAGCCTGCGGATCGACGGGATCGTTCAGGCCTACGGTGAGCAGTTCGTCACCATGCCGCTGGCGGAGTTCAACCGGCTGACCGGCCAGCCGGCCGGGAGCTACCGTACGGTGCTGGCGAGCCGGGAGCTGGATTTCGACGAGTCGAAACTCGCCGGAGTGCTCGACACCCGCGATCCTGGCGCCTTCGAGCAGATCGGCGCACCGACCTCGCTGATCATGGGATCGGTGTCTGCCCTGGCTGTGCTGATCGCGGTCGTGATCTTGTTCCTCGTCACGTCCTTGATCATCGAAGAGAACCATGGGACGGTTGCGCTGTTCAAGGTGCTGGGCTATCGCCGGCGAGAACTCGGCAGATTGATCTTGAACAGTGCGACGCCGGCAGTGGTCGTCGGCATCCTGCTCGGGTTCCCCGCGATGCTCGCCTTCGCGAATCTGCTCTTCGGGCTTGTTGCCGACACGCTCAATATGCTGATTCCGATGACGGTCAACCCGTGGCACGTCGTGATCAGCTTCGTGGTGATCTTCGTGGTGTACGAGATCACCAAGCGGCTGTCCGGACGCAAACTCGGCAAGATCGCCATGAGCGATGCGCTCAAGGGGGCCGAATGAGCAAATCTGGAGGACGGCTGGGTGACACGTCTGACCAAAGCGTCCGCGGAAAGGTGCAGAACCCCTCAGTTGACCGTTGCAACTACAAGGGTGTCGGATTTGGCGCGATGCGGTGCGGGAAGAGTCGCTGGTGGCGGACTGTCGAACGAATCCCGTGAGCCGAAGCCGGTGACGGCGGCGTCTTGCTCGAGCTGGCGCCCGTCGGGGAGTTCGACGCCCCGCGTCGAGCCTTCGGAGTACCCGCGGGTCCCGTCCGGCCAGGTGATGAACGTCAAGGCGCCGACGGCGTCGTCTTCCTCGAGCAGGATGCAATTGCAGCCCGGGACGAAGCGGAGCTTGCCCGTCCAGTCGACTCCCATGAAGTCAACGGTAGGGCCGTAGTGGGTGGTCATCACCAGAACCTTCGGGTTGCTCTCGGAGAACTCGACCTTCGCCCCACCGGAGAGATCCGCCTGCCCAGTCCCGGTGCATGCGGTCGTGGTGAAGAGCAACAGGGCAACGGGAATCGCTGCCGCCAGACGCCTTGGAATCCTCATCGATCCCCCAGATGGTAGGTAACCAACCGATCATAGGTCGGAGCACCGGTCGCGGCCGATCCGAGGTAACGGTCGTCGTTGTTACAATACATGCATGAGGTATGGGTCTCGGGTTGTGAATCTTCTGGGCGCGGTCGTGATCGGTGTGCACGACCGCGTGGCCGAGGCCACGCAGGCGACGGCGGGTCGCACTGGGGTGACGGCGGCGGCATTGGCCACGGTGGCGCAGTATCCGGGGTTGACCGTGGAGCAGTTGCGGCGCTGTTTGGGCATCAGCCAACCCGCGACGGTTCGGACGGTCGATGCCTTGCAGGTGGGTGGACTGCTGGTCCGAGAGCCCGGTGCGGACCGTCGGTCATTGGCGCTTCGGGTCACGGCGGCCGGGAAGGAGCGGGCCGGCCGTGTCCTGCAGGCGCGGGCCGAGGTTCTCGATCCTCTGCTCGACGAGTTGGAGGACGCGGATCGTCAGGCGCTGGAGGCAGTGCTGGAGCACGTCCTGGGCCGGCTGACCACCAGTGCGCAGCGTGGCGACGAGATCTGTCGGCTGTGTGACGTCGGTGCCTGCCCGCCGGACAGCTGTCCGGTCGAATGCGCCAGCCGGCGACACGAACACGACGACGAGGAGCCATGATCATGATCGACGTCATCGGGGTGCCGTTCAACTCTGCCGGCACGGCCAACAGTGTCGCCGGCGGTCCCGCCGCGCTGCTGCACGCGGGAATCGTCCAGCGGTGGCGGCAGCCGACGGCGATCGACTGGGTTGGTGAAGTCGATGTCGGCACGCCGTCCACGATCCGGGACCCGTCGAGCGGACTGCTGGCACTGGACTCCTTGATCGCCATGACGGCGGCGGTACGAAACGCGGTGCGACTGACCCTGCGCGGCGGACGCTTCCCGCTGCTGCTGGGCGGGGACTGCTCGCTCCTGCTCGGGACGATGAAGGGTGTGCAGGACGTACGGGGCGACACCGGACTGCTGTTCGTCGACGGTCACGAGGACGCTTGGCCGCCCCGCAGCAGCACCACCGGTGAGACGGCCGACTGCGAGCTCGGCCTGGCTCTCGGGCATGATCGTGCGGACCTGCCCCTGGCCCTGATCGCCCAGCTACCCGACCTCGCCGCCGATCACGTGGTCGCTCTCGGACCCCGTGATCATGAGGAACTCGCCGGGCACCAGCTGACCTCCCTCTCCTCGAGCATCACGCTGCTCACCGATGAGCAGCTCCGCGGACGAGCTGCCGGACCGGCCGACGATGCGGTGCACCGGTTCCGCAGCGCGGGTCTTCCGTGGTGGCTGCATGTGGATCTCGACGTGCTGTCGACCGAGGCCCTGGCTGCGGTGGACTACCGTCAGCCTGGCGGCCTGGACTGGGCCGAGCTGCACGCCATCACCACCGCCGGCCTGGCCAACGGCTGCATCGGGATGTCGCTGACGGACTACAACCCCGATCTCGATCCCGACCGGCGTCACGCACAGCACATCGTCGACTACCTCGCCGCTGCCTTCGCCGCGGCCACAGCGCCATGAGCTGGCTGCTGTTGATCTTGGCGATCGGCGGGGACGTCGCCGGCACCGTCGCCCTCGACCGCGTCGCCGCCAGCCGAGGACGCCGAGCCGCCGCGGCCTCCTTCGTGCTCGCCGCTACGGCCTACCTGGTCGGCCTGTGGGCTTTTGCCCAGGCGTTACGATCCGTCCCCACCGCAGTCGCCGACGCGATCTTCTTTGCCGGTGCCACCGCGGTGATCGCGGTCGTCGGCGTGGTCCGGCTCGGTGAGGCCGTGACCGTACGCAAGGTCGTGGGGGTTGCCTTGATCATCATCGGGGTCGGTGTCCTTCGGCTCGGAGCCGGCCATGGCTGAATCCGGGGCGGCTCGAAGGGCCGGCGACAAGGAACGGCTTAGCCGGCCAGGCATCCAGGCGTGGAGCGCACTCATTCTCGCCATCGCCCTGGACGTCGCTCAGGTGTTCGCCCTTGATGCTTCCGCCGGATTCACCAACCCGCTTCTGGCCACCGCGGCCATCCTCGCCTTCGTCGCCGAACTCGTTCTCTTCACCCTCGCCCTGCGCCACGTCCCGCCCACCAACGCGTACGCCCTGCTCGGGTTGAGCACTGCAGCCGTCTCCATCATCAGCATCGGCTGGCTCGGTGAAGAGATCACGATCATCAAGGCGCTCGCGTTGTGCGCCGTCATCGCCGGTGCGGCGCTGCTCAACTCCGACGCCCGCACCACTCCCCGACGGAAACGAGCTGGCTAACCTCCTTGATCGACCGGACACCGCGATCGGCCTGGTGCCAGCCATGCGCTCCAGCCTCGATCGCGCAATGTGCAGGGGATGTTCCGACCGGCGAGTAGAGTCCGTCCGTGCGTGTCCAACGGTCCGCGTCCACGACTGCGGCCATGAGTTTCCTGGTCGGAGTTCTCCTTCTCCTCAGTGCCTGTGGGGCCGTTCCGACGGGGACGCCGATAGCGCCGCCGCAACAGTCCTCAGGCCAGCCTGGTACGGGCGACCCGGCGTCGCCCAGCAGCGACGGTTCGGCGAGTAACCCACCGTCCAGCGAGCCGCCGTCGAGCGAGCCGCCGTCGAGCAAGCCGCCGGAGCCGGCGGCAGTGGACTGCAAGAAGCTGAAGTGCATTGCGCTCACCTACGACGACGGGCCGAGCCCGGAGACGACGCCGCAACTGCTCAAGATCTTGAAGAAGTACGAGGCCAAGGCGACGTTCTTCCAGCTGGGTAGCTTGGCTTCGGAATACCCGGAGTTGGAGAAGCAGATCCATGAGATGGGCTCCGAAGTGGCCAACCACTCCTGGAACCACGAGACGGTGAGCCGGCTGTCATCGGACAGCGCGTACCGAAACCTCAAGCGAGCCTCCAAGGCGATCGAGGACGGCTGTGGTTGCGACGTCACCCTGATGCGTCCGCCGGGCGGTTCCACCGACAAGTCCCTGGACAAGACGACGAAGCGGCTCGGCCTGGCAGAGATCATGTGGGACGTCGATACCCGGGATTGGGAGACGCTGAGCACGTCCGCCACGCGGAAGAGCGCGCTCAACGCGCACCGGAATCAAGTCGTCCTGATGCACGACATCCACCAGCCCACGATTGATGCCCAGGACGACGTGATCCTCGGCCTGCAGGAGAAGGGCTACACGCTGGTGACGGTCAGTGAGCTGCTCGGGAAGAAGGCGGCCCCGGGAACGAGATACCCGAGTTCCTGGGGCAGTTACTGATCGAGCCCTGGCGGCCGCAGAGTCCGAGTAGCGCGGTGGAGTCGATTCCCTGGATCGCGTCACTGCCGCCTTCCGGTCAAGGCGTCCAGTCGATCGAGGGCCACGGTGAGCAGGCGGGTCGTTTCGCGTTCGTGGTTCGCGAAGGGTGCCGGCCAGGCAAGGGCGCGGGCGTACGCGCGCGCTTCGTGAACGCTCTTCACCGGGGCGATGATGTTGGCCCGGCCGATCAGAGGTCGGACGTCTCCCCACGGGGTCAAGCCCTCCGTGTAGGCGTCGATGATCTCCTCCTGGTACGGCTCGGCGTCCTGCAGCAATCGGCTCAACGACAGCAGCGGACAGCCGAGCCTCGCCTCCTCCCAGTCGAGGATGACGACCGGCCCCTGGTCGGGAATGATCGCGTTCTCCTGGTTCATGTCGCGGTGATCGATCGATACCGGCACGGCGGCCGCCAACTCTTCGGCGTAGTCATGCAGCAGATCCGCCGCAACAGACAGGCGTCCCATCAGGGACGGGTCCTGATCGCCCACGGCCAGGACATCAGCGATCAGGTCGTCGACCAGATCCGGCAGGTGATAGCTGGGCAGGCCCGGCGCCGAGCGATCGGCGGCGGCGACCTGGATCCCCGCGAGTGCGCGGGCCACCTCGACCCGGCTTGCCACGCCTCGTGCGTCCGCCGTCGGGCCCTCGACGAACCCGAAGGCCGTGCGTTGCCAGCCCGGCCCGTCCTCGGTGGCGAGCAGTGGCGCGATTGCCTGCGGCGCCACGTCCTGCACGAACCGGTGCACGGCCGGGGCGGTCGGGAAGAGGGCCGGCTGGGCGTGCTTGCCCACGACCGGGACGCCGTCGGCCAGAAAGGCCCCGGTCGCGCCCCAGCGCTTCACTCCCAGCGGCGTCACCTGTGGCGCGATCTGGGGCTGCCCGGGCAGCACGCTGGACAGCCAGGCGCGCATGTCATCGCGCGGAACCATGTCCTCTGGCCAGAGTTCTTCGGTCAACGGGATGCTCCCAGTCTTGGGGCGCCCCGGGCGGTCAGTGTGGCCGGTGCGGGGCGCGGTCTGTCGTGGTGGTTTCCATCGGCACCGCACCTCCTCCTGCCGGCTCGTAGTTATCGGACGCCGCACACGCTACCCGACGATCGACGACTGCCCGTCGTGCATCGCAGCAGCGGTCGTGGGCTCAGGTGTTGTGGTTGATGAACAGTCCGTCCTTGAACCGGCTCTCGGGTCGGTAGCCCGGCGGCTGGGTGCCATCGGCGTCGGTGAATCCGTACTCCCGGGCCAGGAATCCCGCGCTGAGCGCGTGGCCGGTTCGTGCCAGCACGCGGGGATCGATGGCCAGCGCGACGACGGCGCGCCCGATGTAGAGCGGCGATTCCGAGTTGGCGAAGTGGTCGCCCGGCACCAGATTGTCGCGCCAGTTGTCCTCGGTGACCGAGAGCGCCTCGAGCATCTCCTCGGAGCGCAGGAAGCCAGGGGTGAGGGAGACGGCTGCGACCTGGTACGGACGGAGTTCTTCGGCGATCAGGTGGGCCATGACAACGGCCGAGGTTCGCAGCAGGCTGTAGGCGACGCCGGCGTTGTTGTAGCCGACGAAGTTTCCGTCCCCGATCTCCACGATCAATCCACGGCGGTTCTTGATCATCAGCCGAGCCGCGTAGTGGCTGGTCGTGAAGTGGGCACCGATTCCGACGTCGAGTGCCTTGAGGTCGACCGCCGGGTCATTCTCCCAGAACGGTCGCCGATCTTCGTCGCTGTACATGCCGCGGTCGAGTTGATCATTGCCGGACAGGTCGTTGACCAGGATGTCCAGCCGACCCTCCTGTTCCTGGTCCACGCGGTCGAAGAGGGCACGCACTCGGTCGGGTTCGGTGTGGTCGACCTGCACCGGGATGCCCGTGCCGCCGGCTGCCGACACCAGTTCGGCTGTCTCTTCGATGGTTTCGGTGCGGCCGAAGGTCGATGGCCGGCCGCGGACGCTCCGCCCGGTGCAGTAGACGGTCGCTCCCGCTTCGCCCAGGGCGCACGCGATCCCGCGTCCCGCCCCTCGTGTCGCTCCAGCTACGACCGCGACCTTCCCAGTCAGTGATCCCATCGACTCGCCCTTCTTGGTCCCGGCAACGTCCATTGGACCTTAGGCAGAGCCACTGACATCCGTGCCTGCGTAGGATCCGTGCCATTCCACCGGTCGCTACTACGCTGCGGCCATGGCGCGAGTTCTGTTGACGGGGATGTCGGGCGCGGGAAAGAGCACCGTACTGACCGCCGTTGGGCGGCGAGGATACGAGACTGTCGATACCGACTACGACGGTTGGGAGCTGCCCGGGGCGGTCTGGGACGAGCCTCGAATGGACGCCCTCCTCGCAGAACACTGCACCGTCGCTGTCAGCGGGACAGCGGAGAACCAGGGCAGGTTCTACGACAGGTTCGAGCACGTGATCTACCTCTGGGCCCCGCTGGAGGTGCTGCTCGACCGGGTGCAGAGCCGGACCAATAATCCCTACGGCAAGACGGCCGAACAGCAGGCGGACATCGCGCGGTACGTCACCGAGGTCGAACCCCTGATCCGACAAGGTGCCTCTCTGGAGCTCGATGGTCGGCTGCCGATCCGGACCTTGGCCGACCGCGTCGAGGAGTGCCTGCACTGCACGGTCGCCGGCTGGCGCGAGTGATCATGATCATCGGTCCATGATTCTGGCCTTTGCGGCACTGACCGCCGGAACGCCGAGCATGCCGCAGCCTGATCTGACCGGCTCGCCCCGCGGTTCGCCTGTCTACCCGAGGACGCGCTTCGCTTGGCCCGTAAGGTCATCGACGAGATCGGCCAGTCCACGTAGTCGATCTTCGACGAGTCGGTCGGCGTTGGCCACATCCATCCAGCGTGGCGCGGGCTCATGGCCGAGTAGCACGGTGATCTGAATCGCGAGCGAGGCCAGCTTCTGTCCGGCGACGCTGTGAAACAGCGCGTCGCCGAGGGTGTCGATTCGGCCACCCGCGTCGCGGTAGGCGGCCAGGATCGCCCGGGCGCGGCCCAGGTCGCCGTGGCTGAATCGGTGCGCGACGTGACCGGCCTGCAGCGTCGGGCTGAACGGCCAGACGGTGTCCCAGTCGATCAGGACCGGGCCGTTGTCGGTGATCAGGATGTTGCCCGGATCGATGTCGCCATGGGTGAGGACGCGGTCGGGTCTGGAGTAGAGCAGGCGGAAGTGCTCGGTCAGTTCCTCGAGGTAGGACAACTGGCTCAGGCCGACTTCGGCCCATTCACGGCCGGCGCTCGCTGCTTCGTCGAACCAGTCTCGCCAGGCCGATACGGGATGGATGCCCATGCTTGGCCAGTCGGGCTCGGACGGGTCAGGAATGAGTTGGTGCAGGGTCGCCATCGTGGGGCCGAGCCAGGAGGCGATGTCGTCAGTCGCCCTCAGCGGTCGATGGTCGACCCAGGCATGCGCACGGAACCATCCATGATCAGTGATCTTGGTGCACCAGCCGAGGTCGGCGCGCACTGGTGGGACCGGTTCGGCGGTGCGGATGCCGGCCGCGATGGCTGATCGCTCCAAGGTCATGGCACGGTCGAAGCGTTCGCGGGGGAAGGCTTCGGTCGGCTCGACGAGGCGCTTGACAACGTACGATCCGGTGCTGGTGGTCAACCGCCAGGTCGGGAAGTCCGCATGGCGTAGCGGAGCCAGCGTTGCCTGTTCGGACGGTAGACCGAAGGCAGCGCAGATGTGGTCGGTCGTGATCATGAGGCATCGCCGCGACAGGCCAGGAAGTGGGTGTCGAGGGCGAAGGTGTTGATCATGGCCCGCGCGAAGGGCCGCGTCTCCAAACGGCTGGTGAACATCGACGCATATTGCTCGACGACTCCGTCGTAGCCCGCCCTGGTCTCGTCCTGGTGATCCAACACGGAAGGAAATTAACATCCTCCGTGCGCGGCCGTTCTCCGGCCTCGCGCCTTGCGTTCCTCGGCGATTTGCGGAAGGGCGGCTGTCTGGCTGAGTTCGGCGGTCCGGTGCTACACCTGGTTGGCAAGGATGCAGGAGTGCCGTATTGTGGAATCTAAAGTCTGTAATCTGGAACAAGGAGTCGATGGTGCCCAATCCAGAGTCCGGCATTCCGCATGTCCTGGACGACCCGCCGCCCTTCCATTCGAAGCTGCTCGACTACGGCGAGCGACCGTACTGGTCCGCCGATGGAACGCGGATCGCCTTCATCGAGCAAAACTACGGTGACGCCTGCGAGCTCGACGTCGCCTCCGGCGCTGTTCGGAACCTGACTCGTGACCTTGGTGATCATCACTCGTTCCTTCGAGTCTTGATCTTGTCAAGCGGTGACTACCTGCTCATCGGTCCGCGGCGCTTCGTCGATCGCGATGTGAGCCGGCACGTCGAATCCGAGCTGTGGGTGCTGGACCGCAACCTGCGACGGCCGCCGAAACCGCTGGGTCGGCGCATGTTCGAGGGCTGCGGTGTTTCGACGCACGAACCCAAGATCACCTACGCGGTTTCCGGCCGCAACGATCCCTCGATCGGCGGACCGGACACCTTCGAATGCCACGTGACGTCGATCATCGACGGTGACTCCGGGCCGGAGTTGGGCCGGGATGAGGTGTTCTACCGCACCGGCGGTGGCGTTTCCCCGGAGCCACAGGATTTCCGCCACGACGATCAAGAAGTGATCATGGCGGAGTACGTGACCGGTCGGATCAAGGGTGTCTCGCCGACGCCGAACTGCATCGTCAAAGGTGTCAGGTTGGCGGACCGGACCCATCGCACCTATCTGGCCGAGAATCTCGTCCACAACGAGTGCGAGGGGATCTTCCCCGACGGGGACTACATTTGCCTTGAATCGTCATGTGACACCGAGTGGCCGCACTATCCGCCGCGTGACCTGTGGAAGCTCAAGCTCGATGGCTCGCAGCAGCGCGTGCGGATGACTGCGATGCCTTCCGATCATCAATGGAAGGCGACGAACTCGAACCTCAGCCCGGACGGCAAGTGGCTCGCCTACATGGTGGCGTTGAACAGCGACGAGGCGGGCTTCGGGCGCGGTCTTGGTCTGCTCGACCTCGAGGCCTGGGGGAGAACTGAGGCGGCGCAGGCCTGGGAGACCCCGACCTCACGGGCGGAACTCCGGCTGGCGGACCAGCCTTCGCCGTAGCGATGTCCAGGAGGGATGATCATCTTTCCGGTACGGCTACCGCTCCCGCACCGCGTAGGACAGGTGAGTCACCCCGGTCGGAGACGGCTGCGCGCTGATCGGCTCCAGGGCGATCCGGTCGGCGTCGATGCCTTCGAACAGGCGGATTCCGGTGCCGAACAGCACCGGCGACAGGGTGATCGAGAACTCGTCGACCAGGCCGGCATTGAGATATTGCAGGACCGTCGCCCCACCGCCGGCGATACGGACGTCGCGGTCTGCGGCGGCCTCGCGTGCTTGATCAAGTGCGGACTCGATGCCGTCGTTGACGAAATGGAAGGTCGTGCCGGCTGGTCGTCCCCAGGGGTCACGCTTTTCGTGCGTCACCACGAAGACCGGGGTGTGGAACGGTGCCTCTTCCGGCCAGGACAGTTCACCGGCGTCGAACATGCGCTTGCCCATGACGCTTGCGCCGGTGCGTTCGTGCGTGGCCCGTCCGATGTCGTTGTCGAGTCCCTCCTCGCCGCCGGTGCCGAGCTTGAGGTTCTCCCGGAAGAACCGCTGTGGGAAGGCCGCTTGGTGCAGCTCGGCCCATTGCGCCATCCAGTGCCGTACCTTCGGGTCAGCCTGCTTCCGCTCCGGCCCGAAGAGGTCCTCGGCGGGCACGGCCTCGGGGGCGACGAAGCCGTCCAGCGACATGGTCAGGCTGAAGAACACTTTCCTGGTCATCGGTCCTCAATTCCTCTGCAAATGATCTTGGTTCAGCCGTTGGCGGTGAGCAGCTTGCCGATCGCGTCGAGCAGGTCGGAGGTGCCGGACTTGCGTCCGGCCGCGGCGTCCGGCCCAGGACCGTGCACGCCGTCGAGATGGACGCCCTGCTCGGTGAACGTGAGCCTGGTCGCCGGGCCGGCGCCGCCGTCGGCGGGCTCGAACACGATCGTGGCGATCGACGTCGAGGCATGCACTCCGTCGAGCCACATGTCATACGTGTAGACGATCCGCTCGTCGGGCGTGATGTCGGTGTACGTGGCGCGGTACTGGGACAGCGGCCCGCTCTCGCCCTGTCGCCCGTCGTCGATCGCCACGCCGCCGACCCGGAAGTCGTCGGCGCGCTCGACGTAGACGATTCGTCGCTGCCGAACCACTTGCGCTTGAGCTCGGGGTCGGCGAAGGCGGCCCATACGCGGTCGACCGGCACCGGATATTCGCGCTCGAGCACGAACGTGGCGTGGGTCTGGGTGCGGTTGGTCATGTCAGTCCTTCTGTTTCGGGTGTTGTTTGGTGAGGCAGTCGCCCAGGCGGTCGAGTTGGCGTTCCCGCGGGCGGCGGTGGGCCACGATCCAGGCGTTGGCCGGGACCGTCGCGTCGGGCACGAGTTGGTAGGTGCGCACCCGGCCGACCTTCTCGGACGACACGATCCGCGCCTCCTCGAGCACCCGGAGGTGCTGGACGACGGTGGGCAGCGCCATGTCGAACGGTTCGGCGAGCTGACTCACCGAAGCCGGCCCGTGGACCAGCCGGGCGACCATCGCCCGCCGGGTGCCGTCGGCCAGTGCGCGAAACATCCGGTCGAGCGCGGCGTCGCCGTCGGCCTCGTCCGAATACTTAGTCATATTACTAAGTATTAGTCCCGGAGCGAGGACTGTCAACCGGCTCGCTGGGATTGATCATGGCGATCAGGGCGCAAAAGCAGCCCGGCATGACGAAGCAACTCGGGCTCGTCGCCGCTGCATGATCATCAGCGGCGCGAGCCCATGCTGCCTACCTGAACACTCGACGTCACCCGCCGCCGCGCGAACCGCTACGGCTTACGGGCGAGCACCGCGCCGTTCGCGCCCGGAGCATCGAACTCGACGGTGCGGAGGTCCTGGAATCCAAGATCACCGAGCCAGCCGCAGTATTCGGCCGGAGTGTAGTTGCGGCCACCCGGGGTCTCGATCAGCATGTTGAGGCTCATCAGCGCGGCCGGCGGTGGCCCCGTCTTCTCGTCGTTGACGAGCAGCTCGCTGATGATCACTTCGCCTCCGCTGGGGAGTGCGTCCCAGCACTTCCGAAGGATCTCGCGGTCGTTCTCCTCGTTCCAGTCGTGCATGATCATCGAGAGCAGGATGACGTCGTGGTCCGGCGGAAATGTCGGATCGGCGAAGAAGTCGCCGGCGACGGTCCCGATCCGTTCCGAGAGGCCGGCCTCCTTGATCTTTCCGGCTGCGATCTCGGCGACGGGGGGAAGGTCGTAGACGGTTGCGTTGAGGTTTGGATAGAGCCGGCAGAGCTCGATGTCGTAGGCGCCGGAACCGCCTCCGACGTCGAGCAGCCGGCGCCGGGTGCTCAGGTCCACCGAACTACCGAGCGAGTGTGCGGTGAACGTCGACAGGGAGTGCATCGCCTCCCAGAAGACTGCCAACAGCTCCGGGTCGACACCGTCGAAGAGTGACTGCTGGCGCTGCGGATCCCAGGTGGTCGGGCGATTCGTCCGGATCGCCTCGGTCAGCTTGCCCCACCCTGGATAGAGGCGGTGGTCCAGCATCGCCACCCAGCCACCGAAGTAGTACGGCTTGCCGCGCACCAGATACTCCTCGGCCAGCGCGCTGTTGACGTACGCGGGCCCGTCCTTCTCGAGCAGGCCGAGCGCCGCGCAACCGGTGAGCAACATCTCCGCCGGTCGGCGGTCGACTCCGAGCTCCGCGGCCAGTTCGTCGATCGTCGTCCCGTGAGTGGCTGACAGGCGGGTGAACAGCTCCAGTTCGTGGGCCGCGGCCAGGGTCTTGAAGGCCCAGAATCCCGTCGTCAGTTGCATCAGCGGTACGGGAGAAACCACCCCCGGCGCCTGGTCCTGCACGGTCATCCGTCCTCCTAGATCTCGTCCGTACGCTCAACCCTTTCGTTGGGGGGAGCATCGGCGACAGGTCGCGGACCGGGCATCCGGCGGACATTTCACGCACCGGGAGCGAAGGTGCGTGTCCGTAGCCCGCGGTGCTCAGCTGCGACACACTGCAAGGGTCGTGAGTCGGACTTTCGTGTGGAGGCGAAGGCGTGACCGGATCTGGATCGTCGAGCTTCGGTGAGCTGCTGCGCGCCTGGCGGGAGCGTGCGCTGCTCACCCAGGAGGAGCTCGGGACGCGGGCCGGCCTCGATTCGCGCACGCTGCGGCGCTGGGAGTCCGGTGCGTCGTTCCGGCCGCGCGGCCGGTCGCTGCGGCTGGTGGCCGAGACCCTCGGGCTGAACGAGGAAGAGTCGGCCGAGTTGGCGGCGGCCGCTCGCGGCGAGTCCCCGATCGTCCCGGCGACGGCGACGGCGACGACGACGGCGATCCCCGATCGTCCGCATCAGCTGCCGCCGGCCCCGTCGCATTTCGTCGGCCGCGGCGAAGAGCTGGAGGCCTTGCGTAGCCAGGTCGCAGCGGGCCGGTCCGTCATCGCCGTGGAGGGCATGGCCGGGGTGGGCAAGACGGCCTTCGCGATTCAGGCCGGCCGGCTGTTGGGGCCGAACTTTCCCGACGGCCAGCTCTTCCTCGACCTGCACGGCTTCAGCGAACGCGCCGGCCGGCCAGTCCCGCCGGCGGAGGCGCTGGCCCGGCTGGTGCGGGCCCTGAACGCGCCGGGGGAGGACCTGCCGGTCGAGATCGACGAACGGGCCAGCCTGTTCCGCAGCCTGGTTGCCGACCGCCGGCTGCTCTTCGTCTTCGACAACGTCGCTGTCGCCGGCCAGGTGACGCCGCTGCTGCCGGCCACTCCGACCTGTCAGGTGATCACCACCAGCCGGCACACGCTCGCCGGCCTCGACCGCGACGCGACCATCCGGCTGGAAACCTTGGTGCCGTCGCACGCGGGCGACCTGTTCGTCCGGGCCTCGGAATCCACCGAGGCACCCGACTCCGAGTTGCTGGCCGAGGTGGTGGAACTGTGCGGCCGGCTTCCGCTGGCGCTCCGGATCGCCGCGGCCAGGTTTCGCTCCCGGCCGTCCTGGCGGATGTCCGACCTGGTGCAGCGGTTGCGGGATCAGCGGACCGCCGTGCTCGACCGGCGCGACGATCAGACCCCAGGGGTGTCGGCGGCGCTCGACCTGTCCTATGCCGCCCTGGACGAGCCGGCTCGACGTGCCTACCGGCTGATCGGCGTGCTGCCCGGCCCGGACCTCGACGCCGGCGCGGCCGCGGCCCTGTTCGACACCGACGACACTGCCGCCGATTCCGCGCTGGACAGTCTGCAGGACCTGCACCTGCTCGACGAAGGACCAGCCGGGCGGTACGGCATGCACGATCTCACCCGGGTTCACGCGACGCGGCACGCCCAGGACTCCGAGACCGAGCGGGACCGGACGGAGGCGTTGATCCGGCTGTTGGAGCACTACTGCGCCTGGGCCAGTGCCGCGATGGACCTGGCCCACCCGTTCACCAAGAGCCGGCGACCGGATCCCCCGTACCGGGTGGGACCGACCTGGACCGCCGAACAGGCGAACGCTTGGCTCGACAACGAGTTGCCGAACCTGCTGGCCGGCGCCCGGGCCGCCGATGAGCTCGGCCTGCACCGCCACGTCATCGACCTGGCCGGCGTGGTGCACCGGCGACTGCTCACGCGGCAACGGCTCGCCGAGGCCGACATCCTGCAGCGAATGGCACTCAAGGCAGCCGAGGACGCGGGTGATCGGGTGGCTGCGGCCGGAGCGCACCGAAACCTGGGCCAGGTGCGGCGATACCAGCAGGTTGACCCGTCCGCGGCGGCCCGTCACTTCGACCAGGCGCTGTCTCTGGCCGCCGCGGAAGGGCTGCCGCTGGTGGAGGCGGACGCCCACCTCGAGCTCGCCTGGACGGCTCGTTACGGCGGCGGCTCGGTTGATCACGACGAGCACCTCCGGCTGGCGCAAGGGATCGCCGAGGCGGCCGGGGACGAACTGGGGCAACTCGAGTTTCACGTGGAGGTCGCCCATATCCGGCTGAACCAGGGCGACTACCGGTCGGCGGCCCAGCACTTCGACCTGACCCTGGACCTCGCGCAGCGGGTCGGCTACCGCGCGCGAGAAGTCACTGCGCTGATCGGCCGTGGCCTGACCGACGCCGGGCTGGGGCAGCCGGCCGCTGCCGTGGATTGGTTCCGCCGCGCCGTGGAGTTGTCGCGCCAGGAGGGCATCCCCGTCGGCGAGCTCGGCGGCATGACCAACCTGGCCCATGTCATCCGGCGCGGCGGCGATCCGGCAGCGGCCCTTGCCTCCTATCGCGACGCCCTGACGGCTGCCCGACGCACCGCGAATCAGAACTGGCAGTACGAGGTCCACCTCGGGATGGGTCGCGCCTACGTCGACCTCGGAGACGGCCGCTCCGCCGTCGAGCATGATCAACAGGCTCATTCGCTGGCCGGCAGCCGGCAGGCGCCGGCCGACCTCGCGCGGGCCGAGGACTGCCTGGGCGATGCCCACGCGCTCCTTGGTGACCCGGCGCGGGCCGTGCGCCATTGGCAGGCCGCCCTCGCCCTGCTCGCCGAGGTCGGTGTTGATCACACAGACGACCCGGAGACCAACCGGCAGGCGATCATGAAGAAGATCACCGGCGAGCAGGCAGGGTCATGATCAGCTCTGGTTCAGCCGTTCGCGAAAAGGGTTGTCCCGCGCCTCTTAGGTGACGGAAATCTTGTTGATCACCAGTTGACAGACCACCTGTCGATCACCCACAGCCACGTTCCATCGGCTTGGCGACGGGCAACCTCAGACGTTATGTCACCATCAACTGAGCGGGTCGAGGTGAGGGCCAGATCACCGGAAATGAGTGCTGGGCGCTGCTCCCCGAGCTTGAACTTTCGCCCTTCCGGTCCCAACCCGGTGACTTGAAGTTCAGTGAAGAACTCCTGAATAGCCTCCGTGCCCCGCACTATTCGCCCGTCGTCGAGTTCGATCACCGCTTCCGCCTCGAACAAGGCGGTCATGCCATCGACGTCACCGGCGCTTTCTCTGACGACCAACTCCCGCTCCAATTCCTGGGGATCGAGGATCGGCGCTCTTCTGGTTGAATCACTCACCATGACAGGCTATCGGGGCAGCCGAGTCCCGGTCGGAATCGTTGCGGTCCGCAACTTCTGGCACGTCATCATCGGGTCAACCCGGCTCGTCCCGGCGACTGTGGGTGGGATGGAAAGGTGGACCGGTGGCTGACCAGCACGGGTCACGCGGCGGGTCGCAACTTCCGAATACGCGAGTCGACCCGCAGACACTGGTGCCGATCATCGAGGAGTTATACGGGCTGGTGAGTCCGATTGACTGCACGTGGATCAGCCGGGGGTTCAACGATCACTACCTGGTAGAGACGCCCGAAGGGAAATGGGTCCTGCGGCTGTATCTCAACCACAAGTACTGGATCTCGGGGCCGGAGGATTTCCTTCATGAGCTCGAGCTGCTGCGATTCGTGCAGGCACGTGGCGTATCGGTGGCGGCGCCGGTCGAGCGGCGGGATGGAGCGATTCTGGGGCAGCTGGAGACGGAAGCGGGCATTCGGCATTACGCGCTGTTCCAGTTTGCTGAAGGGGCGATCAGCGGGGACCTGGCGGCGGCGCAAGGCGAGCTGGTGGCGAAGACGCTGGCCGAGTTCCACGTCGCAGCGGACCAGTTTCGTCCGACCCGTCCTTCCTTCGGGAGATACAGCCTGGACCTGCGGTACCTGCTGGAACGCCCGATGGAGCTGCTTGACCGATTCCTGACGGAGCATGGGCGGTCGCGATTGGACCGGTTCGAGGGCGCAGTCGAGGAGTTGCGAGAACAGGTGCTTGCACTGCCGCGAGATCAGGGCATCCTCGGGCTGATTCACGGCGACCCACATCGAGGGAATGTGGCGGTGACGGACGACGGGCGAGTCACGTTGTTTGATTTCGATCATGGCGGATTCGGGTGGCGAGCGTACGACCTGGCGGTGTCGACGTGGCCTGGCGCGCGCGGTGGTTGGGCGCCGAAAATCGAGGCGTACGAAAGCGTTCGGGCGCTCAGCGACCAGGAGCGAGCCTTGCTACCGGCGTTCCGGAAGCTGCACGCAATCTGGGACCTCGGCGACCGGCTGGCGATGCGGGCCGCCTGGGGAGCGGAGCAGGAGTTCGGGGACGAGTTCGCGATCCGGGCGGAACAGCGGCTGGGGCGGTTGCTCCACGAGTGAAGCCCTCACTGTGACCGGCGCTTGCAATAGCTCAGCGGCCTACGGGGTTGGCTTCGCGGGCAGTCAGGGCCGAGGTGTTTCAGGTGGGAAGGAGTGCGAAGCTCCCCTGACGCCGACGACGGCAGGTCGGGTAGAAGTGGGTCATGATCAAGAAAGAGGTTCTCGACTGGGTCGCCAGGGCGGTTGGGTCGGGCGGAAGAGTGGTCGAGATCATCCGCCTTCCGGGCTGGTCACCGTCACCACCTTTTCTACTTCGGATGACCGGCCAGGGCCCGCCGGCGTACGTGGTGCTGCGTATCCAACCGATCGGCCGGAAATTTGTCGTCGGATTCGCACGGGAGGTCCAGGCACTCACACTGGCCGAGCACCACGGACTGGCCGCCCCCAGAGTGATCGCGGCGGACTTCGACGGTGCGGAAGCCGGCGATCCAGCGACCCTGGTCACCGCGCTGCCCGGACACAGCAGCCCGAGGGTTCGGTCGGTCGATCAACTGCGGGCATACGGCGCGATGGTTGCCTCTCTTCAGGTGGTCCGGACCGGGCCAACTGGAGATCTGAAACCGAAGGCGGAGCCGATCGACGTCGACCACGCCGCGGAGGAACGGCGTCGCGCCATGGCCTATGAGGCAGCACCCCAACTTGAGCGCTCGGCATTCCTCGATCAGCACAGCACCGAAACCGGACTGGACCGCGAGGCTGCTCACACCGAGATCGTGCGCCCCAAGAGTGGCCGCTCGATCCTCCTCGAAGACGCCGAAGATCAACTAAGCCGGATACCGACGCCCGAGGACGAAACTGTCCTTGTCCACGGCGACCTACACCTCGGCAACACGATGTGGATCGGAGACCACATCATCGGCATGGTCGACTGGGATGCCGCAAGAGTCGGCTGCAACGGAATCGACCTCGGCGTCGCCCGCTTCGACGCTGTCCTCCACGTCCATCACGACGACGTCAACCTTGCCGACACAGCCGGCATCGCAGCCGAGGTTCTCACCGGCTGGCAGAACGCCACCGGAATCCAACTCGCCCCGCATGTCGTCGCGTACTGGGACCTCCGCGCGGCGCTCAACGCCCCGGCCTACTTCGGGCCGCCTCACAAACATCAGCCTGATCGCAGAGACGCATTCGTCAGGACGGCGCTTCGGAGGTTGACTTGATCATCTGTGTCAAGGGAAGCGCGGTCGAACCGCGCCGAATCTGACTGTGGAGACGGTGGCCGCTCTCATGTCGGCAACCTGTACCCAGTCATCCGTGCGATCTTCAGGCGGGCCGTGTCATGGTCCGGATGGGTCTGCTCAGGTACAAAGCGATGCCGACTCAGGCCGCGGCTCTGGCACTTGGCTGACATGTCTGTCACTCTCGCGGCTATGGATCATGAAGATCTTTTCCCGTTCACCGAGTCCATGGATGGCAGCGAAGCAGCGGTGCTGTGTTTCGCTCTTGATCGTGCGCGGTGGCGGTTCGCCTGGAAAACCGGTGGGCTCAATGCCGAGCAGTTGCGTCGACGACATCCGCCTTCGACGATGACTCTGGCCGGTTTGATCAAGCACATGACGACCGTCGAGGGCGGGTTCGCAGCCGGTGCAGCCCTGCGACCGCCCGCGGCATCCGGGACGGACAGCGACTGGGACACCTCCACTACGGACGATCCAGCGATGGTGTACTCGCGGTGGTACGAAGCCGTCGATCGAGCGAGAATCGAATGGCGGGAGCTGAGCGCCGATGGCGGGCTCGGCGTGCGCGTGCCGGGTGGCACTGACTCCTGGATCCTGAATCGCCGTGGCTTACTCGTCACCTTGCTCGAGGAGTACCAGGTGCACGCCGGCCACG
Source organism: uncultured Actinomycetota bacterium (assembly GCA_963746025.1). GTDB lineage: Bacteria > Actinomycetota > Actinomycetes > Propionibacteriales > Propionibacteriaceae > Microlunatus. The sequence continues at coordinate 43,707 of CAVUZU010000006.1, forward strand.
CAGATCTTCTGCGAGAGGCCGTAGACGGCCTTGTCGGCAACGACCCACCCTCGCCCGGATGAACAGCGGACCGTGCGCTGCAGTATCAGCGGCCTAGCCAGGCTGTTCGTCCATCACCGGAAATCCCTGTGGCTCGAGCGGCGGATCACGGATAGATTGTGGAGGGCTCCTGCAGGCTGATGGCCCGAAGGAGCTCCCCCTTACAGGACCCGGAAACGGGTCATGATCAAGAGGGAGAGGCCAGTGGCACGCGATGATTCCAGCGCAGGTTGTCGAATGGGTCATGAGGTCGGTAGCACCAGGCGGACAGCTGATCGACGTCGTACCACTTCCGGGGTGGTCGCCGACTCCTCCGTGGTTACTCCGGATTGACGGTCCGCGACGCACGATGCATGTCGTGCTCCGTACAGAGCCGCTGGGCCGGCGCCTGCACCGCCGATTCGCTCGCGAAGTCCGGGGGCTCACGCTGGCGGAGCGGCACGGGCTTGCGGCACCCAGAGTCCTGGCCGCCGACCTCGACGGTAGTGAGGCAGGAGACCCGGCCACGATCGCGACGGCATTGCCTGGGCAAAGCAGTCCTCGTATCCGAGAGGTCGAGCAACTGCGAGCGTATGGTGCAGCGGTAGCTTCATTGACACAGGTGTCGGCCGGTCAGCAAGATGATCTTGAACTCTTGGATGGCCCGATCGACATTGATCATGCAGCGAGTGAACGCCGCCGCGCCATGCGTTACGAGGCCGGATCAGCGTCCGAACGATCAACCATGATCGAGCAGGTCCGTGCCGACACCGGCATGGATCCGGCCGGGGCGCTGCGATCGATACTGGCTCCGGAAACCGGACGGTCCGAGCTGCTGGAGTCGGCCGAGGCGCGGTTGGCTCAGGTGCCAGCACCGACCACCGACCAGGTGCTCGTCCATGGCGATCTGCATCTCGGCAACACGCTGTGGATCGGCCACCACCTGATCGGCATGGTTGATTGGGACAATGCCGGAGTCGGCCACCCAGGAATCGATCTTGGACTTGCGCGGTTCGACGCCGTCCTCCACGTCGAACACGAAATCATCGGATCACCAACCATCGCCTCAGAAGTCCTTGCTGGCTGGGAAGAAGCCGCTGGAGCCCGCCTCGATGAGGCAACCGTCGCGTACTGGGACATCAGGGCCGCTCTCAACGCGCCGGTTCACTTCGGACCGGCGGACGGCATTCAACCGGCTCGACGAGACGTGTTCCTCAGCACGGCCCTCGATCACCTCTCCTGATCGGGAACAGGCGGACCTCGCACGGCAGGCTCCCAGAACCAGCAACCCGGACACTCGGCTCTCATGGTGTTCGCTGATCACTCCCCGGCCGGGATCGCGTCTCGTACACTTCGAGCGTGATTCTTTGTCAGGTCGCCGCGGCTGACCGATCAGTCGCGCCGGTTACGACGTAGCGGCCGATGGGGCTGACGCTGGGCGCTGTTGCGGGCGAGGTGCCGCTGGTGCAGCGGGTGTGGGCCGCGACGTGCGATGCCCCGACCGAATTCAGCTCGTTGGCGAAGCCCTCGTCCATGATCGCTTTCGCTCGGTCGGGCGGCCGGACGACGGTGCACCTACGCGGCCCGGAATCGAAGGGCACGGTGATGATGTGCCCGGCCGATTCGGAGTTCTTCGGCGTCGAGTTGCGGCTCGGCGCTCATCTGCCGCTGTTTCCGCCGTCCGGTCTGACCGACCTCAAGGATGCGGTGTTGCCGACCCTGTCGGGCGACCGGATCCTGTTGGACAACAGGGATTGGGAGATGCCGACCGAGCAGAACGTCGACGTCTTCGTCAACCGGCTGGTGCGCGCCGGCTTGTTGTTCTTCGACCCGCTCGTCGACGAGATCCGGCACGGCGAGCGACCACGCGGCATGTCGGAACGGGTCGCGCAGCTCCGGTTCCGCCGGTCCGTCGGGATCTCGCGCCGCAAGCTCCTCAGCATCGAGCAGGCACGGCGCGCCGTGGAGCTCCTCACGGTGGGCAGTTCGATCGCCGACGTGGTCACGGTCGCCGGCTACTACGATCAGGCGCAGCTCGCGCGGGCGATGCGTTGGGCGACCGGTCGCACCCCGGGCGAGTTGCGGTCCGGCATCCCGATCCTGTCGTTGTGATCGGCTTCGGTTCGATACAAGACGGGCCGATCGGCCGGCTGGTTGACTCCCGACGTGCGAAAACTCATCGAATACGATCACCTCTCGATCGACGGGAAGATGTCCGGCGATGCCTGGTGGGCCGGACAGCAGCAGGTCGTTCCCAACGACAACCACTTCGCCTATCAGCTCCAGTTGCTGTCCTCGGCGGTCGGCCTCGTGCTCGGCCGGGCGACCTACGAGGGTTTCGCTCAGACCTGGCCGACCCTGACCGGCGAGGTTGCCGACAAGATCAACTCGTTGCCCAAGCATGTCGCCTCCCGCACGCTGACCGAGACCACCTGGAACGCCCAGGTGCTGGCCGGCGATCCGGTCGAGGCGGTGGCCCAGCTCAAGGAGGCCGGTGACGGCACCTTGGTGAAGTACGGCAACGGCCCGTTCAGCCGGGCGCTGTTCGAGGCGGGGCTGCTCGACGAACTGCATTTGAGCCTTTCCCCCTTTGTCGCCGGGTCCGGTGAGTCGCTGCTGTCCGGCCTCAGCCCGACCGCCATGGAGCTGACGAAGGTGACGGAGCTCGGCAACGGCACGGTGGTGCTGGCCTACACTCCGAATCGGTAGCCGGGCACCAAGAAGTCGGCGACCGATCGGGAGCCGCCGACGCCGGCGTGCGAGCCGTGCGTCCAGGACAGCGTTGAAAGGAATCGACATGACTCAAGGCGCATACGCCTCGGTGAACGGCATCGACCTCTACTACGAGGTCCTCGGTGCCGACCGGCCCGGGCCGCCGTTGATCATGCTGCATGGCGGCGCGTACACGTTTCACCTGAGCTTCGACTCGCTGCTGCCGGAGCTGACCGCCGAGCGGAAGGTGATCGGTGTCGAGCTGCAGGGACATGGGCACACGCCGGACAGCGACCGGCCGTTCTCCATCCGACAGTGCGCCGACGACGTGATCGCGCTGCTTGATCAACTCGGCATCGACCGGGCCGACTTCTTCGGCTACAGTCTCGGCGGGCTGGTCTCCACCGAGGTCGCCGTCTCGGCCCCGGATCGGGTCGGCCGGCTCATCCTGGCGGCGGCGCATTTCGGCCCGACCCGATCCAAGGGGTATTACCCCGAGATCACAGCGCTGGAGCTGTCTTCGCCGCGGATGCCGACCGAGGAGGAGTCCACGGCCATGATCAACGCCTACACCGAGGTGGCGCCGAATCCCGACGCCTTCTTCCCGTTCGTGGCGAAGATCCAGCCGGCGGTGCACGACTTCGAAGGATGGACCGACGATCAGCTGGCCCGGCTGACCATGCCGGTCTTGATCATCATCGGCGACACCGACTTCGTCCGACTCGAGCACGCCGTCGAAATGAAGCAGCTGCTGCCGAACGCCCAGTTGGCGATCTTGCCGGGCACGAAGCACCTGCAGGTCATCCGGCCCGATCTGGTGCTGCCGATGGTGACGTCCTTCCTGCGGCAGTGATCGGAGACTTCGAGAGGTCGGCTGCCAGCCGCCGTTCGCGTTTTCCGTCTTTGATGAGCCGCTTGACCACGGCCCAATCGCCCGAGCCGGGCTTGCGGCCCTCGTCGGTCAGTTGATCGAGGATGCCTCGGCAGATGAACTCCTTGATCTTCGCACCCGGACGGCCGGCGAGGTAGGTCGACCTTGCCGTGTCGTCCTTGGTCGAGAACTGGAAGATCCCGGCTCGTCGGCCGAGGCTGATGCACTGCCCGGCGAACAGCACGTTCAGTTTCGCCGGCTGTTCGCCCGCGATCCGGGCCAGCACGGTGTCGGCGGCCCGTGGGCCCAGTTGGATGGCGGCCTGACAACTCATCCGGTGCGGCAGATCCGATGGTGCCGCCGAATCGCCGGCCGCGACGATGTGCGGATCGTCGATGCTGGTCAGGGTCTCGTCGGTGATCAGGCGGTCCGCCGAGTCGGTGCTCAATCCGCTCCGCGCGGCCAGGTCCGGGACTCTGAATCCGGCGGTCCAAATGGTCACTGAGCTCGGCAGCGTCTCACCACCGCTGAGCTGCACGGCAGCACGGGTCACCGCCGTCACGGTCGCGTCGTCCCCATCGAGGAGGCGGACACCGAGGCGAGTGAGTCGGTTGGCGACGGATCGTCGGCCCCGCGGATGCAGGGTCGGGCCGAGTTCGTCGCCGCAGACCAAGGTCACCCGGCGACCTTGTTCCGCCAACTCTGCGGCCGTCTCGATTCCGGTCAGGCCCGCTCCGACAACGGTCACCGCGGCCTCACTGGGCGCCGCGTCGAGGGCCTGGCGCAGTCGCTGCGCGGCCTCCAGCGTGGCAATCGGGTACGCGTACTGGGCGGCACCGGGCACGGTCGGGTCGGTGCTGGCGCTGCCCACGGCGTAGATCAAATAGTCATAGCCGATGGTGCGGCCGCCGGCCAAGATCACGCTGCGTTCGCTCGCGTTGATCCGGGTCACGGTGTCGACCACCAGCCGGATGCCATCGGCCACGACATCGTGATATTCGACCACCGCATCGTGCGTGCCGCCGACGTGTTGGTGCAGACGGATCCGGTCGACGAAGTGTGGACGGGGATTGATCACGGTCACTGCCACGTCGTCGCGTTGGGTCAATCGGTTGGCTGCAATGACGCCGGCGTAGCCGCCGCCGATCACGACAACTTCGGTGTTCCGGGTCATGGTGTTTTCCTTTTGTTCGAAGGGATTCATCCGGTGCTGGCCGAGGCCAAGGGTGACTCATGGCCGTTGGAGCTGGGGCGGTCAGGCCGACCACCGCGAACTTCGAGGCCGCATAGCTGACGTTGGTGCTGGCGACCAGACCGGCACCTGATGCCGTGTTCACGATGTGCCGGGTCCACCGCGCTGCAGCATCCGCGGCAGCACCGTCTGCACGCCGTTGACGACGCCGCCGAGATTGACCTCGAGCACCTGATCCCAGTCTTCGTACTGCAGGTCGGTGATCGAGGTCGTGGAGCCGAGTCCCGCATTGTTGCAGATCACGGAGACCGGTCCGAGTTGATCTCCGACCTCGTCGACGACGCGGCGGAAGGCATCCCGGTCCCGGACGTCGAGGGTCTGGGCCAGGATCGTGCTCGGGTCGCCGACCAGCCGGGCCAGTTCGGCTTCCGCGGTCGCGAGTTGATCTTCGTCGAGATCGGTCAGCGCGACCCGGGCTCCGGCGCCGGCGAAGGCCCGCGCGATTCCGAACCCGATCCCTTGCGCGGCCCCGGTGATCAGCACGGTGCGGTCAGCGACGATCTCCATCAAGACCTCCAAGTCTCATGATCACGAGATCTGACTCACGTTGCACGCCCCAGGATGTCCGTCGACTTCTTCGGGGCCCGTGGGTCGGTGTTGGCGAGGGCGGCGAGCCGGTCGTCGCCGGTCGGGTCATCGTCGGCAGCACGCTGTAGTTCGATTCCGCCGGCCAACCAGCCGCCGTCGACGGTGAAGACGCTGCCGGTGATGAAGGACGCGCTCGCGCCGGCGAGGAACGCGACCAGGTCGGCGACCTCTGCGCTGCGTCCGGGTCGGCCCAGCGGGAACCGGCTGGCGACGTCCAGTTCCTCGCCCAACTGCTGCAGGTGATCGTTGCTGGCGATGAATCCCGGGCAGATACCGTTGACCCGGATGCCGATCGGCCCGAGTTCCAGCGCAGCCGACTTGACCAGGCCGAGCACGCCGTGTTTCGACGCCGAGTACGCCGCCGACATCCGGACGCCGGTGAGACCAGCGGCCGATGAGGTGATCACGACCGAGCCGCCGCCCAGGTCTCGCATCACCCGACCGGCCGCCTGCAGGCCGAGGAACACACCACGCAGGTTCACCGCCATCGTGCGGTCCCACTCCTCGAGCGGGTAGTCCAGGATGCCGGCCCAGTGTCCGGTGGCGGCGTTGAGGTGGGCGATGTCCACGGCGCCGTAGCGGGCGACCGTCTCCCGGACCATGGCTTCGTTGTCCTCCGGCGAGGCCACGTCGACCCGCAGCCCGAAGGCGTTGCCACCGGCCGCGGTGATCTTCCTGGCGGTCCGTTCGACGGTCTCGATCGTCCGTCCGGCGCAACAGACCCGGACTCCCAGACCGGCCAGCGTTGTCGCTGTTGCCGCGCCGATCCCGGATCCGGCTCCGGTCACTACGGCCACTTTCCCGGCCAGTGAGTGCGGGTCTGCCGATGCCTTGATCATCAACGATGTCCCCTTCTGATCAGGTGGTGTCGCTGGTCAGACAGCGAGGTCTCCGCCCGGTTGGTGGTCGCCGACCGGCCGCTGGACTATGACGTTGAGTCGGTTGACCGTGTTCATCACGGAGATCAGCAGCACCAGTGCGACCAGCTGGTCCTCGTCATGGTGCTTGGCGGCAACCGCCCAGACCTCGTCCGTGACGCCGCCGGCTGCGTCGGCGATCCGGGTGCCCTGCTCGGCCAGCTCGAGGGCGGCGCGCTCGGCTTCGGTGAACACCGTCGCGTCCCGCCACGCCGCGACCAGGTTGAGCCGCACGGAGGTTTCCCCGGCGTGCGCGGCTTCCTTGGTATGCAGGTCGACGCAGACGCCGCATCCGTTGATCTGGCTGATCCGGAGCGCCACCATCTGCTGCGTCGCGGCGGGCAGTTTCGAGCCCACGAGCAGCTGCCCAGCCGAGAGGAGGTGCTTCAGTGATTTCGCTCCGACCGGGTTGTCCAGGAGGTTCAATCGGCCATCCATCGTTCACTCCTTGCTGTTGTTACGGGTCGACCATGAGATGCCGGCGGAAGGCCTCCTGTGACAGGGGCCGCTACGTGACCTGCGCCATATTCCTGGGCGATCCGCGCCGGACCGTACCCCTTGGGCTCGGGTCGAGGTGTCACAAAACGGCGGGACGCGGCATCTTGTGAGGAAGGCAGCCGAGTAGTGATGGAGACAGGAGCCACCCATGGCCAGCACGGTCCCGGGACCCGAGGCGCGCCCCCGAACGAGCCGGCCAAGATGAGCAATGACAGCCCCTCGGGCCAGGCGACGGAGGTGTTCGTCGAGCACCGCAACCTGCTCTTCACCATCGCGTACGAACTGCTCGGTTCGGCCGCCGATGCGGAGGATGTGCTGCAGGAAACATGGCTGCGATGGGCCGATGTCGATCAGAGCCTGGTGCGAAACCCGCGTGCGTACCTCGTCCAGATCACCGCCCGGCAGGCGCTCGGGCGGCTGCGCGCCCTCAGTCGGCGGAAGGAGACCTACGTCGGTCCTTGGCTGCCCGAGCCGCTGTTGACCGCGCCCGACGTCGCCGACGACGTCGAGCTCGCGGACAGTCTCTCGATGGCGATGATGCTGGTTCTGGAGACCCTGACACCGACGGCGCGGGCCGTGTTCGTGCTCCGGGAGGTGTTCGATGTCGGCTACGACGAGATCGCGGCAGCCGTGGACAAGAAGCCCGCCGCCGTCCGACAGATCGCCCACCGTGCGCGGACCGACGTAGCCGCCCGCCGGCCGCGCGGAGTCGTGTCCGCCGCCGAAACCCGAGTTGCGATCGATGCCTTCCGGCGGGCGATCGAAACGGGTGACCTGCAGAGCCTGCTCGACATCCTCGCCCCGGATGTCGTCGCGATCAGTGACGGAGGGGGAGTCAAGCAGGCCCTGCTGCGGCCCGCAGTGGGGTCCGCGAAGGTGGCCCGCTTGTGGGCTGTCGGAATGACCCGGCTCGGCGCCGCGATGTCGGTCGACGCGGTGCAGATCAACGGCTACCCGGCCCTGATCCTGCGGATCGACGGAGAGCTCGACGGGGTGATGGCGGTACGGATCGAGGACAGCCTGGTCACCGGGATCTATTACGTACGGAACCCCGACAAGCTGAGCCGGGTCGAGCAGGAGACCCCACTGCGATCATCCTGAGCTGTCAGCGGCCGGTCACCGGTCGAGTTGCAGCCGGACCCAACTGTGGACGGTGAGGACGGCGAAGGTGATCGCGAAAACGCCGACCACCGCGAACTGTCCGAGCGAGACGGCGGTGCCGTTGCTGAGCGCCCAAAGGGCCGGGGCGGCGATGGGGAGCCAGCCACCGACTCCGGCGAGCACGCCGACCTGGCCGACCACGACGAGGCCGATCGTGGTCGCGACTCCGGCCAGGAGTGATCGCGCCAGGGTCGCGATCCAGGCCACCGGCAGCGTGATCGCTGCGGTCAGGATGCCGAGAAGGAACTGTCGAGCCAAGCCCTGCCAGCCGGTCACGGTCGGGTCGCCGTAGCCGAGGAGGAACCCGACCGCGATCAGGCCGGCGACGATCAGCAGGTTCACGGCCAGGGCCCAGAGCAGGAAGACGATGATCTTGGCCGCGGCGATCGTGCCGCGGCTGATCGGCAGGGCGAAGAGGCCGGTGATCGTGCCGTCGGTGAACTCGCGGGCGAACATCCAGGTCACCACGATGCCGAAGCCGCCGAAGCCGCCGGCGGCGGTGATCTGAGCCGCTGAGGCCAACAGGCCGGCCCAGTCGAGGGTCGCGGACGCTCCGAGTTTGGCGGTGAGTTCGGGATTGCCGGTCGCGATCGCCACCGTGATGCCGCCGATCAGGGCCAAAATCCCGCCGATGATGGCGGCCGTGCCGATCACGCCGACCAGGGACCGGGTCAGTTTGCGTGCTTCCACCCGCAGCGCCGTCCTCACCGGCCGCCGCCGGTCCCGTGTCGGTCTTGATCATCGGCGTGGATCCGCTCGAAGAAGGTCCGTTCAAGATCATGGCCGGCCGGGTCTAGGTCACCGATGAGTCGGCCGGCGTTCATGATCACGATCCGGTTCGCGATCCGGGCGACTTCGTCGAGGTGATGGCTGCTGACCAGGACCGCGGCACCGGCAGCGGCACGCTCGAGCAGCGCGTCGCGCAGGATCAGCACCCCGGCCGGGTCGAGGGTGTTGCCGGGTTCATCCAGGACGCTGAACCGGGGTGCATGCTGCAGGGCGGCGGCGAGGCCGACCCGTTGCCGGTTGCCGAGGGAGATCCGGCTGACCCGGCGACCGGCGATTCCGTCCAGCCGCCACAACCGGATGGCCTCCGGCGCGCAGGCCGGGTCGGCGTGACGGAGCCGGGCGGCGAGGTCGAGGTTGGCGGCGACGGTGAGCTCCGGGTAGGCGAACGGCACCTCGACCAGGTGTCCGACCCGGGCCCAACTGCTGGTCGGGACTCGTCGCAGCGGGTGGCCGTCGATGCGGACCTGTCCAGTGTCGGGCCGGAGCATGCCGAGTGTGAGTCGCATCAGCGTGGTCTTGCCGGCACCGTTCAGGCCCACCAGCGCGACGACTTCGCCGGCGCTGACGGTCAGCTGGAGATCTTCGACCCCGGCGCCGCCGGGGAAGGTTCGGCTCACCCGGTCGAGCTCGAGCATGGTCAGCGCGCCTGTTCGGAGTCGGATCGGAAGAGTCCGGCGTTGATCAACACCGTCATCGCCTACCTTGCGCGGCACGCAGCAGTTGTAGAGGATTCGGCATACCGGGCCTCGCTTCCGATCGGACCAATGCGACAAGACATTGCCGACCAGGCTTCCCGGCGCTCCATCGCCAACAATAGCCCCAAACTCATGCCACGTGTGCCTGACCATCCGCCGGGGACGTTACCTGCCGCCGGATGGACGACAACGGGCACAACAGGGAGTAGATTGATCATTGGAGTGCCGGGAAGCCTGGTCGGCGTCGTTTTCGTGCGATCAGGGAGGGCCTCTTCATGCATGTCATCGATCTTGCCAAGATCACGCCGGAGTTGATCAAGCTCGTCGGCGGGAAGGCTGCCGGGCTCGGCGCCTTGATCACCGCCGGTGAACGCGTGCCAGATGGGTTCTGTCTGACGACGGAGGCCCATCGCGCGGGTGCGATTCCCGAGCGCGCCGTCCTCGCCGCCTATCGCGACCTTGGTGAGGGTCCGGTAGCGGTGCGGTCCAGTAGCACCGCCGAGGATCTGCCGGAGGCGAGTTTCGCGGGTCAACAGGACACGGTCCTCGATGTCGTCGGCGGCGAAGCGTTGTTGGCGGCGATCGATCGGTGCTGGCGATCCCTCGACAACGAGCGTGCGGTCGCCTACCGCGCGGCGCAGGGGATCGGCGCGGATGATCTTGGTATGGCGGTGGTCGTGCAGCGGATGATCGATCCGTCGGCGGCCGGCGTGATGTTCACCGCGAATCCGATCACCGGGACCAGGTCCGAGACCGTGGTCGATGCCGTGCCGGGTCTCGGCACCGGTGTCGTCGATGGCTCGATGGACACTGATCATTATCTGCTGCCGGGGCACGGCCCGCTGCCGGATCACGGCTGCCTGACGCCGGACCAACTGCTGGAGCTGTGGCGCGCCGGCCGACGGCTGCAGCGGCGGTTGGGCGGACCGCAGGACATCGAATGGGCCTACGACGCCGACGGGGCGCTCTGGATGCTGCAGTCCAGGCCGATCACCACGTTGTTCCCGTTGCCGCCGGAGCGGGAGGATCCGCGGGTCTATCTCGAGGCGGGCCACATGCAGGGGCTCCGTCGGCCGGTCACCCCGATGGGGATGTCAGTCCTCCAAGAGGTCTCGAGGAGATGGCTCGAATCCCTGGATTTGAAAGGATCGATGGACGAGCTGGTTGCCGCCATCGGTGGGCGGCTGTTCCTCGACCTCACCTCGTTCGTCCGGAATCCGCGGCTGCGAACGCAGGTGCCAGAGATGATGAAGATCTACGGCCCGGGGGTGGCGCGAGGGATCCGGCGGGTGTTGGATGACCCGCGCTACGTAGCGCGCCGGACGGAACCGATGATCAAGCCCGGCTCGTTGGCTCGGCTGATCATGACCAGCGCGCCACGCACGATTGCCGACACCGTGCGAGCCCTGGCCCGGCCTGCCGCCGCGCGGGCGCGGGCGTTTCGCGATCTTGAGTTGGCTCGTCAGATGCCACGGATCGAACCGCCTGACGCCGCGACCCGGATCGCTCATGCAGCCGGGCTGCAGGACGCGAATCTGATGGGTCCGATGATGCGCGCGCTGCCGCCGCTGTGGGCGGCTCTGACGGCTCGGGGCGTCGCGGACGGTCTGTTGAGCGGGGTGTCCGAACCGGGCGACCTGGACTCGATCCAGCGCGGCATGCCGTACAACGTCACCACCGAGATGGACCTGGAGCTGTGGTCGATCGCGCAGTCGGCCGCACCGCACCGCGAGTTGTTGATCAACACTCCGCCCGCCGAGCTCGCAGCCCGACACCTCGGCGGAGAGCTGCCGGAGTTCGGATTGACCGCCTTCCTCGACCAGTACGGGGTCCGCGGTGCGGCCGAGGTCGACGTCGGTGTGGCCCGCTGGGCCGAGGACCCGACGGCGGTCTTCGCTGCCTTGGCCGGCTATCTCCAGGTGACCGACTCGGAGCAAGCGCCGCCGGCCCGGTTCGCCCGGGCCGCGGTGGAAGCCGAGGCCGACTTGGATCGGCTGGTGGGACGGGCAACTCGGACCCGCCCGTTCAGGGCGAGATTGGCGGGCTCCCTGCTGCGCCGGTCCCGAGAGCTGGCCGGGCTGCGTGAGCTGCCGAAGTTCATCTGGCTCTTTCCGCTGGCCGAGGTGCGCCGGCAACTGCTGGCAGCCGGGACCGAACTCGTCGCCGACGGACGATTGGAAGAAGCTGCCGACATCATGTTCCTGACTCTGCCCGAAGCGACCGAGGTGGCCCACGGTGCCGACCACCGAGCTCTGATCGCCGACCGTCGGGCTGATCATGAACGGGAGATCCGCCGGCGCCAGATCCCCGGCCTGTTACTGTCCGACGGTACGATCCCCGACGCCCTGCCCGATGACACGGCCGCGGAGTACGGGCCCGACGTCCTGGTCGGACTGCCGGCCGCCGCGGGCATCGCCACCGGAACGGTCCGGATCGTGCACCACCCGAGCGAGGCGAGGATCCAACCGGGCGACATCCTGGTCGCGCCCACCACCGATCCCGGTTGGACTCCGCTGTTCCTCACCATTGCCGGGCTCGTCACGGAGACCGGATCATCGATCGCGCATGGCCCGACCGTCGCGCGGGAGTACGGCATCCCGGCAGTCATCTGCGTGCCACAAGCGACCTCGCGACTGGTCGACGGTCAGACCGTGACCATCGACGGAGCGACCGGCCTGGTCCGGATCGAAGATCCAGTCGAGTCGGCAGTGCTGTGAGGCTCCTGTTGTGGGCCGGGCTGCGGTCGGTCTCGTCATCGCCGGGGTCGTGCCGACGGATCCGGCTCTCGGCTACCCGCCCGGTGCGCCCGAACCGGCCTCGGTCAGTGTGCCGGCAGCGGTCCATCAGGTCGGCGGCGCACTTGTCTTCGCTGGACTGATCGGCGCCGCGATCGTGGTCGGCCGCTGGTTCTCCCGGCACGGGAATCCGATCTGGGCCCGGTGCTCGTTCGCGGTCGCAGCGGCCGTCGCCGCACCCACCGCACTGAAGTGATCGAACGATCTTGGTCGACACCTCCGACAATATGATGATATTGTTTCCTAATCATGAATATGGTTTACGATGCGAACGACCGGCCCGTCGGGGATCTGACTGCGCGGGCGCGGATCAGGGACGCCGCCTTGGCGCAGTTCGCCGAGCACGGGGTGATGGGCGCGACGATAAAGGGCATCGCCGAGGCCGCCGGTGTTTCCACGGGACTGGTGCAGCACCACTTCGGATCCAAGGACGCGTTGCGGCAGGCTTGTGACCAAGCGGTGATCGAGGCCTTCCGGCGGCGGCTGACCAAGGCGGCCGCCGAGGGGGAGCTCGGCGATCCCGCATACCTGGGGGCGTTGTACGAGACAAGCGCCCCGTTGCTCCGCTATGTGGCCCGGGCGACCGTCGACGGGACGCCGGCGGCGGCGTTCGTCTTTGATCAGTTGGCCGCGGGTGCGGAGGACTTCCTGACCAGCACCTGGCCGGATCGCTTCGAGCCCGGCTCCCAGCGGGCAAAGGATGCGGCGTCGGTGATGGCGGCGATGCACGGCGGAACGATCGTGATGCACCAGCACCTGGCCCGATGGCTCGGGGTCGACCCACTGGATCGCGAGCATTCCCCGCGGATCGCGACCTCCCTGCTCGATGTCTACACAGCGATCGGCGAGTTCGCCACGTCCGAGGTCGGCGAGCAGATCCGTGCCGCGACCGAAGAGCGACAGGCGCCGAAGCGGCGAGCGGGGAAGGGCAACAAGAATGACTGAAGCGATCGAGATTGCGAACCTGATCAAGTCCTACGGCCGCGCCCGGGCGCTGGACGGGCTGGACCTGACCGTCGAGGCCGGAGAGGTGCACGGCTTCCTCGGCCCGAACGGCGCCGGGAAGACCACCACGATTCGGATCCTGCTGGGCCTGCTGCGCAAGGACTCCGGCACGGCGCGGCTGCTCGGCGGCGATCCGTGGCGCGACGCGACGGATCTGCACCGCAAGCTCGCGTACGTCCCGGGTGATGTCACGCTCTGGCCCACGCTCACCGGTGGTGAGGTGATCGATCTGCTCGGACGGATGCGCGGCGGCTTGAGCGAGGACCGGAAACTGTCGCTGATCGAGCGGTTCGATCTCGACCCGCGGCGCCGCTGTCGCACCTATTCCAAGGGGAATCGGCAGAAGGTCGCGCTGATCGCGGCCCTTGCGTCAGATGTGCAGCTGTTGATCATGGACGAGCCGACGTCCGGACTCGATCCGTTGATGGAGACGGTGTTTCGGGACTGTGTCGCCGAGGAACGTCGCCGGGGGCGAACGGTCCTGCTGTCCAGCCATGTCCTGGCCGAGGTCGAGGCACTCTGTGACCGGGTGACGATCATCCGGGACGGCCGGACCGTCGAGTCGGGATCCTTGTCGAAACTGCGCCACCTGACCCGAACGACGATCACCGCCGAGCTCGCCGGCTCGCCGCAGCGGCTCGCCGAGATGCCGGAAGTGCACGACCTCGTGGTCGACGGTTCGTTGATCACCTGCCAGATCGACGGCGACCGTCTCGATCCGGTGCTGCTCGAGCTCGGGTCGAACGGAACCCGCGGCCTGACGGTCCAGCCACCGACGCTGGAGGAACTGTTCCTCCGCCACTACGAGACCCGCCCGGCTGCCGAGGTCGGATCATGAGCCGCCTTGCCGGTATCGGTGGGCTGGTCCAGTTGATCTTGCGCCGGGACCGGCTGATCTTGCCGGTCTGGCTGGTCGCGACCGTCGGGATCGTGCTGCAGTGGGCAGTTACCGCCTCGACGGTCTATCCGACCGTGGCCTCGCGGCAGGCGCGGGTCGACGAAGTAGCGGCGTCACCGATGTTCCTGTTGTTTCAGGGGCAGTTGTTCGATCCGAGCCTTGGCGCGGTGCTGATGCAGCGGGCAGCACCGGCCGCGATGATGCTGGCGGCACTCGGCACAGCGCTGATCTTGGTCCGGCACACCCGGGCCGAGGAACAGTCGGGTCGCCGTGAGCTGCTCGGCTCCACCGTCGTCGGGCGACACGCGCCGTTGACGGCCGCACTGGTCGTGCTCTTCGGCTGCGGGCTGCTGATCGGATCGGCTTGCGGCGTCGCTCTAGTCGCGGCCGGGCTGCCAGTCGTCGGCTCGATCTGCGCCGGCCTCGTCATCGGCTCCGGTGTCTGGACGACGGCCGTGACCACGGCAGTCCTGGTCCAACTGACCCAGAGCCCGCTCGCGGCGGCCATCGGAGGCTTCGTCGCCTTCTATGCCTTCCATCTACTCCGTGGGGTCGGTGCGATGGGCGGCGACTCGACGGCCTGGCTGGTCTGGCTGACGCCGAACGGGTGGCTGGAGAATGCCCGGCCATACGGCGGCGAACGCTGGTGGGTCTTTGCCCTGGTGGCGCTGTGGATCGTGCTGCTCGCTGGGATCGCGTACGCGCTCTCCGCCCGTCGTGATCTTGGTGCCGGGTTGCTGCCCGCGCGACTCGGCCCGGCCGGGGCGGCGGCGGCGTTGCGCGGACCGGTCGGGCTGGCCTGGCGGATGCACCGGGCGATGTTGATCGTCTGGCTCGCGACGGCGACCGCACTCGGCGGGATGCTGGGCTACGTCGGCGCCGGGGCGATGGAGGCCTACGCCCGCTCGCCCTGGATCGTCGACTACGCCAGGGCGATCAACGCGGCCAACCCGGCGGACGCGCTCTTCACCTACATCGTCGCCGCGATGGCCATCCTGATCGCCATGTATGCGGTCCTGACCGTGCTTCGGCTCCGGTCCGAGGAGACGGGTGGCGGAGCTGAAACTGTGCTGGCCGGACCGGTCGCGCGACGGCACTGGATGGCGGCCCATCTCGGATTCGCCTTCGGCGCGCCGGTGCTGATCTTGATCGCACTCGGCCTCGGCCTCGGCCTCGGCCTCGGCAACGGGATGAACAACGGCGACCTTGCCGGCGAACTCGCGCACATGCTGCGACTGACCATCCCGCTCGCACCCGCGATCTGGGTGATCGCGGGCGTCACCGCAGCCGCCTTCGGGCTGCTGCCGCAGGCGTCCGCCGCCCTCGGCTGGACAGCACTCGGCATCGGCATCGCCGCCGAGATCGCCGTCAAGGCCTACCTGCTACCTGACTGGGTCTACCACGCTGTCTCGCCTTTCGCCCAGGTCAGCCCGGCCTACAACCCAGCCGTCGTGGACTATGTCGGCCTGGTCGTCATCTCCGGGTTGTTGATCATCGTCGGCGGAGCCGGCTTCCGCCGTCGTGACCTCGTAACCTGACGTCGACCTCGGAGTTCGCCACAGCGGGCGTTCAGCCAGAGACTTGCCTGCGCCACCGGTTGAGCAGTTCCGGAAGCTCGGTGAGCAGGTAGTTGTAGAAGCTCTGCATGGACTCCAGCCGCTGTCGCGCCGGGCCGTCGATCTTGACGGCGGTCAGGCCGGCCTCGGCAGCCTCGAGCATTCCCCGTAGGGCCCGGTTCTGCGTGGTGAACAGCGTTTCCCAGGCGCGATCGCGCATCCGGTAATGGTCGCGCCGGCTGCCGGGCGCAGGGGTCTGCTCCAGCAGGCCGACGTCGCGCAGGGTACGGATCGCGGTCGATGCCGAGCCGGCGCTGATTCCGAGCAGCTCGACGACGTCGCCCAACGTCAGCGAAGGCGCGTCGGTGAAAAGGAACACCGCGAGAACGCGTGCGGTGGAGCGTTGCAGGCCATTCCTGGCCAACACCATGGCCAGCTGCTCGGCGGCTTCGTTCGAACTCACAGACTGCATTCTAATCTGTTCAGAAATATTTGAACGTACGGTACAGTGATCCACGGTGTGCCGGGAAGCCTGGTCGGCGAACGAATTCGACGTTCTCCGACTAGACAAAGGCAGCAGCCCATGAGCATGCTCGGCAGGTTCGGTGGGTGGCTGCTCGGCCTTCCGCCGGTACGTTCACCCAAGATCGCGGTCGAACACGACCTCGAGATCCCTGCCGGCGACGGCGTGACCTTGCTAGCCGACCGGTACTACCCGGTGAACCAGGACGGCGCACCTGTGCTGCTGTTCCGGACGCCGTATGGGCGGGGTTCGGCGAACGTGTGGATCTCGCGCCTCTACGCCGAACGCGGCTACCAGGTGTTGATCCAGTCGCTCCGCGGGACCGACGGATCGGGCGGCACATTCGACGGGTTCACGATGAACCGGGCCGACGGGCCGGCCACGATCGACTGGCTGCGCAAGCAAACGTGGTTTCCCGGAGCGTTCGGCACCTTTGGCGCCAGCTATCTCGGCTACTCCCAGTGGGACCTCGCCTCGACGCCGATCCCGGAGTGGAAGGTCGCCGTGATGGATGTTGCGCCGAGCGACTTCTACCACTACTTCATGTACGCCGGCGGTGCCTTTGCGCTCGGCAACGCGCTCGGTTGGGCGCAACTCGTGCATAGCCTGTTCCGTGACGGCGGGTCGACCAACCCGTCGACGATGTCGGCCCTGACCGCTGGCCGGAAGCTGGCCCGCGCCTGCACCGAGTTGCCGATCGCCCGGGCCGATCAGGTGGCGACCGGCGCGCAGGTGCCGTACTACCAGGACTGGATCGCCCACGAGCACTACGACGAGTTCTGGGCGCAAATGGACTACCGCGACAACGTCGACAACCTGCCATCGGTCGTGCACCTCGGCGGCGGCTGGCCGGACTTCTTCCTGCGCAACACCCTCGATGACTACGCCAAGATCAACACCAGTGGCCGCACGGTCCGACTGTTCATCGGTTCCGCCCAGCACGGCCGGAACATGACCAACCGCCAGTACCTCCGCGACACGTTCGCCGTGCTCGACCACGCATTCGGATCCCGCCCGTTCGACTCCGTTCCGCCCGTCAGGGTTCACCTCACCGGGCGCAAGCATTGGCGTAACGCCCAGCAGTGGCCCGTTCCGCACGAGTCGGTCACCTGGTACCTGCAGGCCAACGGCAAACTCGCGGCGACAACGGCAGTGGCGTCGCCCCCCCTCGCAGTATTGGTACGACCCGGCCGACCCCACTCCAACGGTCGGCGGCATGATCGTCGGGCTCGGCGCGGGACCACGAGACAACCGCAAGATCGAAGCGCGGCCGGACGTGCTCACCTTCACCAGCCCCGAACTGGCTGCCGACCAAACAATGATCGGCCCGGTCACGGCCACGATCCATCTCCGGTCCAGCCTCGTGCACACCGACGTCTTCGTACGGATCTGCGAAGTCCACCCGGACGGGCGCTCGATGAACATGTCCGATGGAATCGTCCGCCTCGACGAGCAGAACGCACCGGCCGACGACGACGGCATCCGCGTCGTGCAGCTGGAACTCTGGCCGGTGGGCCACGTCTTCCGTCGCGGCCACCGGATCCGGGTCCAGGTGTCGAGCGGCGCCCACCCGCGCTACCTCCGCAACCTCGGCACCGGCGAACCCATCGCCAGCGCCACCACGATGAAGGCCGCGCACCAGGAGGTCTTTCACGATCCGACCCACCCGTCTGCCGTCGTGCTGCCGCTGGCCGCACGGTCGATGCCGAGCGGGCACTAGAGAGGAGTTAGTGAACCGATGAACGACAACGCAACGATCACCGACCGCGCCTCAGCTGGTTCCGAGATCGAGCTGGTCGGGTTGCTCACGACGCCGGACCGAGACGCCTTCTACGCAGAACTTGCGGCCGCCGGCCCGGTCAGCCGCGGACGCTACTTCAACGGCAGCCCGGTCTGGTTGATCACCGGCTACGAGGAGTGTCTCGCGGTCCTGAAAGATCATCAGCGGTTCAGCAACGACATCATCGGCCGCCGCTCCACCGTCGATGTGGCGGCGGTCGGCGGACTCCCGGAGGACGTGCAGCCGTACCTGATGCACACCCTCGGCGCGTACGACCCGCCCGAGCACTCCCGCCTCCGCAAGCTGGTCTCGCGCGGCTTCACGATCAGCCGGGTGGACGCGATGCGTCCCCGGATCCAGGAGATCGTCGATGACCTCCTCGACGGGTGGCGCGACGACTCGGTCGTCGACGCGATCGAGCGGCTGGCCTATCCGCTGCCGATCCGGGTGATCTGTGAACTGCTCGGCGTGCCCGAGGCGGATCTTGATCGGTGGCGCACCTGGGCGGTCGGCATCGTCGCACCCGATCTGGAACAGATCGCGGCCGCCACCCGCGGGCTGGTCGGCTACATGCAGGAGCTGATTGCCGCCAAGCGCGCCGAGCCCGGTGCGGACGTCATCTCCGCGTTGATCATCGCCCAGGAGGAGGACGGCGATCGGCTCAGCGAGGAGGAGTTGATCTCGCTCGCCATCACGATCCTGCTGGCCGGCCACGAAACCACCGTCAGCCTGATCGGCAACGGTCTGCTGATGCTGCTCGAACATCCCGACCAACGCCGCCGGATCCAGGCCGACCCCGAGCTGCTGCCGGCAGCGGTCGAGGAGATGCTCAGGATGGCCGGGCCGGCGGAGATCGCGCCGATGCGTTTCGCCCGGGAGGAGGTGCAACTCGGCGACGCGACCATCCTCGAGGACGACGCCGTGCAGATCGTCTACGCCGCCGCCAATCGTGACCCCCGACGGTTCGGCCAGCCGGACCTGGTCCAGCTCGATCGTGCGGACAACCCGCATCTGGGATTCGGCCAGGGCATCCACTACTGCCTGGGTGCCGCCTTGGCCCGGGTGGAGGCCGAGATCGCCCTCCGCGGCGTACTGTCCAGGTTCCCGGACCTCGCCCTTGTTGTGCCCTCCGATGCACTGACTCGCACCGCCGGGCTTCAGGCGGTCCTCAGCGAGCTTCCGATTGCACCCAACGCGACGGCGATTCCATGATCATCCCCGATCCGGCTCGGGTGGAGTTGCCGGTCGGTTTTGAGCGCTTCCACCGCCGGCCGTTCATCAACTATCAGCTGAACCGGGCTCATGCGCTGGGCTTCGCCGATCGACTCGAGCTCCTCGACGCCGCACGCCGGGTGCAGACAGCTCGTGACTGCCCAGCTGTCTTCGACGGCCTTTCCCGGCAGGCGGCGGACGACGGCCGGGACAGGCAAGCGGCGGGCCATCTCCGTCTCGCAACGTTCTTCACGCCGCCCCGGGCGCCTGAGTTCACTGAGCGCTATCGCCGCTACCGCGACTTGTTCGACCGCGCGTTCACTGGTGCTGGCCTGCGCCGGGAGCGGGTCCCGTACGGGGCCGCCGCGCTGCCGGCCTACCGGCTGCCGACACCCGCGCCGACCTCACTCGGGACCGTGCTGATCCACGGCGGGTTCGATTCCTTGATCGAGGAGTTCTACGCCGTCTGGCAGCGGGTCGCCGAGGCCGGCTACGACGTCATCGCGTTCGAAGGCCCCGGCCAAGGCGGGGCCCGGGCGGTCGAAGGCCTCACGTTCGATCACGACTGGGAGAAACCCGTTGGCGCGGTGCTGAACCATTTCGCACTCGAGTCTGCAGGATTGATCGGCATCTCCATGGGTGGCTATTGGGCATTACGGGCGGCCGGTCGAGAGCCACGAATCGACCGGGTCGTCGCCTGGCCACCGGTCCATGACTGGCTGCACCGGCTGCCGCGCCTGTTGCGCCGTCCGACCCGGGCCATGCTGCGCCGCCGGCGCTTCATGCGGTGGAGTGTGCGGACCCGCGCCCGGTTGGCCCCGACCCTTGGCTTCGTGGTCGACCACGTGAAATATCTGGTCGACAGCGACGATCCGTACGACGTGGTCAGCTGGTTCCTCGGCATGAACGAAGATCATCTCGGCAGCGACCGAGTGACTCAAGATGTCCTGCTCCTGTGCGGCGAGCATGACGCGTTCCAGCCCCCGGCCCTGACTTCGGCTCAGGCCAGGGCGCTGATCGGGGCCCGCTCGGTCACGGTGCGGACCTTCACCCGGGCCGAGAACGCCGATCAGCACTGCCAGCTGGGGAACCTCGAGCTAGCCTGCAAGGTCCTCACCGAATGGCTACGACGCCCGCGATCTTGACCAGATCGGCTGTTCCGGTGCCGGCTCGAGTCACCTCATCCCTCGAGGACCGGCTTCGGCAACCCGAGGAATCGGCGCATCAGTGCAAGGCCAAACCTGCTCCCGGCGATGCGGAAGGCGAGAAGGCGCAGCCACCTGATCGCTTCGTTCGGGACTACGAACAGCCGGCTGGCACGCCGTCCCTGGCGTTGCTTCTGGAGGACGATCGGCCGCAGCTGTTCCTCCCAGGAGCGGAGCGCTACGTCGATGTCGTGGTCGTCCAGCAGGTTGCCGAGCAGGTCTGCGCCGCCGACGGCCAGGGACGAGCCGTACCCGGCGAAGAGGCTGACGCACCAGGCCGAGTCGCCGAGGAGCACGACTCTGTTCCTGGTCCACCGATCCATCCGGATCTGGCTGATCCGGTCGAAGTACACCGAGTCGGCGGAGTCGGCCCCGGCCAGCAACTCAGGCATGACCCAGCCGACATCGCCGAAGATCCGACGCAGGGTCGGCGCGGCGCCGGCTTGCAGGTCGGCGTCGAGGCTGTCGCTGGCAAACGAGAAGAAGGCGGCCGAACGGCCATCCCGGAGCGCATAGACGCCGGCCCCGCGACCGACGGACTCCATCGACACCGTACGGCCGGCCGGAATGTCACCCGGCGCGCGGTCCATCAGATACGTGGCGACGCCGTAACCGAAGTCGTGCCGGTATTGCTCCTCGGGGCCGAACGCTTGGGCTCTGACGGTCGAATGGAGGCCGTCGGCACCGATGAGCAGGTCGACCGATTCGGTCTGCCCGTCCGAGAGGGTCGCGGTAACCGTGCGGGTGCCCTGGGCGATCGCCGTGACGGAAGTGTCGAACTGCACCTCGACGTCAAGAGCTCGATGCAGCGTCGCTTCCAGGTCGCCACGGAGCAGGCTGAGCATCCGATCGCCGAGCATCGCCCGCTGCGCTTCGGCCGGCATCCTGGCGCGTTCTCGGCCGGTCTGGTCCAGATACACCAGTGGCACCGCAGCGGGCTGCAGTTCTCGCAGTTCCGCTAGCAGACCGAGCCGCTCGGCGGCGTCGTACCCGATCCCGCCGAATCCGATCATGTAGCCGCCACCCCGTAACGAGGGTGCCCGCTCGATGATGACCACGTCCCAGCCGCTTCGGCGTAGTCGCACTGCGATGGCGAGGCCGGCGATCCCGGCTCCGACGATCAGCGCGCGTTGTTTCTCTCCTGACATGGGTTGCCTCGTCTCTGCCGACCAGGCTTCCCGGCACACCAATGGCCCGCTTTGGGGCTCTCTGGGGAATGCTACTCGATCTTCAGAGTTTTCTGAAGATAGCGGTATGATCGTTTGGTGGCCAACCCCGCAGAGGATGATCAACCGGCCGAGCGGCTGGCTCTCGTCTTGTCCCGAAACGGCATGCAGCGGATGGCGGCCCGGGTTCTGTCGGCGTTCCTATTCACCGAACAGGACAACATCTCGATGGGGGAGATCGCCGACGTTCTCGGAGTGAGCGCCGGTTCGGTCCATGCCGCGACCAAGATGCTGATGAATGTCGGGCTGATCGAACAAGTCCCGGTGCCAGCGAGCCGGCGTGATCATTTCCGGATGCGAGACGACGCGTGGCCGAGGTTGTTCTCGACCCAGAACGTCGTTGCGCGCACGATGGCCGAGGCCGCGGCGTCCGGCCTCGCCGGCACCGCCCGTCATGGTGCTGCACGGCGCAGGTTGAAGGACATGCGGGACTTCTACACGTTCATGCTGCGCGAGCTCCCGGGTCTGGTCGACCGGTGGCGGGCCGAGCGCTCAGTGAACGGCTGACCGGCCAGGATCGGCCGACCTGAGGAAACGATTCCGTTGCTAGTGCCCTGCGCCCGAAGCTCGTTACCTAATTCAGCGCGCTGAAGCGGCGAGCTGCTGCGTTGTCGTCAGTCGATGTAGGCACCACTACGCCTCCCTCCTCCGCCTTGCAGCTCACCACTTCATCCCACTGACTTAGGCACCGAACTTCGGGCGCAGGACTAGTCGAGCTCGGCGAATCGTTCGATGTCGGCGACTCGCCCGACGACCAGGATCTCGGCACCGTAGCCGAGACTGGTGGTGGCGTCGAGGTGGCCGAACTCGCTCGCCCCTTCGGCCTTCACGGACACGATGCTGACGTCGTATCGCTGCCTGATCCGCTCGCCGTCGAGGGCGTCGCCGACCAGGGTCCGCGGCGGATTGATCTTGATCACTGCCCAGTCGTCGTCCAGCTCGACATAGTCGAGCAGGCGGCTCGAGGCGAGATGTCCGACCCGTTCGCCCATGTCGGACTCCGGCTGGACGACATGGTGGGCGCCGATTCGGTGCAGGATCCGGGCATGTTGCGGGTCCTGTGCCTTGGCCCAGATGGTGCCGACCTCGAGATCGGTCAGGGCCGCGGTGGTGAGAATGCTCGACTGCTGATCACTTCCGATCGCGACCACCGCCCGATCGAAGTGCTCCAGACCGATCTCTTTGAGCGCATCCACGTCCGTCGTATCGGCGGCGATCACTCGGCCGAGCTGACCGGCCAGCCGCTGCACGACGCCCTCATGACGGTCGACGGCGAGGACCTCGGTGCCGCGACGGGCCAACTCCAACGCGACGGAGGTGCCGAAGCGGCCAAGGCCGAGTACGGCGACCGGCTCCATGAACTTAGCCAACGATCATCCTCTCCTCTGGCAGTCGATGACGTCTGGAGTGTTCCCGAGCCGCAAGGGCCGATGCCAGAGTCAGCGGACCGATCCGGCCGACGAACATCAAGACTACGAGGATCAGCTGGGCGGCATCCGGCAGATCCGCCGTGATCCCGGTGGACAGCCCCACCGTGGCAAAGGCGGAGACGGTCTCGAACATGACGGCGTCGAACGGTTTGTCGGTGATCAACATGATCACGGTGCTGGCGATCGCAATCAGGCCGATGCTCAACAGAACGATCGCCAGAGCCTGTCGCTGGGTCCCGATTGGTACCCGACGCCGGCCGACGACGACATCCGGATGGCCGCGCATCTCCGACCAGAGGACGTAGGCGAGCAGCCCGAACGTGGTCACCTTGATCCCACCGGCTGTTCCGGCGCTGCCGCCGCCGATGAACATCAGGATGTCGGTGATGAATAAGGTCTCGGTGGTGAGGGCGGAGATGTCGAGACTGTTGAAGCCGGCTGTGCGGGTCATTGTGCTGGCGAAGAATGCCGCCGGCAGCCGGTCCGCCGGGGGCAGCGCGCCGAGCGTCGCCGGGTTGTTCGCCTCGATCACGAAGATCACGATGGTTCCAACGACCAACAAGGTGACGGTCATGATCACGGTGATCCGGGTCAGCACGGTCCAGTCCTTGGGCTTGCGCCAAGATCGGATCAACTCGAACCAGACCGGAAATCCCAGGCCGCCGATGATCACCGCGGCGGCGATGATGCCGGTTATCCAGGGATCCGCCACGAACTGCATCAGGCTGTCGCTGTAGAGACCGAAGCCGGCATTGTTGAACGCGGAGATTGCATGGAAGATGCCGAGATAAACCGATCGATCGAGCGGTGCCTCGCCGATCAGCCAGAAGCGTACGGTGAGCACGATGGCCGCGATCAGCTCGCAGGCCAGGCTGAACAGGACGACGTTTCGGACCACCCGGCGGATGTCCGACCCGGAGATCATCTTCGTCTCCGCCTGGGCGACCAGGCGAGCTCGCAGACCGAGCCGGCGGGACAACAGGACCGCGATCAGGGTGGCCAGCGTCATGATCCCGAGCCCACCGACCTGGATCAGCAGCAAGATCACCACCTGCCCGAACGGCGACCAGTAGGTCCCGGTGTCCACCGTCACCAGACCGGTGACACACACCGCCGAGGTCGACGTGAACAGAGCGTCGACCAAGGAGGCTGGTCTCCCGTCGGAGGTCGACAGCGGGAGGCTGAGCAGCACCGCCCCGACCAGGACCGCGGCGGCAAAACCGACACCGATGGTGCGGCCTGGATGACGAAAGCCGGATCGGGGACGGTAACCGGCCTCCGCGTCAACGCGCGTCACGCCTCACCGGCTGCCGATTCGCGGTCATGCCCTAACCCTGGCATGTCCGCGAAACCACGCCGGGAATCGGGTCAACCAACTGCTGTCCGCATCCCGGGCGGGTCGAGTTGCTCGACGGACGCGGGACCGGAGTTCACAGGCCACCTCGCACCTGCGTGACGAGACGGAACCGATAGGCTGACGCCGGCCGCCGTCACGGTGGCAAGGTGTGCCGGGAAGTCTGGTCGGCAACCGGCGCAACGGTCCCCGTGCGCTGGCGCTCAATCGACGACAAGGTGCACCATGATCGCTCTCCCGGACCCCGGCGCTGATGCCCGCTCATCGCTCGTCGAGGGCGTAGGCTTGCAACGTGCACGCCGAGGAGATGGCAGAGGCAGCCCCGCTGGTGGATCTGGATACAGATGCATTGGAAGCGG
Organism: uncultured Actinomycetota bacterium; assembly: GCA_963746025.1. Classification (GTDB taxonomy): domain Bacteria; phylum Actinomycetota; class Actinomycetes; order Propionibacteriales; family Propionibacteriaceae; genus Microlunatus. The sequence continues at coordinate 68,551 of CAVUZU010000006.1, forward strand.
CACAGCTGCTTGCGGAGCAGCGGTTGCCGGCGCTGGTTGTGACCGAGACCGACGGCTCGCCGCATTCGATCCTGCCGGCTTCTCAGGTCGTCCGGTTCCTGGTGCCGAGCTACGTCCAGGACGACCCGTCGCTGGCTCGGGTGATGAACGAGTCGATGGCCGACCGGGCGGGCGAGAAGTTGAGCGGGCACCGGGTCCGCGACCTGCTGCCGAAGGAGCCACGCGAACTGCCGGCGGTCAATCACGACGACACGATCATCGAGGTCGCCGCGATCATGGCCCGACTGCACTGCCCGGTCGTCGCGGTGATGAAGGACGACAAGCTGATCGGCGTGATCAGTGCCTCCCGGCTGCTGGAGCTGTCCCTGCCGTCGCGTTGACCGGCTCGATCTATCAGTCAGGTGACGCCGGATGCTGATGGGCATCATTGCGGTCGCCGTCTTCCTCGCGGCCTATGTCCTGATCGCGACTGAACGGGTCCCGAAGATGGTGACCGCTCTCACCGGGGCGGGCATCGTGGTTGCCATCGGGGTGACGTCGTCGGAGGAAGCGTTCTACTCTCACGACACCGGCATCGACTGGGACGTGATCTTCCTGCTGCTCGGCATGATGATCATCGTCGGGATCCTCCGCCGCACGGGCGTCTTCGAGTACGTGGCGATCTGGGCCACCAAGCGCGCCAAAGGCTCGCCGCTGCGGGTGATGATCTTGCTGGTGCTGATCACCGCTATCGCCTCGGCCTTCCTGGACAACGTGACGACGGTGCTGCTGATCGCGCCGGTGACGCTCCTGGTGTGCGATCGACTGGCCGTGTCGCCGGTGCCGTTCTTGATCGCCGAGGTGCTGGCTTCCAACATCGGCGGTGCCGCCACTCTGATCGGGGACCCGCCGAACATCATCATCGCCAGCCGATCCGGACTGACCTTCAACGACTTCCTGATCAACATGGCGCCGATAGCCGCCCTGTCGGTCGCTGTGCTCGTGGTCATGCTGCCGCTGCTGTTCCGCGGCTCGTTCCGATCCGACCCCGAGCGCGTCGCCGACGTGATGGCCCTCGATGAACGCGAGGCCATCACCGACCGCCGGCTGCTCATCATCTGCGGAGTCGTGCTGGCCGCAGTGTTCGTGGGGTTCATCGGCCACACCGTCTTCCACGTCGAGCCATCCGTCGTGGCGTTGCTCGGTGCCGGAATCTTGGTTCTGGTTTCCCGCAGCCGGCCGCGGGACTTCATGCCCAGCGTGGAGTGGGAGACCCTGTTGTTCTTCGCCGGCCTGTTCGTCATGGTCGGCGCTCTGGTCAAGACCGGGGTGATCGGCCAGTTGGCGCAAGCCGCCGCTGGGGCAACCGGTGGTGACCCGCTGGTCGCCGCGATGTTGATCTTGTTCGTCTCAGCCCTGCTCAGCGGCGTCGTGGACAACATCCCCTACACGGCGGCCATGAGCCCGATCGTCGCCCAACTCGCCCAAAGTGTGCCCGATCCGACCCAGGCCGAGGCGCTGTGGTGGTCGCTGGCCATCGGTGCGGACTTCGGCGGTAACCTGACCGCGATCGGTGCCAGTGCCAACGTCGTCGTGCTCGGCATCGCCATGCGGTCCGGCAGTCCGATCTCCTTCTGGGAGTTCACCAAGAAGGGTGCCATCGTCACCGTCGTCACGATCGCCCTGGCTGCGCCGTACCTATGGCTTCGCTACTTCGTGCTGCCGCACTGAATCTCACGCATCAGCAGCCGGCGTTTCACAGCCTGGACCGCTGAGCCGGGCAGGCTCGGTCTCGGCCTCGGAGGCGGTTCCGACCGTCCCAGAAGGCGACGACGTCACCCGGCTCGACTATCGGTAGAAGCCGAGCATGGTGGTGATGATGACTAGGGCGAGAAGTGGCAGCAGTCCCACGGCGAGGATCAGAGCCGATTTCGCCGGATCGCTGAGCGGAGCGATTCCCATTCGCCCGATCGTACGACCTTCCCTGTGGCAGCAACAAGAACTGAGCCGACCGGGTCGATCACCTCGCAACTCCGATCGGCGGACCCGACCCGTGCAATTGGCCGGCGAGCCTGCGCTGCGTACTGGTGACCTGTTCTGGGTATGGATCCCGTTCACGACACCGGTCATGGTGATCAAAAGGAACTCCGACAGATTGGATGCCGTGATGACCAGTGAGATTCCCGAGGAGGACCGCGCCGAACAACAGCAGTCGGCCTCGCCGTTCGAAGTCCCCAGTGACGGCGTGGTCCAGCCGGGGACGGCCGAGGCTGACCTGGCCGACCAGATCGACCAGGCGACCCCCGTTCCGGTCGATGACGAGGATGAGCCGGCCAGTCGGGATGACCGTGTTTGAACCAGGATGCGCCGCGACTACGCGCGTCGGCGCGAGGAACCTAGCGCCGGACAGTGGCTCATCGTGATGGTCACCGACCGCTCAGGTCATGATCAGTGCCGGGCGCGCGCTGCTTCCTGATCCGTGACTGCGCCGACCGGAGTCCGGGTCCCAGCCCGGCGAGCTGCCTGCCGGCGCCGGATGACGAGTTCGGCGACGCCGAGGTTGACCAGCCAGGCCGCCCCCATCGCCACTGCCCGGGAGAGTTCATGGCTGGAGCCGAAGATCATCGACCCGGGGATCAGCAGCAGCGCCTGGGTGCCGGCCGCGACGCCGAGGGCGTAGGCGCGGGTCATCCAGGCTCCGTGGGTGGCGAACTCGTGGCGGATGAGGGCCCGAACGGCGAGCCCGATGCTGATGATCATGTACGTGCCGAAGATCAACCGGATCACGTGGAGTAGGGGTCCGTCGCCGACCGGTAGCGCGGAGAACGTCGCCATCCAGAGTCCGGAGAGCGCGACGATGAGGCCCGCCGGGATGAGGAACCGGCCGGCCCGTTGGTGCCAGCTCCGTCGGCCCCGGCGCAGCGCGGGAAGGAACTGGAAGGCACCGACGATGCTGAAGATCGTCGCCGCCACGATGTGCAGGACGACCGGCAACGGCGAGTCCGTGAACCGTGCCGCAGCGGGGGTCAGTTCCGGACCTCCGCTCAGCTGGGTGAGACGAAGTGAGCCGGAGATGACCGGGATCATCGTGAGCAGGATGAGCCCGACGGGGATGAGCCAGAGGCCCCTCGTCCGCGGGCGGGTGATGGTGATCGCCATGGCTCCCTCTCAGCGCGGATCCACTGGTTCGGCCGGTGTGGGTTGGCGGAGCGGGGCAGCAACGCCGGAACCGAGATCAGCCGGGCGGACGACGGCGCGGACGGTGGTGACCCCGACCGGGGTCGGTTCGCCGGGCTCGTACGGCCCCTGATCGAGCCGGAACGGCGGGTATGCGTCGTGCATCAACGCGACGTAGGTGAGGACTCGGTAGAGCCAACGGTTGATGCCGACGAGGAAGTCGAACAGAGCGCGCGGATACTGCCGGGTGATCAACAAGAAGAAGCCGGCGAGGACCACGAGCAGATTGAGCATCGAGTAGCCACCGATGGCCTGAAAGCCCGCACTCCAGTCGTAGTCCGTCCACCAGTAGGGAAGGATGGCGGCGGCGATGAGGAAGGCGATGATCAGGTGCGGGATGGCCAGCAGCCACTTGACCAGCACCAGGCCGCGGGAAAGGTGGTCGGGGTAGGCGACATCGAAGTCGGCTGGATACTCTGACCGGGCCAGCGTGAATGGTGGATATCGGTCGGTGCCCAGGGCGGCGTACACGTAAAATCCGACCCGCCAGTTCCAGCGCAAAACACCGAGGTTGAAATCAAACAACCGTCGCGGATAGCGCCCGGTGAACACGATGGCGAAGGCGGCGATCACTGTGGTGATGAGGAATGCGACCAACAGGAAGGCCAGCACCACATAGTGCGGGATGGCCAGGAACATCTTCACCAGCCACAGCCAGCGAGACAGGTTGGAGTCCAACTCGCCGGTCAAGCGGGCCGGATTGGCTACTGGTATGGCGGTCGATGTCATCGTGTGTTCCCCCGAGGCGCGAGCGAGCGGCACCCAACTACCTTCCAGGTTAATTCGTAAGGTGCAGTAGCGTGCCGTTTTCCAAAAAGGCACCGATCCCCCCAATTCGGCGCGGAGAGCGTACCGTCGAAAGTACGGAACTCCAGGAGTTGAGGACCATGATCAAGTCCGCGAACCGGCGACCGGACTTCTTGCGGCCCTGGCTGCTCTGGAGCGCCGGCGTTCTCGCCTTTCCGATCACCGGGCTCGTCCTCGGCACCGCCCAGACGTTCGCCTTGCCGCGACGCACCCGGCTGCGTTGGCTCTGGGCTGTCGCCGTGCCGGCGCTGTGGGCCCTCGGCTGGACCGTCACCACGCTGGGTGGGATCAAGGTCGACGAGCAGTTCACGATCTTCGGCGCCTACGGCGCGGTGACCTTCTCCGTCTTGTCCGGACTCGTCCTGCACGTCATCCTGGCTCCTCGTCCGGTGGTCGACGCCGGGTCGTCCGAGCCGCCGATCGCCGTGACGCCATGACTGTCGCGCGGCAGGTCATCTTCGGCACCGGCGCCATCGGGTTGGCGACCTATCAGGCCTTACATCGCCGCGGCGAGACCGTCCGACTCGTCAATCGGTCCGGCCAGGCCAAGGTCCCCGACGATGTCGAGGTTGTCGGCGGAGACGCGAGCGATCCGATCTTCGCCGCCGACGTCGCCCAGGGTGCGGCGGTCGTCTATCAAACCCTCAACCCGGCCTACCCCGAATGGGCCACGCAGTTTCCGGGGCTCCAGGCCGGCGTGCTGGCCGCCGCCGAAGCTGCGCAGGCCCGGCTCGTCAGCATGGAGAACGTCTACATGTACGGCCGGCCGGCCGGACAGGAACTCACCGAGGACCGTGGCTACGCCGCCCACACCGAGAAGGGCGCGTTGCGCGGACGGATGGCTCGCGAGCTTCTCGCGGCCCACCGAGCCGGTCGGGTCGAGGTCGCCATCGGGCGCGCGTCGGACTACTTCGGTCCCCGTGGCGGGGCCCAGTCCAACCTCGGCGACCGCGTCTTTCCCGCCGCCCTGGCCGGGAAGACGGCGACGGTGCTGGGCGACCCCGACCAGCCGCACAGCTACACCTACATCCCCGACATCGGCGAAGGACTCGCCGTGCTCGGTGAACACCCCGACGCCACGGGCCAGGTCTGGCACCTGCCCAACGATCCCGCCACGCGCACGACCCGCCAACTGGTCGACCTGGTCTACGAGCTTGCCGGTCAATCCAGGACCAGACTCCGATCCATGCCGGCCGTCATGCTGCGCATCCTCGGATTGATCAATCCGACCATCCGGGAACTCCTCGAGATGCAGTACCAGTTCGAAGAACCGTTCATCGTGAACAGCAGCAAGATCACCAGCAAGCTCGGCGTGGCAGCCACCAAGATCGAAAAGGCACTCGACGACACCCTTGCTACCTACCGGCGCGGCTGATGCCACCGCGATCGATCCGGTCGATGCGCAGCAGTTCAGTGTCTACGTGCGGGCGCTGGAACGCGATGCCGGCAAGGCTGGGCGGCCTTTGTCGGGTGGGCGGCAACTCGCAGTCGGCTACGGCTGGGGAGCGGTCTGCTCCGGTTCTTTGATCATGGTCGACTCGTAGCCGCCGCCCGGCCAGCTCCAGGCGCCGACGTTCTTGGTGAAGTCGTCGTCGAACGTCCCGACGAACTTGGCGGGTGAGTCGGTCCCGCCGAACCAGATGGTCAGGACCGTGCCGTCCAGCGCATACGTGTACTCCAGGATCTCGCCGGAGCTGCCGAAGAAGTGCGACCGGAGGGTGTCGGTCTCCTTGTCGAGACCGATGTATTCCACGCCGTGGGTCCGCTGCTGGTCCGCGACGATGTCGACGTCTTGGACCAGCCAGCCACCGAACTCTGCCCAGTGGTAACTGACGTGACCGGAGGTGCCGGATCCTTCGACCCGCCAGGTCCCCAGCAAGGGGGCGAGAGAGCTCAGGGTGTCGTTCGTCGGTTCGCTCATGGCGGCGCTCCTGGTCGATCGGGATCGGATTCCGGCACAAGGCGGTGGGCGGTCGACACCGCCGGATCGTTAGCAGCGATCGAACCAGGCAGCGAATCCAGGAGCCATGTTTGTGGGCCTCGCGTACATGTTCCTACGTCTCAGCCTGACTTTCGTCCACGTGTCAGTGCGGAGTCAGTACGGCGTTCTAGCGTCTAGGCAGCCATCAGCGACAAACCGACGAGGGAACATGGGTGCCGTCATGCCGACCAGGATCAAGATCAGCAAGCTCGCCGGATGGCCTGGTGCCCGGCGGCTGCGACTCCGAGTGCTCGCCGTACTGGTCGGCCTGGCCACCGTCGCGACCGTGCTCGTCACGCCGGCCGCGGCCGTGCCGGACCCGGACTCGGGCACCTGGCCGGCCGGTCGGGTCAAGGCCCGCCACGACGCCGAGCCGATGCCGCTGGTCGAGCTGGTCGGCGCGGCCGGGACGGGCCGGCTTTACACCACCGACCTCGACGAAGCGCGCGCGGCCGCGGCAGGTGGGATGCGCCGCGAGCCGCAGGTCGTCGGCTACCTCCCGATCGGCGGGACGATCGGCGAGAACCACGCGCTCTACCGGCTCAAGCCGTCGGCGACGGCGACCCGCTGGCTGCTGACGGCATCGGTCGAGGAACGCGACGCGCTGACCGCTCAGGGCTGGCGATACGAGGGCGTCGTCGGTCATGTCTACACCAAGCGCGGCGCGGGCATGGCCCAGCTGCAGCGGTTCAGCAACGGCAAGGAGTGGCGGGTGGCGCTGGAGTCGCGGCGCGACGAACTCATTGCTGCCGGCTACCGCCTGGACGGCGGTCTGGGTTACGTCTACCCGACCTGGGTGCGGGCCGGCGCGGTGATGTTCCCGATGTGGCACGAGGGTGGGCATTCGAAGGAGAACGGCTGCGAGCGGATCTACCAGCGGCGCGACGTGTGGTGCGGGGTCCGCGACTTCTACGACGGCCACCCGCTGGGCACCGAGACCTGGCCCGACGCCGACTTCAGCTGGCTCCGCCCCTCGATCGGCTACTACGACGACGCCGACCCGCAGACCTGGCAGCGGCACATCGACACCGCCACGTCGTCGGGCCTGAGCTTCTTCAACTTCTACTGGTACTGGGATTCCCAGCGGCAGGTCGAGTATTCCAGCGATGTCGGGCTCGCGGCCTTCCTGAAGGCGCCGAACCAGACCGATCTCGACTTCATGGTGACGGTCTGCGCCCACGACTACGCACCGCTGGAGATTCCCGTCGGGCAATATCAACGGGCTGCCTCGACCATCGTCGAGAAGTACGTGTCGCAGCCGAACGCGTTGCGGACGAACGACCGCCGGAAGATCATCGGCATCTGTGACCCGCGGGGGCTGGGCTCGGGCTCGACGGCGGACATCGCGGCCTTCGTCACGCAACTGCGCACCGAAGCGCGTGAGCAGTTGGGCGAGGACGTCTACGTCTCGATGAGCCATCCGGCGCTGCGCGGCAGCGAGGTACCCGCGGTGGGCGCCGACGGTGCGCACTGCACCACCGATTCCGCGGGCATCGAGAGCCAGTCCTTCAGCCGCTACCTGTCCGGGCAGCGTGCCTTCTACGGACAGGTGCCGGCCGGCACCGAACTGATCCGCTGCGTGCTCTCCGGCTTCGACGAGCGCACCCGCTACCCGGTCCAGAAGCCCGATCCGGACAGCATCCGGTATTTCCGCGACTACCAGAAAGAGGACTTCGTCCCAGCGGTGCGGAACCTTCGTGACGACCTGCGGGCGGCGCCGCGCTTCCCGAACGTCGACAACTTCGCGATGATCTTCGCCTGGAACGAGTGGGACGAGGGCGCCTCGATCGAGCCGAACGAACGCGACGGGTGCTACTTCCTCAACACCGTGCGCTCCGGCCTCGGCCTGCTTCGCGGCAACGGTTGTACGGTCGGCTGACTCCGTCGGGTGATCTTCACGGCCATGATCGCCACCGCCGGCTGAGCCGCACCAGCCGAGTCACTCGTCGGGCAGCACGCCGACGCGACGCAGCTCGGCAGCCAGCGCCGCGCCGTCGGGACCGTACACCCAGCGGCCTGGCGGCGTCGCCGCACCGTCACGGTGCCGACCACCCGCCAGTACGGCCTCGCCCGGCGTCAGCTGGCGGATCGCCACCGCGGCCAGGTGATCACCGAACCGCTCGGCGAACTCGCCGTAGATCATTTCGTCGTGCTGACCGTCGTCGCCGACCAGCAGCCAGTCGATGTCGGGGAACTCCTCGGCCAGCCGGGCCAGATTGCCCCGTTTGTGTTCCGGCCCGCTGCGAAACCAGCGATCCGGAGTCGGCCCCCAGTCGGTCAGCAGCAACGGGCCGGGCGGATAGAGGTTGCGGGACAGGAACCGGGTCAGGGTCGGCGCGACGTTCCAGGCTCCGGTCGACAGATAGATCACCGGGCTCTCCGGATGCAAGGCGGCCAGCCGCTCGTACAACACCGCCATCCCGGGCGTTGGCGTACGGGCGTGCTCGTTGACCACAAAGGTGTGCCAGGCCGCCAGCAGCGGACGCGGCAGCGCGGTCACCATCACGGTGTCGTCGATGTCGGAGACGATCCCGAACCGGGCGGCCGGGTCGATGACGGCGATGTCGGCCTCGGCGTGCGCGGCCTCACCGGCCCGCAGCGTGACGGTGTGCCAACCGGGCGGCAACGCGATCTCGATCTTGGTGTCGAGCACGCCGCCGCGGTCGGTCGTGGCTGCGAAGGCCTGATCCCCGATCTCGATCCGGACCGGCGCGTCGACCACCGGGACGCTGGTGAAGCTGCGCCAACCACGGGCCCCCGGCCCGCCCAGGTTGCGCGGCTGTCGGCTCGACGCCAGGACGCTGGGTTCCTTGGTCAGCAGGACCCGGGCGAGGACACGGACCCAGCCGGTGCTGCCGTAGCCGGTGTAGCCCAGGACGGTCTCCGACCAGCCGCGGCGGCGAGCCCGGCGACCCCGGAACCGCAGCCAGGCGTCGTCGATCCGGGCCGCGTAGTGGCTGGTGTCCTTCGCGAGGTCGGCTGGGCTCCGCACGCCGTTCAGTCTGGCACGGCAGCGTTGTAGGTGTGCTCGACGGAGCCGTCCGGGAAGGTCCTGGTGCTGATCAGCTGCAGCGGCTTCGGGATCGTCTGTTGACCGCCCGGCCCCATCACCACCGCGCCGCAGGTGGCGATGAAGTCGGCGCCGACGTGCGAGCCGCCACTCTGGAAGTCGGGCGCGGTCAAGATGATGGGCAGGCCTTCGGTGGTCGCGCTGTAGCCGTCAACACTGACGGAAATGTGGGTACGGATCTTCATGATCACTCCTTGATCGGGATGGTGTTCGTCGACCCGAGGCCGAGTTCGGCGACGATCGGCACCACCGGTGCCAGCGTCCACGCCGCCGCCGGATCCCTCTGATCATCAGCCTCGCCGTTCCTGCACGACGAACGGATGCTATGACCCATGAGAGGCGCATGCGAGGCGCGCGGGCAGGACTCAGTCGAAAGTCGTCGGCTGGGGCCGGATCACCGACTTTCGTACTGTGCGCCACCAGAAGCGTCAACCAGTGGAGCGGCTCGGCCGGTGATGATCATGGCCCGGTTCCGAGGCGGGGAGAAGGGTGCGCGCCGGTGATCGGCACGGCTGCCACCTCCGCGGCCAAGGCTTCGCGTTCGCCGGCGGTGATCACTTCGGAGAGCCGGAGGTGGACCCGGCTGCCCCGGCGTCCCCAGGCACCGACGATTCGACCGTTGATCAGAATCCCGTTCGGATGAAACGAATCCGACGCCGGGGTCAGCCGCCGCCTTCCCGGAGCCATGAACAGCCCGGCGCGGTCGCGACCGAGGAGCCTGAGGTCCGGCTCGACGAGCAACCGAACTCCCCGGTGCGGAGTTGCCCGTTCGAAGCCCGGCAGATCGGCCGCCCGGATCCACGCGGTGGTCCCCTCGAAATCCACTTCGAGGAGTTCGTCGGCCAGCGAGTTCCAGATCTGGCGGGCGTCGGCGGGACGGAGCCCGGCCCACCAGGCGAAGGTTTGCGGGCTGGTCGGAGCGAACCGGCGGAGGTGACGTCGGCAGAGTTCGCGGCGTGCTTCGTCGACCTCGAGCTCGGGCCTCGGCACTTCGCGCACCCAAAGAGAGCTCGTGGTCCACCGGAGGGCGATCCGGCCGCTGCCGCAGGCCAGGCGAAGATCAGGCAGTCCGCCGCGGAGCTCGCGGCCGCCGAGCGTCCGACACACCCGCTCCGCGGCCGACTCGACGCGGCGCCTGGCCTCGTCGGCCAGCGGGAGCCGGCCGAGAGTGAAGACGCCGAAGTCCTGCCGCGGCAACACATACACCGCGTCCCTGGGGCTGTAGGTCTGGATCAGGGCTGGGTCTTGCCAGCTGTCTGGCTCGCATCCGGCAACCCTGGCGTGCAGTCCGAGGAGCGCGTCCCGCGGCGCGGAATCCTGTAGGCCGACATACGCCGCCATCGCGTACGAGCCCGGCGGCAGCCGATCTCGCAGGTGATTGACCGACAGCCGGTACGAAACGGCTTGCTGCCGACTGATTCGGACCAGGGCTACGCTCACGGAACGACCGTAGCCAGCAAATACGCCGCCCTACGTCCTATTCATCGGCCTGCTCGATTCGGACGACGTCGACGACGACGCAGCCGACGAGCGGAGTCGGATGGTGTGGGTGGGGAGCCCGCGCGGGATGGGCTCAGGTAGCAACGACCGACTCGTATTCATCGCGGAATCTGCACCACTCCGACCGGGTGGCGGCACGGAGCCGTTCGGTCCAGGGGACCAGGGTCAGCCCGTCTCGGGCCGTCGCGGTCCAGTGCGCTACGACCCGACCTCGCTCGACGACGCTGCCGGGCATTCGCGCCGGGTTCAGTCTCTTGTCCTTCTTGGCTTGATAGAGCGGCGCGTCACTTGTTCGTCTGCAGAAGAACAGATTGTCGAACTCGGGCAGGATGACTGTCGGTTGCGCGCCTACGTCGGACCATGATCGATGTCGGGTCAGCACGTCGCCTTGCCGGTTGGCCTCGGCCCGAGTCAGTCCCGACCAGTAGGCGAAATCCCCGGCCGACGAGGAGGAGAAGTCGCTCGCGAACGAGCGAGCCAGATCCGCCAGTCCGTCCTCGGTGGGCGTCGGGCTACCACTCATCACCGACGAGGCCGGCACATACCGGGTCCGCTCGGTTCGCCAGGACGAGCTCGGCGCCACCTCGACCAGCGGCAAGATCATCCGGAGAGCGAATCCGAGGTCGGCCGGCTCGGCGTCGGGGTAGCGCTGCGCGGCTGCCGCTCCGAGATCGCTCCGGGTCAGCGCCCGATGATCACCCGCGAAGTCAGTGCCCCAGGACAACAAGTCGTCATAGTCCACCCGGCTCCACAAACCGCTCTTGGCCGATCGGCGACGACCTGCCGAGGCGTCGACCAGGGCCGGGCGCCAGTGCCAATACTGCCGGGCGGTCAGGAGATGCACCGTTCCGCGCATCACGTTGATCTTGACCAGCTGGTAGGAACGCCGGAGCTCGTCGAGGGAAGCCAAGTTGATCTCGCCGGTACGAGCGGAGATTCCGACGGCCGGGCCACGGGCGGTCTGGGCATTCAGACCGGCGACCGCTTCAACCAGGGAGACCAGATCCCCGTCGTACCGCCGATCCAGATGCTGTGCCGACCAAGGCAGTGGTGCGGAATCCGTCACGTTCGTCCTCTCCGGCCGATCCGGTCCCGCGCTGCGGACCGGTTGTCTGACGCAGTCGCAGCCTTACTGCGCGAGTTCTGCCGCCGTCCAGTTCTGCCCGACGGGAACGTCATTGGACAACGCCCGCCATCGAGACTGCTGATCAGCGGAATCTCCATGGTGCCCCGAGAACAGGCTCGCATAGCGGGACATCTCGATCAGGTGCCACTCGGCCCGGAACAGTTCGAGGACGTACGGTCGAGCAGCGATCGGACCCGCGGTCCGCTGATAGGCCTCGATGACCTGAGCGTTGTTCGAAGTGGTGGAACGACATTTCCTCCGCCCGTACAGGACACAAGACGTCCTATACGGCCGCGAGACTGGGTCATGCTCAAAATCGGATCGATCGTTTGGCACATCTCGGACAACAGCAGAGCGGCTGAGTTCTGGACCAAGGCGCTCGGCTATCAGCAGGACGACAACCCGGACTTCCTCTACGACGCGAGTGGGCGTGGCACCCGCTTGCACCTGGACAGAACAGACCGGACCCACCTCGATCTCTGGATCGACGGCGAGGGGGATCCGGAAGCCGAGGTGGAGCGGCTCATTTCGTTGGGAGCCACTCGAGTCGACTGGGAATATCCGGAGGGCGCCGACTTCGTGGTGCTCGCCGACACCGAGGGGAACTTGTTCTGCATCATCGGCTGATGATCATCGGCCTGAGCCGGCGATGGCTCGGAGTGTGATCGGGACTTCATGATCAACTGCACGGCTCCGACCCGGGCGGCGGGTAGCCTTCCGACCCATGACCATGCTGTCGGACATCCAAGCCAGGCTCGAATCCGCGAGTTCGGAATTGCGGGAGCGGGACCTGATCAAGGGTCAGATCGGGTCGTTGGACCAGGAGCTCCGGGCCGCTCAGGAGGTGCTCGCCGGCCGGCGCGCCGAGCTGGACGATGAGACGCGGGACGTCGACAAGCTCGAGAACTTCTCGCTGACCAGGATCGTGGCCGGGATGCGCGGCTCACGCGCGACCGATCTCGAACGGGAGCAGGCCGAGGCCAAGGCGGCTGAGCTGCGAGTCGCCGAGGTGCAGGCGCGCTGCGACGCACTCACCCAGGAATGGGAGGCGCTGGCGGAACGGGGACGCGCGCTCGGCGACGTCGACACCCGATTCCGCGAGGCGCAGACCGCGAAGGAGCAGTGGCTGACGACCCGAGGCGGACCGGCGGCTCAACGGCTGACCGGCCTGGCCGAGGAGCGTGGCCGACTGCTGGCCGAACAGCGCGAGCTCGGTGAAGCCGACCATGCCGCCGTCGAGGCGGGGCGGGCGCTGCAAGACTTGAACAACATCCTGGACGAGGCCTCCGGCTGGTCGACCTACGACACCTTCTTCGGCGGCGGGATGCTGTCCAGTGCGGTGAAGCAGGACAAGCTCGACCTGGCCGCGGCCGCTGCGCACCTGGCCAACCAACAGCTCGCCAAGCTGTCCCGCGAGCTCGCCGACGTCGGCGGCGGCACCGTCGAGGCGCTGCAGGTCGGCGACCTGACCCGGTTCCTCGACGTCTGGTTCGACAACATCTTCACCGACCTGTCCGTCGCCAACCGGATCGAGGAGGCCAAGGACCGGGCCGCGCACAGCCTCGCTGCGATCACCGGACAGCAGAAACAGATCGCCGAACGACGTGCGGATGTCGAGCGCCGACTGGCTCACGTTGATCAACTGCGGACCGCTCTCCTGGCTGAGCCCGAATCCCTGCGCTGAACTGAATCGGCGGTTGCCGCCGATCAGTCCGGCGCCAGGTTCGTGTCGAGCTCGGATCGAGGCAACGCTCTGGGTAATCTCCACGGAACAAGCCGCTGAAGCTGATCGGAGCCTGGGACCATGACTGATGAGAGCGACCACTCCGAGCCGCAGTCCGAGCTTCACGTGGCGGTCGTCTACAACCCGATCAAGGTCAGCGATCGGTTTCGTGACGTCGTCCTCGAACACCTGCCGACCGGCTGGGAAGATCCGATCTGGCTGGAGACCTCGGAGGAAGATCCGGGCCGTGCGATGACCGCCCAGGCGGTCGAAGCGTCGGTCGATCTGGTCATCGTGGCCGGCGGTGACGGTACGGTCCGCGTCGTCGCCGAAGGTTTGGCCGGCACGGACATCCCACTGGGGGTGGTCGGTGCCGGCACGGCGAACCTGCTGGCTCGAAACCTGGAGCTCCCGCTGGACGAGGCCGGGGCGCTTCGGCTGGCGTTCGACCGCCGAACGCGCGCGATCGATCTGATCAAGGTCAGCACCGACGACAATCCGGCGCAGTGGTTTGCGGTGATGGCGGGTTTCGGGATCGACGCCCTGATCATGGACAGCGTCGACCCGGCGTTGAAAGCCACGATCGGGCCGGCCGCCTACGTGATCGCCGCCCGGAAGGCGCTCCAGAAATTGCCGATGAACGTGACCGTCAAGATCGACGATCATCGAACCCGACGGCGCCGGACATCGCTGTGTGTCATCGGCAACGTCGGCCAGTTGACCGGTGGCATGAGGCTGATCCCCGACGCCGAACCCGACGACGGACTCCTCGACGTCTACCTCGCCTCACCCCGGCGGTTCAGCCACTGGGCCAAGGTTCTGTTCCGACTCATCACCCGTCGACAACGGTCCGATGATCTGGTCGATCAATGGCGGGGTCGGCGGGTCCAGATCCGGATCAGGGCCGCCGAGAGCTTCCAACTCGACGGCGACGTCGTCGCCGAGGTCAAGATGATCACCGCCGAAGTCCAGCCGGCAGCCCTCAAGGTGTGCGTGGCCGGCAGCTGAGAAAGTTGGTGGCCCGTCACTCCCCGGCGAGGCCGTCCACCGACTCCCGAATCAGGTCGGCGTGACCATTGTGCCGGGCGTACTCCTCGATCATGTGGACCACGATCCACCGCACGCTGGGCGTGCGGCCGTCCGGCAGGTTCAGCCGCGCGGGCTGATCCAAGCCGCCCTGGGCCAGAGTCTCGGAGAGCAGTTCGCGGGAGCGCGACACAGCGCTCTGCCAGAGGGCGCGCAGGTCTTCTGGTGAATCCTGGGCCGCCGACGTCCACTCCCAGTCCGGGTCGGCGTCCCAGTGGTCGTCGTTCCAGATCGCCAGGCGCTGGTTTCCGTGGATGCGGTGGGAGAACCAGTGGTCCTCGATGTAGGCCAAGTGCTTGATCATCCCGCCCAGCGTCATCGTCGAACCGCCCACCGTCGCGCTCAGACCGGACACGTCCAGGCCGGAACACTTCCAGCCGAACGTCTCGCGCTGGTACTCCAGGAAGCCCACCAGCGTCTCGACCTCACCGCTCGCCAGCGGTGGTTCCGGCCGGCCTTGGTCGTCCACAACAGTCATGGGTTGGAGTCTAAGAGCCGCGTCCGGGATTCAGCCCGGCTTGTCGAGCAGCGGAAGTGCTCGGCGTTCAAGGGCTGTTGAGTAATCGGCCGAACAGTCCGATGCCGAGCTGTTCGGCCACGGTCTGCTCGAGGATCTGGCCGGGCACGTCTGGGTGGGCCGCGGCCCAGGCCGAGGCGCTGGCTCGGTCGGTGAAGAAGTTGAGCTGATCACAACAGCAGTCGGCCGACGGGTCGGCGCCGGCTGCGGTGCTGCGGCTGGGCCGCCTCGATCGCGGCCCGTAGTTGGTCGGCCGATGGGATCGGTACGAGTCGGCCGGCCTCGTCACGGTAGAGCCGACAGGACACCCCGCATTCAGCTCCCGGTTGAGTGAACGGATCGACGCCGTTGATCAACAGGGTCGGCGATCCGGCCATCCCGTGCTCGGCGGCCGCCGTGTCGGAGTTGATCATGCGGCTGCGTACCGGCAGCTCGGTGACTTCGCTCAGCCGTTCCAGCAGCGGTGGCAGGTTCGGACAATCCGGGACGTGGAGGACTTCCAGCCTCATCGGCCGGCCTCCTGCTCGATCGCGGCGAGCAGTGCGCAGCGGCGATCGGATCGCGGTTGATCACAGGTGGCGACCAGCTCCGCCAGGGAATCATGCATGCGTTGCAGATCACGGATCCGCGCCGCCAGATCCGCCCGGCGATGTTCGGCCAAGGTCCGGGCCGCGTCGCAGCTGTCCGGCCCGCCACTGGCGAGCTGAAGCAACTCCTCGACCTCGTCGAGGGTGAAGCCGAGTTGCTGGGCACGCTTGATGAACCGCAACAGTTCCACCGCAGTTGCCGGATAGTCCCGATAGCCGCCCGACGTCCGCGGCGGCTCGCCCAGCAGGCCACGCCGCTCGTAATACCGCAGCGTCTCGGTGTGCACCCCGGCCCGGCCGGCCACCTCGCTTGATCGCATGACCCCATCCTCAACCCCGGACCCAGGTACGGAGTCAAGGCCGGAGTCGTGTCAGCCGGTGAGCACACGCCAGGAGTGTGGGGGCAGTTGGAGCGGATATTCCGAGGGATCGGCCGACTCGAGGACCTCGCCGGCGAGGTGGTCGGGGAAGCGACGTGGCTGGTCGTCGACTGAGAGCAGCAGGACCAGACCGGTGCCGGCATCGCCGTCGCCGGGGACCGAGCGCAGGGCGAGGGTGGTGTTGGTGACGTGTTCGACGGTCGTGCGGGCGTGGACGAGCCAGGGGTGTCTCCGGCGCAGCCCGATCAGCCGCTGATGGATCTCGAAGGCCGGGGCGCCGAAGGGAGCCAGGTCGGCGGGGGATCCCGGGAACACTGGGCGGACGGCATCATCGCCGTGCTCACGGTCCTCTTTCTCCCCGGTGAACGCCTGCTCGTCGCCGGCGTAGATCGACGGGACCCCACCCACGGTCATCAGGACCGCGACCGCGTGGCCGAGATGCGCCGGGTTGGTGAGTTTGCTGGCGATTCGGGTGACGTCGTGGTTGCCCACGAAGGTCAGCGGAGTGAACGTTTCGAGCATGTCGTTGTGGCGGCCCAGGTTCCACGCCAGTTCGTGCAGGTTGGCGTCGTTGAGGGCGCTCCAGGTCGATTTCCACAGCTCGTACTGGGTGACGGAGTCCAGTCCGGTGTCGGCGACGAACTGCCCGTAATCGCCGTGGATCACCTCGCCGACGAGCCAGGTCGCTGGGTGGCGTCGCCGGACGCCGGGCAGCACGGCGGCCCAGAAGGAGGCTGGTATCTGGTACGCGACGTCGAGGCGCCAACCGTCGGCGCCGCGGTCCAGCCAGTGGGCGATCACCGAGGCGACGTGTTCACGCACCGCCGGCGCCTCGTGGTTGAGCGAGACGAGCAACTCGTGCCCCTCGAACACCTCGGGTTGCCCGTCCTGCCAGCGGAACCAGTGTCCGGCGGGCGAGTCCGGACCCTGTTCCTCGGCCTCCCGGAACCGCGGGAAGTCTCGTCCGACGTGGTTGAACACGCCGTCGAGCAGCAACCGGATGCCGCGGCTGCGGCAGGCCGTTACGAGCCGGTCGAACGCGGTGTCGTCGCCCAGGCGAGGATCGATCCGGAAATGATCAACAGTGTCGTAGCCGTGGGACCCGGAGGCGAACACCGGGCCGAGGGCGAGGCCGTTGCAGCCGAGTTCGATGAGGTAGTCCAGCCACGGCTCGAGCCGGTCCAGACGGGGGATCGGCGAGGTGTCGGCGGGCAGCGCTCGCGGCTCCGCCCCGACGAACCCGAGCGGGTAGACGTGCCACCAAATCGCGTGCTCGATCCAACGGTCCATGTGGCCATCATCGCGGAGGCGGACCAATCGGAGTCCAGGGGCTCATCACCAGGCTCGGCCGCGAGGTGAGCTGTGCGGAAAGGACGCTTCGATGATCATGTCGTAGGTTGGGCGGATGTCCGAAGCCGAAGAGGCCTGGCGTGGTCGGGTGCCGGAGCTTGTTGATCACTACTTGGCTGAGTGGGATCTCCGGTTGGGCCAGCCGTATTCGGGCGGCAGCGCATCCTACGTTGCTCAGGTGCGGACGTCCGATGGGGCTGACGCAGTCCTCAAGCTGTCCTGGCCGCATCGGGAGGCTCGAGGAGAAGCAACCGCTCTGCGCTGGTGGGATGGGCGCGGTGCGGTGCGGCTGTTGGCCCACGAGCCGGATGACTATGCCCTGCTGATCGAGCGGTGCGACCCGGGCGTAACGCTGACCGACGTCGAGCTGCCACCCGACACCCGGTTGGAGATCGCCGCTGAACTGCTGGCCGCGGTCTGGCAGCGAGGAACCCCGCCCTCGGAGGGCTTCGAACTGGAGCGGCTCGGCGAGGTGGCGGCGGAGTGGGCCGATCTCGTCGAGGAGCGGATGCGGCGTCTTGCCCCGCCGTACGACCAGCGGCTGGTCGGGCAGGGGGTGGAGCTGCTGCGCAGTCTGCCGGCGTCAGCAGACCGGGAGGTCATGGTGCACGGCGACTTCAATCCGGGGAATGTGTTGTCAGCGTCTCGCCGGCCCTGGTTGATCATCGATCCGAAGCCCATGATCGGAGATCCCGGGTACGACCTGAGCCCACTACTGCTACAGGTCGATGATCCGTTCACCCATGCGGACCCGGCCCGGGTCCTGCGTGATCGGGTTGATCTTGTCGCGGCCAAGGTCGACGTTCCGCCCGATCGGCTGCTCGCCTGGTCGCTGGCCCGGATGGTCGAGGCCGCGCTCTGGTACGCCGATCGAGCAGACGTCGAGGCGAGCTCCGAGGAGATGAGGAGAGCCGCCGTGATCGCCGAGCTGCTGATCACGGCTCGCGGGCGAACGTCGTGGTGACCAGGCGTCGAGGCTCGAATCAGAACCCGTTGCCCTGACTAACAGTCATGCCATGAATCACACATTCAATGACTGTTAACTACCTGGAGCAACGAGGTCGGCCAGGATCTGCGAGCGGCGGACCGGCTGTCCGCCGCGTTCCATGCTCCGCTCCATCGCCTCGAGTAGCGCGAGGGTCTCGATGCCTTCCACCGGTCCGGGGACGGGGTCGACACCGGCGTCAAGGCAGGTCGCGAAGTAGTCGAGATAGTTCTGGTATTCGCCGGCGTGGTGGCTGGTCCCCTCGAACCGGAAGTAGTGCCCGGCCAGCGCACCAAGATCATGAGTGCGTGGCGCCTCGCCGGCGAACCGGGTGTGGTACGTCAGCCCGGGATAGTCGGCCCGGCTGCTGCCGTCGGTGCCGCGGACCAGGCAGCCGATCGACGGCTCGAGTCGCTGATCGATCCCCGGCAGCGTGTAGTTGCCGGCCACGGTGGCGATCTGGCCGGTCGGCGTCCGCAGCACGAACCGCATCGAGTCCGGCCGATCAAGACCGGCGCGCAGCGTGTTCGGGCTGACGGTGCCGAAGCCGGTCACCTCGTCCACCTCCGGCAGATACCAGCGCACCAGATCGACAGCGTGGATCAGGAAGTTCCACAGCCAGGAGAAAGTCGTGCCGGTGCTCCAATCCCGGCTCAGAAACCAGCGGGCGTCGGTGCTGTAGTGCGCGTCGACCGCGACGAGCTCACCGTGCCGGCCGCCTTCCACATCACGGCGTTGGCTGATCATCGGCTCGAAGAATCTCGTGCTCTGGCCCACCATCAGCCGGCCTGATGATCTTCGGGCCGCGGCGAGCAGCCGGTCGGCACCGTCGAGCGAGGCGAGCAGCGGCTTCGTACAGATCACGTGCTTGTCCGCCCGCAGGGCCCGGACGCAGTGATCAAGATGCAGCTGATCAGGGGTGTAGATGGCGATCGCGTCGATCCGGGGGTTGGCCAACAGGTCGTCGTAGTCGGTGGTCCAGCGATCCAGGTCGAACTCCCGGATCCGTTGCCGGCAAAGATTCTGGTCGAGGTCGCAGACTCCGGCGACCTGCCACCGAGTCGACGACCGGGCCGCGGAGAGGATGCTGCGGCCCTCGCCCAGGCCGACCACGCCGAGCCGCCGTACCGGCTGGGTCACTTCGGTCGATTGTCGTAGGCGCGCTGATACAGCTCCAGGTACGCGCCGATGCCGATCGCGTCGAACGAGGCGACGTAGTCGTCCCAGGCCCGGTCGTCGTTGATGTCGGTCTCGCCGATCGCGAACGCGGCTGTGGCACTGCGTACCCGGTTGTAGATCGTCGCAGCGGTGTCGGCCTTCGTCACGGCATCGCTGTCGCCGAAGATCAACGGCGGGACCTGCATCGTCTCCGGCTCCGCGAACGGTTCGTACGACTGCGCCGACCGATACAGCTCGGCCTCGAAGTTCGGATTCGACTCGTTGATCTGGATGCCCAGCCGGGCGTCGTTGGAGTTGTACATCGCGCCGTACTGGCTCCAGGAGGTCCCGGCCGGCGGCGGGAACGCCTTCAATTCATACAAAGCCTGCTTGCCGTTGATGCCCTTGGCCCCCTTGGGCGACCAGTCCCAGTTCTCGCCCTGGTTGCCGGCGACGTGGCGTTGGAACGCCTCCAACTCCATCTGCGCGTCGGCCCACTGGACCAAGATCTCCGGCTGCTTACAGGCCGAAGTGATCAGCATCGGCGACGTCTTGTAACCGAAGTGATCCCAGCGCGCGTACTGGACGCCGGCCGGCCCACGCAGCGGTGGCACCGCAACATAGTCCTTCCACAGCGCGTCCGGCTCGTACTTGATGTCGCTGAAGGATCCCCAGTAGTAGGCCCGGACGAAACCCAGCCGGCCCTGGTTGCCGGCCTGCAGCAGCGCGGCCTCGGTCATCGTGAACGCGTCCCGGCCGAGCGTCCCGTCGTCGTGCAGGGTGCGCAGGAACCGCAGCGCCTCCCGCCATTCCGGCTTCGTCGCGACCAACTCGACCCGGCCGTCGGCCAGCGCCAGCCAGCCGCCGTTGACGTCGCCGCCCGGGTTGTAGAGATAAGCGTTCATGATGAAGTTGTCGACCGGGCTGTCCGCGCCCGCGGCGAACGGGATGATGTTGCCCTTGGGCGTCGGATCCTTTTCCTGCAACAGCTTCAGGACCTCGCGCAGCTCCTCGGTCGTGGTCGGCATCGCCGCGCCGACCTGCTCCAGATAGCGGGCGTTGATCCAGGCCCGGCCCGGGCTGGACGCGCAGTGATAACAGTCGTTGATGCCGGCGAACTGGTAGATCTTCCCGTCCGCCGCCCGGGTCAGCGCCTGATGGCCCGGATAGTCTGCCCGCAACTGCCGCAGGTGCGGTGCGTACACGTCGATGTAGTCGTCCAGGGCGACGAAGAGGCCCTGCTGACCGTAGACCGACACCTGATCGTTGGAGAACGGCAGGCCGAGGAAGGCATCAGGGAGATCACCGGCCGACAGCATCGCGTTGACCTTGGTCAGGTCCGGCGAACCGTCGGTCGCGGTGGAGAGTACGGATTCGAACCTGACCTTGACCCCGGTGCGCTGCTCGAACCAGGCCGTCATGTCGTTCTTGTTCCAGTCGCCGACCACCTGCGCGTCCTGCGGTACGACGACCCGGAACTCGGTGCTGCCGTCGCCGAACGGTTCGATCTTCGAGGCCCGGGCGCCCACGTAACCGTCCGGATAGTTGACCCCCGGCGTCGCCGGCCCGAACTCCTTGACCGGCACGTTCTCCAGGGTCTTCGGCGCATCGTCGCCGCCGCCGTCCGGACCCGTGCAGCCGGTCAGCCAGCCGGTCGCGGCCAGCGCGGCCGTCGCGGTCCCGGCACCGAGCAGTGATCGTCGTCTGATCGGGTTCATGGCGCGACCATATGCGCGGCGGGCGGAAGGTTCCTCCGGTCTTGCCCGGCAGACTTCCGGTATCCTCAGGTCGATCAGCACCGTGGCCAACGGAGGACCCTGGTGACGATCACCGAACCTGCCACCTACGGCATGGCGTGTCAGAACCTCTGGTCGCCGACGATGGCGCAGGCCCATCAGCACAACGACATCGAGCTGAACTACGCCGGCGACCCGCTGCAGTACCTGATCGGCGGTCGCCCGCTGACGCTCCGGGCCGGTCAGGCCGCCATCTTCTGGGCCGCGCAGCCACACCAGTTGCTGGTGCAGGGCCCGCTGGTCCAGATGACCTGGGCGACCGTGCCGCTGGCCCAGTTCCTCACCTGGCCGATGGCCGCTGATCATGTCCGGCGGCTGCTCGACGGAGAAGTGATCATCGGCACCCGGGACGTCAGCGCGCTCTACTCCGCCGGACATCTGCGGCAGTGGGAACGTGACCTGGCCGCCCCCGACGCCGAGGTCAGGGAACTCGTCGCCCTCGAGCTGCGCGCCTTCATCACCCGCGTCCTGCAATCGCCGCCGACGACCCCGGACCGCACCGGCTCGCCTGCCCGCTCCGTCCTCTCCCAGGCCGCCGAGATGGCGAACTTCATCGCCCTGCACTGCCACGAACCACTGCGCGTCAAGGACATCGCCGACGCCATCCACGTGCACCCGCACCACGCCATGGGAATCTTCAAGCAGGCCCTCGGACGGACCATCAACAGCTATCTGACCAGCTCCCGGATCGCCTTGGCGCAAAGGATTCTGCTGACCACCGACGCATCCGTCGCCGAGGTCGGACACCGCTCGGGCTTCGGCTCGCTGTCCCGCTTCTACGAGGCCTTCACCGCCCACTGCGACGTGCCGCCGTCGGCCTATCGGCGACGCCATGCGCCACCGCCGGTCGGGTCGGTCAGCCGCCCAGTACGTACTGCGCAGCGACGGCGAGCCGGCCCAGCTGCTGCTGGCTGAGCTTGTCCTCGATGTCGATCACGCTGACCCGGTTCGCCACTCGGAGGATGATGAACCCGCCGTACTCCTGATCCGAGCTGAAGCAGGGGAAGTAGGTCGCATCGGAGTCGCCGTCACTGCCCAGGGTCACCGGGTCGCCGTAGCCGTGGTCACCGGGGTAGCCGTTGGTCTGACAGCCGCTGGCCAGGTTGACCACCTGGGCGCGCAGTCGCATCGCCTCCTTCGAGGTCTCGAACTGCACGGCCTCCTGGCTGACGAAGCTGCCGTCCTTGCCCGTGAGGTGGACGCGGACCCGCGGCGTCCCGTCCTCGACCTGGTC
Source organism: uncultured Actinomycetota bacterium (assembly GCA_963746025.1). Lineage (GTDB taxonomy): Bacteria > Actinomycetota > Actinomycetes > Propionibacteriales > Propionibacteriaceae > Microlunatus. The sequence goes on from CAVUZU010000006.1 coordinate 91,067, forward strand.
GTAGAACCGGGTCGTCGTCTCCATGCAGGGTGCGATGTCGGTACCGATCGGATCCGGCACGACGCTGAACGAGTGGCCGGTCTGCTTGCGGTAGAAGGCCTTGTCGATCACGTTGTCGGGGCCGAGCTCGTCCTTGGCCGGTTTGGTTTCGGCCGACTCGCTGGGGCTCGGTTCGGCCGGCTCGCTCGGGTTCGCCTGGGTCGTTGCCGGAGGGGTCTTCGGGTCGCCGGCCCGTGCTTGGTGTTCCGCGCCCGCGTACAGCACACCGCCGGTCACCCCGGTCACCACGGCGACGGCGAGGCTGACGACCGCCTGTGAGATCTTCATCGGTTCTTCTCCTGTTCCGAGAGCGGATCGTCCGTTCTCACAATGGGAGATGCGAGCCGCGACGGTTTCATTGGTCGCCGATTCTGTGAGTCACGTCACGCTACTCGAGGATCTCGACCAGTCGCTGACGCATGAACTGGCGGGCCGTGTAGATCCGGTCGCGGACCTGACCGACCGGAATCCCCAGGACGGCGGCGATGTCGTCGTAGGACAGGGCACCCAGATCGCGCAGTACGAACGGCTCGACCACCTGGGGTTTGATCGACTCGAGCTCGTTCAGCGCCTCCATCAGGTCCAGCCGGGTGCCGGCGACCACGCTGGTGGTCCGCGGATCGGCCGGCTCCGGGATCCGGTCGGTGCCGCGCTCCGCCGCCCGCTGCCGTAATCGTCGGTACGTCTTCCGCGCACTGTTCGAGGCGATCACGGTGACCCAGCCGGCGAACGACCCGGTGCCACGGAACTCGCCCAACCGGGAGGTGATGATCAGCAGGGCGTCCTGGGCCGCCTCCTCGGCGTCCTCACGGCAGGGCAGGAAGCGAGCACAGCGACGGGCGACCAGCGGCTGCACGGTGCTGAGCAACGCATCGAGGGCGGCGGGGTCATCGCCCCGTTGCGCCCGCTCGATCAGATCCCGGTCGATGCTCGACCGCCCGCCGGATTCGATCATGGTGCAGAATCCTGTCACACCATGTTGACGATCGGGCGCTATCGGGCGCACACCATCCTCGGCTCCGGCGCGTTCGCCACGGTCTGGCTGGCCGACGACCCGGTGCTCGAGCACCCCGTCGCGATCAAGGTGCTGGCGGAGAACTGGTCGGCGAACGCCGACATCCGGGAACGGTTCGTCGCCGAGGCGCGGATCCTGCGGCGGATCGACGACCCGCGGGTGGTCCGGGTGTACGACATCGGCGAACTCGAGACGGGCGGCGTGGGCCGGCCGTACATCGTGATGGCCTACGTCGGCGGCGGCACGCTGGCCGAACGGATCGGCCAGTTCGAGCCGGACGTCGCGCTTCGGTTCGCCAGTTCCGCCGCGGCGGCGGTCGAGGTGCTGCACCGCAACGGTGTGTTGCACCGGGACGTGAAGCCGAGCAATCTGCTGGTCGACGAGTCCGACGGTTCGCCGCGGTTGCTCATCTCCGATCTGGGCAGTGCCAAGAATCTCGCCGAGGCGTCCGGGTTCACGGTCGCCACCGGCACCCCGGCCTACATGGCCCCGGAGCAGATCCACTCCGCGGACGGCATCGATGCCCGCGCCGACGTCTACGCGCTGGCCGCGGTGACCTATGAACTGCTGAGCGGGGAGAAGCCGTTCCAAGGCGACACGCTGGCCGCGGTGCTGGCCCGCCGGACCGACGTGCGGCCGGCCCCGATCGCCGCGAAGCTCGGCCAACCCGCCCAGTTGGACCGGCTGTTGGCGCGTGCCCTCAGCCGCGATCCGGCCCAGCGCCCGGCCAGCGCGGCGGAGTTCGCGGGACAGCTCAGCCAACTGCGACAGAGCCCGGCGACGGTGGAACGGACGATTCCGACGCTGCTCTGGCTGGCGCTGTGCGCGGTCGTCGCCGTCGCGGCCTTCTTCATCGCCTACCTCGCGCTGCGCTGACCGGGGCTCCTGCCGCCGGGAACGAATGGGTCCATAACCTGGTTGATCATGCTCGCTTCTTCGACGTCGTGTTCGTCGGCAACTGGATGTTCCTCTACACCAGACACGGATTGTCGGTCTCGGATCCGGACACCTGGGGCCGGCTCGCCGCGATCGAGCGGACGATCACCCCGCTGGTGCGCAACCGGGCACGGGCCTATCGGGATCGCGAGTAGCCGGCAGCGACCCGCTCGGTGATCACTGCTGCATCCGCGGATCCTCCGTCGGGTCGGCGTACCGCTCCGGGCAACCTTGATCATCGGCCTTGGGTCGCAGCTCGTAGTGCCACGGCTCGTTGTCGTAGATCTGGCACAGCCCGTAGCCGGCGCCGTGCTCGGACAGCCATTTCGTCGCCTCGGTCGGCCCGAGATCGATCGCGTCGCCCGACACGTGCAGCGACGTTTCGGGGGTGGCCACCCAGCGGGCCGCTTCCTTCTTCGAGCCGTACTTCTCGATCGCCTCGCGCAACAGTTGAGCTTGGTATTCGGCCGAGCGCCAGCCGCTGTTGACGAAGATCTGCACGCCGTCGTCGGCGGCGTCGGTGGCCGCTCGGCGGAGCGCGGCGAGCAGCTCTTGATCAAGTTTGGCCACGCCCGGGATGTCGTCGTCGAAGACCGTCACGCCGTCCGGGACGGCGCCGCCGGCCACCCCACTCGCCCGCTGGCTCTTCCGGGCCGGTTCCTTCGGGGAGGCCGGCGCCTTCGACGACGGCGCTGCCTTCGAAGACTGTTGGCCGGCCGAGGGCGGTGGCGCGGCCGGGGGTGCGGACGCGTCCGGAGACGAAGCCTGGCAACCGGCGGTGCCGATCAGCGCGACGATGATCACGGCGCCGGCCAGGATGATCGGCAATCGGGTACGGCAGACCGCTGTTCGGGCAGATTCCCTCGAGGACATGCCATCAGTCAAGACAGCGCGGCGTTGCCAGGACGTATGCGGTTTTCGATATGCCGACGATATGGTCCGCGAGCTTGATCAGGTGGACCGGCGTCGCTCGGCGACCGCGGCGAGCACGTGCTTGGCCAGCACGACGTCCGCGTCGGGGGCGCCGGCCGCCGAGGCGCGGGCCGACATCGCCGCAATCCGTGCGGGATCGGCGAGCACGGGGATCAGGTTGAGCTTGATCCAGGCCGGGTCGACGTCCGCGTCGGCGACCAGCAGCGCCCCGCCGGCCTCGACCACCGGCACGGCGTTCAGTCGCTGTTCGCCACCGCGCAGCGGCAACGGGACGTATGCCGCCGGCAGTCCGACCGCGGCCAGTTCGGCGCAGGTCATCGCTCCGGACCGGCAGATCACGAAATCGGCCGCGGCGTAGGCGTACTGCATCTCGTCGACATAGCGGACGACGACGTAGGGCGGGTCGGCCGGGTCGCCGGCCGGCACCTCGACTTCATGCTGCGGTCCGGTGATGTGCAGCACCTGAATGCCGGCCGCCCGGATCGCCGCGGCCGCGCCGGACACGGCGGTGTTGATCGCCCCGGCGCCCTGCGAGCCGCCGGTGACCAGCAGCACCGGACCGTCGGGTCGCAGCCCGAACCGCTGCCGGGCGGCGTCGCGCAGCGCGGGCCGATCGAGCCCGGTGATCGCCGGCCGCAGCGGGATCCCGATCGCGGTGGCGTGCGCCAGCCGGATGCTCGGCGCGGCGGTGAACACGTGCTTGGTCAGCCGGGCCGCCAGCCGGTTGGCCACGCCGGGCAGGGCGTTCGCCTCGTGGACGATGATCGGCAGGCCCCGGCGGCGGGCGGCCAGATAGGCCGACACCGCCACGTAGCCGCCGAAGCCGACCACCGCCTCGGCCCGGACCCGGTCGAGGACCGCGCCGGTCGCCCGCACCGAGTCACGCAGTTTGGCCGGCGTCTGCAGCAGGGCCCGGTTCAGCCGACGGGGCAGTGGCACTGGCGGGATGAGTTCGAGCGGGTAGCCGCGGGCCGGGATGAGGGTGGTGTCCAGGCCGCGGACGGTGCCGAGGGCGGTGACCTCGGCCGTCGGCTCCAGCCGGCGCAGCGCGTCGGCGAAGTTCATCGCCGGCTCGATGTGCCCGGCTGAGTGACCGCCGGCGACGACCACCCGCGGTGCCGTCATGCCGGGCCCGCCCCGCCGAGCTCGAGATCGCGGAAGAACCGGGATGATCTTGGTGTCTGGTCGAGGTAGCCGCGGCTCCGGTAGAACGCATGCGCGTCGTCGCGGTGGTTGGAGCTGGTGACCTCCATCCGGACGCAACCATGATCGGCAGCGAACGACTCCGCCGCCGCGACGAGCCGGCCGCCGACGCCCTGGCCGCGGGCCTGCTCGGAGACGACCAGCGCGACGATCCGGCCCCAGGAGCCGGTGCGTTCGAAGAAGGGACAGAGGTGGACCGCGATCACGCCGAGCACCGCGCCGTCGGCCTCGGCGACATAGGCCGCGCTGTCGGAGTCCTCGGCCCAGGCCCGGATTCGGTCGGCCGTGGTCGCCGGGCCATCCTGGGGGTAGCCCAACTGATCAAGCAATTCGGCGACGGTCGCGGCGTCGGCGGGTCGGGCCGGTCGGATCTGCATGCGTTCCCTTGTCGGCGAGTTCGGTGATCGGAAAGTCGAAATAGGTGTCCGGAAAGGGCTCCTCCCGCAGCGTGTAGTGCCACCACTCGCGATGGTAGGAGTTGAACCCGCAGCCCCACATGATCGACCGAAGGTACTGCCGGTTCCGCGCTTCGGATTCCGTGATCCCCTCGGCTCCATGATGAGAGATCGTATCCATCAGATCATGATCACCACCCATCGGGACGAGGGCACCGGTGGCCAACCGGAAGAGCGTCAGATCGACCGCACTACCCCGACTGTGGCCCGACCTGGGGGCCACATAACCCTTCGCGACCAGCTCGGTCCGGTCGATGTTGGGATAGTGCTTCGGCTTCGTCCGGCCGTCCTCCGGCTGGGCCGTCCAGCCGAGGAAGTCGTCCACGGCGGTCTGGGGGCGATAGCCGTCCCAGAGGAACAACCCGAAGCCGATCGAGGCGGCCTTCTCCTGCGCTCGGTCCAGGGCAGCGCACAGGGCGTGGGTGCCGACGACGCGATTCGCCAGATAGCCGTTCACCGGCCGGCCGGTGAAGTTGTCGCCGGTGGCGTACTTGGCATCCCAGCGGACGCCGGGGACGACCTCGTCGACGAAGACGAAGCCGTCCTTCATCGCTCTGGACCCGCCAAGGCCAAGTCCACCATCCGGTCGATCACGTCGGACAGCGACATCCCGGCCGCGGCCATCATCCGCGGATAGCGACTGTACGAGGTCAGGCCCGGCAGCGTGTTGACCTCGTTGAGGACGGCCTGGCCGTCGTCGGTGAGGAACAGGTCCACCCGGGCCAGTCCCCGGCAGCCCAGGGCCCGGTAGACGGCCTTGGCCGTCTGCCGGACGAGCTCGCGGGACTCGGCCGGAATGTCGGCGGGGACGATGAAGGTCGCGTTCTCGGAGCCGCTCTCGGGATCGTCCTCCTGATGGATCTTGAAGAAGCCGTGCGTCAGCGCGACGCGGTCCACCTCGCCGGTGGTCAGCTCGCCGTCGTTGCCGAGGACGGCACAGCCGATCTCGCTGCCGACCACCGCCTCCTCGATCATGATCTTCGTGTCGAACTGTCGTGCGGTCGCCAGGGCACTCGCCAGCTCGTCCTTTCCGGCGACCTTGCTGACGCCGAAGGAAGATCCCGAACGGGCCGGCTTCACGAAGACCGGATAGTTGAGCTCGTCGGCCTCGAGATCTTCGTCCGCGGTGATCGTCCGGAACTTCGGCGTGGCGATGCCCGCGCTGCCGACCACGGTGTAGGCGAGGGACTTGTCGATGCAGAGGGCGGAGCTCGGGATGTCGCAGCCCGCGTACGGGATGCCGGAGAACTCCAGCAGGCCTTGGACCGCGCCGTCCTCGCCGAGCCGGCCGTGCAGCACGGGCAGCACGACGTCCAGCCGGACCAGTTCGTACCGGCCCTGATCGAGCATGATCAATCCGGGGGCGCTCCGGTCCGGTGACAGCACCACCGGGCGACCGGGGCCGTCCTCCCAGCCGTCCTCGGGGCCGTCACAGAGCGTCCACGCGCCGCTCTTGGTGATCCCGATGTAGACCGGGTCGTACTTGTCGAGATCGAGACTCCCGGCCACCTCCTGGGCGGACTTGACCGAGATGGGATGCTCCTCGAAACCGCCCCCGAAGATGATTCCGACCTGCAACTTAGCCATGCTGATTCCTGCTTTCGAATTGGCGACAATTGATCAGCGAGTTCTCGACCGTGTCCCGCAGCGCGTGGTCGGTGTAGTAGGCGGTGTGCGGGCTGATGATCACATTCGGCAGCGCTTGCAGTCGCAGCAGTTGTTCGCTCTCGACAGCCCTGCTTCTGCAGTCGGCGTAGAAGATCCCTTCCTCTCCTTCGAGGACGTCCAACGCCGCACCGGCCAACCTGCCCTCGGTCAGTGCCGAGCAGAGCGCCGCGGTGTCGAGCAGAGCGCCGCGGCCGGTGTTGATCACGTACGCGCCGTGCTTCAGTTGCCCGATCCGCCGACGATCCAGCAGATGGTGGGTTTCCGCGGTGAGCGGCGGGTGCAGGGTGACGAGATCGCTCAGCCGCAGCAACTCCTCGAGCGGGACGTAGTCGGCCGCGGTCTTGGGCCGCAGGTCATAGGCGAGGACTCGGCACCCGAAACCTCGCAGCCGGTCGATCACCGCCGCGCCGATCCGTCCCGTCCCGACGACGCCGATGGTCAGGTCGCGGAGCTCCCGGCCGCGTACGTCGTGCAGTCGATAGTCATGATCATCGATGCGCCGGATCATGGACTTCGCCTGCCGCACGGTCATCAACATCAGCATCAGCGTGTAGTCGGCCACGCTGTCGGCCGAATAGGTGACGTTCTCGACCGTGATGCCGAGACGCTCCGCGTAGGCCACATCGAGGTGGTTGAACCCGATGCTCCGGGTCGAGATGTACCGGACGCCGACCCGGCCGAGGGCCAGCAGGGTGCCGTTCGTGATCTTGGTCTTGTGGCCGACGCTGATGCACCGATGGCCCAGGGCCAGGTGGATCGTGGCCTCGGAAACGGGTGCCTCGGTGATCTTCGGCCGGACGCCGAGGCGCGGTGCCAGTTCGCGGAACAACACGGCCTCGTCCGGCCCGCAGCCGTAGATGGTCATGCCCGACGTGGCGGGGACCGTCGACCGGGCCGCGGGCACGGCTGTCCGGACCGGATCGCTGAAGGTCATGCCGACAGTCAAGAAGACGTGGTGTTGCCAGCACGTATCGGATTTTCGATACGCCGACGATATGCCGGACGATCTTGACTGTCGGCCATGATGCACAGCGAGCCGGCATGATCCCGATCAGCCTCGACGAGATCGCCAAGATCGTCGGCGGCACAGTCGAGGGTGGCACGGTCGAGGGTGGTGCGGCCGACGGTGGCTGCGCCGTCACGGTGACCGCGCCGGCGGTGCTCGACGGCCGGCAGTCCGAGCCGGGTGGGCTCTTCGTCGCCTTCGCCGGCGAGCACGTCGACGGCCACGACTACGCCGACCAGGCCGGCCGGGCCGGCGCGGTGGCGGTGCTCGGCTCCCGGCCGACCGCCCTGCCGACCGTCGTCGTCGACGACGCCCAGGCCGCGCTCCAGGCGCTCGCCGCGCACGTCGTGTCCCGGCTCCGGGCCGGGCTGACCGTGGTCGGGCTGACCGGCTCGCAGGGTAAGACCAGCACCAAGGATCTGCTGACGGCCGTGCTGTCCAGCACCGCACCGACGATCGCCACCATCGGCTCGCTGAACAACGAGCTCGGGGTGCCGCTCACCATGCTGCGCGCCGATGCGAGCACCCGGTTCCTCGTCCTCGAAATGGGAGCCCGGCACCTCGGCCAGATCGCTGAGCTGACCGGTCTGGTCGCGCCCGACATCGCCATCGTCCTCAACGTCGGCCGGGCCCACCTCGGCAAGTTCGGCTCGCGCGGCGCGATCGCCGCGGCCAAGGGCGAACTGGTGCAGGGACTGGCGCCCGGCGGCACCGCCGTCCTCAACGCCGACGATCCCCGAGTGGTCGCGATGCGCGCCCTGACCGACGGACCGGTGCTGACCTTCGGAGCGGCCGAACACGCCGACGTCCGGGTGCTCGACCTGGCGCTGGACCGACTCGCCCGGCCGTCCTTCCGGCTGCGAACTCACGACCTGTCGGCCCCGGTCGAGCTGCCGATCATCGGCGCCCACCAGGCCCTGAACGCGTCGGCCGCCGCGGCAGCCGGCCTGGCTGCAGGCATTCTCCTCGACGCAGTTGCGACGACGCTGTCCACCGTCTCGCTGTCCAAGTGGCGACTGGAACTGCGCGATCTGGCCGGCGGCGCCACCCTGCTGAACGACTCCTTCAACGCCCATCCCGAATCGACCCTCGCCGGCCTGGACGCCCTGGCCGCGATCGAGGGCGACCGCCGGATCGCCGTCCTCGGCGAGATGCTCGAGCTCGGCGACGACAGCGAGTCCGAGCACCGCGCCGTCGGCGAATACGCCGCCGCCCGCGCCGACCTGGTCGTCGGCGTCGGCACCGCCGGCGGGCAAATCGCCGACGGCGCGGGGGAGCGAGCGGTGGCCCTACCCGACAACGAGTCCGCGATCGATTGGCTGAAGAACCACCTCACGACCGGCGACGTGGTCCTGATCAAGGCCTCCCGCGGCGCCCACCTCGACGAGATCGCCGCCGCGCTCACCTAGCTTCGCTAGCGCCCACTTGTCAGAACTGAGGCTTGCTATAGCCGGCCTCAGTTCTGACAGGTCGGCTTGAAGGACCCCGCTGATGCGGCAGCCAGACCTCGAGAGGCTCAGCGGCCGCGCCGGCGCAGGTAGAGGGCGAAGGCCCGGTAGATCAAGGGCCGCAGGGGCAGGTCCCACTCGCCGACATACTCCACGGTCTGGCCACCGGTCCCGACCTTGAACTGGATCAGCCCGACGTGCGGGTCGTCGGTGTCCAGGGTGGCGGTGATGCCGCGCAGGTCGTAGACGTGGCAGCCGGCTGCCAGGGCGTCCCTGATCATGGTCCACTGGCAGGCGTTGGAGCCGCGTACGTCGCGCTTCTCGGTGGCGGAGGCGCCGTAGACGTACCAGGCGTGGCCGCCGACCCGGATGCCGATGGTGGCGGCGACCAGGTCGCCTTGGTGCCGGGCCAGATAGAGCGTGATCCGCTCAGGATCCTCGGCGGACAAGGCCCGGAACATGGTCTCGAAGTAGGTCAAGGGCCGGGGCGTGAAGTGATCACGTTCGGCGGTGTGCAGGTAAAGATCATGGAACGCCGTCAGCTCCGCACCGGTCGCGATCTCGCCGACGGTGACCTCGACGCCCTCCTTGACCGCCTTCTTGATGTTGCGGCGCCAGAGCTGGTTCATCCCCTTGAGCACGTCGTCCTCGGTCTTGCCGGCCAGCGGCAGCTCGTAGGTGAACTGAGGCTGACCGGCCGCGAAGCCGGCCGTCGTGCCCTGCGGCAGCCAGCCCGCGCTGCGGAGCCAGCCGGTGACCTGGGCGCCGACCGGATCGGTCGCGCCGGGCAGGTCGGGGAGCCGGTTACGGCCCGGGTCGGCGATGCCCTCCTTGACCTCGGCGGCGGTCCAGGTGTTGGTCCGCACCGGCGGGCCGAGCCGGATCGCGAACGCGCCGCGGGCCTTGAGATAGGCGGCCAGTGGGTCCAGCCAGGCGTCGAGGTCACCGGTCCAGTCGATCACCGGTCCCTGCGGCAGGTACGCCAGTGTGAACCGCTCCAGCCGTGGCACCGGGCGATGCAGCACCAGCCCGGCGCCGACCAGTTGCTGGCCGTCGTACCAGCCGAGGGATTCGCTGCGCCACTCGGTCTTGACGCCGCCCCAGGCCGGGGTCTGCAGGAAGCTGACCGACCGTTGCGTCCGGACGAACGCCAGGTGCTCGGCGGCGCTGATCGGGCCGACCGTCAGGCCGAGGCCCGGCACCGGTTCGAGGCCGTACGCACTGGTCACCGCTGCAGCCGCGGATCGCGCGACGGGTCGGCATACCGGGGCGGACAGCCGTGCTCGATCGCTTCCGGGCGCAGCTCGTAATGCCAGGGCTCGTTGTTGTAGATCTGGCACAGCCCGTAGCGGGCGCCGTGCTCGAACAGCCACGCCTTGGCCTCGGAGTGCCCGAGGTCCACCGCCTCCCCGGCCACGTGCGGGGAGGTCTCGGCGGTGGCCACCCAGCGGGCGGCTTCCTCCTCGGAGCCGTACTTGACGATCCCCTCCCGGCGCAGTTGATCTTGGTATTCCGGGGACCGCCAGCCGCTGTTGACGTAGAACTTGACGCCGTCCTCGGCGGCGTCCGTCGCGGCGGCGCGCAGCGCCCGGAGCAACTCCGGTTTGAGGTTGGCGACGGCGGGATAGCCGTCATCGAACACGGTCACGCCGTCGGGGACGGCGCCGTCGTCCTCGGTGGGCGTACGACATGCGACTCCAGTCATGTCGCCAGTCAAGGCAACCCGGTGTTGCCGGCGCGTATGCGGTTTTGGATATGCCGGCGATAGGCCCCGGCCGGTACCGTCGGGGGCCTATGCGCGTGCTGATCGTCGAGGACGAACCCCTGCTGGCCGAGGCCATCCGCGATGGCCTGCGGCTGGAGGCCATCGCCGCCGACCTCGCCGGCGACGGTGACACCGCGCTGGAACTGCTGAGCATCAACGCGTACGACATCGCCGTGCTCGACCGCGACATCCCCGGCCCCTCGGGCGACGAGATCGCCGAGCGGATCGTCGCCTCCGGCAGCGGGATGCCGATCATGATGCTGACCGCCGCCGACCGGCTGGACGACAAGGCCTCCGGCTTCGGGCTCGGCGCCGACGACTACCTGACCAAGCCGTTCGATCTCCGCGAACTCGTGCTCCGGCTCCGGGCGCTCGACCGCCGGCGGGCCCACAACCGGCCGCCGATCCGAGAGCTCGCCGGCCTGCGGCTCGATCCGTTCCGCCGGGAGGTGTTCCGCGACGGCCGCTACGTCGCGCTGACCCGGAAACAGTTCGCCGTGCTCGAGGTCCTGGTCGCGGCCGAGGGCGGAGTGGTCAGTGCGGAAGAACTCCTGGAACGGGCCTGGGACGAGAACGCCGACCCGTTCACCAACGCCGTCCGGATCACCGTCTCGGCCCTGCGCAAGCGGCTCGGCGAACCCTGGCTGATCGCCACCGTGGCCGGCGTCGGCTACCGGATCGACACGGCGTCCGGCTCCGGACCCGAGGGAGACCGTGGATAGGCGGCCCGGGCTGAGTGTTCGGCTCAAACTCACCCTCAGCTATGCCGGCGTGATCATGCTGACGGGCGCAGCACTGGTCGCGGTCGTCTGGGTCTTCCTGCTGCGGTACGTCCCCCGGGTGGTCTACCTCCCCGAAGACGTGCCGGGCAGCCGTGGCGGCCGGCCGATCCCGACCCAGTGGGAGCTGTGGGAGGCGTTCGCTCCGCGAGCAGGTCAAGCCTTGGGGATCCTGCTGATCTGCGGTCTGGTGGGCGGGTGGCTGCTCGCGGGCCGGATGCTCGCTCCGCTGACCCGGATCAGGAACGCCACCCGCCGGGCCGCGGAGGGATCGCTCGGCCACCGGATCCAGTTGGAGGGCCGCAAGGACGAGTTCCGTGAACTGGCCGACGCCTTCGACACGATGCTCGCCCAACTCGAGGCGCAGGTCGCCGAGCAGCAACGCTTCGCGGCGAACGCCTCGCACGAGCTGCGCACCCCGCTGGCGATCACCCAGACCCTGCTCGACGTGGCCCGCAATGATCCGGACCGCGACCACGGCGAACTCGTCGAACGCCTGCACCTGGTCAACAGCCGTGCGATCGATCTCACCGAAGCCCTGCTGCTGCTCAGCCGCGCCGACCGGCGATCCTTCACCCCGGAACACGTCGACCTGTCCCTGATCGCCGAAGAGGCCACGGAAACGCTGCTGCCACTGGCCGAGAAGCGCGGCCTGACGATCAAGACCTCCGGTGACGTGGCCGCCACCAGCGGCTCACCGGCACTGCTGCAGCAGATGATCACGAACCTCGTGCACAACGCGATCGTGCACAACCTGCCGGACCAGGGCACCGTGTGGGTCCGGACCAGCGCTCGGCCCGAGACCGTGGTGCTGACGGTCGAGAACACCGGCGAGATGCTCACCCCACAACTGGTCTCCACCCTGATCGAGCCGTTCCAGCGCGGCTCGCAACGCGTCCGCACCGACCACGCGGGAGTCGGCCTTGGCCTGGCCATCGTCAAGAGCATCGCCAAGGCCCACGACGGAAACCTCACCTTGGCCCCACGCCCGACCGGCGGCCTCCGCGTCACAGTGGTGCTGCCAGCCGTAGATTGAGTCGGCCGTCGAACCTGTGATCACCGGCTGCGGTGCGAGCTTTGATCAGGAATTGTGCTCCTGCACCGTGTCCCTGGCCGTTGTCGCCTGGCCTTGGATCTGGTCCTTCGCGGAGCCGCTTTCCTCCTTCACGTGCTGGGCGGATTCGCCGGCTCGAGTCTTGATCGATTCGACGGCCGACTCGGCGGGTTCGCGGAGGTTCTCCGCGACCTCCTTGGCGGCGGCGGTTGCTTCGGATTTCAGGGGCTCGATGCTGGGCTCGAGGTCTGAGACGACCTGTTGTTCCTTCTCCGATGGCGGGATCAATGAGGAGATCAACAAGCCCACACCGAAGGCCACAAGGCCTGCGGCCAGTGGGTTTCCCCTGGTTTTTATCTTGACCTGCCGAGGTGCATCGGACACTGCGTTGCCGATGTCGGCTGCGCCGTCTCGGATGCCGCCGCGATCGGTCGGATCCTCGGAGCCCATGATCTTGTCCTTGACGCCGACCACAGCGTCCTTCATCTTGTCGACCTGCCGGTTGGCCACGTTCTTCGGGTTGGCCGTATCGGTCAGTTCGTCGACGTTGTGGCTCAGCTCGGCGCGGGTGCGCTCGATGTCGGCGCGGATCGCGTCGGGATCGCTGGTGGTCATCGGTTCTCCTCTTCCTGGCCAATAACGGCGTTCGGTACCTTGCTCAGGGTGTCGGTGGTCCGCTCCAGACCGCGGATCCGGTTGAGTTCCTTCTTTCGGATCAACGCCAGCACGACGGCGATCACGGCCCAGACGACGGCCACGATCAGTCCTGACCAGTCGTTGCCGACGTACTGTCCCAGGCCCCACCAGGCACTGACGGTGAGGAAGACCAGGAAGAGCAGTCCGGCGACGGCAGCGCCGGCGAACAGGCCGATCCCCTTGCCGGCGCGGGCTCCGGACTGTCGCAGTTCGGCCTTGGCCAACGCCAACTCCTGTTGCATCAACGTGGCCAGATTGCTGCTGACGTCGCTGAGCATGCTGCCGATGCTCCGACCGTCCTCGGACTCGAGCACGCCCCGCTCGTGCTCGGTGCCGGTCTGGGCGACCTCGGCCGACCCGGCACGAGTCGGATCGCGCGGATACTCGCTCACTGCTCCACACCCGATCGGCCCGTCGGGGGTTCACCCCAAGCCGATGCCGGCGGATCACCGGCGGGTGCTCCGGCGCGGAGTTGATCACCCGGGGCCGGCTCCGCGGTTGCCATCGAGGCTCTCGGCAGCGAGTCGGCCGGCAACCCAGGATCCAGTGCCCGTTGGGGACCGGTGCTCCCGGAGCCCACTGGCGGCGAGCCGGCAGGAGTGTCGCTGGCCGCCGCTGCGCGGGTGAATCGCCCCGCGACAACGCCGGCGAGGAAACACATCCCCAGGAACATCACCGGCCGGCGTCGCCCGAAGGCCGTCACCTGGGCGAGGACGTCTCTCGGCTCGTTGGCCTCCAGCCACCGCGCGACGTCCTCGCCCTTGCGAGACGCCTGTTCGGCCAGGTCTGTCAGCGGTCCTGACTGGTCCGAGGCCGCAGCCATGCCGGCCAACTCCTTGGCCAACGACGACACGGTGGCGGCGATCCTCTGCTGCTGGGCACCGGCCTGACTCTCGACCTCGTTGGTCACCGACCTGAACAGGTCCTTGGCCTGATGTTTGGCCTCCGAGGCCACATTCGCGGCTTCGTCCTTCGCCGTGGCTGCCACGTTCCTGCCCGCGTCAACGGCGGTGTCCTTGACCGCGGCTGCCTGGTCCCTGGCGACGTCTGCTGTCCTGTCGTCGTCGCGAGTGGTGGTTCGATCGTCGCCGACTTCGACCTCTGCGGCCGCTCTTTCCCCACCGAATTGATCAGCTGGATGGGTCATGTCGTACTCCCCCTGAGTTGGTAAAAGCTGGATTGGGATGTGGTGACGTTGCCGGGCGCCCTTGCCTCTCGGCGAACCTCTGAAGTAGCACCCCATTACCCAGTACGAGCCGGCCTACTCAAGCTCTGGACCGGAACTTGAATCGACCTTGTTTGCAACGAGGATCTGATGAACTGGTCGGCACCAATCCGCCGCCCGAGCCAACGCCAGGAGCGTGGTGGCGGATCATGATTTGATGACCGCAGCAGCAGAGATCCGGGCGGCCGGCCGACAGGTGCATCCATCGGACGTGGCCGAGCCGAATTCCCGGCGTCGGGGTTACGGCGCAGCCGAGGAGGGCGGAGCGTGATGGCGGGCTTTCAGTACCTGCTGGTGTTGGCCGGTTGTCTGGCGGTCACCCTGCCGTTGGAGTTCTGGCTCCGGGCACGGGTCTATCGCCGCCCGGTCCGGTTGTTACTGGCGCTGCTGCCGGTAGTGGTCGTCTTCAGCTGCTGGGACATCGCCGGAATTCATCGTGGTCATTGGGGCTACAACCCGCGGTACGTCACCGGCGTCCAGTTGATCTTCGGGATGCCGCTGGAGGAGCTGGTGTTCTTCGTCGTCATCCCGGTGTGCGGGCTGTTGACCTACGAGGCGGTCGGCCAGGTGCTCGGGGTGATCGACCGGCGTCGGGCCGCTCGTCATGATCAGCGCCGGGGCAGCGATGGTTGAGGGTTGGCGGGTGCCCGAATACACCGCGTTGACGGTGATCGCCGTGGTCGGCGTGGTGCTCATCGAGCTGGTCTGGTTGCGGACCGGGATCTTCCGGTCCCGGCAGTACTGGTTCACGATGGTGATCGTCTTCGCCTTCCAGATCCCGGTCGACGGCTGGCTGACCAAGTTGTCCGATCCGATCGTGAGCTACGACGACCGGCAGACCCTCGGCCTGCGGCTGCCCTGGGACATCCCGGTCGAGGACTTCGGCTTCGGATTCGCCATGGTGACCTTGGCCATCGTGGCCTGGCGGCGGCTGGGCGATCGGACCGTTCGTGCTGCCCGGGAAGGCGATGATCACCATGCGGCCGGCGGGCGGTCGGGATGAGCGGCCTGGGTGCGGACGACCTGTCGGCGGCGTTCGATCGGGCGGCGGTGCGGTATGACCGGATGGTCGGGCTCAATCCCGGCTACCACCGGCACCTCGGAGCGGCGGCGGCCGCTCTGCTGGATGCGCTGGAGCCGGTCGGCGGTGGGCGGAAGCTGCGGCTGCTGGATCTGGGCTGCGGCTCCGGCGCGTCGACCCGGGCCCTGGTTCAGGAACTGGACCGGCGTGATCTGCGAGCGGAGGTGATCGGCATCGACGCGTCCAGCGGCATGCTGCTCCGGGCCCGGCAGAAGAGCTGGCCGATGTCGGTCCGGTTCCTGCCTGCTCGGGCGGAGGAATTGCGCCGGGCGCTGACAGCAATTGGGATCTCGGCCGTGGACGGGGTCCTGGCCGCGTACCTGTTCCGCAATGTCACCGACGCCGACGCGACCTTGCGGCAGGTGCACGAGGCACTTCGTCCCGGCGGCGCCCTGATGGTGCAGGAGTATTCAGTGGCGGGTTCCCGGACGGCCCGCCGTCGCTGGACCGCCGTCTGCCGGATGTTCATCTCGCCACTCAGTTTGATCATCTCCGGCAATCCCGCGCTCTACCGGTACCTGTGGCGGAGCGTGCTCAAGTTCGATTCGATCCCGGTCTTCGCCGCCCGGATGAGCCGGGCCGGGTTCGTCGGGGTAGGGCATCGGACCGTGTCCGGTTGGCAGCGCGGGATCCTCCATCTGGTCCGGGGTCGCCGCTCTTCCGGCGCGGACGCATTGAATCCATGATCACCACCGACCTGATCACCATCTACCTGATCACCACGGACCCGATCATCACCATCATGATCACGAGTCACCGGTGACCGGGCCGAGGTCCGGGCTGTGGCGGCCGGGGCGGGATGCCCGCGCGGTCCGGCATCCGGGCCCGGCCGGCCCGGCCCGGGCGGGAGCCGGCCGGTCGGCGCTGGTGCTGGGTGGCGGAATCGCCGGACTGGCTGCGGCGACCGGGCTGGCCGAACGCGGGGTCGAGGTCACCCTGCTGGAGCGTGCGGATCGGCTCGGCGGCCGGGTCCGGTCCTGGCCGGTCGAGGTCGCCGGCGGTGCGGCGACGATGAGCCGCGGGTTCCATGCGTTCTTCCGCCAGTACTACAACCTGCGGGCCCTGCTGAGCCGGGCCGACCCGGGCCTGACCCGCCTCGTCCCGCTGCCGGACTATCCGCTGGCGCTGGCCGGCGGGCCGACCGAGTCGTTCGCCCGGGTGCCGCGCACGCCGCCGTTGAACTTCGCCGGGTTCGTCGCGCTGAGCCCGAGTTTCAAGCTCGGTGACCTGCTGCGGGTCGATGTGGACGCGGCGCTCGGCCTGCTGGACGTCGACTTTCCGGGCACTTACAGCGAGCTGGACGGGGTCAGCGCGGCCGAGTTCCTGGACCGGCTGCGGTTCCCGGCCACGGCCAGGCACCTGGCGCTCGAAGTGTTCTCCCGGAGCTTCTTCGCCCGGCCGGAGGAGTTCGCCGCCGGGGAACTGGTCGCGATGCTGCACGGCTATTTCCTGGGCTCGGCCGAGGGGTTGCTGTTCGAGGTGCCGCGGGACGACTTCGACGCCGCCCTGTGGGCCCCGCTGGCCGACTACCTGACCGGGCTCGGCGTCCGGATCCGGACCGGCACGGCGGCCGTCAGGATCGCCGCCGAGCCGGACGGGATCGTGGTCGACGACGATGCGGGCCGGCAGCATCGCGCCGATGCCGTGGTGCTGGCGACCGATCCCACGGCGACGCCGGCCCTGCTCGCCGCCTCGTCCGGCTTGAACGCCGGCTGGCAACGGCAGCTGCTGGCCCTGCGGACCGCTCCGCCGTTCGCCGTCTGGCGGCTCTGGCTGGACCGGCCGCCGGCTCGGCACCGGCCGGCGTTCCTCGGCACCAGCGGCTACGGCCCGCTGGACAACGTGAGCATTCTCGATCGGTACGAGAACGGCGCCCGGGCCTGGGCGACGGCCGCCGGCGGCGCGGTGCTCGAACTGCACGCGTACGCCCTGCCCGAACCGGTCGACGACGCCGGCCTGCGGCTGCAACTGCGAGCGGCCCTGTCGGCCGTCTATCCGGAGACCGCGAGCGCCACCGTGCTGGGCGAACAGTGGCGGATCGACGCGGACTGTCCGTTGATCGGCACGACCCCGTGGCGGGACCGGCCGGGCGTGCGGACCCCCGACCCGCGGATCGTGCTGGCTGGCGACCAGGTCCGCTGCGACTGGCCGGTGGCCTTGATGGAGCGGGCGGCGACCACCGGGTGGCTGGCCGCGAACGCGCTGTTGGACCGGTGGGGTGCCCGGGGTCACGACCTGTGGACCGTCCCGATCCGGGGGCGGCACCGGTGGCCGGGTCGGCTGCGCCGGGTGCTGGCCGGGTTCAGCCGGGGAACTCGCCGCGGCGGCGAAGGGCGAACCGGCGTTCGGCGTAGTTGAGGTCGTCCACCCAGAGCCGGCCGGCGACGTGCCGCATCCCGGGACGCAGCAAGGGCGCGAACCATCGCGCCAGGCCGAATCCGGGCCGTGCCGAGTAGGCGATCGTGGCCTCGGTCATCACGCTCACCGGAGACGCGGCGCCGGCAGTCGTGATCGGCGTGACGTGGGTCTCCACCACGCTGCCGGCTCCCTCGCCCTCGACGATCCGCATCACCACGGTGCGCGCGTCCGGGCAGACGAACTCGGCGCGGACCGGCACGCCCCAGGTCCGGCCGAGCCGGAACGTCACCTCGACCAGTAGCCGGTCGTCGCTACTGGCGTCGTCGTCGACCTCGAGGTGACTGAACGAGTAGGGGTGGAACCAGGCGCCGTGCCAGGGATCGAGCCGGTTCGCGATCACGTCGACCGGTTCGCAGCTACCGCGCCGGCCGATCACCGCGGTCACCGCGTCCGCCAGCGGTGGCCGGGCCGGCAACTGGGGCTGCGGGGTTGCCGGCTCGTCCTCGATCGGTAGGCCGACCCAGGCGAGCACGCCGTCGTCGTGGCCGCGGTACGGCTGCCACGCCGCGTGACCCGACAGCCCGTCGTCGGGATGACCGAGGGCGAGGCCGTGCCAGCGGCAGACCACGGCACCGCCGAGCACCGGGCAGGCGTCGAGCCGGGCGCCGAGGTGGGGACAGGCGCCGGGGCCGGCCCGGAGGGTCCCATCGGTGGCCCGCCACAGCACCACCTCACGGCCGGCGATCGTCCGGGCCAGGCTGATTCCGGAGCGGACCTCCGCACTGCGACCGGCGACGAACCAGCCGCCCGGGTTGCGCTGCTGGGACTGCTCCAGCGCGGCCGCGATCCGCGCCGGTCGGGCCTGCCGCCAGGTGGACCGGAACGAACCCCAGGACGGTTTCGGCCGGCGGGCGACGGGGAGCCGCGGCACCGGCAGTCGGCGGGTCTGAGGCTTCAGCGACACAGCGCCTCCTCGGGTCGGCCCAGTCGGCGCGGCGGGCCGGCGACCAGGATCCTGGCGGCGGTCACCGCCTTGGTCACCCTCGGTACCCGGACTCGGCCGGAGAAAACGTCGTAGTCGGCGGCCTCGATCTGATCAAGGATCCGGGCATAGAGGATCCGGGCCGTCGCGACGCAGCGGGCCGAGGCCGGCGGCAGCATCCCGATCCCCGGATCGGCCTGGCGGTAGAGGTCACGGTTCCGCCGGATCTGGTACGCCATCAGGGCCCGCCAGGCCGGGGTGACCCGCAGCAGCGTCGGGTCGGCACCGAACGCGGCGAGATCCTGCTGCGGCAGGTAGACCCGGCCGCGGTCCAGGTCCTCGCCGACGTCGCGGAGGAAGTTGGTCAGCTGGAACGCCAACCCGAGCGCCCGGGCCGGCTCCCGGGCCCGGTCGTCGATGGGTTCCAGCACCGGCAGCATCATCTCGCCGATCACCGCCGCCGAACCCTCCATGTAGCCGCAGAGGTCGTCCCAGCTGTCGTACCGATCGATGGTCAGGTCCAGCGCCATCGCGGCGAAGAACCGGTCGAAGCACTCCGGGTCGATGCCGCGGTCGCGCACCGTGTGGGCGACCGCGGCGAGGACCGGGGTCGGCGCCGGCCGGCCGGCGAGCACGGAACGGAAGTCGGCGGCGAACTCGGCCAGCCGCTCGCCGCGATCGGCCGACGTCGACTCGTCGATGATGTCGTCGGCCAGTCGGCACAGCGCATAGACGGCGTGCACATGCCGGCGCCGGGCCGGTGGCAGGATCGCCGCGCCCCAGGCATAGGTGGTGCCGTACCGACGGGTCAACGCGGCACAGCGGCGGTAACCCTCCCGCAACTCAGTCTCCGACATCGGCGCTCCTCCGGGCGGTGGGAACAATCGGCCCGGCCAGATAGCCCGCGGCCCTCCCGGCCGCCAGTCGGCCGGAGATCAACACCATCGGCACGCCGACCCCGGGAACGGTTCCGGCGCCGGCGAAGAACAGCCCTGGCACCCGCGGCTCGACCGACCGGGGCCGGAACGGTCCGGTCTGGCCGAACGTGTGGGCCAGCGCGAACGGAGTTCCCGCGGTGAGACCCCGCGCCTGCCAGTCCGGCGGAGTGATCAACTCCTCGGTCAGCACGTCGTCCGGATAACCGGCCGCGCCGAGGAACCGGTGCAGCCGGTCCCGCAGCGGACCGCGCTCCGCGGACCAGTCGACCGCGCCACGCAGATTCGGCACCGGCTCCAGCACGTACAGCGACGTGCAGCCGGGCGGCGCCGTGGCCGGGTCGTCCACCGTCGGCACGGTGATCATCCGCGACGGGTCGGCCATCAACCGGCCGCCCGACAGCTCCCGGAAGGACTCCACCCAGGCCTGGCCGAAGTGCAGGTTGTGGTGCGCGACGTGGCCGCCGACCGAGCCGCGCACCCCGACGTGCCAGACCGCGGCCGACGGCGAGTAACGGGCGCGGTGCAGCCGCCGCGGCGGAGCCAGCTCGGGCAGCAGGGCGGCGTAGCTGTGGGCCGGATCCAGCGTGCAGATCACGGCGTCGGCGGTGATCCGGTCGCCCCGGACGGCGACGCCGGCCACCGGCCCGTCCGGCCGGCGCACCAATCCGGTCACCGACTCGCCGAGTCGCAGGGTGGCGCCGGCGGCGGTGGCCGCCCGGGCCAGAGCAGCCGGCACGGCGTGCATCCCACCGTCGGGGAACCAGACGCCTTCGACCGTGTCCAGGTAGGTGATCACCGCGTACAGCGCGAGGGCCCGGTCCGGCGCCAACCCGGCGTAGAGCGCCTGGAAGCTGAACAGCCGATGCAGCCGAGGATCGCGGAAGAAGCGCCGGACGGCCGGGTCGAGCCGGCCGAAACCGCCGAGCCGGACGAGCCGGGCCAGCGCGGCCGGGGAGCGGAGCAGGTCGAGCGGGGAGTCGAAGTCGGCGTCGATGAAGTGCGGCAGTTCGACCTCCCAGAGCTGTCGCAGCCAGCTCACGAAGCCCGCCAGCGCGGCGGCCTCGGCCGGACCGCAGACCCGGGCGATCTCGGCGGCGAGGGCGTCCATCGAGGACCGGACCCGCAACTCGCTGCCGTCCGGATAGCAGGCCCGGTAGGCAGGGTCGAGCCGGCGGAGGGTGAGTTCGCGGTCCGGGTCGGCGCCGGCGGCGCGGAGCGCGTCGGCGACCAGCCCGGGGGCGGTCAGCACGGTCGGACCGGTGTCGAAGGTGAAGCCGTCGCGCCGCGCCTGACCGGCCAGGCCGCCGACGGCGTGATCTCGCTCGACCAGGGTCACGTCGTGGCCCTGACCGGCCAGGTGGCAGGTGGCCGCCAGTCCGGCGAGGCCGGCCCCGATGACCACGACCCGACTCATCGGCGGGCTCTCATCGGTCCCGCCAAGCGATCCGGTGCGCCATCCGGGTCAATTCCAGCACGGCCGCCGGCCGGAGCACGCTGGTGTCCAGCGCGGCCAGCGCCGATTCGACCTTGGCTTCGATCATCCGCTCCACCTCGGCGTGCACGCCGCTGCGATAAAGCACCGCCTGCAACTCGGCCACGTCGGCCGATCGGAGGGCCGGGGTACCGACCCGGTCCAGCAGCTCATGATCACGGCCGGTGAGTCGCTGCCGGGCGAGCGCGATGATCATGGTCGGTTTCCCGGAGATGAGGTCGTCACCGGCCGGTTTGCCGGTGACGTGCGGGTCGCCCCAGACTCCGAGCGCGTCGTCGCGCAGGGCGAAGGCGGCGCCCAGCGCTTCGCCGAACCGGCCTAGCCGGCCGAGCGCTTCGGCCGAGGCGCCGGCCGCGACCGCCCCGAGCTCCAGCGGCCGCCGGATCGTGTAACAGCCCGACTTCAGCCGGCCCACCCGTTGCGCTTCGGCATGATCGAAGGCCGGCGCCGCACTGCCGCTGAGGTCCCCCCGCTGGCCACAGACCAGTTCGATCGTCATCTCCCGCCACCGGTGCCGCAGCGGGGCCGGCAGACCGCCGATCAGGTGCGCCGTCTCGGCGTGGGCCAGGTCGCCGAGCAGGATGGCGACGCTTTCGCCGAACCGCCGTGGGTCGCCGAGGCCGTCGGCGGCGGCGTGCAGCGATGCCGCCAGGACGTGGATGGTGGGGCGGCCGCGCCGGCGGGCGGAGGCATCCATCACGTCGTCGTGGATCAGGGCGAAGGTGTGCAGGAGTTCCAGCGCGGCGCCGAGGGTCACCGCGTGCTCGGCGCCGAGCGTGTCGGGCTCACCGCCGGCCGCGGACCAGCCGAGCTGGGTCATCGCGGGGCGGATCCGCTTGCCGCCGGCGGTCAGGCTCTGGCGCAACAACAGCGGCAGATCGAACCGGCCGAGGACGGCAGCCTCCTCGGCGCCGTCCAGCGCGGCCCGCCAGGCCAGGTCGAGCTCGGCCATCGCCCGATCAAGCCGGGCGTCGACCCGGCGAAGTTGATCTTCCAGGGTCCCGGTCACCTCCGGTCGGGGACGCAGCACCGTGATCACGGCGGTCGCCGGTCGCTGGCCGGCGCTGTCGGGCTGGTCCCGGTCGTCCTGTTGCAGCCGGCTCATCGGTACGACTCCCGTCGGTACGACTCCCGCGGAGAGTTCGCGGCCGTGGCTCGCCTCACGAGCGGCTCGAGCAAGGGGAGTTGGGCGACCGCCCACGGACTGAAGGCGTACGGCGCCGCCGATCCGGCGGCGACCAGGGAGCGCAACGGTGTCCAAGCCCAATCCATCACCTCGCCCGGATCCGGCCGCGGCTCGATCCCCGCGCCCCGGACCCGGCCGGTGAAGGTCGGACACCACTCGTCCTCCAGGACGCCGCCCGGATCCCGGGCCCGATAGCTGAACTCCGGCAGGACGCAGTCCAGGTCGGTCACCTCGAGGCCGAGCTCTTCGCCGAGCCGGCGGACGGCCGCGTCCGGCCACGCCTCGCCCGGCCGCGGGTGACCGCAGCAGGTGTTGGTCCACACCCCGGGCCAGGTCCGTTTCGACAACGCCCGCCGGGTGACCAGCACGTCGCCGCCATCGTCGAAGAGATACAGCGAGAACGCGAGATGACGCGGCGTTCGGGTCGAATGGGCGGCGGTCCGATCCATCCGACCGACCACCCGCCCGGCCGGGTCGACCAGCACCACATCGTCCGGTTCGCTCATCATGCCCCTCCGCTCTCCTGTGCCGTCTGTACCCAATTCGGCGCCCGGGCCGCGTTCGGATGCAGGGAGGCCCGGATTTGTCAGGCTTCTCGGCCATCGGTGGCGGCGGTTGGGTGATCATTTTCGGCCGGCGATTTTCGATCTTTTCGGTCGATCTCGGTCGTACTGCATCCGTTGACCGGTCCGGTCGCGCATCACTGGGCAGACCCACTTTCGTTGCCGAGGAGGCAATCGTGACCAGGAAACACACAACTCTCAGAGTGGCTTCGATGCTGCTGATCGCACTCGGCGCCGGCTTGTTCGCCGTCCCGGCCCAGGCGGCCGAGAAGGCGACGGTGTCGGTGCTGCACGCAGTGCCGGACACCCCGGTCGACGTGTACGCCAACGGGGAGGAACTGCTGACCGATTTCGAGCCGGGCACGCTGACCGACCCACAGCAACTGCCGGCCGGATCGTACGACCTGAAGGTGGTCGCGCCGGGCGACGGGGCCGACGGGGACGCCGTGATCGAGGCCAAGGACGTGCAGGTGCCCGCCGGGGCGAACATCACCGTGGTGGCGCACCTGGATGCCGACGGCAGCCCGAAGCTGACCCCTTTCGTCAACGACGTCTCGCAGGTCGAGGCCGGGATGGCCCGGCTGACGGTCCGGCACACCGCGGCCGCACCGGAGGTCGACGTCCGAGCCGCCGAGAAGCCCGTGTTCGAGGGTCTGGCCAACCCGGACGAGGCCAAGGGTGAGGTCGAGGCCGGAACCGTGTCGGCCGACGTGACGCTGGCCGGCACCGACGATGTCGCGATCGGCCCGGCCGATCTCGAGCTGGCCGAAGGCAGCAACACCATCGTCTACGCCTGGGGCAGTGCCGAGGACAAGAATCTGAAGCTGGCTGTGCAGCCGATCACCGGTCTGCATGGGGATCCCGAAGGCGTACCGGGCGGCACCGGCGGCCAGGCCGCCGCGGTCGATTCCACGATGCCGTGGTTCGGTGCGGCCCTGGTGCTGTTCGCCGTCGTCGGTGTCGTCGTCTCGGCCAGAATGGCCACGGCGAGCGCCCGTCCGTGATCTTGCCTCACCGATCACCGATCCGGCCGGCGGTGCTGCTGGCCGGATCGGTGCTGGCTCTGCTGACGGGACTGATCATGGTCACCCAGCAGCCGCCGGCGGCCGTGCGGACCGCCCTGACTCCGGGCTCGAGTGAACCCCGCAGCGCTCGCCCGAGCCGTCCGGATCCCAGCACGGCCGCCGGTTCCGCCCGGTCGCCGGCCCCGACCAGCGAGCCGACGGGTAAGGCCGTGCCGCGCGGCTCGGCCTCGATCATCCCGCCGGAGCCGCGGCCGCGGCCCGAACGGTTCAAGATCAACACCCTGGGCCTGAGCCTGCCGATCCGGCCGGTCGGTGTCGACGGTGACGGCTCGATGGAGTTGCCGGACGATCCGCGCGAGCTCGGCTGGTATCGCCACGGCCCCGAGCCGGGTGCTGCCCAGGGCTCGGCGGTGCTGGCCGGCCATGTCGACAGCCGCGAGTACGGGATCGGCCCGCTGGCCGACCTGGACCGGCTGCGGGCCGGCGACGCGCTCACCGTGATCACCGCAGCCGGATCGACCGGCTTCACGATCGACCGGATCCGGTACGAGCCACAGACACGACTGCCGGTCAGGGAGCTGTTCGACCGGACCGGCCGCCACCGGTTGGTGATCATCACCTGCGGCGGTCCGTACACCCCCGGGCAGGGCTACCGGGACAACTTGATCGTGATCGCGATGCCCGACCGGCCGGCGCGGTGATGGAAGCCGTGCCGTTCAGCCAGAGCACACGTCGCGTGCGTCGAGTCGCGGCGCCGGTTCGGCCCCAACCGGGTCGGGTCGCGGCTAAGGTGTCGAACGTGGCAGTGGGCGGTGGCGATGGCGTCGGTCGGCTGACCGACGCCGACCTCGCCGACGCGTTCGCCCAGAGCGACGATCTCGAGCTGCTGGCCGAGTGCTTCCGGCGCTGGTCGTCGGTGATCTACTCGATCGCGCTGGCCGCGCTGCGGGACCGGCAGGACGCCGAGGACGTCACTCAGCAGGTCTTCGCCTCGGCCTGGCGCAGCCGCCCGACCTACCGGCCCGGGAGCGCCCCGCTGCGGGCCTGGCTGGTCGGTGTCGCCCGGCACCGGATCTCCGACGCGATCGGTCGCCGGGACCGCGATCAGAAGATCGTCGGCCGGGTGGGTCCGCAGGCGATGGTCGAGGGCGGCGACCAGTCCGAGGTGGACTCCGCGGTCGATCGGGTGTTGATCGCGGCCGAGCTGAAGGAGCTGGGCGAGCCGCGCCGCACCATCCTGTGGAAGACCTTCTACGAAGATCAGACCCAGACCCAGATCGCCGAGGATCTGGACCTGCCGTTGGGCACGGTGAAGAGCCACGCGCGCCGTGGCCTGCTACAGCTCCGATCGAGGCTGAGGGGAGGGGACCGGTGAACCACATCGACGGCGACCGGCTCGCGGCCTACGCACTCGACGCCACGGAGCAGCCGACTCCCGGCGACCAGGAACATCTCCAGCAGTGCGATCAGTGTGCCGTCGAGTTGGCAGAGCTCCGCCAGCTGATCACGGCCGCTGACCCGGCCCACGCCGGTGATCCGCTGCACTCGCCGCCCCATCGCGTCTGGGAATCGATCACCGCCGAGCTGGGCACCGTCCCGGCGGCGACCACAGCTGAAGCGGTGACCCCGGGCCGACCGGTCGGCCGGATCGATCCGACGAGGTCGGCTGATGACGGACGGTCCGGCACTCGCAGCTGGTGGGCCATCGGTCTCGTCGCCGCGTTGGTCGGTGTGCTGGTCGGGGTCCTGGGCACCGTCGCGATCCGGACGGCTCAGACCCCGGCGGAGACGGTCGTCTCGGAGATCGCCCTGAATCCGCTACCGGGCAAGGCCGGCTCCGGTCAGGCCACCTTGATCAACACCCCGGAGGGGCTGAGGCTGCGGGTGTCGCTGTCCGGCATCGAGGTCACCGACGCCGACCTCGAGGTGTGGCTGATCAACACCGACGGCGAGCAGATGCGATCCCTCGGCCTGGCCGGCGACTCCGGCGGCACCTTCAACGTGCCCGGCTGGTTCATTCCGGATGACTATCGGATCGTCGATGTCTCCGTCGAGCCGCACGACGGAAACCTCAACCACTCAACCGACAGCGAGGTTCGCGGGACCCTGCCCTGACCCCGGCCGGCGCCGAGTCCGGGCGAAGCCGGCCGCCGCCAACGCCAGCAGGGCCGCCGCCACCGCCGCCACCGCGGTCGGCACGGATCCCGGATCGCCGGTGAACCGGCCGACCGCGATCCAGCCCAGTCCCCAGGCCATCGCCGCCGCGACCGCCCAGCGGCCGCCGAGCCGGGCCGCCAACCAGGCCGCGACACCGCCGACCACGATGATCAACGCCACCGCAGCGACATCGGCTCCGGGGCTGGCCGGCCGAACGCCGATGGCGGTCAGGAAGGCCGTGACGTTCGCACAGGTCGCCACCGCGACCCAGCCCAGGTACAACCCGAACGTGCCGTCCAACAGCACCCGCTCGAGCCGCCCCGACGCCGGAGCCTCGTCGGACAGCCGGCGGACCAGGATCCCCAGCACCACCAGCAGGGCGGCGATCACCAGCACGCTCGCCCACAGCCAGCCGAGCTGGACGACCAACAGCCACAGCCCGTTCAGCACGATCGAGGCCACCGCCAACCACCGGGTCCGCTCGACCCGCACCGCCGAGGACCGCCACTGCCAGACCGTGTAACCGATCAGTCCCAGATAGATCACGGTCCAGATCGAGAACGCCGGCCCGGCCGGCGCGATCAACGTCGCGTCGGCCGCCAGCGCGCCACCGGCAGATCGGTCGACCGAGGTGCCGATCAGTCCGATCCCGACCAACACCGCGACCAGGCAGCCGGCCATCGCCACGGTCACGGCAGCGCGCTGAACGATCCACCACCCAGAGTTCGTCATGCTGTTGATCGTAGACGGTTACCACCCGGAAATCTCTTGGATACAAGGTGCATCCGGGGCCGGTGTTGCGGCAGAAGGTGTTGCGCCGGCCGGTTTGTTGATCACCGATCCACGGGGCTGAGTCGGGTCGTGCTGTTCGCCATCGCGGGTGTCGTCGAGGTGGTCGCCGGAAGGGTTCCCTCGAGCGGCATGGTCGGGCTGGTGAATCCCTTGACGATCAGCCAGACGCCGATGAAGACCTCCCAGAGTCCGCCCGGGACGGCCTGGATCGACATCAGATCGAAGCCCAGGATCTGCAGCACCGATCCGCCCAGGATCACCGCGTAGCCGACGATCCCCCAGACCGCCAGCGGCCGCGGGATCAACTTGTTGCGGAGGAGCGCGGTGCACAAGATCAAACCGGCCACGCCCAGGGTGGTCATCGCGATCTCGTACGCAAACAGGTTGCCCTCGGCGAGGACGGTGCTCAGGGCCTGGAGGTAGGAGGTGTCGGCGGTCCCGGCGTTCAGGTACGCGGCACCGATCGGGATCTGGATCAGGACCAGGAGAACCATCACGGCGATGAAGGTGGCGTCCATGATCCTGGCGGCCAGGTAGCCGACGGCGCTGCGCTCGCTGTGCCGTTTCAGCACCGGGAACATCAGGACGCCGTGCGCGGCATCCCCGGCCACTGTGGCCAGCCAGCACACCGCGCCGATGGCCAGCAGCAGGGCGCTCGCGGCAACCGTAGCCACTCCGCCCGGTCCGGTCAGGACGGATTGGATGACGATGTTTCCGGGGATGCCGATGGCCATGCCGGCCAGGTACAGCACGCCGATGATGCGTGCGGTGGTTCGGTGGTTCGGGTGGTTGGGCCGGCTGGCTGTGGTCGCCGGCTGATGGGTCTGCATGGCGGGTCCCCTGATGGTTGGTGAAGCGGTGTCGTACTTTGTACGAACGATATAGTACAAAGTACGAAACTGCTAGGGTGAGGTGAATGTCCGAACCAAACGGCGAGACTTCGAAGAAGCGCGTGCCGCTCAGCCGGGACCGGGTGCTGCTCGCCGCCATGGCCGTCGCCGACGCCGGCGGAGTCGAGTCACTGACGATCCGCTCGCTCGCCGCGCACCTCGGCGTCAGGCCGATGACGCTCTACCACTACGTCGCCAACAAGGCCGAGATCCTGGACGGCATCCTCGACCTGGTGTTCACCGAGATCGAGCCGCCGATCCCGGGTGGCGACTGGCGGGCCGAGCTGACCCGGCGAGCCCACTCCGCCCGGCGCGCGCTGCGGCGGCACTCGTGGGCGATCGTGATCCTGCAGTCGGGGACGGCTCCCGGCCCGGCCACGCTGCGCCACCACAACGCCGTCATCGGCACCCTGCGCGAAGCCGGCTTCTCGGTGCCGATGACCGCGCACGCCTTCGCCGCGCTGGACAGCTACAGCTACGGCTTCGCCCTCTCCGAAAGCGCACTGCCGATCAACGGACCCGAGACCGTTGCGGAGGTGGCCGAGGCGATGATGCGACAGCACCCGCTCGACGACTATCCGTATCTGGCCGAATTCTCGACCGAGCACATCCTCAAGCCCGACTACGACTTCGCCGACGAGTTCGAGTACGGCCTCGACCTGATCTTGGACGGCCTCGCCCGGTCGGTTCCTGAGCACCTCCCGGACCGCTGACCGGAACCCTGTCGACGGCCGGTCCACGCACTGCCTAGGGTGACCACATGGGACTGCGCATGGGTGCACTGGTCGTCGATTCTCATGATCCCGGACGCGTGGCCAGGTTCTGGGCCGCGGCGCTGGACTGGGTGATCAGCCGGGACGAGGATCCCGAGTGGGTGGTCGAGCCACGCGCCGGGACGCGTGACGACTGCGTGGTGGCCGACCTGTTGTTCATCAAGGTGCCGGAGCCCAAAACGATCAAGAACCGGCTGCATTTCGATCTTCGGCCCGAGGACCAGGCCGCCGAGGTGACTCGACTCGAAGAGCTCGGCGCGACCCGGGTCGACGTTGGCCAGGGCGAGGACGTGGCCTGGGTCGTGATGGCCGATCCGGAGGGCAACGAGTTCTGCGTCCAGCCGGCTCATGCACCGGAAGTCCGGGCCGCGTGGCTGCGGCAGTACGAGTCCCACCAGCCGGTCCGGTCCTGAACCGCCGAGGAGTCATTTCCATGATCGACAGCCCGGCCGTCGACCGGCATCCCGCGACCGGGATGATCACCGAGTTGTGGCCCGACTTCCTGGCCCAGCTTCCCGAGATTCTCGCCACCCAGGACCCGGCGACCGGCCGCTTCGGCACTCAGCCGTTCATCGTCACCGACCAGAACGTGCTCTGGCCGCTGGCGGTGGCCTGGGCCACGGCGCCGACGCCCGAGCGGCCCAATCCGTATCATCACTCCGCCGACCTGCTGGCCGTGATCATGGCCGGTGGCGACGCCTTGATCGCCGCGTCGGACGACCGTGGGAGGTTCGAGTTCCGGAAGAAGGACAACTCGACCTGGGGCCCGATCTTCATGCCGTGGACCTACTCCCGGTGGATCCGGGCCTGGAGCCTGATCCGGGAATCGATGCCCGGGGATCGCCGTGCTGCTTGGGATTCTGCGCTCACCCGGGCGGTGGACGGGATCGTCGCGACGGCGCTGACCGACCCGATCCGCAACATCCCGGCGCACCACGCGATGGGGGTGTACGCGGCCTCGCTGGTGCTGGGCCGCGACGACTGGGCCGCGGCCGCGGTCGACTACCTGCACCGGACGGTCGCGGAACAGGACCCGGCCGGCTTCTGGTCCGAGCACCAGGGCCCCGTCGTGGCGTACAACATCGTCTACGTCGACGCGCTGGGCTGCTACTACGGCATGTCGGGCGACAGCTCGGTGCTGCCCGCACTGGAGCGCAGCGCGGCCTTCCACGCCAACCTCAGCTATCCCGACGGCACGATGGTGGAGACCGTCGACGAGCGCAACTACTACCACCACAGCGCCGCCTCGCTGAGCGTCGGGTTCCTCGCCTCGCCGCCCGGCCGCGGCTACCTGCGCTGGCTGGCTCGGCTGCGGCGCGCGGCCGGGGAGCCGATGCCGGCCGACACCATCGCCTCGATGATCAGCCACGGGCAGGACGGACCGGCCGAGGAGGTCGCGGCCGAGCGGACGGAGCATCGGTTCGTGCTCGGTGAGAGCGACGCCCTGGTGCAGCGGCGGTCGCCGTGGTTCGCGGCGTTGTCGGCCTATCACGGCCCGCAGGGTCCGAACCGGTGGATCCAGGACCGGCAGGCGCACCTGTCCGTCTATCACGACGCGGTGGGCTTGATCATCAGCGGCAGCAACACCCGGCTGCAGCCGGCCTGGTCGACCTTCACGATCGGTGATCAGGCCTTGCTGGCGCATCGTGCGGGGGATGAGGATCCCGACTTCGCGGCCCGGCCCGGGCTGGACCACCTGCCGACGTCAGCCACCCTGCGCAGCGCGGAGTTGGGGCTCGAGCTGGACTACGCGGGCGTACCGGTCACGGTGCGGCTCGAGCTGACCGATGCCGCCGCCACCCTGCGGTACGCGGTGCCCGGCCAGGCCGACCGTCCGGTCGCCGCCCACGCGGGATTCGTGCCCCAGCTGGGTGAGCCGTGGCAGGCCGGCGAGCACCGCGGGGTGCTCGACGAGACGCCGATCCGGCTCACCGGTGCCGATGGCGACGGCTGGTTCGCCCACCGCGGCTGGCGGGTCAGCCTGCCGCCGGAGGCGATCGTTGACTGGCCGGTGCTGCCGCACAATCCGTACACGAGGGACGGCTCGGCGCCGCTCGATCACGGTCGGATCGTGATCACTCTGCCGCTGGCCGCGCCGGGCGCGGCGCAGCTCGTGATCATGATCGATGATGGCCCTACCCTGGTCGGGTGACCGAGTCGACGCCAGCACCACCGGAGCCGCAGCGGCGCATCCGCTGGGGCTGGATCATCGGCTGCCTGGTGATCGGGCTCTCCGGGATCACGGCCGGCTTTCTGCTGGTCGCACCGGCCGATCGCACCGGGTACGTCGCGAGCGTCCTCGCCGGGGTGAGCACGACGGTGCTGCTGGTCGGCATCGTCGTGCTGCTGGAGCGGCGGATCCTCGACACGGCGACGAATGCGTTGCGGCGGGCGATGGCCGCGGAGCGGGAGGCCAGCGCCGCGCGGATCGATCAGCTGGTCGCCGAGCTCGATGATCGGATCGCAGCGGAATGGGCCCGGACCGATGCGGATGTGGAAGCCCTGAAGCGGCGGACGACGGAGCTCACCGAGGACACGGTCCGGCGGATCGTGGACGAGGCGAACGCGACCGCGGAGCAGAGCGAGCGCCGCGCCGACTAGGGCCGGTCCTGCGCGGTGGACTACTCCTCACCCCAGGCCGGCCGTGCCGATGTCGGCGGCGGTGTCCGATCAGTGCCAAGGTGTTCGTAGCCGACTTCGACCTGGAGTTGATGGAGAGCCGGACGCTCGGCGCTTGACAGGTACGGAGCGGCGGGTTCTACTTCAGATGCTGAATCGAAGCCGTCCCGGAACGGGTGTGCCGCAGTGGCCGCACTCTCGAGGCATTCGCCAACGCCGGGGAGTTCCAAGATCAAGACTGCGTCGTTCGATGTCGCTGCGGACTCAGAGCCGCCGCGCTGGCCCGAGCCGGAGACAGACCTGGGGCATCGGCTTGGGTCAGCGCGGTCTGGGCGAGGACCGTGCCTGGCCTGCCGCACTCGGCGGCGCCCGGGTTGACGACTGCGTTGCGGGTCATAGGTGAGGTTCTGCGTGGGCGTTCGGGTTTGCGTCATGTTCGGGGGCGAGGTGACTGTTCATGTTGGATCGACGGATCGAGGAATTCCGAGCCATCGCGGAGGTGGTCGAGGAATTGTGCGGTGCTGCGGGGGTTGAGGTCCATCCAGGGATCGTGGATGCACTGATCCGGCGGTGGATCGGGCTGATGGCCCGGGCATGGTCGGAGGCTGGTCAGCCGGTCCTGCTCGGTGTGCCCTCAGAGCTCGGCAGAGTCATCGCCCAAGAGCTGATCGAGGGCGAGTGGCTGCTCCGGGCGCAGCGATCGACCGCCACCTTCAGCACTCACCCATGACATAAGTAACTACCGAGTCCTTCCGCCGGCGCGGCATCATGCATCCCAGCGAGGAGGTACTGCATGCAGCAGTGGGATCCGAGGTGGTCGGCCCGGCCCGGCCCGCCACCGCCCGCGCCCTCCCCGCCCGGATGGAGTCCGGCCGGCGGACCTGGTCAGTGGGGCGGTCCGAGCGGGGGATTCCAGCCGCGGCCGCGCAACCGCGGGCTGATCATCGGGGTGGTGATCGGCTGCGTCCTGCTGCTGGTCGCCGCCGGCGGCATTCTGCTCGTGGTCGGCCGGGATCTCGTCGAGCTGGTGACGCCAGGCGTAGCGGCCAACCGTGGTCCAGCTGCGCCGAGTGGGGCGGTCGTGGACATCGGACACGGCGTCACCGTCACGGTGCCGGTCGGCTGGTCGGTGGACGATTCCGACTCGGACAATGCCGTCCTCTCCCGTGATCCGTACCGGGCGGGGCGAGGGGGTCTGTTCTTCGGCAGGACTTCCACCAGACAGTCGATGGCACCGGCGGCGCTCTGTGGCGACTATGTGAACGAGATGGCTCTGCGGGGTATGACCGGTGTGACGTACACCCCGGCGAAGACGGTCAAGAAGTCGTCCGGCTCAACGGCGGTGGAGTGTTCCGTGTCGGGCACCGCGACCGGCCCGTTCGGGTCGGGGCCGCTCGCCATCCGGTCCTTCATGGCCGCCACCGAGGACGGGCTCTACGGAATCGGCAGCCTCCACCACAACCCCGAGGAAGCCCCGGAGCGTGAGCAGCAGGACTACGCGTTCATGATCGACTCGATCTGGGATTCGATGCACGACTGAGCGTCCGGGCCGAGCAGTGCTCGGTGCTGCGGGTGGAGTAGCCGCGGCCGGCGGTCAGCGGGGGCTGGATCCCTGCCCACGTGGAGGTTTGTTGGCCGGATCCGTCCCCGCTCCCCCAAGTACAGAACGGAGACAGGTCCGGCAGGCTCTGTCCCCCTGAGCTGGGAAGGCCCTTTCCCCAGTGTCACACGGTGAGGTCCAGGAACCTTGGAATGAGCGTCACGATCGCATCACACTGCCGCAGATCGATGATCTGGCAGCGAAATCAGCGGCTGATCGGCTCCTTCGCGGCGGTGAAACCGCTCGCGATGGTGATCGCGGTCCGGCGCGGCAACCAGCGAACCGCCGTGGACAGCAGGGCGGTCAGCCGTCCGGAAACGACGCTGGGCGGGGGATTGCGGCGCGCGAGGGCGCCGATCGCGGTGGCTACGACCTGTTCCGGCGACTGGAAGCTGCCCGGGCTCTCCATCGAGCCGACGACGTCCAAGAACTCGGTGTGGGTCGGTCCCGGCGAGATCGCGAGCACCCGCACCCCGGTCCCCTTGAGCTCGTGCCAGAGCGCTTCGGTGAAGCTCAGCACGAAGGCCTTGGTCGCCGCATAGCTCGCCATCCCCGGGACCGGTTGATAACCGGCGTTGCTCGCCACGTTGATCAAAGCGCCACGGCCGGCGTCGAGGAGGTCGGGCAGGAAGGCGCGGCTGACGTCGACGACTGTCTCGATGTTGAGTCTGATCATGGCCGAGAGCGCGGCAGGATCGGCGACCGCGAGCGGACCGTGCACGCCGAAGCCGGCGTTGTTCACGACCGAGGAGACCGAGATTCCGCGGCGATCGAGTTCGGACTTCAGTTCCTGGCCCGCGTTCGGGCGGCCGAGATCTCGCTCGATGACGGTGGCCCGAGCCCTGGTGTCGGCGTGGAGCTCGGTGGCCAGCGCTTCGAGGCGGTCGCGGCGGCGGGCGACCAGGACGACGTCGTTGCCGCGGCGGGCGAACTCCCGGGCGAAGGCGGCTCCGATGCCCGAACTCGCCCCGGTGATCAAGGTCGTGCCGTACGACTGGTTCCCCATCTCGCTACCTCACTTGTCTGTGAACAGGTGTTCAGTGATTTAAAATGTACAGGTGTTCACTGACGATGCCAAGTCCTCCGGCCCGAAGCGGCGCGACGTCAATCCCCGCGGCCAGGGGGCGGGCCTGCGCCAGGAACTGGTGGCGGCGGCCCGCGACCTGCTGGTCCGGCCGCAGGTGATCAACTCGCCCTCGCTGCGCGCGGTCGCCCGCGCGAGCGGGGTCGCACCGTCCGCGGTGTATCTCCACTTCGGCTCGGCCGACGAGTTGCTGCGGGCCGTCGTCGATGATCAGTTCGACAGTCTGCGCTCCGCCCTCCGGGATCCCGAGCACGAGGGATCTCTGGCGGCCCAGGCGATCGCCTATGTGGCTTGGGGTCTGGGCAATCCGGGCGGCTATCAGTTGATCTTCGAGAGCGCTGATCAACTCGGCCTCGGCGCGCCGGCCGGGCCGGTCGCCGGCTGGGATCTCATCGAGGCTCTGGAACGGGCGATCAGCTCCGAACGCCGGCAGCAGCGCTCGGCCGACGTCCTGGCGCTGCGCCTCTGGGTGGGACTGCACGGGATCGTCTCCCTGCGGCTGCACAAGCCTGACCTCGACTGGCCCACGTCGGCGGAGGATGAAGCTCGCCAGGTCGTCCAGGCGGTGATCAACAGCGCAGTCGCCCCCAGCCGCAAGCGCGGCGGCTGAGGGCGATGGACCGCCGCGGTCACCTGGTCCCGGCGACCACGAGCATCTCGCACGGGCCGGTGAAGCCGTCGGCCGTCTCGAACCGCCCGAGCGCCTCGGTGATCTCGCGCCACGCGCCGGCCCGGCCGTGGTCGTCGACGCCGACCAGCATCTGGTGCAGCGCGCCGAAGGATTCCTGCTCGAACCGTACGCACTCGGCGGCCGACGACAGTCGGATCGGGGACGGCACGGCCGTGACCGTCACGTCCCGCAGACCCGCGTCGTGGAAGGCCTGCTCGGCGACCCCCGGACCGCCGAGGCTGAACGGACCCGGCCGCCCGGGCAGCGGTGGTGGCAGCTGGGCGATCCGACGGATGATGCCCACCGGGATGGAGAAGAACTCGTTCCGGTCGGGGGTGGAGTAGACGATCGCCGAGAGCCGGCCGCCGGGTCGCAGGGCGCGGCCCAGCTGCTGCAGGGCTGCCTGCTGATCGGGGAAGTAGATCAGCCCGACCCGGGAGATCGCGGCGTCGTACTTTCCGGGCTCGACCGCCGACAGGTCCTCGCCGTCGGCTTCCAGCGTTGCGACGTGATCGAGTCCGGCCGCCTTGGCCTCGGCGGCGGCGTATCGCAAGATCGCCGGCGAGATGTCGGTGGCGAGCACGTGCCCGGTCGGACCGACCCGGCGGGCCGCGGTCAGGGTCTGTCCGCCGGCTCCGGCGGCGACGTCCAGGACCCGACTTCCGGTGCCGACGCCGGCGGCGTCGAGCATCTCCTCGGTGGCGGCGCCCAGCCAGGCCTCGATCGTCGGGCCCCAGCGGTGCCACGCCTCGGCGGCGTCCTCCCACTGGGCCCGGGTGGTGATCTTGAAGGTGTCGGGGTCGAAGGTGGTGGTCATCTCGAAGTCTCCTCGCATCGTGGGAACTGGTGGTTCGAGTAGACGCGCGGCCGACGATCGTCGCCAGTCCTGGAAACGGTCCGGGCCAGTACTGATTTCGTACTAGTCGTGCTGCGACGGTGCGCGGACACTGAGGTGTGCGCGACTACAACCAGTACTGCCCGGTCGCCCTGGCCAGCGAGATCCTGGCCGACCGGTGGACCCTGTTGATCACCCGCGAGCTGGTGCTCGGCGGCCGGCGCTTCAACGACATCGCGCGCGCCTTGCCGGGCATCTCGCGCAGCGTGTTGCAGCAACGCCTGCGGCATCTCGAACACCGCGGGGTGCTCGACCGGGTGCCGATCCGGGGCGGCCACGAGTACGAGTTGACCGCCGCCGGACGAGACCTCGAGCCGGTGATCATGGCCCTCGGCGAGTGGGCCGTGCGCTGGATGTTCGCCGAGCCCGAGCCGCGGCAGGTCGACCCGGTCACCCTGACCTGGTGGCTGTCCCGCCGGATCGACCATGATCAACTACCACGTGGTCGGGTTGTCCTGGAGTTCGCCTACGCGGGGCCCGACCCGACCCGGCTCTGGATCGTGCTCGACCGGGGCGAGTCCTCGGTCTGCACCAACCACCCCGGCTACGACCCCGACGTCTTCATCAGCACCGCCCCGGTCGCGCTGATGCGGGTCTTCTCGGGCATCGTCACCCTCGCCGCCGCCCGCCGGTCCGGTGACGTGGAGATCGCCGGCGACTCCCGGCTGGTGCGCCAGTTCGCCCACTGGTTCCTCTGGAGCCCCTTCGCCCCGGCCGTCCGGGCCCGCCTGGCCACGCCGATCGGGACTTGATCCTGAGCTGCGGGGTCCGGGCAGGGCTCAATCGATGATCTTGGATAGGTTCCTGGTACGGAGCTCGCCCGACCTGCATTGGGAACCTGCTCTGGACGCGGCCGAGCAGCAGGTCTCCTTGAATCACCTGGCAGCGACCCGCCTCGTTGGAGTCTGACTCCATCGACAGTCCTCCCGGGTCGTGCCTCGACGCCGACGAAGACGCTGATCAGGACCTTGATCAAGTTTCGGGCTGCTCCCAGAGGTTCGTGCGGACGTGTTCTTGCACGACGGGGAGAGATCAGAGCGGCAGCGGTGATCATGTCGGGCACGGAAGCGACAGCGGTGACTCGGTCGATCGGCATCACGACAGCGCGGCCGGGCGGTCCTCGGTCAGCTGGAGGTGCCGGGCGAAGAAGTCGGCGGCCACCCGGCCGACGCTGTGCCAGCCGGAGTCGTCGTCTCGGGCCTCCGGATCGGTTCTGAGGTTGTGGTAGAGGCCATCGAGCGGCAACAGGGTGCTGCTTGCTCCCGCAGTCTGCAAGGCGTCATGCAAGATGACAGCCTGATCGAACGGGATCGTCTCATCCAAGGTGCCGTGGATGATCAAGAACGGGGCCGCCGCGGCAGTGACGTGGGTGATCGGACTGGCGGCGATGAGTTGATCACGATGCGTGCTGATGTCTCCACCGACGAGGGCGGTCACCGGCGATGGGCGATCGTTGAACATCTCCCCACCCGATGCGTTCAGGTCGGCCGGTCCGCTGATCATGACGACGGCCTGTACGTCGGTGCGAGGTTCCGCGGACGTGGTGCCGGTGACACCGGCCAGGGCCGCGAGATGCCCGCCGGCGGAGTGCCCCCAGATTCCGATCCGGTCCGGATCGACGGGCAGCCCCAGGGGGTTCGTGCGCAGCCACTCGATCGCGGCTACGACGTCATTCAACTGGGCCGGAAACACCGCTTGCTGACTGTGCCGGGGCGTCATGGCCACGGTCAGGAAGCCTGCCTCGGCCAACACCGGATTGGCGAACGGGGCCACCATCGCAGTCGAGCGAGGCCCCGGACCCCAGGCCGGACAGCCATCGATCCGGATGATTGCCGGAACCGGCGAGGTCGGTAGCGGCGACGGGCCGAGGACCTCCAAGCATAGGTTGAGGTTGTCGACGCGGGCATACTCGACGCCGACGAAGCAGGTCAACGGCACGGGGCGGCGGGCGGTTCGGTGCATGGCGAAACCGTGCCACGCTCGGTGATCAAGGGACCAGAGCGAGAGGCGCGCAAATCCGCGATCCTGTTCCGGCCCGTAAAGTGACGGCGGTCGCCCGTCCGCGTGAGCGAAAGGATCACCATGGCAGCGCGAATTCGCGCGATCACGTTCGATTGTCCCGATGCGCAGAGTCTGGCCTCGTTCTACGCCGAGGTGATGGCCATGCCGACCCGGTTTCTGGACACCGCCGACCGAGTGGAGATCGGAAACGATCTTGGACGGACTCGGCTGGCCTTCGCGACCGTCGAGGACTATCGGCGACCCACCTGGCCCGATCCCGCGTACCCACAACAGGTGCACCTCGACCTCCCCGCCTTCGACCCGGATCGCGTGCCAGGCAAGGACGAACGCACCGAGCCGGCCTGGTTCTCACCGGGCTGGGATGAGCGGGTGCTCGACCTCGGGGCGACCCGACTTCCGCACCGCGGCGGCGGATGTCCGGTCTATGCCGATCCGGCCGGCCATCCGTTCTGCCTCTGCGCGGCGCCTCCGCCGAGCGAGGATGTGCCAGCCGAACCGCACGCGGTGCTCGACTGTTTCGACTCCGTTCGCAACCTCGCCACGTTCTATGCCGGGCTGCTGGAGATGCCCAACCGGATCGTGGATTCGCCCGGCTGGGTGATCATCAAACGAGACGACGGGCAACTGCCGGGCTTGTCCTTCGGCGGAGCCGACGGGCAGCCACCCAGTTGGCCGGATCCCGAGCGGCCGCAGCAGGCCCAGCTGGACATCGAGACCGTCGACCTCGAGGCGACCGAGGACCTGGCGCTGAGACTAGGGGCCAGCAGACTCACGGCCTCGCACTCCGACCAGGCCGTTTTCGCTGATCCAGAGGGCCACCCGTTCTGCCTGTATCCCACCGTGTGACCAGGGCAGTGGGACAGCTGGGTGAGACCTTGGACTGACGGATGGGGCCTCGATCTTTCATGATCAGAGGGCTTGGTTGTTTCCCTGGTCCGGGTTGCCGGCTGCCGGATTGCGGTCTGCCGGCGGAAAGACGCATCGAGGAGCGGCGGGG
This sequence comes from uncultured Actinomycetota bacterium, assembly GCA_963746025.1. Classification (GTDB taxonomy): domain Bacteria; phylum Actinomycetota; class Actinomycetes; order Propionibacteriales; family Propionibacteriaceae; genus Microlunatus. The sequence goes on from CAVUZU010000006.1 coordinate 129,413, forward strand.
TTGGGGCGTGGTGATGGTGTCGCGGCCGGCTGTCGGTGCTGCGTCGCGTAGGGCTGACTGGCACGATTTTGAAGGTTGGTCCGATGGCTGTCGTCGAGTGTGACGGTTCCCGTCCCGATCGGCGGTGCGAAGACGGGAAACGTCACAGTCGGTGCGATATCAACCGCAGTCAACGAGACGCAGCACCGACAGCCGACCGCGACATCCCACCCACGCCAAACCCTCCGCCCGCGATGCGTCTTTTCGTCCGGCAGAACAGCGATCCGGCAGGAACCGCGACCTCTACCTGGAAAGCGTGAGCCGGTCACGGGAGACCGGACAGCGAGGCCAAGATCATGAAAGATCGAGGCTAGGTGCCGGAGATGATTCGCTGGGCGACCGCGGCGGCCCGGTCGATCGGCACCGCGAAGCCGATGCCGATGTTGCCGGTGTCCCGGCCGAGGGTGGCGATCGAGGTGTTGATCCCGACCACCCGGCCGGACAGGTCGACCAACGGGCCGCCGGAGTTGCCGGGGTTGATCGACGCGTCGGTCTGGATCATCGAGTCCGTCGACGAACCGCGGGCCGGGGAACTGACGATCCCGTACGTGACGGTGCCGGTCAGGCCGAGCGGGGAGCCGACCGCGATCACCGGCTGGCCGATCCGCAGGTCGGCGCTGACCCCCAACGCGGCGGCCGGAAGATCACTGCCGCGCGCCCGGAGGACGGCGATGTCGCTGCCACGGTCGCTGCCGACGACCTCGGCCGAAACCCGACGGCCGTCCGCTCGGAGCAGGGTCACCGTGCTGGAGCCGGCGACGACGTGATGGTTGGTGATCACGTGACCGCGATCGTCGATCACGACTCCGGAGCCGGAGCCGCGGCCGGTCCGCACCTGCACGACGCTGGGCAGGATCGCTCGGGCCGCGGCTTCCGCGGAACCCGGTGTCGTGCCGCCGGCGGGATCTCGTTGTTGCAGGAGTTGCGTGGGCGCCGGCCGTTGATCTTCGATCGCGGCGACGCCGGCACCGGACAGCCCGCCGGCCAGCACAGCGGCGGTCAGCAGCCCCACGATCCGCCACCCTGACCGGGGCCGCGCTGATCGATCCGACATCGGCGGTCCGGCCGGCGCCGGCGGTGGGAAGGGCGGAGCGGAGCCGGTAGGGGGGATCGCGGAGGGTGGCTGCGCGGCCCAGTGCAGCTGGGGTCCGGCCGGGCGGCCGAGGCCCGGCGGTGGTCCGTCGTTGGGGTTCATGATCATTCCTTTCAAGATCAGCCGCGTCAGATCAGCCGGGCGAACCAGCGCAGGGAGAGCGCGCCGGCCCCGGCGGTGAGGGCGAGGGCGAGGACGGCCAGGTGTGGGGTCACCTCGCGAGGTTCGGTCCGCCAGCCGATGCTGGACCCGATGTCGGCGTAGATCTCGCGGAGCTGCTCGCCGCTCTCGGCGGTGTAGGCGCGACCACCGGTCGCATCGGCCAACGCCTGCAGGGATTCGGCGTCGACCGGCACCGGGGACCGGCCGCCCGAGATGCTGCCGCCGTTCGTCCCGTAGGCAATCGTGGAGACCGGAACTCCGGCGTCGCCGGCGATCCCGGCCGCCTGCTCCGGCGTTCGGCCGGCGGTGTTGCCGCCGTCGGAGAGCAACACGATCCGCGCCGGCACCTCACTGTCGTCGTCGGCGGTCTCGGCCATCCGGACGATCTGGTCGACCGAGGTGATCACGCCCTCGCCGATCGCGGTGCCACCGCCGGCCCTGGCCAGGCCGGCGATCTGCCGCTGCACCACGCCATGATCAGTGCTGGGCGGCGCGACCACCGCGGCGGATCCGGCGAAGGACACGACGCCGACGTTGACGGTCTCCGGCAGTTGATCAACAAACGCGACGGCGGCCGACTTCGCCGCCTCGAGCCGGTTCGGGCTGACGTCCGTGGCCGCCATCGAGCCCGAGGTGTCGATCGCGAGCATCACCGTGGCCCGGTCGTACGGGACGCGCAGCATCAGCTCGGGTCGCGCCGCGGCCAGGCCGAGCACGGTCAGCGCAGTGATCACCAACCCGGCGACCAGATGGCGGCGCCAGCGTGGCCGCTGCGGGACGACCCGGTCGAGCATCGGCAGGCTGGCGAACCGGACGGCATAACGCTCCCGGCGGCGTTGCATGATCAGATAACCGATGATCAACGCCAGCACGGGCAGTAACGCCAGCAGCCCAAGGGGAGAAAGGAAGTTCATCGTTGTCTCCTGATCGTGCGACGCGCGGTCAGCCGACGCCGCGTCCGGACGAAGCGGGCCAGTTCCAGCACCCAGTCCTGATCGGTACGCAGCAGCAGGTGGCCGGCCCTGGCGCCGCGTACGGCATCGGCGGTCTCGACCCGATGCCGGGCCGCGGCCTCGGCATAGGCCGTCCGCAACCCGCGATCGGTCGTGTCGACGTCGCGCTGCCGACCCGACTCCGGATCGACCAGCACCAGTTGCCCGACGTCCGGCAGGTCCAGCTCGCGCGGATCGATCAGCTCGGCGACGATGACGTCGTGCCGAAGCGCGAGGCGACGCAACGCCGGCTCCCAGTCAAACGGCCGGGCGAACGTCCCGGCCGGATCGATCAGGTCCGAAACGATCACCCGCAGGCCGGGCCGCCGATGGCGGCGACCGAGCTGCGCGATCGCTTCCGGCAGGTCGATCGGAGCCGGCCCACTCCGGCTGATCGTCGCCGCGGTCATCGTCCGCAGGGCAGCGACCCGGCCGGGCTGGGGCGGCAACCACCGCAGCCCGTCCGTGCCGATCAGCCCGACCCCGAGCCGGTTGCCCGGGCCGTCGACCAGCAGCCCGACCGCACCGGCGACCTGCGCGGCAAGCTCAGCCTTCTCCTGCTCGGCGGTGCCGAAGGCCATGCTCGCCGTCTGGTCGAGCAGCAGCCAGGTGGTCAGCTCGTGCTCGGACCGGGTCAGCCAGACCTGCGGTTCCCGGGCCCGGGCGGTGGCGTTCCAGTCGATCCGCCGGACCTCGTGCCCGGGCCGGTAGCGGGTCAGTTCCTCGGCTTCGGTGCCCGGCCCGAGCCGAGAGCCCTGATGCTCACCGGACAGCAGCCCGTCCAGGCGTCGCTGCACGGTCAGGTCGAGCGCGCGGAACGCCAGCCGGCCGTCCCGCGCCGTCGCGGCGGTCACGCCGCCACCTGCGCGGTCTCGTCGTCCGGCGCGATCACCGGTCGCGGCACCGCCTCCAGCACCGCGGTGATCAGCGATCGCGGATCGATGCCGTCGGCGACCGCGTCGAGCGACAGCACCAGCCGATGCGCCAGCACATCGCCGGCGACGTCGACGACATCGTTCGGCAGCACGTAGTCGCGGCCGCGGAGCAGCGCCAGGGCGCGCGCCGCGGCCACCAGTCCTAGGGTGCCGCGGGCACTGACGCCGTGCTCCAGCACCTCGGTCAGGGCGAGCCCGTACCGGTGCGGGTGCCGGGTGGCCAGCACCAGTTGCACCACGTAGTGGGCCAGCGCGTGGTGCACGAACACCTGGTCGGTGGCTGCCTGCAGGCCGAGCAGCTCGTCGATGCTCAACACCGCCTCGGCCCGGGGCGGCGCCACGGTCATCCGCTGCAGAATGGTCAGCTCGTCCAGCTCGTCGGCATGCCCCACATCGACCTTGAGCAGGAACCGGTCCCGCTGTGCCTCCGGCAGTGTGTAGACCCCCTCCGACTCGATCGGGTTCTGGGTGGCCAGCACCAGGAACGGCGACGGCAGCGGGTAGGTGGTGCCGCCGATGCTGACCTGCCGTTCGGCCATCGCCTCCAGCAGCGCGGACTGCACCTTCGCCGGGGCCCGATTGATCTCGTCGGCCAGCACCAGGTTGGCGAACACCGGGCCGAGCTCGGTGTCGAAGCGTTCGGTCGACGGCCGCCACAGCTGGGTGCCGACGATGTCGGCCGGCATCAGATCCGGCGTGAACTGGAGCCGGGTGAAGCTGCCGCCGACCACATCGGCCAGTGTCCGAACGGCGAGCGTCTTGGCCACCCCGGGCACGCCCTCGAGCAGCACATGGCCGCGCGCCAGCAGGCCGACGATCGTCCGTTCCACCATCAGGTCCTGGCCGACGACGACCCGTTTCACCTCGAACAGGGCCTGCTCCAATGCGGCCGAGTGACCCAGCCGGAGCGATCGGTCACTCATTCGCCGCCGCCTCGTCCGGTGCGGGCTCGCCGGAGCGGTCCGGACAGTCGGTCTGACCGGCCGATCCCTCGTCCACCCCGGTCCCGCCCTCATCGACGACCGTGGCATAGCCGGTCTCGGCCGGCTCGGTCACCCCGGCGGCATACGCAACGCCGACCCCGGTGCCGAGCGCGACGACTCCGGCCACCGCGGCCAGCGCGAGCCGCACGGAGCGACCCTTCAACAATGACGACATGATCGATGGTCCTCTCATTGATCATTCACCGCCGGTGATCACCGGCTTCGCTCCAGTTCAGCAACAGAGTGCGAAAACCATCGGAAACCCAGCCGAAAGGCCAACGAAAACAGGGGAACACTCCGCCGCAGTGGGTCGTTGTACTGGGCGATGCGTTTGTTGATCATGGAAGACGAGGGCGGCCTGGCCAGCGCCCTCCGCGTCGGCCTGGCCCGGGAGGGGTACGCGGTCGACGTCGCCCACACGGTGGCCGAGGCGCGGGAGAAGCTCGCCATTTTCGGGTACGACCTCGCGCTGCTCGACATCACCCTGCCCGACGGCAACGGGCTCGAACTGGCCGAGGGCATCCGGAGCGGTCGGACGGCCTGCCAGGCCGGCACCGATCTGCGGATCGTGATGGTCACCGCTCGCAGCCGGCTGCCCGACCGGGTCCGCGGCCTCGATGTCGGCGCCGATGACTATCTGGTCAAGCCGTTCGCCCTGGCCGAGCTCAGTGCCCGGCTGCGGGCCGTGCTGCGTCGCGAGACGACGAGCACGTCGGCCGTGCTGACCGTCGGCGACGTACGCCTCGACGCGGCCCGGCACCTGGCCCATCGCGGGCCGCGCGAACTCAAGCTCACCCTCAAGGAATTCGCCGTGCTGCGCTACCTGATGTCCCGGCCGGATCATCTGGTCTCCGCCGAGAAGCTGCTGGAGCACGTCTGGGACGAGCACGCCGACCCGTTCACCCAAACGGTCCGGGTCACCGTCGGCACGCTGCGCCGCAAACTCACCGTCGACGCCGAGGACCAACTGCTGGAGACCGTGATCGGCCGCGGCTACCGGCTTCGCGACCCGTCCGCGATCAAGAACGCGTCATGATCAGGAAGCTGCCCGGATGGTTCCGCACCATCCGGGTCCGGCTGACCCTCACCTACTCCGCGCTGCTGTTCGGCATCACGGCGTTGATCTTGGTCGGGGTCTACATCGCTTTGTCCTTGACGATCTCGGCCGAGCCGCTGGATCCGGTCACGGTGAAGAAGTTCACCCGCACCGCGGACGGGCGGATCGTCTACCGTCCCGGCGAGCAGTTCCAGGCCGCCGATCTGGACAGCGTGCAGCAGGCCGTCAACTATGCGCTGCTGCAGACCCTGCGGACCTATTCGATCATCGCCCTGGTGATCATGTTCGGGCTCAGCCTGCTGATCGGCTGGTGGGTCGCCGGTCGGGCGCTGCGCCCGGTCCAGCAGATCAGCACCACCACCCGCGAGATCACCGCGACCGACCTGACCCGGCGGATCGCGGCCACCGGTCCACGGGACGAGCTCCGTACTCTCGCCGACACCATCGACGACATGCTCAACCGGCTGGACACCGCGTTTCGGGCCGACCGACAACTCGTCGAGGACGTCTCGCATGAACTGCGCAACCCGGTCGCCGTGATCCAGGCCAACGTCGAGGCCATCCTGTCCCAACCTGACGCCACCCTCGCCGAACGGCAGGACGCCGCGACCACCGTCACCCGCTCCACCGCCCGGATGAGCCAACTCCTCGACGACCTGTTGGCGACCGCCCGCAAGCGATCCGCGGCCTTCCTCGACGTCGATGTCGATCTTGCCGGCCTGGCCCGGGACACCGCAGATGATCATCGCCTGCTCGCCGCCGAACGCAACCTCCAACTCGACCTGAGACTGGAGGAAGGCCCGGTCGTCTTCGCCGACCCGGCTTCGCTCAGCCGGGCGATCTCGAACCTGATCGGCAACGCCGTCCAACTCGCGCCGCCCGGCAGCACGGTGACCGTCGCCGCCGGCAGCCGCCAGGGCTGGGCCTGGATCGCGGTCCGCGACCAGGGCCCCGGCATCCCCGACCCGGACCGGGAGCGCATCTTCGAACGGTTCCAGCGCGGCTCCGACAACGACACCAACGGCTCCGGCCTCGGCCTGGCCATCGCCCGGCAGATCGCCGAGAGCCACGACGGCCACCTCGTCCTCGCCGACGCCACCGGCCCCGGCAGCACCTTCCTGATCTGGCTTCCCGAACGAGCCGCCGCCAGCACCCTGCAACGGCCCACCGAACCACCGACCGTCGACCCACTCTGGGCCTAGTACTACAGCCGTGCCCGCTGGGAGTGGCACAAATCGGGAGCGCGAGCCGATCGCGGAACCGAAATCGCCATCCAGATCGCCTTCCGCACCCGATTTGTGCCACTTGCTTGGCGAGACTGCAGTCGAACCGAGATCACAGAGACCGCCCAGCCGCCACCACCAAGGCCAGCCCACCGCCACACCGGTGCCCGGCCGCGCCCCCATGGACCGCGCACCCATGGACCGCGCACCCATGGACCGCGCACCCATGGACCGCGCACCCATGGACCGCGCACCCATGGACCGCGCACCCATGGACCGCGCACCCATGGACCGCGCACCCATGGACCGCGCACCCATGGACCGCGCACCTGCCGCCCTTTGCCGCGTCTTCCTCTCCTGCGGACAGAACCGACGCCCGGCTGCATGAGCCGAGGATCCGACGACTCCCCCGCCCTTGATGCGTCTTTCGGCCGTCAGGCCGACCGAATGGGGGGACGGCCTGGCTTGCCCTTCGACAAGCTCAGGGAACGAACACCCTCACTCCGACTGTCGGCCGCCCGGCTAGGCCGGGCGCTGTCGTCGGCGGTCGCGACGTCCTGGGTGGCGGCCCAGGAGGCGAGCAGCCGGAGGCCCTCGGCGGAGGGGGAGCCCGGCTCGGCGGTGTAGATGGTGAGGGTCAGCCCGGGCTCGGCGGCGAGTTCCAGACCTTCGTAGGCGAGGGTGAGGTCGCCGACGACGTCATGGTGGAAGTTCTTCGTGCCGGTGCCGTGATGCCGGACGTTGTGGGCGCCCCAGCGTTCGCGGAATTCGTCGCTGCGGGTGGAGAGTTCGCCGATCAGGTCGTGCAGGTCCTTGTCGTGCGGGTCCCGGCCGGCTTCGGTCCGCAGGATCGCGACCGTGATGTCGGCGGCGAGGTCCCATTCGGGGTAGAACCGTCGGGACGCGGAGTCGAGGAACTGGAACCGCGCGATGTTCGGCGGGCGTTGCGGGCCGGCATAGACCGGAGCATGGAAGGCCCGGGCCAGGGGATTGGTCGCGAGGAGATCCAGCCGTCCGTTGCGGACGAAGGCCGGTCCGTCGGTGATCGCGTCCAGGGCCCATTGCAGGCTGGGGCGAGGGGTCCAGGCCTGGGCCGGCTTGCGTCGGCGGCGGACGAGCCGGCTGCTGCCGTCGGCCGCCCGGGCCAGATCGAAGAGGTGGGCTCGTTCGGCGTCGTCGAGGTGCAGGGCGCGGGCGATCCCGTCGAGGACGCTGGGCGAGGCGCCGGCGATCGTGCCGCGTTCCAGCCGGGAGTAGTACTCGATGCTGACTCCGGCCAGGGTGGCGACCTCGCCGCGGCGGAGACCGGGAACCCGGCGGTTCGATCCCGTCGGCAGCCCGGCCCGCTCCGGCGTCACCTTGGCGCGCCGCGAGATCAGGAATTCGCGTACCTCGGTGCGGTTGTCCACAGCACCGACGGTAGCCCTGGTCGATCCGGGGAGGGATGCCCTGCCGGTACACCTTTCGACAGGGACTCCCGACCCGGGGCCGATCCGGCTTTCCTGGACGGCAGCGCAGGTCCGAACCCCGGACCATCCTTGAGGAGGAAGTCCACGATGCGTGGTGTCGTCATTCATGCGCCCGGAGACATTCGGGTCGAGCAGCGGGCCGATCCGGTGATCATGGAACCGACCGACGCGGTGATCCGGCTGGCGGCGACCTGTGTCTGCGGGTCGGATCTGTGGGACTACCGCGGAGTCAACTCCGTCACCCGACCGATGCCGATGGGCCACGAATACGTCGGCATCGTCGAGCAGGTCGGCAGCGCGGTCTCGATGATCAAGCCGGGCCAGTTCGTGGTCGGCTCGTTCTTCGCCTCCGACAACAGCTGCGAGTTCTGTCGGGCCGGCTATCAGACCTCCTGCCTGCACCGCGAGCCGGTCGGCGCCGGCGGCGCCCAGGCCGAACTGCTCCGGGTCCCGCTCGCCGACGGCACCCTGGTCGCGACACCCGGCCTCCCCGACGACGATCTGGTGCCGAGCCTGCTGGCCGCCTCCGACGTGCTCGGTACGGGCTGGTTCGGCGCGGTCGCGGCCGCGGTCGGACCGGGCAAGACGGTGGCCGTGGTCGGCGACGGCGCGGTCGGCCTGCTCGGCGTCCTGGCCGCCCGCCGGCTGGGGGCGGATCGGGTGATCGCGATGAGCCGGCACGCCTCGCGCCAGGAACTGGCCCGTGAGTTCGGCGCCACCGACATCGTCGCCGAACGCGGTGACGACGGGGTGGCGATGATCAAGAAGCTCACCGACGGACTCGGCGCCCACTCGGTGATCGAGGCGGTCGGCACCCAGGAATCGATGCTGCAGGCCATCCGCTGCACCCGGCCGGGCGGTCACGTCGGCTACGTGGGAGTGGCCCACGGGGTCGAACTGCCGGGTGAGGAACTGTTCTTCTCCCATGTCCACCTGCACGGCGGTCCGGCGCCGGTCCGGCAATACCTGCCCGAGCTGATCGACCTGATCTGGCGCCGCGAGATCGACCCCGGGCGAGTCTTCGATCTCAAGCTGCCACTCGACGAAGCGGCCGAGGGCTACCGCGCCATGGACGAGCGGCGGGCCATCAAGACCCTGCTCCGACCGTGAGTCCCGAGGGTCGGACACACCTCATCGAATCAAGATCAACAACCGGATCGCCGACCCGGCCGCTGGCCGTGGTGCTCAGCCTGCTGGCCGTGTTCGGCCCGATCTCGATGGATCTCTATCTGCCCGTCCTGCCGGCCCTCACCGGTGACCTCGGAACGACGACGTCGGCGGCCCAACTGACGATCACGGCCTGCCTGCTGGGACTGGCCGGCGGACAGCTCGTGGCCGGCCCGTTGTCCGACCGGTTCGGGCGCCGTGGCCCGCTGCTGATCGGCGTGACGCTGTTCGTCCTCAGTTGCCTGCTGTGCGCGGTCTGCCCGACGATCGAAGTGTTGATCTTGGTCCGGTTCGTGCAGGGACTCGCCGGCTCGGTGGGCATCGTCATCGCCCAAGCCGCCGGTCGTGACCTCTACACCGGCGGCCGGCTGGTGCGCTACTACGGCCGGCTCACCGTGCTCGCCGGGCTGGCCGCGATCGTCGGGCCGTTGATCGGCGGACAGCTCGCCGCGGTGACCGACTGGCGGGGCACCTTCGTCTTCCTCGCCGGAGTCGGCCTGATCATCCTGCTCGGCTGCCTGATCATCTTCCGCGAAACGCTGCCCCCGGAGCGCCGGATGGCCGGCGGCCTCCGGGCCACGATCCGCAACTTCGGGCGGCTGCTGGCCGATCGGGCCTTCGTTTGTGTCGTCTTGATCACCGGCTTCCTCAACGCCGCGATCTTCGCCTACCTCAGTGGCGCGACTTTCATCCTGCAAGGACTATACGGTCTCAGCCCGCAGCAGTACTCCTTCGCGTTCGGCCTCAACTCCCTTGGCTTCATGGTGCTGGGCTTCCTGTCCGGACGACTCGCCGCCCGGTGGACTGAGCGGCGGGTCCTGTTGGCCGGATTGATCATGAGCCTGCTCGGCGCGGCCGGCCTGCTGACCACCGGCACTGCACAGCTGCCGCTGCCCGCGATGATCGGATCACTGTTCCTGCTGGTCGGCGGCGTCGCGCTGACCACGGCGCCGGCCACCTCGCTGGCCCTCGCGAACTACCCGAACCTGGCCGGGACCGCGTCCTCCCTGGTCGGTCTGACCCGGTACGGGCTCGGCGGCCTCGCCGCGCCACTCGTCGGAATCGCCGGCGCCGGCACCGCCGTACCGCTCGGCCTGGTCGCCACTCTCGCCACGGCGGCCGCGGTCGTGATCTTCCTTCGATACACCTTCCTGGTGCGAGTGCCCTTCCGCTGAGTCCCGACCGACGGTTACATTTCGTCGCAGGGAGGGGGAGCCATGCCGAATTTCGGAGGCATTGATCATCTGAGTCTGACAGTCACGGACCTCGACCGCAGCGAGCGCTTCTACACGGAGGTGCTCGGGCTGATGCCGCTGCTGGACTTCGGGACGGTGCGCACGCTGATCGACCGGCCGAGCGGGTTCATCCTGGGCCTGGCGAAGCACGAGGCGAGCACCGCAGCGCCGTTCACCGAACTCAGCACCGGGCTCGATCACATCGGGCTGCTGGCGTCGAGCCGGGACGAGCTGGTCGAGTGGCAGCGTCGGTTCGATGAGCTGGGAGTCACGTACACGCCGATCCGGGACATGGAGTTCGCATCCCACCTGAACTTCCGGGACCCGGACAACATCGCGCTCGAGTTCAGCGCGTCGAACGAAGTGATGGCCGGCTGGCTCGAGGAACTGCGCACCCGCGAGCTGACGCAGGACGAGATCAAGGCCAGAGTCACGGAGTACTTCGCCACGCTGCAAGCCTGATCGGCCGAACCACGGCCGGTGCCTGCGAAGATCTGATCATCAAGCGGATGGAGCAGGTGCGTCGTGGAGCGAGTGCGGCGGGTGAGGTCGAGCTGGCCTATCAGGTCGTCGGTCAACCCCGGCCGCCGTCACTCGAGTCAGCCGGCGGGCCGGAAGATCAGGCAATAGTCCTGGGTGAACCAGTCCTGCGGCGTGTCCCAATCGAGCACGATCTCGCGGTCGAAGTCGAGCACCTCGCTGAGCGCAGCGCCGATATCCCAGGCCAGGGGTGTTGATCGGAGGTTGGCGACGTTGATCACGATCCGCGCGTCCGGCCCGACCGCCCTGGTTGCCAGGCCGCGATAGATCGACTGCAGGTCGCGCAGATACTGGGCATAGTCCCCGTCCAGCGTCTGATAGCCGCTCAACGGATTCTGATCATGGTCGGCTCGGGTCATGTACGGCGGCGATGCCAGCGCGAGTGTGAACCGCGGCAGCTCCGCCCAGTCGAAGCTGCGGACGTCGACCTGCTGCACGGCTGTCGGATCGGCGAGTGATCGCCGCGAGTACGTCACCCGATCCGCGTCGATCTCCAATCCGAGGGCAGTTCGGCCGAGCCTCGTGGCGGTCCGCACGGTGGTCCCGAAGCCGGCGAACGGATCGACGACGCGATCGCCCGGATCCGTGTACGCGGTGACGAACGCCTCCACCAACTCCGGGGTGAAACAGAGGTCGTCGGCGAATTCGGCCGGCCGGTCGGTCCGGGGCAGGGCGTTGCGGAGTCGCAGCACCCGCGTTTCGTCGGTGATCTGCTGGCTGTGTCCTGGCATCACCGAGAACCTAGTGCCCAGCGCCCGAAGTTCGGCACCTAATTCGGCGCGCTGAAGCGGCGAGCTGCTGCGTTGTCGTCAGTCGATGTAGGCACCACTACGCCTCCCTCCTCCGCCTGGCAGCTCACCACTTCATCCCACCGACTTAGGCACCGAACTTCGGGCGCAGGACACTAGTGGCTGTGGCCGATGGCAGCACCGGCATTTCCGAGTCGGGTTCCGGCCGAGAACCTGGTCGGCTGTCCTGGAGCGTCGGGGCCGGTGAGATTGCGCCAGACACCCGACGTGGTTTTGAGTAGACGCCAAAGAGTCCGCTGAGCCAAGGAGGTTGTCGTGTCCGACTCCCGCGGCCGGTCGCTGACCCTGCCGCCCGATGCCCGGCTGCTGCACATCGGACTGCCCAAGACCGGCACCACCGCACTGCAGAACGCGGCCGCCGAGCGTCGCTCGGAGTTACTCCGCCAGGGTGTCCGCTACCCCGGCAGCTATCCGAACCACCGCGTCGCCGTCTCCGGCCTGATGCAACGGCGCTGGGGCTGGGCCGGCCCGGAGAGCTCGACCCCGTCGATCCAGCCGTGGCGCGACCTGCTGGCCGAGATCGAGGCGGATCCGGGCCGGCGTAGCTGGATCGGCCACGAGTTCGTCTCCGAGTCGGATGACGCGACCGCGGCCCGGTTCGGTGCCGAGCTCGGCCCGTCGCTGCAGGTGGTGATCACGCTGCGCAGCTTCGGCTCCCTGCTCGCCTCGTCCTGGCAGCAGTTCCTGAAGACGGGCACCAGCCACCCGTTCGAGCACTGGCTGAAGCGGGTGCTGGCCAGTCCGCCGGATCAGAAGGTGACGCCGACCTTCCACCGTCGCAACGATCAGGCCGCCCTGGTGCGCCGCTGGGCCGACGTGGCCGGGCCCGACCAGGTCACCGTGATCGTGGTCGACAAGGAACGACCCGAGGCGCTGCCGACGGCATTCGAGGAGCTGCTCGGACTCCACCCGGGCACCCTGGCCGTCGACCGATCCGACGGCCTGATCGCGAACCGGTCGATGTCGGCGATCGAGTCCGAACTGCTCCGCCGGCTCAATCTTCAGCTCAAGCAGAGCCGGCTGGGTTGGCGCCAGTACGAACGGCTGGTCCGCAACGGCGTCGCGGCCCGGCTGCTGTCCGCCCGGACCCCGGATCCGGATGAACCGCCGGTCCGACTGCCGGACTGGGCCCGAGAGGTCGCCCTGGAACGCGGCGCCGGCTACCGGGACGCCATCGCGGCCTCCGGCGTCCGGGTGATCGGTGATCTTGATCAACTGGCCACCGCACCGCCCAGCGGGGAGTCGGGGCAGCTGACTTCGATCCCGATCGATGCCGCCGTCGAGAGCCTGATCGGCGTGATCTCCGTCGCCGCCGGTCGAGGAGTCGAACTCACACCGGACCTGCCGTCGGCCGAACAGGCCGACCAGATCACCGCGGCCGTGCCGGTGCGTGACCTGGCCGCCGTGGTCGGTCGGCGGCTGACCCGCCGGCTGGGCGAAGGGGTGAGCCGCGCCCGACGGGTGGTCGCCGGTCGACGGGGTCAGACTCGATAGCGATCGGACAGAGCGGGACCGTCGGCACCGCCGTGCACGCGGACGGTCCAGCGGGTGCTGGCCCGAGGCAGCTGGATCGTCGGAATGACGTAGCTGCGAACGAGTTCCAGGGGGCTGCCGTCGGCGGCGGAGGTGAAGGTCTGCCCGAATCCGATCAGCCCCTCGGGCCGCGGCTGATCATCCGGGTCGATCGCGCGGACAGCTTGATCACGATCGACGTCGGGGCGCGCGACCAGGTCGAGGTCGACGTAGTAGCGCCGCCGGACCGGCCGGTTGTCGGCGTCCAGCACCGGGATCGGGTCGTCCCCGACCAGCGCCGCATACAGTGCCGCCAGCCGGTACTGGCCGTCGACGACATACCACTCCGGCCGACTCGGACCCACCGGGACGCCCGGCACCGGATGGGCCGCGAATCGCAGTCCCGGCTCGCCGGCTTCCAGCAGCATGATGGCGCCGATGGAGTAGCCGAGGGAAACGCTCGCCAGCAGGCTCCGGATCCAGTCGTCCTTGATCGACAAGGCCCGCTGGAACTCCGGCACCTGAATGCTGCCCCGGTGCACCTCGTCGAGCAACGATCTCAGGCTGCGATCGCTCGTCGTCGACACGCTCGTCACCTTATCGATAGCCGATCGAGACCGACCACGGCGACGAAGCCGGTTTACGAACCTCGATCGGGGGTACGAGCCTCGGTGGACGAGAGGGAGTAAGACCATGAGCATCGCTGGCAACCCACCGAACCGAGAGGCTACTGTGGCCGGGACCGGGCCCGATCAGGCCGCCGTTCCCGATCATGAGCCGAGCCGTGCCGCGCCGCCCGATCGCGATCCGGCCGATGATCAGCCGGCCGGCCCGGACGAGGCCGACCGCTTCGAAGCAGACCGCTTCGACACCGACCGCTTCGACACCGACCGGCACAGTGTGGTGGAACGGGAGAAGGAACGGTTCGGCGGAATGAAGTTCGGCTCCTGCTTCTTCGGCTGGCTGACCGCCACCGGCACCGTGGTCCTGCTCGCCGCGCTGGTCAGTGCCGCCGGCGCCGCGGTCGGGCTGAGCCAAGGCGTGCAACCCGCGGACGCGGCCCAGAATCCGGGCCCGGTCGGGTTGATCGGCGGCATCGCCCTACTGGTGGTGATCTTGATCGGCTACTACTGCGGCGGCTACGTCGCGGGCCGGATGGCCCGGTTCAACGGCGTCACGCAAGGGATCGGCGTCTGGCTGTGGGCGATCATCATCGCGGTGATCGTCGCGATCCTCGGCCTCGTCGCCGGAACGCAGTTCGACGTGTTGGCCAGCCTCGGTGGGTTCCCGCGGTTGCCGATCAACGAAGGGACGCTGACCACCGGGGGCATCGTCGCCGCGGTCGCCGTCGTCGTGGTCAGCCTGATCGGCGCGATCCTCGGCGGCCTGACCGGGATGCGCTACCACCGGCGCGTCGACCGGGTCGGCCTCGGTCAGTAGCAGCCGCGCGGCCGAACGCCGGCCGTACCGCGGCGAAAAGATTCTCGAAGACATCGGTCGGGCCGTGTCGCATTGACCGGATGCTGTTCGTGATGATGGTGAGAGGCAGCCACCGGGCGGCCCGTGATCAAGGAGAATCGCCGTCATGACGCAGTATCTGCTGTCCCTGCCGCACGACTCGGCCGAGGAGCCCACGATGGAGTCCATGCAGGAGATGGACCCGGCGTTGCTCCAAGAGGTCTTCGCCGCGGTCGAGGGGTTCAACACCAAGCTCAAGAGCGACGGCGCCTGGGTCTTCGCGGGTGGCCTGCACCCGCCGTCGGCGGCCACCACGGTCGACGCCACCGGCGAGGAGCCGATCCTCACCGACGGGCCGTTCGTCGAGGCGAAGGAGTATCTGGGTGGGTTCTGGGTCGTCGAGGCCCCGGACCTGGACGCCGCGCTCGAGTACGCCAAGCTCGGCTCCAAGGCGCTGCAGAGCCGGATCGAGGTCCGGCCCTTCCAGGAGCAGCCGCCCCAGGACGAGTCCTGAGTGTCCAACCCTGTCGCGCCCGCTGCCCAGGCGATCGAGCGGACCTTCCGTGAGTCGTATGGCCGGGTGATCGCCTCGCTGGTCCGCCGCTTCGGTGACATCGACATCGCCGAAGAGGCGGCCGGCGAGGCGCTCGTCATCGCGCTCGAGCGCTGGCCGATCGACGGCACGCCGCCCAACCCGGGCGGCTGGCTGACCACGACCGCCGGCCGGCGGGCGCTCGACCGGCTCCGCCGGGAGCAGCGGCGCGACGCCAAGCACCAGGCGGCCCAGATGATCCACGACGACACCCCGCACGAGGCGACCGGTCCGGTGCAGGACGACCGGCTGCGGCTGATCTTCACCTGCTGTCACCCCGCCCTGGCCCCGGAAGCCAGGGTGGCGCTGACCCTGCGACTGCTCGGCGGGCTGACCGTCGCGGAGGTGGCCCAGGCCTTCCTGGTGCCGGAGCGGACGATGGCGCAGCGGATCACCCGGGCCAAGGCAAAGATCCGGGACGCCAAGATCCCGTACCGGGTGCCGGCCGAGACCGACCTGACCGACCGGCTCTCCGCCGTGCTGGCCGTACTGTTCCTGATCTTCAACGAGGGCTATCTGGCCAGCGGCGGCGACGAGCCGATCCGGGACGAGCTCACCGGCGAGGCGATCCGGCTGACCCGGGCTCTGCATGATCAACTTCCGCGAGTGGTGGAGGTGACCGGGCTGCTCGCCCTGTTGCTGCTGATCGAGGCACGGCGGGCGACCCGGGTGTCCCAGGGCGAGCTGGTCACCCTCGGCGAGCAGGACCGCGGCCGGTGGGACCGAGTGCTGATCACCGAGGGTCACGCCCTGGTCCGCGCCTGTCTCGCTGTCAACCGGCCGGGTCGCTACCAACTGCTCGCCGCGATCAACGCGGTACACACCGACGCTGCCACCGCGGCCGACACGGACTGGTCCCAGATCGCCACGCTGTACGACCAACTCGCCGCGATCGACCCGTCGCCGATCGTCGCCCTGAACCGGGCGATCGCGATCGCCGAACTCGACGGTCCCGAGGTCGCGCTGGCCCTCGTCGACCGGCAACCGTTGCCGGATTACCATTCCTGGCAGGCCACCCGGGCCGACCTGCTGCGACGACTCGGCCGCAGCGACGAGGCGCGCGCCGCCTACGATGCCGCGATCACGGCCACCGAGAACGACGCCGAGCGGGGCTATCTGGGGCGGCGTCGAGCTCAACTCGGTTAGCGTCGCCGGACGTCAGCGGCCCACCGACTCGGCGGCCGGTTCGGCGGTCCAGGTGATGGATTTCAGGTCGTCACCGGCCAACTCCCAGTCGGCCCGGGCTGTGGCGGTCCGCTCCTTGGCCAGCCGCTCCACGTCGCGGATGAGTTCGTCCAGCGACTGGGCGGCCCGCCGCAACTCTGCGGCGGTCAGCTTGCCCACGATGAGGTGGCTGTCATCGGCCAGTTTGAGCTTTCGGGCGGAGGCCTCGCCGAGCTGGTAGCCCTCCTTGCCGGCCTCCCCTCGCTGCTCCTTGAAGACGATCTTCTCGGCCGGCGTCGGGGGCCGGGACAGGTGCAGGACGAACTGGTATTTCGCGGTGTCCCGGTTGATCATCCCGGAACTCCAGGGCTCGATCCGAGCCCCGGTGATCAGCAGCCGTGCGGTCGGCTCGATCTCGTCGGGTTCGTTGAATTCGGTACTCATGCTGAGTCTCCAGATAGTGGTGGTATGCGCCAGAACTAGATGAGCTGCATGATCACGATCACCAAGATGATGATCACGAGGACACCGATGATCGTTCCGATGATTCCTCTGTTCATTTGAGAAACACCCCCTCGGATGGTCCATGGCTCCCAGCGGGCGACGGAAACCTTTCGGTTCATGGGATGCGGGTTCGGTGCGTCGTCCACCCTGTCTGTACCCAGGATCTGCGCCGAGGAACGCGTCGATCTCGGCTAATTGGATCGGCCCTGGCGAGAGGGTGTTTGGTCGGTCGGCCTGATCCGCCAGCCGAGCAGGCAGCTGAGCATCATCACGATCCTCGAGGAGGGTTACTGTCGTGCTTTCTTATGCTGGTAACACGGATCCGACGATGTCGAGCTCGAAACCGAGGACCTACGGATGGGTCGAGTTGAAGAGATGGCCTTGATCGGTGGGCATCCAGCGGTCGATATCGTGAACACGCTCGGTGGTCTCGGCGCCGACGACGATGAGTATCTGTGCGAGGCCGGCCGGCCGTGCGGCCGTGGACGCTAGCTCGTTTACCTGGGACGGCGCCCGATATCGCCTTGCCTGGCGACGATCCGGCAGCACTCAGTCCCTGTCCGACTGGCCCAGTGTGGGCGCTGCCGGTGGCTGTTTCTCGCAAGATGCGGCGCTATCGCTGATCGTCCGACTGAGGACCGCTACCGGGCTTTCGCTGGCTGTCGGGCCAGGCCGGGCAGGGTCCGGGTCTCGATCAACTGGATCGCGATGGTGCGGAGCTTGGTGTTGGTGTCCTGGGAGTAGCGGCGCAGGATGGCGAAGGCCTGGTCGTCGTTGATCTGATAGCGCTCCATGAGGATCCCCATCGCCTGACCGACGAGCTTCCGGGCGTCCGCCGCTTCGGCGAGGGTGGCCTGTTGGCGAGCGCCGGCGACGGCGATCGAGGCGTGTCGGGCGATGATGTGGGCAATCGCCTCCTCGTCCTCGCCGAAGGCGGCCGGGTCGGTGTGGCCGGCAACCAGGACACCACCGGGCTGGCCGCCGATCCGCAGCCGCAGGGCCAACAAGCTCTGTTGTTTCGGATCGGCGGGTGGCCAATCGGGCCAGCGGTCGCCCGATGTGATCTCGTCGATGATGATCGCAGTCGCGGAGTTGAAGGCGTCGCGAACGGGTCCGACGGCCGGCTGGACCAAGCCGATGATCGATTCATCGGTCGCAACCGCGAGTTCGAGTTGGACCGCGGTCTTGCCGAGCAGGATGGCGGCACCCGTACAACCCAGGGTCTGCACGGCGAATTCCGCTACGACCTCGACGGTCTCTGTGACGGTTTCAGCCTCGTGCACGTTGCTGAGCTCTCCGAATGCTGCCAACGGTACGGTCGGTGAATCATCGTGGTCCGGCACGCCCTGCGTCCCCGTTCAAGCGTGGAGGCCGTCCCGGCGGTTTGCTCCACCGGGGACTTGACTCATTTTCCTACACATAGCTCAAGAAGGCCGCATCGGGCCGGAATCCGACCGAAAAGAGTCCGGCTGACCGGCAGCAGGCAGGAGTCCCGCGGTATCGAACTCACGCCTCACAACAGAGTGGGCCGGTCAGCGTCCGACCTCGGGCGGTTCGGGGTCCGCATCCGGGGCGGGGAGTCCCCGCCGGATGACCACATCCTCAGCGAGGGCGCTGAGCTTGGTACTGGTCTGTTGGGAGTAGCGCCGGAGAACGGCGGCCGCTTGGTCGGCATCCAGGCCGTAGCGTTCCATCAGGATCCCGGTGGCCTGCCCGATCTGAGTGCGGGTCTGCAGCGCGGCGTTGAGATTGTCGGACTCGATCGCGGCCCACAGGGCAGCAGTGGCGTGGGCCGCGAACAGTCTGGCCGTTTCGATGTCGTGGCTGGTGAAGTGCCGGGTCTCGTGCGTATAGAGGATGAGGGCACCGAGTCGACGGTTCGTGCCTGTGTGCAGGGTCACGGACAGGACGCTGCGCAGGCCGAGATCGACCGCTTGAGGACCCCAGTGCGGCCAGCGGCTGTCGGTGGCGAGATCGGGGGAAATGACGTCGTGCGTTTCGGTCGCGGCTTCGACACAGGGGCCTTCCCGACAGCTGTGTTGCAGATCATCGCTGCGAGCGACGGAGGTGCTGGTTTCGCCGACGCTTTCCAGCCGGCCACCGGCTCGGATCATCGTGATGCCGGCCGCGTCGGCGTTCACGGCACGGCGGGCGAACTGAACGATCCGAGTGACGGTTTCGACCAGACCGATGGCTTGGGTGGCTTGCCAGGCGAATTCGGCGAATGCTTCTTCACGGCTCATCGCCGCCATGGAGTGGGCCTCCGGCCCGCGGTCTCATCAGCGTCGTCGGTGTCCAGAAGGGAACCGCGAAAACCCCAATGTCGGCCGCCCCTAGCAAGGGGCTCTACTATCCAAAAGTAGGTGGTTCGACCATCGAGGGCAATGACGCGGAGACACAGTTCTGGTACGCCTGTGCAGCGTTGGGCCGCCGAGTGGTTGGGTAGTCTGCTGCCAGGCTGATGCGTCGGCCCTGCTCAGGCCGGTGGAGGTGTTGTGGTGACCGATCGATCGGCACTCCTGGCGCGACTCGCGCGGTTGAGTGCGGTCGGCGCCGCAAGTCGACACCTCGCCGACCGGTTGTGTGAGGCGAGTCGAGTGATTCTCGGCGCGGATGGTGCCTGGATCACCGTCCGCGACGGTGCTGGGCAGACCGTGCCGCTGAGCACGACGGACCAGACCGCGAACAGCCTGGAGGACCTGCAGGACCTCATTGGTGAGGGTCCTTGTCGAACTGCGTTCCGGGATGGTGCCGCGGTGGCGACTGTGGTCCGCGACGAGCCCGATGCGCGCTGGTTCGAGTTCAGTCGCGCTGCCGTGGAGCGCGTTGGGCAGGTTACGATTCACGCGTTCCCGATGCGTCCGGACCATGGCACGTTCGGTGTGCTGAGCCTGTACGTCAGGCCTGGTTCGGAGTGGGCCGAACCGGATGAGGTGGCTCAGCTTCTTGCGGACATCGTCGGCGCCGCGCTGCTCAGTGATCCCGTACCGAAGGTCGAACACGACGCAGGCGGGGGGATGTGGTCTGCTCGGGCGGAGGTCTATCAGGCCACTGGCATGGTGATCGCGCAGTTGGGTGTTCCTGCGGATGATGCGCTGGCATTGCTACGGGCTCACGCCTTCGCCAAGAACACCACGTTGGCCGCGATCGCCCATCAGATCGTCGCCCGGCGGATCAATTTCCGAGGAGAGCTATGACGAATCACGACACGGCCGACTCGGCGCTGTCTCTCCGCGCGGTTCGTGAGCTGGCCGCGGCGACGGCCGCCTTGGTCGGTGAGCATGACGTGATCGGCAGCATCACCAACCTGTTGGAGGGGTGCGCCGCGTCGGTCGGGGCGAGTGCGGCCGGCATCGTCATGACCCAACCCGGGATCGAGCGGCTGGAGTTCCTCGCTGCCACTGATCATCGAGCAGAACATCTGGAGATGTATCAGGTCCAGCTCGAGGAGGGTCCGGCGATGGACTGTGTCGGCACGGGGCAGTTGATCACCGTGATGGGCCTGGCGCAGATCGCAGCACGTTGGCCCACCCTTCGCGAGCCGTTCAGCCAGGCCGGGTTCACCGGGGTTCGCGCGGTGCCGATGCTGTGGCAGAGCCGGCCGTTGGGGTCGCTCAATCTGTTCTTCTCCGAGGACCAGCCGGGCTGTGGAGAGCCGGAGGTCCCGCAGGCCTTCGCCGATATTGCCGCACTGATCATTCTTCACAGCCGGGGGATTTCGCCCGACCAGATCGCGGCCAGAACTCGGGCGGCTCTCGAAGAACGGGCTGTGATCGAACAGGCCAAGGGTGTGCTCGCCGACACCGAGCAACTGCCGATGGACCTGGCCTTCGATCGGCTGATCCGGCTCGCGCGGGACCGCCAGCTGTCATTGACCATCGTGGCCGCCGACATCGTCGACCGGGTCACCAACCGTCACCGCCGCTGACCTGACTCGGGTGCCGAACGGCTGGGTTTGATGGCCAGCGGCGCCTAGCTGTCGACCGAGAGGACATCATGGGTGCCAGCGCCCAACTCGCCGAGTTCCGCCGACGGGCCCAGGTGAACAGCCGCCAAGGCGCCGAACAGCGCAAGGAGTTTCTGGCCGACCGGCTCCGAGACGAAAGGCCCGTCGGGTCGCGTTGAGCCGGACTCCAGGGTTCGAACGGATCCCGCGAAGCGAAGGAGCAGGATGATTCTCACCATCGCCCAGATCGCCGACTTCGGGAAGTTTCTGGACACCTTCTCCTCCCGCGGCGTCGAGAAACGACGACAGCACGGGTGCAGAGGCTCCTGGGTCTTCCGGGATCCCGAGGATCCGAATCGAGTGTGTACGGTGTTCGACTGGGACCCCGAGGACTATCAGCGCTTCCTCACCGACCCCGAGGTGCCGGCGATCGCCGTCGAACTCGGTGTCCAAGGTCCACCGGCGAAGATCGACTTCGTCGCCGGTTACGACGCCTGACCGGCCCGGGTCGAGATCGTGCTGGATGGCTCGGCGCCACCGGCCGTGGTCGGGACGGCGGGCTCGACATGGCCGGGATCGGTGATCGTCGCCGAGTTGCGGGTCACGCCGGGGTCGCGCACCGTCAGGACGAAACGGAACAAGGATCACTCTACCGGGCCTGGATATCGGAGATGATCACTGTTCTGGACGATCCGAGGCTGCGGAACATCGCCATGTCGGGTGATCGGATCTGTGCTGTCTATGCCACTCCCGCCGATGCCGATGTGGCCGTCGCGTTCCACCAGGCGGCTCGGGCGCACACCCTGACCCGGTTGATCAACAACGCGTTACACCGTCGTGGGCGTGATCGGATCGAGGTCGGATTCGGCCTGCACCACGGTCGGCTGCTCAGCGTCAACACGGTACCGGGCCGGTCCAGCCCCAGGGCCACGGACCCGTCCTATCTCGGCGAGGCGATCACCCTGCCGAGCAGCTGGCCGGCACATGTCGAACCGGATCGGCGATCGCGACGGTAAGCCCCGATGACTCCCGGGATTGGTCGGCCCTCCGGATAGGTACGGCTTCGGTGATCATCGAGGAGGTGTCATGACCATCGGGAACTGGGATGCCTGGAACTTCAGGGTCGAGCCGGGCGAGTCCTGGCCGTTGATGGAGAACCTGATCGGATTCAGTGTGCACCCGACGTGTTGTCACCATCGCTGTCCAGCTTGCCCGGCTCCGCGGCGCCCGGGTCATCGGACTTGCCAGTGAACAGCACCGCGACTGGAAAGATCGTCCTGAGTCCCTGACCAGGAAGGAATCCTGATGAGCCGAGCGATCGTCGTCACCGCCGAGTTCCGGCTGAAGCCGGACGCCGTCGACAGCTGGTTGCGCCTGATGATCGAGCGCTAGGGACCTGCCTGCGTCGCCGAGCAGGGCATGCTGCGCTACTGGCTGCATCACGATGACGAGGATCCAGCGCACATCCTGTTGTACGAGCAGTGGGCCGATCATGACGACTTCGACGCCAGCTTGAAGGCGGTCCGCCTACCACGCGGACACCGAACAGCTCTGGGAATCCGAGCGCATCGTGACCACCTATCAGAGGATCGCCACCCCTTGGGAGCCGCTGACCGCAACCGGACTCCCGCTGTCGCTCCCGACGGCCTGATCGTCAAGCGGACCGGGCGATCCCGGATGTGTGATGAGGGACCCGCGCGGGTACTTGTCGGCCAAGCGGGCCATCGGGGCCCGCTGTCAGCCCGATCCCCAACCGGGCCGGCAGGTTGCGGCGCTGAACGGGCGTGCGCCCCAACGAAGAAGGCCGCGGTCGGCCACCCTGGCCGCGGCCTTCCTCAGCCAACCAGGGCGCGTGAAGCCTGTTGGATACGGAGCCTTCCAGAACACAGGTAGCGAAATGACCGCGTGCGGCCGCGGCGGGCGGGATCGGCCCTGCGGGCCGACTCGAAGGCCAGTGCGATGCCGCCGATCTCGGCCGTCACCGTCATCAGGTTGATCATGAACGGGCGCCGCCGACGATCGGCCGGGTCAGCGGGAATTCAACTGAAGCTGTCGGGCGTCCGCCGGTGTGCGCAACGACGCCAACGCGGCGGACCAGTCGATCAGCTGGTCGAGCAGGGTGTCGAGTTGCTCGACCAGATGGTCGTGTGGCGTGAAGGTGGTCGTGTCCTCGAACTCGGTGATCAAGGAGATCGTAGTCGAGCGCGTTCGTGAGGGCCCGGAGGTGGAGTGGTTGTACTCGGGGGGTGACGAACACGAACACGAACCGTCGTCTGATCGATGGTCTCCGCCCAGGCCTTGATGTGCTCGTTGCTGTACTGATCAGCCGATGGCGGGGATCGGTTCGTCCAGATGGGGCAGTGGGCACCGGTGCCTTCCTAGTCGCTGGCGGCCGTGTTGCCGGCCAGCCGCACCGGATCGGCCTGTCGTGGACTGCTGTTGTCGGTGCCGCCGAGCTCGGCCAGGAACCGGTGGCACCTGTGGGCTCGGTCGGAATCCTCGGCCATCACTTCTTCGAAGAAGGCGGCGATGTCGTCGCGGCCGGCATTCTTGGCATCACGGACGTATTGACCGTAGTCGTGGCCCGCCTTCAGCGAGTGGTACTGGACCGAGATGAGGTCGAAGGCGACGTCGTCGAACCCGGTCCCACCGGTTGCCATGGTTTGCTCCTGCATCAGCTGACGGTCAGTGGAGGCTCAGATCCGTCGCGGGCCGTAGATCCCGCCGTAGTAGGTGCCGAGGACTCCGCGGTACTCCGGGTTGGGGTCGGTGCCGACCGCCGGGTCGGTGCTGTCGCCGGCTTCCTCGGTCGGCGGCGGCGAGTCCTTGACCTGGTCCTTGGTCAGGTCGAGATGGACCTTTTCGTCGTCGGTGTCGATCCGGTCGATAGTGCCGGCCGGAAGCACGACCTGGCGGCCGAAGATCCACGGTCCGGTGTCGACCACGATCCAACTGCTGCCCTCGTCCGTGGTGGCCTTGACGATCTTCCCGATGCCTCCATCGCTGGCCTCGACGCTGAAACCGACCAGGTTCTCCACCTGCAGGCCTGCCTCACCCGCCTTGGTCCGGAAGCTCCAGGCTTCCCAATTCTCCGTGTTCATCGCACTCACTCCTTAGGTTGATGCTGGTTCCTACCCGGTAGCGCTGGGGATCAATCGTCGGCACTCGTCCGCCGGGCGCTGTTGGTGATCTTGCGCGGGAGGAATTCCGGCGTTTGGTCGCCGCTGAAACGGGGAACTCCGTGCTGCGAAGAAGGGTCCGGTGATCCAGGTCCCCGCCAAATCAGGGTCACCGGGCCTCTTCCGTCCTGCCGGCCGGTCAGGACGTGGGTTCTCGCCGGACCGACGCCCTGATCAGAAGACGGGTTTGCCGCCGGTGACACCGAGCACGGTGCCGGACACATAGCTCGCATCGCCTGGTGACGCGAGGAAGACGAAAGCCGGTGCCACCTCGGCCGGCTGGCCCGCGCGGCCGAGCGGCGTGTCCGCGCCGAACTTCTCGACCTTCTCGGCGGGCTGCGTCGCGGGTTGCAGCGGGGTCCAGATCGGCCCGGGGGCGACGGCGTTGACGCGGACACCGTGCTGACCCAACTCCGCGGCGAGGTTGACCGTCGCGTTGTTGATCGCGGCCTTGGTCGCCGCATAGTCGAGCAGGGTGGTCGACGGCTCATACGCCTGGATGGACGTGTTGTTGACGATGCAGCCCTTGCTGCGTTTGAGGTGCGGGATCGCGGCGCGGATCATCCAGAACAACGCGTACAGGTTCGTCTTCATCACCCGGTCGAGGCGTTCGTCCTCGACCGCTTCGATGCCTTCACCCATCCGAGCCATCTGGTAGCCGGCGTTGTTGACCAGGATGTCGATGCCGCCGAAGGCCTCGACGGTCTGCGTCACCGTACGATCACATTCCTCGCTGGTACGCAGGTCCACCGCGATCGGCAGCGGGCGCCGACCGGCGGCAGTGATCAACTCGACGGTGGCATCCGCGTCGGACTGTTCGGCCGGCAGGAACGTGAAGGCGACGTCCGCCCCCTCCCGGGCGTACGCGAGCGCGACCGCTCGGCCGATGCCGGAATCGCCGCCGGTGATCAACGCTGTCTTCCCCGCCAACCGATCGTGGCCGCGGTAGCTCTCCTCGCCGTGATCCGGCTGCGGATCCATCGGCTCGGTCAGGCCGGGTGGCTCCTGTTGCTGGGCCGGAAACTCTTGATCAGGCACGGCTTTCTCCTTCATCTCGGGGCGCTCACCACTAGCTACCCGAGGCTCCGAGGCTCCAAACCAGCCGTACCGATCATCGGCGAGGCCGACGCGGCGACGGCCGACGTCGGAGTGGAGATGCGCCATCGAAGACGGCGCCGCGCTGTGCGCATTGTCACTGCCGAATCATCGGCCACGGGGTCCAGGCCGGCGACGAGGTCTGCTGCTGTGCCCACTGTGCCCGCGATGCCGGCGCCCAGGGCGCGCGGGATCACACCGATCCACCGGCCACCGTTCGTCGTGCAGCGGCACGATGCCACCAACCTGCACTTCGACTTCCGGCTGGAGGTAGACGGCGTGCTGGTCTCCTGGGCGGTGCCGAAAGGCCCCTCGCTGACCCCGTCGGACAAGTGGCTGGCCCATCACGTCGAGGACCATCCGCTCGACTACGGCGACTTCGAAGGACGGATCGAGGACAGCCTCGGCGCGGGGTCCGTCGTGGTGTGGGACATCGGGCCGTTCGACAACATCACGGAGCGAGACGGCGAGACGGCGAGACCGTGCCGGCCGGGCAGGCGATCGACGACGGACTCAAGATCGTGTTGCACGGCGAGAAACTCACCGGCGCCTTCGCGTTGACCCACCCGAGAATGGGCGGGGGCGAGGCCAACCGGATGCTGGTCAAGGTCGACGACGAAGAGGCCGACCGGCGTCGCAAGCCGACTTCGACGCAGAACGAATCCGTCCTGTCGGGCAAGATCAACGAGGACTTCGAGGGGGATGGAGGGTCTTAGGGCGCGAGCCGCTTGAGCCGCCGCGCAGCCTCCGCCAGACCCTGGCGATTCCGGCCGAGCTCACGCCAGGGATCGTCCGTGCGACTCAGCCGGCGCCCGACCGTGCGTACGGTGAACTGGTCCGGCCGGACGCGGGACAATTCGTCCCAGGCGATCGGCGTCGACACGGGCGCACCCGGCCGGGCCCGGACGGCGTAGGCCGGCACGGCGGTCTGTCCGTAGCCGTTCCGCTGCACATCGACGAGCACCCGATCACCGCGTTTGGCCTTGCGGGCTTCGAGAGTGAGCAAGTCGGGGTGGCGGTCGACGAGCACCTCGGCCAGGTCGCGGGCGAACCCTCGTACGTCGTCGAAGTCCTTCGCCCGGCGCAGCGGCACCAGCACGTGGTAGCCGCGGGAACCGGTCGTCTTGAGATAGCTGGTCAGTCCAAGATCATCGAGCAGCTCGCCGACCAGCCGGGTGGCCCGGCGGACGCGTTTCAGGTCCTCCACCGTCGGGTCGAGATCGAAGATCAACTGGTCGGGACGTTCCAGGTCATCGGACCGGGAGAGCCAGGTGTGCGGAGTCAGGCAGGCCTGCTGGGCCAGGTAGACCAGCGAGCGCGCGTCGTTCACGATCACCTGCCGCTGTTGACCGTCGGCGGTGTGTACCTCGACGGTGGAGACGAAGTCGGGGAAGTGTGACGGCACCTTCTTCTCGTAGAACGACATCCCCTCGATGCCGTCGGGGAACCGTTGCATGTTGATCGGCCGGTCCTTCAGGTACGGCAGCATCATCTCGGCCACCGCGGCGTAGTACTCGGCGAGCTCGAGTTTCGTGACGGACTTCAGCCGGCCCGAGGCGGGGAAGAGTTCCTTGCCCGGCTTCGAGATCTCGACCCCGGCCACCGCTTCGGTCATCGTGCCTCCCGGACGACATCGCGCGCCGCCTTGTCGGTGCGCAACCCCAGGTAGCGCGGGTGCCGCAGCTGATTCGCCTTCGTCCACTCGGTGAAGGCGACCTCGGCGACGAGTTCGGGGCGGACCCAGTGCACGCCCTTGGTCGGCAGTTTGCCGCTGGTGCAGGCCGGCTCGGCGACGCCGAGCTTCGACAGCCGGCCGTGCAGGTCGCGGAGCACCGACTCGGAGAAGCCGGTGCCGACCTTGCCGGCATACACCAGCTCCTCGCCGTCGTGATAGCCGAGCAGCAGGGCACCGATGGCGACTCGCGAACCGGTCGGTTCGGTCCAGCCGACGATCACCAGCTCCTGCCCCGCCTCGCACTTGAACTTCAGCCAGCGGTCGGTGCGGCCCGTCGCATAGGGCGCGTCGGCCTGCTTCGCGATCAGGCCCTCCCAACCCTTCCGGCAGATCTCGGCGAACCACTCCTCGCTGCCGCTGACCCGGTGCGGTGTGGACCGCACCGGGCCGGCCCAACTCAGCAGCCCGCGGAGTCGCCGCTTGCGCTCGAGCAGCGGCTCGGCGCGGACGTCCTCGCCGTCGATCTCGAGGACGTCGAAGACGTAGAAGTAGACGGCGATGCCGGTCCGCCTGGCCTGTTCGGCGCTGCCGAGATGGATCCGCGGTTGCAGCCGGGAGAAGCTGGTCCGCGAACCCTCGAACGCCACCACCTCGCCGTCGATGACGAAGCTGGTCGCCGCCTGTTCCTCCAGCGCTTCGGCGATCTCGGGAAACGCCACCGTCACCTCCCGTCCGGACCGGGAGTAGAGCCGCGTCCCGTGATCATCGCGGACCGCCAGGCAGCGCTGACCGTCGAGCTTGCGCTCGAACACCCAGCCCGGCTCCCAGAAGCGTTCGTGGCTCAGCGTGGCCAGCGCGGGCTCGGGAATCCTGGTGCTCACGGCACCAGACTGCCCCAACCATGCCGCGGATACCGGCTTTTGCCGCGTTTACCGTTCGGCTGTCCAGCGGGCGCGTCCCACCCGGCAAACGCCGCCGACCTGCCCGGCGTGACACCTCGTGCCGAGTCGACGGTTTCGCAGCATCGTCGACGGGGTAGTGGTGGACGGCATGGGAGGTCTGGTGATTGAACAGGATCTGGCGTCGTTCGACAGTCTGATCGAGGTGGTGCAGGTCGTCGAAGATCATGTCGAGCGGGTCTGCATCCGTTACTCGGAAGGGCCGGACGCGGACCATGATCGGGTCAGCCGGGATTTCGAAGCAGGTCTGGATCTGCCGGGGTTGTCGGTCAGCATCCTGACCCCGGAGTCGTGGTGGCCACGGCCGGCGGCGGACTGGGTAGCTCGACGGCTGTGCAAGTACCTCGATCTGGCCCGTGATCCCGGGCGGAGGCCGTGGCTGTTGACCGGACGTCAGGTCGGTGCCGGTCCCGATCATGAACCGTTGGTCATTGAAGCGGTGCCGCTGGGCTGGGTGGCCGACAACGCCGTCCACGAGGCGCGCCGCCACTACGCCGTGGCCTTCAACGGCAACGGGCTGGAGGGCAAAGTCTGAACAGCCTGCGGCCGACGGCATGGCGGAATTTCCGATCTCAGACGGTCTCGCAGGGGCGAGTCGTTGACTGGGGGTCCTGGCTGGGTGCGGGCGACGGATGGGTGAGGGTCCGGGCGACGACGTCGGCGACCCGGTCGGGAGAGCTGCCGTGCTCGCTGAGTCTGGAGACGTACTTGCGGGCGAAGTTCATGATCGACCGGTACGGACCGCCTTGATCGGGAAGGTCGGGATGCAACTCGCCGAGCACGCCGGTCCCGCGCCGCCAGATCGGAGTGGCGACCGACGATCCGGGCGTCGAGCGAGCCCATGATCACGATCCGGGCCTTCCCTGGATCAGCCGCAACTGGCCCGTGACGTTGATATCGAGTTGGCGCTGGAACTGCTTGATCGGCACGTATGCCAACGGTCCCGGCAACGCGGCACCGGCGATGTTGACCAAGGCGAACAACGGACCCGCCGCAACCACCCGAGCCGCCGCCTCGTGACAGCTTCCTGGTCCGTGCCGTCGAAGGCGATCGTCCGGATCCGTGAACCGAGTTCGCTGCGCAACTCCTCAGCGCGGTCCTCGGTACGGGCCGCGGCCCACACCTGCAGACCCTCGGCCAGCAACGCCTGCACCGTCGCACGACCGATCCCACCAGACACGCCGGTCACCACTGCCGTGCGGCGTTCGGGGCGATCACTCACACTGTTCAGTTCCAACGCTCCAAGGTGGATCGCGAAGGGCAACCGGCGCGCCCGAGTCCTGATCGGCGCAGCAAGGTCACTCAAGCGACCGGCGGCGGCGTCTCGTCCCGCCGCTCGACCGTCTGCTTGGTCCTGGTCCGCTGAGTGTGTTGGACGATACTCAGCACCAGCACGGCCAGACCGGCGATCAAGAAGATCCAGCCGAGGACCGACTCGTCGATCGGCCATGACTCCGGAAAGTCGATGGCATTGAACAGGAAGATGGCGCCGATGATGCCGAGTACAGCGCCGAGTCCGATTCGCATGTGAGGTCAGCCCCTTCAGATCTTGGGTACAGGCTTCAGTACCCGACCGACGCAGATCAGAAACCGACGCGGATCAGAAACAGCGCCACCGGGTGGCTGGCGGGCATGGCGTACCGCCCGCGCAAACCCGGAGTCAGACCTTGCGGCCGGAATATCGCCCGGACGACGATCCAGGTTCGGTCATGCCTTCGCCGGATCCGTCGCGGCCGCGTTCGCGTCGGCTTCCGCCCGCACCGGTACGGATCTGGTCGGCATGGTGAAGGGTGCCGGGGTGAGGACGTTCTCCCGCCGGCGGAGTTCGCTGATGATCTGGTCTTCCCGCCGGGCGAGATCGATCAGGTCCTGGTTGAGTGGCCGATGGGTGGCGTCACCACCGTCCTGGCTGAAAGTCGCCGTGCCGCGGATCGATTGCTCGATGGCCGTGAGTCGCATGATCAACTCGCGGACCGACACCTCGCGTAAATCTTCCATGATCACCTCTAACAGCCCAGTTCGGTGCCTCGATCCACGAGGCGTCCCCTGCTGCTAGAGGTGATACGAGTGCATCGTACGGCAACCGACTATGTCAAGTGAGGCGCAACTCGGCCGCGGGACTCACGGTCCGGTGAGCCGGTCGACCGCCAACGCGATCCGAAGGCTCTCGAGTTCGTCCGCCTGGTGCCGGCCGCGCTCGCGCAGTCGGGTCAGCTCGGCCTTGTTGAGTTCGGGATGACGTGGGACCAGGGTCAGCAGCGATCCCCACAGGCAGATCTTGCCCTCGACGCCGAGGCGCATGGCTTCGATCTCCAATAGCAGGCTGAGCGGTGAACGGGTCAGCACGCGGCCGTTGGTCTTCAGCCGAGCGGCCTTCTCGCCGAGCCAGCCGAGCGTGACTCGTACGCGGTCGATCCCGATGCCGAGATCGCCCATGATGCGGGTCAGGGCCTCCCGGTCCGCAGCGATCTCGGTGGCCAATCGCCTGGTCGCGGGTTCGACGACGGTGTTTCGTGATTCCCCTGCGATACGCCGAATCAACTCCACGCCGCCGGTCGCACCGGCGAGATGATCATTCAGATAGATGGCAAGCGGTTGGCTGGGGAACATGACCGTCGTCCTTGTCAGGAATGAATCCGAAGCAATATAAGGAAGGTGACCTGTACCCGCCGCCGAGCGGGACAAACCGCGGCACCCCGGCTCGAGCCGGGGTTGGCGACGCGGCGCACTGGGTACGGCAGAGTCATGAGCACCGTACAGAAGACAGTCGATGTGAACGTCCCGGTCCGGACCGCCTACGACCAGTGGACCCAGTTCGAGTCCTTCCCGCACTTCATGGACGGAGTGGAGTCGATCACCCAGACCACCGAGACCCGCAACCATTGGGTGGTCAAGGTCGGCGGGGCGACCCGGGAGTTCGACACCGAGATCGTCGAGCAGACACCGGACCAGTTGATCTCTTGGCGGAGCGTCGGCGGTGACACAGGTGGTCACGGCGGACGGGTCCACTTCGTGCCCCTGGGTGACGGCGCGACCCGAGTGGACATCGAGCTCGGCTGGGAACCGGAGGGCCTGGTGGAGCAGGCCGGCGCCGTTTTGAATCTCGACCAGCGTCAGGTCGACAAGGCGGCCGAGGACTTCAAACGGTTCATCGAAAGTCGCGGTACCGAGACCGGCGCTTGGCGTGGCGACATCAACGGCGGATCCCCCGCGGTCTGACCCACGCCGGCCGAGGAGGACATCATGGCGCCGGTGAATTCGACGGTCTCGCTGTGGCGTGATCGCTCCGCCAGGATCGAAGTCGATCACTGGCCGGACCGGCGCGACTACGACGTGATCGTCGTCGGGGCAGGGCTGACGGGATTGACCACCGCCGTGCTGCTGGCCGGCGCCGGTCGGCGAGTCGTCGTGGTGGAGGCCCGCAGCGTCGGTGCAGTCACCACCGGGCACACCACCGGCAAGATCAGCCTGCTGCAGGGAACCCAGTTGTCCGCCGTGGCGAAGGCGCATGGCGAAGCCGTGGCGCAGGCCTACCTGGACGGTAGCGCCGCCGGTCAGCAATGGCTGTTGGGGTTCTGTGCGGAACATGGCGTGGACGTGCAACGACGCGACGCCGTCAGCTACGCGATGGACGAGCAGCGGGCCGACGCGATCTGGCAGGAGCAGGAACTGGGCCGGAGGCTCGGCCTGGACCTGGTGGTCGAGGTCGGCACCGAGTTGCCGTTCGAGCCGGTCGCGGGGACGAGGCTGGCCGAGCAGGCCCAGTTCGACCCGATGGAAGCGATCGCGGCTCTGACCCGGGAGTTCCGCCGTCTCGGCGGCGTCGTGGTCGAACGGGCCCGGGTCCTCGACGTTCGGGTCGAGAAGCGGTCGACGGTGATCACCGAGCACGGCGAGCTGACCGCCGATGAGGTCGTGCTGGCCTCCGGGATCCCGATCCTGGATCGCGGCCTGTACTTCGCCAAGCTCACCCCGCAACGGTCCTATGTCGTCGCGTTCGCGATGCCCGGATCGGTGCCGGAGCGGATGTATCTGTCGGTGGACAGTCCGACCCGGTCGTTGCGGGCCGCGACCCACCGGGGTCGACCACTGTTGCTCGTCGGCGGCAACGGTCATGTCGTCGGCCGGCACGCCGAGCCGCCCACCCACCTGGTCGCTGACCTGGTGGCCTGGACCCGGCGCTGGTTCCCCGGAGCCGAGCCGACCCACACCTGGTCGGCCCAGGATTACCAGTCGCACAACCACACGCCTTTCGTCGGGAAACTGCCCAGGGGCGGCGGCCACGTCTGGATCGCCACCGGCTTCGGCAAGTGGGGGATGACCGGCGCCACCATGGCCGCGCTGCACCTGACCGCCGAACTGCACGGCCACGAGCCCGACTGGGCCGCCACACTGTCCCGGCGGATCAGCCGTCCGAACACGGTCGTCGAGGCTGTTGCGGCCAACGCCGGGGTCGCGGCCGCCACCGTCCAGGGTTGGGCCGCCACCGCACTGCATCCGCTCCGGCCGGCCGACCGGGTCCCCGCCGAGGGGGCTGGGGTGGTCGGCACGATCCACGGCCGGCCGACCGCGGTCTCCACCGTGGCCGGCACCAGGTGTGCGGTGTCCGCGGTCTGCAGCCACCTCGGCGGCATCGTCCGCTACAACGACCTGGAGCAGACCTGGGACTGTCCGCTGCACGGATCGCGGTTCGCCGCCGACGGCTCCGTGTTGGAAGGGCCGGCCACCCAGCCACTGCAGACTCATGATCACGAAGCGGGCGGCGAGGATCATGATCACGGAGCTGACGGCGTTTCCGACGCGCCGTGATTCCTCGCCCGGATGGCTGGAGGCAGGGCGATCAGGCAGCCGGCGGACTCGACGCCTGCTCGCCGCGTTCACGATCCCGGGCGTTGATCAACTTGTGCATCCCGTCGCACCACGGTGCCCGGGTCGACCCGCCGCAGCGGCAGACGGCGACGACGGGCCGTTGGATCTGGTGCGCCGCCCCCTGGTCGTCGACCAGCCGGGTGGCACCACGGATCAGCAGCGGGCCGTCCGGGCTCGCCGAGAGGTCGATCCGGTCGGCGCCGAAGCAGCGAAGTATTCCGCCGGCGATGATGATCTCTCGGGATCCGGTCATGACGACACCGCGGCATCCTGGACGGGGATCGGCGATGCCGGCGGCGGCACCAGATGCCGGCCGTCGTGCCAGGCCTCCAGCAGGGGCAGCGCGGCTCGGGCATCGATGGCCAGGCAGGCGATCGCGCCCGTGGCGACCTCGGCCTGCAGCTGCGGCTCCTCCCGGATGATCGCCGCGCAGATGCCGCGGACGGCGAGTTGCTCATGCACCGCGTCGGCTTCGACGTGTTCGTCGAAGTAGCGCGCGACGTCATCGCCGAGGCCGACCCGCCGGATCCCCGCGGCGTAGCGCCGGGCCGGCACCGAACTGGTCGCCTCGAAGGCCGCCAGGTGCCCCATCGCCGCCGCACGACGGGAGCGACGGAGGCTGAACAGCGAGATCACGTTGCTGATCGCCAGCGTCTCCGCCGGCACCACCCCGACGTAGCCGCCGTAGCTCGGATCCAGGTCCGCCGCTCGGAGGGCCGTCGCGTACAGATCTTGATGCATTCGTTCCGGCCGCCCGTCGCCGTACTCGTCGTACTGCAGCTCCACCAGTCCCGCCTTGGCCGCGCCGGTGAGGCGAGGGATGGCGAAGCTGTGCGGGTCGGCCTCCTTGAGGGTGTAGATGCTCCGCAGCAGCAACAGCTCCCGGACTTGATCACGATCGGCCCGCCGTTGCACGAACTCGGACACCGGTGGGGTGACGAACGTCTCGGTCAGCTCGAACAGCCGGTCCGGGAAGTCCGCCGGGTCCACCGACGCCAGCTCGTCGACGTAGCCCGCGCACTCCTGTTCTACGGCGAGGTCGAACGCCGCCTCCAGCCTTCTGCGCACGGTCAGCAGGGCGGGCGACCACTCCGCATCCACCGCCGCGTCCTCGAAGGACCGGTAGTGGAGCTCGTACATCATCCACAGGGCCAGCTGGAAGTCGGCGTCGCCGAGCACCTCCTGCGGATCCGGGATCGCCGGGACCATGATCGGCGCGTCCGGGTTCCGGATACCGGCCGCGACCGTGTCGCTCAGGTCGCCGCGGGGGCGGGGCAGCAGCATCGATCGGCTCCTCGACTCACTTCGGTGTGTCAGCGGCCTGGAGTTCGACCTCGGCCGTGGCCTGGATCAGGGCCAGCAGTTCCTTGTCCAGCCCGGGTGAGAACTCCTCCTTGCGCTCCGGAGCGATCTTCATCGGGAAACCTTCAGGCATGATCGCCGTGCTCAACTCGGTGCCGTCGTTCGACGGCGAGGCGCCGCGGTAGAGCTTGGCCGCCTGGCTCTCGTCATCGGCACCGAACGTGAACTGGATGCTCTGCAGGCCCTGGTCGAGCAGTTTCTTGACCTCGGGATAGCGCGCCGCGTCGGTCTTCGGGATCGGGAGGACACTGCCCCAATTCACACCCAGGCTCTCCAGCGCCTTGGCGAAGGCGTTCTCATGGGCCTGATCACGGACGATGAGATAGGCGATCGTCGAGCGGGCGGTCTTGTTGGCGGTCATCTCATAGATCCGGCACTTCTGCAGCCGGCCGGTCGATTCGAGCATCAGGTTGTACAGCAGGTCCAAGATCAGGTTCCCGCTGTTGTAGACGTACGAGCCGGACCAGGGATTGCCCGCGGCGTCGACCGGCAGCGCGCCCTGAGCGCCGACGAGGTAGTGGTGGATGTTGCTCGTGTCGAGCGCGATCTTCAGCGGCGTCGCCCCCTGCGCACCGGGTTTGTCGACTGGATCGGTCTTCCTGCCCCGATATTCGGGAGAGCCGTCCAGGAGTCGGGCGATCGTGGTGCCGATCAGCTCGACGTGGCTGATCTCCTCGGTGCCCACCCCCTGAAGGAGATCTTTGTACGGCTTGGAAGCCGCGTCACCGCGGAAGTTGATCGCCTGGAACAGGTACTGCATCATCGTCCGCATCTCGCCGAACTGGCCGCCCAGGCCTTCCTGCAGCGCGTTGGCTGCGGCCGGATCGGGTTCGTCGGAGGCGATCTCGTTGATCAACTGTTGCGTGTGTAGATACATGGGATTCCCCTGTCGGTATGTGGATCGAGCCTCGCGACGCGGCAGGCGGCTTCGTACCCGTCGCCGCGGCGCCCCAAACCGACCGGAAGCCACCCTTCGTCTTGATCATTTCGCCCCTCCTCGCGGACTCGGCAGAAGGTTGCCTGCTGACCGTCACAAGCGAGGCCGGTTGGGTACATACCGATCATCAACTGCGACGAGGAGGGTGATGACGATGGATCGGACGGTGCTGCATGTGGTGCCGCGAAGCGGGCATTGGCACGTCGAGAACGGCGAACAGGAGGTCGCGACCAGCGATGTCAAGGACAAGGCGATCGCGCTGGCCCGGAAGGCCGCGCAGTCGTCGATGCCGTCCCAGGTGGTCGTGCACGGTGAGGACGGGAAGATCCAGGACGAGTTCACCTATCAGGACGATCCGTTCCCGCCCCGCGGCTGACCGACGGCTGACACCCGACTGAAGATCCGGATTTCGTTCTGGGCAACGACTTCGAGCCGGTGCCGGTCGACCGGCTCGGACTTCACTCGAGGGTGACGGCCAGGTCGGCGAGCTGATCGGCGGCGCCGAGGACATCGATCCGGGTGATCCGGTCGCCCGCGAACCGGAAGGTGTAGATCGCCTGCGGGGCCCGGGCCGGCGCGTAGGCGGCGCCGAGCATGCCGTCGATGATCGCGACCTGGGTCTGCTGCGCCCGACCGGCGAAGATCCGGGCGACGGCGTCGGCGCCGTGGAGCCGGGATTGCAGCAGCGGCGCGCCGTCGGCACCGTAGGCCGCGGCGGCGGCGACCACCTCAGCATCGGAGCGCAGCTCGACCTCGGGGTCGAGGAGTTGCAGCAGCATCCCGAAATCGCCGTCCCGGGAGGCCCTGAGGAAGGCGCTGACGGCTTCGCGTTGCCGGGCCCGTTCGGCGGTGACATCGACCCCGCGGACCCGGCGCCGGGCCCGGGAGGCGAGCTGCCGGGCAGCGGCCGGCGTCCGCTCGACGATCGGCGCGATGTCGTCGAAGGACAACCCGAACATGTCGTGCAGCACCAGGGCGAGCCGTTCCAGCGGGCCGAGCGTCTCCAGCACCGCGAGCATGGCCGTGCCGAGCTCCTCGGCGTGCAGGGCTGACGCCTCCGGTCCCCGGGACTGGGCAGCGGACCCGTCGTCGGGCAGTTCGGCCGCCAGGTCCTCGTGGCGGGACTCCTTCCCGCGGAGCTGGTCGACGCAGACCCTCGACACGACGACGGTGAGCCACGCCTCGAGGTTCTCGATCGCGCCGGCGTCGGCCCGCTGCAACCGCAGCCAGGCTTCCTGGACGGCGTCCTCGGCATCGAAGTACGAGCCGAGCATCCGGTACGCGATCGCCCGCAGCCGTGGCCGCTGCGCCGCGAACTCGCGCGCTAGCTCACGCTCGGCGCTCTCCGCCATGGACATCGTCTACATCCTTGCCTGCTGGGCTTTCCGGCCGAATTGTCACATTCCGGTCGCACGATCCGACGAACTGGGTGAGGCGCTGAACCACGCTTCGCACGCTATCTCAACCCAAGGAGTGATCATGTCGATCGATGCTGGACCTTCTCTCCGTCAGGCCGTCCGCGGCCGAGTCTGGCTGCCCGACGACGCGGCCTTCGACCAGGTCCGCCGGCCGTGGAACCTGGCGGTCGAGCAGCCGGCCGTCGCGGTCGTCGAGGCCATGGATGCGGCCGACGTCGCGGCGCTCGTCCGGTACGCCGCCGAAGCCGGGCTCGGCATCTCGACCCAGCCCAGCGGTCACGGAGCCAGCGGCCGGACCGCGGGGACGATCCTGCTCCGCACCGGCCGGCTCGACCGGCTCGTGATCGATGCACCCGCCCGCCGGGCCCGGATCGGCGCCGGAGTGCGTTCCGGCGTCCTGCAGGCCGCCGTCGCCCCGCACGGTTTGACCGCCCTGCCCGGCAGCTCGCCGGTGGTCAGCGTCGCCGGGGTGGTGCTCGGCGGCGGCCTGAGCTGGTTCGGCCGGGTCTTCGGCTGGGTCGCCGACAGCGCCACCGCCTTCCAGGTGGTCGCCGCCACCGGGGAGTCGCACCGGGTCACCGCCGAGTCCGATCCGGAGTTGTTCTGGGCGTTGCGCGGCGGCGGTGGGGACTACGCCATCGTCACCGAACTCGAACTGGCGCTGCGCGACGCCCCGGCCCTGTTCGGTGGCCGGATGTTGTGGGATGCCGGGCACGCACCGGCCGTGGCGGCCGCGTACCGCTCGATCACCGGGGCCGCACCGGCCGAGCTGACCAGCTGGCTGGAACTGCTGCACTTCCCCGGCGCCGAGCCGATGATCGCCATCGACTCGACCTATCTCGGCGACGAGGCGAAGGGCCGGGCGTTGCTCGCCGAGCTGGACCGGCTGCCGCAGCCGCTGGCCGACACCCGGCGGCCGATGCAGGTCTCCGAACTGGGCGGCATCACGGCCGAGCCCACCGATCCCGCTCCGGGCCAGTCCCGGGCGGAGCTGCTGACCGCCCTGGACGACGACGTGATCGGCACCCTGCTGGCCGAGCCGATCAGCCCGCTGCTGACCGTCCAGTTGCGTCACCTCGGCGGCGCCTTCGGCCAGCCCAGCGACAGCCCGTTCGGCGCGCTGACCGAGCCGGCCCTGGTCTACCTGTTCGGGATCCCGACCGGCCCGGCCGTCGCCGAGTCGATCATGATCAAGCAGGCTGCGCTGGCCGCCGCGCTGCCGGTCAGCGGCCGCAAGCCGGTGACCTTCCTCAACCCGACCGAGACGCTCGCCGACGCCCTCGCCCCGGCGAGCATCGAGCGGCTGCGCCGGATCAAGGCCGAGCGCGATCCGGCCGGACTGATCCGCAGCAACTTCAGTGCGTCGGTCAGCTGATGATCTTGATCGGCTACGGATTCGCGACGGGCTCAGTTGCGGGGTCCCGGGCTCGGCGGTGCTGGACGACGGACCTGATCGCGTCCAGGGTCAGGAAGATCAACAGTGATCCGCCGAGCACGGGCGCGAAGATCGCGACCGGGATGGCGAGGCCGGTGAGGGTGAGCAGAGCGATCCGGCTGGGCGCCTGGCTGCTGCCCAGGGCCGGTGCGGTACGGCGGCCGCCGGCCCGGGTGGGCCGGCGGTGCCACCACATCCGGTAGCCCCAGCTGATCATGCAGGTCAACCCGACGGCCAGGGCAGCGAGGGCGAGCTGGTTGGCCAAGCCGAGGCGGAGTCCCATGTACGCGTCGATGCCCCAGCGGGCGAGTTTCGCCACGACCGGCCAGTCGGCGAAGCCGACCCGCTGCACGATCTGTCCGGAACTCGGGTCGACCGCCAGGGAGTCCTGCAGCGAGGGCCATGATCGTTGCACCTGGGACACCGTCCAAGCCTGCCCCGCCTCGCCCGGGGTGACGGCCAGTGGGCCGGTCAGACCGCTGTCGTACGCGGCCTGGAGGACGCGCCGGGTCGTGCCGGGCTGATCAGCCGCCGGTATCGTGATCTTGGTGCCGGACCGGGTGGCGCCGGACCGGGTGGAGCCGGGCAGCGTGGTGTCGACGACCGGCTTGGTCCAGTTGAGTTGGCTGCGCAACTCGCTGACGTTCGCGCCGGCGAACTGGGACCAGGTGAGGCCGGCGCGGACAGGAACAGCATGCCGAACGCGGCCCACGGACCGAACGCCCCGTGCCAGGTGAGC
This sequence comes from uncultured Actinomycetota bacterium, assembly GCA_963746025.1. GTDB lineage: Bacteria > Actinomycetota > Actinomycetes > Propionibacteriales > Propionibacteriaceae > Microlunatus. Next base: position 167,961 of record CAVUZU010000006.1, read on the forward strand.
AGCCGGCCGCGACCATGGCCGTTGGTCCGCAGCGGCAACCACTCGCCGAACGTGGTCAGGACGCCGCGGACCTGTCCGGTGTACGGGTCGATGAACCGACCGAATCCGAGACCGGACGGTATTGATTGAGAGAGGGTTTCGTTCCCTGAGCCTGTCGAAGGGCAAGCCCGATCAGGCTCGTCGCCCACGACGACGGGGCACACCTGGCCCGCCCTGCTACCGGCTCAGGGAACGTTGTTGATCACCGGGCTCAGGGAACGCGGGGTCAGCCGGCGGGGCAGGAGGCCTGGGGCACGCCGTGCTCGGCGAGCCAGGCGTACGGCTCGTCGGCGTGGTTGAAGCCGCCGTCGCGGTGCACCTCGAAGTGCAGGTGCGGACCGGTGGACTGGCCCTCGCTGCCCATGTCGGCGATGTGCTGACCCGCGGTCACCTGGTTTCCGACGGCGACCTGCAGCGGCTGCGGCATGTGCCCGTATTCGGTGACCGAGCCGTCGGCGTGCCGGATCCGGATCCAGTTGCCGTAGCCGCTGGCGGCACCGGCATGGGTCACCTCGCCGGCGTCCGCGGCGAGGATCGGAGTGCCGTGGGCGTTGGCGATGTCCAGGCCGTCATGGCCATCCGGAGTCCAGCCTCGGCTGAGCGTTCCGGTGGTCGGGCAGGTGCCCGCAGCGGCCTGCGCCGGGACGGCCGTGGCGGCCGTCGTGACTGTGATGATGGCGGCCGCGAGAATGGAGCCCGCAGCGGCCAGCCGGCCGTTGACCTTCTTCGGCGGCATGTTCATTTTTGCCTCCTCAGTTGCAATGGATGTAACCATCTTGCACAGAGAAGGCGCCGCCTGGGAACCCCCTATCGACCTGGTGATGCGGCTAACCACCTGGTCAGAGGCCCGTTTTAATTCTCGCGGCAGGCTATTCAGCCCATCCCGACGCTCTGGTGGTCGGGCTCGATCACGGCCACCAGGCGCTCCTGCTCGCGGGGGTAGGTCTCGTCGATGTATTTGGCGACCAGCCGATCGATGATCTCCCAGGCCGGATCGCCCTCGATCCATTCGACCACTCGGCCGCGGATGACGACCGGCTCGAAGGGGTTGTCGGCCGGTGCGATGGACAGCGCCAGCCGTGGGTCGCGGCGCAGATTGCGGGCTTTGCGCATGGTCGGGCCGGTGAAGAGGACGATCCGGTCACCGTAGGTGCCGACGTAGACGGGCGTGGAGTGCGGCTCGCCGTCCGGGCCGATGGTGGCGAGGTGGGCGAACGGGGCGCCGTCGAGGACCTTGCGCACCTGGGGATCGAGCATCGAGAACTCCTTCAGCGGGGGTTGTCGGCGCGCCATGCGACATAGTCGGCGACCGCCGCGGCGACGTCGTAGGTCGGGGTGAAGCCGGTGTCCTGGGTCAGCCGGGTGATGTCGAGGTACGGGTCTTCGTCGGGGCCGTGCTGCCGGCCGGGGGTGAGGTCGAGCTGCAGTCCGGGAGTGATCGACTCGAGGGCCTGAACGAGCTCGCGGTTGGTCGATGATCGTCCGGCCGAGACGTTGTAGAGCTCGTGCGGCAGGGTTTCGGCGGCGGTCAGCAGCGCGATCGCGCGCCCGGCGTCCGGCGCATAGCAACTGTCGCCGCCGTCGTCGGCGTACAGCGGCTTCGGCCGATCACCGCGCAGCACGGCGCTGATGTAAGGCGGGATGGGGTTGAACGGTGACTCCGGGTCCATCAGCGGGCCCCAGATGCTGCCGATCCGGAGGATGACCGGCTGTACGCCGCTGTCCTGCAGGCTGTGCGTGGTGATCGGCTCGACCGCCTTCTTGAAGGCGACGATCAGATGCGGCAACTGCGCGGAGGGCAGCGCGAGCTCCTCGTGCCAGGGGATCTCGGTCCGGCCGGCGTACACGGCGAGGCTGCTGGCGACGGCGAATCGGCGCACTCGCCAGGCCCGGGCGGCGTCCAGTGCGTTCAGTAGCCCGGTCAGGTCGGTCCGGAAGAAGTCGACCGGATCTTCGGGAATGGAGCCGGCGAGGTGCACGATGTCGCTGATCCGGTGCCGATCACCGAGGGCGAGGAATGCGTCCCGGTCGGTGACATCGAGGCTTTCCACCGTCACCCGGCCGACGAGGAACGACGGGACTTCGGACCGGCGGTGCGAGGTGACGACGACCTGCTGTCCGAGGTCGACCAGGGCGCTGGCGGTGTGGGCACCGATCATGCCCAACCCGCCGGTGACAAGGATCATGGGCCCGACCCTAGGCACGGAGGGCCGGCCGGTCTTGAACGAATCGAGCAGGTCAGTTGCGCAGCGGCGGCAGGGCCCGGGTGCCGAGGAACGGCCGGTACGACGCGGAATGATCATGGCCGCAGGCGCACCGGTCGAGATCACCACCGAGCAGTCGGCGCGGGGTGAGGCCGGTCAGCCGCAGGCATTCCCGACTGAGGTGCGCCTGGTCGGCGTACCCGACGTCGATCGCCAGCCCGGCCATGCCGTCCGCTCCCCGCCGTCCGGTGGCCGTGGCGCCGGCCTGCGCCAGCGCGAGGAAGCCCTGGAATCGCAACGTGCGCTGGAGAACCTTCGGGCCGACCCCGACCGTGTGCAGGCAGCGGCGGCGCAGTTGGCTGGTGGAGAGGGCCAGCTGACCGGCCAGGGTGTCGATGTTGACCGGGTGCCAGGGCATCAGTGCCCGCACGGCCGCGGCCACCAGCGGATCGCGGCGGGCGGTGCGGCGGAACTCCTGCAGCAGCCGGGTCTGCAAGATCATCAGCGCCCGCGCGGGCGTCCGGGCCCGACCCATCGCCGCGACCAGCGGATCCACCGTTCGGCCCCACAGTTCGGTCAGGGCCAGCCGCTGGTCCAGCAGCTCGTCGAGCACTGTCGGCAGCGGCGGCGCCGAACCCGGTTGGAACCGGACGCCCACGATTGTGGTGTGCGGCGGGATGATCTCGAGTTGCGGACCGGTCAGCGGGCCGACCAGGTGTGGCTGGCTGCCGAGCGGAAACTGGAGCTCCACCCCACCCGTGGGCAGGTGTCGCTGGTGGTACGCCGTCGCGCCGGTGCGCTGGATCCAGACGGTCCGCACTGCCCCGGCCAGTTCCGGGATCGGCGGACGCTCGACGTAGGACTCCATGGTGCGGACATCTTCGCACCGAAGCGAGTGTTCTCGAGCGGGATCGGCGATACCCGGCGGCCGCGGTGGGTACTGCAACACGAGTCAGCCGACGGCGACCGGTCAGGAGGAAGTGTGATCAACAGTGGAGACGAGGACGTGCTGACGGTGGCGACGGTCAACCTGTTGTCGCCAGAACACGCGGCCTGGCCACGGCGGCGCGAGTTGCTTCGAGCCGGTCTGGCCCGGCTGCGGCCCGACGTGCTGGCACTGCAGGAAGCCGTCTGGGGTGACGAGCACGCCGACCAGGTCGGCGAACTGTTGGACGAGGGCTTCACCCTGCTGCCGCACTCGGTGCGATCGCCGAACGGGGTGGGCGCGGTGCTGGCCACTCGTTGGCCGGTCGGCGCTGTCCGGGAGCTCGACCTGCGGGTGACCGATCGGGTGGACCTACCCTGGGCGGCGGTGGTCGTCGCCGAGATCGAGCTGCCGACACCGTTCGGGCGGACGGTGTTCGTGCACCACAAGCCCACCTACTGTGTCGGGTCCGCCTGGGAGCGGGAGTTGCAGGCGGTGGCCGCGGCGCGGTTCGTCGAAGATCAACTGGCCGGCCAAGATCATCAAGTCGTGCTGCTCGGCGACTTCGACGACACCCCGGATTCCGCCAGTGTCCGATTCTGGACCGGCAAGCAGTCGCTCGACGGCTGCAGCGTGGCCTATCGGGACGCGTGGGACGCGGTCCATCCCGACGAACCGGGCCACACCTTCACGCCGCGGAACCCGCTGGTCCGGGCCGGCGAGATGGCCCTGGAGCTGGGTCGGCGGATCGACTACATCATGATCAGGTGCGGCAGCCACGGCCCGGCACTCGAGGTCGCCGACTGCGAGCTGATCTTCGATCAGCCCGTCGACGGGATCTGGGCCACCGATCACTGCGGTCTGGTCAGCCGGCTCCGGGTGCCCGAGCACCGGCCCGGCTCCTGGGTCTCCTGACCGTCATTGCCCCGGGGTGGCCGCCGAGCGCCGGTGGGGAGTCGGCTCTACGGGCCGTACACCTCGCGCAGTGTCTGTACGTGGTAGGCCCCGAGCAGCGGGCAGCCGTCCTCGGTGATCTGCTCGTTCATCACGTCAGGCTTCAAGGTGTGGTTGAACCCGAGCGCGTGCCCGAACTCGTGCCGCACCAACACCGGCTCTGGACGATCAGGTCCAGCCTCGACGGGCTGCTCCACGCCTCGGCCGCCGCGCCGACCGGCCACCCCGACCCGAGCTCGTTCACCACGTAGACGGTCGTCCGGTTCCAGCTCGTCAGACCGCCCGCCGCCTCGGCCGTCGGTTCCACCATCACGACGCTGACCAGGACGGCCGTCAGGACGGCGAACACCACCCGCCGCAGGTTCCTGATCATGGTCCTACCCTTTCCCACTCGGCTCGTCCTTCCTGCAGCAGGTACGTCGCAGGACGTAGCAAGATGTCGTTCCAGCTCTGACGACCTCGGCCGGGAGCCCGGGCAGGGTGTTCTCGAACTGTCCGCGAGGTCATCACATTCCGAGGAACCGTCCATGCCGCTGTCCCGCTCACTCCGCGCCTTCCAGGTCCGCGTCGCCGCTGCACTCTGCGTTCTCGCCGTGGCCCGGCACCATCGGGAAGATGGCCGCGCCCCACTCCTCGTGCGCCAGGTGGATGTCGGTGTGGCAGATGCCGCAGTAGGCGATGTCGATCATGACGTCGTCCGGCCGCGGCGTACGCAACTCGCCGGTGCTCTTCCAGGGCGGCGCCCGGCCGCGGCACCGCGAGGACGCTGGTGGCGGGCATCTCAAGCGTCCTCGGTCAGCAGCACGATCGCCGCACCGGGGACGCCGGCCGCCAGCGCTGGTGTTCGGCAGCAAACAGGAGCTGTTCTTCCGGGCCCTGGACCGGTATAACGCCGTCTATGGCGCGCACACCGCGCAGGCGCTGAACGAGTCGACGGCGCGGGCGGCCACCGAGGAGTTCCTGATCCGATGGGCGCCCCAGCTGACCGAGCCGGGACGGCCGCACGGCTGCTTCGCCGTGCAGACCGCGCTGACCTGCAGCGAGCAGAACCGGACAGTACGGGACGAGCTCACCCGGCGCCGAGGCATCGGCGAGCAGGTGCTCCGCGAACGGTACGAACGCGCCGCCGCGGAGGATGATCTTCCCGTCGGCCGGACCCCGGAATCCCTGGCCCGGTTCGTCTACACGGTCGGACTCGGCCTGGCGGTCAGGCCGGCGGCGGTGCCACCAGGACCGAGCTGATGGACACCGTGATCACCACGCTGACCGCGCTCTTCCCGCCGGATTGATCGTTGATCAGTTGAGTCGTTCGGTCAGCTGCACGGTGACCTCGTCGCCGTCGGTCTTGCCGATCGCCTTGCGTACTTCGGCATTCACCGGCAGCTTGTGGGTGCCGTCGCCGAGGGCCATGAAGGCGCCGCGGAACGGCACGCCGTCCACGGTGCCGGTGACCTTGACCAGGCCGCGGGTCTGGAAGACCGTCGCCGAGTCGGGCAGCTGGACGCAGGTCCAGGTGTCGCCCGGCTGGGCCTTGCCGAGGGTGGCGGTGAAGGTGAGGTCGATGGGTCCCTTGCTGTTGCTCATGGTCGTGCCTTTCTTGATCAACTGACGACTCCGAGGATGATCATGGGCACGCTCTCGGTCGTTTTAGTACTGCTTGGTACTGTTGCCCTGACCCTAGCCCGACTAATAAGATACTGTCAAGTACTGAAATGAGGAGGACGCGGATGCCCGGAGCCGCCGGCGGTGGCACCAGACAGCGTGGTCGGCCCCGGGGCACCCAGGGGGCCGAGCTGTTGGACATCGCGCGCCGCACGTTCCTGGAGCGTGGCTTCGGCGGCACCACGATGGACGCCGTCGCGGCCGAGGCGCGGATCTCCAAGAACTCGCTCTATCGGGACTACCCGTCGAAGGCTGCGTTGTACGCCGCGGTGGTGGCGGACTGGGTGGTCCGCGGCCGGGACGCGATGCGGCCGCACCTCGAGGCGTTGTTGGCGGACGATGATCCGGCTCGCGGGCTGCGCCGGCTGGCCCGGATCCTGCAAGCCGGGGTGCTGAGCCCGGCCGTGCTGCAGATGCGGATCCTGGTCGCCGCGGAGGCGGCCCGGTCGCCCGAGGTCGCCGCCGACTACGTGGCCAACAGCTGGAACCGCAACATCGCCGCGCTGGCCGACGCCTTCGCCGAGTTGGCCGATCGCGACCTGATCAACACCGACGATCCACGGCTGGCCGCGGAGCAGTTCACCTGGCTGGTCCTGGCGGCGCCGCTGAACGAGCAGACCCTGCAGGCCAGAGCCGGAACCGTTTCGGACAAGGAGTTGGAGCGGATCGCCGACCAGGCCGTCGAGACGTTCCTGGCCCGCTTCGGTCCGAGTTCCTGAGCCACCGGCCGCGCGGTGTTTCAGCCGATGATCGTGGGGTACAGGTCCGCCATGGACTCCACAATTCGTACCTTACTCATCGTCATTCTGGTGTTGGTGATCATCGGACTGGCCATCAGCCTGCTGAGTTGGCTCACCTGAGCGAACTCTGACCGGCACTTACTGATCATGCGTCCGGCACCCGGAAGCGCGGACCGCGCGGCGGTTGGCGGGGCGGCGGATCGGGTACTGGCTCCCCATGCGTCTTGGCGTTCTCGACATCGGATCCAACTCGGCCCAACTGCAGGTGGTCGACATCCGGGCCGGTGCGCCGCCGCTGCCGGCCCAGGCGATCAAGGCGTCGACCGGCCTGACCGAGGAGACGGACCCGTCCGGAAACATCAGCGCGAAGGGGATGGAGAGCGTCGTCGAGGCCACCGTGCAGGCTGCCCGCGAGGCCGCCCGGCAGCGGGTCGACGTGTTGTATCCGTACGTGACGTCCTCGGTCCGCGATGCGCCGAACCGGGACGAGGTGATCGACCGGATCGAGATCGCCGCCGGGCTCCGGCCGCAGTTCCTCTCGGGTGAGGACGAAGCGAGCCTGACCTATCTCGCGGCGCGGCGTTGGTACGGCTGGTCCGCCGGCCGGCTGCTGTTGCTCGACATCGGCGGCGGCTCGATGGAGATCGCCCTCGGCCGTGACGCCGAGCCGGACCTCGCGGTGTCGCTGCCGCTGGGGGCGGGCCGATTGACCCGGGAGTTCCTGACCGCCGATCCGCCGCGCCGGCAGGAGGTCAAGCAGTTGCGCCGCCGGGTCCGCGACACCCTCGGCGAGGTGTCCGATCGGCTGCGCTGGGAGGGCGATCCGCGCCGGGTCGTCGCGGCCTCGAAGACCTTCAAGCAGTTGGCGCGGCTGGCCGGAGCCGCGGCACAGCGCAAGGGTCCGTTCGCCCGCCGCCATCTGAGCCGGGATGATCTTCGGGACCGGATCCCACGGCTGGTCCGGCGGCCCGCCAAGGAGCGGGCCCGACTGCGCGGCATCTCGGCCGCCCGGGCCGGACACATCCTGGCCGGAGCCGTCGTCGCCCACACCACGATGACGGCGCTGAACGTCGACAGCGTCGAGATCTGCCCGTGGGGCCTGCGAGAGGGGATCATGCTGCGCCATCTGGAGGCGATCGCCGATCGCTGCCGGCTGCCCCTGCAGCCGGTCGAGCACGACGACGGCACCCGGCCGACGGGCCAGATCGTGACGCCGCTGCACGGATGATCATCTTTGGCTGCTGGGTCCGTGATCGACTATTGGAGGTCGCCGAGAAAGATCAGCAGGCGTGACTTCGCGGCCAGGTCGTCGTCGGTGATCTTGTCCGCCGCATCGAGCACGGTGTCGATCCACCAACTCAGCCGGAGTTGGTTGGACACGACCATCGATCGGCGGACCTCGGCAGGATCGTCGGACCAACCGGCAGCGCTGAGGGCGTCGCAGTAGGCGGTTTCGAGGACCCGCCAGGCTTCGGCTGGATCGGCCGCGCCGGCCGGCTCGAGGCTCAGCGCGAGATGGCCGACATCGTGGCCGATCGGGCCCCAGCCCAGGTAGGCCCAGTCGATCACCGCGACCTGATCACCGATGGTGCCGATGTTGCCGTTGTGGAAGTCGTGGTTGGTCAGGGCCCGCGGGAAGGCGGACAGTCGGCGCCGGACCTCGGCGGGGTCGGTCACCCGCGCGCCGACCAGGTCGCGGAGGGCGGGATCGAGGCCACGATCGATGGCGGCGGGCCAGCCGGGGTGAGCCAGGGTCCGCTCGTTGTCGAGGGCGTACCGGCCGAGGTGATCGGCGATCCACTCGTCGGCCAGCCAGCCGTGATCGGTCGCGGCGTTGGCGACCTGCCAGTGGGCGAGCCCGGCGGCGGCTCGGCGGCAGATCTCCAACGGTGCGGGGATTCCGCCGACTTCCTCGATCCACAGGTCCAGGCATCCGTCATGATCATCGACGTGGCAGCGCGGCGTCCGGACGTCGGCCGTCCAGCCGGAGGTGGCGAGGTCGGACCGGTAGAACTCGGCCTCCCGGCCCCACCACTGCGGATCGGCCGGGTCGGCACTCAGCCGCCAGACCCGGAAGGTGCCGAGATGGCCGGCGCCGGTCCGCTTGACCACCACGGCGCTGGGCCCGGTCGATCGCCGCCGCTCCGCCTCGACCCGCCACAGACCGCCGTTGGGATAGCCCTGGTCGTCGCCGATCCGGCTGGCGGTCCACTCGGTGCCGGCTTCGGCGCCGGTCAGCATCGCCACGGTCTCGGGCGGGGGCACCCGGCGGAGCGGGCCAAATCGAGGCAGCTGTTCGGGCTCGCTGTGCATCGGTCCATCATCGCTGTCACCTGGTTGCCGGTCGCCGCCCAAGCCGGTCAGTCCCCGGGAATGATCTTGGTCGCCGCGATCAGCGAACCGGCGGCCCAGGCGCCGTAGCGGTCCGGGCTCCATCCGCGTTGCCGGACGAGCAGCTGGAAGGTCTGCGGGGAGTTCGGGGTCCAGGGCGAGGTCGGCCAGCATCCCCGCGCCGCGCCCAGAGGGGTACACCCAGGACTGCGTGGACTGCGATATCTGCGCTGGCCACCACGGCATCAACCCCTGGGAACGGCCTGCGGCGACAAATGGGACGACGCGGTTGATGACTTCTTCCAGGCGGGCAACCAGTGCGGCGGCGAGGCGCCCGCACCAAAGGCTCCCGCAGCAAAGGGGACAGTCAGCCGGTGGCGAACTAGTCGGCCAACCTGCTCGATCTGAGGATGCTGATATCTCGACCGTGATTACTGCCATGGATACCGACACTGCCAGCCCCGTCGCCGGGCCGCTGAGCTGGCTGCTCGCGGCCATCGTCGGAATCGCACCGCTCCTCGCCTTGGGGTTGGCCGTCCCCGTCTTAGCCGATGGTGGGCGACGACCCAATTCGGCCATCGAACAGCAGGTCGGTCAGCTCGCTCGCTACTGGTCATCGTCGCTTTACAACAATTCCGTTGACACCCACTGGTGGTGGACCGGCACGAATCTCAGCGGTAGCGGAACTTCAGTTAGCCACAATCCGGCCGAGCCACGTTGAGCGCGACCCACAACAACATTCGGAGCTGGGAAGGCGAGCGCTACGGAGGAGTGTTGATGTCGAGCAGTGACCCTGGTACTGACTTCCCGACTGCCGCCCCTGATAATTGAGACCGAACCCCGGTTCTTGCGGCTGGTCGCGACCGCCTTCGTCACTGTTGGACACGTGCCAATGCCCGCTCCCGCACCACGTGCAACACCGTCCGGTCCATCCCGCACCTACCCTTCCAAGGGTCGACTGCCCGACAGACGCCGGCCAGATCCCGCGCCGGTCGGATCGACGGCTCCCGGCGGTGATCATCGGCGGCCGGGTGCTGGCCGTCGCCCTGATCATCGACCCGATCGCGGCCCGGGCCGCGATCGTGACCTCCATCCCGTTCCTGACCACCCTGCTGCCGACCGTCCTCGGCGTGGCGATGCTGTCCGGTCGGAACCACCCGACGCCGGGATCCGCTGATCGCCCGTTGATCAAGGCGGGACGATCACGATCCGACGATGGTGCTACGCAGGCGCTGGTTGAACGCCCGAGCCGTTTCGCCTGACTCTGGTCTGATCGCCGGCTGGATGATCACCGAGACTGGGCGGCGCGGCAGTCGCGGACCGCCCTGCTCTGAGGGCCAGGCCTGCCAGGTGCCGGTGATCCGGATCGGGAGGCAGTCCAGGCCCTGCTTGACGGCGAGCAGGGCCGCACCCGGCGTGAACGGACCACAGCGCCCGTCCCGGGTCCGGGTGCCCTCCGGAAAGATCAACAACGAGGTGCCGGCCGCGAGCAGCGCCACCGCGAGCCCACGCGGAGCCGGGCTGGAGTGCCGTCCCGTCCGCGCCACCGGGAAGGCGTTGAACAGCAGCCGTGGCGCCAGGGCCGAGCGACCGCCGGCGAAGAAGTGATCGGCGGCGGCCGCTGTCGCGAGCTCCCGGGCCAGTGCGGCCGGCAGGAATCCGTGCAGCAGTACGGAATCCCAGTGCGAGCTGTGGTTGGCCACGATGATCACCGCCGGCGCAGACCCGCGCAGTGCTCCCGGCCCTCGACCCGGATCCGCAGGAAGAACCGGCTGACCGGCTTGAGCACGAGCCAGCGCAGCACCGTGCGCAGCGCCGTCCGAGCCGGGCTGCGGACCCGGGCGACCCAATCCTCAGTCAGCATTGCTGCCGAGCTCCGGATCGGCCTGCGGTTTGTCGACGATGACCGCGAGCACGGCCGGGACTTCCTGCCATCGGCCACTGCTCGCCGGACCGGTCAGCTCCCGGACCCGACGGAGAGTGAAGCCGGCATCGATCAGCGTGTTCAGGAAGGTGCTGAGGGTCCGGTGGTGGGCGCCGATCTTGGCGGGCGGCCCGCCCCGTTGATCGGATTGCCAGAATCCCTCGGCGAAGTAGCCGGTGACGGTCCGGTGCCAGCGGCCGGCCTCGTCGGTGAATTCGCCGCTGAGCGGTGCGTTGAAGCAGGGATGGAAGGCGGTGAAGGCGAACCAGCCGCCGGGGCGGAGGACCCGGAAGGCGCTGTTGATCGTGGCGCCGAGGTCGGGGATGTCGGACAGCGCCATGTTGCAGACGACGCCGTCGAATTCGCCGCCGGGGCAGCTGCCCAGGGTGTGCGCGCTGTCGTGCCGGTACTGGATCCGGGCGTCCGTCGGATAACGACCGGCGATCTTGAGCAGCTCGGCGGAGGCGTCGACGCCGACGACGTCGGCGCCGAGTCGGGCGAGCCGACGGGACACGCGGCCCTGGCCACAGGCCAGGTCGCAGATCTTCAGCCCGGCCGGGTCGCCGACCAGGTCGAGCAGCGGCGTGCAGAACGGATCGCCGGTGGCATCGTCGCTGCTGCCGCCGAGCCAGTCTTCGTACCAGTCGGCGATGGAATCGTAGGACGAGGTGGTCGCGGCTGGGGTCGTCATGATCAACACCGTAGATCAGCAGGCGTCCGGTGTGATCAACGTTCACCCTCAGCCGAACCGGTGATCATCGGTCGGCCATGGCGGTCGGCCCGCCCCATTCCTCGACCAGACGCCGGGTGTTCGAGGCGAAGTCTCGGACCCGCGCGGTCTCGGCGTTGGCCCGCCAGACCAGGCCGAACTCGAACGGCGGCGCATCGGGGATCGGGATGAACGCGACGTCGGTGCGCGGGTGGTAGCGGGTGTTGTGCGCGGCCAGGGTGCAGCTGCCCTGGCCGGCGGCGATCAGCGTCATCAACTCCTGGAAAGTGCGGACCGACGGTCCGCGGCCGATCGGCTGGCCGCTGGGGGTGGTCCACGGCTGGGCGTTGGCCACCCATTCCTGCGGTGCCGAGCCGCCGGGGAGCAGGATCCGCTCGGTGGCGAGATCCTCCATCGAGACCGTCTCGTTGCCGGCCAGCGGGTGCCGGGTCGACACCGCCAGCACCCGCCCCTCGACGATCACCACCGGCCCGTTGGTGAGACCGGGTTCGGTCACCGGCTGCTGGGTCAACAGCACATCGATCTCGTTGTCCCGCAGTGGCCGGCACGGGTCGTCGACCTCGGTCGCGTGCAGCCGGAGCTCCAGCTCGGGTTGGCTGGCCGCCAGGGCTTCGAGGATGTCGAGCAGCACCCGGCCGGCGAGCGGGCCGAGGAAGCCGACATCGAGGACGCCGGTGATGCCGCGACCGGCGGCCTTGGCCCGCGCAAGGCTGTCCAGGACCGATTGATGGGCCGGACGAAGGTCGGTCAGCAGTCGCTGCCCGATCGGGGTCAGGCTCACCCGCCGGGTGGTCCGGTCGAACAACGGGGCACCGACCCGGCGCTCCAGCTTCTTGATCATCTGGCTGACCCGGGCCTGCGACAGGCTCAGCCGCTCGGCGGCGCGACCGAAATGCAATTCGTCCGCGACCGCCAGGAAGGCCTCGATCTCCTGCCAGTCCATCAGTCCTCGATTCATAACGCAGGCTTATCGATTGTGTCAGCTTTTGCTGCTGCACGTCGCCGCCGACGGCTGAATAGTGAGAGGGACGGCCGGGTGGTCGACAGCGAGGAGGCGCGGCCGATGGTCATAGAGGCGGAGCAGCGAACGGATCGCGGTCGGCCCGCGTCGTCGATCGGCGGGCGGCTCCGGCTGTCCGAACCCGCCGGGCGCTGGACCCTGCTGCTCACCGCCGCCGGCTCCGGGCTGGTGCTGCTCGAAGCGACGGTCGTCAATGTCGCGCTGCCGGCCCTGGAACGAAGCCTGACCGCGACCATGGCCGGTCTGCAGTGGACGGTCAACGCGTTCACGCTGACCCTGTCGGCCCTGATCCTGCTCGGCGGCGGGCTGGGCGACCGGTTCGGCCGACGCCGGATCTACCTGATCGGGATCACCTGGTTCGCCGGCGCCTCGCTGCTCTGCGGCCTGGCGCCCACCCTGGAATGGCTGATCGCCGGGCGGGCTCTGCAGGGCATCGGCGGGGCGCTCGTGGTGCCGGGCGCGCTGGCGCTGATCCAGGACGCGTTCCATCCCGATGACCGCAGCCGGGCGCTCGGTTGGTGGTCCGGGCTGAGCGGCGCGGCCGGCGCCCTGGGGCCGCTGCTCGGCGGGGTGCTGGTGGATGCGGCCGGCTGGCGTTGGGTGTTTCTGATCAACGTCCCGATCGCGGCGGCGTTGGCCGCGATCCTGATCGCTCGGGTGCCGGAGCCGCGGGCCGGCGTCCGGTCCGGCCGGTTCGACATTCCCGGGGCGGTGCTGGCGGCGATCGGGCTCGGCGGCACCACGTACGCGCTGACCCAGAGTGCCGCCGATCCCGGCCCCGCGACCTTGGCAGCAGGCCTCGGAATCGCTGCCCTGCTGGCGTTCTGGTGGGTCGAACGGCGGGCTCAGGCACCGATGTTGCCGCTCGGCATCTTCCGCTCGCGTCCGTTCAGCGCCGCCAATCTGGCCAGCTTCTTCCTGTACGGGGCGTTGGCCGCGGTGATGTTCGTGCTGCCGATCCAACTGCAGCTCACGGCCGGCTATTCGGCGCTGATCACCGGGCTCGCCCTGCTGCCGCTGACCGCCCTCACCCTGGCCCTGTCCGCGCACGGCGGGACACTCACCGCGCGGCTCGGACCGCGGCTGCCACTGGCCGTCGGCTCCCTGGTCTGTGCGCTGGCGCTGCTGCTGGCGACCCGGATCGACGCGCAGGCCTCGTACCTGACCGACGTACTGCCGGTCGTCGCGCTGATCGGACTCGGCATCCCGCTGGTGACCCCGGCGATCACGGCCACCGTGCTGGGCTCGGTGCCCGACGAGCGGGCCGGCATCGCCAGCGCGGTCAGCAACGGCGTGGCCCGGGCCGCCGGGCTGCTCGTCGTCGCCGCGTTGCCGCTGCTCGCGCGACTGCCGCAGGACGCCGGCGGCGATCCGGTGGCGCTGGACCACGGGTTCGACCGCAGCATGCTGATCGGCGCCGGTCTGTTCCTGCTCGGCGGCATCGTCGCCTGGTTCGGCCTCTCCCGCCGAGTTGTCAGCCGTGACGCCGGCCAGCGCCGGCCGCAGCTCTGACAAGTGATCAAAGAGCTGCAGCGATGATCATGGCCATGGTGAGGAGATCCTCGTCGGAGCCGGCTGGGCCGATGCACTGCAGGCCATGGGGAAGTCCGTCCTCGCCGTCGAAGATCGGGATCGTGAGTTGCGGCCAGCCGGCGTAGGACCAGAACGAGGTCAACCAGCTGTCGCCGGTCCGGTCGTAGCCGATCGGCGCGACGCTGCCGGTGGCCGGGCAGATCCAGCAGTCGATCTCGTTGTCTTCCGTGGTCTGCTGCAGTGCGGCGACCAGAGTATCCCTGGCCCCTCGGCATTCGGCCAGCCGATCGTCGCTCACCTCTAGACCGCGTTCGACCGCCGCTCGGGTACGAGGTCGATAGAGATCTTGGTACGCCGGATACCAGCCCGCATGCACCCGGGCCAGCTCGCCGTGCACAAGATCACCGATGATCGTCGAATACCGATCGAGTTCCTCGTTCCACGGTGTTCCGGCGGACCGGATCGAGAAGCCGGCGCCGCGCAGCAGCTCCACCTGCGCCGCGAACGCCGCCCAACCTTCGGCGTGCAGGCGTTTCAGACCCCAGGGCGGCGGCACGCCGAGCGTGATCAACTTCCGGTCCTGATCGGTCCGGAGCTTCGTGCCACGCCAGTCCGGAATCGCCTGGGCCGCGGCGATGGCCAGCAGGCTGGCCGATTCGGCCAGGAGACCGATCGTGTCGAAGGACGGAGCCAGCGGGATCCCGTCGAACCGGGCGCGTTGGTACGTCGGCTTGAAGCCCAACACCCCGCAATAGGCGGCCGGCACGATCACCGACTGCAGGGTCTGGGAGCCGAGCGCCACCGGACAAAGACCGGCCGCGACAGCCGCGGCGGAACCACCACTCGATCCACCCGGCGTACGTCGTGGATCGCGCGGATTCTTCGTGGCCGGTGGCTCGCAGTAGGCGAACTCATCCATCGCGGTCTTCCCCGCGATGACCGCGCCCGCCGCGCGCAGCCTCGTCACCACGGTCGACTCCGGCCCGGCGAAGAGGTCCGGCGGCAGCCGTGACCCGGCCCGGGTCGGCAGCCCGTCGACCCGGTAGACGTCCTTGACGCCGACCGCGACCCCGGCCAGCGGTCCGGGCGTCGGGTCAGCGTCCAGCCGACCGGTTCGATCAGGTTCGGCCAGGAAAGCGTGCAGGTCACGGTCCAGCCGCTCGATCCGGCGCGCGTGGTCGTTCGTCATTCGCCGTCGCTGTGGTCCGAGGCCCGCATCGAGGACTGGAACCGGATCAGGTAGCCGTCCGGATCCGTCACCAGGAACTGTCGGACGGACACGGCTTCGGCTCCGACGCGATAGCGACGGGTCTCCGGAGCCAGGAACAGTTCGATCCCGGACGAGCCGAGGGCGGCGGCGATCGAGTCCGCATCGGGCACGGCGATCTGGAAGTTGATCCCGCGGCCGAGCGGTGGCTCGAGCGGGCCGGTGACCCAGTTTCGGCCGACACCGAGTTGCTCCAGCATCAGGTGCGCCGTCCCCAGCGCGAGATAGGCGAACCGTTCTTCGGGTCGGGCGTAGCGCACCGAGAATCCGCAGGCCGTGCACCAGAAATCCAGGCTGCGGTCGAGATCCTGGACGAGCAGCTCGGGCACCAGGGCAGGAGCGGCCGCGCTGGCTCGGCTGATCACCGCGGGACGGCGCTCGCGATCGGGAACCTGCCCTTCAACCAGTCCGCGCCCGGATGGTGTTGATGATCAATATCGCGGCGGACCTCGGCGAGATCGTACGGGGCGTAGCGGCGGTCGATCGTGTGGCCGCGCTGGTCGGCGCTGAGCAGGGTCCACATCGCCCGATGATCATCGGTGGCCGGCAGGCTGACGCTGCCGAGGTTGATCATCCGGACTCCGGCCAGGGATCGGTCATGCGGGTGGTGGGTGTGGCCGACGAAGATCAACTCCGCGGCGGCGTCGGCGATGCCCAGCGCGGCCACCTCCTTGTCGGTCATCGACTCCTGGATGCCGTGCCCGTCGTCCAGGCCTGGTGAGGCGTGCACCAGCAGCACCCGGGTCCCGTCCGGCAGGGTGACGCGCTGTTCCAGCGGTAGCGCGGCGAGCCAGGCATAGCCGCCGACGGCGGTGATCGCGCCTCTGGTCCAGGCGAACGAGGCCGCCGCGTTGATCAACAGTTGTCGCTCGTCGTCCGATCGGGCCGCGGCCAGGGCCGGGATCATCGGCGGCAGGTCACCGGTGAGCACGTACCGGTCGGTGTTGCCCCGGACGACCCGGCTGTTCGGCAGGTCGATCAGCCGGCGGATCGTCTCCGCCGGCCGTGGCCCGTGGGCGACAAGATCACCGACGATCCAGTGCTCGTCCACGCCCTCCCGTTCGGCCGCGGCGAGCACGGCGTCGAGGGCCCAGGGATTGCCATGCACATCGGAGAACACCGCGACCTTCATGATCTCGAGCCTACGGTGATCGACGGGTCGATCGGAATCCGCTTCGGGATCGGGGCCGGCCGGGTGACACTGGACCGGTGAGCAGCCGCACCCGGAGCCGGACCGTCGACCGCCTGCAGCGGCTGGTCGGCGCCGGGCACGGCACCCCCGACCTGATCGACGAGGCCGGCGCGCTGCTGGCCGCGGCCGTGCCGCACGATGCCGGCTGCTGGCACACCACCGATCCGGCCAGCCTGATCGAGACCGGCTTTCGCGCGCACCAGATGCCCGCGCCGGACGCCGAGGTGGCCCGGTTCGCCTATCTGCCCGAGGACTACAACTCGTTCGCCCGGCTCACCGCCGGCGCCACCCACAGCGGCGTGCTGAGCGAGTCCACCGGCGGCCGGCTCGACCGCAGCGTCCGCTATCGCGCGTTGCTGCGCCCCAACAACATCCGCGGCGAGCTGCGGTCGCCTTGGTCGTCGACGGCGAATGCTGGGCATCGTCTCGCTGCTTCGCGAGGCGCCGCAGGACTTCTCGGCCGAGGAATGCGACTTCGCCCACCTGCGTCGGATCGAAGCCGCCCTGCGCGCGCTCGACGCCGCGATCGACGAGTTGATCATGCAGCGCCGGGAGACTCCGGGTGCCGACGTGATCACCGAGCGGATCGCCGCCGAGGAGGCCGGCGACCGGCTGTCGCCGACGGAGCTGCGGATGATGATCAGCTCGCTGCTCTTCGCCGGCCAGGACACCACCCGGCAACAGTTCGGCCTGGCGGTGCAGACGTTCCTCGACCATCCGGACCAGTGCCGGCTGCTGGCCGAGCGACCCGACCTCGCGCCCCGGGCGGTCGAGGAGATCATGCGAATAGCGCCCGTGGTGACCACGATCTGGCGGACCACCGACGACACGATCGAGTTCGCGGGCCTGACCATTCCGGCCGGCAGTTTCATCAACGTCCTGGCCGATCCGGCGCACACCGATCCGGCCGCGTTCGGCGAGGCTCCGTCCGACATCACCGCGACCCGGCCGGCCGCCCAGCTCACCTTCGGCGGCGGCAGCCACTACTGCCCCGCGCGCCCGGGCCGAACTCGCTGAGGCGCTGCCGATCCTGGCCCGCCGGCTCCCGGACCTGCACGCCGCCGGCATCGCCGAACCGGGCCCGACCGGCCCGCGCACCCTGCCCTTCCGCTTCGGCGAGGAGCTACCGGTTCCGGGTGATCAATTCGAGCTCACTTCCGTTGCGCGATCCGGATGGCGACCTTGATCGGGCTGTTCGGGCCGGCGGCGGGTCCGGCACCGGGCGCGTTCGCGGTGGGGGCGCGGAGCACCCAGCCGCGGCGGTGCTCGAACCCGCCGTTGTCCAGGTCGAGGCCGATGGTCTTGATGTTGTCCACGTTGTATGAGACGTCGAGGCCGACGACTTCCTTGACCGTGCAGAGGCGGTATTCGATCGTCACCGAGCGTTTGCCCTTGACGAACTCGGTGATGTCGATCGGGCCCTGGTGATCGGAGCCCTGCATGTAGAACCAGTTCCAGTAGTCGCCCAGATCCCGATTCCAGATGTTGACCCCGTCGATCAGCACCTGCTTGAAGTACTTGTCGAACTTCGCCTGGTACGGATCCGCATGCCAGAAGTCGATCTCGTAGCGCGGCAGACTCTGCTGCACCCGGACCTGCTGCGAGGCCGAGGCGCAGGTGTTGGCCGGCACCGTCACATCCCGCCCGACGGCGAACTCCAACCGGCCGTTACCGGTCATCGCCCGGTTGTCCGGGCTGACCACCAGGCCGGGGAACTTCGGCTCCTTGATCGGCCGGTGATCAACTCCGCGATACCGGCCGTAGGCCGCACCGATGGCGTTGAAGATCTCGGCCGGTCGGCTGGGCCTGAACAGGTCGATGTAGGGCTGCATTTGCGGCCCGGAGCGGGTCAGCTGCCAGTCGGTGGTCTTCTCGAAGCCGCCGTTGGTGATCTTCAGCCCGCGGGCCCGGACGTCGTCGATCCGGAGGTCGTTGGGCGACCAGCCGATGCCCAGCTCGTGATACAGCCGGAAGGTGAGGTCCGCCTCCTGCTTGCCCTGCAAGGCGGCAGTGACGTCGATCGTCTCCTCGAACCAGGCGTCGTGCTGGTCCAGCACGATGTCCTCGCTCCAGACGACCTGATCATCGATCAGCAACTGCTTGAACTGGTAGCCGCCGTCGCCGCCCTCCTGCGGGTCGGACTGACGGAAGGTGATCGTCTTATTGCCGTCGCCCGGATCGACTCGGACCCGCTGGGTCGCGGCCGCGAAACTGCCCGGCGTGGTGGTGACGAAGTTGCTGACCGACAGGCTCAGGCTGCCGCTGCCCGTGTAGGCGTGATAGTCCCAGCCAGGCTGCTGCGAGGTCGCATCGAGCGGGGTGCCGTACGCGATCACCCCCACCAGCCGGCCGTCGGCCAGATACGGCTCGGCCCGCTTCATGATCTCGGTGGCATAGCGCGCGTCGGGATGGATGATCCCGTCCAGGAATCGGCCCATGTAGGTGAGCAGGACCAGCTCCTGACCGGCCGCCCCGGTCACCGCCAGGGCATGATCGACATTGGTCTCGAACAGGGTCGGGTCGATCGTCGACGCCACCGCGTTGTAGATGTAGATCACGCCGTCGGTGCTGCCCTTGATCTTGGCCATGTTCTCCGGCGTGACATCACCGTGGTACATCGAGACGTACCACTTCAGTTCGGGGTTGATCGCGTCCTGTGCGGCGTTGACCGAGGCCAGGTATTCGGGCGTGAACAGGTCGGTGTTGGCCGGCCCGACCAGGAAGTCGTCGATCCCCCAGGACTTGACGTTGGGGTGCTTGATCGACAACTCGGCGATCGCGGAGGCCCAGGCCACGTAGTCCTTCTCGAACGGCCGCGAGCAACGCCCCGCCACGTGCGGTTTGTCGGCCAGGAAGCATTCCGTGGGCGGCACGATGTAGACCATGATGTCGATCCCGGCCCGCTCGGCGGCGGGCGCGAACTCCTTGACCAGGTCGTCCCAGTCGGTCTTCAGCTCCCAGATGTCGTAGGTGAACATCGTGGCGTTCAGCTGGCGCAGCCGGTTGATCATGGCCGGGGTGTCGACGTGCCGGATGCCGTCCGCCCTCGGGCGCGCCTCCCGGATCGTCGAGGCAACCGTGTTGCCGCCGTTCTTGGCGCTGAGGAACACGCCGTCCGGCACCGTCCCGGACGAGGGCTGGGCGGCGGGTCGGGGCGCGGCCTCGGGCACCGGCGCGCCGACGGCGGTGGTCGCCGTCGCTGCCAGGGTCAGAGCCGTCGCGAGGGTCACGAGCGCTGCGATCATCCGTCGCATGGGAACTCCCCAAGTTTCGATATATCGAAAATGAATGTGATAATGCGAAGGCTATGCGAGCAGGTGGCATCACGGCAAGGGCCTGTCCAGCCCCGGGCACGCCCTATTCGGGTTCGTTCCCGGTCGGTCCGTCGGACGCGAACGGCGAACTGACTCCGACGTATTCGAGATGGGTCATCATGCCGAGCGAGGCGTGCTCGAGATGGTGACAGTGATCCATCCAGATACCGGGGTTGTCGGCCCGCAGCGCCACCTCCCACACCTCGCCGGGACGCACCTCGAAAGTGTCGAACCACAGCGGGCTGCCGGTCGGCGCGCGGCCGTTCACGCTGAGCACCCGGACGTGGTGACCGTGCGGATGCATCGGATGGGTCTCGAAGCCGCGGTTGACGATCCGGAACCGCACCAGGTCGCCCTCCCGGACCACCGTCGGCGGGACGTGCGGATAGACCTGTCCGTCCATCGTGTACGCGAACGCCGGCTTGCCCTCGTGCCAGCGGGGCAGCCGATCGAGCACGACCGTGCGCTCCAACTGAAAGCTCGTCGGCGCTGCGTCCGGCCCGGCCGGCGTTCCGTAGCCCAGCGGATCGAAGGTCTGAGCCGGCGTCACCGCGCCGGGATCGGGATCGTCCGGATCGGTGGTGATCAACAACCCGGCCGCCCGGTAGCCGATCACCCCGAGCCGGACCGGCGTCGGCGGCATGGTGAAGGTGAGGTCGTAGCGGCCGCCGGCCGGCAGCCGGACGTCTTGGTCCCGGAGCGGGGTCGGCCCGATCAGGTCGGTGCCGTCGATCGCGGCCACCCGGAAGTCCGTGCCGGACAGGACGAACTGGCGGGACACCTGGTCGGTGTTGATCAACCGGAGCCGGACCGTCCGGCCCGCCGGCACGACCTGGCGCCGCAGCGTGTCGTCGGCCCCGAGCAGGGCGCCGCCACCCTGGGTGTGGAACGGCAGCACAAGATCGACATCGTCGGTCGGGCCACCCTTCGGCTGCACCACCAGGGTCCCGTAGAGCCCGCGCTGCACCCCTTCGGCGGATCGCTGATGCGTGTGATACCAGTACGTCCCGGCCTGCCCGGCGACGAACCGGTAGGCGAAGGAAGCGCCCGGCACCACGGCGTCCTGGGTGATCCCGGCGACGCCGTCCTCGCCGTTCGGCACGTGGTAGCCGTGCCAGTGGATGGTGGCGCCCGCCTCGAGGTCGCGATTGCGCAGCGTCACCTCGACCACGTCGCCCACCTCGGCGGTGATCGTCGGGCCCGGCAGCGAGCCGTACGTCCACGCCTGGATCGTCTTGCCGGAAGGCAAGCCGACGGCTTGCTGTTGCGCTTCCAGCGCCATCCGGATCCGCTTCCCGGTGACCGAGGCCGGGGTCCGCAGGTCGGCGACCGAGACGGTCTCCGCGGCAGGTTGATCAGGCTGACCGTGCTGGTTGTGCTGGCCGGGTTGGGGTTGCTCGTGCTGGACGTGTTGACCGTGCTGACTCGCGGTGGCCGGGCCGGCCCAGGGCACCGCGGCGGCGACCAGCACCATGATCATCGATCCGGCTCCGGCCGCCACGATCAGCCGTCGCCACCGGGGTCCGCGGGTGATCATCGACCAACCGATCAAGGACGTCGCTGCGACGACGATGATCACGGCCGCGCCGGTCAACGGCTGCAGCGGATAGCCGATCGCGACCTGGGTCAGCAGATCAGCAGCCGCCGCGAAGGTGGCGGCGAACAGGGCCGACCTGGTCAGCGCGGAGCGCGGCCGCCCGGCCCGCGCGTCCAGGCGCAGACCGGTCACCACCCAGGCACCGCTCAGCACGGCCAAGGGCAGGCCGATCAGCACCTTCTCGCCGACGAACCACCAGCCCTGCGACCAGAGCGCCGCCACCAGGATGAACTTGATCATGGTGACGGAGCCGGCGAGGGCGACCCACCGGAACCCCGTGGACTGTCGGGCGGCGGCCAACGCCCACCCCACCGTGGCCGCCGCCGACAGCGTCAAGATCGCCAGCTGTAACGCCGACGTGATCACGGCACCGGCGTGAGCTCTTCGGGTTCGGCCGCCACGGGCTGACGGCGGGACAACAGCCAGGCCCGGCGCAGCACCACGGTGCTGATGAAGAGGATCGCCAATCCGTTCAGGGCATGGAAGCTGATCATGATCGTGCCGGCGGTGGTGATCTGTCCGTCCGGCGGCGGCGTGGACCCGGTCAGCACCCCGGCCAGAATGAAGAGCACGGTCTGGAACGCCAGCAGCCCCAGGGCCAGGAACGTCAGCCCGATGGTGCCGCGGCCCGCCTTGGCCAGGAAGGCCGAGACGATCCAGAGAACGATCAGGATCGGCAACACGATCCGTCCGTTCTCGCCGTGGATGTGGAACAGTTCGTCCTCCGGCATGCTGAACACGCCGATGCCGGCGAAGTAGAACTGCAGCACCAAACCGGCGATCAGCATGATCGTCAGCACCAGAAACGCCTTGCGCATGTGAATCCCCCCTGTTGCCGTCGGTTCGTCTTCGAGCCCGAGACGCATTGCCGTCGCTCCGACGGTAGGGCGGCCGAACCCCCGCTGAATCGGGTTTTTCCCTACGGTGCGCGTCGAGTTGGGCCCATCGTCTCGCTCGGGGACGACACTGATGTTCGGCGAACCCAGCGCGGTCCGCTCGCTGGTGGGAACCTGATGACATGGACGGCGGAGTCGTCGGCCGCGAGGGGTCGCTCGGCACGGTCGCGGAATTCCTGGGCTCGTCCGACACGGGCCCGGCGGTGCTGGTGCTGGACGGCGATCCGGGCATCGGGAAGACGACCTTGTGGCGCGCGGCGATCACCCATGCCGCGATCAGTCGCACCGTGCTCACCTGTCAGCCGGCGGCGGCCGAGGCGACGCTGCCGTACGCAGCGCTGGCCGACCTGCTCCGCAGCGTCGAGGAGGCCGTCCTGCTGGCGCTGCCCGCACCGCAGCGCCGGGCGATCGACCACGTGCTGCTCCGCGCGGCGCCCGGAGCCCCGCCGAGTGGCGCCCGGGTGACCGGAGCGGCGGTGCTCGGCGTACTCGAGCAGTTGGCGAGTCGGCGACCGACGTTGCTGGCGATCGACGACCTGCAGTGGACGGACGCCAGCAGCATCCGGGCGATCGAGTTCGCGATCCGGCGGATCCGGTTGCCGGTCGGGCTGCTGGCCACGATGCGTTCCGCGGAGAGTCGGGCGGCACTGCTGCCCTTCGCCCTGCACGACGCCGGCCCGGTCAGCCGGCTCCGGATCGGCCCGCTGAGCCTCGGCGCGTTGCACAGCATGCTGCGTGATCAAGCCGGCCGGTCGTTCCCGCGGCCGACGATGACCCGGATCCACGAGGTCTCCGGCGGCAACCCGTTCTACGCCCTCGAGCTGGTCCGGGCGATGGGTGACGAGACGTCCGACGGGCCGGAACTGGTGCTGTCGGAGACACTGGCGTACCTGGTGGAGAGCCGGATCGAGCGGCTCGACCCGGCCGTCCGGCCCGCGCTGCTGGCCGCGGCGGCGGTGGCCGAGCCGACCGTCGACCTGGTCCAGCAGGCGCTCGACCTCGACCCGGCGGAAACCCAACGGCTGTTGGAGATCGGCGAGGCCGAGGGACTGGTCGCCATCGTCGGCGACCGGGTACGGTTCAGCCATCCGTTGTTGATCACCGGCGTGCTCGGCGCGGCGGCACCGGCCGAGGTGCGTGCGATGCACCGCCGGCTGGCCGAACTCGTCGCCGCCCCCGAGGAACGGGCCCGGCACCTGGCGCTGGCGGCGGTCCGGCCCGACACCGAGACCGTCGACGCGCTGGACGACGCGGCGGTCCGGGCCCGCCGTCGTGGTGCACCGGCGACCGCGGCGGAGCTGCTCGGGCTGGCGCTGCGGCTCGGCGCGGACACCGCGGACCGGCGGGTGCGGCTGGCCGAGTTCCTGTTCGACGCCGGCGATCCGGTGCGGGCCCGGACGGTGCTGGAGGGTGCGGTCGCGACTCTGCCGCCGGGCCGGACCCGGGCCGAGGCGATGCGACTGCTGGCGACCGTCCGGCTGCACGACGACAGCTATCGGGAGGCGGCGGACTACCTGGAGCGCGCGCTCGCAGACGCCGGCGACGAGTTGCGGCTGCGGGTGGAGATCTCGAACCTGCTGGTGTATGTGCTGGTCAATCTGGGCCGGATCCCGGACGCGCGAGCGCTGGCCGGTCCGCTGGTCGCCGACGCCGAACGGCTCGGTGATCATGAAGAGCTGGCCAAGGCCCTCGCCGCGGCGGCGATGATCGACTTCCTCTGCGGTCGGGGCTTCGACGAGCCGGTGCTGCACCGGGCACTGGACCTGGAGCGGCTCGACCGGTCGACGCCGGTGATGTTGCGGCCGTCCCAGATCTACGGCCTGCTGCTCGCCTGGACCGGCCGGCTGGACGCCGGGCTGGACACGCTGCTGGCCCTGCGCCGACGCTGCCTGGAGCGCGGCGAGGAGAGCGACCTGATGTTCGGCGCCTTCCATCTGGTCGTCATCGAGTGCTGGCGTGGCGACTTCGCGGCCGCGCGAGAGCTCGCCGAGGACACGATGGAGCGGGCCCTGCAACTCGGCACCGACGTGCCGCTGGCGATCGCCCAGTTCACCCGGTCGATGGTGGCCGCCTATGCCGGAGACGTGGCCGCGGCGCGTCGGGCGGCCGCCGAGTCGGTGCTGATCTTCGAGCGCGGCAGCTGTCTGGCCCCGACGGTCTGGCCGCTGGTGACGCTCGGCTTCGTCGAGCTGTCGGTCGGTGATCATGAGGCGGCGGTCCGGGTGCTCGGGCCGCTCGTCACAGCCACCCTGGCGATGGGGTACGGGGAGCCGGTCGCCGCACCGTTCGCGCCCGACGCGGCGGAGGCGTTGATCGGCACCGGACGGTTGGCCGAGGCCACGGCCCTGATCGATCAGCTCGAGCTGGCGGGCCGGCGACTGGACCGCCCCTGGGCGCTGGCGCTGGGCGGCCGCTGTCGCTGCCTGCTGCTGGTGGCTCGCGGTGATCTCGACGGCGCAGTCGTGGCCGGCGAACGGGCCCTGGTCGAGCACGAGCGGCTGCCGATGCCGTTCGAGCTCGCCCGGACCCGGTTGATCATGGGGCAGGTGCAGCGCCGGCGGCGGCAGAAGCGATCGGCGGCGGCCCTGATCACCGACGCCGTCGCGACCTTCGAGGAGCTGGGGACACCGTTGTGGGCCACCCGGGCCAGGGCCGAACTGGAACGGGTCAATGTCGCCCCGGGCGCCGGGTCGGAGCTGACCCCCTCGGAGCGGCGGGTCGCCGAGCTGGCGGCGTCCGGGATGACCAATCGGGATGTGGCCCAGGCGATGTTCATCCACCCGAAGACGGTCGAGGCCAACCTCGCCCGGGTCTACCGCAAGCTCGGCATCCACTCCCGGGCCGAGCTCGGCCGGCGGATGTCAGGGCTCGACCTCACCGGGCCCTGACACCGACGAGGCAGCGGTGGCCGGATCCCCGCCGGTCCTGTTCTCGATCTCGGTGTACGCGGTGATCCTGGTGACCGGGATCCCGGCCGCCCGGCAGACGGCGACGACGTCGTCGACGACCGGGCCGGCGAACCGGTAGAAGACCACGTCGTCGCTCGGCAACACCATGCCGTCCAGGTATTCGACGTCGTGGCCCTCCATCCGGAGCGCGCGGGCGGCCGACACCACCCGCTGGACGGCCACGACCGGACCACCCCGGGCCGGGTCCGGGCAGTAGCACTCGACGAGATAGGTGGGTCTCACCTCTCCACGATGGCCACCGCCGACCCGGCCGGAATCGGGCGATGCCCTAGGCCTGTGCCGACCGGTCCGGGCCCAGGGCCGTCGCGGCCGTACGGGTCAGTGGTCCGCGGCGATGGCGCGGAGCCGGTCGGCGAACGGGCCGGGATGGTCGGTGAAACCGGTGTGGTCGCCGGGAAAGAGCATCGGCTCGATCCCGAGCTCGCCGGCCAGCGCCAGGCAGGTGCGTTCGCAGAGCTGACCGGCCGACTCTCTCGTACGTCTGCCGGCGTTGCTGATCATGGTCGGGCAGCGACCGGTACACCGGCCGGCTCGGCGGCCTCTCGTCGGGCCGCATCGCCGGCCGGCGGGTGCCGCGGACGATCAACGGCGCCGTTCCGGCGACCAGGACGGCGAGGCCGGCCGGTATCAACAACACGGTGGACAGGCTGGTCGCGTCCGCGACGTGCCCGATCAGCGCCGGGCCGACCAGGCCGCCGCCGTAACTGATCATCGTGACCAGCGAGAGCCGGGAGGCGTCGGCTCCGGCGGCGCCGAGGGTGCTGATCACCACCGGCCAGATGACGGCCATCCCGGCTCCGGCGAGTGCCCAGCCGGTGACGGCACAGCCGAGTTGGACCGGCAGCTCGATCGCGACGACGCCGGACAGCAGCACCAGGCCGTAGCCGGTGGCCGCGACGGCGCCGGCGATGCGTACCGTCCGGCCGGCTCCCAGCCGGGCCCCGGACCCGTCGCCGAAGAAGCGGACGATCGTCATCGCGGCGAAGAACAGCGCGTAGACGATCGAGCCGACGGCCGGGCTGGCGCCGAGGACCCTGGTGGCGTGCACCCCCGACCAGTCGGTCGCCGCGCCCTCGGTGATGAAGGCGGAGGCGCCGAGGATGCCGAGCGCGATCAGCTGCCAGGTAGGGAAGCGCGGGACCTTCGGGCCGGTCGGTGCCACGCTGAGGGTGCGTACGGCACCGGGTGAGACTCCCTCGGCGGCGAGTGGGCGAATCGACCGGGGTGAACAGTTCAGCCGGCGACCGTGCCGACCGCGGCGATGGCGAGCAGCAGGGCGCCGCCGGTGATCGCCAGCGCGATCGCGGCCGCCGGCAGCGTGATCCGCAGCACCCGTGGGCCGGACCAGCGGTCGACCAGCCGGCCGGTGATCGCCATCGCGACCAGAGCGCCGAGGGCCAAGATCAACAACATGGTGCCGAGTCGGCCCGGCCCGAGATCGAGCCGGGCGTCGGTGGCCGGCAGGCCCGCGCCCCAGATCGCCGTCAGCAGACCGGTCAACGCACGACACCCCGTGATCAGCCGGTGTCCTCGTGCTGTGCTGTCCATGGCTCAACCATCACGGCGGCTCGACGCGGGCGTCCAACACCTGATCTCGCCCGATTCACACCCGAAGCGTTGTCAATCGGTCGTCGGAATCAGCTATAGAAGGGCATGCCCGACGAGCTGGATCTGCGCCTGCTGCGGTACTTCGTCGCGGTCGCCGAGGAACTGCACTTCAGTCGAGCGGCCGACCGGCTGTTCGTCGCGCAGCAGGCGCTCAGCCGGGACGTCCGGCGGCTCGAGGACCGCCTCGGCACCCGGCTGCTGGAGCGGTCGACCCCGTCGGGTCGAGCTGACCGCGGCCGGCCGGACCCTGCTGCCGCGGGCTCGGGAACTGCTCGCGCTGCACGACCTCACGCTGCGCGAACTCCGGGCCGACCAGTCGGCGCTGGTCGTCGACGTGGTGGACCACGACCTGACGCCCGCGTTGGTGCTGGAGGCCGCCCGGCGCCGGGCATCGGACCTGGAGTTCATCGCCCGCTTCCGGACCGGGACGGAGCCGGCCGGTCCGCTGCTCACGACGGGCCGGCTCGACGTCGGCTTCGGCCGCGATCCGAAGCTGCCCGCCGAGCTGCGGCAGCAGTTGATCAGATACGAGCCGCTGGCCGTGCTGGTGCCCGATGATCATGCCCTGGCCGAACTGTCGGCGATCCCGCTCGAAGCGCTCCGGGAGTCACGGGTCTGCTCGCGGGCCGGGAGTCAGGTCACGGCCGGCTGGGAGCCCGCCCTGCAGCAACTGCTCGGGCCGTTCGGCATCGATCCCGGCGACGGTCACCCGCACGTGCTCGGCGGCGACGAACCGGCCCAGCACCTCCGGCACCGCAACGCCCCGATCCTGACCTTGATGCCGTCCGCGACCAGCCCGGCGCCGGCTGTGCGATGATCTCGCCGCCTGTGCCGCCGCGCTCGCGCCATGATCAAGAAACTCTGACTGTCACCAATCCGATCCGCGCCGGGTGACGAATTGGCTGTGTGACCGACCGCCGCTCGAGCCCAGGCCGCCTGCTGTGCGGCCTGACCGGCGTGCTGTCCGCACTGCTGGCGCTGGCGGCGGGCCAGCTGGTTGCGGCCCTGATCGCGCCGCCGACCTCGCCGCTGCTGGTGGTCGGCTCGACCATGATCGACCTGGCGCCGACGCCGGCGAAGGAGTTCGTGGTCCGCACCTTCGGCACCTGGGACAAACCGCTGCTGATCGGGCTGATCGCGCTGATCCTGGTGATCTTGGCCGGTGGGATCGGGCAGCTCGCCTGGCGCCGGCCCGCCCTGGCCACGTTGGCCATCGCCGGGCTCGGCCTGGTCGGGGTGATGATGGCCCTGCTCCGGCCGGCGGCGGCACCGGCCGACGTCGTACCGTCCCTGGCGGCGGCCGCCTCCGGTGCGGCCGCCCTGCAGCTGCTGGTCCGCCGCACCCGCTCGGGAACCGCCCGCTCCGGATCGGCTCGCTCAGGGTCCGCAGGCCCAGCAGCTGACGGTGTCGGATCCCCCACGGCCGCCGAGCGTGGCCGCGCCCGGCGCCAGTTGATCTTCGGACTCGGCGGCGCCGGAGCGCTGGCTTTGCTCGGCGGCGCCGGCGGTGAGGCTATCAGTCGGCTGCGTGCCGGCGGGGCAGGCTCGGCCGTCGGTCGGCTGCCGCGTCCGATCTCCCCGGCCGCGCCGATCCCGGCGGGAGCGCAGGTGCCCGGTGTCGTGCCGTTCGTCACCGAGACCGCCGATTTCTATCGCGTCGACATCAGCCTGATCACGCCGCGGATCGGTGTCGACGGCTGGTCGTTGATCATCGACGGGAGCGTGGATCGACCGCTGACGCTGACCTATCGGGAACTGCTCGCGCTGCCGATGATCGAGCGGACGATCACCCTGACCTGCGTGTCGAACGAGGTGGGCGGCGGCTACGTCAGCACGGCCCGCTGGCTCGGCGTGCCGTTCACCGAGCTCGCCGACCGGATCGGCATCCGGCCGGGCGTTGATCAGGCCTACAGCTACTCGCTCGACTCCGGTTACACCTGCAGTACGCCGCTGGCCGCGTTGCTCGACGGCCGCGACGCCATGATCGCCGTCGGGATGAACGGGGAGGTGCTGCCGGACAAGAACGGCTTCCCGGCCCGGATGGTCGTCCCCGGTCTGTTCGGATTCGTCTCGGCGACCAAGTGGCTCAGTCGGATCGAGTTCACCACGTACGCGGAGCGGTCCGCGTACTGGACCGATCGGGACTGGGCGACCGATGCGCCGGTCCTCACCCAGAGCCGGATCGACGTGCCGAAGTCGTTGACGACCGTGCCCCGGGACCGGGCCGTACTGGCCGGCGTGGCCTGGGCCCAGCAGCGGGGGATCGCCGCGGTCGAGGTGCGGATCGACGGCGGCCCCTGGCAGCCGGCGAGCCTGGCCACCGACGCCGGCGTCGATCTCTGGCGACAGTGGAGCTTCGGCTACGACGGCCCGCCGGGCCAGCACACGGCCGAGGTCCGGGCGACCGACGCGACCGGCGAGGTCCAGCCCGAGCAACGCAGCAAGGTGTTTCCCGACGGCGCCCGCGGCTGGCACCAGATCATCTTCACCACCGAATGAGCGGCGGCTGGCTGGATCAGGTCGTGATGATCATCGTCGGGTGATGACCAATCCGGATCCGGTTCGACAACGAATCCCTCACAAGATCGATTCGAAACGAAGATCAGGAGATTTCCATGTTCGCATTCCGTAGGACAGCCGCCGCGGTGGCTCTGCTCGCCCTTCCGCTGAGCGTCGCGGCGTGCGGCAGCCCGACGCCGTCCGGCGCGAATCCGCCCAGTGGCTCGTCGGCGCCGGCCCCGTCCTCCTCGGCGCCGTCGTCGTCCAGCCCGAGTGCCTCGGCCTCCGAGGCCGCGGACGCACCGTTCGGTGCGGCCTGCTCGAAGGTCCCGACCTCCGGCAAGGGTTCCTTCGACGGCATGTCGCAGGAGCCGGTCGCGACCGCGGCCAGCGCCAACCCGCTGCTGTCGACCCTGGTCAAGGCGGTCGGCGCGGCCGGACTGGGCGACACCCTGAACACGACGGACGACATCACCGTCTTCGCCCCGACCAACGATGCCTTCAAGGCGATGGATCAGGCGACCCTGGGCAAGGCGATGAAGGACAAGAAGCTGCTCAGCACGGTGCTCACCCTGCACGTCGTGCCCGGCCGCCTCGCGCCCGACGAGCTCGCCGGGTCGCACATGACCCTGCAGGGCCAGTCGATCGAGGTCGAGGGCTCGGGCGAGGACTTCACCGTCGGCCCGAAGGCGCAGGTGATCTGCGGCAATGTGCAGACCGCCAACGCGACCGTCTACATCATCGACCAGGTGCTGCTGCCGGCTTCCTGAGCCACACCGTCGTCGACGGATCGCCCGCTTCCCCCGAGGCGGGCGGTCCGTCGTCGTACGTCAGCGGAGGTCGTCGTCCTCGGTGGGGGAGGCGCTCACCTCGACCGGATCGCCGGCCCGCTTCGCGTCGTACCGCAGCTTCACGATGCTCGCGATCACTGCGACCGCCATCGCGCCGACGATCACGCCGAGCGAGACGAAGGTGCCGATCTCGGGCGCCCATTCGACGTGCTGCCCACCGTTGATGAACGGCAGTTCGTTCTCGTGCAAGGCGTGCAGGAACAGCTTGACGCCGATGAAGGCGAGGATGAACGCGATACCGTACGACAGGTAGACGAGCTTCTGCACCAGGTCGCCGAGCAGGAAGTACAGCTGCCGCAGCCCCATCAGGGCGAACACGTTGGCGGTGAAGACGAGGAACGGCTCCGTCGTGATGCCGAAGATCGCGGGGATCGAGTCCAGCGCGAACACCAGGTCGGTGGTGCCCAGCGCGATCAGCACGATGATCACCGGCGTGAACATCCGGCGACCGTTGATCCTGGTCTTGAGCTTGGCGCCGTCGAACTGATCGGTGATCGGGATCCGCCGGCGCATGAACTGGATCAGCCGGTTTTCGGTGTCCTCGTCGTTGCCGTGTCCGGTGATCGCCTGGTTGATCGCGGTGTAGATCAGGAACAGGCCGAAGAGGTAGAAGACCCAGCTGAAGTTCGAGATCAGCGTGGCGCCGAGCAGGATGAAGATGCCGCGGAAGATCAGCGCCAGGATGATGCCGACCATCAGCAGCTCCTGCTGATACTTCCTGGGCACCGAGAACCTCGCCATGATGATCAGGAAGACGAAGAGGTTGTCGATCGACAGGCTGTATTCGGTCAGCCAGCCGGCGACGAACTGGGTCGCGTGCTCGGCGTCGCCGAGCAGCAGCAGGGCGCCGGCGAAGACCAGCGCCAGCAGCACGTAGAAGCCGATCCACATCCCCGACTCCCGGGTGGTCGGGATGTGCGGCCGCTTGAACGCCAGGATGATGTCGAACGCGAGGATCAGGGCGAGGACGACATAGGTGCCGATCTCGAACCAGAGCGGGATGTTGAACTCCACAGGAACCCTTTCGGGAGGGAAGGCAGGGCCACGAACGTCTCTCCCGCGCGGGACCAACCGGTGGTTCCGGTGGTGCCGCGATCGCGACCGGGGTTGCGGCATCGGAACCCGTAATGACGGTCGCGACGAGGTGGGATACTCCCCTTCGCGCCGCCAGTCTAGGGGGTAGACCCGCCCCGGGTCGAAACGGCACGCTCGGCTCTCGTACCGGCGTGGCGGAGCGAGGTCGACAGCCGATCCGGCCGTGGTCCCGGCCGGCCTCCGGTGGGCCTGGCGGCAATTCCTGGCAACCGCTTCCCATCCGTTGCCGTCGCTGGTTAGCGTGCGGGAATGGTCAGGATCGGCGTACAAGCGATGATGCTCAAACAACACGTGGCCGAGCAGGGGGCGTACCAGATCTGGAAGCGGCTCGCCGAGTCCGGCTTCTCCAGCGTCGAGGTGTCACAGGTTGCACTCACCCCGGAGACCCGGGACGAGATCGTCAAGGCCAACGGCGAGTTCGGGATGGGCGTAGCCGCGATCTCGGCCGGGATCGGCCCGACCGGTGGCGGCGGCAACGACTCGCTGGTCGACGGGTTCGACAAGATCGTCGCCGACTGCCGGGCGCTCGGCACCGAGCGGGTCCGGATCGGCATGATGCCGCTGCCCGCCTTCGCCTCGGAGCAACTGCTGGTCGAGGCCGCGCACACGATGGACGAGTTCGCCGGCCGGTTGACCGACGAGGGCATCCGGCTCAGCTATCACAACCACCACTACGAGTTCGCCCGGATCGGCGACCGGCACATCCTGGACCTGATCCGGACCGAGGCGCCGCGGCTGTGGTTCGAGATCGACGTGCACTGGGTGCACCGGGGCGGCATGGATCCGGTCCGGGTGATCAACAACTACGCCGGCGTGGTCGACCTGATCCACCTCAAGGACTACCGGATCGGGCTGCCGCCGGCGGAGGCCTTCGAGGCCCTGGCGGCCGGCAACCGCGAAGCCTGGACGGAGTATGCCCGGGAGATCGTGCAGTTCGCCGAGGTCGGCTCCGGAAACCTGGACTTCCCCGGCGTCATCGAGGCGTCCAAGGCGGCCGGTGCGGAGCACCTGTTGATCGAGCAGGATCAGCAGTACGGCCGGGACATCTTCGACTGCCTGGCCGATTCCCGCGCCTACCTGTCCAAGATCGGCTACGAGTCGCTGCTCTGACCACTCTTCCGAAGATCGGCGGCGAGGATCCACGCGACCTCGCCGTCCGGGGTCAGCACCCGGCCCCACCAGCGGTGCTCCTCGTCCCGGACCCAGCACTCGAGCCGGCCGGCTGACCGCCAGCCTTCCGCCCTCTCGACCGGGACCGGCGGCCGGAGCGGTCGGATGTCCTGAGCCGAGCGCTGGCCGCCGATCCCCTGCACGGTGCTCTGCTCCGCGGCCCGGCGGCGCGCCTCTCGCTCACCCAGGCCCTGCAGGATCCAGGCGCGGTCGACTCCGTCCCAGACTCCCCAGCGGCCGGAGCCGAGGTGCCGGGCCTGATAGCGCTGGAGCATGGCACAAGAATAGAACACAGATTCGGTTCTGAACGAGAGCGGGCCCGGCGATCCGTATCTGATCGGTTGGAATCGGGCGCGTCGGGGTACCCCGCGGATGATCACCGACCCGGAGGGAGCCGATGCGCATCGTCACGCTCAACACCTGGGGGATCCGCGGCGACTGGGAGTCTCGGCTCCGGGTGTTCCAGGACGGATTCCGCGAGCTCGACGCCGACGTGATCACCTTGCAGGAGACGGTGCTGAGCGGCGAGTTGGACCAGGCGGCCGCGATGCTCGGGCCGGATTACCACCTGGCCCAGCAGGCGGTACGGGAGCGGGACGGACAGGGCATCACCACGGCCAGCCGATGGCCGCTGGGCCGGGTCTTCGAGGTCGATCTGCACGTCACCGATCGGACCCACGACTTCGCCTGCACCTGCCTGGTGACCGAGGTGCTGCTCGCCGACCAGCCGATTGGGCGGGTCTGGGTCGCCAACCACTTCCCGGACTACCAACTCGATCATGAGCGGGAGCGGGTGCTCCAGACGGTCAAGGCGGCCCGGGTGCTGGAGCAGCTGGTCCGGGACGCGCCGGGGCACGTGATCGTGGCCGGCGACCTGGACGCCGACGAGCGGTCGGACAGCCTGCGCTTCTGGACCGGGCGACATGTGATCGACGAGCTGAGCGTCTATTATCGCAGTGCCTGGGAGTCGGTCCGGCCGGGTGAACGGTTGGCGACCTATCTGCCCGAGAATCCGCTCTCCGTCGACCGGGACTGGCCGTTCCGCGGCATCGATCACGTGCTGGTCCGGTGTGATCGCTACGGCCCGACGCTCACCATCCGCCGCTGCGATCGGATGTTCGACCGGGGTCCGATCAGCGCCAGTGATCACTACGGGTTGCTGGTCGATCTCGCTGTCCGGGCCGAGCCGAAGTGGTGACCGGTTTCTCCGGCCCTGGACCGGTGCCGTGTTTCGGACCGGGGCGATCGGGTACGGAACTCGTTCGAAGGTGACGAGCGAAGGAGGAATGAGATGAGCTTCGCCGACAAGGCCAAGAACAAGGCCGAGGAAGTGGCCGGCCGGGCCAAGGAAGCGGCCGGCGATCTGACCGGCAACCGCGACCTGCAGGCCGAGGGTGAGGAAGAGCAGACCCGGGCCAAGGCCAAGCAGGCCGGCGAGCACCTCAAGGATGCGGCCGGTGACGCCAAGGACAGCCTGACCGACAAGCGGTAGTCCCGAGCAAGATCAACAAGCGGCCACGGCGTGGTCGCTTGTTGATCTTTGTGCGGTGCCGTTGACGGCGGCGATCTTCGGGCGCACATTGGCAGCATGACCATTCATCTGGGCAAGCGGCTGATCGAGTTGTACGCCGACCTGCAGTACGAGCCGACATCGAAGCGGGTCCGGGCCGACGTGGGCCAGCAGACTCTGGTCGACACCGGACGGGCCGTCCTCGTCTGGGAGCCGAAACGGGTCGTCCCCTCCTACGCCGTGCCGGCCGCGGACGTCCACGGCGAGCTGATCCCTTCCGCAGCGGACGACGACGCCGTGGCGCATCCGGTCCGGCTCGGCGATGAGGGCCCACCGGTGCTGGACCCGAGCACGCCGTTCGCCGTGCACACCATCCCCGGTGTGCCACTGAGCATTCGCGCCGGCGACCTGATCTTGGACGGGGCCGCCTTCCGATTCGACGATCCGGACCTGGCCGGCTACGTCGTGCTCGACTTCGCCGCCTTCGACGAGTGGCGCGAGGAGGACGATCGGATCTACGCCCATCCGCGGGACCCGTTCAAGCGGATCGACGTCCGGCAGAGTTCGCGGCACGTGACGATCGCCCGGGACGGGCAACTGCTCGCCGACAGCACCCGGTCGAAACTGCTGTTCGAGACCCACATCACGCCGCGGTACTACCTACCGCGCGAGGATGTCCGACTCGACCTGCTGACCGAATCGGACACCCGGTCCGATTGCGCGTACAAGGGTGCCGCCCGCTACTGGTCCGCCCGGCTCGCCGGCGGTGTCGTACCTGATCTCAGCTGGTCGTATGAGCAGCCGCTCTCCGACGCCGTCGAGGTCCGCGGCCTGATCTCGTTCTTCAACGAACGCGTCGACCTCGCCCTCGACGGTGTCCCACAGCCCCGACCCGTCACACCCTGGTCCTGACCGATCGCCGTTTAGACCGGTCCTGATCGGGTACGCAAGCACCACGGATTGATGAGTGAAGGAGGATGCACGATGAGCTTTGCGGACAAGGCCAAGAACAAGGCCGAGGAAATGGGCGGTAAGGCCAAGGAAGCCGCCGGCGACGCGACCGACAACCGCAACCTGGAAGCCGAAGGTGAGGCGGATCAGGATCGCGCCAAGGCAAAGCAGATCGGTGAGCACCTCAAGGATGCCGCCGAGGATGCCAAGGACGGTCTGAGCGACCGGCGCTAGCCAGTCGGCACCAAGATCAACAAGCGGTCGCGGCTCGGCTGCGGCCGCTTGTTCCTGGGCCGACGCGCTAGTTGTACAGCTAGTGCCCTGCGCCCGAAGTTTCGGCACCTAAGTCGGCGCGCTGAAGCGGCGATCTGCTGCGTTGTCGTCAGTCGATGTAGGCACCAAGCTCCGGTACCCGGGACCGGAGCAGGCAGAACTCGTTGCCTTCCGGGTCGGCGAGGACGTGCCACGACTCCTCGCCCGTCTGGCCGACG
Organism: uncultured Actinomycetota bacterium; assembly: GCA_963746025.1. GTDB lineage: Bacteria > Actinomycetota > Actinomycetes > Propionibacteriales > Propionibacteriaceae > Microlunatus. Next base: position 203,434 of record CAVUZU010000006.1, read on the forward strand.
TCGGCCGGCCGGGCGCCCAGCGCCAGCAGCCGTTCCAGCTCGGCGTCCTGGTCGCGATCCACCGGGTTGACGTCCAGGTGCAGCCGCAGCGGGCCGGTCTGCCCGTCGGTCACGTGGGAGAAGATGATAGTCGGCGCCGGACCGCCGAAGCCCGATTCCGGACCGATCTCGATGTCGCCGTTGTCGCGGGTCAGCACGACGTAGCCAAGCACTTCGCACCAGAAGCGGGACAGCAACTCGGGGTCGTGGCAGTTCAGCACCAGCTCGGAAAGTCGGCAGCTCATGGGTCGAACCTAGACAGTGGACGGGGCGCGCCGCCACCTCGATTCGTGTCAGCTAAAGACGAGATTCGGCCAGTTGAAGTTGCCACTCGATGACCGCCGCGGATCCACCGCGGAACGCCTTCGGCAGCTGGTGCAGTAACCAGTACGCCCAGTAGGTCCGCAGGGTGTCGGGTTCGATCCGCTCGGCCAGGATCTCGTCCAGGTGGCGGGCGGCCGCGACCTGGGTCGGGTCGGCATCCGGGCGCTGCACGAACCACTCCCGGTCGAGGCGGGTCTGGACGAGGGCCAGCCGGCGGTCGCCGCGAAAGATGCCCAGATTCCAGTCGACCACCGCGGTGGCAGTGTCGGCGTCGTCGAAGAGCACGTTCGCGGCGCTGAGGTCGACGTGCACGAGATCCGGGCCGGCCAGGGTTTCGACGCTCGAGGTCCCCGTCGTGAGCCGAACGATTTCGCCGACCACGTCGCCCGCTCGATGATCACCCGGCGGAACAAGATCAACGATCGGCTGCTGATCGTCATCGTCCTGCAGGAACCACTGGGCCACCGGCGGCACGTCGGGGAAGTCGATCATCACCCCGGCAAATCGGTCGTTGATCTTGACCAGCTCGTCGACTCGCCGCGGACTCAGCATCCTCGAAGGTCCCTTGGGCAAGCGCTCCTGGACGAAGGCCACGTGATCACCGAGGTCCACCACGCATTCGTGCCGCGGCACCGGGAGCCCTCGGTCCCGGAGCTCGTTCAGGACCCGAGCGACCCGCTCAGCGTCACTCACCGCGCCCTGAAAGATCGTCACCACCGCGGGCCGACCGTCGGGCCGGTCGACGAAGACGGCGCCACCGAGCTTGCCGAACACTGAGCGCCCTCGAACCGTCAGCCCGGCGCCGGTGACGCGATTGATCGCCGCCACCATCTCCAGATCGTCAGGCGTCGCTTCGCCTGACCCGACCAACCGCTCCGTCACATCCCGCAGTCTCACAGACGGCAGGGAAGCTGTCAGGATGGCGGGGTGGACGCCGAGGCGGAGCCGGAACCAGCGGGAGCTGATCCGGTCGCAGGAGAGTTCGTCACCGAGGCCTTCGAGTACGACAGCGACGGGCAGGGGATCTCGCAGTGGGGCAGTGATCTCGAGGTGACCGACCTGCCGCCGACCATGATCGTCGGAGCGCACCGGACCGACGCCGAGGATGAACGCATCCGTGACTACTCACCTCAGTTCGACGAGGACCGGTTCGCGGCCCACGAGCGCTTCTTCGTCGACGACGTCCGCGGCTGGGTGCGGTCGCGCTTCGGCGTCGCGTTGCAGGCCGAACGAACCGCTGTGTGCGGCGCGTCGGCCAGTGGCGAACTCGCACTCGCCATGCGACTTCGGTATCCCGAGATCTTCGGTGTGGTCTTCTGCGCCTCGCCGGGCGCTCTGCATCCGCCGGCTGTTCTGCCGAGCTCGTTTCCCCGTACCTATCTGGTCGCCGGCACGTTGGAGCCTTGGTTCCTCGAGAACGCGACTCGCTGGGCGGACGCGCTACGCGATGCCGGGGCGGACGTCGTGCTGACCGAGCGGGTCGGGGAACACGGCGATCCGTTCTGGCGGGCCGAGTTCCCGCTGATGGTGGCCTGGGCGTTCGGTGGGCCGATGTCGGAATGACAGAACTCACTACCGATGATCAGCGGCAACGGAGATAGTTGGGGGCATGGCTGAGGTCGCGAAGTTGCACGATGACGAGGTGGACATCGACGCGTCGTTGGTGACTCGCCTGCTGACAGAGCAGTTTCCGTACTGGGCCGGCGGTCCGATCCGGGTGGTCGGTTCGTCGGGCACGGACAACGTGACGTTTCGGGTCGGCGCCGAGCTGGCGGTCCGGCTGCCGCGGACCGAGGGCACCCAGGGGCAGGTGGTGAAGGACTTCACCTGGCTGCCGCGGTTGTCGCCGCACCTTCCGCTCGCCGTCCCGGAGCCCTTGGCGCTCGGGGCACCTGCCGATGACTATCCCTTCAGCTGGGGCGTGTATCGATGGCTCGAGGGCGAGCCCTTCGAGCATGATCGACTGGCCGACCCGGTGGCCGCGGCACGCGACCTGGCCGAGTTCGTCCGCTGCTTGCAGAAGATCGACATCGACGGGGCGCCGGTGCCGCCGGACAGTCCGTTCAGCCGCGGCACGCCGCTGGCCCCGCGGGATGCGATGTTTCGGGAGGCGTTGGACGAGCTGCGGGCGGAGTTCGACACCGGGCTCGTGCTCGCCGCATGGGAGGCGTCACTGGCAGCGGACACGTGGGACGGTCAGCCCCGATGGATCCACGGCGACCTGATGTCCGGCAACGTCCTGGTGGCCGACGGCAGGCTGTCCGCGGTGATCGACTTCGGTACGGCGTGGGCCGCCGACCCGGCCGGTGATCTGCTGGCCGCGTGGTATCTGTTCGAGGGTGACTCACGGCGGGCCTTCCGGGACGCGATGGAGGTCGACCAGGACACCTGGACCCGCGCCCGCGGCTGGGTCCTGTCCATGGAGTTGATCGTGATCCCGTACCTCCGCTCCCGCAATCCCACCGCGGTGCCGGACACGGACCACTCCTTCATCGTCGAGGTCCTGGCTGACTTCGCCGCGGACCGGTGATCAACTTTCGACACCGAGCCGGAACAGGCACCTAGCCTCGATCTTCATGATCTTGGCCTCGCTGCCCGGCAGACCGCGATCCGGCAGCCGGATGCCCGGACCAGGGGAACTACCAGCCCTCTGATCATGACAGATCGACACTAGGGCAGCGAGTCGAGCAGGTTGCGCCAGGACTGCTTGCTGTCCAGTGATTCGGCGTGCGGCTGGCGGAACTCCTCGACACAGCCGCACGTCTCGGCGAGCACCCACCACAGGTGGAACAGCTCGATCCGCTCCGGGTGGATTCGGACCGGCCCGGCGTGCTCCTGGTAGGCGGCCAGCACGAAGTCCAGGGCCTCGTCGGGCAACATGGCAAGATCACGTTCGCGCGGTGCGAGTTGCATGCTGTCGCAGTCGATCAGGTGCATCCGGCCGTCCTCGGTGCGGACCACGTTGGCGCTGTGCGGCTCGCCATGTGTTACCACCCACGGATCGTCGGCGGCGCTGAGATCGCGGACCAGCTTGTCGTACCGGGCAAGCCTGAGGAGCAATCCGTCACGGGTTTCGGCCAGCCGTCGCCGGGTGGGCTCCGCGTACGGACCCCCGGTCCAGGGTCGGTCGAGTTCGTCGAGGGCGGTCCGCAGCCTGTCGCGGCTGGTGATGGCGGGATCCCAACGCAGTAAGGCGGTTGGCGGCTGGGCGGTGTGCAGACGACCGAGCAGACCGGCGAGCTGAAGCTGTTCCGCAGGGTCCGGCCACCCGCCGTCGGGGGTGCTCCAGCCGGGCAGATACGGCAGCACCTGCAGGGTCCAGCCGGGCAGGAAGTCGCGGATCGGCCGGCCGGTGCGGTCCGGCAGCGCGGCGACAATGAACTCCGAGCCGGCTCCGGCCAGCTCCATCGCCGACCAGGCGGCCGCCTCGACCGCGGCGCGCGTCGCCTCGGCCGTCGCACCGAGCCAGCTGCCTCCCGGATCGAGGTGGTTCGCGGTCACGAACCAGCGCGGTTCGCTGCCGACCGAGGCGATCCAGTGGTAGCTGCCGCCGCCCACCGGAGCGTAGATCACCTCCGTCGGCCGGAATCCCCAATGCTTGTTGAGCATTCCCGCGATGTCGGCACCCGAGATCTCGGCCGGCTCATCCTTCATCCCGCGACCCTAGCCAGGAGACCGGTCGCGGTTCACCCGGTTTTCGTCCAGCTGGTGAGGTTGTCGACTTCGAAGTCCGGTGATCATGCGCCCAGGGCATGACGCCGAGTCCTATCATCGTCCGATGGACTATGCGGATGTCGCCGAGCGGTTCGTTGCTTCGAGGTTCCCGGCGGCCAAGATCGTGGTGATGGGCGGAAGCTCCGCGACGGGAACCCGTACCCGCACGAGCGACATCGACCTCGTGCTCATTGGTGATGAGCAGTTCGCTGAGGCGCAGTCGAGTCACGCTGTCTACGAATTCGAGGACGAGATCTTCGAGGCGTTCGGCTACACCACCGCCGGATTCGATCATTGGGCCAAGCGGGGAATCGCGCACGGCCGGCCGACGATCGTCCACATCCTGGTCGACGGGATCGGAATTCGAGGTGGGCAGGAACTCCAGGCTCTGCGACGTTCATGGCGGGAGGTTCTACGCGCTGGACCAGTGATCAGCCCGCACGACCTGGAGCTGCGTCGCTACCTGATCACGAATCTGCTCGATGACCTCCGTGACGTGAGAGATCCGGTGGAGCGACAGGTGATCGCCGCCGACTTGTTCACCCAGACCGCCGAGTTGATGTTGCTGACGGGTCAGCACTGGATCGGCACCGGCAAGTACCTCCCGCGGCGACTGCGAGAGCTGAGCACTGACCGCGCCGAGAGTCTGGCGCAGCCGCTTCTTCGCCGAGACTTCGGCGCCTTTGGCAATCAAGTAGAGCACGAGCTGAATCTTGCGGGCGGAAGAGTGCTGGCCGGCTTCGTCAGGTAGGCCCGCCTCCCTCGCGACGAATCAGACATCCGCCTTGATGACTCGGCTGACGCTCGCGATCACCGCCATGGCGAGCAGCCACGAGCAGAGCAGCGCGACGCAGCCGAGAAGTCCGAGTTGCTCGTAGCCCGCGCCGATCAGACCGGCGCCGATCGGCCCAGCCAGCCCGGCGAGGAATCCGCGGGCACTGCTCGCCCGACCCTGGAGATAGTCTGGCGTCAAGGCCAGCTGCCGCGTCGTGACGGCCGTGCTCCCGGTCGGGCCCAGCATGCACATCACGGCCAGCAGCCCGCCCACCAGGAGCGGATGCTGGACGAGGAGGAAGCCCGCGACCAGGACGGCCCAGGCGAGTCGGTTGGCGATGAGGATCGTTCGGACGCTCAGTCGGCGCACCAGCCACGGTGCGGCGAGCGCGCCGACGAGAGTGCCGATGCCCGCGAACGTGAGGAGTAGGCCCGTCGTTGCGCTGGAATCGCCACGCTGGTTGGAGATCACGATGGCGAGGACCAAGATCGCGTTCGACACCAGATTGAGTCCGGCGGCGAGCAGCAGGGTCAGCCTGATGAAGGCGTGCCGCCAGATCCAACTGATCCCCTGGACCAAATCGCGCCCGGCTGCGCGCCGGCCGGGTTCGATGGCCGACCGCATCGGCGACCGGATGAGCGCGATGGCGAGGAACGACGCCAGATAGGTTCCGGCGTCGAAGGCGAACGACAAGGCCGGTGCGATGCCGAACAGTGCGCCGCCGATCGGTGGCCCGAGCAGCATCGCGGCCGCACCGCGAGCTTCGTTGCGGGCCAGGGCAAGCGGCAGTTGCTCGGTCGACACGACCTGGCGGACAGCGGCGGTCTCGGCCGTGCCGAACACCGAGCTGAACGTACCCTCCACCACGATCGCTATCAAGATCACCCAGAGTGGAAGCCAGCCGCCGGCGAGTCCCAACGCGATCAAGCCCTGAGTCAGCGCACGGGCGAGATCGCAAGCCAGCATGAGCTTCCGTTTGTCGAAGCGGTCGACCAGGACGCCGCCGGGCAGGGCGGAGACGAGGCGGGCGATCATGCCGACGGCAGCGGTGCCGCCGACGAGGGCGGGAGATCCGGTGAGGTGCAGCACGAGCAGCGGGTAGATCACCAACGAGGCGGTCGAACCGAGGGCCGAGATCGCTTGTCCGGACCAGAGCAGGGTGAAGTCCCGGTTCGCTCCGATCAGGCGGTTCCCGGCCCGCGCGTTGGTCACGTCGGCTTGTCGAACTCGGTGGGTACGGCATACATCGCGACGTGAACCGGGCGGGCGCCGGTGTCCTGAAGCCCCCGGTACTTGTCCAGGACGGCGATCAGTTCCCGGCCGAAGTCGCGCAATTGCCGGGCGTTCAGGCGCAGCGGGTTGCTCGACATCGTCGAGACGTTGCGCCAGAACTTGGGCAGTTCTCGGCGGCGTTCGATGAACTCCTCGACCCGCCGTACGTCCCGGCTCAGCATCGTGCGAGCGAACTCGTCCGCCGCCCGCGTCGTGCCCGCAGACTCCGACGAGCGGTGCACATAGGACATCCCGCTGGCCCCGACGCGCCAAGGCCGGGCCCGGCCCTTGCCCTCCCCGGTCTCTTCGATCAGACCGTATTTCCCGAGCAGGTGCAGGTGGTAGGAGCAGACCTTCGCGGTGAGCCCCAACTGCTCGGCACATCGGCTGGCCGTCAGCGGACCTTCGCGTTGCAACAGTTCGAGCAGATCCAACCGCACCGGATGTGCCACGGCCCGAAGCGCCAACGGGTCCGAACTATCGGAACGAATGTTCTCAGAAGGCATGTTCCGATTGTGACTCGTCTTGGCGGGCTGCGCAAGGAGCGGGTACGGACCCAGAGATCAGCGATCTTGTTCGCGCGACGTGTCTTATTGCGGCCCTGCCGATGAAAACCCGTTGACTCGTCGCGACATGGCCTGTCAACCTGACGGTGATCATCTTCCGAGCGTGAGAGGAGACCACACATGCGAGTTGCATCGGTCACCTCCGCGTCAGCCTGCCGCTGACACCCCTGCTTGATCCGACGGTGCTTCGCCACCGTCAGGGACGCATCTGTCGCGTCTGATTCGCAGTCATGCTTGCTCGCCCAGAAGGCATCCGTCATGAAAGCAACCGCGGTCCACCTCGCCCTCCGGTACGGCGTCGGACCGATGGGCTGTTGCCCTTCCGCATAGCCAATCCCGTTCCCGCACGCCTTCCGGTGCCGGAGGAGTTTCCCAACCCCTTCTGACACGTCAGGGAGACGTACACCGTGCGCTATCACGCGCGGCGCTGCAGCCTGCCCGCTCAACGCGGGCCGGGCTGAGATGCGCCCAGCCAAATCGAAACTCAAGAAGTTCCGGCAGAACCCGAAATACGTCCATCACCGTTCCGAGGGACTCACTCGGCGGCAGAACGCCGGGACCAAGTTGTTGATCATCGACGAGAAGAAGACCGATGTCGGCCGGCGGCGGACTCGAAGCAGGGACCTTCCGCCGACCACTCTTCCTGACGCGTCCGGGTTCACGATCATGGAATGACGTGAACCGGACAGGTGCGGCCGATGGAGGCCCGCACCTCGGGTCGGTTACCCGAGGCCGGAATCGGCGAGGTCTCGGTCGAGTCGGCCGATTGCTTGCTCGGGCGCTTCGACTCCGGCCGTGTCGATCATGGTCCTCAGCCAGGGCAAGGCTTCGAAGGTGCGCACGATGCGGAGCGTCCGCATCGTGCTCCAGCCGAGACGCTGATCGGTCGTCTCGCCGGTTCGATGGTCGAGCCTTCTCAGATAGGTGCCGAACAACTCCTGTTCACTCCGCCCGGTCCGGGTCGAGAGCGACGGGAGCAGGCCGGCGAGGTCGGTGTACTGCGGTCGTAGCGACATCGTTTCAAGATCGAAAACGACCAGGCGCTGCTGGCTGATCTCATCGGCGGGGACCCATCCGACCTGTTGATAGCTCAACTCGTTGTGGTTGAGCGCCAACGGCACTTGTCGGGCGGCGGCAGCGGCTTGTCGGTAGGCATCGAGCCAGCGGCTGGCGTCGCCCAGGGTCGGCAGGAGGGCGATCAGCGCCTGACGTATGTGATCTTCGTAGCCTGGAGTCCCCGACGGTGGCCGGAAGAGGTCGGCCGGCGGATCGTCGATGCTGTTGAGGTCGGCGATGAGCTCGAGCAGGTCGTCGGTCTGGTCGGGAGTGGTGCCGATGATCGGCAGGAACTGCAGCACGAGGACCTCGCCGGCCGCGGTCGTTGCCGTTCCGAGGAGCGGGGCGACCGGGGCCTGGTGCGCCGTGAGATAGCGGTACTTCGCTGTCTCCGGTCGGTCCGGGTTGGTGAGCTTCAGGAAGATCGTTTGGCGCTGCTGCCGTCCGTCCCGTTCCGTGTAGCTGATCGTCAGAACCTGTGATCGGCCCACCTGATGGAGCCCCTGGATCTGGTGCGTTCGGAACGCACCGAGCGGTCGGTGCAGGCTCGGAACCGAAGCCCGGATGTCATCCCATGACATCCCCCAGGGAAGCTCCACCGGTGTTGACTCCTGCGGCATCGGCGAGAGTCGATCTTGTCCCTCAGCTGCAGCCATGACCCGTCTCCTCGAAATGTCCCGACGAACGAAGCGTCCTCACTGTCGTTCGTGAGCCGAGCCGATCGCCCTGGCGACGGTGATGATCGGCTCGGCGGTGTCGGTGAACGTGTCATCGTCGTCGAACCAGACGCCGTTCCGGTGGCCGTAGTCCCAGATGATCATCCAGTCGGCGAGGGCGTAGAGCGCGAGCCGTTGGCCGGCACCGGGGCGCAGCGGCCGGTGGGCTGTGTAGGCGCCGATGAAGGTCTCACGCTCTTCGTCGGTCTGCAGGCCCCGGAGCGTTCGGACGAGATCCTCCTCGCCGTCGGCGAAGTACGACTCGAGCAGGTCGAAGACGCCGCTGACGGCGAAACCAGATCCAACCTCCGTCAGATTGAGGTTGCCCAGCCTGAAGTCGTGATGGACCAGGGTCGGCTGGAACGGCTCTCCCAGTGCCCTCGCACATTCCTTGATCACGCTGTCGATGAACCGTTCGGCGTCCGGGGAGAGCGCGTTGCCGGCCCGGCAGGAGACACGGCAGTCGTCGAGTCGTTGGACCACCCAGTTGGGAAAGTCTGCAACCTCGGTGAAGGCACCGAGCTGGGCATCGTACGGGCCGCAGAACGGCGAGGTGATCTCGTGCAGCTGCGCCAGTGCCGCACCGCAGGCCCGGGCCAGTGCGACCCGCTGGTCGGGGTTGCCGATCTCCCACAGCTCGGAACCGGCCGTTCCGGGAAGCCTCGGCATCACGGCATAGGTCCAGCCGAAGAGGTCGGTGTTCTCGCTGACCTGGTACGGCCACGGCGCCGTCAGCGACGACTGCTCGTGGATGAGTCGCGCGACGAGCCGTTCCTTGGTCAGCTGCGCGTGTCCATGGGGATTGCCGCGCATCGCGTACTCACCGGCTGTCGTGCTGAGCAGCACAATTTGTCCGAACAAGCCGCCGGGCGCAGGCTCGGCGGTGATCACCCGGCCGAGCCCGAACTCGTCGGCCACGGACTGCAGTTGATCAGGTTCGATGACGCCGAGCCGCTCCGAATAGTTGCGGGATACCAGGCTCATGAGCGAGACCCTGCCACCGGGTGAGTCCGCAAGCGACTGGTTAAGTGCGCCCGACTTCGGGGCCCGCGAGCCGAAATGGGCTGGGTCCCTTGGGGTAGAAGGGCGCTGAGCTCACTCCTAGTCGAGGTCCAGGCCGCGGACGAATCCTCGCGCGAAATAGTTCGGAACGGTGTGCGGATGTTCGTCCGGAATGGTCCAGAGCCAGACTCGTTCGGTCGGCCGTCCGTTCGGCGCCGGCGTCTGCCACATCAGCTGGGTCAGGCGGGTCAGCAAGTCCCCACCGAGCCCCTGGCCCTGCCAAGCCGGAATCAAGCCGATCACGACGAAGGCGGCGTCGCCGTTGCCGGACCACCCGAGCTGGGCCATCGCGATGTCCGCACCGTCGATCCGACCGGCGAACGCCTTCGTCCCAGGCTGCTGTAGCTCAGCGATCCATTGCTCGTCGGTCCAATCGCTACGTCCGCTCGGCCCGATCGGCGCCCAGATCGCCCGATACAGCGACTTGAACCTGCCGCCCTGTGCCGCGGGCACGCCTTCCAACGTCAGTTCATCCCGCTGTGGGCTCGCGACCAGCTGAGCCGGATCAGTCATCTCCAGGACGATGCCTTTGGTAGCCACCCGCGGCAGGCTAGAGGCAGCCGCGACCCACCGCACCTCCATTAATCCTTCAGCCATCAGCTGGAGGTCACAGTCCGTTGATCATGAGGCGCGCGGTCGCTTCGCGGGCCTTGAATTGATCAGTCTGGCCGGTGTCGTCGAGCAAGGAGCAGAGCTGGATCAGCTTCGCGGCGAGCCACTTGTGGGCACGAAGCGGCGGAACAGCCACGCGTTCGGCGAGCCGGGTGACGCGACCGATCGGGTCGGGATCGAGGTGGATCTGGTTGTGGAAATGGATCGCCAGGTCGTAGGCGGGTTCGCCGATCATCGGTCGTGGGTCGATGGCGATCCAGCCGCGAGCCGACAGCAACACGTTGCCCGGGTGGAAGTCGCCATGCAGCAGGCACTCGGCCGGGGTGGTGGCCGCCAGTTCATCGAAGAGCTCGCCGCAGGCGTTGTAGAGATCGTTTCCGACCCGGTCCGCACGGTCACGAAGCAGCGTTGCCCGGGTTGCCGCGATGTCGGAGAGCAGCGGTAGGCCGAGATCGGGAGGGGGTGCCCAAAGTCGCGGCAACAGCTCGGCTGCAGCATCGTCGGTCTTCGCCGGTGGAAGTAGCGCGGCCGCGTCACCGGGTTCGCAGCGCTCGATCAGGAAGGCGTTGTCGGCGGGATCGTGGGCGAGAAGCTTGGCCAGGCCGCGGGCATCGTAGGCCTGCCAAGCGGCGCTCAGATCGATCGTCGCACGGCTGGGCAGGCCGATCTTGAGCACCGCTTCAGTCCCGTCCGCGAGGCTGACGGGGGTGGCCCAGCTCGCTGCACCACCGGCGAAGCTGGGCGGGCAGAGGGTGAGTTGCCACCGCGATCGATAGCTTGCGATGAGGCCGGGAAGTCGTTCGAGCCAAGGCGGACCCGAATCGGGGTGGTGACGCAGGATCTTCGCCTGCTGCTGCTCATCGATCAAGCTCCACGGCCACCCTCGTCGTCGGTTGATCATCGGGACCGCTCGTCAGCGCTCAGGGGAGTCGACCCGACTCGTGGAGCGCGTCGAAGACCATGGCGTCAACGACGGACACCCGGGCCCGGTCGGCGTAACCGAACCATGCTTTCTCAGCGATCTCGCGCGACGGGATCAGGTCGCCGCTGTGGTCAGCGGCGTAACAGATCATGCGAAAGGGGCCGTGATCCGGATGCCCCGGCGGGATCTCGAACGTGTCGAAATGAACCATCGAATCGGCGTGAATCACCGTCTGCAACTCTTCGTCGATCTCCCGCACGAGCGTCTGACGATCGGACTCGCCGGGCTCGCGCCTCCCTCCCGGGAGGTAGAAGCGGTCCCTGCCACGATTGCGCGTCACGAGTACGCGCTCGTCACGGACCAGGACCCAGGCAACCTTCTCCGTCACGTCATCGTTGTTGATCATGGCCCGGACAATAGCGTCCGGCGCCGACAAGGTTGTCGATCATGTCGTGGCAAGGGACGTTGCAGCAGTCAAGGGACTAGCGCGATCCGCGAAGTCCAGCCATCAACCCCTGGCCAGCGGTGGCATCCGCCGCCATCGAACCCCACACTCCGTTCATATCGAGCGTCATATCGGTGCAACTCAGAAACTTCCAGAAACCCAAGCACAGCAGGAATTCGCGACATACGATGACGGCCTCTGGATCACACGGTTCGTGATCCCACAACTTCGTACCAGTCATCGGTGCTGGCCACGTTGACTGCGGGGAAAGGGCCGTCCGATGACACCCACCGCTAAGAGACGCCGCGCGCTTGCTTCGATCGCGATCGCCACGACCGTCTTCATGACCGGCCTCGTCGCCAGTCCTGCACACGCCGACCCGGACACTGCCTGCACGATCCGGACCATCACCGAAGATCAACTCTCGAACATCGCCTCGACGTGCGATCTGACCGGTTGGACCATCACAACTCCCGCCGGTGCCACCATGGCCGTTCCTAAGCAGGGCACCTACGTGGTCCTCAACGCCCAACGCGACGACGGCCAGGAGGAGCCCGCCATCGCGGTTCTCCACTCCGAAGCCGGCGGCGTCGCGCTCAGCCGTGACGGCGTCGTCTACACAAGCAACTCGCGCTCGGCGCGATCCGACCTGGAGGCTGAGCATGAGCGCAGCGACCAGCGGAGCAGTTCGCCGGGCACACTCGCCGTCAGCAAGTGCAATGCAGCGGCACCGTATGTCCTCAGGAGCAAATGGTCGGCCAACGTCATGAACTGGGCCTACGCTTCCGCCGGGCAGCCATCCAGTTCGGCCTTGGCCCGGATCCAGGCCGGCGCAGGAACCATCGCCGGCGGGTTGAGTGCGACCTGTGGGCACCGCCCCAATGGGCTGACCGTGCCCTACCGCGGAACCTCAGGAGGCGGAGTCGATGCCACGACCTCGGGCTGCAACGCTTTCGGCGGTGGGGCCAACGTCGTTGGTTGGGGAAACATCTCGGTGGCAACGTGGTTTGCGTTCACTTGCTCCTGGAACACGATCGGCGGCTACAAGTGGGAGGCTGACATCAAGTTCGACAACTCCTCCCGATCCTGGTTCATGAACTCCTCGGCGACCGGATGCACCGGCGGCAGAACCGATCTCTGGGGCGCTGCGACCCACGAGTTCGGGCACGCGGTCGGACTCGACCATGTTCACCAGTCCGAACCGCAGGTCATGAACCCCTACCTGAGTGGATGCAGCATGGTCTGGCGCCAGCTCGGCCGGGGCGATCAGAACGGGCTGCGGGCGCACTACGGCTCCTAGGATTAAGCCATGCGGACAACAACCAGGGTCGTCATCGCAGCCGTGGCGATTGTCGCTGTCGCGCTGCTCATCTTCATCCTCGGATGGCACCAGGTCGAGATGTGTGTCGACTCAGAAAACCCGGCCGAGAGCAAATGCACCGCAACGTGGTACTGGGGTCCATGGGGTCCATGGTGAGATGAGAATGAAGCATCCCATTTGACGTCTGCGGTCTTGCTGGTGCATGCGATTTCAGTGGCCGCGCTCAGCGGCGGCGGCCAGCAAGGAATTGTGACGGCCCGGCATTGCGCCAACTCTCTCGCTTATCGGGGAATCTCAGGGAACATCACCTTCACCCGGGAAGCAACTGCCCAGTGGGCCGACGATCGCCAGTTTCACCGAGCGCTGAGCGCGGAAGCTCGGCCACGAATGTGGTCTACACCAGAAGGAACGGCGGGTCCCGCACGATCACCTCGTCCGGCATCCCGGCCACAGATGCAACCGTGTGCCATTTCGGTTGGACGACCGGAGTCACCAAGTGCACCGTGACCATCTCTGGAGTCGGCAGCCGGACCGATAGCGGGCATGTCGTCCTGGGACTGAAGCGAACCCGATACTACGTCTCGGCGCCCGGGCAACAGCGGTGGCCCTTGGTTCGTCAACAACGGCGCGCGCGGCGTGCATAGTGGGTGGGTCGGAGGGAACCCTCTCCCGTCAGGAGTACGTTCGAGTCGGTCGATCGAATCAAGAACCTGGGGGTCTTCGTCAAGACCAGCTGATGCGGAAGGGATCGTGGTCCTGTTGATCATGCGGACGCTCACAGCGGTGGAGTGCGCGATCGTCCTCGCCGGATGCACGACCACGGGACCGCCGGTGCAGACGCCAACTCAGTCAGGCTACGCGGCGAACCGGCTCATCGACCTACGCCGCGGAGGTAGCGGGCGGCGTCGAGCACGGTCCTGCCGACCGAATCGGGATAGGCGCCGTCAGCGAGGACGCCTCGGATCCCGACGCCTTCCGCTCCAGCGACGTCGGCGGTCGGGTTGTCTCCGACCATCCAGACGTGCTCGGTGCAGCGGAGCTGAGCGCGCTCGATCGCGTACCTGAAGATGGCCCGGTTCGGCTTCTCCGCGCCGACTGCGGCGCTCGTGATCGTGAATTCCACCAACGGCCCGATTCCCAGGGCGTCGACCAGTGCCGGCAGTTCGGGAGCGTGGTTGCTGAGGATGATGTTCCGGTAGCCCGCATCGGCGGTGGTGCGCAGCGCGTCCGCGGCTCCGTCGATCAAGCTCCACGCATCCAGCCGGTAGAACTCGATGGGAACTCGGCGAGCGGCCTGCTCAGCGTGAACCGGGTCCAGGCCGACTCTGCGGTAGGCCGTCAGGAATACCGGTCGAAGATCCGCCCACCACGCATCAGCCGACGGCGCTGGCCTGACGATGTCCGGATCGTGCCAAGGGAATCCTGCTAGTAAATGCGGACTGAGGTCGGAGGCAGAAACCACCGGGTGCGCTGCCACCGATTGCCAGGCATCCGCTAGTGCGCCCGACCATCGGTCCTGACGACGGGCAAGCGTGCCGTCGAAGTCCCAGAAGACGACCCGATCCGAATCCGGCACAAGATCACCTTACTGTCCTCGAACGCCGGGGTGTTGGCGGATCAGCCCCATGCCGACGCACACGCCCAGGGCCAGCCGCCGGGCCGAGGGTGCGGATCATGCGCCAAGATAAGGGCATGGCTGGGGGTGGAGGGGCTGACCTCTTCGCCGCGACGTCGCCTCCTGCGACTCGGGGCCCTTGGTCCTTCTTGGGGTGGCTGGTGCTGCAACAGCGGCGGCGGGTCGCGCTGGGGGCGGTTCTGGGCACCGCGTGGATGGCCGGGCTGGTGCTGCCGCCGTACTTGCTCTCCCGCGCTGTCGACGCCCTGTCCGATTCGAGCCGGGGCAGCGTGCTCGCGTGGTCGGCAGCCCTGGTGGTGACCGGTGGAATCCTGGCCTGGCTGGGGATCTGGCGGCACCGCACGATGACGAAAGTGCGCATGGACGCTGCGTTTCGGACGGTGTCGGTGGTGACGGCGCATGCCGTACGGCTGGGCGCCACGCAGCATCGGCGGAGCAGAGCCGGCGAGGCCGTGGCCATCGGGATGGTCGATGCGTCGACCCTCGGTCGCAGCCTGACGGTGACCGGGCCAGGAGTGGGCGCGGTCCTGGCCTACGCCGTGATCGCGGTGCTGCTGTTCCAGGTGTCAGCACTACTGGCAGTCGTGGTCCTCGGTGGGGTCTTCGTGCTGGCTCTGATGCTGGGTCCGGCGGTCGGATCGCTGGAGAAGGTCGGCGCCGTGTACCGGGGTCAGCAGGGGGTCCTGACGGGTCGGATCGTCGACATCATCGGTGGGCTGAGCGTCTTGAACGGATTGGGTGGCAAGGAGGCCTACGCGGGGCGATTCCGTCACGCCTCCCGGGAGCTGCAGCGGCAGGGTTATCGAGTCGGCCGGGTCACCAGCCTGATTCAGGCAGCCGGCCTCGCCGTACCGACGCTGTTCCTGGCGGTTGTGGTGTGGCTGGCAGCCCGGCTCGCCGCCGAGGGTGCCATCACTGTCGGTGAGCTGGTCGCCGTGTTCGGGTACGCGGCCGTTCTGGTGGTTCCGGTGTCGTCCTTCGTCGAGGCTGCTGTCGACATCAGCCGCGCCCTCGTCGCCGGCCGGCGGGTGACCGACTTCTTGTCGATCGAGCGCAACGACACCGGTCGGACGGCGGACGTTCAGACCGGCAGTGATCTCACTGACTCAGCGTCAGGGATCTCGGTCCCGGCCGGCTCCTTCACCGTCATTGCCGCAGCGCACCAGGCGGATGCTGTCGCTCTGGTCGACCGGCTCGGTGGTTTCCGGCCAGGTGGGATCTGGGGCAGTCGGCCGGTCACGGAGCTGGACCCGGAGGTGCTGCGCGCACAGGTGTTGGTGGCTGACAACGATGCGGATCTCTTTGCCGGGACGCTCGCCGAGGTGGTGGCCGGGCGGAACGAGGTCGACGAGACCGAGGTGCTGCGGGCGCTCGAGGTCGCTGTCGCCGACGACATCGTCCATGGCCTGCCCGACGGGCTGGCATCACAGCTCGACTCCGGTGCCGGCAACCTGTCTGGTGGGCAGCGGCAACGGATCCGGCTGGCCCGGGCGCTCGTCGGCGATCCAGCAGTGCTGCTGGCGGTCGACCCCACCTCCGCCGTCGATGCGGCCACGGAGGCGCGCATCGTCGAGCGACTTGTCCGGGCCCGCCGGAGTCGCACCACCGTCGTCACGTCGACCTCGGCACTCATGCTCGCTGAAGCCGACCAGGTGCAGTTGCTCGCGGGTGAGCGGCTGATCGCCAGTGGCACCCACGCCGATCTGTTGCGTGATGTTCCGGCGTACGCAGCTCTGGTCCTGCGCGGCGAGGCGCCCGATCACCCGGACCGAGCCGACGGGGAAGGCGCACCATGACGGTCCACCTGCTGCCGATCGCATCGCCGGCCGACGTCCGGCGCGCATCGGCCCGACTCGTCCGGGCGGACCGGGCTGCCTTCGTCCTCGTCGTCGTCACGAACTGTCTCGCGGCAGCGTCAGGGCTGCTCGCCCCGTGGCTGGTCGGACAGATCGTCAACGCCGTTCAGGCCGGCGCCGGGTTCGCCGCGGTGGACCGGCTGGGGCTGTTCGTGGTGGCCGCTGCCGTTGGGCAATTCCTCCTCGGCTATTGGGGGCGCTACCTGGGCTACCGCTTCGGCGAACGAACAGCTGCTCGGCTTCGCGAACAATTGACCGACCGGCTGATGCGCCTTCCAGCTCGGACGGTCGAACGAGCGGGCACCGGCGACCTGACGGCACGTGCCACGGCCGACGCCGGGCTGGTCGCTCTGGTGCTGCGTGACGCCGCCCCCGCGGTGTTGTTCGCTCTGATTCAGGCGTTGATCATCATCGTCGCCGTCGTACTGCTGTCACCGCTGCTGGGCGCCGTGGCACTCGTTTCCTTGATCGCGATCCCGCTTGCCTTGCGCTGGTACCTCCGCCGCGCTCGTCAGGCCTACCTGGACCAGAGCGCCGCCGGCGCCGACGTCGCCGAGGTGCTGTCCGCGACTGCGGCCGGAGCCCGTACGGTCGAGGCACTCGGACTCCAGCAGCGCCGAACGACGGCGTGCCGGACCTCGATCAGCGCCGCTCGGTCCGCGATGCTGCGGACCCTGCGGCTGCGCACGGCGCTCTTCCCGACGATCGATGTCTCCAGCGCCCTCGCCGTCGGCGCGGTGTTCTGCGTCGGTGGTCTGCTCCACCTGGACGGACTCGCCAGTCTCGGCACTGTGGTCGCTGCCACCCTTTATGTACGCCAGCTCAGCACCCCGATCGATACCCTCCTGCTCTGGGTCGAGACGCTGCAGAGCAGCCTTGCCTCCTACGCACGCGTCGAGGGCCTCGCCGCCCAGACCCGCCATCCCACCACGGCACCACCGGCCGAGCCCGTCGACGAGGAGATCGTCCTCACCGATGTCGCCTATGCCTACGACGACAACACAGATGTCCTGGACGGGGTCAGCCTGAAGGTCCGGGCGGGCGAAGACCTGGCCGTGGTCGGGGCGTCCGGGGCCGGCAAGACGACTCTCGGTCGCCTGATCGCCGGGGTGGACCGACCCCGCCGGGGATCCGTCACCGTTGGCGGCGCAGTGATCGCCGACCTGCCACCCGAGCAACTCCGAAAACACGTCCTGCTCGTCACCCAAGAGCATCACGTCTTCGCCGACTCGTTGCGCGACAACCTCACCATCGCCGCCCCGGATGCCAGCGACGACCAGCTCCACTCAGCGCTTCGGATCGTCGGTGCCGACTGGGTCAACGACCTGCCGGACAAGCTGGACACCGACCTCGGCAGCCATCGGCTCAGCGGCGCGCACGCCCAACACATCTCGCTCACCCGGGTCCTGCTCGCCGATCCGCACACCCTGGTGCTCGACGAGGCCACGGCGCTCCTCGACCCGCGCGCGGCCCGTCACGCCGAACGCGCCCTCGCCGCCGCCGTGAAAGGGCGGACCGTCATCGCCGTAGCGCACCGGCTGCACACGGCCCGCGACGCCGACCGCATCGCCGTGATGGACGCTGGTCGCATCACCGAGCTAGGCACTCATCACGAACTCCTCGCCGCCGACGGCGGCTACGCAGCGCTCTGGCGAGCGTGGCGAGGCGATCCGTCGAGCGATCGGTGAGCCATCGGTGGTCGACAACCTCTCTCGTCAGAGTGGCTTGGCTCCGGTGCTGGACCGGATGCGGCTGCGTCAGGTGAGGCGGAGCAGGCGCAGCCCGCCGTCGGGTCGAACGACCAGGATCAGTTCGTCGTCAACCTGCAGCACCGTTCCGGACACCAGATCCGAACTGGCCCGTCCACTGCGGTCGTACGCGAGCTGACCCTGCGGCTTCTCCACCCAGACGTGGTCGCCATGGGCGAACAGGAGCGTGCCGGGTTCGTCGCTCGCGGGCGGTGGGGCGAGCAGCGGGGCCGGATCCCCGACGGACTGGGTGAACAGGTTCGAGCCTTCGTACCACCAGGCGACGGGGCCCGAGGACGATTCCGAGACCTGAGGTTCCTGCCAGGCCGAGGCGGGCAGTTCGAGCACCACCCGGCCGTCGGACAGTTCGATCACTGGGATCTTCGCCTCGGCGTCGTCGGCGGTGAAGATCGTCGCCAGCCCGTCTCCGACGTCATTCCAGAAGGCGGGCTTCTTCACGGCAACGCTGGAGATCTTGGCACCGGTACGTCCGTCCAGGACGACCGGAGTGCCGACAGCTTCCCAGCGATCATCCCCGGTCGGTGCCTTCAGGGCGAGGACCCGATCGCCCTCGACCCGGGCCGGCAGCACCTGCTCGGCCCGCCACAGCCGCTGACCGGTACGGGGATCGATCGCGACGGTCGCCAGCCCCAGATCCCGGGACGGGATTCCGCTGCTGTAGGTCCTTGTCGCGATGACGGATTCGTTGGCTCCAACGGCATCCATCCTGACGGCCTGGTTGATGCCACCCAGCCGCTTGACCGCCGGCGTGATCTCGGTTGCCCAACGCACCGACCGGTCGACCAGTGAAACCGCGATCAGGCCCACACCCCCGGCGCGTTGCTCCTTCCTGGAGTGGCACATCGGTTCGTCGGTCGGACACCGGCTCCGGTAGTAGTCCAAGATCAGCACGCCGCCACGGCCGTCGTCTGCGGCCATAGCCAGTCTCTGCGCCGCCCAACCCTCGTCCGAAGTCGAGCCGATCGGGCCGAGCTTCGTCGACAGTCGAGCCGGCAGGTCGCCGTCGTCCCAGAGCAGTTTCCCGGACCCGGCATCGACGACCATGATCGTGGACTTGCCATTGGTGGTGGTGCCCCACAGGACCAGTCGGGAGCCGATCCTGCGGACGGCATCGACGGCTTCCAGTCCCTTCCGGTCGAGCTCCCAGACCTCTGACCAATCCAGTCGCGGCGTGTCGGGGCCGCCATAGCTGGCCGGGCCGGTCGGGGTCGGCGTCGAAGGCGGTGAAGGGGACTCCTCCGGAGGATCTGCTTTCGTGCAGGCGGCCATCAACAGCAGCGCCAGACTGAGGACCGCGATCAGGCGGCGGAGCACGAAGATCTTGTGGCCGGACGACAACTCCTTGTCGGGCGAGCCCTCGACCACTGTCCCATCGGAGGATCGATTCCTTGACTGGTTCATGTCTTCGGCCCCCTTGTGAAGCGACAACACCATGTCCTTCCGACGCGACTCCGATGATCATGACCTCAACGGCAATCCGATCGACGGTGCCTGGTACGAAGCCGGGCAGCGCCCCGATGGCTCCGCCCGCGTTCATCCGTGACGACCGTAGTGATCAGCGGGCCAGACCGATACGCATCGGCTGCACCAATCTGCAATGCGCCCATTGGGAAATCCACATCAGGACGCCGACGCCCTCATCCTGGCTGGCCTCGGATCGGATTCGCATCCAAGTCCGTCGTCACCATCGGTCTTGACGATGGACAAGCGACCGGTCCGACTCGCGACCTAGGCGGCGGCCTCAGCAAGAATTTCTTCGAGCAGGGCTCGGGCTTTGGCGGCGACGGCGGGCCAGCTGTGCTGGTAGTACTGGATTCCGACGAGACTGCCGGCTATCACGCGGGCGCGGACGCGCTGCCAGGTCAGGTCATCGATATCAAGAGCATCCCGGTAGGCCTGTCGTGTCTCGGCTGGGCTCTGCCAGAGGGCGTCATGCTCCGATTCCGGAAGACCGACGGAAAGGCTGGCGCCGAAGTCGATGACCGCGTGGAGCTTTCCGTCCTGGACCAAGAGATTGGCGGGCTTGAGGTCGCCGTGCCGCCATACCTGACGTCCAGAGGGTTCGGGCAGCGAAAGCGCCGCCAGCCATAGCTGTTCCAGTGCGTCGAGGTCGAGCTCCGATCCGATGATCGTTCTGCAGTTGTCGAAGTTCTGTTTGACATGATTGACGACGTGTCCGTGCCGTCGACTTTCCTGCGGACGGCGTGACTGGTTCGAGCTGAAGTGTCGCGTGGTCGCACCCATCAGGTCGGCACCGTGCAGCTCACGTACGAACTCCGCAAGGTCGGTGCCGAAGCCGGCCCAGTCCGTGACGGTGCCGGGGCCTGCTACCTCGCTGTCGATCCAACGGAAGACCGACCACCGTAGGGGGAAGTCGCTGGATGGCCCGCCGGCGTAGACAGGCTCAGGCACCTGGTAGGTGAGCAGTGGCGCCAAGCGTGGCAGCCACTGGTGCTCCTTCTGCAACGAACTCGCCTTTTCGGCAGTGCGGGGAATCCGCACCACCAGGTCGTCGCCGAGCCGGTACATCTTGTTGTCAGTGCCGGCGCCTGCCAGTGACAACGGCAGTCGAGCCCACTGCGGACACTGTTCCTCCAACAACGACCGAACACCGATCTCATCGATCGAGATCTCGTTGTCGTGCAGAGCCACTCCGGAAGCCTCCACGTTGGACCGCAGCGGCGTTTCATGATCATTTGGCATCGTCGAAATCCTTTGCGTCGCCGCTGGCATCGGCAGTAGTTGGTGACGACTCGGCGAGCATTCGCGCGAGCGCCGGCTCAACACCCCACGCCTCGGTGAGGCCGGTGTAGTCCCGTTGCAGGGACCGCGATGGAGCGGTGTTGGTTCTGGTGGCGCGCAGCAGCGTGTTGCGCGGCGTGTGTTGACTTTCGACGAACTGGACCGCGTCCACCCGATAACCGTGGAGCCGGAGGATCGCTGCTCGGAAGGCGTCAGTGAGGACGTCGGCAAATCGTTCGCGGAGGATGCCGTCGCGGGCCAGCAGCCCGTAATGGACAGGGGTACGGACTCGGCTGAGCTGGGTCTGAATGTCGTGATGGCAGCACGGTGCTGCCATCACGACTGGCGCACGCCAATCGATCGCCCGGGCCAGCGCCTCATCGGTAGCCGTGTCACAGGCATGCAGCGAGAGCACCACATCGGGTCGCTCAGCCAGTTCGACTGTCGCGATGGCCGACTCCTGGAACGTCAGGTGATCGGCCAGACCGGTCGCCGCCGCCAGTTCGCTGTTCCGGTGTCGGGCCTGGGGTCGGATATCGACTCCGACCATTCGGGCCGGTTCGTGCCGGACGTCAAGCAGGTAGGCGATCACGGCGAAAGTCAGATAGGCGTTCCCACACCCCAGATCAACGATCCGCAGCGGGCGGTCGACGGTCGGTCGCGGTATCCGCCCGGACGCAAGTGCACCATCGATGGCCGGGGCGAGGAGGCGGAGGAACTCGTCGACCTGCCGGTACTTGGCCTGTCGGCTCGGTTTCACCCGCCCCTCCTGGTCGGTGATGCCGACGGCTCGCAGCACGGGATGATCAGGAGGCAACAGCCGCGGCTTCTGCCGGTCGTGGGAGTGATCAACCAACCGGGGCTGATCCAGGACTTGTACGTGGACCAGCACGCGCCTCTTCTTCGTCACCCGAACCTGCAGAACCGAGTCGGTGGTCTCGACCCTCCAGTTGGCAAACGGCAGACCGAGCATGCTGTCCACCAATTCCGCGGCCCGCGTTGAACGGGCGGGTGCGTTCTGGACCGTTGCGCGTCTGTCGTCGTAGGTGGTCAGCTGAAGCGATCGTCCGGACTTCAGATCGACGTAGCGAAGCTCCGCTCGTCGCCACGGAACGCTTTCCCCGTGCCGTCGGCCAGCAGCAACTGCTCGACGGAGTCGGGTCGGAATCAGGACTGATGCGCGAACGCGCTCCAGCGCCTCGCCCAAGGCTGGTGTCTCCTCAACCATGGCAGGCACCCCGCGCACCGGAGCGAGCCCGGAAGTCCCGAGTTCTCAGACGTCTTGGTAGGGAAAGATTTAGTGCATGATCGTGAGTCGAGCAGAACAAGATGACCTCTTGAGAGCAGGAGTGATTACCTCACGCGCTTTGCGGGCGAGGACTCGGGATCACTGCTCAAGACCGCACATCCCCAGACTGACATGCCACGTCACGACCCGCAACGCGAATCGCATTGTCGATCTACTCGAACTAGCGGGGTCCAATGGTGCTAATCGATCGGGTTTGATCTTCGTTGCTTGGGTCGCGATGTTAGAAGTTGATCATGCTGTTGGGTGCACTACCGGTAGGAGCGGGCTTGGAGATTGAAGAGTTCGGCGTAGAGGTCACCGCGGGCGAGTAGTTGATCATGGCTGCCGGTTTCGGTGATGCGGCCGTGGTCGAGGACGACGATGAGGTCGGCCATCCGGACGGTGGAGAAGCGGTGGGAGACGAGGACGGTGATGGCGCCGGTTGCTCGGCGCAGTCGCGCGGCGGCGGAGGTCCAGTGTTCGAAGAGGCGGTGCTCGGTGTCTGCGTCGAGGGCCGCGGTGGGCTCGTCGAGAAGGAGTAGGAGTGGTCGACGGCGCATCATGGCGCGGCCGAGGGCGACTCTCTGCCATTGGCCACCGGACAAGTCGGTGCCGCCGGGCCATCGGGTGCCGAGCTGGGTGTCGAGGCCGGCGGGGAGAGATCGGAGGAGGTCCGTAGCGCCGGCGTGGTCGAGCGCCCGGGTGACGGCGGTCTGATCGTCGATGTGGTTGAGATCCCCGATCCCGATCGCTTCTCGAGCGATCAGTTCGAATCGGGCGTGATCTTGGAAGCCGGCGGAGACCCGTTGCCGCCACCGGTCGGGGTCGAGGGTGTCCAGGTCTGTGTCGTCGATGGTGATCTGGCCGTGTGCCGGCTGGTAGAGGCCGGCGAGCAGCTTGACGAGGGTGGTCTTGCCTGCGCCGTTGTCTCCGACGATGGCGACAGTCCCACCGGCCGGCAGCTGAAGGTCGACGTCGTGGAGGGTGTCGGTGGTGGCGAGTGGGTAGCGATAGCAGACGTGGTTGAGCCGGATGCCGTCGTTGAGCCGGTCCGGGGTACGGGTGGTCGGTCCAGGGTGTCGGCGGGTTCCTCCGGCGAGGTCGGAGAGGTAGACGTAGCGCCCTGCGGTGGCGAGGTTGCGGAATCCGAGTTGCACCATGTCGGCGGAGCCGGTGATGAGTCCGAGCACTTGGCCGGCGAGGACCGTGGTGAGTGCCAGATCGCCGACGGTGGCTTGGCCGTTGAACGCGAGGGAGACCACGAAGGCGATGGCGGCGAAGTAGCCGATCAGGAAGGTCACCCGGCCGACGAGCCCGAGGCCTTGGCCGACGGCGTTGACGTGTCGGTGGATGCGCTGGATCTCGAGTTGGGTGCGGTGGAACCGGGCGGTGAGCTCGTTCCCGAGCCGGAAGATGCGCACTTCTTTTGCCGGGCCGGCGTTGGTGGCGAGCTCGTAGAGGTGATGGGCCAGCCGTGCCGGAGCGGCGGCGCGGTCGTTGCCGAGGCCGAAGAGTTCGCCGGTCTTGGAACTGAGCAGCACGGTCGGCAACCCGAACAGCGGCAGCAGAAGCAGCGCCGGGTGCACGCTGACCAGGAGAACGGCCGCCACGACGATGCGGATCGCGGTGGTGAAGAACTCCAGCAGCGTGGGGACCGCGTGACCGAGATGCCAGCTCTCGCGTTGCAGAGCTTGGAGTTGGTCCAGGTGGGCGGGCGTTTGGTGGATCTCCAGCGTGGGGGTTCCGCCGACGAGATTGATCAGTCGTCGATCGACCTCGGTCCGGGTGACTTCACGCAGGACGAGCTGCACTCGTTGACCGGTGTAGCTCAGCACCGCTCCGCCGGCGACCGACAGGGCGATTCCTGCTGCGCCCAGGACGATCCGGGCAGCGTCGGCAGCCGTGACGGCATCCAGCAACTGTTTCAGCCACCAGGCAAGTGATGAGGCCGTCAACGCTTGCAGGCCCAACAACCCGAAGGCCAGGACGGTGCGGCGCGGGTCGGCGGTCCAGGCCAGCCGCAGCACCACCAGCGCGGCACGTGCGCGGCTCACGGGTCGGGTCGGGGCAGTCATCGGTCCTCCAGGGGTGTGGTCGGGTCGGTGTACCGCATGGCCTGCTTGCCGAACAGGCGGGCGTACTCGCCACCGGCAGCGACAAGTTGGTCGTGGTTGCCGTCCTCGCTGATTCGGCCGGCGTCGAGGACGACGATGCGGTCGGCGTGGCGGACGGTGGAGAAGCGGTGGCTGATCACGATCGTGGTCAGCCCTCGGGTGAGGTCGAGGAACCGGTCGTAGAGGTCGGCCTCGGCGCGAACGTCGAGGTGGGCGGTGGGCTCGTCCAAGATCAGCACTCTCGCGCCGGCCTGCACCGCCGCCATCGCGCGGGCGAGCGCGATCCGCTGCCACTGCCCACCGGACAGATCCACCCCGCCGGCGAAGCCCGGCGACAACGGCGTGGCCAACCCGGCCGGCAAATCGGTCAGGATCTCTTCTGCACCGGCGCGGCGGGCTGCCTCGGTCATTCGTCGGTCGGCGTCGGCATCGTGCAGGGTTTCGATCGCGCCGAAGCCGATGTTGTCTCGTGCCGGCAGGTCGTAGTGCACGAAGTCCTGGAAGATCGCCGCCACGTTGCGCCGCCACGACTCCGGGTCGAGATCGGCCAGGTCGACACCGTCGATACAGATCCGGCCCGCTTGTGGCTGGTCCAGTCCGGTGATGATCTTGGCCAATGTGGTCTTGCCCGCACCGTTCAGGCCGACGATTGCCAACGACCGGCCGGCTTCGATGCGCAGGTCCAGCCCGTCATAGACGGCCGTTTCACGCCCCGGGTACGTGAACCGAAGATCCTCGATCCGGATCTCATGCCGCGGAAGCCCTGCAGCGACGGTGGTCCCGACTGGTCGTGTCTGCAGTGACGCGACGCCGTCTTCGACGCTGACGACGTCGGGTATCCGACCGGCGCCGTATCCGATCAACAGGTCGCCCTCTTGATCGGCGAGCATCATGGCGCCGAACATGCCTTGCACCAAGACGGTCAGCGCGCCGATCCCGAGGTGGCCGTGGATCGCGGCCCACGCGGCCCACGACAAGACGGCGACGTTGCAGACGATGACGGTGATCAGCAAGCCGATCGTGGTGCGTCGATCGACGCTCCGAGCCTCGCGCAGCTCGGCCTGGGTCTGCTTCGACAGGTCGGTGAATCGCTCGGCCAGCCATCCGACGAGGCCGAAGATCCGAATCTCTTTGGCCCAGGCCGGCAGAATGGCCAGGTTCTTCAGGTAGTTCGCTCGTTGGTGAGAGGGACTGGCCTGGAGCTGGTGCAGCTGGTGGTCCGATCGGACTCGTCGGCCGACTCCGATCCAGACCGCGGCCAGAATGATGGCGGCCAGGGGTGACACCGTTGCGACCAAGGCAACTGCGGCCACGCCCTGGACCTGCGCGGCCCACTTCGTTCCGAGCCCGTCGACCAGGTCACCGGGCTCGTTCCGGGCCAGTGCCGCGGTCCGTTCCAGCCGGCCGGCCAACGCCGGGTCCTCGAACAGCTCCAGCCCTGGCGCGGTCAACGTGGCCGCCATCACCCGTGCCAGCAGGTATTCCTCGTACCGCCGATACAGCTCGGTCTGGACGAACCGCCTAGCGGCAGTCACCAACTCGATGGCCAGAAGAGTCGCGGCTAATCCGGCCAGGATGCCCAGCAGCTGTTGGCCGGGTCGGGAGTCGAGCCCGTCGCTGACCGCTGATGGGACGCCGGTCACCAGTCTGGCCACCAAGAGGGCGAATGCCGCCGGTAGTGCGCCGGTGACGGCGATCAGTCCGATCAGCAATGCGGTTAAGCCGGGGAAGGCCCGGGCCAACGCTTTTGTCGCTATCCAGCGCACTCCCGGCCGCGGCATTCTGCGCCAGACGAGCCGCCGGAACTTCCTCAGTGATCTGTAAGGGTTACACGGTTCATTTTGCCACAGCTGACCCTTGGTGTCAGTCGACTTCGACGCGCAGGGACGAACCGTCCGCCGCAACCCGTTCGGCGCAGAGCGCCTACTCTCACCACCAGGTGTTTGGAGCCTGGTTCTCCTGTTCCTGCACACATCCACGTTACCGGAACAACCCTGAATCGGCACGGACTCCGGGCAGATCCCTCACCGTCATGGCTCCCCTAGGACTGAGTGAGCCGCAGCCGTTAGATCTACGATCACCCTCATGGTGGGAATCGGACAGCTGCGGCCGATGTTGGCGAGCCTGGCCGGCGAGCTGCCGGCCGGCCCGGGCTGGCTGTACGAGCCGAAGTGGGATGGGTTCCGCTGTCTGGCCGCGGCTGACGGTGCCGGCTCGGCGGGGTTGTATTCCCGGCGCGGGACCAGCCTGAAGGAGGCGTTTCCCGATATCGCTGCCGCAGTCGGCCGGACGTTGCCGGCCGGCACGATCGTGGATGGCGAGATCGTCCGGTGGGCGGCCGACGGGCGGCTCGACTTCGAGGCGCTGCAGCGGCGGAATCGTAGCGCTGGCCGGGGTGCCCGGGAGCTGGCTCGGACCGAGCCGTGCCACTTGATCATCTTCGATGTGCTGCGCACCGAGGAGGCGGGGGAGGTCACCGGCCGGCCGTTGTCGGAGCGGCGGCGGCTGGTCGAGCAACTGCTCGCCGACCAGGACTCGGCCGCGGTCGTGGTGCTCGGACTGCAGACCGACGACTTCGACACGGCCACCGTGTGGTTGGAGTCGCTGGCCGCGGTCGGCGTGGAAGGCATCGTGGCCAAGCGGGCCACCGGCGTCTATCGGCCCGGCGCTCGCGGCTGGTCCAAGATCAAACGGTACGCGTCGACGGAGGCGATCATCGGTGGCGTGACGGGGAGCTTGGAGCAGCCGGAGTCGATCATCCTCGGCCGGGTCCTCAGCTCGGACGGGCAGCTGCATGTGGTCGGCCGGACGACCGACCTCGCACCGGCGGCGGCCGAGCAGCTCGCGGCCGTGATCACGGCCGCCGGCGATGATCATCCGTGGCCGGACACGTTGCCGCCCTCCTGGCACGACAAGGACCCGCGGCCCTACCACCGGGTTGTGCCGGAGTTGGTGGCCGAGGTGCGGGTCGATGTCGCCACCAGCAACGAGGCCGACGGCACCGTGGGGAACTGGCGGCACCGGCTCCGGTATCTCCGGCTACGAGCAGATTTGCCGCCGAACGACGTTCCTACCGATCTTGATCTCGAAGCGTGACCTGTTGATCAGGTGCGATCCAGCGCGGCGAAGACGGCGGGCTCCAGGGCGGATGACGGGCGCGGCCGGCCGGTCCGGGTCGACCAGTCGCTGAGTAGTTCGGCGTACAGGGCGGCGCCGGCCCGGAGCGCTCGGGCCAGTTCCGCCGGATCGCTGCCGCGCGGAAATGCCCGATCCAGTCGTTCGATCAGGGCGCGGTCGGCCGGGTCGTCCACCGTCCCGATGACGTACGAAGACCGGTCCAGCAGCGGCAGCAGGCGGCGGGTGATCAGGTCGGTCAGGCCGATCCGCGCATACAGGGTGCGCCGGTGCAGCAGTAGTCCGGTCAGCCAGGCGAACAAGCCCCAGGTGCCGTCGCATTCCGGGCTGGGATCGTAGGCGGGCGGCGAGAGTGCAGCGATGGCCCGTTCGAAGTCCGCCCGCACGTCGGCCCGATCGACCAGGAAGTCCACCGGCCCGGCCAGCCCGATCCAGACGTCGACCGTGCCTTCATCGATGGTGAGGTCCAGCATGTCGAGGTCGGCCGTCCGGGCCTGCCACCGGTACGGCCGCTGATGCGCCACCTCGTTGCGCTGGGCCGGGTCGGCGCCGAGCAGCCGGCGGGTCAACTGCTCCCGCTCGGCCCAGAGCGCGTCCCGCTGGCCCGGCTCGGCGACGATGATCAAGTCAAGATCGGACAGCGGGGTGAGTTCGCCCTGGGCCACCGAGCCATGGACGAGCGCTGCCCGTACCCGCTCGTCCTCGGTCACCCAGGCGCGAGCCCGCTCCAAGATCTTCAGCGTCTGGTCCACCCGATCCATTCAAGCACGGTCGTGATCATGGTGCGGCGGACCCGGCCGGGTCAGACCTTGAGCCGCACCACGACGTGGATCCAGGGGTGTTGCTGATCGCCGGTGAATTCGTCGAGGGCGGTGGGTTTGAAGCCGAGCTTCTCGTACATCGACAGCGTGCCGGTGTGGTCCATGCTCCGGCTCGTGACGGCGCAGCCGTTCACCCGGCCGACGCCGGGGATGTCCTTGGTCGGCCAATGATCTCGGAGGTAGTCGGCGACTTCCGGTGATCGCCAGCCGTGCGCCTTGCGCAGCTTGGTCAGCATCGGGTCGCGATGCGGGAAGGCCGCCGGCGTTGCCTCGACCCAGCCGCCGCCACGCTTCTTGATCGCCGCTACGGCTGCCGCCAGGGCCGTGCCGGCCACGCCGCGGCGGCGATGATCAATCCGGGTGAGCAGGCAGGTGATCCGCCACTGCGAGGACGGATCCCGGGCAAACATTCTCGGCGGGATCGAGTCGTCGCGAGGCACCGGGATCTCCTCCGCACGACCGAAGTGGCACCAGCCGACCGGCTCTCCGTCGGCGTAGACCAAGATCCCGTGCGCCAGTCCCCTGCGCACCAGCTGCTTCACCGCCGCCAGCTCTCCCGCCCGCCATTCCCTTCCCGGCGGGTGCTTGCCCTTCCTGGCCGGGCTCTTGGCCGGACTCAGGTGTCGGCCGAACAGATACAGCGCACAACCGCATCCGTTGACCTGCCAGAAGAACCGCTCGAAGTCCGGAAGAGTGCGCACTGAGAGCTCTTTGGTCGTGAACCGCTCGGTTCGCGCCGCCATCACGTCACCGCCCAACAGTCAGGTCAACAGAACGGAACTGCTGCGGGGTCCAGCATTGTCCTTCCGCTCGATCCGGATCAAGCGCGTGGACGACGAGAGTTGTGCACAGTTCAGCCAGCACTCATCACCACCGTGGCGCGACGGCGGATCCATGATCATCAGGATCGCCGGCGGAGCCGTCTCCCGACCGCGCCGATGCCTCGTCCGATCCGATCCGTCCAGGACCGGGCGTTGGTGTCGAGTCGTACGTTGTCGCGCTTGGTGCGCACGAACGTGGCGGTCGCCGACCGTGACTTCCAGCAGAGCGAATCGGTCGCGAAGTCGTCGTGCCAACTGATCGGCGCCGACGAGAGCGAGACGCCGGCCCGGAAGAAGGTGCAACGGATGGTCCAGCCCGCCGGGCCCGCCACTGACCGGGCGAGCTGGACGGGCCGGACTTCGAATCCGACGATTTCTCCGGCCGGCTCGATCCGACCCTCGACCGAGGCGGACCGCGCACCGTCTCGCTGGCGGAATTCGAGAACCGCCCGGTCGGGCCGGACCCGTCGCAGCCCCGGATCGATCGACAGCATCAGGCTCAGTTCGCGGCCGAGCCTGGTCGAACTGAGCACTCGATGCGGCCCCTGCACCGGCTCTCGCACCTCGCGACGATCGGCCGGCAGCAGGCGCTCCAACTCCGGCGGGAGGTCGTACACCACCGCGCCGGCCCGGACCGTGACCGGCCTGGTGGGGATCCAGCGGTTCAGCGTCACCAGATCCTCGACCGAGCCGAGGGCCGCGACGCTCAGCCGGAGTCGCGCCAGATCGGTGGCCCGGTCGAGCAGGGCATCGTCCAGGTGTGGCAGTACGTCCCGCTTCAGCCGGGTCAGGCCGGCTTCGCGTTCGGCCGGGCTCGCCTTCATGAACGGACCGCCGAGGCCCGGCGGCAGGGTCCGCAGCAGGATCCGTTCCAGGTAGGCCGACCTGGCCTCGGGCGGTACGTTCTCGGTGATCAACCGGGTCACCCGGCTGGTGGTCAGCACCTTGTTGTCAAACGTCTGCGCCCGTCGGGAGAGATTGCCGCCGTCGTCTCGGCGGCGGCGGAAGTAGTAGTCGTCGTCGGTCAACGTGATCACCCGCGACGCGGCGAACAGGGCCGCGGCGACGAACACCTGATCTTCGCCCTGGGCCATGTCCTCGGGGAAGGACAGCTCCCGCTGCTGCAGGAGTCGGCGGCGGAACAGCTTCAACGGAGCCAGGCTGTTCCAGACCCGGTCCTCGATCAGATCGGCGTCGAGGGAGGGCCGGATGCTGCTCCGGCGATCGACCCCGGCGCCGATCGTCCGGACCCGACCGATCACGATGTCGGCGCCATGCTCGTCGGCCGCCGCGACCAGCCGCTCCAGGGCGTGCGGCGCAAGCCAGTCGTCGGCGTCGTGGAAGAAGACGTGCCGGCCCGTCGCCCGCTTCAGACCGACATTACGAACGGCGCCCGGTCGGCCGGAGTTCTCCTGCCGCAGGATGATCAGCTGCGGCCAGTCGTGGCTCTCCTGATCGAGGAACTCCTCGGTGTAGTCCGTCGATCCGTCGTCGATGACGATGATCTCCGTCTCGGCCGGATCGATGGTCTGACAGCGCAGCCCCTTCAGTGCATCCTCGAGGTAGAGCAGTGAGTTGTACGTCGGGATGACGACGGACACTGCAGGCTCGCCCGCACGGCTGGTCACCGACCGACTGTACGTCGGCGCCCAGTACCGCGAGTTGATCTTCGGACCGTTCCGACCGGAAATATGACAAAAGTCAGCATTCGGCGCGGACTCCGGGGCTTCGGGCCACGGCATGATGAGGACTTGTACCCGTTCGGTGTCCCTTCGGCGCGCAGCCGGACCACCGCCGGCGTCCGAAGGTGGGGGATGAGCATGGCCGGGACCGCGACCACGGCGCTGCAGTTGCTGCGGACCAACGCACCGCTCCGCACCCTGGGGGTGGCGCGGGTGATCTCGTTCGTCGGTGACTCGGTCAGCCTGGTCGCCCTGATGTTGTACGTCGCCGACACGGTCGGCCAGGCCCTCGCGATCGCCCTGCTGTTGCTGATCGGGGATTTCGCGCCGTCCCTGTTCGCGCCGATCACCGGAGCGATCAGCGACCGGTTCGACCTGCGCCGGGTGATGATCACCTGCGAACTGGTCCAGGGCGGGCTGCTGCTGGTGATCGCCCTGACCCTGCCCGCGCTGCCGCTGCTGTTGGTGCTGGTCGCGCTCCGGGCGATCGCCGGCCAGGTGTTCCAGCCGGCGTCCCGGGCGGCCGTGCCGACGCTGGTGCAGGAGAAGGACCTGCCGACGGCGAACTCCGCGATCGGGTTCGGCACCAACGGGGCCGAGGCGATCGGGCCGCTGATCGCCGCCGGGCTGTTTCCGCTGATCGGTGTCCGCGGCGTCTTGCTGATCGACGCGGCGTCGTTTTTGATCTCGGCCCTGATGTTGATCAGACTGCCGGCGATGCCGGCCTCCGATCGTTCGGCCGAGCCGCCGGGCTCGATCTTCGCCGACGCGAGGATCGGCCTCGGCTTCATCTGGCGCACGCCGGCCATCCGGGTGATCGCGCTCGGCTTCTTCGCTGTCGTGGCCTGCAACGGGATCGACGATGTCGCGTTGTTGCTGCTGGCCAAGGACACGCTCGGGGCCGGCGACTTCGCGGTCGGGCTGCTGCTCGGCGCCGTCGGGGTCGGACTGCTGCTCGGCTATCTGCTGCTGGCCCGGATCAGTGCCCGGGTCTCGATGGTCGTGTTGTTGATCATCGGGTTCGCGGTGAGCAGCATCGGCAACCTGTTCACCGGCCTCGCCTGGGCGGTGGCGATGGCGGTCGGCCTGCAGGCGGTCCGCGGGTTCGGCCTGGCGGCGATGGACGTGGCGACCAACACGCTGGTGCAGCGGCACACGCCCGCCGGCCTGCTCGGCCGCGTCTTCGGCAACCTCTACGGCCTGATCGGGCTGGCCGCGGCCATTTCCTATGTCGGCGGCGGTCTGCTGCTCGACGCCACGTCCGCACCGACGACCTTCATCATCGTCGGCGCCCTCGGCACCGCGGCCACGATCGTCGTGGCCTGGCGCCTGCCCCGCGCGATCAACCGCGCAGAGTCAGCTCCTTGATCAACAAGGCGTTGAACTTCGCCGGTTCCTCGAACGGGATCAGGTGCGCCGAATTCTCGAACCAGTGCAGGCGCTTGACCGGTGCTTCGATCGCCTCGAAGTATTCGGCGGCGAGCTCGACGGGCGCGTTCTGGTCGTACCGGCCGAGGACGAGATGGACCGGGATCTCGAACGTGCGCGCCGTGCGCTGCAGGTCGGATCCGATGATCTCCGGCAGCAGGCAGCCCCAGGAGAACTCCTGAGCGGCCGCCGAGCCGTAGTACTCCTCGCGCAGCGCCGGCTCGATCCGGTCGAGCAGCGCGCCGAAGTCACCGTGCATCTGGCCGCCGTAGTGGTCGAGCCAGCCGCGCAGCACGATGATGTCGGCGAAGGTCAGTCCGCCGGTCGGGGTGAACCGGTGCTCGATCGCCCGTAGCGCGGTGATCGCCTCGCTGTTGTCGTGCTGGATCGCCTTCCGCAACGTGAAGGCGAACGCTGTCTGCTCGTTGCGCATCCCGGCCACCAGTTGGCCGACGCCGATGAACGCGTGCAGCTTCTCGGGACGCTCGACGGCCACCGTCGCGCCGAGCAGACTGCCCCACGAGTGCCCCAGCAGATGGACCTTCTGCTGGGCGAAGCGTTCGGTCAGCCAGTCGATCAACTCCAGCGTGTCGGCGACGAACTGCTTGATCGTCATCGACTCGGCAGGGATGTCGGGAGCATAGGACCGACCGGCGCCGCGCTGATCCCAGTGCACCACCAGGAAGTGCTGCTCCAGTTCCGTGTTGAACGTCGTGAAGAGCGGCATCTCCGGGAACCCCGGGCCGCCGTGCAAGATCAACAACAGTGGCCGGCCGGGGTCGGCACCACGGATCAGCACCTGCTGCGGCAGGCCGCCGAGCAGCACCGGACCTCCGAACACCACACCGTTGTTCACGGCACGACCCTAGCCGGGGCGCCTAAGGTGCCGGGCTCACCGCGCGGCGTAGAGATCACGGAGCAGGCAGACCTCGCCGCCGTGGTGCATCACCTCGCGGTTGAGGTGCAGCACCAGGGCCGACATCGGTGCCTCGGCGTACGGCCCGCCCTTCGGCCCGAGCGGCGTCGCCAGCTCCTCCGGCGTCAGGGCGGACAGGCTGTCGATCCACCACCGGTACGAAGTCTCGAGGAACGCCAAGGCCGCCTCCGCGGTCGCCGGGATCGTCGCCGGAAGGTGCCGTTGATCGGCCATGCCGGCGTCATCCGGGATCGTCCCGTCACCGAAGAAGGCGCTGGCCCGCAGGTGCAGGCAGCCGATGCCGATGTGCATCAGCCGCCAGGCCAGACTCGGCACCACCGCCGGCTCCGGCGGCGGATCGACGTAACGCAGCTCGCCGTCCGGCCCGGACTGGAGGTCCCAAGCCCGGTCGGGCGCCGGCGACCACCGGTATTCGGCATCGGTAAGGCCCTCAAGCCGAGGCCACAGATGCACGTCCCAGTAGAAGGTGAGCTGTTCGATGCGAGGGTCGAGATCGGTCATCCCCACAGCCTGACCAGCAAAGACGTCAGGTCATGACCTATTTGTTGCCAGTGGTGTGTTGCCTAGGCAACACACCACTAGGCCGCCTCGGCGACGTGCACACAGTTACCCGCCGGATCGACGATCGCGAACTCGGTCCCCCAGGGCCGCTGCTGTGGATCGGCGAGCCGGATCCGGTCGGCGAACCTCGACTCCGCGATCCGGGTCGACCAGTCGGTGTGCATGCCGGGCACGTCGTCGGTACGGATCCAGGCCATGGTGTTGTCCGGGATGAGCTGTTCCTCGACCTCGCCGAGGAACAGGTCCACGCCGTCGCGGCTCAGGGTCGCGAAGTTGCCGTGCACGGTGCCCTCGAAACCGAGCACCTCGCGCCAGAACTCCACCGCAGCAGGGAAATCGACCGCAGCCAGGACGGGCACGGCGTTGATCAGTTTGGTCATGTCGAGCTTCCTCTCCGGGCCCGCGGTCCGCGTGTCAGGCCGAGGAAGGCCAAGGACGTCTCGATGAAGCTCAGGAGGTGGGCTCAGCCCTGTCCGCGGACCCGGCGGCGCCCTCCAGCGCCGGATTCGCAGGCTAGTTGATCATGGCCCGGGTGTCCAGGTGCTACCCGCGGCACCACACTTAGCTAGAGCTGGTCCAGGCGCCGCTGGAGCAGCCGCCGTTCGGCGTCGTTGCGGACCAGTTCCAGCGCCCGCCGGTACGCGTCCCGGGCCTCATCGACCCGGTCGATGATCTTCAGTCCGGCCTCCGGGCCGTGCGCCTCGGCAGCGGCGATGGCGCGGTTCAGCTCGACCACCGGGGAGGAGGTGAGCCGGGTCAGCTCGCCGCAGCGGGCCGCGATCTGCGGCCAGTCGCCCGGCCGCTCGGTGTCAGCGAGGCGATCGCCGCCTGGATCACGTACGGGCCACGCGTGCTGATCGCCAGGGCCCGGGCGAGCAGCCGCCGGCCCTCGGCGATCGCGAACGCCTCCTGCGCGGCCTCCTCGGCGAGGTCGAAGTCGCCGAGGATGCCGATCAGGGCAGCGAGCACCCGGCCCCACTGCTCGCGGAAGATCCGCTCGACGGGTTCGGTCACCCGTGCATCGGGCGGATCTCGATCGCGCCGCCGAGCTGCGCTGCCGGGATCCGGCCGGCCAGCTCGATCGCCGAGTCGAGATCCTCGGTCTCGTAGGACAGGTAGCCGCCGAGCGCCTCCTTCATCTCGACGAACGGCCCGTCGGTGGTCAGCGTCTTGCCGCCCTCCACCCGGACGGTGGTGGCTGTCGCGGCCGGCTCCATCCATTCGCCGGGGGTGACGCCAGGGGTGTCGGTGATCGCCTGGCAGCCGGCGGCGATTGCCTGCTGGTCTTCCTTCGACAGGTGGGTCCACGCGTCCGGGTCCTGCTCGCCGTGGTGAATCAGCAGCATGTATTTCATCAGGTCCTCCTCGGTTATCGGGATTGTCGCCGGTAGGACAAACGAGCCGGCCGGATATCGACATCGCGGGTCAAAATTTCTTCTTGCCGGTGATGTCGATCGGGCGTCGCCGTCTTCGTCGGTGGGGCAACAAGGTCAAGAAGTTCGAGCCAAGGAGACGGTCATGTATCTGATGCATCCGGAAACGCCGCGGGAGCAGTACGCCGAACTGCTGGTGTCACGGGCAGCCGAGCGAGTGGGCCACCGCGTGGTCCGCCGGCAGCACCGCCCGCTGGTACGCCTGCGGACCGCCTGGCGGAGCCTCGGCCAGAAGGTCAAGCGCCCACGGCCGTTCACCCAGCTCGCCAAGGGATGACGCGAATCTGATCATCCGCGGTGCAGCCACCGGCGCAGCTGATTGGGCCAGTGCCGGTGGCCGTCGTTGCCGTCGAGGAAGTCGGCGGCCGCCAGCAGGCAGTAGAGCCCCTGGTACAGGTGCGCCCGTGATTCGAAGTCGTCGTCCCAGGGCGCGTGCTCGCGATAGCCCGCCAGTAAGGGATCCTTCGAGTCCGGGTGCACCGAGACGATGCTGTTGTTGATCTTCACGAAGTCGTACGCCGCGTCCCACTCCCGGACCATCTCGAAGTCGAGGACGGCGGTCACCCGGTCCGCCTCGACCAGGAGGTTGCCGGGATGAAGATCACGATGAACGAGCCGCGGCACCCCGACCGCCGGCAGGATGATCGCCGCGTCCCGTTCGATCCGCCCGGCCGCAGTGTCGATCAGGCGGCGCTGCTCGCCGGACAGCCCGGTGAGCTCGCCGCGG
Organism: uncultured Actinomycetota bacterium; assembly: GCA_963746025.1. Lineage (GTDB taxonomy): Bacteria > Actinomycetota > Actinomycetes > Propionibacteriales > Propionibacteriaceae > Microlunatus. Next base: position 239,208 of record CAVUZU010000006.1, read on the forward strand.
GCCTCGTCGAGACTGCTCTGCACCACCTCCAGCCAGCCGGCGTGCGCCCGCCCGGTGTCGTCGCGCCACACGGTCGTCGGCGGTAGGTCGATCTCGTGCAGCCGGCCGATCGTCCGGCCAAGATCACGAAAGTACGTCGCTCGGGCGGTGCCGGACAGTCCTCCGAGGGCCTCGGCAGCGACCGTCCCCGGCGCATACCGGAGTACCGAGAACTGCCGCCCGTCGAGCGCCGCGCAGGATTCGTCGAAGATCATCAGCTCCGGTGTCGGGAAGCCCGTCTCCCGCAGCAGCCGCATCGTGCCGACGTAGGTCCGGAGCTGTTCGGGATCCTCCTCCGGAACCGGACGCAGTTTGGCGACGAGGCGGCCGACGTCGCTGTCGAAGAACCAGAGGTCGTTCAGATAGCCCTTCAGGTGTCGCAGCGGCCCGGTCACGGTGATCGCCGGATCCGCGTCGGCCAGAACCATCCGCAACCGCGCCTCGAGGCCGACCATGGGCATCACCCTGGCAGCGACAGGGCCGTCCGGCCAGTGAATTGTTTGACCGGCGGTCTCGATCGGTACGGTCGGTCGAACCGGAAGTTCCGGCGGCGAGTGCTGACCAGGTTGACGGCGCGAGAGGGGTCATGACGATGCCAGAGGTACGGATCGCGCAGGTGTCCGACCTGCATTTCGGCCGGCACCTGCCCCAACTGGAGGAGGCACTGCTCCGGTCACTCCAGGACGATGCGCCGACCATGATCGCGGTCTGTGGTGACCTGACCCAGACCGCACGGGAGGCCGAGTTCCAGGCCGCCCGCACCTTCCTGGACCACCTGCCGGCACCCGCGCTGGTCGTGCCGGGCAACCACGACCTCCCGGGCTGGCGCGTGTGGTCACGGTTCACCCGCCCGTGGCGCCGATGGCGCCGGCACATCGAATCCGATCCGCACGCGACCACCACCTATGCGACCGACGGCCTGGTCGCCGTCGGCATCAACACCGCGCGCCAGTGGGGCATGCACCCGGACTGGTCGCGTGGCCGGATCAACGCGTTCCAGGTCACCGAGATCCTGCACGCCCTCGATCAGGCCGGGCCCGAAGACCTCCGGATCGTGGTCGCCCACCACCCGTTCCTGCTCACCCCGACCGCGTTGGGCCGCGGCCTGGTCGGCCGGTCCGCGCTGGCCCTGCAACGCCTGCACCGTCGGGCCGACCTGCTGCTCGGCGGTCACATCCACCTGGCCTACAGCGATGTCATCGACGGCATGGTCGTCGCCCAGTCCGGCACCGCGATCTCCAACCGTTCCAAGGGTGAACCCAACAGCTACAACCTGATCGACACCGCCGACGACCAGCTGATCGTGCAGACGAAGCATTGGGACGGCACCACCTTCAGCACCACGACCACGCACCGCTACCGGCGCCACCACGACACCCACGACTGGTGCGCGGGAGGAGACGTAGCCTGATCGGACGCGGGCCGCGCTTGGTGATCACCGACTAGCTCGTGGAGCCCGCCGGACTCACCGATTTGGCACATCCGCGGCCGAGCTACCCGTCCGCAAGCCGCGGTGTTGGTAAGGAACGTGTCACCAGCGGCAATCGGCGGCTTCGGGTTGTCAACTGCCGCATGCTTCCGTGTCGGTCAACTCCGGCCACGGACGCCTGGCCAGTCCTGAGCTGGATAATCACGTCGGTTCGCGCCAGGTCACCTTGGTCAACGGGGCATGCGGGTATTTAGAGTGTCGGCTGCTGGAGATGCGAAGCGTCGGTTGAAGTGGTTTGCTGCACGCCCCCTGGAAAGAGGAGCATCGGGATCCCAGTGAGGTACGAGCATGGGGACGTCGATCCGTTGGCGACGCGTCAGAATGACGCCTCACCTTGGACGGCCGGGGCACGGGTCAGGCTGGCAGCACCGGTTGTTCATCGGGCTTCGGAATCAGGATCGGTGTCGATCTCGTCATGCTGACGGCAGGACACTGCTACACAAACGGCACTACCGTTCTGGACGGTGCTGGCAATCGGATGGGCGTCACCAAGTCCAGGAACCTTTCGATCGATTCGGTCCTGATCGATGTCGAGAGCGTCTCGGGTTATATCATCTCCCAGGGCGATCCCGACAGCAGAGTCCCCTGTACTGGCTATGGAACATCAACTTGCTATAACGACGTATTCATCGTGCCGATCCAGAACGCCGCGCGTGGTGGCGCCGTCGTCACAGGCTGACGGTCTTGCATGTCGCGAAGCGGGACGCCGGCGTCGGGTCTGGCGGCGGCGAAGCTGTGCCGGAGGCCATGGTGGCGGCGGACCGCACCATGCTGGTGTCGTCGAGCGACGGGTGGCGGTCAGTTCCGCTGAGCAGTCGAAGATCAAACCCGCTGAGGCCTTTATCCTGCAAGTGGCGCGGATCATCCGCGCTGTCCGATCGACTCGGAGCCTGGCATGATCGCTGATCTCCTCGTCCAGAGCGTGCGGGTGCGGAAGGTCTGACCTCGATCGGAACCGAAGCTCATCGGCCGATCCGGGATACCGTGCGGAAATGACCACCTGGCAGGAGTTCACCACCGCGGCGCCGCGGGTCTCCGCGATCTTCGCCCGCCGGCACGAGGCCGCGCACCGGCTCTGTCTGCTCGGCACGAACCGGTCCGACGGCTATCCCCGGATCAGCCCGATCGAGCCGTGCCTGTTCGAAGATCGGCTGGTGATCTGCGGCATGCAGAACTCCAGGAAGCTGCTTGATCTTGACCGAGACCCGCGGTTCACCCTGCACACCGCGATCGGCGACAGCCACGGTGGCGACGGTGATGCCAAGCTCTGGGGCGTGGTGGAGAACGTCCAGGACCGTCGGCTGCACCGGCGCTTCCAACGCTGGGTGTACGACGACGGCCGCGGTGATGATCTTCGCGGGTTGCGGTTGGCACGGTTCTTCGTCGCCGACATCGAGGGCGCCTCCGCGGTCGAGGACACCGAGCACGGTCTCAAGATCACGCTCTGGAAGCCGGGCGAGCCGGAGCGTGCCGTCAGCCCGTCGTACTAGCTCGCCCTCGTCTCCGTACCTCTCGTAGCATGCGGTGATGCGCATCTGGGTGTCCGGCGCGGCCGGGAAGCTCGGCACGGCCGTCTGTGATCGGCTGCGCCGGGCGGGTCACCAGGTGACAGGCGTCGATCGCCGCGGCGACGAGTCCGGCCGGGTCGAGCTGCTCGACTTCGACGCCGTCCTCGAATCGATGGCCGGGGCCGAGGCCGTCGTCCACTGCGCCGCGATCCCGAGTCCGGAGGGGATCGATCCGAGCGCGCTCGTCCAGACCAACGTGATGTCGACCTTCAACGTGCTGGAGGCCGCGTCCCGGCACGCGATCACCCGGGCGGTGCTGGCCTCCAGCGGATCGATCTACGGCACTGCGTGGTCGCCGGAGCCGATCGATCCTCCGTACGTCCCGGTAGATGAGGAGTCGCCGCTGCTCTATGTGGACCCGTACGGCCTGACCAAGGATCTCGGCGAGCGGATCGGCGCCATGTATGCCCGCTGCGGCATCGCGACGGTCGCGCTGCGCTTCCACTGGATCCTGTCGGTCGACGAGCTGCGGAGGCTCCGCGGCAACGTGGACGAGCGGGAGAACACCCGGAATCTCTGGGGCTACGTCGAACTCGACGACGCCGCGCGGGCCTGCGAGCTGGCCCTCGCCGCAGACCTCGGCGACGAGGGCTACGGGGCCTTCCTGATCGCCGCGGCGGACACGCTGCTCACCACACCCACCGAGGAACTGCTGGATCGTTGGCTGCCCGATGTCGAGCGCCGCCGGCCGCTGCCCGGCACCGCCGGGGGATACGACTGCCGGCGCGCGGCCGACGTCCTCGGCTGGCGGCCCGAGTTTTCCTGGGACTGACCTGGAGCCGGTGTCGGCCGGTTCGGGCAGAATGCGAATCATGAAATATGCCCTGCTGATCTGTGACGACGAGTCGAAGTCGCCCTCGAACGAAGAACTGGACGCAGATCCCATGCATCAGGCCTGGGTCGCCGATCTGGAGCGGCGCGGCGCGGAACTGGACGGCTATCGGCTGCGGCCGATCGTCAACGCGACCGCCGTCCGGGTCCGGAACGGGGAGACTTTGGTGTCGGACGGTCCGTTCGCCGAGACCAAGGACTTCGTCGGCGGCATCGTGATCATCGATGTGCCCGATCTGGACGATGCGATCGCCATCGCGGCCGGGCATCCCTATGCCACCTGGGGCGGGGTCGAAATTCGGCCGTTGTGGGAATGACCGCGACCGAGGACGAGGTCCGGTCCGCGGTCGAGGCCGCGTACGGCGAGGAGTGGGGCCAGGTGGTCGCGACCTTGATCGGACTGATCGGGGATTGGGACCTGGCCGAGGACTGTGCCCAGGAGGCGTTCGCTGCCGCCCTCGCCACCTGGCCGCGGGACGGGATCCCGCGGAAGCCGGGCGCCTGGCTCACTACCACGGCCCGGAACCGGGCTACCGACCGACTCCGTCGGGACGCTGCCGGCGCCGCCAAGCTGCGCCAGCTCGCCGTGTTGGCACGAGATCCCGAGCAACAGCCGGAGCTGGAGGAGATCCCGGACGAGCGACTGCGGTTGATCTTCACCTGTTGCCATCCGGCGCTGCCGTTCCCGGCCCGGGTCGCGCTCACCCTGCGGACCCTGGCCGGGCTGACCACGGCCGAGATCGCCAAGGCGTTCCTGGCCGCGGAGCCGGCGATGGCGCAGCGTCTGGTTCGGGCCAAGCGCAAGATCATCGAGGCCGGGATCCCGTACCGGGTGCCGCCGGCCGAGCTGCTGCCGGAGCGGCTGGCCTCCGTCCTCGGGGTGCTCTATCTGATCTTCAACCAGGGGTACGACGAGGATGATCAACGGGCCCTGACCGTCGAGTCCATCCGGCTGGCCCGGGTCCTGGTGCGGCTGATGCCGCAGCAGCCGGAGCCGCGGGGCCTGCTCGCCCTGATGTTGCTGCACGAGGCTCGGCGGACCACTCGGACGGACGACGGCGTCCTGATCACCTTGGAGCAGCAAGATCGTTCTCGCTGGGACCGGGAGCTGATCGCGGAGGGAGTTGCGGTGCTCGACCAGGCGCTGCTCCAGCGCAGCGCCGGCCCGTACCAGATCCAGGCCGCGATCGCCGCCTGTCACGCGACCGCGGCGGACGTCGCGAGCACCGACTGGCTCGAGATCGCCAACCTCTACGGCGAACTGGCGCGGCTCGCGCCGTCCCCGGTGATCGACCTCAACCGCGCCGTCGCGGTGGCGATGGCCGACGGCATCCCGGCCGGCCTCGCCCTGGTGGACGAGGTCGCCGAGTCGGGCAAACTCGACGGGTACTACCTGCTGCCGGCGACCCGCGCCGACCTGCTCCGCCGGGACGGCCGCTCGGTCGAAGCCAAGGCCGCCTACCTCGAGGCCATCGAGCTGGCACCGTCGGAGGCCGAACGCCGCTATCTGACCAATCGGCTGCAGGAGCTCTGACCCGGCTCAGCCCGGCCCGGCGGCCGGAGAGCCGGCGACGGTGCGGACCGACACGGTGCCGAGGTTGCGGACGTGGCGGCGGATCGAATCCTCGGCCTGGACGGCGATCGCGTTCGCCTCGGCCAGGGAGACCGGCGGCACCACGACCAGCACGTCCCCGTGCAGCCGGTGCCCGACCCAGCGGAGCCGGATGTCGGAGATCTCGGTGATCTCCGGGATGTGTCGCAGCGCGTGTTCGGCCCGGTCGACCAGCTCGGGCTCGACGCCGTCCAGCAGCCGCCGGCCGACGTTGCGGGCCGTACCGATCAGCAAGATCATGATCGCCGCCGAGATGATCAGTCCGACGATCGGATCGGCCAGCGGGAAGCCGGCCAGAACGCCGATCCCGCCGAGCACCACGGCCAGGGACGTGAACCCGTCTGTCCGGGCATGCACTCCGTCGGCGACCAACGCCGCGGATCCGATTCGCCGCCCGGTCCGGATCCGGTAGCCGGCGACGAGCTCGTTGCCGATGAACCCGATCACGCCGGCGGCGATGACCCAGCCGAGGTTGTCCAGCGGGCGCGGATTGATCAGCCGGTCGATCGCCTGCCAGCCTGCGACGACCGCCGACAGCGCGACCACGAGCACGATGAACAGCCCGGCGAGATCCTCGGCCCGACCCAACCCGAACGTGTAGCGCCGCGACGCCGCACGCCGGCCGAGCGCGAACGCGATCCACAACGGCACGGCGGTCAGGGCGTCGGAGAGGTTGTGCACCGTATCGGCCAGCAGCGCCACGGACCCGCTGATGGCGACCACCACCGCCTGCCCGGCCGCCGTGACCAGCAGGATCAACAGACTGATCTTGAGCGTCCGGATCCCCTCGGCATTCGCCTCCAGCGCGTCATCGACGGAGTCTGAAGGATCGTGGGAGTGCGGGACGAAGAACTGGTGCAGGAGCCCGCGGATCCCGGAGGCGTGATGGTGATCGTGCCCGTGATCATGAGTGTGCCCGTAATCATGGTGGTGACCGCCATCCAAAGGTCGGGGGCTTTCGTTCCCTGAGCCTGTCGAAGGGCTGACCAGGCCGTGACTATGACCATGATCGTGCTGGTCCTCCGCCTGATGTCGATCCGAGGTGCTCACGAGCCGGCCTCCTGATCACCGTGATGATGCCGTGGTGTCCCGCCGAGCGAGTGCTCGGCCTGGAAGATCGCGTCCGAGACCAGCTGCGAGGCATGCTCGTTCTCGAGTCGATAGAAGATCTTCTGCGCCTGCTGCCGGGTCGCGACCATCCGCGCGAGCCGAAGCTTGGCCAGATGCTGCGACACCGCCGCCGGCGACTTGCCGACCAGCTCCGCCAGATGATTGACCGACAGCTCCCCCTGATTGCGCAGCGCCAGGATGATCCGAACCCGAGTCGCATCGGCAAGCATCGCGAACACCTCGACCGCCAGTTCGACGTACTGACCGTCCGGGTCCAGTCCGCATATCTTCTTATCTGCATCCACACGCAGATACTGACACAGCTGCGATCGGGAGGGAATGTCTGGTCCGGCCACCGGACCGGCTATGATCGTCTCCGCGTCACCCCGCGGGTGTAGCTCAATGGTTAGAGCCCCAGCCTTCCAAGCTGGATATGCGAGTTCGATTCTCGTCACCCGCTCCAATGCCGAAGCCCCTAGTCGCAGCCCGGATCGCGACTAGGGGTTCTATTCGAACAATGGCCTCAGGTGGACGCCGTGCCCTCAGCGTGCCCAGAACCGTCCCACTTCTTCCTCTTCAGCTCGTCGATCATGCGGTCCAGCGAGTCAGCGATCACCCGGTCCCGAGCCTTCGGTCCGGTGCTGGTAGATCAGCGCGGCATGGACGCTGGCGTGCCCCATGCGTGCCATCAGCTCGCGGGTGCTGGCACCGATCAGCGCGGCCAGGTGGTTGCCGGCGTGACGCAGGTCGTGGAAGTGGATCCCGACCAGTCCGGCCGCGTTCAAAGCCGGCGCCCAGATGCCGCTATGGAAGTTGCCCCGGTACGGGGTGGCGCCCCACGGCCCGACGAACAACCCGACGATCCCCGTCCAGTTCGCTGTAGGCCTCAAGGTGCCGCTCAATCTCAGGCACTAGCCACATCGGGAACGCCACAGTCCGGATGCCGGCGGCGGTCTTGGGCTTCTTGATCACCTGGCGAGCTCCGATCTGTGACACTGCCCGCTCGATCTTCACCGTGCCAGCCGACAAGTCAAGATCACCACGGCGCAGACCCAGCAGCTCGGCGGTCTCGGCTACGGTGAGCAAGCGTTCCATGATCAACTTCCTTCCTTCGTTGGTTGGGTTGCCGAACGGTTGTCCACAGGTGGGCCGTCGCGTCGGGCTTTGGCGGCGCTGTACTCGGCGCGCCATCGGTGTTGCTCGGCGATGAACTCCAGGACGATCCGGGAGTATGACGCCGGGTCGGGCCGGAGGTCGGTCCAGACGTAGCGGGGTCGGTCGTCGGCGCCGGTGAGGTCAGCGGCCATGCGATCTCAGGTGCGACGACGCCGGCCGTGAGGAGGGTTTCGCGGACGACGGCGGCGCGATCTTGCCTTGTGTTCGGTCAGGGTCTTGCCCCGGATAGCGGCATGGAAGTGGGGTGCGAGGCGGGCTTGGGGTTCGATGACGCCGAAGTACTGGACGACGTAGCCGGCGCAGCGGCGGAGGTTTTGCCAGAACCGATCGAGCAGCCGCGGGAACAGCATCGCGTCCAGGGCAGCCCGGCGGTAGTTGTAGCCGTCCGGGTCGACCGGGACGCCGCCGGGTCGGACGGGGCCGTAGGAGGGCAGGGTCATGGTGAGGAACATCGACGGCCGGTAGGTCACTCCGGACGGAGTGGTGAACGTCTTGCCGACGGTGCGGCGGGCCAGCTCGACCCGTGGCAGGTCCGGCACGTCGGACAGTCGACGGGTCGACCGGGTCTGTCGGTCAAGATCATCCCCGGCGGAATCGTCATCGGCGTCGTCGCCCTGGTCGTCATCGTCGGCCTGGTCCAGCTCGACCGGGGCCGGTGAGTCGAATCCTTCCGGTTCGGTCTCGCGGTGCCAGCCTTCGGCGCATTGGTGCATCCGCAGCACCCGCGCCCTCCTGGCGCACGGTCAGCACACCGCTCTCGTGTGGATCCGCAGGGGATCGCGATCTTGGTTTCGGTGTCTTCGACGGTGTCGTGGACACGGCGGATGATCGGGCGGATGCACACGCCTTGGGCGTCGGCCAGCTCGCGGGCCATGGTGGCGGTGATCTGCCCGATCAGCACCGGGTCAGTGGTCGCGGTCATCAGTCGTCCGCCTGCCAGGTCCCGATCCCGCAGGGCAAGCAATAGCGAGAGCCGTGGCGATCGATGTAGCGATCACCCGGATTGATCACGGTGACGCAACTTGCGGGCCGGAACGGCTGCCGATCTTGGTTCGTGCAGGTCCACGCCTTGCGAGCGGTCCGGTAGTAGGCCGATTCGCCGAGCGTGGGCTCGTCCCACAGGACGGCAGCTCGAGCCGGACCAGGTCGACGGTGCTCATGCTGCGTCTCCGATTGGGAACACGCTGCCGTGTTCGGTGGAGCGTCCGGATTGGAGCCGGCCGGAAAGCTCGGCGATGTCGTAGTCGGTGGTGTGGGCGAACCGGATCCGGATCGGTTCGGCCGCACCTTCGACCAGGACGTAGGCCGTGCCCGGCATGGATTCGGGGATCTTGTCCGCGTAGGCACCCCTCTCGCGGGCGCGCCGGGGCCGAGCGCAAGATCAACATGGCTCGCCTCCGTGAGCCGCAGCAGGATCCGGGTCGGGGTCAGGTCACGCACTGACGCCAGGGTTTCCTTGCGGGGATCCTGGGTGGCGGCGATCGCGCAGACGCCCGCAGAGCGGCCCTGTGACAAGAGCAGACCCAGATACCCGGACATCTCTCGTTGCAGGTTCCGGTCCCCTACCCACGCGGTCAGGGCGGCGATCTCGTCGATCACGATCACGATCAGCGGCATTCCCGCGCCAGGGGTGAAGGAGCGTTCGCGCGCGGCGTAGAGGCGGTTCTGACGGTCCCGCATGACCTGGACGGCCTCGGCGAGCAGGGCGGCGAACTGGCGTGCCCAGTCGTCTCCCTCGGCCCGGCAGAACCCGGCATACAGGGCACGGCCCGGACCGAGCTCCATCCCGCCCTTGGGATCGAGGACCCACAGCTCGGCGGTTCGGTCGAGGACGGCCGGGAGGAGTTGGGCGATGATCGACCAGACCACCCCGGACTTTCCGGCGCCGGTCGCCCCGACCAGCAGCAGGTGCCGCTGGAGCAGGCGCAGCAGGTACGGGATGCCGTCCTCGCACCGGCCTACCGCGAGCCCTTCCAGGTCAGCCGTGATGCCGGGCTCGACCGGGGCCACCGGATCGGCCAGCGGATCGATGACCCGGAACCGCAGCTCGACCAATCGGGGGCCGGTCCTTGACTGCCATCACTCGGCATTCCGACCGGCCGAAGGACTGGGCCAGCTCGTCGGCCTGCTTCGCCCAGCCGGTCACGGTCTGACCGGGCAGCATCCGCACCCGGACCGAGTCGACCCAGCGCGACGAGCCAGCACGAGGGGAGTCGTCGCGATGAACCCGACCAGACTGGCCAACCGGCGGACCAGCCACCCCACGACCTGCAGCGTCACCGGTACCCCGACCGATCGGGCACGGAGCTGGACCGGCTCATCCCGCCGCGCACGGCTCATGAGGCTGCCCTCGTTTCAAGATCATCCAGCAGGGACGGCTGCCCGGCCAGGGCCTGCTGATCGAGGAATTCCAGCGACTTGTGCCGCAGCTCGCGAAGCGAATCGAGCAAGCTGTCGATCGCCGCCACGGAGTCGACATTGATCGAAGCGCCGTGCACCCACCCGAAGCGCAGCCCGCCCAGCAACTCCTCACCGGGGATCGGCGAAGCCTGCACGAACGGCCGCAGCTCGGTGTCGAGACCGATGTGCATCGTCATCGAGAACATGGCTCGGTTGTCATCATGATCACCAACTCACGAATCCGAGCCGGACGAACTGGCCGACGAACACCGACCCGACGCCGGCGGAGCCGACAAACCCGACGCCCGCAGCGAATAGGCGATCTTCGGCGCGGGCCGTTGTCGTTCAGGTACGGCATCACCAGCAACCCGTCCAGCACCACCGGCCGGACCGGGGTGCCTGCCACCGCTTCCGGCGGGACCGGCTGATGCTCGGCCGCGATCTTGACCTTGAACATCCGATCCCGCGCCGCCGGGTCGAAGTCCATGACTTCGACCACCCACATCGGCATGCCCGTGTCGGCGTCGTGCGCCTGGACCCGATTCTCCCGGGTCGACTTGTCGAAGTCGGCCAGCGGCACTACCTCGCTGGCCACCATGATCAACTTCGAACCATGCAGGATCGGATGGCGAAGATCGAGCAGCGAACTGCCGATCTTGAGCAACAGATCAGCAGGTCCACGCCGCCGAGCTGAGCGCACGGTTCCTCCTCTCGCTTGGCACCGCGTCATTCGCGGTGAGTCCACGATCAGTCAGGTTCCGGTGAGGAACCCGCAATCCTGTTGCGGGGTGCTTCGTCTGAGGCCCGTGCGATGCTTGTTGGCATGAAGGCGCGTCGAACCACCTGACGCCGGGCGAGCGGGTCGCGTACTACCGGCGTCGGCGAGGCATGTCCCAGGTCGTTCTGGCCGGCCTGGTCGGCAAGACGGTCAGCTGGATCGAGAAGATCGAGTCGGGCCGCGCAACCCTGCTGCTCGGCTGAGCGTCCAACGAACAATCGCCCACGCCCTTCTGTCGAATGCCCAGTACGACGACGCCCTGGCCGTCATCGACCACACCCTGAGCACGGCGCCGCCGCTGGACGACAACCCTGAGTTGATCTCCGCGGTCGGCACCCTGCACCTCGTCGGTGCGATGACAACAGCCCGCACCAAGGATCGGGCTTCCGCTCAGGCACACCTGGACCACGCAGAGCGTGCGGCCACTCTGCTGGGCGAAGACCGGAACTACCTTTGGACGGCCTTCGGCCCGACCAACGTGGCCATTCATCGCGTCTGTGTTGCCGCCGAGATGGGCGACTATCAACACGCCGCACGGCTCGGCGAGCGTGTCGAGGTCGGCCGAATGCCAACTGAGCGTCAGATCCGTCATCGCCTCGAAGTGGCGCGTGCCCTGCACTTCCAGCACCAGCAGCCGGACGCCTTGGCAATGGTCCTCGATGCCGAGGTCCAAGCACCCGACCAAGTTCGCCGACACTTCCTCACGCACGCGTTGCTCCACGAATGGATCCGCAGCAAGCGGACGCGTGTCACACCCGAGCTTCACGCCCTGGCCAGCCGTGCCGGCGTCCTTGCTGCCTGATCCCCGTAGGCTGATCACCGTGAGCGATCCAGCCGACAGCTTCGCAACCCCGCGCATCGCCGCCGTCGTGCTATTCAGAGACGACCGGGGCCGGTCCCCGTCCTGAAGCCGACCTACAAGGACGGGTGGGAGATCCCCGGCGGCTACGTCGAGCGAGGCGAGAGCCCCCGAGCTGCGGCGATCCGCGAGGTCCGAGAGGAACTCGGGATCGAGGTCGACGTCACCGAGCTGCTCGTTCTCGATTGGGCACCCCACCCGGCCGAAGGAGACAAGCTTCTCGCGATCTTCGACGGCGGAACCATCGATCCCGCCGACCTGGACCAACTCAACCTCGGCCGCGACGAGATCGCACGCGCCGAGCTGGTCGAGCCCGAAGAACTGCCCAACCGGATGCCCGACCGGCTCGCTAGGAGAGTCATGCAGGCCGCCAGCAGGCCAGCAACGCACTACCTGAAGCACGGCGCCCAGCCTGCAGCAAGCTGAACTGCCGGATTTAGCTCTACTAGATCAAGGGCCGGGCTCCGCCCGGCCAGGCGGCGCGTGTCCTCGCTCCGCTGCGGGCCGCGCCGCCTCTTCGCTGAGTCAACTGTGAGTCGTGCTTGACAGGCTGCTCGCATCTCGCATCCGGGGAGGTCAAGGTCGACTTCGTTGCGGGTCGGCGTCATCTGCATACGGTCGGCTATCGACGCCGACACGAATAGCGAGGAACATGCGAAGGATGGGAATAGCCGGGGCGTTTGGGGGCGAGGATGTCTGATGCTGAGCCAGTAATGGATCCACTGGTCGGACCGCAGAGCGCTGCGCACAAGCGTCCGGTCCGCGCCTACGTCTGGGGTTACAACAACTCCGGTGGGTTGGGGATCGGAAGCGTGGCACGGGCGCTGCTGCCGGTGTCAGTAGCGCTGCCCGACGACACCGTGGACATTCAGGGTGGCACCGACTTCACCGTCGCGCTGACGTCGACCGGTCAGGTGTGGACGTGGGGCGGCAACCGCTACGGGCAGCTCGGCGATGGATCGAGCAGTCCACGGATGACGCCACACCGGGTGCAGTTGCCCGGTCAGGCCAAGGTGCGCAGAATCTCGGCGGGTGCCGGCCACGTGCTGGCCCTGTCGCGGGACGGCTCAGTGTTCGGCTGGGGCCGCAACACACACGGACAGCTCGGAGACGGAACTACCGCAGATCGGCACGAGCCAGTGCGCGTCGCCGCAGATTCCGTCGCTCAGCTGGCAACCGGGGTCGCCTCCTCGCACGCGGTGACCAGCAGCGGCGCTCTGTTGACCTGGGGCCGCCCAATCATTCGCAGCGCAACGTCGACGGCCAGCCCCGCCGACCCGGCCTCGCCGGGCTCGTTGGACCTGCCGGACGGGGCGAAGGCGGCGATGGTCGACGCCGGCGAGCGGCACCTGGTCGTGTTGACCCGCGACGGGCAGCTGCTCACCTTCGGGGTGGACCCTGGCGGTAGACCGCTACCGGCCCGGATGCCGGTCGACCGGTCCTGGGGCCGGGTGATCTCGATCAGCTCCGGCGACCATCACACGGTTGCGCTGACCAGCACCGGGCAGGTGCTGGCCTGGGGCGCGAACTATTACGGGCAACTGGGTACCCGCGACATCATCAATCGGGATACCCCGGTGCTGGTGCGGTTCCCGAGGCTGCGCGGGCATGTTGTCGAGGTGGTCGCCGGTGGCGATTCGGTGCTGGTTTGTTCCAGCCGCCATCAGGTCTACGTCTGGGGACAGGGCCGATTCGGGCAGAACGGCAACGGTAAGACCGCTGATGTGATCCGACCGCATCGGGTGGAGATCTCGGACAAATTGCGCGTCACCGGTGTCCACGCGGGCCGCTACCACCACCTCGTTCGACTCGGAAGGCCCCGCTGACATGCCGACCCCATTCACTGACCCTGGCCCGAGTCTTCCTGGACCCGCTTCGGCACAGCCCGCTCCGGCTGGAGCAGCAGCATTCACCCGTCGGACGGTACTTCAGGTCGGCGGGATCGCCTCGCTCGCCGGACTCCTCGGCGGACTCCCGGCCCTCGGCCTGGATGGGCTCCCGCACGCCTATGCCGCCGACCCGACCCCAACACCCACGACCCCGGGGACGGTTCCGCCTCCGCCGCGACCCACGCCGTACACGATTCAGGCCTCCTGCGAGCTGAGCGAGGACTACTTCCTGACCGACCAGGTGGTGGTCGACGGGAACGACCGCGTTTTGCCATTCACTACGCCCGACGGCACCGTGGAGGCTGTGGTCCTGGCCGGCGGCGCGGTGTCCCACCTGCGCCGCGATCCCGCACAAACGTCCGGTTGGGCCTTCACCACGATCAGCGCCACCGTGAGCGTGTTCGCCCAAGGGCCGATCACCGACGCCGCCGTCCAGACCGACAGCGACGGATTCACCGTCCTCGCCTGCGTCCAGAGCGTGGACGACGGTCCAGCGCTGAGGTTTTACACCGTGGACAGCGCAGGAAATTGGAGCTCGATCCCGGACACCACATTCACCCTCGCTGAGGCCCCGACGAATCAGCTGAAAACGCAGTCGGCCCCCAACGGCCTGATCTACTTCTACCTGTTCGGCGACGACGGCGTGTTCGACGTGTACGTAGTGAGCGACGCGGGCAGCGGGCTGGACAGACTGCCTATCGACTCCCTCCAGGGGATCAGCGTCGCCGACGCGATCCTGCTGTGGAATCCCGACCAGCAGCCGAACCAACCGCCAAACGGGTCGGCCGCGATCATCCTTGACTCGAACGGGAACCTGAACTCGTACCCCCAGACCGACCTCGACGACTTCAACCCGAACTCACCGACCGAGCTGGCCCCGCAGCACGGCGGCTCGGTGGCCGACCTGATCTGGGCCGCGGCCAAACAGGGCCAGACTCAGCCCGATGTGGTGTTCCAGACCAGCGATGGCGCGCTGTACTATTCCGACTCGGACGGGGACAGTGTGGCCGTTGCCGTGGACTACGGGGACACCCCAGGGCCGGGCCGCGCCGCGGTGTGGCGCGACGAGGACCTGTACTCCTTCGCGTTCCTCGACACCAGCGGGCTGGTGAATATCCTGGCGCAGTACCACGACACACCCACGTCCACCCAGTTCACCGATCCCATCCCGCTGCAAGGTGGCATCCACGCCATCTACGGTCAGCCGTCCGATCCCACCCAGGCGACCCTGTTCGTGGTCGACGTGGACCTCACCTTGAACATCCTCGCCAAGGACACGACCGGCGCCTGGTCCTACCTCCCGGTCCATCAAGACGGTGCGACCCTGCAAGAGGTGACGTCGTGGCGGGTCCAGCTCCTCGTCCAGGACGCGAACACCACTCCGATCGGCGGCGCGCAGGTGCGGCTCGGCGCCGACCAGACGATCGGGTGCTGGCAGTCGACCGGGAATACGATGCTGAGCTCAGCGCCGGTCACCCTGACCGCCGACCCCACCGGTCGGATCACCTTCAGCATTCCCACGTCCGAACTGGACACCGCCACACTCACTGCCCAGGCCCTGGACGCCAACGGGCAACCCACCGGCGGCCCTACCAGCATCGATCCGGACACCGATGCCCATCACTTCCTCGCGGGCGGCTCCTCCCTCACCGATATAGGCATGCTTTCCAGCACAGCGCTCCTCGGGGCGCAGAATGCCGACGGGACCCCGCTGCTGCCAGGACTGACAAACCTGCCGAGCGGCCAGATGCAGGCGGCCCAAGCAGTAGTCGGCGCTCTGCAGCACACCGCCGCGCTCGGCTTGGGATCCACACCGCAGTCGGCCACCGATCCCCGGTCGGCGATCCTCGACTTCACCGGCAACAGCGGCCCCACGTTCCAAACCTCGACGGATCCGAACGCCTACATCTCCCTGATGGCGGTGGAGGGCATCAGCGACTGGTGGGACAAGGCAAAGAACGACGCCGAGTCGGTCTACCACGCGATACGTCACGCCGCCGCCACGGTTACCAAGATGGTCACCACATGGTCCGACGACGCCAAGAAGTGGACCGTCAACCTGTTTGTCGATCTCGGCGACGGCGTCCAGAACCTGATGAACTACGTCGTCAACACCATGCACGACGCGATCCACGCCATCAGCGGCTTCTTCCACAGCCTCGGCAGCGACATCGTCAAGACCTGGCAATGGCTCAAACACCACGTACTCGAGCTCATCAAGGACGCCGACGCCAACGCCAAAGTGCTGCAGAGCTGGTTCACCCCGTTCTTCACCAGCCTGACGAACGTCATCGACACCATCGAGATCGACGTCGACACCTTCTTCACCAACCTGGAGGCCCAGGCCAGCACCCAGATCGCCGCACTGGCCGCGGTCGTGGAGGACCTCGCGTTCGGCAGCAGCGCGCCGCTACCCCCAGCCACCCCAGACACCGGCAGCCGCGACGCCGACCTGGCGTTCAAGGCCGGCCAGGACGTGATCACCTTCATGCGGCACACCCAGGCGAATTGGCTGTTGGACAAGCTCCGGGCACACCTGCCGCAAGCCCCGACCGACGGCGGACCCGACTTCAGCGACTTCGACGCCGACCTGGAGAAAGTGATCCAGGACCTGTTCGCCGACATTGCCGACTCGATCAATCTGATCGAGTCCATCAACACGACGCTGTGGGACGCGGTCAAACCCTTCCTCACCGACTTCAAAACGTTCAGTGAGACCTCTATGGGGGCCTTCTTCACCGCATTGCAGTCGACCGTGGACGACGCTCTGAAGCTGATCAACGACGTGCTGACCACGCTGCTGGACGCCGTCAAGGCTGCGGTGGCCGGGATCAAAGACCTGCTCAGCTACCAGTTCCAGGCCGTCCCGGTCATCGGTGACCTGCTCGAACTGGCCGGCGTCGACACCACGCTCAGCATCGAGCGCATCGTGAGCCTGATCGCCGCCTACCCGACAACCCTCATCAACAACATCATCGGCGGCGGCCCCTTGTTCCCGCCCGACAACACACCACCCGGCGTGAACGGCGCCGTCCCGAGCAAGGGCACACCGCCACCCCCTGTCGGCTCCGAGCGAGTCGACGGCTGGGCGGTCGGGCTGAACTGGATGTCCGCGATCGTGCAAGCCGTCTGGTCCACCAACGACATGTTCCTCGACGACGGCGCAGCGGCCAAGGGTTTCAAAGGCAACGCTCTGACGACGTCGCTCGACATCATCTGCCCCGTCGTCATCAACATGCTGCAGTGGCCCAGCCCACCGACCGACGCTGGACTGACTCAACCGTTCTGGGCTGGGATCAACGGCAAGGGCAGCGGCACCGACCTCATCCCGTGGATGCTGTTCACCGCCTTCATACCGCCGGCCGCGGGGATCTTCTACGTCGTGGGAGATGCCAATGGCTTTGCGGACGCACCGGACTACAACGACTACGGCGTGCCCATCTTCTGCGCGATCGCTGGAGTCGCCAACACCGTGCTCAGCAGCATCTACGGCCAAGACCAAAGCGTCGGAGCCGCGAGCATCAGCTTCGGCGTCCTCTCCAACGTCTCCTACGATGTCGCCCCACTCGGCTTCCCCGCACTCAATGAAGCCTTTGACGACACCCCGGCCATAGCCAAACTAATCATCGACCTCATCGCCAACTTCGGCACCGCGGTCGCCATGTCCAGCCAGGCCATCGCCGCCGCCATCAAACCCCTGACCGATCGGATTCCACTGTGACCGACGCAGCTGGGGCGCTAAACCCGGGCCGCCATAGTGGACTCGCGCAGTTCACCGGTACACAGGACCTTCACGGACCATTCCCGGCGTCGCCCCGGAACCCTAGGGTCAGAAGGCTTCATCGAAGCCGGCAGCGTGCTGCGACCGTGCTACTCCGGGCGGCCACGAAGGGGCGATGACGGTCAGCCTCGGACAGGCAGCCCAGCCGTCACACGCGCGACAGTGCACCACTCCGCCCGCCTTCCAAGCTGGTTATGCGAGTTCGATTCTCGTCACCCGCTCAACGGCCCCAATCCTTTACACACTAGGGATTGGGGACATTGCGTTGGTGAGTGGGAGGGCTTGTGCCAGGGAGCTTGCACCCCCACGCACCCTTAGACCATCGCGGGAAAGCCCCGCACTCACCTTCGAGCGTTCATGGCTCCGCGATCGTCCTGTCCTCGGTGAGTGGCCTGGCGCGCACGCGCCCGGTGCCGCTCCACCAGCCACCATTCGGCTACCAGCAGCGGGATAGTCCAACCGAGCCAGGTGGTCATCCCGGCGATGGCCTGCACGCTCGCGGGGTCGGCGAACTGTTCAGGGCTCTGGCCGGACCCGACGGCGAGGGCGATGCCCCAGAGCCGGTTGGTGATGATCGAGAACGTCAGAGCGAAGCTGCGAATCATCCACCGTCGGTGATCGGCGAACCGTCGCTGGCGCGCCATCCGGAAGCCGGTGATCGTGCAGATCAGCCACAGGATGGCCAGCATCAGGGCGCTGGCGGCGGCGACGGGGCCGAACGGCATCGGGAAGGCGATGATCAACGCGGACCCGGCGGCGGGTAGCGCTCCACCGAAGACGTAGACCCGTCCGATACGCCGGTGCGCGATGGGGAATCGACTCCGGAACCAGGGCCACACCTGCATGGTGCAGGTGAGCATGGCGACCGTCGCGAACATCACATGGCACACCAGGGCCGGGTAGTACGGCGGAAAGCCTTCTGGTGGCGCGATCCTGGACAGATTCGGGTTGAGCGTCGTGTACGGCGGCACCGAGAAGGCCAAGAAGATCAGGGCCAGCCCGGCCAGCGGCACCATCCAGGGGCGCTGCCACCATCGCCGACCCCGGCTGGCCGGAGGCTGGTCGGTGGCGGGCGGGGTCGATGTCGTCACGGTGGCACTCGTCTCCAGATCTTGTGGTACTCCGTACGGTATATCTCATACACAATAATGGATGAGAGTCGAATCTCCAATATGTAAGGGATATCTAGATTCAGTGCGCTAGTGCAGTTGGACATGATCGACTAGCATGACTAGTGCACTAGCTGGAGGTGAGAACGTGACAGTTCGACGCGAGCCGCCGTACCTGGCCATCGTCCGGAAGGTCCGCGGGCGGATCGAGGCCGGTGAGCTGGGTCCCGGAGATCGGGTGCCGTCGACCCGGCAGATCGCAGCCGAACACGGTGTGGCCATGGCCACCGCGACCAAGGTCTTGGCCACCCTGCAACGCGCCGGCCTGGTGCGTGCGGTCCCCGGAGTCGGCACGGTAGTCCGGTCCGCCGCGGGCCCGGGGCAGGACTCCAGGCAGAGGCAACCCCCGGGGGAGCGCGGAGATCCGAGACAGGGCAGGGATCCGCGGCAGAGCAGGCATTCCCTGGCCCTGCCACAGATTGTCGATTGCGCCGTCGAGATCGCCGACGATGAGGGCCTGGCGGCGGTGTCAATGCGCCGAGTCGCGGCCGCTCTCGGGGTCGGCGTGATGTCGCTGTACCACCACGTGCCCAACAGATCCGAGCTCGTTCGACTGATGTCCGACGCCGTGTTCGGCGGAGCTACGCTGCCCGTGCCCAAATCGGACGACTGGAGGCCACGGCTGGAGACGGTCGCGCGGACGCTTTGGAGCACGTACCGGCGGCATCCGTGGGTGGCGGTGCCTGCGATGACTTCCGCCGCGCACCCGCCGCTGCTCCCCAACGCCATCGTCCTGGTGGAATGGCAGTTACGGGCGCTCGGTGATCTCGGACTGACCGATCTCGACGTGATCCGACTGGTGACGACACTGAACAGCTTCGTCGGCGGAATGGCGCTGAGTCATGCGATGGAACTCGAGAGCGAGCAAGAGTCCGGTGTCAGCGTCGAGCAACAGTGGGCGGCCGTCGGTGCCGGATTCGAGGAACTCATGGCCTCCGGCAAATTCCCAATGCTCGCCAGCCTCGTCATCGACGCCCGCGCCGCCACCGACATCGACGCGATCTTCGAGTTCGGGCTCCGGCGCTACCTGGACGGCCTCGCCGCCTACGTATCCACCACGGGGCGCGGCGGCGCCCGGGCGCACGCTAAGGAGTGATCTTGGAATCCTGGCGATTTGCAGAGTGTCACCGGGCACGATCCGGCGGGCAAGCCTCCCGTGGTCGACGAGCGGGAAGTCGAGCCCATCACATCCGCGCTGATGCGGAATGGCGAGACCGACCCCAACCGAGTTCTGCGGGTGCCGGCGAGCAGGTTTGGCTCGAGGCGTTCGCCAAGCTGGACGCCGCGCTGACAAGGCTCAGATGGCGGCCGATCATTAAGGTGTCGTGACATGACCAAGCTGATCTACGTGACCAATGTGAGTCTGGACGGCTACATCGAGGACGAGCGTGGCAGCTTCGACTTCGGCCCGATGGACGCCGAGTTGTTCCGGTGCTACACAGACCTCCTGCAATCCGCGGGTACGTTCCTGTACGGGCGGCGCCTCTACGAAGGCATGGCCCTGTGGGAGACCGACGCCACGCTGGCGGCACGGTCCGACCAGATGGCCGAGTTCGCGACCGCTTGGCAGACAGCGAACAAGGTCGTCTACTCCACGACGCTGACCGCCGCGTCGACCGCCAACACCAGGATCGAACGCCACTTCGACCCCGCCGCGGTACGCGAACTGAAGGCCGCGGCCAGCGGCGATCTCACCGTTGGGGGTGCGAACCTCGCGGCCCAGGCCCTCAAGGCGGGGCTGGTTGACGAGTGCCAGCTGTACGTCTGGCCCACCATCCTCGGCACGGGAAAGCCGGCCTTCCCGATCGACGCGCGCGCCGACCTCGAGCTCATCGATGAACGCAGATTCGGAAACGGTGTCGTACTCCTCCGGCACCGCCCTCTGGGTCGGTGACTCCCGGCCGGGAACTGCGCATGTCAGGTCTTGCTGAAATGCCGGCATCGATGGCCGAAAGTGTCGACGCCATCGCTACGCGGCTAGGCGTACCAACCCGGGATGTGTCGCTGGCCCCACAGCAGGGGCTGATCAACCTCACCGTGTATTTGGGTGATGATCTCGTTCTGCGAATTCCACGTACGGAGGAGGCCGGTAATCTTCTGGCCAAAGAGGCATCGGTGATACCCATTGTTCAGAATCATGGAGTATCCACCGCAGGCGTCATCAGTTATGATTCCAGTCGTACGTTATCGAACAATCCCTATATCGTTCTTGAGCGCCTGCGCGGGCGAACTCTGGCGGAGGTTGATGGTGCCACTGCCTCCCGCGATAACACGCACCGATCACTGAGTGAGATTCTTGCCCTGGTTCATAGTGCGAGGATGGCGGTCGATGCACCGATTCGCCACGTCAGCGAGCGGCCCGGGTTTTCGCCGGACCGTTTGATCGGAAGGTTGTCGGAAATAGGGGACCTCGGTCGCAACCAAGGACAGTGGATGCGAGAGTGGTTTGAGCATCTTGAGGCATGCGGTGCCAGGTCGTCGGAACCGGTGCTGCTGCATGGCGACGTCATTCCCTCGAACATCTTTGTTGATGGAAGTGGCCGAGTGACGGCACTGATCGACTGGGGAAATGCATGTTGGGGAGAGGAAGCGCGCGATCTCGCCGACTTTCCAACCCGAGAGCTTCCCGCGCTGCTGGGCGCCTATCGCCGCCACCGCGAGCGCAACGGGACGATGAATGACCTGGTGACTCGGGGATACTCGCTCGAGGCCGGCGCCCTTTGGTTCCAACTGTGCTTGGCGCTGGCCAGGCTACTGGGCCAGCAATCCAGTTCTGAGGCAAGGAATTGGTCTGCCCCCAGGCAAGCAAGATGGTTTGAAATTGTCAGATTTCTGTCCGGCGATGTGCCGGCCCGCTGGAAGAACCTTTTCATAGGCGACAACTAGGCTGGTGTGATGTTTGATTGCCCGTTCTGCCTGCCAGCTTTGGAGTCTCGGATCCTCTTGTCCGACGACCAGTTCTTCGCAATGCGGACCGATGAGCAAGATTGCTGACCCGGAGGTCGGGCGACGGACCTGGCGAGCAAGCTACCGACGGATCACAGGCAGGCACGAACCCGCGCAGCTAGTTCATCCAGCTGAGGCTGCTTCGGATACTGCGGCCGCTCCGGATAGACCCGTAGCAAACCGTCCTCGGCCTGTCGCGCCAGCACGTGGACATGCACGTGGGGCACTTCTTGATCAGCTCCGGGACCGTTCGATGACCAGACGCTGATCCCCTCGGCCGCCACTGCCGTACGCAGACTTCCGGCAATCCTGACTACGGTCCTCATCACCGCAGCTGCCAGGTCATCCGGCAGGTCGTAGATCAACTCGACATGATGCTTGGGAACGACCAGGACGTGTCCGCCGCGCGGCCAGCCGGGCTGACGCAGATCCGCGAACGCCATGGTCTCAGCGTCCTCGTCCACGATGCTTGCCTGCACCCGGCCGGCGACGATGTCGCAGAACACGCACTGCATCACCCGACCTTATGGTGCGGCGGCGTCGTGGATGATCAGACCGCGAGCGTCGGCCTGCTGGCGGGTCGGTGAAGTGGTTGAACCGGCGTTGGAACCGGATGATGTTGGACGATTCCGGCAGGTAGGACGCCAGCTGGTCATCCATCAGCCAGGAGTGACAACCGAACGCAGCAATCTGCTCCTGAAACCTGCTGCGGAAGAATACTTTGCGCCGTGGCTTGTCGCGTCAAACGCCGAGGACCGTTCTCAATCCGTCTTGATGCCGATGTTCAGTGAACGAATAGTCGCGTTTTCGACTAGTCTGAGTGACGGAAACTCGCGTGGCTCGTGTCTGGTATACGAAAAGTCGCGCGAACCGTGATGTTGAGCCGATCTCTGGAGAAGTCCTTGGCGACGTACCCCCCACTGGTGTATGCCAGTGAGTTCGATAAGGACGAGCTTAGCCGTGCTCGTCGTCGGGGCGACCTCGTCCGCTTGGCCTCGGGTATCTACACCAGTGAGACCGACAAGCCCGTCGAGGAGATCGTCCGCTCCCGGCTCTGGCAGATCGTCGGCCATGTGATGCCGGGAGCGGTGATTGTTGACCGCTCCGCGCGCGACGGGGGCTACGGGGCCGACGGCACCTTGTATGTTGTGGCGTCTCGCCGGCGACCACTTGAGCTGCCCGGCATCAGGATCGTGCCGCGCGCCGGAGTAGGCCCACTACCGGGCGACATGCCGCTGCCAGACTCGCTGCAGATGTCGGGTGTCGCACGTAGTCTCCTGGAGAACCTTGCCCCTACCCGACGAGCAGCCGACGGCTCCTCGCGAACTCTGAGTCGGGCAGAGGTGGAGATATGGCTCAACGAACTTTGCACGTCGCGAGGCGAGGGCTTCCTCAACCGGCTTCGAGAAGAGGCCCGAAGCCTTGTCGAGCCACTGGCGGCGCAGAATGCCATGCCGATGCTCGATGCCCTGATCAGCGCCGCGCTCAATACGAACGAGACCATGAGCCTGGCCTCGTCTGAGCTTCGGGCGCGCGCCACCGGGGCGCCGTTCGAGACCCGGCGGGTGGATGTGTTCGCCAGATTGGCTGAGTTCCTCGTGTCCCAGGCGCCCGACACGATGCCCGCCCTGCCGGAGGATGCCAATCGCCGGGCCATGCTCCCGTTCTACGAGGCCTACTTCTCCAACTACATCGAGGGCACCGAATTCACCCTCGATGAGGCCGCCGAGATCGTGTTCGACCACTCAGTCCCGGAGCAGCGGCCGAAGGACGCGCACGACATCCTGGGCACCTATGAGCTCACGTCGTCGACAAACGAGGCGCGAAGACCACCGCGAAGCTCTGACGAGATGCTCCAGGCGATGAAGGACTGGCATGCCGTGATCATGGCGGGCCGCCCAGAGATGGCGCCCGGGCGGTTCAAGGATCGGGCCAACCGTGCTGGCTCGACAGAGTTCGTTGTGCCCGAATTGGTCGAGGGGACCATGCGGCGCGGTCTCGAGGTCGGTGCCGTCCTGCTCAGTCCATTCGCCCGAGCCGTCTACCTGATGTTCGTCGTGAGCGAGGTGCATCCCTTCGCCGATGGGAACGGCAGGACGGCTCGGATCATGATGAACGCTGAACTCGAGGTCGCCGGCGAGGTCCGGATCATTATTCCGACGGTATTTCGGCTCAACTACCTGGCTGCGTTGAAGGCAGCAACTCACAACGGCAACTTTGCCGCGTTGATGGCGACCATGGCGTTCGCGCGACGGTGGACGGCCCGGGTCGATTTCACGAACCGTGAGACCGCCGAAGCCGACCTGAACCGCACGCATGCGCTCCGAGACGCTCGAGAGGCTGAAGATGCGGGCGTCCGGCTGGCGCTCCCGTAGCCCAACGGGGGGCAGCTGGCCGTCGCACGCGGATCGAAACCGCCAGGCGCTAGCTGGCGCCCTCGGCCCCGGATCTGGTGCTTGGGAATGCATCACCTGAGCCTGAGGTGCAGCGTCTTGATGATCAGACCGGGAGCCAGCCGGTGCGGTTGTACCAATGGCCGCCTTGGCGCAGCCGGGTGACGATCGCGCGTTGCAGCGTGGTGCGCTGGGGTAGCCGATCGAGCAGCTCCGGTGAACCGTCGTACTTGACGCGGAAGAGGTTCTCCATGATCGCCCAGTCGGCCTACTGGCGGTCGGTGAAGTGGGTGAACCGGCGTTGGAACCGGATGATGTTGGACGATTCCGGCAGGACGGACACCAGCTGGTCATCCATCAGCCAGGAGTGACAACTGAACGCAGCAATCTGCTCCGGAAACCTGCTGGGGAAGAACTCTCTGGCTCGGGTGAACGACTCGTCACAGGAGTCCGGATCCAGCGGGCCGTCGCGCGGGATGTGAGTGTTGAGGCCGCTCTGACCGGGAACCACTACGGGATTGTCGGACGGGTCCGACTGCGGCCGCGCGCGGTCGAACCACAGCCGTCCGAGGCGATAGCTCGTGCCGCCGAAGTTTCGGGGCAAGCCCCAACTGGCGCCCAGACCGCTGGCACCGGTCAGCTCCCGCTCGCCGCTCAGCGATTCACCGAGCGACTTCAGGGTCGCCCACGAGATCTCCTCCGACACGTCGTGGTCGGCGTGATAGCGGCGTACGGCCGGCAGCACGGCGAGACACAGCCAGACGAAGAGATGCCGGCCGACCGGACCGGTGGCCAGTGGGACGGCCGGCCAGCCGTTGTCATCCGGCAGCACCGGGCCCGAGGAACCCGTCGGTTGTTCGACCTCGCGCAACCAGGTGATCATCCGGCTCGGCAGCTCGAGCCGGCGCTGCACCGCATCGGCTTCGACGTCACCCGGGTTCTTCATGGTGCAAGCGTGGAAGGCTTTCCGACCAAGATCAAGTCTTGTTTTCGCCGCTCGATCAAGCGAGGATGGAGGCAACCCGGCGCCTCGAGGCGATGAGACGCGCGCCGCCGCCGAGGTGATCATGATCATGATCATGATCTGACCGGCAGTTGTGGCCCAGCCGCGATAGCGTGGGCGGATGGCTGACCGAGTCTCGAAGGGCGACGTTATAGCGTTTCGGCTGCGTGCCCACCACCTCGCCGAACGGTTGGGTGAAGACGGACTGCTCGACGCGGCCGGACAGTGCGGCCTCCAGAACAGCCCACCAGGGTCGGCGCTGCTCGCCCTGCATGCCAGGGTGCAGAACCTCACCCAGGAACGGTTTGCCGAAGCGGTCGGCGGGGAGAAGAGCCTGCTGCAGACCTGGAGTCTGCGTGGCGCACCGTTCTATTTCCCGACCGCGGATGCGTCGATCTTCACCACCGGGGTGCTGCCGCCGACGGAGCAGGCAAGGCGCCGGTTGATCTTCGGTGTCGAGCAGTCGTTGGATCGGCTCGAGCTGAGTCTGCCCGAGACGGTCGAGCTGATCAACGCCGAGATCGGTGACGTGCTGGCCGGCCGCCGACTCGCGATCAAGGAACTCGGCGCGGAGCTCGCGGAGCGGATCGCTCCGAAGCTTCGGAAGCGGCAGCGTGACCAGTGGCAGGAGGCTGGCCCCTACGCCGCGAATCAACCGCTTGGCGAGGGCGTCGTGCATTTCTGCCTTCGCATCCTCACGTTGCAGCGGATCATCTGCTTCGCGCCCCGTACCGGAAACAAGGCGCCCTTCGTCCTGGTCAAGGAAATCGCCAAGAAGTTCCATCGGGAGGTCTGGAAGACGTCCGGGGAGCCGGGCACCGTCCTCGCCGGCGGCAAGATCATCGGCAGTTGGCGGCCGCGCAAGAGTGGTCGACAGCTGACCATCACGATCAAGACCTTCGGCTCGCTGCCGGCTCCGGACCGGAAGGCGCTGCAGCAGGAGGCCGAGCAGGTCGCGCCGCTGCGCGGCGCGGCGTCCGTGCACGTCGAGATCGAGACCTACTGACCCCGCGGACGCCTTGCGCGCGGAAGAACTGGACGCGACGCGCAAGAACCCGCACGCCCCGCAATCCCCGGAGACGGTCCGCTCCTGCCTGCACGTGATCCTCGAAGAGGAGTGGGAGCACCACCGTTACGCGGTCCGCGACCTCGACACGATCGAGGCGAGAGCTGAAGCTGAAGCTGAGGCGCGATGCGGGGAGAGTACGGCCTCGACCTGCTCGCGCATCCACGCGGCGAGGCTGCCGTCACGATGGATAGCCCAGCCGATCATCGCGCCGTGGTAGGTGGTCTCGACGAGTTTGGCGAGCCCCTCGACGTCGGTGCCGGGCTGCAGCTCGCCGGCGGCGAGCGCAGCCGTCAGGTCCTGCGCGACGCGGGCCCGGACGGCGCGCGCTCCACGTAGCGTCTCGGCGTGGAAGTCGGGATCGGCCAGATCGAGCTGGAGCATCGCGACCGAGTTGGCCATCTGCTCGGGCGTGGTGTCCGGGTCGACGGCCAGCACCAAACCCTCGACGACGCGGGCGAGCGGCGACTCGGTGGACGAGCGGTCCAGGGCGCCGACCCAGTGATCAACACCCCGCTTGTCGGCCGCGAGCAGCAGTTCGCGCTTGCTGCCGAAGCGCTGGACCAGCGTCGCGGCCGACAGCCCGACCTCCGCGGCCGCGGCCGCGAAGGTCACCCGGGCTGGGCCGACCCGATGGGCCAGAGCGAGGACGGCGTCCAGGACCGCCTCGTCGCTGATGGTGCGGGGCCGCGGCATCAGACCGGTTCGGGCATGCCGTCGGACAGCGTCGCCTGACGAGCCTCGAGATCGACGCCGCCCCAATCCGGTCGACTACCGTCCTTGTCCTCGAAGCCGTAGAGGTGCATCAGATCCCAGGAGCCGAGGCTCTGGCCGCTGAAGCGATGCCGCTCCGGATCGGCCGCCAGGCGTGCGATCCCGCGCCCGAGCAGATGCGGCGTCTCGGAGCTGCCGAAGTACGGGATCCGCTCGGCCGCCTCCCGCCAGGTCTCCTCCGTCACGCTGAAATAATCAAGCATCGCCTCCGACCGCAGCCATCCGGGGGTGACCATCACCCCGGTGATGCCGTGCGGCTTGAGTTCGTACGCGAGCGCTTCGCCCAGCCGGACCACGGTCGCCTTGACCAGGTCGTACGGCAGGTTCCCGCGATAGGGCACGTCCCCCTTGCCGTCGCCGACCTCGATCACCAGGCCGCCGGTCCCCTCCAAGATCAGCGGGATGGCGAAGTGGCTGGTGATCAGATGCGACTCGACTCCGTTGCGGATGACGCCGATCGTCGCGTCGAGCGGGTGCTCCCACAGCTTCTTTTCCCATTGGATGAAGGGATCCCCGCCCCAGATGTCGTTGACCAGGATGTCGAGCCGTCCATGATCACGGCGGATGCGAGCGATCAGCTCGGCGACCTCGTCCGCGTCGGTGTGGTTGCAGCGAACGGCGACGCCTTCGCCGCCGGCGGCCGTGACGAGCTCGGCGGTGTCCTCGATCGTCTCCGGACGATCCATCGGCGATCGTCCGGCTCGAGTCGAGCGGCCCGTGCCGTACACGGTGGCACCGAGGGCGCCGAGCTCGATCGCAGTGGCGCGGCCGCAGCCGCGGGAGGCGCCGGCGACCAGGGCGACCCGTCCGGCCAGTGGGAGATCCATGGATGACATGAACCTATATAAACAAACGAACGTTTACTAACGCAAGTCACTTTGGCAATCTTCGTGGCGGCAGGGTTCCAGGAGCGTGCTGGTCCGACGATTCCGGATCCGGTCAAGGTGTGTGACTGCAGGCGTTCGGTCGGGCCGCCGGCTTGAGTTGGTTGTTGATCACGCCGTTCTGCTCATAGAGGCTGTAATAGTTCTGCAGGGTGGGCGTGTCTCCCACGTTGGAGGTCCAGAACAGCCAGCCGGAGAATCCCCGCTGGCAGGTGTCGACCTGCATCTCCCGCATGGCAGCGGCGGCGGCCGGCAGGCTCTGACCGTAGTGGCGTTTGTCCGCGCCGTATTCGCCGATGATCACCGTGCCGCCGACCTTGTCCCATTCGATCGTTTGCAGGTTGCGGGCCAGCGTGTACGGGTCGTTGATGTGCGGCTTGTCGGCCGGGTAGATATGGATGTCCAGGAAGGACAACCGCGACCACGTCGACAGCGAACGCGGCCGGGCCGGGTAGCGGTAGTTGCCGCCCTCCGGCGGGCAGGAAGTCGAATTGCAGACGATCGGCATGCCTTGCGGACCGGGCTTGTGAACGGCGCCGAAGGTGAACATGCCCATCGTCACCAACCCCGCCGGGTCGACCTCGTGAACGGCGTCGACCATGCGGTTGGCGTACTCGACGAAGCTGGCATCGGCCGACTGCTGCCGCTGGGTCGGATCGGACATGTCGTACGTGACGCCGTTCAGCGGTGTGACCTTGCCGGAGAACTTGTCGTACGGCGCCTTGTTGCTCACGACAAAGGCCTCGTTGTCAGAGCCGAACGCCAGCACCGTCGACATCAGCTCAGGACCGATCCGGTCCTGCAGGCCGGCGGCGAAATTGCGCAGGTAGGTGGACTTCGCCCGAACGTAGGACGGGTGCAGGTAGTTGAGGTTGCGACCATCCATGTTCACCGCCGGTCGATCCACGTGACCGACGATGTCGAAGTAGTACTTGCTCTGCGGAAACAGGTCCAGCGAGAACATCACCCGGACCCGGTTCCTGGTCGCACGCTTGACGAAGTCGGCGACGTTGTCGAGGTAGGGCCCGTAATAGGGCTGCGTGTCGGTCATCCCGCGGCCGATCCCGTGCGGCATCCCGTGGGTGTCGGCATCGATGACATTGCCATGGTCGATGAACACCCGGACCGCGTTGTAGCCGTCGCCGGCGAGCCGGCCGAGCTCCCGATCGGCCTCACCCGCCGTGTAACGGCCGGGCTCGAAGGTCGAGTGATGGTCCGACGGCGAGGTGCTGAGCCGAACGAAGTTGGCGCCGCGAGGCACGAACGGCCGACCCGTCGCGACCTCCTCGAGGTGCCCGTGCTGCTGTCCGGCCGGCGTCACGGACCGCAACCTCGGCAGCGCAGCCGGGTCCACGGCGGCCGGGGCAGCGCCGACCGGCCCGTACGCTGCCGCGCTCCCGGGCAGCAGCACGGCCGCCATGATCGCCAGCAGAGCTGTTCTCAACCACATGGAGCCATCCCCTCGCCACGTCCCTGTTCCCCTGCTCATCGGGAGCTTTCCCCATCCCGCTGACGCGCCACTGACGCGGCGCCGTTTGTCCAGACTCGAGTGCAGCGATCGGCGACTCGATCGTGGTCAGTTCGGCGCCGAGACGGGGCTCAACTGATCCCAATCATCCGGTTCAGGGATCAAGGGGATGCTCGACCCAGACGTTGGGCTCGACATAGCAGCCGACGTCCAGCTCTGTCGACACCAGCAACGGCACGAGACCGCCTTCGATGTCGATCAGACCATCCGTCGTCAGGGGGAGGCCGGTCCATCGGCGCCATTGATCGAGTCGTGCCGCGATCGTCGCCGAGCAGCGCGCGACCGAGCGGATCGTGCCGCCGGCCCGGACATGGACCCGAAGCCAGGGATCGGCCGGCAGCCCGTCGGCGCGGACCCTCGTCAGGTAGTCGGCCATCGGCACCCGCGGCTCCGACGTCTTCTGCGGAGGTCGTACCGGAGCGATCATGCGACTGAAACCCAACTCCCCGGCGTTCGTCACCATCGCTTCGAGCACTTGCCCGGACAACCCGCGACCCTGCAGCTCCGGGTGCACCGCGATCTCCAGCGCGCACACCGTGTCCGGCTCATGATCATCCAACGCATCCTCCGCCGCCCACACCACGACCTGCTCCCAGCCGCCGTCCGGAAACTCGGGTCGGCCCTTGATCAATGAACAGAACGGGACGCTCACACCGCGCGCCACACACCGACCGTCGTCGTCGATCATGGCGACGGTCAGCTCCGGCCAGCGCTGCGCCAGCCGCGTCCGTGCCACCAACTTGGTGATCAGGTGGCCGGCCATGAAGGCGCCGCCACCGCCCTCGCTGTAGGGAATCGCGAACGCGGCCGACGCGATCTCCGCCGACTCCGCCGCCGTCGTCAGTCGCATCACGGCGCCGATGGGAGTCGTCGCCGCGCTGGATTCATGGCCCAAGTATCACGAGCGAACACCATCGGGGCATTCCCTTTTTGGTCGAGCTAGAGCCGATCCAGGGCGGAACTCAGGAAAGTGTCGCGGCGGTCGATCACCTGCCGCGGATCCAACGGATCGCCATGATCATCGAAGGCCGGCCAGCCGGCCATGTCGGCCGGGGTGTTCATTGCCGCGACCGTGTCCCAGTACGCCAGGTTGTCCGCCTCACGCCCGGCCTCTCGCTGCCAGCCGTCGAGGACGTGGTCGGCGGCTTCGAGGCCGTACTGATAGCCCATCTGCAGCCGCAGCTCACCCAGGTCAACACCAGGGTGACCGGCACCGGCGCAATACCAGTCGATCAAGGCGGTGCAGGTGTCACCCTCCCAGCGCATGTTGCCGGTCCACACGTCGCCGTGGACGAACACGGATTCGCCCCGCGGCCGGGCCAGGTCGCGGATCCGTTCATCGGCCAGCTGGAGCAGTGGTGTGGCGTATGGCGCCGACACCGCGAAGCGGGCCCGCTCCGGCGTCCAACCGGTGAGCTTGCACAGGGCGGCGACGACCGCGTCCCGCTCGCTCTCCGCGGACGCCTGGAACAGTGTGGCCCAGCGCCGCTCCATCGCCCGATCGTCCACCTGGGTAGGGCGTACCCGAAGCGGCAGTTCGGGACGTGGCTCAAGTGGGACCGCGTGCACCTTCGCGATCGCCGCGCCGGCTTCCCGCAGCCGAGCCGGCGTCACGGTTGGCGGCAGCGCACTGCTGCCGGGCAGCGCGGTCTCCAAGAGCGCCGCCCTGCCGAGGGCTTCGCCGCTCAGGTCCGAGCCGAGCAGGCGCGGCGCAGCGATGCCATGTTCGGCGGCGAAGCGGAGGGCGGCCGCCGCTGTGGCCAGTTGCGGCGAATGGGGATCGGCGAGGCGGAGTACCGCGTTCTGAATGGTCCCGTCATGCTCGATCCGCAACCACCACGGGCCCGGTCGATCATGAAGCACTCGCACGTCGACGACCCGTGCGCCGGACCCGACCTTGATCGCCGCCCAGGCGAGGATCGATTCGGCAACCACCTGCGTCATGTCAGCTCCTTCCCAACGTTGATAGGCAGACCCGCGGGACTCGGTGTGCTCCGACCGCGACAGCACCGGATGTGGTCCGGGTCCGCGCTTTCGGTTGCGGCGTCGAGAGTTCCGAGCCAGCCGACGCAGTCGCGCCTGAGCTGCTTCCAGATAGAGGTCATCCAGCCTGGCCGCCGCCAGGTCCCGCAGGTAGCGGTCATTCATTCGGCGGCGCCCCGATCGGGCGCGACAATCTGACTGCCCGGGGGTTACCCCGGGCACGGTGAGTGAGGCACACTGGCCCTGCTCCCTTCCTTCGGGTCGGGACATAGACCCCCGTGGGTGGGCTTGTGCTTGCCGGCCAACCCACCCCGGGGGCGTCTTCGCACGTAACGCTACGGCTGGCCCTCTCAGCCTGCAAGAGCTTGGCCCGGCTTGCCGCCCGTTCGGCGAAATCCCCGCCCGATAAGGGAATGGTGGCCTTGGAGCTGTCCCGCCCATAGCCTCCGAGGTGCCAGGTCGAGAACGCGGCCTTGCTTGATCAAGTCAGGGGTGCGGCTGCGCCTGATCAGCTGAGAAGGCTGCGGAGCCGACGGGAACAGGACTGCAGGTCGGAAATGTCGGATTCGAACGAGCCGATGAGGTCGGCGGCTGTTCGGAATTGATCGGTGCTCGGACCGAGACTCCCGACAAGGACCGACTCCACGTTCCGCAGGATCCAGTCGAGCTCGGCTGATTCGACGCTGAGAGCCAGGTCATCGGCCGGGTCAGCAACACCGCCGGCCTCGCGAAAGGCCAGGGCGAATCGTCGCAGTTGTTCGTCCGACCGTGCGAACGATTGCGCCGCTGTCACGAGTTCAACGCCAGGGAGCATCGGTCCGGCGAAGTCCCAATCCGTGACGAACAGCCGGCCGGTCTCGTCGACGACGGCGTTCTTGGGATCGAAGTCACGATGACCGATCTGCATCGGCCGACGTTCCTGCCGTAGCAGCTCGATTCGATCGGCCAGGTCGTGGATGCAAGGCGTTACGGCAGCCATCGTCGTGGCCCAAGGAAGGTGGTGGTCGGCGGCGGCCGCAACGGCCTTGTCCCAGCGGTCCTGGTCAGGACCGGTCAGCTGCGAGGTGTCGCCGCCCCCGACCTGCAGGGCGTGCAGCCGACCAAGTACGCGCCCAGCCGCCGCGGCGATCTCAACGTCCTCGGTGATCTTGGACGCCGGCGTTCCGTGAACCCAGACATGGCATCGCGCCGTCCGGAGCTGCGTCGCCGTTGGGAATTCCGCAAGGACCTCGCCGTCGACCGACGCGACCAGCACCGGTAGATCAACCCCGGCCGCCAGAGCCTGCTGCTCGAATGTTACGGCGTCGATCAGCACCTGCTTTCGTGAGACTGACAGCGATGGAAACACCTTGATCGCGTAGCAACCGGACTCGGTCTGAACGCGATAGACCTCGTTCGACCAAGCTTCGGCAACCTCGACCGGTGGTGCCGCCAGCTCTCCGAGGCCGAACTGCTGCAGCGCGACTCTCCGCTCAGTGATCATGCACGGCAACCTGGATCCATGGCCCCCAGTATCTCCGGCGAAGGAGATCGGGTCATGCCGATTTCGCTACACCGGTTGACCTCTGCCGGACTTGGGATCGGCTGTCAGTCGGTGACCAGCAGCGCGGCGTACACGCGCGCGGCCATCCTGGGCATGCCCGATTCGATCATGATCTGGGCGAACCGTTCCCGGAAGCCGCAGATTCGGCACCAGCCAGCTCGGCCTCGCCGCAGCGGTGCGCGCGAAGGCGCACGACGACTGGCCCGGATGTTCCTCGCCGATCATCCCGATGCGGTCGTGCTGCACCTGGGCTGCGGCCTGGACGCCCGGGTCTATCGGATCGATCCGCCCGCCACCGTCGACTGGTACGACCTGGACTACCCCTCCGTCATCGAACTGCGGCAACAGTTCCTGCCACCGCGCGAGCACTACACACTGATCGACTCCAGTGCCACCGACCTGACCTGGCTGGTCCGCATCCCCCGCGGCCGGCCGGTGCTGATGATCGCCGAGGGACTGGTGCCGTACCTGACCGAGACGGAGCTCCGGCGGCTGCTGACCAGCGTCGTCGACGCCTTCCCCACCGGCGGCCAACTCCAATTCGACACGGTGTCGGCCTGGGCCCGGCGCACGTCGAAATGGGACCCTTTCCTGCGCCAGTACGACGCGCAGTTCCACTGCGGCTTCGACGACCCGAGCACGCTGGCCGATTGGCATCCGCGGCTCGAATACGTCGATGCGGCGCCGATGAACGACTCGCCGGTGCTGTTGGCCAAGGCGCCCGCGAACGTACGCCTCCTGTTCCGTGTGATGAATCTGCTGCCGGGCTTGAAGCGGTCCACCGCCATCGTGCGGTTCCGCTTCACGCACCACTAGTCGGCGAACCGCCAGCGGGTGGCTCCGCCCGGCTCCTCGCTGGCGACCGCGTGAGCACTCTGCAGCACGATTCGGTACAGGTGCCAGGGTGCCGGGCCGGCGCTCGGTGCGCTGAACGGAGCGGTGAACGCGTCGCCTTCGACCTCGGCCGGCCAACCGCCGGAGCGGTAGCTGGCGGCGACCGTCTCCAGCGTCGCGGCGTCGGTGATCCGCTCGACGGTTCCTTCGAACGTGACGTCGACCCCCGGGAGTCGGACCGCAAGCGCGCAGGCCGGATTGGCGGCTAGGTTCCGGGACTTGCGGGTGCCGAGACCGCTGACGAAGTAATACCCGCCGTCCTGCCAGAGTGCGCCGACACCCGTTGCGTGGGGTGTCCCGTCGGGGCTGGTCGTACAGAGGAAACAGGGCAGGTCCGCGGACGGGCTGAGGCCCTCGAGTTGTTCGCGGACACGACTCCACTCCAAGGGCGGGTTGCCGTAGCGGTCGAGGTTGACGGTGCTGGTCGGTTCTGCTGCGTTCATCGGACTCTCCTCGGTTCTTGATCAGCACGGCACCCGCCGTGCCCTCCGTCTCCCGTACGGAGCCCGGACCTGGAACTCGACAAACTTCGTCGGATCCGGATCGATGAGTTCTGCGGAGTCGTGAGGTCAGTCCGACCGTGACTGTTGACGGTGGAACGCAGGTCGGGAAGTACGTCGAGCTGGCTGGAGTGCGGGTCTGGTACGACGAGAACGGGCAGGGCGATCCCCTTGTCCTGCTGCACGGCGGGTTCAGCGACTCGCGCGACTTCAGCACCAACCTGGCCGGGCTCAGCGACGCGTTCCGGGTGTTCCGGTTCGATCGCCGGGGGCATGGCCGGACCGGCGACGTGCCAGGACCGATCAGCCACCAGGTGATGGCGGAGGACGCGGCGCGGTTCGTCGAGACGGTGGCCGGAGGGCCGGTCCGGCTGGTCGGCTACAACGACGGTCCGCCGGCCTATGCCGATCATGAGTTGGCCGGCCTCGGCTGCCGGACGCTGGTGCTGACCGGCGATGACGATCTGATCAAGCTCGAGCACAGCGTCGCGCTCTATCGCGCCCTGCCGGACGCCGAGTTGGCGATCATGCCGGGGACGTCGCACACGCTGCTGATCGAGAAGCCCGAGCTCTGCACGGCGGCCGTTCGGGACTTCCTGGCCAACGATCCGGTGCCGACCTACATTCCGATCCGCCGGGCCGCGACGCCGTAATCGGATTGCGTCCGCGGTTGGCGTGGCCGGACGATGTGATCATGAGCGAGCGGTTCACGGTCGAGGTCTGGGAAACGGAAACGGAACCGGTTGGCCGGGCCCTGGTCCTGCCCGGCGGCTGGTACACCGTCGACGCGCCGATCTTGTACTGGGCGTGCCAGGTCGCGGCTCATGCCGGCTGGCAGGTGAGCACGCTGCGCTGGCGGCTCGACGACCTCGCCCGCCGTGACCCGGTCCGGTTCGCCGAGCAGGGTGCCGACCTGATCGACTCCACTGCACCTCCGGCACCGGCGACCGTGGTGATCGCGAAATCCTTCAGCACCCGTACGGTCTCCTGGGCCAACGCGAGCGGGTACGCCGGGGTCTGGTTGACGCCGCTGCTCACCGAGCAGTCGGTGCGGGACGCGCTGACCGTGCCCGGCCCGCCGGCGCTGTCGATCGGCGGCACCGACGATCCGGTCTGGGACCGGGCCGCCGCGGCCCGGGTGCGCGGCACTGTCGTGCAGATCGACGGCGCCGATCATGCCCTTCACCTGGGCTCCGAGTGGCGATCATCGCTAGCCGCCCTCGGCCAGACCCTGGCGGCGATCGAGTCCTTCCTCGGCGGATCGGCCACCTGGCCTGCTGCCGACGCGCCGGACATGATTCGCTGAGCCAGTGGAGAACTCAGGTGAGACGGCACTGCTGCTGGTCTGTCCGCAAGCCGAGCCGGCCGTGGCCGGGCAACGCACCAGCCATGACGCGGCCGCGCAGGACGGCATTCCCGCGCATGTGACGGTGCTCTACCCGTTCAAGTCGCTGGACACGATCGATGACGATGATCATCGGCGGCTGGAGACCATGTTCGCCGAGGTCGAGCCGTTCGTGCTGCGGGGGAGCAGAACGGCCTGGTTCGACGACCGGGTGCTGTATGTCGCTCCGGACGACCCCGCCCCGGTGCATGACCTGGTGTCCAGGGTGCTGGCGAGCTTCCCGGACTTCCCGCCCTACCGGGGCTCCTTCGCCGAGGTGATCCCGCACCTGACGGTCGGCCATGATCGCCCGCTCGAGGAACTGCGCGCGGCCGAACGGGACGTGCGATCGAGACTGCCGTTCGACCAACCACTTGATCATGTCGAGCTGTGGGCCGGCCCCGCGGTCGATGGACGCGATCAGCCGGAGACCTGGCGTCGGCTGCGCTCGTACCCGTTCCGCAGTGATCACTGAGAACCAGACGCAGCCGGCTCCGGAGCGGCTGGCGATCGTTGGCTCGGGCGGGGGCACGACCGCGGCTGCCGTGATCGGAGCCGCGGCGAAGGGAACCCTAGATGCCGAAGTCGCGCTGGTGATCGGCAACAACAGCTGTCCGGGATCTTCACCGATGAGTTCCCGCCGATCATGAGGTCTGATGTGGAGAAGACAACCGAAGGGAGTCATCCACATGACCAGAGTCATCGCGCAGGCGTCGGTGTCCGTCGACGGCTACATCGCCGGACCGGACGCATCAGGGTTTGATCGATTGTTCGCCTGGTGTGTCGCCGGCGATGTCGAAACGCCCTCGGCCCAACCGGAGCGGCTGACCTACCGGACCTCGGCCGGGACCGCCGAGTATCTCCGTGACTTCCTGAACGGCACCGGGGCACTGGTGGTCGGCCGGAAGCAGTTCGATCAGACCAACGGGTGGAACGGTTCCCATCCGTTCGGTGATCTTCCGGTGTTCGTCGTCACCCATCGAGCACCGGCGGACTGGGTCACCACGGACACTCCGTTCACGTTCGTCACCGATGGCGTGGAGTCGGCCGTGCGGCAGGCGATCGCGGCGTCCGCCGGCAAGGATGTCGGCATCGGGCCGGGGAGCACGGTGGGCCAGGCTCTTGATCTTGGTCTGCTGGACGAG
Organism: uncultured Actinomycetota bacterium; assembly: GCA_963746025.1. Lineage (GTDB taxonomy): Bacteria > Actinomycetota > Actinomycetes > Propionibacteriales > Propionibacteriaceae > Microlunatus. Next base: position 275,952 of record CAVUZU010000006.1, read on the forward strand.
CTGCGTCTTGATCTTGTGCCTTACGCTCTTGGTGGCGGCGTGCGGATGCTCGACGGTGTCGAGACCGCACCGATCGACTTCGGCGACCCTCGGGTGGTCGAAGGTATCGGCGTAACCCATCTGATCTACGACCTCAGCCAGCGGAACTGATCACTCGCCGGTGGACCCATCACGCAACGGCCAGCCGTCGACCAGCCCGATGACGTCCGCGGGCCCGCCCCGCCGGATCGCGCGCAACAGGTCGGTGATCCGGAGTGCGATCAGGTAGGCCTCCCGGCAGATCACGCGGCCGGTCAGCCGCTCGTATTCGTCGACGACGTCGTCGGTCAACGGGTCCGGTTCTCGCAGCAGGGCCCGGAAGTCGGCCGACGCCGGCCCGATGCTGACGCCGGAGAAGTCCCAGACGCCGGAGAGCCGTCCAAGGTCGCCGTCCAGGACGAGGTTGTCGCTGGTGAAGTCGTTGTCCAGCAGCATCCGTCCGTCGAGCTGCTCGGACAGCTCCCGAGCCCGGTCGAGCAGCTCGACCACAGCACCGCGGACCGGGTCGGGGACAGCGTCGGGGTCGACCAGCTCCGCCCGGGCCGAGAGGGTGAAGAAGTCGGGGATGCCGATCGAGGCGATCTCGGCCTCGCTCACCGCATCGTGCAGCGCAGCGAGATATTCGGCCATCGACGCGGCCAGCGTCAACTGCCGGGCTCGGGGCGCTGACCGGTAGGCGTCCCGGTCGAACGGCCGCCCGATGATCTTGCGATAGGCACAGAATCGGGACCGCTGACCGACCCATTCGACCCGTGGGGTCCGGACCGGAAGCCGGCCGTCAAGCAGCCGCAGCACCGCAACCTCGCGATCGAGATCGATCCAGTGCCGGGGGAAGCGATAGATCCACTCCGCGGTCTCCAGCACGAAGTTCTGTTCGCCCCAGCGACGTACGGCGCCGTCAAGATCAACTGAGTGACCCTCCGCCTGCACGGCTTCGACCAGGTCGCTCAGCGTCGGCTCGTCGGCGGGCATCCCTCATTCCACCACACCGTGAGCGACGGCTCAGGTTGACCGCCTCGGCCCTGGTGACGGTTACGACGCAGGCGCGTAGCTGATCACCGAGGCATGATCGTGAACGTCTGTGCCACGCGACCGTCGGCACCGATCTGCTCCTGGTACGGGACCGGGATGGCGCGTCGCCAGAAGGCGGTGGCCCCGTCGTTGCCCGGCAGTTGGGTGATCTCCCACGGCCCCGGATGCCGGTCCAAGATCAGCCTGACCGCTTCCAGACCGACGCCGTGCCGACGGAACTTGGGCAAGATCAGGAACTCGGCGAAGGACGTCACGCCGGACCACTCGGCGACCAGGGCCAGCCCGGCGAGCTCCCCGTCGACCTGGAGCAGGTACGGCGTGCGCTGCTCGGTCGGGTCCCAGTAGTGGTCCAGGTAGCGGTAGCCGTATCGGCCGTCCGGCCCGATCGGGCGACCGTCGATCCGGGAGAACTCGTACTCGTTGAACTCGAGCAGCCTGCCGACCACGGCCTTCGACTCGAGCGGTGCGATGCTTACGGCGACCGTCATGCGCCCATGTTGGGCAAGGGATGCGCAGCAGGGAATCGGGTTTCAGGCGCGATCCGCGTGCCGTTGCCGGGCAGCGGCCCAGGCCAGGTGCCAGGGGAAGCGGTGCGCCACCGCCGTTCCGGTGCCCGGCTCGTGCGGCCGGTAGACGTCGTCCCCGACGAGCATCGTGATCCCCCATTCGGAGAGCTTCCGGATGGCGTCCTGGATCCCGGGATGACTGAGCTGGATCCGATTCGAGAACGGCATCGCGATCGTCGGCGTGCCCCAGCCGATGGCGGACACCAGGAAGCCGAGCGGCAGCGTGTCGGAGATCCCGGTCGCCCACTTGGCCAGGCTGTTGCAGGTGATCGGTGCCGCGATGATCACGTCCGGTGCCGGTGTGGAACTGATCGCACCGGGCTCGCCGTACTCCGAGCGAATCGGGTGCCCGGTCTGGGTCGTGACCGCATCGACGTCCAGGAACTTCAGCCCGGCGGGCGAGGCGAAGACGCACGTCTCCCAGCCGTCCGCCTGCGCCAACTCCACCAGCCGGCCGACATCGCGGGCCGGCGGTGCACCGGTAACGATCAACCACGCGACGGGATTCTGCGCTGTGTTCATCAAGGCTCCCGGTCTCCCGATTCAGTGGAGGTGGGCGTGGGTTCGGGCCTGGTCGATGATCAACTGGGCGGTCTCCTCGGCGGTCTGGCCGGAGCTGTCGAGTCACCAGCCGCGGTCGCCGAACTCCTGGCGCATGGATGCCTCCAGCGTCTCGTAGCCGGGAAACTCCCAGCGCTGATTCGGGTCGCGGGTGGCATTGCGGGTCCGACAGGTCGCGCTGCCCGGGTCGAGAACGACCAGCAGCGGCCGCAGTGGTTCGAGCAACTGGGTGATCCGGTCGAGTTGACGACGATCGGGGATGATCCGGTCGATGACTGCCGTGAAGTCGGTGGACACGAAGTTTTGAGCGAGGGCACAGACATTCCGACTGCACAGGTCCACTTGGCGCGCCGCCTCGTCCGCCGGCTCGCCCAGGGCCCACACCCCGCCGCTGATGATCATCGCGGACAGTTCGTCGCCGTCGATCCGCGCGGCGCGGTCGAGCTGGGAGGCGACCAGTCGGGTCACCGTCGACTTACCAGCCGCCGGCATCCCGGTGATGATCAGACAGTCCGCGTGATCAAGACCAACGGGGTCCACGCCAGAACCATGACAGATGCCGGACCGGTCCGCAGGTCAATTTCGGCTGCTGCGACACCCGGGTCGGGGTGCCGATCGATCATCACCGAGGATTGATGACCATGACGAACCTTGACCGGCTGCATGCCGTCGCCGAGGAAGCCGCGACGATCGGTGCCCGGCTCCTCGGTGAACGTCGGATCGGTCGGGTGACCGCGAAGATGGATCGGGACTACGCCTCCGAGTTGGACGTGGCGATCGAGCGGACCATCCGCGAGCACCTCGCCCGGGCGACGCCGGAGGTCGGGTTCCTGGGCGAGGAGGAGGGCGCCAGTGGTGCCGCGGAGTCACTGACCTGGGTCCTCGACCCGGTCGACGGCACCGCGAACCTGCTGCATCAGTTGCCCATCTGCGGGGTCTCGCTGGCCCTGCTTGATCACGGCCGGCCGGTGATCGGCGTGATCGAGCTGCCGTTCCTCGGCGAACGCTTCACCGCCCGCGAGGGTCGCGGTGCCCGGCTCAACGATCAGTCGATCACGGTCCGCCGGCCCGACGGGCTGAGTGACGCGATCGTCAGCATGGGCGACTTCGTCACCGGGCCGGAGGCCGAGGCAGGAAACGAGCGTCGCCTCGGAATCCTGGGCCGACTTGGCGCCACGGTCGAACGGGTCCGGATGCTCGGCTCCGCCGCCACCGATCTGGCCTGGGTCGCCGCCGGCCGGCTCGACGCCAGCATCCTGTTGTCCAACAAGCCCTGGGATGTCTCGGCCGGAGTGATCATCGCCCGGGAGGCCGGCGCCGTTGTGGTGGATGCCGACGGGTCACCGCACACTCTCGACTCCGCGGCGACCGTCGCTGGATCGCCGGACCTGATGCCGGCCCTGATCGAACTGATCGGCTGAGACAGGCGCGCTCCGCGACGATGCGTTGATTCTCGCCGCAGGTGGCTGGTGGGCGAGAGTGTTCGTTCCCTGGGTGTCGCGATTTCTCTTCGGGCTGGGCGAAACCAGCTATTGCCGCGTGGCAACCTGCAGCCTCAAGTGGAATCGCGACAGTCGGAGTGTTCGCTCCCTGAGCCTGTCGAAGGGCAAACCAGACGGTGCCCCTTTCGGTTCGGCCCGGCGGCCGAACGAGACGCATCGAGGACGGGCAGCTGGCACAGTCCGCGAGGGTCGCGGCCGGACGCCGGGCTGCTGGTGCACCGGCGTTGCCTGCGTCGGATCTTGCAGAGTTTGGCGCACCCGTTCGGTGGACCTGTTGGCCGTGGGATTCTGCCTCGGGGTTGGGCAGACTGTCCGCTCGGTGCACGCTGGCGGTCGATCTCTGGAATCCCGTTCGCCGCCGTCGCGCGGAGTTCGTCGGGGAATCCGGGCTGAGCCTGTCGAAGGACAGGCCCGATCACCTTGCCCTTCGACAGGCTCAGGGAACGGACTCTCAAACCTCCACATCGCCCTTGCGCCAGGTGATGATCAAGCCGGCCCGGCCAGGTCGGCGCGAAGGGCGTCGGCCCAGTCGTGGCGCGGGTGCTGTCGCGATCGCCCGGTGGGCCAGAGGTCCAGTCCGTCGTCGGCCCAGCGTGGCACCACGTGGAAGTGGAGATGGGGGACCGACTGATCGGAGTTCGGGCCGCTCGCGTTCAGCACGTTGACTCCGGTGGCACCGAGCGCCCGGTCCATCGCCCGGGCAACACGCTGGACCAGCCGGGTCACTGCGGCGAGCCCGTCCGATGGGACGTCCTGGACGCCGACCGCATGATCATTCGGGATGACCAGGGTGTGTCCGGGTGCCAACCGACCTTCGGGTCGGGGCAGCAGGGCCGAGGCGATCGGGCCGCGCGCGACCCAGATTGCCGGCGCATCGTCGCGGAGGAGGCCACAGAACACGCAGGTCGATTCCATGGTGAGCAGGATGTCAGCCGCGTCGGAGTCAGGCACCCGAGCTCCCGATCGCGGGACGGAGCGAAGATCAGAGTTCGCTGATCGCGGTGAAGGCGTCTACGCCGGCGGCCCAGGTGCGGTCCAGCTCGGAACCGCCGAGAAACCGATCGTCCAACTCCAGGATCGTGGTGCCGTGCGCGAACGCCCACAGGGCCTGGGCTACGTACGGTTCGCCGGTGACACGGTAGAACGGCTCACCCGCCCAGTCCTCCAACCCGGGCACCAGCTCGGCGCGCGGGAATCCCGGAGCGGTGATCAACCGATAGAGGTTGGGATGCTGTTGCCCGTGTCGGCGATAGGCGGCGAGCAGCGAGGCGACTGGAGTCCGGCGGCCGGGCCGGTCGACCGCGCGATGCAGCGCATCACCATTCTCGAACAGGCCGGCCTCAACCACCAGGGACTCCAGGGATCCCTTGCCGGGAAGGTGCTTGTACAACGACGGCGCCCGGATCGACAGTCGGTCGGCGAGCCGGCGCATGGTCAGTCCCGGCGGCCCCTCCGTCTCCAACAGGTCTCGAGCGGCGGCGACGATCTCCGCCGTTCGGGATGACAGCTCCCGAGGCTCTGGCCGCGGACTGATCCGGGCCAAGGGGATCGGCGGGGCTGAGCTCATGCCGTCCGCCGCTCCAGCCGGAACGCCGGGTGGCGCGGGGAGATCCGGCGCAGCTCCGACTCCGGTGAATCGGCGTCGACGCCGCCGAAGAAGACGCCGACCTCGGCCTTCCACTTGCGCAGGTAGGCGCGCAGGATGTCGATCTTGACGTCGTCATCGGCCAGCTCGATCGCGGTCCACGGCTCGCGATGCTTGCCCAGCAGCAGTTCGAGCCGGCCGTCGTCGGCGCGCACGTTGCGCACCCATTGCGCATGCCCCCTCGGCGCGACCAAATACGGCTGACCGTCGATGGTGAGCAGATTGACCGGGACCTGGCGTGGCTGGCCACTGGTCCGGCCCCGCACCTCCAGGACCCGCGAGCCCCAGACGCTGATCCCGAGCCGGGTCAAGCCGGCGACGAGCGGGTTGAAGATCCGGCGGGTGATCCAACCGGGTGCCTGGTAGTGAGTCTCCGTGGTCATCAGGTCTCCTCTGGCTAACGATGTTAGCTTGATCATAGGCTAACAGTGTTAGCTAATCAAGTCGGCAATAGAAATCAGGGCTCGAGCGGGGTGCCGGCGACGTGATCGGTGAGCCACTCGAGCAGCGGCCGAAGCTCGCCGGCGGTTGTCTCCAGCCGGTCGAGGGCGCGCCGATCATGGAGCCAGGCGCCGACGCCGAGCTGGCGGATCGCGATCAGCGAGCGGTGCCGCAGCAGGTCGGCCCGCGGATGATCAGCGGGATAGCCGCGCGGGGCCCGCACCATCAGGTCGCCGGTGATCTCGTACGACTGCGTCCGCAGCCGGTCGACGATGCGCTGCAGCCGGCCCCCGGGGCGACCGGCCGTGGCCGCTCGATAGCGCTCGCGCTGCTCCGGTGACCCGTACCACCACGCGCCCTGGATCCGCAGTCCGTCGAGCGAGAAGCCGATGCCGATCTCCACGTTGCGGTCGATCCGGATCACCGCCGACTGGTGTTGCCACCACCAGGCCGTCGTCGCATACCGCCAGACGCCGTAATCGGCGTACACCTCGTCCCGCTCGGCCAGGTCGCGCAACAGCTCCACCATCGGTGCGCGGACCAGACTCTCCCGCTCGGGCCTGACCAGCTCGCGCTCGCTGGGTGACGGATCGCCCTCGAGCCTGGTCAGCACGTCGAAAGCCGCGCGCGGCCAGCCCGTGAACGCCATGACGCGATGGTGTCAGGCCGCGCCGACAGTGTGCGTGATCAACTCGACCGCTCGGTGATCCGGATCAGAGCCACTTGATAGTGCCAGGGTGAATCGGTCGATGGCCAGGTGTCGAATCGTTCGACAGCGCCGATCGTGGCCAGGGCCGCGCGCAGTCGATCATCGTCGGTCCGGTCGAACCGGCGCTCGCCGAACTCGGACGACGCGACCTCCGCGATCGGTGTCGCACCGCCCCAGATGCCGATCGTCAGCGGAGCGCCGGGGCGCAGCACCCGGGCACACTCCGCCAGCGCCTGCTCAAGATCATTATGGGCCAGATGCATCAGGGTGCTCATCGTCCAGCCGGCCTCGAAGGTGTCGTCCGGGAACGGAAGGTCGAGCACGGAGGCGACCTCCGCCGTCAGTCCCAGTTGCCGGCAGTGCTGGACGGACTCCGGGGTGAGATCGACCCCGACATAGTCGAGTCCCGCCTGGCTCAGGGCGGTGCCGTCCTGCCCTGCCCCACAGCCGACCTCCAGGATCGAACCCCGCCGCTCCCGGTGCAGCAGGTCGATGAACTCCGATCGCAGGTCGATGCGGACCGGGTTCACCGCCCGAGCCGCTCGCGCGGAGATCTCCTTCGCGTAGTAGGCCCGCAGTTGCGACTCTCGATCAGTACGGTCACCGGTGGTCATGATCGTCCCCTCGTCCGGGTCGGCTGCTTGGTCGGTCGCGTTCGGCCGTCGGTGGCGTTCACACCGTACGCGGCGAGGAACAGGCGCACCGACTCGGCCGCGTGGCGGCGCAACTGGGCGCGGTTCGGCACCGCCTCGTCGCCGAGGAACGTCGCCCGGGTCAACGGGTCGGCCATGATCATCCAGTTGAGCTGCACGGCCGCGGCGGCGGGATCGTCGAGAGAGATCAGGCCATGATCGCGAAGCTCCTCCAGGAACTCGGTCAGATCGCCGATCGCCCGCAGCGGCCCGCGCTCGTACAGCACCCGGGCGAGCTCCGGGAACCGGCCGTACTCACCGATGACGATCCGGCGCAACTGCATCACCCTGGGGTCCAGCACGGTGATCAACTGACGCTCGGCGTAACGGCGCAGCAGGTCGTCGGCCCGATCGCCGTCGGTGATCTCGGGGCGGACGCTCTCGATCCGGTCACCGGCGGCATCGGTGATCGTGGACACTATCTCGACGAAGAGCGCCTCCTTGCTGCCGAAATGCTTGTAGACGGTCTGCTTGGAGCGCGGGGCAGTGGTCCGGGGTTGATCTTCGTGGCCGGGGCCGGGCCGTTCCGGGCGATCGACCCGTGGACCACCGAGACGGCGGAGCGAGCTGCTGCACAGGGGCTGACCACGATCGTGTACGACCGGATCGGCCGGGGTGAGAGCGAGGGCCAGGGCCGGATCGGGCTCGACCGCGAGTTCGCGGCGCTCTCGTCCTTGATCGAGTTGTGCGGCGGCAGTGCCGTGCTCTGCGGGCACTCTTCGGGCTGCTCGATCTCGCTGGCCGCCGCCGCGAACGGGCTGCCGGTCTCCGGCCTGGCGCTCTGGGAGGCGCCGATCGCGCCGACGGGTGAGACGGCCGAATGGATCGGCGAGTTCGAGCGCCGGATGGACGCCGGGGATCTCGAAGGCGCCCTGGCGCACTACATGAAGGACATGCCGCCGGAGTGGCTCGAGGCATCCAAGAAGGATCCGATGTATCCGGCCATCGTCGCGCAGGTGATCAGCCTGCGGGCCGACGGTGAGTCGCTGGTCTGGGCCGATTCGGGTCCGCACTGTGAGGTGTTCGCGGGGATCCGGGTCCCGGTGCAGATCATGTACGGCGAGCAGACGTTCGACGAGATGATCACCGCGGCCGACTCGGTCGTCGCGGCCATCCCTGGCGCGGTGCAGAAGCGGCTGCCGGGCGCGAACCACGCCTGGGAGCCGGAGCCGATGGCCGCCGAACTGGTCGCCTTCACCCAGCGGGCCGCGGTCACTGCAGCGTGAGCGGCGCCCAGTCGTCCGGTCCCGGGTCGTCGCCGACGGCGGCTCGGGCCAGCCGGCCGGTGAAGTGCGCCCAGCCGGCGGCGTGACCGGCCCGTTGCTCCTCCGGTAGTCCGGTGTGCCGGACCGAGACCCGGGTGCCGGCCTCGACCGCGGTCAGCTCGAAGATCACCTGCGAGCCGCCCGGTGGAAGTTGATCATTGCCGGCGAAGCCCCAGGAGACGACCACGCGGTGCGGCGGGTCGACCTCGAGATAGCGCCCGCGGACCGGAAAGCCGGCGATGTCGAGCTCGAAGACCCCGCCGGGTCGCGGGTCGAGCCGGGCGTGCTGCCCCATCCAGGTCAGCATGCCGCGCTCGGTCACCAGATAGCCGAACACCTGCTGCGGCGGCGCGGCGATGTCGATCGCCGTACTGAACTCAGCCATGATCATCTGCCGCGTTGCTCTCGACGGCGAGCTTGAGGGCCGCCAACTGGCTCGGCCAGAAGTCGTCGAGATAGGAGCGGACGGCGGCGAAGCCGTCGGTCTGCACCGCATACAGGTGCCGGGTGCCCTCGCGGGACTCGGTCACCAGCCCGGCCTGCCGAAGCACCCGGAGGTGATGCGAAGCGGTCTGCTGCGACAACTCGGCCCGGTCGGCCACCTGGCCGACGGTCAGCGGCGCCTTCACCAATGCGAGAATCCGGCGGCGGTTGGCGTCGGCGAGGGCGCGAAAGGCGACGTCGACCGTGCGCCCGGCTTCTCCCATGGCAAGATCGTAGCACAAATAACTGCTTGTACTCACGCTCGTTTGTGCTTAGGCTGAGCGTCTTCGATCAAGGAGGAAGTCATGAACGCGAGTCCCAGTGCGACGGCGGCCCGGTCCTACATCGACGCGGTCGGCCGGCACGATCTCGACACGGTGCGCGAGTTGATCACCGACGACGCGGTGGCCTGGTTTGCCGGCGAGCCACTGACGAAGGAGGCCTGGCTGACTGCGCTGCAGGGGTTGCTGCCGATCCTGGAGCGGAACGTGATCAGGCATCTGTCGACCGACGGGGAAGCGGCCTGCGTGGTGTACGACTTCGTCACCAACACCCCGGCCGGTGCTGTGCCCTGCGTCGAGCTGGTCGGCACCAGCCAGGGCAAGATCAACTCCATCGAGCTGATCTTGGACCGGGTGACGTTCGCCCCGGTCAACGAGGCGCTGCGGGAGCGGGCCGCGGCGAGCTGAGCCCGGCGCAGGTCCGATCGTGGCAGGTCTCAGGAAATCTGAAGCGAATGCATTTCGCCACCGAGGCATGCCATGATCCCCCACGTGACCGGACGCACCGCCACTCCGACGCTCCGCGCCGCCGGCCCGACAACGCCAGGCATGCTCGCCGTCGCCATCGGGCTGGTGGCCAACCTGCTGCTCTTGCTCGCGCTCGCCCACCTGTCCGATTTCGGCCTCCGCGCGCCGACGGGGGTCGAGTCGTGGTCGACCGTGTTCCTGGCCATCTGCTTCCAGGCGGCCCCGTTCCTGGCCGGCGGAGTGCTGTTGGCCGGTCTGATCATCACTCTGGTGCCGCGGACGGCGCTCGGCTACCTGTTGCCGCGGACACCGGCCTGGGCTGTCGTCTCCGCCGGGATGGCCGGGCTGATCCTGCCGGGCTGTGAGTGCGCCTCGGTGCCGGTGGCCCGATCGCTGATAGCCAAGGGTGTCCCGGTGGCGCCGGCGCTGACGTTCATGCTGGCGGCGCCGGCGGTGAATCCGATCGTGTTGCTCGCCACCTGGGTCGCATTCCCGACCCAGCCGATGATGGTGGTGGCCCGGTTCGTGGCCGGACTGCTGACAGCGGTGGTCGTCGGCTGGCTGTTCCTCCGATTGGACCGATGGATCACGGTGCCGGCCGTCCAGGCGGCCGACGAGTCGGCCTCGCGGCGGCCGGAGACCTTCCGTCGGTCGGCCGTGCACGACCTCGTCCATGCCGGCGGGTTCCTGGTCCTCGGTGCGGCGATCGCGGCGACCGTTGCGACGACGGTGCCGATCGAGGCGACCACCGCCGTCGCGAACTCGGGGTTCCTGTCCTACGGCGCCGCCGGCGCCATGGCGGTGGTCGCGGCGATCTGCTCCGAGGCGGACGCCTTCATCGCGGCGTCCTTCACCGAGTTCACGCCGACGGCGCTGCTGGTTTTCCTAACGGTCGGTCCGATGGTCGACCTGAAGCTGATCGGCATGCAGGCCGGCGTATTCGGCGGCCGGTTCGCGCTCCGGTTCGCGCCGCTCACCTTCGTCACCGCGGTCATCGTCGCGGCACTGGTCGGGACGGTGCTGCTGTGAGCGCGCGACGCGGGCTGCATCAGGGCTGGTGGCGGCTGGTCGAGTCGTATCTGATCATGGCCCTCGGCGGCACGTTGATCGGCATCGTCTGGTCCGGTCACTTCCTCCGCTATGTCCGGCCCGAGATGACGATCCCGCTGGTCGTCACCGGAGCCTGCCTGATCGGACTCGCGCTGTGGACGATCGTCGTGACCTGTCGCCGACGCGCCGCAGCGACCCAGACCAGTGATCAACCAGTCGGCGATCCCGCGCATGATCATGCTGGAGCCCATGATCATGGCAGCCACGGTGATCATGGCCACGGTGATCATGGCCACGGGGGTCACGGGCCGGTGTGGTCGGTCTGGCTGATCGTGGTGCCGGTGCTGATCGCCGCGCTGCTCAGCCCGCCCGCCATCGGTGCCCAGCTGGCCCAGCGGCGCGGGCCGGCTCAGGTGTCGACCGCTGAGGCACCGCCATTGCCCGATGTGCCGGTCACGGCCGGCTCGACCGGCGAGGCTCTGGGGCTGCCGATGGGCAAGTATGTCGCGCTGGCGATGAGCGCCGACGAGCAGGAGTTGACCGGCCGCCGGTTCACGGTGACCGGCTTCGTGATCAACCGGCCCGAGGGCGACGGCTGGTATCTCGCCCGGATCCGGATCCGGTGTTGCGCCGCCGACGGGGTGCCGCTGCTGATCCGGATCCTCGACGCGCCACCGCAGGCGGACGACGGCTGGGTCGAGGTCACCGGAAGCTACCTTCCGCCCGAGCGGGAATCCTACGGACCGGTGGCCCGGCTCAAGTTCGAGTCCGTGCTGCCGATCGAAGAACCGGACAACCCGTACGTCTTCGGCTGATCCACCAACGATGCCTTGACCGGTGGGTTCACGATCCCTGGTCGGCCAGTTGGAAGCGCTCGAAGCGATCGAGCCCGGCCTCGATCGCGGCTCGGTGGCGACGCTTGGCAGCGTTGTCGATCCAGGTCCACTGCTGGACGAGCAGCGCGCCCTTCTCCCGGTCGGTCTTGAGATCGATCACCGCGACGACCTGGTCGCCGACCAGCACCGGGAGCGCGAAATAGCCGAACACGCGTTTCGGCTTGGGCACGTAGGCCTCGAAGACATGCTCGTAGTCGAAGAACTGGGCGAGTCGCTTGCGCAAGATGATCAACGGATCGAACGGCGACAGGATGTGCACCAGGTCCTGATCGAGCGGCGGTGCCGCCTCCAGGATCGCCGGATCGGCCCAGTGCGACACCTTCTCCACCCCGTCGATCTCCACCGGCACCAGCTCGCCGCGCTTGACCCGCGAGTCGACCAGGGCCCGGACGCTGGCCTTCACCGGCGGCCGCTGGCGATGACAGGCCGAATCGATGCTGACCACTCCCTGGGCGGTCAGCGCGCGGTCGAGGAGATGGGCATGGCCCTGCCGCTCGGTGGCGGGTCGCGGCAGCTTGTCCCAGCCGAAGTGTCGCTCGGTCAGCTCGTACGTCTTCACCATCCCGCTTCGCTCGCTGACCGTCACCTGACCGCGGAAGAACGCCACCTGGAGCGCCGACTTGGACGGCTTCCGGCTGGCCCAGGCGTGCGTCTTCTCGACCAGCACGTCGTCCTTGAAGTCGCGGATGGTGAGCGGACCCTCGGCACGGATCAGCCGGAGCACCCGGCGCAGATCGGCGTCGGTCACCGAGCCGAACCACTGCGCGACCGGCTCGCGCCGCTGCCGACGCATCGCCGAAACGTAGAAGTGGAAATCGCGGGTGGGGACGTAGGCGAGCGCGTGCGTCCAGAACTCGAAGACCGTCTTGTCGAGGGTCTGGGCCCGATGCAGGTCGGCCCGCTGGTAGTCCGGAATCCGGCTCCAGAGGATGTGGTGGTGGCAGCGCTCGATCACGTTGATCGTGTCGATCTGCACATAGCCGAGCTGCTCGACGGCCGCCCGCGTCGCGTCCGGGCCGGCACCGAACGGGGCACGGGTGTCGAGCCGCTGGGCTCGCACCCAGCTCCGGCGGGCCTCGGCCTTGCTGAGAGTCACTGCGGCAGCCATCTCGTCACCGTAACCGCCGGCACTGACACTCCGGCCCGGCTCGGCTGTTCGAATCCGATCGTCAGGCGGCCGGTGCCTTGGCGCCGAGCCAGGGGTCGAATCCGTCGTCGATCACCCGCCACCGGTCCAGCCGGCGCAGCTCCGGTTCGGTCATCACGACCTCGTCGAAGGCGGCGCGGATCCGCCGGTGCTCACCGCTATCGGTGCCGATGATCACCAGCCGGGTCTGCCGGGGGCGGCCGTCCCAGAAGCCGTGCAGCCCGATGCTCAGCTGACCGCCGGAGCCGTCCCAGGCGCAGATCGCTTCGGGGCGGCTGGGCAGCCAGAAGTGGCCCCGGCCGCGGACCGCTCCGGATCCGAGATCCGCCAGCCGATCCATCAACCGCAGCGGATGAAACGGGCGATCGGATCGCAGATCGATGGTCCAGACGCCGTCGTCATCGGTTCGGTGCGGGCGAACCGACAGCGGGTCGATCCGGTCACGAGCGGTGATCGGGTCGTGCTGCGACGCGAACAGCGACCGGCCCTCCAGTCGGTGCACGTCGAGGCGTCGTTCGGCGGGCGGTGCGATCAGCCGGTCCAGCAGAGCGGTGGCCTGGGCCGACCCGGAGCCGACGGTCACCGTCAGGTCGGCGTACTCGATCATGGCGCAGGTGGTCTCGCCGACCGAGCGGCGGTCATGACCGCTGTGGGCCAGCCCGCGTTCGTCCAGCAGATCGTCGCCGAGGATGTCGTGCAGCACCGTGTCGCCGTCGATCACGCTGATCACCGGCGCCAGCCGGACACCGATCAATCCACCGGAATCGATGCCGTCGACGGCGGTCCGGATGATCGGGTCCGGCTCGGACGCCGGCGGCAGCGCCAGAACGATTGCGCGCCAGCGGGCGAGATCGGTGATCAGCTCCAGCGTCGGCACGATCTCGGCCCGCAGGGTGCAGGACAGGCAGTCGTGATCAAGCTCGATGATCTTCCGGTCGACCAGGCCGGTCAGGTCGGTGAGCGTACGGATCAGCGCCCGCCCACCGTGATCATCGGCGAGGTCGAAGCCGGCAACGACGGCGTCCGGCTGGTCCAGCAGCAGCCCGGCCGTCGCCGTCTGCCTGGCCACGGGATCGAGCGAGGCAACGGTCAGGACGGGCGTGAGTCGGCTTGTCGGGTCGGTCAACACCTTCCTTATTGAACATCATTATCAATTACGAATCAAGCCCGCTTCCCGTTCGACTGGGACCGCATGCCTGTCGAATCGCTGCGATCGATGGGGGTGGAGGTCTGGGGTTTCGTTCCCTGAGCCTGTCGAAGGGCAAGCCAGGGTTCGTCCTCGATGCACCGCCACGGGCTGCGGCATCGGGCCTGCCCTTCGACAGGCTCAGGGAACGAAAACCCTCTCGTCCCCATCGATCAGCACGGACGCCGATGGTGATTTAGTCGTCCCCGCGCGGGCGGAGTGGCCCTCTGAGCTGGAGTCGGTGTCCCTCCGGGAGCATGATCACGAACTCCCGGCAATGCCAGGGATGGTCCTCGGGCGGCTCCGGGACGTCCCAGCCGGGGCGACGACGTCGCGATAGGTCGGGTCGACCGCGGTCCCGAGGTCGAGGCCGATCGAGGTCGACCAGCAGGCTCAGGCTGCGTTCGAGGTCGGCCACGAGCACGGTCGGCCGCAGTCCGATGATCTTGGATTCGCGCGGTTCACCGGCCCGGGCCATCACCAGCGACTGGGTCTCATGATCGGGAATACCAGGAGAGCCCGCGGATCGGATCGGGCCGCCCCAGTCGGAGAACACGCCGAGCACGCCGACAGCCCGGGTGCCGGCCGGATCCTGATCACCCAGTCCGGCCGCCGTTGCCGCCGAACTCCTCATCGATCCGCCGGCGGGTGTCGGCCGGCTCGACGCTGATCTTGCTCACCGAAAAGGGCAAGACCGCGGGGTCGCTGAAGATCGCGTGCAGTTCTCCGAGATCACGGTCGAGCTCCATCGGGACCAGCTCGAGCCGGGCGGTGGTCAGGTTCGGCATGACTGCTCCAGCCAGACTTCGCGGGTGATCATGAACTGTCGGTTGTGGGTGGTCCGGCCGAGATAGACGACGTCCTCGCCGCGCCCGGTCTCGATCATGCCCAACCGTTGCAGGATCCGGACCGAGCGCGGGTTCGCTGCCAGCGCCTGACCGTCGACGGCCTGCAGAGCGAGCTCGTCGAAGGCATGGGCGAGACCGGCTCGAGCCGCCCGGGTGCCGAGGCCGCGACCCCAGAGATCCCTGCGGCCGATGGCATAGCCGAGTTCGCGCCGCGTCGGGTCCGTGCCGTGCAGATCGACATAGCCGACCAGTTCGTCATCGGCGACGGCGGCCAGTCTGATCAACTCGGTCGACGGCGAGCGGACGAGTGACTCCCAGTGCCGGAGGTGCTCCACGAGCGGCAGGTTCGGCGTCCACTCGGCCTGGCGGCACAGCTCGGCGTCGAGTCCCCAGGCGGCCGCGACCGGTGCGTCGGCGAGCGTGAACGGCCGCAGCGTCACGGCTGCCCCTCCGACGTCGGACATGGCCGTCAGTTTAGGTGGACCGGGATGGGTGGCGGCCAACGGTTTACGGCGGAATTCCGCGCTGCCGTGTACTCCGGCAGGCTGAGCGCCTAACCTCTTCCCAGAGAGAGACTCCCAACGAAGGGTACTGTCATGGCTCACTGCGGCGGCCGCCTCGGGCGGCGGCACACTCTGCGAATCCTGGTCGTCCTGGTTGCTGTGCTCACGCTCGGTGCCTGTGCCGGCTCCGGTGGCACGCCGGCCGGTGAGGAGGAGAAGATCGCCGTCACCTTGATCACCAAGGATTCGACCAACCCGTTCTTCGTCGCCATGCAGGACGGTGCGAAGAAATCCGCCGGCGAACACAACGTCGAGCTGACCATCGCCGCGGGCAAGGAGGACGGCGACGAGGAGGGCCAGATCCAGGCGATCGAGAACGCGATCGCTGCCGGTGAACGCGGCATCCTGATCGTGCCGAACGGGCCCGGCGTCAACCCGGCGATCAAGCGGGCCCGGGATGCCGGCCTGTACGTGATCGCGCTGGACACACCACCCGACCCGGCCGACACGGTGGACATCACGTTTGCCACCGACAACTTCGAAGCGGGTGAGTTGATCGGGAAGTGGGCCGCGACCCAGCTCGGCGGCAAGCCGGCCACGATCGCCCGGCTCAACCTGTTCAACGACAAGATCGTTTCCGTCGACTACAACCGGGACCAGGGATTCCTGACCGGGATGGGCATCGACGTCAAGGACAACAAGCGGATCGGCGACGAGGCCGCGACCGGGTCCTACTCCGGCGGGACGTACGAGATCGTCTGCAATGAGCCGACCAAGGGCGCCGAGGACGGCGGCCGGACCGGCATGGAGAACTGCCTGACCAAGAACCCGAAGATCAACGTCGTCTACACGATCAACGAGCCGACCGCCAACGGCGCCCACGCCGCGCTGGAGGCGGCCGGGATCGCGAAGGACGTGATCATCGTCTCGGTCGACGGCGGCTGCGCCGGGGTGAAAGCGGTCAAGGACGGCAAGATCGGCGCCACCGCTCAGCAGTACCCGCTGCTGATGGCCGCCGAAGGTCTGAAGGCGATCGCCTCGATCGCCCGTGGTGGTGAGAAGCCGAAGCCGAGCGAGGGTCTGGAGTTCTTCAACACCGGCGTCTCGCTGGTGACCGACAAGGCGGCCGACGGCGTGACCAGCATCGACACCACCGAGGGCACGAGCAAGTGCTGGGGCTGACCACGGACCAGGGCGGCGCGGCGGCCGAGCTCGCCCGCCGCCAACGGTCACCCGCGCAACGGGTGCAGCACCTGCTGCACGATCATCCCGCGATCAGTCCGGCGATCATCCTGATCCTGACCTGCATCGTGTTCACCGCCCTGAATCCGCGGTTCGCCGCACCGGCCGCGCTGTCGCTGCTGATCCAGCAGACCGCGATCGTCGCCGCCTTGGCGATCGGTCAGACCTTGATCATCCTGACTGCCGGGATCGATCTCTCGGTGGGCGCGGTCGCGGTACTTGCCGCGATGGGTTCGGCGATGCTGGCCGCCCGGCAGGGGGCACCCGCGCCGCTGGCCCTGGTCATCGGCATCGTGATCGGGCTGGCCGCGGGCAGTGTGAACGGCCTGCTGGTCACCCGGGTCAGGCTGCCGCCGTTCATCGTCACCCTGGGCACGCTGAGCGTGTTCACCGCGGTGGTGCTGATCTTCACCCGCGGGCAGAGCGTGCCCGGCGACCAGTTGCCCGACCTGCTGCTGTGGACCGGGACGACCTTCCCGATCGGCGGCTTCCGGATCACCACCGGAGTGCTGCTCGTCCTGGTGATGTATCTGGTCGTCGGCTGGGCGTTGAGTCAGACCGCGTGGGGCCGGCACGTGTACGCGGTCGGCGACGACGCGGACGCGGCGCGGTTGGCCGGTATCGGGGTCAAGCGGGTGCTGTTCAGTGTGTACGCGGTCGCCGGGCTGATCTACGGCCTGGCCGCCTGGGTGATGATCGGGCGCGCCGGCGCCGCCAGCCCGAATGCGATCGCCGACGCCAATCTCGAGTCGATCACCGCCGTCGTGATTGGCGGCACCAGCCTGTTCGGCGGCCGCGGCGGGATCGTCGGCACCGTGCTCGGGGCGTTGATCGTGCAGGCGTTCACGATCGGGCTCTCGCTGGCCGGCGTCGATGATCAATATCGGCTGCTCGCGGTCGGCGTGCTGGTGATCGCGGCCGTGTCCGTGGACCAGTGGATCAGGAAGGTGCGGGCATGACGGATCAGGCGGGAATGAGTGGCCAGGCCGGCGTGGTCGGTCGGGCGGACGAGACCGGCCGGGAGGTGATCGGTGACCCGGTGCTGTCCGCGCGCGGCCTGATCAAAACCTTCGGCCACGTCGTCGGCCTGGACGGGGTCGACGTCGACGTCTATGCCGGCGAGGTGTTGGCCGTGATCGGTGACAACGGCGCCGGCAAGTCGACCTTGATCAAATGTCTGACTGGGGCGCTGATCCCGGACGCCGGGACGATCACCTGCCTCGGCCGGGTGGTCACCTTCCGTGGCCCGCAGGACGCCCGGGACGCCGGGATCGAGACGGTGTATCAGACCCTCGCCGTCGCGCCCGCGCTGGACATCGCCAGCAATCTCTATCTGGGCCGGGAAGAACGACGGAAGGGCGTGCTGGGATCGGTGTTCCGGATGCTCGACAAGCGTGGCATGCGGACCCGGGCCGAGGCCGCCGTCCGTGATCTCGGCATCAGCACGATCCAGAACATCACCCAGACCGTCGAGTCCCTGTCCGGTGGGCAACGGCAGGCCGTCGCGGTCGCCCGCGCCGCAGCCTTCGGCAGCCGGATCGTCGTCCTCGACGAGCCGACCGCCGCGCTCGGCGTGAAAGAGTCCAACCAGGTGCTCGGGCTGATCGAGCGGCTCCGCGAGAACGGTCTCGGCGTCCTGTTGATCAGCCACAACATGCCCCACGTCTGGCAGGTCGCCGACCGGATCCACGTCCAACGACTCGGCCGCTGCGCCGCCGTGATCACACCGAAGTCGCACACCATGGCCGAGGGCGTGGCGATCATGACCGGCGCCACCGGCTCGGACGAGGAACCGGACCAACGCTGACCCGAGGTCGTGGTGTTCGTTCCCTGAGCCTGTCGAAGGGCCAACGTGACTCGTCGGCAATCGCAGTGGCGCCGCGATCGCCCGCGCCCTTCGACAGGCTCAGGGAACGAACACCCAAACCTCCGCATGCTTGCTGGCAGGTGCACCGGCGGGTCCGGTGCCGGCTGCAAGTGTTGGTGTGGAGGTTCGGGGTTTAGTCCCCTGAGCCTGTCGAAGGACCAAGGTGATGATCCGAGGTCTTCCAAGGTGTGGAGGTTGGGGTGTTCGTTCCCTGAGCTTGTCGAAGGGCCAAGGGGATGATCCCGCGGCCTTCGTGAGCGCAGGGGAGCGAGGCGCGATCGCCCTTGCGCTTCGACAGGCTCAGGGAACGAACACTCGAAACTCCACCTCTGGTTCTCAAGGACCTCCTCAGCGGCCCTGGTGCTGTCGGCGGTAGTCGCGTGGCGGGATGCCGAAGCGACGGCGGAACTGGCGGGAGAGGTAGAACTCGTCGGTGAAGCCGAGCCGCTGGGCGATGCCGCGGAGGGTGAGGTCGGTGAGCCGGAGCAGGGCGGCGGCGGACTCGAGCCGGCGTTCGGTGCGATACGCCAGCGGGGCGCGACCGAACCGGCGGCGGAACTCGCGCCGGAACACGTCGTAGTGCACCCCGACGTCACCGGCGAGCTCGGCCAGGTCGACGCTGCCGGCGAGGTCGGAGCCCAGCAACTCCTCGGCCCGGTCCCAGCGATCATCCGACGGGCGCTCGCGGGCGGTCGCCGTGGTCAGCCAGCCGGCCAGCGACAGCAGTTGGCGCTCGGCGGCCACCGTGGTCCGGGGCGCCGCACCGATGATCATCGCAAGATCATCTCCGGCCGCCGGCCAGGCCAGCGGCCGCGGCCCGGGCGGGCCGAGGACGCCCTGATCGTGCAACAGCCGGAGCAGCGGCCCGTCGGCGACGACGAACCATTCCGTCCATGACTCGCCCGGTGCCGTGCCGTACCAGTGCGGCCAGTGCGGCGGCACGATGGTCAGCGTCGAGGCGGTGATCGGGGCGTCCCGCCGCTGCTCGTCCCGATACCGTCCGCTGCCGGACAGCACCAGCGAGACAACGTAAGCGTCGATGGTGCGCAGCGCCCTGGGCATCACGGGTTCGTCGTCCTCGACCGCGCCGGCCAGGGCGATCCAGCCCAGCCGGGAGCGCGGTCCCTCGGAGATCGTGATCCGGGTTTGCATCCCAAAACCTCCATGTCCCGGACAAGACGTTCATTCCCTGGCCGATCACCGCGGCCTACCGTCGAAGCCTACGGTCGAGCACTCGAGGAGCCACGATGACCACCACCCCGACGCATGCGTCTCTCGTCACCCAGGACCTGATCGATCAATACCGGGAAGAGGGCTATTTCATCCTGGAGGGGGTGATCGGCGGCGACGAGTTGGAACTGCTGCGCAGCGGCGGGCAGTTCGCGATGGACCGACTCGATCAGCGGATGGACGAGGCCGGCGTGGACCGGATCGGCATCAACGCCAAGGGCAAGCGCTACTTCAGCAACATGGTCTATCAGGAGCGGCCGGAGCTGCGCCGGTTCCTGTTCGGTTCGACGATGGCGCAGATCTGTCGGGCGGTGCTGGGCGACGAGGCGTACCTGTTCTGGGAGCAGTACGTGATCAAGGCGGCCGATCCGGACACGTCGTTCGCCTGGCACCAGGACTCCGGCTACGTGCACGAGAACCACCAGCCGTACCTCACCTGCTGGATCGCGCTGGACGACGTCACCGAGCAGAACGGATCGGTCTATCTGCTGCCGTACTCGCGGTCCGGGATCAAGTCCTACATCAAGCACCTGCGCTCGGAGACCGGCGACGAGGTCTGCTACTTCGGCTCCGATCCGGGGATGCCGGTGATCGTGCCGGCCGGGTCGATCGTCTGCTTCTCCAGCACGGTGATCCACCGCAGCGGACCGAACCTGACCGACCGGCTGCGTCGGGTCTATCTGGCCCAGTATTCGTCGGAAGTGATCATGGACCAGTCCGGCGAGAAGCCGTGGGGCTCGTTCGAGCAGTTCCTCCGGAACGGCGAGGTGATCGCCGTCCCGGAGGTCTGATCAAGGAACGGCCTCAGGCCGTGGCCTCCTGCCAATCGCTGCACTTGGCCGCAGTTCCACCACCGGTGTAGCAGACGCGGAGCAGGACGAAATCACCCTCACCGATGCTGAGGTTCCTGCTCGTTATCTTGCCGGCGCCGCAGGCTTCGGCACTCTTCGTGATCACGGGCGCGTTCGGGCCGGCGCCGATATAACGCGCCTGTCCGGTCACGCAGCGGCCGTCTTTCAACGAGTCGATCGCGGTCAGGATCTCGCCGTGGTGCCGGAACCTGGCGGTGCCGCCCTGCACCGTGACGCTCTCGTTGCTGCCGGCGTAGGCGGTCGTAGCGCCGCCGGTCGCGGCGGCCGCGACGAGCAGGGAGACGGCGGCGGCCCGGCCGAGCCGCCGGGTGATCGGATCAGTGGTTCGGAGAATCATCGTTCACCTGTCGAGGTCGAGGTCGCCGCGGGCTGTCGCGGGACCTGGCGATCATGATCATGGAGTGGGCCGGCCCGGGTGATCGTGGCCGGGCGGCCGATCAAGCGCGGTCCAGTCGATCCATCACCTCCTCGTCCAGGGTCAGGTCCAGGGCGTTCAGCGCCTCCTCCAGTTGGGACAGGGAGGACGCGCCGAACAGCGGGATCGCGGTCGGCGTCCGGCGCAGCATCCAGGCCAGCACCACCTGGTTCGGCGTGGCGTCGCGGTCGGCCGAGACCTCCCGGAGCACCTGGAATCGCTGGTAGGCACTCGGGTGGGCGTAGCCGCGATCACAGCCGGCAGCGGCCGTTCGGGATGGCCGTAGCTGCCGGCCAGCAGCGCGCTGTAGGCGACCAGGTCGAGGTCGTCGTGCTGCTGGACATAGTCGAGCAGGTCCAGGCCGGCGATCTCCGGCCGGTCGGCCAGCGGTGTCGGCCAGAGATAGGTGTATTCGGACTGGCTCACGGTGAACGCTGGAAGATCATGATCGGCCGCGAGCCGGCGGGCCCGTTCCAGCCGCCAGGCCGTGTAGTTGCTGCAGCCGACCAGCGACACCACGCCGTCGGCGGCCAGCTTGCCGAGTGCGGTCACGGTCTCCGGCAGCGCGGCCGTACGGTCGTCGTAGTGGGCGTAGTAGAGGTCGATCCGGTCGACGCCGAGCCGCTCCAGGCTGCCGCCGATCGCGGCATTGATCGCGTCGGAGCCGAGGCCCTCCCAGTTCTCGATCATGTTCGGGTCGTCGCCGGTCCGCATCCGGGCGCCGCACTTGGTGGCGATGACGACCCGATCCCGGACCCCGCGGGACCGGAGCCAGCCGCCGAGCACCTGCTCACTCTCGTTGCCGCTGCCGGCCCACTGGTTGTAGTTGTTCGCGGTGTCGATGAACGTGCCGCCGGCCTCGACGAAGCGATCCAGGATCTGCTCGGCGGTCTCGGTCGGTGTGGTGGTGCCGAAGTTCATCGCGCCCAGACAGAGCGCGCTGACCTCCATCCGCCGGTCCTTCGGGCCGATGGTCCGCTGCGGCATGGTCGGTGATCCGGGCATGATCGTTTCCCCTGGGCTGTCGAGAGCTCCAGCCAACCCGACGGCCCGGCCCCGGGACAGGGCCGAATCAGCCCACCGTTTCCAGTCCAATTTCCGGCCCGCTCCCCAAACCCGCCGACCCGTCACATCCGCGGCCGTTTTGGCGGCGTGTCGCGGCCGATGTGACGGGTCGGCGCGGAGCGCGCGGCACTTCGTGGGGGTGACCGTCGACGGGTCGGCGGGGGTCGGTCAGCCCCTTGACCGGCGACAGTGGGGAAACCGCCGCCGGGACAGACCGGTGGAGGATTCCCAGTGATCACGATCGGCGAGGGAGTCGCGGGGTCACCGGACCGGCCAGATGAATTCGCTGACCTGCTGGGCCGGCGGCAACTCCGGCTCGCTCAGGTAGCTCCAGCGCGGAGAGCCATCGGCGATCAGTCCCGCCGCCTCGATCTGCAGCCACAGGCCGCGAGTGACCGCCGCCCCATCGGCGCTGGCACTACTCGAACCGGTGTAGCGGGTGCTGGCGACCTCGCCGCCCGGCAGGATGCCGGGCTCGACCCGAGCGGCCGGGACGCCGGCCGTTTCGACCGGGATCCCTGCCTCGCCGCGGGAACTTCCGTCCCCGGCATCGTCATAGCCGAGACAGTACGGCGCCCCGACCACGGTCAGCCCTTGTTGCTTGATCACCTGGCTGATCTCGTCGTAGTAGGCGGCGAGCGGGTACTCCTCGGCGGAGTCGTCGGGCAGCGTCCAGCGGATCAGCATGACCGGCTGATCGGGCAGTTTCTGGAGTTCCATCGGGGTCAGGTCGACGGCTGGGGCGGTCAGGTCGCCGTCTGTGCTGATCAGGTGCTCGGTGGCGGCCAGCGATTCCTGGATGTCGGCGTGCTGCTGCCGCAGCCGTTCCTGATGAGCGCGCAGGATCCGTACCCGGTCGTCCCGATCGGCGGCCAGGAACTGCCGGATCTCCTCTAACGGCAGCCCGAGTCGACGCAACCGGCTGATCGACACCCCGTGCTGGAGTTGCTCGCTGCTGTAGTAGCGGTAGCGGCTGCGGTCGTCGACCGTGTCGGGCGTGAGCAGCCCCAACTCGTCGTACAGCCGGAGCGCCCGGATGGAGAGGCCGGTCAGCTGTGCGTAGCGGCCGATCGTCAGAAGTCGTGCTGCCATGGACACCACCCTGGACTCTGCCGCGGGTGGAGAGTCAAGCGCCTCGCCGACCCGTCACATCCGCTACGACACGCCGCCAAAATCGCCGCGGATGTGACGGGTCACCGAAATTCTGCCGACCCGTCACATCCGCGGCCGTTTTTACGGCGTGTCGAAGCGGAGGTGACGGGTCGGTGGGGTCCGGGGTCAGCCCTTGACGGCGCCGGAGGTGAGGCCGCGGACGTAGTAGCGCTGCAGGGCGATGTACAAGATCACGCAGGGAATCATCGCGATGACGGCGCCGGCCGCGAGCACGCCGTAGTCGATCTGCCCGTAGGTGCCGCGCTGCAGGTTCACCAGGTCGATCGGCAGCGTGTAGAGGTTCGGGTCGGTGAGGAAGGTCAGCGCGCCGAGGAATTCGGTCCAGGACGCCAGGAACGCATACAGGGCGGTGGTCGCGGCGCCGGGCATCACCAGTGGCCAGAGCACCGAGACCAGGGTTCGCATCGTGCCGGCGCCGTCGACGTGACCGGAATCCTCCAGCTCGGCCGGGATCGCGGTGAACGAGTTGCGCATCACGAACACGCCGAACGGCAGGTGCACGGTGGCGTAGAACAAGATCAACCCGAACAGGCTGTCGGTCAGCCGCATCGCGTTCAGCTGCAGGTAGAGCGGGGTCAGGATCGCCTGGAACGGCACCATCATCGTCAGCACGATCACCGCGAACAGCACGCCGGAGGAGCGGAACCGGAACTTGGCGAAGCCGTAGCCGGCGAACAACGCGATCACCGCGGTGAGCAGGGCCGAACAGACCGAGACGATCAGGCTGTTGATGATCGACCGGCCCAGCGTGCCCTCCTGCACCAGCACGCTGAAGTTGTTGAACGTGACGTTGAAGTACGTCGCCGGGTCGGGTGGGTCGACGATCACCGTGCCCGGTTGCAGGGATCGGAACAGGGCCCAGATCAGCGGCACCGTGAACACCAACAGGGCCAGGAAACCGCCGAAGAAATACAGCAGCTGCTTGATCCGGGTGTCCCGCTCGATCCCGGACAGCGTGCCGACGTTGCGGGGGGCGGTCGACGTCATCGTCGCCATGATCAATCCTTCTCTCGGAGCAGCCAGAACTGGGCCGCGGTGACCAGGCCGATGATCACGACCAACAGCAGCGACATCGCCGTCGCCGCACCCAGCTGCAGCTGGACGAACGCGCGTTTGTAGATCGCCATCACCACGGTCGTGGTCTGCGATCCCGGCCCGCCCTGGGTCAGGATGAAGAACTGGGTGAAGGCCAGGAAGGAGCCGATCACCGAGATGATCAAGCTCAGCGTGATCGTTCGGCGCACCATCGGCAGGGTGACGTACCGCTCGGTCCGCCACCAGCCGGCCCCGTCCAGTTCGGCCGACTCGTACACGTCGGAGGGGATGCCCTGCATGCCCGACATCAGCAGCATCATGGTCAGCCCGGAGACGCCCCAGACCACGAGCACACTGATCAGGATCGTGCCCAGGGTGCCGTCGACCAGCCAGGCGGTGCTGCCGTCGGTCAGCCCGAGCGTCTTCAAGATCAGGTTCACCATGCCGCTGTCCGGCTGCGCCTCCAGCACCATCAGGAAGCTGAGTGTGGTCAGGCCGACCACGTACGGGATGAAGAAGACGGTGCGCAGCACCTTGGCGCCGCGCCGGTTGGACCGGACCAGCACCGCCAGGGTGTAGCCCAGCACCAAGATCGGCAGCGTCACGATCGCGGTGTAGAGCAGGGTGTAGAGGATCGACCGGCCGAACGCCGGATCGGTGAACGCCGACGTGTAGTTCTCCAGCCCGATGAACCGGTAGTCGCCGATCAGCGGGAAGTTGGTCAGCGAGATGTAGACGGCGACCACCAGCGGTGCCAGCACGAACACCGACACGAAGATCACCGCCGGCAGCACCAGCAGCAGCCCGGTCCGTGGCGGATGGGTGAGGGAGCGGGGATTCTCGCGGTACGGCCTCGGCTGCGACCGGGCCGGCGTGGTGTCGATCGTCTCGGTGATCATGCTTGGGCCTGCCTCAGGATGCGGTCGTAGGAGATCTGCGCTTCCTCCATCGCGGCCTCCACCTCGCCGTCGAAAACGGCCCGTCGATACATCGCCAGCCAGGGGCCGTCGGGCTGGTTGTAGAGCAGGTTGTACGCCAGCGTGGTGGGCGCGTAGCCGGCATCGAGTTGATCAAGCGTCGGCACGGCCAGCGGATACTTCTCGCGGAACTCTGGCGTCGCCGCGTCAGACCGGATCGGCGTGTAGTTGCCTTCGGGCAGCCGCTCCTGCTGTTCCACCGCGACGCAGAAGGCGGCGAATTCCCAGGCAGCAGAGGGATTCCGGGCGCCGTTGACCAGGCACAGGTTGTCGCCGCCGTCGAAGAACGCCCGGCCGCCGTCCGGTCCGCAGAGCAGCCGCACCTGGCTCTTGGCCAGCAACTCCTTGCTGGCCTTCTTGACGATGCTGCCGAACGAGCGCGGGGTCATCGCTATCCGGCCGGCCCAGTAGTCGGCGGGATAGGTCGAGCCGTCGTCGGCATAGGCCGAGGAGGGGACGAGCTTCTCCTGCCAGAGCGTGCGCTGGAACTCCAGCGTCCGTTGCAGGGCGGCGTTTCCGGCCACGTTGCCCCGTTGATCACCGACCACGCCGGTGATCAGGTCAGTGTCGGTGGCCCAGATGTGCGGTTGCACGGTGAAGCCGAGCGAGCCGGCTGCGTTGCCGGGGATCGACCAGCCGTGGATGTCGTCGCCCAGCCCGCTGATCGTCCGGGCCGCCTCGAGGATCGAGGCGAAGTCCTTGGTGGAATCGTCCAGGTCCAGCCCGGCCTGCTCGAACAGTTCTGTGTTGCAGAACAGCACCGAGTTGTCGGCCAGGAACGGCACCGCGTAGACCCGGTCGTCCTTGGTGGCCAGGGCGAGGTGGCCCGGGCTGAGCCTCTCCTTGCCCGGCAGTTGATCAATGGCGTCGGTGAGGTCGGCGAACGCGCCGCGGAAGATGAACAACATCGAGTTGATGTCGTCGAAGTCGACCAGATCGGGGACCCGGCCGCCGCGGATGGCGGTGGCCAACTTGGTGACGAACTGGGCGTCCGGCACCGGCGTCACCCGGACCCGGATTCGATCTTGTTGCTGGTGGAACGCCTCGGCCATGAACTGGATCCCGGTCTGCGTCGCCGCTCGGCACCAGAGCTCGACCTGGCCGTCGGCGCCGGATCCGAATCCCGCGGCCGCGGTGTTGACCGCGGGCAGTTGCCGGGAACAGCCGGCCGCGAGGGCACCCGCGAGCCCGGCGCCCGTCGCGCCCAACAGACCTCGTCGCGTCAGCATTTCGGGGTCCCCACGACGTTGTTCGGGGGAGCGCAGCGGAGGAGGAGAACGTCGTGGGGTGAACTCATCTTTGCTGTCTCCTTCGGATGGCGACCCGGTGCGCCCGGGCCCAGCGCCGTTCATCAATCCAGGATCGGAATCCAGACCCGCATCGTGTCCGCGCCTCGGTTGGCCCAGACGTGGTAGGGCACGGCGACCAGCTCGGCCGGCTCGGCCGCCGGGCTGCCGTGATCATGGGGCAGCACCGCCGGGCCGCCGTCGTCGTGCTGGACCAGACCGCCGCTGGCCCGGAGCACGGTGACCCCACCGAGCAGGTCGGCGCGGTGTTCGGCGGTGATCGGCGCGGCCGGATCGATCCGAAGATCATCGGGCTGCGCGCCGTTCGACTGATCGGCGTGCTCGAGTGCATAGACCAGGGGACCGCGCTCGATGGCGACGCAGCTCCGGTTGGCGTCGACGCGATCATCGGCCCGGCTCAGCCGCGGCTCGAGTGGCAACTCCAGCACGACCCGATCGCCGGCCTGCCAGGTCCGGCTGAGCTTGGCGTACTCGCCGGCGGTCACCGGCGCACCGTCGAGCGTGGCACCCTCAGCCCAGGCCGGCACGCGCACGGCCAGCTCGGTCTCACCCGCCCCGGCCTGGTCGACGGTGATCGTGATCGTGCCCTGCCACGGGTAGTCGGTGGCGACGGTGATCTTCAGTCCCGCTCCCTCGACGGTGCCCGGCGCGTACTGGTGCAACTGCAGCCCGGCATCGGTGCTGCTGGCCAGATAGCCCTCCAGGCTGGAAAAGGTGCGCATCACGTTCGGCGGGCAGCAGGCACAGGCGAACCAGCCGACCCGGCCGCGGCCCGGATTGCGATCATGATCGGCGACGAAGTCGGGCCGCACGTGCAGCGTGTTGACATAGAAGTATTCGGTGCCGGCGAGTGAGACGCCGGACAGGATTCCGTTGTACAGCATCCGTTCGACCTGGTCGGCGTACAGCGCCTTGCCGGTCGCCAGCAGCATCCGCCAGGCCCACTGCACGCCGCCGATCGCGGCGCAGGTCTCGGCGTAGGCGCGATCATTGGGCAACTCGTACGGGTCACCGAACGCCTCGCCGTCCCAGCGCGAGCCGAGGCCGCCGTTGAGGTACTGCTTCTGCCGCACCATCGAGTCGAACTGGGTCTCCAGCGCGGCCAGCAGCTCTTGATCACCGGTCTCGGCTGCGATGTCGGCGGCGCCGGCCGCCAGGTAGACCGCGCGGACCGAATGCCCCTCGGGCGTCGTCGTGTCCCGGACCGGGACCCGGTCGGAGTAGTAGGCGACGTCCCGGCCGCCCCCGATGGTGCCGTGGCCCCGGGCGTCGACGAAGTGCTTGGCCAGATCGAGATAGGACCGCTCGCCGGTCTCCCGATACAGCTCGACCAGCGCCATCTCGATCACCGGGTGCCCGTCCAGCGCGGGGCTCTTGTCCGGGCCGAAGGTGGCCACCAGATGATCGGCAACCCCTCTGGCCACGTCCAGCAGCTCGGACCGGCCGGTGGTCCGGGCGAACGCGACGGCCGCCTGGATCAGGTGTCCGGCGCAGTAGTGCTCATGGCTCATCACCAACTGGCCGTAGCGATCGCCGAACCGGAGCTGGACCACCGAATCGAGATAGCCGTCGTCGGCCTGGGCCGCGGCCAACAGCTCGGTCAGCGCGAGCATGTCGTTCAGCAGGCTCTCGTCGGCCTCCCGGCCGTACTCCCACGCGGCCGCCTCCAGCCACTTGTGCACATCCGAATCGGCGAATATCGGGCCGACCGGGTCACCCGAGGCACGGCCGGCGGCGATCTCGAGGTTGAGCACGTTCTTGGCCTCGTTCAGCTGCTTCAACCCGGCCGGGATGGCAGCCGCACGGTTGTTGCGCTGCCGTGCGGAGAGCAGACCGCCGGTGATCGTCGCGGCCCCGGCGGGGACCGGCTGCCAGACGACAGCGGCGTTCTCGGTCGGTCGGACAGGGCCGGCATACGCCATGGGTCACTCCATCGGAGAAATGCGGGGAAATTCGGAAATGTCTTTCCAAGACGGTAGGTCTGCCGGATCGCCCGAGTCAAGGGCGAGATCGCTGCTGGGGCGGGAAATCCAAGATCGGTTGGGTTAGCATGAAGTTCCAGCCAGGAGGAAAACATCCGGAAAATTGTTCACCGGGAGGAGGGGCGATGGCAGCTCGGCGATCAGCGCGGGTGATCGACATCGCCGCCCGGGCCGGCGTCTCGCCCGGGACCGTGTCGAAGGCGCTGAACAACTCCGGCGCGCTGCGGGAGACCACCAGGGAGCGGGTCTACCGGGCCGCGGCCGAGCTCGGCTTCAGCCCCGACCCGGCGCGACTGTCGACCACCAGTCGCAGCTTCACCGTCGGGCTGCTCAGCGCCGACTCGGCCGGCCGGTTCAGTATCCCGGTGATGCTGGGCGCCGAGAACGCCCTGGCTGCCGGCCAGTTGTCGGCCTTGCTGGCGACCAGTCGGCACGACCCGGTCCGGGAGGCGTATCACGTCCGGACGTTCGTCGCCCGGCGGGTGGACGGGATCATCGTCGCGGGCCGAACCACGGATTCGCGGCCGCGGATCGACGTGCCCATTCCGGTGGTCTACGCCTTCGCCCCGTCCAGCGATCCGGGCGATGCCTCGGTGATCCCGGACGACTCCGACGGGTCGCGCCGGATCGTTGATCATCTGCTCGGCAGCGGCCGGCGCCGGATCGTGCACGTTGCCGGCCGGCCGCACCAGCACAGCCCACTGACCCGCGCGGAGGCGACCGAACGCGCCCTTCGCGATGCCGGTCTGGAGCCGGCCGCGCCGACCCTGTTCGGCGAATGGAGCGAGAGTTGGGGGCGTCGAGCCGTTGATCAACTCCTGCACGCCTGGCGGCCCGGCGACCCGTTGCCGCTCGATGCGATCACCTGTGGCAGTGATCAAATCGCCCGCGGCGTCTGCGACCGGCTGCGCGAACTCGACCTGACGGTGCCCGGTCAGATCGCCGTGACCGGCTTCGACGACTGGGATGTGATGGCCCTGGCCAGCCGGCCGCCGCTGACCACGGTTGATCTTCGACTGGAACACCTGGGCCAGCGCGCGGCCGAAATGCTGCTGGACGCGATCGACGGCCGCCCGCACAGAGGCGCCGAGCTCACCGGCATGGAGCTGGTGCCCCGCGCCTCGACCGGCTGGACCTGAGGCTCACCGCCCCCGGCGCCCGGTGCGGATCAGACCGGACGGGTGTCGTCGGGGCTCAGCAGAGCGTCGTAGTGGGCAGACCGCTGATCGAATCGGGCCAGCACGGCCCGCGCCTCGTCCGGTACGTGAGCGATGTCGTAGTCCGGTCCCATGAACTCCCGCACGTTGTCGATCGAGTCGAACAGCATGATCGTGGAGAACTCGACTTCTTGATCATCGACGGTACGCCGGAGCAGATAGGCGCCGTGGTAGCCGGCGAGCCTGCGATCGGCGATGGCCGGCAGGACACGGCTGCTGACGATGGACTGGTAGGCGTCGGCGTTCTCGGGCGTCGTCCAACCTCGCCACACTCGAAGGATCACAACGGCAACGTACTACCGGCCGGGGACCGAGGTGCCTGGCGGGGACTAGTCGAGTTGGTCGATGATCTCGTCGGCGTAGCGGGCGAGGCGGGCGAAGACGGCCGGCTCCTCGGGTTGGGTGAGATTGCGGGTCGAGGTCACGCCGACCAGCTGGTCGTCGACGACGAGCGGGCCACCGCTGTCGCCGGTGGCGATGTTCGTCGTGCCCGCCGGGTAGCCGGCGCAGACCTGACGCTGCGGGTCGAACGGCGGGAATCCTTCCTCGCCGGGGTGGGCTGCCGCGCAGGTGGCGTCGGCGACCAGTGGCGGGTGGGCCTGCCGGAGCGCCCTGCCGCCCAGATCGTTGATCGCCTCCGCGCCCCAGCCGAGGACGGTGGCCGGCAGCCCTGGCCGATAGAGCTCATCACCGGGCGGGGCGAAAGGAAGCGGGCGGTAGGGCAGGGCGCTCTCGAGCGTGACGACCGCGACGTCCGCGGCGAGGTTCAGCGGATCGAAGTCGGGATGGATCCAGATCTCGACTGCTCGCCGGGCCGCCCCGTCGTCGAACCTCAGGTCGGTCCGCCCGCCGATCGCGTGCAGGGCTTTGGCGGCGGAACGGTAGCCGAACACACAGTGGGCGGCGGTGATCACCTTGTCCGGTGCGACGAGGGTGCCGCCGCAGAAGAAGCCGGACGGGCGCTCGATCCGGTCCGGGTCGGCGAGTGCGACCACCCAGGGGAACTCGTCGGTGCTGGCCGCCGTGCCGCCGATGATCCGCGGGCTGTACGGCTCGGACGGAGCCGCGACGGCGCTCGGCGACGCGACGACGGTCGCCATGATCACCGCGGCCGACAACCCCGCCAGGCACCGGCCGATCGGAGAGCTCACGATGATCGTCAGCCCCTCGGTTCCTCGGAACTCAACCGAGCACGGTGGGTCCCGATCCGGCCGTAGTCGCCCGGTGGCCGGCCCAGCAGCTCCCGCATCTCGCCGATGGTCCGAATCCCTTTCACCGCGAGGATCACCGCGATCGGCGTGATCAACAGACCGACGACGAAGCCGATCACCGCCAGCACGAACCCGATATCCATCAGATCACTTCCTCCACTAGTTGTGCTATTCATAGTATCACAATTCTGCTAGGATCACGGGGTGGCAACCATTCAGCTCGATCCGGCCTTGGCCGACGCGCCGCTGCACCAACGGATCGCCGCGGCGGTCCGGCACGCCGTCAGCGCCGGCGAATATCCGGTCGGCTCGCGGCTGCCGACCGCGCAGGGCCTGGCCGAACAACTCACCGTCAACGTCAACACCGTCCTGCGGGCCTACCGGGAACTGTCCGCGGAGGGCCTGGTCGAGCTGCGCCGGGGTCGCGGTGCGCTTGTCGTCGGCGGGGCTGATCAAGCCCGGTTCTACGAGCTCGCCGACCAGTTGCTCGCCGAGGCCGCCCGGCTCGGAGTCAGCCGGGCCGAATTGATCCGCGTGCTGATGGAGAGGTCGTGAGTGAGCATGATCGAATCCGGCAGCGGTCACGGTGGAACGAGAGCCTCCGACACGGAGCGTGACGCGGTCGTCGGTCTGTTGATCGGGGCCGCGGTCGCCGGCCGGATCACCGAGATCGAGCGCGCCGAACGGACGGGCGCGGCCCTCACAGCTCCAACCCGGGAGGCCCTCGCAGCGCTCGTGGCCGATCTGCCGCCGACCGACAACCGGCTCGAACCGCTGATCGACGAACTCCTCCGGGAGGCCCAATTGCGGCGGATCAGCCGCGGACAGCTCGCCCTGCACCTGCTGGCTCGCTCCTGATCGCGCCAGCTCCGCGTGCACCTCTCCGGCACCGTCCCAGGGATCGGGCCCGGTGAGGTGAGCGGACGGTCCGGAGACGTACGATCATCCGAGGGCCGGGAGAGGTCCGACGAATCGAAATCAATCCGAGGAGCCTGATGTCGCGGGTGAGCTGGGCTCGCGGATGAGTGCTGACCTCGGCACCGGACTCCGCGCCTATCTGCGACTGCTCCGCTATCGGCCCGCCGCCGCTCCGTTCCTGGCCGCGACCGTGGCTCGGTTGCCGATCTCGATGGCGCCGCTGGGCATCCTGCTGCTGGTCCAGTCGGAACGGGACGCGTACAGCCTGGCCGGCATCGTGACCGGTGCGTTCGCGATCGGCTCGGCCGTGGGGACGCCGCTCTGGGGCCGGGCGATGGACGGCTTCGGCCAGGTCCGGGTGCTGCTGCCGACCTCGTTGGTCAGCGCCGGATTCCTGGTGTCGCTGGCCCTGGCCACGATCGGCGGCGTGCCGATCCCGGCGTTGATCTTGCTCTCGTTGGGCGCCGGACTGTCCTTCCCGCCGATCACCCCGGCGATGCGGGCGGCCTGGCGGACGGTGTTTCCGGATCCCAAGTCCCGCCGGGTCGCGTTCGCGCTGGACGCGACCTCGATCGAGTTGATCTTCGTCGGCGGGCCGCTGTTGCTGTCGGCGCTGCTGGCGCTGACGATGCCGGTGGTGCCGCTGCTGGTCACCGCCGGCTGCATGGCGGTCGGCGGCGTCGCCTACTGCCGGACCGGTGCCGCCCAGCGGTCCCGGCCGGCCACGCCGCAGCCGGGCGACCTGCCGGCGGAGTCGGCCGACGCGGCGATGCCGCGGCACCGCTCGGCACTGACGGTGCCCGGCGTGGCGGCCGTGCTGGTGGTGATGCTCACCCTGAGCGTCGGCTTCGGCCAGCTGGACACCTCGATGGCCGGCGTTGCCGGCGAACTGCTCGGCGGCACCGAGAAGGTCGGGATCCTGTTCGCCGCGATCGCCGGCGGCAGCGCGATCGGCGGCCTGTTCTTCGGCTCCCGCACCTGGGCCTTCGACGAACGTCGCGGCGTCGCGGTCTGTCTTGGACTGTTCGCGGTCTTCCTGGTCGCCATCGCGCTGTTGATCGCCTTGGCCGGGGCGCCGCTCTGGAGCCTGCTGCCGTTGCTCTTCTGCACCGGCCTGACCATCGCGCCGATGCTGATCATGCAACAGGCGTTGCTTGATCATCTGACGCCGGCCTACCGGCTGAACGAGGCCCAGTCGCTGCTGTCGGCGTTCAACATGGTCGGCGCCGCGGCCGGTACGGCGCTGGCCGGCATCATGATCGACTTCCAGGGTGTCGCGATGTCCTTCGCCAGCGCGGCGGTTGCCGCCGGCATCGCCGCCCTGATCGCCGTGCTCAGCCAACAACACTGGCGTACGGCTGCGGCCACCGCCGAACGCCTGCACGCCACCGCCGACTCGCCACGCTAGTGTCCTGCGCCCGAACTTCGGGCGCAGGGCACTAGGTGGTGGTCCCTTCAAACCGACTTGTCAGAACTGAGGACGGCTATAGCCAGCACCAGTTCTGACAAGCCGCAGTCCCACCGGGCTGGGGCCCGTCCCTGGCATGAACATAGGGCGGCGATCGCTCCTCCTGCCGCACCGGGCTCAGTGGCACCTATTTTCGAACTAGTCGGCTTGATCAGCGGGAGAGGGCGTCCTCGTACTCGGTGCCGATCGAGTCGCCGACGGTCCGCTGCCACTCGGTGATCGTTTCCTGCCAGGCGGTGAGGGGTTTGCGGCCCTGGACGATCTGGGCCCGGGTGTCCTCCAGCCGCTTGGTCCAGGAGATCCCTTCGGCCGACTGGGTCGCCGAGTAGTGGCCCGCGGTCGGGTCGTCCTTGGGCTTCGCGTACTGCTCGGTCAGCCGGGCACTGAAGTCGGTGTACACGTCGGCCATCGTCTGGGTCGAGGCGGTGAAGGTGACCGGGGCGCCGGCGATGTAGCCGAGGATCAGCACCTCGGACTGATGCTCGGGGATGGCGACGACGGCCCCGTCACGGATGGTGTAGTTGCGGCCCTCGATCCCGTACCGGGTCAAGGTGCCCTCCTTCGTCCCGGTCGGCGCCGCGATCCAGTTCAGCACCCGGAGTTTCTCCTGCAGCTTCTCCGGTGTGTCCGGCCGCAGCACGGTGAAGCCGCGGACGCCGGTCGCGGTCCACGCCTCAGCGACGCCGCCGCCGTCGAACTTCGGCAGCACGATGAACCCCACCCGGTAGTCGGGGTTGCCCGCGCCGCCGACCTGGAGCCGGGTGCCCGGGTCGAAGAGGCCGAATTCGATCACGGTGTTGCCCTTGTCGAAGTTGGCCGGGAAGGCCCCGGTGGAGAACGAGTCCGGATGGAAGACGCCGTCCTGCCACAGCCGGGCGACCTGATCGATCGCGGCGGCATATTCCTCGGTGGTGTAGCCGTGGGTCAGTCGTCCGTCGGTGTCCGACCAACCGTTCGGCGCCCCCATCATCTGGGCGAATTGATCAACCGACGGCACGGCCGAGGCCCAGCGATTCGCCTTGGGGTCGATGACCTCGCGCATCAGCGCGATCAGATCGTTGCCGTCGCGGGCAGTCACGGTGCCGATCCCCAGCCGGTCGAGGATGTCCTGCCGGGTGCGCAGCGGGGTGCCGCCGTAGCGCGGCACAGACTGCGGGATGCCGTAGATCCCGTTGTCGAACGCGACGCCGAGCCACGCCGTCTGGCCGATCATGGCCAGATTCGGGTAGTCGGCGATCTTGTCGCCGGACAGGAACTCCGACAGATCGGCGCAGCGTTTGGTCAACACCTCGGGCATCCGCGGCACCTGGGTGCCGAGCGACAGGAAGTCCGGCAGTTCGCCGCCGGCCAGCAGGGACTGCTGCTTGGCCTCCCATTCGTCGCCCGGCGTGTAGTGGATCCGCAGCGTGGCGCCGAGTTGCTGGTTGAGCTGCTGCCAGACCGCGTTGTTCTCCATCGGCACCGGGGCCGGAGTGTTGATCTGGCAGGCCGCGACCAGCTCGCCGCCGCCGCCCGGGGTGCCTTGCACCGAGGCCTGCGGATCAGCGGGATAGGACAGCAGGAAACCGGGCACGATGCCGTCGGCCGACGGTTCGAGGTCGTACGGGATCGAGTCGTTCGGGATCGTCGTCGGCAGTCGGTCGCCGGTGATCGTCGGTGCCGATCGGGTCGGAGCCGAGGTGCAGCCGGACAGCGCTCTGGAGGCGGCCGCGGCACCGAGACCGAGAGCGAGCAGGGCGGAGCGACGGGGGATGGACGCGGCGGGGAGTGGGTTCGGTTTCATGATCGACCTCGCTGTCGAAGGTAGTGGGTTCGTCGCCCTGTCGGCCCTTCGGCAGGCTCAGGGAGCGTTGGTGAAGGTCCCTCCGATGTGTCCGCGCTCGGCGTCGTAGTAGATCACCAGACAGGAGCCGTCCTCGACCCGGACGCTGCTCGGATAGCTCAGGTCCTTGGTCGCCGGGTTCCGGTAGAGCTCGAAGGTGTCGCCGGTCAGCGCCCGATCGAGTCCGTCGACGAACCGGCCCAGCACCGGCCGGGTCGTCAGATCGTCCGCCGAGTATTCGCCCCAGGTCATCAAGATCATCGCCTGCGGCGCCGACCCCGGCAGCCGGAGCAGGTGGGGCGCGTGACCGGCGAAGTCCTGGCGCGTCGGAGCCGTCCAGGTGGCGCCACCGTCCTCGGACCAGTAGCCGTACGCCGAGTTCCGTGGATCGTGCTGGCTCCGGGTCACCATCAGCAGCCGGCCGTCACCGAGCTCGGCCAGGGTCGGCTCGACCAGTCCGATCGACGGATCGGGATGCGGCGGGACGTGCACCTCGTCCGCGACATCCCAGGTCGTTCCTTGATCATGACTGACCGCGAGCTTGATCACGTGGACCGGGGTGGCTGGGTCGGGGAAGCCGTAGATCGGCATCAGCAGCCGTCCGTCCGCCAGCTGCAGCGGCGGCGCCGTGACCGCCGACTGGTTCAGTGTGGTGCCGACCGGGATCGGGTCCGACCAGGTCGCGCCGTCGTCGTCGGAGGTGCTGGCCAGGCAGCCGAACTCCGGCGAGGTGAGCTCCTCGGGATCCCGGCGGAACCAGTTGATCACCAGCCGACCGCTGCTGAGCTGGACGATCGACGGATCCCGGTCGTCCATCCCATCAACGTTGACGATCGTCCGCGGCGCCTCCCAGTCCCGGCCGTCCGGTGAGCCGAACGTCAGCAGGATCCGGCTGTCCGGAGTGTGCAGGTGCTGCCGCGAGCTGTAGTACACGACCGCCAGCCGTCCGTCGGCCAGCCGTGCGATATCGGGGAAATAGGTGAGGTACGCGCCCTGGCGCGCGGCGACGATCACGTCCGGCTCCAGCAGGTCCGTCGCAGCCGGCGGATTCTCGTACGACGACGTAGAATGCCGTTTCATGTACGAATCCTGCGGGGCTCGTGCAAGCGGTGTCAAGGGTTGACGATCAAGCACGAAACACCTGCGCTGAGCCGGCCGCCCGGCGCCCCGTCCGGGTTATGGTCTCGTCATGGTCGGCAGCCCAGACACTCGATTGGTGATCCTTCGCGGCAACTCGGCCTCCGGCAAATCGACGATCGCGAAGCTGTTGCGCGAACGCCTCGGCCGGGGCGTCGCCTGGGTGGAGCAGGACTACCTGCGCCGGGTCGTGCTCCGCGAGCACGACCGGCCCGGCCTGCCGAACCTTGGCCTGATCGACCTGACCATCCGGTACGCCCTCGACTCCGGCTATCACGTGATCGCCGACGGGATCTTCGGCACGCCTCGCTACGGGGAGTTGCTCCGCCGGCTCACCGTTGATCATCAGGGCGTGACCCGGCACTACTACTTCGACATCCCGCTGGCGGAGACCCAGCGCCGACACCGGACCAAGCCGTTGATCACCGTCGGCCCGGAGCAACTGCAGGCCTGGTACAAGCACCGCGATCTGCTCGGCGTCGACGACGAGTCGATCATCACCGCCGACGAGGGACCGGACCAGATCGTCACCCGACTGGTCAGCGAGGTCGACTTCGGTGAGGCACCCGTTCGGGCGCGATTCGGTCCGGAGGCCCACGTCGGCTAGTGTCCTGCGCCCGAAGTTCGGTGCCTAAGTCGGTGGGATGAAGTAGTGAGCTGCCAGGCGGAGGAGGGAGGCGTAGTGGTGCCTACATCGACTGACGACAACGCAGCAGCTCGCCGCTTCAGCGCGCCGAATTGGGTGCCGAACTTCGGGCGCAGGGCACTAGCGCGCGAGGGAACGAAACCCGAGCCTGGCGAATCGGCTCACCTAGGTAAACTCGTTCGACAGGCTCGGGGGACGTTGGTGATCTTGGTCAGCCGGGGTCGCCGGCCGGCAGGGGGAGGGCGGTGCCGAGTGGGGCGGGGATGCCCAGGTCGGGGCGGTCGTCGGCCGTCCAGTTGATCTTCTGGGCCCGGATGGTGCGGGGCTCGCCGCAGTCGGTGCTGTTGGCGTAATCCCTGGCGTGATAGACGATCCAGTCCTCGGTGCCGTCGGGTGAGGTGAAGAAGCTGTGGTGGCCGGGGCCGTAGACGCCGTTCTCCGGGCTCTTGCTGAAGATCGGGTCCGGGGTCTTGGTCCAGGAGGCCTGGTCGGCGGGATCGCCACCGGTGTAGGTCAGCAGGCCGATGGCGTAGTCCGGAGTGCCGCACTGGGCGGCGGAGTAGGTGAGGTAGATCTTGCCGTTGCGATAGATCGGGAACGCACCCTCCTGGGTCTCGCCGTCGCCGATCTTCTCCCACTCGTAACTGGGTTCGGACAGGATCCGCGGCTCGGCGGCGAGGGTCCACGGGTTGCTCATCGGTGCGATGTAGAGCTTCTGCGCGCCGGGTGACGGAATGCCCGCATAGATGTAGTACAGCTGATCATCGACCTCGAGCACGGTGCCGTCGATGCTGAAGAAGTCCGGGCCCTGGAGCTGGCCCTTGAACGTGTACGGCCCGATCGGGCTGTCACCTTGGCTCTCCGCGACGAAGTTGCGGTGGGTCGAGATGTCGCCGTCGATCTGCGCGGTGTAGTAGAGATACCAGCGATCACCGAACCGGTGGATCTCCGGCGCCCAGATGTTGTCCTGATATTCCGTGGGCTGGGTAGAGGCGTCGTAGACCACGGTCGGGGTCGCGGCGCCGAGCGTGGCCAGGGACGGCGAGGTCGACACGGTGATCACGCTGGCGGCGGTCGTGCTGGCCAGGTAATACTGCCCGTCGTGGAAGGCGAGCCACGGATCGGCGCCGTCGCGGATCGGATTGGTGTAGGTGCCGGCGGTGGGGGCGGCGGTGGCCGGCGCCGTCGCGCCGACGCCGAGGGTGGCGAAGATCATGACCGCGAACAGTGCCGCGAGCAGGCGGGGTCGTCGGCGTCGCACGGATCGTTGCCAGGACAGTGATCGGTCTGAGTCTGATGATCGAGTCGAGTCACGCAGTCGGGTGGCCATGATCATGGTCTCCTATCTCGGTGGTGTCTACTGAGTGGTGGAATAGGCCTCGCGAACGGCTTGGATGATCAGGTCGGGACGATTCGGCTGGTAGTGGTCGACGACGGCGACGAGCTGGCCGTCGGAATCGGCGGCCTGCCAGGCGGTGGGATCTTCGAAGCCGGGATCGGGGACGGTGAAGCCGATCGTCTCGATGGCATCGATCCCGACGTCGATGCAGGCCCCGCCGACGTCGCGCAGCGCGGTCAGCCGGAAGGCCAGCGTCGCCTCGGTCTTGCCGCGCAGCGCATCGGACACGTCGAACGCCCCCTGCGGCGACCGGCCGAACACCCAGAGCTGTTGCCAGGTGGAGTCGTGCACGTCCGCGCTCCAGACCACGGTGTCGTCGATCAACACGTCGATCCGGTAGTCGCCGCGCTCCGGCACGTGCTCGATCGACATCGTCCGGGAATGCCAGAATCCCAGCTCGTGCCGCGGACTGTCCGGCTGCACTTCGATCCGGGTGGTGAGTTCGGCGAACTGCCCCTCGGTGACCGGGACGACCGGAGCGAGCAGGGCGCCGCGACCGTCGCCGTACATCGAGCGCCGTCCGTTGCCGACCGCCGGCGCACCATCGACCTGCAGGCCGTAGCTGGTGACGCCGAGGATCTCGCCGGCCGCGGCCCGCGTCACGGCCTCGGTGACGACTGCGGATACGTATTCAGCGGTGGGCTCGAGCAGGCCGGCGAGCCAGCGGCCGGCGTAGCCGAGGACGATCACGTCCAGGTCATGCCGCCGGGTGACATCGATGATGGTGTCGAGGTCGGTGCGCAGTCGATCGGGTCTGATCGTGTTGAAGTTGCGCCCGTCCAGGTAGGGAAACACGATGCCGTCCAGGTACGGCCCGTACTTGATCATGAAGTCGTTCGACGTCGCGCCGGTGATGTAGGCGCAGGTGAAGAGGCCGAGCCGCGGGTTGATGGCGAGCTGGGCTGCACGGATCTCGGCCAGATAGTCGGGCACGAAGACGGCCGGGTTCTCGGCCCAGTCGAAGTCGTCGATCGCCCAGGCACTGAGCACCGGATATTTGAGCGAAAGCTCGGCGAAGGCGCGGGCCCAGGCGATGTAGTCCATCACGAACGGCTGCGACGACTTGCCCCAGGCGAACGTCTCCGACGGCGGCACGATGTAGGGCATCACCTGGATCCCGGCGGCCTGCGCGGCCGGCAGGAACTCCTGATGAAGATCATCGAAGTCGGTCGGTGAGTCCCAGATGCCGAAGCAGTAGTGATTGGCGCCGATCGAGGTGAGCAGTTCGATCATGGCCGGGGTGTCGACGTGCCGGTAGCCGTCGGCTCGGGCCGCCCGCTCCCGGATCCAGCCACCGATCGTGTTGCCTCCGGCCAGGGCCGACTTGATCCCACCGGTCGGCGTCTGGTCGCGCAGACCCGTGCCCCGGTAGCGGCGTGGTGCAGAATCCGTCATGGACACTACTTT
Source organism: uncultured Actinomycetota bacterium (assembly GCA_963746025.1). GTDB lineage: Bacteria > Actinomycetota > Actinomycetes > Propionibacteriales > Propionibacteriaceae > Microlunatus. The sequence continues at coordinate 315,656 of CAVUZU010000006.1, forward strand.
CGAATAGTCGAAGCTATCATCGCAATACCGATGATCAGGCTAACCCGACCGGCCACCGGGCCCGAGTCGGCGAGCGCGTGATTCCCACGATGTGGGAGCCCGACCCGGCATCGTCGGTTACTAATATACTAGCTCGTATATATTTGCGGAATGGCTACTTCTGTCCTCGCCGCCTGGTCGGCGAACCGGATCGCCGAAGCCGTCCGGAGCGGGTTGATCACGGCGAGCGAGGTCGTCCGGGAACGCATGGCGGCAATCGAGTCGATCAATCCCACGATCAATGCGATCACCCAGCTGGCCGACGATGCGCTGGCCGTTGCGGCCGGGCTCGACGCGCGCCGGCGGCGGGGTGAGCCGCTCGGGCCACTGGCCGGGGTGCCGATCACGGTGAAGGAGAGCATCGCGGTGCGTGGCCTGGCGACCACCCACGGTGCGCGCTTCCTGCGGGATCATCACGCCGACGGTGATGCGCCGCCGGTGGCCCGGCTCCGGCAGGCGGACGCGGTGATCATCGGCCACACCAACCTGCCGACGTTGATCCTCGCCGGCATGCACACCCGCAGCGAGTTGTACGGCAGCACAAGCAATCCCTGGGACCCGGAGCGGACGCCGGGCGGCTCCAGCGGGGGTGACGCCGCCGCCGTGGCGAGCGGCCTGGCCGCGGTCGGGATCGGCAACGACTCCGCCGGCTCGCTCCGGCTGCCGGCCAACTTCTGCGGAGTTGCCGCGCTCAAGCCGAGCATCGGGCGCTATCCGGCCGATCACCGGATCGGTCCGGCCGAGCCGACCCTGGCCGCGCAGATCTTCCCGGTCGACGGGCCGATCTCCCGGACCGTCGCGGAGTTGCGGCTGATCCATCGCGTGCTGAGCGGCGCCGATCCGGCCGACCCGCGGGCGTTGCCGATCCCGGCCGAGCTCGGCGACGAGGGCGGTCAGCCGCGCCGGGTCGCCCTGGTCCGCGATCCGGGCGGTGTCGGGCTGACCCCGCCGGTCGACTCCGCTCTGGACCTGGCGGCCGAGTTGTTGATCAACGCCGGGTACGAGGTCCGGGAGGTCACCGCGCTGCCGGCCCAGCAGTCGGCGCTGGACACGTTCGGCGTCTTGATCAACACCGAGTTCGGGCTCGGCTGGGACCGGATCAAGACCGTGCTGTCGACGGAGGATCGTCGCTATCAGGAGTTCGCCATGGCCCGTAGGCCGCCGGTCACCCTGCCGGAATACATCGCCGCGACGGCGGCGCTGCATGGGATCCGCCGCGCCTGGGCCGAGTTCGGTCGCACGCATCAGCTGGTCCTCGGCCCGGTCTACGCCGAGCAGGCGCCGTACCCCGACGCGGAACGGGCCTCGGCGGCGGCGAACGAGCGGTACGGCCGGGCGATGGCGCTGAACGTGATCAGCAGCTGCGCCGGCCTGCCGGCCGTCGCCGTGCCGACCGGAGTCGTCGACGGCCTGCCGGTCGGGGTGCAGCTGATCGGCCGTGCCTACCGTGAGGACGACTGCTTGACGGCCGCAGCGGCGATCGAAGCCGGCGTCACCCTGCCGGCGGCACCGTTGGGTTGATCATGAGCAGGCCTGAACAGCGGCGGTGAACAGGGTGGCGAGTTGATCGGCAACGGCGGTCGGATCGGCCGGCGGTTCGGCGAGGACCAGGGTGTCCAGCGCGGACTGGATCACGCGGGCCGTCAGCCGGGCGTCGAGGTCGCGGATCGTCCCGGCCTCGATGCCTCGCCGGAGCAGACTCTCGATCGGTGCCGCGCCGATCTCGGCCCGGCTTTCGTACGACGACGTCCGGTGTGCCTCCTGATGGCGACTGATCGCGACCAGGGCGCGGGTCGGCGCCGGATGGTCCGCGACGAACTCGACGGCGGCCCGGAGGTAGCCACCGAGCGCCTCGAGCGGATCCGCGGTGTCTTCGATCGAGTGGTTGATCATGGCCGACGCCTGATTGATCAAGGAGTCGCGGACCGCGTCGATGAACTCGTCCTTGCCGGCGAAGTTGCCATGGAACGCGCCGCGGGAATAGCCGGCGGTCTCGGCCAACAGGTCGAGCGAGACCTCAGAGACCGGCCGGTCGGCCCACAGCTCCACCGCGGCGGCGATCAGGCCCTGCCGGGTCTCGGCCCGACGCTCGGCCTGGGTCCGCCGGCCGCGCCGGTCCGTCACCGGCCCGACCTCGCTCGGCCCTTGCGGTTGATCTTGACATCCCCGAGGCAGCTGGCCGAGAGCTGAAGATCACCGACGGTGAGGCCGAAGCGGACCAGCAGCGCCGCGATCCGATCCCGGGCGATCAACTCGGCCAGCGCATCGGCGTCGGCGATCTTCTCCTCCTCGGTCACCACCTGCACCCGGCCGACCCAGGAGTGCAGCGGCGGTTGATAGCTCAACGTGCCCAGCTCGGTGAACTCGGCGTCGAGCACGCTGTGCCGGTCCGCCTCAGCCAGCAATCGCTCCCGCTGTGGCCCGGTGAGGTCGCCGAAGCGACCCCGGGCGATGACCCGGTACGTCCGACGATCCACGGCTCCCTCTCGGCGCTGCGCGACTATTTCCATACGTGATCGTATATTTGTGCGCGGCGCTGATCAACTCGCGATCATGATCATGGTGCGGTGAGCGCCTCGGTGGGGGACTGCCGGGAGGCCCGGACCGCCGGATAGAGGCCGGCCAGGCAGCCGATCACCAGCGTGGCGCCGAGGCCCAGGGCCATCGCCCACGGCGGCACCACGGTCGGCCAGCCCTGCAGGCCCGCATAGCCGGCGGTCACGCCGATGCCGAGCAGCAGGCCGGCGGTGCCGCCGATCGCGGACAGCAGCAGGGCTTCGGCCAGGAACTGGGACCGGATGCTGCCGCGGGTCGCGCCGAGGGACCGGCGCAGACCGATCTCGCCGCGCCGCTCCAGCACGGAGATCACCATCGTGTTCGCGACGCCGATCCCGCCGACCAGCAGGGCGACCGAGCCGAGACCGAGCAGCAGACTGCTCAACGTCGTGTCGGCCGCCTGCTGGGCGGCCAGGGCGTCGGACGGCCGGGACACGTCGACCTCGTTCGGCGCTGCCGGATTCGCCGTGTTGCCGAGCACGGCCTGCACCTCCTCGACGTACGGCTGCTCGGCCCGGGTGTAGATCGTCGTCGGGTAGCCGTCGAAGCCGAGCAACTCGATCGCGCTGCTCCAGCCGATGATCGCGGCCGTGTCGAACTCCGGCGACAGGGTGACCGGGGCCAGGATGCCGATCACGGTGAACCACTGGCCGCCGAGGAAGACCTGTTGATCGGGCCCGACCGACCCGACGCCGAGCCGCTCGGCGGCGGTCGCCCCGAGCACGACCGCCGGATATTTCTCGGTGGCCGGGTTGAGGAAGGCGCCGGCGGTCAGCTTGCCGCCCAGGGTGTCCAGCAGGTCGGGCTTCGCGGCCACGACGCTGATCCCACCCGACTGCGCGGTGGGCACGTGATCGTTGCGATAGACCTTCGCGCCGGCGATCACTCCGGTCGCACTGACCGACTCGACCGGCCCGATGTTGTCGATCATGGCCGTCGACTCGACCGGCAGGTGGGACTGATCACCGAACAGGTTCTGCCCCGGGCTCACGGTGAGCAGATTGGTGCCGAGCTCGGCGATCTGGCGGTTGAAGTCTTCCCGGCTCGAGCTGGAGATCCCGATCACCGAGATCATCGCGGCGATCCCGATGGCGATGCCGAGCGCGGAGAGCAGGATCCGGGTCGGCCGGGCCCGCAGGCCGGCGCCGCCGACCCGGATCAGATCGCCGAGGCCCAGTCGGGCCGGCGTCAACCGAGGGTTCGGTGGCCGGTCGCCGTCGGTGATCATGGTCGCGCCGATCATGGTCGTACCCCTTCGCCGATGGTCTCGTCCGCGATCTTGCGGCCGTCCCGCAGCTCGACCCGGCGGGGCAGTGAGGCCGCGATGTCGCGGTCGTGGGTGATGATCACGACGGTGGTGCCACCGGCGTGCAACTCGCGCAACAGGCTCATCACGCCGATGCCGGATGCCGTGTCCAGGTTTCCGGTCGGTTCGTCGGCGAGCAGCAGCGGCGGATCGCCGATCACGGCCCGCGCGATCGCGACCCGCTGCCGCTCGCCGCCGGACAGTTCGTGCGGCCGGTGGGCGATCCTCCTGGCCAGGCCGACCCGGTGCAGGGCCCGTTCGGCCCGGTCCAGCCGGATCCGTCGCGGTACGCCCGCGTACAGCATCCCATCCGCGACGTTGTCGATCGCCGGCACACCGGCGGCCAGATGGAACTGCTGGAAGATGAAGCCGATCGTCAACGCACGCAGGGCCGAGAGTTGCCGATCCGACAGTCGGCGGACCCGATAGCCGGCGATCTCGACCTCGCCGGTGGTCGGTCGGTCCAGGGTGCCGAGGATGTTGAGCATGGTCGATTTGCCGGAGCCGGACGGCCCGACGATGCCGATCAACTCACCGGTCCTGATCTCCAGGGAAACCTCGTGCAGCGCCGCTACCCCGCCCTCGAAGGTCCGGGAGACCCGGTCCAGCCGGACCACGACCGGTGGTTCGAGCGGAGTCATGATGCCACCCCGACGACGGTCCCGGCCGAGATGCCGGCGCCGCTGATCTGCACCATTCCGCCCGCGAACATCCCGGTCTGCACCGCGACGTAGTCGACCTGGCCGCCGGCGACGACCTGCACGCCGTAGCCGCCGCCGGACAGCGCGACCAACGCGGTGACCGGGACGATCAACACGTTCGACGCCTTCCCGGTGATCAACTGGACGGTGACCGGTGCCGCCTCCAGCGTGCCCAGGGCCTGCTGGTCCTTGATCGTCACGGTGACCGGGATCGTGGTCTCGCCCTCGGCGTCGGTCTTGGCGACGGCGCCGATGGCGCTCACCGTGCCCGTGACCTTCGATCCGTCGGGCAGCACGACGGTGGCGGGATTGCCGACCTCGACGAACTGCTGCTTGTCGACGGCGAGGTCGATCTGGACCACTCGCTTCGTCCCGGTGAAACCGAGCACCTCGGCTCCGGGGGCCAGCCCGGCCCCGACCTGCGCCTTGACCTCCGCGATCCGGATCGGCCCCGTGGTGACGGCGAGCTGCCCTGGCGCGACCTCCCCGTTCTCCGGCAGACCATGATCATCCTGCCAGTCGCAGACCGCCTCGGTGGTGCTCGAGCCGAAGTACGAGTCGACGTCGATGCCCTGATATCCCATCGCCGTGAGGTTCTTCTCCAACTGCTTCACGTCCGGCCCGGAGTCGCCCTCGCTCAACGTACGGTAGGGCGGCAGCTTGCCGGCGAACAGCAGCACCGGATCGTTGTCGATCTTGTAGAGCGGATCACCGGCCTTGATCACCGAGCCCGGGGCCGGCAGCCAGGTGACCGTGCCGTCGGCCTTGCCGGTCAGCGTCTGCACCGGCCCGTACGACAACGTGCCGCTGACCGACTGGGTCTGGGTCAGGGTGCCTTCGGTGACCTTGGCCGTCGCCGGTGGCAGGCCGGTGCTCGACGCCTCGACCTGGGGGACCGAGCCGCCGAAGCCGTACGCCGCGACGGCGATGATCGCCGCGGTCACCGTCACCGCGCCGGCGATCAGCAGCCGTCGCCGCAGCCGGCTCATTGGTCGCTCCCGGCGAGGATGTGCTGGCACGCCTTGGTGGCCTTGCCGAATGCGGGATCGTTGCGGTCGGCGCCCGGAAACATGCCCTGGCCACTGCCCGGCTGCGGATCCGGGAAGTCCGGCATCCCGTTCTTCCGCATGCATTTGGCGAATTCGAGATAACTGTCCAGCTCGGTGTCGTCGCCCTGGCCGCGGATGCCGCCGGGCAGCAGCTCACCGCACGCCTTGTGCGCCTCCTTGAACGCGGCACTGTCCGGATCGACCGAGTCGCCGACCGTCGGCAGCCCGGTCTGCGGATCCGGATCCGACATGTCGATGCCGTGATCACGCATGCAGGCGGCGTAGGCGTACGCATCCGGGGTCGGTGCCTCGCTCGGCGCCTCCGCCGCCCCGGAGTCGGACGGCTCGGGCTCGGACGATTCGGACCCGGGTGATCCAGAGCTGGGCGAATCCGGCCCAGGCCCGGCGGAGCTGGCCGGGCCGGCGCTGGGGATGCCGCCGCTGCTGTCGCTGCTCGGAGTACAGGCGGTGAGCAGCACCCCGGCGGTCAAGATCAGCGCGAGCAGGGCGCCGGACAGGGCCCGTCCGCTGATGGTCGTGATCTTCATCGTGAGTCCTCCTGATCGCGGTGTCGATCACCGCTCGAGACCCAGTTGAACCGTCGACGGATAACCGGGCCGTAATCGCCGGACCATCGGTTATCCGCCGGTTATCCCCGGGATCACCGGCCGTCGGAGCACGGCACGGACTCACAGCCGGCGCACGGCAGACGCACAGCCACGGCTGGTTATCCCGCGGTTATCTGGGGTGCAGCAGAATCGGCCTCCCGACGGGATGAGGTGAGACGAGTGCGGATACTCGTGGTCGAGGACGAGCCGGTCCTGGCCGACACGATGGCCGAATGGCTGCGGCGGGAGTCGTTCGCCGTCGACATCGCCTACGACGGCGAGGGAGCGCTGGAACGGATCGGCGTGTACGGCTACGACGTGGTCGTCCTTGATCGGGATCTGCCGGGCGTCTCCGGCGACGAGGTGTGTCGCCGGATCGTGTCGGCCGAGTCGCCGACCCGAGTGCTGATGGTGACGGCGGCGGCCGCGGTGCGGTCCCGGGTCGAGGGGTTGGCGATCGGGGCCGACGACTACCTGGTCAAGCCGTTCGCGTTCCTCGAACTGTCCGCCCGGGTGCACGCGCTGTGCCGCCGGTCGTCGGTGCCGGTGCCGCCGCTGATCGAGCGGTCCGGGATCCGCTGGGACGCCGGCCGCCGCGAGGCATTCCGGGACGGGACCGCGCTCAGCCTGACCAACAAGGAGTTCGCCGTGCTCGGCGAGCTGCTCCGGGCCGGCGGCACGGTGGTCTCGGCCGAATCGTTGCTGGACAAGGTGTGGGACGAGCACATCGATCCGTTCACCAACACGGTCCGGGTCACGGTGATGAAGCTGCGCCGCAAGCTCGGCGACCCGGCGGTCGTCGAGACCGTGCCCGGCGTGGGATACCGGATCCCGTGACCGGCCCGCGGATCGGCCTGCGCGGCCGGTTGACGCTGCTCTACGGCGTGCTGATCCTGGCGGCCGGCGGGCTGATCCTGGCCGGCATCTACGTCGTCGTCGGGCAGCGGCTCGATGCCGAGCTCGGCCGGGACGCCACCGACGCCCGGATCTCGGCTTTGCGGGAACGGGCCGCGGAGAGCGGGACGTCGACGATCTTCCTGCCGGACGGCAGCACCATCGAGCTGGACGAGTTGATCACTCAGCTGCAGCAGGACCGGATCGCGATCAAGGACGCAGCACTGACCGCGCTGCTCTCCCAGGGCGCCATCGTGGTGCTGGTCGTCGCGATCGCGGCCGGTGCGGGCGGTTGGATCATCGCCGGGCGTGGGCTCCGGCCGCTCGATCTGATGACGGCGACGGCCGAGCGGATCGCCCGCTCCAGCGGCCCGGACCGCAACCTGCAGGAGCGGATCGGGCTGCAGCACAGCGGTGGCCGGACCGTGCCGAACGACGAGGTGAAGCGGCTCGCCGCCGCGTTCGACGCGATGCTCGACTCACTGGACCGCGCCTTCGACGGGCAACGACATTTCGTCGCCGGCGCCTCCCATCAGCTGCGCACTCCGCTGGCGATGCAGCGGGCGATGATCGAGGTCGAGACCACCCGGCCCGGCGCGGCCCCGGCGACGGTCGATCTCGGCAACCGGCTGCTGGCGTTGGTCGAGGCCAACACCCGGTTGATCGACGGTCTGCTGCTGCTCGCCGAGAGCGAGAACCGGATTGATCATGCCGAGCCGTTGGACCTGGCCGAGATCGCCCGCGCCGGCATCGCCTCGACGCACCAGGCCGACCGGTCCGAGCTCGTCCTCAACACTCGGCTGCAGCCCGCCCCGGCCCTCGGCGACCCGATCCTGCTGGAGCAGCTGATCCGCAATCTGGTCGAGAACGCCCTGCGCTACAACGTTTCCGGCGGCACCGTGGCGGTGATCACCCGGCTCGACGATGATCAGGCCGTGGTCGAGGTGGACAGCACCGGGCCGATGATCGACGAGGCCGACCTGCCCGGCCTGCTCGAACCGTTCCGCCGCGGCGCCCGATCCCGGGACGGCGGCGGTACGGTCGCCGGGCACGGGCTGGGGCTGGCTGTCGTGGCGGCGATCACCACCGCCCACGACGGCCGGCTGGAACTCACGCCACGCCCCGGCGGCGGACTGCGGGTCACCGTCTCGCTGGCGGCACGCGCCGTGGCGTCCGACTGAGCCGACCTGTGGTCCGATGTCCTCAAGGGTCAGCCGCGCAGCGACCAGGAGTGGCCGAACCAGTCGGCCCACTGCGGGTCCCGCGGATCGGGCACGATGCCGCTGAGCAGGATCTTTCCGCCGGCGCGGCAGACGTCGTCCGCGGCGCCGGGTGGGCCGTCGAAGCGTTGGACGACCTTCGATCCGGAGACCCGAAGCACGATCACAGTGCTGTCCTGCGTCTCGGACTCCCAATCGATTCGATAGCCGGCCGCCCAGCAGCCGCCCGGTGTGGGGATCAGCCCCGCGACATAGACACCGGATGGCAACCGCACGTCGGTCCAGGTTTCGCCGACCCGGCGGCGCAACCGAAACTCTCTCGACTCGGGAAATTCGGTGCCCAGGTAAAGGGATCGGCCGCCGACGGCGCAGGGGCCGTGCCAGGCCAGGCCGGTGTCGGGTGGCCCGTCGACCACGGCCCAGCCTGATCCGGACCGGCGAAACAGCCAGGTGTCGGCGGTCGCCCAGTCCGTGGTCCCCGCCCCGATCTTCAGGCTCGGTACCACATCGCCGTTCCAGACCGGCGCGTCGACGGGGCGTTCGGTCCACGGGGCGGCTTCGTACTGCAGCGGTCTGGTCAGGCAGTACGGGCGCGGGCGCCCATCCCCCTCGGTGGGCGCATAGCCGGTCAACTCGATCCGGCCGTCGATCAGGGCCAGTGACGAGAATCCGCAGTAGGCCGGCAGTTGCTCCGTGTCCAGGGAGCGCCAGCGGCCGTCCCGGCCGAGGTGTCCGACGACGGTGCTGCCGTCGGCGACGGGCAACGAGACGTCGTTGCGGTCGCCCACGATCCAGACGCCGGTCGCATCCGGAGTGATCGCCCGGGCCCAGGCGCCGAAGTCATCCGGCAGCGCCACGGGCACCCACTTTCGGCGGTGCAGCTGCCGCAGGATCGCTTTCCGCTGCCAGCTGCCGTCGGGTCGGTCCTCGAGCCGTTGCACGCCGATCGCCCAGCTGCCGGAGCGGCCGGTCGCGATGGCATCGAACCTTGCGTCGGCCGGCCAGCCGGCCACGTCGGTGAACGGGCCGGCGGCGACGGCCGTATCAGGGCGGAGGGATCCGACGGTGACCGCGCCGGCGACGCCGGCGGCCAGTTTCAACACGGTACGACGATGCATGATCAGACTCCTGCTCGGTGGTGATCGGGATCGAGCCTCAGCATCTCTACGCCGCGCACCGTGGAAATGTTTCGGGAGAGCGGTTGCGGGCTGGTGATGATCATCGGATCGACTGTGGCGCCGGCCCTTCTGACGTACGCTCCTCGAGGCATTCACACCCAGGGGAGGGAAACGACATGGCCGACATCAGCGGCGAGCGCGCCGATCTGCTGTACCTGTTCACCGACGAACGGAAGAACTTCACGATCACGCTGCGGGATCTCAGCGACGACCAGGCCCGAACCCGGTCGACCGTCAGCGACCTGACCCTGGGAGGACTGATCAAGCATCTCGTGGAGACCCAGCGGCACTGGTGCACCGTGATCACCGTGCCCGACGAGAACGCGGAAATGGATCTCGAGTCGGCGATGGCCCAGTACTTCATGGCCGACGAAGACACGGTGCCGGCGCTGCTCGCGGCCTTCGAGGAGGCGTCGGCCTTCGTCGATCGAGTGATCACGGAGACGCCGGATCTCGCCGCGACGGTGCCGTTGCCGACCGCGCCGTGGGCACCGGAGCGGGAGTGGTGGACGGTGCGCCGGATCCTGCTGCACCTCCTGCGCGAGCTCTCCCATCACGCCGGTCACGCCGATCTGATCCGCGAGTCCCTGGACGGAGGCAACACCACCCGCGCGCTGGCCGAGGAGGCCGGCATGACCTTCTGAGGCCACCGGACCTGCGACCGGAGACGGCGCACAGCCGATCCGGCTACCGTTCAGGACATGACCTTCAACGATCACGACCGGAGCAACGTCGACGGGCAGGCGGTGTTCGTCGTCGGCGCGGGATCGGGCATCGGCCGCGGCGCCGCGCTGCATCTCGCCCGCCGGGGCATGCGGGTCGCCTGCGTCGATCGGACGGCCGAGCCGGTGGCGGAGTTGGCGGACAAGATCGTGGCCACCGGCGACAGCGCGATCGCTGCTGTGGCGGACGTGACCGACCCGGATTCGGTCCAGCAGGCGTTCGCGGCGGCCGTCGCGGAGTTCGGCCAGATCCATGCAGTGGTCAACTGCGCCGGGATCCAGGGCCCGATGGGCCGGCGCAGTCACGAGGTCGAGCTGGCCGAATTCGACGCCGCGGTCGCGGTCAACCTGCGCGGCGCGCTGGTGGTCAGCCGGGCCGCGTTGGCGCACCTGGTCGAGCAGCAGTACGGCCGGATTGCCCATGTCGCCTCGATCGCCGGCAAGGAAGGCAACCCTTCCATGATCGGCTACTCGGCGAGCAAGGCCGGCCTGATCGGTCTGGTGAAGGCGATGGCGAAGGAGTACGCGACCGACGGGATCACGATCAACGCCCTGGCACCGGCCGTGATCCGGACCAGTTTCCTGGACACCCAGCCGCAAGAGGTCATCGACTACATGACCTCACGGATCCCGATGGGCCGGGTCGGCAGCATCGAAGAGGTGGCCGAGATGATCACCTTCATGGTCTCCCCGGCCTGCAGCTTCACCACCGGATTCTGCTTCGACGCCTCGGGCGGGCGCGCGACCTACTGACCCGGATCGGGGGCCATTTCGGCCGTCCACCTTTACCGGTTAACCCTTGACATGATTCGCGGTCTCGGAGGTATCGTCTTTCCAAGATCGCCAGGCTGCCGTGAACCGTTCTCCGTCCTAGATCTCGGGGTGCGATGCGGTCCGCCGTCCCAGAACGAACTGGAGGCGCCGATGTCCCATCTTTCGGGCAAACGCTATCCCTGGTCGATCATGATCAACCTTCACGGCGTCATCGGGGCCGCAGCCCGGGTCGATGATCGTCTGCGCTCTTTGGCCGCAGGGTCGGCCGCTTCCGCTTCTGGTGCCGGAGGTATGCATGAATGCAATCCCGGGGTCATCGTCGTTCGCTGATCGTTCCCGCCGCGACTTCCTGGCCCTCACTGGACTCGGCTCCGCCGGGTTGGTCCTGACCGCCTGTGGCACGCCGGAGTTGCCACCCGCGCCGCCGCCTTCGTCCGGCGGCGAGCCGACCGCCACCGGCTCCGCGCCGCGGGAGGTGCCGCGGGGCCGGCCGCCGGAGGTGCCGCGGGAGCAGACCTTGATGCTGACGTACGGCGACGGCAGCGACCTGGGCATCTGCAATCCGTACGCCTCCGGGTTCAATCACCAGCGCGGCCTGGCGGCCATGCTCGAGCCGCTCTGGTACTACTCCGCCTTCAACGGCGAGACCACGCCCTGGCTGGCCGAGGGCGATCCGGTGTATGCCACGGACTTCTCCAGCGTCACCATCACCACGCGCACCGATGCGAAGTGGAGCGACGGGACGCCGTTCGGCGCCAAGGACGTCGCCTTCTCCCTGGAGATGCTGCGGGCCGAGAAGAACAGCGCGATGACCTATTCCGCCGACATCCGGGAGTGGGTGAAGAAGGCGGAGGCGACGGACGACAAGACGGTCAAGATCACCTTCACCAAGCCGGCGCCGCGGTTCGTCTTCGACTTCCTCTACTTCAAGAACGACCTGGGCATCTTCCTGGTGCCGGAGCACATCTTCAAGGACCAGAAGGACCAGTTCGGCTTCCTGTTCTACGACCCGGGCAAGGGCTGGCCGGTGGTGACCGGGCCGTACACGGTCGCCGACTGGACGGTGCAGCAGCGGTTGCTCGACCGTCGCGACGACTGGTGGGCGGTCACGGCCGGGCTGTCCGAACTGCCGGCCCCGACCCGGATCATCGTGGTGCCGTTCACCGATCCGACCAACACGGCCCAGCAGTTGATCAACAACGAACTGGACTCGTCGCTCGATCTGCGGCCGCCGGTGATCAAGCAGGTGGTGGAACAGAACGAGAAGATCATCGCCTGGACCGACCGGAACGCCCCGTACGGCTACACCGACTGGTGGCCGCAGTCTCTGTTCTTCAACTGTGGCGCGCCGCCGTACAACGACCTCGAGATGCGTCGGGCGATCAATCACGGGATCAACCGGCAGCAGTTGGTCGACATCGGATATGAGGGCGCCGGCACCCCGTCCTTCCTGCCGTTCCCGAACTTCCCGCCGCTGCAGAAGTACCTGGACGCCGCGCAGCCGATGCTGGCCGCGAACCCGACCGACGCCTACGACCTGGCCAAGGTGGACGCGATCATGGCCGGCAAGGGCTACGCCAAGGACAGCGACGGCCTGTGGGCCAAGGACGGCAAGCGGGTGGACGCGACGATCTACGGCATCGTCGATCTGGTGAACGACTACGGCGCGATCCTGGCCGAGCAGTTACGGGCAGCCGGGTTCGAGTCCTCGTTGCAGACACCGGGCGACTCCACCACCCGGATGACCGACGGGTCGGCCAAGCTGTTCCTGTTCGGCTTTGCGGGCGCGATCGCCGATCCGTACCCGTCGCTGGAGCTGATGCACTCCCGGCACTTTTCCAAGATCGGCGAGGTCGGCGACATCAGCAGCCATTGGCGCAACAAGGACTACGACCAGATCGTCGAGCAGATGGCATCGCTGCCGGTCGACGATCCGCAGGAGCTGCCGCTGTTCCTGCAGGCGATGGAGATCTATCTGAAGGAACTGCCGCACACGTCGTTGGTGCAGTGGATGCACCGGATCCCTTACAACACGACCTATTGGACGGGCTGGCCGACGGCCAACGATCCGTACCTGCCGGGCGCGTTCTGGTTCAAGACGTTCTCCCTGGAGCTGACTCGACTGAAGCCGGCCGCGGGCTGAGGGCGAGGCGGCGGCCGTGTATTCCTGGCAATATCTGCTGAAACGGATCGGCCTGCTGATCACGGTGATGTGGACGGCGGCGACGATCAATTTCCTGATCCCGAAGCTCAGCCCGCGGGACCCGATCATGGAACGGCTGGTGCAGGCGGCGACCCAGGGTGGTCGCAACCAGACCGGTCTGCAACAGATGATCGAGGCGTACCGGCGCGAGTTCGGAGTCGACGCACCGATCTGGCAGCAGTACGGGAACGCGCTGCTGAAGGTGATCCGGTTCGATTACGGCTACTCGATCGGTCAGTACCCGCGGACCGTCAACTCGGTGATCTTGGACGCGCTGCCGTGGACCCTGGGCCTCGGCCTGATGTCGATCCTGATCGCCTTCGTCATCGGCACCATCCTCGGCGCGTTGCTGGGTTGGCCGCGGTCACCGCGCTGGTTGCGGTTCTTCGTCCCGACGTCGATGCTGACCAGCGCGGTGCCGGCCTTCGTGCTGGGCTTTTTGTTGATCTACGTGTTCGCGTTCCAGCTGAAGCTCTTCCCGCTGGCCGGTGCCTACTCGCGGACCGCGACGCCGGAGCTCAGCGGAGAGTTCATCCTGGACGTGATCAGACACGCCTTCCTGCCGGCGTGCGCCTTGATCTTGTTCCAATTGGGCGGGCAGGCACTGCAGATGCGCAGCCTGATGGTGATGACGACGGGCGAGGACTACATCATCTTCGCTGATGCCAAGGGTCTCAAACCTCGCCGGATCTTCCTCGGCTATGCGGTTCGCAATGCGCTGCTGCCGCAGGTGACCGGGCTGGTGCTGTCGCTGGGCACGTTCATCTTCTCGACCGTGCTGGTGGAGACCCTGTTCGGCTATCCCGGGCTCGGCCTGCTGATCAACAACTCGATCCAGGTGCTCGACTACAACCTGCTCTACGGCATCACGATGATCCTGGTCTTCGCGGTCTGCCTCGCCACCCTGATCGTCGACCTGATCTATCCGCTGCTCGATCCGCGGATCCGGTACGGGAAGGCGTGACGATGGCCGTAACCGCGACCCAGACCGGCGCCCTGCTCGCCCCGCGTCGCCGAGTGGGCCGGGCCATGTCCCTGCTGCTCTATCTGCGCCGGCACCCGATGCTGACCGTCGGACTGATCATGTTCTTCTCGCTGGTGCTGTTCTCCACCGCGGGCACGCTGTTGATCAATCCGCTCAAGGACCCGTACCCGCTGGCCGGGCCGGCGAGTCGCCCGCCGTCGCTGGACTATCTGTTCGGCACCGACGCCCAGGGTCGGGACCTGTTCGCGGTGATGATCGTCGGCACCCGGCTCAGCCTGCAGATAGGGCTGCTCGCCGGCGCGATCGGGCTGGCGATCGGCGTCGTCCTGGGCCTGGTCTCGGCCTTCTACGGCGGCTGGCTGGACAACGTGATCAGGTGGGTGGTGGACGTGATGTTCACCATCCCGAGCTTCCTGGTGATGGTGGTGATCGCCTCGCTGCTGCGGCAGTACATCTCGATCGAGAGCATGGCGCTGATCCTGGCCGCGTTCGCCTGGCCCGGGCCGACCCGGGCGATCCGGGCTCAGGTGCTGTCGCTGCGGGAACGTGAGTTCCTGCGGCTGGCCCGGCTGTCCGGCATGCGCGGCCCGGAGATCATCATCCGGGAACTGCTGCCCAACCTGGCGCCGTTCCTGCTGGCCGGCTTCGTGTCGGCCCTGATCGCCGCCGTCTACGGAGCGCTCGGGCTGGAGCTGCTCGGCCTCGGCTCGCAGCGGGAGCCGACGCTGGGGATGACCTTCTTCTGGATGCAGAAGTTCTCCGCCCTGCTGCGGAACCTCTGGTGGTGGTGGGGCATCCCGATCGCGATCATCCTGATCCTGATCTTGTCGCTGTTCCTGATCTCGTTCGCACTGGACGAATGGGCCAACCCCCGATCGAGGAGGTCACAGTGACCGATCCGGAGTCGTCCGATCCGGTGCTCTCCGTACGGGATCTCGCCGTGCAGTACTACACCGACGACGGGCCGGTGCCCGCGGTCAACGGGGTCTCGTTCGACCTGATGCCGGGGGAGAAGCTCGGCCTGGTCGGTGAATCCGGCTCCGGCAAGTCGACCATGGCGCTGGCCCTGATGCGGCTGCTCCGGCCGCCGACGACGATCACCGGCGAAGTGATCCTGGACGGCGAGGATCTGATCGCGCTGCCGGAGCGCGAGGTCCGGCAGCGCCGGTCGAGCAAGATCAGCATGATCCCGCAGGGCGCGATGAACTCGCTCAACCCGGTGACCCGGATCGAGAAGCAGATCATCGACACCCTGGAGGACCACGGCGGTCGACGGGACAAGCGGGAGCTGCTCGGCCTGGCCCGGGACGCGCTGGAGGCGGTCGGCCTGCGCCGCGCGGTGGGCCGGATGTATCCGCACGAGCTGTCCGGTGGGATGAAGCAACGGGTCTGCATCGCGATCGCGGTCGCCATGCAGCCGCAGGTGGTGATCGCCGACGAGCCCACCTCGGCCCTGGACGTGGTCGTCCAGCGGCAGGTGATGGACACGATCCTGAAGCTGCAGGACGACCTCGGCGTCGCGGTGATCTTGATCGGCCACGACATGGGACTGATGGCGCAGACCGTCGACCGGCTCGCGGTGATGTATGCCGGCAAGCTGGCCGAGCTGTCGCCGATCCACGACATCTTCGCCGATCCGTTGCATCCGTACACGGAACTGCTGATCGAGAGCCTGCCCAAGTTGGCCGAACGCGGCACCTTTCGCGGCATCCCGGGACTGCCGCCGTCGCTGCGGTCGATGCCGTCCGGCTGCCTGTTCCATCCGCGCTGTCCCAAGGCCTTCGAGCCGTGCCCGGAGGACGCACCGGAGTATCAGGAGTCGGCGCCGAGCCGGTTCGTCGCGTGCCATCTGCACCAGCGTCAGGAGAGCCATGCCATCCGACGATGATCAGAGCAGTGGTGCACCGCTGGTCGAGCTCAACCAGGCGACCAAGGTCTATCGCGGCGGCATGCTGTCCAAGACCTCGACCGTCGCCCTTGATCATGTCTCGCTGACCATCCGCGGCGACACCCCACAGGTGGTCGCCGTGGTCGGCGAGAGCGGTAGCGGGAAGTCGACGCTGGCCTCGCTGCTGCTCGGCTTCATCTCCCCGACCGAGGGCACGGTCCGGTTCCAGGGCCGCGACATCGCCTCCTTG
Source organism: uncultured Actinomycetota bacterium (assembly GCA_963746025.1). Lineage (GTDB taxonomy): Bacteria > Actinomycetota > Actinomycetes > Propionibacteriales > Propionibacteriaceae > Microlunatus. The sequence goes on from CAVUZU010000006.1 coordinate 332,029, forward strand.
CGCGGTGCCGACCTGGGCCGGTTCCGGCGCGAGGTGCAGGCCGTGTTCCAGGACCCGTTCTCGGTGTTCAACCCGTTCTACAAGGTCGATCACGTGCTGACCGTGCCGATCCAGAAGTTCAAGCTGGCCCGGTCCACCGCACAGCGGCAGGAGCTGATGGTGACCGCGCTGGAGGCCGTCGGGCTGCGGCCGGACGAGACGCTCGGCCGCTATCCGCATCAGCTGTCCGGTGGGCAGCGGCAGCGGGTGATCGTCGCCCGGGCGCTGATGCTGAAGCCAAAGTTGATCATCGCCGACGAGCCGGTGTCGATGGTCGACGCATCATTGCGGGCCACCATCCTGGAGAGCCTGCGGACCGTCAACCGGACGCTGAAGGTGCCGATCCTCTACATCACCCACGACCTGGGCACGGCCTATCACGTCAGTGATCACATCGTGGTGATGTATCGGGGCAGCATCGTCGAGGCCGGGGCGGTGGAGACGGTGATCGAGTCGCCGAAGCATCCGTACACCCGGCTGTTGATCGACTCGATCCCGTGGCCGGACCCGAAGCAGCCCTGGGGTGAGCAGCGGGCCGCCCCACAGAGCGCGCTGGAGGTGCCGGAGCAGCACCCCGGCTGCCGCTTCGCCGACCGCTGCGCCTACGCCGAGGCCCACTGTCTGGAGAGCCCGCCGCCGCACTACCTCACCGGTCCGGGCCACTCGGCCCGTTGCTATCTCTATCGCGACCAGCCGGTCGTGTCCGACGATGCCTTCCGCGAACTGCTGGCGCTCGACCAGCCGAATCGGCCTTGAACGATCACGGACGACCGGCGGCCCGGCCCCGCACCGGCGCTGCGATCGACCCGCTGTCGGTACGGTGATCAAGTGTTTCGACGATTCTTCCGGCGCCGCGAACGGGCCCGCACCGGGCCGGCGGACGAGCGACTACTCGAGCTGGAACGCTCGCTCCGGGCGGCGAGCCTCGATCTGGCAGATCGTGATCAGACGATCGGTCGGCTGCGAGCTGATCTTGCCCGCGCCCGGGACGGCGCTGCGGGCGCGGCGCGCGCCCTCGCGAGCACCGAGACCGAACGCCTGATCCAGGCGATCGCCACCCCGCTCGTCCAACTGGTGACCCAGGAGCACCTGCAGCGCACCGGAACCGCGGACCTGCGGGCCGCCGACGTGCTGGAGGTGGGCCTGCGCCTGGTCCGCGGGCTGGAACGCGAAGGGGTGGACCTGATCGGAGCGGTCGGCGAGACCGTACCGTTCGATCCGGATCGGCACGACCCGTTGAGCGGATCCGTGACAGCCACCGGCGGCCGGCCGGTGACGATCAGGATCGTCGGCCTGAGCTACGGAGGTACAGTGATCCGCAAGGCGGGAGTGGACTCTGTGGGGGCCTGATGGCGGGACGCTTGGGAGTTGATTTCGGCACGAGCAACACCGTCATCGCGGTGTGGGACGAGGACTCGGGCCGGTCCCGAACCCTGGCCATGCCCGACTACGGCCGGTTCTTCGGCTTCGGTGAGCAGCAGGTGCCGGTCATCCCGTCGTTGATCCACTACTCCGCCGACGGGCGACAGTTCCTCGGTGATCAAGTGATCGCCGGCAACCTCTACCAGGCTGCGGGCACCTTCCGTTGGATGAAGCGCTACATCGCCAACCGCAGCCCGCTCGGCGTCCGGACCAACGGCCGGTCGGTCAGTCACCAGGAGGCCGGCCGCGATTTCCTGGCGACGGTGCTGGCGTTCGCCGGCATCGAGGCCGGCACCGAGGGCGAGGAGATCGCCCTGACGGTGCCGGTCGAATCGTTCGAGCACTACGAGGACTGGCTTGCCGAGGCGGCCGAAGCCGCCGGCGTCTCCCGCTACCGGCTGATCGACGAGCCGTCGGCGGCCGCCCTCGGCTACGGGGCACACCTCCAGCCGGGCAACGTCTATCTGATCTTCGATTTCGGCGGCGGCACCTTGCAGGCCGTCGTCGTCCGGGTGCAGGACGAGGAGGACCGGGCCTCCGCCGGCCGCGGCTGCCGGGTGCTCGGCAAGGCCGGCGACGAGATCGGCGGCGCCACGATCGATCAGTGGATCTACCAGGAGTTGCTGGCGCGCAACGGGCGCAGCGACAGCGACGACGACGTACGCCGACTCAGCCGGGCACTGCTGGTCGAGTGCGAGCGGGCCAAGGAGGCGCTGTCCGCGCCCGATCGCGACCGGGCCGAGATCAGCGTGATGGACCCGAGCAGTGGCGCCGTCCTTGGGATCGAGCTGGTCCGCAACGGCGCCGAACCGCCCGGCGAGCGCATCGTGTCGCTGGAGGACCTGCTGGATCGCCACGACCTCTATGCCCGGCTCGACCGGGTGGTGCGGCGCGCCTTACGAGCGGCCTCGACGCGCGGCTACGACGAGGACGACCTCGCCGCCGTGCTGCTGGTCGGCGGCAGCAGCCTGATCCCGTCGGTGCGTCGGACCCTGGAACGGATCTTCGGCCGGGACAAGGTGCTCAGTGATCATCCGTTGGATGCGGTAGCGCGCGGCGCGGCGGCCTTCGCGGCCGGCACGGACTTCTACGACCACATCCAGCACGACTACGCCGTCCGCTGGTTCGACCGGGCGGCGGGCACGTACCACTACCGCCCCTGCGTCGCGGCCGGCACGGCGTACCCGACGAGCGAGCCGGTGCACACGATGACGGTGCGAGCGGTCCAGGACGGACAGGCCGAGCTCGGGATCGCGATCTTCGAACTTTCCGATCATGCCCGGACAGCCGGTGGCAGCACCGAGTTGGTGCTCGACCCGGCCGGGGCCTGGCGGGTCCGGGAGGTCTCCGCCCAGGAGGACGAGGACCGGAGCAGATTCTGGATCAACGAAGGCAGCCCGACGTTCCTCCGAGCCGACCCGCCGGCCACCGCCGGCCAGGAACGGTTCCGGGTCGAGTTCGGCATCGACGGCAACAAGCGGCTGCTGCTGACCGCGTACGACCTGGTCAGCGGAAAGATCACGCACCGTGACTTTCCGGTGGTCAAACTGACCTAGCAGGCTGACGACGAAGGAGGCGGGTCATGGAGTTGCAGGAGATCGAGGTGTTCATCGCACCGGACGGCACGACCAGGGTCGAGGTGCGCGGCGTGACCGGCTCGGCCTGCCTCGACCTGACCGCTGATCTGGAAGCGGCCCTGGGCGGCGAGATCGTCGACCGCGAGCTGACGCCGGAAGCGCAGGCCGCGCTGGAGCAGCGCACCCAAGATCGACTTCGTCGCGGGGACGCCGGGAGATGACCGGGCCGCGGGTGCGGATCCACGGATTCGTGCCGCGCAGCCGCGCCAACGGTCCGGGCCTGCGTGCGGTCGTCTGGGCGCAGGGCTGCACCCTCGGTTGCCCGGGCTGCTTCAACCCGGAGACCCACGACCGAGCGGGGCCCGAGGTCGCCGTGGACGAGCTGTTCGAGCGGATCTCCTTGCTGGGCACGGAGATCGAGGGCGTGACGATCAGCGGCGGCGAGCCCCTGCAACAGCGGCGAGGCGTGCTGGCGCTGCTCGACCGGATCCGTGCCGAGACCACGCTGTCGTCGATCTTGATCACCGGCTACGCCTGGGACGAGATCGCGCGAATGCCCGACCTGGCCGGACTGGCCGATCGGGTCGACGTCGTGCTCGCCGGTCGCTACCAGCAAGATCAGCGGATCGGCCGCGGCCTGCGCGGCTCGGCCAACAAGACGACCCACCTGTGCAGCGACCGCTACACCGTCGATGATCTTGATGCGGTGCCGGACGCCGAAGTGATCATCCGCCCGGGCGGCGAGATCATGATCAGCGGCATCGACCCGCCGCTCTTCGACCCGGTGCCGCCGTGAACCGACCGTCCTGGAAGCGCTATGAGATCTCGGCCGCCACCCGGCGAGTCGTCCGGCGGTGGCGACGGGAGGTGCGTTGGCGAGACCCGTCGGCGTCGCTCGACGCCGTCCGAGCCCTCGCTCAGACCGCCTCGATACCGGCGACCGAAGCTTCGGTCCGAGCGCTGGCTCTGCAGGCGCTGCACCAGCTCAGCGAGCCGGTCCACCTCGACGCGGTCTGCGCTGTCTGGGCCGACCGCCTGGGGCCGCAACCGCTGGATCAACTGATCATCGACCATGCCTGGATCGCGTCGTGGCCGCCGCACGCGCGGGTCAGGTCGGCGCTGTTTCTGCAGCGTCCGGAGGCCCTGGCCGACGATGACGGCGAGGTCGCGGAGGTCCTGGTCGGGCTCGCGGACAGCGGCGGTGAGCTGGGTCGGGCCGCCGCCGACGCGTTGCGCCTGCTGCGGGCGCCGCACGCCCAGGAGGAGGTGTGCCGGGCCGCCGTCCAGGACGGCAGCGGGCCGGCGCTGGCGGCCGCGATGGCAGGCGGGTTTCGGCCGCGTGATCCCGGCCGGCGGGCTGCCTTGCTGTTTCTGGGCGGGCGGCACGAGGAATACGCCGAGCTCGACTACGACGGTGCCTTGCTCCGGGCCGTCCACGCCGCGGCCGACGCGCCGCTGCGGGATCGCCTCGCGAGGATCGCCCGGCAGTCGGGCCGGCTCGACTGGGTCGGTGTGGTGACCGGGGCCGACCGGCTGGGCAAGCTGTCCGGCGACGAGTGGGACGCCACCGCCTCGATTCTGGTCGAGGGCAGTCGATTCGCGGACCTGTGGCACCTCGTCCTGGTGGCGCCGCCGCTGCGATCCGCCGACCTGCTTCGGCGGATCGGCGCGGGCGGCTGGACCCCCGACGACGACTCGATCCGTGCCGCCTGTGACGAGCTCGTACGCCTGGCCCGGGAATGTGGTCAGCGGCCCGTGACGCGGCAGTTGGTGCCCGGAGCCCTCGGTTATCACGCCGTACGCGCACTGGCGACCGATCCGGCCGCCAACCTGCTGATCTCCGGCCACGACAAGGGGCAGATCAGGCTGTGGCACCTGCCGTCCGTCGAGCCGGCCGGCACCATCGCCGCCAGTCCCGGGACCGTGACCAGCCTGGCGGTCTCCCCGGACGGCAGGCTGCTCGCCGCCGGCGGTTCGGCATCGTTAAGCTTGCGGCACCTGCCCAGCGGTCGGACCACCGGCCGAACCAAGTACGGTCAGTCGGTCACCGGCCTGGGCTTCAGTCCGGACGGCACCAAGCTGATCAGCAGTGACGGGAGCTCGACGACCCTCTGGAAGGTGCCGTCCCTGGTTCGGCACCGCAAGCTGCTCCAGCACGAGACCGTGCACAACCTGGTCGTCGGCCCTGGCGGCTACGCGATCGCGGCGAAGTATCGCGGCACCACGGCGTGGATCCTTCCGTCCGGCGACCTCGTGGCAGACCTCCCGTCGCCGGCGGCCCATGGCCCGATGGCCTTCAGCAACGAGGGTCGGGTAGCGGCCGGGCAGGATGACGGGACCGTGCGGGTCTGGCGGCTCCCGGCGAGTGAGGCCGAAGCGACCCTGTACGGGCACGCGGCCGCAACGCCGTGGCGTGGCGCGGCGTTGAGCGCGCTGGCGATCACACCGGACGGCGTGCTGGTCGCCAGCGGGGATCTGAACGGCAAACTCCGGGTATGGCGGCTTCCGGCCGCCGAACCGATCACGACGATGGACGAACATCCGCACGAGATCACCAAGCTCGCGATCACGGCCGGAGGCGAACTGCTGGCGAGTGGCGACCGGCGCGGACAGCTGCGGCTGTGGCACCTGCCCTCCGGTGCGGAGGCCGGCGTGCTCGGCGAACTCGGCAGTGAGATCACCAGCCTGGCGGCCCTGCCGGGCGGCGAACTCGTGGCCGGCTGCGGCGACGGGGCGGTTCACCTGTGGCTCCCGCGCATCCTCACGATCGGCGCCGTGCCACTCGATCGGATCAGCCCGGACGATGTCCGCGCCCTCCGTTCCCGGATCGACAGGTCACCCGGCGAACGGCCGTGGATCGAGCTGATCACCGCGCTGGTCCGGTTACGGCATCAACACGACATCGAAGTCGGCGCCGTGAAGACCGGCAGCGAGACCGACATCGACCTGGGCGGGGCCTGACCCATGGCGCGCGTCGATCCTGATCACGGGCGGATCGTGACCGGCCGGGTCGTCCGGCAATGGCTTCGTGACGTCCAGCGGCTGCCGCCGGCCTGCTCGCGGGCGAAGGTGGTGTCCCTGGCGCACGCGGCGGGGGCCTTCGGCACCGCGGTCAAGCTGCGGGCCCTGATCCTGCGGCAGTTGGGCGAGCTCAGCGACCAGGGCCTCGTCGACGCGGTGTGCGAGGTATGGGCGACACGTACGGACCAGCAGCCGCTCGACCAGCTGATCGGCGACCGCGGCTGGATCGCGTCGGGGCCGGCTCCCCTCCGGGTCAGGACCGCGCTGTTCGCGCGCCGGCCCGAGGCCTTGGCCGACGGCGATCGGGAGGTGGCGCGGGACCTGGTGCAGCTGGCGGAGGACAAGCTGAACCTCGAACAGAGCCGGCTGGCCCGGGCCGCGCTGGAGCAGCTCCGTGACCAGCAGGCGCGGGAGGAGGTGTGCCGGGCCGCCGTCGAGGACGGCAGCGGAGCCGCTCTGGCGGCCGCGGTGACGGCCGGATTCCGCCCGCACGACCCCGGCCGGCTGGCCGCACTGCTCTATCTGGGCGGAAACCCGGAGGCGTACGCCGAGCTCGACTACGACGGAGCCTTGTTGCGGGCGGTGCACGCGGCGGCGGATCCGGCACTGCGGCAACGGCTCGCGACCGTGGCTCGGCAGTCGGGCCGGCTCGACTGGGTCCGCGCGGTGACCCACCCCGACGGTTTGGCCACCCTGTCCGGCGAGGAATGGGACACCGGCACTCGGATCCTGATCGAAGGGCGGCGCTGGTCCGACCTGTGGCAGCTCGCCCTGGCGGCCCCGCCGCAGCGCGCCGCCGAGCTGCTTCGGGTGATCGACGCCAGTGGCTGGGCACCCGGCAACGAATCGACCCGGTCGGACTTCACGACGCTCGCCGACCTGGCCCGGGTCTGCGTGGGCCCGCCGATGCAGTGGCAGTTGCGACCGCCCTACACCGAGCGCGGTGCCAGGTGTCAGTTGGCCGTGAGCGCGGACGCAAGACTCTTGGTCGCGGGCGGTCATGGCGGAAAGGTCAGCCTGTGGCGCCTTCCGTCCGCTGCACCGGCGGGCACGATCGACGCGACTCCGGGGATGATGACCTGCCTCGCGATCTCCCCGGACGGTCGGCTGCTCGCGGTCGGCGGGACGTCCTCGCTGGACTTGTGGCACCTGCCGAGTGGCGAGTCGGCCGGTCGACTGGACCGCCGCTGCGGCGGCGTGGGGTTCAGTCCGGACGGCTCCGTACTCATCACCGGCGAACACCGCGGCCCGACGAGAATGTGGACCCTGCCATCCCTCACCCCGGGCCGAGCCTTGCTCGACCACGCGACTGTCTCCGATCTCGTCATCGGCCCGGCCGGCCACGCGGTCGTGACGGCCGATGATGCGATCACCGCCTGGAGCGTTCCGAGCGGCGAGCCGGTCGGGATCCTCGGGCCGGTGGCGATCGAGCGGCCGCTGGCCTTCGGTCGCGCTGGGCAGTTCGCGGCCGCCCTGGCGGACGGATCGGTGCGGTTCTGGCGGTTGCCGTCCGACAGGGCCGAGGCGATCCTGCCGGGAGCCCCGCCGGCCGACGCGTATCGGCCCCAGGCGGTGAGCGCGCTGGCCATCACCCCGGACGGCCACCTCGTCGGCGGCGATCAGGCCGGCACGATCCGGCTCTGGGGGCCAGCCGCAGCGGCACCGGTCCGCACGCTCGACGGCCATAGATCGGCGATCACCCGACTGGCGGTCACCGTCCAGGGCGCGCTCCTGTTCAGTGCCGATGCCGCGGGACGGGTGCGGCGCTGGCGGCTGCCCTCCGGTGAGGACGCCGGTGTGGTCGGCACGCTCGGCAGCCAGGTCACCAGCCTGCTGGCCCTGCCGAGCGGAGAACTCGTGGCGGGATGCGACGACGGCTCGGTCCACCTGTGGTCGCGCCTCCTGACCCTCGGCGCCGTCCCGGTCGAGCAGATCGGTCCGGCCACTGCCCACGCCCTGAGCTCACAGATCGACGAGACGCCCGGCGAACGCCAGTGGATCGAGCTGATCTGCACCCTGGTCCGGCTGCGACACCGCTACGACATCGAGGTCGACGGTGCGGATCGGGACACCGACCGCTACACCTTCGATGATCTTGATGCCGTCCCGGACGCAGAAGTGATCATCCGCGGGATGGAGAGATCATGATCAGCTGCATCGACCCGCCTCCCCTGGGCACCGGCGGAGTTGACCCAGGTGGCCGGACATGAACAATCCGGAGCGTCGGGTCAGCTGGCTTCACCTCAACGCGAGGATGCCGCCGGTCCTCCTGAGCCGATGGTGCGCGGGTCAGCTCTTGGCGATCAAGACTCCCGCAGCGGCGGCGGCGGTGGCCGAGGTGTTGGCCGACGCGATGACGCCGCAATGGACCTTGAAGTTCCTCCGCAACGCGGTCGGCGCCAGCACCGACCAAGCACTCATCGACGCCGTCTGCCGCGTCTGGCACCGGTCCGGCTGGCATTCCGGGCCCGGTTCATCGGTGATCGGTGATTTGATCCGCGACAACGGCTGGGTGGCGTCGGATCCGACCGAGGTGAGATTCTGGACCGCCGCACACTCCGGTCGTCTCGACCTGTTGGCCGCAAGTGATCCGGCGATGACCCGTACGCTCGCGAAGCTCGCGGATGTCGAACTGGATGAAGGAGCCCGGGACCAGGCGCGGGCGACCCTGCGGGCGCTGACCCGTGCTGATTCACGTGACGCGTTGTGCGAGCTCGCCATCATGGCCGGCAGCCCGACCTCTCTAGAAGTCGCGATCGATGGTGGCTTCCGGTCAACCAACAAGGTGCACGAAGCGGTCCTGCTGTTCCTCGCCGGAGACTTCACCGCCTACTCTGACCTCGATTTCGACGGCGCTCTGTTGCGCACCGCACGAACCGTTGCCCACCAGACCATCCGCGTCCGGCTCGCCCAGCGCGCACGTGAGCACGGCCGGATCGAATGGCTGTCCGCGGTGACCGATCAGGGGCCCACTCACCACGGCGAGTGGGAGCCGGCCATCGACCTCCTCACGTCCGCCTGCCGATGGGAAGAATTGTGGCAGCTGGTCCGCAGGGCACCTCCGGTGTGGTCGGCCCAGATCCTCCGGAGACTCGCCAGGGCGGATTGGCAGCCCGCTGCTGCCGATCGTGCCGGCTATGCCCAGCTCGTCGAGCTCGCCGTCGGCTGCCCGGCTACCGTCCCGATCGGGTCCGAGTTCCGAGAAGACGAGGCCGCCGGCGAGGCGCTGAGGTTCGCCCACGCGACCTCGGTGCGGTCGTCCAACGGCGACTGTGACGAGATCGTTTCGATGGCCCTGACGCCGGACGGAACTCGCATCGCACTGGGCCTGTGGCGCGGCGGCAATGGCATCGCTGCACAGTCCGGCGGCCTGTGCTTGCTAGACGTGACGTCCGGCGCGGAGGTCGCCCGGCCTCGACTGATCCCGGGCGGCGCGGTCGACCGCGCCGCGCTCACGAACGACGGCCTCTTCGTCACCAGCCACTCCGGCGGACGGAGCGCACGCCTCTGGGATCCGTCGACCGGGCATCAGGTCGGCGTCATCGCCAAGCCGGACTGCACCGGACTCGCCCCCACGTCGGACGGCTCGGCGCTCGCCGGGGTCACGTCGGACGGCCTCGTTCTGTGGGACGTTTCGTCAGGTGACCGGATCAGCAGCTGCGACCGAACGCTGATCAACGGCCGTGATTGCTCTCCCAAGATGATCCGTCCCGAGGCCGATGTCCGGCTGGTCTGCCCGACTCCGGGCGGTTCGATCCTGGCCGTCGGCAACGTGAACGTGAGCAGCAAACTGGTGCTGTATCGGATCCCCTCCGGACGGCGGATCCGAATTCTCGACGACGGCGGCGTCTGGGCCATGGCGGTGACCGCGGACGGTCGTTTCCTGGTCACCGCGCGGATGAACTCTCGGGCGCGGATCTGGCGGCTTCCGGAGGGTCGGCTCATCGGAGAGCTCGACGACTCGGATGAACTCAGGGCGGTGAGCGTGACTCCGGAGGGGAACCTCCTGGGTGTCTACCAGAACGCATCGGAGTTGGGATTGTGGAAATGGGAGTTGAGGTTGTGGAACGTGCCGTCCGGCAAGCTGATCAGGACGTTCGGCCCACCTTCGAATCGCATCCGCCGCTGCACCGCCGGCCCCGTAGTCAGCCGTACCGGAGTGGTGGTGCTCGCCGCCGGCGACACGGTACTGGTCTGGCGATCACCGCTCGCCGAGACCGTCTTCCGGCCACTCCGTCGCGCGCCCGACACCTTTGCACCCGCTCCGGACGCCGTGCCTGCAGAGCAGTCCTGGGTGAGCTTTGTCAACGCGCTGGCCGACTGGCCGCACAGGTTCGACGTCGAGCTCGGGGACACCGATCTGGTCCAGCCGACCGACATCGAGTTGGGACCGGATCCATAGCCACCCTGGATATCGTCACCGAAGTCGCAACGAGTGGGAGTGCTGAATGGGATTCGAGGCAGAGCTCGACCTGTATCTACGGGCGCGTTACACGCTGATCGTGGTTGTCACCGTCGAGGAGGAACGGGCCCTCCGCGCGGTGACCGCGGTCTGCGAGCGGGGTAAGCGGCCGTGCCTGGCCTGGGATCTGGTGGACGGCTTCGAAACGCTGACCGGCCGGATGGGTGCGCTGCCGACGGCCCGCGACCCGCTGTCGGTGATCGAGCAGATCGAGAAGCTGGACGGCGACATCACCTTCGTCCTCAAGGACTTCCACGACTGCTGGAGCAACGCGCAGGTGAAGCGGAAGCTGCGCACGGTGGTGCAGCGGCTCAAGTTCACCCGCAAGTCGGTCGTGGTGGTGTCGCCGACGCGTGAGATCCCGGCCGAGCTGAAGGACGAGGCGGTGCTGGTCGAGTTGCCGCTGCCCGATGGCGAGGAGCTCGACGAGGTGCTCGGCAGTTTGATCAAGACGCCCGGGATCAAGGTGGACCTGACGCCCGCGGGGCGGGAGAAGCTCGGTCAGGCCGCGCTCGGAATGACCGCGTCGCAGGCCCGTCGCTCGTACGCGAAGGCCATTGTGCAGGACAGTGCGCTCGACGACCGGCACATCGACATCGTGGTCCGGGAGAAGAAGGAGGTGATCCGGGAGAGCGAGGCGCTGGAGTTCTACCCGGTGCACGAGACCCCCGACGACGTCGGCGGTCTCGACGTGCTGAAGGACTGGCTGCGGCTGCGCGAGCGCGCCTTCACCCAGGAGGCCCGCGACTACGGGCTGCCGGCACCGAAGGGCATCGCGCTGATCGGGATCCCGGGCACCGGCAAGAGCCTGACGGCGAAGATGATCGGCGGTCTGTGGCGACTGCCGTTGCTGCGGCTGGATGTCGGCGCGCTGTTCGGCTCGCTCGTCGGTGAGGCGGAAGAACGGACCCGCCGAGCGCTGCGGCTGGCCGAGGCCGTCGCGCCGTGCGTGGTGTGGATCGACGAGATGGAGAAGGCGCTTGCTCATGGCGGCGGTGACTCCGGCACCAGCACCCGGGTCTTCGGAACGCTCTTGACCTGGATGCAGGAGAAGACCGCGCCGTGCTTCGTTGTTGGTACGGCGAACGATGTTGCCAGCCTGCCGCCGGAGGTGCTGCGCAAGGGCCGGTTCGACGAGATCTTCTTTCTCGATCTGCCAACATCCGAGGAGCGGGCCGAGATCCTCACCGTGCATCTGCACAAGCGCCGGCGGCTTCCCTCGGACTACGACGTGGCCGCACTGGCCGGCGACGCCGAAGGTTACGTCGGCGCCGAGATCGAACAGGCCGTCGTGGACGCCATGTACGTAGGATTCAACGAGGGAAGGGAATTCACCACCGCCGACATCCGCACCGCGCTGGCCCGGCAGGTGCCGCTGTCGGTGTCGCAGAGGGAGACGATCGGCGCGCTGCGGACCTGGCTGCGCGAAGGCCGGGCCCAGTCGGCGTCGTTCGCGGAGGTCACCGAAGCAGAGCGCCAGTTCGTGGTACCGCTGGATCCGCTGGGACCATGATCACCGCCGACCGGCTCGATCGCCTTCATGGCGCGGCCCGGAGTGGCGGCCGTCTCCTCGGTTCCCTCGGACGGTGCGTCGCGGCTGTCCGACTGGCCAAGCATCCGGAGGCTGCGGCGACCCTTGCCACCCTCGTGATCGAGTCTGCGGACCTGCGGGTCGTCGGAATTGCCCGGCGCGCGCTGCTGAGGCTCACCGATCCGCGGGCTCGCGACCGCGTCTTCGAGCTGGCCATCGAGTCTGGGAGCCCGCGACTGAACACCGTGATCAGACAGGCGGGCCACCTTCCCGCAGCCCCGTGGCTGCGTACCGCCTGGCTGTTCCTGGAAGGGCGGTACGAAGAAGCCAGTGAGCTGGACTTCGACGGCAGCTTGCGACGAGCGGTGCACCGGGCCGCCTCTCCGCCACTGCAACGCCGGATCGCCGAACACGCCCGCGTTGCCGGACGGGTCGAATGGATCCGCGCGGTTGCGGATCGCACCTCCCAGCTCGGCGACCTGTCCGACAGCGAATGGGAGACCACCCTGCGACTACTCGCCGATCAAGAACAGTTCGCCGACCTGTGGCGACTGGCCGCCGTTGCGCCACTGCCATGGGCGGCGAAGATTCTGCAGGAACTCGGGGACTCCGGCTGGCAGCCGGAGGCCGAGGCAGAGCGATCAGGCTTCGCTTCGCTGGTGGCGCGGGCCCGCCGGTGTGCCATCCCGATTTCGGTGGACGTCCTCTACCGGAGAGTTGATATTCCCTACCAAGGAAGGGAATTCAGTTCTCTGGTGGTGAGCCCGCGAGGCGACCGGGTCGCCTGGATGGATGGGCCGAGCGTCGTCCTCTGTTCCCTGCCAGCGGGTCAGCAGCTGCGATTGCCGATGGACCATCGGCACGGACGTCCAGAGCACAGCACGATTCTGCTGGCGAACCGCGCCAGGCGCACCGTCCTGGTCTGCCTGTCCAGGGCTGGCGCCAGTCTCTGGGAGGTGGCCGACGACAGTGCGAGCGTCGTGCCCGTGCGACAGGCTCTGACCGAGTGGGGAGGCCAGTACCTTCCTGGGCAGGGCGAAGTTGGAGTGACCCCTGACGGCACCCGATTGATCCGTCTCGAACGCAATGGCTACCTCAAGGTGTGGAACCTTGCGACGCGAGAGTTGATCATCAGACGGCGGGCCCACCGAGGTTACGGTCGGACCCGGCTGGCGATCTCGCCGAATGGGCGTCTCCTGGTCACCCGATCCAATGACGCGCGGGCCACCACTCCATCGGTGCGCGTTTGGAATCTTCCGATGGTCCGACCTGTCAGCACCCTCAGCAATCCGCAGCACGTCAGTTCGCTGATGATCACCCCGAACTCACGGACACTTGTCACGGTCACGGGCGATGCCGTTGCGGTCTACGCACTCCCGTCCGGGCAACCGATCGTCGTACTCGAGTATGAGGTGGACGACCGGCGACCAACGAAGCTCGCCGTGGCGATGTCGATGGACGGAAGTCTGCTCGTTGCGTTCGTCGGTTCGACGGCGACCTTTGAAGTGCGTCGACTCCCTGACTGCGTCCTGATTCGCAGCTTCCCTGCCGGCGGCCGTGTCACCAATCCGTACTATCACCAGCAAGTGCAGGGCCTTCGGCTCACTGTGTCGTCGGATAACCGAACGATCTTCGCGACCCATCCGGGTATCGAACACATCCAAGCCTGGCACCTGGCAACCGGTCAGTTCATCGGCAACCTCAAGCACTGCGGCCAGCACTCCGTGGTCATCACCGGAATGGCCCCCGGCGGTCAAATATTCGGCACCGTCTGCGCACCCGAGAAGTGCGTCGCGACCTGGGTGCCAGAGCCCGCTCTGACCGGCGACGAATCGATCGCCACGCTGACGGTCACCGCCGTTGAGAACTTGCAACAGAGGTGCATCGGGGCCGACGCACCGTGGGGTCAACTGTTGGCCGCTCTGTTCAAGTGGCAGCACAGGCACGACATTGCGGCCGCCGATGCCGATGGGGCGAATCTCTCCGGTCCGACGGACATCGACCTTTCTGGGTGAGAATTGAGAAGCTGGAACCCCAACGCAGCGCGGAGGATCGCATGTCGCACTTCACCACTCTCAGTACCCAGCTCACCGATGTCGACGCGCTCTGCGCGGCGCTGCGGGAGGTCGGTTACTCGGAGGTCGAGATGCACGACCAGCCGCAGCCCCTCTTCGGCTATCAGGGTGACCGGCGACCCGAGCGTGCCCACGTGATCATCCGCCGTCAGCACGTCGGGTCGGCCTCGAATGATCTCGGGTTCGTCCGCCAGGATGACGGGCGGTTCCTCGCGGTGATCAGCGACTACGATCGGCACCGGCACGACCAGGCCTGGCTCGGCCGGGTCACCGCGCGTCACGCCTACCACGTGACCGCGAAAACCCTTGCAGCGCAGGGATTCGATCTGACCAGCGAAACCACCGAGCAGGACGGCACCGTGCGGATGGTCCTCCGCCGCTTCCACTAGACGCTCGGTCACGGCCTCGCGTAAGTCACGTCGATCATGCCGGACGGGTAGCCCTTGACGTCACGCAGCGTCAGTGATCGATGATCGGAGATCCCGGCGAACATGGAGCTCCCCGGCCGATGGCGACCGGGCTGATCTTCAATCAGTATCCGTCGACCAGGTCCGCGGCGCGAGCTATCCGGCGGTGAGCAGCTTGAACCGGGACGGCGGGACGCCGTAGCTGGCGAGGAAGGCGGTCCGAAGACTCTCCGTGGTGGCGAAACCGCAGCGCTTCGCCACCCGGGTCAACGGCAGTGAGGTCGTCGAGAGCAGTTGCGCGGCCGCCTCGGTGCGGGCCCGCCGGACGTAGCGGGCGGGCGTCGGCCCGGGGTCGGTCCGGAACAGGCTCAGATGCCTGGTGCTGATACCGGCCCGGGCAGCGAGGGCGGCGGTGCTGAGGTCGCTGCTCAGCCGGTAGGTGATGTGCTCGACGGTATTCAGCACGATGGGGTCGGACGGTGCCGGGGCGCTGACGTGCAGGCTGATCTGGGTCTGGTTGCCGGGCCGGTGCAGGTAGGTGACCAGGGCCCGGGCGACCTCGCGGGCTCGGGCCTCGCCCAGGTCCTCGGCGACGAGGGCGAAGGTGAGATCGAGGGCCGCGGTGACTCCGGCCGACGTGTAGACGGAGCCGTCGCGGAGGTAGATCGGATCGGGGTCGAACCTGACCGCGGGGTAGTGCTGGGCGTAGCCGTCGGCGAAGCCCCAGTGCGTGGTGGCCCGGCGCCCGTCGAGCAGAACGGCCTCGGCGAGGATGCGGCGCCGGTGCAGACCGAGGCGACCCGGCGGGAGAGTGCGGCCAGCCGGCGCACGTGACCGATGAAGCGTTGATCAGTGGCGATCAGGCCGGATCCGAAGCCGCCGGTGATCACCAGGGTGTCCACCGGGCTGCGGTGCCGCTCGAGCGCACCGTGGGCCTGCAACTGCAAGCCCGAGGAGCAGGTGATCGGACGGCCGCCGGAGGTCAGCACTCGGACGTCGTAGGGCTCCTACGAGCTGCCATGTCCGATTAGACCAGCCCAACAGGATTTCGGACAGCCGGCTCGTCGGGGGAGGCCGTCGGCTCCGGGACCGGGCATGGTGCTGGAGTCCGAGGGCCCGGGCCGGGTCCGATGTGCGAAGGGGGTGCCGTGACTGAGTCGGCTGAGGAGGTTCGGCCGTCGCGTTGGCGGCGGCGATCTGGGGCACCGCGCAGGCGCGTCACCGGCAACGTGAACTGGCGGATCCAGTTGCTCGGGATGATCGGGTTCGGCGTCCTCTCCTTCGCCGGCCAGCTGGTCAGGCCCCGAGCTGGCCCGCTATCTCGTGGCGGCCGGCTGGCTGGGCCACGGGATCTGGGACATCGTCCATCTGATCAAGGACCGGCTGGTGTCCCGGTCCGGGGCCGGCTGGTGCGCCGTGATCGACATCCTGATCACGGCGAGCCTGATCATCGTGCCGCTGATCCGGCCCTGAGTCGCCACCGAAAGAAGGGGAATCCATGAACCGCAGCTCAGTGCTGCTGACGAACCTGCTGCTGATCGGCCTGTCCTGGGCGACCGGGCGGCTCGCGGCCGCGGCTCCGGGCTCGGCCGGCGGCGAACCGCAACGCGACAGCAGAGCTCAGTGTCTGGAGACGAACGCCACGGGCGACGTCTAGCCTGGTGAGCGTGATCGATCGAACGAAGCGAGCACGGATGAACACCCAGCGAGCGGAGGCCGATCCCTGCCATCCGGGCCGCCATGATCAAGTTGAGCTCGATGACGCGATTCAGCGCTGCTACGGCTCGACCTTCGACGAGGGGGCGGGGCATGCGGTGCGGCTGTTGGATCCGGTGCCGGAGCAGGTCGAACGCGCGGCCGCGATCGGCCTGCGAGGCCGTTGTCGGTGACGCCCGGCAGGTGCCCACTTCCACACCGCCGAAGAACTGATCACCGAGCTCGAGACGGCCGGGTTGGTCGAGATCGAATGCGAGGGGGTCGAAGGCCCCGCCGGCGTGGCGCTGGAGGTCGTGGCACCGAGGACGACGAGCTGCTCGAGCCGGCGCTGACGATCGCCCGGCGCGTCGGCGCGATCCCGGGCATTCGAGACCTCAGCGACCACCTGCTCGTCTGGGGTCGCGTCGACCCTGGTGTGCCACCGGAGCGATGAGTTTGCGGGGGCGTGGTCGTACAAGAGACATGAATCGGAAGCAGAGTGCGATGCAGCTCAAGGTCAACGGTGTCGAGTTGTCGGTGCAGACGTCCGGGGACCCGGCCGATCCGCCGGTGCTGCTCGTCGGTATTACCCAGCAGAGCTGGCCCGACGAGCTGTGTGCGGCGCTGACCGGGCAGTATGTGGTGCGCTATGACCTGCGGGATGCCGGGCGGTCGACGTACGTGGACCCCGAAGCGCCGACGTACGATCTTCGCGACCTGGTCACCGACGCGTCGGAACTGTTGCGGGCACTGGAGTTGGAGCGTGCCCATGTGGTCGGGCTGGGCGTCGGCGCGTTCATCGCGCAGCTGCTCCCGCTGGACCATCCCGATCAGGTCGCGTCGCTGACGCTGATCTCCACCAGGCCGGTCGCGCCCGGACCGGTCGATCCCGATCTGCCGGATCACGCGGCCGAGGTGATGGGGCAGCTCTTCGGGCGGCCGCAGCCCGACTGGACCGACCGGGACAGCGTGATCGACTATCTGGTCGGCTCCGCACGGCTGCTGTCCGGATCGCGGGGCTTCGACGAGCAGGACGCACGGGCGACCGCGGGCACGGTCTTCGACCGGGCGGAACCGACCGCGAAGGCGCAGCAGGCGAGCCAGCTCGGCAGCATGTTCGCGGCCATCGACTGCAAACCGCGGTGGCGTGAGCGGCTGGGTGAGCTCACCGCGCCGACCCTGGTGGTGCACGGGGACGAGGATCCGTTCTTCCCGCACGGGAACGGCGTTGCACTGGCCGCCGAGATCCCCGGTGCCACGTTGCTCACCCTGCCCGGCATCGGCCAGGGCATCCCGCGGGTGACCTGGCCGGTCGTCACCGAAGCCCTGCTCCGCCACACGTCATGATCAGCCCGGGGCCGTTCCCTGAGCCCGTCGAAGGGCAAGCCATGATCATCGGCGAGTGATCAGGAAAGGCGACCGGCGCCGCCGAGGATCCGGAGCGCGTTGAGCGTGATCATCTCGCTCGGTTCGCCGGCCACGCCCCAATCCACGATGTCGTACTGGTGGGTGAACCGGTGGCCGGGCTTGACCCACCATTGCCGGTCCGCAGCCCAGCGGCCGTCCGGTCGGCGGCGCTGCTCCAGCAGATCGAGGCCGTCGGCGGCCCGAGGGTCGGTGATCTTGCCGATCCGGGTGAGGAAGATCATCGCGGCCAGAATGTCGTAGTGCCAGTAGGCCGGATAGCCCAGCTGGATCCAGCGTTTGTCGATCACCTCACCGGCCGGCACCGGGTGCGGGAAGCGCCGGCTCGGCCGGCCGCTGCCCAGGCTGTAGACCAGGCGATGCTGCAGATACAGCTCGGCGGTCCGGTCGGCAGCCGCCGCGGCGTCGGTGTCGCCGGTCGCCTTCGCGTACTCATGCAGTCCCCAGGCCGCGGCGAGGGACTCCTGGAAGGAGGAGCGACGGCCGGACGCGTTGCGGTGGCAGTTCCAGCCGCCGTCCGGCCACTGCCAGTCGATCAACGACTCCGCGATCCGTTGCAGGCGCGGGTCGGAGACCAGTCCGAGCCGCGAGCCGATCACCAGGGCGTGTCCCTCGCGATTGGAGCAGAAGCGGTGCAGGCCGTCGATGATCGTCGGCCGGCCGCGATGCTGTGGCTTCTCGAGCACCCGGTCCAGGAACCAGTTCGCGGCTTGGATCGCCCGCGGTTCATCCGGTGGGATCGCCAACTCGACCAGTGCCACCAGCCGCCACACCGTGGACGACCACCCCTCGCCGGGGAAGACGCCGTCCAGCCGCTGCCCTGCCAACAGCGTGGTCATCTTCGGCCCGTCCAAGATCAACTCCTCGTCCTCGATCGCTGCCACGCCGAGGATGTCGCGCTGAGTGAGGTACCGGATCGCCGGCTCGTCGGAACTCAACAGCCAGTCGACCGCGGCACGACCTGGAGCGTCGGGTTTCCTCGTGATCATCGTGCCCTGCTTGGATCGGATCCGAAGATCGTGGGGCAGTGCCGATCCGACTTGCCCTTCGACAGGCTCAGGGAACGAAACACAAGGCGGGTCATACCTTGAGCCGCATCACGATGAAGTCCCCGCGGTGGTACGGGCTGTCGGAGCTGCGGAGCTCGTCGCGCTGCGTCGGTCGGAAGCCGGCCTTCTCGAACATCGACAGGTTGCCCATGTGGCCCATCGTCCGGGTGGAGTTCAGGCAGGGGCTGACCCGGCCGATGCCCGGCACCTCCTTGCTGGGCCAGTTGTCGCGCAGATATTCGGCGACCTGCGGCGACCGCCAGTTGTAGGTCCGGCGCAACTTGCGCAGCATCGGATCGTTGTGTGGGTACGCCATCGGGACCGCTTCGATCCAGCCGCCGCCGTGTTTCTTGATCGCCGCTACGGCCGCCTGCAGGGCCCGGCCGGCGACGCCCTGGCGGCGGAACTCCATCCGGGTGGTGAAGCAGTTGATCACCCAGTCGGTGGAGGGATGCCGGGCATAGACAGTGTCCGGGTCCGATTCTTCGCTCTGCACCGGCAACTCGTCCACCCGGCCGAAGTGACACCAGCCGACCGGCTCGCCGTCGGCGTAGACCAGGATGCCGTGGGCCTCCCCCCGATCGACCAGCTCCTTGACCGCGGCGGCTTCCCTGGCTCGCATCAGGTCTCGGTGCGGGAAGTGCTTCCTGGACCGGTCGGGGGCACTGCCGAGGCGTTCCGCTATCCGTTTCGCAGTGCCCGGGACGGGGGACAGATGCCGGCCGAAGAAATAGAGCGTGCAGGCGCAACCGTGCACCTGGGTGAAGAACTGCTGAAAGTCGGGGAAGGTCCGCTTGGACAGCTCCCGCGTCGTGAACCGGACCGAAGTCGTCGGCATCACGTCACCTCCTTGATCACGTCTTGGCCGACCGTGATGATCATCATCGATCAGAAGAGACAGAACGGATGTCCGTGCGGATCCAGCATCACCCGCACGTGCTGCTGTGGTTGATGATCCGCCAAGGTCGCTCCGACTTCAAGGGCCCAGGCCACGGCTCGATCAAGATCGTCAACGCCGATGTCCAGATGCATCGTCGCGGTCGGTTCGCCCGGCCGGCTCGGCCACATCGGGCGCGCGTGCTCCCGGTCCTGCTCGATGTTGATCGTCGGCCCCGACTCGCCCTCGGGCGGGCGCAGCTGGAACCAACCGCCGTCCGGACCGTCGTTGTTGCCGATCGGCCAGCCCAACAGCCGCTCGAAGAATTCGGCCGGCTCCCGCGCCTGACCCGGCTCGGACGTGATCGTCAACGCACCGACCTGAAACCGTGGACGCTCCATCGGACTCAGCTCCCTTCGTGAAGATCTGGTCAGCATCTCAGCCCGTACCGGACATCCTCTGTCCTATACCTGCGCAAGAATGAGGTCGTGCGTGCCGATCGGCTGCTCCGCATCGTGTTCCGGCTGCAGGGCCGGGGCGTGGTCTCGGCGACGACGCTGGCCAAAGAGCTGGAGGTCTCGACCCGGACGATCCGGCGCGACATGGACGCGCTGTCGGCGGCCGGCGTGCCGGTCTATTCGACCCGCGGCGGCGCCGGTGGTTGGGCGCTGGTGCAGGACTACCGGACCAGCCTGACGGGGCTGTCGACCACCGAGGCGCTGGCGATGATCGTCGGGCACCCGCGGGGGATCCTCACCGATCTCGGGCTCGACGATCCCGGTGACGACCTGATCCTGAAACTGCTGGCCGCGGTGGCGCCGGCCGCCCGGGAGCATGCCGAGCACGCCCGGCAACGGATCCACGTCGACCCGGATCGCTACTGGGAGCCGGTGGCGCACGACCCGTCGCCGGTGCTCCGCCGGCTGCTGGCGGCGAGCTGGGACGACCGGATCATCGAGTTGCGGTACGGCAGTGGTCGAACCACCGCTCGGGTCGCGCCGTACGGCCTGGTCCGCAAGGGCACCCGCTGGTATCTGATCGGCCGGGCCGAGGACAAGATCCGGATGTATCGGGTGTCCCGGATCCACGATCTGACCACCACCGAGACCGAGTTCAGCCGGCCGGACGACTTCGACCTCGCGGCCAACTGGCGCGATTCCCAGGACGCCTATGTGACCAGGTTCGGCTCCTATCCGATCCGGCTCCGGCTCCGCGGCGAGGCGCTCGTCCGGGCCGGCTGGGCGTACGCCAGGAGCAAGTCCCTGGGCGAGCCGGACCAGGACGGCTGGGTTGACGCGGAGTTCGACACCGAGGACTGGGACGGTGCGATCGGCCTGGTCGGATCGCTCGGCGCCGACGTCCTGGTGCTCGAACCGGACCGGCTCCGCCGGCACGCGATCGCCAACGCAGCCCGGCTGCTCGAGCTCAACCAGCCCTGACCTCGGGCTGCGCCACGGCCGGCGAACGGCCCGCCGAGTGCCGGAATTCGTTAGCCTGCAAGGGACGCCAGCCGGTGCTCTGGACGACAGTGAGGTTGGGACATGGGTGACACCTTGAAGATCGGCGCCCACGAATCGGTGACGATCGTGCGCAGCGACGCGGAGTGCCTGGAGCTCGAGGCACGCTACGAGGCGCACGGAAATCCACCGCCCCAGCACTTCCATCCGAGTCACGACGAGCGGTTCGAGGTGGTCCAGGGCGAGCTCAGTGTTGATCTTGGTCGGGACAGCGAGCGGTTCGGCGCGGGGGACACCTTCGAGGTGCCGCATGGCACCGTGCACCGGATGTGGAACGGCGGTGAGGAGCCGGTGCTGGTGCGCTGGTGGAGCACGCCGGCGATGCAGGCCGAGTCCTGGTTCCGCGGGCTCGCGGCCCTGCAACAGGCGACCGCCGACGCGGGCAAGTCGGGGCCGGACCTGCTCGCCTTCGCCACCCATGCCGCCGGACACCGGGACTCGTTCCGGCTGGTGCTCAACAACTCGCCGCTGCTCGGCACGGTCTTCGTCGGCTGTCTGGGCGGGATCGGCCGGTTGCTCGGCCGGTCGGTCCGCAGCTGAGCTCGGTCGGCGTGATCACTGTCAGTGCCGGCGATTAGCGTCGGCGAGATGAAGTACGGATTCATCGCCAGCACGGGCAGCGCGCAACAGATGGTGCAGCTCGCGGTCGAAACCGAGCGGGCAGGCTGGGACGGCTTCTTCGCCTGGGACGGGATCTCGATCGGCGCGATGGAGATGTACGACCCGTGGACGATCCTGGCCGCGGCCGCCGTCCGCACCGAACGGGTCACCCTCGGAGCAATGGTGTTCCCGCTGTCCCGACGCCGGCCGTGGAAAGTGGCCCGCGAGGCGATGACCATCGATCACCTGTCCGGCGGTCGGCTGGTGATCCCGGTCGGCCTCGGCGCGGTCGACGACGGCGGCTTCTCCAAGGTGAGCCCGGAGGCGACCGATCGGCGGCAGCGGGCCGAACTGTTGGACGAGACGCTCGCGATCATGGAACAGGCCTGGTCCGGTGAACAGGTCGACTTCCAGGGCAAGCACTACCGGGTCGACGGGCTCCGGTTCGAGCCGCGACCTGTGCAGCGGCCGCGGATCCCGATCTGGGTCGTCGCCGCCTGGCCGCGCCCCAAGTCGATGGCCCGCGCCGCCCGCTGGGACGGGATCATGCCGTCCCTGTCGGACCCGTCCCGGCAGCTCGGACCGACGGACCTGACCGAGATCACCGGCTGGCTGCGGGACCGCGACGCGTCCACCCGGGACGTGATCATCGAGGGGGTTTCGCCGGGCGACGATCCGGCCTGGGTCGACGAGCAGCTCCGCCCGTTGGCCGCCGCCGGCGCCACGTGGTGGATCGAGTCGCGCTGGGAGGCGCCGAACGATCCGGCCACCCTGCTCGCGCGGGTCCGCCAGGGACCACCTCGGATCTGAGGTGGGTGCTCAGGGAACGATGAAGCTATGCCGATCCGCCGGTGTTCTGCAGCAGCGTGAGCGCCCCGGCGAGCAGTTCGCGCCGCAGTAGGTCGGTCGGCAGGTCGGCGAACTGACTGATCGGGTCGGTCGCGGCGGCAAACGCCTGCGCGGCCCGGATCCGCTGCCGCCGGGACGGACGCGGTCCGGCGAGCACAGTGATCGCCTGCTGGCTGAACGCGACCACCCGTTCCATCGTGGCCGTGGTCTGGTCGCCGTAGATCGACGCGTCCTTCAGCAGCAGGGCCATGGTCTCGCGGTGCCGCAGCATGGCGTCCAGGCAACCTTCGAGCAGCCGTCGCTGTCGTACCGGCAGACCGGTCAGTTCGACCGCGGCCGTGATGGCCTGCTGCAATTCGTCGATCGGCGGGTCGACCAGGCTGGCCAGGATCTCCGCCTTGCTGCTGAAGTGGTGATAGAGCGAGGCCTTGGTGATTCCGACGCCCGCCGCGATCTGCCGCATCGAGGTCGCGCCGTACGTGTGCGCGCCGAACAACTCGCGCGCCACCCGCAGGATCCGGTCCCGGGTGCTCGACTCGGTCACCTCGGGCACTCTACTCGTCGAGCTGATCCCAAATTCTTTCCGCGGACCTGTCGATCGGACCCGGCCCGAGTCGTCATCGCCATGAACACCGCACCGGACGGTCGAGGAGTGCGGCCCGACGAAAGGACGGATCATGGCGAGGATCAGCGTTCTGCAGAATCTCACGCTGGATGGCGTGATGCAGGCCCCGGGCGGGAAGGACGAAGACACCCGCGATGGTTTCAACGAGGGCGGCTGGAGCGCCGGCTACACCGAGGAGGTGGCCGGAAAGCTGGTCGCCGAAGGGATGGCGAGCACCGGGGCACTGCTGTTCGGCCACAAGAGCTACACCGACCTGCTCGGACACTGGACCACGACGCCGGAGCCGAACCCGTTCGCCGAGGCACTGCTGCAGACCCAGAAGTACGTCGTGTCCCGCGACTCCGCGACCGAGCTGACCTATCCGGCGTCGACCCTGCTGGCCGGCGAGGCGGTCGAGACCGTGGCCGCGCTGCGAGATCGGGTCGAGGGGACGCTGACGATCATGGGCAGCGGCGAACTGATCCGAAGCCTGCAGCCGGCCGGTCTGATCGACCACTACCTGCTGCTGATCCACCCGATCGTGCTCGGTTCCGGTCAGCGGATGTTCACCGCTGGCCGATCGGACCTCGACCTGCTTCGGGCGACCACCACCAGGACCGGGCTGATCGTCGCCGAATACGTGGCCCGCTGAGCCGATCGCAGTCACGACAACGCCAACCGAGAGAGGATGCGAACATGCGCTACACACTTCTGTTGCACTACGGCGAGCCCACCGAGGAGGAGGCCGGCCCGGAGATGATCGCCGAGGGGCAACGCGCCTTCGGTGCCTACGCCGACACGCTGCATCGGGCCGGTGTGCTGATCGGAGCCGAGGTGCTCCAGCCGTCGATCAACACGACGAAGCTGACGATGGCCGACGGTGCACTGCGGGTCCAGGACGGTCCGTTCGCCGACACCAAGGAACAACTCGGCGGCACGTTCGTGATCGACGTGCCCGATCTGGACGCCGCGATCGAATGGGCCCGGCAGGCGCCGCCGCTCGCCTGGGGCGGCACGCTGGAGATCCGGCCCGGCTCGACGCACACCGTCGACGGAGCCTGGGTGCCCAATCAGTGAACGGATCCGGTCGGGTCACGCCGGACGAGGCGCGCGCCGCCGCCGACCACGCGGCGCGCGTCTCGTACGGCCGGCTGCTCGCCCTGCTCGCGGCACCGAACGGTGATCTTGCGGCCGCCGAGGATGCGCTGGCGGCGGCGTTCGAGCAGGCCCTGACCAAGTGGCCCGAGACCGAGGTGCCCGACAATCCCGAAGGGTGGCTGCTCACCGTGGCGCGCAACCGACTCCGTGACCTGTGGAAGTCCGCGGCCTACCGGACCAGCACCGAGCTCGACCCGACCGCCGATCATGGTCTGCTGGATGATCTTGATCCGACGGCGCTGGGCGAGCGGCGGCTGGAACTGCTGTTCGTCTGCGCCCACCCGGCGATCGACCCGGCGGTCCGGGCGCCGCTGATGTTGCAGACCGTGCTCGGCTTCGAGGCCGGGCAGATCGCCGCGGCGTTCGCCGTGCCGCCCGCGACAATGGCGCAACGGCTGGTCCGGGCGAAGCGGCGGATCAAGGAAGCCCGGATCCCGTTCGCCGTGCCGGATCGGCGGGCGCTGGTCGAGCGGCTGCCCGCGGTGCTCGAAGCCGTGTACGGCTGCTACTCGATCGCCTGGCCGACGGCCGACGCGACGACGGCGAACGCTCCGGAGTCCCTGGCCGGGGAGGCCCAATTCCTGGCGATCACGCTCGCCGATCTGCTCGGCTCGGAGCCGGAGGCGTGGGGGCTCGCGGCGTTGATCAGCTTGTCGCTGGCTCGGCGGCCGGCGGCCGGCGGTGGCTACATACCATTGGAAGATCAAGATCCGGCCACCTGGGACGCGTCCTTGATCAGCGAGGGCGAGTCCTATCTGCGCCGGGCTGCCGGCGGCGAACTCGGCCGCTTCCAGCTCGAGGCGGCGATCCAGGCGGTGCACTGCGCCCGGGCGGTGAGTGGGCAGACCGACTGGGCCGCGCTGCGGACCCTTTACACCGCGCTCGATGCGATCGCTCCGAGCCACGGGGCCCGGATCGCCCTGGCCGCGGTGATCGGCCGCATCGACGGTCCGGCGGCCGCGTTGGAGCGACTGGCCGAGCTGGTCGCCGAGGACTCGCAGCTGGAGCGGCTCCAGCCTTATCACGCGACCCGCGCGGTGCTGCTCAATCGGGCCGGATCGTCCGACGAGGCGGCCGAGGCCTTCGAGCGCGCGATCGAGTTGGCCGAGGATCCGGCCGTCCGGGATCATCTGGTCGGCCGCCGCCGCGCCGTGTTACCGTGAATCTCCCAACCGACCGGTCGGTTGGGAGTCTGGCGGAGGGTGATCATCATGATCGAGGGCGAGTGTGACCCGGGGTTCGCGGCAGTGCGGGCCGCCTTCGAGCGCAACTTCACCGACGGTCTCGAGGTCGGTGCGAGCTGTTGCGTCTATGCCGCCGGTCGGCCGGTGGTCGACCTGTGGGGCGGCTACGCCGACCTGGGCCGGCAGCGGCCCTGGCGGCAGGACACGCTGGCCAACATCGCCTCGGTGACGAAGACCCTGGCCGCAACGACCGCGCTGACCCTGGTCGATCGTGGGCTGCTCGCGCTGGACGAACCGGTGGCCGGCTACTGGCCCGAGTTCGCGGCGGAGGGCAAGAGCAAGATCACATTGCGAACGCTGCTCAGCCACCGCACGGGCGTGGTCAGTCTGGCCCATCACCCGATCAGCTACGCCGACGAGGTGACCGGCACTCCGATCATGGACGCGATCGCCGCCGCCCGCCCGGAATGGCCGCCGGGCACGGCACACGGCTATCACGGGCTGACCATCGGGCACGCGCTGAGCGCCATCGTGCTGCGGGTCACCGGCCGGACCGTCGGCCGCTGGTTCGCCGACGAGCTCGCCGGTCCGCTCGGCCTCGACTGCTGGATCGGACTGCCTGACTCGGAGCTGCCGCGGCTGGCGGAGCTGATCACTCCGGAGGATCCGGAGTCGGTCCTGCTCGGGGCCGACGTGCCGGAGCTGCGACCGCTGTACGAGGCGCTGAACGATCCGACCTCGCTGACCTACCGGGCGATGTACGGCAGCATGGACTTCGGCTGGGAGTCCGCCAACGATCCGCGGTTCGTCCAGGTGGAGGCGCCGTCGACCGACGGGGTCGCCTCCGCCCACGGTCTGGCCCGGACCTACGCCGCCCTGATCGGTGAGCTGGACGGGGTTCGGTTGCTGCGGCCCGAACTGCTCGACCAGGTGCGTCGTCCACACGCCACCGGGATCGACGAGGTGCTCCGCTTCCGTACCGACTTCGGGCTCGGTTTCATGCTGCCCGGCGGCCCGCTGTTTCCGGCCACCGCTCCATCCGGGACCTTCGGCCACGGCGGCGCCACCGGATCCTTCGCGCTGGCCGATCCGGATCGCGGCCGCACCCTCGGCTACGTCCCCAACCGCGGCTCCGAACTCCTCGAAGGCAACGACCTCCGGATCAACAACCTCGTCGCCGCCCTCTTTCGGGCGTAGCAGGCCGATAACCGGTTGACGGACCGCGGTCGCGGCTGATGGTGTGGGTGATCTCATTGCCGGATCGAAGGGAGGCGAGATCGATGACCATCCCGCCCTGCACGCTCGCCTTGAAAGGTCCTTCGGTTTGGCATTCGCACGTTCGTTCCAGTGTGGGCACTGCGGCGTAGAGGTCTCCCTCGACGCACCCGGCACCACGCATCGCAATCACTGCCCCGGCTGCCTCTGGTCGCGGCATCTCGACCGCAACGTCCCCGGTGACCGCAAGGCCGACTGCTCCGGAGGCATGGAGCCGATCGCAGTCACCGTCCGCGGTGCGGGGCGTTGGGTCCTCATTCACCGCTGCACCGACTGTGGCCGACTCCGGCTGAACAAGACGGCCGGCGACGACAACGTCCTGCAACTGATGCGGCTGGCCGCCCTGCCGTTGACGATGCCATTCGTCCCGTTCGGTGCCGACCACGGCAACGGCAACGGCACCACGGAATCACCCAAGGCGAGGAAGCCGCGCCATCGTCAAGCGGCGAAGGAGCCCTAGCCGCCAAGTCGGATGCCCGAGCGTCGCAGCCGGGACCGACGGATACGATGCGATCATGGATCAGGGCCTGCGACGACCGAATCTGATCATGATCATGAGCGATGATCATGCCGCCCATGCGATCGGCAGCTACGGCAGCCGGATCAACCAAACTCCCCAGCTGGACCGGATTGCGGCCGCCGGGATGCGGTTCGACAACTGCTTCTGCACCAATGCGATCTGCACTCCCAGCCGGGCCGCGATCCTGACCGGCGAATACAACCACGTCAATGGCGTTCGCACCCTGTTCGACACCCTGGACAACACCCGGCCCCAGGTGCAGAAGGACCTCCGGCAGGCCGGCTACCAGACCGCCGTGGTCGGCAAGTGGCATCTCGGGCACGGGCCGGGGAGTGACCCGGCCGGCTTCGACTACTGGCGGGTGCTGCCCGGGCAGGGTGACTATCACGACCCGGAGTTGATCGGCCCGGACGGCCGGGAGCGGCATCCCGACTACGTCACCGACATCATCACCGACCTGTCGCTGCGCTGGCTGGACCGGCGGGACCGGGAGCGGCCGTTCCTGATGATGATCAACCACAAGGCGCCGCATCGGCCGTGGCAGCCGGACCGCAAGCACGCCGAGCTCTACGACGATGTCGACATCCCCGAGCCGGACACCTTCACCGATGATCATCAGGGCCGGGCGCAGGCGCTGGCCGGCCTGAAGATGAGCATGGACCACCTGAACGACACCGATCTCAAGCAGTCGGTGCCGCACGGCCTGACTCCGGCGGAGCAGCGGTCCTGGCGCTACCAGCGCTACATCAAGGACTATCTGCGCTGCGTCGCCTCGATCGACGACAACGTCGGCCGGGTGCTGGACTGGGTCGAGGACGAGGGGCTGACCGACGACACGGTGATCATCTACACCTCGGACCAGGGCTTCTTCCTCGGTGATCACGGCTGGTACGACAAGCGGCTGATGTATGAGGAGTCGCTGCGGATGCCGTTCCTGATCAGCTATCCGCCGTTGATCGAACCGGGCAGCAGCTGCGCGGATCTGGTGACCAACATCGACTTCGCGCCGACGCTGCTCGAGTTGGCCGGGCTGGACCGACCCGACCGGCTGCAGGGCTTCAGCATGATCGACTCACTCGCCGGGCGGCCACCGGAGCAGCCGCAGAGCAGCGTCTACTACCGCTACTGGGAACACCTGTCCGATCCGCACCGGGTGCCGGCCCAGCTCGGCGTCCGGACCGACCGGTACAAGCTGATCTGCTATCTCGATCATGCTCCCGGCGCCGGCGAGAAGTTCGTCGCGACGGAATTCGAGCTCTACGACCTCGACCTCGACGCCGCCGAACTGATCAACGTCTACCAGGCCCCGGAATACGCCGCGATCGCCACCGACCTGCTCGGCCAACTACGCCAACGCCAACTCGAGGTCGACGACCGCGACCTCGTAGCCCGCCTCCCCTAAATTCCGCCGACCCGTCACATCCGCGGCCGTTTCTGCGGCGAGTCGTAGCCGATATGACGGGTCGGCGAGATCGTCAGGCGCCCGCGAGTTGCGGGACCAGGTTGTCCAGGGCGTACGGCACGCTGAGCGGGGTGTTGTACGCCATCGCGGCGCCGGCGAACGGCGTCTCGTAGTAGGGGATCTCGAGGGTCCGTTTCTCCTTGACGACAGCCATCGCCTGATAGATCTTGTTCCCGGCCAGCCAGGTCCGGGTCTCGGCGTCGGCGAGCAGCAGCAACCGGTCCAGGTCGAGCAGGTCGATCCGCTCGGGCGAGATCTCGGCGCCGAACTTGTCGCCGATCACCTGGTTCAGCTCGGTCGGCTCGGCGAAGCCGAGATCGGCCAGGAAGCGGCCCCGCGGATCGGTCTTGGAGAAGGCGTAGAAGGTCTTCTGCCCGGGATCGACCACGGCCGCCGTCTGGCCGGCGAAGTCGGCGTTCTGCTCCCGGGCCGTCGCGAACCGCTGATCGAGGTCGACCAGGATCTTGTCGGCCTCGGCGGTCTTGCCGAGGATCTTGGCCGCATTGCGGAACATGACCGCGCGGTCCGTCGTGTACGGCGCGCTGTCCGGGTCCTCGGCCACGGTCGGCGCGATCGCGGTCAGCCGGTCGTAGACGTCCTGCTCGAGTTCGGCGTACAGGCCGACGATCACGTCCGGGCCGATCGCGGCGATCTGCTCGTAATCGAGTTCCTGGCTGCCGATGTAGGTCACCTTGGTGTCGCCCCAGGCCGGCTTGATCCACGGCCAGGTGTGGTCGATGTCCGCATCGAACCAGGCGCGAACCCCGATCGGCTGGACGCCGAGCGCGAGGAAGAACTCGTGGTCGGTGAAGCCGACGGTGACGATCTTGGTCGGCGGCGCGGCGATCGTCGTGCTGCCGCGGGCGTGCTCGATCGTGACGGGGAATCCCGCCGCGTCCGGACCGGCCGAGGTATCGGCCTCCGGCCGCCCGGTGCCCTGGCAGCCGGCGATCAGCGGAGCGGCGGTGGCGGCGGCGAGCAGTCCGAGCGCCTGCCGTCGACCGAAGCGTGTGTAGGTTAGGCTCACATAAGTCAGCTTAAGCCAGATCTGGCGGTGGCGTGTCCAGTCGGTAACTCAGGATCGCCAGTTGGATCCGGTTGTCCACGCCGAGCTTGCCCAGCATGGTCGAGATCTCGGCCTTCACCGTGCCGGCGGACAGATACAGCTCCGCGGCGATCTCGGCGTTGGACCGGCCCGCGGCGACGGCCCGGGCGATCGCCCGTTCCCGCTCGGAGAGGGCGTCGAAAGCCGATCGCGTGCCGGCCGCAACCTCGGGCTCGGTCGGTCGCGGATCCGTTCGGGTATGCCGCAGCAGGGTCCGGACCACGGTCGGGCTGAACACCGGTTCGCCGGCCGCGGCCGCGTGGATGGCGGCGACGATCTGCTCCGGCGGCGCGTCCTTGACCAGATAGCCGGCCGCCCCGGCCCGGATCGCGGCCAGCACGGTCTGGTCGGCGTCGAACGTGGTGAGCATGATCACCGGCGGCGGATCGGCCTGCTCGCCGAGCCGGCGGACCGCCTCGATCCCGTCCACCCGCGGCATCCGGAGGTCCATCAGCACGACGTCCGGACGATGATCAAGGATCGCGGCCGGCACCTGGTCGCCGTCGGTCAGCTCCGCCACGACGACGATCCGCGGGTCGCCGGCCAGCAGCATCCGCAGGCCGGTGATCACCAGGGCGTCGTCGTCGACCAGGGCGACCCGGACCGGCTGGTCGCTCAGTTGCGCCATGGCAACCGTGCGGTCAGCACGAACCGGCCGTCGGCGACGTCGCGGGACAGCCGGCCGCCGTCCAGCCGGACCCGCTCGGCCAGTCCAGTGAGCCCGACTCCGGCGCCCGGGATCTCGGCCTGAGTGGTGCCGATCGGCAACGGATTGCTGATCACGACACGTACTCCCGAGTCGGCCGAGCCGGACAGCTCGATGTCGACGACCGCTCCCGGGGTGTGTTTACGGGCATTCGTCAGTCCCTCCTGGATAGTACGGAAGATCGTCCGTTGCACCTGCTCGTCCAGAGTCAACAGCCGTTTCTGGTCGACGGTCTGATGCAGCGTGATCACCTGTCCGGCCGCCCTGGCCTCGCCGATCAAGGTCGGCAACGCGGCCACGGTGACCTGCGGTGGTGCGGTGCCCAGTTGATCTGCGCCGAGTTGATCAAGGTCGGCTGGATCGGGATCGAGTTGATCATCGGTGTCGGCGCGGAGCACCTGCAGCACCTGGCGCAGCTCTTCCAGCGCCTGGTGCGCCGACTCCCTGATCACCTCGACGGACGACCCGATCTCCTCGTCGGTCAGCGCGCGGCCCTGCTCAGCGGCGGTCCTGGTCCGATATTCCAGCGCACCGGCGTGCACGGAGAGCAGCGAGATCCGGTGGGCCAGCACGTCGTGCATCTCCCGCGCGACCTGCTGCCGCTCGGCGTGCCGGACCAGGTGTAGTTGCTGCTCGTAATCCATCCGGTCCCGCTCCGCGGAGTCGAGCAGGCCGGCGATCACCTGCAGCCGGGCCCGGGCGGCCAGTCCGAAGCCGATCGCCGTGCCGTAGGTCAGGATCATGAACACCACCCACAGCAGGAACTGGTCGGTCAGCGGGATCAGGAAATAGAACGGGATGGCGATCGCCAGATGAGCCGCGGTCAGCAGCAGGAAGTCGATGGTGCGACGCCGCACGGTGACGGTGAACACCGCGACGATCGCCGGCACCCCGGCGGAAAGGCAGAGTCCTCCGATCGGCACCAGCAGATAGCCGATCAGCAGCGGGTAACGGCGGCGCCACCAGAGCGCGGTCGCACCGAGCGCGCCGCCGGTCAGATCGAGCGGCAGCCACCAGTCCGGCAGTCGGGCGTAGATATACGCCATCAGCACCGGAGTCGCGGCGATCTCGGCGACCGCGATGATGAAGATCAGGATGTCGACCGCCCAGTCCTGGCGGCGCCGGGTCACCGCGAACGGGTTCAGCAGGCTCGCGTAGCGCCGCAGCCGTGGACTGGGCGTGGCGACGGCTGCGGACATGGCACGAGATTAGCGGCGCCGGCCGGTCGGGGTGCCAGTCCGTCGGTCCGACTCTGGCCGGTCGGCCAACCGATCTGGCCGATCGGCAGCTACCCCGCACGACCGCGCCAGGCCAGGCTTGGATCATGACCGAACTGATCAACGCCTTCGAGCTCGACCTGCTGCGCAAGGACTTCTCCGGAAAGGTCGCCGTGGACGATGTCTCGCTGGCGGTGCCGCGCGGCTCCTTCTTCGGATTGGTCGGCCCGAACGGCGCCGGCAAGACCACGGCCCTGTCGATGGCGGTCGGTCTGCTCCGGCCGACCTCGGGCACGGCCCGGGTGCTCGGTATCGATGTGTGGGCCGAACCGATCCGGGCCAAGGAGGCGTTGGGGGTGCTGCCGGACGGGCTGGCGCTGCCGGAACGGCTGACCGGGGCCGAACTGCTCGACTACTGGGGCCTGCTCCGCGGCCTGGACCGTACGGTGATCAAGGCGCGGACGACGGAGCTGCTGCGGATCCTCGAGCTGGAGGAGGCCGAGGAGCTCGGCACGATCGTGATGGAGTATTCGACCGGCATGCGGAAGAAGATCGGCCTGGCCACCGCGTTGCTGCACTCGCCGAAGGTGCTGGTGCTGGACGAGCCGTACGAGGCGGTCGACCCGGTCTCCGGCCGGGTGCTGACCAAGATCCTGCGTCGGTTCGTCGCCGCGGGCGGCACGGTGATCATGTCCAGTCATGTGATGCCGCTGGTGGAGCAGCTGTGCGACCGGGTGGCGATCATCGCCCGCGGTCAGGTCGCCGCCGAGGGGACGCTGGACGAGGTGCGGGCCGGTGGCAGTCTCGAAGATCGTTTCGTCGAACTGGTCGGCGAGCGCGACCTGGCCGGGGAGGAGCTGTCATGGTTGGGGTCCTGATCTCGATGAAGTTCGCCATGCTGCGGCACTCCCCGATGGGCACCCGACTGGCGGGCTGGATCATCGGGGCCCTGTTGGTGCTGGTCACCTGGGCCGCCGGCCTGTTCGCCACGGACGCCGGCGTGCGCTCCGAGGTATTGATGTTGATCATGGCCGGCTGGTTCGTCGGTGCCGCGCTCGGGCCGGTGACCATGTCCGGTGCCGGAGTGCTGCGGGCCGAGTACTTCACGTTGCTGCCGATCGACCGGAAGAAGCTGGCGCTGGGTCTGCTCGCTGCGGTGTTCCCCGGCGTCGCCTCGTCGTACCTGCTGCTGGCCGGGCTCGCGATCCTGGTCCACGCGATCGCCCTGAACCCGGTGGCGACCGTGATCGCCGTGCCGGCCGCGGTGCTGTCCTGGGTGCTGACGATCATCGTGTCCCGGCTGGTCTACGCCGCCCTCGGCTCGGCGATGCGGACCTGGCTCGGGGTGGAGATCGCGGCGATCCAGTTCGGCTTCATCATCGGCGGCCTGCTGGCCGGCTGGATGGTGATCACCCAGGCGATCCGTACCGTGCCGGAGTTGATCAACTTCGGACTGCCGGACTCTGTCGCGGTCACCGTACTGTCCTGGTGGCCGAGCTCGTGGCCGATCCGCGCCGTCGAGGCCGCGGCGGCCGGAGACTGGCCGGCGGCCCTGGGCTGGTTGGGAATCCTGGCCGGAACGACCGCCGGACTGCTCGCCCTGGCGGCGTTCCTGCTCCGGCCGCACCTCGGCTCGCGGACCGGGCGGCGGACCCGACGACCGGCCGGCAGCCGGGTGCTGTCCGGCCGGCGGCTGCTGCCGGCCACCGAGCTCGGCGCGGTGATCGGAAAGGAACTGCGGCAGTGGTGGCGCGATCCGTGGCGGAAGCTGGAATGGCGCAGCGGGATCTACACCGGCCTGGTGATCGGCGTCTTCGCGTCGGTGTCCGGCATCTTCCAACTCGTCGCTCCACTGTCCGGGCTGGTGATCGTGTTCATGATCTGCCTCAGCGGTTGCAACCTGTACGGCCAGGACGGCTCAGCCGCCTGGCTGACCGTGGTCGGGCAGCGCCGCGGTACGGTCGCCGCCGACGTCCGGGGCCGGCAGCTGGCCATGATCATCTTATTCACGCCGCCGGCGGTGATCGTTTCGGCTGTGGTGATCATGGTCACCGGTGAGCACTGGGCCTGGCCCGCGGTCCTGGCCGGGCTGCCGGCCCTGATCGGCGTCGCCTCCGGGCTGGCGCTGGTCCTGTCGGCCGTGGCCGTGTCACCCGGTGTCGACCCGCGGCGCCGAGTCGGGCCGAACGACGCCGGCGGCGACCTGAGCCTGCAGGTCAACCTGTCGATCTGGATCTGCCTGCTGCTGGTCACGCCGACCGCCGGCGCCCTGGTGCTCGGCTACGCGGTGCTGCAGCCGTGGGGACCCTGGGCGGCCGTCCTGATCGGCGTCCTGAACGGCGCCCTCGGCTACTGGCTGCTCGGCCGACTGACCATCGGCTACCTGACCGACCGGCTGTCCTCGCTGTTCACCCGGATCCGGTACGGCCGCAACGATGCCGGCGAGACCACCGGCCTGCTCGGCGCGTTGGAGACCTCGGCGCAGAAAGCGGAGGAAGATGCCCGCGCTGCCAAAGAGAAGGAGAAGTCTGACCGGGCTAAGAAGCGGTCTGCGAAGGAGACGGCCGGAGTCTGATCTTGGGCTCCGAGTGGGGGTTGTGGGTCACCTTCCGCCGACTTGTCAGAACTGGTGCTGGCTATAGCCATCCTCAGTTCTGACAAGTCGGCTGGGTGGCGAGCAGGGCGGACACGGCGGCTGAGCGGGCCTTGGGGCTGTCCAGGCTGGAGCCTTTGGCGTCGCCGAGGTCTTCGGCGACGAAGCGTTCGGTTTCGGCGATGGCGGCGCGCAACTGATCATCCTCGGGTACGAAGAGCCGGCGGGCGATCGTCTCGGTGCTGGGGTCGAATTCCCACAGGCCGATGATCCGACCGCGGTCGATGATCAACTGGCAGGGCGGATCCTTCAGGTCGGCCAGTCGCTTCTTGGGCTCCAGTGGGGAAGGGCGTTCGGCGTCCTCGGGGTCGAGCAGGCGGCCGAGGTCGCGGTGCAGCAGGTGGATGCCGTCGATCCAGCCGACGAGGGCGTACTCGGGATCCGTCGGCGCGGTGAAGCTCTCGAACTCGGCGACCAGGTCGGCCGGCAGCAGCCAGCCGTCGGGATCGACCTGGGTCAGTTCGGCCGCCGCGATCGCCCGCTTGGCGGCCGCGGCCGAGAGCCCGGAGAACCAGCGGAAGTGGGCCGGAGTGGCCGGACCCGCCCAGTCGAAGTAGCGGCGGGCGACCTCGGCGGCGACCTCGTCCGGATCCGTCGTCGTGCCGGCCAGCGGTGACGGGGTCCAGCGGCGGTAGCCGTACCGTTGTTGATCAAGACGGCCGCCGATCGGGACCCGGCGCAGCTCACCGGCGGACTGCAGCAGGCCGAGGGCCAGTGGCAGCGTGCTGGTCATGCCGCGCTTCTTGCCTTCGGCCCCGAGGCCGCGGATGGCGTCGCCGAGTCGCTCGCGCAACGCCTGCGGAGTAAGCGGTTCGTCGGCCTCGGTGACGGCGTCCAGCACGGACGCGCCGAGCCGGTCGACTTCCTGCTGGGTCACGGCCAGGTGCTTGATCGCCGCCGCGAGCTCCCCCCGGGGAGCACCGGCGCCGACCGCCAGGCCGATCGCGAAGTCTGCGGCGGGGAGCAGATAGGTGCAGCCGCGAGCCGATGGCAGTTCGCAGATCGCCACCTCGGCGGCGGCCCGGTCGGCGGCCGCGCGCCCGATCCCGGCGCGTGCGAACAGGGTCAGGTACGGGTTGGCGCTGCCGATGGTCCGGGCCCAGCCGGTCCGGGCCAGCACCTCGGCCGGATCCTGACCCGACCAGCGGCCCGGCAGGCCCTGCCGATGGGCCCACCAGGCTCGTGACGTGATCGTCTCCACTTGCGCTAAGATACATCCAATCTGGATATATCCAAAGTGGACATACTCGACGGAGGTAGTGCGTGACCCCGGCCCAGTTCGCCCTGCTGCTTGCGCTGTCGGAGGGCGAGCGGCACGGCTGGGGTTTGATCAAGGAGGTCGACGAGCTCACCGGCGGTCGGATCGTGCTCGGCCCGGGGACGCTCTACCGGACCCTGCAACGGCTCCGGGTCGACGGCCTGATCGAGGAGGTCGGCATCGACCCGGCGGCTGTCCGTGCCGACCGCCGAGCCGAGCGTCAGCGGCGGTATCGGATCACCCGGGCCGGGCTCGCCGCCGCCCGGGACGAGGCCGGCTTCCTGGCCGGCCTGCTGGATCGGCCGCCGGCCCGGCGGCTGCTGAACGATAAGGATTCCTGATCATGATCGACGACGAGTTCCGCGGCATCACCCCGCAGTTGACCGTGACCGACACTGACGCCGCGGTCCGGTTCTACGCCGCGGCCTTCGGTGCCGACGAGCTGATCCGCAACACCGGTCCGGGCGGCCGGGTCTTCCATTGCGAGCTGTTGATCATGGGCGGCCGGATGCTGGTGCACGACGATTTCGACGACGAATCACCGAAAGCGTTGGGCGGCAGCCCGGTCGCGCTGCACCTCTACGTCGACGATGTCGACGAGGCGTTCCGGACCGCGGTCGACGCCGGAGCCACCCCGACCGCACCGCCGGAGGACGCGTTCTGGGGTGATCGTTACGCCCAGCTCACCGACCCGTTCGGCCACCGCTGGTCGCTCGCCTCCCGGCGGCAGGAGTTGAGCGTCGCCGAACAGCGGGAGGTGGCCGATGAATGGTCGGCCGAGGCTCTCGACCCGACCGTGCCGCCCACGGCTCGGAACTGAGCGTCGCCGCGGCCCGATACGGGGGTTAGCTGCAGCTGAAAGACGGGGGACTGCTGGGCTCCGTAAGGTAGCCGTCGCTCCCTACGCTCGTGCACAACCAGCCGGCGACCAGCGGCGGCGGTGCGGGGCGAGGAGCGTGGACGAGTTGATCAAGGATCCGGCGGAGGCCGTACGGCTGCAGTCGATCACCAAGGTCTACGGCTCCGGAGCCGGCGCGGTCCAGGCCCTGCGCGGAGTCGATCTTGACCTACCGGCGGCGACCTTCACGGCGGTGATGGGTCCGTCCGGCTCCGGCAAGAGCACGATGCTGCACTGCGCCGCCGGGCTTGACCGGCCGACCACCGGCTCGGTCTGGCTCGGCTCCGTCGATCTGGCCCAACTCACCGAGACCCAGCTGACCGAGCTGCGCCGGACCAAGATCGGCTTCATCTTCCAGGCCTACAACCTGATCAACGCGCTCACTGTCGAGGACAACATCACCCTCCCGCTGCGGCTGGCCGGGCTGACCGCCGACCGGGCCTGGCTGGCCGAGATCGTGCACCAGGTGGGTCTGTCCGACCGACTCGGGCACCGGCCGAACGAGCTGTCCGGCGGGCAACAGCAGCGGGTGGCGATCGCCCGGGCGCTGATCACCAGGCCGGCCGTGGTCTTCGCCGACGAGCCGACCGGCGCGTTGGACACGCAGACGGCCACCCAGGTGCTCGACCTGCTGGCGCGGCTCGTGTACACGCTCGGCCAGCGGGTGTTGCTGGTGACCCACGATCCGGTGGCGGCCTCCCGGGCCGACCGGGTCGTCTTCCTGGCCGACGGTGCGCGGGCCGGTGACCTCGACCGGCCGACGCCCGACCTGGTGGCCGAGCGGATGACCAGGCTCGGCCGGGAGCGATCATGATCGGACTGGCCTGGCGAACCGTCCGCGGCCGAGCCGGCGGGTTTGTCGGCGCCTTCATCGCTCTGTTCGCGGCCTCGGCACTGATCACCGGCTGCGGCATCCTGCTCCAGTCGGGCCTGGCTTCCGGAGCCTCGCCGGAACGCTACGCCGGCGCCCCGCTGGTGGTCGGCGCGGAGCAGTCGCTGGCCGATCCCAATGTCCCGAGCCGGCCGTACGGTGGCCAGGTCCGGATCCCCGCCGACCTGGCGACGACCGTGGCCGGAGCCCCGGGCGTCGGCGCGGCGATCGGTGACGTCAGCTTTCCGGTCGCCCCGGCGCGAGACGGCATCCTCGTGGATCTGGGCCGTGTGCCGGCCCTCGGCCACGGCTGGGAGGCGACGGCCCTCGGACCGTTCATGATCACCGCCGGTCGCGCACCGGCCGGCGATGACGAGGTCGTGCTGGACGGCGGGCTGGCCGCAGCCCTGCAACTCGAGACCGGTGATCGGTTCACCGCCGCGCTCGGCGCGGTGCCCCGGGACTATCGGGTGGTCGGGGTCGTCGAGCCACGGGCCGGATCCCGGCCCCGCCAGCTCGGTGCGTACTTCACCCAGGCCGAGGCGGGCCGGCTCAGCGGCCATCCGGACCAGGTGGACGCGATCGGAGTGATTCCTGTCCCTGGAACGGATCTCGGCGCGCTGACCGCGGCACTGACCGAGGTCGTCAGGCCCGCCGGAGCACGGCTGTTCGCCGGTGACGAGCGCGGCACGATCGAATTCCACGACATCGCCCTGGCCCGCGGCAACCTGGTCGGCATCGCCGGCTCGTTCGGCGGCGTCGCGCTGATGGTCGCCCTGTTCATCGTCGCCGGCACGCTGGGGCTGCAGGTGCAACAACGGCGCCGGGAGCTCGCCCTGCTGCGAGCGATCGCGGCGACGCCGCGGCAGGTGCAGCGGCTGATCGGCTTGGAGAGTGTCCTGGTCGCCGGGCTCGCCGCGCTGCTCGGCCTGCTACCCGGAGTGCTGCTCGGCTCGATCCTCCGGGACGCCTTCGCGGTGATCGACCTGATCCCGGCCGACTTCCAGATCGTCGTCGGTCCGGTCCCGATACTGGTCGCGGTGGGTCTCTGCCTCGGGGCGGCCCGGGTCGCGGCCTGGCTGTCGGCCCGCCGGGCGGCACGGATCCGGCCGGTCGAAGCCCTCGGCGAGGCTGTCGTGCAGAGCCCGAAGCTCGGGCTGGTCCGGGCCCTGGCCGGGGCACTGTTGCTCGTCGTGGGGTTGGGGTTGTCGATGCTGCCGCTCATCGCCGGCGGTGACGCCTCGACCGGCGCGGCCGCGATGTCGGTGATCGTGCTGGTGATCGCGGTGGCGCTGCTCGGGCCACGCCTGGTCGCCGTTGCGATCCGGCTGACCGGCCGGCTGATCCGGCGCGGGTCGCCGGTCGGCGGATATCTCGCGGCGGCCAACACCGCGGCGAACTCCCGCCGGCTTGCGGCCGCGATCACGCCGCTGGTGCTGGCGATCGCAATCGCCTCGGTCCAGCTGTTCAGCGGCAGCACCCGGATGGCGGTCGCGGCCGACCAGGCCCGGGCCGGACTGGTCGCCGACACCGTGGTCAGCGGTCCGGCCGGGCTGTCGCCGCGGATCGCCGACCAGCTCGCCGCGCCCCCGGCCGTCGCAGCGGCGACTCCGGTCGTCCGCACCCAACTGCTCGGTGAGTACGTGCTGCCCGGCGCCAAGGACCCGACCCGGCGCGCCTTCGGGGCACAGGGCGTCACGCCGGATCGGCTGTCCGAGACGGTCGACCTGGACGTCCGGACGGGCAGCACCGACGACCTGCGCGGCGACACGGTCGCCCTCAGCCAGGTCGGCGCGGAGATCTTCGGCGCGACGGTGGGGAGTCGGATCCGGCTCTATCTGGGCGATGGGACTCCGGTGGATCCCATCGTGGTGGCGATCTACGGCAACGGGCTCGGATTCGGCGATCTGACGCTGCCGAGGGATCAGCTGCTGGCGCACAGCCCGTACGGTCTGGGCGACCTGGTCCTGGTCACCGCCGCCCCGGGCGCCGAGGCCGAGCTGGAGGCGACCCTGCAGCAGCTCGCCGCGGCCCACCTTGGGCTGACCGTGCTGGATCGCGCGGAATTCACCGCCGCCTCACAGGGCAGGTCCGAGCAGCAGGGGCTGGCGACGATGATCTTGCTGATCGCTGTCTTCGGCTACATCGCGATCGGGGTGGCCAACACCCTGGTGATGGCGACGGCGGAGCGGCGTCGGGAGTTCGCCCTGCTGCGGCTGGTCGGCGCCGGGAAGTCGCAGGTCACCGGGATGGTGCGGATCGAGGCCGGCGTGGTGATCATGATCGCCGCTGTGCTCGGCTCGGCGGTCGCCGTGCCGCCGCTGGTCGGCGTCAGCCTGGGGCTGAGCGAGCGGGCGGATCCCATCCCCGCCGTCGACCCGCTGGTCTACCTCGCGATCCTCGGCGTGACCGCGGTGATCGCCGTCCTGTCGATGATCATTCCGGCCCGACGGGTGATGCGGACCCGGCCGATCGACGCGATCGGCGCCCGGGAGTAATTTCGGCACATTAAGGACAGGCCACTATGGGAATTCAGGATGTCCGAAGCTATTGATGTGGTCGTCGATCGGCGCTTAGGATCACGGCAACCCCTCGGATTCGACCTCGGAGCAGCCGATGATGCCTCGTCCCAGCCCACGAACCCGCCGCCTGGCCCGACGCGGCTCGACGCTCTTCCTGCTCCTCGTGCTGTTGATCACCGGATCGACCATTCCGGCCCATGCGGACGTCGGTTTGACCCGGCTCACCTGGTCGGCCAACATCGGCCGGATCGCCAACGTCGGCCCCTGGGTCCGCAACGTGAACTACGCGCTGACCGCCAGCACCGCGACCAGCGGCACGGTCGGCGCCTACTTCGCCCAGTACGACCCGTCGATCGCCGGAACCAAGACGGAGATCGGCCGGGCCGGGCCCTGCAACGGCGTGGCCAGCTGCCCGATCTTCACCGCGACCTCCTCGGCCTCGGGCAGCTGGTCCGGCAGCTACTCCTTCACCGGGACCGACAACACCGGCCAGTTGGTGATCACCTGGTCGAACGGCGGCACCGAGACCTGGCAGCTCAGCCAGCTGCGCAACAACACCCTCGGTCAGATGGCGCTGGTCTCGGCCGCCTGGCCGGGCAGCGATCCCAACGGCGGCATCGGCTTCGGCTCCAAGCAGCCGTTCAGCTACTACAAGACCATGGGTCAGGTGGATTCGATCACCGACCTCTACCTGGGCTTCTCCGACGTGGTGGTCGAAGGGTCGACGGCCCAGTACGACCGGCCGTGGAACCTCAACGTCGGCGGGATGAACGGCAGCACGGCGTATCCGAAGGGGCTCTATCTGTTGCAGAGCCCGACCACGAGCTATCCGTTGTGCGCGCCGCACGAGAGCATCAAGGGAACGATCTACCTGATGTGGGTGACCAACGGCGGCCGGCTGATGGCGCAGAACAACTGGCGCCGTTGCCTGGTCCAGGCCGAGACCGGCTACTACACCGGAGATCTGCACGTCGGCATGCTCAATCAGGTGATCGACGACAGCAAGAACCTGGTCGGCGTGGTCGGCGTCGAGTCGTCCGCCTCGGGCGGCTGGACGGTGGCCCGGGTCCACGCGCTCAAGCAGTGACCCGACCTCGCCGCTGCTTGTCCACCGGGACCCTGGGATCCTGGGCCGGGTGACCGCCGGCGAGGATCGTGGTCAGTCGAGCCCCGTCTCGGAGCCCGACTGACCACAATCATCATCGTCGGGTCAGCGGCGGAGCCGGCGGTAGGCCCGGGCCGACAGCGGTAGGAAGATCGCGGTGATCAACAGCGGCCAGCCAATGGCCATGATCAACGCGTTGTCGACCAGCGGGCCGCCGGTGATCCCGGTCGGGTTGCCGAACAGCTGCCGAGTGGCAGCTGCCGTTGCGGACAAGGGATTCCAGCTGGCGATCGCGGCCAGCCAGGACGGCATCGTCTCGGGCGAGACGAAGATGTTGGACAGGAAGCCGATCGGCCAGACCAGCACCGACACCGCGGTCTGCGCACCGTCGCCGCGGATGGTCAGGCCCAGGAACACGCCGAACCAGAGGAGCGCGAACCGCAGCCAGAGCAACAGCAGCACGGCGATCAGCGCCGAGCCGATCGAGCCACCGGCGCGCCAGCCGAGCAGCAGGCCACCGATGATCAGGATCACCAGCTCCACCACGGAGGTGAGCATGTCGGCGCCGATCCGGCCGAAGGCGACGGCCGTGCTGCCGATCGGCATCGAGCGGAACCGATCGGTGATGCCCCGCTTGGCGTCGGTGGCCATCGCGGTCATGGTTCCTTCCAGCCCGAACATCATGGCCAGGGTGAACATGCCGGGCAGCAGGAACCCCATGTAGTCCCCTTCACCGCCGGGGACCTGGATCGCCCCGCCGAGCAGCACCCCGAACATGATCAACAGCAGCACCATGAAGGCGAGGTTGAAGATCGGCCCCCAGGGCTGCCGCACCCAGTGCAGCAGCTCCCGCTTGGTCAGCACCCAGCCGTTGATCACGCTGTTGCCCCTGATCGCGTTCATCGGGCCACCTCCTGTTCGGACGGGTCCTGTCCGGTCAGGGCGAGGAAGACCTCGTCCAGCGTCGGTCGTCGCAAGATCACGTCCTCGGCCTCGATCCCGGTCGCGTCCAGGGCCCGGACGCAGTCGGCGAGGGTCCCCGAGCCGGAACGGCTGGCCTCGACCGTCACCGTCCGGGTCTCGGCGTCGGTGATCACCTGCGATCCGGCCAGCCGGCCGAGAGCCTCGGCCACGGTAGTCACCTGATCGGGCTCGAACAGCGTGATCACCACCCGATCCCCACCGAGCTGACGTTTCAGAGCGTCCGGGGTGCCGTCCGCGATCACCCGGCCGTGGTCCATCACCGAGATCATCGAGGCCAGCTGGTCGGCCTCGTCCAGATACTGCGTGGTCAGCAGCACCGTGGTGCCCTGCCGGGCCACCTCGCGGACGCTGGCCCAGACCTCGTTCCGGCCCCGAGGATCCAGCCCGGTGGTGGGTTCGTCCAGGAACAGGACCGCCGGGGTGAGGATCAGTCCGGCGGCGATGTCGAGTCGCCGCCGCATCCCGCCCGAATAGGTGGACACCGGCCGTTTGGCGGCGTCGGTCAGGCCGAGCTGCTCCAGCAACTCGGCGCTACGGGCGGTGGCGGCCCGCTTGGTCAGGCCGAACAGCCGGCCGAACATGATCAGGTTCTCGGCGCCGGTGATCACCTCGTCCACCGCCGGGTTCTGACCGATCAGGCCGATGCTGCGGCGGACCTGGCCGGGCTGCCGGGCGAGGTCGTAGCCGGCGACCTCGGCCTGGCCGCCGTCGAGGTCGATCAGGGTGCTGAGTCCCTTCACGGCTGTGCTCTTGCCGGCGCCGTTCGGCCCGAGCAGTCCGTGAATGGTGCCCGCCTGGACGCTGAGGTCGAAGCCGTCCAGGGCATGGGTCGACCCGTACCGCTTGCGCAGTGACCGGGCCTCAAGTGAGTGGATCGTATCCACCGTCCTCCTTATTCCGTATACTGTACGGAGATCGTACCAGCTAAACATCGTACACTCAACGGAGAATTTCCGCCTATGCTGCCGCTATGGCGGATGACGTGCAGCAGGACACCGATCGCACGCTGCGGCTGCTCTG
This sequence comes from uncultured Actinomycetota bacterium, assembly GCA_963746025.1. GTDB lineage: Bacteria > Actinomycetota > Actinomycetes > Propionibacteriales > Propionibacteriaceae > Microlunatus. The sequence continues at coordinate 375,117 of CAVUZU010000006.1, forward strand.
GCGCCGGGAGCTCGGCGCCCGGGAGGGCAGCCGTGGCCCGAAGCAGAGTTCGAGTGTCGACGACGTGGTCCGGGCTGCCATCGCGATCGCCGACGCCGAGGGGCTGGACGCGCTGTCGATGCGCAAGGTCGGCGATCGGCTGGGCCTGCGGGTGATGTCGGTCTACACCTATGTGGCCAACCGGGCCGAGCTGGTCAGCCTGATGGTCGACGAGGTGGCCGGCGAGGAGCCGCTGAAGCCGCATCGCGGCGCGATCCGGACCCGGCTGCGGCGGGTCTGCCAGCAGCTCTACGACGCCTATCTGCGGCACCCGTGGCTGCTGCAGGCCGAGTCGATCCGGGGCAACCTCGGGCCGAATGTCGTCATCCGCTACGAGTGGCAGTTGGCTGCGATCGAGGGGATCGGCCTGGACGACATCGCGATGGACCAGGTGATCACCCTGGTCTCCGGCTTCGCCGCCGGCGCGGCCCAGATGAACATCGAGGTCAAGCGGACCCAGGAGGCCTCGGGCCTGACCGACGCCGAGTGGTGGGAGATCAACGCCCCGATCCTCGACCGGGTGATGGCCGGCACCAGCTTCCCGCTGGCCGCCCGGGTCGGCACCACGACCGGCGAGACCTACAACGCGGCGACCAACCCCGACCTGTCGTTCCGGTTCGGCCTGGATCGGATCCTGGACGGTGTCGAGCTCTACATCGCGCAGCGGTCCGGGGGCGACTGATGACCGACCTCGTGCTGGTGCACGGCAGCACCCAATCCGCGGCCGGCTTCGCCGAACTCGTCGCCGGGCTCGAGGCGGCCGGCCATCGCGCCCTGACGGTGTGCATCCCGAGTGCCGCCGCCGAGACCAGCGTCGAGTACGCCGACCTGCTGGCCGGCCAACTGCCCGAACTCGACCGGCCGGTGGTGGTCGCCCACTCGGCCTCCGGCCTGCTGCTGCCCGCGCTGGCCGAGCGGCTCGCGGCCCGGCTCCAGGTCTGGCTGGCCGGTGCCGTCGCCGACTTCCGGGCGGGGCGCAGCTTCATCGACGAGGTGCGGGCGGATCCGCAGGCCGTGCTGCAGCCGGACTGGATCGGGATCGATCCGACCTCCGATCCCGTGCTGGCCACCCACTTCCTGTTCCACGACGCGAGCCTGCCCCGGCTGCGGGCCGGCTTGGCGACCCTCGAGCTGTGTGATCTGTCGGCCGTGTACGCCGAACGGCCGCCGGTCGATCCGTCGCTCCGGCCGTGCGCGTACCTGCTGCCGGCCCAGGATCGGACGCTGCAACCCGACTGGATGGCCCGGGTGGCCCGGGACCGCCTCGGCGTCGAGCCGATCGTGCTGCCGGGCGGCCACAACTGCTACGTCGCCGCGCCCGAGGTGGTGGCGCAGGCGTTGGACGAGCTCTGCAGGAACTGCCGCTAGTGTCCGGCGCAGGGCACTAGCTCAGGCGGAGACGTCACCCGGCTGCTGGAGGTGGGCGAGCAGCCGCTGCTGGGCGTGCTGCAGGTGGGTGGCCAGGGCGTCCTCGGCCTTGCGTGGCCGGCCGGCCTTGATCGCGGCGATGATCTCCGCGTGCTCACCGGCGACGCTGCGCGGGTCGACGGTCCGGTGGGCCTGGAACTGGCCCATGGTCAGTTGCACCTCGCCCATGATCGACTCGTGCATCCGGGCCAGCCGCCGGCTGCCGGCGGCGGCGACCAGCGAGGAATGGAACTCGATGTCGGCCTCGACCTGACTCGGAAAGTCCCGGTCCTGCGCGGCCTGCTCGATCGCCAGCTGGGCCTTCGTCGCCTGGATCGGCACGAACTTGCGCTTGGCCAGGGCCTGCACGGCCGATCGCTCGACCGCCTCCCGGCCGATGAACAGGTCGAGGATCTCGGCCTGGTCGAATTCCGGCACGACGGCGCTGCGATGGGCGGTGCGGCGGAGCAGCCCGACCGAGGTGAGGCGCTCGACGCAGGCCTTGGCGGTCGGCCGGGCCACCGAGTATTCGCTGGCCAGCCGCAGCTCGGTGAGCTTCTCTCCGGGCGGGATGTCGCCGTTGACGATCCGCTTCCGGACGGCCTCGTACAGGGCGTCGGTCAGGGATGACGGCGCAAGGGTGAACCGGTCGGACACGGCCTTACCGTCTCACACATCCATCAGGACGGCGGATCGACGGCATCGATCCAGCCCAGCGTCTGCTCGGTCGCTCTGGTCGGCTTGTATTCGCAGGCGATCACGCCGTCGTAGCCGGCGGGCAGTGCGGCGAGGGCCGCGGCGATCGGCAGCGTCCCGGAGCCGGGCTCACCCCGGCCCGGGCTGTCGGCCAGTTGCACATGGGCGATCCGGTCGGCATGGCGATGGGCGTCGGCGACCAGGTCGGCACCGTTGCTGCCGAGATGGAACACGTCGTAGAGCAGGCCGACGTTGCCGGCCGGCGCGGCTACCTCGGTGATCACGTCGACCACCTCGGCGGCCGTGGTCAACGGATAGGCGCCGTTCAGGCCGCGGGCCAGCGGCTCCACCAGCACCGTGCCGCCGAAGTCGGCGACGGTCTCGGCGGTGTCACGGATGGCGTCGACGGCGGCGGTCGACTGTTCGGCCGGGGTCCACCGGTCGTCGAGTTGCCCGTACAGCAGGTTGAACTTCCGGCAGCCGGTGCGGGCGGCGATCGCGGCGACCTGCTGCACGTTCGCGGCCAGGTCGGGCCGGTCGGCCGGGCGGTTGGCGACGCCGCGCTGGCCGGCCGGCATGTCGCCGGCGAAGAAATTGAGGCCGATCAGCCGGACTTCGGCCTGGTCGATCGCCGTGATCAGGGCATCGATCTCCGCCTGGTCGGCGACCGGGCCACGGAACGGCCACCAGCTCTCGATCATGCTGAAGCCGGCGGCTCGGGCCGCGGCGGGCCGGTCCAGGAACTCGTGCTCGGCGAACATGATCGAGATGTTCGCCGCGTAGCTGAATCGGTGACCGCGCATCCGAGCACTCCGCTCCACAATGTCCGTCGTGCAAACTTGACTGACAAGATTACCATCCGCTGTCGGCATCCTGATGACGCCGACAGCGAGGAACGGCGGCCGACTCGGCGGTCCCGGACGAGGTCAGCGGGACGAGAATGAGTTGGCGGCGCGCCGTGGCCGTACCTCAACCCTAGGGTCGAAGGTGAGCTCGTCGTCATCCAGCCTGGCGCGGCGCGGTGGGCTGGCCTGGAGCACGGGTTGCGGCCGGGTGACCGGCGTGCGGCGCGCCGGCTGCGTCCGGCGGATCGGCTGGGCGCGCCGGTCCGGGCGGGGCGCCGGGGCCTGGTGCGGTCGCCGGCTCGCCGGTCGCTGCGGGGTGGTCGCCAACGCCACGGTGGGCTCCAGCTTCAGCGCGGGCGCCGGCCGGGTCTGTTCCGGCACCGCCTCCGGTTTCGCCGTCTGGCCGATCTTGCCGATCTTGCCGAACGGTGGCTGGACGACGAGCCGGGTGATCACGGTCACCGGCTTGCTGGCCAACAGGGCGGACAGGCCGACGGCGAAGGCGATGCTCATGATCAACAGCCACGGCTCGTCCGGCCCCTCGATCACGCCGCTGTCCCGGAACGGCAGCAGCACCACACTGTGCAACAGGTAGACGTACAAGGAATTGACGCCGAGGTACGTCAGCAGCGACCTGCGCCGGGCGGCCAGGGCGAGCACCCAGGCCGTGCCGAGCAGGCCGATGGAATAACTGGCCAGTCGCAGCAGCAGGCCGGTCAGGGTGGAGTCGTCGCCCACCTGGACGAAGGAGCGGCTGAACCAGAAGTCGTCGCCGCCCAGCCGGCCGAGGGACCACCAGGAGACCGCGACGGCGACGGGGACGAAGATCACGCCGAGCGGGACGGCGCCGAAACGCCGGATCCGGCTCAGGCCATCGGGTGTCGCGGCGAGGCCGATCACGAAGAACGGCAACAGGGTGAGGGTGCGGTCGAGCGCCAGCACGTCGGGCAGATTGGGCACCAGGCCGAAGCCGAGCGCGATCAGGAACGACACCGGGATCGCGAACGGCAGCGCGCGGAAGATCGGCGTCAGCACCCGCCAGAACGCGACGGCGACGAGATACCACATCGTCCATTCGGGATGCAGCAGATCGATGGCCATCGGCTTCTCGTCCAGCCAGCCGACGATCGCGGCATGCACCACCTGGAAGACCAGATAGGGCACCAGCAGGGTGCCGAGCAGCTTCAGGTAGGAGTCGACCGAGGCCTGGAACCGGCGGGACAAATAGCCGGTGATCAGCGCGAACGCCGGCATGTGGAACAGATAGATCGCGCGGTAGAGGCCCTCGACCAGGTCGTCCTTCGGTACGTCCTCGATGGCGTGACCGAGCACGACGAGGACGATCAGGATGGCCTTCGCGTTGTCCAGGGAGGCGTCACGGACCTTCTGGGGTTCCGTGGTCCGCGCAGGCATTGCCGCGACGCTACCCATCCGTTACGCCGAGTTCAACTTCTTGCCGGTCGGCAAGGGTTTGAGTTACGTCACGTTCTCGGCCGGCTATTCCTCGGCCAGCTCCCGCAGTTCGGCGACCCGGTGCTCCAGCGACTCCAGCTCGGCCGGGTTCAACACGGTCCGCCGGATCCCGTCGGCAACCGCGAAGGCGCCCTGTCGATGATCGTCGATCACGGCGACGGTGATCTCCACGCCGGCGTACTCGCCGTCCGGCTGCAGTTCCTCCCGGATCACCCGGGCCGTGCCGCGGGCCGACAGTGCGACGTCACCGCCGCCGACGATCACCAACGCCACCTCCGGGCGTTGCCGGAGCCGGATCAGCGAGCCGCGGTTGTGCCGCAGGCTGATCAGGATCCGATGATCACCCGCCCGGACCGGCCAGGACACCGGGATCGCATGCGGCGCCCCCGATTCTGTGTCCTGGGTCACCAGAACGGCGACGGTCTCCTTCGGCCACTCGGGAAGAACGTCAAGCTCGGGATGTTGATCAAGCTCGGCCATCGCCATCTGCGCCACCTGTAGGTGTCGTTGTGTGAGTCCGCGACGGGGTATGCCGCGAAGTGCAAACGCTTACCGCCTCCCCGGACTTTACCCGCCCCCAAATTCCGCCGACCCGTCACATCCGCGGCCGTTCTGGCGGCGTGTCGCAGCGGATGTGACGGGTCGACGCAGAGGGGTGGGGCGCTGGTGACGGGTCGGCGCGGAGGTGCGGTGGCACCGCCGGTATCGACCGCCACCGTGTCGCCGCCATCGGCGAGTCCTTCCCGTCCTAGCCTCCTCGACCGCCGACCGCCGACCGCCGACCGCCGACCGCCGACCGCCGACCGCCGACCGCCGACCGCCGACCGCCGACCGCCGACCGCGCTCCCGCCGAGTCGTCACATCGGCTGCGACACGCCGCAGAAATGGCCGCGGATGTGACGGGTCGGCGGAATTTAGGCGGGGAGGAGTGCGGGGGTGGGGGTTGTCGGGGTCGGGGTCGGGGTCGTGGGGTGGGGGCTGAGGCGGGTGAGGAGGGAGGTGACGCGGGACTCGGTGGGGAGGTCGAGGAGATTGCGGGCGCGCATCCACTCGTCGTCGAAGACCGTGTCCAGATACTTCTCGCCGCCGTCGCAGACGATGGTGATCACCGTCGAGCCGGGGGCGAAGTCCTCCAGCCGAGTCAGTGCGGCGTGTACGGAGCCGCCGGCCGAGCCGCCGATCATCAGGCCGGTCCGCGCCGCCACGGCCCGGGCGGTGGCGAACGCCTCGACATCGGTCACCTTGAGCCCCTCGTCCAGCAGCGTGTAGTCGACCGCGCTGCCGATGCTCGCGCCCGGCGGGGTGCCGGTGCCGGACTGCCAGTACGGGCCGCCGTCGCCGCCGAACGCGATCGAGCCGACCGGCTCGACCCCGATCACCCGGACCGCGGAGCCGCGCTGCCGGAGCCGCCGGGCGGTGCCGAACAGCGAGCCGCCGGTGCCCACGGCGCTGATCAACACGTCGACGTCGGCCCCGTCCAGATCGGCCAGCAGTTCGTCGGCCAGGTCGGCGTAGCCGTCGGCGTTGGCCGGGTTGTTGTGCTGCTCGGTGAAGAACGCGCCCGGCTCCTCGGCCGCGAGCCGCTCGGCCAGATCCTCCCGAGCCGAGGTGGCCAGATGATCATTGTCGCCGACGAAGATCAACTCGGTGCCCAGCGCCGCCATCGTCCGGAGCTTGTCGGCGCAGGCGTGCCGGTCGACGACCGCGGTGAACCGATAGCCGCGTTCGGCCGCGACCACGGCCAGGCCGAGCCCGGTGTTGCCCGAGGTCGACTCGACGATCCGGCCGCCGGGCCGGAGCAGCCCGCGGGCCTCGGCGTCGAGCACCATCGACCGGGCCATCCTGATCTTGGCGGCACCGGTCGGGTTGAACTGCTCCAGCTTCAGCAGCAGCCTGGTCTCGCTGCCGGTCTCGGCGAGCTGGAACAGGGGAGTGCGGCCGATCAGGTCGATCATTCTGGTGTAGATCACGATGTCTCTCCACGGGCATGATCAAGGCTCCAGCGGAGATCGGGCCGGAGCACGATCTTCGGTGGAATCGGATGGTTCTGGAAGTCGGACTCGTTGGAGTCCATCTGATAGCCGGCTGTGTTCGGATAGACCAGCAGGTCGCCGATTCGCGGCTCCCGGGGCATCGGGATCCGCCGCCGGCTGAGCAGGTCGGACTCGAGGCAGGTGATGCCGCCGACACAGGTGGGCACCGGCGCGGCCGCGCCGCACTGAGTAGGTTCCGTACCGCTCGGCCAGAGCACCGGATCAGGAACGTACTCGCTGCCGAACCACTGCTCGGACAGGCTGAGGCTGCTGCCGTCGACCGTGATCAGCCGGTACGGCAGCCCGCGGTCCTCTCTGATCTTGATCCCGCGGACGGCGAAGACCGAGATGCCGGCTCGGTCGAGCAGTGATCGTCCCGGCTCGATCGCCAGCCGGATCCCGTGCTCCCGCAGCCGATCGGCCAGCCGGTCGGTGCCTAGGATCTCAATCAGCATCGCGGGGCCGGCCACCTCCGAGTGGTACGGATAGAGCGACGTGACGCCCTGACCGGCGTGACACCAGCGATCCGGCAGGCCGCCGGCGAAGGCTCGCCACTGCTCAGCACCGGCGTAGTCGACGGGGAAGCCACCGCCGATCGAGATCACCGACGCCGGGTGTCCGGCGGCCCTGGCTCGCAGACAGCGGTCGATCAGCTGGCCGGCCAGTCGAGCCCGGGGTGCCGGCTCGTAGCCGGACAGATGGAAGCTGAACCCGTCGACCATGATCGAATCCGGCCCGGCGTCGCCGAGCCGGTCGAGCGCGGTCGCCAGCTCCGCCTCGGACATCCCGAACCGGCTCGCCGACCCGACGGGCCGGACCCGGAGCAGCACCCGGCAGCCGTCGGGCCGGAGGGCGATCAGCCGGTCCAGCTCATCGACGGCGTCGATCGCGATCAGCGCACCGTGCCGGGCCGCCAGCCAGAGCAGCTCGTCCGACTTGCCCGGACCGGTGATCATCAACTCCGGTCCGCGGATGCCGCCGCCGAGGGCGGCCCGCAACTCGCCGACGCTGGACACATCCACGCCGGCATCGGCCCGGGCACAGGCGGTGATCACGCAGGCCGCCTTGTTGGCCTTCCGGGCGTAGTAGATCGCACCGTCCACCCGGGCCTCGGCGAACGCCGCCCGGTAGGCCCACAGGTTGGCGGTGACCCGGTCCGGAAACATCACATGGAACGGGCCGCCGATGGCCAGCGCGAGGTCGGCCAGCAGCCGATCGTCGGCCAGCAGCCGGAGCTCCCAGGGGTCCCGGTGCGCGGTCAGCGGTGGCGCGGTGACGTCGCGCACCGCTGTGCCGGGGGCGGTGAGGTCAGGGGTGGAGATCGTCATGACCAGAGCGACACCTCGGTGCCGCGGCCGAGCTCGATCGCCCGCTTGGCGAGCGCGTGCGCGACCGCGATGTCGGTCAGCACGATGCCGCTGTTGAAGGCGAAGATCCGCTGCGTGTCGTCCTGCCGGAGCCGGACCCGGCCGGTGATCACCTCGGGCAGTTCGGCGTCGACCTGGCGCAGCATGCCGTCCGGCCCGGCCATGTCCCGCCCGGTCACCGCCATCTGCGCGGCGTTGGTGGCGATCGCCCGATCCGCGTCGACCAAGGTCGACGGCGCCAGCCCGTAGCCGACCAGGACGACCGTCGAACCGGGCCGCAGGTCGGCCGACTGCACGGCGACGCGGGTCGCCGGACCGGCGGTCGCCAAGATCACGTCCGCCTCGCCGGCTGCGGCGCGCGGGTCGGTCACCAGCTCGATCGACCGGCCCGGGTCGTAACCGGCCAGCATCGTCCGGACGGCGTCGATGCCGTCGTGATGCGTGCCGTAGAGCATCAGCCGGTCCAGCTCCGGATTCACAGCCAGCAGGTGCGGCAGGGCGTTCCGGCCCTGCACCCCGGTGCCGATCAGCAGCACGCTCCGGGCGTCGGTCCGCCGGGTCTCGCGGGCCAGCAGCGCCGACACGGCCGGGGTACGCAGCGCGCCGATCCGGGATCCGTCCAGCAGCGCGATCGGCGCTCCGGTGGTGTCGTCGTAGAGCATGATCATCGTGGTGTAGCGTTTGCCGCCGCGGTCGTCGTGGGGGCGATGAGTGTACGACGTCTTCATCGCGACCACCCCGCGGTCGGTGTCCCGGCCGAGCATCGCGTACGCGACGGAACGATCATGGACCCCGCCGACGGTGATCTTGGTCGGGTTCTCGGCGGTGCCGGAGCCGTAGCTGCGGTAGGCCTGCTCGACCGCCGCCACCACCTCGGCGGGCGGGAACGGCACGTCGGCCAGGTCGGTCCGGCTGAGCAGGCGAAGCGGCGCGGACTCGTACGACTGGTTCATCCGGCGAACGGTTCGACAAGTGACTCGCCGTACCCGTCCTCGTCCGCCTCAGCCGCGCGCCGGACGCGATCGGCCAGCCGGATGTTGACCCGCTTCAACCAACGGTCCGTGCCGTCGTAGCGGGCTGTGAACGGCACCCGGCCGTGCACGGCGAGGTCGTTGTCGATCAACAGCAGTTCGCCGGGGTCGAGGACGGCGGTGATCTTGACCCGGTCGAGCTCGGCCGACAGTCGGCCGTAGGCGGTGCGATAGTCCGGCTCGGCCCGCTCCAGCGGCGTGTAGGCGGGGTCGTAGCGCAGCGTGGTCCCGTCCGGTCCGTCCCACAGCGACGGCGTCGGCCGGGCCCCTTCGTGATCATGATCCGTGTGATCATGATCCGTGTGATCATGAACGGTGCCGTACGAGCTGTCCGGCAGGATCGGCAGCACCGGCTCGGCCAGGGCCTGCCGGTGATCATCGTCCAGCTCGACCCGGCGGACCGAGGAGACCGTGGTGCCGACCCGGTCGGGATTGCGCAGGCAGCCCAGCAGCATCAGGTGCGCCCGGCCAGGATGGAAGGCGTCCTCGGTGTGCGGCGCCAGCGTGGTGGCACTGCTGGCGCCGGTCTGGGACACCTCCTGGCCGCGGGACGGCACGATGGTGTTGATCAGCCGGCCGTCCTGCTGGCCGCGCCAGCCGAACGGCTCGCCCGCGGCCCGGGCCAGCAGCAGCATGATCAACTCGAAATCGAAGCCCGCGGTCCCGGCGGCCCGCCAGCTGTCCGGCGTCGGCCCGAGACCGGCATCGTCGACCCGGAGCCCGGAGATGATCACCGCACCGTCGTCGCCCGGCGGCCGCATCGCCTCCGACACCTCGTCCGGCAGCTCCGGCAGTCGGCGATCGACCGCCGCGGAGATCCCGGGGTCGATGGGCGAATCGAAGCGTTCGGCCAGGTCCCGGGCGGCCCGGTCGAGGGCGTCCGTGGTGGCGGGGGAGAGGGTGCGGCGAACTAGTGTCCCCCGCCAGGAGGACACCAGTCGCTGCTGTGGCCGTGTCGGCGCAGAGCTGGACACCGCAATCCCTTCGTGGCGTGGTGGGCGATCGCATCCCCCGGCCAGCGAAGTTAGTCCTTCGGGGCCACTTAAGCAAGGCTTACCTAAAGAATGTCTTAGGGAAACCTGCGACCCAGGAAGGTCGGATCTTTCAGCCGAGCTCCGGCTCGGAGCGCAGCTCGATCACGGTCCCGGATCCGGCGCCGAGTTCGGCGACGACGAGCTCGTTCGGACCGGGCCGCCAGAGCGGTGCGGGGGCGTAGAGGGTGCGCTGCGGACCGATGCTCCAGTAGCGGCCGAGGTTGAAGCCGTTCAGGAACAGATAGCCGTGGTGCCACCCCGGCAGGGCCAGGAAGCCGTCACCCGGCGTGGAGCTGTCGATCATGGCGCGGTGGAAGCCGGGCTCGCCGGCCGCTGGTGACGGGCCGGTCCAGTCGAGCTCCGGCAACTCGGTGAGATCGAGCCCGGCCTGCTGGTAGCCGTGCTGCTGCTGGAACTCGAGCCGGATCGCGGCCAGGCCCTTGCTGTCGCCGAGGTGGCGGCCGAAGTTGATCCGGCCGAGCGAGCTGACCAGCACGTCCAGCGTGCTGTCCGCGGCCAGCTCGAGCCGGCTCGGGCCGACCGGAATCTGATCATCGAGCGCCATCCGGCCCACCCGGGCGCGGACCTGGCCGTCGATGATCACGGTGCCGAGATCGGCCAGCCCGTCCAGGCTGACCGACGCTTCGGCGTACGGGCCGGTCAGCCGGGTCCGGTAGCGGACCACACCCTGATGGACGCCGAGCTCCTCGAAGCTGCGCGGCGTCGCGGAGTTGATCACCGGCCGATCGTCCAGCACGGCGGCGAGCGCCAGTCGCTCGGACACCGGGACCGATGCTGCGGCCAGTCGCTGCGGCAGGTCCGGCGGCTCCGGCGGGGTGCTACCGGTGTGCGCCGCGATCACCTCCCGGAACGCATCGAACTTGGCGGTGGTGCTGCCGTCCTCGGCGATCGGGGCGTCGTAGTCGTAGCTGGAGACGGTGGGCTGCAGGATCACGTCGCCGCCGTCCTCGAGGGCGTTGGCCCCGGCCCAGACGCCGAAGCTGGTGCCGCCGCGCGCCAGATAGAAGTTCACTGATCGGCCGGCCGCGAGATGCCGGCCAGCTCGGCCGCCGCGTCGTCGCCGGGCCGGGTGTGATGATCACCGCCGAAGTGATCGAACCAACCGTTCCAGAACTCCATGCACATCTCCGGCTGCCCCGGCCGCCGCTCGGCCAGCGTCGCGAACGCGGACTCCTGCCGGGAGCCGAAGTTGATCGTGGCCAGGGTGTCGTCGATCATGCCGCCCTGCAGCCAGAGCTGGCCGGGGCCGTCGGAGGTGAACAGCCAGCCGTCGATACCGAGCTCGATCAGCCGATCCCGCAGCTGCCGCAGCAAGTCCAGGTCGGCCGCCGCGGCCAGGTCGAGGAACGCACCAAGATCACGATCACCGTCGAACGACGGAGCCCGATCCCGCCAGGGCTGGTGGAAGTTCCAGGCGACATAGGTCTCCACCGGGTTGCAGCCCATCGCCGCCAGCCGCTGCAGCCGATCGGGCCACAGGGCCGGCGGGACCCGGAAGTAATGCAGGGCACCGGAGATGAGTTGGTGCGGTTCGGCGCCTCGGACGAAGCGTCCGCCGTCGATCGTCACGCCGGCCGCGGGCGGGGACTGGGTCTCGGTCACCCAGGAAGTGTGCCAGTCGGATCCGGGCCGGCGGGTCTGCGGTCAGCGGGCGTGAGCGCCGGAGAGCCGGGCGAACCAGGCGATGGTGAGTGCCGCCCCGCCCATGATCACGGCGAGTACGGTCAGCGCCGGTTCGACGCCGTGCCAGCCGTCGTACGGTCGGACCCCGGCCACGACCAGGGCGATCACCGCCGCGGCGGCGCCGAACGCCGCCAGGAAGAAGGCCCCGATGCCGCCCCTCGGCCGCTCCGTCGGTCGCAGTGAGAGCAGCAGCACCGCCAGACCGGCCCAGGCCAGCGTCACGGTCAGCGCAGCCAGCACATCGCTCGTCTGGTGCCAGCCCGCCACCACGGTGGACATGCCGATGAACACGACCGCGAACGCGCCGAGGGCGACGGTCAGCCACCGCAGGCCGACCGGGGCGACCAGCAGCGCAGCCAGCACGATCGACACCGTCACCGTGGTGTGGCCGCTGGGCAGGCTGTTGTGCGAACCGAAGCCATTGCTGAAGTCGGGCCGGTCGACCACGGCCTTGATCAACTGCGTGGTGACGTTCGCGCCGCCGACGATCAACACGGCGGCGCCGGCCGCGGCGAACCGGCGGCGGACCAGCGCGAGGACCACGCAGGCGGCCAGGGCGACGGCTACCGTGCCGGTCGAGATCGTGCCGAGCGCAGACAGCAACGGCTCCAGCGCCTCCTGCCGAGCGTGCAGCACCTCCGTCGCTTCGGCGTCGATCAGCTGGCCGGACTCACTGAGCACCGCAATCCGGACCAGCAAGATCGTGCCCAGGACGCCGATGATCATCGCGATCGCGGCGCCGCTCGGGTGCCGGCTCGGGGCCGGTGCGGGCACGGGCATCGGCGTCGGTACGGATCCGAGTTGCTGGGTGGTCACGCGTCAACGGTGCCACGGAAACCCAACGAATACGGCGGTTTCAGCGTCCTGGTGGCCGTACTGCAGACCGCGGGCCGACGAAGCCACGACCGTGGGCCGACTGGGTCTCAGCCTCGAGGATGATCGGGCCTGATCCTTCGGGATGATCTGGCCCGCCCTTCGACAGGCTCAGGGAACGTCAGTGCCGTGGCCACCGATGAGGATGGGGACGTTTGGGTGTTCGTTCCCTGAGCCTGTCGAAGGGCCAGGGTGGTGCGTGCCTTTGCTCCGCTTCAGGCGCGCATTGCGGCGGCGACCTGCTCGTCCGTCATCGGCGGCACGTCGATCGCGTGGGCGGCGCCGGCCCGCAGCCCGTCCAGCTGGAGCTCGAGGTAGCGCCGCCAGGCCTGCGGCGCGACGTCGACCGTGGCGCTGATCACCCGGGAGGTGGCCCAGATCAGGCAGGCCAGATCCGGCAGCGAGAAGTCGGGCCGCAGCACACCGGCGGCCTGCGCCCGGTCGATGATCTGCTGGATGCTCACGTACCCGCGGTCGCAGGCCTCGGCCATCGCGGCCGCCGCGGGATAACGCAGCGTCATCGCCTCGTTCAGCCCGCGATCGGCCGCCTGGAGCTCGAAGATGCGGAGCAGGAAGTCGCGGAAACCCGTCCACGGGTCGGGGTCGGCGAGGGCAGCCCGGCCGGCCCGGTCGAGCGCGGCCAGCTTCTCTGGATAGATGGCGTCGAACAGCGCCTCTCGGCTGGGGAAGTGGTTGTAGAGGGTGCCGATGCTGACCCCGCTGCGGCGCGCGATCTCCTCCAACGGTGCGCTCAGCCCGCGCTCGGCGAACAGGGTGCCGGCCGCGGCCAGCAACTTCTCCCGGTTCGCGACGGCGTCGCGGCGAGGAGTGCGGGTCCGCTCGGCCATGTCTCCAAACTACTACTTGAGGCCAGCCTCAAGTTAGGCTACGGTCGAACTCATAAATTGAGGACTGCCTCAAGTTAACTCACGTGAAGGGAATCCATCCCATGACCTCTGCACAGACCGCCGAACAGACCGCAGCTGCCGGATCCGCCGCCAAGGGAGTCGCTGTCGTGCTCGGCGTCGGCCCCGGCCTCGGACTGTCCATCGCGCGCCGGTTCGGCCGGGCCGGCCATCCGGTCGCTGTCGTCTCCCGCTCGGCCAGGCGGCACGGCGACTATCTGGAACAGCTCCAGGCCGAGGGCGCGACGGCGATCGCCGAGGTCGCCGACGTCCTCGATCGCGACCGGCTGGCCCCGGCACTGACCCGGATCGAGCAGCGGCTCGGGCCGATCGAGGTGCTCTACTACGGCCCCGCGGGGATGGATCCGAACGATTTCCCGGTGTCGATCGAGGCGATCACCGGCGACACGGTGCGCAACTCGTCCGGCCTCCTGCATGCCGCCGTGGACGCCGTGTCGGCGGTGCTGCCCGGAATGCTGGAGCGCGGTCGCGGCACGATCCTGCTGCCGACCGGGCTCAGTGCGATCCGTCCGATGCCCCAGCTCGGCCAGCTGGCGTTGATCGGCGCGGCCCTGCACCGCTACGCCTTGACCCTCAATGTGGCCCTCGCCGACCAGGGCGTCTTCGCCGGGTCGATCGTGATCGGCGGTGGCGTCCGGGGCGGCGACATCTACACCGCGATGGCGAGCAACAGCGAGCAACTGGCCGGCGCCGGGCTCGACGCGGAGCGCCTGGCGGCGATGTCGCTCGACCCGGACGCGATGGCCGACCAGGTCTGGGATCTGGCGAGCGCCCGCGACCGGGCCGAACTGGTGTTCTCGGTGCTGGACTGAGCCGGGTCAGCCGGCGCTGGTGTCCAGGAAGTTGGCGCTGACGTAGCCGATCCACCGGCCGTCCCGGCCGACCCGGTAGTAGTTGTTCGTGAGAACGCTGCAACTGAGGTCGGTGCCCTCGGCCAGCCGGTTGATGATCGGCGCGGACGTCCACGGCTTGGACTGCACCGGTGTGTTGTTCCGGGTGGTGGAGCACGTGACTCCGGCTGAAGCCGTGGTCGGTAGGGCTACCAGGCTCGCGGCCGCGATGGCGGTCGCGGCGCCGACTCCCAGGGCAGTCCGTAGCTTGCTCGGCATGATGGCCTCCTCGCTAGTGAACGTCGTGGGTACGCTTCCGTACCCACACAATCACTCCGAGGGTTCAGTGGCCGACGCCCTGGTAGCGGTTCAGCGCGACCCGCCAGAATCCGATCGCGGCCAGCGTGCTGGCCGCGGCGACCAACGGGGTGGCCAGCCCGAGCCAGCGTTCCGGGCCGCCGCGTTCGAGGACGAACAAGATCGGAAAATAGCTGACGAACGCGTACGGGATCGCCATCACAACCACCCGCAGCGGGCCGGGATAGATGGTCAGCGGAAACTTCGCGAAGTCCCGCATCCGCGCCACCATGGTCGGGAACGCGCTCTGCGCCGCCGGCTCCCAGAACACCAGCAGATTGGTGGCCAGATTCACCGCGGCACAGATGACGAATCCGCAGCCGATGGCCAGGAGCAGCACCGGAACCGTCCACCAGTGCCAGCTCAGCTGGGATCCGCCGAGCCCGACGACCAGCGCGGCCACCCCGACCGCGGTGTCGCCGAGCCCGTGCATCGAGGACGCGCAGGACAGCTGTTGCAGCAGCGGCGGCAGCGGCCGGACCAGGACCCGGTCGAAGGTGCCCTCGTTGACGTCGCCCCGGAGGTACCAGGCGCCCTCGGCGAAGATCTCGGTCAGTCCCATCGCGATCATGATCATGCCGTGCAGCAGCAGGATGTTCCAGACCGACCACTCGCCCAGCGACGGCACCACGGTGAAGAAGGTGATCAAGAAGACGATGCCGACCGCCTGCTGCAGCAGTGCGCCGAGGATCGCGATCCAGAAGTCGCCGCGATATTCCATCGTCGTCCGCAGTTGCAGCAGGATCAGCCGCAGATAGAGCCGGGATTGTCGGACCATGATCAGCCGCCCTGGATGTCGACGACGGTGAAGGCCTTGCGCCAGGCCAGATTGGCCAGCACCCAGAGCGCGACCAGCCAGACCAGCTGGAGGCCGATCAGCAGCAGCGCGTCACCGCCTCCTGCCTTGCCCAGATAGAGCGTGACCGGGGTGGAGACGATGCCGCGCATCGGCAGGATCTCGGCGACCAGCCGGAGCCAGCCGGGCATGAACGCGAGCGGCACGATGGTGCCGGAGAGGATCTGCAGCACCGCCTCCTGCGACCACATCAAGCCCATCCCGGACAGGGTCCAGAACATGATCAGCGACACCAGGAAGACGATCAGCGCCTTGGTCAGGAAGCCGAGCAGCACCGAGACGGCGAAGAGGGCGGCGGCCCCCGGCGAGGCCGGCGGCTCGAACCGGAGCAGCACCAGGCCGACGAACAGGGTCAGGATCAGGCTCAGGATCCCTTCCACCACGGCGAATCCGGCGGCCCGCGCCAGCTGCGTGCCGCAGTAGTTCAGCGGTCGGACCATCTCCCGCAGCACTTCGCCGGTCCGGATCGTGCCCATCATCTGCATCCCGACCCGCCAGCCGACGAGAGCGTTGATGCCGAACGCGAGCACGACGTAGGTCCGCATCTCCTCCCAGCTGTAGCCCTGGATCAGCGGCCGACCGGAATAGGCGGCCTGCCACAGGAAATAGAGCACGAACACCCAGACGAACGTCAGCAGCACGTTCATCAAGGTGGTCCGGCGATAGCTGATCGCCTGCTGCAGTGAGACCTGGGCCAGTGATCGATACTTGTTGATCGGCCGGGTCCGGCCGAGCCGGTGGTCCTTCGCCGACGTGGTCATCGCTCTGGACCGGGCTCGTCGGTGTCGAAGCTCAGCTCGCCCTCGTACAGCCGGCGGACGATCGTCTCCGCGCTCGTTTCCTCGATGGTCAGGTCATTGATCGGCACCGCCAGGGTCAGCTCCCGGATCAGCTCGCCCGCCGTGTGCCGGCGACCGTCGAACGTGATCTCGATGCCGACCGGACCATGATCGGTGACGACGGCCTCGATCCGGCCGAGCCCGGCGACCGCTCGCTCGCGGGCGTCGGTGAGCTCCTCGGCCAGGGTGACCGCGATCTTCTTCTCCCAGCCGAACCGCTGGGTCACCTCGGCGTACGGGCCGTCGTAGACGATCCGGCCGCGGTCGATCATGATCATCCGCTCGCAGAGCTCTTCGATGTCGCCCAGGTCGTGCGAGGTGAGCAGCACCGTCAGCCCGCGGGTCGCCTGCATCAGCCGGATGAACTCCCGCAGCCGCGCCTTGACCGCGACATCGAGCCCGATCGTCGGCTCGTCCAGAAACAGCACCCGGGGTTGATGGATCAGTGCCGCGCCGAGGTCGCAGCGGGTGCGCTGGCCGAGCGAGAGCTGCCGGGCCGGCACCCTGAGCAGCGGGCCGAGGTCCAAGACGTCGATCAGGTCGTCCATCGTGCGGCGGTATTCCGCCTCCGGCACCTGATAGATGTCGCCCAGCAGCCGGAGCGACTCGATCACCGGGATGTCCCACCAGAGCTGGGTCCGTTGGCCGAAGACGACGCTGATGTTGCGCGCGTTCCGCTGCCGGTCGGCGTGCGGCTGGAGCTCACAGACCGAGACCCGGCCCGAGCTCGGCACCAGGATCCCGGTCAGCAGCTTGATCGTGGTCGACTTCCCGGCTCCGTTGGGACCGACGTACGCGACCGACTCGCCCGGCTCGATCCGCAACGAGATCCGGTCCACCGCCGTCACCGTCTCGTACCGGGGTCGGAACAAGTGTTTCGCCGCCCCGCCCAGACCCGGCTGCTTCGCCGCCCGGCGAAACACCCTGGTCAGCTCGTCGGCCTGAACGATCTCCGCCATGATCACCATCGCTCCCCGTCGGTCCCGCGGGCTCGATGCTAACCCGGCTGGTGCGTGCGACTCAGAGCTTGCGGACGCGCGTCGCCCGGAATCGGAAACTGTCCTGGACGGCCGACTCGTAGTCGAACTCGACCCGGTCACCCTGGGTCAGTTCGCGGAACCCCTCGGCCTCGATCGTGCTGAAGTGGGCGAACGCATCGCGACCCTCGGGAAGTTCCGGCGACGCGATCGCACCCCAGCCCTGCTCCGACTTCCAGAACTTGACCGTGCCCGCTGCCATCGGCCCAGCCTGAGCGCTTCGGCTGTCCGGGGCAACCGGATTTCACCCCTTCAGCGGTGCCGCAGGGCGAACGGCAGCGTGCGGTCCGCGACCAGGGTCTGCCACGCGCGGCCATGGGGCAGCGCCGGATGCGGTGGTTTCTGGCCCGCGGCGTGCATGAAGGCCGCGAAGGCGGCGACGCCGTCGATCAAGATCTCGGGGTCGGCGCCACGAAAGACGGGATGCTCGGCCCACACCCGCCGTACGTCGATCTCTCCGCCGTCGTCGTGATCACCGCCGGACGCCACCACATCGCAGAGCGTGATCAACGGATCGAACCACGGCGGCGCGATGTCCGGGTGCGCCCAGTCGACGAACCAGACGTCGTCCGGTCCGAGCAGGATGTTGTCGGCTCGGAGGTCAACATGGGCGCCGATCAGCGGGCCTGCCGGGTCGGTGATCATCGCGACGAATCGAGCCTCACCCGTCAACCAGTCGGCGGCGAGGTCGTGCCAGGCATCCTCCGGATCATCGGCGATCGCGCGCCAGCCGGAGAAGAGGGTCGCGGCCAGATCGCTCTGGGGCCAGTCGTTGATCTTGGCCAGAGCCCCTTGTACCGATTGCCAGGCGTGCAGGACCCGATCCAGGTCGGCAGCTCGCCAGGGATGAGTCGGCGGTTCGCCGGCCAGCGCCGGATACAAGATCACGACCCAGCGATGATCACCGACGCTCACCTCGCCGTAATCCAGCAACCGTGGGATCGACGGCAGGTCGGGCAACCGCGCCGCCGCCTCGGCCTCGCGGAGATAGAACGTGCCGCCCCGCGGGTTCCCGGTGGCGTCGAGCGCCTTGACGAACACACTCCGCCGGCTGCCGTGCACCACGGTGGCGAGCCCGTTCGACATGCCACCCACCCGGTCCTGCCAACCGGAGACCGGGTCACCTGCCCGGGCCGTGATCCAGTCGCGGACCTGACCCGGCGCAGACTGCCAGCTCAGTCGATCACCGTGCAGGTAGGTCGGGGACGGCGTGGGCATGGGACAACCCTGGCAGGGCGGCGACCCCGTGCGCCACGCAATTCCGTTCCCCTGGCCGCATCCGTTGGTGCTGTGTCCGTCCAGGGCGATGCGGAGGGTTGGTTGTCCGTTCCCTGAGCCCGTCGAAGGGCAAGGCAGGTGGTCGCTCGGTTGCTGACGTCAACGGAGTCGGGCTTGCGCCTTCGGCAGGCTCTGGGACGAAGCGCACGTTTAAGGCTGCAGCAAGGGCGGCGGGGTTGGGCCCGGGGTGGTGTCACGGCCGGCTGCCGGTGTCGCGGCCAGTGGGGTAGGTGCGGCTGGCACGATGTTGACGGGCGCGCGGATCTCGACGCGGTTTCGGCGATGTGAAGTGCGATCGCGGCGATATCGTGACAGTCGCCGACCCTGCCAGCGGGAATGCCGCCGGTCGGGCTGCGCGGTCGTCCAGTGTGACGGTTTCCCGTCCCGATCGACGCGAAGGCGGGAAACGTCACACTCGACGCAAATCAACAGCGGTGAGCGGGACGCAGGTCCGACAGCCGGCCGCGACACCTTTCGCGACGCCCAGCCCTGCCGCCCTTGCCGCGTCTTTCCGTCCGGCAGACCGGCGATCCGGCAGCCGAACAGCGCGTGCGCTTGAGCAGCGAGAACGTCGTTGGCCGCGACGTTTTCGGTCGGGCTAGAGCGGGGTCGGGATGACGCGACGGACGCGGGGGTGCAGGCAGGCGTGGTGGTGGTCGGGGGCGACGGTGACGAAGGTGGGGTCGACCTCGACCAGCGGCGGAATCCGAGCGGCGCAGTCGTCCTGGGCGTCGGGGCAGCGGCGCCGGAAGACGCAGTCGCCGGCGCCGTCGGTGGTCTCGTGCACCTCGGGCCCGGCCATCGGCAGTAGGCGATCCGGGCCGTCGGTCTCCACCCCGCGCATGATCGGGATCGCCGACAACAGGCAGTGGGTGTACGGATGGACCGGACGCTGGATGATCTCATCGGTCTGGCCCTGCTCGACGATCCGGCCGCGATAGATCACGTGGATCGTGCCGCCGGCGCCGACGTAGCGCGCGGTTGCGACGTCGTGGGTGATGAAGAGCAGCGCCACGCCGACCTGCTCACGCAGCCGACGGAACACGTTCAGGATGCCGAGCCGGAGCGAGACGTCGATCATGGAAACGGCCTCGTCGGCGACCAGCACGTCCGGATCGAGGGTGAGCGCCCGAGCGATGCAGACCCGTTGCCGCTGGCCGCCGGAGAGCTTGTGCGGATATTTGTCCCGGACACCGGCCGGATCCAGCCCGACCAGATCCAGCAATTCGTCCAGCCGCTCATCGACCCAGCCACGGCCGATCGTCTCACCGGCCGCCGCGCGCTGCCGGGCCCTGATCCGCAACGGCATCCGGAGCGCCTCGTCGATCATGGTCGCCGGATTGAGGGCCGAGTACGGGTCCTGATGGATCAGTTGCACCCGCTGGAAGAGCTCCCGGCGGGCCCGGCCCCGGGTCCGCCCGACATCGCGGCCGGCCAACTCGAGCGTGCCGCCGCCCGCGTCCTCCAGCCCAGCGAAGATCCGGCCGAGCGTGGTCTTGCCGCAGCCGGACTCCCCGATCAAGGATGCGGCCTCGCCGGGCATCAAAGTCAGGTCGACGCCACGCAGTGCGTGCACCTCGTCCTTGCCGACGAAGCCGCCGCCCCGTGGCGTGAACACCTTGGTCATCCCGATGGCCCGGATGGCCGGAGTCGCGGTCATCGTTGTACCACCGGGCAGGCGATCAGACGCCCGTCGTACTCGCTCAGCGCGGGTGTCTCGACCCGACAGGAGTCTTCGGCCAAGGGGCAGCGGGCGGCGAAGACGCAGCCGCGGGTCGGCGCCGACATCAGGTCCGGCGGCCGACCGTCCAGCGGCCGGGCCAGATCGGGATCGCCCTCGATCCGCGGGATCGCCTGCATCAGGGCCCGGGTGTACGGATGCTGCGGCGTCCTGATCACTCGGGCTACCTCGCCCAACTCGACCAGCCGGCCGCCGTACATCACGGCCACCCGGTCGGCCAGCTCGGCCACCACCCCAAGATCATGGGAGATGATGATCGTCGCCAGGTCCCGCTCGGCGTGGATCTCCCGGACGATCTCCAGCACCGAGGCCTGGCTCAGCATGTCCAGCGCCGTGGTCGGCTCGTCCAAGATCAACACCTCGGCGTTGAGCACCAGCGCGAACACGATCCCGACCCGCTGCCGCATCCCGCCGGACAGCTCATGCTGATAGGAGTCGAGCACCCGCCGGCCGTCCAGCCCGATCCGGTCACAGAGTCGCCGGGCCTCGGTGATCAAGCCGCGCAGATCCCGTACCCCGTGGCTGCGGCCGAGATCGAGCAACTGCTTGCCGACCCGGTTCAGCGGATTGAGCGAGTTCTGCGATGCCTGGAACACGTAGCCGACCCGAGCTCCCCGATAGCGGCGCAGCTTCTCCCCGGACCAGGCGGTGATGTCGCCGGCGCCGGCCACCTCGACCGCTCCGGCGGCGATCCGGCCCGGCGAGGCGACGGCGTTGAGCAGCGCCAGGGCGAGCGTGGACTTGCCGGAGCCCGACTCGCCGACCACGCCGAGGATCTCGCCGCGCCGGATCTCCAGGTCGCAGTCCGCGACGGCCGGCCGGTCGCCGACCGGGGTCGGGTAGGTCACGGTCAGCCCGCGAATCGTGATCAAGGTCCGCTGAGCTTCCTGCTCTTCGACCGCCGCCGACATCACGCCTCCCGGAGCCGCGGGTTGAAGAACTCGTCCACCGCGTCCAGCAGCAGCACCGTGCCCAGGGTCAGCAGCAGGATCGCGGTCAATGGCGCCAGCAGGTAGGCCAGCGCGGTCGGCGACTGCAACGCCCCGTTCTGCACCGCCTGGTTGAGCATCACGCCCCAGTTGTTGGCGGTGAACGGCACCACGCCGAGGAAGAACAGGCCGGCCTGGGCGTAGACGAAGCCGGTGAAGGTGAGCAGCATGTTCATTCCGATGTACGGCGCGACGTTGGGCAGCAGTTGGCGGAAGATGATGTTGGGCAGCGGCAGGCCGAGGCTGCGCGCCGCCTCGACGAAGCCCCGGGTGCGCAACGACAGCACCTGGCTGCGGACCGCGCGGGCCAGCCCGCCCCAGCCGAGCAGGCCGAGCACCAGTCCCATCGCGAAGGCCGAGCTGAAGTCCCACAGCGTCGCCAGCACCACCAGCAGCGGGAAGCTCGGGATGGTCAGGATGAAGTCGGTGATCTTCATCAGCACCGTGTCCGGCCAGCCCAGCCGATAGCCGGCGAACAGGCCGAGCCCGGTGCCGATCACGATCGTGAACAGCGACGCCCAGAGCGCCGAGACCACCACGTAGCGGGTGCCGGTGATCAACAGCGCGACCACGTCGGTGCCGGCGAAGTCGGTGCCCAGCGGATGCGCCAGGCTCGGCGGGCTGAGGATGTTCTCCGGGTCGATCGGCAGGTGCTCGGGGTAGAGCCACGGCCCGGCGATCGCCATCAGCGCGAAGATCAGCAGGATGATCGCGCCGATCAGCCGGGTCGGCCGGCGGATCAGCACCCGCCAGGCCGCGATCAGTCCACGTCCCCGCCGGCCGACCGGCCGGGTCGCGGTCGGTTCCTCGTCCGTGCGGAGCAACTCCGGGTCGATCGCGGTCACGCCGACCTCCGGATCCGTGGATCGATCACCGCGTACAGCACGTCGGCGATCGCGTTGGCGACGATCACCGCCGCCGAGATCAACAGGAACGCCCCGCTCATCAGCGGATAGTCCCGCTGCCCGATCGAGTCCAGCAGCATCGTGCCCAGCCCCTGGTAGTTGAACGTCGACTCGATGAACAGCGAGCCGCCGAACATGAACCCGATCGACAGGGTCAAGATCGTGAACAGCGGCAGCATCGCGTTCCGGGCGATGTAGCGCATCACGGTCAGCTTCTTCAGGCCGCGCAGCTCGGCGGCCAGGATGAAGTCGTCGCCGAGCACGGAGACCACCGACGACTTGGTGGTCAGCAGCCAGCCGCCGTAGCTGGACAGCGCATAGGTGAACACCGGCAGGGTGGCGTGCCAGATCAGCGAGCCGATGAAGTCGAGCGAGAAGCCGGGCTCGATGCTCGCGTCGTACGGGGCGCCGTAGGGGAAGATCAACAACAGCGTGGAGAAGACGTAGAGCAGCAACAACGCCATCACGAACTGCGGGATCCCGTGCAGCAGCGAGCCGCTGATCGAGATCAGGTCACCCAGCCGGGTGCTCCGGCGCAGCGCGGCGACCACGCCGAGGGTCACCCCGAGCAGGAACGACATCACGATCCCGGTCAGCACCAGCACCACCGTGTACGGCGCCGCGGCGACGACCAGTTGCGACACCGGGAGGCCCGCGTTGGCGGTCGACTGACCAAGATCGAATCGGGCCAGCGCGGCAATGTAGCCGAAGTACTGCTCGTGCAGCGGTGCATCGGAGACAAAGCCGTACAGCACCTGGACCTGACGTTCGGCCGCCTCCGGCGGGATACCCTGCTGGATCAGCGCCTCGTACGCCTGCTTGATCGGATCGCCGGGCAGCAGCCGGACCAGGAAGAAGGTGAACGAGGCGACCAGGAAGATCATCACCACGACACCGATCACCCGGCCGAGCACGGTCCGGATCAAGCCCCAGTGGGCTCCGGGCCGGCGCGGCGCAACGTGTCGTTCAGCCATCCATGATCCCGCTGATCACTTGGCCTGGATGTAGCCCAACGACATCCAGACCCCGGGCGACAGTCGCTGCAGGCCTGGCTCGGAGCCGTCCGGGAAGTTGGTGAACCGCTTCTCGTTGATGAACTGCACGTTCTGGTAGTCCCAGATCGCGATCATCGGCACGGCCGTGTTGGTGGCCAGCACGACCTGCTGGATCGGCGCCTGCTGCTGATCGGACGGCAGCTTGCGCAGTTGCCCGACCAACTCGCCCGGCTTGACCGTGCTGCCGTCCGGCAGGGTGATCTCCTGCGGCCCGCCGAGCCAGTTGCCGGAGTCGGCCTCGGAGCGCGGCTTGTAGACGAGCTGGTCGCCGACCACGTTGTAGCCGTAGGCCGTGCCCCAGATCCGGCCGAGGGAGGTGTTGGGGATGGTGCCGACGCCGGTCAGCCACCAGCCGAGCGGGTACTTCCCGGCCGCCATCTCCTCCTGGTAGACGGCGAAGTCGGGCGAGACCTTGTTCTGGCAGGCGATGCCGAAGTCGTTCAACTGACTGCAGACCACGTTGGAAGCGGCGATCCAGTCGCTGAAGCCGGTGACGGCCTGCAGGGTCACGGCGAACGGCTTGCCGTCGGCCAGCAGCCACTCGCCGTCACCGCCCTTCGTCAGCCCCGCCTCGGTCAACAGTTGCTCCGCCTTGGCCTGGTCGTGGCCGTACGGGTTCAGTTGATCACGGGTCTGCTGGGTGATCAACACCTCGCCGGCCGCCTTGACCATGCCGGTCGTGGTCTCGCTCGGCGAGCCACCGACCGGTTGACCGACCTTGGTGATCGCGTCCCGGTCGAGCAGCTGGGCGAAGGCCTGCCGGGTCTGCACCTTGTCGAACGGCTGCACCGACTGGTCGAACGACAGCGACGCCTGGACGTAACTGGTCGACGTGATCTGCTTGTTCCCGGCCCGCTCGATGGCCTGCAGAATGTTGGTCGGCATCGCGGTGAACGGGCCGTAGTCGAGCTGGCCGCTCTGCAGGTAGTTCCAGATCTCGGTGTTGCCGGCGTAGTTGCGCAGCTTCACCTGATCGGGCGTGATCTTGTCGGCGGCGAAGAAGTGCTCGTTCTTCTTCAGGATCGCTTCGCCCGGGTTGATCCCGGTGAGCACGAACGGACCGGCCGACAGGTCGTCCGGCGGATTGAACGCGGTGATCTTGTCGGTCAGTTCGGCGATCTTCGTCGTGGCCGCCTTGTCACCGGCGTCGGCGGACTTGATCAGAGTCCAGATGTCCTCCGGCAACTGCGCCCCGTACTGGGCGTCCGGGACGATCGCTGCCGTCACCACGTTGAGCAGGAAGGTCTGGCTCGGGTCACCGGGCAGTTGGCTGAACTCGATCGTCTTGTCGTCGATGATCTTGATCTCGGCGAGGTTGATCCCGGCCAGCGTGCCGGCGACGTAGCCGATCGCGAACGACGTCTGCACGTCCTGACTGGTGACCGGCTTCCCGTCGGACCACTTGGCGTTCGGCTGCAGCCTGATCGTGACCTTGGACAGGTCGTCGGCGGACTCCCAGGTCGCGGCCAGGCCGGGGAAGAAGTCGTTGATGTTCTTCGGGTTCTGCTTGTTCCAGGCCAGTTGGAACACGTTGTAGCCGGTGAAGGAGTTGCCCTTCGGGTTGTACGGGTTGTTCGGCGCCCCCGGCGTGATCTTGCGGTTGGCATCGATCGTGGTGAAGATGCCGCCCTTCTTGTCGCCGCCGTCGGTCGGCGCGGTCCCCGCCGGGCCGCCGGCACCGCAGGCGGCCAGCCCGAGCACTGCCGCGGCAGCGACGATCACCCGTCCGATTCGCTTCATCCCTGAACCCCGTTCGCTCCCTGAGCACGGCATGCCAACACCTGTGGAAGGCACCGTAGGTGGAATCGCGCTCCTAGGTCAATAATTTGCACGAAATCGCCGGCAACCGTCATCTAATTGACACGGGCTGGCGCGGGTGGGCCTCAGCCGGTCACCCCAGCCGGTGCTTCTGCACCTTGCCGAGGGCGTTGCGGGGGAGCTCGGCCACGAACCGGATCTCCCGCGGCCGCTTGTGCCCGGCCAGCCGGTCGGCGACGTGGCCGATCAGGGTTGCCGAGTCACCGTCGCCGACCACGTAGGCCACGATCCGCTGACCAAGATCATCGTCCGGCAGCCCGACCACCGCGACATCGGCCACGTCCGGATGCTCCCGCAGGCAGGACTCGATTTCGCCCGCGCCGACCCGGAAGCCGCCGGTCTTGATCAGGTCGGTCGACTCCCGGCCGACGATGCGGTGGAAGCCGCCCGGGTCGATCACCGCCGCGTCCCCGGTCCGGACGAACCCGTCGGCGGTGATGGTCTGCTCGGTCGCGTCCGGCCGGTTCAGGTAGCCGTCGAAGATCATCGGGCCGGCGACCTCGAGGCTGCCGATGGTCTCGCCGTCCGCGGAGAGTTCGCGGCCGGCGTCGTCCCGGAGCCGGGTGCGGACGCCGGGCAGCGGCAGGCCGACCCAGCCCGGCCGGCGTTCGCCGTCGGCCCGGGTGCTGATGGTGATCATGGTCTCGCTCATCCCGTACCGCTCCACCGGCGGCGCCCCGGTCAGCTCGGCCAGCCGGCCGAAGACCTGGGTCGGCAACGGCGCGCTGCCGGAGACCAGCAGCCGGGCCGAGCTCAGCCGGCGGGCCAGGTCGGGTTCGGCGACGATCCGGGACCACACGGTCGGCACGCCGAAGTAGAGGGAGCCGCCGGCGCTCGCGTACGCCTTTGGGGTCGGTCGGCCGGTGTGCACCAGCGGGCTGCCGATCCGCAGCGGCCCGAAGAGCCCGAGCACCAGGCCGTGCACGTGGTAGAGCGGCAGCCCGTGCACCAGCGTGTCGTCGGCCGTCCACTGCCAGGCCTCGGTGAGCGCGTCCAGGCCGGCGGTCAGCGCGGCCTGGGACAACACGACGCCCTTCGGCGGCCCGGTGGTGCCGGAGGTGTAGAGGATCAGCGCCGGCGTCTCCGGTCCGGGCTCCGCGGGCGGCGCGGCGGGCCCGGCCGCGATGCCGACCACCGGCAGCCCAGCCGGGTCCGGCGGAGCGAGGCCGAGCCAGCCGGCGGGCGCGGCGTCGCCGAGGACATGAGCCAGTTCGCTCGCCCCCGAGTCCGGCGGCACCGGAACGGCGGTCGTCCCGGCCAGCAGACAGGCCACCAGCGCGATCACCGTCTCGGGCGCCGGCACGGCATGGACGGCGACCCGCTCGATCCCGGCCGCGCGGAGCTCGGCGGCCGTGCCCGACGCCCGGCCCAGCAACTCGGCCCGAGACAACTCCACTCCGGCGATGGTCACGGCCGTCCGATCGGGTCCGGTCAACGCCTGGAGCAGCATGCCTCGAGGGTAGCGATCGGCCCTCGATGCTGATCATGGCCGGTCGTCGCTCGGGCGATCTCACTTGACCGTGCCCCAGGGGCATGGTCTGCAGTGGGAGGGTCAGGAAGACTGAACCATCGGAGAGGAAGGAGTGCGGCCGTGGCGTGGAGCACCCGTCAGCTCGCCGAGCTTGCCGGCACCACGTTGAAGGCGGTCCGGCACTATCACAAGGTCGGGCTGCTCGATGAGCCCGAGCGGGACAGTAACGGCTACAAGCGGTACGGCGTGGCCCACCTGACCCGGCTGCTCAGGATCCGGCGGCTGACCGACCTCGGGGTCTCGCTACCGCAGATCGCGGCGATGGGCGAGGCCGACGAACATCCCGAAGAGGCGCTGAAGGTGCTGGACGCCGAGCTGGCCGCCACCATCGACCGACTGCACCGGATCCGGGCCGAGCTGGCCCTGATCCTGCAGAGTCAGCTGCCCACCGACCTGCCGCCCGGGTTGGCGCCGACCATCGACAATCTCTCCGAGGCGGACCGCGGCCTGATGGTCGTGTACGGCCGCCTGCTCGGGCCGTCCGGCATCGAGGCGATGCGGCGGATGATCACCGAACACCGGCGCACCCCAGCGACGGAGGAGTTCGACAACCTGCCGGCCGATGCCGACGAGTCCGTACGGCGTGACCTGGCGGAACGGTTCCTGCCGGAGGTGATCGAGCTCTATCAGACCTATCCCGAGGTGATCACCGCGCAACGCGAGGCGCCCGGCGGCCAACAGCACGTGGCCCGAACCGTCGGCCTGGCCATAGCCGATCTCTACAACCCGGCTCAGCTCGACGTCCTCGATCGGGTCGGCCAGGAACTGAACCGGCGGGCGGCTCAGGCGGCCAAGCCCGCGGTCGATCCCGGCGAGCAGGCCTGAGGCAGCGGCTCTTGGGCGATCTCATCCTTGCCCCACCGAGTCGAGCAACCAGTTGTAGCGCAGCCGCAAGGCGCGCTCCGTGCTCGCCACTGCGGCACCGACCGTGAGCGTGAGGTTGAGCCAGGCCGGCAACTGGATTGGTGAAGTGAAGGTCCCGATCCGGTCTGTGATCGGCGGCACCCCGGAGATCACCTCGATCAGCTGCGGGATCAGCAGGGCCAGGGGGATGACCAGCAAGATCAACGCGACAAAACCGATCCAGCGGCAGTGGACGCCCGTTCCCGGGCTCGACCCTGAGCGCGGCTCGACGCCGCGACCACTCCTTGATCATCTCTCTCCTCCTCCGTGCCGACACCCACTCCAGACCATGCCCCTGCGGCACAGTCAAGTCGGGATGATCAAAGTCCGGCGGTGATCGTGATGCCGTAGCGCGGCCACCTTGACTGTGCCCCGAGGGCACGGTCTGGAGTGGTGGTCTGAACGGTCGACGAGACGAGAGAGGGCTGAGATGGAGCGAGGACGATTCGTACGCCGCGGTCTGGCGCTGCTGGCGGCCGCCGGGCTCACCGGGTCGCTGCTGGCCGCGACGGCGAGCGCCGACGAGGCGCGACCCGACCGGCCACAGTCCGGCGAGGTGCGGGCGACCGAGGGCGGAGCGAGGATCGAGCTGGACTGGGGTGCGTGTCCGAAGGACGTGCCGACGGGCTCGGTGACGCTGGAGTGCGCGGCTGTGCCGGTGCCGCTGGACTACGGCAAGCCCGAGGGGACCAAGATCAAGATCATGATCTCCCGGCTGGCCAGCCAGGATCCGGCCAAGCGGCGGGGCATCCTGATGTTGAATCCGGGCGGGCCCGGTGGCGCCGGGTTGTCCCAGCCGGCCGACCTGGACACGTTGGGTGTGCCGACCACGGTGCTGGACAGCTATGACCTGATCGGCATGGATCCGCGCGGCGTCGGCCACTCGACGCCGGTGAGCTGCGGCTTCACCACCGATCAGCCCTACCAGGCGAACCTCCCGCCGTACCCGGTGGATTCGGCCGCGGTCGCCGCGCAGGCCAAGATCGCCGAGTCGGTGGCCGAGCAGTGCGCCGCGAACGACACGGCCGGTCTGCTGCCGCACATCTCGACGGCGAACACCGCCCGGGATCTGGACTGGATCCGGGCCGCGCTGGGCGAGACGAAGATCAACTACTTCGGCGCCTCGTACGGCTCGGTGCTCGGTGCCGCGTACGCCTCGCTGTTTCCCGATCGAACCGACCGGTTGGTGATCGACAGCAACGCCGGCGACACCGCCCTTGACCACGAGGGACTCCGGCGATTCGGGCTCGGCGCGGAGCAGCGGTTCCCGGACTTCGCGAAGTATCTGGCCGAGCGGCACGGCACGTACGGCCTCGGCCGGACCCCGGCGGAGGTGCGGCGGAACTATCTGTCCCTGGCGGAACGCCTTGATCGGAAGCCGATCGCCGGCGTCGACGGCACCCTGTTCCGGTTCGGCATCTTCGTCGGGCTCTACGGTGACGCGAGCTTCCCGAAGCAGGCCCAGCTCTGGCAGTCGCTGGCCGGGTCCGACGAGTCGGCGGTCCGTCGTCAGGTCGAGGACGGCCAGGTGCTCACCGGTCCTGGCCGACCGGTGCTCGCCGCCGATCCGAAAGCGAAAGCCGGCGAGCCGTCGCAGTACGACAACGCGTTTTCCGCCTTCCTGGCTGTGAACTGTAACGATGCCGAGTGGCCCGAGGACGTGGCGACCTATCAGCGCGATGTCGCCACGGACCGGAAGCGCTATCCCTTGTTCGGCGCCGCGGCCGCGAACATCACGCCGTGCGCCTACTGGGCCGATCCGGCCGAGCCGCAGGTGAAGATCACCGACGACGGTCCGGCCAACGTCCTGATCGTGCAGAACCTGCGCGACCCGGCCACGCCGCACCTCGGTGGCGTGCTGCTGCGCCAGGCCTTCGATGACCGGGCCCGGCTGGTGAGCATCGATCAGGGCGGGCATGGCGCCTACATCTACAACGACAATCCCTGTGGGCTCAAGGTCACCACGGCCTACCTGGTCGAAGGCAAGCGGCCGGCCCACGACGTCTTCTGCCCGGCCTCGAAAGCGTCCGGGCTGAAGCTCGACAGCGCCGCCCAGCAGTTGCGAGCCGACGTCCTCGACCGACTGCCTCGCTGAGGCTGATCGCTTCGGCGTCGCGCGACGGGGATCAGCAGCAGGGGACGTCCCTCCCCGGCTGACCGTGATCCCCGTCGGTCAGGGTTGCAGGCGTTCGACCTGGTAGTGATCCGCGGTCTTGCGGTAGACCAGCCGGCGGTGGAACCGGTCGACGCTGCCGTGCCAGAACTCCACCTCGTCCAGCGACAGGCTCCAGGCGGCCCAGTCGTCCGGGCGTGGGATCGGCTGCGCCGACGCGGCGAGTTGACCGACGGTGTCCTGCAGGGTCGCCGCGTCGGGCATCGGTTGCGACTGCGACGACAGGGCGGCCACGGCCTGGGCGTCACGGGTTCGGTCGGCGAACAGCCGGTCCGACACCTCGTCGTCGGCCCGGGTGACGGTGCCGGTGATCGTGATCTGCTGCAGCCGCTCCCGCCAGTAGAAGTTCACCGCGGCGTGCGGGTTCTGGGCCAGATCGCGACCCTTCCGGCTGGTTGCGGTGAATCCCATGATCACACCGCCCGGCCCGACGTCCTTGATCAACAACGTCCGGGCCGAGACCCGGCCGTCGGCAGCGGCGGTGGCCAGCGTCGCCGCCCGCGGCTCGCGTACTCCGGCCTGCTCCGCGGCCGCGATCCAGTCCTGCAGCAGGCCGACCGGATCAGCCGGCGGTTGATCGAACTCCGGCAACGCGAGTGAGGAATCCCCGGACAAGGTGGTCGCCATGGCGACGATTCTGCCAGGGTCGTCGGCCGACCCTGAGGGTGTAGGGCACTAGGTTGGACCGATGGACGCGGTTGATCATGTGCTCTACGCGGTACGGGACCTGGAGGTCGCCGGCGCCGACTTCCGGCAGCGGTACGGGCTGGGGGTGCTACCCGGTGGGGTGCCCGCTCCGGGCTTGCTCAACGCAGTGGTCCCGCTGCAGCCGCCGTGCTATCTGGAGTTGATCACGGTCACCGATCCCGCCGCCGGTCCACAGGCTCGACGACTGGCCGACCGGATCGATCGGGACGAGGGGCCGTACACCTTCGTGATCGACCCCGATGATCTTGATGCGGTCGCGACCAGGGTCGGCGTCGAGCCGTGGAGCACGCCGGGAGCGCCGTGGCGGCTGCTCGGCGACGTCGAGCCCGAGCGCCCGTTCTTCATCGAGTACGACCGTGATCGTCAGCACCGGGCCGAGGGCTGGCGCGGCAGCTTCGACCGGGCCGGGCACGACCACCGGGTCGGCGGCTTCAGCTTCCTCGAGGTGGCCGGCGATCGAGCGGCACTGACCCGCTGGATCGGCGAGGTCGATGTGCCGATCCGGTGGTGCGAGGGCGAGCCCGGCCTGCACCGGGTCGGCCTTTCCCACGGCGATGGCGAACTGGTCATCTCTCGTGGGACCTGATCCGAGCCCTGACCCGGGACTGAGCGAGGCGTGACCATGATCGACTGTGATTCCTCCGGCAGCGATCCGGACGAGCGACAGCTCGGGTCCGACTCCCTTGCTTCGGAGTTGTCCCGAGCCTTCGGACTTGCGGAGCCGGCCGAGTGGAGTGATCTCGGCGGCAGCTGGACGACCAACCTCCGGTTGGATCATCCGGACCGCGAGTCGGTGGTCGCCCGGATCCATCGCGGGTCTACCTCCCCGGCCCGACTCGCCGCGATGCAGGCGGCCCGCGACGTTGTCGCCGCGGCCGGCGTACGCACCGTGCGGCACCTCGCGACGCCCGACGGAGAGCCGTTCGTCTCGCTGGGCAACGGCCGGCTGGTGGAGCTGGAGCCGTGGGTCCGGTGGAACGAGCGGATGCATACCCCGCTCCTGCTCGAACGAGGGTTCGCCATCCTGGGCCGCGTTCACGATGCCTTGCGGACCACACCGATTCCGGCGGCCGGTGCGACGGCCGACTACGCCAACCACATCCACTCGGCCCAGGCTGCCGCCGCAACCCGGCGTGGTGCCGAGCGGATCCGCGGTTGGCAGGACCCCATCCTGACCGGGCTGGCCGATCGGGTCGTCCGACACGTCGACGCCGTCGCGGCGGCCGAAGAACCCCTGCATGATCGGCAGGTCCGGCAGATCGTGCACGGCGACTTCTGGGACAACAACGTCCTGTTCCGGGACGGCGAGCTCGCCGCGGTGATCGACTTCGACTTCATGGCGAAGCGACCGCGGATCGACGATCTCGCCCTCACCAGCTACTTCTTCCTGCTGGAGCCGGGACGTGACCTTCCTACGGCCGCCGACCGAATCCTGGTCCGCCGCTTCGTCGATGCCTACGACGCCGGGACCGTCCTGCCGCTGTCCCAGGACGAGCGCGCGGCGCTGCCGCTGGCCATCGCCCGGCAACCCGCCTGGTCGGTCGGGCGCTGGGTCAACGAGCTGGACGAGGCCGACGCCCGCGCCCACGTCGCCCACCTGGTGGGCGAACTCCCCGTCGCCCAGGCCGTGCTGGCCGAGCTGCCCCAGTGGCAGGACGCTCTCACCTGATTCCTTCGCCCGAGGGCGATGACCGGCGCGCACCAGGTTCCGAGCGGAATCCTCGCCCTTCCGGCCGCTGCTGGGTCGAGAAGAGATCCTCACCGACGATGATCTTCGCGACTTCGCCGAGATCGAGCAGCGCGCCCGCGCCGCTTCGACGAACTGGGCCGGGATGCGAGCACGTACGGGATCATCCACGCCGACTAGTGTCAGGGCACGAGATCCTCGGCAACGTACACCTGACCCGCGCGACGTCTCGCCGAGGCCGCAGCAGGACGCCGCCTGGCGGATGGTTCTCGCCCGCGCCGCGCTCGCCGCCGTATGGTCCCGACTGACGCGACCCGATCAGTGATCTTGAGTGCCGTCCCGGCAGGATGGCCTCGATGACTACCATCGATGACTGGACCTATGTGGTCACCGATATCGAGACCGACGGACCGTGGCCCGGCGCGAACTCGATGCGGTCCTTCGCCTCCGTCGCTGTCACCGCCACCGGAGAACAACTCGGGGTCTTCGAGGCCGTGCTGGAACCGCTGCCCGGAGCCGCACCGAACCCGGGCACGCTGGCCTGGTTCCAGGCCCAGCCGGAGGCCTGGGCGGCCGCGACCACCGACCCGCGACCCGTTCCCGAGGTGCTGACCGCCTTCTGCGACTGGGTTCTGGGACTGCCCGGGCGACGGATGTTCGCCGCCTGCCCGATCACCTTCGACGGCGGCTGGATCGACTTCTACCTGCGCCGCTACACCCGCTACGGCCTGGTCCAGGGCCCGTACGAGACGGAGCGGATCTTCCACGGCCCCGGCCTGTGCCTGCGCAGCTATGCGGCCGCGGTGACGGGTCTGCCGGTCGCCGACGCCGGACCGGAGACCCTGCCGCCCGAATGGTTCGGTAACGTGCCGCACACTCACCGAGCGATCGACGACGCCCTCGGCTACGCCAACCTGCTGGCCGAGTTGTTCCGACGGTCCGGCAACAGACTCGACTGACGCACAGCTGATCATCCGACCGCGGTGCTAGCGGCGGGCCGCCGAATGATCACCGCGGGTCGATGTGAGCGATGCGTTGATCACGCAGGGTGAAGGGCATGCCTGCTGCTCATCGAATTCGGTTGTCGATCATGGCTCTGCTGGCGTGTGTCGGGATGCTGCTGCCCGCTGGGGCGGCGGTGGCCGGGCCGGACCCGGCGGGGCTCGAATGGCGGGACTGTTCGTTCGGTGCGGAGCCACCCGGCGTGCAGTGCGCCGATCTTCCGGTGCCGGCCGACTGGCGCGACCCCGATGGCGCGAAGATCACCATCGGTACGGCCAAGCTGCCGGCCAAGGATCCGAAGCATCGTCAGGGAAGTCTGCTGGTCAACCTCGGCGGACCCATTTCGTCGGTCGGGCTGCTGCCGGAGATCGCGAAGCAACTGGACGAGCTGACCGCCTGGTACGACGTCATCCTGTTCGATCCCCGGGGGATCGGTGCGAGCAGCGAGGTCATGTGCTCACCGGCCCCGAGCTATTCCGCCCTGCTGTATTCGGTGGATCGGGAGACCTGGCGCGATTTCAGCGCCGAGCATCGGGACTGGGCCGATCAGTGCCTGACGACGGCCGGGCCGCTGGCCGGCCACCTGGATGCGTGGCAGGTCGCGCACGACCTCGAGGCGATCCGGGCGGCGCTCGGGACGACGGGGCTGAACTACTACGGCAACTCGTACGGCACGGTGTACGGGCAGCGCTTTGCCGATCTCTTTCCGACCAGGGTGCACCGGATGTTCCTGGACAGCGTCGCCGACCACACCGATCCCTCGGTGCTGCGGCGGACCGCACCGATGGCGGAGCTCGCCCGGCGGAAGTTCGACCGGTTCGGTGCCTGGTGCACCGCCGCCACCGAGTGCGCGCTGCATCCGCGGGACCCTCGGCAGGTCTTCGACGAGTTGATGATCAAGGCCGCCGAGCAGCCGCTGCCGGCGCCGTCGGCCGGGGCGGGCCGGGTCGTCACGGCCGACGTACTGCGATTGAAGGCGCTCGGTGATGTCGATTCCGAGGCCAGTTGGCCGGGCTTCGCCGAGGCGCTGGCCGCGGCCGAGCAGGGTGATGCCGGCGGCCTGTGGCTTCCCCCGCCGGCCGGGTCACCGGGGTCGGTGGCGAACCTGGCCTTCTGCTCCGACTTCCCGTTCAGCCACGGCTGGCCGACGATGACCCGCAAGATCGAGCAACCGTTGCGCGAGATCGGGCCACGGACGGGGTGGCTGACGGCCCGCGTCTGGTACGGCCGATGCGCCGGTCTGCCCCGCCGGGCCAGCAATCCGCCGCAGCCGATCACCGCGGACGGAGCCCCGCCGATCCTGCTGCTGAACGGCACCGAGGACGACACCACCCCGCCGCCCGGCGGCCGTAACGTCGCCCGTCAGTTGCCCGGATCGGTCTGGTTCTCCGCCGACGCCGGCCACGGCGTCTACCTGGGTGGCAACCGGTGCGCGCGCGACATCGCCCACCGCTATCTGATCAGCGGCCAACTCCCGGCGGCCGGTCACCGCTGCCCAGCAGGTCAGTGACCGCGGCTGTCGCAGATCTGACAACGGTTCACGAAACGGCTCGAGTACGGCAGGGATCGTAAACCATCGTCAGCTCTGCGACATCCCCCACCGCCGAACCCGAAAGCGCTACGGGCCGAGGGTCGGCAGGCCGAAGACCGGCGCCACGAACTGGCTGTAGACGTAGTAGCCGACCAGCAGCAGCCCGACGACCGCCCAGATCCCCCAGCCGCCGCGGCGCAGCCGACGCCCCTTCGCCGCGACCGTGTTGGTCGCCGTCCGCGGTGCCCCGTCGCCTCCCTGGGCGAACGCGGGTCCCCGATCGGCGGCGTCGATCGCTGCCGGATCGTGCTCCAGCAGGGCGCGGTCGTCGCTGTAGCGCTCGGTCCGCCGCACGGTCCGCGCGACGACGGTCGTGACGAGTTCCTGCAGCCAGTCGTACGTGCGCGGATCGAGCAGGTCGAAGCGGCTGCCGTAGACGAACATCGTGTCGTCGATGATCTCCACGTCGAAGGTGCCGAGCCGGTCGATGAACAGGGCCATCAGGTCGGGCGCGAAGATGTAGAAGGCGTCCTGGCCGTAGTCGGTCGGCGCGTAGAGGGTGAACCTGTCGTCGAACTCGCCGCCGAGCGACAGCTTCTGGTCGCGGGCCAGATCGATCGGCAGGTTCGACGTCCTGATGCCGAAGGCGCTGCGGTTGTTGTTGTCCTTGGCGTCGAGCAGCAGATGCGGCAGCCGTCGGTCCAGGGTGATCGCGACGTAACCCCAGCCGAACACCTCGGCACTGTTCTCACCGCGGATCGTGTAGCGGTAGTTGCCGATCTCCAACCGCCGGCCGGCCGTCGTGGTGAGCCGCCGCTCCGCCACCCGGTCGCCGCCGGCGGCGAAGATGATGCCCGGATGCGGCACCGACTCGTCATGGCCGTAGCGCAGCCGGTTGGCGTCGGCAAAGCGAATGATCCGGTACGTCGACTCCCACCACCACCGGGGAATGATCAAGGAACGGATCATCCTGACGAATCCGACCAGGGCCACCAGCACCCCGAGCAAGATCAACACCGCGAACCCGATGATCACCAGATTCAGCGGGAACGGCGCCTCGTGGGTGAACTGCCAGACGGCCTCGATCAGGCCCGGCCCGCCGGTGACCAGCACGAAGGACAGCCCGGCCAGGGGAATGACGACGGGGATCAGCTGTCCGACCAGGTCGTTCCAGCCGACCCGGGGCAGACCGGTGGTCATCCGGCGCCACGGCTGGTCGGTCGCCTTCGAGTCGGCGATGAACGCGTCGAGCGCCGACCGGTCGATCGGCTCGGTCAACGCGGCGCGGTCGAGACGGCTGTTGGGCAGCGACGGTGGGCTCGGAGCACTCACGTCGACCTCCATGGCGGGCGCGGCACGGCGGGTCGTGGCCGGTGGACGCAGCGTACCGGCCGGCCGAGCAGGAGTGTCGGCGTTATCGGCGGCTGGTGATCAAGTACCGCTCGTCGGTGATCGGGCCGCCCCAATAGCGGGGATCGTCCAACAGCCGCAATTTTACGTCGACGCGGTGCTCACGGACCAGTCGGGAGCACTCGGCAGCGCTGAGGCCGGCACCGGTCGACCAGTCGCCCTCGATCAGCAGCAGCCGGCCGGTCGGCTTCAGCAGCCGCACCCAGTGGGCCAGGGCGACGGCGGGATCAGGCATCGCCCAGAGCACATGGCGGCTCAACACCACGTTGAACCCGCCCGCGTCGAGGGGCGGGTCGGCGGCATCGGCCACCAGGAACGTCGGCCGCGGGCTGACCTTATCCGCCTTGTCCTCGGCTCGGCGGATCATCTCGGCCGAGAAGTCGAGGCCGGTGACCTGATGACCCGCGGCCGCCAACAGGATCGACAGGCTGCCCGTCCCGCAGCCGAGATCCGCGACCCGCTGGCCGGCCGGCCCGATCAGCGGCAGCAGCAACTCCCGCCAGGCGGCCCGAACCTCCGGGTCGCGCAGACCATGATCAGCAGCGTCGTCGAACGTGTCCGCCTCGTGGTCCCACTGTGCCCTCAGCTCGTCGTGCGTCATGACCCGATCTTGTCCCACCGCACCGACAGTCCGCGGCGGACCGGTCGTGGGCTGGCGATCAGCGGGATCCGATCAGCACGGTCGCGGGATGGCCGTTGATCAAGATCTCCAGCCGGCGATCGGCGGCGAGTGGGCCGAGGGCGGCGGCCCACTGATCCGCCCGGCGGCGGGAGCTGAGCAGCACCAGCCGTCCGTGCCGAGCCTGCAGCACCCGGTCGAACTCGGCGGCGACCTCGGCCGCGAAGGTTTCGTACGGTCCGTCGACGTCGGCGTGTTCGCCCCAGGGCGGATCGGTGACGATCACGTCCACGTCATGATCGTCGATCATGGTCAGCCGGCGCGCGTCGCCGGCGAACAGTCGGACGTTGTCCCGCTTACGGAGCAGGGAATCCGGCAGGCTGGGCCGGAGCTCGGCCAGCTGTTCGTCGACGTAGTCGAGCCGTCGCGCGGGTTGGGCCAACCGGGCGGCCAGCAGGGCGCCGGAGCCGGCGAAGGGATCGAGGAAGCGGTCCCGGCGGTCGGGGCGGGAGGCGGCGATCAGCATCGAGGACAGCTCCGCCGACAAGGCACCGGCGGCCGCCTTGCGGCTGCGCTGCTTGGGCAGCCGATGCCCGAGCAGGAACTCGTTCAGCTCGGTCCGGCCGATCAGCCAGTATTCGGCTCCGCCGCCCCGGCTGGTCACCCGGGCGCGGACCTTCGAGGACAGGGCCTGCTCCAGGGCCGCCCGGGCGGGCCGGTCGATCGAGGTGAGCTGGCCGTCGATCTGCGCCATCACCCGAAAACCCTGCCGGCCGGCCGGGGCGAGGTCGGCACCGGGCAGCTGGGCCACCAGCCGCCGGATCGCGGCCGGCACCTTGCTCCGCGGGGCGCGGGCGACGATCCGGAACACGTTGTTGGCAAACGGAAGGGGATCGGCCGAGTCCAGCCGCCGACCGGTCCGGATCACCGTCGCGCTGTCGTCGACGAACAGCTCGCGAGCATCCGACAGGACCTGCTGCAGCGCCTCGGCGGCGAGCGGACCGGTCCCGGCCGCGTACTGGATCAGATAGTCGTTGGTCACTCGCACATCCGTCGGTAGGGGTGCCGCGTGGTCGAATCAGGGAACCCTAGTCCAAGGCGGCCCGCCGGCCCAGTGCGGGCACGGCGCCCTCGATCCGGCAGGGCGATGCGCTCAACCCGGCAGGGAGATCCGGCGCAGGTCGGTGAACGTGCTCAGCTCGTCCGGCCGCACCACGGCCCAGAGATCACGATCAACGACGGCGACGTGGTGACCACCCTCGGTCAGCAGCTTGCTGGTCCGCTGGGCCGGGTCGACGAGCCAGGTGCTGCCGTCGATGTCGATCACCAGGGACGATCCGGCCGGGTGGATGGCGGCGCGGGAGGACTCGCCGGTGCCGAGGTCGAGGACGTGATCGGCCGCCAGGGTCGCCGGGTCGAGCCGCCACAGGCCGTGATCGGCGATCAACCACAGGGTGCTGTCGTCGCCGTTGATCGCCGCGGCGGTACGAGCTCCGCCCGGCGCCGGGCGTTCGGCGAGGACGGCCAGGGTGTCCGGATCGATCCGCAGCAGCCGGCCGGCTCCGGGAGTGCGCGGCGCTCCCGTACCCGACTCCGGGCTGGTGCCGATGATCAACGCGGAACCGTCCCAGAAGATCGCGTGTACGGTCTCGTCGGGC
This sequence comes from uncultured Actinomycetota bacterium, assembly GCA_963746025.1. GTDB lineage: Bacteria > Actinomycetota > Actinomycetes > Propionibacteriales > Propionibacteriaceae > Microlunatus. The sequence continues at coordinate 413,472 of CAVUZU010000006.1, forward strand.
ATCGCCGCGACCAGGAAGTCGCCGGTGTCCAGTTCGACCCGGGTGAGGGCGCCGTCGCGCAACCCGTACCCCGGCGTGGTGCCGAGATAGCCGACCCGTCCCACCGAGATGATGGCAATCGGTCGCGACTGGTGGTGCGACTCGTGCAGTCGCACCAGGACCCGCGGCCGGGTGACGTCGCCGGGATCGACCTCGACCAGCGCGGCCTGCGGATAGGTCCCGGCGATCAGCGTGCCGCCGGCCGTCCAGGCCCACGACTCGACCTGTCCGATCTGACTGGTCGGCCCGAGCTCACCGCCGGTCGGCGACCAGCGGGCGATGTCGCCCTGTTGCCCCGCCGACAGGAACAGGTCGGTGCTGTCCGGAACGCCGATCAGGTGACCCATGTGTGACGGCGTGGCGGCAATGTCGGCCCGAACCGAACTGATCTTGCCGTCGAAGCCCACCCGGACCAGCGAAGCTCGCTGCTGACCGACGAGGATGATCAGACCGGTGTCGTCGAGCTCCGCGGCGATCATCGGCTCCGATGTCGGCAGCTGCGCGAACCGGTCGAGCCGCCGCGCCGCAAGATCAAGTCGCAGCAGGGCACCGTCGGCGCCGGTGAGGTAGCCGAAGCCGTCGTGTTCGGGCGAGAGGTAGCCACAGGCTCCCAGCGCCGGTGCCTCGGCGACCGGTTCCGCGGTGAGCTTGTCGGGGTCGACGCTCCACAGTTCACTCTCGGAGAGGAACCAGATCCGGCCACCGAGGATGATCAACTGGCGCGGAACGAGGTGGCTCGGGATGCCGGTCACCACGCTGAGCTCGGCGTCCGGGTCGTCCAACGGGAAGCCCACGACCTGGCACGGGCTCACTCCGAGGCCGCACCACACCATCCGCCGGTCATGATCAACAACCAGGGCCCGGGCGTACAACTGACCCTCGGTGCCGAGCCGGCGCAGCGTGCGGAATCCCTCGCTCGGGTGGTAACGCACCACGGCGGCATCGGGATAGGTCGCGACCAGGACACCGCCGCCCGGCAGCGCCACCGCGTCCCACAAATAGGTTGCCTCCGCCGTCGGTCGGCCCACGGTCGTCGCGGTCTCGCCGTCCCAGCGATACAGCAGGCCCTGGTAGTAGCTGCCGAGCCAGCAGCCGCCGTCGCCGGAGCTGGTGACGGCCCACGCACCACTGGCTCCCGGCAGTGGAGCCTCGGCGATCCGGGCCCCGTGGGCGTCGAGCACGCTGAGCGGCGCGTTCGTGCCCTGACTCACCGTGTGGATCACCAACTCGCCGGCCGGGGTCCGGCCCATCGCGGCACGGTGCGCCAGCACGGTCCGCATCGGCGTCGTTTGTTGTGTGCGCACGCGGACTCCAGCCGACTTGTCAGAACTGAGGCTTGCTATAGCCAACCTCAATTCTGACAAGTCGGCGTTCCGGGGGAGTTGTTGGGGGTCAACCCTTGACGGCGCCGAGGACGATGCCCTTGACGAAGTAGCGCTGCAGGAACGGGTAGGCGAGCAGGATCGGGATGGTGGAGAAGATGATCGTGGCCGCGCGGATGTTGTCCGCCGACACGACGATCTTCTGCAGGTCGTTGTTCGGGGTGTTCGAGCTGCCCATGCCGAGCATGCTCTGATCGATGATGATCGACCGCAGCACCACCTGCAGCGGGAAGTTGGCGCTGTCGGTGAGGAAGAACAGGCCGGTGAAGAAGTCGTTCCAGTGCGCGACACCGTAGAACAGGCCGATCGTCGCGAGGACCGGCTTCGACAGCGGCAGGATGATGTGCCAGAGCACCCGAAGATCACCGGCCCCGTCGATCCGGGCCGACTCCTCGAGCTCCCGGGGCAGACTCCAGAAGAAGTTGCGCATCAAGATCAGGTTGAACGGCGAGACCAGGCCGGAGATGACCAGCACCCAGATGTTGTCGATCAGGCCGAGGCTGCGCAGCAGCAGGTAGGTCGGGATCAGCCCGGCGCCGAACAGCATCGGCACGATCACGATCCACATCAGCAGCCGGTAGCCCGGCAGCGTGACCTTTGACAGGCCGTACGCGGCGGTGGTGGTGAGCAGCAGGTTGAAGAACGTGCCGACCACAGTCGCGAACACCGTGACGCCCAGCGATCGCATCAGCACCGGGGTGTCGAAGATGTACGCATACGCCTCGACCGTCGGATCGTGCGGCAGCAGCATCAGCGGGTTGGCCGCGATGGCGGCGCTGCCGCTGAGTGACTTGGCCAAGATGTTGATCATCGGCAGCATGGTCAGCAGGCCGAGCAGGGCGAGCACCAGGTAGATGATCACGTTGGCCCAGGTCGGGTTCCGGTCCAGCGACGGCGGCCGGCGGCGATCCCGGTCAACCGCCACGTCGGCGCCGGGCGGTAGGTTCTGGGACGGATCGGCCTGCGGTCCGACGGTGGTCACCATATCGATCGTTGTCCCATCTTCTTGAGCACCTGGTTCGCCGAAACGATCATGATCAAGCCGATCACCCCCTTGAACAGTCCGACCGCGGTCGCCAACTCGAACTGCGCGTCGAGCAGGCCGACCCGATAGACGTAGGTGTCGATGATGTCGCCGACCTCGAGCACCGCCCCGTTGTAGAGCTGGAACACCTGGTCGAAGCCCGCGTCCAGCAGGTTGCCGAGCGAGAGGACGAGCAGCACCGCCATCACCGGCCGCAGTCCGGGCAGCGTGACGTGCCAGATCTGCCGCAGCTTCCGGGCCCCGTCCACCCGGGCGGCCTCGTACAGCTGGGAATCGATGCCGGACAGCGCGGCCAGATAGATGATCGCTCCCCAGCCGAACTCCTTCAGGATGCCGGTCGCCACCAGCACCGAGACGAAGGTGTCGGGGTTGGTCAGGAAGTTGATCCGCTCCCCGCCGGACTGCACCACCAGGGTGTTGAGGATCCCGGTCGGCCCCATCAGATTGACCACGATGCCGGCGAAGACCACCCAGGACAGGAAATGCGGGAAGTACGTGATCGTCTGCACGCCGCGTTTGAACCAGATCCGGCGGACCTCGTTCAGCAGCAGCGCGAAGATGATCGGCACCGGAAAGCCGAAGACGATCCGATAGAGGCTGATCACCAACGTGTTCCGGATCAGCTGCGGGAACTTCTCCGACGTGAACAGGCTCTCGAAGTGCTCGACCCCGACCCAGGGGCTGGCCCACATGCCGGAGAAGACCTTGAAGTCCTTGAATGCGATCTGCAGGCCGACCATCGGCAGATAGGCGAAGATCACGAAGTAGACGATCGTCGGCAAGATCAGCAGATAGATCCAACGGTGTTGCCAGATCCGCCGCCCGAGGCCGTTCGAGGTCCTGCCGCCGACGATGGCCGTCATGAGTTGGTGTAGTTCGGCCGGGACTTGTCGGTCTGCAGTTGGTTCACCTCGTCGATGATCTTGGCGCCGCCGGCCGCCTTCCACTTCTGCACCGCCGTGGCCCAGTCCGCCCGGGTGAGATCGTGATTGATGATGCAGCTCTCGGTCACCTTCTGCAGGTAGTCCTGGGTCAGCCGGGTGCCGTCGGCCGCCTCGGTGGGGGAGAGCACGGTCGGGTTACGGAAGTCCGGGAACTCGTTGCGCATATAGGTGTCGAACTTGCCGCGGACGTAGTCGAACTTGTCGGTCAGCTTGGCCGCGTCGTAGCTGAGCTTGAGCTGATCCCAGTCCAGCTTCTCCGAGAACGGACCGATGAAGCCGAGCGGCTCGAGCTGTGGCTGCTGATAGGCCTTCTCCCGTTCGGTGTCCGGGATCGGCGCCTTCTTGCTGTCGGTGATCGTGAACGTCTTGCCCTCGATCCCGAACCGGCGGAAGTCCGATCCCGCGGTCAGCGACCATTCCAGGAAGTCGAAGAAGCCGTCCGGATTCGCCATCTTCGCCGAGACGTAGAAGCCACGGTCGACCGGGAAGACCGGACGACTGCCGCCCCGCTCCTCCAGCGGATCGAGCACGCCGACCTGACCCTTCGCCGCCGACTTCTTCAGATTGGCGACCAGATCGGGGAAGACCGCCCAGTTCTCCACCGCGAAGATCGCCTTGTCCGACTTGAACTTGTTGGTGGAGAGGTTCGGCTCCTTGTTCACGCCGTAGTCGGGATCCAGCAATCCCTGCCGGTGCAGGTCCTGCAGCCAGAAGTAGAGCTCGATCTCCTGATCTTTGACGAACCACGGATCGAGCACGTTCGGATCGTTCGGGCTCGGCTCCCAACCGCTCTTCGAGACGCCGAAGGACGTGGCCAACTCCTTGCTGTGCCACTCGTAGCCGATGGTGAACGGGAGGTGATCGGGATAGGCGCGCTTGACCTCGGCCAGGGTGCGGACGAACTGCTCCAGCGTGGTCGGTGCATCGATGCCGGCCGACTCGAGCAGATCCGAGCGGTAGAACATGAAGAACGGGACCTGGGGCCAGATCAGCGCCGGGATGAAATAGCTGGTGCCCTCGGTGTCCTTCAGCCCTTCCCAGATCGAGGCCGGCACGGCGTCGCGGACCGCCGGATGCTTCTCCAGTTGCTCGTCGATCGGCAGGAAGGCGCCCTCGTCCTGCGCCTCGGCCCAGACCCCGGAGCTCGGGCCGGGAGCCCACATCACATCGGGCAGGTCGCCCGAGGCGAGGATGGTGTTGATCTTGGTGTTGTAGTCGATCACCGGGATGATCTGGACCTCGACCGAGACGTTCGCCAGCCGTTCCAGTTCCTGCTCGTACGGGCCGTCCTTGGTGTACGTCGCCGGCCCCCAGGTCGGCCGCAGATAGCTGAAACTGAGCGGTCCGGACGGGCCGGGCTGCTCGCCGCTGTCGGTGCTGCAGCCGGCCACCGTCACCGTGGCCAGGACGGCACCGGTGGCACCGGCCAGAAGTCGTCGCCGGGGAAATGTTCGCATGTGCCCTCCTAGGCTTCGGGCACACGGGCAGCATGGGGTCGGGCCACACCGTCGTGCCTCCGGGACTCGCTGAACTGCCCTCGAATCTAGGAATTAACGTGTTAATGTGTCAAGGCTTTGGTCGAATCGTGGCCGACCTGAGAGGGTTAATGCGATGAATGCTGCATCGCGGGGGAGCGCTGGATCCGGCGACGAGCGGGCGCTGCCGGCGTACCAACGGGTCAAGATCGCCTTGCGGGAGGCCATCGCGAAGGGCGATCACTCGCCGGACACACCGTTCGTCACCGAGCGTGAGGTACGGGAGCGGTTCGGCGTCAGCGCCACCACCGCGGTGCGCGCGCTGAACGACCTGGTCGCCGAGGGCATCGTCGTCCGCAAGCAGGGCAAGGGGACCTACGTCGCCGAGTCGCTGCCCGAGCAGCGTCCGGCCGCCGGCCGGCCAGGCGACCGGACTGTGTCCTGCATCCTGCAACAGGGCGTCGGCCCGCACGCGGCCCAACTGCTGGACGGGATCGAAACCACCCTGTCCGCGCTCGGCTACCGGCTCTACCTCACCTACTGCAACGACGATCCGGACCGGGAACGGGCAGCGCTGCTGGACGCGCTGGAGCTCCGGCCGAACGGGATCGTGATCTATCCGGGGGACAGCGACGACAATCTTTCGGTGTACGAGCAGGCCCGGGACAGCGGCATCCCGCTGGTCCTGGTCGACCGCTACCACCCGTCCGTCGCGACCGATGCCGTGCTCGCCGACGACGTCGCGATCGGACACCAGCTGACCACCGCCCTGATCGACCGCGGCCACAAACGGATCGCCACCCTCTGGGACGAGACCGGCTGCACCAGCGTCCGGGAGCGGCACTCCGGACACCTGCAAGCCCTACGGGAACATGGGATCCCGGTCCGGCCGGAGCTGACCGTGCTGCGCCGCTACGCCGGCACCGACGCCCTGGAGCGACTGCTCGGCGGACCGGAACCGCCGACCGTGCTGATGTGCGGCAACGGCTACGTCCTCGCCCGGGTGGTGGAAGATCTGGTCGCCCTCGGCATCGACGCCCCCGATCGCGTCGACCTCGCCGGCATGGACTCCTCCGGCCCCTTCGACATCCTCCCCATCACCGCCGTCGCCGCCATCTTGCCGTCGCGGCAGATCGGGGTCGAAGCCGCCAATCTCCTGCACCGCCGGATCGACGACGGTGAACCTGGCGCCGAGGTCGAACACTGCATCATCCCTGTCAACATACGGACTCGGGACGGGGCGCCTGGTCACTTGCGGGTCGTTGCTGGGCGGTGATTTTCGAGAGGACCCAGACCGCTCCCTTTTGCTCCGTTGGTTCTTCTACCGCCTGAGCCGAGCGCTGATCTGGTCGCGCCGACTGCGAGACCGAGTGCTTGGGGTGGTGATCACAGGGGGCGAAGCCGTGGCCACGTTGAGGGGCTGCGGGTCTTTCGCTCCCTGAGCCTGTCGAAGGGCAAGGCTGATGGGCCCTAGAGAGCACCGGAACTGGTGACATCGGACCTGCCCCTTCGACAGACATCCCAGGTGGGTAGATGTCAAGCGGCTGCCGTGGTGATGTGGTGGGACCAGGCGGTTGTCTCGTCGTAGGTGGTGCCGGTTTTGAGGCAGCCGTGGAGGATGCCGACGAGGCGGTTGGCGAGTTGGCGCAGGGCCGGGTTGTGTTCGACTTTGCGGGCGCGTTGTCTGTCGTAGTAGGCGCGGGCACCGGGCGAGCGCAGGAGCGCGTTGAACGCCTGGCTGGTGAGGGCGTCGATGAGCCGGTCGTTGTGCACGAACCGGGCCAGGGCGACCTTCTTCTTGCCCGACGCGCGGGTGATCGGGGATGTTCCGGCATAGTTCTTCCGGGCCTTCGCGCTGGCGTAGCGGGTCGGGTCGTCGCCGAACTCTGCGAGCACCCGGGCGCCGAGCACCGCTCCCAGCCCGGGCTGGGAGGCGATGATCTCAGCGGCCGGGTGCTGCCCAAAATGGGCCTCGACCTGCCCGTCCATGATCTTGATCTGGCTGTTCAGCACGGTCAGGACCGCGATCAAGGCCTGGACCGTAGCGGCGTAGGCGCCGGCGATGACCTCGGGCCGGCCGAGGTGCTCGGCCCGCAACGCGGTCTGGATCGCCGCCGCCTTCTCGGCGATGTTGCGGCGCCGTGCCCGTTTCAACACCGCGCTGATCTGCGCGGTCGTGAGCCGGGCGGCCTGGGCCGGGGTCGGCGCCTTGGCCAACAGTTCCAGAGCATCGGCGGCATCAAGATCATCGAAGGCGACCAGCGCCGCCGGGAAGTAATCCCGCAGCGCGTGCCGCAGCCGCTGCGTGTGGCGGGTCCGTTCCCAGATCAGCGTCTTGTGGGTCCGGGCCACGACCTTGATCGCCACGGCCAGCGTGCTGTCCCCGGCCACCGGTCGCAACTCGTGGGCATGAGTGCGGACCATGTCGGCCAACACATGCGCATCACCGGCATCACTCTTCGCACCGGAGACACCCAGCCGGTCCCGGAACCGGGCTGCTTGCAACGGGTTGACCGCGAACACCGTGTAATCAGCGGCGACCAACGCAGCCACCCACGGACCGCGGTCGGTCTCGATCCCGACCAACACCTCAACCTCGTCGGCATCCTCCCCGGCCAGTTGCCCGATCATCGTGTGCAGTCGTGCCATCCCGGCCACACCCTCAGGCAACCGGGCCCGGGCCAGCCGACGACCCGAACTGTCCATCACCTCCACATCGTGATGATCCTCGGCCCAGTCATCTCCCACGAACAATCGCAACGGTCCTCCAGGTTTCTCGACACCAACCAACCGGTCCAGCAGCCAGCAGGAGAACCATCAGCGACCTAATCAAACAGTGCTCACACCCAACAACCCGGCGGGCAACGACATCCCAGCAGCGATCACATTCTCCCGACCTACCGGCAAAGGGCACGATCTGTCGACAGGACTCAAACGTCCAGGCTCAAGAAGTGCTCACCCGCCAGTCGGCTACCAACCAGGAGTTTGCCCGATGACTCACTCCCAGAACTGATTAGGCTCAGGGAACGAAAACCCTCACGTCCCCTCGTCATTCGCGGCAGCCCCGCGATGAACTTGGACCGATCCCGTCACCGTCGTGATCGGTCCAAGCGCTCGGTGATCACAGTCGGCAAGATCCCGATCAACGCGCGGCTCAGGCGGTAAACCCCCGGGGAACGAACCCGGGAGCGGCGCTCCCCCCCAACAGCCCCGCGGGATGTCACCCTCCAATCCTTTCGACTTGGATCAAGCCCGAAGGATCGAGGCCACCTTCGGCAAGACCTCCTCGACAGGTCCGCTGAGCCGACACTCCATGGCCAACCACCCCTCGTACCCGATATCAGCCAGAGCGCCAAGAGTGTCGGGCCAGTCGTAGTGGCCGGCGCCCGGCTCCAGTCGATTGCTGTCCCCCAGCTGCACATGTTTGATCAAGGATCCAGCAGCCCGAATGGAGTCGCCAACTTGGACCTCCTCGATCGACATGTGATAGGTGTCGGCGATCACTGCCACGCCAGGCGAGTCGACCTCCTCCACCACGGACCCGGCGTCGGCCAAGGTGTTGATCATGAAATCTTCGTACCGGTTCAAGGGTTCCAGATACAGAGTCGCCCCGACCTCGGCGGCATGATCACCGAGCTCGGTCAGGGCCTCGATGAGCAGCTTGCGGGACTCCTCGTCCGATCGGGGCGGGGTGAAGGGCGGCAGGCGGCGGGAGAAGAGGCCGAAGGCGTGCGGGGACACGATGCCGCTGCCGCCGGCGATCACGATGGTGGAGAGTAGCTGCTTCACCTGATCGATCGCGTCCCGGCGCCGGTCAGGATCGAAGTCGCCGATGAAGTGGTCCATGTGCACCACGGCGGTGGGCATGATCACGCCGGCGTCGCGGGCCCGGGCGAGCTCGTCGGCGCGGCCGGCGAAGATCCCGTCGCCCTGGCCGGACAGCTCGATGCCGTCGAAGCCCACCGAGCGGACGAAGTCGTACTTCTCTGCCAGAGTTTCGCCGGGCAGGGTGCCCTCGGCGGCGGCCAGTTTGATGCTCATGCCTGCTCCCTGGTGTCGTCAACCTCGAGCACGACCTGCAGGGCCTGTTCGGGATGTTCGTCCAGCAGTCGGAAGGCCTCGGCGGCGCGGTCGAAGGACCAGGTGTGGGTGATCAACTCGGTCAGTTTCAGCCGGCCGGAGACGCCGAGCTCGATCGCGGTCCGGGACAGCCGGTCGAAGTCCCAGCGGCCCTGCAGGGCGGGCGCGACGCCGGAGATCTGAGAGCAGATCAGGGAGACCCGGTTGTGGTGGAACTCCTCACCGAGCCGCAGCCCGGCGCCCTCACCCTGCATGAAGCCCGCGACGCAGACCCGGGCGTTGTAGGCAACGGTCCGGATCGCCTCGTGCAACGCGGCATAGTGTCCGCTGACCTCGAGGCAGACGTCGGCGCCGCGGCCGTCGGTCAGCTCCCGGACCCGTTCGGCGACCGGTCCCTCGGCCGGGTCCAGCGTGAACTCGGCCCCCAGCTCCAGCGCACGTGATCGCCGGTCCGCGATCTTGTCGACGACGATCACCCGGCCGCCGTTCAGTCGGGCCAGTTGAGCGGCGATCTGGCCGGGCACTCCGGCGCCGAAGATCACCACGGTCTCGCCGACGTGGATGTCGGCGTCGAGCACCAGGTTGAGGCCGATCGCGCCGATCTGGGAGAAGATGCCGAGCCGCGGGTCGGCTCCCGGGGGCAGCAGCTTGCGGCGTACCTTTTCCGCCGGCTGGACGGTGTGGGTCCGGTGCCCCCAGGTGCCCCAGCTGATGTCGCCCACCGCGACCCCGTCCGAGTCGGCGCCGGTCTCGACGACGACGCCCACCTCCTCGTACCCCCACGCGTTGACCGGGAAGGAGAGGCTGGTGTCGCCGGTCCGGAACAGCCGGACGTCGGAATCCCAGTACCGGTTGAGATACGGGTTGGTGCCGCGGTAGGCGGTGAGCTCGGTGCCGGCGGAGATGCCGGTGTAGAGGGTGCGCAGCCGGACCTCGCCGGGCCCGATCGGCCGCTGCTCCTCCTCGATCACCTCGGCGACGCGGGGCTCGAGGAAACTGACCATGGATGCCACAGGGGATGCTCCTTCGGGTTGCGGATGGTACGAGTGATCAGCCCTTGATCGCTCCGGACAGGAAGCCCTGCGTCACCTGGCGTTGCAGGGCGAGGAAAACGATCAACACGGGCAGGATCGTGATCAAGGTCCCGGCGGCCAGCGGGCCGATGTCCAGCGAGCGGCCGCCGGTGAACATGTACAGACCGGTGGTCAGTGGCCGGTAGCGGCCACTGGGCAGGTAGAGCAGGGGAACGAGGAAGTTGTTCCAGTTGGCCAGGAAGGTGAACACGGTCAGCGCACCGAGCCCGGGCCGGACCAGCGGCAGCAGCACCCGGACGAAGATCTGCGCCTCGGAGCAGCCGTCCACCCGGGCCGACTGCTCCAGCTCGTCCGGCAGATCGGTGAAGAAGGCGCGCATGAAGAAGGTGCCGAAGGCGATCCCGGTCATCGTCAGCACCAGGATCGCGCCGATCAGGGTGTCCAGCAGGCCCATCGAGCGAAGCTGGAAATACAGCGGGATCATGTAGGTGAAGAACGGCACCAGCAGCCCGAGCACCACGGCATAGAACATGATCGTCCGGCCCGGGAAGGGCAGCCGGGCGAAGGCGTAACCGGCCATGGTGGAGATGATCACCACCAGCGCGGTGCTCGGCACGGTGAGCAGGATGCTGTCCACCAGATAGCGGCTGAACTCGCCCTGGGTCCAGGCCGCGATCAGGTTCTCGAACGAGAACGAGGTGAACAGGTCGAACGGCCGGGCCCGCACGTCGGCCTCGGTCTTGAACGTGGTGGAGACCACCATGATCACCGGAAACAGGGTGAACACGGCGAGCACGACCAGCACCAGGTGCCGGACCAATAGGCCGCCGATGGTCCGGGTGCTCCGCCGGCGCAGCGTCCGCGGCTGATCGGTGGTCGGCTGGACCCGGTCGGCGAGCGAGGTCTGGACGCTCATCACGCCCCCGTTCCCTGCAGCGACAGTCGTCGTTGCAGTCGGTTCAGGCCGACCGCGAACGGGATCGACAGCACGGTGATCAACAACGCCAGTGCGGTGCCGTAGCCGATCCGGTTGAGCTGGAAGGCGCTCTTGTAGGAATAGGTCCCGAGCACGTTGGTGGCGTCGGCCGGGCCACCGCCGGTCATGATGAAGATGATGTCGAAGACGCTGAAGCCACCGACCAGGATCAGCGTCAGCACCATCAGCAGCACCGGCATGAGCTGCGGCAGGATCACGTGCAGCAGCCGGTTGAACGGCCCGGCGCCGTCGATCCGGGACGCGTCCACGAGCTCGGTGTCCACGTTACGCAGCGCGGACAGCACGATCATGATCACGAAGCCGCAGGTGGCCCAGATCGCGGTCGCCAGCACGGCGTAGAGGGCGGTGTTCGGATCGCCCAGCCAGCCGCGCTGCAGTCCGGAGAGTCCGACCAGGCCCAGGGCTTGGTTGAGCCAGCCGCTGACCGGGTCGTAGATCCAGCCCCAGACGATGCCGATCGCCACCCCGGGCAGCACGTACGGCAGGAAGAAGATCAGCCGGTACGCCACGCTGCCGCTGCGGACCGACCAGACCAGCAGCGCCACCGCCAGCCCGATCACCATCGGCGCGATGGTGCCGATCCCGATCCAGATCGCGTTCCGGCCGAGCGCCCGCCAGACCTCCGGATCGCCGAACATCTCGGTGAAGTTGGCCGCGCCGATGAACGGCGGGGTCGGGTCCAGCCCGTCGAACTCCACCACGGCGAAGTAGAGCGCACTGATCATCGGGAACAGGAAGAAGATGATCACCAGCGCCATCACCGGCAGCACCAGCAGCACGCCGAGCCGAGCCTGGGCCCGTCGGGTCACCCGGGGCAGGTGGCTGAGGACGGCCATCGGTTCAGTTCCCGTCCTTGACCGCCGCGGCCTGCAACCGGCCGGCCACCTCGGCCGAGTTCGACTGCCCGGTCAGGATCCCCTGGATCCCCTTCCACATGGCGTTGTTGAATTGATCACCGGTCAGCACGTCGATGTTGTAACCGAAGTCGCCCGACCCCTCGGCGATCTTGGCCGCGTCGTCGAGGATCTGGGTGAACAGCGGGCTGGCCTTGATCCCGGCAGTGTCCACCGGATAGGCGGGGATGTCCTGCAGGTTCTCCACCGCCCAGCGGCCGTGCTCGGGGGTCTGCAGATAGTCCAGCAGGGCGATCGCCGCCTCGGCCTTGGTCGTGCCGGCGGAGATGAACGTGCCGGCGCCGAGGCCGCCGCTGAAGATGCCCGGCCCGGTCGCGGCCGGGAACGGGATGAAGCCGACCTCGAACTTGGAGTTGCGTTCGATGTCCAGGGCGAGCCAACTGCCGGTCGGATTGATCGCCGCCTTGCCGGAGTAGAACAGGGCGTTGGCGTTGTCGTAGGTCACCGCGGCCGGCGACGGAGTCAGCAGACCGTCCCGGCCGAACCGCTCCCAGACCCCGAGGGCCTCGGCCACCTCGGGTGAATCCCAGGGCCGTTCGCCGGCGAGCAGGGCATCCATGCCGGCGGAGCCGACCTGACTGGACAGCGTCATGCTCAACAGGTGGCCGCCCTGCCAGCCCTCCTTGTCGCTGACGGCGAGCGGAATGATCTTGTTGTCGGCCAGGGTGTGGGCCGCGGCCTCGAGGTCGGCCAGGCTGCCCGGCGCGGCGAGGCCGTGTTTCGCGAACAGGTCCTTGTTGTAGAACAGGCCGACCTGCTCGATCTGACTCGGCACCCCGACGACCTTGCCGTCGAAGGTGACCCGCTGCTTGGCGAACTCGAAGATCGGCCACTTGCGGTCGGCGAACGCCGCTGTCAGGTCGTACAGCAGCCCGGCCTCGGCCAGCGCGCCGGCGAATCCCGGCCCGGTGTCGTAGCCGAACACGTCCGGACCCTGACCGGACCGCAACTGTGTCTGCAGGACCGTGCGCACCGTGTCGACCGGGATGACGTCCAGCTTCACAGTGACGCCGGGCTTGGCGGCCTCGAACTTCTTCAGGTCCGCCCGCATCAGCTCGAGGTCGGCCGGATCCTCCGGCTGGCCGATCATGTAGCGGATCTCCTGCGGGGTCGCGGGGTCCTGCTGGGGCTGACCGCCGCTGCCGGGCGCCGGTCCGGTGCAGCCCGCGGCGACCGCCAGCGTGGTCAGACCGGCCGCGGAGAGCAGGGTCCGGCGGCGCAGCGCGCCGCTGCCGGCCGGGGTCGGGAACGTCGGCTTCATCGGTGACTCCTGTGTCGGATGCCGAAACTTCTAGCGTTAGAATCTAACGTTAGAATCCGCGTCGACACCTAGGATGTCAAGACCTGCACCGCCGATTTCTCGAGGAGGCCCATGTCAGCCATCGATCGTCGCGATCCGGACCTGACCAAGCCGGCTCGGATCAAGGACGTCGCCGCCCGGGCCGGTGTGTCGCTGAAGACGGTGACCAACGTGGTCCATCAGCGATCCAACGTCCGCGACACGACCCGGGCGCGGGTGCTGGCCGCGATCGAGGAGCTCGACTACCGGCCGTCGCTGGCCGGCCGGCAACTGCAGAGCGGCCGCAGCACCATGATCACGCTGGCCCTGCCGCGGATCGACGAGCCGTACCTGGGCGCGCTGGCCCATGCCATGATCGCGGCCGCCTCACCCCGCGGTTACACCGTGGTGATGGACGAGACCGGCGGCGTACCGGAGCGGGAGGAGCAGGCCGCGGCCGGTTATCCCGGGCACGGGATCGACGGGGTGATCTTCAGCCCGTTCGCGCTGAATCCGGAGGCGATGGCCGCGATGAGCCGGCGGACGCCGATGGTGCTGCTGGCCGCGCCGCTGCCGGACAGCCACGCCGACTACGTCGCGATCGACAACCCTCGCTCGGCCGGCGAAGTCGTCGATCACCTGCAGCAGACCGGCCGGCGCCGCTTCGGGTTCATCGGGCGCAATCCGAACCAGCCGAACGGGGTGGGGGAGATCCGGCTGGTCGGCGTCCGGGACCGGCTGACCGGTCACGGACTCGCGCTGGACGAGCGGCACTCGATCCCGACCGGCCGCTACACCCGGGAGGCCGGCGAGCGGGCGATCGCCGAGGCGGCCGACGATCTGCTCGGCTGCGACGCGATCGTCTGTTGTAGCGACCTGCTCGCCATCGGCGCGATCCGCGGCCTCAAGCGGGCCGGGCTCCGGGTGCCCGAGGACATCGCCGTCGTGGGCTGGGACAACATCGTCGACACCGAGTACGTGACGCCGACGCTGACCTCGGTGGCCCCCGATCTGGCGGCCCTGGCCGAGCGCACCATCGAGGCGCTGCTGGACCGGATCGACGGCAACCGCGAACCGGCCCGGACCTTCGTGGTGCCGCACACGCTGATGATCCGCGAATCGACCGGTCCGGCGGGCGCCGCCGAGGCTCGATGAGAACAGTCTCATCGCCGCGATAGGCCTGGAATCGCGCGGGTTTGTCAAGATGGTCGGATGGACTCCGCAGCGACCGACCGGCCGGCCCGGCGGCCGCGTACCTGGTCGTGGTCGGTCCGGTTCCGGATCCTGACCGCGGTGCTGATGACCACCGCCCTGGGCATGTTGGCCGCCGGCTTGACCTCGTACGCGATCAGTCGGCAGGACGTGTACAACGGCGTCCGGGCGGCCCTGGTGCAGGAGTACAACGAATTCGGGGTGGCCAGCAAGGAGGCGATGAACGGTCCGAACAGGGCCAACATCGTCACAGTTGCCGACCTGCTTCGGGCGACTATCAAGTCCACCTATCCGGACGAGAATGAGGCCGTCATCGGGCTGGTCAACGGGAAGCTCGAGCTTCATCCCGACCTGCAGTCCGATTTGCAAACGGCGGTTCAGGGTGACCCGGAGGTTGTCGCGGCCGCCGCTCGGGTGAAGCCCGGTGAACCGATCGTGATCCAGCGGATCAGCAACGACCGCAACCGTAACCTCGCCTTCGTCGCGGTCACCGCGCAGATCGAGGGATCACCGGACCTCGGGCACTACGTCGCCGCAGTCGACATCGACACCGCGTTCATCCCGCTGAACACCACCTATCAAACCTATGCCGCGGTCTGCGTGGTCGCGCTGATCTTGGTCGGACTGGTCGGCTTCGTGGTCTCCGGCCGGCTGCTCGCGCCACTACGGACACTGCGGGAGACGGCCCACGAGATCGGCGAGGGCAACCTCTCCGGCCGGATCCCGGAAGATCAACTCACCAGCGGCGACGAGATCGCCGACCTCGGCCACACCATGAACGCCATGCTGGACCGGTTGTCCAGCTCGTTCGACGAGCAGCGCAACCTGCTGGACGATGCCGGTCACGAGCTGCGGACGCCGATCACCATCGTGCAGGGTCACCTGGACCTGCTCGATCAGCGCAACCCGACCGAGGTGGCCGAGACGGTCGAGCTGTCGCTGGACGAGCTGGCCCGGATGCGCCGGATCGTCGAGGATCTGATGATCCTGGCCAAGTCCCGGCGACCGGACTTCGTCCGGCCGACCCCGGTGGACGTGGACGATCTGCTCACCTCGGTGCTGGACAAGGTGCGGCCGCTGGCGGTCCGGCAGTGGCGGATCGAACGGACCGTGCACGCGGTGATCGCGCTCGATCCGCAGCGGATCACCCAGGCCCTGGTCCAGCTGGTCTCGAACGCGGTCCGGCATTCACCGGAGGGTTCGGTGATCGCGCTGAGCGCCTCGGTGATCTCGGTCGTCGCCGCGGATCCGTCCTTGCCGCCGGCCGGCGAACGGCTGCGGCTCAGCGTCCGGGACGAGGGCAGCGGCATCCCGCCGGATGATCATCAGCGGATCTTCGAACGGTTCGCCCGATCCGGCCCGATCCGGCAGCACAGTCATGATCATCCCGAGTCGCCGGTCCGTGATCATGCCCCGGGTCAGGTGGACGGTTCCGGGCTCGGGCTGGCCATCGTCGACGCGATCGCCAAGGCGCATCGGGGACAGGTGCTGCTGGACAGCGCCCTCGGCCATGGCTCGACCTTCACCCTGGAGATCCCGATCGTCGACGAGCGCGATCGAACCCTGACCGATGACCAGCTCTTCGGCGGCCCGGCCGACGAAGATCATCATCAGCACCGCACCGAACAGGAGAGTCGATGGCTGCGATCTTGATCGCCGAGGACGAGTCCCGGATCGCTTCCTTCGTGGAGAAGGGGTTGCGGGCCGCCGGGCACACCACGGCCGTGGCGGCGACCGGTAACGACGCCTTGGAGATGGCGCTCAGTGACGATTTCGAGTTGCTGGTGCTCGACATCGGCCTGCCCGGGCTGAACGGGTTCGAGGTGCTGGAGCAGCTGCGCGGCCAGGGCTTCGCCCTGCCGGTGATCATCCTGACGGCCCGGGACTCGGTGACCGACACGGTGGCCGGCCTGGACAGCGGCGCCGACGACTACATGGCGAAGCCGTTCCGGATCGAGGAGTTGCTGGCCCGGATCCGGATCCGGCTCCGGCAGACCGGGTCGGCCGAGCAGGCATCCTTGAGCCACGGCGACCTCAGCCTCGACCTGCACACCCGGCTCGCCTCCGTCGGCGGCCGGACGATCGAGCTCTCCGCCCGGGAGTTCTCGCTGCTGGAGACCCTGCTCCGCAACCCCGGACAGGTGATGACCCGGGAGCAGTTGCTCTCCCGGGTCTGGGGCTACGACTTCGACCCCGGCTCCAACGTGGTCGACGTCTACATCCGCTATCTGCGGAACAAGATCGGCGCCGACCGCATCCTCACCGTCCGCGGCGCCGGCTACCGCCTCGTCTCCTGACCCCGAACTGCCGAATTGTCAGAACAGAGTTGCGCTATAACACAACTCAGTTCTGACAATTCGGCTGAAGGGGTGGGGTGTGTTGCTGCGGCGGAGACCGGGTACGGAGACGCGAAGACGCGCCCTGAGCCCGCGTGGGGGGCGCTGCCGATCGGCAACGGCTCAGGGCGCGTCGGCGTACCGCTGGGTCAGTCGGCCGAGGCCGGCGACTTGGCGGACTTCGGTGAGGCGGCGCTGCGGGCCGACACCGGAGTCTTCGGCGATACGGCCGACTTCGGGGTGGCTGCCGACTTCGGCGAGACCGGCGAGTTCGCGGTCGGCGGGGTGTTGCTGGTGTTCGCGCTCTGCGCGCTCGGGGCGCTCGCGGCCGTGCCCGGGGTCTGGGTGGTGACCGGTGAGGCGGCCGGCGTCTTGCTCGGCGCGGTCGGCTCCGCGGCGGGGCGGGTGTCGGCGGCGTGCGCCACGTACCCGGATCCGCCGAGCGGGTTGTCCGACAGTGCCGGCACGGTGAAGGCGGCGATCGGCGCGAGTACGAAGGCGGCTGCACCGCCGGTGATGATCCACTTGGTCCTGTTCTGCATGGCTCTACCAAACTAGCCACCGATGAGAGGGCGAGGAAGCGATGATGAGAGGTCTTTCATCAAGGCGCCGGCGGCCGTGACGCCGGTCACGATCGTGCCCGGCGCGCCGACGTCGCCGGTGCTGATCCACCTCCCGCACGCCGCGACGGAGATCCCGGAGCCGGTCCGGCGCGACCTGCTGCTGGACGACACCGAGCTGGCCGCCGAGCTGGCGGCGATGACCGACTCCGGGACCGAGCAGGTCGGCCGGCTCGCGGCCGGCCTGGCCCGGACCCGGCCGTGGCTCGCGATCAACCGGTTCTCCCGGCTGGTCGTCGACCCGGAGCGGTTCCCGGACGAGCGGGAGGAGATGACCGCCGTCGGGATGGGCGCCGTCTACACCCGCACCTCCGCCCGCCGGCCACTGCGCGATCAGCGGGGCGATTTCGGCGACCTGCTGGACACCTACTACCGGCCGTACGGTGAGGCGATCGCCGACCTGGTCGACGCCCGGCTGGTCGCCGTCGGCCGGGCGATCGTGATCGACCTGCACTCCTACCCGCGGCACCCGTTGCCGTACGAGCGGCATCCGGACCGGCGCCGGCCGATGACCTGCATCGGCACCGACTCGTTCCACACACCGGAGCAACTCCGCGAGACAGTACGGGAAGCGTTCGCACCGCTGGGCTCGGTCGCATTCGATGAGCCGTTCGCCGGCTGCTACATCCCGCTCCGGCAGCATCGGAAGACGCTCCGGGTCACCGGGGTGATGATCGAATTGCGTCGCGACGGCTGCGGCACCGCGGCCGCGGTCCGCCGCCGAGCCGAGACCCTCGCCGCTGTCGTCGACACCCTCACGCCGGCTGACCACTCGGCGTCATGACCGGGCGTCGAGGAGGGTGCTGGCGGCCGTCTTGGCGGCGCGGGCGATGTCGGGGTCGCCGAGGATCGCCGCGCTGGTCTGGGCGCCTTCGGCCAGCAGCACCAACTGCGGCGCCAGTTCCGCCGGCAGCCCGGCCTCACTGACCAGCCCGGCGACGTGATCGGCGAAGTCCCGCTTCTGTCGGCGGACCGCGGCGGCGGCGTTGGCTGAGCTGGGCCCCAGCTCGCCGTACACGTTGATGAAGGCGCAGCCGCGGAAGTCGGGTTCGTGGAACCAGGCGTCGAGGAAATCGAAGATCGCCAGGATCCGGCCGCGGGGGTCCGTCGCCTCGGCCGAGGCTGCGGCGATCCCGGCGTCCCAGACCTCCGACCGGTGCTGCAGGACTGCGGTGATCAGCTCATCCTTCGACGGGAAGAGAGCGTAGATTCGCTTCAGGGACACGCCGGCCTCGGCGCGGACGGCGTCCATCCCCACGGCTTGGACCCCACGCGCGTAGAACAGCTGATCGGCCGCCGCGACCAGCCGCAGCCGAGCGGTCTCGTCGTCGATCACCGAATCACTCCTTGCGTTGCGAACCACTTGCATTGAGAACGATCGTTCTCTACTCTAGCAAACAGAACGGAGAACGGACGTTCTCCAAGATTCGAAGGGACTCTCTCATGGCCACCATCACCGTCGGGACGCAGAACAGCACTCCGGTCGAGCTCTACTACGAGGACCAGGGCGCCGGGCAGCCGGTCGTGCTGATCCACGGCTACCCGCTGGACGGCCACAGCTGGGAGCGACAGACCCGCGAGCTGCTCGCCGCCGGCTACCGCGTGATCACCTACGACCGGCGCGGCTTCGGTCAGTCCAGCAAGGTCAACGACGGCTACGACTACGACACCTTCGCGGCGGATCTGAACGCGCTGCTGGAGACGCTGGAGCTGACCGACGTGATCTTGGTCGGCTTCTCGATGGGCACCGGCGAACTGGCCCGCTACGTCAAGAACCACGGCCACGAGCGGGTGGCCAAGCTGGCCTTCCTGGCCTCGCTGGAGCCGTTCCTGGTGCAGCGCGACGACAATCCGGAGGGCGTACCGCAGTCGGTCTTCGACGACATCGTGGCCAGCGCCCGCGGCGACCGCTATGCCTGGTTCACCGCGTTCTACCAGAACTTCTACAACCTGGACGACACCCTGGGCGAGCGGATCAGCCAGGAGGTCGTCACCGCCAACTGGAACACCGCGACCCGGTCCGCCCCGGTGGCCGCGTACGCGGTGGTGCCGACCTGGATCGAGGACTTCCGGGACGACGTGACCGCGGTCCGGGAGAGCGGCAAGCCAGTGCTGATCCTGCACGGCACGGCCGATCAGATCCTGCCCATCGACGTCACCGGTCGCCGCTTCCACCAGGCCGTCCCGGACGCCACTTACGTGGAGGTCGAGGGCGCGCCGCACGGTCTGCTCTGGACCCACACCGCCGAGGTGAACGAGGCGCTGCTGTCCTTCGTCCAGGGCTGATCGGCGCAGGGCACTAGCCTCGGGTTTTCATGATCAGCGGGTTGGTTGTTCCCTTGGTCCGGGTTTCTGGCTGCCGCACCTCGATGCGTCTTTCGTCCGGTAGACCGGCGATCCGGCAGGGAGCCGCGACCGGTGCCTGGAGGCGCGAACGGGTCACGGGGCACCGGGCATCGAGGCCAAGATCATGAAAGATCGAGGCCAGGAGGGTCCCGCGCGGCACCCGGTGACAGGACGGCGAGCGCGCCGAGCGCGAGGTAGACCAACCCGGTGATCCACCGGACCGCCCCCGCGCCGGCGCGGCTGCGCAGCCGGCGCAGTCGCCGGCCCAACCAGGACGCGGCGAGCGCCCAGGTCAGGTCGAGCGGCATGGCGACGACCAGCAGGACGGTGCCGAGGATGATCGTCTGCCCGGCCACGCTGCCCCGGCCCGGATCGATGAACTGCGGCAGGAAGGCGAGCACGAACAAGATCACCTTCGGGTTCAACAGGTTGACGGTGAACCCGTCCAGGAACGCGCGCCGGACGTTGGGCTGACGGGTCTCGTCGGCGGTCGGCTCGGCTGTCGTTCCGCGGGCTTTCGTGATCAAGGTCCGCAGCCCGAGGAAGATCAGGTAGCCGGCGCCGGCGTACCTGATCACGTCGAAGGCGATCGCCGAGGATGCCACCAGGGCGGACAATCCGGCCGCCGCGGCGAGCACGTGGACGACGGTCCCCAGACCGACACCGAGAGCCGACGCGACGCCCGCGCGGCGGCCCTCGGCGATGCTCCGGGTAGCGATGTAGATGGCGTTCGGTCCGGGGATCGCGACCAGCGCGGCGGCGGCGATCGCGAACAGGGCCAAGGTGAGCGACGTGGGCACGATCAGGGAGCGTACGGCAGCGCGCTGACGTGGCACTGACCTCGTCGGTCAGCTTACGGCTGCGCCGGTCGGGCGGTACTGGGAGTCGCAGAGGACCGATTCGCCCGGTTGCCAGGTGCACAGCCGGACCTGGTTGCCGTCGGGGTCGGCCAACCTCCAGGACGCCGGCGCGTCCTCGTCGCTGATCAAGGTCCCGCCGGCCGCCAGCGCCGCGTCGATCCGTGGCTGCACCTGGGACGGATCGACCCAGAGATCGGGATGCCAGTGCTGCCGTGGTTCCGCGGCCTCCGTGCGCTGAAAGTAGATCATCGGCAGCGCCTGACTCGGATCGCCGACGTCGCCCCAGAAGTCGTCGCCGACGACATGCTCGGAGTTCAGTACGGCGATCCAGAACGGGGCGATCTTCGCGTATTCCGGCGTGTCCAGCCCGAGCTCGATCCGGGCGACGGCGCTGGAATCGATGGACAGGCCTTCGACGGCGGCGAGTTCGGCGACCCGGCGGGCGAGCCGGACTTCCAGTTCGGTCACCCCGCCGCCGTCCCGGCTGGTCAGCCGGACGTCGACCCGGGAGGGGCGGAGATCGAGCTCGGCGTGATGGCCCAGTTCGGTGGCGGCCTGGCCGATCGCGGTGGCGATCCGCAGCCCGGTGGCGAAGTTCTCGGTGTGGATCCGGGTCTGTAGTCCACCCTGGCCGTAGTGCAGCAGGAAGGCCCAGTTGTCGAGTCCGGCGTCGGCGATCTGTCGCCCGGTCAGTGCTGATCTGGTCATGGAGTCACTCTTGCGGTCCAATACGACACCTGATGGCATATTGGAATGCGCGCGGAACGATTGCTGCGGATCGTCATGGTCCTGCAGTCCCGGGGACTGGTGACGGCGGCCGAGTTCGCCCGGGAGCTCGAGGTGTCGGCGCGCACCATCCAGCGGGACATGGAATCGCTGAGTGCGATGGGCATCCCGGTGTACGCCACCCGCGGCACGGACGGTGGCTGGCGGCTGGTGGAGAACTACCGGACCAGCCTGACGGCGCTCACCACCAGCGACGCGCTGGCCATGGTGATCGCGCAGTCCCGCGGCATCCTGGACGATCTCGGTCTCGAGGACCCGGGGCAGGCGCCGATCCTCAAGCTGTTGGCCACGATCGCGCCGGGCGCCCGTGATCGGGTCGAGCACGCCCGGCAGCGGATCCACATCGCCCAGGGGAGCTGGGGGCCGGAGCCGCCACGGACCACCCTCCAGGTGCTCCAGGCCGCGATCTGGGCCGACCGGCTGATCACCATCCGCTACCGGACGTCGTCGCCGGTCGACCTCGAGCTGGCCCCGCTCGGTCTGGTCCGGGACAACATGACCTGGTATCTCGTCGCGCGCCGAGACAGCGGACTGCGGACCTATCGGGTCGACCGGATCCGTGCGGTGACCCTGCTCGAGGAGACGTTCGAACGGCCGGCCGGCTTCGTCCTGGCCGCCCACTGGCGAGCGTCGTCCGGCGACTTCGTCCGGAGCCTGGGCAGCTACCTGATCCGGCTGCGACTGCGCGGTGACGCGATCCAGCGGGCCGACTGGGTCTACGTCCGGTCTCGCACCCTGTCCGAGCCCGACGCCGACGGCTGGGTGGAGGCCACCTTCGAGGTCGGCGACGAGGACAACGCGCACATCATCCTGCACGACCTGGGGCTGGGCGGTGAGGTGCTGGTCGTCGAACCCGACGAGCTCCGCCGATCGGCCGTCGCCGCGGCCGAGGCCTTCGCCGCGATCAACGAGAGCTCTGGGTGAGTCGGACGGGACGTGAGCGATTCGCTCCCCGGGCCTGTCGAAGGGCCCTCGCCCACCGATCAGCTCAGCGAGCGCTCGCGCCGGCGAGGACCGCCAGTCGCTGCCGCAGCGCACCGCCGCAGCGGCAGTGCTCCTCCGGGCAGAGCAACGCGGCCGGGTCGTTCATGATCAACTCGGTCGCGGCCGAGAGCACCGCGGCGGCCGGGATCCGCCGGGCCCGGCAGTTTCCGATCATGGTCTCCCTAGCCGCCGGGGTCAGCGCCGGTTCGATCGCGTCGAACCGGTGGCTCTCACCGGACACGTTCGGCACCTCGGCCCAGACCCCCGGCGCCAGCACCGTGTAGCGGTAGAACAGCGACCGGCCGAGTCGCTGCTCGGCCAGGTGGATCGTCGTATTGGAGCAGTGCCCGACACCGAGCAGCAGGACATCGCCGCCGAGCCGTTCCAGCGCCTCCACCGGGCCCAGCATCCGGTCCGGCCGCTGGGCCGCCAGCAACTCCTCGGCCCTGTCGCCGACGGCCTGGAACGAGTGCAGCGGATGATCACCGCGGACCACGTCCGGCTGCCGGGCGAACTCGGCGGCCACCGCGCCGAGCCAGCCGTCGATCGGCAATTCCGGGGACGCCGGGGTTGCGGCCTCGACGGCGGCGTCGAAGTCGGCCCAGGACTCCGCCTGGTAGTAGCTGTTGTTCGGCCGGACCAACCCGGGCGGAGCCGGGATCCCGCTCAGCTCGGAGCAACTGCCGAACATCATCACGGTGCCGCAGACCCGGCGCAGTGCGCTGATCACGGTCGCGGCGCCGCCGTCGACCCGGCCGAACGATCGCAGCGAGGCGTGCAGGAACACCACCGAGTCGCGGTTCAGACCGAGCCGGGCCAGGCCGGCGACGACATCATCGGCGCCGAGGGTTCGTTCGGCCATGGTCAGTCGATCAGCGTGAGTTGATCATGGTCAGTTGATCGTGACCATGGTGCCGCTGCCGTCCACGTACTCGATGAAGCCCAGGTACGGCGTGTCCGCGGCGAGCCCGCTCCAGCTCAGCGTGACGTCGATCGGCTGCTGGATCTCCGCGGTCGGTTTCGTCGGGTCGACCGTGAACGAACCGTCGTCGGAGTCCGCCATGACCAGGGCCGGCCGGAAGGTGTACGGGGTGGTCTCGGTCTCCGGTGCGTTGGCGAAGCCCTCCACGACCGCGACGTACTCACCGGGCTCCGGAGCGATCAGTTGTACGGTCTCGTCGGCGGTCGGGCCGGCGGACTGGGCGACCAGGACCGGGGCAGTGCCACCGACCTTGTAGAGATAGAGATCGAGGTCGGCCTGATCGCTCTCGCCGCGGACGGTGACCTGCGCGGCCTTCGTCCCCTCGGCGATCGTCACCGGATACTGCTTCTGTTCCTCCGGCTTGAGCGAGCCGTCCTCGGACTCGCCGGAGGCCAGGCCGAACTTCTTGATCGGGAACGCCCCGTCGATGCCCGGCACGACCTGGTAGTCGAGGGAGCCGGACCGGCCGCTGCCGGACACCTGCTCCGGCGCGCTGAGCTGCGCCGGGGTGACCGCGATCGGCAGCCGGGCCGTGGTCTTGCCGCCGGTCCAGGTGAGGAAGCCGGTGGCGGCCTTGTCGTACGGCGCGGACTCCCTCTCGAACTTGATCTTGAAGGTCTTGGTCTGGCCGGCCTCATCGAAGTTGAGCACCGACGGCGTGACCTTGGCCCTCATCCCGGGCACGTTGATCTTGGCCCGGTAGAGCCCCGGCTTCAGCGCGGTCACCTTCCGGGTGACGGTCTCGTGGTCGAGCAGTTCACCGATGCCGATCGACGGGTTGTTGTAGTCGCTCGGATCGATCGCTTCGGCCCCGGTGCCGGTGTCGACCCCCAGCCCCTCGAGGTAGGACAGCCAGTCGTCGTCGCTGGCATCGAAGACCAGCGCCGGATCAAGCATCTTGGCCGGCTGCACCACCCCGGCGCCCTGGGCGTAGGGATCGGTGAAGTCCTTGCCGTCGGCGTTCTTGAGATTGCCGGCGGTGGTCATCATGGCCGACTTGATCCGCATCGGCGCCCACTTCGGGTGCTCGGTCAGATAGAGCGCGGCCAGCCCGGCGACGTGCGGTGCCGCCATCGACGTGCCGGAGATGAAGTTGAAATCGCGGCCTTCGTTGCTCGGCGGGGCCACGGCGGCCAGGATGCCGACGCCAGGCGCGGACAGGTCCGGCTTGACCAGGTCACCGTTGCTCGACAGCGACGGGCCGCGGGACGAGAAGTCGGCGATCTGCGGATACACCGTCTTGGTGTCGGTCTGGTTGCCGTCCAGCAGGGTGGCGGTCGCGCCTGCCGTCGCGGCGTACGCCTTCACGTCCGGGCCGCCCGGCGGATTGACGTGCACGGTCGGCACCGTGTGCCGGTCGGCGTCGAGGGAGGCGGCGGTGAGGTTGGCCAGCACCATGCCCAGCCCACCGGCACGCTTCACCTCGGCCGACTTCGCGACCCGGTCGTAGACGCCGCGGTCGCAGACGATGATCTTGCCGGACGCCAGAGCCGGGTCGAGGCTGTCCGGTCCGCACAGGGCCGCGTCCTCGGGCGTAGCCGAGGCGGTCTTCACGGCGGCAGCGGTGATCAGGGCCGCCGGGCCGACCGTCTCCTTGACGGTGGTGCTGGCGCCGGCGAACTTGCGTCCGTCACCGAGCTCGACCGTGCCCTCGTAGGACTGGATCGAGTTCGCCGCGACCGTGGTCACCCAGGGTGCGGTGTTGTCCATGGAGGCGGCGGCCGGGCCGGAGTTGCCGGCGGAGGCGGCGACGAAGACCCCGGCCGAGGCGGCCGACAGGAAGGCCAGTTGGACCGGGTCGATGTGCCGCGATTCCGCGCTGCCGCCGACCGAGTAGTTGATCACGTCGACGCCGTCGGCGACCGCGGCATCGATGGCGGCCACGATGTCGGAGGTGTTGCCACCGGCCTGGGTCGAGGTCGCTTTTCGCCAGAGCACCTTGTAGGCGGCGATCTTGGCAGCCGGCGCGACGCCGGAGATGTTTCCGAACGGAATCCCGTCGACGCTCGCCGGGACGTCGTGGTTGCCGGCGGCGGTCGAGGCGGTGTGCGAGCCGTGCCCGTCGCCGTCCCGGGCCGAGACGAAGTCGCGGCGGTCGGCCGGCGGCACCGACGCATTCCAGCCCTCGTTGAAATAGCGGGCGCCGATCAGCTTGCTGTTGCATTCGTCGGCGGTCCACTCCTCGCCGGTCTCGCAAATGCCGCGGAAGGTGCTGCCGTCCGACTTCTCCAGCACGATCTCGTCACCGTCGCGGTACGGCTGGTATTCCGCGTCACCCTCCGGCTTGCCCTCCTCCAGCGGCTTGCCGGCGAACGAGTCGCTCTCCGGCCAGATGCCGGTGTCCAGCACGCCGACGACGATGCCCTCGCCGGACTTCTGCACTCCGCCCAGGGACTCCCAGACGCCCGACTCACCGTTCAGCCGGAGGTAGTCGGTGGACCGGCGGTCGTCGGTCGCCGTGTGCAGGGCGTCCTTGACCACCGAGACGACACCCTTGGTCCGCTGCAACCGCTGCGCCTGGAGCGGCGTGAGTTCGGCGGAGAACCCGTTCAGCGTCACCGAATACCGCTGCCGCACCTTCGCGCCGACCAGGCCGGCGATCTGGTCCTGCAGCCGGGTCAGGAAGCCGCGGTACGTCTTTGCGGCGTCGGTGTCGGTGCGGACCTTGCGGCCGTCCTTCGGCCGGGTCGCGGTCATCCCATCGGTCGATCCGTCGTAGCTGGCGATCGGCTGATCGGCCAGGGTGACGATGTAACTGCCGGGTGCGGGCTGGGGCAGTGCGCCGGGCGGCAGCGGGTCGGCACCGGCGGGCTGCAGCGCAGCGGCGACCAAGGCGACCGTGACCACCAGCGCTGCGAGCGCGGCAGCGAGCCGTGACCGTTTCCTGACGTTCATCGCCGATCCTCTCCACACGAGACCTCAGACACGCCGAGGTCGTTGGCCGTGGATAGCGAAGAATCCCGCCCATGGACCCCCCGGTAGGGTTGACGCTAGCAGTCGGGGACAGGCGCGTCGAGGAGCTACGTGAGGGATGGCCATCCGGGCGAGTAGCCGCAGGATCGGAGTCTGCTGGGCGGTGGCCGGGCTCGGTCTGATCGCACTGCTCTCCGGGTGTGGGCCGCAACCGCCCGGCACCTCCGCCTCACCCGCTCCATCGAGCCAGGGACCGACCATGACCGATCCGAGCCCCAGCGCTCCGAACAGTAGCCAGCCGAACCCGTCGACGGCCGAGCCGTCGCCCGGTGACCAACTGACCATCCGGTACGACAACGGCCGCGGCTCGGTCGAGACCTGGACGCTGGCCTGCAACCCGGTCGGCGGCGACCACCCCGACCCGAAGGCGGCGTGCCAGGCCCTGATCGCGCACGACGCGGCGCTGCAACCCGTGCCGCCGGACCGCGCCTGCACCGAGCAGTACGGCGGCCCGGACACCGCCGCGATCACCGGCACCTGGCGCGGCCGCCCGGTCAACGCCCTGCTCAGCCGGACCAACGGCTGCGAGATCTCCCGCTGGGACCAGCTGGCCGGCCTGCTGCCCCGCGCGGCCGCCTGACCCGTCGATCCGGGCCGGGACCCGGGATCAGGTCCGGCGCAGGGTGAGCACCGCGGAATCCACCGAGGGCGGTGGCGTGAACGCGTGCCGCGGCATGGTCATCCCGCGAACCGCCAGATAGCGTCGCGGCGGCCGCGCCAGATACCGGCTGACCACGCCGCGGCGCAGCAACAGGTCGGCCCGGATCATCCTGCTGGATCGCTGGGTGATCAGGGAGACCAGCGATGCGGTGATGCCGTACGGCGGATTGCTCACCACCCGGAACGGGCGACCCGGCAGCCACAGCTCCCGAGCGTCGAGCTCCAACACCCGCAGCCGGTCGGAGTCGAATCGCTGGCGGAGCCGCTCGGCGCGACCCGGGTGCAGTTCCACGGCGATCACCTCGGCGCCGGCGGCCAGCAGGGGAGCCGTCAGCGCGCCGGTCCCGGCCCCCAGGTCGACGACCAGTTGACCCGGCCGCACCTCGGCCCGGTCGACCAGTCGGCGGGCCCAATCAGCCGCGAGCCGATGCCAGCCCCACAGCGGCCGTGCCGCCGGCCGCGCCCCCGGCCCGGACCCGGAGGTCCGACCGAATCGCCCTGCCCCGGACACGGAACACCATCACGCACATGCTCATGGCTCCGACGGTAGGGAAGAGGGCTCTGAGGCGGCAACCGAATATGTCCTGCTTGACGGCTGACCGGATCGGAGAACCTGCTGGTCAGAGTGGGTTTTGGGACGGCTGAGGCGGGCGGTGTGCCGGCACCGGGGGAGTCCTCTTTAGGACATTTCCAGTACTGGACACCCGAAAATGATGACTTCGCTTCCCAGGTCGAATAAGTTTCTTATCAACGTCAGGGGTGACTGCCGAAGCAACTGGGAAGTCTCGGCCGGCACCAACAGGAAGGAAGAGTTGAATGTCTCACAAGGGAGTTAGTGCAGGTCGGACACGTTCGACCAAGCGCATCGTGGTTCGAGCAGTAGCCGCGGCCGTGCTGGCAATCGGCATGTTTGCTGCGGCAGCAACAGCGGCGAGTGCAGTGAATAGTCTCAAGACGGACAACGGATGGGGATCCGAAGTCAACAGTCTTCAATTCGAGAGTGGTGTCAACAGCCTCTAGGGGCTGTAGCGCAGGAGTCGCCGAGTACCAGCCTCACCGTCAGGGTGAGGGCTCGGCGATGACAACAAAAGAGACTTCCGCAAGGAAGCCGGGATTACCTGACGTTCCCGGAATGGCAGACCGGTGATGTGAGCACCGAATCTGTCGCTGATGTCCTCAGCAGCCATCCCCCGAGGCTGATGAGGATCTCCTCCCCCTGGGCGACGCCCGCGGTCCTTTCCCAGAGGACCGCGGGCGTGGCTTTCTTTCTGGGGAGATCGTAACGGTCGCGGAGACGGTTGGGAAGGTTCTACTCCCCAGGTCTCAGCCGCGTTGCCGATCGGGGGTCTGATTGAGGGTGTCGGCGCGGACCAGAGCCGCACCCAACTGCAGCCGGGTGGTGACCCCGAGTTCGTCCATCAGGTCCGAGATCCAGCGCCGGACCGAGCGTACCGTCACCCCGAGCTGGCCGGCGATCGCGTTGTCCGTCGAACCGGTCATCAGCAGCGAGATCAACATCTGCCGCCGCGGATCGGTGCGGCCGTAGTGGGTGATGATCGGCACCGACGATTCCCACACCGCTTCGAACAGCCACTGCAGCATCTCGATGATCGCCGGATGCCGGGTGACCGACACCCGCAACTCGTGGCCGGGACCGTAGGAACGCATCGACGGGATCAGCGCCACCTGGCCGTCGACCAGGACCAGCTTCATCGGCACCGGGGCGGTCCGCGACTGCTCGCCCTTCTTGGCGAACAGCGAAAGCTCCGAAAGTCGCTCGGAGTCGAAGCCCGGGTGATAGACGGCTCGAATGCCGACTCCACGATCCAGCGCCCGCCACTCCGGCGCCTCGCGGAGCAGACTCTCCGGCGTCGCGCCCGGCCTTGCCTTGACGTACGGCGGCTTGTCGAACGCGCAGGCCTCGCGCTTCGCGGAGTCGAAGATCTCACGGTGGGCGGCGACGATCGCGTCCGTGCCGACCAGCACCTTGATCGCGTCCGTGGTCGATTCCGAGGCGGCCAACAGGTGGCTGGCCAGGGATTCCGCGGCGATGATCGCCGTCTCCAGTTCCGAATGACGCTGCGCCCGGAGGCCGCCGACGACATCGAGCAACGGCAGCGCCTTCCACAGCCCCGGCGTCACCTCGGCGGCGAGCCCGAGGGCGCGCAACTCGGACAACGACTGCTCGGTGCTCTCCTTGGCGGCGCCAGCGCGTTCGGCCAACTCCTCGACCGGGGCGGTCTCGGAGGTCGCCAGAACGACATAGACCGCCTCGGCGTCGGCGGTGATCCCAAGCGGCTGAAGCATGATGCTCCTCGAGCAAGATCCGGGCTTCTCGACACAGTATCCGATGGGCCAGTCCCGTTCTCGGCCCGCGGGCAGGTCGTCCACCTGTCGGGCCCACGACTACGCTGACCCCCGGCAGACGATGCCCGGACACAACCGTAGATGAGGAGCTCCATCGATGGCTGACCTTGCACAGATCGGTGTCACCGGCCTGGCTGTGATGGGCCGCAACCTGGCCCGCAACTTCGCCCGGCACGGTTTCCGGGTCGCGGTGCACAACCGCAGCCACGCCAAGACCCAGTCCTTGATCGATGATCATGGTTCCGAGGGTGCCTTCGTGCCGTCGGAGTCGATGCGTAATTTCGTTGCCTCGTTGGAAAGGCCGCGCCGGGTCGTGATCATGGTCAAGGCCGGCGCCGCCACCGACGCGGTGATCGACGAGCTGGTCGGCCTGCTGGACGAGGGCGACATCGTGATCGATGCCGGCAACGCCCACTTCCCCGACACCCGCCGACGCGAGGCCGCGCTGAAGGAGAAGGGGCTGCACTTCGTCGGCACCGGTGTCTCCGGCGGCGAGGAGGGCGCGCTGAACGGTCCGTCGATCATGCCGGGCGGATCCGTCGAGTCGTACCGGACGCTCGGGCCGATGCTGGAGGACATCTCGGCCAAGGTGAACGGGGATCCGTGCTGCGTCCACGTCGGGCCGGACGGCGCCGGTCACTTCGTCAAGATGGTGCACAACGGCATCGAGTACGCCGACATGCAGCTGATCGCCGAGGCGTACGACCTGATCCGGCAGGGCACCGGCAAGTCCGCCGCCGAGATCGCCGAGATCTTCAAGACCTGGAACTCCGGTGACCTGGAGTCCTTCCTGATCGAGATCACCGCCGAGGTGCTCGGCCACGTCGACGCCCGGACCGGGTCGGCGTTCGTCGACATCGTGCTGGATCAGGCGGAGCAGAAGGGCACCGGTCGGTGGACCGTGCAGAACGCCCTCGACCTGGGCGTGCCGATCACCGGGATCGCCGAGGCGACCTTCGCCCGGGCGCTGTCCGGGTCGGTGCCGCAGCGGGAGGCGGCCCGGCCAGTGTTGCCGGCGCACGCCGAGGAATGGAACGTCGAGGACGCGGACGCCTTCATCGAGGACGTCCGGCTCGCCCTGTACGCGTCCAAGGTGGTCGCCTACTCCCAGGGCTTCGACCAGATCGCGGCCGCCAGCGAGGAGTTCGACTGGGACATCGACCGTGGTGCGATGGCGCGGATCTGGCGTGGCGGCTGCATCATCCGGGCCCGGTTCCTGGACCGGATCACCGAGGCGTACGAACGGAACCCGGAGCTGTCGCTGCTGCTGGCCGACGAATACTTCGCCGGCGCGGTGTCGAACAGCCTGGCCGCCTGGCGCCGGGTGGTGGTCAGCGCCGCCCAGCACGGGGTGCCGACGCCGGCCTTCTCCTCCTCGCTCGCCTACTACGACGGCGTCCGCGCGGAGCGGCTGCCGGCGGCCCTGATCCAGGGACAGCGGGACTTCTTCGGCGCGCACACGTACCGGCGGGTCGACGGTGACGGCACCTTCCACACCGAATGGAGCCTCGACCGCACCGAGAGTCCCGCGTGACCCACACCGCGCTGGTCGTGATGGGGGTCGCGGGGTCGGGCAAGACGACCGTCGCCGCGATCCTCGGCGAGCGGCTCGGCTGGCCGTTGGCCGAGGCCGACGAATTTCACTCGGCCGCGAACGTGGCCAAGATGTCGGCCGGGACACCGCTCACCGACGAGGACCGGCAGCCCTGGCTGGCCGCGATCCGGGACTGGATCTCCGGCACCGGCGGCAGCTCCGTGGTGACCTGCTCCGCCCTGCGGCGGGCCTACCGGGATGTGTTGCGGCAGGCCGACGCGCGGGTC
The DNA here is from genome assembly GCA_963746025.1 of uncultured Actinomycetota bacterium. Classification (GTDB taxonomy): domain Bacteria; phylum Actinomycetota; class Actinomycetes; order Propionibacteriales; family Propionibacteriaceae; genus Microlunatus. Next base: position 444,608 of record CAVUZU010000006.1, read on the forward strand.
CGGTTCGTCCATCTGGCCGGTGGCCGGGACGAGCTCACCGAGCGGATGTCCGCCCGGACCGACCACTTCATGCCAATCGCCCTGCTGGATTCCCAGCTCAACACCCTGGAGCCGCTGCAGCCCGATGAGGACGGCGTGGTGGTGCCCATCTCCGGCACCCCGGAGCAGATCGCCCAAGCCGCTCTGGACCGCCTGCACCTCTGACAACTCGGCAGGGATGGAGCGCGCTAGAGCTAGAGGCCGCGGAGGAAGTCGACGTCGTCGTCGGGGGCCATCGGGCGGTTCTCCGCGCGACGGCGGGACTCGGAGGTCGGCCGGCCGAAGAACAGCCAGCAGACCGCGCCGGCCAGCGGCAGACAGATGATGATCGTCGCCCACAGCCACCGCGGCATCCGTCGCACCTCGAGCGGCCGTGCCTGAGCCACCTCGACGACGCAGTAGATCGTGAGGAGTGCCACGACGATGATCGGCAGGTACCTGATCATGGGCACAGCCTAGCTCCGCTACGCCGCTGCCGCGCCCTCCGTGGAGCCAGTAGTGTTTGCCCGTCCGGACCGACCGCACCCGGGAGGCACTCCATGTCCATTCGGCTGGCCCGATCCCGCGCCCTGGCCACCCTGGCCGCGCTCACTCTCGCTGCCGGCTGCGCGCTGGCCGCGGGCTGCGCGCCGCAGCAGGAGGTGACCCAGCCGCCGCCGACCGGTCCCGACGCCTGCGCCAAGGACACGCTCTCGCTGGTGACCCCGGGCACGTTCACGGCAGCCACCGACAAGCCCGCGTACGAGCCGTGGTTCGTCGACGACGATCCCGGCAACGGCAAGGGGTACGAGTCGGCGGTCACCTACGCGGTGGCCGAAAAGCTCGGCTTCGCCGCCGACCAGGTGACCTGGACGGTGGTCCCGTTCACCAGTGCATACGCGCCGGGCGAGAAGAAGTTCGACATCGACATCAATCAGGTGTCGATCACCGAGGAGCGGCGGAAGGCGGTCGACTTCTCCACCGGCTACTACGACGTCGCGCAGACGGTGATCACGGCCAACGGCTCGCCGATCGCCGAGGCGACGACGATCGCCGAGCTGGCCAGCGCCAAGCTCGGCGCCCAGGTGGGTACGACCTCGTACACGGCGATCACCGAGCAGATCAGGCCGACCCAGCAGCCGGCCGTCTACGACACCAATGATCTTGCGGTCCAGGCGCTGCAGAACGGACAGGTCGACGGCATCGTGGTTGACCTGCCGACCGCCTTCTACATGACCGCGGCGCAGCTGGACGACGGCCAGATCGTGGGCCAGTTGCCACCCGGCACCGGGACGCCGGACCAGTTCGGATTCGTTCTGGGCAAGGGAAGTGCGCTGACCGGCTGCGTCTCGGCCGCGGTCGACGCGCTGCGGGCGGACGGCACCCTGAAGCGGCTGGAACAGGAGTGGCTGTCGGGCTCCGGCGGCGCACCCGTCTTGTCGTGACCGAGCCCCTCCTGGTCGCTGCGCCGGTCGAAGGGTCGGGCCGGTGACGGCCGCCGCCGGGTTCTCCCGCGGCCCGGACTGGCAGCCGTCGGCGCTGCAGCTGGACCGACAGCAGTATCGGCGCCGGCGGTCGACCCGGTCCATGATCATCGCGATCGTCAGCACCGTGCTGGTGATCGCCGCAGTGATCATCGGCGTCACCTCGACGCCGGGGTGGCCGCGGGTGCAGCAGACGTTCTTCGACCCGGCGAAGGCGATCGACGCGTTGCCGGCCGTCGCCCAGGGGCTCTGGCTGAACATCCGGGTGATGATCATCAGCGGCGTGCTGATCCTGGTGTTCGGGCTGATCATCGCCGTGCTGCGGACACTGCGCGGCCCGGTGTTCTTCCCGTTGCGGATGTTCGCGGCCGGCTACACCGACGTCTTCCGCGGGCTGCCGCTGCTGCTGGTGATCTTCCTGCTCGGCTTCGGGGTGCCGGCGCTGCGGCTGCAGGGGCTGCCGAGTGATGCGGTGGTCTGGGGCGGTGCGGCCCTGGTGCTGACGTACTCGGCCTATGTCGCGGAGGTGTTCCGGGCCGGGATCGAGTCGGTCCATCCGTCGCAGCGCGCCGCCGCCCGGTCGCTCGGCCTCGGTTACGCCCAGACGATGCGCTTCGTGGTGCTGCCGCAGGCCGTCCGCCGGGTGGTGCCGCCGCTGCTGAACGATCTGGTCAGCCTGCAGAAGGACTCCGGCCTGATCGCCGTGCTCGGGGTGATCGACGCGATCCGGGCGGCGCAGATCGAGACCGCGACGGACTTCAACTTCACCCCGTACGTAGTCGCCGGGGCGCTGTTCGTGGCCCTGACCATCCCGTTGGCCCGGATCACCGACTGGGTGTCCCGGCGGCAGGGCTGGTACGGAACCGGCGGGAGTCACCTGTGACCGACCCGAACGATGCGGCCCAGCCGGGGGAGATGGCGTTGCTGCGAGCGACCGGGCTGCGCAAGACCTTCGGCCCACAGGTCGTGCTGGACGGGCTCGACCTGGACGTCGCGGAGGGCGAGTGCGTGGTGCTGATCGGCGGCTCCGGGTCGGGCAAGTCCACCCTGCTGCGCTGCCTGAACCTGCTCGAGGAACTCGACGACGGTCAGATCCTGCTGGCCGGCGAGGACATCTCCGATCCGCGGATCGACGCCGACCGGATCCGGGGCCGGGTCGGCATCGTGTTCCAGGCGTTCAACCTGTTTCCGCACCTCTCGGTGCTGGACAACGTCACCCTGGCGCCGATCCGGGTGCACAAGATCCCGCCGGCCCAGGCCCGGACCGCGGCGATGGCGATGCTGGACCGGGTCGGGCTCGCCGACCGGGCCCGGGCCTGGCCGGATCAGCTGTCCGGCGGGCAGCAGCAGCGGGCCGCGATCGCCCGGGCGCTGGTCAACCAGCCGATGTTGATCTTGCTCGACGAGGTCACCTCGGCCCTGGACCCGGAGTTGGTCGGCGAGGTGCTGACCCTGCTGCGCAGTCTCCGCGACGACGGCACGACCATGATCATCGCCACCCACGAGATGGGCTTCGCGCGGCAGGTCGCCGACAAGGTCTGCTTGCTGCACGCCGGCACGATCCTGGAGCAGGGCCCGCCGGCCCAGCTGTTCACCGATCCGCGGGAGCAACGGACCCGCGAATTCCTGACCCGACTGGACGCTCCCTAGCCTCGACATCCATGATCTTGGCCTCGCTGCCCGGTGTCCGTGACCCGTTCACGCTTCCCCAGGCACGGTCGCGGTTCCCTGACAGATCGCTGGTCTGCCGGACGAAAAGACGCATCGAGGGCGGAGGGGTTTTGGCGTGGATGGGTGTCGCGGCCGGCTGTCCGTGCAGCGTCTCGTTGACTCCGGTTGATCCCGCGTCGAGTGTGACGTTTCCCGTCCTCGCAGCGCCGATCGGGACGGGAACCGTCACACTCGACGACAGCCATCGGCGCAACCTCCAAAAGGGTGCCAGTCAGCCCTGCGTGACGCAGAACCGACAGCCGGCCGCGACACCAATGCGGCGCCAAACCGTCCGCCCTCGATGCGTCTTTCCGTCCGGCAGACCGCGATCCGGCAGCCGGAAATCCGGACCAGGGGCACAACCAGAACCTCTGATCATGAAGATCGAGGATAGGGGCAGCTCGGTGGTCAGGCCGTCGGGAACCGCTGCTCGTTGATCGCGATCTTCTCCTTCAGCGCCGCCTCGAGGTCGACCTCGAGCACGGTGGCGAGCCGGAGCAGGTAGCTGAGCACGTCGGCCATCTCGTGCCGGACCGCGCGGGCCTTGGCCGGGTCCTCCATCACCCGGTCGGCCTCGGCCTCGGTCAGCCACTGGAACTCGGCGGCCAGTTCACCGGCCTCGCCGGTCAGCGCCAGCACCAGGTTCCGCGGCGTGTGGAACGGACCCCAGTCGCGGCGGTCGGCGAAGTCGGACAGCTGATCCTGCAAGGCTTGAAGGCTCACCTGGCCTTTCCTACACCCTGCCCGCCACCCGCCCCACTCCGACTTGTCAGAACTCAGTTTGCCTCAGAGGGCAACTCACTTCTGACTGGCCGGTGAGGGTGACGACCGGGCCGCTAAGGTTGCGCAGATGCCCGAGTCCGACCTTGCTGCCGACCGGCCGACCGTCGCGGTCTGGCGGGACGTCTGGCTGCCGCCGTCGGAGACGTTCATCCGTGATCAGATGGCCGCGATGACCCGATGGCAGGGCGTCCGGATCGGCATGCAACAGCTGCCCGAGCCGCTGGTGCCGGCCGACTTCGCGCCGTTCACCGGCGCCTCCAGCCTGCAGAAGCTGCGCGGCGAGCTGCTCGGCACCGTCGGCTGGGAGCGCCAGTTCGTGAACTTCCTGATGGAGGCCGAGGCGAAGGTGCTGCACGCCCATTTCGGCCCGTCCGCGATCCGGGCGCTGCCGGTGGCCAAGCGGGCCGGGCTGCCGATGGTGGCCACCTTCCACGGCTACGACGTGACCCGGGTGCCGCGGCTGTCGCTCGGCCGGGGCCGGGAGTATCGACGCCGGCTGCAACGCCTGTTCCACTACGCCGATCGGCTGATCGCGGTGTCGGACTTCATCGCCGACCGGCTGATCCGGCTCGGCGCCCCGGAGAGCCGGGTCACCGTGCACTACACGGGCATCGACGTGCGCGGCTTCGACGCGACGACACCGCTGCTGCCCCGCTCGGAACGGAACGGGATCGTCTTCGTCGGCCGGCTGGTGCCGAAGAAGGGCGTGCTCGATCTGCTCGACGCCGTCGCGCAGTTGCCCGGTGAGTTGCGCCGGACCCCGATCACGATGCTCGGCGACGGGCCGCTGGCCGGTGAGGCTCGGCGACGGGCCGACGAGGCCGGCCTGGAGCTGACGCTGGCCGGTTTCCGTACCTCCGACGAGGTCGCCGCGATGCTGGACCGGGCCGCGGTCTTCTGTGTCCCGTCCCGGACCGGGCCCGACGGCGACGCCGAGGGCTTCGGGATGGTCTTCCTCGAGGCCGGGCTGCACGGTGCACCGGTCGTCTCCTACGCCCATGGTCCGCTCCGGGAGGCCGTCGATCACGGGACGACGGGACTGCTGGCCCAGGAGAAGGACGTCGCCGGCCTGGCCGCGCACCTGGAGACCGTACTCACCGATGATCAACTCGCCGATCGGCTGGGCCGCCGGGGCCGGCAGCGGGTGCTGGACCAGTTCGACATCCGCCGCTGTACCGGTGCTCTGGAGCGCATCTACGACGAAGTCAGCTGAACGGTGCACCCACTGACCCCGCGCCGGACCGGTCATGATCACCATCGGACTCTGGCTGACCGGCTGCCCGGAACTGGACTGCGAGCACGGCGATGACCCGCTCGGCCGCTACCCGCGCGACTTCGTCGGCGCTGTCCGGGACGAGGGCACCGGCCGGATCACCAGCGGCAGCACCGGGGCGACTACCTGAACTGGTCACATGGCGTCGGCTACTGGCTGGACACCGAGGCCCGGACCTCGCACGGCGCCGCGTTGCGCCCGTTCTCCTCCGCCGCGACCGACGCCGACGTGCTGCCCCGGGGAAGCCGGGTGCAGCTCGTCGACTGCGGTGCCGCCGTGGTGGACGAGGAGATCTGCGCGAAGCTGAGCCGGCCGATGTGGACGGTCGACGACGAGTTCACTCCGGGGTTGGGCGGGGACCGGCACCTCGACCTGTACCTGGGCGAGGAAGATCAAGACGTCTTCACCGAACGCCCGCTCTACACGACGCTGGAGAACGCGACGCTGCGGATTCAGCCCTAGCCGCAGTCCCAACTGGTTGGGGCCCGTTCCTGGCCTGAAAATAGTGCGGCCACCACGTCTCCTGCCGCACCGGGCTCAGTGGCACCTATTTTCGTACTAGTCCCGGAGCCCGAGGTCGGCGCCGTGGGTCCGGCGGGCCAGGTCGCGGACGTCGGTCAGCATCCGGTCGGTCCGGCCGCCGGGCGGTATGGTGATCATGGCCAGCCGCTGGCGCAGCCGGTGCTGGCCGTCCTCGGCGAAGCACTTGCCGTCGGCCACCGCGGAGAAGAAGTCCGAGACGGTGTGCTCGGTGATGATCAACTCGCCGGCCACGTCGCCGAGCAGCGGCAGGTTGAGCCCGCGGCCCTCGGTGTAGCTGGCCAGGTCGGGGACGTACAGCCCGATCGACCGGCCGGTGTGCAGATAGTCGACCCAGACGCTGGAGTAGTCCGACAGCATCCCGTCCGCCAGCCCGATCAGCTGATACAGCGTCACGCCGGCCGCGCCAAGATCATCATCGGTGATCACCCGCAGCCCGAGCTCGTCCAGCCGGGCCGCGTCCAGCCGGTGCGGCTTGGTGATCAACTGCACCCCGGCCAGTTCGGCCGCGGCGGCGAAGACCCGGGCGGCCTCGGCGGTCAACGGTTCGCCCTCGGCCAGCCCGACCAGGCCGGCGGCCGACGAGCTGCGAAACGTCGGCAGCCAAAGCACGAACGGCCGGCTCGGGTCGATCCCCACCCCGGCCACCGCGGACCGATCGGTGGCGGCGCTGATCACGTCCTGCCGCGGGTTGCCGGCGACCAGCGTGGTCTCCGGCCGCATCGACAGGGCCCGGATCGCCTCGGCCCCCCAGAGCGGGCTGGAGGCGGAGTGCGCCTGGGCGCCGATCCGTTGGGCGAAGTTGGCGTTGGCGTTCCACTTCGGCCCGGTGCCGTGCCAGAGGTTGACGTGGATCCGGCGCCGGCCGGGTCGCGGCGAGTCGTACAGCCCGTGGGTGTAGCAGACCAGTTCCGCGGTGACGAAGGTCCAGTAGGTGTTCCAGCCCGCCTTCGGGATCACCGTGACCCGGTCGGCGGAGCCGGCCGCGTCGAGCAGGGTGGCGACCCTACCCAGCTGCTGCCGGGTGCGATCGACGTCGTTGGCCACCAGCAGCACCCGGCCGGCGTAGCGGCGGGTCAGGCCGACGGCGGTGGCCAGCGAATTCTCCTCGGTGTCCGGCAGGCCGCCGACCAGTGCATGCCGGCGCGGCGGGGTCAGGGCCATCAGCAGCCGGCTGGTCGGCACCGAGAGGCTCCGGCGGATCACCGACTTCGCCAGCCGCAGCCGGGCCGGGCCGGTCAGCGGCGGCTGCTCGGCGTACTCTCGGGTCGCCGGCCGCAGCGACGCGACGGCCGACCCGATGCTCTCCGGTACGACCACGAGGGCCAGCCAGACCGTACCGACGCCGAGCACCCAGCTGAAGCCGATCGGCCCGGTCAGCGCGCCGGCGATCAGCACCGGGATCCGGATCGGCCAGCCGCCGCCCAGCACCGAGATCGGGAACGGCAGCGGCCCCCGCCCGGTCCGGTGCCGGTAGAAGAGGTCGTACCGACGGCAGGCGACGACCGCCAACCAGCCGTACGCCAGCCAGTGCGCCGACGGGACGATCGCCGTGGTCAGGCCGATCAGCACGACCGCCTCGATCCCGGTCAGCAGCGGTGGCAGCAGCCAGGACAGCGGTCGCCGCGGCCGGCCGGCCAGGGCCCGGACCAGGACGCCGTCATCGCGGAGCCGGGCCAGCAGTGCGGCTGTCGCCTCCGGTAGCGGGGTCCGGTCGCGCCGGGTCACCGTACGCAGGAACCAGCCGGTCAGCGTCCAGGCTTCGGCGATGGCGACCAAGATCAGATAGGCGACCAGGGCCACCACCGGGCCGCCGATGATCAGCCCGGCGCAGAGCACCAACCAGCGTTCGCCGATCTGGGCGTGCAGCGCCTGCTTGATCCAGCGCACCGGGCCGCCCGGCGTGCCGATCAGCCGGGTGACCGCGTCGCTCGGTCCGGCCGGTCGAATCAGTGCCTCGGTCTCGGTCAGCGGCCGGACGTCGGGCTGCGGCCGGCGCCACCAGACCAGCACGGTGTCGGCGAACGAGTAGTCCTGCAGATGGCGTACGGTCTGCAACCCCATCCCGGCCAGGGCCAGCAGCCAGGCGTACCCGTTGCCCTGGCTGGCGCTGACCGCGAGGGCGGCCAGGGCGAGGTATTCCTTCAACCGGTCCGAGGTCAGGTCGGCCCAGGCGCCGAACGGAGTGAACGACCGGGTGGACCGGGCCACCTCGCCGTCCGAACAGTCGATGATCAAGGAGAGTTGCAGCAGCACCGCGCCGATGATCACCGCCGGCAGCGGCCCGAAGGCGATCATGGCCGCCGCGCCGAACGCGATCACCAGGCTGATCAGGGTGAGGGCGTTCGGGGTCAGCCCGACTCGGACCGCGACCCGGCTCAGCCGGCGGGAGATCGGCCGCAACACGAAGGTCGACCAGACGCCGTCACCGGCCCGGGACGCCCGGCGCCAGGTGATGTCGGGCTCGTTCAGCGACTCCACCCGGCTGAGCAGTTCCGGCGTCGCCGCCGCGCCGCGGGCACCGAGATACGGGTCCGCCGACACTGCGGTCAGCGTCACCCCGGACCGGACCAGCGCGAGCAGCGCGGTCTGCACCGGCTCGAGGTCGGACCAACCCTGGTCGGTGATCACCGCGGCCGCGTCGCGCCAGCTGGCCGCGGCGGCCGGCAGGTCGGCGGGACGGAGCATCAGCAGGCCGAGGAACGCGCCGGACGGATCAGTCAGCCGATGCCGTTCGGAGCCGGCGGAGACAAGCTGACTGCGTTCGATCCGGACCGCGGCCGGGCGCTCGTCGGCCGGCCCGCGCACCAGAGCGACGGCCGGATCCGGTGTGCTGGGATCGGCGGCGACCAGGGCCCGGGAGGAGTCCCGCGGATCGTCCAGCACCTGCAACAGCGGGGTGTCGGAGACGAGCAGATCGGCGGCGCAGACGGCGAACGGCTCGCCGTTCGCGGCGGCCTCAGCGGCCAACTCGGCCAGCGAGGTCAGCACCCCGGCGGCGTCGCCGTCCGGCACCGCGGTGGTCCGGGCACGGGTCCGCGCCGGCAAAGCGGCACACTGGCGGCGCAGCCGGGCTGAGATTGCGGGCGCGGGAGCGGGAGCGCCCGCTACCGCGATCAGCACTCCTGGCCCTCCCAGCGATACGGACGAAGTCGGTTGTGAGCCTAGCCGATTCGCACCGCCCGGTGAGGGGTCGTGTTCGGGTGTTGGCACCCCCCTTGCGCCGACCTGTCAGAACTGAGAAGGGCTGTCGCCGGTCCGAGTTCTGACTGTGCGGCGAAGGGAAGTGGGATCAGCCGGCGAGGGTGTCGATGGAGACCTGCCAGAGCCGGCGGGCGGCCGCGGGGCCGAGGGGCGCGTACGGGGCGACGCCGGCGCGGCTGCCGGGCTGGTTCGAGGCGGCCTCGTTGCAGTCCTCGAAGTAGCGGCCGCCGATCCCGTCGAGCAGCGGTGAGGCGGCAAGCAGCACGGTCGTCGCGGCGCCCTGTGCCGGGGTCTTCCATTCGAGGTCCTCGTCGCTGACGTAGCGCTGCAGGTTGGTCCGGATGCCGCCCGGCATCAGGGCGTTGACCCGGATGCCGTCGGCCGCCCAGCGCCGGTCGGCCTCGACCGCGAACAGGACATTGGCCGTCTTGGACTGGCCGTACGCCGCCCAGGGCTCGTACGCGCGCTGCTGGAAGTGGATGTCGTCGAAGACGACCGGTGAGCGCAGATGCGCCGACGAGCTGACGGAGACGACCAGGGCGCCGCCGGCCGCGGCCAGCGCGTCGTGCAGGCCGGTGGCCAGCGCGAAGTGGCCCAGGTGGGGTGGCGAACTGCAGTTCCCAGCCCTGCGCGGTGCGGCCCAGCAGCGCGGCCATCACCCCGGCGTTGTTGATCAGCAGGTGCAGCGGGCCCTGCCGCGCCCCGTGCGGTCGCCGGCGTCCGTGTCGCGGACGGCGAGTGTCACCTCGGCCCCGGCACCGGCCGGCGCGCGGGCGGTCTCGATGCCGATGCCGGAAGCGCCGCCGGTGACGATCGTGCGCCGGCCGGTCAGGTCGAGTCCGGCGACCACCTCGGCCGCGGTGGAGCCGGCGCCGAACGGTGAGGTGCCTCCGATTATCAAACCGACCGATGGTTCGAGAGCGAACAGTGAGACCAGGAAGGATGGCGGCGTGCCTGAGGACCGACCGCTCCGCGCCGACGCGCGCCGCAAGGGGTGTTGGTAAGAAACGTGTCACCAGCGGCAAACGCGTCACCAGCGGCAAACGGCCGGGGCCCGGATTATCCAGCGGTGGGTCGGGCTCCCGCGTCGTCAGCAGTCACTGGGTCGAGCGTGCGCGGTGAAAGGTGGCGGTAGAGGGTGGTGCGTGTGATGCCGGTCTTGGTGACGATCTCGGCGATGGTGTCACCGGTGTCTCGTAGGTGGGCGGCGTAGGCGAGTTTGTCGGGGTCGACCACGGTGGGCCGGCCGATCCGGCGGCCTTTCGCGGTCGCGACCGCGCGGGCGTGCGCGGCTCGTTCGAGCGCGTAGGTACGTTCCATCTGTCCGAACAGCGCGAGCAGTACGACCGCGAGCTGGGCCATCGGGTCGTCCGGGTTGGTCGAGTCGATCCGGATCGGGTCGGCCAGGTTGCGTACCCCGATCCCGCGCTCGGCCAGCTCGTGGATCAGGTTGAGCGTGTCGCGGACCGTACGGCCGAGCCGGTCGAGGGTGTGCACCACGATTACGTCTTCCTTGCGGGCATACGCCAGAGCCGCTTTCAGGCCGGGCCGGTTGGTGGTGGCACCGGACTTCTTGTCCAGAAAGATGTGGTCCGACGCGATCCCAGCTGCGCGCAGCGCGTCGATCTGTCGCTCGAGGTCCTGTTTGGCCGTCGATACCCGCGCGTAGCCCAGATCCATCCGGCGACCGTACCGAAGGTTGCACCCGTACGTGCCTTCCGGCACGCCGTTGTGGCACCAACTTTCGGGACTCCCGCTCACGCGGAAGCCGGCCGCCGGCTGATCAGCTCCGGTGGCGTGTTCCAAAACCAAGGAACTGGCACAGCCCCGACCGATCAGATCGTGTCGGCTGTCCCGGCTTGGCTGGCGATTCATGGCGCTGGGCTCCCTGACGAGGAAGGGATTTGTCCGCGGCTTGTTATCCGCTCAGGATGAGCCGGCGTTGCATGTTGAGCCGGACTTCGCCGTACGGGGCGATGTGAGTCCAGAACAGCGGGGTGAGACCTCGGTGGTCGATGGGCGGGAAACCCGTACGCGCACAGCCGGGACCGGCTGATCGCCGCGATCAGCACGCTGCTCGAGGCCAGTGCGGCGGCCGGGACCTGGGTGCCGACGTCCGGCCGGAGGACGTGCTGACCGGAATCGGTGGCGTGTCGCTGGTCGCGTCCGATCCCGGGCAGCGCGAGCAGGCGGCACGCTTGCTCGATCTGCTGATGGACGGCTGCGCTATCGCTCCGGCGACTGACCGAGCGGACCAAGATCAACGGCTCAGCCGCCGATGATCATCCCCGCCGCCAGGCCGAGCGCGGCCAGCACCTCGAACCGGCCGGTCGCTTTCAGCACGGAGATCAGGTCCCGGCCGACCGCGCCGCGGAGCACCGAGCGGACCGACGGGATGATCAAGATCGGGCCGATCAGGGCCAGCAATCCCCACCAGGTGGTCAGCGCGGAGACGAAGATCAGGGCCGCTGCCGCGACCGCGACCAAGATCAGATAGAGCCAGCGGGTCGCCCGGTCGCCGATCCGGACCGCCAGGGTCAGCTTGCCCGCGGCGGTGTCGCCGGCGATGTCGCGCAGGTTGTTGGCGACCAGGATCGCGGTCGTCCAGCAGCCGACGCCGACCGCGCCGATCAGCGACAGCAGGCTGATCCGGCCGAGCTGGACCAGCGTCGTCCCGCAGACCGCGACCAGGCCGAAGAAGACGAACACGAACACCTCGCCCAGGCCCTGATAGCCGTACGGCCGCTTGCCACCCGTGTAGTACCAGGCGGCCAGGATGGACGCGGCGCCGACGGCGATCAGCCACCACTGCTGGGAGCTGATCACCAGGGCGAGGCCGGCGACGGCAGCCAGGCCGAAGCTGACGAACGCGGCGGTCCGGACCGCGGCCGGGCGAGCCAGGCCGGAACCGACCAGCCGCAGCGGACCGACCCGATCCGCGTCGGTGCCGCGGATCCCGTCGGAATAGTCGTTGGCGTAGTTCACCCCGATCTGCAGGGCCAGGGCCACCACCAGGGCCAGCATCGCCGGCAGCACGGCGAAGCCGCCGTCGGCATGGGCCAGCGCCGAGCCGACGACGACCGGCGTGATCGCGGCCGGAAGGGTCTGCGGCCGCGCTCCGGCCAGCCACTGCCGCGGCGTCGCGGTGCTCACGTCCTCGGTCACGCGTCGATCGTGCCATCGGTCGCGGTCGAGTCGTATTCGGGGTCGGCCGGTGAGGGGCGCTGGGTTGCTGTGCTTGCCGAGGAGGACGTGAAGGGGTTTCGTTCCCTGAGCATGTCGCAGGGCGGGCCCGGTGTCACCGCTTCGTACGGGAGTTTGCGGAACCACCAACCTTGCCGGGCACCCCATCGAGTGGACTCAGGTCCCTGAAATTCGACCGCCAGTCGAGCAGGTGACCGCGACACGCCGTGATTCCAGACCCGGACCATCGGCTGGCGGACGAATTCCAGGGCGGTCGGTGTCAGGAACGATCGCGGCCGGCCGACTCGATCAACCGCTGTCGGTCGACCTTGCCGCTGCTGGTCCGGGGCAGCTCCGGGAGTTGGACGAGGCGCCGGGGGAGGCCTCGTTCGGGCAGACGGTCGGCCAGATCGGTGCGCAGCCGGTCCAGGTCGACCGGCCCGTCGGCGACGGCGATGATCATCGTGCCCCAGGTCGGGTCCGGGACACCGATGATCACCAGCTCGGCGTCGCCGGCGGCCGGGGTCGCGCGGGCCTGTCGTTCCAGCTCGGCCAGGTCGACGTTGATCCCGCCGCTGATCACCACGTCGTCCACCCGGCCCAGCACCTGCAGTCGATCATCGACCCAGGCACCGCGATCGGCGGTGATCAAGGTGGGACTCGGTCCATCCGTTCGCAAGGTCCCGGCCGTCAGGTCCGCCCGCAGCCGGTAGCCGGAGAAGATCATCGGGCCGGTGATCGCGATCCGATCGTCCTCGGGTCGCAGCGTGATCGACACCCCGGGCAGCGGGGCGCCGTCGTAGACGCAGCCGCCGCAGGTCTCGCTCATCCCGTACGTCCGGACGACGTGCACGCCGGCGTGGGACGCGGTGTTCAACAGGGCGGGTGCGGCCGGCGCACCGCCGAGCAGGACGGCGTCGTAGCCGGCCAGGGCGCGCGCCTGGTCGGCGTCGCGGAGCGCTCGGGCGAGTTGGGCCGGGACCAGGGCCAGGTAGTGCGGGCCGGGTCCGGCCGGTCGAGCGAGGCCGGTCAGATCGCCGCGCACCTCGCGTACCGGAAGGTCGGCGACGAGGCCGCGCACGATCACCATCAGGCCGGCGACATAGTGGCCGGGCAGCGCGAGGGTCCACCGACCCGGCCCGCCCAGCCGGGAATGGGTCGCCTCGGCCGAGGCGATCAGGGCGGTGGCGGACAGCAACACCCCCTTCGGCCGGCCCGTCGACCCGGAGGTGGAAATCACCGCTGCGGTGTCCGCGTCCTCGATCGGCTCGGCCGGTCGGAGCATCTCGACCGTCGCCCGCCGCTCGGCCGGATCGAGCGGCAGGGGCGCGACGGGCTCGCCGCCGCCCAATGCCGCGGCCAGGGCCCGGGTGAGCGTCGCAACCGTCGGCTCGAGCATCAGCACGACGGTCAGTCTGGCAAATCGACGATCCGGCTTTCAGCGGGATGACGATCGCCGGTTCGCGGGGAGGTTCCGGCCGGGACCGCGCCGGGTCTGCCGGCCGCGGTCCGTGAGCTCTATCGTCGCACGATCGCCGCCGGCCGAGCAGCGGAGAGCCCGACGGTGCTCGACGAGCTGATCAACCCGCCGGCTGTGAGAGTCCGCTCCTGATCGAGACGTCACATCCGCTGCGACACGCCGCGAAAACGGCCGCGGATGTGACGTCTCGGCGGAATTCTTGGGGGCGACGGTCAGAGTGAGCCGTCTTGCCAGGGGCCGGTGATCGCGAAGGTGATGCCGGGGGTCTGGATGTTGGCGAAGAGCCAGTCACCCTGCCGCGGATCGAAGGTCGAGCCGCACCATTCCGAGTCGCGGTAGTCGCCCGGCCGGACCGACTTGCCGGGGAGGCCGGACTCGGGGATCACCACGTCGTTCAGCGCGAACGGGAAGATCTCGCCGTCGGTGGTCAGTCCGTGCAGATACTCGACGCCGCTGCCGTCCTCACAGAGCACGATGCCGCCGCGCGGACTGACGCAGATGTTGTCGGGATTGTTCAGCACGGCGGCGTCCGGGGAGGCGAACAGCACCCGCATCCGCTCCGCGGCCGGGTCGTACTCGAAGACCTGGCCCTGGCCGACCGTGCCGCCGCTGGTGGAGACGACGTAGATCCGGTCGTTGCCCCACCAGGCACCCTCCAGCCGGGTGAACACGGCGGCGCCGAGGGCCTGTCCCTGCAACGCGGGCCGGGTCTCGCCCGGCGCGAAGTCCGGGTTCGGGATGTCCACCCAGGAGGTCATGTATTCGGTGCCGGTCGGGTCCTCGTACGTGCTGTAGGAGGAGCCGTCCTCGGTCTCGATCACCATCATCTGCAGCCTGCCGCCGGCCGCAAGCTCATGACGCCGCTTGGGCAGATAACGGTAGAGGCCGGACGGGGTGTCGTCCTCGGTCAGGTAGACGACGCCGGTCCGCGGATGCACCGCGACCGCCTCGTGGCTGAACCGGCCCATGCCCTTGATCGGCGTCGGGTCGCCGGCCTTGTGCTGCGGCACCTCGAAGACGTAGCCGTGCCGGGTGCCGTCCGGGCCGACCACCGTGGTCTCCTCGCAGGTCAGCCAACTGCCGGCCGGGGTCGCGCCGCCGGCGCAGTTGCGGATGGTGCCGGACAGGCTGCCCCAGGCCTCGGTGAACTCACCGGTCTTCGGGTTGAAGACGAGGTTGGTGGTGCCGCCGCCGGCCAGCGGGTTGTAGTGCGGCTCGGTGAAGGCGCCGCTGAACGAGCCGACCTCGTGGTTGCGGACGATGGCGATCTTGTCGTCGCGCCGGCGGAACGCCGCCATCCCGTCATGGGCGCCGGGCGTCGGCTCACCGTCGGTCATCTCGTCGCCGGTCCAGCCGAACGACAGGTACTCGAATCCCTTCGGCAGCCGGAGCAGCGGCAGCCCGGTCGTGTGGTCCTTGACCGGCTGCAACGGGCCGTAGTCGGGTCCGATCTGGTGCTTCTTCAGCGGTGCCGCACCAGCCGTGCGAGCGCCGAGGGCCGCCAACGGCCCCAGCGCCGCCAACGAGGCCGCGGCGGCCAGACCGCCGCTGAGAAACTGGCGCCGGCCGGTGCCGGCCTTCGCATTGTCGGTGCTGTCGGTGATCATTTCGGCATCGCTCATGGCGCGCGCTCCCCTTGTTCAGTTGGTCCCCTGGTCCCTCAGCTATGACGCTAGGAACGATCTCCGTCGGGTGCCAGGGAACCCCGGCGGAAGCTTGATCGAACAGTTGCGAACGGATACCTGCTGACTGAGGGCACCCTGGGTGGGCGAAACTGGGCGGGTGCAGCCGATCACCTACCGGATCCCGATGCGGACTCGCTTCCGTGACATCACGACGCGGTACGGGATGGTCTGGCGCGGCGCCGCGGGGTGGGGCGAGTGGAGCCCGTTCCTCGACTACGACGGCGCCGAGTTGATGCCGTGGCTGCGGGCGGCGGACGAGGCGGCCGAGCAGGGCTGGCCGGAGCCGGTCCGGGATCGGATCGAGGTCAACGCCACGGTGCCGGCAGTCCCGCCGGAGCGGGCGGCGGCGGTGGCGGCCGGGTCGGGCTGCCGGACCGCCAAGGTCAAGGTGGCCGAGCCCGGCCAGACCCTGACCGACGACCTGGCCCGGGTCGCGGCGGTCCGAGCGGCGTTGGGACCGGCCGGGCGGATCCGGGTCGACGCCAACGGTGGCTGGTCGGTCGAGGAGGCCGAGACAGCGCTGCGGCAGCTGGCCGAGCACGAGCTGGAGTACGCCGAGCAGCCCTGCCGCACGGTCGAGGAGTTGGCCGAATTGCGCCGCCGATTGCGTGGCTCGGGGATCCTGATCGCCGCCGACGAATCGATCCGGCGAGCCGAGGACCCGTACCGGGTCGCCGAGCTGGCCGCGGCGGACATCGCGGTGCTCAAGGTGCAGCCGCTCGGCGGGGTCCGGTCCGCGCTGGAGATCGCGGACCGGATCGGACTGCCGGTGGTGGTGTCCAGTGCGCTGGAGACCTCGATCGGGATCCGGGCCGGGCTGGCGCTGGCCGCGGCGCTGCCCGAGCTGCCGTACGCCTGCGGGCTGAACACCGTGCCGCTGCTGCACGACGACCTGGTCGACCGGCCGCTGATCGCCGACGGCGGCTGGATCGAGGTGACTGATCTCGAACCGGCACCGGATCGGCTGGAACGGCTCGCCGCGGCGGCCGAGGAACAGCGGTTCTGGCAGGCTCGGCTCATGCAGACCCGTGCTCTGATCGGCGCCTGATGCCCGACGCCAGCCAGTGCGCCCGGACCGTGATCGAGGAGTTGATCTCCCGCGGGGTCCGTGAGGTCGTCGTCGCGCCCGGCTCGCGGAGCGCTCCGCTGGCGTACGAGATCTTCGAGGCCGACCGGATCGATCTGCTGCGGCTGCACATCCGGACCGACGAGCGCAGCGCCGGGTTCACCGCACTCGGCCTGGCCAAGGCCAGCGGCGACCCGGTCGCGGTGATCACCACCTCGGGCACCGCGGTGGCCAACCTGCACCCGGCTGTGCTCGAGGCGTCGCACAGCCGGCTGCCGTTGATCATGGTCACCGCCGATCGGCCGGCCTATCTGATCGGCACCGGGGCCAACCAGACCACCGAGCAGCGGGGCGTGTTCGGTGATCAGGTCCGGGCCACGGCGCAGTTCGATGATCATCGCGGTGACGTGCGGCACTGGCAGTATCACACCGCTCGGCTGGTGCTCGCCGCTGTCGGCGAAAGGACCGCCGACCCGGGGCCGGTGCAGCTCAATATCGCGTTCAGTGAGCCGTTGACGCCGACCCCGGTGGCGATCAACACCCGCCCGCCGGTGGTGATCGAGCCGCTGCGCCGGCCCACCGATCCGGTGCCGCTGGCGGCCGGTCCGCAGACGGTGATCATGGTCGGCGACACCGATCCGGAGTCCGGGGTCGCGGCCGCCGCGCTGGCCGAGCAGGCGAACCTACCGGTGCTGGCCGAGCCGTCCAGCAACGCCCGCCGCGGGCCGAATGCGATCGGGCTCTATCGGCTGCTGCTGACCACCGAGTTGTCCGATGAGATCGAGCGGGTGATCGTGATCGGGCACCCCACGTTGTCCCGGCCGGTCAGCCGGCTGCTGGCCCGAGACGACGTGGAACTGATCGCCGTGACACCGTACGCCCGCTGGGACGATGCCGGGATCGGCGCCGCCGTCGTGGCCCCGGCCGTCGCGCCGGAGCCCGGTGACCCGGACTGGTTGGACCGCTGGCGTGATCATGATCGACGGCTCCGGGAGTCGATCGACCGACGGCTGGCCGAGGATCCAGACTTCACCGGACCCCGGCTCGCCGGTGCGGTCTGGACCGGACTCGGCGGGTCCGACACCCTCTTCGCCGGGTCGTCCAATCCGGTCCGGGATCTCGACCTCGCGCCGATCACCACCGATCCACCGACCAGCTACGCCAACCGCGGCCTGGCCGGCATCGACGGGTCCACCTCCACCGTGGCCGGCATCGCCCTCGCCACCGGCCGGCCGACCCACGCGCTGCTCGGCGACCTCACCTTCCTGCACGATCTCGGCGGCCTGCTGATCGGTCCGGACGAGCCGCGGCCCGATCTGCGGGTGATCGTCGCCAACGACAACGGCGGCAGCATCTTCGCCACGCTCGAATACGGCGCCCCGTCCCACCTGCGCGCCTTCGAACGGATCTTCGGCACCGCCCAGCAGATCGATCTGGAGCGGCTGGCCGGCGGCGTCGGCGCCGCCTTCCGCCGGGTCACCGATGCTGAGCAGATCGCCGAGGTGCTGGCCGAGCCGCCGATCGGTGTCGAGGTCGTCGAAGCCGTGATCGACCGGCGGCACCGCCGCACCCTGGACCGCCAGCTCACCGAACTTGCCACCAAGCTCTGAACTGGAGCCCGCGAGTTCGTTTCCTGAGCCTGTCGAAGGGCAAGGGCGTGTTCTGGCTTGTCGGGGCTTCTTGGTGGCGATCACGCGGTGGGGTCTGGGGGTCTCTGCGCGGGCAACCAGTCGCCCGCGGTGGTCTGGGTGCCGCTGCCGCGGTCTGGGTGTGTGGGCGACGGCCAGTCCCATCCACGCCCGCGCAGAGACCCCAGACCCCACCGCTCTCCTTGCTGCCGCGTATTTTTACCGCCTCAGCCGAGCGTTGATCGGGCCTGTTCGGACTGCCTCACCGGAGCGGTTGGCGTGATCACGACGGAAACCTGGACTGACCCGGAACAGTGGTCCGCGACGCCGGATCGTGCCGGACGGAGACGACGGGTCGCGCGGTTTCGGGGTCGGGGTCGGGGCTACTGGGAGCGGAGCCAGGTGCGGACGGCGGCGGTGGCGCGGACGTCGTCCTCGTTGTAGTCGAGGACCCGTTGCCGGGCCGCGTCCCGCTGTTCAGTGGACTCGCCGGAGACTGCCTCGGCGAACCAGAGTTGGGAGTTGAGGCCGCCGGGGTCGTCGTCCCGCCAGGCGAAGCCGGCGCCGGCCCGGGCCACCACCTTGAGGCCGAGGCCGTCGGCGCCGAAGTAGTGCTCCTTGACCGCTTCGAGCAGGTCGACGAAGCCGACCCGGTCGTCGCGGACCTGCTCCGGGGCGGTCCGGGCCAGCGCGCGGGACCAGGCCAGAGCCGGATCCTCGGCGGCCTTGGCCAGCCGTTCGATGGCGGCCAGCTCGAAGCCGCTGTAGTGATAGATCAACGCCGAGCCGGACGCGGTGACGACGTCCCGGAGCCAGCCGAGGGCCTCGGCGGCGAGCGCGAGCTCGGCCTCGTGATCAAGGTCGGAGAAAGTGGAGAAGGCGCGATAGCGCGGCCGCCCGCCGGCGTTGATCAAGAAGCCCCAGAGATAGACCAGGCCGCCGGCCGTCGTCTCGATGTCGAAGTCGATCTCCAGTTGGGCCGGCGGCAGCTCGATCGGGCCCTCGGTGACCCGCTCCAGCACGATGTCGTGGACGATCATCCGAGCCCGCCGGGCAGCGGTCCGCAATCGGGACTCGGCACCGGCGCGATGCTGCACCTCCGGCAGATAGACCTCGAGCAGCGCGTCCAGGTCGGCATCGACCAGATCGGTGATGGTGAAGATCTTGTTCCGGCGCAGGGTCGAGATCTCCCGGACGTCGAGCCGGCCCTTGTCCACCCGCAGACTGACGTCGTCGGTGTGCAACTGCGGCAGGCAGGTCTGCCACCACTGGCAGCGGGCGCACTCGTCGACCACGATCGGCTGCACCAGCGGCTCCGGGTCGTCGGCCGTGCCGGTCCGCCGGGCCGCGGTCTCGGCGACGGCGACCCGGAAGTCGAACTCGTGGTCGTACCGCTCCAGCAGGCTGCGCAGCCGCCAGCCCTCGGGCCGGCTCCGGGAGAAGGTACGGGCGAGCGGGCGATCCAGCCGGAGCCAGGCCAGCACCGGACCGTCCCGCTCGGGCACCGGATGATCATCGGTCCCGATCACCGCGACGATCGGCTCGTCGGCCGCCCAGCCGAGCCGCTCCAACATCCGCCAGTAGTGAGCCAGTTGCAGGAAATCGGCCTCCCGGCTGCCGACCCGCAGCCCGAACCCGGTGAGCAGCTCGCGGTGCTGCGGACCGGGCTTGATCAACTCGGTCAGCGGCAGCTCCGGTGGCGGGTCGGCCGGCTGTGGCTGCTGCGGGTCCTTGGGCGGTGGCGGCGCGGCTCCGGGCCGGCGTGGTCGCGGCCGCTCGATGATCTTGTGCCACTTGACTTCGACCGGATGGTAGCCGGGCCGCCCGTCGGCCCGGTCGGCGCCGCGGACCAGCAGATCCGGGCTGCCCAGCCGGTGCCCTTCGGCGTCCGGCGGCAGGGTCGGCCCCATGATCACCGGGAAGCCGGCGGCGACCGCCTCGGTGCAGGCGCCGGTCCGGACCACGCCGGGATGATCATCGAGCGCGCGCAGATCGAGCACCGGCTCGGAGCAAGCTGCCAGCAGCCGGTCCAGCACCCGATGCTGATAGGTGAGGCCGCCGTCGAACAGCTCGGCCAGCGAGTCGTCCGGCTCGGACTCGACCCGGGAAACCGTTGCGTCGAAGGCGTTGTGGGTCTTCACGGCGCAACTCCGCGCTGCGTACGAGCCGAGCAGGATGTCGGTGGACATGCTAGGCACGGGCCCGATGCAACGCGACGATGCCGCTACTGAGGTTGCGCCACTCGACATCGGTCCAGCCGGCGTCGGCGATCAGGTCGGCCAGGCCGGGCTGATCCGGCCAGTCCAGGATCGACTCGGCCAGATAGCGATAGGCGGCCGGATTGCTGGCGACCAGATCGGCCATCCGAGGCAGCGCGGCCAGCAGGTAGTTGCGATAGACGGTGCGGAACCACGGCACCGTCGGGGTGGAGAACTCGCAGATCACCAGCCGGCCGCCGGGCCGGGTCACCCGGCGCAGCTCGGCCAGCGCGGCGTCGGTGTGCTCGACATTGCGCAGCCCGAAGGAGATGGTGACCGCGTCGAAGACCCCGTCCCCGTACGGCAGCTGCAGGGCGTCTCCGGCGACGAAGTCGAGGCCCGGCAACCGCTGCTTGCCGACGGCGAGCATGCCCAGCGACAGGTCGGTCGGGAACACCCTGGCGCCGGCGTCGGCGAACGGCTGACTCGAGGTGCCGGTGCCGGCGGCGAGGTCGAGGATCCGCATCCCCGGCCGCGGCTCGACCGCCTCGACGACGGCCTGGCGCCAGGCCCGGTCGGCCCCGAGGGAGAGGACGTCGTTGGCCAGGTCGTACCGGGCCGCGACCCGGTCGAACATCGCAGCGACGTCGGTGCGCCGCTTGGCCAGGGTCGCCCGCGCAGGGTGTTCGGACATGCGCCCAGCCTGCCACCCGGCACCGACACCGGCCCACCAAGCCCGCCGCTCGGTGCGTCGGTCAGGACTTCGGGACGCGGATCAGGATGTTGGCGGAGTCGCCCGGGCCGATCACCGCCGGCAGGAACTCGATGCCACCGAGGAAGATCGTTCCGCCGACCCCGACCGTGGCGGTGAGTTGGCCACCGCCGGACGAGGACTGCTGCAGGGTGATCCCGCCCTTGCTGATGTCGACGACGCGGATGGCCGGAAAGCCCTTGATCTTGATCCGGTCCCCGGATTCGACCCGGACATGGCACCGGCCGTCGCGGCAGGCATCCAGGTCCCGCCCGTCCGCCGGTTTGCCGGTCGGTGGCGAGGTGCGCGTCGGCGACGCCTTGGGCTTGGGCGTCGGCGTCGGCGTCGGCGTCGGCGTGGGAGTCGGCGTCGGGGACGGAGTCGGACTGGCGGACGAGGGCGCCGACGAGGTCGAAACCGCCGTCGACGGTGCGGCGGCGGGGCCGGTGCCGGCCGTACAAGCTGTCAGGACGAGGACCGCGACCAGCAGCATCGTCGCTCCCGCTGCGCGCACCATACAAACGATTCAATCAAGGTTCCGGGGGGTTCGACAAGCGGTGCGGCGCGCGCCAAGGCGAGGGTGGCGACGCGGGGTTCGGCGAGTGCGCCAGAATCGGGGCCATGGCAAAGCGACCCACCGTGCTCAAGGTCTCCGGGCTGAAGCGCGCTTACGGCCCGAACACGATCTTGGACAAGTTCAGCATCGAGGTGCACGGTGGTGAGGCGATCGCTCTGACCGGCCGGAACGGCTCCGGCAAGTCGACCCTGCTGCGCTGCCTGGTCGGCGCGGACAAGCCGGACGAGGGCACGATCGAGGTGGACGGCAATCCGATGTCGGAGACCTCACCGCAGATCCGGCGGGACGTCGCGACCGTGATCGACGACCTCGACTTCTTCCCCGACCTCAGTGTGGTCGAGCACCTCGACCTGCTGGCCCGGGCGCACGGCATCGAAGACACCGAGGCGATCGTGGACGAGGTGCTGGAGGAGGTGCAGCTGGTGCCGCAGTCCGGCCAGTTGCCGGGCACCCTCTCCTCCGGGCAGCGGCGGCGGCTGGCGCTGGCCACCGCGTTCATCCGGCCGCGGAAGTTGTTGATCATGGACGAGCCGGAGCAGCGGTTGGACACGGGGGGCGTCAAATGGCTCGCGGAGCGGCTGAAGTCCGAGCGCAAGAAAGGGCTGGCGATCGTGTTCGCCAGCCACGAACCCTCCCTGGTCGAGACGGTCGCGACCCGGGTGGTCGAGTTGGGGATCAGTCTCCGATGAGCTCGGTGGACAACACGCTGGACCCCGATGACGACTTCACGCCGTACGTGATGCCGCAGCTGCAGCCCGCGACACCGCGCGAGCTGAAGCTGATGATCAAGGACTGGCGCACCGGCCGGGCCACCAAGAAGCTGGGCGAGGCGTTGCACGACGCCTACATCGCGATCCTCGGCCTGGTGATGGTCGGCGCGATGATCGTCAACGTGATCATCAGCGCGCAGCAGGTGGTCGCGCAGTGCTCCAGCGCCTCCTGTCTGTCCGCCAGGGCCGTGCTGCCCTGGGGATCGCTGGCACTGACGGTCGCCGTGGCGCTGACCGCGAGCCGGTTGTTCGGCCCGGTGCTGGCCTCGGCGGCCGAGGGCTTCTGGCTGCTGGACGCGCCGGTCGACCGGCGCCGGCTGTTGACCTCCCGGCTGGTCTCGGCGCTGGCGATCGCGTTCATCGGCGGTGTCGCGATCGGCGCCATGGTCGCCGCGCTGACCGGATCCGGGCTGTCGGCGGTGCTGGCCTGGGCCGGGGCGGCCGGCGTGGCCGCGGCGGCCGGGGTCGCGTTCGCGGCGGCGGAGCAGGGGCTGGAACGGCGGCTGCCGGTCCGGATCTTCGCCTACCTGTTCGCCTGGATCGGCGTCGCGGCGCTCGGCGGCGTGATCGCGGTCGCCGCCAACTGGTTGTCCATCGATCTCGGCCCGGACCGGTCGTTCGAGATCGCGCTGGCGGTGCTCGCCGCCGGCCTGGTGATCTTCGCCATCAGCATCGGCCTGGCGGCCGCCCGGCTGCGCCGGATCCGGCGGTCCCGGCTGGTCAGCGGGGGCGCGCTGGCCGGTGGCATCTCCGGGGCGTTCTTCGCCCTCGACGTCGGCCTGGTCCGCGACATCGTGGTCGAGCAGCGTGCGGTGGAGATCGGCCACGTCAAACCGAAGCGGGGCAAGGGGATCGGGCTGCAGGCGCTGACCTGGCGTGAGTGGCAGCGACTGTGGCGATTCCCGCAGCCGCTGCTGGTGGTGGTGGCCACGATCGCGATCCCGTACGCGGCCGACGCGCTCGGGCTGAGCCGGATCGCGCCGGTGATCGGCAGCATCGCCCTGTTCGCGGCGCTGATCCCGCTGCTCGGCGGCTTGCGGGTGCTGACCCGGACCGGTGGCCTGGCCCGCTGCCTGCCGTTCCCGACCCGGTCGATCAAGCTGGCCATGATCACTATCCCGGCCGGCATCGCGCTGATCTGGGCGATCGCAATCACCGCGTCCTTCGTCGGGTTCGGCGAGGGTGCGACGCCGCGTCCGGTGACCGACGCCTTCCTGATGGGGGTCGCCACCGGCGCCGCCGGGCTGCTCGGTGCGGTCCGCTGGACCCAGTCCAAGCCGGTCAACTTCGCCGCCCCGATGGTCGCCACCCAGGCCGGCGCGTTCCCGCCGGGGCTGACGACCAAGATCATCGCGGGCTTCGACATCTGCGTCCTGGTGACGTTCCCGATGCTGCTCGGCGGTTCGCCGCTGTGGTCGATCGCGATCGCCGCGGTCGTCTCGATGTTCCTGTTGATCTCGGTCGACGCCGACACCCTGCGGGCGCAGCAGCAGGAGCAGCAGCGGCTGTTGGACGAGCAGAAGAAGAAGCGCGAAGCGGCGTTGGCCCAGTCCAAGCAGCGCAAGCGCTGAGCCCCGACACGCAGGATCCCGGCGGGGCCGGTCCGCTGGCCGGGCGTGTCGGGTCACCGGGGTCGCCTACCCTGCACCCCGTGGAGTTCACCGACGACGTGGTGTATCACTTCTCCGAGGACCCGACGATCACCCGGTTCGCGCCGCATGTGGCGAAGACCGCGCAGGTGAAAGGGGCGTATGTCTGGGCCGTCCCGGCGCACCGGACCTGCGACTACTGGTTTCCGCGGCAGTGCCCGCGGGCGATGACCTGGGCCTGCCCCGACAGCGACCCCGCGGACGTGCAGCGGATCCTCGGTCCGGGCGGCGGCCGGGTGCATGCGATCGAGTACGGCTGGCTGGAGGCGATCCGGACCGTCGAGTTGTACGTATACCGGTTCGCCCCCACCGGCTTCCGGCCGAGTGACGACAGCGACGAGCCGCCCGCCGTGGTGCACGAGAACGAGGTGGTTCCGCTCGGGCCGGCGGAGCGGGTCGGCGATCTGCTGGCCCTGCACGAGCGGGCCGGGATCCAGTTGCGGGTGCTGCCGCGATTGCATGAGTTCTGGGCCGCAGTGATCACCAGCAGCCTCGGCTTCAGCGGCATCCGGCTCCGCAACGCACTGCCCTGACACCGGTCCGCCGGCGAACCGCCGCGCGGCATTCGCGGTGAACCTTGAGGCTAACCTGTGGTGATCTTTCTCCAGCGCGACCTGATCACCGGTTGGAATATGACTACGGCATTCACGTAGTCCGACCACGGAAGTCGAGCCATGAGCCTTACATCACAGGACATCGTCCGGGTCGAGCATCGCGTCCAACTGTGGTTCGGCGCGGTGGTGCTCCGGACCTATCGCGCCGAACCGTCGGCGGCCAGGGAATACGCACGCTCGATCGGCCGGCGATTCCAAGGGCTGCGGGTCACCGTCGACGAGGGGGCGACTCTCGGCCTCGATCCGCTGCCGTGCGAGCAGCTCTGGACGCTGACCCCCTGAGCCCACTGCCCTGAGCTCACGGCCCTGCGTCGCTGCGCGGGTCAGACCGCGCCGCGGGCGGTGATCCTGTCGACCGGCATCGTCTCGACCGGTCGCCGCCGATGGCCAGGTCGATCAGCCGCCGATCGATGCGTCCGACTTATCGACCATTGCGCGATTCGCCGTTGCCGTCGACGGCCGCGGGCCGCACGATCATGACCATGAAGCAGCTCCCGTACGGGTTGATCGCCGCACCGACCAACCTCGGTCTTCGGCCCCCCGAGCCCACTGCGGTGCCGGGAGCGGCGAAGGCTCCCGAGGCACTCCGCGAGGCCGGCCTGTGCGCCCGGCTCGGGCTGGCCGACTTCGGCGTGGTGCTGCCGGGTCGCTATCGCGACGACCTCGTCGCCAGGGTCGACCGGTTGCGCAACGAGGACGCGATTGTCGCCCACGCCCGGGCACTGGCCGAACGGATGGACCGGATCCGGGCCGCCGGCCACCGCCCGCTGGTGATCGGCGGGGACTGCAGCCTGCTGGTGGCGGCCGGACTCTGGCTACGCCGCCGCGGGCGGTTCGGGTTGGTTCACGTGGACGGCCATCTCGACTTCCGTCGACCGGGCGGGGCCGAGCGGTGCGCGAGCCTGGCCGGTGAGGATCTGGCGGCCGCGGTCGGCCTGCACTGGCCCGCGGTCAGCGACCTGGACGGGCTGGGGCCGTACTTCCGGCCGGCGGACGCGGTGCATGTCGGGCACCGGGCGGACGACGAGCACGCGGCCGACGCCCGGAGCGTGATCGCCGACGTCGTGTCCGCCGCCGACGTGATCAGCTCGGTCGACGCCGTGCTGGATCGGGTCCGGGGCGTGATCGCGGCACCGGCCTTGGCCGGTTACTGGGTGCATCTGGACGTCGACATCCTCGACCCGGACGTGATGCCCGCGGTCGACTCGCCCTCGCCCGGCGGTCTGGCACCCGATCGGCTGGCCGCCCTGCTCCGGCCGCTGGTCCGCGACGCCGCGGGCCTCCAGCTCTGCGTCTACGACCCCGACCTCGACCCCGACGGCTCGGCCGCACGGCTGCTGGTCGATCTGCTCGTCGACGTCCTGCCCTGATTCACGTTCAAGGTGGTCGATCGTGCCGCGACGACCCGGCGGAACTGACCGGCATCTTCGCCCTGGCTCGGCGCTGCGACCGGGTCAGCGGGCGCCGCGGACGGTGATCCAGTCGACCAGCATCGTCGCCGGCAGCTCCGGTGATCCGTCGGAGTTGCCGGGCCAGTCGCCGCCGACGGCGACGTTGAGCAGCAGGAACAACGGCTGATCGAACGGCCACGGGCCAGGGACATCACCCGGCGACAGCCGGTGATACGGGTGATCGTTGAACCACCAGCTGATCTCGTTCGCCGTCCAGCGCACGGCGTAGCGATGGAAGTCGTGGCTGAGATCGATCCCGGTGTCATACGACTCGACGATCCCGTCGTCCAGGCCGCTGTAGCCCGGACCGTGCAGGGTGCCGTGCACGGTCGCCGGGTCGCCGCCGACGTGCTCCATGATGTCGATCTCGCCGCAGTCCGGCCAGCCGACGTCCGGCAGATTCTCGCCGAGCATCCAGAACGCCGGCCAGCTGCCGCGCTCGCCCGGGACCTTGATCCGGGCCTCGATGTGTCCGTACCGGAGCACGAACTTGCGCTGACTGATCAACTTCGCCGAGGTGACGGTGCCGTCGGACTCGCGGCGCGCGGTGATCGCCAGTTGGCCGTCGCCGGTGTAGTAGGCGTTGCCGATCGCGTCGGTGTAGACCTGATCTTGGTGCATCCCGCTACTGCCGAGTTCGTGCGTCCAGATGGAGGAATTCGGTGGCCGACCCTGCGGCCCTTCGAAGGTTTCGGTCCAGACCCGTTCTTCATTGAACATGTCTCGATCGTGCCACGACGAGCCCTCGCCCGCGTGAGGCCACCGGGCGGGTCGAAACCGGGTTCAGCCGGCAGCGAACCGGACCGGTCGCGGGTCCGGAATCCGGTTAGCGTTGGGCCATGCGCGCCGACGAGGTTGACCAGGTCAGGACCAAGGACCCGCTGTTGCGGTCGCTGATCGGTGCCGCGCTGCGCCGGACCCGGCAGGAGCAGCAGCGCACGCTGGCCGATGTCGCCGACACCGCCGGAGTGTCGGTGCCGTATCTCTCCGAGATCGAGCGGGGCCGCAAGGAGCCGTCGTCGGAGGTGCTCGGTGCGGTCTGCGACGCGCTGCGGATCGAGCTGGTCGACCTGGTCGCGATGGTCGGCCGGCAGTTGGTGGAGTTGCGGTCCGATCGGGTCGTGGTGCCGATCGGCAGCCGGGCTCGACGGCGTCGGCTGCGCGGCCGGTACGCCGAGCTGCCGACCCGGGACGAACGTCCGCTGGAGATCACTCGGCCGCTCGCCCCGCGCCGGTCCGGCGGCGACGTCAACTGCCTGCTCGCTGCCTGATCGATCAGCCGGCCAGCAGGTCGACCGGCTTGCGCGTCGTGACCACCTGATCGGCGAGGCCGTACGCGACGGCCTCGTCGGCGTTGAACGCCCGGTCCCGATCGCTGTCGATCCTGATCTTGCTCGCCGGGTGTCCGGTGTGCAGCGCCAACACGTCCTCGATCTCGCCCCGCAGCCGGGCCATCTCCTTGGCCTGCACGGCCAGATCGGGCAGCGTGCCCCGCGATTGGCCGGCCGGCTGCTGCATCAGCACCTTGCTGTGCCGCAGCACCGCCCGCTTGCCGTGCGTCCCGGCCGCCAGCAGCACCGCCGACGCGGCCCCCGCCTGGCCCATGCAGAACGTCGCCACATCGGACCGGACGAACTGCATGGTGTCGTAGATCGCCATCATCGCGGTGTAGGAGCCGCCGGGAGAGTTGATGTGCAGGTTGATGTCGAGGTCGGCGCTGGCCGAGTCCAGGTGCAGCAGCTGCGCGATGATCACGTTCGCCACCCCATCGTCGATCTCGGTGCCGAGGAAGATGATCCGCTCGCTCAGCAGTCGCGAATAGATGTCGAACGCCCGTTCGCCGGTCGGCGTCCGCTCCACCACCGTGGGAATCGTGTACTGACCCATGACTACAGCCCCACCTTTCCGGACGTCGCCGGCCGGACGTCCTCCATCCGATGGATGATCTTGTCGACCATCCCGTAGTCGAGCGCCTCCTGCGCACTGAACCAGCGGTCCCGCTGGCTGTCCTGGATGATCTTCTCGACCGGCTGGCCGGTGTGCTCGGAGATCAACTTGTTGATGATCTGCGAGGTCCGGTCCAGCTGCTTGGCGTAGATCTCGATGTCGGCCGCCGTGCCGCCGAAGCCGGCCGATCCCTGATGCATCAGCACCTGGGCGTGCGGCAGCGCGTACCGCTTGCCCTTGGTGCCGGTGCACAACAAGATCTGGGCCATGCTGCCGGCCAGCCCCATCGCCAGCGTGCTGACGTCGTTCGGGATCATCTGGATCGTGTCGTACATCGCCAGTCCGGCCGACACCGACCCGCCCGGCGAATTGATGTAGATGCTGATGTCGCGACGCGGGTCCTGCGCCGACAACAGCAACAGTTGGGCGCAGATCTGGTTCGCGATGGCGTCGTCGACCTCGACCCCGAGCACGATGATCCGCTGCTCCAGCAGCCGGGCGTTGAGATGGTCCCCGAACGGCTGCGGCCGCTCGGTCTGCGTGGTGGTCATGATCACTCCTGCCTGTCGTGTGTGATCAACCCTGGCCGACCGGACGCTCACTCCCAAGATCGTTTAGCTCACGGCAGAGTCGGGACCGACGGCGAGGGCGATTGCACGTAGTGTTGGCCAGGAAGTGTCGGCCATGCGGGAGGGACGATGACGACGGCCGAGTCGCCCAGGGTGAACGGGTTCGGTGTGCTGGCGTCAGCGCGATCGATCGTCCGGCTGCGCAGCGCGACCTGCGGCAATGCCTGTCGAGCGGAGCCGTGCACCCTGCGCCAGATCCGGTACGCCGAGCGCGCGCTGGAAACGGATCCGCTGCTGGTGATCTGGGCCGAACTCAGCGTGCTCGCCCACCTGGTCGGCGAACCCATGCCGGTCCTCCGTGCTGACCTGCTGGACCCGTTGGCGGGATGGGATCCCCGGCATCGCGAATGCGCCGTGTCCCACGCGGTCGATGCCGCGGTCGCGGTCCGTACCGTTGTCTTCGCCACCCGGCTCAGCCCCGACGACCTGGCCACGCACGTCAATGAGGCGATGAATCGCTGGTTGATCAGCGACGCCACCGAGTGCGACGACCGGTGCCGCCGATTCCGGGTCCCTCGCTCCGAGGTCGCCGCACGGTTGCTGGCCCACGGCACCGACGAACCCTCCCCGCTCGAGAAGGCTGTCGGACACCGCAGCAGCGACCCGGCGTGGGCCCAGCGGCTGAGCGTTGCCCTTGATGCGTTCGTCGACTGCCGCTGGCCGAACCGCTACCTCGAAGACGGCGCGGGCGGTGCTGGTCGATGAGGGCGGACCGACCGGACACCGGCGGCGACCAACAGCCCGACAACCGGCCTGACGCGCTGCGGCGGGACAACGCGCCGTTGCCCGACGAGGGTGAATCTGGCCCGCAGCAGACGAACGAGGAATTGGCGCAGGCGGTCAGTGAAGACCGGGCGAAGAAGCCACGCCAGGTCTTCGCTCGCGCTTCTGAGGGTACGAGCAGCGATGACGATGAGCCAGCACCTGACAAGTGGAGCAAGCCGGAGACCACCTCCAAGCGGATCGATGAGCTCAAGAACGAAGGGCACGGGCCGCAACGACACCTCGAGGTCAGCGAGCGCAACCTCCAGGAGCGGCTGGGCACTGCCGCCCACGATGCGAACGGTGGTTTCGTCCGTCGCCCTGATGGCCACCTCCGGAAGGATCCCGGTTCGCAGATCGACCCGATCACTGGAACCAACCAAGATTCCGAGACCGGTCGGCCCCACTTCTGTGGGACCTACGCGACCCGGTTCAACGACGCTTCGGACTATGCCCGAGCCGATGAATTCCTTCGGGCGCAGGCAGCGAAATCTGGAGTGCCGCGCCAGCAGGCTGCGATCACCGACGTCTTCCCGGATGGCGATGCCAACCGAAGGTTCACCGGCTATTTTCAAGACCCTGCAAAACCCGAGAACTCCGATGGCTCGCCGCGTTTCAGAGACGTGGACTTCACCGGCGGCACGATCATGGCGCGATACGTTCGCCATGATGATGGCACCTTCACCCTCCGCACCTTGTTCCCTGAACCTGATCACAGCCGAAACTCCTGACGAGGAACTGACCATGGACCAGCATCTGCAAACCTTCATCCAGGTAGGACTTTCTGCCGATGGTGCAGTGGCGCTTCATGAGACCCGTGATGGGTTCAAGCATGAGCCCGCCGAAAGCGTGGCCGCGGTTCGCGAGGGGCTCCGCGACCTGATCGAGCAGCGGCGGCTTTCACTGGGGGAGTGGAGCATGATCAACGACCTGGACTTCGACGACGAGGACGCGCTGTATGCGTACCTCCGGGCGGCGTATGACTATCTCTTCGAAGGAGCGGAAACCCCGCCGGCACCACCGTGGTACTGATCTTCGTCGCCGAGTGTGACGTTGCCCGTCCGTCCGGGCTGCGGATGGCCGGGAAACGTCACAGTCGGTGCGACGAGGTGCGGTGAAGGAGCCAGTCGGCGGTGGTTTCGGCGTACCAGCGTTGGAGGGGGCGGAGGTAGGGGGAGTTGTCGACTTCGGGGCGGTGACCGGCGATGGCGAAGTAGCCGAGCAGGGTGGCCAGGAAGCCGTCGACCAGGTCGAGTTCGTCGTCGGGGACCAGGCCGGTGTCGGCGAGCAGGCGGTCGGCGTCCAAGCCGTCGCCGTGCATCGAGATCAGCAGGCACATGACGTCGGTCCAGCTCGGGCCGAGGACGGGAAAGTTCCAGTCGCAGACCCAGACCCGGGACCCGATGATCACGTTGTCGTCGCGCAGGTCGCAGTGGACCAGGGTGGTCCGCGGCAGCCGGGCCAGGAAGTCCTTCGCCAGCACCGGACCGAGCTCGAGGAGTGGGTCCGGCACCAGGCGCCGGTCGACCGCCGCAGTCCAGTCGGCGTCGTTGGTCGCGAACTCGGCGTCGAAGCCGAGCCAATCCGATCCGGCCGGCGGCGGCGTCAGCGCCCGGCTCATCGCGGCCACCGTGCCGAGCACCGTCTTCGCTTCATCCGCGCGCCAGGGCCGGATCGGCGGCCGGCCGGCGACATCGGTGAAGCCGGTGATCAACCAGTCCTGATCGGCGAGTCCGGCCCGCCCTTCGACAGGCTCAGGGAGCGAGGACGTCGGGACGGTGAACCGGTGGTCGAAGATCGCCCGCGGGGCGGGCACCTCGGCGGGCAACAGGCGAAGTTTGTCCACCTCGGCCTGGTAGGCCTCGATCATCCATGGGTACGCCGAACTCGCCGCCTTGACGAAGAGCCGGCGTCCGTCGGCCAGCAGTAACCGGGAGGCGAAGCCGGGCGTGTAGCCGCTGGTCTGCGACTCGGCCTCGATCACGGCGCCGCCGGCCAGCCGTTCGATCTCGCGCCGGACCGGGTCGGACAGTTCCGTCCAGGTCGGCCGCCGGGCGGTGGCGGCGGTGGGGATCGGGGAGGGCCGGGCCATGGCGATCAGGGTGCCCGATCGCCGATCCGGTGTCGATCGGATTTCGATCTTCGTCGGGCCAGAGTAATAGGCCGTCGGCCGACGGGCGTACGGGTCGGAACCGGGGACGTACCGCATGTGCCTGCGGCGTGATCTTCCTAGCCTGCGTTGTCATGAACTCCTCCAAGCTTCGCCTCGGCGCGGCGTTGATCGTGATCATGGCCGCGCTCGGCGTCTCGTCCTGCGCCGTGACCAAGATCGGCGGCGCGCCGGAGAGCACCAGCTTCCGGCTGACCGGCGAGACCGTTGTCGTCCGTTCCGACTTCGGCTCGGTCGAGGTGGTCCCGGTGCCGGCGACCGCCGGTCCGGACCATGAGGTCCGGATCACCCGCTGGTTCGAGGTGCAGAAGACAACCGGTGACGCTCACGCCGAGTGGGCCAAGGAAGGTGATGACACGATCCGGCTCCGCGGCATCTGCTCCGGCGTGATCATCGAGTGCCGACTGCGGCACCGGATCGAGGTGCCGGCCGATCTGTCGGTCAAGATCACGGCCGAGTCCGGCAGCGTCGTCGCCAGCAAGATCACCGCGCCGCTCGAGATCGAGGTGTCGGAGGGCAACATCAACCTAGATCAGGTGTCGGGGCCGGTCGAGCTGGCCACCAGCAACGGCAGCATGCGGGCGGAACGGTTGACCTCCGAGCGGGTCGTCGCGAAGGCCAAGGACGGGTACGTGATCTTGGAGTTCGACCGGCCGCCGGCCGACGTGGTGACCCGGACCACCCGGGGCAACACGACCATCCGGCTGCCGGCGGCCGACTACCGGATCAAGACCGACCTGGCGTCCGCGAAGTCGACGATCAAGGTCGGCAAGGACGCCGACTCCGAGCACCGGATCGCCGCGAAGGTGAGCCACGGCAAGCTGCTGGTCGAGCCCAGCTGACCGACGACCCGCCCTCCGCGGCGCACGGCTCAGGCGGCGCGAGCAGAGGTGGGTACGTCGCCGGTCACCCAGACCGGGACGGTCCCGATCCGGGCGAAGCGCCAGCCGCTCGGGGTGCGGCTGAGGTCGAACCGGTACACCTCGCCGATCGTGCACAGCGGTGCCGGTGCCGGACCGTCACCGGCTGAGCCGCCCGGGGTAGTGATCGTGACGATCAGGTTGGCCCGGACCGCGGCCCGGTCACCGTCCAGGTCGATCAACACGTTGGTGGTGACGTGCTGGAACCGCTGATCGGCGGGGTGGTTACGGCGAGCCTGGGCGACCACGGCCGCTCGGCCCTCGCCCCGCCCTCCCGGCGTGGTGACGGTCGCCTCCTCGATGAGGAGTTCGCCCAGATCGTCGAAGCGGGCCTCGTCCAGGCAGGCGCCGAGCCGGTAGACGAGGTCGGTGATCTCGGTGCGGTCGGTCTCGATGGTGGTCATGGTGACTCCCTGGTTCGAATCGTTGGTCAGATAAACGTTGGCGTAACCAACAGTACCTGATTCGTTGGTGAGACCAACATTGGTCCCACCCATCCTTGATAGGTTGCTCGGGATGAATCCGACCGATGATCAGCCGCCGCGACCGGACCGGGTGCGGACGAAGGCCAGCTGGCTGGTCAACCAGGCCGCCATCCCGGCCAACCGGCTGCTGGCCGAGAGCCTGGCCGGCGCCGACGCGCGGCGGCACCACTATGTGCTGCTGGCCGCGCTGGACGAGGTGGGCTCCGCCAGCCAGGCCGAGCTGAGCCGGCGGACCACGATCGATCGCAGCGACATGGTGGCCGCCGTCAACGAACTGGTGGAGCAGGGACTGGTGCAGCGGGCGCCCGACGCCACGGATCGCCGCCGCAACGTCGTGACGCTGACCGCCGCCGGCCGCAGCCAGCTGCGCCGCCTCGACACGTTGCTCGGCAAGGTCCAGGACGAGTTGCTGGCGCCGCTGTCGGCCACCGAACGAGAGCAGCTCGTCCGACTGCTGACCCGAGTTGTCGATCACCACGCCGGGTCCTGACCTGGATGGCGACGCATATCGGTTTGCCGGCACCGTTCTGATCAAGCAGGGTGAGCTCATGCATCAGCTACCGACGGCCTACCCGGGGCACCCGCACGCATCCGCGGAAGCTCGGCAGATCGCGCAGGAAGGTCTGCGGCTCCTGGTGCAGGTCGGCTCGGGCGTGCACGGTACGTCGATCACCGGGCAGGACGACCGGGACGAGATGGGGTTCTGCATCGAGCCGCCGGAGTTCGTGATCGGACTGGCTCGCGTCCCGGCGGATGATCATGGATCGATCCGGTTCGAGCAGTT
Source organism: uncultured Actinomycetota bacterium (assembly GCA_963746025.1). GTDB lineage: Bacteria > Actinomycetota > Actinomycetes > Propionibacteriales > Propionibacteriaceae > Microlunatus. Next base: position 478,369 of record CAVUZU010000006.1, read on the forward strand.
CGAGCGGCACACCGCCTGGGACCGCGCCGGCGGCCTGCGCAACCGGTCCGGCGCCGGCGATCTGGACGTGATCGTCTACTCACTACGGAAGTGGGCCCGGCTGGCAGCCGACGGCAACCCGACGGTGCTGCTGCCGCTGTTCGTGCCCGAGGAGGAGATCGTGGTCGGGTCACCGACCGCGGACGAGGTCAGGGCCAACGCGCACCGGTTTGCCAGCAAGCGATCGATCCAACGGTTCCTCGGCTATCTGGAGAGCCAGGTCAAGGCGATGACCGGCGAGCGGTCGGCCCGCACCAACCGGCCCGAACTGGTGGCCGAACACGGGTATGACACGAAGTTCGCGATGCACGCCGCGCGGCTGGGCGTGCAGGGGGTCGAGTTCGCCGGCACCGGCCGGATCACCTTGCCGATCCCGGAACCGGACCGGGAACTGCTCCGCGCGATCCGAGCCGGCCGACTGCCGCTGACCGAGACACTCGACGTGATCGCCGGCTTCCGGGAGCGGCTGGAGCGAGAGCTGGACCGGGACACGCTGCCGGACGAGCCGGACCGGGCCTGGATCGACGCCTGGCTGATCCACACGTACCAGCAGCACTGGACCGTCTGATCACCTGGTTCGTGATCTTGGGTTGGAGTGTTCGTTCCCTGAGCCTGTCGAAGGGCAGGCACGATCGCCTGCGCCCGGTGCGGAAGCCGAATCATCTCCCTGCCCTTCGACAGGCTCAGGGAACGAACACCCAAACCTCCACCTCAGCTCAGCTCGTGGCTCTTCGGCAGGCTCAGGGAACGAACCCGACGTCTCCGTTGCGGGTACGGACTCGGGTGACGGGGGTGATTTGTTGGCGCCGGTCGGGTGGTTCATGATCTTGGTGGTTGGCCGGGATTGAGGGTGTGGGGGCTGGAGTGTTCGTTCCCTGAGCTTGTCGAAGGGTAGGCACGATCGCCTGCGCCCCGGTGCGGAAGCCGAATCATCTCCCTGCCCTTCGACAGGCTCAGGGAACGAACACCAAACCTCCACCTCAGCCAAGGCAGGGGCGAGTCGGCATTTCTCTTGGCACTGGAGGTCGTGGCCGTTGATGATGCGGAGGTGAGCTCTCCTCTGGTCGAGCGTGCCCTCGACGCGTTACGGCGGGACCGGCCGGACATCGCACGGCCGCCGTTGCGGGTCGGCTACACCGGTTTCGCCGGCGTCGTGGTCAGCACTGGTTCCGGCTACACGGTGCGGATCGGCCGGAATCAGCAGGCGGCCGACAGCCACGAGCGCACCCGGCGACTCCTGCCGCTGCTGGCCGAGCTTCCGGCCGCGGTGCCCCAGCCGGTGTGGCAGTTGCCGCCGGGGCCCGACGCGCAGTTCGGGGCGGTGGCCTACCGGACGATCGAGGGGATCACCCTGCCCTGGGATCGGCCCGTCTCGGCCGAATTGGTCGACCAACTGGCCCGGTTCCTGGCCCGGCTGCACAAGATCACCGATCCGTCGGTCCGGGCCGCGGTCGACTCCCTGGCCACCTGGCGGACCTGGCTGCTGGGCATGATCGAATTGTCGATCGGGGACCTCACGGCGGAACTGCCCGCGGCTGATCAGGCCCGGCTGAACCGCTGGTTCGTGGCCGACTTCGAGCCGTGGCTGTCCCGGCTCGGCGAGCGGGAGGTGGTCGTGGTGCACGGCGACTTCTGGCACGACAACCTGGTGATCGGCCCGGCTGGCCTGGCCGGTGTGATCGATTGGGAGGCGGCCGAGCTGGCCGACCCGGCGGTGGATCTGGCGCCGATGTGGGACATCGACCCGGCCCTGGGTGCCGCGCTGCTGCACCGCTACCAAGCTCAGACCGGGGCGGATGCGACGCTGGCACGGCGGGTGCAGTGGTTCCGGATCGCGCGCAATCTCGGCGGCATCGCCTGGTCGGTGGCCAACGACGACGCGGCGGAGTACGCCGATTCGTTGCTCAAGGTGCGCTCGGTGCTGCCCTTGATCAGCGCCGTCAGTTGATCACCAGCATCGGCTTCCGGCCGGACATCAGGCGCTGCTCCTCGACGTAGCCCTCCGGCCGCCCGGCGAGTTCCTTGATCAACAGCTGCCGCCAGCGGGTGACCCGGTCGGCGTGCTCCGGCTGCCGTCCCAGATCCGTGGTCTCCTGCGGATCGGCGGTCAGGTCGAACAACTGCTCCTGCCCGGTGCCGGACAGCCAGACGTACTTCTCCCGGCCGTCGGTCAACCACTGCAGGGACTGGCCGAGGAGCACGTGCTCGCCGTGCAGGTACGGCCGCCAGTCGGCAGCATCGCCACGGATCAGCGGCAACACACTGCGACCCTCGACCGAGTCCGGCACCGGCAGCCCGGCGCAGTCGAGCAGGGTCGGCATCACGTCGCGCAACTCGACCACCTCGTCCCGTTGGACGCCCTGGTCGATCCCCGGCCCGGCCAGCAGGAACGGGATCCGCGCGGATCCCTCGTACGGGTAGCCCTTCCGGAACAGATCGTGCTCGCCGAGCATCTCGCCATGATCCGAAATGAACGCCACGGTCGTGTCCCGGGCCAACTCGAACTCGGCCAGCACCTCGCGCAGCCGGTTGAGCTGCAGATCGATGTGCGCCATGTGGCCGTAGTAGCCGGCCCGGGCCCGGTGCAGCACGTCCGCGCGCATCCGGGCCACGAACGCGGTGTGCCGCTGATCATGGCGATGATCGGCGAAGGTGTCGGTCCAGTCGCCGACCACCGGCCGGTACGGCGGCAGCCGCAGATACTGCTCGTAGGCCCAGGCCGGCGGATCGTACGGCGGATGCGGGCGGTGGAACGACAGATAGAGGAAGAACGGACTCGCGGTGTCCCGCCGGTAGAGCCAGTTGATCGCCTGGCTGACCACCCAGTTCGTCGGGTGGGTCGACTCCGGCTTGCTCCACGGCCGGGCGACGACCGAGTTGCACTCGACGCCGTCCTCGAAATAGTCGGCGTTCGCCTCCTGGCCCGCACGATCCCGCAGCCAGGGCACGTAGTCGTCGTAGAACTCGACCGGGGTCTTCCGCCGCCGCCCGTGGTGCATGTAGCCGTCGTGCAGCAGCACGTCGTCGAACCCGATCCGGGCCCGGGGCGGCTCCACGTGCAGCTTGCCGATCGCCTGGGTCTGGAAGCCGTGCCGGCGGAACTCGCCGGCCATGGTGACCGGATAGTCGAACGGGACGCCGTCCTGGTAGCCGGTCCGGCCGTGCGTGCGCTGGGACAGTCCGGTCATCAGCGCCACCCGGGCCGGGACGCAGGTCGGGGTCGCGGAGTAGGCGCGGCTGAAGCGGGCTCCGTCCAGCGCGAGCGCGTCCAGGTGCGGGGTGTGCAGGTCGGGATGTCCGTCGACCGACAGGCAGTCGCCGCGCCACTGATCGACACAGATCAAGATCACGTTGCGCTGCTGGTTCACTCTCTGCACTCCTGTTCCCGACCGATTTCTCAACCGATCAAGGAGATGATCACCGCCCCGACGAGCAGCACCGAGTATCCCATGATCGCCCACCGCACCACCCGCAGCCGGCGGCCGGCATCCCAACCGGTGAAACCGATCAACCAGGCGAGACCGGGCAGGACCAAGATCGCATGCATGGCGACGGCGTGCAGCGGCTTGAGGAAGCCGCCGATCGCATAGGCGGCGGCCGGATCGCCGGAGCGGGCCAGGGTGACGCCGGTCGCGATCATGATCGCGCCGGTGCCGAACGCCATCAACAGCGTGCCGCAGCCGAACCGCAGGGCGAGCCGCAGTTCCGGTGTCAGGTCGGCCAGCCGGCGGAGCGCGGCACCGGTCAGAATCAGGCCGACCGCGATGATCACGAAGCCACCACCGGCCAGCGTCATCGACACCGAGAGGTCGAAGGGCGTCTCGAAGTTGAAGTGCGACGGCACTCCGCGCCAGGCCTGCAGCGTGATCAGTGCAGTCTCCAGCACACAGACCACGGTGAAGATCGACAGCACCGTCGCCCGGAACGGCGGCGTCAGCCGGATGAACGAGCCGGCCCAGACCACGGTCGCCAGCGTCAGCCCGAAGGACAGGCCGAACGTCGCCGCCTTGCGCAGGGAGGTCGGGCCTTCCCAGGAGGCCCCGGTCACCAGCAGCACGGCGACGTGGGTGAGCCCGCTGGCGAACAGCACGGCGGCCACGGCGTACCAGGCCCGCTCCAGCGGCCGGGCTCCGGTCCAGATCCGCGGCAGGGCGCCGACGGCCTCGCGGCCCGCGGCGACGACGGTGTTCATCGGATGCTCCCTTCGACATCCTCATCGTCGCGCCGCGCCGCGGCCGCCGCATCGGTCGATCAGCGGCGATCGCGTACGCAATCCTGCGTAGTCGGCAGGGACGGGTCAGCGTGGGGCGGCCGACCCGGTCGTTTCCCCGGCGAGTCGTGCTTGATTGGTCACACTCGACGCCGGCACCGGGCGGCCGGGGCGGAGCCAGCACATACCCTGATCCCGTGGATGCTGTGCAGCGGCCGGCCCTCCGGGTGAGAACCACGGAGGTCGCCGATCTCGGGGACCTGGTCGTGCGGCTGGCGCGGCGCGAAGGCTGCGGCTGGGTGCGGGACGGGGCCGGACTGATCGGTCGCGGTGAGGTGGCCCGCTACAAGGCCGGCTCGTTCGCCGACGCGGAGCGGTGGTGGACCGAGTTGGTCGACGCCGCGGAGATCGAGTCCGATCTCGACGATCCGCCGTCCGGCGCCGGACTGGTGGCCTTCGGCAGCTTCGTCTTCGATCCGGGCAACACCGACGCCCAGTCGATCTTGATCGTCCCCGAGATCGTCTACGGCCGACGCAACGGCCGCAGCTGGATCACCGAGATCTCCGACCCGACCCGACCCGCGCTGACGCCGCCGCTGTCACCTGTGCCCGAGCCCGAGTCGCCACCGCTGCCGCCGACCATGATCCGGTACGCCGACGGTGCGCTGAGCGGGCCGCAGTGGGAAGGGGCCGTGGCCGAGGCGGTGCGCCGGATCAACGCGAACGGCCTGGACAAGGTGGTGCTGGCCCGCAACCTGCTCGCGGTGGCCGACGAGGATCTCGATCCGCGCTGGCTGGTCCGCTCGCTGGCCGACACCTATCGCCGCTGCTGGACCTACCTGGTCGACGGCCTGGTCGGCGCCACCCCGGAGATGCTGGTCCGGTCCGAGGCGGGGCTGGTCACCTCCCGGGTGCTGGCCGGCACGATCCGGCGGACCGGCCGGGATGATCATGATCTGGCGCTGGCTGCGGCACTGTCCACCTCGAGCAAGGACCTGGAGGAGCATGAGTACGCGGTGCGCTCGGTGGCCGCGGCGCTGGCCCCGTACTGCTCCGGGATGAACGTGCCTGACGCTCCGTACGTGCTGGAACTGCCCAACGTGCTGCACCTGGCCACCGATGTCACCGCCGCGCTGGATCCCGGCACCACCGCGCTCGGCCTGGCGGCGGCGTTGCATCCGAGTGCCGCCGTCTGCGGCACGCCGACCGATCTGGCCCGGGAGACGATCGCCGAGCTGGAGAAGATGGACCGCGGCCGCTACACCGGGCCGGTCGGCTGGATCGACGCCCAGGGCGACGGCGAGTGGGGAATCGCGCTGCGCTGCGGCCAGATCGACGACACCGACCCGCGACAAATCAGGGTCTACGCCGGCTGCGGCATCGTCGCCGGCTCCGATCCCGAGCTCGAGTTCGCCGAGTCCAACGCCAAGCTGGTGCCGATGCGGGACGCGCTGGGGGAGAGCTGAGCTCGTCCGCTGAGCCGGCCGGCGCCGTCGCCGTCGTGCTCGCCGGCGGGAGGTCGCGCCGTTACGGCTCGGACAAACTGGCCGCCGATCTCGCGGGAGCGCCGCTGCTCGACCGGGCCGTCGCCGGCCTCGCGCCGGGGCGGCAGGTGATCATCGTCGGTCCGGACCGACCGGTCGGTCGCCTGGTGCGGTTCGTCCCGGATGATCATCCGGGCGGTGGTCCGGCGGCCGCGATGATCACCGGCCTGCGGGCCGCGCTGGCGACCGCGGCGGAGTTGATCACGGTGCTGCCCGGAGACGCGCCGGGTGGCGGCGCAGCGGCCGAGGCGCTGTTGACCAGGCTGGCCCGGGAACCGACGGCCACCGGCCTGCTCGCGGTCGATCCGGACGGTCGGCAGCAGCCACTGCAGTTTGCGATCCGCCGCGGCGCAGCGGTGCGGCTGATCGAGGCGGCCGGACCCGACGGCGGCGACGGCGCTTCGGCCCGGCGGCTGGTGCTCCCGCTCGGCCTGCTCCCGGTCGCGCTTGCCGGCGCCCAGACCTGGGACATCGACACCCCGGAGCAACACCGCGCCTGGGTCTGGCGGGACAGCCCGGCGGTCCGGCAGATCCTGGCGGCGATCGGCACCAGGACCCCGGCGCCGGTGATCTTGCTCGGCACGGATTCGGCGGGGCTGACGGCCCTGGCCCAGGCTCTCATCCTGGCCCGGCCCGGCCTGCTCGCCGACCCGGTCATCGCACCGGCCGGCGACGGCTGGGCCACGGTGCTGCTGCGCCCATCGTCCCCGCCGCGGCCCGGCGCCGCGGCGTTCCGGATCGCGCTGCGGTCGCCCGGCGACACCGTCCCGGATCCGGCCGGAGTCGACCTCTGGGTGCCGCACCCGGACGACTGACGAGCCCGCAATTACGCAAGGTCTAGCGTGCGTAATTGCAGCGCATCTTCCTTGCAGGCTTGAAAAAGCTGCGCGGCGCGCCACAGGTGGGTCAAGTGGCGGCCCAGAAGCAGGAGTCGTAGACTGACGCCGAGCTAGTGATTGTTTTCACTAACTCGTGACCCCGTAGTGCTGTGGTGCCGAGCGCGCCAGGCAACAACACCTAGCAGGAGCGGCAATGGGTCCCACCCTGTCCGGCGTCCATCGCCTGCGCGGCGACGCCGGAAGTGACCGAGCCGGTACGAGGAGGGACGGGCAGCGGTGAGCCCCTATATCGGCATCGTGATGATGCTGGCGATCGCCGCCGCGTTCGTCGGCCTGACCATCCTGACCACCATGATCGTCGGCCCGGGCCGTTACAACCGGGCCAAATACGACTCGTACGAGTGCGGCATCGAGCCGACTCCGCAGCCGATCGGCGGCGGCCGCTTCCCGGTGAAGTACTACATCACCGCGATGCTGTTCATCGTCTTCGACATCGAGATCGTCTTCCTCTACCCCTGGGCCGTGTCCTTCGAACAGATGGGCACCTTCGCGCTGGTCGAGATGGTGCTGTTCATCGTCACCGTCTTCGTCGCGTACATCTACGTGCTGCGCCGTGGGGGACTGGAATGGGACTGAACAACCAAAGCAAGGCTTCGGAGGTGCGCTGATGGGCGTAGAAGAGAAGCTCCCCACCGGGGTGCTGCTGACCACCGTCGAGAACATCTTCGGTTACATGCGCAGCGCTTCGTTCTGGCCGGCCACGTTCGGCCTGGCCTGCTGTGCGATCGAGATGATGACCTACGGCGCGCCGCGCTATGACTCCGGCCGCTGGGGCCAGGAGGTCTTCCGTGCCTCGCCCCGGCAGGCCGACCTGATGATCGTCGCCGGCCGGGTGAGCCAGAAGATGGCCCCGGTGCTGCGCCAGATCTATGACCAGATGCACAACCCCAAGTGGGTGCTCGCGATGGGCGTCTGCGCCAGCACCGGCGGCATGTTCAACAACTACGCGATCGTGCAGGGTGTTGATCATGTGGTGCCGGTGGACATCTACCTGCCCGGCTGCCCGCCGCGGCCGGAGATGTTGATCGACGCGATGTTCAAGCTGCGCGACAAGGTGCGCGAGCGTCCGGTCGGGTTGAACGAGATCGAGGCCAACGAGCGCGCCGAGCAGCGCGCCCTGAGCATGGTCCCCACGCACGAGTTGAAGGGCCTGTTGCGATGAACCTTCCCCACGAAACGCTCCGCTTCGCTCCACGTTCCGCGGGGGCCCCGAAATGACGGACAAGCCGCGCCGGGCCAAGGGCCCGGACGAGGAGCCGACCGAGAGCCAGTCGGCGAAGGCACAGCACACCGGCGGCACCGCCGCTCCGGGCGACGCCCTGGCCGAGAATGCTGCTGATCAAGAAGAGGGCACCCGCGCCGAGGTGATCGGCGTCCGTCGCGGCATGTTCGGCGCCAGCGGCTCCCCGGACACCTCCGGCTACGGCGGCTTGATCAAGACCGTCGAGTTCCCGGCCGGATCGCTGCCGCCCTACGGCGGCTGGTTCGACGAGGTCTACGACCGGATCTGCGAACTGCTGCCGAACCACGCCGAGGCGATCACCCGGGTGGTCGTGCACCGCGGCGAGATCACCTTCTACATCGAGCGGGAGCGCTTCGCCGAGCTGATCCCGCAGTTGCGGGACGACGCCCAGTTGCGGTTCGAGTTCTGCAGCAGCATCTCCGGCGTGCACTACCCGTCCGACGCCGGTCGCGAACTGCACGCCGTCTACCACCTGCAGTCGATGACCCACAACCGGCGGATCCGGGTCGAGGTCACCGCGCCGGACGCCGATCCGCACATCCCCTCGGTGGTGCCGACCTACCCGACGGCCGACTGGCACGAGCGGGAGACGTACGACATGTTCGGGATCATCTTCGACGGTCACCCGGCGTTGACCCGGATCCTGATGCCCGACGACTGGCCGGGCTTTCCCCAGCGCAAGGACTATCCGCTCGGCGGGATCGACGTCGAATACAAGGGCGCCTCGATTCCGCCTCCCGATCAGCGGAGGAGCTACAACTGATGTCCACCGACACGCAAGACCCCTATGGCACGTTCGCCGACGACGACGCGGATCAGGTCTACACCGTCACCGGTCAGGACTGGGATTCGGTCGTCGCCGATCAGGCCGAGCGCGGCGACGAGCGGATCGTCGTCAACATGGGCCCGCAGCACCCGTCCACCCACGGCGTGCTCCGGTTGATCTTGGAGATGGAGGGCGAGTCGGTCACGGAGGCCCGGACCGGTATCGGCTATCTGCACACCGGGATCGAGAAGAACATGGAGTACCGCACCTGGACCCAGGGCGTGACCTTCTGCACCCGGATGGACTACCTGTCGCCCTTCTCGCAGGAGATGAGCTACTGCCTGGGCGTCGAGCGACTGCTGGACATCGAAGATCAGATTCCGGAGAAGGCGCAGATCATCCGGGTGCTGATGCTGGAGCTGAACCGGATCTCCTCGCACCTGGTCTGCATCGCGACCGGCGGCATGGAGATCGGCGCGCTGACCGTGATGACGATCGGCTTCCGCGAGCGGGAGAAGGTGCTCGACGCGTTCGAGTTGATCACCGGGCTGCGGATGAACCACGCCTACATCCGGCCGGGCGGGGTCGCCAACGATCTGCCGGACAACGGTCTCGAGCACCTCCGGGAGCTGGTCACCTGGTTGAAGAAGCACCTGCCGGAGTACGCGGCCTTCTGCAACGAGAACCCGATCTTCAAGGGACGGCTGGACGACGTCGGCTATCTGGATCTGGCCGGCTGTCTGGCCCTCGGCATCAGCGGTCCGCCGCTGCGCGCCACCGGCTACGACTGGGACCTGCGCAAGAAGCAGCCCTACAGCGGCTACGAGACGTACGACTTCGAGGTCGCCACCTGGGACTCCTGCGACTCCTACGGTCGCTTCCGGATCCGGCTCCAGGAGATGGAGGAGAGCGTCAAGATCGTCGAGCAGTGCATCGCTCGGCTGGAGAAGCTGCAGGGCGACCCGGTGATGATCGCCGACCGCAAGATCGCCTGGCCGGCCCAGCTGGCCATCGGCAGCGACGGGATGGGCAACTCCAACGAATACCTGAAGCACATCATGGGCGAGTCCATGGAGGCGCTGATCCACCACTTCAAGCTGGTCACCGAGGGCTTCCGGGTGCCGCCCGGTCAGGCCTACGTGCCGGTGGAGAGCCCGCGCGGCGAACTCGGCGCACACGTCGTCTCCGACGGCGGGACGCGGCCGTTCCGGGCCCACTTCCGCGACCCGAGTTTCGTCAACCTGCAAGCCATGCCGGTGATGTGCGAAGGCGGCATGGTGTCGGACGTGATCGTCGCCGTGGCCTCATTGGATCCCGTCATGGGAGGTGTTGATCGGTGAGCGGCGAGAACGGGCACCAGATGAAGACCCACTTCGACGAGCCGAGCCTGGACTACACGGCCGGCGACACCGCGATCGGCGAGGACACGATCAACGAGCTGCGGCAGATCGCGGCCCGTTATCCGCAGGCCCGGTCGGCCCTGCTGCCGATGCTGCACCTGGTGCAGAGCGTCGAGGGGCGGGTGACTCCGGCCGGGATCGAGATCTGCGCCGACCTCCTCGGCCTGACCGCGGCCGACGTCTCCGGCGTCGCCACCTTCTACACCATGTACAAGCGCAAGCCGGTCGGCGACTACCACGTCGGCGTCTGCACCACCGCGCTCTGCGCGATCATGGGCGGCGACGAGGTGCTGGCCCGGTTGCAAGATCATCTCGAGGTCGGCAACGACGAGACCACCGAGGACGGCAAGATCACGCTCGAGCACATCGAGTGCAACGCGGCCTGCGATTTCGCCCCGGTGATGATGGTCAACTGGGAGTTCATGGACAACCAGACCCCGGAGTCGGCGGTCGAGGTCGTGGACAAGTTGCGGGCGGGTGAAGAGGTCCAGTCCACCCGCGGCGCCCGGCTCTGCACCTGGAAGCAGGCCGAGCGGGTGCTGGCCGGATTCCCCGACGGACGCGCCGACGAGGGCCCGACCGCCGGCCCGGAATCCGTGCTGGGCTTGGAGATCGCCCGCCGCAACGGCTGGCAGGCACCGGAGCCCGGCGCGGTTCCCGAGGCCGCCGCCGAGACCGAGGCTGAGGAAGGGAAGGCCTGATGGTCGACATGGTCACGCCGGTCCTGACGGCGAACTGGGGCGACGACCGCGCCTGGAAGCTCAACAACTACGAGCAGCGCGGCGGCTACCAGGCCCTGCGCAAGGCACTGCAACTGCCGCCGGAGGACGTCGTCGCCGCGGTCAAGGACTCCGGGCTGCGCGGCCGTGGCGGCGCGGGCTTCCCGACCGGGATGAAGTGGGGCTTCATCCCGAAGGACAACCCGAACCCGACCTACCTCGTGGTCAACGCGGACGAGTCCGAGCCGGGCACCTGCAAGGACATCCCGCTGATGCTGGCCAGCCCGCACACGCTGGTCGAGGGCGTGATCATCGCCTCCTACGCGATCAAGGCCAAGTACGCGTTCATCTACGTCCGCGGCGAGGTGCTGCACGTGGTCCGCCGGCTGCAGCAGGCGGTCCGCGAGGCCTACTCCGCCGGCTACATCGGCAAGCACGTGCTGGGCACCGAGTTCGATCTCGAGGTGATCGTGCACGCCGGCGCCGGCGCGTACATCTGCGGCGAGGAGACCGCGCTGCTGGACTCGCTCGAGGGACGTCGGGGCCAGCCGCGGCTGCGACCGCCGTTCCCCGCGGTCGCCGGCCTGTACGCCAGCCCGACGGTGATCAACAACGTCGAGTCGATCGCCTCGGTGCCATGCATCCTGGCCAACGGTCCCGAGTGGTTCTCCTCGATGGGCACCGAGAAGTCCAAGGGGATGACGATCTACTCGTTGTCCGGGCACGTGACGAATCCGGGCCAGATCGAGGCGCCGATGGGGGTCACGCTGCGCCAGTTGCTGGAGATCTCCGGCGGCATCCGAGAGGGCCACGAGCTGAAGTTCTGGACCCCGGGCGGATCGTCGACACCGTTGCTGACCAAGGAACACCTGGACGTCCCGCTGGACTACGAGGGCGTCGCCGGGGTGAAGTCGATCTTGGGCACCAAGGCGTTGCAGTGCTTCGACGACACCACCTCGATCGTCCGCACCGTGCTGCGCTGGACCGAGTTCTACAAGCACGAGTCCTGTGGCAAGTGCACCCCGTGCCGGGAGGGCACCTGGTGGCTGGTGCAGATCCTCAAGCGGCTCGAGGAGGGCCGCGGCGAGGAGGGCGACATCGACAAGCTGCTCGACCTCTCCGAGAACATCCTCGGCCGGTCCTTCTGCGCCCTCGGCGACGGAGCGACCGCGCCGATCACGTCGGGCATCCAGTATTTCCGGGACGAGTTCGAGGCCGGCATGCACACCCCGGCCTGGGAACTGTTCCCGTACGAGCGCAGCACGATCTTCGTCCGCCAGCCGGCCCTCGCGGCGGCAGCCGCTATTGGGACAGAGCCAGGAGCGACTTCATGACGGTCACCGCCGACAAGAACACTTCCTCCGGGGCCGTGGTGCCCGCGGAGGACTTGATCACGGTCACCATCGACGATGTCGAGGTGTCGGTGCCCAAGGGCACCCTGGTGATCCGCGCCGCCGAACTGATCGGCGTCGAGGTGCCGCGGTTCTGTGATCATCCGCTGCTCGAGCCGGTCGGCGCCTGCCGCCAGTGCCTGGTCGAGATCCCGGACGCCGGCAACGGCCGCGGGATGCCGAAGCCGCAGGCCTCCTGCACCCTCGAGGTGATGCCGGGGATGCAGGTCCGGACCCAGGTCTCCTCGCCGGTCGCCGAGAAGGCGCAGCACGGCAACATGGAATTCCTGCTGATCAACCACCCGCTGGACTGCCCGATCTGCGACAAGGGCGGCGAATGCCCGCTGCAGAACCAGGCGATGAGCCACGGCTATGCGGAGAGCCGGTTCACCGACGTCAAGCGGACCTTCCCGAAGCCGATCAACATCTCGGCCCAGGTGCTGCTGGACCGCGAGCGCTGCGTGCTCTGCGCCCGGTGCACCCGGTTCTCCGAGCAGATCGCCGGCGACCCGTTCATCGCGCTGATCGAGCGCGGATCGCTGCAGCAGGTCGGCATCTACGAGCGGGAGCCGTTCGAGTCCTACTTCTCCGGCAACACGATCCAGATCTGCCCGGTCGGTGCGCTGACCAGTGCTGCCTACCGGTTCCGGTCGCGGCCGTTTGATCTTGTCTCCACTCCGTCGGTGGCCGAGCACGACGCCTGCGGCTCGGCGATCCGCGTTGATCACCGGCGCGGAGCGGTGATGCGCCGGATGGCCGGCAACGATCCCGAGGTCAACGAGGAGTGGATCACCGACAAGGACCGGTTCGCCTTCCGGTACGGCCGCGGGGATGACCGGCTGACGTACCCGCTGGTCCGCGACACCGATGCCGACACCGGCGAGAGCGTCCTCCGGCCGGCCTCCTGGCCGGAGGCGCTGCAGGCCGCGGCCGACGGGCTCAAGCGGGCCGGCGACTCGGTCGGCGTGCTGACCGGCGGCCGGTTGACCGTGCAGGACGCGTACGGCTACTCCAAGTTCGCCCGCGTCGTGCTGGGCACCAACAACATCGACTTCCGGTCCCGGCCGAACACCGCCGAGGAGGCCGAGTTCCTGGCCCACGCGGTCGCCGGCTCGGCATCCCGGCCGGGCGCCGCCCCGGTCAGCTTCACCGACCTGGAGACCGCCTCCGGCGTGCTGCTGGTCTCGTTCGAGGCCGAGGAGGAGGCCGGGACGATCTTCCTCCGGCTGCGCAAGGCCAACCGGAAGTCCGGGCTGAAGTCCTGGACCCTGGCCCCGTACCTGAGCAACGGCGCCCGCAAGCACGGCGCGACCTTGATCAAGACCGTGCCCGGCGCGGAGGCCGCGACGCTGAACCAGTTGCCGCCCGAGGTGAAGCTGGACGCCGATTCGGTGATCTTGGTCGGCGAGCGGGCGGCGCTGTCCTCCGGCACGCTGACCGCGGTGCTGGCGCTGAGCCGGTCCACCGGCGCGCGGATCGCCTGGATCCCGCGGCGAGCCGGTGATCGCGGTGCGGTCGAGGCCGGCTGCCTGCCGAACCTGCTGCCCGGTGGCCGGCCGATCTCCGACGCGAGCGCGCGGGTCGACCTGGCCAGCGCCTGGGGCGTCACCGAGGTGCCGGCGCTGGAAGGCCGGGACGGCGACGAGATGCTGATGTCGGCCGCCGATGCCGAGCTTGGCGCACTGGTCGTGGCCGGGGTCGATCCGGGCGACCTGATGGATCCGCAGTCCGCGCTGGAGGGGCTGGAGCAGGTCGGTTTCGTGGTCAGCATCGAGCAGCGGGCGTCCACCGTGACCGAGCGGGCCGATGTCGTGCTGCCGGTGTCGCTGATCGAGGAACGGGCCGGCAGCTTCGTCACCTGGGAGGGCCGGGAGCGGCCGTTCCCGGTGGTGATCAAGCGGGACAACGTGATGACCGACCTGCGGGTGCTGGCCGCGCTGGCCGACCTGCTGGGCAAGGATCTCGGCGTCCGCTCGGCCGCCGAGGCGAGCGGAGAACTGGCCGAGCTCGGCCCCTGGGACGGCCATGTCGCGCCGGCCCCGAACATCGAGCCCGGCCGGGCCAGCGTCCCCGGCACCACCACCGTGGTGCTGGCCACCTGGCGGCTCGCGATCGACGCCAGCCGTTCGGTGGACAACGAACCGGAACTGCTGGCCACGGCCCGCCGGACGGTGGCCCGGCTCAGCACGGCGACCGCCGAGGCCGCCGGGATCGGTGATCAGATCCGGATCGAGAACGATCATGGATCGCTGCAGTTGCCGGTCGAGTTGGTGCCGGAGATGGCCGACGGCGTGGTCTGGGTGCCGACCCTCGCGCCGGGGCTCGGGGTGGCGGACCGGCTGGCCGCAGCGGCCGGCGACGTGGTCCGGATCGCGGCGCCGGATACCGGGTCCGACGCGGTGGAGCCGGCTGAGGCCGAGTCCACCGACCCAGTCGAGGATGAGCAGGGAGCCTGATCATGTATCCGCTCGATCTCACGATCTTCGGCAACGCCCCGTGGTGGGTGGTGCTGCTCAAGGCCGTCTTCGCGTTCGTGTTCCTGCTGGTGATGACGCTGTTCACGATCGTGTACGAGCGCAAGGTCGTCGGCAAGATGCAGCACCGACACGGCCCGACCATGAACGGCCCGTTCGGCAGCCTGCAGTCGCTGGCCGACGGCATGAAGTTGATGTTCAAGGAAGACCTGACGCCGAAGGCGGCCGACAAGCTGGTCTTCATGCTGGCGCCGTTCGTGATCGCCATCCCGGCGATCACCGCGTTCGCCGTGATCCCGATGGCCGGGCCGGTGCAGGTGCCGTTCACCGACATCGTGACGCCGCTGCAGGTCGCCGACTTCCCGGTGTCGGTGCTGTTCATCGTGGCCGTGGCCGCGGTCGGCGTGTACGGCATCGTGCTCGCCGGGTGGTCCTCCGGCTCGACGTACCCGCTGCTCGGGGGGCTGCGCTCCAGCGCGCAGGTGATCAGCTACGAGGTCGCGATGGGCCTGGCCCTGGTCGCGGTGTTCCTCTACTCCGGCTCGATGTCCACCTCGGAGATCGTCGAGGCGCAGACCGTCGGCCGGACCGCCATCCTGTTCGGCACGGAGATCCCGATGCCGACCTGGTACGCCGTGGTGCTGATCCCGTCGTTCCTGATCTATCTGATCTCGATGGTCGGCGAGACCAACCGGGCCCCGTTCGACCTGCCCGAGGCCGAGGGCGAACTGGTCGCCGGCTTCGCCACCGAATACTCCTCGATGCGCTACGCGATGTTCTTCATGGCCGAGTACATGAACATGATCACGGTCTCCGCGCTGGCCACCACGTTGTTCCTCGGCGGCTATCACGCGCCGCTGCCGTTCAATCTGATTCCGGGGCTGGACGTCGGCTGGTGGGGGCTGCTCTGGTTCTTCCTCAAGGTCGTCGCCTGCCTGTTCCTGTTCGTCTGGCTGCGCGGCACCCTGCCGCGGCTGCGCTACGACCAGTTCATGCACTTCGGCTGGAAATTCCTGATCCCGATCTCGTTGGCCTGGATCGTGCTGGTCTCGGCCTTCCGGCTCGGCACCACGGAGGGCTGGATCCAGCCGTGGATGTTCGCCGGCGCGGCCGGCATCATCGTGATCATCCTGCTGGTGGTGCTGTTCGTCGGCGACGGGAAACCCGAGGCGGCCGTCGACCCGGCGGCCGAGCCGTTCGACGCGTTCGCCGGCGGCTATCCGGTGCCGCCGATGCACGGGCAGCAGCTGCCCGAGCTGTCCGGTGTGGTCACCCCCGACGAAAGCCATCAACCAAGACGGTCCGCTGAGACAGTGTCCGATAGCGGCTCCGCCGCGGGGACCGAGGAGAGGGTTGATTCCTGATGGGTCTGCTGGATCCGATCGCGGGCTTCGGCGTCACATTCAAGACGATGTTCCGCAAGACGTTCACCGAGGAATATCCGCTGGCGCCGAAGCTCACCGCGCCGCGCTTCCACGGCCGGCACCAGCTGAACCGCTGGCCGGACGGGCTGGAGAAGTGCGTCGGCTGTGAGCTGTGTGCCTGGGCCTGCCCGGCGGACGCGATCTACGTCGAGGGCGCGTCGAACACCGAGGAGGAACGGTTCTCCCCGGGCGAGCGCTACGGCCGCGTCTACCAGATCAACTACCTGCGCTGCATCCTGTGTGGGCTCTGCATCGAGGCCTGCCCGACCCGGGCGCTGACGATGACCAACGAGTTCGAGTTGGCCGACGACAACCGCAAGGCCCTGATCTATGAGAAGCAGGAGCTGCTGGCGCCGCTGCTGCCCGGGATGGAGCAGCCGCCGCACCCGCGCCGCCTCGGCGACGACGAGCAGCAGTACTTCCTCGGCCTGCCGGCCACCGGCCGGCCGGACGACCGGGCCGGCGACATCAGCGGGGCCAAGCCGAAGCCGATCAACCAGGGCATCAAGGGCTGGAAGCAGAAGAAGAAGGAAGCCAAGCAGGCCGAGCGGGCTGCCGCCGAGTCGGATCAAGAACGCGAGGTGAACCGATGATCAGCCTCGTTCCGATGGTGACCGGCGCCGAGGTCGCCTTCTGGCTGCTGGCGCCGATCATGATCTTGGGCGCGCTGGGCCTGGTGCTGGCCAAGCGGCCGGTGCACTCGGCCCTCTGCCTGGCCGTGGTGATGATCTCGCTGGCGATCCAGTACGCGGCGCTGGACGCCCCGTTCCTGTTCGCGGTGCAGATCATCGTCTACACCGGCGCGATCCTGATGTTGTTCCTGTTCGTGCTGATGCTGGTCGGTGTCGACGCGGCGGACTCGCTGGTGGAGACGATCAAGGGTCAGCGGGTGCTGGCCGGGATCGCCGGCCTCGGCTTCGCCGTCCTGCTGATCGGCGCGGTCGGCAACGCGATCGTCGGCAGCCCGCTCGGGCTGGAGCAGGCCAACGCCACCATCGAGCAGGGTGGTCACGGCGGCAACGCGCAGGGCCTGGCCGCGTTGATCTTCAACGACTACGTGTTCGCCTTCGAGGCGACCGCGGCCCTGTTGATCACCGCCGCGGTCGGCGCGATGGTGCTGGCGCACCGGGAGCGGCTGAAGGAGAAGAAGTCGCAGCGAGACCTGTCCGGTGACCGGATGCGGCGCTACGCCGAGACCGGCGAGCACCCGGGCGCGCTGCCCACCCCGGGCGTGTTCGCCCGGCACAACGCGGTGCACGTGCCGGCCCTGCTGCCGGACGGCACCGTGGCCGAGAAGTCGGTGTCGCAGACCCTCAAGGCACGCGGTACGGTGCTGGACGCCCGCGATCTGACCCGGCCGATCGAGGAGTCGCTGAAGTCGGTGGCCGGCGACAAGCTGTCGATCTACCGGCCGCCGCCGACCCCGGCCGAGACCGGTGAGGGCAGCGGCGCCGCCGCGATCACCACCGGTGCGGACGACGCGGGCGAGGCCCTTCGACAGGCTCAGGACAAGGAACCAGCCGCCTCGGAGAGCGACGAGAAGGGAGCGCAGTGATGGATCCGAACTACTACATCATCCTGTCGGCGCTGCTGTTCACCATCGGCGCGGTCGGCTTCATGGTGCGCCGGAACGCGATCGTCGCCTTCATGTGTGTCGAGTTGATGTTGAACGCGACCAACCTGGCGCTGGTCACCTTCTCCCGGCAGCACGGCAACCTGGACGGCCAGCTCGCCGCCTTCTTCGTGATGGTGGTGGCCGCGGCCGAGGTGGTGGTCGGGCTGGCGATCATCGTCACCATCTTCCGGACCCGCCGCTCGGCCTCGGTCGACGACGCGAACCTGCTGAAATTCTGATGAGTGCACTCCTGATGAGGTTTGGGACCAAACGATGATCCTGCTCGAAGTGCCAACGCCGGTGGCGGCGGACGGCCTGTTCGGCTATGCCTGGCTGCTGATCGCCATGCCGCTGGTCAGCGCCGCGATCCTGCTGCTGGTCGGCCGGCTCGGTGACCGCTGGGGCCACTTCCTCGGCGTGCTGGCGCCGATCGCCTCCTTCGCCCTCGGCCTGACCCTGTTCGTCCAGTTGCTCGGCCGGGAAGAGGCCCAGCGATCCGTCGGCCTGCCGCTGTGGGACTGGATCGGCACCGGCACCTGGAACATCGGCGTCGGCCTGCAGATCGATCAGCTGTCGATCCTGTTCACCTTGTTGATCACCGGCGTCGGCAGCCTGATCCACGTCTACTCCGTCGGCTACATGGCCCACGACGAGCGGCGGCGCCGGTTCTTCGCCTTCCTCAACCTGTTCGTCGCCGCAATGCTGCTGCTGGTGCTGGCCGACAACTACCTGGTGCTGTTCGTCGGCTGGGAGGGTGTCGGCCTGGCCTCGTACCTCTTGATCGGCTTCTGGCAGCACAAGTCGAGCGCGGCGGTCGCGGCCAAAAAGGCCTTCATCGTCAACCGGGTCGGCGATCTCGGGATGGCGATCGGGATCATGCTGATGCTGTTCGCCTTCGGTTCCTCGGCGTTCGTCGACGTGAACGCCGGGCTGGCCGGGGTGACCCCGTGGGTGGCCACGGCGCTCGGCTGCCTGCTGCTGCTCGGTGCCTGCGGCAAGTCCGCCCAGGTGCCGCTGCAGTCCTGGTTGCTGGACGCGATGGAGGGCCCGACCCCGGTGTCGGCACTGATCCACGCCGCGACCATGGTCACCGCCGGTGTCTATCTGGTGGTCCGCTCGCACGCGATCTTCGAACTGTCCGAGGCGGCCAGCACCGCGGTGGTGATCGTCGGCACCGTGACCCTGCTGGCCGGGGCCTGGATCGGTTGCGCCAAGGACGACATCAAGAAGGCGCTGGCCGGCTCGACCATGTCGCAGATCGGCTACATGATGCTGGCCGCGGGCATCGGTCCGGCCGGCTATGCGTTCGCGATCTTCCACCTGATCACCCACGGCTTCTTCAAGGCCAACATGTTCCTCGGTGCCGGCTCGGTGATGCACGGCATGAACGACGACGTGAACATGCGTAAGTACGGGGCGCTGGGCCGGGCGATGCCGATCACCTTCGTCACCTTCGCCGCCGGCTATCTGGCGATCATCGGCTTCCCGTTCCTGTCCGGCTTCTATTCCAAGGACCACATCATCGAGGCGGCCTTCGAGCACAACACCGTGGTCGGGGTGCTCGCCATGGTCGGGGCCGGGGTGACGGCCTTCTACATGACCCGGCTGATGCTGATGACCTTCCTCGGCAAGAAGCGCTGGGAGAAGGGCGTGCATCCGCACGAGTCGCCGCTGGTGATGACGATTCCGCTGATCCTGCTCGGCGTCGGCTCGGTGTTCGGCGGTCTGGTGCTGAACAACTGGATAAACGGCTGGCTGGACCCGGCGGTCGGCGTCGCGCACGCCGATCACCATCCGAGCCTGCTGCACTTCTCGCCGATCGGCCTGATCACCATCGGTGTGGTCGCAGTGGGCGTGGTGATCGCCTTCCTGGTCTTCGGTCCGAAGAAGGACATCCCGAAGATGGCACCGGCGTCCCGGTCGCCGCTCACCCTGGCCGGCCGGAACGATCTCTACGGCGACGCCTTCAACGAGGCGGTGTTCATGCGGCCGGGTCAGACGCTGACCGACGGGGTAGCGGCCACCGACCGCGGCGGCGTCGACGGAGTGGTGCACGGATTGGCTGGCATGATCGGCGGCTTCGGTGCCCGGCTCCGGCTGCTGCAGAACGGTTTCGTCCGGACGTACGCGCTGACCATGACCGCCGGGGCGGCCATCGTCGGGATCGTACTCGTGCTCGGTCGGTTGGGCTGAGAGGCGATGATGACATTTCCCTGGTTGACCACTCTCGCAGTGCTGCCGTTGATCGGTGCCGCGCTGTTGATCTTCATCAAGGGCACCGCGGCCAAGCAGGTCGCGATCGCGATCTCGGTGTTGACCTTGATCATCGGCATCGTGGTCGCGGTCCGCTTCAACCCGTCCGGCGGGATGCAGTTCGTCGAGCAGGTGCCGTGGATCGAGGCACTGGGCGTGAACTACGCGCTCGGCCTGGACGGCATCGGGCTGACCCTGGTGCTGCTGGTCGCGGTGGTCACCCCGGTGGTGATCGTGGCCGCCTGGAACGACGCCGACCCGGTCGACTCCGCCACCCCTGACCCCCTTCGACAGGCTCAGGACAGCGCTTCGACAGGCTCAGGGAGCGTTGCCGCCAAGGTCGCGCCGAAGTACGACGCCCGGGTCTTCTTCGCCCTGGTGCTGGTGGTCGAGGGCGTCGCGCTGCTGCTGTTCACCGCGACCGACGTCTTCCTGTTCTACATCTTCTTCGAGATCATCCTGATCCCGATGTACTTCCTGATCGGCGGCTTCGGCGGCCCGCGCCGGGCGCAGGCGGCGACCAAGTTCCTGATCTACGGTCTGCTCGGCGGCTTCGTCATGCTGGCCGCGGTGATCGGACTCTGGGTGATCTCCTCTTCTCAGGGCGATCCGAGCTACCTGCTGTCGGATCTGCGCAACCTGCCGATCGACGAGACCACCCAGCGACTGCTGTTCTGCGGCTTCATGTTCGCGTTCGCGATCAAGGCCCCGCTGGTGCCGTTCCACACCTGGCTGCCGGATGCGGCGGAGGAGTCGACGCCGGGCGGCGCCACCATGATGGTCGGCGTGATGGACAAGCTCGGCACCTTCGGCATGATCAGGTTCTGCCTGGAGTTGTTCCCGGACGCCAGCAAGTGGGCGACCCCGGTGATCCTGGTGCTGGCGGTGATCTCGATCGTCTACGGCGCGATCATGGCGGTCGGATCGAAGAACCTGATGCGGTTCATCTCCTACACCTCGATCAGCCACTTCGGCTTCATCGTGCTCGGCATCTTCGCCTTCACCACCCAGAGCATGGTGGGCTCGACCCTCTACATGCTGAACCACGGGCTGAGTACGGCGGCGCTGTTCCTGGTCGCCGGCTATCTGATCAAGCGCCGCGGCTCGGCCCTGATCGCCGACTTCGGCGGCGTGCAGAAGGTGGCGCCGGTGATGGGCGGCCTGTTCCTGTTCGGCGCGCTGGCCACCGTGTCGCTGCCGGGCCTGTCCAGCTTCGTGTCCGAGTTCATGGTGCTGGCAGGCACCTTCGGCCGGCACCCGGTGTTCGCGATCATCGCGACCAGCGGAATCGTGCTGGCCGCGGTTTACATGCTGCTCACGTACCAGCGGACGATGACCGGACCGATCTCCGAGAAGGTCGCCGGCACCATGTCCGACGTCGGCTGGCGGGAACGGCTCGCGCTGGCCCCGGTGGTGCTGCTGATCCTGGCGATCGGCTTCTTCCCGAAGCCGATCCTGGACGTGATCGAGCCGGCCGTCGCGGCCACCATGAGCCAGACCGGTATGGCTGATCCGCAACCCATGCTCAGCGCGGAGGGAGAACGATGATCGTTCCGGTGTTGCAGATCAACCCGCCGTCGATCGACTACGGGCTGATCATGCCGCTGCTGCTGATCTTCGTCGGCGGCTGTCTCGGTGTGCTGGTCGAGGCGCTGGTGCCGCGCGCGCTGCGGCTGCCGGCCCAGCTGATCGTCAGCTTCGCGGTGATCATCGCGGCGCTGGTGGTGACCGTGCTCAACGTCACCGGGATCGGCGCCGGCATCACCGCCGGCACCTCGGTCGTGGTCGACGGCCCGGTGTACTTCATCTGGGCCCTGCTGTTGATCTTCGGCGCGATCTCGTTCCTCACCTTCGCCGAGCGCAAGGTGGAGAACGGCGCCAGCGTGTTCGCCGCGCAGGCCGCGACCGTGCCCGGCACGATCGCCGAGCGGGAGGCGATCGAGGCCAAGGTGGAGCACACCGAGGTCTTCCCGCTGGCCCTGTTCGCGCTGACCGGGATGATGTTGTTCCCGGCGTCGAACGACCTGATCACCATGTTCATCGCGCTGGAGATCCTGTCGCTGCCGCTCTACCTGCTCTGCGGTATGGCCCGGCGGCGCCGGCTGCTCAGCCAGGAAGCGTCGCTGAAGTACTTCCTGCTCGGCGCGCTGTCCTCGGCGTTCTTCATCTACGGTGTGGCGCTGCTGTACGGCTACTCCGGGTCGTTCGAGCTGTCCGCGATCGATGCGGCGATGCGGACCAGCCAGCAAGGGCCGGGTCTGTTGCTGGCCGGGATGGGGCTGCTCGGCGTCGGGTTGCTGTTCAAGTTCGGCGCGGTGCCGTTCCACTCCTGGACCCCCGACGTCTACGTCGGCGCCCCGACCCCGGTCACCGGCTTCATGGCGGTCTGCACCAAGATCGCCGCGATCGGTGCGCTGCTCCGGGTGTTCTACGTGGCGCTCGGCGCCGATCGGTGGGACTGGCAGCCGCTGATGACGATCATCGCCGTCGCGACGATGGCGGTCGGGGCGGTGCTGGCCATCGCCCAGACCGACATCAAGCGGATGCTGGCGTACTCCTCGATCGCCCACGCCGGGTTCCTGATGACGGCCTTCGTGGGGGCCTTCCAGAACTCCACCGGAGCGACCGGCGGGCTGACCAGCCTGTCGTCGATCATGTTCTACCTGGTGGCCTACGGCGCGGCGACGATCGGCGCGTTCGCGGTCGTCACCATGGTCCGTAACGCCGGCGGCGAGTCGACCGGCCTGACCAGCTGGGCCGGGCTGGGCAAGCGGTCCCCGCTGACCGCGATCGTGTTCTCGATCTTCCTGCTCAGCTTCGCCGGCATCCCGCTGACCGGTGGCTTCATCGGCAAGTGGACCGTGTTCGCCGCGGCCTGGTCCGGCGGCGCGCACTGGCTGGTGGTCGCCGCGGTCGTGCTCAGCGTCGTCGCCGCGTTCTTCTACGTCCGGGTGATCGTGCTGATGTTCTTCGCCGAACCGGGCGAGGGTGCACCGAGCGTGATCCGGCCGGGCTGGACCACACTGGTCGCGGTCGGTATCGGCGTGGTCGCTACTGTGGCGTTGGGAATTTTCCCCGGACCGGTGCTGGACATCGCCCAGTCCGCCGGAGAGTTCCTGCGTGCCGGATAGCCCGCGCCGCAGCTGATCCGACTGAGGGAGGACCGTGACTGCAGAGCCGGAAGTCGACTTTGCGACCACGGTCGAGGAGCGGCTGACCGAGATCGAGACCGCGCTGCTGCATGCCGCCGAGGCGGACACGCCGCTGGTCACCCAGGCGGCCCAGCACGTGATCGCCGCCGGCGGCAAGCGGTTCCGACCGCTGCTGGTGGTGCTCGCCGCCTCGCTCGGGCCGCGCCAGGACCCGGCCGCGGTGGTCAAGGCCGCGACCGTGGTCGAGTTGACCCACGTCGCCAGCCTGTACCACGACGACGTGATGGACGAGGCCGTGCTT
This sequence comes from uncultured Actinomycetota bacterium, assembly GCA_963746025.1. GTDB lineage: Bacteria > Actinomycetota > Actinomycetes > Propionibacteriales > Propionibacteriaceae > Microlunatus. The sequence continues at coordinate 501,799 of CAVUZU010000006.1, forward strand.
CGCCGCGGCTCGCCCAGCGCCAACGAGCGGTGGGGCAACACCGTCGCCATCCTGGTCGGTGACTACCTCTTCGCCCGCGCCTCCGACGTGGTGGCCCAGCTCGGGCCCGACTACGTCCGGGTGCAGGCCCAGACCTTCGCCCGGCTGGTGCAGGGGCAGATCGCCGAGACGGTCGGCCCGACCGACGACGAGGACCCGCTGCAGCACTACCTCGACGTGCTGGCCGGCAAGACCGGCGCCCTGATCGCCACCTCGGCCCTGTTCGGCGCGATGGTCGCCGACGCCGACCCGGACATCCAGCAGCGGCTGGCCCGGTTCGGCGAGGAGATCGGGCTGGTCTTCCAGCTCAGCGACGACATCATCGACATCACCAGCGACGACACCGGCAAGACCCCGGGCACCGACCTGCGAGCCGGCATCCCGACCCTGCCGACCCTGCTGCTCCGCGGCTACGACGCCCCGGCCGACCGCCGGCTCCGGGAGCGCCTGGACGGCGACCTCCGCGACGATGCCACGCTGGCTGCCGTACTCGCCGAACTGCGCAAACACCCGGTCATCGACGAGGCCCGAGCCCAGGTCGGCAAGCGCGCCGAAGCCGCCCGCGCCCTCCTCGAACCCCTGCCACCCGGCCCCGCCAAGGCCTCCCTCACCGAACTCTGCGACACCGTAGTCACCCGCACCGCCTGACCCTCCTCCCAACCCCGCCGACCCGTCACATCCGCGGCCATTTCTGCGGCGTGTCGCAGCGGATCTGACGTCTCGGCGAGGCCTGAGGCCCACGGCTTCCCGATCGTCGGCGATGCGGAGGTTTGAGTGTTCGTTCCCTGAGCTTGTCGACGGGCGATGGTGATCAACTGTGCTTGCCCTTCGACAGGCTCAGGGAACGAAACCCTCTCGCCGAGTCCCGTTCGTGCGAGCTTCGATGCCCACCTGACGCGCTCGAGCGGCACGGAGCGATCATGATCGACGCCTCACGCCCAGTCGACCAGGTCGTCGACGACGTCATCGCGGCCTGCGCCGCCCACGGCTTCCCGATCGCCGGCGATGCGGAGGTTTGAGTGTTCGTTCCCTGAGCTTGTCGAAGGGCGATGGTGATCAACTGTGCTTGCCCTTCGACAGGCTCAGGGAACGAAACCCTCTCGCCGACTCCCGTTCGTGCGAGCTTCGATGCCCACCTGACGCCCGTCCGTATCGCCGAGTGCCGACGTAGCGACCTCGATCCGAATGATCAGCGTCGTTAGGTCACCATTCGATGGTCCGGCGGCTGGGTTGTCCACAGATTTGGGGTTTGGGAGTGGTGCAGGCAGCTCGGTCGGGTGCAGGGTGCCGCCATGGGATTGCCGAGGCTGCTCACCGTTCGAAGCGCACGACAGTACGGCCTGACGCTGCGCCAACTCGCCGGGCCGAGGTTCAGACGGCTGAGCCGCGGCGTGTATCTCTCCGGTCCGGCGGAACCGACCCTGACCGAACGCGCGGCGGCCGCACTGTTGGCGCTGCCGGGCGACACGGTGATCACCGGAGTCACCGCCTTGTGGCTGCACGGGGTCGAGATCGGATCCGCTACGCCGATCCGTGTTGTGACTACGACGGACGGCAAGACGATCCGGGCCGGAATCAGGCTCAGCCGAGTGCTCCGGCCGCCGGCTGCCCGCCGACGCATCGCGACACCTGTGGCGGCGTGGATCGCGGCCTGCGCCGAACTGAACCTCGATCATGCCGTGGCGGCGGCCGACTGGCTGATCCGGCTGCGCAAGGTCACCTGCGATGACCTTGTCGCTGGTGCCGAGGTGTCGAACGGGCGAGGCTGCCGGATGGCCCGTCGAGCGGCCGGGTTGGCCCGGGCTGGGGCGGAGTCACCGCGGGAGTCCCGGCTCAGGCTGATGCTGGTGCTGGCCGGGCTCGTCGAGCCGAAATGCAATCCGATGATCGGCGATCTCACGGCACCGATCGGATGCTTCGATCTGGTGCTGGGCGAATTCATGATCATCATCGGGTACGACGGTGATCACCATCGCACCGATCCGATGCAGTGGAGCCGGGACATCGCTCGGCACGAGGCGGCGGCCCGTGCCGGCTACACAGTGATCCGAGTCACCAACGGTCGGATGGCGCACCCGCGAGGGATCGTCAGCACCGTGTACGCCCACCTGGTCGAGCGTGGCCACCGCGGCCCCGCTCCGTCGTTCGGCGATGAATGGCGCGGTCTGTTCGAGGCTCCTGCCGCCGAGTGGTGACTTGCGTACGTCAATCGAGCCGGTTCGCGTCGTTATCTCGACACTCGATGATCAGAAGTCGATCCGCATCACCAGGCGGCGGGTGCCGGGGCGGGTGACGATGGCGAAGCCGGCGTCGGCGAACATGCGCTCGGTGCCGACGTGCAGCTCATCCACCCACGACTGCTGTCGGATCTCCGACGTCACGTCGCCGATGAGCGGGTATCCCTCGATGGCGCGGGCGCCGCGGTCGCGGGCGAAGGCGGGGGCGGCGGCGGCCAGGGCTCGGCCGACGCCGCGCTTGCGGAAGCCGGCTCGGATCAGGAAGCAGGTCACAGCCCAGACGGAATCGTCCGCCTTGTCCTCGTCCCGGCCCTCCCAGGGCACCCGGAAGACGCGGACCAGACCGGTGAAGCGGGGCCGCGGCTCGACCGCGCACCAGCCGGCGGGCTGATCGCCGAGGAAGGCGACGAGACCGCTGGTCGAGCCCGCGTCGGGGTGCCCGCATTCGGTCTGGTCCCGCAGCCGGTGGGCCCGCTCCTCGGCCGGGAACGAGCCGAACGACTCGCGGTGGGCGAGCTTGAACCGCTGGCACTGGCAGCGGGAGCCTGGTCCGCGTTGGCCGAAGATCAACTGCAGGTCGGCCCAGCTCGCCTCGTTGGCCGGAACGATCAGGAGCGGCTGCTCTGAGGTCTTCATGACAGCCAGTCTGGCCCCTGGCGCCGACAGTGGCTGCCACACCAGGTCGCGGGGAGGTGGCTTGCCCTTCGACAGGCTCAGGGAACGAAAATCCTCACGTCCCCATCGATCAGTTCCCATGCGCTCGAGGCCCTTTCAGGTCAGGGCTTCGGGCCGGTCTGGCTCTCGCCGGTCACGATCAGTTGCTCCAGGCTGCGCATGCAGCCGCTCCAACCGGTGGAGCAGGCTTCGTAGCACTCGACGCTCGGCAGCAGTCCGTCGTGGGTGAAGTGCAGCGTCGTCGTGCCGTTGCCGGTGGTGATGTCGAAGATCACCTTGGTGCCGGTCCATTCGTCGCGGTCGTCGACGAAGACGAGTTCGGAGTCCTCGACGGTCCAGACGACGCGCTGGCCGGGGATCACCTCGGTCAGCCGGAACCGGGCGAAGCGGATGCCGGCGTCCCGGAAGACGAAGGTGTCGCCCTGCTGGCCGGTGTCGCCCTCGATGGTCTCGGTCCACCAATTCCGGACGTCGGTCACGCCCGCGAAGACGCGCTCCGGGGTCTCGGTCACGGTGAAGCCGTCGGTGTAGCTCGGGTTGCTCATCGGTCTGCCCTTCTCTCGATTTCCGTCGGTTGCCCCACCGACGAAGAGCAGGCCGGCGAATCGACATCGATCGGGTACGCATTCCGAGATGTCGGCCTGTTCGGTCCGCCGGTCCGGGTTGGATTGGTGCAACCCGGCAGCTGCCGTACGGAGGAATCGATGACCACGCCCCAGGTGTTCGCCTACTACTTTCCCGACTGGCACGCCGACGCCCGCAACGCAGGCTGGTTCGGCGAGAGCTGGACCGAGTGGGAGCTGGTCCGGGCCGCTCGGCCGCGATTCCCGGGGCACCGGCAGCCGCGGGTGCCGACCTTCGGCCACTTCGACGAGGCCGACCCGCAGCAGTTCGACCGGCAGACCGAGCTGGCCGCGGCGCACGGAGTGGATGGCATCTTCTTCGACTACTACTGGTACGACGACGGGCCCTACCTGCAGCGGGCGCTGGACGACGGGTTCCTCCGCAGTTCGCTCCGGTCCCGGTTGAAGTTCGCCCTGATGTGGGCCAATCACCCGCTCGTCGACATCTTCCCGTCGCAGACACCGGGCGAGCCGGGCCGGCAGCTCAAGGCCGGGGCGCTGGACCGCGCCGCGTTCGAGGCCATGGCGCGGCACGTGACCGCGGCCTACTTCAGCCAGCCCAACTATCTCGTCGTCGACGGGCGGCCCTGGCTCTCGGTGTACGAGCTCGGCTCGCTGGTCGCCGGTCTCGGCGGAGTGGCGGCGACCCGCGACGCGCTGGGCTGGTTCGATGATCATGTCCGGGCCAGTGGGTTCGCGGGACTGCATCTCGACGGTGTGGTCTGGAGCCTGAACGAGCTGCCCGCGGTGACGGCGGGAGCCGACCCGGCGCGGACCGTGATCGACCTGGGCTTCCGCTCGGCGACCTCCTACGTCTGGATCCATCACGCCGACGTGAGTGGTCTCGGCTTTCCGATCATGGACTGGGACGAGGTGCGCCGGCTCGCCTTCACGGCCTACGAGGGGTATGCCGCGGAGCTGTCGATCCCGTTCCATCCCAATGTGACGGTCGGATGGGACTCGTCGCCGCGGACCGCGCAGGGTGTGCCCTTCGTGAATGCCGGTTATCCCTGGAAGGCCACCGCAGACCCGGAGCCGGCGCAGTTCGCCGCTGGGTTGCGCGAGGCCCTCGCCTTCCTGGACCGGCACCCGAGCCCGTACCCGATGATCACGATCAACGCCTGGAACGAGTGGTCGGAGGGCTCGGCACTGCTGCCGGACACGGTCCGCGGCACCGGCTATCTGGAGGCACTGCGAGACACCCTGCGCGCCGCCCGATGGGGGACGGTGGAAAGATCCGGAACCGAGCGTTCGTGATCTTGGTCGGGTCCGTCGACCCGGGTCACGCCCGCCCGATTCCGGACCAGCTCATGATCAGCGGTTGTCGTTGCTGGTGATGATGTCGCCGTTCAGACCGGCCGGGTAGAAGCCGCCCTGGCTGACCTTGGCCGGGTTGAGGTAGACGATGTTCAGCACGTCGCCGGCGCTGCGGCTGTAGGCCACGCCGTTCTCGTCGGCCGGCACGATGTTGGCGTCGCCATCGGAGTCCTCGACTCCTTGATCATTGTCGACCTTGCCGCTCAACGCGTCCCGGGCGTCGGACAGCTTGCCGGCGGCCTTGATCAGGTCGTTGCCGCCGAGCAGCCCGAGACCGAGCAGTCCGCCACCGTTGTCCTCGTAGATCACGGTCCGGATGTTCGCCGCGTGGTAAGCCTCGACCGCGAGGATGCCGGCCGCCGCCTCCAGATAGGTCTTGTTCTGGATCAACGGCGCCGCGCCCTTGTAGGCGGTGACTCCGACGTCCTCGAACAGGTACGCGGCGAGCAGGAAGTTCTCCTCACAAGCGAATGCGTCGAACTCCCGGCCATGCTTCACGATTCCGGCCGCCTGCGCCGCGGCGCTGAAGCTCGCCCTCAGGTCGATCGCCGGCTGGGCCACCGCGGCCGAGCCGAGCGCGGCCCGGAGGAAGTTGACATGGGCCAGCTCGTCGGCGGCGATCTCGTTGGCGTACTCGCGGGTCTTCCGGCTCTTGAACCGCACCTTGTGGCCGCCGATCACCTTGCCCTGCTTGCCTTTGCCGCCGGTCAGTTTGCTCGGCAGCCCCTCGCCGGTCACCGCATGCAGATAGAACTGGGCCTCCAGATATTCCAGATTGAGCGCGAAGTTGAGCACCGACGCGTCACTCAGCGCGGCGCCGCTGGTGTCGGCCCGGGCCGCACCGGTGCCGAGGGCGCCGGCACCGATGACGCCGAGCCCGGCGATGCCGGCACCGCGCAGGAACCGCCTGCGGTCGGCCTCGGTCTCGGCACTTCTGTTGATCAGATTGGCTGTGAACTTTCGTCCGAACACAGGATTCCTCCAGTCGTCGTGGTCCCCCGAATGGCTGGGAACGCTGCTCCCGAAGGGAATTCGGAGCGGGTGACGATCCGGATGGGTGAGCCGGGTGAGGATCTGCTGTCGTGCAGTCCTTGATCAGAATTGAATGCCGACCGGTGTCGGATCGAGGTTCGGCTTCCCGGTGGGCGAGCCGCCGGCTGGTTCCACGGAGATGGCGATCCCGTTGGCACCGTCGATGCCGATGATCCATTCGCGGACGTTTCCGCCGTCGAAGACGGGTCCCGGTGTCGGATCCGCTCCGGCATGCGTGGTCCACAGCTGGTAGTCGCGGTCCGGGCCGGAGGGCGGCACGTCCGCCGCAAAGAGGGCACGGTTCTGGGCCCGGGAGACCAGATAGGTCCCGGGCGTGCCGTGCAGGTCGACCGGGTACGACCTCAGGTCGGCCGCCCGCAGCAGCTCGGTCTCGGCCTGCTGCGCCTGCTGAGCCCGTTGCAGATCATCGATCCGGCGCTGCTGCACCACGGCCCAACCGCCGAGCACCACCGCGATCAACAGGCTGGCCGCGACCGCCAGAGTGAGCCAGCGAGATGCCCGCGGCGACCGACGAGGCTCGTCGGCCACCGTCGCGGCCCGCCCGGTCGGTTGATCATCGGCGATCGCCGCGAGCACCCCGGACCGGACCGAGGCCGGCGGCGGTGCGTCGGACCGGTCGGGATCGCCCGGCGGCTCGATCCGGGTCCGGGCGATGCCGGCCAGCACCTCGCCCCGCAGCGACTCGGGCGGCCGCGCGGCCTCGAGCAGGCTGAGCTCGGCCAGGGTCTCGCGGAACTCGCGGACCTCCTGCCGACAGGACTCGCAGTCCTCCAGATGCTCGGCGAACACGAGCCGCAGCTCGTCGTCCAGCGCGTGCGTCACGTAGCCGCCGACATAGCCGTGGATGTCGTTCATGATTCCACCCCCAACGCGTCCCGAAGTCCGATCAGTCCATCCCGGATCCTGGTCTTGGCCGTGCCCAACGGCAGGCTCAACATCCGGGCCACCTCGCGGTGCGTGTAGCCGCCGAAGTACGCCAGCGCCAACGCCTCACGCTGCACCTCGGTCAGCGACCGCATCGCCCGCCGTACGCGTTCCACATCGACCTGACGGGACACGTCGTCCCAGACCACGTCGCTCGCGGCCGGCTGCTGCTGCTGCCGGCCGTACCGCTCGTCCCGTCCGGTCTGACTCGTCACCGACCGGACCCGGTCGACGGCGCGACGATGGGCGATGGTCAGCAGCCAGGCCAGCACCGAGCCCAGCTCCGGCCGATAGCGCGCGGACTGCTTCCACGCCTCCAGGTACGCCTCCTGGGTGACCTCCGCCGACTGATCCGGCGACCGCAGCACCCGGAGCACGACGCCGTAGACCCGGGTCGACGTCAGGTCGTAGAGCGACGCGAACGCCTCCTCGTGACCGCGGGCCGTGCGCGCGATCAGGTCGATCAGCCGGTCCGCCTCGGACCGCGGCGGATCCGGCACCGGGGTCAGCCGGCGCTGCTCACCATGATCAGAAGTCATCGCCGATCACCCGTCCGTTCCGCCGGACGATACACCTGGGGCATGGCTGATCTCCTCACGGTGGACTCCTACCCCTACTTCGGAGCCGCCGCCCGATCGGATGGCCTGACCTGCGGCCGACCCGATATTCACTGGCGACGCGGCGACGCGTCCCGTACTTTGGCCGGCGAAACCTTCACACCCGCACCGGGTCAACCAAGAGGTCATCGACGTCCGTAGGGACGTCAGCGAGCTCAGCAGCCCTTTCGGCTAGAGCGCTTGGGAGTTCTCGGCACGCGACGGCGGCAGTCAGCCGTTCCTCGGGTCGCCGCGACTCCCGGCGCCGACCGAGGAGCCGCACCGATGATCACCTCTCGGTATCTCGATTCGTTCGTCCGTACGTCCACCGGCGGGCAGCTTGCCGCGCTGCGGCTGTTTCCCAACGCCAAGGAAGTCACCGAGAGCTACGCGACCCGGGCAGCTGCGCTTCGCTTCCGGGACGACTTTCCGCCGGACGATCGGAGCATCAGCTGCGTCGTCGTCGGCGACGGCTCGACCCGCGGACCGCCGCGACCTTCGCATTGCACAGCGGCTGGCAGTGCCACTCGGTCGATCCGCGGATGCGCCGCTTCACCCATCGCTGGCGGGACATTCCACGCCTCACCATCCATCGAGCCCGGATCGAGGACTGCCGGTTCCGGGCGCGGCGGCTGGTCCTCGCCGCGGTGCACAGCCACGTCGGACTCTCGGTGGTCCTCCGCTCGATCGAGGCTGAGGAGTTGTTGATCATCGCGATGCCGTGCTGCTTCCCGGTCGATCTCGCTCCGGCGCAGGTCGTCTATGACGATCCAGACGTGCTGTCCCCGCGGCGCACCCTGCATCTCTGGCGCTTCACCCGCGGCGCTGATCGACCGGCCGGATGATCACCGAACCGCGGTCTGCGGCTATCCCAGGTGGGCGTGCAGGAAGTCGAGCTCGGCCGGTGTCCAGGCGGCCAGCACGTCGCCGGCCCGATCGGCCAGGGCGACCGCGCCGGGTGCCGGACTCGCGGCGAGCCGGGTCTGCAGGGCGGGCAGCGCCGTGAGCTGCTCGGCGATCCAGCCGACGTCCTCCGGGCCGACCTGGCCGTGCGTGAGCTGATGCTGCAGCATCCGCGGATCGGCCGCCGGCCCGGCGCTGAAGTACGACTTCGAGCGGAAGTGCAGCCGATGCAGGGTGAGCAGATCCTCGACGTCGCTGGGCCGAGCCGCCCGGCCGAGCAGGGCCGGACCGAGCGAGGACAGGAAGCTGTCCAGCGGCAGGTCCGGCTCGGCCAGGAAGGCGCGGACCGCGTGCCGGTTGACTGCGACCAACGGATCCTCGTACGGGTTGTCGTGCCGGGACAGGTGCTCGAAGCCGAACGGGCGCAGCGGCCGGCCGATCAGGTGCGGCTCGCGCAGGTCGGCTTGCGGCGGCCGATAGGTGAAGAACTCGAGCGGCGGGAAGTAGCTGGAGATGCCGCGGTCCCGGACCAGCCGACAGGACTCCCGGACGTCCTCGGGCCCGCCGACCATCAGCGAGTAGTCGGCGTAGTAGCTGTAGCTCGCCTGCTTGATCAATCCGGGCTCCAGCTCGGCGCTGTGTGAGGTGAAGACGAACTGCCAGCGCGGATCGAACGGATGCGACTGGCCCCGGTCGGCCCGGAAGTAGTGCGGGTAGATGATCAACTCGCCGTCCGGGTGAGACTTCCAATAGTCGTCGGACAGCTCCCGGACGAGGTCGTACTCGAGGCTGAAGTAGTCGCCGACTCCGCTGCCCAGCTTGAGATCCGACGATTCGATCAAGATGCCGTCGGCCTGTGGGTAGAAGTCGTCGTACAACTCCTTGACGTAGTCGAGCACCAGCCGCCGGGACTCGTCCAAGGCCGGGTTCAGCGCGTAGCCCCAGCAGTGGATGCCCTGCGACTCCAGGTAGTGTCCGTCGGCGCCGATCGCCCGCAACCGCGGTTGCTCGATCGGGAACTGGTTGATCCCGTCGTAGTCGTACGGGACGAAGCCGAGCAGCGTCCTGATCCCGAGCGTGTGCCCGTAGTCGATCAAGTCGCCGAGGAAGTCCCGCTCGACGTTGCGGTGGGTCCGGTTGTACTGCCAGGTCACCGGATGCCGCCGGGAGCGGAAGCCGCCGCCCGTCCAGAGCACGACGCGGCTCACCCCGTCGGCCTGATAGCTGCGATAGATCGACTGCCAGGCGTCCAGGCCGAGCGTCGGCATCCGGCCGAAGGTCAGGTAGTACGCGAGATCGGTCATGGCCACCTCCGAGGCGCAACGCTAACCAGCGGTTCACCGCCGCCACCGATCGCTCACAACTCCCGTTAGACCAGTCCCACGCCGACCCTGTCAGAAGTGTGGTGTGTCAGCGCGACTCTCACAGCTGATCAGCCACGTTGTGGTCTAGCGGTAATGGCGGCGGTGTCTGGACGCGGGTCAGTCGGCGGGAGGACCGTCGGAGTGACCCGTTGGAGGTGCTCATGATCAACGACGAATTCGACCGGCGACGGTTGCTGCAACTCGGCGGCCTGGCTCTGGGCTCGGCGGCCATCACCGGCTGCGGCCGCCCGGCCGACCAGGCCGGTGGCGCGCTCGCCTTCCAGGGTTGGGATTACGAGCCGCAGGCGGTCGAGGACAACCTGGCCCGGTTCACCGAGCAGTCCGGCATCGAGGTCGGCTTCACCTCGATCACCGGCTCGCAGTACGTGCAGAAGTCGGTCGCCCAGTTCACCGCCGGGGCCGCGCCGGACGCGCTCTATGTCTACGACGACTCGATGGCCGGCTGGGCCGACGCCGGCTATCTGCAGCCGATCGACGACCTGCCGGGCGTGGACGAGGTGTATCAGGCGATCTTCCCCGGCAACGCCGAGGCGATGACGCACAACGGCAAGCGCTACTGCCTGCCGTACTACACCGACTGCGCCGCCCTGCTCTACAACGCCGAGCTGCTGGAGAAGGCCGGCTTCTCCGGCCCGCCGAAGACCTTGGAGGAGCTGACCGATCAGGCGGTCCAGCTGCGGGAGCAGGGGATCCTCAAATATTCCATCGGCTTTGCGGCCCAGCTCAGCGACTCGTTCTGGGGCTGGTTCTGGGCACTGCTCTACGCCAGCGGCGGGACCATGTTCGATGATCAACTCGCACCGGTGATGGACAGCTCCGACCCGGTGCCGAAGGAACTGCTGACCTGGCTGGACGACGCGGTCCGGGTGTCCAAGATCATCGATCCCGCGTCGGTGCAGATGGGGTCGACGCCGGTGGACGAGGCACTCTCCTCGGGCCAGTACGCGTACACGTTCGCCTCCCGCTACGGCGCTCGGGCCTACAACGATCCGAAGAAATCCAAGATCGCCGGCAAGATGAAGATGGCACTGATCCCCGGGCTCGGCAAGCCTGGGAACGGCAGTGTGCTGACCACCCGGATGTACGGGTTGAGCGCCGAAACGGAACGCCGGGACGAGACGATCAAGCTGCTGACCTACCTGGGCGGCTTCGATGACTCCGGCCAGCCGTACACGGCGAAGTTCTGGTTCCTGCGCTACGGCCTCGGCTTCGCGTTCGAGGACCTGGCCAAGGATCCGGGGGTCGTCGCCGAGCTGAAGCGCTGGGGCGACCCGGAGGTCTACGCGCAGCTGTCCGAGTCGGCGAAGGCCCGCACGGTGGTCGCCAAGCCGTGGTATTCGGAGTTCGAAACCGAACTGCAGAAGGGGATCCAGCGGATCCTCACCGCGCAGAGCGATCCTGGCTCGGTCGTCCAGGCGTTGGCGGCGTCGGCCCGCGAGCTGGAGAAGAAGTACGCATGAGGTCGCCGACCGTGGCTGCCGGCGTGGGCCGGCCCCGGTCCGGCATCGGCGACAACCCCCGGGCCTGGCTGCTGAACGCGCCCGCGCTGCTGGTCATCGCGTTGATCATCGGGTTCCCGATCGGCTACTCGTTCTGGCTCAGCCTGCAACGGAACAACCTGAAGCAGCCGGCCAAGCGCGGCTTCCTCGGCCTGGACAACTATCTGTCACTGATCACCGACCAGACCTTCCTCACCTCGATCAGCATCACCACCGCGTTCACCGTCGTCGTGGTGCTGATCACCACCGGGCTGTCGCTGGTCCTGGCGCTGGTGTTGAACGAGACCTTCGTCGGCCGGGGCGTGCTGCGCAGCCTGATCCTGCTGCCGTGGGCCATCCCCGGGGTGGTCGGCGGGCTGATGTGGCGGTGGATCTTCGACGCCAAAGTGGGTGCGCTGAACGGCCTGTTCGTCGGGCTCGGCGTGATCCAGGAGTATCAACCGTTCCTGGCGACGCCGACCTCGGCCTTCCTGGTGATCGTCGCCGCCGAGGTGTGGGGGATGCTGCCGTTCGCCTCGATGATCTTGCTGGCCGGGCTGTCCGCGATCCCGGCCGAGATGTACGACGCCGCGCGGGTGGATCGGGCCGGCGCGATCCAACGGTTCCGCCAGGTCACCCTGCCCTGGTTGCTGCATCCGCTGCTGATGGTGTTGATCTTGCAGACGATGGGCGCCTTCCGGGCCTTCGACATCGTCTACCTGCTGACCGGCGGCGGTCCGGGCGAGTCGACCAACGTGATCGCCCTGCAGGCGATCCGGACCGCGCTCACCTACACCGACATCGGCCTCGGCAGCGCCTACGCGTACGTGATCATGCTGATCACCCTGGTGATCTCGGTCGGCTACGTGGTGCTGCTGCACAAGCGGGGGACGTTCGAGGTATGACCACCACCACGCGCACGAGAGAGCGGATCACGACCCCGGCCGGCAGGCTCGAAGAACCACGGGTGCCGCTGCGCTTTCGGATCCCGTGGAAGAAGATCATGCTCTATCTGCTGGCGCTCTGCTTCGCGGCATTCTTCATCGCGCCGTTCTACTGGATCGTGGCGACCAGCTTCATGCACGAGGCGGACGCCGTATCCGTACCGCCGCAGTGGATCCCGCAGCACCCGACCCTGGACAACTACCTCCGGTTCCTGGACCCGAGTCAGGCCGAGTTCGCGTCCCGGGCGGTGGAGAACCTGCCCCGGGCGATGGCCAACAGCGCGATCGTGGCGACCCTGACGGCCCTGTGCAACCTGCTGCTCGGTGTGCTCGCCGCGTACACCTTCGCCCGGATCCCGTTCCGCGGCAGCAAGGTGCTGCTGATGGTCTACCTGGCCACCCGGATGGTGCCCGGCGTGACGATCATCGTCCCGTTCTATCTGCTGATGCGGACATTGCAGCTGTTGGACACGTACCAGGCGTTGATCTTGTCCTACACCACGTTCGCGCTGCCGTTCACGATCTGGATCCTGAAGGACTACTTCCGCACCATCCCGCGCGAACTGGAGGACGCGGCCCGGGTGGACCGCTGCACCTGGCCGCAGATGATGCGCACCGTCTTCCTGCCGATCGCCACCCCGGGACTGGTCACGGTGACGATCTTCTCGTTCCTGTCCGCCTGGAACGAGTTCATGTTCGCCCTGTTCCTGACCAGCTCGATCGAGACCCAGACGATGCCGATCATCGTCGCGAACTTCGCCACCGACATCAACGTGCAATACACCGTGATGGCGGCCGCCGGAGTGCTCGCCGTGATCCCGCCGCTGGTGATCGTGCTGGTCTTCCAACGCCTCATCGTCCGCGGGCTGGCCGCGGGTTCGGTCAAGGGATAGCGCCGTGACCAGAAGGGACGCCGATGGCCGAGGTCAGGCTTGATCAACTACGCAAGGAGTTCGCCGGCAACGTCGCGGTCGAGGGTCTGGATCTGATCATCCGGGATCGCGAGTTCCTGACCCTGGTCGGGCCTTCCGGCTGCGGCAAGACCACCACGTTGCGGATGGTCTGCGGGCTGGAGAAGTCCACCAGCGGCAGCATCCGGTTCGACGACGTGTCGGTCGGCCACCTGCCGGCGAACCGCCGGGACGTGGCGATGGTCTTCCAGAGCTACGCGCTCTATCCGCACAAGACCGTGGCCCAGAACATCGGTTTCGCGCTGAAGATGATGCGGGTGCCGAAGCTCGAGATCGACCGGCGGGTGGCCGAGGTGGCCGAATCGCTGGGCATCGCGAACCTGCTGGAGCGTCGGCCGAAAGCCCTGTCCGGCGGCCAACGGCAACGGGTCGCGCTCGGCCGGGCGATCATCCGCGACGCCGGCGCGTACCTGCTCGACGAGCCGCTGTCCAACCTGGACGCCCAACTCCGGGCCGGGATGCGGGCCGAGCTGAAACGCCTGCACGCCGATCTGAGCCGGACCTTCATCTACGTCACCCATGATCAGGTCGAGGCGATGACCATGTCGGACCGGATCGCGGTGATGAAGGACGGCGTGCTGCAGCAGTGCGCCTCGCCGACCGAGGTCTACGAACACCCGGCCAACATGTTCGTCGCCTCCTTCATGGGTTCCCCGGCGATGAACTTCCTCACCGGCGAACTCCGGTCGGTCGGCGACCAGCGCCGCTTCGTCAACGCCGCCGTCGATCAACCGGTGCCGCTCGGCACCCTCGATCCCGTCGGCCGCGAGGCCGTCCTCGGCATCCGACCGGAGCACGTCCGGGTCTCCGACGTGCCTTCCGATCACTCGGTCCCGGCCCGCCTCTTCATCGCCGAGCCGCTCGGCTCCGAGGTGCTGCTCACCCTGGAACTCGGCGGCGAGTTGATCAAGGCCAAGGTCGAAGCTCCCTTCCGCGCCGAGCCCGACAGTTCCTTCCACCTCACCTTCCTCCCCGACCGGCTGCACGTCTTCGACCCGGCAGCCGAGGGCCGGACCCTCGGCCGTGCTGCCGTCTCGGCTCGCCGAGAGTGACCCTTTCCACCTGGAATCCGGCGGATCAGGTGGATAAGGCGCACTCGGCGAGAACGTCGGGAGGTTGTCCACAGATTCGGGGGTGGTGGGTGGCGGGTGCCGGGGTTGTGGCGGAGGGTGCGGGGATGGGGGAACTACCTAGGCTGCTCACGGTGCGCAGTGCACGTCGGTACGGGGTGACGGCGCGGCAACTCGAGGGGCGGCGGTTCCGGCGGCTGGTCCGCGGCGTGTACGTCTTCGGATCGGCAGCGCCGACGCTCACCGAACGAGCCGCGGCTGCTCTGCTGGTCCTGCCTAAGGACGCGGTGATCACCGGCGTGACGGCGCTTTGGTTGCACGGCGCCGAGCTCGGCTCACCCGAACCGATCCGGGTGGCGATCGTCGCCAACCGGCAGACCAAGCTGTCCAGCGTGCGGCTGTCGCGCCTGGCGGTCTTGCCCGAGTCACGGGGACGAGTCGCCGTGCCAGCCGCCGCGTGGCTGACTGCCTGCGGTGATCTCGACCTGGTGCAGGCGGTCGCCGCTGCCGATCGGCTGATCCGGCTGGGCAAGATCACCGAGAGCCAACTCCGCGAAGTCGCCGAAACAGCCACCGGACGCGGCTGTCGGCTGGGCCGACGAGCCGCCGCCCTGGCCCGCGCCGGAGTCGACTCACCGCGGGAGACCAGGCTCCGGCTCCTCCTGGTGCTGGCCGGGCTACCCGAGCCGGCCTGCAACCCGATGATCGGCAGTCGGACAGCGCCGATCGGACACTTCGACCTGGTGTTGGGCGAGTTCATGATCGTGATCGAGTACGACGGTGATCATCATCGGACCGATCCGGTGCAGTGGAGTCGGGACATCGCGAGGCACGAGGCGGCCGTCGGCGCCGGCTATGCCGTTGTCAGGGTCACCAACGGCCGAATGGCGCAGCCACGTGAGATCGCCCAGACCGTACACACCCAGCTGACCGAGGGCGGCTACCGGGGCCCAGCACCGACCTACTCCCCGGAGTGGTGCACCCTCTTCGGGTGGACCCGCTCACCGAGTGTGACCCTTTCCCTGAACCGACTCGATCTGCGTGGAAAAGGTCACTCTCGAGGCGCCGAGCACGTGCGCGTAGTCTCGGGTGATGGTGGCGCGGGACGGCTCGCGAAATCGTCGTCGCGTCTTCATCGCAGTGGTGGCGACGGGATCGGTGCTGGCCGCCTTGATCGGGTGCCACCGCGACGGAATCGGGCCACTTGGCGTGGTCCCGCGCGACTGTCCGACGTTCGTTGCCGACCTGGCGGCGGGTGCGGTCGGTGCCGAGTCCCCCGGGGCCGCCTTCGAGAGCTGGCTGGTCCACGCCTCCGCGCTGGTTCCGCGAACGGGTTGGACGGCACGGCCGGAGGACGGGTCGGTGCTGATGATCAACGGTGCATTCCGAATTCTGATTCTTGACCTCAGGCAGGTTCGCGGATCCGGCTGGACCGTCACCGAGGGCAACTGCAACTAGCATCGATCCATGACTGCGGGGGAAAGCTCGAAGATCCTGGACCTGGCCATGGTGGCGACGGCGGGAGTGCTGTCGGGCGCCCTGATCGCGACGGTTGTGCTGGGTCTGGGGCCACCCTGGACTCCGCCCTTGACGTGCACCTCGATGGCGATCAGCGTCGCCGAGGGTGCGGTCGGCGAGCCGACGCCCGAAGCCGCACTGCAGCGTTGGCTGGACGAGTCGGCATCGATGGTGACCCCGCGGTTCGGCTGGACATCGTCCCGGAGAGACGGGTTCGTGTTCATGAGCGTCGGCAGTCACGAGGTCGAGATTTCCGATCTGACCCAGGCGCGCGGAACGGGCTGGATGGTCACCGCCGCCACGTGCGCCTGAGGCCGGCTCGGATCAGTCCGAATCGCCGCGGATGAACGCCTCGACCAGATCGCGGGCAGTGGAGTCGTCGTACTGCTTGGGCGGGCTCTTCATGAAGTACGCGCTGGCGCTGCGGACGGGGCCACCCTGGCCGCGGTCCATCGCGATCTTGCACGCGCGGATGGCGTCGATGATGATGCCGGCGGAGTTGGGGGAGTCCCAGACCTCGAGCTTGTACTCGAGTTGCACCGGCACGTCGCCGAAGCCGCGGCCCTCCAGCCGGACCAGGGCGTGCTTGCGGTCGGCCAGGAACGGCACGTAATCACTGGGCCCGATGTGCACGTCCGCATCGGCCATCTCCCGCGGCACCTGCGACGTGACGGCGCGGGTCTTGCTGATCTTCTTCGACTGCAGCCGGGACCGTTCCAGCATGTTCTGGAAGTCCATGTTGCCGCCGAAGTTCAACTGGTACGTGCGATCCAGGGTGACGCCGCGATCTTCGAACAGCTTGGCCAGCACCCGGTGGGTGATCGTCGCGCCGACCTGGCTCTTGATGTCGTCGCCGACGATCGGCACGCCCGCATCCGCGAATCGCTTGGCCCACTCGGGATCGGAGGCGATGAACACCGGCAGCGCGTTGACGAAGCCGACGCCGGCGTCGATCGCGCACTGGGCGTAGAACTTGTCGGCCTGCTCCGAACCGACCGGGAGATAGGAGACCAGGACGTCGGCCCGGGACTGCCGCAGGGCCGCGACCACGTCGGTGGCCGGCCGGTCGGATTCGGTGATCGTCTCCCGGTAGTACTCGCCGAGGCCGTCCATGGTCGGTCCGCGGAGCACCTCGACCCCGGTCGGCGGCACATCGCTGATCGTGATCGTGTTGTTCTCACCGGCGTGGATCGCGTCGGCAAGATCGACTCCGACCTTCTTCGCGTCCACGTCGAAGGCGGCCACGAACTCGAGATCACCGACGTGGTACGGGCCGAACTCGACGTGCATCAGGCCGGGGATGGTCTTGCCGAGCGGCGCATTGCAGTAGTAATGAACTCCTTGTACCAGCGAGGACGCACAGTTGCCGACACCGACGATGGCCACCCGAATCGCATTCACTTCGGCAGGCTAATCGAGCCGTTTCCCGCGGGTATGTCCGGTCAAGCCCGGGCAGACCGGCTGGTGCGGTGCGACCCACCGCAGCGGTGGCGCAACGGGGCTGAGGTTTGTTACAAGTTGGCGCCAGGCATTTACGGCCGCCCGAAAATAGTTATTATGGTCCAACC
This sequence comes from uncultured Actinomycetota bacterium, assembly GCA_963746025.1. GTDB lineage: Bacteria > Actinomycetota > Actinomycetes > Propionibacteriales > Propionibacteriaceae > Microlunatus. The sequence continues at coordinate 519,100 of CAVUZU010000006.1, forward strand.
AAAGCGGCGAGGACGTCAGACTCGGCCGCGAGTCCGGGGTAGGAGAGGTGGAATCAATGGAGACATCCGTATCGCCGGGTGGCCTTCCCAAGGTGGCGGGTAGCCGCCGGGACTTTCTGCGGATTTCAGGCGCGCTCGGTATCGCGGCGACGGGGACCTGGTCGCTGACCGGGTGCAACGTCTTCGGCAGCCAGCCGCAACAGCAGGAGGGCGCCAAGTCGCTGCGGATCTCCTATGTCACCGTCGAGACCGTCGATCCGCAGGTGATCACGAACGGCATGTGGATCCTGACCAGGGGCATCTTGGAAGGCCTGGTCACCCAGAAGGAGTCCGGAGACGACGTCGACCCCGCCGTGGCGGAGGAGTGGACGATCTCCGAGGACAATCTCACCTATACCTTCAAGCTGCGTGACAACGCGACCTGGTCCAACGGCGACCCGGTCACCGCGCACGACTTCGAGGCGACCTACAAGCGGCTGTTCACGCCGTCCGGCGCCAGCGCCGGCGGTACCACGCTGGGCGCGAACTCCTACCAGGCCTCGACCGGGATCAAGGGCGCGGTCGAGTTCCTGTCCGGCGCGCTGACCGACTGGTCGCAGGTGGGCGTCAAGGCCACCGGTGACAAGGAGTTGGTGATCACGCTGGCCAACCCGAACCCGGATCTGCTGCCGGCGCTGAGCCACCCGTCGCTGCTGCCGCTGCACATGAAGACGGTCGAGGAGAAGCCGGACGACTGGCAGAAGCCGCCGAACTTCATCACCAACGGCCCGTACGCGGTGCAGGGCTGGGTGATCAACTCCAGCCTGGACCTGGTGCCGAACGAGAAGTACTGGGACCGTGCAGGAGTCTTCTACGACACCATCCAGGTGCAGCTGATCGAGGCGACCGCGAGCGGCACCCAGACGGTGCCGTACGAGAACAACGAGACCGACATCGTGACCATCCCCGATGTCGATGTCGCCCGGTTCCAGAAGGATCCGGAGCTGTCGAAGCATCTCAAGTCGGTCGACAACTACAGCGTCGCCTACCTGGCCAAGCTGCGCAGCGAGCACCCGGCTCTCGAGGACGTCCGGGTCCGGCAGGCGCTGTCGATGGCGATGAGCCGGGAGACACTGGCCGGCGTGGTGACCGGCGCCAAGGCGGGCCAGACCCTGGTGCCCGGCCGGGTCAAGGGCTGGGACGACAGCTTCGCGCTGGGCGAGGACATCGAGCAGGCCAAGCGGTTGCTGGCCGAGGCCGGCTATCCCGACGGCAAGGGGCTGCCGGAGATCCGGATCCTGGCCGGGCAGGACAGCCCGATCGTCGCCGCGTTGGCCGACGTCTGGCAGAAGAACCTCGGCATCAAGGTCCGGCCCGACATCGTCGAGGCCGGCGTGTACGTCGAGCGCCGGTGGCAGGTGCAGAAGGGCGACTACATCGGCTTCTACTTCGGTACGTTCGCCGGCCTGCCCACCTGGCCGACCTACACCGGGTCGCTCTGGTCGCCGATCGACGTGCAGAAGTTCAGCCTGCCGGCGGCGTCCTGGGCCGAGTATCAGAAGACGGAGCTGGACAAGGAACTCGACGCCGGCACCAAGAACAAGAAGCTGAGCGCACTGCTGAAGGAGAAGAGTTCGCCGCGTTCGCGCGAGATGGGTGAGCTGGTCGCGCAGGGCTATGCCGAGCCGGACGCCGCCAAGCGGTTGGCGATCTTCAAGCAGGCGGCCGGCCTTCGGGAGCAGGAATCGCTCTACATCCCGGTGCTCTGGCTCAGCGTCTACTTCGCGGTGCGGCCGACGATCGACGGCATCGTGATGCGGGCCTACCCCGACTACTTCTACCTCAAGGGTCTGAAGCCGAAGGCCTGACGGCCCGTGGCACGCAGACGATCATCGACGAGGAGGATGAGGCGTGGGATTCGTCCGATATCTGGCCAGCCGGGTGATCCGGCTGGTGCTGTCCCTGATCGCGGTGTCGATCATCGCGTTCACGCTGCTCCAGTTGGCCCCGGGAAGCTTCGCCGACATCGCCCGGGTGAGCAGCGGCGCCACCAACATCGGCAGTGCCGGCACCGAGCAGATGGTGACCGAGCTGGAGAACCGCTACGGCGAGGACAAGCCGGCCTGGCAGCAGTACCTGATCTTCATGAAGGGCGCGATCACCTGGGACTTCGGTCCGTCCTACAAGTACGCCGGTCAGGACGTGCAGGACATCATCGCCACCGCGTTCCCGGTCTCGGCCACGCTGGCGATCATCGCCGTGATCATCGCGCTGTTGATCTCGGTGCCGATCGGGGTCTTCGCCGCGTTGCGCAAGGACTCGGTCGGTGATCACGGCACGATGTTCGTGGTCACCCTGGGGCATGCGCTGCCCAGCTATCTGACCGCGGCGTTCCTGATCCTGCTCTTCACCGCGACCCTGCACCTGCTGCCATCCAGCGGCTGGGACGGTCCGGTGAACATGATCATGCCGGTGCTGGCGCTGGCGCTCGGCCCGGTGGCGGTGCTGGCCCGCTATGTCCGTTCGAGCATGCTGGAGACGCTGCGGGAGGAGTATGTGACCGCGGCGCTGGCCAAGGGCGGCCCGTACAGCACGGTGGTGATCCGGCACGCGCTGCGCAACTCGCTGATCCCGCTGGTCACCGTGGTCGGCCCGCTGTTGGCCGGGCTGATGACCGGCACCGTGTTCGTCGAGACGCTGTTCCGGATCCCGGGGCTGGGGCTCTACTTCACCCAGGCCGCGGCCAGCCGGGACATGCCGCTGCTGATGGGCACCACGCTGTTCTTCGCCTTGATCTTGATGGTGGTGAACCTGATCGTCGATCTGATCTACGGCGCGCTGGATCCCCGGATCCGGACCGAGGCGGCCCGCGGCCGCGGATTCATGCGAGGGGGGAGGAAGCTGTGGCAACAGTCGAGAGTGCAGCCGACGTCGGTCTAGCACCGTCTGTCCCGACCCGGGAGGTAGTGACCAAGAGCCCGCTCCGGCACGCCTGGGACCGGTTCTGCCGGAACAAGCTCGCGCTGGGCAGCCTGATCTTCTGCGGCTTGTTGATCATCGTCGCGCTGATCGCGCCGCTGATCGCGCCGTTCCACTACACCGACACCGATTTCGCCAACATGATGGTCGGCCCGGGCGTGAACGGCCATCTGCTGGGCACCGACGCGCTGGGCCGGGACGTCTTCAGCCGGGTGCTCTACGGCCTGCGCACCGCGCTGTCCGTCGCCTTCGGCGCCGAGGTGACCGCCCTGGTGCTGGCCTTGATCATCGGGCTGCTCGCCGGCTATGTCGGCGGCCGGCTCGAGTCGGGCCTGATGGCCGGCACCGACATCATGTACGCGTTCCCCAGCTACCTGTTCGCGGTGGTGCTGGTGACCGTGCTCGGCCGCAGCATCTTCGCGTTGATCTTGGCCATCGGCATCGCCTCCTGGGTCACCCAGGCCCGGCTGGTCCGGGCCCAGGTCCTCACCCTGAAGCAGCGCGAGTACGTCGAGGCGGCTCGGGCGATGGGCGCCTCGGGCTTCACCATCGCGGTCCGCTACATCCTGCCGAACGCGATCGGGCCGATCCTGGTCACCACCAGCTTCGGCATCCCGGCGGCGATCGGGGCCGAGGCCGGCCTGGCCCTGCTCGGGCTCGGTGTCGAACCGCCCACCCCGTCCTGGGGCGGGATGATCTCCGAGGGCGTCCGGTCGCTGCTCTCGGCGCCGCACCTGCTGCTGTTCCCGGCGGCCCTGTTCGCCCTCACCCTGCTGGCCTTCACCTGGGTCGGCGACGGCCTCCGGGACGCCTTCGACGCGAGCGGTGATCAGCGATGAGCCTCTTGGAAGTGAAGGACCTGCGGACCGAGTTCCGCCGGTCCGACGGTGAGCAGCTGACCGTGGTCGACGGGATCAGTTTCAACGTCGAGCCCGGGAAGGCGCTGGCGATCGTCGGCGAGAGCGGCAGCGGCAAGAGCGTCACCGTGCGCAGCCTGCTCGGCCTGCTGCCGCGGACCGCGAAGGCAGCCGGTAGTGCGCAGTTCCAGGGCAAGGACCTGCTCAAGCTGAAGCAGCGCGAGCTGCGCCGGATCCGCGGCCGGGACATCGGGATGGTGTTCCAGAACGCCATGGAGGCGATGAATCCGACCCTGACGGTGGAGCGGCAGTTGACCGAGCACCTGCTCTGGCACGGCATCTGTGGCAAGGCCGAGGCTCGGCAACGGGCCGTCCAGGCGTTGGGTGATGTCGGCATTCCGGAGCCGGAACGTCGGGTCCGGATGTATCCGTTCCAGATGTCCGGCGGGATGCGGCAGCGGGCGATGATCGCGATGGCGATGATCACCCGGCCGGCCCTGTTGATCGCCGACGAGCCGACCACCGCCGTGGACGTGACGATCCAGCGGCAGCTGCTGGATCTGCTGGCCGGGCTGAAGGAGCAGGGCACCGGCATCATCATGATCACCCATGATCTCGGGGTGGCTCGCTACTTCTGCGAGGACGTGATGGTGATGTACGCCGGACGGGTGATGGAGCGGGCGACCACCCTGGAGTTGCTGGATCGGCCGCGGCATCCGTACTCGGTGGGGCTGATCGGATCGAGCATCGAGGTCGGCGGCCGGGAGCTGCCACTGATCCCGATCCCAGGCAGCCCACCGGACCTGGCTCGCCGGCCCGCCGGCTGCCCGTTCCACCCGCGCTGCGCCCAGGCGGAGCAGCCGCGTTGTTCCGAGGAGCAGGAGTTGATCAAGATCGACGCCGGGCCCGAGTCGAACGGGACCAGTGCCCTCGGGCACGGTGCGGCCTGTTGGAAGGCGGCCACCCTTGTCTGATCCGAATACAGGTGCTGCTGAGGCAGGTGCGGCAGGAGACGCGACCGCCGCTCCATATTCAGCCAGGACCGGTCGCCAACCAGGTGGGACTGCGGCTGACCAGAAGAAGGGTGCTGCTGAATCGGCGAAGCGCGCGTTCTCCGACCCGCCGGCCGATGTGCTGGTCCGGGTCGAGGCGGTGACCAAGATCTTCTCCAGCCGGGCCGGTGACACGGTGGCGGTGGACAACGTCTCCCTCGACGTACGGGCCGGCGAGACCGTCGGCATCGTCGGCGAGAGCGGCAGCGGCAAGTCGACCCTGGCCCGGTTGATCATGGCCCTGCAGCCGGTCACCTCCGGCCGGGTGATGTTCGCCGGGCAGGAGCTGACCGCGCTGACCGGCAAGGAACAGCGGGCCCTGCGCAGCAAGATGCAGATGGTCTTCCAGAACCCGTACGGATCCCTGCTGCCGCACTACACCGCCGCCGGAAACGTCGCCGAACCGCTCCGGCTGCACCAGCGCGGCACCCGGGAGAGCCGGCGGGCCAAGGCGCTGGAACTGCTCGAGCTGGTCGGGGTCAACCCGCGCTTCGCCGACCTGTCGCCGCGCCAGTTCTCCGGCGGTCAGCAGCAGCGGATCGCGATCGCCCGGGCGCTGGCCCTGGAGCCGGATCTGCTGGTCTGCGACGAGCCGACCTCGTCGCTGGACGTGTCGATCCAGGCCCAGATCCTGACCCTGCTGGAGGATCTGCGGGGCAAGCTCGGCCTGTCCTGCGTTTTCATCTCGCACAACCTCGCGGTGGTGGAGCGGCTCGCCGACCGGGTCGCGGTGATGCGCACCGGCAAGATCGTCGAGGAAGGCCCGACCGAGCAACTCTTCGGCGACCCCCAGGACGACTACACCAAGGACCTGCTCGCCGCCGTCCTCCCCGTCCGCGCCGGCACCTGACCCACCCCCAAACCCCCCACCCCAACACCGCCGACCCGTCACATCCGCGGCCCTTTTTGCGGCGTGTCGCAGCGGATGTGACGGCTCGACGAGGGTTTGGGCGCCGCGGGGTCGGTACCGTGAGCTGATGGATCTGGCAATCGGACTGCAGCTCTACTCGGTACGGCAATCGTTGCAGCGAGATCCGTGGGGCACCCTGGAATCGCTGGCCGGGCTCGGAGTGCGCCGGATCGAAGCGGCCAACCATGCCGCGGCGGTCGACGACGGCGTCGGCTTCGGACTGTCGGCGGACGAGCTGACCGAGCGACTGTCGGCGTACGGCCTCGAACTCGTCGGCTGTCACGTCAACCCGCTCGACCTTGATCGACTTCCCGCGGTGTTGGACTATCACCACCGGGTCGGCAACCGGCAGATCGGCTGCGACATCGAGTTCTATCCGCTTCATGATCGCGAGTACGTGCTGCGCCGGGCGGAGACGTTCAACGAGATCGGCCGGCTCTGTGCCGAGCGCGGCATGCGGTTCTACTACCACAATCACTACCAGGAGTTTCAGGAGATCGACGGCACGCCGATCTTTCAGTTGATCATCGACTACACCGATCCGGCGCTGGTCTTCCTCGAGCTCGACACGTACTGGATCTATCGCGGCGGCCACGATCCGCTGGACTGGCTGCAGCGCTACCCGGAGCGGGTGATTCTGCTGCACCAGAAGGACTTCCCGGCCGACGCACCGCAGCCGCTGAACCTCTACGACGGCGTGGTCGACCCAGCCGGGCCGATCACGATGGAGTCGTTCTTGGCGACGTTGGAGCCGCGCTGCTTCACCGAGATCGGCACCGGCACCCTGCCGATCCCCGCCATCGTCGCCGCGACGGAGTCGCTGCCGAACTTCGAGTGCCTGCTGCTCGAACAGGATCACACCGCGCTGACCGAACTCGAGTCGGTCCGGGTGAGCCTGGCAGCCTTCGGCCGGTTGGCCAACGGGCCGGCCTGATCGCGCCGAGACGTCACATCCGCTGCGACACGCCGACAGAGTGCCCGCGGATGTGACGGGTCGGCGGATTTGCGGCGGGCGATGGCGTAGCGGAAGCGGTTGACGAGCCGGTAGCCATCGGGGGTACGGAACGGGCCGGCGGCCCGGAGCACGACCGGCGCGAGTTCGCCGCGTCGCCGTGGCGGCTGATCCAGTAGGGTCCCGCGGAGCAGGGCGTCCTCGGAGACCCGCCAGTCGAGGTCGACCAGGCCCGCCTCGACCGGCTCGAGTCCGGCCCGGTCGAGCAGTGCCTCGAGACCGCCGGCCTCGCGCAGCGGTCCGCCCGGCAGGATCGGTGTTTCGGTGGCCCGGGCGATCGCGCGTTCGATCCGGAACAGGTCGTTGCGGCTGTCCTCGGCCCAGTTCGCGATCGCGAGCTGCCCGCCCGGCCGGGTCGCCCGGATCAGCGCCGCCAGGCCGATGTCCGGATCAGCCGCGAACTGCAGCGCGTTGACGGCTGTCACCAGGTCGAACGCGGCCGGCTGTCCAAGATCATCGAACCGACCAAGATCATCGAAGGTGCCGACCCGGAGCTCGGCGCCCGGCAACCGCTGCCGGGCGTGTTCGATCATGCCGACGGCGGGGTCGATCCCGGCGACCACAGCGCCGAGTCCGGCGAGGTGGCCGAGGAACTCGCCGGAGCCGCAACCGACGTCCAGGACTCTGCTACCGGGCCCGATCCCGGCGGTTCGGGCGATCTTGATCCAGAGCGGGCGCGGGTGGTCGCCCCACAACTGCGACCACTCCGCGGCGACAGCTGACCAGTCGTCGGCGTCGGCACCGTCCATGATCAGCTCTCGCGCCGACTCACCAGATGCTGACCCGCTGGTCGGGATCGAGCCAGAGGGCGTCCGCGGCGGTCACGTCGAAGGCCTGGTAGAAGGCGTCGACGTTGCGGACGATCTGGTTGCAGCGGAACTCCGGCGGCGCGTGCGGGTCGACCGCGAGCCGCTGCAGCACCGCCTCGTTGCGCGCCTTGGTCTGCCAGACCACGGCCCAACTGAGGAACAGCCGCTGCACCCCGGTGTAGCCGTCGATCGGCTCCGGATCTTGATCACCGACCGCGATCCGCCACGCCTTGAGCGCGATCGACAGGCCGCCGAGGTCGCCGATGTTTTCGCCGATGGTGAGTGAGCCGTTGACCTGGTGACCCGGCGTCTGCTCCGGCTCCAGCGCGTCGTACTGCTCGATCAGCACCTTGGTCCGCTGTTCGAAGGCGGCCCGGTCGTCCTCGGTCCACCAGTCCCGCAGCGCGCCGTCGCCGTCGCAGGTGGAACCTTGATCATCGAAGCCGTGGCCGATCTCGTGGCCGATCACGGCGCCGATGGCCCCGTAGTTGACCGCGTCGTCGGCGTGCTCGTTGAAGAACGGCGGCTGCAGGATCGCGGCCGGGAAGACGATCTCGTTGCGCAGCGGGTGATAGTAGGCGTTCACGGTCTGCGGCGTCATCAGCCACTCCTCGCGGTCGACCGGCTGGCCGATCTTGGCGAGGTTGCGCTCGATCTCGAACTCGACCGCGCGGACGACGTTGCCGACCAGGTCGCCACGGACGATCTCCAGTGAGGAGTAGTCGCGCCACTTCGACGGGTAGCCGATGTGCGGCCGGAACTTGGCCAGCTTGTCCAGCGCCTGCTTCTTGGTGTCGTCGGTCATCCAGGCCAGGTCGGTGATCGACTGCCGGTAGGCCTCGATCAGGTTTGCCACCAGCTCGTCCATCCGCTCCTTGGCGGTGGGCGAGAAATGCCGCTCCACGTAGACCTGGCCGACCGCCTCGCCGAGCGACCCTTCGACCAGCTCGACGCCGCGCTTCCACCGTTCCTTGAGCTTCGGCGTCCCGGACAGGGTGGTGCCGTAGAAGGCGAACCGCTCGTTGACGAAGGCGCTGGACAGGTACGGCGACAGGGAGGAGATGATCTTCCAGCGGGCCCAGGCGCGCCAGGAGTCGAGCCGGTCCCGGGCCAGCAGCGCCGAGGCCTCGGCGAAGAACGACGGCTGGGTGACGACCAGCTCGGCCATCAGGCCGCGGTCGATGCCGAGGCCCGCCGCGTACTCCGCCCAGTTCAGCTCCGGATAGCTCTGCTCGAAGTCGGCCAGGGTCATCAGGTTGTACATCAACCGCATGTCGCGGCACTTGACCTTGTCCCAGTGCGCGGCCGCGATCTCGGTCTCCAGGTCGAACACCCGCTTGGCCTGGGTGGCGGGGTAGTCGACCCCGGCCAGCTCGAACGACGCCGAGATGTGCTCCTGGTATTTGGTCCGGATCTCCGCGTGCGCCTCGAGCCGGTAGTACTCCTCATCTGGCAGCCCGATCCCGGACTGGCCGACGAAGATCACCGACCGGTTCGGGTCACCCGGGTCGGACTCGACGTCGAACGCGACCAGGCCGGAGATGCCGCGGCGGAAGAAGCTGCCGAGCAGCCGGACCAGCTCGGCCGGCGTGTCCACCTGGTCCACCTCGGCCAGCAGCCCGGCGAGCGGCGTCGCGCCGGCGGCCTCCACGGCCTCAGCGTCCATGAAGCTCGCGTACAGGTCCGCGATCTTGGCCTCGTTGCTGCCCGGCGCCCCGTCGGTGATCCCGGTGATGATGTCCCGGACGGCGGCCTCGGCGGCGTCCCGCAGCCCGATGAAGACGCCGGCCATCGGCTTGTCGTCCTCGATCGTGGTCTCGGCGATCCAGCGGCCGTTGACGTGGCGGTACAGGTCGTCGGTGATGCGTACGTCGCGATCGAAGGCGGAGATGTCGATCGCCGGCCCAGCGGCAGTCTCAGTCACGCCACGCATGGTAATCCAGAGCCGAAACCGCCGCGCCGATTGGCCGTGCTCGTCGCCCGCGCCCCGCCGCGGACCCGGCTCAGTAGTTGCTGGTCCAGGTGATCGGGACCGGATCCTTGCTCAGGTCGGCGCTGATGATGTAGGCCCGCAGTTCGTCCTCCCAGGAGGTGTTGTTGAAGGTGATCGGTTTGCCGTTGAAGGTCCCGACGGCGGCGAACCTGATCCGCAGTTTCACATCGCCGCTGACCTGGGTCGGGTCGGTGCTGTCCAGCAGCGGTTCGACGGAGTCGAAGGTCTCCTCGAGCAGTGTCCACTTGACCGAGCTCTCGTCGATCCGCTGACCGGTCTTGGGGGTGATCAGGTTCGGGCAGTTGTCCGGCGCGAGCTCCTTCTTCGTCAGGCAGGTCTTCAACGACTGCTCGGCCGCCTTGAGGAAGGACTTCTTGCCGTTGTCGGAAACGGCCGGCGTCAGATCGGTGACCTCGACGGTCTCACTGAGATTGGAGACCAGCAGGACATTGCTCTCGCCGTAGTCGACCGCCATCAGCCCGCTGGTGAACTCGTACGAACCCGGCAGCAGTTGCACGCTCTCGCCTTCGACGGCGACTCCGTTGATCAGCATCGGCAGCTTCGGGACCGTGACGCCGGAGAGGTCGACCTCGGCGTAGGGCTTGATCAACTTCCAGGTGTCGTCCTGCTTGGTCAGCGTGAACGATTCGCTGACCGCCTCCTGGCCGATCTTGAAGCTGGCGTCGACGGTGGCCGATCCGGTCTTGTTGTCCTCGACTTCGGGCACCGTGATCGCGGTCAGCGGAGCCCGGTTCCCGGAATCCTGCAGCACCACGTCGGTGAAGTGGCTGGTGCTGGCGGGCGGGTCGGCGATGAAGTCGAGCACGGCCGCGGCCCGGCCGGCGGCCAGGCCGTCCAGATAGGCCTGGACCGCGCTGGACGGCGTCGCGCCAGGGCGCTTCGCGGCCTCGTTGGCGCGGAACACGACGACGCCGCCGACGACGCCGAGCACGATCAGCGCCAACACCGCGGCGCCGATGATCACCAGCAGTTTGGTGTTGCTCTTCTTCGCCGGCTGCTGCCCGGGGCCGGCCGTCCCGCCGAACGGGGGCTGGGGTCCGCCGGCGCCGGCCAGATAGCCCGGGGTCCCGGGGCTGCCGGCCGTGGCACCCGGAGACTGCTGGAAGCCGCCCTGATCGCCGTAGCCGGGCTGTTGGTTGCCATAGCCGGTCTGCGGGCCGCCGTACCCGGTCTGGCCGCCGTAGCCGGTCTGATCACCGTGCCCGGGCTGGCCGCCGTAGCCGGGTTGACCCCCGTAGCCGGGTTGGCCGCCGCCGGGCGGACCGTACCCGCCCTGTCCGGGGCCCTGGGGATGGTTCCCGTAGGGCCCGGACTGGCCTCCCGGCGGGTACTTACCGCTCATCGCTCGGACTCCGTCACACTGGTGCGGTCCACCCTCCGGCGGGCCGCTCGGAGGCCAACCCTACCGAGCGGAGGTCCCACTCGACGGGGCCGGCTCAGCGGTGCTCGGTCAGACGGTCTGCTGCCAGATGATCTTCATCGGCTCCTTGGTCAGATCGGTGGTGATGTAGAAGTACATCCACCGGCTGGACCGGCTGTTGTTGTTGAACGTTCCGGGTCTTCCGTTGATCGTGCCGGAGGCGGTGAACAGGAGCCTGAGCTTCAGTTTCCCCTTCGCGGCATAGGTTCCGCCGCTGTTGGCGACCAGTCCACCCTTGAAGCGCTCCAGCCGTCCTCGGGCGTCGACCACCTGATGCTGCTCGGCGCCACCACGTGTCCGGAGCTCGGGTTGATCTTGTTCGATCAGTTGTCCGGTTGGACCGCCTTCTGCGCCAGGCAGGCCTTCAACGACGCCTTCGCCGCGGAAATGAAAGCCTTGTTGCCGAGTCGGTCAGGGTGGCCGCCGGCTTCGGCAGGTCCGGTGCTCCGGTGGGCTCCTGACCAGGACCCCACCCACGCGAACCCTCCGACCTCGCTGCGTCCTTTTCCGGCCGGCAGACCAGCGATTCGGCAGCCGAACCGCGACCTGTGCCTGGAAGCGTGAACGGGTCACGGACACCGGCCGCGAGGCCACGATCATGAAACATCGAGGATGGCAGCCGGAGCACTCGATCGGGTCGGTCCAGCCTTCGGGGGGGGCAGGCAGAATACCGTCTTGGTCACCGGACAGGGTCAGGTGCGCGCTCCCAAAGAATCGACATCGGCTCCTTGGTCAGGTCGGTGGTGAGGAACCAGTACTGGAACTTATTCGACCAGCTGTTGTTGTTGAAGGTCGTTGGTACACCGATGTTCGTGCCGGAAGCCCTGAACAGGAACTTCAACCCGACTTTGCCCTTGGCAATGAACTTTCCGTCGCCCGTCGAGATCAACCCTGGCTTGAAGGTGCCCCAGGTATTGTCCGAGGACGACCACTTGATGGTGCTCAGCGTGACCACGTGGCCGGGCGAGGGCCTGATCACGTTCGGGCAGTTGTCCGGCTCGACCTCCTTCTTCGTCAGACAAACCTTCAGTGCTGCCTTGCCGGCGGCGGTAAAGGCCTTGATGCCGGCCTCGGACACGCTCGCCTGCGTCTTCGGCAGCTCGAGCTTCTCGGTGAAGTTCTTGATCAGGAACTCGTCGTCGCCGTACCCGTACGCCTCGATGTCGCTGGTGAGCTTGTAGGAGCCGGGCGGCAGCTGAGCGCTGTCGGCCTCGGTCTTGACCCCGTTGATCAACATCTCCAGGTCCGGGACCTTCATGTCCTTCAGTTCGACCGTGACGAACGCCTCGTTCAGCTTCCAGTCCTCGCCCAGCTTGGTCAGCGTGAATCGTTGGTTGACCGACTCCGCACCGATCTTGTAGCTGGCATCCACCGCCGTGGTCGGTCCCTCGGGCGGGGTCTTGGTCACCGGCACCGTGATGGCGGTGATCGCCGCTCGGCTCTTGGACTCCTCGAGCACCGCATCGGTGATCAAGCTGGGGTCCGACGGCGGCTGCGCGGCAAAGGACAGCGCAGCATCGGCATCCCCGGCGGCAAGAGCATTGAGGTAGCCCTGGACGGCCGCGGCCGGCTTGGCGGCTGCCGCCTCCTGGGCGTTGCGGAACAGCACCACGCCGCCGACCACGCCGAGGACGATCAGGACCAGGGCACCGACGCCGATGACCAGCAGCAGCCGTCTGTTCCGTTTCCTCGGCTGCGTCGGGGGCCCGCCGTGGGGCCCCTGCGGTCCGCCGTACGGACCCTGCGGTCCGCCGTACGGACCCTGCGGACCTTGTGGTCCGCCGTACGGGCCCTGGGGGCCACCGGGGCCGGCGAGATAGCCCGGGGTTCCGGGGCTGCCGGCGGTCGCGCCGGGAGACTGCTGGTAGCCGCCCTGGCCGTAGCTCGGGGGGCTGCCGGCACCGGACTGCGGGCTGCCGGCGCCCGGCTGGTTGCCGTAGCCGGGCGGTTGGTCACCGTAACCCGGTTGACCGCCGTAACCCGGCTGGCCCCCATATCCAGGCTGATCGCCGTAACCGGGCTGCGGGCTGCCCGGAGTTGGCTGGGCGCCGTAGCCGGGCGGCGGTGGTCCGGCCGGGCCGGGTTGGCCGCCGTAGCCGGGCTGCTGGCCGTACCGTGGATCTGGTTGTCCGGGACCCGGCTGGCCACCACCCGGCGGAGGACCGTACCCGCTGTTCTCCGGACCGGATCCCGGGCTGCCCTGCGGGTTGTTCCCGTAGGGTCCGGGCTGGCCTCCAGGCGGGTACTGACCACTCATCGCTGGACTCCATCGCATCGTCTGGACCCCCTGCGGTGGTCCACTCGGAGGCCAACCTTACCGATCGGCCGTCCCACCTGGCGGGCCCGGCCCGGTGGTGTCCGGGTCAAGAATCAGGCACGAAACCGGGTTTCGCCGGGCCCGGAGCAGGCCGTGCGTGGTGAGCAGCATCAGGGCCAGCCAGACCAGACCAAACCCGATCCACCGGCCGACCGACATCTGCTCGCCGAAGTACGCGACGCCGAGGATGAACTGCAGCGTGGGTGCCAGATACTGCAACAATCCCAGCGTGCTCAGCGGGACCCGGGTCGCCGACGCGGCGAACAGCAGCAGCGGCAGCGCGGTGATCGGTCCACTGGCGATCAGCAGCAGGGTGTGAGCCCAGCCGACGTGTCCGAAGGTCAGCCCGCCGGTGGCCTGGAGGAAGATCAGATAGCCGACGGCGATCGGCGCCAGGTAGGCGGATTCGATGGTCAGGGTCTGCACGGCGCCGGCGTTGACCTTCTTCTTCAGGAAGCCGTACAGCGCGAACGAGACCGCCAGCACCAGTGACACCCAGGGCGGTCGGCCGTAGTCGATGGTCAGCACGAGCACCGCCACCGCGGCCAGGCCGACGCTGGCCCACTGCACCGGCGCCAGCCGCTCCGACAGCATGATCACGCCGAGCAGGATCGACAGGATCGGGTTGATGTAGTAGCCGAGCGCGGTCTCCACCACGTGCCCGTGGGTCGCGGCCCAGATGAAGACGCCCCAGTTGACCGAGATCACCACGGCGGCGCCGGCCAGCATGATCAGCTTCGGGCGGACGAGCATGCCGCGGAGCGAGCCGCGGGGGACCAGGATCAGCCACAGCGCGACCGAGACCAGGAAGGACCAGAGCACCCGGTGCGCCAGCAACTCCAAGGCGTCGGCCCGGCCGACGAGCGGCCAGAAGACCGGGAACAATCCCCACAGTCCGTACGCGCCGAGGCCGTACAGGGTGCCCTTGCGCAGCCGCGAATCCTGGCTGTCGCCGGTCGTCACCCGCGGGTCAGCACGGGTGCGCGGAGGTCACTCCACGTCCCAGGTGTCGCCTCCGGCGATCATGGTCTGCAGATCCTCCTCGGAGCCGCCCTGCTGGGCCGCCAGCTCGAGTTGATCTCGGCTCAGGTCGTCGTAGGCGGGTGCATCGACGCTGCGGAAGACGCCGATCGGCGCCCGGTGCAGCACCCCGGCATCGGTCAGCCGGGACAGTCCGAACGCGTACGACGGATCGGCCCGGTGCTGATCATGAACGATGATCGACTCCAGACCCACCTCGGCCACCTCGGCGACCGAGAAGTCACCGGTCGCCGGGTCCCGGACCACGCCGAGCCGGTCGTCGGCGCCGAAGATGATCGGCTCGCCGTGCCGGAGCGGGATGATCGCGTCGGCCGAGGAATCCCGGCCGCTCAGCTCGTCGAACGCGCCGTCGTTGAAGATCGGGCAGTTCTGGTAGATCTCCACCAGCGACGAGCCGCGATGGGCCGCCGCCTCCCTCAGCACGCCGGTCAGGTGCTTGCGGTCGGAGTCGATGGTCCGGGCCACGAAGGTGGCCTCCGCGCCCAGCGCCAGCGAGACCGGATTGAACGGGTTGTCCAGCGAACCCATCGGCGTCGACTTGGTGACCTTGCCGACCTCGGAGGTCGGTGAATACTGGCCCTTGGTCAGCCCGTAGATCCGGTTGTTGAACAGCAGGATGGTCAGGTTGACGTTGCGCCGCAGCGCGTGGATCAGGTGGTTGCCGCCGATCGACAGCGCGTCACCGTCACCGGTGATCACGAACACGGCCAGGTCGGAGCGGGCCGTCGCGACGCCGGTCGCGATCGCCGGCGCCCGGCCGTGGATCGAGTGCATGCCGTAGCTGTCGACGTAGTACGGGAACCGCGACGAGCAGCCGATGCCGGAGACGATCACGGTGTTCTCCTTGGCGATCCCCAGCTCCGGCATGAAGCCCTGGAACGCCGCCAGCACGGCATAGTCGCCGCAGCCGGGGCACCAGCGGACTTCCTGGTCGGAGGTGAAATCCTTCCGCTTCAGCGGCTCCAGCGACAGCGGGACGCCGACCAGGCCCGGGTATTCGGGCTTGGGGGCTTCCGGCGGGCGGGAACCGTTTGCGAGCGCGGTCACCGGCTCGCTCCTTCCAGCTTGTCGATTTCCTGTTCAAGATCAACGGCGAGCTCGCCGAGCGAGATCGGCAGGCCGCGGACCCGGGAGTAGGACTGCACGTCGACCAGATACTTGGCGCGCAGCAGCAGGGCCAGCTGGCCCAGGTTCATCTCCGGCACGATCACCTTGTCGTAGGACTTGAGGATCTCGCCGAGATTGGCGGGGAACGGGTTCAGGTGGCGCAGGTGGGTGTACGCGATCTTGCGACCGGTCTTGCGCACCCGGCGGACCGCGGCCACGATCGGCCCGTACGTCGAACCCCAGCCCATGATCAACACCCGGGCGCCCTCGGACCCTTCGACAGGCTCAGGGGACGATGTGGACGGGTCGTCGACGATCAGATCCGGGATGTCCTGGACGATGCCGTCGATCTTGGCCTGCCGGGTCCGCACCATCTCGTCGTGGTTGGCCGGATCGTAGGACACCGCACCGGTGTCCTTGGCCTTCTCGATGCCGCCGATCCGGTGCTGCAGCCCGGCGGTGCCCGGAATGGCCCAGGGCCGGGCCAGGGTCTCCGGGTCCCGCCGATACGGGTAGTAGACCTCGGCGCCCTCTTTGTCGGTTCCGTTCTTGGCCGTCGCAAAACCGGGGTCGATCGGCGGGATCGACGCGATGTCCGGCACCTTCCACGGCTCGGCCCCGTTGGCGATGTAGCCGTCGGAGAGCAAGATCACCGGCGTCCGGTACTTGATCGCCATCCGGGTCGCCTCGATCGCGGTGTCGAAGCAGTCCAGCGGCGACTGGGCGGCGATCACCGGGACCGGCGACTCGCCGTTGCGGCCGAACATCACCTGCAGCAGGTCGGCCTGCTCGGTCTTGGTCGGCATCCCGGTGCTCGGTCCGGCCCGCTGGATGTCGCAGACGACGAGCGGCAGCTCGGTCATCACCGCCAGGCCGATCGCCTCCATCTTCAGCGCGATGCCCGGGCCGGAGCTGGTGGTCACCCCCAGGTGCCCGGCAAAACTGGCGCCGAGGGCCGCGCCGACGCCGGCGATCTCGTCCTCGGCCTGGAACGTGGTGACGCCGAACCGCTTGTATTTGGACAGTTCGTGCAGCACGTCGGAGGCGGGTGTGATCGGGTACGCGCCGAGGAACAGCGGCAGCCCGCTCTTCTTGGACGCGGTGATCAGCCCGTACGCCAGCGCCACATTGCCCGAGATCTGCCGGTAGTGACCGGACGGCATCGGGGCCGGATCGACCTGGAACGTGTTGGCGAACACCTCGGTCGTCTCGCCGAACGCGTACCCGGTCTTGAACGAGGTGATGTTGGCGTCCCGGATGTCCGGCTTGGACGCGAACTTGGTGGAGAGGAACTTGATCGTCCCCTCCGTCGGCCGGTGGTAGAGCCAGGACAGCAGGCCGAGGGCGAACATGTTCTTCGCCCGGGACGCGTCCTTGCGGCTCAGCCCGAACTCCTTGACCGCCTCGACGGTCAGCTGGGTCAGGTCGAACGCGTGCAGCTGGTAGGCCTCCAGGCTGCCGTCCTCGAGCGGGTTGGCGTCGTAACCGACCCGGGCCAGGTTGCGCTTGGTGAAGTCGGCCGTGTCGGCGATGATCAAGCCGCCGCGCGGCAGGTCGGCGATGTTGGCCTTGAGCGCCGCCGGGTTCATCACGACCAGCACGTCGGGCCGGTCGCCCGGCGTCATGATGTCGTAGTTGGCGAAGTGCAACTGGAAGCTGGAAACTCCCGGCAGCGTGCCCGCTGGGGCGCGGATCTCGGCCGGGAAGTTCGGCAGCGTCGAGATGTCGTTGCCGAAGACCGCCGCGTCGGCGGTGAACCGGTCGCCGGTGAGCTGCATGCCGTCGCCGGAGTCGCCGGCGAAGCGGATCACCACTCGATCGAGCGTCTGGACGGTTGTCACCCGGGATGCCTTCTTCCTTGGCGTCGTGGAGCCTGCGGGCCGAGTCCGGGCGGATCGCCCCGGTACGGGTGTCGGCCGCGGTCGCAGTCACCCATCATAAGGCGACCCTGAGTAGCTCCGATCCCGATCCACGGGATGGACCGATGTGGGGCTGTGACTCCACACACCTTGACTCCGGACGTTAGGGTGACTTCCACGATCAGCTTGCTTTATTCCATCCTACGGAACAAGCCTCAGGGAAGACAGCGTGAAGATCGATCGGATCGAGACCTACCGGCGCGACGACAGCGTCGTTTTGGTGAGAGTCATCACGGACCAGGGCATCGAGGGGATCGGCCAGACCTCGGTCTTCGGCGCCGTGCAGACCGAGCGGGTGCTGCACGAGCAGCTGGCCCCGGCCTTCCTCGGCCAGGATCCGTGGGACCTGGAGGCGCTGGTCTCGGCGGTGGTGCGGAAGTTCTACAAGCTGTCCGGCTCCTACGTCGTACGAGCGCTCTGCGGCCTCGACACCGCGCTCTGGGACATCCTCGGCAAGGCGGCCGGGCAGCCGGTCTACAAGCTGCTCGGCGGCGCCGTGCGGACCGAGATCCCGGTCTATGCCTCGAGCATGAGTCGCACCATCACCCCCGACGACGAGGCGGAACGGCTGGCCCGGCTGGTCGCCGAGCAGGGCTTCGGGGCGGTCAAGATCAGGGTCGGCCAGGAGATGGGCCGTGATCATGACGCCGCGCCCGGTCGCACTCAGGCGCTGATCCCGAAGCTCAGGGCGGCGCTCGGCGACGACGTGCGGATCCATGCCGACGCCAACGGCTGCTACACGGTGGGCGGCGCGATCCGGACCGGCCGGCTGCTGGAGAAGTACGGCTACGGCCACTTCGAGGAGCCGTGCCCGTTCCCGGAGATCGAGAACACCGCCCGGGTGACGGCGGCGCTGGACATCGACGTGGCGATGGGCGAGCACGACAACTCGCTGGAGCAGATCCAGCGGATCCTGACCGGAAATGTGGCCGACATCATCCAGCCCGACGTCGGCTATGTCGGCGGCATCTCGCGGGCCCGCCGGGTGGCGCTGATGGCTGAGGCGGCCGGCAAGCCGTGCACGCCGCACTGCTCGTCCCGGTCGCTGCTGCAGGTGTTCACCCTGCACCTGGCCGCGGCGATGCCGTCGATCCACCAGTTCCAGGAGTGGTCGATCGAGGACGACACCCCGATGCGCGGCCTGTTCGGCCCGGTGCCCGAGGTGTCCGGCGGCGTCGTCCGATTGGGCACCGAGCCCGGCTGGGGCATCGAGCTCGATCCGGACCTGACCCGGTCGTTGACGCCGCGGGTCAGCAGCTAGCGCACGACCTCCAGATCAACAGCCAGCACAGAACGAAGTGGGAGATTTCATGATCAGCGGTAGTCCGACGTCGAATCGCCGGTCCTTTCTGCAGGCCGCGGGCCTGCTCGGCTCCTCGGCGCTGCTCGCCGGCTGCGCCCGGGGCAGCAACAGCGTGGCCGGCGACAGCGCTCCCGGCGGCGGCACGATCACCGCCGCCGGCTGGGACGATTCGATCAACGACCTGATGGACGGGGGCATCGCCGAGGGCTTCAAGGCCAAGAGCGGGGTCGGCCTGCAGGCCCAGGCCGCGGTGCCGTTCAGCGACTTCCAGACCCGATTCCGGACCTTGCTGGCCGGTGGCTCGCCGCCGGACGTGATGCGGCTGAACGACGACTTCCTGCCCGAGGTCTCGGACAAGAGCCTGAGCAAGGACCTGGTGCCGTACTTCGAGAAGTCCGGGCTGAACCGGGACGACTTCTTCCCGATCTTCGACTGGTCCAAGCTGCCGAGCGGGCAGAAGGGGCTGGTCACCGGCACCCAGGTGCGCTGCCTGTTCTACAACAAGACGCTGTTCCAGGAGGAGGGCATCCCGCTGCCGCCGACCGACTGGACCGCCGACGGCTGGAGCTGGGACGACTTCCTGGCCGCGGCCACGGCGCTGACCAAGGGCACCGAACGGTACGGCGCGGTGATCGCCACCGACACCGCGTACGAGGACATCTGGTCCCGGAACAACGGCACCACCGGCACCTTCTCCGACGACGGGACGAAGTTCACGCTGGCCGATCCGGCGGGCGTGGAGGCGATCCAGTGGGTGGCCGATCTGACCCTGAAGCACAAGGTGCAGCCGGTCTGGGGCGATCTGCTGCCGGACAATTCGGTCGAGCGGCTGTTCACCTCCGGCAAGCTCGGGATGGCGCTGCACGCCTCGTCCTCGATCGGCTACTACGCGGAGAACGCGAAGGATTTCGAGTGGGACCTGGCGCCGATCCCGGCTCGGAAACACCAATACCAGCAGGGCGGCGTGGTGGTCTACATCATCCCGGACAAGGCGAAGAACCCCGACCAGGCCTGGGACTACCTGAACTACGCGATCAGCGAGGAGGGCGGCAAGCTGCTGGCCGAGGCCGGGCTGGCGGTGCCGGTGAACAAGAAGGCGGCCGAGGCGTTGAAGAGTCCGGGTGACTACCCGAAGAACATCAAGCTGTTGATCGCCGGCGCGGATCAGAACAAGTCGATCAACCACACCTTGGCGACGTCGGCGGCGGTGTCGCTCTATCGACCGCAGCTGGAACGGGTCTACAGCGGCGAAGTGACGGCGCAGGAGGCGCTGTCCGGGATCCGGCCCCAGGTCGAAGCCGCCATCGCCGGCTGATCACCGGGAAACGATCATGGCGATCAACACTGCCGTCCGGTTGCCCCGGCGGCCGACCGAGCAGTTCGCGCCGGAGCGGCAGCCCGGCATCCGGCGGACCCGGCGCCGGGCGGCCCTGCACGGCTGGCTCTTCGTCGGTCCGCTCATCCTGGGCATCCTGGCCTTCCAGGCGTTGCCGGTCGGGGTGTCGATCTTCGCCTCGTTCACCAACTGGGACGGCATCACCACGCCGAACTTCCTGGGCCTCGGCAACTACCTGCGGCTGTTCACCGCCGATCCGCAGTTCTGGGTCACGCTGCGCAACACGGTGGTGTTCACGGTCGGGGTGATCCCGCTGACCATGATCGCCGCGCTGCTGCTCGCGGTGCTCTGCAACGGCCGGGCGGCGACGGCTCGGTCAGAGCGGGCGGTCCGGATCTCCAACGCAGTGTTCCGGACCGCGTACTTCACCCCGTACGTGACCAGCATCGTGGCGATCGGACTGGTCTGGTCGCAGTTCTTCACCCCCAGTGGCGTGCTGAACCAGCTCCTCGGCTTCGTCGGGATCACCGGGCCGTCCTGGCTCACCGACCCGACCTGGGCCATGCCGGCGGTGATCCTGGTCTCGGCCTGGCAGGGCATCGGCTATCCGATGGTGATCTTGCTGGCCGGGCTGCAGGCGATCCCGGAGACCTTGTACGAGGCGGCGAAGGTGGACGGGGCCGGCGCGGTGAGCCGCTTCTTCCGGATCACCATCCCGCTGCTGACGCCGCAGCTGTTCTACGTGTTGATCACCCAGATCATCTCGTCCTTCCAGGTGTTCGCGTTGATCTTCGTGATGACGAAGGGTGGCCCGGGCACGGCGACCAACGTCTACATCTATTACCTGTATCAGAACGCGTTCACCTTCGGTGATCTCGGCTACGCCTCGGCGATGGCCTGGATCCTGTTCCTGATCATCGGCCTGATCACCTTCGCCCAGCTGCGGCTGCAGCGGCGCTGGGTGTTCTACAACGACTGACCGCCCGGGGGAGAGATGACGACTCAACTGGCACCCGCGCCGCACGGTGTGCAGGCGCCCGGCGGCGGCACCGGCCGGGGTGGCCCGAACGGGTGGGCGGCGCGACTGCTGGCGCATGGCGGCCGCTGGATCCTGATGCTGATCCTGGCGATCACCTTCGTGTTACCGCTGCTCTGGATGCTGGCCAGCTCGCTCAAGTCCGAGGCCGACATCAGCGCCAACACCCTGTCGCTGATCCCGCAGCAGGTGCTCTGGAGCAACTACGTCGAGGCGTTCACCGCGATCAGTCCGTTCCTCTGGAACTCGGTCCAACTGGCGGTGATCAACGTCGCCGGCGTGCTGGTGATCGCCTCGATCGCCGGCTACGGCTTCGCCCGGCTGCGCTTCCCCGGAAGGGATCTGGCCTTCTTCCTGGTGTTGGCGACGGCGATCATCCCCGGCATCGTGCTGCTCATCCCGCAGTACATCCTGTTTCAGTGGATCGGCTGGATCGACACCCAGATGCCACTCTGGGTGCCCCGGGTGATGACCCCGGTGTTCGGCACCTTCCTGCTGCGGCAGGCCTTCCTCAGCGTGCCGCGAGAACTGGAGGACGCGGCAAAGGTGGACGGTGTCGGCGTCTTCGGGATCTACGCCCGGATCATGCTGCCGCAGGTCAAGCCGGCCCTGGCCGCGGTCGCCGTGTTCACCTTCATCGAGTCCTGGAACGATTTGTTCGGCCCGTTGATCTTCATCAACTCGACCAACCTGCAGACCCTGCCGATCGCGCTGGCCCAGTTCTCCGGCGAATACTTCTCCACCACCAGCCTGCTGATGGCCGCCTCCTCGATCACCATCATCCCGGTGATCGCCGTCTACGTCCTGGCCCAGAAATACTTCGTTCAGGGCATCGCCACCAGCGGCCTGAAATGAACCGGCGCCCGGCCTCAGGCGGCCTCAGCCGCCAGCCCGCCGACCCGTCACATCCGCCGCGACACGCCGCAAAAACGGCAGCGGATGTGACGGGTCAGCGAAAATCCCGCCGAGACGTCAGATCCGCGGCCGTTTTCGCGGCGTGTCGCGGCCGATGTGACGGGTCGATCGGGGTTGAGGGCCGGGGCGGGATGGGGGTTGAGGGCCGGGGCGGGATGGGGGTTGAGGGCCGGGTCGGACCGGGATCGGGCGGTGTCAGAGGATCCAGAAGGCGGAGATCAGGAGAGGGAGCAGGCCGAGCAGGACCAAGGGATGCCAGGGTTTGCGGCGGTTGATCACCAGCGTGGCCACGGCGGCGATGATGCCGATCACGCCGGTCATCACCCAGAGCGCGAGGGTGCGTTGGCGGCCGAGATCTGATTCGCCGCGCGCGGCGAGATAGATCGCGAGCGCGGTGGTCAGGAAGCCGAAGACGACCCAGATCACCGTGCTCATCACCACGCGCTGCACCAGGTCGAGACTCTGCTCCTCCGTCGCCCGCGCCGATCCGCGCCGGCCGCGATCTGGTTCAGTCATGGTTTCCTCATTTACTTCGTCCACGAATTATTCGTACACAAAGTATAATGCGGTCGTGGCCGAAACCATTCCCGATCCGGAGCCGGATCTGCTCGCTCTGGAACAGCAGGTCTGCTTCGCTCTCGCGGTCGCCTCGCGGACCGTGATCGGGCTCTATCGGCCGATCCTCGAGCCGCTGGGTCTGACCCATCCGCAATACCTGGTGATGCTGGCGCTGTGGCAGCACGGCTCACTGTCGCTGCGGGAGCTGACCGACCTGGTCTCGAACGACGCCGCCACCCTGTCGCCGCTGGTCCGGCGGCTGGCCGAGTCCGGCTACGTCCGCCGCGAGCGCGATTCCGACGACGAACGCAGCCTGCGGATCACCCTGACCCCGCGCGGCCGGCAACTCCGGAAGAAGGCCCTGGCCATCCCGCCGGCGATCATGAGGAAGCTCGACATGGACCTGGCTGAGGTGCGCCGCGTGCACGCCTCGCTGACCGACCTGATCCAGCGAGCCACGGCGGATCGGGCCTAGCCCTTCGACAGGCTCAGGGAGCGAACACCCCTGACGTAACGCACCACGAACTCAGCGGGCGTGGTCGGTCGAGTGGGTGAGGAGGGTGGTGAGTTCCTTGATCCGGGTGATCAACTCCGGTGGGTCGTGGGCCTCGAACTCGAAGCCGAACAGGCCGACGTACAAGATCAACTCGTCCAGGGAGTTGGAGCCGGCGACCAGGGTGCAGCGGTCGGCGCCGGCCGGCTCCAGGTAACCGACCGACGGAGTGATCCGATCCGCCGCGACCTCGACCGGCACGTGCAGGGTGAACCGGCCGGTGTAGCGGTAGCCGCCGGTGGAGAATCGCCGGACGGTCGCGCCGTCGGCGTCGATCTCGGGCGCCTCCCGCGGGGTGAAGCGGGGCCCGGTCGGCGTCCGCGGCTGCAGCCGGTCGAGCCGGAATGTCCGCCAGTCGGCACGGTCGAGATCCCAGGCGACCAGATACCAGTGCCGGCCGGTGTGCAGCAGTCGGTGCGGTTCGGTCCGGCGCCGGGTCTCGTTCGTACCGGAGCGGTAGTCGAAGCGCAGTTGCTCGTGGGTCGCGCAGGCCGCGGCCACCGCCGCCAGCACGTCCGGGTCGACGGCCGCGGTGCCGGCCGGGACCGGGACGGTCACCGCGCCGAGGGTACGGACCCGGTGCCGCAGCCGGGACGGCAGCACGTGCTCGAGCTTGGTCAAGGCCCGCAGCGAGCTCTCCTCGATCCCGGCGACCGTGCCCGCGGCGGCGGTCCGCAGGCCGATGGCCACGGCCACCGCCTCGTCGTCGTCCAGTAGCAGCGGCGGCACGCCGGTGCCGGGGCCGAGCCGGTAACCGGCGACCCCGGGCGTGGTCTCGACCGGATAGCCGAGCTCGCGCAGCCGCTCGATGTCCCGGCGCACGGTGCGGGCGTCGACGCCGAGCCGTTCGGTCAGTTCGGTGCCGCTCCGGGGCACCGGCCCCTGCAGCAGGGACAACAACCGAAGCAGCCGGGCCGAGGTTTCTCGCATGTCGTCAAATCTCTCGTCAACCTAGGGCCGATTCCGCCCTAGGTCGATTCTAGTGTGGTCCACATGAACCACGAGACGATCCATTCCTTCCGCATCGAGGTGTCCGACGACGAGCTGGCCGACCTGCACGCGCGGCTCGATGCGACCCGCTGGCCCGCCGCGCTGCCCGGCGACGACTGGGACACCGGCGTCCCGGTCGGCTGGCTGCGTGACCTGGTCCGCTACTGGCGCGAGGAGTACGACTGGCGGGCGGCGGAGCGGGAGCTGAACGCGCATCCGCAGTTCAAGACCGAGATCGACGGTCAGCCGATCCACTTCCTGCACATCCGCTCGGCCGAGGCCGACGCGCTGCCGATGCTGCTCACCCACGGCTGGCCGGGATCGGTGGTCGAGTTCCTGGACCTGATCGGTCCGCTGACCGACCCCGTCGCCCACGGTGGCGAGGCCGCGGACGCGTTCCACGTCGTCATCCCCGCGCTGCCCGGTTTCGGCTACTCCAGCCCGGTCACCTCGGGCGGCTGGACCACGGACCGGATCGCTCGGGCCTGGGACGAGTTGATGCGACGGCTCGGCTACGACCGGTACGCGGTGCAGGGCGGCGACATCGGGGCGGCGGTCTCACCCGCCGTCGGCCGGGTCGCCCCGGACCGGGTGGTCGGCGTGCACGTGAACGGCGGGCCCGGTCCGCTGCCCCCGCTGCCGATGTCGGACGAGGAGCGCGGGTCGCTGTCGGCGCTGGAGCAGGATCGGGTGGCGCGGGTCGAGACCTTCATGCAGCAGGAGTTCGGCTACATCGCGATCCAGTCGACCCGGCCGCAGACCCTCGGCTACGGACTGGTCGACTCACCGGTCGGCCAACTCGCCTGGGTGATGGACAAGTTCCGGGAATGGACGCATCCGCTGCAGGCCGATCCGGGTGACGTGATCGGCCGGGACCGGCTGCTCACCAACGCGATGTTCTACTGGCTGACCGGCACCGCCGGCACGGCCGGCTACGTCGGCTACGCGCAGGACCAGCCGTGGGGTGTCGGCAACGAGAACTCCGGCGTGCCCACCGCGGCCATCGTCTTCGCCCACGACGTCGGCATCCGTCGGTACGCGGAGCGGGAGAACACCATCGTGCGCTGGAACGACGTCGATCGGGGCGGCCACTTCGCCGCCCTGGAGGAGCCCGAGCTGTTGATCAAGGACATCCGCGAGTTCCTCCGCGATCGCCGCAGCCTAGATGAATGAGGCCAAGGGGTCATGGTCGTGTGCGGTGTGGCTGCGTTGGGTGGTGGTGCCGATGCAGATCGCGGCGGTCAGGGCGAGGGCGCGATTGGTGATCCGGGTCCGGGTGCCGGCGATGGGCCGGCCCGCCGTCGCGGCAGACGTGCAGCAGGCCCAAGTGACACAAATCGGGGGCAGAACGCCGGTTCGATCCAGATTTCGCCGGTCGGGAGCACGTTGCGCTTCCGATTTGTGTCACTTGGCGGTTCACAGCGTCGTCGGGTGCGATCCGGGTGATCGACCGTCCCGGCAGCCAGCCCGATGGCTGGCCGTGTCGCAGATCTGACAATGGTTCGCGATCCGGCCCGATTTCGCCGGTGGAACGGAACCACCGTCGTCAAATTTGCGACAGCTGGGCTTGATCAGGGACCGCTCGTCGCCGCGGATCAAGGCGGGCTGGCTGAGGTGTTGCCGGGCCGGAATGCGAGCGGCCAACGGGGCCGGGCGCTGAGCGGCGCGCGACCCGTTGGACCTACTCATCTAGGCCTCAGGGAACCCTGGACCCGTCGGGCACCCACCGGGTGCGGGCCCCGAACTCGGGCGCCGGCCCACGCCGGCACCATCGAGCCGTCACATCCGCTTCGACACGCCCGCTAGATCGGCCGCGGATGTGACGGGTCGGCGGTTATTTGTGGGCGTCGGGGCGGCGGAGGGGGCCGGTGCCGCCTTGTTGCCAGGGGTGTGGGCCGGCTTCGGGGCGGTAGTTGACGCCGAGGGCGTCCAGTCGCTCCAGGTGGGCAGCGAGGCGGTCGGAGAATTCCGGCCAGGCACGGTCCGCCGGGTCGGACCAGGCGACCTCGGCGTGGGCGCAGGCGCGGGGAAAGAGCATGTATTCCACGCGGCCCATCGACGGCATGTATTCGGTCCAGATCTGGCACTGGGTGCCCAGGATTCGATCATGAAGCTCGGCCGGGATGCCGTCGGTCGGCTCCAGGGTGTAGGCCTGCTCGGTGGTGATCAGGCCGCCGATCCCGTACTGCTCGTCGTGATCATCACTGGGGTAGTAGTCGAAGTAGGTGTGCGAGGTCGGCGCCATCACCACGTCACCGCCGCCCTGCGCCGCGGCGACTCCGTAGCTCGCCTTCCGCCAGGCCATCGTGACCGCGCCGACGAGCAGTCCCTCGTCGTTGATCTCGTCCCAGCCGACCAGTTGCCGACCATGATCGGCGAGCCAGTCCCGGAGCCGCTCGGTGAACCAGCGCTGCAGCTGCTCGGGACCGGCCAGGCCACGCTCCGCGGCCAGCCGCTCGGTGGCCGGATTGCCGATCCACTCGGTCCGCGGGCATTCGTCGCCACCGACGTGCACGTACCGGCTGGGGAAGATCTCCAGCAGTTCGGTGTAGAGGTCGAACACCACGGCGAGCGCGTCGTCGGTCATGTTCAGCACCTCGGGGAAGACGCCGAAGGTGGTCGCCGTCTGGTAGCCGGACTCCGGGTGGTTGCCGAGTTCCGGGTACGCGGCGAGCGCGGCCAGCACGTGGCCGGGGAACTCGATCTCCGGCACGATGGTGATCCCGCGCTGCTCGGCGTAGCGAACCAGCGACCGGAGTTGATCTTGGCTGTAGAAGCCGCCGTGCGGGGTGCCGTCGCCGTTATCATCGAGGTGCCGCTTCGTCTCGGTCCGCCAGCTGCCGAGCTGCTGCAGCTTCGGGTACTTCTTCGACTCGAACCGCCAGCCCTGGTCCTCGGTCAGGTGCAGCTGGAAGGTGTTGTATTTGTGCGCCGCCAGCAGGTCGACGAAGCGGAACAGGTCGCCGAGCGGCATGAAGTGCCGGCCGACGTCGAGCATCACGCCGCGCCAGCCGAACCGGGGCCGGTCCTCGATCGTGACGCAGTCGATCGCAAGATCATCAGAGCTCGGCGCCGGCCGGAACGCAGCCGGCGGCAGCAGCTGCCGGAGGGTCTGGATCGCCCAGTTGACACCCCGGTCGTCGGCGGCCGCGATCGTGATCTTGTCCGGCCGCACCTCCAGCCGGTACGCCTCGGGCGGCAGGTCGGTCTCGGTGATGACGACGGCTCCGTCGTCGCCGGGCAGCAGCTCCAACCCGGTGCCCGGCGTCAGCAGCCGGCGGGCGATTGCGGCCCAGGCGGGCGGCGCGGTGAGGCGCAGATCATGATCGAGGACGAAGGTGCCGGCTTCGGTCGTCACCGACGACGGGCGGGGTAGCAGGTTCACCTGCTCAGCCTACGATCACCTCTCGGGCCGGGGAGGTTCGGATCAGGATGCGGTGGACGCGCGAGCCAGGTAGGCGGCGCGCTCCTGGTCGCTGAGCAGGATGCAGAATTCGTTGCCCTCGGGATCGGCCAGCGTCATCCAGCCGGAGCCGTCCGGCTGCCGCAGATCCTGGAACACGGTCGCGCCGAGCGCGAGCACCCGCTCGATCTCGTCGGCCTGGGTCCGGTCGGTCGGGCGAAGATCGAAGTGCATCCGGTTCTTGATCGTCTTGGTCTCCGGCACCTCGATGAAGAGCACCTCGACCGTGCGGTCGGGCGACATGATCAAGCACTCGTCGTGGCCCGGCTCGTTGGGATCGTCCGGATCCTCGGTCATCCCCAGCACCTGGGCCCAGAAGACCGACTGGGCGTAGGCGTTCTTGGCGTCGATGCTGGTGTGTGAGATCCGGCTGGTCATGGCACTCAGCTTGCCAGCAACCGGGCACCCGCGCAGCCCGGGACGGCTGGACAGACGAAGGGCGCCACCCGGATCGGATGGCGCCCAACGGTTTCGGAGATCGAGTCAGCTGTTGTCGGACCGCAGCTCGTCGGCCTTGTCCTGCAGGTCCTGCGCGGCATCGCCGACGCCTTCGGCCGCATTGTGTGCACCGTCGTCGACCGCGTTGGCGGCCTCCTGCACGGCCGGAGAATCAGCCGCGTCGGCCACGTTCTGGACGCCTTCGCCGACGGTGTCGGCCGCGGAGTCGGAGCCGCCCTCGACCTTGTCGGCCGGGGTGTCGTCGCCGTCGAAGCGGTCCTTCACGTCGTCGACCAGATCTTCGGCCTTGTCCTTGGCGGCCTCGAAGCCGTCCTGGATCTTGTCGCCGAGATCGCCTGCCTTCTCTTTCAGCTCATCGAACAAACCCATGGCTATCCTCCTTCGTTAGTCGAGCGGGCTCGCAGTCAGCCACATCCTAGGCCTGGAAAAGTATCGGAAAACAGTGCTGACCGCAGAATTCTCCGGTTCGTCATTCCGGGCGAGTCGCCATGATCTTGGTCGGCCAAGATCAACTGGACTCGCGGACCACCAACCGGTACGAGAGCCGGCGCCGGGCGGCCGGGCCGGTGCGGGGGATCTCTCCGGCCGCCATGCCCAACGCCAGCCCGACCGCCGCTGCGGCGACACCCTGGACGTCGAGCGCCAGGGTGGTCAACTCGGGGGAGACGTAGGTGCCGAGACCGAGGCCGTCGAACCCGGCCACCTTGACCTGGCCCGGCACCTCGATGCCGGCCCGGCGCAGCGTCTTCAGGGTGCCGCAGGCCGCCACGTCGTTGAACGCCATGATCGCGTCCGTCTCCGGATGATCTTGGAGGATGGACTGACTGCCGGCGGCGCCGGCGGCCATCGAGTTGTCCCGCACCTGGGTCACCGGCGGATCGATGCCACGGTCCCGCATCAGGTCGACGAAGCACTGGCCGCGGCGGGACAACGGCCCGGGCGGTGAGATGTCGAGCAACACCGGGTGCCGCACGCCGCGGCCGAGCAGGTGATCGACCAGTTCGCCCATCGCCGGCTCGAAGTCCATCTCGATGCCGCCGATCGTCGACCCGGGCTCGCTGTCGAACTGGATGCACGGCAGGTCGCCGAGTTGATCAAGTCCCTCGGAATCGTTGAGATAGCCGAGCAGTGCGTCGACCTGACCGGCCACCTCGGTCAACAACTCCTCGCGGTCGGTCGCGTGGATCTTTTCGGCCACGATCACGTTCCAGCCCTGCTTGGCCGCCTCGCCGATCACGGCCGACGCCAGCTCGGGGTAGTACGGGTTGGTCAGGTCGTCGACCACCAGACCAAGGGTGTGCGGCTCCGGCTTCACCAGGCCGCGGCCGAACCGCGACGGGCGATAGCTGAGCCGCTTCGCCGCGGTCAGCACGCGGTCCTTCGTCGCCGGATTGATCCCCGGCATGCCGTTCATCGCCCGGGTCACCGTCTGCCGGGACACCCCGGCGGCCGCGGCGACGTCGTTGATCGTCGCGCGATGCGCCGAAGCAGCCCTCGGGTCCGGAGCAGCACCGCGCGACGGTGCTGCCTCCGGCGATCTTGATCGGGCGCTCATGGTGGCTGAGGCTAACGAGCCGGAGGTCGATCGCCTAGGCGATTAGTCGGTCGCCAGGTCGAGGTAGGCGACCTGCTCGGGCGTCAGCCGTACCTTCAGCGCGTCGATCGACGACCGGGTCTCGGCGATCGATCGCGGCCCGAACAGCGGGAACGTCGGGAACGGCTGGTGCAGCACGAAGGCCAAGGCGATCGCCGTGGCCGCGACGCCGAACTCGGCGCCGACCTTCTCCGCCCGGCGCAGCCGCTCGAAGTTCTCGTCGCTGTAGTAGCAGCGCACCAGCTCCTCGTCGGAGCGATCATCGGGCCGGGCCCGGCCGGTGAAGAAGCCGCGGGCCTGCGACGACCAGGGCAGCAACGGGATCTGCCGCTCGGCCAGCCAGCGCTTCGACTCGGGGTCGGTGGCGTGCCGGCAACCCTGCCACGGCACGTCGTAGGCCTCGGCCAGGCCGAAGTGGTTGCTGAGCAGTTCGAAACCCTGCTTGCCGGCCGTCCGGGCGTAGGCGTTGGCCTCGTCGATCCGCTCCGGCCGCCAGTTCGAACCGCCGAAGACCTTGATCCGGCCGGCCTTGACGTGCTCGTCCAGGACGTCGACGAATTCGCCGACCGGGATCTCCTCGTTGTCCCGGTGCATCAGATAGATGTCGGCGTAGTCGGTGCCCTGTCGCTCCAGCGACTCCAGCAGTTGCCGGGACAGCGACTCGGGATCGCAGTGCGGCGTGTGCGAGCCCTTGGTGATCACCACGACGTCCTCGCGGACGCCGCGGTTGCGGATCCACTGACCGAGCAGCGTCTCGTGCGCGCCGCGACCGTAGATGTAGGCGGTGTCGAAGGCGTTGCCGCCGAGCGAGTAGAAGTGATCGAACAGCGCCGAGGCATGGGACAGGTTGGGCTGGTTGTCGCAGCCCATCACCAACCGGGAGACCCGCTTGCCGATGCCGGCGATCTCGCCGTACAGCATCGTGCTGTCGTCCACCCGGAGCGGCTGACCGGAGACGGTCGGGATGTTGGCGTCGTCAGCCTCGAACGGGTAGCGCAGGCCGATCGCCGCGCGCCAGGCATCGAGCGCTTTGGCGTTGCCAAGGCTGTCGTCGAGGCTCATCTCGGTGGTCTCGCCGACCCCGACCGCGGCGGCCAGGCCGTCGGCCTCCAGCGCGTACGGCTTCGCCTCGAAGGTGATCTCCGCCGGATCCTGACCGGCCACCGTGAGCGTCAGCACCGGCTGCTCGGACAGGGTCCACGGGTCGGTGAGCTTGATCAGGCCCTTGGTGCCGTACACGGTGACGGCGGATTCGCTGACCCGGATGCCGGTCCGGGCCGATGCGGTCACCCCACCGGCGAAGGTCAACTGGGCGACGCTCCAGACGTCGACGCCGCCGTCGACGGTGCCCTTGGCCTCGAGCGTCGTGGGATCGAGGAACGGTTTGCCGGCCGCGGCGCCGGCGATGGCCCGCGCGTACGAGACCGGGTAGCCGCCGACGTCGAGGATGCCGCCGCCGGCGAGATTCGGGTCGAACAGCCGGCCCTCGGAGCGCCCGGTGGCGAAGGAGAACGCGGCGTCGATGTGCACCAGGTCGCCGATCGTGCCGTTGCCGACCAGCTCCAGCACCTTCTTGGTCTGCGGGTGGAAGCGGTACATGTAGGCCTCGACCAGCACCCGGTCGGCGGCGCGGGCCGCGTCCACCATGGCCATCGCCTGGCCGTGGTTGGGCGCGATCGGCTTCTCGCAGAGCACGTGCTTGCCGGCCTGCAGCGCCGCGATGGTCAGCTCGGCGTGGCTGGTGTGCACGGTGGCGACGTAGACGGCGTCGACGCCGTCGTCGGCCAGCACCGAGGCGTAATCGCCTGCGTTCGCGGCGCCGTACTCGTCGGCGAAGGCCCGGGCCCGGGCGGGATCCGAGCTGCCGACCGAGACCAGCGTGCCGTACTGGCTGGCGGAGAGTTGCCCGGCGAAGCGGCGAGCGATGTTTCCGGGCCCGATGATGGCCCAGCGAACGGGATTGACCATGGGTGTGCGGCTCCGAACAGTGAGGTCCTGGTTCCCGACCGTATGGCCGTGAACGTTCACAGCATGATCACGCTAACTCGCTCCACGGGGTCAGTCAACCACTTTGTGACCTGGTGAAGGGTTGACAGGAAGGAACGGTCCATATCACGATCGTGATCGTTCACGATCATGTTTTCTGCATGCCCGACAGCTCTCAATGATGAGGAGTGTGGCAATGACACGATGGTCCCGCCGAGGTCTACTCGGGCTGGGTGGTGCTGCCCTAGCGGCCGGGTTGTTACCCGGCTGCGGCGGGCAGACCTCGATCTCCGCGGACCCGCGCGAGCTGGTGCTGTGGTACTGGAAGCGATCGGTCAGCCCCAAGCTGCTGGAGCAGGCGGCGCAGCAGATCCCGGGCACCGACAAGCGACTGCGCGCCGACACGATCGGCGGCACGTTCGACACGAAGCTGCGGACCAGTCTGGCCGGCGGCAGCTACATCCCGGACATCTCGGGCATCAACTCCAACTGCTCGCTCTACTTCCTGGCCGAGGACAAGTTCCTCGACCTGAACGACTACGGGGCGAAGGACGTCGAGGCCGAGTTCTACCCGTGGAAGTGGAAGCTCGGCACGACGCCGACCGGCCGCTTCTGCTTCTGGCCGATGGACACCGGGCCGACCGGCTTCTATTACCGCTCCGACCTGATGGCGGAGGCGAAGCTGCCCAGCGAACCCGAGGAGGTCAGTGCGCAGACGCGCACTTGGGAGGAGTGGATCGAATTCGGCCAGAAGCTCCGGACGAACTCCGACCGAGCCATGGTGAACGCCGGCAAGAGCCTCTTCAACCAGTTCATCAACGCGAGCACCGAGCGCTATTTCGACGAGCAGAACCGGCCGCTGTACGAGAACGACAACAGCACCGTCCGGCAGGCCTGGGAGCTCGCGATGACGGCGATCCAGGCCAAGGTCACCGCCGGCTTCACCTCGAACACGAGCGGTGATCAGAACTCGGCGTGGGTGAGCGGCAAGACCGCCGGCAACATCGAGGCGGTCTGGTGGGGCGAGGTCCTGAAGGACACCGCGCCGGACACGAAGGGAAATTGGCGGATCGCCAGCCAGCCGGTGAAACCGGGCAACAGCGGCGGCTCTTTCCTGGCGGTGCCGGTGGGCTGCAAGGACCCGGAGGCCGCGGTCGCGTTCATCCGGTGGCTCACCTCGCCGGAGACTCAGGCGGCGACCTTCAACGAGATCCAGTTGTTCCCCTCGACGCCGTCGTCGTTCACCTCGGGCTCGATGAAGGACGAGTCGGGCTTCTTCGGTGATCAGGACGGGCTGGCCTTCTTCGCCGAGGCGGCGAAGGCGGTGCCGACCACCTTCGTGAGTACGTACGAGGCGCAGACCACCTTCTTCGGCAAGGAAGTCGACAACGTCGAGACCAGCGGCAAGGACCCCGAGCGGGCCTGGGACGACGCCGTGAACCAGAGCAACAAGGTGCTGGCGAAGCGGGGGGTGTTGTCATGACCACGACCACGGAGGCGGTGCCGGCCCGGGCGGCCGAAGCACCGGCGCCGCGGCAGCGGCCCAACCCGTTCCGGAAGTTCCTGCCGCAATATCTGGCGATCGCGCCGTTCTACATTCTGTTCCTGATCTTCGGGCTGTTCCCGATCGTGTTCTCAATCTTCCTGTCGTTCACCGACTGGGACGGAATGGGTGAGATCAAGTTCGTCGGCCTGGCCCAGTATCAGTACCTGCTCACCGACGAGCGGTTCTGGAACGCGGTCGGCAACACCTTCATCATCTGGTTCATCTCGACCATCCCGATGCTCTTCCTGGCCCTGGTGATCGCCTTCCTGCTGCACTCCAACATCAGGTTCAAGGGCTTCTACCGGGTCGCCTACTTCATCCCCAACGTCACCTCCATGGTGGCGATGGCGATCGTCTTCGGGTCTGTCTTCTCCGACTCGTTCGGCCTGGTCAACTCGG
Source organism: uncultured Actinomycetota bacterium (assembly GCA_963746025.1). GTDB lineage: Bacteria > Actinomycetota > Actinomycetes > Propionibacteriales > Propionibacteriaceae > Microlunatus. The sequence continues at coordinate 552,654 of CAVUZU010000006.1, forward strand.
CGCTGACCGCGTTGAACCTGGAGGAGGTGCCCTGGCTGTCCTCGGACTGGGGGATCAAGATCACCATCGCGGTGATGGTGATCTGGCGCTTCACCGGCTACAACGCGATCATCTATCTGGCCGGGCTGCAGGCCATCCCGACCGAGTTGTACGACGCGGCCAAGGTGGACGGCGCCAGCACCTGGCGGATCTTCTCCTCGATCACGGTGCCGATGCTGCGGCCGGTGATCCTGTTCACGGTGATCACCTCGACGGTCGGCGGCCTGAGTCTGTTCACCGAGCCGCAGGTGTTGCTCGGCAACGAAGGCGGGCCGAACGAGGCCGGCATGACGATCGTGCTCTACCAGTACACGCAGGCGTTCGTGCAGTTCGACTTCGGCTACGGGTCGGCGATCGCCTGGGCGCTGTTCATCCTCGCGGCGGTGTTCGCGATCATCAACTGGCGGCTGGTCCGAGAGCGGGACTCGATGAAGATCAAGCCCGGACGTAACGACGGGGAGGCGGCGAAATGACCACCCTGCTGGACAAGCCGGTCACCGATCCGGATCAAGGTCGCCGAGACCGTAACGCCGTCCGTCGCAATCTGGTCGGCCGGATCGTGACGCATGTCTGCATCATCATCGGCGTGCTGTTGTCGCTCTATCCCTTCTACTGGCTGGTGGTGATGTCGACCAACACCACGGCCGAGATCTTCGACTACCCGCCCAAGCTGACCTTCGGCCCGCACCTGATCGAGAACCTGACCAACGTGGTGTCGAATATCGATCTGATCGGTGCCTTGATCAACACCCTGTTCGTCTCGCTGGCCTGTGCCGTGCTGGTGATGTTCTTCGACTCGTTGGCGGCGTTCGCCTTCGCCAAATATCACTTCCCGGGCAAGAATGTGCTGTTCGTGATCTTGATCGCGACGTTCCTGGTGCCGGGCAGCCTGTCCCTGGTGCCGAGCTTCGTGCTGATGTCGGAGATCGGCTGGGTCGGCCGGTTCGAGGCCTTGATCATCCCCGGCGCGGCGAACGCGTTCGGCATCTTCCTGCTGCGCCAGTTCGCGGCCGGATCGATCCCGGACGAGTTGGTGGAGTCGGCCCGGATCGACGGGGCCGGCTTCTGGCGGACGTACTGGAACGTCGGGATCCCGATGCTCCGCAGTGGCCTGGCGTTCCTCGGCATCTTCACCTTCATCGGTGCCTGGAACGACTACGTCTGGCCGTTGATCATTCTGGTGAATCCGAAACAGCAGACCCTGCAGACCGCGCTGCAGACGCTGAACTCGATCTACATCACCGACTACAGCATGGTGATGGCCGGCGCCCTGATCAGCGTCCTGCCCTTGATCGGGATCTTCATCATCGGATCGCGGCACTTCATCGCCAACATCGCGGCCGGTGCCCTGAAGGGCTGACCTCGACGAGTGATCATTGCGGAAGATCCCGCCGGACAGTCCCGGTGGGATCTACCCCGATCTTCGTCCGCTACCCGATTCCGGCCGCGGACGCGGCCGTACTCAGGACGTCGCGGACCATGGCCGGGGTCAGCTTGCCAGTGAACGTGTTCTGCTGCGACACGTGGTAGCAGCCGAAGACCGCCAACGGCGGTCCGCCGTCGCGCGCCGGCAGGTCGACCCGGACCCCGTGACCGAACGCCGGTCGAGGAGTGGAGACCTGCCAGGCGGCTTGATGCAGCACCGGGAGCAAGGCCTGCCAGCCGAAGGCGCCGAGCACGACCACGGACCGGATGGCCGGGCGGAGCAGGGCCAGCTCCTGGACCAGCCACGACCGGCAGTTGTCCCGCTCGGCCGGCGTCGGCTTGTTGGCCGGTGGCGCGCAGCGCACCGGGGCGGTGATCCGGGTCCGATCCAGGGTGAGGCCGTCGCCGACCTGCACCGAGGTCGGCTGGGAGGCCAGGCCGACCGCATGCATGGCCGCGTAGAGCACCTCGCCGGACCGATCACCGGTGAACATCCGCCCGGTCCGGTTGGCGCCGTGGGCCGCGGGCGCCAGCCCGACGATCAGCAGCGCCGCGTCGGCGGGCCCGAAGCCGGGCACCGCGCGGCCCCAGTAGATCTCGTCCCGAAAGGCCGCCCGCTTCTCCCGCGCGACCTGCTCCCGCCAGTCGACCAGCCGTGGGCAGCGCCGGCATTCGGAGACGGCCCGGTCGAGGGCCGCCAGGTCTGCGGGTCGGTCGCGGCTCACCGGTGCTCCCGACGAGCTGCGGCGCCGAATCGGGTGTCCGTGGTCGGCGAGGATCCCAACGGTGAGGACATCAGGTCCGCTGCTTCGGGCTCGTCGATCAGGCCACGTTCCCGCAGTCTCGTGATCGCGCGCCGGCGCTCATCGAGCCGCTTCTCGCGCACCCGCGGCTCGAGGGCTGCGATGAGGTCAAGCGCCTGCTGCCGGTTCGGAGTGCCGACAGCTCGAAAGTGCTGCGGAACCGGAACGCGGCGGCCGCGGGAGAAGATCAGCACAGCCGCCAACAGCAGGGCAGCCGCCGCGACGGTGAGCCAGACCGGGACGGAGGCGGGGGTGAAGTCGAGGACGGCAACCCCTCGGTCATGCCCGAGCTGCCACAGTGCGATCCCACCGCAGGCGATGGCGCCGATCAGGAAGCCGATCTCGATTCCGGTCCAGTGACGCCGGGTGGTCAACCACCGGTAGGCGATCCCGACCACCCCGAGCAACACGACGACGAAGCACCACATCGTGATCGGGATCCCGAGGTCGTCATCGAGCGCGTCGGCCTCGCCAACCGGACGGGTCACTCCGCCCACGGTGCTCAGGATCGTGCCGCCGAGCGTACTCACACCACCGACGAGTGCGAACAGGCAGACCAGTCTGACGATCACCTCCAGCGCATCGCGGCCTCGGATGGTGCTGCGCTCATGTCCGAGCGCGCGGAGGATGTCGGCGTGTTCCTTCAGGACATACAGGTCCAGGTCGCCTGACCTGAAGCCGTGCCGCGGGACGGTCTTGGACCAGGTCCGGACGTTGATCGTCTGATTCCCCATGCGAGTCCTCGGTGTCCGCCCGCAGGCGCATCACCGGTAGTTGGTGAACTGGATCGCGAAGTCGAAGTCCTGGTCCTTGAGCAGCTTCTGGACGGCCTGCAGGTCGTCGCGCTTCTTGCTGCTGACCCGGAGCTCGTCACCCTGGATCTGAGCCTTGACGCCCTTCGGGCCCTCGTCCCGGATGATCTTGGAGACCTTCTTCGCGTTCTCCTGGGTGATGCCCTCGGTGACCGTGGCGGTGATCCTGTACAGCTTGCCGGAGGAGCGCGGGTCGTCGGCGTCCAGTGCCTTCAGACTGATGCCACGCCGGACCAGCTTGGACTGGAAGACGTCGAGCACGGCCTTGACCCGCTCCTCGGAGACGGCCTCCATCTCGATCTGCTCCCCGGACCACTCGATCTTGGCGTCCGTGTTCTTGAAATCGAACCGCTGCCGGACCTCTTTCGCGGCCTGGTTCAGCGCGTTGTCGACCTCCTGCCGATCGACCTTGCTGACGATGTCGAACGAGCTGTCTGCAGCCATTCCTACCTCCGCTGGATCGTGTTGTCGGCGCAGTGGACCGAGCCTATTCTGCCCAGCCGCGCCGGTGGGGTTCGGCTGTCGGCGTGCCGGGTCGGACGCTGAACCCGAACAGGCGGGACTCCCAGAGCGGCTGCTCCCGCCGGTAGAACCGATGGGCGTCGGCGCGGCCGTCGGCCGAGTCCAACTCCAGGTGTACGGCGCCGTGCTCGCCGGCCCAGCCGCGGGCGGCGTCGAGCAGTCCCTGGCCCACCCCCTGCGACCGGCCCTGCGGATCGACCGCCAGATCCTCGACCCAAGCCCGCGGGCCGAACCGGACGGAGTCGATGTCGCGGTAGACGCTGCAGAATCCGATGATCTTGTCGACTTCGTCGACGGCCAGCAAGACGGTCGACCGCTCGGCATTGTTGATCACGCCGCGCAGCCGCCGCACGGCCGTGGCGAGATCCCAGTCCGCTGGCCGGGATCCGGGTGGCGCGAACAGCCACTCGTAGACCTCGGCCAGCCGCTCGGCATCGCCGCTCTGCGCACTCCTGATCGTCACGTTGCCCATGCTCGACACTATGCCGCGACCGCACCGGGTCGGCCTCCGGCTAACCGCTTTGGGGAGTCCGCGGATCTGTTGCTATTGTTCTGCCCGCTGAGTCCTCAGCACGGCAGGTTGCCCGAGCGGCCAAAGGGAGCGGACTGTAAATCCGCCGGCTCAGCCTACGTTGGTTCGAATCCAACACCTGCCACACCAGCGAAAACGCTCCCCGACCAGGGAATACAGGTCGGGGAGCGTTTCCGTTTGGGTCCGGATCTGTCCGGCCGTATCCGGCTTGTGGCGGCTCTCTGTGTCTGAATTGTGTCTGACGACCTCAGGCGACATCGCCGATCGAGCCGCGTAGGGCTGCCTCGATCCGCTGCCGAGCCAGCTGCCCGGACCCGTCGATGCATGACGCGTAGACACGGAGCAGGACCGCAATCGAGTGCCCGGCCCACTCGGCCACCTGCGCCGGATCGATGCCCGCGCTGAGCCAGGTCGAGACCGCCGCGTGGCGGAGGTCGTAGGGTCGCCGGGCTAGCTGCGAGGTCGCCGCAGCTTCCTTGAATACAACGGCGCGGGCACGCGACCAAACCCGTTCATAAGTGCTGGAGTCGATCGCGCCACCGCGAACGCCCCAGAACAGTCGCCCATCCGGATCCGTGCCGAACTCCGAGAGGTGGTGTTGCAAGATCGCGGTCAGTTCTGGCGCACAGGGCACTGGGCGCACATCGTTAACGGCCCGGTGCTTCAGTCCGCGTTGATCACGGGTGTTGCCACTGTCGGTCCAGATGGCGCCAGCGTCGGGAGATGCGCCGCCGAGGTGCAGAGTTCCCCAGCCGGACTCTGGAAGGTCCAGGGAGGACTTCTCAAGGCACACGGCTTCCTCGGGGCGCAGGGCCGCGTAGTACAGGAGGCCGAAGAATGCGACCAGGCGCGGGCCGGAGTGTTTGATCTTTCCGACCGCTGCGAGCAGGGACCGGGCCTGGCCAGGATTGATCACCGATCGACGGTCGATTTGACCGCTGCTCTTGTGGACGGGTCGCAGTGACTGCATCTGGCGGAGTGGGTTCGCCGCCAGGATTCCCTTCTCGATGGCGTACATGATCGCGTTCGATAGCGTCATTCGACGCCGATTTGCATACGCCGCACTCGCTGGCTTTCCGGCGAGGGTTTCACCCATTGCTGAGAGCAGCGGTCGCAATACACCCGGCTCACCGAGCGCCGAGACTCTGGGGCTCGCTTCCCGCACTCGGTCCAGGATCCGGCCGATTTCGGAGGATTCGACTCGATCGCGCTGCGGTGTGTTGAAGGCGTATTGCTTCAATGCCAGGCGGACCTCCTTGTCCGGGTTCGGAACACGGCTTGAATCCATCAGTGCCACCGTGATCGTCATCAGCCCTTCGGCCCGGCTCCGGCGCGATGTGGCGGCCGAGTCCGGCCACTTCATGTCGCAGTATTCGCAGGCGAAGTCGTACCAGTTCTGATCGGTTTCGCCGCGACTCCAGGCGCTCGGCCGGCCGGTGTCCAGGTCGAACGGCTCGCCCTGCCGGCATGCGGTCAGCAGGGACGATCGGAAACTCTCGGCGTGTGCCAGCGTGCGGAACGTCTCGCGACGCTGGCGTCCGTCCACCGACCACCGGACACTGTGGCTCCACTTCCCGTCCTTCCTCAGAGCCTTCCCGAGCTTGAATACCTTCACGTCGTAACTGATATTGATCATGAATCCTCAATCCGAATATCGCACGGTTATGGATCAGGCGGCCGAGCGGCGACTCTTGCCAGATGCCGCGTCAGGTTCCTCATGCGCGGCCAGATAGCGCTCCACCTCGGTACGCCGGATCCGGAGCGACCCGGACGGCAGGACGATCGCTCGGGGGCCTTTGCGCTTGGCTCGCCATTCGTAGAACGTCGATCGGGAGATACCGAGTTCGGAGCAGAACTCCACGACGGTCAACAGTTCACGCTTCGAAGTCATTACGAGACGTCCTTTCCGGAATCGGATTCGAGGGTGGCGGGCGAATCGGTGCCAGCTGGGCCAGTTGGGCCAGTTGGGCCAGTCGGGCCAACGTCGGCGGCGTGGTCCGACTTGAGCCGCCAGGTGGCGGTAGCCGGAAACCCTCGGCGTTCGGAGATGGCGCCGGCCTTGGCGAGGGTGGCGGGTCGGCGAAGTGTCCGGACCGGGATCCGGGCGGCTTCGGCGTCGGTGAGGACTTGCTGGCGTGGTGTCTCGCCGTGCTCGGCCAGGTAGTCGGCGAGCCAGGCGGCGGCGTGATCTTGGGAGGTTGAGGCCATGCTGCCGCTTTGTCCGCCGAGTAGTTCGTCGGCGGTGTGTCCGGTGGGGCCGTCCCAGGCGATCCGGGCTCGGTCGTTGTCGGTTTCTTCCAGGTGGAATGCGAGGCTGTCGGCTCGCGGGGAGAGGTTGTTCTTGACGCTGGCGAAGATCACGCCGTCTGGGTTGTCGGGGTCGCGGGCCACTGCCAGGCCGAGCCGGGCAGCACTGACGATGCCGATGGAACCGCCACCGCGATAGAGCGCGTTGGTGGAATCACCTTTGTTGAGGTGTCGAATCATGATCACGGCGGCGCCCGATTGGGCGGCTGCTTTGGTCAGTGGACCGAGTGCTTTGCGGATGCTGGCGTCCTTGTGTGGATCGATCCGCGAGGCGAGGAATCCCATCAGCGGGTCCATGATCACCAGGCTTGCGTTGACGGCCTCGATCGCGGCCACGATGTGGTCAATGTCGTCGGGCAGCACGGGGGATCGTTCGTGGGTCCCTTCGTGGTCGTCATACTCGATATCCGACAGGGCGACTACGCGGTCAACGTCGGCTCCGGCGGCGTCCAGCCGGGGCCGGATGGTGTCGCCGAGTTCGTCCTCGGTGGTCATGATCACGACGCCGCCGGGTTCCTGGCCGGGCTGCCCATCGGGCCAGGCAGCTCCGGTGGTCACGCGGGCCGCCAGGTCGAGCGATACGGTCGTCTTGCCGAGGCCGGGGTCACCGTCCAAGACATGCAGTTTGCGGCGGGCGAGGTAGCCATACCAGAGCCAGTCGACGGGCGTTGGGTCGACCTCGGCGAGCCGTCGCAGGACCGGCCGGGGCCCGGCCGGCTCGGGGATCCAGTCGGGCTCGACTGGCCGGAGTTGTCGCAGGGTCTCGGCGGTCGGTTGGTGGCTCACGCCGCGGTCTTTCCGGAGGTGATCGTTCGCGGGCGTTGGGCGCCGGACCGGAACCCGGACGTGATCGTTTTGTGGGCTTGCTGGTCGGTGTGGTCAGCCTTGGGGCAGGTCGCGGCCAGGGTTTGTTCGGCGGCCATCAGGGCGGTGTAGGCGGCGGCCTGGTCGAGCGCGTGACCGGCGACCAGGCGGCCGAGGTTGAGCGCGGCGAGGTAGAGCGCCCGGTTGTGCTCGCCGGGCAGGGCGCCGGTGACGTGTTGCACCTCGGCGTCCACGACCGCGGCCAGGTAGCCGCCGAGCCGGTCCGTCTGGACCTCGGCCGGCGTGGCAACGGTCGGCCTGGGTCGGGTGAGCCGTTGGGCGATCCAGGCCGGGAGCGGGGCGGCTGGCGCGTCGTGGGTGATGGTGTAGACGCGGCCGCCGATCCGGTTGCCGGCGGCGACGACGTAGCCGCCGCGGCCGCGGGTGTCGACGTGCCAGGCGAGGCGGCTTTGGCTGTTGCCGAGGCCGGGTTCGGGTTGGCGGTAGTACAGATGCAGGCCGCCGCTCCCGGTGTGCACGGTGAACGTCTCGATAGGCAAGTGTTCGCCTGCCTGTTCTGCGGTGGCGGCGAGGGCGTCGGCCCCGTCTCGGATCCCGGCCGACGGCAGAACCGCACTGTGCGGTGCGGTTTGGACAGGCAACGGTTCGCAGGGGTCTAGGCGTCCGTGTGCACGCACGCGCGTGAGGGAGTGCGGTTTCGGGCTCGGCAAACCGCACTCGGCCGGCGGTGGTGTGTCTCCGGGTTTGGGGCGGTCGCAGTCGATGACCAGTAGGCCGGAGGGACCGCAGGCGATGCCGATGCCGTCGGCCGTGTGGTCGGGGCGGTTCCACCAGCGCCGGATCCGGTCGGGGTCGCCGGTGGCGGCGTTCTCCCAGCCGATGATGGCGGGGACTTTGCGGCCGGGTTTGAGGGGGAAGATCTTCCAGCCGCGCCGCGCCATGTCGAGGGCGACGGCGAGTGCGTAGGGTTGCGTCTGAGTCATGATCGCCATCTCTTCCGGGGTGGTGGGATTCGGTTTGAAGGGTTGGCCGGCGAGCGGCCCGGAGGTGGCAGCCTCCGGACTCGCTCACCAGCACGGGGTCAGAACGGCGGCGCGTCTGCCGGGGCTCCGGCGGGGACCGGTTGGCCTTGTCCGGCCGGCGTTGTGGTCCACGGGTCACCGCCGGCCGGCGCCGTGTCCGGGCGCGATTGCCGCTCGGTGCGGGTGGCCTTGGTGATCTTGGCGGTGGCCCATTGCAGCGACGGTCCAACCTCGTCCACGTCGAGGTCGATCGAAGATCGCTGTTGCCCGTCGTCGGTGGTCCAGCTGTTCTGTCGGAGCCGCCCGGTGACGATCACCCGGACGCCTTTGGTCAGGGACTCGGCGGCGTGCTCGGCGAGGTCGCGCCAGGCGGTGCAGCGCAGGAAGATCGTTTCGCCATCGGTCCATCCGTTGCTGGTGCGGTCGTAACGGCGCGGGGTGGAGGCGATGACGAACCGGGCGTAGGCATCGCCGCCGCGGGTGAAGCCGAGTTCGGGGTCGGCGGTCAGGTTCCCGATGATCGTGATCGTGGTGTCGTTGCTCATGGCGGTTTCCTTCCGGGTGGGGTTCAGGCGGCTTGTGCCGGCTGATGGGTGGTGTGGGCTCGGTAGAGCACGTTCGCGGTCTCCTTGGCCCGGCGCTCGGCGGCACGGAAGTGCTCGCCGGTCGTGAGCGGACTACCCGGTGCCGGGGTGGCGGTGTGGCCGGCGAGGGCGTGGTTACGGACGGCCTGGTCGCAGAGGTCGGCGAGCAGGTCGGCGAGGTCGGCCAGCGCGGCAGCGAGCATGGCGGCATCGCGGCCGCCCATCGGTGTGCCGTTGGCGTCGTCCAGGGCGTCGCCGAGCAGGGCGCCGGCCTTGTAGAGGCCGGTCCGGATGGTGCGGTGGGGATCGTGGATGTCGGTCATGATCAATTCGTTTCGGTGGGTTGGTAGCCCTGCCGGCTGATCGCGGCTTGGGCCCTATCGAGGTGGCGGCCGAGGTGGCCGGCGAATGCCGCGGCGACGGTGAGCAGGTCGCGCGCGGCGGCGATGCTGACGGCGGGATCGGCGCCGTCGTCCTCGGTGAGGTCGTAGTGGTCGGCGGACCGCGCGAGCGCGTCGGACAGCTGGCCGCAGAGTTGTTGGAGCCGGTGCCCGAGCGGGGCGAGGTTGCCCAGCACCGGATACAGGTCCGGGGCCGGCAGAACGATGTCGGTGATGGTGGCGTGGTTCATCGTGCGGATCGCTTCGGCGGCCTCGTCGGCGAGCCGGGCGAGCCGGTCCGGGGTCGTGCTGGCCATGGTTGGGGTTCCTTCCGAGTTATAGGTGCTTGTTGGTGTGGTCGCGGGTGCGGCCGAGGCTGTTGGCGATCCGCCGGCCGAGCCGGAGCCGACGGCCGGTGCCCTTGCAGCGGGGACAATCACGCCAGGACTTGCCGCCGGGAGATCGTCGTTTGCCTGATCCGGTGCACCGTCGGCAGGCAGCGAAGGGCCAGAGCCAGCAGGTCGCGAGGTAAAGCAGACCGAGCCCGGCAACCACGCAGAAGATCACGGCGGTCTGTTCGGCAGTCATGCCACAAGCCCAGGGATCAGCCGGATGATCGCCACGGCCGCCAGGCATAGGCCGAGGTAGGTGGCGGCGAAGATCGCGACGACCACGGCGATCCCGATTGGGCCGTTGTCGGCGCCCCATCGGTAGAGCGATTGGAACCGGAATCGGATACGCCGCTGGTCCGGGTCCGGCGAGTCGGGGTTGCCGGGCTCGATGGCCCACGTCACGGCCAGGCTGAGCGCCGTGACGATCGCGAGGCTGGCCAGCATTATCACGATGAACGCGGTTGGGGTCATGCCGCATCTCCGATCGGCCGGGCGACGGCGGCGAGGTGGGCCGATCGCGCTGCGGAGTTGCCCGGCGTCGATCGCCGGCCCTGCGAGCGGATCGACCAGGGCGACTAGCTCGGCGATCGCGGCTCGGAGCCGGATGGTTTCGGCGTTGGCTCGGCCGGCGGCGGTGAGGTAATGGCTCGCGTCACCGATCGCTGTGCACAGGCGCCGGTCGAGCCGGGCGCGCTCGGCCAGGAGTCGCCGGTTCTCGGTGGTGAGGTCGGTGAGCAGGTCGAGTAGTGGGCTGTCGGTGGGGAGTCGGTTGGTAGTCATGAAGGGTCTAGCTCCTATCGGCTCGGAGGGGTGTCGGATGCCCGCTGAGCAGGCATTTACTTGCATTTCGGGCGTGTTTGGCCGGGGCCGCTAGACCGGTGTCGTGCCTGGTCAGCGTCCGAACGGATGTGCTAGCGGGGCTGCTAGGTCTAGCGCCCCTGCCTGGCCGGCGGTTTGGTCAGTCGGCCTCCCCGCTGGTGGTTTTGCGGCGGGCGGCGGCGAGGTCGGCCCGGTCGAGGCCGCGGCGGTTGCTGCCCTTCCCGGTGGCGGGGTCAGTGCCCCACACCTGGGCGGTTTTGAGCCCGTAGGGGCGGATCTGGGCGGCGAGGCCGGCCGGGTCGAGTTGGCCGTAATGGTCGGGCCGCAGCGCGGCCAGCTGGTCGCACAGCGTCTCCGACCAGGCCTTATCGGCGCCGTCGGGCCAGACCGCGGCCAGGTCGTCCAGCAGCGACACCACCGGGGCAGTGTCCGGGGTGTCTCCGGCGGCGTGCCCGGTGATCGTCCGGGCCGCCTCACGCAGCGCGCGGGCGCGTTGGGCGGTCTTCTCCGCGGCCGGGCCGTCGATGTAGTAGGTCCGGGTGATCTGGTGGTTGTCGGCGTGACCGCGCAGGATCCCGATGCCCTTGTCCCGGTTGGTCAGGTCCGAGGCCCGCAGACCGGACCGGTAGGCGCTCGTGCCGAGGATCATGTCGTTCTCGAGTTGGCCCATCACCCGCAGGCAGAACCGGATGCCGACGTTCGCACTGATGCCGGTTGGTAGGGAGTCCTTGTCCGGCCGCTGCGTGGCCAAGATCAACATGATCCCCAGCGCCGGGCCGCGCTTGATGATCGCCAGGCACAGTTGCTCGGCCTCGTCGCCGTACTTGTCGGAGGTGAACAGTTCCTGGCACTCATCGATCGCCAACGCGATCGGCGCCAGGCCGAGCTTCGGGTTGCGGGACAGGTCCGGCGTGACCTTGTTCTCCGGGCACAGATCCTTGGGCAGCTTCGTGATCACCCCGGCCCGGCGTTCGAGCTCGGCGTAAACCTCGCGCAGGCCGGCCATCAGCCGGTCCAGGGTCGCGTCGTCGCCCGGCCCGGAGGCGTACCGGTGCGAGACCCGTTCCAGGGCCTCCAGGTCGCCAGTGCCCTTGAGTTCGTAGGTGTAGAGCAGGACCGACGGATCCAGTGCCAGGTCCAGCAGCACGACCCGCAGGGCGAACGTCTTGCCCTGCCGAGGCATCGCGCCGATCAGCAGCGAGTTAAAGATCATCGTCATGGTGACCGGCCGGCCGCGCTGATCGACACCGAACGGCAGTTCGGCGAACACATCGGCCTGACCGGACCGGGCCAGCGGCCAGGCGGCCGGCTTGGACTGGGCCATGTCCTTGTCCCCGACCCACAGCACCAGACGGCCCTCGTGGGACTCCGGGTCACCCTCCGGCCACACGCACCCGAGTTGGCGGCGCAGGGCCGAGGCCAGGGCCGGGCGGCGGTCCAGGATGTCGGCCGCGGTCACGCCGGGCGGCAGGTCTACCGCGGCACGCCAGCCGGGACCGTCCCGCGTGATCGGCTGCGGGAAATGCACACCGGATCCGCCGGGACGCAGGGCCTTGTTCATCTCCGCGATCCCAAGGGCGCCGAGGGCGCCGATCACCAGGTCCGAGGTCAGGACCGGCACCTTGTCCGGCGTAACCGCCCGGCCGAGGACCGGCTTGTCCGCCGGAGTCCCGACCCACCCGAACAGTCCGACCAGGACGCAGCCCAGGACGACCAGGACCGGGTCCGGCAGTACCGCCATCGCGGTCCCGGCCGCCACGGCCGCACTGATGGCGATCAGCAGGGACAGCACGCCCCGGACCCGTTGCCGGTTCACGGTCTTCTCCATCAGCCGCATGTGCGTCTCGGCGTCGGCGTGCTGGATCGCGTGGACTCGCAGCGGGGCGGTGTCGGCGTCGCGGACCCAGCGGGACCAACGGCCGAGCAGCCGGGTCGCGCCGATCGGGGACTGCACCAGCAGGCGGCCGACGTAGATCGGGGTCCGCGCGGCGTGGAATGCCGCGACGTGCCGGGCCGTCCCGGCCACCCACACCACCGCGGCCTTACGGGTCACCGGGTCCCGGACCCAGACCGGGATCACGTCCCGCCGCTCGGCGGCCCGGTCCCACGGCAGGACACCCTGACCGGTCCCGGTCGGCGGATCGACCAGGACAACCGTCCCGGCCTCGTCCTCGTCCCGGTCCGGGTCGGTCCCGTCGTCCGGGACCGCGACCGTCCCGCTGTCCCGCAGCACCAGGACGCCGCCGGCCTCGTCCTGGTCCGAGCCGGTCCCGGCCTCGTCCCGCTCGGCCTCGTCCTGGTCCAGGTCGGCCTCGGCGAGGTCGGTCTGGTCCAAATCGGCCGGGTCGGCCTCGTCTCGGCCTCGGGTACCGGCCTGGTCGTCATCCTGGTCGAATGTCGGCCAGGACGGTCCCGTGGTGCCAGGCCGGCGGAACGGGATCACGCCGCTCGGCTCGGTCTCGTCCTCGAAGTTCGGGGTTTCGGGTCCCGTGGTCGCGGTCATCACGCCGCCTCACTTTCGAACTCGGTTTCGGTCTCGGTGTCGCCGTCGGCGGCGAGGAATTCCTGTCGCCACCGGTTGCCCGATCGGCGGGTAGCGCCGGTCGCCGCGGCCAGCTCGGCCCCGTCCGGAGTCCGGCCCTCCGCGCGGGCCGCGTCCCACACCTCTCGCGCCAGGGCCTTGCCTGTCCCCGGCCGTACGTCCGCCGGGGTCGGTTTCGCCGTGGCCTCGGCCGGCCGGGTCGGCTCGATCGAGGCGGAGTCCGGCTTGGCGATGATCGCGGCCTGAGTCGTCGGCGCGCTGGCCAGGGTCGCGGTCGGATCGGTCTTGGAGTCGGCGCGGGTCTTGCGATGCGTGGCCGGCGACAGCAGCGCGTCCAGGTGGAGCACCGCGGCCAACACGATCGGGGCCACCATCGCCGCGACGATCACCAACGCCAGCCCGGCAGGCAGGTGCCCGGCGTGTACCAGATGGCCCGACACGTTTCCGGCCAGCGAGGCACCCAACGCGGCCAGCGTCAGCCGCCGGGCATAGCTGCGGGTCTCCGGGCTGGTCTGCTGCCTGCGCAGCCAGATCCGGCCACCCAGGAACGCCGGAAGGTCGATCAGCACCGGCAGCAGCCACGCCCGCCAGCCGCCCCAACCGGCCTGTGCCGCGAGGAAGATCAACGTGTCGCCGGACACGACGATCGCGGCCACGATCACCACATAGAGCCCGGCCCGCACCCACGGATCCGGCGCGTTCTCCCCGCCGATCTTGGCCTTGGTCGGGGTCGTCTTGATCTTGGTCATGCCGCACCGTCCAGTCCGTCGTCGTCGGCGGTCTCGGCCGCCCACACCGCCCGCATGTCCGGCCCGTACGTCGTCTTGAAACGCCGCTCATCCCGCGGATGCCGGCGGAACTCGCCCGCGACGATCCCGTGGACCGGGGGCTCGGTCGCCAGGAACGCCCGGCATTCTGCGAACACCGGACACGCGAACCGGCACAACCGGGCCGCCCGCTTGATCTCCCGCTGCACCGGAGTGGAGGAATCGTCTGCGTCCCAGGTGCCCGGATCCATCCGGCACGGGGTCAACACGCCCTGGTCGTACTGATCTTGAATCGCCCGCGTTAGCGCGAGATGCGCCCGCGCCTGCGAGATCGTCAGCAGCGGCTCCGGCAAGGGATCGGCCCAGCTACCGGCCGGAACGCCGTCCTTGATCAATCGCAACTCGGTCATGCCGCCGCACCCCCACCAAGATCAGCAGGGAACAGCGGCTCGATCACCGCCAGGCGGTCCTCGGTCGCCTGCCGCGTCGCGATCTGGTGCGCCAGTTCCCAACAGGGCGGGCACATGGCCCGCTTCGCCGCGCGGACCGCGGCCACCGTGCCTAGCCCGACCTCGGGATCTGCCGGGACGATCATCAGCCGCCGGCCCCGCCGGTGCTCGACATCGCACCGGCCGCCACCGTTCGCGTGAGGCCGGCCGCACAGGCCCCGACACTCGCAGCGGCTACCAGCTGCACCGATGACCGCAGCTTCGGCCACCGCGACCACCGGCCACACCGAACGCACCGCACCGGCCGCCATCACGCCGCCACCGCCCGTGCCATCGCGGTCGGGCGGTGCCCGGTCCGGAGATGATCAACACCGGCCGCGACTGCCTCAATCTGCGACCGTTCCCGCCCGATGCCCGGGCAGGTCGGATATCCCAGACAGGTCCAGGAGTAGCCGCCCTCGGCCGCGGCACGGACCAAGATCGGGCGGTCCACGTGCTGGCGCGGCATCACCGACCACCACCGTTGATGCCCGCGTTGATCGCACTGATCACCGTGTCGCAGAACGTGTTGAGGCCGGACATGATCGGCGGACCCACCGCCGTGCTGGCTAACGCCAGTCCCAGAAACACACCGACGATCGCGCCGCCGGCTCCCTGCTTCCAGTACTTGACCGCCAGAAACATCAGGATCGCGAGGATCGCCACCAACGGGATCGTCACCATCACGCACCTCCTAGATCGATTCGCCTTGTGGACCGAAACCAACTGGTGCACACCAGTAGTAGACAACTGGTGTGTACCAGTGTCAAGACCTACGCGATGACGGTTGGTCTCGGTCCGCTCTTCCATGGCCACCAGGAAACGGGCTGACGAAACGTCTCGGAAGACAACAGGGGTTAACCCAAGGCTGTTAACCCCGGCAGATCCAGTGGCCTCAGTGAGGCGTCATGATCAACGAGTCCAGGTGTAACTCAGGACAGCAAAAACCCCTGCCTGCAAGGGTTTCTGAAGCCTTGCAGGCAGGGGTGAGGGCGGCGATCTAGGCCCGGCGGGGTACGTCGGTGATGAACCGCAAGGCCGTCGTCTCGGCCGGATACCAGATGCGGTTAACGAACGCCGGCTGGCCGTCAAGATCATCTTCAGACCAGCCGATCGAACGCATCTGGATCAGCGCTTCGCCGGGGCTGAGTCCCCATCGTTCGATCTCGACAGTCGTCGGAACGTGCACTGTGACCGTGTCCTCAAACCGGCCGAAGAACACCCCGACCGTGCTGAGTTGGTGGTGAATCCCGCCGGGCCAGGGCTCGTTCGCCGGGTCGAGTAGATCCGGGTTCTCCTCGATCAGATAGAGCGGGATGTGGCTGAGCGTCCGCGCGATCCGGCGTCCGCCCTTGGTCGTCTCGTACTCACGCCGCAGAAGCTCAGTCCCGGCGGGCCACTCAGGCGTCTCTTGCGAATCGGCCGGAACCCGCTGGTAGTCAACCTCCAGCCCGAGATCACGGATGGACAGCCCGATCTCATCCTCGATCGTGCCGTGATTCCGGCGCTTCGCCTCTGGCCAGTTGGCGCGCTCGCGCTTCTCCCAGTGGGCCCTGTTCGAGTAGATCGAGCGCGTTCGTGCCTCGCGAACGGTCGCCGGCTTGCCTGACGCGGTGGTAATCAGCGCCTGCGATCGCAGTAGCTGGATCGACTGCCGAGCCACGGCAACGCTCACCCCGTACCGCTCGGCGAGTGCCTGAAGTGACGGCAGTTGGTCACCTGGGGCGAGGTCGCCCGCCTCGATCGCGATGCGCAGGTCATCGGCGATTTGCAGGTATCGGGGAGAGGTGGGCGGCGTCCGCTGGCCAGTCGTCGGCGTGCTCATGGCGCCGACCTTACCGGCTTGTAGACAAGGTTGGACTGCCGGCCTTATGGTGACCTTGTATGCAAGCCTGCACGGTTGGGAGTTTAAGGATGTCTGAGGGTCTGAAGCGGGCACGATCCGCCCGCCGCTGGTCGCAGAGTCGCTTGCTGTTCGAGATTGAGAACCACGCCCGTCAGCACCTGATCGACATCGCGTCTCCCGCCAGCCTGAAGGTCTACATCTCCGAGTGGGAGAACGGCCGGCGGACGATCGGCAAGCCCTATCTGGGGATCCTCTCGGCGCTCCTGGGCTTGACCGCCGACGAACTCACCGCCAGCGCCGGAGCGGCCGGAGGCATGCCGAACGCGGACGGCTATCAAGAACTCATCGCCCGCATCGACTCCTGCCGTGCGACCAGCGCCGGGATGGTCCAGACGTTTCGTGAGCAGACCGAGCTGTTTCGGACCTTCGATCGCCAGATGGGCGCATCGTCCCTAGTCGATCCGGTCAATTCGCACCTCAAAACCCTTCAAGATGCACTGACGTTCGCAGTGCTGCCCGACGCACGCGTGCCCATTGCCCGTGCGCTCGCCGAGGCGTCAACCCTGGCCGCGTGGCAAGCGCTCGATGCCGGCGCGGCCGATCGAGCCTGGCGACACTACGAGACGGCGAAGTCTGCTGCCCGCGAGGCCGGCGACGGGATCCACCTCGCCCACGCCATGGGTGAGCAGGCCTACGTGCTCGCCGACGCCGGGCGCGCCGACCTGGCCGTAGATCTGGTGCAGGAGGCGCGACGTACCGGAGGTGCCCAGCTAACCCCGCGCATCCGCGCCTGGTTCTTCGCGGCCGAGGCTGAACTCAGCGCAGCCGGCGGCCGCGACGCAGCCGCCCGTGACGCGCTCGACCAGGCGGCGGGTTGTCTCCCGGATGCGGACGAGGACCGGGATCCCACCTTGCCGAACGTGTTCCTGGACAGCAGCCACCTCACCCGGTGGCGCGGCTGCACCCTCACACTCCTTGGGGACGAGGAAGGGGTCAGGGAGTCGTACCGCGCACTCGACACCATGGATAGCACCTTCACGCGCGCCCAAGCTGGCGTCCGCTGTGACCTTGCCCAGGGCCACCTCGTGCGCGGGGAGATCGATGATGCGAAGGGCCATCTTCGGGCAGCCCGACAGGTGGCGAACCGCACCGGATCCGTGCGTTACCTGCGCCGAATCGAGCAGATCAGCCTCGCGGCCTGACCAGCCCGTCACCGAGCGCGAGCAGTCGCAGGACTCCCACCAGGGTTCCGGCACCGAGCAACTCATCGCGCTCGATCATGCCGGGAAGATCGGCCAGCGGGACCCACTCCACCCGGCCGGACTCCTCACCGAGCTCGGGCTCGGCTACGAAATCGGCGCCATGACCGACGTGCAACTCATGCGGCGAGTCCACCATGCCGACCATCGGCTGAAAGGTCATCAGGTGGCGAAGTTGGCGCGGTCGCCAGCCGGTCTCTTCCTCAACCTCACGCGCGGCAGTAGTCCCCGGATCCTCGCCGGATTCCACGATCCCGCCGGGCAATTCCCATCCCCAGCGATCCGGCACGAACCGGTAGCGCCAGAGCATCAGCACCCGATCCTGGTCGTCCAGCACGACAGCGATCGCGACACGGAACAGATGCACGACGTGGTGCTCAAATCGGGCCGTTCCGGGCGGCTCCACATCGACTAGTCCCAGACGAACCCACTTGCTGTCGTAGATCGTCCGCTCGCCGCGGACCTGCCAGGCCGGCGCCCCCTGAGTCACGCCTCGGCCTCCGCGACGAAGTATCCGCGGCCATGTGCGGCTGTTACGAGACCTTCGGCCACCAGGCGCGTCAGGATCAGCCGGACGGTAGTGCGGCTGACGCCGAGGTCCTCGACCAACGTTCGCTCGGAGGGAAGCTTGTCGCCTGGCGCAAGTTCGCCCGCGGTGATCAGTTCTCGAATCTTGTTCTCGGCCTGCGCCGTGACCTCGCCCATCTGCCGCGGTTCTCCCGTCTCCTTGTGTGCACCAGTCAGCCTATGGTGTTTCGGCGAGAGGTCAGAGGTCGGCGCTGTCAGAGTCCGGGCATTCCCACTCTTCGTTGGTCGCCTTGACGCGTCGGATGTCTCTGGCGGGCAGCCACACGTAGGGTCGGCGTCCGTCAGCCAGGGCGACTCTGTCTACCATCCCGACTGGTTGAGCCCCCTGGCCTCGCTGGATCGTAAGGGCGTCGCCATCGACTGCCTTGAGGTATCCGATCGTGACGGGCGTGTTCAGCTGAACCGTTCCCCGTGACCGAAGGCAACCTCGAACGATTCGTCCCCGGTATCAGCCGGAACCGTTACGATCGTTCCGCTAGCAAGGTTGGGATAAGCGTCAAATTGAAACATTCGTGCATTGATTCAAAATGCGACCTTCGGGAAAGCTGAACTATGACCGACAAGGACGACGCAGGTGGCGAGCAGAAGAAGGAGCACTTCACCCGTCATCCACTATTCATCTCTGTAGTCGCGGCATTGATCGGCCTCGTTGTGGGGCTGATAACGACCAATTTGTCCGGTGGCATGCAACTTAGCCAGTACTGGCGTGACAAGCGGCTTGAGGTTTATAGCGCCTACTTTGACGCGGTCCGAGAAACCTCAGAAGCACGGTTCTCGATTAGCGTCCAGAACGATTCTATTGAGGCAAACGGGTACAAGCTACCTGCCAATACAGAAATTGACGCTTTGCACCAGATGCAACTCAAAGCCGTTGCTGCCGAAACGCTATTGGCCGAGAAGCAGCAACCCGTGTTTCTAATAGGCGGGCAAGGCGTGCGGGAAGCTGCTGGAGAGTATCAGGGTGCATATGAGAATGTGACTCTCGCATTCACAGCGCTGTATTTGGATATGAAGGATGACGGGCGGACAAGCGAAGCAAGGACCGTCCACCTTAGGCAGCAGATCAGGCTAGCAATGGAGTCCTCGTCAGGTGGGTTCTTAAATACAATGCGTGAAGAGCTAGGGGTGCGATGATCATCGAGTTTGGTGTGTTCAGTTTTCCGGACAGCTGGATGTTCGACGGCCCGGAGGACGTCCTGGTCAAGGTCGGCCAAGATCTTCCGTGGGAAGAGCGAGCGAAGACCAAGGTTGAGGCCACGCCGGAGATGACGCTCAGCGAGGTCACGGCTATCGGCCTCCGGAAACTGGATATCACGATCCCAGCCAACTCGTACGTTGTGCTTCCGCATGACTACAGCGTGGTATCAAGCTTCGCCTTCGAGGGGTTGAACGGCGAGCATGTATGGATCGATCGCTATGTTGATCAGACTGGCAGGGAATGGACCCAAACCGACCTTGACTTCGTGAGCAGCAAGATCACTGTCGCCGACATCCTGCGGACCGTCGAAGCCGGGGTGCTGCCAGTCAACCCGCGTCGGATGCTCGTTGCCATCAATGTTCAAGAGCTTGGTGGTCTATTTGACTACTTCCAAACTGCCATAGACGCTTGGAACCTGGCCTGTGACTATCCCGTGGTCAAAGCAACTCTCAATGGGCTCGGAATGACTGGAACATTCGCGAGCGCTGTTGCGGCGGTCGGGAAGCTTAAGAAGAAGTTCAATGATGATTTTGGTTCGATCTCAAAATGGATTCAGTTTACTGAGGTTCCTCGGACGACAAAGCAAGTTGCGAACCACCTTGGAATTGATGGGGCCGAAGTGCCGAACATCTGTCTACTGTTCGGGCTCGAACAAGATCGAACGGGCGTTTGGCGAATCAGCCAGATTCCAAAACGACGACAGATCCGCGAATTAGCTGGCATCGTCGACATGATTGCACGAGTGGGGCTCGAATCGGAGGATCAGGTTACGGTCTTCACCGAGCTGTTAGACGAAGACCCTGGCAAACGTCTGGTGCGCGCTGAAGCAGTCGTTCAACGGGTGCAGTTTCAACGCAGAGCTAAGAAACACAAAGAGACGCCCCAGAGGGATGCCTCAGTTCGTGGGTTCGACTGAACCTACTTCGCCGCGTCGATCGCGTCGAGCACGTCCGGGTTCTCGCGGAAGACGTTGTCACGCCACGCTCGGCCGCATAGGCCCTCAGCTTGTTCGAATTCCAGTCGGTGCTGGGCTCTGCTGACTTCTCAGGCACACCGACTGGCCCGACTGGCCCGACTGGCCCGACTGGCCCGACTGGAGGGGCCAATCTCATCGGGCCTCCTCAATGCTCCAGCCCCTGGGCGCCGACCAGTATTCGGTCGGATCGGCCGTTCTTGAGTGCTACTAAATCAGGCCGGGCCAGCACCGCTCGCATCGCCCGCAATGCGATATCGATCGCGTAGTCACGTTTTTCGAAGGCGTCGATCGAGCTGAGGTGTTTGGAACCATGCACTACCTTGCTGCGCAAGCTGTACATCCGTTTCATCTTCTCGAACTCGTCGAAACGTTCACTCGGTGCGTCCGGGTGGATTAAATGCGCAATCGCGGCACAAACACGGAATGTCGTCTCCGGCGAGGCGCCAATAAGATTCTCCCAGCAAATAATTGCATCGATAAAGCTGTCGACGGGGTCATCTCGCTCAATTGTGGCTCTTACGATCCGCGAGACTCCAATGTCCAGGTTCGTAGATACTCTCTTACAGAGCTCCATTGCCTCCTGGAACGAGTCGCGGCTCACGGTCGGGGATATTGATTCCGGCTCTGGGTTTTCATCGTCTCCTGTAGATCCTGGTGACCTTGGCCCTCTATCCGGGTGGGACCATAGTCTTTCGAATGAGTCAATGATGGTGTTCCCAAAGGGTGAGTAAACAACCCATTGCCCGACTTGTGGTCGCACGGAAGTTGAGTTCTCGGTACGCGCTGCCAAGATGATTGCAAGTCGCACGCGGTCGATCGCGCTCTTTGCATCGTCTCGAGCTCGGTGGAGGTCAGCATGATGTTCCTGCCATGCCTTATTGTGCCGATCGCGATTTGATTCGTCGTCGGGGTTGGCAGGGTCCCTCGTGATAACGGCGAGTAGTCGCGTTGGTACAGTCGTGAATCCGATGCTGCCATGGGGCGTCGCGATTACGCCAGACTTACCGGCGTGAGCGTCACCTTGGCCCTCGATACATACACCGTCGATTGTGAATATGCAGGGGCTGTCAACTGGCTTCTTATGTACGAGGTTCTTTAGAGTCTGAATGGTGTCCTCGGCGGCGCGTACGGTCAGGCTGAGGTCAAGGTCACCCCACAACTTCATTCGGATGCAGGCATACTGCACCATGTTCCCCAGGAGAATAGGCACTTGAAGGCTACCTGAATGGGATGTCGAGTAGAGATCGCAGATAATTCCCCCGTACAGATCGCCGGGGTCGTCTGGTGCTCCGTCGGGATATAGAACCTGCCCGATGCTGCTATCCAGGAGAGCCTGAATGCATTGATTGTGAAGCGGTGCGTATTGGGCAAGCGCAGACCACCAAGGGCTGTTGTCTTCTGCGTGGGCGAGTATTCCGGGGTAGAGATACAGAAGTAATTCGGCGAACAGTTTCGTAAGACTGTCTTGGTGGGCGATGATTGGAAGGTCGCCACCGCTCATTCTTCGCAGCGAGTTTCCCAAGCTGTCTGAATCCGCACCGCTCTGCAACAGGATTGCGGCCGCCATACCTCGGCGGGCGTCTGGGTCGTCAACGCGAATGAGGCCGGTGACAATCCCCTGCAGTACTTGCGGCACTGCAACTGGGGCCGAATTTCCAGGCTGCGGCGCTGTGTCGGGGATGAGGTAGCGCAGAAGGCGATCGCCGAGGACTGCCCGGGCGTCAGTCCAGCTGGCCTCGGGTTCGCGATCGTCGGCCATGTCGTCCATGCGGTGGATCGTACGTCCGTAACGGATGTCTCGGGGGCGAAACAGGTTGGGGCTAGAGCATTGGGAGGGTGTCTGAATCGTGTCTGGTGTCAATCGCCAGGCCGCTGGATCAGAGTGAAGTGCCTAGTCAATCGCGGTTTATTGTCGGCGGTCCGAAGCTCTGTAAATCCGCCGGCTCAGCCTACGTTGGTTCGAATCCAACACCTGCCACACCCGCTGGAAACGCCCTCTCACAAGGGAATAAACCGAGTGAGAGGCCGCTTGCGTAGTCCGGTTGTCTCACGCTCCATCCGAGGAAATCTCAGCGTCCGTGGAGGTACGGCGTCCGAGAGCGCTGCCCGGCTGCGAACGCCATGGCGACCCCTGCCCAGTGCGACATCCTCTGACGATCGTCCTGGGATATCCCGTCAACGGCCAGGGCCCTCATGATCAGAAACCGATCAAAATGCTTCGCTCTGCCAGAGGGTGTCGACCGGCGCCGTGGCAAGTCGGTCGCCGATGCGTTGAGCCTGGCTTCCGGTGGTGAGGACGATGCCGGCCACGAACCGCTCCCCGAGACGGTCACGGAGGTGGGTCAGGCCGGCAGTAGCGCGCTGGGTCACCCTTCCGCCGGCCTTGACTTCAACGGCAGCCACTCGGCCATCGGCGGCTTCGAGGACGAGGTCGACCTCGATGCCATCTGCCGTCCGGTAGTGGTAGGCGGTCGCGGGCTGCTCCGCCCAGCCGAGCTGCTTGATCACTTCCATGACGACGAAGGTTTCCAAAAGTGCGCCGAATCTGCTTGCGGCCGCAGGATCGACAGGTGAGAGTCGAGAGGCTGTGACTCCGTGCAGATGCGCCGCGAGTCCGCTGTCGACGAGGTGCAGTTTCGGACGTTTGGACACCCGTGAAGTGAGGTTGACCGACCAGGCTGGCAGCTCGACGGTGAGGTACACGAGCTTGAGCAGGCGCAGGTACTCGCCGGCCTGGTCACGGCCGAGCCCGGCATCCCGACCGAGCTCCGCGACGTTGAGCAGCTGAGCTGTCCGTGCGGCGGTCAACCGGAGGAAGCGCGCCAAAACCTCTGGGCGTCTGACCGGTGACACATCGTCACCGACACGTTCGACGATCAGTGTTGCCAGATTGTCGAACCATCGGCTGCGCGCCCGAGCCGGCAGGGTGGCGGCGATTGGGTATCCGCCTGTGAGGACCAGGTTGATCAGCTCGTCACGACCGATGCCTGAAGTGCGTCGTGCATCCAACAACGTTCCGTCGAACATCCGATCGACGATCGACAGCATGCCCGGCCGGACCTCGGCAACGGCAAACGGCCAGAGCGTCAGCAGCTCGATTCGGCCGGTCAGGAAGTCAGCCAGCTCTGGCACGACCTCGTGGCGCGCGGATCCGGTGAGCAGGAATCGTCCCGGACGCCGATCGACGTTGAGCTCCGCCTTGATCGCTGCCAGCAGGTCCGGAACTCGCTGGAACTCGTCTATGACGACTGGCTCGCTCAGCCCTCGGGCAAATGCTTGGGGATCATCCTGCGCGAGCGCCCGGACAGACGGATCGTCCAGGTCGATGAGCGTTCCGCCACGCTGGTCGACCAGTCCGCGCGCAAGGGTGCTCTTCCCCGATGTGCGGGGCCCGGTGATCGCGACAACCGGGCTTGCGGCGAGAGCCTCGTCGATCGTGCTGGTCAGCCGACGTTCGACCTGATTACCCGACAACATCAGGCCACTTTACCCGACAATTTGAGGCGATCTGACCCGACGTTTCGAGCGTTCTGACCCGACAGATGAAGTCCGCCTCGCCAGACTGATGCGACTGGCCTCATCACCCGGGGATGAACCGAGTGAGGGGCCGCTTGCGTTGTCCGTCCGTCAACCTGGGGAGGGACACAGCGGCGCCAAGACCGAACCTGGTGGTCCGTCTCCTTCAATCAGAAACCTGTCGACAGACCCGGGTGGCAGCAGCCAGGCTGGCGGCGGTGACTACGAACGAAGTGTGGAGCGAGAAGACCGCCGCCGGCTACGACGCCAATTCGACCGGCGCGTTCGCCCCGGAGGTGCTGGAACCGACCGTCGATTTCCTGGCTGGGCTTGCCGGCTCCGGAGCTGCGCTCGAGTTCGCGATCGGAACCGGCCGGGTAGGAATCCCGCTGGCTGCACGCGGAGTTCCCGTGACCGGGATCGAGCTGTCGGAGCCGATGGTGGCCCAGCTACGCCGCAAGATCGGTGCGCCGGAGTTGCCGGTCGTCGTCGGCGACATGGCCACGACGATCGTCCACAGCGAGTTCGCGCTGGTCTATCTCGTCTTCAACACCATCTCCAACCTGCGTACCCAGGCCGAACAGGTCCAGTGCTTCCGAAACGCTGCCCGCCATCTGAGCCCTGGTGGCCGGTTCGTGATCGAGTTGTGGGTGCCACCGATCCACCGCATGCCGCCCGGTCAGAACGCGGTCCCGATGGACATCGGCGATGATCATGCCGTCTTCGACACCTACGACCTGGCCACCCAGCAATGCACGACCCATAACTACTACCGCGACGCCGACTCCGGAGCGCTCCGCCATGGCGCTGGCAGCTTTCGATACATCTGGCCGGCAGAGTGTGACCTGATGGCGCAACTCGCCGGGCTCGAGCTCGAATCACGCTTCGCGGATTGGCATCGGAACACCTTCACCTCCGAGAGCGGCAGCCATGTCTCCGTCTGGCGCAAGCCGCGCTGACCGGATGCTGACGCTCGAACGGCGTACGAAGGAACTGCTCTCCGCGCCGTCGCGCCGCCATGAGCCCGAGGGACTCGTCTCCCAGGAGGCGCGGCGTGTCGTCCTGGAGCCGGATCGGGTGGATCGCTTTCCGCGGGACCTGGTGGCCGCCGATGATGAGGCGAGGGTGCTGGACGCGTGCGCCAGGCCAGTGACTACTGGGTCCTGGTCGAACCGTTCTGCCGCTCACTCCACGTTGCCTCCAGGTGGGCCGACCCGGATGCGCTGGATCCGTGGAGTTGGGGGATCCGGTCCTTCGTTCTGGCGGCGCAGGGGTACGAGAACACCTGGAACCCGACTCGATTGATGCGGTTCCAAGAAGTCCCGGCACCGCTATCGAGTGCCGGTGCCGGAATGGCTACATGCGATTCTTCGACGGATATTCGAAGATCAGCTTCCTGAAGATGACGTGTACAGTGCGGAATTCTCTCGCGCTGAGGCCATGCTCGGTGCGCTGTCGAAGGATCTTGCGGTGCGTCGAATCACCTCTCCGTACCAGCGGGGATTCGCACTATCGAGGAGGCGCGCGCCGGTTAGGCGCTCGAGTCCTACGGCTGGAGCTCGATCTGTTGGCCAGGAAGCGGTAGTGAAGCGAAGGCGCGCAGCGTAGCGCCGACGCCACCGTCGTCGGTACGTAGCCCGCCGTAGCGCGAGTACGCCGAGGAGCGGACGACGTCGGGTGCCGCGAGCCGTGAGGATCTCGGTATGACGGGAACCCACCGGCCGAGCAGGCGAGCCGCGGCCGAACGTCGTGTTGATCATGCTCGACGACGTCGGGTACGGCGACCTGAGCCGCTACGGCTCGACCAAGATCAACACGCCCAACATCGATCAGGTCGGGGCCGCCGGGGTCACGTTCAGCCAGCTGTACACCCCGGGACCGGGATCGGCCGACGGGCTGTCCGACTTCGAGTGCACGCTGCCGGAGATCCTCCGCGACCGGGGCTATCGCACCGGCCTCTTCGGCAAGTGGCATCTCGGCGATCCCGCGCTGCGGCCCGAGCTCAATCCGCTGGAACACGGGTTCGATGAGTTCTTCGGCATCCCGGTGTTCGACCTGGACCGACCGTTCCGCTGGACGACGGCAGCAAGATCATCGAGTCGCTCGATGATCAAACGCAGACCGATCTCTCTCGGCGCTGCACCGATCGGGCGATCGACTTCGTCCGGGAGCACCGGCACGATCCCTTCTTCCTGTCACCTCGGGCGGTTGCTGGACGAACTCCGCGCCTGCGGTCTGGACCGGGACACCCTGGTGATGATCACCAGCGACAACGGACCCGATCTGCACGGCACCGGCGGGCTGCGCGACGGCAAGGGATCCACCTTCGAGGGCGGGATCCGGATGCCGTTCGTCGCGCGCTGGCCGGGGCGGATCCGGCCGGGAACGTTCTATCGCGATCCTGCGTGCCTGACCGTTGTGCTGCCCACCGTCGCCGCGATCGCCGGCGGCGACCTGCCGACCGACCGACCGATCGACGGCGTCGACCTGTCGCGCAGTTGGCGCGGCCGCGGTCGGCAGCGGGTGATCTACCACTACCACGACTGGACCCTCAACGCCGTTCGTCGCGGTCGGTGGAAGCTGCACCTGCCCCGGTCGGGTGAACGGTCTGCAGCCCGGCGGCGATGATCCGCCGGCCCAACTCCCACCGCTGTTGTACGACCTCGACCGGGATCCCGGCGAGACCCATGATCTCGCCGGCCGGCACCGATCGACGGTGCGCGAGCTGTCCGGACTCGCTGCCCGCTTCGACGCGGAGATCCGGGCCCAGAAGGACGTAGCGATAGCCAGAGCGCTCGGCCGCTAGTCGAACGCCCAAGATCACCAACGAAAGGAACTTACAGTGGCCAAGTCGATCAGCCGTCGCCGCATGATCACCGTGGCAGGGGCCGGCCTGGCCGGCGCCGCGCTGGTGCCGGGCACCGCGGCGGCGCAGCCCCGGACCCCGCCGGAGGATCCCCGTCGGGTCTTCGATGTGCGGCGGTTCGGTGCCAGGGGCGACGGTGTGGTGATCGACTCCGAAGCCGTCAATCGGGCGATCGACGAGGCTGCGAAGGTCGCGCCCGCCGGTGGCGGTCCTGGAGGCACCGTCTACCTCCCCGCGGGGACGTACGCCTGCTATTCGATCCGGCTGAAGAGCCAGGTCGCCCTCTACCTCGCCGAGGGCGCCACGCTGCTCGCCGCGACACCCGTCGACGGCCAGGGGTTCGATCCCCCGAGCCGGGAGTCGACAACGAGTATCAGGACTTCACCCACAGCCACTGGCACAACAGTCTGATCTGGGGTGCGGGCCTGTCCGGTGTCAGCATCGCCGGGCCGGGGGTGATCGACGGGAAGGGACTGGTCGGCGGGCCGGGCGAGGAGAAGCCGGGAGCGGGCAACAAGGCGATCGCGCTGAAGCTCTGCCGCAACGTCATGATCAGCGACGTCACCATCCTCAACGGCGGCAGCCTGGCGATCCTGCTCACCGGCGTGGACGACCTGCGGATCGACAACCTGATCATCGACAGCTACTCGGACGGGATCAATCTCGACTGCTGCCGCAAGGTCCGGATCACGGGGTGCACGATCAACACACCGAACGCCGACGCGATCTGTCTGAAGAGCTCGTACGCGCTGAACGAGGCCCGGGCCACCGAGCGCGTGACGATCACCGACTGCCGGGTCAGCGGCTACGACCTCGGCACCTTGTACGACGAGACGTTCCAGCTGGTGGGCTCGCACCAGCGGATCGGGCGGATCAAGTTCGGCACCGAGTCCAACGGCGGTTTCAAGAAGATCACCATCTCGAACGTGATCTTCGAGCACTGCCGCGGGCTGGCCCTGCAGACCGTGGACGGCGGGTTACTGGAGGACGTGATGATCAGTGACCTCACCATGCGTCACGTGGAGATGCCGATCCCCCTTCTGGGCTCGCGGCTGAGTGCACCGCCCGGCACCGAGATCGGCAAGCTGCGCCGAGTCAGCATCAGCGACGTGATCGCCTACTACGCCGACCCTCGCTACCCGTCGACGATCGCCGGCATCCCGGGCCATCCGATCGAGGACGTCCGGATCAGCAACGTCCGGCACAGCGTGATCGGCGGTCTGATGCCGGGCGACGTCGAGCAGGATCCGCCCGAGGTCGAGGACGAGTATCCCGAGATCGACATCTTCGGTTCGCTGCCCGGCTACGGCTTCTTCGTCCGGCATGCCCGGGGCATCCGGCTGGACAACGTCGAGGTCGGGTTCCAGCAACGCGACACCCGCCCGGCGTACGTGCTCCGGGACGTGGCCGACGCTGCCTTCCACCGCAACCGGGCCGACCAGGTCCGCGGCGCGCCGACCTTTGTCCTGGACGATGTCGACCGGTTCACGGTCACGGCCAGCCGCCCGGTCCGCCGGATTCGGATCGACCACGCCGAGCACCAGGAACTCTGACTCCCGACCTGGTCAGCGGCGAGTGGCGACCCCCGAGGTCGGCCCCGGGATGGGTACGGTGTGGCTGTGTCCAGCAGCTTCGCGAACCTTCGCCCTGACCCTTGCCTTCGTCGCCGGAGCTTCGTGGGGTTGGTGAAGGTGACATCGGGTTCGCTGAGTTCGGCGGCACCGGTCGAGTGGACTCGTTGACCACCGATCTCTGCCTAGGGCCGGAGGATGAGGCCGCGGTTCATCGGGCCGTCGAATCGCAGGGTGATCGGCTCGACGGTGCCGCCGATCGAGGTGTGATGCGCGGTGATCGCGGTCAGCAGGGCCTCGCGGCCGAGTTTCGTACCGGTCTCCCAGAAGTTGCAGCACGGTACGACGAGGACGGGCACCCTGGCGGCCGACTCGACCACCGGGCGGAGTGCCTGGTCGGGATGCAGGCCGACGATCAGGTCGTAGTAGTCGGCCATCTCCGCGGCGTAGACATCCTGCCGGCCGGCGACGCCCTTCAGCGTCCAGCCGCGGGGATCGATCACCTCGGCCTGCAGGTTGTAGCGCTTCGACAGCAGCCGGGACAGCATGCCCTGTCCGCCGGCGACGTCGGCCACGAACCTCGCCTCGGGAAATCGGTCGGCGACGAACGCGGCCACCACCTCGAAGCGACCGGCGGCACCATGAAACGAGTGTCGTGCCACACGCTGGACGATAGCCCGGAACACCTCGGGTCCGGGTAGTCCGGTGCCGGGCTGACCGGGCCGTGCTGTCGGTGCCGCCGATTAGGCTGATGATCATGACGGCCCGCGGCGCGGCGTACCAGAACGTGACGCTGGACGATGCCCGGATCGCGTACCGGATCCAGGGTGCCGGGCCGGCGATCATCCTGATCAACAACAACCGCCGGCCCCGAGACACCGCGCTGGCCCTCTCGCTGGCCGAGGACTTCCGGGTGCTGCAGGTCCATCCGGTCGGGTTCGGTGCGAGTGATCGTCCCGAGGCGTACGCGTTCGGCTCGATCGATGCGCAGGTGCTGGCGGTCGCCGACGAGGAGGGGATCGATCGGTTCGCGGTCTGGGGGTTCTCCCAGACCGCCTGCATGGCCGCCCTGGTCGCCCGCGCGACGGACCGCGCGGTGGCCCTGGTCGCCGGCGGGGTGCCCCTGATCGGGATCCCTTCCGATGCGACGATGCGGCGGCTGGAACGGGAGCCCCGGCTGCCCGTTGCCGCGCTGGAGTTCTGGCGGGCCTACCGCAGTTTCGACTGGCATCACGAGCTGCGGGCGATGCGGCAGCCGAAGATCGTCTATCTGGGCACCGACGCCCCGAACTGGAAGGCGCTGCGCAAGGTCGAGCCGGTGCTCCGTGGCTGCGGCTGTGACTGTCTGCAGTTCGAGGGCCTCGATCACCGGACAGCCGGCCCCACAGATGACTCCGACGCCGGCCGGATCACCCGGCAGACGATCCTGGGCCGGCTCGATCACCAGCTCCCCGACGGCTGGTGATCGAGGACCTCCCGCGGCCTGGTGTTCATGATCAGCTCGAGGGGATCGACTCGATGATCATCCTGGGAGATGCTGCGATCATGAGCTTCCGACTCCCACGCAGCAAGCCGGCCGACCAGCAGGTCGACGCCGCCGGGGTGCAGACGTTCCTGGACGCCGTCGAGGCGGCCGCGGACATCGAAATGCACAGCCTGATGGTGGTCCGCCGGGGGTCGGTCGTCGCGGAGGGCTGGTGGGCTCCGTACAGCGCCGATCGGGTGCATCTGCTCTATTCGCTGAGCAAGAGCTTCACCTCGACCGCCGCCGGGTTCGCCGCCGCGGAGGGGCTGCTCGATCTCGACGATCCGCTGGTCTCCCACTTCCCGGAGTTCGATGCGGAGATCACCGACCCGGGCAGCCGGGCGATCCGGCTGCGGCACGTCGCCGCGATGGCCAGCGGGCACCGGCAGGAGATGATCGAGGAGGCGCGGCGGGTCGATCCGGACGAGCCGGTCCGCGGCTTCCTGCTGTCGCCACCGGAGGCGGAGCCGGGCACGGTGTTCGCGTACAACCAACCCTGCACCTACTCGCTGGCCGCGGTCGTCCAGCGGCGCACCGGGATGCGGCTGACCGAGTATCTGCGGCCGCGGCTGTTCGAACCGCTGGGCATCGGCGAGGTCGGCTGGCTGCGCGACGACACCGGCCGCGAGCTGGGCTTCAGCGGTCTGCACGCCCGGACCGAGGACATCGCCAAGCTCGGCCAGCTCTATCTCCAGGGCGGGGTCTGGCAGGGCGAGCAGCTGCTGCCCGCCGAGTGGGTCCGGGAGGCGACCCGAACTCAGGTGGCCAACCCGGACGAGTCGAACCCCGACTGGAGTCAGGGCTACGGCTTCCAGTTCTGGATGTCGCGGCACGGCTATCGCGGCGACGGCGCGTACGGCCAGTTCTGTCTGGTGCTGCCGGAGCAGGAGGCGGTGATCGCGATCACGGCCGCGACGGTGAACATGCAGGGCCTGCTGGATGCGGTCTGGGCGCACCTGCTGCCCGCCTTCGGGGAAGCCGGCGGCAGGTCCGACCCGGACGCCGAAGAGCAGCTCGAGCAACGGCTGAGCTCAGTGGCTCTGGCGCCGCTGACTGCCGCCGCGGCTCCGGCGGGTGACCCGGAGCGGTGGTCCGGCCAGCAGTTCGCGGTGACCGAACCAGGGCCGGTGGATGCCGTACGCCTCGTCGGCACCGACGCCGGCTGGCAGTTGGAGCTGGCCACTTCGGCCGGCCCGCTGACGGTATCGGTCGGGGCCGACGGCTGGCTGATCACCGAGCAGCCCGCGCCGCTGGCCTGCTCCGGCGGCTGGCCGGCCGACGACACCTTCCGGGCCGACGTGATCATGCTGGACACGCCGCACCGGCTCAGCCTCAGCTGTCGGCTGGCCGACGGTTCGGCCGAGATCGACTGGCGGGAGCAGCCGCTGCACTGGCTGCCGTTGCCCGAGATGCGCAGCGGCGGCCGGCGGACCTGAGCGGTGTCGTCCGGCCGGATCATGATCAACTCTGCAGCGAGCCGACCCGGGCGAACCGCTCGGACCAGTCGCGCAGCAGGGCGATCAGCTCCGGCGAGTCGCAGGCCGTGATCTCCGCGCCGGTCACGCCCACCGCGAACGCGGCCCACTGCAACGAATCTGCGGTGATCTCCACCTGGCAGCGCCCGCCGTCCAGCTCGGTCACCTCGCACCAGGGGCCGATCACGGCCCGGACCGCGGCCGCCCCCGCCGCGAGTTCCAGCCGGACCTGGTGCTGGCCGGACCGCCGCCGGCCGGCCTCGACGAAGGCCGCCGCATTGCCGCCGGGCAGTGGCCGCGGCGCGAACCGCTTCCCGGTCAGCTCCGGCCGCTGCATCCGGTCCAACCGGAAGCTCCGCCAGGCGCCGCGGTCGAGGTCGTAGCCGACCAGATACCAGCGCCGGCCGATCGGGACCAGCTGGGCCGGCTCGATCCGGCGATCACCCGTCCGGCTGTCGGCGGTCTGGTAGCCGAAGGTGACCCGCTCGTCGTCCCGGCAGGCCTGGGCCAGGATCACCAGGGCTTCCGGATCCGTGTTCGGCGGCCCACCCCAGGTCGGCGCGACGGTCGCCGAGCGCAACGCCTCGACCCGGCGGCGCAACCCGCGGGGCATCACCTGGATGACCTTGGCCAGCGCCCGGACCGACGCCTCGGCGATCCCGGTCAGCGAACCCTGGGCGGCGGTGTGCAACCCGACCGCGAGCGCGACCGCCTCCTCGTCGTCCAGCACCAGCGGCGGCAACGACGCCCCGGGCGCGAGCTGGTAGCCGCCGCCGACCCCGCGGCCGGCCTCGACCGGATAGCCGAGGTCGCGCAGCCGGTCGACGTCGCGGCGCAGCGTCCGGACCGACACGTCGAGCCGGTCGGCGAGCTCGACGCCGGCCCAGTAGCGGTGGGTCTGCAACAAGGACAGCAATCGGAGCGTCCGGGAACTGGTGTTCGCCATGGCTCCATCTTCCTGGCAATTGAGGACAGAAACTGGCAACTATCGGCCATAGCGTGGTTTTCGAGCCCGAGGGAACGGCCCGACGGACTCCGAGGAGAGGACCAGACCATGAGCGCCACCACCATCGAAACCTCCACCGCCGCACCGACCGCCGAGCGGCACGATCTGCTGGACTGCCTGACGAAGGCGCGGCACTTCCTCCGGTTCACCGCCCGGGACCTGACCGACGAGCAGGCCTCGCAGCGGAGCACCGCCAGCGAACTGACGATCGGCGGGCTGATCAAGCACGTGACCCTGGTCGAGCGGAACTGGGCCAACTTCATCGTCGACGGTGCGGCCGCGATGGGGCCCGGCAAGGACTTCGACGAGATGACCGAGGAGGACTGGTCGGAGTTCGCCGACAGCTTCCGGCTGACCGCGACCGAGACGCTGGCCGGCGCACTGGACGCTTACGCCGAGGTGGCCGCGCGGACCGACGCGCTGCTGCGGGAACTGCCGTCGCTGGATGCGGCCCAGGCACTGCCCAAGGCGCCCTGGTTCGCCGAGGGCGACTGGTCCGCCCGCCGGGTCTTCATGCACATCGTGTCCGAGACGACCCAGCACTCCGGCCACGCCGACATCATCCGCGAGTCCATTGACGGCGCGAAGAGCATGGGCTGAGCCTCCGCCCCAAACGTTCCCTGAGCGAGCTCCAACACTCCCTGCGCCTGTCGAAGGGCAGGCCCCAGGTGCCCTGGCGGCGTAGAACCTGGGGCCATCGGGCCGGCCCTTCGACAGGCTCAGGGAACGAAACCCCTCTCGAGGTTGGTCTCCGCGCTGGATGATCATCGACACTCCTCCTCGCTCGGCGGTACACAATGGGCGGTGATGATCATGCCGCCGAAGGACTGGGAGTCGATCGCCGGAGCCGAGGGCGCCGCCACGGTTGGCGTGTGGCGGGTCCGGGTCGGTGGCGAGCCGTGGATCGCGAAGCGGCTGGCCCGGCCGGCTGAGGAGGGTGATCGGCGATCGTTTCGCTGGTGGCGCCGGGAGGTCGAGTTCGCTCGGTCCGGGCTCGGCGCGGAGTTGATCGGCCTCCGGGCGCCGCGCTACCGGGTCGAGGAGGACGACGCGGGGGCCACCCTGTGGTCGGCGGAGATCAGCAGCCGGACGGTGCCCGACGAGGTGGCCGCCCACGCGCTCGGCCGGCTGACCACGACCCGGGTCGAGGATCCCGGTTGGTTTCCGGTCGGGCGGCTGCGGGATCGGGTCGGGCTGGCTGATCAGGCCGGCGGCGTCGGGCAGTTGGATCCCGATCATGGTGATCGCGAGGCGCTCGCCCTGGCTGGTGAGGTCTGGGCTCGGCGCGCTGCCGTACTTGATCAGCTGGATGCGCTGCCCCAGGTGCTCTCGCACGGCGACGCCCTGCCGCGCAATCTACTTCGGCATGACGGGTCGACGGTCGCGGCGATCGACTGGGACCAGGTCGGGTTCGGGCCGATCGGGGCGGATCTGGCGAGCTTCGGCCTGTGGGCGGACAGCCCGGCCGAGTCCCTGCTGCCGGCGTACATGTCGGGCGCCGACCCGGCGCACCGGTCCGCGGCCGTCGTCGGGCTGGCCTGCACCACCTCCTTGATCGCAACGTCCCGGGCGATTCGCGCTGCCGCTGCCGAACAGGACGGATCGGGGTCGGCGGGGCCCTATCGGGGCCGGCTCGACGGCTCGGCATGGTCCATGATCACAACGCTCGAGGTTGTGTCGTGATCAACCCGAGGCGTACGAGAGCGGCCGCCGGCCGGGCATCGGGGGGTCATGAGGACACTGGGTTTCGTCGATCATCATCTGGCCAACTACCACGCCGACGTCTTCCTCCGGCTGCTGCGGACCAGCTACGCCGATCGTGCCATCGAGGTGATCGGATACGAATCCGATCCGGTGCCGGGCGGTGACTGGTGCGACCGGAATCAGGTCCGACGAGCCGGTCGTGTTCGACAAGCTGCTGGCCACCGACCTGGCCGAGGCCAGGGAGATCGCCGAGCTGGCCCGGCACGGGATCCGCCCCTCGCCGTGGCCACCCGGATCGCCGGCTTCGGCGTCCGGCGGGTGATCGAGGCCGGCACCGCCGAGGATCGCTGTGTCACCCTGGACTACCGGACGCACCGGGTCACGGTCGACTGTCGGGCCGGCGGCGACGCGGCGGAGGCGCTCGGCTGGAGCGCCGGCTTCCGCGCCGCCAGGCAGTGGCAGACCACCAAGATCAACGATCATGAGGCGTTCTACCGCCGGACCCTGGGTGCCTATCTCGATTTCTCGGCCGGGGCGACACCGGACCAGAGTCTTGATCGGGCCGTCGAACCTGGTCGCGCTGCACGCCGCGTCCGATCAGTCCCTGGCCGCGGACGGATCCTGGGTCGAGATCGGCTGACGCATGTTAAGGTTTCGGCCGATCGTGATCCAGCAGCAGGAGGTGAGACCCATGAACGCAGTATCCGTGATGGGTGCTCCCCTGCAGTCCACGATCACGCGACTGAGGTAGTCGCCGGGAGCGCCGACAGACAACGCTCGAAAGGCGACTCCCATGAACACCACACCTTCTGCACCGCTGCCCGCCGACCAGGATCGGCCGCCGGTCGACCCGAACAAGCGAGCGTTGGTCCTCGGCGGCGGTGGATCGACCGGCAACGCGTGGCTGATCGGCGTCATCGCCGGCCTGTTCGACCCCGGACTGGACGTGTCCACGGCCGACCTGACCATCGGGACGTCGGCCGGCTCGACCGCCGCGGCGCAGCTGGCCGGCGCGACCCCGACCGAACTGCTGGCCGCCATCCTCGCCACTCCCCGGCAACGGACCGGTCCGGCCGGCTCCGAACGAGGACGCGCTCGGATCGGCCCGACCGCGGACCAGCTGGAGCGAACGAGCAAGATCATTGCCGCCGCCGAGGATGCGGCGGACCTGCGCCGCCGGATGGGTGCGGCGGCACTCGACCTGGCGGCGGCGTCGAACGGCTCCTGTTCGGCGCCAAGGCGATGGACCTGTCGCTCCTGCCGACCGCGGCTCGAACCGGTCACGATCAAGGACGTGCCCGGGCCGAGCAACTGATCGACCTCTGGGGCTGACGTCTGGTCAGCCCAGGCGGTAGACCTCGAGCGGGCCGGGGTCGGGGTGCGGTGGGTCCCAGGGCTGGTCCTTGTTGGACGGGCGGCTCTCCCAGCGCACCAGAAAGCGGTCCTCGGGCGCGCTGCCGGCGTCGGCGGCGGCGTGCACGAGCATGCCGGGGAAGGTCGATCGGACGGTGGTGATCTCGGCCGGGAGTTGCGGGGTGTCCAGCTCCGCGATCGGCCGCAGTCCCGGCGACACGACCCAGCTGCGCGCGTGGCCCTGGCAGCTGAAGTCGATCCGCAGGTTGCGGTCGGGCAACGGTGTCGCCCCGGTGACGGTCACCTCGAAGCGCAGCGTGCCGCCACCACCGATCGCCCACCGCCCCGTCCAGTTGCTGAGCTTCCTGATCACCCAGTCGCGGGGGGCGCGGCGGGCGACATAGACCTGGGTGTTTCCGCCGGCGTCGTACTTGTGGTACGTGATCATGATGCGTCCGTCGGCGTCGAAGCCGATCTTGGTGTTGCCGTTGATGATGCCGCCGTTCATCGGCACCGGGTCGATCACCTCACCGGTCGAATAGGTGATCGGCAACGTGAGCGGGCTGCCGTCGCTGCGTTCCCAGGCCCGCAGATCCCGGCTCCTGGCGTACGACAGGTGCTGGTTGGTAGCCGCGTCACCGGAGTCCCGCCAGACCCAGGAGATGTGGTAGAACCCGTCGGGCCCGAGGGTCGGTCCTTCGACGTAGGCGTTGCGCAGCCCCTCACCGTCGTGCAGCGGTTGATCGAGCAGCCGGCTCCAGGTCGCGGCGTCGCTGTCGTAGATGTTGTAGAGATCGACGCCGTCGCCGCTGCTGCCGTCGCGATAGCGGAAGATCAACTCGCCGTCGGGATTGCTGAAGAACCGTGGGTAGGTGACTCGTTGCTCGGTGCCGGCCTCGACCATAGTCGGCACCCGGACCAGCGACGTGACGTCGCCCGGCCGGGTGCTGCGGAAGTAGATCAGCGGCACCACATGCATGTTGCCCGAGACGTGCAGCTGACCGGCCCGGTCGATCGCCAGCGCGACGTAGTTGTGGCTGTCCCAGCCGACGACGGAGTCCAGCGCCTGCCGGACCCAGCCGGTCTCGCCGAGGGTGCGCTGGGCGACGGTCATCCGCCGCTCCGCGTCGTAGTAGGCGACATACTGTTGATCACCGTGGGTCAGCAGCGCCTGGCCGACCGAGTGACCGGACCACGTCGGGCCGACCTCGCTGTGCTCGACGACGCTCTCGTCCGCGCTCGGCAACTCGTACGGCACTCCGTCGAACGGGACGAACTGGAGCGGACCCGGATCCGGCGGGTCGGCGGCAGGGGTGGTGGTGACGGCCTCGATCCGGTCGACGCCGAGCTCCCCGGCATTCGCGTAGAGGCCGGCGCTACCGGCGCTGAGCAGGCGGGTCAGCGGCACCACGAACGGACCGGACAGCAGCGTCGTCGCGCCGTCGGCGATCACCAGGTCGATCACCCCGGAGCTCCGCGAGCCGATCGTCAGCGTGTAGTCCGTGTTCCGTTGCACCGGCACCGGGCCCTGGGCGATCAGGCTGCCGCCGTCGACGACGGAGCGGGTGACCTGGATCAGCTGCCAGGACGGCGGCCGGCTGTCGGCGCGGGTGACGATCCGGACCGCGTAGTAACTCTGGGTCCCGTCACCATGATCGATCAGGTTGAAGGCGACGCCGCACCAGTGGTCGTACTGCAGACAGCGGACCGTCGCCTCGATCGTGAACCGGTCGCCGAGCTCGAAGTCGGTCCGGGCGATCACCCGTTCGGCCGGCCCGGCCGGCGTGCGCAGTCCATGATCGACGAGCTGCCAATCGCCGCGCAATGCGGTCCAGTTGTCACCTGGAGCCCCGTCCGGTCGATCGAATTCGTCCGCCCAGGAGATCTCCTCGGCATCGCCCGGCAGACCGTCGTCGGCAGCCGCGCGGTCGGTCGGGGACAGACCCACCGCGGCCGTCGTCAACGCGGCTCCGGTCAGCTGCAGCACTCGCCGTCGAGTCGTCGACATGGGATCTCGCTCCTCACCCGGTGACCAAGCCGTGGCATTTGGGGGCGTGTTATCGAACGTAAGCGACGAAAGGCGTGGGTGCAATGGAATGCAGTCAGTTGTCTTGCGGTTCCGTCCCCGGAGTTGCGTCGGAGGCGTCGAGCAGGTCGGTCATGATCATGCCGAGTCGCTGGGTGAGCGCGTCCTCGAAGTCCAGGGTGCCGTCGGTGAAGCCGGTCTCGGCATGGGTCAGTTCGTGCAACAGGTCGCCGCAGAAGTCGGCCGGGTCGGCCAGCCGGTCCCGGCGGATGACGATCCGCTGGGTGGCCGGGTCGTACAGGCCGAAGATCATCCGGCCGGAGTCGGCCAGCCGCATGGTCTCCGAGATCAGGATCTCGTGCACCCCGATCCGGTCCGGGTCGATCCCGAGCCGGTCGATGATCTCGTCGGTCAGGGCGTACACCCGGGTCTCGGCCGGCGTCAGGTCGCTCGGATCGACGAAGTCGAAGCTGAAGCCGTCGTTCCAGGCCTCGCGGTACGCGTCGAGATCCAGCATCGGACGGCCCTCGAGATCCTCCAGCCCGCTGATCTTGGCGGCCAGGTCGTCGGGCACCAGGATCAGCCGGAAGCCCTCCTCCCGCGCGTACTCCACCTGCGGGCCGCCGAACGCCAGCTGCCCGGCGGTGACGAAGACGACCTTGTCGTGACTGGCGAGCACCCGGCAGGCATGCAGCTTCACGTCGTTCCAGGACAGTTCGTCGTGCATCCCACCGGCCCGGTAGTTCTCCAGGTCGGCGGCCAGCGGCCGGGCCACCTCTGCCGTCTCGCACTCGGTCAGGATCGCCTTGACCCGGTCGGTGTAGGCGGTCCGGCCGACGTTGCTGCGCTCCCGGTTCAGTGCCTGGCGCAACGCCTTGGTCAGGCTGGTGATGTTGTAGGAGAACAGGAAGTTGTCCTCCCGGGCGACCAGCAGGCCCTTGACATAGATGTTGGCCGGCTCGCCCGCCGGCCGGGCCAGCACCTGCCCGTAGCGGGTCTGCTCCAGCAGTTGATCACCGCTATATTTGAGGAAGTACTGCTGCGCCGTCGCCACGTCGTCGTCAGTGACGCCGCGCAAGGTGATCACCGTGCCCTGCTGGTCGCCCCGGGCGGCGGGCGGAGACACGCCGGCGTGCAGGGTGCGGATGTCCGGAAAACCCTCCTTCGGCCGCAGCTCGGTGCTGATCGCGCCGTGCGGCGAGCTGATCAACACTCGGACTCCGCGGCGGTGGAAGACGGCGAGCGCATCCTTCAGGCCCATCCCGAACTGGCCGATCACCTCGTCGTGCAGCCGTTTCTCGGAGTTCTCGTTCTGGGTCAGGTGCTGATAGCGCACGCCGCGGCCGTAGTCCTTGATCAGCCAGTCGTCGCCGACCTTGCTGATCTCCGGCTCGCCGGTCCGGGTGATCACCTGCTCATCCAGCGCGTTCGCGATCAACTCTCGGATCGCGAACGCCACCGGCCAGTGCTCGAGCACCTCTTCGATGTTCAGGTCGAAGTAGTTGCCGGCCGGGCCGCCCGGCTGCCCGGCCGCACCGTCCGTTCCGGAATCGACCATCCTGGAAATCTACGCTGTGCCGGCGGACGCCGTACGGTGAACCGGATGAAGGTCTGTGTGTACGGAGCCGGCAGCGTCGGCTGCTACGTGGGCGGACGGCTCGCCGCCACCGGGGCCACGGTGACGTTCGTCGGCCGGCCGCGGATCGCCGACGAGACCGCCGAGCACGGGCTGCGGCTGACCGATCTGCACGGCGCCGAGCTGCGGGTGCCGCCCGACCGGGCCCGGGTGATCACCACGGCGGCCGACCTGACCGGGGTCGGGATCGTCCTGGTGACGGTGAAGTCCGCCGCAACGGCCGCCGCGGCCGCCGAACTCGCCGCGGTGGCGCGCCCCGGCACCGTGGTGATCAGCCTGCAGAACGGACTGCGCAACGCCGAAATCCTGCGGCGGGCCCTGCCCGAGCGGATCGTGCTGGCCGGGATGGTGCAGTTCAACGTCGCGCATCAGGGCAGCGGCCACTTCCATGCCGGCACCGATGGCGGCCTCGAGGTGCAGGCCAATCCGGCCCTGTCGCCGTACCTCTCCGCCTTCGACCGGGCCGGCCTCCCGCTCAGCCGGCATGCCGAGCTGGCCCCGGTGCAGTGGGCCAAGCTGCTGTTCAATCTCAACAACGCGATCAACGCGCTGTCCGGGCTGCCGCTCCGGGCCGAGCTGTCCGATCGCGGCTTCCGCCGGTGCTACGCGCTGAGCCTGACCGAGGCCCTGCGCCTGCTCCGCCGGGCCGACCTGCCGGTCGCCCGGCTCACGCCGCTGCCGCCGGGGTTGCTGCCGCGACTGATTTCCGCGCCGGACCCCGTCTTCACCCGGCTCGCCGCGTCGATGATCAAGATCGACCCGTACGCCCGGTCCTCGATGCTGGACGATCTCGAAGCCGGCCTGCGGACCGAGGTCGACGAGTTGAACGGAGAGGTGGTCCGGCTGGCCGAACGGCTCGACGACCAGGCCCCGGTCAACGCCCGCCTGGTCGCCCTGGTCCGCGCCGCCGAGACCGGCGGCCGCCGCGACTGGCCCGCCACCGACCTGTTGGACGAACTGCGCTGAGCGGCGGAACCCCGCAACGACTTGTCAGAACTGAGGATCGCTGTAGCAAGCCTCGGTTCTGACAAGTCGGCGGAAGGTGACTTTGATGGGAGATGTTGATCATGAATGATTGTTCGATCTGTCGGAAGCATCGCGGCGAGGGGCCGCTGGTCGGACCGGTGATCTACGCCGACGAGTTGGTCTGCGCGTCCCATCGGCCGTTCGGTCCGGCCGGCTATGTGTTCATCGAATCGCGGCGGCACACCCCGTACCTGGACGATCTGACCGACGCCGAGGCGTCCGCAGTCGGTCGCCTCCGGTCCGGCCTGGCGCGGGGGCTGCGGGCCGAGCTGGATGTCGAGTTCGTGCATGCGCAGGTCTCCGGCCGCGGGGTCGCGCACTTCCATCAGCACGTCTACGTCCGGCACACCGGCACTCCGACGGAACTCGAGTGGTGGCAACAGTGGCCGGACGCTCCGCTGGGCGACATCGACGACCTCGCCCAGCGCCTGTCCCGCCACCTGGCCTGACGACTTCTCTTCGCCCCCGTTGCAATGGCCTCGCCCCCTCTGTAGGTGGTGCGAAGCCGCAGGAGAAGGAGCGAAGGCGAGTCGCGGCCGGCGGTGGATTGGGTCCGGGCGGGACGGGGGCCGCCGGGCGAGGTGGTGATGGCCCTGCGGCCCGTGAGGAGAAGTGAACAGGTGATCAACTCTTCCGTGGGGTGAGGATGAGCACGGCGGCTGCGGCGACGGCGGCTACGACGGCTCCGGTGAGGAAGCCCTGCCCGAAGCCGGCGATTGAGGTGCCGGCGATGCTGGTTGCGGCCATGCTGGACACGACGGCGGCGCCGAGTGAGGCGCCGAATTCGTGGAAGGTGCTGACGATCCCGGAGGCGAGTCCGGCCTGTTCGGGCTCGACTTGGCCGAGGGCGGTGGCCGAGGCGACGACGAACAGGGTGCCGGTGCCGGCCGCGGCGACGGCGATGCCGATCACCAGGGCCACGGTGCCGGGGACGAAGGCCGGGACGGCCATGCCAGTGGCTGCGATCAGCAGTCCGAGGACGCCGAGTGGTCGCGCTCCCAGCCGGCCGATCAGTCGGCCGCCGAGGTTGGCGCCACCGATGGTGAACAGTGCTACCGGCAGGAAGAGCAGGCCGGTGATCAGCGGGTTGAACCCCTGGTAGTCCTGTAGGTAGAAGGTGCCGAGGAAGAAGACCATGATCATCAGGGCGGTGGCGACCATGATCAGGATGGTGCCGGTGGCGACCGGGCGCCGGATCAGCAGTCGGACGTCCATCAGCGGGCTCGTGGCGGTCAGTTGGCGGGCGGTGAAGGCGACGTAGAGCAGGGCGGCGGCGATGATCAGCCCGATCGTGGTGGGGGTGGCCCAGCCGCGGTCACCGGCGCCGATCAGGGCGTAGAGCAGGGTGCCGGTGGCGGCGGTGACCAGGATCGCGCTGGCGACGTCGAGCCGGCCGCTGCCGGTGGGTCGGGGTTGGGCCGGCAGTTGCTGGCGGAGCAGGAAGAGCAGGATGATGCCGACCGGGACGTTGACGAAGAAGACCCAGGGCCAGCCCGGGCCGGCGGTCAGCAGGCCGCCGAGCAGTACGCCGAGGGCGGCGCCGCTGCCGCCGAGGGAGGACCAGATGCCGAGGGCTTTGTTGCGTTCGTCGCCGTTGAAGATCGTGATCACCAGTGACAGGGCGGCGGGGGAGAGGATGGCTGCGGCGATGCCCTGGGTGACCCGGCCGGCGAGCAGCATCGGTCCGGAGACGGCGAGTCCGGCGATGAGTGAGGCGGCGGCGAACAGGACCAGTCCGATCAGGATCAGTCGGCGGGCGCCGAACAGGTCGGCGGCGCGGCCGCCGAGGAGTAGCAGGCCGCCGAAGGCGAGGGTGTAGCCGCTGACCACCCAGGTCAGTGTTTCCCGGGTGAGGCCGAGGTCGGTGCCGACGTGGGGCAGGGCGATCGCGACCACGGTCACGTCGAGGATCAGCATCAATTGCGCGATGCCGACCATCCAGAGGATCCGCCACCGCCGCGGATGGGCCCCGGATTCGGCCGGGGCGGGGGCCAGGTCAGACATGGAGACTCCTTAAGTCGTACATCTATGTTCAGGTTGTGTACGGTAGCATAACCCGGACACAAGTGTTCAACTTATTGGGAGGAAAGATGGCGGCCGGCAGCTCGACCCAGCGCACCAGGACCCTCCGGGCCGATGCGCAGCAGAATGTCGAGCGGATCCTCGAGGCCGCGATCGGCTGTCTCGGTCACAACCCGGACGCGAGCATGGCCGAGATCGCCAAGTGCGCCGGTGTCGGCCGCGTCACGCTGTACGGGCACTTCCCGTCCCGGGAGAACCTGGTCGAGGCGGCGTTGACCCGGCTGCTCGCCCGCGGCGAGGAAGCGCTCCGCGAGGTCGACCTGTCCGTCGATCCGGCCGGCGCCCTGGAGGCGTTGATCACGTCGAGCTGGCTGCTGACCGCCCAGGCCGGGGCTCTGTTGGAGGCGGCGCAGTCGCTGCTACCGCCGGGCCGGGTGCACGAACTGCACGCCGCACCCGAGCAGCGGGTGATGGA
This sequence comes from uncultured Actinomycetota bacterium, assembly GCA_963746025.1. Taxonomy (GTDB): domain Bacteria; phylum Actinomycetota; class Actinomycetes; order Propionibacteriales; family Propionibacteriaceae; genus Microlunatus. The sequence goes on from CAVUZU010000006.1 coordinate 594,981, forward strand.
CCTGATCCGGCGCGGTCAGGCCGAGGGTGTCTTCCGGGACGATCTGCCGGTGGCCTGGCTGGCCAACGTGTTGCACTACCTGATGAAGGGTGCCGCGGCCGATGTCGCCGCCGGCCACCTCGACCCCGCCGAAGTCCCGCGACTGATCACCGCCACCGCCCGATCAGCCTTTACCCCGGCTGCAGGTGGGGCTCAGTACAGGAAGTACCAGGGGCCGTAGCCAGACGGACCGGGGTTGTGCACGCAGTCGCTGGGCCGGTAGCCCTCGGCGCGCTTCTGGTGTCTGCCGTAGTCGCAGGCCTGGTGGGTCCGGTGTTCGGAGACGCAGGTGACTCCGCCCACTCCTGACCAGCATTCGTCGGCCGCGCGAACGATCGTGGGGCTGGTCGGGACGGCGGCCTGGGCGCTGGTCGCGACCGAGATGGTGGAGGCGCTCAGCAGGCCGGCCGTCCCCAGTGCGGCGGCGAGCAGGCGTCGGCGCTTCGTCATGGCAGGTTCCTCTCCTCGGTGGTGCTGCGCACCGGCCTGGTGACCGGTTACTGCAACTTCACCAAAGGCTGCTGACTCGCCACTGACCTGCCGCTGACAGGAGCGCACCGCCGGCGAACGATTCAGCGCGGCTGCAGCGGGACGGCGAACCAGCCGCCGACGTCGTGCCGGCCGGCGGCGCGGGCGGCTCGCTGGGCGCCGGTGTTGGACAGGTGGATCGTGCCGATCAGCACCTGGTCGGTGTCGGGCAGTGCCCGGGCCAGCAGGGTGCTCAGGTAGCGGCCGAGGCCGGCGCCGCGGGCCGCTTCGATCAGGATGAGTTCGTGCACGGTGAAGCCGGGCAGGCCGAGCTTGGACTTCGCGGCCGCGGCGACGTAGCCGATCCACCGGTCCTCGGCCAGCACGTCGAACAGCAGGCCAGCCGCCATCACCTCGGCCAGATCCTGCCGATCCTGCAGCGCGGCCTGGCGCCGGTGCCGCGGGTGCCGCGCGTCGACGGCGGCGTAGGCGGCCAGGGCCTCGGGATAGTGCTCCAGGTCGGTCGCGACCCGCAGCCGCAGACCGTCGGGTACGACACCGGACCGAAGCTCGCGGAGCGGCGCCGCCAGGAAGCGTTTGTCCGGGCCGACGCCGGGAAAGTGATCGGGTGGTTCGGCGCTCCACACCCGCAGGTAGTCGGGCCGCAACTCGCCGAAGCAGGAGCGCGCCGCGTCGGCGAGCGGCGCCAGGTCGGCCGGGGCGACCGAGCGGCTGAGCACCGACGCGTCGACGAACGGCAGGCTCCGGTTGCCGCCCTCGTAGCGCATGCTCAGCATCACCGCCAGGTCGGCGGACGCGGCCAGCCATTGGTTCAGCATCACCTCGATCGGCCGGCCGGGCGCGAACCGGTCCCGCCGGATCCTCGCCACCTTGCGATCCGTGGCCAGCATGATGTCGTCCTGATGATCACGCGTCAGCTCCGCGAGCCGGACCTGCTCGTCGGCCCAACCGATGGTGACCGGATGCTGCTGCGCCAGGGTGAAGCGCGCCAGCGTCGCCGGGTCCTGGATCTCCTGCACCGGCTCAGGATAGTGGGCTGTCGCCGGATGATCATCACCGAATAATCGCTGGCCGCACGGCGATCCGGACCGTACCGTTGAGTCACAGACCTGCTCCGGGCAGGCGTCGAAGACCTGCTGACGCACCCGGAGCCAGGAGCCCCGACGGGACCCAGCACGCCCGTCGAGCGGCCCTGGCTCCGGGTGCGTCTGCTTTTCCGGGCAGGATGACGATGGACGGAGGACGTTCATGATCACCGATGATCAACGACGGGAGTTCGAACGCACCGGCCTGCTCCGACTGCCCGGACGGGATCGACGCCGATGCAGCGGCGGGCATGGTGCGGAGGATCTGGCAGCACCTCGAAGCCAAACATGCCGTGTTCCGGGATCGACCGGACAGTTGGACCATCGGCACGCCGCACGGGCTGCGCCCGATCACCGCGGCGCGGGAGTTCCGGGCCCTCGGCAGTCCGACGCTCCGGGGTGCCGCCGATGACCTGCTCGGCGCCGGGCGACGGACTCCGCCGCGACGCTGGGACGGCTATTGATCACCTTCCCCGACTCGGCGCAGCAGGCCTGGACCGTGCCCCAGGACGTGTGGCACAACGACTTCTGGCCGGTACGCGACCGGTCGGATCCACGGACCGTGCTGCTGTTCGTGATCTTGAGCGACCTCGCGCCGGGCGGTGCTGGGACGCTCGTGCTGACCGGGTCACATCGGCTGGTCCGGCGCTATCTCGACAGCTCCGACATCGGTCCGCACCCCAAACGACTCCGCGAGATCCTCGGCGCAGACCCCTGGCTACGCGAGCTGTGGCAACCCGCCGCAGCCGAGTCGCCGGAGGACCGGATCCGTCGGTTCATGATCGACGGCACTACCATCGGCGACATCCCGCTCCGGGTTGTCGAGCTGACCGGTCGGGCCCGGTGATCTCTATCTGATGCACTGCGACACCTTCCACTGTGCGGCGCCGAACGTCACCGACCGACCCAGGATGATGGCCACCGGCCTGCTGGCCCGCCACCGCTCGGCTTCGGCTCAGCCCGGATCCACCGACGAACTCTGCGAGACCGCCGCCGAACCGGGATCACCGTGACCGTCCGCCGGCGTGCCCGAGCGGACGGTTCGACCAACCCCGAGGCAGAAATCGGTGGTCAACGGGTCCACTCGACGGGTGCGCCGAGCTCAGGGAGCGCGATGGCACGATATCGAGTCACACAGACCCGAAACTGCCAAAATTCGCATCGAGAACGGCGTGCGACTCGAAATCGTGGCAACGGCACCTTCCCCAGACCACCACGGAGATCGCCCCGGCCGAAACCAGCACGATCCGACCCCTACCGGCACCACAAACCGCCAACCCACCGCCAGACCGGCACCCGGCCGCACCCCCCCAAAGACCCGCGCGACCCCGCCCGCCCTTTGATGCGTCTTTCCGGCCAACGGGCCGAACCGAGAGGATTCACGGCCTGGCTTGCCCTTCGACAGGCTCAGGGAACGAACACCCAAACCTCCACGCCGTCTCGTGGGGCGTGAACCGCGATCAGGCGTCGGGGAGGTGGCCGCGGATGGAGTAGAGGGCGGGGAGTTGGGGGACGCCGGGGGCGTCCGCGGTGGGCGAGAGAGTCGTCGGAGCATGATCATCGGCGGGGTGCTCGTGCAGGAATTCGATCATGATCCCGGCGTCGGCCAGTGCGGTCAGGACGGCGCCGACCGGATGGATCCATTCGTGGGTCTCTTGATGGGTCAGGCCGACATCGCTGACAGCGTAGGAGGCGTCGGCCGAGGTGATGCTCGGCTCGGCCGTGCCGAAGTAACTGCCGGTGAGCTCGAGGCCGGATCCGGTCTGCTGCAGCAACATGCCGAGGGGATGCAGGTCCAGCAGGTAGAAGGTCCCGCCGGGGCGGAGCACCCGGGCACAGGTCCGGGCCCAGGCGGCAAGATCACCGATCCACATCAGCACGCCGCGGGTGGTGAAAACGAGGTCGTAGGTCCGGCCGAGGGAGTCGGCCGCGGTCAGCACGTCGGACTCGACGAACCTGGCCGAAATCCCTGTCCTGGTGGAGAGTTCGCGGGCGAGCTTGATCGACTCGGCGGAGAAGTCGACCCCGGTCACATCCGCGCCGCGCCGAGCCAGGGACAGTGTGTCCAGGCCGAGGTGACACTGCAGGTGGCAGATGGAGAGCCCGGCGACGTCGCCGACCTCGGCCGACTCGACGGCGCCGAGGCGGTCCGGATCGGCGATGAAGCGTTCGACGGCATAGTGGTCCGACCGCGCGTGGTGCGGCGCCACGTCGTCCCAGAAGGCCTGGTTGATCTTGGTGTGTTCGTCCACCCCGGCATCCTGTCACGGGGTGTCTCGCCGCACCTCCGGATTAACGCGGGGCCTGGATCCCGTACTCGTGGATCTTGCGATAGATCGTGGCCCGGCTCATCCCGAGCGATCGGGCCGCCTTGCCCTTGTTGCCGTTGCTGTCGGCGAGGCTCTGCACGATCGCGTCCCGCTCCAGCGACTCGAGCTGGGTGAGCTGGCGGCGACTGATCGCCTGGTGGTCGGCGGGCAGCTCCGCGGCGAGGATCGCGCCCTGCCGGCGGCGATGCCGGACGACGTGCTTGAGCACCTGATACAGCTCGGCGGTATTGCCCGGCCAGGGCGAGCGGGACAGGCGCTGCAGCGCCTCCGGTGAGCAGGTCAGTTCGGCGCCGCGGCTGAGCCGGCCCAGGAAGAACGGCACCAGTCTGCGCAGGTCCTCGATGTGATGCCGCAACGGCGGCACGTCGACGGTGAGTGGGAACAGCGTGAGCAGGGAGGTCAGGTCCGGCTCGGCGGCGCCACCCGGCGTCAGCGTGACCGCGACCCAGAGGCTGCCGGCCCGCTGCTCCCGGGCGGAGTCGAGCACGCCGACCAACTCGTCGAGCTGGCTCGGATCCAGCCGGTCGACGTGCCGGATTGCGAGCGCCTGCACGTTC
>CAVUZU010000007.1:0-120951 GCA_963746025.1 uncultured Actinomycetota bacterium
AACCTGTGCTGGCTATAGCCAGCCTCAGTTCTGACAACTCTGCGGAGAGTGTGCGATGGACGGGCGATTGAACGCCGAGCAGCGGGCGGCTGCCGTGGCCGAACTGCCGAAGACCCGGTACGACCTCGTGGTGGTCGGTGGCGGCGTGCTCGGGGCCGGGATCGCGCTGGACGCGACCACGCGGGGGATGCGGGTGGCGCTGATCGAGGCCGCGGACTGGGCCGGCGGGGCATCCGGCCGGACCGGCAAGATCATGGCCGGCCGGGCCCGGACCAGGACCGAGGACCTGCTGGCGATTCCCGTGTTGCGGCGGGAGCGGACCCGGCTGCTGGACCGGTTGGCGCCGCACCTGGTCCGCCGGGTGCCGATGCTACAGCCGGTGTCGTCGCCGTGGGACCGGGCGGTGATCGCCGCCGAGTTGGTGGCCCAGGACGCGCCGGTGCCGCGCACCGGCCGGGCCGGCCTGCTGCCGGCGCATCGTCAGCTGCCACGGCGGGTGGTGCGCCGGATCGCGCCGGCGCTGCGACCGGATCTGATCACCGGCGGCGTGCAGTATTTCGAGGCTGAGTGCGACGACGCCCGGTTCGTGCTGGCGCTGGTCCGCACCGCCGAGCTGTACGGGACGACGCTGGCGCACCACTGTCAGGCGACCGAGTTGATCACCGCCGATGGCACCGTGATCGGCGTCCGGGCGCGGGACCGGCTCGGGGCGGCCGAGTTCGTGATCAACGCCGCCACCGTCGTGGTCGCCACCGGGGCCGGCACGCCGGGGCTGGTCGGCGAGCTGATCGACCTGCCGCGGATCGAGCGACAGCGCCGGGCCTACCTGGTGTTGCCACGGGACCGGATCCGGGCCTCGACCGGGATCGTGCTCGATGATCAACTGATCGTTCCCTGGGGCCGGCACTGGATCGTCGGCCCGTCGGCCTCGCCGGTCGAGTCCGACGGAGCCCCGCCGACACTCGTGGCCGGTCCGATCCGGGACTTCGACGATCATGATCGTCGGCTGATCCTGGACGCGATCAACCCCGGCCTGGGCCGCCCGCTCGGCCCGGACGACGTCGAGTCGGGCTACGCCGGCAGTCACCCGGTGATCACCACCAGGGACGGCCGGGATCGGGACCGGTGGATCGGGACCGCTCCGGGTCTGGTCGCGGCGGTCGCGGCCGAGGCGGCGGGCTACCGCGATCTCGCCGCCCGGGCCGTCGATGCCGCCGCCGGCCTGATCGGCGGGCTGGTGCCGAAGGCGATCACCGATCGCGTCCCGTTGCTCGGCGCGGACGGCTACTTCGCCCGCTGGAACCAGCGGCACCTGCTGGCCCGGCGAGCCGGCCTGCACGTCGCCCGGGTGGAGCACCTGCTCCGCCGCCACGGCTCGGCGTTGGATCCGGTGCTCGAGTTGATCATGAATGACCCGGAGCTGGCCCGGCCGATCCCCGGCGCCGAGGACTACCTGGCCGCAGAGGTCGTCCACGCCGTCAGCCACGAGGGCGCCGTCACCGTCGACGACATCCTCTACCGCCGCACCGGCATCGCGTACGAGACTGTTGATCACGGGCGAGCCGCGGCCGCAGCGATCGTCGACCTGATGGCTGCCGCGTAGGCTGATCATCTTCAGTGCCTGGTTGAGAGGCTTCGTTCCCTGAGCCTGTCGAAGGGTCAAGATGATCAGGCTCGCCCCTTTCGAGCCCCCACCGCTGGGTGCCGCGTGTTGCGCTGGCGACGTGGAGACCTAGAAGCAGCAGCATGGGGGCAGGGTTCTGCGTCGGCTGGGTCTGCCCGCCGGGTCCGGGTGGTTGCCCGTCGCCGAGTCGTGACTTATCCACGTCGGATCGCGGTTTTCGCGTGGATAAGGTCACACTCGGCGTGGTTAGGCTGGTCGGCGTTGTCGAGTGGTGGCATAACGACGTCGCGAGGCAGATTTCACGTAGCCAACTCACCACTCGACGACCAAGGCTGACCCCAGCGGGCGGACCCAACGCGACCACCGCCCAGACCCGCCCCTTTGCTACCGCCTGTGGGCCTCCACGTCGCCAATCCAACGCGCGAGAGCGTCCCGACGAGCTTCGCGACCGAGTCGGACGCCGGGTCGAGCCGACCGGAGGCTAGGAGAGATCGATCAAGGCCAGGTCGCGGTCGATGGCGGTCCAGGCTGTGGCGCCGCGGCCGGAGGGGATGATCCGGGGGACGGTGTACCAGTTGGTGCCGATCCCGGTCTGCAGCACCTCGGCCTCGGCCAGCCCGGGGCCGATCCGATAGAGGTTGTCGCCGAAGTTCGCGCCGGCGTAGACCTGGCCCCGGTACGGAGTGATCACGCCGTAGCCGGAGAGCTTGCCCTGGGCGATCACGGTCCGCCGGGCCAGGTCGTAGGCGATCCAGTTGCCGGAGTTCCGCTTGTACAGGACGTACAGGATGCCTTCGAACACGGCGATGCTCTGGATGCTCGGCTGGTCCGGCAGCGGGGCGAATCGCTCCACCACAGTTCGGCTGGGCACGTCGAAGATCGCGACCTGGCTGGTCGGCTCGGTCGGCGGTACGCTGCCGCCGCCCCAGGTGTCGCCGGCGATGTAGGCCAGGTCGCCGTCCAGGGAAATCGAGGTGAGGCCCTGGTTGGGCAGGATGTCCAGCAGCACGTCGAAGTCGCCGGAGACCGGGTCGAGCAGGGTCAGCCCGCCCTGCAGCGAGCCGGTGGGTGGGGCGCTGGCGATCAGCACCTGGCCCGTGCCGGGATGCCGGACCACCGACCACGGGCGCTGCTGGCCGTTCAGGATCCGGCCATAGCTCCTGATCTTGCCGCTGCCGGGCCGGAGGAAGATCAACTCGGTGCTCGGGTAGAGCGCCGCGATGATGCCGTCGCGCCACGGGATCATGTCCTTGGGCTCGCCGGCGACATGGAAGCGTTGACTGGTCCGGCGGCTTGGCTGGTGCACGGTGATCGCAAAGGTGCCGCCGGCCGCGACGGTCCCGGCGGGGCCGAGGCACAGCGACTGCAGCAGTTCCGGTCCGGCGGCGGCCGGATGATCGACCAGATTGCTGGTCTGCAGCAGCTCGCCCGAGTCGGGATCGAAGGCGAAGATCAATCCGCTGCCGCAGGCGCCGAGGATCCGGCCGTCGTCCAGCACGGCGACGCCTCGGTTCTCGTCGCCCGCCGGGCCCTGGCCGATCATCGCCATCCGGTCGCCGTCCTGGCGCAGGATCCGCCCGGTCCGCCGGCCGAGTCCGATCACCGCGCCGTCGGCATCGAAGGTGAGAGCGTCGATCAGGTACTCCTCCGGCGGTGCCGGCAGATCGACGAAACCGGAGCCGTCCCGGTTGATCACGATCACACCGTTGCTCACGCCGACGTAGACCTTGCCGTCCCGGACCTCGAGCGAGGCGAGCCCGGTGGTCAGCGTGGTGTCGGCCGGGAACAGTTCGGTCTTCTCGCCACTGACCCGGTCGATCCGGATCACGTGGGACGGGATGGTGCCGACGTAGACGTACTCGTCATCGGCGGCCAGCAGCCGCGCGAACTGCGCGTCGGCGACCACCCGGCCGAGGTTGGACAGCGCTTCGGTCGCTGGATCGTAGGACCACACCTCGCCCCGCGGTGACGTGCCGAAATAGACCACCCCGTCCGGCGCGACTGCGGTCTGCCAGACGATCGTCCCGTTCGGGCCGATGGACCCGAGCGTGGTCGCGGTTCCGGTCGCCGGGTCGTACTCGATCGCGTCGCCGGACGGGTACGTCCCGATGTAGACCTTGCCGCCGGACAGGCCGGTCGCCCAGGCGCCCTCACCGCGCTCCAGGCCGACCACCTCGCTGACGGAGAAGGAGGCGATGTCGAAGGTGATCACCTTGGGCGGCGTCTGACTGCGGCTGACACACCAGACGGTGCTGCCGTCGGTGGCGAAACCGACGATCGCGGCGGTCAGCGCGGCGATGCCGTACTTCTTCGGCGGTGCCGGCTCGGCGTGCGCGGAAGACTGCCGAGGCTGGTCAGGCCACCGCCGGCCAGCGCGGCCAGGCCGCCGGACTTGAGGAGCTGTCGTCGATCCATCCGCTCACGCTAGGTCCCGCCGGCCTTTCCGGCAAGGCCCTAACCTTGATTTCGGTCAGACACTATGCCGTCGGTGGTACGTCAGGGGCCGGTACTACGCTGACCCGGTGACTGATCAGGTGGTGGCGGAGCTGAGCCGACTGCGAGACAGCATCGACAACATGGATGCGGCATTGATCCACTTGCTGGCCGAGCGGTTCAAGATCACCCAACGGGTGGGCGAACTGAAGGCCCAGCACGGGCTGCCGCCGGCGGACCCGGTCCGCGAGGCGCAGCAGATCAGCCGGCTCCGTGATCTTGCCGTCGATGCCAAGCTCGACCCGGAGTTCGCGGAGAAGCTGCAGAATTTCATCGTCGCCGAGGTGATCCGGCACCACGAGGCGATCGCCCAGCACCACGCCGCGACCTGAGTCGTGGCGCCGGTGGGCGCGCTGGATGATCGTTCACTCGGCGGCCAGTATCGTGGCCGGATGAGCGTGCCGCGGCGTCCGACCCTGCACGACGTCGCCGCTCTGGCCGAGGTCTCGCACCAGACCGTGTCCCGTTATCTGCGGGCGGATCCGACCGTGGGATCGGCGACCGGGCAGCGGGTCCGGGCGGCGATCGACGAGCTCGGCTACCGGCCGAACCTGATGGCCCGGGCGATGCGGACCCGGAGCACCGGCGTCGTCGCCATCATCCTGCCCGGCTGGACCGGACCGGAGCGGACCGTCGCCGCAGCGAGCGAGGAGGCGCAGCGGCTCGGCTACCGGGTGGAGATCGTGATCGGGGTGAACGAGGAGCCCGATTCGCTCAGCACGCTCGCGGCCGAGTTGTTGTCCGGCGGCCAGGTGGACGGCGTCCTCTCGGTGACCCCACTGACGATCGCCACCGACAGCGGGGGAGTGCTGGTCCAGACCGAGGAGTACGACGACCGGCTGCGCGCCGTCGAAGCCGTCGTCGCCGACGCCGAGACCATGGCCGAGATCGTCCGCCGGCTCGCCGACCTCGGGCATCGCGACCTGTTCCACGCTGCCGGACCGCCGGATTGGCGCTCCGCCCAGCTGCGCCGCATCGGCTATCTGGAGGCCTGCGAGCGACTCGGCCTCCGCTCCCACGGCGAGTTCGAAGGCCCCTGGCATCCCGACACCGGCGCCCGAGCCGTCCAGTCACTGCCCGACGACACCCCGGTCACCGCCGTGGTGGCTGCCAGTGATCACATCGCCGTCGGCGTCATGCACGCAGCCTTCCGGCGCGGCTGGCGGGTCCCGGAGCAACTCAGCGTGACCGGCTGGGACGACCTCACGCTGGTCCGCTACGGCACCCCGGCCCTGTCCACCGTCCGAGTCGACCGGGAGACCTCCGGCCGGCACGGCATGCGCCGCCTGATCGCCGCCATCCGCGGCGAACCCGAGCCCGAACCGCCGACCGCCGCCCCCACCGAGATCATCTTCCGCGAGACCACCGTCCCGCCGCGCTCCACCAGCGAACGTCGGTGACCCTGCCTTCGGCTGGGATCCGGAGGTTTGGGTCTACGCTCCCTGAGCCTGTCGAAGGGTCCGAGGCGATGCTCGCGGCGTTCATCGACGGGGACGTTTGGGTGTTCGTTCCCTGAGCCTGTCGAAGGGCAGGCCGGACCAGGCTTCCATGGCCGAGCGTTGCATCTGGTAGGCCCTTCGACAGGCTCAGGGAACGAACACCCAAACGTCCCTTCGACTAGCTCGGAGAGCGAATACCCAGCGTCCCTTCGGCTAGCTCGGGGATACGAACATCGGAGCGCCCCTTCGACAGGCTCAGGGAGCGAACACCCAAACCTCCGCATCGACAGGCCCGGCAGCGGTCCCGTGGTGATCATTCCGGGGCCATGATCACCAGGGCGCCGAGGTGCCAGAAGCGGTCCGGCAGGCTGTCGAAGATCAGGTCGGCGGTGCGGCCGGAGGCGCCGCCGTCGAGCTCGAAGTGGATCCAGTCGAAGGTGCCGCCGGGCAGGTCGGGTGAGGTGGCGAGCACGGTGTCGCCCTCGGCGATGATCGTCGGCGGGCAGTCCGGGCCGCCGTCGCCGACCAGTGCCGACAGCCGATGCCGGCCCGCCGGCAGCCGCACCCGCAGCGTGTGGGCCGGGTAGTCGCCGCAGAAGTCCCGCCGCAGCGGATCCCAACTGCTGCCACGGTCGCGACCCTGCGGCGCGCTGCCGACCCAGCCGTAACCGCGCGCCTCGTCCCAGGCCGTGCCCGGCGCGAGCCGGGCGTAGCCGTCCACGAGTGGGCTGTCGGCGGTCCCGACGTCCAGTGCCAGCCGGCACCGTTCGGCGTCCGGAGTGACCACGAACGTCTGGCCCTGGGCGCCGAGAGCGGTCAGCGCCGGCGCCAGGTCGACGCTCAGGTTGGCATGATCGGCAATCAGCGGCGGCGTGACCGGCAACGCCACCGCGGCCGACTTCCCGGATTCGATCACTGTCGTGATCGGCTCGACCTGCCAGCCGGAATCGACCGGATGCACCTTCGTGATCATGGTCTGCTGGACCGTGGTCGCGTTGCTGAGCTCGACCGCGAGGTCGTTGGAGCGGCCGCCGAAGAGCAGCCGCCCGCCCGGGTACGCCAGCTGCAGCCAGCCCGGCCCGGTGGACAGGATCCGGGACCAGTCGAAGAAGTATCCGACGATGCTGTCCCGCCAGCGCACCGCGTGCTCGACCTGATCATCGAAGGTCGCCGCGATGTCGGCGTGCCGAGCCTGATCGATCAGCCCGTCGAGCCGCTGCCAGGCGCTCCGGAACTCCTGGACCCGTTCGACCGCGGCGAAGTGGCTGTCATAGAGGTGTTGGATCACCGTCTTACCCGATCGGAGCCGGTGCGTGTACGGCACCCAGTGCAGGAACAACAGCAGCTCGTCCGGACACTGATCAAGTGACTCGTAGAGGTCCCGCCAGTGATCCGCGTACAGGTCCGGAAAGCCGGTGCCGGTGGCCACGGTCCGATCGAAGCCGGTGCCCGCTGCCGTGCTGTGGTGGGACAGATTCTGGGTCGTCGACGGCGCGGGGTCGAAGTGGGCGCCCAGCGGATGGGTGAGGTAGCCCATCCCGAGCGGCGACGTGTAGTCCTCGTAGGTCTGCCAGGATCGCAGCATGATCGACTTCAGCGGGTCCGACACGCGGCGGGCGCAGCCGAAGGTGAGCTCGATCCATTCTGTCACCAGGTCCTCGGCCGACTGCCGCGGATTCCAGGCCAGCCGGGCGAAGCCGTGGGTGTTGGCCGCGCCCAGTTGGTAACCGGTCCAGTCCCGGTCGTCACCGAAGTTGATCACTCCGGCGAAGCCGACCTGCTGCTGGTCGTAGGCGACGCCGGTGACGATGTCGGCGACCGTCGGTCCTGATCCCGGGCCGGTGTGGGTCGGGAAGTCCAAGATCGTCTTCCACTGCGGCACCAGATAGCACAGGTGGGTCGCGTGGCCGGTGTATTCCTGGGTGATCTGCAGTTCGATCAGTTGGTTCGTCTTGGGCAGGGCACCGAACAGGGGATTGACCGGCTCCCGGACCTGGAAGTCGATCGGGCCGTTCTTGGTCTGCACGATCGCGTTGTCGTGGAAGTCGCCGTCGAGCGGCTGGAAGACCCGATATTGGTATTCGGCCCAGTCGTCGAAGCCCTCGTGCACGAACGAGCGCCAGGCCAACCGACCGCCGTGCGGCGCGAGCAGGTCGGCCAGCAGGTTGGCGCCTTCGGCGTGGGTGCGGCCGTAGTCCAACGGCCCCGGCTGTCCCTCGGAGTTGGCCTTGACCAGGAAGCCACCGAAGTCCGGCACCAGCCGGTAGAGCTCGGCGATCTTGGCCCGCCACCAGCCCTGCACTCGCGGGTCGAGCGGGTCGGCGACGGTGATCGGGTCACTCTCGTCCGCGGTCAGCGTGATCGGACTGGCGTAGTTGGCCGAGACCCACAACCGCACACCCCAGGACCGGAACACGCCGGCCAGCGCCGTCAGGTCCGGCAGTCGTTCGGTCCGCAGGAATTCCGCGCTGGCGTTGACATTGTTGATCACCGTGTGGTTGATCCCGACCGAGGCGAGCAGCCGCGCGTAGTCGATGTAGCGCTGCCGCAGCTCGGGCAGCTCGTCCCAGTCGAAGATCGACTTGCCGGCGTAGCCGCGCTCGACGGTGCGGTTCGGATTGTCCCAGTGGTTGATCATCCGCAGTGGCGAAGCCGGCCGGTCGGTCTGTGCCAGCCGGTCCAGCGGCCGTTGCCGCTGCAGGTGCTGCAGCAGCCGGAACGCGCCGTACAGGACGCCAGATTCGCCGGCCGAACCAATCAGCACCCGATCCGGGCGGCGCCGGCGAGTGATCGCGAAACCCTCCGGGCCGAGGTCGTCGAGCTCGTCGGGTGGGACCGTGGCGGAGATCTCGCGGGCCTCGCCGGTGCCGATCACCACGGCACCGGGACGGACCTGATCACTGACCGGCACCGGTCGGCCGAGCAGCCCGGACAACCCGCGCGCGAGCTCCGCTCCGGCGGAGCGCAGCACCTCGTGATCACCCAAGATCACCACGCGATCGATCGCCGCGCGGTAGCTCCCGAGCACGTCCCGGTCGGTGATGGTTCGGTAGCGCAGCCAGAGGTCGTAGCCGTCCTCCGACGGCGGTACGGCGAAGGCGTACGGCGTCGCACCGGGCAACAGTCCCGCGGCCAGGGCGCCGGCCGCGCCACCGGCCAGCAGTCCTCGACGGGTGATCATCATCGGCCGCTCCGTCCGGCCGGTCATCGGTAGGTCCGGAGGTAGTCGAAGGACGCGGTGGTGCCGGTGCCGCCCATCGAGACCAGGCCGAACTGCAGCGGCCCGGCGTCGGCCGGCAGGTGCCAGTAGCTGCCCCACTGCCAGTGCTTGCCGTCGAGGCTGGTCGCGGCCTGGAACAGGTGCTCGCCGGTGTCCGGTTGGATCGTGTGTTGCAACCGGAGCCACATCGTGTCGGCGCTCGGCCCGAGCTGGATCGCCTCCGGCCAGGGGCTGTCGTCCGGGCCGGGCCAGAGGAAGGACTGGCGGACGGCACCGGTCCGGGTCGGCGCGAGTTGCAGCGAATCGGTCCGTGACGCCCAGGCGATCAGCCCGGCGCGGGCGTTGCCGGTGCTGCCCTGGAACGGCAGCGACAGCCGCGTCTCCACGGTGTAGTCGTCCGCCGGAGCATCCCGCAGCAGCACGGTGGCGGCCGCGCCCTTCTCCTCGCTGAGGTCGAGCGCCTGGGTGGCCCAGACCAAGCTGCCGTCCTCGAGCCGGCCCTGATCGGCGGCGCCGGTCCACCACCACGCGGGATCGAGGGTCCCGGCGCCGAACTCGTCGCTGTACGCGGCGAGCGCCCGGCCGGGCTTGGGATCGGGGAGCTTCTCGGTGACCGGCCGATACAGCCGGGCCAGCCCGACGTTGTCGGCCTGCACGATCTTGCCGGCCGACGCGATCCCGACCTGGGTCGAGCCGCTGAGTCCCTTGGTCAGCGTCACTTTGAGCTCACCCAGCGGATTGTCACCCACGGCCGGCGCGACCTGGACGGTCGCCTGATCACCGCGGACCTCGACGGTCACCGAGTTCCAGGTGTCGTACCGGAATCCTTGGTGCAGTGGCGTTTCGGCGACCTTGATGATCTTGCCGTCGACCCTTTGCTCGACCCGCAGCGAGCCACGATCGGGGTCGAGCCAGGCGACCGCGTACGTCCGCGGCGATCGATAGCCGAAGATCATTCCGGCCGGGCCGGGCTCGCCGGTCATCGTCCGGAGATCACCCTCCGCCCGGTAGTCGGCCGGTCCGTCCGCGCGGCTGATCAACAACGACGGCTGGGAGGTTGCCGTCGCGGGCCGGACGTACCCGCCGCTGGACTCGTCCTGGCCCACGGACCACTCGGAGCCGACGGACCGCCAGTCGGCCAACCCGGTCTGATTGTTGAAGGTGCTGCCGACCGACCAGGTCGCCGCGGGTGCCGGCTGGGGTTGGTCGGAGGTCCACCGGCCCGCCCGGACGGTCGGCCAGTCGGCGATCCAGTCCAGCCGGTCCATCGACTGCGGCCGGCCGCCCCAGGGCAACTCGAACCGGAAGTCGGAGTTGACCAGGTTCCAGTGCTGCCCGGACCGGTCGACCGTGACGGCGTTGTGGCCGGTGGCCGACAGGGTGTTGCCGTTGAACGAGTTCACGATCGTGCCGCCCGGCTGCGCGGCGGTCAGCGAGACGCCGTTCTCGTCCAGGAACGGCCCGGTCGGCGACTTCGATCGGCCGGTCAGCACCGGATAGCCGCCACCGCCGACGTCACCCATGCAGCAGCCGTAGCCGGAGTAGAACAGGTAGTACCAAGGCCCTCGCTTGGTCACCCAGGCCGCCTCGCCGCGTTCACCGGCGACGACCTGCCGGGACTCGCCGACGGTGCTCTTCCCGTCCGCGGACAGCCGCACGACGTGCAGGCCGCCGCGCCGGAACGAGCCGTAGTACAGATATTTGCTGCCGTCGTCGTCGATGAACATCATCGGGTCGATCTCCATCACCTCGCTGTCGGCGACGAAGTTGACCACCGGACGACCGAGGTCGGTCCACGGGCCGGCGGGCGTGGGGGCGGTGGCGAGGCCGATGGCCGCGTCCAGGGCGGTGGAGCCCGGCGCCGAGTAGTACATGAAGTACTGGCCGTCGACGTAGCGCACGTCCGGCGCCCAGTAGCCCTTGTTCGGCCAGCCCGCCCACTGGGGATGGTTGGCCTCGTTGAACGCGTCGCCGAGGAACTCCCAGTGCACCAGGTCGGTCGACCGGACCATCGGGATCAGGTGTGCCGGCCCGCCGGCCTGCTGGTTCTCGTGGGTCATGATCGTGTTCGTCGCGTACGCGTACCAGGCGCCGTCCTTGGCCCGGATCAGCCCGACATCGGAGAACGCTGAGCGACGTCCTGCATCAGCGGATTGGCATAGCGGCCGGCCGGCGCGTCGGGCACGGCGCCGGCGGGCGGCAGCCCGGCGACGGCGCTGATCAACGCCGCCACCAGGCCGGCGATGATCAGGCGGAACGACAGTGTCCGAGCCATGACTGCTCCTCGTCGAGTCAGCGGATTAACGATCACCCAGACATTAAGTGATCGTTAATTCAGTGACAAGAGGTTGCCGCCGTTGTCAGTCGGGTGGGTCGGGCTCAGACCGCTCGAGGATCGAGTACGGGCTCGTCGCGCAACTGCTCGGCGAGGGCGGCCCGGCCCCGGGACAGCCGGGCCTTGACGGTGCCGACCGGCGCACCGACCTCGCGGGCGATCTCGGCCACCGGCAGGTCGCACAGGTGGTGCAGCACGACCGCCCGGCGCTGTTCGGCCGGCAGTCGGGCCAGCGCCGTGGCCAGCGCAACCCGGGTGACGTCGGGCTCGGCCGGTGACCGGTCCGGCTGCTTGGCCCGGTCCGCGGGCTGCCGGGCGCGGACGGCCCGGCGCCAGCGGCTGACCGCCAGCCGGTAGGCGACCGTGCGCACCCAGGCCTCTGGCGACTGCTCGGTGTCCAGGGTCCGGCGCTTGTCCCAGGCCCGGACGAACGCCTCCTGGACGCAGTCCTGCGCCTCGGCCACATTCCCGCACATCGCGTAGATCTGACCGACCAGCCGGCTGAACGACGACGTGTAGAACGCGTCGAACGCATCTGAATCCATCGACTGCCCCCGCGGTAGGACAGACCTCCGGGCCGACCGAGTGACAGCACTCGAGGCATACCGGCGCCTGCCCGACCATGTCTACGCCGAAGTTGCACTTCGAATGCACGTCGATTGCACTTCGGCGCGACGACCTCGGTGGGGAAGGCCGCGAGGTGGCTCAGCGAAGGTCGATCATTCCCATTCGATCGTGCCGGGCGGCTTGCTGGTGATGTCCAGCACCACCCGGTTGACCTCGGCCACCTCGTTGGTGATCCGGGTGCTGATCTTCTCCAGCAGGTCGTACGGCAGCCGGCCCCAGTCGGCCGTCATCGCGTCCTCGCTGGTCACCGGTCGGAGCACGATCGGATGCCCGTACGAGCGGCCGTCGCCCTGCACCCCGACCGAGCGGACGTCGGCCAGCAGCACCACCGGGAACTGCCAGATGTCCCGGTCCAGCCCGGCCGCGGTGACCTCCTCGCGGGTGATCAGGTCGGCCCGGCGGAGCAACTCGAGCCGCTCCGCGGTCACCGCGCCGACGATCCGGATCGCCAGCCCCGGGCCGGGGAACGGGTGTCGCCAGACCATCGCCGGCGGCAGCCCGAGCTGCTCGCCGACCTTGCGGACCTCGTCCTTGAACAGGGTGCGCAATGGCTCGATCAGCCGGAACTGAAGATCATCCGGCAGCCCGCCGACGTTGTGGTGACTCTTGATGTTGGCCGCGCCCTCGCCGCCGCCGGACTCGACCACGTCGGGATAAAGGGTGCCCTGGACCAGGAACTCCACCGTGTGGCCGCTGCCGGACTCGGCATCGGCCACCACGTCCCGGGCGGCGGCCTCGAAGGTGCGGATGTATTCCCGGCCGATGATCTTGCGCTTGGCCTCGGGATCGGTGACCCCGGCCAGCGCGGACAGGAATTGATCTTGGGCGTCGACCACCTTGAGCTCGGTCCCGGTGTGCGCGACGAAATCCCGCTCCACCTGGTCGACCTCGCCCGCGCGGAGCAGGTTGCCGTCGACGAAGACACAGGTGAGTTGATCACCGATGGCGCGCTGCACCAGCGCGGCCGCCACCATCGAGTCGACGCCGCCGGACAGGGCGCAGAGCACCTGCTTGTCGCCGACCTCGGCCCGGATCCGCTCCACCTGCTCGTCGACGATGTTGACCATCGTCCAGGTCTGCCGGCAGCCGGCGATGTCGACCAGGAAGCGCTCCAGGATCTGCTGCCCGTGCTCGCTGTGCATCACCTCGGGATGCCACTGGACGCCGGCCAGCTGCCGCTCCGCGTTCTCGAAGGCGGCCACCGTGGCCCGCGGCGAGGTGGCGTTGACCGTGAACCCGTCCGGCGCCGCCACGACCTCGTCGCCGTGCGACATCCAGGAGCTCAACCGGTCGGGCAGCCCGGCCAGCAGCAGGCCCGGTTCCTGCACCGTGACCGGCGTCCGGCCGTACTCGCGCTGACCGGTGTGCGCGACGTTGCCGCCGAGCGCCTGGGCCATCGCCATGAAGCCATAGCAGATCCCGAACACCGGGGTGCCGCTGGTCAGGATCGCGGAGTCCAGCGCCGGCGCGCCCGGGGCGTAGACCGAGGCCGGTCCGCCGGACAGGATGATCGCCTTCGGCCGGCGGGCCAGGATCTCGTCCACCGAGGCCGTGTGCGGCATGATCTCGGAGTAGACCTTCGCCTCCCGGACCCGGCGGGCGATCAGCTGCGCGTACTGCGCGCCGTAGTCGACGACGATCACCAGGTCATGATCAAACGGGCTCATTCGGTGTGCCTTCGCGATGGTGCGGAATCGAAGCGGTGAGTCTATCGATTCCCGGCGAAGGTCAGGGGATCGGCAGCGTGTCGAGGTCGGCGAGCACGACGCCCCGGTTCTCGGCGTCCGGAATCGCCTCGGCCAGGGCGTGCGCCTGGTCCCGCGCCTGCCGGGCGAGTTCGGTCTCACCGGCGGTCGCGTACGCCCGGGCCAGGGCCTCCTGCGCGCTGGCGGCGACCCAGTCCTCGACCCCGCTGCGGCCGGCGTAGTCGACGCACCGCCGGGCATGGTGTACCGCCGGCTCACCGCGGCCGAGGGCGACGTAGACCCGGGAACACTGCCACTCGCCGACCGCCCGTTGTTGGTCGCCGCCCGCGTTGTCCCAGTGGAACCGGGACGCGTGCGCCTGATGCAGCATCCGGTCGTCCTCGTCGGCCGTCCGGTGCTGCCGCTCGAGCAGCGACCAGGTGTCGTTGAACAGTCGCGCGGCGAGCGCGCGCTCGTCGATGATCGTTTCGGATCGGAAACGGTCGGCCATGATCGATCCTCCCCAGGTGGGCGAACAGCGGACAACTCAAGCATGACGCGGTAGCCGCTGGTCCGAACCCCGATCCGGGAAGTCTGGCAGCATGCAGTCATGGACGCTGATGTGATCGTCGTCGGCGCCGGCCTGTCCGGCCTGGTCGCGACCGCGGAGCTCGCCGAGGCCGGCAAGTCCGTGCTGCTGCTGGACGCCGAGCCGATCCAGACCCTCGGCGGCCAGGCGCACTGGTCGTTCGGCGGCCTGTTCCTGGTCGACACCCCGGAGCAGCGGCGGCTCGGGGTCAAGGACTGCGAGGAACTGGCCCTGGCCGACTGGTACGGCTCCGCCCACTTCGACCGGAGTGAAGACTTCTGGCCGCGCAAGTGGGCCGAGTCGTTCGTCCACTTCGCCTCCGGCGACGCGCGCAGTTGGCTGCACGAGCTGGGCGTCCGCTGGTTCCCGTTGGTGCAGTGGGCCGAGCGCGGCGGCTACACCACCCCCGGGCACGGCAACTCGGTGCCGCGGTTCCATGTCACCTGGGGCACCGGTCCGGGGATCGTCGAGCCGTTCGCCGACCAGGTGCTGGCCTCGCCGCGGGTGCGGTTGCGGAACCGGCACCGGGTGACCGGCCTGACCTCGGACAGCTCCGGGGCCACGGTGACCGGCTCGGTGCTGGCGCCGACCGACGCGCCCCGCGGCGTGAAGACCGACCGGACGGAGATCGGCGAGTTCTCCTTCACCGCGCAGGCGGTGGTGATCGCCGCCGGCGGCATCGGCGGCAACCTCGACCTGGTCCGGAAGAACTGGCCGCGCAGCTGGGGCGGTGAGCCACCGAAGTCCATGATCATCGGCGTACCGGACTTCGTCGACGGCTCGATGCTCGGCATCGCCGAGGCGGCCGGCGGCCGGGTGATCAATCCCGATCGGATGTGGCACTACCCGGAAGGGATCGTCAACCATTCGCCGATCTGGACCAAGCACGGCATCCGGATCCTGCCCGGCCCGTCGTCGCTGTGGCTGGATGCCGAGGGTCGCCGGCTGCCGGCGCCGCTGTTCCCCGGTTTCGATGCCCTCGGCGCGCTGCGCAAGATCACCACCGGCGGGTTCGACTACTCCTGGTTCGTCACCGACGTGGAGACGGTGGGCAAGGAGTTCGCGCTGTCCGG
Organism: uncultured Actinomycetota bacterium; assembly: GCA_963746025.1. Classification (GTDB taxonomy): domain Bacteria; phylum Actinomycetota; class Actinomycetes; order Propionibacteriales; family Propionibacteriaceae; genus Microlunatus. The sequence continues at coordinate 15,086 of CAVUZU010000007.1, forward strand.
GTCGGAGCAGAACGCCGACCTGACCGGGAAGAACCTGCGGCTGCTGGCCGGTCGGGTCGCTCCCGGCCCGACCCCGGAGGTGCAGTCGTTCCTTGATCACGGAGTCGACTTCCTCTCCGCCCAGACGGTGGCCGAGCTGGCGACCAAGATGAATCAGCTGGCCGGTGAGCACCGGATCGATCCCGACGGGCTGCGGCAGACGATCGAACTCCATGATCTTCAGATCGGCAGCGGCCTGGGCAAGGATCCGCAGGTCACCGCGATCGCCGCGGCCCGGCGCTTCGTCGTCGACCGGCTGATGCGGGTGGCGCCGCCGCACACGCTGCTGGATCGCAAGCATCCGGGGCGGGCCGGCACCGGCGGCCCGCTGGTCGGGGTCCGGCTGCACATCCTGACCCGGAAGACCTTGGGCGGCCTGGAGACCGATCTGGACGGCCGGGTGCTGCAGCCCGGCGGGGAACCCCTGCCCGGGGTGTATGCGGTCGGCGAGGCGGCCGGCTTCGGCGGTGGCGGCATGCACGGCTACCGGGCGCTGGAGGGGACCTTCCTCGGCGGCTGTCTGTTCAGCGGTCGTACCGTCGGGCGATCGCTGGCCGGCGCCCTGGCCTGATCCCGCCGGCAGACCAGTGGAAAGACCAACGCCCCACCTCCGTTGCCGAAGGTGGAGCGTCGTGGTCGCGTACGTTCTAGTAGTGTGTCGCGTCTAATTCTGTGGGTATAGGTGGCGGAGCTTGATCCGGGCGTCGGTGGTGGTGAATTGCCAGTCAACCTGGCGTTGATCTTGGTTGGTGGCGTGTTGCCAAGCGGCGAGTTCGGTGTTGAGGAGGTCGAGGTCGCCGATTCGGCGGTCGAGGCATTGCCGGGTCAGGCATGAAAGTTCGATCTCTGCGATGTTGAGCCAGGAGCCGTGTTTCGGGGTGTGGTGGATCTCCAGCCGCTGGGCCAGTGCGAACGCATGCTCGGGATCGAATGCCTCATACAGTGAGCCGATGCTATGGGTGTTGAGGTTGTCCATCACCAAGATGATCTTGTCCGCGTCCGGGTAGTCGGTGGTCAGCAGGCGCTCGACCTGGTGGGCCCAGTCGATCTTGGTGCGCCGCGGCTGTGCATCGACTCGTCGCCAGCCGCGGAGCGGCTCGACCCAGACGAAGATGGAGCAGGTCCCGCCTCGAACGTATTCGTTGTCTTCCAACCGGTCCCTGCCCGGCAGGGCCGGGACCGGTTCGCGGACGTGGCCGAGGAGCTGGTAGGGCTTTTCGTCCATACAAACGACCGGACAGCCGGGATCGTAGGGTCGGGCATAGACCGCGAGGATGTCCTCCATCCGGGCAGCGAACTCGGCGTTGGCTCTCGGCGGGATCGTCCAGCACTTCTTCAGATGAGGACGCAGTTCCGTTTTTTTAACACCCGCCCGATCGTGGAGTGATCCAGGTCGGGCAGATCCGTCAACGCCGCGACCCGGTCCTCCAGCAGCCGCAACGACCAGCGAGCGTAACCCTTAGGCGGGGACGTGCAGGCCAAAGCGATCAGCCGGGCCTCCACCTCACCGGTGATGATCGACGGCACCGGCGGCGACTCCCGCGGTTTCCGACTCACCGTGACCGTGACGTCACCGCCGGTCTCAACGAACCGCTTCGCGACCCCGCGCACCGTGTTCACCCCAACCCGGAGCCGCTCAGCGATCACCGCTCGATCATCGACCGGGCCATGATTGGCATCCAGCTCGAGCAGGATCCGAGACCGCCGCACCACCTGCGCCGGATGACGACCGGTCGACACCACCTTGATCAACTTCTCGCGATCGGTCACCGACAACCGAACCACATACACCTTCGGACGAGGCATCAAAAGCACCTTTCAGCAGGGGGAAGACTGCTCGATGCCACTATCCACCAAATACCACCGCCCTTAGCGGCGACACGCTACTAGCTGCTGCTCGAGCTGGAACCGCTGTCGGAACTGGACGATCCGCTGTCCGAGCTGGACCCACTGTCGGAACTGGATCCACTGTCCGAGCTACCGGAATCCCCACCGGTGCTGGAGTCCGACGACTCCGCGCCCGATCCGCCGAAGGTCGAGTCCGAGTCGGCCGGCGCGGTCTCGGCCGGTGCATCGTCAGGAGCCGGAGTGCCGTCCGGGGCCGCAGCGTCGGACGAGGCGGGCTCGAACGACGACGGCTCGGATGGTGCCGGAGCCTCGGGCTGGGCGGGGGCTTCGGGCTGGGCCGGCGTCTCGGACGGGGCCGGGAACGGATCGGGCTCGCCCGATGCGGGCGGCGTGGGGGTCGGCTCCGGGAACGGACCCGGCTCGGGGAAGGTCGACGGCGGGAACGGCTCGGCCGGCGGCGGAGCACTGGGACCGCCCTGCGGGAATCCGCCGGGCTGCTGCTGCGGCTGCTGCTCCCACGGTGCACCGCTCTGGCCCCAGACCGGGTCGGCGGTCTGCTGCGGCGGGGTCTGGTACTGGGCGAACCCCTGATCCTGCGGCTGCGGGCCGTTCACCGGCGGGTAGCCGCCCGGCGTCGGGTTCTCCTGCAGCGCCAGGGCCAGCACGATGTACAAGATCACGCCGATTCCGCCGCCGGTCACCAAGGTGAGCACGACCCAGAGCACCCGGACCAGGGTGACGTCCATGTTCAGGTATTCGGCCACCCCGCCGCAGACGCCGGCCAGCACCTTGTTGTTCGAACTTCTCATGAACCGCTTCGACGGTGGGTACGGGTTGCTCATCGTGAACTCCTTAGTTTCTGGTCGACGATCTCTGTGCCTAGATCTATTCCTTGCCCCGAGATAGGGCAAGACCGAGAACGCCGACCACAACCAGGGTCAACGGTCCGGCCACCCGCAGCACGCTCCATTCGATTCGCCCTGCGATCGCAGTCCACAGTGCGAAGACTGCGATCGTACTGAGCAACAGCCCCGAGATGAGCGAGACCACATCTACCCGCTTCATCGTGTCACCTCCAGAGAGCCCTGATCGATCGTCAGGTGGAGTGTCAGGGTCGGTGCATCGGGACGGGTCTCGGTCTGGATGATGTCGCCGAGGTCCGTACCGGATTGTTCGCGTCGATCCAGCACGCGCGCGGTGCCGTTGTCGATCTGGTAACGCACATTCAGATTGACATTATCGGGCACTTTTACCCGCATGGTGCCGACATCGACGTTCGCGGTCAGGGTCGTGTCCCGCTCGAGTTGGACCTGGCTGAGGTCCAGCTCGAGCCAGCCGAGGTCCTTGCTGATCGGTCCGGTCGGCAGCTCAGCGGCGGTGGTGTAGACGCGGGTGTCCCGCGCGAAGTCCTGCACCTGGCTGACCTGGCCGGCCGCGGTCACCACGGCCAGGGCGATCGCCAGCAGGATGCCGATCGGCAGCACTCCGCGGGCCCGGCCGAGCCAGGTGCCGGCGACCAGGGTCAGACCGACCACCAACAAGGCGGCGGCGACGTAGATCGTCGCGGTGATCGGGGCGCCCAGCGCGTCCGCGGTGCCGAGCCCGGCCAACACCAGGCCGAGCACGATCAGGCCGATCAGCCGGAGTCGGCGGGCCGACGGCCGGTCGCCGGGCCGGGGCGGTGCCACCGGGACGGGCACCGCCGGCTCCGGCCGGTACAGCCCGATCGGGTCGGGATTGCTGAAGTAGTCGGCCCGGGCCCGGAGATCTTCCTCGGCCCGGGCAGCGGCCCACGGCGGCTGGGTGAACTCGGTGCCGCCCCCCGGGGGCGGCGCGCCGACGGGGCCCGACGGCTCCGCCGCACCGGGTGTTCCGGGAGCTCCGGCCGTGCCGGGTGCGGTCCAGGTGTAGCCGGGCCGGCCGGGCGACTGCGGAGGTCGGGGGTCCTGCGGGGCTTGGGGTGGCTGCGGCGCTACGGCCTGCTCGGGACCGGCCGGCGGGGCCTCGGGTCCGGTGGAGGATGCCTCGGCGACGCGTCGGCGCCAGGCTTCGGCCGCCTGGCCGAACGGGGTGTCCGGGGTCGGCTGGCCGGGGGTCGTACCGATGGTGGGCGGCGGCTGCTGTGTCTCGGGCGGCGACGGCGGCGAGGTGGGGCCGGGGCGCCGGCCGCGGTAGTAGCCGAAGTACCAGATCCCGGCCAGGATCAGGGCCGGGCCGAGCCCGAACGGCAGCAGCGAGCCGAGGATGGCGGTCGCGATCAGGCAGGCGACGACAACGATCACGATCCAGGCGCCGCGGGGAACCTTGTGCACCTTGGGCCCGATCAGCTCCTCCAGCTTGGACCGATCCGATCCCTGCTCGGGGATGAACAGCCACCCGGCGAGATAGAGCACCAGGCCGATCCCGCCGCTGACCGCGAGCACCACACCGCCGATCCGGACCAGCAGTGGGTCGATGCCCCAGTGCGCGGCAATGCCGCCGGACAGACCGGTCAGCTTGCGATCGGCCGTGCTGCGGCGGATCGTCCAGATCGAACCCATGCGCCTATCCTTCCCGGCTCAGCCGCAGGGACCATCGGGGAGCACCCCCAAATCGACCGGACCAGCCCCAATCATCCTCGCTCGATTACCGTTCGCGGGGTTTAATGGCCGCAGGACAGTCCCGGTGCCGGCGCCCCGATGCTCGCCGGGCACGGCCACAGGCCGGGGGCGACAACGCGGGGAGCGAAAGCGACGGCCGAGGAGCCCATGTCAGCCACCGAACCGCGGTCGAGGCCCGCCCCGGGTGACCCGGGCGCGGACCAACCCCGGCTCGACGTGGCGGGGGCCGTCGACCAGGGCAACTCCGCGTCATCGGCGTCGAATCCGCAGCAGGTCCCGCCCGATCTCTCCTCGTCGACCCCGAGTTCCGGACCGGCGGCGATTTCCGTACCGGTGCCGACCCCGGCACCCACCGTGAAAGCCGCGCCGCCGGCACCCGCCGCGAACCCCGACCAAGAGGCGCGGCCGCGGGCCACCCGGACCGCCGAGACGGCAATGCTCGGCGGCGTCTGCGCCGGCCTGGCCCGGCACCTCGGCTGGCCGGTGATGGTGCTCCGGGTCGGCTTCGTGGTGCTGATGTGCATCCAGTTCGTCGGGGTGGTGATCTACGGGCTGTTGTGGTTGCTGCTGCCGCCGGAACCGATCCGCGCCGCGCCCGGGCTGGAGTCCGCCGCGCGCAGCGGGATGCGGGACACGGCGCCGGTCCACCGTCGCTCCGACTGGGGCGCGATCTTCGCGCTGCTCGCGCTGGGCATCGGGCTGCTCTGGATGATCCAGATCAGCGGGCTCGGGATGAGTCAGCAGATCTTCTGGCCGATCCTGCTCGCCTGTGCCGGGGTGGCCCTGGTCTGGCGGCAGGCCGACGTCAGCCGGCAGCGGCAGGCGCTGGCCGAGTTGTCGGCCCGGCCGCGGACGGCGGCGTCGATCGCCCGCACTCGTACCCTCGCCGTGGTCTCGCTGATCGTCGGGCTGGCCCTGGTCGCCGGTGCCGGTGCCCTGGTGCTGGCCCAGCAGGGCAGCGTCGAACTGTTACCCCAGGTGCTGGCGATGACCATGCTCGCGCTGGCCGTGCTGGCGATCGTGCTCGCGCCGTGGCTGCACCGGTCCCGGGCCGAGCTGAACGAAGCCCGGGCGGAGAAGGTCCGGGCCGAGACCCGCGCCGACATGGCGGCCCACCTGCACGACTCGGTGCTGCAGACGCTGGCCCTGATCCAGCGGCAGTCCGACGATCCGAAGGTGGTGCAGCGGCTGGCCCGGCGCCAGGAGCGCGAACTCCGCGGCTGGCTGTACGACGACCAGAGCGAGCAGGTCACCTTCAAGGCGGCGCTGACCGCGGCGGCCGGCGACGTCGAGGACGACCGCGGCATCCCGATCGAGCTGGTCACCGTCGGCGACAGCCGGCCCGGCGAGGCGGTGCAGGCCATCGTGGCCGCGGCCCGGGAGGCGATGGTCAACGCCGCCAAGCATTCGGGGGCGGACAAGATCGACGTGTACGCCGAGGTGTTCGACAACGAGCTCGAGGTGTTCGTCCGGGACCGCGGGCAGGGCTTCGACCCGGCTAGCGTGGGGTCGGACCGGATGGGAGTACGACACAGCATCATCGACCGCATGCAACGCCACGGTGGCAGTGCCGAGATCCGCAGCGATCCCGAGGACGGCACCGAGGTCCGGCTCAAGATCAACAACGATTCATGATCACCGAAGGAACGCCATGACGCAGCAACCACCCAACATCCCGGCCCGTCAACCCGGCTCGGCGCCCCGACCCGGCAGCCCCGGCCCCGCCGCACCCGGGTCGCAGACCCCGGGCCAGGCACCAGGATCTCAGCCATCCGGCGGACAGTCGACGGGTCGCCATCGGGTCGTCGTGGTTGACGATCACGCCATGTTCCGGACCGGCGTCAAGGCCGAGATCGGCCGCGCCGTCGATGTCGTCGGCGAGGCGGCCGATGCCGACACGGCGATCAAGGTCGTGCTGGCCACCCAGCCCGACGTGGTGCTGCTCGACGTCCATCTGCCCGGCGGTGGTGGGATCGAGGTGCTGCGCAAGGTGCACGAGAAGAACCCGGAGCAGAAGTTCCTCGCCCTGTCGGTGTCCGATGCGGCCGAGGACGTGATCGGTGTGATCCGGGCCGGTGCCCGCGGCTATGTGACCAAGTCGATCGCCGGCAACGAGCTGATCGACGCGATCCGCCGGGTGGCCGACGGCGACGCGGTGTTCTCGCCTCGGCTGGCCGGCTTCGTGCTGGACGCGTTCTCCGGCGCGATCGACATCGCCAGCGTCGACGAGGACCTCGACCGGCTGTCCCAGCGGGAACGCGAGGTGCTCCGGCTGATCGCCCGCGGCTATGCGTACAAGGAGGTCGCGAAGGAGCTGTTCATCTCGATCAAGACCGTCGAGACCCACGTCAGCAGCGTGCTGCGCAAGCTGCAGCTCTCCAACCGGCACCAGCTGACCCGCTGGGCCACCGACCGCCGGCTGGTCTGATCCCGCCGCTGGACAAGCGAAACCCGGCCGGTGATCACCGGCCGGGTTTCGCTGTCTCCGCGGTGGAGAGGTCAGTTGCGCGCCGGGGACTTGCGGCCCTTGATGACGCCGTAGAGGGCCAGCACGACCAGGCTGCCGGCCAGCGCCAGCAACCAGGTCCAGAGCGAGAAGAAGCCGCTCAGCCCGCGATTGAAGATCATGTCACCGATGAATCCGCCGACGATCGCCCCGACCACGCCGACGACCAGCGTGCTGATCCAGCCGCCGTTCACCCGGCCGGGGAGGATCGCCTTGGCCAGCGTGCCCATGACCAGGCCGACGATCAGATAGGAGAAGAAGCTCATGGCCGCGACGCTACCGCCGCGAAACGGCCGACCCCAGTGCTCGGACCCGAATTCAGGGGAGCGGACGGCAGAAACCAGGGAAGACCAGGATCGAGCGTGGTGTTTCTGGGCCTGAGGCGTGACCGGGGACACTAGGCTCGGCGCATGGAGCTCGCGCACCAGATCTTGCAGTTGATCACGTTGCTCGGGTTCGCTGCCACCTGTGGTGGGATTCTGGCCCAGGTCAAAGTCCGCGATCCCGAGGTGAACGAGGCCATGCTGGCCGGAGGCTGGGTCCAGCTGGTCGGCTGGGTCGCGCTGTCGGCCTGGCAGATCGTCGGCCTGCAACCGTACCCGGAGCCGTCCACCTCCTACGTGCCGCCGGCTGTCGTCGCGGTGATCATGGTGCTGCAGTTGATCTTGCTGGCGAAGAACCGGAAGTTCACCACGATCCCACGGGGTTTGTGGGGAATTCTCCTCATCATGTCCCTCGCGGAATCTGCGGTCGCGGTCATCTGGCAGTAAGGTCAGCGGCACGATGAGACTGTCTGCCCGAGTGGATTACGCGCTCCGCGCCGCAGCAGAGTTGGCGGCGGCGGGAGAGCCGCGCACCGTCGACCAGTTGGCGGCAGCGCAGCAGATCCCGGCCAAATATCTGGAGAGCATCCTCGGCGAGTTGCGGCGCGGCGGCCTGTTGCGCAGTCAGCGCGGGCCGGACGGCGGCTACCGACTGGCCCGGCCGGCGGCCGAGATCAGCATCGCGGACGTGATCAGGGCGCTGGACGGCGAGCTGGCCAACATCCGCGGCAGCCGGCCCGAACAGCTCGAATACGTCGGCGCCGCGGTCACCCTGCAGAAGGTGTGGATCGCGCTCCGGGCGTCCGAGCGGGCGATCTTGGAGCAGGTCACCCTGGAACACGTGGCGAAGGCTCGGCTGCCCCGTCCGGTCGCGCACCTGGTGGACAATCCCGACGCCTGGGTCTGACCGCTTCGCCCCTCGTCCGGTAACGATTTCGGCCTGTCCGCCCCAACCGGTGGCGGCAGAACCTACGCCTCCGCCGTGAACTGATCGGTGCTGCCGTGTCGACAGCAGCAGGGGCGCTTCGTCGACGGCCATCTCGCCGTGATCACGACCGTCAACTCCGACGGCTGGATGATCTTCGTCCTGGCCGACGGCGAAGACACCGCCGCGGACGCCGCCGAACTGATCGGCATCACCGACCCCATCCTGCCGATCCGCTGACCGCGGACCCGGATTCGGCGCTCCGGATCCGGGTCGGTATGCTGGTGTCTTCAACTCGTCGAGTTCCTGCCGCGGGTTGACCGCACGTCGTAGCACTTGGCATCTGCTCCGTGCGTAACCTGTCCGGACCCATCCGGTCTCGGTTGTCGGCGGGACGACCTCACAGATGGTGCAACCTCTTTGTCTTCTTTCACCCCATTGGGCGTGCCCGCACGCCTGGCCGACGTTCTGACCGAACTCGGATTCGACACTCCTACCCCCATTCAGCAGGCGACCCTGCCCGACGCGTTCGCCGGCCGAGACCTGCTCGGCCGCGGCCGGACCGGCTCGGGCAAGACCCTCGCGTTCCTGCTCCCCGTCGTCGCCCGGCTGACCGGCCCGAAGCGGACCCGGCCGGGCGCACCGCGCGCGATGATCCTGGCTCCCACCCGTGAGCTCGTCGCCCAGATCGACGCCGCACTGCAGCCGCTGGCGAAGGCGGCCCGGCTGACCTCGCGTACCGTTTTCGGCGGCGTCGGACAGGGCGCGCAGGTCGCGGCGATCCGGCGCGGCGCCGACATCATCGTCGCCTGTCCCGGCCGGCTCGAGGACCTGATCGAGCAGGGCCACTGCTCGCTGGCCGACGTCGAGGTCTCCGTGCTCGACGAGGCCGATCACATGGCCGACCTCGGATTCCTGCCGGCCGTGCGCCGGATCCTCGCCCGGACCCCGGCCGGCGGCCAGCGGATGCTGTTCTCGGCCACCCTGGACCGCGCGGTCGACGCCCTGGTGCGGCAGTTCCTGATCAAGCCGCAGGTCCACCAGGCCGATTCGGCCCAGTCGCCGGTGAGCACCATGTCGCACCACGTCCTCCAGATCGCGCGGGAGAACCGGCTGCCGATCCTGGTCAACCTGACCAGCGCCCCGGGCCGGACCGTCGTCTTCACCCGGACCAAGCACGGGGCCCGCGGGTTGGCCCGGCAGCTCAACCGCAGCGGCGTGCCGGCCGTCGAGCTGCACGGCAATCTCAATCAGAACGCGCGGACCCGCAACCTGGACGCCTTCCACAGCGGACAGGCCGCGACCCTGGTCGCCACCGACATCGCCGCCCGCGGCATCCACGTCGACGACGTGGCGCTGGTGATCCACGCCGACCCGCCGGTCGACCCCAAGGCCTACCTGCACCGTTCCGGGCGGACCGCCCGGGCCGGCAACTCCGGCGCCGTGATCACGCTCGCGACCCCGGACCAGGCGCAGGAGGTCCGGCAGCTGACCAAGGCGGCCGGCATCACGCCGACCACGACCAAGATCAACTCCACCGACCACGCGGTGCTCAGCGAGCTCGCTCCCGGCCCCCGGGTGCGCTCGGAGATCACCGCACTCGCTGCACCGGCCGAAACCGCGGGCCAGGCTCGCGGTCAGCAAGCTCGCGGCCAGCAGTCGCGCGGCGGCGGCCGATCGGGCGCGCCGCGATCGGCCGAGGCCGGCAGCGGCCGTGGTCGCCGCCGCGGATCGGGCCGGGGCCGGGGCAAGCCGGCGGTCAACGGCAGCTCTGCGACCACCGCGACCACGGAGCGGGAGGGGCGGACCAGCAGTCGGCCGGCCGCTTCCCGGTCCCGGGGTCGGGGCCGCGGCTCGTCATCGGGCCCGGCGTCCGCCCCGACGCACAGCGCTGCCGCGTTCAGCTCGAAGCGTCGCTGACCCGCCGCCGTCGAACGGCGGCGCTCTCGTACCGCCGCACCACCCGCCGGCTGATCTTCGTGCCCGGCTACGACGGCGGCTGACGCCTCCGCCGGCGCGACCCTCTCCACCGTCCGTCAGCGTCGCGTCAGTGGCGCGACAGCGGAGCACCCTAGCGTCCGGTCAGTGGCTCACGGGATCCACGAGGCGACTGACTGAGGGAGTCGAGGATGAGGAAACCAAAACGTTTGGTGGGGTTGCTGCTGGCCGGATTGGCCAGCCTGTTGCTGTCCGCCGGCATCGGGGTGGTGCAGGCGTCACCGGCGCAGGCTGCGAATCTCTGGCCCTGCTACATAGCGGAAACGAACGGCACCTGTACGACGATCACCAGCGCTCCCTCGAGCGGAGTGCAGGTCAAGGATCGCTATTCCGGCGCCGTCATCACGCTGTACAACGGCAACAGTGTGCAGGTGGTCGGCTGGGGGATCGATCCTTCGTATCGATGTGGCGTCAACAACGGACGCTTCTGGAAGATCCGATGGGAACCGCGACCCAACGTGCTCCGGTGGGCCTACATCGGTGACTGGTACCTCGCGACCGGCCACCCGTCCACCTGGCAGCACAAGTTTCCGAAGCTGGGCACTGGCTACAACGGCACCTGCGACGTGATGAAGGTCAGGCCACCGGCCGCTTGAGCGACTGAGCGACGAGACTGCGGATGGTCACGGGCCGCCGGCGAGGCCGGCGGCCCACGCCGTACTCCGCTGGTAGGGAAACAGCTCCCAGGCGGGCGTGTGCAGACCCGCCTCGAACTCGTCCCGGAAGTGCTCGATGGCGGAGGTGATCGGCGCGGTGGCTCCGTCGCCCAGGGCGCAGAAGGAGCGGCCGAGGATGTTGTCGCAGAGGTCGAGCAGTTTCTCGATGTCGCCGGGTCGGCCCTGGCCGGCCTCCAGCCTGGCGAGGATCTGGACCAGCCACCAGGTGCCCTCGCGGCACGGGGTGCATTTGCCGCAGGACTCGTGGCGGTAGAACTCGGTCCACCGCTTGACCACCCGGACCACCGAGGTGGTCTCGTCGAAGATCTGCAGCGCCCGGGTGCCGAGCATCGACCCGGATGCGGCCACCGAGTCGAAGTCGAGCGGGAGGTCCAACTGCTGTGCGGTCAGCATCGGGGTCGACGAACCACCCGGGGTCCAGAACTTGAGCCGGTGTCCGTGCCGGATGCCGCCGGCCAGGTCGATCAGCCGGCGCAGGGTGATCCCCAACGGGGCTTCGAGCTGGCCGGGGTGGGTGATGTGTCCGGACAGCGAGTAGATCCCCATCCCCGTTGACCTTTCGGTGCCCATCGAGGCGAACCAGGCCGGGCCGTTGATCACGACGGCCGGCACCGAGGCGATGGTCTCGACGTTGTTGATCACCGTGGGTGAGGCGTACAGACCGGAGATCGCCGGGTACGGCGGTCGGAGCCGCGGCTGGCCGCGACGGCCTTCGAGCGAATCGAGCAGCGCGGACTCCTCACCGCAGATGTACGCCCCGGCGCCGGCATGCACGGTGACCTCGATGTCGATGCCGCTGTCCAGGACGTTCCGTCCCGCGTAACCCGCGGCGTAGGCCTCGTGCACCGCCTGCTGCAATCGACGCACGACCTGCAGCACCTCCCCGCGGACATAGATGAACGCGCGCCGCGCCCCGATCGCGTAGCAGGAGATGATCACCCCCTCGACCAGCGTGTGCGGGCTGGCCAACATCAAGGGAATGTCCTTGCAGGTGCCCGGCTCGGACTCGTCGGCGTTGACGACCAGATAGGTCGGGTTCGGGTTGTCCGCTGGGATCAGCGACCATTTCGTACCGGTCGGAAAGCCCGAGCCGCCCCGACCGCGGAGCCGGGAGTCCTTGATCATGGTGATGATCTCCGCCGGGTCGAGAGTGAGCGCCTTGCGCAGCGCCCGGTAGCCGCCGATTCCTTCGTAGGAGGCCAATCGCCAGGCGAGTTCGTCGCCCCAGTTGCTGGTGAGGACCGGGGTCAGGGTGCTCGAAGCGTTCATCGGATGGGGCCTCCCTCGTCGACAGGGCACCAGTCCAGCAGGGGCGTTTCGGCTTGGCAGTGGATTCGATCCCGATCGAATGGTGGCGGGTTGGCTGGTGGCCTAGCGTTGGGGTGGTGCGTTCCTTTCCGCTGTCCGGAGAACAGATCCGGGACGCGGAGTTCTCGGTCTCGCCGCTGTGGGAGTTGCTGCTGTCCCGGTTGGCGCTGCGTTGGCCGAAGCGGCACGCCCAGCACGCCTAGTGGATCGATCGGGTGAGTCGGGCCGACGCGGATCCCGGCTTCGCGGAGCATCGCCTGTTGCTCGACTCGCTGATCCGCCCGTACGGGTGGATCCCGAAGTTCCTGATGCCGTCGAGCCGGCTGACGCCGAGGACCTGGTCCGCCGAACGATCATCGATCCTGCAGGTGACGCCGGACCAGCTCAGTTCGAGCATCGAGGGAGTGGCGGTGCGCGGCCCGGTGCCGGTTCCGCTGCGGCAGTTGATCATCGAGCCCGATGCCGGGTTGACCAAGATCATCGCCGCCCTCGACGCCTGGTGGGACCTCGGCATCGAGCCGTACTGGACCAAGATCGCGGCGCTGCTCGACGCAGACATCCAACATCGCCGGCACACCCTGCACACGCGGAGTCCGCGGCAGCTGTTCTCCTCGATCGATCGCCGGCTGCGCTGGGACGGCAGCACCCTGCACCTGCCGTCGGAGTCGGGTGACCTGCCCAGCCACCCGACGACGGGGCTGACCCTGATCCCTTCGGCGTTTCTTGATCATCGACCGATGACCTCCATCGACGGGCCGGCCCCGCGGTTGCTGTTCTATCCGGCCCGCAACGTCGCGACGCTCTGGTCGGCCGTCGCGCCGCCGCCTCGGCACACCGAGAGGCTGCTCGGCGCCAGCCGGGCTCAACTGCTCGGTCTGCTGATCACGCCCAGCACGACCGCCAGGCTGGCCGAACTGACCGGGCTGGCACCGGCCTCGGTGTCGTTCCATCTCGGAATCCTGCGCGATGCGGGCCTGGCCAGGAGTCAACGCGTCGGGCGCAACGTCCTCTACACCTCGACCCCGCTCGGCCGCCGGCTCCTCAACGGGTCAACGGGCTGATTCCGACAGAGTCAGGAGCCGGTCGGCGCGGCTCAGATCAGCGGCCGGAACGGCGAGAGTACGGCCTCGGAGAACTTGACCATCAGGTTGCGGCGGTTCCACGACTCCAGGGTGAGCTCGATCGTGTTGGACGAGTCGATGGAGAAGATCTCCTCCATCTGCCGGGCGACTCCGGTGTCGTACACCTCGAGGTTGATCTCGTAGTTGCCGAGCAGACTGAGCCGGTCGATGTTGGCGGTGCCGATCGTCGACCACTGCCCGTCGATGGTCGCCGTCTTGGCGTGCACCATGGCGCCTTGATAGAGGAAGAGCCGGACCCCGGAGCTGAGCAACTGGTTGTAGAACCCGCGGGACAGCCAGTCGGCGACGATGTGGTTCGACTCCTTGGGCACGATGATCCGGACGTCGACGCCGCGCCGGGCCGCCCGGGTGAGGGCGTTCAGCATGTCCTCGTCCGGGATCAGATAGGCGTGGGTGAGATATACGTGATGGGAGGCCCGGTCGATCGCCTCCAGATACATGCCGCGGATCGGGTAGACCATGTTGCGCGGGATGTTGCGGTGCACCCGGATGTTCGGCTGCCAGATCGGCGCGCCGGTGTCCGGCAGGGCCGGCCGGCGGCGACCGGCGAACAGGTTCCAGTAGTCGATGAACGCGTTCTGCACGTCCCAGACCATGTCGCCGGTGAGCCGGGCGTGGGTGTCGCGCCAGTCGGTCGCGTACAGCGAACCGATGTTGTACCCGCCGAGGAACGCCGCCTTGTCGTCGACCACCAGCAGCTTGCGGTGATCACGGCCGGAGTTGCGCGGGAAACGCAGCGGGCTGGCGATCAGCGGATGCCGGCGCAGATGGATGTGCCCGGGGAAGGTGAAGAAGCGCCGCGGGACCACCAGGTTGGCGAACTCGTCGAACACGATGTAGACCTCGACGCCCCGGTCGGCCGCGTCGAACAGCGCCTCCTTGAACGCCTGCCCGACCGCGTCCGACTTCCAGATGAAGGTCTCGAAGAAGATCCGTTCCTTGGCCTGCCGGATCGCGTCCAGCATGTCGGCGTACAGATCCTCGCCGTAGGTGTAGACAGTGACCTCGGAGCCGCCGACCGTGACCGAGCGCGGCGGCAGCCGCGGGAAGACCGCCGGTGAGCGCTTCCGCTTCCGCCAAACGTCGACGATCCGCAAGCCGAGCAGGGTCGCCCCCTGGATCGCGACGATCACCAGCAGGATCCGCCTGATGATGGTGCCGATCCGCAGCCGACCAAGCTTCATGTGGCACAGCGTAGTGGGGCGCTCCGCCAGTGCCGCGTTCCGTCACCCGGGACGCGTCGCCGCAGCGTCGATTCGGTGCCGCACCGGAGCGTCGGTGGCACGCACTAGTGTGGTTCGGGTCATGAACTCCTCGAATCCGGTAGCAGCAGCTGACACCAGCATCGAGTTCGTCGCCTCGGCGGCCGAGGAGGTCGCGCGCGCCATGAGCGGTGCACAGGACGGTCTCTTCGAGGCCGCCGCCGAGCCGAAACCGAAGCGGAAGAAGTTCGACCTGGAGGCGCTGCTGGACGGGCTGAACCCGCCGCAGCGGCAGGCCGTGCTGCACGACGGCGGCCCGGTCGTCGTGGTGGCCGGCGCCGGGTCCGGCAAGACCCGGGTGCTGACCCGCCGGATCGCCTATCTGGTGGGTGAGCGGAGGGTGCATCCGGGCTCGATCCTGGCGATCACCTTCACCAACAAGGCGGCCGCGGAGATGCGGCACCGGGTGATGGACCTGGTCGGCAACCGGGCCAAGCTGATGTGGGTCTCCACCTTCCACTCCGCCTGCGTCCGGATCCTGCGCACCGAGATCAGCCGGTTCGGGATGAACCGCACCTTCTCGATCTACGACGACGCCGACCAGAAGCGGCTGATGCAGCTGGTCGCCCGCGATCTTGATCTTGACCCGAAGCGGTTCGGGGTCCGGTCGATCATGAACTGGGTGTCGGACTGCAAGAACGACCTGGTCGATCACGAGTCGGCCCGGGAGCGGGTCAAGGGCCCGGACGACGAGCGGTTCCTCGAGGCCTATCAGGAATATCAGCGGCGGCTGGTCGCGGCGAACGCGCTCGACTTCGACGATCTGATCATGACCACGGTGCACCTGTTCCAGGCCTTCCCGGAGGTACGGGAGCAGTACCGGCGACGGTTCCGGCACGTGATGGTGGACGAATATCAGGACACCAACCATGCTCAGTACGCGCTGATCCGGGAGCTGTGCGGCTCCGAGCTGGCAGCGCTGGATGGCCGGCCCGAGCAGCGCGAGGCCGACCCGCCGGAGCTGATGGTGGTCGGCGACTCCGACCAGTCGATCTATGCGTTCCGCGGTGCCACGATCCGCAACATCCTGGATTTCGAGTCGGACTTCGCCGGCGCCAGCACCGTCGTCCTGGACCAGAACTACCGGTCCACCCAGACGATCCTGAACGCCGCGAACTCGGTGATCACCAAGAACGAGGGCCGGCCGGAGAAGCGGCTGTGGACCGACGCCGGCGACGGCGACCTGATCGTCGGTTACGTCGCCGACTCCGAGCACGACGAGGCCCAGTTCGTCGCCGGCGAGATCGACCAGCTCAGCGACGACGGCAAGAGCCGGTACGCCGACTGCGCGGTCTTCTATCGGACCAACGCCCAGTCCCGTCCGTTCGAAGAGGTGTTCATCCGGGTCGGGCTGCCGTACAAGGTGGTCGGCGGGGTCCGGTTCTACGAGCGGCGCGAAGTGCGGGACGCGATCGCCTACCTGCGGGCGATCGCGAATCGTGACGACGATGTGTCGGTGCGACGGATCCTCAACGTGCCGCGGCGCGGTATCGGCGACCGGGCCGAGTCGGCGGTCGAGGAGCTGGCGCGGGAGAAGCGGATCAGTTTCGGCGAGGCGCTGCGGCGGGTCGAGGAGATCCAGGGGCTGGCGACCAGGTCGGCCAAGCAGTTGAAGCTGTTCGTCGACTTCCTCGATGATCATGAACGGATGGTGGCCGAGGCGCTGCCGGCCGATCAGATCCTGACCAGTGTGCTGACCGAATCTGGCTATCTGGCCGAGTTGCAGGGCTCCACCGACCCGCAGGACGAGACCAGGATGGAGAACCTGGTCGAGTTGGTCGCGGTGGCCCGCGAGTTCGTTGCCGGCACCGTCGGGGTCGAGGCCGAGTTGGAGCCCGGGACCGCGCTGGCCGACCTCGATCTTGATCTTGATCCTTCGACAGGCTCAGGAGAGCCTCTGGCCACGGAGCCGGAACTGGATCTGAACGCCGGCGCGCCGGAGCCGGACCCCACCCTCGGTGCCTTCCTGGAACGGGTGGCGCTGGTCGCCGACTCGGATCAGATCCCGTCGACGAACGCCGACGACGCCGGGGTGGTCACCCTGATGACCCTGCACACCGCGAAGGGGCTCGAGTTCGACACCGTGTTCCTGACCGGCTGCGAAGACGGCGTCTTCCCGCACCAACGGGCGCTGGCCGACGGCGGCGAGCTGGCGGAGGAGCGACGGCTGGCCTACGTCGGGTTGACCCGGGCCCGGAAGCGGCTCTATCTCAGCCGCGCCGCCGTCCGCGCCGCGTGGGGCGCCCCCCAGCACAATCCGCCGAGCCGCTTCCTCAGCGAGATCCCGGACCGGCTGATCGACTGGCGCCGCACCGAGAGCGCCCTGACCTCCTGGCGCAACACCTCGGCCACCTCCCGCCAGCCTGGCGGACGCCAGTCATCCTGGGGCTCGACGCCGAACCGTCCCCGGCCCACCGAACGCGAGATCCCTTCACTTGCTCCGGGCGACAAGGTCCTCCACCCGACCTTCGGCCTGGGTTCTGTAGTGGCGACGTCGGGGGCGGACGACAACGCCAAAGCCGACGTGGACTTCGGGTCCGCTGGGTTGAAGAGACTTGCCTTGAAGTACGCGCCTCTGCAGAAGCTTTGATCCTGGTTTTTGGAGCTGACTCCCGCGATGACTGTTGGGGTCTATGCGCGGGCAACCATCCGCACGCGGCGATCTTGGATTTGCTGCCGCTGTCTTGGCGTCGCGTGCTCCCGCCAGGCCCGTCCACGCCCGCGCATAGACCCCCAACAGTCACCGCTCCCTTTGCGTACGCCCGGGGGGATGGGCCAAAGCCGAGCGCTGATCGTGCGTCCCTCCGCCTGCCTCACCGAGCGCGAAGCTGATCACGACGGCGAGGGAAATCTGATCATGGGCAGCCGACTCGCCGATCCGGCGGTTGATCGGTGATCGGTAACGGTGAAGGGTGGAGGTTTAGGTGTTCGTTCCCTGAGCCTGTCGAAGGGCAAGCAAGGGTCATCGAGATCATCCTTGGATCGCCATGATCACAGGAACGCCGCGATCATGCCGGCCCTTCGACAAGCTCAGGGAACGAACACCCAAACCTCCGCTCCTGACTTCGCGGTGATCTCGCCCCTCGCCGAGTTGTCAGAAGTGAGTTGCCCTCTGACGCAACTGAGTTCTGACAAGTCGGTAAAGGATGATCACCCCGGCGTCGCCGGAGTGATCACCGCAACCGCTCCGGTGAGGCAGTCGCTGCAAGCCCGACCAGCGCTCGGCTTCGGCGCTAAAGAAGCGTGCGGCGTCAAAGGGAGCGGTGGGGTCTGGGGGTCTGTGCGCTGGCGTGGCTGGGTCTGGCGGGAGCACGCACACAGAACAGCGGCAGCAGGCACCCAGGCCGCCGCGTGCGGATGGTAGCCAGCGCACAGACCCCCAGACCCCACCGCGGGACCAAGTCCTCCCAGAAAAGGCCGAAGCCCGGCCCCATCGATCAAGGCCGGGCTTTCGGTCAAGAAGGACGATCAGTTGGTGTTGACGCCGATCGCGTTCAGCCAAGGCTGCGGGTTGGAGGCGCTGTACACATCCCCGTACCGAGCACCCGGCTTGTAGAGCTCGAAGTGCAGGTGGGCGCCGAAGGCGCGGCCGGTGGAGCCGACGTGGCCGATGACCTGGCCGGCCGAGACCTGCTGGCCGGGGCTGACCGAGTTGCTGGACATGTGCGCGTACAGCGTGGTGTTGCCGTCGGCGTGCTTGATCGCGACGTAGTTGCCGGCCCAGCTGCCTGCGTTGCCGCCGAATCCGGCGTGCAGCACGGTGCCGGACTTCACGGCCTTGATCGGCGTACCGGAGCCGGCGCGGAAGTCCAGGCCGGTGTGGTAGCGGGCCCACAGGCCGGTCTGACCGAAGTAGGCGCCGACCACGGCACCCGGCACCGGGGAGGCGGAGCCGCCGCCACCGACCGGGGGACCGGCGTTGTCGCTGTCCGAGTCGTCGACGGAGCCGTCGTCGGAGTTGTTGGAGTTGCTGTCGCTCTGATCACGCTGCTCGGCGGCGCGCCGGGCGGCCGACTCGGCCCGCTCACGGGCGATCCGGGCCGCGTTCTCGTAGCTTTCCTTCTCGGCCTCGTCGAGATCCTTGGTGCGGCGCTTCAGAGTCTCCTCGTACGCGGCCTTCAGGGCGGCCTCGGCATCCCGGGCCAGCGCCTCCTCGCGGCTCGCGCTGCGCTCCTTCGCCTGCAGCGCACGGTCCTGGCTGCGGGACGGATCCTGCGCCTCGGCGTTGCGCCGGTCGAAGGAGGAGACCTCACCCTTGGACTGGACCTGTGGATTCCCGGGCACGGCGACCTGCGGATTCTGGTTCTGCGCCACGGTCGACCGGGCCGCGATCACCGGTGCACCGCCGGACTCGGCGGCCGAGGTGTTCAGGGCGACCGATCCGGCAACGGCGAGACCAAGAGCGGAGACGGTCAGTGCTGCGATGCCGTGCGTGAGCCATCCGCGTCGTTCCTGGGACTCGATGGAGGACAACGCTCGGCGGGACTTCCGCCGGAGCGGTTCGGGAATCACCTACGAATCTCCTCGTTCATTCCACGTGTGGCGAACGTCGCCCGGTTGTTGCTTCTCAACCGTCAACGTCCGTCCCTTCTCGTCTGGGGTAGGCGACCCCGCATGTCCCTGCCGCGACTCACTCCGGTGGCTGAGCGGCCACTGGAAGAAGATAACGGAAAGATAACTCGACCACAAACCCCAAGCTATTTTTCCCGTTCGTGTCGCGGCCATGCGGCCGATCGCCGAGCCTAGTGGTAGCCGGTGTGGGCCTGAATAGTCCCGTCTCGCAGGGTGGGAAACCGGGTTCTGATCCGGGCGGACACCCCAATCGAGGGGCCGGATGTCTCGATTCCGGGCGGTATTGAAATCCAGGCCTATTTCGAACAAGTGTTCGTAATTCTCGCGGAGCCCGACAGGCGGTTCGCCGAGTAGTAATCTGCGCTGGTGAATACCGTTCCAGCGGAATCGCCGGGTACGGCAGCGGCGCCGAGCGGGTCCGGCCGGTTGCGCGTCGTGGTCGCCAAACCCGGCCTCGATGGTCACGATCGGGGCGCCAAGGTGGTCGCCCGGGCGCTGCGCGACGCGGGCATGGAAGTCATCTACACCGGTCTGCATCAGAGTCCGGAACAGATCGTGCAGACGGCCATCGCGGAGGACGCGGACGGGATCGGGCTGTCCGTTCTCTCCGGGGCCCACCTGACGCTGTTCGCCAGGGTGATCGAGTTGCTCGGTGAGGCCGACGCGGCCGACATCGTGGTGTTCGGCGGCGGGATCATCCCGGAGGCGGATCGCGAGTCGCTGGCCGAGCTGGGCGTCGCGCGGATCTTCACGCCCGGTGCTTCGATGGCCGAGATCGTCGACTGGGTCCGCGCCAACATCGGTCCGGCGGCCGCCGGACCGGCCCGCCCCACGCTGACCTGAGGGCCTTGCGTCGCCCGCTGTCGGGAGACGTTAGGCTCCGGATCGCATCTACTACAGCCAATGGCACAACGAATCTGGATGGAGCCGTCGTGGATCTGTACGAATACCAGGCGCGCGATGTTTTCGAGGCGCATGGGGTCCCGGTCCTGCGCGGGATCACCGCGACGACACCGGCGGAGGCGAAGGCCGCAGCGGAGCAGCTGGGCACGCCGGTCGTCGTGATCAAGGCGCAGGTGAAGACCGGCGGGCGAGGCAAGGCCGGCGGGGTCAAGATCGCCAAGAGCCCGGAGGAGGCCGAGGCCCGCGCCGCGGAGATCCTCGGCATGGACATCAAGGGCCACACGGTGAAGACGGTGATGATCGCGGAGGGCGCCGACATCGCCGAGGAGTACTACTTCTCGCTGCTGCTCGACCGGGCCAACCGGCAATACCTGGCCATGTGCTCCAAGGAGGGTGGCGTCGACATCGAAACCCTCGCCGTCGAGCGGCCCGAGGCGCTGGCCCGGATCCCGGTGGATCCGAATGTCGGCATCGATCAGGCCAAGGCCGACGAGATCGTCGCCGCCGCGGGCTTCGACGAGGCCGACCGGGCGGAGATCGCCCGGGTGCTGCAGCTGCTGGGCGGCGTGTACGGCGCCGAGGACACCACGCTGGTCGAGGTCAACCCGCTGGTGAAGACCGGGGACGGCAAGATCATCGCGCTGGACGGCAAGGTGACGCTGGACGACAACGCGGCTTTCCGGCACCCGGATCACGGCGCGCTGGCGGACAAGTCGGCGGAGGATCCGCTGGAGGCGGCCGCGAAGGCCAAGGACCTGAACTACGTCAAGCTGGACGGCTCCGTCGGCATCATCGGTAACGGTGCCGGCCTGGTGATGAGCACGCTGGACGTGGTCGCCTACGCCGGCGAGGAGTTCGCCGGCGGGCCCAAGCCGGCCAACTTCCTCGACATCGGCGGCGGCGCCAACGCCGAGGTGATGGCCTCCGGGCTGGAGATCATCCTCGGCGACGTGCAGGTGAAGAGCGTGTTCGTCAACGTCTTCGGCGGCATCACCGCCTGCGACGAGGTGGCCAACGGCATCGTGCAGGCGTTCCAACTGCTGGAGTCCCGCGGCGAGGCCGTGACCAAGCCGCTGGTGGTCCGGCTGGACGGCAACAACGCCGAGCTGGGCCGGTCGATCCTGACCGAGGCGACGCTGCCCGGGCTGGAGCAGGTGGACACCATGGACGGTGCGGCTCGCCGCGCCGCCGAGCTGGCAGCGATCTGAGGAGCGTCGAGGAATGGCAGTCTGGTTGAACGCGGATTCCAAGGTCATCGTGCAGGGGATGACCGGCTCCGAGGGTCGTAAGCACACCGGCCGGATGATCAAGTCCGGCACCAACGTGGTCGGCGGCGTGACGCCCGGCAAGGGCGGGCAGTCGGTCGACTTCGACGGCAGCGCGGTGCCGGTCTACGGATCGGTCGGCGAGGCCGTCGCGGCCACCGGCGGGAACGTCAGCGTGATCTTCGTCCCGGCGAAGTTCACCAAGGGCGCCGTGGTCGAGGCGATCGAGGCCGAGGTGCCGCTGGTGGTCGTGATCACCGAGGGCGTACCGGTCAAGGACTCGGCCGAGTTCTACACGTTGGCCAAGGGTTCGAAGACCCGGTTGATCGGGCCGAACTGTCCCGGGTTGATCACCCCCGGCGTCTCCAACGCCGGCATCATCCCGGCCGACATCACCAAGGCCGGCCGGGTCGGACTGGTCTCGAAGTCGGGCACGCTGACGTACCAGATGATGTACGAGCTGCGCGACTTCGGCTTCTCCACCGCGATCGGCATCGGCGGTGACCCGGTGATCGGCAGCACCCACATCGATGCCCTGCAAGCGTTCCAGGACGACCCGGACACCGACGCCGTGGTGATGATCGGCGAGATCGGCGGCGATGCCGAGGAGCGGGCCGCCGAGTTCATCAAGGCCAACATGACGAAGCCGGTCGTCGGTTACGTCGCCGGCTTCACCGCGCCGGAGGGCAAGACCATGGGCCACGCCGGCGCCATCGTCTCCGGCTCGTCCGGCACGGCCGCCGCGAAGCAGGAGGCGCTGGAGGCCGCCGGGGTCAAGGTCGGCAAGACGCCGAGCGAGACCGCCAATCTGATGCGGGAGATCATGACCGGCCTGGCCGGTTCCTGATCATCGTTTCGATCACGCCCCACTCTCCCGCCGGAGAGTGGGGCGTGATCATTTTCGCGGCGGACGGGAAGGGAAACTGATGACCTGGCAGCGGACGGGGTCGCGGGAGGTCTACCGGAACCCGTGGATCGGCGTCCGGGAGGACGACGTGATCCGGCCCGATGGGACCCCCGGCGTGTACGGCGTGGTGACCCTGCACAGCCCGGCCGTCTTCGTGGTCCCGGTCACCGACCAGGGCGAGGTGATCATGATCCGGCAGCGTCGCTACACCACCGGCGTGGAGTCGCTCGAGATCCCGGGCGGCGGCGCCGACAAGGACGACCTGCTGACCGCAGCCCAGCGCGAACTCCGCGAGGAGACCGGCCTGGCCGCTGCCGACTGGCGTGATCTTGGTCCGGTCTACAGCCTGAACGGCGTCGCCGACGCCCCCGGCCGGGTGTTCCTGGCCTCGGAACTCAGCGACGTCGGCGGGGCCGAGCAGAGCGTGGAGGGGATCACTGAGCTGATCCGGGTCGGCCCGGCCGAACTTGTTCGGATGCTCGGGGAGGGTGAGATCACCGACAACGAGACTCTCGGCGCCCTTCTCCTCGCTCTGGTCGCTCTGGATCGGATCTCTTCTTCTTCTTCTTCTTCTTCTTGAGGTGTCTTCGTTGATTCTGAAGCTTTTTGGGCCATCGGGGGTTCATCTCGCGGTGGGGTCTGGGGGATAGGTGCGCAGGTCTTCCATCCGCCCGCGGGTGATCTTGGGTGCCTGCTGCCGCGGTACTGGCGTCCGCGGGCTCCCGCCAGGCCCGTCCACGCCCGCGCACCTATCCCCCAGACCCCACCGCTCCCTTTGGCTGCCGCGCACCTTTTTTACTGCCACAGCCGAGCGCCGGTCGGGCTTTTGTTGCGACTGCCTCAGCGGAGCGGTTGAGGTGATCGTGACGGTGCCGCCGGGGCGGGGTGTGTTCTTTTGAGCCGACTTGTCAGAACTCAGTTGTGTCATGGGGCAACTCATTTCTGACAACTCGGCGGAAGGGGAGGGCGCGCGGGGGTGCCGGGTGCTGCTGGGGTTTGCCGCGAGATCAGTTGCGGAGGTTTGGGTGTTCGTTCCCTGAGCTTGTCGAAGGGCACGGGCGATCGCGGCGTTGTGGAACTGGCCAGCCGAGGATTCTCGGTGATCTGAAGTTGCCCTTCGACAAGCTCAGGGAACGAACACCCGAACCTCCACCCCCACTCCCGGCCGCGCCGCCGATCACTCCGCCAGCCGGCTGGAAGTGATGACGACGGCGAGAGGCGTTCTGACTTCACCGTCGTGATCACCGCAACCGCTCCGGTGTGGCAGTCGTAACGGATCAGATCAGCGCTCGGCTGTGGCGGCAAAATATGCGGGAACCAAAGGGAGCGGGAACTGTTGGGGGTCTGTGCGCGGGCGTGGACGGGCCTGGCGGGAGCACGCGACGCAAGAGCAGCGGCAGCAGGCAGCAAGATCACCGCGGGCGGATGGTTGCCCGCGCACAGACCCCCAACAGTCCCCGCGGGAGTCCCCCCACGAAGAGAAGAAAGCTCAGTTGACCTGCGTCGCCCGCTCAGCAGCGCGTACGGTGACTCTCTTCCAGTCGGACTCGCTGATGTCCAGCTTGTCGGTCGGGCTGAGGAACGTGTAGACGAGCTTGTTGCCGACCCAGGCGACACCGACGCGGAATCGGTTGGTCTGGGAATCGTTGGCCGGCACCTTGATCTCGGTGACCCAGCCGCTGATCTTGGCGTCCTTCGCTCCGGTGCCCTTGATCTTGGTCGAGTCCGCGACGGTGGGCGTGATCTTGCGCTCGCGGCAGCTCTCCCAGTCCTCGCGGAACTTGGTGGCGAGCTTCTTCGCCTCGGCCTCCGACTTCAGCGTGACCATGTACTGATCCAGGCCGAAGTTGCCGGCGTCGCCGTCGACCAGGAAGGTCCGGGCGACGGCGCGGCCGCCGGCGACCTTGGACAGGTCGGCGGTCTCGCAGTTGGTGCCGTGTTGGGCCTCGGTCAGGTTCTGCGGGTCGTCGGCGAACCAGGCGCCGGCCGAGCTCGACGGGGCCGGCAGGTCACCGCCGGACAGGTAGCCCGGCTGATCGCCGACCGGAGGCGGCCCGGCCTTGTCGCCGGTCCTCTTGGCGCAGGCGCCGTCGGCGGACGTGCACTGCCGATTCACCGCCGCCGCGACGGTATGGACCGTGTCGCCGATCGCCACGGCGTCCTTCTGCTTGGCCACGTCGACCACGTTGAGGATCCGGCCGGACCGGCTCAGGATCAGGCTGCGGAACTCCTGGTCCTTGCCGTTGGTGACCTTGACCACGACGCCGAGCGACTGGTCGCCCAGGCCGGTCACCACCCGACCGGAGAACAGCCAGGCGCCCGTCCCCTCGACGGTGCAGGTGCCGATCGCCTTGGCGATCAGCGCGTACGCCTGGGCGGCCTCCTCGGGCGTGCCGTACGCGGTGGCCTGATGCAGGATGGCGGGCGGCTGCTTGCCGTCGCTCTCCAGCAGCTGCATCATCGTCTCCCGCGCGGTCGGCAGACCGTCGATCGCGGTGCCGAGACACATCGGCTGCGGTGAGGTCCGGTCTACCTTGGTCAGGGTCCGGGAGACCTTCCAGGCCCGGTCACCGTCGATGGATTTGGCGTCCGCGGCGGCGACCAGCATCTCCGGCGTGAGCAGTTCGCCGGCGGCCTGACCGGGGTTGCCGGTGGTGCTCGACTCGGTCGCGGTCGGATTCGGTCCCGGCCCCGCCGGGTTGGCACTCGGGCCGCCGTTCGGCCGGCCGATCACCGCGTAGCCGATGGCCAGGCCGAGCACGACCACCGCCGCAACGGCGCCGATCAGCAGCGCGAGCCGGCCGCGCTGACCCAGCCGGGGCGGGTCGTCATCGATGTCGCCGAGGTCGTCCAGGACGTCCTCATCCAGATGCCGGTCCTTGGACGGCCGGACGCCGGTGTCCACCGGGGCCTGGTAGCGGGTCCGGTCATCGGCTTCGCCGGCCCCGGCTCCGGCCCGCTGCCGCGCCGTGCCGTACGAGCTCGGCTCGGTGCTGCCATGCGAGCTCGGCTCGGTGCTGCCGTAGGAGCCGGCGCTGCCGTAGGAGCTCGACCGGCCGTACGTGTCGGCGTCGCTGTCGCGACCCGGGCCGTCATCGCGGCCGGTGGCGCCGCCGCGCTCGCCGACCTCGTCCCGGTAGAGCGGCTTCGGGTGGTCCTCGGCATCGGAATCCGAATAGGCCGGAATGCCGAACGCCGTGTCGTCGTCCTCGGCCGTGAAGTCGTCGGTATGATCATCCGCCGGAGCGGCTGCCGGAGTCGGCGGCGGGGTAGCCGGCTGGTCGTCATCGTCGGCAGGTAGGGCTCGCCGCGGGCGGTACTCGGAGGGATCCTTGCCGACCATCGTTTCCTTCGTGCTCCTCGACTGTATTGCTTGCCTCACACCCCGAGCGTGGGCGCGGACCTGCAAACTTTACTCGCTCAGGGCGTGTCCGGGCGATTTTCGCCGATCTGCTGGGCAACCATGGGATCACCATGGCCTTCCTCTCCTCGGGCAACGCGTCCTCGCGGACTACCTCGCGCCGACCGGGAGCGACGATCGAACTCTCCACGACTGTGCCACGTGCAGCCGGTTCAGCCAATCCCCCGGCGGGTCCGGGCCACCCTCTGATCGGCGGATTGCCCGCCGCGACGGTTGGGGTGGCGGTCACCGTGCTGGCCGGCTGGGTGCTGGCGGCCGGCTTCGCGGTGGTCGGCTGGCTGGCCGCCGCTCCGGGCACGATTTGGCAGGCGCTGGGTGTCGGCAGCCAACTGTGGCTGCTCGGCAACGGCGCCGGGGCCGTGCTCGGAGCGACGAAGATCACGCTGATCCCGTGGGGTCTGGCGGCCGTCTTCGCGCTGATGCACTTCCAATTCGCCGGCTGGGCCGCTCGGCGCAGCCGGGCCGCGACCCGGGAATCCGCCGTCCTGGGGGTGGTCGGGGTGATGGTCGGCGGGTATGTCGCGGCGGTCGCCGGGGCCACCCTGCTGGCCGGCGACCTCACGTCGCTGCCGCGGGCGGCTGCGGTGTCCGCGGCCATCGCGGGCCCGCCGGCCGCGGCCGGCGCCTGCCGAGCGGTCGGCTTCGACCCGATCGCCTGGTTGCCCCGGTGGGCCGAGCCGCTGCCGCGGGCGGTGCTGGGCGCGCTGCTCTGCCTGCTGGTCGGCGGCGCCGGACTGCTGGTCACCTCGCTGGTGCTGGCGTACGGCCAGGTCGGCGGCCTGATCGATGCACTGGCGCCCGGCGTGGCCGGAAACCTGGCGCTGCTGGTGTTGCAACTGGCGTTCGCCCCGAATCTGATCGTCTGGGCGGCTTCGTTCGCCCTCGGGGCCGGGTTCAGCTTCGGTCCGGGCACCGTCGTCTCGCCGACCGACACCGATCTCGGCCTGCTGCCGGTCATCCCGGTGCTGGCCGGGATGCCGGACGACGGGCCCGGTCAACCGATCCAGCTGGCCTGGCTCGCGGTCGGCCTGGTCGCCGGCGGGATCGCCGCCTGGCTGGCGATCCGACCCCGGCCAGGCACCCGGGTGGACGAGAGCTGCCTGCTCGGCGGTCTGGCCGGCGCGCTCGCCGGAGCGGTGTTCGTGGCGATCGCCTGGGCCTGCGGCGGCGACCTCGGCCGGGCCCGGCTGGCCGGTCTCGGACCCCGGCTGCCGGAGTTGGGCGTGCTCGCGATCAGCACCCTCGGCCTGGCCGGGCTGCTGGTCGGCCTGGGGTACGGACTGGTCCGGTTGATCCGCCGGTAGGCTGCCGCCCGTGGAGCAGCACGAGCCCGTCGAGCGACAGCCGGGCCGGAAGCGACTCGTCGTCCTGATCTCCGGCAGCGGCACCCTGCTGCAGGCCCTGATCGACGCCTGCGCGGATCCGGGATTCGGTGCCGAGGTGGCCGGCGTCGGCTCGGACCGGGACGGGATCGCCGGCCTGGATCGGGCCAGGACAGCCGGCATCGACACCTTCGTGCATCCATACCGGAAGGGCGAGGACCGAGCGGCCTGGGACCGCGAGTTGACCGCCCTGGTCGGTGGTTACCGGCCGGATCTGGTGATCAGCGCCGGCTTCATGAAACTCGTCGGCCCCGCCTTCCTGACCGAGTTCGCCGGCCGGATGATCAACACCCATCCGGCGCTGCTGCCGTCGTTCCCGGGGATGCACGGCCCGCGGGACGCGCTGGCGTACGGCGTCAAGGTCACCGGCGCGACCCTCTTCCTGGTCGATCACGGCGTCGACGACGGCGTGATCATCAACCAGGCGGCGGTGCCGGTGCAGGACGACGACAGCGTCGAAACGCTGCACGAACGGATCAAGATCACCGAGCGCAAGCTGCTCGTCGAGACGACACACCGGCTGGTCACCCGCCCCTGGCGCGTGATCGACAGAAAGGTCTGCTGGGACTGATGACCGAACTCCCTGATTCCCAAGGCGACCGGATCGCCATCAAGCGCGCCCTGATCTCGGTCTACGACAAGACCGACCTGCTGGTGATCGCCCAGCAACTGGTCGGCGCCGGGGTCGAGATCGTCTCCACCGGCTCGACCGCCGGCCGGATCTCCGACTCCGGGCTGCCGGTCACCCAGGTCGAGCAGGTGACCGGGTTCGGCGAATGCCTGGACGGCCGGGTGAAGACCCTGCACCCGCACATCCACGCCGGCCTGCTGGCCGATCTGCGGCTGGATGATCACCGGTCCCAGCTGGACCAGCTCGGCATCGCGCCGTTCCAGTTGTTGATCAGCAATCTCTACCCGTTCACCGAGACGGTGGCGGCCGGCGCCAGTCAGGACGAGTGCATCGAACAGATCGACATCGGCGGGCCGGCCATGGTCCGCGCCGCGTCGAAGAACCACGCCTCAGTCGCGGTGATCACCGCACCGGGTCAGTACGGGCAGCTGACGGCGGCCCTGACGGCGGGCGGCTTCACGCTGGCCGAGCGGCAGGCTCTGGCCGCGGCCGCGTTCACCCACACCGCCAGCTACGACGTCGCGGTGGCGAGCTGGCTGGGCAACGTCGTCACCGACACCAGCGACGGTACCGGCTTTCCGAGCTGGGTCGGCGCCACCTGGACCAAGCAGGCGGTGCTCCGCTACGGCGAGAACCCGCATCAGCAGGCGGCGCTGTATCGCAGCGGTTATGGCCCAGCCGGGCTGGCGGGGGCGACCCAGCTGCACGGCAAGGAGATGTCGTACAACAACTACGTCGACGCCGACGCGGCGCGCCGGGCGGCGGCCGACTTCGCGGCGCCGGCGGTGGCGATCATCAAGCACACCAACCCGTGCGGGATCGCGGTCGGCGCCGACATCGCCGAGGCCCACCGCAAGGCCCACGCCTGCGATCCGGTGTCGGCCTTCGGCGGCGTGATCGCGGCGAACCGTCCGGTCAGCGTCGCGATGGCCGAGCAGGTGGCCGAGGTGTTCACCGAGGTGATCATGGCACCCGGCTACGAGGACGGCGCGGTGGAAGTCCTGCAGCGCAAGAAGAACATCCGGATCCTGATCGTCGTGCCGACCCCGCCCGGCGGTGTCGAGACCCGACCGGTGTCCGGCGGCCTGCTGATGCAGACCGTCGACGTCACCGAGGCTGATCATGACCAGGCGGCGAACTGGCAGCTGGCCACCGGCGAGCCGGCCGCCGAGGCCGTGCTGGCTGACCTGGAGTTCGCCTGGAAGGCGTCCCGGTCGGTCAAGTCGAACGCGATCCTGCTGGCCAAGGACGGCGCCTCGGTCGGCGTCGGGATGGGCCAGGTGAACCGGGTCGACTCGGCCCGGCTGGCGGTCAGCCGGGCCGGTGATCGCGCCGCCGGTTCGGTGGCGGCCTCGGACGCGTTCTTCCCGTTCGCCGACGGTGCGCAGATCCTGATCGATGCCGGTGTGGCCGCCATCGTCCAGCCCGGCGGCTCGGTGCGGGATGCCGAGGTGATCGAGGCGGCGAAGGCGGCCGGCGTGACCATGTACCTCACCGGGGCCCGACACTTCTTCCACTGAATCGTGGGAATCGAGCAGAGCGCCGTGGGAACCGAGCCGAGCATGGCCACCCAACCGGCCCCGGACCGGTCGTCGAACCCGTGGCCGTTGGTGATCATCGTCGCCGGGGTGCTGGCCGGCCTCGGCTACGCCCTCTTCGGCGGCCCGGACGCCTGGCGGCTGGGCTGCGTGATCATCGGCGCCACCCTCGGCATCGGCGCGTTGCTGCGGCTGGTGCTGCCGAAGAGCACGGCCGGCCTGCTAGCCGTCCGCGGCCGGATCTTCGATGTCGGCTTCCTGGTCCTCGGCGGCGCGGCGATCATCGTTCTGGCGCTGGTGGTTCCAGGGGGTCGCTGACCCTATCGGCGAATCGCCTGCGGCACCTAGTGCCCTGCGCCCGAAGTTCGGCACATAATTCGGCGCGCTGAAGCGGCGATCTGCTGCGTTGTCGTCAGTCGATGTAGGCACCACTACGCCTCCCTCCTCCGCCTGGCAGCTCGCCACTTCATCCCACCGACTCATGCACCGAACTTCGGGCGCAGGACACTAGGGTGGTCGGATGATCACCACCCGGGGTCAGCAGTTGATCATCGACGGAGTGCCGCGGGTGATCTTCGCCGGCGAGTTGCACTATTTCCGGCTGCCGCGCCCGCTGTGGCGTGACCGGCTGGCCGAGCTCAAGGCGGCCGGGGCGCAGGCGGTGGCGACCTACATCCCGTGGATCGCGCATGAGCTGCCGGACGGCCGGATCGACGTCACGGGGGAGACGGCGGACTGGCGGGACCTGGGCGCGTTCTGCGACCTGGCCGCCGAGCTCGAGCTGTTCGTGGTCGCCCGCCCCGGCCCGTTCTGCATGGCCGAGTTGAAGAACGAGGGCATCCCGCACCGGATCTACGCCCTGGACGGCGTCGTCGCGGCCGGCTGGCGCGGTGCTCCGCCGACGACCCGCGATCTCGACTATCTCGCGCCCGCCTTCCTGACCGAGGCCCGGCGCTGGTACAACGCGGTGCTGCCGGTGCTGGCCACCCGCCGGCACGATCTCGGTGGACCGGTGATCGCCGTCCAGTTGGACAACGAGATCGGCATGCTGGCCTGGGTCTCGAACAGCCCGGCGCTGACCGAGCCGGTGGCCGCCGACTGGCTCGACTGGCTGACCTGGCTCGACCGGCTGGGCCGCCATCCGGACCTGGCCGCGGGCGACCCGGCGGCTGCGGTGCTGAGCTACCTGGCCGATCCTCCGGCCGGCGCGGCGGTCGCGGTCGCCGACGACCTGATGCGGTTCTGCCGGGCCAGGTTTCGCCGCTACAGCGACACCCTGGTGGGCTGGGTGGCCGAGCACGAGCTGGACTCGGTGCCGTTGCTGATCAACATCCACGGAACCGGCGGCGGCCGGGGACTGACCTATCCGATCGGCATCTCGCAGCTGCTCGGCACCTGGCGGAACCGGCCCGGCGTGGTCGCCGGCTCGGACATGTACCTCGGCGATGTGACCGTCGGCAATGTCGCGGATTTCGTGCTGGGCCACGTGTTCGGGCGGTCCGCGGCCGGGCCGAACCAACCGCTGACCGCACTGGAGTTCGAGGCGGGGGACGGCAACTACGGCCAGGACCTGTCCGCCCTGGTGCCGCCGGAGGCGACCGCGCTGAAGACCAGGCTGGCGTACGCGCTCGGCAACCGCATGATCAACTTCTATCTGTTCGGCGGCGGCATCAACCCACCGTTGGACCCGGACCCGGCGCTGGCCGGCGACACCCCGGACGCGAGCGGCAGCGACGGAATCGACCGGGTCGCGTTCACCGGCGAGGAGCACGGCTTCGCGGCACCGATCGGGCCGACCGGCCGCCGGAATCGTACTTTCCAGCACCTCGCGTCGGTGATCACCGAGCTCAACCTGGTCGAAGATCGGGCCGCGCGGATGCTGCCGCACACCGACCTGGCCTACGGCTTCGTCTCCGATCACTACCTGACCGAGTACGCCGTGCCCGACAATGCCGCGACCCGGCGATTGCGGGATGATCTCGGCCGGTTCCGCGGCCTGGGACCGCGGGAGATCCTGGCCCGAGCCCTGGTGCTCGGCGGCTACGGGCTGGCCGGGGTCGACCTGAGCCGACACGATGATCTTGATCGGACCGACCCGCGTCCGATCGCCGCCGAAGAGCTGCCGGAGACCCTGTCGGTGGGCCGGCATCCCGTGCTGGCGTTGGCCTGTGGGCATTCGCTCGCCGCCGAGACCCAGCGGCTGCTGGTCGATCACGTCGCGGCCGGCGGCCGGCTGTTGCTGGCCGGCGCGGTGCCGATCATGGACGAGGTGGGTGGCGATTGCCGGCTGCTGGCCGAGGAGTTCGGGCTGTCGGTCGGCCCGGATCGACCCGATCACCTGGTCGACCGGTTCGGCCGGTCGCGGTCCTATCATCCGACCGTCCGGCTGGATCCGGCGACGACCGGGCTGCGGCGGCCCGAGGTCGGGGTCAGTACGGCGCAGCCGCTGCAGTGTCCGGGCGCGACCGTGCTGGCCTGGGATTCAGGCGGTCAGCCGGTGGCCCTCGAGGTCGAGCACGGGGCCGGCCGGGCGATCTTCCTCACCGCCGACTATCCGTGCGACCGGGCCGTCTACGGGATGCTGCTGGACCGGCTCGGGGTGACGCCCCGGTATCGGCTGGACGCCGCCGACCTTGGACTGGTCGTCGCGGGGATGATCGATCCGGACTCGGGCGACGAGTTGGTGCAGCTGATCAACGTGGCCCCGTATCCGATCGAGACCAGGGTGTGGCGAGCCGGCGAGCCGATCACGCCACGACCGGTCACGATCGGATCCCGGCAAGCCGTCCTGCTGGATCCCGACCTCGGGTGAAATCAGAAGCTGGAGGCCCCGACGGCGCCGGCGAAGAGCACCACCATGAAGATGATGTAGATGATCAGGAACGCGATCCCGATGATGGCCAGGATCGACGTCACCATGCCGAGGATCTTGCCGACGTTGATGTTCGACTCGTTGGAGTAGTGGACACCGCTGGCGGCGATCTCCTTCTGCGCCTTGCTGCCCATGTACCAGGCGATCGCGCCACAGATACCGGTGACGAAGCCGAGGATGCCGAGGATCAGGATCGTCGTGCCCTGGGGGTGCTCCTGCAACGCCTGGTAGGAGCCGTAGGGCGAAGGCTGCTGGTACGGGGCCGGCTGGCCGTACGGCTGCTGCTGGCCGTATTGGGGCTGCTGGCCATAGGGCTGCTGCGGCTGCTGCTGCCCGTACGGCTGCTGCTGGCCGTACTGGGGCTGCTGCCCGTACGGCTCCTGCGGGCCGGACGGCTCCTGGCCGTACGGCGGGGTGTTCTGGCTCACGGAGGGCTCCATTCGAATGACGAAGTTGAGGTCGGCCTGATGTCAGGTTAGATCGTTGCGAGACTCGCCATCATCGCCATGACGTAGATGATGTAGAAAACGACCTGGACCAGCACCAGTCCGACGGCAACCATGCCGATGATCGACGTCACCATACCGAGGATCTTGCCGACGTTGATGTTCGACTCGTTGGAGTAGCTGATTCCGCTGGCCCGGATCTCCTTGAGCGCCTTGTGGCCCATGTACCAGGCGATGATCCCGCAGGGGAAGACGACGAAGCCGACGATGCCGAGGACCAGGATTGTGGTGCCCTCGGGATGTTCCGGCAAGGCGTGGAAAACGGGCCGGCCATACGGGACCGACTGCCGGTAGGGCTGTCCGTAGGCGGGCTGGTTGTGCTGCGGCGGGAGACTCACCAGGGTTCCGATCGACTCGTGGAAAGACGTTGGGGACGTCCGGTAGCGGACGTCCCCAACTGCGATTCGGTTCCCTTCGAGCGATTCAGCTACCAGCCATCGCGGAGGCGAAAACGACGATGATCATGATGATCCAGTAGACGATGCCCAGGATGCCGAGGATCAGGCCGACGATGCCGAGGATCCGGCCGATGTTGACCTGCTGCCGGTTGTTGTACGCAGCCGGGTTCGCGTCGATCTCCGCGAGAACCGGCTTCGACTGAACCATCGTGACGATGCCGAGTACCAGGCCGACGACAGCGCACGAAAGCACGATCGACAGGATGCCGAGGACGAGGATCTGGGTGCCCTTGGGGTGCGGCTGCGGCACGGCGCCGCCCCCGCCACCGTAGGGGTTCTGGTCGTATGGGTTGCTCATGGCGGTCATTCTTGCGTAAACCGGGGCAGCTTTGCCATGTGCGCCACGAATCCGCGGCGACCGCTCAGCTCAGCTGCCCCCGGTGGCGATCAGCGCGATGATCACGACGAGCAGATACAGCACCCAGAAGGCCGTCATCACGAGCGCGATGATGCCGAGGACCCAGCCCGCCGTCACCATCCCGCTGTTGCTGTAGCGCCCCGGTGTGGCCTGGATCTCCCGTCGGGCCCGGTTGGAGATGACGAAGCCGACCACGCCGGCAGGCGGGCAGATGGTGATGCCCAGAATGCCGAGCACGAGCGAGGTCGTGCCCTGCGGATGCTGCTCGGTGGGGAAGCCGTACGGCGCCGACTGGTAGCTGTAGCCGCCGGTGTCGTACGGGTTGGGCGGATAGGCCGGCTGACCCCCCGAGCCGAAGCCCTGGACCGCGCCGTAGCCCTGATCCGCGGGTGCGGCGGCGGGGGTGCCGGGGTTGGCTGAACCGTACGGGTCGGCCGGCGTCGCCGCACCGGCCGGCGGGGCGTACGGGGCCTGGGAGCCGGCGGAAGCCTCGCTCGCGGACGACGACGAACCGGCCGAGTAGTAGCCGGGGGAGTAGGTGCTCGACCCGTAGGGGTCGGACGCCGGCGGATACGGCGCGGCCGAGGACTGATCCGGGACCGGCCCGTCGGGGTGGCCGACGAAGCCCTCCGGCTCGGTCGACGACGGGTCAGGGACCGGCCCGAGACCGGCGTTCTCCCCGGCGGCCTCGCGGCTGAACGGGCTCGGCGGCGTGTCGCCGGAGCCCGGGTTGTAGTCCTGCCCGCCCGGCGAACCACCGGGATGCTGCTCGTTCATGGCGGCAAGCTTAGGGCGTCACGGTGCCGTGCGACCGCCCCGAGCCGATCCGCCGCGCGGCTCAGCCGATCAGGCCGAGGGCGGCTCAGCCGATCAGGCCGAGGGCGGCTCAGCCGATCAGGCCGAGGGCGGCGACGGCGTCGCGCTCCTCCGCGAGCTCGGCGACGCTGGCGTCGATCTTGGCCCGGGAGAACTCGTTGATCTCGACCCCTTGGACGATCGTGTACTCGCCGCCCGAGGTGGTGACCGGAAAGGAGCTGATCAGACCCTCGGCGACGCCGTACGAACCGTCGGACGGGACGGCCTGGGAGACCCAGTCGCCGTCCTTGGTGCCGAGCAGCCAGTCCCGGGCGTGCTCGACGGTGGCGTTCGCCGCGCTGGCGGCGGAGCTGGCGCCGCGGGCCTCGATGATCGCGGCGCCGCGCTGCTGCACGGTGGGCAGGAAGTCCTTCTCCAGCCAGTCCTGGTCGTTGATCACCTTCGCCGCGTTCTGGCCGGCGATCAACGTGTTGTACAGGTCCGGGTACTGGGTCGCGGAGTGGTTGCCCCAGATCGTCAGATGGGAGACGTCGCCGACCGCAACCCCTGCCTTGGCAGCGATCTGTGCCTTGGCCCGGTTGTGATCAAGCCGGGTCAGCGCGTTGAACCTGGTCGCCGGGATATCGGGGGCGTTGTGCTGGGCGATCAACGCGTTGGTGTTCGCCGGGTTTCCGGTGATCAACACCCGGACGTCGTCGGCGGCATGATCATTGAGCGCTTTGCCCTGGGCGCTGAAGATCGCGCCGTTGGCCTCGAGCAGGTCGCCGCGTTCCATCCCCTTCGACCGGGGCCGGGCGCCGACCAGCAGGGCCAGGTTGACCCCGTCGAAGATCTTGGCCGCCTCGTCGCCGATCTCGACCGAGCTGAGCAGCTCGAACGCGCAGTCGTCCAGCTCCATCACCACGCCCTCGAGCGCCTTCAGCGCCGGGGTGATCTCCAGCAACCGCAACTCGACCGGCCGGTCGGGACCGAAGATCGCACCGCTGGCGATCCGGAACAACAGGCTGTAGCCGATCTGGCCTGCGGCGCCGGTGACGGCGATCTTCACGGGAGTGGCGGACACGGTGATCTCCTTCTCGACGGACTGCTGACTGACCGTAGGCTATGACCCCGCGGCGTGGGCCGCACGGATGGGTACCCGGTTCGGCGGGCCTCGCGGCCGGGCATCCAGGGGGAGGAACCGTACGTGAGCACGTGGCAGTGGAATCCGCTCGGACCGCCGGAGGGTAAGGGCTGGCCGGAGGAGGCGACGCTGCGCAGTCATGACCGGCTGCCGCGCCATGCCGAGGGCCGGGTGCCGGAGCCGGTCTGGCGGCTGAGCCGGCAGTCCAGTTCGCTGTATTCGCGCTTCCGGACCGATGCGACCGAGATCCGGGCCCGGTGGCGGTTGGGTGAGGCCGAGCTGGCGAAGTGGCACATGTCGAATCTCGCGGTCAGCGGCCTCGATCTGTACGGCGCGGACGACGCCGGCGGCCACCGTTGGGTGGGGTCGGCGGGTGCCTCCGGCTTTCCCGAGTCCGAGGATGTGCTGGCGGCCGGGCTCGATCCGGTCGAGCGGCTCTACACGGTCTACTTCGGCCTGTTCAACCAGCTGGAGGCGATCGAGATCGGCGTGCCCACGGGCGCGTCCTTCGAGCTGGTGCCTCCGGATCCGACGCCGCCGGTGGTCTACTACGGCACCTCGATCGTGCACGGTGCCGCCGCCGCCCGGCCGGGCATGTCGCTGCCGGCGCAGCTGGGTCGCCGGCTGAACCGGCCGGTGATCGGCCTCGGCTTCTCCGGCAACGGGCGGATGGAGGTCGAGCTGGCCGAGCTGGTCGCGGAGATCGACGCGGCCCTGTGGATCATCGACTGCCTGCCGAACATGACGCCGGAGCAGGTGGCCGAGCGGACCGAACCGTTCGTGCGCACGCTGCGGCAGCGGCGGCCGACCGGTCCGATCCTGCTGGTGGAGGATCGGACGATGGCCGGCTCCTGGGCCCGGTCGGCGCAGGTTGCGCTGCATCGAGGGCGTCGGGAAGCGTATCGGGGCGCCGTCCGGCGGCTGCTCGACGGCGGCCACCAGGACCTGCATCAGCTGGCCGGTGACGGCCTGCTCGGTGATGATCGTGACGACACGGTCGACGGCTCCCACCCGACCGATCTCGGCTTCACCCGGATGACCGATCGGCTGGTCGCCGCCGCCGCGCCTCTGCTGGCTACTAGGTAGTCGTCGGCTCCAGCTTGCCGCTCAGGATCCACATGATCACGAAGTTGTCGGCGTACGGCGCGTTCTGCAGGATCGGGTCGCCGTCCGGCGGGAACGCCTTGATCCGGGTCCCTTCGAGCGCGGGGTTGTTGCCGTAGCGCTCGAACAGCGGAACCATCGGCAGCAGCTCGTTGAAGGCGACCGCGACCTTGGTCACATTCGCCTTCTGCTCGGCCTCATCCAGCCCGGAGCCGGCCTTGGTGACCGCCTCCTCCAGGTCGATCGGGCCGAACGCCTTGGTGGTCGTCTTCAGCTCGAACGCCATTCCCTTGCCGCCCTGGTTCTTGGCGATCGGGATGTTGTGGGTGAACAGATCCTGGACGAAGGCGAAGTGCGGGTGCGGGTGGTTGGACGCGCCCCAGGCCTGGATGGCGAGTTGGAAGGCGCCCTTGTCGATGTCCACCGGCGCCTGCTTGTCATCCACGCCGCGCGGGACCACCTTGATCCCGAACGCCGACAGCTGCTCCGCCGCGTTGGTCGCGGCCGCGGACCAGTCGGCGAAGGTCTGCGGGAACTGGATCTCGTACTCCGCCGGCTTGCCCTGCGGGGTGCTCCAGGCAGAGCCGTTCTTCTTCCAGCCGGCCTCGGTGAGCAGCTGCTCGGCCTTCGCCGGATCCAGCGCGTAGGTATTGAGCTTGCCCTTGTCCTCGGCTGACAGCCAGTCGTCGATCTGGTTGTCGGAAAAGCCGGCCATGAACTCGACGCCCTTGCCGGATTCGCCGAGCGCCACGGTGCCGTTGGCCTTGCGGTCGATCACGTGGGCGATCGCCTGCCGGGCCCGCGGGTCGGTGAACTCGGCCAGCTTGTCCAGGTTGAACAGCAGCGCCGGGCCGGAGTAGACCGGCGGCCGGAGGATCCGGAAGCCGGACGAGGTGAAGGACCGTTCGGACGCGGTCGGGAAGCCGTGGGTGGCGTAGTCGACGTCCTTGCTCTGCACCAGCGGTGTGATCTCCGGGGTCTCACCGTTGTAGATCACGATCTTGGCGAACTTCACCGTGCCGGCGGCAAAGCCGGTCTCGTTCTTGATCATGGTGATGTCGGTGTTGGAGACCGAGCCGTAGTCGATGTTGTAGGGACCGCTGGCCACGTACTCCTTCGGCACGAACTTCTGGAACTCGGTGCCGAGCTTCTCGCCCTCCGGGCTGGACATGTCCTTGCCGCCGTCGAGCAGCGCCTTCGCCTGGTCGGCCCACTCCTTGTAGACCGAGGTGGCGATGATGTTGCTGCGCAGGATGTAGCGCTCGACCACGGTGGACGGCTGGTTCATCGTCAGCACGAACGTCTGCTCGTCCGGCGCCTCGATCTTGGTCACGTAGTTCCACAACGAGGTGCGCTGGATGAACTGGCAGTAGAACGTGGTCAGGTAGTCCTGTGAGGTGAGCGCGGTGCCGTCGCTCCACTTCAGGTCCGGCTTGATCTTGATCGTGAACGTGTTGGCCGCCGGGTCGAGGGCGTAGCTCTCGGCCAGCAGCAGTTCCCACTTCTTGTCCGCCCAGTAGTACAGGCCGGACGGCAGGCAGATCAGGTCGCCGTACGGTGAATCGGTCAGGATCCGGTACGGGATGCCGGCGAACGGGACGCCGGCGTTGTTGTAGTTGCCCTCGGGCGGCTCCTTGTACGGCCAGCCGCCGTGGAATTCGCCACCGCCGCCGCCCGGACCCTGGGGTGTGTTCGGCGCCGCCGGTGCGCAGGCCGACGCCAAACCACCTGTGCCGGCCACAACGGTGCTCAGGCCGGTCGCCTGTAGCAGCGTGCGCCGCGACAGGGATGGCTTCTGATCGGTCATTTCTCCTCCTCGAGACGAAAACTGCGATGTTTCGCTGCAGATCGATTTGTCAGTACGTGCAATCCAATGGCGACGGCTCCGATGCCGAGGCCGATGACCAGCGCGGCCACGGTGATCACGAACTCCGCTGTCCCTGGTCGGACCAGGAACAGCATGATCAACGAGCCGATCGTGATGAAGCAGGCGAGGGAAAGGATCGCCCGGCTGAGGGAAGGCATGGATCACTCTCACCTGTCCAGCGCCGTGTGCTCTCGGGCCACGATATGGCAGGACACCTGCCGGCGTGGTTCGATCGCGACGAGTTGTGGCTCGGTCACCTCGCAGGTGCCCTCCTCGAACAGCGGGCAGCGCGGGTGGAAGGTGCAGCCGGACGGCAGCTGCCGCAGGCTGGGGATCTCGGCCGTGCGCAGTCCGCCGCCCGGGATCTTGGTCTTGGCCAGCTCCGGATCCGGCTCCGGGACCGCGTTCAGCAGGGCCTTGGTGTAGGGGTGTTGCGGGTTGTTGATCACGTCCGGGGTCGGCCCGAACTCGACGACCCGGCCCAGGTACATCACCGCGATCTTGCCCGCCCAGCCGAAGTATTTGGCGATGGCCAGGTCGTGGGTGATGAACAAAAAGCCGACGTTGAGGTCGTCGCGCAGCCGGCCCAGCATGTTCAGCATGCCGACCCGGATCGAGACGTCCAGCATCGAGGTCGACTCGTCGGCGATGATCAACTTCGGATCGAGGGAGAGTGCCCGGGCGATCGCGACCCGTTGCCGCTGCCCACCGGACAACTGGTGCGGGAACTTGGACAGATAGGCCTCGGCCGGATGCAGGTCGACCCGTTCCAGCAGCTCGGCGGCGAGCTCGTCGGCGTGTCTGGAGTTCTTGGCGATCTTGTGCTTGAGCAATGGGGCCGTCAGCGTCTTGTTGACCGAACGGATCGGGTTCAGCGACGCGTACGGGTCCTGGTGCACATACTGCACCGCCCGCCGGAAATTGGTGAAGTCCGACTTGGCCATGCCCCAGATGTCGTCGCCGCGGAACGAGACCGTGCCGGCGGTCGGCCGGTTCAGGCCGGCCGCCATCCGGGCGCTGGTGGTCTTGCCACAGCCGGACTCGCCGACCAGGCAGAGCACCTCGCCCGGATTCACCTCGAAGCTGACGTTGTTCACCGCGGGCACGTCACCGCGCTTGCTCTTGAACACTTGCGAGGCGCGGTCGAGTTTGATCAACGGATCAGGCACGGGCGATCACCTTCCGTTCGTGCTTGACGTCCTGCCACCGGATGCAGGCGGCTTCATGATCGCGACCGTGACCGCGGGACTCGATCGGTTCCAGCTCCGGGTCAGTGGTCGAGCAGGCCTCGATCGCGTAACTGCACCGGGGATGGAAGGCGCAACCGGACGGGAGGTCGGAGAGACTGGGCGGCGAACCACCGATCGAGGCCAGTTCGGGCAGGTCGCCGGTGACCGGCGGCACGGCGTTGATCAACCCGGAGGTGTACGGGTGCCGCGGCCGGTAGAAGATGTCGGCGCTGGTGCCGGTCTCGATGATCCGGCCGGCGTACATGGTGGCCACCCGGTCGGCGAGCTCGGCCGCCACCCCGAGATCGTGCGAGATGAAGATCATCGCGAACTTGTACTTCTGCCGGAGCTCGGCGAGCACGTCGACGATCGAGCGCTGAGTCAGGATGTCCAGTGCGGTGGTCGGTTCGTCCAACACCAACAGCCGCGGTTCGAGCAGCAGGCTCATCGCGATCAGCACCCGCTGCCGCATCCCACCGGACAGTTCGTGCGGATAACTGGACAGCACCCGGCTCGGCTCGAGCCGGACCGAGCGCAGCAGCTCACCGCCGCGGTCGAGGATCTCGGTTTTGGTCGGCCTGCGGCCGTCGGCGTGGGCCCGGAGGGTGTCGCCGATCTGCTCGACGATCCGGAGCACCGGGTTGAAGGAGTTCATCGCGCCCTGGAACACCATCGCGGCCTCGCGCCAGCGCCACCGGCGCAACGCGCTCCGCTCCAGCTTCACCACGTCGATCTCACGGCCGTCCCGGTCGCGGTAGACCACGCTGCCCTGGGGAATGCTGCCGAGCCGCGGCAGCAGCCGGAGCAGGCCGAGGCCGAGGGTGGTCTTGCCACAGCCGGACTCACCGACCAGGGCCAGGGACTGATCGGGATACAGGTCGAACGAGACCCCGCGGACCGCGTCGATCTCCGCGCCGGCACCGGTCCGGTAGCGGACGACGAGATCCTTGACCGACAGGATGGGCCCATCATCGTCGAGCACCGGGTCGGCCAGTTGGTCGAAGTTTGACATCATCACCGGTCTCTCAGCCGTGGGTTCAGGATCTCTTCCAGGGAACGCGTCAGCATGATCAGCCCGAGTTGCAGCAGGACGATCATCGTCACCGGGGCCAGGATGTAGATCATGGCGTCGGGGTTGGTTGCCGCGCCCTTGATCAAGGCGTCATTGATCATCAGACCCCAGTTGGCCCCGGCCAGCGGCGCCAGCCCGAGCAGATAGAGGCCGACCAGCGCATAGATCGCGTTGGTCACCGCGATGATGAAGTTGATCAGGATGTAGGACGCCATGTTGGGCACGATCTCCACGAACACCACCCGCAGGGTGCCGAGGTCGAGCAGCCGAGCGGCCTCGACGAACTCCCGTTCCTTCAGGGTCAGCACCTGGGCCCGGATCGACCGCATCAGCACCGGCCAGGTCAGCACCCCGATCAGCACCGCCAGGGCGATCGGCGAGTCGAGCCGGAAGAACGCGCCCATCACCGCGAGCAGGACGATCTGCGGGACCGTCATCACGATGTCGGTCACCTGCAGCATGACCGCGTCGAACTGGCCACGGAAGTAGGCGGCCAGGGAACCGATCACCACTGCGATCACCGTGGTCAGCAGCGCGGCCCCGAAGCCGACGAAGATCACCGTCTGGCCGCCGAGCAGGATCTGCTTCAGGATGTCCTTGCCGCTGCCGTCGTTGCCGAGCGGGTGCTCCAGGCTGGGCCCGCCCCAGATCCTGTCCACCTGAGTCGGGTTGGCCGGATCGACGACGAGGGGCGCGATGATCGACATGCCGACGATCAGTGCCACCAGGACGAAGCCGACGAAGCCGGCCTTGCTCCGGGTCAGTTCCCGGAAGAATCCCTGGACCGCCCGCCCCTTGGGCAGGGCGACGGTGGTGCTCGCCGCGGTCATCAGGCCTCACTTCCGGTATTGCCGGACACGTCGGCCGGGCTCGCGTTCTCGTCGGTGCGGATCCGTGGATCGAGCACGCTGTAGATCAGGTCGGAGACCAGGTTCGCCAGCACGACGGTGATCGTGATCACCAGCAGGATGCCTTGGATGACCGGGTAGTCGCGGGAGTTGATCGACTCGAACAGGGTGATGCCGATGCCGTCGTAGGCGAAGGTCTTCTCGACGAAGATCGCGCCGCCGACGACGAAGCCGGCCTGGGTGGCGATCTGGGCCACCAGCGGCAGCACGGCGTTACGGCCGACGTACTGGGAGCCGATCCGGAAGTCGGACAGCCCCCGGGCCCTGGCCACCATGACGTAGTCCTCGCCGAGGATCTGGGTGGTGGAGGACTTCATCACCAGGGCCCAGGTGCCGGCCGTGGTCAGGATGTAGGTCAGCATCGGCAGCGTGGCGTGATACATCGCGTCGGCGAAGAAGGCGAAGGTGAACTGCGGCTCGACGCCGGGGGAGCTGTGCCCCCGCAACTCGGCGAACCTGAAGTTTTCGTTGTCGGCCACGGTGATCGCTACGACGATCAAGATCGCCAGCAGGTAGTTGGGGATGGCGTGCAACACGCTGCCGAGGGTGCTCACCGTATGGTCGATCACCCCACTGCGGCGATACGCCATGATCATGCCGAGCAGCAGGCCGATCGCCACGGAGATCAACAACGCCAGGCCGACGCTGAACAGGGTCCACGGCAGGTGCAGCGCGATCTTCTCCAGCACCGAGGTGCCGGGCGACAGGATCGACATGCCGAAGTCACCGCGGACGACGCCGAGCAGGTATTCGAGGTACTGCTGCCACAGCGGGGTGCCGGGATCGAAGGTGAACAACGCCGCCGCCTGGGCGGCCGCGGCCTCGTAACTCATGCCGTACATGGCGATCTGGGAGTTGATGTAGACGTCGACGGGGTTGCCGGGCAGCAGCCGGACCAGGAAGAAGACGC
Source organism: uncultured Actinomycetota bacterium (assembly GCA_963746025.1). Taxonomy (GTDB): domain Bacteria; phylum Actinomycetota; class Actinomycetes; order Propionibacteriales; family Propionibacteriaceae; genus Microlunatus. The sequence goes on from CAVUZU010000007.1 coordinate 57,556, forward strand.
CGGTGGCGACCACCCAGATGACGAAGATCGCCCGGAGGATCCGGCGCAGCACGTAGCTGCGCCAGAGCTTCTGCGGCCAGGACAGGTCGCGGGCCAGCCGCGCAGGAACGGCGGGGGTGACTGTCGTAGTCATTCACATCCTTCTCGGGTCGGACCGGGCGCGGGCCTACCGGGAAGCTCCCGGCATTGGGAAGGGTAACTCTGCACATTCGTGTTCACTGGAGAACCGGTGCAACCGTATCCGATCATTGATCTCGCTGATACGGGACTGCAACACGCTGAATTCCGGCGCGCCGCAACCACCGATGACACTGGTGTTTTCGGGGCCGGACGGCGGCGACAGCAGGCGACGGCAAGGATGGGAGGCGCGCCACCCGGCGCCGAAATCGATGTCAGCAGGATCGGGGAGTGATCAGAGAGTGGCAGCGCGGCCGATCTGGACCAGCTTCCAGCCGGCGTCGTGCCAGGTGGCGGCGTGCAGCTTGAGCCGCCCGTCGATGATGATCTTGGACTTGACCAGAGTGCCCAGCTGCTCCGGGTCGAGGTAGCGGAACTCCGGCCATTCGGTCAGGTGCAGCACGACGTCGGCGTCCTGGACCGCCGCGGCGACGCTGTCGACCTGGGTGAACCCGTCCCGCTGGGCCAGCTGGGCCTGCGGGTCGTACACCTCAACGATCGCGCCGCGGTCGTGCAGGTAGTCCGCGACGGTGAGCGCCGGGGAGTCCCGGGTGTCGTCGGTGCCGGGCTTGAAGGTGGCGCCGAGCACGGCCACCTTCTTGTTGCTGAGGTCACCGCCGACCTGATCGATCGCCAGCTCGGCCAACTCGATCCGCTGGGCGTTGTTGATCGCCTCCACGCTCCCGATCAGGTCGCTGAGGACATCGACGCCGAGCTCGTCGGCGCGGACGGCCAGGGCCCTGATGTCCTTGGGAAAACAGCCGCCGCCGAAGCCGAGACCGGGGCTGAGGTGACCGCGGCCGATCCGCTCGTCCAGGCCGAGGGCGTCGGCCAGCACCGTGACGTCACCGCCCGCCACCTGGCACAGCTGGGCCATCGCGTTGATGAAACTGATCTTGGTCGCCAGGAAGGTGTTGGCCGCCTGCTTGATCAACTCCGCGGTGGCCAGATCGCAGCTGATCACCGGCGTCTCCTCGGACAACGGGATCGCGTACACCTGTTCCAGCAGTCGCAAAGCATGATCGGACTGCACGCCGAGGACGATCCGATCCGGCTGCAGGGTGTCGGTCACCGCCAGACCCTCGCGCAGGAACTCCGGCTGCCAGGCCAGTTCGACCGCGGCGCCGGCCGGTGCCAGCCGGCGGATCCGGTCCTGCAGGTCGCGCGCGGTGCCGACCGGGACCGTCGACCGGCCGACGATCAAGGTCGGCTTGGTCAGCCTCGGCGCCAGCTCGTCGATGGTCGCGTGCAGCTGGCTCAGATCGGCCGACCCGTCGGGCAGCGCCGGCGTGCCCAGGGCGAGAAAGTGCACGTCGGCCCAGTCCGCGATCTCCGCGTAGTCCAGGGTGAAGCTCAACCGGCCCGTTGCGGTGTGCTGCTCCAGCAGGGATTCCAGGCCGTTCTCGAAGATGTGCGACTGACCCGCGTTGAGCAACTTGACCTTCTCCGGGACGTTGTCGACGCCGATCACCGCATGGCCGAACTCGGCCATTCCGGCGGCCAGAGTCGAGCCGAGGTAGCCGGTTCCGATGACGCTGATGCGCAAAGTCACTCAGCGAGTGTGGCACACCCGATGGAAGAGCAGCAGGTCATCGATCCGGCCGTCGCCGAGCACGTCACCGGCCGGTTGGCTGCCGATCAACTGATAGCCGGAACGCTCCGCGACCCGACGTGATCCGACGTTGGTCGACGCGCACCGGATCAGGATCGAACGGACCGTGCCGCCGGCGGCCAGGAACTCGGAGACGGCTCGTACCGCCGCACTGGTCAGCCCGCGGCCGCGGCTCTCGGGGTGGGTCGAATAGCCGAGCTCGGCCCGTCCGGTGTCGCTCAGCGACACCGTGATCGTGCCCGCCGGCCGCCCGTCGGGACCGGTGAAACACCAGCCGAACCCCGTCCGGTGGCGGCCGACTCGCGCAGCGACTCGACGAACTCGAGCGCGCTCGCCGTCGTGTACGGGGCCGGCAGCCGCGGTGCGAACTGCCGGGTCAGCGGGTCGCCGCAGAGCTCGACCAGCCGATCCGCGTCGGCCTCGGTGTAGGGCCGCAGCGTGACCTCGCGACCACTCGCCCGGAGCCGGCCGGAGAGCCGCGGCGGCTCGGGCAGCCGGATCGACCGGCGGTCGTCGGCGGCGGTGATCGTCGCCACCCAGCCGTCGACCAGTTCGCCGCGGAAGTTCAGCGACCGGCGGATCCGGCCGTCGAACCGGAACCCGGCCGCGGCGGCGACCCGCCGGGACGGCCAGTTGCCGACCTTGGCCCGCCATCGGATCGCCTGCAACCCCTCGACATCGAGACCGTGATCACGGACCAGCCGGACAGCCGTGCTCATCAGGCCTCGGCCCCGGGCGGCGGGTTGCAGGCTGAAGCCGATCTCGGCGCTGCCGTCACCGACCAGCCCGAGATCGACCGAGCCGCAGTAGCGTCGGCCCTGCCCGAGGTCGGCGTCGATGGCCCAGCCGAGCGAGGTCCCGGTCCGCCAGCCGTTCGGGATCACGCCGAGGGCGAAATCGCGGGCCTCGGCGAGGCCGTAGCCGCCGTCGGGCATCGGCACCGGGGTCCACTGCCGGGCCGCCGGATCGTTGCTCTGCTCGACGATCGCGGGCAGGTCGGCCTCGGTGTGAGCCCGGAGCTCGACCCGGCCGGTCGGGTCGGTGAGCACCGGCACCTGGTCGGGGAAATCGCGTCCGGGACGGGCCCCCGCAGACGTTCGGACACTGGCCATGGCACCATCCAACGGCGCGGTGCCGGCGGCGGCAACTCCGATTCCGGCGGCCGATCACTAAGGTATTCCCGTGATCAGCGAGTCCGCGGCCGACCACGGCCCCGATCCGGGTGCCGAGTCCGCGCCCACCGACGACGGAGACAGCCACAGTACGAAGCAGGTGTGTCCGTGAACGACACCCTGCTCAACATCGTCGTCATCTTCGTCTTCATCCTGATCGGTGGCGTCTTCGCGGCCGCCGAGATGGCCCTGGTCTCGCTCCGGGACAGCCAGGTCAGGCAACTCGCCCTGCGCAGCAAGAGTGGTCGCACCGTGGCCCGGCTGAGCGAGAACCCGAACCGCTTCCTGTCCGCGGTGCAGATCGGCGTCACCCTGGCCGGCTTCCTGTCCGCCGCGTTCGGTGGCGCGACCCTGGCCGATGATCTTGGTCCGCTGCTGGCCCAGCTGTTGCCGATCTCGGAGGCGGTCGGCGGCACGATCGCCCTGGTCGTGGTGACGATCATCATCTCCTACGTCTCGATCGTGGTCGGCGAGCTGACCGCGAAACGGCTGGCGCTGCAACGGGCGGAGTCGTTCGCGCTGGTGCTCGGTCCGCTGGTCGACTTCATCGCCCGGCTGGTCCGGCCGGTGATCTGGCTGCTCGGCATCTCCACCGACGGGTTGGTCCGGTTGCTGGGCGGCGACCCCAAGGCCTCCCGGGAGGAGGTCACCGACGAGGAGATCCGGGCCATGGTGAGCACCTCGGTGACGCTGGGCCCGGAGGAGCGGCAGATCGTCGAGGACGTGTTCGCCGCCGGCGACCGCGGCCTGCGCGAGGTGATGGTGCCGCGGACCGAGGTCGACTTCCTGCCCGGCGACATGTCGGTCCATCGGGCGGTCCGGGAGACCGCCGACGCGCCCCGGTCGCGCTACCCGGTCACCGGCAGCTCCGCGGACGACATCCTCGGCTTCATCCACGTCCGGGACCTGTTCCACACCGACCCCGACCGGCGGACCGGACCGGTCCGGGAGCTGGTCCGGCCGGTGCTGTCACTGCCGGAGACGGTCCGGGTGCTGCACGCGCTGACCACGATGCGGCGCGAATCGGCGCACCTGGCGATCGTCGTCGACGAGTACGGCGGCACGGCCGGCATCGTCACGATGGAGGACCTGGTCGAGGAACTGGTCGGCGACATCACCGACGAGTACGACGTCGTCACCGAACGGCCGGCCGACAACGGCGGCGAGGTGATGATCGACGGGCTGACCACGCTGGACGACTTCGCCGACCGGTTCGACCTGTCGCTGCCGGATGGGCCCTACGACACGGTGGCCGGTTTCATCGTGTCCCGGTTGGGCCGGCTGGCCCAGGTCGGCGATCTGCTGGTGGTCACGGCCGAGGTCGACGAGTCCGACGACGAGGACGAGGATTTCCGGCCGGCCCGGTTCGAGCTGCGGGTGGCGGAGCTCGGTGGCCGCCGGGTCGCGGCCGTCGCGGTGCGCCGGCTGGAGGAGCCGGAAGCCTCGGCTGAACCGGGCTCCGCGGAGCCGACCGAGGAGCGCCGGCCAGGGATCGAGCCCGGTTCGCCCGAGTCGGCGGCGGGTGCGTAACAATGTCGCCCATGTCGTCTGCCACCGATACCTCGTCTGTCGCCGTCAACGAGGGCGCGGCCGGAGCCGGGCCGGACCGGCGAGAAACCCGTCCGCGGGTGCTGTCCCTGGTCCAGCCGACCGCGGATTCGTTGCATCTGGGGAACTATCTCGGGGCGCTGCGGCAGTGGGTGCCGATGCAGGACGATCATGACGCGTTCTACGGCGTCGCCGACCTGCACGCACTGACTGTCGAGCAGGACCCGAAGCAACTCCGGCAGCGCACTCTGCGCAGCGCGGCCCAGCTGATCGCGGCCGGGATCGACCCGAACAAGGCGACGATCTTCTGCCAGTCGCACGTGCCCGAGCACACCCAGCTGAGCTGGATCCTCAGCTGCCTGACCGGCTTCGGCCAGGCCAACCGGATGACCCAGTTCAAGGACAAGGCGGCCCGCGGGCTGGGTGATCAGGCCAGCGTCGGACTGTTCACGTACCCGGTGTTGATGGCCGCCGACATCCTGATCTATCGCGCCGACCGGGTCCCGGTCGGTGAAGATCAACGGCAGCACCTGGAGCTGACCCGGGACCTCGCGGCCCGCTTCAACCATCGCTACGGCAAGACCTTCGTCGTGCCGGAGCCGCACATCGTGGCCTCGGTCGGCCGGATCGCCGACCTGGCCGATCCGGTCGGCAAGATGAGCAAGTCGGCCTCGTCGCCGGCCGGGATCATCGAGCTGCTGGACGAGCCCAAGATCAACATCAAGAAGATCAAGTCGGCGGTCACCGACTCCGACCGGGAGATCAGCTTCGATCTGGAGCAGAAGCCCGGGGTGGCGAACCTGCTGACGATCTTGTCGGCGCTGTCCGGGACACCGGTCGAGGCGCTGGTGGAATCCTTTGCCGGTCAGGGATACGGCGACCTGAAGGGTGCCGTGGCCGAGGCGGTGGCCGAGGTCGGCGGCGCGTTCCGGGAACGGGCGCTGGGCCTGATCGAGGAGCGGACCGAGCTGGAGGCGATCTTGGCCGCCGGCGCCGAACGGGCCCGCGAGATCGCCTCGGCCGTCGTGGCCGAGGTGTACGACAAGGTCGGGCTGTTGCCGCCGGCCCAGGGCCGATCGCGCTGACGTGAGCCCGACGTGACGAGCGTTGTCGAGGATCCGGACGGATCGGGGCTGCTCACCTCGCCCGAGGTGGAGGACCTGCTGACCGCCGCGGTCGCGCACGGTGGCGGCAGCCTGGTCTCCTGGCAGCTTGATCATGTCGACGCCAATCCGCGGCGGTCGACGACGGCCACCTATACCGCGACGGTCGACTGGCCGTTCGGCCGGCGGACCGAGGTGCTCGGTGCCAGCGCCCGCGCGGGCGGCCGGTCCACCAGCGACGAGAACGCGGTGATCTTCGCCGACGGCGAGCGCGAGGTCGCGGTCTGGCTCTATCCCCGGGACCCCGAGCTGCCCGGCCTGATCCGGGCCGCCTTCGCCGACGACGTCGCCGAGTTGTTGACCACCCACCAGGTGCTGCCGGCGCCGGTGGTGCCGGGCCAGGTGGAACTGGAGATGATCGGCTACCGGCCGCGGCGCCGGGCCGTGCTCCGGGCGACGGTGACCACGACGGCCGGGCCGGAGACGTTCTTCATCAAGGTGATGCGGGAGCGGCTGTTCGAGCCGACCGTGCGCCGGCATCAACTGCTGCTCGCGGCCGGCGTGCCGGCACCACCGATCGCCGCGGTCACCCCGGACTACCTGCTGGTGCTGCGGGAGTTGCCCGGCCGGCCGCTGGCGTCGGCGATCTTCGACCCGGAGCCGCCGTGCACGGCCGAGCAGCTGATCGGCGTGCTGGACGCGATGCCGGTCGAGGTCGCCGCGCTGAGCCGGCGCAATCCGTGGTCCGACGCGGTGGAGCAGTATTCGACGATGGTGGCGACCGCGCTGCCGTCGTTGGAGTTGCGGCTGCGCTGGCTGACCGAACAGATCAAGACCGGCCTGGCCGGGATCGGAGTCGGCACCGAGCCGACCCACGGCGATTTCCACGAGGGTCAGCTGTTCGTCGCCGGCGGTGCGGTCAGCGGCATCCTCGACATCGACACCATCGGGCCGGGTCGCCGGGCCGACGATCTGGCCTGCCTGCTGGCCCACCTGTCGTCGGTGCAACGGATGAGTGCCGAGCAGGCCGGCCGGGTGAGCCGGCTGATCCGGGACTGGGTGCCGGTCTTCGACACCCGGGTCGACCCGGTCGAGTTGCGGCTGCGCGCCGCCGCGGTCGCGATCTCCCTGGCCACCGGCCCGTACCGGGGCCAGGAGCCGGCCTGGGAACACGAGACGACCATGATCATCGACGCCGCGGAACGCCTGATCCGCAGCATCGGCTGATCCATCCGCGTAAAGCCGAGTTGTCAGAACTGAGGATGGCTATAGCAAGCCTCAGTTCTGACAGGTCGGCGGAAGAGGAGCCCTGATGACGACTGGTGAGACGGAGTCGGGGAGGCCGTTCGAGGCCGTCTACGGGGCCGAGGCGTTGGCGGGGTTCGACCCGGAGGCGTCGCTCGGGGTGCCGGGGGAGTTTCCGTACACCCGCGGGATCTATCCCACGATGTACGTCGGCCGGCCGTGGACGATGCGGCAGTACGCCGGCTTCGGCACCGCCGCCGAGTCGAACGCGCGCTACCAGGAGTTGATCGCGCACGGCACCACCGGGCTCTCGGTCGCCTTCGACCTGCCGACCCAGATGGGGTACGACTCCGACGCCGCAATCGCGTCCGGCGAGGTGGGCAAGGTCGGGGTGGCGATCGACTCGGTCGAGGACATGCGGGTGCTGCTGGACCGGATCCCGCTGGCCGAGGTGTCCACCTCGATGACGATCAACGCGCCGGCGGCGATCCTGCTGCTGCTCTACCAGCTGGTGGCCGAGGAGCAGGGCGTGCCCGCCGACCGGCTGACCGGCACGATCCAGAACGACGTGCTGAAGGAATACATCGCCCGCGGCACCTACATCTATCCGCCGCGGCAGTCGCTGCGGCTGGTCAGTGACACGTTCGGCTACTGCCGCGAGCAGCTGCCGCGGTGGAACACGATCTCGATCTCCGGCTACCACCTGGCCGAGGCCGGCGCGACGCCGGCGCAGGAGGTCGCCTTCACCCTGGCCAACGGGATCGCCTATGTCGAGACGGCGATCGCGGCCGGCCTCGCGGTGGACGATTTCGCGCCCCGGCTGTCCTTCTTCTTCGTCGCCCGGACCCAGCTGCTGGAGGAGGTGGCGAAGTTCCGGGCGGCGCGGCGGATCTGGGCCCGGCTGATGCGGGATCGCTTCCAGGCCAGGGATCCGAAGTCGATGATGCTGCGGTTCCACACCCAGACCGCCGGGGTGCAGCTGACCGCGCAACAGCCCGAGGTCAACCTGGCCCGGGTCACCGTGCAGGCGCTGGCGGCGATCTTCGGCGGCACCCAGTCGCTGCACACCAACTCCTTCGACGAGGCGATCGCGCTGCCGACCGCACAGGCCGCCCGGCTGGCCCTGCGAACCCAACAGGTGTTGGCCTACGAGACGGACGTGATCAAGACCGTCGATCCGTTCGCCGGCTCGTATGTCGTCGAGTCGCTGACCGATGATCTCGAGGCGGCGGCCCTGGAGTTGATCACCGCGGTCGAGGATCGGGGCGGCGCGGTCCGGGCGATCGAGCAAGGCTTCCAGAAGGCCGAGATCGAGCGCTCGGCCTACCAGGTCGCTCAGCAGGTCGACGCCGGTGATCGGGTGGTGGTCGGGGTCAACCGCTTCGTCAGCGACGACGACGATCCGTACCGGCCGCTCCGGGTCGATCCGGGGATCGAGGCCGCGCAGGCGGAGCGGTTGGCCCGGCTCCGCGCCGAGCGGGACCCGGCCGCGGTCGACCGGGCCCTGGCCGCGGTCCGGGTGGCCGCGAGCGGGACCGAGAACGTGCTGCCGGTGCTGAAGACCGCGCTGGCCGCCCGGGCCACCGTCGGCGAGGTGTGCGACGCGCTCCGCGAGGTGTGGGGCAGCTACGTCCCGGTCGACGTCTTCTGATCATCATCATCACCGTGATCATCGTCGCCGGCTCGGGCTGACCCCCGGGCTCCGCTCATCACGACCTCGAGTTGCCAGCGGAGCACGGCCCGCGCGCGCCGCCGGGTGTAGTGCTCCGGGTCGTGCAGCATGGCCAGGGCGAGGCCGTCCAGCGTGGCGGCCAGGGCCTCGGCCCGGGTCGTCGACGCGCTGAGCCGGGCATGCTGCAACATGCTGCGGGTCAGCTCCCGTGGCCCGGCGATCATGGTCCGGGTCATCGGCTGCAGGTCCGGGATCCGGCGGGAGGTCTCGGCGAAGGTCAGCCAGAGGATCGTCTCGTCCCGGCGCTCCTCGTCGATCGGCAGGAACTCCTCCAGCAGGTCGACGGCGGCCTCCCGCGGATTCTCCGGACCGCGCAGAAAGATCTCCGCATGCCGCTGGATGCGAGCGGTGACCCGCTCCACCATCGCCTCCGCGGCGGCGAGCAGCAGCTCGGTGTGACTGGGGAAGTAGTAGCGGACCGAACCGATGTTGAGCTTCGATTCGGCGGCGACATTGCGCAGCGACGCGGCCTCGATGCCGCGCTCGGTGATCAGCCGGTGCACGGCGCTGATGATCAGGGCCCGGCGCTCGTCCCGGTCGACGAATCGTGGCATGGGGAGATTCTGTCACAGGTGTGCTAGTTTCGTACTGTCACGAGTGTGACAGTACGAAGGAGGTGGCCGTGATGGCGGCTCGTGTGTCCGGTCTCGACATCGCCCGGGGGATCGCCATCCTGGGCACCCTGGGGACGAACATCTGGATCTTCAGTCATCCGGGCGGTCTGCTCGGCCTGCTCGCCGACCCGATCGGCCCCGGCGTCCCGGCCTGGCAGGTGCCGATCGAACTGGTGCTGAAGCAGGTCGCCAACGGGAAGTTCCTCGGCCTGCTGACGCTGATGTTCGGGATCGGGCTGGCGATCCAGTTCGACTCGGCCCGACGGAAGGGAGTGGCCTGGCCGCACGGCTATCTCTGGCGCGCGGCGGTGCTGTTCGTGGATGGGATCGTGCACTACCTGCTGGTGGTCGAATTCGACGTGCTGATGGGCTACGCGGTGACCGGGGCGGTGGTCGCCGTCCTGCTGCTGACCTCGCCGGTGGCGCAACGTCGCTGGATGATCATCACGGCGTCGTTGCACGTGGTCGCCGTCGGCTTCATCACCCTCGGGCTGGTGCTCGGCCAGGCCGATCTCGGGGTGTCGGTGCCGGCCGGCGAACCGTACCGGACCGGCAGTTGGTGGGACCTGGTCCTGCTGCGGATCGATCACCTCGACGTGTTCCGGTTCGAGCCGGTCTTCATCCTCGCTTCGAGCATCGCGCTGTTCCTGCTCGGCGCCCGGCTGTGGCGGGCCGGGGTCTTCCGGCCGGAGGGAGCACGGCTGCGCCGGACCTTGATCATCATCGGCGCGCTGGCACTGCCGTTCGATCTGGTCCTCGGTTCGGTCTTCAGCCAGGCGTTCTTCGCGGTCCGCTACCTGACCGCGCCGCTGGTGTCGCTCGGCCTGCTGGCGTTGATCGCCGCGGTGACGCTCCGCGGCAGGCCGGGCTGGTGGGGACGGCGAATGTCCGAGCTGGGAAGGGTGGCGCTGAGCGGCTACATCGCGCAGAACCTGATCGCCTCGATCCTGTTCTACGGTTGGGGTTTCGGCCTGAACGGCATCGATCCCGCACTGCGGTTGCCGGTCACGGTGCTGGCCTGGGCGGTGATCGGCGTGATCATCCTGACGCTGGCGAACCTGTGGCTGCGCCGGTTCTCCCGTGGTCCGTTGGAGGCACTGTCGGCGCGGATCGTCGCAGCTCTGCCGGTGCCGCGGGCCGAACCCGGGGTCAGCCCTTCCGCACCACGCGTTCCGGCTCGCCCGGCTTCCAGATCGTGATCTCCAGGGCGCCGTCGGAGATCTCGACCGACGACGCGCCCTCGATGTCGGCCACGTAGAAGTGATCGAACTTCTGGCCGCGAAGGTCGAACCCCGTGTCGGCGAACAGCCGGTCGGCGAACCGGACGTGGACCGCCTCGTCCGGCACGTGGTGCACGACGCCCCAGAGCTTGGCGTCGCCCTCGGCGACGTGGGCGTCGACCGTGGCCGTGTGCAGGGTGAACCGCGGGTCGCGGGCCAGGTCGCGGAACTTGGTGGTCCCGGGCATGCCGCCGATCACCAGTTGATCTTCGAACATCCGTGGCTCGATCGGGCTGATCCGCGGATAGCCGTCGGTGCGCAGCGTGCCCATCAGGCACAGGTTGCCGGTGGCGTCGTGGCGCCGGCTGAACACGCCGGAGACCCGCGGGGCCTCATCGGTGAAGTCCTTCCAGGTGGTCATGGACGCCACCGTAGTGCACCGAAACCATTGCTATGACATCAGTTTGATGTCATAGTGACGTCATGATGATGCGAACTCGGGTGGAGCGGCTGTCCGGCTCGGCGCGCGGGATGCTCGCGATCGTCCGGCTGCTGCCACGGCTGAATCCGCGGCTGGCCGCCGTGCTCGCGGTGACGATCCTGCTGACGGCGGTGCTGCCGGTCGTCGCCGCGGTGCTGACCGGCCTGCTGATCGGCTCGATTCCCGGGGCGGTCGCCGGCGGCGCCGGCTCGGCGGCGATGAGCCAGACGATCGGACTGTTGATCGCGATCGGGATCCTGGTGCTGGCCGATCGGGCCGTCATGCCGATCTCGCGGACCGCGGCGGAGGCGCTCGGCCGGGAGCTGGACAGCCAGCTCGCCGAACGAGTGATGGCCGCGGTCGGCCGGCCCGAAGGGATCGCTCACCTCGAGGACCCGGAGACGCTGGACGAGATCCGGATCGCGCGGGCCTTGGGCACCGACCTCAACCGGGCCGGCCGGGCCGTCGAGTCCTTGCCCCGAGCCCTGCCCTCCTGGTTTCGCGCGCTCGCCTCGGCGGTGGTCCTGTTCGCCCTGCAGTGGTGGCTCGGCCTGCTCTGGTTGATCATCTGGCCGGTATCGCTGCTCGTGATGCAGCGCGAGTACGTCAAGATCGGAGCGGTCGCGTACGGGCAGAGCGGGGCCTTGCGCCGGGCCGAATACCTGCGCGATCTGGCCCTGGGCGCCGAGGCGGCCAAGGAGGTAAGGATCCTCGGCCTGCTGGATTGGCTGATCGACCGGTTCGACCGGACCTGGCTGGCGGCGATGCAGCCGGTCTGGCGGGCTCGCCGGCCGCAGCTGTTCGCGGTCGGGGGTGCGGTGCTGGCGATCATCGTGGTCAACACGCTGTCGTACGGGCTGCTGGTCTGGTCCGGCATCGGGCTCGGGCCGTTCACTCCGCTGAGCCTGGCCGCGGTCGCGGTCTTCGTCCAGGCACTGGCCGGAGCCAACTCGTTCATGGCCTTCGACGACGACAACGCCTTCCTGGCCGCCGCCTCGATCCTGGTGCCCAAGGTGCTGGCGATGTCGGACCGGCTGGACGCCGGCCAAGACGGACCTGACCGGCAACAGGCCGACCGGCCGGAGATCGATCGGCCCGGGCCGACACCCGCGTTGGAACGGGTCACGCGCCGCGAGGTGCCGGTGGAACTGCCGCGGCGGGAGCTCCGATTCGAGCAGGTCGGCTTCCGGTATCCGAACGCCCAGGCGCTCGCCGTCGACGGCCTCGACCTGACGGTCCAGGCCGGCCGATCGCTCGCCGTGGTCGGTCGCAACGGGGCCGGCAAGACCTCCCTGGTCAAGTTGCTCAGCGGCCTCTACCGGCCGACCTCGGGGCGAATCCTGGTCGACGGCACGGATCTGCGCGAGCTCGACCCGGCCGGCTGGCGATCCCGGTTGGCCGTGCTCTTCCAGGACTTCGCCCGATATCACCTGAGCGTCGCCGACAACATCGCGCTCGGCGCCCCCGCGTTCGCCGGTGACCGGGACCGGCTCGAGCTGGCGGCCCAGCGGGCCGGCCTGGAGGCGGTGATCGCCGGGTTGCCGGACGGCTGGGACACGGTGCTGTCCCGGGAATACACCGGCGGCACGGACCTGTCCGGCGGGCAGTGGCAGCGGGTGGCACTGGCGCGGGCCATGTTCGCGGTCCAGGCCGGTGCCCGCGTGCTGGTGCTGGACGAGCCGACCGCGGCCCTCGACGTGCGGGCCGAGGCCGAGCTGTACGACCGGTTCCTGGAGCTGACCGAGGGACTGACCACCTGGCTGATCTCGCACCGGTTCTCGACCGTACGGCGCGCCGACCGGATCGTTGTCCTCGACCCGGCCCGTGGTGGATCCGGCCTGGGTGATTCGGGTCGGAGCGGCATCGCCGAGGACGGCACCCATGACGAACTGTTGGCGGCGGACGGGGCCTACGCCCGGATGTTCGCCCTGCAGGCGGAACGCTTCGCCGATCGGAGACGAGCATGACCACGACGGACATGATCAAGACGAGCCCGACCAAGGAGGGCCTGATCACGAGGGTGCGGGACCGGGCCGCCCGGATGCTCCGGGCCTACCTGATCACGATCGGCTTCGGCTTCCGGTCGGCGCCGCTGCACGCTACCGGCCAGTTGATCACCGGCGTGATCATGGCCCTGGCCGGGCCGGTGCTGGCGTACGGCGGGAAGTTGATCATCGACGCCGTGGTCGCCACCAACCTCTGGCTCGGCCTGATCACCGGGCTGGTGATGGCCGTGGCGATCGGCCTGACCCTGGTCAACGTCTTCGCCTATGTCGCCTTCGTCTTCGTGGTGCTGGAACGGTCCCGGGCGCTGGCCGACCGGCGGCTGATGGAGTTGGCCGGCGGCACCGACGGGATCGCCCACTACGAGCGATCGGACTATCTGGACCAGATGCAGCGGATCCGGGAGGACCGGGACGGCCTCGGCACGATGGTCAACGCCACGGCCGGCATCATCCGCGCGGTGGTCGGTCTGGTCGCCTCGGCGGTCATGCTGGCCGCCATCCATCCGGTGTTGCTCGGGCTGTTGATCATCGCGGTCGTCTCGGTTCTGGTCGGCCGGCGCAGCACCGATCTGGAGATCGCCGCCAGCGAGGCGACCAGCGAACCCGAGCGTCGCCGTCGGCACCTGTTCGAGGTCGGGACGGCGGCCGACACCGGTAAGGAACTGCGGATCTTCGGCTCGGTCGACGCCCTGATCCGGCGCCATCGGGACGCGGCCGACCAAGTGAACGGGATCCGCGGGGCGGCCGGCTGGCGGGCGACCCGGCTCCGGCTGGTGGACTCGCTGATCTCGGCGGCGGGCTACATCGGCTCGATCGTCGTGGTGATCATGCTCGCCCTGTCGGGCCGGGCCACGCCGGGCGACGTGGTGCTCGTCGTCGCCCTGTCCACCCAGCTCGGCTCGATGGTCATGATCGGGGTCTCGTACGGCACCTCGTTCATCCGCGGCCTGCGGACCGCCGACCGGCTGCTCTGGCTGCAGGAGTACGCGGCGACGGCCCGGCACCGGCCCGAACACCCCGTGCCGATCCCGGACCGGATGGCGACCGGGATCTCCCTGACCGACGTCTCGTTCGCCTATCCGGGAACGAATCGGGGCGTGCTGGACCGGGTCTCACTGGAGCTGCCGGCCGGCTCGGTGGTCGCGTTGGTCGGTGAGAACGGCGCGGGCAAGACGACCCTGGTCAAGCTGCTGTCCGGCTTCTATCAACCCGATTCCGGGTCGATCAAGATCGACGACACCGAGCTCGACCGGTTCGATCCGGCCGACTGGCGGCAGCGGATCAGTGCCACCTTCCAGGATTTCGTCGCCTTCGAGTTCCTGGCCCGGGAGGCGATCGGGGTCGGCGACCTGGCCCGGATCGACGACCGGGCTGCGATCGAGGATGCCGTCGTCCGCGCCGATGCCGGGCCGGTGGTCGACGACCTGCCGGACCGGCTGGACACCCAGCTCGGCACGGCCTGGGGTGGCACCGACCTGTCCGGTGGACAGTGGCAGCGGATCGCGCTGGCCCGCGGCTTGATCCGGCCCGATCCGCTGCTGGTGATCTTGGACGAGCCGACCGCCGCCCTCGACCCGCAGACCGAGCACGCCCTGTTCGAGCGGTTCACCGCGGCCGCGGGTGACGCCCGCAGCCGAGGCGGCGTGACGCTGTTGGTGTCGCACCGGTTCTCCACCGTCCGGATGGCCGATCTGATCGTCGTCCTGGACCAGGGCCGGATCCGCGAGCTCGGCGACCACGACACGCTGGTCCGGCAGGGCGGTCTGTACGCGGAGCTGTACGAACTCCAGTCCCGCGCCTACCGCTGACCCGCAGCCGTACGTCCCTCGGCAGAGGGAGGGACCGAAGGGTCCGAATTCGGCTTGTTCCGACCGGTCCGGGCCGGATAGGACTGTCCCTGTGCTGCGCAGGGTGATCGAGGCCGTCGTCCCGGCCCGGCTGGGGATGAGCTTCCGATGGTTGCTGGCGTCTTCGCTGGTGGCCAACATCGGCGATGGGATCGCGCTGGCCGCCGGGCCGTTGCTGGTCGCGTCGCAGACCTCCGACCCGCTGCTGGTGGCGATGGCGGCCCTGCTGCAGCGGCTGCCCTGGCTGTTGTTCGGGGTCTTCGCCGGCGCCATCGTCGACCGGCTGGACCGGCGCCGGTTGATCATGATCGTCAACCTGATCCGGGCCGCGGTGCTGGCCGCGCTGACGATCACCGTCTTCACCGGCACGGTGAACATCACCATCGTGCTGGTGACGATGTTTCTGCTCGGCACGGCGGAGACGTTCGCCGACACCACCTCCTCCACGCTGGCACCGAGCCTGGTCCAGCGGGCCGACCTGGGCATCGCGAACGCCCGGCTGCAGGGCGGCATGATCATCACCAATCAGCTGGCCGGGCCACCGATCGGCGCGCTGATCTTCGCCGCCTCGATGGCGTCACCGTTCCTGATCAACGCGGTCTGCTGTTCACTGGCGGCGATCCTGGTCTCCCGGATCGCTCTCACCTCGCCGGTCGAGCGCCGGACCCCGGCCACCGTCCGAGCCGACATCGTCGAGGGCCTGCGCTGGTTGATGGCGCATCCGCCGGTCCGGACCCTGGCCCTGACCATTGTGCTGTTCAACGTCACCTTCGGAGCGGCCTGGTCGGTGCTGGTGCTGTACGCCACCGAGCGGCTCGGCATGAACGCGCTCGGCTTCGGCGCCCTGACCACCGCGAGCGCCCTCGGCGGCGTCGCCGCCACCGCCTGCTACGGCGCGTTGGAGCGCCGGATCTCGATGGCGAACCTGATGCGGATCGGGTTGATCATCGAGACCCTGACCCATCTCGGACTGGCCATCACCGAGTCACCCTGGGTCGCGCTGGTGATCATGGTGATCTTCGGCGCCCATGCCTTCGTCTGGGGCACCACCTCGACCACGGTCCGGCAACGCAGCGTGCCGGCCGAGCTGATGGGCCGGGTGACCAGTGTCTACCTGATCGGCAATGTCGGCGGGCTGGTGATCGGCAGCGCCCTCGGCGGCTTCATCGCCCGCCAGTGGGGCATCACCGGCCCGTTCTGGTTCGGCTTCATCGGCTCCGCCCTGCTGACTGTGGCGATCTGGCGCGAGCTCTCCCACATCGCCCGCCCCACCGACCCTTCCTAGTCGGCGTCAGTAGGGCTGGTGGGGGTCGGCGACGCAGAACTCGTTGCCCTCGGGGTCGAGCAGCACGGTCCAGCCGCCGTGGATCGAGTGGATCGTCGCTCCCAGCACGAGCAGTCGCTCGACCTCGGCGCTGCGTTCCTTGGCCTGGACCTCGAGGTGGATCCGGTTCTTGACCACCTTGTCCTCGGCCACCTGCTGGAAGAACAGTGTCGGCCCGGGCCCGCCGACGGCGACCGTCGGATCCGTCTCCGGGGTCAGTCCGAGCCCGGCCAGCCGGGCGATCTCGGCCTCGTCGTACGGCAGCACGTCGTAATCGTCGAGCACGTCGGCCCAGAACCGGGCCAGCGACGGCGCGTGCCGGCAGTCGATCACGATCTCGATCAGGGTGCCCATGATCAGGAGGCTAACCGCCGGTGATCGGCCGGGACAACGGAATTCAGCGCCGCAGCCGCAGCGTCGCCCGGATCGTGGCGATCACCCGGACGGGTTGTTCGGTCAGCCGGCGCAGGGTGAAGTGCAGGACCAGCCAGCCGGCCGCGGTGAGATCGCTCCATTTCTGTCGGTCTCGTTCGAGCTGCGCCCGCTGGGAGTGCACCTGGTGGCCGTCGACCTCGATCGCGACCCGCGATGATCATGCTCGGCGGTAGCCGGTGCCGGCACCGGCTGATCCCGGGCGGCGGGTTCCGGTCACCGCGACCGGTGATCGAGATCGTGGTCACCGGGAGCTCGGGCCAGAACGTGACCCGGGCCGCGGCCGCCCCGGTCAGCACGCCATCGCCCGACCACAGTGCCGTGGCGTGGGTCCTAGAGTTCTGGCGCGGATCCGGCGGATCGACCGGCCTACAGAAAGTTGTGGAGGTGAGGTTCGCGGTAGGTGGGTTGGGGATAGTGACCGGAATCCAGCAATGGTTCGCGAAATCGCCTCGGTTCGGGCCGTTTCGGCGAACCATTGCCGGATTCCGGTCAGCTGGCGCGATAGAGCCGTCGCGCGGATCGGGGCAGCGAGAGCAAGCCGATGATCACCAGCTGGGCCGATGATCGGGATGACGGCGTGGAACCTCGGTGCCGACGACCAGGAGACCAGGCTGAACGCCACCGACAGAAGTTGGGAGATCGTGCTGAGCCGCGAGTTGATCGACCAGGGTGCTCCGGTGGACCGCCATCACGATCGGCACGACCAGATGCCCGATCCCGACGCCGGCCAACAGGACCCGAGCCAGCTGGATCGACCGCGGTGCGGCGGTGACGATCATCAAGGAGCCAGGTTGCTGCCGGCTTCCTTCATCCGGTCAGGCTAGGGCGGCCGGCGCGACCGATTCGACCGGCTGACCAGATCTGACACACTGGCCCTGTGCTTGCCACGTCGATATCCCGTGCTGCGGACGAGCTGCTCGACCAGTTGATCGCCTTTCGGCGAGATCTGCATGCCCATCCCGAGGTGGGCCGGAGCGAGCATCGCACCACGGCCAAGATCGGTACGGTGCTGCGGGATGCCGGGCTGGAGTTCCGAACGCTCGCGGTCGGCACCGGCGGAGTCTGCGACATCGTTTCCGGTGACGACGCCCCGACGATCGGGCTGCGCGCCGACATCGACGCGCTGCCGATCTCCGACGGCAAGCAGACCTCGTACGCCTCGACGGTGCCCGGTGCCTGCCACGCCTGCGGCCACGACGTGCACACCACGATCGTGCTCGGCACCGCCCTGGTGCTGGCCAAGCTCCGTCGCGAGGGTCGGCTCCGCGGCGGCGTCCGGTTGATCTTCCAGCCGGCCGAGGAGACCACGCCGGGTGGTGCGTTGGACGCGATCGCCGACGGTGCCTGCAAAGACCTGACCGAGGTGTACGCGCTGCACTGCGACCCACGGACCGACGTCGGCCAAGTCGGCCTGTCACCGGGGCCGATCACGTCGGCCGTGGACAAGATCCAGGTGACCCTGACCGGGCCCGGCGGACACACCTCCCGACCGCACCTGACCAGCGACCTGATCGGCGCGATCGGCGCGCTGGCCACCCAGGCGCCGCTGCTGCTGACCCGCCGGATCGATCCGCGGGGCGGGGTCTCACTGGTCTGGGGCCGGATCTCCGCCGGGAGCGCGGCCAACGCCATCCCGGAGTCCGGCCAGATCGAGGGCACGCTGCGGGCGCTGCAGTTGCCGGCCTGGCAGGAAGCGGAGGCTTTGCTGCCGACGCTGCTGGCCCAGATCGTCGAGCCGTTCGGCGTCGAGAGCGAGATCTCGATCAGCCCGGGCGTGCCGCCGACCATCAACCACGCCGATCAGGTGATCCGGATGTCCGGCGTGGCCCGCACCGTGCTGGGCCCGGACAGCGTGCTGCCGACCGAGCAGTCGCTCGGCGGCGAGGACTTCGGCTGGATGCTGCGCGAGGTGCCCGGCGCGCTGGCCCGGCTCGGCGTCCGACCGCCGGGGACCAGCCGGGTGCCCGACATCCACACCCCGTTGTTCGACGTCGACGAGCGCTGCATCGGCGTCGGCGTCCGGTTGTTGGCCGGGCTGGCCGCTGGCGTCGACCGCGAGGTCACCGGCTAGGAGTGTGCTGAAACACCCTGACCTACCGCGCGGCGCCCAGGCACGCACCCGGCTGCGCTGTCGTCGGCGTCCGTAGAACACCGCTACGATCTTCTCCTCCGCCTTGCCGGGCACGCACCTGGACACCGCGCGCCACGGCCAGGGATTCTTCAGCACCCTCCTGGCGAGCCCTTGGTCACAACTGCGTATCCACGCAGCGCGGACTTCTCGGGCGGCAAGACGAAACGGCCAACTGCGATTACAGTGCGGACAGGCCCGCCCGACGGGGCAAGGAAGCAGCGTCGATCACGGGCTGGGGAGGAAGTTTTGAGCGCGCCGAGGAGGCAGCACGTGAAGAAGTCCCTGATTGCCGGTCCCGCCCTGGTCGCAGCCATCGCGCTGACGATCGCGGGGTGTGCGGAGCCGCCGAGTGCGGCCCCGCCGCCGTCGTCATCGGCGCCGAGCGGTGGCCCCTCGAGCGCCACCGGCGGTGCCGACTTCAAGGCCTGCATGGTCTCGGATGCGGGGGGCTTCGACGACAAGTCGTTCAACCAGACCTCGTACAAGGGACTCACCGACGCCAAGGCCGAACTCGGCATCGAGACCGGCCAGGTCGAGTCGACCAACACGGCCGACTTCGCCAAGAACATCCAGTCGATGGTCGACGCCGACTGCAAGATGATCGTCACGGTCGGCTTCCTGCTCGGTGACGCGACGCTGAAGGCGGCCAAGGCGAACCCCGACATCGAGTTCGCGATCGTCGACAGCAATGATCCCAAGTACGCCGAGGTGAAGAACCTGAAGCCGCTGGTGTTCAACACCGCGGAATCGAGCTTCATCGCCGGCTACCTGGCGGCCGCGATGACACAGACCAAGAAGGTCGGCACCTACGGCGGCGCCAAGATCCCGACGGTGACGATCTTCATGGACGGGTACGCCCAGGGCGTTGCCTACTACAACCAGCAGAAGAGCGCCACGGTCCAGGTGATCGGCTGGGACGCGGCCAAGCAGGACGGCCAGTTCGTGCCCGGCGACAAGCCGTTCGAGAACGTGACCGGCGGCAAGCAGATCGCGGAGAACCTGGTCAGCCAGGGTTCCGACATCCTGTTCCCGGTCGCCGGTCCGGCCGGCGAGGGCGGGCTGCAGGTGGCCAAGGCCAGCGGCGGCAAGGTGAACGCGATCTGGGTCGACACCGATGGCTGCATCAGCGCCGAGGCGTACTGCCCGAATCTGATCTCCAGCGTCTACAAGGCGATGGACGTCTCGGTGAAGGATTCGATCGCCGCGGCGGTCGACGGCTCCTTCAACAACGAGCCGTACGTGGGCACGTTGGCGAACGACGGCACCGGCCTCTCACCGTTCCACGACTTCGATTCCAAGGTCCCGGCAGAGCTGAAGGCCGAGTTGGAGAAGATCAAGGCCGACATCCAGGCCGGCACGATCAAGATCGAATCCGAGGCGCAGCCGAAGTAGCCGGTGCCGACGCCGGAGGGTGCCATGTCGACCACTGACCCGCCGGAGCCCTTCACCGGGCTCCGGCTGATCGAGATCAGCAAGCGCTTCGGCTCGCTGGTGGCGAACGATTCGATCAGCCTGGACATCGTTCCCGGCGAGATCCATTGCCTGCTCGGCGAGAACGGCGCCGGCAAGTCGACGTTGATGAACGTGCTGTACGGGCTGCTACCGCCCGACGGCGGTTCGATCGAGGTGGACGGCGCCCCGCTGTTGATCCAGAATCCGAAGCAGGCGATGGCCGCCGGCATCGGCATGGTGCACCAGCACTTCATGCTGGTCGACGTGTTCACGGTCGCCGAGAACCTGATCTTGGGCCGGGAGTCGGCAACGGCCGGCGTGCTGAACCTGAACCGGGCCCGGCGCCGGGTCCGTGAGCTGTCCGATCGGTACGGTCTCGACGTCGACCCGGACGCCCTGGTCGAGGACCTGCCGGTCGGTATCCAGCAGCGGGTCGAGATCTTGAAGGCGCTGGCCAACGACGCGCGGTTCCTGATCTTCGACGAGCCGACGGCGGTGCTGACGCCGCAGGAGACCGACGAACTGATCACCGTGATGCGCTCGCTCCGGGACGAGGGGCGCGCGATCGTGTTCATCACGCACAAGCTGCGCGAGGTGCGGGCGATCGCCGACAAGATCACCGTGATCCGCCGCGGCAAGGTGGTCGGCGAGGCGGATCCGACCGAGTCCGAGGCCTGGCTGGCCGAGCTGATGGTCGGCCGGGAGGTGATCCTCAAGGTGGCCAAGGAAGAGCGGCCGCCGGGACCGGAGCGGCTGATCGTGCACGGCGCCTCGGTCGTCGCGCCGAACGGCACGGTCGTGGTCGACGATCTGTCGCTGACCGCACGAGGCGGCGAGATCCTGTGCATCGCGGGGGTGCAGGGCAACGGCCAGACCGAGCTGGCCAAAGCGCTGATCGGCGTCCAGCCGCTGGCGTCGGGGCGGGTGATCTTGGACGGCAAACCGATCCAACAGCTGTCACCGCGCCGCCGGATCGACGCCGGGCTGGGGTATGTGCCGGAAGATCGGCAGCACGACGGGTTCGTCGGCAGCTTCAGCGTGGCCGAGAACCTGGTCCTGAACACCTTCGACGAGCCGCCCTTCGCTCGTGGGCTGTCCCTCAACCTGACCAAGATCGACCAGAACGCGACCGGCCGGGTCGGCGAGTTCGACATCCGGGCCCAGACCATCGGCGATTCGGTCGAGTCGCTGTCCGGCGGCAACCAGCAGAAGCTGGTGCTGGCCCGCGAGCTGTCCCGGCCGCTGTCGGTGCTGATCGCCTCGCAGCCGACCCGCGGGGTCGACGTCGGGGCGATCGAATTCCTGCACCAGCGACTGGTCAACGAACGTGACAACGGCACCGCGGTGATCATCGTCTCCAGTGAGTTGGACGAGGTGATCGCGCTGGCGGACCGGATCGCGGTGATGTATCGCGGCAAGATCGTCGGGGTCGTTGACCCGGACACCTCCCGAGAGGTGCTCGGCCTGATGATGGCCGGAATCCCGGCCGAGGAGGCGATGGCGGCGGCCTCGGTCACCAATGTCGTCGAAGAGGACGCGATCCTCGACGCCCAGCTCGCCGAGCAGAGCGATGACGAGCCGGAGGCGCAGCGGTGAGCGATCGAGTCGGATCCCGGCCGGGCGCGCTCTGGCGGCGGCTGCTGCGGCGGCTGCCGTGGTCGGAGATCGCCACCACCGCCGGCGCGTTCGTGCTGGCGCTGATCGTCGGCGCGATCCTGATGATCGTTTCCGACACCGAGGTGCGGAACACGTTCGGCTACTTCTTCGGCCGGCCGGGCGACGCCCTGATCGCCTCCGCGGACAAGGTCGGCGGCGCGTACGGTGCGCTGCTCGCCGGGTCGCTCGGCGGCTACGGGCCGATCACCGAGACCACCGCCCAGGCGGCGCCGCTGATCTGCGCCGGCCTCGGCGTCGGGTTGGCGTTCCGGGCCGGGTTGTTCAACATCGGCGGCCAGGGTCAGGCGATCTGGGGTGCGATCCTCGCGGCCTGGGTCGGCTTCGCCCTGCACCTGCCGCCGGTGATCCACCTGGTGGTGGCGATCCTGGCCGGCGTGCTCGGCGGCACGATCTGGGGTGGCATCGTCGGCTGGCTGAAGGCCAAGGCCGGTGCGCACGAAGTGATCGTGACGATCATGCTGAACTACATCGCGGCCGGCATGCTCGCCTACCTGCTGACCACCACGGCGTTCCAACGACCGGGCCGGACCGACCCGATCTCGCCGGAGGTGGACTGGTTCGCGACCCTGCCGCGACTGACCGGCGGCCGGTTGCACCTCGGCTTCCTGCTCGCCATTCTGGCCGCGGTCGCCGTCTGGTGGCTGCTGGAGCGGTCGACCATCGGTTTCGCGATCAAGGCGGTCGGCGCCAACCCGAGCGCCGCCGCGACGGCCGGGATGAGTGTCGCGACGACGACCATGATCACGATGGCGATCGCCGGCGGTCTGGCCGGCCTGGCCGGAGTGCAGGCCGCGTTGGCGCCGAGCAGTAACGGGTTCGCCGTGCCGTTGTCGGTGGGCCTGGTCGGCTCGGTCGGCTTCGACGCGATCACGGTCGCGCTGCTCGGCCGCGCCCGGCCGCTCGGCACGGTGCTGGCCGGGCTGCTGTTCGGCGCGCTGCACGCCGGTGGGTTGGCGATGCAGAGTCAGGCCGGGACGCCGCTCACCCTGACCACGGTGCTGCAGGCGCTGATCGTGCTGTTCGTCGCCGCGCCGGCCCTGGTCAGCACGGTGGTGCCGTTCCTCAAGGCGCGAGCGGCCAAAGAAGTCGTACCGACGGGTGGAGCGCTGACATGACCACGGCCGAACCGACCGTGACCGACCTCGCCGCGGCACCGATCGTGCATCGCGCGGAATCGGCGGCGAAGCGACGGCAGCGCTACTCGGCCGGGGTGTTGATCATCCTGGCCGGTGCCCTGCTGCTGTTCTTCCTGTTCTCGACCCAGGGCCTGGCGCGGTTCGCATTGTCCAACGCCTTCGACGCCGTACAGCTGCCGACTTTGGCCGTCCCCGGCTTCGCCACGGTCGCCATCTGTGGCGTGCTCTGCGTCGTCGCCGGCGTCGGCTATCTGATCAAGCTGCCCGGCCGGTTGCCGGCGGTCGCCGGCGCGGTCGGCGGACTGACGTTCGTGATCGGCTTCCTGGCCTGGGCGGCGGCCGGCCGCGACCTGCCGTTCCCGGTGAGCAATCAGTTCGCCGGCACGCTCACCGTGGCCACCCCGTTGATCTTCGGTGCGTTGTGCGGCGTGCTCTGCGAACGTGCCGGCGTGGTCAACGTCTCGATCGAGGGACAGTTCCTGGTCGCCGCGTTCGCCGCCGCGATCGTCGGCAGCGTCACCGGCTCGGTGCCGGCCGCCCTGATCGCCGCCATCCTGGCCGGGATGGCGATGGCGGCGCTGCTGGCGCTGTTCGCGATCAAGTATCTGGTGAACCAGGTGGTGCTCGGCGTGGTGCTGAACCTGCTGGCGATCGGCATCACCGGCTTCCTGTTCGACCAGTTGGTGGAGCCGGCCTCGGCCGAGTTCAACTCCGCGCCGGTGCTGGAGAAGATCGCCATCCCGGGCCTGTCGTCGATTCCGTTCTTCGGCCCGGTCCTGTTCGAGCAGACGATCTTGGCCTATCTGGCCGGTCTGTCGGTGCTGCTGGTCTGGTTCGTCCTGTTCAAGACCCCGTGGGGGTTGCGGATCCGGTCGGTCGGCGAGCATCCGAAGGCGGCCGACACGGTCGGCATCTCGGTGGTCGGAGTCCGCTGGTCGGCGGTGCTGGCCGGCGGCGTCTTCGCCGGGCTCGGTGGCGCGTTCTTCACCCTGAGCGCGACGGGTGCGTTCAGCAAGGAGTTGACGGTCGGCAACGGCTTCATCGCGCTGGCCGCGTTGATCATGGGCCGCTGGCACCCCGGCTGGGGCGCGATCATGGCGCTGTTCTTCGGCTTCGTGACCCAGATGGCGTCGCAGATGCAGAGCCTGTCCACCCCGGTGCCGAGCCAGTTCCTGTTGATGTTGCCGTATCTGGCCACGGTGATCGCGGTGGCCGGCCTGGTCGGCCGGGTGCGAGCCCCGGCCGCCGACGGCCTGCCGTACGAGAAATGATCAGTCGATGCCGAGCGCGGCGTAGCCGGGCTTGATCACCCGCTCGATCAGGTCCAGCCGCTCGTCGAACGGCAGGAACGCGCTCTTCGCCGCGTTGATCGTGAACCAGCGCACCTTCGCCAGGTCGTAGCCGAACGCCTCGCTGAGCAACCGGAACTCGTTGCTCAGCGTGGTCCGGCTCATCAGCTGGTTGTCGCAGTTCACGGTGACCCGGAACCGGAGATCGGAGAGCAGCCCGATCGGGTGCTCGGCGATCGAGGCGGCCGCACCGGTCTGCAGGTTGGACGACGGGCACAGCTCGAGCGGGATCCGCTCGTCCCGGACATAGCCGGCGAGCTCGCCGAGCACCGGGATCCCGTCACTGTTGATCTTGATGTCGTCGGCGATCCGGACGCCGTGGCCGAGCCGATGGGCGCCGCACAGCTGCACCGCCTCCCAGATCGACGGCAGGCCGAACGCCTCGCCGGCGTGGATGGTGAAGTGCGCGTTGTTGCGGCGGAGGTAGTCGAACGACTCCTGGTAACGAGACGGCGGGAAGCCGTCCTCGGCGCCGGCGATGTCGAAGCCGGCGACACTGTCGTAGCGATACTGCACCGCCAGTTCGGCGATCTCCAGCGTCGGCTCCGCGTGCCGCATCGAGGTGACGAGTTGCCGGACGTCGATCTCGCGGCCGACCGCTCGGGCGGCGGCGACGCCCTCGGCGATCCCGTCCCGGACCGCCTCGATCGCCTGCGCCTTGGTCAATCCCTGCTGTTCGTGCTGCTCCGGCGCCCAGCGCGCCTCGCCGTACACGACGCCGTCCGCGGCCAGATCCTCGACGAACTCCCGGGCAACCCGGTGCAGTGCGGGAGCCGTCTGCAGCACCGCGATCGTGTGATCGAACGTCTCCAGATAGCGCACCAGCGAGCCCGACGTGCAGGACTCCTCGAACCAGTCGGCCAGCTTGTCGGCATCCGAGGTCGGCAGCGGATGATCGATCTCGGCGGCCAGGTCGATGATCGTCTGCGGCCGCAGCCCGCCGTCGAGATGATCATGAAGGGAGACCTTCGGCGCGCGCTTCAGCGTGTCCAGGTCAAGGGTCACGAATTGCTCCTCACGTGTTCCAGATCGTCGGGACCGAAGGCCTGCGGGAGCACCTGGTCCATGGTCTTGATACCGGCCGGGGTGTCGAACCGACAGGCCGGGGCCGCATGTTCGTACAACAGTTGCCGGCAACGCCCGCAGGGCATCAGCGGCTCGCCCAGCCCGTTCACACAGGCGAAGGCGATCAGCTTGCCACCGCCGGTCGCGGCCAGCGATGAGACCAGGCCGCACTCGGCGCACAGGCCGACCCCGTAGGAGGCGTTCTCCACGTTGCAACCGGAGACGATCCGGCCGTCGTCGACCAGGGCAGCGGCGCCGACCGGGAAGTTCGAGTACGGGGCGTACGCGCGCTGGGAGGCGGCCCGGGCCTCCTGCCGGAGTGCTGCCCAGTCGATGTCCTGCGTGGTCATCGCCCGATCATGCCAGTCGGCTCCACAGATACAGTGGCGGCCATGAGGATTTCCCCACGGAGTTTTTCTCCTCCGCTGCGCTCCCCCGAAAACCTCCACGGGGGCCCCGAATGACGCGCGTGTTGACCGCCGTGGCCTGGCCGTACGCCAACGGTCCGCGGCACATCGGTCACGTCTCCGGTTTCGGCGTCCCCTCCGACGTGTTCTCCCGATTCATGCGGATGAGCGGCCATGACGTGCTGATGGTGTCCGGCACCGACGAGCACGGCACGCCGATCTCGGTCCAGGCCGAGAACGAAGGCCTGACGACGCGCGAGCTGGCCGACAAGTACAACCGGATCATCGTCGAGGACCTGCAGGGCCTCGGGCTGTCGTACGACCTGTTCACCCGGACGACCACGCGGAACCACTACGACGTGGTGCAGAAACTCTTCCTCGGCCTGCACCAGAACGGTTACGTGGTGCCGAAGACCCAGCTCGGAGCGGTCAGCCCGTCCACCGGGCGCACCCTGCCGGACCGCTACATCGAGGGCACCTGCCCGATCTGTGGCTACGACAGCGCCCGCGGTGATCAGTGCGACAACTGCGGCAACCAGCTCGATCCGGCCGACCTGATCAATCCGAAGTCCCGGATCAACGGCGAGACGCCGAAGTTCGTCGAGACCGAACACTTCTTCCTTGACCTGCCCGCCCTGGCGGAATCGCTCGGCGACTGGCTGTCGAAGCGGACCGACTGGCGGCCGAACGTGCTCCGGTTCAGCCAGAATCTGCTCAGCGAACTGCGGCCGCGGGCGATCACTCGTGATCTTGACTGGGGGGTGCCGATCCCGCTGGACGGTTGGCGGGATCAGCCGATGAAGCGGCTCTACGTCTGGTTCGACGCGGTGATCGGCTACCTGTCGGCGTCGGTCGAATGGGCCCGCCGGACCGGTGATCCCGAGGCCTGGAAGAAGTGGTGGGCCGACCCGGAGTCGCTCTCGTACTACTTCATGGGCAAGGACAACATCGTCTTCCACTCGGTGATCTGGCCGGGCATGCTGCTCGGCCACAACGGCGCCGGTGATCATGGTGGCGCCGTCGGGCCGATGGGCACCCTGAACCTGCCGAGCGAGGTGGTGTCCAGCGAGTTCCTCACCATGAGCGGCTCGAAGTTCTCCACCAGCCGCGGCAAGGTGATCTACGTCGGCGATTTCCTGCGCGACTTCGGCCCCGACGCGCTGCGCTACTTCATCGCCGTCGCCGGCCCGGAGAACCAGGATGCCGACTTCACCTGGGACGAGTTCGTCCGCCGGACCAACTCCGAGCTGGCCAACGAGTGGGGCAACCTGATCAACCGGTCGATCTCGATGGCCCACCGCTACGTCGGCGCCGTGCCGGCCGCCGATGATCTTCGCGATCGTGATCATGAACTCCTGAAGGAGTCGCAGGCCGCCTTCGGTGTGGTCGGGGATGCCCTGCGGCGAAGCCGGTTCAAGCAGGCCAGCACCGAGGCGATGCGGATCGTCACCCAGGCCAACCGCTACCTGTCCGAGGCCGAGCCGTGGAAACTCAAGGACGACCCGGTTCGGCGCGACTCCGTGCTGCACACGGCCCTGCAGGTGGTTTCCGACGCCAACACCCTGCTCACCCCGTTCCTGCCGCATTCGGCGCAGCAGGTGCACGAGGCGCTCGGCGGCGAGGGGGTCTGGGCCGCGCAGCCGGAGATCCGGACCGTCGAGGAGGAGGGCGGGCCGGACTATCCCGTGCTGATGGGGGAGTACGCGAGCGAGCAGGCCCGCTGGGAGTCCGTACCCCTTCCGGTCGGCCGCCCCCTCGCCAAACCCGAACCCCTCTTCGCCAAGCTCGACGACAAACTCGGCGAAACCGGCCCCGACTGGGCCGCCATCTCCTGACCCTCGGATCCGGCCCGCACGGGTCCCGTACCCGTACGCTCTCGTTATGACGTTCCGAAGTGACGGTCCGCTGGACACCGGCGGGGTATCCGGCGGTGGCGGCGGACGGGGCCGGCGGGTGGCGGTCGGTGGCGGGCTCGGCCTGGTGGTCGTGGTGATCGCCGCGCTGGTCTTCGGCATCGATCCGTCCGAGATCCTCGGTGGCGCCGGCGGCTACCCGACCGAAGATGTCGGAAGCGGCGGCAGCAGCAGCGAGCTGGACGAGCAGATCAAGAGTTGCACGATCGAGAAGGCGAACACCGACACCGTCTGCCGGATCGTCGCGACGACCAACAGCTTGGACAAGGTCTGGCCGGACTTGATGTCGGACTATCAGGGTCCGCAGACGGTGATCTTCGCCGGGTCCGTCGACACCGGCTGTGGCTCGGCGACCTCGGCGGTCGGCCCGTTCTACTGTCCGGCGGACCAGACCGCGTATCTCGACCCGAGCTTCTTCGAGACCCTGCAGCAGCAGCTCGGCGGCAGCAACGGGCCGCTGGCCCAGGAGTATGTCGTCGCCCACGAGTTCGGCCACCACGTGCAGCATCTGCTCGGCGCCGACGAGCAGGCCCGGCGGATGGGATCCAAGGGCGCGAAGTCCGGATCGGTCCGGCTGGAGTTGCAGGCCGACTGCTATGCCGGCGTCTGGGCGAACCGTGCCGATGACGGACCCGACGCCATGCTGGAGCCGATCACTGAGGACCAGATCGCCGACGTGATCAGCACCGCGCGGGCGATCGGGGACGACCGGCTGTCCGGCAGCAACTCCGACGGCTGGACGCACGGCTCCAGTGCGCAACGGGTCCGCTGGTTCGGCATCGGCTACGAGTCGGGTGACCCGGGGACCTGCGACACCTTCGCGACCGGCGATCTCTGACCCCGAAGGTCCAGCCCTCCCGCCTCGCGCGCCTGGCTCACCTTGCCCCGGCTGATCAACGGGTCAGGGCCAGTCCGAGTGGTACGGGTTGCGGAGGAGCTTCGCCAGGCGCGGGACGGGGCCGCCGTCGTGGGCGATCCAGGCCAGGCGGCCGAAGGTGGTGATCATGGCGTGTTCGGCGTCGGTGAGGGGGCGGACGGACTGGTAGCCGTCCAGGACGGCCGAGCGTTGTGGCTCGGCTGATCGCGTGTAGTAGTAGGCGAAGTCGTAGCCGCGCCAGCCGTAGCCGCACATGTCGAAGTCGAAGACGGTGATGTTGTCGTCGGCGTCGAAGTGGAAGTTGAGGTCCTGGATGTCACCGTGGATGATGCCCCAGCCGGTGGGCCCGGGGTCGAACCGGGCGAGCTGGGTGCGGATCTCGGCGGCGTAGTGGGCGATGGTCTCGGCATCGGCGGCGGAGGCGTCACTGAGCTGCTGGTCCAGTTCAGCCAGCGGCAGGTCCAGCTTGGTGGCCTCGTCGAGGCGGTATCGGGTGTGGGTCGGTTGATGCAGGTCGGCGGCCACGTGGATGGTGGCGAGCGTCCGCCCCAGGATGTACGCCTGGGAAACCGTCATGTCCACGGGTGGGCCACCGGGTGCCCAGGTGAACAGCGAATAGAACCGCTCTCCTTCCGGAGCGTGGACAGTGCCCAGCACATCACCGTTCCTGCGCGGCAACGGGTACGACACCGGCACCCGGTGCTCGTGCAGGTGATCGAGAAGGTCGAGCTCGAAACGGACGTCGCTCTCGCCGTTCAGCCACCACTTGCCCCGGGTGTGCAGCCGGAACGCGTACTGCTGACCGTCGACGGTGACCTGGTAGGTGTCGTTGAAACCGGCGAACATCAGCCTGCAATCGGTTGGCCGGCCAACGTCGTAGTCCGTCGCCACGAGCCGGGCAATCCAATCGGCGTCGACCCTCGAGTAGGTCACCTCAGGGTGCGCGATCTTGGCGGCACCGATAGCAGGGTCGTCGTTGTCGAGGGACATCTGGAGTTTCCTGCCGCCGAAGTCAGAGAGCCCTATCGAAGCAGGCGGCGGGCATCAGCGCCAGACCCCGCTCCCGGCCTACGGCTGAGCTACGTTCCCGAGAGAGGGATCAGATGCCGATGTACTTCGTCTCGAGGAACTCCTCGATACCGGCGAAGCCACCCTCGCGGCCCAAGCCCGACTGCTTCATCCCGCCGAACGGCGCAGCCGGGTCGCTGAGCACGCCCCGGTTGACGGCGACCATGCCCGCTTCCAGCCGCTCCGCGACCTCGAGAGCATGGCCGCGTTCCCCGTACAGATAGGAAATGAGGCCGAAGATCGTGTCGTTGGCCATGGTGACCGCGTCGTCCACCGCGTCGAAGCCGATGATCGTCACGACCGGGCCGAAGATCTCGGTGGTGGTGATCTCGGAGCCGTGCCGGACGCCGGTCAGGACGGTCGGCTGATAGAAGGCACCCGGTCCGTCGGCCGGTCCGCCGGTGATCAACTCGGCGCCGTCGGACCGGGCCCGGTCGACGAGGCCGGCGACCTTGTCGCGTTCGGTGTCGGAGACCAGGGCGCCGAGGGTGTTGTCGTGATCGTGTCCCGGGCCCATCCGGAAGCCGCGCATCGCCTCGGTGATCTTGGTGGTGAACTCCTTGATCAACGAGTTGTGCACGTAGAACCGGTTGGCGGCGGTGCAGGCGGCGCCGCCGTTGCGCATCTTGGCGATCATGGCGCCGGCCACGGCGTCGTCGACGTCGGCGCCGGGCAGCACCAGGAACGGTGCGTTGCCGCCGAGCTCCATCGAGGCGTCGACGACCTGGTCCGCCGACTGCCGGAGCAGCTCCCGGCCGACCTCGGTGGAGCCGGTGAAGGACAGCTTGCGGACGGCCTCGTGGTGCAGCATCGCCGCGACGGCGGGGCCGGGCGGCTCGGGCGTGACCAGGTTGACCACGCCGCGCGGGACGCCGGCCCGGGCCAGCGCATCGACCACATAGGCGGCGGTGAGCGGCGTCTCGGCGGCCGGCTTCAAGATCACCGGGCAGCCGGCGGCCAGCGCCGGGCCGAGTTTGCGGGTCGCCATCGCCGCCGGGAAGTTCCAGGGCGTGATCAACACCGACACCCCGATCGGCTGCTGGGCCACGACGATCCGCTTGTCACCGGCCGGGGCGAGCCGGTAGTCGCCGCCGACCCGGACCGCCTCCTCGGCGAACCAGCGGAAGAACTCGATCGCGTAGGAGGCCTCGGCCTTCGCGTCGGCGTACGCCTTGCCGTTCTCGGCGACGATCAACTCGGCCATCGTCTCGGCCTCGCCCGACATCAGCTCGAACGCCGAGCGCAGGATCTCCGACCGGTCCCGGGGCGCGCGGGCGGCCCACTCGGGAAGGGCGCGGGCCGCGGCCCCGACCGCCGCCAGGCAGTCCTCCGTCGTGGCCGCCGCGAACTCGGTGATCAACGAGCCGTCGGCCGGGTTGTGCACCGGGTAGCGGCGGCCGTCGCCGGCCGGCCGCCATTCGCCGTCGATGAAGGAGTCGCGGCGCAGCCCGGCGCTGGTCGTGGGGGAGAGGGTCGAGTCGGTCAACGCAGTGCCTCCTGGGACGGAACGGAGCGGAGTCGGACGGGCTGTCGGGGCCGGGATCGGGTCTGGCCTGCCCTTCGACAGGCTCAGGGGGCGTGAACCCTCCGGCCGGATCAGAAAGGCAGGGTGAGATCGCCGCGGTAGGCGGCGGTGACGATCTGCAGCATCGCGTCGACATCGAGCGGCCGCGGGTTGTTTTCGGCCAGCCGTTTGGAGACCAGGCCCAGCTCGGCGACGTACTCCAGGCGATCTTCGGTGAGGCCGATGTCGGCCAGCGTCTTCGGGATCCCGATCTTGGTCAGGATCGCGTCCACCGCCTCGATCCCCTTCAGCGCCAGGTCGCGCTCGGTGTCGGCCGACTGCCGCAGCAGCCGTCCGATCTCGGCGAACTCACCGATCCGCTCCGGCGCGTTGAACCGCATCACGTACGGCAGCAGGACGCCGACCCCGATGCCGTGCGGGGTGTGCGTGATCGCGCCGATCGGATACTGCAGGGCGTGCGCGGCCGCGGTCCCGGCGACACCGAGGGCGAAGCCGCCGGCGTTGGCGGCCAGCATGGTGTCGGCCCGCGCGGCAAGATCATCGGGATTCTCGACCGCCGCCGGCAGCGCGGTGCCGATCAGTTCCAGGCCCCAGCGCGCGTAGTGATCACTGATCGCGTTCTTGCCGATGAAGACCCGTTGTTCGCCCAGCACCGAGGCCGGCCGGCGGATCGCCGTGAACGACTCGATCAGATGGGACAGCGCGTCGGCGCCGGCGCTCGCGGTCAGCGCTGTCGGGCAGGAGAGGGTCAGCTCGGGGTCGCAGATCGCGATGGTCGGGATCAGCTCCGGCGAGGAGATGCCGGTCTTGAGTTCGCGCCGAGCATCGGTCAGGACGCAGACCGGCGTGGCCTCCGAGCCCGTGCCGGCCGTGGTCGGCACCGCGACGATCGGCAGCACCGGGCCGGGCACCGCGTACTCGCCGTAATACCGTTCCAGCGGCCCGCCGTGGGCCAGCAGCAACGCGACGGCCTTGGCCAGGTCGAGGCAGCTGCCGCCGCCGATGCCGATCACCACATCGATGCCGCGGTCGGCCATCGCCTCGTGACAGGTGGCGATGTTTTCACTCGGCAACTCGGCCTCGGTGTCGGACCACACGGCGACCGACACTCCATGATCACTCAGGTCTTCGATCATGGACGCGAGTTCGGGGGAGTCGGCGAGGCGCCGATCCGTACACACCAGCGCGGTCTTGCCGATCGTGGCGACCTGACGGCCCAGCACCTGGCGCTGGCCCGGCCCGAAGATCACCGATCGAGGTGCCCGCAGCAATCCGGGACTCACAGTCGACACGATTCCTCACTTTCCTGCCTGGCCTGTCCACTGGTGCCGCGCCCGTTGGTGCCCGGCGCGGGGCGGAGTGCCAGCAACTCCGACCACAGCCCGTCGTCGAGATCGATCCCGGAGTCCTCGGCCGCCCGGGCCCGGCTCTCGCCACCGTCGCCGGGGACGGTGACCGGACGGTCGGGGTCGGTGGGCGTCGTCGCCCGGATCTGATCAAGGAACTCGGCGACCGGTCGCTGCGCGCCCTTGAGCACGATGAACAGGTCGCCCTTGCCACTGGGATTGACGTCGTCGAGCGTGCCGCGCACCTCGACATCCGGTACGGAACCGGTGACGAAGCTGACGATCGCGCCGAGCGCCAGACCGAGGGCGTAACCCTTGGCGCCGCCGAACGGGGCCAGTGAGCCGTCCATCGCCGCGGCCGCGTCGGTGGTCGGCTGCCCCGCCGCGTCGAGGGCCCAGCCCGGCTCCAGCGGCCGGCCGCGCCGGGCATGATCATGAACCCGGCCCATCGAGATCATCGAGGTGGCCATGTCGAGCACCAGGGGCTGCGGATCGGCCGGCACCGCGACGGCCAGCGGGTTGGTCCCGATCATGGCCGAGCTGCCGCCCCACGGATGGACCAGCGGCTCGCTGGTGGTCATCGCCAGGCAGGCCAGGCCGCGGCTCGCGACGATCCGGGCGTAGTAGCCGAGCATGCCCAGATGGTTGTTGCGGGTGATCGCCGCCGTGGCCACGCCATGCTGCTCGGCCGCGGTGGTCACCGCGTCGAGGGCATGCAACGCGACGGGCGGTCCGAGGCCCTGCTCGCCGTCGACCTGGAGATAGGACGGACTGAGCCAGGTGTGGCTGCCGCAGCTCCGCGGGTCGGCGACCCCGCCGCCGATCCGCCGGATCAGCCGGGGCAGCCGCAACAGCCCGTGCGACGGGACCTGGCGTGCCTCGGCATCGACCAGCACCGCGGCCTGCTGCTCGGCATGACGCACCGGTACGCCGGCGCCGACCAGGACCTCGCTGGCCAGCGCCCGAGCCGTGACAAGGGGAACCCGCACGACGGTGCCCTCTCTGGGTGATCGGATCTTGACCTGGAAACATTGTCACCATAGATCAGATCAGATACGATCAGCAAGCCATCAGGATGGACCGAGCCGCAAGGAGGCGATGATGGGCGAAGCGCCGGACGGCGAACGCACCGAGCGGACGAGCGTCAGCGATCGCATCTATGAACGCCTTCTGGCTATGTTGATTGACGGCGAGATCGAGCCCGGCCAGCGAATCCGGGTCGATGCGATCAGTCGGCAACTCGGTGTGTCGCAGACCCCGGTGCGCGAGTCGCTGCTCCGGCTGGAGGCCGAAGATCTGGTCGAAAAGAAGCATCTGATCGGATATTCGGCGACTCCTCGACTGTCGGCGGCCCGGTTCGAGGACCTGTTCGAGGCGCGCTTCCTGATCGAGCCGTTCTGCTCCGGGCTCGCCGCGGGGCGGCACCAGCGCGGCCAGATCGAGACGATCACCCGGCTGGCCGCGGAGATGCGGGACGGCTATGAGTCCGGCCAGTTGTCCTACGGCGCGTTCGCCCGGTCCGACGCCGAGTTGCACCGGGCGCTGATCGACGCGACCGGCAACGGCTACTTCAGCGAGATCTTCGCCAAGCTCCATGCGCACCTGCAGTTGTTCCGACTGCTCCGGGACTCCTCGGTCACCGAGGATGCGCTGACCGAACACGACCGGATCATCACCGCGATCCGGACCCGGGACAGCGAGGCGGCCACGGCGGCGATGGCCGCGCACCTCTCCGCCTCCCGATCGCGGCTGCGCAAGGCGTTCGACCAACATCAACAGCAGCAACGTGAGGAGCCGTCGCAGGCATCATGACCAGTACAGTGATGCGACCGCAGCCGCTCGCGTCGGAGCCCGGTGCGCCGACCCGGCGGTTCCGCCCGAAACGGCAGAACCTGGCCGGGTGGCTGTTCGCCGGGCCGGTGATCGGTGGCGTGCTGTTCTTCCAGATCGCGCCGGTGATCGCCTCGCTCGGCGTATCGCTGACCAACTGGACCGGCCTGCGGACGCCGAGGTTCCTCGGCGCGGAGAACTACGTCCGGCTGTTCACCGCTGACCCCGACTTCTACAGTTCGCTCTGGCACACCGCCGTCTTCACCGTCGCCGTGGTGGTCGCCTCGATCGCGATCGGCCTCGCCCTGGCCATGCTCTGCAACCAGAAGGTGGTCGGGGTCGGCCTCTTCCGGACCCTGTACTACTCGCCGGCGATCACCAACGTGGTGGCGATCGGCTTCGTCTGGTTCTGGCTGTACGAACCCAACAACGGCTTGATCAACGCGTTGCTGAGGAGCGTCGGGCTGCCGGCTCCGGGCTGGCTCTCCGACTCCAACACGGCG
The DNA here is from genome assembly GCA_963746025.1 of uncultured Actinomycetota bacterium. GTDB lineage: Bacteria > Actinomycetota > Actinomycetes > Propionibacteriales > Propionibacteriaceae > Microlunatus. The sequence continues at coordinate 92,351 of CAVUZU010000007.1, forward strand.
CTGGTCGCGGTGATCATCGTGGCGGTCTGGCAGGGCGTCGGCTATCCGATGGTGATCTTGCTGGCCGGGTTGCAGTCGATCAACGCGTCACTGCTGGAGGCGGCCATCGTCGACGGGGCATCACCTTGGCGGAGGTTCTGGTCGGTCACCCTGCCGCTGCTGACGCCGAACCTGTTCTTCCTCTCGATCATGCAGTTCATCTCGTCGTTCCAGGTGTTCGGGATCATCTACGTGATGACCTCCGGCGGCCCGAACAACGCCACCCAGGTCTTTATCTACAAGATCTATTCGGCGGCGTTCGGCGAGGGCCGGCTCGGTTACGCCTCGGCGATGGGCTGGGTGCTGTTCGCGATCATCGCGGTGATCACCTTCATCCAATGGAAGGGCGAGAAGCGGTGGGTGCACTATGACAACTGACGTCCGGCCGGCATCGGTCGCGAAGGGGTGGGGGCGCGGCGTGGCGGCGGCCCGGACCGGTCGGAGGACGCTCCGCCGGCGAGGGCCCCGCAACGTCGGTCAGCGGGTCTTCGTCTACGTCTTGTTGATCGTTCTGGCCGTCCTGTTCGCGACGCCGTTGATCTGGATGGTCAGCGCGTCGCTGAAGCCCGAGAACGAGGTGCTGCAGAGCCCGCCGACGCTGTTCCCGTCGTCGGTCCTGTGGTCGAACTACGCGGCCGCGGCCGACGGCCTGCTGCCGTACTTCCTGAACAGCGTGAAGCTGGCGGCGCTGAACGTGGGCTTCCTGCTGCTCTTCGCCTCGATGGCGGGCTACGCCTTCGCCCGGCTGAACTTCGTCTTCAAGGGCGTCGCTTTCGCCCTGCTGCTGTCCACGGCGATGATCCCGAGCATGGTCTACCTGGTGCCGCAATACATGCTGTTCCGCGAGCTGGGCTGGATCGACACCCATCTGCCGCTCTGGGTGCCGCAGGTGCTGACTCCGGTCTTCGGCACCTTCCTGCTCCGGCAGGCGTTCCGCGGGGTGCCGATGGAGCTCGAGGAGGCCGGCAAGCTGGACGGCGCCTCGACGTTCGGGATCTTCTGGCGGATCATGCTGCCGCAGGTGAAGCCGGCCCTGGCCGCGGTCGGCGTGATGACCTTCATGGCCTCCTGGAACGACCTCTTCGGCCCGTTGATCTTCGTCAACTCGACCCGGCTGCAGACCATGCCGATCGCGCTGGCGCTGTTCCGCGGCGAGTACTTCACCCAGACCAACCTGATGATGGCGGCCGCGACCCTGACCATCCTGCCGCCGCTGGTGATCTTCCTGATGGCCCAGCGCTACTTCGTCCAGGGCATCACGATGTCCGGCCTGAAAGGATGACCGCTCGATGATCATCACCGAAGTCGAGTCGATCGTGTTGTTCGACCGGCTGCATTTCGTCAAGGTGCACACCGACGAGGGTTTGGTCGGCATCGGCGAGATCAGCCCGATGAAGGCGAGCGTCACCCACTCGGTGGTCAGTACGGTGCTCGCGCCGCTGCTGGTCGGCGAGGAGGCGACCGACATCGAGCGGTTGTGGCGGCGGATGTACACCAAGCCGTTCAAGCTCGGGCCGGGCGGCGCCCAGCTGAACGCCATCGCCGGCGTCGACATCGCCCTGTGGGACCTGCTCGGCAAGGCGACCGGGCAGCCGGTCTACAAGTTGTTGGGCGGCAAATACCGTCAAGGCACCAAGGTCTACGCGAGCTCGATGTCGCGCAGCCTGAGCCCGGAGCAGGAGGCCGAACGGGCGCTCTCGTTCCAGGAACGTGGCTTCCACGGCTACAAGATCCACTCGGCCACGCCGTGGATGCACGACGACGGGTTCGACCAGACCATCGCCACGGTCACGGCCGTCCGGGGGCTGGTCGGCGACGACTTCCCGATCATGGTCGACGTCAACAACGCGTACTATCCGCACACCGCGGTCAAGATCGCGCGCGCTCTCGCTGACCTCGGCGTCTGGCACTTCGAAGAACCGCTCGCCGCGCACGACTACGAGGCGTACGCCCGGCTCGCCGAAACGGTCGACATCCCGATCGCCGTCGGCGAGCAGGAATACAGCAGCTGGCAGTTCCGTGACCTGATCACGGTCGGCAAGGTGGACATCCTGCAGCCGGACGTGATCAAGTGCGGCGGCATCACCGAGCTGAAGAAGATCGCGGTGCTCGCCGACACCTACACCAAGCCGATCACCGTCCACAACACCCAGCAGACGGTCGGCACCGCGGCACACGCACACGTCTGGGTCAGCACCCCCGCGTGCGTCTATCCGCAGGAGTACAACATCGAGCACAATCCGATCCTCGATGACACTCCGATCTGGACCAACCCGCTGCTGCCGGTCGACGGCGTGATCACGCCGCACGAGCTGCCCGGCCTCGGCGTGGAGTTGGACGACGAGGTCGTCGCCCGGCTACGGACGGCGTGATCATGACCGCCCGGATCATCCATTCACCGCAGCACCGCCACACCACTTCGGACCGACCGGCCGAGCCATGTCGCTCGTCCCGGCCGAAAGGACTCACACCATGACCACATCAGCATTCAGCCGTCGGACCCTGCTGTCCGGGCTCGGGGCCGTCGCCGGTGCCGGCCTGCTCGGCGGTTCACTGACCGCCTGCAACTCAGGCGGCGCCGGCGGCGGTGACGGCACCTTCTCGTTCCTCACCTGGGATGCGGCCGAGGGCTCGCCGCTGGCCACGGCCGTCACCAAGTGGGCGGAAACGGCCGGCACCCAGCTCGACCTGCAGAACGTCCCGGGCGGTGACGACTTCGAGGCGAAGCTCCGGACCGTGCTCGCGTCGGGCGCGCCGCCGGAACTGATCAGGATCAACGACGACTACGTGAAGGGCTACTTCGCCGAGGGGTCTCTGCTCGACCTGACGCCGTACCTGGAGAAGGACGGCATCAAGGCCGAGGACTACTACCCGGTCGCGTTCAACTTCGCCAAGCAGCCCGGCGGCGAGCACGCCGCCTGGCCGATCATGACCAACCCGGGCGTGATCTACGTCAACGTGGACGCGTTCGAGGAGGCCGGGATCGAGCTGCCCAGCACCGACTGGAACGACGACGGCTGGACCTGGGACGACTTCCTCGCCGCGGCCCAGGAGCTCAACCGGCCCGGCGAGCGGTACGGCTGTCTGGTCTTCCCGGACACCTCGCTGGAGACGGTCTTCACGACCAGCAACGGCAGTGACGGGATCTACTCCAAGGACGGCACCAGGTTCACCCTCGCCGAGGGACCGGGCGCGGAGGCCGTGCAGTGGGTTGCTGATCTTGCTCTGAAGCACAAGGTGCACCCCGACTTCGCCACCATCAGCGCCGGCGAGAACACGCCGAACTGGCAGCAGAGCCAGCTCGGCGGCGGCAAGGTGGCGATGATGCTGGCGCTGACCAGCAGCGTCCCGTGGCTGCGCGAGAACGCGACGGTGAACTGGGACATCCGCCCGGTGCCGAAGAAGGTCAGCCGGACGACGGTGAACACGATGACCGTGCTCGCCATCCCCAAGGATTCGAGCAATCCCGATCAGGCCTGGGAGTTCCTCAAGTACTGCGTCGGCGCGGACGCGTCGGCCGCCTTCGCGAAGTCCCGCGGCTTCATCCCGGTCAGCAAGAGCGCCGGCGCGCTGTTCGAACCGGACGACAAGGCGCCGCAGAACCTGCCGGTCGCGATCGATGCGCTGGAGCACGCGGTCAACGAGAACTTCAGCGAATACATCCAGCAGGCCCGCGGGGTCTACCGCCCCGTCCTCGACGACGTGTGGAGTGGCAAGCGCACCGCCGCCGAGGCCCTGGGCGGCGTCGCCGACCAGGTCAACACGATCCTCGCCGGGAAGGGCTGATGAAGATCACCAAGGTGGAGGCCGTCGCGGCCTCCGAAGCCAAGGGCCACGCGGTCCGCGACGCCATCCAACTGCTGGATCGCAACGGGCACACGACCGTGACGATCGAGACCGACGACGGAGTGACCGGCCGGAGCCGGATCTACTTCGGCCGGGAGGCCAGTTCGCCGGACGTGCTCGCCATGATCATCGAGCGTCAGCTGGCGCCGGAGATCATCGGCGAGGACCCCGCGTTCATCCGCGGGATCCGGTCCCGGCTCCGCGCCCTGACCGACTATCAGGGCACCCAGGGCCTGTCGACGTTCGGCATGGCGGCGATCGACCAGGCCCTGTGGGACCTGCAGGGCAAGGCCCTGGGCGTCCCGGTCTGGCGGCTGCTCGGCGCCCAGCGCTCGGCGATCCCGACCTACGCCATGGTCGGCTGGCTCGAGCTCGACATCGCCGGCCTGGAACGGGTCAGCGCCAAGGCCATGGAGCAGGGCTTCCGCGGCGTCAAGGTGAAAGTCGGCGGCGGCCCGCTGAGCGAAGATCTGGAACGGGTCGGCGCCGTTCGGAAGGTGATCGGCGACGACGCGGCCCTGATGGTCGACGCCAACCAGGCCTTCGACTACAACGAGGCGCTGCGCCGCGGTCGGGTGTACGAGGACCTCGGCTGCCGCTGGTTCGAGGAGCCGTTGCCGGCCGCGGATACGGCCAGCCACATCCGGCTGGCCGAGAAGCTGGACATCCCGATCGCGACCGGTGAGAACCGCTACGGCCAGGCTTCGTTCCGCGATCTGATCCAGGGTGGTGGCGTCGGGGTCGTGCAACCTGATCTTCGTCGAGCCGGCGGGATCACCGACTGCTACGAGATCGGTCTGATGGCCGCCGGGTTCAACATCCCGTACGCCTCGCACGGCGGCGGAGCCCACATCCACGTCCTCGCCGCCCTGCCCAACACCATCTACGTCGAATCCGGCCTGCTGCCCGACAACAGTCCGATCTCCTTGATCGACGGGTGCTACCCCTTGCCGGATCGGCCCGGGTTGGCGAGTTGGAACGACTGAACCTCGCTGTCGTTGAGCCGGGGGCTGTTGATCACGCCGACTTCCGGTGGGCTCTATTTGATGACCCGGTAGGTCAGCTGGGTGACGCCCTGGTTGGCGGCGACCGACGTGCATTCGAGCTCGATCGCCGCCGGCAACGCGTGGAAGAAAGGATGCCCGCCGCCCAGCAGGACCGGGACCTGGCAGATGACGATCTCGTCGAGCAGCCCCAGTTTGAGCGCCTCGGTCGCGGTGGCGCCGGAGGCGAGCTGGACGTCCTTGCCGGACGCTTCGGTCGCCTCCCGGGCCTGCCGGATCGCGGACTCGAGCCCGTCGGTGACGATGGTCTGTCCGGCCGCGGCGTCCGGGATCGGGTCGCGGCTGACGACGAACAACGGCGTGCCGGGCACCATGCTGTCGCCGCCCCAGCGGGCCGCGTGTTCGTAGGTGTTGCGTCCCGACACGACGGCCCCGGTTCGGCGGCCGCCGTGTTCGGCGATGGCGCGGTTCGCCGAGCCGCGATCGGACAACCAGTCGAAGATCCGGAAGCCGTCGCCGAGTCCGAGGCCGGCTCGGGCGCCCCGGCCGGAGACGAATCCGTCGACGGAGGAGGAAAGCATGGTGAAGACGAGTGTCATGAGTCGAACGCCTTTCGGTCGATCAGCCAGTGGAGAAATTAGCTCGTTCTCGAGATATCAAAGCACGAGTTATTTAGCTCGTCAACGAGTATTTCGCTGGCGAGGTATCTGGTAGGGTGCAGCGCATGCAGGACCACGTCGCGGACATCCTCGAGCAATGGCAGGCACAGCGCCCCGACCTGGACGTCTCGACGGTTGGCGTGTTCGGCCGGATCAGCCGGATCGAACGCCACAAGACTGCGGCCCTACGTGACGTCTATCGTGATCACGGCATCGATGCCGGTGAATACGACGTGCTGGCCGCCTTGCGCCGGACGGGTGCGCCGCACACCCTCACCCCCAGCCAGCTCTCCCGCAGCATCTTGGTGACCTCGGCGACCATGACGGAGCGCGTCGACCGGCTGGAGCGCCGTCGCCTGGTGCGGCGCACCCGATCGGAGCTGGATCGCCGCTCGGTGTCGGTTGAACTGACCGCCAAAGGCCTGAACCTCATCGACCGAGCGGCGACAGACCTGCTGACCATCCAGACCCGGCTCCTCGCCGGGCTCTCCGAACGCGACCGGCATTCCCTCGCGCACCTGTTGGCCAAGCTCTCTGCCCACCTCGATGAGCCGACCTGACCGCGACCCGATCGCAGCCTTGCGGTCGGGATCAAGCAGCTCCGAGTAGCTCCAAGATCACGGGCCAGGCTCGCTCGCCGAGACGTGTGTCGGCGTCGGGCGTACCACCTCGGGCCATCCGCTGCCCACCGGAGACCACTTCCTCACCGGGCAGCACCACCCGGTGCCCGGCCTTCGCCTCTTGGGTGATCATGGTGTGCAGCCCGGCAAGGTTGCGTCGCTGGACGATTCTCGCGGCATGATCAGGACCGTCCCAGACCTGATCATCGCCACCGGCGACGAGGAGGACGCGCTGGATCCGCTCCACCGGGATGGTCGCGGCGGCCCGGCGGTCCGCCGCGGCTCGGTCCCAGGATTCCTGGTACAGGCCGCGGTAGGCGGGTGGGTCGGTGGTGGGGGACCAGTCGTCGACGTACGGGATGAACGGGACGGGCGAGCCGGCCAGGGTCCAGTGGGAGGTCTGGGTGCCGTCGGGTCGGACGCCGGCCCAGACGGTGTGGGTCGGTGCGATGGCGATCGCGGCGTCGACGTCGGGGGTGACGGAGGCGGTCAGCAGGGCGGCCTCGGCGCCGAACGACGTGCCCATGATCACGACCCGGTCGCAGTCGACGCGGAGGCCCTCGACCCGGGACTGGAACAGCTCGATCGGGATCTCCCACGGGCCCGGATGCTGACCCGGTCCGCCGAACCACTGGATGCTCTCGGCCAGGACGCCGTGCCCGGCCAGCAGTTCGCAGCGGGCGGACTCGACCCGGCCGCTGGACCCGGCGAGCACCAGCACCCCGGTGCCGCCCGGCGTGTCCGGCGTGCAGCGGACGCCGATCGGATCAGTGAGCTCGGTCGTGATCACCGGCCCGAGTCTGCCCCGAATTGAGAAAGTTAGCCAAGCTATATAACATGGTCAGTGACACCAACCCCGACACGTTGTGAGGAGCCGCCAGGTGAGCAGGTCTCACCCAGCCCCCGGGTTCAGCCAGATCCTGCGACAGCCCAAGGCCGTTTGGGCGGTCGCGTTCTCCTGTGTCATCGCGTTCATGGGCATCGGCCTGGTGGACCCGATCCTGCCGGCGATCAGCCACGAGCTCGGCGCGACGCCGTCCGAGGCGATGCTGCTGTTCACCAGCTATCTGTTGATCACCGGGCTGGCCATGTTCTGCACCAGTTTCGTCTCCAGCCGGCTCGGCGCCAAGAAGACATTGCTGATCGGGCTCGCCCTGATCGTGATCTTCGCGGCGGCGGCCGGTGCCTCCGACGGGGTGGGCACGATCATCGGCTTCCGGGCCGGCTGGGGCTTGGGCAACGCGCTGTTCATCTCCACCGCGCTGGCCACCATCGTCGGCGCCGCCAGCGGCGGAGTGGACAACGCGATCATCCTGTACGAGGCCGCACTCGGCCTGGGCATCGCCACCGGGCCGCTGCTCGGTGGCGCGCTGGGCAGTGTGTCCTGGCGCGGCCCGTTCTTCGGCACCTCGGTGCTGATGGCGCTCGGGCTGATCTCCCTGCTGATCTTGCTCGGCAGGAACCCGGAGCGCCCGACGCCGGTGCCGCTGTCCGCGACGTTCGCCGCCCTGCGACACCCGGCGCTGCTCACCCTCGGCATCGGGGCGCTGTTCTACAACTTCGGCTTCTTCGCCCTGCTCGCCTACAGCCCGTTCCCGCTCGAGGCGGCCGCGCAGGCCGCCGGAGTCGCCGAGTTCGGTGCCCACGAACTGGGTCTGGTGTTCTTCGGCTGGGGCCTCTGCGTCGCGATCACCTCGGTCTTCGTGGCGCCGCCGCTGACCCGCAGGTTCGGCCGGCAGCCGGTGCTGTACGCGATGCCCGCCCTGCTCGGTGTCGACCTGGTGCTGCTGGCACTGGCCACCGCGAGCCTGGTGGCCCTGGTCGTCGGCGTGATCGTGGCCGGCCTGTTCCTCGGCGTGATGAACACGGTGCTCACCGAGTCGGTGATGCTGGCCACCGAGTTGCCGCGGCAGGTCGCCTCGTCGACGTACTCCGGGATCCGGTTCTTCGGCGGTGCGCTGGCGCCGGCCGTCGCCGGCACCATCGCGGCCCAGCTCGGCGCGAGTGGCCCGTACTGGTTCGGCGGGGCCGCGATGATCATCGCCATCGTCGTCCTGGTGGTCGGCCGGCGGACGATCGCCCAGATCGACCAGAGTGAGCCGGAGAGTCAGCTCGAGGAGGCCACGGTCCTCACCGCGGCCGACGCCTGACGAGGTCGGCGCCACCGCCCATCCCGCTCGCCGCTGCCGCCGCCCGGAACTCCCGCGGTGAGCTGCCGATCAGCTGCCGGAACCGGTGCGAGAAGTGGGATTCACTGGCGAAGCCGAGCCGGGCCGCGATCTCCCGATCGGTGTGATCACCGGCGATGATCAACTCGCAGGCCCGGTCCAGCCGGCGCTGGCTGCGATACCGGGCCGGCGTCACCCCGGCCAGCCGGCGAAACCGCTTGCGGAACCCGTCGTAGGACAGCCCGAGCGTCGCGGCGACGTCGGGCAACGAGTCCGGATTGCCGAGATCGGACGCCAGCAGCGCCGTCGCCCGGGCCAGCCACAGTTGATCATCGGTGCTGCCCGGACCGTCGGCGGTCGACGCGGCCAACGCGTCGGCGATCAACAGTTGCAGCCGGGCGATGTCCTGCAGCACCGCGCCGGGCGTGGTCGCCTCGGCCAGGAACACCAGCTCGGCGAACCGCTGGGTCCAGCGTTCCACCGGCGGCACGTGGCAGACCGGGCGGTTCTCGTCCAGCAGGCCGTTCGCCCGCCAGAGGTCGAACACGGGGCCGTCGAACACGACGTACAGGTGATCCCAGAACTCGCCCGGCGGCGGCCCGTAGCGATGCGGCAGGTCGGGGAAGAGCAGGATCAGATCACCGGTGCTGACGTGCCGGTTCCGGCCGGCGCCGTCGACGTACCGCCCGGCACCGGCCAGCAGGTAGACCACGGCGTAGCTGCCCAGCGTCCGCAGCGGCTGGTCCGTCGGCCAGGCCCTGGTCCGCGGCACCCGTCCGGTCATCGAGATCCGGCCGATCCGCGGCAGCAGCAGCGGGTGCGGGAACCGCAGCTCCGGGCCGGCGCTCATGGAAGGACAGGGTACGTGCCAGAAACTGCAAGTGAGCGGGTCAATCAGCACAACGCCGCGCGCCGAGTCCGGGTTAGCGTGAATTTCATGATCACTTCCACGTCACCGACGGTCACGGCTCAGGGCGCACCACTGGAGGTCGGCGAGTTGCGGTCCTCGGCCGACGCCGTGGACGACGCCGACGAGTTGCGGGCCCGGCTCGGCACCGACGGCTACCTGTTCCTGCCCGGTTATCTCGACCCCGACGAGGTCCGCGCCGCCCGCCGGTCGATCCTCGAGCCGCTGGCCGCCGCCGGTGCCTTCCGGCCCGGCACCGAGACCGATCGGGCGATCCCGGCCGACGACTTCCGGCCGTGGTCGCTGCACGAGACGGCCCGGGACAGCGAGCCGCTGCAGCACCTGCTGTACGGCGACCGGATGGCCGACATCTATCACCGGATCTTCGAGGCCGACGTCCGGCACTTCGACTACACCTGGATGCGCGCGGTGCCGCCCGGCAAGGCGACGCCGCCGCACATGGACAGCGTCTTCATGAACCGCGGCACGCTCGACCTGATGACCGCCTGGACTCCGCTGGGCGACATCGACCGCACCCTCGGCGGGGTGGCCGTGCTAGACGGATCGCATCGGCTGGAGCAGGTCAAGGAGGAGTACGGCCATCGCGACGTCGACACCTACTGCGAGGACGATGATCAAGCCGCCACCATCGCGGCGACCGACGGCCTGACCTGGGACGGGGTGCTGACCCGCGATCCGGCCGGCTTCGGCCGAGCGCACAGGCTGCGCTGGCGGACCGCCGACTACCGGATGGGTGACCTGCTGACGTTCACGATCTTCACCGTGCACCTGGGCCTGGACAACAACGCCGACCGGATCCGATTGTCCTCGGACTCGCGGTATCAGCGGGCCACCGAGGAGGTCGATCCGCGCTGGATCGGGCTCGACCCGACCGCCCACTCCTCCCGGAGCAAGCGCGGCCTGATCTGCTGAGCCAGCTGGTTTCGTTCCCTGAGCCAGAGGGGTTTCGTTCCCTGAGCCAGACGAACACTCAAGCGTCCCCATCAACAACCACGGTGAGACCGAGTTGGCGAACCGGGTCTGGACACGGCGGGGTCGGGATGGCAGCGTGACGGCAGGTGTGCCGACGGTGAGCGCCGGCACGACGAGGTGCCTGCCGCGGGGGCCCGCGCCGGTGCGGAGGGGAGCGCGTGATGCGCCGCTGTCCGTTGATCCTGTTGATCGCCGTCGGGATGATCGTCGCCGTGCTACCGGCGGCGGCCGAGGCGGAGCCGGAGTCCGGGGCCCAGGTCTGGCTGACCGATCTCAGCTCCGACGAACGACTGGCCCGCCAGGGCGATCTGCCCTGGACCGATTCGACCGGGGACGACGGCACGGTGATCACCGTCGACCCGACCAGGACGTACCAGCGGATTACCGGTTTCGGCGCGTCGCTGACCGACAGTTCCGGCTGGGTGCTGAGCAAGAAGCTGTCGAAGGCCGCGCGGCAGAAGATCATGCGGGAGTTGTTCTCGGCTGAGGACGGGATCGGGCTGTCGATGCTCCGGCAGCCGATGGGTGCGTCGGACTTCGCCGTCGAGAAGGCGTACTCCTACGACGATCAGCCGGCGGGGGAGACCGATCCGGACCTGTCCGACTTCAGCATCGCTCATGATCGGAAATACCTGCTGCCCCGGCTGCGGGAGGCGTTGCAGCTCAACCCCGAGCTGTCGATCATGGCCACGCCGTGGAGTGCACCGGGCTGGATGAAGGACAGTGACTCGATGGTCACCGGCTCGCTGCTGCCGCAGTACCACGCGGCGTACGCGAAGTACTTCGTCAAGTTCCTGCAGGACTATCGCAAAGCCGGCGTGCCGGTGGACTACGTCTCGGCGCAGAACGAGCCGCTCTACGAACCGGCCGACTACCCCGGCCTGGGAATGCTGCCGGACCAGGCCGCCGCCTTCATCGGCGATCAGCTCGGGCCGGCGATCGGTAAGGCCGGGCTGGACACGGCGACCCTCGGCTACGACCACAACTGGGACATCACCGACTATCCCGAGGCGCTGCAGCATGATCGCCGGGCCGCCCGCTACCTGCCCGGCACCGCCTGGCACTGCTACGGCGGCACCGTCGGGGCGCAATCGCTGTCGCACAACAACTATCCGCGGGCCCAGGCGTTTCTCACTGAATGCTCCGGCGGCGGCTGGCAGGGCGCGGAGGTCGAGGCCTTCCGACAGACCATGGGGTCGGTGATCGGTGCTCCGCGCAACTGGGGTCAGTCGGTGATCTTGTGGAATCTCGCCCTGGACCAAGATCACGGCCCGTACATCGGCGGCTGCACGAACTGCCGTGGCGTGGTCACGGTCAACGACGACGGGACGGTGGACAAGGAGCTCGACTACTGGGCGCTCGGCCATGCCAGCAAGTTCGTCCGGCCGGGAGCGGTCCGGATCGCTTCCTCGGTGGTGGCCGACCAGGTGATCAACGTCGCGTTCCGCAATCCCGACGGCAGCACGGTCGTGATCGCCCACAACGGATCGACCGCGGACCGGACGGTGATCATCCGGGTCGGCGACCGGGAGGTCCGGCACGTGTTGCCGGCCGGGGCCGCGGCGACCTACCGGTGGACCGGTGGTGATCAGCTCCCGCCGGCCGATCCGGCCGACCTCGGCTCGGTCGATCTCGACTTCGGCCGCGGCCCGGCCGGCACCCCGGGCGGCCGACTGACCCAGACCGTGTCGGCCGAGACCGCGGCCCAGCTGAACCAGGTGAAGATCGGCACCGACTGGCTCGGCTATTCGCTGCCGTACGGGGCATCGCTGCAACCCGCCGGCGACCCCGAGCCGCTGGCCCGGACGGGCTGGCGGGCAGCCGCTTCACACACCGAGGAGGACGGATCGGCCGCGCGGATGCTGGACGGCGACGAGGCGACGCGCTGGAGTTCCGGCACCGGCCAGTCGCCGGGCCAGTGGGTCAGCTTCGACCTCGGCCAGGAGCAGAGCTTCGATCAGCTCCGGCTGTCGGTCGGGACCAACATCGGTGACTACGTCCGCGCCTACCGGGTCGAGGCCTCCGCCGACGGCACGGACTGGACGCCGATCGCCCGCGGCCGCGGCAACTCCGGGACCATGATCATCCCGCTGCCGCGGACCAGCACCCGGCACCTCCGGATCGTCGGCGAGGGATCGGCGGGCAGTTGGTGGTCGATCACCGAGTTCGGGCTGAGTCGGACCGGCGGAGCCGGTGCAGCCGCCGGCGCCGGCGTCGACCACGGGGTGATCACCCGGACCGCCGAGCTGCCCGGCGTCGGTACGGTGATCGGCAGCTACAACCAGCGACCGGCGACGGCCACCCTGGCGCTGCCGGTCGCCGGCTTCGACTACCGCTACCGCCTGCCGGCCACCGCCGCCGCCACCTTCGTCCTGCTCACCAACCCGCTCTCGCCCAACCCGGCGAACCAGCCGGGCACCACCCGGACCGGGCTTCCGCCCCACGAACAACGCCACCCCTGACCTCCGTCGACCCGTCACATCCGCTGCCAAATCTGCGGAGTGTCGTAGCGGATGTGACGTCTCGGCGGAGAATGGCGGGAAGGCACCGATCCGGGAAGGGGGGCGGACGCGATGTGGCAGGACACTGAGCGACGCCCCGAACCGCCGTCCGACCGACCGGCTGCGGGACGGAGCGAGCCGGCGGGGGAGTGGCTCGAGTTGGGCGGCGGTCGGTCGCGACGACCGATCCCGTCGCTTCGACCGGTCCTGATCGGCCTCGCCGTGGCGGCGAGCGTGGCCCTGATCGGCGCCGGCGCGGTCGTGGTTCGGCCTATCTGGATCGCCCGGCAGGCGACGCTGGCCCTGGACCAGGTCCGAGCCGCAGTGGGAACCCTGGATCTGGACGAGCGTCGGCTGCGCTCGGTACAGGTCAGTCCGGAGACGGGCGGCGATCCCGACGCGTGCGGCGCGCTGCGTGGGCTGGTGGACGTGGATGGCGGCCTGCCGGGCGTGGAGCTGACCGGGCGGGTGCAGGAGGACACAGCCCGGGTGACGGTGGTGGGGGTGGTCCTGCCGACTCCGGCCGCCGCGGTGGACCTGTCCGCCGAGATCGAGGGCGCCCTGCGTAACCCACTCTGTCTGGAGTCCTGGGAGCTGGGCCGGCTCGCCGTGGACCCCTGGCCGCAGCCGGATCGCCGGCTCGGCTACCTGATCGGGATCCCGGTCGGCGGCACCGCCGCGGGCGACACCTGGTGGTATCGGGTCCGCGTGCTGCGGTTCGGCAACACCATCAGTTACCTGTCGGCGTTCGGCCCGACCGGCGCCGCCGATGTCACCACCGAGCTGGCCGACGCCCTCGACCGCGCGTACGCCGACCAGGCCTGACCCGACCTCACGACACGAGCCTCGATCTTTCATGATCAGGGGCTGGTTTGTTCCCTTGGTCCGGGTTTCAGACTGCCGGGGGCGGAAAGACGCATCGAGGAGCGGCGGGGTTGGGGCGTGGTGATGGTGTCGCGGCCGGCTGTCGGTGCTGCATCGCGCAGGGCTGACTGGCACGATTTCGAAGGTTGCGCCGATCGTTGTCGTTGAGTGTGACGTTTCCCGTCCCGATCGGCGCTGCGAAGACGGGAAACGTCACACCCGCCGCGACATCGACCGCAGTCAACGAGACGCAGCACCGACAGCCGGCCGCGACACCCCACCTACGCCGAACCCACCACTCCTCGATGCGTCTTTCGTCCGGCAGACCAGCGATCCGGCAGGGAACCGCGACCTGTACCTGGAAAGCGTGAACGGGTCACGGGCACCGGGCAGCGAGGCCAAGATCATGAAGATCGAGGCTAGCCGCTGCGGACGGCGGAGCTCAGGGTGGCCCGGATCGCCTTGATCACGGCGGGAATCGAGCCGATCAGCAGGATCAGCCCCCAGATGATCGCGATGATCCCGAACAGGATCGCGGCCAGGTCGTCGACGATGCTGACCAGGATGATCGGCACCAGACCGTGCAGGAAGGCCAGGATCACGTTGCAGAGCAGCGAGGTCAGGATGATCAGGACCAGACCCTTGTTCTGCAGGAACCGCTGCTGGGCGAGCACCAGCAGCACGGCGAAGACGATCTTCAGGAACATCAGCAGGGAGAGCAGCACGGCCGCGTCGCCGCGCGGGAAGAAGCCCCAGAGGGCGAGATAGGCGATCGTGCCGAACGGGGTCGCGGCCAGCAGCGCCAGCATGATCAGCAGCTCGATCAGCGCGATGATGGCGAAGGTGAAGGCGACGATGATCAACACGATCGAGCCGATCAGCGTGACGATGCCCTGCAGCCGGCCGTGCAGCCGATCCGGCAGCAGCAGTCCGGCGCCCATCAGCAGCACCGTGTAGAGCATGATCACGTCGACCAGGGCGAGATAACCGATGCCCCGGCCCGGCGGTTCGTCGATGCTGGACGCATCCGACGGCGCGGCCGGCAGTCCTTCGATCGCCAGCAGCAGGCTCGATCCCGCCGAGTCGCCGCCGAGGATCAGCCCGGAACCCAGTTCGACCAGGATGATCAGCGCCGCGGCGACGATCGCCAGGATGAAGAACGGCAGCCGCAACGTGTCCATGGTCACCCTCCTTCCAGACTCTTCGGTGCGGCCGCCGGTGCGCCCGGATCAGTTGCCCGGAATGGTGTAGCTGAAGAAGAGCGACGAAGGACCGGGATCCTTGAAGTCGTCCAGCGCTGTCACCTGCCAGCGGATCTCGCCGAACTCGAAGATCGGTTTCGGGTCCGCGACCTCTGGGTCCCAGGAGGTGGCTCCGGTCACGTTGGCGTTGCTGGACAGCACGTAGTCGCAGAACCTTCCTTGGCGCGAGATCAGGCAGCGCCGGAACTCCTGGCGCACGTTGTAGGCGACGGCATCCGGCACCGCGGTCCATTCCAGGATCGGTGGTTCGGCCCCGGCTTGGAGCACCGTGCCGGTGACCGGTGCGGTCAGCGTCGGCACCCCGAGCTGGATCGCGATCTCCAGATCGATCATGGTGCTGGTGGCGACCGTGGAGCCCGCCGCCGCTGACTGCCGGATCACCGTACGGTCGCCGACCGACCGGTGCCGGCGGCTGACGGTGCCCAGCTGCAGACCGGCCCCGGCCAGCACGGTGCGGGCCTCGTCCTCGGTCTGGCCGGCCAGCTCCGGCACCGTCACCTCCGGCGGGTTGTTCGGCCGCAGCACCAGCCAGCCGACGACACCGATGACGACGACGAGCAGACCGGCCACGGCCAGCAGCCACCAGGGCTTCCCGGGCTTGACCTCGGCCGCCGTGACGTCGCCCGAGACCCGGCCACTGAGCCGCGAACTCTCCTCCGGCGCGGTGTCCGCGGAATAGACCCGGCCCTGGATCCAGAACGGGCCGGCGGGTTCCTCGACCGGCACCGAGACCTTGATCAGGTACGTGACCGACTGACCGGCCGGCACCCGCCGCTGCGGTTCGTCGACGGTGAACCAGGCCTTCTTCGCGCCGTCCCCGGGCACGATCTCGAACACGGCCCGATCCTCCACCGGCCCGGGGTTGGTGATCGTGAAGGTGAGTTCGCCGATGCTCGGCCCCGGTTTCTCCGCGCTGCCGGACCTGGCCAGCTCGACCCGCTCGGTCCCGGCCGCGGCCACCCATTCGGTCGTCATCGTTCCTCCTCATCCACACCCGTGGCGCTCACTGGACCTGGACGATGCAGTTGCCGACGGCTTCGCAATCGAGTGCGATCTCGGCGCCGCGCTCGTCGACGGCGATCGGGATCTCCTGCCCGGGTTCGAGTTCGGCCTCGATGGTGAAGTCGTCCAGCCGCGGCGCCGGAGCCTCGAGGTCGACCTGCCGGTCGGGCCGCAACCGCAGGATCCGCATGCTCTGCGTACTCGGTCCGACGGTCAGCGTGCAGCCGTCGACGAACACGAGTTGATCACCCTGGAAGCAGTCGGCCGTCAGTTCGGATCGATCGACCGCGACCGGAGCCGTGGCCATCTCGCCGGCCAGCCGGGCCGATTCGGCGGCCGATCCGGTGCCCGCACCGAGCCGGCCCGGCAGCACGACGGCCACGACGAAGCCGAGGACGAGCAGCACCAGCACGGCGAGGGCGACCTTCTGTCCGGTGCTCATCTCAGAACTTGTGGATCCAGTATTCGAAGGCGCCCGAGCTGGGCCCGGGATCCTTGAAGTCGTCCAGCGCCGAGATCTGCCAGCGGACCAGTCCGGTGGGCTTCGCGATGCCCCGGATCGGCGGCAGCTTCTCGTTTCCCGGTGTCCACGAGGTCGCTCCGGTCACGTTCTCGTTGGTGATCAACTGGAAGAAGCAGCTCGGGTTGATGCCGCCGGAGCAGATCTCGCGCTCCCGCCGGACGTTGTAGCCGGCGGCATCCGGCACGACCTGCCACTCCAGGGCCGGCGTCTTCGTGTCCTTGGGGAACTCCTGATGGTTCGGCGGCGACACCAGCTCCGGCGCGGTCAGGCCGACCGTGATCACCACGTCCACCGGCGAGCCGGGCTCGGCCGCCAGGCCTTCGGCGACCGACTGTTCGATCACCGTACGCGCGCTGCCGGCCTGGTGCCGGCGTTGCACCAGCCCGAGAGTCAATCCGGATTCGGTCAGCCGCTGCCGCGCCTGCTCCTCGGTGAGCCCGGCCAGGGCAGGGACCGGCCGGTTTCCCGGTCGCAGGATCAAGAAGCCCACCACCCCGAGCACGATCAGCACCAGCGCGGCCACGGCCAGCAGCCACCACGGCTTCGACTTCTTGATCTTGGTCGCGGCGATCTCGCCGGTGACCCGGCCGCTGACCCGGGAGCTCTCCTCCGGCGCGGTGTCAGCGGAGTAGACCCGGCCCTGCACCCAGAACGGTCCGGCGGGTTCGCCGGCCGGCACCGAGACCTTGATCAGAAAGGTCACCGACTGACCGGCCGGCACCAGCCGCTGCGGTTCGTCCACGGTGAACCACGGCCGCTTCGCGCCGTCACCGGGCACGATCTCGAACACCACCCGGTCCTCGACCGGCCCGGGATTGGTGACGGTGAAGGTGAGCTCGCCGATGCTCGGCCCCGGCGCCTCGGTCGTTCCGGACGTGGCCAGGGTCAGCCGCTCGGCCCCGGCCGCCACCACCCATTCGGTCGTCATGGTCGATGCTCCTCACCCGCAAGGCGAATCTCGTACGTCGTCGGCGCCGGCTTCTCGTGCTCGACGATCCGGCGGACCAGCTCGAGATCTCCGGCGGCGGCCGCCGGCACCGTGATCACGAAGTGGAACCGCGGCTGCTGCGGCTCGTCGATACCGAACCCGGACACCCCGGTCGCCACCTCGAGGAACCGGCGCAGGCCCCACCGGGTGCCCCGCCACTGCGCCAGCAGTGGACCCTCGGCGACCAGGTTGCGCAGCCGGCCGGGGGCGACGGCCGCCCCGGTGGACGGCCGAAGATGATCAAGGGCCACCCAGCCGGCCAGGAAGGCGACCAACCGGTCGGTCGTCCGATACGGGGCGAACAGCTCGTCGACGATCTCCAGCAGCGCATCGTCGGGCTCGAGCATGCCCTCCATCACCTCGAGCAGGGTGGCCAGGACGCTGCCGGGCGTCACCGCCCGCTGGTACGCCGCCGGTAGCAGCCGCTCAATGATCTGCCGTTGCACGACTCACCTCGATCCGATGCTCGCCCGACACCAGCAGCCAGGTGTCCGGCACCGTGACGGCGTCGCGGGTCTCGCGGTTGGCCGACGGCTCCCACCGGTCGGCCTGGACGCTGCGATAGATCCCGCGCGGGCTGCCGACGATGACCGGATCGTCCGGCCCGGCGGCCGCGACCGTCTCCACCGCCTCGAAGCGGGGGCGATCCCGCAGCGGCAGTCCGCAGTTGACCTCGGGCGCGTCCCAGACCGGCTGCGGCGCGGCGGTGTCCAGCCGGAGCACCCCGCCGCTCTGGGTCGCGGCGAACGCGGCGGCGCCGACGAACGCGAGCGACCAGCAGGTGCCGCCTCCCCAACCGGCGTTGAGTTGCTCCCACCGCACATCGCTCTCGAACAGCCGGGTCCGGAAGCAGCCCTGGCCGGGCCGGCTGAGATCGGCCTCGCCGCTGCCGGCCCACAGCACCGTCGCCGGCCCGTCGAACTGGACGTCGAGCGTGCGTACGTCCACGCCGTCCAGCCCGATCGAGCCGAAGCTGCCGGCCCGCCCGCCCTGGGTCGACAGGTAGACGCCGTACTGCGCCTGCGCGGCGGCCGCGACACCGACCGCCCCGTGCTCGGAGACGAAGGCGCGGACGCCGTAGAAGCCGCGGTCCGGATCGGCCGGATCGACGATCACCTGTAGCGGAACGGCCCCGCGCATCAGGGCCAGCTCGTACAGGCCGACGTCGGTCGCCAGGAGCAGCGCGGCCGCTCCGCCGCGGTCGATCCAGGCCAGATCGGAGATCCCGGCCTGCAGTTCGGCGACCCGGAGCCAGGTCTCGCCGAGATCGGTGGAGAGGTGGACGCCGGAGCCGCTGCCGTCGGCCCGGCGAGTCAC
The DNA here is from genome assembly GCA_963746025.1 of uncultured Actinomycetota bacterium. GTDB lineage: Bacteria > Actinomycetota > Actinomycetes > Propionibacteriales > Propionibacteriaceae > Microlunatus. The sequence goes on from CAVUZU010000007.1 coordinate 111,044, forward strand.
CACGGCGACCCAGCCGGGATGGGCGGTCATTCCGGGACGTACGGGAGTGGGGGCCGGCTCGACCCGCCGCGTCTCCTCACCCGGGAACCGGCCGGCCGGCTCCCAGCCGACCCCGCCGTTGGTGGAGCGGAACAGCACCTCGCCGCAGGCGGCGAACCAGGTGTTGCTCTGGTTCGGGTCGGCCGCGACCGCGCGGACCCGCTGATCGGGGGCCTCCTCGACGACGAACCGGACATCCTCGACGTAGCGCACCCCCGGCTCGGCCTGCTCGAGCAGGCGATAGACGTTGGATGCGCGGAGCGGCTCGCCGAACGGCCAGCCGGACGGGTTCAGCGGCGTCGGCAGCGGGCTGAGGGTCTGCCGAAGTCGATCATGGATCCGGTTCCGGACCGCGTCCAGATCCTCCTCGGACCGGACGATCACCCGGGCCTCGATCGACACCGCCTTGTAGCGCGCCCAGGACGCCAGGCAACTGGTGCCGAGGGCCCGGCGGTCGTTCAGGTCCCGCTCGGTCCGCGCCCGGGCGTCGGGCACCTGATGATCAACGAGCACCTGCAGCGGCAGCCGCCAGCCCGGCCGGGCTTCCACGCCGACGTGCGGGACCAGGACGACCTCGACCTCGCCGGCCGCGGCGAACGACCAGTGACTGGCCCGGGTGAACGCCTTGGCCCGGGCGATCGAGCCCGAGCCGGCCGTGGCGCAGAGTTCGAAGTCGCGCGCCGTGACCGCGCGGCGCAGCGAATAGAACTCGTGCGGCCCGCGGGCCATCACCGACTCGATCGGTTCGATCTCCCGGCCGCCGCGGGCGGCTTGCGGATTGGTCACCCGGACCCCGGGAATGGGGTCGCGCAGATTCGTCACCCGGCCCGCGGCGACGTTGCCACCGGCGCCGCCGCCGGTGCGGTACCAGAGCCGGATTCCCTTGCCTGCCGGCGGAACGGCGGCCAGCGGGATCATCGCCTGGCCGGTCCGCGGCCGCAGGTCGAGGGCTGGGGCGAAGGTGATCGCGCCGGTGCTGCGGTCCAGCAGGTACGCCCGCGCGTCCGGGCCGACCTCGGCGAAGCTGGTCACGCTCTGCCAGATCTCGTACGTCTTGCCGCCGAACTCGCGAGCGCCGGCCCCCTCGGCCAGGCTGTCCCGGTCGGCCTCCACTCCGAGCAGATGATCAACCGGCTCCGCGGTGGTGATCATCGGGACCGTGCCGGCCTGCAGTCGTTGCTCGGGCTGGCCGGTGCCGATCCCGATCAATTCGCCGTCGATCGGCTGGTAGTGGTGGGCCCGGACGACCACCTCGTCCGCGCCGGCCGGCAACACCGTCGACTCGGCGGTGACGAAGATCGCCGGCTCCGGGTCGGTGCCGCGGGCGACCGCGATCCTGGTCCCGGCCGGGATCGGGATCGGCTCCGACCCGCCGGGCGTCACCCGGCTGAAGGTGAGATCGACCCAGGCCGCCGACGGCGGATGCCGGCTGACGCCGAGCAGGTTGAGGAAGGCCACGTAGGCCTTCTCCGGGAGGCGATTGATCCGATAGATCATGATCTCGGTCAGGTGCGCGAAGACCTCGATCAGCGCCATCCCGGGATCGTGCGGCGACAGGTCGGTCCAGGCCGGCGTCGACTGCTGGATCCGCCGCCGCGCTTCGGCGACGAGATCGAGGAACCGGCGATCATCGAGATCGGGCACCGGAAGGCTCATCCGGTCACCCCCATCCCGTCGAGCGCCGTCCCGTCCGGCGCCGTCCGGGGCTGATCTTGGTCGCCGGTCAGGGTGAGGTCCAGCGGGTAGTTGAGCTCCGCCGTCGCCAGGCTGGCCCGCACCCGATAGGACAGCCGGATGTCCAGCCGGCTGGGCTGGTCGGGATCGGCCCCGGCGTCGATCTCGATGATCTCCACCCGCGGTTCCCAGCGTTCGACGGCCTGCCGGACGTAGTGCATGGCCAGGCCGGCGGTGGTCTGATCGTTCGGGGCGAACATCAGCCGATGCAGGTACGAGCCGTACTGCGGCCGCAGCAGCCGCTCGCCCGGGGTGGTGCAGAGCAGCAGCAGGATCGCCTGGCGGATCGACTCGTCGCCGTCGATCATGGCGACCCCGCCGGTCGCGTTCAGGGTCAGCCCGGTCGCGTCGGTGTCCCAGCCGACGCCGACGAATCGGAAGGCGCGATGGCGTACGGTCATCGGTCCACCTCCACGAACTGCTGGCCCGGATCGCGGACCTGGTAGTGCACGGTGCCCGGGACCGTGCCGTCGGTCAGGCCGTCCAGGTGGGACAGCACGACGCTCTTGGTGTCGATCATCACCCAGGTGCTGTAGCCCTGTTTGACCGCGAGGGTCTTGGCGCAGGGCTTCATGGTCGGGCCGAAGTTGGGGCAGGCGGTGATCTTGCGGCCCTCCGGATCATGGTCGACCAAGATCGGTACGGTCTCGATCGTCACCCAGTGCTGACTCGGCTCGTTGTTGATCCGGCCGTCGTGGCCGCATCTGATCATGGCTTCCGAAGTCACGGCTTTCATCACTGGCCACCCTTCGGCTGATAGGCGTCGGCGACGTCGACGGCCTGCTGGAACTCGACCGCCTTGGCCCGCAGGGTGAGCGTCCGGCCGGGCGCCTCGATCACCAGGTCGGCGGCCTCGGCGTGCACCCGGACCAACTCGGGGCTGAGGTCGACGAAGCTGCCGGTCCGGTCCGCGACCCGGAGCTGCTGGGCGGCGTCGTCGAGGATGATCGACAGGCCCTCCGGGGTTCGCAGCGACCAGCGCCGGACCGCGCCGTCGATGACGCCGGAGTCGGGTGGCCGCACCGTCCCGTACAGCCCGCCGAGCACGACGCCGGCCGCGGGCTCGCCGTGCGGCAAGGCCACCAGCACGGTGTCGTCGACGCCCGGCAGCGCGACGATGCCCTTGTCCGCACCGGCGGCCGGGCAGACCACGCCGAACCAGCCGGCATCGAGATTTCCGTGCCCGGGCAGGGAGATCCGGACCCGACCGGTCTCGTCGGGATCGTCGACCGCGGTCACCACGCCGAGGGTCAGGGTGCTGCCGGCGTCGTCCGGCGGCAGCGGCGGCGGCTGGCTGGAGAACGACGTGAGATAGCCGGTGGCGTCGATCGTGTGCACCGCCTCGCAGAGCACGTAGTCGCCGCACAGTTGCGCGCTGAGTCCGTCGACCTGGATCAGGGCACCGGCTCGCAGCCGGGTGTCGCCCTCGGCCATGCCGCTGATGATCAAGGCGCCACCGGCCGCGCGATCGATCATGGACTGCGCGGCCTCGGTCAGCTCGTCCGGGCTGCGACCCGGCTGATCGACCAGGAACCGCTCGCCGTCGACGCCGACATCGGCCAGCCGGGGTTCGAAGCCGGTGAGCCGGCCGATCCGCGGCCCGCCGACCGACTCCTCGAAGCTCGCCGCCTGTTGCGGATGCCAGCCGAACGCCGTGACTCGATCACAGAGCCGATCGAGGTTGGCCTCGACCCGCGCCTCGAGCAGGGTCTTGCCGAGGACGAGCGGCACCCCGTCGCCGAATCCGGCCAGCGTGATCAACCGCAGGTCGGTGCCGTCGAGGGCCAGATAGCGCCCGCTGCGGTGGGCCAGCCCGGTCAGCAGGTCAAGATCATTCTGGCGGTGCTGGACGACCCGGTCCTGCACCGGCCCCGGCTCGTCGGTGATCACCGTCAGCCCGAGATCGGCGGTCAGCGCGGTCGCGACCTCCGCGACCGTGACCGACTCGAACACCCGTAGTTGCTGCCGCTTGCGCAGCCGGTGCAGCGGGTCGTAGGCCCGGATCCGGAGCATCGCCTCACCGTCCGGGCCGTGCTCGACCTCGACGCAGGTCACCTCACCCTCGAACAGGAGGCCCGGATCGCCGACCAGCCGGACCTCCAGCACCGAACCGATCGGGAGCTCGTCGAACTCGGCCGCCGGGCCGCCGGGCGTGACGAAACAGAGCTCGCACTGGGCCGGCTGGGACAGCCGGTACGCGACCCGGACCGAGGCCAGCCGGCCGGTCAGGTCCGCGCGCAACGGTCCGCCGCCGACCGTCAGCTCGACGCTCGCGGTCGCGCCGGTGATCATGGTTGGCCACCGCCGATCGGCTGCGGTTGCGACTCCGGCGACGAGCTCCCCGTACCGCCGGTGGCCTGGCCCCCGGCCGCCAGTGCCCCGCCGGTGAGTGCCCCGCCGGTCAGGGGCGGGATCGCCAGCACGGTGCCGGCGGCGACCTCGAGCGGGTTGGCGATGTCGTTGTGCTCGGCCAGCAGCCGCCACTGGAACGGGCTGCCGAGGCCGTCGCAGGCGAGTTGATCAAGACGCACGCCGGAGTAGCCGCCCTCGTTGCTGCCGTCGCCGATCGCCGGCACCGCCCCGCCGCCGAGGGCCGGGTTGGTGGTGGGCCCGGCCTTGGCCAGCTCGGCCTCGAAGGACTCCTGGGCGGCGGCGGCCGACTCGGCCACCCGGGCCAGCTTCATCCGCAGCCAGGAGCGTTGCGGGGTGCCGAACGGGTCGAAGACGTCGAACCGCTCCGCCACCGCGATGATCACGCCCGGCACGTTCCAGGTCTTGCCCCAGACCAGCCGGACCAGCGGCGGCCGGACCGAGCCGGACTCCTCGGCCGAGTTCTCGGCCAGCATCCACAGCCGCCGGGTCAGCGTCCGGACGTCGGTCGGGCGGACCTTCGCCTCCACGAAGTCGATGTCGAAGAGCAGGTCGAGCACCAGGGTCGTCCGGCCACCGCCGGTGAACTGCAACGGGTCGTCGGCCAGCCCGGTCCCGACCAGCCGGCCGCTGGCCGTACCGCGGGGCCGGACTCCGGCCAGCCGGGTCACCTCGAACGACTCCGGGTTGAGCAGGCAGTCGATCCGTTCGCCGGTGTCGTCGACCAGGAAGGCCACCTTCTCCATCACGCACCCCGCTGCTCGGCGTCGAGCCGGCCGATCCGATCGGCCGTGCGCTCGGGCCCGGGCGCCTCCCAGAGCGCGGCGTCGTCCGGCAGGTCCGGCCAGGGCCCGGCCGGCTCCGCTGACCCGAGCCCGGGTGCGGTGACGATCGGCCGGGGATCCGCCGGCCAGGACGGTTCGCCGGCCGGGCGGGACAGTCGGCCCGGCCACGGCTCCGGCGCGCCGGTCGACGGCGGGGCCGGACGGCTGATGATCACCGGATCGGCCGCCGTCGCCGGCAGCGGCGGCCACCGATCGGGCGCCGTACTCTCAGCTGACTCCGCCGCGGAGAAGCGCGGCCGATGGTGTCGCACCTCCTCGCTCGGTACGACCGGCCGCCCATGATCACGGACGAGATCCGCCGCCGGGTCGATGCTTGGTGATCTTGAGGGCGTCGTCGGCTCGTAGGCCACGGGTAGCGATCCCGATCGTCTCGGGGTGGGCCCGGACGGCGGCTCGTACCGAGAATGTGGCTCGCCCTGGGGCCGGCGATCGCGCCAGAGCGGTCGGCCGATCCGGCCGACCAGCTCACGCAGTTCTTCCTTGGCGACAAGGGCGATGGGTGCCCCGCGCCGCCGCGGACCGCCGGTGGTCGGTGGAGCGCTCGGTCGCACCTTCGACCGGCTCCACCTCCTGCCCGGCGGCCGCGACGGCGCCGCCCCCGACACCGGTTGGTTCTGGTCCCGGGCCGACGGCTCGGCCTCGGGGACGGCACTGATCCGACGGTCGGCCGCGGTGTCGTCGGCGTCCGTCGAAGGGATGGGAGCGGGCCGACTCGGGCCCGCCGGGACCGGAGCGCGATCGGGGCCCCGGCCCTCGAACAGCCCGCCGCGCCGGCGGACGAACTCGAGCCAATGCTCCGGCGGCCCGTCCCGGTGTTCCGGCACCGGCAGCTCGGTCACCGGCTCCGCGGACATGGTCGCGGCGGCGCGCTGGGCCGCCCCGGCGAGGGACCGCAACCGCCGCGCGAGCCACGCCGTGATCCGTCGGCCCATAGTCCGTGGCCCCGTGACCCGTCCAAGGGGCCGGCCGCCGAGCTCAGCCGGCCGGCGTCGCGCTGCCACTCGGTCCCACCCGTTCGATGCCTTCGTGGGCCAGCACCAGGGTCTCGATGGCGAGCTCACGGCTCATCGCGTCCAGGTCCGGGCCGAACCAGGCCTCGGGCCACGCGTTGGCCAGGTTCCAGCGCATCACCTCGGTGGTGCCGCTCGGATCGAGCATGACGATCGACGGGTTGCGCCGACTCACCCGGCCGATCGAGATCCACTGCCACAGCTCGGTCGAGTCGGTCAGCCCGTACTTCAGCGTCACCGGCGGATAGGTCACCCGCCCGGGGATGGCGCGGACGATCGTGTTGGTGCCGGCCTCCCGGTAGGAGATCCGTTCGATCCTGGCGCCGAGGCCGGTGACCTCGGTGAAGTGTCCCTCGGTCACGCCGTTGATCAACAGCTTGAAGTTGTACGCCCGGTAGGGATCCACCGAGACGCCCGGCTGGCTGGGGGGAGCAGCGGGTTCGGACATGTCAGCCCTCCACTTCGGTCTGGGTGCCGCCCATCGACTGGCTGATCTTGAACACCACGAACTCGGCCGGCTTGACCGGCGCGACGCCGATCAGCACGACGACCTCGCCGGCGTCGCGGACCTCGGGCGGATTGGTCTCCTCGTCGCACTTGACGAAGAACGCCTGCCGCGCGGTCCGGCCGAACAGCGCGCCGTCGCGCCAGACCCGGGTCAGGAAGTTGCTGATCTCGCGGTTGATCGAGCCCCAGAGGAAGGCATCGTTGGGTTCGAAGACGATCCACCGTGTCCCTTCGGCGATGGACTCCTTGAGCATGTTCATCAGCCGGCGGACGTTGAGGTAGCGCGATTCGCTGGCCTCGGCGGCCAGGGTACGCGCGCCCCAGACCCGGATGCCGGTCTCGGGGAAGAAGCGGATGCAGTTGACGCCGGCCGGGTTGAGCACCTCCTGCTCCTGCCGGGTGACCCGGTAGGCAAGATCAACAACGCCGCCGGCGATCGGCTGGTTGGCCGGCGCCTTGTGCACGCCGCGTTCGGTGTCGGTCCGCGCCCAGACCCCGGCCAGGTGGCCGGACGGTGGGGTGTCGACGACCTCACCGCTGAGCGGGTCGTACGCCCGCAGCCACGGGAAGTAGAACGCGCCGTAGTCGGATTGCCGGGGCCGGCCGCCGTCGAGCGGGGCGGGTGGCTCGGCTTCGGCCGGTTCGGCCTCGGCCCCCGCCTCTCGTTCGGCCGCGGCCGCCCCACCGGCACCGCGCCGACCGCCGCCGCCCGAGGCCGGCGTGGCGACCTTGATCAACGCGTCGACGTCGACCTGGCCGGCCGGCGGATCGAGGATCGCCACCCGATCACCGAGCCGTTCACAGTGTCCGAGCAGCGCCTCCCACGAGGCCGGGTCGGCCTGGGCCGGGGCCGCGACGATCGAGATGTCGTCGATGGCGTCGAGCAGATCGATGCCGGACCGGCGCCGTCCGCCGCCGGCGATCGAGTTCCCCGGACCGACGTTGACGATGTAGCACCGGCCGCCGCCGTTGGCGAAGAAGCCGTAGACGGACAGGGCCAACGGGGTGCTGGCGAGGCCCTCCTGGCCCGCGAAGATGCGGAGGAAGTCGGACCAGTTGTTGACCGCGACGGCCTCGTTCAGGCGGGCGGCCCCGTCGGGGGCGGCGCCGAGGAAGGCGGCGGTGCTGGTGCCCACCGCGCCGATCGGGCGGGCACCGCCCGGCACCTCCTCGACGTAGATTCCGGGAGCTCGGTAGTTCGGCATCTTCTCAGACCTCCTCGAGGTCGAAGCGAATGATCGGGTGGTCGGTGCCGCCGGAATCGACCTCGGTCTCGTACTGCCGGCCCTTGCCGACGATCCGGAGCCGGGTCCGGTCCTGGACCGGCACGTTGCTGAAGCCGAACTCGCCTCGGCTGTTGGTGTGGGCGAAGGCGCCGGTCGCGGCGACCTCGACCCGGAGATCGGCCATCGGGATGTCGCTCGGACCGACGATCGTGCCGCTCAGGGCGCGGATCGCGCGATCCTCGATCCGCAACGGCTTGCGGACCAGCGGCGGCTCAGCCACGGTCCGGGCGATCTGGGCCTCGACGTCGAACAGCAGGGCCGGCCGCGGCTCGAGGCCGAGCGCCAGCCACAACTCAGGGGGCAGGGGACCGAGCCGGACCTCGGGGGCACCGGTCTGCACGGCGGCGATCAACACCCGGTCGAGCAGGCGGGCCGCCGGCTGGTCCGGTCCGGCGGCCAGCACCAGATGCCGGACCCGGCACCGGAACGGCGGCCTGGCCCCGACCTGGCGCCCTTCGGGCTCGGCCACGAGCTCGATCGGCCAGGCGTACAGCACCGGCTCCGGCGGCTCCGCCGTCGGCTCGGCCGCCTCGGTCTGGTGGCCCGGCCGGGTCGGCCGGACCAGCGTCCCGGCGGCGGTCGAGAGCCAGCCGATCAGCTCGGCTGTCGCGCTCTCGACCGGGCCCGGAGCGTCCGAGGCGGCGGTGAGTTGATCAAGGTCCACGACCGGCACCGTTCGTCAGCGAGCGGGTGCGTTGGCGCGCGGCTTCAGGTCTTCCGGACCCCAGGACGGTGCTTGGCGGGTCGCGCCGCCGACGATCGAGGTCAGCACCGAGATGACGGCGGCCATCAGCGCGGCCAGCAGGCCGCCGACGAAATCGACGTCGAGGAGCTTGGCGCCGCCGGCGCCGAGGATGGCGAGCAGGGCCTGGGCGAACGTCTTGATGGCCCGTTCGGCCGTGGCCTTCCAAAATTGGGCGGTGAACATGTCTACGGTCCTCCCGGTGGTTCGTTGGTTTGTGCGGCATCGACCCTGAATGCCGTCACGATCCGTTCGTACGAGATCGCCGCCCTGGCGAAGACGCGTTCGACGGATTCAATGGCCCCGCTTTCGACGACGTAGAAGCAGGTCTCGTCGGCCGGCAGGGCGATACAAAGCCGTACCCACACCCATTCGTGCTCCGATTGCAGCGCCCGCGCGGCATCGCACAGTTGAGCCAGAACGGTGGTCACCACCGATGGACTCGTCAGGGGGACGTAGCTCTCGACGAGAAACGATTCGCGCCGCGTCCCGACGTGATCCCCAGACGCCTCCACGATGGCTTCCACGTCCGAACGCTACGTTCGCCCGCGCGCCGTCGAAGCCGGGAACGCCCCTCGAGTTGAGGGCCGGCACCCCCATGGTTGGGATCCGTTCCCTGAGCCTGTCGGAGGCAAGGCCCCACCCACAAGTTGATGATCTTGGACGACCTGCGGCCGGTCAGCGGCGGGTCGGTGCCGTGGTCCGGGACTTCGCCGGCGGCAGTCGTCCGGGAACGGGAAGGTCGCGAGGCCGTGCCGGGAGTGGATGCCGAGCTTGCGATAGACCCGGCTGATGCTGGCTCTACGGCTCGGGCCCATGAAGATCGACGCCGCCACCTCACGGTTCGACAGTCCGCCGGCCACCAGTTTCGCGATCCGTTCCTCCGTCGGTGTCAGCTCGCCGACCGGACCGTGACGCAGACCCAGCCGGCCCAACTCGTCGCTCGCCTTGGCGATCCACAACGGGGCGCCGAGGTCGGCGAAGATCTTGAGCGCAGCCAGCAGCGACTGCCGGGCGGCCAGCTTCTCCTTGCGCCGCCGGAGCAACCGGCCGTTGATCAACAGCGTCCGGGCCCGGTCGAACGGGATCGGTACGTCGTCGTGCGCCCGCAGGGCGTCGGCCAGCGCGGTCGCCGCACCGTCGAGATCACCCTTCGCCAGGTGGAGCAGACCGTGGCAGCGGGCGGTGATCGCCACCAGCCAGGGGTACGGGCTGACCTCGGCCCGATGCTCCAGCCGGGTCAGCAGCCGGCCGGCCCGCTCCAGATCACCGCGAGCGATCACCACCTCGAGTTGATCACCGTGGAACGGGTGCCGGGCCGGCTCGGTGACCCCCATCTCCTCGATCAGGGCCTCGGCCGAGGCGTAGTAGTCGT
>CAVUZU010000008.1:0-187655 GCA_963746025.1 uncultured Actinomycetota bacterium
CGAGCCGGATCGCCAATTGCGGCGCCGCCGCCGCCTGCAGCGCCAGGCCGAAACCCTGCCCGATCCGGGCCGCCGTCAGGATCTCGACATTCGGGGCCACCGCACTGACGAAAGACCCGATGCCCCACAACAGCAGGCCGATCGAGATCGCCCGACGCGGTTCGAGGAACGGCAGCAGCCGGGTGCCGAAAAGATCGCAGACGAAGACGATCCCGGTCAGTGAGGCCACCAGCAATCCGGCCGCGAACGGACTCGCGCCCAGCTGGACCGCCAGCACCGCGGTGACCGGCGCGGTGAACCCGAAGGTGAGCCCGGTGAGACCGTTGAGTCCGACGAACCGCCGCTGGAGGCGCCGGGATCCGATGACCGGCGGCGCTGCCACGACCTCGATCGGTCGGGTCTGCTCCTCGGCGGTCACCGCGACCTACGCCGCATTCGCGCTCACGATGACACCGCGGCCGTCACCGAGGTAGCTCGTTCGGTATCGGCGGCAGCTGCAGATGCCAGTCGGTGACCTGCTGGTACGCGTCGCCGGCACGCAGCACCAGCGCCTCGGCGAACGGCTTGCCGACGATCTGCAGCGACAACGGCAGTCCGCCGGAGCCCGGCTCGCCGCTGAAGCCCATCGGCACCACCAGCGCCGGGTTGCCGACAGCGTTCCAGTAGCCGGTGTGCATGGCGCCGAACCGCTCCATCATCAGGTCGAGCTCGTCGACCTTCCAGCCGGCGACGCTGCTGGTCGGTGTGATCACCAGGTCGACCTGTTCGAAGAGGGCGCCGACCGCCTTCTGCCCGACCCGCCGGACCCGCTGTGCCTGCACGTAGTCCGCGCCGGTGAAGGCCACCGCCGCGCCGACCCCGGTCCGGGTCGCCTGGAAGTAGTCCGACCAGCGTGACCGCAGGTCCGGCGCGTGATAGGCGAAGGCCTCCGAACGGGAGGTGACCCGGGTCGCCGCGTTGAGCTCGGCCCAGAGCGGCAACTCCACCTCGATCACCCTGGCCCCGAGCGCGGTCAGAGCGGCGACCGCCTCGTCCAGGGCCGTGTCGACGGCGGGATCTCGGACCGGTGTCTTGCCGGCCAGCCGATCCAGCCCGATCGTCAGGCCGGACAGGTCGGCGTCCAGCCCGGCGTCGTAGGCCTCGGCCGGCTCGTCCGCGGCGCACGCATCCGAGGAGTCGTAGCCTGCCATCGCGTTGAGCATGATCGCGCAGTCGCGCGCCGACCGAGCCATCGGGCCGATGTTGTCCAGGCTGTAGCCCAGCGGCACGCAGCCCGACTTGGGCACCCGGCCGAAGGTCGCCTTGAGACCGGTGATCCCGCAGAACGCCGAGGGAATCCGCACACTGCCGCCGGTGTCGGTGCCCAGGCCGCCGAGCATCGCGCCGGTCGCCACGCCGTTGCCGGTGCCCGAGCTCGAGCCGCCGGTCCAGTAGTCGGTGTGCCACGGGTTCCGGGGGATCGGGAACGGCTTCGCCGGATCGGGTAGTCCGGTGGCGTACTCCATCGTGGTCAGCTTGCCGGTGATCAGTCCACCGGCGGCGCGGAGGCGCTGGACCACGACGGCGTCGCCGATCCCGGTGCCCCAGTCCCGGTCGAGCACCAGGCTCTGCGCCGTGGTCTCACCCTCGACGGTCGCGATGATGTCCTTGACCCCGAGCGGGATTCCGGCCAGCGGGCCGGGATCGTCGCCGGCGGAGAAGGCCGCGTCGATCTTGGCCGCCCCTTCCAGCGCAAGCTCGTCGAAGCGGGCCAGATAGATGCCGAGTTGTTCGTCGACGGCATCGGCCACCGCGAAGGCGCGCTGAACGAGCTCGGTCGCGGTGATGGTGCCGGCGCGCAGGGCGGTCTGCGCGTCGGTGATCGTCAGGATCGGCTCGGCAGTCATGACAACCGCGCCGAGAAGATGAGATCCGGTTCCTCGTAGCGGGCGTCGGCGACGGCATAGAGCAGTGCCGCCTGCTCCCGGCTGGTGGTGAAGGCCTTGATCAAGGCTGGCCGGTCCTCGGCGACCGGCACGAGCTCGTTCATCGCGAGCACCACGTCCAACTGTTCCTCGATGCTGTGCATCTGGCTCGGCTCCTTCTGATGTTGATCTTGAATCGATGGGGTCAGGCTCAGGACCCGACCAGGGCGTCGATCGGCGGGACCTGCAGGTGATGATCGGTGACACGTTGGTAGGCGTCGGCGATCTTGAGCACGGTCGCTTCGGCGAAGGGTTTGCCGATGATCTGCATCGACAGGGGGAGTCCGTCGCTGGTGAAGCCGGTGGGGATGCAGATCGCCGGCAGGCCGGACAGGTTCCACTGGCCGGTGTAGCCGGGCTGCCGCAGGAACCGCTGGGTCGGGGTCAGCTCGCCGACGAGTTGGGCCGGGGTCGGCGCGGACGGCGTGATCAACACGTCGTAGGTCTGGAGTGCCTGGGCCACGAGCTCGCACCACAGCACCCGGAACCGGTTCGCCTGGGCGAAGTCGGCCGCCGTGAACAGGACACCCCGGCTCAGTCCGGGCCGAGTGAACCTGCCGTACGTCGTCCAGCGCTGGACGAGGTCGTTGCGGTGGTAGGCATTCGCCTCACCGAACAAGATCACCATGTTGGCGAAATGAGCCTGCCCGGCGTGGGCGAGCTCGATCTCGGTCGCGGTGGCGCCGAGCCCCTCCAGGGTGCTCACCGCCGCCATCACGCCGTCGCGGACCTCGGGCAGGAGTTGTTCATGATCGAAGAAGTACGGCATCGGCAGGCCGATCCTGATTCCTTCGACGTTGCCGTCCAGTGCTTCGGTGTAGGCGGGCACCGGCACGTCAGCGGAGTTCGGATCCGTGGCGTCGTAGCCGGCCATCACCTCGAGCAGGGCCGCGCAGTCGTAGGCGCTGCGGGCCATCGGGCCCACGCTGTCCAGGGAGAATCCCAGCGGCACCACCCCGGACTTCGGCACCCGGCCGAAGGTCACTTTCAACCCGCTGTGCCCGTTCACCGTGGCCGGTCCCCGGACCGAACCGCCCGTGTCCGTGCCCAGGCCACCGAACGCGAGGCCCGCGGCGACGGCAACCCCGGTGCCGGACGAGGACCCGGCCGGGGTGCGGCTGAGATCCCACGGATTCCGCGGGATCGGGAAGCCCTTCTCGTCGTCCGGCATGCCCAGGGCGAACTCCGAGGTGGTCGCCTTGCCGACGAAGACCGAGCCGGCGGCTCGCAGCCGGGCGACCACGGGCGCGTCGGCATCTCCGCCCCAGGCCGGATCGAGGATCCGGCTGTTGGCGGTGGTCGGCACGCCGGCGATCTTGATGATGTCCTTGATCGCCAGCGGGATGCCCTGCAGCGGGCCGATGTCCTGGCCCGCCGCGAACGCCTTGTCGGCTTGGGCCGCCTGCTCCAGCGCGAGGTCGCCGGTGAACGCGACGTAGGCCCCGAGGACCGGGTTGAGCGCGATCGCCTTCTCCAGCACCGCCGAAGTCAGCTCGACCGAGGTGGTGGTGCCGTCCCGCAGCGCGGTGCCGGCATCGGCGATCGTCAGAATGGTCGGGCCGCCGATCGATTCGTCCGCTGTGGTGGCGAGTTCGGTGGTCATCGCTGCTCCTGATCTGGTGCGTTCATGCCGGGTAGTATTCGAGCGCGCTGAACTTCGGCGCCGGCTCGTAGGTTTCGAGCTCTGCCAGGTAGAGGGCGTCTGCGCCACTGCGCAACAGTGGGTAGTCCTTGATCATCTGCTCCTTCTCCTCGTCGGAGACGGTCAACTGGGCCACGGACAACAGGGCGGTCACAACGGCCGCCGGGTCGTAGGCCGGTGCGTCGGTCAGGTCGGACATCACGGTGCTCCTTGTTGTGTGTGGGGAGGGGGGGGTTCGTTCGTTCCCTGAGCCTGTCGAAGGGCAAGCCGGTTGTGATCAGATGGGCAGGTACCGCTCGATCGGTGGCACCTGCAGGTGATGATCGGTGACGCGCTGGTAGGCGTCGGCGATCTTGAGCACCGTCGCCTCGGCGAACGGTTTGCCGATGATCTGCATCGACAGTGGGAGTCCGTCGCTGGAGAAGCCGGTGGGGATGCAGATCGCCGGCAGGCCGGACAGGTTCCACTGGCCCGTGTAGCTGGCCTGGGTCAGCCGCTGACTGGGATGCATGTCCGCGGAGACCTGTGCCGGCGTCGGCGCGGACGGCGTGATCAAAACGTCGCAGGTTGCCAGCGCCTTGGCCACGAGTTCGCACCACAGCACCCGGAACCGGTTCGCCTGGGCGAAGTCGGCTGCGGTGAAGAAGGCCGCCTTGGCGAGATTCGGCCGGGTGTGTTTCCCGTACGCGGACCACCGGTTGACGAGGTCGTTGCGATGGTAGGCGTACGCTTCGCCGACCAAGATCAACTGGTTCGCTTCTTTGGCCAGCTGCGCGTGGGCAAGCTCGAACTCGGTCGAGGTCGCACCTAACGTCTCCAGCGTCCCGACCGCTGCCAGCACCGCGTCGCGGACCTCGGGCAGCAGTTGTTCATGATCGAAGAAGTACGGGATCGGCAGTCCGATCCGGATCCCTTCGACGCTGCCGTCCAGTGCTGCGGTGTATTTCGGCACCGCGACATCGGCGGCGTTCGGATCCGTGGCGTCGTAGCCGGCCATCACCTCGAGCAGCACCGCGCAGTCGTAGGCGCTGCGGGCCATCGGGCCGACACTGTCGAGGGAGAATCCCAGTGGCACCACGCCGGACTTCGGTACCCGGCCGAAGGTGACCTTCAGCCCGCTGTGCCCGTTCACGGTGGCCGGTCCTCGGACCGAGCCGCCGGTGTCGGTGCCGAGGCCGCCCAGCGCCAGTCCGGCGGCGACGGCGATCCCGGTGCCGGACGAGGAGCCGGCGGGGGTGCGGGTGAGGTCCCAGGGATTGCGCGGGATCGGGAAGCGCTTGTCCTCGTCGGGGAGGCCGAAGGCGAACTCGGAGGTGGTCGCCTTGCCGACGAAGACCGAGCCGGCGGCGCGCAACCGAGCGACGACCGGGGCGTCGGCGTCGCCGCCCCAGGCCGGGTCGAGCACCTCACTGTTGGCGGTGGTCGGCACGCCGGCGATCTTGATGATGTCCTTGATCGCCAGCGGGATGCCCTGCAGCGGGCCGGTGTCCCGGCCGGCCGCGAGCGCCTTGTCGGCCAAGGCGGCCTGCTCCAGAGCGAGATCGCCGGTGATCTCGACATAGGTGCCGAGCAGGTCGTTGTAGGCGGTGGCCTTCTTCAGGATGTCGGTGGTCAGCTCGACCGACGTCGTGGTGCCGTCCCGCAGTGCGGTGGCGGCGTCGGCGATCGTCAGGATGTTGGGAGCGGCGGTGGGTTCTTCGGCCGCGGTGGCTAGTTCGGTGGTCACTCGATGACTCCTGATCTTGGTCGGTTCTCGGAGTAGAGATGACAGGCGACCGTGTGGTCGTCCTGGGTGACGACCCGCGGCGGTACCTGTTGCGCGCAGATCTCCATCGCCATCGGGCAGCGGGTCCGGAAGCGGCAGCCGCTGGGTGGGTTGATGGCACTCGGGATCTCTTTGTCGTCCTTGGCCAGCGGCTGGTCGCGGGTGCTGTCGGCCGGGTCGAGCGACGGGATCGAGGACAGCAGCAATTGGGTGTACGGGTGTTGCGGGTTCTGCCAGAGCTCGGTCGCCGGCGCGTGCTCGACGACCTGCCCGAGGTAGAGCACCACCACCTCGTCGCTGATGTATTCGACGACGTTGAGGTCGTGGCTGATGAAGACGTAGGTCAGGTTATAGTCGCGCTGCAGGTCGGTCAGCAGATTCAGCACCTGGGCCTGGATCGACTTGTCCAGTGCGGATACGGCCTCGTCGAGGACGACCATCCGGGGCTGCAGCGCGAGCGCCCGGGCGATGTTGACCCGCTGCCGCTGACCTCCGGACAGTTGATGCGGGTAGCTGCCGGCGTAGCTCGCCGGGAGTCCGACGTCGGCGATCACCCTGGTCACCCGCGCATCGACCTCCCGCCGGGCCATCCGCTGCACTCGCAGCGGGAACGCGATCGACTCGCCGACGGTCGCCCGCGGGTTCAGCGCCGAGGACGGATCCTGAAAGACCATCTGCATCTGACGGACGACGTCCCTGGGCCTGCTGCCCCGGCTCGGGATCTGGCGGCGATCGAAGATCATCTCGCCGGAGGTGGCGCTGTGCAGTCCGGTGATCACCCGGGCCAGGGTCGACTTGCCGCAGCCGGACTCGCCGACGATGCCGAGCGTCTTGCCTTCCTTGACCTGCAAGGAGACGCCGTCGACCGCCGACAGGGTGAGCCGCTTGCCGCCGGCCCGGACCGGAAAGGTCTTGGACACGTCGAGCAGCTCCATCAGCGGCCGAACGGGCAGGGTCGCGGTCGGCAGTTCGGGTGGCGTCGGCGCGACCGCGAGATTGGGTGGGTTGCCGGGCAGGTCGGTCATGGCGATTCCTCCGAGGTCTAGAGCCGGCTGTCCATCGCCTCGCGCAGCGCATCGCTGGCGAGGTTGAACGCAACCGAGGTCAGGAAGATGAAGAAGCCGGGGATGATGGCCACCAACGGCGTGGTGAACAGATTGCCGCGCAGACTGTTCAGCATGTAGCCCCACTCCGGAGCCGGCGGTGGAGAGCCCAGCCCGAGGAAGCTGAGGCTGGCGGCGATGATCATCGCGACTCCGACCAGGCCGGAGGCATAGACGATGATCTCGTTGAGCACGTTCGGCAGGATCTGGCTCCAGGCGATCCGGGCGCGGCCGGCGCCGCTCAGCCGGGCCGCCTCGATGAACTCCTGCACCACGACCCGCCGCGTCGACGACTCCGCCACTCGGGCCACCGGCGGGATGAAGACGATCGTGACCGCGATGATCGTGTTGGTCAGGCCGGGACCGAGCGCCGAGCCGACCGCGATCGCGAGCAGGATCGCCGGAAACGCATACAGCACGTCCATCAGCCGCATCAGCACCGTGCCGACGACGCCGCGCAGCATGCCGGCGGTGACGCCGATGACGGTGCCGATCAAGGCTGCCACGACCGTGGGGACGAACCCCGCCGCCAGGGACAGCCGGCCGCCGTGGAGGATCCTGGACAGCATGTCTCGGCCCTGTTCGTCGGTGCCGAGCAGATGTCCCGGCGCGCCGAGGTTCTGCAGCCGGTCCGTCGGTTCGCCGATCAAGGAATCATAGGGACTGATCACCGAGGCGAGAGCCGCGCTGAGAGCCAGTGCCAGCACGATCGCGGCCGCGACCACGCCGGTCCGGTTGCGGATGAAACGCTTGCCGGTCTCGGCCCAGAAGGACTGCGCCTTGACGGACTGGTCGACCGCGTTCCATTCGTCCCGGCGCCGCAGGGCCATCGCCCGGGCGGCCGGGTCGACGCCCGCGCCGAATCCCTGGGGGAGTAGCTGGGGTGCAGTGGACTCGCTCATGAGACAGTTCCTCTCACCCGGGGATCGACCGCCGCCTGCAGCAGGTCGACGATCAGATTGATGATCACGAACGTCAGCGCGATGACCAGCGTCGTGCCCTGCACGACGACCAGATCGCGGGCGGAGATGGCGGTGTAGAGCAGCAGGCCCATTCCCGGCCACCGGAAGATCGTTTCGACCAGGACCGATCCACCCAACAGCGCGCCGATCTGGACCCCGGAGGTGGTCAGCACCGGTGAGATCGCATTGCGGAGCACGTGCAACCGGACTTCGAATTCCCCCAATCCTTTGGCTCGCAGGGTCTCCACGAAGTCGGCGCCGAAGATGTCGACGATGCCGGCGCGGGTGACCCGGGCCGTGATGGCCATCGTGATCATGGCCCCGGACAGCACCGGCAACACCAGGCTCTGCAGGGCGACCCCGACGCCCTCATCGAAGGTGGCACCGCCGGACGGGAACCACTGGAGGGCGCCCGAGAACACGCCGAGCAGCAAGATCGCCAGGAAGAAGGAGGGGATGCTGAGCCCGCCGAGGCTGAACACCGAGACCACGCGGTCGGCGATCTGCCCGCGCCGGGTGCCGGCGAGATAGCCGAGCAGTAGTCCGATCGAGATGCCGAAGACCGCCGATACCGCGGCCAGGATGAAGGTGTTGCCCAAGGCCTGCTGGAGCAGGTCGAAGACCTCACGGCGCCGCATCGCCGAGTAGCCGAGATCGCCCTGCAGGGCCCCGATCGCCCAGTTGACATAGCGCACCGGAAGTGGGTCGTTGAGCCCGAGCCGGTCCCTGATCGCCTCCCGCTCCTCCGGGGTCGCGTCCTCGGGCACCAATCCGGCTTCGGGCGACCCGGGCACGACGCTCATCAACAGGAACACGATCATCGAGACGCCGATCAGGATCGGTACGGCCAGTGCGATCCGGCGGGTGATCAAGCGGATCATGATCTATTCCTCCACCGTGATCTTGGAGAAGTCGACCCACCAGGACTGTGGGTGTACGTAGCCGTGCACGGTGTCCGACATCACCCGGAGATTGAGGTCGTGCATCCAGAACAGGAAATACGCGTCCGCGACGGCCTGGTCCATCATCTTTTGCAGGTACGCGTTCTGCTCCGCCTCTTTCCGCTGCTGCGGAGCAAGGCCGAGGTTCTCGTCGACGACCGAATCGGCCAGTCCGGCCGCGTTGGCCTGGCCGCCGGGTCGCTTCGACATGAACGTGGCGTTGTAGCCGGTCGGGGTCATGCCTGCGGCCGGGGAGGCCCAGAGGATGTCGAGCTCGCTCCACTTGTCGGAGTTGAGACCGTCCAGTCCGACCGAGATCAACACGGTCCACTCCATCGGGACGAGCTTGATCTCCACCCCGATCGCCTTGAAGTCGGCCTGCAGCTTCTGCATCATCACGTCCGGGAACATGTTTCCCGAGCCGCCGGTGGTGTAGCCCATCGTGAGGTTCAGCTCACCGGGCTGATGGCCGGACTCGGCAAGGAGTTGCTTGGCCTTCTCCAGGTCGTAGGAGTAGCCCGGATTGTCGGCCGCGTAGGCCGGATGTCCTTCGTAGACGTACTGATTGGCGCCGTAGCCGACCTTGTTGATCAAGGCGGCGCAGCCCTCGCGGTCGAGGGCGTAATTGAGCGCCTGCCTCAGCTTGAGGTTGTCCTTGAACGGCTCCCGGAACAGGTTGAAGCGAGGCATGATCCCGTGCGGATACTTGCCGAGAAATACCTGATAGCCGTCCGCCTTCAGCTGGTCGATCGCGTCGGGCGTGGGCACCTCGGCCCAGTTCACCTCGCCGGACTGCAACATCGAGAGCCGGGACGCGGCTTCGGGCTGCGGCAACAGCACGATCTTGTCCAGCTTGACCGGGCCCTGCCACCAGCCGTCGAACCGGGTCAGTTCCATCGTCTCGCCGTCGACGTACTTGGACATCGTGAACGGGCCGGTGCCGGTGGCATGGGCGTTGTACTGTTCGTTGCCGACTTCCTTGATCACCGTCGGGCTCGGCATGTAGACATGGGCCAGATCCCAATGCAGCCAGGCATAGGGCTGGGTGGTGGTGATCTTGATCGTGTAGTCGTCGACCGCCTCGTAGCTGTCGATGTAGCGCACCTGGGTCGCGCCGTTGGCGGCGTCGGTCTCGGAATAGAACTCGAAGTCCTCATCCTTCAACCGGTTGAGCTGGAAGACCACCGCGTCCGCGTTGAAGTCCGTCCCGTCGTGGAACGTGACCCCCTGCCGCAGGGTGAAGGTCCACGTCGTCAGGTCCTCCGACACCTCCCACTCCTCGGCCAGCGAAGGCTGCGGCGACGGCAACGTGTCGGCCTGATCAAGATTCAGCCGGGTCAGCCCGTCGTAGATGTTGTTGCCCACGAAGCGATATCCCTCATATCCCTGATTGGGCGGGGTGGACGGGAACGGGATATTGGCGGCGGACATCGCGATCGTCAGAGTGCCGCCGGTGGTGGTCCCCGAGGCGCCTCCGGCGCTGCCCGGTCCGCAGCCGGTCAGCCCCACGACGGCGGCGGTGGCCAGACCTCCGAAGCCGAGGAACGACCGGCGATCGATGGGACGTGCCATGCTGATCCTCCTTATGAGGCGCGGGAGACGTGGCGGGCGGGCTGGACCTCGACGGCGAGTTCGCACCGGCTCCAGTGGCCGTCCTCGACGACCTTGACCGGTGGCGCGTCGGTCCAGCACGACTCGATGGCGTACGCACAGCGCGGGGCGAGAGCGCAGCCCGGTGGCAGCCGGCGCAGATTCGGCGGAGCGCCGGGGATCGCGCGCGGCCGGCGATCTTGACCGGCTCTCACGTTGGCCTCGATCAGTCCCTCGGTGTACGGGTGGGCCGGGTGGGTGAGCACCTGGTCGGCCGTGCCGTACTCGACGAACCGGCCGCCGTACATCACCGCGACCTCGTCGGCCAACTCGGCGGCGACTCCAAGATCATGGGTGACCACGACCAGACCGGCGTCGACGTCGAGTTGGACCTGCCGGAAGAGCCGGATCATCCGAGCCTGGACGGTGACGTCGAGCGCGGTGGTCGGCTCGTCGGCGAGGATCACCTGCGGCTTGCCGGCGATGGCCATCGCGATCACCACTCGCTGCCGCATGCCGCCGCTGAGCTCGTTCGGATAGGACCGCAGCCGGGCGGCCGGGGACGGGATCTGCACCAGTTCGAGCAGGTCCAGTGCTCGTGCCCGCGCGTCGGACTTGCTGATGCCGGGGTGATGCTTGGCGACCGTTTCGACGATCTGCTTCTCGATCGTGTACACGGGGTCCAGGGCGGTCAGCGGATCCTGGAAGACCATCGAGATGTCTCGGCCGCGGGTCCGCCGGCGCTCACGTGGTGACATGGCCAGGACGTTCTTGCCGTGCAGCCTGATCTCGCCCTCGATCAGGGTGGACGGCGGGTTGATACCGATGATCGAGCGCAGCATCGCGCTCTTTCCGCTGCCGGATTCGCCGATCACCGCCACCACTCCGCCCCGCTCGACGGTGAAGGACACTCCGTCGACCGCACGCGTCGGGCCGGTCCGAGTGCGGAATTCGGTCACCAGGTCGGTCACCTCGAGTGCAGGTGCGGGTGGGGTGGCGGTGGTGCGCGGTTCGGGCTGCGGAATCGATCGGGCGATGGACGGAGGACTCGACGTCTGTGGTGTCACGGCGGTCGTCCTTTCGGAATTTGTTTACTGTGAGGCGTCGATGACATCACCGGATATGGATTCAGGTCCGAATGAAAGTGGATTCAAAGGAAAGGCTATGGACCTCGTGTTACAGCGGCCCGTCGAATTCGGCGCAGTTTTGTTAGAGGTCTGTTTCGGATCTGGAATGAGATCGGCCGCAGTCCGGCCCGACGCTATCCGCCGATCGCCACGTAGCGGTCGAACGGGACCGCACTGGTGTAGGCCTGCCCGACCTGGAGCAGCAGGTCATCGGCGTACATCCGGCCGACCAGTTGGATGCTGACCGGCAGCCCGTTGCGCTTCTCGGTCGGAATCGCCAGCGCTGGGTGGCCGGTGAAGTTGAACGGCAACGTGTTGTTGACGGCATTCAACATGGTCGAGCCCGTGAGCGCATATTCCAACGCCGCCGTACGATCGGTGATCGGCTCGTACTTCGGCGCCTGGGTGATCGTTGTCGGCATCACCAGCACGTCGACGTCGGCCATGGCGTTGTCGTAGGCCTTGACGAATTCCGGTCGGGAGTTCTGCGCCTTGGCGTAGAGGCGACCGTTGTAGTTCTTCTTCGCGAAGTAACCCGCGAGATAAGTGGCGAACGACCGTGGATCCAACTGCTCCACCTGGTGCTGATGAAGTTTCATGATCGCGGCGATGGTGTCGGCCGGATAATAGGTCTTGGCGAACAGTCCGAAGAATCCGGTCTCACGGACTGCGAGGCCGCCCTCGGCCATCAAGGCGCGCTGTGCCGCTGCGACAGTCAGGTGCTGTGGCACCGAGACCTTCGAGACGATCGCCCCGAGTGCGGCGAGCACTTCGATCGCGGCGTCGACCGAGTCGGTGACCTCCGGCGTAGCACCGACGAATCCCTCGTCCAGGATCCCGATCTTGAGCCCCTTGATGCCCTGGTCGAGCCCGCTGAGCGAGTCGTAGGAGTCCGGCACCGACTTGGTCTGGCGCGGATCGAGACCGTCGTAGCCGGCGGTGGCGTCCAGCGCGCGGGCCGCATCCTCGATGGTCATGGTCATCGGGCCGGTGTAATCGATGCTCTGGTCCGAACCGAAACCGATGCCGAAATGGGAGAGCAGTCCGAAGGTCGGCTTCAGGCCGATGCACCCCGACCAGGAGGCCGGGATCCGGATCGATCCGCCCTGATCACCGCCGAACGAGATGTCCGCTTCGCCCCGGACCAACGCGACCGCCGATCCGGAGGAAGAGCCGCCGGTCAGGTGATCGGAATCGTGCGGGTTGAGCGGGCGGCCGAAATCACCGACACCACCGCCGAAGCCGAACCCGCCCGCCAATCCGTTCATCACGTTCTTGCCCACGATCGTGCCTCCGGCCGCGAGGGCCCGGGAGGTGACAGTGGCGTCGTAGTCGGGGACGAAGCCTTCGAGGGCGAAGGCGCCGAAGGTGGTCGGGATGCCGGCAACGGCGATGTGGTCCTTGTAACTGATCCGCTTGCCGGCCAACAGACCGCTGTCCGAACCGGCGATCTCACATTTCCACATCCAGGCGACGTTGGAATCCTCGTCCGGACCGGGTCGATAGCCTGGTTCGCGTGCTCCGGGAAACCGTGGCGGCGGCGCCGTTTCGATTCGCGCCTGAACGAACTCGTCATATTCGCCGAGCGTGCTGGCCAAGTGCTGCTGGTAGACCGCGGCGTCGGCTTCGGAGAGAGTTACGCCGAGGTGCGATGCCGCGGTCTGAACAGCCGCAATGTCGGGTACGTGATACATTCCGGACCTCCAGGTTTCAGGGATGTTCGAAGGTTCCCGCGTTCGCGTTACGACGGCTCGTTACGCCGGTTCTCACCAGGTTAAGCCGGTAACGTCGCCGTCGAAATGGTCGCTGACCTGGGACGATGGATCAGACTCGGCGAGCAACGCCGACTCTCCGCCAGGGTTCGGCTGCTATCTCCCGGTCGCCACACCGGAGATCATGATCATGGACGGGACCATGATCATCGTTCCTGCGACCGCATCACGGTCGAGAAACTCATCCGGTCTGCCCGGGCGTGGGCCTTGCTGTATTCCAACGGAGTGCCGTCGACGGCACGAACGATCCGGGTGGTGTCCAGCAGGGCGAAGCCGACCGGCACGGCGAGCATCTCGGCACACAGCGCATCGGCGTTGGAGCAGCCGATCTGCAGTTCGGTGTCGCCGACCGGCCCGCCGATCACGTCGGCCATGATCTCGTACGGTGAGCGATCAAGATCGAAATCGTGGTCCTCCACCAGCACCGCGAACGGGTCGGCCGGCAGGAACGCGGTCCGCAGGCTCAGCGGTGAGCCGTCCAGGGCCGTGGTCGACTCCACGATCGCCACCGGAGCTCCCGCGGGGATCTGGAGAATCTCGGCCAGAGCCGGAACCGCCGGGTGTAGCTCCGCGTAGCTGGCACGGATCATGACCCGGACTCCGGTGGCGTTGACGTCCTGGGCAAGATCACGGGACTCGTCGATCCCGTGCCGCAGCATCGTCGGCGCGATGATGAACGTGCCGGCGCCGCGGACCCGGTCGATCACGCCCTGCTCGGCCAGGTTCAGCAGCGACTGCCGGATCGTGCCCCGGGTGACTCCGTACCGACGGATCAGGGCGTCCTCGCCGGGCAGCGCGCCGTCCCGATAGCTGCCCATCGCGAGTTCGGTACGAAGTAGATCGCAGACCCACTGCACGGCCGGAGCGCGCCGGGACCCGGGTCCGCTGTGCCGGCGTGACTCATCGCGATACGGCAACGTGTCGCTCCCTCCGAACGGAGACTTCGTTGTCGTACGGATCCGCAGCGAAATCAAGGCTGAACACTGATGGTAATCGTCCGTGTCGGGCCAAGCCAGGGTGATCTGTCTGGTAGCGTTCGACCCCCGTCAATCGCACGGGTATTCGAACCAAAGGTGACGCTGGATCCGCCCATGACCACCCGCAAAACCGAACGCATCCTCAACCTCACCATCTGCCTGCTGGTGTCCGGCCGGTTCGTCTCCAAGGGCCAGATCCGGGAGGCCGTCGAGGCGTACCACGGGTTGAGTGACGCGGCGTTCGAGCGGACCTTCGAACGGGACAAGGACGAGCTGCGGGCGCTCGGCGTGCCGATCGAGGTCGGCAGCTTCGAGGCGTTGTTCGACGACGAGCCCGGCTATCGGATCCGGCCGTCGGAGTTCGAGTTGCCGCCGATCGATCTGACTGCCGAGGAGGCCGCGGTGGTCGGCGTCGCGGCCCGGGTCTGGCAGCACGCGTCAGTGGCGGAGTCGACGATGAGCGCGATCTCGAAGCTGCGCGCGGCCGGGATCGAGCCGGACACCTCGCAGTTGGCGTCGCTGGAACCGTCGGTGCAGGCGCAGGAGCCCGCCTTCGAGCCGCTCTGGACCGCTGTCCTGCAACGGATCCGGATGTCCTTCACCTATCGCGGCGGCGCCAAGCGGACGCTCGAGCCGTGGGGCCTCACCTCGACCAAGGGCCGCTGGTACGTGATCGGCCGGGACATCGATCGGGACGCGGTCCGGATGTTCAAGCTGTCCCGGGTCAGCGACCTGCCGAAACGGGTCTCCAAGCCCGGCGCCTACCAGGTGCCGGATGATCTTGATCTTCGTTCGCTGGCCCGCTCGCTGGCGCCGGCCGAGCCGACCGCCTCCGCGGTGGTGGCGATCCGCTCCGGCAAGGCGCCCGCCCTGGCCCGGCGGGCCGAGCCGATCGACTCGGCGGCAGCCGGAGTGGAGCTGCCAGGCGGCTTCGTGGTCTACCGGGTCGGCTACACCGAGATCCGCTACCTGTCGGAGGAGATCGCGCGGTACGCCGCCGATGTTGTGGTGCTGCAGCCGATCGAGTTGCGGCAGGCCGTGATCGATCAGCTCAGCGCGGTCGTCGGCACGGTCCGCGAGGCGGAGGTGGTCCGATGACCGTCAACACGTCGCAGAGCCAGGTCCGCCGGCTGCTCAGCCTGGTGCCGTACCTGCGGGAACACGACGGGGTTTCGCTGACCGAGGTCGCGGCGGCGTTCAACGTCAGCGAGGCGACGCTGCGCGGCGACCTGAACGTGCTCTGGATGTGCGGCATGCCGGGCCTGATGCCGGGCGACCTGATCGAGATCGACATGGACGCGGTGGACGGCGAGGGCGTGATCCACCTGTCCAACGCCGACTATCTGACCCGGCCGCTGCGGCTGACCGCCGACGAGGCGCTGGCCCTGGTGCTGGCGTTGCGGACGCTGCGCGAGGTGGTGGCCGGCCGCGATCGGCGGGCGATCGACAGCGCGCTGGTGAAGCTCGAGTCGGCGTCCGGCAGTGTCACCCCGTCCGAGCGGGCCAGTGTCACGGTCACCGCCGCCCGGGAGGAGATCCAGGACCGGATCGGCGAGGCGCTGCGGGAACACAAGCGGCTCGACCTGACCTATGACGTGGCGTCCCGGGCCGAGACCACCCGCCGGATGGTCGATCCGCTGCGGGTCTTCGTCCTCGAGGGGTACGGCTACCTCGACGCCTGGTGCCATTCGGCGCACGGGCTGCGGACCTTCCGGCTGGACCGGATCGCCGCCGTCGAGGTCACCGAGACCAACGCCGCCGAGCATCCGGGCGTGGTGCTCAAGGATCTCTCGGTCGGCTGGTTCGACGCGCTCAAGGACGCGCCGCTGGTCACCTTGGAACTGAAGCCGTGGGCGACCTGGATCGCCGAGTACTACCCGACCGAATCGGTGGTGCCGCGGGACGGCGGCGGCGCGACCGTGACGCTCCGGGTCACCGACCCGGCCTGGCTGCGCGGCCTGCTGCTCCGGCTCGGTGGCGGCGCCCGGGTGGTGGCACCGCGCGACGCCGGCCACTCGGCGGCCGAGGCGGCGCAGGAAGCGTTGGACCAGTACGAGGTTCTGTTCGCCTGAACCCCGAACTGCGGCTCCCTCGTGACCATCTCGCGATGAAATGGTTAGAATGACTATTACGACTATCGAGGAGCCGCGATGGAATCCGAGCCTGATGGGGCATGGAGCGTCGCTGAGGCGAAGGCGCGGATCAGCGAACTGCTTGATCGAGCAGTCAGCAGTGGCCCGCAAACCATCACCAAGCGCGGACGTGAGGTCGTCGTGGTCGTCTCCATCGAGGAATGGCGTCGAAAGACCACTCGCTCGGGGAGTTTGGCTGCGTTTCTGGCGCAGTCGCCCCTGCGCGGGTCCGAACTTGAGGTGGATCGTGTCGAAGCCGAGCCGCGCGATGTTGCGCTGTGAGCTACCTGCTGGACACGAATGCTGTTTCTGAATGGGTCAAGCCGCGACCGGATCCCGGCATCGCGCGGTGGCTGGACCAGGTGGACGAGGACCGTACCTACCTGAGCGTGATCACGCTGGGTGAGTTGCGCAAGGGCGTAGAACGTCTTGCTGACGGTCATCGCCGGCGACGACTGGACACCTGGTTGGACGACGACCTCCCCGACCGTTTCGGTGACCGGGTGCTACCGGTTGATCGGGCCGTGGCCGATGAGTGGGGACGGCTGCTCGCCCAAGCGGAGATCGCCGGGACGACGGTGGGTGGAATGGATGCTCTGATCGCCGCGACCGCGAGAACCCACGACCTGCAGGTCGTGACCTGCAACGTCAAGCACTTCCAGCATGTCGGCGTTGAAACGATCTGCCCGTGGGACGGCTTGGCCTGATTGCCCTGGAGGACGACCTGCGGCCGGTGGAGCGCCTTGATCTCCGCCCGCCCACCGACCTCCGGCGTCGTCTTCGTCGGTGACCCGTCCGGATCGCCGGCGTGCCAGGCCGTGCATCGGTCGTCCTGCCTGGGCCCATGGAGTGGACACGTGGCGCCGGGGCGGCTGTGATCTCAGTCACCAGTCGTCAGGACTCGGGGCTCGCGGCGCCCGCCAGCCGGGCTGGAGCCGCCCAATCGCAGACCGGCCGGCCCCTGCACGAGCCGGTGCTCGTCGATTAGGGTTGCCCCGTGCCGTGGCCGTGGATCTTCATCGGAATAGCCGTCGGGGGCCTGGTCATGCTCGTCTGCTTCACCGTCTGGCTGGCGCACAAGGCCTCCGACCTGTTCGCAGAACTCCGCGTGTTGGGGGAGCGAGCCGGTCAGGGAGCCGAACTGCTCAGCCGGATCGAGGTGCCGGACAGCGGCGATCGAGCCCTGTCCAGCGACTGGATCCACGCCGATCACGATCCAGACCTGGTCACCCGCCGCCGGGTGCCGACGACGTAAGATGACGATCAGAGGCGTGGCAGGCGTCACAGCAACGTGAAGCATCCACGGACGGAAAGAGGAAATCATGACCCCACTGGCATTTCCCCTCGGGCCCACCGAGTTGATCATCATTCTGGTCATCGTGGTCCTGCTCTTCGGGGGTTCGCGGCTGGCCGGGCTCGGTAAGAGCACCGGACGCGCGCTCAAGGAGTTCAAGGAGGAGACTTCGGGGCTTCGTGGCAAGTCCGACGAGGAGAAGGGCGAGGAGAAGCCCGGCACCGACGCGCGCGCGGCCGCTGAGTTGGAGGCTGACCGGGCCCAGAAGCCGATGGCCGAGCCGACCAACAGCGAACTCCGCAAAGACGCCTGATCTAGCGCTGCTGCCGTGGCGTTGTCTCTCAAGTGGCGCCCGTCCCAGTTCAATCTGAACTGGCTCCGGGCGCCCAAACCGGCGTCGGCCGACGGGTCGATGACACTGTTCGAGCATCTTGCCGAACTGCGCTATCGGCTCGTTATCTGTGTGCTCGTCATTCTGGTGTCGACGATCGCCTGTTTCGTCTTCAACCAGCAGTTGATCGACTTGCTGGTGTATCCGTACAACCAGGCGATCGAGCTGGTGAAGGAGACGCGGCCGGACATCAAGGCCTCCTTGGTGATGAACGGTGTTACCCAGCCGTTCACCGTCTCGCTCGCAGTGTCCGGGCTCGCCGGTTTGATCATCTCCTCGCCGATCTGGATCTATCAGGTGTGGGCCTTCATCGTGCCTGGCCTGCTGGCCAAGGAGAAGAAGTGGACCCTGATCGTCGTCGGTTCGGCCGTCCCGCTGTTCTGCGGGGGCATCGCAATGGGCTACTTCATCATGCCGCGGGCCGTGTCGTTCATGATCAGCTTCACTCCGGCATCGGTGGAGCAGAACCTGCAGGGTGTCGGCGAGTTCCTCGGCTTCATGGTCCGGCTGCTGATCGTCTTCGGCCTGGCCTTCGAGGTGCCGCTGTTCATCGTGATGCTGAACCTGGTCGGTGTCCTGCCGGCGAAGATGATCTCGAAGTATCGCTCGTACATCATCTTCGCGACGTTCGTCTTTGCGGCAATCGCGACGCCGACGCCCGATGCCCCCACCATGCTGATGCTGGCACTGCCGATGGGGGTGCTGGTGGTGCTCGCCGAGTTGATCGCCCACGCCCTTGATCGCCGCAAGAGCCGCTTGAACAAGGACGCTGACGGGGTCAGTCACAGCGTCGACGACGATGCCGCGCTGCGGGACCTCGAGGCCGAGGTCGACGCCGAGCTCGACGGGTCCGATGGCGACACCAAGAAGAAGTGACCTGCGGCGTTGACCAGTCGTCGCGTCACGCTGGTCGTCAATCCGTCCGCCGGTAAGGGTCGGGCCCAGGAACTGCTGCCGCAAGTCGCCGGCTGTCTCCGGGACGGCGGGCTCGAGCTGAGGATCCTGCTCAGCCGGGACTACGCCGAGGCCCGGGCCATGATCGACAACTCCGCCGCCGACGGCGGCATCGTGGCGGTGATGGGCGGCGACGGGATGCTGCACCTCGGGCTGAACGCCGTTGCCGACCGCTACGCCGCCGGTGACACGTCGATCAGCCTGGCGATGATCCCGGCCGGCACCGGGAACGACCTGGTGCGCGGGCTCGGGCTCGCGGCCAACGACGCGATCGGCGCCGCCCGGCTGATCGTCGCCGGCAAGCGGGATCTGGTGGATGTGATCGAGGTGGCCGGCCGCCGGATCGGCACCGTGCTCGCCACCGGCTTCGACGCGATGGTCAACCGGCGGGCCAACGCACTGGCCTGGCCGAAGGGCGCCGCCCGCTATCCGCTGGCCACGCTGGCCGAGCTCCGGGTCTTCTCGCCGCTGCGCTATCAGTTGATCATCGACGGCGAGCGTCGTGATCTGGACGCGATGCTGGTCGCGATCGGCAACACCTGCTGCTACGGCGGCGGGATCCGGATCTGCCCGGACGCCGATCCGCGGGACGGGCTGCTGGACCTGACGATCATCCATCCGGTCAGCCGCTTCCGGTTGCTCCGGTTGCTGCCGAAGCTCTACACCGGTGAGTTCGTCACCGACCCGTGCGTGGAGCGCCTGCACGCCCGCGAGGTGGAGTTGGACGGCCCCGGCCTGGTTGCCTTCGGCGACGGCGAACTCCTCGGCGCCACCCCGCTGACCGCCCGCATCCAGCCCGCCGCCCTTCCCGTCTTCGCCCCCTGAAACGCCGACCGTGTCGGCATTCAGAGCCTGCTGAGGCCAAGGAGCCGGGCGGCGTCGGTTGCTGTGCTGAGCCCGCCGTCGACCGCGCGCTGCTCGAAGTGCAGGTGGCAGCCGTCCGGTGCGCCGAGGTCACCGGTCTCGGCGATCACGTCGCCGCGGCGCACCCGGTCACCCGGTTGCACCCGCACGCTGCGCGCGTGCCCGATCAGCACGTCCACCCGGCCGGCGTCGGTGGCGACGCGGAGCCGGAACGCCTTCGAGCCGTACGCCGCTCCGGGCGAGCCGGGCCGACTCGGGTCGACCACGGTGCCCGCGACACCGGCCCGGATCGGGGTGCCGCAGGGCAGCGCGATATCCACGCCGTGATGGAAACCCCGGTCGTCCTCGCAGCGCTCGTCGGGGGAGTAGTACGGCGCCTCGGTGCAGCCGAACGGGATCATGATCCGGTGTGCGCCGTCGTACCAGGCGGAGCGGTAGCGGGTGCGGTCCTTGGTGAAGAACCGCCACCGAGGATCGGCCTGCTCCGGCTCGGGTGATCCCCGCGTCGGCCGCGTGGACGCGGAATCGTCGGGCGGGCTCGGCCGAGCCGGTGTGCCGGACGGTGTGGTCGACGTCGAGGGTTTCGTGGGCGTCGAAGGGGCTGACGTCGGCGATGTCGTGGCCGGCGCCTCCGCACTGCTCGGCGGGGTCGCACCACTGGGCGGCGCCTCGGTGCCGGGCGAGGACGGAGAGCATCCGGCAAGGCCGACGACGGCCAGGGACGTGATCATGATCCTTGCGGTGACTCGGTCGCGGCCGAGTGATCTGGCACCCACAGCCGGGAGCGTAGACCAACCGCCCCAGCCCTGGTCGGCAGTCACCCGACCGAGGCAGAGGGGCTTGTCCTGCGCACCGCCTTGAGTGTTGAATGGGATAGGCACATAGTGGATGTGCATCCCATATAGACACGGTGAGGTGTCGATCATGAGTCTGCATTCCAAGGAGCTGGGGCGGCGCGCCTTCGTCGGGCTGGGCGGGATCGCGCTCGGCGCCGCTGCCGCCGCCCGGCTCGGGGTCACTTCGGCCGAGGCCGCGCCGCGGTCGTTGCACGTCCGGGACTTCGGGGCGGTGCCGGACGACGGGCGGGACGATACGGCGGCGATCCGGCGTGCGATCGCCGCGGCTGTCGCCACCGGACGACCGACGACCCTACGGTTCGATGCCGGTACCTACCAGCTGAGCCGCGATCTCGAACTCGGCGCCAGCCTGCCGATCACCGACGCGGTCGGCCTCACGCTGTCCGGGCGCACCGGTGCGGACGGCAAGCCGGCCACCCGGCTGCTGAGCACTCTCCGACTCGAGAACGACGCGGCGCCGGCGACCCAGTTCGCGCTCACCGACTGCCGGGCGCTGACCCTGCAGAACTTGATCTTGGACTACGCGCCGCGGGCCACCACGTCGGGGGAGATCGTCGCGGTCAACCCCGGCACCGACGAGGTCGTGGTCGACGTGTTTGACGGGTCCGCCCACTTCGACGGCATGCGCTGCTATTCGGCGAACAGCTGGGACCTGTCCAGCGGACTGCTGAATCGCGTTGCACCGTTGACGATCGGCTCGAATCCCGATCAGTTCGGCCACCTCTGGCGGGCGGTCTCAGGTGGCTCGGGGCGACGCTACAAGATCAGCGGCTTCGGCTTCTCGGACCGGGTCCGGCCGGGCGACGGTGCCTCCTGGCATTTCAACGTCACCGGCGGTTCGTACAACATCCTCGCCCTGGGCTGTCGCGACCTGCGGCTGGAGAACCTCCGGATCCACAACTCGATCGGGATGGCGATGCTCGCCGGCTACGGCTACAACCTGACCTGCCACAAGATCGCCGTCGAACCGGGCGGTAGTGATCTTGCAGTCGGCCCGCGGGACGCGATCCATCTGTCCAACAACAGCGGGTCGCTGACGTTCACCGACTGCCGGCTGAAGGGCGTGCGCTGGGATCCGCTGGTGTCCCGGAGTTCCTTCGTCCAGTTGGCCGAGATCGCCGGCCGGCGACAGCTCGTCGTCCAGACGCCGGGTGCCTCCTCCCGGGCGCTGCCGTACGCACCCGGCGACGAGCTCACCTTCTGGTCCGGTGCGACGCCGCCGACCGCCCTGGTCCTCGACGCCACCCCGGTCGACGAGTCCGGATCCCGCCAGTTGATCACGCTCGACGCGGACCTGCCGGCCGGCGTCGCCGTCGGCAGCCTGCTGACCAGTTCCGGGCACGAATGGAGCCAGGCGCGGCTCACCTCGACCACGATCGAGGGCAACATCGGCACCGCCCTCGTCTTCCTGAACAAGAACCTGTTGATCGAGGGCTGCCGCTTCGCCAACAACGCCTATCACGACATCGGCTTCGGGAGCACCAGCGGACCGACCGGCTCGTTCGCTCGGGACGTGATCATCCGGGACAACGTCTTCACCGGTTCCGGCTGGGTCAAGAAATACGCCAAGTTCGACTACAGCGGCGCGATCACCACCCTGGCCAACAACGGCGCGTTCACCAACCAGCCGTACAACAGCGGGATCACGATCGAGCACAACGAATTCACCGATCTGGCCACCGCGCCGTTCCAGGCAGGGGTGTATCTCCGCAACGCCCGCAAGGTGACGGTGCGCAACAACGTCTATCGCGACGTGAGCCACCGGGTCATGATCGACGAGGCGTCGACTGCCGATATCGTGGTGCAGGACTAACCCCCGATCCTGGGCCGTTCGTTCCCTGGGCCTGTCGAAGGGCAAGCCCGTCCGAGCCGGAATTCGAGACAACGGGCCACGGACAGTGCATCGCTGATCATTCGATCTGCCCTTCGACAGGCTCAGGAACGGAACCCTCTCGTCCCATCGACGCAAGCAATCATTGAGCTCCGGGGCCGCTACCAAGATCGCGGGTGAGCCTAGGGCGTTGGGTAGTGCGCCATCAGCTCTGCCACCTCGTGCCGGATCGCGGTGATCGTTTCCTCGTCGCCGGCCCGAGCCGCGATGATCACCCGGTCGATCCACTCGGCGACGGTTGCCATCTCGGCGACGCCGAGGCCGCGGGTGGTGATCGCGGGCGTGCCGATCCGCAGACCCGAAGGATCGAAGGGCTTCCGCGGATCGAACGGGACGGTGTTGTAGTTGGCCACGATGCCGGCCCGGTCCAGCGCCTTCGCCGCCGGCTTGCCACCGAGCTCCCGGTTGGTCAGGTCGATCAAGATCAAGTGCGTGTCGGTGCCGCCGGACACCAGGTCGTAGCCGCGGGCCAGCAGTTGCTCGGCCAACGCCTTGGCGTTGTCGACCACGGCCCGGGCGTAACCGGCGAAGTCGGGCCGGGCCGCCTCGCCGAGGGCGACGGCCATCGCCGCCGTGGTGTGGTTGTGCGGTCCACCCTGCAGTCCGGGGAACACGGCCCGGTCGATCCGCTTGGCGTGCTCGGCATCGCAGAGCAGCAGCGCGCCGCGCGGCCCGCGCAGGGTCTTGTGCGTCGTGGTCATCACCACCGGTGCGTGGCCGGCCGGCGACGGGTGCACGCCGCCGACCACCAGCCCGGCGATGTGCGAGATGTCGGCCGCGAGCACGGCACCTGACTCGGCGGCGATCTCGGCGAAACCGGCGAAGTCGATGGTCCGCGGGATCGCCGTACCGCCGCAGAAGATGATCTTGGGCCGCTCCGCCAGCGCCAGCGCGCGGACCTGATCAAGATCGATCCAGCCGTCCCGGCCGACCCCGTACCCGATGCCGCGGAACCAGCGCCCGGTCACCGAGACGTCCCAGCCGTGGGTGAGATGACCGCCCATCGGCAGGCTCATCCCGAGCACGGTGTCGCCCGGCTCGGCGAAGGCCAGGTAGATCGCGAGGTTGGCCGGCGAGCCGGAGTACGGCTGGACGTTGGCGTGGTCCATCCCGAACAGGGTGGTGGCGCGGGCGATCGCCAGCCGTTCGACCTGGTCGATCACCTGCTGCCCCTCGTAGTAGCGGCGGCCGGGATAACCCTCGCTGTACTTGTTCTGCAGCACGGTGCCGGTCGCCGCGAGCACCGCGGCGGAGACGTAGTTCTCGCTGGGGATCAGCCGCAGGGTGCTGGCCTGCAGGTCTTCCTCGGCGCCGATCAGGGCGGCGAGCTCGGGATCGGTCACGGCGAGCGCGTCGGACGATGGAGCGGTGGTCGTCATGCGTGGAGCCTTCCGGTCGAAGTGATCTCGGACCGGATGCCCAGGCGGGCGGCATCGTGGTTGACCTGCGCCGGCAGCTCCCTCCGGGTGAACTCCCGGGTACGCCAGTGACCGCCGGCAGGCACGAGTTTAGGGCAGTTCGCCGGGCGTTGATTCGGGTTTCGTTCCCTGAGCCTGTCGAAGGGCAAGCAAGATCATCCCCTTGGCCCTTCGGCAGGCTCAGGAACGAAGTGCCCGGGTGATCCTCAGAAGGTGCTGATGCCGTAGTCGGTGATCGGCGGGCTGTAGTTGGTCTGGCCCGTGCCTCGCGGCGGCTCCGGCCGCGGTTCCGGCTCGGGAAACGTGAACCCGGTCAGCTGCTGCCAGGCCTGCCGCACATCGTCGGCGCCGGACCATTCGCCGAGGGCGCGACTGGTCTGCGCACTCCAGCCGACCTCCACGTACGGGTCCTCGGCCCGGAGCCGCTCGAACGCTCCGTTCAGCTGGTCGTAGGTCAGCTCAGCCGCTCCGCCGACCTCCTGGTCCGGGCACGGGTCGAGGGCGTCGATGGCCAGATCCATGATCGAGGCCTCCCGGCCGAGCGACGGGTCCTGGCAGAAGTGCCGGTGGAAGCGCCAGACCGGCGCCCCGTGCACGGCGGCGGCCATCGCCATCCGGCGCAACTCGGCCGCCGCTCGGTCCCGCTGTTCGGTCTGCCGCCGCTGCCGCTCCAGCAGCCGTTCGGTCAGGTCGCCGGCGGCCTGGGAGAACGTACGGCAGACCTCCCAGCGTTCCGCCATCCGTGGATTGGCACCGCGCCACCGGCGGGACCGCCAGTCGATCCGGGCCAGGTCCTGGACCAGCCGATGCGAGGCGGCCCGCCAGCGTTCGATGTCGTCCATCGTGGCCTCGAGCCGGTGATCGTCGAAGCCGGAGTGTTCGCGCGGGCTCAGCGCGTAATAGAGGGTGCTCAGCCGCACCGTCTCGCCATCGTGCGGCAACTCCACCGACTGCGCCGGCCAGAAGGTGGGCAGCAGGGTCACCTGCCGGCAGTAGACGAACTCAGTCATGGCGCCACCTCCGAATTCCACCCTAAGCCGGGGATCCCTGGGGCGACCCGCCGGAGCTGCTCCGTGTCACGACTCGGCACGGGCCGGACGCCCGGTTGGTAGCGTGGACGACAACATGGAGCAGGCGAGTTCAGATCCGGCCGCGGCGTACGCCAGGTTTCGGCAGCGACAACTCAGTCCGCTGGTCACGGAATTCGCCGACGGTTACGGCTTCGAGTTCGACGACTACCAGCGGGACGCCTGCGCGCACGTGGAGGCGGGCTCGGGCGTGCTGGTGGCCGCGCCGACCGGCGCCGGGAAGACGATCGTCGGCGAGTTCGCGGTCTTCCTCGCCCTGCAGCAGGGCCGCAAGTGCTTCTACACCACGCCGATCAAGGCGCTGTCCAACCAGAAGTACGCCGACCTGGTGCGCCGCTACGGCGCCGCTTCGGTCGGCCTGCTGACCGGCGACACGTCGATCAACTCCGAGGCGCCGGTGGTGGTGATGACCACCGAGGTGCTGCGGAACATGATCTACGCCCGGTCCTCGACCCTGGACAACCTCGGCTTTGTGGTGATGGACGAGGTGCACTATCTGGCGGACCGGTTCCGTGGCGCCGTCTGGGAGGAAGTGATCATCGGGCTGGCCGAGTCGATCCAGGTGATCGCCCTGTCCGCGACGGTGAGCAACGCCGAGGAGTTCGGCGAATGGCTGGCCGAGGTCCGCGGTGATGTCGCGGTGGTGGTCTCCGAGCGGCGGCCGGTGCCGCTGTTCCAGCACGTGATGGTGGGCAAACGGATCCATGATCTCTTCGCCGACGTCGCGCCGACCGCGCAGGCGACGCCGCTGCCGGGCAAGGCCGAGGTCAATCCGGAGTTGATCAAGATCGCCCGGGACGAGACCCGGCGGGTCCGGGACGACTCGCGGCGACCCAGAGGACGCACCGGCAAGGGCAAGAAGACCGTCGGGTACGGCAGCGGCCGCTACGGCGGGGCAGCTCACCAGCGGTTCACCGGTCAAGATCACGGCCGGCGCGGCGGCCGGTCGGTGCCGCGTGGATCGAGCACCTCGCCGAGCCGGCCCGATCTGGTCGAGCGGTTGGACGCCGAGGCGCTGCTGCCGGCGATCGTGTTCATCTTCTCCCGGGTCGGCTGCGACGCGGCGGTCGGGCAACTGCTGTCCTCGGGGATCAAGCTGACCAACACCGACGAACGCCGGGAGATCGCGGCGATCATCGAGCGGCACATCAGCGGCCTGAGTGGAGCCGACCTGCGCGCTCTTGATCATGGTCGGTTCGCCGAGGCGCTGGAGCGCGGCATCGCCGCTCATCATGCCGGGATGTTGCCCGCCTACAAGGAATGTGTCGAGGAGGCGTTCGTCCGCGGCCTGATCAAGGTCGTCTTCGCCACCGAGACGCTGGCGCTCGGGATCAACATGCCGGCCCGCAGCGTGGTGCTGGAGAAGCTGGTCAAATACAACGGCGAATCGCATGCCGACATCACGCCGGGGGAATACACCCAGCTGACCGGCAGGGCGGGCCGGCGCGGCATCGACATCGAGGGCCACGCGGTGGTGCTCTGGCAGGCCGGGCTCGATCCGCGGGCGTTGGCCGGGCTGGCGTCGCGCCGTACCTATCCGTTGAAGTCGTCCTTCGCGCCGACGTACAACATGGCGGTGAACCTGGTCGGCGCGGTCGGCCGGGAACGGGCCAGGACCCTGCTGGAGCAGTCGTTCGCCCAGTTCCAGTCCGACCGGTCGGTCGTCGGCTGGGCCAGGAACCTGACCAAGAACACCGAGGCGGTGGCCGGCTACTGGAAGGCCGCCGACTGTGACCGCGGCGACTTCGCCGAATACGCCCGGCTGCGGGACGAGGTGTCGGCCACCGAGGCCGCGCTGGCCCGGAACCGCAAAGCCGACCGGCGGGCCGAGTCGCTGGAATCGTTGTTGATCTTGCAACCGGGCGACGTGGTCCGCGTGCCGCACGGCCGTTCCCAGGGCTGGGCGGTGATCATCGATCCCGGCACCCGGGACCGCGACGGCTCCACCGATCCGCGGCCGCTGGTGCTGACCGAGGACCGGCAGGTCCGCCGGCTCAGCCTGGTCGACTTCCCGACCCCGGTGCGGGCCGCCGGCCGGATGAAGATCAGCAAGAAGTTCAATCCGCGGGAGCCGGCGTCCCGGCGCAATCTCGCGGCCGCGCTGCGGCACAAGCTGGCCACGATCGATCTCGATCCGCAGCGGCACCGGGCGCCGGCCGACCCCGAGCTGACCGACCGGATCGCCGAGCTGCGGGAGGAGTTGCGCAGCCATCCGTGTCACAGCTGCCCGGATCGGGAGGCGCACGCCCGCTGGTCGGAGCGCGCGATCCGGCTGGAACGCGAGGTCACCCAGACCGAGCGGCGGATGGCGTCGCGGACCAACACGATCGCCAACCGGTTCGACCGGATCTGCTCCGTGCTGCAGTCGCTGGGTTACCTGTCCGGCGACGACGGCGACGAGGTGACCGACGAGGGCCGGATGCTGGCCCGGATCTACAGCGAACTCGACCTGGTGGCCGCCGAGTGCATCCGGGCCGGCGTGTTCGACGGCCTGAGCCATCCGCAGTTGGCGGCGGTGCTGGCCTCGCTGGTGTTCGAGGCGCGGCGCAGCGACGACGGGGTGCGCCGGCCGCGGATGCCGGACTCGCGGACCGAGGCCGCGCTGACCCAGCTGCGCCAGATCTGGCGCGAGGTGTCCCTGGTCGAGCGGGACGCCCGGCTGGAGCCGGGGCCGGAACCGGACATCGGGTTCAGCCAGGCCGCGTTCGCCTGGGCGGCCGGTCGGCCGCTGTCGGAGGTGCTGGCCGACTCCGGCCTCACCGCCGGCGACTTCGTCCGCTGGGTCCGGCAGGTGATCGACTTCGCCGACCAGGTCGGCCACGCCGCCGGCCCGGGCGAGCTGCGCAACACGGCCCGCCGGATCGTGTCCTCGATGCGCCGCGGGGTGGTCGATTTCGTACCGGACGACTCGGACGCACCGGACGACCTTCCGTAGCCGCACTAGGCTGTCCCGGTGACGCAGGATCGGGGGACCGGCGATCTGATCGATGATCGTTTCCGGTTGATGGAACGGCTCGGCTCGGGAGCCATGGGTGCCGTCTGGCGGGCGCTGGACGAGGTGTTGCAGCGCGAGGTCGCGTTGAAACAGGTGCGGCCCGCCGATCCCGGACTGGCCACCGATCCGGACTACGCCGGGATGCTGCGGACCCGGGTGTTGCGGGAGGCTCGGGCCTTGGCCCGGATCGATCATCCGCACGTGGTCACCATCCACCATGTCGTCGTGCTGCCGGGCGAGACCTTCCCCTGGCTGGTGATGGAGCTGGTCCGCGGCGGCACCCTGGAGGACCGGCTGGCCTCGGGTCCGATGGAGCCGGCCGAGGTGGCGGAGCTAGGGCGCGGGCTGCTCGCCGGGCTGCGCGCC
This sequence comes from uncultured Actinomycetota bacterium, assembly GCA_963746025.1. Classification (GTDB taxonomy): domain Bacteria; phylum Actinomycetota; class Actinomycetes; order Propionibacteriales; family Propionibacteriaceae; genus Microlunatus. Next base: position 28,094 of record CAVUZU010000008.1, read on the forward strand.
GCTCATGCCGCCGGCATCTGCCACCGCGACGTCAAGCCGGCCAACGTGCTGCTGCGGCCGGACGGCAGCCCGGTGCTGACCGACTTCGGCATCGCCGACCTGGCCGACACCTCCCGGCTGACCGCGACCGGCGGACTGACCGGCTCGCCGGCCTACATCGCTCCGGAGCGGCTGTACGGCAGCGAGGGCAATCCCGCCTCGGATCTGTGGTCGCTCGGGATGCTGCTCTACGTCGCGGTGGAGGGCCGGCACCCGCTACGCCAGACAACCGCGGCGGCGACCTTGGCGGCGGTGCTGTCCGGAGTCGTACCGGCGGCTGCGCGGGCCGGCCGGCTGGATCCGGCGCTGCGGGCCGTGCTGGTCGCCGACCCGGCCGGCCGGGCGACGGCGGAGCAATTGGACGCGCTGCTGGTCCAGGCGCTGGATCCAGGTCCGCCCGGCATCAACCTCGGCCCCGGAAGGTCGGCGCCCTTCAACCATCCCGGGGCCATCGATGCCTCGGCACGGTTTGCGGCCCCGGCCGGCTTTGATTCGGCGGCCAACGTCGAGTCCTCGGCTTCCTTCGGTGCCACACCGTCCGTCGGTTCTGGACCCTCCGATCCCGGGTCACGATCCGGTGCGGCACCGCCCGTCGGCTCGGCATCGTCCGGCTCGTGGCCGACGTACGACGCATCGGAACCGGCGGTCGCCGGGTCGGCGGGCTCGCCGCCGACCTACAGCCCACTGGCTCGATCGGCCCCGCCGGCCCGGTCCGGATCTTCGGCGGAGCCGACTCCCGCCGCGGTCTCCTCGGCTGCCTCGGGCTTCCACCAACCGCCGCCCGGGGAGGGCTCGTCCACCGTCCAGCGGCGGCCCGGGCCGCCGTCACGAGGCAGGGCGCGGAAGCGGATCCTGGCCGGCTCGCTGATCGGTGGCCTGGCCCTGCTTTTGGTCGCCGGCATCGCCGGCGTGGGCTACGTCCTGGTTCCGTGGCTGCAGGCCCAGGCGAAGCTGGCCTCCGCGTTCCCGCCGATCGACAGCCCATCGGCCGCCGATCCCTCGCCGGGACCGAAGCCGAGCAGCCCGACGTCCTCGGATCCGACGGAGAATTCCGGTCCGGGGTCGGGCCAGCCATCCTCGCTGCACACCAAAAAGGGCATGGAGGCCGCGATCAAGGCGTTCGAGGAGGCCACCGGCACCACGAAATTCACCCGCATGGTCGCCTATCCGGAGTATGCGGTCGTCGACGTCCCGGTGAAGGGCCGCAAGGGCGCGTTCGACAGCTACCTGTACCGGGACGGCGAGGCCAAGCAGTGGAACTCCGGCCCCGGCTCGACCGACGGCTCGATCACTACCGACGTGGACAAGATCGACTGGGACCTGCTGCCCCGGCTGATGAAGCGCGCGGACGAGACGCTCAACCTACCCAAGCCGGAGACCCGGTACGTGATCGTCGACGCCGGCACCCATGGCGACGGCGAACCCACCATCGCGGTCTACCTGAGCGACAAGTACGGCAGCGGCCACCTCACCGCCGACCTCAAGGGCAAGATCATCGACACCAACCCCGCCCCCTAACCCCGCCGACCCGTCAATGTCACCCCACGAAACGCTCCGCTTCGCTCCACGTTCCGCGGGGACCCCGAGCCATCCGCGGCCGAATTTGCGGCGTGTCGTAGCGGATGTGACGTCTCAGCGATGGCTCGGGGTCGGGAGTAGCCGAGCCCGGAGAGTAGGAAGCCGGAGCGGCGAGATCCTGGTCGGCGATCACCCGGATCCGGGTGGGCGCGACTGCACACGTGGCTCGCTCGACACCGGTGGCTCGCTCGACAGAGGCGGCTCGGTCGGGGGCCGGGGAGGCGAGGTCCCAGGGGGTCGGATCCACGGAGCCGAGAGCCCACGGAGTCGGGATGCTCGCGGCGACATCGACCGGACTCCAGATCGCGCTGAGTGGTTCGCCCGCAAGGCTTGCACTCGGTGAGTGCGCTACCGGCGATGTGGGGGTTCGGTGTCGCGATTCCTCTTCCGGCTGGGAATTGCCACGCGGAAGTGGCTGCTTTCGCCCAGCCTGAAGAGAATTCGCGACATCCGAGTCGACGGCAGGTTGTGTCGGCGCACCGCGATGATCAAGGTCGGGTTGTGACCCGATCTCGGGCCTTGGGCCGGCCGGACCGGTCCAGCCTTCGGAGTGGTAGGGCGACCAGGAGGGCGATCGTGACCAGGGTGGCGGCGGCCCAGGCCGGGCCGCGCAGGCCCAGACTGGTGCCGAGCGTGACCGCGGCGATCGCCGGTCCGATGGTCGCGCCGACGTTGAGCGCTGCGGTCGCATAGGCACCGGCCATCGTCGGCGCTGCTGCGGCCGCGTAGAGCACCCGGGCGATCAGCGCGCTGCCGACGCCGAACGACAGCGCGCCGAGCAGCAGGGCCAGCATGAGCAGCGGCGCCGGGTGCCGGGCCGTGATCGCGAAGACGGCCCAGCCGGCGACCAGAGCCGGACCGCCGACCATGATCACCAGCCAGGGCCGCCGATCGGCGAGCCGGCCGGCGACGGTGACACCGATCAGTGACCCGAGGCCGAAGATCATCAACGTGACCGGCAGCCAGACCTCGGCCAGCCCGGCGAGGTCGGTGACCACCGGTGCAAGGAAGGTGAACGCGCCGAACGTGGCGGCGTTCACCAGTCCGCCGACCACCATGGTCAAGATCAGCCGTGGGCGACGGAGCTCAGCCAGCTCGCGGCCGAGCTCGATCCGGGCGCCGTCGGGCTGGGGGAGCGATCCACGCAGCACCCCGACCACGGCGGGCAGACAGAGCACCGCGATCGTCCAGAACGTGGCCCGCCAGCCGAACATCGTGCCCAGCAGCGCCCCACCGGGCACCCCGGCGATGGTCGCCACGGTCGTGCCGGCGAGCAAGATCGACAACGCGCGACCCTTCCGATCCGCGGGAACGAGCGAGATCGCCGTGCTCAGCGCCACGGCGAGGAACCCGGCGTTGGTCACGGCGGCAAGCACCCGGGTCACGAACAGGACGCCGAAGCTGTCGGTGATCGCCCCGACGACGTGGGCGAGCAGGAACAAGATCAGGAACCCGACGAGGGCCGCCCGACGGGGCCAGTTGCGAGCGACCACCGCCATCAGCGGGGCGCCGACGACCATGCCGATCGCGAACGCCGAGGTCAGCAGCCCGGCGGCGCCGACGGTGACGCCGAGCTCGGCCGACAACGCCGGCAGCAGACCGGCGAGCATGAATTCCGAGGTGCCCATGGCGAATACGGCCAGGGCGAGCAGATAGAGCGGGAGAGGCATCGAAAGACTCCGAGGTGAGACGAGTCGGGGAAACGTCTGGTCACCACGGCCAGCGCAGGATCAGTTGATCACGGGGCTGACGGATGACCGGCAGCCCCGGACTCGTCTGCCTCCGGAGTCGTCACGGCGGACAGGCTAGCCGGTCGCTGCGCCGACGGCCATGCCGTTTTCGGCGGTCGCGCGTGCCCCGTCTCGCCGACTTGTCAGAATCCATGCTTGCTATAGCAAGCCTCAGTTCTGACAAGCCGCAGTCCGACCTGGTTGGGGCCCGTTCCTGGCTGGAAATTGGAACGGCGATCGCATCTCTGAATCAACTGGCGCAGTGGCACCTATTTCGGATCAGTCGGTTGGACGCGGTGAGGGCGATGGCGGTCAGGATGGCTGCGACCGAGAAGAGAGTGATGCCGGTCCAGCCGATCCAGCTGTACGCGGCTGCGCCGAAGGCGGTGCCCAGGCTGCCGCCGACGAAGTAGATCACCAGGTAGGCACTGTTGAACCGGGCGGGGGCCTGGGGGTCGAGGGCGAGAACGGTGCTCTGGTTGGCCACCTGGGCGGCGAACAGGCCCGCGTCGAACAGCCCGAGGCAGATCAGCGTCACGACCGGGTTGTCGAGCGAGACCCCGAGCAGGACGGCCGCCGCACCGGCGATGATCAACCCAATCATGATCACGGAGCGGGCGCCGAAACGATCGGTGAGGATCCCGCTGATCCGGGTCGCGAAGATCCCGAGCAGGCCGGCCGCGGCGTAAAGTCCGATCCGATCGGCCGAGTATCCGTACGGCGGAGCCGAGAGCGCGACCGCCAATCCCGACCAGACGGCACAGAACGCGAAGAACCAGGCGGTACCGGCGATCGCCGCCCGACGCAGGCCGGCGAAGCGCCGATAGAGACCGGGCAACGAACCCAGCGTGGCGAAATACCCGCTGCGGGATACGCGGTCCACCCGCGGCAGCACCAGCACGACCGAGCCGGCCACCACGGCGCACCCGGCGGCAAAGATCAACAACATCCCCCGCCAGCCGAGGGCGTCGGTGAGCCAACCGCCGACGATCCGGCCGGCGAGAATGCCTGCGGAGATGCCGGCGGTGACGACGCCGAGGACCGTGGCCCGACGTCCCGGTGCGGCCAGCCGTCCGGCGACCGAACTCAACCCGGCTCCGATCGACGAGCAGACACCGATCATCAGCACTGCGAGGCCCAGGGTCAGCACCTGAGTGACCGCCGCGGACCAACCGATCACCACGGCCAAGGCCCCGAACTGCACCGCGATCACTCTCCGCGCCGGGAACCGGTCGACCAACGGCACCAGCAGCGCCAATCCGCAGAGGTAGCCGATCGGACCGCACGCGAGCGCGACGCCGACCGCCTCGGTCGAACTGCCGAGTGCCGCCGTCACCTCGGCGATGGCCGGCTGGAGCGGATAGATCGTGGCTGTCCCCAGCGCCGCCGCCAGCGCCAGATACAGCACGACGGGCCCGCGGAGTCTGCTCGGCTCGGAAAGATGATCAAGGTCGGCAGTCACACCCCGACGCTAGGCCCGTCCCGTCGCCGTGTCTGGCGGGTTCAGGCCGTCACCGTTGATCCGGTCTCCACCTGCGGAGATCATCTATCGCGGGCGACGAGTTCGACCTCGAAGCCGTCGCTGTTGCTCAGGTATGCGGCATAGTGTTCCGGGCCACCGGCATGCGGATGCCGGTCGGGAAACAGCAGTGTCCAGCCGTGATGATCACCGGTCTCGGCGATCCGGTCGACGGTGGCGCGGTCGGTGGCGAGGGCGAGGTGATTCATCCCTGGCGCGGTCCGGCGGTGCGGTCCGGGCTCGACATCGGGTGACTGCTCGACCACCACGTACGCCCCGTCGGGCGCCCGCCAGGACCGTCCGGCCGGCCAGTTCTGGTGGAGCTCCCAGCCGAGCTCGCCGAACAACCAGCCCCACTCCGGCTCCGCGCTCCCAAGATCACCAACCCACAGCTCCACATGGTGCACCGAAGCCGACTTGTCAGAACCCAGTTGCCCCATAGGGCTACTCACCTCTGACAACTCGATGAGAGAGCGAGGGTCACCGGGCCTGGCTGACGGTGGACATGTTGAAGTCCTTGATCCGGACCGGGGGCATGATCGTCCGGGTGAACCAGTCGTTCCACTCCCGGCAGAGGGTCTTCTCGGCTCGGCCGGTCTCGGTGATCCGGGCGAGCAGATCCACCGGCGACTCGTTGAACCGGAAGTTGTTCACCGCCGCGGTGATCTTGCCGTCCTCGATCAGGTAGACGCCGTCGCGGGTCAGGCCGGTGAGCAGCAGGGTTTCCGGGTCGACCTCGCGGATGTACCAGAGGCAGGTGAGCAGCAGGCCGCGCTCGGTGCCGGCGATCATCTCCCCGATCGAGGCGGTGCCGCCGGCGTCCATGATCAGGTTGTCGATCGTGGCGACCGGCTCGGCGCCGGTCTTGGCGGCCCAGGCCCGGGTCCGGACCAGCTCGGTCAGGGTGCCGTCGCTGATCCACTCGGTCCGGGACAGCGGCATCCCGTTGTCGAACACGGAACTGGTCTCACCCGAGCTGGTGGTGATCACGAACGGGTCGCACTCGATTCCCGGCTCGGCGGGATCGGACGCCAGGGTGATCGGCAGCGGGCTGAGCCGTTCGCCGATCCGGGTGCCGCCCTCCTTGGTGGCGAAGACGCTCCGGCCTTCCTCGGCCGCCCGGGCGCCGGCGGTCCAGTAGGCATAGATCAACAGGTCGGCGATCGCCCCCGGCGGCATGATCGTCTCGTACCGGCCGGGCGGCAGTTCGACGGTCCGGGCGTGCCAGCCGAGCCGCTTGGTCGACTCCGCGACCAGGGCGGTGACGTCGACGTCGGTGAAGTCGGCGGTCGCCGCGCCGACCCAGGCCGAGGCGGTCAGGTCGGCGGACTTGGCGTTCAATTCGAACCGGCCGGTGCGCTGCACCGAGCGCCGGCGCAGGCCGGTGCTGGCGGCGAGATAGCTGGTGCTGACGATGTGCTCGGCGAAGCCGAACAGCAGCCGGTCATCGGCAGCGGCCGACCGGAACGCCTCGCCCAGCGCCGGCGCGACCGCGGCGAACACCTCGATGTCGGTGCCCGCCGGCGGAGCGTCGAAGTCGGCATCGGGATCACCCGCCGGGATCGGCTCGGCGGCGTCCGCCGCGGCGGTCGACGACCTGGCGACCCGCTCCGCCGCGGCGACCTGGGCCGGCACATCGTGATCATCGCCGGCCTGCCGGGTGATCACGGCGGCCGACGTGCCGCCGTCCACCGGGGCGGTGCTGATCACGGTGAGCTCGCGGCCGTGCATCTGCCCGTTGGTGGTGAGGTGGTTGTTGGCCCAGCGCAGATTGGCCGGGTAGGTCTCCCGGACGATCACGGTGATCGGCAGCGTCGCCGCCGCCAACGCGTCGGTGATCAACTGCTGCGCCGAGATCTTGGTGCTGACCGGCATCACTGGCCTCCCTCGGTCACGGTGTTCAGGATGTTGACCTGGCGGAACAGGGCCGACGGGCAGCCGTGCGACACCGGCGCCGCCTGCCCCGGCTGGCCCTTGCCGCAGTTGAACGCGCCGCCCAGGTAGTAGGTCTGCGGGCCGCCGACGGCCTCCATCGATCGCCAGAAGTCGGTCGTGGTCGCCTGGTAGGCGACGTCGCGGAGTTGGTGGCTGAGCTTGCCGCCCTCGATGGCGTAGAACCGCTGGCCGGTGAACTGGAAGTTGTACCGCTGCATGTCGATCGACCAGGACTTGTCGCCGACGATGTAAATCCCGTGATCGACCCGGCCGATCAACTCGTCGGTGCTCGGTCCGTCCGGGGCGGCCTGCAGCGAGACGTTCGGCATCCGCTGCATCGGGATGTGGCCCGGCGAATCGGCGTAGGAGCAGCCGTTCGAGCGGTCCAGCCCGCGGGCCGCCGCCATCTGCCGATTCAGCTGATAGCCGACCAGGGTGCCGTCGGTGATGATCGGGAACGTCTGCCCGGCGACCCCCTCGTCGTCGTACCCGATCGTCGCCAGACCATGATCGACTTCGCGGTCGCCGGTGACGTTCATCACCTCACTGCCGTAGTGCAGGCTGCCGAGCTGATCAACGGTGGCGAACGAGGTGCCGGCGTACGCGGCCTCGTAACCCAGCGCCCGATCCAGCTCGGTGGCGTGGCCGATCGACTCGTGAATGGTGAGGAACAGATTGGTCGGATCGATCACCAGGTCGTAGCGGCCGGCCTCGACCGACGGCGCCTTCGCGTGCGCCGCCAACAACTCGGGCAGTTCGGCCACCTCGGTGTCGAAGTCCCAGCCGGTGCCAGTCAGGTATTCCCAGCCGCGCCCGGCCGGCGGAGCGAGGGTGCGCATCGAGGCGAATCCATGATCACCGACGCTGATCGCGGTGAACTCCGGCTGCACCCGGACCCGCTGCTGGGTGGTCGTCGTCCCGGCGAGATCGGCGTAGAACTTGTTCTCCTGGACATACCAGAGCAGCGCCTGGCCGTGATTGACCCCGTCCGCGGCCAGCAGCCGGTCGCTCAGCTCGATCATCCGGCCGTCCTTCTCCGGATCGGCCACCTCGAACGGATTGAGCTGGTACGACGACACCCAGGTGGCATCGGGATAGCTGCGCTCCGGCGCCAGCTCGACCCGCTCGGTCGACAGCGGCCGGGACACCTCCGCGGTGCGAACGGCCTGCTCGGCCAGGCCGCACGCGGCATCCGGGCCGAGGACGATGCCCGCCGCGAACCCCCAGGCGCCCTGGTGCACGACCCGGACCGCGATCCCGAGCGTTTCGTCGTCGACCGCGGTCTCGATCTTGCTGTCCCGATAACTGCGATAGCTCTGCTTGATCCGTTCGATCCGGACGTCGGCATGATCGGCCCCGAGCTCTCGGGCCCGGGTCAATGCGGCATCGGCGACGGATCGCAACGGCAGGGCGGTGAAGGTCTGGTCGAGCTCCGGCATGGCGCTCAGCCTAACCGTGGCCGGACCCGGACGCGGCGGGAATTTCGCATCGGCCCGATCGGCGCCGCAACGCCGCCGGATCGGTGGCGCCCTGGCCCGCGGATCGGCGAGGATGGGCCGATGGGAGAGGTGTTCGCCGGCCGGTACGAGCTCGTCGATCTGCTCGACGAGGGCGGCATGGGCACCGTCTGGCGCGCCTGGGACTCCCGCGAGGACGTCTACCGCGCGGCGAAGGTGCTCAAGCAGTCCGACAGCGCTTCGCTGCTCCGCTTCGTCCGGGAGACTTCTTGGCGGATCGATCACGATCATGTCGTGACGCCGATCGGATGGGCCGGCGAGGACGACCGGGTGCTGTTCACCATGCCGCTGATCCGCGGTGGCACCGTGGCGATGTTGATCAAGGACTACGGCGTGCTGCCGCCGCTCTGGGTGATCACGCTGCTGGACCAGCTGCTGCGGGCGCTGACCGCGGTGCATCAGGTCGGGCTGGTGCACCGCGATGTGAAGCCGGGCAACCTGCTGCTGGACGCGACCGGGACCGACCGGCCACATCTGCGACTGACCGATTTCGGTATCGCGGCGGCGATCGACGACCCACGGCTGACCCGGGTCGGCGAGGTGATCGGCACGCCGGCCTACCTGGCACCGGAGGCCGCGGCCGGAGCCGACCCGGATCCGCGGCAGGACCTGTTCGCCGCCGGACTGGTGGCGCTGGAGTTGATCACCGGCGGCAAGCCGTCGGCGCTCCGGCCGGAGCTGCCGGCCGCGGTCCGGGAGAGTCCGTTGGGCGAGCTGCTCGCCGCGCTGCTGACCACCGATCCGGCCCGCCGGATCGGCTCCGCGGAGCAGGCGCGCGCGGACCTGGCGAAGATCAACTGGCCCGGTGCCTCCGGGACGGAGATCGAGGTTTTCGATCACCTGCCGCCGTTGCCGCCCGCCTGGGGCCCGGACGGCCCCGCCACCCGGACCCGTCCGGCTCCGTCGACCTCCCGCCAGGCAGCAGCCCGACCGCAGTCGGCGCCGACGACCGCCGAACTGCCCGATCGAGCGGCCACGGTGCCCCGCCCGACGGCGCGCCCGGTGCGGCGACCCGGACTGCGGGCGCTGGCGTTCGGCCTCGTCGCCGGCGGTGCGATCTGTCTGGTCGCAGCCGTCCTGCTGTTGCTCTGACTCGCCTTCGCGAGGGCGAACCGATTTGCCGGTGGATCCGGTTTCCTCGCCTGAGTCGTAAGCTGGTGCCGTTCACTGTCGCAAATCGGAGGCACGTCATGGCAACACCGGATGAGGTCGACCGGGTCCGCGACGAGCAGACCAGGCTCTACGGCGAAACGCTGCAGCGACTGGCCGGCCGCTACGGCACCGTCCTCGGCCTGAGCCAGAGCCGGCTCGCCGGATTGCTCGGCATCTCCGCCCCGATGCTGTCCCAGTTGATCAACGGGCACCGGGTCAAGCTGGCAAATCCGGCCAGCGGCGAACGGCTGCGGCTGCTGCACGAGGCGGTGACCGACGTCGAGCTCGGCCGGTTGACGCCCGATGAGGCAGTGGCCCAGGTGACCGCCGACCACCGGGGTGACGTCCTCACCACCCGGTCCCGGACCGAGCCCAGGGGAGCGGTGCGGCAGATCCAAGAGGTGTTCCGGCTGGCGGCCTCGGCCGACGAGTACGCCGCCGCAGCCGAACAGGTCCGCGACCGGTATCCCGAAGTCGCGGACCTGCTCGTCGCCTATGGCGTGTCGCGGACCGACGACGCGGTCCGGCACTTCTCCCGGATCACCGCCGCCCACTGAACGCTTGTCGTTCCCTGACCCTCGCCCTCCGTTCCCTGAGCCTGTCGAAGGGCAAGCACGCTCCAGCCGCGGAGCCAGGGGTCTCCGGCTGGCGCTGTCCGGTCAGGATCTGCGCCGGAGCCAGACCAGCAGACCGGTGCCGCCACCGACCAGCAGCACCGCCCCGCCGATCAGCGCCGCGATCAACCCGACCGGCCGGCCGGCCGGCTGATTGCCGGAAGAGTCGCCGTTCCCGGGATCGCCGGCATCGGCCGACCCCGGCGATTCGGGTTCGGAGGCAGGTGCCGAGGGATCGGCGGAAGCCGAACTCGGCGGCGGCGTTGCGGGCGGTGTCGAGGGGTCGCCGGACGGTGCACCACTTTCGACGTACGGCGGCGCTTCCTGGGCCCTGCCGACCACGGCCACGGTCAGTGTCATCGGCAGCCCGAACGCCGGCTCGTCCTCCTTCGTCCGGTCCAGCCGGACAGTGACGTAGTAGTCGCCGGCGCGCGCGGTCGGGCGATCATCGGCACCGGAGCCGTCGCGGTTGGCCCACCGGATCTCCTTGGTCGTCGTACCGGCCTCATTGCCGTCGGTACTGATCGAGCTCTGCGCGCTCGGCCCGCCCTTGGAGAAGATCGCATGGGCCGAGCCACCGTACGGCGAGAGGACGTCCACCGCATAGCCACGGACTCCGGCGGCGACCCATTGGTCGGCCTTGGCGAGCTTCCCGACCTGGGCCAGCACCTGGATCCGTTGTCCCCAGCCGGCGGCGACCTTGAAGGTCTGGATCTCGCCGGGCATCACGTCGATCTTGTACGTGCCCGAGGTGATCGCCGGCGCATCGGTGAAGGACGTGCCGGGCTGGACCGGCCTGGTCCTCGTCGGTGCCATCGACGTCCAGGTCGGATTGTCGGCAGTGCCTGGCAGGCCGGCCTTCGACGACAGCGGCGGCTCTTCGTCCACACGGAGCTGGAATCGCTCCTTCGCCACACCGTCCAGGTAGTCGGTGAAACCTACCTGCAGCAGCAGTTCCTCGGCGGCGTTGCAGTCCTTGTTGTCGGTGTGGCTGGTCAGCATCCCGGACAACAGCTGCCGGGCATTCTTCGCGCCGACCGTGGTGGGATAGTCATAACCGCAGGTCTGGGCCAGCCCGTCGGGAAGCACCAGCTTCAGGGAAATCTGGGCGCCGAACTGCTGGGTCAGCAGGCTGGCCCCGACCCAGAACGTCGAACCCGGCTGGCTCCGGCGCAGCCGGTAGTACTTCACCGCCTCGGCCTCGCCGGGCAGCGTGTCCAACCAGGACCCGGCGCCCAACGCGGGTGCCTCGCCGGGTTCGGCGGTGCCGGTGATCGCGGTGCCGCTCAGGGCGAACGGCCGGAAGGCGCGGGCGGACAGCCGGCTCAGGCTGTCTTCCAGATCTTCGGTGTCGTCGGCGTCGTAGTAGTCGCCGTTGCCCTTGTCCGCGATGCAGCGGAGCTGCTTCTCGGCCTTGCCGGAGACCTTGAGCCCGACCACATCGATCTTCAGGTCGATCCCGGCTGCGGCGATCCGCTCCGCCACCGGGCACGGGTCCGGCACGCAGGTCTCCTCACCGTCGGAGACCAGCAGGATGGTCCGTTGTCCCTCGGTGCCGACGTCCTTGGCCGCCTGCTCCAGCGAGTAGGCGATCGGCGTCTCCCCGTACGGCTTGTATTTCGCGATCTGTGCCTTGAGCTTGGTCTGGTTGCCGGTCCCGATCGGCACCACCAGCTGGGTGTCTTCGCAGGCACCCTTGTCCTTGCGGTCGAACACGGTCGCGCCGTAGACCCGCATGCCCACCTGCGCATCGGGCGGCAGCGCGTCGACGACCCCGTTGAGCGCGTCTTTCGCGGCCTCGATCTTGGTCTTGCCGTCGCCGGCCTTCTCCTTCATCGATCCGGATGAATCGAGGACCAGCAGCAACTTCCCGTCCCCGCCGTCGGCGGCGGCCGGCGTCGATCCGGCGTCGAGGATCAGACCGATCATGATCAGCCCACAGAGCGCGACGGCCGCAAGCCGCCGGACCTGTGATCGTGGTGCGCTCATCCCTCGCCCTTCCCACCGAACGATTTACTAGTGCAAACTGCGTTTACTATCGCAAACATCGGGGTCATTCGCAAGGAGTTGGTCCGGTCGCCGGCTGGCCGTGGCTGTGCTGTCTCGCAGTGGGCAGAGACCGTAGAGCGGCTGGGCCTCGGGTGACACTTCTCGCCATTTCCGGGCCGCATCGCCCGAGCCGGTCGACTAGGCGGTCACCCGCAGGATCTCGAGCAGCGCGGCGGTCGCGGGCGGGTCCGGTGGCTCGCCGTACGTCACCGCGAAGATCTGTCGGGCGCTGCCGGCGATCTCGGTCGCCTGGATGCCCGGCGCCCGGTGGGCCTGGAGTGCCAGCCCGGGCAGCGTCGCGACGCCCATCCCGGCCGCGACCAGCGACTGGATCACCACCATGTCGTCGGTGGAGTAGGCGATCCGTGGCGTGAAGCCGGCCTGTTCGCAGAGCGTGATCATGGCCGCCCGGCACCGCTCGCAACCGCCGACCCAGGCCGAGTCGTGATGATCTTCAAGTCGCTGGTCCGGCTCCTTGCTGATCAAGTAGAGCGGATCGTCGAGCAGCTGGGTCAGCCGGAATCCCTGCTCCTCAACGGGAGTGTCGGCGTGCCGGAAGACCAGGGCGATGTCGACCTCGCCGTCGCGCACCAGCCGCAGCCCCTCGACCGGATGCACGTCGACGAGATTCAGCTCGACCCCCGGATGGCGCGCGGTGAGCTCGGCCGCCGCCTTCGGAACGATCGTGCTGAGCACCGTCTGGAACCCGGCCAGCCGGACCCGGCCGGCCCGCAGCCCGACCTGCGCGGCCAACTCGACCGACGCCGCGTCCACTCGGCCGAGGATCTCCCGGGCGCGCAGGGCGAGGAGGTTGCCCTCGGGTGTCAGCCGGATCCCACGGGCGACCCGCTGGATGAGTTGTGCGCCGGTCGCGGCCTCGAGCCGGCCCAGGTGGTGGCTCACCGAGGGTTGGGAGTAGTGCAACTCCTTGGCCGCCTTGGTCACCGAGCCGTGGCGGGCGACCGCGTCCAGCACCCGGAGATGGGTCAGATTCATGGATCAACTTTATCTATACAACTCGGCAGATATTGGCATTGGACATCATGACTAACCGGACGCAGCATCGTTCTATGACCGATCAACTGATCGCCCCACTCGATCTGACCTCCCGGCCCGGCTTGGCCGACCTCGTCGAATGCCTCCGCCGGTGCACCCGCCGCCCCGGCGACCCGGCGACGATCGCGCAGCGGGTGGCCGACCTGCTCGCCCTGCACAATCCCCGCGTCGGCCTGCTGACCGCCGAAGAGCAAGCGGGTTCGCCCGACGACTACACCCGACACACCCTGCACGCGGAACCGAGCTTCTCGGTGTCCGCGGTGGTCTGGCGTCCCGGCCAGCTGACCGAGATCCATGATCATCTCGTCTGGTGCACGTTCCTGATCTTGCAGGGCACCGAGACCGAGACCTTGTACGACATCGACGGTGATCACCTGGTCGAGCTCGGCGAGCTGCATCGGCCCACTGGCTCGGTCAGCGGCGCCGCCCCGCCCGACGACATCCACCGGGTGTGCAACACCGGCGACACGACCGCGATCACCCTGCACGTCTACGGCGCGGATCTCAGCACCGGCAGCAGCGTCCGCCGGACCTACGAACTACGCGATCGCTAGCAGAGCGGGCAGGAGAAGAGAATCGCCATGGTGGACATCCTGCATCGAGTCGGCGTGTTGGCGCCGCTCGACGACGTGTACGCGACGCTGACCACGATCGACGGACTGGCCGGCTGGTGGACCGAGGACACCAGCGGCGACGCGGACCTCGGCGGCGTGATCACGTTCCGCTTCGGGGACAGCGGAATCGACCTGAGGGTCGTCGAGCACGAAACCGGTCGATGCGTGGTCTGGGACGTCGTCGGCGAGGCCGGGGACTGGACCGGCACCCGGATCCGCTTCGACCTCAAGGAAGAGGACGGCCATACGGTCATCCTGTTCAGCCACCTCGGCTGGCAGCAGCCGGTGGAGTTCATGCACCACTGCAGCACCAAATGGGCCATGTTCCTGATCAGTCTCAAGAAGCTGGTCGAAACCGGTCAGGGCGAAGCCGCACCGAACGACGTCATGATCAGCAACTGGCACTAGTGATGGCTCAGGTGCCGAGGGCGCGGGCGACCAGGGCGGTTCGGCTGCGGACGCCGGTCTTGTCGAAGATCGACCGGAGATGATCTTGCACGCGCTTGGCCACAGTCGGCCGGCCGCGCTCCCGGTTGCCTGGATCTGAGGGCGGTGCGAACAGGATTCGTGGCGGGATGCCCGGTCACGGAGGACCGTTCGCGGTCGCGTGTGAAAGCTGCTGTTCTCCCACGCAGCGGGCTTGTAAGTCCGCCAAGGTTCAGCAGTGGCGACCTTTTGAGAAGCAGACCCTTAGTCAGGAAGGTGCCCAGAACCCTTCCCGTAGGCAAGAAGCACCGTTTACGATTCGAACCTTCAATCCCCGTGAACTCGCCCCGAGTGGCTAGGGCTTGGCGTAGCCTGTTGCAAGCTTCAACTAGGGGGGAGAAGCAAGTCGCCGATCTCGGCGCACCCAGAACGATCCCTTCAGTTTGCCCTCGGTGAGCGGGTTGCCGCCCGCTCAACCGAGGTACCCACCGGCAGGCTCCGCTGCTGGTGGGGTCAACCATTCGACTTAAGGGAGTCGACTGATCATGAGCAACTTTACCTACAGGCCCTTCGCGGGGGCGACTCCTGTGGTGATCTCGCCACCGGCTGCAGCGTCAGCGGCTTCCTTGGGTCTCGCTCCGCCGGACCCGAGGAAAAATCCGACGAGTCGTGCCGGCCACAGCCTCAACCGGGCTGGATTGCGCCGCTACGTTGATCATGGGCAGACTGTGGTGGACACCTGCCGTCGGACGATTTCGGTGCCTACCGGAGAACCGCCGCGGCCAGCAGTTGGTGCAGTCGCGTCATGATCAGGTCGATCGAACCTGGCTGGAGGCCGGATCCACACCGCCCGTACATGGAGCGCTTCTTCGACGGAACTCGGTGGACCAAGTACATTCGTCAGGAGCCTCAGACGCGGGCGAGCACGGCCAAGAAGACGATGATCGCCGCGATCCTGTCCGGCATTCCCGTGCTGGCAGTTTTTGTTGCCCTCGTAGTCGTCAGCTCCATGACCCCGACTCAGGTCGCCGCTTCGGCGTCCGTGCAGGTTGCGGATACACCCTCAACGCCCAAAACGACGCCGACACCGACGCCGACACCGACGCCGACGCCGACACCGACGCCGACGCCGACACCGACGCCGACACCGACGCCGACACCGAAGATCACTGAGCCGCGTGCCGAGCCGGGAAGTTCGATGGCACAGTTGCAAACCCTCGCGGTCGATGACCATGACACCGATGACTACGACCGCGACGAGTTCGGGCATCGGTGGAAGGACATCGAGCGGAATGGGTGTGGGCAACGCGACGATGTCCTGCGCCGAGACTTGGCGAGCTTCGTGACGAAGACGGGGACAGGTGGATGCGTTGTGATCTCCGGAGACTTGGAGGATCCGTATTCCGGCATCGCTGTGAGTTTCGAGAAGGGCGAGGCAGACCTGGTTCCGATCGACCACGTGGTTTCGCTGGCCAACGCGTGGCAGACCGGAGCTCGAGCTTGGGAAGCCGACGACCGTGAACGTTTTGCGAATGAGCCCTTGAATCTGCTCGCCGTTACGCGACACCAGAATGAGAGCAAGGGTGACAAGGACGCGTCCGAGTGGTTGCCATTCAACGCTCAGTGTCGCTTCGTCGCTCGACAGGTTGCGGTCAAGGCGGAGTTCGGCTTGTGGGTGACCAAGGCAGAACGAGCCGAAATGGTCGAGGTTCTCTCCGAATGCCCAGATGCCGTGCCTCCAGCGGAGACAGAGTTCGCAACGCCGAACCGAGATCCCTCGACCGATGAGCCAGCGCCGAGGCCAAAAAGGACCGAGGAGCCGGAACCTGAGCAGAGCGAAGAACCGAAAGCCGAGGAAACCGACGAACCACGGGAGTCTGAATCTGACGACGACGAGGAGGATTCGGGGTCGACGTATCCCGTGGTTCATCCTGGCTCGTTCTGTAGCGGTGAGGGTTCATTGGGCGTGACCACGAAGGGCACCCTGATGCGGTGTTCCTTCAAGTCCGGTGACGACCGCTTACGCTGGCGCAAGGCCGGGTAGAAGCATGATCATGAAGTGGGCCGGCGGCGCGTTGATCAGGAACTGCGTGGTCGGGCTGCCCGAGGACACAGAGGCAATCTCGCTGGACTGGGACCCGTGCTACCTGGTTGGTCCGGACTCGGAGCAGTACTCGCCCACCGACTGGCGCGACATCAAGATGCCGGACCGCACCGACGATCCTGATCAGGGGTATGACCTGGGGGAGGGCGCCAAAGGCTGGATCATCTTCGAATCCGGAGCCGACAAGGTCGCCGCGGTCAGGTACCGGCCAGACAGCGGCGAGACGGCGAGTTGGAACGTCGGGTGAACACAGCCAATCCAAGCCAGACCGAGCGCTGGGAGCGGCTCGCCCAGTGGCCCTTGATGTCTGCTGCAGTCGCCTTCCTCATCGCCTACGCGGTGCCGATCATCGTGCCGGAGATAGGACCGCTCTGGATAAATCTGTTCCAGTGGGTCTCCTGGGCAACTTGGGCTTTGTTTGCGCTGGACTACGTGGCGCGGTTGATCCTGGCCGAGGACCGCAGGAGTTATGCGATGAAGCACTGGTATGACCTGTTGATCATCGCCCTGCCATTGCTCCGACCTCTGCGACTACTGCGTCTGGTGGCGCTACTGGAGATCCTGAATCGACGGGCCTCCACCGGGCTCCGCGGGCGAGTCGCGATCTACGTGGCCGGTGGCTCGGCGCTGATGGCCTTCTGCGGAGCGCTCGCGGTACTCGATGCCGAACGCGAAAACCCAGATGCCAACATCACCAGCTTTGCCGACGCACTGTGGTGGGCGCTGACGACCATGTCGACGGTTGGGTACGGCGATCGATTCCCGACGACGGGGGCCGGCCGCCTCGCCGGTGCAGCCCTGATGATCGGCGGCATCGCCCTCCTCGGAATCGTGACCGCGACCCTGGCGTCGTGGCTGGTCGAGAAGATCGCCATCACGGAGAAGAACCAGACTGCCGATCTCCGTGCAGAGATCCAGGTTCTGAACCACAAGCTGGACCGTCTACTGGAACGGCGTAACGAGGAGGCGACATGGCCGAAATGATCTTGCTGTGCCTGCTCTGGTTCACCGTTGTCATGATCGTCATGACACCGAAACACCCAATCAACTAGTGTCCGCAGGGCACTAGGAACCCAGTGGCGGCTCAGGTGCCGAAGGCGCGGGCGACCAGAGCTGATCTACTGCGGACGCCGGTCTTGTCGAAGATCGACCGGAGATGATCTTGCACCGTGTGCTCGGCGATGAACAGCCGGCCGGCGAGCTCCCGGGTGCCCGGGCCGGAGGAGAGTGCGGCCAGGAGATCTCGTTCCCGTGGGCTCAGGCCGTGGGCTCGGCCGAAGATCTCGGCTCGGTCGGCCGGTCGGGTGGTCTCGATGCTGACGGCGATGTCGCGGGGGTCGGATCCCGTGGTCACGGCGGCCGGCTCGGTGCCGATCCGGGCGGCGCGGAGGGTGACCCAGCGGCCGCTGTCGAGGTGCATCCGGGTCATCGCCGGGTGGGCATCGATCCCGGCCTCGAGCGCGAGCAGTTGGCCGGCGACGTTGTAGGCGCCGGCCGGCACCGGGGTGGCGGCGCCGTCCGGCGGGACAAGGAGTCGGAGCAGCCGGAGTGTCGACGGAGTTTGGGCCCGCACGCCGAGATCGGCGGCTAGCAGCAAGATCACCGGATCCTCGGCGGGTGCCGGGCCGGCGGTGCCGAAGGTTTGCGCCTGAGCGCGGCGCAGCGCCTGGGTGATCGGCCGGGCGATCCCGGCCAGGAGGTCCGATTCCGCCGGCTCGAACCGACCGCCGATTCGGCAGAGGTCCAGGAAACCCCAACAGCCGTAGCGATCCCGGTGGACCGCGGAGAGCACGTCGCCGACGTCGTACCGGGACAGCAGTCGGCGCCAGAAAAGGCTCTGCGCAAGATCGCCGCCGGTGGTCTCCGCCAAGGTCGCCACGTCGCCGTCCAGCGACGTCCACCGGTTGATCGAGGTCAGGTACTTGAGCCGGATCGCCGCCGGCAACTCCGGCAGCCACGGCACGTCCGCCAGCGGTGAACCGCCGACCTCCGTCTCCGGATCAGTGACGACCCAGGCATACGCGTCGAAGCCGAGCACGCCGCGGAGCTGATCAAGGACCTCGAGTCGAAGGGTCCGGGCGTCGTGGCCCGCTTCGCAGATCCGCCGGATCCGCTGCTGGGTTCGCGTCCTTCGCGGCGTCGTTGCCACTACGTCAGCGTACGCCGGAAGTACCCCAGAATTCGCGGATGGTGCCGACCGGTCCGCCCGGCCTACGGTCGAGCCGACAAGGAGAAACCATGATCACGTTGCACATCGAACACCGGATCAGTGACTACCCGACCTGGCGGCAGGCGTTCGCCCGATTCGGCGCCGCCCGGGACCGAGCGGGTGTCGTTGCCGACCGGGTCCGCTGCCCGGTCGACGACCCACAGTTCATCATGATCGAGCTCGACTTCGAGACCGTCGAGCGCGCGACCGCGTTCCGCGATTTCTTGATCACTGAGGTCTGGTCGACACCGACGGCCGCGCCGGCCCTGGTCGGGGCTCCGCAGACCCGGCTGCTCCGGCAACCGGCCGAGCCCGCCCCGAACTGAGCTCGGGCCAGGTGATCGTCCGCTGGGCCCGGCGGAAGACGAGGACGCGACCTCCTGATCAGCTGATCGACGGCGGCGACGAACCGGTCTGCCGGCGACGCAATCGCAGTAGGGCAGCGGTGCCACCGAGGAGGAGCAGGACGGCACCACCGACCGCTGCGAGCGGCCACCAGGGCGGGCCCGGGCTCGGCGGAACGACCGGGCCGGCGCCGCTCGGGATGGGGTCGGGAGGAGCCGATGTCACGCTCGGCGTCGAGGATGTCGGCGTGGGCGTCGGCGGCACGGCCCGCTGGTACGGCGGTGGGTTCTGTTCCTTACCGACCACCGCGACCGTCAGCTTGATCGGGACCGCGAACGGCGGATCGCCGTCGGCACCGTCCAGCCGCACGGTGATGAAGAAGTCGCCGGCCAACCCGGCGCCATGATCGTGCTCCCGGCTGTCCTCCCGGTTGAGCCAGCGGACCTCCTTGGTCGACGCGGCGACCAAGCTGCCGTCCGGGCCGATCGGCGTCGTGGTCGGCGCCGGCGCATCCCGGACATTGAAGATCTCGGCCGGGCCGCCGAAGGGCGACAGCAGGCCCAGCTCGACGTGACGGCCTATTCCGACCAGGCGGCGATCGGCATCGGTCAGCCGCGCGGTGCTGGCCAGCACCTGGAGTCGTTGGCCCCAGCCGACCCGGACCCGATAGGTCTGCAACTCGCCGGGAGCGATGTCGGTGGCATGGGTGCCTGGCCGAAGCGTCGGCGCATCGCCGAACGAGGTGCCGCCGACCGTTGGCGTCGGGCGGCTTGGGGACATCGCGCGCCAGTTCGGTGTTCCCGCGGCCGCCGGCAGTTCCGAGCGGTCGCGCAGCGGCGGCTCCTCACCGACGCGCAGTTCGATCGGATCGCCGCCGAGTTCGCGGGTCAGTGCGCCGGCGCCGACGGCCAGCAGCAACTCCGCCGATCGAGTGCACGCCTCGTCGCCGCTCTGGCTGATCACGAAGCCGGTCAGCAACCGGCGACCTCCGGTCCAGTTGGTGAGGTTGGGCTTCGCGTTGGCGCAGGGCGAGTCGAGATCGTCGGGGGCGTACAACCGCAGGGACAGCTGGATCAGCAGACCCGGCGGAGCCAGCAGGCCGGCGCCGATCCAGAAGGTCGAGCCAGGTTGGCTGCGGCGCAGTCGGTAGAACTTCGTCGCGTCACCGTCGGCCATCCGGTCCAGCCAGGTCCCCGGAACCAGCTCCGGAGCCGACTCCGGACGATCGGCCCCGGTGACCGACGTGCCGCCGAACCGGAACGGCCGGAAGGCGCGGCTGGAGAGCTGGCTCAGATTGCGTTCCAGATCCTCGGCGTCGTCCGCGTCGGTGTAGTCGCCGTTGCCCTTCTCGGCGATGCAGCGCAGTTGCTTCCGGGCCTTACCGCCGACCCGGAATCCGATCACGTCGATCCTGAGCTCGACGCCCGAGGCGGCCAGCTTCGCGGCCACCGGGCAGGGGTCCGGGACGCAGGTCTCTTCGCCGTCG
Organism: uncultured Actinomycetota bacterium; assembly: GCA_963746025.1. Lineage (GTDB taxonomy): Bacteria > Actinomycetota > Actinomycetes > Propionibacteriales > Propionibacteriaceae > Microlunatus. Next base: position 48,467 of record CAVUZU010000008.1, read on the forward strand.
GAAACGAGCAGGATGCTCCGCCGCCCGGCGGCGCCGAGATCCTTGGCGGCCTGCTCCAGCGAGTGCGCGATCGGAGTTTCGCCGTACGGCTTCAAGCGGGCGACCGCGGCCTTGAGCCGGGCCTCGTTCCCGCTGCCGATCGGTACGGCGAGCTGGGTGTCGGAGCAGGCACCCTTGTTCTTGCGGTCGAAGACCGTGGCTCCGTACACCCGAAGCCCCACCTGCGCCTGCTCCGGCAGCCCGTCGATGATCTTCGTGACGGCCGTCTTGGCGGCCGCGATCTTGGTCTGCCCGCCGCCGGCCGGCTCCTTCATCGAACCCGAGGAATCGAGCAGCAGCAGGAGTTTCCCGGCCCCGTCGTCCGCCGCGGCCGTCGGTGGTCCGACCGCTGACAGCGGGCCGCTGATGATCAGCCCGAGCACCAGTGTCGCGATCAGTCCTGCCTTCCGCACCGTCATCTGAACCCGCCTTCCCGACTGGCCCGATCGCCTGCTGGGACCGGGTGGTTCGGACAGTGTTGGCCGTAAACCTTGATCACGCCAGGCGGTCGGGACCGATCTGTGGATAACCCGGCGACCAATCTCGATTGCGGCCTCCGACCGGCGGGCGATCCGCTTCCGGACGGCGGGCACGAGCTGATCTTCGAGAAGCCTGTCCGGCCGGCGGCATAGGGTAGTCGCCGTGAGAACACCCCACGTCGTTCTGCTCCTCCGCTGCGCTCGCCCGAACCACGCCGCGGGGACCCCGAAATGACCGTCGCGGTGCGCGTGATTCCCTGCCTCGACGTCCACGGCGGACGCGTGGTGAAGGGGGTGAACTTCGTCGACCTGCGCGACGCCGGCGACCCGGTCGAGCTCGGCGCCGCGTACGACGCCGAGGGGGCCGACGAGCTCACCTTCCTGGACATCTCCGCCTCGGTCGAGGGCCGCGAGACGACGCTGGAGGTGGTCCGGCGGACGGCCGAGACGGTGTTCATCCCGCTCACCGTCGGCGGCGGGGTCAGCTCGGTCAACGACGTGGACGTCCTACTCCGGGCCGGCGCGGACAAGGTCGCGATCAACACCGGCGCGATCCACCGGCCGGAGGTGATCGGCGAGATCACCCGGCGGTTCGGCAATCAGGTGCTGGTGCTGTCGGTCGACGCCCGCCGCGCGCCGGGCCAGCCGTCGGGCTACGAGGTGACCACCCACGGCGGCCGGAAGAGCGCCGGGCTGGACGCGATCGAGTGGGCCAAGCGCGGCGTGGACCTCGGGGTGGGGGAGATCCTGCTCAACTCGATGGACGCCGACGGCACCACGGCCGGCTTCGACCTGGAGATGATCGCCGCGGTCCGCGCCGTCGTCGACGTACCGCTGATCGCGTCCGGCGGCGCCGGCCGGGCCGATGACTTCCCGCCGGCGATCGACGCCGGGGCCGACGCCGTGCTCGCGGCCAGCGTGTTCCACTTCGGTACGCTGCGAATCGCTGACGTGAAGGCGGCCCTTGCCGCTGCCGGGTACCCGGTCCGCACACCCGTCGGCGCCGGAGGATGACAGCAATGAGCCGCCGTGTCTGGCTGCCCTACCAGGATCTCGCCGAAGCCGAGCGCCGGCTCGGCGGCATCCCGGACGGGATCGAGGTCGACTGTTTCCCGTCCGACGGCGATTGGCCGGACTCGATCGGCGAGGTCGAGTTCTACGTGCTCTCCAAGCCGCCGAAGGTGGCGTTCTCCCGCGCGGCGGAGATGCCGAAGCTGAAGGTCGCGCAGATCCTTTACGCCGGCTACGAGGGCGTACTGCCGCACGTGCCCGACGGGGTGACACTGTGCAACGGCGGCGGCATCCACGACACCGCAACGTCCGAACTGGCGATCGCGCTGGCCCTGGCCAGCGGGCGCCGGCTGGACGAGTTCGCGCGCAATCAGCCGGACGGCATCTGGCAGGCCAAGGGCGGCGTCGGCCTGGCCGACCAGCGCGTGTTGATCATCGGCTACGGCCGGATCGGGTCGGCGATCGAGCGCCGGCTGGCCGGCTTCGAGGTCGCCTCGGTGACCCGGGTCGCCCGCCGCGCCCGGACCGAGCCCGAGGTGCACCCGGTGGACCGGCTGCCGGAGTTGCTGCCGGAGGCGGACGTGGTGTTCGTGATCGCGCCGCTGACGCCGCAGACCGAGGGCCTGATCGACGCGACGGCGCTGAAACTGCTGCCGGACAACGCGCTGCTGGTCAATGTCGGCCGCGGCCGGCTGGTCGACACCGATGCTCTGGTGGCCGAGACCAGTACCGGCCGGATCCGGGCGGCGCTCGACGTCACCCATCCCGAGCCGTTGCCGTCGGACCACCCGCTGTGGCGCTCGCCGGGGGTGTTCATCGTGCCGCACGTCGGCGGCGCCAGCACGGCCTACCAGCCGCGCGCGGATCGTTTCCTCGCCGACCAACTGCGCCGATTCGCCGCCGGCGAGGAACTGGAGAACGTGATCGATGTCAGCTGACTGCATCTTCTGCAAGATCATCGCCGGCGAGATCCCGTCCCGCCGGATCTACGAAGATGATCATGCGATCGCCTTCCTCGACCAGCAGCCGTGGCATCGCGGGCACACCCTGGTGGTGCCCCGCAGCCATGTCGAGAGCCTGATCGAGGGCGCCGCGGTGATGGCCGATCTCGGCCCGGCGGTCGACGCCTGCGCCCGGCTGTTGGTGCAGCGGCTGCAGGCCGACGGCCTCAACCTGTCCTCCTCTGCCGGAGCCGTGGCCGGCCAGGAGGTGTTCCACCTGCACCTGCATCTGATCCCGCGCTACGCCGACGCTCCCGGCCTGCGCAACCTGGTCAACCCGCAGCCGACCGACGCCGCCGAGCTGGATGCCGTGCTGGCCCGGATCAACGGAGCCGCATGACCTTGACCACACAACCGGAGACGACAACGGCGCCCCGCGGCCCGGGCCGGACCCTCGGCCGCTTGGCGGTGGAACTGCTGCCGCCGTTCGTCGTCGCACTGGTGATCCTGCCGTTCGTGATCTCTTTCGACGGCAGCTATTTCCCGTGGGATCCGCAGACCATCGATCTCCAGGTGTACGTCTACGCGGTGCGGGATCTGCTGGTCGGCAAGGACATCTTCGCCACCACCACACCGGGCTGGGGCCTCTACTTCATCTATCCGCCGATCGCCGCGATCCTGATGATCCCGCTGGCCATCGGCCCGTACGTGCTCTGGCAGGTGCTCTGGACCCTCGGCCTGGTCGCCGCGCAGCAGACCGTGCTCCGCCGCTGCGGTGTGCCGCGGGGCTGGAAGCTCGCGGTGATCGGGATCGTGGTCGTGCTGGCGGTGGAGCCGATCCGGACCACCCTCGGCTACGGCCAGGTGAACACGCTGCTGATGGCACTGGTGATCATGGATCTGCTGCCGGACCGGCCGGGCGACCGCCGGTTCCTGCCGCGCGGCACGCTGATCGGGCTGGCCGCCGCGATCAAGCTCACCCCTGCGCTGTTCGTGATCTTCGCCTTCCTGATCGGCAAGCGGAAGATCGCGATCACCGGCATTGTCTCGTTCGCGGTGCTGACCGGGATCGGTGCGATCTTCCTCTGGCCGCAGACGGCCTCGTTCTTCGGCGGTCTGCTCGCCGGCGACACCCGCACCGCGTCCCCGCTCTACGTCGGCAACCAGGCGCTGTCGGGCGTGTTCTTCCGGCTGATCGGCGATTCCCGTGGGGTCACTCTGGCCGGACTGGCGATCGGCGGCCTGATCGCGCTGATCGGGACCGTGGTCGCGGCGCAGTGGTGGCGTCGCCGGCAGTACGCCTTCGCGGTCGGTGTGGTCGGCCTGTGCACCTGCCTGGCCTCGCCGCTGTCCTGGACCCATCACTACGTCTGGATCCTGCCGCTTGCGGTGGCGGTGGCCCTGCGGCTGCAATCCCGATCGGAAGCGGCTGCCGCCGCAGGACCGGTGCCGCTGGAACCGCTGCCGCGCTGGACCAAGATCATCGCCGGCACCTGGGTGGTCTGGGTCTGTGCCTGCCCGGCCCTGGCCCTGTTGCCGTACGGTCAGGGAAAGGAACTCGGCTACTCCCCGCTGCAGGATTTCGTCGGGCTGTTCGGCCCGGTGCTCGGCGCGGTGCTGATCATCGCGCTGGCGCTGGCCGAGGTCCGCCGAACCGCCGGCCGGACCTCCGGGAAGCACGAGGTCACCGGGGCGTAGATTACGGCGCTATGACCACCGACACGACCCCGCAGAATTCAACTGGTGCGCAGGCCGACATCAAACCGCGCTCCCGGGTGGTGACCGACGGCCTCGAGGCCACGGCCGCCCGCGGCATGCTCCGCGCGGTCGGGATGGGTGACGACGACTTCGCGAAGCCGCAGATCGGCGTCGCCTCCAGTTGGAACGAGATCACTCCCTGCAACCTGTCCCTCGATCGGCTGGCCAAGGCGGTCAAGGACGGCGTGCACGCCGCCGGCGGTTACCCGCTGGAGTTCGGCACCATCTCGGTGTCGGACGGGATCTCGATGGGTCACGTCGGGATGCACTACTCGCTGGTCAGCCGGGAGATCATCGCCGATTCGGTGGAGACGGTGATGGAGGCCGAGCGGCTGGACGGCTCGGTGCTGCTGGCCGGTTGCGACAAGTCGCTACCCGGGATGCTGATGGCGGCCGCGCGGCTGGACCTGTCGTCGGTGTTCCTCTACGCCGGTTCGATCATGCCGGGCCGGGTGGGCGACAAGGACGTGACGATCATCGACGCGTTCGAGGCGGTCGGTGCCTGCGTCCGCGGCTTGATCACCCGCGAAGAGGTGACCGAGATAGAGAAGGCGATCTGTCCGGGCGAGGGCGCCTGCGGCGGCATGTACACGGCGAACACCATGGCCAGCGCGGCCGAGGCGCTGGGCATGTCGCTGCCCGGCTCGGCCTCCCCGCCGGCGGTGGCGCGGCGCCGGGACACCTACGCCCGGCAGAGCGGCGAGGCCGTGGTCGAGTTGCTGCGCCGCGGCATCACGGCCCGGCAGATCATGACCAAGGAGGCGTTCGAGAACGCGATCGCGGTGGTGATGGCGTTCGGCGGTTCGACCAACGCGGTGCTGCACCTGCTGGCGATCGCCAACGAGGCCGAGGTGGACCTGAGCCTGGACGACTTCGTCCGGGTCGGCCAGAAGGTGCCGCACCTGGGCGACCTGAAGCCGTTCGGCCGGTACGTGATGAACGACGTCGACCGGGTCGGCGGCGTGCCGGTGGTGATGCGGGCGCTGCTCGACGCCGGGCTGCTGCACGGCGACTGCATGACCGTGACCGGCAAGACGATGGCCGAGAACCTGGCCGACATCAACCCGCCGGACCTGGACGGCACCATCGTCCGGGCGCTGTCCGATCCGATGCATCCGACCGGCGGCATCACCATCCTGTCCGGGTCGCTGGCCCCGGAGGGTGCGGTGGTGAAGAGCGCCGGCTTCGACACCGAGGTGATCACCGGCACCGCCCGGGTGTTCGACGGTGAGCGGGCCGCGATGGACGCACTGGAGGACGGCACGATCACCTCCGGCGACGTCGTGGTGATCAGGTACGAGGGGCCGAAGGGCGGCCCGGGGATGCGGGAGATGCTGGCGATCACCGGTGCGATCAAGGGCGCCGGCCTCGGCAAGGACGTCATGTTGATCACCGACGGACGGTTCTCCGGCGGCACCACCGGCCTCTGCGTCGGCCACATCGCCCCGGAGGCGACCGACGGTGGCCCGATCGCCCTGGTCGAGGACGGCGACAAGATCACCCTCGACGTGGCCAACGGCGCGCTCGATCTCGATGTCCCGGGCGAGGAGTTGCGGCGTCGCCGCGCCGCCTGGACCCCGATCGACCGGCCCGCCCCGCGCGGCGTCCTGGCCAAATACGTCAAGCTCGTCCAGTCCGCCAACGTCGGCGCCATCTGCACCTAACTCTGGCCCCAGGTTTTTCACGTTAACGTGAAAAACTGGCGCTTTGTGAAGGTTGCAACCTGCACAAAGCGCCAGAAAGGTGGGTCAAGTGGGCGTCGTCGTCACCGGCGGTGGGCAGGGGATCGGCCGGTCCATCGTCGAACGGTTGCTCGACGACGGGCACCGAGTCGTCGTGGTCGAACTGGACGGCTCCAGTACGGGATGGGCCGGTGATCATCCGGCCCGCGACCGACTGGCTGTGGTGATCGGGAGCGCCGCCGAACCGGCCGTGGCCGAGGAGGCGGCGGACCGGGCCGGCGACCTGACCGGCTGGGTGAACAACGCCGCCGTCTTCCGGGACGCCTCGGTGCACGCCGATCCACCGGAGGCGGTGCTGGACGCGATCCAGCTCAACCTGGCCCCGGTGGTGATCGGCTGCAGCACCGCGGTCCGCCGGTTCCGCGGCACCGGCATCAGCGGCGCGATCGTCAACGTCTCCTCGCATCAGGCCCGGCAGCCGGTGCCCGGGGCGACCCCGTACGCGACCGCGAAGGCCGCGATCGAAGGCCTGACCCGAGCCCTCGCGGTGGAATACGGCCGGGACGGGATCCGGGTCAACTGCGCTGCGCTCGGCTCGATCACCACGGCGCGCTACGAGCAGTATCTGGCCGACCTCGGCCCGGCCGGCGCCGCTGCCACGGAACGGGAGATGGCCGCGATCCATCCACTCGGCCGGGTCGGCAGGCCGGACGAGGTCGCCGCGACGGTCGTGTTCCTGCTGTCCGACGAATCCAGCTTCATCACCGGCGCGGTGCTGCCGGTCGACGGTGGCCGCACCATCCTCGCCCGCGACCCCGAGGCCCGTTGATCAACCGGCCGGTCAGGGGGTGATGGTGAGGATGGTCTTGTTGCTGGAGCTGCGGACCTCGAGGGACGCGATGTCGCCGATCGAGTACGAGGTCGCCGCCGGGAAGCGGGCGTCCTTGCCCGGCTCCACTCGCCAGTAGCCGATGGTTTCCTCGGTGCCGTCCTTGGCCACGACGACGAGCAGATAGACCCCGGTCTTGTTGTAGCCCGGGCGCTTCTCGTACATGCAGTGCATGTCGATCTTGGTGCCCCAGTCGACCTCCTGCAGGCCGATCGTGGCCCAGACCGGGGCGTTGCTGACCGGGCTCATCGTCGCGGTCGGGATGGCCGTCGGTTGATCATCGATCACCGGCCGGAAGACGATCATGAAGACGAGTGCCAGGCAGGCGGCCGCGGCCAGCGTCGCCGTGCCGATCGTGATCATCTGGCGCCGGAATCGCTCGGCCCGCACCCGGTTGAGCAGCTTGGGCAGCAGGTCCTCGGGCGGGTCGGGCCGCTCCGCCTCGCCCGGCAGCAGCGACGGCGGCACCCGGGACAGCAGGCCGGGCATGCCGGCCAGCTCCCGGACCGCGGTCGCGCAGTCGGCACACTCGCGCAGATGCTGCTCGTACTCCTGCCGGTCCTTGGGCGAAAGGGCACCGAGCACGTAGGCGGCGTCGTAGGACGCGAACCTGTCCTGGGTCATTACTCCGTCACCCCCATCTCCTCCAGCGCCAACCGCAGAGCCCGCAACGCGTAGTGCAGTCGCGACTTCACCGTGCCCTCCGGGACGCCGATCCGCCGCGCCGCCTCCGCGACCGACTGGCCACGGTAGTGACACTCCACGACGACCTCACGATGCTGCGGGGACAACCGCTCGAGCGCCTCGGCCAGGCTGAACACGAGCATCGCCTGCTCGGCCTCGTCGTGGTCGGGAGCGTAGCGCCCGGTCCCCGGCAACTCCGCGACCGACACCTCGCTGCGGGCCCGGACGGTGCGCCATTCGTCGATCACGATCCGCCGCGCCACGGTGAACAACCAGGATCGCGCCGACTCGGCGTCCAGCACCTGCGGGTTGCGCCAGGCCCGCAGCATCGTCTCCTGGACGACGTCTTCGGCCCGGGCCCGGTCGCCGCCGGTGAGCCGGAGCGCGTGCCACCACAGCGCGGTTGCATGATCATCATGCAGCCTGCGCATCAGCTCCGCCTGGCTGTCCGGCACTCCCCTCACCTCACGTCGGCGCCGTTTCTCCCCGTGCCCTCCGTGATCGTAACTGTGCGGCGAGCAAGACCACACCACCCACCGCCGCGACGATCTCGGCCACCGCGGCGAGCACGGCCTGCGGATCCCAGGTCTGCTCCCGGACTCCGAACAGGCCGACGGTCCGCGAGATCAGGTACGCAGCGAACGTGGCCGCGCCGAATCCGGCGGCGAGAAAGGTCAGGAACCAGTGCCGCACGATCAGCATCCCGACGCCGATCAGCAGCCCGACCACCACGTTCACCAAGAACAGCGGCCCGATCACCGGAATGTCGGCGAAGCCATCCAGATACAGCACCAGATGAATGTCGGCGGACAGCAGCACGGCGGCGGCCACGATCCCGCGGAGCACCCGCGGGCCCTCGTCCCGTTCGACCGCCGTGGTCAGCGAATCCTGCGACCGCAGCTGGGTCGCCAAGGACCGGCTCATCTCACACCTCCTGTCGACGCACGCGCCCTGAGCCTCTCGTCGGGCACCCCGCGCACGTCCTGACCATGCATACGGAGCCGAACGGCGATCAGTTCAGTTCGAACCGAACAAATCCGGTCGGCCGCGACCGTCCCGGGCCGGAGACGCGGCGGCGAGGACCCCTAGGAGGGTGCTGAAGAATCCTGACCTACCGCGCGGCGCCCAGGCACGCACCCGGCTGCGTTGTCGTCGGCGTCCGTAGAACACCGCTACGACCTTCTCCTCCGCCTTGCCGGGCACGCACCTGGACACCGTACGCCACGGCCAGGATTCTTCAGCACCCTCTTAGTGTGCTGTCAGTTTAATTCGCTAAGAAAGTGCTGAGATGGCACGTCGTGGTAGTCACTGGGTTGTCGTGGTGGAAGACTTCTCAAGCAGAGAAGGGAGTCCGCGGCGAACGGGAGATCGTGATGGGGCGCGTGGGCCGACCGACAGCAGAGATCACGCTGAGTGTGGAGGAACGGGACACGCTGCAGCGGTGGACGCGGCGGCGTAAGTCGTCGCAGGCGCTTGCGTCACGGTCTCGGATCGTGCTGGCCTGCGCGGAGGGCAAGACGAATACGGTGATCGCGCAGGAGTTGGGCTGTCACCAGGTGACGGTCTCGAAATGGCGGCGCCGGTTCGCCGTGGATCGTTTGGACGGTCTGGTCGATGCGGCCCGTCCCGGCGCCCCACGCAGGGTCGGGGACGAGGTCGTCGAGGCGGTCGTGGTGGAGAGTCTGGAGACCGTGCCCGCGGACGCGACGCACTGGTCGACCCGGGACCTGGCCGCCAAGCACGGAATTAGCCGGCAGACCGTCTCGGAGATCTGGCGGGCGTTCGGTCTGAAGCCGTGGCGTCAGGACAGCTTCAAGGTCTCCCCTGATCCCGATCTGGTGGAGAAGATTCGCGACATCGTGGCGTTGTATCTGAACCCGCCCGTCGCGGCAGCGGTGTTCGCGGTGGATGAGAAGCCCCAGATCCAGGCGTTGAACCGGACAGCGCCGATCTTGCCGATGCTGCCGACCACTCCCCAGCGGGCCACTCATGACTACGTGCGCAACGGCACGATCGACCTCTTCGCCGCCTTGGAGATCGCGACCGGAAAGGTGATCACCGACCTGCGCAAGTCTCACACCAGCAAGGAGTTCGTGGCCTTCCTGAACAAGGTCAACCGGGAAGTCCCCGCCGATCTCGACGTGCACGTGATCTTGGACAACCTATCGGCGCACAAGACCCCACTGGTGCAGAAATGGCTCCTCCGGCACCAACGGTTCCACTTCCACTTCACCCCGACCTACGGGTCCTGGATGAACCTCGTCGAGCGCTGGTTCTCCGCCCTGACCACCAAGAAGCTCCAGCGCTCGACCCACGACAGTGTCCAGGCACTGGCCACCGACATCGAGGCCTGGGTCGAAACCTGGAACCAGGACCCCAAGCCCTTCACCTGGCACAAGACCGCCGAGGAGATCCTCGAACGCCTCGCCGGCTACTGCACACAGATCAACAAATAATCACCGAATTAACCTGACAGGACACTAGCTCGCCTGGTCGCGAATCCGGACACGCCCTCCCGGTCGGTCCAGGTGTCGGTGACGGCGCTGATCGTGGTGGGGCGCTGGTGCTCACCCCGGAGCTGCGCAGATTCCGGCTGCTGCTCGGCTCCGCCGGCGATGATCCTCTCCCTGCTGCTGGGCGTCGGTTGAGCCCCGGACCGCTGCCCTGGTGGGGTTTGCGCTCGAACCTAAGCTCGCCGCATGAGGCGGAGCTGGCCGGTGGCGCTGGTGTTGCTGGCCGCCTGCGCCGCACCGGAGTCGGCGCCGACGCCGCTTCCCGCACCTTCCTCACCGGCGGCACCGCGGCCCTCCTCGGCCGCGCCGTCCAGCCCGGCCACGACTCCGGCCCGGCACCGGATGCCGGTCGCCCTGGCCGTGCACGCCACCCATCCGGTGCTGGACGTCGGCGCTGCAGCGGCCCGCGCCCTGGTGGCCGGTGACACGGCCCAGCTGACGATCGGCGGCACCCGCTTCACCGCCGCCGGTGATGATCTTGATCGAGTCCGCCGGGACCGGGCAGCGGTCGCGGTGGTGCCGGCGAACAAGATCGACGAGACGGTACGCGTGCTGACGGTCGACGGCCGGTATCCGTTACGAGACGTCGACAGCTACCCGCTGATCACCGCGGCGGATCGGCCGGTCGGGGAGGTCACCACGATCACCGTCGCGGGCGACCTGATGCTCACCCGGCGGGTCGGTCAGGCCCACCGGGACGATCCGGCCGCGCCGTTGCGCCCGTACGCGAAGCGACTGGCCGCGGCGGAGATCACCGTCGGCAATCTCGAGTCGACCCTGTCCACCGACGGCGAGCCGACCCAGGGTGGGGACTCGTTCGGCGCCGACCCGGAGATCCTCGACGGCCTGGAGCTGGCCGGCTTCGATCTGGTGTCACTGGCCAACAACCACGTCGGCGACTACGGCCGCGGGGCGATGCTGCAGACCTTCGAGGAACTGGACGACTCCGAGATCGGCTATTTCGGTGCCGGTTCCGATCTCGACCGGGCCCGGCGGCCCGCGGTGATCACCGACGGCAAGATCAAGATCGGGTTCATCGGGACCGAGTCGGTCGGCGAGACGCCGGCCGCGACCGGCAGCCGGCCCGGCACCAACCGGCTGGACATGCCACCACGCACCGGGCCGCTGGACCGCGCCGCGCTGGACCGGATCAGCGGCGACATCCGGCGGCTCGCCGCGGCGGTCGACCTGGTGATCGTCGTGCCACATTGGGGCACCCAATACACCCACGTGCCGGAGCAGAGCCAACGTCAGGCCGCGCGGGCCTTCGCCGAGGCCGGCGCCGACCTGGTGATCGGCGGCCATCCGCACTGGGTGCAGGGCTGGGAGCGGTTCGGCGACACCACGGTGGTGCACTCGCTCGGCAACTTCGTCTTCGACATGGACTTCCAGACCAAGACCCGGGACGGGATCCTGGTCGAGATCGTCGCCTGGGACGGGGTGGTGAAGGCGGTCGAGCCGGTGCCGTACCGGATCGACGACGCGTTCACGCCGCGTCCGGCGAGCCCGGCCCGGGCTGCGTCGATCCTGGCCGACATCGCCGAGCACAGCCGCGGGCCGTACGCCCGACCATGATCAACTCTGCTGCCGGCCGAGCCAGGACCACATCAGCCGGGTGACCCGTTCGAGCTGCCCTCGGTTGACCACCGACGGCACATCCTTAGGGGAGTGGTAGCCGGCGTAGGCGATGCTGCCCAGCCGGGCCGCCGGGATCTCTTCCTTCTCGTACGACCAGTGATCACTCGACTGGTTGTCACAGGATCGGGTGGTGATCTTGACGGCCCGCGCCGCCGCCCGGAGTTGATCTTGCAGCTCGCGGCCGTGCGAACCGCCGCGACAGACCGGCACGTAGTCGGCCCGGACGCCGACCCGGTCCAACGACACCATCGCCCGGATCGCCCGCCGCTCGGCCCCGGACAGGTCGGCCACCAACTGCTGGGAGCCGAAGTGATGCAGCGCGTCCCCGTCGCCGCGCGGCTCCTCGGCCCCGAAGGCGATGAACCGGACCGGCACCGCCGGCCGCTCGATGCTGGCCAGCCGGGCCAGTTCCAGCAGCACCGCAATCCCGGAGGCGTTGTCCTCGGCGCCCGGCGCGACCGGAACCGTGTCCAGGTGCGCCCCGATCACCACGTGGTAGCGCTCCGGGTCCAGCCCGGGCGAGTCGGCGATCACATTGGCCGACGTCCCGGCCCGGACCCGGGTGCCCCAGGAGTTCCCGGCCGGCACCTCGACCTCGGTCCGATGCGTCCGGTAGCCCAGTCCGGCGAACCGGTCCTCGACCAACTCGGCCGCCCGGAAGAACGCCTTCGACGTCGCCTCGCGGGGCCCGATGTCACCGGCCAGTCGCTCGATGTCGGTCAGGATCCGTTGCGCGGACACCTCCGCCGGGGTCGGCGTCAGGGTGGGCTTCGGCGTGGGGACCGCGGACGACTGGCTCGGGGCCGGTGCCGGGGTCGTCGGGCCCGGCGAGCTGCTCGCCGGCGCCCCGGACCCGGTCGGGCCGGGCTGGGTCGGATCGGGTCCGGTCGGCCGGGATTCGGGCGTGCAGCCGACCAGCAGGGCGACCAAGATCATCCCCAGCGAAGCAAGCGCACCGCGCATGCCCGGAGCGTACGCGCCACCGGCAAGCAGACCTGGTGATCCCGCCCGGCCACCGCTGGCACGACAACCGGGCCTTGCCCTTCGACAGACATCCCAGGTGGGTAGATGTCAAGCTGCAGCCGTGGTGATGTGGTGGGACCAGGCGGTTGTCTCGTCGTAGGTGGTGCCGGTTTTGAGGCAGCCGTGGAGGATGCCGACGAGGCGGTTGGCGAGTTGGCGCAGGGCCGGGTTGTGTTCGACTTTGCGGGCGCGTTGTCTGTCGTAGTAGGCGCGGGCACCGGGCGAGCGTAGGAGCGCGTTGAACGCCTGGCTGGTGAGGGCGTCGATGAGCCGGTCGTTGTGCACGAACCGGGCCAGGGCGACCTTCTTCTTGCCCGACGCGCGGGTGATCGGGGATGTTCCTGCGTAGTTCTTCCGGGCCTTCGCGCTGGCGTAGCGGGTCGGGTCGTCGCCGAACTCTGCGAGCACCCGGGCGCCGAGCACCGCTCCCAGCCCGGGCTGGGAGGCGATGATCTCAGCGGCCGGGTGCTGCCCAAAATGGGCCTCGACCTGCCCGTCCATGATCTTGATCTGGCTGTTCAGCACGGTCAGGACCGCGATCAAGGCCTGGACCGTAGCGGCGTAGGCGCCGGCGATGACCTCGGGCCGGCCGAGGTGCTCGGCCCGCAACGCGGTCTGGATCGCCGCCGCCTTCTCGGCGATGTTGCGGCGCCGTGCCCGTTTCAACACCGCGCTGATCTGCGCGGTCGTGAGCCGGGCGGCCTGGGCCGGGGTCGGCGCCTTGGCCAACAGTTCCAGAGCATCGGCGGCATCAAGATCATCGAAGGCGACCAGCGCCGCCGGGAAGTAATCCCGCAGCGCGTGCCGCAGCCGCTGCGTGTGGCGGGTCCGTTCCCAGATCAGCGTCTTGTGGGTCCGGGCCACGACCTTGATCGCCACGGCCAGCGTGCTGTCCCCGGCCACCGGTCGCAACTCGTGGGCATGAGTGCGGACCATGTCGGCCAACACATGCGCATCACCGGCATCACTCTTCGCACCGGAGACACCCAGCCGGTCCCGGAACCGGGCTGCTTGCAACGGGTTGACCGCGAACACCGTGTAATCAGCGGCGACCAACGCAGCCACCCACGGACCGCGGTCGGTCTCGATCCCGACCAACACCTCAACCTCGTCGGCATCCTCCCCGGCCAGTTGCCCGATCATCGTGTGCAGTCGTGCCATCCCGGCCACACCCTCAGGCAACCGGGCCCGGGCCAGCCGACGACCCGAACTGTCCATCACCTCCACATCGTGATGATCCTCGGCCCAGTCATCTCCCACGAACAATCGCAACGGTCCTCCAGGTTTCTCGACACCAACCAACCGGTCCAGCAGCCAGCAGGAGAACCATCAGCGACCTAATCAAACAGTGCTCACACCCAACAACCCGGCGGGCAACGACATCCCAGCAGCGATCACATTCTCCCGACCTACCGGCAAAGGGCACGATCTGTCGACAGGACTCAAACGTCCAGGCTCAAGAAGTGCTCACCCGCCAGTCGGCTACCAACCAGGAGTTTGCCCGATGACTCACTCCCAGAACTGATTAGGCTCAGGGAACGAAACGCCCTTGGCCTCCGGCGGACTCGCCACCGTGAGCGACGATCCAGCGGGCCGATCTCCCCGAGTGGGGGTTGTGCTCAGAGAGCGAAGCCCTTGGGTTCGGGCGGGCTCACCGATGTTGGCGATCGTCACTTGCTTGGCCGAGCGCTTCGAGTGGTTTGCGTTCGGGGAGCGGAACCCCTTTGGGCTCGAGCGGGCTCGCCGACGTTGACGACGATCCACTCCTTGGCGGAGATCCCGCGTGGTGTTTGTGCCCCCGGAACGAGCGCCCGGGCCTCGGGCGGATCCAGCGGTGCGGGCGGTGGTCCAGCGCAAGAAGGGCGAGCACCCGAGAGGCGTACGTTCTCCGAGCCTGTCGAAGGGCAGGCCCGATCACCTCGACACTCGGTGGATGAGACGGAGTCCGGCGTTCGATCAACCGGACACCTTGGCTACGGGTTCGACGCTGAGAGCTGCCCGTTGGGTCCACTCGACGGCCCGTGTTCCGGCCCGTGGTGCAGGCCGGCCGGGACTCGATCGATGCGCCCTAGGGTGGTGGATCGGACGTCCGATCACACCTGGAGCAGCCGATGACCTCGCCCGACTGGACCATGATCACCCGCGCGCCCGGCGCCGTGCGGAGCCGCTCGATCAACGCCGAGAACCCGACCGGCGAGCCGGGTCGGGCGGCGATGGAGGCGTCGGCGCTCGGCCCGTCCCGCAAGGGCCGGCCGGCGATCGGGATCGACGCCGGAGGATCGGCCACGCTGGCCGAGATCGACGGCCCGGGCGTGATCCGACACATCTGGATGACCGTCCCGGACCGCACCTCCGCCGGCCCCTGGGTGCTCCGCGACCTGGTGCTGCGGATCTGGTGGGACGACGCCGCCGACCCGGCCGTCGAGGTCCCGCTGGGCGACTTCTTCTGCAACGGCTTCGGCCAGCGGGCGCTGATCACGTCAGTGCCGATCGTGGTCGCGCCGACCGGCGGGATGAACTGCTACTTCCCGATGCCGTTCCGCCGCAAGGCCCGGATCGAGCTGGGCAATGATCATCCGGGCCGGGTCGACGGGATCTACTACCAACTCGACTACACGGTCGGCGACGACCTCGGCGACGACACCGCGACGTTCCACGCGCAGTGGCGGCGGAGCAACGGCATCGGCACGCTCGGTGAGGATCACGTCCTGCTGGACGGCCTGACCGGAGCCGGATCGTATGTCGGCAGCTACCTCGGGCTGACCGCGCTGGAGCGCTACTGGTGGGGCGAGGGGGAGCTCAAGTTCTACCTCGACGGCGACACGGACTACCCGACCCAGTGCAGCACCGGCCTGGAGGACTACGCCGGCGGAGCCTGGGCGTTCCAGGACGCGTTGCGCCGCGATCCGGCGCCGAACCCGATCACCTTCAGCGCCCCGTACTGCGGCTATCCGTTCTACTCGGTGCAGGACGAGACCCAGGCGTCGCCGTTCGCGACACCGACGGCCCAGTCCCACGGCATGTATCGCTGGCAGCTACCCGATCCGGTGATCTTCACCAGCCGGCTCCGCGTCACGTTGCAGCAGATCGGCGCCTGGGACCACGGCCACTTCGAACGCAACGACGACATCTCCACCGTCGCCTACTGGTTTCAGGCCGGCCCCGCCGACCAGAACGTCCGCCACCCCCTCCCGCCCCGCGACCAACGCCGCCCGCGCTGAGCCGTCACATCCGCTCCGACACGCCGCGAAAATCGGCGCGGATCTGACGGGTCACCGAAATTCCGCCGAGACGGGCTCTTCTGCTGGATGTGTGGGTGGGTTGAGCGTGGCTAACTGGGTGCACGCCGTTCCCTGTCTAGGTTTCTGAGCTGTCGAAGAACAGGAACCAGATGCTCAGGAGAACGGCGTGCGTGATGTCAGCCTATGGGGCGCTCTGCTCGGGATCGAGAATGCGGTGATCGAGGACGTGGTTTTCGATCCCGTCCGGTCCGGACCCGATGGGGGGGTGTGTGACGGTGGCGGTTCGTCCGGTGGCACGCCGGCGGGGTCGATGTGGCCGGTGTTACCGGCCGGCGCCGGGTTATGACACGGGGCGGGGTCGGCGGCGGTGGCGGGCTCTGGATCTGGGAACGGTTCGGGCCTTCGTCGAGGCCGACGCGCCCCGGGTGCGGTGTCGTGATCACGGGGTGGTGGTGGCACATGTGCCGTGGGCCCGGCATGGCGCGGGCAGCACGCACGCGTTTGAGCAGCAGGTGGCCTGGCTGGCCACTCGGACGTCGAAGAGCGCGGTCACCGAGCTGATGCGAGTGGCCTGGCGCACGGTGGGTGCGATCATTGCCCGGGTCTGGGCCGATGTGGAGCTGACCTTCGACCGGTTCGCCGGGCTGCGGAAGATCGGGATCGATGAGATCTCCTACCGCCGTGGGCATCTGTATCTGACCGATGTGATCGACCACGACACCGGTCGGCTGGTCTGGGCCGGGCAGGGACAGAGCAAGGCCACGCTGCAGCGGTTCTTCGACCTGCTCGGTGCGGAACGGGCGGAGTTGATCACCCACGTCACCGCCGACAGCGCCGCCTATATCGCCGACGTGGTGGCCAAGAACTGCCCGAACGCGATCCAGGCCGCCGACCCGTTCCACGTCGTGAAGTGGGCCAACGACGCGCTCGGCGAAGTACGGGTGGAGATCTGGCGCGAGACCCGCCGCCTCGCCCGCGCCAATTCCCGCGGCCGAGGCAGAACCCCCATCGACGCCGGCGAGGCGTTCCCGGCCCATCAGCGGGTCCGGGTCTTGACCCGTTCCCGCTACGCGTTGTGGAAGAACCCGGAGAACCTGACCGATCGACAGCAAGCCCAGCTCGACTGGATCGCGCAGACCGACCCGCGACTGTTTCGGGCCTACCAACTCAAGGAAGGATTGCGAGCCATCTTCAAGATCGACCCGGCCGATGCCCCCGAAGCGCTCGACCGATGGATCCGATCCGCCCGGGCGTGCCGGATCCCACAGTTCGTCGACCTGGCCCGCACAGTCACCAACCAGCGCGGTCCGATCATGATCGCCATCGCATCCGGCCTATCCAACGGCCGCACCGAAGCCGTCAACACCAAGATCAGACTACGCACCCGGATCGCCTTCGGAATCAAGAACCCCGACGCCCTCATCGGCCTGATCATGCTCGCCCTCGGCGGCCACCCACCCACCCTCCCCGGCAGAACATGACCCACACATCCAGCAGAAGAGCCCGAGACGTCACAGCCGCGGCCGTTTCTGCGGCGTGTCGAAGCGGATGTGACGGGTCGGCGGGATTACCAGGCGCGGGCCCAGGTGACGACCTTGCGGACGGTCTCGTCCGGGTCGTCGGCCAGGGTGTCCAGCACGTCGGTCGGGCAGACCCGGTTGGCCGCGACCCAACCGCGGACCTGGGCCGAGGCGTCCCGGCCGAGTCGGCGCAGCACGTCGGCGGCGGCGGAGTCGTTCCGGGCCACGCTGCTGCGCACGATCAGGTCCGCGTCGCGGCCGAGCGTCTCGAGGGTCTCCGGCGGCGTCTGCCGCTTGCTCGCGGCGGCCGCCCGGATCTGCGGATCGGGGCTGGTCGCCATCAGCCGGATCCGGCGCAGCGTGCCGGCGGTCACCGGCGGCATCGGATGGGCCGCGCGGACCTCGTCCGGGCTCAGTTCACAGGTGACCTGACCCAGCGTGGCTCGCTGTTCGGGGGACAGGAAGCTGATGCACGACACCCTCGCGACTTTACGCAACCACTGTCGCTCACCGTGGTTGGACCACGCGGAAGGGGCGAAAATGTAGGGCCCCCGAGGGTCCATCCGGATGCCAAGACGTGCCCGGGGCCCGATTGACACGATGATCGGCCGGGGTAGGGTGTGGACATGCGCACCAGCCTTGTCGTACTTCCAAAGCGTGTCGATTGAGTCGCACTCAACCGACACGCTCCCTCGTCTGCCTTTCGGCGGCGGGGGTTTTTTGTTGGGTACGAGCGGGTACGGACGCAGAAAACGATCATGAATCTTCTGAATTGCCAGGCAAGGAGTTGTGATGGCTGAGAATGAGGCTGAGGGTACTCAGCTGACCGGAGCGCAGTCACTGGTGCGGTCGCTCGAAGACGTAGGCGCCGACACCGTATTCGGCATTCCCGGTGGCGCCATCCTTCCGGCGTACGACCCGCTCTACGACTCCAAGTTCGTCCGGCAC
Source organism: uncultured Actinomycetota bacterium (assembly GCA_963746025.1). Lineage (GTDB taxonomy): Bacteria > Actinomycetota > Actinomycetes > Propionibacteriales > Propionibacteriaceae > Microlunatus. The sequence goes on from CAVUZU010000008.1 coordinate 66,834, forward strand.
ATCCTGGTCCGGCACGAGCAGGGCGCCGGACACGCCGCCGAGGGCTACGCCATGGTGACCGGCAAGGCCGGCGTCTGCATGGCCACGTCGGGCCCGGGCGCGACCAACCTGGTCACCCCGATCGCCGACGCGCACATGGACTCGGTGCCGATGGTCGCGATCACCGGCCAGGTGGCCGGTCCGGCGATCGGTACGGATGCCTTCCAGGAGGCTGACATCACCGGCATCACGATGCCGATCACCAAGCACAACTTCCTGGTCCGCAAGCCCGCCGACATCCCCGGTGCGATCGCCTCGGCGTTCCACCTGGCGACGACCGGCCGGCCGGGCCCGGTGCTGGTCGACATCACCAAGGACGCGCTGCAGAGCAAGTCCGCCTACCACATGCCGAGCGAGATCAACCTGCCCGGCTACCGGCCGGTGACCAAGCCGCACGGCAAGCAGGTCAAGGAAGCCGCCAAGTTGATCATGGAGTCGCGGCGGCCGGTGCTCTACGTCGGCGGCGGCACCCTGAAGGCCGGCGCGGCCAAGGAGCTGGCGGCTTTGGTCGAGCTGACCGGGATGCCGGTGGTGACCACCCTGATGGCCCGCGGCATGATCCCGGACAGCCATCCGCTGAACATGGGCATGCCCGGCATGCACGGCACCGTGGCGGCCGTGGGCGCCTTGCAGCGCAGCGATCTGCTGGTCTCCCTCGGCGCCCGGTTCGACGACCGGGTGACCGGCCATCTGCCCTCGTTCGCTCCCGGCGCGAAGATCATCCACGCCGACATCGACCCGGCCGAGATCTCCAAGAACCGGGTCGCGGACGTGCCGATCGTGGGCGACTGCAAGGAAGTGATCACCGAGCTGACCGGTTTGCTGGCGGCCAGCGGGAAGCTGCAGATCGATGACTGGGTCTCCTCGCTGATCGACATCAAGAAGCGCTACCCGACCGGCTTCGACGAGCCCGAGGACGGCTCGCTGTCGCCGCAGCACGTGATCCAGCGGATCGGCCAGATCGCCGGGCCGGACGCGTACTACGTGGCCGGCGTCGGCCAGCACCAGATGTGGGCGGCGCACTACCTGCCGTTCGAGAAGCCGGGTCATTGGCTGAACTCCGGCGGCCTCGGCACGATGGGCTACTGCGTGCCGGCGGCGATGGGCGCCAAGGTCGGGCTGCCGGATGCGGTGGTCTGGGGGATCGACGGCGACGGCTGCTTCCAGATGACCAACCAGGAGCTGGTCACCTGTGCCCTGGAAGGGATCCCGGTCAAGATCGCGGTGATCAACAACCAGAGCCTGGGTATGGTCCGGCAGTGGCAGACGCTGTTCTACAACTCGCGCTACTCCAACACCGACCTGAAGACCAACCGGGTGCCGGACTTCCAGAAGCTGGCCGAGGCGATGGGTTGCGTCGGCCTGCGGGCCGAGCAGCCCGGGGACGTCGACGCGGTGATCGACAAGGCGATGTCGATCAACGACGCACCGGTGGTGGTGGAGTTCGTGGTGCACAAGGACGCCATGGTGTGGCCGATGGTTGCCGCCGGCACCAGCAATGACGAGATCAAGGTGGCCCGCGACATGGCGCCGAACTGGGAGGGCGAGGACCTGTGACCACCCATACGCTGAGCGTGCTGGTCGAGAACAAGCCGGGTGTCCTGGCCCGGATTTCCAGCCTCATCTCGCGCCGGGGGTTCAACATCGACTCGCTCGCCGTCGGGCCCACCGAATTCCCGGAGATGTCACGGATCACGGTCGTCGTCACGGTCGACGACATGGTCCTGGAGCAGCTGACGAAACAGCTCAACAAGCTGATCGAGGTGCTCAAGATCGTCGAACTGGACGACGCCGTACGCCGCGAGTTGATCTTGGTCAAGGTGAAGGCGCACGCCGACACCCGGGGCCAGATGATCGAGATCGTCGGCCTGTTCGGCGCCAAGGTGGTCGACATCACCGCCGACGCCATGACGATCGAGGCTACCGGCAGCCCGGAGAAGCTGGACGCGCTGCTGAAACTGCTGGAGCCGTACGGGGTCCGGGAACTGGTCCAGTCCGGCGTGGTCGCCGTCGGCCGGGGCAGCCGCTCGATCACCGACCGCACCATCCGGTCCGAGCGGACCAAACCCATTCGAGTAGTGTCCTAGCGTTCCTTTCTCGCCGACTTGTCAGAACTCAGGCTGGCTATAGCAAGCCTCAGTTCTGACAAGTCGGCGAGAAGTGACCACATCACTTCAAGGAGATTGAACAACGTGGCAGCAGAGATGTTTTACGACGACAACGCCGACCTGTCGGTGATCCAGGGGCGCAACGTCGCGGTCCTCGGGTTCGGCAGCCAGGGGCACGCGCACGCGCTGTCGCTGCGCGACTCCGGGGTCGACGTACGCGTCGGCCTGCAGGAGGGCAGCAAAAGCCGGGCCAAGGCCGAGGCCCAGGGCCTTCGGGTCGTCACTCCGTACGAGGCCTGCGAAGAGGCCGATCTGATCATGGTCCTGACCCCGGATCCCTCGCAGCGCAAGGTGTACGCCGAGGCGATCGAGCCCAACCTGGTGCCGGGCGACGCGCTCTTCTTCAGCCACGGCTTCAACATCCGGTACGGCTACATCAAGCCGCCGGAGGGGATCGACGTCGCCATGGTCGCGCCGAAGGGCCCGGGTCACCTGGTCCGCCGGGAGTACGCCGAGGGTCGGGGCGTCCCGGTCCTGGTCGCAGTCGAACAGGACGCGACCGGCAAGGCGTGGGACCTCGCGCTCTCCTACGCGAAGGGGATCGGCGGCCTCCGCGCCGGCGGCATCAAGACCACCTTCACCGAGGAGACCGAGACCGACCTGTTCGGTGAGCAGGCCGTTCTCTGCGGTGGCGCCAGCGCGCTGGTCCAGGCCGGCTACGAGACCCTGATCGAGGCCGGCTACCAGCCCGAGGTCGCCTACTTCGAGTGCCTGCACGAGCTGAAGCTGATCGTCGACCTGATGTATGAGGGCGGCATCGCCAAGCAGCGCTGGAGCGTCTCCGACACCGCCGAGTACGGCGACTACGTCTCCGGCCCGCGGGTGATCGACGCCCGGGTCAAGGAGAACATGAAGGCCGTCCTGACCGACGTGCAGAACGGCGCCTTCGCGAAGCGCTTCATCGATGATCAGGACGCCGGCGGCCCGGAGTTCGCCAAGCTGCGCCAGCAGGGTGAGACCCACCCGATCGAGGAGGTCGGGCACAAGCTGCGCGACCTGATGTCCTGGGTGAAGAGCCACGACGACGACTACGTGGAGGGCACGGCCGCGCGCTAGTCCGCGCGTTCGACCCCGCACCGACCCGGGAGACCCCAGACATTGGCGGGTCTCCCGGGTCGTTGCTTTCCTGGGCCCGCACCGACCCAGCCGCGGGTCGCGAGGGGGGATAACCCGAGGTCGGAGTCGGTGGGTGGCCTGATTCCGCCGGATCGCGATTCTGCCTAGGTTCGTGGGTATGAAGCGCAAACGTGTCGTCATCGTCGTGGTGGCCCTGCTCGCCGCCGTCGTGATCAGCGCGGGCTGGTCCGCCATCCGGGGGCAGGTCCCGGATCAGAAGACCTTTGATTTCGCCGGGCCGGAGCTGACGGTGATCACCAACGACGGGGACGTCGAGATCGTCCCGGTCGATCGTTCGGAACGACAGGTCGCGGTGACCCGCTGGTTCAAGACCAACAAGTGGCTCGGTGACACCGGCGTGGACTGGCAGCTGGAGTCGGACCGGACGTTGCGGTTGACCTCCCGCTGCCACGGGATGTTCACCAGTTGCGAGCTCCGCTATCGGCTGGAGGTCCCGGCCGACACCAAGCTCCGGGTCCGGGCCGAGGACGGCACGGTGCGCGCGACCGGCTTCGCCGCCGACCTGGCCGTCGAGACCCGGGACGGAGACATCGAGATCGACGATGCCCGCGGCGTGCTGAGCCTGGCCACCGACGACGGGTCCGTCCGGGCGACCGGGCTGACCTCGCCCCGGGTGACCGCACGCTCCGAGGACGGCGACGTCGAGCTCGACTTCAGCACCGCGCCGCAGACGGTGGTCGCGCACAGCGACGACGGGCGGATCGAGGTCGCCGCTCCGGACGGCCCGTACAAGATCACCACGAAGGTCGACGACGGCGCGGTGAGCAAGACGCTGCCGGAGGATCCGGCTGCCACGCGGACGATCGACGCGTCGACGAACGACGGCGACATCGGCCTGCATTTGCGCTGATCCGGCGACCGGGACCGCTACCTTCAAAGCATCATTGTCCGCAGAGACGAGGTGCGCGGTGAAGGTAGCGGTCTGGATCGTGTCCGGAATCCTGGCGCTGTTCTGCCTGATGGTCGGCGCCGGCAAGGCCTTCGCCTCGGCGGAGACCGTGCAGTCGATGACGCACGGGATCCCGGTGGTCGCGATGAAGGTCGCCGGTTTCGCCGAGATCATCGGGGGGATCGGGCTGATCCTGCCGGCGGCGACGAGGATCCTGCCGATCCTCACCCCGCTCGCGGCGGTCGGTGTCGCCCTGACCATGCTGGCCGCCACGATCGCCAACATCGTCACCGGCACCCCGGCCATCATCTGGCAGACGATCATCGCCTGCCTGCTCGCCGCCTTCGTGGCCTGGGCCCGGTTCGCCGGACCTGCCCAGGTCGCCCCGCGCGAGGCCCCGGCCGCCTGACCCGACGATGGGTCTCGGCAGTCGGTACGACTCCGGCCGGCCGGACCGGTCCTGAGATGATCATGGTGTGACCGCCACCGAACCGTCATCGATCCGCCTCCGCGCCGCCGGCCCGGAGGATGCCGAGCGAGTCGCGGAGTTGCACGCCGACAGCTGGCGACGGCACTACCGCGGGGCCTACGCGGATGCCTACCTGGACGGCGACATCCTCACGGAGCGGACCGCGGTCTGGACCGAGCGACTCGCTCTTCCGGAGGGGACGGCGACGATCCTCGCCGAGGACGGCGACGAGCTGGCCGGCTTCACCCACGTCTTTCTCGATCATGATCCGCAGTGGGGCAGCCTGATCGACAATCTGCACGTCCGGCACACCCAGCAGCGCTCCGGGATCGGGCGGATCCTGGTCACCGAGGTCGCCAAGATCATCACCGAGCGGGCCGGCCACCAGGACCTGTATCTGTGGGTGCTGGAACAGAACGCCCGGGCACAAGGGTTCTACCGGGCGATCGGTGGCACCGCCGTCGAACGCGCCCTGGTGCCGCCACCCGGCGGGATCCCCGAGCGGCTGAACGGCAACCCCGGCTGCATCCGGTTCTCCTGGCCGGGCGCGGTCCTGACGGACGCGCCGCCTCAGGACTGAGTCGTCGCAGCCTGCAGCGTCTGCTCGGTGATCTTGCTCCACACCTCGGGATCGGTCGACCAGAAATCATGCGGGACGCCTGGCACGGTGGAGAACGAGCCCCGCGGGACCAGCGTCGCGAGCTGAGCCAGCGGCCACGACGGCCGGATGTCGCCGCCCGCCGCGATGAACTGCATCGGCACCGGGCTGTCGGCGAGCCGACGCCACAACTCAGGGCTGTGGATCCAGTCGGTGAACGAGCGGCCCAACTCGGCATGGACCTCGGGCGAGAAGTCGATGTCGATGGCCGGCTCGGAGTCCCGGCCCGCCTCGTAGGCCGCCGACCACAGCCGATCACGTTGCGGACCGCGTCCGGCGATACCGATCACTGCCGCTACGGAGTCCGGGCAGTCGAGCGCGTACCGAACCGCAAGATCACTGCCCCAGGAGTGACCCAGCACGATCCACCGGTCGACGCCGACTGTCGCGCGGACGGCTTCAAGATCAGCAACGGCCTGTTCCATGGTGTGCGGCCCGCCCTCGGAACGGCCGACACCGCGCGGTTCCGGATACCAGGCCCGATAGCCGTCCGGTGCGAGCCCGTCCCGCTCCAGGTAGTGCACACAGCCCGGCCCCCCGGACAGGACGACGAGGTCCGGACCATCGCCGACCACGCCGATGTGCAGCGAGGCACCGTCCACCCGAATCATCCGTGACTCCACGACCGGCGACGCTACCCGATCGCGAGCACGCGCGGGATCCGGTGTGCGGAATCGACATCAAGGACAGGGTGCCGACTCTTCTCGTCCGGGTCGAGACAGCGCTACCCTCTGAGCGCAAGCTCGCAGCCGAGAGAGGGATCGAAATGAAGATCGCCGTGTGGATCGTGTCGGGTCTGCTCACGCTGTACTTCCTGTTCGTCGGCGCGAGCAAGGCGTTCGCGTCCTGGGAATTCCTGGAGGCCGGCTCGATGGGCATCCCGGTGATCTTGCTGAAGATCGCCGGCTTCGCCGAGATCATCGGGGCGATCGGCCTGATCGTGCCCGCAGCGACGAGGATCCTGCCGATCCTGACGCCGATCGCCGCGGCGGGCCTGGTGCTGACCATGATCGGCGCGACCTCGATCAACATCGGTCTGGGCATGGTTCCGGTCGCGATCACCACCGCCATCGCCGGCCTGCTCACCGCCTTCGTCGCCTGGGCCAGATCCCGCGGACCGGCCAAGGTTGCTCCACGGAGCCCGCAGGAATCCGCCCCGGCCCCGGAAGCTCCGGCTCAGGGCTGATTACTGGGGAGAGTCGCCCGATCAGCCCAGCCGCCGCCTCCGCTGGCGTGGTTGCCTGATTCATTTTGCTCCTCGGGCCATAGCTCAGGGTTCATTGGCCGGCGACAGGCTCCAAGCGGACCCCGGGCCGACGCTGAGGACCAGGTTGTCAGGTCGGAACAGCATCCATTGCTCGGAGTGGTCCTCGGTTGCGTCGGTGTGGTTCTCGAAGGTGATCAGCCGAGAGTCGCCGAACTCGAAGGTCGTCGACAGGGACGGCCGCTCGAACCTGACCGCGGTGATGGCCTGGCCATTGAGTCGATGGAGTGCCGCAGCGATTCGCTCGTTCGAGTCCTCGGACGCCGCACCGAGGTCTTGGCCATGCTCGACTCGCCACGCACACATGTAGATCCACAGGTGGAAGGCCCCGCGTTCCGGATCAGCTGGCCGAGGCTCACCGAACTGCAGGGTCAGGAAGCTGCCGTGGCCCTGCTGAGCGCCCCAGACAGACAGGCCGATCATTCCCGCGCTGGCCTCTTCCGGTGTCGCCGGTTGGTTCATGGCCTCTCCTTCATCAGCCGAACATGCCTTTGATGACTTCGACGATCTCGTGATAGCCCAGATTCTCGCCCGAGATCTCGTCGTGAACTCGGCGGATCTCTTCCTTGTTCAGCTTGCGGCCGAGGTCCCTCTCGCCCTCGCGCACGGCGTCCTTGAACTGCTTGTTCTGAGCCTGGTTGTTGCCTGGCGTTCCGCCGGCACCGCCGCCATGCCCGCCGTTCTGCGCCGCGGCCATCAGCGCGATGCCGCTGAGCCCGAGCACAGCTGCGATCTTGAGGATCCCGGCGATCGCAACGCCCTGGCCGATCACCCCACCGCCCGCGAGGACCAGCGCACCGCCTGGTGGAAACATCAGGAACAACCCCGCTAGGGCCATCAGGACACCGACGACCAGCAGGGCTTGTCCCAACGCCTCAAGGATGTGGAAGCTGTCGATGGGACGGCCGTCGCCGGCGGTCCCGGTGAGTGCGCGGAGGACCGCGCCGATGCCGCCGAGGAGGGCGGCCAGGCCGATTGAGATCCGCAGGCCGGTGCGCAGGACATCTTCGCCCCAGCCGCCATGATCACGGTTCTGCAGACTCATGATCAGCCGGGCCAGTTGCCAGCCGCCGTAGCCGATCGCGATCACGGTCAGCGCGACCAGGCCGATGAAGATCACCGGCGATTCCAGCAGGTCCTGCAGACCGCTGGTGGCCGGAACGGCGCCGGCGACGAAGTAGAGGAACAGCGGAATGCCGAGGATCAGCCAGAGGAGGAACCGCCAGTTGGTGATCAACTTGGCCAGATCGAGAGTCGGCCGGAGGGCCTGGATCTCCTTGGTCTGCCAGGCCTGCCGGGAGAATGAGCTGTCGATCATGGCCGCGATCTCGACCACGGTCGCCTGCAGTGGCGGCGGCTGCTCGGGTCGGGCCGCGAGGGCGTACCGGACCGAACGGCGGGCCAGCGCGAACCGGATCGCGACCAGCGTTGACCACGGTGGCGCGAGGGTGGCGTAGCGGAACAACACCAGGGCTCCGGCTTTGCTGTTCCGCTCCGCCGCGGTGATCAACTGCGGGTTCGCCCGGCGTACGTCCCGGTGCAGGATCAGGTCGACTCCGACCGCGAGGACCAGTCCGACCAGCACCAGGAACGGCAGCACGTTCCGCAATGCCTCGGCGACGGACAGCAGCCACTCGACGAAGCCGTCGTGGAAGGTGACAATGGCGTAGTTGTTCACCGCATGATCGACGCCGGCGTACAGCAGCGGGACCAGCCCGAGCAGCCGCCACCAGCCGCTCATCCGGACCAGCAGCCCGAGGCCGAGACCGGCCAGCGCCGTCCAGACCAGATGGAGGTTGACCGTCGCCCCGGCGAGCCCGAGGATGTCGGCAGTCCGGACCGGCGGCGGCAGCCAGGTCAGCAGCGTCGGGCCGATCCCGGCGATCTGCGGCGGCGAGATGCTCGGCAGCAGGAATCCGCCGGCGTTGTCGCTCATCGCCCGCCCGGCGTCGCCGGCGAACCGTAGCATCGCCTCCATCCAGGCGAAACCCGTGCCGATCGCGGCACCCACCAGCAGGTAGTCGGTGACGCCCCACTGTCTATGCAGCTGGCGGGCCAGCCACGCGATCAAGATCAACGGCAGCACCTTGACCAGCTCTTCGATGAACGGGTCCACGGTGTGTGAGGCGGTCCGAATCACCTCATAGAGCTGATCACCGGTGATCATCGCGATCACCCGGGTGTAGCCGATCTCGCCCAGCAGCGCGAGCATGCCGCAGCCGTACGCGCCGGCCATCGCGGCCAGCAGCAGGGTGGAGATCCGGATCGACCGGGTGACCGAGCCCAGCGCGGCGAGCTGCAGCACGCCGTAGCAGGCGGCGATGATCATCAGCACGACCATGACAGGGCGAGCCTCCGCAACTCGGGCGAATGGGCTGAGCCCAAATCTGACAGATACCGCAGGGTAGTGTCCATCACGTGATCACCGGGACCGAATCGAGTGCGGAGGCCGAGTATCACCGGCTGCGGCCGCGGCTGTTCGGCATCGCCTACCGGATCCTGGGCAGTGTCACGGAGGCGGAGGACGTCGTCCAGGACGTGTGGCTACGCTGGCAGGACTACCCGCACGAGACCGTCGACAACCCCGAGGCGTTCCTGGTCACGATCGCCACCCGGCTCGCCCTCAACGTCGCCGAGTCGGCCCGGAAACGGCGCGAGACCTACCCCGGTCCCTGGCTGCCGGAGCCGGTCGACACGACCTCCGATCCGGCGCTCGGCGCGGAGCGCGCGGCCGTCCTGGAATCGGCGGTGCTGATGCTGCTGGAGCGGCTGACTCCGGTCGAGCGGGCGGCCTACGTGTTGCGCGAGGCGTTCGACTACCCGTACGACCAGCTCGGCACGATGCTGCAGCAGACGCCGGCCGCGGTCCGGCAGTTGGTCAGCCGGGCGCGTAAGCACCTGGCCGGCCGGACCCGGGCCCGGGTCGGTGGGTCCGATCAGCGGCGGCTGCTGGACGCGTTCCTGACCGCGGCCCGGGCCGGCGATCTCGACGCCCTGGAGTCGCTGCTCACCGAGGACGCCATGTCCTACTCCGACGGCGGCGGCCGGGTACGCGCGGCCAAGTACCCGCTGGCCGGCGGTGCGCGGATCGCCAAGGTCGTCTGCGCCTACGCCGACCGGTTCTGGACGGGAGCGACGGTCCAGCACCGCTCGATCAACGGCCAGGACGCCGCACTGCTGATCAGGGACGGCGCCGTGTACGCGATCCTGAGCATCTCGGCCGGCCCGGACGGGATCGACGAAGTGTGCTGGCAGTTGAATCCGGAGAAGTTGTCACGATTCCACGGGTTGTCCGGTCTGGGGGAGTGACCGGCGCGGATACTGGCCGGAGACACTCCAGAGAGGACAGCGATGGCGAAGATCGTGATCATCGGCGGCACCGGATTGGTCGGCTCCAGGGTGGTGACCCGGCTCAACCAGGATGGTCACGAGGCGATTCCCGCGTCGCCGGCTTCCGGGGTGAACACCCTCACCGGTGCAGGGGTGGACGAGGTCCTGGCCGGCGCTCAGGTGGTGGTCGACGTGACCAATTCGCCGTCGTTCGAGGAGCAGGCGGTGCTCGACTTCTTCACCACTTCGACCAACCGGCTGATCGACGCAGCGACCAGGGCCGGCGTCGGCCACTATGTCGCGCTGTCCGTGGTCGGCACCCAGCGGCTCACCGACAGCGGCTACTTCCGGGCCAAGATCGCCCAGGAGAAGTTGATCACCGACTCCGGGCTGCCGTACTCGATCGTGCACGCGACCCAGTTCTTCGAGTTCGTCCGTGGCATCGCCGACGAGGCGACCAGCGACGGCACGGTCCGGCTGTCCGGCGCGCAGCTCCGGCCGATCGCCGCCGCCGACGTCTCGACCGCGGTCGCGGTGACCGCCGCCGGGGCTCCGGTGAACGGCGTCCGGGAGGTCGCCGGGCCGGAGACGTTCGGTCTCGATCAGTTGATCACGATCGCGCTGACGGCCGACCGTGACCCGCGGCAGGTGGTGACCGATCCGACCGCTCCGTACTTCGGCGCGGTGCTCGGCGAGCAGACGCTGCTGCCCGGCGACGATGCGACCGTCTTCGACACCCGGTTCGAGGACTGGCTCGCGGCGAACGCCCGCTAGCGGCGTTGCAGCAGAGGTCAGCGCGACTTGGCGCTGATCGTGATCACTCGGATGCCGTCCTTGCGGACGCCGGTGCCGACGCTGTACAGCCGGGTCCGGTTGCGCTCGTCGTCGCCGCCGTACACGTCGTCGTTGGTCATCGCGCACAGCTGGGTCAGGCCCCTGGTGTCCAGCGGCGAGACATGATCGCGACATGGTCCGAAGGAGCCGTTCAGCGCCTTGAGCGCGGCGGCCGCCGACGCCTTCGGCACCTCCACCGTGACATCGAGGGTGTAGTCGTGGGTCGCGGTGTAGGTTCCCTCGACCACCGTGCTGTCGTCGGGCAGGTCGACCTCGCCGTAGAACTCGACGTCGGCCAGGGACACCTCGTTGCAGGTGTAGCCGGTGAAGTCGTTGGTGCAGACCGAGTCGTTGTCGGACCGGAAGGAGAACATCGGGACGCCCCAGTAGCCGGCGTACCGGGTGATCAGGTAGAGGCAGATCAGGACGAACGCCGCCATCAACAGGAGCCCGCCGACAATTCTTACCGCTTTCGGGAGCCGTTCGCCCTCAGCCACCCGCACAGCATGCCTGACGGATGGGTGACATCCAATTCCGGACCGATCACGAAGTCGGGTCCGACGGGGTCAGCGGCGGACGGCAATCAGCACCGAGGTGTCTTCGGCGACCATCACATCGGCGCAGGCGAACCGCTCGTCGGAGAGCCACTCCTGGCGCAGCGTGTCGATCCGTCCGCCCACCACCGGCGGCCAGGAACTGGTCGGCACGAAGTCGTCCAACACGATCATGCCGCCCTCGCCGAGCAGGTCGATGATCTGCTCCCGGGAGGTGCCGCGGGCGCTGCCGGCGTCGATGAAGATCAGCGAGAACGGGGCGTGGTCGGCCAGCGTGGTCCAGTCGGCGTGGAAGACGTCGATGTCGTCGTGTTCGAACATCTCCATCACACCGTGGGCGAGCTCCGGATCGAGCTCGGCGGTGATCACCCGCGTCGCCTTCGGCGCACCGCTGCGCAGCCAGGCGGCGCCGACGCCGCAACCGGTGCCACATTCGGCCATCGCGCCGGTCCGGGTCGCGGCCAAGGTGGCCAGCAACCGGCCGGTCTCACTCCGCGAGGTCTGGACGTAGCCGCGCTCCAACGACATGCGGAGAGCCCGGGTCACCAGCTCGGGCATTTCCGGGGGAGCGCTCATGCCGAACAGTGTGGCATCTTCTGGCGTTCCCCAAGTCGAGTCCAGATTCTGAGAAGCAGGTATCGCATCCTGACGAATAATTAGTCGGGCGTCCTACTATTTTCTGGAACTGCGAGGAACAAGTGAGGTAGTTGATCATGTACGAGATGTACCCGGACGACTGGTCGGCCACGGCACGCACCGGCCGACGGGTCCTCGGCGAAGCCGACTCCGACGGGCCGCCGCGCCGGCGGCCGCGTAAGGAGCACTCGGTCACCCCGCCGGTGATCCGCCGACAGCAGCGGCGGGACCAGCAGACCATCGATCCCGCCGCCTAGTGCAACTGCGCTCCCTCAGGGAACGAACAGGCTCAGACCGCCGCGGCGATCGCGTCGCCGATCTCGGTGGTGGACCGGGACTGCCCGCCGCGGCCGGCGATATCGGCGATTGCGGCCTTCTCCACCCGCGCCGCCTCCTCGGTCAGCCCGAGATGATCGAGCAGCAGCGACACCGAGAGGATCGCGGCGGTCGGGTCGGCCAGGCCCTTGCCGGCGATGTCCGGTGCGGAGCCGTGCACCGGCTCGAACATCGACGGGAACGCCCCGGACGGATTGATGTTGCCGCTGGCGGCCAGCCCGATGCCGCCGGTCACGGCCGCGGCCAGGTCGGTGATGATGTCGCCGAACAGGTTGTCGGTGACGATCACGTCGAACCGGGCCGGGTCGGTGGCCAGGAAGATCGTCGCGGCGTCGACGTGCAGGTAGTCGGTCGTCACCTGCGGATACTCGGCCGCGACAGCCTCGAACACCCGGCGCCAGAGCCCGCCGGCGTTGACCAGCACGTTGTGCTTGTGCACCAGGGTCAGCTTGTTCCGGCGGCGGGTGGCGCGCTCGAACGCGTCCCGGACCACCCGCTCCACCCCGTAGGCGGTGTTGACGCTGACCTCGGTGGCGATCTCCTGTGGCGTGCCGGTGCGGACCACGCCGCCGTTGCCGCAGTACAGCCCTTCGGTGCCCTCGCGGACGACGACGAAGTCGATCTCCTTGCCGGCGATGACCGAATCGGCCAGCGGCGTGGGCACCCCCGGGAAGAGCCGGGACGGCCGCAGGTTGACGTAGTGATCGAAGGCGAACCGCAGCTTGAGCAGCAGGCCCCGCTCCAGCAGCCCGCTGGGGATGTCCTTCGCGTTCGTCGCGGCACCGACCGCGCCGAGCAGGATCGCGTCGGCCTGGGCGAGCTCGGCCAGCACCGAGTCCGGCAGCACCTCGCCGGTCCGCTGCCAGGCCGTGGCGCCGAGATCGTACGGCTGCAGGTCGAAGCTGCCCGGCGCGGTGACCGCCTGGAGCACCTTCACCGCCTCCGCGGTGACCTCCGGCCCGATGAAGTCGCCGCCGATGACGGCGATGGTCCTGCTGGATGTCGCGTTCTGAGTCACCGCGGCATCGTAGCGAGATCGGTCCTGGCTGCGGCGACGCATCTCGCAGGGCAGTAACCTCAGATCGATGAAGGAGCCCAGACCGATGAAGGAGAAAGCGCACCGATGAGCCTGAGCTTTCCCGTTACCCCGAACCCGAGTCCACGGACCGACGCCGAGCGTGCGGCGATCCTGGAGAATCCCGGTTTCGGCACCCACTTCACCGATCACATGGCGGTCGCCACCTGGACCGCCGATCAGGGCTGGGGCGACGCCGGCGTCGTGCCGTACGGGCCGTTCAGCATCGATCCGGCCTCGGCCGTGCTGCACTACGCGCAGGAGATCTTCGAGGGATTGAAGGCCTATCACCACGCGGACGGCTCGGTCTGGCTGTTCCGGCCCGACCGCAACGCCGCCCGGTTCGCCCGGTCGGCGCAGCGGTTGGCGCTGCCGGAACTGCCGCCGGTCGATTTCATCGGCAGTATCGAGGCGCTGATCGAGGCCGACCGGCCCTGGGTGCCGACCAAGGAAGAACAGAGCCTCTATCTGCGGCCGTTCATGTTCGCCTCCGAGGTGTTCCTCGGGGTGCGGCCGTCGGCCAAGGTCACCTACTCCTGCATCGCCAGCCCGGCCGGCGCCTACTTCAGCTCCGGCGTGAAGCCGGTCAAGATCTGGATCACCACCAGCTACAGCCGGTCGGCGCCCGGTGGCACCGGCGCGGCCAAGTGCGGCGGCAACTACGCCGCCAGCCTGATCGCGCAGGCGGAAGCCGCCGAGAACGGCTGCGAACAGGTGATGTTCGCCGACGCCGGCGAGCACACCTGGCTGGAGGAACTCGGCGGGATGAACGTCTATCTGGTCACCGCCGATGATCAACTGCTCACTCCGGAGTTGTCCGGCACCATCCTGGAGGGGGTCACCCGGGATTCGATCCTGGTGCTGGCCAAGGAGCACGGGCTGACGCCGGTGGAGCGCAAGATCAGCATCGCCGAGGTGCTGGAGGGCGTTCAGTCCGGCACCGTCCGCGAGGTGTTCGCCTGCGGTACGGCCGCGGTGATCACGCCGATCGCCGAGCTGAAGAACGCCGAACGGGCGCTTCGGGTCGGCACCGGCGAGGCCGGCGAGGTGACCACGGCGCTGCGATCGGCGCTGTTGGACATCCAGTACGGCCGTGCTGACGACAGCCACGGCTGGCTGCACCGGGTCTGCTGAGCCGCGGCGCGCCCTTCATGATCAAGTTTCGCTGATGATCAATCCGCGGCAGTTGGCGGTCCGGGCGGCCGCACGGGTGTGGCGGAAGGTCCGCGGCCGGGCCCAGTGGCGGCTGCTCTGGCTGCGACATCCGACGTTCATGATCGGCGTCACCGGCGCGGTGTTCGACGACGACGGACGGGTGCTGCTGCTCCGACACCGGTTCTGGGCCGGTTGTCCGTGGGGTCCGCCGTCGGGCTACCTGGTCCGGGGCGAGACCTTCGAGCAGGCGCTGGCCCGGGAAACGGTTGAGGAGACCGGGCAACAGCTGACCGACATCCGGGTGCGCTTCTTCCGGTCCGGCTTCCGGCTCCGGGTCGAGGTCTACCTGTCCGCCCGGCTGGTCCCCTCCGGACCGCTGGAGTTGGAGGAGTCCGAGATCCTCGAGGCCCGCTTCTTCGAGTTGACCGAGCTGCCGGCCGACCTGCGCCCCATCCACCGGAGGCTGATCGAGGAGTCCCGCGCCGAATACGTCCGGTGACCCCTGGCCCCGCATCACGAGCGCGGTTGGGTTCGGGCTTGGCCTTCCGTCCGGCTGAGGGTGGCTCGAACGGCCCCCTGGCTTGACCTTCAGGCTGGTCGAATCAGCACGATGGTGCCGTGACCACCGAGGAACCCGCGGCCGAGTTGCTGACCATCGGCGCTTTCGCCCGGCTGGTCGGTCTGACGCCGAGTGCCCTGCGGTTCTACGACGACTGTGGGCTGCTCCGGCCGCGGCAGATCGATCCGCAGACCGGATACCGCTTCTATGCGCACGAGCAACGCAAGGCGGCGACGCTGTTGCGGCGGGCCCGGGAACTGGACCTGCCCCTGGCCCAGGCGGCGGTGGTGCTGGCCGGACCGCCCGAGCGGGCCGCGGCGATCCTGCGTGAGCATGCGTCGAGCCTGGACGCCCGGGCGGAGCGGATGGCGCGGGTCGCCGCCGAACTGATCGCCTCGCTCGAGGGTGAGGCCCGGGCGGGCACCGACCCGCAGCCCGCGGCCGAGTGGATCTCGGTCGAGGTGTCCGGGCCCGAGTTGGCCGCGGCCATCCGGCAGGTGGGTACGGCGGCCGGCGGACCCGATCTCGGGGTGGACGGCCGAGGCGTGTTGCTCGAGCTCGACGAGACCGGGGCCGAACTCGGCGTCGTGGCCGGCGGCGACGCCTGGCTGGCGGTACGGACCCTGACGGCGCGGACCTTCGGCACCGGAGCGGCCCGGCGGCTGGCGATCGGACGAGGGGATCTCGAGCCGGTGGTCGACCTGGCCCGCCGGGAGGATCTGGTGACGATCCGGTTCGCTCCGCTCCGCTCACCGGCCGCGGAGGTCGGGCTGATCGCCGGCTCGGCATGGCTGCGGCTGGCCCGGGTCCCGGATCTGCATCCGAGCCATCGTGCGGTTTTCGCCGAGCTCGCCCCCTGGAAGGCCCGGGTGATCATGGACCGGCGGTCGGCCGAGGCGGCCCTGCGGCCGGTCGAGGGGAGCGCCCGGCTGGTGCTCGATCGTGATCAGGTCGAGTTCCATCCAGCGGGGCTCGGCACGGCGACTCCGGTCCGGGTGCCGGCGGTCTGTCGGGGCGCGTCGATGACCATCGCGTTCGCCGTCGAGGTGCTGCTGACGGCCCTCGAATCCGGGATCGGTCCGGACGTGTTGCTGGAGTTGGCCGGGCCCGACCGGCCGGCCCTGGTTCGTAGCGCCGATCAGGGCAGTTTCACGGTGTTGATCATGCCGCAACGGCCGATGGATCGGCCGTGACCGGTACGCCCACCGGTACTCGGGGTGGTACCCGGTGGTGACTGTCCGTACCCGGGCCCGCACCGGGCGGTGGTTGTGGATCGGCACCGGCACCGTCGTCGGCACCGCCGACGTGATGCTCTTCTTCGCCGTGGCCTGGGTCGCCTCCGGCCTCGGACCGACCGCGAGCACCGTGATCAATCTACTACTCGTCGTGCTGCCGCGCACCCTGTTGCTGATCTTCGGCGGCGCCGTCGGTGACCGGTTCGGCCGCGCCGGGTGCTGATCGCGACCGACGGGCTGCGTGCCGGGGTACTCGGCGTCGGCGTGATCATGGTCCTGCCGGTGCCGCCCACGCTGGCCTGGCTGGCCCCGTTCACCTTGGCTCTGGGCATCGTCAGCGCCTTCTCGATCCCGGCCACCAACACGATGCCGCGGCTGTTCGCCGCACCTGAAGAACTGCCGAAGTTCAAGTTGGGTCGGCGGGTCCCTGCTGGTCACGTTGATCATGGCGAAGTGGGGGATCCTGTTCCGGGCCGGCCGGGCCATGATCATCGGGCCGTTGCTGGCCGGCGCCGGTGGGCTGCTGCTCGCCGGAGCAGGGTCAGTTCCGGTCGCCCTGCTCGCGGCCACCCTGATGGGCTTCGGCACGATCATCTTCACCGGCCATCTGGGGCCGCTGCTGCTGCTCTGGACCCCGGACGGCATGGTGGCTCGCTTCCAGGACCTGTTCGTGCTGGTCCAGTCGGCGCCGCAGTTGGTCACCATCGCCGGCCTCGGTGCCGTGGCCGAGCTGATCGGCCCCGGCGCGGCCACGGCGGGGGCGGGAATCGTCTGCGCCGCCGCGGGCGTGGTGGTGGCCACGAATGTGCGGCTGCGGACCGCCACCCGGCCGACGACTGCCGAGCCGGCTGTCTCAAATAATGGGACGCCGGGGCCGGATCAGGACACTTCGGGGTAAGACTTAGGCCATGCGATCGTTCTCGATCATTATCAGCTAGCGCGCCGAACAGCAGTTCGTCGCGCCAACCTCTCGTACTCCCACGAGAGGTTTTTTGTTTGTGCCGCAACCCCCTCCCGCCCCCGCCCCCCGACCTCAAGGACCAAGCTCATGCGAACCCAGCCGGACGAGTTCCACGTCTTCGACACCACGCTGCGTGACGGTGCGCAGCAGGAGGGGCTGCGGCTGTCGGTGCCGGACAAGTTGGCGATCGCGGGCCTGTTGGACGAATTCGGCGTGCACTTCATCGAGGGCGGCTGGCCGGGCGCGAACCCGAACGACACCGCGTTTTTCCAGGCGATGGCCGACGGCGAGGTGCCGCTGAAGAACGCGACGCTGGTCGCCTTCGGCTTCACCCGCCGGGTCGGCGGGAAGGCCGCGGACGACCCGTTGACCGCCGCGCTGCGCGACTCGCACGCGCCGGTCGCCTGCATCGTCGCCAAGAGTCATGATCGCCATGTCGAGCACGCGCTGCGGACCACGCTGGACGAGAACCTCGCCATGATCACCGACACGGTCAGCCACCTGAAGGCCGAAGGGCAGCGGGTCTTCGTCGACTGCGAGCACTTCTTCGACGGCTATCGGGAGAATCCGGCCTACGCGCTCGAGGTGGTCCGGACCGCGTCGGCGGCCGGCGCCGAGGTCGTCGTGCTGTGCGACACCAACGGCGGGATGCTGCCGCCGATGCTGGGCGACGTGGTGGGGGCCGCCCGGGAGACCGGCGCCCAGCTCGGCGTCCATTGCCACAACGACACCGGCTGCGCGGTGGCCAACACGTTGGCCGCCGTCGACGCCGGCGTAATGCATGTCCAGGGCACCTTCAACGGGTACGGCGAGCGGACCGGCAATGCCGATCTCGTCTCGATCGTCGCGAACCTGGAACTCAAGTACGGCTGGCAGTTGCTGCCGGCCGACTCCCTGACCGAGGCGACGCGGATATCCCATGCGATCGCCGAGGTGACGAATGTTCCACCGAGCAATCGTCAACCCTATGTTGGCTTGTCGTCGTTCGCCCACAAGGCGGGCCTGCATGCCAGCGCCATCAAGGTCGACCCGAATCTCTACCAGCACATCGATCCGGCGCTGGTCGGCAACGACATGCGGATGCTCGTGTCCGACATGGCCGGCCGGGCGAACATCCAGATCAAGGGCTCCGAGCTCGGGTTCGACCTGTCCGACCGCGAGGTGGCAGCGAAGATCACCGACAAGGTGAAAGAGGCCGAGGCGGACGGATACACCTACGAAGCGGCGGATGCGAGTTTCGAGCTGCTGCTGCGTCGTGAGCTGGGGCAGGTGCCGGAATACTTCTCGGTGCTGTCCTGGCGGGTGTTCACCCAGTCCACCCATGATCAGGAGACCGACACCGAGTGCACGGTGCGGATCACCGCGAAGGGCGAGAGCCATCGCGTGGTCGGCGAGGGCAACGGTCCGGTGAACGCTCTTGATCATGCTGTCCGGAAGGCGCTGCTGCCCGCCTATCCGGTGGTGGAGCGGTTCGAACTGATCGACTACCGGGTCCGGATCCTTGATCAAGGTCATGGCACCGACGCGACAGTCCGGGTGCTGATCCAGACCAGCAACGGCCGCCGCGCCTGGACCACGGTCGGCGTCGGCCAGAACGTGATCGAGGCCTCCTGGGAGGCCCTCTACGAGGCGTACCTGTACGGGCTGATCCACACCGACGAATCCGCGGAATTGTCCTGACCACTGGGCCGGGTCCGACGGACCGATCAGACCGATCGGACCGACCTCGACGACAGCGGAGGCGGCGCTGGGAGTGCCGCCGGACTCGCTGGGTCAATCCACGCCGACCACGCCGGCCACCTCGGTGGCGAGTGTGTACGGGTCGCCGGTCGCGGTGACCGGGTAGTTCTTCGTCTCCCGGGCCCAGCCGTCCTCGAACGGGAACCAGTCGATCTGCTCGTCCGGCGTGCCGGTCGCGAGCGCCGTCTCCAGCCGGTCCAGATACCTGGTCCAGCGCGCCCCGTAGAAGTCCGAGACGAGCCCGGCGAGCTCGCGGTTCGCGTAGTCGTGCAGCCCGCTCTCGCTTGAGCCGCGCGGGCCCCAGACTGTGATCACCGACCGGGCGTCGTGCTCCAGTCCGGCGGCCTTCGCGCCCTGCAGCCAGGGGCCGAGCAGGAATCGCTGGTCACTGGCCAGCAACCGATCGAGCAGGTCGAGGTCGGACCTCCACTCGGCCGCCAGTCGGCGGAACCGGGGCAGGTCGCCGCCTTCGTAGGCCGCTTCGAGCTGCGGCAGCAGCGTCCGGCTGCGATTGGCCAGTGCCTGCCGGGCGGTGCTGACGAGGTCGTAGCGGTAGGCGTCGGTGCTGCGCAGGGACAGGTCGACGGCGAGCAAGTCGGTCAGCGCCCGTCGGACGGTCGCCGGGTCGTACCGGACGAATTTGGGCGAGGGGCCTGCGGCGCTGGTCGCGGTCAGACTCGGCCGGGCCGTGAACAGGCTGTCCTGCGGCTCGCTCCAGGTCCCGGACGGCATCGAGTACGGGCCTCGACGGAGCTCCGCCCAGGCGACGGTGGCGTGTGGATCGTTGCCGCCGTAGCGCCGGGCGGCGTAGTCGGCGAACCACTGCTGCTGGTCCACCGGACCGGCCCGCCAGGCCAGCTCGGTGAACAACTCGAACGTGGCCGGATCGGTGCCGGTGCCCTCCGGCAGATAGGCGATACCCCTCAGCGCGCTGCCCGGCTTGCGCCGCCACTGATCGAACCGGGTGACCCAGACCGCCGTGTTGGCGCCGATCGTGGTGTGGCCGCCGAAGTTGGGGATCGTGCCGAACGCGTACGGCGTGCCCAGCCAGGACGTCTCCCGGTCAAGATCATCGAGACGATCGGACAGCCCGTCCACGATGAACAACCGGCTCCGGTCGACCGCGGTCAGGATCTCCGGCAGCGGGTTCTTCTTCCAGCCGAGCAGCACCCAGGTGGCGCCGGGGCGGCCGGCGTCCAACGCGGCGAAGACCGCCCGGGCCGCGTCACCGACCGGCACGTCTCCGGCGTCGCCACCTTCGTGCAACAGGTCCATCTTGATCATCGACGTCGGCCCGAGCAGTTGATCTTGGTGCCGATAGAAGGACTGCGCGACCCGCCCGAAGACGTCTGTTCGCGGGTCCAGCCAGTCCGGCCGGTCGAACCCGCCCCAGCTGCCCTGCGGGATCACCCTCGCACCGGGGTTCCGGGCGACGAAGCCCGGTGGCACGGTGCCGAAGTAGCCCGGCAGCACCGGCGTCATGCCCAATTCGGTGAGCCGGCTGACGATCCGGTGGCCGAGGTCCGCCCGGTCCGCGAGCAGTTGCTCCGACACCGGTCCGCCGAAGCCGGACAGGTTCTGCAACAGCCACCAGGGCTGGTGTGCCGGACCGGGAATCCAGTCCCGCAGCTCCGCCGCCGAGTAGCCGAACTCCTGGAACGCCGCGTGATAGACCGCATCCGTCCCGACCTGGACGAACACCTCGTTGACGCCGTGCAGCGCCAGCAGATCGAGCTGCCGCTGGTACGCCGGCCAATCGCGGTAGGCGCCGGAGTACCCGTCGTCGGTGTCGTTCAGGGCGAACCGATGCGGCACGGTCGCCGCCTGTCGAACGGGCTGCGCCGGTGCCGGCAGCGTGGCGGGCAACCGGGCCAGGCTGTCCCCGGGCCAGGAGAGGTCGACCCGGGCCACGTACTCGAGATACCAGCCGACCCCGGTCAGCAGTGTCGCCGGCGACGTGCCGTCGATCCGGATCGCCCCGCTGCCGCCGGAGATCACGAAGTAGTCGCCGGACGCAGGCCGCGCGACCGGCACGAACCTGAACTGCTCCGCGTGCTCCGGCAGCAGCCGGGTCACTGCGGCGACTGCCGGTGCCGGATCGAACGCGGCCGGCTGGAAGCGCGACCCCGGAAAGGACAGCAGCGAAACGATCAGCAGGCCGGCGAGGATGCCGACGACGCGGATTCGCACGCGTCAGAGGGCGTAGGCCGGTGGATGCTTCGGCTGGTAGAGGAGCATGGTCCCGGCGCCGGGGATCACCAGGGTCGCGCCCAACCCGAATCCCTGGTCGCGCGCCTCGCCCTCGAAGGTCGCGCCCTTGGCCGACAGCTCGGCGACGGTCGCTTCGATGTCGTCGCACATCAGGGTCACCTCGTGATGCTGCGGGGCGGACCAAGCCTCGCGTCCCTCATCCCCTGACGTCGGGTGCACTCCCAACTCCGAAGGCCCAGTTTTGAAGATCAGCCAGGAGTGGCCGGCATCGACGTGGGGCCAGCCGAGAACGTCGCGAAAGAACGTCCGCGCGGCGTCGGGGTCGTCGGCGTACAGCAGGGTGTGAACGGCGGTGATCATGCCGTCCACGGTAGTGATTCCGCCGGCGGCCGGCCAGCGAAGAGGCTGCTGACTTTTCGGCTCAGCTGATCCGGTCGATGATCACCGATCGCTCCGGTGCCGCCGAGCCGATCGTGAACGAGCCGGCCAGGGACTCCTTGGCCCGGTCGAACCGGTCCGGGGTGTCGGTGTGCAGTGTGATCAACGGCTGTCCGGTACGGACCCGGTCGCCGGGCTTGGCGTGCAGTTGGACCCCGGCGGCGGCCTGCACCGGATCCTCCTTCCGGGCCCGGCCGGCGCCGAGCCGCCAGGCGGCGATGCCGACCGCGTACGCATCCAGGGTGGTCAACACCCCGTCGCCCGGCGCGGTGATCACCTCGGTCTCCTTGGCCACCGGCAGGGCCGCGTCCGGATCTCCGCCCTGGGCGGTGATCATGGACCGCCAGACGTCCATCGCCCGGCCGGATGCCAGCACCTCGGCCGGATCATGATCATCCCGGCCGGCCGCGGCGAGCATCTCCCGGGCCAGGGCCAGGGTCAGTTCGATCACGTCGGCCGGGCCACCGCCGGCCAGCACCTCGACCGATTCGGCGACCTCCAGCCCGTTGCCGGCGGTGCGGCCGAGCGGCGTGGCCATGTCGGTGACCAGCGCGACCGTCCGGACGCCAGCGGCGGTGCCGAGCTCGACCATCGTCCGGGCCAGGGTGCGCGCGTCGTCGGGCTGCTTCATGAACGCGCCGGAGCCGACCTTGACATCGAGCACCAGGGCGCCGGTGCCCTCGGCGATCTTCTTGCTCATGATCGACGAGGCGATCAACGGGATCGACTCGACGGTGCCGGTGACGTCGCGCAGCGCGTACAGCTTGGCGTCGGCCGGAGCCAGGCCCGAGCCCGCGGCGCAGATCACCGCACCCACGTCCTCGAGCTGCCGCAGCATCTCCTCGTTGCTCAGCTTCGCCCGCCAGCCGGGGATGGCTTCGAGCTTGTCCAACGTGCCGCCGGTGTGCCCGAGCCCCCGGCCGGACAGCTGCGGTACCGCCACCCCGCAGGCCGCGACCAGCGGCGCCAGCGGCAACGTGATCTTGTCGCCGACCCCGCCGGTGGAGTGCTTGTCGGCGGTCGGCCGGGACAGGGCGGAGAAGTCGAGCCGCTCGCCGGTGCCGATCATGGCCGCGGTCCAGCGACTCAGCTCGGTGCCGGACAGGCCGCGGAAGAAGATCGCCATCGCCAGCGCCGACATCTGCTCCTCGGCGATCGCGCCGCGGGTGTAGGCATCGATTAACCAGTCGATCTCGGCATCGGCGAAGGTGCCGCCGTCCCGCTTGGTCCGGATCAGGTCGACCGTGTCGAAGGGCTCTGCCGTCATGCACCGGAGTATGCCTGAGCACCCGGGCGTTCGTACCCGAGAGGGCCGATACTGTGACCCCATGCGCATCGCTCGTTTCTCCGCCGGCTCCGACCCGCAGTACGGCATCGTCGAACTCGCCGAGGACGCGGGCCAGCATCCGGGGACGATCGCGGTGCTGAACGGTGATCCGCTGGCCACCCCGGTCCAACTGACCGGGGAGCGGATCGAACTGGACGCGGCCCGGCTGCTGGCACCGGTGATCCCGCGCAGCAAGATCGTCGCGGTCGGCCGCAACTACGCCGCGCATGCGGCCGAGCTGGGCAACGAGGTGCCGGCCACCCCGCTCACCTTCTTCAAGCCGAACACCTCGGTGATCGGCCCGGGGGAGTCGATCATCCACCCCGACACCAGCAACCAGGTCAGCTTCGAGGGTGAGCTCGCGGTGGTGATCGGCCGGATCGCCAAGGAGGTGCCGGCGGACCGGGCCCAGGACGTGATCTTCGGCTACACCATCGCCAACGACGTCACCGCCCGGGATCTGCAGAAGTCCGACGGGCAGTGGGCCCGGGCCAAGGGGTACGACACGTTCTGCCCGCTGGGTCCGTGGATGACGACGCACCAGACGATCGAGGAGATCAGCGACGTCACCATCCGGACCACGCTGGACGGGGTGGAGCAACAGAACGGCTCCACCAGCCAGATGATCCTCGGCATCCCGGAACTGATCGAGTTCATCTCCTCCTACACCACCTTGCTGCCGGGCGATGTGATCCTCACCGGCACGCCGGAGGGCGTCGGTCCGATGAAGCCGGGGCAAGAGGTCAGCATCGAGATCGACGGCATCGGTATCCTGACCAACCTGGTCACCGGCAGTTCCGGGTCCAGTGCCACCCCCGATGCCTGAAACACGATGCCTGAATCCGAAGGAACCCCGATGAACTCCGACCCGGTCCTGGGTGACCTGGCGCCCGAGCAGGTCCGCGTCCGGTTCTGTCCGTCGCCGACCGGCAACCTGACTGTCGGCAATGTCCGAACAGCCTTGTACAACTGGGTTTTCACCCGACACTACGGCGGCAAGTATGTGTTCCGGGTCGAGGACACCGACGCCGAGCGCAACCTGCCCGAGTCGTACCAGAATCTCAACGACTCGCTGACCTGGCTCGGCTTGGATTGGGACGAGGGGCCGGTGACGGGCGGTCCGCACGGGCCGTACCTGCAGTCGGAGCGGCGCGAGATCTACGACGAGGTCGTCGAGAGGTTGTTAGCGGCGGGGCTGGCGTACAAGTGCTTCGACACGCCGGACGAACTCGCGGCCCGGCAGGCGAAGCTGCCGAAGGGTGCCCCGGCGGGCTACGACGGCATCCACCGCAACCTCACCCCGGAACAGGTGGCCGAGTTCGAGGCCCAGGGCAAGCCGTATGTGCTCCGGCTGAAGATGCCCGAGACCGGCTCGGTCACCTTCACCGACCTGGTCCGGGGCGAGGTCAGCTTCGAGGCCGAACACCTGCAGGACTATGTCATCGTCCGCGCCAACGGCAACCCGCTGTACACCCTGGTGAACCCGGTCGACGACGCGCTGATGGGGATCACCCATGTGCTGCGCGGCGAGGACCTGCTGCCGTCGACGCCGCGCCAGATCGTGCTGTATCAGGCGCTGGCCGAGATCGGCGTCGGCTCCGGCCGGACCCCGTTCTTCGGTCATCTGCCGACCGTGCTGGGCGAGGGCAACAAGCGCCTGTCCAAGCGGGACAAGGGCGGCGGCCTGGCCGAATATCTGGAGCAGGGTTACCTGCCGGAGGGGCTGCTCAACTACCTGGCCCTGCTCGGCTGGGGCATCTCCGATGATCGCGACGTGTTCACGATCGCCGAGATGGTCAAGGCGTTCGACATCCGCAAGGTGAACGCCAGCCCGGCCCGGTTCGATCCGAAGAAGTGTGAGGCGATCAACGCGGCGCACATCCGGATGCTGACCGTCGTCGACCTGGCCGAGCGGCTGGTCGCCTTCCACGGCGCCGCCGGAGTGATCGGTGATCCGGCGACCCAGGCGGAACGGGAAATGATCGCCCGGG
Organism: uncultured Actinomycetota bacterium; assembly: GCA_963746025.1. Taxonomy (GTDB): domain Bacteria; phylum Actinomycetota; class Actinomycetes; order Propionibacteriales; family Propionibacteriaceae; genus Microlunatus. The sequence continues at coordinate 91,840 of CAVUZU010000008.1, forward strand.
TCACGCCGTTGGTGCACGAGCGGATCAACACACTGTCCGACGCGGTGCCCATGATCGACTTCCTGTTCACCGCCGACGACAAGATCATCATCGCCGACGACGCCGGGCTGAAGCCGGAGTCGGCACCGGTGCTGGACGCCACGATTGAGGCGCTGACCGGACTGGCTGAATTTGATCATGCCTCGATCGAGGAAGCGCTGCGCGCCGCGCTGGTGGACGGCCTCGGATTGAAGCCCCGGCACGCGTTCGGCCCGGTCCGGGCCGCGATCACCGGCAAGCGGATCTCGCCGCCGCTGTTCGAGTCGCTGGAGCTGCTCGGCCGGGACTCCGCGCTGACCCGGCTCGCCGCTGCTCGGTCCGGCCTGGGAGCCGCCTGATGAACGAGAAGCGTCGACAGCGCTCCGGCAACCCGGCGGTCCGCGGCGGAGCGGCCGAGCCGCCGTCGAAGCCACCGAAGCAGCCCGCGAACCCACCGAAGCAGGCCGCCAAGACCCCGAAACCGGCCGCGAAGCCCTCGAAACCGGTTGCGAAGGCGGCGAAGCAGCCGGCGCAGCGGCGACAGGCCAAGCCGAGGCCGGCGGCTCGCCCGGCCCCGGTCGGCGGGTTCGACGATGCGCTGGCCGTGCCCACGGCCGGGCTGACCTATCCGCAGTTGCTGCGGGTGCCCGGGGCTGCCGTGTGGCGGTCGCTGCTCGGTGCTGCCTGCGGACTGGCGTTGTTCCTGCTGCTGACGAGGGTGATCTACCAGGCGATCGTGTTCGCCTTCTGGGCGGTGACTTCGGCGGGAACTCCGTACGAGGACTACGTGAAATCGGCCGAGAGATTCGAGACGCCGGTGGGCATGCTCGCCGCGAACCTCGGCTTGGCCACCTTGATCGTGATCTCCGCGGTGCTGCTGCCGATCGTGCACCGGGTCAATCCACGCTGGCTGATCTCGGTCGAATCCCACATCCGGGTGCGCTATCTCGCGATCTGCCTTGCGCTCGGAATCGTCGCCCCGCTGTTGATCCAAGGCTTGTCGGCCGTGGTCGCGGGTGAGGTGCCCGAGTTCCGGCTGAACGAGCACTTCTGGTTGTTCCTGATCGTGATCATCCTCACCACTCCGCTCCAGGCGGCGGCCGAGGAAGTCTTCTTCCGTGGCTATCTGCTGCAGGCCTTGGGCAGTGTCATGGCCACCCCGTGGTTCGGGATCGTGGTGTCGTCGGTGATCTTCGCCCTGCTCCACGGCTCGCAGAGTCCGGCGCTCTTCGTCGACCGACTCGCCTTCGGCCTGCTAGCGGCGTTCCTGGTCTGGCGGACCGGGGGCCTGGAGGCGAGCATCGGCATTCATGTCGCGAACAACGTGCTGGCCTATCTGCTCGCCGGTCTCACCGGGGCGATTCAGGAGACCCGTGCGATCCAGGAGCTCAGTTGGATCAATGCGGCCTTCGATGTCGCCGGTTTCGCACTGGTCACGGTGCTGGCCCTGCTGATCGCGAACCGGTTGAAGATCCATCGAACGACCTCACCCGCACCCTGACGGCAGGTGTGGTCAGACCGCGACGGGCGCAAGGACCTTCCTGGCGCCGGCCGTTTCGATCAACCGTGAACAGCAGCAGAAAGTAGGATAGCCTTACCTTCTGAGGACCTCAGGGGGTTGGTGTGGCACGGACGAATCTGACGGCTCGCCGGATCAAGCCGGAGTCGGTGGAGTTGATCACCGCGCGGGTGCTGCGCCGGGACCGGATCTCGGAGCATTTCATCCGGGTGACGGTCGCTGGCGAGGAGTTGTCCGGGTTCGTCCCGCTCGGGTTCGATCAATGGTTCCGGCTGTTCCTGCCGGTGCCGGGCGGGTCGTTGGAGCGGGTGCCCAGCCGGCTCACCACACTGTCGTACGCGCGGTTCCTGACGGTCGCCAAGCTGGAGCGCCCGGTGCTGCGCAACTACACGGTCCGCGCCTTCCGCCCAGACGGCCCGGCCGGCCCGGAGCTGGACATCGACTTCGTCCGGCACGGCTCGCCCGACGACGGCACGGCCGGCCCGGCGACGGTCTGGGCCGAAACCTGCCGCCCCGGGGATCCGGCGGCGATCCTGGACGAGGGGGTCGGGTTCAACCCGCCCGACGGCACCGACCAGGTGATCTTGGTGGCCGACGAGACCGGCCTGCCCGCGGTGGCCGGCATCTTGGCCTCGCTGCCGGCGGAAACCCGCGGCACGGCGCTGGTCGAGATCCCGGCCGCCGATGATCGGCAGGAGTTGATCAAGCCCGACGGTCTGGACCTGCACTGGGTGATCCGCGATGATCACGCGGCGGTGCCCGGTCGCGCCGCGCTCGCGGCGGCCACCGACCTGGCCGTGCCCACCGGCGCCGGCTACGGCTGGGTGGTGGGCGAGCAGGGCCTGGCCACCGGCCTGCGCCGGCACTGGGTCCGGGCCGGCCTGCCGAAGCACCAGATCATGTTCTGCGGCTACTGGCGCGCCTCCTGAGCCGGCGCTCGAAGTTTCGCGCGGAACGTGGCGCCGAGGTCGGCCGGCCAGTCCGTGAAGTTGATCAGCTGGTCGTCGGCGTGGGTGAGTTGATCAATCGCGCCGACCCGAGGCAGCCGGCGCAGCGCCGGGTCGGTGATGGACTCAAATGTGGCGTTGATGTAGGCGGCGGTGTTGAGCACCGGATAGGGACGGACCGCCGCGTTGACGCCGACGTCGAAGCGTTCGATGGCCGGTTCGACGGGCTCGGAGAGGGCGAGCCCGTTGTGTCGCCGGCCCAGCTCCAGCAGCGCTTCGTACACCGGATCGCCGGGCTGTCCCAGCGGAGGCTCGGCCAGGGCACGATCGATCAACGGGCCAAGGCTTGCCGCCGCCGCCAGCTCATCGAAGGCTCGGCCGAACCACTTGGCGTACGGCCGATAGCGGCGCTCCTGCAGGAACGCCAGCTCCATGATCAACCGACACAACGTGCCCATGATCAACCGCGCGCCGCGGCGGTCGCCGAGCTCGACGGCACGACCGAGCAGCGGGGTGGTGTTGCCGATCAGATGCCATTGCGAGGCGACGATCCACCGCCAGACGTCGATCGGATACCACCGGTAGGACTCCCGCAGCCGGCCCAACCGGCCGTCGTCGTCCCGGAACACCTCGCCGGCGGTCAGTTGCAGCAGGTGCTGCTGCGGGATGGCCAGCCAGGCGGCGGTGTCGGGCACCGAGCGTGGCACCGTCGGCAGCCGGTGTGCCAGCCATTCGTCCAAGGTGGAGATCTCGAGGTGGTGGGACTCGCTGCCCTCCGCCAGTGAGAACCAGGTGGTCGCGTGGCCGCGGTACTGCTCGGGCAGCCCTTCCTTGATCAACTCGGCGATCCGCTCGACCTGCTCACTGGCGGCGAACAGTTGCAGCCGCGGTCCCCACTCATGATCGGTCGACCGCTCGGTGTCGTAACCGAGGACCTCCGACCCCTCGCCGATCAAGCAGGCCGTATGCGGCCGGTCGATCAGTGGCCGCACGACGTCGATATAGAAGCCGCGGGCCAGCTCCAGTCCCGGCATGAACTCAGGCATCCGCCGACGCTAACCAACAAGACGCGCAGACACGAATGAATTCCTGGCGTTCAGTTCCGGAGTGCCGCGCGGCCGACCAGGAGCCACGCATTTCTAGGGCACTAGCTGCGGTGGTGATCAAGCACGTCGGTGAGCCAGTGGGCCAGCATGGGGTGGGCGAGGTGCAGCGTGCTGAGGGCATCGGCCGGATACCAGGCCAGCGCGTCGTGCTCGTCCGGCGCGAGGTTGGTCGGCTCACCTTGCCAGCCGGTGACGACGAAGCCGTGCGGCTCGAGGTTGGGGTCGGCCACCTCGAGCGGCCGGGGGTGAAGCTCGGTGAGGGTCACGCCGATCTCCTCCTGACACTCGCGACGGACCGCCTGCTCCGGTGTCTCGCCGGGCTCGAGATGGCCGCCGACCAGGTCCCAACAATCGGGATACCAGCGCCGGGCGGGGTGCCGGTGGGCCAGCAGGACGAGGTTCTGGCGAATCAGCGCCGCTATCGCGATCCGGGTCAGCATCCGTCTCCTCGATCACCGGACCCGCCAACCGAGGTCCGTGCCGCACTCTGCCACACCGTCCCGACGTTCGGAACGATCCCGGCCGGCGACCGCCACCCGCGGCACGGTCCGCCTACGGTGGGACCAAGATCGAATCTGACCGCCAGGAAGGGATCGTGATCATGAGGTTCACCGACAAGGTCGTCGTCGTCACCGGGGGAGCGGCCGGCATCGGCCGGGCCGTCTGCGAACTCGTCGCGGCGGAAGGTGCGTCGGTGGTGGTGGCCGATCGCGACGAAGGGCTGGCCAAGGACACGGCGGCGGCCCTGCTCGAGCTCCGGGCGCCGCGGACGGTGCCGGTGCGGGTCGATGTCGTCGTCGAGGAAGAGATCCGGGCCCTCGCCGACCTGTGCCGGCAGGAGTTCGGCCGGGTCGACGTGTTGATCAACAACGCGGCGGCCAGGGTCTGGGGTCCGGTCACCGAGGCCACCCTCGAGTCGTGGCACCAGATCGTGGCGGCGAACCTGATCAGCGTCGGCCTGACCGGCAAGCATCTGATCCCGCTGATGCCGGACGGCGGCTCGATCGTCAACGTGTCGTCGGCCAACGGGATCGTCGGCCGCAAGGGCATGGCGCAGTACGACGCGACGAAGGCCGGGGTGCTCGGGCTGACCCGGTCGATGGCCTGTGATCATGCCGAGGCCGGCATTCGGGTCAACGCGGTGCTGCCCGGCCCGACGCTGACCGATTTCCACAAGAACCGGGCCCGGCAGGCCGGCCAGGAGATCGATCCGTCGGTGACCCGGCCGCACGAGGGTGGGCCCGGAATCCTGCGCCGGCAGGCCCTGCCGATCGAGATCGCCAAGCCGATCGTCTTCCTGGCCAGTGACGACGCCTCGTACCTGACCGGGACCATGCTGTCCCCGGACGGCGGGCTGTCGGCTCTGTCCGGCCACCTCGGCTGACCCGTACAGTGTGACGATGGAGGCCAGACTCACCTCGCGCCGGACGTTGTTGTTCGCCGCGGGAGGATTCGCGATCTCTGCGGGCATGGGTACGGAAGCGTTCGCCGGCGGGAACCGCCCCGAGACTTCCGACTCTCACCGATCTTCGGACCAACAGCGCCATCGCTGGCCGGACACGGTCGCACTGCCGGACGGATTCCGGCCGGAGGGCATCGCCTCCGGTCCGGGCAGCCGCGGCTACGTCGGGTCATTGGCCGACGGGGCGGTCGTCGCCGGCGACCTGCGCGCCGGCCGGCTCCGGACCCTGTGGCCAGGCGAGACCGGACGGGCGGTGCGCGGGATGATGTTCGACCCGCGGACCGGTTTGCTCTGGGTCGCCGGCCAGATCGGCACCGCCGGCTACGTCTGGGCGATCAAGGCCTGGAGCGGCAAGGTGGTCCAGGCCGCCGCCGTACCGGGCGCGGCGTTCCTGAACGATCTGGTGATCACGCGGGACGCCGTCTGGGTCACCGACTCTCGCCTGGCGCCCGATCGACTGACCAAGATCACCTTGCGTCGCGGCGGTTGGCCGGCCGGTGGAGCACCGTCGTTCCGGTCCCTCGGCGGCGACTGGCCGGCCGGCGACGGCGTCGGGGTGAACGCGAACGGCATCCGACAGTTGCCCGACGGCTCGTTGCTGTTGAACAACTCAGCGGTCGGCGGACTGTGGCAGGTCAGCCCGAAGACGGGCGCGGCCCGGTCGGTGCCGGTGATCGGCGGGCCCGGGATCACCGCCGGTGACGGGTTGCTGCTGGAGGGCCGGACGATCTACGTGGTCCGCGGCTCCGGCCCGGCCGAGGTCTCGGTGCTCAGCCTCGACCGCACCGGGCACGGCTGGTCGGCCCGCTGGCGCGGCGCCCGGACCGACGAGACGCTCGACGTACCGTCCACGGCCACCGTCGCCGGCGGCGCCCTCTGGGCGGTCAACGCTAGATTCGGCATCACCGATCCAGGCACCGCTGAATACTGGGTGACCCGCCTGCGTCGCTGATGGGTGTGTCCGCCGTCCGAAGTCGCGGAGCCTTCTTCTCGACAGCCGTAGTGTCCGTGTCCGCCCGTATGCTGTCGCCATGAGCGCACAGCCGATCCACCACGGGGGCGATCCCGAGGATCCCGCCGAGATCCTGCGTGTGCTTCCCCAGCCTTGGCATGCGCGATTCATCACGGAATATCATTCCGCGCTCGACGCCGCGCACGAGGTGCAGCAGTGGGGGGCACTCCGTGACCTGCTTCGACTCTGGAGACTGCGATCGATTGCCTACAGCGACCCTGGGTTCGAGCGCTCGGCCAGGGAAGCAAGTCGCGCTCGCCCGGGCAGCGGGACCGAGGTCCCGGGGTTGCCTGACTGGAAATGAGCTATCGCGCCGAACTCATCGGCAACGCGCTTTTGCAGTTTCATGAGCTACAACGGGTTCCGGACGCTCGGGATGCGCTGATGAACCGCATTGTTCGATTGATTGAGGATCCGTGGGATGCCTGGCTGGTAGCACCCGTGGTCGGGCTTCTGGCATATCGAGAGACGACCTTTGGCGCCGCGGGGAACGGGCTGATTTCGTTCTACGCCGATGACGACGCCGAGATCATCTACATCTTCAACCTTGTGTGGGTGGGCTAGCTCAGTCCTCGACGGCGCGGAGTCCGACGTCGTCGAGTTGCAGAATCGCGTCGCCGCCGTCGGCGCCGTAGCCGAGCAGCAGGGTGATCGTGTCCACGTCGTCCGGGACCTCGATGATCGTCGACTGCCGGGTGTATTCGTCCGGCGCGGTCGGGGCGATCTCCTTGATCGACTCGCCGCCGTCCCAGCGGGCGCCGATCATGGTCCGCTCGACCACCGAGGAGGTACGGAACCAGCCGGACAGCTCGAGCCGGCTGCCGGGTCGGACGCTGACCTGTTGCGTGACGTACTGCAGGCCGAGCGTCTCCGAGGTCCGCACCCACGCGTTTCGATCACCCGAGTGCGACAGATTGCCGCCGCTGTCGAAGCCGTGCCCGGCGGTGCCGTCGAAGTCCCAGACCGGCCCGTAGTCGCTGGTCTGCTCGAAGCCGCCGTCGATCAACTGCAGCCCGTGGTACGCCGACAGTTCGGCCAGCGAGGTGTAGCGCTCGTCGCCACCGGCCGGCCCGATCACCCGCACCCCGGTGCCGACCGTCGTCGCGAACTGCACCGTGTACGCCTCCCGGGCACCGCCCCGGCCGGGCACGAACTCCGGCGTGATCGCCTGGCCGGGCACCTCGACCCAGCGACCGTCCACCCGCACCTGCACCATCGGCCGGGCGACGAACCAGCCGCCGGTCCGGCCCGGCCGGCCGACCGTGAACTCGACCCGATTCAGCTCCACCTGCTCGGGCCAGGTGTAGCCCCACCAACCCTGATCCTTGACCTCACCGTCACGATCGTCGACCTGGGTCGAGACCACGCCGTCCCGCAGCGCGTCCAGACTGGGCTGCCGGGCCGACTTCGACACCGGGACCGTGTCGTCGCGCCGGGCCAGATCCGTGTCGGCGACCGGATTGCCGGGCGCACCGGGATCGTGCGGGGTGATCGTCACCCGGCGCAGCGAGTAGTGATAGGACGGGCTGTCGTCCGGGTCGCTGCAGCAGACGTTGGCCTGGAGCAGCATCGACCGGCCGTCCGCGGACAGGAACTTCGACGGCAGCGTGGTCCCGTAGCCGCCGAACACGTCCGGCTCGAGGTTCAGCGAGGTGTAGTCCTTGTCGGCCATCCGCCGCCACGGACCCCACGGCTGCGGTGCCTCGTAGAGATGGTGCGCGTATTCCGACCAGCTGGAGTAGAGGTAGCGGTCGAGCGGTTTGTCGTAGAGCACGTGCCCCTGCGACAGCACCGACAGGTTATTCCGCAGGTCCGGATTGAACAGCTTGCCGTACACCCGCCGCTCGTCGGTGAGCACCGGCTTCCGGTCGTCCAGGTCGGCCGACCAGGCGGGGGAGTCCGGGCTGCCGGAGAAGAACTCCCAGGCGTCCCGGTCGGCCACCCGATCGGCCGGCATCCGGGCCAGGAAGAGGTCGGTCGGGTCCGGCACCGTGTTCCGGTAGGAATCCCGCCAGTTGCCGTCCAGCCCGTACGCGTAGACGTAGTCGTCCGGCGCCCAGGATCCGCCGCGGCCGTAGTCGGCGAACCAGATCGTGGTGAACTCATGATCATCGAACATCGGCCCGGACTCGTCCCAGGTCCAGGTCTTGCCGTGATCATCGGACCGGGCGATCGTCGCGGCCGGAGCATGATCGAAATCGCCGGACAGGTCCTGCACCGCGAGATAGAGGGTGTCGCCGACGCAGACCATCCCGGTCGGCTTTCGCGTGCCGCTGCCGCTCCAGAGCTCACCGACCTCGTCGCCGACGGCCAGGTTCTCGCCCTGCAGGTCGTCCGCCGGCCCGGTGAGCTTGGCCACCCCGATGTCGACGAAGTCGCTGTCCAGGTCGAATCCCTTGCCGTCGCCCCAGGCCGAGTAGAGATTGTCGTCGTCGGCCCAGCAGGACGGCCACAGATCGCCGTCGGCGGTGCTGCCGTACCGCTCGGCGGATTCGATCTCCGCCGTGCCGATCCAGTCACTCGGCTCGGCCAGCTCCGCAGTGCGTGGCTTCGCCGTCGCGGCCGGCAATCCGATCATGGTCAGCGCCAGCGCCGCGACCAGCACTCCCGTCAGTCGACACCACATCGTGTCTCTCCCCTCCGTGTCCCGCACTCAGGCCGTGTCCGCCGTCAGGTGGGTCACAACCTACCGGTCGCCTCCGGTGCCACGGGCGCTGCCGCGTCCTCGGTCTCAGCTTCGACGTCGGCGAGCTCGATCCGGTCCTTCCAGCGCCGGCTCGGGTCGGGGATCGGCACCGAGGCCAACAGTCGGGCCGTGTACGGGTGCTCCGGCTCGGTCATCACCCGGCTGACCGGACCGCGCTCGACGATCTTGCCGTGGTGGATCACCATCACGTCGCCGCCGAGATAGTGCACCGTGGACAGGTCGTGGGTGATGAACAGCGTGGTCATCTGATAGGTCTGCTGGAAGTCCAGCAAGATGTCCAGGAACGCCTTGCGCACCTGGGCGTCCAGCATCGAGACCGGCTCGTCGGCGATCACGAAGGCCGGCCGCAGCATGTGGATCCGGGCCAGCATGATCCGCTGCCGTTGGCCGCCGGACAGCTGGTGCGGATAGCGGCCGAGCACCTGGTCCGGATCCAGCCGGACCGCCGTCAGCGATTCCCTGATCAACTCCAGGCCGGCGTCGGGATCCTTGGCCAGCTTGAACTTCCGGACCGCGGTCTGCAGTACCCGGTCCACCCGGTAGAACGGATTGAAGATCGCGTACGGATCCTGGAACACCGGCTGGACGTTGCGCCGGAAGTCGTCGGACTGCGATCGGCTCAGGTGGTAGATGTCCCGGCCGTTGTAGCTGATCACGCCCGACGTGGGCTTCTGCAGCCCGAGGATGTTGCGGGCGATCGTGCTCTTCCCGCTGCCGCTCTGACCGACCAGGCTGATCACCCGCGGCGGGTTGGACTCGAGGTCGAAGCTGACCTGGTCGACCGCGGTCAGGTAGCCACCGGCGGCGCCCCGGGCGTGGAACCGCTGCTCGACCTGCTTCAGCTCGATGATCTTCATGTCTGGCGGGTGCGAACTGGTCATCGGGCCGGCCCTTCTGCCTCGGTCTTCGGTTCCAGCAGATCCATCCGCGGGATGGAGGCGATCAGCCCCCGGGTGTATTCGTCGCGCGGCGAGTCGAACACCTGATGTACGTCACCGACCTCGACGATCCGGCCGGCGTGCATCACCGCGACCCGGTCGACCAGCTGGGCGTGCACGCCCATGTCGTGCGAAATCACCACCAGCGAGACGCCGAACTGGTCGCGGAGATCGGCCAGGCTCTGCAGGATCACCCGCTGGATCGTCACGTCCAGCGCCGTCGTCGGCTCGTCGGCGATGATCAGGTCGGGTTCCAGCGCGACACAGATCGCCATCAGCACCCGCTGCTTCATCCCACCGGACAGCTCGTGCGGATACATCTGGGCGACCCGGGTCTCCAGCCCGACCTGGCGCAGCAGCCGCGGGATCATCTCGCGGACCGTGCCGCGGCGCTCCGGGGCGTGTTCGATGATCACGTCGGCGAACTGGTCGCGGATCCGCATCACCGGATTGAGCGAGTTCATCGACCCCTGCGGCAGGTAGGAGAGGTGCCGCCAGCGCAGGGCGCGGAGTCGCCGGCCCTGCACCTTGAGCAGGTCCACCGGCGGCACCCCGTCGCCGCGGAAGGTGATCGAACCGTCCGCGATCCGACCCGGCGGCTTCAGCAGCCGGAGCAGCGCCAGCGCCAGCGTGCTCTTGCCACTGCCGGACTCGCCGGCGATGCCGAGGATCTCGCCGCGCCGGACCTCGAGGTTGGCGCCGTCGACCGCGACGAAGGCGCCGCGGTTGGTGGCGTACTCGACCCGGAGATCGGAGATCTCCAGGATCGAGTCCTGCTGCACCTTCTCCGGGAGCGTTTCGGTTGACTCAGACACCGGCCACGCTCCTCAGTCGGGGGTTGTAGACCTCTTCCAGCCCGATGTTGATCAGATTCAGCGCCGCGAACAGCAGCGTCAGCAGCCCGATCGGCACCACGAACATCGGCCAGGCACCGAGCGTCAGTGCGCCGGTGTTGATCGCGTTGAAGATCAGGTGACCGAGGTCGATCACGCCCGACGGGCCGAGACCGATCACCTCGAGTCCGATCAGGCCGAAGATCGCGCCCAGGGCGGAGTTGGCGAAGCCGACGCCGATATAGGGCAACAGGTTCGGCAGCAGCTCCTTGACGATGATCTCCAGATCCCGGGCCTTGCTCACTTTCGCCAGCTCGACGTACGGCCGGGATCTGAGGCTGAGCACCTGCGACCTGATCGTCTTCGCCGCGAACGGCCAGGCGAAGATCGACAGCATCAGGCCGACCTGGAACAGCGTCACTTCTCGGGTGTAGGCCGACAGCGCGATCAACAGCGGGAAGGTCGGGATGACCAGCAGGATGCCGGTGAAGGTGGAGAGCACCGAGTCGACCCAGCCGCCCTTGTAACCGGCGATGAAGGCGACGATCACGCCGACCACGGTGGAGATCACCCCGGCGATGGCGCCGATCTGCAGCGACACCCCGGTGCCCTTGACCACCATGGCGAGCACGTCCCGGCCGAACTGGTCGGTGCCGAACGGGTGCGCCCCGGACGGCCTTAGCCACTTCTTGTAAGCGGCGATCTCCACCGGGTCGGCACCGTTGCCGATCGCGCCGACGATCAAAGGACCGGACAGTGCGAACAGCACCATCGCGGCGATGATGATCAACCCTGCCAGCAACTTCGGGCTGCCGGTGATGACCCGGCCGATTGCGACGAGGAACTTGGGCATCGTCATCACCGCCAGTACTTCACTCGGGGATCCAGCAAGGGCAACAGCAGGTCGAGGATCAGGTTCGCGGTCAGCACGAAGAAGATCGAGATCGTCGTCACCGCGAGCACGGTGTTGAAGTCGAGCTGGTTGATCGCGGTGACCAGGGTGAAGCCGAGGCCCGGATAGTTGAACAACTGCTCGACCAGCAGGTTGCCGTTGAAGATGAAGCCGAGCGAGATGCCGAAGCCGGTCACCTGCGGCAGATAGCAGTTGCGCAGCGCGTACCGGGTCAGGATCCGGTTCGGGTGCAGCCCCTTGGCCTCCGCGTAGTGCAGGTAGTCCTCGCCGAGGATCGGCACCATCAGCATCCGGGTGGACAGCAGCCAGTTGAAGACGCCGATGATGACGATCGACCCGGCCGGCAGCAGCCCGTGTTGGATCAGACTGCCGATGAACTCCAGGCTGAACCCGACCGGGATCGCGGAGTCGTACGCCGACCGGTTCGGCAGGATATTGAGCAGGTAGGAGAAGACGTAGACCAGGATCAACGCCAGGAAGTAGAACGGCACGTGGCCGAGCGCAATCGAGGCCGTGGTCGCCGTCTCCGCGCCGATCTTGCCCCGGCGCCAGCCGGCCACGGCGCCGGCCAGGATGCCGAGCACGAAGGCCAGCACCGCCGAGATGCCGAGCAGGCCGACGGTCCACGGCAGGGACTGCGCTACCACCTCGAAGGCCGGCGTCGGGTAGTTGATCAACGACGGGCCGAGGTCTCGTTCGAAGATCAACCGCTGCATGAACCGGAGGTACTGCACGAACAGGTTCCCATCCAGGCCGAACTCCGCCCGGTAGCGGTCGATCACCTCCTGGCTGGCCTGCTGGTTGTAGACGTAGTTCTGTTGCAGGGTCTGGATGAACGTCTGCACCGGGTCGCCGGGGATCAGTCGGAAGAAGAAGAACGCGATGGTCAGCGATCCCCACAATTCGACCAGGTAGAGCCCGAACCGACGGATTCCGTACGCCGCCAGGGGATGCGCGGCAAGGAGGCTCCGTGGGCCGCCGGATCTGGGCTGCTGGGACGGTGTCCGGTCCGGAGCCGAAACCGGGGCAGCCGTCACGGCGCCACCTGACCGGTCGGCTCCAGCCGGCCGATGACGAACATGAAGTGGCCCCACCAGTTCAGCGGCACCTGGTAGAGGTCCTGGTCGGTCGGCCAGCCCTTCCAGAACGTGGTGTTGTAGTACTGCGGGTAACCGGTCTGGATGATCGGGACCACCGGCAGGGTCTGGAAATAGATCTCCAGCGCCTGGTCCAGCAGCGGCTTCGCCTCCGGCGAGGTCGGGTCCATGTTGGCGAGCTGCTTGGACAGTTGATCAAGCTGCGGGTTCTTGAACCGGGTCTTGTTCTTGTCCACCGCGTTCTTGCCGATCGGCTGGGCGCGATCGCTCTCCAGATCGCGATACAGCTGTTCGGGATCCTGCGAAACATGGCAGACCCAGTTGTCGGCGATGTCGAACTCGCCGCGCTGGAACTTCTCGTCGTGCACCGATCCGCTCAGGCTGCGCATCGTGGTCGGCACCCCGAGCTTGTCCAGCTCCGTCTTGAGCAGCGTGCCGATCACGTACTCCGCACCGTCGACGGCGACCGGAGTGATGATCTCCACCGTCGCCGGCTTGCCCTTGTAGGCCCGCTTTCCGTCGGAGCCCTTGGGCGCGATCTCGTCCAGCAACTGGGCGGCCTTAGCCGGGTCGTAGGTCAGTTTGTATTTGTCCGCGATCGCCGGATTCTTCCACTGCTCGAGGCTCGCGTAGTCGGCCCACGGGTATTGGGCCGGAGCGGTCTCGACCGGCCAGACCGAGGTGCCGATCTTGGGCCGGTCCAGCAGGTAGCTGACCACCCAGTGCATCTTCGGTTCCGAGATCAGACCGCGGGACGGATCGTTGTTCAGCCAGAGTGCGCGCGGGCAGGGGTCGTTGAACTGGGTGGTGATCAGGTTCGGGTAGCCCTCTGCCCGGAGTTGCTTGGCGTGCTCCTCGTTGACCGAGCCGCAGTCCACCTGGGCCCGCTCGAAGGCGAGCGCCGCGGCATCGGCCTGCTTGGCCGTGCTCTGATAGATCACGTACTCCGGCTTGGGATCGAGGGCTTCCTTGTTCCAGTAGTCCGGATTCTTCTTCCAGACGAACATCTTCTGGTTCTGGATGGCCTCGTCCAGCACGTACGGGCCGGTGCGGATCGGCGGGTTGTCCTTGAATTTGGTCGGGTCCTGGTCCTCCCAGATGTGCTTCGGCCGGACGTCGAAGGAGCCGAGGATCGTGGTGATGAAGCCGTAGTGGATCCGCGGGTTCGACTTCTTGAGTTGCAGCACCGCGGTCTGCGGGTCCGGTGTGGCGACGTCCTTGAGGAACTCAGTCCAGTCGCCGCCGCCACCGAGCAGGTCCTTCCGGTCGCGCAGCAGTCGGAGGGTGAACTGGAGGTCGGCGGAGGTGAACGGCTCGCCGTCGCTCCACTTGGCCCGCGGCTCCAGCTTGAGCGTGAGCTCGGTGAAGTCGGGGTTGTAGCTGTAGTCCTGAGCGAGCCAGTTGATCCGTTCGCCGGTGGCCAGGTTGAGGTAGAAGAGGTACTCCTTGCAGAAGACGTCGAAGCCCGAGCCAGAGGGCGAGCCGTTCGGGACGAACCCGTTCCAGCTGTTGAAGACCGTGTATTCGGTCTGGCCGACAATCAGCGTCTGCTCCCGCGGAGTCGGGATGTTGGCCTTGGAGATCTTGACGGTGCCGGTCGGTTTCGGCGAGTTCGCTCCGGTCGGCTGGTCGGAGTACGACCCGCCGTCGTCGGTGGAGCAGCCGACCAGACCGGCAGCGGCGGCGGCCGCGCCGACGCCGAGCAGGCCGCGACGGCTCATGTGGTAGCGGAGGACATCCTGCACATCTTCGTGAGGGGTCATGAAGACCATCCCTTCGGTCGGGGCGCAACATTGCGGAGATCCGAGACTCCGAGTTGGTTAAATCAATCTCTTTGAGTTGTTCTGGTCAAGGGGTATCTCATCGCCCGCGGCATCGAGTGTCCGAAGTTTGGAACTTGTTATCTCGCACCCCGGGTCCGTGACCTGGCGGAGAGGTGGGGTCCCGGCCACGGAAAATGTGCAGCCGACGTGCAACCTCCGCCTAGCGTCGACGCGTATCTGTCTCAGAGGGTGGGGACCGAGACACGGCGGGGAGGGCGAAAGGATGCGGGTCGAGTTCGAACCGGCCGGCGGCGGAACGGTGGCGCAGGAGGACCTCGAGTTCGAGCTGCCGGTGGCGCTGCGGGCACGCCGGCCACGGCTGACCGAGCGGGTGCCGGCGCTGTTCCCGGCTGCCGTCGCGCTGCACCGCGCACGCCGGCGGGTGGCCTGGGCCGCGTCCGGCATCGACTGGGCGACGCGGCGGTCCGCCGAGGACCTGCCGGTCCGGGTGAAGCAACACAAGTCGCTGCTGCTGCGCACGCTGGGGGACAGCGAGATGCAGTTGCAGCACAACAAGGTGACCAATCTGCGGATCGCGGTCGAACGGATCAACGGCCTGGTGCTCGAGCCGGGCCAGGAGTTCTCCTTCTGCCGGACCGTCGGCAAGGCGTCCCGGCGGAAGGGCTACGTGGACGGCATGCTGCTGGACAACGGCGAGGCCAAGGCCGGGGTCGGCGGCGGCATCTGTCAGCTGGCCAACCTGTTGCACTGGATGGTGCTGCACACGCCGCTGGTGGTCACCGAACGGTCGGAGCACGGGTTCGACCCGTTCCCCGACAACGGCCGGGTGCTGCCCTGGGGCGTCGGCTGCGCGATCTACTACAACTACGTCGATCTCCGGTTCCGCAACGACAGCCCGGCGACCTATCAGCTCAAGGTCTCGGTCGGCGACCGCTATCTGGAGGGCGAGATCCGGTCCGACCGGACGCCGACCCACTCCTACAAGGTGTTCGCGGTCGACGAGCGCTTCGTGCCGCAGGGCGATCGCTGGTTCCGGATGAACGAGATCTGGCGCAACGTGATCGACCGGCGGACCGGCGACTACGTCGGCCGCGAGTTGATCAAGAAGAACTGCGCGCTGGTGAAGTACGTGCCGGCCGGAGTATCCGATCAGACGCGCCGGACAACCGGTTTGGGCGGGGCCGAGGTCGTACAGTAAAGTTCTTCCTCGTGCCCGCCTAAGCGGCCACTGGGGTATGGGGTAATTGGCAGCCCGACTGATTCTGGTTCAGTTAGTCTAGGTTCGAGTCCTAGTACCCCAGCGACGGAGACTTCCGATTCGCTGGCAGCAAGGGATTTTGGTAGTCTTTCGGGGCCGATCGGGAGATCGATCGGCAGCTAGGGGCCCCGTTGTGTAGCGGCCTAGCACGTCACCCTCTCAAGGTGGTAGCGCGGGTTCGAATCCCGTCGGGGCTACAAGCGGTAAAACGCCTCTCACTAGGCAGAACGCCTGGTGAGCGGCGTTTCTGTTTGTCCGGCTGATTGCGGTTGGAGGCGGCCATCTACGGGTGTTCTCGGTCAATACGCGGTGAAGTTTTTCGTGGGGCATGTGGGGGTTGGTGACGGGCGAGCGCTGAGTCGATCCGTCTGCGGTTGCTTTCGAGGTCGCCGTCGATGCACTTGGCATAGATCTTGAGGAGGACGTCGACTGAGTGGCCGGCCCACTCCGCGACCTGGGTCGGCCCGATGCCACTCTTGAGCCAGGTCGACACCGCGGCATGGCGGAGGTCGTAGGGCCGTGCCGCGATGGGGAGCGAGCCTGCTCGGTCACCGAACACCGTGGCGCGTGCACGAGCCCATGTCCGATTGACGGTGAAGGCCGGCAGGTGGTGAGTTGCGCGTTCGCCGACAAAGAGCCGTCCGTCGCTGGTGGAGGCGAACTTGTCGAGGTGCTGGTGCAGGAGCGCCGTCAGCTGCGGAGGGCTGGGTACTGGGCGGGTCTCGCCAATGGAGCGCTGCTTCAGCGGACGGTTGTCGCGTGCCTCGCCTGAGTCGGTCCATTCTCGGCCGACGTGCGGTTTGGCTCCGGCGAGGTGGAGCCACCCCCACCCTTCGGCTGGGAGATCGAGTTGGTCTTCGGTGAGAGCGGCGGCTTCTTCGGGCCGCAGCCCGGCGTAGTAGAGGCAGCCGAAGTAGGCGTGTAGCCGCTGACCCGTTGGTCCCTGCGCGGCAACCGCATCGAGCAGTGTCCAGGCCTGGGTCGGATTCACAACTCGCCGGCGGTCAACGACCATGCTCGTGCGCTGTGGAGCCTTCCGTCCGGCCTGGGATACCGGGTTCTCGGTGAGGATGTCACGTTCGACGGCGTACTCGGCCAGGTTGCCGATGATCTTGCGCCAGCGAGATGCCACGGCTGCTGAGCGTGGGCTGCCGTCCAGTCGGTGGGCGATTCCATCGAGAAGACCTCGTAGGGTGTCGCGGTCCTCAAGATCGGCTGCAGGTCGGGTGTGACCTGCGACCCAGCGGAGGGTTTCCGTCACCCATTCGGGCTTGTCTGTAGCGTCTCGGCGGAGCGTGTTGTATCCCCAGCGGTTGAGCGCTGCTCGAATCCGGGCGCCGTCTGGTTGTTGGCCGTCGCTGATGATCATGAACATCGTTGCGGCGGTGAGTGCTTCAGACACAGTACGACGAGTCGTTGCGGCCAAGCGTGGCCACTTTCGGTCGGCGTAGTCGCAGGCGAGTTGGTACCAAGTTGTCGAGTAGTCCTGGCGACGCATGGAGAGTGGACGCCCAGTGTGATTGGAAAAGGCTTCGCCGCTACGTGCTGCCGACATCAGTACCGAGCGGAAGCTCTCGGATTGCGTTCGGTTCTTGAATGGTTCGGTGAACTCGCGACCATCCACGGACCATCGGACCGTGTACGTGGCGCCTCGGGTTCCCTTGTAGACCCTGGTCTTCCAGACACGGACGTTGAACGACGTGGATGTGCTCATGTCGTTCGTTCCGTGTGCGCATCCACCCAGGCTTCGAAGTCGGCGCGGCGGACTCGGATCTGGCCGTTGGGTAGCTTGACGCAGCGTGGGGCTGTCTTTTTGGCTCGCCAGTCGTAGAAGGTGGATCGTGGGATGCCCAGCTCGATGCAGATGTCGGCGATCGTCAGGTGGCGCTTGGGCTCTCCGGGCTCAGAGCGGACCGGTGGCATCGACCTCTACCTCTCGCATTGACCACCTGGGGTCTTTGCTAGGACCGCGGCTGGGAGGGGAGTCGCCTTCGAAGGCGTCCTCGGCGTGGCGGCGACGGGCGACGTCGTCGAGGACGAACTGGACGAAGTCCTCGTCGCGGTTGGTGATCGTGGAGTCTTGTGTAGGTTCGGAGGGATCTTCTCCTGGCCAGGCGGTCTGCCTGGTTGGTCGATCGCGGTCGAGGCGCGTACCGCAGGCGGCGACCCAGTCGCGGAGTCGGAAGCGGGCGTCGGCGAAGTCGCGGTGCCAGCCGAGTGGTGCGGATGCGTGCTGGTCTGGGTCGTAGGCGCCGAGCCAGTGCAGATGTAGCGCTGAGAGTTCCCAGACGAGTTCGGCGTGACGGTGCCACAGCGGTGGGATCACCGAGGGGCCGAGTCCGTAGGTCTTTCGCAGCCAGTTGACCCAGCCGTTGAGTTCCAGCCATTCGGCTTCGGCCTCATCGGCGGTGAGCAGATTCCAGTTGATCGGGTGTGGCGGTTCCAGGAATGACCTGCCGTCGTAGCTGGCGGGTCCGAGCTCCCCGTCGAAGTGATCTTGTCCTTGATCCGGATTCCCGGCGCTGCCTTCGGCTGGCAGCGGCTCGCCGAACTGGTCGTCGTGATTGCTGATCATGGTTTCGTTCGCGGTCAGATCGTGGGTGATGGTGCGGAGGAGGATGCCGCAGGCGGCCGGGAACTGTTCATCACGGGTCGGTCGGGCTGCTCAGGTCGAGTCGGTGGTGCGACGGCGCCCGCGTCGCGGCTGGTCGCGCGGCCAAGAGCCTCTGCTTCAACGACCTGGCGAGGCGTTCGGTCGACTTGGTATCGAGTGCGGGCGGTGTCGTGGCCGATCTTGCGCGCGACGAACTCTTCGCCGGTGACCTGTTGGCCGTCGCGCTCGTAGTCGTAGGTGTTGATCTTGCCTTCGGCGACGAAGCTGTCGCCTTTGGCGAATCGTTCGTAGGCGCGTTCGGCGCTGGCGTTGTAGAGGACCAGGTTGCTGAAGGTCGGGTCGAGTTTGGTGAAGGTGTTGTCGGGTTCCTTGCGGTAGTGCTCTTGGCCGAACCGGGCGTAGAACCTGGCGATGCCGTTCTCGGTGTAGGTGAGCCTCGGTTCGGTCGCGATGAATCCCGAGATGGACTGTTGCGTGTGGATCGGCATTGGAACGTTCCTGACTGATCGGGCGCGGCCGCCGAGTGGCGACCGTCGTGTCAGTCAGGTGCGCTTGATCGTCCTGCTCTCGGTTAGGAGCTCGAGCTGTGGCGTAGGAGTTGTTCGAGGTGGGCGCGGTCTCGTGTCAGCTGGTCGGCATCGTGGCGGCTGGGCCAGGCGCGTAGGTCGGTGATGATCGGCCGGGTCGAGCGCAGCAGGGTGATGGCGACGCCGAAGGGCAGTGTCCTGATGCGGTCCGGGGGAAAGATGGGGACGCGGCGCACGGATCGTTGGTGGGAGCGGGATCCGTGATCGCCCAGGGTGACTGAGTCGGTGTTCTCGTCGCGTTCGCCGATCAGGGTGGACAGGTCCTGGAGGTCTTTGGAGTTGGAGGCGCCGCCGAGGATGATCTTGACGATGCTGGCGTCCCAGATCGCGTTGGCAGCGTTTTCGTTCCACTTGTCGCGGGCTTGGGCGAGGGATTGGAGGACGGGCAGGCAGGTAATTCCGGTGCCGCCGCCTTCGGCCATCAGGGTCGGCAGGGAAGGCAGGGGCGTCAGGTTGCCGATTTCGTCGAGGGCGAGCAGGAGCGGTGGATCGAGCCGGGCGCCGGGTGAGCGGGCGGCGATCCTGCGGGCGGTCTCGACGAGGTCTTCGACGAAGGCCGAGACCAGGGCCGAGCTGGCGCCGGCACCAGCGCCGGTGGCCAGGAGGTAGAGGGTTCCGTTCTCGGCGAGGAACCGCTCGGGGTCGAAGTCCTCGCCCGGTCGTGGGCTGACAGCGTCGAGGACGCGGGGGTCGGCCAGCGCGCCGAGTGCGAGACTGACGCCTTGCCAGATCGAGTCTCGGGTTCTGGGGTCGGCGTCGATCATCGACTCGAGGGAGTCGGCCCAGCCGACCGCGGCGCTCGGGTGGTTGGTGAGGATCGCGACGGCGTCGCTGGCGGCGGTGGGATCGAGGGTCCATCGGAACAGTTCGCCGGGTGGTCGGTGGTCGAGGGCTGCGGCGTGGAGGAGCGCCTGCAAGGCGGTGCGGGTTTTACCTTCCCAGAATCTGCCGGCGTCGACTCCGCCGGCGGAGAGTCCGGTGGCGGAGGCGAGACCGGTCGCGCGGATCATCGCGGTG
The DNA here is from genome assembly GCA_963746025.1 of uncultured Actinomycetota bacterium. Taxonomy (GTDB): domain Bacteria; phylum Actinomycetota; class Actinomycetes; order Propionibacteriales; family Propionibacteriaceae; genus Microlunatus. The sequence continues at coordinate 111,652 of CAVUZU010000008.1, forward strand.
AGCGGGTCGTCGCAGCCGCGGATGGGTGACCAGCGCAGACCGGCAGGAAGGCCCGCAGCGAGGTGTTGCGGGTCGAAGGCAGCCACGGGTCCGAGGCGTTGCCTGGCGCGGAGGGTGGCAGTGAGGTTGTCGGGTCGGGTGCTGGTGGTGACGACCGGGCCGGGTGCGTCCAGGATTGCCGGGATCACGATGTGCAGGCCTTTGCCGGAGCGGGGTGGGCCGATCAGCAGGATGGAATCCTCGACGCTGGCCCAGACCTGGTGCCCGCGTGAGACGCCGAGTCGGTACCCGACGTCGCGCGGTAGCGGTTTGCTCAAGGACGGGCGCAGGTGGCTGGCCCGTTTGAGCAAGGCGACGCCGGAGGCGTTCATGATCACTTCGGGGGCGGTGGCGGCACCTGGCGCCCTGCGTGGATCGGATTCGACCGTGTGGGAGTGGCGTCGGATCCGTACCTTGATCCAAGCTGTGGCTGAGGCGCCACCGAGTAGCAGCGTGGCGGTGACGAGCCAGTAGGCCATCGGATTCAGCCCTTCGGCCCCGAGCGCCGAACCGGGGTCGGCCAGATTGAACAGGACACCGACGCCCGCGGCGAGTCCGCCGGTGGGCTGGGGGCTGCCGGTGAGAAGGGCGGCGAGGGATCCGGAGCCTCGAAGGATGAGCGAAATTCCGAAGAGGGTGATCAGGCTGACGATTGCTGCGTCGGTCAGTTCATCTCCCATCGAGCCGGTTTGCCGTCGCTGGTTGGTCATGACGGCCGCCGCAAGGCCGCGGTGCCGGAGATCCGGCCGATCAGCACCATCTCGTGCGCTCCGCAGAGCAGGGTGGGTTCGAGGCGAATGTGTCCGGTGCCGTCCGGCCCAGCGGCCGATGCGGCTACGACGACCGCTACGGCGATCTCCTCGCCGGGCACGAACCCGTCCGCGGTCACCTCAACGAGTCGGGAATTCTCCGCGAGCTTGCCGTCCTCAGCCGAGCCTGGCTCAGGATTCACTGTGGCCGGGGTAGTCCTTGGCGTCAGCGGTTCAGGGATGTCGGGGTGGGCGGGGATGATGTCGGTGAAGGTGCTGCCATCGGTTTCGTGGACCTCGAACCGCACCGGGATCCGCCGATTCCGGGTGACGGCATCGAGAAGCTCTCCCATCGTTGCTCGTGTCCACGGACCAGCGGGGTCGGATGGCGGGAACGGTTCGCCGTCGACCGTCACCGAGAGGATGTCCGGGCTCGATACGGTGACGATCACGTGGGTCAGCGCAGCGGCGAGGTCTGGGGAGTTCTCGCCCTTGCCCCGCGCTCGTCGTTGCGGCCGGGCCCTGCCGGTCCCATCCTTGCTGCGTTTGCTTCGGCCCTCGTGGTTGGTCATGCAGGTCAGGTGCGTCCTGATCACATGGGCCGATGCTGCAGTCGTCTTGTCAGCTACGAGCAGGGGTAGGTGTTCATGATCGTGTGCCGGCTCGGGACATGCGCCCGGTGGTGTCGAACAGTTCTAGTTCGGCTGGGTGGAGTTGATGTTGGACGACGAAGCTTCGGTCTTTGATGCGCCAGAGTCCTTGTCCGGTGCCGAGTCCGGGCAGGAGGTCTTGTTCGGTGCCGGTGAGTCCGAGCGCGGCGGAGGTGGTGCCGAGTTGATCTTGTTCCTGGCGGTAGATGACTCTGGTTTCGGCGTTCGCGAGCAGACTGTTGGCGAGAGCGCGCATGGCGGATCCTTGATCGCCGACGTTGTCGAGGTCGGTCAGTTTATGGAACACGAGCATGTTGGCGATGCCGTAGTGGCGGGCGAGGCGCCAGTGCGCATCCATCCGTCGTAGCAGGGCGGGCTGGGACATCAGCCGCCATGCCTCGTCATAGATGACCCAGCGCTGCCCTCCGGCTGGGTCGAGTAGAGCGGCTTCCATCCACGCCGATGCGCAGGTCATCAATACCGAGATCAACGTGCTGTTTTCGGTCACTCGGGACAGGTCGAGGGTGATCATCGGCAGCGTTGGATCGAACGTCACGGTGGAAGGTCCGTCGAAGAGTCCGGAGAGGTCGCCGGCGACCAACCGTCGCAGGGCATGGCCGACGAGCCGGCCGTCCTCGGCCAGTCGACCGCCCGGATCATTGGTAGGGAACAGGATGCGGTCGACCACCATCGGCAGGATTGGTACGTCGGCATCGCGAACGGTCGAGGTCAGGGCGAGGTCGATCGCGGTGTGTTCCACCGGCGACAATCCACGGCCGAGAACTGTCTCGCCGAGTGCACCGATGAGGCCCCGGCGCCGGGAACTCACGGTGATTGCCCACTCTTGATCGGATAGCCCATCGGGCCGGTAGCCCTCGTCGAGTGGGTTGAGTCGTGCGCCGAGTCCGTGTCCGAGAACGATGGCGCGGCCGCCGACCGCTTCGGCGACGGCCGTGTGTTCGCCTTTTGGGTCGCCGGGCACGTAGACGCGGCGTTGGAATGGCAGTGATCGGGTGTAGAGAGATTTGGCGAGGGAGGATTTCCCGCTGCCGACGATGCCGGCCAAGATCACGTTCGGTGCGGTGATCAATCCGAGACGGTAGAGCTCCCAAGGGTCATACACAAACGATCCGCCGGAGTAGAGATCCTGGCCGACGAATACGCCGGCCGAACCGAGCCCGGCTTCGGCCAGGAACGGATAGGCCGCGGCGAGCGTCGCGCTGGTGTCTTGATGCCTCGGCAGGTGCAGACCGCCCAATGTGCGTAGGGCCGCGGGGCCGGGTTCTCCCGCCGGCGGAAGGAAGGTGGTGGCGCGACGCTCGGCCCGTTCGGCATCGGCCTTCGCCAAATTTGCGGCCGTCTCCTGGCGGCGTTGCGCAGTGTGGAGGAGGGTTGCCGCTTGGCGGCGCTGTTTGCGGAGTCGGCGGCGTTCACCGGCCGGGGCGACTAACACCGCGGTGTGTAGTTGTTCGTCCTTGATCATTGCGAGATCCCTCGCGGCTCATTGCCGCCGGGTCGATCAGCCGGAATGAGCCACGGCCAGTCTTCCGCCCCGACGGTAGGTACGCGCAGGAGCATCGGGGAATCGCTGGTGTGTGGCGGATCCCTTCTCACCGGCCTGGGCGTTTCGACGGCGTCGTCGGGTTCAACTGTGTGGCGTCGGTAGAGAGCGACCGAGCCGGATGTCTGGTTGTAGGTCAGTGCGTAGGAGCCGTCGATCTTGTGCCGATCTGTGCCGTGGATTGGGGGCTCGTCGTAGACGTGGCCGTTCTCCATGGCTGCACCGGTGGTTTCGTCTCCGCGGTCCCTGAGGGACAGGTGCTTGATGGCCTCGAGCTCTCCGTCGCGATGGATCACATCGAGGACAAGATCAGCTTCCTTTCCCTGAAGGAAGATCACAGAGACCCATCGCTGTACGGGTTGGTTGCCTGGCTGCCAGGTGATGCGGCTCGCGTGCTGCGCCGCTTGGTCGAGGACCCAGACGGTCTGCTCCATCAGGCCGCCTGCTTCATGGAGAAAGTCAGCGGCAGCCAACACGTCAGCCGCGCCGGCATCACGATCACCACTGTCATCTGTGGCCCGGCCGCGATGGAGGAGATGGGTGTCGGCGAGTTGGTCCAGCACCTGCCGTACCGACCGCATCCCAGCGAGCAAGTCGCCGATGACGTCATAGGCATCAGCCGGATCCTCGAAGGATCGAGTGGCATGAGCGAGCCCGCGCAGCGCCTCGCTGGCCTCACGGGCATCGTGGACGGGGTCCTCGAACGTCGGCATAACAGCCTCCTCAATCGACGGGAATGGCTGCCAGGCAGGTGCACTCGCGGTGTCAGACCGTGCGGCCTAGGGGGAGGGCGGCGGCGGTGAATGCTTGGGCCTGTTGGCCGACGAGCCGTCGGGTTTCACAGGAGGCCTGGATCGCTGCTTGTTCGATCGCAGCCACCGCGCCGTCGAGTTCCTCCACGGTCGCTGCGGAAACAGAGATGAGCCCGGTATAGCGGAGCACGCCGTGGCCGGCGGTCAGATCGGCCTCTTGTTCGAGCACGTCGTGGAATTCCGCTGTTTGTGCGGCGTCTTCGATCTGGCCGATCTTGGTCCGTTGAACGGTGTCGGAGATGTGTTCGACCTTCTTCTTGCGGATATCGCGCGCTGCCAGGTCGGTGCGAAGTGGTGTGCAGATCAAGGAGAAGGTGCGTTGGATGCCGGTCGAGAGCAGCATGGGGGACAGGAAGCCCGGGAAGATCATCGACCGGGGCCATTCAGAGATCCACAACACTGCGTGGTGGGTCGAATCTGACCGCAGGTGGTCCCAGGTTTCGGTGACGGCGACCGGCCCAGCGGCGGCCAGGTCGTGACCGAGCTGTTCGTGGCGTTCCAGGGCTGCGGCGATGGCGGGGTCGTAGGCGCTGCGTAGCACGACGGCCAGCTGGCCTGGGGTGTACCAGTCTGACGGGACGAGGTCAGCCGAACGTAGAGCAGCCACCAGGGAGGTCATCTCCTGCCGGAGCACCGAAGCAGCGCCGCGGATCCCGCCGCCGGCAGTTCGGATCTGGCGGGCACAGGCCTGCAGGTCCAGGCTCAAACTCAGCGTCGTGGAGTGCCGTTCCCCGGCCGGGCCGGCGCGGTCGATGAGTTCGGCGTAGGTTCGTGCCGCCCAGCTGCCGTCATCGATGCCGTGCCGGGCCCACCACTCGGCCAGGCCGGTGCCGGAGTCCGGCAGAGTCCGTTCCAGGACCTGCAGTGAGGCGATCCGGCCGGACCGGCAGACCATCGCCAGTACCCGGGCCCAGGACCGGACCCGTCGCTCCTGCTCGCCGGGATCCAACAGGACAAACGCCGGATGCTTCACGTCGAGCACGACCGTCAGCGTGGCCTGGTGAGGGTCATGGACCATGACCGTCCCAGTCACCGGGTCGGTGAACTCGCGCAGACGGGCCATGTCACCAGGCAGCGCGAGAGTGCCCGCCGGGCGCGGGCGAACAATCCGGCGTCGAAACAGCAGTTGCCCTGTCGCGCATCGCCAGACCCACAGTGCAGCTATGGGTGTCCAGTGCACGGCCGGCCGACCGGCGATCGGAATCCAGGCGAGCGCCGCGGACAAGGCCCAGATTGGTGCGGTGTAGGCGATCAGGATCCCGCCACCGGCATACAGCGCGCCGACCAGGGTCAGCCCGCCGATGCCGAGCACGACAAGTTGAGGGAGGGACAGGCCCAGCAGTACGCCACGGCGGGCGAGCCGGGAGAACTTGACCGGCGTCAGCGCACCAGCCGAGCGCTGGCCCGAGGGTGATGTCACCGTGCTCACTCCTCACTGGTCGGAGCGGGTTTGGTTGCCTTCGATGGACTCGGCTTCGGGGAAAGCGACGACGGGTCCGACTTCGCAGGCCTGAGCCCGCTCGGTGCCATCGGCTCTGCGGACGATGGAGCCGCAGGCACTCGTTCTGGACCTGCCTTGGGCAGGTCCCTTCCGGGATTCGGCATTGTCGCCGAGTGACTCGGTCCCGGCGGGGATGACGGAGGGTGTGCGGAGGGCGCGGGTCGATCTGATCCCGTCGGTGCGGACGTCGCACCGGGCGTCGGTTGGGACGATGCGTCTGTCGCTGCGGCGGCGGAGTCGGCCTCCGCAGCCAGTGCGGTTCCGGCTCTGGGTCCGGCGGTGGCGGCGTCCTTGGCGACCGTGGCTGCAACGGCTGCGGCTGCAGCGGGGCCGGCCGCTGCGGCACCAGCACCCGCGGTCGCTCCGGTCCCGCCACCCGCGCCGGCACCGGCTCCCGCGCCGCCTCCGGTGGCGGTGGCGCTACCTCCGCCGGCGGCTTGAGCGGCCCCTTCGCTGGATCCGGCACCAGATGACGTGCCACCGCTCGGTGCTGTGGCGCCGTTGAGCACTTTCGGCGGGTTCTGAGCTGGTGGTGTGGTGGGGGTGGGCACGGGTCGGTTGAGGGCGGATTTCGCTTCTTGTTCGGAGCTCATGGCGTGGTACATGTCGAAGCCGATGAAGGAGATGAATTTGTAGGTCAGGTAGGGCGCGAACCCGGCGAGCAGCATGAGTACGATCCCGGCCAGTGGGTCGCTGATGGAGGCGAGGTCGGCCTCGATCGGTGCCGCGACCTGGGTGACGGCGACGAGGAACATGACCACGACGACGAGCTTGCTGCAGATGAGTGCGATGACGAACATGGCCCACTTGGTGATCCAGCCTTTGGTGGCGTCCCAGGCGGCTCCGGCGAAGGCTAGTGGTGCGAATACGATCGCTACCAGCAGCAAGGCTTTGCGAATTAGTAGCGATAGCCACACGATCGCCGCGCCGCCGATGGCCAAGCCGGCGAGGAAGATCGTGACGATCGGGCCAATGGTCGGCGAGGTGATATTGAGCCCGGCCAGCCCGGCGACCAGGAGGGTGATCTTGTCGCCCATCGTTTCGGTCGTTTCACCGGCTGCCTGGATGATCCCGACGCAGAGTTGATCAATGATCTCCAAGAGCAGTGCGGTGAGTGTGATCACGACGAAGCTGCCGAGGACTGATTTCGCGAGGCCGAGCGCGGCGCGGGTGAGGGCGGTGGGGTCGCGTCGGATGAGTCCGGTGAGGAGTTGCAGGCAGAAGAAGATCAACATCACGAAGACGGCGATGCCGAAGAGGAGGTTGTAGACCGACACGTATCCAGGGTTGGTGATGTCGACCAGCGTGGTGGTGTCGAACACCGACCAGACCGACTCGAACATCCACGCGGCTGCCTCGCCCATGGCTGTGGCGAGCCACTCAAACGGTAGCGCCATCAAGTCCGACGCTGTCTCCTCACCCGTGGCACAAATGGTGGAGATCATCGGGATGTCGCAGACACCCATGACCGAACTCGCTTCCTCTGATCGCAGGGCAAGGACGGGGTGGTGCTAGACGGCTTGGCCGACGTCCCAGAAGAAGTTGATCAGCGTGACCGAGGCGCCGCAGATCACCGCGGCGCCGCAGGAGACGAGAACGCCGGTTTTGCCTCGGCCGGCGAGGTGGGGGTTGCTGCTGTTGGCGCCGAAGCCCCACACGATCGCGGCAAGGATCATGGCGAGAACGCTCAGGATCAGACCGACGGTCATGACGGCTCCAACGATCGTGCGGAGCTGAGCAATGCCAGGCAGGCCCTTGTCGTTCGGAGTGATATTGACATCCAGCGGCACCAGAGCCGGCATGCACAGGATGGTGGTGACCAGATCGAACACGAATGACTCCTAGCAGCAGCACCCGCGAACCGCGGGGAGGATGGAATTTGTGGTCGCTGGTCAGGTGCACCCGATCTCCCGGTCAGCGATCAGAGCTGCGAGCCCAGATCGATCAGGAAGTTCATCCAAGCCACGCCGCCGCCGGCGAGCGCAGCACCTGCGACTGCGACTAGCACGCCGAGACGGCCCTTGCTGGCGGCGGTGATGTTGCCATTGCCGGACGCGACGGCCCAGATCAGGGCCGAGACGGTGATCATCAACACAGCCGTGACGAGCACAAGGGTGAGCAGGGCACCCACGACCGATTCAAGATCACCGATCCCGGCCAGCCCTTCGAAGTCGGGGAATATGTCCATCAGGGACGCGCCGGCACGGTCAGTGCGGTCGGCCGCTCGCTATGGGGTGCTATGTCCATGCATCGCAGGTGCACATTGCCAGGCCACGTCAGACGCGGCCACGCCGTTCACGTCCGGAGGGCTGATGCGGTCACCGATACACGCGATCCGATGCGGCGATCGCTTAGGGCCTGCGATCGGCATCGACCTGGGGCGGTGATCAACGGGTGGTCATGGTTTCACGGTGACGTGGAGGTGGTCGTAGTGTCCTCCGGTGATGTCGTTCGGGTTGTGCATGCCGCCGCCGTTGTAGCTGCGCCAGCCTTCGGATTGTCGGGTGACTGACCAGATCTTGCCTTGCCAGATGAGGTACTCCACGCTGAGCGGCTGGGCGTTGTCCTTCATCCAATGGGCGATCGTCCAGCCGGCTTCGAGTTGCGTCGGGTCTGGTTTGGCTCCGATGGCATTGCCGAACGTGATGTCGCACGCCCGGCCGAGCGGATGCTCTGATCTGCTGCCTGGCCGGGGCGAATAGCAGGCCCATGATGTGTCCGGGAAGACCTCTCGGGATTGCTGGTAGAGGTGCAATGTGCGGGCGGTGATGCGCCCATCGCTGGTGGGGTCATCGACCATCCCTTTCGGATCGCCTTCGGCTGGCTCCGCTGGGTTGGGGGATCGGTTCGGTTTGCACCCGGCCGGTGGCGCCGAGTCGGGATTGACCAGTTGGGCGGTCTGGCGGGTCTGTAGCCATCGGCCCGGATCGATCGGGTCACCATCGGTGCCGCCGAGTCGGACTTCGAAGTGCAGGTGGGGACCGGTTGATCGACCGGCGCTGCCGACATCGCCGATATGTTGCCCTGCGGTCACCGTGTCTCCGGCCTCGACGTGGATCCCGGAATCCCACATGTGGCCGTAAGCCGTCGCCACCGACCTATCGTCGATTCGATGCTGGATCACGATCAGCCCGCCGTAGATCTCGGTGAGTTCGGCAAATGTGACGGTGCCGTCGGCCACGGCGAGGATCGACGTGCCGGCTGGGGCGCCGAGGTCGAGACCAGTGTGGAAGGACTCCTTGCCGGTGACGGGATGTTTCCGTGCCCCGAACTCGTCGGTAGTCACCCAGGTGCCTTCGGGAAGCGGAAAGGAGATCCGATCCGACTCGGCGCCGTGAGGAGCGGCGGGGGAGGACGGCGACTTGTCGAGCATCGACTCCCCGGTGATCGGAGACGCGCACCGCTGGGCTGTGCCCTGGGTGATCAGTCCCGTGAGGATGATCAAGGTGGCCGCTGGACCGACCAAGATCAAGACGAGCGCGATCACAGCGAGCCTTGTCGCCATGGCCGCTTCTTATCGGAGAGGCGTGTTCGGCGCGGACAGCCGGAGGAGAAGGCATGACCGATTGCCGGGCCGGCAAACGACGATGGCGGTGAACGCGACGTCATGCTCGGTAGCGACCAGCTCGTGGTTCCACACGCCGTCGCGGTGCCTGGTGCCCTCGATCGTGACCGCGGTAGCGCCCGGGGGGAGCTGGCCGGGCTGGGCCTGATGAACCGCTTCCGCCCAGGAGGTGGGGATGTAACTGCGATGAATCGCCAACCGTTGACGGGTGGCGTACTTGCGCAACTCGATCCATTCCTGCCGTGACGGCAGGTGGTTGGCGATGTCCGAGGCGAGCCCGGCCCGTTCCGTGCTGGCCGGGTCGCCGAACCTCAGAACCGCTTCGGTGTAATCGGTCGGCATTAGTCCGGTTGCCGTGTCCCATCCGAAGAGGGTTTCCGCGAGGGACCGTGCGAATGCTTCTGGATTCCCGGCATCCGGATTCGCGGCATCCGGCATCCCTGGATGCGGTGTTCGTGCCTCTCCGGGCTCAGACGGGGGACTGGGGGCCGCAGGACCTGTGCTCGCCTTGACGGTGCGTTCGTTGCGTGGGCCGGTAGCGAGCCCAGAGATTCCTAGCACAACGAGCAGCAGCATGATCAGCCCTGCTGGAGCTGCAAACAGGAGGAGTCGGCGGGTCGAGCTGAGGGTCGTCATGCCAGCAAGGTGCGTCGAGGCACCGTGTCCGATGCTGTCTAGCCGGCGCGTAGGTGTCGCAGGGAGGTCGGGTCGGCTTCCGCTTCAGTGCGCGCGGCTCGGATGTGTTCAGCGAAGGTGTTGGTTCCCTCGACGGTCTCCAGGAATGCATCGAGTTCGTGATCACTGAGGGTCGCAGCGAGCTCAGCGGCGTCGTAGTGATTCCACCAGCCAGCGAGCTCGGTCCAGGTGATCAAAAACGCTCGCGTCGGGTACTTCGCTGGCGTCGCGCTTCTTGCCGGCGGATTCGATCGAACTCGCGTCTATCGCCCTTTCGACCGTGTCGCTTTGACACGGGCCACGGCTTCGGCGGCGAGCCGGTGCAGTTCGGTGGTTCGGTCTGATCCAGCGGGCCGGATCTCGCCGGCTTCCATCTCGGCGCGATCCCACTCCGTGTCCGGGTTAGTGATCATTCGCCGCTCAGCCAGCGCGAGCTCGGCGCGGGTGCGCTGGTGGGCGGCCGTGATCGATCCACCCTGATCGATGGTCTGCAGTTCGGCACGGGCACGGGCCCGGACGGCGGCTGATTGTGATTCGTCGTCGGCGAGGCGTTCGAGTTCGCTGATGCGTTCCAGGCTGGTGTAGGAGTTGCGACCGGTCACCATCCGAGCGGCCTGTCGCCGCGCCGCCCCGCCCGCGGTTTGCGACTGTGGTGCCACGATGGCATCACCGTCCCGGCCGGGCTGATGTTCAGCACTGAATCGGCTGGCGGCTTGCCGGCGGGCGGCGTCTTCGGTCAGAACCTGTTTCAATTCGCGGTAGAGCGCGGCGGCCTCACGCTGGGTGAGCGGCTTGTGCAGGTTGTTGTCGTCGTGCTCGGCCATGAGTTGTCCAAGCCGATCCGAAAGTCCGGAGCGGACCCAGACGTTCACGGTCCGCCAGCCCAGTTGCCGGATGGCGGCGATCCGGCGAGCTCCGCAGACGAGCAGACCATCCGGGGTGACGGTCGGCGGCTGGAGCAGGCCGTCCCGTTCGATCGAGGCAGCCAGCGCGTCCAGGTCGCCCAGGTCGGTGCGATGCCGCTTGCCGACCATAATCGAATCGAGCGCTCGCTCCAACTCGATGTGCCCACCGGCGCGACTGGTCATCGCCCACCGACCCGCGGGGCCGATTGTGAGACGGCGAGTACAAGATCGTCATCACCCAGCAGGGCAGTGAGCGGCTCGCCGATGAGCAGACGGACAAGGACACCTCGTCCGGTGTTTGTCGGGGCATATACGGGATTGGGGTTGCCGAGAAGCACCTTGAGCAGCGCCGTCCACGACTTGCGTGGAAGGTCGAGCGAGGCGCGGGCATGCTGGTCTCGCCGCAGAGTCTCGTGGGCGTTCTGACGTCCACCAGCCCGCGCGAGGGCGGCGCACACGTGCTCCACTGACGCGCGAGCGATCTCGCCGGGCCAGCCCAAGATCCGGAACAGGCCGATCGCATCCTCAACTAGCAGCGTGGCCGTTGTGGACGTGCCCTCTCCGCCTTCGGCGCCGGCAATTCCTGTGTCATGGTGATCGGTGACGTGGAATGCGGGGTGGAAGTCGATCAGAGGGTTGGTGCGGTCGCCGAACCGTTCTGCATCATGGCAGGCCGAAACGTGCGGGCGCCTTGCCTGGTGGGTCGAGCACAGCAGTCCTTGGCCGCGTTCCTCAGCGACGCAGGTGATTCGGACCGCGTGCGTGATCACAGCCCACGGATCATCTGCGCGACGAGCGGCCTTCGTGCGCATGACGTCGAAGGCACCGCTGGCGGCCTCCCATGGATCAAGCCCGTGCTTGCGAGCCAACGACGCGTACTTTTCGGCGGCGAACAGCATCAACTCCGCCGCAGCCGGATCACGCTCCCACGCACCCGCACCAGCGTCATGCAATCGGGTCAGCAGCGATCTGAGACCTTCGCTGGTCGTGAAGTCATCGGCAGCGGATCCTTGTTCCGTAGGCCCGTTCAGGGTGGCTATCGACATGGTCATTCGGGCACCTCCTGAAAGGCAGGTGCGTCTGCCTCCCCAGAATGCGCGTTTTACGGTGCCCACGACTCATCCCTGTCTAGCGGCGCCCGAGAGCAGACCGTGTCGTTGCCGGCTGGGTACCATCACGCCAGCCGAATGCTGATAGCGGCGGCAGCTTGCGGAATCGTTCGCGCAGTGCCTGAGGCCCGGCCCTGTGTGCGGCCCGTACACGTTGTGCGAACTCAGCATTGAGGTCGATGCTTCGCCCGGCGATATCTCCTGCGGTACGGGTGATGAGGTCAGTCGCACGAACCCAATGAATGCCCCGACCGTTAGCTCTATGAGGCCGAAGGGCTGACCGTTGACGAGCCTGTCCTGGCATGTGGTTGATCAAATACGGATCGTCAGCGACTTTGCGTCTTAGGTAGTCGACGTCTCTCTGTCTCACGTCAGCGGGTGGGCTGGCCGTGGCCGACGCCGGATGGGTGATGTGATCACGGTCTGGATGGTTCATGCCGTCGCCTTCGGTGCTCCGGATACGGGCGCGGGTTGATCAGTGCGGGCGAGCCAGCGGCCGACCGTTGAGGGATGGACCGAGAACTCTCGGGCGATGGCTCGGTTGGGCCAGCCCTGATCGCGCAACGACCTCGCGCGGACCCGTCGGTCGTCTCCATCGGAACTCGAGAAAGGCGTCCTCGGTGTAACCCTGCTCGGGTTCTCAGGCTCCAAGCCCGGCGCCGCGTCCACAGCTGCCGGGCTACCGGGCCTGCGCATGACTGAGGCTCTTGCATGCGGGCTGATCTTGACGATCGCAGGTCGGTCAGGATCGGTGCGCTGATCGTGTCGGGTCAAGATCACGGTGAGGTGGGTGATTGCCAGGAGCACGATGGGCGGTACGGAGGCAACGGCCGCCGCGAGTACCGCCGGCACGTCGGCGTCCGCCGCGACGACCGCGTGTAGCGCGTTTGCCGTGACCGAGACCGTGGCTCCGCCGATCAGGAGCGTCCACGGATACCAGGCTGCCGAATCGCCGGCCAGGGCAACGGCGGCGACGGTCGCCGTCACGATAATCCCGTCCACGATCAGCGGCCAGGCCCACGCCTGCCTGGCATCAATGCCTGACCGAACCGCAAGATCGGCGAGCGAGGTAAAGCTCAACCAGAACGCACCGACAGCAATGAACACTGTCCCCGCCACGGCTGTTGCCACGGCCCACTTCCGACCACGTGCCGCGTTCATGGCAGCCTCGGGTGCACCGGCACGCTTCGGAGCTGCGGACGATGATCGAACCGGTCATCGCTCGGCGGGGCCCGATGCGTCCGATGGCCTTGGACAGAGCGGTAAGCCGACCGGATGGTGGTGGTGATCTCCCGTTCCGCCAGCCCGGTCTGCCCGGCCGCGGCGGTGAGGACATCGAGAGCATCCGACGGCGGCACACCGCTCTCCGCGAGACGACACGCGGCCCAGAACAGGCCTCGATTCCGCTCACCTTCAGCTCGACCGGCCACCCAGGCCGCCACCCTCGACACTTCGGCCTCCTGTGGCAAACCAGTCGGCGATGCGCCGTGTCGATCCGGTCGTGGGTCGAGGAAGTCCCGCAACCGTTCCGAGTCGAGCGCCGAAGCCGGGCCGGGGTTGATCGTTTCGACCCGGTATGGAATGGCCCGGCCCGAGATCGTTTGGCGTGATGGTGGGACGATGATGTAGCCGCCGTTGGCGCGCAGATCGATCCCGGCGCGGGCGGCCTGCCATGATCGCTGCACTGCGCCCGGGGTCGACGGATAGTAGGCGTGCAGTCCGCCGGACGGTGTCCGCACCAATAGTTCCGAACCTGTGACTAGGCCGGCTCGGTTGGCACGTTCGAACGCGGCGAATCCATCGACTGGGCCGTGTACATCGACGTCCACCACGATCACGCCGGATATGGCACCGGTGGGGATGCCGACGTTGGCGTGCGGCATCCGCCGCCACCACGTCTCGACCCACCCGAGATCAGTGGTCGCGTCGTGGAACCCGTGCTCGGTAAGTGGGCGTTTCCCAGACGACTCACAGGGAAAGACCGCAACCCCGGCCCGGGCAAACGCGCGCGCCACCGCGGCGGGCGGCCATGACTCGGTGACCTGAACCAGGACCGACGATACCGCGCCGTGCTCACTCACGGCCAACACCCGCTAACGGCCTGAGCCGGATGGTGCCATCAGAAACGGCACTGGCTTGTGGAGGCACGGCCAAAGTTGCCCTTGTCGGACCGAATCGCTGATCCGGTAGGACGTGCCACATGTCACGCGCCATGCAGGATCCGTTATGTCCAGCCATCGCGAGCCTCCCTAGGGCAGCGGTCACCACACTTGGTGACTCTGAACCTTCAGGTGCGCGAGATGCGCCGGACTCAGCGTGGGAAGGACACCTGCTGCAATCGATGAGGCGCGCTCATCGAGACCGCCCAGACGGCGAATCCGTGCCTCCGACTGGGCACTCTTGGCGTCGATCGCGTGCATCCGACGTAGGGTCAGGTATTTGGGGCAAGCCAGGATGATGTTGTTCTGGGTGACTATCGACCGTCTCTCCATTCAACCGCTCCCGGGACTCGATCAGCGTGTGACTTCGAAGGCGACTAGCTTGCCCTCAATCGAGTCACGATGACGCGCCAACCATGCCAATCTGTGGATAACCTCTCGGGATTCGCGCAAATTCGACGGCAATGGTCGACATTCGGCACTAGTGAGACAACACCCAATGATTCGCGGACAACACCGCCGAAGGTCAGGTCCCGTTGCTCGGAGTGTGGCGTTGTGCGTCACGCGGCGACACATCGAAATGAGGCGATGGTCCGATCTTGATCTATCCGTCTGGCGCAACGCCTGTAACGGCAAGCGATCCACTGGATGATCTTGATCCTGAGGATTCACCGCGAATCGACTGATCATGAACCATTCTTCGGCAAGGTCGTCCACGTTGGTGATTGGCCAAGTGGAGCTACTACGAGCGCGGGTGGGTTCCGATGATGGATCCGGCGTCAGTTATCCAGTCCTCTGCAGGGTTTCCGATCATGAGCGACGGATGCCCGCCCATCGTCTGTTGATCTTGTAATAAACCTGTCGAGTGTGGGATCTCTGTGATCCGTAGGGCGACGCCGCCTCGCAAAAACTTGTACCGGATCACACGTTGGAGGGGCCAGGTCAGAGGGTATGGCGGGCGAAGGCAGACTGGCTGCCCATCAAGCTCATCTTGTTCAGCTCAGACTCGGGGAATCACGGTCGCGCGACGACGTCACAGATCTCCGGAACCCACCGGGATCGAGGCCCCTTACTTGAGGCCCCTACTTCCAGAACGGCGGTCGCACGACCTCGAGGCACATCGGATCTGCTGGCTGTCATGCCGGTACGTCAGACGGCCCGGAGTCCGCGAGTAGCTGCGGGCTCCGGGCCGTCGTCAAGGTCAGTCGGCGGAGTTGTACGCGTCCATTATCTCGGTGGGGATCCGGCCGCGGCTCGACACCTCATAGCCGTTCTGGGACGCCCATTCTCGGATGGCGCGGGTCTGGCCAGGATCGATCCGTGCTGCAGACGTGCCGTTCGCGGCGCGCCGCCGGCGGCCTCCGACTCGTCGAGCGGCCTGGACGTAGGGCGTGATGGCCTTATCCAGTGCTTCCTTGTTCTTGTTGGACAGGTCGATCTCGTACTCGACACCATCAAGAGCGAAGGAAAATGTACCTCCCTGGCCCTCCTTGATGGGTTTCCCATCGACATCGTCCTCGAACATCGTGACGACCTTCTGTGCCATTGCCATACCTCTCTAACGTGTGACTGTCCTAGTTCAGCCTACCGCCGGATGATCCCTAAGGCTACTTGAGCAAGCATCTCGGATAATCATCAACCGGAGATTCAATGACAAAGTGATACTAATTACGCCCGGTACGGTCCAAAGTATGCCGCAGGGCACACGGAAGTTGTCAACTGCCGTGACGTCAAGTGTTGAATCGCCGCTCCTCATTGGACGCGCTCAGATGCTCTGACATCGCAGGTCCGTACGACTCGTCCGACCCATCACAGTTATTGAGTGACCTGGTGATCATGGATCGCGATCGTTCCTGCGGATGGCGTGAGTACAGGTTCGGTTCGGAGAGCAAGGTCTAGGCCTGGAGGGCTTCCCTGGCCTGTCTGGATGGTGTCGAGTGAGTCGAGGATCTTGACTGCTGTAGTGCGTACTCGCACACCAGTCGCTTGAATCACCTCAACAGGTGTCTTACCGCTGACCTCGCTCGCCCAGTTGGCTACGTAGGGGATCGTGTAGCCCGATGTGTCGAGCCCGTGAGCGGCCCCGATCATCAGCGCCACTGATTCGGCCTCAACTTCGGCGATCCCACGATGTGTCATCGCGTCGGAATCGCGCGGATCGTGCAGCATGACGTGAGCCAACTCGTGAGCGAGCGTCTTGGCCTGCGCGGCCGGATCCATGTTCTCCCGCACCGTCACGGTGTGCCGGGAGTGGCTCGTAATCCCGTTCGCGCCGCCGATCGCCCCCTCGTTCGCAACGCGGATCAGTGTGAATCCTTGCCTGTGAAGCAGGTCAGAGAGTCCTTCCCACAGGCCGGGCGGGGCCTCGCCGGCAAGGACTCGGGGCGAGGCTCGTTCCGGAAGTGGGTCGCCGACGGTCTGGGATACATCCCAAACGTAGGCAGGCTTGATTCCAATCAGCCGCCGGCGCACCAGTTCGCCCGGCCGTGGTGTCTCATAGCGGCCGAGGCGGCGCCACGACGCAGGGTCCTGTGGTGTCGGGCTGGCGAACCGGGTCGTGACGGGTGCTTGGATCATGTATCCCGTCTGGCCTTTAGTGACCTGTCGGCCGAGGGTCTGCCACTGTTTGAACCCCGCGACCTGGGTGGGGGCCGGGTCTGGCACCCGGCCCTGCTGGTACGCCTCGAGGTGCTGGGACCAGATCAGCAGCGTGTTGTTGAATGAGCGGGATCTGAACCTGGCCGAGAACTCGATCGCTCGACGCCACTCATCGCCGCTGACCAGAATGTCCACTGCAGCGGCGAGCTTGCGGTGCAGCACGTCCAACTTTTCCTTCGAGGTCGGATCTTTCGGCTTGTCCGTAACCATCTCCTGCCCTCCATTCCATTTGCCGATCGCCTCTTGATCACCAGGTGCGCGTCCTGATCACGAGCTCGATCCGGAAGGGCCTGGCTCGTGTCGATCACGTCGAGCTCAACTTCTAGAGGGCCGGGCCCTTGCGATCGACGTTGCGCGACGGTCGCGGCTTGGGCGCCACTGATGGTGCGTGGTTGCGATTTGGAAGCGGCGGCTGGCGGCTCCTCGGAGCCGAGGCGGTGGTGGCGTGTGTATGTGTTGTCGATGGCGCCGGATGGCGTACGTGTACGGCGTTACCGAATTGATCATGGAATCCGGTCTCGCTTTCGGAACCGACATCCACCAGAGTCGACTGCTCCGGTGTGGTCTGCCGAACCTTGTCGTCGAGCATGGAAGGGCTCGCGTCGGCCAGGTCCGAGCCGTCCTCGTCGTCCTCGGGGAGGACGAGAAATGCCACCTGATCTGCCGCCCTGTACGCGGCTTCGGTAAGCCACTCGGGAAACATGAGAAGGTTCTCGGGCATCGACCCTGGATGACCAAGCCGGTATTGATAGGACTCGCCAGCCGCTGCGAGGAACGAAACCAAGCTCCGCATCGCAGACATCACATCAATCTCCGCACCGTGGCGAGACAGCAGGTCGTGAGCTCGATACGGCTCTGAGTCGGTCGAGTCCAGATCCTCAATGCGGTAGCCATAGCGACGTCGAACTCCGCCATTGGACTGCTCATCGCCTGCATACCAAACCGAGAGCAGCAGCGACCCGATCTTCAACGTCGCACCTCGAGACTGTTCATCCACAGCTGCTAAGTGCGCGGCCCAATCCAGCGCCGGCCCACTCCGGGTCCTGCTCAGACTCGTCGATCGCTGGGACAGAGAGCAGCTGCTCGTCGTCGCGGTGGATGAAGGCGACATGCTGACTGCGTCGAGCAGACCGGGCCGACTCTGGCGCCGTTGCGGCTGCCCAGTGAGCTGCGCTTCCGGCTCCGGTGCGCAGCAACGACTGATGTTGGATGAGCGTTCTCAGGCGATCATCGGCTTGGGCGGCCCGCGACGCAAAGTGCCTAGACAGACGGTTGAATACTGAGTATTCTGCCTGGAACATACCGAGTATGTAAGGAGTCGTCGATGTCGATTCGGCACAGTCTGCTGGCCCTGCTGAGCGAGGGGCCGCAGTACGGGGCCCAGCTGCGGAGCGAGTTCGAACGGCGGACCGGCGGCACCTGGCCGCTCAACATCGGGCAGGTATACACGACGCTGTCGCGGCTCGAGCGGGACGGGCTGGTCGGCAGCAGTGGTGACGGCGACGACCGGACCATCCAATACAGATTGACCGACGCCGGCGAGGACGAGATCGGGACCTGGTGGCGGACCCCGGTCGACCGGGACGCCGCGCCGCGGAACGAGCTGGTGATCAAGCTCGCCCTTGCCGTGACGGTCGAGGGAGTCGATGTCGGCAAGGTCGTCAGCACCCAACGGGCAGCGTCAATGCGCTCGCTGCAGGAGTTGACCCGGCTGAAGCGGTCCTCGGCCGAAGATCATCATTCGGGTCTCCGTGATCTCGCCTGGGACCTGGTGATCGAAAACCTGATGTTCACGGCCGAAGCCGAACTGCGCTGGCTCGACCACGTCGAGTCCCGGGTTACAGGCCAGCCACGGGCGCGGCGCCGGGCAGCCCGAGCGACAACCGAGGCCGAGCAGGTGACGCGATGACGCCCGAGCTGCCCGTAGTCGCGCTGGACCGGGTGTCCAGGGTCTACGGCAAGGGCGAGCTCGCGGTCCAGGCGCTGCGGCAGGTCAGCCTCGCGGTGCGGGCGAACGAGCTGGTGGCGATCATGGGACCGAGCGGTTCCGGCAAGTCGACGCTGTTGAACCTCGCTGGTGGTCTCGATGTCGCGAGTTCCGGAAGCGTGGTGATCAACGGGACCGACACGGCGAGGCTTACTCGTCGTGCCTTGGCCGAGTTGCGCCGGCGCAGCGTCGGCCTCGTATTCCAGGACTTCAATCTGGTGCCGGCCCTGACCGCTGCCGAGAATGTCGCGCTGCCGCTGGAACTGGACGGGATCCCGGTCCGGAAGGCGCGGAAGCAGGCACTCGCGGCCCTGGAAGAGGTGGGCGTCGCGGCGGCCGACGCCGACCGGTTTCCGGATCAGCTGTCCGGTGGCCAGCGACAGCGGGTCGCGATCGCCCGGGCCCTAGTCGGGGACCGGCAGCTGATCTTGGCCGACGAGCCCGCTGGCGCGCTGGACACCGAGGGTGGCGACGCCGTGCTGGCCGTCATCCGCGAACGCTGCGATGCCGGTGCGGCCGGGATCCTGGTCACCCATGACGCGCGGCATGCAGCGTGGGCCGATCGGGTGATCTTCCTGCGCGACGGGTCGATCGTCGATCCGGCAGCCGAGCACAGCGGAGTGGAGAGGCTGCTCAGCGATGTCCTCTGACACTGAGAACGATCGGCCGCCCGGCCGGTTCGCTCGCTGGCGGTCCGGCTGGCGCTGCGCACTGCGGATCGGTCTGCGGGACAGCCTGCGCCACCACGGCCGCAGCCTGTTGGTGATGATCTTGATCGGCGTACCGGTGCTGATCATCACCGCCGGTCTGACGGCCTACGAGACGTCGCAGGTCCGGTGGGACGACCTGGGCAGGGCAAACCTCGGCTCAGCACAGGCCATCGTCACGCCGCCGATGGAACCGGCGGAGGCGATCACCCAGGATCCGTACGGCAGCTATCTCGGCACCGACGGGCCGGCGCGGTTGCGGCCCGGCACGAAGGCGGACGAACCGTGGCGGACGGGCGACATCGCGACCCTGTTGGCCGGCGCCCGGGTTGCTGAGCTCGCCGAAGGCCGGTTGGTGTCGTTCAGCGGGCCCAGTCCGATCGAGGTCCGGAGCCTGGTGATCGATGCATCGTCGGTCGCCGAGTTCGCTCCGGCCCCACTCGTCGAAGGTCGCTGGCCGGAGCGTCCCGGCGAACTGGTGGTCACCGATCGGGCGATCCGGCCAGGGCTACCGCGGTCCGGCCCGCTGAAGATCACCGTCGACGGCGTCGAGCAGGACGCGACCGTCGTCGGCGTCGTACGCGCACCGACCGCGGCGGTCTGGGAGGTGCTGATCTCCGGTCCGGTGACCGGCTACAGTCCTTGGTTCCTGGTGCAACGCGCCGAGCCGGTGACCTGGGCCGACGTGCAGCGCCTGAACGAGTACGGGCTGACGGTCCAGAGCCGGGCCGTCATGGACTCCGCCCCGCCCTACGTCGAGCCGTGGACCGGGCATGCCCTCGACCTGGAACAGCGGACGGTGCAGGTGATCCAGATCGCCGCGATCTCGGTCGGCATCCTGATCGAGGTCGCGCTCCTGGCCGGTCCGGCCTTCGCTCTCGGTGCGGCCAGGCAGAGCCGGATCTGGGCTCTGATCTCGGCCTGCGGAGCCGATCGGGGGCAGCTGCGACGGATCGTGCTGGGGCAGTCGGTGATCCTCGGCGGCGCGGCCGCAGTGATCGGCGTCGTGCTCGGACTGGCCGTCAGTCCGGCCGCGACCCACCTGCTGTGGTGGTCCGGCGTGATCATGTCCTATGGATCCTGGCGACCGCCACTGTTCCCGATCGCGGCGGTCATGATCGCCGCGATCGTCGCGGCGGTGATCGCATCGCTCGGCCCGGCCCGGGCCGCCGGCCGACGTGATCTCGCGAGCACCCTGAACGAACGCTGGCAGCCGCCGCCACCGCGTCGCGGAGTGCCTCTGGTCGGCGTCGGACTGGTCGTCCTGGCGGCGACCGGCATGATCGTCGCCGTGACCTCGGGTCACGGTCAGAGCTGGGCCTGGCCGGTGGTGATCGCGGGCTGTGTGGTGCTGACCGCGGGCGGCTTGATGATCATTCCGGCCCTGGTGGCCGGCTGGGGACGGGTCGGTCATGGCTGGCCGGTGCCGTTGCGGCTGGCGGCCAGGGACGTCGGGCGCCAGCATCAGCGATCGGTGCCTGCCATCGCGGCTGTGGCCGCGGCGACGGCCGTGCTGGCCGCTATCGGTGTCCTGTTCGCCAGCCAGACGGCCTTGGCGATCAACGTCCATACGCCGGTGACGACACCGGGGCAGGGGGTGCTGCGGTCCTACGGCGACAGCGCGGAGCTGAGGCACTCCCTGGACCGGATCAAGCAGGCCTTCCCGGACTGGGACTACCTGGAACGGAACCGCCTGGAAGGGTATCCGTCCGTTGATCAGGAAAGCCAGACGATCATGGTCCCCGTGCCGGCTGGCTGTCAGGAGGCGGACGTCGTCGAAGCGATGAACAGCGACGAGGGGCCGCGTCAGGACAGATGTCTGCGCCACGACGGCGCCCACTCGACACCGCTCGTTCAGGACATCCCGAAGCGCGACCGGGCGCTGGCACCGGCCGTGGCGGAGGCACTGCGTGCCGGGCAGGTCCTGATCACCGACCCGGCATTGGTAGAGGACGGCCGGGTCCGGCTGATCATGGTCAGGGAGGACTTCGAGGGATCCGGCCCTGGAGTGGTGGTGCGCCGGGTCGAGCTTCCGGCCGTCGTCGTCGACCCGGCCAGCCTGATCGGCACCCTGCATCACACGACCAGCATGACGAGCGAGCCCTACGGCTGGATGCTGCCGCAGACCGCGGATGATCACGACCTGTCCCGCGAGCTCGATCGCGTCCTGTTCGGGCCGCCTGGCCGGGACATCACTGCCGCTGAGGAGACGAGGATCAAGCAGTTGATCGATCCGGGACTGCGGCTGCTCATCGAGCGCGGTCACGTCGAGGAGTTCCAGCCGCCGTACATCCTGCTGTTGCTGCCCGCCGGATTCCTGGTGCTGCTGGCCGCCGTGGTGGCGACCTCACTGGCTCAGGTCGACGGCCGAGCGGAACAGCAGACGTTGGCCGCGGTCGGTGCGGCACCGGCGGTGCAGCGCGGGCAGGCGGCCGGTCAGGCCCTGCTGTTGTCGGCAACCGGGATGATCTTCGGAGCGGTGATCGGCTTCGTGCCCGGCCTCGCCGTCGCGCTGCTCGATCAGCCATCCGGCGCGGTGCCGCCGGGACCGCAGGTCGCGGTGCCATGGCAAGGGCTGGGGCTGTTGATCATCACGGTGCCCCTGATCGCCGCCGGACTGGCCGCCTGCACCGCGCGCACCCCGGTGCTGTCCCGCCGGCCGACCTGAGCCTTAGCCGAGCCGGGGCGGGCGGCGGAACGAGCCGAACACCACCGGCATGCAGCCGATCCTGGTCGCCGTCCTCGACCGATGATCTTGTCAGGCAAATTGGAAACCCAATAACGGCGAAGACCAGTGTGAGTTGACCCCTCAGTTCGACGCCAGGGGGCCGGCTCGAAGCCACAGTCTTCACCTGTCGCTGACCTCCTCGTCCCACGCGGACAGCAGGGTCTGCGCGTTGTCGGCCACCCGTTCCATCAGTGTGAGGAGTTGTGCCGTCTCCCGCTTGGTCAGCCCTCGGGTCAGCTCCCGTTCGACCTCCGCCAGGGCGGCCGCCATCGGGCCGGACAAGGCTCGGCCGGCTTCGGTGAGATGGAGCCGGACGAGCCGGTGATCAGCGGTGTCACGTCGGCGTTCGAGCAGACCGGCCACACTCATCCGCGTCGCCATCTTCACGATCGTCGGCGTTCTGACGCCGATCGCGGCGGCGATCTCTCCCGGCGTCTGGCCGTCCCGGTCGGTGAGCGCGGCGATGACGAAGTTCTGCCCCAGGTGCAGCCCGTGGCGGCGCAACGCGACCGTCACCACGGCGCGATACGCCTTCGACGCTCTCGCGTAACGGTCGGTGAACCCGGTCATCCCTCTCCGTTCCTGGCCCGGCAGTCAGGGTAATGGCGAACGGCGCGGTCGATTGACGTCCATGTCGTTAGCTGGCTAATGTATTCGTTAGCCGTCTAGCGATCGTGGGTCGAGGCGGCGAGCTGGATCCTCTGTCGCCCCACCGGAACGGATGCCCGTGATGACCGATTCGACCGACGAGCTCCGAGCGGTTGCCGCGCCCATCAGCCGGCAGGAGCGCAACAAGCGGACGGTGGTCGCCTTCTATCAGGCGGCGATCATCGACAAGGATTTCGCCAGGGCCCGGATGCTCCTCGGCGACACCTACACCCAGCACAACCCACAGATAGCCGACGGCCTCGACGGTCTGGAGGCGTTTCTCGGCCGCCTCGCGAAGGCGTTCCCTGGCCTCACGATGGAGATCAAACGGCTGATCGCCGAGGGTGACTACGTGGCGGCGCAGGTCCACGGAGTCCGTGTTCCCGGCCAACCGGGGTCGGCCATCGTGGACATCTTCCGATTCGAGGGCGACAAGATCATCGAGCACTGGGACGTGATGCAGCCGATTCCAGTCGAGGCGGCGAACACCAACACCATGTTCTGACCCACCGTCAGGAGCCATCGCTGGCCGTGGAGTCGGAAGTCGGCGTCGGAATGCCCTCGATGGGATTTGAACCCATACTCCTGCGGGTTCGCCGCATACTCGGGGACAGCCGACCATGTCCCGCCGGGACTGCTCAGGGCAGCCCGCGCTGTCGTTGATTCCTTCGAAAGTACCGTAGACACGACCGAAATTGGCGGCAGTCAGATGGGATTGGATGAGGGTCTGATGGTAGCTGCCCAGCCGACAAAGAAGTTCCCACTCAGGCCGGCCCCGATCAGTCTGGATAGTCGGGTTCGGGATCCTTTCCATTGCAGGACAAGTCGTGAGGCCTGATGTCGCCCGCTACATCGTGGCGGTCGGCTGGGCGGCGCATGGGATCTGGGACATCGCGTATTTGATCAAGGATCGCCTGGTGTCCGGGTCGCGGGCGGGGTGGTGCGCGGTCGTGGACATCATCATTGCGGCGAGCTTGATCATTGTGTCTCTGATTCGTCCATGAGATGGAGGCTGCCGACGGGCACGGACGGTAACCAGGCTCGAGGACCGGGCCTGACGCCGGTCGTCCGTCCGCCGGGCGTCCCGCTGGTGGAAGCCATCAAACCAAGTGGCCCGAGATTCGCTTTCCTGCGCCGGTGTGATCGCACGGGAAGTTCCCGGGTCGGGCCGGCCACAGTGCGACGCGACGCGATCCTTGGTCATGAGGAACCCGGCTCAAGAGACGACTGATAATCGATCTGCCGATTCGTAGGATTGTCGGTATGAGCGATGACGTGCGCACGTGAAGGTTGCCCTGTCCATGATTGCCGAGCAGTGGCAGCCGCACCGTCTGACGAGCATCAATGACTACGACGTCAAGGTGGTCAAGCTTTCCTCCGCTGCTTTCGGGCAGTGCTCGACCCCCTTCGATACCACGAAAATGCACGCGATTCCTTTCGAGTCGATGGGCACGGTCAATACCGGCGACGCCGGGGCGGACATGACGTCGCATCTCCACGAGTTCAGCTAGGAGGGTATGAGCGGCGCTCCTGTCGGCTGGACACCTGGACAACGCCGACACCGGATTGCATCTGCTGCAACACAGCGCGCGGGCTCTCACCGGGCAGTTGAGGTCGCCCATCGGTGGGTTGATGGTGACTCATCTGTGGTCAGGTCCGCCTTACCCACGGGGTCGCCCTCGGCCCAGCATGGCTGCATCCTGGCGGTGCCAGCGGCCGGCCGTTCCGGACTGGTGCTTGCGCAATGTGAGGGCGTAGGTGTCGGCACGATCAACCTTGGCCCGGAGTAGGTCGACGCCGAGTCGGCGGAGGAAGGCGAACCACTCGCCCAGGCCACCCGCGCTGGCGGTGCACGTGTGCTGGGAATGCGGGAGCACGAACCGGCCAAGGCGTCGGCGGGATGGCCCGCAGTGACCACCTCGGTAGAGATCCGGACCGGCTGCGCGGTCAGCTACGAGGGTCCACCTCACCGGCGGCTGCAGGCACCAACTGGTCGAGGAGCTCGGTCCGCGTGTTGTCGTAGACCAAGTGCTCGTCGACATCCTCGCTGGGGCGACGTCCGGATGATGGGCTACGCCGGTCACGTTCGGAGCGGAGTTGACTTCGGGCGATGTGCAGCACCCTTGGTGTCTCTCATTCTGCGGTCGAGCTGGATCCTTCGGACTGTTGATCGTGCGGGCGTCGTACAGCGATCACGATCACGATTCCGACGACAGTGATCAAGAAGGCGATGGCCATCAGGAATGCATCGCGGGGGAGCATGGCGCACCCGGCAGAGGTGTCCTCAGTCGCAGGAACGCCACGGCTGTAGGAAGAAGACCATTGCGCCTACCGCCCCAATGATGGTCAGCGCGATGCCCGCGCCGCGGATCCGTCCGCCAACTCGACTCGTCATGTGGCTGAGCGTAGGTCCCCAGATGACCAGGATGCCGATCCAACTGAGTTCGCAGGAGTGACGCGAACGGCTGCCTGATTGTGGCAGCCGGCACTCGTGGTCTCGCGCAGCCAGATCGCGAGCGTCACCGCTTCGGTGATCTCCTGTTTGGGCCAAAAGGACTGGGCCACGAATCGGCTCGCGCGCAGATGACTTGCCATGGGTTCGGCGCAGATCATGCCAGATGGCGAAGTGCGCGTCGGCTGACGAGTCTCGTCCTGAAGACGCTCGAGCTTGGTGCCGATCCAGCACTCGAGTCGGTGTACCTGGTCCTCCCAGGTGCGGCGGGTGGCCAAGGTGTTCGAGCAGCGTGGGGATTGGTTCGTTGGTCCGGTTAGCACCGCGCCGAGTCCTTCGACCGTGTTGCGGCTGAGCGACAACTCGAGGGCCAGGCCCTGCTCACTCGGTAGCCGGGTCAAATGACCGATCCTGCCGACGACGATCAGTTGCTGGAGTCATTCGGCGACGTCACGGTACGGCGGCCAGGTCAACGGTGTTGGGCCGATCAGCCCGCCACGCGGCGGGGCGAAATCCAACTCGATGGCATATCGGCAGCTTAGGCCGACTCGAGCGATGCCTGTCGATTGAGCCACCTGATCCGGATTGGCACTAGGGCTGAGGGCCATATTCAGGCAAGACTGCTCTCTGGGAACTCGGGTCGCGACTTTCACGGCCCGCCGGAGGACTCCATGAGGCTGGAAAACGCGACTTGGATGCCACGATCTCGGACTAGATGCTGAGGACGGCTACAACGCGGGTGCGGTTCGGGATCATGCCCGTAGGGACCTCGAAATCCGAGACCAGGTGGGGTTCGTCCGATTTCGATGATCAAGATCAAGGAAGGACGTGATGTGTCGTGGGCGACATCACCACCATCGGCGTGGCGGCTGAGTCACGCTCGAATGACGAGGACCAAATCGGAGAACTCGTTCATCGGCAGGCTGATCTTGAACAGACCCAGGATGTCGACGAGGTCGACCTGGATGCCCCCATCGAGGGCGACGCCGGCATCGTCCACGCCTTTGAACCACAGCAGGCCACGGCACAGGGACGTGAGAACAATGGGTCCGTCCGCGCCGGACTCATCCTCCTTCGAGACGGCGGCGATCGGCGCATCGCCCAGATCCAACGATCCGGACCGAAGATAGAGCCCCAGCAGGATCCACCCCTCGCCGGATGAGGCCGGTGTCTGGATAGCCAAGCTGCGTTTCGGTACAAGACCGGGACTGCCCTTAGCGGTTACTTTCCACGTCGAATCGACGTGGAACTCAGTCGATGTGGATGGGGACTAATCATGAGTGATCGTGAATTCGATATGGGTGCTGCGGTGACGCGTTCGATGTTGGGTTGGGGTGTCGTCGCTGGACCGTTCTATGTGGTGATCGGTTTGGTGTTGGCGTTGACCCGGCCCGGGTTCGTGCTGAGTCGTGACGCGTTGAGTCTGTTGCTGATCGGTGATCTTGGTTGGCTTCAGGGCGGCAATCTGATCCTGTCGGGCTTGATGTCCCTGGTCGCCGCGATCGGTCTGACGCGGTCGCCGGAGTGGTCCCGGGTGGCCGGCGGGCTGGTCGGCGTGTACGGGGTCTGTCTCGTGCTGAGTGCGATCTTCCCGCCGGATCCGACCGTGGCGTTCCCGCCCGGTTCGCCGGGGGGTGGGGTGTTCACCACGTCGGGCATTCTGCACTTCGTCTTCGGCGCGGTCGCATTCGTCTCGCTCGGCACGGCAGCGATCATCGCCGGCTCCTGGACGGGCCGGTGGGGCTACCCGCGGGCCGCGGTGTGGTCGCGGGTCGCCGGGATCGTCATGATTGTGGCGTTCGTCGCCGGCGGGGCCCTGTCGTCCGGGCCGGCGGGCGTGGCTCTGCTCTGGCTCACCGTGGTCATCGGCTGGGCCTGGCTGGCCAGCATTTCGGTGATCGTCTACCGCACGCTCCCGCATCCGGTCCTGGCACGACGCGGCTGAGAACAGCGGGCGGACCGCGCGCGCTTCCTGTATTTGATCTGGTCTGTGAACCGGGCCCATGCCGGCCCCGCGCCGTCGGGCAGGTCCCACGACTCATTACTTCAATGAGTATCTGAAGGAATCACTGTGCGCAAGATCATCAACTCGACCCACATCACCCCCGACGGCGTCATTCAGAACCCGGAGGACTGGCCATCGGTCGGTGGTTGGAGCAAGGCCGGGGGCCGGATCCAGCTGAAGCTCCTGAAGTGTGACGCGGTCCTGATGGGCCGCCACACCTATGACGGGTCGCTCCGGTGTGGTCGGCGCGATCCGGTAACCCGCTGAGCGACCGGACGAACAGCACTTAGAAGGCGGTCGTCTCGACCACCCTCACCGACCCGAAATGGGATAACACCACCGTCATCGAGCAGGACTCGATCCAGACCATCCGCGATCTCAAGCAGCAGCCCGGCGCCGACCTGGTGCAGTACGGAATTGGGCCACTATCCCGCTCTCTGATGGCGCAGGTCTGTTGGACGAGTTCCGACTCTGGGTGCACCCGTCCGTCCTCGCCTTGGAGCCGCCGCATTCGTCAGCATCGTTGGCACCCCTGCTGTAGCGGTGGCAGTGGCGGTCTTCCACCGCGGCTGGTTCTTCATTGCGGCAATCGGGGTCCTGGCCGCGACGGTTCTTCTCCTTGCCGGTGCCCGCCGGCGACAAGCGTCGATGTCGGACGGGCGAGTCGGTTGAGGGCGTCGGCTGAGGGCTGGTCGGCGGGTGGGAAGGTTCCAGTTTCAGCTCGGAGATGGTGACTTCGGTGGCGGTGGCGAAGGTGGTGATCGCGGTGAGCAGGCTGATCTCGCCTTCGGGGGTGGCGAGTCGGAACGGCACTGCGAATCCGAGGCCGTCCGGCGCGGTGAACCACCCCGGGTTGTCCGGATACCTCGGACTGTGTCTCTACCCGGTCGGGATGAGAGGGTTTCTTGCAGCGTAGTAGGCGGTTTCGACCTCGATTGGTGTGAGGTCGTCGATCGATTCGTGGGTCCGTTCGTGGTTGAACCAGTGGACCCAGTGCAGGGTCTCGATCTCGACATGATCAACATCGCGCCAAGGCCCGAAGCGTCGGATCATTTCGGTCTTGTAGGCACCGATCTGGGACTCGGCCAGTGCGTTGTCGTAGGCATCGCCCACGGAACCGATGGACGGGTCGACGCCGGCCTCGATCAACCTGCTGGTGAAGGCAAACGAGGTGTATTGGGATCCGGCGTCGGTGTGGTGGACCAGCCCGGTCAGGTCGGTGACACCGTTCTGGCGGCGGGCCCAGGCCGCGTGCTCGAGGGTGTCCAGGACGAGTTCGGTGGTCATCGTGGTGGCGGCTCGCCAGCCGACGATCATCCGGGAGTACACGTCGATGATGAAGGCGACGTAGACGGTCCCGGCCCAGGTCGCGACGTAGGTGAAATCGGCCACCCAGAGCCGGTTCGGCGCCGACGCGGTGAAGTCCCGGTCGACCAGATCAGCTGCTCGGGCCTGCTTCGGGTCCGCGATGGTGGTCCGGACTCGTTTGCCCCTCAGGGCGCCGTGCCAGCCGTTTCGTGCCATCAACCGCTCGATCGTGCAGCGGGCCACGTCGTGGCCTTGGCGGCGCAGATACAGCCACATCTTCCGGGCACCCAACGTGTCACCGAACCGCTGCTGGCGGGCTGTCTTGATCAGCCCTTCGATCTCGGCATCTCGTAACGCCCGTTTCGACGGGAGCCGGCTGCGGGCTTCGTAGTAGCTGGACGGGGCAATCTTGATCCCGTGCTCGGTGAGCACGTGACAGATCGGCTCGACCCCGAACCGTGCGCGGTGTTCGTCGATGAACACGGTCAGTACCTGGGTGGGCGGTCGGTGAAAGTCGGCCCGGGACGCGGTGCCAGCCTCACGGCTGGCCCGTTTTCCCGGGCCGCTTCCCGAACCCGGCGGGCACCTTTCAATGCACCGGGCTCTCCACAAGCCCCTTCGGGCGGCGTGGATGATCTTGATCTGTCGTTGTCGGCCAGGGTGAGTCGATCACTGATCCGCGGTAGCGGTATCGGGTCGTGCTCACCTTCTCAGGGTGGAACAGCTCCCGGTCCTCACCGGCCGGCCACCACCTGCCGCCGCAGTAGATGCGGCGGAGTTCAGTGATGGTGGACCGGCGGTGTTTGCGCCGCAACCATCGCCAGACCGTCTGCCACGCGTAGTGGGAGAGGTAGGCGAAGGTGGCTGATGACACACCGGGTTTGAAATAGATGCACCAGCCCCGCAGCATCGGGTTTACCCGATCCAGCAGGTCGTCCAACGGCTGGTTGATCTTGACCTGTCGACCCAGCGTCTTGATCTTCCGCTTCGCTGCTTGCAGCGATTTCCTGGCGGGGTAGACATAGACGTAGTGCCGTGAGGTCCCACGCTTCCGGTGACGCTGGATGCGCCACCCGAGGAAGTCCAGTCCCTCATCAATGTGGGTGATCAGGGTCTTCTCCGCCGATAGGCGCAAACCCATCGGCGTGAGGACCTCGGCGATCTCGTCCCGTAGCGTTTCGGCGTCGGCTCTGGTCCCCTTGACCATCAGGCACCAGTCGTCGGCATACCGCACGAGGCGGAAGTTCGGCCGACCATGCCGCAGCCGCCGCGCCCGTTCCACCGGCCCCGAGGCGGGCCCGCCGGGTGTCTGGGCGATGTGTTCATCCAGGACCGACAGTGCCACGTTGGCCAGTAGCGGGGACAAGATCCCGCCCTGCGGCGTTCCAGCGGTGGTCTCCTCCAACAGCCGGTCCTCAGTGAGGATCCCGGCCTTGAGGAATGCCTTGATCAAACCCAGCACGCGTTTGTCGCCGATCCGGGACCGGACCCGGCCCAGCAGGGCCTGGTGGTCGATCTCGTCGAAGCACGCCTTGATGTCTCCCTCGACGATCCACTCATAACAGCGTGGTCTCGTCGCGAGATAGCGCACCTCAGCGACCGCGTCATGGGCTCGACGCTTCGGGCGGAACCCGTAGGAACACGGGTAGAAGTCCGCCTCGAAGATCGGCTCCAACACCAGCTTCAAACTGGCCTGGACCACCCGATCGGCCACGGTCGGAATCCCCAGACGGCGCAGCTTCCCGCCCGTCTTGGGGATCATCCGCTCGCGCACCGGCATCGGGGCAGAAACTGCGATCCTTCACCGAAGATCGCAACTGGTCGAGGAATTCCTCGACCCCCAGCCCTGCCTGAATCCAGACGGCCGTGCGGCCGTCCACCCCGGCAGTGCGGGCACCCTTGTTGCCTCGCACCCGATCCCACGCCACCAACAGGAAGGCCGGATCGGCCACGAGATTGAACAGGTCGTCGAACCGGCGATCATGATCATCACTAGCCCAACGGTGCAGTTTCGTCTGGATCTTCAGTACCCGTTGCTCCGCCTCGAACAGCGCGTGCTCCAGTTCGCAAGTATTCACCGGCGACCTTCCTCCTGACCTTCCAGAACCTCCACTGCTGACTTGCTGGCCCCCTTCGCCCTGTGACCGGCTCTCCCGGACTCCGTGGCAGGGTCGTTCCCCCGCGACTACTACGAGGCCTCCGCCCCATCCGGGTGATCATCGGTCGGCAACGGACCTACCCGCCCCGAACGGGCCGGTTGCCCGGACGGGAGGGAATCACCGGATGGTTCCCACGTTCACCATGCGATCGATCGGTCAGTGAGGCGCCCGGCTCTACCCCGACAGCATCGCCACGACTACGCCGCAGGCATTCGACGTGACCTCCCCACCGACAGAACTAGACGGCTTCGGAGTCCAAACCCGCCGCAAGCGGCGGCTGGATTGGTGCGCTGCAGACCGGCCCATATCCGCCAGATTTGAGCACGGCTTCGCGATTACGGGGCTTCCAACACCGATTCACCCAGAGGGTTACACCTTCTGACCTTGCTCGACGAACCCGCACCGTCTGACAGTCCCGGCACGTCCCGCCTTTGTCGGGGCCGCTTGCCACCCACACCGGCGTTCCCCGGCACGGGCTGCCCCCAGCTTCATCAGGCCGCTGCGACGACCCAACGGAGACGGTCTCTCACCACCCCTCGACCAGCACAGCGCCTCGTGGCGCACAGCTCCGCCGCGAAGAAAGCCGACGCGCTCTTCAAAATCTCGTTCGCTCGGCGCAACTCAGCGTTCTCCTTCTTCAACGCCTTAATCTCAGCGATGTCCTCACTCGTCTTACCAGGCCGCTGACCATGATCAACCTCGGCCTGGCGAACCCATTTCCGGACCGTTTCGGCCGACCCGATCCCGAGCTGACCCGCGATCGTGCGGATCGCCTCGAACTCCGACGGATAGTCGCCACGCTCCATTGCCTCAGCGACCAGACGCACTGCACGCTCCCGCAACTCGCGGGGATACTTCGACGGACGTGCCATGACTCCATCCTCCAACTAATGAAGTCTCCAGACACCCCGGGGCGGTTCAATGGCGCTGTGGGCCAATCCCTGGAAGCAGCGATTCAACATCTCACGCATTCTCAATCAACCTTTCCTAGAAGTCCGGACGCTCAACCTTTCGTCGGCGGACGCACCGGCGACAGGTCACGCACTGGACAACTCGCGGACATTTCGCGTCGCCCACAGCACTTCGCGGCGGCCCGCACAGACCAAGCCAAAAGTCAGCGAAGCCACGGTATGCGGCCGATCTATGACCTGAGCGCTGACCGATCGCGGCCGTGATCAACCGCCGCACCTTGTGCCCGCGACAGGGTCGGTGGGCCGCTAACCCGCGGCCGATGCTCCAGAACGCCTCAATCCATAAGTGCATGAGCCGAGCCCGTGCGCAGGAGATGACCCGGCCGCATGCGCCGCGGGCGATCCAGTCACACGGGTCCCAGCAACCACGCGCACGGGGACGGCTTGAACGCCAGACATTGAAGTGCAAGGCTTTACTTGCATATCGATCACGGCCATCACGACGACGAAGGGAGCAGGCATGCAGATCGATCTTGCGAACAGAACCGCCCTGGTGACTGGATCCACCTCAGGGATCGGGTACGCGATCGCCAAGGCGCTCGCCGTGGCCGGCGCACGTGTAGCCGTGCACGGTCAATCGGAGGCCACGGTGTCGGCAGCCCGCGAACGTCTGCAGCGGGACGTACCGGGCAGCGACATCGTCGGCCACAAGGCTCCACTTGAGGATCCTGACGCGGTGCAGGGGCTCATCGAGGCCCTACCGGAGGTGGACATTCTGGTCAGCAACGCCGGCCCAACCCGGTCGACCTCATTGTTCGACATGGACTTGTCGGAGTGGCACGCCTGGCTGGATACCTACATCACGGCGGGGATGCTGCTGGGGCGCCATCATCTCGCCGGCATGATGAACCGTGATTGGGGTCGGATCCTGTTCAGTGGCGGGATCACCTGCAGCTACACCCCGGCCGATCCCAGCCTGGACGAGATGACGACCTGGTTGACATGCAAGGCAGCCATGCTGGGACTGTCGCGGAGCCTCGCCGAAATTGCGACCGGCCGCCGGGTCACGATCAATGCGTTCATTCCGGGCCCCGCCATGAGTGAAGAGCGGTACGAATCGAGCCCGTACGCTGCCGAGATGCCCTTCGGACGCTTCGAACGGGAATACTTCGCCGGCCCCGGATCCTCATCGCTGCTCCAGAGATTCGTCGAGCCGGACGAGATTGCCAATTTGGCGGTATTCCTCGCCTCCGATCAGGCGTCCGGCATCACCGGGTCGACCTTTCGTGTCGACGGCGGCATCATCCGCTCGATCCTGTGATCGCACCCAACGAGAGGAGAGCCTTCGTGGAAGAGCGCACTGAGCAGACTGTGACCATCAAGGCCGACCTGGACGGGTGTGGGACCTGGTCAGCGAGCCTGGATGGTGGGTGCCGGCGGACGTGACGGTCCCGATTGAAGGAACGCCCGGACACCGGGCCGTGCGCGCGAGCGCTCAGTGGGGGCGGTTTGTGGTCGAGGTGATGCGGATGGAGCCGATGCGGTACGTGTCCTTTCGGTGGGCCAGCTCGTTCCCGGGTGAGGAGCCGGCTCCGGGCAAGGCAACGCTGGTTGAGTTCTTCCTCACCGAGCGGGACGGGGCCGTCGAAGTGCGATTGGTCGAGAGTGGCTTCGGTGAGCTCGACCGTCCGGTGACGGAAAGGCTGCCGCCCACCGCGGCAACACCGACGGCTGGCGCCGGCAGTTGGCCGGCCTCAGCACCCGGGCGGAGGCCACGTGACCGACGACGAGGACCCCGTTGGTGTGGTGTTCGCCGCACTGGCGGATCCGACCCAGCGGCGACTGCTGGAACTGCTCGGCCAGCGACCTGACTGCAGCGCCACCACCCTCGCGGCACAGGTGCCGGTGTCCCGCCAGGCGGTGGTTCAGCACCTGGCCGTGCTGACGTCGGCCGGGCTGGTGAGCGGGCACCGGGAGGGCAGGCAGGTCCTGTTCAGCATCCGCCCGGAAGCTTTGACCGGTCCTGCTGCCTGGCTCACCGACCGGGCCGTCGCCTGGACCCGCAGCCTGGAAGCGTTGGCGGGGGTCGCGGAGACTCCCGCCACAAGAACTCGTCGCTTCTTGATGGCAGGCACTTCTCCCACTCGCAGCGAGTCAGGCCCTGCTGTTTCATGCAGCCGTGTTCGGCTCGGTGACAGCGATGGCCCACGGTTGGGTGGCCCGACGGTCGCGGCGGGCCAGCCGGCGCGCTTCCTTCCGGTCCCGGATGATTCGGCGAGCGAGTCGTTCTTGGTCTGCGGCTCGGACCAGCTCGGAGTACAGCTGATTCGGCAGGTCGGGGTTCATCTGTCCGTACATGATCGTTCTCCTCAAATCGTTGGGTCGCGGCCGAGATGCCGTGCCTTCACCCTTCTGTTCGGAGCCGAACCTCCGAATTCGACAGTCCGATGAGAGCGATCTGCTGACTTCTTCGTCTAGCTTGTGTGGCCCCTGTCGGAGTCCCCGTTCCGGGCTGAATTGGGTTGGTGTTCCGACTATCCCGACGCGACGGTTCGGACTACCGGCTCGCCGTTGGAGATGATGTGGGTCTTGGTGCCACGGATCATGACCGAGCTGGTCGACGAACGTCGACGGGGAAACCGATCAAGGGCCGGCAAGGTGGATGATCACTCTCGGCCTGGACGGTGTGTCAGCTACGAGCTGGACCTGTCTGACCGGAACAAACCGGCCGGCGCCGCGTCATCAACTCGACCGCGGCCAAGATCGACCCGGCCCGGCGCGATCCGCGCCGGGCTCGAGCCATGCCTGGGATCGCCGTTGCCGCTCCTTCTGCGGGCTGGATTGATTACTCGGCTCGGAAGTCGTCGGCGGTGAGTCCGGCGGGATGTCCTTCTGGCCATTGGACGAGTTCGATCAGGTAGCCGTCAGGGTCGCGGACTGTGGCCAGTAGCGGATCGCCGGGTTCGGCGGTCGGGTGGGTGGGGTCGGTTTCGGTGCCGTGGCTGGCCAGGGATTCGATGGTGGCGAGCAGGTCGTCGGTCTGCAGGGCGAGGTGGTTCAGACCGCCGGTGTCGGTGACCGGGCGGGCCGGATCGTGCACCAGTTCGATGGTGACGAACGGGTCGTCGGGCAGTTGCAGCATGGTGAGCGATCCGAACGGCGTCTCGGGCACGGTCCCGGCGACGGTGTAGCCGAGGGCTTGGTAGAAGGCGAGCGAGCGATCGAGGTCGGTGACCCGGATCCCGGCCAGCAGGGTGCGCATGATCATCGCTCCACGTCGTAGAGCAGGTGGGTGACGCGGTCGCCCTGGGCGACCCGGGACGGGTTGCCGAGCATGATGTTGTCGCCGGGTTCCATGGCGCCGAAGAACGGCCGACCGCCGCCGAAGATGACCGGGACGATGTTCATGACGATCTGGTCGATCAGGCCCAGGCGTAGGGCTTGCCCGCCGATTTGGCCGGCGGCGACGTCGACGATCCGGTCGCCGCAGAACTCCTTCGCCTGCTTGATCGCGGACTCCACGCCGTCGGTGACGAAGGTGAACGGGGCCGTGTCGGCGTATTCCCAGTCGGTCGGCGCCTGGTGGGTGACGACGAAGACGTGATCACCCGAGTCCGGTTTGCCGTTCCACCCATTGGTCTGGTCGAACAGGTTGCGGCCCATGATCACCGCGCCGATTTCGGTGTAGATCGATTGCATGAAGTCCTTGGACGCCTGCGTGCTGCGCAGCCCGTGCTCGTCGGACTCGTGCAGTTTCCATTCGAGGTTGCCGACCGTCATCCAGTCGAACAGCACCCCGATCTGGCCGCCGGCGTCGGCGATGTAGCCGTCGGCCGACACTGACGCACATCCCATGATCGTTTTGCCCATGAGGGGCTCCTCTCGTCGTTGTCGGTGACGCTAGCGGTCGTCCGGCTGGGCCGGCATCTGTCACATGACTGGTGCCTTGAGGTTGGTGATCATTCCCGGTTCTGGTTGTTCGCCCGATAGCGGAGATGGGTGGCGTCGGGCGCCACTACGGACTCGATCAACTCCAGGTCCAGGTGCGCGGTCCCGGGCCGCTCGAACAGCCGTATCCCGTCGCCGAACAGCACCGGAACGACCGGGACCAGATCTCATCGACGTGTCGGCCCTGCAGCAACTGGCGGCCGATCTCGACCCCGCTGACGCCGATGTTCTTACCGGCCGCCGCCGCCCGTGCCTGCTCGACCGCACTGTCCACATCGCCGACGAAGGTGTAGACGCTGCCGTCCGGCGGCGGGTCGGCGCGGTGGGTGACGACGAAGACCGGGGTCCGTTCCTCGCCGGACGGGCCGTCCGGGCCCCACCAGCGCAGCGACTGGTCGTAGGTGTTGCGGCCGGTGATCATGGAACCGAGGTTGTCGCCGTACTCCTTGACCAGCCGTGCGGAGCCGGGATCGATCGGCGGATAGGCCCACTGGTGCAGCCGTTCCCCGCCGGCGCCCAACGGCTCGTCCGCCGTCTGGTCGGCCGCGGTGACGAAGCCGTCCAGCGACATGCTCATGGTGTAGATGATCTTGGTCACCGCTGTCCTCCGAAGGTCGTTTTTCAGACCCTAGGAAGTGCGGAGTGACGGTCGCATCAGTCACCTGACTGGTGCTGGCGACTGTCACCCGGTCAGAGGTCGAGCCGGGCGAGTTCGGCCCGGCGGGTGACGCCGAGTTTGGGGTAGGCCTTGTACAGGTGGTAGCCGATCGTCCGCGGGCTGAGGAAGAGCTGGGCGGCGATCTCCCGGTTGGTCAGGCCATCACCGGCTAGCCGGACCACCTGCAGCTCCTGCGGGGTCAGGCTGTCGGGCCCGCGGCCGGCCTCGGCCGGCTGACCGGGAACGGCGACACCGAGGGCACTCAACTCGGCCTCGACCCGGCGCTGCCACCCCGCCGCGGCCAGCTGATCGAAGGCTGCCGACGCCTGGCTCAGTTGGGCCTGCGCGGCGTTCGGCCGGCGATGCCGGCGCAACCATTCGCCGTAGGCGAGCCGAGTCCGGGCGAGGTCGTACGGTCCGATCCCAGCGGTCGCCACCGCACGCTCGAACAGGTCCGCAGCCTCTTCGCCCGCCGCCCCCTCACCTGCAGCCACGATCGCCTCGCATCGCAGGGTCAGCGCCCGCAGCGACGGGCTCGTGGTGTGGTCGGCCCAGTCGCGCAGTACGGGGAGGTGGCGCCGGGCCCGGTCGAGGTCACCGAGCCGCGCCGCGGCCTCGATCAGGTCCGGGATCGCGCGGAGCGTGAGGTCGTAGCGGGCCGGGCCCTGGCAGAGCTGTTCCAGCCGGTCGGCCGCGGCCGAAGGATCCGGGCGGGTCAGCTCGACGATCGCCAGCGCCCACTCGCTCATCGCAGCGGCCATCCGATGGCGTACCCCGCCCGGCCCGGCGCCGGCGCCGGGCAACACCTCGATGGCCTGGCGAACACAGGCAGCGTCGTCACCACGCACTGCGGACAGCCAGGCGGCGATCGAGGTCAGGACCGCGACCTGTTGACTCTGACCGAGCTCGCCGGCCAACGGGATCGCCTCGGCCAGCGTGACCTCGGCGTCGCGAAACCGGCCGGTCACCAGCTGAGCGAGCGCGAGCGGCTCCTGCAGGTACGGCAGCCAACCCAGCTGCCCCTCGCCACGCAGCAGCGCCCCTTGCCGCTCAAGCACCGCCAGCGCGGTGGCATCGGCGCCGATCATGAGGCCGAGGAACCCGCCCGACAGCCGTTGTACGTTCTCCTCGATCCGATCGTCTCGCACGGCCAGCAGCAGCGCGTGCATCGCCGACGCGTCGGCGGCCCCGCCGAGCAGCAAGGCGGTGAAGCCGGCCAAGGCCGGCCGCAGCAGCCCGTCCCCGGGCTCGAACCGGAGCAGCTCGGCGCACCGGCCGAGCAGAACCGGATCGGCAGCGTCGCGGGCGCACCAGACCGCCTCGGCCATCATCGAGTCGGCCCGGTCGGGATCGATCCGCAGGATCGGGGTCACCGCGTCGAGGGCGAGTGCACTGGCCCGACCGGGCGAGTCCCGCTCGTAGGCCACCTGGGCCTCGACCCAGGCCGCGTCGGCCCGCTCACCCGGCTCCGCTGCCGGGCCGACCAATCGGGCGAGCCGCACGGCCCGGTCCGGCTCGCCGGCGTCGTAGGCCATCCGGGCCGCGCCCGACATCCGCCGGGCCCGGTCGCCGACAGCGAGGCTGAGCTGTGCGGCCCGTTCCCACGCGCGGGAGGCCGCCGCGGGCGCACCGCGGGCGCCGGCCCGCAGCGCGGCCAGATCAAGCTCGCCCGCGACCGACTCGTCGCCGCCGGCCGTCGCCGCGGCCAGGTGCCAGGCGCGGTGGTCAGCGTCGGCCAGGGTGTCGGCCCAGGCGCGGTGGATAGCGAACCGGCCGAAGACCAGAACATCCTGGTAGGCGGCGGTCCGGATCAACGGATGGCGGAACTCCACCGCTCCGGTAACCCGGACCAGGCGGGCGGCTTCGGCCGGCTCGAGATCGGCCAGGCCGAGCCCAAGCCGACCCGCGGCCGCGACGAACCCGTCGAGGTCGGACCCATGATCAGCGGCGGCGACCGCCAACGCCCGCCGGGTCGGCTCCGGCAGCGGCGCGAGCCGGGACCGGAAGTGCCGCTCCAGCCGACCGATCGCCGGCAGCGGCGCCATCGGCGGCGCGATAGGCCGGGCCAGATCCTCGGCCGCCAGCTCGAGGATCGCCAGCGGGTTGCCCGCGGTCTCCCGCAGCACCCGCTCGACCGTCGCGTGCGGCAAGCTACGCACCTCGGCCAACAGCTGCGCGGCATGATCATGATCGAGCCGTCGCAACTCCAAACTGTCGATCCCATCGGCGCGAAACGGGCGATCACCGTCGCGCGCGGCGAAGATCATCGCCACCGCATCCGCCTGCAGCCGCCGGATCGCGAACAGCAGCGCGGCCACCGACGACCGGTCGAACCAATGAGCGTCGTCGAACAGGCACAGCAACGGCCGCACCTCGGCCAGCTCCGCCATCAAAGTCATCGTCGCCGCGCCGACCAGCATCGGGTCACCGGTACCGTCCGCGGCGCCGAAAACGGCCCGCAGCGCCCGCGCCTGCGGACCAGGCAACCCCTCGAAGCGGTCAATGTACGGAGCGAGCAACACCTGCAGCCCCGCGTACGGAAGCTCGGCCTCCGACTCGACCCCGATCACCCGCAGCACCCGAAGATCACCGGCGATCACCTCTGCGTAATCCAGCAGAGTCGACTTGCCGATCCCCGCCTCCCCACGCACGACAAGAGACCGTCCCTGGCCCGCCGCCACGTCACCGATCAGCCGCCGCAACCGAGCCTGCTCGCCCGAGCGCCCGACGATCAACGGCACCGGAGCATTCATCGGCGGCCGGCGTTCATCGCCGGCCGGGCGGGCGCCAGCGAACGCCCCGGTCGAGTCCGTCGTCACGGGCTCGATTATGCGCGAGTCTCGCGGGTGCCGAGGCGAGATAGACGTAAACCGAACTCAGGTGCACGGTAACTCCCTGCCGTCTTCGAACCGCACGGTCCGCACCTGGCGGATCTGTTCAAGCCGCACCGGACCGGTCGGTCATACAGCCCGACGGATCGCGACAGCTGGAGGCCGAAGTGGCCCATGGGCGATTTGCTAATACCCCGACATCTGCGAATCGCCCCTGATCGTTACCGGGGAAGTTCTCTTGACCGCTTGTCGGCGCATGTGATCGGGTGTCCCGGTCTGACACCGTCGGACAACATCTATTCGACGCCTGGAATCGCCCGACTTGGCCTGGACGGTGTCAGCAACGAACTTGATCTGTCCGACCGGTACCGGTCCGAGAACGCCGGGCACTCATGCCTGGGATCGGACAGGGTTCCCTTGGCGTAGTGCAAGCAGGAGAAGCGCTGCTATGCAGATGGCGATCATGACGGAGGTGTAGATCACGGGAGCGGTACTGGTGAGGAAAGCGCCCAACCAGGGTCCGATAAAGAAGCCTAGGTAGCGGAGCTCACCGAGACCGAAGACGAGACCTTTCGAGGTGCTGGTGAGTTGATGGAGCATGATCTCCTGCCCTGGCAGAATGGCCGCTTGGCCGACTGACCAGAACACGATGCCGAGGTAAAGCAGTGGCACGGTTTCCAGTCCGAGGTGGAACAGTGCGAGGGCGGCGATGAAGGAAGCTGTTCCGATGATCATGGAAGTCTGAACGGTGATTCGTGTCTGGGCCCGAGCCAGGGCGAGTTGCCAGGCCAGGTTGAGCGCGGCGTTGATGATCAGAAGTGCCGCGAGGTGGGTGATGCCGGCCTGGCCAAGGTCATTGGTCAGTCGGAGGGGAAACACCGTGCTGAGTTGAGAGAACACGGTGAAAGTCAATATGCCGAGCGTGATAATGCGGACCAGATGGCGGCTGCCTGTTCGGGGCGGATCGTTGTCCCCGTGGAGCAGTACGTCTGGAGTTCGCCAGGATGCGGTCGGTGGGCTGACACTGCATGTGACGAGGATCAGCATCGCGGCGTAGCTGGCATACAGCAGAGCGGGAAGAGCGAAATAGATCTGCTCGGATAGGCCATATGTCGCCACGCCGACGGCGGGGCCAGCGATGGCTCCGAGGCTGAGCATCGCGTGGCGCCAGCGGAATCCGGTCCCGGAGCGTAGGTCGAAAGTAGAAAGCAGGTTCTTGCTCGCAGGTTCCATGAGAGTACGGCCGACGCCGAGCGCGATGATCATGGCAACGGTGACGTTCAAGTCAGATTCTATGGCAAGGACCAGGTAGGCGAGGGCGGACACGATCAGACCGCCGAGCAGGAATGGGCGGGCCGAGGACCGGTCGATCAGTGCTCCGACAGGGCCTCCGCCGAGTGCCGCGATCAGCGCGATACAGCCAATTGTGAGCCCGACGGTAGCAGGATCGGTAGCTCCTCGGGCGATGAGGACCAGCGGGAGGAACGGCAGGGCAGCGAAGTAGGCCAGAGAGCTGAGCAGTGTTCCGAGGATCAGTGCGGCTCGGATTGCGGGCAGGCTGCGGCTGGGCAGGTTGGGAGGCATGGAAGACCCATCTGGTGATCGGGAGGATGGAAACGCTGATGAAGTTCAGCAATTGACTGAAGCCGGGAGGCGGAAGACCCACACTCAAACCGGCTGAGTTGCATGCCAACATATCAGGGTCTACGGCTGATGCATGCATAGACGTCATATTGGTGATAGCGCAGAGACGCTCAGCGCCTCGCTCCCTCGAAGCGACCGAATTGGATTCCCTTGGGAGCATCTCGAGTCGACGGCGGTTGGTGTAGGTCGAGCGCCTCGACCAGATGTGGCACCGCGACTGACGACCTGAGCCCCTCTAGAACTCCATCAACCACGGAATTCTCGAACGCGACCCTCTGCTCCTGTGCCACACTAAAGTCGGAGGCCCTCCCGAGCCCGCGGAATGGGGGAGCCCGCGATGCCGATGCATCGCGATGTCGAGGGCGACGATCTCCACGCGCTGGCTGAGCGGTGCTACCGCGATCGATGGGCCTGACGACCCATCTATGACGCGAACCAAGGCGTCCTCACGAGCGATCAGACCAGCTGGAGCCCGGCCTGCTGCTGATCCTTCCTTTTGACGCCAAGGGCGCGGCCGAGTGGCCGGACGCGGCCGACGACAAATACGGCGCTGATCGCCGGCGCTTAGGGTCCAGTCAGTAGGCGCTGCACGTGAGGAGTGTGGCGCCGAAGCCGTAGCGCGCGGCGATGATCTCTACTGCACCGGCGACCAGCAGTCCGAGTGAGATGAGGGCGTCGCGGTGGAGGTGGCGGTTGATACCGCGGAAGCGCTCCGCGGCCCAGGAGGCAACCCGCCGAGAATCTGTGCCGCAATCGAGAGATAGAGGATGATCGGCAACGGCAGGAACATGAGACAAGAACACGCCCACCGTGACAACGAGCGCCCGCCGCCGCGATCGACCCGGTGGACTGCGAACTCAACGCGGCCGTTCTCCGGGGGACGCGACGGCGGTCGAGATCCGTGACCAGGCTGGCCGAATGATCGGGACCTCGGCAATACGTCCGGATCTGAGTCAGGGGATCCGGGCTCATCGGGCGCTCAGGGCTTGCCCCAGCGCCTGGTCGAAGGCGCTGGGATCGTCGATCCACGGACTGTGGCCCGCGTCGGTCATCACGTTGACCTGAACGGTCGGGTGCTCGCGACGCAGTTGCTGCCACTGCTCGGCGGCTGGGTCGAGGTAGTCGTGATCGCCTTGGATGATCATGATCGGGATCGGATAATCGCCCAGTACGGGCCGGACGTCGTACTCGAAGCCAGCGGCGTCGATCGCGATCGCGGCCCGGCGGTTCCAGTGCATCGCTCGTACCTGCCGCCATTTCTCGAGGCGGACAATGCTGAAGCTGGCCAGCCCGGTGATCCGGTACCACAGTGACCTCTGCTGCGGCGTAAGTCCCTCCGGGTCGCCGCCAAGGACTTCCGTGTGCAGGATCTCAGCCACCTCCGGCCGGGTTCGCAGTTGTTCTTGGCGAGCTACCCGTTCGGCCTCATACGAGGGGGGCGGAGTGAACGGCCACCCCGTACCGGTCAAGATCAATGCCTCGACCCGATCCGGATGTGCCTGGTAGTAGAGCTGGGCCAGCAGCGCTCCCCACGAGTGGCCCAGCAACCGCAGCCGTTCCCGACCGAGGGTCAGTCGCAGGGTCTCCAGATCGGCGACGAGCTGATCAGGGCTGAGTTGGCTGATCTGATCCGACGGCACCGCAGATAGCAGACTTCCCCGCTGATCAAACAGGATGAACCTGGCCTCATACCGGAGGCGGCGGATCGCGTCGACCAGGTACCCGTAGTGCACGCCCGGGCCGCCGTGCAGGACCACAACCGGGTCGCCGTGACCCAGCTCGGTGACATGGAGGTTCGCGTGCCCGTCAGCGGTCGGCAGGGTCCACGCGTTGTCGGCCAGCGTGTCGAACAGGTCGTCGGTCATGATCTCCATTTTCACAGAATCTCGCTGGCCAGCCGGACCGTGTCTGTGTTGGCGGCGATGAATCCGTGCCCGTGCTGGTCGAAGGCTGCGGTGGCGTTTCGCCCACCGTCAGAGCTGGGTAGGTCTAGGCTGTGCCAGGTCGCGCCGCCGTCGGTGGAGGTGTGAGCTGCGAGGCGCCAGCCTTGGCTGTCTCAACGATCGAGGCTCCGATTAGGTTGCCAGCCCGAGTGGGGTTGGCCGCAATGGTCGGTTCGATGTGGTCCGTGCCGCCGTCGGTGACCGCGAGGACCTCGCCGAGCCTGGGTGTGGGCGACGACGACTTTCCATCGGTTTCGTTGGCCAGGCAGCCGCTGCTGGCGAGCAGCGCGGCGGCGAGCAGGATGGCGGTGGGGGTCACCCATCGTGGGTGTGTCATATCGGTCCTCCCTAGAGGCCGGCGACTCCGGCCCACGTGGACATGACAGCAAAAGGTGAGTATGGACGACGTAAAGAATGCCCCTCACGTCCTGCTTAACCGGGAGCAAGGGAATGGTCGTGCCTGCGCGGACTTCGATGGTGGCCAGTGACGAATCCAGCAACATCGCCGGTGCGGAGCTGAGCAACGTCGGCGGATGCGCCGCCCGCTGATACCGAGGGCAGGACCGCCACGCGGCGACTCCGAGGCGACCGTCGACAAACCGTCGATTCTTTCCGTCACGGTTGAGGCCGTGACCAACGGTCGAGTTTGAAGGCTATTGAAATCGATCAGGCAGCTCCGTCCAATGGCGAATGATCAAGATCAGGAAGGACGTGATGGGTCCGTGGGCGACATCAGTAACGGCAGCACGGCGACCGAGGCACACTCGAACGAAGAGACCCAGATCCGGGGACTCGTACAGCGTTGGGCTGATCTTGAACGGACCCAGGATGCCGATGGATTCGACGCCTTGCTGACCAGCCGGTTCACCGGAATCGGACCGGTCGAGTTTGTGTTGGACGCGCGGCAGTGGGCGGATCGGCATCGGGGTGGGGGAGTGATCAACCACGCGTTCGAGGTCACCGATCTGGAGGTCGTCGTCGAGGGCGACACCGCGATCGTCCATGCGGTCGAAACGCAGCGAACCACGGCACGGGGCCATGAGAACAACGGGTCCTTCCGCGCCGGCCTCATCCTCGTCGGGACAGCGGCGATTGGCGGATCGCCCGGATTCAACTCTCCGGTCCGAT
Organism: uncultured Actinomycetota bacterium; assembly: GCA_963746025.1. Lineage (GTDB taxonomy): Bacteria > Actinomycetota > Actinomycetes > Propionibacteriales > Propionibacteriaceae > Microlunatus. Next base: position 155,092 of record CAVUZU010000008.1, read on the forward strand.
GATCGATCCCGGGCCAGGTTCACCCTTCACGAGATGAGGCCACCCCACAGCAATAGTGCGGGGCCAGTTCGAAGTTCGCTGACCTCACCGATCAACGACTACTTACCTCGAAGTGCCAAACCCTACCGTCCGGCACCATCGCAGCCGTCTACGCGGCTCGACGCTGCCGTGATCTTCACGACCAAAGAAGCGAGAGACGCAAAAATTGGAAAGCCCAATCCGCGATCGCAGTCGAGCGTCCTCCATCGTGGGCTCGCTGGTCTCTGGATCCGCGCCGGTGGCGGTGGGTGCGATGCCGCCGCCCTCCGCTGTCGGCCAGACAATGGGCCAGGTAGATGGTGATCAACTCGCCGGGGACCCAGTCATCGCCGTCAGTGTCGTCGTGCCGACTTATCGGACCAATCCCGAACATCTGCGGGCATTGGTCAAATCAGTGGATCGGCTGACGCTGCCTGCCGAGACGATGGAGTTGATCTTCGTCGACGACGGTTCGCCGGATGACACCTTTGAACGGGTATGCGGGTTGGTGGCACATCGGCCCAACTGGGTGGCGCGGCAGATCCCGAACTCGGGGTGGCCGTGCCGTCCACGCAACGTCGGTACAGACATGGCGCGGGGCGAATACGTCCTCTTCCTTGATCACGATGATGTGTTGTATGCGGACGGGCTGGAGCATGCGTACGCCTTCGGTGTGGCTCATGACGCGGACATCGTGAACATCAAGGAGTCCAGGACACGTGGCTGGAGTTGGGCTGGGAGTCGTTCTCGGCAGACACACCACCCGGTACGCCGAGTGTTGCCTCCTTGCTTCCGTTGACTCCCCACAAGCTGTATCGCCGTGCGTTCCTTCTGGAGAATGACGTCCGGTTCGAGGAGGGGCGGCGGTTGCTGTGGGAGGACATGCGGTTCAACATGCTCGCTTTGGCTCGCGGGGCCAGAGTTGCCGTGTTCGGCAGCCGCGCCTGCTATCACTGGGTGCAGCACGAGACGAACAATTCCAAGACGCTCGGGGTCGATCCGCGGGAGAAATGGCGCAACCTGTCCGACCTGCTCGACTACTACACCGAACTCTTCCCACACGGCGATCTGCGTGACGAGTTGTTGCTGCACACCTACCGAGGCCGGCTCCCGGATCGGCTCGGCAAGTGGATGCTCACCGCGCGGCCGGCACGGCTGGGATTCGAAGTCGACCAGGCCGCGGGCATGGCCGCGAATTATGGCCTGGCGGAGTTGGAGGCGCGGTTGGAGCCGGTTGCCAAGGCCCGGTCGTGGTGTCTGCGGACCGGTGACCTCGCGACCGCACGCGCGTTGGCTTTGATCGAGGACGAGGCCAGGGCATCGGCGTCGATCGTCGAGATCGGCTGGCGAGGATCTCGTCTGCGGTTGAGAGTCGGGGCCGAGTTGCGGAGCGGGGGTTCGTCGCTCCGGTTGACGAGGGATCCGGCCGGTCGCCTGCAGCGAGACATCGACGCCGGGATCCGGGCGGCCATGGGTCAAGATCAACTGGATTTCGCCGAGGTCTCAGACACCGGCGTACTGCAGCTCGGGCTGAAGGCCCGGGACACTCGGGACGATTGGCGGATCGGCGAACCAGGTCCACTGCCATTGGTACCGACCGGCCAGGATCGATTTGTGGTGCGCGGCTGGCACACGGCGGAGATCGACTTCACCGCCGGGTTGTTCGGCCGCCCGTTGGAGCGGCAGCCCTACGATGTCAGCATCAGTACGACAGCCCTCGGTCGCCGCTTCCATGCCGCGGTTCCGGGTCCGGCCGGTGTACTCCGCTATGCCTTGATCGACGGGGTTGGAGTGATCGTCTATACCAATCGCAGCGGCGGGCTCAGCCTCGACATCGGGGAACGGTTCCGGATCGTCGCCGCCCAAGCTGCGGCGGCCGAAACGACTGTCGATCTGATCGATCATGACGGCCGCCACATCATCGAACTCGTGCTGCCCGAGGTACACGTCCATGGCGAAACCCAGCTTCCGGGAACCCTGCTGCTCACAGGTAGCGACAAGAGAGGATCGAAAGAGGCGGTCGCGCTTGAACTCGACGCGACCCTGACCGGCGCCGAGAGATCCGCCCAGATCCGAACCGCACCGACCGTGATCAATCCGGGCACCTACCGGATCGGGGTCCGCTTCAAAGACCGTGCCGTCAAAACAGAGCATGTGCTGACGGTGCCGGGCCCGCCGCTGCACTGGTTTCGAAAGCTGATGAAACCGCGGCTGACCCGAGGCCGATTTCGGGCCGACGTGAAGATTGAGAGGAATTCGAGAGCGTATGACTTCGGCAACACCTGGCAGGACTTCGCCAAGCCTGTGCCTGGCGGGCGGTTTGGTGATCTTGATCGCGGCAGTGGGGTGTGCTTGCACCGCGCGGGCGGCAGAGCCACGGCCACCGACCACTGTGACGTCGTCCACATCGACGAGCCCACCTCCCTCCTTCTCCACGTCAGCGGAACCGGACCCATCGCCGACCGAACCGCTACCGACTACGGTATTGACGCCTGGGGTTGAGGCCTGCCAGGTCCTCGGTGCGTCCCTTGACGCGGAGTACCCGGATCGCTACACCACGTTCGGTCTAGACAGCAACGAATGGGATCCAGGCGCCAACTCCTGCTGGGTCCTTTCCGGGGATGTGGATGACAACTCGGGGGCGTCGCTGAGGATCTTCCCTGCTGATCGGTTCGATGTGAAGCCACCAGGGAAGGGATTCCGGAAGAGGACGATCCGAGGCGTCGGAAATCAGGCCGTCCTCTTCACGGCGGACGGGTTCGCGGACTACCTCTATGTACGGACTGGTGAGCAGTTCTTCGTCCTCACGTTCGATCAAGGTCCAGAAGCCGAACTCAAGATCGCCAGAGAGATCATCAATCGCCTGCGCTGACTGTTCCGGACGCCGCTGCCGTGTGTTGATCATCGGAGCCAGAAGGCTCTCGAGGAGAACCCCAGTGAGAAACTGCGACATCGAGTTCGCTGCCTGGCCGGCGCGGTCGCTGTCATTGCGATGTTTATCGCCGCAGGTTTATTCGGACGCAGCCCGAGCCGGCGCCGTTCGTCGCATTCACCGATTTGACGGTGACACAGTCCGAGCTGGATGGCACCATCTGGTACGAGTTCCGCATCTTCACCGACTTGTCAGAACTGAGTTGCGCCAGAGGGCAATTGCGCTAGAGGGCAACTCACATCTGACAACTCGGCGTGACGACCAGTGTTCTCGCGATGTCCAGTTCGCCGTGGCGCTGCGTCGTAGTGGTCTACCTGATCAGCTGTGGGTCCGGGTCAGCTCCCCAACCGGTCCGGATTCAGCGGGAGGGCGGCCAGGACACCGAAACCTCGGTGTCGGTGGGACCGCTCGACGTGGGTCCTCCGACGGCCTGGGCTCGCTCCGCATTCCAGTCAGCCCGTGATCAGAGGGTGGGCGAGCTGTCCAGCGAGGTTGGCCGTTGGTTGATCACCTTGATCACCAGAACTGCCGGCTCGCTGGGGAGCCGGGCGGCCGTGCGGGCGCCCCGGGGTGTCGGATCACGTTGCTCTGCTTCTTGGACGATCTGGTACGCAGCCCAGTCGCCATTTGTGGCTGATTCACAACGGCGAGTATGAAGTTCTCCTGCGAGCATTCGGTTACTGGGGCTTGCCGCTCTACTTCTTCGAAGGGGGCCGTTCTATGTACGGATCCTGCGTGGGACGACCAGAGACTACTAGACCGAGCATTGGTCACACTGCTGCATCGCAGAGACCACGAGGTCACTCCCGAGGGCCGCCACTTGGTCGATCTGGAATGCGGGCCACGGTACGACGCTTCATCGGAACGGAGTAGATCGCTCGGCCTCTCAGCGGCAGTAGCGGGCGCGTTGTGCATACTCAAGCGAGGTCTCGTCGTAAGTGTCGGCCTTCGACGAACCCCAGGTCACTCCACGAGCTGCAGCTCCTCGACCCGCAGCGCCGATCCTTCCCGAAGTGGCTCCCACACGCCGGTCGGCTTGAAGCCGTGGGCGACGTAGAGCCGGCGTGCGGCCTCGTTGCCCTCGGTCACATGCAGACGTACGCCGAGACCGCGGTCGCGGCACCAGTTCACCAGATTCTTGAGGAGCCCGGCGGCGTACATACGGCCGCGTGCCTCGGGCGCTGTCCACATGCCCCAGATGTAGGCGACGGAGCTGTCCGGGGGAGTGAAGACTCCACCCATCGTGACCCCTCGGCCGTCTTCCAGCACCACCAGGATCGGTGCTGACCCCTCGGCCCGCTGCCGCCAGGAGTCCTCCGTGAACGCCTGGGCCTCGGCGAGCGTCGTTCTGAAGGCGTCGGGAGAGTCGGCCAGCGCCCGCAAACTGACGTCGCGGAAGAGAGACCAGTCATCAGGGGTGATGAAGCGTCCCTCGACGTTCATGGCACCTCCAGGTGGCTCAGGCGGACTGTAGGTTGTAAAGCGGTCGAATTCAGTCGATGTTGTGCCATAGCATGGTCTGTCTCGGCCTCAATCGCTGCGTCCATCTTTGGATTGCCTGGTGGCCGCCCCAAAGGATCCACGATGTGTGATCAATTGTTGTCGCGTCTGCGTCTCGCTGAACCTGTTCGGGAGTGGATCGCTGATGCGCGAAGGCTCCGGGCCAAGGCCGTCGATCTTCGTTCGGCCGATCCAGCGGTTCGTCGCCCTGCCGCCCGGAAACTGTCTGATCGATTGGCTGCGCCTTACACGGAGCGAGCGCCTGGCGGCGTTGCAATAGACGAGTATTCGATCATGGCCGACCATGGTCGGCCGATCCGGGTGCGAGGTTATAGGCCCGCAGAGGCACGAGGGTCATTGCCGACGCAGATCTGGCTACACGGCGGCGGCTTCGTCTCCGGGGCAGTCGATGAGCTGGTCAACGATCGCCTCTGTGCAGCGCGTTCGGCTACGACCGGAGTGCAGGTCCTCTCGGTGGAATACCGGCTCGCGCCTGAGCATGCCTACCCCGCGCAGGTCGACGACGTTGTCGCCGTGTTCGACTGGGCCGTCTCCGATGGCGCCGCGCTGGTCGACTCGAGTCGGATCGGGATCGGCGGCAACTCGGCCGGCGGCACCATTGCCGCCTCGGCCGTCCTGCGGATCCGAGATACCCGACCGGCCCCGTTGATTCACGTGTTGCTGGAGGTGCCGCAACTGACCTTCGAACCATTCGGACTCTCGGCGACCGCCTTCGATCTCAACGAAGGGCCGGGCGCGACTGGCGATGCTGATCTTGGGCGAGATGTCAGGTGTGCGTACCTGCCGCCTGGCGCGGCCGATCGCTACGCGGTGCCGCTGGATGCTGATCTTGCGGGTTCGCCACCGACGCTCGTCCTGACGGCCGAGTTCGATCCGCTTCGCGACGCCGGGGAGGAGTACGCGGCACGCTTGCGTGATGCCGGTGTGCTGGCTACCGCGATCAGGGGTATGGGACATCTGCACGGGTCGTGCTCGCTGACCGCGCGGTGGGTCGGCGCGCGACAATGGCAGATCTCCGCGGCGGCTTCGATGTTGCGTGGTTACGGCCGCTGAAGTCGTAGCGACCGAGCAGGACCTCATACAACCAGTCGGCGCTCCCTAGGAGAGTTCGCCGACGATCTCGGCGAGGGCAGGGGCGGATTCGGGCCATGGTCCGGATGGACAGGAAGCACGGCCTTGGCCAGGGTAGATGATCACGGGGTGGACACGCCGGCCGCGAAGAGCGCGGCGCCGTAGCGGATGGCGTCAGCGCGCGGCGGGTCCTGCCGGCGCCGATCAGCAAGGTTCCGACCGCGGCCAGGCCGCAGGATCTGGTCTCCCCCCAACGCCGGGTCTCAAGAGGCAGTGATCCGGCACGCAGAACAGATCTGCGATATCGGTGCGTTAACTCGATCGGTACCGTCGGCGACTCCCAGACAGCGCGATGGCCGAACTTGCATCTGCTGCGCCTCGCCCGGCTCCCCGTGGGCCGTTTCATCGCGCGATCACGCAGAGCGCCTGCGGCTCCCGGGTGATGATGAAGAGCGAGGCCGACGCCAAGGGCGCAAGGGCAATCCACGAAAAGTCGGCTGCGCCGATAGGGGCGGCAGCAGGCGTCGATCTTGGTCGGCGCTCCCATCCTGCGGCTCGGATCGTTTGTCGAGATGGCAGCCCTCTCGGCACAAATCGCGAGCCGATCGGGTCAACTTCGCCGGCGCAATCGCGCCGGCGTCCGTCGAACCGCTGGCGACCGAGACGCTGCCGTTCGTCGAGGCGTCGACCGCCTGTCGACCGGTTGATCAGGTGCGGCGTCGGCCCTGAAGGGTCGCCGCTGAGAGCACCATGGTGTCGCGGAGGCGTGCCCGATCTCGGTCATGATCACTCAATACAGTGCGTGGGCTTGGCCTCAGCGTTCGCCCTTGGAGCCGTCCCACGGTGTCTCGATGGGAAGATTGTCGGCGAGTTCGTGCCAGGCAGGGGCGGTGATCATTTCGATTGCTTCCTGGTCGGACAGTGGGAGGTCATCGCGGTCGGCCTGGTCGTTCGCCTTGTTGCGCTGGAGGAACCAGATTCTGGTGCCGTTGGGCCGAACTAGGCTGTAGCGGGTCCCGTCGCCGGGCTTCTCCTGGTCGCGAGCAATCCAAAGTTCGCCGCTGGGCACTGTCCTCTTCTCACACCGCACCGCGGGGGACGAGGTGCAGGTCGGCTGGCCGGGGTTCCAGGAGAGTCGATCGATACCTACCGCAGCCTGGCCATACCCGTCCTTGTCGCCGAGTTCGAAGGTGATGCCGGCTCCCGACATGCCCTCGGTGTGGAACGTGCGGGTGATCAGCTGCTCGGGAAGGTTCGCCTCGACAGTCGTCTTCAGTTCGGCGGTCGCCGGCAGCGCGCCCCGCTGTTCGGGACCGCGGGTGGACATCAGCTCGGAGGGCGTCGGCTTGGGGGATGCCGCCGGCGACATGGGCACGCTCTGGCCGGGCCCAAGGGTGAGGGTGGCAAGCACGCCGACCGCGGCGAGCGAAGTGCCGAGCGTGCCGGCAACGGCCAGCCGCCGGTTGCGGGCCCGCTGGCGTGCGTTTCGCATGCTCTTTTCGATCAGGGCCTCGACCGGCACGGGGCGGTCCAGCCGATCGGCCCGCTGCAGCATGGTGTCAAGTTCGTTGAGTTCCATGATCATCTCCTCACTGTCAGCCCGAACATGTGCTCCAGCGGCCCCACTGAGCGCCGTATTCGCTTGGCCGCACGGTGGGCGGTGGTACGGACCCACGATCGGCTGCGATTGAGCATGGCGGCGACCTCTTCGACACTCTGATCGTCCAGATATCGGGCGACCAGCACGAACCGTTCCGGCGGGCTGAGCGCAGCCAGGACGCGTGCCAGGTCCAGCCGGACGTCGTGATCTCGGCTTACCTGCTGCTGATCGGGGACCACGTCGGCCAATCCGACCTCACGCCCCCGCCTTCGCCGGTCGGAGACGTAGACGTGAAACAGGGTCCGCATGGCATATCCGGCCACGTTTTGATCGAGATCGATTCGATTCCAGCGTCCGCACAGCCTGGTCAGAGTTTCCTGGACCAGGTCCTCGGCTTGGTGCCAGTCCCCGGTCAGGATGAGGGCACGACGGAAGAGCGGTGTGGTGTGTTCTCGCGCCCATTCGGCGAAGTCCAGCCTGCTTGGCATGAGTGCTCCGCCCTGTACTCGTTCGCCCGGCCAGGTTGGCCGTCGATATCGCATTAACGCGACGAGGTAGCCGCACGTTACATCCAATTTCCGACGCAACCGCGGGATCGGTGTTCAACCGTCCGTCCGGGAATCGCGCTGTAACAGTTCCGGACCAGCTCGCGTTATTGGGGCACGCCCGATTACGGGTGATCCTCGACGAAGGAGTCTGTCCATGCATCGTCGTACGTTGTTGAAACTCGCCGGCGGGGCCGCGGGGGCGGCGATAATCGGGGCATCGGTTCGGCCCGAGCCGGCCCTGGCCGCCACTCCGTTCGTCAGCCTGGGCGGGTGGCCCAAGGAGGCAAGATTTCAAGCGATTTCGACCGGCCGTTCCGGCAGCTGGGCGATCGGCATGGAAGCCCTGCACGAACTACCGGACGACTGGCGGCAGAGGGCCATCGTGCGGAAGCTCGGCCGGCGCACCTGGCTGCCGGTGGCGCTCCCGGACTCCTTTGCCGCCTGGGCCACAGCCATCGCGCCCGACGCCACCGGCGTCTGGATCGTCGGCCACCGAAACGATGTCGCGCTGCCCGACTCGAACGGCAGCACTGTCGTCGGACACCTCAGCGAAGACGGGGCCTGGCGCACCCTGAACACCGAAACGTTGCCACGTTACGCCGAGTACGGATCGCTCCTTCTGGTCGACGGCAGGATGGAATTGACCGGCTACCGATGGACCAAGGACTTTCAGAGTCAACTGGCCTACAGCCTGTATCGGCCGCTCAACGACGAAACCGCCGACTGGGTCGAACGGCCCATCGACGCGCCGGACTGGAGCGCAGGCCCATGGCCGTTGCTCAAGCTGGGCAGCGGCACGACGGAGTGGGCGACCGCCGGAGCCCGGCTGCTGCGGCGGTCCGGATCCGGCTGGACCGTGGTGAACGGACCACCCACCGCCGAGGGCTGGCACTCTCACTGTGCCGTCGCCGACGGATCCCTGTATCTGATCACCCACCGCTTCGAACGGCTCGAACCGCCTCGGTTGCACCGCCTGGTCGGCACCACCTGGACCGACATCGCACTGCCGCCCTACCTTGCGCTTCACCAACTCGCCGCGACGAAGGGTGGCTGCTGGGCGGTCGGTGCCCAGCATCCGGCTGACATGGGGCGACCAGACGCAGCCACCGTGCTTCGCCTCTCGGGATCGAAGATCGTCCAACGCCTCGACGGGCCGAAGGGCATGGCGGACCTCGTCTGCCTCGCCGAAGGAAAAATGCTGCTCAGCGGGATCGTGCCCGACGCGGCGGACCCAGATGACGCCTGGGTCGGACACCCCTGGATGCTGCGCAGCTGATCAACTTCGACGACCCTGCAACGCTCAATGAGCCGATGGGAGTCAGGGGGCCCAGACTGCGTGGTAAGCCCGCCCATCACGCAGCCTGGGGCGGGTTCTCGCTGCATGCCAACCTTCGGAACAGCCAGGTGAATGGTGCGCCCGCGAGGACGAATATTGCGACCGGTAACCAGACTGACGGGGAGTTCGTTTCTACCGTGACCCCCTCTGGAATCGCGAGTGCGAAGAGGCCAACGGCGCCGGCGGCCACCAAGCAGCAGATCAGCATCCCGGTCACCGCGGCGGCCATGTGCCCTTGCCGACGCCCGAACAGCGACTGCTGGAGCCCGATCGCGGCGCCCGCCAAGCCTCCCGCGACAGTTGCCGGCAACACCCCTACCACCACTCCACCGATGACGACTAACACGACACCAATCACGGAGTTCAGAAATGGAGACGAATCGACGGGATGACCGGTCAGGCCATAAAACACCTGGGACAGGGATGCAATCGCCACGGTCACCCACAGGTACACGAGCGCAGATCCCAATGCGGTCCCGGCACCGACAAAGAAGCCACGCGCCAGCGCCAGAATCCGTGATGGCTGCGGTCCGAACTCCAGAGTTTCGGCCATCTTGCAAGCCTCCCTTTGCCGGTCTCGCCTCCATCTTAGCCAGGTCTTGAGCGATCGCTCAAAATGCTGGTGAGTGGGCGGTGTCTGGGCCACTACGGACGGCACGGCTCCCTAAGTGAGCCAGCGAGTCCATGGTCGCCCTGGCCAGCCTTCTGGCAATGGCCAGGTGGGGGTGATGGGCGCGGCGACGCCGGCTGGCAACGGCGATGCCAGGCGGCGCCGAGAAATGAGGCCGAGAACCCGTGACCCATTGGCGGGCTCGGAGTCGTGCGGTCGTGCCTCCGTGGCCCCTGCTCGCGGATTCAAGCTCGGCCCGCCGTGCTTGCCGATACTCCATACGCATAAGCGCGCACGTAGCCCAGGCTGGAGGTGTGGCTTGGTTCCGCCCTGCCCGATCTCGCCAGTCTGCCGTGCCTGGTGATGGGCGTTTGATCTGCGGTTTGGTACAAGCCCTGAGCGCTCGTGGACGCATACCCTGCATAGAGAAGATAGTTTCGACATATCGAAGGAGTCAGAGATGTTGCGACGCACGAGGAACAAGATCAAGTTCGGGATCATCACTGCGGCCGCCGCGCTGACCGTGGCCGCTCCAGCTGCCCCGGCGGTTGCGGCGCCGGTCGATGTGCAGCCGATGGGGCTGAGCGGTCCGTATTCGACCGTGGAGAGCTGTGAAGCAGCGCGGGAACGACACCCGCAATACCCGCATGTCGGCGAATGCGAATTCACTGCGTTCGGCCCCGGCATCGGCTGGTGGTGGGGCTTCTACTCCTGATCCGCACGACCGAATGTACTACTGCAATGTCAGCGGAATCCCGGCACTTCGCAGCGGACGAGCGGGGATCGGTAGCGGAATCCGCGCGATGGCGGGGTCGCCGGCTATGCCGCACATGGCGGTCATCGTGGCATGATCGCCAGCGTGCTGGGACGTGGCTCTATCTCTCGATCGTGGCCTTGGTACCAACGAACTCGGTGCACACTCTGCGCTGAGCTCGCGGCTGGGCGCTGCGCTGCAGGCCGCCGCGATGGACGCGGCGCATCAGGTGTGGCCAGCCTGAGCACCGAGGGGGCCTGCGGTTCCGGCTGTCGTTGATAGGGCCTGGCGCCAGTGGAATTCGCACTGTGCACGCGAGCTTGGAGGGATGCACTCTGCACTGCTAGTGGCCCGTTGTGCTGGAACGTTTACGTTTGATCTTGGCGATGATGTCGTTGGCTGGCTTGGTCCAGATGAACGGGTGGGCTCGTTGGTTCCAGCCGGTGATGAAGTTCCTGATCTTGATCATCAGGTCGCGAACGGAGGGGAACGCGCCGCGGCGGATGGCTTGGCGTTCGATGATGCCGAACCAGACCTCGACCAGGTTCAGCCACGATCCGGAGGTCGGGGTGAAGTGGACGTGGATCCTGGGATTGGCTTCCAGCCACCGGCGGACCGGTTCCTTCTTGTGGGTGGCGTAGTTGTCCATGATCAAATGCAGCTCGCGGTCGGGGTAGGTCCGGGCGACATGCTTCAAGAACGTCAGGAACTCTTGGTGACGGTGCCGGTTCTTGCACAGGCCGGTCACTGTCCCGGTCGCGACCTCCAACGCGGCGAACAGCGTGGTGGTGCCGTGCCGGACGTAGTCGTGGGTGCGTTGCTCATCGTGCCCGGGGTGCATCGGCAGCACCTTCTGGGTGCGGTTCAACGCCTGGATCTGGGACTTCTCATCGACACACAACACGATCGCGTTCTCCGGCGGGTTCAGATAGAGGCCAACGACGTCGGTGACCTTGGCCTCCAGTTCAGGATCGGTGGAGAACTTGAACGACTCGGCCTTCCAGGGCCGCACCCCGTAGGACTTCCATGCTTTGCTGATCGTCACGTGACTCACCCCGAGCTCGCCAGACAGCAACCGAGACGACCAGTGCGTCACCCCAAGCCGGTTCGGTGGCGGGACCAACGTCTTGGCCACAATCTCACGCTGATCCAGCCGCCGCTCAGGCCCAGGGCGTGGCTCATCGGCCAGCCCGGCCACGCCGCGAGCGGCATACCGGGACCGCCACTTGTTGACCGTCGGACGCGACACCCCCACCCGATCAGCGATCTCCCGATTCGGCACCGCACCCGCGGCCAGCAGCACGATCTGAGCCCTCAGGGCCGTCCCGGCCGATCCCGACCTCGACCGAACCAGCCGCTCCAACTCCTGCCGATCATGATCACGCAGCAGCAACGCCTGAGCAGTCCGTCCAGCCATGCTCCAGCATCTCACACATGCGTAAACTTAACCGGTTACCACGCAACTAGGGAATATTTCGGACACGACGATGCAGCCCCGTTTGACGGACAGGAACCCGACGACGGTTTCGAATCGGACATCTGAATGATCGCAGTCGCAGTAGATCCAAAATGGGTAGCCTGAACGAACATGCCGACAACAGATGGTGAGCCGACGACCAACGAGGTGACGGGTTGGCTCGCCGAGAGCGCTTTACGGCTCAATAGCCTGACTTCAGGCACGTCGACTACTGATCTGCAGCCGCTGAAGAGCGTTCTCGACGGCGTGCGAATCGTGGGCATGGGAGAGGCCACTCACGGAACACGTGAGTTCTTCCAGCTCAAGCACCGCCTGCTGGAGTTCCTGGTGACGGAGTTGGGCTTCTCAATTCTGGCCATGGAGGCGAGTGCCTCGGCAGCGCCGGCCGTTGACGCCTACGTGCGCCACGGCATCGGCGACGGTGCAAAGGCCCTGGCCGGGCTCGGATTCTGGACCTGGCGCACCCAAGAGGTGCTTGCAGTGATTGAGTGGATGCGGAGGTACAACCGAGGCCGGCCCGAAGCCAGCAAGGTGCGCTTCGCAGGCATCGACCCTCAACACTGTGGGTCCTCCCTCGCCGTGCTCGACGAGTTGCTGCGGCGGGTTGCACCCGGACACGCGAACGAACTCCTATCCACACTCCGCGTGCTCGAATGGGCCTATCCGGGATCGCTTCCCGACCCGGAGCGGGGCCTCTTGCACGATGCAGAGAAGCTGCTGAGATTCCTCCTAGCAAATGCTCCAGAAGCAATCGGCGCGTTGCACCACGCCCACATCCTCAAGCACGCCGCTGATCTGGTGACCCGTCCCAGACGGCACGAAGATGCCGAACGGACTGTCTCCGCTGCCCGCGACCGGTACATGGCCGACGCGGTGAGCGAGCTCCTCAGCGAGCCGTCCGCCAGAATTGCCTTGTGGGCACACAACAGTCACGTCGCAACGAGCCACCGAGGTGTAGCCGTACCGACGTTGGGTCACCACCTCCGCACTAGCTATGGAAATGCCTACTACTCCTTGGGCCTGATGTTCGGAAGAGGTTCATTCCGCGCCCGGCGGCGGTCGCCGGGCCCATCGTCGCGGTCCGGCCCCGGCGCCGTCGTCACCAACCGAATCGGCCCCGTTCGCCCTGGCACCCTTGAGGCGCAACTGGCCGCGGCAAACCCTGGCGACCACGTTGTGGACCTTCGCCATACAGCCGATGCGCCGCTGGCAGTGCAGCAGTGGATCCACGCCCCGCACCCGACGCGAACCTTCGGCGCGGTGATTCCGCGCTGGATCTACCGTTTCAGCACGGCCTCGGTGATCTTGGCCGACGCGTACGACGGGCTGGCATATGTCGCGGTCTCGAACAGCTCACAACCCATCGAACACTCATCAGAAACGGACCTTGGCAAGATCAAGAGTCGCACGGAGGCAGCTGAGACCTGGCCCGATCGCTGATCGAGAACGGGGCATTCTGAGATGAAGCGGATCAAGGTCTGGTCGCGGGGACGGGTACCTTCACTGGACTTTGTGAACGTGAAGTGCCGTCCTGCCTGGTCAGTTACGACCACGGACGTGATCCGATCCGTCGGCGTCAGGTGACCAGGGCTGACCACGGGAGGTACGAGCCGTCGAAGGGCGGCTGTCGGGTCGTTAGTCGGTCGACGATTTCTGCGCAGGTTTCTTCGGCGGCTGCGATCAAATCCGGCGGATAGTTCCAGTCTCTGGCGTGGGCATCGAACTCGTCGCGGTCGAGAACCTCGACAGGTCCGTTTCCTGTTTGTGTGACGTCGAGGTCAAGATCGATGAACTCGATAACCGCACCGTTGCGACGGTTCGGTGTGGTGATGTCGATGTAGACACTGTCCGGAACCGCGCCGGCTGGCGTCGAGGGCACGGCCGACCACGGCTGACCGATGGGGATCAGCCGAAGTCCGGGGATCGCCTGGTACGGTCCGGTCGGCGTGTCAGCGATGAGACCAGGGGGCATCCAGAGCCATGTGCCGGCATCCTCGGTGCCCAGCTCGTAGGACCGAGTCCGGCGATGAAAGTCACCGGTCCACTTTGTGGAGACGACCTCGACCTCAGGCCATCGCTGAGGAGGACCAGACAGATCGGCCATCACGCCGACTCGCGAGCGGCCGAGACGAAGCCACCTGCGTCGACACCAGTCCAGTCCATTAGTTCCGGGCCGATTCCGGACCCGGGCACGCCTTCAACTGCCCGGTGCGTCATGTGTGCTGCACTCAGATCGGATCGGGATAAGCCGGGAATGACGGGCGGCACCACTCAGCCGCCCGGTTCGTAGAGTCCGACGGGGTTGCCGGCGGGGTCGTCGATCAGGATCTGGCGCCCGCCTCGGCCCTGGACCGTGTCCAGGCGGAACGTAGCGCAAGCGTTCTTGAGCCTGTCAACGGTGGCGTCAAACTCATCGAAGGCAAGCTGGATGCGGTTCCAGCCACCAGGTTCGGGAGTACGGCCGTCCGGCAGCCGCCGCCCGGCCGAGCTGGTCGGTCCACTCAATTGAAGAGCGAGGCCCCCACGGACGACCAGGGCGAAATGGGGCGGGTCATGGTGGCCGAGGGTGAAACCGAGTAAGCCGGTGTAGAAGCCGATGGCCGCCTGCACATCGTCGACGAGATAGCGGACCGAGAATCGTTCGTCCACAAGATCACCTTCCGGGGAGATCATTGAGTACGGGGATCAGGAAGCCGATGCGGGTGTCGAGTTCGGCCGCGATCCGTTGGAACGAGGGGTAGTCGTCCTCGGGTTCGGGGATGCTCCAATGGACCATCGCGGGATGGTGGGCGAACTCCGGGCAAACCTCGCGAAGTCGATCACAGAGGCTGATCACGAGATCGAAGCGATCGCCGGTCAGCGTGTCCACGTGCCGCGGCGTGTGATCGGCGAGGTCGATGCCGTACTCGCGCAATGCGCGGGCGGCGTAGCGATGCAGTGGTGTGGGGTTGTTGCCGGCGCTGACAGTGATCACTTGATCACTGGCGCGATGGCGTAGTAGTGCCGCGGCCATCGGGGATCGGGCGCTGTTTCCGGTGCAGAGGAAGGCGACCCGGATCGGCCGGCTGGGCGGCGTCACTCCTGCGTCGTAACGCAGGCCTGGATGCAGCGCCGCAGCGGTTCCGGCGAGGTATTCGGCGCAGCGGACGAGGTCGAGGTGGTAGTAGATGTCGCGGCTGTCGGCGTTGCTGCGTCGGGTGGTCACGATGTCGGCCGAGCGCAGCTTGCCCAGGTGGTAGGAGACGAGGTTTTGCGGGTGTTCGGTTGTCGCCATCAGCTCCCGTACCCGGCGGTCGCTGTGGGCCAGTTCGCGCAGCAATCGCCAGCGAAGCTCGTGTCCGGCGAGCTGGACGAAGGCCGGTGGTGAGTTCGGGTCCGAAACCATAGACAAATAATACATCAATATGATTCGATTCACTTATGTACCCGGATCCATCCTTCCCGAGACTGCTGTACGAGGAGCGACTGCGTACCGCGGATGCCGCTCGGCTCGCGGCGATCGTCCGCGGTAGGCGTGAATTCCGGGTCCGGCAGGTCGCCGGCGAACTGCTGATCCGCGCCGGACTGTGGCTTTGGCTGGAGGACTGTCTGGCCGAACCTAGTCGGCCGGCGGCGAATCATCCGCACTGATTGGAGAATCGCCATGACCGACACCGTGGGAGTGCGCTA
The DNA here is from genome assembly GCA_963746025.1 of uncultured Actinomycetota bacterium. Classification (GTDB taxonomy): domain Bacteria; phylum Actinomycetota; class Actinomycetes; order Propionibacteriales; family Propionibacteriaceae; genus Microlunatus. Next base: position 170,628 of record CAVUZU010000008.1, read on the forward strand.
CATCGTGGACGATGTTCAAGCGGCACTCGATTTTTACACCAAACTGCTTGGGTTCACCGTTGAGCTGCATCCATCGCCCGGGTTCGCGATCATCGCCCACGGCTCGCTGCGGTTGGCCCTGTCCGCACCGGGCGGACCCGGCGGGGGAGGTCAAGCGATGCCTGACGGACGCGTGCCTGAGCCCGGCGGCTGGAATCGGATCCAGATCCAAACTGATGACCTGGCGGCAGCTGTCGAACGGCTTACATCGTCTGGCGCGACGTACCGGAACAAGATTGTCGAAGGCCGCGGTGGGAAACAAATCCTGCTCGAAGACCCTGCCGGCAACCCGATCGAGCTGTTCGAGTCCTATTAGTAGGCGGTTTCGCGCGAGTCTGAGCCGGACAGCATGATCACCGGGTATATCTGGCGGGCGACGTCCGGCCCGCCGGTGGCGGGGTCATCGTCGGCCGCGTCATACAGCGCCTGAATCACGGCCGTTGTCACGCTATTCGCGTCGAGGTCATTGCGGTGCAGCTTCTTCGGCGAGCAACGGGCGAATGCCGAGCCCCAACCGATGGAGTGGAACGAACTCACGCTCTTCGTAGCGGCCGCCGGTCGGGTCGTAGGAGAAGATCCGGCCCCGGTTCTCGACCTGGTCCCAGCCAGCGAGCAATCGCACCGCGGCCGGCCTCACATGAGGCGCGACCGCGGCGGCGAATCGTAGAGCGAGGACATCTCGGCCCTTGAAAATACCTCTGGTGGCAGATCGACCACAGATCACCCACTGCCTCGCTGCCACCCCTCCTGAATCATGCTCCGGATGTCCTATCCCAAATTTCGATGATGATCATCACTACCAGTACGTCACCCTCCAGGTCTGGTGGAGAGAGGTCCGGCAGGCTACGGCTTTGATGATGTACCCCTCACCGCCGCTGTCAACGCACGTCCCACGGGCCGTGTTCACGATCGCCTGATTTCGATGCGTCCAGTAGTAGTATGGATCGTTCCTACAGGACTCCAGCATGATCAGCGACCCGTCGGAGATGCGCCTTTCGGCTATACAGAGGCCGGTGCGAAGATTGATCAACCATCCGCCGTTCCACCATCCCCACCTCTGTCCCTGATCACTGGAATTACACCGGCCGTGGTAGACCATGTAATTTCCGTCGGTGGAGGAATCGAGACAAAGTCCGCTGTAGGCGTTTGTAATCCTGAACGGCCCCGGAGTCCCTGGCGGATACGCCAGTGCTTGCACCGGACCCTCAGATTCCCCAGGATTCGGCTGCGCAGCTGCACTGCCCGTTCCAACAACTGCGAAGCAGAGGCCCAGAAGCACAGCGACCAGAGTCTGGACTGGTCGCATATGCCCTCGACGACGTAACTTCAACGGGCGATCTGAACTCATATGAATATATCCCTTCCTGACACGACTTTTGGCCTTCCTTCAACTGGACCAGCCGCCCCGATTCTGGCCTGCGACAGCCGCTCAGTACCGGATCGACGCATGTTCGCTCACGCCAATTCATCAAATCGACTGAGATCCAGTCGATTCGTGACGAGGACCGTACCGACCAACGGCAGTCCCCGTCTTGTACCGAAACGCAGCTTTGATCATCAGCACCGCTGGCGGCGTGATCGGCCGGTGCCCGGGTCCGGCAGTTCGGCCGTACCCGACGCCGAGACCGATCTCGTTCCGGTCCCGACCCAGGCGGACCAGGGTGCATTTGATCAACCAGGTCAGGGTGGGCGGCGCGATCGCCGATCGGCACCCGACGACACTGCCTTCGTCCACCGCTCGCCGCGTTTCCGGCTGGAGCACTGGGTCCAGGCCTACGGTTCGGCCGAACTCAAACGGGCCTCCACGACTGGGTCACCGCCTCCAAAGCGCCCTGAGCCTTTGGGGCAACGGCCACGTTTATCAGAACTATCCCGACCCGGGCCTCGCCGACTGGGGGACCGCCTACTACGGCGACAACCTTCACCGGCTGCGCGAAGTGAAGGCAGCCTACGATCCCGATGGTGTCTTTCGTTACGAGCAGTCGATCCGCTCGAAGGCGGGCGGCCCAGGGTGAACTGTTGCGTTAACGTGGGCGCCGTGCATCCCAACGTTGGCAACCGGTTCGCCCGTCACGGCGTCCGCGCGTCACGCTGATGCTCGAACGCATCGTCACGCGCGCAAAGAGCCTCGGCCCAAAAGCCCTCGACCTCACCGTCGCCGGCGTGGTTTTGCTGGCGGTGTCGGTCCCGTTCGTGTTCCCGATCGATCCTGAGGCGCCGCCTCCGGGAGTGCTGGGGTATTTGCTGGCCGCCGGAACCGCGATCCCGCTGGTGTGGCGGCGCCGGGCTCCGTTGGAGTGCGCGCTGGTGGTGGCCGCGTTCACCGTCGGGACGGTGGTCTACGACCGCCCGGGCCAATTGATGCAGTACGGCGCGGTGGTCGCCGTCTACACCGTCGCGGCCCTCGGTCCCGCGTGGCAAGGGCGCGGGCTGCTCGTCGGCTGGATCGCCGGTGTCGTCATCGTCTCGGTCGCGACGGGTGACTGGGACGCGGTCGGGCTCGGTTTCGGCGCGCTGACCGTCGTGTGCGCCCACGCTTTGGGGCGCCTGGCCGGTATCCGGCAGCAGCACCTAGCGCTGGTCGAGCGTGACGCGCGGCGCCGGGCCAGGCTGGCCGAGCTGGAGGCCGAGCAGGCCGCGGCCGCGGAGCGGCAGCGAATCGCCCGTGATATGCACGACATCGTGGCGCACGCGGTGAGTGTGATGATCGTCCAGGCCGAGGCGGGCGCGGCGTCGACCGACGGTTCCCCGGCCACGGCCGCTCACTTCGACGCCATCTCCGAGGCCGGACGCGAAGCCACCGGACAGCTTCGGCGAACGCTGCGCGCACTACGCGATGTGGACACTCCCGCGGAGCCGTCAAACGGGCTGGCCGACCTGGCTCCCCTGGTTAAGCGCATCGAGTCCACGGGTCTGTCGGTCAAGCTCCACTACACCGGCACCGCCGCCGATATGCCCGCCGACCTGGGTGTCGCCGCCCACCGCGTGATCCAGGAAGCGCTCACCAACGTCGTCCGGCATTCCGGTGCGACCGTCGCCGACATCCACCTGGACTGGCGGCCCGCCGACCTGGTGATCACCGTGACCGACAACGGCCGTTCCACGGCGCACAACGCCGACGAGGCCGTGGGGCGGGGTCTGATCGGCATTCGCGAACGCGCCGCCGCCTGCGGCGGCTCGGCGACAACCGGCCCGCTGCCCGAGGGCGGCTTCCAGGTTCGGGTGGTCCTGCCGCTGCCGGGTTCCGGCAAGATGGATCCATGACGATCGACGTCCTTCTCGCCGACTACCAGGACCTCGTCCGGGCCGGTTTCGCGTCGATTCTGGAAACCCAGCCGGACATCACCGTCGTGGCCCAGGCCGGTGACGGCGCGACGGCCCTGGACCTCGCGCGGCGCCACCGCCCCCGGGTCGCGCTGCTGGACATCCGGATGCCGGGAACCGACGGTCTGGAGGCGGCGCGAACCATCTGCGCCGAAACCTCCACGAAGGTCATCATGTTGACCACTTATGACGCTGACGAGTACGTCTATGAGGCCCTGCGTGCGGGAGCCAGCGGGTTTCTGCTCAAGGACATGCGCCGGGACGACCTCATCAACGCGGTACGGGTCGTCGCGTCGGGTGAAGCGCTGCTGGCGCCGAGCGTGACGCGACGGCTGATCACCGAGTTCGGCCGGATCCGCCCCACCCCGGGACCCTCCCCCGGCGATCCGCGGCTGACCGAGCGCGAGCGGGAAACACTGGCGCTCATCGCCCGGGGGCTGTCCAACGCCGAGATCGCCGCGACCTTGGTCGTCAGCGCGCACACCGCCAAAACGCACGTGAGCAACGTCTTGAGCAAGCTGGGACTGCGCGACCGGGTTCAGGCGACGATCCACGCCTATGAAAGCGGCCTGGTGACGCCGGGCGAGGAGCCGGGCAGCGCGCCGTCTCGCCCGATCGGGTGAGACGACAATTCGCTCCCTCCGGCGATGCGGCAAGCCCCGGGTCGCGGCCACGATGCTTGTATGACAACAACAACAACACAGCTTCAACCGCAATCCGGGACCACGCCACGCACCTTGACCGGCTGGGCGGCGACGGCACCATTGCTGGTGGCTCCCGCGCTGCTCGCGGTGGGCACCGTCTTGATGATCACACCCAACGCGTGGACCGTTTCCCACCTGACCTACCTCGGCGGGGCGGTGACCATGCTGGCCGTCGGCGGCATGCTGTTCCGGTTCTTCCCCGAGCCCGGTCCGTTGCACTTGCTGGGCCGCATCGGCGGTGCCGCGACCATCCTCGGCGCCCTCACACTGTCGGGACAGTTCGTCATCGACCTGACCGTCATGCAGCTGTCCGGAGGCGAAAGCGAGGTCACGGCAACCATGTTCGCGCAGTTGCGGGAGTCGTGGGTCTTGTCCCTCACCTTCTACTCGGTCGGCCCCACACTATTGTTCCTCGGCCTGGCCGCGGCCGGTGTCGCGCTGGTGCGCGGTTCACTGCCCGGGCCCGGCTGGATCCTGACGGCCGGCTCCCTCCTCATGGGACTGGCCAGGATCGTCGATGTCCGCGTCGTCGAGGTCGTCGCCCTGGTCCTGATCCTCGGTGCGCTCACCTGGACGGCACAACGAATCCGCGAAGGCGATCTCTCCCAGTAACCACTTGAGGCTGGGGTGCTGGACGAAGTGCAGATCCATCAGGTTCCTGTACTGCTCGGTCGCGGTCGCCGGTTGTTCGACGTCCTGTCGGCAGAGATCGAGTTGGAGATCGTCCAGGTCATCGACACACCGCAGGCCACTCATGTCCGCTACCGCGTCTGCCGCTGAACTCATTCCATCGGACGCTGTCCTTGCGGGCGACATGGGCAGCGTTGTGTGGTTCCCCCCGAATCGTGGAGGGTTTCCTTAGGCGGCGTCCCGGTTGAGAGCCGCGTTCTCGTAGTTGATCGGGCTGACCTGGCCGATGGTGGAGTGTCGCCGGTCGTAGTTGTAGAAGCCGTAGCACCAGTCCAGCACAACGGCCCGGGCCTGGTCGATGGTCTGGAACTCATGTCGCGATAGGACTTCCCATTCCAGTGAGCTGAAGAAGGCTTCTGCGGCGGCGTTGTCGAAGCAGGACCCGACCCGGCCCATCGATTGCCGGATCCCCATCCGCCGGCACAGCTTGGCGTGACTGGTCGCGGTGTAGGTCGACCCGCGATCGGTATGGAAGATGATCTTGTCCTCATCTCGGTCCCGCCAGACCACGTCCCGGCCGCCACGGCAGGTGACGGCCATCCGGATCGCGGCGCACGCCAGCTCGGCGTCGGGGTGCAGGCTGGTCGCCGCCCCGAGGAGTCGCCGGCTGTAGAGGTCGATCACCGTGGCAAGGTAGAACTTTCCTTCCCTCGTTGGGATCTCGGTGATGTCACCACACCACTTCACGTTCGGCCGATCAGCGGTGAAGTCCCGCTTCACCAGGTCGGGGAACTTCGGCGCGGTTTTGTCCTGCCGGGTCAGCCCGTTACGTCGTTTGATCTTCCGGGCGACCAAGCCTTGCCGGCGCATCGAGTCCGCGACCGTCTTCTCACTCACCGTCCAGCCGGCATCGCGCAGATCCCCGACCAGCCGCGGCGAGCCGTGCAGCCCACGAGCCTGTTTGAACGCCTCCGTCACGGCCGCGTCGAGCTCGGCCCGGCGCTGCTGCCTCGGTGTCGGCGGCCGGTCCAGCCACTTGTAGAACCAGGACACGCTGACCCCGAGGAGAGCGCAGCACACGGCGATAGGAACCCGCCACAACGTCCTCTGGTCGGCGATGAAGCGTGCCACGCTCACTTCGTCGCCTCCTTGACCCACAGGACCACGGATCGCTTGAGCACATCACGCTCCATCCGGAGCTCGGCGTTCTCGGCCCGGAGCCGTTTCAACTCCTCGATATCGCCCCTGGACAGGCCCTCGGTGCCTTCCTTCTCAGCTCGGGCCCGGTTCACCCAGTTACCCAGGGTGCCCTCATTCACCCCAAGATCACGAGCGACCTGAGCGATCGGCTTCTTGGTCTCCTCGACGATCCGGACCGCCCCATCACGGAACTCCCGGTCATACTTCGTTCGCTTCTCTGGCATCGCTACTCCTTATAGCCGATGCCTCCACGGTTTTGGGGGAACCTCATTGCGCCAGCCGTACCTGGCGTAGACGTGCTGAATGAAACCTCAAGGTCATAGTCCGGTTCGGCGCACTCTTCTCCGGCGGCTGCCGGCTCTCGACCAGACCGCGAAGTTCTCGTGGACGGGGGACAGGGAAGGCAACTGGGGTCCGTTTCACACGGGCTGTACGCGAAGTGATGGTGCTCCTGCTCTCTGTCCACACGACGGGGAGGAGTGAAGATCATGATCATGTCTGCGGTTCAGTACAAGACCGAGCGCAATCAGGGTCGATAGCGTCCGCCACAGGAACCCGCACCCTGTGTGCAAGGGTCGAACAGATGGACTCTATTTAGAGCGTCTGTAAAACCAGAGTCACTATAGATTCTTACGGCAAATTGCCTCATGCAGGAGGTTGTAGGCGTGACGGACTTGGGCACCTGGCTGGCGGCGTTGCATGTGGTCGGTGCGAGTGTCTGGTTGGGAGCGTGGGTGTGCATCACGGTGTTCGGGGTGAGTGCGGTGTCGGCGCCGACCACAGAGTCCGTGCAGCGATTCTTCGCCGTGATGCGTCGGCTCGGTCCGACGGTGATTGGGCCCGCGACCCTGCTGGTGCTGGTGCCTGGGATCATCCTGGTGATCTTGTATCCGCGGGTGACTTGGACCGATCCGTGGATCGTGATCGGCATTGCGATCTACGTGCTGGTGACGCTGGTCGGCGTGCTGGTGCTCGGTAGACACAGCCGGCGAGTCAAGGTCGCGCTCGAAGCGGGCGATCTCGACACCGCTGTGGCGACTACCCGATCCTGGCTGGTCGGCGCCGCCGTTATGACTGTGCTGTTGCTCCTGGCGACCCTCGACATGGTCCTCCGCCCATGACGACGACGGAAATGTAAGCAACGATCTACAGAGAACCTGTGCGAACCCACTGATCGTCTTCAGCGACGTGGAAGAGCTCGTCTCCGGCCAAGCCCCGTGACTCGACATGTTGCGCCATGCGTCACCGTACCAAGACTTAAAGGTTCGGGCGATTGGTTCGCATGTGATCTAGCCGCATGCGGATGACTTTCGCTGGCGCCTGTTCGGGCAGGTTGTGTCCGAGATGGTCGAGGTATTCCAGCCGGTACGATCCGGTCACCCAGTCGCCCGTGGCATGCACGCCGGCAGGCGCGACCGTGTCGTCGTCGGTGCCGGCGATCAACAAGGTCGGGCGTTCGACCCGCTGCCGGTATCCGGTGAAATCGTTGGCTCGATACCAGTTCAGGGCCGCCGTCAGTGCGCCCGGCTCGCTGAGCCGCCGAAAGTATTCGGCACACCGTTCGGGGCTGACCCCGGGCAGCTCGGGCGGCCCGCCGGCGAGGATCTGCGACTCGGGCTCGGGTGCCGGACGTCGAAACATCGCCATGTAGGCCGACTTCCGCCGCTGGACCGGATCGTCACGGAGCGCGTCGGCGAAGGCGGCCAAGTGCGGCACCGCGACGGCGGTCACACTGTTCACCCGGGCCGGATGCCGCGCCGCGACGATCCAGGCGACAGCCGCGCCCCAGTCGTGACCGATCAAGTCGAATCCGTCCCAGCCGAGCGCGTCCGCGACCCGGAGCACGCCCGCCACTGGATGATCAAGGGCATAGGCGGCCACGGCTGCCGGCCGCACGCCCGGAGAATAGCCGCGTTGATCGATCGCGACAGCGTGATAGCCCGCGCCGGCCAATGCCGACAGCTGTGCCTCCCAGGCGATCGCGAACTCCGGAAAGCCGTGCAGCAGCAGCACGGGACGGCCCGATCTCGGCCCGGCCTCGAGTGCGCTGAAGGATCCGACGTCGGTGTCGATGGTGATCATCGCGAGATCATTTCTGGGTGCGGGTTGTGGCGACGCTGAGCAGCCGCCGGCGGTGGTCAGCGCGGCGGCGCCCAGCAAGGCCAGGACCGTACGGCGGGAGGGAGAGCTGATCATGAATCCAGGATTCGGCTCCTTCGGGTCGTACGCCATGGGGGCTAGGCATCAATCATTCGGGTGGGATCGCACTGGGCACCCACACCAGAGCCGATCAGCCCGCGGCGTTGTCCGCCTCGATTACGGCGGCCGGTACGCGCCCGCGGCCGGTACGTAGTGGCCGTTGCAGCGCCCAGTCGCGGGTTGTGCGGTCCTGGGCCGGGTCGTTCTCGGGCCGCGGCCGGTTCGTGCCGCGACGCCGGCCCACCTTCTGGGCTGCGGCGATGTACGGGGGCCAGGGTCTTGTCCAGCTCGAGTTTGTTGCGATCGGGCAGCTCCAGCTCGTAGCTGACAAATCCAGGCCGAACATCGTCGTTCCGCCCCCGGCCTCCTTTGATCGGGCTTTCCGTCGACGTCGTCGAACAGCACTGTCGTGGTCCGTTGAACCATGACCGGGTAATGTGGCTGATGATCGGCGTCTGCGCTGGCGAGTGATCAAACGAAGCCGACCGGCACGATCCGCTCGATCGGCCGGGGCTAGCACCTTCGATCGGGCCGCGGATCGCGTCTGGCCGAATGGCCATTACGGCGTCGTCGCCGACACCGTCGTCAGCACTAACTCATGACCGCGTGCGGGATTGGGCGACCGAGCAAGATCAACTCGTTCGTGCTGCTGATCACTCGGCCTCGGAAACGATCAAGGTAGTGCCACCGGTGGCGACATTGTCCAGGTCAGGCATCACCGACCGTGCGCCCATCGGGGCCAAGGCGGCGCGCAGGGCACCAAAGTCGTCCCACGGCAGCTCAGTCATCCGATAGTAGGGCGCCCCAACCGCCGCCGCCACTGCCGCCTGACACGCGTTTACCAGCGCGCCGGAGCGAGTTATTCAATCACTGTTGGTAAGGCCAACGATATGAAGTACTGTTGGTCTCACCAACGTTCGTAGACCAACGTTCCACGGAGGCCCCAGATGATCACCACCCTTAACGACCGCACGGAGATCACCGATCTCGTCTACCGGCTCGGCGCCTGCCTGGACGAGGGACGCTTCGACGACATGCACGAACTCCTCGCCGAGCAGGCGACCGCTTCCACACCGGGTGGACAGGTCGAAGGCCGCGAGGCCGTCATCGCCCAAGCTCAGCGCAACCACACCGCCGACGAGCGCTACCAGCACCTCATCACCAACCTGCTGCTCGACCTGGACGGCGACCGAGCCAAGGTCCGTGCCAACAGCCTGGTTGTGATCATCACCTCGCCAGGCCCAGTGCCCGGCGAGACCTCGGCACCGCCGGAGTTGTACACCATCGGCGGGGTATACCACTTCGAATTCGCCCGAACCACTGACGGCTGGCGGTTCTCCCGGATCGAGGTCGATCCGGGCTGGGTATCCAGCGCCGTTCCCACGCCGGCACCCGTTGCCTGAGCCCGGATCGCTGCGCAGGTGAGTCGTCGACCGATTGGCTGGACCCGCAGCTAGGGTGTGTCTCCTTATTTGCGTAGCCAGAGTGTGATGGCGCGGAGCACGATGGGGCCTCGGTAGACGATGGCGAGTTTGTCGTAGCGGGTCGCGAGTCCGCGCCACTGCTTGTGATCGTTGAAGGATCCTTCGATCACGTTCCGGTTCTTGTAGGCGGTTGGGTCAAAGGTGGTCATACCGGGCCCGGCGACCGTGGCCCCACCATCAGGGGCCACCAGAAAGGTAACGGGCGGCCCGGCTCACGGCGTCCGAAGCGTGGTGGCAGCGATGGCGGTGCGACCGGAGAGGCTCCATGGTGTTGCTTCGTGAGTGAACTGCAGTGGGCGGTGGCAACGACAGGTGGTACCTGGCTGCTCGATCTGGAGGTACAGGCGCCCAGCTCGACCGCCGTGTCACTTCTACATACGCCGACCGCGCAGTCGTGGTTGCGTGGAGATTCCTGAACTACGCCGACGTCCGATCCGCCGGGGACAACAGGTGTCGCGGGTTGCGAAGAAGCAATGCAGCGCAGGTCTGATTCTAGATCACGAACGCCGGCAGCCGCAGGGAATCGGCCTGGCCGGGCGCTCGGGGCTTGGTTGTTCACACATGATCAATCGCCTGCGACGAGGGAAAGGGTTCTAGCTCTCCCATTTTCGGCTCGCCGCCCTTTCGGGCCTACGGATTGGATTCGCGACGGTAGCGGCCGGCCGGTGGATCGGACGTACTCCTCGATCTGGTGGATGATCGAGGAGTACGCCGCTGGGTTCACGCCGTGTAGATGGTGGCGATGGTTCCGGAGGGGTAGGGTTTGGCGCTACAGAGCGTGAGTTGGCGTTGATCGGTCAGGTTGGAGAACATCGATCCGCCCCGCCCGGCTGCAGTGGGATTGATCTTGAGCCAGTACTGGTCGACCAGGTCGGCGGTGATGAGCGACTGGAGTGTCTGGACGCCCCCGAAGGCGACGATGGCCTTGCCATCGGATTCCTTGACCTGCCGGATCTGATCAAGGTCGGCGACGGTCGAGTTCGGCCAGGGGCTGACGTCGAAGGTCTGGTCGCTGGACAGGATCACTTTCGGGCTCGAGTTCATCCAGTCGGCCAGGTCGCCCTCGGCGGACATCCAGTAGGCCCACGACCCGAAGGACTTCCGGCCGAAGACGATGGTGTCGGCGACGGCTCGGAGTTCAGAGGTGAACTCGTCGCCCAGTTTCGGGTCATTGACGATGAAGTCGAGTTCGTTGTTCGGGCCGGCCATGAAGCCGTCCAGGCTGACATCGTTGAACGCGATCAGTTGTCTCATCGTGGAGCTCTCTTTGATTCGGTCGAGGCAGGAAATTCGGTCGATGCCGGATCCACGGTGGCGGCAGGGATCTCGGCGTTGGAGTAGTACGGATTCGTGAAGGGGAATGCTGTTGAGATCCAGTGCCGCAGTGCGGCATAGACCTTGGTGTAGTAGCCGAGCGCGTAGGCGTTGGGAGTGACCCACCAGCTGACATCGACGTCGAAGGCGGCCAGATTTTCGGTGAGTGGTTTGCGCCGGCCCATCGGATAGAGGTAGCAGCAGCCGAGATATAGACCGTCAGCATCGTAGGTTACGTATGTGAAGGAGTCGTTCTCGCGAAACTCGCATTCGTGCCAGACGAGATCGATGTAGTTGAAGGCCTCGGTGACCGGCCCGGTCGGCCAATCTCCGCCGCGGGTTCGACGAATGAGGTCGATGCTGGGGTTGATGCCCGCGACGTCGTCGTGTAGGTGATTCCGGGTGATCGGGATGGCCTGGACATCGTCGTAAGTGAGTTCGGTCGGCGCCGCCCAGTCGGCTGGCACCTGGAGGCGGTTGACCAGACCGGTGTAGTCCACGATGTCTCCTGATCAGACTGGTTGGTAGTGCAGGAGGACGACGCCGGTGTCGTCACGTTGCACGTCGGTGAGACGGAATTTGGTCTCGAGCGTGTCGTGGGAGATGAAGTTGGCCGGGTCGGACGCGCCGCGGAACAGCGGGTGCATCCAGATGATCATCTCGTCGAGGAGGTTCTCGCGGATCAGGGTGGTGGTCAGCGGGCCGTAGCCGTACTGCACGATGTTCTTCCCTGGTTGGTCCTTCAGGTTTCGGACCAGGTCGGGGAAGTCGCCGACTTTGGTGACGGTGGTGTTGTTCCACGCCGGGTCGGTCAGGGTGTCCGAGGCGACGTACTTCGGCAGGGTGTTCATGCGGTCGGCCATGCCGGTGTCGTCGGTCCTCGTCGGCCACGCGTTGGAGAAGCTCTCATAGGCTCGGCGTCCCATGATGATCGCGTCCGCGCCGAACAACAGGTCGAGTGTGCGCTGGGCGAGAGTCTCGCTTCGGTAGTCGAACACCCAATCCTGCGGGACCTGGACGACGCCGTCGATTGTCAGGTAGGTCGAGTTGATGATCTTGCGCATAGCTGGTTCCGATCTCGTTAGGTGATCTTTCATTGAGGTACGGGGACCTTCGGTGCTGCTCTGCAGTTTCAGGGCGCGGGTCTCCACCGTGGCGGACGGAATCGACGGTTTGTCGACCGTCGGTGGGGGCGCGCGAGGACCGGGTGCGGGATCGCGCGATAGCCGATCACCAGGGTGGCCAGCGAGGTCAGCACCTCGTTGACAGCTCTGGGTGCGTGGGCGTCGAAGTCATGTTGCTACGTTCGCAGAAGCACCGTGTCGGAGGGAAAGGCCGATCATGCATGACAGCCGTGCACGATTCGAATAACCGGGACAACGCCGTTCACCCACACTGGGAAGTAGTGAGTCTGAATCCACCGCATCGATGCGATGGAGTACTGAGGAGTGATCATGGAACCCTTGAAGATTCGCCGAGTGGTCACTGGGCACGATCCGGCGGGCAAGTCTCGCGTGGTTGACGATCGCGAGGTCAAGCCCGTTATGTCCGCGCTGATGCCCGGCTATGCGACCTACCGGCTGTGGGGCCAGGACGTGCGCCCCACGCTCCCGGACGACGGCTCGCCGCCCCGCGCGGAGGCCTACTTCCCGCCCCGAGACGGATCGCGCTTCGTCATCAACACGATCCCGCCAGGCGACCAGCCGTCTCCCGCGGATCTCGATCCGGCCGCCGCCCTGGCCGAGTTGGAACTCCAAATGCCGGGCGCCATGGCGTACATGGAGACCGATAACCCGGGTATGCACACCACTGACACCGTGGACTATGTCCTGGTCGTCTCCGGGGAGGCCACGCTGGAACTCGATGACGGCGAGCAGACGACGCTACGCGCTGGCGACGTTCTCATTCAGAACGGCACCCGGCACGCCTGGCGCAACTACGGCACCGGACCTTGCCTGCTTGTGGGTGTCGCCATTGGTGCGAACCGCATGCCGGCCATATAAGGTGTCGGCTTCATCCCTCCAGCGAATGAGGGCTCCGGCCACCCTGGGTGGTTCAGACCCGCGGTCACGTTCGACATCGTCGCCGTCTCCACTATCCGCCCGTCCTCGGCGAGTGACCTGTCGGCGACCGCCGCCGGCAGACGTTCTACCTGCGGAGCGCGTAACTGCCTGCACCGGCTGCGAAGCTCGATATCTGTTACTCAGTAGCTTCACCTTGTCATTCTGCCCGGCCAGTCCTTCTAGATCCAACGCTGCGGGATTGTGCGAAATGCTGCCCGGTCGGCGATGTCGTGCCGCTGGCCAGTACGGCGAATTGGGCTGCCTGCACCATGTCGCCGCCTTGACGACTCTGGGTTCCTGGAGCGTCGGGTCTGGGCGATCCAGCCCGCAGCGTTGAGGACTCCGCACCCGGGGAGCACCGTCACGAGGAACTGTGGCCAACCATCAGTGGTCATGGTGTCGGACCACCACCAGGCGTTCCAGAATGGCGTCAGCCAGGGCTGGGCGGCCGGGACGACGAGGCCCAAGAGAATCAGCAGGCCCAGTGGAATGATGATCGTCATCAGGCCAGCGACGACCGGACGACCGATCATCGTGCCGAGGCCGAGCCCGATCAAGCCGGCCACCGATTGGGCCACGAAAGGTGCGGTGAAGACCACTCCGGCCGGTTCCCAGTCCTCGCCGTTGGACGCGGTCACGACGACCGTGATCAGCACTCCTGCCGTAGTCATGATCACTCCGTAGCTAACCACGACCGGGAGCAACAGGGCGACTTCGAGCAGGGTCCAGCCGCGGCACCGGGCACCCAGGACCGCCGTCACGATCAGCACGCCGATCGAGATCACGCTTTGCGCGATTGACATCGTCGCCGGCAACGAGGCGTCGCCACTGGCAGCCAGCGCTGTCGTCACTGCGGCCGCGAGCAGGACTGCCCCGGAGATGATCAAGATCGGCAACTCGGGGACTCGAGTCGGAAAACCATGGATGTGCCCTGCCCGCGCACTGCGGCTGCTCATGACACTCATGGTTCAAGCCTGCGAGTTCAACTGCACTTGAAGTCAAGTCAGACGAGGGGCGCCGCTGGGTGGACCTTTGAGACTGCTCAGATTCGCGCTCGAGCGGTGGAGATGATCATGAGCCTGTTCGCCTCTTGCTGACTCCCGGTACCTGCGACATCCGCACCCGACTCCATGGTGCCCATCCCTCTCTCAGCGCTGCGCCGGGAGTCGCGCACCCGACTATCTCGACCACAGGTTCGTTGCCGTCTACGCCGCCGAACTGCCGCTGCCAGCCGCTGAACGGCCTGCCGCCAACCGCGGATCCGTCGACTCGCCGGAGCCGAGTGTGCTGATCCATTGAGCGACGATGGCGTCGATGAACTCGTCGGTGATCTCGGCGCGGTCGAGGAAGTGCCGGGTGAGGACAGGCCCGTAGAGCCGGGTGTATTGGTCGTCGTGGAGCTGGATCCCGGAGGGCTCGAGCAGCTTGTTCAGGGCGGCGTGGCGGTCCTGGCCGATCCTGACCAGGGCGGCGGCGCTGTCGGGGTCGTGATCCGCCTGGGCCGCGATGGCGAGCACGGCGGTGCGCATGGCCGGCACGCTGACCCCGGCACGCAGGCTCTTCAGCCACGCCGTGGCGACGGTGTGCACGTCGGGCCCCGGCGTGGGGTAGTTACCCAGGTCGGGGCCGTCGAGGACGATGTCGACCAGCAGCGCGGCTCGGGTGGGCCAGTGTCGATAGAGGGTCTGTCTGGTGACCTCGGCCCGCTCGGCCAGTAGGGCGTAGGTCAGCCCGGACGGCCCGACTTCTCGGAGCAGTTCTCGTGCGACGGCGAGCACGTGGATACGGGTGCGTTGTACGCGCGGGTTGGTCAGGGCCGGCTTGCGGCGGTGAACGGGTTGCTGTGCCATGCGTTCACCATACAAGAATCATACGCAATGTGTGATGGACCTCTCCCTTGAATCGCACACGGTGCGTGCTAAACAGGATGCAATCACACGTACTGGATGATTCAGACGTGGGAGTCGCGGGCCAACCGGCCAGCGATCATGACAACCGGAAGACAGAATCATCATGTCCACTCACACCGTGCTCGAAAGCTTTGCCCGGACCCGCATCGGCACCGGCCCCGGCCTCCTGGTCGCCCATGGGGCGGGCAACAGCATGGCCAATACCTTCGGCCCTATCCTGGAAGGTCTCGCCTCCCGTTACACGGTCGTCGGCATCGACTATCCCGGCAGCGGCGACACTCCGCGCGCCGCCGGCCTGCTGTCCCTCGACGAGCTGGCCGATCAACTCGTCGCCGCGGCCGACGCCGAGGGGCTCGACCGGTTCGCGCTGTCCGGGTTCTCCCTCGGCGGTGCGGTCGCCATTCGGGCCGCCGCCCGGCACCCCGAGCGGGTCACGGCACTTGTCGTGACTGCGAGCATTCCGCATCGCGACAACCGGATCGCGCTGGCCACCTCGGTCTGGCGAAAGATCGCCGAGTCTGGTGATCGTGAGCTGCTCGCCGAATTCCTGCTCTTGATCTCTGTCGGCACCCGGGCTCTGGAAGCGGTGCCGCCCGAGCAGCTACCGGAGATGCTGGACTTCGCCGCCGCAACAGCGGCCGAGGGCAGCCCCGAGCAGGCCACCCTTGCCGGCCAGGTCGACGTCCGAAACGACCTCCCCAAAGTCAAAGTCCCCACCCTGGTCATCTCGACCGCCAAGGACTGGCTCACCTCGACGACCTTGCACCGCGAGATCGCCGACACCATCCCTGGCGCCGAACTCGTCGAGATCGACACCGGCCACCTACCCATGGTGGAACGACCCGACGAGTGGCTGAAGCTGATCACCGACTTCGTTGATGATCATCACGCGTAACCATCGGCCGAACCCGGCGGGATGAGTTGATCATGCCCGGTCTCGGCCCCGAACGGCTTCGGGGTCGAGGCCGCTAGTCGGCCATGATCAACATGAATTGGTGATCGGCAGGGGACCTCACAGGACAGAGAGACAGGCACTGTCTGTCCTCGGCTGGGCCGGGAACGGAGACGTCGCCCACGCGGCGGTGACTGTTGGCGACGGTTGGCTCCTGAGCAAGCGGTCACGGTCCTGGTCCGGCCCGAGACACAGGGTCTATGCGGGCTGGGCGACTGGCCGTGGGGGAGAGGTCTGCTCCAGACGGCTCGCGGCCCGGGCTACCCTTCGTTCCCTGATGACGCGGCGAGCGAGGCGCTCCCGCTCTCCGATTTGGACCCGCTCCGCGTACAGCTGGTTGGGCTGGTCGGGATTCATTAGTTCGTACATGATCATTCTCCTCGGTGAGGGACTGTGTCCCTGTTCTCCTTCTTTCCGTTCTACGAACGGGATGGGCCGAGAAGGACACCTCGGTACGAGTCGGTTCGTTCATGCATGGACGGCCTCTGTGGCCTCGATGCCGGGCTGGTCTGCCAGCCCTTCGCTCCCCTGAGTTTGTCGAACGGAGGTTACGGAGTTGCGTCTCGTGAGATCTGCGGTGCTGTTCCGTGGACTTCTTCGTCGGCCTGGTGGATCGCGATCAATTCATCGCGATAGCGATGGTCCGCGTCGGGGTGTTCATCGGCGACTTGGGCGCCGTGGTGCCACCACTGCATCAGGCCGTGGCCCAGTTGCTGGCCGGACTTGGTGTGGACGCAGTGGGCGTAGTCGGGGATTTCGACCAGGGCCTGGCCGAGGAGGACCATGGTGGCGGTCCAGTCGGCGTGTTCGGAGGAGGTGCGGTCCTTTGGTGCGGTGGCCAATAGACGGACCGCATGGCAGGCCATCATCCAGTCGCCTCCGGGCGTCGCGGCGAAGTTGCGGTGCAGGGTTTCGATCAGCAGCGGGCCGAGGGGAAGGCCGGTCCCGACGTCTTCCACGGCGATGATCCGCAGTCGGCGCCACAAGTGTTCGGCGACGTCGGGGGAGGTGGTGTACATCTCGTACGCGGCGAGCACTGCGTTGTCGACGTTGCTGCGTCGGATCTCCTTCTGCAGCACAGAGACGAGGTCGTCGACGGCGATGCCGTGCGGGGAGACAAGCTGGGTGTACGGATCTTCGGTGTAGTGCGGCGGTCCGTAGCGTCTTGCCACGTTGACCACTCCTTCCGGTTCGGTTCGTTCGACACGT
>CAVUZU010000009.1:0-352561 GCA_963746025.1 uncultured Actinomycetota bacterium
CGGGGCTTGAACCCGCGACCGGAGGATTATGAGTCCCCTGCTCTAACCGGCTGAGCTACCGCCCCGGGGCGGACTCGACTATAGCGGCGCGGATCGTGATCGTAGTGGTCAGTTGTGCCGGGTAGTCGCGGCAATATTGACCGGCATCCTGGCCGGAGCCTCAGGGCCGACGGCTGGCCAGGCTGTCGGCCAGCCGGCCGAGCCAGTCGGCGACACCCTCCGGGCCGCTGACGATCAGGTCGGACATCTCGGTCAGGGCGTCCTCCTCGTGGGAGGCCGAGCAGACCAGCAGTCCGGACAGGCCGTCGGCGCGCAACTGTTGCACCATCCGAAAAGCCGGCAGGTCACCAAGATCATCACCGGCGAAGATCACCTGCCGGGTGTCGGTCTCCTCGACCAGGGCCCGCAGCGCGACTCCCTTGTCCATTCCGGGAGCCCGGATCTCGATCACGTTCTTGCCCGGCTCGATGGCCCAGCTGTGCCGCGCGGCCAGGTCGTGCAACCGGGGCAGCAACGCCTCGAAAGCGGCCCGCGGGTTGGCCAGCTCGCGGGTGTGCACGCCGATCGCCCTGCCCTTGTGCTCCAACCGTGCGTCGGTCAGCTCGAGCTCCGCCAGCAACTCGTCGATCTCGGCGGCGACGAGATCGATCTGCTCCGGCTCGGGCGGGATGCTGAAGTCGCCGCTGGCGGCGTCCCAGCGTTCGACGCCGTACTGGCCGAGAACGATCATGTTCCGCAGGCCCGGCACCGAGCCGAAGCGACCCAGCCGCACCACGGTCTGCGCCGGCCGCCCGGTGATCACGGCGATGGTCAGGCCGAGTCCGCCGAGCCGGCCCAGCGCGGCCACCGCGCGCGGGTTGGCGTAGGCGTGTTCGGGGTCGTCGACGATCGGCGCGAGGGTGCCGTCGAAGTCGACGGCGATCATCGTTCGCTCGGGCCGCAACATGATGGCCCGCATCGCCTCGATGCCCGGATCGGGCAGGGTTCCGGCAGCACTCACGCCGACGACTCTTCCAGACGAGGGCGACTGCACACAACGGGCGTCTTATCCCAGCGACGGCACAGCCGAATCCGGAGCTTCGCTGAGCGTCGGTTAAAGTGTGGGAACGCCCTTGGGAGGCTGAGCTGAATAGATGAGCACCGATAGAGGGAAAAAGTCGTCCAGCCCGACCTCATCCTTCGTGGTGGTCGCCAACCGTCTCGCCGTCGACCGGATCGAGCACGCCGACGGCAGCACCGGTTGGCGTACGTCCCCCGGAGGACTGGTCACCGCGCTCGAACCGGTGATGCGCGCCAATGACGGCGCCTGGATCGGTTGGCATGGTGCGCCGGAGGAGAAGCTGCGGCCGTTCAGCAGTGACGGCATGCAGCTGGTCCCGGTGCATCTGACGGCGGACGAGGTCCGCGACTACTACGAGGGCTTGTCCAACGGCACCCTGTGGCCGCTGTATCACGACGCCGTCGAGCACCCCCATTTCCACCGGGAATGGTGGGACGCCTACGTCGCGGTCAACGAACGGTTCGCGGCCCGTGCCGCCGAGGTGGCCGAGCCCGGTGCCGTGGTCTGGGTGCAGGACTACCAGCTGCAGTTGGTGCCGCAGCTGCTCCGCCAGCGCCGGCCCGATCTGCGGATCGGCTTCTTCCTGCACATCCCGTTCCCGCCGCTGGAACTGTTCCAGCAGCTGCCCTGGCGGAACCAGATTCTGGAGGGCCTGCTCGGGGCCGACCTGGTCGGTTTCCAACTCCCCGGCGGCGCGCAGAACTTCGTCCGGCTGGTCCGCCAGCGGCTGCACCTACAGACCCATCGGGACCGGGTCCGGACCGCCGACGGCCGAACGGTGCTGGCCCGCGCCTACCCGATCTCGATCGACGCCGACAGCTTCCACGATCTGGCATCGAGTCCGGCCGTGGAGCAGCGGGCCAAGCAGATCCGGCACGATCTCGGCGACCCGACGACGATGATCCTCGGCGTCGACCGGCTGGACTACACCAAGGGGCTTCGGCAGCGGATCCGCGCCTTCGGCGAGCTGGTCAACGAGGGCCGGGTGGATCCGGAGGAGACCGTCTATGTCCAGGTCGCCACGCCGTCGCGGGAACGGGTCGACCAGTACCGGCAGCTGCGCGACGACATCGACATGTTGGTCGGCCGGATCAACGGGGAGAGCGGCCGGATCGGCCGGCCGCCGATCACCTACCTGCACGCCTCGTACCCGCGGGACG
Organism: uncultured Actinomycetota bacterium; assembly: GCA_963746025.1. GTDB lineage: Bacteria > Actinomycetota > Actinomycetes > Propionibacteriales > Propionibacteriaceae > Microlunatus. The sequence continues at coordinate 2,221 of CAVUZU010000009.1, forward strand.
AGATGGCGGCGCTCTATCGGGCCGCCGACATCATGGTGGTCACCCCGCTGCGGGACGGGATGAACCTGGTCGCCAAGGAGTTCATCGCCTGCCGGCAGGACGACTCCGGGGCGCTGGTGCTGAGCGAGTTCGCCGGCGCGGCCAAGGAGCTGCGACAGGCCTACCTGGTCAATCCGTACGACATCAACGGGCTGAAGGAACGGCTGCTCGAGGCGATGACGGACTCGCCGCGGGTGCACGCCCGGCGGATGCGGTTCCTGCGCAAGCAGGTGTTCGAGAACGACATCGACCGGTGGGCCTCGCTGTTCCTGGACGATCTGGCCGGCCGCTCGTGACCTGCGGCTCTTGATCCGGCCTTGACCTAATCCTTGGGCAGCTCATCACAATTAAGGTCAATCCGATCCAATCCTGTTGTGAAGGCGGTTCGCGCGCCCTAGCCTCGAAATTGGCTGGGGCCTTGAGCCCGGCAACGCACTCCCTACCGTGCGGCGCCCTGCCCCCCCAGGCGACTCCGGGCCCCAGCCGGTAACTTCCCTCGCCTGCGGATCTCCTTTCGTCGTCGCTGATCAAGCGCGTCTGCTTTCGCTCGGACCCGGCCGGTCGCCTGGCTGGGCCGAGGGTCTGGACGTGGTTGTCGAAGGCACCGCGCGCCGGGTCACCGACCGGCCGACGCTGAGCCGGCTGGCCGCGACTTGGGCGACCCGCTGGAACGGAGACTGGCAGTATCAGGTCACCGACGCCGGGTTTACCCAGGAGGGCAGCGATGCGGCCTGGGTGCTCGCGGTCGAGCCGACCAAGGTGATCACGTTCGCCAAGGGCCGTTCGGGCTGACGGTCTACCGGCCCTGACGGGGCCGGAAACCGAAGAGGGGTGGGAGCAGAAGCTCCCCCGGTTGGACTCGAACCAACAACCGTGCGATTAACAGTCGCATGCTCTGCCAATTGAGCTACAGGGGATCGCGCCGCTTCCCCGGTGGAGTGGGGCGCGGCTACGTACGATAGCAGGCCGATCAGCGAATGTCGTACTCGGTTCGCACCTGGTCCAGCGCCCGATCGGCGACCGCCTGGACTCCCTCGGTCTGCCAGGTGATCCCGCGGGTCAGCGTGCTGTGCCAGGTGATCGGCGCCTCCCGGTCGGCGAGGTCGCGGCGGCCGCTGATCGTCACGCCGCGCTTGCCGTTGACCGAGATGAACTTCTCCACCACCAGGCTCGCCGCGACCCGTTCCCGGAACAGTTCGGGCAGCCGGGCCGGCTCGGCCAGGTCGACCAGGCCACGCTTGCCCTGATACGTCCGCCAGCTGATCCGCCGGGTCTCGGAGTTCCAGCCGCCGGACTCGATCTCGTGCCAGCCGACGTGGCTCCACCCGTCGACGTTGCCGTACGACAGCAGCGCCGGGAAGCCGACGCAGAAGCCGTCGCCGGTGCTGGCCCAGGCCAGGATCCGCTCGGTCGGGCGGCCGGCGGCGCGCAGCGACTCCGTCAGCGACCGGTACGCGTCGTCCGGCAGACCGCGGGCCTTGCTCCACCACCTGCTCATGCGGTCATTCTTCCAGCCTCGTCCGCACACACCTCGCGCAGCCGGCGCAGCGCCCGGGCTTCGATCCGGCGGACGCTGGAGACCGAAACCCCGAGCCGACGGGCGATCGCGGCGAACGAGGTCTCGCGGCCCTCCGCCGGCCCGTCTCCCTGCATCTCCGCTGCTGGCCCGCACCCTCGCAATCCGCTCCGCGCCAGCACGTCCCCGGTCGGCACGTCCCCGATCGGCCCAGCTCCGGTCGGCCCAGCTCCGGTCGGCCCAGCTCCGGTCGGCACGGCTCCGGTCGGCACGGCTCCGGTCGGTCCGTCGTCCGGCAGCCCGAACCGCTGTCGCAGCACGGCCTGCTCGACCGGCGTCAGGTGCCAGAGCAGCCGGTCAGCCGTCCACTCGGACCGGTCCGCGACCTCCTCCGGCGCCGGTCCGGCGTCGGTCAGCCGGCCTGGCTCGGCCCCATCGTCCAGGGACCCGATCCGCTGCCAGGCGAGCAGCCGTTCGTAGCCGCGCTGGTCGAGCCCGGCCCTGGCCGCCACCTCGGCCGGCGTCGCGTCCCGGCCGAGCGCCTGCACCAACTCGTCCTCGGCGGCCCGCGCCTCGCGGAGCCGGCCGACCCCGGCGGCCGGCAGCGACGATCCGCCGCCCCGGCGCTGCACCGCCTCCCCGAGCCGGGCCCGGATCCACGGCACCGCGTAGGTCGAGAACCGCAGCCCGCGCCGGTGATCGAACCGGGCGACGGCGATCATCAGGCCGAGGCAGCCCTCCTGGAACAGTTCGTCGCGGGGCAGCCCGGTCCGTGCTACGGAGCCGCGCACCAGGCCGACGACCAGGCCGAGGTTGGACTGGACGAACCGTTGCCGGGCCAGCCGCCCGTCCCGTTCCAGCGCCAGCAACTCCGCCGCGGTCGCGTCGGTGCGCCGGACCGGCGCGTGCCGTTCCGCCCAGGCCAGCGCCCCGACCTCGATCCGGTACGCCAGCTCGCGCTCCTCCGCCGCCGTGAGCAGGTCGGCATCCCCCGAGTGATCAGCCATGGACGCACTGTGCGCCAGATCCCGCGCCGCGGCCAGCGCGAGGTGCCAAACCTGTGGATAACCGACAGCCACGCTCCCCCGGAAACCCAGCACGGCCCGGCACCCGTTCTTCTTGGCCCGGCCCACGCGAGGTGTGCATTTCTCTACCTGTGGCGACTTCCGCACCCCGCCCGGCCCCGAACCCGCATACTTCTCTACCTGGGGCGACTTCCGCGGTTCCGTAGCCGCACCCCGGGCGGGAGGGCGACAGCGCCGGCGAGGGGATCGTGGTCAGTCGGGCCCGCTCGCGGCCGGTTGAGCACGGTGTCGAGAACGAAAACAAAAACTCCGTCGGATATACGGAATTATTCCGGAGGGTGCTGCGTTGACGATCATCGACCCACCAATCCCACCGGGAGGATCACCCTTGTCACAGCTCGAACGCCTCATCCAACTCGGCGTCCCTGCCCTCGCCGGCCACTCGGTCGAGGATTTCCGTCGGCTTGCCGACGACCTGCCCGATCACCCGGAGGCCATCCTGGCGGTGCATCCAGCTCTGGTGCCTGCCTCCGCCCTGGCGCCGCTGCTGACCCGGTCCGGCAAGCCGGGCTTCGTGGTGGAAGACCTGACGGACCTCGATCGGTTCGTGCCGCTGCCCACCGTCGAGGTGCCGAATCGGCCGCTCTATCTGGTCGCCGAGCCCGACCGCGGCGACGACCTGCGCAACTGGAGCCCGGACGAGGCGATGCCGGAGCTCACCGCCCGCGGCCGGAGCCCGTTGACCATCAGCGAGGGGATCAGCTGGCTGCTGCAACAGCCCGACCGGCTGGAACCGAACCTCTGCTTCATGTGCATCGCGTCCCGGAAGACCAACGACCGCGGCCGGCTCGACGCCCGGACGCCGGCGATCTGGATCAGCGGCGGCACCGGCCGGGACGGGCGGGAACGGCGGGACGCGCCCAAGGTCGGCTGGTGCTGGGCCGGCAACCGGCACACCTGGCTCGGCTTCGGCTCCACGACGGGCCGGATCGCCGGGTGATCAAGCTGAGTCCCGTCGGCGGGGGTCAGGACTCCTGGGATCCCATGCTGCGTTGGTGCAGGGCGTGCCGGCGGGCCTCGAGGACGACCAGCTCGGAGAACATCTGGTTGTAGCGGGTCGCGTGATCAACCGGGTTGGTCCGTTGCAGCTTCGACTTGAGCTCGGCGATCTGCCGCATCACGGTGAGCAGTTGCAGGCTCGAGCTGTACGCCGACACCAGCCGCTCGGTCGGGTCTCCGGTGATCGGCAGCGGCTCGACGGCGAGGGACACCACCAGTCCCCGGATCCGCTCGTCCTCGGCGGCGATGCTGACCCGGTGCGCCCAGTCGCCGTCGGTCCCATCGGCGGCCGCCTTCTCGACCCCGGTGAACACCGCTGCGTAGGCGGGATGGGTGAAGTCGGCGACCCCGACCCCGTCCCAGCCGGCGCCGAACCGCTGCGGGGCCTGGATGATCAACTTCAGCGTCTGCCGTTCGGTGGTGAGCAGCCGGTCGTTCGGGTCGGGCAGCTCGGGGCCGGCCGGCACCTGGTCGGCCGGTGGTTGATCCGCCGCCGCCTCGTTTCGGCCGCGGTTGTCGTACCCGCGACCACGATCGCCCTTGCCCTGCGGCCGCGGCGCGCGGGCGGCGCGGGCCACCTCCCGCTGCACCTCTTCCGGCTCCATCCCGAGCAGCCCGGTGAGCTCCCGGATGTAGCCGCTGACCAGGCCGCGGTCGCGGATGCTGCCGACCAGCGGCGCCGCCGAGCGGAGCGCGTTCAGCCGGCCGTCGGCGCGATCGAGGTCGTGCCGGCTGATGATGTTGCTCATCACGAACCGGTACAGCGGCACCCGCCGGGCCACCAGTTCGCGGACCGCCGCCTCGCCCTGCTGCAACCGCAGGTCGCACGGGTCGAGGCCGCTCGGCTCGACCGCGACGTAGGTCTGGGCCAGGAAGTTCTGATCACCGGAGAACACCTTCAGCGCGGCACTCTGACCGGCCTCGTCGCCGTCGAAGGTGAAGATCACTTCGCCGTTGAACGCGTCATGATCACCCATCAGCCGGCGCAGCAGCCGAGCATGATCATCTCCGAACGCCGTGCCGCAGGAGGCGATCGCCGTGTCCACCCCGGACAGGTGCGCCGCCATCACGTCGGTGTAGCCCTCGACCACCACGGCCTGGCTCTTCCTGGCGATCGCCTGCCGCGCCCGATCGAGGCCGTACAGCACGTGGGATTTCTTGTACAGCGGGGTTTCCGGGGTGTTGATGTATTTGGCCGAGATGCGGTCGTCGTCGAAGATCCTCCGGCCCCCGAAACCGAGCACCTGCCGGCCGGAGTCCCGGATCGGCCAGAGCAGCCGGCCCTGGAAGAAGTCGTAGCCGGACTCGCGGGCCAGTCCGCCGGCGACCAGGTCGGCGTCGGCGAAGCCCCGTCCGCGCAGGTGCCGGAGCAACGACTTACCGTCCCGCGGCGCGAAGCCGACGCCGAAGTCGGTGGCTGTCTCCCGGTCGAAGCCGCGCTCGTTCAGGAACTGGCGGGCGGCCAGTGCGTCCGGCTTGGTGAGCTGATCGGTGAAGTATTCGGCCGCGGCCTGGTGCATCTCCATCAGCCGCATCCGCAGCCCCGGTGGCGTCCGCGGCCCGCCGTCGTCGGTGTAACGGAGCTGGATGCCGACCCGGTCGGCCAGCCGCTCGATCGCCTCGACGAAGGACAGGTTGTCGATCTTCTGGACGAAGCTGATCACATCGCCACCCTCGGAGCAGGCACCGAAGCAGTACCAGAGCCCGCGGGCGGGGGTGACCTGGAAGCTGGGGGTCTTCTCCTCGTGGAACGGGCACAGGCCGACCATCGAACTGCCGGATCGGCGCAGCGTGACATACGAACCGACGATCTCGTCGATCCGGGCGCGGTCGCGGACGGCCGCGATGTCTTCCTCGTTGATCCGGCCCGCCACACGGCGAGTGTAGACCCGGCCGAGCGGCCCGTCGCACGGCACCAAAATGCGGTCCGCACACCGCACTACAGTGAAGGCATGCCGAGGATCGCGCCGGAACCCGATCGCCAGCAGCCGTGGCTGATCTTCGACGGCGACTGCGCCTTCTGCACCACCACCGCGACCTGGATCGCCGACCGGCTGCGTCGGCCCGGCCGGCCGGACGCGCGGGTCGTGCCCTGGCAGTTCACCGATCTCGACGCGGCGGGCACGACGGAGGAACGGGCCCGGCACGAGGTGCTCTGGCTCGACCTGCGCGGCGAGATCTCCGGTGGCGCGGCGGCGGTGGCGGCCTGGTTGCGCTACGCCGGCGGGCCGTACCGGATCCTCGGCACTGCACTGCGACTGCCGCTGATCGCCCAGGTCGCCGCTGCGGTCTATCGGGTGATCGCGATCAACCGGCACCGGCTCCCTGGCGGCTCACCTGCCTGCGCCCTCCCACCCCCAGCCTGACCTCGACCTCCCCGTCCGCCCGACCCATCCCGGCACCTTCGCGGCCACTCCTCGTGCTCCGCACCCTCAACAGCCGGCGCGAAGCGACCGTAGGTGGGGCGAAGCGACCGGGCCCGAGAACGCCGCCCGCACCGACCGCAAACGTCCAGGATCTGTGCTGTGCAGTCCATGTCGCCGCGTCCGAGCGGCTGAAAGGCTTGGGGTACGAGTTTCCGATCTGAGGAGTTGGGATTCCGATGACCGCCACCGAGATCGACGATCCGCAGGTCCTGCAGCAGGGCTTCGTGATCATCGAAGACCTGCTCTCCCCCACCGAGTGCGACGCGGTCGGCGAGCGCCTGCTCGACTACGCCCGCGGCGACCGCGAAGCCACCGGGCGGCTGCAAATCCAGCGGGAGCCGGCCGTGGTCCGGTCCGGTCAGCAGGTCGAGCCCGGCCAGGAGGTACGCAAGATCAGCGGCCTGTGGGACGACGAGCTGATCCGCCGGGAGTTGATCACCAGGCCGTCGGTGGTGCAACGGATCCAGTCGATCCTGGGTGAGAAGCTCTGGCTGTTCCGCGCCGACGCGCTGATGAAGCCGGGCAAGGTCGGCTCGGAGAAGGGCTTCCACCAGGACTCCCCGTACTGGCCGATCGAGCCGATGTCGCTCTGGTCCTGCTGGCTGCCGCTGGACGACGCGACGGTCGAGAACGGTTGCATGCTGGTGATCCCCGGCAGTCATGCCGGCGGCGGGCTGCCGCACGAGGCGACCCGGGACGACTACGTGATCCCGGACAGCCAGTACGACCTGGACGCCGTGATCCCGGTGCCGATGCGCCGCGGCTCCGGCTTGTTCTTCCACAGCCTGGTCGTGCACGGCACCGCGGCCAACACCTCCGGGAAGTCGCGGCGGGCGATCACGATGAGCTACTTCGGCGCCGAGCACCGCTACACCGGCGACGGCGAGACACCGGAACACCCGGTCGTAGCGCCCCGGCCGTGACGGCCGGCTCGGCGCGGTGACGACGGGGATCCGATCGATGCGGACCGATGACGACGGCGCGGGAATCTCGCTGACCGTGCACGCGGCGGCCTTGTTCGACTGCTCGCCCAGTTGGCGGCTGCCGCCCCGGGCGCTGCCGCACTATCAGCTCTGGGTGGTGACGTCGGGGTCGATGACGTTCCGGCTCGGTTCCCTGGAAACCGCCGCGGTCGGTGCCCGGTCGGCGATCTTGATCCCGCCGAACGTCGCGCAGCAGGCCGAACACGGCCCGGAGCCACGCGAACGGGCACCGCTGCAGACCTACGTCGCTCACTTCATGGCGTACGACCGGGGCGAGCCGCGGCCCGACCTCTGGCCGCCGACGCTGCTGCTCGACTGCACCGGACGGGCCTGGGACCGGATCGTCGCCGACGTCCAGGACACCGTCACCGAACTGGAGCAGCGACGGCCCGGCGGCCGGCTGATCGCCAACGCCGCGCTGGCCGGCGCACTCGGCCGACTGTTCCGCTCCGAGACCGGCACGGTGATCACCGACGACGGCGAGACCCTGCCGCCCGCCGTCGCGGCGGCGATCGATCACATCCGGCAGCACTACGACCGCGAGCTGACCACCCGGGACCTCGCGGAAGCCTGCCACGTCAGCCCGGAACAGTTGCGCCGGATGTTTCGCCGGGCCACCGGCCAGCCGCCGTCGCGATTCATCCAGTGGTTCCGGATCGGGGTGGCACGACAACTGCTGCGCGACACCGATCAGCCGGTGGCCACGATCGCCCGGCAGGCCGGCTTCCCCGATCCCTTCTATTTCAGCCGGGTCTTCACCGCGGTGGAGGGCACCGCCCCGTCCCGCTACCGGGCGGTCGCTCAGCAGGAACTGTCCGCGGGGCCCGGGGCAGCACCGACCGGCCGACGCCACCGACGCCCGGCCGACTGATCAAGATCTCGACCTTGATCAACTCATCAAACGAGGAGACCCCCGAAAATGATCACGCTCGACCGTCGTTCCTTCATGATCACCACCGGGCTGGCCAATGCCGAGGTGGCCGCCTTGGCCGGCTGTGGCCGGGGCTCGGCGGCGCCGGAGTCGGCCGGTCGGTGCAGCTCGGATTCTCCTGGTGGGCAACGATCTGCGCCGGACGACCTTCCAGCGGGTGATCGACGACTACCAGGCCCAGCATCCCGACTCGGCATCGTCGGCGAGTCGTCCGACTTCGATCCGTACTGGGATCGGCTGGCCACCCGGCTCGCCGCCGGTGCCGAGTCGGACGTGATCTCGATGGACTACGCGTACTTCCGGGAGTACGCGGCGCGCTGCTCGACCTGTCGGCGCAGGGGGCCGAGATCGAACAGTTCCCGGCGTCGCTGTTGGACACCGGCCGGGTCGACGGCAAGCTGCTCGGGCTGGCCCACGGGCTGAGCGCCATGGCGCTGTTGATCAATCCAGTGATCTTCGACGCCGCCGGGGTCGAAGTGCCTGACGACAAGGCCGGCTGGTCCTGGGACGACCTGTTCGCGCTCTCGGGAACTGAAACACCAGGGCAAGGAGCTGGACAGCGGGCTCGGTGGCCGGACCTTCCTGCAGGCGGGCGGCTTCACCGTCTTCCTGGCCCAGCGGGGCAAGACGCCGTTCACGCCGGAAGGCGCGATCGGCCTCACCACAGCCGAGCTCGAGGACTGGTGGCAGCTGATGGCCAAGGCCCGCAGCGCTCGGGCGGTCGTCGTCGGACCGGACGGGATGGTCGAAGAGGCGGCCCTCGATGTCGATCAGAGCGGGCTGGCCGCCGGCACGGTGGCGATCGACTGCTGGTGGTCCAACCAGCTGGCCGCGATGAACAGCGCCGCCGACACCGGGCTGTCGCGGCTGCGGCTACCGACCGAGGACGGTCACCCGGGCGCCGGGACGGTCTACCAGCCGACCGTCTACCGGACCGCGTCCGCGCGCAGCAAGCAGCCCGACGCCGCGGTCGACTTCATCAACTACTTCGCCTCCTCGGTCGAGGCCGGCCGGTTGATCATGACCGATCGCGGCCTGCCGGCCAACGCCGAGGTGCGGACCGCGATCAGCGCCGACCTGTCGCCGGCGGACCGCCAGGTGATCGACTTCCTCGGCCTCGACGGGCCGGCGACGCCGCCGCGACCACGCCCTTCCCACCACCGGCCGGCGCCGACTTCGGCGACGTCTGTCAACGGCACACCACCGAGGTCCTGTTCGGCCGCCAGCCCGCCGCCGCCCGCCGCGCGATCGACGAGATCACCGCCTCGATCACCTGAGTTGTCAGAACTGAGTTGCCTCATCGGGCTACTCGGTTCTGACAACTCGGCTTCGGGGTGGTGGTTTGAGGCCGGCGGTGCGCGGATGCGAGGGGCGGGCCGGGGTGTAGACCAGCAGCTCGCCGAGGCGCTCGTAGCCCACCGTCGGATAGAGCTGGGCGCCGGCCTGGCTGGCGCTCAGCACCGAGCGCCGGGCTCCATGATCATGGTCGTCCCGGAGCATTCGGGCCAGCAGGGCCCGTCCGATCCCGCGCCGGCGGTGGGTCGGAGCTACGAACATGTCCGAGCACCAGGTCGCCGTCCCTTCGGCGCCGGTCTCCGGCACCACCACGCTGGCCACCCAGCCGACCGGAAGTCCGTCCGCCACCGCCAGGTATTGCCGCAGTGGCCCGTCCGGCCGGAACGCCTCGTGCGACACCTTGGGTCCGTCGGCCGCCCGGAGCCGCTCGGCCTGCTCGGGCGTCGTGACCCGCTCGACCCGGATCGCCGGATCGCCGGCCGGCAGGTCGATCAGCCGATGCTGCAGGAACGGTTCGGCGCCGCCGAGTCGAAAGCCCAGCTCCCGGTACGCCTGCCGGAGGGGTGCCGGATCCTCCTCGTCACAGCGGACCACGCAGAGGGCGTACCGGCCGCGGGTGTGCTGCTCGGCCAGCTGGTGCAGCTCGGCCGGCGCCATGCCATGGCCGACCCACTCCTCCCGCCGATACTTGGTCGGGTCGCGCCGTGGCGCGTCGCGCATCACCCAGGCGTCACCGACCCGCTCGGCGAGGTACGGATGGGTCCGGCTGCGGACGAAGCCGAAGCCGCGGACGAACACCTCGATCGCCCGGTTCAGCTCATCGGACCCTTGCACAGCGCCAGCATCCCGCAGGACCCGCGTCACCGGGGCCGAATGCCCGAATTCGATCATCGGATCGGCCGTTGTCCACAGGCGGCCGAGGTGATTCTCTGTTGTCCACAGATTCCGCGAACCCGCCCCGGGCCCGGCCCGGCAGCGGGAGGGTCCCGGCATGGGAATCCGTTACTACGCCTATCCGCTCCCCGCCGAGTTCGTCGAGCGGGCCAGGACCGATCCGCACCTGTTCCTGTCGGCCGATCCGCTGGCCGACGCCTGGGGTCCGGCCGAGGACCGGCCGAAGATGCTGTACCTGGACAAGTGCTGGCGCCATCTCCAGGCGCTGACCCGACCCGATCACGGGGCGGCACCACCGCGACCTGCGTACCGGTTGTTCGAGGGAGAGGTCAGCTATGTCGAGGACGGCGCCCACCTCCCCTGGGTCCGCGTCCTCGATCCCGAGGAAGTCGCCGAGATCGCCCGCGACCTCGCGCTGCTGGACGAGGACGACCTCCGCACCTGGACCGTCGAGACGGGCCTCAGCCGGGCCCGGGAGGACTTCGACTACATCAAGCACTATCTCGCGGCGGCGAAGGACTTCATCGCCCGGATGGTGCCGGCCGGATGGGGGCTGGTGTATCTGATCGGCTGACCTACGGTCGCCGGGGATGATCTATCGTCGAGCCGTGCCGGACCCGACCTCCCCCGAGGCGCTGCGACTCGCCGTCGCCGTCGTGATCTTGGTCGGGCTCGCGCTGACCGCGGCGACGTTCGGCCGGCTGGCGGCGCGCCGGCAGATCGCCGTGGCGGCCGGCCGGGCGATCCTGCAGCTCGGCGTCGTGTCCTTGATCATCACCGCGGTGCTGAGCCAGCTGGTCTGGTCGTTGATCTTCGCGGTGGTGATGTTCGGCGTCGCCGTCGGTACGTCGACCCGGCGGATCGGTGCTCCGCGAGCCTGGCCCTGGGCTGCCCTGGCGATCGGCAGCGGAGTGGTCCCGGTGCTGGCGGTGATCTTCCTGTCCGGCGCCGTGCCGTGGAACGGGCCTTCCCTGGTGCCGATGGCCGGGATCATCATCGGCGGCACGATGACCGCGCACAGCCTGCTCGGCCGGCGGGTGTTCGCCGCCCTGCGGGACGAGCACGGCTGCTACGAGGCGGGGCTGTCGGTGGGTCTGCCCCGCCCGGACGCGATCGCCGAGGTGACCAATCGGCACCTGATCGAGGCCCTGGTGCCCGGGCTCGATCAGACCCGCACCGTCGGCCTGGTCACCCTGCCCGGCGCGTTCGTCGGCGTCCTGCTCGGCGGCGGCACCCCGCTCCAGGCCGGCGCCGCCCAGTTGATCGTGCTGGTCGGCCTGCTAGCCGCCCAGGCGATCTGCGTCACCGTGGGCGACCTGCTGATCCGGTCGGCCCGGCTGCTCCCCGCCGACCTGCGCAGGTCTCTGGTCCCCTGATCAGTGGGCTTTCGTTCACCGTGCTTGTCGATGGGGACGATCACCGGCACGCTGCACACTCCACCTGGATCGAGCGGATCAGCCGAGCAGATAGCGCCGGATGGCGAGGGCGGCGCCGCCGCGGGCCCAGTCGAAGAAGTCCAGTCGTTCCATGATCAGATCGTCCGGGTCGGCCAGTGCACTGCGATGGTCGACCAGGCCGCGGCGGACCACGTCCTCGGTGATGATCGCGAACTCGATGCCCTCACCGCACAGCACCAGTCGCTCCGGGGCGATCAGGTCGGCGATCCGGGCGCAGAGCCGGCCCAGAAGGTAGGCCGACGTCTCGAACACCACCCGGGCCGCCGGATCACCATCCCGGGCCAACCGAACGCACTCCTCGAAGCCGAGCGGCGTGCCGACCGTCTCGCTCACCAGCGAGGCCAGACCACCCGAGGTCAGCAGCACCGAGGCGCAGCCGCGGTGTCCCTGGTTGCACTCCGGACCGTTGGCCGACAACTGCCAGTGGCCCACCTCGCCGGAAATCCCGCGATCACCGGTGATCAGCGCGTCGTTGATCACCAGCGCACAGCCGAAACCGACACCGAGGGTGATCACCGCCAAGGACCGGCAGTCCCGGCCGGAGCCGAACCAGTGCTGGGCCAGCGTCAACGCCTTGACGTCGTTGTGCACCGTGACCGGCAGCCCGACCGAGGCCGACAGGATCGCGCCGACGTCGACCTCGCCCCAACCGAGGAAGTAGGCGTGCCGGACCGTGCTGCCGTCGGACACCGGCCCGCCGATGCCGACCCCGACGCCGCGGATCCGCCGGTCCTCGGCCTGGAGTTCCTTGATCAGCTCGGCGACCCGGTTCAGGAAGGTCCCGGGAATCCGGGCCCGGGTGCCGATCCGGCGCCGGGTGATCACCGCACCGCTGAGCGTGGTCACCACCGCGTAGACGGCGCCGGTGATGATCTTGATCCCGACGAAGTGCGCGGCGTCGGCGTTGATCTCCAGTGGCAGCGAGGGCCGGCCCGTCGCGGCCCGCTGTTCGGCCGGCCGTTCGCGCACCAATCGGGCCTTGATCAGCTCCTTGGTCAGCCGGGTCAGCGACGGGCTGGACAGGCCGAGCCGACGGGCGAGCTCGGCCCGGGCGATCGGGCCGTGTCGCAACACGGCCACGGCGACGCTCTGGGCCGACTTGTCCAGCCGCGGCGCAACTCCGTCCGAGGCGGGCATCAGGGCGGGCCCAGCGGGACTGTGTCAGCCGCGATTGCCATGACCACCTCGTCAGTCCTCGGATCGGTCGAGCTCGGCAGCGTCTCCCCGTCCGACCGCCTTCACGTTGGCACGGAAGAAACTCCGCGGTCAAGACCCGGTGGGCTCAGTCGGTCACGGCGGTGAGACGGATCAGGGCGACGTGTTCCGGACGGAGGTCGGAGATCCGCAGGCCGGCGCCGATCAGGGCCGAGCCGGGGAGCGGCGGAAGATCATCGGCGAACCAGGGGTCCCGGCCGCGCCCGGCCGCGGCCGGATCGATCAACACCGGCTCGACCCGGTAGCGGAGCTCCGGATCCAATCCCCGCAACGGGATCCGGCCGACCGAGGACACCTCCGACCGGGCCACAGCGGCGACCGCGAAGATCGCCCGGTGCCGGTCGGGCGCGACGACGCCGTGGGCATAGACCGTCTCGTCGACGAAGTCGACCCGGACCAGATCGCCGCGCAACAGCAGCTCCCGCTCGGTCTTGTAGAAGTCGATCCAGCCGCCGAGCTCGGCCAGTTCGGCCTCGGTCGCTTCGGCCAGATCCCACTCGATGCCGAGGTGGCCGAACACGGCCGTACCGGCGCGGAAGGACAGCTCGTGCCAACGGCCGGTGGTGTGCGACCGGCCGGAGGCGACGTGCGAGCCCATCAGCTCCGGCGGGATCAGCTGGCTGGTCCAGCGGTTCATCTGCTGCCGCTCCAGCGGGTCGATGCAGTCCGACACCCAGACCCGGTCCGTCCGCTCCAGGATGCCCAGGTCGACCCTGGCCCCACCGGAGGAGCAGGACTCGATCTCCAACCCCGGATGGGCCGCCTTCAGCTCGTCGATCAGTCGATAGACGGCGTCGGTCTGGGTGTGCACCCCCGGCCGGCCCGCCGGCGACGTGCCGGAGTCGATCAGGTCGCGGTTGTGGTCCCACTTGAGATAACCGATCGGGTACTCGTCCAAGATCGCGCTGATCGCGTCCCGCAGGTAGGCGTAGCACTCCGGGATGCCGAGGTTGATCACCTGCTGCTGCCGGTGCTCGATCGGCAGCCGGTCGCCGGTCGCCATGACCCACTCCGGATGGGCCCGGGCGACGTCGGAATCGAGGTTGATCATCTCCGGCTCGAACCAGAGGCCGAACACCATCCCCAGTTCACGGACCCGGTTCACCAACGGGTGCAGGCCCTGTGGCCAGGCGTCGGGCGAGACGGTCCAGTCCCCCAGCCCCGACTTGTCGTTGCGCCGGCTGCCGAACCAGCCGTCGTCCAGCACGTACCGCTCGACGCCGAGGGCGGCCGCCCGCTCCGCGAGGTCGATCAGCCGGTCGGCGTCATGATCGAAATAGACGGCCTCCCAGACGTTGAGGGTGACCGGCCGGTCCGCCGCCGGATGCCGGTCCCGGGATCGCAGGTAGCGGTGGAACCGATGCGCCACCTGGTCCAGGCCGACGCCGTGGCTGCCGTACAGCCAGGGGCTGGAATAGCTCTCGCCGGACGCCAGCCGGAGCTCGCCGGGCAGCAGCAGCTCGCCGCCGCCGATCACCTGCTCGCCGCTGGCCAGCCGCTCCGCGTAGTGGGTGTGATTGCCGCTCCAGGCCGTGTGCACCGACCAGATCTCGCCGTCGGCGAAGCCGAAGCCGGGCACTCCGGCGTGCAACACGGTCGCCGCGTCCGCGCCGGTCCGGCCGCGCCGGCCCTCCCGGAGATGCGTGCCGACGGTGAGCTCCCGCCGTTGCGGCGTCCGTTCCTTGGCCCACCGGCCGGCGAAGTCGAGCAGCTCGCGGGCCCGTTCCGGCACCGGATAGGCCAGCACCAGATCGTTCAGCTGGTACGGCTCCGCGCCGGAGTTGATCACCTCGGCCCGGCTCCGCAGCAGGCCACCGGCGGTGAGCTCGATGGTGATCACCAGGTCCAACGCGGCCACCGGATCCGCAGCCCGGACCACGACCACGGCACGGCCGGCGGAGATCACACCGTCGGTGATCACGCCGCCGTCGGCCACGTCGCCGGTGATCTCGACGCTGCCACTGGTGAACTTCGGCGACCAGGCGGTCCCCGACCGGGAGCCGCTCAGCCCGGGCCGGCCGGTCCAGGTGGTCCAGTGCTCGGGCAGCAGGGCGGGCCCGGTCGGCACGCCCTGGTCGGCGAGCGCGCCGGGGGTGGCGCCGCTGGCCACGACGGCGGCCACGTCGGCGTCGGACAGCTCACCGAGATCGCTACCCCAGTAGGCGATCGCGGGCAGCCGCCCGGCGGAGCAGTCGATGATCACCGAGACCGCCTCGGCGCGCAGGTGGATCAGACAATCGGCTCGTTCGGGCACGGCTCTCCTCGGCTCGATCTGGTACGCGTTCTCCGCCTCCAGACCCTACCCCGAATAACTTTCACCGCGAAAGTTATTCGCCGCACCTTTCCACCAGTGATCCGAAAGTAGGTGCCATTGCGCCAGATGATTCAGGAGCTGCGATCGCCGCTCTATTTTCAAGCCGGGAACAGGCCCCAACCAGGTGGGACTGCGGCTTGTCAGAACTGAGGATCGCTATAGCAAGCCTCAGTTCTGACAAGTCGGTGTTCAGCGAGAGATGGCGGAGCTGAGGCGCTGGGAGATGTCGGCCAGGACGTCGTCGACGGGCTGCTCGGCCAGCGACTTCATGAACGGCTCGACCTTCACCGGGCCGGTGTAACCGGCGGTGTGCACGGCAGCCATGAAGCCGGCCAGGTCGATCACGCCGGTCGCGCCGGGGAGCCGGCGATCGAGGTCCTGCTGCTCGTCGCGTTCCCGGTCGTCGCGGGCGTCGTTGATGTCCACCGACACGATGTCGGCGTCAGTCAGCCCGGCCAGATCGGCGGCGGATTCACCGGCGGTGTACCAGTGGTAGGTGTCCAGGATCAGCCCGATGTTGGCGTGCCCGACCTCGGCGATCAACTCCCGGGCCTCACCGATCGAGTGCAGGAACGGGAACCGTTCGCCTGCCCAGAAGGTCTTCGGGCCGATGTATTCCAGCCCGAGCCGCAGCCCGGCGTCGGCGAGCAACTCGCCGACCAGGTTGAGCCGGCTGAGGTGCAGCACCCAGTTGCGCCGGTAGTTCAGGTCGTCGTGCATCGGCCGCAGCCAGGTGCCGACCGACGTCACGCCGGCGGCGCGGAGCAGTTCGAGGGTGGCGGGCAAGCCTTCCAGGGCGGTACGGAATTCCGCGGCCGGCGCGGTCAGCGGCACCGGCAGCCCGGCGATGCCCCACTGCAGTCCGCGTTCCCGGACCGCGGCCGCGTGCTCGGCGACGGCCGAGGTGCCGTCGAGGCCGCGGAGGAACCCGAGGTCGGGATCGACTCCGCCGAAGCCATGTTTCTCGGCCAGGTCGATCGCTGTGGTGTGGTCGATGGTCAGTCCGAGAGCGCCTGCGCTCAGGTTCGAGAACATGATCATCATCGTAGGGGTTCGACCTCGAGCCGATCGTCCAGCCCCAGTTCAGCCAGCACGGCCAGCGCCGCCCGTAACGCGGCGAGGTCGCGGGCCGATCCTTCGGCGTTGCCGATCTTCTCGCTCCAGGCGATGCGGTCGATCGCCTGGTTGAGCACCGCGAGGGCCAACCGCCGGCGGAGCTCCGGATCCGTCGGCCGCCCGATGCCGTGACCACTCAGGATCGCGGTGAAGTCGGCAGCCGGGTAGCGCATCGAGACGTAGCTGAGATCGCCGATCGCGGAGCCACCGAGCCACAGACCCCAGTCGATCACGCCGGACACGGCGAGCTCGTCGTCGACGAAGACGTGCGCGGCATGCAGGTCACCGTGCCGGAGCACCGGGTCGGCCCGGGCCGGGACATCGGGTGAAAGCCCGATCAGAGCGAGAGTCGCCGCCACCTCGGCGGTGGTCAGGCCGGCCGTCTCGAGGTGTCGCCGCTGCCCGGTCCGTTCGGCGAGGACCCGCCGGTGCAGCTCGACCGGGTCGGGCCACCGGCCGTCCTGGTCGGGCCGGCCGGGACCGGGGGTGGGCACGGTGTGCAGCAGGGCCAGCGTCCGGCCGACGTTGATCAGGGCCGTCCGCCGCCGATCACCGGTCAACCCGGGCAGCAGGTCCGACAGCGGCCGACCGGGCGCCGCCGCGACCACCATCGCGCCCCGTTCGCCCTCCGGTCCGGCGTCCAGCGACTCGATTGCCCCGACCTCCGGCACCGGGACCCCGGCGGCCCGGGCCAGGTCCATCGCCCACACCTCCGCGTCGAACGATCCAGCGCCGGGCCGACGGATCCGGACGTAGACCACGCCCCGGTCGAGCTCCGCCCGGTAGATCTCGTTCTCGTCGCCGACGGTGAGCCGGATCAACTCGGCCGGCCGGACGCCGGTGGCCCGCCGCACCAGATCGACGACGGCGGCCCGCGGGACCTGGAATCCGGCGTGCAGGTCGGCCAGGAAGCCCGGGTCCGTCATGGGAATCCCCTTCAGCCAGTCGGCAGTGACAGTCCGGTCACTGGCCGTGATCGATCCCCTGCGGCAACTGATCGGAATCCCAGCCGAGTTCGGTCACCGCGGTCGTGAACGCGTACCGATCGGTCATCCCGGCGACGTAGGTGACGGCGGCCCGGACGGCGGTCTCGGTGCCGGCGTCGTCGTCCGGCGGTTCCGGCATCGCCGCCGGGTGCGCCGCGTAGTGCTCGACCAGGGCGTGCAGTACGGCGATCACCGAGGTGGACTGCTCCAGGGACGCCGGGCGGACGTAGATCCGCTCGTAGTTGAAGGTGCGCAGCTCGGCCAGGGCTTCGGCGACGGCCGGCTCCATGCCGACGGTGCCGTACCGGCCGATCGTGTCGGCGACCGCGCGGATGAAGGTGCCCAGTTGCTCGCGCCGGGTTCGGCCGGCGATCTCGGCCACCTGCCGCGGTACGTCGTCCAGGGTCACGATCCCGGCGTGCACGGCATCCTCGAGATCATGGGCGCAGTAGGCGATCCGGTCCGCCCAGCTGACGATCTCGCCCTCGATGGTGCTCGGCGCCGGTCGGGACCAGGAGTGGTTACGGATCCCGTCCAGCGTCTCGGCGCACAGGTTGAGGCCGGACAGGACGACGTCGGCGCCCCACGGGCCGTGGTCGTAGCCCTCCGGGATGAACGCGTCGAACGCGTCCTCGCTGGCGTGCCCGCCCGGGCCGTGCCCACAGTCGTGGCCGAGCGCGATCGCATCGGCCAGGGTGACGTTGACCCCGGCCGACCGGGCGATCGAGGTGGCGACCTGGGCCACCTCGATGGCATGGGTCAGTCGGGTCCGTTGGTGATCGGTCGGATGGACCACGACCTGGGTCTTGCCGGCCAGCCGGCGAAACGCGGCGGAGTGCACGATCCGGTCCCGGTCCCGTTCGAAGCAGGTACGTTCCGGATCCGGCTCCTCGGGCCGGACCCGGTGGCCGGCGCCGGCGGCCGCCGTGGCGCCCGGTCGGAGCAGTGACCGCTCCCGTTCCTCCCGCACCTCCCGGGTGATCAACGGCGCCGGATCGACCGTCAGGGTCGAGTCCTGATGGGCTCGGACGACGCCACCATGATCATGTCCGGACATCGTCTCGGCCCAGGCGCGGGCGCGCGCGGTGATCTCTGGGTCGCTCACGAGCCGAGCGTAACGACTGTTCCGGCTTGCGACACCGCCGGTCGCCCCCAAGCACACCCGGCGGCGGCGGAGGAGGGAGTTCGAAAAGAATTGAAACTGCTGCCGTCCGGCCCGAACGCGGCGAGGATGCAGGCACCCCACGGCCGTGGGTCTCCCATCGGGGGAAACTGTTGCGAGGCTCCGACTTCACCCCACCTTCCGAGCTCAGCGCCTCGCAACAGTCCC
This sequence comes from uncultured Actinomycetota bacterium, assembly GCA_963746025.1. GTDB lineage: Bacteria > Actinomycetota > Actinomycetes > Propionibacteriales > Propionibacteriaceae > Microlunatus. The sequence goes on from CAVUZU010000009.1 coordinate 20,808, forward strand.
GGCCACGAACCGACCCGTGCCGAGCCCTGCTCAGGCCATCAGCTGCAGAAGTTGATCACCACGGACGGTCCGCCAGACCCAGACCCGATTGCCGCTGCGTTCGCGGCGGATCAGCCCTACCGCTTCGAGTTGATCACAGTGGTACGTGATCTTGCTCAACTGACTGGCCGTCGTTGCGGCGAGTCGACGCAGCTGAACGCGTCGTCGACGCCGAAGCCGCCGCCCGCCGTGCCGGACAGGATGGGGACCAGCTCCACCCGTCGGCTCAGCGGCAACAGCACGGCATCCTCAGTCGCGGAGCCGACCGCACTGAGCAGTCGATCACCGACGATCCGGCTGTGCGGATGCAAGGTCGCCAGCAGTTGCCGTTTCGCCGTGGCCGGCGCCGAGGTGCAGACCCGCCGCTCCTCCCGGTCGAGCAGCGGGCGGACCGACGGCCAGATCCTCCGGGTCACCAACGATGCCTGCTCCGCCGCGGTCAGCACGCCGGCCAGGAACTCCCGCGGCCGGGACCGGACCGGCCGCAGCGGGCCCGGCGGGGTGGCGCCGAAACCCGGTGTCGATCCACGGCGGGATCCAGTCACCGCCGGAGTCGCGACCGTCGGCGATCCGCCGGTCGATCCCGTCGATCGAGGTGCCGCCGCCGTCCAGCAGTTCCGGCGGCAGGAAGTACTTCAGCGGCGCGAGCCGTGGCCGAAGCCGTCGGTCCACGCTCCGCAGGATCTGCCGTCGGCACTCCCCGGGCAGTCGGCCTGGCCCAGTGGAAGGCGTAGTTGAGTTGCAGACCGACCGAGAAGTAGGGGCGGATCGACGGCACGAATTCCACCGTGTCGGGGTCGCGGAGATCGAGATCAATGCGCATACGGCACCTCCAGGGGCGGGCCCAGCAGTCCCACAGTCCGAGTGGCTCCCAGCGGTCCCGACCCGCGACCCGGCTTGATAGCGATTCCCCCTAGGCGTTACCTAACAGGACGTTAACCGCTTAACACGATGGCCTCGGCGCAGCGTCGGCCAAGTTTTTCGATCAAGCACCTGGCCGGCCCCCTGCCGCGCACCGATCAGGTCAGCCGTCGGTGACGAAGGCTCCGGCGCGAATCCCCGCCAACGCCGCCACCACGGCCTGATCGACGGCCCGGCGGTCGAGCTGCTGATCGCTGAGCAGCAGCCGGTAGTACAGCGGCGCGGAGACGGCGGCGATCACCGCCACCGGGTCGGTGCCGGCCGGCGCCTCGCCGCGCTGCACCGCCTCGACGACGCAGGGCGCCCAGGTGACGAGCCTGGTCCGGTAGAACCGATGCAACGCGGCGGCGCACACGGCGTCGGCGGCCGCGGCCGCGATCACCGCGCGGAAGATCGGGCCCTGCCGCCGGCTGTTCAGCGTGCGCTGGACCAGTCGGGCGTTGGCCCGCAGGTCCGATTCCAGCGCTCCGGTCCGGGCCCGCGGCTCGGACCGCTCGGCCATGTCCGCGAGCAGGTCGGTGATCAACCCGGCGGGAGTACGCCAGCGGCGATAGACCGTGGCCCGGCCCACCTCGGCGCGGCGGGCGATGTCGCCGAGCTCGATCCCGGCCGAACCGCGCTCGATGATCACGTCCTCGGTGGCCACCAGCACCGCCCGCCGGATCCGGGCCGTCCGGCCGCCCGGCCTCGTCATCGCCTGTTCCGTGGACACCTTAATGAGACTCCTGGTTGGCCGAGCCGAAGCTCCGATGAATGCTTTAACGAGACAAGCGTACCGATTAGAGAAAGGGTGGGAGATGGAGTATCGCCAACTCGGCCGGTCCGGACTGACCGTGCCCGTGCTCGCCTTCGGCGCCGGCACGTTCGGTGGCCGCGGGCCGCTGTTCAGCGGCTGGGGCAACACCCAGCTGGCTGAGGCCCGGGAGTTGATCAGCATCGCCGTCGATGCCGGGGCGACCATGATCGACACGGCGGACGTCTATTCCGACGGCGCCTCCGAGGAGATCCTCGGGGCCGCGATCCGTGGCCGCCGGGACCGGCTGTTGATCTCCACCAAGGCGGCGTTGCCGACCGGCCCCGATCCGTCCGACGCCGGGACCTCGCGGTTCCGGTTGATCACCGCGGTCGAGGCTGCGCTGCGCCGGCTCGGCACCGACCGGATCGATCTGTTCCAGTTGCACGCCTTCGATGCCGCCACTCCGGTGGAGGAGGTGCTGGGCACCCTCGGCCGGCTGGTCCAGGACGGCAAGCTCCGCTACGTCGGCGTCTCGAACTTCGCCGGCTGGCAGCTGATGAAGTCGCTACGCACCAGTGATGATCACGGCTGGCCGCGCTATGTCGCGCACCAGGTCTACTACTCGCTGATCGGCCGGGACTACGAGGCCGATCTGATGCCGCTCGGGCTCGACCAGGGCGTCGGCGCGGTGGTCTGGAGCCCGCTGGCCTGGGGCCGGCTGACCGGCCGGATCCGACGGGACCGGCCGATCCCGGCCGGCAGCCGGCTGCACACCACCGCCGAGTTCGGGCCGCCGGTCGACGACGAATTGCTGTACGCGGTGGTCGACACGCTGCTGGAGATCGCCGCCGAGACCGGTCGGACGGTGCCGCAGCTCGCCCTGAACTGGTTGATCAACCGGCCGACCGTCGCGTCGGTGATCATCGGCGCCCGGGATGCCGAGCAACTGCGGCAGAACCTCGGTGCGACCGGCTGGCGGCTCGACCCGGAGCACGTCCGGCGGCTCGACGCGGTCAGCTACCGGCTGCCGCCCTACCCGCACTTCCCGTACCACCGCCAGGAGGGCTTCGCCCGGCTCGATCCGCCGCTGTTCCCCGGACCGGCGGCGGCTTGACCCGGCGGTCACAGTCGGCCGGTGCCGACCCCAGCAGAGCCGATGCCGAGGCCGGTTTCGTGATCGCCGCTCTACGCGGCCGGTCTGGAGCGCACCGGCGATCCCCGGCGGCCCGTTGTGCCTCGGCGCGATGGCCCGGCTCGGCGAGAGTTGCTTCTCGGAATGGCTCGGCTCGATCACGTCCGCGATCCGCTGCTGACCGCCTGGCAGGCCCGGCTGCCGCAACTGCGGTCCGGCTGGTGGGTGCTCCTGGCCCTGATCATCGCCGTGACCGCCGGCGCGTGCGCGTTGGACAACCGGCGGCGCCACGAGGCCCGCGGCGTCGGCAACAGGGTTACCTGATGATGTGGCCTTCGATGGGCGTGCGGAGGCTCGAGGGTTCGTTCCCTGAGCCTGTCGAAGGGCCGGGGTGATGAACCGTGCCTACCGTTCGACAGGCTCAGGGAAACGTAACCCCTCACGTCCGGTCCCGGCGGCTGTATTCGATCACGGTGACATCGGCAAGCGGGCGATAGCTGACCGAGAAGTTGATCTTGTTCGAGCTCGGATTGGCCAGATCGGTCAGCGCGATCCGCCCCAGTGGTGTCCGCATCGCAGCCGTGACGATCCAGCCTGATCGTCGCGGACCGCGGCCCAGGTGGCCGGCGCCGGATCGATCACAGTTCCGGTCCGCCGCTGGTCCAGGTTCGCCCACAGGATGGAATTGCGCACCGGATCCCGTGCCAGCCAGTCATGGACACGCACCCAGAACTCGCCGGGATCGTCGCACCGCATGACAGCAGGCTTCCCTGGAGCCAGAATTCCTGACGAGAGGGGCCGGAGCCCCTTCAGCGTCGCTTCGCCCGGGCCCGCTTGAGCCGGCGCAGTCGGGCGCTTGGTCCCCTCGCCGACGAGCGCGACCCACGGTCGCCCTTCGGCTTGCGGGTCATGGTCGCGGCCCAAGCGATCGCCGCACACACCACCGCGGCGATCGGTACGGAGCTGTACATCGCCAACGGCGACCGGTTGTACACCGCGTCCCGTGAGGAGACCCAGACTGTCACCTCGGTGCCCTCGGCCGGCGGCTCACAGTGCGTCATCTCGCCGGTGTGCCGCTCCCCGTCCCGGCCGGTCCAGGTCACGTCGATCCGGTACGAGGTGCCGTGCTGCTGGGTCACCCCGTTGGCGTCCTTGATCTCCGTGCAGTAGCCGTCGGCTACGGCCGTTCCGACGACGGCGACAACGCGCTGGGTGCGAAACGTCGCCTGCTCGACGAAGTCGTCGGGATCGTCGGCGTCCACGATCAGCGACAACCCGAAGATGATCGTCCAGAGCACGGCGCCGCCGAGCCCGACGCCGACGATGATCAGGACGCGACGCATCGCGCTCCTTCGACTCCGCTCTCCGGCATCCGGTCAGCCGCCGGAGACGCCGAGCTCGGCCGCGGCAAGATCAAGATCGCTGCCCGACCGGTCGTCCAGCCAGCCCTCCGGCAGCGCGACCCGATCCCGCGGCGAGCCCTGCCGGCCGCGCGGTTGACCGAGCTCCGCGACCGGGAACTCCTCGGCCGGGTCCAGCTCGGCCAGGGCCCGATCGAGGTCAGCGAAGCCGGTCACCAGGCCCAGTTGCCGGCGCACCTCGCTGCCGATCGGGAAGCCCTTGAAATACCAGGCCATGTGCTTGCGCAGGTCGGTCAGCCCGTGCCGCTCGTCGCTCAGTCCGGCCAGCAACTCGGCGTGCCGGCGGACCATGATCGCCACCTCGCCGAGCCGCGGCAGGGTCCGGGTCCGCCGGCCGGCGAACGCGTCGGCAAGATCACGGAACAGCCAGGGCCGGCCCAGGCAGCCGCGGCCGATCACCACGCCGTCGACCCCGGTCTGGTCGACCATCCGCAACGCGTCGGCGGCCTCCCAGATGTCGCCGTTGCCCAACACCGGAAGGCTCACCGACTGCTTCAGGGCAGCGATCGCATCCCAGTCGGCAACACCGGAGTAGGACTGCTGGGCGGTCCGGCCGTGCAGCGCGATCGCCGCGCAGCCGGCGTCCTCGGCGATCCGGCCGGCGTCCAGGTAGGTCAGATGATCATGATCGATGCCGAGCCGGGTCTTCATCGTCACCGGTACGCCGTACCGTTCGCCGGCCTTGACCGTGGCGCGCAGGATCGCGGCCAGCCGATCGCGCTTGTACGGCAGCGCCGCTCCGCCGCCCTTCCGGGTCACCTTGGGCACCGGACAGCCGAAGTTGAGGTCGATGTGGCCGACCCCGTACTCGTTGCAGAGGATCTCCGCCCCGGCGGCCATGGTCGCCGGATCGACGCCGTACAACTGCACCGACCTGATCTTCTCGCCCGGGTCGAACTGCAGCATCTGCAGCGTCTTGCGATCGCGCTCCACGATGCCGCGCGAGGTGATCATCTCGCAGACGTACAGCCCGGCTCCCTGCTCCCGGCACAACTGCCGGAACGCCGCATTGGTGATGCCCGCCATCGGAGCGAGCACGACCGGCGTCTCGACCCGGAGCGAGCCGAGCCGCAGCGCGGGCCGCGCATCGGTGGTTGCCGTCATGATCTGTAGTCTCTCAAATCCCCAGTTCCTACCCGCATTCCAACCCGAGGTTCAACCGGCCGATGGATCGGTCAGGGCGTGATTGCGACGACGCCAGGCAAGTCGTCGAACCTGGCCCTCACATCGAGGGAAACAAGCATCCGGTCCGTCTCCGCAGCGTGCGCGGCGATGATCAAGTCATGCGGCCCACGGTGAGCACCGGAGCGCCGGACATGGGCGAGAAGCTGGGCGTGGTGGGTGGCAGTACGCATGGTGTATTCCAGCACCTCCATGTCTTCGACAATGAGGCCAAGGCTCCGCGATCGGGCAGCAGCCCGCAACGGAGAATCGGCCAGTTCGATGCCCACTCGATACTCGGCCACAGTCACTGCTGCCACCGCGAGTTGATCATCATCGAAGGCGGACTGATCGAGGTTCCCGCGCTCATAGGCGATCAGCACCCCGGCGTCGAGGATCAGGCTCCGGCCCACGGATCCCCCGCGTCCTTCGAGAGAAAAGCCAAAGCGGCGGCGATGTCGGCCTCGAATTCGTCATCAGGGGGTGGGATGTCGGCCTTCTCGAGCGCAAGCCGCAGGTCTCGGCCCGTCTTCTTCGGTGCGGGCGCGACCATCGCCACGGTGCGACCGTGCCGCACGATGGTGATGGTCTCACCGTGCTCGGCGCGATCGAGCACGGTGGAGAAGTTCCGCGAGGCCTCCGCGGCGGTCATGGTCGCCATGGATTCAGAATATCTGAATCCGCGGCCCGGTCCAACTGGTCGGCGTCGGTTTCGTCCAAGACCGCGGACGGGTTCCCGGCATAGGCTGCGGCTCCGATACAGCTCAGGAGGATTTCTGTGACACGTGCATTGGTCTACACGGGCTTCATGTCTCTCGATGGCGTGATGGACTCGCTGCGCGGCGAAGACTGGATTTTCGATGTCGAGTTCTCGCCTGAGGCGTACTCGCTGAAGAGCGAGGAACTCGAGGAGACGACAGCGCTGATGTTCGGCCGGCGCAGCTACGAGGCGTTTGCGCCGATCTGGCCAGGCTCTGAGGATCACGCCGCCTATAAGGAAATCCCGAAATACGTCGTCTCCACCAGCATCGCCGACGACGCGCTGGTCGACGGGTGGGGTCCGAACACGATCCTCCGGTCGACCGAGGAGGTCGCCACGCTCAAGGAGACCGACGGCGGCGCGATCTTCATCCACGGCAGCCCCGAACTGGCCCGGCGGCTGGCCGAGGCCGACCTGATCGACCAGTACAACCTGCTCGTCTTCCCGGTGCTGCTCGGGGCCGGCAAAAGCGCCTTCCCCAGCACGGACCGGGGCAAGCAGAAGCTCAGCCTCCGCGAGGCGGCGAGCTACGACAACGGCGTGGCCAAGCTCGTCTACGAGGTGCTGCGCTGAGCCACGTCGAGCCCGATCGTGCCGCCGGCGCCGGCCCGGAGCTGCCCGGCCGTCCGCCCGACGTAGCGGCGTAGCGCCCGGGCGAGATGGGGCTCGTCGTAGTAGCCGAGCTTGCCGACGACCTCGCTCACCGCGGTCCTGTCGCTGAGCAGCATCGCGGCGGTGCGGACCCGCTCGATCTGCCGGACGGCGCCCTGGCGCAGCCCGGTCGCCGCCCGGAACCGGCGCTCGAGAGTGCGGTCGGTGACCGCCGGCCGGCCGCCTCGCAGTGCCTCGGTGACCAGCGGGTCGCGGACGATGACACCGCGCCGGACCAGCCGGTCGACCAGGGCCTCGACGTCGTCGGGGCCGGGGGTCGGCCAGCGGGCGCCGTCCAGCCGGAAGCTGCGGCGGGTGCTGTCGGGCAGGTCGATGCCGCTGTCCAGCAGGGCCGAGCCGGGCAGCGTGCGCAGCGCCGTACCGACGGCGAACTGGATCCCGACGAAGGTCGCCTCGGCGGGCACCGGCGCGGTGCCGGTGCGGCTCTCCGGACCGGTCACACTCGCGAACACCTGCCCCTGCTGCCGGCCGAACACCAGGCCCCAGGTCTCGGAGGCGACCGATGTCATCTCCGCGTCCTGGCCACTCCGGCAGGTCCAGACCGAAACGATCCACGGCGAATCGGACGGCCGGGTCCCGAACTGCAGGCCCACGGTCTACCGGGTTCCCATGATCAACAACCGGTCAGCATCAACAGCCGAGCAACCTGGTCGCCAGGTAGTCCGTGATCTTGTCCAGCGACACCCGCTCCTGCGTCATGCTGTCCCGCTCACGCACGGTGACGGCATGATCATCGAGGGTTTCGAAGTCGACCGTGATGCAGAACGGGGTGCCGATCTCGTCCTGCCGGCGATAGCGGCGGCCGATCGCCTGGGCGTCGTCGAAGTCGACGTTCCAGTTCTTCCGCAGCTCGGCGGCAAGATCACGGGCCTTCGGCGACAGGGCCTCGTTCCGGGACAGCGGCAGCACCGCGGCCTTGACCGGGGCCAGCCGGTGATCGAGCTTCAGCACGGTCCGCTTGTCCACGCCGCCCTTGGTGTTCGGCGCCTCGTCCTCGACGTAGGCGTCGACCAGGAAGGTCATCAGCGACCGGGTCAGCCCGGCGGCCGGCTCGATCACGTACGGGAAGTAGCGCTCGTTCTTGGCCTGATCGAAGTAGGACAGATCCTGCCCGGACTCCCGGCTGTGGGTCGACAGGTCGAAGTCGGTCCGGTTGGCGATGCCCTCGAGCTCGCCCCACTCGCTGCCGGCGAAGCCGAATCGGTATTCGATGTCGACGGTGCGGGTGGAGTAGTGCGACAGCTTCTCCTTCGGGTGCTCGAAGTGCCGAAGATTGTCCCGGTCGACGCCGAGATCGACGTACCAGTTGGTCCGCTCGTCGATCCAGTACTGGTGCCACTCCTCGTCGGTGCCAGGCTCGACGAAGAACTCCATCTCCATCTGCTCGAACTCGCGGGTGCGGAAGATGAAGTTGCCCGGCGTGATCTCGTTCCGGAACGACTTGCCGACCTGCCCGATCCCGAACGGCGGCTTCTTCCGGGTGGTCTGCACCACGTTGGCGAAGTTGACGAAGATGCCCTGCGCCGTCTCCGGTCGCAGGTAGTGCAGCCCGGACTCGTCCTCGACCACGCCGAGGTAGGTCTTCAGCATCTGGTTGAACATCCGCGGCTCGGTGTACTGGCCACGGGTGCCGCAGTGCGGGCAGGGGATGTCGGTCAGCGGCACGTCGTCGGGATTGTCGATCCCCTTCCGCTCCGCGTACTCCTCCTGCAGGTGATCGGCGCGGAACCGGCGATGACAGCTGAGGCATTCGACCAGCGGATCGTTGAACACCTCGAGATGGCCGGAGGCCTTCCAGACCGGCGTCGGCAGGATCACCGAGGAATCGAGCCCGACCACGTCGTCGCGGGAGGTGACCACCGAGCGCCACCACTGCTTCTTGATGTTCTCCTTCAGCTCAACACCGAGCGGGCCGTAGTCCCACGCCGAGCGGGTGCCACCGTAGATCTCGCCGGACGGGAAGACGAACCCCCGTCGCTTGCAGAGACTGGTGACGTTGTCCAAACGGCTGGCGGGGGCCACGTGCTTACTCCAATACGGTGTGGGTGGAACTTTTCGAGATCAGTTGCGGTACGGAACCGTACCGACGACTCAGGATAACGGGCCGGAACCGGAACCCCGGGCCACATTTTCGCCGACCAGATCCGGTTCGTCGTACGCGCTCGGCTCGTCGATCGCGACCGACAACAGCGGCACCACGACCGACTTCGCCTCGAAGCCCTGCAGCGCCCGGCGATAGGAGCCGACGTCGTCCCAGCGGGTGGTGATCGTCCACAACTCCGGATCGTCCAGGTTGCGGCCGAAGTCGACGCTCCGGAAGCCGCGGCTGCCCTGCAGCACCCGGACCGCGGCCGCCGCCCGCTCGGCGAACGACGCCGCTTCGGCGGCGTCGACCCGGAACCGGCTGATCGCGATCACCGGATGAGGATAGGGCCTGCGTCCTACTGACCGATCGCGGCCTTCGGCTCGCCGATCATCCGCCGCGCGCCGTGCTCGGGCCCGAAAGCGACCAGGCGAGCGCGGCGCTGCCGATCAATCCCGCCCGGACCGCGAGCCGGACACGGATCTGAGCCAGTCGGTCAGCGTGGTGATCACGGCGGGGTCGACATGATCGGGCTGCTGATATTCGGCGGGAGTCGACGGCCCGCTGCCGGCGATGAATTGGTGGTTGTCGGCCTCGATCACCTTGATGATCACATCGGCCCGGTGCGCCAGGGCCCGCTGCCAGCCGACCAGATCGTCGGCGACCGTGACCTGGTAGTCGCGGCCGCCCTGCAAGATCAACATCGGTCGGTCCAAGGCCGCCGCCGTGGCCGCCGGATCGTAGCCACGCTGGTCGAGCCAGTATTCGGCGGCCATGCCGAACGGCAGCTCCGCCGCCGGGGTCGCCGCTGACAGCTCGGCCCGGTCGACGACGGCCGCGCGTCGGGTGAAGTCCTCGACCAGTTCAGCGGGCACCAGTTCCGGCGCCACCTCAGCCAAATAGCGGCCGACCCGGACCAGCGCCCGGTGCATCGGCTGGGTGTCGCCGGCCAGGATCGCCACACCGGCCACCGCCGGCTCGGCGGTCGCCACCAACGGCGCGATCTTCCCGCCCATGCTGTGCCCGACCACGAAGACCCGCTCGGCGTGCTGCTGCAGCTGCCGGACGGCCGCGACGGCGTGCGGTACGTACTCGCTGGTCATCGTGAACCCGGGCTCGGTCATCGACTCGGGCCGCAGAAAGCTGACCTTGTCGAACCGGAGCACGGCGATCCCGTGGCCGGCCAGCCCCCAGGCCAGATCCTTGAGCGGCTTGTTCGGACCGCTGGTCTCGTCCCGGTCCAGCGGTCCGCCGCCGGTCAGCAGGACGACGCCGACGGACGGCTCGGCGGCAACCACCGGCAGCGTCAGGGTGCCGCCGACCGTGCCGGGCTCGGCGGTCAGCTCGACCTCGCGCTCGGCGAACCGGGATGGGTCGACATAGCTCGGCGGCGTCCAGGGGCTCGCCTCGGTGACGTTCTCGGCTGTCGTCATCGCTTACCTTTCTCACGTTTTGCGAAAGGTAGCACAACCTGAGATCGTTGGTCGATGGATCCGCTCGAGCTGCTCGGTCACCCGGTCCGCCTCCGGGTCGTACACGCCCTGCGCGGCGATCGCCGGCTGACCACCGCCGAACTCGCCGAGCGCATCCCCGACGTCTCGAAGGCGACGCTCTACCGGCACATCGACCTGCTCAGCGAGGGCGGCATCCTCGAGGTCGCCGAAGAGCGGCGGGTGCGAGGTGCGGTCGAGCGGCACTACCGGCTGCGGCAGGACCGAGCCTCGATCAGCCCCGCCCAGGTCGAGCAACTGACCGCCGATGATCACCGACGCGGCTTCACCGCCGCGCTCGCCGTCCTCGCCGCCGAGTTCAACGCCTACCTGGATCGCCCGAACGCCGACCCGGTCGGCGATCTGGTCGGCTACCGCCAGCATGCGATCTGGGTCAGCCCGGCCGAACTCCTGCAACTCATCGAGGGCCTCCGGGCCGCCATCCTCCCGGTGCTCGCCAACCAGGAGGCCCCCGGCCGGACCAGATATCTGCTCAGCCCGATCCAGTTCCCGGTCGAGTGATCCGCGACACGGCCGGGGACGCCTCCCGCGCACCGTGTCAGACTTGGCAGATGCCTGAGACGACCCAGCCGAGTCTTCGTCAGTCGATGGAGCGCGTCAGCCGCCCCTTCCTGGTGCGCCTCACCGCGCTGCCCCGGCTCGTCATCCCGATCGTCACCCTGGCCCTGGTCGCCGTCGGCGCCTTCGCGCCGCTCCCGATCGCCGTGCTGGCATTCGCCGTGGTCTTCCTCTTCATCGCCTGGATCTCCTACCTCTCCTGGCCGGCGATCCCCATCAGCGGCAAGGCGATCCGCGCCGTGATGCTCGCCCTCATCGTCATCCTCGCCATCACCCGCCTCTAACTCCGCCGACCCGTCACATCCGCGGCCGTTCTGGCGGCGTGTCGAAGCGGATGTGACGGGTCGACCCGCGTGATCCGGGCGGACCCGATCACCACTCCACACCGCTGGGCGCGCAGGTCCGACCAACGGCATGGGAGTGAGCGTGATGCGAACACCGCCTTCCTGGCCGGCGCCGCGCAAGGTGGAGCTTGCCATACGGCCCGACAGACCAAACCTGGCCGCTGGCTGCAGGCCCACCCACGAAGCCGGCGCAACTCCCCGAGCCCACCGGTCCGAGGGCCGACCGGATTCGGCTGCTCGACCTCGCGAGTCGACCGCCCCACCCGAAATCTCACGCTCCCGGACGACCCTGTCGACGCCTTTCTCACGCCGACACCGTGCCCAAGCCCACTCCTCAACTCCACCGACCCGTCACATCCGCTTCGACACGCCGGCAGAACGGCCGCGGATGTGACGGGTCGGCAGATTTGACGAGACGGGGTAACTTATTGAAAATGGTTTTCATGCAGAGGTTCTCGCGCGTGCTCGGTGGGCTCGCCACGTCGTCCGTTCTCCTCCTTGCTGCGGCGTGCGGGGCAACCGGTCCGGGAGGTGCCGTGGCGCAGCCTGGTCAGCTGTCCGTCGTCACCTCGGTCTATCCGTTCCAGTTCGTCGCCGAGCGCGTCGCGGGAGCCCATGCGAAGGTCGAAAACCTGACCCAGCCCGGAGCCGAGCCGCATGACCTCGAGCTGTCCCCGCAACAGGTGGCCCAGGTCGGCCAGGCCGATCTCGTCGTGTACGAGAAGACGCTGCAGGCCGCCGTGGACGAGGCCGTCGAGCAGAACGCGGGCGACAACGCACTGGACACCGCGACTGTGGTGCCGATGATCCCGCTCGCCGCCGAGCACGAACACAGCGAGGGCGGCGCGGAGGGCGAAGAGCATGATCACGGTGGGCTCGACCCGCACATCTGGCTCGACCCCAACAACCTGGCCGCGGTCGGCAAAGCGATGGCCGAGCGGCTGACCGCGATCGATCCCGATCACGCCGCCGACTACACCCGCAACGCCGACGCGCTGGCCTCGGACCTGACCGGTCTTGATCAGGAATACACCGCCGGCCTGAAGCAGTGCACGCTCCGCGAGTTCATCACCAACCATGCTGCGTTCGGCTATCTGGCCAAGCGCTACGGGCTGGTCCAGATCTCGATCAGCGGGCTCAGCCCGGATTCCGAGCCGTCGCCGGCTCGGATCGCCGAGATCCACACCGAGGCGCAGGAACACAAGATCACCACGATCTTCTACGAGACGCTGGTCTCCCCCGCGGTGGCCGAGTCGATCGCCGGCGACCTGGGCCTGAAGACCGACGTGTTGGACCCGATCGAGGGGGTCACCCAGGATTCCCGCGGCAAGGACTACCTTGAGATCATGCGTGCCAACCTGACCGCGCTCCGGTCCGCCAACGCCTGCCGGTGACCGCCGATGTCGGTGACCACTCCATGTCGGTGAATCAGGAGCCGGACGCCGAGACCGTCCTGGCGGCGACCGATCTGTCCGTCGAGCTCGGCGGACTGCCGGTGCTGCGCCGGATCACCATGTCGGTGACGGCCGGCGAGACGGTCGCGCTGCTCGGCGGGAACGGCTCCGGCAAGTCGACCCTGGTCCGGGCGCTGGTCGGGCTGCTGCCGTACCAGCGCGGGATGATCACGCTCTTCGGCCGGCCGATCCGGCTGTTCCGGGACTGGCAACGGATCGGGTACGTGCCCCAGCGGACCCCGGTCGGCAGCAGCGCGGCGACGGTCCGCGAGGTCGTCGCGGCCGGCCGGCTGGCGCGGCGGATCCCGTTCCTGCCCGCCGGGCGGCAGCAGCGGCAGGCCGTGGCCGAGGCCCTCGAGACCGTCGGAATGGCCGACCGGGCCCGCGATCCGATCTCCTGGCTGTCCGGCGGCCAGCAGCAGCGGGTGCTGATCGCCCGGGCGCTGGTCGGCCGGCCCCGGCTGTTGATCTTGGACGAACCGATCGCCGGCGTCGACCTGGAGCATCAGCGGGTGCTCGCCTCGGTGCTGGACCGGTTGACCGACAACGGCACCGCGATCTTGGTCGTGCTGCACGAGATCGGTCCGCTGGCCGATCAGATCGATCGGGCCGTGGTGCTCAACCAGGGCCGGGTCGCCTACCACGGCACCCTGGCCGACATCCCCGGCCTGCGCGCCGGTGGACACGAGTGCGACGAGCCCGGACTGATCGCCCCCTCCTTGATCGACGGCACCGAGTTGGTCCGACGGAACGGCAGCGCATGATCGAGATCCTGCAGTTCCCGTTCATGCAGCGGGCGCTGATCGCCGCCCTGCTGACCGGACTGATGGCGCCGGCGATCGGCAGCTATGTGGTGCAGCGCCGGCTCAGCCTGCTCGGTGACGGGCTCGGCCATGTGGCGATCGCCGGCGTCGGCCTGGCACTGTTGACCGGGCAGGCGCCGATCCCGGTTGCGGTGGTGGTCTGCGTCGCCGGCGCAGTGATCGTCGAACTGCTCCGGCAGCAGGGCAAAGCCACCGGCGACGTCGGCTTGGCGATCTTGTTCTACGGCGGCTTGGCCGCGGGCGTCCTGATGTCGGGCATCGCCGGCGGCGGTGCCGGAGCACTGTCGCAGTATCTGTTCGGCTCACTGACCAGCGTCACCGCCGAGGATCTGATCATGGTCGGGGTGCTGACCGTGGTCGTGCTGGTGCCGACGCTGGGGCTGGCGCCGCAACTGTTCACGGTCTGTGCCGACGAGGAGTTCGCCCGGGTGCAGGGGCTCAAGGTCCGGCTCTACAACCTGATCATCGTCGTCGTCGCGGCGATCACCGTCGCGCTGGCGATGCGGACCGTCGGGCTGCTGCTGGTCAGTGCCCTGATGGTGATCCCGGTCGCAGCCGCGCAGAACCTCACCCGCGGCTTCGGCGCCGGCCTGATCGGAGCGATCGTGATCGGCGTCGTCGTCGCGGTCGGCGGGGCGACCGCGTCGTTCTACGCCGACACCCCACCCGGAGCCATGATCGTCGTCCTGGCGATCGTCGTCTTCGCGCTCAGTTGGCCATTCTCGATTCTTCTCACCCGGCGTCGTAGAGTGCTCCCCGTGCTACCGGAACTGAGCGAGGAACTCGACCAGCCGACGCCGCACGAGCCGGCGCCGGACCATCCGCACCAGCACAGCGACACCTGTGGCCACCAACCGGTCCGCCACGGCGACCACATCGACTACGTCCACGACGGGCACCGACACGCCCAACACGCGGACCACTACGACGAGCACTGACCGAGCACCGGGAATGTCGATGGTCGAGCCCAAGGATTCCGTGGCCCCGCAGCGCCGCACCCGGCAACGGGCGGCGGTGCACGCCATCCTGTCCGACCTGGACGAGTTCCGCACCGCCCAGCAGATCCACGACCTGCTCCGGAACAACGGCGACCGGATCGGTCTGACCACCGTGTACCGGACGCTGCAGTCGATGGCCGAGGCGAGTGAGGTGGACGCGCTGCGGACCGGTGAGGGCGAGATGGCGTACCGGCGCTGCTCCACCGGCCATCATCATCACCTGGTCTGCCGGATCTGCGGTCGTACGGTCGAGGTGACCGGCCCGGCCGTCGAGCGTTGGGCGACGCGGATCGCCGAGGAGAACGGCTTCCGCGAGGTCAGCCACGACCTGGAGATCTTCGGCACCTGCGCCGACCACTGAACGCCGAGATCCCGCCGAGCCGTCAGTTCCGCTCCGACACGCCGTGAAAACGGCCGCGGATGTGACGGGTCGGCGGGATTTCGGTCCGGCGTGGTTACGGGTCGCAGCCGACGATTCGGAGATTTTCGTACGTGCGGTAGACCCAGCCGCGACGCTGGTGGGCGTAGGAGTACACGTTGATCGGGCCCAGGTCGTTCGGGCCGTGCACCTCCATCTCCGGCTGCAGCCAGGTGGAGCCGCCGCCGTCGAACTCGATCAGGGTCGCGGCCAGGACGCGATAGATGCATTCCTGGTCCAGCGCCTCGACCGACTGCTCGCGGCCCGCCGGTTCCGCCGCCGCGGCCGGCGTGGCCGCGACCGCCGTGAGGCAGCCGGTCAGCAGCAGTGCCGCAGCGGCCAGTCCCGTCGTGATGCCTCGCTTGATCATGATCGTTCCTCCATTCGTCGTCGGGTCAGCAGACGAGGTAGTTGGCATGGATCCAGACCCCGCTCGGTCCGCCCCAGAGATTGCCGCCGCGCCAGTGGCCGCCGAAGTCCTCCGCGTACACGTCGAACCCCTGGCCCTCGGTCACCCAGCCCTTGATCTCTCCGCCGGACGGATAGGGCTTGTTGTAGAACGGCACGCCGATCGTCCGGACGAAGCAGGTGTAGACCTCCGGTGCTTCCGGCGCCACCGGTGCGGCCGAAGCCTTGGCCGCGCCGAGGGCGATCGCCAGCACCGCCATCAGCAACACCGCGCCGGTGCATCGAATCCGTCGGTTCAGGCCGGTCATCGCGCCCGGCCTCAGGCGATGCACAGCGGATTGCCGTGCGCGTTGGTGACGTTGTTGACCTGGATGATCGGGTGCACGTTGCAGCCGCGGCCGATCCAGGTCGGCCAGGTGTGCGAGGCGCTGTCGCCGCCGCCGGTGACCCCGGCTGTCTTGCAGTGGTAGCCGCCGGCGTTGTTGCCCCAGCACAGGTTGATGGCCTTGTACGCCGCGCTGGTCTGCCACCAGCCGACGCCGATCACGCCGTCCCCGTTCGCCGTACCGGAAGCGTCGATGCAGAGGGTGCCCTGCAACTCCCAGGTGGAGATCTGGGTGCAGGTCTGCCAGTAACCGTCCGGAGCCGCCGCCCCCTGCTCGCGGCCGGCGATCCTCTTGCCCTCGTCGACGCCGCTGTCGGCCGAAGCCGTCAGCGGCAGCAGCACGGCCAACACCACGCCGAGCAGCGCGGCCAACAGGGGTAGTCGTCTGGTTCGTCGAGTCGTGCGATCGGACCCCACAGTTCCTCCTCGTTCGGATTGGGCCGGACCCGGATCCGGGTCCCGGAATGCCTTCCACTGTCCGGGCCTGGTGACGCCGGTCACAACGCTTTGAAGGAACTTTGAAATCGTTTCCGCGCTCGGGTGCCGATGAGACACACCTTGTGGCAATGCCTGAATGTGGGCGAAGGTCGTCCGTAATGATCCGATCTGCGCCATGATCGCTTCCCCCGGGAAGGAACCCGCCATGACCTTGCCCTTTCCGCTGCCGCGTCGTCGGGTCCTGCAGCTCGGTGCCGCCTCCCTCGCTGTGGCCGCGGTCGGCGGCCCGGCCACGCCCACCGCCCAAGCGGCCACGCCGACCGTTTACGGCGACGCCTCGCTGTCCTGTGAGCTCTCCGGCTTCGGCGTCCACGGCGGCATCGGCTACCTGACCACCCGAGGCCTCTCCCCGGTCCGCCAGATCCGGTACGACTTCGCCGCGCGCCAGGTCACCAACGTCTCCTTCTTCCCCGCGACCGGCGCCGGCGGCACCGCGGCCGACGGCGCCTACGGGGTGCACCCGTCGCCCGACGGCTCGGTCGTGCACGCGGCCACCTATCCCAACGGCGATCTGTATCGCTGGAACCCCGGCACCCTGGCCTTCACCCGGGTGGCCAGCAACCTCAGCAGCCTGCCGTTTGCCCTGGACGTCGCGCCCGACGGCAAGGTCTACGTCGGGAGCTACGACCCGGGCGACGGCGCGCTGGTGCACGAGTACAACCCGGCCAGCGGCGCGCTGACCTCACTCGGAGCTGCTGTTCCCGCGGCGACCTCGCTCTACGCCCGCTGGCTTGCGGTCAACGCCAGCCATGTTTATGTGGCCACGACCCGGGACGGAGTGCTGGTCCGCAAGTCGCGCAGCGGCGGCGGCTGGGCCGAGCTGCACCGGATCCCGAAGCCGGACGGCGTGCCCGTCACCGGCTACAACGGCGTCGCCCTGAGCGCCGCGAAGGCGTTCGCCCTCAGTGGCCGCGATGTCGTCCGGATGAACCTCGACGGCAGCGGGGTGGAGGCCGTCACCGCCCCGGCCGGCCTGAACCAGCTCTGCCACGACCCGGCCACGGCCGCGCTCTACGTCACCAGCACCGACGGGGCGATCTACCGGCTGCCCGACGGCTCGAGCTCCTACGAGCACCTGGGCGACACCACCTCCGTCCTGCGGCACGCCGGCATCGGGATCGCCGGTCCCGGGTTGCTGGCCGGCTGCACCGAGGACGGACTGGTCTGGGACCTGGTCCTGACCACCGGCGCCTATACCGAACGCAATCTGGCCGAGCTCGCCCCACAGGCGACCGGCGGCGACCTGGTGCACTCGATCTGCGCCTCAGTCAGCGGCAGCGTGGCCTGGGTCGGTGGCCGCAACGCGATCACCATGCACAACGTGTCGACCGGCACGACGACGCGGTATCCGATCACCGGCGAGGCCAAGGCCGTCGGCGTCGCCGGCAACGACCTGATCGCCGCCATCTATCCGTCGACCGAGCTGCACGCCATCGACCGCACTACCGGAGTTCAACGAATCCTGGCCCGGATCCAGAACGGGCAGTACCGGCCGATGGATCTCGAGGTCGACGACGCAACCGGCCGCGTCTTCGTCGCCACCAAGCCCAACAAGGGTGTCGCTGACGGAGCCCTCGCGGTGATCCGGCCGGCCGTCGCGAACAGCCTGCAGGTGCTGCCCGGGTTGCTGCCCGGCCAGGCCATCGTCTCGGTCGACCTCGACGCCGGCAAGATCTTCCTCGCCGGCGACCGATCGGCCGGCGAGGAGTCGGTGCCGGCGGGCGCACCCGGCGCGCAGATCACGGTGCTCGACCTGGCAACCCTGGCGGTCGACCGGACCTTCACGCCACTCGGCGAGGGCACCGCGCTGATGAGCATCGCCCACCTGAACGGGATCGTGTACGGCGTCTACAAGGTGCCGGCCGGCTACTGGTTCGCCTGGGACCTGGCTCAGGGCAAACGGGTGGCCGGCTCGTCCAAGGACGCTGACGGGAACTGGGTCCGGATGCTGCCCGGTCACGGCGAGGTGGTCCGGCAGGGGGGTCACGTCTTCGCCGCCGTGATCGCCGAGGGCAACACCGACGTGCACCTGTCCCGGCTCGGCCCCGGCCTGACCAACGCGACGCTGCGCAATCAGGACCTCGGACGGTCCTGGTACACCTATCCCCAGCTCGGCTTCATCGGCTCGACCATGACCGCCTGGACCCTCGTCAACCGCAAACTCGCGAAGGTCGACCTGACTGTCTGACGTGCCGACGGAGACGTCAGTGCAGCAGGTCGAGGATCTCGTCGCCGCGGAGGGTGCGGTGCACCCGGACCGAGCCGCCGACCCGGTGCCGGCTGATCAGTCCGGCCGACTCGAGCTGCTTGCAGTGGTACGTGGCACTGCCGCCGGTGCTGCCGATCAGCGCCGCCACCTCGCTCATCGTCAGGTAGCCGTCGGCGCTGCGCAGGATCTGCGCCCGGGCCGCGCCGAGGACCAGGTCGGCCGGCGACTCCGGGCAGTCGGTCGGGCCGCAGTCCCGCAGCGAATAGCCGATCCAGACGTGGTCGTCCTGGTCGACGTTCAGCAACGAGGCCGAGCCGCCGGAGATCAACGGCACCAGGATCAGCGTGCGACCGGCCAGGTCGATCGTCTCGCCGCGGGGGTCGGGCAGCAACAGGGAGCCACCGACCTGCTTGATCCGCGGCCCGAGCAGGGACAGGCCGGCACCCAGGGTGCCGGTCACCGCCGCGGTGCCGATCCGTTCCACCTCCCGGCTCAGCCGGCGGCGACGGCGCCGCCAGCTCTCCTCGACGAAGCCCCAGGCATGGGCGGTGACGCGAGCGAAGCCGGCCAGGAACCGCGCCGGCTGATCGATCACCGGACCCAGCACCTTCGGCGCCGGCCGGCCGGCCAGGTCGGCCTCGAGTTCGGCCAGCAGCAGGTCGCCGTCGACCCCGCCGGTCCGTTCCAGGAAGCCCCGGCCGGAGACCTCACCGCGATTCGGTGCCGGTGACAGACAGTCGGGAACGGTCACCAGCGGCGACCGGAAGAGCCAGCCGGCCCGGGCCCGGTCGCCGGCCAGCTCGGCCGGCAGCAACCGGGCCCGGCAGTGCGCCGGGATCCGCTGCGGCGGCCCGCCGAGCAGGTCGGCGACCACCGAGAGCAGGGTCGCGGACGGGTCGACCGCGACCCGCACGGACACCCGGTCGACGTCACCGAGACGGAGCTCTGTATACGTATCCATAATGCCTTCCGTGAACCCCGCATCCCGAGGCGCTCACCGTACTCAACGGCTGGCTCAGTCCAAACTCCGCCGACCCGTCACATCCGCGCCCGTTTCTGCGGCGTGTCGGCGCGGATCTGACGGGTCGGCGGGGGATTCGGTCAGGCCTTGCCGTAGCGGCGCTCGCGATCGGCGTACAGCTCGATCGCCTGCCACAGGTCGCGCCGGTCGAAATCGGGCCAGAGCCGATCCAGGAAGACCATTTCGGCGTAGGCGGACTGCCAGACCAGGAAGTTCGAGGTGCGCTGCTCCCCCGACGAGCGGACGAACAGATCGACGTCCGGGATGTCCGGCTCGTCCAGGAAGCGACGGAACCGGTCCTCGGTCAGCCGGCCCGGATCCAGCCGGCCGGCCGCCGCCTCCTCGGCGATCCGCCGTGCGGCGTCGACGATCTCGGCCCGGCCGCCGTAGTTCACGCAGAACTGCAGGGTGAGCACGTCGTTGTCGACGGTCCGCACCTCCGCCTCCTCCAGCTCGGAGATGACACTGCGCCAGAGCCGGGGCCGCCGGCCGGCCCAACGAACCCGGACGCCCATCGCGTCCAGTTCGTCGCGGCGGCGGCGGATCACGTCCCGGTTGAAGCCCATCAGCCAGCGCACCTCGTCCGGCGACCGGCGCCAGTTCTCGGTCGAGAACGCGTACGCCGACAGGTATTTCACCCCGACCTCGATCGCCCCCTCGATCACGTCGAACAGCGACGACTCCCCCGCCGAATGGCCCTCGGTGCGCGGGAACCCGCGGGCCTTGGCCCAGCGTCCGTTGCCGTCCATCACGATCGCGACGTGCCGGGGCAACCGGTCCGCCTTGATGCGCGGCGGACGGGCACCACTGGGATGGGGTTGGGGCGGCGTGCGCTGCCCGGATCGCCTTGGCACG
The DNA here is from genome assembly GCA_963746025.1 of uncultured Actinomycetota bacterium. Classification (GTDB taxonomy): domain Bacteria; phylum Actinomycetota; class Actinomycetes; order Propionibacteriales; family Propionibacteriaceae; genus Microlunatus. The sequence continues at coordinate 41,216 of CAVUZU010000009.1, forward strand.
TAGGGGACAATAGCCGGGTGCCGACCTACTCCGATGAGGCCGTCGTGCTGCGCACCCACAAGTTGGGCGAAGCCGACCGGATCATCACCATGCTCAGTCGGCGGCACGGCAAGATCAGGGCGGTGGCCAAGGGGATCCGCCGCACCTCCTCGAAATTCGGCGCCCGGCTGGAGCCGTTCTCCCGGGTCGACCTGCAGTTCGCGATCGGCCGGACGCTGGACGTGATCACCCAGGCGGTCACCCTGGAGCCGCACAGCGACGAGCTGGGCCAGGACTACCGCAAATACACGGCCGGCCAGGCGATGGTGGAGACCGCCGACCGGCTGGTGGCCGAGGAACGCGAGCCGGCGGTGCAGCACTATCTGCTGCTGGCCGGTGCCCTCCGGGTGTTGCAGGGCGGCACCCGGGACGGCGAACGGACGCCGTCGTTGATCTTGGACTCCTACCTGCTGCGGGCGATGGCGATCGCCGGCTACGCGCCGTCGTTCGTGGACTGCGCGCGGTGCGGGCTGGAAGGGCCGCACCGGGCCTTCTCCAGCACCGCCGGCGGCGTGGTCTGCGAGCCCTGCCGGCCGGCCGGGTCGAGCCGGCCGAACCCCGAAACCCTGGCCCTGCTCAGTGCCCTGCTCGAGGGGCGCTGGGAGGCGACCCGGAACCAGCCCGAGGTGATCATGGCCGAGGCCAGTTCGATCACCGGCGGCTATGTCGCCTGGCACCTCGACCGGAATCTGCGATCACTGGCGCATGTCGAACGTTGACCCCGGCTGGGGTCCGCCCGATCCGTCGGGCCGATTCCCGGTCGTCTCGCCGACGCCTGCCCGACCGCCGCGCCACCGCCCGCACCGGGCCGCGTACGTCTTCGCCGTGATCATGGCGGTGGCTGTCCTGCTGGCGATCGCCGTACCGGTCGGCATCCCGATCTTGATCAACCGCTCGGCCGGCGAACAGGCCTCGCCGGTGGTGCTGCCCGAGCCCGGCGCCGGCAAGCCCGGAGTCGGTGATCGCTACTTTCCCGACTACGGCAGCAGCGGCTACGACGTGAGCAAGTACACGATCGGGGTCGATTGGGATCCGACCGCCGGCCGGCTCTCCGGGCGGACCACGATCAACGCCCGGGCCGATCAGCCGCTGGCCTCGTTCTACGTCGATCTCGCGCTGCCGGTCAGCCGGGTGCTGGTCGACGGAGCGGAGGCGCAGTTCGCCAAGTCCGGCTTCCAGGACGTCAAGATCACGCCCGGCCGGCCGGTCGAGTCCGGCCACGAGTTCCAGGTCCAGGTGGAATACGCGGGCGAGCCGGGCAAGATCCGTCGCGACGAGATCCGGGCCTGGTACGCGACCGGCGAGGAGTGGACCGTGACCGGCGAGCCGGAGAGCTCGGCCTGGTGGTATCCGGCCAATGATCATCCGTCCGACGTCGCCCTGATGGATGTCAGCGTCCGGGTGCCCACCGGCTTCGACGTGATCAGCATCGGCCGGCTGGAGTCCCGCGATGTCGCCGACGAAGAAGATCACGACACCTGGCGCTGGATCTCCCGGCAGCCGATGGCGACCTACCTCAACTTCATCTCGATCGGCCGGTACGAGATCAAGGAAGGGGTCGCCGCCGGCCGGCCGTACCTCTATGCGGTGTCGGAGCAGATCCCCGGACCGCAGCGGGCGGCCGCGTTCGCCAATTTGGCCAAGTCGGCCGAGTTGATCACCATGATGGAGGCGTCGTTCGGCCCGTACCCGTTCAGCGAGCTCGGCGGCGTCGTCCCGGTGCACGACTTCTGGTTCGGTGGCCTGGAGACGCAGCCGCGTCCGATCTACCAGCGCGAGGCGATCGCGGACTCCGAGCACGGACCGGAGCTGGTGATGCACGAGCTGGCGCACATGTGGTTCGGCAACAGCGTCACCGTCGCCCAGTGGGATGACATCTTCATCAACGAGGCGTACGCGTCCTGGGCGCAGTGGTTGTACCGGGAACGCAACGGCCGGCCCGCGAACGAGTCGTTCGCCGCCCTCTACGACCGGGTCAAGGGGGTCCGCGAGTTCTGGCGGATCACGATGGTCGATCCGGGCGCCGACCAGCTGTTCAACACCGTCTACAGCCGCGGGCCGATGACGCTCCAGGCGCTGCGCAACGTGATCGGCGACGACGCCTTCTTCGCGCTGGCCAGGGACTGGGCGGCCGACCCCGGCCCGCGCAGCGTCGAGGACTGGATGGCGGCGGCGCAGGCCAGGACGACCACGGATCTCGGACCGTTCTTCGACGCCTGGATGCGGTCGGAGTCCGTACCCGCTGCCACACCCGAGAACGGGTTCCGCTGACGAGGTATTGTGCTGCAGCGACCACCGGAGTCGAGCACGACGCCGATGCAGAGACGAGTCCTCGGGGGAATCGACAAGGAGGAACGGGTGCGTAAGCGCCGGTCACCGTCGCCGAAATCGCCCGGGTCCGGGCGCATTCTCGGCGCTGTTGGAATCGCGATGATCGCGATCGCCGTCTTGGGTGTGGTCTTCGTCCTGGTCAACCGGCCGGGATCCGTCACCACCGCCGCGCCGGCCCAGTCCGGCCCGCCGCCCGCGACGTCCCTGGCCCGGGTGCCGGCCAGCTCGGCCCAGACGCCGATCGAGAACGAGCACTCGCACGCTCCCGATGACGAGGAGACCGAGGACGAGACGAGCCCGCCCAAGCGCTCGCCCTCCCCGGCGCCGAAGCCGACCAGGCCGGCATCGCCCAGCGAGCCGACGCAGCAGGCGCGGCCGCCGATCACCGAGGGCAATCTGCCCGCCGCCACCGACCTCGCCTGGCGGGCCACCGGCGACTGGCAGGAGCGGGCCACCGCCGAGGAGTACGGCGACGAACTGCCGTCGGTCTGCCTGCCGTCGATCACCGTGCTGGCCGACCCGGCCAACCTCTTTCGGCGTGACTACACGCTGGCCGCCAGCGGTCATGGCACCGCCCTGATCGCCGACTACTCCTCCGATGCGGCGGCCGAGGAGGCCTACGCCGAGCTCGGCCGCAGCGTCCGCGACTGCCCGGGCATGCTGCGCCAGCAGGGCTACCTGCAGCCCAGCCCGGTGGCGGCCAAGCCGGTGCCGCTGCCCGAGGGCGTCGTCGCCGAGCACCTGCGGCTGGAGTACCAGGAGCGGCAGAGCAAGCCGACCACGGAGAGCATCGGCTTGGTCCGGGCCGGCAACCGGCTGCTGATGGTGTCGATGGTAACGCCGGCCGCCGACACCTCCTGGGCCAAGGATCCGGCCGGGCAGCCGCAAAACCACCCGATGATGCGTACGCTGCCGGTCGCTGCCGGCCGGCTGATCGCCTGACCCCTCGCCGTACCGACGGCGGCTGTATTGATGATGTTGTGCTGGCCGCTCGGGATCTCGGTGCTGGTCGGCGCCCCGCTGATGTTGCTGCTGTTGGACCGCGCCGGCGGGCCGTTGCGGCGGCGCAGCCAGAGCGAGCAGGACCTGGCCGCGTCGGCGTTCGGCCGGGCTGCCGACCTGGTCACCGGCTATCGGGTGCTGCGCGGGTTGCGGGCCGAGCGGGTCGCCGCCGAGCGCTATCGCCAGGTCAGCCGGGAGGCGCTCGCGGGCACCCTGCATGCGCGGCGGGCGTTCGACGGCTATGTCGGCACGATGTCCGGGGTGAGCATGATCTTCGCCGCCGCGATCTCCGTCGCCGCCGGGTTGTTCGCACTGACCGGGGCGCTCAGCGTCGGCGGCCTGATCACCATCGTCGGGCTGACCCAGTTCATCCTCAGTCCGCTGCGCAGCATCGCCGGGAACGCCGGCCCGATCTGGGCTGCCGCGCAGGCCTCCGCCGCCCGGCTGCTCGCGGTGCTCACAGCGGCGCCGATGCTTCACGGTTCCCGGACCGGCCCGGGACAGCCGCGCCGGTGATCTTCGCCGGAGTCACCGCCGGGCCGGTGCGCGGGCTCGACCTCCGGGTCGAGGCCGGCGAGTTCGTCGGCCTCAAGGGCGCCGGCGGTCAGGCCGACGCTCTGGTCGACCTGTTGGCCGCCCGGCGGCCGCTCGAGCGGGGCGAGCTGCGCTACGGCGGGAGCGAGCTGGCCGACTACCGGCCGGAGGCGATCCGGGCCGAGCTGCTGGTCGCGCCGCATGCCGCGGATCTGTTCGAGGGAACGGTGTTGGACAATCTCGAGCTCGGCGAGTCGGACCCGGAACGCGCCGACCGAGTGCTGGCCCAGGCCGGCGCGGCGGAGCTGATGGAGGTGCTGCCGGACGGCACCCGCACCGCCGTCGGCGAGGCCGGACCCGGCTGTCCGGCGGGCAACGACAGCGGGTGGCGCTAACCCAGGACGCGCCGGTCCTGGTGCTGCACGATCCGACGACGGCCGTCGATTCGGTCACCGAGGCCGAGAGCGCCCGTCAGGTCCGAGGCGCACGGCCGGCCGGAACGACCGGCTGCCGATCGCCGGCCAGCCGCAGTTCACCGCCGAGGTGCTGCACGCCCTCCGTGGGTGCAAGAGGCGGGTCGCTCTGCTGATCGTGACCTTGATCGCCGCCAACGTCGCCGGGCTGGCGATGCCGGCAGCGCTGGGCGGCATCGTCGACGCGATCGACGGCCGGTTGGGCGACCCGGATCTGGCAGCTCGGGCTGATCATGGTCGGCAGTGGGATCGTCGGCGCGGTGCTGACCGGCGTCGGTCTGGTGCTCTCCGCCCGGTTGATCGAGTCGGTGCTCGCCACGCTGCGGGAGCGGATGGTGACCCGGGCGTTGCTGCGGCCGCAGTCGGTGGTGGAACGGCCCGCACCGGCGACCTGATCAGCCGGGTCAGCGACGATGTGGCTCGGGTGGCCGAGGCGGTGCCCCGGATTACGCCGGGGCGTTGTTCACGATCGTGCTGACGTTCGCCGGGATGGCCGTGCTCGATCTGCGGTACGCACTCGCCCTGCTGGGGATCATCCCGGTGCACGTGCTGGCGGTCCGCTGGCATCGCCGGGCCGCGCCGCCGGTCTATGCCGCCGAGCGGGCCGCGATGGCCGACCGGGCCCATCAGGTGCCGGCCGGGCTGCGCGGGCTGGACACCGTGCTGGCGTACCGGATGAGTGGCCGGCACGGCCGGCGGATCGCCGCCGCCTCGTGGCAGGTGGTCGGCTGGGCGATGGGGCCCGGGTGCTGCAGAACCGCTTCTTCGGCCGGCTCAACTTCGCCGAGTTCCTCGGCATGACCAGGATCCTGCTGGTCGGCTTCTGGTTGATCAACAACGACCTCGGCACGATGGGGGCGGCGACCACGGCGATGCTGTTCTTCCTGCGGTAGTTCGACCCGATCAATCAGCTGCTGATCGTGGTGGACGACCTGCAGTCGGCGCTCGCCTCCCTCGGCCGGATCGTCGGCGTGATCCAGGTGCCCGACTCCGACGACGAGCCCGCCACCGAAGCCCACGCGGAAGCGGCCCAGGAGCCGACGAGATCCCCTGCGGTGCTGCGGATCCGGCACCTCGACTTCGCCTACCACCAAGATCATCCCGTGCTCGCCGACATGCCGGGACAGTTCGGCGACCTGGCCGAGATGCGTACACTCCCCTCGAGCGCAAATGACCCGGATCATCCCACCTGCCGACTTCGACGAGCACGATTGGCAGATCACCGAGTCGAAGGGTCATCTCGACGATGCCGATGTCGAGCTGGCGGACGGGAGGATCGTCCCGGTCACCTTCTATGAGCCGGTTCGGCTGGCCCAGGACATCGCCACCGAACTGAGCCTGGGATCGACCAGCGTCTCGTGGAAGCGGCTGATCATCGTTGCGAAGGTGACACCGACGGCCTTGCAGTCTGCGGTTGACGCGGCGCCGCCGGAGTTCTTCGATTGACCCGAGGTGGTGCCATCGTGTCCGACGCGCTGTGGAGTGATCAGCAGCTGATCATCGAGGCCGCCATCTCCGAGATCAAGAAGGAGCGCGGGGGACCGATCCCGGCCTCCGGTGGACGGTGGGCTACCGACGCACGCAGCCGGTGTTTCCCTTGCGGGCGTACGCATCGGATGGCCGGTTCATCGCGGATGGCCGGTCGCGCAGGAGCCGGAGGGGAGTTCTTCCGGGCGAGCCTGGAGCAGGTGCGGCGCATCATTCGCAGCACGGATGAGTGCTGATCAACCACCGCGACTGGTCCGCGGCCCGGTGACCAGGCACGAGAACTTCGGATTCTTTGTCGAGCTTGGCGAGGAACCGGAAGGGGTCGTCGTGATCACAATGATCACGGATGATCCGGACGAGGCGCAGCCGGAGTTCCCCGGGATCGGCGAGACCGTCGAGGCGGTGCTGCTGGGGCACACGGCGATCGGGAATCAGCCCCGACTCAGTGTGCGACCGAGCGACAAGGCGGCCGTTCGCGCCCTTCGGCGATCATCACGCCGTGTTGTCAGAACTGAGTTGTGCCCCAGCACAACTCAGTTCTGACAAGCGGGTCTTAGGACACCGGTCAGCGGTGGGCCCGGTTGATCGCCGAGGTCACGGCGCGAAGGGAGGCGGTGACGATGTTGGCGTGGATGCCGACACCCCAGACCACCCGCGCGTCCTCACCCTCGCCGACCTCGGCCTCGACATAGGCGGCGGCCATCGCGTCCCCGCCGGCGGAGAGAGCGTGCTCGGCGTAGTCCAGCACCCGGACCTGGTAGCCCAGGGCGGACACGGCGTCGACGTAGGCGGACACCGGGCCGTTGCCGTCGCCGCTGACCTCCTTCACCTCGCTCTTGTCGATCACCCAGGCCGCGACGGTGTCGCCGCTGTCGCTGCTGGTCGCGCCGATCACATGATCGAGATGAAGCGGTGCCTCCGGGTCCAGGTACTCCGAGGAGAAGATCTCCCACAGCACCTCCGGCGTCATCTCGCCGCCGTCGGTGTCGGTCCGGGCCTGCACCACCTGGGAGAACTCGATCTGCAACCGCCGCGGCAGATCGAGAGCGTGCTCGCTCTTCATGATGTAGGCGACGCCGCCCTTGCCGGACTGGGAATTCACCCGGATCACGGCCTCGTACGTGCGGCCGACGTCGTGCGGATCGATCGGCAGGTAGGGCGCCTCCCAGGTGATCTCGGAGACCTCGATGCCCTGGCTCCTGGCCTGAACCTCCAGATCCTCCAACCCCTTCTTGATCGCGTCCTGGTGGGACCCGGAGAAGGCGGTGTAGACCAGGTCACCCGCGTACGGATGGCGCGGGTGGACCGGCAGGTTGGTGCAGTACTCCACCGTGCGACGGATCTCGTCGATGTCGGAGAAGTCGATCTTGGGATCGATGCCCTGGGAGAACAGGTTCATGCCCAGCGTGACCAGGTCGACGTTGCCGGTCCGCTCACCGTGGCCGAACAGGCAACCCTCGACCCGGTCCGCACCGGCCATCAGGGACAGCTCGGTCGCGCCGACCGCGGTGCCGCGATCGTTGTGCGGATGCAGGCTGATCGCGACGTGCTCCCGGTTGCGGACGTTGCGGCCGAACCACTCGATCAGGTCGGCGTACGTGTTCGGGGTGGACATCTCCACCGTCGCCGGCAGGTTCAGGATGATCTCCCGCCCCTCGGTCGGCTGCCAGACGTCCATCACGGCGTTGCAGACCTCGACCGCGAACTCGGGCTCGGTGCCGGTGAAGATCTCCGGCGAGTACTGATAGCCGAACTCGACGTCGCCCAGGTGCTGCTCCGCGTACTTCATCACCAGTTCGGTGCCCCGGGTGGCCAGCGCCAGACACTCGGCCTTGTCGATCTTGAACACGACCCGGCGGAACAGCGGCGCGGTCGCGTTGTAGAGATGGATGGTCGCGGCCTTGGCGCCGACCAGCGATTCGGCGGTCCGCTCGATCAGATCTTCCCGGGCCTGGGTCAGCACCGAAACCGTGACGTCGTCGGGGACGCGGGCCTCGGTGATCAACTGCCGGACGAAGTCGAAGTCGGTCTGGCTGGCCGACGGGAAGCCGACCTCGATCTCCTTGTAACCCATCCGGACCAGCAGCTCGAACATCCTGAGCTTGCGGGCCGGCGTCATCGGGTCGATCAGGGCCTGGTTGCCGTCCCGGAGATCGGTGGACAGCCAGCGCGGCGCCTCGGTGATCCGCTGCTCGGGCCAGGTGCGGTCCGGCAGGTCGATCGGGGTGAAGGCGCGATAGCGCTGGAACGGCATCGGGCTGGGCTGCTGTACCGGTACGGACTGCGGTCGAGTCACGGACGCCGGCTTGGCGGTACTGCTGGTCATGAGATTCCTCGCTGCTCAGGATTGAGTCGGCCGGACGCGCGAACTCCGCAGCGAGGGTGCCAGCCCTTAGCGGGCCTCGCTGCGGCAGCGAAGGAGGAGCGACCAGTTGGTCATGTCGCCCACTGTAGCCACACCCTGCCGGATTTGGCCACCCCGATCGTTCCGGCCGCCGGACCCGGTCAACGCGACCGACGCCGGCGCTGCAGCAGCCAGTTCAGCCCGACCCCGACGACCACCAGCCCGACCAGGACGCCGATCACCACCAGCCCGCTGCTGGGGTTGCTGATCGTGAACGCGGCCAGCCAGAAGATCACGGTCGCGCCGAGCAGACAGCCGCTGAGGGCGTTCAGCACCCCGTTGTGCGGCGGCGCCTGCGACGCCAGCTCCAGCCGTGGCGCCGGTCGCACCTGGCCGGTCTCGACCAGATCGCACAGATCGACCAGATCGTTGATCAGCCGGGTCGTGTCCCAGCCCGGCAGCGGTCCGGGCGAGGACACCTCGAACCCGTCGCCGGTGAACTTGACGATCAACACGCCGTTCGGACGGGCCAGGAACCAGGCGACGGCGGCGGCCGGCAGGCCGGGGAAGTTCGCCGGATCCTTGACCAGCACCATGAACCGGCCGTCGAACTCGGCGGAGCCGACCGGCACCTCGGTCAGGTCCTTCCAGAGGCCGGCCAACGCCGAGTTCCGCGGCAGCACCATCAGCACCGGGGTCTGCGGACCGAGCACCTGGACCGAATGGTTCCGGACCCGACTGCGCGAGGTCGACGAGCCGGACATCGTCGAGAACTCCATCGCCACCACCCGGCGACCGCGATATTCCGCGGCGAAGGCGTAGTCGAACACCTGACCGGTCCCCGAGTACGGGTTGCCGGTGATCGGATCGTGGATCCGGCCGAACGGGAGCCCGGTGGCGGCGGTGAACCAGCGCGCCCCCAGCCGCCGACCGAGATCGTCGGCCTCCTTGCGTTGCCGCTTCCGCTTCCGCCAACCGCCGATTCCGAGGCCGACGAAACCCACGATGAAGCCGCAGACGATGATCAACGCGCTGACGCCCTGGTCCATGGTCGCCTACCGTAGCGATTCCACTCCGCCCCACGTCTCGAGCCGCACCAGGTCGCTGATCGACGCCTGTCGGCGACGCGACCCCTCTCGGCGGACGCGACCGTTGCAACGGGTCGCGCCGACCAACGACAGTCGCGCCGAGCGGCCGAAGCCCGCCGAGTACGGCGGCCGGCATCGATCGTCTCGAATTACGGATAGGAATCTCAATAATTGATATTTGGCTTGATGTGGCGGCTGTCTGTCGGGTGCAATCGATCCAGCATCACGTGTGACGAGTACCAGCGTTCAGCCCCGGCTTGCTGGTCGGCAACCCTCCTCCGCGGCGGGGTGCCCCGGGTGAACCACACGGCCACCACTGGCAAGCGCGGGCCGTACCGGATCGTCATCCGGGGCCCATGGAGTGAAGGAGCCCCGGCGATGACCGTCGTCACCGAACCCCGACCGACCGGATCCGCCCGGACCGAATCGCGCCGGACCGAATCCCGCCGCACCGGCGCCGCGACCGGAAGGCCGGAGGTGCCGTCGCTGCGGGCGGTCAGCGGTGCCGATCTCGAGGTCCCGCTGGCCGACGGCGGCACCCGCCGCTACGTCAACCTCGACTACGCCGCCAGCGCGCCTGCCCTGGCCGAGGTGCTGGACGAACTCGGCCGGGTGTTGCCGTATTACGCCTCGGTGCACCGCGGCGCCGGCTACGCCTCGGCGGTCAGCACCACCGCCTACGAGCAGGCCCGGCGGACGATCGCCGAGGTGACCGGTGCGGCGGCCGACCAGCAGGTGATCTTCACCCGGAACACGACCGACGCGCTGAACCTGCTCGCGCAGGCGGTCCCGGCGGGCGTCGGCGTGGTCTGTCTGGACATCGAGCATCACGCGAATCTGCTGCCTTGGCAGCGGATCGGCGGCACCGTGCTGACCGCTCGGCCGACGTTCGCCGAGACCCTGGACCTGCTGGCCGCCGAGCTGGCCCGGCCCGAGGTGGGGCTGCTGGCGATCACCGGCGCCTCGAACGTGACCGGCGAGGTGCTGCCGCTGGAGCGGATCGCCGAGCTGTGTGCCCGGACCGGCGTCCGGCTGGCCGTCGACGGAGCGCAACTGGTGCCACACCGCGACCTCGACCTGGCCGCGCTCGGCATCGACTTCCTGGCCTTCTCCGGCCACAAGACCTATGCCCCGTTCGGCGCCGGTGTGCTGGTCGGCCGGTCCGACTGGCTGGACGCGGCGCCCGCGTACCTGGCCGGCGGCGGCGCGGTCCGCCGGGTCGACCCGGACCGGACCGACTGGACCACCGGGCCGGCCCGGCACGAGGGCGGCACGCCGAACGTGCTCGGCGCCGTCACCCTGGCCGCGGCTTGCCGGGCCCTGTCCGGGATCGGTGGGTTGCGCCGCGATCGACACGAACGGGCGCTGCTGACCCGGCTGCACGACGGACTGGACGAGGTCCCCGGACTGCGCCGGCTGCGGATCTTCGCCGACAGCACGGACACGGTCGGCATCGTCGCGTTCACCGTGACCGGGTTCGACCCCGGCCTGGTCGCCGCCTACCTCTCCACCGAGCACGGGATCGGCGTCCGGGACGGCAAGTTCTGCGCCCATCCCCTGCTCACCCGGCTCGGCTGCGCCGCCGGCGCGGTCCGGGTCAGCATCGGCCTCGGTTCGTCCTCGGCCGACGTCGACGCGCTGCTGACCGGTCTGCACCGGCTGGTTGATCATGGTCCGGCGTGGACGTACGCCGACGTCGACGGCCGGATCCAGCCGACCCCCGACCCACGCCCGGCACCCGACTGGCTCCCCGAGCTCACGCCGACCACCGCCCCCTGCCACGGCTGAAGTCCCAAGACTCCCCGGAGTTGCCAGCGTCCGGGTCGCCGCGCCGACCGGTGTAGGCAGGCCCAGTCCCGCGGCCCGGTGAACCGTTTCTCTACCTGTGCCGAAAACGCACCCACCAGTCCCGACCCGAGCACCATTTCTCTACCTGTGGCGAGAAACGCACCAGGCCGACCGACGGGTCGGGGGTCAGGGGTTGACGTGCAGAGTACGGGGCTTGCGGGCGGACTCGCCGAGCTGCTGGATGCCGAGGACGAGGCCGCCGACGATGTCGCCGCCGGCGAAGGAGGACTGCATGCTGGCCGCGGCCAGTCGGCATTCGACGTCGTCGAGGACCCGCCGGGACTCGGCTCCGGTGATGATCTCCAGCGCCCGGAACTCCGGATCGCAGAGCACCAGCACCGAGTGATCGGGATCGGCCAGGCCGGCATGCAGCCGGGCCGCGTAGGTGCGCGAATCCTCCTCGGCAACGCCGATGAAGACCGAGAAGGTCAGCCCCGAGATGGACTCGGCGTTGCTCACCGCGCGCTGCAGCCGGTCCAGTTGCTGCGGCGTCAGGTCGTTACCAGCGGGCACTTGCGCCTCCGACCTCGGCGGGGATGGCGGTGCTGCTCGGCCCGGCCGGCAGCTCCGCGATGGCGGATCCGGCCTCGAGGGTGCCGGCCTCGGGCCCGCCGCCCAGCCAGACCGGCTCGGTGATCGCGAGCGACTGCCGCTTGTTGGCACCGACCAACGCCGAGGCCTTGCCCAGCGCGAAGATCACCAGGAACGCCAAACCCGGGAAGCCCACCAGCAGCCCCAACGTCTGCAGGGCGGTCGGGTTCGCGACCTCAGGCCAGCCCGATAGCGTTTCGAGGGGCACTACCATGCTCAGCAGTTCACTCACGCGCCCTACGGTAGTCGATCAAGCCCCGATCGATCACGCCGCGGGGGGCGCGCCGCCCGTCCCGACGAGCCGAGCCAGGAGGCACCGTGTCCGATCGCCCCGCCGACGCTTCCGCGACGGGTTCCCGGGTGGTGATGGACGCCGAACAGATCGCCCGGGCGTGTGCCCGGATGGCGCATCAGCTCCTCGAGGCCAACCGTGGTGCCGGTGGTCTGGTGCTGCTCGGCATCCCGACCCGTGGCGTCCCGCTGGCCGAACGGCTGGCCGACGCGATCGACGCCGTCGAGGGCGTCCGGGTCCCGGTCGGTGCCCTGGACATCACCCTGTATCGCGACGATCTGCGCCGCAATCCGACCCGGGCGCCGGCCCAGACCCGGCTACCGGTCGATCTTGACGACACGGTGGTGGTCCTGGTCGACGACGTCCTCTATTCCGGCCGCACCGTGCGGGCCGCCCTGGACGCGCTCGGTGATCTTGGTCGGCCGCGGGCCGTCCGGCTCGCCGTGCTGGTCGACCGGGGGCATCGGCAGCTGCCGATCCGAGCTGATCATGTCGGCAAAAACCTGCCGACCGCGGCCAGCGAACGGGTCCAGGTCCGGCTGGCCGAGCTGGACGGAGTCAACGAGGTGACGATCACCCGGGACCAGGACACAGAGGGGGAAGCCGGCTGATGCGACATCTGTTGTCCGCCGCCGATCTTGATCGGCAGGAGATCATCGAGATCCTCGATCTGTCCGAGGAGATGGCCCAGGTGCTGCACCGGCCGATCAAGAAACTGCCGGCGTTGCGCGGCCGGACGGTGGTCAACCTGTTCTTCGAGGATTCGACCCGGACCAGGTCGTCGTTCGAGATCGCCGGCAAGTGGCTGTCCGCGGACGTGATCAACATCAGTGCCAAGGGATCGTCGGTCTCCAAGGGAGAATCGCTGCGGGACACGGTGCTCACGGTGGCCGCGATGGGCGTCGACGCCCTGGTCATCCGGCACCAGGCCTCCGGCGCGCCGCAGCAGGCGGCGCAGTGGATTGACGCGCACGTGATCAACGCCGGCGACGGCATGCACGAGCATCCGACCCAGGCGTTGCTGGACGCGTTCACGATGCGCCGGCACTTCCGCACGCTCGATCCGACGATCGAGGATTTCACCGGCAAGACCGTGGCGATCGTCGGCGACATCACCCATTCCCGGGTGGCCCGGAGCAACGTCGCGCTGCTGCGCACCCTCGGTGCGGAGGTGATCATGGTCGCCCCGCCGACACTGCTGCCGTCGGGGATCGAGACCTGGCCGGTGCAGCTCGACTCCGACCTGGATGCGGCGCTCGGACGGGCCGACATCGTGATGATGCTCCGGGTGCAACGGGAGCGGATGTCCGGCGGCTATTTTCCCACCCCGCGGGAATACACGGTCTGCTACGGCCTCACCCGGGACCGGCTGCGACTGCTCCGGCCCGACGCCGCGATCTGCCACCCCGGGCCGATGAACCGCGGCCTGGAGATCTCCGCCGATGCGGCCGACGCGGCCAACTCGCTGATCTTGGATCAGGTGGCCGGCGGAGTCGCGGTCCGGATGAGCGTGCTCTACCAACTGCTGGGTGGCGCCGACGATGTTGCCGATCATCCCGCACCCGCGGCCGCCGAGTCGACCACCAAGGAGCCCGTACGATGACCACCCACCCCGCGGCGCGCTCGATCATGATCACCGGAGCCGACCTGGCCGGCGCCGGGCGGGGTGATCTGTTGATCATCGACGGGGTGTTCGCCGACCCGGCCGATGCGCCGGCCGATGCCCGCCGGATCGACGCCGACGGCCTGGTCGCGCTGCCCGGGCTGGTCGACCCGCACACCCACCTCCGCGAGCCCGGCCGGGAAGATGCCGAGACCGTCGAGACCGGCACCGCGGCCGCGGCCCGGGGCGGCTACACGGCAGTGCTGGCGATGGCCAACACCGACCCGGTCACCGACACCGCGGAGGCGGCCGGCCACATCGCCGCGCTCGGCCTCCGCTCCGGGCACACCCAGGTGGTCCCGGTCGGCGCGGTGACCAAGGGGCTGGCCGGCGCCGAGCTGGCCGAGCTGGGCCTGATGGCCCGGTCGGCTGCCGCGGTCCGGGTGTTCTCCGACGACGGCCACTGCATCGCCGACGCCCGGCTGATGCGCCGCGCCCTGGAATACGTCCGCACCTTCGACGGGGTGATCGCGCAGCACGCCCAGGATCCGCGACTGGCCGGTCCGGACGCCTGCTGCCACGAGGGCGAGGTCTCCGGCCGGCTCGGCCTGCCCGGTTGGCCGGCGGCCGCGGAGTCGACCATCGTCGCCCGCGACGTCGAACTGGCCGAGCTGACCAGGTCCCGGGTGCACGTCTGCCACGTGTCGACGGCGGAGTCGGTCGAGGTGCTGCGCTGGGCCAAGCGGCGCGGGGTGCCGGTGACGGCGGAGGTCACCCCGCACCACCTGCTGCTGACCACCGACGAGGTGCTCGGCTACGACCCGACCTACAAGGTCAATCCGCCGTTGCGCCCGACCGAGCACGTCGCCGCGCTGCGCGAGGCGCTGGCCGACGGCACCATCGACGCGGTTGGCACCGACCACGCGCCGCACGCCCGGCACGACAAGGAGCACGCGTTCGCGGAGGCGGCGTTCGGCATGGTCGGGTTGGAGACGGCCCTCGGCGTGCTGCAGGAGACGATGCTCGATGCGCTCGGCTGGGCCGGCATCGCCGACCGGATGTCGTACGCCCCCGCCCGGATCGCCCGGTTGACCGGGCAGGGCCGGACGCTGCAGCCCGGCGAGCCGGCCAACCTGGTGCTGGTCGATCCGGCGGCCCGGCGGGTGGTCGACGCGGCGGACACGGCGTCGCTGTCCCGGAACAACCCGTGGCACGGCCGTGAGCTGCCGGACCCGGTGGTCGCGACGTTCTGGGCCGGCCGGCAGACGTACGGCCGCTGAACCTCGGCAGGCCGATCCAGCCGCTACTCTGTGGTACCGTATAGTGGTACTCGTTATCACTGAGTAGCACGGCCGGAGAGGATCCGCGATGGAGGACCTGACGGAGCTGCTGAAGGGCACGCTCGAGGGTTGCGTGCTAGAGATCATCCGCACCGAGGAGACCTACGGCTACGCCATCACCCGCCGGCTGAACGAACTCGGCTTCGCCGACGTCGTCGAGGGGACGGTCTACACCATCCTGCTGCGGCTGGAACGGAACAAGCTGGTCCAGGTGACCAAGCGACCGTCCGGCGTCGGACCGCCGCGCAAGTTCTATGCGCTCAACGACGCGGGGCGCACTGAGCTCGCGACGTTCTGGGCGAAATGGGAGTACGTCACCGCACGCATCGACAAGCTCAAGGAGGGCAGATGAACTTCTGGGACACCATCACCGGCAACGACCTGACCCGGGAATGGAAGGCGCACGAAGCCAGGGCCGAGGCCCTGCCGACCGACTACCGGGCGGCGTGGGACCAGATCAAGGTCCACCTGCTGCCCTACGGAGACTTCACCGGTCGCAACCTGATGCCGATCCTCGACGGCGTGCTGGGGCTGCTCGAAGAGACGTCGGGCGAGGGGCAGAGCGTTCAGGACGTGCTGGGCGACGACCTCCCGGGCTTCTGCGCGGCGCTGGCCGGCGGCGAAGGTGCCCGAACGTTTCGCGACCGGTGGCGGGATCAGTTGAATCGCAACGTCGCCAGGAAACTGAAGCGACTAGGAGGTTGACGTGGGCATCCAGGACATCATCGAGGGCAAGAAGCAGTGGCGGGCACACCAGGCCCGGGTCAAGGCACTGCCGCCCGACTACCGGATCGTCTACCAGGAACTGCAGCGCTACCTGTTCAAGGTCGGACCGGTCGACCTGACCGAGGGGAACCTGCTTTCCGAGATCGTCGATTTCTTCGAGCACGGTGTCGCCAGCGGCCAGGGAGTCCTGGACCTCATCGGCACCGATGTCGCCGCCTTCTGCGACGACCTGATCAAGGACCTGCCGACCTACGCCGATCTCTATCAGGAGTCGATCACCAAGAAATCCGGCCGGAACGAGCGCTAGTGTCCTGCGAGGGTGCTGAAGAATCCTCCTAGACCCGGCAGCTGTCCGATCTGTGAAAGACCCGGGCCCGGGTCGGGTCCTAGCGTCGAGGCATGTCCATTGATCTCGGCGCCGCAGAGCGGTTCCTGCACAGCAACGCACGATCACCGGAGCGGCAGCTGCGCGCTGCCGTGGTCCAGCACGCCGCGGCCGCCGGCGAACGCCTCGCTGCCACGGCAGGTGCCCGATGAGGATCGGCGTCGGGCTGCCGGCCGCCGTGCCCGGGGCCCCGTTCCAACGCCTCGGCGACTGGGCGGCCACGGCCGAGGAGTACGGCTTCCGGCACCTCGCGGCCCTCGACCGGCTGGTCTACGACAGCCTGGATCCGATCGTCGCCCTGACCGCCGCGGCCGCCCGGACCAGCCGGATCGAGTTGATCACCACGATCCTCGGTGTCCCGTACCGGCAGAACGCGGTCCTGCTGGCCAAGCAACTCGGATCGCTCGATCTCGTAGCCGGCGGTCGATTCGTGGCCGGCCTGGCGTTGGGTGGCTGGCCGGAGGACTATGCCGCCTCCGACGTCGCGCTGCGCGGCCGCGGCGACCGCTTCGGCACCATGATCAACACCCTGCGCGACGTCTGGGCCGGCAAGCTGGCCGGCGCCGCCGGGCCGATGGCGCCGCATCCCCGGTCCGGCCCACCGATCCTGCTCGGTGCGCTGACCCCGGTCGGCTTCGACCGGGTGGCGACCTTGGCCGACGGCTGGATCGCGCCGTTCTTCGGGCTGCAGACGCTCCGTGACGGCATCGACTCGGCCACTCAGGCCTGGCGGCGGGCCGGCCGGGACGGCCGGCCGCGGGTGATCACCGAGCGCTATTTCTGCCTCGGCCCGGAATCGCGGCAGACAGCTGCCGCCTATCTTGATCACTACTACGGCGCCAGGTATGCACCCGCGGTGCTCGCCGACACGATGATCACCCCGCGGCAGTTGATCGCGGAGGTCGAGCGGATCGAGGCCACCGGCTGCGACGACCTGATCCTCTTCCCCTGCACCGCCGACCATGATCAACTCCAACGACTCGTCGATGCCCTCGCGGCATCACGGCACCGGCTCGAGCCGGTGATCGACGCACCACACCTCACCGAACGGAGCAGCTGACATGCCTCAGACCCATCACGTCATCGACTACATCGAGATCCCCGCCCGCGACCTCGCGGCCTCCCGCGCCTTCTACGCCGCGGCCTTCGGCTGGACCTTCAACGACTACGGGCCGGCCTATGCCGGCATCCGCCGCCCGGGCGGCGACGGCGAGGTCGGCGGGCTCGCGGCGACCGACGGCGACATTGCGGCCGGCAGCCTGCTGGTCCTGCTCTACTCCGACGACCTCGAGGCCACCGTGGCCGCGATCCGGGCGGCCGGCGGCACGGTCGTGCAGGAGCCGTATGCCTTCCCCGGCGGGCGCCGGATGCACTTCGCCGATCCCAGCGGCAACGAGCTCGGCGTCTACACCAGCGCATCGGAGTAGCTACCCACCGATCATCAGCTCGACTTCGAGACGATCGCCCGGCTGGCGCCGGAGTTGATCTTGGCCAGCACCGGCCAGCGCGAGTTCGCCGACAAGCTCGAGGCGATCGCGCCGACGACCTTGATCACCGCGGAATCGTCCACCACCTGGCCGCAGGCCGCGCGCGAGGTCGCGACCGCGACCGGCCGGCTGGCCGAGCACGACCGGCTGCTCGCCGCGTACGAGCAGCGGTGTGCCGAGATCCGATCCCGCCGGGCCGCCGCGCTGCAGCAGCGCTCCTGGGCGGTGGTCTGGCTGGCCACGGCCGACGGCTTCTCGGTCCGCCCGGCCGACAGCAACGGGGCCCAGGTGCTGGCCCGGTCCGGCGTCCGGTTCGACGCGGTCACCCGGGCCAACACGACCGGCAAGGACGTCAAGCTGTCCTGGGAGGAGGCCGACCGGATCGCCGACGCCGGCGTCGTCTGCCTGCCCGGCCGGACCGACGACGGCACCGACCCGGCCACCGAGCTGGCCCTGGCCCAACCGGCCTTCCGCGCCCTGCCGGCGGTCCGGGCCGGATGGTTCGCGATCTTGACGCACATCACTCCAGGCTCCTACCGCAGCGCCACCACCCTCGCCGATGAGCTGGACGTGTTCCTCGGTTCGAGCTAGGAGGCTGCTGTCAGGCTGATCCGCTCGCAGATTCGGCGCCCGGAGCGGCGATATTCCGGGCGCTCGCGCCCGGGTGCCGCCTGTTGCGGTCGCGACGTGGAGACCTTCAGGCGGCAGCAAGGGGCAGGGTTCGGCGTCGGTTGCCGCTGTCCGCCGGCCCAGGTTGGTTGCCGTCGAGTGTGACCTTCTCCACGTCGGAAGGCGCGGATCTCGCGTGGAACAGGGTCACACTCGGCACCTTCCGCGCGGGTCGCAGTCGGCGAGTGGTGACGTAGCGACATCGGATGGCAGATTTCACGTCGATGACTCACCACTCGACGAACAACGCCGACGCGGGGCGGGCGAACCCAACCCGACCCAGCGCCGACCCGCTGCTGCCAAGAAAAGCCGCCAAGCTCCCAACCCGACGCGCAAGACCGCCACCACAATCACAAACTCGCGCCGGGCCAGCGTTCTGCTCGACGCGACGGTTACTGACTCACCAGGCCGCCAGGGCGTCAGGCGTCGGAGAGGTCGGCGACCGGCCGGCCGGCGAGGGCGTTCGCCAGTTGCGGGACGAGCCGGTCCAGCGCGTACGAGAGCGCCTTCGGTCCGGAATAGGACAAGGCGGCGGCGAGGGTGGATTCGAAGGTGGTGTAGAGCGTCCGGTCCTCGCGGACGACGTCCAGTCGGGCGAACAGCTCGGACTTGATCAACTGCGCCTTGGTGGCGCCGACGACGAACAGCAGGTCGCGGTCCAGCACGGTCAGCTTCTCCTCGCTCAGATCGCCCTCCTCCGGCTGGGTGGCGAAGCCGAGCGAGTCCAGCAGGGCGCGGCGCGGATCGCCCTGGCCGATCAGGTAGTGGCCGCCGTTCTCCGGCCCGAAGTCCTCGACCAGCACCTTGCCGGCGAACTCCGGATGCTCGGCCTTGGCCCGCTCGATCGCCGCCCACACCTCGTCCCGCGCGGCGGTCGCCGCGGCCTCCAGTCCGAGGGCGCGTCCGGTGGTGATCAACTGGACGTCCCACGGCGTCTCCTCGTCCGGATAGTCGCCGGCCTGGACCACGGTCGGCGCGATCGCCGACAGCCGGTCGTAGGTCGCCCGGTCGATCGATTCATAGATCGCCAGGATCACTTCGGGGTCGGCGGCCGCGACCGCCTCGAAGTCGATCTCGTCCGAGGCGACCACCGGCAACTCCCGACCCTGTGTCACCTCGGTCACCCAGGGCAGCCCGCGGTAGCTGTCGAACCAGGCCCGGACCCCCACCGGCACGACGCCGAGGGCCAGCACGAAGTCCTGGTCGTTCCAGCCCAGCGTGACCGCCCGTTGGACGCCGGCCGGCACTGTGGTCTCGCCGAATTTGTGCCTGACCGTGGCCGCACCGCCGGTCGGCTCGGCCGGACCGGCCACGTCGGCGTTCGGCTGCCCGCCGGCCGACGACCGGCAGCCGACCAGGGCGGCCGCGACGGCCAAGGTAACTGCCGACAACAACGCCCGGCGGCTGGTTCTCACGAATCCCCCTCGGTTAGGTACACCTAACCTTAGAACGCTCCGGACCGTCCCGGTTCGGTGCCCTCGGGCCGCCGCACACCGCGGCACTACTCTGGTCCGGTGCCCGAATGGTTGAGCTGGAGTCTTGCGCAGGTGGCGGTGTTCCCGCCGCTGCGCATCGTTTTCTTGATCATCGTCGCGTTCATCATCCGCTACATCGCGCACCGATTGATCAACCGTTCGGTCCGGCGGGCGCTCGACCAGACACCGAAGCAGCGGTCCCGGGCGATCGAGGCACTGACCGTGGCCACCCGGCTGCCCACCGAGCGCCGGGCGCAACGGATCCAGGCCCTCGGCTCGCTGGCCAAGAGCGTGATCACGGTGATGATCCTGGTCATCACGTTGATCATGATCTTGAGTGAGCTCGGCTTCAACGTGACCACGATCATCGCCGGCACGTCCCTGGTCGGCGTCACGCTGGCGTTCGGCCTGCAGAACATCGTCAAGGACTTCCTGGCCGGCGTGTTCATGCTGATCGAAGATCAACTCGGGGTCGGCGACTACGTCGACATGGAGAAGGCGTCCGGCACGGTGGAGGAGATCGGGTTGCGGGTGACCCAGCTCCGCGACGACGACAGCACGGTCTGGTACGTCCGCAACGGCGAGGTGCTCCGGGTCGGCAACTTCTCCCAGGGCGGGCCGGGTCGCCCGCCGGAACCCGAGCCCGAGCCGCCCGAAGCCGACCCGGCCACGCCCGAATCAGGCCGGACCGAACCAGGCCGGGCCGAATCGGGCCGAGCCGAACCTGCCGGGCCGGGCTCGACCGGGCCGAGGGCAACCGGCCGGGATCAGTCGGCCGGATCCACGTAGCGGCGGAGGAAATCGGACAGCACGGCGTTGATCTCACCGGCCGGCTGGTACGGCATCGAGTGATGCGTCGCGTGGCCGATCACCGTGATCTCCGCCTGCGGCATCCGATCCAGCACGGCCAGCCTGGTCCGCCGGGCGTCGTTGACCCGGGACATCCCGGCCAACATGATCATGGTCGGTGTGTCGATCCGGCGCAGCGCGACCGGACCGGGGCGGGTCGGCCGTGGCGGCAGTTCGCGGGAGACCCGGCTGCCGGCGGCGTACAGGTCGACCCAGTCGCTGTCCAGCGGCACCCCGGCCGATTCCCACCGGATCAGTGCCCGGGCCCGGTCCGGCGTCGGCGCGACCAACAGGGGCAGGGCCCGGGCGACGTAGGAGGACCGCGGCCGGCCGAAGCAGTCAGTAGGATCCAGCAGCGCCAGCGCGGCCACCCGGTCCGGCTCGGCCAGGGCGTAGCGCAAGGCCAGCCAGGCACCGTAGGAATGTCCGGCCACGGCGGCCCGCCGGACGCCGAGCTCGGTCAGCACCGCGGCCAGCCAGTCGACCAGGTCGTCGGCGGTGCGCAGCGGAGCCTCGGCAGCGCTGAGCCCGGCGTCGCCGGGCCGGTCGATGGCCAGGATCCGGTAGCGATCGGCCAGCCGGGCGGCGGTCGCGAACCAGACGGTGGAGGTGGCGCCGCCACCGGCGAGCAGCACCAGCGGCGGTGCCTCGGGCCGACCGGCGACGGTGACCGAGGTGCGGCCGTGCCGGGTGATCACGTGGTCGGTGGTCACCGGCCGCGGCCAGCGGGCCAGCATCACCTGGTAGCGGTAGAGGAAGCGGCGGTACGGATCGTCCCGGCCGGCACGCCCGCGCAGCGCCGGCCAACTCGTCGAGTGCGGCAGGTCCATGATCGCGATCCTGCCCCGGGACACGGTCGCGGCACATCCGCCGGAGGGCGTAATTCGGGCTACGGCAGCGGGCGTAAGGGCGACCCCCACGCCCGCCACCGGAAGGGTCACTCGACCAGCGTCGCCTCGAGGGTGATCTCGGTGCCCTTCAGCGCCTGGGACACCGGGCAGTTCGCCTTGGCGCCCTCGGCCGCCTCCTGGAACTGCTCAGCGGTGATACCGGGCACGACGGCCTTCACCGTGAGCTTGCTGCCGGTGATCCCGGTGCCCGGGACGAAGGTCACGTCGGCCGAGGTGTCGACGGACGTGGGCGGGGTGCCGGCGCCGGCCAGGGCATGCGAGAGCGACATCGAGAAGCAGGTCGAATGCGCCGCGGCGATCAGCTCCTCCGGGCTCGTCTTCCCGTTCGCCTGCTCGGCCCGCGCGGGCCAGCTGACGTCGTAGGTGCCGATCCCCGACGAGGCGAGCTCGACGGTCCCCGACCCCTCCATCAGCGAACCCTCCCAGTGGGCGTTGGCGGTACGTACGGTTGCCATGCGATCTCCTTGTCGGCGGGTGCCTGCAGTCGTGTGGTGTTCGCCGCTCATCCTGCCAGGCAGCCAAGCCGGCCCCGCCGGTGGTGGCGATGAGGAACGGTCTCGGCGATGAGGAACAATGGGAGCCGATGACTCACACAGCCGACCGCCAGTCGTTCTACGACGAGATCGGCGGACACGAGACCTTCGTCGCCCTGGTGAAGCGGTTCTACGAGGGCGTGGCCGACGACCCGCCGCTGCGTGACCTGTATCCCGAGGAGGACCTCGGGCCGGCCGAGGATCGGCTGCGGCTGTTCCTGGAGCAGTACTGGGGCGGCCCGACCAGCTACGGCGAGCAGCGCGGACACCCGCGGCTGCGGATGCGGCACGCGCCGTTCCTGGTCACCCCGGAGGCCCGGGACCGGTGGCTGAAGCACATGCGGGACGCGGTTGACTCGCTCGACCTGACCGCCGAGCAGCACCTCACCCTGTGGTCGTACCTGGAACGCGCGGCGCACTTCATGGTCAATGCCGGCGACGATCCGGCCCCGCCCACGCAGGGTCTGATCATCCAGCCGCGGACCTAGTGTCCTGTCAGGTTAATTCGGTGATTATTTGTTGATCTGTGTGCAGTAGCCGGCGAGGCGTTCGAGGATCTCCTCGGCGGTCTTGTGCCAGGTGAAGGGCTTGGGGTCCTGGTTCCAGGTTTCGACCCAGGCCTCGATGTCGGTGGCCAGTGCCTGGACACTGTCGTGGGTCGAGCGCTGGAGCTTCTTGGTGGTCAGGGCGGAGAACCAGCGCTCGACGAGGTTCATCCAGGACCCGTAGGTCGGGGTGAAGTGGAAGTGGAACCGTTGGTGCCGGAGGAGCCATTTCTGCACCAGTGGGGTCTTGTGCGCCGATAGGTTGTCCAAGATCACGTGCACGTCGAGATCGGCGGGGACTTCCCGGTTGACCTTGTTCAGGAAGGCCACGAACTCCTTGCTGGTGTGAGACTTGCGCAGGTCGGTGATCACCTTTCCGGTCGCGATCTCCAAGGCGGCGAAGAGGTCGATCGTGCCGTTGCGCACGTAGTCATGAGTGGCCCGCTGGGGAGTGGTCGGCAGCATCGGCAAGATCGGCGCTGTCCGGTTCAACGCCTGGATCTGGGGCTTCTCATCCACCGCGAACACCGCTGCCGCGACGGGCGGGTTCAGATACAACGCCACGATGTCGCGAATCTTCTCCACCAGATCGGGATCAGGGGAGACCTTGAAGCTGTCCTGACGCCACGGCTTCAGACCGAACGCCCGCCAGATCTCCGAGACGGTCTGCCGGCTAATTCCGTGCTTGGCGGCCAGGTCCCGGGTCGACCAGTGCGTCGCGTCCGCGGGCACGGTCTCCAGACTCTCCACCACGACCGCCTCGACGACCTCGTCCCCGACCCTGCGTGGGGCGCCGGGACGGGCCGCATCGACCAGACCGTCCAAACGATCCACGGCGAACCGGCGCCGCCATTTCGAGACCGTCACCTGGTGACAGCCCAACTCCTGCGCGATCACCGTATTCGTCTTGC
This sequence comes from uncultured Actinomycetota bacterium, assembly GCA_963746025.1. Taxonomy (GTDB): domain Bacteria; phylum Actinomycetota; class Actinomycetes; order Propionibacteriales; family Propionibacteriaceae; genus Microlunatus. The sequence goes on from CAVUZU010000009.1 coordinate 64,680, forward strand.
CCTCCGCGCAGGCCAGCACGATCCGAGACCGTGACGCAAGCGCCTGCGACGACTTACGCCGCCGCGTCCACCGCTGCAGCGTGTCCCGTTCCTCCACACTCAGCGTGATCTCTGCTGTCGGTCGGCCCACGCGCCCCATCACGATCTCCCGTTCGCCGCGGACTCCCTTCTCTGCTTGAGAAGTCTTCCACCACGACAACCCAGTGACTACCACGACGTGCCATCTCAGCACTTTCTTAGCGAATTAAACTGACAGCACACTAGGGCGTCTCTCTTAAACCCTGGTCGGCTGCGCGGCGCCCAGGACGCGACCGGCTGCGTTGTCGTCGTCGTCCGTAGAACACCGCTACGACCTCCTCCTCCGCCTTGCCGGTCACGCCCTGGACGCCGCTCGCTATCGACCAGGATTTAAGAGACACGCCCTAGACCTGTCAGCGGCTACTTCCCGTCCGGCACCTGGTCCGTGATCTGGTCGTAGCCGACCTTGCCGGGAGCCGGGGCGGGCGTGTAGAACACCCGGATCACGCCGGTGGGGAACGTCTCCGTCGCGGTCACCTTCAGGTGATAGGGCGCGGCGCCGTCGTCGAACAGTCGGCGGCCCTTGCGTACCGCAACCGGGTGCACGAGCAGCCGCAACTCGTCGACCAGTCCGGCCGCCAGCAGTTGTTGCACCACGGAGATCGAGCCCGGGATCAGGACGCCCCGGAGGTTCGGGGCGGCCTTGAGCGCGGTGACGGCCTGCTGCAGCGTGTCGCCGATCAGTTCTGAGTTGCGCCAGGAGAACTCGAGCGGTTGGCGGGAGACGACGATCTTGCGGGTGTCGCCGAGTTGCTTGGCGAACGATGCGTCCTCCCCACCCGCGGTCTCCCGGCCCGGCCAGGCGCCGGCGAAACTGTCGTAGGTCTCGCGGCCGAGGAGCAGCACGTCGGAGGTGTCGTAGTCCTCACCGACGGCGCGGCCCATGTTCTCGTCGAAGTACGGGAAGTGCCAGTCGGGGTCGATCTCGGCCACCCCGTCGGCCGAGATGAACAGGGTGGAAATGATCTTCGCCATCGCAGCGGTCCTTTCACATCGAACGGTGTCGAGGGGTAGACCGAGGCGCGGACCAGAACTCATCGGGGTGCTCGGAGCGACTTGCGGCGACGATCGGAGGGAGGGTCGCCGGGCGGAGACCACGACTCCGCCCGGCGACTTCTTTGCGGGGATGGATCGGACGGGTAGCTCGGCCACGTGCTGGATCAATCGGTGGTCTTACGAGCTTCGCCTTGCACCCCCGCTGCAGTGGCGTCCAGATACCCGGACCTGGCCGGCCCCAAACAACTGGTCTGGTGACCGTTCGCTCAGCGGGCCGGATAGACCACGGGCTTCAGGCAGTGCGGGTCGGTCTTCGAGGCGCGCAGGGCCTCGGCCACCTGGTCCAGCCCGAACCGGCCGGTGACCAGCGAGTCCAGATCGACGGCGCCGGACGCCGCGAGCGCGATCGCCGCCGGGTAGCAGTTGGCGTAGCGGAAGGTGCCGGTGACCACGAGTTCCTTGATCTGGATGTCGGCCACCGGCAAATCCATCGACGAGGCGCCCATCCCGACCAGCACGATCCGCGCAGCCGGAGCGGCGACAGCGAACGCCGCCCGGACCGCCGGCTCGGCACCACTGCACTCGATGATCACGTCGACCGGGTCGAGTTGCTCGGTCAGCGGGCCGGCGGCCGCGTTGATCACCTGGCTCGCGCCGCGATCGCGGGCCACCCCCAGCCGGTAGTCGTTGGTGTCACTGACCGCGACCGAGGCCGCTCCCCTGGCCCGCGCCACATCGGCGCAGAGCAGGCCGACCGGGCCGGCGCCGGTGACCAGGACCCGGTCACCGGGCTCGACGCCGGCCTTCCGGGACGCCCAGATGCCGACCGAGAGCGGCTCGATCAGCGCGGCGGCCTCGTCGGAGAGCGCGTCCGGCACCGGGTGGGCCCGATGCGACGCGAGCACCACGTGGCCGGCGAAGGCGCCGTGGATCGGTGGCGTGGCGAAGAACTCGACGTCCGGGCAGAGGTTGTAGCGGCCGGACAGGCACTCCTTGCAGCGCCCGCAGGTCTGCTGCGGCTCCAGCGCGACCCGCTGGCCGATCTCGCGATCCGTGACGCCGTCGCCGAGGGCGCGGATCAATCCCGAGGCCTCGTGGCCCAGCACCAGCGGCTGCTCGACCACGAAGTCGGCGATCCGGCCATGATCGAAATAGTGCACATCGGAGCCGCAGACCCCGACCGCGGCGATCTCGATCAACACCTGTCCCGGACCGGGCGCCGGGATCGCGGATCGTTCGATCACGACCTCCCCGGGGCGTACCAGCAGGGATCTGGGCTGATCGGTCGCGACGTCGGTGTTCATGATCGCAACGATACGACCGGCGGTACGGTGCTCGGCCGGTGATCCCCGGTCTGGATCAGATCCAGCCCTGGTGCTGGGCCAGCCGGATCGCATCGGCCCGCTCGGAGACCTCCAGCTTGGTCATGATCGCGGCGGCGTAGTTGCGGACGGTGCCCGTCGACAGACCGACCCGGCGAGCCACCGCGGCCGGGGTGCCGCCCTGCGCCAGGGCGGCCAGCACCTCGAGTTCGCGGTCGGTCAGTGGGCAGTCGGGCGCGATCAACAGTTCGGCGGCGAGCTCCGGGTCGACGTACCGGACGCCCTCGTGCACCCGCCGGATCGCCTGCGCCAGCGTGCCGGCCGGCGCGCCCTTGGTGACGAACCCCGAGGCGCCGGCCCGGAGCGCCCGGCGCAGATGGGCCGGCCGGCCACGGCCGGTCAGGATGATCACCCGGCAGGACGGCAGGGCGCGGGCCAGCTCGGCGGCGACCGCCATCCCGTCCAGGTCGGGCATGTCGAGATCGACCACGGCGACGTCCGGGCGATGATCGAGCGCGGCCTGGATCGCCTGCCGTCCGGTGCCGGTCCGGGCGGCGACGGTCAGGTCCGGTTCCAGGTCGAGCAGGGTGGCGACGGCGTCCCGGATCAGCGCCTCGTCGTCGGCCAGCAGCACCTTGATCATGCCCATCTCTCGATCATGTCATCCCGCAGCCGATGGGACGTTCGACTGTTCGTGTGATCATGCCTCGACCTCATGATCATCTCCGCGTTCGCGACTCGGCCCCGCCGGCACGAGTGCCTCGAAGACGAAGCGGTCCGCCGCCCGGCCGGCCCGGATCTCTCCGCCGACCTCGCCGAACCGCTCCCGCAGGCCGGCCAGGCCGGAGCCGGCACGGGTGCTCGGCTCGGCCTGCGCCGCCACGTCGTTGTCCACCCGGAGCCGGAGCGAGCCGCCGGCCCGCTCCAGGGTGATCACGCAGTCCGTGGCCCCGGCGTGCCGAAGCACGTTGGTGGTGGCCTCGCGCAGCGCGATCGCCAGCAGCCGGGACAACGCGGCGTTGGGCGGCCGAGCGGCGAGTTCGACCCGGTGCGCGATGCCGGCGGTGTCCAGGGCGTCCCGGACGGAGGCGAGTTGCTGCTCCAGGTCGACGCCCCGATAGCCGTCGACGGTGGACCGGAGTTGCACCAGCGCGTCGGCGGTGAGCCGGCGGAGTTCGCCGGCTTCCGTACCGGAGCGGACCGGGTCGACCGGCTGCAGCCGTTCCACCAGCTCGGCCTTGAGCGCGATCAACGAGAGCGTGTGGCCGACCACGTCGTGGATGTCGCGGGCGAACCGCAACCGTTCCTCGGCGACCGCGAGCCTGGCCTGGGCCTCGCGGCCGGCGCGGAGGTCGCCGACCACCCGCCACAGGGCGAGCGGCAGCCCGCACATGAAGGCGACGGTCACCCCGATCGAGACGGCGGTGAGGCCGTAGCCGAGTGGCTCGCCGACCCGGATCCCGACCACGAGCACCACCACCAGCAACGCGACCCAGCCGGCGATCAGCACCGGCGCCCGGCGGAAGAGCAATGGGAGCGAGCCGGCGACGGATCCGCCGAGCCAGGCCCAGCTGTCCCAGCGGTCGATGGCGAGCGGCGCGACCAGCGGGACCGAGGCCAGCACGGTCAGCCCGAACGCCAGGTCGGTCCAGGTCGGCCATCGCGCCGATCCACCGTCCGGCGAGCGAGGCGGGCCGACGCTCCGGTAGAGCGCCACGCTCTGCATGATGACCACCGCGGCGATCCCGACCGCCGCCGGGACCAACCGCGCCGGTTCGGTCTCCCGGCCGAGTCCGATCCCCGGCATGATCGCGGTCGTCAGCGGTGCCGGCGTCAGGGCGAGCAGGGCGACCGCGCGGGCCCGGCGAACCGGCCGGTCGGCATCGTCCTGGCCCATCCCGTCGGTCACCTCCTCGTGTCACCCGACCCGCACCATACCCCGACCGGGTATAGGCGGGCAGCGACCTTCTCCAGGTTTCGACCGGCGCCCGGGCTTGCTGCGGCAAACCCGGGTGATCGGTGTCGCCGTTGAGACCGGACCGTCAGGGCCGGGCGCGCTCGGCGAGCCAGCCCGCCATCGCCCGGACACCGACGCCGATGGCCCGCTCGTCCGGGTCGAAGTCCACGTGGTGCGGGTAGGCCGTGGTGATCAACGCGCCCGGTGAGCGCACGCCGACGAAGCTGTAGGTGACCGGCATCCGCTGGCCGAACAGCGCGTAGTCCTCGCCGTTGAACGGCGGCGCGGCGTGCATCCGGGCCACCTGCCGCTGGCCGAGCTCACGGCGCAAGTGCCGCTCCAGCCGGGAGCCGTCCCGTTCCGGGCAGACCAGGGCGGGGAACGGGTCGTCGGGGAACTCGGCGCGCCCGTCGTAGCGGACCGCGATCGCGCGGATGCTCTTGCGGACCTCGCGATAGCGCTCCTCGGGCCAGCACCGGTAAGAAAGCTGAACGGTGACGGTGCCGTTCTCGGCCGGCTGCGCCGTCGCGTTCTGGATGTTGACGAACCGGGCCAGCGGCCCGTCCGGTGTCTCGAGCTCCACCAGCAGCTGCTCCATGTCCTCCAGGGTCTGCGGCGGCGGCACGGTGGTCAGGCCGACGATGTCGGCCGCCAGCGCCTCGGCCCGAGCCGCGGCGTCGGGGCCGGTGAGGGTGACCCGGCCACGGTCCAGGCCCGGCATGCCGAAGCCGGGCGTGACGGCGATCATCCCCACGGGCAACGGCCCGCAGTGCAGCGCGTGCAGCTCCCGGGCGCCGGTGCGGCGCAGGACGCCATCGGCCAGCATCGCCTGGGCGCCGGTGAGGTTCTCCTCCGCCGGCTGGAAGACGAACGCGATCGTCCCGCTGAGTCGCGACCGCAGCCGGGCCAGCACCTCGGCGATGCCGACCCCGATGGTGGTATGCAGGTCGTGTCCGCACAGATGACCGATCTCGGTGACTCCGCCGACCGTCTGGCCCGTCGGCACCGCGTCCAGGTCCGCCCGGTAGCCGACGGTACGGCCCCGGTGGGCGCCGCGGAGCAGGCCGACCACACCGTGGCCGCCGACGCCGGTCGTCACCGCGAGCCCGGCGGCCCGCAGCCGGTCCGCCACCAGGGCGGCCGTGCGACGCTCCTCGCCCGCGGCCTCGGGGTGCTCGTGGATGGTGCGCCTGAGGACGACGAGGTCCGACTCGATCGAGCCGGTCACGGCGTCGATCGCGGGTTGATCCACCGGACGATGCCCCCGCCCGGGTCCGGCTGGCGTGGCCGCCGCGGTGGCCGGTGCCACCATGCCGGCGAGCGTCGCCGCGCCGGCCGTCGCGGTGGCCAGCAGAAAGCTCCGGCGGCCGAGGTCCTGCGGTTCCTTGTTGATCATCGCTGCTCCTGACGTTGCCGACTCCGGCCCGTGCCGGAGCCCGGTTCCAGCGTCATCCAGCGGCGCAGCGCTTCCCAGCCTGCTGGCCCACCAGTGGGCGGGAGGTTGTCCCCACCAGCGGTTCTGGTGCCTGCCGGTGGACGGCGGTGATCGGTCGCCGCCGTACCGCACCGAGCATGATCATGATCTCCCGGTCACCGCGCACTCCAACGGGAGAAGAACGATCGCCAGTCCTCGGTGATCGGCCGGTCCGTGACCAGCACGGTCCGCGCGGTCGCGTACCTGGTGCCGGAGGCATCCCGGAGCTCGGCGGCCAGCGAGACCGAGCGGGTGCCGATCTTGGTCACCGTGGTCTCCGCCAGGTAGGGCTCGACGGCGAAGTCGATCGGCCTCAGGTAGTCGACGTCCTGCCGGACCACGACCCACTGGCTGCCGTCGTCGCCGCCCATCAGGTCGGCCACCAGGGCGACCCGCGCCTCCTGGACGTAGTCGTAGTAGCGGACGTTGTTGACGTGACCGTAGGAGTCCAGATCGGACCAGCGGACCCGGACCGGATGCAGGTGGCCGGAGCCGTCGAAGGTGATCTTGGTCGAGTCGACCGGACGCAGCGGCTCGGCCGGCTCCAGATGCTCGGTGAGGTAGTCCCGCTCGGCCGGAGTGAGCCGGCGCAGCGTGTTCCGGGTCAGGTCGAACGGGGTCGCCGTGGTCCGGGCCCGGACCACGATCTGCTCGCCGTCCTTGATCACGTACCCGAGCTTGAACCGGCTGCCGCCGACAGAATCGACCCAGAGCTCGACCGTCAGCGGTCGGCCGGTGTAGACCGCCGGGGCGGCGTATTCGACCTGGTGGCCGGCGACGATGACGCCGCTGTCCAGCAACTCCCGCATCACCGGCGGGCCGGCGTGCAGGAAGTCGACCCGGGTCTCCTGCAGATAGTCGACGAAGGCTCCGTTGTTGACGTGGCCCTGGGCGTCCATGTCGCCCCACCGGACCGGGCACTGATACGTGTACGTCACCCGCAGCATCCTGCCAAGCCCCGACCGGACCGCCGACGATCGGGTCCCCGGCCGCGATCAGCGGATGCCGGGACGGGACTCGGCCCAGCGACCGCGGGTGAAATCCGGGAAGTCCACCGGGGTGCCACCCGCGGCGACCGATGCGAAACTCAACGCGGCGGGGGCACTCCAGGACGCGGCGTCGTAGACGTCCATCTCGGGCACCTCGCCGGAGCGGATCGCGGTGATCAACCGCAGCAGCATCAGGTAGTCCATGCCGCCGTGCCCGCCGGATTCCCGCGCCCGGGCGCCCTCCTCGGTCCAGAGCGGGTGCTCGTGCTGCCGGAAGGCCGCCAGGTCGGCGTACTCCTCGGGTTGATCGGGATCGTCCGGATCCTCGACGAAGATCCGTGGCGGGAAGTCGGTGAAGATCCCTTTGGTGCCGACGATCTCGTTCCGCCGGCTGTACGGTCGCGGACCCACCACCTGGTGCTGCAGCAAGATCGTCCGGCCCCGCTCGGTGGCGACGATCGAGGTGTTGATGTCGCCACACCGATACACCTCACCGGCCGTGCTCGGATCGAGCTCGTCGGGATGACCAGCTCGCCAGGCGTCGAGCCCGCGGGACGCCGAACTCATCGAGGTCATCCGGACGAACCGGTCGCCGCGATTGACGTCGAGGTAGGCCGCCACCGGACCCAGCCCGTGGGTGGGATACAGGTTCGCGTCGAAGTCGATGTGGGCCTTGCGCCGCCACGCCGTCCGGGTCATCAGCGGCCGTCGAAGATCATGCAGGTAGGCGGCCTCGGCATGCAGCAGTTCGCCGAGCACGCCGTCGCGGACCAGGTTCAACACCAACAACTCGTTGTAGCCGTAGTTGCAGTTCTCCAGCATCACGCAGTGCCGCCGGGTCTGCTCACTGGTGTCGACCAGGGCCCAGCACTCGTCCAGGGTGAGCGCCGCCGGCACCTCGACCGCGGCGTGCTTACCGGCCCGCATCGCGGCCATCGCCAGCGGCGTGTGCAGCTGCCACGGGCTGGCGATGATCACCAGATCGACGTCGTCGCGCTCGATCAGCGCGTGGAAATCGGTGCCGGCCTCAGCCCGCGGCCACCCCGCGGCGGCGATCCGATCGGCCGCATTGTCCGCCCGGTCCGGCGCGGCGTCGGTGACCGCGACCACCTGCGCGCCGTCAATCGCCAGCAGATTGCCGAGCAGCGAACTGCCGCGGTTCCCGGCCCCGACCAGACCGACCCGTACCCGGTCCCGGCCGTCGAACGGGACGTTGATCATCGTCGAGCGACTCACCCGGCCATCCTAAAAGCTGCATGCACTAATGGGCAATAAGACCTGACCGGAATTGGACGCACTTCAGGAATCAGCCGTCGGAGACATTCCAGATCGCTCCGTTGTCGCTGGTCGCCAGCCGCCGGACCAGGACGGCCGCGGACTCCTCCGGAGTACGCAGCAGTCCGTCGCGATGGGCGCTGACGAACCGCTCCCGCAGCGACCGCTGGACGGCACTGCCGCCCTGGTCCCGGATCCAGGCCTGCAGGTCGGTCGACCATGCCGGGCCGATATAGGTGTTGACCGTGACCCCGGTGCCGGCGACCTCGGCGGCCAGGTTCGCTACCTGCGCCTCGATCGCGGCCTTTTGCTGGTGCCGTACACGTTGCAGCCGATCATCGACTCGGGGCGGGCGGCGACCCCGCTGGACACCGCCACGATCCGGCCCAGTTGTTGTCGATCATGGAACCGAGCAGCCGGAAGATGAGGATCATCGGCGCCGTGACGTTGACCGCGACGGCGTCGGCCACGGCGGTCGACGGGAGCCGCCGACTCGCATCGACCGGGGGGGGTCACCACCGCGGCGTTGTTGATCAAGATGTCGGCCGTGCCGACGGTGTCGGCAACCGCATCTGGTCCGCCGTGGGCAGCGAGATCGCCCGGAACGATCCGCACCCGGCCACCCCGGCCACCCAGGTCGGTGGCGACACGGTCCAGCGCGCCGGCGTCCCTGGCCACCAACACGAGCTCGGCGCCGGCCCCGGCGAGCGCGACGGCCACCGCCCGGCCCAGGCCACGGTGGCACCGGTGACGACCGCGGTACGGCCCGCGAGAGTGGTCATTTCAGCAGCCTCGCAGGCTCGTTCCGCCGAGACGTCAGATCCGCGGCCGATCCTGCGGCGTGTCGCGGTGGATGTGACGGGTCGGAGGGGTTCAGGAGGGGGTGTAGCGGCGGGGGGCGGTGCTGGCGTGGACCACCTGGCGGAGGTCGGCCAGGGTGCCGGACAGGGCACCGTGGGCGCGGGCCTGGACCAGCACGTTGCCGATCGCGGTCGCCTCGGTCGGGCCCGCGATCACCGGCAGCCCGCAGCGGTCGGCGGTGAGCCGGCAGAGCAACTCGTTCTGCGAGCCGCCGCCGACCACGTGCACCGAGTCGATCGTCCGGCCGGAGAGCTCGCCGGCCGTACGCACGATCGAGGCGTACGCGACCGCCAGCGACTCACAGATCGTCCGGGCGAACTCGGCCCGGGTCCGCGGCACCGGCTGGCCGGTCCGCTCGCAGGCGAGGGCGATCCGCTCCGGCATGTTGTCCGGCGCGATGAATTCCTCGGCGTCGGCGTCGATGATGCCGACCGGTCCCTGGACCCGGGCCGCATCGACCAACAGTTGATCAAGATCGACCCGGTGTCGGCCGGACTCCCAGCTCCGGACGCACTCCGACAGCAGCCACAGCCCGCCGGCGTTGCGCAGGTAGCGGACCGTCCGGTCGACGCCGCCTTCGTTGGTGAAGTTGGCCAACCGGCTCTCGGCGGACAGGATCGGCTGGTCCAGCTCGACCCCGACCAGGGACCAGGTGCCGGAGGAGATGTAGGCCGCGGCCGGGGACTCCAGCGGCGTACCGACGATCGCGGACGCGGTGTCGTGCGAACCGACCGAGGTGATCACGGTCGACGCCGGCAGACCGGTCTTCCGGGCCAGCTCCGGCAGCAGGGTGCCGATCACCTCGCCGGAGGCCAGCACCGGCGGCAGCAACGAGGCCGGTACGCCGAGCCGCTCCATGATCACCGGCGACCAGTCCCGGGTGGTGGCATCGAACAGGCCGGTGGTCGAGGCGTTGGTCGCCTCCACCTGACGCTGCCCGGTCAGCCGGTAGGCGAGCAGGTCGGGCAACATCAGCAGCGACCGGGCCCGCGACCAGCGGTCCTCCCGCTGCTCCGCCGCCACCTGATAGATCGTGTTGAACGGCAGGAACTGCAGTCCGGCGATGCCGTACAGCTCGGCGAAGTCGATCTTGCTGTGCACGTCGCCGATCACCGCGGCGGTCCGGTCGTCGCGGTAGGCGACCGGGTCGCCGATCAGTTCACCGGCGGAGTCGAGCAGGCCGTAGTCGACCGCCCAGGTGTCGATGCCGATGCTGATCACGTTGTCGTACCGGGCGGCGAGCCGGGTCAGCCCGTCGAGCACGTCGGAGCTGATCCGGTCGAAGTCCCAGTACAGGCGGCCGTCCCGCTGATCCATCTGGTTGCCGAACCGGTGCACCAACTCCAACTCGACCCGGCCGTCGGTGATCCGGCCGGCCATCACCCGGCCGCCGGACGCGCCGATGTCGACCGCGGCGAACACCGCCGGTTTCTTTCCCTGAGCCTGTCGCTGGGTTTCCATGATCATCCGCTCAACGCAGGAACGCCGCCGCGACCCCGGAGTCGACCGGCACGTGCAGCCCGGTCGTATGGCTCAGCTCGTCGGAGGTGAGCACGGCGACCGCGTTGGCCACGTGTTCCGGCAGCACCTCCCGCTTGAGCAGGGTCCGGCCGGCGTAGTAGGCGCCGAGCTCCTCCTCCTTGACCCCGTAGACCGCGGCCCGCTTGGCGCCCCAGCCGCCGGCGAAGATGCCGCTGCCGCGGACCACGCCGTCCGGATTGATGCCGTTGACCTTAACCCCGTGCTCGCCCAACTCGGCCGCGAGCAGCCGGACCTGATGGGCCTGGTCGGCCTTGGCCGCGGAGTAGGCGATGTTGCTCGGACCGGCGAAGACCGAGTTCTTGCTCGAGATGTAGACGATGTCGCCGCCCATCCCCTGCGCGATCAGCGCGCCGGCCGCCGCCCGGGAGATCAGGAACGAGCCGCGGGCCATCACGTTGTGCTGCAGGTCCCAGTCGGCGTCGGTGGTCTCGGTCAGCGGCTTGGAGATCGACAGACCGGCGTTGTTGACCACAAGATCAAGTCCGCCGAACGCGAGCACCGCGGCGTCGATCGCCGCCTGCACCTGCGCCGAGTCGGTGACGTCGGCCTTGATCCCGACCGCCACGTCGGTGTTGCCGAGCTCGGCCGCCGCCTCCTCGGCCTTGGCCTGATCAAGATCGGCGATCACGACGCAGGCGCCCTCGGCCGCGAGCCGGGTGGCGATCGCCTTGCCGATGCCGCTCGCCGCACCGGTGACCAGGGCGATCCGGCCCGCGTGCGACCGCGGCTTCGGCAGCCGCTGCAGCTTCGCCTCCTCCAGCGCCCAGTATTCGATCCGGAACTTCTCCGACTCGTCGATCGGCGCGTAGGTCGAGATCGACTCCGCACCGCGCATCACGTTGATCGCGTTGACGTAGAACTCGGCGGCGACCCGGGCGGTCTGCTTGTTGGCCCCGTACGAGAACATGCCGACCCCCGGCACCAGCACGATCGCCGGATCGGCGCCACGCATCGCCGGCGACTCGGCATCGGCATGCCGCTGGTAGTAGGCGGCGTAGTCGGCCCGGTATTGATCATGGAGCTCGCGCAGCCGGGTGATCGACTCCTCGACGCCGGCCGCGGCGGGCAGGTCGAGGATCAGTGGCTTGACCTTGGTCCGCAGGAAGTGATCGGGGCAGGACGTGCCCAGCTCGCCCAGCCGGGGATGTTCGGCCCGAGCCAGGAACTCCAGCACCTCGGTCGTGTCGGTGAAGTGGCCGACCATCGGCTTGTCGGTCGAGGCCAGACCCCGGACGTGCGGCGCCAACGCCGCCGCCTTGGCCCGACGCTCCGCCTCCGGCAGCGCGCCGTACCCGTCGAGCTCAGCACCGAACGGATCGGCCTTGCCGTGCTGATCAAGGTAGTCCTGAGCCTTCTTGATGATCAGCAGCGAGTTGGCCTCGGCCTCGGCGCTGGTCGCTCCCCAGGCGGTGATCCCGTGACCGCCGAGGATCGTGCCGATCGCCCGCGGGTTCTCCGCCTTGATCTTCGCGATATCCAAGCCCAGTTGGAATCCCGGCCGCCGCCACGGCACCCAGACCACCTGGTCGCCGAAGATCTCCGCGGTCAGCTTCTCTCCGTCGACAGCGGTCGCGATCGCGATCCCCGAGTCCGGGTGCAGATGATCGACATGGGGCGCGTCGACCAGACCGTGCATCGCGGTGTCGATCGACGGCGCCGCGCCGCCCAAGCCATGCAGGCAGTAGTCGAACGCGGCGACCAGTTCGTCCTCGCGCTCGATCGCCCCGTCACCCCAGGACGCGTACACGTCGACCAGTGACCGCATCCGGTCCAGCCGCAGCACGGCCAGCCCCGACTCCTGCAGCGTGCCGAGATCACCACCGCTGCCCTTGACCCAGAGCAACTCGACGTCGCCGCCGGTCACCGGATCCGTCGCGATCCCCTTGGCCGAGGTGTTCCCGCCGGCGTAGTTGGTGTTCCGCGGATCCGCCCCCAGCCGGTTCGACCGACTGATCAACTCGGCCACGGTGCTGTTCTCGCTCTGCTGCGTCACGTCCTGCTGCTTTCCGGTGTCGACAAATGGTCACGTAGAACCGAGTTGTCAGAACTGAGGCTTGCTATAGCGATCCTCAGTTCTGACAAGTCCGTGAGATCAGGCGCCCCAGCCGGCCTGGTCGCCGCCGACCCGGTCGGCGGCGATCTGATCAAGGTAGCCGCTGGCCAGGAACTCCTTCATCGGGTCGGCCGGCAGGCCGCGGCCGCTACGCCATTCGGCCAGGTCGGCCCGGACGTCGGTGTAGAAGGCGTCCATCATCACCTGGTTGGCGCCGAGCACGTCGCCCGCCCGCTCGGCCGCGAGCAGTTGCTCGCCGTCCACCAACAGGGCCCGCGCGGTCATCTCCTGCACATTCAGCACCGACCGGATCTGGCCGGGGATCTTGGCCTCGATGTTGTGGCACTGGTCCAGCATGAAGGCCACGCCGCTGTCCTGGCCGTAGCCGCCGCCACGGACGACCTCGTACAAAATCCGGAACAGCTGGAACGGGTCGGCCGCGCCGACGATCAGGTCGTCGTCGGCGTAGAACCGCGAATTGAAGTCGAACGAGCCTAGCCGGCCGAGCCGGAGCAACTGCGCGACGATGAACTCGATGTTGGTGCCCGGGGCGTGGTGTCCCGTGTCCAGGCAGACGAACGCCTTCTCCCCGAGCGCGACGCAGTGCGCGTACGAGGTGCCCCAGTCGGGCACGTCGGTGGCGTAGAACGCCGGCTCGAAGAACTTGTACTCCAGCACCAGTCGTTGATCATCACCGAGGCGGGCATAGACCTCGGCCAGCGACTCGGCCAGCCGGTCCTGCCGACCGCGAAGATCACCCTGGCCCGGATAGTTGGTGCCGTCGGCGAGCCAGATCTTCAGGTCCTGCGACCCGGTGGCGGTCATGATCTCGATGCACTCGTGCATGTGCGCGATCGCCTTCCGGCGTACGCGCTCGTCCACGTGGGTCAGGCTGCCGAACTTGTAGTCGTCGTCCTGGAACGTGTTCGAGTTGATCGTGCCCAGCGCGACCCCATGATCGGTCGCGTACGCCGCCAGCTTGCCGTAGTCGTCGACCTTGTCCCACGGGATGTGCAGGGCGACGGTCGGCGCCAAGCCGGTGTATTCGTGCACCTTGGCCGCGTCGGCGATCTTCTCCTCCGGCGTCCGCGGTACGCCCGGCTGGCCGAACACCCGGAACCGGGTGCCGGAGTTGCCGAACGCCCAGGACGGAAGCTCGATCGCCTGCTCGGCCAGTGATGCGGTGATGTCCGCAAAGGTTCGCATCAGCCTTCCTTTCTCTTCCTTCGACGAGCTCAGGACGCGGCCTGCGAAAGGGCCCGTCGCCATTCATGATCACCGTGACCGACGGCGACCGCCTCGGTCCCGGCGTCGTCACCGGGCAGCCGGACGTCGGCCGTGACCCCCGGCGGCACCGTGGCCCGCACCGTCACCTCCGCGCCGGACCGTTCCCAGCGCACCGAGATCGGACCGTACGCACTGTCGTAGGTCGCCTCGCACCAGTCCAGTCCGTCCACCACCAGCGGCGCGATCGTCACCCGCCGATAACCCGGCTCGGCCGGGGCCAGCCCGGCCAGCCGGCGGTGCATCCAGTCCGCCACCGAGCCGAACGCGTAGTGGTTGAACGAGGTCATCTGGCCCGGGTTGATGGTGCCGTCCGGCAGCATCGAGTCCCAGCGTTCCCAGATCGTCGTCGCCCCCATGCTGACCGGATAGAGCCAGGACGGGTTGCCGGTCTCGGTGATCATCTTCCAGGCCAGGTCGGGCCGGCCGGCCAGCTCCAGCGCGTCCAAGATCAACGGGGTGCCGACGAAGCCGGTGCTCACCTTGAACTCGGCCTTCTCGACCAGCTCGGCCAGCCGATCACCGGCATGCCGACGGCGCTCGTCGTCCGGCAGCAGGGACCAGACCAGGGCCATCGCGTACGCGGTCTGGCAGTCCCCGAGCACCCGGCCGGAGCCGGTCACGAACTCGGCGTTGAACGAGGCCAGGCTGCGTTCCGACACCTCACGGTAGTGCTTCGCCTCGTCGTCCTTGCCGAGCAGTTCGGCCGCGGCGGCGACCCGCCCGGCCGACGTGATCAGATGCGCGGTGGCCACCACGTCCGGATCGACCTGCGCCTTGAACGCGTTGTCCGGCGGGGCGGTCGGGTCCAGCCAGTCGCCGTACTGGAAGCCACCGAGCCACAGCCCGTCCGCCGTGGCCAGGCTGATCAGCTTGTCCACCCAGGCCTTCATGCTGTCGAACTGCCGGGCCACCAGGTCCTGGTCGGCGAACCGCTGCCAGAGCACCCACGGGACCACGGTCGCCGCGTCACCCCAGGCCGCCGCGGCGGAGCCGTTGTGGCCACCGCTCAGCACGTCGGGGATCACGCTCGGCACCGAGCCGTCCGGCAGCTGGTCGACGGCGAGATCGGCCAGCCAGTTGGACAGGAAACCGCCGGTGTGGAAAAGGAAGCTCGCGGTCGGGCTGAAGACCTGGATGTCGCCGGTCCAGCCGAGCCGCTCGTCGCGCTGCGGGCAGTCGGTCGGCACGTCGAGGAAGTTGCCCCGCATCCCCCAGACCACGTTCTGGTGCAGCTGATTGAGTTGATCATGGGAGCTGGCCCAGGTCCCGGTGCGCCGCAGGTCGGAGCTGATCGCGATCGCCTCGAGATCGCCGAGCTGGAGACCGTCGACCCCGGTCACCTCGGCGTAGCGGAAGCCGTGGAAGGTGAACACCGGCTCCAACACGTCGTCACCGCCGGTCAGCAGATAGCTGTCGGTGGCCTTGGCCTTGCGCAGCGGCCGGACGCCCAGCTCGCCGTGCTCGATCACCTCGGCGTGCCGGATGATCACCTCGGCGCCGGCCTCGCCGCGGGTCTTCAGCCGGACCCAGCCGACCAGGTTCTGCCCGAAGTCGATGATCGTCTTCCCCGCCGGAGAGGTGATGATCTCCTTGGCCGGAAGGGTTTCCACGATCCGGATCGGCGGACCGTACGGGACGACCAGGGTGGACAGGTCGCGCTCGACGAGCTCGACGCCGCCAGCCTCCTTGCCTTCGGGATCAAGGGAGATCCGCAGGTCGGTCCGCTGCCCGTCGTAAAAGTCGTCGGCCAGGATGCCGCTGGCGGCCGACTGCCAGCTGTCGTCGGTCTTGATCACCTGGGTCGCGCCGTCGGTGGTGGTGATCTCCAGCTGGGCCAGCAGCGCCAGCTGGTCGCCGTAATGATCACGATGCAGGTCCCAGGTCATCTGGCCGCGGAACCAGCCGTTGCCGAGCGCCGCCTGGAGGCGGTTCTCGCCGTTGGCCAGCAGGTCGGTGACGTCGAAGCTCTGATAGCGCAGCCGGCTCTGGTACGAGGTCCAGCCCGGCGCCAGCTCCTCGTCGCCGACCCGGGTGCCGTTGATCGAGAAGCGATACCAGCCGAGCGAGGTCACGTAGAGCCGGGCCGAGGCGATCTCGCCCGCGACCTCGGCGGCGGTGAAGATGATCGGCGCCGGATCGTCCACTCCGTGCCCGGCCGCGGCGATGAACCGGGCCTGCCAGTCGCCCGGCTCCAGCAACCCGACCTCGATCGCGACCGGATCGCTCTCCGCTACGGCCCCGTCGGCCCCGATGGAGCGGACGGTGACCGCGCCCCGCGCCCGGGAGGTCAGCGGCGGGTGCGGCCAGCCGACCAGCACCTGCTCGGCCGACTCGACCCGGACCCGCTGCTCCGCACCGCCGTCGGGCGTGTAGCCGATCTCGTACGCCTGCTGCCGCCAGTCCGGATCGCCGGTCTCGACCGACCAGGTCAGCCGCGGGGTCGGCGTACCGAGGGTGCTCGAGTCGTCGTTGTGTTCCAGCAGCACGCGGGAGATCCGGAGTGCCGTCGGAGCCGTCAGCGTCATGGAGCCATCCTTCGTCGTTGTGGGGTGGTGTACGCACGAGGGCTTGAATCGTTTCAGAGAACGCAATCTATGCGCCCCCGTGTTCCGTGTCAACACACTCCCGCCGACTTGCCGGTCCCACCTGGTCGGCGGCCGTACCTGGCCTGAAGACAGAGCGGAGATCACTCCTCCCGCCGCACCGGGCTCAGTGGCAGCTAGTTTCGAACTAGTCGACAGGTGGCAGGTTCGTGGGGCGGAGACTAGGTTGCTCGCATGCCAGGTGAGGATCGTGCGGGGCGGCGTGGCCCGAAGCCGCAGGTGAGCATCCGCGATGTCGCGGAACGGGCCGGGGTCGCGCTGGGCACCGTGTCCAATGTGTTGAATCGTCCCGACAAGGTGGCCGAGGCGACCCGGGAGCGGGTGCTGCAGGCGATCGAGGACCTCGGCTTCGTCCGGAACGACGCCGCTCGGCAACTCCGGGCCGGCAAGAGCCGGACCATCGGATTGATCGTGCTCGACGTCGGCAACCCGTTCTTCACCGACGTCGCCCGCGGGGCCGGCGACCGGGCGGCCGAGGCGTCACTGTCGGTGCTGCTCGGCAGTAGCGACCAGCGGACCGATCGGGAGTCCGCGTTCATCGACCTGTTCGAGCAGCAGCGGGTCCAGGGGGTGCTGATCTCTCCGGTCGGCGACGTCGACGAGCGGCTCGGCCGGCTGCGGGACCGCGGGATGCCGACGGTGCTGGTCGACCGGCTGTCGCTGGGCCGGCACTTCTCGTCGGTCTCGGTCGACGACGTCGGTGGCGGTTATCTGGCCGTGCAGCATCTGATCGAGCAGGGCTGTCGGAGGATCGCGTTCGTCGGTGGTCCGTTGAACATCCTCCAGGTCGCCGACCGGCTGCAGGGCGCGACCAAGGCGGCGGCGGAGCACCGCGGCGTCCAGCTCGAGGTGTTGTCCCAGCCCGAGTTGACGGTACGAGCCGGCCGCGACGCCGGGCAGGAGATCGTCGAGCGGGACCCGGCCGACCGACCGACCGGCGTCTTCGCCGCCAACGACCTGATCGCCGTCGGGGTGCTGCAGGCCTTCGCGTTGCTCGGGCCGCTGGCCGTGCCGAAGGACGTCGCGCTGGTCGGCTACGACGACATCGACTTCGCCGGCTCGACCGTGGTGCCGCTCACCTCGATCCGGCAGCCGTCGGAGCTGATCGGAAAGACGGCCGTCGAGCTGCTGCTGGCCGAAACCGAGGCGCTGGCCGCGGGCCGGGCGTTCGAACGGCAGCAGATCGTCTTCCCGCCCGAACTGGTCGTCCGGGAATCCAGCCAACGCCGCTGAAAGCTCTCGCCGAGGAGAGGTCGCCATGAACGACGAAGCCGGGATTCGGCTCGATGCCCGGCCGCTGTTCCGGCGGACCCGTGCAGCGCTGCTCGAGCTTCTGGCGGACCTGTCCCGCGCCGACTGGCAGGCGCCGACCGCCGCTGCGCCGTGGCTGGTCCGCGACCTCGTCGCCCATCTGCTCGGCGACGATCTCAGCCGGGACGTCGGGTCTGGTCCTCGACTTCTGTCAGAGCTGTGACCTGGCCGCGTTCGGCGAGCCGGTCAGCTGGGCCGGACCCGATCCGGCGCCGGTCTGGCTCGACTGTGCCCGCGACTTCACCGAGGACTGGATCCACCAACAGCAGCTCCGGGAGGCCGTCGATCGGCCCGGGCCCGCGAGTTGATCACCGTCACCGGCGACCAGCCGCTGGCCACCGCCGCCACCCAGATCGTCTCCATCATCCGCTGACCCCACAGCAACTCACCTGAAGCCGACTTGTCAGAACTGGTGCTGGCTATAGCCATCCTCAGTTCTGACAAGTCGGCTTCAGGGAGGGATCACGCGGCGCTGGTGGAGGTGCGGCGGGGAGTTGCGGTGACTCGGCCCGAGAACCAGGCCCAGGCGACGAAGGCGGCCAGGATGCCGGCGAGTCCGCTCTCGATCGCGATCGCGGGACGGCCGAGGCCGATCTCGACGAAGGTCGCGGCGATCATGGTCAGCACCAGGCCGGTGGCGGCGATCGGGGTCAGGATCGGCAGGATCCTGGTTGCGGCGGGCACGATCAGCCCGACCGCGCCGATGATCTCGGCGAAGCCGGCGATCTTCAGCAGGATCACCGGAACGCCCATCGACCCGGCGGCCAGGACCTCCCAGGACATCAGCGCCTTGGTGCCGCCGACGAACAGGAAGAACAGCGCGAGCAGCATCGACACGATCCAGACCGCGATCTTGATCCCGATCCGCCTCGTGGTCGGCCGCGACTCGGCTGCCGGGTGGTTGGTGATCTTCACCTGATCAGGGGCCGAAGTGGTCGTGCTGCCGGAGAAGTCGGTCATGATGAAGCCTTTCTGGTAACTCAGTCCGCCGGGCTACCGACGACGGGCGATGTTTGATCTCCCTCTTGCCCTCCCTACGAAGTGGGATGGCGCAATCGGACACATCAGTGACGAGAAGTTCCGGACCGACGGCGATGGTTCAGCTGGGTCAGCCGTGGTGGAGGTAGCGCAGTTGCCAGTTGCCGGCGATGACCTTGAGCAGCAGGGTCAGGTGACTCCGGCCGGCGGCGGTCTCGGTGGCCGCGGAGCAGAGGGCTTCCCAGCGGCCGGTGCCGACCTGCCAGTCGACCGCCGTCGGCAGCAGCGGCTCGGCTGCCAGCAGCGCCCCGACGACAGCCTCCCGTCCGCGGGGCCCCTGTCCGGCCAGCCAGCACGTCGCATCGCTGTCGACCAGGGACAGCAAGGTGGTCGCGGATCGATCGGCGGCGGCCCGCCGGTAGGCCTCGAGGAAGGTGTCGAGCTCGCGCGCGGTCTCCAACGTCGCGTCGATGGTGATCGGCTCTCCGGCGACGATCGACCGCAGCGCGACGTGTCGCTGCCGCTCGAAGTCCTGGGCACACGACGGATCGTCGGCGTGGTTCACGAACCGGGCCGGCGCCGGATAGAGATACCTGCGGCCGCCGTAACTGTGCACGAAGAGGTCTTCGCCGGCCGGCAGCTCCGCGTACTCTCGCTCGTCCAACGGCCGGAGCCGGAAGCTCAGCACCGTCTCTCCGGCGGCGAAGTCGCGCGCGGCGTACACCCCGGTGCCGGCAAGATCACCGGCACCGAGCGTCAGGTCAGCCATGGCGGCAGGGTCAGTCCGGATCGTAGAGACCGTCGAGCAGGCCGGAATACTTGCGTTCCACGGCCTTGCGCCGGATCTTCAGGCTCGGCGTCACCTCACCGGACTCGACGCTCAGCTCACCCGGCAGGATGACGAAGCGCTTGATCGTCTCCCAACGTTCCAACTTGGCATTGGCCTCGGTGACGTAGCCGTCGATCAACTGCCGGACGGCGGGCTGCTCGACCAGGGCGGCGGGATCGTCGACCTGGAGGTCGTTCTCCTTGGCCCAGGTGCCGATCGCGTCCGGATCGAGGGTGATCAACGCGCTGATGTATTTGCGGCCGTCCCCGTGCACCACGATCTGGCTGATGTACGGGCAGGCCGCGACCAGCACGCCCTCGACCTTCTGCGGCGCCACATACTTGCCGCCGGAGGTCTTGATCAGGTCCTTCTTGCGGTCGGTGATCCGCAGGTAGCCGTGATCATCCAGCTCGCCCAGGTCGCCGGTGGCGAACCAGCCGTCGGTGAGCACCTCGGCCGTGGCCTCCGGCTGGTTGTGGTAGCCACTCATCACGCCCGGCCCCTTGATCAGGATCTCGCCGTCGTCGGCGATCTTGATCTCGGTCCCCGGCACCGGCGGGCCGACGGTCCCGAACCGCGGGGCCCGTCGATGGTTGACGCACGAGGCCGCGCTGGTCTCGGTCAGCCCGTACCCCTCGAGGATCAGCAACCCGGCGGCGTAGAACCACTCCTGCACCTCCCGGCTCAGCGCCGCCGAGCCGGAGATGAAGAACCTGATCTTGCCGCCCATCCGGGCCTTGAGCTTGCTGAACACCAGCTTGTCGGCGATCTTGTACTGCACGGCGAGCAGCCCGGTCGGCTCCTTGCCGGCCAACCGGATCGGCACCGTCTTGTAGCCGACGTCAAAAGCCCAGTTGAAGATCTTGCCCTTCAGGCCGTGCTGCGCACCCATCATCACCCGGGCCCGGACCTTCTCGAAGATCCGCGGCGCACCGGCCATCATGGTCGGCTGGACCACGCCGAGGTTGTCGACGATCTTGTCGATCGCGCCCTCCACCGCGGTGGCGAAGCCGACCCGCAGCTGGATGGTGATCAATGCCTTACCGAAGACGTGCGACAGCGGCAGCCAGAGATACTGCAGGTCGTCCGGGCCGATCAGGTCGTACGCCTCGACCGCCACTCCCTCGTACGTCCAGCAGTCCTGGATCAGCCGGACGCCCTTCGGCCGGCCGGTGGTGCCCGAGGTGTAGATCAGCGTCGCCAGATGCTCCGGGCGGATCCCGTCGATCGTTTTGTCGATCGAGTCCGGATGCGCCGCCAGATATTCCCGGCCGCGCCGCTCCAGCTCCGACCAGGTGATCACCTTCTCGTGATCGAGCGAGCCGTCGATCAGCACGATCGCGGTGACGTGCGGCAACTCCTCGAGGTGATCGATCACCTTCTGGGCCTGCTCCGTGTTCTCGGCGATGATCACCTTCGACTCGGAGTCGGACAGGATGTAGGCGACGTCGGCGTGCTGGGTGGTCGGGTAGACCGTCGTCGTCGCGGCACCGGCGCACATCACGCCGAGGTCCGCCAGGATCCACTCGATCCGGGTCGCGGAGGTGATCGCCACCCGGTCCTCCGGCTCGATCCCGAGATCGAGCAGGCCGGCGGCCAGGACATAGGCCCGGTCCTTGGTCTCCCGCCAGGTGAGCGAGACCCAGCGCTCCCCTTCCAGATAGCGGAAGGCCTCCTGCGGACCCGACTTCTCGACCCGTTCCAACAGCATCGCACCGACCGACGCCGGTCTGGTCAGCTCTGCCTTAGCGGTCTCGGACACTCTTCCCACCTCATCTGCTCGGGCTTATGCAGAGGGTAGCCAAAGATCGCCGTGTCGACCGGAGATGACCCCGACTGATACGAAATAGCTGCCACTGCGCCAGCTGACTCCGGAGTTGCGTTCGCCGCTCTCTTTTCCAGCCAGGACAGGGACCCAACCAGGTGGGACTGCGGCTCGTTATCGGCACCTGGCAAACGGTCAGCGAACCGTCTCGAAGGCCGCCATCATCATCATGTCCTCGTGCTCGAGGTTGTGGCAGTGCAGCACGTACCGGCCCGCGTGATCGGTGAACCGGACTGCGACCTCGACCGTCTCCCAGGGCCGCAGATCGATCGTGTCCTTCCAACCCCCGTCGTAGTCGCCCGGCCCGCGGCCCTGGCGGGTGAGGACCTGGAACGGGTCCAGGTGGAGATGGACCGGATGGTGCAGATCGGAGTAGAACCGCCAGACCTCGACCTCGCCGAGCCGCGGGGCGGCATCCATCCGGGCCGGGTCGAAATCCAGGCCGTTGATCTGCCAGTGGTTGCGGCCGTCAGTCGGTCCGCGGAGGAACTTCCATTCCCGGACCGGCGCGTCCGGTGCCGGGCGCAACGGCTCGATGGTGCTCAACCGCTCCGGGATCGCGCTGTCGTCGGCACCCTTTCGCACCACCCGGAACCGCATCACCACGGCGGTGCTGCCCGAGCCGATCGGGTTGATCATGGTGACCTCGGTGCCGACCGGATAACCGGAGAAGTCGATCACCACGTCGAACCGCTCGGCCGGCGCGGCGAGGATCGCGGAGTGCCCGACCGGCCGCTCCAGCAGGCCGCCGTCACTGCCGACCTGGACGAAGGAATCCCCACTGGGTGGCGGCGGATCCAGCTCCAACCGGATCCGCCGGGCATTGCAGGCGTTGACGATCCGGAGGCGGTACCGCACCGCGTCGACCTCGAGCTCCGGCCACGGGACACCGTTGACCAGCATCACGTCGCCGAGCACCCCGGCCGCATACTCGCCGATCACGCCGCCGATCTTGGCCAGATTCGGATCCAGCGAGGGATAGGCCAGCGCGCCGTCCGCGGCGAACGACCGGTCCATGATCATCAACGGCAGATCGCGATCACCGTGCGGCAGCGGCAGCCGCTCCTCCTCCTCGTCGGTGATCAGATGCAGTCCGGCCAGGCCCCGCCAGACCTGGGCGCCGGTGAAATCCATCCGGTGATCGTGGTACCACAGCGTCGCCGCTCGTTGATCATGCGGGTATTCGTACTCCCGCGATCCCCGGGAGATGTCGGCGGTCGGCCCACCGTGGTCCGCGTGTCCCGGGCCGACGATCCCGCCCTGCGGCAGCACCAGGTCGATCGGATAGCCGTCGCTGGCACTGGGAGTGTGCCCGCCGTGCAGATGGGTCACGGTCGGTACGGTCAGCGCGTTGGTGTGCCGGACGACGATCCGCTCGCCGCGCCGGGCCCGGATGGTCGGGCCGGGCAACAGGCCGTCGTACCCCATGATCTCCGTGCTCAGCCCGGGCAGGATCTCCACCCGCGCGGTCCGCTGGGTGATCTCGTAGCGCGTCGTGCCACCGGACGTGGACACCGGACGCTTGACCGGCGGGACCTGGAACGGCCGGGCGAACCGGTCGGGCAGCGGCGCCGCGCTGGGCAGCAGCCGGGCGGTCTGCTCCGACGATTCGGCCGTACCGGCACAGCCGGCGAGCCCGGCGACGAGTCCGCCCGCTGCACCGATCAGCAGGGTTCGGCGACTGAGGATCATGATCGCGCCGCCGCGTCCGATGATGGGCCGTCGACGGCGACGACGGCCCGGCGGTCTCGGCTCGCCCGGGGCAACCAGACGATGATCGCGAGCAGGATCGCCATGATGACGACGCCGACCCCGAGCGGGACGTGGATGCCGAGTTGGCGGGACCAGCCCATGCCGACCTGGAATCCCTCGACCAGGAACAGCACCGGGACCAGGATCGCGATCCAGATCCGGCCGCCCGCGATTGCGTACAGCACGGCGACGACGATCATCAGCAGGGCGACGAGGACGATCCCGTCACCGCCGGCGCCGTGCCAGGTGATGGTGTCGAGGTTGCCGGCCAGATATTGCCCCATCGTGATCGGCTGGGCGATGCACAGCGCGGCGTGCACCAGGGTGATGATCCGGAGCAGGACGAGACAGACCCGGAAGAACCGGCGGCGTCGCGGCCGGGGCGGCGTGGCCGGGGTGGGCTGCGGAAGAGTGGTCGCTGACACGACCCTGACCATATAAGTAGGCTGTCTACATATCCATCGGTGATCACCCCCATCTGCTCGGGTGCTCCCCCGCGACCTCAGGGGTCAAGCGACCGTGCAGCCGAGACCGCTTTCCTGCAAGTTACCCGGGACGGTTGACCTCCGCTGATAGGTAGATCACCTACTGATCCCTGGGTGATCACCCGGAATCGACCGCGCCGGACGCGCGAGCTCGCAGATCGGACGGTCCCGGCCGGGCCTTCGGCACTACGCTGGGCACCATGGCGAGCGATCGGGTCAAGGGCCACCTGGACGGCCTGCTGCTGGCGGTGATCGAGCCGGGCCCACTGCACGGCTATGCGGTGATCGAGGCCCTGCAACTCCGCTCCGGCGGCGCCCTGGCACTGCCGACCGGGACTGTGTATCCGGCGCTGCGGCGACTGGAGGAGGCCGGGTGGATCAGTGGCCGCTGGTCCACCGTCGACGGCCGCCGGCGCCGTACCTATCGACTGACCGCCGCCGGTCGGCGCGCGCTCGGCCAGGAGCGGACCGAATGGTCGGAGTTCTCGGACGCGATCGAGAAGGTCCTCGGAGGTGTCCGATGACCTCACTGGATCCGGTCAGCGCAGATCCGATCAGCGCCACCGTGGCCGAGCTCGGCCGCCGGCTGCCGCTGCCGTTGCGGCCGCTCGGCCTGCTGACCGAGGTACGCGACGGGTTGACCGACGCCGCGACGGCGTATCGCCGGGCCGGGCTGCCGGCGGCCGACGCCGCGGAGCGTGCCGTGGCGGACTTCGGACCGATCGACGAGATCGTCGCCGAGTCCGGCGATACTGCTGTCGCGCGGTTCTGCCGGCTCGCGGCCTACACGCTGGGCTTCGGCTATGTGATCACGATGATCGGCTGGCTGGTGCTCGGCGTCGCCGATACCGAGGGACCGGCCGGGATGAACCACGGGCCGGGCCCGCTGACGTTCTGGTTCGGCAGCTTGGCCCTGGCCGCGATGGTCGCCGGGTTCCTGCTGTCCCGCCGCCTGCGGACCGGGGCTCGAAACCACCGGTCCGCCCTGGCGACGGTGCCGCTGATGATCGCCACCAACGTGGCCTTCTGCGCCGTGACGCTGATCTCGGCCTACCTGGTCTCCCCGTTCGACCCGATTCGCTGGGTCCCGGGGCACCGGTGGACGTTGCACGACTTGACCGAAACCCTGTCCGGCGCCGTGCAGGTGATCATCCTGCTGGCCGCACTGGCCTGTCTGCTCGCCGCCCTTCGGTTGCGTCGCGCCACCCAGTTGGGCGAGCGCGACGCCCGGATGATCAGGACTTGACGGCCTCGATGGTCAGCGTGATGTCGACCTTGTCGCCGATCAGCAGCCGGTCGCCGTCCAGCGGGATGTTGAAGTCGACCTGGTAGTCGGCGCGGCTGATCGTGGTGCTGGCCTCGGCGCCCAGCCGGACCGCACCGAACGCATCGCCGGCGACACCGAGGAACTCGGCCGCCAGATCGACGGACTTGGTCACCCCGTTGATCGACAGGTCGCCGGTGATCGTGTAGTCGTCGCCGGTCGCCGTGATCCCGGTGCTGACGAAGGTGATCTCCTGGCCGTGCTGGGAGTCGAAGAAGTCGGTCGACTTGAGATGGGTGTCCCGCTGCTCGTTGTTGGTGCCGATCGACGGCACCTTGATCGTGACGTTGACCGAGGCGTCGGTGGGATCGTCGGACTTGGTGATGATCTCACCGGAGAAGTCGGCGAACGTGCCGCGCACCTTCGACATCAGGTGCCGGACCGTGAAGCCGATCTCGGAGTGGGATGCATCGATCGACCAGTTGCCAGCAGCCAGGCTGCCGGTCTGAATGTCGTGGCTCATGAACTCTCCTCGCAGAGCTATTGGTTGATGTTTCAACCACTTCAGCATAGCTCCAAGGAAGTTGAATGGTCAACTTTCTCAGGTTACCGTGTGAGAACGTACTGGTGACACCTCGGAGAGGAGGCCACCGTGACCCAGACCGAAGAAGCGACCCAGACCGAGGACACGACCCGGACCGAGGAAGTGATCTGGCTGACCGAGGATCAGCAGCGGGTCTGGCGGGCCTACCTGCTCGGCAGCGCCCGGCTGAACGACCTGCTCGACGCCGGCCTGCGGCGGTTCGGGCTCGATCTCGCCGAGTACGAGATCCTGGTCGTGCTGTCCGAGTCGGACGAGGAACACGTCCGGATGTCCGACCTGGCCCGCGCCGTGCACCAATCCAAGTCGCGGCTGACCCACACGATCTCCCGGCTGGAGCGAGCGGACCTGGTCCGGCGGACCTCCTGTCCCACCGACCGCCGCGGGGTTTGGGCCGTGCTGACCGACGCCGGCCTGGCACTGTTGGAAGAGGCGGCCAAGGACCACGTCCGAACCGTCCGGGAGAACTTCGTCGAGGTGGTCCGTCCGAGCGACTACGCCGCACTCGGTCGCGCCTTCGCCGCCGTGGCCGAGCACACCGCTCCCTGACCGAAGGGCACGATCGGCGAGAGGGGTTAACGCTCCCTTAGCCTGCCGAAGGGCCAGCCGGATGCAGTCTTCGTCTCGAGGCGTAGCTCCGTTCGCCGAGGGGTGAGGTGCGCGCCCGATGTGGGCCTCACTCTGCGGTGGTCGAATGATGCAGCAAAGAAGGACGAAAGGCGCAGCAAAGAAGGAAGAGACGCTGTGGCGGGCTGGCGTGCGCACGATTCAGTAGCCGTGTCGATGGCTGCGAACCAGGTGAGGCGCCAGCGAGGGCTTAGGCGGTGGTCCGATCCGCCGAGTGTGATGTTTCCCGGCCTCGGCGTTGCGGAGGCGGGAAACGTGACAGTCGGTGACCGGTGCCGGATCAGGGCCTCCCTGTGGAGGTCGGGGAAGGTTTGTCGAGCTGCTGAGGTCGCTTGGCCCACGTTCCCCGAGCCTGTCGAAGGGCAGGCCGGATTTACCTCGATCCGTCCCAAGGCGGTCGGCGGGATCGTTCCTGCCCTTCGACAGGCTCAGGGAACGAAACCCCCAAGGTCCCATCGGACAGCGCGGCAGGGTCGACGCCGAGAGGTTCGTACCTGGGTCCCCGGCGTCGGCCGGGCCATCGCACGCCATGATCGGAATCTCGCGATTCCGCCCGGGGCTCGGGTCAAGGGCGCCGCTCACTACCATCGACGGGTGAGTACGCCGACCGAGCAGCTGGCCGCCAACCGGGAGCTGGCCGATCAGTTCCGGCGGCTCGGCGTCGCCGAGATCTATGACGACAGTTCGCTGACCCGGGCCCTGTACTCCTCCGATGCCTCGCTCTACCGGGTGGTGCCGCGGGCGGTCGCCCGGCCGCGGTCGGTCGAGGAGGCACTGGCCGCGGTCGAGGCGGCCCACAGCGTCGGCGTTCCGATCACCACCCGTGGTGCCGGGACCTCGTGCGCCGGCAACGCGGTCGGACCGGGCCTGATCCTGGACACCGCCCGGCACCTGACTGCCATCACCTCGATCGATCCGGAGGCCCGGACGGCGACCGTCGAGCCGGGGGTGGTCCAGGCTTCGTTGCAGGCGGCAGCGGCACCGCACGGGCTGCGGTTCGGGCCCGATCCGTCGACCCACACCCGGTGCACGATCGGCGGCATGATCGGCAACAACGCCTGCGGCCCGCGGGCCTTGGGCTACGGCAAGACCGCCGACAACGTGGTTGCCCTCGATCTGATCACCGGATCCGGCGAACGGCTCCGGGTCGTCAGCGGCACCGGACCCGACGCCTCCCCCACGCTGGCCGCGCTGCACGGCCTGGTCGGTGATCAGCTCGGCACGATCCGGACGGAGTTCGGCCGGTTCGGCCGGCAGGTGTCCGGTTACAGCTTGGAGCACCTGCTGCCGGAGCGGAAGTTCGACCTGCCACGGTTCCTGGCCGGCACCGAGGGCACCCTGGCGATTATCCTCGGCGCGACCGTCCGGCTGGTCGCCGACGCCCCGTACAAGATCATGATCGCGCTCGGCTATCCGAGCATGGCCGATGCGGCGGACGCGACTCCGCTGATCTTGGAGCACCGGCCCACGGCCTGTGAAGGTCTTGATCGCCGGATCGTGGATGTGGTCCGCCGGGCCAAGGGTGACGCCGCGGTGCCGCCGCTGCCCCGCGGCGACGGCTGGATGCTGGTCGAGCTGGTCGGCGACGATCCGGCCGAGCTGCGGTCCCGGGCCGATGCGGCGCTGGCCGGTGCCGCCGCGCTGGACGGGTTCGTGGTCGACGATCCGGCACGGGCGACGACGCTGTGGAAGATCCGCGAGGACGGCGCCGGCCTGGCCGGGGTCAGCCTGAGCCGGCCGGCGTACGCCGGTTGGGAGGACGCCGCGGTGCCGCCGGAGCGACTCGGCAGCTATCTGCGCGACTTCGACGCGCTGCTCCGTGATCATCGGCTGGACGGCCTGCCGTACGGACATTTCGGCGACGGCTGCGTGCATATCCGGATCGATTTCCCGCTGACCGAGCAGGGCGGGGCCGCCGGCTATCGGGCCTTCGTCGAGGCGGCGGCCGAGCTGGTCGCCGGCTACGGCGGCTCGATGTCCGGCGAACACGGTGACGGCCGGGCCCGGTCGGCGCTGCTGCCCGCGATGTATTCGGCGCCGGCGATCGAGCTCTTCGGCCGGGTGAAGTCGATCTTCGATCCGGACGGCCGACTCAACCCCGGGGTGCTGGTCGATCCGAAACCGGTCGACGCCGATTTGCGTACGCTGGCCATCGTCGGCCGGAATGATCACTTCAGCGAGGCCGTGCACCACTGCACCGGCGTCGGCAAGTGCCTGGCCAACGGCACTCCGGGGCTGGGCGTCATGTGCCCCTCCTACCAGGCGACCCGGGACGAGAAGGACTCCACCCGCGGCCGGGCCCGGGTGCTGCAGGAGATGATCAACGGCGGGCTGGTCGACGGCGGCTGGAAGTCGCCGGAGGTGCACGAGGCGCTCGACCTGTGCCTGTCCTGCAAGGGCTGCGCCCGGGACTGCCCGACCGGGATCGACATGGCCGCCTACAAGGCCCAGGTCCTTGATCACAGCTACCGTGGCCGGCTCCGACCGAGGAGTCATTACGCGCTGGGCTGGCTGCCGCGCTGGGGCCGGTTGATCACCCGGCTCGGCGCGCTGGCCGGAGTGATCAACGCCGCGATGTCGCTGCCGGGGCTGCGCTCGGTGATCAAGTGGAGCGCCGGCGTCGATCAGCGCCGTCAGTTGCCGAGGTTCGCCGGCCGGCCGGCCCGGAAGCGGATCCGGAAGACTGTCGGCGGCACCGGACAGCCGGTGATCGTCTGGGTGGACTCGTTCTCCGACTGCTTCACCGGCGGCGGCGCGGACGCGATGGTGGAGGTGCTGCGCGCCGCCGGCTACGCACCGCGATTGCTGGCCCGGAACGCCTGCTGCGGGCTCACCTGGATCAGCACCGGCCAGCTCGACGGGGCGCGGCGACAGCTCCGTCAAGCCCTGGACGTGCTGCATCCGGAGATCGCCGCCGGGGTGCCGGTGGTCGGGATGGAGCCGTCCTGCCTCGCGGTCTGGCGCAGCGATGCACCGGAGTTACTGCCGGACGATCCACGGGTGCCGGAGGTGGCGGCCGGGGTGTTGACCCTGGCCGAGCTGCTCGAGCGCACCGACGGCTGGACCCCGCCCGACCTGACCGGGGTCGAGCTGGTCGCCCAGCCACATTGCCATCACGCGTCGATCATCGGCTGGCAGGCGGACGCCGCATTGCTCGCCTCCACGGGCGCCACCATCACCACGGTCGGCGGTTGCTGCGGCCTGGCCGGCAACTTCGGGGTCGAGAAGGGGCACTACGAGGTGTCGGTCGCGGTGGCCGAGCACGACCTGCTGCCCGCGGTGGCCGCACAGCCGGACGCCTTGGTGCTGGCCGACGGCTTCTCCTGCCGCACCCAGCTGGCCGAACTGGCCGACCGGACCGCGATCACGCTGGCCGAGCTGTTGATCAACCCGCCGGCACCGGCCGATCGCGCCGCGCTCACGTCGAGCACCGGCCAGACCGATCCGCTGGCCGCCGACGCACCCAAGCCGGTCCCCCACGCCGACGTCCCGAGGAGTTCCTGATCATGCCCGATCCCTTGATCATCCAGGGTGCGGTGCTGGAGCAGAGCGGCCTGCCCCGGCCGTATCGGGACTCCGCTCCGCTCAAGATCGTCGAGCTGGAGCTCGATCCGCCCGGTCCGGGTGAGGTGCTGGTCCGGATCGAGGCCGCCGGGCTGTGCCATTCCGATCTCTCCGTGGTCGACGGGAACCGGCCGCGGCCGACGCCGATGCTGCTCGGCCACGAGGCGGCGGGACGGGTCGTCGAGTGCGGACCGGGGGTGGCCGATCTCGAGCCGGGGCAACGGGTGGTGATGGCCTTCCTGCCGCGCTGCGAGGACTGCGCCGGCTGCGCCACCGACGGCCGGCTGCCGTGTACGACCGGCTCGGCGGCCAACAACGCCGGCACCCTGCTCGGCGGTGGCCTCCGGCTGCGGCGCGAGGGTGTGCCGGTCAACCATCACCTGGGCGTGTCCGGCTTCGCCACCCACGCCGTGATCAACCGGCGCTCGATGGTGCCGGTGGAGGACGACGTGCCCCCGGATGTCGCGGCCGTGCTCGGTTGCGCCATGATCACCGGCGGCGGCGCCGTGATCAACGCCGGCCGGCCCAGGGCCGGCGACACGGTGATCGTGGTCGGGCTCGGCGGGGTCGGGATGGCCGCGTTGATCACCGCGAAGTCGCTCGGCCTGGGTCAGGTGATCGGCGTCGATGCCGTACCGGACAAGCTCGCGTACGCCAGCCGGCTCGGCGCCGACTCCGTGTATCCGCCGGATCAGGCCCTGGAACTCGGCCTGAAGGCGCCGGTGGTGATCGAAGCCGCCGGCAACGCCCGCGCGTTCGAGACCGCCGTCTCGCTGACCGGCGCCGGCGGCATCACCGTGACCGTCGGGCTCCCGGCTCCGACCGCGCAGGCGACGATCACCCCGCTCGGCCTCACCGCCGAGGCCCGGACCATCACCGGCAGCTACCTCGGCTCGGCCGTCCCCGCCCGGGACATCCCGCGCTACGCCCAGCTGTGGCGCGACGGGCGGCTCCCGGTCGAGTCCCTGATCTCGTCTCGGATCGGCCTGGCCGACATCAACGCCGCACTGGACGAACTCGCCGACGGACACGCCATCCGGCAGGTGATCATGTTCGACTCCGGGTCGTCCCGGTAGTGGTACGGGCTGCGGCCCACTGCCCGTCGTCGGGCTACCGGTCGCCGGTCCAGGCCGAGACGTAGCAGTGCTCCCGATCATCAGCGTGGCTGAAGATCATTCCGGCGGCGGCCATCACCTTGTGCGAGGCGACGTTGGCCAGGTCGGCACTGCCGTGGATCCGGGTCGCACCGAGCTGCTGCGCGAGTTCGAGCAGCGCACGCAGTGCCTCGACCGCATAGCCGTGTCCGCGCGCGTCCCGGATCAGGCCGTAGCCGATGGTCGTGCTGCCGTCGTCATCGAGGGGGTGGTTGAAGCCGGCGCCACCGATCGGTTCGCCGGTGCAGCGGAGTCGCAGCTCGTAGGCGCCGAAGGGGTGCGGGTCGCCGAGATCCTGACAGTGCCGGAGGAAGTCGACGGCCGCTTCGACATCGGCCGGGCTCGGGTACCCCGGGCCGTCGTGACCGGCCGCGATGATCGCCGTGGCCTCGTCCGCGGTGACCGGATGGAGGACGAGCCGCTCGGTCAGCAGGTCTGCCACGTCGCCATCGTACGGCGGATTCGAAGCTGATCATCGGCTCTGTCGGCCCGCCCGGCTCGGGATGCGGCCGGACAAAGTAACGTGCCTCAGCATGGACGAGTCCTATGGTGTGGACGAGTACGGGATGCCCGGGGGTCATGAGGTTCCACCAGGCCGGACCACGCTCGGGGCCCTGCGCGGCGCCGGCTATCGCTATCACAGTGTCCGGACCGAGATCCGGGAAAATCTGGTCGCCAAGCTCAGCATGGGTCGGCCCAGCGTCTCGACGGTGATCGGCTTCGACGGCACGGTGCTGCCGGAGTTGGAACGGGCCCTGTTCGCGCTGCACCACGTGCTGGTGCTGGGTGATCGCGGACAGGGCAAATCCTCCCTGTTGCGCGGGCTGCGGGAACTGCTCAACGTCTGGACTCCGGTGATCGAGGGCAGCGTCCTGCACGAGCACCCGATGAACCCGCAGACCGGCTGGGCGAACGAGTTGATCGCCGAGCACGGCGATGACACCCCGGTGGACTGGATCAGTCGTGATGTCCGACTGGCCGAGCTCAGTTGCACGGCCGATGTCACCGCGGCCGAGCTGCTCGGTGATCATGAACCACAGCTCGGCCACGGCCTGCTGCCGGCGATGAATCGTGGCATCGTCATCCTGGACGACCTGGCGGCGTTGCCGACGCGGGCGCAGGCCGTGCTGGCGCGGGTGCTGTCCGACGGCGAGATCACCGCCCGCGGCGGTGCCACCCTGTTGCCGCTGGACACCCTGGTCGTCGCGGCCACGGATCGGCGCGACTATCAGGAGTACGGCCGGGTGGTCGCGCCGTTGCGGGACCGGTTCGGCGGAGTGATCACGACCCACTATCCGCCGACCTTGGCCGACGAGGTCGAGATCCTGCGCCGGAGTGCCGTGCTCGGCCCGCGCGACTCCAACCTGTTCATCCCGCAACTGCCCGGCTATCTGATCGAGATCGTGGCCCGGTTCGCCCGGGCGGTCCGGGCGACGCCGGACTTCGATCCCGAGGCTGCGGCGAGCGTCCGGTTCGGCATCGGCGCGCTGGAGACCCTGGGCGGCTCGGCCGCCCGACGCGCCTCGCTGCATCGCGAGGACGCGATCGTCCGACCGGCCGACCTGAGCACCCTGGTCCCGGCCGGCATCGGCCGGATCCGTTCCGCCGAAGGGGATCCGGACCAGGAATGTCAGCTGCTGGCCGGGCTGCTGGACGAGGCGATCAACCAGACCTGTCGGGCCCGGCTGACCGAACAGGACACCGCGATCATCAAGGCCCGGTTCGGCCCGGGTGTCAGCCTGACCACCGGTCCCGATCAATCGTCCCGAGCGGTCCTTGATCAACTCGGCACCGTGCCGCAGTTCTCCCGACTGCTGCAGCAACTCGGCATCGGTGACGGCGCGGAGACTCCCGGCCTGGCCGCGGGAGCGGTCGAGTTCGTCCTGGAGGGACTGGTCGCCGAGGGGCACGTCACCCGGCACCGTGACGACACGATGATCACCTACCGGTCGGCGAGCGAAGCCGCCTCGTGAGCTCGACGGCTCCACTCGAGCTGATCGCCGATCTGATCCTGGACGGCATCCCGGCCGAGGCCGCCGTCCACACCATGATCAGGTACGGCCACCGGACCGCCGGCCTGATCGGTCTGGACGAGCTCCGGGCGGCGGTCGCCCGGCGTCGTGCCGTCGTCGATCACGTACTGCCGGTGGGTCCGGTGCTGGAGGCCGTCTCGGCGTTGATCGACGAGGCCGCCCGGCTCGAGCTACGGGTGCTGTTCGCCGATCCCGATGATCTTGCCCGATTCGAGGAAGCCGAGCTGCGGCAGCTCTCCGGCTCCCGGGCGGCGACCTATCAGCTGTTGCTGCACCGGCGCTGGCGGTCGGCCGTGGCCGAGGAGATCTTTGCCGGCGCGCGAGCCACGGTCGTCGGATCGGTCCAGCGGGTGCTCGTCGACCGGGCCATCGCGCAGTGGAGCCGATTCGACCCCGCTGAGCTGTCGTCGATGCGCGCGGCGATCGAGCGCTGCGCCGAGCTGGCTGCCACCCCGGGCTGGTGCGACCCACCGGCGTCGGAGACGGCGCTGACCGAGGAGGTCGAGCCGTGGTTGCAGCCGCTGCTGGTCATGACCACGTCGCATGCTCCGGCCGTGACGCCCGAGCGGCTGATCGACGAGATCGCCTGGCGGAGATCGGCGCAACGCCGGCTGCTGTCATCGCTCGACTCCGGGGACCGGGACCGGATGACGCAGGCCTGGCGAACGTTGATCGAAGCCGAGCCACGGGTGGTCGGCGTCGCCGAGCTGCTGCACCGGCAACTCGACAGCCTGCACCGCCCGGGCCCGCTCCACCACCCCGATTCGCTGCTCCACGACGACCCACTTCAGCACGACGATCGGATCGGCAGTGAGCAGCTCGACTCGGCCGGCTACCTGTTCGCCGACCTGGTCGATCCGATCGCCGAGACCGCTGACCTGGATCTGCTTGATCGAAGCCTGACCCCGCGGCGGCCGGGCGGCCTTCCCGATGCCGGTCTGCCTCACCATCCCGATGCCGGTCCCACCGACCAACCCGATGCCGGTCCCACCAACCAACCCGATGCCGGTCTGCAGCACCAACCCGATGCCGGTTCGACCAACCAATCCGACCCGGACCTGATCGACCATCCCGATCTGCGTCAAGCCGACCATCCCGAGGCGGGTCTGACCAACATCGACGAGGATGCGGTCGGCCGGCTGCTCGGCCGGCGGGCCGAGCGCCGACTGGCCGACCTGCGCCGGATCGTGCGCACGCTGACGGCGCGCGGCGACGTGCCCCAGTTGGCCCGGCGCCGGCTGCCCGAGGCGGCCCTACGCCGGGCCCTCACCCCCGAGTTGCGGCGACGTCTGGCGGACCTCCGGGACGACGCCGAGGACGAGCCGGCGGCGATCGTGCTGATCATCGACCCGGCCGTCGCCGACCTGACCAGCTGGGCCGCGGCTTCGGCCGCAGCGCAGGTGATCCCGGCGGTCTTGAACCGGCGTGGGTTTGCCGGCCTCCCGATGGTCCTGGCGATCGACGAGGCGGGCACGCCGCGGGAGCTGCGATTCGCCGACCTCACGGCCCTGCCCGCTGACCTGGTCATCCCGCGCCGTTCCACCCAGCCGCTCCACTCGCCGCGCCCCCTCGACTCGCCAACCCCGCTCGATCCCGGCCGCTCGCTCAACGCCGCCCCGCTCGGCACCACCGCCCGACTCGACGCCGCCGCCCCATTCGATGCCACCGCCCCACTCGACGCCGCCGCCCCATTCGATGCCGCCGCCCCACTCGACGCCGCCGCCCCACTTGATGTCGCCGCCCCACTTGATGTCGCCGCCCCACTTGATGTCGCCGTCCTGCCCGACTCCACCGGCCAACTCGATCCAAGCCGATGGATCGGTCCGATCCGCCGGGCCGTTTCCCGCGCCGGCGCCGAACAGGCCCTGATCTTGATCATCGGCAGCGACCGTCCCGACCGGGCGCTGACACCGCCAGGGCTCGGCCGGCTGCAGCGACTCGGCCGGGCAGCCGGCTGGACCCTCGGCCTGGTCCGAGTCGCTCCACCCGGTCCGGCGGCGGGCGATCGCGTCACCGCGACCGCCCGCGATACCGCCACCGTTCTGATCAACCAGCTGGCTCGCCCTGCCTGAACCCTGGCATCCCGAGGACGGACCAGGCCCGCACCAAGATCATCACCAGCCAGGCCACCCCCGGGAGCACGATGCGGACGCCCTGGAGCTTGACGGTCAGGCTGCGGATTCCGAGCCACAGAGAGATTCTGTCGAACCCGCGCGTCGGACTCCTGATCGTCGGACCAGGCGCCTAGCGTCGCCCGGATGGAGCAGCCGGCGAGCCCGAACGCCGCCAACCATCACGGAATTCCGGCGACACACCACGAGGGGTGCCAGGACCCATGCGACTGCTGATCATCGCCGACACTCATCTGCCCAAGCGTGCCCGCGACCTGCCGGATCAGGTGTGGACGGAGGTCGACGCCGCCGAGGTCGTCGTGCACGCCGGCGACTGGGTCGACGTCTCGCTGCTCGACCAACTCGAGGCGCGCAGCAGGCGCCTGCTCGGTTGCTGGGGCAACAACGACGGCCCCGAGCTGCGGGAACGGTTGCCCGAGGTGGCCCGGGCCACGCTGGACGGGCTGCGCGTCGCCGTGGTGCACGAGACCGGCCCGGCGCGGGGTCGAGAGGCCCGCTGCGCGGCCGCGTACCCCGAGGTCGACGTGTTGATCTTCGGGCACAGTCACATCCCGTGGGACAGCACAACCCCGGGCGGCGAGCTGCGGCTGCTCAACCCGGGGTCGCCGACCGACCGCCGGCGCCAGCCGTACTGCACCTTCCTGACCGCCCTCATCGACGGTGGCGCGCTCCGGCACGTCGCCCTGCACCGCCTTCCTGGTGCTGGGCGATCGGGTGGCGACCCGAGGTAACGAAACGGGGGTCGGACGTACTGATGTGGCACACTCGTGTGCCAAAATTCCAGCGTGCAATGTGGATCGAACCGCAGGTCACCGGCGTGGCTTCTGCCAGCAGCGTTGATGGTGGCCGCAACCGCCGCAGCCGCAGTGGCGGTGTTCGGACCGCCGATCGAAGGTGCGCAGGCACTGCCGCTGCCTGTCGTGGTACTGCTGGCCGCGGCAGCCGCCGCCTGGGTGC
The DNA here is from genome assembly GCA_963746025.1 of uncultured Actinomycetota bacterium. Taxonomy (GTDB): domain Bacteria; phylum Actinomycetota; class Actinomycetes; order Propionibacteriales; family Propionibacteriaceae; genus Microlunatus. The sequence continues at coordinate 100,629 of CAVUZU010000009.1, forward strand.
TGCCAGGACGGGCCGGCGGCGGGATCGCGGTTGCGGTGATCCTGTTCGTGATCGGGGTGTCGATCGAGCCGCTCGGCACCGACCTGACCGGTGGCCGGGGTCCGCTGCTGGCGGTCGTTCGCAGTGTCGAGGTGGTCGGACTCGTCGTTGCCGGGTACGCGAGCGTACGGCGACTCGCTCAGCCACCGACGAGGGCCGGCCGGCGTCGCCCTGGCTGGGCCCGTCCGGTTCAGGTCCTCGGGCTGCTCGCCCTGTGCGGGATCGGTGCCGAACTGTTGTCGGCCTACGACGACAGCACCGGAGATCCGGGCGGGATCGCGTTTGCGCTGATCTTCTTCGGCGCGCTCTACGGTGCGCCGGCGCTGCTGGCTCGGGACCTGGTACGCAGACTCGGGTGGGGATGGCCGAGCATGGTGCTGCTGTTCGCCGCGCTGGGCACGGCCCAGGCCTGCTTGATCGACCAGTCGATGTTCAGCGCGAGCTACCAGGGGTATGCGGGATGGGAGGAGACGCGGGAGGCGACACTCCTCCCGGCACTCGGGATCAGCGCGGTCAACGCCTTCAGGTTCGTTGTCGGACACGTGATCTTCAGTTTCGCGGCACCCGTCGCCCTGGCGGAGGGGTGGATACCGCGGCGGGCGAAGGAGCCGTGGCTCGGCCAGGTCGGAACTCCGATCGCGGTGATCAGCTACCTCGCCGCGGCCGCCATGATCATTTCCGACCCCGCCTCGCGGTCGGCGAACCCGATCCAACTCGGAGTCTCCGCCGGGATCGTGATCGCCTTCATCGCAGCGGCGGCGCTCGTCGGGCGCGCTCGTTCCGGTGCCGCCGAGCCGACCGCCCCGAAACGGCTGCCGATCTGGGTGGTGTTGATGGTCGCGTCGGTCGTCGCGTTGGTTTCCGAGCTCGGCGGCGAGGATTGGCTGGGACTCGCGTTCACGGTCGTGGCCACCGGCGCGGTCGGCGTCGGCATCGTCGTCGCCGCCCGGGTTCGGGGATGGTCGATCCGGCACAGCGCAGCGGTGGCCCTGGCGTTCCTGATGGTTCGCGGGCTGCTGGCCTTCAGCTACTTCCCGCTCATCGGAGAGGTCGAGCCGCTGCCGAAGTACGTCCACAACACCGTCATGGTGGCTGTCGTGATCCTGGCCGGGATCGTCGCGTTCCGGCGACCTTCGCCGCTGCTGGCCCATCCGATGGCCGACCCGCGATCAGGACCGCCGACATCGCATCCTGGTTCGCCTGCTTGACTCGACCGGTCGGTCGCCCGGCCCATCCGGCACTAAGGCAATCTCAGCTCGGTATGGCTCCGGAACTCCGTCGGGCCAGGGCCACTCGGAGCAGGCCTTGGACCACTTCGCGCTTGCCGTTCAGGTAGCCACTGCGGTCGTACGGGTTGGCTTCGGCCAGGCCCAACTTCACTGCCTGGTAGCGATTCCGCGCGTCGGCGTCGGTCCGCAGCAGATCACGGAAGGCCAGCACGTCCCGGAGGTTCTGGTGGCCCTCGTGGTACAGGTGCAGATGATGGGTGCGCCGGCTGGCGTCCGTCAGCCGGCGAATGAAGATGTGCCCCGGATCATCGAACGCCTGCCGGCGTGCTTCGTACCCGATCGACTCCAGGCCGGCGATCACCTCGTCGAACTGGTCCTGACGCTGCACGATCACCGCGATGTCGATGCAGTCCTTCGCCGCCAACCCCGGAACGGCTGTCGAGCCGAAGTGCTCGACCCTGCTGCCCGCCGGCAGCACCGGCAGCATCGCGTCGCGTGCCTCGGCAAACCTGATCGGCCAGTCGGGGTCGTACGCGATCACGTGCAGTTCGTTGCGACGGACCCGCCCGAGCCACTCCGGGCCCTGGCCGCCGAACGGTTCAGCCCGCTCAGCCAGCCGTTGGCGCAGCCGAGTGACCGCAGCCCGGGCCGACTCGTCCTGCTCGTTGGTGATCAGCCCGGCCGCCCGCGCAGCCTCGTACTCTTCGTGTCCGACCTGGCCATGATCACCGTCCTCGACCCACCAGCCGAGCTCAAGATCGACATAGCTCACCGACGATGCACCGAACTCAGCCGGAGTGGTGATCTCGACAGTGATCGATCCGCTGGCCCACCACCGAGCCAGCCACCAATCGTCGGCCGGAACCAGAAGCACGCTCTCCGCTGACGTGGTGTCGATCGGCTCACCGGCCGCGGTGCGGCTCTGAGTGCCCTCCGGCGTGTAGAGCCAACTGCCGTACGCGTTCACACCCACCAGGTAGGCCCGCCACACCCGGGACTGCCCGGTGAGCTTCGTCCTGGTCACCGACCAGGTCCCCGACAGAGCCTCCGACATAGGCACCGACATAGGCACCGACACTACCGCTCGGGGTCCCGATCATCCGTTTCGTGCCTGGCTCACCCGAGACCCGCGGCCCAGGCTCTCCAGTGATCAACCAGCGGCCCTCCACGTACCGGAGACGACCGTTATTGAACAGATCGGCGCTGATGGAGCCTGAGGGACCAGATCACTGCGGTGCCGCCCGCGACCAGGTACGCGGCGCTGGCGGCATAGAGCGCCGGCGCCACGCCGGCCAGCTCGGCGAGCGGACCGGCTACGACAGATCCGATGATCATCGCGGCGGCACCGAGCGTTCCGAGGGTGCCGTAGCTGCGACCGAGGTGGGTGGCCGGCAGCTGGGTCTGGATCAGGGTCTGCTGGTTGGCCGTCCAACCGACGACGAAGATCCCACTCAGCCCGGCCCCGATCAGGGCCACCGACGGATGGGGAACGGTGATGATGCCAGCCAGCACCAGGCCGAGACCGACGATGCTGACTCCCATCGTCGGCAACGGGCCCAGCCGTCGAGAAGGAGGGCCGATGATCAGACTGCCGATCAAGCCGCCGACGCCACGGATCGCCAGGAACAACCCGAGGAAGGCCCCGTCGGCCGCCAGGACGTCGACGGTCAACGGCCCAAGCAGGGAGCTGTAGATCGAGTCCGCCACGATGGCGCCGGTCGCGCTGACGGCGACCGCGACCGCAACGGCCGAGGCCAGCAGCGTCGTCACGCCGGCCCGCCCGGCCGACCACCAGCCGCCGGTCGCGGATCGGTCAACGCCCTCAGCGTCGGCTCGGGGTCGAGGCTTCAGCAGCATCACCAACGCAGCGGAGATCACGAAGGTGGCCGCATTGAGTGCCACCACGGCCACGAAGCCGCCGCCGGCCAGCACGATGGCACCGATCGCCGGGCCGAAGATCCGGGCCAGATTGTCGTTCAGCGCGTTGAGTGCGTTGGCCGACAGCAGACGTTCCCGGCTGACCAGGTTCGGCAACAGTGCGTTCTCGGCCGGAGCGATGACCAGACCCACCAGGTTCAGGGCGAACACCGCAACGTAGACCATCCAGAGTTGGCCGGTCTGCACCACCAGGAGCGGGACGGTGAGCACGGCGAGAATCAGGTTGGCCATGATCAGCACCCGTCGCCGATCATGACGATCGACCAGAACACCGGCGATCGATCCGAGCAGCCGCGGCACCACCGAGGCCGTGAAGATCAAGGTCGCAGCGAGCTCGGAGCCGGTCGTGGTGAAGACGAAAACCGGGATCGCGATGAAGGTCGCCCAGGTCCCCAGGTTCGACAGCAGGCCGGCCATCCAGAGCAACGCGAAGTCGCGCTGCACGAGGGTCGACCAGAGCCCAACCGTACGATCATGCCGCCTCGCCGTACCCACGTCAGTCATGACTGAGACCGGGCCCGCGGGAATCCCTGGAGCTGGATCACGACCCGTTCGGCGGCATCGCCGGCACTGGGTGCGGCCCGGTATCGGTCGAGCACGGCCCACAGCTCTGCCCGGAGCGCCTCCATCGCCTCCGGATCGAGAGTCAGGGTCTGATCGGTCGTGAGCAACCAGGCCCGGCGCCATTCCTGCGACCAGTCCTCGTTGAGGAACTGCAGCGCGCGGCTCAACTGCTGAGCCAACACCGTGCTCAGCAGCCGCGCACTGGCCTCGGCCAGCGCCTCGTCACCGCTGAACTCACCGTGATTGATCCCCCAGCCCGATTCCGTCGGTTTCCACCAACGCTCCCGCTTGTTGCCCCGGTCGACGATCTCCTCGACGAGCCCGTGTTCTGCCAGCTTGAGGAGATGCCAACTCGTCACACCGGTCTTGACGCCCAGGCGATCCGCCAGCGACGTCGCCGTCGCCGGCCCGTCGGCCTCGAGCAGATCAAGAATGCGGAGCCGCTGCGGATGGGCCAACGCCCGCAGCCCGCGCGCGTCGAGGTCGATCGGTTGCCGAGGCGATGACTCGTTCATGACCCGATGATACCAAGATATCTTGGCAAAGACTCCTTGGTAATCCGATGGACGACTCGACCTACACCCCCAGGCGTGTCCGAAGACCGTCGCGTCCCTCGAGTTGACTCGGCCCCAAGGGCACGGGGTGGGCTTGCTCCAGCTGCACCTACACCCAGTCAGAACGGCCACTACCCGGAAGGCACGCATGACCATTCGACAGAGGGCCCGCGGGCTGTCGGCGCTGGCGATCGCTGCCGGGATCACCGCGGCGACGTTCGTCACCCCCGCCGCGTTCGCCGACCAGAAGGACGCGACCGGCGACGTTGCGGCCGCACTCGGCTGGGGCGCCTGCCCGGAGGGCACGGCGTCGACCAACCCGCTGCTGGAGTGCGCGACGCTTCCGGTCCCGCTCGACTACCACGATCCCGACGGCCGGACCATCGACATCATGATCTCCCGACTGCCGAGCCAGAGCCCCCAGGAACGACGCGGAATCCTGATCACCAACCCGGGTGGACCGGGTGGGTCCGGTCTCTCCATGCCGGCCGACCTGCAGGGATTGGGCGCTCCGTCCAGCCTGCTGAACAGCTACGACATCATCGGCATGGATCCGCGCGGCGTCGGTCACTCATCGCCGGTCAGCTGCGGATTCACCACGGGTCAGGAGTATCTGTCCAATATCCCGCAGTGGGCGGCGGACGAGGAGGAGGTCAACGAGTACGCCGAGGTCGTCAGGGGTGTCGCCGAACAATGCGCGGCCGCCGACACCGAAGGACTGCTGCCGCACCTGTCGACCGCCAACACTGCCCGGGACCTGGAGCAGATCCGGATCGCGTTCGGCGAGGACAAGATCAACTTCTTCGGCGTCTCGTACGGCACCGCGCTCGGCGGCACCTATGCCTCGATGTTCCCCGAACAGACCGATCGGATGATCATCGACAGCAACGTCGGCGGAACCACCTTCGGCCGGGATGCGTTCCGCCGGATGGCTCGCGGTGTGGAGGAGGGATTCGGCACCTTCGCCGGTTGGGCCGCCGCCCGGGACGACAGCTACAGCCTGGGCAGGACCGAGCGACAGGTCCGCAAGACCTGGTTCCGACTGGCCGAACAGCTCGACGCCGAGCCGGTCACCGGCCTGAACGGCAAGCTGTTTCGGTTGATCAGTTTCGGGATGCTCTACAAGGAGGCGAGCTTCCCCACCTTGGCCCAGCTATGGCAGTCGCTGGCCGAGAGCGACGAGGCAGCCGTCCAGGACTACCTGGCCAACGACGCGCCCGAAGGCATCCGAGCGGCCGGCACCGCAACGGAGGAGGCCCAGCCGTCCCCGAACGACAATGCCCTCTCCTCCTTCCTCGCGATCACCTGCAACGACTCCCAGTGGAGTCGCGACGTGGACAGCTATCAGAAGTCTGTCGCCGAGGACCGGAAGAAGTACCCGCTGTTCGGGGCGGCCGCCGCGAACATCACACCGTGCGCCTTCTGGCCGCACGACGGCAAAGAGCTCGAACTGGTCGACGACGGCCCGCGGAACGTCTTGATCATGCAGAACCGGATCGACGTCGCCACCCCGTACATCGGCGGCGTACTGGCCCGGAAGGGTTTCGGCGACCGGTCCCGGCTGGTCTCCGTCGACGGGTACCGGCACGGCGTCTACCTCTACGACGACAACCCGTGCGCACTCAACGTCGGCACGGCGTATCTGGTCGACGGTGAGTTCCCGCGGCGGGACGTCCACTGCCGGACCGAGCACGGCTCCGGCCCGGCGCAGAACGAAGATCAACTCCGGCTCCGCGAACGGACCCTGGAGCAGCTGGGCCCGCGGCCCTGAGTCCGATCACCCCGCCCGCTCGGCCGCACCGGTCGCGAGGCGACCCGGCCGAAATGCGCGCTGAGTGATTTGGCGGTAACACTGTCGACCATGAACTGTGTGCAGCGCCCAGGTCAGCTCATCGTGATCAGTGGCCCGTCGGCCGCCGGCAAGACGACGGTGGGCCGCCACCTCGCAACGCAGTTCGAACGTGCCCTGCACCTCGACGGTGACCAGATCCAGAACTTCGTTGTCGCCGGGGCGATCAGGATGGACGAGCCGGCACCGCCGGGAGCCGTAGAACAGTTGCTTCTGCGCTATCGAGCCGCAGTGGTCCTGGCGGCGCTCTACCAAGGATCCGGGTTCGACGTCGTCGTCACCGACAACGCCTTCGAGGACGGCCTACTGCACCTGCTGAGCTACGCCACCGACAAGTCCCCAGGAGACGTCTTCTTCGTGATGCTCGACCCCTCGGTCGAGGCGATCTGGAACAGATACAACCAACGACCAGGCGGCGGTTACAGCCAGTCCCTCACGCCCGAGGTCCTGAAGCTCGCGGTCACCCGTTCACCTCAGCTGGGCCTGCGCCTCGACACCAGTGATCAAACCCACGGTGAAACGACCGCCGAGATCCTGCGGCTTCCCGCCGCCCTGGTGACGTCAACGGCCGTCGACCAGTTCGTCGCTCCGTAGGATCTGCCGACGGTGCCTCTGCCCGGTCGACTCGTGCGGCAACGTAGGACCAGATAGCGAGGTACGTCAGCCGACGGTTCGACGACCTCGACGCTGCTGTAGGCAGCAACTCCGCTGCAGGACGTCGGCCGATCAGGGGAGCTCGTCCGGCGTGGCCTCGTGACCGGGCCGCCCGATGGTCCGCTCCTGCTGCTTCAGCCGGGCCTCGTAGACGTGCCGCCGACCATCGAGCAGCTGATCCCGCGCCTCCTGCTCGAAGGCGCGGAAGACCGACCAGTATTCGTCGTCGTACTCCTCGACGATCTGGAAGGTCCAGCGGCCGGGCAGCACGTTGCGGCCCCAGAGATCGGTCTCGATCCGGTCCGCCAGTTCGGTGTGCCCGGCCTCGCGCAGCTCGGCCAGGGCTTCGCCGAGCTTGATGTCGGCCGAGCCGGTGAGCTGATGGAACGCGTACAGATGACCGCGGGCGCGCTCGCAGGTCTCCAGCGCTTCGGTGATCTTGCCGACCGCCGTCACGGTCTGGTCATCGACCCCAGCCGGCGCCTGATGCGCCGGCGACGGCAACTCCTGGTCCCGGCCGCCGTCCACGGTCAGCACTCGCCCATGATCAGCACCGGTCCATGATCAGGACCGGGTCAGCCGACGGTGGGTGGTCCGGTGCGGCCGGGCGGCTTCGGCGCCGAGGCGTTCGATCTTGTTGGCCTCGTAGTCGGCGAAGTTGCCCTCGAACCAGAACCAGGAGGCCTCGTGCTCCTCGTTTCCCTCCCAGGCCAGGATGTGCGTCGCGACCCGGTCCAGGAACCACCGATCGTGGGAGATCACCACGGCACAGCCGGGGAACTCCAGCAGGGCGTCTTCCAGGGACTGCAGGGTCTCCACGTCCAGGTCGTTGGTCGGCTCGTCGAGCAGCAGCAGGTTGCCGCCGATCTTGAGGGTCAGCGCCAGGTTCAGCCGGTTCCGCTCACCGCCGGACAGCACGCCGGACGGCTTCTGCTGATCCGGGCCCTTGAAGCCGAACGAGGCCACGTACGCCCGGGACGGCATCTCGAAGCTGGCCACCTTGATGTGATCAAGACCGTCCGAGACGACCTCCCAGACGTTCCGCTTCGGGTCGAGACCGGAGCGGCTCTGGTCGACGTAGGACACCTTGACCGTCTCGCCCAGCTTCAGCGAGCCGTTCTCCGGCGTCTCCTCGCCGACGATCATCCGGAACAGGGTCGACTTGCCGACGCCGTTCGGGCCCACCACGCCGACGATGCCGGCCCGGGGCAGCGAGAAGGACAGCCCGTCGAAGAGCCGCCGGTCGCCGTACCCCTTGACCAGCTTGTCGACCTCGAGCACGACATTGCCCAGCCGCGGGCCCGGCGGGATGTTGATCTCCTCGAAGTCGAGCTTGCGGGTCCGCTCCGCCTCCGACGCCAGCTCCTCGTACCGGGACAGCCGGGCCCGGTTCTTCGCCTGCCGCGCCTTCGGATTGGCCCGGACCCACTCCAGCTCGCGCTCCAAGATCTTGGCCCGCTTGGCGTCCTTGCGACCTTCCAGCTGCAGCCGGGACCGCTTGCTCTCGAGGTAGGTCGAATAGTTGCCCTCGTACGGGTGGGTCTTGCCCCGGTCGATCTCCAGGATCCACTCCGCGACGTTGTCCAGGAAGTACCGGTCGTGGGTGACAGCCAGGACAGCGCCGGGGTAGGACTTCAGGTGGCCCTCGAGCCAGTGCACCGACTCCGCGTCCAGGTGGTTGGTGGGCTCGTCCAGCAGCAGCAGATCCGGCTGTTGCAGCAGCAGCTTGCACAGCGCCACCCGGCGCCGTTCGCCGCCGGACAGGATGCTGACGTCGGCGTCGCCGGGCGGGCAGCGCAGTGCGTCCATCGCCTGCTCCAGTTGGGAGTCCACCTCCCAGGCGTCGCGCCGGTCCAGCTCGGTCTGCAACTCTCCCATCTCGGCCAGCAGCGAGTCGTAGTCGGCGTCCGGGTCGGCCATCGCCTCGGCCACCTCGTTGTACCGCGCGGCCAGTGCCTTGGTCTCCGCGACCGCTTCCTCGATGTTTTCCAGGACGGTCTTGTCCTCGGTCAACGGCGGCTCCTGCAGCAGGATGCCGACAGTCGCGTCCTTGGCCAGCCGAGCCTCGCCGTTGTTGGTGTGCTCCATCCCCGCCATCACCTTCAGCAGGGTCGACTTACCGGCACCGTTCGGGCCGACGACGCCGATCTTGGCTCCCGGCAGGAAGTCGAGCGTGACGTTGTCCAGGATGAGCTTCTCACCGAGGGTCTTGCGGACGTTGTGCAACGAGTAAACGTACTCAGCCATGGAATGCGCATGCCTTCACGATTGGGACTTCTGTGGGTGTGCAACCGCCAAGTATGCCAGCGGTCGAAACCACCGTAGGACCGCCCGATCCTCCGGCGCGAGGAAGTCGCACCCATGGCTCCGGCTCGGCTGTCGTGTCGCCCCGGGAACGACACGACACGGACCTCCCGACCGAACGTCCGGCACCGTCCTAGGCCAGGGCCAACCTGGCCTCCGATTCGGCCGCCGCCTGCTCGGTGCCGTCGAGATCCCCACCCTCCGGCTCCGGGCGTTCCACCGTCTCGATCAGGTCGCCCATGTCGGGCTCCTCGTACGGCTGACGCTCGGTCTTCTTGAACATGCTGGTGCCGCGAGCCAGGTCGTGGCCGACCGTCACCGCCTCGATCACGGTGCGCTCGTTGGCCTCGCCGTCCCGCTCCCAGGTCTCCCGGCGCAGCTTGCCCCAGACGTGCACCGGGTCGCCCTTGCTGACGCTCGACCCCACGTTCTGGGCCAACGCGCGGAAGCAGACCACGGTGATCCAGTTGGTCACGCCGTCGATCCAGACACCGCCCCGCTTGACCCGCGGTGTTGCGGCCAGCCGGAACGACGCGTGGTGCGTGGTGTAGCTGCGATCGGGCGAGGTCAGGCACCGATATTCGACGGCGCTGCCGACCCACCCGGTCATGCTGACGTAGGTATCCATCTGCTCTTCCTCTTTCCTGGTCCGTTCGGACATCTCGCGAAGGAGGATGGCGAGGCCGCCCGGAATCGTTCGCCTCTTCGAAAATCTGTGGACGAGTGGATTCCTCTCAGCCGAGCTGTGGACAACGGACAAACCCGAGAACCGAGTGACGAACCCTGATTTTGGGTCTAAGATTCACCATACGGTTCTTTCATTCACATGACATTGCAAGGAGGCAGGTCCGTGACCGGCTCCACCCTCACTCGTCGTAGCGTGCTCCGCGGTCTCGGTGCCGGCGCGGCACTCGGTGCCACCGCGGCGACCACCGCGTCCTGCACGTTGTTCGGTTCCGGACCGAGCAGTACGTCCACCGACGGGACCGTGACGCTGACCGTCGCGATCGTTCCCGACCCGTCCGGCGCGTCCCAGTTCTACGCCGAGCAGTTCGCCGCCTTCACCAAGAAGACCGGGATCAACGTCAAGATCATCGAGAACCCGACGGATCAGCAGCTGAACGCCATCGAACTGATGTTCCAGCAGGGAAATCCGCCGGACGTGTTTCGCTGCCAGGGCGCCGAAGCGCTGAACCGGATCTCCGGCCGCGGCTGGGTCGCCGCCCTGGACGAGTACGCCACGGCCAGCAACCTCGCCGCCCGGTTCCCGGACGGTTCCCTCGATCCGCGGACGTCTGGGCTGCACCGCGACGACAAGCTGATGTCGCTGCCACTGACCTCCGGCCAGTGGTCCGCGGGCGGGTTCCTGGTCTACAACCGGGCCCTGCTCACCGAGGGCGGGTACGACAAGCCGCCGGAGACCGTCGGGCAGTACGCCGAGTACGCCCGGGCGTTGACCGCCAAGGGCGCCGGGAAGACCTTCGGCGCAGCTCTGTCCGGGGCCAAGCCGGCGGACATCGCCGCGCTGCAGGCCCAGGCCGGGCCGACCGGCATCGCCGGACTCGGCATCGACTTCCGGACCGGCAAGGCCGCCTACGACGACCCCTCCCTGGTCGAGGCGGTCGAGCTGATCCGCAAACTCCAGGCCGAGAAGGTGTATCAGCCCGGTTGGGAGAGCTGGGACGGCGCCCGCGTCTTCACCGAGTTCGCCAAGGGCAAGGTCGCCTACTACATCGGCGGCGGCTGGAACGTGAACGAGATCGTCAAGCTCAACCCCGAGCTCGACTTCGGCGTCAGCACCGTCCCGGTCCCCGATGCCGGCCGCAAGGGCTACTACGGACAGTCCTCGGCCTTCGCCCCGTTGTGGTCGATGTCGGCGGAGTCCAAGCACCCCGAGGAGGCCTGGAAGCTGATGGACTTCCTGGTCTCGGAGGAGTTCCAGCGTGCCTACTTCGCGACGTTCCGCACCTTCACCGCGATGGAGAGCGCCTGGCGGGACGCGACCGACCTCTCCGAGCAGGAGCAGGGCATCATCACCGCGTTCGACGCCAGCATCCGCCGCTCCCCCGGTCCGTCGACCGACGGCAGCCCGGGGGTGCAGAAGCTGATGGCGGCGAAGAGTGCCAAACCGGATCTCGCCCATGCCGACGCATCGTTGCAGTCGATCACCCGCAACGAGGACTTCGAGCCCAAGGCCAAGGCGCTGAACGAGGCCCTTGATCAATTCCTGGACGCCGAGATCAAGAAGCTCACCGGCGAAGGGGTCGAGGTGTCCCGGGACGATCTCGTCTACTCCGGTTACGACCCGCTGCAGGCCTGGAAGCCGGCGTGACCGCCTCTCCCCCCTCCTTCGAAAGGCTCAGGAAGCGGGATGGGAACAGGCTCGGCCGCCGCCGGGGTGGGCTGGGCCGCCGGATCATCGAGCACCGCTGGCACTATCTGTTCCTGGTGCCGATGGCGGTCCTGTTCGTGCTGTTCACGTTGTGGCCGATGATCGCGAGCTGGTACTACTCGTTCTTCGACTGGGACGGGCTCGGCCCGGCCGAGGACTTCGTCGCCCTGCAGAACTACACCGAGGTGCTGACCAGTCCGCGCTTCTGGAACGCGTTCAAGAACTCGTTCGTGTTCTCGCTGGTCGCGATCTTCGTCCAGATGCCGCTGACGTTGATCTTCGCGATCATCCTGAACAACCCGCGGCTGCGCGGCAAGAACCTCTACCGGCTGTTCCTGTTCCTGCCGGTGGTGACGACGACGGCGGTGGTCGGCATCGTCTTCGCGGTGATGCTCGATCCGTCCGGTGGCTTCGTCAACGAGATCCTCCGGTCGGTCGGCCTGATCACTGAGCCGATCAACTTCCTCGGCTCGGAGACCTCGGCGCTGCCGACGGTGTTGATCATCGACCTGTGGAAGGGCTTCGGGATCACCTTGATCTACTGGCTCGCCGCGCTGCAGACCATCCCGACCGAGATCTACGAGGCGGCCAAAGTGGACGGCGCCGGCGCCCGGCAGGTGCTGACCAACATCACCGTGCCGATGTTGGTGCCGATCGCGATCGTCATCCTGCTGCTGACGTTCCAGTCCAGTATGAATCCGTTCGACCTGATCCAGGCGACGACGAAGGCCGGTCCGAACTACGCGACCGACGTCGTGTCGACCTACATCTACCGCTACGCCTTTGATCCGGAGATGGCCGCGCCGCGGTACGGGTTCGCCTGCGCCGCCGGCGTCGTGTTCGGCATGTTCACGTTGATCTTGACCCTGATCCAGGCGCCGCTGTTGCGCCGCCGCTATACCAAGGGGGTGGCATGACGCTCACCGCGGACCGTACGACGACGCCGCCGATCACGACGCCGAGTCCGCCCGGTCGGCCCGGCAACCGGACCGCGCTCTGGTTCCGGCACCGGGCGAAGCTGTGGCATCTGTTCCTGCTCCCGTTCTGCCTGGTCTGGATCTATCCGTTCATCTGGGTCCTCTCCAGCGCGTTCAAGTCCCAGTCCGAGATGCTGCTCGGCGGCTTGTCGGTGCTGCCCGACCGGCCGACGATCGAGAACTTCGCCCGGGCCTGGCAGACGGCCAACTTCGGCGCCTACACGGTGAACACGATCGTCTTCTCGGTCACCGTCGTGGTGATCATCGTGCTGGTGTCCGCCACCGCCGGGTACGCGCTCGGCCGCGGCCGGATGCCGGGCAAGAAGATTGTCATCGGGGTGCTGATCGCCACCATGTTCATCCCGCACGGCTACACGATCATCCCGGTGTTCAAGCTGGTCGACGCGCTGGGCCTGAACAACGGGCTGATCGGCGCCGTGCTGGCCGCGGCCGGTCCGGCGCACGTGATCCAGATCCTGTTGTTCATGGGCTACTTCGCCCAACTGCCGCAGGAACTCGAGGACGCGGCCAAGATCGACGGCGCCGGTTTCCTGCGGACGTTCTTCCAGGTGATGCTGCCGCTGGCCAAGCCGATCATCGGCACAGTCACCCTGTTCTCCTTCATCGGTGCCTGGAACGCGTTCATGGTGCCGCTGGTGTTCACCCTCGGCCGGCCGGAACTGCGTACCCTTGGCGTCGGCATGTACAGCTTCTTCGGCCAATACACGGCCGACTGGACCGGACTCGCCGCGGCGGCCTGCATCAGCCTGGTGCCGATCGTCACGGTCTTCCTGTTTCTGCAACGGACATTCGTCGAAGGGATCGCGGGAGCGGTGAAATCGTGACATCCACCCCGAACCAGAGTGCACACCTGGTGGGACACGGCATGGTGACCGATGATGATCATCCGGCACTGGCCGACCGGCGGCTGACCGAGCCGGCCCCGGGCCGGCCGGAGTTGATCATCGACCGGGTGGAGGCCTTCCCGCTCACCCTGACCGGGGACGGCCGGCCCGATCCCGCCGGGGCGCGCTACCAGGTCGGCCGGAACCGGCCGACGATCTATCCGGCCGGCCGGGAGACGCTGTTCGTCCGGCTCGAGACGACCTCGGGGCAGGTCGGCTGGGGTGAGGCGCTGGCGCCGGCCGCGCCGCGGGTGCCGGCGGCGATCGTCACCGACCTGCTCGCCCCGGCGTTGCTCGGCGCCGACGCGGCCGAGGTCCGGCCGCTCCGGTTCCGGCTCGGCGAGCTGATGCGGGAACGCGGTCACCTGGTCGGTCATCAGGCCGACGCGCTGGCGGCGGTCGACATCGCCCTCTGGGATCTGCTCGGCCACGCCACCGGGCTGTCCGTCGCCACCCTGCTCGGCGGCGCGTACCGGCGCACCATCCCGAGCTATGTCACCAGCGTCTCCGGCGCCACCGACCAGGCGCGAGCGGAAACGATCGCCGGGCTGATCGGCGGCGGTGCGAGCCGGTTCAAGCTGCACCTGGGCAACGGCGTCGACGCCGACCTGCGCAGCTTCGACGCGGCGGCCGAAGCGGCCCGGCAACTGCCGGAAGCCAAGATCGCCGTCGACGCGCACTGCGTCTACGACGGCCCCGATGCGCTCCGGCTGGCCCGTGAACTGGGCGCCCGCGGCGCCTGGTTCCTGGAGTCGGCGCTACCGGCCGAACACCTGGCCGGGTATGCCGACCTGGCCGCCCGGACCGACCTGCCGATCGCCGGCGGGGAGGCGTTCCGGCACCGGTCCGAGGTGGTTCAGTGGCTCCGGGCCGATGCGCTGGACTACTACCAGCCCGACATCGGCCGGACCGGGATCACCGAGGGCGTGGCGATCGCCGAGCTGGTCAACGCCGCGTACCGGCCGATCCTGCCGCACCACTCGGCAGCGCTCGGGCTGGCCCTGGTCGCCGGCCTGCACGTCGCCGCGACGGCCCAGAACCCACCGGTCTTCGAGTACGGCCCGGCCACCGTCGCCGCCGCCAACCGGCTGCTCATCGAGCCCATCCGCACCGGTCCGGACCACTATCTGCTGCCGACCGGCCCCGGCCTCGGGGTCACCGTGGACGAGGACGCGATCCGAGCAGCGGCAGCCACGCGGAGCTAACCAACGGGATCCGTGCCGCCGATCACTACAGTGGGCGGCACGCCATTGAAGGAGGTCTGATGGTCCGGGCGACGAGCAGGGAGCCGGGCGGCACCCAGAGCATCGAGCGTGCGCTGTCCTTGTTGGACGCCTTCACCGAGGAGCATCCGGAGCGGCGGGTGACCGAGCTGGTCCAGCTGTCCGGCCTCGGTCAGTCCACCGTGTCCCGCCTGGTCGGTGCCCTGGAGTCGCTCGGTTTTCTTGATCACGACCGGCGATCGGGGCTGTACCGGATCGGCCGGCGGACGATCAGCCTGTCCTCGCTGGCGCTGAACCAGTCCGCGGTGTTTCGGCAGTCCCGGCAGGTGGCGCAGAATCTCGCGGCCGAGTTCGGCCTCGGCAGCAACGTCGCCGAGCGGGTCGACGACCGGCTGTTCTACCTCTGCCACTTCGAGGGCCGGCAAGCGCCGCGCAACTTCACCATGGTCGGCCGCGGCGGCCCGTTGCACGCGACCGGACTCGGCAAGGCGCTGCTCTCCGACCTGGACGCCGACGAGGTGACCGAGCTGGTCGGCCCGACCCCGGCCGGCTTCACGCCGAAGACGCTGACCCGGTCGGACGACCTGCGCAAGGCACTGGACGAGGTCAGGTCCCGCGGCTACGCCACCGAGATCGAGGAACTCGCTTTCGGCCGGGCCTGCGTCGCCGCACCGATCCGGGACCAGACCAGCCGGGTCGTCGCCGCGATCTCGGTCTCCGGCCCGCTCTCGACCATCGACCTGGCCCGGCGCCAGGACGAGCTCGGCACCCTGGTGATCGAGCACGCCGACCAGATCTCCACCGCCCTCGGCTACAACAGCGTCAGCCTGGGCGCGGCGCGGGCCTAGCGAAGTCGGTCGCCTGGGCCTGGATCCGCGTCAGCTGTCGCGATTTCTCTTCGTACGGGAGCACCTCAACCGTTGCTGCGTGGCAACCCGCGTTGCGCAGTGAATTCGCGACAGCGGGAGGTCCGCCGCCCACACCCTCGCGGCTCCGCTAGCCGAAATCGTACGTGAGGGTTCGTTCCCTGAGCCTGCCGAAGGGCAAGGCTGGTGACCCTCGGAAGCGGGTTCGAGGCAGACTGGCTTGCCCTTCGGCAGGCTCAGGGAACGAAACCCCCAGCGTCCCCATCCCGACAGGTTCAACACCTCAGTGTCAGGACAGGACCCGAGGCCGAGCGGTCAGTCGTTGTCGATCAGGCGCTCGTCGGCGAGTTCGGCGAGTTCCGGGCGGGCGGCGGTCGAGGCGGAGGCGATGGACAGGCCGCCGTCCACGGGCAGGATCACGCCGGTGATCGCGCTGGCCTCGTCGGAGGCCAGGAAATGGACCGCCGCGGCGACTTCGGCCGGGCGGATCACCCGGCCGAGCGGATAGCCGCGCTCCAGGCCCGGCTGGGGCGGCTGGTCGGGCCGCGGCACGATGCCCGGTCGGACGGCGTTGACCCGGATCCCGCTGCTGGCGTAGTCGATCGCCATCGTCCGGACCAGGGCCTCGACCGCTCCCTTGGCCGCGGCGTACGGGCCGTTCCGGGGTGCCGGCCGGGTCGCGTTGACCGAGGACACGGCGACGATCGCCGAGCCGGCGGTCAGCAGCGGCAGCACGGCCCGGGCGGTCTGGAAGACGGTGTCGACACTGCCCGCGAAGGCGGCTCGCCAGTCGGCGTCACTGACCTGGTGCACCGCCCCGCGCGGCTGGCGCGCGGCCGCGGTGATCAGGACATCGATCCCGCCGAGGGCGGCCCGAGCCTGCGCGACCGCGTCCTGGGCCCCGTCGGCGGTCGAGCAGTCGGCGATCAGGTCGGCGGCCAAGGCCGGGTCGCCGGCCGGCTCGAGGGAGACGCCGGCGACCCGATGCCCGGCGGCGACGAACCGCTCCGTGATGGCGCGACCGATCGGCGTCGAGGCACCGACCAGCAGGACTCGTTTCATGATCATCCGGTGCTGATCATCGGGACCATCCGGGCAGCGGGTTCATTCGCCAGATCAGGTCCAGCGCGGCCCGGCTGCCGGCGTCCAACGGCTGCACCGGATCACGGACCGTGTCGTGCCCGATCACCCCGCGGCGGACCAGGATGTCCTTGTGCACGGCATGAGCGATGCCCGGCTGCAGGCCGAACCTGATCAACGGCAGCAGCCGGTTGAAGGCCCGGTGCGCATCCTCCGAACGACCGGCGGCCCAGTCACCGAGCAGGGCGGCGAGGGCGTCGGAGAACTCGCAGGCCGGCATCGTGCCGACCGCACCACGGGCATACTCCTCCAACACGAACAGGGCGTTCTGACCGCCGAAGACGGACCAGGCAGACCCGGCCGCGTCGACGACGGCACCGACCTTCGGCGCGGTGGGCTGAGTCTCGATCTTGACCGCATCGATGCCGGGCAACTTGCTCAATTCGACCAGCAGCGGCACCGACA
This sequence comes from uncultured Actinomycetota bacterium, assembly GCA_963746025.1. Classification (GTDB taxonomy): domain Bacteria; phylum Actinomycetota; class Actinomycetes; order Propionibacteriales; family Propionibacteriaceae; genus Microlunatus. The sequence continues at coordinate 117,668 of CAVUZU010000009.1, forward strand.
TCGCCACCCCGGTCGCCGCCGGCGCGTCCTGCACCATCACCGGCAGTCCGGAGCGTTCGGACACGGTGGCGAAGAAGTCGCCGAGCCGGCTCGCCGGCTGCGGGGTGAGGAACGGCGGCAGCACCATCAGGGCGTCGGCCCCGTCCGCCGCGGCGGCCCGGGACTGCTCGACGGCGGTCGCCGTACTCGTCGCGTTGATCCCGGCCACGACGCCGACGTCGGGTCCGACCACCGCCCGCACCTCGGCCAGGATGATCGACTTCTCCGCCACGGTCAGGCTGAACCCCTCGCTGGCCAGCCCGAACACCGCGATGGCGGGCACGCCGCAGTCCAGCTGGAACTCGACCAGGCGGCGCAGGCTCGGCCGATCGAGGCTGCCGTCCGGAGTGAACGGAGTGGCCAGGATCGGGACCAGTCCGGACATGGGAAAAGGCATCGCACCCCTCGGGTCGTCAGTTTCCGTACCGCTGAATCTCACATTATAGGAGAAAGACCCATGATATAGATATTGCTGCCGGAACTGAGAACGTCAGGAATCGGTAAGGCCGTCCACACCCGACGGACGGGACGACGGCCGCCGTAGCCCGCCATGCTGTGATCATGCGACGCATTCTCCTGCCCGTCGCGGCCGTTGCGGTGGTGTTGGCCCTGGTCGCGGCACTGTGGCTGTTCCAGCCGTGGCGACTGGTCACTTCGAGCACGATCGACGAGCCGGACCCGGGCACGGCGCCGGCCGGGAGCCCGAGTCCCGAGCCGACGCCGGGCGACGTCCGGACACCGAGCCCGACGGCGACGCCGAGCCTGGACGGCAGCCCGACCGCGCAACCGACCCCGACCCCGAAGCCGCGGGACCGGGAGCTGGCGCGGGGCACGTTCGAGGACGCCGAGCACGGCACCTCGGGCTCCGCCGTGCTGCGGCAACTGGCCGACGGCCGGCGGGTGCTCCGGCTGCAGGACCTGGACACCTCCGACGGCCCGGACCTGCACGTCTGGATCACCGACCAACCGAGCGGCGGCGAGTGGGGCTCCTACGACGATGGCCGGTACGTCAAGCTCGGTGCGCTCAAGGCCAACCGCGGCAACCAGAACTACGAGATTCCCAAGGACGCCGAGCTGACCGGGCTGACCTCGGTGGTGATCTGGTGCGACCGGTTCAACGTCGCCTTCGGCACCGCACCGGTCGACCTCTGACCGCCGCCGGCCGACCGCCGGGCCGTCCGTAGGATCGGACCGAGGACGACAGCACAGCCGGTCGGACGCCGAGGAGGATCAATGGCCGCAGGCCCACGGATCGCCGTGATCGGGGCCGGCGTGATCGGTACCGCCGTCGCGGCCGGGCTGGCCGGCCGGGATGCGGCGGTGACGATCTTCGAGGCCGACGAACCCGGCCGCGGCACCTCGGGCCTGTCCTTCGCCTGGGTCAATTCGAGCAGCAAGCACCCGGCCGGCTATCACGCGCTCAACGCGGCCGGGCTGGCGGCGCACCATCGGATGCTGGCCCGCGGCGGCGACGCGTTCGTCCCGAACGGGCGGCTCGAGTTCGCCACCGAACCGGCTCATGCCGAGGAGCTGGATGCCCGGCTGCGGCGGCTCGCGGCCAACTCCTATCAGGCCGAGTGGATCTCGGCGGAGCGGGCGCGGGATCTGGAACCGACGATCACCATCCCGGCCGAGGTCGACTCGGTGGCCTGGTTCCCGGCCGAGGGGCACTGTTGGCCGGATCGGCTGGTCAAGTCCCAGCTGGCCACCGCGACCGATCGCGGCGCCCGGCTGCGGTCGGGCGAGCGCGTCCGGGAGATCGACGGCCGGCGGCTCGGTCTCGATTCCGGCACCGAGGAGTTCGACATCGTCGCGGTCTGCGCCGGGCGCTGGACCGGGGAGCTGGCCGCGACCGCCGGGGTCGCGATCCCCATGATCGAACCGACGGCGGGAAGTGCGGCGGTCGGCTATCTGGCCGAGACCGGACCACTACCGCGTAGGCCGGACCGAGTGATCATGACGTCGGTGATCAGCCTGCGCCCGGCCAGTGGCGGCGGGCTGTTGCTACAGGCCTTGGAGCTGGACGATTCGGCTGATCCCGGACAGCCCGTACCGGATCGGATCCGGCTCGAACTGGCCGAACGGCTGGCTGTCCTGCTGCCATCGGCCGAGGCCGCGATCACCGTCCGGGTGGGCAGCCGCTCGCTACCGGCGGACGGCCTGCCGGTCGCCGGCTTCGCCGATCCGGACCGGCGGCTCTATCTGCTCGCCACGCACAGTGGCGTGACCCTGGCCCCGCTGCTCGGTGAGCTGGCGGCTCGGGAGATCCTGGGCGAGCCGATGCCGGAGTTGGATCCGTACCGACCGGACCGGTTCGGCGACGGGCCCGGAGCGCCCGTTGCCGGACCGCGGACGCCTGGCAGTCAGTGATCTTTGAATCCACCGCCGACCAAGATCAGGAACTGGGCGGCTTCCAGTTCGGATCGACCTCGGAATACTGGGTCGCGGTCTGGCCGAGTGGGACGGAGCCCGGCGACCCGGTCGGCGACCCGGTCGGCGCCGGGAAGTAGCCGCCGATCCCGGCCGGACCGGGATAGCTCGGCGCAGCGTAGTCCTCGGTCTCGCGCTTCCGCCGGAACGGATTCTTGGGATAGGCGGCCCGGCCCTCGGGCTTGATCACGGCTGAGCCGCGCAACTGCCCCATCCGGGCCAGCAGGATCTTCTCCCGGCGCAGCCCGGCGTCGTCGATGATGCCGCGGGTGATCGCATCCCGCAGGTACGCCAGCTCGGTCAGCGTCCGCTGCGCCCGAATGGTGTCGATGAACGGATAGGCGCCGAGGAACAGCGCGTGCCACAGCGCGCGCAGCCGGGTGCGTAGTCGCGACGCCGCCCGCGGCTCGATGTCCAGCAGCCAGCCCAGCCGGTGGTAGTCGGTCAACCGCTCCCGGATCAGCCGGCCCTCGCGGAAGATCTGCCGGATCACGAAGATGATCATGGCCAGCACCAACGGCAGTGCGACGCCGAAATACATGAACAGCAGCGTCGGCCCGGAGACCAGCGTGGCGGTCGCGTTGAACGCCATGTGCAGGAAGGCCGCCGCGCAGAAGCCGGCCAGCGGCGCGACGATCCGGACCACCTTGCTCTTGTTCCGGATCGCGATCGCCAGCCCGATCCCGGCCATCGAGGTGAACAGCGGATGGCCGAAGCAGGTCAGCAGCCCGCGCTGGAAGGCGAGCGACTGCAACGCCTCGATCGGCTCGACTCCGATGGTCTCCCGGGCATAGCGATAGACCCGCCCGTAATAGAGGATGTTTTCGACGAACGCGAAGCCGACCCCGGACAGGGCGGCCAGGGCGATCCCGCTGATCCGGCTGACCAGGCGGTAGCGCATCAGGATCGCGATCCCGAACAGCACGGTCGCCTTCGTCGACTCCTCGACGAACGGGGCGACGAAGATCGCCGCCCGGGCCCCGGTGGCCGGGTCACCGTCACCGACGATGCTCAGCTGTGAGGCGGCCCAGCTGTTCACGTTGGCCGAGACGAAGGTGGCCACGCAGGCGCCCCAGCCGAAGACCAGCAGCCAGATCCACAGCCGCTGCGGCCGGAACCGGTCGGCCAGGAAGAAGATCATCGAGAGCGGGATCGCGGTCAGCGCCGCATACTTGGCGGCTTCGGGGATCACCTCGGTGCCCATCCCGATCAGCCGGCCACCGGGGACCTCGCGGTCCGGCACGACCTGCTGATAGAGCAGCACCAGCAGCACCACGTAAGTGATCAGCAGGGCGATGCCGATCCAGAACAGCCAGTTGGTCAGCAGCCGCTTCGGCGCCGGCTGGCTGAGGTCCGGCTCACGCGGGATCCCCGACCGGACCCGGGCACGCCTCTCCGCAACGGTTTCCGACACGGCCCCTAGGCTACCGACGACCGGTCCTAGTCACGTAGCGGGCACACAAGGACTCGGTCGCCGGGACTCAGCCGTCGGCCGACCGGAACACTCCGCCCAGGTTGGTGATCCGGCCGCGGTCGTCGAGGTTGACGGTGAGTCGCCCGTCGGCGGCGGTCAGGTCGACGCCGTCGGCTCCGGACCGATGGCCGAATCCGCGCAGCTCCGCGTACGAGCCGATCGCCCGCCGCCAATCGGCCACGGCGCCCAGCCGCTGCACCTGCTGGATCACGCTGGACGCCAGGGTCACGCTGGCCGCCGGCGGGCGGAACAGGTTCGACTCGAGCAACAGCACCGCGATCGTGCCGGTGCCGGCGTCGAAGACGTGGTGCGGCAGCCCGCCGCCGATCACGGTGCTCACCCAGGCATACCGGGTCGCGTCCGGCCGGGCGCCGTACTCGAGCGGCTGGAACGCCTCGGTGAACTCGGCGAGTCCGTGTTGGGCGCCGAAGTCGCGGATCCGGCCGACCAGTTCCACCGCGCTGTCCGGCAGTTCGTTGACGTTGTGCCAGCCCCACAGCCACCGGCCGTCCTGCGGCGAGGCCGTACCGATGAAGTGGGCCCGGGCCGGCAGGCTCGCCCCGGAGTGACCGGTGAAGGTGAACCAACCGTTCGGCAGGTCGATCGAATAGCCGTCCTCGACCCCTTCCGCGCCGGTCAGCTCAGCCAGCCGCAACTGACCCTCCGACGCGGACAGGACGCAGTCGTCGACGACGTCCTGGAAGGTCGAGATCGGCACCGGTGCAGGTTATCGGCCCGCGGTCAGCGATAAGCCGGCTTGCTCAAACCCGCCCGGCCGTAGACAGGCAGGCTGATCGAGGAGCCCGCGCCGGCGCCGTGCCGGACCGTCGTGGTGCCCGCGCGCAGCGTCTCCGCGGTCGCGATCGGCTCGCCGGTCTGGTGGTTGCGGGTGAAGTTCGGGAAGGCGCCGCCGGCGACCTGGATCCGGAGCCGGTGGCCCGGCCGGAACCGGTACGCGGTCGGGCTCAGCTGCACGTCGGCCACCCGGTTGCCCCGGTCGTCGGCCTGGTCCGCGGCGCGCAGCCGGCGCAGGCCGTCGGTGACGTTGATCGACCGGCCCGATGGCTCGACGTCGCAGATCCGGACGAACACGTCGGCGTCGGCCGTCTCGGTGCGGACCACGATCCGCGCCGACACCTCACCGATCAGGTCCAGAGCTTCCGCGAACCGCGCACTGTCGTAGATCAACACGTCGTGCCGGGCCTCGATCTCCCGGTTGTCCTTCGCCCCGGCGGCGGTCGACAGGATCGGCCCGCCGACGGTCGGGGTCGGGTCGGCCGGGTCGTACCGGAATTCACGGTTGCCCGGGTCGGCCGCGCCGTCGGCCACCCGCCCGTCGGCGCCGAGGAACCAGTCGACCCGGTCGATCGGCACCGGCCACTCGTCGAAGTCCAGCCACCGGCCGGCTCCCTGCAGGAACAGCCGGACCGGCGCCCGTTGCAGCGCGGCCCGATCACCCAGCAGGTGGCCCTCGAGCCAGCCGAGCTGGTCGCTGAGCATCGGCAGGATGGAGCCGAGCTCGCCGTGGAACCAGGGCCCGACGGTGAGCCGGCTCGGCACTCCGGCCCGCCGGAGGGCGGTGAAGTCGCGCAACTGCTGCGCGATGAACAGGTCGTGCCAGCCGGCGAACAGGCTGGTCGGGACAGCCCGGTCGGCGACCCGCCGATCGTGCTCGGCCGAGGCCCAGAAGTCGTCGCCCGGCTCGGCATGCCCGGTCAGGTCGTCGTAGACCTGGACCGGTTTGCCGATCGCCGCCGCCATCGTCCGGCTCAGCGGCACGATCGACATGGCCCGGTCGACCCGGTGCCGGTGTCGGAGCCGGTCCAGCAGGCCCCGCCGATCCTGCTGGGTCCCGATCCCGCTCGACCACGAAGCGATCAACTGCAGCGCCAGCGAGCCACCGGGATAGAAGTTCGGGGTGAAGGTCGCGGCGGTGACGGCCGGCGTGATCGCCGCCAGCGGCGGATCCAGGTAAGGCGCCACCGACCACTGGGTCAGCCCGACATAGCTGGCGCCGGTCATCGCCAGCCGGCCGTCGCACCAGGGCTGCCGGCGGATCCACTCCGCGGTGGCGACCCCGTCGGCCCGTTCCTGCCGGAACGCGTCGAACTCCCCGCCCGAGCCGAAGGTGCCACGGACATCCTGCACCACCACCTGCAGGCCGCGCCTTGCCAGCAGCATCCCGTACGCGATGCCCTGCGACGTGTGCTTGCCGTACGGGGTCCGGATCAGCACCACCGGACCGCGCTCGATCCCCTCCGGCCGGTAGTGGTCGGCCGCGAGCGTGACGCCGTCCGGCAGTTCGATCGGCAACGCCTCGACCCGATAGCGCGGCGACCGGGGCGGGCCGAGCCCCAACAGCCGCTCCAGCGGTCCGGCCAGCAGTTCCGGAAACGGATTCATCGGGCCTCCTCGTCTCGCCCGTCAGGCTAGTGCCCACGTTTCGTTCCCTGAGCCTAATCAGTTCTGGGAGTGAGTCATCGGGCAAACTCCTGGTTGGTAGCCGACTGGCGGGTGAGCACTTCTTGAGCCTGGACGTTTGAGTCCTGTCGACAGATCGTGCCCTTTGCCGGTAGGTCGGGAGAATGTGATCGCTGCTGGGATGTCGTTGCCCGCCGGGTTGTTGGGTGTGAGCACTGTTTGATTAGGTCGCTGATGGTTCTCCTGCTGGCTGCTGGACCGGTTGGTTGGTGTCGAGAAACCTGGAGGACCGTTGCGATTGTTCGTGGGAGATGACTGGGCCGAGGATCATCACGATGTGGAGGTGATGGACAGTTCGGGTCGTCGGCTGGCCCGGGCCCGGTTGCCTGAGGGTGTGGCCGGGATGGCACGACTGCACACGATGATCGGGCAACTGGCCGGGGAGGATGCCGACGAGGTTGAGGTGTTGGTCGGGATCGAGACCGACCGCGGTCCGTGGGTGGCTGCGTTGGTCGCCGCTGATTACACGGTGTTCGCGGTCAACCCGTTGCAAGCAGCCCGGTTCCGGGACCGGCTGGGTGTCTCCGGTGCGAAGAGTGATGCCGGTGATGCGCATGTGTTGGCCGACATGGTCCGCACTCATGCCCACGAGTTGCGACCGGTGGCCGGGGACAGCACGCTGGCCGTGGCGATCAAGGTCGTGGCCCGGACCCACAAGACGCTGATCTGGGAACGGACCCGCCACACGCAGCGGCTGCGGCACGCGCTGCGGGATTACTTCCCGGCGGCGCTGGTCGCCTTCGATGATCTTGATGCCGCCGATGCTCTGGAACTGTTGGCCAAGGCGCCGACCCCGGCCCAGGCCGCCCGGCTCACGACCGCGCAGATCAGCGCGGTGTTGAAACGGGCACGGCGCCGCAACATCGCCGAGAAGGCGGCGGCGATCCAGACCGCGTTGCGGGCCGAGCACCTCGGCCGGCCCGAGGTCATCGCCGGCGCCTACGCCGCTACGGTCCAGGCCTTGATCGCGGTCCTGACCGTGCTGAACAGCCAGATCAAGATCATGGACGGGCAGGTCGAGGCCCATTTTGGGCAGCACCCGGCCGCTGAGATCATCGCCTCCCAGCCCGGGCTGGGAGCGGTGCTCGGCGCCCGGGTGCTCGCAGAGTTCGGCGACGACCCGACCCGCTACGCCAGCGCGAAGGCCCGGAAGAACTACGCAGGAACATCCCCGATCACCCGCGCGTCGGGCAAGAAGAAGGTCGCCCTGGCCCGGTTCGTGCACAACGACCGGCTCATCGACGCCCTCACCAGCCAGGCGTTCAACGCGCTCCTACGCTCGCCCGGTGCCCGCGCCTACTACGACAGACAACGCGCCCGCAAAGTCGAACACAACCCGGCCCTGCGCCAACTCGCCAACCGACTCGTCGGCATCCTCCACGGATGCCTCAAAACCGGCACCACCTACGACGAGACAACCGCCTGGTCCCACCACATCACCACGGCAGCCGCTTGACATCTACCCACCTGGGATGTCTGTCGAAGGGCAAGGGTGATCGCGCCCGCCCTTCGACAGACTCAGGGAGCGTCAACGGGCGGACCGGACCCGGGCCGGATGACGCACCGCATCGCCGGCGCCGGTCGGCAACCGGACCGCGCCGACCGCCGCCAGCAGCGCGAACAAGGCGATCGCACCGAACGCGATCGAGTACGACAGCCCGCCGGCGGCCTGGGCGGCCACCACGGAGGCCAACTGCCAGGCGACCGAGGCGAGCGCGATCGCCAGTCCGGCGGCCAGCTGATGGGTGGTCGCCGACAGCGCGTTGGCGTCACCCATCCGGTCCGCCGGCACGTCGCTCAACCCGATCGTGTTGTAGCAGGTCATGCCGAGTGATCGGAACACGCCGCTGATCACGGCCAGGCCGGCGATCACCGGGATCGGCGTCGCGGCCGTGGTCAGGCCGAGCCCGAGCACCGAGCCGGCCAGGCCGATCGTGGCGATGATCAACAACGGCCGGAAGCCGAAGGCGTTGATCAGTCCGGTGGTCGCCGGTTTGATCCCGATGTTGCCGATGAACACGCACAGCACCACGGCACCCGACTGGATGGCCGTCCAGCCGAACACCTGCTGGAACAGCAGCGGCAGCAGGAACGGGACCGAGGACATGGCGAGCATGAACGCGAAACCGGACGCCTGCGACGCCCGGAAGGTCCGGACCGACCAGATCCGCAGGTTGAGCAAGGGATGCTTGGCCCGGAGCAGGTGCCGGATCGCGATCACGATGATGATCACCGAGGCGGCGCCGATGATCGCCGGCCACGGCCCGGGGGCCGGATCCGTGATCAGGTGCGCGGCGTAGGTCAGGCCGCCGAGCCCGACGCCGGACAGCACCACCCCGGTCCAGTCCAGCGGCGGTGGGGCGGGCGCGTCGATCGAGTCGATCAGCCGCCAGGCGGCGATGAACGCGACCACGCCGAGCGGGATGTTGATCAAGAACATCCAGTGCCAGGACAGATAGGTGGTGATCAGCCCGCCGGCCAGCGGCGCGATCACCGGCGCGACCAGCGCCGGCCAGACGATGTAGGCGACCAGTCGGACGATGTCGGACTTCTCCGCCGTGTTCAGCACCGCCATCCGGCCGACCGGCACCATCATCGCGCCGCCGACGCCCTGCAGGATCCGCATGATCACCAGCATCGGCAGGCTCTGGCTGAGCGCGCAGCCGAGCGAGGCCAGGGTGAAGATCACGATGGCGGACAGGAACACCGGCCGGGTGCCGTACCGGCGGGTCAGCCAGTTGCTGAGCGGGATCAGCACCGCCAGGGTGATCAGGTACGCGGCCGACACCAGCCCGACCGCGGCCGGCTCCACCCCGAACGCCTCCGCCATCCGCGGCGCGCTCGTCGTCACGATGGTGCCGTCGAAGTTCTCCATGAAGAAGCACCCGGCCACCAGTAACGCGGTGTTGCGGCGGCGACTGTCGATCATCGAGTTCCCCACCGCTGCACGGGCTCTAGGCTACGGCGCCCGCCCGGTCCTGCGCCGTGCCGTACTGCATCCCGGAACGAGCCAGCCAGCACCCACGCCGCGGAGCCAGCTCAGGCGACCTTGCCCTGATCGTTGCTGAGCCACTTCTCCGGCCGCATCCGAACCAGCACCGAGTCCTCGCCCAGCGCGCCGTCCACGTACTCCTTCGTCTCGGCCTCCGTGGGCAGATACCGGCCCGCGATCCGGTCGGCCTGCTCCCGGGTCGGCGGCCCGTCCATCGCCACCACCGGACCCTCGGCCGTGACATAGCGGTACGGCAGCCGATCGGACTGCACCGCCAGGCTGAACCGCCCGGCCCGGCCCAGCAACCGGTGCTTCACCGAGTCCCGATCGATCCAGACCAGCACCTCCCCGCCCGGCCGGTAGTCGTACCAGACCGGCACCGCCAACGGCGCCCGACCGACCCGTTCGATCGCGAGCACCCCGATCCGCGGCTCCGCGAGAAACGACTCCCGCTCCTCGGCGGACATGACGAACGACATGGACAGCCTCACTTTCGATGACCGAATCGGCTATGTCTGGCCCAACACTGCACCCAAGCACAGCATTCCCCGGACCATGCGCGCCCAGCCACGCCGGCGAGCCTGGTGTCGCGATTTCTCTTGGTACGGGACGAAAGCGGCCGCTGCGACGTGGCAACATCCGACACCAAGTGAATTCGCGACACCACGGCATGCGGGTCAACCCGAGGTGCCTCAGAAGCGACGTGGTGCCAGACAGCGGGCGGGCTCTGCAGCTAGGCTTAGACGCCGTTGCCCCCGTAGCTCAGCTGGACAGAGCAAGTCCCTTCTAATGACAAGGTCGCAGGTTCGAATCCTGCCGGGGGCGCTGAAATCCTGATCGGCCGCCACTCGGCCGCCATCATCCGAAGGTTCGTGCACCATCTCGTTGTCCGCTGTCCTGGGCCGGGCCTTCCGTCAAAAGAGCTGCTGGTGGTGCCGCTCGAGGAAAGATCGCATCGTGATCGCCGGCCGGCCGAGCAGGCGTTCGACGGTGTCGAAGGTCTCGTTGAGGTCGGGCAGCGTGCCGGCCCCGGTCCGGACGAAGATGTTCCGTACGCACTCCATGTAGACCGGGTCGGCGCCGGCCGCCAGCACGGCTTCCAGGAACCGGTCGGGATGGCGCGGCTCGTCCCGCCACGGCCGGCCGGTCACCCCGCTGAGGAGGGCCGCAATCTCGGCCATGGTCAGCGATTCGGTGCCCAGCCCGTACGACCTGCCGGCATGCGGCTCCGGATCCCGCAGCACCTGGGCGGCGACCGCGGCGACGTCGGCGACCTCGACCCAGCTGGTCGGCTCGGACCCGATGTAGTGCGGCAGGACGTCGGTGCCGCGCACTCCGCCGGTGGCGATCAGCAGCATCAGGTTCTGCATCAGCGCGGTCGGGTGCAGGTTCGTGAAGGCCATCCCGGAGGCGGCGAGGTAGGCCTCGATCAGCTGATGCCAGCCGAGGTGCACCACGGTCGTGTCCGGGGCGGCGTGGGCGCCGACGTGCACCACGTGCCGGACCCCGGCGATCCGCGCGGCGTCGATCGCCACCTTGGACTGGGTCAGCATCCGCACCCCGTACCCGGTGATCAACAGCAGCCGGTCGATCCCCGCCATCGCGTCCACCAGCGCGGACAGCCCCTGCAGCTCCGCGGTATCCAGATCCAGCTTTCGGACCTCGACCCCGGGCCGCACCGGGACCGTCTCGGGGTGCCGGGACGCGGCCACCAGCCGAATCGGCTGCGCGGTGCTGTCCTCGGCGAGGAGCTGCAGCGTCGCACCACCGATCTTCCCGGTAGCGCCGATGATCATGACCTGCGAAGTGTCCACGGGACGCCCTTTCTTCGGCCCCGCCACTATCCCGTGGTCAACCGCCGATTGCACCGGCGAACCACGACACACTCGATAAGCCACGCTTATCGGTCACCAGGCCGCCATGGCGGTTCGACCGGCGGCGACCCGCGGGGTGGGACTCCGCGTCGGCCGGAAACGTTCGTGGAGCAATAATTCCAATTGTGAGTCCACCGAACCCTGAAACGATTCGGTGGCGACGGATCGCCGTCCCCGCGTACGGACCGACCATCCTGGTGTCGATCGGGTCGGGGGCGATCATTCCTCTGGTGGCGCTGACGGCGCGAGACCTGGGTGCCAGTGTCGGCGTCGCCGCCCTGGTCGTTGCCCTGCTCGGCATCGGCCAGCTGGTCGGCGACCTGCCGGCCGGTGCGCTGGCGTCCCGGATCGGTGAGCGGCGGGCGCTGATCGCCGCCTGCCTGCTGGAGACAGTGGCGCTGCTCGGGGCCTGCTTCGCCCGGTCGCTGATCCTGCTGGCGATCTCGGTGTTCGTCGCCGGGCTGGCCAACGCAGTGTTCAGCCTGGCCCGGCAGGCGTACCTGACCGAGGTGGTGCCGATCTCGCAGCGGGCCAGGGCGCTGTCCACCCTCGGCGGCACCAGCCGGATCGGCACCTTCATCGGCCCGTTCGCCGCAGCCCTGATCATCACCCAGCTCAACCTGACCGCCGCGTACGGCTTCGCGGCGGTGATGAGTCTGGCGGCGGCGGTGCTGACCTTCCTGTTGCCGGATCTGAACACCAAGACCCGGCCACCGGCGCACGAACGGCGCAGCGTCTGGTCCGTGCTGGCCGAGAACCGCCTGACCCTGGCCACCCTCGGCACCGGCGTGCTGCTGATCGCGGCGGCCCGGTCGACCCGGCAGTCGATCATCCCGCTGTGGGCCGAGTCGGTCGGCGTCGACGCGGCGACGACCAGCCTGATCTTCGGCCTCGCCGCCGGCGTCGACATGCTGCTGTTCTATCCGGGCGGCGCGATCATGGACCGGTTCGGCCGGGTCTGGGTGGCCGTACCGTCCATGATCATCCTCGGCGCCGGCTTCATCCTGCTGCCGTTCACCCACGACGCGGTGACGATCGGCCTGGTCGCGGCACTGATGGGACTCGGCAACGGGATCTCGTCCGGGATCGTGATGACGCTCGGCGCGGACGCCGCTCCACCGGACGCCCGGGTCCAGTTCCTCGGCGGCTGGCGGCTGTTCTCCGACCTCGGCCAGGCCGGCGGACCGGCGCTGATCAGCCTGATCACCGTGTTCGGTCCGCTGGCGACGGCCGCATTCGGGCTGGCCGGGCTGACCCTGGCCGGCTCCGTCTGGGTGGCGCGCTGGGTGCCGCGGTTCGCGCCGCCGAAGCACGGTTCGACGCCACCGGCCGTGCCGGTCGAGGCGAGCCGCGCCGATCGCCCCGACACCGGCTGAGTTCGAGGCCGCGACAGGCCCGGGCACCGTTCCGGCGCCGATCGGTGGCGCTGATCCGTAGAGTGTGGCCGGTGAACGAGATGTTGGTGTGGGTTGACTGTGAGATGACGGGCCTCGATCTGCGCGCGGACGCCCTGATCGAGGTGGCCGCGTTGGTCACCGACGCCGAACTCAACGTGCTGGGCGACGGCGTCGACGTGTTGATCAAGCCGAGCGAGGAGTCGCTGGAACAGATGAGCGACTTCGTCCGCGCGATGCACCAGAACTCCGGCCTGCTGGAGCAACTGGAGCACGGGCTGACGATGGCGCAGGCCGAGGAACGCGTGCTGGAGTACGTCAGCGCCCAGGTGCCGGAAGCCGGCAAGGCGCCGCTGGCCGGCAACACCATCGGCACCGACCGCGCCTTCCTGGCCCGGGACATGCCGGCCCTCGAAGCGCACGTGCATTACCGCAACGTGGACGTCTCCTCGGTCAAAGAGCTCGCCCGGCGCTGGTATCCGCGGGTCTACTACCAATCGCCGGCCAAGTCCGGCAATCACCGCGCCCTGGCCGACATCCAGGAGTCGATCGAGGAGCTCCGCTACTACCGGGAGGCGGTCTTCGTGCCCCAGCCGGGCCCGGACACGGCGACCGCCAGGCAGATCGCCGAGCGGCATCAGGGCGTACTGACCGGAAATCGACCGGAGTCCACGGAGAACTGATTTCTCTCACCCCGGGGCCGGACGCTATGCTTCACGCTGCCGCTATCGCGCATGGTGGGTATAGCTCAGCTGGTAGAGCACCTGGTTGTGGTCCAGGATGTCGCGGGTTCGAGTCCCGTTACTCACCCCAAGTCTTTCCCCGGTGGTCCGACGGGCCGCCGCGGCATTGTTGATCATCGCCCGAGAGGGATCGTGATGGCCGAACTGATCTGTGTCACCGGTGCGACCGGGAAGGCAGGGCGGGCGGTCGTCACCGACCTCCGCGAGCAGGGGTACGAGGTGCGGGCGACAGACCTCGCCGTCACCCTCGACCAGCGCCGATCCGGCATCCTGCAGGCCGATCTGACCGACTACGGGCAGGCGGTCGAGGTGCTCACCGGCGTCGCCGCGGTGGTCCATCTGGCCAACATCCCGGCGCCGGGGATCGCCACCCCGGTGGTCACGTTCAACACCAACATCACGATGAACTTCAACGTGTTCCAGGCGGCGGCCCAGCTCGGCCTGGGCCGGGTGGTCTGGGCCTCCAGCGAAACCACGCTGGGGCTGCCGTTCGAGACCCCGCCGCGCTACGCACCGGTGGACGAGGAGCACTATCCGCTGCCGACCTCGACGTACGCGCTTTCCAAGGTGGCCAGCGAAACCATCGCCGAGCACCTGGCCGGATGGTCCGGCATCCCGTTCATCGGACTGCGGTTCTCCAACATCATGGCAGTCGCCGACTACCAGCGGTTCCCGTCGTTCTGGCCCGATCCACAGCTGCGCAAGTGGAACGTCTGGGGCTACGTCGACGAGCGCGACGTCGCCGCTTCGTGTCGCGCGGGACTGACCGCGCCGGCCGAGGCGGTCGCCGGCAGTCACGGCTTCGTCATCGCCGCGGCCGACACCTGCATGGACCGGCCGTCGGCCGACCTGCTCGCCGAGGTCTTCCCCGACACCTTGCTGACCCGGGAGATCGGCGAGTACGAGACCCTGCTCGGGATCGACCGAGCCCGGAAGGTGCTGGGCTATCGCCCGGAGCACTCCTGGCGCGAGCACGTCTAGGACCTACGCGTCCGACCCTTCGCAGTCCGACCTGCAGGGCGTGCGCCAGCATCGCCTGCGCATCCTTCGCGACACTGGCTGGCCGGTGTGAGTCCGGACCGGTCAGGCGAGGGCCGACCAGCCATGTGGGACGGGTCGGCCCTCTCGGCCGTCCCCCGTCGCGACCGGTTGCGTTGTCCCGACAAGACCGACGACACCCGTTAACCGGGTCGTCGATCGAACCTCCCCCAAACGGCAACTTACGAGAGATTGAAGCACACTCGGACAAGTGATACGACCGCTGCGGCTAAGAATCAGCCCTGGGCCCGTCTCGGCAAACCTTCAGGCCGGCTCGAACACCGCAGCACCGCGATCGAGCTCGGCCTGGACCAGGCGGACCTTGATCTCCTCGCCCAGCCGGAGCCGATCGCCGCGCACCGCCGCCTCGACCGCCGGATCGGTGATCACGATCTCACCGCGGTCCTTCTTCTGGTCGACCTCGGTGATCATGGCGTCGAAGATCATCCCGTCCTTGGATCGCAGCAGGGCCAGCTCGACCAGGTTGACCACCTCGCGCTCGTACCGCTTCGCCTGCTGCTCCGAGGCCTGCATGATCGCCGGCAGCTCCGGCAGGTCGGTCCTGATCCAGTCCGGGATCGTCTCCCCCGCGGTCAGCGCCAGGCAGATCTCGCCGACATAGCGGTCCACCAACCGGCGCAGCGGAGCGGTGGTGTGGGCGTACTCGGTCGCCAGGGCCGAATGCACCGGCTGGTCCGGCGCCGCCCCGTCGAAGGCGGCGTACCCGGCGCCGCGAAAGAGTGACGTGCAGGCGGCCAGCATCGCCGCGTGCGGGCCCTGCGCCGGGTCGAGCGTCCGGACGAAGTCCGGGTAGGCGAGGTCGTCGGGCCACGGGATCCGCAGTGCCTTGGCGACCCGGCGCAGCCGGTGCAGCGAGGCCTCCTCGGCCGGCGGTAACGTGCGCAGGATGCCGACCTGGCCGTCCAGCATGATCCGCGCCGCCGCCATCCCGGTGAGCAGCGAGATCTGGGCGTTCCAGCCCTCCACCGGCAGCGGTGACCGGAACTCCAGCGACCACTGATGATCTTCGACGGCGACCACCTGCTCCGGGATCGGCAGGCTCACCCCGCCCCGATCGCGTTCCTGCTGCTCGCGCAGCCGGCCGACGGTACGCAGCAACTCCAGCGACGGTCGGGCGGAGCCGCCGTCGATCTCGGCCTGGGCCTGCGGATAGGTCAACTGCTCCCGGCTGCGGACCCGGGCCCGCTGGACCGTGACGTCGGTCTGCCGCCCGGCGGCGTCGAGCCGGATCGTCCAGAGCACCGCCGGCCGCACCTGGTCCGCCAGCAGGCTGGCCGCGCCCTCGCTCAGCGCCGGCGGATGCAGCGGGGTCCGCCGGTCCGGCGCGTACCGGGTCTGGCCCCGCCGGTGCGCCTCGACATCGATCTGGCCTCCCGGCTCGACGAACGCGCCGACGTCGGCGATCGCGTACGACACCACGAAGCCGGTGCCGTCGGCCGCCAGATGCAGGGCCTGGTCGAGATCACGCGAACCTTCCGGGTCGATCGTGATCAACTCCAGGTCGGTCCGGTCCAGCTCCGGCAGCGGCACCTGCTGGGCGGCTGCCTCGGCCGCGGCCGTCACGTCGGCCGGGAAGTCGTCGGGGACCTGCAGTTCGGTACGGAGTGCGGTCAGCCCATCGGCCACCTCCGCCTGGACCTGATCGGACAGGGCTACCTTGCGTGCCGGCATGCCCGGAGCCTAGTGCCCCCGGCACGTGAACAGCGCAGGACACCAGCTCGATGCTTCATGATCATGGGGACGACGCGGGTCGTAGGGGATGCAGAGGTTTCGGTCCGGGACGCAACAGTGGCTTGGTGCTGTCCCGGCCCGTCGTCCAGGCAGGCCTGCCGCGGCTAGGCACCTCGGCAGCCGGCCGCGACACCCGACACCACGCCCCAACCCCTCCGCCCTTGACGCGTCTTTCCGTCCGGCACGCCATCCGGCGGCCGGACCGCGCCTGTGTTCGAAATCGGAGCGGACTCGGCGGTCGATACTCGATGTCCGCACCCGGACCAACCGATCCGGACACCGGACGCGAGACCATGCTTCTTCATCGGAGCCCGTTGGAACACACCGGCGCCGCCGGGCCGCGTGGCCTCACGGGCAGGGCACGGCGTCGTACTGTCCGGAGCGCCGGGCGACTTCGAGATCGACCGGGAGTTCGTGATCATCGAACGCCCGGGCCGCGGCGGCGCACGCTCGACCGAAGTCCGATTCGGACGGCGCCCGGACGACGACGCGATAGCGCTCGCCGAATTCGACCCGCGCGAAGTCGGCCAGTTGGGCGACGGTCCGGAGCGTCGTATCGAGCTCGGCGGTTCGGGTCACGGCCAGGTGCTCCGGCACGACGACCGACCGGGACGTGGTGCGTTCCGTCACCCGTAGCTCGTTGATGGCCATCCCGTTGCTGTCCGTGGCGAGGACGTGGACCAGGGCGCGGGCCGTGTCGATCACCTGCTTCGGGCCGTCGACCGACGCGGCGATCTCGTAGTCGCCGTCGATCGTGATCGACTGTGGCACCGCCGTCGGCAGGTCGGCGGCGATCCGGACCAGCAGGTCCACCGGCGGATACAGGACGTTCGGCTCGGGGATGGAGCCACCCCTGACGATCGGGACACTCGCCGGTCCCAGGATCAGCCGCCACTCCCCCTCGAGGTAGAAGGCGCGATCCAGCACCGCCCGGGCTTGGCTCTGGGTGATCTCGCGGCGCAGCCGGATCTCGTTCTCGGCGTCGTCGACGGTGGCCACCCCGGGCAGGTCGCGGAGCTGCGCCGGCCCGGACAGCTGGCTCGCCTCGACCAGCGGGCTGACGATCGAAAAGACGCCATAGGCGAGCAGGACGACCGCGATCGAGTAGACCGCCGTCGGCACCTTGCCGAGCACCTCGCCCAGGCTCCGGCGCTGGGCCGCGGGTCGGCCCGGAGTTCGGGCTGACCGCGCGCGCCGGCTCGACCAGGAAGAGACCACCGACGTCGCTCGCGGCGGCGGCTGCGACCAGTCTCGGGTCACCCCGCTCGCCGCGCTCCGGTCGGGTTCGGGAGCTTCGATCAAGCCGTCCGGTCCGATGAAACCGTCGGGCTCTTCGCCCGGGGCCACGTCGCCCGTCGACAGCAGGTGTTCCGCCGGAATGATCAACGATTCGCCCGGGGTCAGCGCCGTCCGGTTCGCCAGGGCGGCGCGGTTGGCGTACCAGAGCTGGGTCCAGCGGCCGGCGTCGCCGTAGTAGCGCTCGGCCAACGAAACCAGGTCGTCGCCGAGCTGCACGCGGTGCTTCCCGCCGTTCGGCCGCTCCGTGGTCACCGACATCTCCCGCTGATCGAGTCGGCGTGAGGATATCCCGGGTCAGGCTCAGCCCAGGCCGTCGGCCGGACGACGGGCCGTCAGAGGCCCGAGTTCTCCGTCCGCACCAGGATCCGGCTGCACTCCTCGCAGCGCAGGATCTCGTCATCGGCTGCGGCGGCGAACTCACGCAGCTCGGCGGCGTTGATCTCCAACTGGCAACCGGTGCAGCGACGGTTCCGCAGCTCGGCCGCGCCGACGCCGCCGTGCCCGGCCCGGATCCGCTCGTACAGCTTGAGCAGGTCGGTCGGCACCTCCGGCTGGAGAGTGGCCCGCTCGGTCTTGCGTCCCGCGGCCTCGGTGTTGATCGCGGTCACCTTGGCGTCACGTTCATCGGTCAGCCGCTTGACGTCGGCCCGGACCTGATCGGCCGTGCCGGTGAGTTCGTTGGCCCGGGCGGTCGCCGTCTCGAGCTCCTCCATGATCTCCAGCTCGGCGTCCTCCAGGTCGGAGATCCGCTTCTGCAGGTGGTCGACCTCGGCGATCAGCGACTCCAGTTGTCGCGGGTCGGCGACCGTGCCGTCGGCGATCCGGGCCTGGTCACGGGCCAGTCGCTGGCGTACCGGCTCCAGGTCGGCCTCGGCCTTCACCTGATCAGTGCTGAGATCACTGACCTCCGTCTCGGCCTCGATCAGGGCCGCCTCGACCTCGTCCCGGGACCGCTCCGCCGCCGCAAGTTGATCATGCTCGGCCAGCGTCTTGCGCCGGTGCAGCAGCTGCGCCAGCGCGCTGTCGAGCTGTTGCAGGGACAGCAGGCGCAGTTGGGCACCCTTATCGGCTTTGATGATGTTCTCCCTTCGTGCGCCATGAATCTCGTGCGGCGAGCCTACTCAACCGGATCGGGGAATGAATCGGCCCTCTGGATAGTTCGGTCCGGTTGTAGCCCGTTCCCTCGATCGTCGCCGACAGCGCAGTGGCGCGAACGATCGCAGCCCGACCTTCGAGGATCCCGCATGACGACTGTGTCCGACCAGGTCACGCAGCCCGCACCGGCCTCGCTGGCCGACCGGTTCGTCGGGAGTGCCTACGTTCGGCTGGTCCTGGTCCTCGGCGCGCTCAGCGCGCTCGGACCACTCACCATCGACACCTATCTGCCCGCGTTGCCGGCGCTGACCGAAGACCTACGCGCGACCGACGCGCAAGCGCAACTGACCCTGACGGGCGTGCTCGCCGGGATCGGGGTCGGTCAGCTGATCATCGGGCCGCTGTCCGATGCGATCGGTCGGCGCAAGCCGCTGCTGTTCGGCCTGCTCGGGCACGGCCTGATGTCGGTGCTCTGCGCCCTCGCGCCCTCGGTCGAGTTGCTCGCTGTCACCCGGACCGTGCAGGGCCTGGCCGGCGCCGCCGTCTCGGTCGTCGCGATGGCGATGGTGCGGGACCTGTTCACCGGCCTCAAGGCGGCGCAACTGCTGTCCCGGCTGGTGCTGGTGATGGGCATCGCGCCGATCCTGGCGCCGTCGCTCGGCGGCGCGCTGCTGCAGCTGACCTCGTGGCGCGGCATCTTCGTGGTGCTGGCCATCGCGGCCGTCGGGCTGGTCGTGTTGGCCGCCGTCGCGCTGCCCGAGACGCTGCCGGTCGAGCGCCGACTGCCGGCCAGGATCGGTCGCTCCCTGGCCTCGTACCGCTTCCTGCTCAGTGACGGGCTGTTCGTGATCATGGTCGGCATCGCCGGCCTGATGTTCGCGACGATGTTCGCCTACATCTCGGGTTCGCCGTTCGTGATGCAGGAACTGCACGGCCTGAGCCCGCAGCAGTACGGGCTGGTGTTCGGCATCATCGCCGCCGGCCTGATCGGGATGTCCCAGCTGAATCCGATCCTGGTCCGGCGCTTCGGCCCGGTCCGGGTGCTGCGTGGCGGCATCACGCTCGCGGTGGTCGCCAGCCTGGTCACCCTGTTGTTGGCGGTGACCCAGACCGGCGGCTTTCTGGGCCTGGTGATCCCGCTCTGGTTCGTGATCGCGTCGGCCGGTCTGTCGTTCCCGAACGCGCCGGCGATCGCGCTCAGCCGGCACGGCGAGGCAGCCGGGGCCGCGGCGGCCCTGCTCGGCTCGGCGCAGTTCCTGGTCGGCGGTCTGGCGGCCCCGCTGGTGGGTGCGCTGGCCGACGGATCGGCGGTGCCGATGGCGGCGGTGATGGTCGGCACCACCGGCCTGGCGCTGGTGCTGCTGCTGATCGGCCGGCGACAGATGTCGGCCTTCAAGTTCTGAGGCTCGGACCCGGCGGGTATGCTGACCGCCGCCGGGGAGCCGCAAGGCTGGCCCTGGTCAAACGTGCATGAATTCAATCGAAGGAGCAAGCGTGAACCGAGCCGAACTCACCACGGCGATCGCCAAGGAGACCGAGCTGACCAAGGACTCCGTCGACCGGGTGCTGGATGCCCTGGCAGGGACCCTGGAGAAGGCCGCGTCTTCCGGCGACGAGGTGAAGTGGCCGGGTGTGTTCACCCTCGACGTCGTCGATCGGGCCGCCCGTCAGGGCCGTAACCCGCAGACCGGCGCAGCGATCGAGATCCCGGCCAGCAAGGCAGCCCGTCTCCGTCCCGGCACCCGGCTGAAGAAGGCCGCCAGCGCCTGAACGGAGCAACAACCGTGGGCTGCGTCTCCGCCGGAGGCCGGCCCCGACGATCAAGCTCAGGACGCGTTCTCCCGCTCATACCGGGAGGGCGCGTCCTTGCTGTCCGGGCTGGTCACGCCGCGTTTTCGTACTGCAGCGGCGTTAGGGCGCGTTCCACTGCAGGACGGCCGGATCGTCCTTCTCGGTGCCGAGCACGGACACGGTGCCGGTGTGCAGCGGGAAGTGGTTGCCGAGCCGCAGGTCGAAGCCGAGCCAACACAGGGTCAGCGCCCGCAGCGCGTGGCCGTGGCCGAAGCAGATCGCCCGTTCGACGCCGGACTCCCGGATCCGGCCGATCGCCCGGAGCAGCCGCTGCCGGACCTGATCGGCGGTCTCGCCGCCGGGCGCCGGATGCTCCCAGATGGTCCAGTCCGGCACCGTCTCGCGGATCTCTTCGCTGGTCTTGCCCTCGTAATCGCCGTAGCCCCACTCCACCAGGTCGTCGTCCAACGCCGGGGCGTGCCGGCCGGTGAACCCGGCCAGTTCGGCCGTCTGCCGGGCCCGCAGCCGGGGGCTGGACAGGACCAGACCGAACTCGGCCGGATCCAGCCTGGCCGCCAGGGATCTGGCCTGCTCCTCGCCCTTCGGGGTGAGCGGCAGATCGGTCACCGAGGTGTGCCGGCCGGCGGCGCTCCACTCGGTCTCACCGTGCCGGATCACGTACAGCTCGAGGTCCGCCGTCATCGCACCTCCTCCGCCTGGTCTCCGGCGCCGTCGCGATAGGGCTCGATCGCGACCGTGCCGCTGTAGATCCGCCAGTGCTCGCCGGCCCGGAGCCGCTTGACGATCAGCCGCTGCAGCGTGGTGTCCTGCGGCAAGGTGTCCAGGTCGACGTCGCCGCGCCGGTTGAAGGTGAAGAACAACGCGTCGCCGTCCGCCGGCCGGCCGTCCTGACGAAGCCGCCAGAGCCGCTGGAACCGGGCCATGTTGGAGTCCGCCGGCAGCCCGGCGGTGAGTTCCGGATCGAGCAGCCAACTGTGGCAGAACAACGTCGCCGCCGGGATCTCCGGGAAGTGCCGGTCGAAGAACGCGACCGCGGCGGCGAACGAGGCCTGGACACTGTCCGGGGTCAGCGGCCCCGTCCTGGGGATGTGGGTGGAGATCACCCAGCCTTTGTCGGCACCGCCGTCGAAGCTGTCCCGCTGCAGGTTGAACTGCAGCCGACCGAGCCAGTAGAGCGCGCCGGACCAGGCGACCCGGAGCCAGCCGAAGGTGTGCAGGCCGAACCGGTCGTACGTCAGCCGGTGCACGAAGACCTGTTGGCCGAGGTCGGACAGCGATCGCCAGGACACGTCGTCGGGGATGCCCCGGCTGGCGTGGAACGCGCGCACCTCGTCGACCGCCGCCAGCAGGGCGAGCAGCGGCAGGATCCCGTCGGCACCGGGCCGGCCGGAGTCCAGGCCGTCCTCGGGTTCGTAGCCGGCCCAGGGATCCTCGCCGTCCCGGTCGAGGACACCGATCCCCTCGGCCAGTAGGGCGGCCCGGCGGCCGACCTCCGCCAGCAGTGACTGATCGCCGAGCACGCCTTCCACCACGGCCAGCAGGCAAGCGCGATCGTCGTCGCGAAAGCCCAGCAGTTCGGCCCGCTCGGGAAGGTCGGTGCGGCTGAGTTCGGAGTACGCGTCGACCACGTCGACAACCCTAATCTCCGGCCTGGTCCGGCCGTTCGGCGACGGGTGACTTGGGGATGCCCGACCGTCGGGAGAGACTGGGCGAATGAGCGAGAAGCAGCCGGTCGTGTCGAACCGTCAGACCCCGTTCTCGGACGCCTTCAAGGCGTTCATCGGGACCGATTGGGCGCCGTACCCGGCGGAGCTGCCGGAGCCGCTGCCGGCGTCGGCGTACGCACCGGCCCGGCGGGCCGCCGTGAGCGCGCTGTTCCCGGGTGAGCGGCTGATCGTGCCCGCGGGTGGACTGAAGGTCCGGTCCAACGACACCGACTTCCGCTACCGGCCGCACTCGGCGTTCGCCCAGCTGACCGGACTGGGCACCGATCGGGAGCCGGACGCCGTGCTGGTCCTGGAGCCGACCGACGAGGGCCACGATCCGACGCTGTACTTCAAGCCGCGGGCGCCGCGGGACGCCGAGGAGTTCTACGCCAACGCACGGTACGGCGAGATGTGGGTCGGCCAGCGGCCGTCGCTGGACGAGATGGGTGAGCTCTGCGGCATCCGCTGCGCCGCCATCGACGAACTCGATGATGATCTTGCCAAGAACGCCGCCGACACCCCGCTGCGGATCGTCGCCGACGCGGACGCCGACCTGACGGCCCGGGTGGTCGCCCTGCGCGCCGAGCAGCAGGCCGGCCAGCAGTCGGCCGAGGTCGCCGATGATCAAGAACAGGTCGATCCCGACGCCGAGCTGGCGACCGCGCTGAGCGAGCTGCGGTTGATCAAGGACGAGTTCGAGGTCGAGCAGCTGCGGCAGGCGTGTGCGCGCAGTGCCGAGGCGTTTGCCGCCGTGGTCGCAGACCTGCCCGAGGCGGTCCGCCGCGGCCGCGGCGAGCGCTGGGTCGAGGGGATCTTCGGCCTGCACGCCCGGCACCTCGGCAACGCCGTGGGCTACGACACCATCGCGGCCTCCGGTGATCATGCCTGCACGCTGCACTGGATCCGCAACGACGGCGAGCTGACGCCGGGCGAGCTGATCTTGATCGACGCCGGGATCGAGCTGGACACCTTGTATACGGCGGATATCACCCGCACCCTGCCGGTGAACGGGACCTTCTCGGAGGCACAGCGCGAGGTCTATCTGGCCGTCCTCGAAGCCCAGGAGGCCGGCTTCCGGGCCGCCGTGCCGGGGGCAACGTTCTCCGACGTGCACGCCGCCGCGATCGAGGTGATCGCGCACCAGCTGGCCGACTGGGGCATCCTCCCGGTGTCCGCCGAGGAATCGTTGGACCCGGAGACCGGCGGTCAGCATCGCCGCTGGATGGTGCACGGCACCTCGCATCACCTCGGCATCGACGTACACGACTGCGCCCAGGCCCGGCGAGAGAACTACCGCGAAGGCACGCTCACCCCAGGCATGATCATCACCATCGAGCCCGGCCTCTACTTCAAGTCCGACGATCTGCTGGTGCCGGAACGGTTCCGGGGCATCGGGGTGCGGATCGAGGACGACGTCTTGATCACGGCGGACGGCAACGAGAATCTCTCCTCGATGCTGCCCCGGACCCCGGACGACGTCGAATCCTGGATGCGCACTATCCTCTCCTGACTCTCTGGGGAAGTGGCTGAATCCCGCGGTGGGGTCTGGGGTCTGTGCGCTGGCTACCATCCGCACGCGAGACGTTGAGCTTGGCTGCCGCGATCTGGGTGTGCGTGCTCCCGCCAGACCCAGCCACGCCAGCGCACAGACCCCCAGACCCCACCGCTCACTTTCGCTCCCGCACATTCTCTACCGCCACGGCCGAGCGCTGATCGGGACTTGCCGACTGCCTCACCGAGCGCTTGGGGTGATCACGACGGCGACACCGCGGTGTCTCTCCTGGCCGACTTGTCAGAACTCAGTTGCGTCATAGGGCAACTCACTTCTGACAACTCGGCGAGAGGGTCGCGCTGGGAGCGGGGCACCGCTGAGTATCCGCGAGATCACGTGCGGAGGCTTGAGTGTTCGTTCCCTGAGCTTGGCGAAGGGCAGGGGCGGGTCATCCAGGTCTTCGTTGGACCGCCGTGATCACAGCATGCCGCGATCGTGCACGCCCTTCGACAGGCTCAGGGACAAACACCCAAACCTCCACCCGTGGTCCCGGCCCACGCCGAGTTGTCAGAACTGAGGACGGCTACAGCAAGCATCAGTTCTGACAACTCGGCAAGGTGATCAACTCGATGCTTCGATGATCACGATCACGGTCGGTCACGAGTCCACTCACGCCTCGCCGGCGAGATCACTGTCGCCCGTCAGCCGCGATCGGATCGCTATCGACCGCGAGATCAGTTCAGCCCTCGGTGACCTGAATCCGGAGCAGCCCGATCAGCGCTCGGCTGAGGCGGAATCCCCACGCTGTTGCCAAAGGGAGCGGCGACCGGTGGGAGCCTGGGCGCGGGCGTGGACGGGCCTGGCGGGAGCCCGCGACGCAGAACAGCGGCAGCAGGCACCAAGATCACTGCGGGCGGATGGTTGCCCGCGCACAGACTCCCACCGGTCGCCGCGAGACCAACAAAATCACATGACCAAAGACAGGATGATCACTCGAAGGCAGCAGCCCGAGCCCCAGGCATCTGCAGCAAGAGTTCGCGCGCCCGCGCAGCCACCTTGTGCTCGCACAGCACCTCGTACTTGGTGGCCACGGTCTGCGTGACCGAGGTGAAGTCTCGTTTGCCCTGGGTCAGCGCGTACCCGATGGCCTGGAAGACGATGCTGATCGCGATGCCGATCGCGAGGGCGACCAGGAACAGCACCAGCAGGTTCGGGACCGGGACGAAGATCAACATCAGCAGGGCGACCAACAGGCCGGTGGAGACGCCGGTCTGGACGCCGCTGATCAGCACGGTGCGCCAGGTCTTCCGGCCCAGCACCCGTTCCACCGACTTCAGCTCGGTGCCGACGATGGCGAGGTTCTGCACCTCGAATTTCTGGTCGGACAAGTAGTCCACGGCCTTCTGCGCGTCGGCGTAGCTGTTGTAGATCCCGACCGACTGCGGGAACTCCAGCTCGAAGATCGAGCCGACACCTGGCGGCTGCGAGAATGACATGGTTCCTCCTGGCATGAACTGACGCCCAATCTACTCTGCCGGACCGAGAGTTGGCTGTGCCCGCGCGGCTCCGCGGGTGTCGCGTCGCCGATCGGGCTGCCCGGCTCCGCCGGCAGGACCAGGTTCAGCCCGCTCCGGAGTCGAGTCTCCGCTCGGCCGCAGCTCTGCCATCGCCGCCCGGGACGCCTCCGCAACCGTGCGAGACCCCGATCGCGGCGCTAGTCTCGGCTCGTGAACGCCGCCTCGAGTTCGATCTTCATCTCCCGGATTCGCGGCCTACCGGTTCTGGATGGCTCGGGGGACCAGATCGGCAAGGTCCGCGACGCTGTCGTGCAGCGGCGCTCGGCCGGCCGGGCACCCCGGGTCAAGGGACTGGTGGTCGAGCTCTTCGCCCGGCACCGGATCTTCCTGCCGATGGCGGGCGTCCGCGGCATCGACGCCGCCCAGGTGGTGATCTCCGGCCCCGTCAATCCGCGGCGGTTCGAGCGGCGCGAGTCGGAGATGTTGGTGATCGGCGACCTGTTCGACCTGCGGATCACCCGGACCGACACCCCCGACCCGGCGACGATCTTCGATGTGGCCATGCATCCGGTGCGCAGCCTGGACTGGGAGCTGTCCCAGGTCGCGGTCCGGGAGGGCTCCCGGCCCCGCCGCTTCGGCCGGCGCGGCCATGTGACGATCGTCGACTGGTCGGTGGTCCGTGATCTTGGTGTTGATCATGAACAGGGCACCGAGCGGCTGCTGGCTCAGATGGAGGACATGAAGGCGGCCGACATCGCCCGCGAGCTGCACGACATGCTGCCGGAGCGCCGAGCCGAGGTCGCCGCGGCACTCGATGATCAGAAACTCGCCGATGCGCTGGAGGAGCTGCCCGAGGACGAGCAGGTGCAGCTGATCCAGGAGCTCGAGGTGGAGCGGGCGGCGGACGTGTTGGCCGAGATGGACCCGGACGACGCGGCCGACCTGATCGCCGACCTCTCCCCCGAGGTCGCCGAGGGGCTGCTGCGGCGGATGGAGCCGGACGAGGCCGAGGACGTACGCCGGCTGCTCAGCTATGCGGAGTTCACCGCCGGCGGGATGATGACCACCGAGCCGGTGGTGCTCCCCGCCGACGCGACCGTCGCCGACGCGCTGGCCCACGTCCGGGACGCCGAGCTGACGCCGGCCCTGGCCTGCATGGTCTACGTCTGCCGCAGCCCGCTGGAGACGCCGACCGGACAGTTCGTCGGCAGCGTGCACATCCAGCGGTTGCTCCGGGAACCTCCGTCGACGTTGGTCTCGGCCTTGATCGACGCCGAGCTGGAGCCGCTGACGCCGGAGGCCAACCTGCACGCGGTGAGCCGCTACTTCGCCACTTACAACCTGGTCAACGCTCCGGTGGTCGACGATGATCATCGGTTGATCGGCGCGGTGACCGTCGACGACGTACTCGATCATGTCCTGCCGGACGACTGGCGGGGCACCCAATTGGACCAGCTCTCCTCCCAGGCGGTGAACAGTGGCTAGCAGCGAGCGACAGACCAACCGCTACCGGGCCGCTGGTGATCGGGAACGAGAACGGCTGAACACCCCCGGCCGGAGCCGTGGCGTGAAGCTGCCCCGGCCCAGTTGGGATCGGGACGCCTTCGGCCAGTTCGCCGAGGGCTTCGCCCGGTTCATGGGCACGGCCGGCTTCCTGATCGGGATGACCTTGATCATCATCGGCTGGGTGATCTGGAACTCGCCGATCGGCCCGCCGCGCCCCCGGATCGATCAGTATCCGTTCATCTTCCTGACCCTGATGCTGTCGCTGCAGGCCTCGTATGCGGCGCCGTTGATCTTGTTGGCACAGAACCGGCAGGAGGCCAGGGACCGGGTCGGGCTGGAACAGGACCGCGCCCAGGGTGCGCAGAACCGGGCCGACATGGACTTCCTGGCCCGGGAGATCGCCTCACTGCGGATGTCGGTCGGTGAAATCGCCACCCGCGACTACGTCCGGTCGGAGTTGCGGTCCGAACTGCGCGCCATCCTGGCCGAGTTGGAGGACGAGCGCAGCACCGCCCCGGGTTCCGGAACGCCGCGTTAGCTCACCTGGATCGTCGCCGACGTCGTCACGCCGTTCACGGTGACCGAGACCGTCGCCGGGCCGGCTTTGACGGCCTTGATGGTGCCGGTCGCCGGGTCGAACTCGAGGTTCGGCGTGGTCTTCCAGTCCGCGCTCACCGGGTAGCTGACCGGCACCGTCCGGGTCCCCTGCAGCAGCGCCGCGGTGATCGGCGCCGTGGCACCGACGGCCAGGGTGGCCGGTGCGGTCAGCGTCAGCTTGTCGACGTGCGGCCGGAGCTGGGCCGAGATCCAGTCCGGTCCGCCGAGGTACGGGAACCGGCGGGCCCGGGCCTGGTCCGGCCTGGAGACCGGATCGACGCCGAGCATCGTCCAGCCCGTGAAGCCGCCCTCGGCCGGGGTGGTCGCCGGCGCCTTGCCGGAGTTGCCGTTGATCAAGAACGGCACGTTGTCGACGGTCGCGGCGTGGAAGGTGCCGACGTGGGCGCCGATGAACGCCGCGCCCTTGCCGGTGGATCGCTGGAAATCGGCGAGCCAGCCTTCCATCAGCGCCGCTTCGTGCCGGTCCCCCAGCTGGCTGTTCTTCGCCGGTGTCGGATCCCGCGGCGGATGGTGTTCGATCACCACCACGGAGCTGATCGAACGATCATCGGCCGCGTCGTCCAGGGCCGAGCGGAGCAGGGCGAGCTGATCGAAACCGCCGCTGCGCAGCGTGCCGCCGGAGGTGTTCAGGGTGACGAACCTGGTGCCTTCATGATCAACCGTCCGGTACGGAGCGCCGAAGTATTTCTGGAAGTTGGTGATCGCCGAACCCATCACCTCGTGGTTTCCGGGCACGTAATAGTACGGCACCGAGCTGCCGATCTCCTCGTCCAGGATCTTCTTCGCCAGTTGGAAATCCGCCTCGGTGGCCTCGTCCACGAAGTCGCCGGCGATCACGAAGAAGTCCGGCCTGGCGGCCTTGATCTCGCGCAGCGTCCGCCGCGCGGCCTGGACCAGCGGTGAGTCCGGATCGCGCGCGACGAACTGCGCGTCGGACATCACCGCGAACCGCCAGTTGCGGCCGTCGACGTCGGCCTGGGTCTGAATGATCGGCGCCCGGACCGGTGGTTCGGGCGGCACCGCCACCGCCGGCGCGGCGTTGACGTAGAGGTTGTCGATCAAGACCTCGCCGGTGTATTGCGCGGACGCCTTCGTCTCCAGCGTGTAGATCCGGCCGATCGTCACCGGCTGCGGCAGCCCCGGTGGCACCTCGAGTTCGACGTTCTGCCAGCCGGTCCAGGTCACGTACGGCCCGTACACGGCGGTGAACTTCCCGGTCGCGTCGTACAGCCCGAACGCCGTCCACTCGCCCTTCCCGTGGCCGTACATCGACACCCCGAACGACCGGGCCTGACCGGCGACGCCGAGCGGCTTCGGCGGGATCGCGTACGCGTTCCGGGTCAGCGTGCTCTGGGTGTAGTCGTACGCCAGCTTGAGCCCGGCCCCGTCCTCGCCGTCCGGCACCTTGCTCACCGTCGCCGTTGCCCGGGCGGTGCCGACGGTCCACTGATCGGCGTCGTCGAACGTCGCCAGCGGCTGCTTGGTCACGCCGACCGAGACTCCGAGGGTCGTGCTCAGCTCACCGACTCGGGCCGTCACCAGACCGGCTCCGGTTCCCTTGATCGGCTTCACCCGGAGCCTGCCGTCGGCCGTCGGGGTGATTGTGAACAGCGACTGGTCGTAGCTCAGCTTCAGGTCGGCCGGATCGATCGGGGCCGAGGTGCCGAACGCGTCGTAGCCGAGGATCCCAAAGGTCGCCGTGGCGTCGACGCTCGGCACGTTCACCGTCTCCGCGGTGGCGGCGAGCCGAGCCGGTCGGCCGAGCACGTCCAGCTGCAGCGTGCCCCGGGCCGAGCCGGAGCGGGCGGTGATCGTCGTCGGTCCCGGGTCGGTCGCGCGGAAGGCGCCGTCCCGGACCGCCCCGCGGGTTGCCGACCACTGGATCCCGTCCGCCGGCGCCGGGCCGTAGGTCTCGTCGTGCGGGGTCGCGGTCAGCGCGCGGGTCAGCCCGCTGAACACCCGGTCCGGCCGAGCCTTCCCGGCCACCGGGCTGTCGCTGGCGGCGGTCTGCGGCGTGGCGGCCGGGGCCAGCCAGAAGCCGGCCAGGTCGCCGCTGCCCTTCGGTCCGATGATCGCCAGCCCGTTCGGCACCGGCCGCAGCGAGCCGTCGCCAGGGGTGTTGTCGACCTGCACCCGCGACGCGCCGGGCAGCCGGCTGACCAGGGTGGTCGAGCCGCCGCCGTCCAGTTCCACGCCGACCCAGGCACCGCGGGCCTCCAGCAGCCGGCCCAGCTCGGCCAGCGTCGCGCCCCGGCTGTGCGTCTGCCGGTCGCTGTCGACGCTGACGATGATGATCTTGGTGCCGTCCCGGGAGAAGCCGAGGCCGGTCCGGCCGGCGTACTCCTGGTCATCGACCGGCCGCGCCTTGCCGTCCTGGACCAGCAGTTCGTGCACGCCGATCGCGGTCTGCAACGGGCGGCCGTCGGAGGGCCGCGGCCGGTAGCTGACGCCGACCTTGTCGCCCGGCCGCAGCGCCCGCAGCGCGGCCGCGCCGGCCTCGCGACCGAGCAGGATCGTCGTGTCAGCAGGGATCGCGCCCTCCCCCGCCTGATCACGGACCGCAGTGACGACACCGTCGGTGAACGTCACCTCGACCACCTGGCCGGCGCCCTGCACGGCCCGGCTGCGCGGATAGGCGCCCCAGAGCGAGGTGTACGCCGCCACCTCGCCGGACTGCAGCAGCGGGCTGTTCAGCCGATCCAGCGGGACCGATCCGGAGGGCAGCGTCGCCGTACCCTCGAACAGGACCTCGAGCACCCGGCCGACACCGTCGGCGTCGAAGCCGACCGCGCGGTAGGGATCAGCCGACGGCGACTTGATCAACTCGCCGTCCTTGATCGCCGGGCCGAGCGGTGCACCGGAGTTATTGATGTCGAAGAAGTCGCCATTGACCGCCGCGACCGCGCCGGCGTCGTCGGCCTGCTCGGTGACCGGCCGCAGCGTGGTCAGGTCCTGGTTGCCCAGGTAGTCGATCCGGGCGCCCTGGGTGGTGTCGATGGTCAGCGCGTTGCCTTGCTGCCAGCCCTTGGCGTCCAGCGTCTCGAGTTGCTCGACGGTGACGCCGGGGGCGACCGGCCGAGACCGTTGAAAGGTCTCGATCGCGGCCGGTGGGGCGGCGGCCGTGGGCTTGGCGGCCGCCGGCTGCGTACTGATGACCAGCAACGGCGCGAGCATCGACAAGACGACCAGCAGGACCCGACTCCGGCTGCGCTTCGTCATCGGCCACCTCCCCGAGGGAAATTATTGACACGCACAGTCTGAACGTTGGCGGCATTGTGCACCAGCCCCGGGGATGAACGATCGCCGAATCAGCCCACTCCGCCGAGCCGTCACATCCGCTCCGACACGCCGCAGAATCGGCCGCGGATGTGACGGGTCGGCGGATTTGGGGGTGGGCGGTCGGTTTACGCTGGAGGTATGTCCGACCCGACCCCCGCCCATCCCCTCGAGCCGAAGATCCGACAGGCGCTGGCGAGCGTGAACGACCCCGAGATCCACCGGCCGATCACCGAACTCGGCATGGTCGCGTCGATCGAGGTCGGGCCCGAAGGCGCAGTCCGGGTGGAGGTGCTGCTCACCATCGCGGGCTGCCCGCTGAAGGACACGCTGCGCCGGGACGTCACCGCGGCCGCGACGGCGGTCGCCGGGGTCGCATCGGTCGAGGTCGTGCTCGGAGTGATGTCGGACGAGCAGCGGGCCGGGCTGCGGGAACTGCTGAAGGGCGGCCAGACCGACCGGGAGATCCCGTTCGCCCGGGCCGACTCGCTGACCCAGGTGATCGCGGTCGCCTCCGGCAAGGGCGGCGTCGGCAAGTCGTCGGTGACGGTCAACCTGGCGCTGGCGCTGGCGGCGAAGGGCCGCACCGTCGGAGTGCTGGACGCCGACATCTACGGCCACTCGGTGCCGGCGATGCTCGGTGTCGCCGATGCCCGGCCGACCTCGGTCGAGGACATGATCATGCCGGTCCCGGCACTGGGTCTGAAGGTGATCTCGATCGGGATGCTGAAGCCCCGTCGGGATCAGGTGGTGGCCTGGCGCGGCCCGATCCTGGACCGGGCGCTGACCCAGATGCTGGCCGACGTCTACTGGGGCGACCTGGACTACCTGCTGATCGACCTGCCGCCGGGCACCGGCGATGTGGCGATCTCGCTCGGCCAGAAGCTGCCGAACGCGGAGGTGCTGGTGATCACCACCCCGCAGCAGGCGGCGGCCGAGGTGGCTGAGCGGGCCGGCACGATGGCGTCGATGATGAACCAGCGGGTGATCGGCGTGGTGGAGAACATGTCCTACTACCTGGTGCCCGGCGGCACCCCGGAGAAGCACTACATCTTCGGCGAGGGTGGCGGCCAGGAGGTGTCGGAGACGCTCACCCAGCGGCTCGGCTACCCGGTGCCGCTGCTGACCCAGGTGCCGCTGGACCCGAAGCTCCGGGCCGGCGGCGACGACGGGTCGCCGATCGTGCTGTCCGAGCCGGAGCAGCCGGCCGCCCAGGCGTTGACCGGGCTCGCCGATCATCTGGCCGGCCGCGGCCGCGGGCTGCTCGGCAAGCAGTTGGGCCTGGCGCCGGCCGGTCGCTGATCATGAATTGTTGATCTTGGAATAGTTCGGCCCCTCGTTGTTGTTGATCAAGGACGACAACGAGAGGATCTGCAGATGTTGCTGGGAATCGGACTTCCCACGGCCGGCGAACTGGCGGGCACGGAAGCGATCGCGAAGGCGGCCGAGGGCGCCGAACGACTCGGGCTGGACTCGGTCTGGTCGTTCGAACGGCTGCTGGCCCCGACCGGGCCGGTCGCCATGGGCGGTCAGCAGAACGAGCTGCCGGAGGCGTACAGCACCGTCTTCTCGCCGCTGGAGGTGCTGGCCTTCGTGGCGGCGCGGACCGACCGGATCCGGCTCGGCACCAGCGTGATGGTCGCGCCGCTGCACCACCCGGTGGACCTGGCCCGGCGCTTCGCGACGCTGGACCAGCTGAGCAACGGCCGGGCGATCGTCGGGCTCGGCCAGGGCTGGATGCAGCAGGAGTACGACACCGCCGGGGTGCCCCGGAGTCGGTTGGGCGACGGCTTCGGCGAACTGATCGAGGCGATGCGTACGGCCTGGCGCCCGGATCCGGTCTCGTTCGACGGCCGGCACTACCGCTATCCCGAGTCCCGGATCAGCCCCAAGCCGGTGCAGCCGGACGGGCCGCCGATCCTGGTCGCCGCGAGCGCGCCGGCCTCGATCCGGCGCACCGCCGAAGCCGGGCTCGGGCTCAACCCGGGCTGGCACGGCTGGGAGACGCTGACCGCGGGCATCGAGCAGTTCCAGCAGGCCGCCCGGGACGCCGGACGGGACCCGGCCGAGCTGCCGATCGCGCTCCGGGTCAACGGGCGGATCACCGAACAGCCGCAGGGCACGGAGCCGACCGTCGTCGGTTCACCGGACCAGATCGCCGAGGCGCTGCCGAAGCTGGCGCTGCTCGGGGTCAACGAGGTCTTCTGGTCGATGGATCTGCCGATCGACGACCAGCTCGGACTGCTGGCCCAACTCACCGCCTGAACGCACCTCACAACGCCGACTTGTCAGTGTTGTGAGGGTCAGGTGGCGTCGGGATCGAAGGGGGTCAGGACACGGGCGGCGACGGCGGGCTCGGCGCCGTTGACACCGTTGCTGCCGGTCTTCGCGTTGTTCACCGCGTCGGTGATGTCCTTGGAGATGCCCTTGCCGGCCTCGGTGCCGGCCGCGAAATCGGACTTCACGTCGGCGACGATCGGCTCGACGTCGTCCAGCAGGTGCTTCTTGATGAACGCCTTGGGATTGAGGTCCCGGAAGTCGACGTCTTCGAAGCCGGGGCCCAGCTCCTTCTTCAGCTGATTCTGGGCGTTCCCGGCCATCGTCCGGACGTAGCGCACCAGGTGGGCAGCCTTGCGGGCGAACTGAGGAAGCCGCTCCGGGCCAAAGATGATCACTGCGACGACGACCAGCGCCAGCAGCTCCGTGGGCCCGATGTCGAACATGGTTTAGATCCTACCGGGGTCCCCGCGAAGTTGTTCGGGGGAGCGAAGCGGAGGAGAAGAACTTCGTGGGGAGTTTTAACCCTCGCGAGCGCCGAGCGTGACCTTGGCCTCGGACTTCTTGCCGCCGCGTTCGTACCCGAGCACCACCTGGTCGTCCGGCCGGTGGGTCCGGATGGCGACGATCAGCTGTTCCACCGCCTGCACCGGCTTGCCGTCGATGCTGGTCACCACGTCGCCGTCGGCCAGCCCCGCCTTGTCCGCCGGGCCGCCGTTCTCGATCGCGGACAGCTCGACTCCGGTGCCGTCCGGGGTGTCGGTGACGTTCGCGCCGATCACCGGGTAGGTCGCCTTGCCGTCCTTGATCAACATTTTGGTGATGTCCATCGCCTGGTTGATCGGGATGGCGAAGCCGAGCCCGATGCTGCCCGACTGCCCGCGGCCGGAACTGATGGTGAGGATCGCCGAGTTCACCCCGACCACCCGGGCCTCACCGTCGACCAGCGGACCGCCGGAGTTGCCCGGGTTGATCGGCGCATCGGTCTGCAGCGCGTTGATGTAGGCCGACGAGGCCGACGGATCTTGCTCGTCGCCGCCGACCACCACCGGCCGGTCCTTGGAGCTGACGATCCCCTGGGTCACGGTGTTGGCCAGGCCGAGCGGAGACCCGATCGCGATCACCGTCTCGCCGACCTGGATGGCATCGGAGTCGCCGACCGCCATCGGCGCCAGTTCCGCCGACTTCGGCACCTGGATCACCGCGAGATCATAGGTCGGGCTGCGGCCGAGGATCTTCGCCGTCGCCCGGCGGCCGTCGTTGAAGATCACGGTGATCCGGCCGCCGTCCGCCGCGTTTTCGACCACATGGTTGTTGGTCACGATCCGGCCGTCGGCGTCCAGCACGAAGCCGGAGCCGCCGGTGCCGTTGTCGCCACTGCCGGACCTGATCATCACGGTGCTGGGCAGGGCCCGCTTGGCCACCTCGACCGTGTTCGCGATCGGCGGCGCCGGTGGCAGCGGTGGCTGCTGAGAGGGGTTCGGCGGCTGAGACGACGTCGTTTGCGGTGCGGCCGACCGGGGCGCGATCAGACCGCCGCCGTAGCCGGCGATTCCGCCGATCACCGCGGCCAGGATCACCGCCAGCAGCAGGATGCCGACCGTCGGGCCACGACGCTCCCGGCGGGCCGGTTTCGGTGGCGGGTACGGCAGCCCAGGTTGCATCGGCGGCACGTTGCCCGGCGCCGGGAACAGCTGGGGAGGCGGCGGCGTCGGCTGGTGCATCGGCTGCTGCGGGGCCGACTGCTGATAGCTCGGGCCTACGGTCGGGAGCGGCTGGGTGTCGTCGGCCCGGCGCCGCGGCGCCGAGGGCGGCGGCGCTGCCGGGAAGCCGGTCTCGGCCGGCATCCCGGCGGAGGGGGGTGACGACTCCGGTCGCCCGTCCGGCGCGCCGAACGGCCCGTAGTAGTGGTAGTCGTCATTGCGACTGCCCCGGTCGGGGCGGTCGTCAGCTGCCATGTCCGTCTATCCGACCAGGTCGTGGATGATGCGGGTCAGACCCGCCTGCACGCGGCCCATCGTAGTTGGCTCCGGCGTCGTTTCATGGGGCAGCTGGCCGACCACCTCGGTCAGCGCAGCCCGATCCCCGTCGGTGATCACCGTGAAGACCTTGTCGCCGGACTGCCAGGTGGCGGCCATCGCCGACCCGCCCCGCAGATAGGCCCGGGCAGCCTCGTCCCAGGTGGCCCCGGACGGCGCCCCGGCCAGTCGGCCACGCGCCTCGAACACCGCGACGGTGGTCAGTCCGTCGCTGTACGTCATGTGCAGCGACTCGGGTTGATCGGCCGCGTCGCTGCGCAGCCGAACCAGGGACAGACCCGCTAGTTGATCATGGCAGGACCAGCCCCGGTCGGACATCATCGGTGCACTGGACAGGGTCAGCGCGGTCGCCTCGTCCGGGCTGTTCAGCGACGGCGCCGAGTCGCGCGGGAACTGGGCGTTGCTGACGTCGACCTGGGTGAACCCGGCAGACAACCGCACCGAACCGTCGTCGGCGAACCGCTGCTGCCACAGCACCAGGCCGGTGTGCTCGTCGATCCACCACCGGGCCGCCAGCCGACCGGTGGCGTAGCTGATCGCGTCGACCGTCACGGCCGAGCGGCCGACCACCTTGGCCTGGCCGGCGCCGGTCAGCCGGTAGCCGCTGGTGAGCAGCCGGAACAGGTCACTGTCGCCGACCGGCGTCCGGGCCGGTGCGGTCAGGAAGCCCTCGGTCAGTTGCCGACCGCTGGGGCCGCGCACCGCGACATGGCCGCCGCGGCCGGGCTCGTACGCGATCGCCATCGAGCCGGCGGTCCGATCGGCTCCGGTCCCGGACACCATCCGCTGATGGCCCGAATAGCCGACCGTGGTCGCGGCCTCGATCGCCCGGCGCAGCCAGTTCGACGCGGCGACCAGCGACAGCTCCGGCCCGGTGGCGGGACCCGGTGCGTCGAGCTCGGCGTCGGGAGCGGACAGGGCGGCCTGGTCGACCAGGGCAGCAGCGCTGACCAGGCTGCTGGCCATCGGCAACTGGGCCAGGGTCGAACCGAACTCGCTCCGCGCGCCCGGCGCGGGGTCGGCGATCAACGGCGACTGCTGCGTCGGTGCGGCCGCATACCCGATCCCGGAGACGGTCGCCGTCAGGACGGCGACGATCACGATCACCGCTGCGGTCCGGCGCAGCGCGGCATGACGTTCGCGGGGCAGGTCGGCCCATTCGCTGCGTTCGAACGGTCGGGAGTCCAACGGTCGCCCGGCCCGTGGTCCGGCGATCGAGACCAGCCGGTCGGACAGGGCGCCCGGTGCGGCTGGCCCGGCGGTGACTCCGTGGGTCAGAAGCTGGCGCAGCCGGAAGAGTTCTTCGACCTCGTCCCGGCAGTCCGGGCAGTGGGCCAGGTGCTTGACCACCCGGTCTTCATCGGCGCGCTCCAGTGCCCCGTCCACATAGGCGGATCGGAGCTCGGCCAAATCTCGACAAGTAGTCCTCTTCACGCCGTCCTCGCGCCGAGCAGGCCGCGCAGTCCGCGTCGTCGCGGCTCGACCGGCTCGGAAGATGTCTCATCTCCCTCAACGGGCACGCCCCAATAACGTTCCCGATCGGCCGAGGGCCGACGGTGGGCCAGCGCGTCCCGGAGTTGGGCCCGGCCGCGGTGGATCCGGCTGCGAACGGTCCCGATCTTCACGTCCAGCACGCTGGCGATCTCTTCGTAGCTCATGCCCTCGATGTCACAGAGCACGACCGCGGCCCGGAACTCGGGCGGCAGCGCAGCCAGCGCCGAGGCGACGTCGTGTTCCATCCCGGCGTCGGACAGCCGCTCCGACGGGGTGGGCAGGTTGCTCGGCAGCCGCTCGGCGGTGCCGTCCGGCATCCCGTCGAAGCGGATCTTCTGCTTCCGCCGGGCCGTGTCGAGGAACAGGTTGGTGGTGATCCGGTGCAGCCAGCCCTCGAAGGTGCCCGGCTGGAACCGGTGCAGCGAGCGGAACACCCGGACGAACACGTCCTGGGTCAGGTCCTCGGCGTCGTGCGGGTTACCGGTCAGCCGGTACGCGAGCCGATAGACCCGGGCGCTGTGATCGCGGACGACCTCTTCCCAACTCGGCGGGCGCCACTCGGGCTCGGCGGGCGGTTGCCAGGCGTTGGGGTCGGGTGCCGGCCAGTTCTGCATGCCGCCCTCCCCCTCTGTCGTCTCGTGCCTCGGCTGGCTCACCGTGCTACTCATGGTCGTCATTGTTGCGAGCCAACCTGGCAATCTGCTAAGCGTTCGCTGTCAATCTGCGCCACCGTCGTGTGATCGTGCCCATAAACTCCCGCGACGCAGCGCTCCCTCAGAGTAATCGATCCTGTGCGGTCTCGGCATGTTCGGCCTCCAGACCGAGCAACAGCCGCTTCCGATCCAGGCCGCCGCCGTAGCCGACCAGGGTGCCGTTGGCGCCGATCACCCGATGACACGGGATCACCACCGGGATCGGGTTGGCGCCGTTGGCCAGGCCGACGGCGCGGCTCGCCGTGCTGGTCCGGCCGGTCCGCAGTGCCAGCTCGCCGTAGCTGATCGTCTCGCCGTAGCCGATCCCGCACAGCGCCGTCCAGACCTCCCGCTGGAACGCCGAACCGGCGGGTTCCAGCGGCAGGTCGAAACTCTGCAGCCGGCCGGCGAAGTAGTCGGTCAGTTGGGCGACGGTAGCGGCCAGCACCGGGTCGTCCGGCACGGCGCCGGGCGCCAGCCGATCACTCGGCTCGAACTCGCCGTCGAACCGGATCAGGATCAGCGCTCGGCCGTTGGACTCCAGCAGCAGCGGGCCGATCGGCGAGTCGATGACGGTCCGGCCGCCTGATTGGTCGGTCACTTCTTACTCCTGGGTGCTTCGGCCGCGTGCCACAGATGCATCACGGCGTACGAGCGCCACGGCCGGCAGCGCTCGATCTCTTCGGCGGTCGCCGGGCCGGCACCGACCGCGGTGAGGGCGTGCCGGACGCCGAGGTCAGTGCCGAGCCAGACATCGGGATCGCCGAGGGCGCGCATCGCGATGTAGTCGGCCGTCCATGGACCGATGCCGGGCAGGGCCAGGAGCTGCTGCCGGACCTCCGCGCGATCCGCGCCCCGATCCAGCCGCAGCCCGCCGTCGGCGACCGCCTCGGCCAGCACGACCAGGGCCCGGCCGCGGCTCCGCGGCATCGGCAGGTCCGCGGGATCGGCCACGGCGATCGCCTCCGGCCCGGGGAAGACGAGGTCCGGCCGGCCCGCAGTCGATGGGGCGTTTGAGGGTTCGTTCCCTGAGCCTGTCGAAGGGCAAATGTCATCGAGCCTGCCCTTCGACAGGCTCAGGGACCACAAACCCCCACCCTGCGGAGGCAGGCGGCTGCCATACCGTTCCGCGATCCGGCCGAGCACGGTCCGCGCCCCGGCCACCGAGACCTGCTGGCCGACGATGGCCCGGACGGCGACCTCGAACCCGTCGACGTGACCCGGCACCCGCAGCCCGGGCCGTCGCCGGACCAGTGGCTCGAGCAGCGCCGAACGGGTCAGCGTCTCGCCGATCGCGACCGGGTCGGCGTCCAGGTCGAGCAGCCGCCGGCAGCGCTCGACCGCGCTGGCCAGATCCCGCAGATCGGTCAACGTCAACTCGGCGTGGACGTGCCCCTCGCCCGGGGTCAGCCGGACCAGCGCCGGACCGCCCGGCAGCGCGAGGGTCCGCCGGTAGCCGGACCCGTCGACGGCTTCGACCCCGGCCACCGCGCGGTCCGCCAAGAAGGTCAACAGCCGCTCCCCGTCGAACGGCCGGCGCACCGCCAGCTCGAGGTCCACCTGCAGTGAGACCTGGGGTGCCGGCCGGTGCGGCGCCCGGGTCCGGCCGGTCCGGTCCGGGTGCCGGTGCCCGCCCGCCCGCAGCTCGCGCGGCGTGCTCGCGTACACGACGCGGATGGTGTCGTTGAACTGCCGCACGCTGGAGAAGCCGGCCGCGAAGGCCACGTCGGCGAACGGCATCGCGGTCTGCTCGATCAGGATCCGGGCGGTGTGCGCCCGCTGGCTCCGGGCCAGTGCCAGTGGACCGGCGCCGAGCCGGTCCAGCATCAGCCGGTTCAGCTGCCGGGTGCTGTAGCCGGTGCGCGCGGCCAGGCCGGCGACCCCTTCGCGCTCCACCACACCGTCGGCGATCAGCCGCATCGCGCGGCCGACGACGTCGGCCCGGAAGTCCCACTCCGGCGAGCCGGGCGTCGCGTCCGGCCGGCACCGCCGGCAGGCCCGGTAGCCGGCCCGCTGCGCCGCGGCGGCCGACGGATAGAAGGTCAGGTTGCCCGGCTTCGGCGTCGTCGCCGGGCAGGACGGCCGGCAGTAGATCCGGGTCGTCCGGACCGCCACGTAGATGATCCCGTCGAACCTGGCGTCCCGGCTGTCGGCAGCACGGAAGCAGGTCTCATGATCGAGTTCGGCGACGGTCACGACACCATTCAAGGGCCCGTCACTGACAGTGTCCGGCGGCTTTCGGACATCGCAGTCCGCTGCGCCGATCAGCGCCGCTGGTCGCCGAAGACGAGATCCAGGATCAGGTTCAGCTTCACGTCCAGCGTGTGCCGCTCCGGATCGGTGACGGTCTCGGCCCGGTCGTACTTCCAGCTGTTGTTGACGCCCTGGAAGTGGCGGTGGGTGATGGCACCGTTCTTCTCCGCGCTCGACCCGACGATGCTGTGGATCCGCCACTGGCTGGTGCGCTCGTCCAGCCGGCCCGGGATGACGGCCCACTTGACCGTGGTCATGCCGGGCCGCTGATGCCGGTAGTCGACGAAGCGGCGTTGCCGTTCCGGGTCCAGCGGCCGTCGGGTGGCCTTGGCGATCCAGACGCCGTCGTAGCGGACCGCACCGGCCAGCGAATCCTCGGCGTGCTCGAAGACGGTCCGGCCGTCGTCGGCGATCGCCAGCTCGTCGATGTCGGCGTTGATCACGCCGGCGGCGTCGCGGAGGAAGCGGAACCGGCCGTGCTCCATCAGCGAATACTGCAGATAGTCGGAGTCCCAGATCTTCTTCGGCCCGCCCGGCGCGCCC
Organism: uncultured Actinomycetota bacterium; assembly: GCA_963746025.1. Classification (GTDB taxonomy): domain Bacteria; phylum Actinomycetota; class Actinomycetes; order Propionibacteriales; family Propionibacteriaceae; genus Microlunatus. The sequence continues at coordinate 157,504 of CAVUZU010000009.1, forward strand.
CAGGGATAGTTCCAGGCCACCACCGCCCCGACCTCGATCCCCGGCACCTCGGCGATGGCGGCCGCGATGTCGGCGGGGGTGTAGCGGGTCGAGTTGTTGTCGTACAACACGACCGCGGTCACGCCGTGCACATCGTGGTAGAACCGCAGCCAGTCCTGGATCCAGACCAGATCGTTGTCCTTGGACTTGCTGATCAGGGCCCGGTGTCCGGCGAACCGCGCCGCGTCGTCGGCCCCGACCCGCGACCCGAAACGGATCGGCCCGCCCTCCATCGGCGTCAGCTCGAGCTCGAGGTCCGCCCCGGCCCCCGGCGCGCGCAGTCGCGACCGCTGGGTCCGGCTCCAGTCCCGCAACCGGATCCGATCGGACACGTCGGTGCCGTCCAGCGTCCACCGGCCGGTGCGGACCACCTCGGCCAGATCGTGCAGCGGCGGTCCGCTGAGCCAGATGTCGTCCCGGCACCGGAAGACGTCGTAGAACAAGGTGTGCGCGTCGTATCGGGCCAGGTAGTCGGGCTGCTGGTCCTCGGGCCGGCGCGGCGGTGTCCGCTGCAACGGTCCGTCGGCCGGCAAGATCATTCCGGACGGCTCGACCACCTGGATGTCGCCACCGGCCGGCGCCGGTTCGGCCAGCCGCTGCCGGACCGCCTTCAGGAAGCGGTCGACCGTGACCTCGACGCCGAGGTGCCGCATCACCGCGCGGAGATCCGACTGGACACCGGCCAGTTCGTCTTCGACGGCGCGGAGGCGGCGCGTCAACTCCGGTTCGGTCGTGGCGGCGGAGCCGTTGACGGCTCGACGGACCAACGATCGTGCGGCGCTGAGCGGGCGGTCTCGGAGACTGCTACCCACGGATGATGTCCTCTCTGACCGGGATGTCCCACACGCCCGGCCCGCAGCGCCATCCATCCCGTTCGGTGAATGTACCCCTCTGCGCCGGCGGGCGCGGAGAAAAGGCGAGTTGTCCTGCCGCGTGACACCACGGCATTAGGGTGGGTCCGGCTCGGGGGCAACATGGGTTCGACGAAGGAGTCCGGATGGATCGGCGGATGTCGCGCCTGGTGTCACTGACGGTCGCGATGGTCGCCGCGATCGGCACCGGCCTGGCGGGGGTGCTCGGCCAGGACCGCGCAGCCTTCGGGCTGCTCGGGCTGACCCTGTTGGCCGGCCTGGCCTGGGGCTTTCTCTCGGTCCGGCTGATCGTGGTCCGGTTGAACGGCCTGCAGCAGATCCGCGCCGGGCAGGCAACGGTGTTGGACCGGATCGGCCGGCTGGCCGGGACGGGAGCGGCGCCGGACCGGACCCCGGAGTTGATCAAGACCGTCAACCAGGGCAGCAAAGCCGTCACCGATCGGGTGATCGCCGTGTCCAAGCAACTCGACCACCTGCCGTACCTGACCGTCGAGCTGGGCCGCCGGCAGCAGCAGTTGATCACCGACGACCTGCCGATGCCGGTGCTGGGCGCCAACTGGGGCGCCACCACCCCGACCGTGCTGGCGATCATCGACGAGATCCTCGGCGCCGCGGGCCGCCGGGTGGTCTTGGAATGCGGCTCCGGCGGTTCGACCCTGTGGGCCGCCGCCTCGCTCCGGTTGCGCGGCGACGGCGGTCAGGTGATCACGCTGGAACACGACGCCGAGTACGCCGAGGTCACCCGGGCGACACTGCGCGCGCACGGCCTCGCCGACTGGGTCACGGTGGTGGACGCACCGCTGGTTGACACCGAGTTCGACGGCGGCGAGCAGCCCTGGTACGACCTGTCCGGGCTGGGCGAGCAGGCGCCGGTGGACCTGTTGTTCGTCGACGGTCCGCCGCGCCCGACCGCCCGGTTGGCGCGGGTCCCCGCCCTGCCACTGCTGGCCGACCGGCTCCGGTCCGGCGCGTTGATCATCCTCGACGACACCAACCGGGCCGCCGAACGGGAGATCATCAAGCAGTGGACCACGCCCGGTGCCGTGCCCGGGATGAGCATCAGGAGGGCCCGGCAGGTCGGCCGGTCCACCATGCTGGTGGCCACCCGCGACGTCTGATCAAGCTCGGCGACCGGCTCGAGTTCCTTCAACCCGGCGCTCCGCACGCCGAGCTCAGCCGGCTGACTGGTTGACCTCTTCCGGGTCGATCTGGAGTGGGACCGGCTTCGGCGCCGTGGCGTCGATCGCGGCCGCGACCGCTGCGTCGAACGGAGCCGCATGCTCCACTCCACGGTCGTACATCGTGTGAGTGGCACAGATGGTCCACCGTTTCTTGTCCCACAGCAGCCGCCACTGACCCTCGCGTGGCTCGGTCGCGCCCTCAGCCGGATACGCGACCAGCACCCGCATCCGGAGTCCGGCGGCATCGGGCATTGGGCGCAACGGCAGCTTGGAGCCATCGAGACGTCGGTCGGTGATCGCGATCAAGCCGATCTCCGACCAGGGCAGCAGGGCCAGGGTTTCGCGGCGGCCGACCTCGACCCCAGCAGGGCTGAAGATCAGCCAGACCGGGCGGCGCCAGGCCACGATGCCGAGGATCGAGACCACCAGACCGACGAGTCCGCCGAGGATCAGGAGGGCACCGATGATGTAGTCCGGTGGAAGGGTCGCGTTGAGCAGCGGCACCGGGGCCACGGCAAGCATTCCGAGGGCCACGACCAGGAAGAACACGCTGACGGCCAGGTTCTTCTTACGGCTCTGAAATTCGGTCCGCGGCTGGTCTGGATTCTCCGACGACATGGACGCAAGGGTGCTGGAGCGGCCTCACAACAACCTCACAGCGGTCTCACACCGTCCCGCCCGCGACTTCGCGCTGGAGGTCCTTGCCCTCGGGACAGCCGTACGCATCGAACAACTCGACGGCCTCGGCGAGATGCCGATCGGCCTCGCCATCGGCCATCCGCCGCAGGGCTCGGCCGAGTGCACGATGTGACCGAGCCAGCCCGAGATGATGCCCGGTGTCGGCGTGGATGGTGAGCGCCGTGCCAGCCGACTCGACGGCCGCGCTCGGTCGTCCCAGCGCGAACTCGGCCTCGGATCGAGCGATGTACGCATGTCCCTCGAGGACGCGGTACCCGTGGTCGGCCGCGAGTCGAAGGGCCACGGCCGCGTGCGCCAGTGCGGCGGTGGGCTCGTCGGCCGTCAGTTCGGCGACCGACTGGCACACCAAGACGTTGACCTCGGCCTCCCGATGGTCCAGGCTGCGAGCGATCGTCACCGCGTCCCGAATGTCGGCCAGGGCCTGGCGGAGTTGGCCGAGCGGGATCCGCGCCATCGACATCGCGGCGCGGGCCTGGGCGCTGAGACCGGCCTGTCGATACCGATCGGCCAGGGCAGCGGCCGTCCTGGCCCGCCGGAGGGCTTCGCTCGGCCGGCCCTGGTTGATCCGGACGAGTGCCGTTTCGACCTGAACCTGGATCTGGGTGCGTGGCCGACCGACACCGTCCGCGAGAGTCTCCGCCGCTTCGAGGTGAGCCAGGGCTTCCGTCGGCCGGCCGAGCTGCTGGCCGACCAGCCCGAGGTTGGCCAGCGCCCGGGCGCGCTCGTTGCGGGTCGCGGCGGTCGGGCCCACCGCAACCGCCCGCTCGGCAAGCTCAGCCGCGCGATGAAGTTGGCCCTGCCGGACGGCGAGCAGGCCGAGGTCGGTGACCCCGATTTCCTGGTCGGCGGCGTCGTCGGGGGCGTCGTCGATGATCCGGGATGCCGCAATCCGCAGGGCCAACGGCAGCCGGCTGCCGGCGCGGGCCAAGGTCCGGATGGCGTCGCTCGACGCGACCGCGCGGGACCGTCCGATCAACCGGGTGAGCAGCCGTTCGGCATCCTCGACCTTCAGGTGGCCCAGTGCGATCCGGTGGGCTCCATCGACTGCGACCAACTGCGACATCCGCCGACGGCTGGTCACCACCACCAGCTGGCCCGACTCCGACAGCAGTAACGGTCGGACCTGCTCGACAGCAGCGGCGTTGTCGAGAAGGAGCAGCACCCGGCGACCCGACGCCATCGTCCGCAGCAGCGCGCTCGCTGCGTCGGGTTCCGCCGGAATCCGACTCCGGTCCACACCGAGGCCGGCGAGCAACGCGGCCAGGGCCTGGCCCGGGGTCAGCGGGGGTTCGACGGAATTCCCACGGAGATCGAGGTAGAGCCGACCGTGCGGAAAGCGCTGCGCGATTCGCTGCGCCCAGCGGACAGCGAGGGCTGTCTTCCCAGCTCCGGCGGCACCGGTCAGGACGACCAGGGACGGATCGCCCTCCGCGGCGCTGGAGAGCACTCCGTCGAGCTCCGCGAACTCCGCCGTACGACCGGTGAAGCCGGCCGCCACCGGCGGCAGCTGCTCCGGATACGGCCAGGTCTCCTGGTTGGCCCGGACGGTGCCCGGTGCCGTCGCAGCCACGGGAGCGGACCCCAGACTGGCATCCGCTCGGAGAATCGCGGCCTCCAGATCGAGGAACGCCGGGCCTGGATCCAGGCCGAGCTCCTCGGCCAGGTGCCGGCGGTACGATCTGGCCGCGTCGAGTGCCCGGCCGATCTGACCGGACCGGTACGAGGTGAGCATCAGGTGCCGCACCAGCCGTTCGCGGGCAGGATTCCCGTCGACGAGTTCCACCAGTTCATCCAGCAGGCTGCTGGCCTGCCCGAGCCGCAATTCCGCCGCGATCCGGTTTTCGTACGCGACCAGCCGAGCCTCCTCGAGCCCTCCGCACAATCGGTTCCGCAGCAATCCGTCGGCGACACCACCCAGGGCCGGACCGCTCCACAGGGCGAGGGCAGCACGCAGTAGGGCGACCCTGCCGCCATCGTCCCCGGCCGTACGGGCCCGCTCGATCAGGCCGCGGAACCGGCAGACGTCGACCGCGTCAGCGTCCACCTCGAGGGCATATCCGCCGTGGCAGTTCCGGATCGGTGCGGCCTCCCCGAGTGCCGTACGCAACTCCGCGATCCTGGTGTACAGCCCGGCCCGATCACTCTTCGGCAGGCCATCCGGCCACAGCAGGCCGATCAGGCGATCCGTCACGACCGGTCGGCCGGGCTCCAGCGCCAGGATCGCCAGGATCAGCCGCTGCTGCCGCGAGCCGAGGTCCAGTCGTCTCCCCGCGTCCCAGGCCTGGACCGGTCCGAGCAGACGAATGTCCATCCCGGCCGACGATCAGAGCAGACCGGCGGCCCGGAGCTGATCGCCGAAGACCTGCCGCTGCTCGTCGGTTGCCTCGACCTGCGGCAACCGCAGCCCGCCGACGCCGCGGCCCTGCAGGGCGAGCCCGGCCTTGACCATGCTGACGCCCTGGGCAGCGAAGACGCCGGTGAACACCGGCAGCAACTCCTGGTGCAGCCGCAATGCCTCGGCCGTGTCGGCCTTGGCGAACGCCTGGATCAACCGCTTCATCCCGCGGCCGGTGAAGTGGGTCGAGGTGCCGACCACGCCGACGCCGCCGACCGCCAGCAGCGGCAGGGTCAGCGCGTCGTCGCCGGAGTAGTAGGCCAGGTCGGTCTTGCTGATCACCGTCGCGGACGCGGTCACGTCACTCTTGGCGTCCTTGACCGCGACGATCCGCGGGTGCTCGGCCAGCCGGAGCATGGATTCGGTCGCGATCGGCGTGCCGGTGCGGTGCGGGATGTCGTACACCATGATCGGCAGCGCGGTCTCGTCGGCGACGGTGCGGAAGTGCCGGACCAGGCCTTCCTGCGGCGGCTTGGAGTAGTACGGGGTGACGACGAGCAGTCCGTTGGCACCGGCTGCCTCGGCCTCGTGCGCGGTCTCGATGGTGTGCCGGGTGTCGTAGGAGCCGACGCCGGCGATCACCAACGCCTTGTCGCCGATCGACTCGACCACGGCGCGCAGCAGCGCCACCTTTTCGCCGGCCGAGGTGGTCGGCGACTCGCCGGTCGTCCCGCTGATCACCAGCGCGTCGTTGTCCTGCTCGTCGACCAGGTAGCGGGCCAACTCGGCCGCGCCCTCGGTGTCGAGGGAGCCGTCATCGGCGAACGGGGTCACCATCGCGGTGATCAGATTTCCAAACGGAGGTACGACCGACATGGCCGTCATTCTAGTGTCGGCGGCCGCTGCGGAGCCCGTCGAATTCGACGGCGTCGGGCCTGGCCGGCGGCATGATCCGGGCTCGGCAGCAACATCGGCGCCGCGGTGCCCGTACGCCCCGGATTTCTCCACCGGAGAAGGACAACAACGCCATGAACCACACCGGCCGAGACCTCACGCGGGCACCGACACTCCGCCAATTCCCGTGCATTGGTGACGTCTCGGCGGTTGGGCGGGTCCGCGCGGATAGGCTGACCGGCATGAATGCCCAGTCGCAGCAGGAAAGGTCCGCGCCGAAGCCGGCTTCGTGGTTGTTCGCCGAGGACTTCACTGCCGAGTCCGGAGCCTCCGCCGCGGCCCGGCAGGAGGCCATGGACCTGGGGGTGCAGCCGATCAGCACCGGCACCGCGAGCACGCTGACCATGCTCGCCCGGTTGGTCCGCGCCTCCCATGTGGTGGAGATCGGCACCGGGTCCGGGGTGTCCGGGCTGGCCCTGTTCGCGGGCATGGTGCCGGACGGGATCCTGACCAGCGTCGACATCGAGCCGGAGCACCAGCGGATCGCTCGCGAGGCCTTCACCGAGGTCGGGATCGAGAGCCGCCGGATCCGGTTGATCGCCGGCGCGGCGCTGGGGGTGCTGCCCCGGCTGAGCGACGGCGGCTACGACCTGGTCTTCGTCGACGGCGACAAGCTCGAATACCCCGAATACATCGAGCAGGCACTGCGGCTGCTGCGGCCCGGCGGCGTGCTGGCGGTGGACAACTCGCTGTGGCACGACCGGGTGGCCGATCCGGCCAACTCCGAGGACGAGACGATCGCCGTCCGGGAGTCTCTCGACCGCGTCCGCGAGGACGACGACCTGATCTGCACCCTGCTGCCCTGCGGCGACGGACTGCTGGTCGCGGTCAAGCCCTGAGGCCGGTGATCACCGCTCGACGGTGATCCCCTTGCCGACCACGGTGATGCCGCCGTCGGAGATCGTGAAACCGCGGGCCTGGTCGGCTTCGGGATCGACGCCGACCTGCGCGCCCGGCGGGACGATCACGTTCTTGTCCAAGATCGCGTTCTGGATCACCGCGTCGGGTCCGACGTGGACGCCGTTCAGTAGCACCGACCGCTCGATGGTGGCCCGCTCCTCGACCCGGACGTTCGGCGACAACACCGAACTGTCCACCGACCCGCCGGAGATCACGCAGCCCGGGCTGACGATCGAGTCCTCGGCCGTCCCCTCGAGGACGAACTTCGCGCCGGGCATCTGCACCTGATAGGTCCAGATCGGCCAGTCCAGGTTGTACAGGTTGAACACCGGATCGACCGAGACCAGGTCCATGTGCGCCTCGTGGTAGGCGTCGATGGTGCCGACGTCGCGCCAGTAGCTGGCGTCCTTGATCGTCGCGCCGGGCACCGTGTTGGCCGTGAAGTCGTACACCCTGGAATCGCCCGCGGCGACGAAGGCGGGGATGATGTCGCCGCCCATGTCGTGCCGGGAGTCGGTCGATTCGGCGTCGGTGGTGAGCATGTCCATCAAGGCCTCGGCGGTGAAGATGTAGTTGCCCATCGAGGCGAAGCTGGACCCGGGATCGTCCGGCAGCCCGGGCGGCGACGCGGGCTTCTCCAGGAAGCTCTTGATCTTGCCGGTCGCGTCGGCGTCGATCACCCCGAACGAGCTCGCCTGCTTCCGCGGCACCCGGATGCCGGCGATGGTGCAGCCGCTGCCGCCGTCCAGGTGGGCGTCCAGCATCTGCTCGACGTCCATCCGGTAGATGTTGTCGGCGCCGAAGACGACCACATGATCGGGAGCCTCGTCGATGATCAAGTTCATCGACTGGAAGATCGCGTCCGCGCTGCCCTGATACCAACGCGGGCCGAGCCGCTGCTGTGCCGGGACCGGCGTCACGTAGTTGCCGAGCATGGTCGACATCCGCCAGGTCAGGGAGATGTGCCGGTCCAGCGAATGGGACTTGTACTGGGTCAGCACGGCGATCTGCCGCAACCCCGCGTTGGCCAGATTGGACAACACGAAGTCGATCAGTCGGTACGTACCCCCGAACGGCACAGCGGGTTTGGCCCGGTCCATCGTCAACGGCATCAGCCGTTTGCCCTCGCCACCCGCCAGCACGATCGACAACACCTTTGGACGCGTCGCCATGACCGCAACTTACCCGAGAAGCCGAGGTCCCAACCTCTCTTTGCTGATCTAGGTCCAGGACCGGTCCGGTGTGGCACGATCTTGACCATGGCCGAGCGGATGTCGATCGCACTGCTGACCCGGGAATATCCGCCGATGATCTACGGCGGCGCCGGGGTCCACGTCGGGCAGTTGGTGCCCCAACTGCGAACTCTGATCGACGTCTCGGTGCACTGCATGGGTGAACCGCGGACCGGCGCCACTGCGCATCCGGAGGCCTTCCCGCCGGACGCCAATCCGGCCTTCCGGGTCTTCGGTGCTGATCTTTCGATGGCGGCCGCGGTCGAGCCGGTCGACCTGGTGCACTCGCACACCTGGTACGCCAACCTGGCCGGACACCTGGCCGGGCTCTATCAGGACACTCCGCATGTCGTCACCGCGCACTCGCTGGAGCCGCACCGGCCGTGGAAGGCCGAGCAGCTCGGTGGCGGCTACCGGCTCTCCTCCTGGGCCGAGCGGACCGCGTTCGAGGCCGCGGACGCGGTGATCGCGGTCAGTGACGGGATGCGCGCCGACACCCTGGCCTCGTACCGCGACCTCGATCCGGCCAAGGTGCACGTGGTCCGCAACGGCATCGACACCGACGAGTTCGCGCCCGACCCCGGCGTGCAGCACCTGGCCGAGCTGGGCATCGACCCGGACCGGCCGACCGTGGTCTTCGTCGGCCGGATCACCCGGCAGAAGGGCCTGATCCATCTGGTCCGGGCCGCGGCCGAGCTGGACCCGGAGGCCCAGCTGGTATTGCTGGCCGGGGCTCCGGACACCCCGGAGATCGCCCGGGAGATCGGCGACGCGTTCACCCGGCTGCGGCAGACCCGCGACCACGTGATCTGGATTGAACGGATGCTGCCCCGGGAGCAGGTCCGGCAGGTGTTGTCCCGGGCCACGATCTTCGCCTGCCCGTCGGTCTATGAGCCGCTCGGCATCGTCAACCTGGAAGCGATGGCCTGCGAGACGGCGGTCGTCGCCAGCGCGGTCGGCGGCATCCCCGAAGTGGTGGTCGACGGCGAGACCGGGCTGTTGGTGCCGTACCAGCCGGAGCGGGCCGGCGATGATCACTACCGGGCCGAGTTCGAGGCCGACCTGGCGGCCAAGATCAACTCCCTGTTGCACGATCCGGAGCGGGCCGCGCGGTTCGGCCGGGCCGGGCGGCAGCGCTGCATCGACGAGTTCTCCTGGTCCAAGATCGCGGGCGAAACCGTCGACGTCTACCGGGCCGCGATCACCCGACACTCCAGCTGACTTGTCAGAACTTAGTTGCCCCATGACGCAACTCAGTTCCGACAATTCGGCGTTGGTGGGCGTAAATCCGGGTGCGCCGGGCCGGGTCGGTCAGGCAGGCTCGCGCCATGTCGTCGACGAGCCTGCTGCCGGTCCGGACCTGTGACGTCCCCGCCTCGGCCAAGCAGCAGACCCGCACCGGTACGGAGACTCCTCCCCCACTGCGGTGACCGCCGCGCTGGTCGCCGGCCTGCTGGCCGGCCTCGGCATCGCGCTGCCGGTCGGCGCGGTCGGCGCGTACCTGGTCGCCCTGACCGCCCGCAGCTCGCTGCGGGTCGGGGCCGCCGGAGCACTCGGCGTCGCCACCGCGGACGGGCTCTACGCCGCCAGCGCCATGATCGGTGGTGCAGCCCTGGCCGCGCTGATCCGGCCCGCCGCCGAGCCGTTGCGCTGGATCGCGGCCGCGGTGCTGCTCGTCCTGGCGGTCAAGATCACCATCGGCGCCGTCCGGCGTCACCGGGCCGAGCTCTCGACTCCCGTCGCCGCCGACCTGGCCGTGCCGACCGCGCCGCGGGCGTATCTGACGCTGCTCGGGATGACCCTGGTCAATCCACTCACGGTGCTCTACTTCACAGCGTTGATCATCGGGCTCGATCCGGCCGCCATCGGCTCACCGCTCGGCAAGATCATCTTCGTCGTCGGCGCCGGCACCGCCTCGGCGGCCTGGCAACTGCTGCTGGCCTGCGGCGGAGCCCTGGTCGGCCGGCTCCTCACCGGCCCGCGCGGCCGCCTGATCACCACCCTCGGCTCCGCCCTGCTGATCACCGCCTTCGCCCTGCACCAATTTTTTGGCTGACTTGTCAGAACTCAGTTGCGTCATAGGGCTACTCATTTCTGACAAGCCGCAGTCCCGACTGGTTGGGGCCCGTTCCTGGCTGGAAAATAGGGCGGCGATCACTCGGCGACGAGAAGGCGGTAGAGGCTGTCGGCCAGCCAGTCCCGGTATTGCTCGGGGGTCCAGCCGCGTTGGCCGACGAGCAGGTCGTACACGGTGAGCGCGTTGATCATCCACAGGGTGTCGCCGGCCTCGTCGATGCTCAGCCCCGGGCGGAGCAGGCCTCGCTCGGCGAGGTGCCCGGCGAAGCGCTGCAAACCGGTCCGGCGCTCGTCCTCGATCTGGGTCGCGAGGTCGGCCAGGGCCGGGTCGGTGGCCGACGCGGCGGCGAGCGCACGGAGCAGCGGGCCGGAGCGGCGATGGATGCCGGGCTGCGTCCGGGCGTAGAGCGCGAGCTTGCGCCGCGGGTCGGGCTCCTCGATCACCGCCTGGATGGCCGCCCGCCGCTCGGGCTCGACCCGGGCCCGTTCGCCGCCGCCGGCGACCGCGGCCCGGACGACCTCCTGAAACAGGCCGGCCTTGTTGCCGTACGCGCGGTAGATCGTCTCGACCACCACGTCGGCCGACCCGGCGACGGCGGCAAGGGTGGTCGCCGGATAGCCGCGCTCGGTGAACAGCTCGCCGGCCGCGGCGAGGATGTCCAGCCGGGTCTGCTCGGCCTGGGCTCGGCGCCGCCGAGAATTGTAGGGTCGCTTGCCCTTGACAGTCTCGCTCATTCAGTGGAACCTATCTGACATCAATTCATTTCAGTTCTACTGAATCCTAGCCGAGGCAGTGCTGCCGACGGCGGAAGGGGACAACGATGTCCGAGCACAACAAGGCCGCCGCGGTGCGGCTGTTCACCGAGATCTTCCCGAACGGGACGTACGAGGACGTGGCCACGCTGGTCCACCAGGACGGCGTCGGCCATGAGGCCCCTCCCGGTTCGCCGGCCGGACCGGAGGGAGTCTGGCGGACGATCCAGTTCCTCCGGTCGACCTTCGAGGAGATGTCGTACGAGATCCATCACGCGGTGGCCGACGGCGATCTCGTCGCGCTGCACTGCACGCTGCACGGTCGCCAGGTGGGACCGTTGCCGGGCCTGCCGCCGAGCGGCGTCGTCGTGGCGCTGCACATGATGCGCGTGCTGCGCTTCGCCGACGACAAGATCATCGAGGACTGGGGCATCCGGGACGATCTCGATCTGCGCCGCCAGGTCGGGCCGACCCCTGCCCACGCCTAGCCGGGTCCAGGTCAGACGACGTCGATCTCGGTGCCGCCGGTCAGCCGGAGCAGGTCCGGGTAGCTCCAGGGCACCACGGCGTGCGGGATGCCGCCGCCGGTCCACAGGGTCTCGTACTGGATCAGGTTCCGATCGACGACGGTACGAATCGGGGCCGGATGCCCGACCGGGGCGACGCCGCCGATCGGCTGCCCGGTGTGGGCCTTGACGAAGGCGGCGTCGGCCCGGCGCAACCGAGCGCCGACCGTCGCTGACACCTTCTCGACATCGATCCGGTAGGCACCGCTGGCCATCACCAAGATCGGCGTCGGAGCGGCGTCGTCGGGGCCCGGATCGGCCGCGAAGATCAACGAGTTGGCGATCGCGCCGACCTCACAGCCGAGCTGGTCGGCGGCCAGCCGGGCGGTGGTCGCGGCGTCCGAGAGCAGGGTGATCCGGCCGGGCAGGCCCTGGTCGACCAAGATCGACTGTACGGCCGCGCAGTTCGGGTGGAGGGTGGTCACGATTCTTCCTTCAGCGGGTGGCTGCCTGCGATGAGTCGGCCCCGCGTCCGACTGGACCGCGGGGCCGACGCCGACGGGTTCGGTCAGCCGACGACTGCCTGCAGCTCACTGGCCAATTTGGCGGCCTCTTCGGCATTGAGCTCGACAACGAGCCGGCCACCTCCTTCGAGCGGCACCCGCATGACAATTCCGCGACCCTCTTTGGTGACCTCCATCGGGCCATCACCCGTCCGCGGCTTCATGGCAGCCATCGCTCACCCTCAATCCCTTAGTCATCGACGATCTTCATCAGTGTTAGGCAGCTATTGCTGCAATTATTCCGCATCAAGCCGCCGGGGCGCAGTTCGGGTCGGATACCGCGGGTCGTATCATCCGGTCTCGCAGTCGGCCAGGTGGTCGTTCACCAGGCCCACCGCCTGCATCATCGCGTACGCCGTCGTCGGCCCGAAGAACCTGAACCCCTCCCGTTTCAGCGCCTTCGACAGGGCCACCGATTCCGGCGTCTGAGCCGGCACCTCGGCGTTGGTCGCCGGCCGTGGCCGCTCCGGCTGGGCGTAGGACCAGATCAATTCGGCGAAGGACTCCCCCATCCGGCGGACCACGACCGCGTTGCCGATCGCCGCCTCGATCTTGGCCCGGTTACGGACGATCCCGGTGTCGGCCATCAGCCGATCGGCGTCGGCGGGACCGAACTCGGCGACCCGTTCCGGATCGAAGTCGGCGAACGCCTGCCGGAAGTTGTCCCGCTTGCGCAGGATCGTGATCCAGGACAGGCCGGACTGGAACGCCTCGAGGGTCAGCCGTTCGTACAGCCCGATCACCGTCCGCACCGGGCGGCCCCATTCGGTGTCGTGGTACGCCACGTACTCGGGCGTGGACAGGCCCCAGGGACAGCGCAGCCGGCCGTCCGGACCCGGCAGCGCCCCGGTGGTCATCGCCGCGCCTCCCGTTCGAGCAGCGAGGCCAGCCGTCGCAGGCTGTACGTCAGCCCGGCGCGGAGCACGGGCAGCAGCGGGCGGACGACCACCGCTGCGGCAGCGCCGCCGGGCGGCAGGAAGGACTCGGTCACGGCGATGATGCTGCCACCCGCCGCCGACAGCACCCGGATCGTGCCGACGCCGGTGAACCCGGGCCCGAGATGCAGCACCTCCACCTCGCCCGGCCCATCCTCGGTCGGCGGCGTCCAGCCGGTCACCACGAACCGGTCCAGCAGTCCGATCCGGAGCGGCCCGACGCGAATCCCGGACAGGGACTCGACCCGGACCCCGATCCCGGCGTCCCCGCTGCGCAGTCCGGTGGCGGAGTCGACCTCGACGGTGGTGAACGGGATCCATCGGGACTGTCCCGGCCAGTCGACCACGGCGCGCCAGGCGACCGCAGCGGGCACGTCGGCGGTCACCGACGCGGTCAGCAGCAGGGGCACGGGATCCTCTTGTTGGCGTACCCCTAGCGGGGTGCGTCGGCTTCGAGCCGGGTCTTGAGCTCCGCGATGGTCGCGTCGCGGCCGGCCAGTTCGGTCGCCAACCGATCCAGTACGTCGTCGACCTGATCCATCGCGTAGCCGCGCAGGGTGATCCCGAACTTGACGTCGGACACCTCCGCCGGCGTCACCGACCGATCGTCCGGCCAGGGATTCTGCCGGTACACGTCGCGATCGGGCTCCCGGGTCATGCCGCCCAGCCGGCCCGAAGCCGCAACCGCGACGACGCCGAGGGCGACGACGACCAGGGCCGCGATGAACCACTCCATGGGTCGATGCTTTCACAGGCCATCAACTCGCCGCGCGAAGTGTGGCCACCGCCTCGTCGATGTCGTCGGTGACGGTGACCAGGGCGAGATCGGCCGGGCTGACGTACCCCTCGGCGAGCATGGTCTGCTCCAGCCAGTCCAGCAGGCCCTGCCAGTAGGCGCTGCCGAACAGGACGACCGGGAACCGGGTCACCTTCTTGGTCTGCACCAGGGTGAGGGCCTCGAACAGTTCGTCGAAGGTGCCGAGGCCGCCGGGGAAGACGATGAAGCCCTGGCTCGACTTCACGAAGCAGACCTTGCGGACGAAGAAGTAGCGGAAGTTGATGCCGAGGTTCACGTACGGATTGAGGCCCTGCTCGTGCGGCACCTCGATGCCCAGCCCGACCGAGGTCCCACCGGCCTCGGCAGCACCCTTGTTGGCGGCGGCCATGATGCCCGGGCCGCCGCCGGTGATCACGGTCAGGCCGGCCTTGGCCAGATCGGCACCGAGCCGTTCCGCGGCCTGGGCCATCGGGTGATCGGCCGCCACCCGGGAGGAGCCGAAGACGGCGACCGCCGGCCCGAGCTCGGCCAGCGCGTCGAAGCCGTCGATGAACTCGGCCTGAATTCTGAGCACGCGCCACGGATCGGTGTGCACCCAGTCCGCCGGGCCGCGACTGTCCAGCAGTCGTTGATCATGGTTCTCGCCACCGCGGCGGACGATTTCGGTCACGCCGCCGACCTTAGTGGGCCGAGACCCGGCAGACGTTGCGGGACATCCTCGGGTCAGCCGAGCCAGGCGAGCAGGCCGGCGCGGCACCGCTCCAGATCGACGGCGGGGCAGAACTCGTCGTCGGCGTGCGCCTTGTTCGGATCGCCGGGACCGAAGTTCACCGCCGGTACGCCGAGCTCGGCGAACCGGGCCACGTCGGTCCAGCCGTATTTGGGTCGCGGCTCGCCACCGACCGCCGCGGCGAACTCGGCCGCGATCGGCTGGTCCAGACCGGGCCGGGCGGCCGGAGCGCCGTCGGTGACGGTGAAGTCGTAGCCCGCCAACACCTCGCGCAGATAGGCCTCGGCACCGGCCAGATCCTTGTCCGGCGCGAACCGGTAGTTGATCAACACCCCGCACCGGTCCGGGATCACGTTGCCGGCGATCCCGCCGTCGATCCGGACCGCGTTCAGCCCCTCGCGATAGAGCAGCCCGTCGACCATGATCTCCCGGGGTTGGAAGCCGGCCAGCCGGCGCAGCAGCTCGTGCGCGTCGTGGATCGCGTTGTGCCCCTTCCAGGCCCGGGCCGAGTGGGCGGCGACGCCGGTCAGGATGATCTCCACCCGCATCGTGCCCTGGCAGCCGCCCTCGATCCCGGCGTTGGAGGGCTCGCAGAGCACCGCGAAGTCACCGGCCAGCAGTTCCGGCTGCTGCCGGGCGATCCGGTAGAGGCCGTTCAGCTCGGCATCGACTTCTTCGTTGTCGTAGAACACCCAGGTGAGATCGCGGGTCGGCGCGGTCAGCGCGGCCGCGGCCGCCAGTTGGACGGCGACGCCGCCCTTCATGTCGCAGGCGCCGCGGCCGTGGATGATCTTGTCGGCGCCGCTGCCGGTGATCTTGGCCGGCACGTTGCCGGCGATCGGCACGGTGTCCAGGTGGCCGGCGATCACCACCCGCTGCGGCCGGCCCTGCTCGGTCCGGGCGAACACGACGTTGCCGCACCGGGACACGGCCAGGTGCGGATAGCGACTCAGGGCGGCCTGGACCGCATCGGCGATCGGCTGTTCGGTCCCGCTCACCGACTCGATGTCGATCAAGGACCGGAGCAGTTCGGTCAGGTCGCCCTCGAGATCCAACACGGCTTCGCTCACCCGAGGCACCCTACTGATCGTCCGCCGGCACCTCGAACAGGTCGCCGGGTTGGCAGTCCAGGGCGTCGCAGAGGGCAGTCAGGGTGGTGAACCGGATCGCCCGGGCCCGCTGGTTCTTCAGCACACTGAGGTTGACCAGCGAGACACCGATCCGGTCGCTCAGCTCGGTCAGGGTCAGCCCACGGTCGGCCAGCAACTGGTCCAGTCGGCAGACCACCCGGTGCGGCTCCTCGACCGGCATCAGACCAGACCGACCGTGTCGGCGCGCAGCTTCCCGCCGAGCCGGAACGCCTCCGCGACGGCGATCAGGCCGATCACCCCGGCGAAGCCGACCAGCCACAGCGGGTCGAGATAGAAGACGAACTCCAAGCCGGTTCGGCGGAGCGTGCCGGTGATTCCGAGATCGGCCAATGCCACCAGGAAGGGACGGAGGACGAGCCAGCCCGCCAGCACCAGGGCAAGCCCTCGGACGGACCAGACGGCATCGGCGGAGAATGGCTCACTCGCGCGCAGTTGGCCGAGCAGGAGCGAGAGCAGGATCGCCGCCGCCGCGACGCAGATCAGGTCGACCAGGTCCGGCAGGATCGCCAGCCCCCACTGCCCCGGAGTCGCGCCGATGATCTCCCAGCGAACGTTGCCCTGATAGCTGACGGTCACGCCGTCCACCACCCGGATCGGGGCCGGTGCCTGCTCCAGCACCTGACCGTGCCAGATCAGTGGGCGCCCGGTGAGCCAGCCGCCGAGCGGCCACACCGCCCGGATCGCCAGGACCAGGACCCCGACCATGATCGTGATCCGGACCCCGAGATCGTCCACTCGGGTCCAGCGCCAGATTCCGGTGCTCATCGCAGTACTCCTTCAACCTTCGATTTATCGTTCTTCGATAACAACGATAAACGATAACCAGGCCGCGTGTCCACCGGCGCCGACCCGGACTGCGCGCGGTCGGGTGCCGGGTCCGCCCCCGCTACAGTTGGCGCCATGACCGAGAGGCCAAGCTCACGCGCGTACGGCTGGGGCGTCGCGACGATCCATGACAGCGGGCAGGTGCTGGACACCTACTACCCGGCGCCGAGCCTGGACGGGATCCCGTCCGAGGCACCGGCCGCGCTGGCCGGTGCGGCCCGTTCCGATGCGCTGCGGCAGGTCCGGACCGAGGTGGTCCGGACCGAGATCGAGCTCGACGCCGCGCCGAAGGACGCCCCGGACGCCTACCTGCGGCTGCACCTGCTCAGCCACCGGCTGGTCCGGCCCTGGCAGGTCAACCTGGACGGGATCTTCGGTGCGCTGGCCAACGTGGTCTGGACCTCGGCCGGACCGTGCGCGGTCGACGGCTTCGAGGAGGTCCGGACCCGGCTTCGGGCCGAGCGCGGCCACCTGACGGTGTTCGGCATGGACAAGTTCCCGCGGATGATCGATTATGTGGTGCCGTCCGGTGTCCGGATCGCCGACGCCGACCGCGTCCGGCTGGGCGCCCACCTGGCCGAGGGCACCGTGGTGATGCACGAGGGCTTCGTCAACTACAACGCCGGCACGCTCGGCAACGTCATGGTCGAGGGCCGGATCTCCGCGGGCGTGGTGATCGGCAAGGACTCCGACGTCGGCGGCGGCGCGTCGATCATGGGCACCCTGTCCGGTGGCGGCAAGCAGGTGATCTCGGTCGGCGAGCGTTGCCTGCTCGGCGCGAATTCCGGCCTGGGCATCCCGCTCGGCGACGACTGCGTGGTCGAGGCCGGCCTGTACGTCACCGAAGGGACCAAGATCACGCTGCCCGACGGCCGGGTGGTCAAGGCGATCGAACTGGCCGGCCAGAACGGGCTGCTGTTCATCCGCAACTCGGTCACCGGCAAGGTCGAGGTCCGGAATCGGCAGGGCAGGGCGGTCGAGCTGAACGCCGCGCTGCACGTCAACTGATGATCAGGACCAAGCTCACCGGTCTGCTCGGCGGTCTGGCCCTGTTGATCACCGGTGCCGGCTGCTCCGGATTCAGCCAGGCGGCCTCGTCGACGCCTGAGGGCTGCCTGGTCCGTACCGGTGACACGACGGTCGGAGTCGATCTGGAGCAGGCCAAGTACGCGTCGATCATCGCCGGCCTTTCGGTCCGGCGCTCGTTGCCCGCCCGAGCCGCGTCGGTCGCACTGGCGACGGCGTACCAGGAATCCGGGATCCGCAACATCGACTACGGCGACCGGGACTCGGTCGGCCTGTTCCAGCAGCGTCCCTCGCAGGACTGGGGCACGGTGAAGCAGATCATGGATCCGTACTACTCCACCGGCGAGTTCTACGATGCCCTGGTCAAGATCAGGAACTGGGAGCAGCGGGACATCACCGAGGTGGCGCAAGCCGTCCAGATCAGCGCCTACCCCGACGCCTATCGTGATCATGAAGAAGACGGCAAGGCGCTGTCCAGCACCTTGACCGGGCACTCCCAGGCGGCGATCACCTGCTACGACGAGAGCCCGGCCGAGGGCGACGCGAAGGGCCTGGCCGCCGCGGTGCAGAAGACGTTCGGCAAGATCACCATCGACCGGACCGGCTCCACGCTGACCATCGGCGCGACGTCGAACGCGAAAGCCTGGGCCTACGGTCAGTTCGCCCTGGCCAACCTGGACGAGTTCGGCGTCGCCACCGTGACCGTCGGTGATCAGATCTGGCGGGTCGCGCCCGAGGCCCGCGGCGACTGGGTCGAGGCGGAGGCTCCCGCGAAGAAGCGGCAGGTCGTCGTCACCGTCCGCTGACCGGACCCCTGATCATGCCGCCGACCGCACCGGAAGCGGAGCGGTCCGACGGCTCGGCCGTTCGGATCGGTGCCCTCGTTCCGTTGACTCGGCCCGGCCTGGGTCGCGGCGGGCCGCCAGCTGCCGGCCGGCCCCGAGCTGGCCGTTCGCGACGTCAACGACACCGGCGGGATCGGCGGCAGGCCGCTCGAGCTGCTGGTCCGAGACACCGCGGCCGATGCCGAGCGGGCCGCGGCGGCCGTCGACGAGTTGGCCGGTCTGGGCGTGGCCGCGCTGGCGGGTGAGTACCACAGCGTCGTCGCTCGCGCCGTCGCGGCCAGGGCCGACGCCCTCGGCCTGCCGTTCCTCTGCTCCTCGGCGGTGCTCGACTCGCTCACCGATCAGCCGACGGACTGGGTCGCCCGGCTGGCCCCGGCGCAGTCCCGGGGCCTGGCGGAGCTACGCCGACTTCCTGCTCGGCGCGAGCCACCGGCGGATCGCCGTGGCGACCCAGCCGAGTGTGTACTGGGCGACGGGGACCCGGATTCTGCGGGACCACCTCGCGCCGCGTGGCGGCACCGTGATCGAGCTCGACCTGTCCGCACTGGCCCCCGCGGCCGTCTGCGACGAACTCGTCGAGCTGGGCACGACGGCCGTGCTGCTGCTGACCGGCCACCCGGAGCCGGCCGTGTCCATCGTCCGATCCGTCCGTCGCGACCAACGTCTGGCGAAGATCATGATCGGTGCTCCGGCCGGGCAACCCGAATTCGGCGATTGGGCGACGCTCTTGGGCCAGGACGGCGCCGCGATCCCCTTCCTGCGTTACCTGCCCGAGCACCCGCAGCCCACTCCGTGCCCGGGTCGAGACGGCGCTCCGCGAGCGGCTGGCCGAAGCGCATTCCTTCGTCGCCTTCGAGGGCTACGACACCGTCGCCGTACTCGCCGAACTGTTGCGCACCCACGGCACGGACCGAGCTCGCCTGGCCCAATGCTGGCCGCAGATCATCGTCGACGGCACCCGCGGTCAGATCCGGTTCTCCCGCGTCCCCGGCATCAGCGTCTGGCAATGGGCCTGGCCGACGATCCAGATCGTCGATCGAGACCCGGCCGATCCCGACCGCTTTCGCATCCTCGCTGCTCGCTGGTCAGCCACCGGTCTGGACCAGGCCGAAGTCGTGCTCGTTCGGGATGGTCTTGCGCAGTTGCCGCCAGCCGTGGAAGTTGCCGACCCAGCCGGCCTCCGGCTCGGGCGTCGCCACATGCTCCAGCGGCGACAGATGGCCGCCGTCGACCAGCCGCTGATAGAGCCCGAGATCGGCGTCCAGGTCACGGACCCCGCCGTGGGTCAGGTAGCTGACCCGGGCACAGCGGGCGGCCGAGATCCGGCGCGCCTCTTCGCTGTGCTCGAAGGTGCCGTCGCGTTCCTCCGGCTGCAGCAACGGCAGGTGCCAGCCGCCGGCCCGGACCGGAGTCGGGGTGCTGTCCCCGTGCGCGGCGAGCATCAGTGTGGCGACCGTACTGATCTCGGGCTGGGCCATCGGATTGGCCCGCAGTGCGAAGAAGTTGCTCCACTCGGTCGCGGTGACGATCACGGTGTGCCACATGAACGGCTCGAGCAGCCGATTCGCCAACTGCTTGTGGATGCCGAGCCCGAGCAGCTCTTCCGCCTGCTCGACCGCTCGATCCCGGGCGGTCAGCCAGGCAGCTCGGGCCGTCGCCGCGGTCGCCTCGTCAGCCTCGTGCTCGGCCTGCATCCCGGCTTGGTTGAGCCCCCAGCTGTCGGGGACGAACGGGTCCTCCCGGATCCGCGCCAGCTGTCTCTTGATCGGAATCGCCCGGCTGGAGGCGCTGTTGCGCGAGAACACCCGATGCGTGTTGAACTCCGCCAGCACCAGCCGCGGGAACGTGACCTCCATCGTCACCAGCCGCCGACCCGACGCCGAAACCGAGTCCGCGACCACCCTCGCCCCGTACCCCATCTGCACCTCCATCAGCCTTGTCCTCACCTCACCACATCCGCGCTGCCCCGAGACCGGCGGGACTTCCGATCGACCCGTCAGATCCGCTGCGACACGCCGCTAGATCGGCCGCGGATGTGACGGGTCGGCGGAATTTTGTGGTGAGCCGTCAGATCCGCGGCTGTTTTGGCGGCGTGTCCCAGCGGATGTGACGGGTCGATCGGAAGGCGGCGTGGTGGGCGAGGAAAATGGCGGTGGTCGCGCTGAGGACGCGGAAGGTGGCGTGGGCCGTGAGGGCGAGGACGGTGGCGCCGGCGGCGGCGACGGTGCCGACGACGAAGGGGGCGCGGGGGTCGATCAGGTCGGCGAGCAGAGCGGCGATCGGGCCGCCGACGGCGGTGCCGCCGAGCAGGACGGCGGAGAAGATCGCCATCACCCGGCCGGTCATCGCGGGGTCGGCGGCCTGCAGGGTGGCGGTGGCCGCGACGATGCACACCGACCAGGCGAAGCCGGCGACGGAGAGGGCGATCAGCAGCACCGGCACTGTCGGCGCCGCCGCGGTCAGCAGCAGCGCCGCACCCAACGCCGCGGCGGCCGGGGCCAGGGGCGGCGGACCAGTTGCGCGGCGGACGGCGGTGGCCACCATTCCGGCGAGGCTGCCCGCCATGCCGGCCGTGAACGTCGCGCCCACCAGGTCCGGACCACCGTCGAAGGTGATCCGGACCAGGATCGGCACCGACACCTGCACGGTGAAGCCGAAGGTGGCCACCAGCGCGAGGGAGAGCATGGTCGCCCGCAGGATCGGTGCCCGCCACAGGTAGCTCAGCCCGGCCCGCACCTGGCCGGCCGCCCTGGCCACCCGCGGCGACGGCCCGGTCCGGATCGTGGCCAGCAGCACCAGGTCAGCGGCGAACGACGCTGCGTTGATCGCGAACGTGGCGGCCACACCGAGCGTGCTGACCAGGATCCCGCCCAACGCCGATCCCACGGTCATCCCGAGCAGCATGATGGTGCCGGTCAGCGCGGACGCCGCCGGGGCCAGTTCGGCCGGCACCAGCATCGGCACCAGGGCCCGCCGCGCCGGCGTGTCCAGTGCGTTGATCACGCCCCAGGCCGCGGCCAGCAGATAGATCAGCGGCAGGGTCAGCGTGCCGGTCGCGGCCGCGACCGCGAAGCCGGCGGCGACCGCGCCCAGGCCGGCCTCGGCGATCATCAGCAGCCGCCGCCGGTCGTAGCGGTCGGCCAACGCGCCGAACCACGGCCCGATCACCAGGGTGGGCAGGAACTGCAGCATGATCACCAGGCCGAGTGCGTGCGGGTCCTGCTGCACCACCACCCAGGCCAGCGCGATCACCTGCGCCCAGGAACAGGTGATCGACGGCAACTGCCCCGCCAGATAGCGGACCAGCGCCGGTGACCGCAGGGCCGCGGTGGTGGGATGGCCGGTCATCAGAAGACGGTGACGGCTGTGGCAATGGCCAGCCCGACACCGAACAGGTAGGTGCCCATCGCGCCGAGCAGTCGCCGGTGATCTTCCGCCGCCAGAGTCTTCGTCGTCACCATCCCGTACGCGTGCAGGACTCGGGACACGGTCGCGCCGATGATCAACGGCAGCGCCAGCCAGGCCGGGGCGAGGGCGCCGACCAACAGGAACAGCACCATCAGGGTCGGCACGTACTCGATCGCGTTGCCGTGGGCCCGGATCGCGATCAGCAGCGGACTGGCCGGATCGGTGGGTGTCTGCGTGCCACCCTGGTGCGCGGTGACACCGCGCATCCGGGAAACGTTGAGACCGAGCAGGAAGATCATCGCGGCCAGGACGGCGATGCAGACGATCGCGGTGATCATGCCCGGGCCGAGAGTGGCCGGGTCGAGATTGGTGATCATGCTGATTTCCTTTCCAGGTAGGGTTCGAGCAGGTGGTCCAGCAGGTCGGAGCAGAGTGTCCAGCCGAGCAGCGCGTCCGCCTTGCGCAGCGCGCCGACGCTGGTCACGTTGACTTCGATCAAGGACGGGCCGATCACGTCCAGCCCGGCCAGCCGGATGCCCATCCGGCGCAGCTCCGGTGCCAGCCGGGCACAGATCTCGTGGTCTCGTGCAGTGATCGGAGCTTCGGCGCTGGGCTGGCCGATCCGGAAGTCGCCGGCCATCGGATAGCGATAGACGGCGCCGACCGGTTCGCCGTCAACCACGAAGACCCGCTTGTTGCCCGCCGTCACCTCACGCAGGAATCGCTGCACCAGCACGGGTCTGGTGCCCAGCACCGTGCTGATCTCGATCAACGAGGTGAGGTTCGGGTCGTGCCGGTCCAGCCGGAGCACGCCCCGGCCGGAGAACCCGTCGACCGGCTTGATCACCGCCGCGCCATGTTCGGCGAGGAAGTCGCGGATCGTCCGCTCGTCGGCGGTCACCGTGGTCGGCGGGACGAGATCGGGGAAGTGCAGCGGGAACAGATGCTCGCTGCACTCCCGCAGCCCGCGTGGATCGTTCACCAGCACGGTGCCGACCGGATCGATCAGGTCCATGATCAACGTCGCGGCGACGAAGGCGTCGTCCACCGGCGGCTCGGTGCGCAGGAACACCGCGGCCAGCTCGTCCAGCCAGACCGGCCGCGTCTCGACGACGGTGAACCACGGATCGGGCACGCTCCAGCGGCACCCGGTGACCGGCCGGGTCGGCGCCAGCTCGATCCGCCGGGCCAGGGCCCGAGCCCGGCCGTCGACCGCCTCCAGCTGAACCGCCTCGGTCACCCACACCTCGGCTCCCCGATCCTGCGCGGCATGCATCAGCCCGACGCTGGTGTCGATCGACGGATCGAGCCGCTCCAGCGGGTCCGCGACGAAGCCGATCCTCATCGCACACCCGCGGCACTGATCGCCGCGGCCGGCTCGGCGATGAGCTCGGTGCCCGCGATGGCCAGCAGCGCCGTGGCCTCCGGCGACCAGCCGGCCGCGGCTTCAGCCCACGCCCGGTCCAGTTCCCCGGCCCGTGGCAGCAGCAGCTCCAGCGCCTCGCGCCGGGCCACCGGATCGCCCAACAGGGTGCTGACCGTTCCCACGACGACCTCGATCCGATGCGCGGGCTGAGCGTCGAGGTAGCGCAGCTCGAGGTAGCCGCCGCGCGGCCGGACCGGCGGAAACAGGGTGGTCAGGTGGTACGCGGCGTCGGCCGTCGCCGGGATCGGCAGCCGGGGCGCCGCGGCGGCGAAGGCGGCGTAGGCCCTGACCGGGTCGCCCGGATCCAACTGCCGCCCGTCGTAGCCGGTCCGGGCCGGGTCGATGCCGCGCCAGATCCGGGTCCGCTCGCCGCCGGAGTTGTCGAACGCGACGGCCAGCGCGGGCCCGGCCAGGTTGGCGACCAGCCATTGCTCCCGGCCGGCGGCGCCGGGCAACAGGTCGACCGCGAGTTGCAGCGACGCGGTCAGCCGCATCATCCGCCGCCCGCCCGGTCCGGCCCGGTCGAAGGTTGCCTGCATGGCGAGGTAGCGCGGCAGTGGCGTCCGCAGCGGCACGTCGGCACAGCCGTGGTACGGGTTCACGCCGGCCAGCTCGAGCCGAACGCCGCGGGACCGGGCGATCGCCTCGGCCCGGCCGAGCAGCCGGTGCAGCTCGGCGACCAGCGCGGCCGGCCCGGACCGTGGCGCCGGGCTCAGCTCCAGTTGCCCGCCCGGCTCGAAGGTGGGTCGGCCGTCGGCGATGAAGGCCGGATCGAAGCCGGCGACCAACGCCGCCGGGTCGACCGGCCGCGGCGCCGCCGTGTCGGTGACCGGGATCAGTTCCACCTCGGCGCCGATCCGGCCCGGCCGTCGGGCCGGAGCGAACAGCCGGCGTACGGCCTCGTTCAGATTCCTGCTCTGGTTCATGCCGTTACGGTCGCCCGGACACCGGTTCGGTGACATCAGTGGTGGTACGCAATCCGGTACTGCATACTGCGAAAGAGGCCCGTTCCGGGGAGGGAAAATGAGGCCGGTTTCGGGGACGGCCGACCCGCTGATCGGGCGGCAGCAGGAGGTGGCCCGGTTGCGCCGGCGACTGGCCGACGCCCGCGCCGGCACCGGCCAACTGGTGCTGGTCACCGGGCCCGCCGGGATCGGCAAGACCCGGCTGGTCGAGGAACTCGTGGCGGACGCACCCGGACCGGTCGGCTGGGGCACCGCGCTCGCCGATGCCGGGATGCCCGCGCTGTGGCCCTGGACCCGCGCGACCCGGGGCCTGCCCGGCCCGGCCGCCGCGCTGACCGCCCTGGCCGCCGGCAGCGGCGAGCGGGCCAACGCCTCGGTCGACGACGCCGCCGCCACCACCTTCGCCGCCGACACCGCCGCACTGGACGCACTGGCCGACTGCGCGGCCGCCGACCCCGGGCTGCTGATCGTGCTGGACGACCTGCAGTGGGCCGACCAGGCGACGCTGCGGCTGCTGGATCGGCTTGCCTCCGAGATCCGCCGGCTACCGCTGCTGGTGGTCGGCACCCACCGGGACGCGATCGGCAGCGGCTTCGCCGAGTCGCCCGCGCACCGGGCCAGCGAGGTGATCGGCCTCGGCCCACTGTCCCCCGCCGAAGCGGCCGAGGTGCTGACCTCGTCGGTCGGCCCGGCTGACGCTGCCGCGGTCCGGCACGCGACCGAGCTGGCCGGCGGCAGCCCGCTGTTCCTGCGCACGCTGGCCCGGGTCGCCGGCGGACAGTTGCGGGGGCAACAGCGCTGGGCCGACACGCTCGGCGAACAGCCCGAACTCCGTCACCTGGTCGCCGCGGCGCTGCGCGCGGCCGGACCGGATCCGGCCGAGCTGGTGGCCGGGCTCAGCGTGCTGGGGCTGGATGCCGATCCCGCCCTGCTCGGCGCGTTGGTCGGCGGAGCCGGCCCGGTGCTGGAGCGGCTGCAGCCCGCCGTGCCGGCCGGGCTGGTGGAGATCCAGGCGGACGGGGCGCGGGTCCGCTTCGCCCACGGGCTGGTCCGGGATGCCTCCTATGCCTCGATCCCGCCGGCGCGGCGGGTCGAGCTGCACCGAGCGGCGGCACTGCTGCTCGAGCCGCTGGCCGTGGCCGACGACGGCCGCACCGGCGTGGTGGCGACGCACTGGCACCGCGCCGGCGAACCGGTGCTGGCCGCGGCCTGGGCGGTCCGCGCGGCCGATGCGGCCCGCGCCGCCGGAGCGTACGACGAAGCGGCCGGCTATCTGCAACTCGCTCTCGACGCCGGGCCGGCCGCGGGGATCGACCGGGCGGAACTGCTGCTGGACCTGGCCCGGGCGCAGTATCTGGGCGGCCGGCTCGAGCAGAGCGTCGCGACCTGTGTCCGAGCCGGCGAGGAGGGTGAGCGGACCAGTCGGGGCGAGGTGCTCGGCCGTGCTGCGGTCATCGTTCAGGGCATCGCCCACCCGGCGATCAACCAGCAATTGCTCGAGCTGTGCCACCGAGCGCTGGCGGTGTTGGGCGAGGCCGGCCCGCCGCGGCTGCGGGCGCGGATCGAGGCGCAGCTGGCCTGCGTGCTGCTGGAGCTCAACCTGATCGACGAGGCGGGCGAGTGGGCCCGGACGGCGTACCAGCATGCGGTGGCCGCCGGCGACGCCGACGCGGAATTGGATGCGCTGCGGGCCCGGGTCTCGCTGGAGTGGCGGCCCGGCCGGGACGCCGAGGCGATCGCGATCAGCCGCCGGGCGCTGGAGCTGGCCGAGCAGACCGGCCGGCCGCTGGCCCGGCTGTGGGCGCACATCTGGTGCTCCGACGCCGCGGTCCACCTGGCCGACCTGGCCCTGGCCCAGCGGGAGGTCGGGGCGATCCAGCTGCTGGCCGAACGGACCGGGCTGCCGCTGGTCCGCTGGCACCTGCTGCGCCGGCAGGCCACCCTGGCCGGGATGGTCGGCGACTTCGACCGGAGCCGCCGGCTGTCGGGGCAGGCCGCCGAGGTCGCCGCCGATTGGGGCGATCCGTCGGTCCACTTCACCCACTTCGGGCTCTCCGTGCTGCTGGCCGTGGTGCGGGGCGACCCGGCGGATCTGAGCCCGGGCTGGACCGACCTGCTGGCGGACGTGAACCAGTTCCCGCTGGTCGGCAAGGCAAGTCTGGCGCAGGCGCTGCTCCTGGTCGGCCGGCGGGACGAGGCGGCCGTGCTCTATCGGGCGGCGCTGCCCGGGCTGGCGGACCAGAACCGGGTGATGGCCGCGGCGACGCTGGCGTACCTGCCGGACCTGGCGGTGGCGTTGGGCGACACCGACAACTGCCGGATGCTGCGGGAGCTGATCGAGACCACCTTCGGCAGCACGTTGATCATGGGCTCGGGCACCGTCTACTACAGCGGTGCGATCGCCCGGATGCTCGGCGGGCTGGCGCTGGCCGTCGGTGACTCGCCGGCCGCGATCGACTACTTCCGGGCCGGGTTGCGGATCGACGAACGGATCGGCGCCCGGCCGTTCCTGGTCCACGGACAGCTCGGTCTGGCCCGCGCGCTCACCGCCGTCGGGGACTACGCCGGCGCCGCCGAGCAGGCGCGGACGGCCGCTGATCAGGCCCGCCGGCTCGACCTGCCTGGGCCGTTGCGGGTGGCCGAGGCTTTGCTCGCGGCCCTGGTGCCGGGCGAGCGGGCCGCGGACCCGCTGAGCACCCGCGAGCACGAGGTGCTCGGGCTGGTCGCCCAGGCCCTGTCCAACCGGGAGATCGCGGCGCGGCTGGTGCTGTCCGAGCGCACGGTGGAGAGCCACGTCCGGCGGATCCTGGCCAAGACCGGGCTGACCACCCGGACCGAGCTGACCCGGTGGTACCTCGGCCTGCCCGGGCCGCCGGACGCCGGCCCGGCTCGGCGGCGGACCGCAGAGCCGACGGCCGAGGCTCCGCTGACCTGATCGGCCCGCCCGTCACGGTCGCCACAGCACCGTCGCCCAACGGTCGACCCGTCACAACTGCTGCGACACGCCGCGAAAAGGGCCGCGGATGTGACGGGTCGGCGGGTTTGGTGGGCGGGTTTGGTGGGTGGGTCAGGTGGTGAGGCGGGAGGAGGCGGCGGAGATGCGTTCGTCGGTGGCGGTCAGCGCGACCCGGACGTAGCCGTCGGCCGCGGTGCCGTAGAAGTCGCCGGGGGCGGCCAGGATTCCGTGCCCGGCGAGGAAGTCGATCGAGGCCCGGCCCGGCTCGCCTCGGGTGGCCCACAGGTAGAGCGAACCCTCGGAGTGTTCGATCCGGAAGCCGACCTGCTCCAGCGCCGGCCGGAGCAGCTCGCGCCGGGCCAGGTAGCGGCCGCGCTGCTGCTGGACATGATCATCATCGGCGAGCAGCGTGATCATCGCCTGCTGCACCGGCCGCGGCACGATCATGCCGGCATGCTTGCGTACCGCCAACAATCGGGTGACCAGATCATGATCACCGCCGATGACCCCGGCCCGGTAGCCGGCCAGGTTGGACCGCTTGGACAGTGAGTGCACCGCCAACAGTTGATCATGGGAGCCGCGGCAGACGTCGGGGTGCAGCACCGAGACCGGCTCGGCGTCCCAGCCGAACTCGCCGTAGCACTCATCGGAGGCGACCACGGCCCCGCGCTCCCGGGCCCAGGCGACCCGGCGGGCCAGCTCGTCCGGCCCGAGGATCTGGCCGGTCGGGTTCGACGGGGAGTTCAGCCAGACCAGGCCGGGTCGAAGATCATCAAGGGCTTCAAGATCATCGGCGGGGATCGGCGTACAGCCGGCGATCATGGCGCCGACCGCATAGGTCGGGTACGCCATCGTCGGCACCACGACGACATCGCCCGGGCCGAGCCCGAGCAGGGTCGGCAGCCAGGCGACGAACTCCTTGGTGCCGATCACCGGCATGGTCGCCTGCGGCACCAGACCCACCGCACCCCAGCGCCGGGTCAGATAGTCGGCCATCGCGGCCTGCAGGTCGGCGGTGCCGGAGGTCAACGGGTAGCCGGGGCTGTTGGCGGCGTCGGCCAGGGCGGCCTGGCCCGAGGCCGGCACCGGGTCGACCGGCGTGCCGACCGAAAGATCGACCAGGCCGTCCGGATGGGCCGCCGCGCGTTCCTTGGCCGCGGCCAGGCTGTCCCACGGGAAGTCGGGAAGCGCGGCGATGCCGGAGGCCGGCGTGGTGGTCACTGGTGTCGGGTCACTCGTCGTGTTCTTGCGGCGGCAGGGCCGCGATCAGCGCGTGGTCCTTGTCGATCGGACCGGTCTTGGCGGCACCGCCGGGCGAGCCGAGATCGTCGAAGAAGTCGACGTTGGCCTGGTAGTAGTCCTTCCACTCCTCCGGGGTGTCGTCTTCGTAGAAGATCGCCTCGACCGGACAGACCGGCTCGCACGCGCCACAGTCGACGCACTCGTCGGGATGGATGTAGAGCATCCGCTTGCCCTCGTAGATGCAGTCGACGGGACACTCCTCGACGCAGGCCAGGTCCTTAAGATCGACACAGGGCTGTGCAATGACGTACGTCACGGACTCTCCTTGGATCTCTGCTCGTGCGGCGTTCGGGGTCTATCGGTGGGACGCCGCCTCAGTGAGCTAGTATCTCGCTTCCCCACCGTAGCCGCGAAGGACCCCCACTCTGTGGACGCTGTCGCACGGATCACACCCGCGCCCGAGCCGGGTGAGCGCCTGGTGGTACGCCATCGGCTGCCGGACGGGTCGGCCACCGACGTGCTCGGGGTGCTGGTCTCCGCCGACCGGGATTCGATCACCGTACGCACTCGGGACGACCGGATCGTCGCGGTCGAACGCGCCGCGGTGATCTTGGCCAAGCGGGTGCCGTCGATCTCTCGCGGCCCGGATCCGCTGCGGGTGTCGGCCGAGGAACTGGAACAGGCGGCGGCGCTCGGCTGGATCGCCTACGCTGAGCGGCTGGGCGCCTGGTGGTTGCGGGCCGGTGGCGGTTTCACCGGACGGGCGAACTCCTGCCTCGCGGTGGGCGATCCCGGCGTGCCGTTCGACCAGGCGGCACGTCGGATCGCCGACTTCGCGGCCGCGCACCGGATCGAGCCGATGGTCCAGGTGATCGACGGATCGCCGCCGGAGCAGCGTTTCCGGCAACTCGGCTGGACCGACACCTACGTGGTGACCGACGTGCTGGTGCACCGGCTGTCCGAGCTGGGCAGTCGGCCGGCCGATCCGCGGGTCACCGTCGAGGAGCGGCTCACCGACGCCTGGTGGCAGGCCTACCACGCCTACCGCCCGTCCGACGTCGACCCCGAACTGCTCCGCACCATGCTCACCGGCCGGCCGCCGTTCGGCCTGGCCGGCATCGCCGACGGCGGTCGCCTGATCGCCGCCGGCCGCGGCCAGATCAGCCAGGACTGGCTCGGCATCGCCGCCCTCTGGACCGACCCCGAGCACCGCCGCCAGGGCCTGGCCACCGCGGTGCTGCTCGGCCTGGTGCACTGGGCCGGCGCGAAAGGCGCCCGCAGCGCCTACCTCCAGGTCGCCCGGGAGAACACGGAAGCCCACCAGGCCTACCAACGCCTCGGCTTCCGCCTCCACCACAGCTACCGCTACCTCCGCCCAGCTCCAGCCGCCCGCTGAACCCCCTCGCGCCCGCCACCGCCTGCTCCGGCTGGGCACGGAACTCGCCACAGGTAGAGAAAAATCACCCAACCCCGGCCCAGGACCGCCCATAACTCGCCACAGGTAGAGAAACGCCTACCGCGCACAGACCCCCAGACCGCCCCGCGGCAGTCACCCCTCAAAGGCCCTTCGACAGGCTCAGGGAACGAAGGACAAGGGTCAGCGACCAGGTGCGGTACAGGTCACCTTGTTGGTCGGGTTGTAGCGCCAGAAGAAGTCTTCCTTCTTGGCCACCTTCCCGTCCCGATAGAACAGCCGCTGGTAGTTCACGTCGAACCCCTGCACGGGCGAGGACGGCTGGCAGTTCGGCGAATCGTTGTCCACCTCGCGGCCCCAGGTGAAGTTCGACTTCTTCGGCTTGGACGAGGCGATCTTGTCCCAGCTCTTGGTGGACCACATCCGGACGGTGATGGAGCCCTTCTCGTCGTAGTTCTTCGACTTGTCCACGATGGCCTGCACCAACACCCCGTAGTCGGTGTTGTTGCGGAACTTCAGGTCGATCGAGCCCCAGGAGACAGTCGCCTCGCGGCCGGGCGGGTAGCGGTTGATGTAGAGGCCGTGCGGCTTGTGCTCGATGTCTTCCAGACCGGCGAAGAACATGGCGTTGTACGTCGTCGTGGCGCTCTGCGACACCCCGCCGCCGAGTTCCTCCTTGAAGACGCCGCCGGAGATCACGCTGCCCTCGGTGAACCCGTTCTCCCGGGTCCGCTCGCCGACGATGTCGTTCAGCGAGAACGTCTCACCGGGCTTCAGGATGGTGCCGTTGATCTTCTCCGCCGCGCGGCCGATGTTGACGTTGCGGTAGTTGGCGTGCGGGTAGTAGGTGGTGAACTGACCGGTCACCTCCTTGATCCCCAGCTTCTCGGCGTCCCTGGTGTCGAACTTCGCCTTGGCGCCGGTCAGCTCGATGTCGGCGGTCCGATCGTCGCCGGACTTGGTGATCACCGACTCGACCGCCTGCCGCAACTGCTCGTCGCCGACCTCGGTCCCGTTGACCGCGGCGATCACCTTCGGCTTGCCGTCGACGATCTTGACCGTCGCGTCCTTCGGCTTCTTCGCCTCGACCTTCTTGATCTCGTCGGCCGCTTCCTCGGCGAGCTTCTTGGTGTCCAGCACCGGCACCAGGTCACCCTCCTGGTCGGCGAAGGTGATCGACTCGGCGAGCATCTCCGGGCTGAGGGTGAACGACCCGGCGGCGCCGGCCTTGAGCGTGATCGGCCCGGAGACCGCCGGCTCGGCGTATTCACCGGCGACCTGCTCGGCCTCCTTGGTGGTGATCGCCGGCAGGGTCTCGGCGACCTCGAGCGCGACCGGGCCACCGACCCGGCCCTTCGCCTCGGTGAAGGCCTGGCTGAGCACTCCGGCGGACGCGTCGATCACCGCCAGCCCGGTGGTGCCGGGCTCGAGCTTCACCTCGGTGCCGTCGTAGGAGAGCCGGGCGTCCGCGGGCTCGCTGCGATGCTCCTCGGCGAGACCGGCGACGGCCTGCTGCAGCAACGCCCGGTCGACCGCGATCACCGGGTCGATCGCCGCACCGCCGGTCAGCACCAGCCAGATCAGCCGCGGATCGAAGCTGCGGCCGACACCGGCGCTGGCCACACTGGCCTCGTAGTCGACGGTCAGGCCGGCCGCGACCGGATCGACCTCGTCCTCGATCGGCTCCTCCGTGCCCATGATGACCGGGATCGGCCGCTCGGCCACCGGCGCGAGCTCGGCGCGCAGCCGCTCGGTCGCCTCGGTCTTGGTCAGCCCGCCGATCGCGACCCCGGCGATCGAGGCGTTCCGCGGCAGCTTGTCGCCGGCCATGAAGTAGCCGACCACGTAGAGCACGCCGGCGGCGACGATGACGGCGCCGAGCAACCCGAGGATGATCGCGGCTGGACGGACCCGCTTCTTCTTGGCGGGCTGCGCAGCGACGATGGTGTCGTCCGGGCCGGTAGGCATGGTGCTAGTCAAGACGGAAACCTAACCTCGCGCGAGTCGGAAGTGGCCTCGTGCGGCCCCCGATCGGGGCGTTACGGGCGGTCAGCATAGTACGGGAAGGTTTCCTTGCACCGTGTCGATCCACGGCGTTGGCCTCGGAATCGAGACCAGGCCGCAACCCAACCGACGAGTTCGCCCCGAGGGCTCAATCGAGCCCGGCGAACAGATCGTCGGCCCAGCCGTCGCCCGGGAACGGTTTCCCCGCGGCGAGCCGGAACTGCTCCCGCGCCCAGATGTCGCTGCCGAAGGTGCCGCCCAGGGTGAAGAACGGGTCGTCCAGCTTGATCTGGGTGGCGTGCGCCTTCATCGCGGCGTGCTTGCGGTCCACGTACTGCTCGCCGTCGATCTCGGCCGCGACCGCCTCGTCCGGGCTGAACAGCGACCGGCCCTCGTTGGCGCCTTCGAAGTCCTTCCAGGTCTCCAGGTCGCCGGCCGCGCGCAGTTCCGCGATCCGCTGCTGCATCCGGCTCAGGCTCATCGTGCTCCAGAGCACCCGCTCGACCTGCCACGGCGCCCCGAGATCGGGCCGGTAGCTCGGCACCCCGGCGAGTTGGAACGCGTACATGGCGACCCGGTGCGCCTGGACGTGGTCCGGATGTCCGTAACCGCCGAACTCGTCGTAGGTGATCAACACCTGCGGCCGCCGGTCGCGGATGATCGGCACCAACAGGTCGGCCGCCTCCAGCAGGTCGGCGGACCAGAAGATGCCGTCCCGCAGCTCGCCGCGGACGGTCGCCAGCCCGTTCTCGTCCCAGAGCATGCCGGAGTCCCGGTAGTGCCCGTCGCCGCCGAGTCGGAGATAGTCGGCGACACCGAGTGCCTCCATCGCACCGTCCAACTCGCCGATCCGGTGCTCACCGAGCCGGTCCTCGTGGGTCGCGGCCAGGTGGCCGAGCGAGTCGACCAGCACCTCGCCCTCCTCGCCGAGGGTGCAGGTCACCAAAGTCACCTGGGCGCCCTCGGCGGCATATTTCGCCATCGTCACGCCGGTGCCGAGCGTCTCGTCGTCGGGGTGGGCATGAACCAGAAGCAGTCGTCGGTCAGTCACAGTCACTAGTTTTGCAGTAGCGACCGACAGAACCGCACTCGCGGCCCAGAAACTCGATCAGCGCGGCCCTGGATCCTCCGGCTGCTCGGACTCGCCCGGCGGTTCGGGATCCTCCGATTGTTCGGGGCCGGAGGAGACGTAGAGCTCGATGGTGGAGAAGGCGGGGACCCGGCCGCTGGTCTGACTGAAGCCGATCAGCTCGCCCTCGGGCACGGTCGCGCTGGGCCGGCGGGTGCGCCG
This sequence comes from uncultured Actinomycetota bacterium, assembly GCA_963746025.1. Lineage (GTDB taxonomy): Bacteria > Actinomycetota > Actinomycetes > Propionibacteriales > Propionibacteriaceae > Microlunatus. The sequence goes on from CAVUZU010000009.1 coordinate 190,610, forward strand.
GACGGTGAAGCCGGCGTCCTCGAGTTCGTCGATCGCCTCGTCGATGGACAGCCCGCTGAGCTCCGGCAGGTCGACCAACGCACCGGTCTCGATCTCCCGGGGCGGCTTGTTGAAGCGCGTCTCCGGCAGGTCCTCGAGGTAGCGCTGCATGGTCGGCTTCCAGATCAGGCTGCCGGCGTCGCCGCCACCACTGCCCTCCAGCCGGACCCCGGTGTCGGTCTCGTAGCCGAGCACGCCCTTGCTCCGGTACGGCTTGTCGCCCTTGCGGAACGGCACCTTCCGGTTGTCGATCGCGATCATCGCCACCCCCGCGGCATCCGGGGTGTAGCCGGCGAAGGAGACCGTGTAGTTGTCGTCGGTGGTGCCGGTCTTGCCGGCCTGGGGCCGGCCGTCCTCGAGCCGGGCCGGCCGCCCGGTGCCGTTGTTGATCACGCCGGACAGCAACTCGTTCATCCCGTCGGCCACGTCGGTCGGGATCACCCGGCGGCAGTTGCCGTCCGGCACCTTGAGCGCCTTGCCGGCGCTGGTGGTCACCTTCTCCAGCACGATCGGGTCGCAGTGCACACCGCGGGCGGCGAAGGTCGCGTACGCCTCGGCCAGCTTCATCGGGGCGATCTCGGCGGTGCCGAGGGTGAACGACGGCATCGTGTCGTAGGCACTGATCGGCAGTTCCTCGGTGCTGCTTTCCATGCCCAGCTTCTCGGTCAGTTCGACGATGTCGCACATGCCGACGTCCAGGGCCAACTGCACGAAGTAGGTGTTGGTGGACTGCTCGGCCGCCCGGCGCATGTCCATCACGCCCTCGGCCTGGGTCGAGTTCCGGACCGGGAACTTCCCGGTCTTGACCCGCCCCTCGCAGGAGTCGAAGGTGCGGCCGGTGAAGTCCATCCGCGACCTGGCGTCGTACTTCTTGCTGAACGGGATGCCCTGCTCCAACGCCGCCGCCGCGGTGAACGCCTTGAACGTCGACCCGGCCTGGAAGCCCTCCGCTCCGCCCATCTCCGGCGTCGCCGAGTAGTTGTAGTAGGTCTCGCCCTGCTTGGTGTTGTCGCCCATCTCCGGCCGACTCTGCGCCATCGCCAGGATCAGCCCGGTGCCCGGCTGGATCATGTTCATGGTGCCGATCACCGAGTCCTTCGGGCCGACCACCTCGCTCAACTGCCGCTGCGCCATGTCCTGCGTCTTGGGATCGATCGCGGTCTCGATCGTCAGGCCGCCCCGGTTCAGCGTGTGCTCCCGCTCCCCCGGCGTGTTGCCCAGGCTGGGCAGTTGGAGCAGCGTGCGGCGGACGTAGTCGCAGATGAACGGGTAGCGGGAGTCGACGCAGCCGTTCCGGGTCCGCTGCACGTCTTTCTGGTCGAAGCCGGTGGCCTTGGCCTGCTTGGCCTGGTCCGGCGTGATCAGGTTGAGCTCGGCCATCCGGTTGATCACCACGTCCCGCCGGTCCAGCGCGGCGCCGGCGTTCTTCACTGGGTTGGTCTGGTTCGGGTCGCGGACCAGGCCGGCCAGCATCGCCGCCTGGGGCAGCGTCAGCTTCGCTGCGGTGGTGTTGAAGTAGTGCCGGGCCGCGGCCTCGACGCCGTACGCGCCGTCGCCGAAGTAGGCGATGTTCAGGTAGCGCTCCAGGATCTCGTCCTTGGAGAACTTCTCCTCCAGCGCGATCGCGTACCGCAGCTCGCGGATCTTCCGCTGATAGCCCTCGATCCCGCTCGACTCGAGCACGTCGGCAATGCAGGCCTGATCAAGATCACAAGCGTCCAGCAGCACCATCTTCACGTACTGCTGACTGATCGACGAGCCACCTTGGGTGGAGCCGCCGGAGGAGTTCTGCAGCAGTGCCCGCATCGTGCCGGTCAGGTCCAACGCGCCGTGCTGGTAGAACCGGTGGTCCTCGATCGCCAACTGGGCCTGGACCATCACCGGCGCGATCTTGTCCAGCGGCACGTAGATCCGGTTCTGGTCGTAGAAGTGGGTCAGCACGTCACCGTTGCCGAGCAGCACGGTGGACCGCTCCGCCTGCGGCGGCGTCTCCAGCTCGGCCGGCAGGTTGTCCAGCTCCGCGGCGGCCGCCTGTCCGGTCGCGCCGGACAATCCGGCGATCGGCACGAACAGGCCCGCCACCAACACCCCGGCCAGCACGCTGACCACTGCGAACATCACGAACGACGAGACGACCTTGACGACACGCTTCGGGGTAACGGGCATAACTCCCTGCTCAGCTGAGGATCTTTAGGAAGGTGGTGTTGAGCGGTGGCCGTAGCGAGCAGGTGCCCAGGCGCGTATTGGACAAGGCGGAGGAGAAGGTCGTAGCGGTGCCCTACGGACGCCGACGACAACGCAGTCCAATACGTGCCTGGGTGCCGCGCAGTAGGTCACCGCTCAATACCACCTTCCTAGGACATGTCCGGCCGCCTGGGCGACGAGGTCCTCATTGTAGGTGGCGTTTCTGTCAGGCCTGCTGGACATGATCGAGATCACCAACGGTGCTGATTTCGGCGGCCAGACGATCGCGATGTCGTTGATCGTGCCGTAGTCGCCGGTGCCGGTCTTGTTCGCGATCTTCCAGCCCTTCGGCAGCACCGCTTTGATCCGTGCCGCGCCGGTGGTGTTGCGTTCCAGCAGATCCCGCAGCACGGCTCGCTTCTCCGGCACCAGCGCGTCACCGAGAACGATCTTGTGATAGTCGCCACCCAGCGCCCGCGGCGAGGAGGTGTCCCGTGGGTCGCCCGGCTCGGCGGAGACGATGTCCGGCTCGATCCGGTCCATCCGGGTCACCGGGTCGCCGAGGCTGCGGGCGAACTCGGTCAGTTCCTTCGGGCCGCCGAGATCACGCAGCAGCAGGTTGCCCGCGGTGCCGTCGCTGTAGCGCACGGCCGCATCGCACAGCTGCCGGATCGTCATCCCGGTCTTGACGTGTTTCCTGGTGATCATGGAGCTCTTCATCAGGTCCCGCTCGCCGTAGCGGACCAGGGATTCCAAGTGGGACAACGGATTGTGGTGTACGACAGCGGCGGCCGCGAGACCCTTGAACGTCGAGCAGAACGCGAACCGCTCGTCGGCCCGGTGAGTGATCGCCCGGCCCGATCCGGTGTCCCAGGCGAACACGCCGAGCCGGGCGTCGAGTTTCCGTTCCAGCGCTGCCAGTCGGGCATCGGTCGAGGCCGACGCCGAGGGTCCGGGCGGCTCCGACGGCGTCGGGGTTTCCTTGGCCGTAGGCGTTTCCGACGGCGTGGGTGCGGGGCTCTGGCCCGGACCGGGCGCGGCCGAGCCACCCGGGCCACAGCCGGCGAGGGGCACCAGGGCGGCCAGGCCGAGGAAGGAGCGGCGGGCGAGGACGCCGGAGGCTGAGTTCATGATCGTTTCTCCGCAGCGGGTCGGGGATCGGTCGGTCAGCCAGCATATAACGCTGTTATCCCAGCATCGAAAAAGCTCAGGATTCGATCGCGTCCAGGCCGCGCAACCCGCGCCGCACCGACCGGGCCGCCCGGGCCCGGTCGTCACCGTGCCCGGCGAAGGTACTGATCATGCCGTCGGTCACCGACTGCCGGACCTGCTTCGGCTTGAGCATGCCGACCAGGGCCAGGCTGACCGCGCCGTGCCAGAGCAGCCACAGCTGGTAGGCCAGCCCGACCACGGCCTTGCGGTCCAGGTCACCGAGCCGACCGCTCTCGGCACACCGGCCGACGGCGGCGACCAGCCGGTCCAGCGCCTCGTCGGCCAACACATCGGTGTGCTCGCTCAGCCGCGGATCGGTGAACATCGCCCGGTAGAGCTCCGGCACGGTCATCCCCCGGACCACGTACACGGCACCGTAGACCGCGACATCGGCCACCGGGTCCCGGCTCGTCCCGACCGCGTCGAAGCCGGCCACCAGCTGCCGACAGCCCTGATCCAGCACCGCATGCCAGACACCGTCCATGCCCCCGAGATGGGTGTAGACCGCCATCGTCGAGACGCCGACCTCGGCGGCCAGCCGGCGCGCTGTGACCGCCGCCCGACCCTCGGCGGTGAGCACCGCCAGCGCGGCGGCCACCAGCCGCTCCCGCACCGGCGCGCTCTCGACAGTCACCGGGGAATCATCCCACCGTGGAGGATTCCAGCGGCTGCTGAGGCTCGAGTGTCCGTTCCCTGAGCCCGTCGAAGGGTGTCACCTCGGGCGCCGAGAAAGCGGCACCAAGGGAGAGGCTTGGGTGTCGCACACCGTTCATAGAGTGTGAAACTGTCGCCGCGACTTCATCCGAAACGCTAGACGACCTGGCGGACCTCGGCGAAGTGGCAGGCGGAGGCGTGATCACCGGCGCCGTCGGGGCGCATGATCAACTGCGGCACCTCGACCTCGCACCGGTCCTGGGCCCGCCAGCAGCGGGTGTGGAAGCGGCAGCCGGCCGGCGGGTTGGCCGGGCTGGGCACGTCGCCGGTGAGCACGATCTGATCCCGGCTGTTGCGCAGCGTCGGGTCGGGCACCGGCACCGCGGACAGCAGGGCCTGGGTGTAAGGGTGGGTGGGCCGGGAGTAGATCTGGTCCTCGTCGCCGATCTCGGCCATCGTGCCGAGATACATCACGCCGACCCGGTCCGAGATGTGCCGGACCACCGACAGGTCGTGGGCGATGAAGATGTAGGCCAGCCCGAGCTCCTCCTGCAGCCGCTCCAGCAGGTTGACCACCTGCGCCTGCACCGACACGTCCAGCGCAGACACCGGCTCGTCGCAGACCAGGATCTTCGGGTTCAGGGCCAGCCCGCGGGCGATCCCGATCCGCTGCCGCTGGCCGCCGGAGAACTGGTGCGGATACCGGTTGATGTGCTCGGGGTTCAGGCCGACCAGGTCGAGCAGTTCCTGCACCTTGGCCCGGCGCTGCGACGCCGGCAGCACGTCGGGATGGATGTGGAACGGCTCGGCCACGATGTCGCCGACCGTCTTCCGCGGATTCAGCGACGTGTACGGATCCTGGAAGATCATCTGGATGTCCCGGCGGGCCCGGCGCCAGGCCGACCCGGACAGCCGGGTCACGTCGACGTCGTCGTACAGCAGTTTGCCGGACTCGCCCTTGCCGGCATGACTGCGGAACGGCTCCTCCAGCCCGACCAGCAGCCGGGCCAGGGTCGACTTGCCGCAACCGGACTCCCCCACGATGCCGAGCGTCTCGCCCTTGCGCAGCTCGAAGGAGACCCCGTCGACCGCCTTGACGTAGCCGACGGTCCGGCGCAGCACGCCGGCCTTGATCGGATAGTGCTTGAACAGATTCTCGGCGCGCAGGATGACGTCGCTCACCGGAGCTCCTCCCCAGGTGCGTATTTGAGCCAGCCTCCGCGCTCCGATTCTGCTCCGGGATCGACCCGGGGCCCGTCGCGCGGCGGCTCCGGGATCTCTCCGGCCGACGCGGTGCCGTCCGCCAGCGATTCGGCGAAGTGGCAGGCGCTGTACCGGTCCGTGCCGACCTCGCGCAGCAAGGGCGCCGGATCCTCCCGGCAGATGTCCTGGGCGTAGCGGCAGCGCGGGTTGAACGCGCACCCGGCCGGGATGTGCATCAGATTCGGCGGTAGGCCGCCGATCGCCGTCAGGTTCTGCCCCTTCTGATCAAGCCGCGGAATCGACTCCAGCAGGCCCTTGGTGTACGGATGCAGCGGCTGCGCGTAGAGATCGAACACCTCGGCCGACTCGACGATCTTGCCGGCGTACATCACCGAGATCCGGTCGGCCACATCGGCGACCACGCCGAGATCATGGGTGATCAGGATCAGCCCCATCCGGCGCTCTTCCTGCAGTTCGGCCAGCAACTGCATGATCTGCGCCTGCACGGTGACGTCCAACGCGGTCGTCGGCTCGTCGGCGATCAAGATCGCCGGATCGAGCGCGATCGACATCGCGATCATGATCCGTTGCCGCATCCCGCCGGAGAACTGGTGCGGGAAGGCCTTGACCCGCTGCCGGGCACCGGGGATCTGCACCCGCTCCATCAGCCGGATCGCCTGCTGCAGCGAGTCGGAGCGGTTCATCCCCCGGTGCTTACGGAACATCTCGGCGATCTGCCAGCCGACCGGAAACACCGGATTGAGCGCGGACAGTGCGTCCTGGAAGACCATCGCGATCTCGGCCCCGCGGATGGCCCGCCGCCGTTCCTCGGACAGGGTCAGAATGTCGGTCCCGCAGTAGCGGACCTCGCCGCCGGTGACAAAGCCGGGCGGCGTGTCCAGAATGCCCATGATCGCTTGCGCAGTCACCGACTTGCCGGAGCCCGACTCGCCCAGGATCGCGAGCGTCTCGCCCTCCCGGAGGTCGAAGGACACCCCGTTGATCGCCTTGGAGTCACCGTCGCGGGTCCGGAACTCCACGTGCAACTCGTCCACCTCGAGCAGCATGCCGTCGACCGGCTGCCAGTTGGCGCCGGCCGCGACCAAGCGGGTGTCCATCGTGGACTCGGTCATACAACCTCCCAATGTGATCAGCGGAGCTGCGGGCCTCCCCAGGAGGGTCAGCGGAGCTTCGGGTCGAGCGCGTCGCGGACGGCGTCGCCGAGCATGATGAACGCCAGCACGGTGATCGACAGGAACAGGCTCGGGAACAGCAGCATGTGCGGTGCGGTCCGGATCAGACCGATGCCGGAGGCCTCGGAGATGGCCTGGCCCCAGGAGATCGCCGGCGGCTGCAGCCCGATGCCGAGGAACGACAGCGTGCCCTCGGTCGCGATGAACACGCCGAGGTTGATCGTCGCGACGACGATCAGCGGTGCGGCGGCGTTCGGCAGGATGTGCTGGAAGATCAACCGGGCCGGGCTGGCGCCCAGTGACCGCGCGGCCTGTACGTAGTCGTTCGGCTTCACCTGCATCACACTGGACCGCATCACCCGGGCTGTCTGCGGCCAGCTGATGATGGTCATCACCAGGACGACCTTGCCGACCAGCTGCAGGTACGGATCCCCGGCGTGGTTGGGGAACTGGTAGAGGAACAGCACCCCACCCAAGATCAGCGGGATGGCGAAGAAGATCTCGCCGATCCGGGACAACACCGCGTCCGCCCAGCCGCTGAGATAGGCGCCCACGGTGCCGACGGTACTGCCGATGATCACCGTCAGTACGGTGGTCATCAGCCCGACGATCAGCGACGACCGGGCGCCGTAGACCGTGCGGGCATAGATGTCGTATCCCTGCTGGTCCATCCCGAACCAGGCACGATCGAAGGACGGAGATTCCCGGGCGCGACGCAGGTCGGCGAAGTTCGGGTCGGTCTGGGTGAACAGCTGCGGCACGATCGCCATCAACACGATGATCGCGATCAGCACCGCCGAGACCCAGAAGATCGGGCTCCGGCGCAGCTCCCGCCAGGCGTCGGACCAGAGCGACCGGGTAGCCGGAGGCGCCTCGGCCGGCCCGGCGGCACCGGCCCCGACCTGCTGCGGCTGGGTGGTCGTCGTGTCAGCCATGACCGATCCTCGGGTCCAGCACGCCGTACAGGATGTCGACGATCAGGTTCATGATCAGATAGACCATCACCAACATCACCACCGCACCGACCACCGAGACGCCGTCCTTCTGCAGGACGCTGCGGAAGATGAAGCCGCCGATGCCGTTGATGTTGAAGATCCGCTCGGTGACCACCGCCCCACCCATCAGGGTGCCGATATCGGTGCCGACGAAGGTCACCACCGGGATCAGCGAGTTGCGCAGGGTGTGCACGCCGATCACCCGGGCGTTGGTCAACCCCTTGGCCCGGCCGGTGCGGACATAGTCCGCCCGCAGGTTCTCCACCAGGGAGGCCCGGGTCAGCCGGGAGACGAAGGCGACCGAAAGGGTGCCGAGCACAATGCCCGGCATGAGTAACTGGTCCCAGGTGCCCTGGGTCGCGGTCACCGGGCGGATCCCGAGCCGGACCCCGAAGACCAGCTGAGCCATCGTGCCGATCACGAAGATCGGCACCGAGATCACGAACAGGGTGCTGACCAGCACCAGGTTGTCCAGGAACCGGCCCTTCCGGATGCCGGCCAGGACGCCGGCGGTGATCCCGATCAGCACCTCACAGGTGATCGCGATCAGGGTCAGCTTGATCGTGGTCGGATACCGGATCGCCAGCTCGTGGGCGACCTCGTTGCCGTAGAAGTTGGTGCCGAGATCACCTTGCAGCAGCTTGCCGACGTAGAGCACGAACCGCACCGGCACCGGCTGGTCCAGGTTGTATTCCTCGGTGAACTTGGCGATGTAGCCGGCCGGACAGGCCCGCTCCCCGCAACGGCCGGCGATCGGGTCGCCGAGTCCGAACACCGCCAGATAGATGACGAAGATCGTGCCAAGGAACACCGGGATCATCTGCAACACCCGGCGCACGATGAACGTTGCCATGCGCGCACTCCCTCGCTAGGGCCAGATTCGAAACGTGACTACGCCGAGGGCGGCCGACCGTACGGCCGCCGCCCCCGGCGCAGGCTCACTGCTTGACTTCGATCTGTCCGTAGTCGATGACGCCGAACGCGTTGGTCTCCACGTTCGTCACCTTCGACGACCAGCCGATCACGGCTGCGTCGAACCAGGTCGGGAAGGCCGGCATGTCCTCGACCAGCTTGCCCTCGGCGGCCTGGTAGAAGGTGTTCGCCTCCTCCGGCGTCTTGGCCGCGTTGCCCTTCTGCAGGTCGGCCTGGAATTCGGCGTTGTCGTAGCGGACATCGTTGGACGCCGCACCCTTGGCGTAGATCGGGGTGAGGAAGTTCTCGATGTTCGGGTAGTCCATCTGCCAACCGAACCGGAAGATGCCCTTGCGCTCCTTCTTGTTCAGCTGATCACGCAGGGTCTTGAAGTCCGGCGTGACCTCCACCGCACAGTCGACGCCCAGCGCGTTCTTCAGCGAGTTGCAAACGGCCTCGCCCATCGGCTTGTGCCCGGAGTCGCCGTTCACAGCGAAGACCAGCGTGCCCTTGTAGCCGCCGGCCCCGTCGTACAGCTCCTTGGCCTTCTGGGCATTGAACTGGCACGACTCGCCACACGCGCCCTGCTTGTAGCCGTTCACCACCGGCGAGACGAAGCTGTCCGCCGGGATCCGGCTGCCGTTGTAGATCTGAGTGGTGATCAGCTCCCGATCGACCGCCATCGAGATCGCCCGGCGAAGATCGACGTTCTTCAACTGCTCGTCCACCGGCGAGAAGCCGATCGTCTGGATCACGCCCTGCTCACGGACCAGGTTCTGGTCCGGCAGGTCGGTCTTGTACAGGTCGTCGACCATCTGGTCGGGCGGGATGATGTCGGTGGCGTCCAGCTGACCGGCCACCACGTCGTTGTACGCCGCCGACGGGTCGTTGTAGATCCGGAAGGTGATCTTGTCCGGCTTGCCGCCGAAGTCACCGGAGTAGTCGGCGAACTTGGTGAACACGAACTCGGTGTCGTCGATCGACTCCGCCTGGTAGGGGCCGGCACCGATCGGCTTGGTCTTGAAGGCGTCCGGATTCTCGAAGAAGGAGTCCGGCTGCGGCGCGAAGGCGGCGTAGCCCAGGCGCACGACCATGTTCGAGACCGGCGCCGAGGTCTTGATCGTGAAGGTGTAGTCGTCGACCACCTTCAGCCCGGACAGCTTGTCCGTCTTCGGCTTCGGCATGCATTCCTCGTTCGGGCAGGCGACGTCTGCGTAGCCCTCGATCGGCTCGTAGAAGTAGCTGCCCTGCTGGCCGTTGGCGCCGGCCGCCGTGTAGTTCCAGGCATCGACGAAGTTGTGAGCCTTCACCTCGGTGCCGTCGTGGAACTTGTAACCCTGCTTGAGCTTGACCGTGAAGTTGACGTTGTCGTCGGACTCGATGCTCTCCGCGATGTCGTACTCCGGAGTCGCGTCCTTGAGCGCGTAATGCATCAGCTTCGCCGTCAAAATATCCAGCATGTTGCCGCCGCAGACCTCGGCGGTGTTGCCGCCGACCAGCGGATTCTGTGGGGTACAGCCGCGGACGGAGATCTCTCCCCCGCCGGCCGCACTCTGGCTCCCACCCGGATCGGTGGGGGTGTTCCCACCGGTGCCACAGGCGGTCGCAACGAGCGCCAAGGCACTGATGGCTGCCGCGAGCGCTACGCGAGTTCTTCCTCGCATTGAACGTCTCCTCCTCCAAAGGGCGCCCGAGATACGGGCGCGAAAAGGACCGCGCCCTGACTGCGCGGCTTGACCATTTCTAGGCCATCGTTGCGTATAACCGCAAGGCGTGGTGCCGAACCGGTCGGACGCGCAACAAGATTGTGACCAGCGCCGCTGAAACCGATGTCAGCCGAATTCGCGCCGCGACCGGACCGCCCGGCGGAGCTGATCCGTGCCGTCCACCAGGGACCTCCGGACCGGGTCGGCGAGGGTCTGTTCGGCCAGCGTTCGCTCGGCCAGGGCCAAGGTTTCCTCGGTCGCCGACAGGTACGGATAGGCCAGCGAGGCCACCCGGGCGAGGGCCCAGCCGGTGCGGAATTCGGCGGTTCCACCGATTTCCGCGAAGAACCGCCGGACATAGTCGGCGGCGAGCTCGGTCTGGTCCGGCCGGAAGAAGCCCTCCGCCGCCGCGTACACCTGATAGGCCGAGGCCGACGACGGCTGCATCAGCAGTCGCCAGGCGGCCTCCTTCGCCGCCGCCGTCGGCAACGCTGCCCGGGCCCGCGCGGCGTGCTGCTCGGCCGAGGCCGACCGGTCGGCGGCCAGTTGAGCCTCGATCGGAGCCTCGTCGGCGGTCAGCCCGCTCAACCGGGACGCGATCGCCCAGCTGAGTTCGGGGTCGAGGTCGATCCCGGCGGGCAGCGCGGTGCCCGCGTGCCAGCCGCGGAGCAACTCCGGATCGGCCGTGCTGCTGACCGCCGCCCGGAACGCCAGCAACTGCCGGTCCGACCCGGCCGGTGCGGTGGTCAACTCCGTCGCGGTCACGGCGTGCAGGTCCGCCAGCCGGGCCGCCCGCTCCGCCGGCGGACAGTACGGTCCGGTCAGTTCGGTCCGGGCGAACGTCATCATCGACTGCCAGACGATGTCCTCCGGCTCGGCCGGGGCGCCGCCGAGGATCAGCCGGAGTGCGTCGGCCGGGTCGAGCTCGGCGTCGCGGACCGCGTCCCGGGCGGCATTGAAGATCACCAATCGGATCGTCGGGTCGGTGATCTTGCCGATCAGGTCGATGATCGCCGGCCAGGCCTGCTCGCCGAACCTGATCTTGGCCCAGGTCTCGTCGGCCGAGTCGGGAATGATCATGGTCGCGCCGGCCGCGACCGGGACCGGGTCGGCCGCCAGCCGGACCCGGCTGCGATCGGAGACCGAGCCGGCTCCGTCCAGCCGCGCCACCTCGATCGCGTGCGTCCGGTCGGCGACATGATCAACGGGCACGTCCCGGCGGATGGTGCCGCCGGCCACACTGATCGTGTCCAGCCCCGAGGTACGCAGCCAGCCCCGGGCCCAGTCGTCCAGCCCCACCGCGCCGGCCCGGGTCCAGGCGGCGATCAGGTCGGCGAACGTGGCGTTGGCGTACGTATGCCGGTCGAAGTAGTCCTTCAGGCCGGACAGGAAGACGTCGTCGCCGAGGTAGGCCACCAGTTGGCGCAGCACGGCCGCGCCCTTGGCGTAGGAGATCCCGTCGAAGTCCTGTAGGGCGGCCTGGGCGTCGGCCGAGCCGTTGCCGGCGACCGGGTGGGTGGACGGCGACTGGTCCGCGACCCGGCCCCAGTCCTTGCGGACCCCGAACTCGATCCACAACGGATATTGCGTGGCCTCGGTGCAACAGCGGTGCGCCGCGTATTCGGCGAACGACTCGTTCAGCCACAGGTCGTCCCACCAGGTCATGGTGACCAGGTCGCCGAACCACTGGTGAGCCATCTCGTGCGCGATCAGGCCGGACCGGCTGGCCCGCTCGGCGGTGGTCGCCCGGGACCGATAGATCAGGGAATCCCGGATGGTGATGCAGCCCGGATTCTCCATCGCCCCGGCGTTGAAGTCGGGCACGAAGCACTGGTGGTATTCGCCGAACGGATAGTGGATGCCGAACGTGCGGTGGTAGTAGTCGAACGCCTGCGAGGTGACCTCGATCAGATCCGCCGCCTCGTCTTCCAGATGCCGACCGAGGGAGGCGCGGACGTGGAAGCCCAGCGTGATCGGGTCCTGACCCTCGGTGACGTGCTCGTGCCGGACCGAGGCGTACGGACCGGCGACCAGGGTGACGAAGTAGGTCGACAGCGGCTTGTGCTGGACGATCTCCCACCGGCCCGGCCCGAGCGCCCGGCTGGGCCCGTTGCCGATGATCGTCCAGTCCGCCGGCGCGGTCACCTGGAGCGTGTACGGCGACTTGAGGTCGGGCTGATCGAAGCAGGCGAACCAGCGTGGTGCCGCGTCCAGGAACGACATGGCGTAGAGATAGGTGTTGCCGTCTGCCGGGTCGACGTGCCGGTGCAGCCCCTCGCCGTCGCTGGAGTAGGCCATCTCGCCGGCGACCACCAGCGTGTTCTCCGGCCGCAGGCCGGTCAGCTCGATCCGGCCGCCACGCCAACGATCGGGCGGGATCGGCGTGCCGTTCAGCGTGGCCGAGACCAGCCGCCGGCCCTTGAAGTCGACGAAGGTCGCCGCGCCAGGGGTCGCCTCGAAGCCGATGGTTGCGGTCGAGGCGAAGACCTCGCCGGCACCCTCCCCGGACGTCGCGCTGCCGAGGTCGAGTTCGACCCGCATCGACGACACCGAGATCGTGGCCGCCCGCTGCTCGGCCTCGGTCCGGAGCAGACTGATCGTTTCGGGTTCGTTCGATTCTGCACGCACAGCCGCAACCTACCTGTCCGAATCCAGGGGCTGCTCAGAGTTCACCAAGTTTCAGTAGAGTCCTCCCATGGCGGAAACGCGGCGGATGTCGCCCATGGCACTGTCGATGCGGAAGCGCAGCCTGTTGGTCTGGGGCATCGTGCTGATCATCGTCTGGGCCGCGATCACGATCCCGGTGTCCTTGGCCTACAGCAGCGATCCGCTGGAGCGGGTCGGCATGGTGATCGCACTGCAGATCTTCATCGGCGTCCTCGCCCTGCTCGGCGTGATCTTCCTGATCGTCGGGATCTCCGGCGAGATCCGGTCCAAGCGCTTCAACAGGCGGGACTGGGCGCTGGCCGACGCGCTGCACGAATCGCTCGGCGAGCTGTGGCACGAGCCGGCCGAGTCCGCGTACCGGCTGGTCGAGGGCGACGCCACGATCAGCGGCGCCCGGCTGGTCGAGATCGAGCGGCACTTCGACTCGCAGACCGAGGGGGCGATCAACGGCACCATGTCCCATCAGCTGCGGATGTTCGGCACCTCCTTCTCCAGCTCGTACGGCAGCGCCCGGTCCACCGGCCGCGGCACGGCCTCGATGAGCTCCATGTCGGCCGGCGTGTTCTCCGGATCGATCAAGGGGCTGAGCGAGGTCAACCTGAACGTCAGCACGACGACCCGGAACAACCTGATGGGCGACGCCCTGTTCGCCGTCTTCGAGGCGCCCGGCCCGGCCGGCGTCCGGGACACCTATCGGGTGATCAGCATGTCCCAGCCCGGCGTGATCAGCTGGCTGCAGGAGTTGATCGGTTTCGCCGCGAACCAGGTCGGCGGGCCGCGGACCCACGCCGGCGGGACCGTGCTCAGCTGGGTGCAGAACTTGATCAGCCGATTCGCGCCGGGCGACATCTCCTACGTCACCGACCGGCTGAAAGCGTTGCACAGCAGGCCGGCGGAGGAGCGGGAAACGATCACCGTCTACGGCACGGAGGCCGGCCGGAACGCCGTGATCGCGACCTCGATCTCGATCGGCGGCGCCCAGCAACTGACCATGATGCCGTCCCGGTTCCCGGCGCTGTTCGGCCGATCACTGGCGATCGGGGTCGCCAACGGTGAGCAGCGGCTGGCCGGCCAGCCGATCGTCCGGCCGAGCCTCAGCCAGGCCTGATCCATCTCCTGAAGGGTCAGCGTCCGGGAGGGCGTTTGAAGACTGCTGCGGGAAGTTTGATCATGGTCGGCTCGACCCCGAGTCGTCCCACCTGGTGGCGATGGCCGGCGGGTCGCGCTGGAGGTGGTCGCGCCGCCGACCACGATCTTCCGCGCCGGATCCGCCCTGGGGGCGGCGGCGAGATGCGATGAGACCGTGCTGAAGGTCGGCGAGCCGACCCGCTTCGCCGTGACCTGCCCGCGGTCGGGGAAGGCAGCCGTGCTGGATGCATCGATCATCGACGGCGACTTCGCCTACACCTTCGAGAAGCCACTGAAGTGATCACTCCGCTGGCTGCCGCCGATGAATCCGCCCTGAGCTATCGACAGGCTCAGTGCGCGCCTCGCCCATCGGCTACGGTCGCCGGGTGACCGTGTCCGCACGACGACTGACCGACGACGACGCCGAGGCGTCCCGCCGCCTCGGCTGGGAAGCGTTCGGCACGCCCAGCACTCCGCCGACCGAGCCGCCGCCGCCCATCGACGGCGATGGCCGGACCTGGTACGGCGCCTTCCTGGCCGACGATGCCGGCACCGAACGGCTGAGCGCCCGGATGCTGGACCGCTACTTCGATTCCTGGTTCGGCGGCCGCCGGGTGCCAACTGCCGGGATCGCCGGGGTGACCACCGCGGCCGAGGATCGGGGCCAAGGGCTGCTCTCGCCGCTGTTCGGCGCGCTGCTGGCCGGCGCCCGGGAGCGGGGCGCGGTGATCTCCAGCCTGTTCCCGACCGCGCCGAAGATCTATCGCCGCTTCGGCTACGAGGTGGTCGGCGACCTGGTCGACGTCGAGGTGCCGGCCGCAGCCTTGGCCGCGGTCGATCCGCCGTCGAGCGGCTCGGTCCGGCGGGCCGTTGCGGCGGATGTATCGGCGATCTTCGACTGCTACGGCGCCTGGGCGGCGACCCAGCACGGCCCGCTCTCCCGGGAGGGCGCGGCGTTCGCGTCGGACCGGGACGGGCTGCTGACCGATTTCACCGGTGTCACGGTGGCGCTCGATGATCATGGAACGATCGCCGGCTATGCACTCTGGGACCGCGGCCAGGGTTACGGCCCCGGTGCCGTGATCTCGGTCGAGGAGCTGATCGCCACCTCGCCGGACGCCTACCGCGGACTGCTCCGGACCCTCGGCTCGTTCAGTTCCGTCACGCCGACGATCAAGATCACCACCTCCGGCTTCGACGTGATCAGGACCCTGCTACCCGCGCTCGACTGGCAGGTGAGCAAGCGCAGTCCGTACATGATCAACGTGATCGATGTCGCCGGCGCGCTGACCAAGCGCGGCTACCGGTACGGCTATGAGGCGGTGCTCGACTTCTCCGTCGTCGATCACTTCCTCGACGCCGGCAACGGCAGCTACCGGCTGCGGGTGGCGGGTGGTCGGGGCCGATGCGAGCGCTCCCGGCCCGAACCGGAGCAGCGTGAGTTCACCGCCCGCGGCCTGGCCGCCCTCTACGCCGGCGCCCTGCCCGTCGCCGAACTGCGCGCCGCCGGCCTGGTCCGCGGCGGCGATCCGACCACCGATTCCCAGTGGGACGGCGCCTTCGGCGGCCCCGCCCTACAGATCCGCGACTACTTCTGACCCCGGGACCAAGTTTGCGCCCGGTCGGGCTCTCTACCTGTGGCGAGTTCTGTTCCCCACTCGGACGGTTCCGGAAGCCGAACGTCCGCTAGCCGTCCTACGCTGCGGCCATGAACCGATTGAGCTGGACCGAGTTCCAGCGAGCGGCCGGGGCGGAAGGGTGGCGGGTTCTCGGGTCTGGCGCGTGCGCCTGGTTCGCCGCGCCGTCACTGACCGCCGGCGCAGAGTTGGCCACCCGGATCGCTGAGCTCGCCGAAGAGCAGAGCCAGCCGGACGTCGACCTGCGCACCGGCGGGGTACGGGTTCGGATCGGCGCGTCCGGATCGGCCGAGCAAGCCGAGCCGACCGATGCTGGGCTGACCGGGATCAGGCTGACCGAGGCGGAGGTCTCGCTGGCCGGAGCGATCTCGGCGGCGGCCCGAGAGCTCGGCCTGGACCCGACGCCCGCGGCCTTGCAGTCCCTGCGGCTCGTGGTCGGCACGACCGACCCGGCGGCGCTGCAGCCGTTCTGGCGGACCGTGCTCGACTACCGGCCGGAAAGCGTTGACTGCCTCGGCGACCCGCTGCGCCGCGATCCGGCGATCACGTTCCACCGGCTGGACCAGCCGCGGCCACTGCGCAGCCGGATCCATGTAGACGTCGTCCGGACGCCGGACGCGGTGGCCGCGGCTCGCGCGGCCGTCGGCCAGCAGCCGTCCGGTCCCTTCCAGGTGATGCTCGCCGACCCCGAGGGCAACGAGATCGACCTGGTCCCGGGCGACCGGCTCACCGAGGGACCGGAGACCGACGACTGGCGAACGGTGTTCAGTGCGATGACGTTCTATCCCGTCGTCTCGCCGCGGCGAGCGAGCGAACTCGCCGCAGCCGTCGCCGGGCTGGCTGACACGGCCGGAATCCCGGTGCTGGTGGACCTGCGGCCCGACGGCGTCATGATCGACAGCGGCAAGGACCAGTGGGAGGACGAGCCCGGATTCGCCGCTCTGGCCGGTCGGATCCAGGCCGTCGCCCGGGACCTCGGCCATGTCGCCGACCTGACCAGGCTGCGCTTCGTCCAGTTCGGGTTCGACGCGGTCGACGTACCGGCGCAACGGCAGTTCTGGGCGGCCACGCTCGGCTACCGGCCGGACCCGCGCGAGTTCCTGACCGACCTCTACGACCCGCGCCGCCTCGACCCGGTGATCTTCTTCCAGGAGATCGACGCGACCGAGCACGCCCGACTCCAGCAGCGCGATCGGCTCCAGTTCGAGCTCACCGTCCCGTACGACCAACTCCAGGCCCGCCTCGAAGCGGCCACCGCCGCCGGCGGCCGGATCGTCGCCGAAACCCCGAACCGATGCACGGTCGCCGACCCCGATGGCAACGAATTGGAGATCATCAGCCACCCCTGACCACGCCACCGCCGGGGCAACGGCTTTCGTTCCTTGACCCCGGATCCACCCACGAACTCTGGAAGACCGCAGCCGAACCGGATCACAGAGACCTCCCGCCGACATGCACCGAGTGGACTGCTCGGCCAACCTCGAGGCAGATACCGGTGGTCAAGGGGTCCACTCGGCGGGGCGCCGAACTCAGCGAAGGCGATGTCACGATGTCGAGTCACGCGACCCCGAAATCGCCGAAATTCGCATCGAGAACAGCGCGCGACTCGAGATCGTGACAACGGCATCTTCCCCGACCTCACGGAGATCGATCCAGCCAATCCAGCACGATCCGACCCCAGCCAGCAGCACCAACGCCCCACCGGCGCTCGGCCGCGGGCCCCGCGGACCGCGCCACCCACCCGCCCTTGATGCGTCTTTCCGCCCGAGGGCCGAACCGAAGGGGTCCGCCGGGCTCGCCCTTCGACAAGCTCAGGGAACGAACACCCTCACTCCGACCGTCGCCCGCCCCGACGCGATCTTCTGGCCAAAGCCCGAACCGAAGGGATCCGCCCGGCTCGCCCTTCGACAAGCTCAGGGAACGGACACCCTCGCCCTGACCGTGGCGGCTGCCGGCTGTCGCGATTCCTCTTGGTGCTGCAGGTTTCCACGCGGCAATGGCTGGTTCGTCCCCGCCTGAAGAGAGATTGCGACACCACCGATCCAAGATCATTGGTGGATCCGGGGTCACGGAACGTCATCCGCCTTGCGACGGACAAGCCCGGCTCAACTGCTGATGGTGCCGACCAGTTCCTCCAGGATGTCCTCCATGGCAACCAGGCCGATCGTCGACTCGTCCGGGCCGACGACGCGGGCCAGGTGGACGCCCTGGGACTGCATGGTGCGCAGGGCGTCGTGCAGTCGGGTCTCCGGGGCCAAGGTGATCAAGGCCCGGATCCGGGATTCCGGGACCGGGCCGTTGCGGTCTTCGGCGTCGAGGACGTCCTTGACGTGCAGGTAACCGATGATCGAGCCGTCCCGGACCACCGGATAACGGGAGAAGCCGCGCCAGGCGCAGAGCCCCTCGAGCTCGGCGGGCGTCACGTCCGGGGTCACGGTCTCCAGCTCGTCGGGCGGCAGGATCACCTGCTGCACCGTGTGCTGCTCGAACTCCAGGGCCCCGGAGAGCAGGCCGTATTCGTCGGCGTCGAGCAGTCCCTCCCGCCTGGACTCGTCGACCATCCCGGCGACCTCTTCGTGGGTGAAGCTCGAGGCGACCTCGTCCCGGGGCTGCACCCGGAGCAGCCGGACGGCACCGTTGGCGATCCCGTTCAGCGCGACCACGGCCGGCTTGAGCAGGAAGATCACCACCAGCATGAACGGCCCGAGCGCCAGCGCCGCCCGTTCCGGACCAGCCAGCGCGACGTTCTTCGGCACCATCTCGCCGAGCACGACGTGGCACCAGACCACCAGCAGTGTGGCCAGCACCAGCGCGATCGGGTGGACCAGGAAGTCGGGCACCCGGAAGAAGTGGAAGGCCGGCTCGATCGCGGAGGCGATCACCGGCTCCGACACCGCGCCGAGGCCGAGGGTGCACAGGGTGATCCCGAGCTGAGCGCCGGCCATCGCAAGGCTGACCTGCTCCATCGCCCGGATCGCCAGCCGGGCCGACCAGCGGCCGCCTTCGGCGAGCGGTTCGATCTTCGACCGGCGCGCGGAGACGAGCGCGAACTCGGACGCGACGAACAGGGCGTTGCCGAAGAGCAGCGCCGCGGTCAGCGCCAGCCCACCGAGGAGGCTCATCGCCGGTCCTCCCCGGATGCGTCGGGATCGTCCGGGTCGGCGGGGTCGTCATCGACGACGGTCAGTTGCAGCCGGTCGATCCGACGCCGTACGACATGCTCGACCCGCAGCTCGACCAGCACCGGCTCCGGTACGAACTCCTCGGTCCGCTCGGCCCGCTCGCCGCGCACCCGGACCGCGTCGCCGGGGCCGGCGATCCGGCCCAGCCGGTGCACCACCAGCCCGGCGATGGTCTCGTAGTCGGCGTGCTCGGGCAGCTTGATCCCGGTCTGCTCGGTCACCTCGTCCGGCCGGAGCAGGCCGGACAGGGTCCAGTTGCCGCCGCGCGGACTGGCCGCGGTCGCCATCCGGTCGTGCTCGTCGGCGATCTCACCGACGATCTCCTCGACCAGATCCTCCAGGGTGACGATGCCGTCGGTGCCGCCGTACTCGTCGACCACCAGCGCCACCTGGTGCGGTGCCGTCCGCAGCTCGGTCAGCAACGGGTCGAGCTCGATCGTGTCCGGCACCCGGGGCAGCGGCTCGACCAGCTCGCCGACCCTGACCCGGTTCCGTCGGGACGGCTCGATGGTCAGCGCCTGGCGCAGCCGGACCAGGCCGAGCACGTCGTCGGTGTCCCGGCCGATCACCGGGAACCGCGAGTAGCCGGTCTCCTGGGTGGCGCGGATCAGGTCCGCCGCCGATTCGCCGGCCTGCAGGAACCGGACCCGGACCCGGGCGACCCGGACGTCGGCGGCGGTCCGGTCACCGAAGGCGATGCTGCGATCGACCAGATCGGCGGTCGGCCGTTCCAGGGCACCCTCGGACGCGGACCGGCGGATCAGGTAGCGCAGCTCGTTCGGTGAACGGGCCGACCGCAGCTCCTCCTGCGGCTCGATCCCGTTGAACCGCACGATCGCGTTGGCCGCGCCGTTCAGCAGCCGGATCGGCCAGGCCATCGCCTTCGTGAAGCCGCGCATCCAGAACTGGGTCAGCACCGCGATCCGCAACGGCAGCGCGAGCGCCAGGTTCTTCGGGATCAGCTCGCCCAACAGCATGGTGATCAAGGTGCTGCCGATCAGCGCCACCGCGAGCGCGATCGCACCTACGGCCAACTCGTTGAGGACGCCCAGCGAGCTCAACGGAGGCCGAAGCAGCGTCGCCAGCGCCGGCTCGGCCAGGTAGCCGATGGCGAGGTTGGTCAGGGTGATGCCGAGCTGCGCCCCGCTGAGCTGGGTGGACAGCGAGGACAACGCCTTCTGGACGCCGGCGGCGCCACGCTGCTTCTCGTCGGCGGCGCGGTCGACCGTGGCCCGGTCGACGGTGACGAACGAGAACTCGGCGGCGACGAAAACGCCGCAGGCCAGCATCAACAGGATGGATACGGCCAGCAGGATCCACTCGGTACTCAAGGTCGGACGAGTCTATCCGGCGCCGGCTGCCAACGCCCCGACCAGGGCGAACGGATCGTCGGTCCGGGCCATGATCAGCTCCGCCGGTTCCCGGGCCGTTCGTTGCCGCGGCGGTAGTTGCCGGTGATCCGGGCGAGCAGTTGTTGATCTTCGTCGTCGCTCTGGCCGAGCTTGCTGATCAGCTTGTCCGCGGCCGGGCCGGCCACGACGGTCACCTGCCGGCCGCCGCGGCTGATCAGCACCCGGCCGTCCTTTGTGACGCGGAAGTCGAACGGGTTGTCCTCGAGCCCCACCGGTCGATCCCTTCGCTCGTCGTGTCCCCAGCCAAGCCGACGCCACACGACCATGCCAAGTAGTTAGGTTAGCCTTAGCGACATGATTCGCCTGCTCCGGTCGCACCGGATCGCTCTCGCCGCCGTTCTCCTCGGACTGCTGACCATGGCCGGGTGCTCCGGTACGGCAGCAGCTCCCGACGCCCCGGCGCCTGTCCCGGCCACCGATGAGGTCGCGTTCCCGGTGACGATGCAGCACAGGTTCGGCAGCACGACGATCGAGGAAGAGCCGCAGCGGGTGGTCACGATCGGCTTCAACGACCAGGACTTCGCTCTGGCGCTCGGCCTGGAACCGGTGGGCGTGCGGGAGTTCCTCGGCTATCCAGCCCCGGACCGGCCCTGGGCGCCGGAGGATGTCCGCGGCAAGAAGCTGCCGACCGTGGGCGCCGAGGACCTGGATCTGGAGCAGGTGGCCAAGCTGGAGCCGGATCTGATCCTCGGCATCAACTCCTACATCGACGAGGAGACGTACGGCCTGCTCAGCGGCATCGCTCCGACAGTCGCGCAGACCGCCGACTACCCGGAGGGCGCGACGCCGTGGGACGAGCAGACCCGGCAGACCGGCCAGGCTCTCGGCCGCTCCGATGTGGCAGCCGGGATCATCGAGCGGACCACCAACCACTTCACCGTGGCCAAGGAGGATCATCCGGAGTTCGCCGGCAAGCAGGCGGCCTTCCTGCTCGGATCGGGCGCGTCGGGGATGTGGAGCATGGGCGCCGACGACTACCGCACCGGCTGGCTGACCCAGCTCGGCTTCCAGGTCGACGCCACCAGCGGCGAGGTCAGCTACGAGAAGCTGGACACGCTCGACCGGGACGTGCTGCTCGGCGAGGGCGTCGCCGCCGCCGATCTGAAGCGCGACGTGGTGCAGCAGCTGGCGGTGGTCCGGGAGGGTCGTATGTCGGGCTCGGCGCCTTCGAGAACGACTTCGCCGCGGCCCTCGGCTTCAACTCCCCGCTCAGCCTGCCGTTCCTGCTCGACATCGCCGTGCCCCGGCTGGCCGCGGCGACGGACGGCGATCCGGCGACCAAACCGGCGGCCTATCCGGAGTGATCATCAGGCCGCGTAGCCGGCGACCTTGGTCGGCGTGACCCGGACGATCACCCGGACGAATCCCGCCGGGTCGGGGCCCTTCGGCTTGCCGTCGTATTTCCAGGAAAGCTTGTCGTCGAAGGCGAAACCGCCCTCCTCGGTGATCATCGCCGTGCCGCGGATCTCGGCGTAGCTCTCCGGGTCGGCCAGGTCGAAGATCGTGATGCTGACCCGCGGATCGCGGCGCAGATTGCGATCCTTCTGCCGGCCGGCGACCGTACAGAAGAGCACGTCGTCGCCGTCCCGGTCGATCCACATCGGCGAGGTCTGGGGTGAGCCGTCCGGATTCACCGTGGCGAGGACCGCGTAGTTGCGGCCGTCCACCAGCGCACGGACCTGGTCGTTCAGGGTCACAGTCACCTCGGCAGCCTATGGGCCGGTCGGCGGTGGTCCGGTCGTCGGCGATACGTTTAACAGGTGACGCGCGACCCGCATTCGATCATCACCGCCCTACTCAACCTGCAGACCTGGCAGGTCTTCGACATCGATCCGGACGGCCGCATCCTGGCCGGCACCGACGAGCGCGGATCCCTGCAGCTGGTCGAGCTCGGCACCGACGGGTCGCAGACTCCGCTGACCGACCTGCCGTCCCGCTGCTCCGGGCGCTACGTCCCCGGGTCCGCGCCGCGGCAGGTCGTCGTCGAGCACGACACCGACGGCGACGAGCGGATGCAGCTGTCGCTGCTCGCCATCGAGCCGGGCCGGGCGCCGTACACCCTGGCCGAGCTGACCCCGCTGGTCCGGGATGCGGCCTACATGCACGTGCTGCAGGACGTGACCGAGACGTCGGTGATCTACTCCACCAACCGCAGTAACGGGGTCGACATGGACGTGATCGTCCGGGACCTCGGCAGCGGCACCGAAACGATCTTGTACGACGACGGCGGCTACGTCGCCATGGTGATCTCCTCTCATGATCAGCAGAGCGTCGCGGTGACCACGCTCAGCCGGCAGCCGGCCAGCACCGCGGTCTTCCTGGCCGGGGCCAGGTCCGGACCGATCACCGACCCGGACGAGCACGCCCAGCACCGCTCCGTCGCCTGGGCGGCCGACGACGACGCCGTGATCATGAGTTCCAACCACGATCGCGAGTTCGCCGCCGTGGTCCGGGTCGGCACGGACGGGCAGGACTGGCAAGAGCTGGTCGCCGCCGATGATCATGACCTGCTGGTCGACGTGTCCCCCGACGGCTCGGCTCTCGCCGTCGGGCACCTGGTCGACGGTGCCGTGACGATCAGCGTGCACGACGCGGACGGCAGCCACCGGGTCGACGTGACCACCCGGGAGCAGGGAATCCCGTCGGTCGTCTGGGCACCCGATTCCTCCGCGTTCGCGATGTTGATCACCGCGCCGACCGATCCGGGCTCGATCTTCCGGGTCGACGCCGGGACCGGCGAGGCCGTGCTGATCATCGATGGCCGCGCCCAGCTCCCCGACGATCTCCAGCTGTCCCCGCCGTCGGTGCACCGGGTGCCGACGCCGGACGGCGAACAGGTGCCGTGCTTCGTCCACCGGCCGCCGGCCGGCGGCGACCCACGGCTGGCCGGTGCCTCGGTGCTGCACATCCACGGCGGACCGGAAGCCCTGGCCATGCAGGTGTTCAGCCCGGTCATCCAGGCCCTCGCCGCGGTCGGCTTCACGGTGCTGGTGCCGAACGTCCGCGGCTCCAACGGCTACGGCAAGCGCTGGGTCAGCCTGGACGACGTCGACCTCCGGCTCGACTCGGTCGCCGACCTGGCGGCGCTACACAGCTGGCTGCCGGAGATCGACTGCGATCCGGCCCGGAGCGCTCTGTGGGGCGGTTCCTACGGCGGCTACATGGTGCTCGCCGGGGTGACGATGCAGCCGGAGCTGTGGGCCGCCGGGGTGGACATCGTCGGCATGTCCTCGTTGGTCACCTTCCTGGAGAACACGTCGGCCTACCGGCGCGCGTACCGGGAGCGCGAGTACGGCCGGCTGGACCGGGACCGGGATTTCCTGATCAAAGCTTCGCCGATCACCTACCTTGATCAACTCGTCAGCCCGCTGTTCGTGATCCACGGGGCCAACGACCCGCGGGTGCCGTTGTCGGAGGCCGAGCAGATCTGCGCCGCGTTGGACAAGCGTGGCATCCGCAACGAGCTCCGGGTGTATCACGACGAGGGCCACGGGCTGGCCAAGCGGGTCAATCGGCTGGCCGCCTACCCGCCCGCGATCGCCTTCCTGACCGACGTTCTCGGCACTCCGTAGCGGCCCGTGAGCACCTCCCCGCCGCCGGCGGCGGCGGCGAAGCTGCCGTACCACGCGCTGATCTGGCTTGCCGTCGCCACGTTCTCGACTGGCATCGACGGCTACGTGTTGGCCGGGCTGCTGCCCACCATCGCCGTCGACCTGTCGGTCACCGACGCCCTGGCCGGGCAGCTGGTCTCGATCTTCGCGCTCACCGCCGCCCTGGCGGCCCCGATCCTCGGCACCGCCACCAGTGGCTGGGAGCGGCGCCGGACCATCGGCCTGTCACTGGCCGTCTTCGTGATCGGCAACGTGATCACCGCCCTGGCGCCGACCTACCCGGTGGCCCTCGGCGGCCGGGTCGTCGCGGCCCTGGGTGCGAGCCTGCTGAACGCTGCGATCAGCGGCTATGTGATCCATCTGGTGCCGGAACGCCATCGGGGCAAGGCTTTGTCGTTCGTGCTCGGCGGCTGGATGACCGCGACCGCGCTCGGCGTGCCGGTGGGGCTGGTGCTCGGTCAGTCCAGCTGGCGGTTCCCGTTGATCATGGTCGCGGTGGTCGGCACCGTGGCGCTGATCGGCATCCTGATCAAGCTGCCGCACCTGGAGTTGCCGGCCACCACGCTGGCCCAGCGACTGCTGCCGCTGCGCCAGGTCCGGCTGGTCGGCGGGCTGCTGGTGACCACCGGCATCCTGTGCGCCAGTTACACCTGCTTCACCTTCGCCGTGCTGATCCTCGGGCCGACCCATCCGCAGGGCTGGATGATCATCCTGATCATGTTCGGCTACGGTCTGGCCAGCCTGGTCGGCAACACGTTCACCGGCCGGCTGGCCGACCGGTTCGGCGCCGTGCGGGTGCTCTCGATCATCCTGATCGGCCTGACGCTGAACGCCGTGCTCGGCGCGGTCACCTTCGCCTTCGCGCCGCTGGCCGTGGTCGCGGTGCTCGGCCTGATCTGGTTCTTCGTCGCCGGCGTCGGCAACGGTGGCGCCGCCGTCCCGCAACAGGCCCGGCTGGCCACGATGGCTCCCGAGTCCGCGGCGATCGTGATGGCCCTCAACGGCAGCGCGATCTCCCTCGGCTCGGCCCTCGGCGGCGGCCTGGGCGGCATCGCGCTGACCGCCGGTTCACCGCCCGGCGGTCTGTTGATCGTCGCCGCAATCGTGCTGACCGCGACCCTGATCTTGCACACCGTGGTGGAGTGGAGCCGGGCCCGGGCCCGTACCGCGGCCCCGGTGCTGGAGAGCTGATCATGGTGCCGCCCGGACTGTCGTCGCCGGCTGGCACGATGCGGTGATGATCGACGACGGAGTCCGGGCCTGGTTGACCGGGCACGCGCTGCCCGGCCGGCGGATCGTCGAGGTGCGAAGGCTCGCGGGCGGGTTCAGCAACGACACCCTGCTGGTCCGAACCGGCGACGACCGGTATGTGCTGCGGCGTTATCTGCGGGGCAACGCCTCGGCGGTCGAGGTCGCCCTTGCGCTGCGGTTGCGCGAAGTGCTGCCGGTCCCGGAGATCATCGCCGCCGACACCAGCGGGGCGGTTGCGGGGTCGCCGGTGGTGCTGTCCCGGTTCGTCGAGGGCACGGTCGGCAGCGAACTGCTCGCCGGACTGGCACCGGCCGAGGCCGAGCGGCTGGGGGTGGCGGTCGGCGAAGTGCTGGCGCGGATCGGGTCGGTCGGGCTCGCGACACCGGGTTTCTTCACCGGGCCGGAGCTCGAGCCCGGACCGCCGGGAACGGAGCCGGCGTCCGGGCTCCTTGCGTTCGTCGACCGTTGCCTGGCCGATGGCAACGCCCAATCGGCCCTCACCACGAGCGAGGTCGACGGCCTCCGCGGGCTCGCCGCGGCATGGGAGCCGCTGCTCGCCGCCGTGCACGGGTCGAGCCGGCTGGTGCATTCCGACTTCAACCCGAAGAACCTGCTCGCGGCCCGCACCGGCGACGGCTGGGCGGTGACCGCGGTGCTCGACTGGGAGTTCGCGTTCAGCGGCTCGCCACTGGTCGACGTCGGCAACATGCTGCGATTTCCCGAGGAGACCGGCGGGCCGTACGCGGACGGCTTCATCGCCGGCTACACCGCCCACACCGAGTTGCCGGACGACTGGCGCGAGCTGAGCCGGGCCCTCGACCTGTACGCGCTGGCCGAGTTTCTGACCCGGCCACCGGACCACCCGTTCTTCGCCAAGGCGGTCGCGGTGATCAGAGAGCAACTCGGCACCCGCTGAGGACCGGGGAATCCGCGCCCGGGTACACCCGGCCGGAAGCTCCCCGAAGCCCGACGGTCAGGTCCAGGCCCCGGCCTCCTCCGCGAAGGCCGTCAACCAGTAGTGCGGCAGCACCTCACCGAGCGTGAGCCACCGGACCAGCGTCGGGTCCGGGTCGTCGGCGACCGCTACCAGCGTGTTCGGGCCATGATCAGCAAGCCGTTCACGACAGACGCCGCAAGGGCTCAGCACGAGGAATCGCTGCTCCGATGCCCGATGCAGGCAGACCGAGGCGATGATCTTCTGACCCAGCCGGAACGCCCCGCAGAACGGCTCCGTTTCGTGGCAGACCGCCGTGCTCGGGTTGGCGAAGTCCGGGCTGGTCCCGGTGAGGATCGTCCCGTCGCCGAGCAGGACCGCCGCCGCTCCACGTTCAAGATCATCCGGAAATCTCGTCTCGATCAAGGACCGGCAGGCAGCGACCGTGTCGTCCAGCGCGTTCTCATCCACCCGCCGAGCCTAGTACCACTAGGCGTTGTCGAGCCGGTCCATCAACTCAGCGTCCAGCTCGAGCTCGACGGCCGCCAGGGCTTCGTCGAGCTGCTCCACCGACGAGGCCCCGAACAGCGGGATGACGGCCGGATCCTGATGCAGCATCCAGGCCAGCACCACCTGGTTGGGGGTGGCGCCCAGCTCCTGGGCGACCTGGCGCAACACCTCGAACCGCACGTATGCGCTCGGATGCGCGAAGCCTCGCTCGGCCGGGAACGGTCGCTCGGGACGGCCGTAGGATCCGGCCAGCAGCGGCGAATACGCCACCAGCGTCAGGTCCCGATGCTCCCGGAGATAGTCGAAGTGCTCGACCCCGGCCTGCGGGTAATGGGCCGTGCCGAGACGCTGGACGCGGCCCTGCGGCACCGGGCTGGGCCACAGGTAGGTGTGCTGCTGCTCGATCACCGAGTATTGGGCGAGTCCTCGGTCCGCCGCCAACTGCCGGGCACGTTCCAGCCGCCAGGTGGCGGTGTTGCTGCACCCGACCAGGTCGACGATGCCGTCCGCGGCGAGCCGCCCGAACGCTTCGACCGTCTCCTCCAGCGGTGTGGCCCGGTTGTCGATGTGCGCGTAGTACAGGTCGATCCGGTCGACCCCGAGCCGTTCCAGGCTGCCCTTGACGGCGGACTCGACAGCCGCTGTGCCGAGCCCTTCCCAGTTCTCGATCGGATCGCCGCCGGGCACCGTCGTCCGGGCGCCGCACTTCGTGGCGATGATCAACTGATCCCGATGCCCGCGGTCGCGCAGCCAGCCGCCGAGCAACTCCTCACTCTCCCCGCCGTGCCCGTGCCATTGGCTGTAATTGTTGGACGTGTCGATGAACGTCCCGCCCGCGGCGACAAAACGATCAAGGATCGCGGTCGCCGTTGCCGGGTCCGTCCTGGTGCCGAAGTTCATCGCCCCCAGGCAGAGGGCGCTGACGGTGCGGCGGTTTCCGATGGTGCGGTAGAGCATGAAACTGTCTCCCGATTCGTGGGTAATCGACGCCGGGCCCGAGCCGGGCCGGCGTTGCCGTGACTGCCGTGTGAAAGAATTAGTGGTGCAGGGGCTAGCCGGAGACAGCGGGCGACAAGGCCCGCCGGTGGGAGGCGATCTTGCGGTTGATCATCTCCAGATCGTGCTGAAGATCAACAATGTGGCTGAGCACCCGATCGCGATGGGCTTCCAACAGCTCGGCCCGCTGCCGATCGGTGGCCGGCCCGGCCTTCAGCAGGCCCGCGTACCGTCGCATCTCGCTCACCGGCATGCCGGTCGTCCGCAGCCGCATCAGCAGCAACAGCCGCCGCAGATCCTGCTGGGTGTATTGCCGGCGGCCGGACCCGTCGCGCGCCACACTGTCCACCAGGCCCTCGCGCTCGTACCAGCGCAGGGTGTCCTGACTCAGTCCGGTCAACCCCGCGACCTGCCCGATGCTGAGCGGCTCGTCGACCTCCAGCGTGAACTCGTCGACGCCGCAGCTTTCCCCCGGTCCCTGATCGTTCATCCCTTCACCCTGCACCCTGGAGTGCACTCCAGGTCAAGCGTTGGTGATTACTCCAGACGGACCGGGGAGACCGCAGGCACCCAGCTCGGCGATACTGGGCCCCGTGATCACGGCACAGCGGGCGGCACTTGCCGCCACCGTGCACGATCCGACGGGAGCCTGCCTAGGCGGACTGCACCAGGCACAGTCGGCACTTCGGATGATCTTCAGTGGCTGTGGAATTGCTGCCACCGAGCCGACCTCGCCAAGTGTCGTGTCGTTTCTGGCGGACGACCTCGGCGCCGCCATCACGCGACGACCCGCTGATGGCAATGTCGGTCGGCATCGCCGCGACGCCGTCGAGCTCGCACAGACCCTCGATCCTGCAGCGATCTTGTATTCCGATCTCGATCACGTGTTGCGGTGGATCATGGCCGACACCGAAGAACTCGTCTCGTTCCTCGAAGCTGATCATCCGGACCTGGTCGTGGTCGGCCGCACCGCCCAGGCGATGGCGGCCTGCCCGGCGCGGCTGCGCGCCACCGAGTCGATCGTCAACCACCTCTACGAACTGATGACCGGTCGGCCGTGGGATCTGATGTTCGCCACCAGACTCCTGTCGCCCGCGGCGGCGCGGATCGTGATCGGCGAAGGCCAGGAGGACTCGATCGCCAACGACGTGGAGTGGCCGCTGCTCATCGAAGGGGCCGGCCTCGGCATCGGATATCAGGCGATGAACGGGCTGTCGTACCGCATCGCTCAGGACTTCGACGCCGCAGCGGATGTCCACGACACCGATCCGATGGCGTGGGTCGCCCGGATAGAGATCGCCAACCTGCACGCGCAGGCCATCGGACGTCACCTCAGCACGAGAGACAGCTCGCGCCGAGTGTGAAGATTCCCGTCTCGAAACGGTCCGGAAGGCCGGGAATCGTCACAGTCGACGATCGTGCGGACACGGATCAGCGGGCCGCCGACGCCGGTCAGGCGCTCGTCGTTGACGGCGGGACCGCGACCTCGGCGGCCGCACGGCCTGGCGGGAACACCTGGCCAAGGACTCGTCGGTCGCCCTTGAGGTCTCCGAGGGAGAGTGCCTGGTCGATCGTGAGGCCGCCGACCGCGAGCCCGACGATCACCTCCGGCGTCGCGGTGAAGATCGTGTCCGGCTCCTGCGGTCGGACGAAAGCGCTGGGGCCGTCCTCGGCGATGCGCAGCACCATCAGGAATCCGTCGGTCTCGACGCCGAGCTCGACCGGAGGACTCGCCGTCGCGCCCCGGAGCAGGGCGGGGAGAGCGAGCGTCAGCCAGCGGGGCTGGAACGCATCGTCGCCACGTCCGGTCGCCAGCAGCGGCGCGCCCCACCGGCCGAGCGCCTCCATCGGCTCCCGCAGCCCGGCACCCCAGGGCGTGAGCGCGTAGGCAACGCCGGTCTCCTCCAGCCGGCGCTCGACGATCCCGTTCGCCTCCAGGGACCGCAGCCGTTCCGCGAGCAGGTTGCTCGCGACACCGACGAGGGAAGCCCTGAGTTCGGAGTAGCGCATCGCGCCGGGCAGCAACTCCCGCACGATCAGCAGGGTCCAACGGTCGCCGACGAGGTCCAGCGAGCGCGCGAGGCCGCAGAACTGCCCATAGCTGCGCGGCATCTTCTCGTCTCGCTTGACTATTTCAACCATGCTTGATTCTATCAAGCCGCGCGGGAGCTGCGTCGAACGAGAGGAATTCGCATGGAGCTGAGCATCAGCTGGCTGGCCGTCGTGGTGGCGACCGCGGTCGGGATGGTGATAGCCGGGGTCTGGTACGGCAGGTGGGGCTTCGTCCGTGTCTGGCGGGAGCTGACCGGAGTGACCGAGGAAGACTCTAAGAGGGTCGGCAAGCGTCCGTTCGCGGTCCTGCTGGCGTCGATCCTGGTCACGGCGCTGGTCCTCGCCGCGAGCTGTTCCGTTGCGACGGGCTTCTTCGAGAACGACTCTCTCGGGATCGAGCTGGCCGTCGGATTCGTGCTCTGGTTTGGATTCTCACTGACGACCTTGGCCCAGCACAACGCGTTCGAGCAGAAGCCCGTACGGCTCACCGTGATCAACAACGCCTACCAGCTGGTGCACTTCCTGGGCATGGCGCTGGCCATCGGATTGCTCCAGTAACTGAAAAATGGTTCGACTCGAGCGCTGCGGGCGGTGACACTCACGGCATGCTCTCCGACATCTGGCCGGTTTATCGACTGCAGGTCAGCACAGACCGGCTGATCCTTCGCCTTCCGCACGAGCGGGAACTGGCGGAAGTGGCGGAGGTTGCCGGCGCCGGCCTTCACGCTGCGTCGGAGCGGCCGTTTCTGACGCCCTGGACCGAAGGGTCAGCCCAGGATCGGGCTCTGGCTGTGGTGCGAGGGCACTGGGGTCAGGTTGCCGATTGGACTGCTGACCGGTGGGGACTCGGATTGTGTGTGTTCGCGGACGGACAGCCCATCGGCATGGTCTCGCTGCGCGCCCGCGACTTCCGTGTCGTCCGCGAAGTCGCCACCTCGTCGTGGCTCGGCCTGCCCTATCAGGGCAAGGGATTCGGCACTGAGGCGCGGATCGGCCTCCTCACCTTGGCGTTCGATCTGCTGGAGGCGGAAGCCGCCCTGACGGAGGTCTTCCAGGACAACCATTCCTCCCAAGGTGTCTCCCGAAAGCTCGGCTACCAGCCGGACGGCATCTCAAGGGATGCCCGAGGCGACGAGGTGCTCGTCTCGGACCGCCTTCGACTCACCAGGCAGAACTGGATCCAGTCGGACCACCCCAGAGCCGAGATCACCGGCTATGAGGCCTGCCGCCCCTGCTTCGGCGTCTAGCCATCGCCCAGAGCTTGTCGCGTAAGACACAATATCTTACGCTGGCTGGATGGCTGACACCATCACGATCCGCAGCGATTCGGAGACCGAGCACGCCCTGGCGGTGCTGACCCATGACGGCAGCTCCCGCTCGGCGGCCATCCGCCGAGCCGTACTCGAAGCCGCACTGCGCAAGGAGCGGGCCGCAGCGATGCGCCGCGCCGTTCTGCGGATGCCGCTCAGCGACCCTGACGGCATCGACATCGCAGCTGAGATCGCCAGCGACCGCGAGGACGACCGCGGGTGATCTATCTCGACTCGGCCGCCATCGTGAAACTCGTCCACGCCGAGGCCGAAACCCAGGCTTTGCGCGGCTGGCTCGATGACCGGGCGGAGACCGGATGGACGAGTTCGGTGCTGGCGGAGATCGAGTCATCGCGGGCGCTGGCACGGCACGCCCCGGAAGCCGTTGCCCGACTGCACCCGGTCCTCGACCTGATCGAGTTGGTCGAACTGGATGCCAGCATTCGGGTTCTGGCCCAATCCGTGAAACCCGTGACCGTACGGAGTCTGGACGCCATTCACCTGGCAACAGCTCTCCGCATCCGTTCGCAACTCAGCTCATTCGTCACGTACGACAAACGACTGGCCGATGCCGCCGAGGCAGCCGGACTGACCGTCGACATGCCGGCCTGAGGCCTGTCCCCATGGCATTTGGTGGGCCAGCCGTGACACGTTGAGGCGGAATTCGACCAGGTTCCACGGCGAAGGAACCTCCGACTACTGCCTTCAATCCGCTAACCGCTCCAGCGGCGAACGGAGCCCGTCCAAGGCCTCCGCGAGCCGCGACAACTCGACCTCGGCGCTCGACGAGAATCGTCACCATGGAGATTGCGCCGCACGAAGTTAACCGGAGGTATTCGATCACGCTGTGCCTGGCCACGCCTGACGGGCGGCCAAGACCGAAAACGATCATCGAGGGGCGCGGTCGGAGCCCGGTCCGCGATCATTCGACCGACCGCCCGTGATGAGCCCAGTCACCTTCACCGTGCTTTGTGACTGGTCACCGTCCGGCTATGTCAACGAGTTCGTGTGGATCGCCTTCGCTGAACGCCTCGTCGCGACCGGAGAACGGAACGGGCCGGAGAACCACGCCGGCATCTGGCGCGCGGAGGACTTCCTTGGCACCTGGTCGTCGCGCCTGACCGCCCACGGCTGGGAGTGGCTGGCTCCGATCATTCAGCGTCTCGCCGGCGGGGACGACCCCGCCGAGGTGGAGGTCCAGGCACGGAGAACGTACGCCCTGCTCCATGACGGCGCGACTCCCCCCAAGCCGTGATTGGGAGATCGAGGCGGACCACTATCGGCGGGGCGAGCGGTAGCCGCGGACGCGTCTCCAGCTAAAGTTTCCACACCTGAGAGGAAGGCACAGGCATGGCAGTTATCGCTGACCACGACTCCTACATCGCCGCTTCACCTGAGGCGTTCCGCCCTGTCCTCACTCATCTACGGGATCTCCTGGGCGGGGCGCTGCCGGAAGCAGAGGAGATGACGGCGTACAACCTGCCCGGGTTCAGGATCCAAGGCACGGTCGTTGCGAGCTACGCGGCGTTCAGCAAGCAGATCGGGCTGTACTTTCTCGCCCCCGCGATCTCAGATCATGCCGAAGAGATAGCAGCGGCAGGCCTGAAAGCGAGCAAGACCGGGATCACCTTCCCACCACGCAAGTCGGTCCCGGATGATCTCGTGACACGGCTCGCACGAGCATCAAAAATGCACGTTGACGGCTGACGCCCTCTGCCACAGATTCGCGTAGCCCCGGTAGTGCGGGGACATCAGACGTTGAACCTGAACTCGACCACGTCGCCGTCGCTCATGATGTAGTCCTTGCCCTCGATCCGGACCTTGCCCTTGCCGCGGGCGTTCACCATGGTGCCGGTTTCGACGAGGTCGGCGTAGGAGATCACCTCGGCCTTGATGAAGCCCTTCTCGAAGTCGGTGTGGATGACGCCGGCGGCCTGCGGGGCGGAGGCGCCCTTGGGGATGGTCCAGGCGCGGGATTCCTTGGGGCCGGCGGTGAGGTAGGTCTGCAGGCCGAGGGTGTCGAAGCCGACTCGGGCGAGCACGTCCAGGCCGGGCTCGTCGATGCCCATCTCGGCCAGGAGTTCCGCCGCCTCGTCGGGCTCCATCTCGACCAGCTCGGATTCGATCTTGGCGTCGAGGAAGATCGCTTCGGCGGGCTCGACCACAGCCCGCAGCCGGGCCTTGAGTTCCTCGTCGGCGAGCTCGTCGGTGTCGCAGTTGAAGACGAAGATGAAGGGCTTGGCGGTGAGCAGGAACAACTCGCGCAGCGGTTCGCGATCAAGGCCGGCGGCATAGATCGTCTTGCCGGAGTTCAGGATCTCCTGGGCCTGCTGGATCGCCGCCACGGCGGCCAGCTTGTCCTTGTTGATCCGGGATTCCTTCTCCAGCCGCGGCAACACCCGCTCGATGGTCGCCAGGTCAGCCAAGATCAACTCGGTGGTGATCGTCTCGATGTCCGAAGCCGGGTTCACCTCGCCGTCGACATGGGTCACGTCGATGTCGCGGAAGGCCCGGGTGACCTGGCAGATCGCGTCCGCCTCCCGGATGTGGGCCAGGAACGCGTTGCCCATCCCCTCGCCCTTGCTGGCGCCGCGGACGATGCCCGCGATGTCGACGAAGCTCACCGTCGCCGGCACGATCCGTTCCGAATCGAACAGCTTGGCCAGCACGGCCAGCCGCGGATCGGGGACGCCGACCACGCCGACGTTGGGCTCGATGGTGGCGAACGGGTAGTTCGCCGCCAGGACGTTGTTCCGGGTCAGTGCGTTGAACAGCGTCGACTTGCCCGCGTTGGGAAGCCCGACGATGCCGATGGTGAGTGCCACGAGCGCCAAGCATAGGGTCGCCGGCGATGGATCCGGTCATCGACCGCTTGGCCCAACTGAGTGATCACGCCTGGTGATCTTGGAGCAGCGCGGCCCGCCAGCGGTCCGCGTGCTCGGCCAGGTAGTCCAGGTCGCCGCTCTCGGCGCGCGGATCGGTCGGTGGCAGCGGCGTGATCCGGCCGCGCGCCGCCAGCTCGGCCATCCCTCGCTGGTTGAGTTCCTGGCGTTCCCGGACGACGTCCAGCAGCACCCGTCGGTCCGGCTCGCTCAGCCCGTACGCGTCCGCGAACAGCACCAGCCGGCGGGTCCGGTCGAGTTCCGCGGGCCAGCCCAGCGGCTCGGCGTAGCCGGGCCGGTGCAGCGGCACCAGACGCCAGACCGCGTAGGCCAGATCCCACACCCGGCGGCCCGGCGCGGCGCCGTCCCAGTCGATCACCGCGACGACCTGCTGGTCGGCATAGATCAGGTTGAACGGCGCCAGATCGTTGTGGCACACCACCTCCGCCTCGCCGGACGGATCGGCGTGCCCCTCGTTCCACCCGTCCGCGCGATAACCGACGGACAGATCGTGCAGCCGCCGGATCGTCGTCGCCGCGTCGATCAGTGCCGCGCCGGAGGCCAGGTCGGCGGTGATCGGCGGATACCCGGGACGCCCTTCGAGGTACGGCCAGACCTCGCGGCCCACCTCGTCGAAGCCGAGCGGCCGCGGCACCTGGCTGCAGCCCTGATCATGAAGGTGCCGCAGGAACGCCTGGATGGTCCGGCTCGCCGGCGACGCGGTCTTCCGCACCGTCTGGCCGACCCGGGTCACCTCGGCCGAGACCCCGCCGGAGAGCCGCTCCTCCGCCGCGCCGTCGCCCGGTTCGGGACCGCCCGAGTTGTCGATCATGAACGCACGGTATCAAGCAGCCGCGGCCGGCTCCGTGGCGTTCAGGACGCGGTGACCGTGGCCCGCTCGGTTGCAGCCCGCTCGGTCGCGACCCGCTCGCGACGACGGCCGACCAGAGCATGATCAAGACTGAACCGACCCGCACCGGCGATCGCCAGTCCGAGGCTGAGGACGGCGAGCAGGCCGACGAACTCGTAGCCACCGCCGGCGGCGAAGAAGCCGTTCGGCGCGTGCACCAGCACCGCCGCACCGATCATGGTCGCCGCGTACGCAAGACCGACCAGCGGCGTGAGCAGACCGAGGATGATCGCCGCCCCACCGAACACCTCGAGTGCTGTGACGCCGGTAGCGGCGAGCTCGGGGAACGGGACGCCCAGCTGGGCGAATCCCTGCTGCGTTCCCTCGAGGGTGTTCTGGGCGTATTTCTGCCAACCGTGCGCGATCATCACCACGCCGAGCCCGATCCGGACGATCAGCAGGCCGAGATCCCGGCGGGCGCTCCGCTGCGAATCCATAGAGTTCCTCCCAAAGGTAGTTGAAGGTGCAAATATCTACCTGAGTACCAACTCATGACCGGCCGCGAGTGTTCCCGATCAGTAGATCTTGTCCTCCAGGAAGGTCCGGATCGCCTGCGCCTCGTCGTCCCGGCCGACCCGGTCCAGCACGGCGGCCATCACCGCGAAGGACGCGAACAGCTCGGGCTCGAACTGGGCCGGATCGCCCGCCGCGAGCTCCTGGTAGATCGCCACCGACTCGCCGATGGTCGGCTGGGCGCGATCGAGTTCAACCCCGGCGGCGGCCCGGAGCTGGGCATAGAGCCGCAGCGTCCGGGCCAGGTCGGCGTCGATGATCAATTCGCCGGCCGGCAGCACGGCCCGCCGGAACAGCACCGCCCGTTCGCTGATCGCCAGCGCCTCGGCCTGCTGCCCGAGCTCGGCCAGGGCCCCGGCCAGCGAGGAGGTGACCCCGCCCAGGAAGGGCAGCACCTCGGGCTGATCGTCGTACGGTCCGGCCAGTTGGATCGCCTCGGTCAGCGCGGCCACCGCCTCCTCGTACCGGCCGAGCTTGGCCCAGGCCAGCGCCAGGTTGTTGATCTCCGCGGCCAGCCGCAACGCGAACCTGGTCGGGCTGTCCACCATCAGCTGTCGATAGATGGCCGCGGCCTGCTCGAAGTCGGCTGCGGCCTGCTCGAAGCGACCATCGGCATACCAGTCGCTGCCCTGGGACTCGAGCCGCGATGCTCTGGCGATCAGTTGATCTTCGCGACTCATGATCGCCTCCCCGAACTGCCCCCCGGCTGCTCCGATCACCAGCCAATCACGGAATTGATCAGCCCGCCAGGAATGCCTGCATCGCCTGGGACAAAGCCCGCAGATCATCCACTCCGGCCAGTTCGCGGGCCGAATGCATGGACAGCAGCGGGACACCGACGTCCACCGTCGTGATCCCGATCCGGGTGGCGGTCAGCGGTCCGATCGTCGTGCCGCAGGGCAGGTCGTTATTGGAGACGAACTCCTGGCTGCTGACCCCGGCGACCCGGCAGGCGGTGTGCCACACCGCGGCACCCCGGGCGTCGCTCGCATACCGCAGATTGGCGTTGATCTTGAGCAACGGGCCGCCGCCCAGCAGCGGCCGGTTCACCGGGTCGTGCCGGCCCGGATAGTTGGGATGCACGGCGTGGCCGGCATCGGCCGACAGGCAGTACGAGCCGGCCAGCGCCCGGTGCCGCTGGTCGACGTCCGCGCCGAGGGAGGCCGCGATCCGGTCCAGCACGTCGGCCAGGATCGGACCGGCGGCTCCGGATCGTGACCCGCTGCCCGCCTCCTCGTGATCGAACGCCGCGAGCACCCCGATCGAGTCGCCGGACTCGGAGTTGATCAAGGCGGTCAGCGACGCGTGCACACTGCTCAGGTTGTCCAGCCGGCCGGACGCCAGGAACTGATCATCGATGCCGAAGACGGCCGGCGCCGCCGTGTCGAAGGCGAGGATGTCGAAGCCGCCGATCTCGGCGGTGGCCACCCCGGCCAAACCGGCCAGATGATCAAGGATCGACCGCCGGTCGGCGCCGACCAGCCAGATCGGCGCCGTGTGCTGCTGCTTGCTCAACTGCAGACCCTGCTCGTTGACGGCCCGATCCAGATGGATCGCCAACTGCGGGATCCGCATGATCGGCCCGGTCCGGACCAGCAGTTCGCGACCATCGGTGAGCACCAGCCGGCCGGCCAGGCCGAGCTCGCGGTCCAGCCAGGAGTTGAGCAGTGGCCCGCCGTAGATCTCGACCCCGACCTGGCCCCAGCCGGCACTGCCGAAGTCCGGGTTCGGCTTCAGCTTGAAGCTGGGTGAGTCGGTGTGCGAGCCGAGGATCCGGTACGGCGTCGTCGGGCCGGCCCCCTCCGGCACGCGCCAGGCCAGCAACGCCCCGTCCCGGACCAGGAACCGGCCGCCGGCGCCTCCCTGCCACGGCTCGGCCTCGTCCTGCCGGGTGAAGCCGGCCGCCTCCAGCCGCCGGGCGCCCTCGGCGGCGGCATGGTAGGAGGTGGGCGAAGCGACGACGAAGGCGGCGAGGTCGCGAGCATGATCAACAGCGGCGGACATGGCACCAAACCTATCCGTCGGTCCGTGACGAGGAGCCGCCGGCCAGGTCTTGGCGGTCCCGTCACCGTCGGGGACTTGCAAGCCTCAGAGACGGCGTCCGAAATACCTAGTTACGGACTACTTTCGCTGCACAAATTCGCCATCCATTGACCCGCGACGGTGGGTGGATCTATATCTAAGTCATGTCCCCTATCCGCCCCTTGGGCACAACGTTGGCCGCGATTCTGGCGGCCCATCTGGTCACCGTGGGGCTTTCGACCACTGCGGTTACGCCGGCGACTGCGGCACCCGTCGCCGGCACCTTGGCCACCTACGCCGGCGAGGTCGTCGGCGCGGACGGCCGGATCGACAGCGCCGTCACGATCAACCGGGCGAAGGCGCTCAACGCCAACACCTACGCCTACCTGGTCTGGAAGGCCAATGAGTGGACCGATTTCGTCGACGAGTTCATGCCCGCGGCCCAGGCGGCCGGGATCAAGGTGTGGGTCTACCTCACCCCGCCGAGCGAGGGCTCACCGCCGCCGTACGGCAGCGACTACGTCAGCTGGGCCAGGGAGATCGCCAAGGTCCGGGCGACCTACCCGAACCTCACGGCCTGGGCGATCGACGACTTCAACGCCAACGTCGGGAAGTTCACCCCGGCCTATCTGCAACAGCTGCGGGACGCCGCGAACGCGATCACGCCGGGTCTCGATCTCTACGCGACGACCTACTGGAGTGCGCTGAAGAACGCCAGCTTCGCCGACACCTACGGACCCAAGCTGGACGGCTTCATCTTCCCGTTCCGGGACGAGCCGTACAACAACACGATGTGGACCGCCACGGTCAGCAGCCAGCTGACCACGGTGGTGGCCAACGCCGCCCGCACCGGCGACAAGGTCTTCCTGATGCCGTACGCCTCGAAGCTCAGTTCCGCGGTCGCGCCACCGGACGTGAACTACGTCAAGGCGGTCACCCAGGTCGGCCTGACGTTCATGAGCCAGGGGAAGATCCCGGGCATCGTCCAGTACAACCTGCCGCTCACGCCGGGCAAGCCCAGCGGTGACACCAATCGCGCCCACTCCGGTAGTGGGGCGCTGCGGTTCGAGGTCGAGTCGTCGACGCCGACGACGGCCGGCAGCTTCGCGGCGGCCAGCACGACGGTCACCCTGGACGCGGGTTCCTCGACCTGCTCGCTGGTCGCCTTCAACACCGACACGGCGCCGGACGGCGGCACCGCCGGCTACCACTTCAAGCAGGCCCTGGCGAACGGCAACCTGCTCTGGGAGCGCGACGTCGCCACCGACGGCACCGGTTGGTACACCAACTCACCGCGCGATCTCACGCCCTATCTGGTCGGCGGTTCGACCACCCTGACCTTGCGGCTGTACGACAAGTTGGGTGTCTCCAACTACGCGGTCGACGTGTCGTTCGACGACGTCGCGCTGACCGGCTGCCATCTCGCCAACGGCACCTTCGAATCCACCTCGGGCTGGACCTTCAGCCGGTCCGGCGGCTGGGTCTTCGGCGCCATCAACCGCTACGACGCCGACTACTCCAGCGCCGTGCACGCCGCGGTCGCCGCCCAGTTCGGCTGACCGCCAGCCACCCGATCGACCGAACCCGTGTTGATCATGGTCGCGACCCGAGGTCGCGACCATGATCGACTACGGTGCGCCGGAGTCAGCCGGCAGCCGCGGCCGCGGTCTCGTCCGTCGCCGCCGCGGCGGTCTCCCGGATGCCGGCCAACAGGCCGTCGAGCGCGGCGCGGTCCAGCAGCCGACCGCGGGCCAGGACGGCCCGGATCCCCTTGGTGTGGGCAACATCGGCCAGCGGATCCTCGTCCACCAGCACCAGGTCGGCCACCTTCCCCTCCGCGATGCTGCCCTGGTGTTGATCAACACCGAGATAGCGGGCCGGCTCGATGGTGGCCGTCTGCAAGGCCCGGAGCGGGCTCAGACCGGCGGCGACCAGCAGGCCGAACTCGTCGTGCAGCGAGAAGCCCGGGAAGACGTAGCCGGTCATCGTGTCGGTGCCGGCCAGCAGCCGTACTCCGGCCGCCTCCAGCTCCGCGACGGTCTCCAGCCGCCACTGGAACAGTACCCGTGCCCGAAAGCCCTCCTCCGGCGTCCGGTGCCCGGCGTAGAAGCCGTCGACGATGAACTCGTAGAACCCCGCCAGGTCGGACGGCAGGTATTGCAGCCGATGATCACGCGGATCGACCGAGTCGGGACGCTCCAGGACGCGGTGCAGCACCAGGGTCGGGCAGACCGCGGCGCCGGCGGCCGCGACCCGGTCGAACAGCCGCGCCGCGCGATGCGCGCTGTGCGTGTTGGCGGCCTCCCATTCGATCCTTTCGACCTGCTGGAACCACGAGCTGTAGAGCGGATTCCAGTCGGGTTCGACCTTGGCCATCGCCTGCTGCAGTCGCTCGAAGTGCCGTGAGGTCTCCGGCCCGAACCGGTGCATATGCTCGAAGCTGCGCTGACCCCAGTTGGTCGCATCCTCGAACGACACGGCGTCCGGCAGGTGCCCGGCGAACGGGATCTCGAGCTTGGCCGCCTCGTCGGCGATCCCCTGCAGCGTCTCGGGTGTCAGCCGGGAGTAGACCTTGACGAAGTCCGCCCCCTCCGCCTTGGCCCGGCGTACGGCAGCGCGCCCCTCCGCCTCGGAGGTGGCGACGATGTATTCCTGATCGGCCGGTGCGTCCTCCCAGAGCGAGGGTCCGCCGTCGACGAGCGGGCTGGCGATGATCCACCGCGGACCGAGTCGCTCACCGGACTCGATCCGGCGTCGCCAGTCGTGCAGGTGCGGGGTGCCCCACATCACCCGGCCGGTGGTGACGCCGTTCGCGACCATCAGTGGCCCGTCGATCAGCTCGTTGCCGCTGTCGTGGACGTGCATGTCGGCCAGGCCCGGGATCAGGAACCGGCCGGTCCCGTCGACGACCTGGAACCCTTCTGGTACGGGGATCTGGGCCGACGGTCCGATCCGGCCGATCCGGTCGCCGGTGATCAACACGGTCTGGCCGGGCTGGGACCGGCCGTCGATCACGTCGACGACGGTGACGTCGGTGATCGCGGCGCGTGCAGGTGCGTTCGTCATGGCTGTGCTCCAGTTCGGTCGATGATCATGATGCGGGTGCGCTGGGTGATCAGTTCGGGGGAAGGATCATTGGTCGGTCGTCGGGCGCGGGTCGCGCCACATCGGGAAGAGCTCGGGTCCGTCCGGCAACCGGACCGGTTCGCCGTACGGGCTGAAGCCGTGTCGGGCATAGAGCGCGGCGTTGCGCGGCGACGAGGCCTCCAGATAGGTCGGCAGCCCGGCCGCATCCCACTCCGCCAGTCCCCGACCCAGCAACGCTCCACCATGGCCCCGGCCGCGGTCGGCCGGCTGGACGCCGATCACCCGCAGATAGCGATGATCGACTCCGGCCGGATACCGCGCGCCGAGAAGTCGATCAAGGTCGGCCAACCGGTCGAGGTGCGGGACCAGGACCGGGGACGGTTCGGCCGGGGCCGGCACCTCGTGCTCGGCCGGACTGGACCAGACCGCCGCCGCTCGCGGCTGTCCGTCCGGGTCGAGACTCCGAACCTGCCCGCTGCGCAGGAACAGGCGGAGCACCGTGGTCAGTGCCGCCGGCCGGGTGTCCGGATCCGGGAACAGCCAGCGCATCACCGGGTCGTCGAGGAACGCGGCGGTCAGCAGCCGGGTGATCGCGTCGTCGTCGGGTCGTCGCATGACGACAACTATACATACGTCTTATACGTTTGTATAAAACGCTCGTGTAGATCGTTGTTAGGCTGCCTTCATGGGCCACAAGGAGCAGTTGCTGGAGGGCGCGAAGCGATGCCTGGCCGAGAAGGGGTACGCCCGGACCACGGCCCGCGACATCGTCGCCGCGTCCGGCACCAATCTGGCCTCGATCGGCTACCACTACGGCTCCAAGGAAGCGCTGCTCAACGCCGCGATGGTCGCCGTGGTCGCCGACTTCACCGACCAGGTGCTGGCCCGGCACCCGCGGCCGGCGGACGCGACCCCGTTCGAGGCGTTCGAGGAGTTCTTCGGCGGCCTGCTGACCTCGTTCGGCCAGGCTCGCGCGGTGCTGAGCAGCAGCATCGAGGCCTACATCGGCGCCGCCCACTCCACCGAACTGCGGGACCAACTGGCCGAAGCCCACGAGCTCGCCCGCCGCGGTCTCGCCGCCGAGGTGCTCGGCGTCGCCGAGGACGAGCTCGACGAGCACCAGGTGCGGTCGGTGGGCTCGCTGATGATGGCGCTGTATCCGGGGCTGATGGTGCAGTTCCTCGTCGACCCGGATCGGACGCCGACAGCCCAGGACCTGGCGGACGGGATCCGTGCCCTGCTGCCGACCCCGACCGGCACGACCGAGCCGCCGACAGCGAACGATCCGACCACAGCGGCGGATCCGACCGACTGAGCCGGGTCGATCCCGGCCCTCCCGGCGGTGCCTCCGACGGATTGTCGGCCGGGGCGGGCAGGATCACGGATATGGATGTAACGACGGTCGTCGCGATGATCTCCGGTCTGGTGATCGGGATGGCCGTCGGTGCCGCCGTGGCCGGAATCGTGTGGCGGTCCCGGCAGGAGACGACCGAGGCGCGGGAGGAGAGCCGGTCCCGGGCCGAGCTGGCCCAGGCCCAGACCCTGGCCGCGGAGGCGCGCAGCGAGTCCTCCCAGTCGCGATCCGAGCTGTCCCAGGCCAGGACCGATGTCGCCGAGGCCCGGGCCCTGGCGTCGGCGGCGCAGGCAGAGGCGGCC
The DNA here is from genome assembly GCA_963746025.1 of uncultured Actinomycetota bacterium. Lineage (GTDB taxonomy): Bacteria > Actinomycetota > Actinomycetes > Propionibacteriales > Propionibacteriaceae > Microlunatus. The sequence goes on from CAVUZU010000009.1 coordinate 232,468, forward strand.
GAGGTCGGCGCCCAGGTCGCCAAGGCCATCGCCCAACGCGACGCCGCAGTCAGTCGCGCCGCCGAGCTGGCCGCCGATCGGGAGGCGATGCTGAACCAGTTCAAGGTGCTGTCCGGCGAGACGATCGAGAAGCAGAGCAAGTTCGCCGAGGCCTCCGCCGACGCCCGGCTCAAGGCGACCGAGCAGCTGATGGCGCCGGTCCGGGAGAGCCTGGACCGCTTCAACCTGCGGCTGACCGAGGTGGAGAAGGAGCGGGTCCGGCTCTCGGCCGACCTGCGCCAGCAGGTCCAGTCGGTGCAGCTGACCGGGGAGAACCTGCGCCGGGAGACGCACGCCCTGACCACCGCACTGCGCAAGCCGCACGTCCGCGGCGCCTGGGGCGAGCTGCAGCTGAAGCGGGTCGCCGAGCTGGCCGGGATGATCGAGCACTGCGACTTCACCACCCAGTTCACGACCAGCAGCAACGACCGCGCGGTCCGGCCGGACATGCGGGTCGACCTGGCCGAGGGCAAGTGCGTCTTCGTTGACGCCAAGGTCCCGCTGAGCGCCTTCCTGGACGCCCACGAGACCGACGATCCGGACCAGCGCAGCCACGCCCTGCAGCGGTTCGCCCAGCATGTCCGGACCCACATCGACCAGTTGAGCGCCAAGAAATACTGGCAGGCCGACGCCGGGACGCCCGAGTTCGTGGTGCTGTTCCTGGCCAGCGAGGCGCTGGCCGCGGAGGCGTTTCGGCTGGCGCCCGATCTGCACGAGTACGCCTCCCGCCGCGACGTCGTGCTGGCCACGCCGACCACGCTGATCGCGATGCTGCGGGCGGTGGCGTACGGCTGGAAGCAGGCGAAGCTGGCCGAGAACGCGGCCGAGGTGCTGCAGCTGGGCCGTGATCTGCATGATCGGCTGGGCACGATGGGCAACCGGCTGGACAAGCTCGGCCGGGCCCTGCGGACCTCGGTCACCGCCTACAACGACACCATCGCCACCGTCGAGGGCCGGGTGATGGTCAAGGCCCGCCAGTTCACCGATCTCAAGGTCACCGACCAGGAACTGACCGCGCTGACCAGCGTGGACGACCCGGTCCGGCAGATCCAGGCCCCGGAGCTGGTCGAGGACGCCGCCCAGGTCGAGCCGATCATCGGCCGGACCCGGCGCCGGGGCAAGACCGACGCCGTGCCGGAAGCCGAGGAGCTGGTCCGCCCCGAGCCGGACCTGTTCGACCTGGTCCAGAATGAGTTGCCGGCCCCGGGCGAGGACCGCGAGACCGGGTCCTAGCGGGTCAGTGTGCGGGCGCTGACACGCAGACCAGCGTCGTGTCCTCAAGCGCCTCGACCAGCCCGGGCGCCTGCTCCGGCACGCGGACGAACTCGCCGGCCCACACCGTCTCGGCCTCGGCGTCCTCGCCGACCAGCAATGCTCCGCTCAGCACCACCCAGACCTCCGTGAACGGAGCCGGTAGATCGGCCCGTGCCCCGGCACAGAGCGCGAACCACTGGGCGGCGGCCGCATCGAGCCGGGTCGAAGGCAGGTAGTCGGTCTCCGCAACGATGAACGGCGAGGCCCCGAGCACGAGTTCACCGGCCTCGATGATCTTGGCGAGCGTGAGTGCTCCGGGGTAGCCGGCGTCGAAGATCGCGAGGATCGCGCTGGTGTCGACGATCGCCGCGTTCACTGCCCGAAGCCGCCGGCAAGGGCCTCGTCGATCTCCTCCGCGCTGAGCGGATGGGCGCTGCGGTACCGCCGATCGTCGGCTTGGGTCGCGCCGCCCCAGTCCATGAGCTTTCGATCTCCTGGGCGAGGGTGAGCCCGTGGCGGCCGCAAGCCGGTGCAGGCGGCCCCTCGTGCCGTTCGGACTTTGATCGTCGTCATGGTCATACCGCTGAGTACCGATCAGGGGATGTCGAGCTTCAGGCAGCGTTCCTCGCGGATGCTGCAGCGGGCCAGGCCGGTCGCAACCCCGTCGGTGTGCATCTCAGCCAGCAGCAGGTCGTCATCCTCCCAGGTCATGACAATGAGTTGGCCTCCGTCGGGCGGTTGGAGTTTCAACTTCCGGTTGCCGTCGAGCGACTCGGCGGTGACATGGGGGATCGTGGGGATATCGCCGCCCCAGTGCCCGCCGTATGCGGCCCAACTGCCGGACCGGTTGAACACCATCACCAACTCCCTCGGAATGATTCCGTGCAGGGTCAGCACGCCGGAATCGTCGACCGTCGCGATGTGGAGCGCCTCGCTGCTCTCCTCCTCCACAATCAGGCCGGCGGAAGTGCTTTCCAGCACCCTCTGCCCCGGCATGGTGACGGGAATTCCGACGGTCTCGTCGCCGGCGGCTGCGAGCCAGAGTGAGTCCTTGCCGTTGTTGGCGAAGATCACCCGTCGGTCGTCCGTGACCCCGGCGATCTCGAACCTGTCGGGCTCAGTCACCAACAACTCATTGACCAGGTCGCCGGTGCGGGTGTCAATCAGCGAAAGCCACAGTTCGTCGTTGACCATGGTGCCTCCCACAAGTGAGTTGCCGTCCGGCGAGAGGAGCGCCCAGCTGCCGAGGGGGCGCGGCTCTGCGCCGCTGCCCCACCAGTAGTTCTTGTCGGGCCCAATCCCGACCCAGACTCCGCCCGCATGTTTCACGCCTCCCCAACTGCCGGGCACCCTGGTGCCGCCGACGTAGAGACGTCCACCGAACGAGTATGGGACCGTCGGCGGGTCCGCGGTCAGTGGACGAACGGCGACGCTGGTCGGGGTCCTCGGCGGCTGCGCCGGCTGCGGGATCCGGCCACCGCCGTACAACGCGAGGGCCGCGATCGCGCCGACGATCAGCATCACCGCGGCTGCCACCAGCAACGGCCGCGTCCGCCCGCCGCGCCGGACCGCTGGCTCGCGCTGGGCGGGCCGTGGCGGCACGGCAACGCGGCCGGCCACCTCGCGGAGTTCACGGCGCAGGGTGTCTTCCAGGTGGTCGTTCATCAGTTCTCTCCCCTCTGACCGGTGTCGGCCGCGTCGAGCGCGGCTCGCAGCGCCTTCAGGGCGCGGTGGGCAGTGGACTTCACGTTGCCGCGGGAACAGCCGAGCGTGTCGGCGATCTGCTCCTCGCTGAGGTCCTCGTAGTAGCGCAGCACCATCACCGCGCGTTGTCGCGGCGGCAGCGATTTCAGGTGCGGCCAGAGCATCAACTGGTCCTCGGGACCGGGTTCCGCGTGCGGCTGCTCGTGCCCCGACCAGGAATCGGTCAACAGCTCCAGCCGATGCCGCTTCGGCCGCCGGCCGGAGAGGAAGGTGTTGGTGAGCATTCGCCGCAGATAGGCCTCCGGCACCGGCGCGGCGACGATCCGGGACCAGAACCGGTACGCCTTCTCCAGCGTCTGCTGGGCGACGTCCTCGGCATCGGCGTGGTTGCCGGTGAGGAGGTAGGCCGATCGGTAGAGCGACGGCCAGGCGCCGCCGGCGTATTCCTCGAACGTCGACAGGCCGGTCTTGCCGGTTTCGGTAGGAATCATCTGACACCACCCTTCCGCTCACTAACGCCCGCAGGCGGTCAGAAGGTTGTATCAGGTTTGCGCCGCGCGCTCAGTCGTTGATGGCGCCCTTGCGCAGATCCTTGCGCAACTCCGGCGGCAGGGCGAAGACCAGGGATTCCTCGGTCAGCCGTTCCTCTTCGGCCGCCGGGAAGCCCTGCAGCTGCAGGAAGTCGAGCACGCCGGACACCAGATCTTCGGGTACGGAAGCGCCGCTGGTCACCCCGACCACGGAGACGCCCTCCAGCCAGGCCGGGTCGATCTCGGTCGCGTTGTCCACCCGATAGGAGGCGCTGGCACCGTTCTCCAGTGCCACCTCGACCAGCCGGACCGAGTTGGAGGAGTTGGCCGAGCCGACCACGATCACCAGGTCGGCCTGGCGGGCGATCTGCTTCACCGCGAGCTGCCGGTTCTGGGTCGCGTAACAGATGTCGTCGCTGGGCGGATCCATCAGCAGCGGCAGCTTCTGCCGCAGCCGGCCGACGATCTCCATCGTCTCGTCCACGCTCAGCGTGGTCTGGCTCAGCCAGGCGACCTTGGTCGGATCGGCGATCTCGAGACCGTCGACGTCCGCCGGCGACTGGACCAGGGTGATGTGATCCGGCGCCTCGCCGGTGGTGCCCTCGACCTCCTCGTGCCCGGCGTGGCCGATCAGCAGCACCTGCAGGTCGTCCCGGGCAAACCGGCGGGCCTCGTGATGCACCTTGGTGACCAGCGGGCAGGTGGCGTCGATCGACTTCAGGCCGCGGTCCTTCGCCTCGGTCTGCACCGCCGGCGAGACCCCGTGCGCGGAGAACACCACGGTTGCGCCCTCGGGCACCTCGTCGAGTTCCTCGACGAAGATCGCGCCGCGTTGCTCCAGCGTCTCCACCACGTGCTTGTTGTGCACGATCTGCTTGCGGACATAGATCGGTGCGCCGTACAGGTCGAGCGCCTTCTCCACCGTGATCACCGCGCGGTCGACCCCGGCACAGTAGCCGCGGGGTGCCGCCAGCAGGACCCGCTTCGTCCCGGTCGGGGCGGGCTGGGTGGTCAGGTCGGCCGGCGTCGTCATAGCAGCCATGCTAGTTGGCGCGGTTGGTTCGTTCCCTGAGCCTGTCGAAGGGCAGAGGGGGCGGCACCGTGGCCTGCCCTTCGACAGGCTCAGGGAACGAACCAACCGACAGTGACGCCCGTTACGCTCACCCCCATGGCGATGCAATCCTCCCCGGAACAGCCGGTCCCGCTGTCCCGGGTGACCAGCGCCGTCCGGGGTTGGATCGATCGGCTCGGCGCCGTCTGGGTCGAGGCGCAATTGATCGAGATCAACCGGCGTTCGGGGAGCAGGACGATCTTTCTCACCCTGCGGGACCGGTTGGCGAACGTCTCGGTCAGCGTGACCGCCTCGCCGACCACGATCGATTCGGCCGGGCCGTTGTCCGAGGGCGCCGCGATCGTGGCCCGGCTGAAGCCGTCCTATTACGAGACGGCCGGCCGGCTGAGCTACTACTGCGACGCGATCACGCCGATCGGCGAGGGCAAGCTGCTGGCCCAACTGGAGCAGCGGAAGCGGATGCTGCAGGCCGAAGGACTGTTCGCCCGCGAGCTGAAGAAACGGCTGCCGTTCCTGCCGCGCACGGTCGGCTTGATCACCAGTAGCGGCAGCGCCGCCGAGAAGGACGTGATCGAGAACGCCCGGGTCCGCTGGCCGGCGGTGGCGATCAAGACCGAGCCGGCGCTGGTCCAAGGCCCGCAAGCGGTCGATCAGGTGATCGACGCGCTGGCCCGGCTGGACGCCGATCCCGAGATCGAGGTGATCATCATCGCGCGCGGCGGCGGCTCACTGGAGGACCTGTTGCCGTTCTCCGACGAGGCGATGATCAGGGCCGTCTTCGGCTGCCGGACGCCGGTGGTGAGTGCGATCGGGCACGAGACCGACAACCCGATCCTCGACCTGGTCGCCGACTTTCGGGCCTCGACCCCGACCGCGGCCGCGAAGCGCGTGGTGCCGGACGTCGCCGAGGAGCATGATCGACTGGACCAGGCCCGGACCCGGCTGGGTCAGTCCATGGTCGGCCTGATCCGACGGCATCGCGAGTTCCTTGATCAACTGCGGACCAGGCCGGTGTTGGCCGACCCGACGGCCAGCTTCGCGGTCCGCCGCGAACAACTACAATCGCTGTCCGATCGCGGCCATCGGGCGATGGTCGGGCGGGTCCGCCAGGACCAGTCGGCGGTGGAACACCTGCTGGCCCGGGTCCGTGCCGTGTCCCCGAAGCAGACCCTGGAACGCGGCTATTCGATCTTGGTCGACGGCGAGGGCCACGCCGTGACGTCGGTGGCCGAGATCGACCTCGACGACGACCTGCTGGTCCACGTGGCGGACGGGCAACTGACGGTCGCCGTACGCGACATCGAGAAGGGAGGGATCGGTCGATGAGTGATCCCGAGCTCAGTTACGAGAAGGCCCGCGAGGAACTGATCGCGGTGGTGCAGCGGCTCGAATCCGGCGGGGCTCCGCTCGAGGAATCCCTGGAGCTGTGGGAACGCGGCGAGAAACTGGCCCAGATCTGCCAGCAGTGGCTGGACGGCGCCGAGGCGCGGGTCAAGGCCGCGCGGGCCGAACCGGACGCCAAGGCCTGACCGGGCCGTCCGGCGATGTTCTCGATCGGCGCGTTCGCCGCGATGGGCCGGGTGTCGGTGCGGATGCTGCGGCACTACGACGCGATCGGCCTGCTCCGGCCGGCCCGGGTGGACGAGTTCTCCGGCTACCGGTTCTACGAGGCCGAGCAGTTGCGCCGGCTCAACCGGCTGCTGGCATTGAAGGATCTCGGCCTCACCCTGGAGCAGGTGAAGTCGATCTTGGACGAAGAGGTCGACGGGACCAACCTGCTCGTGCTGTTGCGGCGCCGCGAGAGCGAACTGCGCGATCAGATCGCCGCCGACCGCGAGCGGCTGGGCCGGATCGAGGCCCGGCTGAAGTTGATCGAGGCCGAGGCCGATGATCAATCCCGGCTGGTCACGATCGAGGAGATCACACCGGTCCGGGTGGCGCTGTGCTCCGGCGTCGCCGCGAGCTCGAGCCACGACGACATCGGCCCGGTGATCAGCGACCTCTTCCGTCAGTTGATCACCGTGATCGGCAACGTCGGCCAGGGTCCGGCGATCGCCACCTATCGACCGCTGGACGACGGCAGTCTCGCCGTCCAGGCCTGCTGCCCGGTCAACGCCGACGTCACGGCCGGAGACGGGTACGAAATCGCCGAACTGCCGGGCCATCCGACGGCGGCCGGCTACCTCCATCACGGCGTGATGGCCGAGATCGGCGGCGCCTACCAGGTGCTCGCCGCCTGGATCGAGGACTCCGGTGACCGGACCGACGGCACCGCGCGCGAGGTCTATCTGGTCGGCTATCCCGAGCCGGAGGAACGCTGGCAGACCCTGGTGCAGCTGCCCGTGGACCGTTCTTGACCCTGACCCGGTGTCAGACCCGATCGTCGGTGACGACCGCAGTCACCCAGGGGGTCTACCTGCTCAGCCACCCGCAACCGGAGGCGACCTGGCGGACCGAAGTCCAGCTGCCCCTCGGCTGACCGGCCTGGTCAGCGGACGGTGTCGGCGAAGGCGGCCAGCCAGGCCAGCGCCGAGTTCCAGTTGATCGCGACCTCGTTGGTCGAATACGACCCGATGTCGTCGATGTAGCACTTCGCCGGGGCGCAGCCGGGCAGCGCGCGGCGGGCGACCGGGTCGTCCAGACCCGAGTTCGGCCCGCCGGCCAGCGCTCCCGGCGGCGGCTCGGGCAGCGCCGGATCGAGCTGGTGGCCCCAGAAGCGATGGTGCTGGTTGTGGCTGGACCGCTCGCCGTAGCCGGTCACATAGGACCGGTTGAGCGCGTTCCGGCCGAGCAGATAATCCATCGCCTCCAGCGCCCCGGCGCGGTAACCGGCCCGATGACTGATCCGGTACGCGTACGCCAGCACCAGCGCCTCGTTGGCCACGGCGCTGTTGGAGCCCCAGACGTATTGGCCGTCCGCGGGCCGGAACGGGTTCGGATAGCCCTGGCTGCGCTGGTCGGCCAGATGCTGGTCGGCGGTCTCGAGCAGCTGCGCGGTGACCCGGTCCCGGGTGGCCCGGTCCAGCAGCTTCGGCACCCGGAGCAGGGCCAGCTCGGCCAGCCCGCCGGTGTCTCGCCAGGAGAAGTTGGCGGCGGTCAGCCGGGTGGTCACCCGCCCCAGATAGGCGCGGTCACCGGTGGCGGCGAACAGTTCGGCCGCCGCCCAGGAGAACTCATCGCTCACCGTGGTGTCGTCGTATGGGCCGCCACCGACGCCGCCGGCCGGCGCGAACAACTCCGGATGCTCCGCGGCCGCCTGCCAGGCTCGGCCGGCAGCCTCCAGACAGCGAGCCGCGAAGGCCGCGTCGAGCCGCTGATAGACCCGAGCGCAGCGGGCACCGACGGCCGCGAGGTTGAGCGTGGCCGCGGTGGACGGCGGATAGAGCAGCCGGGTCTGCGGATCGTCGGCGGGCCGCAGCGGCACCCCGGTCCAGGCCGCGTCGTGGAGCTTGTGGAACACCAATCCGTCGTCGCGCTGCATCCGCAGCAGGAACTCCAGCTGCCAGCGCGCCTCGTCGAGCAGGTCGGGCAACGCACCGCCCCGCTCCGGGATCGCCAGCGGGACGTCGCCGGACTCCTCGTAGGAGTCGATCAACTGCCAGGCCGCGAGGGCGCCGTTGACCACGTACTTTCCATGATCACCGGCGTCGTACCAGCCGCCGCGGACGTCGTACTTCCGATCATGGTCGCCGGCGCAGGCGTCGGCTGCGCAGCCGACCGCGAGGTCGCCCTGGTTGGGGGCGACGCCGATGTGTCCGGCGGCGCGGGCGTACTCGTCGCCGACGTATTTCGCCTCGATCGGGGTGCCGCTGCGGTTGTGATAGAAGTACGCCAGCGCGTCGCGGCGCAGGCCGGCGTAGAGATCGGTGTCGATCTTGAACGGCTCGCTGAGCTCGTCGCCGACCTTGAGCCGGTAGGTGCCGGAGCGGCGGACCCGGGAGAAGTCGGCCAGCTGGACGGCATCCCCGGACATCGCGTCGTCGCCGAACGGCCTCGTCTTCCCACCGGCGACCGATCGCCCGGTGTCGTCGATCAGCCGCCAGGCCTGCGGAAGTTGATCATCGGTGACGACGGTGGCCCGCTTCGGACCCGCGACCAGATAGCCGTGCTGGTTGACCCGGACCGGGCTGCCCAGATCGATGATGCCGCCCGGCGGGATGATCCCACCGGTGAACGAGATGTCGTCCAGACACAACGTGTACGGCTCCCCGGCCCCGCCCAACTGGAAGGCGACCTGCCCCTTCACCGCACCGACCTTCGACGTGCCGGCGATCTCGAACGGCTGCGGGCTGGTGCCGACCTGGACCCGGCCGCTGAGCGCGGAACTGTTCGGCGGCCCGGCCATCCCGGCGTTCCCGACGATCGCGACCGGCCTGCTGGCGCTGGCGGTGAACCGGAGCCGGTAGGGCTGGTCCTGTTCCAGCGGGACGTCGTTCTGGCCGATCAGCGCGTCCCACGGATTCGTGGTGCCGCCGGGCACCTCGGCGCACAGCCGCCCGTCGAGCACCTCGGTCGGGGTGTTGCCGCTGCTCCACCACTGGTCCTTGCCGTCGTCGAAGCCGCCGTTGAGCAGCCGCTCGTGATCGGCGGCCGCCGCGGTCGGCGCCGGCATCACCGGCGCCAGCAGCAGGGCCAGCCCGAGCGCGACGGCGCTGGAGGCACGGAGCCGACGCTGCCCAAGGCTCATCCGAGGCCTTTCTCGAAGAGTTGATCAGTCGCGCGCCACGATCGTCGGCGCCGTCGGCGGTGTCAAGGAGTTGCCGCCCGACGCCGTCACTTAGGTGAGCCTTACTATGGGCCGGTGACGTCGCGCAGGCTCGCCGTGATCATGCTGCTGACCGGGCTGCTGCTGGTGGGGTGTACGACCACCTCGCCGGCCGGCCCGGCCGCTCCGGACCCGACCCCGGACCGGTTCTCCGGCGCCGCCAGCCCGCCACCGACTGATCACGTACGGTTCGGCGACGCAACCATCGCCGCCGGCTACGGATCTGACCAGCCGGACGGGGCGTTCCCGCGGACCGTCCGCCATGCCGGCGGCAACACCGTGATCCAGGCAGCGCCGCAGCGGGTGGTGGTGCTCAGCGGCGGCCAGTTGGACGCGCTGCTCAGCCTGGAGCTGGTCCCGGTGGCCGCGACGCACGGCCAGGACGCCGACCTGGTGCCGGACTACCTGCGCACGGCGACACCGGCGCTCGCCCCCGCGCTGGACCGGATCGCCGACGCCGGGGCGCGGACCGAGCCGAACCTCGAGGCGGTCGCGACCGCGCAGCCCGACCTGATCTTGGGCAACGCCTCCGGCGTCGGTGATCTTGCTCCGCAACTGACCAAGATCGCGCCCCTGGTGCTGACCGACGGCGATCCACTGAACTGGCGCTCGGACTACCTGCTGCTCGCCGCCGCCCTTGGCCGCGAAGCTCAGGCGCACCAGGTGCTGCAGCGGCTCTCGGCCGGCGTCGAGGCGCTGGCCGGCCGACTGACTGAACGGCCGGTCGTCTCGCTGGTCCGGCTGCAGGGTGACCGGATCCGGTCGCTCGGCACCGGGTCGACCGCGGGCATGGTGCTGGCCGAGGTCGGCCTCCCCCGGCCGGTGGTCGCGCCGGCGGGCGAGGTCTCGGCCGACGTGGCGGCCGAGGAACTGACCAAGATCGACGGCGACTGGATCCTGTACGGCTCGCTCGGCTCCGCCGACGGTGCCGCGGCCGTCCCGGCCGACGCCGCCGGCGCCCTCTGGCCGACCCTGCAAGCCGTCCAACAGGGCCGCGCCCGCCCGGTGGACGACGCCGTCTGGTTCCAGAATGCCGGACCCCTCGCCACCCGCACGATCCTTGATCAACTGGGCCGGATGATCCTCCCCTGACCATGATCATCAACCGCTTGATCAGGCAGCCGGATCCCGTTCCGCCACGGCACGCCGGCGCAACAGCTCCACCGCCCGTCGCATCGGCGGCGTGCCGGCTGTGCCCTCCTTGATCAACACCTGGATCGCCCGGACCGGAGTCGGGTCGATCAGCGGCACGGCTACCAGCTCGTCCGGCAGCTCATGGCAGGCCAGGCGCGGCAGCACGGTGATGCCGAGGCCCTGCCGGACGAAGGCGAGCGCGGTGGCGAAGTCGTGGGTCTCGACGGCGAACCGGGGCGCATAGCCGGCGGCGGTGCAGGCGTCGATCGGGACCTGCCGGCACGGCGCGTCCGGCAGGTCGTTGTCGACCCACGCCTCAGGGGCCAGCTCTTCCATCCGCACCTGATCATGGCCGGCCAGCCGATGCGACCGCTCCAGCACCACCAGATACGGGTCCTGCAGCAGGCGCAGCGCCGTGTAGCCGACGGGAGGTGCCGGATGGAGCACCTCGACCGTGATGTCCAGGTCCGGCAGCACGGACCGGCCGACCTCGCGCAGTTCGGCATGCCGCAACTCGAGCGCCAACTCCGGGAACTCACGCAGCAGCGTCGCGGTCACCGCCGGCACCCACCGGGCGCCGACCGACGCGAAGTAGCGCAGGGCCAATCGGCCGGAGCGGCCGGACCGAAGCTCCTCGACGACGCCGTCGATCCGGTTGATCGCGCCGAGCACGTCGGCCGCCTCCGCGGCCAGCCGCCGGCCGGCGTCGGTCGGCTGGATGCCGCGGCCGGCCCGCTCGACCAGCGTCAGCCCGGTCTCCCGGGACAGCGCGGTGAGGTGCTGGCTCAGTGCCGAGGGCGAGTAGCCGAGCAGGGCCGCGGCGCGATGAACGGACCCGGTCGTGACGACCGAGCGGAGGATCCGGAGCCGGTGCACGTCGATCATGGCAGCACCGTACGCGACTCTTCAGTAGAACTGAACGGTTCGTCAGAAATAGTCGCTTGTCCTGAAGGTTCGTCGCCGCCAGGCTGATCCGGTGACCGTCACCGCCACGCGCCCCGATCCGACCCGAACCGACTCACCGCTGGCCCTGCTCGCCGCGGTCGGCGCCGTGGTGCTCTGGGCCTCGGCCTTCGTCGTGATCAGGACGACCGGCCAGCACCTCTCCCCCGGCGCGATGACGCTCGGCCGGCTGTTCGCCGCCGCGGTCGTGATCACCCCGTTCGCCCTGCACCGGCTGCGCGGCCGGAAGCTGCCCCGCGGTCGGGACTGGTGGCTGATCGCCGCCTACGGCGTGCTCTGGTTCGCGGCCTACACCACCAGCGTCAACGCCGCCGAACTGCACCTCGATGCCGGCACCACGGCACTGCTGGTCAACATCGCGCCGGTGATCATCACCGGATACGCGACGCTGCGGATGGGCGAGCGGATCTCCGCCCCGCTGGTGATCGGCTTGATCATCGCCTTCGCCGGCACCGCCATGATCGCCATCGGCCAGCAGTGGGCCGCAGGTCAGCCGGGGCAACCGCGCAGCCTGGTCGGCGTCGGTCTGGCCGTGCTCGCGGCGGTGCTGTACGCGATCGGAACGCTGACCCAGAAGGCGGCCCTGCACCGCACCGACCCGGTCTCCGCGACCTGGCTCGGCTGCCTGATCGGCACCGCGGTCTGCCTCCCGTTCGCGCCGATGTTGATCACCGAGCTCGCCGTGGCGCCGCTGTCCGCGATCGCCGGGACGATCTATCTGGGGATCTTCCCGACGGCCCTCGGCTTCACCCTGTGGGCGTACGCACTGACCCGGATGCCGGCCAGCCGGCTGAGCGTCAGCAGCTACCTGGTGCCCGCCGTCGCCGTCCTGCTCGCCTGGCTGATCCTCGGCGAACTGCCCGCCCCGCTGGCCCTGGTCGGCGGCGCACTCTGCCTGGCCGGAGTCGGCGTCAGCCGGCTCAACCGACCGCTCCGCTGATCTGGCCGCATCGGATCGGGACTGAACCGCACGGCGTCAGCTCGTACGGTCCCGCTGCCGGCGGTGAGCGTGACCGACGTCGGGGTCGTCGGCGAGGTCGAAGGTGCCGAGCGAGTGCCAGCCGCCGCCGGCCGCGCCCTGGTTCACCCGTGACCAGCACCGGCCCAGAATCGTCGCCATCGGGCGGGACGCCGGTGTGCGGCTCCGACAACGGACCGGCGCCGACGTTGTTGACCGCGCGGATCCGATACCTCCCACCGGACGTCGCCGTCGCCCCGAGGATGTGCGTCCGATTGCCTGGTGTCGCCGCCGCCGACTGAGTCGATCATGGTGGCCTCGGAGACCCGGCTGATCACCGGCCGGGGCGTTGATTAGGCTCTGCGTGTGGACGGCGACGGCGGCAGCGCGGCTTCCGGCGACTATTCACCCCTCCTCTCTTTCGGTGTCGTGGCGGACTGCCAGTACGCAAGCCCCGGCAGCAGCCCGCCGCACCCGGTCCGGCGCTATCAGCTGAGCCGGCGCAAGCTCGCCCAAGCCGTCGCCGAGTTCAATGATCACGACCTGGCGTTCGTGATCAGTCTCGGCGACCTGATCGACAGCGCGGCCGGTGATCTTCAGCCGGTGCTGGAGGTGCTCCGCGACTGTCGCGCTCCGGTCCGGCACTGCCTCGGCAATCATGATCTTGCCGGCTTCGGTGGCGACCTCGACGCCGCGGTCCAGGCCTTCGCGATGCCGGGTTCGTACTACTCCTGGTCCGTCGCCGGTCATCGCTGTGTGGTCCTGGACACGAATCGGCTCGGGGTGGTCGATCTGCCGCCCGGGACGGACGCCTGGCATCGCGGCGTCGCCGAGTTGGAGCGCCGGTTCGCGGCCGGACAGGTCAACGCCCAGCCGTGGAACGGTGGCGTCGACTCGGGCCAGCTGGCCTGGCTCGGCCGGCAACTCGACGACGCGGCCACGACCGGCGAACGAGTGGTGATCTTCGCGCATCAGCCGGTTGCCCCGGCCGGTGATCTTGCGCTGCTCAACGCCGATCAGGTCCTGCCCGTCCTGGCCGAGGCGGGGTCCGGGCTGACCGCGTACCTGAACGGTCATGATCATGCCGGCGGCCTCGGCTGGATCGGCGCCGTCCCGGCCGTCACCTTCGTCGGCATGGTGGACACCGAACACAACGCGTACGCGATCGTCCGGCTCTACGCGGACCGAATGACCATCACCGGGCACGGGCGCGAAGTGACCCGGGACTTCACCGGAGGAGACCGATGAATCAACCCAACATCGTCCTGATCCACTGGCATGATCTCGGCACCCGGCTCGGCTGCTACGGCCGCGCCGACGTGCAGAGCCCACGGGTTGACGCACTGGCCGACGAGGGGCTGCGGTTCGACGCGGCGTTCTGCACCACACCGCTGTGCACGCCGGCCCGGGCCTCGCTGTTCACCGGCCTGTTTCCGCCGCGGCACGGCCACCACGGACTGGCGCACCGCGGCTCGCACTACCGCGCGGGGGTCCGGACGCTGCCGATGCTGCTCGGAGAGCTCGGCTACCGGACCGCGCTGACCGGGATGCAACACGAGGCCGTCGACCCCAGGACCATCGGCTTCGACGAGGTGTACCAACGCCCAGGAGGCGGGCAGTTCTGCGGCCCGGTCGCCGGGCTGGCCGAGGCCTGGCTCGGCCAACAGCCGGCCGACGCGCCGTTCTTCCTCACCGTCGGGTTCACCGAGACGCATCGCGACTTCGAGGTGATCGGGCCGGACGAACGGGAGCCGCAACCCGACCGGGCCGAGCTGGACCGCGTCGTCGTGCCGGGCTATCTGCCGGACAATGATCACACCCGCACCGACCTGGCCGCGATGAACCGGTCGATCGCCCGCGCGGACGCCGCCGCCGGCCGGGTGGTGGACGCGGTCCGGGCCCGCCCGGACGCCGACAACACCTTAATCATCTTCACCACCGACCACGGGATTCCGTTCCCGCGCGCCAAATCCACCCTCTACGACTCCGGGATCCGGATCTCGCTGATCATGGTGCCGCCGCCGGCCTGGCAGACCGCGCCGGGCGTCGTCGATCAGTTGGTCAGCCACGTCGACCTGACCCCGACCCTGGTCGACCTGGCCGGCGGCGAGTGCGAGATGGACGGGGTCAGCGTGGCCGGGCTGCTCCGCGGCGAACCGGTCGAGCCGCGATCACACATCCTGGCGATGAAGGACCTGCACGAGATCTACGACCCGATGCGGACCATCCGGACCGATCGGCACAAGTACCTCCGCAACCTGCACCCCGGCCCTCGGCTGATCCTGCCGACCGACCTCGACCTGAGCCCGACCCGAGCCGGCATGGACGCCGACTACCGGCTCCCCCGCGATCACGAGGAGCTGTACGACCTCCAGGCCGACCCCGACGAACTGACCAACCTCGCGGCCGACCCCGCCCACGCCGACCTCCTCGCCTCCCTCCGCAACCAACTCGCCGATCAGCTGACCCTCCTCGACGACGCCGCCTTCGACGCGTGGGACGCCGCCGAACTCGCAACCTGAGCTGGATCCTGGGGGTCTGGGGCTCCGCTCCCTGAGCCTGTCGAAGGGCAAGCCCGCTGACCGCCTCGGCGCAGGACGAAGCAGGGTGTGACAAATGCCGACTGATCCGAAAACAGGTGCCACTGCGCCAGATGATGCAGGAGATGCGATCGCCGCTCTATTTTCTAGCCAGGAACGGGCGCCAACCAGGTGGGACTGCGACTTGTCAGAACTGAGGATGGCTATAGCAAGCACCACTTCTGACAACTCGGCTGAAGGTGACCCATCGGGAGCGTGAGGTCAGCCTTTGCCGCCGAGTTTGGCGTACATCTCGGCGGCGTTGTCGGCGGTGATCTGGTCGGTGCCGAGGGTGGTGGACTTCGGGACGTCCTTCTTGCAGTCGATCAGGATCTGCTTGGCCAGGTCGATCGCTTCCCGGCCGCCGGTCGCGTAGACGAAGGTCGCCTGCAACCGGCCCTGCTCGACGGCCTTGATCCCGCCGGACGGGATCGGCAGCGCGTCGATGCCGGTGAACTTGATCTTGTCGGCCAGCTTGGCCTGGTCGGCGGCGAGGTAGGCGCCCTCGGCCATCGGGTCGTTGTGCGCGTAGACCGCATCGATGTCCGGGTTGGCCTTGAGCAGGGCGTCCATCACCGATTGGCCCTTCTCCCGCAGCCATTCTCCGGACTGGGTGGCGACGATCTCGATCTTGGAGCCGTCGATCCCCTGCCGGAAGCCCTCGGCGCGCTCGGCGGCCGGCGTCGAACCGGCCAGGCCGCTGATCTCGACCACCTTGCCGCCGTTCGGCAGCAGGGTCTTGGCGTAATATTCGCCGGCGGCCTTGCCGATCGCGACGTTGTCACCGCCGATGAACGCGGTGTAGGCATCGCCCTCGACCTTGCGGTCCAGCACGATCACCGGGATGCCGGCGTCGAAGGCCTTCTTCACCACGGCGGTCAGCGGCTTGGCCTCGTTCGGGGAGATGATCAGCAGATTGACCTGCTGGGTGATGAAGTTCTCCACCTGGGAGACCTGCTTGCTGTTGTCCTGGGCCGCGTCGGCGACGGTGACCTCGAAGCCGGGCACGGCCGCGGCGGCGGTGCTGATGTCGGAGTTCATCACCTCGCGATAGGGCTCGGCGTTGTTGGCCTGGGACATGCCGATCGCGTATTCCTTGTCCGGACCGCAGGCGGCCTGCTGTTGATCTTCGGCGCCGGGGTCCGCGGTCACCGTGCAGGCCGAGGCCAGCGCCAGGCAGCCGGCGGCGAGACCGACTCCGAGCACGGCCCGGATGCGCCCGGACCGCAGCGAATCCACCGAGTGCCGCAGGGAACGTACGGGGTTGATCATGACGGAATTACCTCCTTGGGATGGGACAGCCGAGGTCAGCTGACCGACGGCCGGAACCGCTGCAGTGCGGCCGCGGCGATGATCACCAGGCCTTTGATCAACAACTGGATGTTGGCGTCGATGTTGTTCAGACCGAGGATGTTGTTCAGGATGCCGAGCAGCAGGGCACCGGCCAGGGTGCCGATCATGGTGCCCGAACCGCCGGCCAGGCTGGTGCCGCCGATCACCACCGCGGCGATCGCGTCCAGCTCGTAGCCGAATCCGTCGTTCGGGCTGCCCTGGTTGAGCTGCCCGGCGTGGATCACCCCGGCGACCGCCGCGGTGAAGCCACAGATCGCGAAGACGATGATCTTGACCCGGCGGACCGGCACGCCGGCCAGCCGGGCCGCCTTCTCGTTGCCGCCGATGGCGTACACGTGCCGGGCGAACGCCGTGTACCGGAGTACCAGGATCGCCGCCACGCCGAGCGCGGCGAAGATCACCGCCGGCACCGGCAGGATGCCGTTCAGCGAGCCGGACAGCACCGAGAAGGCCGGCGGCGCCTCCAGCGGCCCGTTGCCGTAGGCGATCGGGATGCCGACCCCGCCGGACCAGATCCGGGCGAGGCCGCGGGCCACTTGTAACCCGGCCAGCGTGACGATGAACGCCTGGATCCCCAATCGCGCCACCGCCAGCCCCTGCAGCACACCGATCGCCGTGCCGAGCAACAGCACGATCAGCACGGTTTCGGCGATGCCGAGGCCGTTGTTGACCAGCAGCGCCGCGGTGCCAACGGCGGACAGGCCGAGGATCGCGCCGACCGACAGGTCGATCCCGCCGATCAGGATGACAAAGGTCATCCCGATCGCGATGATGCCGATCTCCGACATCGCCCGGACGATGTTGCCCAGATTGCCGGCGCTGAGGAAGACCAACTCGCCGCCCCGCCGGGGCGAGGCGACGATCGCGACGATGAACACGGCCACCAGACCGAACAGGCTCTGAAACCGGAAGATCCCGTCGACCACCGCGGCCCCGCGGGTGCGCACCACGTCGTTGCCGGGCAGGCCGCGGAGCTCGTCGCGGTCAGCGTTACCGGTGATCATTCACCCCGCCTCTCGGTCCACTGCTTCTTGGTCCATCGGCGCCGCGCCGCCCATCGCGTGCGTCAGGATTTGATCATGGTCGGCCGAGCTGGCCAGCTCGGCGACGATCCGGCCGCGCCGCAACACCAGGATCCGGTCGCAGACCCCGGTCAGCTCGGGCAGCTCGGACGACGCCAGCAGCACCGCCGTCCCGGCCCGGGCCAGCCGGTGCAGCAACCGGTAGATCTCCGCCTTGGCACCGATGTCGACGCCGCGGGTCGGCTCGTCCAACATCAACAGCCGCGGACCGGTCAGCAACTGCCGGCCGAACACGACCTTCTGCTGATTGCCGCCGGACAGGGTGCCGACCGGCACGCCGGGCCCGGCGGCCCGGATCGCCATCGCCGTCATCTGCTCCCGGACCGTGCCGCGCTCCCGCCGGCCGAGTACCACCCCGAAGCGGGTCACCTGGGCCAGCGCGGCCAAGATCAGATTGTGCTGCACCGAATGCTCCAGCACCAGTCCGGAGCCGCGGCGATCCTCCGGGACGAAGGCGATCCGGCTGCGCAGCGCGCGGCTCGGATCCTTCGGCCGATAGCGCCGGCCGCCGAGGGTGATCAGGCCCTCGACCCGGCCACCCGCGGCGGCGCCGTACAGGGTCTCCAGCAGCTCCGTCCGGCCGGCGCCCATCAGTCCGGCCAGGCCGACGATCTCTCCGGCCCGTACCGCGAGGTCGATCCCGTCCGGGTCGGTCCGGCCCGGCACCGGCCAGCGGCGCCGGTAGCGCAGCCCGTGCACGGCCAGCACCGGATCCCCCAGCGTCGTCGGCTCGCCCGAAGCCGAGTCACCCAGCGCCGGATCGCCCAGGGCAGGATCCCCGAGTGCACGGCCGGCCGGTGACGGTTCGGTCAGCTCGGCCGCCGTCGGGTCGACCGGTTCGGCCGGTTCCGGTTCGGCCGGTTCCGATTCGGTCCGGTCGGCGCCCTGGCCACCGAAGAGGGCGGCCTGCCCGGCGCCGACCATCAGGGTGATGATCAGGTCCCGGCTGGAGCGCGGAGCGTCCACCGATCCGGCGACGCTGCCGTTCCGCAGCACGACGGCCCGGTCGGCGATCTGTTCGATCTCCTCCATCCGGTGCGAGATGTAGACGATGCCGACGCCGGACCGGCGCAGGTTCTCGATCACGCCGAACAGCCGACGTACTTCGGCATCGGCCAGCGAGGCCGTCGGCTCGTCCATGATCAACACGGCGGCGTTGAGCAGCAGGGCGCGGGCGATCTCCACCAACTGCCGCTCGCCGACCCGGAGCGATCGCACCGGCCGTCGGACATCGATCCGGATCCCCAGCCGGCTCAACTGCTCGGTCGCCGCGGCGCGCATCGCCCGCATGTCGACGGTGCGCAGCGGCGTCCGCAGCTCCCGGCCGAGGAACATGTTCTCGGCGACGGTCAGGTCCAGCACCAGGTCGAGTTCCTGGTGGATGATCGCGATCCCGGCGCCCTGGGCGTCCGCCGGGCCGCCGAACCGGGCCGGCGCACCGCGGACCAGCAACGTCCCCTCGTAGTCGGTGATCACGCCGGACAGGATGCTCATGCAGGTGGACTTGCCGGCACCGTTCTCCCCCAGCAGGGCGAGCACTTCGCCGGCCCGGACCTGGAGGTCGATCTCCCGGCAGGCGACGACGCCACCGAACCGCTTGCTGATGCCGCGCAGCTCGACCAGCGGCTGCGCGTCGAGGTCCGGGCCGGCACCCGCGCCGGGGTCAGCTGGGCCGGCTCCCACCCCGAAGCTCGCCGGGTCGACACTCGCGCCGGAGGGTTCCGCGCCGGCGTCGCCGGAACCGTTCGCCTGAGTCAAGACCCACCCCTGTGTGATCCGCATTCCCCGACCGCGTCGAAATCGATTTCAACGTAACGTCGGCGTCGGCGCGTGTCAACACCGGGCGCGGCGAACCGCGGCACCGGTCAGAGGGCCGCGGCGAAGGCCGCTTCGTACTCCTTGCGGATCTCGTCGCCGCCGTTCTGCTGCCACGAGGCCACGGCATCGTCCCAGCTGGACAACGGCTTGCGGCCGGCGACGATGTCGTTCTGGGCGAACTTCAGGTCCTTGGCCAGAGTGGCGCCCTTGGTCAGATTGGACTCGGAGTAGAGGCCCTCGGTGGGCATCGGCAGCGAGTCCGGAACGATCTCGGCCTGGAGCTCGTGCTGCCGCTTGACCACGTCCGGCCGGCCGGGCTGGTAGAGCACCTCGTTGGCGGTGACGATGTAGTTGAGGAAATACATGTATTCCTCGTTGCCGGTGATCGCGACCGGGTTATTGTTCTCCAACCGGTAGTTGCTGCCCTCGACGCCGTAGTTCTTGATCAAGTACTCCTGGGTGCCGAACGGGCTGGCCATCCAGTCCAAGATCTTCAGCAGCTCGGTGATCCGCTCCGGCTCGGCCTGCTTCAGTGCGGTGAAACTGTAGCTGTTCCGGCCCCGCCAGTACGAGGCCACGCCGCCGCCGTCGAACTTCGGCAGCACCACGGCGTCGATCACGCTTGCCGGCAGACCCTCCGCCGTGACGCTCTGCACGTAGACCAACCAGCTGGACAGCCCGGCCGGGATCATGGCGGTCCGGCGGCCGCGGAACCAGGTCGAGTTCTGGGTGGTGTCGGCGATGGAGTCGGGGTGGATCAAGCCCTCTTTCCACAGCTGGGTGACGAATTCGAGCGACTGCTTGGTGCCCGGGTGTTCGATCGAGCTGGCGAAGGCCCCGCCGGTCTCCGACCACCCGTTCGGCACGCCCAGCATCTGGCTCACCATCGGCACCAGGAAGGCGGACGGCTCGGTACCGAAGGCCCAGCGGTTCTGGTTCGGATTCGTCAGCGCGCGGGCCGCCGCATGCAGCTCCTCGGCCGACTCGAACTCCGGATTGATCTTGTTCTCGTCGAACAGGTCCTTCCGGATGATCAAGTTGTTCGGTACGCCACCGCGAGCCGCCGGCACCCCGAAGATCCCGCCGTTGAAGACGGTCGTCTTCCACGAGGCGGTCGCAATGGCGGCCAACGCCGGGTAGTCCTTGATCTTGTCGCCGCCCAGCTGGTCGGTCAGATCGGTGAACTTCGCGGCCAACACGTCGGGCAGCCGTGGCATCGACGTGATCTGCAGCAGGTCCGGAAGATCATCTCCGGCCAGCATCGTCTGCACCTTGGCGTCGAACTCGGGGCCGTTGGCCCCGCTCACCTTCAGGCTCGCGCCGAGGCCGGCGTTCAGG
This sequence comes from uncultured Actinomycetota bacterium, assembly GCA_963746025.1. Classification (GTDB taxonomy): domain Bacteria; phylum Actinomycetota; class Actinomycetes; order Propionibacteriales; family Propionibacteriaceae; genus Microlunatus. Next base: position 253,057 of record CAVUZU010000009.1, read on the forward strand.
GCCTTCCAGTGCTCGTTGCTGTCCGGTCGCTCCAGCTGGGCGGCCAGCACCTGGGTCACCGCCGACACCTCGCCACCGGAGCCCGGCGGCTGGTCGAACAGCCGCGGCGGATCGGCCGGGAAGTTGAGGTAGGCCGCCATCACGCCGTCCTCGGTGCCCGGCAGATCGGGCTTGGCGCCCTCGTACTCGATGAAGGTGGGCAACTGGACCTTCGCGTTGCCCTCTTGGGTGTTTCGGGGCGGCGCGGCCGTGCTGCAGCCGGCCAGACCGCCGCTGGCGACGACAGCCGCGGCGATCCCGGTGCTGCCGGCCAGGAACCGGCGACGACTGGTGGGCTGACGATGGGTGGGGTGCTGGTGTGGGGTGATCATCACTCGACTTTGCGTGAGTAGTTCCGGACTGCACGGATAGTTTCGGACTGCCCTAACACGAATTCCGGATGTAGCTTATAAGTCAGACAGGAGTCGCGGCTAGGGGCACAAGGTCACGGGTCGGCTCCGATCCAAGGAGCATCGATGCCGATCGTGACGCTGCCGACGAGCTACTACCAGCAGTTCGACGCCGACCTGACGGCCGAGGTCCCGGCCGAGGGATACGGCGGCTGGCGGGTGACCGACCTGCCGCTGGACACCGACCGCACCGCCCTGGTGGTGATGCACGCCTGGGACTGCGGCACATCCGAGGAACACCCGGGCTGGTTCCGGGCGGTGGAATACCTGCCGGGCTCGTACCGGATCGCGTCGGAGATCTTCCCGCCGCTGCTCAGCGCGGCCCGGGACTCGGGGCTGCGGGTCTTCCATGTGGTGGCCGGTCGCGACTACTACTCCCAGTTGCCCGGCTACCGGACGGTCGACGAGCCGGCTGTGGTCGAGCCACCGGACGAAGCGGACCTGGTGCTGCACACCCTCCGCCGGTTCCGCGATGATCAGGTGTTCCCCGGCGCGCCCAACGTGCCCGACATCGTTCGCGGCCGGTCGAAGCTGGACTTCCTCCCCTCGGCCCCGCCGCAGGGCGAGGAGCCGATCGCGGCGACCACGGCGCAACTGCTGGCCCATTGCCGGGCGCACGGCGTCAACCATCTGATCTATGTCAGATTCGCGCTCGACGGCTGCCTGCTCACCTCACCGGGCGGCATGGTGGACGTCAGCCGGGCCGGCCTGCTCTGCTCGACCGTCCGCGAGGCGACCACCGCGATCGAGAACAAGGAGACGGCTCGGTACGAGACCGCCAAGGATCTGGCGCTGTGGCGGGTCGCCCTGCACTTCGGCTTCGTCTACGGTGTCGGCGATCTGATCGCTGCCCTGCCGACGGATCAGGCGACGAACCGCCGCCGATAGTCGACCGGGGCCAGTCCGGTCTGCCGCCGGAAATGATCACGGAGCACGACCGCGGAGTTGAAGCCGACCCGTTCGGCGATCTGCTCGATCCCGAGATCGGACTCCTCCAACAGGCTGCGCGCGGCCAGCACCCGCTGCTGGATCAGCCACTTGTGCGGCGTGGTCCCGACCTCGGCCGCGAACCGCCGGGCGAAGGTGCGCTCGCTCATCATGGCCCGCTGTGCCAGCGATTCCGCCGTGTGCGGCTGGTCCAGATGGGCCGCGACCCAGGACAGTGTCGGGGCGAGACTGTCGGCGGCACACTCCGGGATCGGCAGATCGACGAACTGCTGCTGGCCACCGTCCCGGATCGGCGGCACCACCATCCGGCGGGCGATCGTGTTGGCCACCTTGGTGCCCAGCTCGGATCGGACCAGGTGCAACGAGGCGTCGATGCCGGCCGCCGTGCCGGCGCTGGTGACGATCCGGCCGTCCTGGACGTAGAGCGAGGTCCGGTTGAGTTTGATCTTGGGGTAAGCCTGCTCCATCGCATCGAAATACATCCAGTGCGTGGTGCAGGCCCGGTCGTCGAGCAGGCCCGCGGCGCCGAGGGCGAAGGAACCGGAGCAGAGGCTGAGGATGGTGGCGCCCTCGTCGTAGGCGTCTCGCAGCGTCTGCAGCAGGGCCGGTGAGTAGTCGGTCGGCGTCCGCGGCGTGGTCGCCGACATGACGACCAGGTCGCTGCCCGTCACGCTGTCCAGCCCGTCCGGTGCGGTGAGTGTGAACGGAGCCAGCGTCTTGGTCTTCAGCGGGCGGCCGGGATGCTCGGTGCAGACCCGGAAGTCGAGCGGCTCGATGCCGTTGTCCCGGCGGTCGAGCCCGAAGACCTCGGCCGCGAGCGCGAACTCGAACACCGCCACCGGCTCGACCAGGATGACGCTGACCGTCTGGAGAACCATGCTCCCAGCATAGTGGCGGAAATCCTTCGCACGGTGTCTGTTCTGCCAATTGTGGCAGTAAAGCTATGGCAGAAGAATTACTGCCATGATCAGTTTAGTGGCGTTTGCAGTCCTGGTGGTGGCGGTCATCGGCGTGCTGGAGTTCACCCACCGCCGCCGTTCCGCCGAGCCGCGGCCCGAGGCCGATCTGCGCGATGATCGTGACTTCCAGCGGATGCGCTCCGAGCTCAGGTTTCCGGATCCCTCGGGTCCCCGACCGGGCACCCGCACCGTTCAGCCCCGACCGGTGACCCGGCTTCACTCGATCCGGAGCGTGCCGGCGAAGGCCTCCAGGGCAGCGTAGTCGGCGTCGGCGACGATCACGGTGGTGACCGGACGGGTGGCCCGGACCAGTGATCGGGTACGACCGTCGGCACTGACCCGGCGTTCCCAGGCGACGCCGGCGACGGTGCTGGAGCCGTCCGGGACCCCGTCCCGGGTCTGGGCCGGGATCAGGAGATCGGGGTCCGGGCTCTGGTTGACGGCGAAGTAGATCTGCTCCGGCGACAGGTAGCCCACCTGCCAGTGCTGCCGCGGCGGCGCCCCCTCGTAGCCCTCCGGCTCCCAGGCGACCCGGGTCGGCACCCACGCTTCGGGCAGGTTGACCGGCGCCAGCACCGGGTAGGGCGCCTCGTCCCGAGCCTGAGCCAGCGTCGGCGCCACCTCGATGGCCTCGACCGGATGGTCGCCCAGCGTCCGGGTGAACAGGAACGAGATGATCAGCAGCGGCACGATGATCACCAGCAACGAGCGCACCATGTCGCCCGCCGACGCCGGCCGCTTCTTCTCGCGCTCTGCCACCCGCCCATCCTCACAGATCCGGCCAACCGAACCGTCACCCGGCCGCAACCGAGAGGCAGTCGGTGAGGAATCCGATCGACTGCGCCACCACGTCGTCGGGAAAATCGTGCGCACAGTCGGGATGCAGCACGATCAGCCGATCGGCGGCGCCGTACTCCTGATAGGCCGGGCGCGCGTTGGCGACCATCCGGTCCACGCTCTGCCAGCCGAAGTTGTCGTCGCCGATCGGTGCGCTGATCAGCACGTCGCGCGGTGCCAGCTCCGCCAGCATTTCGTCGAAGTCGAACGGCGGCCGCTCGTAGCCGGCGAGTCGCGGCAGGTAGCGGTCCTGCCGCCACCCGGTGAGATCGCCGCCCATGTAGTCGGCGAAGGAGTCGAAGCCGCAGCTGGTCACCAGGGCACCGATCCGCGGCTCGAACACGGCGCTGAAGATCGCGTTGTGCCCGCCGAGCGAGTGACCGATCGCGCCGAACAGGCCGGGCGCCACCTCGGGCAACTGCTCGAGCAGGTCCAGGCCGCGGATGTTGTCCCAGATCGCCTTCATGGTGCCGCTGGCATAGCCGAGGGCGACCAGGTCCGGCCGATGGCCGGCCATCAGCGGGTATGCGGGAGCCAGCACCACGAAGCCGGCCTCGGCCAGCCGATGGGCGTAGTCCCGGTTCCGCTCGTCGCGGGGTTCGATCACCACCCGATGGCCGATCTTGTGCTCCGTCGGATGCAGCGCCAGTACGCCCGGCGCCGGCCGATCACCACCGAGAGCCTGCTTCGGAATGAGCAGGTACGCCGGCGTCCGGCCGCCCGGCTCGGCCGAGTAGTTGATCAATCGCCGCAGGTAGTCCCCGCAGTCGGCCTCCCCGACCACCTTGACGTCCAACGGCGCCCGGCGCTCGTCGCCCGGCAGCGGTCCCATCACACGTTCCATCCGGGTCACAAGATCATCCACGCCGCACACCCTAACCCCGGCCCGCCGCCCGACACCTGCGCAGGGCCCCACTGCCGACGGAACGAGAAGAGTTGACGGTCCCTGAGCCTGTCGAATGGCAAGCCCGGTGATCATCGATCGCCCAGGAGGCCGGAGTCTGGCCCGTCCGTCGACAGGTTCAGGGAACGAAACCCCTCACATCCCCATCACCACTCGACCCCAGAGGCGCGGTTGATCAGGTGTTGAGTTCCCGAGATCGGTCCAGTAGCCGCAGCATCGCTCGATGCAGGTCGGCGCGCTGCCGTACGGTCCAGCCATCGGTCAACTCGCCGACGACCTGTTCCTGCCAGCGGTGGGCGTCGACGAGCAGGGCCGCGCCGGCGTCGGTCACGGTGATCACCCGGCGCCGGGCATCGGACGCCGACCGGCCCAGCTCCAGATAGCCGGCCTCGACGGCTTCCTTGATCATCCGGGAGGCACCGGACTGGTCCAGTCCCAGCTCGGCAGCGATCTCGTTGACCGAGGGCGGGCCGTGCGGCGCGAGCGATCGGGCCACCTCGATCACCGCGACCTGTCGACCACGACCAGCCAGCAGATCGTCGGCCGGATCGTTCCAGCGTCGGGACCAGTGCCGGACGAAGGCGAACAGGATCTGCCCCGGTCCGGGCTGATCATGATCATCGACCGGCCTCATTCGGTCGCCGCCATTTCACGACAGATGAACGCCAGGTCCAGCGCCGCTCTCAGGTCGGGCAGCCGGAGGGCAGCGGAGACCCGGCCCCCGGTGCTGCGGAAGACCGTGGCGACCGAAGCCGACGTCGGATTGCCAGGCCAGACCACATCCTGCTCGACCACCATCAACCGCTCACTGATCGGATGCCAGGACCGCGGCGCGAGCCGGATCCCGGACCGAACAACCCAATCGGCGAACTCATCCGGCGTGATCGGCCCGGCACCCTTGGGCCCCAGCACCACCACCGGATCAGTCACGACCGCCCGCACCCGCCCCGACTCTCCCCCATTAACCGCCTCGTGCCACCGATTGATCGCATCTTCGATCGCGTCGCTCACAGCTCAAATATATGCGATCCGCATGCATTTTCACCGAGTTGTCACCCAAGCGCTCGGTGAGGCAGCCGGAGGACACCAGATCACCGCTCGGCTTCGGCGAATAAAAGGCACCTTCGGCTCCCAAAGGGAGCGGTGGGGTCTGGGGGTCTGTGCGCTGGCGTGGCTGGGTCTGGCGGGAGCACGCACACAGAACAGCGGCAGCAGGCACCCAAGGCCGCCGCGTGCGGATGGTAGCCAGCGCACCGACCCCCAGACCCCACCGCGGCAGCCACCCTCCACTGGGTCGACAAAGGCCCAAGACACTAGGCCAGAATGTGCTCATGACGACTGCCAGCGAACAGGATTTCCGGATCGAGCACGACACGATGGGCGAGGTGAAGGTCCCAGCTGCGGCGCTGTGGCGGGCCCAGACCCAGCGTGCGGTGGAGAACTTCCCGATCTCCGGAACGCCGATCGAGCCGGCCCTGATCGCCGCCCTGGCGCGGATCAAGGGTGCCGCCGCCCAGACCAACGCCAAGCTCGGGGTGCTCGACGCCGGCCTGGCCGAGGCGATCGTTGCCGCGGCCGCCGAGATCGCGGCCGGCCAGCACAACGGCGAATACCCGATCGACGTGTTCCAGACCGGTTCCGGCACGTCGAGCAACATGAACACGAACGAGGTGATCGCCAGCCTGGCCAGCACCCCGGAGGCCGCCGTACATCCCAATGATCATGTGAACGCCTCCCAGTCCAGCAACGACGTGTTCCCCAGCGCGATCCATATCGCGGCCACCGACGGCGTGATCAACCAACTGGTCCCGGCGCTGCGCCATCTGGAGGAAAGCCTTAGCGGCAAGGCATCCGAGTTCGCCGAGGTGGTGAAGAGCGGCCGTACCCATCTGATGGACGCGACTCCGGTGACGCTGGGCCAGGAGTTCGGCGGGTACGCCGCCCAGGTCCGCTACGGGGTCGACCGGCTCGAGTCGGCGCTGCCCCGGGTGGCCGAGCTGCCGCTGGGCGGCACCGCGGTCGGCACCGGGATCAACACGCCGGCCGGCTTCGCCCAGTCGGTGATCTCGATCATCGCCGCGGAGACCGGCCTGCCGCTGACCGAGGCCCGTGATCATTTCGAGGCGCAGGGCGCACGGGACGGTCTGGTCGAGTTGTCCGGTGTGCTGAAGACGATCGCCGTCGGGTTGACCAAGATCGCCAACGATCTCCGCTGGATGGGCTCCGGACCGCGGGCCGGACTCGGCGAGATCGCGCTGCCGGACCTGCAGCCCGGTTCGTCGATCATGCCGGGCAAGGTCAACCCGGTGCTCTGCGAGGCGACGCTGATGGTCTGTGCCCAGGTGATCGGCAACGACGCCGCCGTCACCGTGTCCGGCGCGGCCGGCAACTTCGAGCTCAATGTGATGCTGCCGGTGATCGCCCGCAACGTGCTCGAGTCGATCCGGCTGCTCAGCAACGTCAGCCGGCTGCTCGCCGACCGCTGCGTGTCCGGCATCGTCGCTAACACCGAGCACTGCCGCACCCTGGCCGAGTCGTCGCCGTCGATCGTCACCCCGCTGAACCGCTACATCGGGTACGAGAACGCCGCCGCCGTCGCCAAGCGCGCCCTGAAGGAAGGCCGCACCATCCGCGAGGTCGTGATCGACTCCGGCTTCGTCGCCGACGGCAAGCTCACCGAGCAGCAGTTGGACACCGCCCTCGACGTCCTCTCGATGACCCGCCCCCCGCAGTGACCTCCGGAAGCCGACTTGTCAGAACTGGTGCTTGCTATAGCCAACACCAGTTCTGACAAGTCGGCAGGATGGTCCGGTAGGCGGAATTGTTGGTGCGACGGGACGGATGATCTGCCTACGGTCGGGGTATGAGCGGATACCGGGTTCTCACTGACGAGCAGGTCGAACACTTCCTTGATCACGGATTCGTCCTGATCCATGACTGCTTCAGCACCGAGGCGGCGGCGGAGCTGACCGACTCCGTCTGGACCCGGCTGGGCTACGACCCGGACGACAAGTCCACCTGGGCCGCGCCGTCGATCCACATGCCGAGCCACCGGCGCTTCCCGGTGCAGGAGTTCGCGCCGAAGGCCTGGGACGCGGTCTGCGACCTGGTCGGCGAGGACCGGATCGCGAAGCCGTACCAGTGGAGTGACGCGTTCATCGTCAATCTCGGCGAGGGCGCGGACCGGCCGTGGCAGGACGCCTCGGCCGAGGTCAGCGGCTGGCACAAGGACGGCGACTTCTTCCGGCACTTCCTCGACTCGCCCGAGCAGGGCCTGCTCACCCTGGTGCTGTGGTCCGACGTGCAGCACCAGGGCGGCGCGACCTTCGTGGCAGCCGACTCGGTGGGCCCGGTCGCCCGGCACCTCGCCGATCATCCCGAGGGGGTGCTGCCGACCGAGTTCCCGATCAAGGACCTGGTCGGGCAGTGCTCGGAGTTCGTCGAGGCCACCGGCCGGGTCGGCGACGTCTACCTGCTGCACCCGTACCTGCTGCACGCCAAGGCCCAGAACGTGCTGCGCCTCCCCCGCTACATCACCAACCCACCGGTGCACCTGACCGAGCCGATGCAGTTCGATCGGGACCACCTGGCCGACTTCTCGCTGATCGAGCGCGCCATCCTGCGCGGGCTCGGTGTCGACCGCTACGAATTCGTTCGTACGGCTGAACGTGAGGCCGTGGTCCCGGAGCGGGTGCGCAGGCAGGAGCGGATGAAGTTGGAGGAGCAGGCTCGACTTGCCGGAGCTTCCTGATCTTGAAGTGTTGACTGCCGCGGTGGGGTCTGGGGGTCTGTGCGCTGGCTACCATCCGCACGCGGGACATTGGGTGCCTGCTGCCGCGATTCTGTGTGCGTGCTCCCGCCAGACCCAGCCACGCCAGCGCACAGACCCCCAGACCCCACCGCTCCCTTTGGCTCCCGCACATTTTTACCGCCACAGCCGAGCGCTGATGTGGTCTGTTGGGGCTGCCTCAGCGGAGCGGTTGAGGTGATCGCGACGGTGACGCCGGGGCGGGTCGATCCTTGAGCCGACTTGTCAGCACTGGGTTGCGTCATGGGGCAACTCACTTCTGACAACTCGGTGCAGGAGGGGCGGTACGGGGAGCCGGGTGCCGCTGAGGTCACCGCGAGATCCGGGGCGGAGGTTTGGGTGTTCGTTCCCTGAGCCTAATCAGTTCTGGGAGTGAGTCATCGGGCAAACTCCTGGTTGGTAGCCGACTGGCGGGTGAGCACTTCTTGAGCCTGGACGTTTGAGTCCTGTCGACAGATCGTGCCCTTTGCCGGTAGGTCGGGAGAATGTGATCGCTGCTGGGATGTCGTTGCCCGCCGGGTTGTTGGGTGTGAGCACTGTTTGATTAGGTCGCTGATGGTTCTCCTGCTGGCTGCTGGACCGGTTGGTTGGTGTCGAGAAACCTGGAGGACCGTTGCGATTGTTCGTGGGAGATGACTGGGCCGAGGATCATCACGATGTGGAGGTGATGGACAGTTCGGGTCGTCGGCTGGCCCGGGCCCGGTTGCCTGAGGGTGTGGCCGGGATGGCACGACTGCACACGATGATCGGGCAACTGGCCGGGGAGGATGCCGACGAGGTTGAGGTGTTGGTCGGGATCGAGACCGACCGCGGTCCGTGGGTGGCTGCGTTGGTCGCCGCTGATTACACGGTGTTCGCGGTCAACCCGTTGCAAGCAGCCCGGTTCCGGGACCGGCTGGGTGTCTCCGGTGCGAAGAGTGATGCCGGTGATGCGCATGTGTTGGCCGACATGGTCCGCACTCATGCCCACGAGTTGCGACCGGTGGCCGGGGACAGCACGCTGGCCGTGGCGATCAAGGTCGTGGCCCGGACCCACAAGACGCTGATCTGGGAACGGACCCGCCACACGCAGCGGCTGCGGCACGCGCTGCGGGATTACTTCCCGGCGGCGCTGGTCGCCTTCGATGATCTTGATGCCGCCGATGCTCTGGAACTGTTGGCCAAGGCGCCGACCCCGGCCCAGGCCGCCCGGCTCACGACCGCGCAGATCAGCGCGGTGTTGAAACGGGCACGGCGCCGCAACATCGCCGAGAAGGCGGCGGCGATCCAGACCGCGTTGCGGGCCGAGCACCTCGGCCGGCCCGAGGTCATCGCCGGCGCCTACGCCGCTACGGTCCAGGCCTTGATCGCGGTCCTGACCGTGCTGAACAGCCAGATCAAGATCATGGACGGGCAGGTCGAGGCCCATTTTGGGCAGCACCCGGCCGCTGAGATCATCGCCTCCCAGCCCGGGCTGGGAGCGGTGCTCGGCGCCCGGGTGCTCGCAGAGTTCGGCGACGACCCGACCCGCTACGCCAGCGCGAAGGCCCGGAAGAACTACGCAGGAACATCCCCGATCACCCGCGCGTCGGGCAAGAAGAAGGTCGCCCTGGCCCGGTTCGTGCACAACGACCGGCTCATCGACGCCCTCACCAGCCAGGCGTTCAACGCGCTACGACAGACAACGCGCCCGCAAAGTCGAACACAACCCGGCCCTGCGCCAACTCGCCAACCGACTCGTCGGCATCCTCCACGGATGCCTCAAAACCGGCACCACCTACGACGAGACAACCGCCTGGTCCCACCACATCACCACGGCAGCCGCTTGACATCTACCCACCTGGGATGTCTGTCGAAGGGCAAGCACGATCGCGGCGTTACTGTGATCCACTCGGACCACCCGCACCTGCCCTTCGACAAGCTCAGGGAACGAACTCTCCTCCACCTCTTGCCGGCGGGCCACTCCGAATCCCGGGCGGTTCAATGTGGGTCCGGATCGCCTTGTCACGATTTCGAGTCACGCGACGCCGCCGGTGCCGAAGCGCCTCGCGAACAGCGCACGACTCGAAATTGTGCGCGACCTCCAACCAGGGCGCGAACTCGACGGCCGGCCGCATGGTCCTCGACCAGCAGACCCGCCCGCTCTAGGCGCGTCTTTCCCTGCCGACAGACCGAACCGATGAGGTCAGCGGGCCCAGCCCTTCGACAGGCTCGCGGAACAAACCCCTCACGTCCCCATCGATCCGCGGAGGTCGCTCGCCAAGCTCAGGGAACGAAGGACCGGGAGAGGTCGACCGGAGTGCGGTGGCCGAAGGTGTGGCGGAGGGCGGTCAGCGCGGCCCGGTACCCGCCCATGCCGTGCACGCCGGGGCCTGGCGCGGTGGCCGAGGAGCACAGATAGAGATCAGTGCGGCCGATCCGCCAGGGGTTGAGTGCCAGCATGGGCCGGAACAAGGTCTGGCGGGTGGTCAGGGCGCCGGCGTAGATGTCGCCACCGCGGTAGTTCGGGTTGTCCCGTTCCGCGTCGGTGGAGGTCTTGGCGACCGAGTCGATGATCGTTTCGGTGAAGCCGGGCGCGTGCCGCTCCAGCTCGGCGATGATCATCGCGGTCGGGTCGACGGTGCAGCCGGCGGGCAGATGGGCGTAGGCCCAGAGCACGTGCCGGCCGGGCGTGGACCGGCCCCGATCGAAGCGGGTCGGCTCGCTGGCCAGCACCATCGGATGTTCCGGGATCCGGCCGCGGTGCACCGCGAGTTCGGCGGCGGCGAGTTCCTCCCGGGAGCCGGACAGGTGCACGGTCGAGGCCCGGTGCAGGTCGGGATCCCGCCAGGGCACCGGCGCGGACAGGACGAAGTCGACCTTGCCGATGCCCGGCCCGGCACGGAACCGCGCCGCCCGCCGGCGGTAGCTGCCGGGCAGCCGCGACCCGGCGATGGTGATCAACTCCCAGACCGAGGTGTCGAAGATCATCGCGTCGCTCGGTGGCAGTTCGGTGATCGAGCGGATCCGGTGCCCGGTCTCGAGCTTCCCGCCGTGTTCGGTCAGGTCGCGGACCAGTTCCTCGGCGATCCGGTACGAGCCGCCGACCGGCATCGGCCAGCCCACGGTGTGCGCCTGGGTCGCCAGGGTCAGCCCGGTCAGCGTCGTGCTGAGCGCCGACAGCGGCTGGCTGGCGTGTCCCGCGACTCCGGAGAACAGGTCGGCGGCGGCGCCGGTCAGCAGCCGCGCCGCCCGTACCGGCTGCCACAGGCTGGCCGCGCGCAACCCGAACGGAACGGCGGCACCCAGGTGCCGCGGTGCGTACAGCGGATGGTCGGAGGTGAGCTCAGCGACCGCGGCGGACCGCTCGATCAGGGGCCGGAACACCCGGCGCCAGCCGGGCCCGTCGGCCCCGAGACCGTCGACCGTGCGATCAAGATCGCGGGCCGCGACGACGGCGGGCCGGCCGGCCCGCGGTTGCCCGAACGCGATCTCGGGGGTGACGAACTCGATCCGCTCGGCCAACCCGAAACGGCGGAAGAACGGCGAGGCGAGTGCGCCGGGATGCACCGCGGAGCAGATGTCGTGCCAGGTCCCCGGCTCGATCAGCTCGGCGGTCCGGGTGCCGCCGCCCGGCTGGTCGGCCGCCTCGTGGACAGTGACGTCGAGCCCGGCCCGGGCCAACGTGACGGCGGCGGCCAGGCCGTTCGGGCCCGCGCCGATGATCGACACCGATGCCAAGTGATCAACCGCCACCGGGATGCGGCTGCCGGACTGCACCGAGCACGCCCGCATCGGCGAGCTGCCGCGGCTGGTCCACCGGTACGACCGGGACGTCGACCGCGGGCTCCTCCCGCTCGGCCGGTCGAGCCTCGGCTCGGCGCCAGGCGCGCTTGACGAAGGCGGCCATCCGGCGCCAGCTGACGTCTCGGATGAAGATCGAATCGATCGCGATCATGGCCAGCGAGAACCACGGCAGCCCCATCAGGACGGCGATCCCGATGTGGAAGCTGAGGATGCCGACCAGGCCGATCACCCGGCTGATCCGGTTCAGCAGCATCATCGGGAAGCACATCTGGATGATGATCGAACTCCACGAGATCACCGTGACCATCGGCGCCCAGGTGGTGAGCAGCTCACTCAGCTCCGGCCACGGTCCGAACCGTGCAACGTGCAGCGGGTTGTAGATCGCGTAGCCCTCCTGCCAGGGCTCGCCACCCGCCTTGTAGAGCGCGCCGGAGGCGTAGACGATGCAGACGTGGAAGGTCATCGAGACCAGCACCAGGTTGTGCAGCACGTTGGTCAGCCACTCGGGCAGCAGCCGCTCGCCCTGCCAGACCCGGACCAGCCAGTTGGCCTGCGGGTCGACCTCGACCCGGGCCCGACGCCGGGAGTCCAGCGACCACCGGCTGGCCGAGTCGGCGAAGATCAACGACAACAGCGCGATCCGGAACATGTTGTCGCCCTGGTCGCTGGCCGAGTCGTTCAGCTCGATGAAGCTCACCCAGGCGATGAAGAAGATCGGCAGGGTGAGCTTGGTCCGCCAGCCGAGCAGCACCGCGACCGCGAGCAGGAACAAGATCACGTAGCCAAGGGTGAAGATCACGTCGTTCAGCTGGACCAGGTGGAACAGGCTGAACAACCACACCTGGGGCAGCGCACTGACCGGCTCGGCCGTCTCGCCGGACCAGGCGTAGCCGCTGCCGAAGGTGTAGAGCCGGGTGCCGAAGTTGGCCAGCAGCAGGCCGATCCCGGTGGCACCGAGCAGCATCCGGGTGACCGCGATGCCGTACCGGGCGCGTTTGGCGTCCATCAGCCAGTGCTCGGCGAAACCGCCGCCGCGCTGCGCCAGTCGGCGAACCACCCGGACCAGGCCGATGATCAGATTGCGGAGGAACCGGCCGGCGCGGGCGACCAGATCGCCGAAGTCGGGCCGGGAGTCGTTGCGGGTCGTCTCGTCGCTCATTGTCCGGACCCCCGCAATCCCTGACGGAACGTGTCGGCGAAGGCGTCCCGGGACTGCCCGGGCTCCGCCAGGACGCCGCGCCAGCCGGTCTTGACGATCTTGGCCTTGGGTCGTTTCGCGTCGGGCTCGTTACGGCGGGAGAACGGGACCACGTTCTGCCGGCTGACCTCGAACTGCACTCGGGTCAGTTCGCCGGGCCAGGTCGCGTAGGCGACCTGGGTGGCGTAGGCGGTGAGCTGCCGCTCGGCCGCGAGATAGTCGTCGAGGTCGGGATCGCTGCCCTGCTTGCGAAGATCGCTCTGCAGCCGCTCCGACCAGTCGGCGCCCTTGAAGTAGCTCAGGGCACTGATCCGGTGCTGGGCGCCGCCGAGGTCGTCGTAGGCGCCCTTGTAGCGGGAGGCGAGCTCGGTGGCCAGCACGGCGGCGCGCGGCGGGAACAGGTGGTGCGTCGACATCGCCAGCTCGGCGGCGGTCGCATCCACCCACTTGCTCGTCTTCGGCTGCCCGTCCTGGATCACCACGGCGCGAACCCGCAGCCGGTAGTCACCGTTGATCGGCTCAGGCGCGAAGACGCTCCAACTCTGGCCGAACATCGGCACCATGTAGCTGCGCAGCAGGTCGCCGGGGAGGATCTGGCGCAGGCCGGAGGCCGGCGCGACCCAGAGGAAGGTCGCGAAGATGTGCCAGGCGGTGAAGGCGGCCAGCAGGATCAACACCACGCGCCGGACCACAGGGCGCTTCGTGGCGGGGGGCCGATCGGTCATTGTTGTGTTCTACTCCCCGGGAAGTGCCGGCGCCAAGTCGGAGCCGGCGATCATGAACAAAGACTCGGCCCCCCGCACCGGGTGCGAGGGGCCGAATCCGGTGATCATCCGGAGATGATCATTACCAGGTCAAACCTCACAGGGCGGACCCTGCGTTGCGACGGATCCGGCCGACCACAACGGTCGTCCCACCGGCGAGCACCAGCGCACCAGCACCGACCAGAAGGCCGAGAGACAGGTTCGAACCGGTGTTCGGCAGCTCACCATCGCCACCATCAGCAGCGGCCGCGTAGTCGGCAGCAGCGTCATCATCAGCAGCGGCATCGTCGTCAGCAGCAGCATCATCATCAGCAGCGGCATCGTCATCAGCAGCAGCATCGGCATCGACATCAGCGTTGTCATCAGCGTCGGCGTCGACATTGTCATCAGCATCGGCATCGACATTGTCATCAGCGTCGGCGTCGACATTGTCATCGGCATCGGCGTCGACATTGTCATCAGCATCAGCGTCGACATTGTCATCAGCATCAGCATCGACATCAGCGTCAACATCGTCATCAGCAGCAGCGTCGACCTCACCAGTGCCATCGGCCATCCGAACCGAAGCGGAAGCAAGGCTGACCGAAGCCAGCGGCTCGTCACCCGGCAGCACGGTGATCTTCACCGCGCGCTGCGTGAACGAACCCTCCGGGTTCACAGCGGCAGGAGCCAACTTGGCCTCCTCGGCCGAACCCTCGGCATCCGGGTGAGTGAACTCGCCCGGCTCCTCCTGCACGTTGACCAGGATCGACAGCACGTTCTCCGCAACAGCGTCGAACACCGGCTTGATCGCGTCCCGGATCGCCTCGACCAGCGGCCGGAAGACCGTGTCCAGTGCGCCCGGATCGGCGATCTTGTCCGCAACCGTCTTCACCGCTTCCTGAACGAGCGGCAACACCGTCTCGTTCAGCACCGGCACCAGGAGCGAAACGACCGGACCAGCAAGCCCGGCGTCACCGTCAACCACGAACTCGGTCGCCGGCTCATCGGTGCCGAGCAGCTGACCCACCGTGCCGGGCTCACCCGTCTCCGGGTCAACCAGGGCGATGGTGGCCGAGCCGAGGGCCGTGGTGGCCTCGATCTCGATCACGATCTTGGTGCTGTTCAGCGTGTCCGCGATCGCCTCTGCGGCCGCGGCCGGGATCTGATCGAGCAACGTGCCGATCGCACCGTCGAGCGCAGCCTGAATCAACTGCGGGTCGACGATCTCCGTGTTCGGATCAAGACCGTTCAAGGTGCCGTAGAACTTGTCGTCTGGCTGCGAATCCTTGACCAGCTTGGCCAGATCGATCGTCAGCGCACCCTCGGAGAAATCGATCCCGACAGCACTGTTCTCGTCGGTGATCGCCTCCTCCAGCGCAGACTCCAGCGCGGCCTTCAGGTCGACCTCGAGCTCGACCTTGACATTGACGTCGGCCAGTCCGGCGAGGGACGCGGCTTCGACCGCCTGCTCGATGATCCCGGAGAGGGTGCCGTCTTCGCCGGTCAACCCATTGACCGGTTCGGACAGCTTCTCGGCGGTATCGGACAGCTGAGCAGCGATGTCGGCGACAGCCGGGCTCTTCAGCCACAGCTTGCCGTCGGCAACCTGGTAGTCGCTGGAGATCTCGCCGTTCTCGTCGTACGTGGCCGAAGCGGACAGAGCACCCAACTCGAGACGGAGCTCCGAGATCAGGTCTTCGACCCCTGCTTCACCGAGCACCGAGGTGAGGTCGACGTAGGCGTTTTCCTCGCCGGCCGGCTTCTCCTCGTCGTTCGGCGCGACGGCGATGGAGCCGTCGTCGTTGATGTAGCCGGAGGACGCGAACGGCACGCCGTCCTTGTCCGACGCGGCGTACTGGCCGACAGCACCGACACCGATGGTCGGGCTCTCGCCGCCGAGCTGGATCCCCTTACCGAGGTCCAGGTTGAGGCTCTTCAGCACCGTCGCGTCCAGAGGGTTCTGGACGGCGTCCGGAGAGCTCGGATCCGCGGAGTACGCGGGCTCCAGTTCGGCGATGTCGTTCAGATTGATGGAACCGCCACCGCTCAGGACACGGCCTTCGGCCTCTGATGTGTCCGTCGGCAGCGCCGCTGCCGGTGCAGCAGTCCAGAGGGTCAGAACCGACCCGACTGCCAGAGCCGCGGCTGCGAGACGCGTTTTCACGCGCCAATTTCGCGACATACTTCTCCCTACCTGTTGACCAGGAGTGCCCCACGACGGGAACTCCGAACGGACTGTCTCAGGACGGGAGCATGTCGGGGACATGGCTCCGCCATTTCCCCCAAGACAGTGATTTCGAAGGCCCACAGTTTTGCCGCCGCCCCCCCAGGCTTGTGAACCCACTGGCAGGCCTCCGGGGATGAACGTATCGGTACCCACCCAGGGCAGCAAGGACGTCTCGCCGCCGTTACCAATTCGTTATCAAAGTTTCTCAGGAAAGGTGCTGGGCCTTATCACAATCATGATCATCCGGCCCAATCGGTTCGCCGTCCATGATCAAGAACTCGCCCCTCCCGGTGCAGATTTTTTCCACGACCACACGGATCTCGGCGGTCCTGCCCGGGAGGGGCGAGTCTTGGATCAGGCCATCCCTCAAAGCTGAACGTCTTCAAGCATCTCGGTCACCAGAGCGGCGATCGGCGAGCGTTCCGACCGGTGCAGGGTCACGTGCGCGAACAGCGGGTGTCCCTTGAGCTTCTCCACCACCGCGACCACCCCGTCGTGCCGGCCGACCCGGAGGTTGTCCCGTTGCGCCACGTCGTGGGTGAGCACCACCTTGGAGTTCTGACCGATCCGGCTGAGCACCGTGAGCAGCACGTTCCGCTCCAGTGACTGGGCCTCGTCGACGATCACGAACGCGTCGTGCAGCGAGCGGCCGCGGATGTGGGTCAGCGGCAGCACCTCGAGCAGGTTGGACGCCAGCACCTCGTCGATCACGTTCCGCGAGGTCATCGCGCCCAGGGTGTCGAAGGTGGCCTGAGCCCAGGGCGCCATCTTCTCCCCTTCGGTCCCGGGCAGATAGCCGAGGTCCTGACCGCCGACCGCATAGAGCGGCCGGAAGACCACCACCTTGGAGTGCTGCCGGCGTTCCAGCGCGGCCTCGAGGCCGGCGCAGAGCGCCAGCGCCGACTTGCCCGTGCCGGCCCGGCCACCGAGCGAGACGATGCCGATCTCCGGATCGAGCAGCAGGTCCAGCGCGACCCGCTGCTCCGCCGAACGGCCACGGATCCCGAACGCCTCGAGGTCGGGTTTGATCAAGGTCAACTGCTTGCCCGGAGTGACCCGGCCGAGTGCCGACCCGGACCCGCCGACCAGGACCACCCCGGTGTGACAGGGCAGGTCACGGACCTGATCACAGTCGATGGTGCCCTCGGTGTAAAGCCGGTCGACGACCGCGCCGTCCACCTCGACCTCGGCCATTCCGGTCCAGCTGGAATCGACCGCCAGCTCGGCCTCGTACTCCTCGGCCGGCAGGCCGACCGCCGACGCCTTGATCCGCATCGGCAGATCCTTGGAGATCAGCGTGACCCGATGACCCTCGGCGGCCAGGTTCAGCGCCACCGACAGGATCCGGGTGTCGTTGTCGCCGAGCCGGAATCCGGCCGGGAGCACACTCGGATCGGAGTGGTTCAGCTCGACGTGGATCGTGCCGCCTTGATCATTGGCGGGCACCGGCCGGTCGAGCTGGCCGTGCTTGCTCCGCAGGTCATCCAGATAACGCAAGGCTGCTCGAGCGAAATAGCCCAGTTCCGCGTGCTGCCGTTTGGCCTCCAGTTCGGTGATCACGACCACCGGTAGGACCACGTCGTGCTCGTCGAACCGGCGCATGGCCTGGGGATCGCTGAGCAGGACAGAAGTGTCGATGACGAATGTGCGACGGGTGCCCTCAGACCCGTGTGATGCGGTGGCCAGCTGCTGGTGTGAGTCGTTAACTGACACGGTCGCTCCTCGGGGGCCGAACACGATCACCGCTCCGGCCCCACTGGCTAGGTGGTTGGCCGGAAGTGATCGATTCCCGGATCCGATCCCGCGGCTCTCCTGGCCGCGATGAACGACCCGGGTTGTCGGTCTGCCGAACGGCGCATCGCTCGCCTCCCGTGCGGGCCACAGGCACATGTCCCGCACTCAGAAATGTACGTCCCCGACCCCAGGTCCCTCTACTGCCACGCCGCTTCTGATGCGATCGGTGAGACGCCGTTAACCTCACCGACACAGGAACACGTCAACTCGTCGCCCGGCTCGGGGAACCCAGGCGGTGTGCTCAGGACTAGCGACCGAAGCGTCGCTCCCGCTGCCCGTACGAGCGCAGGGCGCGGATGAAGTCGACCTTGCGGAAGTCGGGCCACAGCGCCTCGCAGAAGTAGAACTCGCTGTGCGCCGACTGCCACATCAGGAAGCCGGACAGCCGCTGCTCCCCGGAGGTCCGGATGATCAGGTCCGGGTCGGGCTGGCCGCGGGTGTAGAGGTGCTCGGCGATGTGCTCGATCTCCAGGGTTTCGGCCAGTTCTTCGATCGACGTACCGGATTGTGCGTGCTCGGCCAGCAGTGACCGGACGGCGTCGCGCAACTCGTGCCGGCCGCCGTAGGAGACCGCGACGTTGACCAGCAGCCCGGTCACGTCGTCGGTGGTCCGGGCGGCGGCCTTGATCCGCTGCGCCGATTCGGCCGGCAGCAGGTCGAGCGCGCCGACCGGGTGCACCCGCCAGCGCCGGGTCGCGGCCATGTCGGCCACCATCTGTTCGATCACCGCGAGCAGCGGCCGCAGTTCCTCGGTGCTGTTCCGGGAGAAGTTGTCGGTGGACAGCACCCAGAGGGTGACCACCGGGATGCCGATCTCGTCACACCACTCGACGAACTCCATCAGCTTGTCGGCGCCGGCCCGATAGCCGGTGACGAGGGACTCGCCGGGGGCGTTGGCCCGGGCCCAGCGCCGATTGCCGTCCGCCAGCACGGCGACGTGTCGCGGCAGCCGGTTGCGGTCGAGCTCGGCCACCAGCCGATGCTCATAGGTGGAATAGAGCAGCCCCGAGGGGTGCAACCGGTCCACCAACTCGCGCAGCCGGTCGAAACGCGCCATATCGGGCAGCGTATCGGGGCGGCGCCCGGGACGGCGGCGATGAGCCCGCCAACGGACAGTTTTTTGCTTCTGCGCCTTCTCGCCTACGCTGTAACCTACGGAACCGTAACTTCGACCGGGCAACCCTGGCCGGCGAGGGCGACTCGGAGGACGCGAATGAGCATGACCAGGATGGATCCCGAACTCGGACCGGATCGGACCGGCAAGGACAAGGCCGGCGCCGACAACCCGGTCGACGAGGTGATCCGCCAGGTCAAGCCGAAGTTGCGCGGTTGGCTGCATGCCGGGATGACGCCGCTGGCGCTGGCCGCGGGCATCGTGCTGATCTGCCTGGCGCCCAGTGCGGCCGGCAAGATCGGCGGCGCGGTCTTCCTGGCGGCGTCCCTGCTGCTGTTCGGCACCAGCGGGATCTATCACCGCTTCCATTGGGGACCGGCCGGCGATGCCGTACTGCGCCGGATGGACCACGCCAACATCTACGTCTTCATCGCGGCGACCTACACGCCGCTGGCCCTGGCCCTGCTCAGCGGCGGCTCCCGGGTCGGTCTCCTGGTGCTGATCTGGTGCGCCGCGTTGGGCGGGCTGTTGTTCCGGCTGTTCTGGCTGTCCGCTCCGCGCTGGCTCTACACCGCGCTGTACGTGGCGATGGGCTGGGCCGCGGTCGGCTGGCTCGGCCAGTTCTACGCCACCGGCGGCCCCGCCGTGGTGACGCTGGTGATCGTCGGCGGCCTCTTCTACACCCTCGGCGCCATCGTCTACGGGCGCAAGCGGCCCGACCCGTCACCGCGTTGGTTCGGCTTCCACGAGATCTTCCACGCCTGCACCATCGCCGGCTTCATCGTGCACTACATCGCCATCTCGCTGGTCACCTACGCCGCCTGATCTCGCAGCCGGACCCCTTCCGCTCCCCCCGGTGTGGCGTCATGCTCCCGATCCTCCTTCGATGCTCCCGCTGCAGCAGGAGCATGGTGCGAGTTCGAGGAGCACGACCGCGGTTCGATGCGCGATCCGGGCTTACCTCGTGCGCTGAGGCGGCGGGCAGGGTTTACTGGAAGTGGCGAAGGAGACCCGATGAGGTCGAGACGGCGTTCTGTCACCGGAGCAGGCGTGTTGGTGGTGCTGACGCTGTTGGCCGCGGTCGGTTGCGCGCGCCAGGAAACACCTCCGTCGAGGCCGCAGGAAACTCCGTACCAAGGTCCGCTCCGGGTCGAGCAGACCAGGCCGCCGACCAAGACCGAACCGGACCGGGTTGGTGCGGCCGGTCTCGCGGTGCGCTGCCGTACCGAACCGACGGGCTACAGCAGGTTCACCGACGCACACGAGGGCGGGGTCTTCGACACCCCTCGGGCCGCCCTCGACGACGGCCTGGGCAACGCCCTGACTCTGGGCCGGCCCGAGGACTTTCAGAAGGTGGCCGAGACCAGCGAGCGGGTGATGTACAGCTACCAGCCCGCAGGGGTGACCGTGGCTGCACTGGTCGCCCACCTCGGCGTCTCGATCGACGGAACCTCCGGTTGGTATCCCGAATCTGTGGCCTGGTGCGATCCCGCCGAGTTCCCGGACTCGGACACCCGAGCCGCCGGACTCCAGATCTGGACGGACTCCTCCGGTCGCCGGGTCCTGACCACCGAAATCCTCTCCGCGTGGGACCACGGCATTGTGATTGGGAGCAGTTGACGTTCCTCCACCTCGGTGGCGACGAACCGTCCGAGTTGGCCTATATCGCCGGAGTCCGTCCCGGGCTCGACGAGTTCTTCGACGAGCCGTACCGAGAGAATGTCCCTCTTCCCCCGGACGCGGTCGACACCGGCTACAACCTCGGTGATGATCACCTGTGGCTCTCCGCCGACCGCCGCCGGGCCTACGTCGGCAACCCGTCCCAGGTCGACCTCTGGCCCCGCACCAACAAGCTGCTGGGTTGCGCCTGAGTCTGGCCACCCACCTCGAGGACAAACGCGACCGATCGCATCAAACGCGACCATTCAATCGGTCGCGTTTGGTGCGACCGGTCGCGTTTGTGTGCGGGTCAGGGGTTGGCGAGGGCGGATTCGAGGTCGGCGGGGGTGGTGACCGGCCGCCGGCAGACGAAGTGGCGGCAGACGTACGCCGCGGGGCGGCCGTCGATCATGGCCCGGTCTGCGAGCAGGGCGAAGCCGGGGTGGTCGGGCTCGGCGGCGATGATCACCGAGCCGGCCGGAGCCTGCTGCCAGGCCAGTTGGCGCAGAGCGATGGTCGCCGGGTCGTCGGGCGGCCCGACGATGGCGACCTGGACCGGAGGCCGCTCGGTCCGGCTGATCGCGTCGGCGAGCAGCCAGCCGGCGAACCGGGGCGCGGCCTTGATCAGGCCCGCGGCCGTACCGGCCGCTCGCTCGGCGCGCTCGGCGTACCGCGGCTCGCCGGTCAGTTCGCCCAACATGGCCAGCGCGTGCACGGCGGCGCTGAGGCCGGACGGCGAGGCGTTGTCGGTCGGATCCTGCGGCCGCAGATAGAGCGCCTCCGCGTCGGCGGCGGTGTCGTAGAACCCGCCGGCGCCGTCGTCGAAAGCGGTGATCATCCGGTCGGCCAGCCATTCGGCCCGGGCGAGCCAGTCCGCGTCGGCGGTGGCCGCAGCCAGCCGGGTCGCCGCCTGGCACAGCGCCGCGTAGTCCTCCAGTACAGCCTCGGCATCGCCGGCCCGGCCGTCGCGGGAGCTGCGGCGCAGCCCGTCACCGACCCGGTGCACCCGCCACATCAGGTCGGCGGCGACTCCGGCAATCTCCAGCCAGTCCGGCCGGTCCATGATCATCGCGGCCTGGACCAGGGCGTCGATCAGCCAGCCGTTCCAGGCGGTGATGATCTTGTCGTCGCGCCCCGGCCGGGCTCGCTCGGTGCGCAGGTCGGCCAGTCGGCGGCGGATCTCGGCCAGCCGGACCGGCTCCGGGTCAGTGAGCAGCCGGAGCGTCGAGGCGCCCTCCTCGAAGGTGCCGGACTCGGTGACGCCGAACACCTCGGCCGCCCAGTCGCCATCCTCCGGTCCGAGCGCCGCGCGGAGCTGCTCGGGCGTCCAGACGTAGTAGGCGCCCTCCCGGCTCACCTGGTCCGGGCCTGGTGAGTCGGCGTCCAGGCTGGAGGCAAACCCGCCGTCGGCGGTCCGCAGCTCGGTCATCAGCCAGTCCACCGTCTCCGTGGCGACTCGATGGGCCAGTGGCGATCCGGTCCGCTGCCACCAGCGGACGTAGCAGCCGAGCAGCAGCGCGTTGTCGTACAGCATCTTCTCGAAGTGCGGCACCACCCAACCGGAATCCACGCTGTAGCGGGCGAAGCCGCCGGCCAGCTGGTCATAGATCCCGCCGCGCGCCATCGCCTCCAGCGTCTGCTCCGCCATGATCATCGCGTCCGGGTCGTCGGAGCGCAGCAGGGCCTCCAGCACCAGCGACGGCGGGAACTTCGGCGCCGTGCCGAAGCCGGCCGCGTCCCGATCGAATTCCCGTCCCAGCTCCGCGATCGCTCCGCTGATCTCTGCAGCGCCGACCTGGCCGGTCAGGTCCCGGCGGACCGCGGCCAGTTGATCACTGATCGAGCCGGCCGACTCGACGACCTGGTCCCGCCGGTCCCGCCACGCCTCGCCGATCGCCTGCAGCAGTTGCGGGAACGAGGGCAGGCCGGCCCGTGGTGTCGGCGGGAAATAGGTGCCGGCATAGAACGGTCGCCGCTCGGGAGTCAGGAAGACCGTCATCGGCCAGCCGCCCCGACCGGTCATCGCCTGGGTCGCCTGCAGGTAGACAGCGTCGACGTCGGGCCGCTCCTCCCGATCGACCTTGATCGCCACGAAGCCGGAGTTGACCATGGCCGCGATCTCGTCGTCCTCGAACGACTCGTGCGCCATCACGTGGCACCAGTGACACGCGGCGTAGCCGACCGACAGCAGCACCGGCACCTCGCGCCGGGCCGCTTCGGCGAACGCCTCGTCGCACCACGGCCACCAGTCGACCGGGTTGTCCGCGTGCTGCAGCAGATAGGGCGAGGTGCTGTCGGTGAGACGATTCGGCATATCACCGACCGTAGTCCGTCCAGCGGGAGCGGACGGAAGCGGCGACCACCGGGCTGGCCCAGCGACCAAGATCAGGGCGAGATCGCAGCTAGTGTCGACACGACGCTAGTGGAGCCACTGCAGCACCCACTGATCATGGGCCGCGGCGTGACCGTACAGGGCCTTGAGCTGGTCGAAGTTGGGCCCGAGATACTCGTCGAAAACCTCCGGATCGCTCCAGATGTCCGGGTAGAGCTCGGCCGCGGACATGGCCGCCGGATCGAACCGGGAGCGGAGCTCGGCCTGCTCGATCCCGGTCAGCGCGGCTGCCACCGCGGTGACCCCGGCCGGGTCGAGCAGTCGCGGCGGACCATATCCGCCGTCCTCCCCGAACCCCTGGCCGCCGAAGATCACCTGACCCAACGGACCGGCGCCGCCCCAGGGGTCGCCGGTCAGCAGCCAATGGATGCCGTGCCATGCCTTGTCGAGATCGACTGAGTGCGGCGACGGACCGTCCACCAGTTGCCAGATCGTGTCCGGCGCCGCCCGCAGTGCCTCGGTCTCGGCGGCCGTGAGGGCACGCCCATCCCACGTCATTCCCATCGGAACCTCACCATGCAGGCATCATGGCGCATCGGTGCCGGCCACCGCGACAGGGCGATAGCGGACGTTCACCTCGGCGATCGGGTCGTCGGAGTTGATCAGGTTCAGTCGGATCGGGTGGGCACCCGGGCTGTCGTACAGCCGGATCCCGTCACCGAGCAGCAGCGGCGCGAGATGCAGGTCGACCTCGTCCACCAGCCCACGTTGCAACGCCTGCCGGCCGATCGACGGCGACATGATCTCGAGGTTCTTGCCGCCGGCCGCCGCCAGCGCGATCCGGACCGCCTCGGCCACGTCACAGCTCAGGAACGTGATCCCGTCCCGCTGCCCGGCGTCCTCGGGATGGTGGGTGAGGATGAAGATCGAGCCCTGCCAGTCGCCGCCGTACGGTCGCGCGTCCGGATCGAGATCCCAGCCGTTGCGGCCGCCGAGCACCGCACCGGTGGTCCGGGTGTATTCGTCCTCCAGGCCGGGCCGCCCGGTGAAGCCGGTCATCCAGGACAGGTCGTGGTCGGGGCCGGCGACGAAGCCGTCCAACGACATCGTGAAGTGGCACAGCACCTTGCCCGCGCCGACCTGCGGATCCGTGTCATGCATCGGGTGTCCCTCATCTCCGGTGATCCAGCTCGACCATCTCGTGAGCCCACCCTAGCTTCACCGCTTGCAGTTTGCAATCAGTTCCTGTCGATGCGATCGGCCAGCCGGGTGTTCGCGTCGGCCCAGGCATCGACCATCCGGTTGCCGCCGTGGCCCTCGCCCTCATCGATGATCAACTCCGCCTCCGGCCAGCGCCGGTGCAGCTCCCAAGCGGTGATCAACGGGCCGCTGACATCGGCCCGGCCGTGGATGAGGATGCCGGGGATGCGAGCCAGGCGGTCCATCCGGTCCAGGATCGGCGGGTCGCAGAATCCGTCGTGGGACCAGTAGTGGGTGGTCAGGGTGACGAAGACCTGCCGGAAGAGTTGATCATCCCAGCGCGGGCTCCGGTGCAGGCCTTCGGCCAGGGAGACGTGGTGATCCTCCCAGTCGGCCCAGGCCAGGGAGGCGGCGTCGCGTACCGACGGATCGGGATCGCGGATCAGCTTCGCGTACGCCTCCACGATCCGGGACTCGTGCCGGTGGTAGCCGATCCCGGCCTGCTCGGCGTGGCCGGCGAACCGGTCCCAGGCCTCGGGGAAGACGGCGCCGATCTGTTCGGTGATCCAGTGCACCTCCCAGCGCCGGGTGGTGGTGACCGCCATCAGCACCACACCGAGGATCCGGTCCGGGTGGGCCTGCGCGTACGCGAGCGCAAGAGTCGAGCCCCAGGACACCCCGTTGATCACCCACCGGTCGATGCCGAGCCGCTCCCTCAGCAACTCGCAGTCCTTGATCAGCGCGGCCGTCGTATTGGCCGCCAACTCGTGCTCGGGCTCGATTGCGAGCGGCCCGGATCGGCCGCAGCCGCGCTGGTCGATCCCGACGATCCGGAACCGTTCCGGATCGAATCTGGTCACGTACCCGCCGGGCCCGAGCGTCCCGCCCGGGCCGCCGTGCAGGTAGAGGGCCGGGATGCCGTCCGGGTTTCCGGACTCCTCCCAGTAGACGGTCTGCGGCGAGCCGCCCTCGGTGCTGACGTCGAGCAGGCCGGAGTCACGGACGGGAGTCTTCGGGAACACCCGGCGATCGTAGTCGGCCTGCGATCAGAGCTCCGACAACTGATCAAGGAAGAAGCGGGTGAAGCGGGCCGCGTCGACGTCGACCGCGATCGAGGCGTTGGCCGGACGGGATCCGTCACCGGCGTCGGCGATCATCGCGCCGCGGGACTGATCACCGGTCTCGACCTGGACGTGCGCGTCCCGCCAGGTGATCAACTCCGGTTGGCTGACGGCGGCGACGGCCAGCGGATCGTGCATGGCGCAGGATTCGTTCGGCTGGTCCTTGTTGCGGTTCAGATGATCGATCCAGGCCACCGTGTAACGGCCCGCGAAGGAGGCGAATTCGCGGTCACTGGCCGCCATCGCTCGGGCCTGGTCCTTGGTCACCCGGACCTTCAGCGTGACGTCCAGCCCGACCCACTGGGCCACGATCCCGGAGCCGAGCACGATCGCGGCGGCCTCGGGATCGCTCCAGACGTTGAATTCGCCCGGCATGCTGGCGTTGCCGGGTCGATCGAAGACGCCGCCCATGATCACCAACCGCTTGAGCGACGGCGCGAAGTCGGGCGCCAGCCGCATCGCCAGCGCGACGTTGGTCAGCGGCCCGACCGCAACCAGGGTGAGCTGCCCGGGATTGGCCCGGACCAGCTCGACCATCGCGGCCGCCGCCGGCGTCGGTCGTGGCTGCCGGACGACGACGTCGGCGGGGACCGTGCCGACCCCGCGCCGCGGCCGCAGCAGCGGCACCTCGGCACCCCGGTGCACCGGGAGCTCCGGCCGGCCGAGCCGGTGCAGCAACTCCAGCGTGAGCGAGGTCGCCGAGGCCACGTCGGTGTTCCCGTTGACCGTGGTCACCAGTTCCACCGTGAGCTGCGGATCGGCCAGCGCCAACGCCAGCGCGAACCCGTCGTCGACATCACTGCCCGGCGCGCCCATGGCCAGGTCGACATCGAGGATCACTCGTTCCATGAATCCGCCTCCGGCACGCGTCGGTGAGATCTTGGTCCGCCATCGTGGCACGGCCGGGAGGGTCGGGATAAGAGACGTCTCACCGCGCTGTCCCTGGCGTCGATTAGCATGGAGGTCTCGCCCGCGCGCCAGGATTCGGTGCGCGTCAGGCCGGTCGGGCTGTGGCCGGTGGGTGATGGTCTTGCCGCGACTTCCGCGGTCCCGCCTGCCCGACCTCATCGAAGGACTCCGCCCGTGCGCGTCCGTTCCGCTGTTCTGTCCCTCATTGCCATGCTGTCCCTGCTCGCCGCCTGCACGGCTCGGGCACCGGCCGCCGAGCCACCGCCGGCCGGATTCAGCCCGGTGACGCTGGACAACTGTGGCACCAAGGTCACCGTCGACCGGCCGCCGGAGCGGGTGGTGGCGATCAAGTCGACCGCGATCGAGCTGCTGCTGGCGCTCGGGTTGGGCGACAAGATCGTCGGGACGGCGTTCAGTGACGGGCCGTTGCCGGCGGCCTACGCCGACGCCGCTCCCCCGGTGCTGGCCGAGAAGGTGCCGGGCCGGGAGGCGTTGCTCGGCGCCCGGCCCGACTTCGTCTACGCCGGCTGGGAGAGCAATCTGACCAAGCAAGGGGCCGGCGACCGGGCCGGCCTGGCCGAGCTGGGCATCCAGAGTTACGTCGCGCCGGCCGCCTGCAAGGAGCCCGCCTACCAGCCGAAGCCGCTGACCAGGGACGTGCTGGAGCGGGAGCTGCGGGAGCTCGGGGCGATCTTCGGGGTGCCGGACCGGGCGGAGAAGTTGATCAACGATCAGCGGGCCGCGCTGGCCGGCGTGGTCAAGGATCCCGAGCAGCGCACCGTGCTCTGGTACAGCTCCGGCTCCGACAGCCCGTACGTCGGCGCCGGCATCGGCACGCCGCAGTTGATCATGGACTCGATCGGCGTCCGCAACATCTTCGCCGAGGTCCCGGACACCTGGAGCGCCGTTTCCTGGGAGAGCGTGCTGCAGGCCGACCCGGACCTGATCGTGCTGGTCGACGCGTCCTGGAACAGCGCGGAGTCGAAGAAGAAGATCCTGGCCTCCTCCCCCGCGGCGGCTTTGGACGCGGTCCGGGAGCAGCGCTACCTGACGGTGCGGTTCCCGGCCGGCGAGGGCGGCGTGGCCACGGCCGAGGCGATCACCGGCCTGGCCGACCAACTGAAGGCGCTGCCGTGACGGCGGTGATCCCGCGACCTGCGACCGCACCGCCCCGGCCGGAGCCGCCGCTCCGACCGCCGACGAGCCTGGTGGTCTGGCTGGCCGGCGGCGCATTGTTGATCTTGCTCGCCGGGTCGATCCTGGCCGCTGCCGCAGTCGGCGCCAGCGGTCTCGGGCCGGCGCACGTGCTGCAGTCGATCACCCACCACCTCGGATTGAACCCGGTCGGCCTGCCCCGGCTGGACGACGCGATCATCTGGGACATCCGGCTGCCCCGGGTGATCACGGCCGCGCTGGTCGGCGCCGCGCTCGCTCTGTCCGGCGCAGTGATGCAGACGTTGACCGGAAATCCGCTCGCCGATCCGTACCTGCTCGGGCTGTCCTCCGGCGCCGCGCTCGGTGCCGTCTCGGTGCTGCTGCTCGGCCTCGGCCTGGTGCTGCCGGTGGCCGCGTTCCTGGGGGCGATGCTGGCGCTGGCCGGCGCGCTGGCGCTGACCGGCCGGGCCGCCGCCCGCGGCTCGACCCGGATCGTGCTGGCCGGGATCGCGGTCGCCCAGATCTGCTCCGCCGCCACCTCGTTCGTGATCTTCTCGGCCGCCCAGGGCGACTCGTACCGGGAGGTGCTGGCCTGGCTGATGGGCTCGCTCGGCGGCGCCGACTGGGCCTCGCTGACCGTCGCCGGACCGATCATCGTCGCCGCCGGCCTGGGGTTGATCGGCTACGCCCGCACGCTGGATGCGTTCGCGTTCGGCGACGGGCTCGCTGCCTCGCTGGGCGTCGCGACCGGCCCGACCCGGCTGATCCTGCTCGGCCTGGTGGCCCTGCTGACCGGCTCCGCGGTGGCGGTCAGCGGCGCGATCGGCTTCCTCGGCCTGACCCTGCCGCACGCCGTCCGCTTCCTCACCGGGCCCGGGCACGCGCGGCTGCTGCCGGTGCTTGCCCCGGCCGGCGCGATCTTCCTGATCTGGACCGACACCGCGGCTCGGACCGTGCTGGCTCCGGAGGAGGTGCCGGTGGGCATCCTGACCGCCCTGATCGGCGCCCCGGTGTTCTGCTTCCTGCTCTGGCGACAGCGGCGAGCGGCATGATCAGCACCCCGCTCCCTGAGCCCGTCGAAGGACCTGAGCCGGCGGTCCGGGTCGAGGACGTCAAGTACGCGATCGACGGAATCCCCTTGCTGCATGGGATCTCACTGACCGCACCGGCCGGCCGGCTGACCGGGGTGCTCGGCCCGAACGGCGCCGGCAAGTCGACCCTGCTCCGGATCGTGGCCGGCCTGACCCGGCCCGCGTCGGGGCGGGTGCTGGTCGGCGGCGACGAGTTGCACCGGCTGCCGCGTCGGGCCCGGGCCCGACGGGTCGCGTTCCTCGAGCAGCAGTCGGCGACGGAGCAGCCGCTGCTGGTCCGTCAGGTGGTCGACCTGGGCCGGATCCCGCACCTGGGCCGGTGGCAGTCCCCCGGGCTCCTGGATCGAGCCGCCGTCGAGGAGGCGCTGGACTCCGTCGGCATGACCGAATACGCCGACCGACGCTGGAGCACCCTGTCCGGTGGCGAACAGCAGCGGGTCCAGCTGGCCCGGGCGCTGGCCCAGCAACCCCAGGTGCTGATCTTGGACGAGCCGACCAACCATCTGGACGTCGCGGCCCAGCTGATGATCATGGCGCGGGTCGCAGGCCTCGGCCGGACCGGCATCGCCGCGGTGCACGATCTCAACCTCGCCGCGACGTTCTGCGACTGGCTGGTGCTGCTGGACCACGGCCGGGTGGTCGCCAGCGGCACCCCGGAGACCGTACTGACCCCGGACCTGATCGCCCGCACCTACGGGGTCAGCGCCAGGGTCCTCCGGCATCCGGAGGACGGCCATCCGGTGCTGGTGTTCGACCGGGCTCAGGAGCGGCTCAGCGTGGGCAACACCTCGGTGCCGAAGATCGCCTGAGCCCGTTCCGGATCGGGCCCGGCGAGGTGCAACTGCACCTCGTCGACGCCGAGGTCGAGGAACTGCTGGATCCGCCGCCGATGCGCGTCGAGATCACTGGAGATGATCATGCGGTCGGCGAAGTCCTCCCGCCGCAGCCGCCGGGCCAGTTGCTCGAAGTCGCGGGTGTTGCGCACTTCGGAGACCGGATAGCGCACGCCCGGCCCGGGCCAGTGCTCGATCGCGGCCTGCTCAGCCGCCGGCTCGGTCTCGGCCCAGGCGTGATGCAGCCGGACCACCCGATACAGCCGATCCGGATCGCGGCCGGCGCGCGTCGCTCCGGTCCGGAGCTGCTCGAACAAGGTGGCCAGCTGCTCCAGCCGGCCACCCTCGGTGATCATGCCGTCCGCGACCGCACCGGCCCGCCGGGCGGTCACCGGCCCGGCCGTGGCGACCAGGATCCGCGGCGGCCGGTCCGGCAGTGTCCACAGTCGCGCCTGCTCCATGATCAACTCCGGATCGGAGTGCCGCGCCTCGCGCCCGGTGAACAGCTTGCGGATGATCTCAATCGCGGAGAACATCCGATTGATCCGGGTCGGCGGCTCCGGCCAGTACTGCCCGGTGACGTGTTCGTTGATCAACTCGCCGGCGCCGATGCCGAGCCAGTGCCGGTCCGGGAAGATCGACGCCAGGGTCGCCGACGCCTGCGCGACCACCGCCGGATGCATCCGGTAGGACGGGCTGATCACTCCGGGATTGATCGGGATCGTCGTCTGGGCGGATGCGGCCGAAGCCACGTTCCAGACGAACGACGCCTGGCCCTGCGAGTTGGTCCAGGGCGCGAACCGATCCGAATACATCACCGAGCCGAATCCGTACCGCTGCGCCGACTGCGCCAGCTCGACCGCCCGCCCCGGAGCGACCGACTCCAACATGATCGCCTGCCCGATAACCGCCATTCGCCGACCCTAACCGTCGACTTGTCGGAGACCAGAAGCCCCATGGCGCAATTCCGATCTGACAAGCCGCAGTCCCACCTGGTTGGCGCCGGTTCCCGGCTCAAAAGGTAGGGCGGCGATCGCGTCTCCTGAATGATCTGGCGCAGTGGCCTATTTTTCGGATCAGTCGGATGGAGACTGGCGCGGCACCCTCCACGTATGGGCATCGAACGCCTTGCCATAGACCACCGGATCATGGGCGGTGTGCCGTGCATCCGCGGCACCCGCATTCCGGTGTCAGTGATCATCGGACGGCTCGCCGAGGGTTCCACCCGAGATGAAGTCCTGACCGACTACGGACAGCTTTCCAGTGAAGACATCGATGCCGCACTTCGATTCGCCGCCGCCACCATTGACCAGCGTGAGATGCCGCTGATCGCGTCGTCAGGCTCCTTATCGATGAGTTTCTCAGCGCACGGCTTTGCGATCTCCTTTCTGCCGCCGGACATGATGCCGTCCACGGACGGGATCTCGGTCTGTTGGGAGCCCCTGACATCGAAGTCATGGCTGCCGCGATGGGTACTTGGTCCGAAGGCTCGCCGAGTTGCCGGTCGGAGCGGCAGCGTCAGTTCAGGGCAGCTGCGCGTACGTCCGGCCGCCGCAGCATCCGGGCACACCAGTCGTAGTGGCCGTCGGATCCGTCCGCGCTGAAATAGGCATGGGTGATCACGGCGTAGCCGGCGCGATACAACCCGTACCTGTCGCGGTCGTGGCCGAATCGGGCCAGGAACGCCTGATCCAGAACTTCTTCCGAGGTCCGCGCGTTCGGTCCGTACATGTCGAAGCTGCTGGCCGTGATCGCCGCGTCGAACTGCGGATCACCGACCGTGGTGAGGAATCCGAAGTCCAGGACCCCGCTCACCCGGCCGTCCTGCACCAGGACGTTGGCCGGGATCAGATCACCGTGGACGAGGGCGGCCGGGTCGGACCCGGGCAATCCGCGGAGGCCGGCGGCCACGGCCGGCACCAGGTCGTCGATGCCTGCGACGTCGCGCCGGAGCAACGCGGGCCGGACCGCGAACCGGCGTTCGACCAAGGCAGCCAGTGCCACCGGGAAAGAAGCCGTCCGATCGAGCGGTCGCTCCCCCGGCAGCATCGGCAGCGCGGCCAGACCAGGTGACACGACGGCCCGGGAGAGACCTTCGAGCACCTCGCCCAGCAGCCGGATCGCCTCGGAACCCGCCACCGGCGGCGCGTCCAGCCGGTCAGGTCGCATCGGAGTGCCGGGCACCTTGCGCTCGATGGTGATCACCAACGGCTCGTCGACCAGCAACTCGACGACCCGAGGCGTCGCGAACGGGATCGCCGCCGCCCCCAGCGCCGCCCCGAAGGCCACCAGCATCTCGACATCGTTCCGGGAGCGGCCGTGCCAGATCTTCGCGACGTTCTCGGCCGAGACGTCGAGGACCGTACCCTCCATCCCCGCGCCGAGCACCTCCCCGGGCTCCCAGCCGTGTCGTCGCAACAGGCTGGTCGCCCGCTCGTCCACGCCCGTCACGAGCTACCCCAACCCACCGCCGAGTTCAGAGCGTGAAGCCGAGGCGGTGCGAGACCTGGTTCCAGCGGAGTTCCTTGGCGAAGCCGCGGCGGGTGGTGTCGGCGTCGATCAGTGCGAGCTCGACGCCGGCGATCCGGGCGAAGTCCTCCAACTCCTCGGTGCCGGCCGCGGTGGACAGCACCGTGTGGTGCGGGCCGCCGGCGGTCAGCCAGCACTCGGTCGAGGTGGCGAAGTCGGGCTTCGGCTGCCAGACGGCGCGGGCCACCGGCAGCTTCGGCAGCGGCTGGTCCGGCGACACCACCTCGACCTCGTTGGCGACCAGCCGGAACCGGTCGCCGAGATCGCAGATGCCGACCACGGTCGCCGCACCCGGCGCCGCGTCGAAGACCAGCCGGACCGGATCGGAGCGGTTGCCGATGCCCAGCGGATGGATCTCGATCCGCGGCCGGTTGCCGGCGATGGTCGGGCAGACTTCGAGCATGTGCGCGCCGAGGATCTTCTCCGCCCCGGGCGCCAGGTGGTAGGTGTAGTCCTCCATGAACGAGGTGCCGCCGGGCTGGCCGGCGCCGATCGCCTTGACCGTGTGCAGCAGCATCGAGGTCTTCCAGTCGCCCTCGCCGCCGAACCCGTACCCGTCGGCCATCAGCCGCTGCACGGCCAGGCCGGGCAGTTGCTGCAACCCGCCGAGATCCTCGAAGTTGCTGGTGAAAGCGCCGAAGCCGCCGTCGGTCAGGAACGTCCGCAGGCCGGCCTCGATCCGGGCCCCGTAGCGCAGCGCGTCGTGCCGTTCGCCGCCCGGCGTCAGCTCGGGCGCGAGGTCGTACAGGTCGACGTACTCGGTGATCAAGGAATCGATCTCGGTGTCGGCGACCTGGTCGACGACCGCGACAAGATCATTGACGCCGTAGGTGTTGACCGAGACACCGAACCGCAACTGTGCCTCGACCTTGTCTCCCTCGGTCACCGCGACGTCGCGCATGTTGTCCCCGAACCGGGCCAGTTTCAGCTGGCGCAGCGCGGCGGCACCGCGGGCGGCGCGCTGCCAGGTGCCGATCCGGGACTGCACCCGCGGATCGCTGACATGTCCGGCGACGGTCTTCCGCGGCACGTCGAGCCGGGTCTGGATGTAGCCGAACTCGCGATCACCGTGCGCGGCCTGATTGAGGTTCATGAAGTCCATGTCGATCTCGGCCCACGGCAGGTCGACATTGGCCTGGGTGTGCAGGTGCAGCAGCGGCACCTGCAGCGCGTCCAGTCCGGTGATCCACATCTTCGCCGGCGAGAACGTGTGCATCCAGGTGATCACGCCGATGCAGTCCGGGTCGGAGTTGGCGGCGAGGATCTGCCGGTGGATCGCGACCGAGTCGGTCAGCACCGGCTGCCAGACCACCGGCAACGGCAGCTCGGCCGAGTCGTTGAGTTGATCGACGATCGCGCGGGACTGATCCGCGACCTGATCAAGGGTCTCCGGGCCGTAGAGGCCCTGGCTGCCGGTCAGAAACCACACCTGCCGCGACGTCGCCCCAGGCACTTCCCGTTCCGTCATGATCTTCCTCACCGTTGTCCGTACACGTTCTGATAGCGCTCGTACAGCCGATCGATGTCGGCCTGCGGGATCGGGATCGGCTCGCCGAGTTGCCGCGCGACGTGCACCGTCCGGGCCACCTCCTCACACAGCACGGCCGCCTTGACCGCGGCCTTGGCCGACGCCCCGATGGTGAACACCCCGTGGTTCTGCATCAGCACGGCCTTGGACCGGTGATCACGGAGGGTCTCGACGATCCCCTGGCCGATCGAGTCGTCGCCGATCAGGGCGAACGGGCCGATCGGCACTTCGCCGCCGAACTCGTCGCCCATCATGGTGAGCACGCACGGGATCGGCTCGCCGCGGGCCGCCCAGGCGGTGGCATAGGTCGAGTGCGTGTGCACCACGCCGTTGACCTCCGGCAGCTGCCGATAGACGTACGCATGCGCGGCGGTGTCCGACGACGGCGCATGATCACCCTGGACCAGGTTGCCGTCAAGATCACAAACCACGATCGCCGAGGCGCTGAGCTCCTCGTAGCGGACGCCGGACGGCTTGATCACCAACAGGTCCCGACCCGGCACCCGGGCCGAGATGTTGCCGGCGGTCCAGACCACCAGTTCGTTCCTGGGCAGTTCGGCGTGCAGGTCGGAAACCTCTTGCCGCAACAGATACAGCGCCTCGTCGGCGTCGACGGTCATGATCAATCTCTCCCCATGGTCGGTTACCGTGACGATCGGCGACGGTGGCCCGGCGACGTAACTGCGTTGTACCCACTCGTCAAGTGGTGCTGTCCTGCCGCCGCGACCGATCCTGCTCCGACCGTGGTTCCTCCGGATCCTGCGTCGCCTCGTCCGGCGTCGCCCCGTCCGGCTTCGTCGCATCCGGCGTGGCGTCGACCTCGTCGCCCGCTTCCTCGCCGGCCCGCGGCACCTTGATCTTGCGCAGCTGCCGCATCATGCTGAAGAACAGGCCGACCAAGATCAGGGCCAGCACGATCACGATGATCAGAGCCGTCCAGCCCGGCTTGACCAGGTTCGGATCCAGCTCGAGGGTGATCATGCCGAAACTCTACTGCTCGGCTCGGTGGTGTCGTCGCCGACCGCGGGCTCGACCGCGATCCCGGCGAACAGGTCGTCCTCCGGGATCGAGGTCGCGATCCGGCTGCGGGCCAGCTCGAAATCCTCGGTCGGCCAGGCCGCCTGGTGCAGGTCCAACGGCACGCTGAACCAGTGGCCCTGCGGGTCGATCTGGGTCGCGTGGGCCAGCAACGCCTTGTCCCGGACCGCGAAGTAGTCGGCGCACGGCACCCGGGTGGTCACCCGGCGCTGGTGTTCCGGGTCCGGCTTCCACTCCGCCAGCCGCTCCGCGTACGGCGACTCCAGGCCGCGTTCCCGCATCACCCGGTCCAGGGCGACGATCCGCTCCCGGTGGAAGGTGAACTGGTAGTAGAGCTTCAGCGGCTGCCACGGCGCGCCCGAATCCGGGTACGCCTCCGGATCACCGGCTGCCTCGTACGCGGCGACGCTGATCTCGTGGCACTTGATGTGATCGGGGTGCGGATAGCCGCCGTTCTCGTCATAGGTGGTGATCACGTGCGGCCGGAACTCCCGGATCAACCGGACCAGCGGCTCCGCCGCGTCGACCAGTTCGACCAGCGCGAAGCAGCCCGCCGGCAGCGGCGGCAGCGGATCACCCTCCGGCAGCCCGGAGTCGACGAAGCCGAGCCAGACCTGCCGGATGCCGAGGATGTCTCGGGCCTGGTCCATCTCCTGCCGCCGGATCTCGGCCAGATTGGCCAGCACATCGGGGCGGTCCATCGCCGGATTGAGGATCGACCCGCGCTCGCCACCGGTGCACGTCGCCACGACCACCTCGACGCCCTCGGCGACGTACCGCGCGGTCGACGCGGCGCCCTTGCTGGATTCGTCGTCGGGATGGGCGTGGACATGGAGCAGCCGCAGCGGTTCACCGGCCGCGTCCACCCGTACCGGCAGGCCGGCCACGACTCCTGGCGCGGGATCAGTCATGGCCACATGCTGCCATCCGACCCCGCACCCGGCGGAGTTGGCCCACCGTCCGGGACGCCGTTGGCGGCACCGGGCGAGGTTCGGCCGCCGGCGGCAGGGCGCGACGGTGAGTAGCTGCGCGGAATTGCCCAGCAATTGTCAGAAAGTGCCGGCTGAAGGGAAGCGGTGGCGAGGGGCGCCGGAAGGCGGTCGTCGCCGGAGGTGCGGCGCGCGCCGGAAGGCCCGCTCAACGCCATCGAGTGGACACTTCGGTCGACCTCCGGGCGCTTTCAACGACCCAACGCGTCCACTCGCTGACGTCGGCCTCGTCGCGCGCAGCGCGCGGCTCGAATCCGCCGCCGGTCGCCGGTAGCGGCGCTCGCTTCGTCGACTGTGACGTTTCCCGGCTCCGCGACGGTGATCGGGTCGGGAAACGTCACAGTCGGCGAAGGGATCAGCGCGCGTCGTTCGCAGCGCCGAAGTGGCCGGCGATGGTCTCGAAGATCCGCCGCGGCCGGTCCGGTACCCAGTGATCGATCGCGACCAGCGGCTGCCCGCCGGACTGGGTCAACTGCCAGCCGGAGTCGTCCTCGAAGCCCGGATTCTGCAGCCGGAAGCCGACCGGCTCGAGGTGATCGAAGGAGACGTCGGTCTGATAGGCGCGGCCGCCGACCGCCTCGTAGACCCGGATCGCCAGCTTCGCGCTGCGCTTCCCGGACAGGTACGGGGTGAGGTCGATCGTCGGTCCGCCGGACAGAGTCGCCTGAGCCCACCACTGCCAGCCGAACTCGCGCAGGTCCTGGGACCAGACGAGCTCGTCGTCGACCAGGATCTGCTTGAACCGCCGACCGAGGGCGCCGACCTTGCCGGCGAAGGTGGTCCGGTGCCAGAACGACAGCTCGTATCGGGAGGTGCCCGGATCGGGCTCGATCAGCTGGGACGCTTCGGCCCAGGATCCGGTCTCGGTCCGGCCGGTCGAGGTGACGAAACTGAGCCGGCCGGTGCCGTACATGGCCTGGTTGCTGGAGGCGATGGTCGGTGCGTGGTCGAGTTGGGCGCCGTAGACGCTGATCCCGGCGATCCGGCCGTCGGCGAGATACTCCAGCCCGGTCCGCAGCGCCTCGTCGACGTAGTGCTCCGTCGGTTCCCGGCCGCCGTCGAGGAAGCGGCCGGTGTAGAGGAGCAGGATCAGGTCCAGGCCGAGCGGGTCGGTGTTGGCCTTGATCGTGTCCAGGTCGCGGCCGACCGTGCCGGCGTTCTGCGTGTTCTGGTGTGGCCCATCAAGATAGGGATAGATCAGCCCGTCCAGGTAGGGGCCGTAGGTGGCGAGGAAGTCGGTGTTGTTCGACGATCCCCAGTAGGTGCACAGATAGAAGTTGAGGTCGGGATTGACCGCGTCCGCCGCCGCCCGGATCTCGGCCACGTAGTCGGGGGTGAACAGATCGGTGTTGAACTCGAAGTCGTCGATCGCCCAGCCGGTGACGTTGGGGTGCCGACGGGACAACTCGGCGGCCGTCCGAGCCCAGTGGGCGTAGTCGGTCAGGATCGGCTGGCCGGTCAGGTTCTCGCTGCTGATCTCGGTCGGCGGGATGAAGTAGAGCCAGATGTCCAGCCCGGCTTCGGCCGCCGCCGGCGCGAACTCCTCCAGATCCGCCATCTCCGGG
Source organism: uncultured Actinomycetota bacterium (assembly GCA_963746025.1). GTDB lineage: Bacteria > Actinomycetota > Actinomycetes > Propionibacteriales > Propionibacteriaceae > Microlunatus. Next base: position 289,755 of record CAVUZU010000009.1, read on the forward strand.
CCGCCGCGGCCGGCGTTGTAGATGTAGGTGTTGAGGCCGAGAGCGCGCAACCGCTCGATGGTCAGCGGTACGTCGAGGTGCAGCTGACCGTCGGCTCGGGGGGTCGGCTCGAGGAAGCGGGTGCCGACGGTGTTGCCGCCTGCCTGGCTGGCACGGACTCCGTGCACACGGGGCATGGTTGACCTTTCAGTACGGGAGCGGTTCGGGGTTCAGGCCGGCAGATAGGGGCCGAGCAGGCGGGCCAGGTTGCCGCCGAGGACCTGGGCCCGGCGATCATCGGCCAGGTCCCACTCGAGGATCCGACGCAGTTCGATCACGGTCGAGGAGTAGGGCGAGTCCGAACTGAAGATCACCCGGTCGGTGCCGACGGCCGGATGCTCGGCGAACGAGGTCAAGATCGTGTCCCAGGGACCGTAGGCCGTGTCGGCGTACAGATTCGGGGCGTATTCGAGTGCCGGGATGGCATCCAGCCAGAAGTCGGTGGCACCGCTGCGGCCCATGATGAACGCGAGCTCCGGGAAGCGCAGCGCCAGCGTCGCCAGCGGCAGTGGTAGCGCGGTCGGCGGCGTGCCGGTGCGGACGTAGACCGGCCAACCGACGTCGCCGGCGAACTCCAGCAGTGGCTCGACCTGCCCGTCCAGCAGGTCGAAGCCCTGCAGCGCGGCGTCAACCGCCAGCGCCACCGCCCCGTGATCATGGGCGAAGCGGAGTTCGCTCAGGGCGTGCCGCCGGTTCCACGGGCTGGCCCCCGCGTAGCCGAGCAGCCGTCCCCGCGACGCCGCGGTGATCTTGGCGACCGCCTCGTTGCCGGCCCGGTTGTCGAATGCGAGCTGGGCCTCCGACGGCGCCACCAGAGCATGATCGACACCGGTCCGGTCCATGATCGCGATCAACTCGTCGGGCTCGAGGGTGGCATCGCGCTGGGCACCGACGCGCAGGTGGGCGTCAATGATCATGGTCGCCGGCCTCCTCGGCGGTGATCGGTGGGAGCGGGTCGATGCCGAGCAGCCGGGCCGGATTGGTGCTCAGGATCCGTACCCGATCGGCCTCGGTGACGCCCCAGTCGGAGATCTCGCGGACCCGGGCCACCGCATAATCCTGGGCCGGTCCCGGTGCCAGACCGGCGTCGGTGCCGAACAGCACCTTGTCCGGTGGCGCGTTCGCGACGATGGTCCGCGCCGCGTACGGCGGGGTGCCGCACAGGCAGAGGTGGAGGTTCGGCGTCGTCATGGTCAATGCCAGCGCCTCGCGCCAGGTGTCGTGCAGACCGCCGTGGCCGAGCACCACCGGCAGGGCCGGATGGCGCCGGGCAGCGGCGGCGATCTGACCGGCGGTCGCGTACGGCGGCGTCCCGTCGTGCACCAGCACGATCCCCCGCAACTCGGCCACCACGGCCAGCACCGCGTCCAGGCCGGCGTGGTGCATCGGCACCCCCTGCAACCACGGATGCAGCTTGATCCCGCGCATGCCGAGGTCGGTCAGGCAGCGGCGGGCCTCGGCCGCGGCGTGTGGATGCGGCGCGTAGACGGTGCCGAAGGCGAAGAACCGGTCCGGCCGCTCGGCCGCGAAGGCGGCCAGGTCGTCGTTGCTGTCCGGCGTGCTCCGGTGCAGTCCGTCGTGGGCCAGCAGCGCGGCGCCGCGCAGCCCGGCCCGGCACAGATAGCGGAGGTAGTCCCGCGGCCCCGGCGCCCGCCAGTACGCGGTCCTGGTGCGCCGCCAGCCGGGCGGATGGCAGTGGAAATCGATCACGTCGTGGACCTGCTTCCGTGCTCCGGTGAGCATGATCATCAAGGATCAAAGTTTCGAGATTTCGAAGATTACTTCCAAGTCATGAAAATCGTAACCAGCAGTTCCGGGCAGCCGCAAGAGTGGGTCCACCGATTTCCCGGCCCGGGACCGGACTGCGAGAATGCCGACATGCCCGAGCCGGTCCCGCAGCTGGACGATGCCGAGGCGGCGGAGCGGATCCGGAACCGCTACCCGCGGTCCCGACTGCCCCGACCCGTGGTGGTCGCTCTGGTCGGCGTGCTGGCCCTGGCCGGCCTCGGCTGGCTGATCTGGACCGCCACCGTCCACTCCCAGCCTGCGGTCAGCGGCCAGCTGGCCGGCTTTCGGGTGGTCAGCAACGCCGCGACCGAGGTCACGCTGACCGTCGAGCGGCCCGACCCGTCGGTCGCCGCGCGCTGCCTGGTGATCGCGCAGGCGATCGACTTCGAGCGGGTCGGCGAGGTCGAGGTGGCGGTGCCGCCGAGCGCGCACCAACTGGTCGACCTCCCGGTCACCATCAAGACGCTGCGCCGGGCCATCTCGGCCTCGGTGGACAGCTGTCGCGAGATCGGATGATTCCGCGACGCCTTGCTAAGCTTCTCCGATGTCTGAAAACACGGAACAGGTGATCTGGCTGACCACTGAGGCCCGCGACAAGCTGGCCGAAGAGCTGGAGCACCTGAAGGGCGAAGGCCGCCAAGAGGTCTCCGCGCGGATCGCCATGGCCCGCGACGAGGGTGACCTGAAGGAGAACGGCGGTTACCACGCGGCGCGCGAGGAGCAGGGTCAGCAGGAGGCCCGGATCCGTCAGTTGGAGGACATGCTGCGCAAGGCCCAGGTCGGCGAGGCGCCGGCCGGCGACGGGGCCGTGGGGCCCGGCAACCAGGTGACCGTCGCGTTCGACGGCGACGAGTCCGACACCGACACGTTCGTGCTCGGCTCGCGGGAGCTGCTCGGGCTGGACGAGAGCGTCAACGTGTACAGCCCGCAGTCGCCCCTGGGCACCGCCATCCTGGGCAAGCAGAAGGGCGACAACGCCAGCTATCTGACCCCGAACGGCAAGTCGGTGAACGTCACCGTCATCGCGATCGAGCCCTACACGGGCTGATCCGGCAGCTACCCGTACGACGCGAGGGCCCTGCGATCTTCGAGATCCGCAGGGCCCTGTGCCGTCGTGAGCCAAGCGCTCCGAGCAGTGCCGGTGTCGCGGCGGATCGGCTCAGCGGTAGGCGCGGGCCTGCAGCTCGAACAGCTCGGCGTAACGGCCGCCGGCAGTGATCAAAGCCTGGTGGCTGCCGGTCTCGATGATCCGGCCGTGATCCATCACCACGATCAGGTCGGCCATCCGTACCGTGGAGAAGCGGTGCGAGACCAACACGGTGATGCCGCCGGTCTCCCGGGCGGCGGTGGCGGCCCGGGCGGCGAACCGTTCGTAGAGGGCATGCTCGGCCTCCGGGTCGATCGCCGCCGTCGGCTCGTCCAGCAGCAACAGCAGCGGACGCTGCCGCATGAAGGCCCGGGCCAACGCGATCCGCTGCCACTGCCCGCCGGAGATGTCGACGCCACCGCTGAATCGCTTGCCCAGCTGGGTGTCCAGGCCGGCCGGAAGCTGATCGACGACGGAGCGGGCATCGCCCTCGACGACGGCCCGGTCCAGGGTCGCCACCTCGTCGATCCGGTCCAGATCGCCGATCCCGATCGCCTCCCGGGCGGTGAACTCGAACTTGGCGTAGTCGCTGAACGCCGCCGACAGCCGGCGCCGCCACAGCTCCGGGGTGATCATGGTCAGGTCGGTCCCGTCGATGATCAGCTGACCGCGGCTGGGGTCGTACATCCGGCCGAGCAGCTTGACCAGGGTGGTCTTGCCCGCGCCGTTCTCGCCGACCAGGGCGACACTGGTGCCGGCCGGAATCGTCAGGTCGAGATCGGACAGCACCTCCCGGTCGGTGTCGGGGTAGCTGAAGCCGACGCTACGCAGCTCGATCCCGGTCCGCAGCCGGTCCGGTGCCGGCGTGGTGCTGTCGGACCAGTCGTGATCACGGGCGAAGACCCGGACCGCGTGGTAGTAGCCGAACCGGCGCAGCGCCTCGGAGAACTGCGACATCAGGGCACCGGCCGCACCGGCGGCACCGCTCACCGTCGGCGCGAGCAAGATCAACAGCGCGACGTCGCCGGCCCGGACCGGGCTGCCGCCGAACAGCAGCCAGCCCAGGGCGGTCAGGTAGGCGCCACCGAAGATCACCTGCCCGCCGACCTCGACCGCGGTGCCACGGCGCCGGGCCGTGGACTGGAACCGGTTGATCGCGCCGACGTGGTTGCTGATCTGCTGCAGCAGCACCGGCTTCAGGCCGAAGGTGCGGATCTCCATCGCCTGCACCGGGTTGCGGCAGAGCCGGACCAGTTCGTGCACCAGCCGGGCCTTGGGCAGCATCGCCGTGATCGACGTCCACTGCAGGCTGTTGGAGGTCCGGGACGCGACCACCTGGACGCCGGCGATCAGCAGCAGGCTCAGGAACGCGGGATGGATGCCGGCCAGCATCACGGCGACGATCACGGTGTTGCTGATCGTGCCGGACGCGAACAGCAGCGCGAACACGCTCTGGCCCATCATCCGGGACTCGGCCTGCAGCAACGACAGCTTGTCGGCCAGATCGGGGCGTTCGTGCTGCTCGATGCCGGGGATGCCGGCCACCAGGTCGGCCAGGTCGGCATGCAGGGCTCGTTCGGTCCGGTCGGCCAGCAGCGTGTCCAGCGGCTGCCGGATCGCGCCGACCAGCAGCGAGACCGCGAACGTCGCCAGCAGCAGCCAGAGCCCGGTCGGCACCAGCTCCGGGCCGGCGCCGGGCGAGAGGCCGTCGATGATCAGCTTCACCGCGTACGCCCGCACCGGTGCGGTGGCCCACTCCGACGTGTTGAGCGCGATCGCCAGGACGCAGAGACCGGGGGCGGCCGAGAACGAGGTGCGCAACCACAGCCACACCGGCGCGATCAGGTCACGCATCGGCGTCCCTCCCCGCCGGCTCGGACGGCTCGTCGGCGTAGCGCGCCGCCTGCAGCCCGAACATCGTCGCGTACCGGCCGCCGAGCGTGATCAACTCCGCGTGCGTGCCGGACTCGACGATCCGGCCCGCGTCCAGCACACAGATCCGGTGCGCATCGCGGACCACCGAGAACCGGTGCGAGATGATCATGGAGGTGATCCCGGCGGTGAGGCCGAGATACTGCTCGACCAGCCGCGCCTCGGCCCGGACGTCCAGCGCCGAGGCCGGCTCGTCCAAGATCAACATCCGCGCCCCGCAGTCGACCGCGAACAGGGCCCGGGCCAGCGCCACCCGTTGCCACTGCCCGGCCGACAGGTCGGCGCCACCCTCCCATTCCCGGTCCAGGACGGTGTCCCAGCCGTCGCCGAGCTCGGGCAGCACGTCGACCACCCCGGACCGTTCCGCCAGCCGGTGCCGGGCCTCGTCGGTCAGCGGAGCCCGGGCGCCGAGGGCGACGTTGTCGGTCAACGACATCGGGAAGCGGGTGAAGTCCTGCACGATCGGCGCCACCTGCCGCTGCCAGCGGGCCAGCGCCGCCGGCCCGAGCTCGGCCAGATCGACGCCGTCGACCAGCACCCGCCCGGCGGTCGGGGGGTAGATGCCGGCGATCAATCGGGTCAGGGTGGTCTTGCCGGCTCCGTTCACCCCGACCAGACCGAGCGCCTCACCGGCGGTGATCTCCAGGTCCAGGTCGGTGAACACGTCGCGATCGCTGCCGGGGTAGCGGAAGGTGACCCGGTCGAGCCGGATGCCCTGCTGGGGCGCCGGCCCCAGATCGTCGTCGCGGCCCGGCGGGTACGGATGGCGTTCCGCGATCACCCGCGGCAGGTCGAGCATGGCCCGGTAGCTGGCGACGCCCCGGGCGACCAGGGCGGCGATCTCCGGTGAGCCGCTGCTGCCGATGACCTGGATCGCGGCGACCGCACTGGCCACGGCGGCAATGCCGATCCGGCCGGTCTGCGCGGCGTGGACGGTCCAGGCGACGGCGCCGGCATTGGCCACGATCACCAGCGCGACCGGCAGCGCGCCCAGGGTGTAGCCGCGGCGCCGGGCCCGCCAGAGCTGGGTCATCGCGACGGACCAGTACCGGACGTAGCGCTGCACCAGCCAACGGCGCAGCCCGAACACCCGCACCTCGGTCGGAGCGTCGGCCAGCGCCAGCTCGAACGGGTACAGCGCCTTCCGTTCGCTCTCGGTGTTTTCCGCCCACGAATCGACCTCGGCGGCGACCCAGCGCAGCCGCCAGCGCTCCGCGGCCAGCACGAGCACCACCAGGGCGACGGCCAACCACCAGTCGACCAGCACCCAGATCAGGACCGCCGAGGCGAGCACGGTCAGCCGGGCCCCGAGCAGGTCCGGCACCCGGCCGAGCGACCAGGTGATCTGATAGCCGCCCGTGCCGGCCGCCCGTTCGACCTGGTCCAACACCGCCGGATCCTCGACGTGGGCCACCCGGGAGCCGGACGCCATCGGCTCGGCCAGCTGGATGTAGGTGTCCAGCCCGGCGACGTTGCCCAGTCGCCAGGCCGAGGTCGACTGCAGACTGGGCAGGATCTTGGTCAGCAGAAACAGGGCGGCGAACGCCGCGAACAGGGCCACCATGGCGGACCGGTCGGTCTCACCGGCGAGAAAGGCGGGCACGGCGGCCACCACGACGCCGAGGGCCAGGGTGAACAGCGCCTGCAGGACGGCATCGGCGATGGCCAGCGCGACCACGAGGGTCGTCGAGCCGCGGGCGACCCGCCAGCCGTACCGCAGCAGGGTCAGCACCCGGCCGACGGTAGCGGCCCGGAGCCGTTTCGGGGAACGATTTTCTTGACCCGGGCGCAACGATCAAGGCGTTCGGGCGCGCCCGCCGTTGCCCGTGGGCGGTTGCGACCGGAGGCCAGCATGAGGTGGCTGCTCGATCAGGAGGTACAGGGTCCCCACAGCGACGGCAGGGTCACCACCCGCTTCAGGTACGCGTCGGTGACCCAACTCCTGTCGGTCAGTAGGTACCACTTGTTGTTGCCGCCGACCACGGCAGTCGACTTCACGTAGCAGATCACGCTGATCGACGCGCCTTTCGGCAGGGTTCCGAGCTTGGCGTCGTTGACGTGCGGACCCTGGCGTCGGTTGACCGCCGCGGTGGTGCTGCCGTCCCCGCCCCCGGTGGTGTCACCGATCGGACAGTACCTCGGCGCCGAGCCGATGTTCGTCACGTAGCGCGCCGCCATCCAGCCCTTGCCGTTGGTCAACCGGTACCAGAGCCGGTTGCCGCCGACCGAGGTGCCGTGCACCTTGCAGTCGATCGTGACGGTCGTCCCCATCGCAACGTTGCCCTTGTTGCTGGTGTGCGTCGACGGTGCCGACCGGATCGTGAGTCCGCCGTTCGCGATGACTTTCCCCTTGTATTTGGTCCACGGCGGCACCGCCTCCGCCGGTGTTGCCACGGACAGGGTCGCGGCCGCGACTCCGGCCGCCAGCAGCAGTCCGGCCCCACGGCGAATCCACTCTGAAACGCGCATTGCTCCTCCTGGTTGTCAAACCTCTTCTTGCTCCTGTGAACGCGCGGTCGGGCCGCCGTGGTTGCCTGGACCAGCAACCGGCGAGCACGGACCGTCGCGTGTTGTCGAGGCCCTACGCGATTCTGCGTTGCGACCGTGGGAGGTGGGGGATGGTTTTCGCGACCGGTCCGAAACCCTGCCCGACCTAGCTGATTCGACCTAGTCAAGCCGCTCGGTCGCGGCTCGTACCGCCGCGGGAAATTCCCTCGCCCCACTGCTGTCTCACCCGGCGAGCGACGGCCCGGCGGCTGGTCAACTTCGGATTCGCAAATGATCAAGGTCAAGAACTGATGAGGACGGACCCTTCATTCACCGCTGCCGGATTGGACCATGCCGCGGTTCTGAAATCGCGGCGAGTCGGAAACCATTGTTCAGTGAGACGTCGAGGCTGTTGGAATGGCTGGCATGTCGATCCGGCTGGGTACGCACGCCGCGTGGCAACTCGCCCGGCCGAGCACTCCACGCTCGATGCTGGCCGACCTCGTCCGCCGAGCGACGCATTCCGACCTCGACGGGGTGGACCGGATCCTGGAGGGCTACTCCAACGAGGTCTACCGGGTCCGCTGCACCGACGCGCAGGATGTGATCGTCCGGATCCTCCGATTCGATGACGACACCACCAGCGCAGCCTCGGCCGGTGAGGCCTGGGCCATCGGATCTGCCCGGGCCGCCGGCGTGCCCGCCCCGGAAGTCCTGCTGCTCGACACGGTACGGGTCGACGGCGCCGAGTTCCCCGCCATGGTGCAACGCACCGTGCCCGGTCGACCGCTCAGCAAGATCATCGATCGCCTCTCGGAGCGGCAGCGGCACGAGGTGCTGGCCGAACTCGGCGGACTGACGGCCCGCATCAACGGGATCCAGGTCGACGAAGTGTGCGACTGGCCGACCGTGATCGCGACCGAAGTGGCCGCCCACGCAGCGAACCGGGACAAGATCATTTCCGGTGGTGTCCCGGCGTCGCAGTTCGACCGGATCCTCAACCTGCTAGGGGAATACGTCCGGGAAACGCGCCCCGCGCCAGGGGTGCTGTGCCACGGCGACCTCAGTCCGAAGCACGTCTTCGTGACCGGTGACGGCAACGAAGGCTCGGCCGTACGAGTGAGCGGCATCATCGACTTCGGCGACTGGCAGTCGGGCCTCCCGGTCCACGACCTGGCCGTGCTCCGAGTGCGCGACCCGCGGCTGGACCTGCGGCCGCTGCTCGCCGGCTACGGGCCGCCGGCCGCCGAGACGTACCGCAGACAGTTGGACCTGCACACACTGATCATCGCTCTGGACAACCTGGCGTTCGGCGTGGCCGAGAACGACCAGTCCTGCGTCGAGCGGATGGGCCGCCTGATCCGCACGCTGACCGGATAGCCAAGACTCAGGTCGGCCGCAGACCAGCCGAGCCGGTGTCGCTTGGTGACAACTCCCGGCTGTCGCCGTGGGCTACGCCACCCGGCTGCAGGTCCGGTTCAGCACGCCTCGAGCACGAAGAAGATGAAGCTGATGAACCTCGCCGGGTGCTTCAGATCCTGCGGACGCAGTTCACTCGGCGTGTCCTGGGCGATCGGCGGCTCGCTGACGACGGAGATCCGGAAACCTGCCGCCGTGAAGGCGTCGGTCATCGCAGAAAGCGGCCGGTGCCAGTTGGTGTAGCCGACCGTGCGGCCGGCGTGCTCGGCGTCATAGGAGAATTCGGCGACGTCGAAGTAGCGGGCCTCGGGGTTCAACGCCTGGTAGAGCATCGGATGGTTCACCGACAGAATGAGGCGCCCGCCCGGCTTCAGCACCCGACGGAGCTCTGCGAGCGGCTCGGTCCAGTCCTCCAGATAGTGCAGGACGAGAGAGGCCACGACATCATCGAATGCGGCGTGGGCGTACGGGAGCGGCTCGGCCAGGTCGGCGACGGTCAGGTCGGCGTCCGCGCCGAGCCTTCGGCGAGCCAGTTCGATCATCGCCGTGCTCAGGTCGAAGCCGGTCATGATCGCGCCCCCGTCACGGAGCGCCGCTGACAGTGGACCGGAGCCACAGCCCGCGTCCAGGATGCGACGGCCGGCCACGTCGCCGGCAAGGCTCAGCATCGCCGGCCGTTCATAGTGGCCGTTGAGCAGATTGACCTCGTTGTCAGCGGCGTACGCCTCAGCGAACTCGTCGTAATCGGTCGTCGGCACTGAGCGCTCCTTCTGTCGACAGGCGGTGACGAGGTGCCGGCGCGCCGGATGATCCTCGAAACCCACCTGGTGGTGCGGGCGACTCCGTAGAACCCGGAGCTAGTCGAAGTAGATCCTGGTGGTCAGGAACTCGGTCGGCTCCGCCGGCCGGTCGAGGTCATTGATCATCTCCCAGAACCGCCAGTAGGTCCGGAACGGCTCGAACCGTGGCAACGGGAGGATCTCCTCGTAGCCGCGGCGGAAGTCGTCCGGGCGGGTGAGGCACAGTTCGGCGACCGCCAGCTCGAGCTCACGTGGCCCGGCGACGTAGGAGTCGAGGTCGACGACGCCCGCGATCCGCCCGTCGCGGTAGACGAACTGGTTGGCGGAGATGTCCGGCATGATCGGCGACGGCGCACCGGCCAGGGCTCCCGGCCGGGTCTGGGCGATCTGTCGTTCGAACAGGCCGACCACGTCGGGCCGGTGCGTCCAGTAGCTGTCGACGATGGTCGCCATGCTCTGGTTCGCCCGCGCGACCAGCTCGCCGGGATCGAACGGCTGGTGCTCCAGCGTCCCGAACCCGTCCGGTCTGCTCCCGCCGGCGTGCAGCGTGGCCAGATATCGGCCCAGCTGCTCGTGGACCTCCGGCGAGTCGGGGAACTCGTCCGGTTCCCACGCCGTGCCGTCGATCCAGCTGAAGACGTAGATCATCGTGTCACCGAACACTCCGCTGGCCACCGGCCGCGGTGCGGTGACGATCCCGTCCCGCCCGAGCTGCTCCGCGAGCGGACCGACATGGCCGAGCTGGGTGCCGTACCGAAGACCGAACGTGTCCCGCAACTGCTGCCAGTACGCCGACAGCCGGTCCGGCCGAAGCAGCGGCACCCGGAGCGAATAACGAGCGCCGCTGACGGTGGTGAGCCGGAAGACGTGGTTGGAACTGCGGGCGATCTGCTCGAGCTCGCTGACCGGCTCGCCGAGCAGCCGCTCTGCCGCCGCCCTCACCTCGGCCTCCATGACCGAGACGCTACGTGCCACCCGGAGCGGCGGGCCACCCGTTTTCGCCTCGCCCGCCTGCTGCCTCGATGGCTGGCTCAGTCGGCGGGGAGGGTGGCCAGCAGGCGGGTGGCTTCGTCGGGGGTGAGGGCGCCGGCGGCGACTTCGGCCAGGACCTGGTCCCGGGTCAGCCGTTCCGGTTCGGGTTCGCCGCTCAGGCCGAGCTTGCGGAGCAGGCCGGCGTACCGCAGCCGGGCCGTCGGGTACGACACACCGAGGAACCGTTCGACCTCGCGCAGGTTGCCGCGGGAGGCGAGGAAGACCCGGAGCAGCTCGATCTCGGCGTCGCTGAGGGCGCAGAACTCGCACTGCCGGAAGATCCCGGCCAGCTCGGTGCCGCAGGACCCGCAGCCGAGCCGGGTGACCGCAAGATGATCACCGCACACCGGACACACGTCCGGCGCGCGGTGATCATGGGTCCGGCTCCCCGGAGCCCGGGCGGTCGAGCGCGGCCGATCAGCCATCAGCTGTTGGTCCAGGAGTCGCCGTCGGACCCGACCCGGACGATCGCGTGGCCCATCACCACCTCGATGTCGAGCTTGGCGCTGCCGTTGCCCATCACGACCTCGTCGCCGGGGCCGGAATGGCCACCGGTCCAGCTGACCTTGCCCAGCTGGGCATCGCCCTTGACGGTCACGTTCGACTCGTCGGCCAGGTGGATCGACAGCGAGCCGGACTCCGCGCGGACCCGGGACCGGCCGGTGACGATCGCGCCCTTGATCGTGGCCTGTCCGGCCTGGATCAGGGCGTCGTTGATCTCGGCGACGTCGAGCAGCTTGGCCCCGCCGGCGGTGACCCGGACCTTGCCCAGGTGCGGCACCCGCTCGGTGTTCAGGCTGCCGGCGGTCACCTCGACGTCGACGATCAGATTCGGGTTGACCCGCAGGAAGAGCTCCTTGCCCAGGCCGAGGGACCGGATGTCGTCCAGGTTGCGCGGCGCCCGCAGGATCGAGAACCCGTCCAGGGACGAGCCCATCTCGCCGTCGCTGGACACCTCGAGCACCGACCCGTTGCGCCGCAGCACGTGCGGGCCGTCGGCGGAGACGGTCGCCACCGAGGTCTCACCGACGATCCGGACCCGGCGCCCGACGGCGCGGACCGAGAGCCGCTCCACCCCCTGGGTGTTGACCGGCTTGGGCCGCTTCGGCGGCTCCGGCTCGTCGTCGTCGGAGACCTCCGCCCCGGTGGAACTCACCCGCTCCTTGGCGTACGAGGCGTACTGGGGCCGGTCGGTGGCGGCCGCCCAGGCCCCCTCCTCCTCGGTCGTTCCGGAGCCGGCCGTCTTCGCGGCGAGCTCCTCGTTCGAGGGCTCGGCCGCGGACGAGGCCGGGGTGCCCTTCAGCGCATCGATCCGCCGGGCGGCCTCGGCGGCATCGATCCGCCCCGCAGCCAGTTCCTCGAGGATCGCAGTGATCTCAGGTGAAGTCATGTTCGAAAATCTAAACCCGACCTTTCTAGATTGGAAGGTACGACCACAAGAACCAGGGACGGCTCGGGGTAATCCACCGGTCGGCGGACCTACGCCGCAGTCCCACCTGGTCGGGCCCTTCCTGATTGAAAAGAGAGCGGCGATCGCGTCACCTGCCGCACCTGTCGCAGTAGCACCCATTTCGGAGTTCGTCACGGTTTGATAGCCGGACCGCGCCTAGGTTTGTCCTGGCCGATCGGGGTGAGAGGCTTGACAAGCGCGGGCGGGTCCGCGCTCTTGCTAGGGGGAAATACGTCGATGTCCAAGCGTGTAGTCACCAGCGTCCGCTGGCTGGCGGTCAGTCTGTTGGCCGGCTTCGTCGTCACCGCCTGTGGTGCGGTGCCGCAGTCGCCGACCGAGCCTGCCGCGCCCAACGGCCCGTCCCAGCCCGCGCCGGGAGCGTCCAAGCCGGCCACCGAGAAGCCGGGCGAGTCGAAGCCGCCCGAGTCGGAGGCGCCCGGCGGACCGGTCGAGTTGCGGGCCAATGTCGATGACGGCGCCGACGGCGTCAAGGTCGACACCGTGATCAAGGCGACCGCGAAATACGGGACGCTGACCAAGGTGTCGCTCAGCCACGAGGGCACCGGCTCGCCGAAGATGGACGTCCGCGACGTCTCGGGCGCCCTGAACGACGACAAGACCGCCTGGACCGCCGACAGCGCGCTCGACCCGTCGGCGTCGTACACCTTGCAGCTCACCGGGGTGAACGGAGCCGGCGAGGAGAAGACGGAGACGCTGAAATTCGACACCAAGTCGGTCGACCGGTCCGCTCAGACCTTCGTCAACATCTTCCCGAAGGACAACCAGACGGTCGGCGTCGGGATGCCGGCCGTGCTCACCTTCGACGTCGCCGTCAAGAACAAGGCCGAGTTCGAGAAGCACCTGAAGGTGTCCGCCACCCCGGCCCAGGAGGGCAGCTGGCACTGGTTCTCCGACAAGGAGGTCCACTTCCGGCCGAAGGCGTACTGGAAGGCCGGCACCAAGATCACCGTCACCGCGAACCTGAACGGCATCAACGCCGGCAGCGGCATCTACGGCCAGAACTCCTCCACCAAGACCTACTCCGTCGGCGACTCGGTGGTCACCAAGGTCGACCTGAAGAAGAAGCAGGCGATCGTCGAGATCAACGACAAGTTGGCGCGGACGATCAAGATCAGCGCCGGCAAGAAGGGCTTCACCACCCGCAGCGGCACCAAGCTGATCATGGAGAAGCTGGTGCAGACCCGGATGGCATCGGAGACGGTCGGCATCGCGGAGAACTCCAGCGAGGGCTACGACATGCAGGTCAAGTGGGCGATGCGAATCACCCAGAGTGGCGAGTTCGTGCACGCGGCACCCTGGAACCAGGGCTATCTCGGCAAGGAGAACGCCAGCCACGGCTGCACCGGCATGAGCACCAGGGACGCGTCCTGGCTGTTCGGAAAGGTGAAGGTCGGCGACCCGGTGATCACCACCGGCAGCACCCGGGAGCTCGAGAAGGGCAACGGCTGGACCGACTGGGACATGCCCTGGGCCAAGTACCAAGAAGGCTCGGCCCTCTGACATAACGCTCCCTGAGCCGGTCGAAGGGCACCCGTGATGCTGATCGGCCCATCGACCGGCTCAGGGAACGAACAACGTCTGACTACTTCGGTTCGACCACGGGCTCGGGCAATTCGGCGGCACCGGCCGCCAGGGACGCGACATAGGAGTTGGCGAAGGCCAGCAGCGGTACGGCCAGCAGGGCGCCGACGATCCCGCCGAGGATGACGCCGATCGCGATCGCCAGCAACACCGCCAGCGGATGCAGCTTGACCGCCCGGCCGAGCAGGAACGGCTGCAGCACGTGGCTCTCGACCTGCATCACGACGATGGTGCCGATCAGCATGATCAACGCCTGGATCGGGCCGACGGCGACCAGCGCCACCGCGACCGCGACGAACCCGGAGACCAGCGCGCCGATCAGCGGGATGAACGCGGCCAGGAAGACCAGCGCGGCCAACGGAATGGCCAGCGGGATCTGCAGGATCAACGCGATGATCAGCACGCCGATCGCGTCGACGAAGGCGACGATGATGGTCGCCCGGACATAGGAGACGAGCGAGTTCCAGCCGTTGCGGGCCGCCGCGTCAGCCTTCGGCCGGGCCGCGCGCGGCACGAACCGGAGCAGGGCGGAGAAGATCCCGCGACCGTCGTAGAGGAAGTAGAAGAGGGCGAACAGACTGATCGCGAAGCCGGCCAGGAAGTGGCCGACGCCGGAGCCCACGTTCGCCGCGTAGCCCGGCAGGATCGCCGCCAGGTCGATGGTCTGCACCCAGGCCAGCACCTGGTTGCCGTAGTCGGCCAACTGCCGGTTGTCGATCATCAACGGCGGCCCGGCGACCCAGGCCAGCAACTGCTGATACCCCTGCACGGCCTTGGTGGCCAACTCGCCGGACTGCCGGACGATCTGTTGGATGATGAACGTCAGCACGCCGGCCAGGATGGCCAGCCCGCCGACCACCGAGATCGCCGCGGCCAGAGCCTTGGGGAACCGCCACTTCCGCAGCCGGGATGCGACCGGGGACAGCAGCGCCGCGAGCAGGGTGGCGATCGCGATCGGGATGGTCACCTCGGACAGGAATCGGAGCAGGAAACCGAGAGCGAGCAGCAGACCTGCGATCAACAGCACCCGCCAGGCCCAGGCGGCCGCGATCTTCACTCCGCGCGGCACGCCGTCCGCCACCAGTTGCTGATCATCACCGCGCGACGGCGGCTCCCCCGGACCGTCGGCGACGACCGGATCCTCGGTGCCGATCGGCACCTCCGCCGCGACCGGGGCCGGCGCGCCGACCGGGCTCGGCTGGGCTTGCACAGCTGTCTGAGCCGTCGGCTCGGCCGGCTCCTCGGGCTCGACGGCGTCGCCCCATTCGGTCGACTCGGGCTCGTCGGCGGCTACCGGATCGGCCCGGTCAGCGCGCCGCGGATGATCTTCGATCGACTCGGGCGCGGTCGTGTTGTCGTCGGCGGCTACACGCTTCCCCGAACGTGGTTCGGCCGGTTCCGCCCCGGACCGGACTCGCTTACCCACCGCCATGACACCTCCACCGCCGACCCCCGCAGATTTCGCCCCGCAGACTACGTAGGCCAACCGTAGCGGAGCCACGCCCGAGCGGACAGCCGCGGACGGCACTTGTACCGTAACGGCTGGAAGACCGTTGACAGCATCGACGACGAGGACTGCCGCATGATCATGAGCACCAGGGGAAGGACGACGCCATGCCGGCGCGGCCGCTGAGCGACCTGGTCGCCGCCGATTGGGCCGCGGCGCTGGCACCGGTCGAGCCCGACATCGCGGCGATGGGCAGCTTCCTCCGCGGGGAGATCGCGGCCGGCCGGGGCTACCTGCCGGCCGGTGATCAGGTGCTGCGCGCGTTCAGCCGGCCGCTGTCGGAGGTCCGGGTGCTGATCGTCGGCCAGGACCCGTACCCGACACCGGGGCATCCGGTCGGGCTGTGCTTCTCGGTCGCGCCGGACGTCCGGCCACTGCCGAAGAGCTTGATCAACATCTACACCGAGCTACGGGACGATCTGGGTGTGCCGCCGGCCCAGACCGGCGACCTGACGCCCTGGTTCGAGCAGGGTGTGCTGCTGCTGAACCGAGTCCTGACCGTGCAGCCCGGCCGCTCCGCTTCCCATCGGGGTAAGGGATGGGAGCGGGTGACCCAGGTCGCGATCGAGGCCCTGGTCGCCCGCGGCGGTCCGCTGGTCGCGATCCTCTGGGGCCGGGACGCGCAGTCGTTGATCCCGATGCTCGGCTCGACCCCGCATCTCGCCAGCGCCCATCCGTCGCCGCTGTCGGCCCGCTCCGGCTTTTTCGGCTCCCGCCCGTTCAGCCGCGCCAACGAACTGCTGGTCGCGGCCGGCGGCAAGCCGGTCGACTGGGCGCTGGAAGGTGCCGGCTGAACTCTGCGGCGGCGGTTCGACGATCACCCGGCGGGCTGAACCGGCAGCAGGCCGAGCCGGTAGGCCGTCGCCACGGCCGAGGCTCGGTCGTTGACCTCGAGCTTGGCGTAGCTGCGGGCCAGGTAGGTCTTCACGGTCGCCTCGGAGATCCGCAATCGGCGGGCGATGTCGGCGTTGATCCGGCCCTCGGACACGTGCTGCAGGATCTCCAACTCGCGGCTGCTGAGCCGCGGTGCGGACTCGTCGTCGGGCGACCGGAGTCGCCGGACCAGTTGCGCGGCGACCGCCGGTGACAGCACCGTCTCGCCCCGGCTGGAGCGCTGCAGCGCGGCGAAGAGCTCGGCCCGGGGTGTGTCCTTGAGCAGGTAACTGGTCGCGCCGGCCGCCAGCGCCGAGTCGACATCACCGGGCCCGCCGAACGCGGTCAGCACCACGATCGGCAGCTCCGGCTCGGTGCGCCGCACGGCCGTGATCAACTCGACCCCGCCCCCGCCGGCCATCTGCAGGTCGGTGATGACCAGATCCGGCCGCTCGGCCCGGATCCGGACCAGGCCCTCCGCGACGCTGCCCGCTTCGGCCATAATCGAGAAGTCCGGCTGGGTCTCGATCAGCACCCGCAGTCCTTCCCGGACCACGACATGATCATCGACGAGCAGGATCCTGATCATCGGCGGACATCCTCTCGGTCGGGGCCGGTGACGACCGGGATCGTCGCCGCGACGGCCGTACCGGCGCCGGGGCTGGACTCGACGACGAGCTCGCCGCCGACCTCGCCGACCCGCTCCCGCATCGCCGGGATACCGAAGCCACCGGCACTCCGGACCGGTGCCGCTGGATCGAAACCAGCGCCGTCGTCGCGGATGTCGACGGCCAGCACATCATCCACGAAGCTCAGGGTGACATCGACCCGCGTCGCCCCGGCGTGCCGCGCGACGTTGGCCAGGGCTTCGCCCACGATCCGTACCACGGCCTCCTCGACCGATCTCGGCTGATCGATCACCGGCCCGACGATCGTCACCTCGACCGAGATCCGGTGGAACCTGCGCCAGGACGCGACGACCGCCCGGATCGCGTCGGGCAGGTCGCGGTGATCGAGTGCCTCCGGTTGCAGGGCCGCGACGGCACGCCGGGCGTCGATCAGGCCGATCCGGGACAGGTCGAGCGCAGCCTGGATCCGCGGTCCGGCCGGGTGTTCGGGCGCCAGCTGCTCGGTCGCCGCCTCGAGTTGGGCGCCGATCCCGATCAGGTGCTGGGCCTGCGTGTCGTGAATGTCGCGCGCCATCCGAGCCCGCTCACGGGCCACCCCGGCCTCCTCTGCCGCCTTGATCAGTTCCGCGTCCAGGCGACGGGTCTCGGCGGTGAGCCGGACCAGTTCCTGGTGCGCGGCCTCGAGTTCTCGATGGGCGGCGTGCAGTTCGGCATGCGCCTGCCGGCGGCGGCGCGCCTCCCGCTCCACCCAACGGAAGGCCGTCCCGATCGCCGCGGCCAACAGCGTGCCGATGACGATCTGGGCCAGCAACGACGGCGCGGTGCCGACGCCGCCGGCCAAAGCCAGGAAGCAGCCACCGGTCAGGGCGACCCCGAGATAGGACCAGCCACCGGGCAGGCTGACGAAGGCCAGGGCGAGGCAGCCGGCCAGCACCAGCAGGTAGGCCGGGTGGCGGGCCGCCAGGATCACCGTCAGCCCCAGCAGCCCGGCGAAGTAGAGCGCCATCGGCAGCAGCCGCTGCTCCGGCCACTGTGGATGCAGGGTGACGAACCAGGCGTGCCAGCCGAGCAGCACGACGGCTGGGCCGAGCAGGATCGGCCACTCCCATCCGGGCGCACTGGTGGCGATCGCGATGCTCGTGGCCACCGGGACGAGGACGTACGGGATCAAGGTCCAGGCGAGGTCCCAGCGGCGTTCGAACGTGGCGAACCGGAGCTCCGGATCGGCGCCCGCGTCGGACCGCATGGGGCTCAGTGTCGCACTTCGGATCGCCCGTCGGCCCCTACTCGGCCGTACATCAGCCTGCGCAGCAGCCATTCGGCCGGTCCAGGTCGGCCGACCGCGGCCAGCCCGGCCGCCAGCGCGACACCGGCTGCCCAGACCAGCAGCGCGAGCCCGGCCGCCGCCGCCGTGCCGAGGTCCGCTCCCCAACCGAGCCCGCGCCGCGAGACCAGCAGGACGAACACGATCGACTGGGAGAGGTAGAGCGACATCGACCGCCGGCCCGCCGCCGTCAGCACCCGGATCAGGCCGGCGGAGAGCCGAGAGCGACGCCGGCTCAGCGCCAGGGCGAGCAGTCCGAACAGCGCGGCGTAGCCGAGGCCGCCGGCCACCCCGGTGACTGCGTGGACGGCAGCCAGGACGAGACCGTCCGACGGCGTGATCGTCAGCCAGCCGGCGACCGCCAGTCCACTCGGCAGGCCGCCCGCGACGGCGAGTCCGAGACCGCCGAGCGCGACCAGCCGGAGCAGGCGGCGATGCCGGTCCGGCTGGTCCAGGGTCCGCAGCCGCGCTGCCACCAGGCCGATCAGGGCTGCCGTGATCACCGGCAGCAGGGCGAACGGGGTCAGCACCCATTCCAGCGCGCGGAGGGCGTACCCGAACGGCTCCGACCCGAGCTCGAAGGACCAGAGGAACGCGCGCCCGGCCGAGACCTGGGTCGACCCGTAGATCAGACCGGTGATCACGGCGGCCGGCAGCAGCCAGCCCACCGCGATGATCGCCAGTTGGGAGTTCCGGAGCCGGCTGAGACCGAAGATGATCAGGGTGACCACGCCGTAGTAGCCGAGGATGTCGCCGGGGAACAGCACGATGCCGTGCACGGCACCGATTGCGATCATGATCAGCGCTCGCCGGATGATCAGGCCGCGGATCTCGGCTCGACCGGCACCACGATCTTGGTGGCGATTGATCAACTGCACCAGACCGTAGCCGAGCAGGAAGGCGAACAGTGGAAAGCTCCGACCGTCGACCAGGGTGACGACAGCGACCGAGGCGAGATGATCGACATCGCCGGATTCGACGACGTGGTTGCGATAGCCGTACGGCCGATCGGTCAGATAGATCATGATGTTGGCGACGGCGATCAGGCCCAGCATCAGCCCGCGGGCAAGATCGGGAGCCAGAATGCGACCGGATTCGAAAGCCGGTCCCGGAGGCTGGGAATCGGCTGCGGGGCCGGTGGACAAAGCGAGTTCGGACATGCCGTCAACGCTAGGAAGATCGCTTCGAGCGTGGGATCCGATGATCGGCTTGTTCAGTTCGGCCGGTTGACCGACGCGATGTCAGCCGAACGGAGGACAAGTCGAGTTCGGGAGTGTTACGTCTCGGTGCGGTCGACGGTGTCCGCAGCGCCGACCGGCAGACCACTCTGTCCACCGATCGGACGACTCTCCCCGCAAACCGTCTTGGGCCGCAACGCTACCGTCCGGACCCCGCTCTGCCCAGCGCCTGGTCAAGATCTTCGAGCAAATCGTTAACTTCCTCGATACCTACGCTCAGCCGGACCAGGTCCCCGGGGACCTCGAGCGCGGTGCCGGCGACCGAGGCGTGGGTCATCCGGCCGGGATGCTCGATCAACGACTCCACGCCGCCCAGCGACTCGCCCAGCGTGAAGACGCTGGTCCGGGCGCACAGGTCGACCGCGGCCTGCTCCCCCGCGGCCACCCGGAAGCTGACCATGCCGCCGAACCGCCGCATCTGGCGCTTGGCGACATCATGGCCGGGATGGCTGGTCAGGCCCGGGTAGATGGTCTCGGTGACGCTCGGGTGCTCGGCCAGGAAGCGGGCGATCGCCTCGGCGTTGTCGCTGTGCCGCTCCATCCGCAGGGCCAGCGTCTTCAGACCGCGCAACACCAGCCAGGAGTCGAACGGTCCGGCGATCGCGCCCATCGCGTTCTGCAGGAACCCGATCTTCTCGGCCAGCGTGTCGTCGTCGACGACCGCCGCGCCGCCGACCACGTCGGAGTGGCCGCCGCAGTATTTGGTGGTGGAATGCACCACGACCTGCGCGCCGAGGCTCAGCGGCTGCTGCAGATAGGGCGAGGCGAAAGTGTTGTCGACCACCGTCGTGATCTGGTGCCGGCCGGCCAGCTCGGTCAGCGCCGCGATGTCGGCGACCGCCAGCAGCGGGTTGGTCGGGGTCTCGATCCACAGCACCTTGGTCCGGCCCGGCTGGATCGCCCGCTCGACCGCGGCCGGGTCGGTCAGGTTCACCGGAGTCACCGTGACGCCCCACTGGGTGTGCACCCGGTCGAACAACCGGAACGTGCCGCCGTACGCGTCATGCGGCACCACCAGGTGGTCGCCGGGCCGGCAGAGGGCGCGGATCACCGTGTCCTCGGCGGCCATGCCGCTGGCGAACGCGTACCCGTGACTGCCGCCCTCGAGCGCGGCCAGGCACTCCTCCAGCGCGGTCCGGGTCGGGTTGGCGGAGCGCGAGTACTCATAGCCGTTGCGCAGCCCGCCGACGCCGTCCTGGGCGTACGTCGACGTGGCGTAGATCGGCGGCACCACGGCCCCGGTCGTCGGATCCGGGTGCTGCCCGGCGTGGATCGCGAGGGTCGCGAAGCCGGGCGTCCCGGCGGGTCGGTCCGTGGTCACCCGAAGCAGGCTACCGGGCGGAACAGCGGACCCGCGGCCGACGTTGTCCTTGCCGCAGACCCGGTGTCGCCGGTTGCCGGAGAGGGGCAGACTGTGACCATGTTCCTGCGCCAGAAGACAACGTTGATCGACGAGGGCTCGGCCCTGCCCGGCCGGGACCGCACCGCGCTGGAGAACCCGACCTTCCACGAGATCTTCGGCATCCCGGTGCAGAGCACGCCGGCCGGCTCGGAGGTCGCGTACCTGGCCCTCGGCTGTTTCTGTGGCGCGGAGAAGCTGTACTGGCAGACGCCGGGTGTGACCAACACCGCCGCGGGTTATCAGGGTGGCTTCACCCCGAACCCCAGCTACGAGGAGGTCTGCAGCGGCCGGACCGCGCACGCCGAGGTGGTCCGGGTGACCTACGACCCGACCAAGATCAGCTACGCCGACCTGCTCAAGATCTTCTTCGAGAACCACGACCCGACCCAGGGCATGCGGCAGGGCAACGACGTCGGCACCCAATACCGCTCGGCGATCTACACCGCGAACGACGAGCAGGCCGCCGAAGCCACCCGGGTCCGCGACGAGTTCCAAGCCGCCTTCGCCAAGTCCGGCTACGGCGAGATCACCACGGCCATCCGTCCCGCCGGCGAGTTCTTCTACGCCGAGGACTACCACCAGCAGTATTTGGATAAGAACCCGAACGGCTACTGCCCGATCCACGCCACCGGAGTCACCTGCAATCCCTAGTGCCGACGCGTCGACACCGTGGTCCAGGTGCTCGTGATCCGGATCCGCGTCAGCCGCCCGTTGCACCATCGCCATGACACGACCAATGCCCTTCCGAAAGGCCATGCTCGGCGCGCTCGCCATCCTCGCTGCAGCAATCATTTCTGTGGCGTTCACCGCGACTCCGGCCCACGCGATCCCGGGACCGTTCAAGATTCAGAACCAAGCGTTGAGGCTGTGCCTCGACTCCGACCCGTCAGGCAAAGACACGATCCTGTACATGGGCCGTTGCGCCCCCGGGCAGCGCTGGGGCTGGTACAACGGCGGGTTCCTCAAGCACCTGTCATCCAATATGTGTGTCGGCGTAGGTTCCCACCCCTCCCTTGGTCATTACGGCGCGTTGGAACCTTGTGACGTGAACTGGCGAGACCCGTACTGGACCCACCAGAACTTCGCGATCACAGGCAACGGCTCGCAGTGCTTGCAGGGCGGACCCCATCCAGGGAACTACCTCCCCCACGTCCGATGCCTGACCGATACCAGGCACGGCTGGTGGGTGACCTACTGGTGATCATCACCTTGCACTGAGTACTCGCCGCGACGCGCCCATACCGGGGCTACGAGAAGAACGGCCACTGCCCGACTGTTCTGACCGGCCTAACGGGTCTGACTTTCTGGGTGAGCGTTGCGATCTCACCACCTCAGAGATTGGTTTGGGCCTCGAGGAAGTCGGGGTAGCGGCCGCCGCGAATGTCGACGCGGGACGACAGTTCGTCGAGGTCGCTCAGTTCGTTCTCGGTGAGCTCAAGCTCGACGGCCGCCAAGTTCTCAGTGAGCCGGTGGGGTTTGGTCGTGCCGGGGATGGGCACGATCCAGGGTTCCTGGGCCATCAGCCAGGCCAGTGCGACCTGTCCGGGAGTGACGGCCTTGGCTCGGGCGATCCGTCTGACCTCCCCGACCAATTCCAGGTTGTGTTCGAGCGCCTCGGCGGCGAAGCGGGGAATCTGGGCGCGGAGGTCGTTCGCTGCGAAGGTGGTGGCACTGTCGATGGTGCCGGTCAGGAATCCTTTGCCGAGTGGGCTGAAGGGGACGAATCCGATGCCCAGGTCGGCGCACGCGGCGAGGACGCCTTGTTCGGGGCGACGCCACCACAGGTTGTACTCGCTTTGAATCGCGGTGATCGGCTGGACGGCATGGGCTCGGCGAATCGTTGTCTCGGCGGCTTCCGACATGCCGTAGTGCCTGATCTTGCCAGCAGCGATGAGGTCCTTGACCGCGCCGGCCATGTCCTCGATCGGGATGTCGGGGTTGACGCGGTGCTGGTAGTAGAGATCGATCACGTCCAGGCCGAGCCGGCGTAACGAGCCGTCGACCGCGCCGGCGAGCTGTTCTGGTCGGAGCATGCGTCCGCGCGGTTTGCGTTCGACCGGGTCGATGTCCTGGGCGAACTTGGTGGCGATGATCACCTGATCGGAGTGCGGGGCCAGAGCCTCGCCCACCAGAGCCTCATTGAGGTGCGGCCCGTAGGCCTCGGCGGTGTCGAAGAAGGTGACTCCTTGATCAACGGCACCGCGGAGCAGGGTGATCATCTCTTCCCGGTTCGGGCTCACCCCGTAGCCGCCGGTCATGGTCATGCAGCCCAGGCCGATGGCCGAGACCTCGAGACCGTTACCGAGTGTTCGCGTCTGCATGGTGTTTCCCTTCGAAAGTGGGAGAACTCGGGTCGTCACTGCCTTCGTCGTCTGATCACTCTCGAATTCAACCGTGCCCGACCGAGGTCAGGGAGATTTTGCTGTGAGGGGTACCAGCAGGGCACCCCACCGACAGCCGGTCCGCCTCTAGGGTGGGCAGCATGGATGGCTCCCAGCAGGAGGCGGCCCGCGAGTTCCTGACCAGCCGGCGGGCCAAGATCCGCCCGGACCAGGTCGAACTACCCGCGGGCGGCCATCGGCGGGTGCCGGGCCTGCGCCGAGCCGAGGTCGCCATGCTGGCCGGCGTCAGCGTCGAGTACTACACCCGGCTGGAGCGGGGAAACCTGAACGGAGTCTCGGAATCCGTACTCGACGCCATCGCTGGTGCACTGCAACTCAACGACGCCGAACGCGACCACCTGTTCGAGCTTGCCCGTACCGCGAGCAGGTCACCCCGGCGTCGACAACGCCGCGGGCCCCGAGCCACCGCGATGCGACCAGGTTTGCAACTGGCCCTGGATGCGATCACCGGCGGACCAGCTCTGATCCGCAACGGCCGCCTTGACATCATCGCGGCCAACACCCTCGGCCGCGCCTTGCACGTCGCCGCGTATGCGAGCCCACGGCGTCCGGTCAATCTCGCCCGGCACTGCTTCCTCGATCGGCTCAGCTCCGAGCAGTTCTACCCCGATTGGGGCAAAGCGGCCGACACCATCGTCGCCATCCTGCGTACCGAAGCCGGCCGCGATCCCTATGACCAAGATCTCCAAGACCTGATCGGTGAGCTCTCCACCCTCAGCGAGGACTTCCGCACCCGATGGGGCACCCACGACGTCCGTCGTCACGCCAGCGGCGAGAAGCACTTCAACCACCCGGTCGTCGGCCGCCTCGACCTCCTCTTCGAATCCGCCGACCTGCCCAATGACCCCGGCTGGAAACTGCTGATCTACACAGCCGAACCGGCAACCCGGACAGCCGAAGCACTGGCCTTGCTCGCCAGTTGGGCCACAACCGAGGAACCGGCCGAACAATTGACTGAATCACCAATTCCTGGGCGGCGCGGCACTCAGTGACGCGTCGGAAGCCAGACCGGACCCGCCGCCCTGGTCGGAGGCGGCCCAGCCGTACCTTCTCGCGCCGCGCATCGTGAGCACATGGCGTCGCTGCCAGACATCAGCTCGGAGCCGCATGACACGGCGGACGAACGGCAGCCAGGCACCGACCACAACGACGAGAAGGAAGACCGCTCGTCCGCGCGGGCCGCACATGAGCAGCCAGTACGTGCGGACCGTGCCGAGAACCCGCGCCGAGTGTTGGCTGTGGAATCGGTGGCGGAGACGACACCGGTGGACGACGGCACCGACGACGATCCGACAGTCGACGAGTTGCGGCACCTCGTCGATGAGGACGAGGCCGCCCACGCCCGGACGGCCGATGGCGGAGTCAGTGCCGACGAGAAGCAGGAGCCGGAAGCCGACTCACCGACTGCAATCCGCGAGGCACGTGATCAGCCCAAGGAGTACGCCGGTGCGCGGGCGGAAGAATTGCAAGGGCAGGTTCCAGAGCAGTCTCGCGGCTGGGTGACGATGGGTGTCGGAGTCGGCACGGACAGCGAAGGCGGAACACGGGTCGTCGTGGGGACGAGTGAGGCGCGCGGCTACCTCCGCGAGGGCGTCACGCTACGACCGGGTGAGGAGCGCTCACGGGAGCCCGGCCACGCAGAGGTCAGCATCCTGAAGTACATGGCGGGCCGCGACATTGTGCCGTCGCACATCGGAGCCGGGAGGCCCATATGCTCGCCGTGCGCTGACAGTGTCGATGCGGCGGGCGCTGAGCCTGCGAGCACGCTTAAGCATCCGAGAGAGGACGACAGACGATGACGACCCGGCTAGATAGCGACGCCCCTCAGCTTTCGGAACGATTGCAGGCAGCGAGCGCTGAGCAGCAGCGGGCGGCGGCGGTCCGGGCGGCGTTGGTGGCTTTGTCGTCGGTGGAGGTGCCGGAAGACGAGGTAGCGGCCGCCCGAAGTGCGGTTGAGAGTGGCCGAACTGACAGCGCGCAGCAGCAGCGGCTCAAGGACCTAGCGCAGCAGCTCGACGAGCAGGCGTTCAGACTGCAGGAGGAACAGCCTGACGAGTATCTAGTGATCTTCTCGCGTGCTCGGGCCGTCTCAGCGCTGGCATTCGCGTTGGACCCGGACCCGCAGCGGGCGGCGCTGGAGGGCGTCTATGAGGCGTCGGCAGCGTTCGACGATCCGGCGCCACTGTTCGAGGCGGTAGCTGCGGAGCTTTCGCCATCTGCCTGACTTCCCGGCCGACGTAAGGTCTCCGGTATGCGAGCTCAGCACGGGGTCCTCGAGGACGAGGTGGCGGAGGCGGCGCGGGAGCTGGGGGTTCCCGGGGTCGCGGTGGGCGTTGATCATGGTGGTGAGCGCGAGGTCGTCACGTACGGCGTTACCAGTGTTGATCATGGTCGGCCGGTCGACGAGGCGACGCTGTTCCAGATCGGGTCGACGGCCAAGACCTTCACGGCGACGGCGATCATGGTGCTGGTCGAGCAGGGTCGGATCGAGCTCGACCAGCCGGTTCGGCGCTATGTCCCCGAGCTGCGGCTGCGCGACGACAGCACGGCCGAGACCCTGACTGTCGGTCAACTGCTCAACCACACCGCGGGTTGGGACGGTGGGGACAGCTGGGTCGACACCGGTGAGGGCGACGATGCGCTGGAGCGCGCGGTCGCGTTGCTCGCCGAGCTGCCGCAGCAGTTCGCGGCGGGGACGAGCGCGTCGTACAACAACGCGGCCTTCGTGCTCGCCGGCCGGGTGGTGGAGAAGGTCACCGGCGAGACCTTCGAGCGGGCGCTGGCGAAGTTGATCTTGGAGCCGCTCGGGCTGCGCCGGACGATGACGTCGCTGAACGAGATCATGACGCAGCCGTTCGCGGTCGGCCATCGGGCCGACGGCTCGGCGGACGGATCGTTGCAGGTGTCCCGGCCGTGGAGCGACCCGCGGGGCTACCTGCCGGCCGGGGCCCGGTTCGCCTCCAGTCTCACCGACCAGTTGAGTTGGGCGCGGTTCCAGCTCGGCGACGGGCGGTCGGCCGACGGCACCCGGCTGCTGGCGGCGGATCGGCTGCGGTCGATGCACACACCGTCGACGAGCCACGAGTTGATGCCGGGGGTCGGGGTCGGGATCGGCTGGATGCTGCGCGAGATCGAGGGCGTACGGCTGGTCGCGCATCACGGCGATGTCGCGGGTCAGCACTCGTCGGTCACCGTGCTCCCCGAGCGGGACTGCGCGGTCGTCGTCCTGACCAACGCCACCCCGAACGGCCGGGAGTTGGCGGAACGGATCCTGCGCCGGGTGCTGGAGACGCGCTTCGGACTGGTGGAACGGCCGCCCGAGCAACTGCAACTCAGCCCCGACGAGTTGGCCCCGTACACGGGGACCTACCGGACCGATGGGATCGAGCTGCGGGTGGTCGTCGCCGACAGCGGATTGATCATCCACGGCACTGTGTCCGACGGCGACGGACCGGGCGAGACGCTGGAGTTTCCGATCGGGCTGCTGGCCGAGGAGCGATTCCTGGTCGTCGGCGGTCCGTTCGAGGGGCTGCAAGGTGAGTTCATCCGCGACGGCGGCGTGGTCGTCGCGGCACGGCACGTCGGCCGGTTGGTGCCGCGAACCGAGGAACCTGCCTGATCCGAAGATCAAACCGGCGACCGACTGGTGCGCCGGTGGCCGTCGGCGCTATCGTTCCCCTCGGAGCGCCGGGAAGCCTGGTCGGCAACGTTGTGTCACGTTGTCCGATCAGAAGCGAGGCCCGAGCCATGCCGATCACCGTCACCCCTCCGCTGGACCTGCGCGGACCAGTCCGATGAAGGTCATGATCAACGCCTTCGGCACCGAAGGCGACATCCGTCCCTTCGTCGCGTTGGCCCGTGGGCTGGCCGCGGCCGGCCATCAGGCGGCGATCTGCACCCCGTCCGGATTCGCGGAACTCGTCGCCGGGCACGGGGTCGAGCAGCTGCCGATGGACAACGAGGCGCTGGAGTTGATCAAGACGGCGATGCCGGCGATGCACGGACCCGCCGACAGCCTGCGGATCATCCGGCGGATGCAGCGCGCGATGCGACAGATGATGATCGACGAGTGGCAAGCGGCGCGCGCTTGGCGGCCGGACGTGATCATCTACCACCCGAAATGCCTCGGCGCGCTGCATGTCGCCGAACGGCTGGAGCTGCCGGCGATCATCTCGCTGCCGTTGCCGTTCTTCACGCCCACCAGGGATTTCCCGATCCCGTTCATCGGCCGCTGGCCGTTCGGCGGCTGGGCGAACCGGGCCAGCTACGCGTTCAACCACGCCACGATGATGATGTACGGATCCATGATCAACAACTTCCGGACCGACACGCTCGGGCTGCGCCGGAAGCCGCGGACCGATGTCCTGCTGCACCGGCACGACGGCAGCCCGCTGCCCGTCCTCTACTCGCACAGCAAGCACCTCGTGCCGCCGCCGGCGGACTACCCGGCCCACGCCCACATCACCGGTCCGTGGCCGCTGGACAGCGATCCCGGCTGGACCCCGCCCGCCGAGCTTGCCCGGTTCCTCGACTCCGGTGAACCGCCGGTCTACGTCGGATTCGGCAGCATGGGCTTCGGCCGGGGCGCGGCACGCCGCACCGCCCGGATCGTCCAGGCGCTCACCGACCGGGGCCACCGGATCGTGCTCGCTACCGGCTGGGGCGGCCTCTCGGCGGCCGCGGGCGATCACGTCCTGGTCCTCCGGGACGCGCCGCACGACTGGTTGTTCCCGCGGACCGCCGCCGTGATCCACCACGGCGGATCCGGCACCACCCATGCCGGACTCCGCGCCGGCCGGCCGACGCTGATCTGCCCGTTCATCGCCGACCAGCCGTTCTGGGGCCACCGCGTGCACGCCCTCGGGGTCGGCCCGGCGCCCATCCCCAGCGGCAAGATCACCAGTGCCCGGCTTGGCCCCGCGCTCGATCGACTGCTCGATGACCCGGCCGTACGCGAGCGAGCCGGCCGACTGGCCCGTCAGCTCGCCGCCGAAGACGGCGTCGGCACGGCCGTCCGAATGATCACCGGCCCGACCACCACGCCGATCCCGGCCGCCGGCCCGGCGCAGGAACGCTGACCTGCTCGGCCCTCGGCTGGCGGGCCCTCCTGACGGGTACTGCCGGTGCCGGTCACCCGCTGGCCGCGGCGGCTAGCGTCGAGGGCATGGATCCACGAGCCGAGATTCGCGAGTTCCTGGCCTCGCGCCGGGCCCGGCTCACCCCGGCGCAGGTGGGCGCGGCCATCTGTTCGATCTCGCCCAGGCCGGGCGGGACGCGACCGGGCGGCAGCTACACCGGTCCCGGTCGGCCCGGGTCCGGCCCGAGGTGCTGCGGATGCTGGACCTGATCATGTCGCCGGCGTTGGTCCGCAACGCCCGGGCCGACGTGCTGGCCGGCAACCAGGTCGGGTACGCGCTCTACGCACCGATCTTCGACGACCCCGTCCGGCCGGCCAACACCGCCCGGTTCGCCTTTCTCGATCCGCGGGCCCGCGACTTCTACGCCGGATGGGAGCCGGCGGCCGACAACATCGCCGCCCGGCTCCACGCCGAGGCCGGCCGGAACCCGTTCGATCGCGGCCTGACCGAGCTGACGTTGATCATCTACCGCTGCGGCCGGCTCGGCATCGCAGGAGGCGCTCGACCTGCTGGCCAGCTGGTCGACCACGTTCGACGAACGCCGACCCGGCGAGCCGGCCCCGGGGCAGCGGACCAGCGTCGACACCGCCATCGAGGACTGAGGCCAGCAAGCTCAGCGGTTGATCCAGCGCTGCATCTGTTCCGGATAGCGGTCGCCTTCGAGGTCGACCCGATCGGCGGCCTCGGTCAGCTCGGCGAGATCCTGGGCGGTCAACTCGACCTGCTCGGACGCGGTGTTCTCCTCGAGTCGGTTGATCTTGGTGGTGCCGGGGATCGGCACGATCGACGGGTGCTGCGCGAGCACCCAGGCCAGCGCGACCTGCGCGGCTGTCGCACCCTTCCGCTGCGCCACCGCCGAGACCAGCTCGACCAGCTGCTGATTCGCCGTCCGGGCCTGCTCGGTGAAGCGGGGCAGTCGGCTCCGCAGATCGGAGTCCTCGAACGAGGTCGAGCTGGTGATCGTTCCGGTCAGGAATCCCTTGCCCAGTGGGCTGAACGGCACGAAGCCGATGCCCAGCTCCAGCAGCGTCGGCAGGATCGCCTGCTCCGGCTCCCGTCACCACAGCGAATACTCACTCTGCAGCGCCGCGACCGGCTGCACCGCGTGGGCCCGCCGGATCACCTCCACCCCGGCCTCGGACAGGCCGAAGTGCGCCACCTTGCCGGCGTTGATCAACTCCTGCACCGCACCGGCCACGTCCTCGATCGGCACCTCCGGATCGACCCGGTGCTGATACAGCAGGTCGATCTGGTCGACGCCGAGCCGGCCCAGCGAGTCGTCCACCGTCGCCTTGAGGTGCTCGGGCCGGCTGTTCAGCCCGGACCGGCCACCATCGTCGAAGCCGAAGCCGAACTTGGTGGCGATCACCACCTGGTCCCGGACCGGCGCCAGCGCCCGGCCGACCAGCGTCTCGTTGCTGAACGGCCCGTACACCTGCGCGGTGTCGAAGAAGGTGATGCCGAGGTCGACCGCCCGGCGGATCAGGGCGATCCCGTCCTCGTCGGCGACCGGCGGGCCGTAGCCGTGGCTCAGGCCCATGCAGCCGAGCCCGATCGCGGACACGGCCAGGCCGCTGCTGCCAAGGTTTCGTTCGATCACGGGTGCTCCTCGTTGGTTCTCGTCCGACGCCCACAGTTCAGCGGATCCGCCGCCCGGGTGGAAGGTTGAGCCAGTACCCCCTTGACCGCGACTACGATGTCGGCGTGCTCGGGCCACCCGGTCCGAACCCGACTGCGGAAAGGGAGATTCGTGCCACTCGTGTCGGTGATCATGCCGGTGTACAACTCCGCCGACACCCTCGGGGCCTCGGTCCGGTCGGTGCTGGCCCAGACCCACCCCGAGGTGGAGTTGCTGGCGACCGACGACGGCTCCACCGACGGCTCGATGGACCAGCTCACCGAGTTCGCCCGGCAGGACGAACGGGTCCGGCCCGAGGCGGCGCCGGAGCGCGGCGGCGCGGCGCGGGCGCGCAACCTGGCCATCGCCCGGGCCCGCGGGGACTACGTCGCGTTCCTGGACAGTGACGACCTGTGGCTGCCGGCCAAGCTCGAGCAGCAACTCGCCTTCGCGGCCACGGCCGGCGCTCCGCTGACGTACACGTCCTATTACAAGATGCACGCCGAGTACAACGGCGAGGCGGCCGACTTCACCCCCAACGGGCGAGTCGTCTGGGCCCGCGACGAGGTCGACTACCAGGCGATGCTGACCCAAGATCACATCGGCGCGCTGACCGCGATGTACGACCGCAACGTGCTCGGCACCCGGCTGATGCCGGACATGCCGAAACGCCAGGACTACGCACTGTGGCTGTCGATCATGCGCGACGGCACTCCGGCCAAGGGACTGCGCGAGCCGTTGGCGGTCTACCGGTCCCAGCGCGCCGGATCGCTGTCCTCCAACAAGCTGGCGCTGGTGCCGCACAACTGGGCGCTCTATCGCGAGCACGAGCACCTCTCGGTCCCCCGCTCGGCCCGCGCCCTGGCCGGCGCGGTCTGGCACTCGCTGCGCAAGGGCCGGATCTGAGCTCGCGGGGCGGAGCGTAACGGTCGGCTGCGCGCGCTGGCAGGCCCTGCCGGTGCCTGGATCAGCAGCGCCTGGCTCCGGGCCGGCGGGAGCGGTTGACTGACGGCACGTCCGTTTCTGAGGAAGGGTGCACTGTGCAGCAGGTGCGTTTGGGATCGTCGGGGTTGAAGGTCAGCCGGATCGCGTTGGGTTGTATGAGTTTCGGTGATGGTTCGCGGGCGAAGTGGGCCCTCGGCGACGAGCAGGCGGAGCCGATCTTCCGGCAAGCGCTGGAGCTGGGCATCACCTTCTGGGACACGGCCAACATCTACGGCCACGGCACCTCCGAGGAGATCGTCGGCCGGGCGCTGCAGCGCTACACGCAGCGCGACGACATCGTGCTGGCGACCAAGCTGTATCAGCCGATGGGCGACGGACCGGGCGGTGCCGGGCTGTCCCGCCGGGCGGTGCTGGAGCAGGTCGACGCCTCGCTGACCCGGCTCGGCACCGACTACATCGACCTGTATCAGATCCACCGCTTCGACCGGCAGACGCCGATCGAGGAGACGATGGAAGCCCTGCACGACGTGGTCAAGGCCGGCAAGGTGCGCTACCTGGGTGCCTCGTCGATGTGGGCCTGGCAATTCGCGACCATGCAGCACGCGGCCGAGCTGCACGGCTGGACCCGGTTCGTCTCGATGCAGGACCAGTACAGCCTGATCCATCGCGAGGAGGAGCGGGAGATGTTCGGCCTGCTCGCCCAGCAGGGCGTCGGCAGCATCCCGTGGAGTCCGCTCGCCGCCGGCCGGGTGACCCGTCCCTGGGGCGAGCGCGGCACCGAGCGGTCGGCGGTCAACCCGGACGTCGACATGGACGGCCGGCCGCTGTTCCTGCCCTCCGACGAGGCGATCGTCGACGCCGTGCAGAAGATCGCGGCGGCGCGTGGCGTGTCGATGGCGCAGGTCGCGATGGCCTGGGTGCTGAAGAATCCGGTCGTCACGGCGCCGATCGTCGGGCCGACCAAACCGCACCATCTCGCCGACGCGGTCGCCGCTCTCGACCTCGAGCTCACCGAGGACGAGATCACCGCCCTGGAACAGCCCTACGTCCCCCGGCAGCCCACCTACTTCTGATCACCGCGACTGCTGATCACGCAGTTGTTGATCACTCAGTTGTTGATCACCGGCCGAGTGGGCAGCGCGCCGTTCGGTGGCGTACCAGGTGGCGAGGAGCCGGAGCTGGGTGAACGGGTCGCTGCGGGCGGACAGTTCACCGATCAACGCGTTCAGGTGTGATCCTGCGGGTTCCGGCCGGACTCGATCCGCAACGAGCTGGCCAGGTCGTCGGCGACGGTCTCCCAGTCGAGAAAGAGGGCGACCGATCGCGGATCCAGGAAGATGTAGCGGGCCAGGTTGAGCGGCAGATTCTCGGCCGCCAGCGCCGGCCCGTAGAGCGCCGCGCACAGCTCGTTGGCGGCCACGATGTCCATGCTCGCGGTCCGGACATACGCCGGGACCGTGCTCATCCCGGCCAGGATGCTGGTCACCGCCGGGCGCACGGTCGCCGGCGGCCGTTTCGGCGCTCGCGCGGCCCGGCGGGTCAGTCCGGCGGCGCGGGCCAGGTCGTACAGGTGCTGCCGTTCTGCCTCGTCCAGCCGCAACGCGTCGGCCAGCGCGTCCAGGATCGAGTCGGAGACCCCGCGCAGGTCGCCGCGTTCCAGCCGGGCGTAGTAGTCGATGCTCACCCCGGCCAGCGACGCGACCTCCTCCCGGCGCAGCCCGGGCACCCGGCGCCGGCCGTAGCTGGGCAGCCCGGCCTGCTCGGGGCTGATCCGCGCCCGGCGACTGGCCAGGAAGTCGCGTACATCCTCACGGCGGTCCATGCCTCCTCAGGCCATGAGCGGCCTCGGCCGCGCGGAAGCGGATTACGCCGCGGCCGTGCCGGGCGCCACCCTCGGCACCGGCCTCGCGGTCCGCGGTGAAGAGGTCGGCGACGCCGGTGATCAACTCGACCGCTGGCTCATCTCTACCCGAATGCGGCCAACGGGCGGCGGGCCCGGCGGCGCGGTGCGACGATGATCCGACAAAGGCTCGGATCGCCGGGCTTCCTGACCAACGGGAGGCGAAAGATGTATGCGGTCGTGGCCATCTTCGAGCTCGATCAGGCTGCCTTCGAAGGCGGGTTGGGTCACCTGACGGAGCGGATCGTGCCTAACGTCAGCCGTGAGCCAGGATTCGTCTCCGGCTATTGGACGCATGACCCGGCAGCCGGACGAAGCTACAACCTGATGATCTTCGCGACCCAAGAGGCGGCCGAGCTCCGGGCGGCCGACGTGCGCGGCAACGCGACCAACCAGGCGCAGGCGGGCGTCCGACCGGTGTCCATCGCGGTGACCGAGGTGGTCGCGCACGCTGCGGCCGCCGGCTGATCACCCGTCGCGGCGGTCCCGTTCGCGTTGCAGAACCGCGAGTTGGGAGAGCCAGTGCCGGGTCACGGTCCCGTCGGGGCGGCGGGCCAGCAGGCGGCGCACCTCGGCATAGAGGTGCTGCCGCTTCGCCGGCTCCATCACGATGTGGTTGGCGAAGGTGTCGAGCAGGGCGAGATAGCTGTCCACGGTGTAGCGGACCGGCCAGACGTACATCCGCCGCGCCACCCGCCGGAAGTGACCGGACGCGATCCCCTCGTCAACCAGCTCCCCGTTGACCAGCCGCGGCGTCGGTGGCGGCCAGTCGCCGACCGCTTCACCGAGCTCGGCGTAGACCTGATGGATCTCGGTGAAGAACGGGTCGAAGCCGTCGGGAAAGGCATGGTGCGCACCGAAGATCGCCAGGTGTCCACCGGGTGCCAGCAGCCGGGCGGCCTTGGTCCAGCGGAGCTGCTGATCGAGCCACTGCCAGGAGTTGGCGGCATAGACCAGGTCGTACGCCGCTCCGGCCGGCGGCTGCCACGGCTCGAAGCCGCTGGTGATCACCGTCACCGCCGGCTGCGCCGCGAGGTTGCGCCGGGCTTGATCGGCGAGCCGCTCGCCCGGCTCGACCGCGGTGATCTTGAAGCCGCGCCGGGCCAGGTCCACGGTGGCCGTGCCCGGTCCGGCCCCGATCTCCAGCAGCTCGGCCGCCGGCGTGATCTTGGTCAGCGCGATCAGCTCGTCGAAGAGCTCGCCCGGGTAGGCCGGCCGGGCCGACTGGTAGACCGCGGCGGACTCGTCGAAGGCGTCTCGTTGGTGCTGGGCCGATGCCAAGGTCAGGACACTTCCTGGATCCGGATCAGGTTGCCGGCCGGATCGCGGAAGGCGCAGTCGCGGGTCCCGTACGGCTGGTCGGTCGGCTCCTGGACGACCTCGGCGTCGCCGGCCTGCAGCTTCTCGAAGGTGCCGTCGAGATCCTTGGTGGCCAGCAGGATCCAGCCGTAGCTGCCCTTGGCCATCATCTCCGAGATCGTCCGGCGCTCGTCCTCGGTGGTGTCGTTGCCGGCGGCCGGCGGCCCCAGCAGGATGGACGTGCCGGGCTGATCCGCCGGGCCGACAGTGATCCAGCGCATCGCGCCCTGGCCGACGTCGGCGCGGACCTCGAAGCCGAGGGTGTCGCGGTAGAAGCCGAGGGAGGCTTCCGGGTCGGTGTGCGGCAGAAAGCTCGTGTGAATGCTGATGTCCATGGGTGACACGTTAGTCAGGATCGCCGCTGCGCTCTTCTCGAATCCTGATCGTTCGACCGCCCACCGGCCGCCGGCCGGAGCGGACCCGCGAGAATCGACCCCGACCCCGACCCGTTCAGCGGAGGAATCCATCCATGGCAGCAGCGACCGGGGCCACCCAGTCGGAGATCATCGGCACCGAGTTCAGCTCATCCTGGGAGGCGGGCGATCCGCCGGGGAGCCGGCCGGACGCGGTCGAGGACGTCGGTGCGGTGACGTGGAGCGCGACCGATGACAGGCCGGGGATGCGCACCGTCGTCGACGGCGGACCGAGCACCGGCTACACCGCCAAGCGGCACGTCGGCTTCACCGGGGTCCGGTCCCTGGCCTACTCCGGTCAGCACCGGACGCAGGGCCGCGGATATTCGATCAACGAACTGTTCGCGGTCCGGCTCGAGGTCACCCCGACGACCCAATTGTCGTACAAGATCATCCCGGCCGATCCCAGTGACGGCACGGAACTGCCGTCGCCCGGATCCTTCGTCGCGGTGGATCTGGTCTTCTCCGACAGCAGCTTCCTGCATGACCTCGGTGCCGCCGATCAGCACGGCTTCGGGCTGACCGCGGCCGAGCAGGGCGCGGCCCGGGTGCTGCTGGCCAACCAGTGGAACTCGGTCCGATCCGAGATCGGCCGGGTCGCCGCCGGCAAGACGATCACCCGGATCCTGCTCAGCTACGACCGGACCGGCGACGAACGACCGTTCGCCGGCTGGATCGACGACCTGGTGATCACCGCGACCACCGAGCCCGCGGTCCGGCCCCGGCTGTCGGACTGGGTCGACACCCGCCGCGGTACGAACTCCAACGGCGCCTTCTCCCGCGGCGGCACGATCCCGGCGGTCGCGGTCCCGCACGGATTCAATTTCTGGACTCCGGTGACCAACGCCGGCTCGCGCAAATGGCTGTACGAGTATCAGCAGCAGAACGACGCCCTGAACCGGCCGACCCTGCAGGCGTTGTCGCTGAGCCATATCGCCTATCCGTGGGGTGTTGATCACGGCACCTTCCAGATCATGCCCTCGACCGACGCCGGGGTGCCGAATCCTGATCATGCCGAGCGGGCGCTCCCGTTCCGGCACTTCGACGAGATCGCCCACGCCCACTACTATGCGGTGACCTTCGACAACGGGTTGCGGGCCGAGATCGCGCCGACTGATCACGCCGCGATCTTCCGGTTCACCTTCCCCGGTGACGATGCGAACCTGATCTTCGACAATCTGGAGCGGTACAGCGGAAGTCTGCGGCTCGATGCCGCCGGCGGCCGGCTCACCGGTCACACCGGCCAGGGTGACGGCCGGATGTTTCTGGTTGCCGAGTTCGACCGGCCGGTGGTCCGCGGCGGCTCGTTGCAGGGCGAGCGGGGCGGGATGGGCTACTTCCGGTTCGACCTGGCGGAGAACCGGACCGTGATCATGAAGATCGCGACGTCCCGGATCAGCCTCGAACAGGCCGAGCACAACCTGCAGCTGGAGATCACACCGGACGACACGTTCGACTCGGTCCGGGAGCGCGCGCAAGAGGAGTGGGACGCCACCCTCGGCGTGATCACCGACGTGCAGGGCGCGACGCCCGAGCAGCTCACCACCCTCTACTCCTGCCTCTATCGGATGAGCCTCTATCAGAACTCCCGGTTCGAGAACGCCGGCACCGCCGAGCAGCCGGTGTATCGACACGTCAGCGCCGGACCGGTGGACGAGGGCGACAGCACCTCGACCCACACCGCCGCCGAGGTGCTGCCCGGCACGCTCTACCGGAGCACCGGATTCTGGGACACCTACCGGACCACCTGGCCCGCGCTGGCGCTGCTCTATCCCGAGCAGACCGCGCGACTGCTGGACGGGATCGTCACCTCCTATCGGGAGTCCGGCCGGCTCGGCATCGGAATGGTCGGCACCAGTTCCGACGTCGCGCTGGCCGACGCCTATCTGCGCGGTGCGACCGACTTCGACGTCGAGGGCGCCTACGAGTCGGCGATCAAGAACGCCACCGTGGTCTCCGACGACAAGCGGCTGGGCCGGCCCGGCCTGGCCAGTTCGATCTTCGTCGGCTACACGGCCCTCTCGGCGATGGGCGCCCGGCAGGGCGGCACGCCGGACGAGGGAGCGGCCGAGGCTCTGGAGAACTACCTCAACGATTTCGGCATCGCCAGGCTGGCCAAGACGCTGCACGATCAGACCGGCAACCAGCGCTATCTGGACGAGCATCACTACTTCCTGAATCGATCACTGGGCTACGGCTACTTCTTCGATCCGGACACCGGCTTCTTCCAGGGCCGGACCGCGGATGGTCGGCGCCGGCTGGCGCCGGACGAGTACGACCCCAAGACCTGGGGTTACGACTACACCGAGACCAACGGCTGGGGGATGGCCTTCGCGGTCCCGCACGACGGTCGGGGGCTGGCCAACCTGTTCGGCGGCCGGGCGGCGCTGGCCGCCAAGCTGGACGAGTTCTTCGCGACGCCGGAGCGGATGGACGACTTCGGCTCCTACGGCGGCATCATCCACGAGCAGCGCGAGGCCGCCAGCGTGCAGTTGGGCCAGTGGGGGTTGAGCAATCAGCCGGCCTTCCACATCCCGCACCTGTACAACTACGTCGGCCGGCCGGACCGGGCGCAGGCCAAGATCAGAGAAGGTCTGGCCCGACTCTTCGTCGGCGGTGACATCGGCCAGGGCTATCCGGGCGACGAGGACACCGGGTCGATGTCGGCCTGGTTCGTGCTGAACGCCCTCGGTCTCTATCCGTTGCGGGTGGGCACCCCGACCTTCGTGATCGGCTCGCCCCTCTTCCGGTCGGCCACGATCAACCTGTCCAGCGGCAACAAGATCATCATCGAGGCACCGGAGAACAGCCCGCAGAACGTCTACGTGCAACGGCTCCTGATCAACGGCGAGCCGTACGAGCGGACCGAGATCGCTCAGTCCGTGCTGACCGCCGGCGCCACCCTCCGGTTTGAGCTAGGTCCGGAGCCGTCCGACTGGGGCACCGACCCCGCTGCCGCGCCGGAGTCGATCACGGTGGGTGATCAGCCGCCCGATCCGATCCGGGACCTCACCCGGCTCGACAACGGCGTCGCCACCGGCCCGGACGGCGAGCCGGCCGACGCACTGTTCGACGACACCTCCGACACCGAGTTGATCTTGACCGGCGAACAGCCCACCGTGACCTGGCGGTTCACCGACCGTGGGCGTACCGCTCGGTACTACACGCTCACCTCGTCCCGCACCGCCGGCGATCCAGCGGACTGGGAACTCCAGGCGTCGACCGACGGCGACCGGTGGGTGACGATCGACCAGCGCGACAGCGAGGCCTTTCCGTGGCGACGGCAGACCCGCGTGTTCTCGATCACCGAGCCCGGAGCGTACCCGCAGTATCGGCTGTTCGTGACCGGCACCGCCGGGAATGCACCGCTCGCCCTGGCCGAGCTCGAATTGCTCGGCGACGGCTGACCCGCTCAGCCGGCCCGCGCCCGCCGCATCCGGTCTCGCAGGAACCGATGTCGGCGGTGTTGGTGCTGAGCTTGGCGGCGGTCAGATAGGCCGTCGCGGCAGCCGCCTGGTCTCCGCGCAGCTCGAGGGTTGCGCGCGGACGGCGTGGTAGCGGTGACCGCGCGTGACGCGCTCGTCGTCCAACAGCGATACCAGCAGGGCGAGACCGGCCGCCGGGCCGTGCACCTTGGCCGTCGCGACCGCCCGGTTCAGCGGCACCGGGGCTCCGTCGCTCGTCGTCCGCGCCGCCCGGCGGGCTTCGGTCAGCCGCTCCAGCGCCAGCAGGCTGGCGACCTCGCCGTCGGCGGGCAGCAACCCCGCGCAGCAATCGGGCCAGTCGGATCCCTCCTGCGCCAATCCGACCCGGCCCAGTTGATCACCTGAGGTGCCGAGGTAACCCTCGTTGAAGATCAGATACCGGACCTGGATCATGACGGTGAGCCGCTCCTGGTGATCGGCCGGTTGCCGGAACGGCTCGCCCCGGAGCTTGTGCTTGGCTCGGCTGATCCGCTGGCCGATCGTGGCCTCCGGGGTCAGCAGGGCGGCGGCGATCTCGGCCGTGCTGAGACCGCCGACCGCCCGCAGCGTCAGGCGAAGCTGGGACGCCGTCGACAGCGCCGGATGACAGCACAGGAACAGCAGCAGCGAGTCGTCGACGGCGGAGACCGGCTCGGGCCGACGTCGCCGGTCGGCACAGCGTCAGGTCGCGCCAGAGCTGCTCCATCGTCAACCGGCCGGACCGGCCATGATCGGGCGGACCTCGACCGTGTCGCCGACCGCCTCGACGATCCTGGCCGCGATGGCCATCGCCCGGTCGTGGCTGTCGCAGTCCACGACGGCGAAACTGGCCAGCACCTCCTTGGACTCCGCGAACGGCCCCTCGCTGGCGACCGGCCCGGCGGCGGAGCGTCGTACCGTCCGGGCCAGCGCGGGATGCGCGAGCCCTTTCGGTGCCGAGCAGTTCTCCGGTCCCGGTCAGTTCCGCCGCCAGATCCTCGTAGAACTTGCAGGCCGCCAGGAACTCCGGGCTGGTCACGTCGAGCTTGTCCCAGGTCTCCTGATCGCCGTACGCGAGCAGCAGGTATTTCATCGTTCACTCCCTCGTTCCGCTGTCCGGGCCATGGTGGCGTGGTAGCCGCCGGGATACACCCAGTCGCCGGTGAGTCGGTCACCGCCGTCGGAGAAGGTGCCCTTGAAGTAGCCGGGCGAGCCCTTGAATCCGCCCCAGATGGTGAGTTCGTCGCCATCCAGGTCGTACCCGTAGTCGAGCGTGTTGCCGTCGTACACCCGGGATTTGATCTCCGTCCCCCGCTCGCCGCCGAAAGGATGCTCGTAGCCGGTTCTCGGTCGTCCTGCTTCGCACTGCTACCTCGAACCCGTCCGACGGATTTCTACCTCGTCGCGGAAATCTGTCTGAACCCGCCGATCTCGACCGCCGGACGCGGTGAGTACGCTGAGCCGCATGCGGATCGCCGTGGTGGGCTTGGGGTACGTGGGACTGCCTCATGCCGTCTTGTTCGCGCTGCGACACCGGGTCCGGGCCCTCGACGTCGAGTCCGATCGGGTCGAGCCGGTGAATCGGGGTGAGTCGCCGATCATGGACTCGCTGCTCTCCGAGTATCTGGCCGATCGTGATCTTGACCTGATCGCCACCCTTGATCCGGCCGAGGCGTACCAGGACGTCGAGCTGGTCGTGGTCTGCACCCCGACCAACTACGACCCCGACCGCGATTTCTTCGACACCTCAACGGTGGAGTCGGTGATCACCGCCGTGGCGGAGCGGGCGCCGGGGGCGATCGTGGTCGTCAAGTCGACCGTCCCGGTCGGCTTCACGGCCCGGGTGCAGGCCGAGCACCCCGAGCTGATCATCCTGTTCTCGCCCGAGTTCCTGCGCGAGGGGCGCGCCCTGCACGACATCCTGCAGCCCAGTCGGATCGTGGTCGGCGGCGCTGCCGAGCCCGCCCGCCGGTTCGCGGACCTGCTCGTCGAGGGCGCCCTCGACGCCGACGTGCCGGTGTTGATCACCGGTGCCACCGAGGCCGAGGCGATCAAGCTGTTCGCCAACACCTATCTGGCGATGCGGGTCTCCTTCTTCAACGAGCTGGACACCTACGCCCTGTCCCACGGCATCGACCCGCGCGCCGTGATCAACGGCGTCGGCCACGATCCGCGGATCGGATCGCACTACAACAATCCCTCGTTCGGCTACGGCGGCTACTGCCTGCCCAAGGACACCAAGCAACTGCTGGCCAACTACCGGGACGTGCCGCAGACGTTGATCAAGGCCATCGTCGACTCCAACGCGACCCGGATGGACTTCATCGCCGAAGACATCCTGCGCCGCCAGCCGCAGGTGGTCGGTCTCTACCGGCTGGTGATGAAGGAGGGCTCGGACAACTTCCGCGAATCCAGCATCGTCGGCGTGATGGAACGGATCCTGGCCAAGGGCGTGGAGGTGCTGGTCTACGAGCCGGCACTCGAGGCCGACGAGTTCTTCGGCTCCGAGGTGGTCCGCGACCTGACCGAATTCACCACCCGGGCGGAACTGATCGTGGCCAACCGCCGCTCCCCTGAGCTCGACCCGGCCGCCGACAAGGTCTACACCAGAGACCTCTTCGGCCGCGACTGAGCCGCCGCCCGCAGCCTTTCAGGGGACAGCGGTCGACGGCTAGCGTCCCGGCCATGCAGCAGATCGTGCTCCTGCACGGAGTGATGTCCTCGGCGGCGAACCTGTGGCGGAGTCAGCGAGATATTCGGGATCTCGGCTGGCCGGTGACCGCCCTCGACCTTCCCGGCCACGGAGATCGCCGGGTCACGGATGGATCCGCCGACTCGGTCGACTCGATGGCCCTCGATGTCGCCGGCCGGCTCGACCAGGATGCGGCACACCTCGTCGTGGGCCACTCGCTCGGCGCGATCGTCGCCCTGCGGCTCGCTCGACTTCGGCCAGAGCTCGTGGCCGGCGTCGTGATCGAGGATCCGCCCGGACTCGCGTCCAACGATCCGCGGCAGGTGGCGACCGAGGTCGAAGCCGCCGCTCGACGTGCCCGCACTGATCCCGGCGCCGAGGTCGATTCCTTGCTGGCGAGGGATCCGGCCCGATCTCGACGAGACGCCGAAGAGGCGGTCGGCAGTCGCCGGGCCTTCGATGTCGACGCCATCGCCGGATTCCTGCGCACCCAGCGCTGGGACCTTCCGACCCTGGTCGCCGACTGCCCAGCGCCGGTCCAGCTGATCGCGGCGGCCGGATCCGACTCGGCGCTGCGGGGGCCGGACCGGGGAGCACTGCTGACGCTCATCGATCCGGCGCTGGTCCGGATCATCGACAGTGGCCACAGCGTCCATCGCGACCGGCCCGGACTCTGGCTGACCACCGTCGTGACCTTCGCGGCGTCACTCGGCCCGCGACCGTCGGCGCCGGCCCCGACATGATCACGACTCCTGATAGTCCACGGCGATCGTCGACCAGATCGACTCGAACCAGCCCTGGGCCTGGCGGGCGAAGGGCGGATCCGGCTCGGTGACGTGATCTTCGAACACGGCCGAGTCCCAGCCGGATGGATGGTGCAGTGGGATGTCTCGGCTGCGGACGCGCATCGAGTATTCGGTGATCGGATAGAACCCGATCAAGCTGCGGTGCCGATTCAGGGTGTAGATCTTCAGCGTCGGGCCCAGTGGATGCACCCGGACCTCGAGGTTCACCGTCTCGACGACTCCCCTGGTCCGCAACTCGGTAACCGCCGCACGAATGGTCGTGATCGCCGTGTTCGCCAACGCCAGCAGGGATCGGCGCAGTTCTGCCTGCTGCCGCGTGGGCCGGATCGGCCGCGGCAGTCCAGTCTCGATCCGGGGATCGGTGAGCAGCAGCCGCACGTTCAGTGAGCGCACGACGGCCCGGCCGTCCAAGATCACATCGAAGGAATCGGGCAAGGTGTGGGACAGGGTTTCGCCGCGCCACCCGGCGTAGTCGATGGTCACCTCCGGCCGGTCGTACGCGCTCCGCAGGAAGGTCCTGAGGTCGGTCGGCGGGGCCGGTTGGGTCCGGACGAATGAGCCGCTCCCCTGGCGGCTGACGACCAGGTGCTCCCGATCCAGGATCCGCAGCGCGGACTTCACCGTCTCGCGCGCGACGCCGTACCGCCGGGTCAGTTCGTGTTGGGACGGGAGTTTGGCGCCCGGCGCCAGCCGACCCACCAGGATGGCGGCGCGGAGGGCATTGGCGATCTGTTGGGACGGGGCCCGCGGGTCGTCCGGGTCGAGATCGATCAGCTCGCTGAGGTCCAGCGGCACCTGAGCTCCTTTCTCGATTGACATGACTAGCCAAGCTAGCCAGACTGTGTCCTCGACGAGAGGGTCTCACATGGACGATCCGGCCGCCACCGAACCCACCACCACCGCGAAGGCGCGCAGCGCCTGGCGCAACGGCGACTTCGTCAAGGTCTGGGGCGCGCAGGCCACGGGGCTGGTCGGACAGCAGTTCAGCGTCCTGGCGATGCCGCTGGTCGCGGTGCTGACTCTGGGTGCGTCGCCGGCGACCGTTGCGCTGATGATCACGTCCTTCAACCTGCCCTGGATCTTCATCGGCCTGTTCGTCGGCG
This sequence comes from uncultured Actinomycetota bacterium, assembly GCA_963746025.1. Classification (GTDB taxonomy): domain Bacteria; phylum Actinomycetota; class Actinomycetes; order Propionibacteriales; family Propionibacteriaceae; genus Microlunatus. The sequence continues at coordinate 332,183 of CAVUZU010000009.1, forward strand.
TCGCCGTCGACCGGCTGCCCCGACGGTCGGTCCTGATCTTCACCGATGTCGCCCGGGCCGTGCTGCTGGCGACGATTCCGCTCTGCGCCTGGCTGGGCGTCCTCTCCATTCCACAGCTCTTCGCCCTCGGGCTGCTGGTCGGCACCCTGGACGTCTTCTGGGTGACCGCGTTCCGCTCCTACGTGCCGGGCGTGGTCGGACGAAAGCACCTCAGTCAGGCGTACGCCCTGATCGGCGCCAGCGACTCGGTCACCCGGACGGCGGCACCCTCCCTCGCCGGTGGCGTGATCCAACTGCTCGGGCCGCCGCTGGGGGTGGCTGTCACCGGCATCGCCTATCTGGGCAGCGCGATCTTGAACGCTACGGTCCGGCGGCGGGAGCCGGCCCGCCCGAAAGACGATCATGATCCGGTCGTCCAATCCTTCCGGGACGGCCTGGTCTACACGATCAGGCACAAGCTGGTCTTCGCGATGGCCTGCTCGGAGGCGACCTACATCTTCTTCTGGGCGCTGCTGCAGAGCGTGCTGCTGGTCTTCCTGGCCCGGCAGCTCGGCCTGTCGGCCGGCACGATCGGATTGATCTTCACCATCGGCACCGTCGGCGGGCTGCTCGGCGCCGCGGCGGCCCGGCCGACGGGCCGGATCATCGGCGTCGGGCGTGCCCTGCTGGCCGGCACGGTGCTGCGCAGCCTCGGCATGGCGCTGACCGCGCTGGTGGCGCTGCTGGCCACCGATCCGGGGCTCGGTGTGATCATCGCGCTGATGGCCGCCCGGGCGGTGAACAGCTTCGGCTGGAGCCTCTGGGAGGTGCACAAGGAGACCACCCAGCAACAGCTGGTCAGCGACAGCATGCGCGGCCGGGTGAACGGCAGCGTGCTGTTCCTGTCCGGCGCCATGCTCGCCCTGGGATCCGCTGCCGGCGCCGCTGTGGTCAGCCTGATCGACCTCGTCCCGACGCTGCTGATCGGCGGCGCCGGGACGATGCTGGCCATCGGCTGGGTGCTTCGCCGCGAGCTACTCCGGACCGCCGACGCCGCCGAGAGCGTTCAAGATCAACACGAGCCACGCTAGGCCGTGCGGCTCAGAGCGCCTGCACCGTGAGGTTGCGCCAGGACGCCGCGGTGCCGAAGTTGCGCAGGCCCACCGCGCCGGCGGGATGGCAGCCGCTGTCGGTGTGGGTCAACGTGGTCGGATCGCCACCGGCCACCGGGGTCGCGGTGATCGTGAACGTGCAGCCCTCCGCCTCGACCCGGACCCGGAACCAGGCCCCCGGCGGCACACCGCCCGCGATCGGCGCCGTCGCCAACGAGGTCCAGTTGTGGTTCATCCGACCGAGTTGCAGCCCGCCGCCGAGAGCGACGAAATAGCCGTTCAGGGCATCCGTGCCGACGGCCGGATTGCTGACCCGGAATAACAACCCGGCATGGCCGGTGTCGGCGGCGAGCCGGACGTCGGCCTGGAGGACGTAGTCCCGCCAGCCGGTCGAGCCGGCGATCGACTTGTTGCCGGCCCCGGCCGAGCTCTCGGTCAGGGCGCCGTCGGCCAACTGCCAGGTCCCGCCGTAGTGCTTCCAGCCGGACTCCGACTGCGCCCAGGGCGCCGCGTACGGCAACACCCCGGCATTGGCACTGTGCGTCCGCTCGGACTTGGGATCGGTGTAGGACGGCGCGGTGTAACGGACCTCGGTGCCGTCGACCGACGGCAGCAGGCTGGGGCTGTAGTTGGCCAAGCCGTTGTCCGGCCCGGGCGGCGCCTTGATCTGCAACGGCGCCGGGAACCAGGACCAGGGGCCGTTACCGTTGTTGGTGTTGACGAAGACCGACTCGTAGTCCTCGGGGGCGAAGGCGTTGCCGTTGACCATCCGGGTCCGCATCCCGGCCATCAGCAACTGCCCGTTCGGCCCGCCGCCCGGGCTCCAGGTGACGTACGGACTCGAGCCGAGGTAGCGCCCGTCGGTCGTCTGCACGAACGTCCCGGGATCGGCCGGCCCGGAACCCCAGGTCTTGCCGCCGTCGGTGGACTTCTTCAGGTAGGCCTCGCAGGCGCCGCGGGCCGAGGCACAGATCTCGTAGCCGAGCACGAAGGTGCCGTCCGGCAGCCGGGTCACGGTCGGCATCCCGGGCCGCTGGGTCGCCGTGGTCGCCACGTCCTTGACCAGTCCGGGCGCGTAGTTGGTGCTGCCGTCCGGTTTGGCACTCCAGGTATCGCCCCCATCCTTGGAGACGACGTGGCCGACGAACTGGGAATAGGCCGGCTGCCTCTCGTCGGCGAAGTAGGAGACCAGATCACCGTCGCCGTTCAGGGCCAGGAACGGCTCCCAGATGCCCGGCTCGTTGCCGTTCTGATCGGCGTTGCGGGCGTATTGATACATGCTGACGAAGCCCCAGCTGACGCCGTGATCACTGCTGCGCCAGAGCTGGAAGTTGGTCGAGTTGTCGCTGCCGATCATGTTCGCGGTCAGCAGCAGCGTGCCCGCCGGGTAGTCGCCGACCTGTTGCGGCAACTCGTACAGCATCGGCTGATAGACGCTGATCGCCGGGTGGCCGGCGCCGGTCATCCCGTCGGGCACCTGGGCGATCGTGGTCCAGGTCTTGCCGTCGTCCCGGCTCTCCCGGATCGGGACCTTGGCCGCGCCGCCACCGGCCGGCGCGTATTCGAACGTGGCCAGCAGCCGCCCGTTGGCGGTGCCCGAGTCAGCGAGCCGGATCACCCGGGCATAGGTCACGCCGTCACCGCTGGTCGTGTACAGCGAGTCGCCCACGGTGTTGGCGGCTGCCGATGCGACGGGCAGCGCGAGACCGCCGACCAGCAAGATCGCGATCATGATCGCCAGTCGCCGCAGCTGTGAGGTTCTCATCGAGGCCGTCTCCTTCGTCGGGACTCATCCGCAGCTGCCAGCTCGCCCGATCCGAAGCGGCACCCGAGATCCGCGTAACGTTGTACATCTTCTGGTGATCAAGGTTGGCATGTCAATACGTGCGGGGGTGTTGACCCGTGATTCCGACATGCAACGTCAAAATGCCGCGTTGGATTCAGGCTCGGCCGACCAACGCCGCCGTGCCTTCCCCGAGCTGCCACCGGGCCGCCTCGATCGTGTCCCGGAGCACGTCTTCATGATCGGGAAGCCGGCGCCGGTCGAGCTCACCGGTGAGGATGCGCTGGTTGTAGCTGGCCTCGATCACGTTGCCGGCGATCACCGCGGCGGGGACCGCTGCCAACTCCGCCTCGGAGAGCGGACTGAGCTTCTGGTAGCCCTGCAGGAAGCCGGCCAGGTGCCGCAGGCCGTCGGCCGGCGAGAACGCCGCGCCGCGTTCGGTGCGCCGGAATCGGCGGGACAGATACTTGCCGATGTCCCAGATCCGCGGCGCCTGCGGCAGATGATCGAAGTCGATGAAGCCGGACACCCGGCCCGGTCGCCGCAACAGCACGTTGCCCGGCGTGAGATCACCGTGGACCAGCTGAGTCGGGAGGTCCGCGAGGGCTTTGATCACCGCGTCGCGGCTGCTCCTGAACGACAGCTGCAGGTCCGGTGGCAGGGCCAGCTCGCCCTGAAGCGCCTCGATCAGGTTCTCCCGATAGGAGTTGGCCGGCCAGGGATAGCGCGCCAGAGCCCGGTGCAGCTCGGCGACGGCCGCGCCGACGTGCTCCTCCAGACCGACCAGCTCACCGTCGGCGAAGGTGTCGGTCGCCAGGCAGGGCAGCAGGACGTACGCCTGATCTACCGGACTCGCGATCAAACCGACCTGCTCGGTGATCATGAACTCGGCGGCCGGCACCCCGCTCGCCGACAGGTGCCGCAGGACGCGGGCCTCGTCGGCGATCGGGAGGTTCCGCCACGGGCTCAGCCGCTTGAGGACATAGCCGCGGCCGTCCGTGGCCGTCACCCACCACAGACCCCGGTTCGGCACCTTCTCGGCGGCCGGATCATCACCCAGCAGGGTGCGCCATTCCGCGAGCACTGCCGCCAGTTGTTCCTTCGACTCCATCGTGTCCCCCTCCGGTTGTTCCGAAGCTCACCATGGATGCCGCTGCCGATGCACGACTTATGTGACGAAGACCACACCGTCCATGATCAGCTAGATTTCGGCAGATGTGGCGGACTCATGAACCCGCGGGCTACGACTGTCCGTTCTGTCGGCTGCTCTCCGGCGGATCGACGCCGATCAGCACCCAGGACAACCTGGTCTATCGGGACGAACTGACGGCGGTGCTCGTCTCGCCGCACTGGTGGGAGACCAACCCGGGCACGCTGCTCGTCATCCCGGTTGATCATGTGGAGAACCTCTACCAGTTGCCCGACCGGTTGGCCGGACCGCTGCTCGCAACCTGCCGGCGCGCCGCCCGCGCCCTGGTCGAGATCGACCGGTGCGACGGCACGTCCTTACGCCAGCACAACGAGCCGGCCGGGAGCCAGGACGTCTGGCACCTGCACCTGCACGTCTTTCCGCGGTGGGACGGCGACGCTTTCAACCGAGGTGAGCACCGGCTCCGCCCGGTCGACCTGGCCGATCAACACGCCTTCGCCGCCCGCATCCGTACAGCCGCAAGCTGGCGCGACGTTCACCAGGGAATCGATCCAGCCGCGTCGACGTAGCTGCCGGTCGGGCCGTCGGGAGGCGTCTGCGCCATCCGGGCGATGATCGCCGCACCCTGCTCGCCGGTCTGGCGGCCGGCGTTCCGATTGAGATCGGTACTGGTGAAGCCGGGCTCCACGGCGTTGATCCGGATCGCTGGAAACGCCTTGGCGTACTGGATGGTGATCATGTTGACTCCTGCTTTCGACGCCGGATAGGCGACACCCGGATAGTCATACCCGGGGCGTCCCGGTGTAGCGACGCGGGAGAGCGAGGCGAGGCTGCTGCTCACGTTCACCACAACGGGTGCCGCGGACTGCTGGAGCAGCGGCAGGAATGCGTGCAGCACCCGAACCGTGCCGAACGCGTTCGTTTCGAAGGTGTCCCGCATCAGCTCGGCTGTCAGGTCGGCGGCACCGGTCACGCCGGCGTCACTCCATTCGGGCGCGATACCGGCGTTGTTGATCAACACGTCGAGTCCGCCGTCGCGCTCGATGATCTTGGCGGCTTCGGTCACGGACAGCTCGTCGGTGACGTCGAGTTGGATCGCCCGGGCGCCGATCCGTTCGGCGGCCTCGTTGCCCCGCTGCTCATCCCGGCTGCCGAGATAGACGACGTGACCCGCGGCGATCAGTTGACGCGCCGTTTCGAAGCCGAGGCCTTTGTTGGCACCAGTGATCAAGGTAGTGGTCATGTCGCGCACGCTAGACCTTCGTTCGCGCTCGAAGGCAAGGCCGTGACGGCGGTCGATGCGAAGTCTTGAATCGGACGCCACGTCAGGTTCTAGGGTGAACTCGTGGAGACCGAGGATGCACCGAGCCTGCTGCGGGTGGGCGAGGTCGCGGCCATCACCGGACAGACCGTGCGAGCGATCCACTATTACGAGCAGCAGGGTCTGGTCCGACCGTCGCGTGCCGCGGCCCGTGGACATCGCCTGTACGACGACGATGACGTCCGCCGGCTCGCAACGGTCGCCTTGCTGCGCCGAACCGGAATGACCACGGCCGAGATCCGTCGTTGGCTGACCGAACCCGATGCCACCGTGAGCGCGATGATCGGCGCGCAACTCGGTCACCTGGAGCAGCGCATCACCGCCCTGAGCACGTTGCGGAACCGACTGATGGAGCTCGTCGGCGAGGACGACGGCGCCGATCCGCTGGCGCTGTCGGCGCGTGCCGCCCGGCTGACCGAACAGCGGTACAGTGCCGAAAAGGCGGTCGCCCTGCTGCCGTACTCAAATGTCGCCGCGGCACAACACTGGCTGATGCAGAACTTCGGCCTGGAGCCCGGGCCTGGAGGTCTGGCCGACGACTCGGGTGGGACGAGGTTCGCCTCCATGGTGACCAGCCAGGGCCTGATCCAACTGCATCAAGCGACGCCCGACCTGCAACCTCCGTCCCGGTCCGGCACCGCCTCGGCCATGGTCGTGATCACGGTCGACGACCTCAACCTGATCGCGGACCGGCTCCGTGATGGCGAAGAGGCACAGGTCAACGGCCCGTACCCGACGCACTACGGCGTGTGGGAACTGACCGCAACTGATCTTGAAGGGCACCCCTGGTGCTTCCACTGCCCCATCATTGAAGGAGCTTCACCATGACCGGACAACCCAGCTACATCGAGCTCGGCGTGCCCGACGCCGACGCCGCCCGTGCTTTCTACGGAGGGCTCCTGGGTTGGCAGCCCTCCGGCAGCACGGGCCCCGGCTCCGTCACGACCTCGACCCTCGACATCGGGATCCACGACGACGACCCGCAGCCAGGCATGTTGATCTTCCTCGATGTCGATGATCTTGACGCCGCGATCGGTCGGGTCGCCGAGCTCGGTGGTCAGGTGCAAACCGAGATCATCGAGGCCGAAGGGTTCGGGCGTTACGCGGTCTGCACCGATGACCAGGGTGTCAGGTTCGCCCTGCGCCAGCAGTCCTGAGCTCGAGGCATAAACCTGGTGAGTTGAGGGGCGACGGACACTAAGGTGCCCTGGTGCCGCTCGGACGCAGTTTTCGCTGGCTGGTGTCGGGCAATGCCTCGGCCAACCTGGCCGACGGGATCACCTTCGTCGCCATTCCGCTGGTCGCGACGACGCTGACGACCGATCCGACCCTGATCGCCGGCCTGAGCCTCGTCTACTCACTGGTCCGGATGGTCCTGGTCGTGCCGATCGGCGTCTTGGTCGACCGGATCGACCACCGCCCCCTGTTGTGGATCGCGAATGTGGTGCGGGGTGCACTGCTCGTCGGGCTGGCGATGATCTTCGCGACCGGTCACGGATCTCTGCCGCTGCTCTACGTCAGCTTCGCCGCCGTCGGAGTGCTCGAGACGGCGGCGGACAACGCTGGTCTCGCCGTGCTGCCATCGATCGTCCGGACGGATGACCTGGATCGGGCGAACGGTCGGATCGCGACCACCCAGCTGGTGGCCGACGAGTTCGTCGGCCCACCCCTCGGCGGGCTTCTGTTCGGCCTCGCCGTGGCCGCACCGATCGCTGTTACGGGCGGTCTGTACGCGGCCGCCGGGATGTTCTTCCTGGCGCTGCCGCGACGCCAGGCTGCCGTGGTCACGGAGGCGGCCCGCCCGCGGGCGACATTCTGGCGGGACGCGATCGAAGGTGCGACCTGGTTGCACGGAAATCGCCGGCTGCTGGGACTCGCGATCATGAACGGGTTGGCGTCCGTCGCCTATCTGGCGACCTTCTCCGTGCTCGTGCTCTACGCCGGTGAAGTGCTGCGGCTCGATCCGACCGGCTACGGCGTGCTGCTGGCTGTGTCGGCCCTCGGCGGCCTGGTCGGCTCCGTCATCGCGGCACCCCTGCGGCGGCTGATCGGCTACCGATGGATCCTGACCTCGAGCCTTGCCCTCGGCTCCGTCACCATGTTCGGGCTCTTCCTCACCGCCAATCCCCTACTGGCCGCCGGCCTGCTGGCCGGCTACATCCTGCACGCCACCGTCTGGAACGTCTGCGGCGTCGCACTCCGCCAGCGCATCGTGCCGGAGCCGATCCGGGGCCGGATCAACAGCCTGTTCAAGTTGTCCGGGCTGGTCGGTCTGGTGATCGGCGCGGCCGTCGCCGGACCCGTGGCGAGCGGACTGGGACTGGCCGCGCCTTTCGCCGTCGCCAGCCTGATCTTCGCCGCCGGCACGGTGCTGACCAACGTCACCGCTCGGGACGCACACCACGACTGAACTCCCCCGCTCGCTAGTTGTCCACAGGTCATCTCAGGCCGGATCCTTCTGTGGACAACGTCGGCGGAATCCTCATGAAATAAGAGAATCACTGGTATTCGAACAGTTGAGCGAATATGATGTGATCATGAACTCGGGGACCACGATCGCCACCACACCGGTCGAGCATGCGCTCGGCACGGTCGAGGTCGCCGTCACCGAGTTGATCACCGTCCTGCGTGACGGTGGGCTTGATCACCACGGCCAGGCCGGGCTGCTGGAACTGCTGGACCGGGCCGAAGTGGTACGCAATCAGTGGCAGGCCGTCGACGCCGAACTCCTCGCCGTCTGCCGCGACCGCGGGATCGCCGAACGGGAATGCCAACAATCGATGGCCAAAGTGCTGGAACGGCGCTGCCTGATCAACCCAGGCGAAGCCCGACGACGGATGAAAGCCGCCGACGCGGTCGGACCGCGGGAGACCTCGACCGGTATGCCGCTACCTCGACTCCGCGACGCTATCGGCGCGGCGATGGTTGGTGGGGCGGTCACGTCCCAGCAGGTCGCCATGGTCGATGACGTGTTGGGTCAGTTGGACCAGGCCGGAGTCCATGCCGACCAGGTCGCGCAGGTTGAGACCGAGCTGATCGGGCACTGCCAGCGGTACGGGCCGAAAGAACTCAAACAGCTCTGCCAGAAATATCTCGACACCTACGATCCCGACGGACCGGAACCCAACGAGCAACGCAACGAGGATCGTCGGTCCTGGCGGATGCACACCACCCCGTCCGGGGCGATGGTCGGTGAGTTTCGGTTGACTCCGGAGGCCGGGGCGAAAGCCCACGCGATCTTCTCCTCGTTGACCGATCTGCGGGCCGACAAGGTGGCCGGGAAGGCGACCACCGACCTGCGGAGCCATGAACAGCGAATGCACGACGCGTTCGACGACATGTGCTCCCGCATCCTGCGGGCCGGTGGACTGCCCGACTCGGGCGGCACACCCGCGACGGTGATCGTCACCATCGACCAGGCCGACCTGCTCAACGACCTGGCCGAACGCGGCCTCTACCACCCGGCCACCGGCACCACCGTCCCGTTCGGCACCTGCCCCACCTGCGGCCACCATCCGGCCTCGCCCGACGAACCCGCCGCCCAGCCCGGGGCTATGGGTCCGACCGAGGGTGAACAACGACGGGTTGGTCGTTCCCTGAGCCCGTCGAAGGGCAGGCCCCCTCCCACTGGCCCTTCGACAAGCTCAGGGAACGAAACGGCTCATCCGGACTGTCCTTCGGCAAGCTCAGGGAACGAAACCCCTCAGTCCGACCGTCCATCGACAAGCTCTTCGGGCGAGGAGAACGTCCCACCCCGCCAACCCGTCGATCGACACCCGGCAACCGGCGTGGTCGATGGACAGGATCTCCCGACCGGACCGGCCGGGAAGCCCAGTCATGGTCAACCATCAGCCTCGATCCATCCTGCCGGACCACCGGGACGGGTCCGGCGCAGGCCACGGCATGGGATCACCAGTGACGGGACGCTCCTGACCGTGCCCGAACTCCTCAAACTCGCCGGTGAGGCCGAGATCTACCCCGTCGTCCTCACCACCCACGGCAAACTCCTCGACCTCGGCCGAACCCGACGAATCGCGAACAAACACCAAACATTGGCGTTGATCGCCCGCGACGGCGGCTGCTCCTTCCCCGGCTGCAACCACCCACCCGAATGGTGCGAACGACACCACGTGATCTCCTGGCGCGACAACGGCTACACCAACCTGCGAAACCTGACGCTGTTGTGTTCCTACCACCACCGACACTTCCTCGACCGCGGCTGGCTGGTTCGGATCAACCAGGATGGTCTGCCGGAGTGGATCCCGCCCCGCTATGTCGATCCCGACCAGAAACCCATGATCAACAACCGGATCATCGCCCGCATCCATCAAGCCCCACTCCTCACCTGACCCGACGGCGGACAGACCCGCGCCAGCGACAACTGCGGGACCGGTTGCCGGCGAAGCTGTCACGGACGGACGGCGGTCCCATCGGCCTTGCGATCCGTTCCGTACGGCGCGTGATAGCCGTGAAGATCGGTATCGCCGAGCAGGGCCGCGGCTTTCGCCTCGTCGATATCGATTCCGAGCCCCGGTGAATTCGTCGGATACAAGTAACCGTTTTCAACGATCGGAGCGCCGGGAAAGGCCGCCAATTCGTCGGGCCGGAAGTGGTTTTCCTCCTGGATGCCGAAATTCCAGCAGGACAGGTCGACCTGCATCGCGGCGGCCAGATTCACCGGGTCGTTGTCCCCGCCTTCCTGCCACGCCGTACGGACGCCGAAGGCCTCGGCCAGGTGAGCGATCTTGACGGCGGCCGTGATGCCGCCGATCTTGGAGATCCGGGTTCGCACGAAGTCGATCAACTGCTCGCAGATCAGCGATCGCCACTCGTGCGGATGGACGAACAGCTCGCCCACGGCCTGCGGCGTCGAGGTCACCTGGCGCAGATTGCGATACCAGCTGAGCTGTTCCGGCGGCAGGATGTCTTCGACGAAGAACAGCCGATACGGCTCCAGCGATCGGGCCAACAGGATCGCGTTCTGTGGCGACAGGTGCGAGTGCACATCGTGGGTGAATTTGATCTCCGGCCCGAACCGCTGCCGCAGCGCCTCGAACATCGCCGGGGTCGAGGACAGGTAGGCCTCTTCGTCGAAGGGTCGACTCTCCCAGGGGTCTCGCGGCAGGCGAGCCGCCGAGCCTTCGAGGAAACCGCCGCCACCGTAATGCCCAACCTGGCAGCGGATCACCGGCCAGCCGTCGGCGACGTAGCGCTCGACATCGTCGGCCAGTTCGGCGATCGATCCGCCCGACGCATGCGCATAGCACGGCACCGCCGACCGTGCCTTGCCGCCGAGGAGTTGGTGAACCGGCAGCCCCGCCTCCTTGCCCTTGAGGTCCCACAGGGCGAGGTCGATCGCGGCCAGTGCCGTGTTGGTCACCGAACCGTTCCGCCAGTAGCCGGCTGTGTAGAGAGACTGCCAGATGTCTTCGATGTCGGCTACCTCCCGACCGTGCAGCATCGGGCCGTAGAGCTGATCGATCACCTGCACCACGGCCGCCGGGTTGTAGCGGTCGCTGGCCGATCCGAGGCCGTACAAGCCGGGTTGGTCCGTCTCGACCATGACGATCGTCCAGCTGCCGTCATGTCTGGTCCGAATGCACCGAATCCTGGTCACCGTGGTCACGTCGAGATCCTCTCCCATTTCCTGTTCATGATCATCTACACCATTGATGATCATGAATAAGGAGCGTCAGCGCAGCACCTGAGGACGAAATTCTCACAAATTCATCCCGAACCCCTAGTGTCCCGCGCCCGAAGTACGGTGCCTAAGTCGGTGGGATGAAGTGGTGAGCTGCCAGGCGGAGGAGGGAGGCGTAGTGGTGCCTACGTCGACTGACGACAACGCAGCAGCTCGCCGCTTCAGCGCGCCGAATCAGGTGCCGAACTTCGGGCGCAGGGCACTAGCCAGGAATTCGGATTCTCGATAACTGTAATAGGGTGACGCCATCCGGCTCGTGACGACCAGCCAGTAATGGCTAGGACGAACGGAGGATGCATGAGCGAGGAGACCTTCGGCGGGGGCGAAGAAAGAGACGAACAAAACGGCTCAAGTGGCAGCCAGTCCGGTCGTGCATCCGAGGACTACTCCGGCGGCGGAGACTCGGGCGGCGGCTACGGCGGCGGAGACTCTGGCGGGGGCGGGGGCGGTGGCGGCGACTCGGGCGGCGACTCCGACTCCGGTGGCTCCGGCGGTTACAACGGCTGACGCTGGAGCTCAACAGAACGAAGATCAACAACGCACGTGCCCGGCCTGATGGCCGAGCACGCGTCGTTTGTCTGCGGTAACAGTCGTGAGACAGCGATCGGCGACCCCTTGCTAATCCGGCGGACGCAGCACTAACATCAGTCTTCACCCAGGGTGTCGAAGATATATTCAAAATACGGGAACATCATATTCCCCAGGCAGTGCCACCGCAGTCGCCGCAGCCGGACCTCGCGCCATCAGGAATCGATCATGGACCTACCCGCATCCAGCGACCTCAGCCGTCGCACCCTTCTCGGCGGAGCCGGACTCTCCGCGTTCGCGCTGTTCATGTCCGCCTGCGCCCCGAACCAAGGGCCGGCCGCGAAGCCGCCGGTCACCGGTCCACCCCGGCTGGGTGGTGCGCTCACCTGGGCCCTCGAGGCGGATCCCGCCTCGCTCGCTCCGTTCGGCACGCCGAACCAGTCCGGGGTCCAGGTCAAGGATCTGATCTACGAATCCCTGGTCACCTGGGACAAGGACCTCAACGTCCTGCCCGCGCTGGCCGAGGACTGGGAGGTGCCGGACGAGAAGACGTACATCTTCAAGCTGCGCAAGGGCGTCAAGTTCCACAACGGTGAGGACTTCACCGCCGAGGACGTGAAGTATTCGCTCGACCTGCAGAAGGAGCCGCCGCCACCCGGCACGGTCACTTCCTTCTATCCGAAGGTGGCCGAGGTCGAGATCGTCGACCCGTACACGATCAAGCTCAACATGAGTCAGCCGGACGGCACGGTGCTCGGCTACTGCGCCTGGCTCACCTATTCGTTCATCGCGCGCAAGGGTCTGTACGACGACCTCGACCCGCGCAACTCGGCCAACGGCACCGGCCCGTTCAAGCTCGACAAGTACGTCCCGAACGATCAGGTGGCGCTGGTCCGGCACCAGGACTACTGGCAGCAGGGTCGGCCCTACCTCGACTCGATCACGCTGAAGATCCTGCCCGACATCCAGGCCCGGCTGGCCAACCTGATCTCCGGTCAGATCGACGGCTGCAATCTCAACGCCGATATCGCCCGCACGCTGGCCAACAACCCCAACGTCGTGGTCCAGAAGCGGCTCAACGCGGCCTTCCGCGAGGTCCAGTTCACGATGAAGGGCAAGGGCGAGCTGTGGGGTGATGTCCGGGTCCGCCAGGCGATCAACCTGGCCATCGACCGGCAGAAGATGATCACAAACATCTACGCCGGCGAGGCCCAGCTCACCTCCAAGATCCCGCCCAGCTACGGCGACTGGCCGGTCAGCCAGGACGACCTGGCATCGACGTACCAGAAGCATGACCTGGCGAAGGCCAAGTCGCTGATGCAAGAGGCCGGACTGGAGGCGGGCTTCAAGGTCACCCTCGAGGCGCTGTCCACCCCCGACGACTACGTCCAGATCGCCCAGATGATGAAGGAGCAACTGGCGGAGATCAACATCGAGGTGACGGTGCAGCCACTGGAGATCGGCACCTTCGCCAAGAACAACTCCGAGGGCAACTTCCAGTGGCAGTCGACCGGCCGCGGCATGCGCGGCGACCCGAGCGGCTACTTCAGCGACTTCGACCCGACCGGCTCCAACTACAAGGCCTGGTTCGCCGGCGGCTACTCCAACGACGAGCTGACCGAACTGATCAACAAGGGAATCGCGGAGACCGACGAGGCCGAGCGGCGGAAGATCTACACCCGGATGCAGGAGATTGTGCTGACCGAGTGGCCGACCCTGCCGATGGTTGCGATCCAACGGTTCCAGGCCCAGCGGACCCGGGTGCAGGGCATGTACGTCGCGGTCGAGGACTCGTTCCGCGGGTTGCCCGAGGCGTGGGTGAGCGAGTGAGCCTCCTCGGAGTGCGGTTCCGATGACCCGCTACCTGGCGCGTCGGCTGCTCCAGGTGATCCCGACGCTGATCGGGATGTCGGTGTTGATCTTCGTGCTGGTCCGGCTGTTGCCCGGTGACGTGTCGAACACGCTCACCGGCGGTGACGCCGGGGCCAGCGCGGAGCGGCAACAGGCCATGCTGACCGAGCTCGGGCTGGCCGACCCGCTTCCCTTGCAGTACTGGAATTTCGTCTCCGGCTTCTTCACCGGCGATCTCGGCCAGTCGTTCCTGAGCGGCCAGCCGGTCAGCGACACGCTGCTCCGGGCGCTGCCGATCACGCTCGAGATCACCCTGCTGGCCACCGTCTTCGCGGTCGCGGTAGGTGTCCCGCTCGGCGTGATCTCGGCGGTCCGCCGGAACACGATCCTGGATCTGATCACCCGCCTGGGCGGGCTGATCGGGCTGTCGATGCCCAACTTCTGGATCGCCCTGATCGCGCTGCTGATCACGTCGACCTTCTTCTTCTGGGTGCCGTCGGTGACCTGGATCCCGATCTGGACCGATCCGCTCGGAAACCTGGTGCAGATGGCGATCCCGTCGTTCGCGGTGTCGCTCTACCTGCTCGCGGCGGTGATGCGGATGACCCGGACCAGTGTGCTGGACGTGCTCCGGGAGGATTATGTCCGGACGGCCCGGGCCAAGGGCGCCCCGCTGCACCAGGTGATCACCCGGCACGCAGTCCGCAACGCCCTGATCCCGGTGATCACCCTGGTCGGCGCACAGGTCGGCAACCTGATGGGCGGCGCCACAGTGATCGAAGTGATCTTCGGGCTGCCCGGGGTCGGCAACACCCTGGTCCAGGCCACCTACAACCGCGACTACCCGGTGGTCCAGGTCACCGCCGTCTTCCTGGCCACGGTGTTCGTGCTGATCAACCTGGCGGTCGACCTGGTGTACGGATTTCTCGACCCACGAATCGAGCGACGATGACTGCCTCGACGGATCCCACGACCTCCGCGCCCGCCCCGGCGACGATCACTGCACCGCAGTGGATCGCCCGGCTGGACGAGTTGCGCCGCAACCCGCTCGGCATGGCCGGCGCGGTGATCCTGCTGCTCACTGTGCTGTGCGCCGTACTGGGTCCGCTGCTGTGGCGGATCGAGTATTCGGCCCAGGACCTCGGTCGGCTGCTGGCCCCCGGCGGCGGCACCCCGATGGGCACCGACCAGCTCGGCCGGGATGTGCTGTCCCGGGTGATCCACGGGGCCCAGGTGTCGCTCCAGGTCGGCGCCGTCTCGGTCGCGATCGCGCTGGTCGGCGGACTGATCATCGGCATCTCGTCGGCGTACTTCGGCGGCGTGCTGGATCTCATCCTGATGCGGATCACCGACATCATGTTCGCCGTACCCGGGCTGGTGCTGGCGATCTTGATCGCCGGCCTGCTCGGGCCGAGCCGGACCAACGCCATGATCGCGATCGGGATCGTCTACCTCCCGGCGTTCGCCCGGGTGATCCGCGGCTCGTCGCTGTCGGTGATGGCACTTCCGTTCGTCGAGGCCGCCCGGGCGCTCGGGGTGTCCCAACTCGGGATCATGACCCGGCACGTGCTGCGCAACGTGCTCGGGCCGGTGATCGTCCTGTGCACGATCTATCTCTCCTCCGCCATCCTGACCGAGGCGGCACTGAGCTTCCTCGGCCTCGGCACCCAGCCGCCGGAGCCGTCCTGGGGCAGCATGCTCAAGGATTCGATGGCCTACATGCAGATCGCGCCATGGCTGGCCGTCTTCCCCGGCCTGGCGATCATGGTCGTCGTGCTCGGCCTGAACTTCCTCGGCGACGGCCTGCGCGACGTCCTGGATCCGAGGATGCGCGATGCCAACTGAGACCGATCGGATGATCACGGTGCGCGGCGCCGAGCCCACCGACGCGGCCCGGGTCGCGGTGCTGCTGACCCAACTCGGGGCACCCGGCGTCGACGAGGCAGAGGCTCGGCGGCGGTTGGGCCGGGGCGAGGAGCGGGTGCTGGTCGCGGTCGACTCCGATCAGGTGGTGATCGGGTTGGTCGCCCTGAAGCAGGAGCTGTGCCTCGGGCACGCCGAGCCGCTGGTCCGGATCACCGCCCTGGTGTCGGATTCCGAGCGCCGTCGCAGCGGCGCCGCCCGGGCCTTGATCACGGCGGTGAAGGAGCAAGCCCGGCAGGTCGGTTGCTCCGGGATCGAGCTCACCTGCGGGCTGACGCCGGAGCGGGCGACCGCGCACCGGTTCTATCCGGCCGAGGGTTTCGCGGTGACGTCGCACCGCTACTGGTGGCCCAATGAGCTTCGCGAACCGAACGGAGCGGCGACATGAGCGAACCCGTGCTGGAGGTCCGGGACCTGGTGACCGAGTTCCGGCTGCGCAGTGGCACCCGTCGCGTCGTCGACGGCATCGACCTGACCATCGGCGGCGGTCGGACCCTGTGCCTGGTCGGCGAATCCGGCTCGGGCAAGAGCCAGACAGCACTGTCGATCATGGGGCTGATCGATCCGCCGGGGTACGTCGCCGCCGGCAGCTCGGTCCACTATCGCGGCCGCGAATTGACCGCGCTGTCGGAGCCGGCGCTGCGGCAGGTGCGCGGCAACGAGATCTCGATGATCTTCCAGGAGCCGATGTCGTCGCTCAATCCGTCGCACCGGGTCGGCGCCCAGATCGCCGAGGCCGTGCTGCTGCATCGCAGGGTCAGCAAGGCGCAGGCGATGGAACGGGCGGTGGAGATGCTCGCCCTGGTCGGCGTTCCGGACCCGGACCGGCGGGCGCAGAGCTTCCCGCATCAGCTGTCCGGCGGGTTGCGGCAGCGGGTGATGATCGCGATGGCACTCAGCTGCGACCCGCGGCTGTTGATCGCCGACGAGCCGACGACCGCACTGGACGTGACGATCCAAGCCCAGATCCTCGACCTGATGCGGGAGCTGAAGGAGCGGCTCGGGATGTCGATCCTGTTGATCACCCATGATCTTGGCGTCGTCGCCGAGATGGCCGACGACGTGGCGGTGATGTACGCCGGCCGGATCGTGGAGTACGGCAGCGTCGCGGACACGTTCGACCGGCCGAAACATCCGTACACCCGGGCCCTGCTCGACTCGATCCCCGTCCTCGGGATGCGCTCCGACCAACGCCTCACGGTGATCCCCGGCACCGTGCCAAGCCCGCGCCAATGGCCGATCGGCTGCCGGTTCGCCGACCGGTGCGACTTCGCCTTCGACCCGTGCGGAAGCGAGTATCCGCCGCTGGAACCGGTCGGTGATCAACAGGCGTCCTGTTGGCTGCACGACGAGCGCTACGCGACTTCGACGGGGCGGCGATGACCGATCCGATCCTGACCGCGAGCGGGCTGAAGACGTACTTCCCGGCCGGTGGATCGCTGTCCGGCCGCCGTGGGCAGTTCGTCCGGGCGGTCGACGGCGTCGATCTGGAGATCAGTCCCGGCGAGACCCTCGGCCTGGTCGGCGAGTCCGGCTGCGGCAAGTCGACGCTGGCCCGCACCATGCTGCGGCTCGTCGATCCGACCGAGGGCAGTGTCACGTTCGACGGGATCGAGCTGGCCGGGCTCGGCGGCCGCCGGCTGAAACGGCTCCGCCGCGACCTGCAGATGATCTTCCAGGATCCGGTGGGGTCGCTCAATCCGCGGCTCAAGGTCGGCGAGATCATCGCCGAAGGACTGGCCGTGCACAAGATCGTTCCGCGGTCCGAGCGACGCCAGGCGATCTTGGAGGTGCTCGAGCGGGTCGGCCTGACCGCGGACGCGATCAATCGCTATCCGCACGAATTCTCCGGCGGGCAGCGACAGCGGATCGGCATCGCCCGGGCCCTGGTGCTCAAGCCGCGGCTGGTGATCGCCGACGAACCCGTGTCGGCGCTGGACGTGTCGATCCAGTCCCAGGTGCTGAATCTGCTCGTCGACCTGCGCACCGAGTTCGGCCTGACCTATGTCTTCGTCGCGCACAACCTGGCCGTGGTCGGCTACATCAGCGATCGGATCGCGGTGATGTATCTCGGTCGGGTGGTCGAATTGGCCACGTCTGAACAGCTTTTCGCCGGGCCGTTGCACCCGTACACCGTGGCGTTGATGTCGGCCATCCCGACGCCGAAGGCCGGGCAACGCCGGCAGCGGATCATCCTCACCGGCGACGTGCCGAGCCCGATCTCGCCGCCGTCCGGCTGCCGCTTCCGGACCCGCTGCCCGGCGGCCCAGGAGATCTGTGCCAGCGAGGATCCGCCGCTGATCGGCCGCCCCGACGGTCATCTCGTCGCCTGTCATTTCCCCGGCGTGCTGGAGCCGCCGGACGATCTTGATCAACAACCTCCGGAGGAACAGAACCGTGCTGCTCGGCCACGTGAGCAATGAGCTGTATCAAGCGCTGCACGATGTCGCCGTGGAGATCACCGACGACACCGGTGCCTATGTCACCACCACCCGCTCCACCGCCTCTGGCGCGATCCACGCGGACGTCGCACCGGGGACCTATCGGATGATCTTGGCCCGGGACGGCTACGGACCGAAGCGGAGCCGGGTGATCAGCGGACAGCCGGCCATGATCAGGATGCTGTCCGACACCCTGTACGGCTACGTCTGGCCGAAGTGGTCGGTCGCCGGTGACACCGCCGAGTTGCGGATCCATTCGCCCGAGCCGTACCGCGCCACCCTCTGGCGGTACGGCTATCGGCGGGAACCGGTCGGCCTGCTCGGCTGGTTCGACGAGCACGGGCCACAGGCGATGCGGCAGGTGCTGCCCGATCATGATCTTGCCCGCGACGGCGCCGGATTCAACGGCACCGGGTTCACCAGTCCCGGGCACGTTCGCCGGCTGACCGCACCGGACCGCTCCGGCCTGTACTACGTCCAGGTCGAGGCGCCCTCCGGCCGGTACACGTCATTTCCTTGGATCGTCGCCCCCGCTCGTCCCGCGGCCGACATCGCCGTCCTGGCCGGCACCAACAACTGGAATGCCTACAACCGGTTCGGCGGCCGGAGCAACTACATCAACGAGGCCGGACTCCCGGCGACGCCGGTGGTCAGCGCCCGGCAGGACCTGCCCCGGTACGTGATCGGCAACAAGATCAGCCAGACTGCGCCGAACGACGCCTACCCACCGCTGTCGTTCGACCGACCCGACCTGGAGTGCGCCGTCGGCCCGGACGAGGAGGTCGGCGACCCGCTGGCCGGACGGATCTCCGGCACGCTGGCGCCGGGCTTCTGGCGACTGCTCGGCTGGCTGGAGCGGGAGAACTGGCCGCACGACGTGTACGCCGATCATCAGCTGCACTCCGGGGAGCTCGATCTCGATCGCTACCGGGTGTTGATCATGGAATGCCATCCGGAATACTGGTCCCGCGAGATGTACGCCAAGACCAAGGACTGGGTCGACCGGGGTGGTCGGCTCGCCTATCTCGGCGGCAACGGAATCGACTGCGAGGTCGTCTTCGACGACACGGGCGGCGCGGCCACCTATCTGACCCAGCAGCCCGATCGAGACGATCCCACCGAGGCCCAGCTGGAGAGTCGCTTCCAGAAGAGCCATCGGCCGCAGGCCGAGTTGCTCGGCGTCACTTTCACCCATCCCGGCGAGGGCACCGGCGCCCCCTATCGGGTGATCGATCCAGATCACTGGGCTTTCGCCGGATCCGGCCTGCGGCGGGGTGATCTGATCGGCCTGACCAGCCTGAGCGAAAGGATCCCCGGCGGCGCCTCCGGTCACGAGACCGACAAGATCACCAAGAGTGCGCCGGCCGACGTCGAGTTGCTGGCCAAGGGGACGAATCCCGACGACGGCGGTGCCGACCTGATCCTGCGGCAGCTGCCGAGCGGCGGGGCGGTCTACTCGGCCGGCTCGATGACCTACATCCCCAGCCTGCTGGTCGACGAACCCCTGTCCCGGCTGACCAATACGGTGCTCCGGCGGTTCACGGAGGGAGCGGAATGATCATCCAACCCGACGCAGTGGACTGGGACCGGCCCGGCGCGACCCATGTCCGGCTGTCCTTCGGCCTGGACGGCAGCTGGGGATCCTCCCTGGTGCCGCTGACCGTGATCAACCCGAGTCGGAGTCCCACGCCCCCTAGAGCCCAATTCCACGCCCCCTGAGCCCAATTCCACGCCCCCTGAGCCCAATTCCACGCCCCCTGAGCCTGTCGAAGGGCGCACAGTCGCGATCTTCGGCGGCACCCACGGCAACGAGTACGAGAGCCAGGTCGCCCTGACCCGGCTCTGCGCTGATCTCGACCCCGACCAGCTGACCGGGCGGGTGATCATCATGCCGCGGCTGAGCGAAGACGCCTGCCGGCACGGCACCCGGGCCGCCGTCGAGGACGGCGTCAATATGAACCGGGCGTTCCCCGGCGACCCGAACGGCACGCTCTCGTACCGGATCGCGCACTTCGTCTCGTCGCTGATCATCCCGCAGGCCCAGGTGATCCTTGACCTGCACGCCGGCGGCCGAGAGTGCGCGTACGCCTTGTGCACCTCGCTGCATCCGCTGCCGGATCCGGCGCGGTTCGACCGGCGCTGGACCGGCGTCGCTGTTCGCGACCCCGTACGTCTTCATCTATTCACGGCAGCTGGCCACCGGATTGCTCACCGACTACGCCGAGGACCAGGGCAAGCTCGCCATCGGCGGCGAATTCGGCGGCGGCGAGACAGTCAGCCCGACCGGTGTCGCGCACGTCTACCAGGGCGTGATCAACGTGTTGCGCCGACAGGGCATCCTGCCCGGCGTACCCGAGCCGATCCTCGGCCGGCAACCCGGCGGTGGCGGATCGTCCGGGCCGACGATCTCCGCGACGACGTGCCGGCCCCGGGCGCGGGACTCGGGGAGCCGGTCGTGCCGCTGGGCAGTGACGTCCGGTCCGGGCAGCTGCTGGGCCGCCTGTACGATGTCGATCATCACCCGGCCAGGTTCGAACCGATCCGCGCCCACCGTGACGGTGTCTTGATCGCCTGCTACCAGCGCGCGGTC
>CAVUZU010000010.1:0-306485 GCA_963746025.1 uncultured Actinomycetota bacterium
GCGCCGAACGAGGTCGTCGGTGAAACCCCGTGGGGTGCGAAGATCGCCCCCGGCACCGGGGACAACATGGCGGCCGCGCTCGGCATGGGGCTGCGGCCGGGTGAGGCCGTCGTCTCGCTCGGCACCAGCGGCACCGCCTACGTCCGCTCCGATCGCCAGACGCACGAATCGACCGGCACGGTGGCCGGCTTCGCCGACGCCACCGGAGCCTTCCTGCCCCTGGTGTGCACGCTCAACGGCGCCCGGAACCTGGTCGCCACGGCCGAGCTGCTCGGCGTCGACCTGGCCGAGTTCGACCGGCTCGCGCAGAGCGCGCCGCCCGGGAGTGAGGGCGTCAGCTACCTGCCGTATCTGGAAGGCGAACGCACTCCGCCGCTGCCGGACGCGACCGGACAGCTGCTCGGCCTGACCCTGAAGAACCTCACGCCGGCCAACGTCGCCCGGGCCACGATCGAGGGCGTGCTGTGGAGCCTCGCCTATGGAGTCGGGGTGCTCCGTCAGGAAACCGGGGAGATCGGCCGGATCACGCTGACCGGAGGCGCCGCCCAGTCCGCGGCCGTGCGGGCCGTGGCGCCGGCGGTGTTCGGTCTGCCGATCGCCTTCACGGAGCCGTTCGAGAGTGTCGCCGTCGGCGCCGCCCGGCAGTCCGCCTGGGCGCTGACCGGCGAGCTTCCCGACTGGCAGGTGCCGGTGCTCGGCCAGCACGAGCCGGACGAATCCGAAGCCACGGCCGCACGCGACCTCAACGATCGCTATGTCGAACTGCTGCACCAGCACTTCCCGCAGACCGCCGGCTGAGTGTCGCTGGACTGAATTCGCCACTGAACGCGAAAGACCCCGAGCGCTGAGGAAGATCCAGGTCCAGGACCTGAATCCCTCACAACTCGGGGTCATTCACAAACTCAGGTTCGACATTCCGGAGCCCTAAAACACTTCAAGGCCGATCTCCGAAGAGATCGACCTTGAAGTAAATGTCCGGCGACGTCCTAGTCTCCCACACGGCTCCCCGTGCAGTACCATCGGCGCTTAGAGGCTTAACTTCCGGGTTCGGAATGGGACCGGGTGTTTCCCTCTCGCTATGATCACCGAAACTCTATGGAGATGTCAGCGGTTCCCCACAATTAAGTGGGCCCGACCGTATCTCGGGAACTGCACAGTGGACGCGTAGCATCTTTGTAGGAACAAGCCCTCGGCCTATTAGTATCGGTCAGCTCCACACATTACTGTGCTTCCACATCCGACCTATCACCCAGTGTTCTGCTGGGGGCCTTACCAGGTTACCCTGTGGGAGCCATCATCTTGGAGTGTGCTTCCCGCTTAGATGCTTTCAGCGGTTATCACATCCGAACGTAGCCAACCAGCCGTGCCCTTGGCAGGACAACTGGCACACCAGAGGTTCGTCCATCCCGGTCCTCTCGTACTAAGGACAGCTCTCCTCAAGACTCCTACGCGCGCAGCGGATAGGGACCGAACTGTCTCACGACGTTCTAAACCCAGCTCGCGTGCCGCTTTAATGGGCGAACAGCCCAACCCTTGGGACCGACTACAGCCCCAGGATGCGACGAGCCGACATCGAGGTGCCAAACCATGCCGTCGCTATGGACGCTCGGGCAAGATCAGCCTGTTATCCCCGGGGTACCTTTTAGCCGTTGAGTGACGGCGCTTCCACGTGCCACCGTCAGATCACTAGTCCCGACTTTCGTCCCTGCTCGAGATGCCTCTCTCACAGTCAAGCTCCCTTGTGCACTTACACTCGAAACCTGATTGCCAACCAGGCTGAGGGAACCTTTGGGCGCCTCCGTTACCTTTTAGGAGGCGACCGCCCCAGTCAAACTACCCATCAGGCACTGTCCCTGATCCGGATAACGGACCTAGGTTAGATAACTAGAACAACCAGAGTGGTATTTCAACATTGACTCCACAACCACTGGCGTGACTGCTTCAAAGTCTCCCACCTATCCTACACAAGTTATACCAATCACCAATACCAAACTATAGTAAAGGTCCCGGGGTCTTTCCGTCCTGCTGCGCGTAACGAGCATCTTTACTCGTAGTGCAATTTCGCCGAGTCCGTGGTCGAGACAGCGCCCAAGTCGTTACGCCATTCGTGCAGGTCGGAACTTACCCGACAAGGAATTTCGCTACCTTAGGATGGTTATAGTTACCACCGCCGTTTACTGGCGCTTAAGTTCAGTGCTTCGCCTTGCGGCTAACACCTCCCCTTAACGTTCCAGCACCGGGCAGGCGTCAGTCCGTATACATCGTCTTACGACTTAGCACGGACCTGTGTTTTTAATAAACAGTCGCTCGGGCCTGGTCTCTGCGGCCTTCTCCGCCGTCTGGAGTAAATCCATAGACAGAGTCGGCCCCCCTTATCCCTAAGTTACGGGGGTATTTTGCCGAGTTCCTTAACCACGGTTATCTCGATCGCCTTAGTATTCTCTACCTGACCACCAGAGTCGGTTTAGGGTACGGGCGGCTTATGAACTCGCTACGAAGGTTTTCTAGGCAGCATAGGATTACCCACTCATTCGATCGAAATCGATAGAGCCGTCATGTCTCAGGCATATGAGATGCGGATTTGCCTACATCTCGCCCTACGCATTTAGCCCGGGACTACCATCGCCCGGGATGGGCTACCTTCCTGCGTCACTCCTCAGCTTGCCTAATACGAACTCGGGTCGCAGACTCATGCTGGATCGGTCCGAAGACGTCCTCAGCGCTCGCGTGCTTAGCATTATTCGCCTCGGCAGGGGCGTTCATACGCCGGTACGGGAATATCAACCCGTTGTCCATCGACTACGCCTGTCGGCCTCGCCTTAGGTCCCGACTTACCCAGGGCAGATTAGCTTGACCCTGGAACCCTTGGTCATTCGGCGGACGGGTTTCTCACCCGTCTTTCGCTACTCATGCCTGCATTCTCACTCGTGTGCGCTCCACGGCTAGGTCACCCTGCCGCTTCCCTGCACACACGACGCTCCCCTACCCATCCACGCGCTTGGACCTGGACTCCGAAGAGTTCAAGCCGGGCACTTGCGTGAATGACACAGCTTCGGCGGATTGCTTGAGCCCCGCTAAATTGTCGGCGCAGAATCACTTGACCAGTGAGCTATTACGCACTCTTTCAAGGGTGGCTGCTTCCAAGCCAACCTCCTGGTTGTCTCCGCAACTCCACATCCTTTTCCACTTAGCAATCGCTTAGGGGCCTTAGCTGGTGTTCTGGGCTGTTTCCCTCTCGACTACGAACCTTATCGCCCGCAGTCTCACTGCCGCGCTCTCACTTACCGGCATTCGGAGTTTGGCTAATTTCGGTAAGCTTGTGGGCCCCCTAGACTATCCAGTGCTCTACCTCCGGTAAGAAACACGCGACGCTGCACCTATATGCATTTCGGGGAGAACCAGCTATTACGGAGTTTGATTGGCCTTTCACCCCTATCCACAGCTCATCCCCCAGGTTTGTAACCCTGGTGGGTTCGGGCCTCCACGACGTCTTACCGTCGCTTCACCCTGGCCATGGATAGATCACTCCGCTTCGGGTCTAGAGCACGCGACTGAATCGCCCTATTCAGACTCGCTTTCGCTACGGCTACCCCACACGGGTTAACCTCGCCACGTACCACTAACTCGCAGGCTCATTCTTCAAAAGGCACGCCGTCACAGATCCGAAGATCAGCTCCGACGGATTGTAGGCAATCGGTTTCAGGTACTCTTTCACTCCCCTCCCGGGGTACTTTTCACCTTTCCCTCACGGTACTGGTCCGCTATCGGTCACCAAGGAGTATTTAGGCTTAGCAGGTGGTCCTGCCAGATTCGCACGGAGGATTCAGGACCTCCGTCCTACTTGGGGTGACACTCGAGAGTGATCAACTTACGTCTACAGGGGTGTTACCTTCTGTGCCGTGCCTTCCCAGCGCACTTCGACTTCATTGATCATTTATGACTCTCTGACCGGATGACAGCCCGGTCTGAATGGCCCCACAACACCGCAGATGCAACGCCTGTCAGCTATCACACATCAACGGTTTGGCCTCTTCCGCTTTCGCTCACGTCTACTTACGGAATCACTATTGTTTTCTCTTCCTGTGGGTACTGAGATGATTCACTTCCCCACGTTCCCTCCTACTGCCCTATGTGTTCAGGCAGAGGTCGCCGGACATTACTCCGGTTTCTTTCGAGGTTTCCCTATTCGGAGATCCCCGGATCGAAGCTCGTTTACCAGCTCCCCGGGGCTTATCGCAGGTTACAACGTCCTTCATCGGCTCTTGGTGCCTAGGCATCCACCGATTGCCCTTAGTAGCTTGTTGTTACTACAAAGATGCTCGCGTCCACTGTGAAGTTCTCAACATACGGGCGGTAACAAAGTCCCTCTCGATTTCTCGAGAGGGAACGATGTCCGCTGGAGGTGGTTGCAGATGCAACCGAAACCTCAGGGCTCAACAGCGTGCCTCAGGCCGTATCCGATAAGCTTCGAGGTTCCACTCCTGCTTGCGCAGGTTGTACTGACGTTGCTCGCCGGCTACGGCTTAATGGTCAATGTTCCACATTCCGGTGCCTACTCAGCTGAGCACGTTCGGCTCAGATCTGAGTGCATGGACGGCTCTGCCCGTTAGGAACAGGTCCGCCATATGGCTCCTTAGAAAGGAGGTGATCCAGCCGCACCTTCCGGTACGGCTACCTTGTTACGACTTAGTCCTAATCGCCGGTCCCACCTTCGACGGCTCCCTCCACAAGGGTTGGGCCACCGGCTTCGGGTGTTACCGACTTTCATGACTTGACGGGCGGTGTGTACAAGGCCCGGGAACGTATTCACCGCAGCATTGCTGATCTGCGATTACTAGCGACTCCGACTTCATGGGGTCGAGTTGCAGACCCCAATCCGAACTGAGACTGGCTTTTTGAGATTCGCTTAACCTTGCGGTCTCGCAGCTCTTTGTACCAGCCATTGTAGCATGCGTGAAGCCCTGGACATAAGGGGCATGATGACTTGACGTCATCCCCACCTTCCTCCGAGTTGACCCCGGCAGTCTCCTATGAGTCCCCGGCATTATCCGCTGGCAACATAGGACGAGGGTTGCGCTCGTTGCGGGACTTAACCCAACATCTCACGACACGAGCTGACGACAGCCATGCACCACCTGTATACCGACCTTGCGGGGGCTACATCTCTGCAGCTTTCCGGTATATGTCAAACCCAGGTAAGGTTCTTCGCGTTGCATCGAATTAATCCGCATGCTCCGCCGCTTGTGCGGGCCCCCGTCAATTCCTTTGAGTTTTAGCCTTGCGGCCGTACTCCCCAGGCGGGGCACTTAATGCGTTAGCTACGGCACGGAACTCGTGGAATGAGTCCCACACCTAGTGCCCACCGTTTACGGCGTGGACTACCAGGGTATCTAAGCCTGTTTGCTCCCCACGCTTTCGCTTCTCAGCGTCAGGAAATGCCCAGAGAACCGCCTTCGCCACTGGTGTTCCACCTGATATCTGCGCATTCCACCGCTCCACCAGGTATTCCATTCTCCCCTGCATTCCTCTAGTCTGCCCGTATCGGAAGCAGGCTCAGGGTTAAGCCCTGAGTTTTCACTCCCGACGCAGCAGACCGCCTACAAGCCCTTTACGCCCAATAATTCCGGACAACGCTCGGACCCTACGTATCACCGCGGCTGCTGGCACGTAGTTGGCCGGTCCTTCTTCTGCGCCTACCGTCACTTTCGCTTCGTCGGCACTGAAAGCGGTTTACAACCCGAAGGCCGTCATCCCGCACGCGGCGTTGCTGCATCAGACTTTCGTCCATTGTGCAATATTCCCCACTGCTGCCTCCCGTAGGAGTCTGGGCCGTATCTCAGTCCCAGTGTGGCCGGTCGCCCTCTCAGGCCGGCTACCCGTAGAAGCCTTGGTGAGCCGTTACCTCACCAACTAGCTGATAGGCCGCGAGTCCATCCCTGACCGCCGGAGCTTTGCACCTAAGCGGATGTCCGCGAAGGTGATTATTCGGTATTAGACCCGATTTCTCGGGCTTATTCCGATGTCAAGGGCAGGTTACTCACGTGTTACTCACCCGTTCGCCACTCGTGTACCCCCGAAGGGGCCTTACCGTTCGACTTGCATGTGTTAAGCACGCCGCCAGCGTTCGTCCTGAGCCAGGATCAAACTCTCCGTTGAAATCTATCGCTATGGGCTTTAAGGCCCGTTGCGTTCAACTTAATGTTCAATCGCTGACAAGACCCATTGCTGGGTTCATCATCAATCAAAGGAATTCCGAACTCCAGAAATCGTTGAAGCCGAAGGCTTCGCAGATGCCATGAGCACGGGGTTGTTGTGCATATTTGGCATTGACTTTTAGCACGCTGTTGAGTTCTCAAGCTTCGGGTGCACACCGCTCGGTCACTTTCGTTTCCGTTTGGGGCAACTCGACTTACTTTAGTGAGGTTCGGTTTCCGGTGTCAAATCCGTGATTTCCAAGTTTCACTGTGGTTGTTTCGATGACCTCAGTTAGACTTTCATTTCCTGAGGCAACCTGCCCAACCTTAGTGATTCTCAGTTTGCGGTGTCAACTCCGCGTCCCCGAGCTTCACTGGAGGTGCTGCTGAGCCGCCTCGATTCCTTGAGGCAACCCGATCAACACTAGTGATCCACGGTTTCGGGTGTCAAATCCGGTCCCGACCCTCACTATTGACTTGTCTTCGCCCACGTTGCCGTTCCCGACTCTTTGCTGCACTCACCGAGCGCGCAACGATCCGGGTGGATCATCGTGGGTGGGTGCCCCCAATTGGAGGCTCGGGCTACTTTACGCGCCCGACTCGCGAGAGTCAAGCAGGTCTGGCATCCCAACTCCTGCGAGGTTTCAGTCCCGGTCTTCACGATGGACCCGATCAAGGGCGCACATCAACCGGAGCTACGTCTCGGAGGAGTTCGGCCGGTGGCTCGCTTCGGTTTCCCTCCGCGTTCAGCCCCCCGGCTCGACAAGTAGAAGATTACGAGCATCGTCCGGACAGGGTCAAATCGAGTGGCCGTGGCAGTCCTCACAGCGCGACACGCCGGGCCGAGATGGCCTTGCCTCAGCGCTGGATGGTAACGGCGCCGACCGTCTTGCGACCGCGGCGGGCGATCACGAACCGACCATGCAGCAGCGCCGTCTCGGCCACCCGTGCTTCGGGATCGGTGACCTTCTCGTTGTTCAGGTACGCCCCGCCCTCGGCGATCATCCGCCGGGCCGCCGACTTGCTCGCCACCACGCCACTCGCCTCCAGCACATCGATCACCGAGGGCAGCCCGCCGCCGGCCGCGGGAAGCTCTCCCCCACCGACTTCGGCCACCACCCCGGTGAGTGTCGCCTCGTCCAGCACCGACAGGTCGGCCCGTCCGAACAGCGCCGCCGCGGCCGCCTCGGCCGCCTCCCGGGCACCGCGGGAGTGCACCAGGTCGGTGACGTCGTCGGCCAGGGCTCGTTGCGCCGCACGTTCCTGGGGGCGTTCGGTGGTCGCCCGCTCCAGCTCGGCGATCTCCTCGGCCGAGCGCGGCGAGAACACCTTCAGATACTCGATCACCTTCGCGTCCTCCGCGTTCAGGAAGAACTGATGGAACGCGTACGGACTGGTCATCTCCGGATCCAGCCAAACGGTCCCGCTCTCGGTCTTGCCGAACTTGGTCCCGTCCGCCTTGGTCAGCAGTGGTGTCGCCAGTGCATGCACCCGCTGCCCCTCGGACCGGCGGACCAACTCGACGCCGGCGGTGATGTTGCCCCACTGGTCCGAACCGCCGAACTGCAGCGTGCAGCCATGGCGGCGGAACAACTCGAGGTAGTCGAACGACTGCAGCAGCACGTAGGAGAACTCCGTGTAGGAGATCCCCGCCTCGAGCCGGTTGCGGACCACGTCGCGGGCGAGCATCCGGTTCACCGGGAAGTGCTTGCCGATGTCGCGGAGGAAGTCCAGCACCGGGACGGTCCCGGTCCAGTCCAGGTTGTTGACCACAGTGGCCGCCGCCGGGCCGGTGAAGTCGACATAGTGCTCCACCTGGGCCCGGATCCGCTCCACCCAGCCGTCGACGACCTCCTTCGAGTTCAGCGTCCGCTCACCGGAGTCCTTGGGATCGCCGATCAGGCCGGTCGCGCCGCCGACCAGGATCAGCGGCCGGTGCCCGGCCCGCTGCAGGTGGCCGGCCACGATCAACTGGACGAGGTTGCCGAAGTGCAGGCTCGGCGCGGTCGGGTCGAACCCCACGTAGAACGTGATCGGCCCGGCCGCGAGGTGCTCCCGCAGTGCGTCGCGGTCGGTCGATTCGGCCACCAGGCCACGCCAGCTGAGTTCGTCCAGGACCCCGGGGTCCCCGCGGCGTTGTTCGGGGGAGCGAAGCGGCGGAGAAGAAGGTCCGGGGGTGGTCATGTCGGTCACGTCGGTGAATCTAGCGAACGGCGGCGATCGCTCCTCGGCCGCGTCAGAGCAGTCGGCGCTCGTTGTCGCCGTCGTACTCGCCGACGGCTCCGCCCGTGATCGCCGCAGCGGTCGCGTCCTCCGGACCGCTGCCCCGGAAGCGATCGACGAACTCCTGCGCGACCCAGCGTTCGAGGATGTTGATCCGGCCGGGATCGACCGGATCGGGACTCATCGCGAAGTCCAGGCAACCCTCCGCGGCCCGGGCCAGCTCGATCACCTCCACTCCGGCGCTGAGATAGCCGTCCCGCTCCCCCGGTTCGACCATCAGGTAGCCCGCAACGATGATCATGGTCGACCCCTTCCGAGATCTGCTTGCATTACGCAAGCAATATCGCCGGTGCGGGTTACGCGGTCAAGAGGGTTCCGCGGCTCGCATCGTGTCCAGTAACCGGTCGACGGCGCGCATCTTGTTGGTCACGTCGAGCGCCGCGACCTTGTAGGCCTCGGACAAGGTCGGATAGTTGAGCACCGTGTCCACCAGATAGTCGACGGTGCCACCGCAACCCATGATCGCCTGGCCGATGTGCACCAGCTCGGTGGCCGAGGTGCCGAACACGTGGACGCCGAGGATGTGCCGGGTCTCGCTGTGCACGATCAGCTTCAGCATCCCGTACGGATCGCCGACGATCTGGCCGCGGGCCAGCTCCCGGTAGCGGGAGATGCCGACCTCGAACGGCACCGCCTCGGCGGTCAGCTCCTCCTCCGTCTTACCGCAGTAGGACAGCTCGGGGATGGTGTAGATGCCGATCGGCTGCAACTCCCGCAGCTCGTGCGCCGGCTCGTCGAACGCATGTGCGGCGGCCAATCGGCCCTGGTCCATCGAGGTCGCGGCCAGGGCCGGGAAGCCGATCACGTCGCCGACGGCGTACAGGTGCTCGACCTCCGTCCGGTAGTTCTCGTCGACCACCAGCCGGCCCCGCGGGTCGGCGGTCAGGCCGGCCTGATCGAGCCGGAGCTTGCCGGTGGCGCCCTGCCGGCCGGCCGAATACATCACCACCTCGGCGGCGATCTTCTTGCCCGAGGCGAGGGTGGTGATGGTGCCGCGGCCGGAGCTCTCCACCGACGACACCTCCTCGCCGAAGCGGAACGACATCGACTGGTCGCGGAGGTGGAACTTCAGCGACTCGATCAGCTCCGGGTCGCAGAACTCGAGCATCCGCGGCCGCTTCTCCACCAGCGTCACCCGGGTGCCCAGCGCGGCGAAGATCGAGGCGTATTCGACGCCGATCACGCCCGCGCCGACGACGACCAGGGAGTCCGGAACCTGTTCCAGGGTGAGGATCTGGTCCGAGTCGAGGATCCGGGCACCGTCGAACTGGATCTGCGGCGGCCGGGCCGGCGTCGTGCCGGTGGCGATCACGATCTTGGCCGCGGTCACGCTAAGGTGCTGCGCGGTCCCCTCGCCCTCGACCGTCAGGGTGTGCGGGTCGGTGAAGGCCGCGGTGCCGGCGATCAGCTCGATGTGATTGCGCAGCAGCTGGGCCCGGACCACCTCGGTCTCCCGTCCGACCACGTGCTGCAGCCGGGCCAGCAGATCGCCGATGGTGATCTCGCTCTTCACCCGGTAGCTGGCGCCGTACAGGTCGCGCAGTTGCATGCCGGTCAGGTAGACGACCGCCTCGCGCAGCGTCTTGGACGGGATCGTCCCGGTGTTGACGCAGACGCCGCCGACCATGTGGGGCCGGTCGATCACACAGACGCGACGGCCCAACTTCGCCGCCATGATGGCGGCCTTCTGACCGCCGGGTCCCGAGCCGATGACCGCCAGATCGTAGTCGTAACCGTGATCCATCCACTCAGGGTGTCATGCGCACGTTACGGGCGCTGATCCAATTCACGACGGCTCGGATTCCTTGCCCGTGTGCGGTCCGGCCACCAACCCGGCCAGGATCGTGTCGATCGCGAAGTCGAAGCCCTTGTCCTTGACCGGGTGGGTGAAGGACACCGCGGCCAGCACGTAGCCGTTGACGTAGTCGACGATCAATCCGACGCCGCCGCTGACCGCGCGCGGCGGCAGGCCGCCCGTCTCGAGCGCGGCTTGCAACGACGCGTTGATCTGGCCGGCGGCCACCGACACGGCCTGGGCATCGGTCACGATCCGCAGGACCAGATTCGGGTGGGCCAACGCCAGGTCCCGGTACGCGTGCGCCCAGCTGCGGACCCGGTCCCGCCAGTGGCCCCCGGCCGCGGGCGACGGCATCCGGGAGAACACGTCGTGGACCACGGCCCTGAGGAGCTCCTCCTTGTTCGGGACGTGGTGATAGACCGCCATCGGGTCGACGCCGAGCTCCTTGCCCAGGCGCCGCATCGACAGTCCCTCCAGGCCCGCCTGGTCGATCACCTCCAACGCCGTGGCCAGGATCTTCGCCCGGCTCAACGGCGCCTGATTGGCTCTGCGTCCCATCCCGATCCTCCCAGTTCTGATTCTACGATGTAGAGTACAGAATTCTACGGTGTAGAAATCGGAGGATGGTTGATGAAGCTCGCTGTCGGAGTGCTCTGTGGAGCACAGTTCGTCCTGATCGTCGACGTCGTGGTGCTGAACGTGGCGCTGCCGTCGATCCAGCAGGACCTGGGAGTCGCGGAGAACCAGCTGGCACTTCCCGGAGTGCTGTACACGTTGACGTTCGGCTGCCTGCTGATGGTGTTCGGCCGGATCGGTGATCTCTACGGCCGGCGCAGGCTCTTCCAGGTCGGCCTGGCCGTCTTCACCCTGGCGTCCGCGCTGGCCGCGGCCGCCCAGTCGCCCTGGCAACTCTTCGCCGCGCGGGCGCTGCAAGGGATCGGTGCCGCCATGGTCGCCCCGAACACGCTGGCGCTGGTCACCTCGCTCTTTCCGGAGGGCGAGCGACGGAACCGCACCCTCGGGCTGTGGGCCGCGATGGGATCGATCGGCGCGATCTCCGGACAGGTGATCGGCGGCGTGCTCACCGAGTATTTCGGCTGGCGGTCGATCTTCCTGATCAACGTGCCGGTCGGGCTGGCGGCGATGATCATCGCCGGTCGGGTGCTGCCCGAGAGCCGAGCCGGGACACCAATCCGTGCCGCCGCCCTCGCCCTGCTGCGGAACCGTGGTGTGCAGACCGGCAACATCGTCCTGGCTCTGATCGCCGGCACCACCGCGGCCACCTTGTTCTTCAGCACGCTTTATCTACAACGCACGCTCGAGTATTCGGCCATGTCCGTCGGCTTCGGATTCGCGCCGATCACGGTCGTCGTCCTGATCGTCTCGCCGCTCGCTGGGCGGCTGGTCGGACGGCTCGGCGCGCGGACGCTGATGATCACCGGCGCGGCGTTCAGCGCGGCCGGCATGGTTCACCTGTCCATGATCAACGGCGGCGGAACGTACTTCACCGACGTGCTTCCCGGACTGCTCGCCGTGGCGGTGGGCAACGGGCTCGCGTTCGCGCCGACCATGATCACCGCCACCACCGGGGTGGCACCGGGCGACCAGGGGCTGGCGTCCGGCGTCCTCAACACCTCGCAGGAGGTGGGCACCGCGATCGGGCTCGCGGCGATCGCCGGGATCGCCGCCGCGGTGGGCAGCGGGATCGGCGGCTATCGGGTCGGCTATCTCGTCGCCGCCGGCCTGGTCGCGGCCGCGGCCATCGTGGCGATCCGTACCCCGCGCCAGGTCGGACGGCCCGAAGCCGCGGCTCAGCCGACCGAGGTCGGCTGAGCTCATGGCCGCGGGCGGTGCAGAGAGTCGGGGTCAGGCCGAGTGCTCCGGGGCGCGGCTGAAGGCGGCGCGCGCGGCGGCGACCGTGACCGTCAGGTCCTCGAGCTGCTCGGCGACCCGATCCCCCGCCGTACCGCCACGCGCGGCCCGGGAGGCGATGGAGCCCGACACGGTCAGCACCGTGCGCACCTCCGGGGTCAGGGACGGGTGCACGCCGGTCAGCTCGGCGTCGGTGAGGTCCGCCAGCCCGACGCCGCGGGCCTCGGCGGCGCGTACGCAGCCGCCGGCCGCCTCGTGAGCCACCCGGAACGGGACCCCCTGGCGTACCAGCCACTCGGCGATGTCCGTCGCGAGCGTGAAACCGGCCGGGGCCAGCTCGGCCAACCGGTCGGTGTGGAACGTGAGGGTGGCGATCATCCCGGCGACCGCGGGCAGCAGCAGCTCCAACTGCTCCACCGAGTCGAAGAGCGGTTCCTTGTCCTCCTGCAGGTCCCGGTTGTAGGCGAGCGGGAGGCCCTTGAGGGTGGCCAGCAGGCCCGACAGGTTGCCGATCAGCCGACCGGCCTTGCCCCGCGCCAACTCCGCGACGTCGGGATTCTTCTTCTGCGGCATGATCGAACTGCCGGTGGAGAACGCGTCGTCGAGCGTGACGTAGGAGAACTCCGCGGTGGCCCAGAGGATCACCTCCTCGGCGATCCGGGACAGGTCGACCGCTGTCATGGCCAGGATGAACGCGGCCTCGGCGGCGAAATCGCGGGACGCGGTGCCGTCGATCGAGTTGGCGGCCGACGAGTCGAAGCCCAGTTCCTTCGCCACGGCCTCCGGATCGAGGCCCAGCGAAGAGCCCGCCAGCGCCCCCGACCCGTACGGGGAGACGGCGGCGCGACGGTCCCAGTCGCGCAACCGGTCCACGTCGCGCAGGAGGGCCTGCGCGTGCGCGGCGAGGTGGTGGGCGAGCAGCACCGGCTGGGCGTGCTGGAGGTGGGTACGACCGGGCATCGCCGCGTCCGGGTGCGCCCGGGCCTGCGCCAGCAGCGCGTCGACCACATCGAGGATGCCGCGGCCGACCCGTACCCCGGCGTCGCGCAGCCACATCCGAAACAGCGTCGCCACCTGATCGTTCCGCGAGCGGCCGGCCCGCAGCTTGCCCCCCAGCTCCGGCCCGGCCCGCTCGATCAGCCCGCGTTCCAGCGCCGAGTGCACGTCCTCGTCGTCGGGGGCGGGCTCGAAGGCCCCCGACTCCACCTCGGCGGCCAGGGTGCTGAGCGCCTCGAGCATCCCGGTCAGCTCGTCCTCGGTGAGCAGTCCGGCCGAGGCGAGGACCCGGGCGTGCGCCATCGAGCCGCGCAGATCGTACGGTGCGAGCCGCCAGTCGAACTGGGTGGACTTCGACAGCGCTGCCAGCGCGTCGGCGGGACCTGAGGCGAACCGGCCGCCCCACAACTGGGAACCCGTCATCAGTCGGTGCCCGCTTCCAGGGCCGCGTCGTCGAGGGAGTCTTCGAGGTCGCGCTGGGCCGACTCCTCGGCGGTGGCGATCCGGTCGAAGCCGCCGGACGGCAGCTCGCCGAAGAGCGTGCCGTGCTCGACCAGCACCGTCCCCTGCTCGAGCGGCTGCCCGGCGTAGGCCTCCAGCTTGGCCCGGGAATCGGCGATGTCGAGGTTGCGCATGGTGAGCTGGCCGATCCGGTCCGTGGGCCCGAACGCGGCGTTCTCGACGCGTTCCATCGACAGCCGGTCCGGATGGTAGGAGAAACCGCTCCCCTCGGTGTTGACGATCGTGTAGTCGTCGCCGCGCCGCAGCCGGAGCGTGACGGTGCCGGTGACGAGCGAGGCGATCCAGCGCTGAATCGACTCCCGGAGCATCAGCGCCTGCGGATCGAGCCAGCGGCCCTCGTAGAGCAGCCGGCCGAGCTTGCGGCCCTCGTTGTGGTAGCTGGCCACGGTGTCCTCGTTGTGGATCGCGTTGACCAGCCGCTCGTACGCGGCGAAGAGCAACGCCATCCCGGGCGCCTCGTAGATGCCGCGGGACTTGGCCTCGATGATCCGGTTCTCGATCTGGTCGGACATGCCCAGGCCGTGCCGCCCGCCGATCTTGTTGGCCTCCTGGACGAGGGCGACCTTGTCGGTGAACCGCTGGCCGTTGATCGCCACCGGATAGCCGGCCTCGAAGGTGACCTCGACGTCCTCGGTCTCGATCTCGACCGACGGGTCCCAGAACTTCACGCCCATGATCGGATCGATGGTCTCCAGCGACGCGTCGAGGTGCTCGAGGGTCTTGGCCTCGTGGGTGGCGCCCCAGATGTTGGCGTCGGTGGAGTACGCCTTCTCGGCTGCGTCCCGGTAGGGCAGCCCGTGGGCGGTCAGCCACCGGCTCATCTCCTGGCGCCCGCCCAACTCATGGACGAAGTCCGCGTCGAGCCACGGCTTGTAGATCCGCAGCTCCGGGTTGGCCAGCAGACCGTAGCGGTAGAAGCGCTCGATGTCGTTGCCCTTGAAGGTCGAGCCGTCACCCCAGATGTTGACGTTGTCGGACTGCATCGTCCGGACCAGCAGCGTTCCGGTGACGGCCCGGCCCAGCGGCGTCGTGTTGAAGTAGGTGCGCCCGCCGGTCCGGATGTGGAACGCGCCGCAGGCCAGCGCCGCCAGGCCTTCCTGCACCAGCTGCGGCTTGATGTCGACGACGCGGGCGATCTCGGCGCCGTACTCCTTCGCGCGGCCGGGCACGCCGGAGATGTCCGTCTCGTCGTACTGGCCGAGGTCGGCGGTGTAGGTGCACGGGATCCCGCCCTTGTCGCGCATCCAGGCGACGGCAACCGAGGTGTCGAGGCCACCGGAGAAGGCGATGCCGATGCGCTCGCCCTTCGGGAGGGAGGTCAGGACCTTGCTCACGAGATGGATGCTCCTTCGTCAGAGTCGCGCCGGCCGGAATCAGGCACTGGCGCGGATTGATCGAGCGTGCGGGAATCGAGGCTGATCGGCTTGCCGGTCCGGGCCATGATCAGGAACTGTTCGGCGATCGCGGCGCCGCCGGTCGGGTCGCGGGTGATCACCACGACGGTGTCGTCGCCCGCGATGGTGCCGAGAATGGTCGGCCAGCCGACGCGGTCGATCGCGGAGGCGAAATACTGCGCCGCGCCGGGCGGCGTGCGCAACACCGCCAGGTTGGCCGAGGCCTCGGCCGTGGTCAGCACCTCGTTGCAGAGCCGGGCCAAGCGGATCTCGAAGGTGGCGTATTCGCCGGCATGCGGGGTGCGGTCACCGCCGTCGGACGGGACGGCGTAGATCAGATGCCCGCCCTCGCCGCGGATTCGCAGCGCGCCCACCTCGACCAGGTCCTTGGACAGCGTGCCCTGGGTGACGCTGACCCCGTCCGCGGCCAGCAGCTCGGCCAGCTCGGTCTGCGAGCGGACCTGGTGCTGGCTCAGCAGCTCGATGATCTTGGCCTGCCGGGCCGCCTTGCTCGCCGGTGCGGTGATCATGATGCGGCCGATCCTGGGTCCGGGTCCAGGAGGAAGGCCAGCAGGGCCTTCTGGGCGTGCCGCCGGTTTTCGGCCTGATCCCAGACCACCGACTGGGGGCCGTCGATCACGTCCGCGTCGATCTCCTTGCCCCGATAGGCGGGCAGGCAGTGCAGCACGATCGCGTCGGGGGCGGCCTTGCCGAGCAGGTCTTTCGTCACTCGGTACGGGCTGAAGATCGACACCCGGTCGTGGCCGTCGTTCTCCTGGCCCATCGAGACCCAGGTGTCGGTGGCGATCACGTCGGCGCCGGCCACCGCGGCGGCCGGATCGTCGGTGATGATCACCTCGCCACCGGTCGTTGCCGCGACCTTCCGGGCCTGCTCGATGATGTCGGGCCGGGGCTGGAAGCCGTCCGGCGCGGCGATCGTGATCTTGAGACCGGCGGTGGCGCCGCCGAGGGCGTACGAGTGGGCCATGTTGTTGGCGCCGTCGCCGAGGTAGGCCAGCGACCGGCCTTGCAGCGAGCCGCAGTGTTCGATGATCGTCAGCAGGTCGGCCAGGATCTGGCACGGGTGGTAGTCGTCGGTGAGCGCGTTGATCACCGGGACGCCGGCGTACTGGGCCATCGCGGCCAGGTCGTCCTGGGCGAAGGTCCGCCAGACGATCGCCGAGCACTGCCGGCCGAGCACCCGGGCGACGTCCGCGACCGACTCCCTGGTGCCGATCCCGGCCAGCCGGCCGTCCACGATCATCGGATGCCCGCCGAGCTCGGCGATGCCGGCGCTGAACGAGGACTGCGTCCGCAGCGTCGGCTTGTCGAACAGCACGGCGACGCTCTGCGGGCCGGCCAGCGGCCGCTCCGCGTACGGGCTCCGCTTGAGTCGGGCGGCGAGCTCGAGCACCGTCGACTGCTCGGCCGGGGTCAGGTCGTCGTCGGCCAGGAAGTGCCGGAGGGCGACGGTGCTCATGACGTGACCTCCGCCGCGGCGTCGAGGATTCCGGGCAGGGCGGTGACGAAGGTGTCGATCTGCTCCCCGGTGATGATCAACGGTGGCGCGATCCGGATCACGTCCGGCCGCGGCGCGTTGATCACGAAACCGGCGTCGAGCGCCAGGTCGACGGCCGCGGCGGCGATCGGCTTGTTCAGCACAATCGCCTGCAACAGGCCGCGGCCCCGCACGCCGGCGACGTGCCAGCTGCCGGTCAGCCGGATCGTCGAGGCGAGTCGCTCGCCCATCGCGGTCGCGTTGGCCAGCAGGCCGTCCCGTTCGATCACCGCCATCACCGCGAGTCCGGCCATCGCGGCGACCGGGTTGCCGCCGAAGGTCGAGCCGTGGCTGCCCGGGCCGAGCAGCGTCGCCGCCGGGCCGGTGGCCAGGCAGGCGCCGATCGGGAAGCCGTTGCCCAGGCCCTTGGCCAGGGTGACGATGTCGGCCCGGACGCCCTGGTCGGTGTGCACCAGCCAGGAGCCGGTCCGGCCCATGCCGGTCTGCACCTCGTCGATCCAGAGCAGGACCCCGGCGGCGTCGCAGAGCTCGCGCGCCTTGGCCAGGTAGCCCGGTGGCGGCACGATCACGCCGTTCTCGCCCTGGATCGGCTCCAGCACGACGGCGGCGACGGTCTCGTCGACCACCTCGGCCAGGGCGGCCGCGTCGCCGTACGGGACGAAGATCACGTCGCCCGGCAGCGGCTCGAACGGCTCCCGGTATTTCGGGCTGTGGGTGATCGCCAGCGAGCCGAGCGATCGGCCGTGGAACGCACCCTCGGTGGAGATGATCTTGGTCCGGCCGGTCTGCCGGGTGATCTTGAACGCGGCCTCGTTGGCTTCCGTACCGGAGTTGGTGAAGAAGACGCGGGCCCCACTGTGCCCTGAACCCGCTCCCCCGTGCCCTGAGTCAGTCGAAGGGCCGCCGACCAGCCCGGTCAGCCGCTCGGCCAGGGCGACCTGGGCCGGCGTCGCGAAGAAGTTGGACACGTGACCCAGGGTCGACAGCTGACTGGTGATCGCCGCGAGCACGGTCGGGTGAGCGTGACCCAGTGCGTTGACGGCGAGCCCGGCCAGCAGGTCGAGATGCCGCCGGCCGTCGGCGTCCCAGACGTAGCAGCCCTCGCCGCGGACGAAGACCCGCTTCGGCGTGCCGAAGGTCGGCATGACCGCCGAGCTGTAGCCGGCCAGCACGTCGGCGCTGGTCCGGCCGTTGCCCTGGATCCGGGTCAGTTCCTGACTCGCGTCGCTCATCCCGTGGTCCCCTTGGTGATCATGAATTCCCCGTTGTGCAGTTCGTGATCCGGGATCGGCTCCCCGGCCGGGAAGACCCGGCTGCCGAGCCGGACCAGGCCGTCCTGGATGACCATGGTGCCGATCCCCTCGTTGGTGAAGATCTCCAGCAGCAGCGAGTGCGGCACCCGACCGTCGGTGACCGTGGCCCGGGTCAGTCCGCCCTCGACGGCGCGCAGGCAGGCCTCCATCTTCGGCACCATGCCGGACTCCAGCGACGGGATCATCTCGCGCAGTTGCGAGGCGGAGAGGTTGGTGACGACCTCGGTGCTGTTGGGCCAGTCGGCGTACAGCCCCTCGACGTCGGTCAGCACGACCAGCCGGTCGGCCTTGAGCGCGACGGCCAGCGCGGCGGCGGCCGTATCGGCATTGACGTTGTGCACGACGCCGTTGACGTCCGGCGCGATGCTGGCGACGACCGGGATCCGGCCGGCGCCGATCAGGCCCTCGATCGCCTCGGTGTGCACGGCGGTGACGTCGCCGACCAGGCCGAGATCGATCTCCTCGCCGTCGACCGTGAGGCTCTTCCGCTCGGCGGTGAACAGGCCGCCGTCCTCGCCGGACATGCCGACCGCCAGCGTGCTCTGCTGGTTGATCAACCCGACCAGATCGCGGCCGACCTGGCCGACCAGGACCATCCGGACGACCTCCATCACCTCCGGGCTGGTCACCCGCAGGCCGTTGCGGAACTCGCTGGCGATGCCGAGCCGCTTCAGCATGGAGGAGATCTGCGGACCGCCGCCGTGGACGACGACCGGGTGTACGCCGCACCGCTTCATGAACACGATGTCGGAGGCGAACGCCCGCTTCAGATCCTCGTCGATCATGGCGTTGCCGCCGTACTTGATCACGACGGTCTTGCCGGCGTACGTCTCCAGCCAGGGCAGCGCCTCGGTCAGGATCGACGCCTTCTCGATCAAGGTCAGCCGATGTTCATCGTTGGTTTGAGTCATGACGAGTATTCCGCGTTCTCTTTCACGTAGTCGTACGTGAGGTCGTTGGTCAGGATGGTGGCGGTCTCGGTGCCGGCGTGCAGGTCGATGTCGACGCGGACCTTGCGGGCCGAGAGGTCGACCAGCTCGCGCGGCTCGCCGATGCCGCCGGCGCGGCAGACCTGGACCTGGTTGAACGCAACGTCGAGCTGGTCCGGCTCGAAGGCGGCGCTGGTGGTGCCGATCGCGGCGAGCACCCGGCCCCAGTTGGGATCGTTGCCGAAGATCGCGCACTTGAACAGGTTGCTCCGGGCGACCGTGCGGCCGACGTCGACCGCCTCGGTCTCGGTCGCGGCCCCGGTCACGACGATCTCGATCTCGTGCGCGGCACCCTCGGCGTCGGCGATCAGCTGCCGGGCCAGGTCGGCGCAGACCGCGGTCAGCCCGGCTCCGAACTCGGCCGGGTCCGGAGTCGTGCCGGAGGCGCCGCTGGCCATGACGATCACCGTGTCGTTGGTCGACATGCAACCGTCGCTGTCGGCCCGGTCGAAGGTGACCCGGCAGGCGTCGGCGAGCTGATCATGGAGCTGGTCCGACGAAACCACGGCGTCGGTGGTGATCACCACCAGCATCGTGGCCAGCCCTGGGGCCAGCATGCCGGCGCCCTTGGCCATCCCGCCGATGCTCCAGCCGTCGCCCTGGTGCTCGGCCTGCTTGGCGACCGTGTCGGTGGTCATGATCGCCTCGGCCGCGGCTCCGCCGCCCTCGGCCGACGCCTGCTCGACCAGGGTCGGCAGGGTTTCGATGATCTTGTCCAGGTCGAGCCGGACGCCGATCAGGCCGGTGGAGCAGACGGCGACGTCGATCGCCCCGATGCCGAGCACCGAGGCGGTCTGCTCCGCGGTCTGATGGGTGTCGCCGAATCCCTCCGGGCCGGTGCACGCGTTGGCGCCGCCCGAGTTCAAGATCACCGCCTTGAGGGCACCGTCGGTGAGCACCTGCTGGGACCAGATCACCGGGGCGGCCTTCACCCGGTTGCTGGTGAAGACGCCGGCGGCGGCGTACTCGGGGCCGTTGTTGATCACCAGCGCCAGGTCCGGCCGGCCGGAGACCTTGAGGCCGGCCGCGGCCCCGGCGGCGACGAAGCCTTTGGGGGTGGTGACGCTCATCTCGGGGCCTCCGCGGCGTAGTTCGGGGGAGCGCAGCGGAGGAGAACTACGTCGTGGGGTGGGTTCACGGTGCGACTCCTACGGTGCTGAGGCCGGTGGACTCGGCCAGGCCGAGCGCGAGGTTCATCGACTGGACGGCGCCGCCGGCGGTGCCCTTGGTCAGGTTGTCGATCGCCGCGACCGCGACCAGCCGGCCGGCCGCCGCGTCGACGGTGACCTGGACGTGGGCGGCGTTACTACCGAGCACAGCCTGGGTCTGCGGCCACTGCCCCTCGGGCAGCAGATGAACGAACGGCTCGTCGGCGTACGCCTCGGCATAGGCGGCGTAGGCCTGGGCGGAAGTGATCTTGGGATCTGAAAGAGGCGCGGTGCAGGTGGCGAGGATGCCTCGGGACATCGGCACCAGCACCGGCGTGAAGGAGACGGTCGGCGCCTCGGCCCCGCAGGCGGAGAAGTTCTGCAGCAGTTCCGGCGTGTGCCGGTGTCCGCCGCCGACCCCGTACGCGCTGGCCGAGCCGATCAACTCCGAGCCGAGCAGGTGCGGCTTCAGGGACCGGCCGGCGCCGGACGGCCCACTGGCCGCGACGATCACCACATCCTTGGCGGTGATCAACCTGGCCGTGATCGCCGGCAGCAGGGCCAGCGTGCCCGTCGTCGGATAGCAGCCGGGCACCGCGATCCGCTGCGCGCCGGCCAGCTTGCCCCGCTGACCGGGCAGCTCCGGCAGCCCGTACGGCCAACTGCCCGCATGCGCGCTGCCGTAGAACTTCTGCCAATCCTCCGGATCGGTGAGCCGGAAGTCGGCCCCGCAGTCGATCACCACGGTGTCGGGACCGAGCTGCTCGGCGATCGGGGCCGACGTGCCGTGCGGCAGCGCCAAGAAGACGACGTCGTGCCCGGCCAGCGTCTCGCCGTCGGTGCTCCGCACGACGCGATCCGCGAGCGGCACCAGGTGCGGCTGATGATCCCCCAGGCGCGACCCGGCACTCCCGCCGGCCGTCACCGCTCCGATCTCCACCTCGGGATGCCCGAGCAGCAACCGGAGCAACTCCCCGCCCGCGTACCCAGTGGCTCCCGCCACCGCTACCTTCACCATAGGAATAATCATGCCAAACAACGAATAGGAATGCCAACCCAATAGCCGCCGACCCGTCACATCCGCGGGCGTTTTCGCGGCGTGTCGACGCGGATCTGACGGGTCGATGAGGGTTTGGGCGCCGCCCTCGGTGAGGATCAGGCCGCAACGTGATCTCGGAGGGCGGCTCGCCGATGCCCGTTCAGCAGCCGAGATCCGACGGTGAGCGAGGCCAGACCATCCCGATCGAAGACGTCGATGACCCAGCCGCGGCGTCGGAGCCAAGCACGGCGCCGGTCGTCCTTGGTGCGCTGCTCCGGAGTGAAGTGGTGATCCTGACCGTCGTACTCAGCCGCATAACGGACCGAAGGGTCGGCGAGATCCAACCGATAGACCGGAAATCCGTTGTCGTCCACCACCACGTATTGCGGGCAAGGATCCGGCAGCCTCGCGTCCAGCCAGCGCAGGCGCAGAACCGATTCCTGGGGCGATTCGGCCCGCGGGTCGCAGACCGGGACGAGGCAACGGAGCTGCACGACCCCGCGATAGCCGCGGAAGCGAGGAAGCTCGGACCTCAGATCCGACCGGGTGAATCGGCGCAACCGGAACAATCCGTCCAACGCCGCCAGGGCCTGGTCACGTTTGAGCAGTCGGCCTAGATCCAGGGCAGTTCGCAATGGTGTCGTGACCCGGAGCCCGTTGATCCGCTCGATGTCTTTCGGTTCCAGTGTCCGTTCACCGCCCGCCGTCGCCCGGGTGCGCACCCTCGTATTCTCGGGAAGCTGGAAGACCGAGATCCGAGGCAGGTAGTCCCCTGCCGGATTGACTCGCGCACCGTGCAACCAGGCGGCAGACAGATCGGTGATCACCGCATCCGAATGCACAACCAGAGCGATCGCTGCCGCGCGGAGCTCGATCGTATCGGCGGTCGAAGCGTCGACGTAGACAGCACGGAGCACTTGACGGATCAGGCCCTGCTTCGTCAGTCGCGCTATGACGTTACGACTGACGCCGGCAGCCGCGGCCTGATACACCGTGAACGGAACATTCGTCGGCAGTCGCGCATCAGCGATGGCCGGCACAAAATCGTCGTCTTCCATGCCAGGGAGTGTGTGAAGAAGTTCCCGAACGTGTCACGTTATCCACAGCTCCCCTCTGTCCACAGGCCGTCGACCCGTCACATCCGCTTCGACACGCCGTCAAAACGGCCGCGGATGTGACGGGTCGGCGGTTTCTAGAGGGTGCGTTGGTGGGCGTTGAGCTTGGTTGCGGCGGTGTTCACGGCGGCGTCGCGGGCCGCGGCGGATTCGGCGTCGGTGAGGGTGCGGTCGGGGGCGCGGAAGCGGAGGGCGTAGGCGAGGGACTTCTTGCCTTCGCCGATCTGCGGGCCGGTGTAGATGTCGAACAGTCGCACCGACT
The DNA here is from genome assembly GCA_963746025.1 of uncultured Actinomycetota bacterium. GTDB lineage: Bacteria > Actinomycetota > Actinomycetes > Propionibacteriales > Propionibacteriaceae > Microlunatus. Next base: position 22,445 of record CAVUZU010000010.1, read on the forward strand.
CCAGCAGGTCTCCGGCACCGGCGACCAGGGCCGCTTCGACGTCGGCGGCGGCGACCTCGGAATCGACGATCAGGGCTACGTCTTCCTTGGCGATCGGGTGGGCCGAGATCGGGGCCACCGTGCCGCCTTCCGGCGCGGCTGCGATCAGGGCGTCGCAGTCGAACTCGACCGCGCAGGCCCGGGCGGGCAGGCCGGCTGCTTCGACCACCCGGGGATGGAGTTCGCCGGCGTGGCCGATCACCTGGCCGCCGACGCTCAGCTCGGCGCACCGGCCGGGGTGCCAGGGGGCGCGTTCCGCCGGCTTGACGGTGAGTGTCGCGCCGACGGCTCGGGCGGCCGTCTCGGCGAAGGCGACCGCGTGCCGCCAGTCGGCCGGTTCGGCTGGGCCGGACCAGCCGGCCGGGCGCCAGTCGCCGGTGAGCAGGGCCGCGGCGTGCCGGGGCTGGTGGCCGATCGCCGCGTCCATCGCAGCCAGGTCGGCCGCCGACGGCCGGCCCTCGACGCCGGGACGCGGCGCCGCCGTCGGCTGCTCCGGCGCGAAGAAGACCGAGCCGAGCTCGTACAGGGCAAGATCATCGAGGCCGCGGCTGGTGTTGCGATGGGCGGCGGCGATCAGGCCGGGTAGCACCGTGGTGCGGAGCAGCGGCTGGGTCTCCGACAGCGGATTCGCGATCTCCATCGTCCGCCGCCGCTCGTCGTCGGCGCCGACCTCCAGCAGGTCGAGTTCGGCGGTGCCGAGGAACGGGAACGACAGCACCTCGACGTAGCCGGTCTGGGCCAGTGCCGCGTTGATCAACCGCCGGGAGTGCTGGGAGCGGGTCAGGCCGCGACCGCTCGGCGCCGGCGGCAGCACCGACGGCACCCGGTCGTAGCCGTACAGCCGGCCGACCTCCTCGACGAAGTCGTACGGATCGCGCAGGTCCGGCCGCCAGGTCGGCGGAGTGACCAGAAGTTGATCATCGACCTCGACGGTCACGCCCACCTGCTTGAGGTGATCGGTCACCGTGTCGGGGTCGATCGGGGCGCCCATGATCTTGCCGGGCAGCGCGGGATCCAGCCGTAGCGTCGGCACCTCCGGCACCGCGCCGGCGATCGTCTCCGCCTCGGCCACCGTGCCGCCGCCGTGCTCGACCAGCAACGCGGCGACCCGATGCGCGGCGGCATAGCTCGCGCCCGGATCGACGCCACGCTCGAACCGGCGGGACGCCTCCGAGGACAGTTTGTGCCGGCGCGAGGTGCGCGCGATCGAGATCGCCTCGAAGTTGGCCGCCTCGATCACCAGCGTCGTCGTCTCCGGCCCCACCTCGGTGGTCTCGCCACCCATCACGCCGGCGATGCCGATCGGGCCCGATTCATCGGTGATCACCAGGTCACCCGGATCGAGGGTCCGGTCGACGTCGTCCAGGGTGATGATCGTTTCGCCCGGCCGGGCCTGCCGGACCACGATCGGGCCGGTCAGTTTGTCGGCGTCGTAGGCGTGCAGCGGCTGCCCGGTCTCCAACATCACGTAGTTGGTCACGTCGACCGCGAGCGAGATCGGCCGCATCCCGGTCTGCTGCAGGCGTTGCTTCAGCCAGCGCGGGCTCGGTGCCGCCGGGTCGACCCCGGTCACCGTGATCGCGACGAACAGCGGGCAGGCCGCACTCTCCAGTTGCACCGGATAGCCGTCGGTCGCCGACGCCGGCACCGGGCGATCGACCGGATCTGTGTAGCCGCTGCCGAAGGCGTGCGCCGTCTCCCGGGCCAGGCCGCGGACCGACCAGGCGTAGCCGCGGTCCGGCGTCACGGCGATGTCCAGCACCTCTTCACCGAGCCCGAGGACCGGCCGGGCGTCTGCGCCGGGGACAAGATCAGCTCCGGTGAGCACCATGATCCCGGCGTGATCTTCGCCCAGCTCCAGCTCGGCGGCGGAGCAGATCATGCCGTCGGAGATGTGCCCGTACGTCTTCCGGGCCGCGATCTCGAAGCCGCCCGGCAGCGTCGTGCCGGGCAGCGCGACCGCGACCAGATCATCGACGGCGAAGTTGCGGGCACCGCAGATGATGCCGCGGGAGGTCAGGTCGTCGCCGCCCGAGTCCTGGGCGTACGAGCCGTTGTTCTGATCACCGACGTCCACCCGGCACCAGCGGATGATCTTGCCGTTCTTCTGCTCCTGCTCGGTGAACTCGAGCACCCGGCCGATTACCAGCGGGCCGATGATGTCACCACCGGACCGGTCGACGGCCTCGACCTCGAAGCCGATCTTGATCAACGCCTCCGAGACGTCCCGGCCGGTCGTGCCTTCGGGCAACGGCGCGTACTCCCGCAGCCAGGTCAACGGCGCCCTCATCGTGCCCCTCCCACCAGCGACCGGCTGAACCGCACGTCGCCCTCGATCATGTCCCGCATGTCCTCCGCCGAATTGCGGAACATCAGCGTCCGGTCGATGCCCATCCCGAAGGCAAAGCCGGAGTATTCCGAGGAGTCGACCCCGGCAGCCTCCAGCACCCGCGGGTTCACCACGCCGCAGCCACCCCACTCGATCCAGCCCTCGCTGCGACAAGTCCGACACGGATTGTCAAGATCACCGACCGATGTGCCCTGACAGACGAAGCAAAGCAGGTCGACCTCGGCCGACGGCTCGGTGAACGGGAAGTACGACGGGCGCCAGCGGAACCTGGTGTCCGCGCCGAACATCGCCTTGGCGAAGTGCTCCAGGGTGCCCTTGAGATGACCGAAGCTGATCCCCTTGTCCACGGCCAGACCCTCGATCTGGTGAAACACCGGCAGGTGGGTCGCGTCGTATTCGTCGGCCCGGTAGACCTTGCCCGGGCAGACCACGTAGACCGGCAGCTCACGATCGAGCAGGCTGCGCACCTGCACCGGCGACGTGTGCGTCCGCAGCAGCAGGTTGTGCTCCGGCGGCGCGATGAACAGGGTGTCCTGCATCGTCCGGGCCGGATGGTCGGGGATGAAGTTGAGCGCGTCGAAGTTGAGCCACTCGGCCTCGAGCTCCGGCCCCTCGGCGATCTCCCAGCCCATCGCCAGGAACACGTCACTCATCTGATCCATCAGCGCGGTCACCGGATGCGCGGCACCGACCGGGGCCAGAGCGACGGGCAACGTGACGTCGATCCGCTCCTCCACCAGCCGACGGTCCAGCTCGGCCGCGGAGATCTCGGCGTCCCGGGCGTCCAGGGCCTGCTTGACCCGGCCGCGGGCCTGGCCCACCCGGGCCCCGACCTCTTTCCGCTGCTCCGGCGGCACCCCGCCGATCTGCCGGTTGGCCAGGGCCAGCGGGGACCGATCGCCGGTGTGCGCGAGCCGCGCCTGCTTCAGCTCGGCAACGGTGCCGGCCGCGGCGAAGGCCTCGATCGCCGCCGTCACCATCGCGTCGATCTGCTCGGCGTCCAGGGCGTTCGCGCTGTCGGTCTGTGTCGGCGCGCTCAGATCCGTCGACCTGGGCATCAATGGGCTCCTCGGATTTCTGCTGTTCGGAAGCGGGAGTGCCCGGACAGTCTAGGAACCGCGGAGGTGCGCCTGCCAATCGCGTCACCCGCCCCGGGGCCCCGCACCCGGAGCCGAATCAGTAAAATCGTTTCACCCCCACTCTCCGGCCCGATCGGCAGCCGAGGAAGCGAGCAACATGTCCAGCGACGACGCCCAGGCACGCACCGAAGCACCTGAGGCAGGAGGTTCGCCCGACCGGCCTGCATCGGTCGCCGAGTTGCGTGACGGCTTCGCCGACCCGGATCCGGCCGCGCGGCCGATGATGCGGTGGTGGTGGTTCGGCCCGGACGTGGAGACCGGCGAGCTGGAACGGGAGCTGACCGCGATGGCCGACGCCGGGCTGGGCGGGGTCGAGGTCGCCTTCGTCTATCCGCTCCGCCAGGTCAGCCATGACTTCCGCTCCGACGAGTTCCTCGGCCGGCTCCGGCACGCCGCCGAGTTCGCCCGCTCGCTCGGGCTCCGGTTCGACCTGACGATCGGCAGCGGCTGGTCCTACGGCGGCGCGCACATCGGGCCCGAGCACGCCTCCCGCCGGATCCACTGGGAGCGACGGGAGATCACCGCCGTCGGGTTCGAACTGCCGGTGGTCGCGCCCTGGCCCGGTGAGGAGTTGATCGCCGCCTTCCTGGCCGACGGGTCACCCCGGGACGCGCCGAGCGGCTGGTCGTCATTGCCGGTGGTCGACGCCGCGATCGCGATCCCGGACGGCCGGGGCCCACGGACCGTACTGCTCGCCTGGTCGCAACCGACCGGGCAGAACGTCAAGCGCGCCGCCGCGGGCGCCGAGGGTCCCGTCCTCGATCACTACTCGGCCGAAGCCGCCCGGCAGCACCTGGCGACGGTCGGCGACCGGCTGCTCGGCGCGGTGCCGGCCGAGCTGCTCGGGTCGGTCTTCTGCGACAGCCTCGAGGTGTACGCGGCCGACTGGACGCCGGGCCTGCCGGCCGAGTTCGAGCGGCGCCGCGGCTATGACCCGCTACCTCAGCTGCACCGGCTCACGGTCGACGAGCCGGGATCGGCCGAGTTCCGGACCGACTTCTACCGGACCCTGACCGAGCTGGCCGAGGAGAACTTCGTCGCGGTCTGCCGCGACTGGGCCGCCGGTCACGGGGTGCCGTTCCGGATCCAGGGGTACGGGGTGCCGCCGGTGACCGTGAGCAGCAACCGGCACGCCGACCTGATCGAGGGTGAGGGTTGGGGCTGGACCGAGCTGACTCAGACCCGCTGGGCGTCATCGGCGGGTCATCTCTACGGCCGGGAGGTGATCTCGTCGGAGATCTGGACCTGGACCCACTCCCCCTCGTTCCGGGCCACGCCGCTGGATCTGAAGGGCGAGGCGCACGAGCACTTTCTGCTCGGCATCAACCAGTTCGTCGGGCACGGCTGGCCGTATTCGGCACCGGACGCGCCCGGCCTCGGCTGGTATTTCTACGCCTCCGGCGCGCTGGACGACCGCAATCCGTGGTGGCCGGCGATGCCGCGGCTGAGCTCGTACCTGACCCGGCTGAGCTGGCTGCTCCGGCAGGGCGACCCGGTGGCCGATGTGAAGCTCTATCTGCCGGCCGGTGACGTCTATCCGAAGCTCGGTGGCGGGCTGGACCTGTGGAAGGAGACCCGTCGGCACATCGGCCCGGAGCTGACCCGGGCAATCCGCTGCGCCGGCTACGACTACGACCTGATCGACGACGACGTGCTGGCCGAGCTGGATCCGGCATCGGTGCCGGTGGTCGTGCTGCCCTCGGTCCGGACCCTGCCGGCCGCGACCCGGGCCTGGCTGGATTCGGTCCGGCGTGCCGGTGGCTCCGTCATCGCGGTCGATTCCCCGGGTTACGCCGGCGGTGTGCCGGCGACCCGGGCGACCTTCGAGTCGACGCTGCTCCGGGTGTTGCCGCCCGATGTCTGGTTCTCCGGGTCGAGCGACGAGATCGGCGTCGTGCACCGGGCCCTCGGCAGCACCGACGTCTATTTCGTGGCCAACACGGGCAGCTCCGTGCGCACCTTCGAGCTGACGCCGCGGACCGGCCGGGCGCGATTCGAGCAGTGGGATCCGGCGACCGGTGCGGCCGAGTCATTGGCCGGCACGAATACGGTGACCCTGACGCTGCATCCCTACCAGGCGACGGTGGTGGTCGCGACCGACGACAACGGCGAGGTCGCCGACAGCGTGACCAACTCCGGGACCGGCGCCGAGCTGGCGCTGCTCGGCCCGTGGCGGACCGGCTTCGCCGACTCGGCCAGCACCGCGGAGGTGACGCTGCCGCACCGCTGGGAGGATTCGCGGCCGGGTTACTCCGGCGCCGCCTGGTATGAGCTGGAACTGCCGGCGCTGCCCGCCTGGCTCGACCCCGGCGCCGAGATCGCGCTGGACTTCGGGCCGGCCGAGTCGATCGAGGATCCCGATCCGGGATCGACCGAGATCCGGGGCAATTCCTACCGGGTCCGGCTCGAGCCGCCCGTCCGCGAGGTCGCGGTGGTGTCATTGAACGGCGACCAGGTCGGCGTGCTCTGGGACGCCCCGTACCGGCTGGACCTGACCGGCCGGCTGCGCGAGGGCGCCAACACGCTCCGGATCGAGGTCTACAACACCGCCGCGGGCGCCGCCGCGACCGATCCGGATGCGGTCGGCATCATCGAGGAGAGCCGTCGGCTGTACGGGGTCCGGTTCCATCAGCAGGATCTGGAGCTGGCCCTGGACGGGGTGTCGTCGGGGCTGCTCACCGTACCGGCGCTGCGCTGGACGGTGCCCGCCTGATCCTCCCCCACCGCAACCGGTGACTCCGGTTGTCGCGGGCCTGGTCGCAGGTGCGCGTTCCTCTACCTGTGGCGAGTTTCGCACGCCACCAGCCCCGTGGCGACCGCGCGTTTCTCTACCTGTGGCGAGTTTCGTTCGGCAGCCGAGGTCGCGATCACTGCGTGCCGGACGATCAGGTTCGGGGGCGGACGGATGGTGGACGGCGCGGCGATCGGTCGGCCGGGTCGGGCAGGCTGTTGATCATGGACTCGACCGATCCCGCCCTGCTCGACCGGCTGCGCCGGGACCGTACCGCCTGGTTGTGCACGCTGCGCGCCGACGGGTCGCCGCACCTGACCCCGGTCTGGTTCGTCCACCGGGACGACCGGTTCTGGATCAGCAGCGGCGAGCGGAACGTGAAGGTGCGCAATGTTGCCGCCGATCCGCGGGTCAGCCTCGCGCTGGAGGACGGCGATGCGCCCTTGGTCGCCGAGGGCCGGGTCGTCGTGCACCGCGACGGGTTCCGGGCGGGCGTGCTGCGCGACATCACGGCCAAGTACGACGGCTGGGACTCGGCCACCGAGATCCCGCCGTACGGTCCGCGGGTGCTGCTCGAAGTGATCGTCGACCGGTGGCTGCTCCGCGGCAGCGCCCAGTAATCGATCCGCAGCGGACGGCGCGACACGGACCGACCCCGACGAACTCCGCTCCGGAAGATCATCCGGCTACTGCCCGCGGTCTGCCGTGCCTGCCCGGCTACGCGCTGACCTTGCCGAGACGTCACATCCGCTGCGACACGCCGCAGAAACGGCAGCGGATGTGACGGGTCGGCGGGATTTCAGAGGGGGTTCAGGGCGGTGGAGCTGGTGTAGAGGCAGACGGCGGCGGCGGTGGAGAGGTTCAGGCTTTCGGCGGCGCCGAGGATGGGGACAGCAACGACGCGGTCGGCCAGGGCGGCCAGGTCTGCGGGGAGGCCGTGGGCCTCGTTGCCGAACAGCCAGAGGGTCGGTTTGGCGAGTTCGCCGGTGGCGGTCAGCCGGGTCAGGTTGTCGCCGGCGCCGTCGGCGGCCAGCACCTGCAGCCCGGCCGCCCGAGCCGCGGTGACCACGTCCGGCACGGCGGCGCCGATCGCGATCGGCAGGTGGAACAGGCTGCCGACGCTCGCTCGTACCGTCTTCGGGTTGTACGGGTCCACCGACTCGGCGGACAGCAGCACCCCGTCGGCACCGAAGGCGTCGGCGCACCGGATCACCGTGCCGGCGTTGCCGGGATCGCCGACCCGGGCGCAGCAGACCAGCAGCCGGGCGTCGTCGGTGATCAACTCCGGCAGCGGCCGGTGCGCCATCCGGCAGACCGCGACCACGCCCTGCGGGGTGACCGAGTCGGTCAGCGAACCAAGATCATCGTCGGAGATCAGTGACGCGTCCGGGTGTGCCGCGATCAGGTCGGGATGCCGTTCCGCCGCGGCGGCGGTGAGGAAGAGCTCGGTGACCCGGCCGGGCTCGGCCAGTGCCTCGCGCACGGCCTGCGGTCCCTCGGCCAGAAAACTGCCGGCCGCATAGCGCTCCTTGCGCCGGAGCAGCCGACGAGCCGACCGGATCCGCCCCCGCGATGCCTCGTTCGGCATGGTGCGGGCGGTCCCGATCGGCTCGTCGATGATCACGCCGGGTGGGCGCGATTCAGGCAGCGGACTCGGCGACCCGAGCGGCCTTGGAGACCTCGACCAGGGCCACGAAGGCCTTCGGGTCGGAGACGGCCAGCTCGGCCAGGATCTTGCGGTCCACCTCGACCCCGGCGGACTTCAGCCCGGAGATGAAGCGGTTGTAGGTCACGCCCTCGGCGCGGGCCGCAGCATTGATCCGCTGGATCCACAGCTTGCGGAAGTCACCCTTCCGGGCGCGGCGGTCACGGTAGGCGTAGACCAGCGAGTGAGTGATCTGCTCCTTCGCCTTGCGGTAGAGGCGCGACCGCTGACCCCGGTATCCGGAGGCCTGATCCAGGACCTCACGGCGCTTCTTCTGTGCGTTCACGGAACGCTTGACGCGTGCCATTCCAGTACTCCTTGACGTTCGTTGGGGCCGCGGCCTACTTGCCGAGCAGCTTCTTGATCTTGGACGCGTCGGACTTCGGCATGACCACCATGCCGCTGAGACGCCGCTTCTGCTTGGTCGGCTTGTGCTCGTTCAGGTGCGCCTTGCCGGCCTGGCGGCGGACCACCTTGCCCGTACCGGTCACCCTGAATCGCCTCTTGGCACCGGTGTGCGTCTTCATTTTCGGCATGGTCGTGCCGCTCCTCATCTCATTCGTCAGTCGAACTGGGTCTTGCCGGCTGCGGCGTCGTCAGCCGAGGTCGATGTCCGGGTCGAGGTTGTCGGCCGGACCACGCTTCTTCTTGTGCTGCGGCTCCGCTGCAGCCTTGGCCCGATGATCGGCCAGCGCGGCCTGCTCGGCATCCGCCTCGGCCTGCCGCTCGGCGGCCCGGCGATCCCGCTCGGCCTGGACGTCGGCCTTCGCCTCGGTCTTCTTCTTGTGCGGGCCCAGCACCATCAACATGTTGCGCCCGTCCTGCTTGGGCGAGGACTCCACGAAGCCGAATTCGTCGACGTCGCTGGCCAGCCGCTTCAACAGGTTGAAGCCGAGCTCCGGCCGGGACTGCTCCCGACCGCGGAACATGATCGTGATCTTGACCTTGTCCCCGGCCTTGAGGAAGCGGACCACGTGACCCTTCTTGGTCTCGTAGTCGTGCTTGTCGATCTTGGGCCGGAGCTTCATTTCCTTGATCACGGTGTTGGTCTGGTTGCGCCGGTTCTCGCGAGCCTTCTGCGCGTTCTCGTACTTGTATTTGCCGTAGTCCATCATCTTGACCACGGGCGGGCGCTCCATCGGAGCGACCTCGACGAGATCGAGCTCGGCGTCCCGGGCCAATCGCAGTGCATCATCGATCTTGACGATGCCGGCCTGCTCCCCGGCCGGTCCAACCAGCCGGACCTCCGGAACGCGAATGCGATCGTTGATTCGCGGTTCAGTGCTGATGTGGGTCCTCCCTCAGTGGATACTGTTCCGACCGGTCCGGTGCGCCCGCGGATCCCCGATACGACGAAAAAGGGTCCTCGTAGCTACGAAGACCCTGATCGGGCGATCCGGCCGAAGCCGACTCGCGGACCGACCCGACGACTCGAGCTCTCGTACGGGTGGGAGATCAGGTCTCCGCTTGCAGGTTCACGGGCATGCTGAACCGGTCGAAGGTCACCTTACCATCAGTTGCCGACGACGGTGGTCCAGCCGAACTCGCCGCCGCCGAGGTCGACCAGCCGGTGCCCGGCCGCCAACTGCCGCAGCACCTCGCCCTCGATCACCAGCGGGGCGGGACCGGCGCGGTCGATCAGCAGCGCGTCGGCGCCGTCGGCGGCGGCCGCCTCGGCCGCCTGGTCCACAGTGATCGGCACCGGCCGGGCCGCCGGATCCCAGGCCGCCAGCGAGTCCGTACCGGTGAAGGCGAGCATCCCCCGCCGGCCGTCCGCGGCCTGCAGCAGCACCACCGACATCTCGGCTTCCTTGTCCGAGACCAGGCCGGTCGCGCCGGTGCCGGTCGAGGTCGCGGTGGCCACCACCGGCACCAGGATCCGGTCGCCGCAGAGCACCGCGACCGCGCGCAGGTAGCTCACCGGGTCGGCACCGTCGGCCGCGGCCAGCGCGGCCCGGGTCTGCGGGGTGGCCCGTCCGTCGTCGCCGGGGAAGGCCGACGGCGGCAACTGCCGTACGTGGTCATGGGGCCCATGGTGCATCGGGCCACCCTACGAAGCTGCTCGGACCGAAGCTGAGCCGGGCGGGCGCGCCGAACCCGAAGAACGAGTGGGTACGGGCTCGGGCGGGCCGTAGTCCCCCGGACGTACGCCCGGATGGGGGCAGATTGCGGGCGGTCACCCATGCCCGGTGCTGGGTCCGCTGTGGCAGGGTTGAGGCATGCCTGCTGCCGATGCCGTACTCCTTCCACTCTGCGCCGGAATCGCGCTGCTCGGCGTGATCGTCACCGCGATCGCCTGGCGCCGCGGCAACAAGGGCCGGGTGGTGCAGGGAATCGGGGTGGTGCTGGCTCCGATCGCGCTCTATTTCGCCGGCTTGCTGACCCTGGTCTGGAACGCGGTCGTCGCCGTGGTCGGCTGGGCCGCCCGGATCGTCTTCACCCCGCTGGTCTGGCTCGGCATCTCGATGCTCGGCGTGTGCCTGGTGCTCTGGGTGGTCGGCGGGATTGTGGCGAAGCGGACCGGTGGCAAGGAGAAGGCGGCCGATCCGGCCGCCCCGAAGCAGGTCGCCGGTCCGGGTCGGACCGCCGCCGTCACCGCCGGCAAGCCGGCCGCCGCCCAGCCGAAGCAGAAGCAGCAGCAGGCGCCGGTGGACGATGATCTGGCCGAGATCGAGGAACTGCTGAAGAAGCGCGGGATCGAGTAAGGCGCCCTTCGACAGGCTCAGGGAACGTTGTGGAGCACACGGCTCAGGGAACGTTCCGGAGCGGTCGGCTCAGCCGAGCTTCTGGTGCACGGCCTGCAGTCGGCGGAGCTCGGCCACGGCTTGCCGGGCTCGTTCGCCGTCGTGGCCCTGGATCCCCATCAGCTGGACCCGCTCGGCATCGAGATCGTCGTCGAACCGGCTGCCGTCGATCGGCCGGAGCAGCGCCATGGCCCAGGGATCCCCCGGCCGCAGAATGATCTTGTGCACCCGGTCCCAGCCGACCTGGTGCACCCGGATGCCGTTGCGGATCCGCAGTCCGTCGGCGTCGATGATCACCGAGCTGGCGGTGGCCAGCATGATCACCGCGATCAGCGCCACCAAGATCGCGATCAGGGTGCCCAACTGGAAGGGCGTGACCCGGTCGCGGATCGAGACGGGGAAGGTGAACCAGCCGACCACAACGAAGATCACGAAGGCGGCGGCCAGGGCCCAGCCGACGATCCGCAGCCAGAAGGGTCGGAGCACGACCCGATCCGTCATCTGATCCTCACAGCCGGCAGGCGGCGATGTCGGTGACCAGGATGGCGCGGGCGCCGACCTCCCACAGCTCGTCCATCAGCCGCTGCGCGTCCCGGCGCGGCACCATCGACCGGACCGCGAACCAGTTCTCCCGGGCCAGCGGCGCCACCGTCGGCGACTCGAGCCCGGGCGTGATCGCGCAGGCCTTGTCCAGGCCCTCGCCGGACACGTCGTAATCCATCATCACGTAGTTGCGGGCGACCAGCACACCGTTCAGCCGACGCTTGAGTTGATCAAGACCCAGCGGCGCCGAACCGTCGGCGCGGGTGATCAACACCGCCTCCGAGGTGAGGATCGGATCGCCGAAGAGTTCCAGACCCGCCTGCCGCAGCGTGGTCCCGGTCTCCACCACGTCGGCGATCGCGTCGGCCACGCCGAGCCGGATCGACGACTCGACCGCGCCGTCCAGTTCGATCAGCCGGGCGGTCACGTTGCGCTCGGCCAGATAGCGGCCGACCAGGCCGGGGTACGAGGTCGCGACCCGCAGCCCGTCCAGGCCGGCCACGTCGAGCCCGCTGCCGGCCGGACCGGCGAACCGGAACCGGCTGGCGCCGAACCCCAACGGCATCACCTCGGTCGCCGCGGCCTCCGATTCGAGCATGATGTCCCGGCCGGTGATACCGAGGTCGAGCACGCCCTCGCCGACGTAGACGGCGACGTCCTTCGGCCGCAGGTAGAAGAACTCGACCCCGTTGGCCTCGTCGTACAGCACCAGATCCTTGCTGTCATGGCGTTGCGCGTAGCCGGCCTCACGGAGCATCTCGGCGGCGGGCCCGGACAGCCCGCCCTTGTTCGGGACGGCGATCCGCAGCGTCCCGTTGCGGGGCTCGGTGGTCTGGCGTGGGTCGGTCACGGCGCTCATCGTAGTCGGGCGCTGCCCGCTCACAGATGGGTATATACGTCCTCGAGATCGAGGTCGAGCGCCAGCATCAGCACCTGCAGGTGATACAGCAGTTGGCTGATCTCCTCCGCTGCGGCCTCGCGGGATTCGTGCTCGGCCGCCATCCACACCTCGGCCGCCTCCTCGACGATCTTCTTGCCGATCTCGTGCACGCCGGCCTCCAGCCGGGCCACCGTGCCCGAGCTCGGGTCCTTGGTCGCCGCCTTCGCACTGAGCTCGGCGAACAGCGACTCGAAGGTCTTCGGCGGGTTCGCTCCGGGCGTGATCATTTCGGGCTCCCCGCGGCGTTTTCCGGGAGAGCGAAGCGGAGGAGAAGAACGTCGTGGGGTGAACTCACCGAGCCAGCGTAGTGGTCGATCGCCACGGTCGAAGGGCCGGTTTCGCGGAGCAGTCGTCGCGTCCGCGGTCCGGGCGATCCGGCCCCGCCGAAGACGATCGGTTCAGTACGGTCGGCCGAGCTGGGCGGCCGCGGCGGCGAGATGTCGCCGGTAGGCCTCGACCGGCGGTGCCGGCGTGGCGTGCCGCAGGGTGGCGACCGAGTTCCGACGGCCCGGCGCGTCCTCGGGATGAAGCTGCCGGAGCACGAGGTCCGGCGTCACGGAGGTGGCAGCCAGGCTCGGCACCAGGGCCAGCCCCAGTCCGGCCGCGACGATGCCCTGCTTGGCGATCCATTCCCGGGCCAGGAACTCGATCCGCGGCCGGAAGCCGGCTCGCCGGCAGGCATCGATCAGCGGCGTACCCGACGTCGGCCCGATTCGGCCGCCGGCTGACGATCTCCGCCGCCAGCCGGGACTTGCCGACTCCGGGCGGCCCGACCACCGTCACCAGTCGCCGTTGCTGCAGCAGCGTCTCGACCCGGGCCAACTCCTCGGCCCGGCCGAACCACGGTCCGGTCGGGCCCGGCGCGACGCCTGCGGTCTCGTCCCGGCCCGGCTGCTCGGCAGGCTCGGCGACGGTACGGGTTCGTGGGGAACGGCGGGTCGGCATCGTGATCACCGATCGTAGACACGATCGGGCCGGTTCGTCGCCGCCCCGTGAGCAGCCGAAGTCAGCGCAGTGCGCCGACGGTCATCCCGGCGGTGATCTTGCGCTGGAAGACGAGGTAGACCAGCAGCACCGGGACGGTGGCGATGGTCAGGCCGGCGAACAGGCCGGAGAAGTCGCTGGCGTAACCCTGGTTGACGGCGAGGTTGGCCAGCCCCTGGCCGATCACGAACTTCGACGGGTCGGTGATCAGCACGATCGGCAGCACGTACTGGTTCCACATGCCGAGGAAGTCGAAGATGCCGATGCTGATCAGGCCCGGCCGGGCCAGCGGCAACATCACCGACCAGAACACCCGCCAGTGCCCGGCACCGTCGAGCAGCGCGGCCTCGGCCAGCTCCATCGGCAGCGACCGGAAGAAGGCGGTCAGGAAGAACACCGAGAAGGACAGCGACTGGGTGGCGTAGACGATGATCAGCCCGGTATAGCTGTTCAGCAGGCCGAGGTTCTTGACCACGAAAAACAGCGGCACCAGTGCCAGGAACCCGGGGAACGCCATACCGCCGACGAACAGGTAGTAGAGGAAGGTGCGGCCGAAGAACCGGAACTGGGCCAGCACGTAGGCGACCACCGAGGACAGCGCCAGGGTCAAGATCATCCCCAGGCTGACCACGATGATCGTGTTCAGGAAGTAGGAGCCGATGTTGGACTGCTGCCAGGCCCGGACGAAGTTGTCCCAGCGCCACACCGCCGGCAGCGACCACGGGCTCTCGAAGATCTCCGCGTCGGACTTGAACGAACTGATGAACGACCAGAGCATCGGCACGCAGACGATGATCGCCCAGCAGACCAGCACCAGTTGGGCCGGCGTGCCGACCGCCAGCCGGCCGATCCTGGTCAGCGGGCTGATCTTGGTCGAGGCACTGACCGGGGCCGCCGGTGCGACCCGGTCCAGGGTTCCGGTGCGGCTCATCAGATCTCCCTCCTGGTGATCCGCAGCGTGACGGTGGTCAGGACCAGCGTGATCACCAGCAGCGTGACGCCGATCGCGGAGGCGTAGCCGAAGTTGCTGGACTTGAAGGCGGTCTCGTACATGTAGAGCGCCATCACGGTGCTCGAGTTGTCCGGTCCCCCGTTGGTCAGGATCTGCACCACCGCGAAGGCGTCCAGCGCGCCGATGATCAAGAAGATGATCGCGGTCTGCACCGGCGACCAGACCAGCGGCAGCACGATCCGCCAGAAGGTCGCCCACCGGTTGGCGCCGTCGATCAGGGCCGCCTCGATGATCTCGGTCGGGATCGACGCCATCGCCGCCGTGAACAGCACGACGTAGAAGCCGGCCGAGACCCAGACCATCACCGCGATCACGCTGGCCAGCGAGGTGCGTGGGTCACCCAGCCAGACCTGCCGCAGCCCGTCCAGCCCGACCGCGGTCAGAAAGCCGTTCAGCAGGCCGTTCCGCGGTTCGAAGACCGCCTGCCACATCACCGCGATCACGGCGATCGAGAGCACGCTGGGGAAGAAATAGACGATCCGATAGAAGCCGGCGCCGCGGACGCCGGTCACCGCCCGGCTGCCACGCTGGCCGGAACCGCCGAAGGTGATCATGGTGGCCAGGAACAACCCGAGCAGGATGATCAGCGCCGGGCAGACGATGAGCAAGATCACGTTGTGCCCGAGGGCCCGCAGGAAGTCGGTGTCGCGGAACACCCGGACGAAGTTGTCCAGGCCGACGAAGTTCCAGCTGGCCGAATAGCCGCCCCAGTCGGTCATCGCGATCCAGACCGCCTGACCGTACGGCGAGACCACGAAGACGACATACAGCGCGACCGGGATGATCAAGGCGGAGATGATGAATCTCCACTTGTGGTGATGCATCGCGGTGCTCGGTCAGCGGTCTTCGCGGTGATACTTGGTCACCGACGAGTCGGCGGCGACAGCGTCCGCCTTCCGCTGGATCCGCGCCGCCCAGCCGGCCCCGTCGACGGCCCCGGTGAGCAGGGCGCCGGTGGCGTTGTCGACCTCCTTCTGCAGCGCCTGATACCAGGTGCCGAACATCCAGTAGCTGCCGACGTCGTCGCCGGCGGCTTCGATCATGGAGTTCATCGACGCCATCGCGAACGAGATGTCGGCCCCGTCTGCGGCGCCCTTGACGATGCCGAGCGACCGGGTCACCTCGATCCGCCGGCGGCTGGCCTCGACCGACAGCATCGCCCGCAGCAGCTCCATCCCGCCGCCGGGGTTGGGCGCGTCGGCGGCGACCAGCAGATCACCGCCCGGACCGCCGTTGCAGGCGGCGAACGGCAGGGCATCGCCGGCGCCGAGACCGGGGGCCGGCTTGGCAGTCATCTCCAGGTCCTTCGGCGCGATGTCGCCGAGTTCGTTCTCCAACCAGGCGCCGCAGGGGATGAAGACCGCCTTGCCCTGCGCCCAGTACGTCTGGGCCTGGGTGTGGGTCAGGCCCGCGGTCCCGTCCAGGATGTAGCCGCGGGCGGCCAGCTCGCCGTACCGGGCGGCCGACTCGACCAGCGCCTCCTGCTGCCAGGCGCCGGGCTCCAGGTTGTCGACCGCGAGGCCGACCTGCCGCCCGCCGGCCTTCTCGGCCGTCCCCATGATCGGCCCCCACATGTAGCCGGGATATTTGCCCTGGTACGTCCACGGGGCGATCCCGGTCTGCTTGATCTCCGCGCACAACGCGAGCATCGCGTCGAAGGTCTCGGGATAGCTCCAGCCGTGCTCGGTCATCAGCTTGCCGGAGTACCAGACCCCGTTCAGGCCGTAGCCCGACGGCACCGAGTAGCGCTTGCCGTCGTAGACGCCGACCTCGGCGACGCCCGGCAGCAGCGTGTCCGCCACCGTCTTTCCGTCGGTGTCGTACGCCGGCGCGTCGAGCACCGGGCCCAGGTCGACCAGCCGGCCCTGCTTGACCAGGCCGGCGGTGTCCAGGCCGACGTTGCCGATCAGTTCCGGCGGCGTGCCGTCGACGAACCGGGGCTGCAGTTCCTTGGGCAGGTCCTGGCTGCTCTTGTAGGCCAGCTTCGAGTCCGGGAACCGCTCGCCGTAGAGCCGGCTCGGCACGTCGAACCACTCGTGGCCGTACCCGCCCTCGAAGTTGAAGAACTCGACCGGCTGGTCGACCGCGACGCCGAACGGGTTGTCGACCGTGGTCGGCCGCGGGCTGGCCGGAGCGCCGCTGCCGGGACCACCGCCCATGGCGCAACCGCCGGCTCCGACGAGGGCGGCGATTGATCCACCGAGCACGGCTCGACGAGACAGTGTTGCTGGCGACGTTGCTGGCGACATCGGGCGCCGGGACAGGCGGCGCGGGACCGATCCGGACATGATTTCTCCTCGACCGATCGGGCTGATGCTGATCATCAGTCGATGCGCTGACGCTAGCGGCGCCAGCCGTGCGGAGAGAGGGCCGAGATCGAGGAGGATTAGACCTGCTTCGGGCTGCCCCGGTCCGGGCCGGGTCGGCGCGAACGTCCGGCGATCGGTCGAAGTGTCTTGACTGTCGTGGGATTCGCCGGGCCACCGGCCCTCACCAGGATCGACGGCCCGAGCCGGTCAGGGCGGATTGGTCTAATGCCGTTGGATCTGGTCGGCGGTCGCCGGAGCCGGGGCGGCCGGCTGCGGCTCGACCGCGACCTGACCGAGCCGCTCGATCCGCCACCAGGTGGCGAAGCCGGCCAGGCAGAAGCCGCCGTAGATCAGGTACATGATCGCCGACGGGTAGTAGCCGGCGGCCAGCAGCAGCGGCACGCCGACGGCGTCCACGGCGATCCAGATCAGCCAGAACTCGACCCAGCCGCGGGCCATCCCGTACGTCGCGAGGATCGACCCGGTCAGGATCCAGGCATCCGCCGCCGGACCCCAGGAGCCGAGCGCCTGGAGCACGAAGTAGAAGACCACCCACAAGATCACCGCGCCGATCAGCAACTGCAGCCGACCACGCCAACCGGCCCACTTCGGCTGCACGCCGGCCTTGCCCTCGGCGCTGGCCTTGCGGAACTGGTACCAGCGGATCCAGCCGTAGACGCTGACCACGAAGAAGAAGATCTGCCGGCCCGCCTGGCCCCACAGATCCAGGTCCTGCGGCGTGTGGAAGACCCCGCCGAGGAAGACGGTGAACAGCAGGATGTTGCCGATGATGCCGATCGGCCAGGCCGACACCCGACGACTCATCCCGAGGACGGCACTGGCCAGGCCGAACCCGTTTCCGATGATCTCCCGCCACAGGATGCCGGGGCCGATGTCCAGCTTGGCGTTCAGGAACGCGAGCAGCAATTCCGAGAATCCCACGAAACCTCTCCACTCCTCCGATAAGCGAGCACCCCGCGTGTGCAGGTATGGGAGGTGTGGAGGCACGGCGTCGCCTCGTCGCCTGGCCGGAGCCGGGCGAACACGGACGTACGTCGTCCCTCGCGGTTCCTCCCATCCGGACTTTCACCGTCGGTCGTGGAGTTTCACCACATCAACCGGCCTCTCGGCCGGGTCGCGGACTATCACCGCCGGCTCGGAATTACACCGACCCCGGAACACGCGCGAGCTTGTTCGAACTCGTCAACCAGCATTCTCGCACCGCTATTCCCAGTGCGGGCATCGCGTCCAGCGTGCGACGGGTCACGCCGACGCTGGTGGTGTGTTGCCTAGTGCCCTGCGGCACTAGTCATCCGACCATGGGTCGATCAGTTCGATTCCCGTGCTGACGAAGTCCGGGAGATTCCGCGTGGCCAGAGTCGCAGCGTGAACCCTGCAAACGGCGGCAATCTGCGCATCGGCCGTTCCCACCGGGCGCCCGGTGGCGAATCGAGTTGAAACCACAAACGCGTATTCGACAGCGGCGGCACGATCGAATCCGAGGATCTTTTCTCCGAACACGTCGTCGACCAATCGGGACATCACCGACCGCAACGACTCTCGCCGTCGGCCGGCAGGCTTCCGGGCAACTCCGCTCAGCAACTCCGCGACGGTGATCGTGGTGATCCACAACTCGGCCGGATCCTGGCGGTCGAGCCAGGTCGTGACTTCAGGCGCCGGCCGCGGCCTGATCATCTCCGACAGCACATTGGTGTCGAGAATGATCATGCGTCGAAGTCGACGGAGCGAGCCTCATCATTTCGCTCTGGCACATTGAAATCGCTGGTGTCCAAGTCGGCGAACATCGCGTGGATGCGGGTACCAAGACCAGGCCCACTGTCGTCGGCCCGCACGGCCTGGCGCAGGATCTCGCGAACCTCCGCCTCCATCGAGTGACCCTTGCTAGAGGCGCGGACCCGAAGTCGACGCCGGGTTTCCTCATCGAGGCCGCGAATACTCATGGTCGTCATGCTGATCACCTCACAAAGCCGACACGGCAGTTGCCTGCATTGACGTCAATGCTAGCACTTCATCCGCTTCGGCATGACTTCGGCCTAGCCGGGACTACAGCTTGATGCCGAGGAGGGCATCGGTGATGGCCGCGATCAGGGCCGGGGCCTCGGAGTCGTCGCCGTCGATGGTCAGGGTCGCGCCGGCCCAGGCGTCGATCGCGGCGACCGCGGCGGGGGCGTCGAGGTCGTTGCGGAGCGCCGCGCGGACCGCGGCCAGGGTCTCGGCCGAGCCGACGCCGGCGTCGCGGCGGGCGGCCTCGCGCCACTGATCCAGTCGCCCGGTGGCCTCGGTGAGCAGGTCGGGGGTCCAGGACCAGTCCTCGCGGTAGTGCTGGGAGAGCAGGGCCAGCCGGATCGCCATCGGGTCGGCGCCCTGGGCGCGGAGCCGGGAGACCAGCTCCAGGTTACCCTTGGACTTCGACATCTTCTCGCCATCGAGGGCGACCATGCCGCTGTGCACGTACGCCTTCGCGAACTCCCGGCCGGTCGCCACCCGGCCCTCCGACGCACACATCTCGTGGTGCGGGAAGATCAAATCACGGCCGCCACCCTGGACGTCGAACTCGGGTCCCAGCAGGTCCAGCGCGATCGCGGTGCACTCGATGTGCCAGCCCGGCCGGCCCGGACCGAACGGCGAGGCCCAGCTCGGCTCGCCGGGCCGCTCCAGCCGCCAGACCAGACAGTCCAGTGGGTCCTTCTTGCCGGCCCGGTCCGGGTCACCGCCGCGCTCGGCGAAGAGCTCGGTCGCCTCGGCGCCGAGCTTGGACAGGCTGCCGAAGCGCCCGTCGGCGGCCCGGGCGAAATAGAGGTCGGGATGCTCGGCGTCGTCGACCGGATAGATCGCGCCGTCCACGCCCCGCAGCCGCTCGATCAGGCCGGCCACCAGCTCCATCGACTCGACCGCGCCGACCAGGTGGTCCGGCGGCAGCACGTTGAGCGCCGCCATGTCGGTCCGGAACAGTTCGGTCTGCTCCGCGGCCAGTTCACGCCAGTCGACGCCGGTCTCGGTCGCCCGCTCCAGCAACGGGTCGTCGACGTCGGTCACGTTCTGCACGTAGTCGACCGCCAGCCCGGCGTCCCGCCAGGACCGGTTCAGCAGGTCGAACGCCAGGTAGGTGTTGGCATGGCCGAGGTGGGTGGCGTCGTACGGGGTGATGCCGCAGACGTACATCCGGGCCGTCCCGCTGGCCGGGCCGACCGGAACGACAGCCTCGCGGGCCGTGTCATGCACCGAGACCGTGCCCCCCGATCCCGGCAGGCGGGAGATTTCCGGTACGCGCCATGCCTGCATGGAGCAACCCTAACCAGCGCCCACCGCGCTCTTCGCCCGGTCCAAGCCGCAATACGCCGACGGTGATCGAGGACCCGCTTGCCAGAGCTGACTTGCAGCGTTAGCTTAGGCAAGCCTCATTTCGCCGGTGTCAGGTCGGCGTCGAGGCAGTGGAGGGGACACGATGGTCGCGAACTTCCTGATCGGCCTGCGCGAAGGGCTCGAGGCCGCGCTGGTGGTCAGCATCCTGGTCGCCTATCTGGTCAAGTCCGACCGGCGGCACCTGCTGCCGCGGATCTGGCTCGGGGTCGGCCTGGCGATCTTGGTGTCCCTGCTGTTCGGTGCACTGCTGACGTTCGGCCCGAAGGGCCTGACCTTCGAGGCGCAGGAGCTGATCGGCGGGTCACTGTCGATCATCGCCGTCGGCTTCGTCACCTGGATGATCTTCTGGATGGCCCGGGCCGCGAAGGGGCTGTCCGGCCAACTGCGGACCAAGATCGACTCCGCGGCCGAGTCGCGCTCCTGGTCGCTGGTCGTGGTCGCCCTGCTGGCCGTCGGCCGGGAAGGACTGGAGACCGCGTTGTTCCTCTGGGCGGCGACCCAGACGGCGCTGCGGGCGGGTTCCAGCACCGTCGTGCCGCTGGTCGGTGCGCTGCTCGGGATGGTGGTCGCGGTGCTGCTCGGTTATCTGTTCTATCGCGGCGCGATCAAGATCAACCTGACTCGCTTCTTCACCTGGACCGGCGCCTTCTTGATCATCGTGGCGGCCGGCGTGCTGTCCTACGGCGTGCACGACCTGCAGGAGGCCAGATTCCTGCCCGGGTTGAACGAGCTGGCGTTCGACGTCTCCGCGGCGATCCCGCCGACCTCCTGGTACGGCACGCTGCTCAAGGGCGTGTTCAACTTCTCCCCCGCGACCACCTGGCTGGAGCTGGCGGCCTGGCTCTGCTACGCCGTGCCGACCTTGATCATCTTCCTCACCCTGATCCACCGCCGCGGCCGGCGGACGGTGATCGTCCCCGCCGCGGCCCGTACCGAAGGAACCTCATGATCCGCACTTCCCGGGCCCTGCCCGCCGCCCTGGTGCCCGCCGCGCTGCTGTTGACACTGACCGGCTGCACCGACAACACGAGTCCCGGAGCGGCCGGCCCGGCCGCCGACCCGAAGGCCCTGACCGTCCAGGCCGGCGACACCGAATGCGCCGTGTCCGCGGCCGAGGCGCCGTCGGGCAACCTCACCTTCACGGTGACCAACGGCGGCAGCCAGGTGACCGAGTTCTACCTGCTCGGCGCCGACGGGCTGCGGATCATCGGCGAGGTGGAGAACATCGGGCCCGGGCTGTCCCGGGACCTGGTGCTGACCGCGCCGGCGGGCGGCTACTTCACCGCCTGCAAGCCCGGCATGGTCGGCGACGGGATCCGGGCGGCGTTCACGGTGACCGACTCCGGTGCCGACCTGTCGCCGTCGGGTGACGAGGCGGCCCTGGTGGAGCAGGCCAACAAGCTCTACGGCGCTTACGTCAAGGACCAGACCGAGCAACTGTTGGCCGCGACCCAGCAGTTCGCCGACCTCTACACCGGCGGCTCCGACGACGAGGCGCGGGCGCTCTATCCGAAGGCCCGGGAGCACTGGGAGCGGATCGAGACCGTGGCCGAGTCGTTCGGTGATCTTGATCCTAAGATGGATCTGCGCGAGGCCGACCTGGCCGAGGGCGACGAGTGGACCGGCTGGCACCGGATCGAGAAGGACCTGTGGCCGGCCCGGGCCAAGGGCTACCAGCCGCTGGACGACGCCGGCCGGAAGAAGTACGCCGATGATCTTGTCGGCAACACCCAGGAACTGTACGACCGGACCCGGGATCTGACCTTCACCGCCGACCAGATCGGCAACGGGGCGAAGGGGCTGCTGGACGAGGTGGCGACCGGCAAGGTGACCGGCGAAGAGGAGTTCTGGTCCCGCACCGATCTGTGGGACTTCCAGGCCAACGTGGACGGCGCCCGGATCGGCTACGAGGGCCTGAAACCCCTGCTGCAGAAGCGGGACGCGGACCTGGAGCAGCAGATCGCCCAGCGGTTCGAGGAACTCCAGAAACTGCTCGACGAGCAGCGCGACGGCGACGGCTTCGTGCTCTACGACAAGCTGACCACCGACCAGGTCAAGCAACTGTCCGACGCGGTGAACGCCCTGTCCGAGCCGCTGTCCAAGATGACCGCGGCGGTCGTTTGATCATGACCGGATCGGACCGCGAGCCGGAAGCCGACTCCCGCCGGGAGCCGGCCGGAACCGAGTCGTCCGCGGACGCACCCGTAGGCGAGTCGACCCGCGGCGGGCTGTCCCGGCGCGGCTTGTTCGGGGCCGCCGGAGCCGGCGCCGCGGTGCTCGGCGCCGGCATTGCAGCCGGCGTCGCCGGCGACCGGTTGATCAGCGGCCAATCGGTCCAAGGGGTCGGCGCCCCACCGGCGGCCGATCGCCGCTTTCCGTTCTACGGCACGCATCAGGCCGGCATCGCGACACCGGTGCAGGACCGGCTGCACTTCGCTGCCTTCGATGTCACGACGCGGGACCGGGCGGCGCTGATCGACCTGCTGCGCCGCTGGACGGCCGCCGCCGCGCGGCTGACCCAGGGCCTCGGCGCCGGCGAGTTCGGGCCGACCTCGGGCCCGTACGACGCACCGCCGGACGACACCGGCGAGGCGGAGGGGTTGCCGCCGGCCGGGCTGACCCTGACCTTCGGCTTCGGGCCGGGTCTGTTCCGTGATGATCACGGTCGGGATCGGTTCGGGCTGGCCGGCCGGCAACCGGTCGCGCTGCGCCGGCTGCCGCACTTCCCGGCCGACAATCTCGATCCGGCCCGCAGCGACGGTGATCTCTGCGTCCAGGCCTGCGCCGACGATCCGCAGGTCGCCGTGCACGCGATCCGCAACCTGGCCCGGATCGCCTTCGGCACCGCGGCGATCCGCTGGTCCGAGCTGGGCTTCGGCCGGACGTCGTCGACGTCGACCGGGCAGGCGACGCCGCGCAATCTGTTCGGCTTCAAGGACGGCACCGCCAACCTCAAGGCGGAGGATCCCGCGCTGCTCGATGATCATGTCTGGATCCCGGCCGGCACCGACCCGGCCGCCGACTGGTTGGCCGGCGGCACGTACTTGATCACCCGCCGGATCAGCATGGCCGTCGAGCCGTGGGACCGGACGTCGCTGCGCGAGCAGGAGGCGCTGATCGGCCGGACCAAGGGCTCCGGGGCGCCGCTGTCGGGTGGCACCGAGTTCAGTCAGCCCGACTTCGGCCTGCCCGGTCGCGGCGGAGTGCCGCTGATCGGCACGGATGCCCATGTCCGGCTGGCCCATCCGGATCAGAACGACGGGGTCCGGATGCTGCGCCGGGGCTTCAACTTCGTCGACGGCACCACCGGGCTGGGCCGGCTCGACGCCGGGCTGTTCTTCATCGCCTTCCTCCGCGACCCGCGGAGCCACTACATCCCGATGCAGACCAGGCTGTCGGCCCAGGACGGCCTGATGGAGTACCTGCAGCACACCGGTTCGGCCCTGTTCGCCGTACCGCCCGGCGCCGCCGAGAGCTCGTATGTCGGCGAAGCCCTGTTCAGCTGACCGCTGCGCCGCGCTCTCTGGACGATGCGTTTCTCTACCTGTGGCGAGAAATGCCGCAGTGCCCGGCCTGGTCGGGCTGCGTTTCTCGCCACAGGTAGAGAACCGACCAAGCCCGGGTCCGTCGGTTCGGGCAAGACGGCGTTTTTGGGGTCAGAAGGGGGGCCAGGGGACGGTGCGGTGGTCGTCGGATCGGGGGTGCGGGAAGCGGCGGTTGCGGACCAGCCGGGCCGAGCGGTCGAGGAAGGCCTCGACCTCGTCCTCGGCCAGCAGCTTGCGCAGGATCGGCGGCGCCTCGGCCGCGGCGCGTTCGACGCAGGCCAGCTCAGCCGGCCGCAGCTCGGCGCCGGCCCAACCCCAGAG
This sequence comes from uncultured Actinomycetota bacterium, assembly GCA_963746025.1. Classification (GTDB taxonomy): domain Bacteria; phylum Actinomycetota; class Actinomycetes; order Propionibacteriales; family Propionibacteriaceae; genus Microlunatus. The sequence goes on from CAVUZU010000010.1 coordinate 46,191, forward strand.
CAGGGTGCGCAGCTTCGGCTCGGTGTGGAAGCAGATGCCGTGGTCGACGCCGAACACGTCGCCCTGGCTGGCCAGGATGTGGCCGCCCTTCCGGTCGGCGTTGTTGAGCAGTACGTCGAGCACGGCCATCAGCCGGAGTCGATCATGGTCGGCGTGGATCACCGCGACCGGGGTCTCGTCCATCCCGTACCCCTCGACGCAGGTGAACCAGCCGTCCCGCGGCAGCGACGTGACCGGCACCAGATCGATCAGCGACTCCTCGCTGTCGTCGTCGATGTCGACCCAGGCCTGCAGCGAGCCCGGCCCGACCGGACCGTCGACCAGCACGGTGACCGGGACCAGGTCGAAGCCGCCGGACCGGGACACCTCGTAGGCGGCTACCTCGCGGAGGGCGAGGGTGCCGTCCGGGAAGTCCCAGAGCGGCCGCTCCCCCTTGATCGGCTTGTAGACGCAGTCGATCCCCTGGTCCGCGCCGGGAGCGGTCAGCGTGGTCAGCAAGGTGACGTTGGAGGCCTGCAGCAGGCGTCCGGTGATCTCCAGCTCGCCCGAATCCAGGCGGGCGTCCAGCGCCGGGTGCAACGCCGTCAGCTGAACAACGGGCGACGGTAGCCGTTGGCCCGGGGGCAGATGTGGCCCTCCGGATCGATCGGCTGCAGACAGAACGGGCACGCCGGACGACCGGCGGCGATCAAGGCCTGGGACCGGGCGACGAACTCGCGGGCGTACGCGGCCGTGATCCGGACCACGAACACCTCGTCCGCCTCGTCCTCCGGCGCGAGCTCCTGCTCCGGCTCGGGCTCCGGGGCCTCGGCCTCCTCCTCCGTCGTCTCGACATTGGAGAACATCTCGATCACGATCCGGTCGATGTTGGGATCCCAGGCGATGGTCATCGTGCCGACCCGGAACTCCTCGGTGATCGGCGCGTCCAGCGGCTGGGTGTCCTGCGGACCGGCCGCCGGCGGTGGCACGGGGGCGTCGCCCTCGCTGCGCCGGACCACCTCGTTGAGGATCTTGTCCAGATGTTCGGCCAGCACCGAGACCTGCTGTTTCTCGCAGACCACGCTGGTGATCCGGTTGCCTTCCCGCGCCTGCAGGAAGAAGGTCCGCTCCCCCGGTTGTCCGACGGTACCGGCGACGAACCTGTCCGGCGAGTCGTAGCGGTGAACCAATATCGCCATGCGTTCCAGCCTAGTGGTGTGTGTCGGAGTGCGTTCAGTCGGCGGAGCCCAAGCCACCGCCGACAGGTGCGTCGGACGTGGCTCGCCGGGGCCGTTTCTTCTTCGCCGGCGGCGGCGGCTTCAGCATCGCGCCGAAGTCGTTGGTGGTCGAGTTCATGGTGACCAGGTACGGCCTCGTCGGCGTGTAGCGGATGATCGACACCGACGCCGGATCCACCATCAGCCGCTGGAACTGGTCCAGGTGCAGGCCCAGCGCGTCGGCCAGGATCGCCTTGATCACGTCACCGTGTGACACCGCCGCCCAGACCGCGTGATCGCCCCGCTCGGCGGTCAGCTTGGCGTCCCAGTCCCGGACCGTGCCGACCGCCCGGGCCGCCATCTCGGTCATCGACTCACCGTTCGGGAACCGCACCGCCGACGGCTGCTGCTGCACCGTCGACCAGAGCTTGTCCTTCGCCAACTCCCGCAATGACTTGCCGGTCCAGTCCCCGTAGCCACACTCGGTCAGCCCGTTCTCCACCGTCGCCTGCTGACCGTCCCGGACCGCGAGGATGGCCTGCGCCGTCTGGCGGCAGCGGCGGAGCGGGGACGTGATCACCTTGGCCAGCGGAACTCCGGCCAGGCGTTCCCCGACCGCGGCGACCTGCTGGTGGCCCACGTCGTCGAGCTCGACGCCCGGTGAGCGGCCGGCCAGGATTCCGGCCGTGTTGGCGGAGGTGCGGCCATGCCGGATGAGCAAGAGGGTGGTCATTTGTCTCCACCGTAACAACCTGCGCCAGGGGCCGAGGGGCGACGTCCTGCGTACTGAGGTGAACGTATCTGGTCTCGGAGGTAGTGGATGCCGCGGTGGGTCTGGGGGACGGGCGCGCGGGCAACCATCCGCCCGCGGCAGTCTTGGGTGCCTGCTGCCGCTGATCTTTGCGTCGCGGGCTCCCGGCAGCACCACCAAAATTGCCGCGGGCGGATGGTTGCCCGCGCACAGACCCCCAACCGTCGCCGCGAGAGTCACGTCCCCAGCAAAGACAGATGATCAGCTGACAGACCCGTACCGCCCGCGCAGATGGGCCAAGGGCTCGTCGGTGGGTTGCGCCAGTTCCACCTGTTCGATCACTGCCTGGATCAGCAAGGCCCAACCGGCCGGTCGCGGCTCCTGGTGCACTCGGGCCCCGAGCCAGGCGGAGGTGCCGGTGATCACGGGACCCCAGTCGGTGTCGGTCCATTGGGCGAGGCGGAAGGGGCCACCTGGGGCCGGGGCGGTGCCGGCGAAGGCTTCGGCCAGGGCGTGATCGGAGCGGTTCAGCAGGCTGACGGCGATAGTGCCGTGCCGGGCGATGGCGTCGGCGAGGTCGGAGTCTGGGTCGATCAGGCCGATCAGTTCGGGCGGGTCGCCGTCGGAGATCAGCAGCGACGACACGGTGAGGCCGGCCGGTCTCGCGGAACTGCGGCCACTGGTCCAGACCGTCACCGGGGCCGGCAGCCGGCCCCGGAACCGGCGCGCCGGGGAGCGGTCGCTCTCCGGTGGCAGGAACGGATGTTCGGAATGGATGGTCACGGTCCAGTTCTACCGGTCGGGTTGGCTGTAATCGAGCGCCGGTCGGCCCGGGCCGGCCGAAACTGGATGAGATCACCGGTGACCGGAGCCCGACCCCGCCCGCTCGGAGCCGCCGCCGCGGGGCTGGGCTCGGCGAAGTCGGGCGATTCCGGTCACCCGCCGGTCGCAGTCGGCGCCGTCTCAGCTCCGACCGGGGTGCGACGAGGCCGTACCGGAGATGGGTCTAGGTTGGTCCGGGCCCGGCTGCGGGACCGACCATACGAACGGGAGACAACGAGCAACGTGGGATGGCTAGAAGCGCTGATCTTGGGACTGGTGCAGGGACTGACCGAGTTCCTGCCGATCTCCTCCAGTGCACACATTTCGATCGTCGGCCGGTTGATCAGCGGGAAGGACCCGGGGGCGGCGTTCACGGCGATCACCCAGATCGGCACCGAGCTCGCGGTGATCTTGTATTTCGCCAAGGACATCGGTCGGATCATCTACCGCTGGTGGGGAGCGTTGTTCAACTGGCGGCGCCAGGACGATCCCGATGTCCGGATGGGCTGGTTGGTGATCATCGGCTCGATTCCGATCGTGATCCTGGGCCTGCTGTTCGAGGAACAGATCGAGTCGGTGTTCCGCAACCTGTGGCTGACCGTGGCGATGCTGGCCGGGTTCGGCTTGATCATCGGGGTGATCGACCACTTCGCCAAGAACGTACGGCCGCTGGAGTCGATCACCTGGAAGCACGGCATCCTGTTCGGGCTGGCGCAGTCCCTGGCCCTGATCCCGGGAGTGTCCCGGTCCGGCGCAACGATCACCGCCGGCCTGGCCATGGGCTACAAGCGCGAGGCCGCGGCCCGGTACGCGTTCCTGCTCGCCATCCCGGCCGTGCTGGGCTCGGGCCTCTACAAGCTGTTCGGGCTGATCAAGGACGAAGGCGTCCCGGACGACATCGGCCCGATCATGCTGGCCACGGTGATCGCGTTCGGCGTCGGTCTGGCCGTGATCCACTGGCTGCTCAAATACATCAGCACCCACGACTTCAAGGGCTTCGTGATCTACCGTCTCGCCCTCGCCGCCGTCCTCACCGTCCTGCTCCTCACCGGCGTCCTTCAGCCCGTCTGATCCCCGAGTTGTCAGAACTGAGTTGCGCCCTGGGGCAACTCAGTTCTGACAAGTCGGCTCGGGTGTCGACTCAGGTGGTCGCGGGAAAGGCGCTGGTGACGGCGGTGAGGATGGCGATCTTGTCGTCGGCGGTGCGGCCGAACGGCAGCAGGGCGGCGCTGGTGACGCCGGAGTCGGCCAGCGCGCCGAGCCGCTCGGCGATCCGGTCCGGCGGGCCGAGCAGCGAGGTCGCGTCGATGAACTCGTACGGGATCGCGGCGGCGGCGTCTCGCGGCCGGCCGGACAGGAACAGTTCCTGCACCTCCGCGGCCGCCTCGGCGAAGCCCATCCGGACCGCCAGCGCGTTGTAGAAGTTCTGCTTCCGGCTGCCCATCCCGCCGACGTACAGGGCGGCATAGGGCCGGATCACATCGGCGCAGCGGCGCGGATCGTCGCCGACGACGACCGGGATCGTCGGCACGACCGCGAACCCGTCCAGGTCGAGCCCGGCACGTTCCCGGCCGCGCCGGATCGCGGCCAGCGGCTCGGCGGCGTGCTCGGCCGAGTAGAAGACCGCCAGCCAGCCGTCGGCGACCTCACCGGCCAACTCGAGGTTGCGCGGCCCGACCGCGGCGAGCAGGATCGGGATCCGCTCGCTCGGCGGCACAATGGTCAGCTTCAGTGCCTTGCCCGGACCGTCCGGCAACGGCAGCCGGTAATGATCACCGTCGAAGCTGACCGTCTCCCGGGCCAGCGCCGAGCGGACGATCGCCAGATACTCCCGGGTCCGAGCCAGCGGATGATCGAATCGCACGCCGTGCCAGCCCTCCGACACCTGCGGCCCGGAGACGCCGAGCCCGAGCCGGAACCGGCCCGCAGTCAGCAGATCCAGCGACGCGGCGGTCATCGCCGTCATCGCCGGCGTCCGGCCGGGGATCTGCAGCACCGCCGACCCGATGCTGATCCGCTCGGTCCGGCCGGCCAGCCAGGCCAGCACCGACACGGCGTCCGACCCGTACGCCTCCGCCGCCCAGACCGCGTCGAAACCCAACTGCTCGGCGTGCTGGACCAGCCGCAGTTGATCGGTCGGATCATCCGAACCGACCAGGTATCCAAGATTCAGGCCTAGGCGCATGCCGGTCACCGTAATGGATCCCGCGCCGCTCGGGTTGCTCCGATCGGTGGTGGGTGCGCCATTAGAGTGACCCGCTATGGAGACGCGCCAGGTCGGCAGCACCGGACTGCGGGTGTCCCGGCTGGGTCTCGGCACGCTGACCTGGGGGCGGGATACGACGGCCGAACAGGCCCGGTCGCTGTTGGAGACCTTCTGCGAGGCGGGCGGCAATCTGCTGGACACGGCCGCCGCGTACGGCTCCGGCGAGACGGAGAAGCTGATCGGCAAGCTGATCGGCGAGGCCGTGGTCCGCCGGGAGGAGCTGATCATCGCGACCAAGGCCGGGTTCGCGATCCGGTCCGGGCAGCGGGTCGTCGACACCTCCCGCGGCGCGCTGCTGCGTGATCTGGAGGGTTCGCTGCGCCGGCTCGGCACCGATTACGTCGACCTGTGGCAGCTGCACACCTGGGGCGATGCGCCGCTGGAGGAGTCGTTGTCGGCGCTGGATCAGGCCGTGCTGCAGGGCAAGGCGCGCTACGTCGGGGTGTCGAACTTCGTCGGCTGGCAGACCGCGCAGGCCGCGACCTGGCAGCGGGCGCTGCCCGGCCGGACGCCGATCGCCAGCGCCCAGGTGGAGTATTCGCTGCTGGCCCGGCGGGCCGAGGTCGAGGTGCTGCCCGCGGTCCGGGCGTTGGGCATCGGCTTCTTCCCCTGGTCGCCGCTCGGCCGCGGAGTGCTCACCGGCCAGTATCGGAGCAGCACGCCGCGTGGCTCCCGGGCGGCCAGTGATCATTTCTCCTGGTTCGTCGAACCGTACCTGGAGCAGCGATCCCGGGCAGTGGTCGAGGCGGTGGCCCGGGCCGCGGACGGCCTCGGGCTGACCCCGCTCCAGGTGGCGCTGCTCTGGGTCCGCGACGCCCCGGGGGTGACCGCGCCACTGCTCGGCGCCCGGACCTCCGGTCAGCTCACGCCGGCGCTCCGGGTCGAAGATCATCAGCTGCCACGGCAGATCGCCGCGGCGCTGGACGACGTGTCCGGCGGCCCGATGCCCGCCCGGGCCGAACCGGCCGCCGTCAGCTAGCCGGTCACTCCGACAGCGGGGTCAGAACAGGCGCACCGGGTCGGGATCGAGGGTCGGCACGGCGCGGATGATCTTGCGCCGGATCCAGATCTCCCGGCTGCCGTCCCAGTAGCGGCGCAGCCGGGTCAGCTCCCAGCCGCCGTACTCGGCCTGGTCGGTGAGCAGCCTGCGGACCGCGTTGCGGGAAACGCTCCGGTCCAGCCGCACCCGCTGTTCCTGATACTCCACCCGTCGCTCACTCATCGACAACCAGGCTAATCGCCGATGACGACAAAATGATCAACCGGCTCGCGGTACGGACAATCCGCCCCTGTCCCGACGGTCTCAGGCGGTGGCGAGGAACCGGTCCAGGACCCGGGCGCCGAACTCCAGCGACTCGGTCGGCACCCGCTCGTCGACGCCGTGGAACATGCCGACGAAGTCCAGGTCGGGCGGCAGCCGGAGCGGGGCGAAGCCGAAGCAGCGGATGCCGAGCCGGTCCCAGGCCTTGGCGTCCGTACCGCCGCTCATCAGGAACGGCACCGCCCGCGCGCCCGGATCCTCGGCCAGCAGGCACTGCTGCATCGCCTCCACCAGCGCACCCGAGAACTCGGTCTCCACCGACGGCTGCAGGGTGTCCATCTCGATCCGGATCTTGTCCCCGACCAACTCCTCCAGGGTGGCCAGGAACTCGTCCTTGCCGCCGGGCACGAACCGACCGTCGATCGACGCCTCAGCGCTGCCGGGGATCACGTTGTGCTTGTAGCCGGCGGTCAGCATGGTCGGATTGGCGGTGTTGGACATGGTGGCGCCGATCATCCGGGAGATGCTGCCCAGCTTGGCCAGCGTCTCCTCGGCCTGATCCGGGTCCAGCTCGATCCCGAACGCCTCCGAGACCGCGTCCAGGAACGCCCGCTGCGCGTCGGTGATCTTGTGCGGCCAGTCGTACTGGCCGATCCGGGCCACCGCCGCCGCGAGCTCGGTGACGGCGTTGTCGTCGTTGCGCATCGAGCCGTGGCCGGCCCGGCCCTCGGCGATCAACCGGAGCCAGGCGATGCCCTTCTCGGCGGTCTGGATCAGGTAGAGCCGAAGATCATCGCGGACGGTCAGCGAGAAGCCGCCGACCTCGCCGATCGCCTCGGTGCAGCCTTCCAGGAAGTCGCGATGATGGTCGACCAGCCAGTGGGCCCCGTAGATCCCGCCGGCCTCCTCGTCGGCGGTGAACACCAGCTTGATCGGCCGCCGCGGTGCCACCCCGGCCCGGGCTCGGGCCCGGACCACGCTGAGCAGCATCGCGTCGAAATCCTTCATGTCCACCGCGCCGCGGCCCCAGACGCAGCCGTCGGCGACCTCGCCGGCGAACGGGTCGTAGGTCCAGTCGTCGGCATTCGCCGGTACGACATCGAGGTGGCCGTGGATCAGCAGCGGGCTGGCCGACGGGTCGACGCCCTCCGGCGCCCAGTCCGCGATCAGGGAGGCCCGCTTCGGCTCGGACTCGTGGATCTCCGAGGAGATCCCGACCTCGTCCAGCAGCGCCGCGACGTGCTCGGCGGCCGCCCGCTCCCCCGGCCCGGGCTGCGGGCCGAAGTTGGTCGAATCGATCCTGATCAGGTCGCGGCAGATGCCCACGACCTCCTCATCCGGCCGGTAGCTCATCGGCCCATCCTCCCATCCCCGCTCACCTCCCGATCGACCCGTCACATCCGCTTCGACACGCCGCAAAAACGCCCGCGGATGTGACGTCTCGGCAGAATTCGCCGACCCGTCAGATCCGCGGGTGTTTTCGCGGCGTGTCGGAGCGGATGTGACGGGTCGGCGGGGTTTGGGCGGTCAGAAGGTGCGGCCGACGAGGTGGCCGACGAGGTAGGTGATGATCATGGCGAGGGCGCCGCCGATCACGTTCCGGAGCACTGCGCGGAGGGTGGGTGAGCCGCCGAGCCGGGAGCTGATCATGCCGGTCAGGGCCAGCGCCAGGATCACGGCGGCGAAGGTCAATGGCACCCGGATCGGTTCCGGCAGCAGCAGGATCGCCAGCAGCGGCAACAGCGCGCCGACGGTGAACGAGATCGCCGACGCGAACGCGGCGGTCCACGGGTTGGTCAGATCGTCGGCGTCGAGATTGAGCTCGACGTCCAGGTGCGCCTTGAGCGCGTCCTTCTTGGTCAGCTCGGTGGCGACCTCGTGGGCCAGTTCGTCGGACAGTCCCTTGTCCCGGTAGAGCTGGGTCAGTTCGGCCAGCTCCTCCTCCGGCATCGACCGCAGTTCCTCGCGCTCCTTGGCGATCAGCGCCCGCTCGGAGTCGCGCTGGGTGCTGACCGACACGTACTCACCGGCGGCCATCGAGACCGCGCCCGCCACCAGACCGGCCACGCCGGCCAGCCCGATCGCGCCCCGGTCGGCCGTGGCGGCGGCGACGCCGACCACGATGCCGGCGGTCGAGACGATGCCGTCGTTCGCGCCGAGCACGCCGGCGCGGAGCCAGTTGAGCTTCTGCTGCAGGCCCTCGCCGTGCGGCTCGTCGTGGGTCGGGACCGCCTCGGCTGCGCTGGATTCGGTCATGACGGCACCGTAACGCCTTTTCTTGAACGATTCCAGAAAGGCAGGCCTGGCTCACCGGCCGATCCCGGCCGGTATCGGATTGTCGTTCGGCGCCTCCTCGTTGCTATAGTTCAGGCGCTGTTCACACCAGCCCGGTCCGGGTGGCGGAATTGGTAGACGCGCTAGCTTGAGGTGCTAGTGCCCGTAACAGGGCGTAGGGGTTCAAGTCCCCTCTCGGACACGAACGAATGGGTGAGATCTCGCCGGCAACCGGCTCGATCTCACCCATTAGTCATTCAGTACGGCCTCAGCGGCGGATCTCCAGCACGTTGTTGAACGGGGTCTGCGCGGCGATCCGGAAGCGGCCGAAGCCGGCGGCCGCCACAATGTCGTTGATCTTGGCCGGGCCGGCCTGGGTGCCGATAGCGAGACCGACCTCCTGGGCCAGCGAGGCCGGCGTGCAGAGCAGGGTGGAGAAGCCGTAGTAGGCCCGGCCGACCGGGTTGAAGTTGTCCTCGACCCGGTCGCCGGCGGCCGGCTCGACCACCATCCAGGTCCCGTCGGCGGCAAGCGCGGCGGCGACCTGCCGGGCGGCGCCCACCGGATCGCCCATGTCGTGCAGGGCGTCGAAGGTGGTCACCAGGTCGTAGCTGGAGCCGGAGAATCCGGTCGCCGGCGCGGTTTCGAACGTGATCCGGTCGGCCACCCCGGCCTCCTCCGCCCGCCGGCGGGCGGTCTCGATCGAGCCGGCGTGGGCGTCGAGGCCGACGAAGGTCGAGCGAGGATAGGCCTGCGCCATCAAGATCGTCGAGGACCCGTGGCCGCAGCCGAGATCGGCGACCTTCGCCCCGGCCTCGAGCTTGGCCGTCACCCCTTCCAGGGCGGGCAGCCACCCGGCGACCAGATTGGCGGCGTAGCCGGGCCGGAAGAAGCGCTCGCAGCCGTCGTGCACGTCGCCGTTGTGGTCACCCCAGCCGAGCCCGTCGCCGTCCCGGGCCAGTTCGAAGATGCGATCGGCGTCGCGGACGGTGCCGAAGGCGATTTGGAAGAAGCCGGGCAGGAAGGCCGGCGACGATTCGTCGGTCAGGGCGACCGCATGTTCGGCCGGCAGGGTGTAGCGACCGTCGGCCGGCTCGTAGCTGACGAAGCCGCCGGCGGCCTGGGCGTTCAGCCACTCCCGGGCGTATTTCTCGCCGGTCCCGGTGAGCCGGGCCAGGTCCGGTGCGGCCAGCGGGCCGTGATCGGCCAGCGCCCGGTAGTAGCCGAGTCGATCACCCATCACGACGAGGGCGCAGTTGAGGGTGGCGCCCACTTCGTCGACGGCCCGGAAGACGAAGCCCATCAGCTTCTGTTCGTCGAGCGCGGGCTTGTCGGTGGTTGCTGTCATGATCATCTTCTCCTTCGAAGACGGCGCCCGGATCATCCGGGCCCCGCTCGAGAATCCGCCGGACCGGACCCGGCCCGCATCAGGGCGGCCCCCTAGTACCGCGATCTTGCTCGACCGGGAATCCCGATCTTGCTCCGCCGGGCCGCAACGCTCCCTACACTCGACGTACATGCTGATAGGTCGGGGGGCCGAACAGCGCGCGGTCGACGCGCTGCTGGCGGATGCCGCGGTGAGCCGCGGCGGTGCGCTGGTCATCACCGGTGAAGCCGGCATCGGCAAGACCCGATTGCTGGAGTACGCGACGGAGCGGGCGACCGCCTTCCGGCTGCTCCGGGTGACCGGCACCGAGATCGAACGGGACCTCCCGTTCGCCGGGCTGGCCGGGCTGCTGCGCCCGGTCCTTGATCGTCTCGACCGGCTGCCGGAGCCGCAGGCGGAGGCCCTCGGGATTGCCCTGGCGCTGCGCCGGGGCGGCACCATCGACCGGTTCGCCGTCTGCGCGGGCGTGCTGACCCTGGTCACCCAGGCCGCCGAGGAGGGCCCGGTCGGTCTGGTCGTCGACGACCTGCACCTGGTCGACCGGGCCTCCGCCGAGGCGGTGGCCTTCACCGGGCGACGGCTGCTGGCCGATCCGGTCTTCGTCCTGGCGGCGAGCCGGACCGAAGACGAGCCGCCGTGGTCGGCCGACGACCTGCCGCGGCTGCAGTTGTCCGGGCTCGACGACGCCGCCGCGGCGAACCTGGCCGAGGCGACCGCACCGGCACCGTTGACCGGTGCCCGGCGGGACCGGGTGATCAGGATCGCCGGCGGCAATCCGTTGGCGATCCGGGAACTGGCCCGCGATCCGGCCGGGATCGACGACCAGCCGACCGACTTCCCGCTGCCGGTGCCGGCCGTGGTCGCCGAGACCTTCGGCCGTCGGCTGTCCGACCTGCCGCCGGATGACCGTTCGGTCCTGCTGCTGGCCGCCGTCACCGACGGAGATCTGGATCTGATCGCGCGGGTCTGCGCCGCCGAAGGCGAGGACCTGGGCGCGGTGGAACGCGCGGAGGCGGCCGGGCTGGTCAGCACGACCGAGACCCGGGTCGTCTTCCAGCACTCCCTGATGCGCTCGGCGGTCTACGCCGCGGCAACCGGCGCCGAACGGCGCCGTACCCATCGGCTGGTCGCCGCGGCACTGCCCGCCGGCGATCATGATCTCCGGGCCTGGCAGCTGAGCGCATCGACCCTCGGCACCGCGGAGCCGGTCGCCGCGGCGATGGCCGCGGTCGGCCGCCGGGCTGCGGACCGGGGTGCGTACGCGGTCGCCACCGGCGCCTACGCGCGGGCCGCGCACCTGTCGCCCCGGCACCAGGACCGGGGCGAGCGCTACCTGCGCGCAGCCGAGGCGGCTTGGTCCGCCGGCGACGACCGGCTGACGGTCGAGCTGGCCGGGCTGGCGGTCCGGCACGACCGGTCGGCGTCCCTGGTCGCCTGGGCGGAGGGCCTGGCCGGGCTGGCCACCGCCCGGGGCGGCTCGCTGCGCGAGGCCCGCGACCTGCTGATCGGCGCCGCGGACGCCGCCCGGGACCGGGCGCCCGAAGAGGCCCTGGTGCTGTACGCCGATGCGGTCGAAGTCTCGTTCCTGCTGTTGGACATCGCCGGCGCCGCGGCCGCGGCCGATCAGCTCGAACGGCTGCTCGCCGCCCGCGACGGCGCGTCCAGCAGCAGCGGGGCGGCCGGCGACCTGGTTGCCGAGCGGGCGGCGGCGGTGGCCTGGATGGCGGTCGGCATCGCCCGGATCGTCGCGGGCCGACCCGGAGCCGCGATGATCAGATCCGGCGTCGACCGACTCGCCGCACTCGGCGAGGCGAACGATGCCCTGCTGGCCTGGGACGTGCTCGGCCCGCTGTTCCTGCGGGAGAGCAACGCCGGCCGGGAGCTGGTCGCCCACGCCGTCGACCGGCGCCGGCAGGCCTCGGCGATCGGCGCCCTGCCGCACCTGCTCTGGCACCTGGCCCGCGACGACGCGACCACTGACCAGTGGACCCGCGCCGAGGCCGGCTACGGCGAGGCCGCCGCGCTGGCCCGCGAGTTCGGCCAGGCCACCGAACTCGGCGCGGCGCTGGCCGGGCTCAGCTGGCTCGCCGCGCGGATGGGCCGGGTCGAGGAGAGCGACCGGCACGGTACGGAAGCGCAACAACTGGCCGCGACGCACGACTTGCACATGGCCACCGCCTGGACCGGGTTCGGCCGAGCCGAGCTCGAGCTGTCCCAGGGCCGGACCGACACCGCGATCGCCTCCTTCCGGGCCCTCGACGACTGGCTCCGGGAGCGCGGCGTGCTCGACGTCGACCTGTCCCCCGTGCCCGAACTGGTCGAGGCGCTGACCCGGATCGGCCGGACCGCGGAGGCCCGGCAGCTCGCACCGGACTATCTGGCCAACGCCGAGCGGAAGGGGCAGCCCTGGTCGCTGGCCCGGGCCGTCCGGGTCCGCGCCCTGCTCGCCGAGCCGGCCGAGTTGACCGCGCTGCTCGAGCGGGCCCTGGAATTGCACGGCCGCACCCTGGACCGGTTCGAGGAGGCGCGGACCCGGCTCGTCGTCGGCCAACTGCTGCGCCGGAACCGCCGCCGGGTCGCGGCCCGGGACCAGTTGCGGATCGCGCTGCAGACGTTCGAGCGGCTGGGCGCGCCGTTCTGGGCCGACGTCGCCCTGGCCGAACTCAACGCGACCGGCGTGACCGCCCACCGCCGCCACCTCGGCCCGGTGCTGGACCTGACCGCGCGCGAGCTACAGATCGCCCTGCTGCTGGCCGACGGGCGGACGACCCGGGAGGCGGCCGCCGCCCTGTTCCTCAGCCCGAAGACCGTCGAATACCACCTCCGGCACGTCTACACGAAGCTCGGCATCGCCTCCCGGGCCGAGCTCCGGGATCAGATCCGGCTACGCACGCCGTGAAGCGCGGCCGGCCGGACCAGCGCCGATCCCGATGATCAAGAACGTTCCCAGCCGCGCTTCCGGGCCCAGTTGAGGTAGCCGATGCCGAGCGCGTGCGAGCCCTGGGTCGGCACCAGGGCAACCGCGTCGTAGATCCGCAGGCACTGAGCATAGATCTCGGGGTCGTGGCGGGCGTAGAGCATCCAGCGGGCCGCCTGCACCGCGTTGCCCGGCACCGCGTCGGCCGTACCGTCGATCCGGAACCAGACCTCGGTCTGCGACCTGATCACGTTGTCGACGAAGGTCTTGGCGACCGCGGGCAGGTCAAGATCATCGTGCCGGATCCCGGCGGCGTGGGCCGCGGCCAGGAACTCGATCGTGATCGCCGCATGACTGATGTCCTCGATCGAGCGGACCGCCGAGTAGTACGGCGTGTACGTGGACAGCTGGTCGGCGGCCGCGTAGCCGTTGTAGAGCTCGCAGTGCGGCGGCCAGTAGTTCCAGACGTACGCGCTGTCGGCGTCGGTGCTGACGCCGCGGGCGAAGCCCTCCAGCATCGCCGTGAGCTTCGTCCGGTACGCCTTCGCCCGCGTCACGCGATACAGCTCGGCCAGCGCCTGGCCCGGCCCGTGGCTCTGGTTGTAGGGCTGGATCAGGCCGTCGAACGGGATCGGCGCCCCCTTCGGCCAGACGTAGTCGCCGACCCCGTCGACGATCCGGAACTCCTCGTCGTGGAAGGCGATCGCCGCCGCGGCGGCCGCGCCGGCCCGCTTCGCCGCGGCGCCGTACCGACGCCCCAGGTCCCTGCTCTCGGCGACGATCCGGGCGAACAGCGCCAGCGGATAGGCGATCATGCCGGTGTGCACCGCGTAGGCATAGAACTGCGACTCGAAGGCGACCGTCCCGGCCGCCGGCGCCGGCGCCACCGCGGGCTGATCCCGAAGATCAACAGCGGTCCAGCGGAGCCCGGGTGCGTAGGCCGCGTTGATCACCGTGACCGCGTAGGTCGCCGCCGCCGGGTCGAGCGAAACACCGGTCCGGGTGATCACCGTGGTGGACGCGGGATTGCGCAGGGTCAGGGTGAACGTGTCACCGGCGACCGCCGAGATCTCCGCGGTCGATTCCGCACCCCGGGCACCGGCCCAGCGCACCTGGATCGCCGGCGTGCCGGCACCGTCCTTGATCACGCCGTGGGCGGCGGTGTAGGCCCCGGAGGTCCGCCAGACCGGACCGGAACGACCGCGGTAGTCGGTGACGCCGCGAGCCTGATCGGTGGTCGCGGCCAGGTGCTCGGCCCGGGCGACGAACGTGTCCAGGTAGTCGGTGTCGCGGTAGGCCTGATACATCCGGAGCAGGCCGAGCAGGAAGTACGACTCACCCCAGGCATAGCCGCCAGCCTCGTTGTGTTCGTAGCCGATCGCCAGGTAGGCCTGCTGCGCCTCGGCGAAGGCCGGGGGGAGATCGTAGCCGGAACCCGGGGCGGCGAAGGCGGTGCCGAGCGGGAGTCCGGCGGCGACGGTGATGCCGGCGGCGCCGGCCAGCACTGCCCGGCGGCCGATCGGCCGTGGCTCGCTGATCATGATGTTGTCCTTTCGAGGGGTCTGCGGGGGCCAGTACGGCACTAGTAGTGTGTCGCGTCTAATTCTGTGGGTATAGGTGGCGGAGCTTGATCCGGGCGTCGGTGGTGGTGAATTGCCAGTCAACCTGGCGTTGATCTTGGTTGGTGGCGTGTTGCCAAGCGGCGAGTTCGGTGTTGAGGAGGTCGAGGTCGCCGATTCGGCGGTCGAGGCATTGCCGGGTCAGGCATGAAAGTTCGATCTCTGCGATGTTGAGCCAGGAGCCGTGTTTCGGGGTGTGGATCTCCAGCCGCTGGGCCAGTGCGAACGCATGCTCGGGATCGAATGCCTCATACAGTGAGCCGATGCTATGGGTGTTGAGGTTGTCCATCACCAAGATGATCTTGTCCGCGTCCGGGTAGTCGGTGGTCAGCAGGCGCTCGACCTGGTGGGCCCAGTCGATCTTGGTGCGCCGCGGCTGTGCATCGACTCGTCGCCAGCCGCGGAGCGGCTCGACCCAGACGAAGATGGAGCAGGTCCCGCCTCGAACGTATTCGTTGTCTTCCAACCGGTCCCTGCCCGGCAGGGCCGGGACCGGTTCGCGGACGTGGCCGAGGAGCTGGTAGGGCTTTTCGTCCATACAAACGACCGGACAGCCGGGATCGTAGGGTCGGGCATAGACCGCGAGGATGTCCTCCATCCGGGCAGCGAACTCGGCGTTGGCTCTCGGCGGGATCGTCCAGCACTTCTTCAGATGAGGACGCAGTTCCGTTTTTTTAACACCCGCCCGATCGTGGAGTGATCCAGGTCGGGCAGATCCGTCAACGCCGCGACCCGGTCCTCCAGCAGCCGCAACGACCAGCGAGCGTAACCCTTAGGCGGGGACGTGCAGGCCAAAGCGATCAGCCGGGCCTCCACCTCACCGGTGATGATCGACGGCACCGGCGGCGACTCCCGCGGTTTCCGACTCACCGTGACCGTGACGTCACCGCCGGTCTCAACGAACCGCTTCGCGACCCCGCGCACCGTGTTCACCCCAACCCGGAGCCGCTCAGCGATCACCGCTCGATCATCGACCGGGCCATGATTGGCATCCAGCTCGAGCAGGATCCGAGACCGCCGCACCACCTGCGCCGGATGACGACCGGTCGACACCACCTTGATCAACTTCTCGCGATCGGTCACCGACAACCGAACCACATACACCTTCGGACGAGGCATCAAAAGCACCTTTCAGCAGGGGGAAGACTGCTCGATGCCACTATCCACCAAATACCACCGCCCTTAGCGGCGACACGCTACTAGTGTCCTGCGCCCGAAGTTCGGTGCCTGAGTCGGTGGGATGAAGTGGTGAGCTGCTAGGCGGAGGAGGGAGGCGTAGTGGTGCCCTACGTCGACTGACGACAACGCAGCAGATCGCCGCTTCAGCGCGCCGAATTAGGTGCCGTAGTTCGGGCGCAGGGCACTAGCCCTTCACGGCACCACCCATGCTGGAGAGGATGCGCCGTTGCAAGATCAGGAAGACAATGATCACCGGGACCAGCGAGATCACCGTGCCGGCGGCCAGCCCGCGGACGTCGGTGCCGCTGACGCCGGTGAGATAGGCGATGCCCAGCGCGATCGGGAACTTCGACTGGCTGGTCAGCACCACCAGCGGCCAGATGAAGCTGTTCCAGACCGAGATGAAGCCGAGGATGGCCAGCACGGCCAGGGTCGGCGCCACGATCGGCACCGCGATCCGGGCGAAGATCATCAGCTCGTTCGCACCGTCGACCCGGGCCGCCTCGATCACCTCGTCCGGGATCTGCAGGAACGCCTGGCGGAGCAGGAAGATGCCGAGCGAGGACAGCAGTGCGGGCAGGATCACCGCGGTGTAGCTGTCGGTCAGCCCCAGCTGGCTCATCACCAGGAACCGCGGGATCAACATCAACTCGCCGGGCAGGAACATGATCGACAGGAACAGCAGGAAGAAGAATCCCCTGCCCCGGAAGGCGATCCGGGCCAGCGGGTAGGCCACCAGGGCACTCACCACCAGGTAGAGCGGGACGATGACGATCACGTAGAACACGGAGTTGAGCAGGAACTGGCCGTACGGGATCGTGGTCCAGGCCTCGACGAAGAAGTCGCCCACCGGCGGCCGCGGGATCAGGTCGGGCGGGAACGAGAACACGTCCTGGGTGCCGGGTTTGGTCGCGGCCGACAGCAGGATCAGGAACGGCCCGATGAACCCGGCGGCCAGCACGATCAGCGCCAGATAGAGCAGCACCCGGCGGACGTACCAGCCGGCGTCCCGGGCGCGCCGGGTCCGCCGGCGGGGCTCGGCGTCGACCTTCATCGTCGGCGTGCTCATCGGTCCCGCCGCCGGGTGACGAACAGGTTCGCCACCGCGAACACGATCATGATCGCCCAGAGCACCAGGCCGATCGCGCTGGCGTAGCCCATGTCGTAGTCCTGGAAGGCCTTGGACCAGATGTAGTAGCCGAGGGTCAGGGTCGAGTCCAGCGGCCCGCCGCGGGTCAGCACGTAGACCGACTCGAACGCCCGCATCCCCTCCAGCATGCTCAGCGTCAGGGTGACCGCGAAAGTCGGCAGCAGACCGGGGATGATCACGTGCCAGAGCCGGCGGATCGCCGACGCGCCGTCCACCCGGGCGGCCTCGACCAGTTCGCGCGGCACCGCCTGCAGCCCGGCCAGATAGATCATCATGAACAGCCCGGCGCTCTTCCAGGCCTCCAACAGCACCACGGTCGGCAGCGCCCAGTCCGTGTTGAGCAGGAAGTCGATCGGTCCCAGGCCGACCAGGCTGAGCAGCCAGTTGACCACGCCTTCGCGGTTGAACACGTACCGCCAGCCGACGGCCACCGCGACCATCGAGGTGATCACCGGCAGGTAGTAGGCCATCCGGAACCCCTGGATGCCGCGCAGCGGGATGTTCACCAGCAGCGCCAGGAACAGCGGGACGACCACCGACAACGGCAGAAACATGATCAGGAACAGCAGCGAGTTGGTCAGCGCATGCCAGAACCGCGGATCGACGGCCATCGCCTGGAAGTTGGCCAGGCCGACGAAGCTGATCGGGCTGACGATCGTGTAGCGGGAGAACGCGAGCTGGATCGCGATCACGGCCGGCCAGGCGAACATCGCCGCGTACAGCACCAGCCCAACGGACAGGAACAGGTACGGCGTCCACCAGCGCTGACCGACCACCCGACCGGGCCCGCCGGAACCGCGCCGGGCCAGCCCGGCGGCAGGCATCGCCATGACCGGCACCCCTCTCGCGTCGTAATCCGCCCGAAACATGTGGTTCAGGAATCACGTCGAAACTATGGAGGATCGGCGTTTCCTGTCAATACCTCAACAATCACGCCCGTCTCCCCCTTGACTTCTTCCAGACATCGATCCGAAACTGATGTCCGTAACCTGCCTTCAGGACACTACTCGTCAGGAGGGACGCCGTGACCGCGCCCACCGCCTTTTCCCGTCGCCGGTTCACCGCCGGCGCCGGCCTGCTGCCGCTGCTCGGCGCGGCCGGCTGCCTCTCCGGCAACCCGGCCGCCGAGCCCCAGGCCCCCGCCGGCGACAAGTTCGCCGGGGAGGTCGAGTGGTGGACGATCAATCTGCAGAAGAACTACGCCGACTATCTCAACGGCATGATCGACAGCTACCGGGGTCAGCACGGCGACGTCAAGATCAACTGGGTGGACGTTCCCGGGCAGGACATCACCACCAAGTTGCTGGCCTCGATCGCCGCCGACAAGGTGCCCGACGCGGTCAACTTCACCTCCGCCACCACCGGCTTGTTCGGCGGCCAGATGCGTGATCTCGGCGAGTTCTTCAGCGCCGAGGAGCTGGCCGTCTACGCGCCCGGCCTGACCGAGACGCTGAAGAACGCCGACGGCGCGCAGATCGCGATCCCCTGGTACAACGGCGGCACCTCGCTCGCCTTCTACAACACCGAACTGCTGGAACCGACCGACTTCGATCCGGCGCAACCGCCGAAGACCTTCGAGGACGCGCTCGAGCTCGCCGTGGCCTACCACAAGGCGACCGGCAAGTCGGCGATGAACCTGATCCCGACCAGCGCCGTGGTGCAGCAGAACGATCTTCCGCTGCTCAGCGAGGACAAGAAGACGGCGGCATTCAACACCGACCAGACCCGCGAGTTCATCGCGAAGTTCAAGCCCCTCTTCGACTCCGGCGCGATCGCCCCCGGGGCGATCAGCTCCGACATCCGGAACCTGCCGCAGAACCTGGAGAACCGGCTGATCGCGATCTCCCCGATCACGGTGTCGTCCAACCTGCTGAACATCCAGAAGAACGCCCCGCAGGTGTACGAGAAGATCGCCGTCACCGCGCCGGTGACCGGGCCGTCCGGGAAGTTCATGATGCCCGGCCAGCAGATCTTCGGCATTTCGAAGGCCGCCGACAACCCAGCCGCCGGCGCCGAGTGGTTGAAGTTCGTCACCTCGGCGGCCAATCAGGTCGCCTTCTGCAAGCTGGTCGCGATCTATCCGTCGGCCCCCGAGGCGCTCGAGGATCCGTTCTTCACCGAGAAGACGGCGAGCCCCAAGACCCCGGCCGACGCCGCGATCGCGACCTTGATCAAGACCTTCCCGAACAGCACCGACGCCTCCCTCGGCTCCGGTAACGACGAGCAGCTGCGACTGATCTTCGACACCGAGATCGTCGCCTTCCTGACCGGGAAGAAGCCCGCCGAGCAGGCGCTGGCCGACGCCGAGAAGGCCTGGAACACGGAACTGGCCAAGCCCCGGTGACCCTTCCCCCGCGCCTTGAGCCCACCCCCTACCCGCGCCCTGAGCCTGTCGAAGGGCCGCTCCGGATCGGCATCGTCGGCGCCGGGATCATGGGCCACGGCAACGCCGTCGCCCTGTCCCGCGAACCGGGGGTGACGATCAGCGCCGTCACGTCCCGAACCCGGTCCAGCGCCGAGCGGCTGGCCGACGCGGTCACCGCCGGTGGCGCTGCGCGGCCGCGGGTCCATGATCAGCCGGCGCAGTTGCTGGCCGACGACGCGGTGGACGCGGTCGTGATCACCACCCCCGATCACCAGCACGCCGAGCTGGTCGTCGCGGCGGCCGAGGCGGGACGGCATGTGTTGGTGGAGAAGCCGTTCGCCACCTCGGTCGCGGACGCCGACCGGGCCCTGACCGCGGTCCGGGCCGCCGGGGTGGTCGGGATGTGCCTGTTCAATCATCGCTGGGTGCCCGCGTATGCCCAGGCACACGCGGAGCTGGCCAGCATGGGCGACGCCGCGGTCGCGTACGCCCGGAAGAACGACACGATCACCGTGCCGACCGAGATGATCAACTGGGCCGGCGACACCAGCTGCGCCTGGTTCCTGTCCAGCCACGACATCGATCTGGTGTCCTGGCTGATCCGGGACCGGGTGATCCGGGTCTATGCCACCGCGCGCTGGGGCGTGCTGCGTAGCCGCGGGATCGACACCCCGGATGCGATCCAGATCCAGGCCGAGTACGAGCGCGGCACGGTCGCCACCTTCGAGTCGGCCTGGATTTCGCCGGCGAGCTTCCCGACCATGGTCGACTCCTACATCGGGATCGTCGCCGAGGGCGGCGTGATCCAGTTGGACCGGCAGGCGGAGAACCTGGTCGTCGCCCGGCCCGAGGGCCTGACCTATCCCCGGACGCTGCTGCAGCGGGTCACCCACGGCGTGCCCGCGGGCGCGTACCGGGACGCCATCGTGCACTGGATCGACTGCTGTCGGACCGGAGCGGAACCCTTGATCACCCTGGAGAGCAGCCGGGGCGTGACCGCCGTGCTCGCCGCGGCCCACGAGTCGCTGCAGACCCGGCAGCCGATCGACCTGCCGGCGCCGGCGGAGCTGAGCCGATGAGCGGCAAACCGATCAACACCGAGTCGGTCACCACGGAGTCGATCAACACCGGGCCGGAGAAGGCGCGGCACATCGACGACCGGATCAGCCGGCTGTCCGATGACGACCTGATCGCCGCGTTCGGCCGGCCGGACGGCGTCGGCGACCTGACCGCGCTGCGGACCTGGCTGGCCGGCCGGCAGCGCCGCGTGGCCTGGCCGCTGCCGGAGTGGGCCGAGTCGGTCCGCGGCAGCGCGGCGGTTGAGTCGATCATCACCGCGGCCGACGGGCTGCTCGACGACGGGTTCGACGTGACCGGGGCCGCGCTGGGTCGGTCCCTGCGGTACGGCTGGCACTATCTCGGCTGGCTGTCCGGCGGAATCAAGGCCTGGCTGCTGACCGGTGATCATGATCGACTCCGTGCCGTCGAACGGCACCTGGTGCGCTGGGCCGAGACCCGGGACACGGTGGTCGGCGAATGGCCCGGCCTGGACGTGATCTGGTATTCGCTCGGCACCTGGGCACGCTGCCACAACCTGCTGCCGGCGCTGGAGGTGCTGACACCGACCGACCTCTCCGACCGGGCCTGGCGGGAGTTGATCGCCACGCTGATCGGCGGCGCCCGCTGGGCCTATGACGAGCATGATCGTTTCCGGCACGGCAACTGGCAACTGGTGTCGGCCAGCCAGCTGATCCAGCTCGCCGCGGTGCTGCCGGACCTGGTCGAGGCGTCGAGCTGGGAGCGGCGCGGCCGGGACCGGCTGCTCGAACACCTGGCGCTGGACGTCTATCCCGACGGCGGCCACTACGAACGCTCGCCCGGCTACCACGTGATGGTCCTGGAGGCGGTGCAGCTCGCCGCCCAGGTCGATCTGCAGTACGGTGACGGGGAGATCGCCCGGCACCCGCGGGTCCGGGCGATGCACGACTGGCTGGTCACCCTGACCACGTCCGGCGGCTGGATCCCGCATCTGCAGGACTCGGGGGTGATCTGGCCGGCCGACTTCCTGCGCCGCGGCGCCGACCTGCTCGACGCTCCGGAGCTGGCCGCGGCGGCCGACGCGCCGGCGAAGTGCGAGCGACCGCCGGTCGAGCTGCTGCCGGACTCCGGCTATGCGCTGCTCCGGGCCGAGGATGATCTTCGGTTGTTGATCAATCTCGGTCCGCACATCGAGCACGAGCTGGAGTCGCACTCGCACCGAGCCGTGCTCGACCTGCTGCTGGACGGCTGGTCCGAGCCGCTGCTCTGGGAGGCCGGCGGCCCGGCCAGCTACGACGTGCCGGACTATCTCAGCTGGTATCAGTCCGGTCGCGGGCACAACACGATCACCGTCGACGACGCCGAGCTCGGCGTCGACCGAGGCGCCCGGTTGCTCGGCTCCTTCGATGCCGGCCCGGTGGTCGCGCTGGCCGCGGAACATCACGGCAACGGTCCGGCGCAGCAGCGGGACGTGATCATGGTGCGGCAGGACCCGATCGTGATCATCGTCCGGGACCGGGCCGACGGAGACGAAGGTCAGGACGGGGACAGTTCGTCGCACGGGTTCGCCTGCCACTGGCACGCCGTCGAGCCCTGGCAGCCCGCCGGCGGCGGCTTCCGGTCAGGTGCGCCTGGTGGGCCCGGTCTGCTGCTGACCGTACTGGCGGAGCCCGGTGATCAACCGATCCAGTTGACCGAGGGCCTGGCTCGGCGACCGGACCCCGGCACCGGAACAGCCGAGTATGCACCCCTCTACGGGCTCACCCTCGAACGCAACCACGGCGACTTCAGCACGGTGATCCGCCCCGGCCCGAATGCCGAAGCACTCGACCTGGCCGCAACCAACGGGCCGGACGAGATCGAGGTACGGACCGCCGACGTGATCGACACGGTGGGATCGAGCAGCTGGATCCGCCGCGGTGCCGATGGCGGCCTGCACTGGGCCGCCGGGTGGGCCGGCGCCGATCTGATCACGCCTGAGTTCGCAGTCCGGCAACGCGATCCACGGTCCGGCACCCTGTCTACGACCAAGATCACGGTCCGGGCAGAACAGAGTCGGCAAGAGGGCTCTCGCTCCCTGAACCTGTCGAAGGGCCAGCCAGATCACCGTGGCCCTTCGACAAGCTCAGGGAGCGAGAACCCCAATGTCCCCCTCGACCAGGTGATCATCGAGGTTGTCACCACCGGCCGGGCCGGCGTCCGGCTGACCGGCCTCATCGCGGGCCCCGATCCCCGGCTGAACGACATCCCGGTCGGTCCCGAGCTGGACGGCGACGTGATCATCCTCGGCCTGCCGATGGCCGGCCACTGGCGAATCACCGGTCTCGCCCTGGCGGCGGTGACCCGGTGACCGGACCCGACCCGCGCACCGTGAATGATCAAGCGATGACCGAGCCTCCGCGTACGACCCTGCCCGCCGCCACCCGGTGGTTCGACGCGCACGTCCGGACCGGTCAGCATCCGGAACGGCCGCTGGGCCGCGGTGACGCCGCCGCGATCCGGGATCACCTGTCCCGGTTCGGGTTCAGCGGTGCGTTGATCGGATCGATGGCCTCCTGGTTGCATGACCCGCTGGTCGGCAACGCCGAGGCGAGCCTCGTCGCGGCCGAACTGGCCGACCTGGGAGCGCGGCCGTGCTGGTCGGCGGTGCCGGCGACGCCCGGTGAGCTGGCCGATCCCGCTGCCCTGGTGGACCGGGCGGCGGCCGAGGGCGTCGCCGCGTTCCGGCTGTTTCCCGACACGCACCGGTTCGCGCTGACCGACCCCGGCCTGGACGAGTTCTTCGCGGCCATGATCCGACACGGCCTGCCGCTGTGGCTCGATCTGGCCGAGGCCGGTTGGGGCCTGATCGACACGCTGCTCGGGCGGCATCCCGATCTGGTCGTGGTGATCAGCCAGGTCGGCTACCGGGAGCTGCGCTACCTGATCCCCTTGCTCGACCGGCATCCTGGCCTACACCTCGATCTGGTCAACCTGGCCACCCACCAGGTGCTGGAGTGGCTGCACCGGCACGGGTACGGGGACCGGATGATCTTCGGCAGCGGGTTCGGCGTGCGGGATCCGGCCGAGGCTGTGTACCGCTTGCACGGCGCGGGGCTGAACGATGCCGTGATCACCGCAATCGGCCATGGCAACGCGCAGCGACTGTGGCCTGCCCCCTTCGACAGGCTGAGGACGGCGCTTCGACAGGCTCAGGGAGCGTTGGACGACACCCCGACTCAGGGAGCGTTGGGCGACGCCTCGGTTCATGGAGTGCGGCCGCGACCGTTCTCCGCAGACGCGACCGTTGCAGCGGGACCGGATGAGGCCAACGGTCGCGTCGCCGGGCCCATCGAGGTCGTGGACGCCCATGCCCACCTGGGGCCGTACTCACGGTTCTTCATTCCGGAGCCAGACGCCGCGACCATGATCGCGGTGATGGACCGGGTCGGTACCGCGGTGGCGGTGCTGTCCTCGAACCAGGCGATCCAGTCCGACGCCGAACGCGGCAACGACGCGACGCTGGCCGCGGTCGACGCCTATCCGGAGCGGCTGGCCGGCTATGCGGTGATCAACCCGTGGCAGAGCCCGGCCGATCAGCTGGCCCGGGTGGCGACGGATCCGCGGTTCGTCGGGATCAAGCTGCATCCCAGCCTGCACAACTATCCGGTGACCGGGCGGCGGTATGCGCCGGTCTGGGAGTTCGCCCAGCGGACCGGCTGCCCGGTGCTCAGCCACACCGCCCAGGGCTCGCCCTGGGACACGCCGTCGCTGTTCGACCAGGTCTGCGCCGAGCACCCGGAGGCCGTGATCATCCTGGGTCACTCCGGGATCACGCCGGCCGGCGTCGACGAGTCGATCACGCTGGCCCGGCAGCACCCGCGGACGTGCCTGGAGCTCTGCGGCTCGCTGCTGGTCGGCGAGTTGATCATGGACATGGTGGCCGAGTTGGGACCGGACCGGGTGCTGTTCGGCTCGGACTTCCCGTTCATCGATCACCGGCTCTCGCTCGGCCGGGTGCTCGGCACCAGGCTCTCGGCCGAGGCGAAGCGGACCGTGCTCGGCGGCGCCGCGCGACGCGTGTTCTCCTGGCGAGCCCTGCCGCAGCCGATTCAGGGGGCTCGCCCGACCACTGCGGGAGGAATTCGATGATCGAGGAAGAAGGCACCGAGTCGCGGACCGCCGCCCGCCCGGCGAGCGGACCGGACGTTTCTGTCGGTCTGGTGGGACAACGGCGGCTGCTCCGCGAGATGCAGGCCTGTGCCCAGCAACTCACCGAGCGGTACGCGCCGCAGCGGCTCCGCTTCGTCACCGCGCCGACCGACGACGGCGCCGAGGAGGAGGCAATCGCCCGGATCGCCGACCGGATCGACGCCGCCGTGTTCCCCGGCCCCTGGCAGTACGACCGGATCCGCCGCACCGGCTGGCTGACCGTGCCGGCGACCCACGTCGCGCTCAGCGGCTCGGCGCTGTATTCGGCGCTGCTCCGGGCCCGGCTGGCCGATCCGGACCTGGACCTGACCCGGCTGACGATCGACTCGCTGCGCCGGTCCGACGTCGCCGAGGCCTATGACGAACTCGGCCTGCCGTCCGACCGGGTCCGGACCCTGGCCTACACCGGGCCGGAATCGGTCGGCGCCTTCGCCGAGTTCCATGCCGAATCGCTACGATCCGGCGAGTCCAGCCTGGCGCTGACCACGATCCTGTCGGTCGAGCGCGAGTTGCGCGCGGCCGGCCTGCCGGCGCTGCGGCTCTCCCCCACCCGGGCCACGGTCCGGGATGCGATCGAGACCGCGGTGCTGCTCGGCCAGGGCAGCCGGCTCGGCGCCAACCGAATCGCCATGATCGCGGTCCGCTTGATCACCGCGCCGCGGTCGTCGACCCAGGACACCGACTACTGGCAGCAGGAGCTCGCCCTCGCCGCCCAGCAACGACTGCTGACCCACGGCCGGCGGGCCGGCGCCACCGTGACCCGGCGCTCGGACACGCTGTTCCTGGTCACCACCACGCATGAGGGACTCGATCTGCTCACCGAGCGGCTCCAGTCGGCACCGTTCATGACCATGATCACGGCGTCGCTGGGCGTACCGGTCGCGGTCGGGGTCGGGGTCGGACCGACCGCCCGGGGCGCCGAGGCGAACGCGCTCGGCGCCGTCGAGGAATCCCTGGCCGGCAAGGGCTCCTTCGCCGTCTACCGAGACACCGGCGGCGAGTCGGTCGAGCTGCCGCCCGGTTCGCCGGAGACGCTGCGGATCGAGGCGGCGCCGGACGGCGCGGCGATGATCGACGAGCGGCTGCGGACGATCATGGTCCGGCTGGTCGAGCACGTCGACTCCGATCAGCCGGTGATCGCCGACGTGGAGGCGGTGGCGGCGGCGATGGCCGTGACGCCGCGGACCGGCCGCCGGATGCTCAAGGACCTGGTGTCCGCCGGGCTGGCCTGGCCCTTGCCCTCGGCGCCGTCGGCGGGTGGCGGCCGGCCGCGCCAGTTGTTCCGTCTGCTGACCGAGAAATTGGAGTGATCATGAACCACCCGACGTCCGGACCGCGATCGGCCGAGGCGTACGAACGCGCCCGGAAGGTGATCGCCGGCGGCGTGTCCAGCGACGCCCGGCGCAGCGCCGGGGTGCCGCTGTTCGTCGATCACGCCGCCGGGGCCGAGCTGTGGGACGTGGACGGCCGGCGCTTCCTCGATTACGTCCTCGGCCAGGGACCGAATCTGCTGGGTCACGCATCCCCGGTGGTGGCCGACGCGGTCGCGGACCAGGTGCGCCGCGGCGTGGCCTACGCGGCCCAGCACGAACTCGAGGCCGCGGTCGCCGAACGGCTCTGCACGATGGTGCCGTGCGCCGAACTGGTGCGCTTCAACAGCGTCGGCTCCGAGGCGGTGCACGGCGCGATCCGGCTGGCCCGCGGGCACACCGACCGGACCGTGATCATCAAGTTCGAAGGCAACTACCACGGCTGGCTCGACCCGGTGCTGTACAGCATCCATCCGGACCTGGCGGCCGCCGGCGACGCCCGGCACCCGGCCGCCGTCGGCGGGTCGGCCGGCCTGCCACCGAACGGAGCGGCGGACCTGATCGTGTTGCCGTACAACGATCTGGACGCCCTGGCCGAGACGTTCGCCGAGCGTGGCGACACGGTGGCCGCGGTGATCATGGAACCGATCCTGTGCAACACCGGTTGCATCACCCCGGACGCCGAATTCGCGGCCTGCGCCCGGCGACTCACCGCCGAGCACGGCGCGCTGCTGATCTTCGACGAGATCATCACCGGCTTCCGGGTCGCCCCCGGCGGCGGTCAGGAAGTGATCGGCGTGACGCCCGACCTGGCGACCTTCGGCAAGGCGATGGCCGGCGGGATGCAGGTGTCGGCGCTGGTCGGTCGCCGCGAGGTGATGGACACGATCAGCAACGGCACCGTCGCCCACGCCGGCACGTTCAACTCTCACCCGGTGGCGATGGCCGCCGCGAACGCTGTCCTCGGCCACCTTCATGATCACGCCGGCGAGCTCTATCCGGCCCTCCGGGCCACCGGCCGGACGCTGTTGGACGGGTTGCGGCAGATCGCCGGTCGGCACGGCGTTCCACTGCTGGTGGACGGCCCCGGCCCGGTGTTCCAGACCTACATCACCGACCAGCCCCGGGTCCGCGACTACCGCGACTTCGTCGCCTGCGACCGGCTTGCGATGGCCCGACTGCACGAACTGCTCTACGCCGGCGGCGTCAACATCGTGCCGCGCGGCCTGTGGTTCCTCTCCACCGCCCACACCGAGGCCCAGATTGCCGAGACGCTCGACGTCGCCGAGGCGGCCTTCGCCCGGCTCTGACCGAAGAGTTCCAGCCCCGCTGCATCTCACGATGCGGCGGCGGGGCTGTGTTCACGCCCGGAACTCCGTAGGTTAAGCGCTTTAATACCTCGTGGCGGATGCACGTTCTCGACGATCGGGGGGGCCGAGAACGGGAGCGCAACGCAGGCCGTCGACGAGGACGACAATGACGTTGGAAGAGGCCCCGATGCACGCTTCCCAGCTCTCCCGCCGCAGCATCCTGTTCGGCTCCGCCCTGATCGCCGGCGCCGCCACGTTGAGCGCCTGCACCAGCGGGGACTACCCGCCGGACGGCACCGGCACCGGTGGTCCCCGATCCGAGGCACAGGGCTCGGCGACCGAACCCCTGCCGGCGCCGGGCGCCTACCAGCAGGCGCCCGCGCTCGAGGGCCAGGACCTGCCGCCGGTCGCGGACCGACTGCCCGAGCACCCGTACGTGATCCCGCACCACTGGGTGACGCCCGGCAAGTACGGCGGCAAGCTCAACATGAACGTCTTCTCCACCACCGGCGCGGCCGGCGCCGTCTCGGACTTCGAGTTCTTCTACGGCAATTCACCACTGCGCTACCTCAACGACGGCAAGGACGTCGGCCCCGGCCTGATCGAGACCTGGGAGGCCAACGACGACGCCTCGGAGTGGACGTTCCACTTCCGCCAAGGTCTGAAATGGTCCGACGGCGAGCCCTGGACGACCGCCGACGTGATGTTCTGGTGGGAGGAATTCGTCCTGGAGCAGAAGATGGCGGTCACCCCGCCGGACGAGGCCCGCTCCGGCAAGGGCACCCTCGCCACGTTCACCGCCGTCGACGAGTCCACCCTCAAGATCACCTTCGACGCGCCGGCACCGTTGACGCCGGACCGGATCGCGATGTGGGTGAACGGTCCCCGCGTCGGTCCGTTCTGGTCCATGCCGAGCCACTACCTGAAACAGTTCCATCCCAAGTACAACAAGGAGGTGGCGGCCGACTGGGATGCGGTCGGCGGACTGATGGTGACCCGCTCCGACTGGCACCGTAATCCGGAGTGTCCGACCATGACCGGCTACCGGTGCAAGTCGTTCGACAACGCCAAGGGCGTGGTGCTGGAGCGGAACCCGTACTACTGGTGCGTGATGCCGAACGGTGATCAACTTCCCTACATCGACGAGATCCAGATCAGTGTCGTCACCGACGACCAGGTCGGCAAGCTGCAACTCCAGCAGGGCACCGTCGACTACTGTCACGGATCGTTCAACCGGGTCTCGCTGAACGACGTCCAGGGCCTCAAGGACAGCGCCGCCAAGTCCAACACCGAGATCATTCTGTGGGACAGCGGCTCCGGCACCGGATCGATCTTCTTCTTCAACTACGACTACATCGATGATGATGTTCGGGAGCTGATCCGCACCCCCAAGTTCCGGCAGGCGATATCGCACGCGTTCAACCGGGAGGCGGTCCGGAAGTCGGTCTACTTCAACACCGGCGAACTGACCACCGGCACGCTGAGCCCGAAGGCGATCGAATACCTGATCAACGACACCGGCAAGCAGGCCTACGCCGGCTGGCGGGATTCCTATGTCAGCTACGATCCGGACCGGGCCAAGCAGCTGCTGGACGAGCTCGGCGTCGTCGATTCCAACGGGGACGGGGTCCGGGAACTGCCCGGCGGCAAGCGGCTGCGGCTGCGGATCGACAGCCAGGCCGACTCCTCCCCCGAGCACTCGACCAAGGACAACCAGCTGGCGGCCGACCTGAAGGCCGTCGGGCTGGACCTGATGATCAACCCGATCCCGCCGCAGAGCTTCGATGATCAGTGGAAGTCCGGCAAGCTGATGTCGCGCAGCAACTGGGAGGCGAGTGACGGGCCCAACCTGCTGGTCAACCCGACCTGGCTGGTGCCGATCGAGCCCTCCCGCTGGGCACCGCTGGAGGGTCAGTGGTATCAGCAGTCCGGGACCAAGACGGCCGGCACCGAGCTGGAGCTGGACCCCTGGGAGCGGCACCCGCCGCGGCTGGAGCCGGAACGGGAAGGCCCGATCCAGAAGATCTGGGACCTCTACAACGCCAGCAAGGTCGAGCCGGACGAACTGAAGCGGCACCAGCTGGTCTGGGAGATGATCAAGATCCACATCTCCGACGGCCCGTTCTTCATGGGCTGCGTCGCCAACTTCCCGCAGATCACGGTGATCAAGAACGACCTGCGCAACGTGCCCCGGAAGGAGAACCTGACCCTCGGTGGCTTCGTGAACACCTGGATCCACCCGACGCCGGCCGTCTATGACCCGGAGTGCTACTTCTGGGAGAACCCGGAGCAGCACGCCTAGCCGGTCGCCTTCTCCACCGCCGGCCTGTCCATCCGCGAGGCCTTCAGCGCCATCGCCGACCAGGATCCGCGGACCTTGCCGGAGGACGAACGGAACAAGATCATCGGGAACATCTTCGGCAACGTGCTGCCCGGGCCTTCATCAAGGACCTGGCCCCGCTGATCGAACGATTTCAACCGGAGTTGGTGATCCAGGAGCTCGGTAACCCCGGCGCGGGTATCGCGGCCAAGGCCGCCGGCATCCCGGTGCTGGTACACGGCTTCGGCCGGGTCGCCCTCGACGGGTCACCGTTCGACCGGACCACGTTCGCCGCCCTGGCGGCGGAGTGCGGCGTGACCGACCTCGGCCTCGACCGGGTGCTGGACATCTGCCCGCTCTCCTTGCAGAACAAGAAATTCGTCGAGACCGGCCGCTGATCTACCTGACGCTGGGCACCGCGATGGGTTCGGTCGAGGTCTTCCGGCAGGCGATCGAGGGACTCGCCACCACCGACGCCGAGGTGCTGGTCGCCGCCGGGCCGACGGTCGGCGTCGAAGCGCTCGGCGACGTGCCGGCCAACGTCACCGTGCTGCCCTGGGTCCGCCAGGCCGACCTGCTCCGGCACGCCGCGCTGGCCGTGCATCACGGCGGCAGCGGCACCACGCTCGGCGCGCTCGCCGCCGGCGTGCCACAGCTGTTCCTGCCCCAGGGCGCCGATCAGTTCAGCAACGCTGAAGCAGTCAGCGCGTACGGCGCCGGGCTGCAGCTGGTCGGCGCCGACTTCAACGCCGGGACGGTCGCCGACGCGGCCAAGGTGCTGCTCGCGGAGCAGAGCCATCTCGCCGCCGCGCAAGCCGTGGCCGAGGAGATCGCCACGATGCCGTCCCCCGAGCAAGGTCGCCGCGGAGCTGCCCGACCACCTCGGCTGATCATGGTGAACGGCTGACCGGTCGCGCATGAATCTTTGTCCATCATGCGCATCACGCATTGTCAGATCCTTCGATCCGGCCTTAAGGTCCCGCCATGGGGGAATCGAGCAAGTTCAGCGCCGACCGTTCATTCCGCAACCTGGACCGCACTGATCGACGACGTTTCCTGGCCCTCGCCGGCGGTGGTGCCGCCGGGCTGGCCTTCGCCCTGCACCGGCCCGACCCGGCGGGTGCCGCGGTGCAGACCAAGATCACCAAGGACCCGTTCCGGGCCGGTGTCGCCTCCGGCGATCCACTGCCGGACGCGGTGGTGATCTGGACCAGACTGGTCACCGACCTGCTCGACTTCTCCGGCGGGATGCCCGCCGCCGGGCGGTTCGAGGTGAAGTGGCAGGTGGCCTCCGACGAGAGTTTCGGCCAGATCGTCCGGCAGGGCACCACGATCGCCTATTCCGAGTACAACTACTCCGTCCACCTCGACGTCCGCGGACTGAAGCCGTCCCGCCGCTACTGGTACCGCTTCCGGGTCGGTGATCATCACTCCGCGCCGGCCAGCACCCTGACCGCACCGGGCCCGAACGACTCCCGACCGCTGAGGTTCGGCTTCGCCTCGTGTCAGAACTACCGGGCCGGCTACTTCAACGCGATGCGCGACGCCTCCGTCGCCGACCTGGACGCGATGCTCTTCCTCGGCGACTTCATCTACGAGTACGGCATCCTCCAGATCAACGGCGGCCGGCCGGTGAGCGGCATCCCGCCGGAAGCCGAGGCGACCGCGACCGAGCTCGCCGACTACCGCTTCCGCTACGGCCTCTACCGCGGCGAGGACGACCTGCAGGCAGTCAGCCACAACACGCCGTTCATCTCCACCTGGGATGATCACGAGTTGGCCAACGACTACGAGTCCGGCGAGCTCGACCTCGATCGTCGTGCGGCGGCCTACCGGGCGTTCTGGGAAAACATGCCGCTGCGCCGGCCGCAGCAGCCGCGCGGCGCCGACGCCCGGATGTATCGCCGGCTGCGCTACGGCAGGATGGCCCAGCTAGACGTGCTGGACACCCGGCAGTATCGCGACCCGATGGTCGGCGCGACGGTACCCGACGAGGGCGGACGCCGCGACCCCGACCTGGTCATGCTCGGCGCCGAGCAGGAGCAGTGGCTGCTGGACGGTCTCGGTGCCAAGCCGGTGCGCTGGAACCTGCTGCCGCAGCAACTACTGCTGGCCCGGCTCAACACGGCGAACGCCCCGGACCAGCCGACCCAGTTCTCCGGCGGCACCTGGGACGGCTACCAGGCCACCCAGCAGCGCGTTTTCGGGGCGATCGGCGACGCCATCGACGCCGGCCAGGTGCGCAACTTCGTCGCGCTCGGCGGCGACGTGCACCGCTGTTACGCATCCGATGTGCCGCGCGACACGCTCGACCCGGAGGGCCCGACGATCGGGGTCGAAGTGACCAGCCCGTCGGTCACGAGCGCCCTCGACTTCGATCCGGAAGCCAACGAGCGCGCGCAGATCCGGCGCACGATGAATCCGCTACTGGCCTGGGCCGACCTGCACTGCGGCTACGGGGTCTGCGACCTCGACTCCGACCGGATGATCATCGAGATCCGCGGCTCCGAGAAGGTCAGCGTGCGCGACGAGGTCCGGACCCTGGCCCGTTTCACCGTCGCGGACGGCGATCACAAGTTCAGTTCGGTGGAGGTCTGAACTTGTCATAGCCAGACCCTGGACATGCGCTATTCGCATACCTAAGGTGTAGCTATGCACACGCCGCCGACGTCGTCCAGCACGCGAACCGGCCAGCTCTACGTGGCCCCGGCCGAGCCACGCCGCGACTTCCGGACCGATGCCCTCGAGGCCGACCTGATCGTGGTCGGCGGCGGCATGGCCGGCAGTTGCGCCGCGATCACCGCGGCCCGGGCCGGGGTCCGGGTGATCTTGGTCCAGGACCGCCCGGTGCTCGGCGGCAACGCCTCCAGCGAGGTCCGGCTCTGGGTGCTCGGCGCCACCGCGCACATGGGCAACAACAATCGCTGGGCCCGCGAGGGTGGCGTGGTCGACGAGATCATCGTCGAGAACACGTACCGCAACAAGGACGGCAACTCGATCATCTTCGACACGATCCTGCTGGAGAAGGTGACCCAGGAGCCGTTGATCACGCTGCTGTTGAACACGGCGATGGTCGGCGCCGACGTCACCGACGGCACGATCCGGTCGGTGACCGCGTTCTGCAGCCAGAACTCCACCCGGTACGAGCTCACCGCTCCGCTGTTCCTGGACTCCACCGGCGACGGCGCGCTCGCCTTCTCGGCCGGAGCCGCGTTCCGGATGGGTGCCGAGGCCTCGGCCGAATTCAGCGAGCCGTTCGCCCCGACCGAGGAGTACGGACCGCTGCTCGGCCACTCGATGTACTTCTACAGCAAGGATGTGGGCCATCCGGTCCGGTTCGTGCCGCCGTCCTACGCGCTGGCGGACCTGTCCACGATCCCCCGGGCGCGCAGCTTCAACACGGCCGAGGACGGCTGCCGGCTGTGGTGGATCGAGTGGGGCGGCCGGCTGGACACCGTGCACGACACCGAGTTGATCAAGTGGGAGCTGTGGAAGGTGATCTACGGCGTCTGGAACCACCTGAAGAACTCCGGTGAGTTCCCGGACGCGGAGAACCTCACCCTGGAATGGGTCGGCCACGTGCCCGGCAAGCGCGAGTCGCGCCGGTTCGAGGGGCTCTACATGCTGCGGCAGAGCGACATCCTGGACCAGGTGCAGCACCACGACGGGGTGGCGTTCGGCGGCTGGTCGATCGACCTGCATCCGGCCGACGGGGTCTTCTCCGAGCATCCGGGCAGCAACCACCTGCATGCCCGGGGCACCTATCAGATCCCGTACCGCTGCCTGGTCAGCACCGACGTCGACAACCTCTTCCTGGCCGGCCGGTTGATCAGTGCCAGCCATGTCGCGTTCGGCTCCACCCGGGTGATGGGGACCGGGGCGCACATGGGACAGGCTGTCGGCGTCGCGGCCGCCCGGTGTCTCCAGGACGGGATCAGCCCGGCCGAGCTCGCTACTCCGGAGCGCGCCGGTGGGCTGCAACGCGACCTGTTGCGTCGCGGCCAGCACATCCCGGGCGTGCTGCTGGACGACCCGGACGATCTGACCCGGTCGGCGACGATCACCGCTTCGTCGGAGGCGCGCCTCACCGAGCTGCCGGACAGTGGGCAGGCCGTCCCGCTGGACCGGTCCCGGGGCCAACTGTTGCCGCTGGCCGCCGGGCCGGTGCCGCAGTTCGGTCTGATCGTCGACGCCGACCGGCCGACCACCCTGCGGGCGGAGTTGCGGATCGGGCTGCGGCCGGACGACTACACCTGCGATGTGGTGCTGGCCGCCACCGAGCTCGAGCTGCAGTCCGGCCCGGACCAGCCGGTGAAGATCGACTTCGACGCCGAACTGGACCAGCCGGGCTACGTCCAATTCAGCCTGCTGGCCTGTGCCGGCGTCGCGGTGCGCGTCAGTGATCAACTGATCACCGGCACCGTCGGCGTGCGACACAAGGCGACCCAGGAGGAGGACGCCGCGATCGGCCGACCGCGGATCGAGTTCTGGACCCCGGAACGCCGGCCGGCGGGACGCAACCTGGCGCTCCGGCTGGACCCGGCGCCGGCGGCCTACCCGGCGAGCAACGTCGGCGTCGGCGCCGATCGGCCCACCAGCGGCAGCAACGCCTGGGTCGCCGCCATCGATGATCCGGCGCCGCGGCTCGAGCTCAGCTGGCCGGCGGCGCAGTCGATCGGCCGGATCGAGCTGTCCTTCGACACCGATTTCGACCATCCGATGGAGTCGGCCCTCTACGGCCATCCGGAGTCCGAGATGCCGTTTTGCGTCCGCGATTTCCGAGTGCTGGCGGGGCCGGTGGTGCTGGCCGAGATCAGCGACAATCACCAGTCCCGACGCGAAGTGATCATGGACCCGCCGGTGACCACCGACCGGCTGACCGTCGAGGTGCTGGCCGGCAACGGCAACGCCCCGGCCGCGATCTTCTCGCTCCGCTGCTATGCCGACCCCGACCCGCGGATCCTGCGCTCCGCGGTCCCGGACTGATCGTTCGACACAATGCCCACCATGACCGACATCCAAGCTCCGCCGGGCGGCGTTCAGTCGCTGGCCCGCGGGCTGCAGATCCTGCGCACCCTGATCGATGAGGGCACGCCGCTGACCGGCACCGAGATCGCCCGCCGGTTCGGCCTGCATCAGAGTTCGATCTCCCGGGTGCTGGCGACCCTGACCGAGCTCGGCTATGTCCGCAAGGCTGCCAACGGGCGGTTCGTGCCCGACTACGGGATCCTCACCTTTGCACCGGCGATCGCGCAGTTCCCGCTGGTGGTCCAGCCGCGCGCCACGATCGAGCGGATCGCCGCCGAGCATCCCGGCTTCACCGTCCACCTGTGCCTGCTCTGGCGGACCGAGATGATCTATCTGCTGCGCACCGCCATGGGCAATGAGACGATCACGTTCTGGGGGCCGGCCTTCCCGCTGCACGTCTCGTGTCCCGCGCTCCGGCTGCTGCTCGAGCTGCCCCGGCGGGAGGCCCTTTCGATCCTCGCCGCCTCCAAGAAGCGCCTCGGCTGGGCCCAGCCGACCGACCGGGTGCCGGCCACCGCGACGGCGGCGTTGACGGCCGCCCGGAGGCTGCTCGAGCACGATGTGCTGATCTTGGACGAGTGGTTCGACCTGGGCGGCCTCGGCGGCGCGATCCCGTTGCAGACGGGCGAGAACCTGCCGGTCGCGCTCGCCATCACCGGCCCGAACGACCAGGTCGACCACGCCACGATGCGGCTCTGGTTGCACGACGCACGACGACGGGTCGAGGCCACCCTGACCTGACCTGCACCAACCCACACCTCAACGGGGAGATGATCATGACCAAGACGATGTCCGGTGCTGCGATCCCGCGCGCCCTGCCACGACGAACAATCTTGTCGGGACTGGCCGGAGTCGCCGCCACCGGTGCCCTGGCCGGCTGCGGCGGCGGTGCCGGTGGCGGCGGAGGCGGCAAGGGAGGTGTGCTCCGCGTCTGGGGCGGGGTGCCACCCGAGTCCGGGCCGGACGACCTGATCAAGGCCTTCGGCGAGGAACACCCGGAGATCAAGGTCGAATACACCCGGTACGTCAACGACGAGCCCGGCAACCTGAAGCTCGACACCTCGCTGCAGGGCGGAGTGCCGATCGACATCTTCTTCTCCTACAGCCCGGCCAACCTGAAGAAGCGCAGCACGCTGGCACTCGATCTGACCGACCGGATCAACGGCGAAGCCGACTTCGCGAACTTCACCGCCGACGCCGACCCGGTCAACAACTATCCCTTCGACGGCAAGCTGTACGCCGTGCCCGCCGCGCTGGCCCCCTGGAACACCTACGTCAACGAGACCATGATCAACGAGGCCGGCATCACCCTGCCGGAGGAGTGGGACGTCGACGAATACTGCGAGATCGCCCGCAAGCTGACCGTGCCGGACAAGACGTTCGGCACGCTCACCGCGCCGGGCCTGGCCCGGGCCACCATCGGCCCGAACTCCAACTACACCGCCGACGGCAAGGCCAACTTCGCCCATCCGCTGTTCACCGAGCAGTTGGAGCTGGCGCTCGAACTGCAGCGGGAGGGCACGGCGATGCCGCGGTCGCAGATCCTGGCGGAGAAGCTGCAGACGTTCCCGCACACGCCGTTCCTGGCCGGCCGGGTGGCGATGGTGATCCAGGCCGGGCACCTGGTCCGCTACATCGGCGACACCAAGGAATATCCGCACGACTTCAAGACCATCTGTATGCCGCCGCCGGCGCCGACCAAGGGCAAGCCGTACTGGAACGAGGGTCAGATCGGCGACCTGATGTCGATCAGCGCGAAGTCCAAGAACCCCGACGCCGCCTGGACCTTCCTCGCCTTCTGGGTCCGCAACGCCGGCCAGTACATGATCAAGGGCGGCCGGCTGCCGTCGCTGGTCGGCGACGCGAAGCCGGCCGACATGATCGCGCAGCTGCTCGGGCCCGACCGCGACACCCTGTACGACCCGGCCTCCTTCGAACGGTTCCTGTTCACCGACCAGTTCAAGGTCGCCGTCGACACGCAGTTCGCCGGTGCGACCCAGATCCAGCAGATCCTGCTGAAGCTGACCGACGAGGTGCTGCTCGGCGACCGTACCGTCGAGAGTTGGGTCACCGAGGCGAACAAGCAGGCGAACGCCGCGATCACGACGGCCCCCTGAGGTTAGTCCGATGACGGACATCTCGACCATCGGCGGCCGGATCGAGCCGACCCTCCCGGTCGCCCGCCGCCGCACCAGCCGCGGACCGGGCGGCATGTCGACCCGGGTCGGCTGGCTGTTCATCCTGCCCAACCTGCTCGGCTTCGCCACGTTCACCGTGATCCCGCTGCTCTCCGGGCTGGCGATCGCCTTCACCGACTGGGATGTCGTGTCCGGGTTGGAGGGACTCAGCTTCGTCGGGCTGGCCAACTTCACCGAACTGGCGGCCGACCCGGCCTTCTGGGACGCGGTGCGGCGGACGATCACCTATGCCGGATTCGGCGTGCCGCTGACCATGGCCGGCGGGATGGCGCTCGCGCTGGCGCTGAACGGTGAGGTGCCCGGCCGGGCCGCGCTGCGGGTGATCTTCTTCATCCCGCACATCGTCTCCTCGATCGCGATCGGCTTCGTCTGGCTGCTGCTGCTCAACCCGTCCAGCGGCTTGATCAATCTCGGGCTGCGAACGATCGGGATCGCCGACCCGCCGACCTGGTTGGTCTCGCAGGAGTGGAGTCTGCTGTCGCTGATCATGATCGCGGTCTGGTCCGGCGTCGGATTCCACGCGGTGATCTATCTGTCGGCGCTGCAGAGCATGCCGGCCGACCTGCACGAGGCCGCGGCGATCGACGGCGCCGGCCCGCTGCGTCGCTTCGCCACCGTGACCTGGCGGTCGCTGATGCCGACCACCACGTTCCTGTTGATCACGTCCATGATCAGCCAGTCCCAGGGCTTCGGGTTGATCGCGTTCCTGACCCAGGGCGGGCCGGGCGAGTCGACCACCACGCTGTCGTACCTGATGTATCAGAACGGCTTCCAGTACTACCGCTTCGGCTACGCGGCGGCGATCGGCGTCACCAGCTTCCTCGGCGTGCTGCTGCTCAGCGTCTTCTTCTGGCGGCTGCAACGGAACCAGGGGTTGTACACATGACCGCGACCACAACCCTCCCCCGGCCGCCGGCCACCGGGACGCCGCTGCGCCGGACGCCGGCCCGCAGTCGGCCGGCGGCCCGGATCCGTCGCTATGTCAAGGCGATCGTGCTCTGGGCGCTGGCGATCGGCTTCCTGTTGCCGTTCGTCTGGATGATCTCGTCGTCGTTGAAGCGCAACCTCGACGTCTTCTCCATCCCGGTGCGCTGGATCCCCGATCCGGTGCAGTGGCTGAACTACGCCGACGTCTGGCTCGGCGACGCCTCGATCGCCCGCTACTTCGCCAACTCGCTGCTGGTCTCGCTGGTCGGCGTCGTCGGCGACCTGTTCACCTCCTCGATGGCCGGCTACGCGTTCGCCCGGCTCTCCTTCGCCGGCCGGGACCGGATCTTCCTGCTCTACCTGGCCACCGCGATCGTGCCGACCCAACTGTTGCTGATCCCGCGCTTCATGTACTTCCAGCAACTCGGTCTCTACAACACCTTGTGGGCGTTGATCCTGCCGGGAATCTTCACCGTGTTCGGCACCTTCCTGATCCGGCAGTTCTTCGTCGCCGCGCCACCCGAGCTGGGCGAGGCAGCGCGGATCGACGGGGCGAACGAATGGCAGGTGTTCTGGCGGATCTACCTGCCGCTGGCCCGGCCGGTGCTGGCCGCGCTCGGCATCATCAGCTTCGTCGGCTCCTGGAACGACTACGAGACTCCGTTGATCATGCTGTCGGACAAGGCGATCTACACCGTGCCGCTGGGGCTGACCCAGTTCGTCGACTCCGACGGCGGCCTGTCCGCCGGGCTGGCGATGGCGGCCTCGGTCTCCTCGGTGGTGCCGATCATGATCGTCTTCCTGATCTTCCAGCGGAACTTCATCGCCGCCCTGGCGCACAGCGGACTGAAATGATCAGCTATCCGATGGTGCGGACCGAGCCACCCTCGGCGCGGACGGCGGCACCGTTGGTCGACACGGCGAGCGGGCTGCTCAGGTAGACCACCAGACTGGCCAGCTCCTCCGGGGTGGCGGGCCGGCGGAGCAGCGAGGTCGGCCGGTATTCATCGAAGTAGGCGGCCTCCACCTCCGCGGCGGACCGACCCTGCTCCGCGGCCGCCTTGGCGATGAAGTCGATCGCGCCCTCGGTGCCGACCGGGCCGGCCAGCACCGAGTTCACGGTCACCGCGGTCCCCCGGGAGAGTTCGGCGATGCCGCGGGCAACGGTGAGCAGCGCACTCTTGGTCATCGCGTACGGCAGCATGTCGGGGTCGCCGGTGATCGCCGAGTCGGCCGAGACGAAGATCATCCGGCCGGTGCCGCGGGACAACATCCGGGCCAGGTGGTGCCGGGACAGCCGGATCGCGCTCAGCACGTTCGTCTCGAAGTAGCGCAGCCACTCCTCGTCGGTGACCTCGGCGAACGTCGCGAAGTCCGAGATCGCCACGTTGTTGATCAAGATGTCGACGTCCGGTTCGGCGTCCAGTAGGTGCCGGCTGCCGGCCGCGGTCGTCACGTCCGCGGCAACGGTGCGTACCTCGGCCTGCGGTACGGCGGCGAGCAACCGGTCGTGCGCACCGGCCAGGCGGGCCTCGTCCCGGCCGTTCAGGATGACGGTGACGCCCTCCCGGGCGAGGCCGACGGCGACGGCGAAGCCGATGCCCGCGGTCGATCCGGTGACGAGCGCGGTCTGTCCGTTCAGCTGGAGATCCATGTCGCCCAGGCTGCCGGGCCGGCGGCCCGCCAACCAGCGTCTGTCCTTGGTACCACCGGCAGGGTCAGGATCATCCCCACCGGATTGGCGATACTGGGTCGATGGAGACCGGTACCGAGCTCGGTGATTTCCTGCGCTCCCGGCGGGCCCAGCTGCGTCCGGCGGACGTCGGTCTCGGCGAGTACGGACGCCGCCGGGTCCCCGGGCTGCGGCGGGAGGAGCTGGCCCACTGGCCGGCGTCAGCGCCGCGTACTACACCCGGCTGGAGCAGGGGCAGGGCCGCAACGCCTCGGACGCGGTGCTGGACGCGTTGGCCCGGGCGCTGCGGCTGGATGATCATGAACGGGCGCACCTGCACACCCTCGCCCGACCGGCGACGCCGACCCGGCGACGGGCTCGACCCGAACGGCTGCGGCCCGGCCTGGCCCAGCTCGTCGCGACGCTGAACGTGCCGGCCCTGGTGATCGGCCGCCGGATGGATGTGCTGACCTGGAACCGGCGCGGGCGGGCCCTGTTCGGTGCCGACGACCTGGCCGGCGAATTGCCCAACCTCGCCCGGATGACCTTCCTCGACCCGTCGGTACGCGAGCTGTTCGTCGACTGGCCGGCCCAGGCCCGAGAAACCGTGGCCTGCCTGCGCTATCTCGCCGGTCAGCACGCCGACGACCGGCAGCTGGCCGAGCTGATCGGCGAACTGTCGCTACACAGCGACGAGTTCGCGTCCCTGTGGTCGCGGCACCGGGTGCAGAGCTGCGCCTACACCACTCTCGATCTGCGCCACCCCGTGGTCGGGGTGATCACCGTCGCCGAGGAGTCGCTGGAACTGCCCGACGACGCCGGCCAGCGGCTGCTGCTCTACACCGCGGCGCCGGGCTCGCCGTCCGAAGCCGCCCTGCAGCTACTCACCCCGCAGGACTGACCGGCCTCGCCCTGGGATCAGCCGCGGTGGGCCCGCTCCAGCGGCGCCGGCGGGATCGGCTGGTCGTTCGCGGTCAGGTCGATGCCGAAGTCCTTGGCCCAGACCAGCTCGGTGTCGATCTTCACCTCGTCGCCGTCCTCGGTCAGGGTGAACACCCGGGCCCCGCGCAGCCGGTTCCGATCGGCACCGGACAAACCGTAGGTGCCGAAGCCGGTGTTGCCGGCATAGCCGAGCATGACCCCGTAGTAGTCGCCGACGTAGGTGTTCACATGATCATGACCACAGAAGACGCCCTTGACGTCACCACGGTCCAGGATCGCCGAGAACATGCCGCTGTTGATCGGGCCGGGGCACTCGTCCTCGTTCCGTTCGCCGACGATCTTGTGCTTGGCCACGGCGCGGTCATGATCGGCGGCCGTCCGACTGTCCACGCTGGCGAACCACATGAACCGGTATTCCCAGAGCGGGATGTGGATGAACATCAGGGCCGGGACCGGACGCTTCGCCTGCAGCTCCACTCGGCGCGAGGTCTCGGTGTACCACTGCACCTGGTTCATCCGGATCCAGTCCCAGGTCGGGTAGCCCTCGAAGTCCTGGCCGGCGATCTTCTCCGGCGCGTACCGGCCGCTGTCCAGCAGGAACAGGTTGAACGCCGGCCGCTGACCGCCGGAACCCTTGATGATCAGGTTCATGTTGCCGGTGCCGGTGATGTCCGCCGGGCTCGGCTTGTTGAGATTGTGTTCGTAGGAGCGGTAGAAGGCGAGCATGTCCGGCTCGTCCATCCCGGTGTCCGGGGTGGAGTCCTCGTCGTGGTTGCCGAAGGTGATCGCCCACGGGATCTTGCGGTGCTCCATCGGCAACACCACGTTGTTCATCGCCTGCCGCATCGCCAGCTCGTTCTCGCAGCCGCCGGTGATGTTGTCACCGTTCAAGATCACCAGATCCGGCCCGATCGAGTCCAGCGTCTTCTCCATCAGCTGGATCGTCCGCCGGTCGATCAACTCGTCGTCCTGGGTGTCGTTGAACTGGACGATGGTGAACTTCCCGGCGGCACCGAACCGCAACCCGCGACCCGCGCCGGGCGCCGCCTGCGCCGGTGCCGCTCCCGCGGTCATCGCCGACCCCAACCCGAGCGCCGCCGCCGCACCGCCGATCCCGATGAACCGGCGCCGGTCGAGCCCGCCACCCGTTGCCTCGTCACCCTCGAGCTGGTCATGATCATGGTCGGTCACGATAGTCCCCCGTCTGCTGAACTGCGCCGTCGCGCGGAGGCTAACCGCCGCAGCTCCCGCCCAAAGATCGTCCGATCGACTCGGAGGTGACCATCAGATGACCAATCGCGACGCTCGGAACGCCCCGGTGGCGGCTGGGTCAGGGGTTTGCGGCGAAGCTCCGCAGGCGATCAGCAACCTCGTGGACCTCGACTTCCCCACGTGCGGCCGCCAGGACGAGCTGTTCAGCGGTATCGACGTCCAGGTCCTGACCGAGCGGGATCCCGTTGACCTCGAGAAAGACCCAGGCCGCGGCCCAGGCCGCCCACTTGTTCCCGTCGACGAGTGCGTGGTGCCGGACCAGCGAGTGAAGCAGGGCGGCTGCCTTGGTCCAGAGATCGGGATAGGCATCCTGACCGAAGACGGTCGCCTGAGGGCGGGCCATGGCCGCTTCCAGCAGTCCGAAGTCACGGACCTCCACCGGCCCGCCGGCGGCGTGCCGGGTGGCGGTCAGCACATCCTCGATGTCGAGGAAGTAGGTCACCGGGCCAGCCGGTCATTCAACTCCGCGCTGATGGCCGCCACCCGTTCGGACGCCTGCTCGACGAGATGCTTGCGCGACGACACGGAGCTGACCACGACATCATGGACGAGCGCCTTGAGCGACTTGCCTTCGCGCTCGGCCGCTGCACGTACGTCAGCCATTTCTTCGTCGGTGAACTGCAGGTTCAAGGCAGGCATGCGTAGGTGGTACCTGATCTGGTACCAAAGCAGGAGTCCCTCCCCGCACTCCCGATCGAGCCGTCACTTGTGCACCGACACGCCGCGAAAACGCCCGCGGATGTGACGGGTCGGCGGGGTTCTGGACGCGGTCAGACCGAGGTCAGGCGGCTGGTCAGGCGGACGTCGCGCAGGGCGCCGGACCAAGCGGTGAGTTGGTCGAACATCCGGTCGAGCGTTGCGGTCTGGAAGGCTGCGGCGTGCAGTCTGGTGCCGTCCTCGTCGAAGTCGGTGTAGAGCGAGAGGGTGACCTGCTCGCCGACCGTCGCGATCTGTAGTTCGGTGGCGATCAGCCGGAGGTGCTCGACCGCCCGGGCCCCCGCCGACGCGCCGTAACTGACGAACCCGGCCGCCTTGTTGTTCCACTCCTGATACAGATAGTCGATCGCGTTCTTCAGCACCCCCGAGGTGTAGTGGTTGGACTCCGGGGTGACGAACACGAAGCCGCGTAGCGGTCGATGGTTTCCGCCCAGCGCTTGGTGTGCTCACCGGCGTACTCGCCGGCCGCGGCCGGGATCTCCTCGTCCAGGTGCGGCAACGGATGGTCGAGCAGATCGATCAGCTCGTAGTCGGCGTCGTCGCGGGTACGGGCCGATCGAGGACCCGACGGACGACCGCCGCGCCGTTGCGTCCCGGTCGGGTGCTGCCGAGAATGATGCGATCCTGATCATGGTGCCTCCTGGGTGGGCAGCAGCGGCGCCACTACCCGTCGTCGCTGATGGAACGTGCCCGATCGGCACCGCATTTCCCCTCGCCCATCCGCACTTTGAAGTGCGTCATGCGGCCGTAGGGAAGAATAGGAAGCATGGTGGAGCGCATCGCGAACGTCGGTCCGAGCCGGCTGCTCTTCTGCGCCGACGAGCGCGGCCAGCGGCAGATCCGGGACCGGCTGCGGATGGTCGGCGACCGTTGGTCGCTGGTCGTCGTGTCGCTGCTGTCCGAGGGTCCGCTGCGGTTCACCGAGCTGATGCGCGAGGCCGACGGGATCTCGCACCGGATGCTGACCCAGACCCTGCGCGGCCTGGCCCGGGACGGCCTGGTGATCCGGCGGGCCTACGCCGAGGTGCCGCCGCGGGTCGAATACACGCTGACCGAGCTCGGCCACTCCCTGCTGGAGCCGATCAACGAACTGGCCGGCTGGGTGGAGCGGCACCAGGCCGAGATCGATCGCCACCGGGCCGGCTACGACTCCGCTGATGCCGAGCCGCCGGCGGAGTGATCAGCCGGTGGAGTCGTTGTAGTTGGCGATGGTGATCGCGACGTTCTCCTTGACCTTGCGCATTGACTCGGTCGGGTCCTGACCGATCAGCACCCGCTCCAGCCCGTCCTCGGAGGCCTTGCGGATCTGGGGCATCGAGCCCGCGACGCAGCCGGTGCTGGCCGGCCGGACCTGGGTCGCGTTGAGCGAGTCGATGGCGACCTGGAACTGCGGGTTCTTGGCCAGGTATTCCTGCTCCACCGGCAGTTTCAGCGCGGCCGGGGTGACCGGGAAGTAGCCGGTGTTGGTGTGCCAGAA
Source organism: uncultured Actinomycetota bacterium (assembly GCA_963746025.1). Classification (GTDB taxonomy): domain Bacteria; phylum Actinomycetota; class Actinomycetes; order Propionibacteriales; family Propionibacteriaceae; genus Microlunatus. The sequence continues at coordinate 89,780 of CAVUZU010000010.1, forward strand.
GGCCTGCGACTCCGGCGTGCTGAGGAACTGGACGAACCGCCAGGCGGCTTCCTTCTCCTCCTCGGTGTGACCCGGGCCGGAGATCCACAGGCTGGCGCCGCCGATCGACGGTCCGGCGCCGGCCGGCAGGGTGCCGGAGACCACCGGGTACGGGGCGACGCCGACCTCGAACTTCCCCTCGGCCGCGGTCAGGAACGACTTCAGCGAGCCGGTCGATTCCAGCGTCATCGCGGTCTGCCCGGCCTTGAACGCGTCCTGTGCATCCTTGGTGGCCCGGCCGGTGTTCACGGCCAGCCCGTCCTTGATCATCCCCTGCCACCAGGTCGCGGTCTCGATCAAGAGCGGCGAGTCGAGATTGACGCTGGTCACCCGCTGACCGGACCGGCCGTTGTCGGCGTCGCAGTAGAGCTGGTCGGCGGTGGAGGTGAGCTGCTCCAGCAGCCAGCCGTAGATCGCGGCGCCGAAGCCGTACTGGATCGGTCCGCCGCGTGATTTGGAGAGCTTCTCGGCGGCGGCCCGGATCCCGGCCAGGTCCCGCGGCGGCTGATCGGGATCGAGACCGGCGTCGCGGAAGGCGGTCTTGTTGAAGTAGAGCAGCGGCACCGAGCTGTTCAGCGGCATCGACCACTGCTTGCCGGCGACGGTGTAGTAGCCGGCGATGTTCTTCTGGATCTGGCCGAGGTCGTAGTCGTCCCGATCGGCGAAGTCGGCGATCGGCACCACCTGCTTGGAGTCGATCATGAACTGGGTGCCGATGTCGTAGATCTGCACCATCGACGGGGTGGTGTTGGACTGCACCGACGCCTTGTATTTGGTGATCGCGTCGTCGTAGGCGCCCTGGAAGGTGGCCTTGACCTGGATCTTGCCCTGGTGTTCGGCGTTGAACTGGTCCACCAGCTTGTTCAGCGCGACCCCGTTGCTGGCGTCCATCGAGTGCCAGAAGTTGACCGTGGTGACGCCGCCGGCCCGATCCAGCACGCCGGGATCGGGCACGTTGAGGTTGCCCTCCGGCCGCTGGCCGGCGCAGCCGGTGACCAGCAGGCCCATGATCAACCCGAGGACGAGTCGCCGCTTCATGATCATCACTTCCCCGCTCCGGCGGTCAGGCCGCGGACGATGAACCGCTGGCCGAACAGCACCAGGATCAGCGTCGGGATCAGGGCCAGCACGACGCCGGCCAGCACCATGCCCGGGTCGCCGGCGTCGACCGACTGCAGCTGGGTGATGCCGATCTGGATGGTCTGGTTCTCCGGCGCCTGGGTGATCAACAGCGGCCAGAAATACATGTTCCAGGCGGACAGGAAGGACCAGACGCCGAGTGCGGCCAGGGTCGGCCGGGTCAGCGGGATGACGATCCGCCAGAGGAAGCCGAAGTCGCTGACGCCGTCCACCTTGGCCGCGTCCCGGAGCTCCATCGGAAACGCCAGGAACGCCTGTCGGACCAGGAAGACACCGAATCCGGCCGCCAGGTACGGCAGCGCCAGCGCCCACACCGTGTTGACCAGTCCGAGCTCGGCCATCGCCAGGTAGTTCGGGATGATGATCGCCTCCCAGGGGATCATCATTGTGCTGAGCAACAGGAAGAACCAGAACCGGCGGGCCCGCAGCTTGAGGAAGACCAGGGCGTACGCGGCCGCGATGCTGGTGATCAACTGGCCGAGCACCACGAGTGCGGCGACGGCGAACGAGTTGCCGTACTGCTGGATGAGCGGGATCACGTCCAGCGCCGAGGCATAGTTCTGCGGCGAGAAGCCGCTGACCGGCCACAGCTTCGGCGGGAAGGTGTTGATGTCGGCCGGCGACATGAAGCTGCCGATGATCACGTAGTAGACGGGGAACAGCAAGATCAGGAACAGCAGTCCGAGGGCGACGTAGGTGCCGACGCCGGCTCGCGCGGTCTTCAGTCCACCGCGTCGTTGCCGGGGCTGGGTCTTGGTCGGTTCGACCGTGGCGATGGCCATCAGCTGTAGTACACCTTCCGCTCCAACACGCCGAACTGGAAGGCGGTGATCGCCAGCACGACGATCAGCAGCACGATCGCCTGCGCCGAGCCGTAGCCGAAGTTCGAGTTGTTGTTGGCGAACGCGACGTCGTAGATCGAATACACCAGCGTCGTGGTGGACCGGTCCGGCCCGCCCCGGGTCAGGATGTGGATCTGGCCGAAGCTCTGCAGTGCCTGGATGGTGCCGGTCACGGCCAGGAAGAACAGTTGCGGGCTGATCAGCGGCATGATCACGCCGAACTGCAGCCGCAACCCGTGCGCGCCGTCCAGCCGCGCCGCCTCGAGCACGTCGTCCGGCACCGCGCCGAGACCGGCCGACAGCACCAGCAGGTTGTAGCCGAGCTGCATCCAGACCGAGGTGATCGCGACCGAGATCAGGGCCCAGCCGGGATCGGTCAGCCAGCCCACCGGCGCGATGTTGATCATCGACAACATTCCGTTGAGCACGCCGGTGGCCGGGTTGAACATCACTCCGAACAGGACCGCGGCGGTGGCCACCGAGAACGCGAACGGCAACGCGAACGCGGTCCGGAACAGCCGGATCGCCCTGATCTTGTCCTGCAACAGCAGCGCCAGCAGCAGGCCGATCGCCATGCTCGGGATCACCGTCAGCAGCACGAAGCCGAGCGTGGTCAGCAGGATCCGGCCGAACTCGGGGTTGCTGAACGCGTTCACGTAGTGCGCGAAGCCGATCAGCCCGGTCGGCCGGCCGAAGATGTCGCTCCGAGTGAAGGACAGATAGATCGAGCGGCCCAGTGGGATGAAGAAGAACGTGACGAACACGAACAGTGCCGGAATCAGGTAGGCGACCGCCGCCAGGTTCTCCCGCAGCCTCGATCGCGGCGCCGGGCTCGCCACAATCGGGCCGACTCCCGCAACGGCCATGTCCCGACCCTATTCCGCCCGGTCGTGCCGCCTTCGCATCCGCCGTCTCGGTGTGTCGCGGCCCGCCCCGCAGGTATCCCGGGTGCGGCTAGCATCCCCTGATGGAGCCGACCATGCGAGCCGCGTACATCACCGCGACCGGGCCACCGGAATCGATCATGGTCGACCGGCTGCCGGTGCCGGCGATCGGCGACGACCAGGTGCTGATCCGGGTCGACCGGGTAGCGGTGAACCACATCGACACGTTCATCCGCTCCGGCCGCTATCCGACCCCGTTGCCGATGCCGTTCGTGATCGGCCGTGACCTGGCCGGCGCGGTGACCTCGATCGGCTCCCGGGTGGTCACGTTCCGGCACGGTGATCGGGTCTGGTGCAACAGCCTCGGGCACGGTGGCCGGCAGGGCTCCTTCGCCGAGTTCGTCGCCGTCGACGCGGACCGGGTGTATCCGCTGCCGGACCGGGTGTCGGCCGACCGGGTGGTCGCGGTCGCGCACGCGGCGGCCACGGCGCACGTCGGGCTGCATCGCGAGGCCCGGCTGCAGGCCGGCGAGACCGTACTGGTCGACGGTGCAGCGGGCGCCGTCGGTGCCGCGGTGATCCAACTGGCGGCCGCCGCCGGGGCGCGGACGATCGCGGTGAGTTCCGACCGCGGACTCGACATCGCCCAACACGCCGGTGCCGACCGGGTGCTGACCCGCCGCGAGCTCGCCGCCGCCGGCCTGGACGAAGCGATCGACGTGTGGTGGGACACGACCGGCCGGCCTGACCTGAATCGGACACTGGCCGCGTTGCGGCTGCGCGGTCGCGTCGTCCTCGTCGCCGGTTTGCAACGCCAGGTGGATTTCCGCCTCGGTGACCTGTACACCCGCGACCTCGGCCTGCGCGGCTTCGCGATCAGCAATGCGACGGTCGCCGACCTGCGGGCCGCGGCCGAGGTGACCACCCGGCTGCTCGCCGCCGGCCGGCTGGCCGCCGAGGTGCACACCACGCTGCCGCTGGGCCGCGCCGCCCAGGCCCACCGGATGGTCGAGCTCGGCGTCGACGGCAAGATCCTGCTCCAGGTCGGCCCGGCCGACTGAACCCGTCCCGGCGGTCCTGGGCCATTCCTGAGCCGGCCCAGGACCGGTCCGGGCGGTGTCGGTGATCTTCGGGGACGCGTCCCGCTGTTACAGCTCGTCCAGCAAGGTCTTCATGGTGTTGATCTCTTCTTGCTGGCTGGTGTTGATCTCTTCTTGCTGGCTGGTGTTGATCTCTTCTTGCTGGCTGGTGCCGATCGCCTGGGCCAGGGCGATGGCGTCGGGTTCTCACCATCGCTGATCTCGGCCCGGGCCATCCTGATCGCCCCTGGTGGTGCGCGATCATGCCCTCCAGGATCAGTTACTGTCCCCGGCCGGTGTCGGCGGAGCGACGCTCGCGGAGCTCCTCGGGGTCATCATGCCGCTGTCGTTACTGCCGTGGTCCATCTCGCTGTGGTCGGGTCGGGTGCCCCACACCTTCAGCCAGCCGTTCATCGTGTCGATCTCGGGCTGCTGGGCGGCCTTGATCTGCTCGGCCAACTCCCGCACCGCGGGGTCGAGGTTCTTCTTGGCCAGCACCATGTCGCTCATCATGACGGCCTGCTCGTGGTGCGGGATCATCATCGCCGCGAACATCAGATCCGCGGCGTTGAACTCGGCCTTGGCCGACGAGCTGGGCGTCGCACCGGGTGACCTGGTGTGCCCGGCCATCGGGTCGCCGGCGCCGGTGGTGCCACATCCGGTCCCGCGCCGCTGGCGCGAGCCGGTGACCCGGAGTGAGGCTCTGCATCGCCCACCATCATGACCTGACCGGCGATCGTGGGCCAAGCGGGGTCGCGCCGCACCGCCGGAGCGGCCGAGCCGTCGTGATCACGACGATGCCGAGTCAGAGCAGCCGCAGGGCGGCGCGGGCGATGGCGTCGGTCTCGCGCAGGAAGCGGGAGTCGGTGCCGGCGATCGGGCCGAGTTGGGTGCCGAAGAAGAGACCCTCCAGCGGCACGCCGGCGGCGAAGATGCGGCGATGCTCCCGGCCGTCGGCATCGACCACCCGGTACGGTTCCGGGCCGACCTCCAGCGCGCCGGACTCGAACGCCCCGGGCTCCGGATCGCCACGGTGATCGGCGATCGGAAAGGGCCGGGCCAGGCCGGCGGCGTGCAGCCCGGCCAGCAGTGGGTCGGCCGTCCGGCGCAGGTCCGGCCCGGGCAGGTAGCTCTCCAGGAACGCCGGCGCGACGATTTCGCTGTCGGCGACCTGGCCGGAGGTCGCGACAAAGCCGCGGTCGGCCTCCGTCACCGTCAGCCCGGGCCCGATCGGGTGGATCAGGCCGGCCTCGGTCAGCGCGATCAACTCCGCGATCCGGCGGGCCGGCGGCCCGCTGGCCAGCGACCCGGCGAAACCCTTGTACCAGCGGTCCACCTCGGTGTCGTAGGAGTGACCGAGCAGCCCGCCGTAGCGGACCAGGGTCCGGAGCGAGGTCCGTCCTTGGCCGAGCATCGCCGAGGCGCACTTGAGCGGACTGTCCAGGCCGCGCGCCGCCTCGGCCAGGTCCCGCCGGAGGTCGGCCAGCCACCAGGCGCGCAGCTCGGCCGGCGAGTCGAACCGTCGATCGGCCAGCGGCCGGTCCCAGTCCGCCAGGTCGGCCCGGTCGTCCGGCTCCGGGACGACCGACTCGATCGCCGCGGTGAGTTCGGCACTGTCCTTGTCACCCCGGTCCCACTCGCACTCGTGCAGCGCCTTTATGATCAACTCGGGATCGGCCGCGAACGCGTCCGGCCGGACCCGGGCCAGGGTCTCGTAGTAGACGGCCAATGTGTCCTTGGCGATCAACGGCCACAGCTCGGCGGTGAAGTCGATCTTGCCTCGACGGTGCAACCGCTCGATCACCTCTGCGGTCAGGAAGCGGTGCCGGAATCTCGGGGTCATCGTGCCGAAGATCGCCTTGGCCCGATACGGCGTGCCGCGGCCGGAGCCGACCGCCATGATCGGCTCCGCCCCGCTGGGCCGGTAGACCAGCCCTGCGCCGGTCTCCTCGAACCGGCCGCCGCGGACCTCGGTCAGCAGCGAGACGTAGTCGAAGAAGTTCATCCCCAGGCCGCGCATGATCACCGGCGAGCCGGCGGCGATCCCCGAGAGGTCCTGGTCGATCGGGTTGGCCGGCCGGCCGTAGAAACGATCATGACCGCGGGCGTACGCGATCCGGCTCAACTCCGCGGCACCAGGCTCGAGGTCGGCATGCCCGGTGGCGATCAGCACGGCAGCGGCGGTCAGGCCGGTCCCGTCGGCCAGCTCGAGCCGGACCCGATCGCCCTGCGGCCGGCAGCCGACCGCGGCCTGCCGGTGCTCGACCAGGCGCATGGTCGGCGGCAGCCGGTCCAGCGCGGTCCGGAAACACCAGCCCAGATAGGCCCCGAGCAGGCGCCGCGGCGGGTGCGAGTGCGGCTGCATCTGTCCCGCCATCGCCGCCAGCTCGGCATCGTCGACCAGCACCTCGCCGGCCACCACCCGCCGGCACCAGCCGTACAGGGTGGGCCCGGGCACGATCGGGCCCTCGCAGCTCACGCTGTCGTCGGTGAAGTGGGTGGCGTCGTCGCACAGGGTGTTCATCAGCAGCTGCCCGGGCTGGTCCGGCCGCCAGACCCGGCCACCGACCGGCGCCGGGTCGACCAGGTGGATGATCACCGATCTGCCGCCGGCCAGTTCGTCGTTGGCGATCAGCCGCTCCACCAGCGAGCAGCCGCGCGGCCCGGCGCCGATGATCACGATCTCCGCGACGGGGTCGGTCCCGGTCATCCGGCCGCCCGTTCCGCGCGGCGGAAGCCGCGCAGATAGAAGTAGGCGGCGCCGGTCAACAGGATCGCGGTGCAGACGGCCAGCGCCGAGGCCTGGCCGATGCTGTGCGACTCGAACGCGAGTGACCGGATCTCCAGCGGTACGGTCACCGCGGCACGATCCGGCCCGCCGCCGTTGGACAGCAGGAACGGCAGGTCGAAGTCGTAGGCGGTCCAGATCGTCCGCAGTAGCGCCCCGGCCAACAGCACCGGGATGATCGCCGGCACGGTCACCGCGGTGAACCGGTGCCGGGCGCCGCCGCCGTCCACCGACACCGCCTCATACAGCTCCTTCGGGACGGTCTGCAGCCGGGCCAGCACGATGATCACGAAGAACGGGGTGTACTTCCAGACGTTGACCACGATGATCGTGCCGAGCAGCGTTGTCGGGTCGCTCAGCCAGGACACCGGCGCGTCGATCAGGCCGACCGTCTGCAGCAGGTAGTTGATCAAGCCGGTCACGTCGTTGAACATGAACCGGAAGATCAGCGCGACCACGATCGCCGGCACCATGTACGGGAACAGCACCAGCCCGCGGGCCACCGACTGGAACCGGAGCCCGGCGTTGAGCAGCAGGGCCACGCCGACCCCGAGCAGCACCTGCAGCACCAGGTTGGCGAAGGTCCAGACCGTGCTGCGGGCGATCGAGCCCAGGGTGTCCGGCTGAGAGAAGATCGCGACGTAGTTGGCCAGGCCGGCCCAGGACGCGGCGCCGGTGCTGTAGTCCACGTCGTTGAACGAGTTCCAGACGGCCATCGCGAACGGATAGAACGCGAAGACGATGATCAACACGGCCGCCGGGGCCGCCATCGCCGCAGCCAGTTGCCGGTCGCTGAGCCCGGACCGGCGCGGCTTCTCCGGATCATGGCCCTCGCCCCGGGCCTTGTCCCGGGAACTGACGTAGCTGGTCCTGCCTGGGCTGCTCATCCGCGCACCGCCCCCTCGCCGATGCCCGAAATCAGCCACCGTTGGGCCAGGACGAACAAGATCACCACCGGTGCCACGATGGTCAGTGCCGCCGCCATCAGCAGCCCCCAGGACTCCGTGCCCATGTTGCCCATCAGCAGGAAGATCGCGGCGTTTGCCGGCAGCTTGGAGTTGGTGGTCATCAGCGTGGAGGCGAACAGGTATTCGCTCCAGGCCGCGTTGAAGGTGAAGATCCCGGTGCTGATCAGTCCCGGCACGGCCTGCGGCAGCACCACCCGGAGGAACGCGCCGAACCGGGTGCACCGGTCGATCATCGCCGCCTCCTCGATGTCGACCGCCACCCCGGTGAAGTAGGACCGCAGGATCCACAGCGCGAAGGGCAACAGGGTCGCGGTGTAGAGCACGGCCAGCGCGACCCGGTTGTCCCCCAGCCCGGAGCCGAACAGGATCTGGGTCACCGGCACCAGCACCAGGATCGGCGGGATCAGGTACGCGACCAGCGACAACTCGCCGAGCACCCGGACCAGCCGGTAGTCGAACCGGGCCATCGCGTAGGCGGCCAGTGTGCCGAAGACCAGAGCGCCGGCCGTCGCCGTGCCGGCGATCACCAGGCTGTTCAGCAGATAGATGCCGAAGTCGTACAGGGTGAACAACGCCACGAAATGATCACCGGTCAGCTGTCCCGGCAGCACGGTCGGCGGATAGGCGATGATCTCGGAGTCGGGCCGGATCGCGTTCACCAGCACCCAGAGCAGCGGACCGGCGGAGATCACCAGCACCATGATCAACAACAGGTACTGCACCACTCGGACCGACCGCGCCCCCCGGCGTCGGCCGGCAGCCACTACCGGGTCACCTCGGGCTTCCAGTCGGGATTCTTCGACTTCCAGGCCGCGGCCTTCTCGCCCATCAGCGTCGCCGCCTTCTGCCACGCCGCGTCCGGGGCCTCACCCTTCAGCAGGATGTCCTGAAACATGGTGCCGTCGATCGGCGGCGACGACCACACGTCCGGCGCCCACGGGCAGATGTTCAAGATCTTGCCGTCGAACTTCTGATCACTCACCGCTCCCATCGACACCGACGAGGTCATCGCGTTCGGCACCTGCTCGATGAAGGTGGTCAGCCAGTCCTGGTGCTGGGCCAGATAGCCGTCGGTCGCGCCGGCGATCTTGTCCAACAGCTGCGTCTGCACGCTCCTCAGCGATGGCAGCAGGTGGCCCGGCACGGTCAGCGCGAAGGCCAGCGCGTCCTCGCCGGTGGTCAACCGGCGGAGGAAGTCCTTGGCCAGGTCCGGATCCGAGGTCCGGGAGTACAGGCCGTACTGCTGGCCGGAGCCGAAGTGCAACTGTCCGGTCATGAACGGGCCGGCCGGGATCGTCATCACCCCGGTGTTCTCGGCGACCTCCTTGGCCCGCTGGTCGATGGTCACTCCGAGCCGGCCGGGGAAGGTGGCGAAGGCCGCCTGGCCGGCACTGTAGGTGGTGACGATGTCGCCGTAGGCCGCGTTGTAGAACGACTTCCGGGTGTATTTCATGATCTCGGTGAACCGGCGCACCGCGTCCAGCACCTCGGGCCGATCGAAGGTGAGGTTGCCGTCGGGGTCGAAATAGTCCCAGCCGGACTGGTAGATGTAGGGCGCGAAGAACTGCAGCGGCAGTTGCGCGGTGGCACCGACGGCCATCGCGATGCCGACCCGATCTCCCTTGGTGTGCAGGGTTTTCACGGCGTTCAGATATTCGTCGTACGAGGTCGGCACCGGCAGCCCGGCGGCGTCCAGCAGATCCTTGCGGTAGTAGGCCAGGGACGAATTGGACTGCAGCGGGATGCCGTAGTCGTGGCCGCCGATCACGATCCGGGTGCCGGGCAGGAAGTCGTCCTTGCCGATCTCGTTCACCAGGTCGTCCAGCTCGGCCAGGTGGCCGGCCTGCTGGAAGTCGGCGAAGGTGCTGACCGTCGGCGAGAAGATGCCGACGTCGGTCTTGTTCTGGAACGCCGTGGTCAGATACTGCAGCTGATTGGCATCGGCATAGACGGTGACCTTGACCGTCTTGCCCGGATGATCTTTCTCGAACTTCGCGATCACCATGTTGTAGAACGCGAGGGTGGCCGGATCGTTCTCCACGGTGTAGAGCGGCACGACGTTCGGATCGCCGCTGCGCTCCGAGGTGTCACCGCCCGGTTGCTGCTGGGTCAGACCACCGCCGCACGCCGTCAGCAGGGCGGCCGAGGAGAGGCCCATCGCCGCGGTGAGGAACCCGCGGCGGCTGAGGTCGCCGGCCAGTAACTGGCCCCGCAATCGCCGTACCTGCTCGACTTCGGTCCGTACCGACGACATCTGCGTTCCTTTCGACACTGCGGGATCTCCGCTCAACTGAGCGCCCCGGCCCACCCCGCGGACGCCGGTCGTGCGCTGACCGCGTCGAGGAAGGCCTGGACGACCGAGCTTTCGGCCCGCAGTGGCTGACCGAGCCGTAGCTCGGCCGTGTTGATCACAGAATTCAACTGGGGTACGTCGACGCCGAGCCGCTCCGCCACGGCGACATAGCCGGCGAGCCCGTGCTGCACGTCGTCGAGCAGGTAGCGATGCCGCAGCGTGGTCGGCGCCGGCACCGCCGCGAAGCCGGCGAAGCTGTCCAGGCATTCGCTGACCGTCGTCCCGGACATCCCCTGGTCCTCGTAGAACCGCAGCATCCAGTTGGTGATCGACACCGGCTCGCCGCCGAGCCGTTCGACCAGATCGAGCCGTTCCGCGTCGGCCGCCGCCAGCTGCTGATCGAGCTCGGCCGACAGGCCGTCGCGGAAGATCGGGAAGTCCTCGCCGCGGGCGATCCGGTCGGCGTTCAGCAAGGTGATCACCGGGTGCAGCAGGTGATTGGTGTTGGACAGTGAAGTGGTCGCGAGATCGCTCGGCACCAGATCCGGCAGGTGGTTCCGGACCGCGGTCAACACCTCGTCGGTCGCGGCATGATCGATCCCGGCGATGGGCAGCGATCGCTTGAACCCGCGCAGCGTGATCGTGCCCTCCCCCTCGCCGATGGCCGGGAAGCCCGTCGACTCGGCCACCACCGGCGGCTCGACGCCCCACCGGTCGAACAGCTGCCGGACCCGCACCGCCGCACCGAACCCGCCCGGCGCCACCAGCAGCACCCGGCCGGCGAGCAGCTCGCGGTGATCGGCCAGCATCGGCTCCAGGCCGGCGCTGGTGGTCACCGCGACGTAGACATCGGCCGTCGGCCGGTCGATCACATGGACCTCGATCGGTCCCGGATACATTCCCGCCAACCGGACCGCCCCGCGGATCCGGCCGGGTCCGCGGGAGAGCAGCACAGTCTGACCACTGCAGCGCGACGCGAGGCCCGCCACCGCAACCGCCTGGCTGTCGCCGATTACGGCCAAAGTCACGTCAACCTCCGAATCTGGGGTTAAGATTTCCTCAGGAACGCTACAAGAATTTCAGTCGAATGCCTAGATGGGATGGACACCGCTGGGCTGGATATCGGTGGACGTCGCGTCAGAGTGGGCGCGCCGCTGCTGCTGCAGCACGCCGCTGGAGGGAGGTGCCGGGTCTCCATGGAGCTCCTGGCCGAGAAGGCGTACGCCGCCATGAAGGACGACATCCTCTCCTGCGCGCTCGCGCCCGGGGAGGTCATCAACGAGAAGGCGCTGGCCGCGCGGATCGGCACCTCCAAGACGCCGATCCGGAACGCCATCAACAAGCTCGCCGCCGACGGCTTCGTCGAGGTCTTCCCGCGCCAGGGCACGCTGGTCAAGCACATCTCGATCAAGGACATCAAGAACGTCTACCTGGTCCGCGAGCTGACCGAGCCCGGCACCAGTGCGCTGGCCGCCAGCCGCGCGACCGCCGAGGACATCGCGCTGCTGGAGTCCCTGGACGACCGGCTGCTGGACTCCGGCACCGACTCCATCGATCTGCAGCAGCACGCCGCCTTCCACGTGGCCGTCGCCGAAATCACCCGGGTGCCGCAGCTGGTCACCATCATCGCCAGCCTGCATGATCAACTGCGCTGGTTCCTCGCCGCCCAGGCCGCCGACCACGGCCCGAAGCCGCCGAAACGTAACCACCGCCGGCTGCTGGACGCCATCCGCACCGGCGACGCCGAACTGGCTCGCGCGATCACCGCGGAGACGATCGCCCTGTCCCGGGACTGGATGCTGCAGAGCATGCTCGATCCCGGGGATCGCTAGTTTCGGAGCGATTCCGCGTGGATATGGTCACTCTCGACGTCCTTGGCGTCGAGAGGTGAGTTAGCGACGTGAGATCGGCAATTCGGCGTACGTAGGTCGACTCTCGGCGCCCGCGACACCGGCAGCCGGCGGACCAGACGCGACCAACGCCGAACCTGCCCCCTTTGCTGCCCAGAAAGTCTCCACTGGCTCAGCGGGACCTCAATGCAGGCGGTGGCCGCGCACCCAGACGCCCCGGACGTCACGCAGCGCGGTGATGTCGGCGAGCGGGTCGCCGGCGACGGCGAGGAGGTCCGCGTCGTAGCCGGCGGCGAGCCGGCGGCGAGGCGGCGGCATCGGCCACCGGCGCCATGCCGAAGGTGAGACCGAGGACGATCCGGCGGTCGACCAGCGCCGCGACCAGTTCGTCGGACGGGACGTCCACGCGGTCGGCGGTCATGAACGAGACATGCTCGAGGCCGTCGACGTCCGCCTCGACGGCGGCGATCACCGGCGTCCCGTAGGCGTGGGCGGTGACCGGGAGCTGGTGCCGATGTGCCTCCTCGACGACCGCGCGCAGCTCCTCGACGGTGAACTGCGGGTCTCGACCCTGGTGCCCGGCGTGAGCATGCCGCCGCTGGCCATGATCTTGATCACGTCCACGTCGTGCTCGGCGTGCTACCGGACGGCGGCAGCCCGGCGAGCGGCGATGATCATGGTCTCGAGGACGGCCTGGACGTCGCGACCGGTCAGGGCAGCCATCGGATCAAGGCTCGCGTCGAAGGCGAGATGGACGTACCGCCGTCGTCATACGGTCAGGGTGCGCTCTTCGCCCGCGTCCCACCGGCCCCGGTCAGAAGTGGTGCACAGCTCCGCTCCCGGATCGGCGCAGCGGGTGGACCCGATGGCCAGCAGTTCGGCAGCAGCCAGCGACCACGGCGTCCGGACGCGCGCGCCTCCGCTTCAGCGCAGGGCGGTCAGTTCCTGGAGCCGCGCGAACATCTCCGGATCCGTCGTGTTGCAGCCGAGATCATGATCGACCTTACCGACCCCGTGATAGTCGCTGGAGCCGGTCATGATCAGGCCGAGGCTCGTCGCCAGCCGGCGCAACTCCTTCCGCTCGGCCGGGTCATGATCTTGGTGATCGACCTCCACGCCGTCCAGCCCGTGCTCGTCGACCAGCCGCTCCAGCACCGCCGGCGGCAGCAGTCGCTTCCGGCCGCGGCCCCACGGATGCGCGATCACGGCGACGCCGCGGGCCTGGTGCACCAGGTCGATCCCGCGCTCCAGATCGACCGTGTAGCGGGCGACGTGGGCCGGGCCGCCGTCGGCCAGGAACCGGTCGAAGGCCTCAGTCCGGTTGACGACGTGGCCGGCCTTGACCAGGGCGTCGGCGATGTGCGGCCGGCCGACCGACGGGCTGTCGCCGACCTGCGCCCGCACCTGCTGCTCGGTCACCGGTACGCCGAGCTCGGCCAGCTTCGCCAGCACCGGAGCGAGCCGGCCGGACCGGCCGGACCGGATCTTGATCAACTCCGCGGACAGCGCCGGATCCTCCTCGTCCACCCCGTACGCCAGCAGGTGCACGCTGTGACCGGCCCGTGAGGTCGACATCTCCAGGCCGCGGATCACCCGGACGTCGTGCTGCTCGCCCGCGGCGACAGCTTCGTCCAGGCCGTCGAACGTGTCGTGGTCGGTCAGGGCGACGACGTCGAGGCCGGCCGCGGCCGAGCGCCGGACCAGCTCCGCCGGTGCGTCGGTGCCGTCGGAGACCCGGGAGTGCGTGTGCAGATCGATCCGCATGGACCTAACCGTATTGGGGCCACGCCGCGGGTCTGCGCCGGGTTCGGTCCGGGACCTCATTCGTCGGCCGGCAGCAGCGACCGGACCAGCCGGAGCCCCACCGACATCCGAGCCAGGTCTGACCGGCCCTCGGTGACCAGTCGCAACTCGCGGACCACCTCGCGGACGCTCGGGTTCGTCTTCTCCCATTCGTCCACCAGCGGCTCGGACTCGCCCGTGCCACCGGCCAGGACCAGCGCGGTCAGCTGCGCGTGCACGGTGTGCAGGTCGTCCCGCAGCGCCGCCCGAGCCATGGTCTGCCACCGGTCGGAGCGCGGCAGCCGGATGATCTGGGCCAGCAGCCGGTCCAGCCCGAGCCGCTGCGCCACCAGGAAATGCACCCGGGCGACCCGCATCAGATCATGATCATCCCGGCGCGCCGTCTGGACGACCGTCAACGCCCCGTAGGCCGCAGGCAGCGCCGCGATCGCGGAGGCCAGCTGCTCCGGCACCCCGGCCGCGGTGTAGCCGCCCATCCGATCCCGGTACGCCCGCAGTTCCCGGTCCGCGAGCAGCTCCGGCAGTGCGGCCGTCACCTGGCCCACCCCCTCAGCCAGCTGCTCCACCGCCGCCTTGATGTCCACCGGCCGGCGTCGGTTGTTGACCAGCCAGCGGGTGGCCCGTTCGACCAGAGTCCGCACCTCGAGCCGGAGTGCGGTCTGGATCGCCGCGTCCACCGTGTGATCGAGCTCGGCGATCCCGCGCCGCAGCTCATCGGCGGCGAAGATCGACCGGGCCGCGATCTGCGCCCGGATCAGGTCGGCCGCAACCGCCCCGGTCTCCGCCGACAGCCGGTGATAGCAGGTGGTGCCGGAGATGTTGACGAAGTCGTTCACCACCACGGTGGCGACGATCTCCCGGTGCAGCCGGTGGTCCGGCATCTGACCCGCGTACCGCTCCTGCAGCGCCGACGGGAAGTAGCCGACCAGCCGCTGATTCAGATACGGGTCGTCCGGCAGGTCGGAGGCGATGATCTGATCCTCTAGAACGATCTTGGTGTAGGCCATCAACACCGACAGCTCGGGCGCGGTCAGGCCACGCCGATCCCCCCGCCGCTGCGCCATCTCCTCGGTGCCCGGCAGGAACTCGATGTCCCGGTCGAGATGGCCGTCGTCGGCCAGCCGCTCCATCCAGTCCTCGTGTACGCCGGCCATCGCGTAGGACTGATAGACACCGTTGGCCAGGGCGAGGTTCTGCTCGATGTTGTGCGCCAGCACCAGCTTGGCGACCTCGTCGGTCATCGAGGCCAGCAACGGATCCCGGTCGGCCTCCGACAACCGGCCGGCCGCGATCTCGGCCTGCAGCAGGATCTTGATGTTGACCTCGTGGTCGGAGGTGTCGACGCCGGCCGTGTTGTCGATGAAGTCGGTGTTGATCCGGCCGTACTCCTCGGTCCGGCTGAGCTTGGTCGAGGCGTACTCGATCCGACCGAATTGGGTCAGGCCGAGGTTGCCGCCCTCGCCGACGCAGCGGGCCCGCAGCTCCGCGCCGTTCACCCGGAGCCCGTCGTTGGCCTTGTCGCCGGCCTGCGCGTTGGTCTCCGTCGTCGCCTTGACGTAGGTGCCGATGCCGCCGTTCCAGAGCAGATCGACCGGCGCCTTCAGGCAGGCGTTGATCAACTCGCTCGGGGTCAACTTCTCGATCTTCTTGTCCAGCCCGATCGCTGCCCGCAGCTCCGGGGTGATCGTGATCGACTTCACCGTCCGCGGAAAGATCCCGCCGCCGGCCGAGATCAACGAGGTGTCGTAGTCGGCCCAGCTGGACCGGGGCAGCCGAAACAAGCGTTCCCGTTCGGCATAACCGATCTCCGGGTCCGGGGTCGGGTCGATGAACACGTGCCGGTGATCGAACGCGGCGATCAGTTTGATCTTCCGGCTGAGCAGCATCCCGTTGCCGAACACGTCGCCGCTCATGTCGCCGATCCCGACGACGGTGAAGTCCTCGGTCTGGCAGTCGATCCCCATCTCACGGAAGTGCCGGCGGACGGACTCCCAGGCGCCGCGGGCGGTGATCCCCATCGCCTTGTGGTCGTAGCCGGCCGAGCCGCCGGAGGCGAACGCGTCGCCGAGCCAGAAGCCGCGATCGACCGAAATGGCATTCGCGACATCGGAGAAGGTCGCGGTGCCCTTGTCGGCGGCGACGACCAGATACGGGTCGTCCACGTCGTACCTGATCACGTCCCGAGGCGGCACGACAGTGCCGTCGACGATGTTGTCGGTCAGGTCGAGCAGGCTGGAGATGAACAGCCGGTAGCAGGCCGTGCCCTCCTCCAGCCAGGCGTCGCGATTCGACGGATCGGGCAGCCGCTTGCAGACGAAGCCACCCTTCGCACCGACCGGGACGATCACCGCGTTCTTCACCATCTGGGCCTTGACCAGGCCGAGGATCTCGGTCCGGAAGTCCTCCGCCCGGTCCGACCAGCGCAGGCCGCCGCGGGCGACCGCCGCGAACCGGAGGTGCAAGCCCTCCAGTCGTGGTGAGTAGACGAAGATCTCGTACGCCGGCCGCGGCTCGGGCAGATCCTCGATCTGCCGCGGCAACAGCTTGAACGCCAGCGCCGCGCGATTCGGCTGGAACGCGTTGGTCCTGATCATGGCGCCGATCACGGCCAGGTAGGAGCGGATGATCCGGTCATGATCAAGACTCGCCACGTCGTTCAGCGCGGTGGTCACCTGCTCGGTCAGCTCGCCGACCGTCGCCTTCCGCCGCTTGAGCTCCTTCGCACTCTGATCATCGGCGGCTTGATCATCTCCGGTCCGACCGAACTTGGCCTCGAACAGCCGGCTCAACGTGCGGGCCAGATCGACGTTCGCGGCCAGCGCCCGGGCGATGTAGGCCTGGCTGTACGGGGAGCCGGCCTGCCGCAGATAGCGGCCGATCGCCCGCAGCACCGCGACCTCCTGCCAGGTCAGCTCCGCACCCATCACCAGCGCGTTGAAGCCGTCGTATTCGCTCTCGCCCAGGTAGGAGGCGGCGAACGCGTCGGTGAACCGGTGCCGGGCCTCCCGGGACCAGCGGACCCGTTGCTCCCGGCCGCCCGGGATGGTCAGCCCGAAGTCGTAGATGAAGGCCCGTTGATCACCGGCCAACTGCAGCTCGAACGGCCGCTCGTCGACGACGTCGACACCGAGCACCGACAGGTGCGGCAGCACCTTGGTCAGCGACAACGGGTCGAGCCGGAAGATCTTCAACCGCAGATCGGCCGGGTCGTCGGCCTTGTCCGGGGCGTAGACCACCATGGACATCCCGATCTCCGGATCGATCTCGGCCAGCGCGCCGAGGTCCATGATCGCCTGCCGCGGCTCGTACTCCTCCTTGTAACCCTCGGGCAGCGCGCCGACCAGGGTGGCCAGCGTCTGTTGGGCGTCGGCGGTGCCGAGCTGGTCGGCGAACTCGTCGTTCCAGGACCGGGTGGCGGCGGTCAGCTCGCGCTCCAGCGACCGGACGTCGATCTCGCCGACAGTGGTGCCGACCCGCATTCGCATCACGAAGTGCAGCCGGGCCAGCACCGACTCGCTGACCCGGGCCGTGTAGTCGATCTGATCACCGTCGAAGGTATTCAGCAGGACCTGCTGCATCCGGCTGCGGACCGCGGTGGTGTAGCGATCCCGGGGCAGGTAGACCAGGAACGAGACGTAGCGGCCGTAGCTGTCCCGGCGGACGAACAGCCGCACCTGGCGCCGCTCCTTGAGGTGCGCCACCTTCTCCACGGTCTGGTGCAACTCGGCCAGCGAGGCTTGGAACAGCTCGTCCCGCGGGTAGGAGTCGAGCACGTCCATGATCGCTTTGCCGCCGTGGCTGTCCGGGTGGTAGCCGGACCGGCGCAGGATCTCCTTGGCCTTCTGCCGCAGCACCGGTACCCGGGTCACCGCCTCCGAGTACGCCGTGGAGGCGAACAGGCCGAGGAACCGCCGCTCGCCGGTGACGGTGCCGTCGTCGGCGAACGTCCGGATGCCGATGTAGTCCAGGTAGGCCGGCCGGTGCACCCGCGAGCGATGATCATCTTTGGTGATCACCATCAGCGCCGGCCGGCCGCGGCCGGCCAGCGGCAGTGCGTGGAACGTGTCCGGCGCGTCTGTGTCGGCGCGCAGGATGCCGAGGCCGGTCGCCGGCACCGGCCGGTAGATCGGCCGGTCGCCGCGGACGTATTCGTACTCGCGGTAGCCGAGGAACGAGAACTGGCCGTCGTTGAGCCACTGCAGCAGCTCCCGGGCCCGCGCCGCCTCAGGATGATCATCTTCGTCGAGGGCGTTCAGCATCGCGACGGTCTCGGTCGACCGCTGCACCATCTTGCGCCAGTCCTCGACCGACTCGTCGACCAGCCGGAGCACCTCGTGCAGCCCGTCGGTCAGCCGCTCGACCGGGTCGCCGTCCTGCCCGGCCGGCGGCGGCGGCAGGATCTCCAGGTGCATCCAGGACTCGGCGATCACGCTCGGGTCGTTGCCGGCCTCGGTCTCCCGGACGATGTCGATCAAGTCACCGGCCAGGGTGCGGCGGACGGTGAACTGAGGATGGAACACCTCCCGGATGCTCCAGCCCTGTCGCAGCACTTCCATCGTCACCGAGTCGACCAGGAACGGTCGGTCGTCGGTGACGATCTGCACGACGGTGGTGCCGCCGGTGGTCCACCCGTCGTCGGTCTGGCTCGGCGTCCGGACCGCGATCGAGGCGCGCGACGGCGGCCGCTCGGTGGCCAACCGGAAGTGGCTGACCACCAGGCCGAGCAGATCCTCGGTCGCCCGTTCGTCGATGTCGGCCGCGTCGACGTGCCGGAAGTAGTGGGTCAGGAAGTGCTTGACCGCCTCGGCGTCATGGCCGAACTTGGCCGCGATCGTCGCCCCTCGCTCAGCCAGCCGAGCGATCTTCGCCGACTTCTCCCGCTCGAGCTCGACCTCGAATGTCGTCACCACACCCGCCTGTTCACCTGTTCATCCCGTACCACACCTCACGGTGGTCTTACCCCGACCCTAATCCTCCATCACTTTCGCCGAGCCGTCAGATCCGCGGTCGATTTGCGGGGTGTCGCGGCGGATCTGACGGCTCGCCGGATTCGGGGACGGAAGGTGACGGCGGTGCGGCTCAGAGCTTGCCGAAGATCCCGTCGAGCTCGGCCAGGCAGGTCCGGCCGGCGGAGGTCGAATAGCCGTCCCACCAGTTCACCGCGCTGACCTGGAACGCCCGGCCGGCCGCGACCGCCGGCAACCGGCCCCACAGCGGGCCCTCGGTGACCTTGCTGAACAGGCCGCCGGAGTCCTTGGCCGAACCGCCGCCACCGCTGAAGTAGATGATCACGTCGGCGTCGACGAGCACCGGCACGTTCTCCTGGCTGAGCGAGATGTAGGTGGCGTCGGCCTCCTTCGGCTCGTTGGACGCCGGTCGCCGGACGCCGCTCTGGGCCAGCAGATCGGCCGGGAAGATCACCCCGGTGAGGATCCGGACCTCGTCGGCGGTGAAGCGCACCAGGGCGACGGTCTGCTCCTTCAGTCGCTCGGCGTGGCTCTCGGTGAAGGCGGTCACGGCGGCATCGAACTCTGCCAGCCGGCGCTCGATCTCAGGCCGGGCGCCGAGCAGGTCGCCGACGGTGAGCGCGGTGTCTCGCCAGCGGGCCCGGTCGGAGGTGTTCAGGAACGGGACGGTCGGCGCGATCTTGGACAGGGGCTCGTACAGCTCCTCGACCCGGGCCCGGCTGCCGATGATCAGATCCGGGGCCAGGGCAGTGATTCGTTCCAGGTCGATCTCGTTGAAGCCCAGCGGCTGGAAGCCCGCCGGCGGCTTGGGCAGGTAGTCCGGCACCGAGACCTCGCCCGCCAGTGTCTCGGACGCGATCAGCGGGACGCCGGCCTCGAGCGCGGTCTGCAGTCCCGCGCCGGCATCGAGCGCGATGATCCGCTGTGGCGCGACCGGGATCTCGGCGCTGCCCAACGGATGTTCGACGGTACGGGTCCCGGCGGCACCGGTCGCCTCACCGCCCGGTGTCGCGCAGCCGGCGAGGCCGACGCCGGCCCCGAGCACCGTGGTCCAGCCGAGCAGCTCCCGTCGGGAGATTCCGCGCTGCGGCGCGGCCGTGATCATCATGCCCGGATGCTACCAAGGCTAGCCTTACTTGACCCGCCCCGACCACGCCGGCGACCAGCGGCTCCGGCCGGTGTCGTAACCCTGCGGCTTCCGGGGCCGTGACAGACTGCGGCCCATGGAGATCTCTGCCCGGGTCGAGTTCGCTGCCGACCCCGACCGCGTGTTCGCCATGGTCACCGATCAGCGGTATCTGGATCGGGTCTGCCAGGCCAGCCACGCCGAGGCCTACGAGACGTCGGTCGACGGTACGACCACGCACACCAGCCGGACCCTGCCCGCGCCGGAGATGGCCTCGCGGTTCACCGGCCCGACCCTGAACGTCGTCGAGCGCGTCGAATGGGGCGAAGCCGGCGCCGACGGGTCGCGCACCGCAGCGGTGACGCTGAACATCCCCGGCCAGCCGGTCGAGATGAAGGGCAAGCTCGAACTGACCCCCGGCGGCCCCGGCACCGTGCTCGAACTCACCGGCGACCTCAAGGTCGCCATCCCCCTGCTGGGCCGCAAACTCGAGCAGTCCGCCGCCCCGGCCGTGCTGGCCGGCTTCGACGTCCAGCAGAAGGTCGGCTCGGACTGGCTCACCGCCGCCGGCTGAGCCCTAGCTCTGCTGGGGCGGACCCCAGTCGAGGCAGCTGTCGCGTTTCCTGAGCCTGTCGAAGGGCCAAGGCGATCGGGCCTGCCCTTCGACCAGCTCAGGGAGCGCAAACCCTGTCGCCGACTCCACCTTCCACCCGCAGCCGGTCCTGACCGCTCGCCTCACGCCGAGTTGTCAGAACTGGTGCTCGCTATAGCAATCCTCAGTTCTGACAAGTCGGCTTCAGTGGCGGCGGATCAGGACGACGACGTCGGTGAGGACGGCGTGTTCGCCGTCGGGGCCGGTGGCTTCGCGGGGCCGGTCCTCGGCGACCAGGACCTCCCAGTCGGCGGGGTCCAGGGCGAGTTCGGCGACCTCCTGCTGCGGGCTGAGGAACTGGTAGTCGTCATGATCATGATCATGCTTCCCCCAGGGCGGGAAGGCGCCGTGCGAGACGATCAGCAGGTGACCACCCGCGGCCAGGGTGCCGGCGGCTCGGCGCAGGATCGCCGACCGGTCGACCTCGACCGGGGAGTGGAAGAAGCAGGCCGAGACCAGGTCGTGGATCTCGCCGGCGCCGGTCCATTCGTCGAGGCCAGTCGCCACAAACCGGATCGCCCCGTCGGCCACACCGGCCGCCGTCGCCGCGGCCGCGGCCCGGCCGATCGCGGTGGTCGAGACATCGCGGCCGGTGACCTGCCAGCCTCGCTGGGCCAGCCAGATCGCATCCCCACCCTCGCCGCAGCCGAGGTCGAGCGCACGTCCCGTCGGCAACTCCGACACCACATCCACCAGGACCCGGTTGGGCCGGCCGGACCAGACCCGCTCCGCCGCCCCGTAGTGCCCCTCCCAGAACTCGGTCAGGGTCGCCGCATGATCATGATTCGATTCCATCCGACCACTGTCTCCGCGCCGCCACGATCGGGCAAGCTCCTTTGCCACTCCGGCAAAGCGACCAGATCATCCGGCGCCGGACCGGATCGGCCGCTGGCCGCTGACCGTTGACATCAGCCGGTGATCGCCGACACCGACCTGGCCAAGGGACTGGCCTGGGACAGCACTGAAATCCCGGCGCCGGGCCTCAGCCGCGTGCCAGTCTGGCGGCAAGGCCATCCAGGATGGTCTCGATCCCGTAATCGAAGGCATCCTGGGTGGTCGTTTCGCGACCGGTCGCCTCGGTCGCGATGATGCGGGCCTTGAGCCGTGGGAACGCACCGGCGATCTCGTCGGCCCGCCTGAGGTGGTCGTTGATCTTGGCCTCGGCCTCGTTGTCAGCAACGAGTCGAGTCCGCAGGGTGACTTTCAGACTCTCGCCGACGGCCGCGCCGAGGATGAAGTTGAACATCGTATTGAACGCCCAGTCGAGATCCGCACCCTCGAACCCGGCCGCCTCGTAGATGGCGTAGTTGTGATCTTGGTAACGCGCCTGACCGGGGCCGTAGACGAAGTGGGTGGTGGTCGCGGTCACCAGCCAGTGGTGCCGAATCAGCAGGGCGAAAGCGTTCGTGGCCAGTGCCGCGGCAGCACTTTGCCAGTCCTCGCGTCCGACGTCGGGTAACTCGATCTCAGTCCAGGCCCGGTCGCTGGCGAGCGAGATCAGGTTCTCCTTGTTGCCCACGTGCCAGTACATCGAGGTCGCGGCCGAATCGATCCGCTGACCGAGCTTGCGCATGCTGAGTGCTTCGATCCCGTCCTGGTCGAGCAGCTCGATCGCCGCGGCAACGATCCGGTCGCGGGTCAATGTCTCACGCGGCATACCGCATCGTAGCGCAGCACTTGCACACCGTACGAGCAGCTCTTGCACACTGTACGAGTGAGTCGTACAGTGTGCGAGTCCGTAATTTGCACACTGTACGAGTCGGGAGGGCACGATGAAGTCCGCACCAGGGAGCGAGCCGAGACGGTCCCGCTCAGTGCTGCCGATCTACGCCTCAGCGGAGACCTTCTCGCTGTTCGGCAACGCCGCCATCCAGGTGGCGCTGCCGTGGCTGGTGCTGCAACGCACCGGTGATCCCGTGGCCGCGGCGGCGGTCGCCGCGGCCACGGCGATCGCTCAGCTCGTCGCCACCGTTGCGGTCGGGCCGTTGATCGACCGGTTCGGTGCCCGGCGGATGGCGGTGTTCGCCGACGTCTGCTCCGCCACCTCGGTGGCCGCACTGGCGTTTCTCGACACCGTCGGCGTTCTGACCTTTCCCGTCATCCTGCTGCTGGCGGCCGCCGGCGGGCTGTTCGACCTTCCCGGGATGACCGCCCGGCAGACGCTCCTGCCGCAGATCGCTGAACGCTCCGGCCGGACCCGTGATGCCGTCGCGAGCCTTCGACAGAGCATCTTCGGACTGTCCCTGCTGGCCGGGCCCGCCATCACCGGCGTCCTGCTGGGAGTGCTGCAGCCCGGTCCGGTGCTGTGGATCACCGCTGCCTGCTCCGCCCTCGCGGCGTTGGCGACGCTCGGCATCCGGGTCGCACCGGTGCGGGCCGACGACGCCGAGCCGGGTATTCGCGGCGCCTGGCGTACCGTTCGGACCCGGCCCGTCCTGGTCAAACTGTTCGTCGTCGTGGCGATCTCTTCCTTGATCACCGCGCCGCTGGCCAGCGTGCTGCTGCCGTCGCACTTCTCGGGGCTGTCCCGGCCCGACCTCCTGGGTTTCACCAGCTCAGCCGTCGCGCTCGGCATCATCGCCGGCTCCGGCGGCTACGCCGTCCTCGCGCGCGTCTCGCGTCGCCTGGTCTGGGTCGTCGCCCTGACCGTGCCGATCCTCGGCCTGGGCCTGGTCGCCACCCTGGACAGGTTCTGGCTGATCGCCGTCGGTGCCGGCCTGTTCGGCCTCGGCTCCGGGCTGGCGCAGCCGCTGATCGCCGTCGTGATCACCGAACGCACTCCCGGCAGCCAGCTCGGCCGCGTGATGGGTCTGGCCAACGCGCTTGGTCTGGTGGCCGGCCCGATCGCGCTCGGCGCTACCGGCCTCCTCGTCCATGCCGCCGGGCTCACCGGCCTTGCCTGGGCCATCGTCGGCACCTGGATGCTGATGGCCCTGATCGGGCTCGTCGGCCGCAGCCAGCACGAACTCGAGCCGCCCGGAACACCGGCCGGCCGGACGCCGGTCCGATCATGAGGATGTCGGCGGCCGCCGACCCACCCCGGCTTGATCCGGGCGCTGATCAGCCCTGGTGCGGGTAGTCGTGGCTGGTCGGCGGGACCAGGGTCTCCTTGATCGAGCGGGGGCTGACCCAGCGGATCAGGTTCCACAGCGAGCCGGCCTTGTCGTTGGTGCCGGACCGCCGGGAGCCGCCGAACGGCTGCTGGCCGACCACGGCGCCGGTCGGCTTGTCGTTGACGTAGAAGTTCCCGGCGGTGAACCGGAGCGCCCGGGAGGCCTCGCTGACCGCGGCCCGGTCGTTGGCGATCACGGCGCCGGTCAGTCCGTACGGCGCGGCCCGATCGACCTCGGCCAGGGTCGCCGAATACTGCTCGTCCTCGTACACGTGGACGCCGAGCACCGGGCCGAAGTATTCGGTGGTGAAGATCTCGTTCCGCGGGTTGCTCGAGGTGATCACGGTCGGCCGGACGAACCAGCCGGTGGAGTCGTCGGTGCCGCCGCCGGCGATGACCTCCGTGTCCGGGTCCTGTCGGGCCCGGTCGATCGCGGCGACCTGCTTGGCGAACGAGCGGCGGTCGATCACCGCCGAGGTGAAGTTGCTGAGATCGCGCACGTCACCGACCCGCAACGCGTCGGTCTGCTCGACCAGGTCGGACTTGATCTTGTCCCAGACGCTCCGCGCCACGTACGCCCGGGAGGCGGCCGAGCACTTCTGGCCCGAGTATTCGAAGGCGCCCCGGATCAACGCTGTCCGCAGCACGTCCGGATCGGCGCTGGCATGCGCCACGATGAAGTCCTTGCCGCCCGTCTCGCCGACGATCCTCGGGTAGGCGCGGTAGCGGGACAGGTTCCCGCCGACGGTCGCCCACAGTTTCTGGAATGTCGCGGTCGATCCGGTGAAGTGGATTCCGGCCAGGTTTGGATGGTTCAGCGCCACGGCGGAGACGTCGATACCGTCGCCGGGCAGCAGGTTGATCACGCCGTCCGGCAGCCCCGCGGCGCGCAGCACCTCCATGGTGAAGTGGGCGGCGAACTGCTGGGTCGGGCTCGGCTTCCAGAGCACCGTGTTGCCGAGCAGAGCCGGCGCGGTCGGCAGGTTGCCGGCGATCGCGGTGAAGTTGAACGGAGTGATCGCGTACACGAAGCCGTCCAGTGGCCGGTAGTCGATCCGGTTCCAGACTCCGGGCGAGCTGTTGGGCTGCTGCTCTCGCAGCCGCCGGGCGAAGGAGACGTTGAAGCGCCAGAAGTCGATCAACTCGCAGGCGGCGTCGATCTCCGCCTGCTGCACCGTCTTGCCCTGGCCGAGCATGGTCGCCGCGTTCAGGGTGTCCCGCCACGGCCCGGCCAGCAGGTCGGCGGCCCGCAGGAAGATCGCGGCCCGGTCGTCGAAGTCGGCCGCGGCCCAGTCGTGCCGGGCCTGCTGCGCGGCCTCGATCGCCGCGGCGGCATCGGCCTGACTGGCGTTGCCGGACCGGCCCAGCCGGTGACCGTGGTCGGACGGCATGGCGACCTCGAACGGCTCACCACCCGGCATCCGGGATCGGCCGCCGATCACGGCCGACAGGTCGATCGGCCCGGCCTCGGCCAGTTCGGTCAACCGGGCCACCAGGCTGTCCCGTTCGGGGCTTCCCGGGGCGTAACTACGGACCGGCTCGTTGACCGGTTTGGGCACAAAAGTTACGGCGTCCACGGCCGCGAGGCTACTGCACGACGTGCGCCGAGTCCTGGTCGCGGCAAATCATTCGCCCTGGCTGCACTCGTCCGGTGCGCCGAAGGTCACACCGCCTTCTTCTCGTCCGCACCCTCACGCCGCTTCTTGGCGGCCTCGACCGAGGCGCGCAGCGCGGCGACCAGGTCGACCACCTCGGCCTCCTCGGGCTGCTCGACCTCGGCCGGCAGCTCGGTGCCGTCCAGCTTGGACTTCACCAACTCCTCGACCGCCTCGCGGTAGGAGTCGTGGAACTGCTCCGGGTCGAACTCGCTGGACAGGGCGTCGATGAACGACCGGGCCATGTCCACCTCGGCCTCCGACACCGTCACCTCGGCCGGCGGCGCGGCGAAGGCGCCGTCCCGCAGCTCGTCCGGCCAGAGCATGGTGTGCATCAGCAGCACACCCTCCTTGGGCCGGATCAGGGCGATCGCCTCCCGCGAGCGCAGTGCGACCTTGACCACAGCGCTCTGCCCGCTCTGGATCAGCGCGTCCCGGAGCAGCACGTACGGCTTCACCCCCGGACCGTCGGCCTCGAGGAAGTACGTCTTGGCGAAGTAGGTCGGATCGACCTCGTCCTCGGCAACGAACTGCACCACCTCGACCGACTTGGTCGTGGTCAGCGGCAGCGCGTCGAAGTCGTCCTTCTCCAGGATCACCATCCGGCCGTCCGCCGTCTCGTACCCCTTGGCGATCTCGGCGAACGGGACCTCCTTGTCGCACTTCTCGCAGACCCGGCGGTATTTGATCCGGCCGCCGTCTTCGGGGTGCACCTGACGGAAGCTGACGTCCTTCTCCTCCGTCGCGGAGTACAGCTTGATCGGGATGGTGACCAGGCCGAAGGAGATCGCGCCCTTCCAGATTGAACGAGGCATGACGCCAAGTCTGCCCCAAACCACCGACAATCCGGCCTATTCCGCCTCGACGACCGCTTTGACCGGTTCCGGACGGCGGGACCCGGTCGAGGCCATCGCCTGCAGGGTCATCACCGTCGCGTACAGGCCGTCCTCGACGCCGAACGGGGCCGGCGCGCCCTGCCGCAGCGCGCGCAGCAGGTCTCGGCTCTCCTGGTGGAAGCCCGATTCGGTCCCGGTCAGCCGCAGCCGTTCCCGGCCGCCCTCGGTGTAGATCAGGGTGGTCAGCCGGTCGGTGAGCGTGACCGAGCGCCCTTCGGCGAACAGCCCGAGATAGAACTTGCTGGGCACCGCAACCGACGATGGCGGCGGAATAGTTGATCATGGTCTGCCAGGCTAGTCCGGAAGGCTCGCGGATCCGGGGCCGGCCGGAAGCTCAGCGGCCGGACGCCTTCGCAGCCTTGGCCCGGCGGCGCGGCCCGGACAGCTTCTCGAACGAGCCCTCACCGTGGACGGCGAGCTCGGCCAGGGCGGCCTTGCGGTTGCCGGACTCGACCAGCTCGAACAGGGTCCGGTGCCGGGCGGCGTGTTGCTCCAGATCTTCGTAGTAGGTCTCCCGGGCGATCAGGTTCCGGGCCATGCAGAGCAGCACCTGCTGGTGCACCGATTCATAGGTCGCGGCGAGCCGCCGGTGATCGGCGATGCCGACCAGGGCGGAGTGGAATGCGTAGCCGGCCTGCACCAGTGCTCCGCGGTCCTCCTCCCGGGCGCACCGCTCCATCTCCGCCAGGGCTGCGCGCGGCCGGTCCAGCAACTCCGGCCGGGCCACCGGGATGCCGAGCTCGAACGCCATCCGTTCCAGCGCGCCCCGGAGGGTGAGGATCTCGAACACGTCGCGATCGGTCAGCGTCGTCACGGTCGCGCCGCGTCGCGGCAGGGTGGTGATCAGCCCTTCGTTCTCCAGGATCCGCAGCGCTTCGCGCAATGGCGGCCGGGAGA
Source organism: uncultured Actinomycetota bacterium (assembly GCA_963746025.1). GTDB lineage: Bacteria > Actinomycetota > Actinomycetes > Propionibacteriales > Propionibacteriaceae > Microlunatus. Next base: position 116,771 of record CAVUZU010000010.1, read on the forward strand.
TCGCCAGCCGTTCGGTCAGCCGCTCCTCGCGCAGCCGTTCGCCCGGCTCGAACTCGCCGGCCAGGATCGACTTCCGGATCGCGTCCACCGCCAGCCGGACCAGGCTGGGCGGATTCAACCGGTCGTCGGTAGGCCCGGTCGGGCCGGCTGCCGTCATCGGTGCTCCTTCCGACCCGCGGGTTAGCTGCGGCCACAGTGTGTCACAGGGACACTGAGATGTATTCAGACTTTTGTAGACAATAGTCCATCACTGTCGCATACTCGATGATCAAGTGCTCAGGGCTGAGGGGACCACGATGACGGACGGCGTTGCCGCGATCGCGGTCGTCGGGCTGGGCAATCTCGGGTTGCCGATGGCCAACCGGCTGCGGCAGCGCGGCCGCGACGTCATCGGAGCCGATCCGGCGCCGGATCGCCGGGCCGCCTTCACGGCCGCCGGCGGCAGCGCGGTGTCACCCGACGACCTGCCCGCACGATCGGTGGTCTGTCTGGTCGTGCCGGACGACTCCGCGGTCAGCGCGCTCACCGAACCGAGCCGGTTGGCCAGACTGGTGCTGCCGGCCGGGTTGTTGCTGCTGCACAGCACCGTCTCCCCGGCGCTGGCCGTACGGTTGGCGGCCGGCTGCCGGACCGCCGGCCTCGGCTTCGTCGACGCCCCGGTCAGCGGCGGCGCCGAGCGGGCGGCGAACGGATCGTTGACGATCATGGTCGGCGCCTCCGACGAAGATCACCGACTGGCGCTGCCGCTGCTCGCGGACCTGGCCACCGACGTCGTGCACCTCGGCCCGCCGGGCACCGGCTCGGCCGCGAAGCTGGCCAATCAGCTGATGCTCTTCGCCACCCTCGCCGGTGCCTACGAAGCGCTGGCGATCGCCCGCGGTTTCGGCCTGACCGAAGAGGCGGTGCTGGGCGCGGTCGGGACCGGCACGGCCCGTTCCTGGGTCACCGACCACTGGGGCTTCTACGACGAGCTGACCCGCGACTACGACGCCGCCGGGGTCCCGGATGATCATCGCCCGTGGGCCAAGGATCCCGCCCAGGCGGTCCAGGCGGCCAGCGAACTCGGACTGGAGGCTCCGTTCGCGACCTTGATCGCCGAGCGGCTGTCGATCTTGGTCCGCGACCACGCCGAGCACCGGGACCTGCCCCCTTCGACAGGCTCAGGACGACGCTTCGACACGCTCAGCGAACGGACCGAGCGGGACCAGCCATGACGGCGCCGCTCACCGCCCCGCAACGCCGGCGCCGGCTCCGGCCGGCGGTCACCGAGGCCGTGGCCGGCTATCTGTTCCTGCTGCCGTGGCTGATCGGCCTCGTCGTGCTGACCGGCGGACCGATCCTCTACTCGCTCTACCTCTCCTTCACCGACTACGACCTGCTGACGCCGCCGCAGTGGACCGGGGTGGACAACTTCGAGGCGATGGCGGCCGACCCGCGCTACTGGAACTCGGTCCGGGTGACCCTGACCTACGTGGTGATCTTCGTCCCGCTGCTGCAGGTGTTCTCGATGCTGCTGGCACTGCTGCTGAACCGGCGGATGCGGTTCAACAGCGGCTACCGGGCGTTGTTCTACCTGCCGTCGCTGATGGGCGCCAGCGTTGCGGTCGCGGCCCTCTGGCGGCAGGTGTTCGGCGAGGCCGGCCTGGTCAACAGCGCGCTGGCCGCGATCGGGATCCGCGACGTCGGCAGCTGGGTCGGCGATCCCGGCCGGGCGCTCGGCACGGTCATCACGCTCAGCCTGTGGGCGTTCGGTTCGACCATGATCATCTATCTGGCCGGGCTGCGGCAGATCCCGCAGGAGTTGCTGGAGGCGGCCGAGGTCGACGGTGCCGGCCGGATCCGGCGGTTCTTCTCGGTCACCGTGCCACTGATGACGCCGCTGATCTTCTTCAACCTGCTGATGGGCACGATCAACGCGTTCCAGTCCTTCACCGGCGCCTTCGTGATCAGCGGCGGCGGTGGCGGACCGGTCGACTCCACCCTGTTCTACACGCTCTACCTGTACGAGAAGGGCTTCCGGCAGCTGCAGATGGGCTACGCCTCGGCGATGGCCTGGGTGCTGCTGGCCGTGCTCGCGGTGATCACCGGGATCCTGTTCGTCAGCTCCAGGCGCTGGGTGTTCTACGGGGAGGAGTCCTGATGGTCGTGCTCACCCGGGCCGCTCCCCCGGCCGGCGGCCGGATCGGCCGGCTGATGCTCCGTCCGGCCCCGAAGAGCCGGCTGGTCGCCGCCGTGGTCCGGCACTGCCTGATCATCTGCGCGCTGGTGATCATGCTCTATCCGTTGATCTGGATGGTCGCGGCGTCGTTTCGGCCGGGCAACGAGACGTTCAACGGGCTGGGCCTGCTGTCCGAGCGGTACACGCTGCAGAACTATCTCGACGGCTGGGCCAGCGGCGCGATCAACTTCTCGGTCTACTTCCTCAACTCGGCGGCGATCACCGTGCTGTCCATCGCCGGCAACCTGTTCGCCTGCTCGCTGACCGCCTACGCCTTCGCCCGGCTACGGTTCCCGCTGAAGCGGTTCCTGTTCGCGATCATGATCGGCACCATGCTGCTGCCGGCGCACGTGACCCTGGTGCCGAAGTACGTGCTGTTCAACGAGCTGGCCTGGATCAACACCTACCTGCCGTTGATCGTGCCGAACTGGCTCGGCACCGAAGCCTTCTACATCTTCCTGATGGTGCAGTTCATCCGCACCCTGCCCCGCTCGCTCGACGAGTCGGCCCGGATCGACGGCTGCGGCCACGTCGGGATCTTCCTCCGGATCATCCTGCCGCTGGCGCTGCCGGCGATCGGCACCACCGCGATGTTCACCTTCATCGCCAGCTGGAACGAGCTGCTCGGCCCGCTGCTCTATCTGCCCGACGCGAGCATGTGGACCGTGCCGCTCGGCCTGAACTCGTTCCTGGACCAGACCGGGCAGAGCCTGTACGGGACCTTGTTCGCCATGTCGACGCTCTCCCTCGCGCCGATCGTCGGCTTCTTCATCGCCTCCCAGCGCCTGCTGGTGGAAGGCATCGCGACCACCGGCTTCAAGTGAGCCGAGGACAGGAGTTGATCATGAGAACGCGACTGCGCCGGCTGTTGGCCGGCACGTTGTTGATCACACTCGGCGCGGCCGGGTGCGGCATCGGTGACAAGGTCGGCGGCGATCAGCCGCCGGCACCCGGTTCCGACGGCAAGGGCGAGATCACCGGCAAGCTCACCGTCGCCTGGTGGGGCGGTGACTCCCGGAACAAGAAGACCAACACCGTGATCGACATGTTCGAGGCCGAGCACTCCGGGGTCAGCACCGAACGGCAGTCGGCCGACTACGAGAACTACTTCGACCGGCTCAACATCCAGGCCAGCAGCGGATCCCTGCCCTGTGCGGTGCAGATGCAGGGCCGCCAGCTGAACGACTACACCAAGCGCAAGGTGCTCACTCCCCTGGACGAGATGGTCGCCGCCGGCAGCATCGATACCAGCAAGATCCCACCGGCGGTGCTGGAGGCCGGCAAGGGCACCGACGGCAAGCTCTACTTCATTCCGTACGGCGCCGCCTACGACGCGATCGCGATCAACACCACGATCGCCGAGCGGGCCGGCCTCGACCCGCTGCCGGAGAGCTACACCTGGCCCCAGTTCCTCGACTACGCCCGCCAGGCCAAGACCGCGATCGGCGACGACGGCTATGTGCTGGGCAACCTCGGCGGCACGATCAACGCGTTCAACGCCTGGACCCTCGGTCAGGGACTCGAGCTGTTCAACGCCGAGGGCAAAATCGGCATCACCAAGGAGCAGCTGACCGAGTACTGGACGATGTGGAAGCAGTTGCTCGACGAGGGCGTCACGATCCCACCCCAGGTGGCCGCGGAGGAGCCGGTCGGCTCGGACCAGGGCTACGTGGCCACCGGGAAGTTGATGATCAACGGGATCCCGGGCAACGCGTTGTACAACGCACAACAGACGCTGACCGGCCACCACGCGGGCGAGCTGATGACGTTCCGCTATCCCGACGGTTCGGCCGGGATGGGGAACGCGGTGATCCCGTCCGGATTCGGCATCGCGGCGAACTGTGCCAACGTGCCCACCGCCGCGGCCTTCATCAACTTCTTCACCAACGACGCCGAGGCCGGCAAGTCGTTCGCCTCCGACAACGGTGCCGCCACCAACCAGCAAGTGCTGGAGGAGCAGTTGCAGGACCCCGAGCTACCGGAGCTGAAGAAGCACGAGCTCGAGCTGTATCAGCAGATCGTTGCCGACGAACCGCCGTACATCGTCTATCCGCCGGGCTACAACGCCACCTTCCAGCAGTCGTTCGAACGGAACTGGGACGAGATCGCCTTCGGCCGGCTGACCATCCAACAAGCGGTGGACGCCTTCTTCACCGAGACCAACGCCACCCTCGGCTGACCAGCGTCACGACCCTTAGGAGATCACGATCATGGACGACCCGACGTCGGCAGAGCCGTCCGGTGCACTGGCCGGGCTGCGGGTGCTCGACCTGACCCAGGTGATGTCCGGCCCGTACTGCACGATGGTGCTGGCCGACCTCGGAGCCGACGTGATCAAGGTGGAGAGTCCGGACGGCGGTGATCAGACCCGGAGCTCCTGGGGCGTCGCGGTCAAGGGCACTGACAGCCGGGCCTTCCTCGCCCTCAACCGGAACAAGCGCAGCGTCACCCTCGACCTGAAGTCGGCCGACGGGCTCCGCCGGTTCCACCGGCTCGCCGCGACCGCCGACATCGTGATCGAGAACTTCCGGCCCGGGGTGACGAAACGGCTGGGGATCGACTATCCGGAGCTGAGTCGTGATCATCCGGAGTTGATCTACGCCAGCATCTCCGGCTTCGGCCAGACCGGCCCGTACGCCAGCCGGCCGGGCTACGACCTGATCGTCCAGGCGATGACCGGGGTGATGAGCATCACCGGCGAGCCGGGCGGCGAGCCGGTGAAGAGCGGTCTGCCGGTGGCCGACCTCGGCGCCGGGTTGTTCGCGGCGGTCGGCGTGCTCGCCGCGGTGATCGACCGGCAGCGGACCGGCCAGGGGCAGTATCTGGAGACCTCGCTGTACGAGGCGGCGCTGGCCATGTCGGTCTGGGAGTCGACCGAATTCTGGGCCACCGGTGAGGCGCCGGCGGCCCTCGGCTCGGCGAACCGGATGTCGGCGCCCTATCAGGCGCTGCCCACCGCCGACGGCTACGTCACGATCGGCGCCAACAACGAGAAGCTCTGGGCCGGTCTCTGCCGGGTGATCGACCGGACCGAGCTGATCACCGACCCACGGTTCGCCGACAACACCCGGCGGATGGCCCACCGGGTCGAGCTGATCGAGATCCTGGCCGAGCGGTTTCGCACCCGGTCCACCGACGTCTGGGTCGACGCCCTGCTCGCGGCCGGTGTCCCGGCCGGGCCGATCCGGAACTATTCCGACGTGCTCGACCATGATCAACATGTTCGGGAGCGCGGCATGATCAGCACGGTGGACCATCCGGTCGAGGGCCCGATCCGGGTGCTCGGGACGCCGCTGAAGCTGACTCGCACCCCGGCGGGCGTCTGGCGTCCGGCGCCGCTACTGGGCGAGCACAACCAGGAGATCCTGGACGACCTGCCGGCCGACCAGGAGGGAACGGGATGAGCGGTCGGGTCTGGCTGGAGCGAGCCGGTGCGGTCGGCACGATCCGGCTCAGCCACCCGGGCCGGCGGAACGCCCTCACGCTGGCCATGTACGACGAGCTGGCGGCCTGCTGCGACACGGTGGCCGGCTCGGCCGAGCTCCGGGTGGTGATCATCAGGGGCACCGACGGCGCGTTCGCGGCCGGCACCGACATCGCCGAGTTCACCGGCTTCACGGGGGCCGACGACGGCGTCCGGTACGAACGCCGAGTCGGCGAAGTGTTGCGGCGGCTGGCGCTGATCGAGATTCCGGTGATCGCCGCGGTCGACGGCCCGGCCGTCGGCGGCGGGCTGGCCATCGCCGCCTCGGCCGACCTGATCATCGCCAGTGACCGGTCCCGGTTCGGGGTGCCGATCGTCCGCACCCTGGGCAATTGTCTGCCGGCTGCGGTGCTGGCCCGGCTGCGGGAGCGGCTCGGCGCCGGCCCGGCGCTGGCCCTGTTGATCACCGCCGACCTGATCACCGCCGACCGGGCCCACCAGCTGGGGCTGGTGCACCAGGTGCTGCCGGTGGCCGAGTTCGACGCCGGACTCGACCGGCTGACCGAGCGGGTGGCCGCGAGTGCCCCGTTGAGCCTGGCCGTGATCAAGACACTTGATCGGCGACTGGCCGGCGTGGCCGCGGTCGAGGACGAGGACCTGATCCGGTCCTGTTACGGCAGCCGGGACTTCGCCGAGGGCGTCCAAGCCTTCCTGGAGCATCGCAGCCCGGTCTGGGAGGGCCACTGATCATGATCATCGACGCGCATCAGCATTTCTGGCGGCTGGCCGAGGCCGAGCAGCCATGGCGACGGGACGACCATCACCGGATCGCCCGGGACTATCTGCCGGCGGATCTGATCACCGCCGCGGCCGACACCCCGGTGACCGGCACCGTGCTGGTCGAGTCGGTCGACGGCCCGGCCGAGAACGACCGCCTCGCCGACTTCGCCGAGCAGTCGCCGGTCGTCGGTGTGGTCAGCTGGCTGCCGCTGGCCGACCCGGCCGCGGCGCGGCGCGAGCTGGCCCGGGTCGCCATCCCGAAACTGTCCGGGGCGCGCTGCCTGATCGGCCGCGAGCCGATCGAATGGACCCGCGAGCCGGCGGTCCGGAAACTGTTCGGTGAGCTGGCCAGCCGTGGCCTGGCCTGGGACGTGGTGCCGGTGACCGCCGAGCAGGCCGCCGCGGTGATCGAGCTGGCCGTAGCCGTACCGGAGCTCAGGATCGTGATCGATCACCTGGCCCGGCCGCCGATCGAGTCCGCCGGCTGGCAGCCGTGGGCCGATCAGCTGGCCCGGTTGGCCGACTGCCCGTCGGTCGCGATCAAGCTGTCGGTCGGTCTGGATGTCTTGTCCGCCTGGGATTCCTGGCAGGCCGATGCGTTGCCTCGCTACGTCGGCTGGGCGATCCGGCGGTTCGGTCCGGAACGCTGCCTGCTCGCCTCCAACTGGCCGGTGGTCGAGCTGCGGGCCTCGTACGCCCAGGCCTGGCACGGCGTCGACACGGCGGCCGCGATGTCCTGCGACCCGGCCGGCCTGGCCGAGATCCGTGGCGGCACCGCACGCCGCTGGTACGGCGTGCCCTGATCATCATGTCCGAATCCGAGGAAACCATCCCCCGAAGGAGATCCACTGATCATGACCACACGTATCGAACCGACGAAGGCCGAATCGACGAAGGCCGATCCGCATCAGCTCGGCAGCCTCTACCGCTATCTGCGCGTGGTCGACGTCGTCGACGCGATGGACGGCATCGGCTACTTCAACATCGGCCTGGTCTCGCCCGAGCTGCGCCCGATCTGGTCCGGGATGCGGTTCTTCGGCGAGGCGGCCACGATCCGCGCCGTACCGTCCAACAAGCCGATGTGGAAACTCGACACCACCGAGGACATCGTCGCGGCGCACGGCCGCTGGTTCGCCAAGTATCCGCAGGCCAAGCTGCCGGATGACCTGCCGCCCGGCCACGTGGTCGTGATGGACTCCGGCGGCGGCCCGGAGACCGGTTATTGGGGCTCGGAGAACTCGATGGGCGCGATCCTCGGCGGCGCCGTCGGCATCGTCACCGACGGCTACTGCCGCGACACCGCCGAGCTCGCCACCCAGCGGACCCCGATCGTGTCCCGGCACCGTGGCCGGACGATCATCCCGGGCCGGATCGAGGCGATCGAGACCCAGACCACCATCGCCTGCGGCGGCGCCCAGGTGAATCCGGGCGACATCGTCGGTGCAGATGACGACGGCGTCGTCGTGGTGCCGAAGGAGGTGGCGCACGAGGTCGCCACCCATGCCCGGGCGATCCTGCTCAGCGACATGCGCGCCCGCGGCTCCAAGTACGAGCGCCTCGGCCTGCCCCGCGATCCGAGCATCGACGCGGACGCGGTCGAGGCCTATTACGCCGGCCTCGACTGATCAAGACCGGCCTCGACTGATCAAGACCGGATCGACTGATCAGGACGGGCCGCCCGAAGTCCGGGTGCGTGGAACAATCGCTGCGTGAAGCCTGGACGGTCCGGCGGGCCGGCGCGGCTGGTGGGACGGCTACGCCGACGGCCGCGCCACCTGCAAGTCCTCTTCCTGCTCAGTGGATCGGCCGTGGCGGTGGCCTTCGGCGCGTTCGACGTGTTGATCGGCTACCGGATCGTCTGGTCCGAGGTGACCCCACTCCGGGTCTGGCTGTACAACCTGCTGATCGTGGCGCCGCCGACGGCGGTGGCGATGATCCCCGCGGTACGACAGGTCGAGGGGGCCGCGGCCCGCACCCTGCTCGGTGTTGATCTTGGTGCGGATCCGGCGCCGGCGCGGACCTGGCCGCAGCGGATTCGTACCGTGGCGTGGTTCTGGCTGCATCTGCTCGCCGGCGCGGCCGTGGCGGCGGCCGTCTACTGGGGCGTGGTCCCCGGGCTGTTGTTGCTGGTCCAGCCCTTGGTCTCCGCCCCCGGCAGCGTGATCGGCGGCTGGGCACTCGAGAGCGGCGTGGTCGGCGGCTGGGCCGTGACGACCGGCGGCTGGCCGGACCTGCTGTGGATCGGACTGGGGTTGGTGTTGATCATCGCTTCGGTGGCTGTGACCCTCGGCTGCGGCAGTCTGCTGGCTGCGCTGGCACCGCGGCTGCTGGGCCCGACCCCGGAGGAGCGCCTCGCCGCTCTGGACGCCCGGACCGCTCGGCTGCTGGAACGGACCCGGCTGGCCCGGGATCTGCACGACAGTGTGGGTCATGCGCTGAGCCTGATCGTCCTGCAGACCGCCGTGGCGCGACGCCGGATCGGCGGCGAGACTCCGGCGGTCGACGGGGCCCTGGATTCGCTCGAGGCCGTCGATGACGCCGCCCAACTGGCGTTGCAGGATCTCGACGGGGTGTTGGGCCTGCTCCGCGATGAGGACGACGCGCCACCCAGGCCGGCCCGGCACGACCTGACCGCGCTGCCCGAGCTGATCGGAGCGGCTCGCGCGACCGGCCAGCAGATCGATCTCGAGATCGATGATCACGCCGTCGATCCCGACCATGATCATCACTGGTCGACCGTCCCGCAGACGATCTCGACGGAGGCGTACCGGATCGTCCAGGAGGGGCTGACCAACGCGCTCCGGCACGCGCCCGACCGGCCGGTGACCGTGCAGGTCCGTCGCGACGGCCGGGCCCTGCACCTCGAGGTCAGCAACCCGGTCGCGACCAGCGGGTCCGGACCGTCGGCCTGGCCGGCTCGGCAGCGGACCGCCGGCCGGGGCGGCCGTGGCCTCCCCGGACTGGCCGAACGGGTCCGCCTGCTAGGCGGGGAGTTGATCACCGGCGAGGTGCGGACCGGCCCGGACACCGAGTCCCGCTGGCGGATCGCGGTCCGGCTCCCCGTCCCCGGATCGGATCGACCGTGACCGGTCGCGCCCGTTAACGCCGGCCGCTGATCCGCACCTCCCGCAGCTCCGGATCGTTCGCGATCTCCGCCTCGGTGAACCGGCACGGCCGCAGCGCTTTCCCGCTGAACAAGGCGATCTGGTCCGCTTCATGCGGTGACGCCGGGTCCATCGACTGCGAATAGGTCAGCACCGCCTCGGCCTTCGGCCCGCCTCGCCCGTACTCCACGGCCAACAGAAAACTGGTCCCGGTGTTGACCGGATAGCCCAGTGTGCTGAGACTCGGCGAGCCCGGGATCGGGTCGCCCGGCGGCGGGGTCACCGGCTCCAGACTCGACACGAAGCCGCGCCCGTCGGCGTAGCTGACATGGTTCGGCAGGCCGACGTTCTCCGCGCTCCCCGGCACCGGCCGCCGCGGACCCTCGGTCCAGACGAACTGCACCTGGGCCGGGCTGGCGTCGAGCGGCAGCCCGGCGGCCCGGATGGCCCGGGCGGCGCTTTCCAGCGCGGTCAGCGCCGGCCCGGTGTCGTCGGCCATACCCCGCGGGGTATGCAAGGGATCGTTCGGATCGAAGCCGTGCTGGAAGACGACGCCCGCGTCGAACAGGTTCTCCCCAGCGTAGGCGCCGGGCCGCGGGGGTCCGGCAAGCTGATCGATGAATTCTCGCCACAGGACGGCGCCCTCGCTGTGCAGCGCCAGTTGACCGTCCCAGGACGCCAGGGCGGCACAGGCCGCCCTGGTCGGCTCCGGCGTGGTGGCCGGCACGCCGCGGCAGGCGGTTCGCAGCTCGCCGGCGAGCAGGTCCGAGGTCAGCGAACGATCGGTCAGCGCCGCGTTCTTCAGCTCGGTCCGGTCGAACCGTCGATCGGCTCCGGAATACCTCCCGTCGGGATCCTCGATGATCAGGAAGGTCTGCCGCATCCGCGGCGACAACGCGGTGCGTTCGGGACCCTGCAACGGTGAGTAGCCTTCGAGCGGCGCCGCCGGGTTGGTGATCCAGTGACTGACATTGGCATTGGCCAGGTAGTCGTCCCGGACCAGTTGCGGCTGCCGGGCGAACGGGATCAGGCCGGGCTCGCGGGCGCCGGGTTCGCGCTGCCAGGTGTTGGCCGAGCGACTGCCGTCCAGGATGCCGAGCGGGCTCCGCTGCCATTCCGCGATCGCGGCCGGGGATAGGTTGGGGGTCGCCGAGGCGTCCGCGAACAGCGTCCGGCCACGGTCGTCGGCGGCGATCGTGTTGGACCACGGGACCCCCTGCACGTCCGCGATGGACCGGCGCAACTCGGCGGCACTCTCCGCGCGGCCCATCGCGAGCCACTGTTCGACCAGCCTGCCGTTGCCGGCGTTGGCATCCCGTACGGTCAGCGCGTTGCCTCGGGTCCAGCCGAGGGCCGGGTCGAGCCCGCTCAGGTCGAGCACCGGGCCGTACCGGGTCGACCACAGGGTCCGCGACACCTTCGACAACGACCCGTCGGCCGCCTTGACCGTGATCCTGGCCGTCTGCCGCCGCATCTTCTCGGTCCTGCCGTCGACCAGGTAGGCGGTCGGGTCACCGTCGGCGAGCCGGAGCGAATAGAACGTGTGCCGTACGCCCGGCGCGACGGTGCCGGTCCAGGCCAGATGGCGATTGAACCCGATCTGCACCCCCGGCACCCCGCCCAGGCTCGCGCCGTAGACGTCGAGCACGCCGGGCACCGTGACGTGCGACTCCCAGAACTTGAGCTCGCCCTGCCACGGGAAGTGCGGATTGCCGACCAACCGCGAGGTCGCACCGGCCGACTTCTCCCGGCCGATCGCCCACGCGTTACTGCCGGCGGCCGATCCGGCCGATCCGGCCGTCAGGCGAGCCAGGTCCTGGCTGACCCTTCCCGGCTCGACGGCCAACCGGCGCTCCGTCGATCCCGGCGGCTGGGCCAGCGCGATCGGTGCCACCAGTTGCCGTCCGCTCTGGATCATGGCGAGATCGAGTTGATAGGCATGCAGGTCGAGGGCGCTGATCGGCCGCACCCACGGCCGGCCGCGGCACCAGCCCGGGAAGCCCGCCGCACCGACCCGCTCCAGGTAGGCGTTGTAGCCCGCGGCGTAGCCCTCGATCAGGTCCTTGGGGTCCTTGGGCATCGTCGCCAGCGAGCCGCGGGCCCGGTCACGGATGCCCAACCCCAGATAGCCGAGGTCCGAGGCGAGATGCTCGTCGCCCTCGCCCCGGCCGAACCAGCGCGCCCGTTCGCTGCGCACCTTGACGATCTGATCGGCCAGGTCGCAGCCACGATCATGGGCGTACGCCCAGCCCTGACCGAAGCCGGCGCTGCCGAGATCGCGGGCCAGCACATGCGGGATGCCGAAGCCGGTCCAGCGGATGGTCGCCCGGTATCGCTGGTCGGTCGAGCCACCCGACACCGGCGCACCGCCGGTCGGGGTCGCGACCGCACCCGACGTCCCAGCGGTGAGGATCGACAGCAGGAAAAGGATCAGGATCATCCGCGGCTTTGTGATCATGGCGCCAGTCTGGGCGGTGGGTCACCGGCGGCTCGTCCCTCGGAGGAGTGAATTCGCGCCGGCATCGGACCTCTCGGCGGCCGCCGGTGGAACAATCGCCGGGTGAGGGCGGGAACGGGTGACGGGAAGATTCGGGTCTTGATCGCCGACGACGAGGACCTGGTCCGAGCCGGTCTGCGTGCTCTGATCAACGGCGAGCACGAGATTGTCGTGGTCGGCGAGGCCGTGGACGGGGTCGAAGCGGTCTCCCTCACCGACAGCCTGCGCCCGGACGTGGTGTGCCTGGACATCCGGATGCCGAATCTCGACGGCATCGAGGCCACGCGGACGATCGCCCGCCGGCAGCCCGACACCGGCGTGCTGGTTCTCACCACGTTCGAGAACGACGACAACGTCCGTCGCGCCCTGGTCGCCGGCGCGCGTGGCTTCCTGCTCAAGCGGGCCGTCCCGAACTCCTTGGTGCAGGCGATCGAGACGGTCCATCGAGGAGAGTCGTTGCTGTTCCCCGATGCGGTCCGAGGTCTGCTCGGCCAGGCTGCAGCGACCCCGCCCGTCGGGCTGCCGACGCTGAGTCGACGCGAAGAGGACGTGCTGCGGTTGATCGCCCGCGGTTGCTCCAACGCCGAGATCGCGAGCGAGCTCTACATCAGCCTCGAAACCGTCAAGACCCACGTCACCAGGATGCTCACCAAGCTCGGCGTGCGAGATCGCGTCCAGGCCGTCGTGCGGGCGTACGAATCGGGGTTCCTGACGGTCGAGCCACCGGCGCCGAGCGTGATCAACTCCGGGCGAGGGCGAGAGTCTGGTCGGCGTTCCGGGCCAGGTCGGCCGGGCGGTTCATGAAGGCGGTGTAGGAGATGTGATCGAGGCCGATCTGGAGTTGGTAGCAGCGCAGCCGGTCGGCGACGTCGGCGCCGTGATCGGCCAGGTGATCGTCGACGATCCGCCGGATGTCGATCTTGGACCAGGCGGGGAACCAGGGCCACCAGTAGAGCAGCCAGGCGAGGTCGAACAGGCCGTCGCCGTACAGCGAGTTGCCCCAGTCGACGACCGCGGTGAGCCGGCCGTCGGCGACCAGGACGTTGCGATTCAGCAGGTCCTGATGGATCACCTCGCGCCGGTCCGGACAGCGGGGCGCAAGTTGCCGCAGCACCGCGGCCCCTTCGTCGAACGCGGCCGCCGCGGACGGCGTCTGCTCCAGGATCTTGCGCCAGCCGGAGGTCCGGCGGCCGGGCAGATCCTCGAGACCGGCGGTCAGCGCTTCGGCCCAACTGCCGAACGGTGCGTTGCGATCACCGGCATCCCAACCGCCGTAGCCGATGGTGCCGGTCAGGTCGATCGCCCGAGCGGCGGCGAGCGCGTCCAGCACGGCGGGCAGCACCCGTCGCATCGCGTCCCCGTCGAGTTCGTCGAGGAAGTCGCCGCGGGCGCGGCGGGAGATCGCGAAGTAGCCGTCGTCGAAGTCGGTCCGGCCGACCTCGAGCACCTCGGGGATCGGCAGCGCGGTCGAGGCGTGCTCGGCCATCCGGTGATCTTTCTCGAAGTCCTCGACATACCCGCCGAACCGGGCGACCAGTTCCTGCCCGTCCAGCGTGAACGCGTACGCCCGCGACCACGCACCGGCCCCGAGCGGGACCAGCCGCCCGGCCCGGGATCCGTAGCGGCGCTGGATGAAGGCGTCGACCTGCTCGGACAACGGCTGCGACATGGTCAAGGATCCTAGGCTTCGCCGCTAGCAGGCGGCAGGCGCCGAGCTCTCCCTGATCTCCAGGCTGTAGTCGGCCACGATCTGCCGCGGAGCGCCGGTCCCGTCGCGGATCCGGTCCTGCAGCAGGTCGAGCGCGGCGGCGGCGATGCCGGCCTTGTCCGGCGCGATGGTCGACAGTGACGGGGTGCTGTAGCGGCCGTCGTCGATGTCGTCGAAGCCGACCACGGCGACGTCCTCCGGCACCCGCAGCCCGTGATCACGGAGCACCCGCATCGCGCCGAGGGCGACCAGATCGTTGTAGCAGAAGATCGCGTCCGGCGACGTCCCCCGGTCCAGCAGCCCCTGCATCGCCTTCGCCCCGTCGGCGCGGTGGAAGGTGTCGGTGGTGATCACCAGCGACGGATCGTACGGAATCCCGGCGGCCCGGAGGGCCTTGCGATAACCGTTGGTGCGCTGCGGCGCCGTGCCCTCCCGGCCGCGCTGATGACCCAGGGCGGCGATCCGGCGCCGGCCCTGATCGATCAGGTGCCGGGTCGCCGTGGCGGCCGCGGCGACGTTGTCGATGCCGACATGATCGACTCCGTCGCCGGTGATCAACTCGCCGAGCAGCACCATCGGCGTCGCGTCCCGGAGCGCCTCGAACTCGGTCCGGCCGGTGTTCAGCGGGCTGAACAGGATCCCGTCCACCATCCCCGGGTTCATCCCGCCGACCACGAACCGCTCGGCCTCCGGGTCGCCTTCGGTCTGGTCGATCAGCACGGTGTAGCCGCGCTTGCGGGCCGCCTGCACGACGTGCCGGACCAGTTCGGCGAAATAGGGCACATCGATCTCCGGCACCGCGAGCCCGATCAGTCCGCCGCGCTTGAGCCGGAGGTTGCGCGCGCTGAGGTTCGGCCGGTAGCCGAGCTTGTCGATCGCCCAGCGGACCCGCTCCTGGGTCGCCGTGCTCACCGGCCGGTTGCCGGACAGGACGTTCGACACCGTGGTCGGTGAGACCTGGGCGAGGGCAGCAACCTCCCGAACGCCGACGGCGCCGACCGCCGCACCCGAACGCTGCTTGGCCATGGCGCCATCCTGACAGACGAACCCGGCGCCGTCCGGCAGGTGGCCGCGTAACGTTGTACCGAGGTGTCGCTCCGGCCAGGGACTATTCCGTCAGGGTAGGAGCCCGCCGGCAGCACGGCGCCGTTACAACGTCAAAGCCAAGGCACGTCGTGATCAGCGGACCTGATCCAGCCGATCGAGTTCGGTCGGGTCGTACCAGAGCAGATCGTGATCTTGGAGCAGCGCTTCGACCTCCGGTTGGGCCAGCGCGTCGGCGACGGACTCGACCGAGTGGACAGCCGCAGCGGCCTTCCGGACAGCGGGAGCGGCCTCGGACTCGTCGTAGTACAGGGCGAGGACGTCCTGCCAGCGCAGGCCGGCGACCTCGATCGCGCCGTACGGATCGGTCAGATCCTTGATCGACTCGGGCTCGGCGGCGAGCACCAGGCGTCGTTCGGCCGACTCGGCGTCGGCGCGGTCGAGCAGGGCCTGGACGCCGGCGTGGCAGAGCGCGGTGTAGCCCGCGTCGTCGGCCTCTTTGGCCGAGAAGCCGGCGGCGTCGAGCAGGGCCGCGGTGACCGCATAACCGCGGCGGGCCGGCAGGTCCTCGCCCTCGCGGAGCCGGACCGCCTCGGTCGGCGTCGCGGGCAGGTAGACGATCATGAGCCGCCCCGTTGCCGGGACTCGGTCAGTTCGGTCAGCTCGGCCAGCGCATCCAGCAGCGACTGGGCCAGCACGTCGAGGTCGCTGATCGCGTCCCGGTCCGCGGTGAGGCCGAAGAAGACCTCGCCGTCGTAGGAGGTGACGCCGATCGCCAGCAGATGTCCCGCGGTCAACGGCAGCACCGGATAGCTGGCCACCAGCCGCTCCCCGGCCGCGTACATGGTGCGCTGCGGCCCGGGCACGTTGGTGATCAACAGGTCGTGCCGGGCCCGGATCACCTCGCCGGCGACCCGGACGCCGAGGGCGTGGATGGTGGTCGGCGCGAAGCCGGCGATGTCGGTCAGCGACCGCGCCGCCACGGCCCGCCCGGTGTCCTTGTGGGCCTGGGTCCCGTAGGCGACCTGGTGCAGCCGGATCAGCGCGTTCGGCTCGCCCACCGGCAGATTCTGGACATGCGGCGCGACCTGACTGCCGAGCGAGGTCGGCTCACCGTCGTCCTCGGTGACGCTCATCGGCACCACCGCTCGGACCGCGGTCTGCGGGCTGACCGGCTCGCCGCGGGCCAGCAGCCAGCCGCGCAGCCCGCCGGTGATCATGGCCAGGATCACGTCGTTCACGGTGTGATCATGTTCGGCCCGGACCTGGCGCAGCTCGGCCAGCGCCACCGAGATGCCGGCATAACGGCGTTGCTCGGACAGCACCCCGGTGAGCGGTGAGGTGCTCGGCGGCCGGGTGCCGCGGAGCGCGTCACCGGCCAGCTCTCCCAGCGAGCCGGCGATCCCGCCGACGGCCTCGCCGATCGCGATCGCGGTGCCCAACGCCCCGGTCAGGGCGCCGCGGACGTTCTCCACCGCCAGCTCGGGGTTACGCACGCCCTCCCAGACCGAGGAGATCAACAACTCGGCGTCGGACGGCTCGGGCACCGGATGCCAGCCGGCACTGGCGAAACCGTCCGGCGGCGGATCCTGCTCGTCCTCCAGCAGCACCTGACCAAGCTCAACACCGTCCACCCCGTCGATCAACAACAGGTGGGACTTGCTGACCAGGGCGAAGCGGTCGTCGGCCAACCCCTCGACCAGATAGACCTCCCACAGCGGCCGCGACCGGTCCAGCCGGCGAGCCAGCACCCGGCCGACGAACTCGCGCAGCTGTTCCATCGTCCCCGGTCGCGGCAACGCCGACCGCCGGACATGGAACGTAAGGTCGAAGTGCTCGTCGTCCACCCAGACCGGCCCGGCCAGCTGCGCCGGCAGGAACCGCAGCCGCTGCCGATATCGCGGCACGTACGCGAGCCGCTCCCGGATCACCCCGATCAACCGCTCGTAGTCCAGCCCGTCGCCGCCCTGGGAGAAAATGTCAACTGCGCCGATATGGCCGGGAGTCCGTACCGTGTCCAGGGCGAGGACCGACATCTCCTCGGGTTTCAGCCGTTGCGGCATCGGGCCTCCGATCTGTGCGTACAAGCTTCCGATCACCGTACTACCGCCGGTCCCCCACAGCCGACTTGTCAGAACTGAGGCTTGCTATAGCAATCCTGGGTTCTGACAGGTCGGCGAAAGGTGAGCCTCGGGACCGTGCCGATCCTCGGACGGCCGGATGCATCAGCACGGGCCGGTGCCCGAGACTGAGGCCCATGACCGAAACCTCCCCGGCCGCGACCTCCGACCGCCCGCTCCGGGCCGCGATCATCGGCTTCGGCTGGATGGGTCAGGTGCATGCCCGCGCATACCGCAGGCTCGGGCATCACTATCCCGACCTCGTCCCGCCCGAGCTGATCGCGGTAGCCGAGGTGGCGGGTGGCGAACGGCTGCGCCGGCTCTGCGCCGGCTACGGCGTCGACGAGGTGATCGAGGACTGGCGCGACCTGCTCGACCGGGACGATCTTGATCTGATCAGCGTGACCACGCCCAATTTCCTGCACGCCGAGATCGGCACCGCCGTGGCGGTGGCCGGCCGGCATCTGTGGCTGGAGAAGCCGGCCGGGCGTGATCTTGCTGAGACGGCCGCGATCGCGGCCGCGGTGACGACCGCCGGGGTGCGATCAGCGGTCGGCTTCAACTACCGCAACGCGCCGGCGGTCGGGCTGGCCCGGCAGTTGATCAGCGACGGCCGGCTGGGCCGGGTCACGATGGTGTCGATCCGGATGCTGGCCGACTACGCCGCCCATCCCGACGGCGCGTTCTCCTGGCGGTTCGACAAGTCGCTGGCCGGCAGCGGCGTCCTCGGCGACCTGGTCTGCCACGGAGTTGATCTTGGCCGGTACGTCGTCGGCGAGATCGAGTCGGTGATCGCCGACGACGCGATCTTCATCACCGAGCGGCCCGAGGCCGGTGCCGCGACGTCCCATTTCGCTCGCGGCAGCGGGCCGATGCGGTCGGTGCAGAACGAGGACTACCTGGCGGCGCTGCTCCGGTTCGCCGGCGGCGCCCGCGGTGTCCTGGAGTCCTGCCGCACCGCTGTCGGCGACCAGTGCCGGTACGGGATCGAGGTGCGCGGCACCGAGGGCGCGCTGGCCTGGGACTTCCGCCGGATGGGCGAGCTGCAGCTCTGCGTCGACGGCGACTACGCCGATGCCGCGTACCGGACCGTGCTGGTCGGCACCGAGGCCGGTGACCTGGCCGCCTTCCAGCCGGCGGCCGGGATCACGCTCGGCTACGACGATCTCAAGGTGATCGAGTTGCATCGGCTGATCACCGCGATCCGATCCGGCCCGGAGACCGGAGCGACCATGATCGACGCGGTGGTGGCGGCCCGGATCGCGGCCGCCCTGCAGCGATCGATCGAGGACCGCCGCTGGGTCGACCTGGGCTGACCAGCCGGCCGGTTCGGTGGACAACGACCGGCGATCGATCGGGCCGGTTTACGATATCCGGATGACCGTATCGGCCGGCGGTCGTCGCCTCGACATCACGCTGGACCGGTCTGCCTCCGTGCCTCTCTATCTGCAGCTGTCCCGGGCGATCGAGCAGGCGATCGCGACCGGCGAACTCGTGGCCGGTGACCGGCTGGAGAACGAGCTGTCGCTGACCAGCCGGCTCGGCGTCTCCCGGCCGACGGCGCGGCAGGCGATCCAGGAACTCGTCGCCAAGGGCTTGCTGGTCCGCAAACGCGGCGTCGGCACCCAGGTCGTGCAGCCCCAGTTCAGCCGGGACGAGCGGCTGTCCAGCCTGCACGACGATCTGCTCGCGGCCGGGAAGGTGCCGCGCACCCGGCTGCTCGGGTCCCGGGTCGGGCCGCTGCCGGACGAGCTCGCCGACCAGTTGCCACTGCCGGCCGATGATCATTATCTGCAGTTGCGGCGGCTGCGGCTGGCCGACGACGTGCCGCTCGCCGTACTGACGAACTATCTGCCGTCCCGCCTCGCGCTCGATCCGGCCGAGCTGGAGCATCGTGGGCTGTATGCCTGCCTGCGCCAGATCGGGGTGACCCTCAAGCTGGCCCACCAGCGGGTCGGTGCCCGACTGGCCACCGACGCCGAGGCGACGCTGCTCGGCGAGGACCCGCCGCTGGCCTGCCTCACCGCCGACCGGTTCGCCTACGACGACTTCGGCCGGCTGGTCGAGTTCGGCCGGCACATCTACCACGCCGAGCACTACAGCATCCGCTCTTCCCTCGCCGTGTAACGCCGAGTTGTCTGATCAGGACTCGGGGGCACCGCCGCGGTCGACGACCGGCGGCTCGACCGACCAGGGGAAGGTGATCCAGCGGTCGGTCTTGGACCAGGCGTAGTCCGGGTCGATGATCGACATTGGCTTGCGGTAGAGCACCGCGGTCCGCGCCTCCGCGACGTGGCCGCGGCAGAAGGCGTGCACCAGTTCGAGCGTCATCCCGGTGTCCGCCACGTCGTCGACGATCAACACCCGGGCATCGTCCAGGTCGGCGGCGTTGAGGAACGGCGGCAACATCACCGGGACGTCCAGCCGCTCGTTGATCCCGGTGTAGAACTCGACGCTGATCGTGAACAGGTTCTTGCAGTCCAGCGCGTACGCCAGCCCGCCGGCCGGGATCAGCCCGCCGCGCGAGATGCCGAGCACGATGTCCGGCACGAACCCGCTGGTCGCCACCGACTGGGCCAGCGAGCGGCTGGCCTCGCCGAACGTCGCCCAGGTCATCTCTTCGCGGTCCACGTTCCCCATGCGCGAGACCTTAGCGAGCGCAGGTGACGGGCGCGCGCCGAACCGCGGATTGCTCGACCCCTGACCGCGCGAGCCCTGCCTCGGCACGGTGATGGGCAGGTGTCGTTCTCCGAGCCCGTCGAAGGGCGATGACTCTGGCACTCCGCGTACTCGGCCGATCGGACTGCGACGACCACGGTGCTCCTGACCGCCGAGGCCGGCCAGACCGTGGCCGTCGACGCGACTGTTCTCAGCAGACGCCGTTGCAACGGTCGCCGCCTCCGATACCGGTCCCGCCGAGAGACCGGCACCGGCACCCCGACCATCGCCGACCGATGCGAGGCCGGAGGCGGCTGGACCCGACGCAGATTCAAGGGTCGCGAGTCTGCGATCAGTAGCGCGGAGCGCGCGGATCGGGTGGAGCCCGTGGCGCCTTTCTCGGCAGCAGAGGGGCAGGGCTCGGCGTCGGTCGCGGTGGGTCCGCCCGATTGCGTCCGACGATGGTCGTCGAGTGGTGACTTGACCACGGAGTGCTGACCGTTCGGGTGGAAAGGTCACCACTCGATGATCACCGACCCTCGGACGGTCCAGGGGACGGACGGTGCGCTACGGATGTGTCAGCGGAGCACTTATCCACAGAATCGAGGGGCCTGGCTGGACGGCAGGGCGGGTCGGCCGCAGAGTGGCGGCATGCCTGGCCCGCGCGTTCTCCCGGTGATCGACTCCCGGCCGCCGTCCGTGCCGTGGTTCGCCGGCCTGGTCGCGCCGAGCTGGACCCCGGCCGCGCAGCCGAGTCTGCTCGAGCTGCCGGAACTGCTGGCCCGGCCGGACACGGGCGTGTTCGGCCGGACCACAACGGTGGACTGGCAACTGCGCCCGGACCCGCGGCTGCCCGCGGCCGGCCCCTGGGCCGCATCGCTGGCCCTGGCGGCGGTCGAGGTCGTCCGCGGCCGGCGGCCGATCGGGCAGCTGTCCCGCTGGGTCACCGAAGATCAACTCGAGCTGCTGGCGAAGCTGGCGGCCCGGCCGCCCCGGACGATCACCGCGACGGCTCGGGCTGGGCCGGTGCTGCAGGCCCGGGTGCAGTCGGCCCGGGCGCAGCATCCGACGGACGAGGTCGCGGAGGCGTCGGTCCATGTCCGGATCGGTCCGCTGTCGGTCCCGGTCGCGCTCCGGCTGGACGCCGTCTACGACCGCTGGCTGGTCACCGCCCTCGAGCTCCGCTCGCTGACCTGACCTTGGCCACGCTGCAGGCGGTCGCGGCCGGCGGGACCATCGCCTTGGCCCTTCGACAGGCTCAGGGAACGAACACCCACGGACCGCGCCACCCGCCCGCCCTCGCCGCACCTTTCGGCCGGTGGCCGAACCGGAGGGGTCAACGCCCGGCTTGCCCTTCGACAGGCTCAGGGAGCGGTCGGTCCAGGACGGATCCGCGGTCAGGGTGGAGATGAGATGATCATGGTGCGGTCGTGCGAGTGTCGCCGGCCGCGGAGGGCGGGGCGCATGATTGATCTGTTCGACTTCCTGGACGCCAGGATCACCGACGACGAGGCCGCGATCAAGGAGATCGAGGAGCCGGGCGTCGCGGTCGACGCCCGGCCGGGCGTGCCACCCGTGGGTCACCCGGACCGGCTGCTGGCCGAGCTGACCGCCAAGCGGCTGATCGTCGCCGATCACGCGCCGGACGAGCAGGCCTCCCTGTCACCGACCGTGCGGCCCTGCCGCCAATGCACCGCGTCCCGGGAACGCTCTCGGGTGACGATCGACTGGGACGTCGACGCCCGGGTCGAGGCGCCCTGCGACACGGTCCGCATCCTCGGCGCCATCTACGCCGACCACCCGGACTATCAGGAGGCGTGGCGGCCCTGAGAACCAGGGCGACCCGATCCGGGCCGCCCTTCGCGGGCCACAGCCGGTCGGCTACTTGGCGCCGGGCTTGCCGTGGCAGAGCTTGAACTTCTTGCCCGAGCCGCAGGGGCAGGGGGCGTTCCGCGACGTGCTGGCGTACGGATCGTCCGACTTCTTCGCCGCGCCGGTCTTCGCCGCGCCGTCCTCACCGGGGGCGGAGTAGCTCAACTGCCGGCTGGGCCGTGACTCCAGACCCTTGCCCTTCAGTTGCGGCCGGGCCGCGACCGCCACCGGCTCCCGCTCGTCGTCGGACTCGGCCGGCTCCGCGTCCTTGACGTCGGTGTCGGCCGGGTCGGTGACTCGGTTGACCTCGACCCCGGGGCCGTCCGGATCCGGGCCGGACTCGATCCGCGGCTTCGCCTTCGCCTTGGCCCGGCCCTTGCCGGACTGGCCGTTGGACTGACCGTTGCGGCCGCCGCCGACCTGCACCGGAGCACCGTCCGCGCCGGCGGTGACGCCGACCTTGGCGGCCGGCTCGACCTCCACCTCGATGTTGAAGACGAAGCCGACGACCTCCTCCATGAAGGCGGCCATCATCGCGGTGAACATCGTGCTGCCCTCGCGCTGATATTCGACCAGCGGATCGCGCT
This sequence comes from uncultured Actinomycetota bacterium, assembly GCA_963746025.1. Lineage (GTDB taxonomy): Bacteria > Actinomycetota > Actinomycetes > Propionibacteriales > Propionibacteriaceae > Microlunatus. Next base: position 138,783 of record CAVUZU010000010.1, read on the forward strand.
GGGCCATCGCCCGCAGGCCGATGCCCTCGCGCAGATAGTCCATCTCGTACAGGTGCTCGCGCCACTTGCGGTCCAGCACGGTGAGCAGCACCCGCCGCTCCAGCTCCCGCATCACTTCCTCGCCGAGCTCCTCCTCGCGCTTGTCGTACGCGGCGGCGGCGTCGGCCTTGAAGTCGTCGATCAGGATCTGCCGATCAAGATCATCGGTGTCGTAGTCCTCGACGTTGAGCGAGACCGGGTAGAGCGTCTTGGCGTTGGTCCACAGCTGCTCGAGATCCCACTCGTCGGCGAATCCCTCGGTGGCCTCGGTCACCGCCTGCTCGACCACGGTCGCCACGGTGCCGCGCAGCTGCGCCTCGACGTCGGCCCCCTCCAGCACCTTGCGCCGGTCGCCGTAGACGGCATGGCGCTGCCGGTTCATCACGTCGTCGTACTTGAGGATGTTCTTCCGGGTCTCGAAGTTCTGCGACTCGACCTGCGCCTGCGCACTGGCGATGGAGGACGAGACCCGCTTGTTCTCGATCGGCTGATCATCGGGCACCTTGAGCGCCTGCAGCACCCACTCCACGATGTCGGACTTGAACAGCCGCATCAGATCGTCGCCGAGGGACAGGTAGAACCGGCTCTCCCCCGGGTCGCCCTGCCGGCCGGACCGACCGCGCAGCTGGTTGTCGATCCGCCGCGACTCGTGCCGCTCCGAGCCGACCACGTACAGGCCGCCGAGCTCGACCACTTCCTCGTGTTCGGTCTTGGTCGACTCCTCGAACTCGGCCAGCACCTCCGGGTAGAGCTTCTCGTACTCCTCGGAGTGGTCGACCGGGTCGATGCCCTGATCATGAAGCTTCTTGTCAGCCATGAACTCCGGGTTGCCGCCGAGCATGATGTCGGTGCCGCGGCCGGCCATGTTGGTGGACACCGTGACCGCACTCTTCCGGCCGGCCGAGGCGACGATCGCCGCCTCGTGTTCATGCTGCTTGGCGTTGAGCACCTCGTGCTTGACCCCGGCCTTCTTCAGCAGGGTCGACAGGATCTCCGACTTCGCCACCGAGGCGGTGCCGATCAGGATCGGCTGTCCCTGCTCGTGCCGCTCCACCACGTCCTCGACGATGGCGGCGAACTTCGCTTCCTCGGTGCGGTAGATGTAGTCCCGCCGGTCCTCGCGGATCATCGGCTCGTTGGTCGGGATCGGCACCACGCCGAGGCCGTAGATCTTCTGGAACTCCGCGGCCTCGGTCATCGCGGTGCCGGTCATCCCGGCCAGCTTCTCGTACATCCGGAAGTAGTTCTGCAGCGTGATCGTGGCGAGGGTCTGGTATTCCTCGCGGATCTGCACCTTCTCCTTGGCCTCGATGGCCTGGTGCAGACCCTCGTTGTACCGCCGGCCGACCAGGGTCCGGCCGGTGTGCTCGTCGACGATCAACACCTCGCCGTCGACGACCACATAGTCCTTGTCCTTCTTGAACAGGTCCTTGGCCTTGAGCGCGTTGTTCAGGTACGAGATCAGCGGCGTATTGGCGGACTCGTACAGGTTCTCGATGCCGAGCCGGTCCTCGACCACCTCGATCCCGACCTCCAGGATCGCGACCGTCCGCTTCTTCTCGTCGACCTCGTAGTGCTGGTCCCGCTTCAGCCGGTCCACCAGCTTGGCGAACTGCGGATACCACTCGTGGCTGTCCTCGGCCGGGCCGGAGATGATCAACGGCGTCCGGGCCTCGTCAATCAAGATCGAGTCCACCTCGTCGACGATGGCGAAGTGGTGACCGCGCTGGACACAGTCGCTGAGCTGCAGCGCCATGTTGTCCCGCAGGTAGTCGAAGCCGAACTCGTTGTTGGTGCCGTAGGTGATGTCGGCCGCGTACGCCTTGCGTCGCTCGGCCGGCGTCATCTGGGCCACGATCACCCCGACCTCGAGGCCGAGGAAGTGATGGACCCGGCCCATCTGCTCGGACTGGGTCTTGGCCAGGTAGTCGTTGACCGTGATGACGTGCACGCCCTTGCCGCTGAGCGCGTTCAGGTACGCCGCCAGGACCGCCACCAGGGTCTTGCCCTCACCGGTCTTCATCTCGGCGATGTTGCCGAGGTGCAGCGCGCCGCCGCCCATGATCTGCACGTCGAAGTGGCGTTTGCCGAGCACCCGCCGGCTGGCTTCGCGGACCGTCGCGAACGCCTCCGGCATCAGTTCCTCGAGGCTCTCGCCCTTCTCCAACCGTTCCCGGAAGTCATCGGTCTGGGAGCGCAACTCCTCGTCCGACATCTCCTCGAAGTCGGGTTCGATCGATTTGACCTGGTCGGCAATGGCCTTGAGCCGGCGCAGAATCCTGCCCTCACCGACCCGCAGCAACCTATCCATCAAGCCCACGGCGGTCTTGGCTCCCTTGTATCGACTGGTTCGACGCTCTCACATCCCGCCGGTCGTCGCGTCTGGCGCCGGCGCCTCCCTATCGTAGGCCAGCATCCGTGCCACACCAGCACATGCCGATTCCGGTCGATGTCACCTGACCGGACCTGCTCCAGGGCTCCGGCTTACGACACTAGTGTCCCTCGCCAGGAATGCATTGCATAAATCGGTGGGATGAAGTGGTGAGCTGCCAGGCGGAGGAGGGAGGCGTAGTGGTGCCTACATCGACTGACGACAACGCAGCAGCTCGCCGCTTCAGCGCGCCGAATTAGGTGCCGGATTCCTGGCGAGGGGCACTAGCTCAGCTTGTGCGAGGGAGCGGGCAAGAGCCGGGGCCAGATCTCCCTTCCGGGCGACCGAGATGTCGGCCAGGCCGAGCCAGTCGGCGAGGCTGCGGAGCTCGCCGGCGAGCTCGGCCGCCACACCGCCGGAGTCCTGGTCGGGCTCCAGCCAGGCGGAATTGACCCGGAGCCGGCCGGCCGCCCGGTCGGCCTTGAGGTCGACCCGGGCGACGAACCGGTCGCCGAGCAGGAACGGATAGACGTAGTAGCCGTAGACCCGTTTCGGCTCCGGCACATAGATCTCGATCCGGTAGTTGAAGTCGAAGAACCGTTCCAACCGGGCCCGCTCGAAGATCATTGAGTCGAACGGGCTGAGCAGGGCGCGGGCCTCGACCCGGCGCGGCACCTTGGCCTGGTGCCACAGGTAGTGCTGCTTCTCCCAGCCCTCGACCTGTACCGGCAGCAGCTCACCGGCCTCGATCAGGTCGCCGATCGCCTGCTTGGTGAGCACCGCGCTGGTCCGGAAGTAGTCGCGCAGACAGGTCTCACCGGCCACCCCCAGGGCCTGCGCGGCGTGCCGGACCAGCTCGCGGACCGAGTCTTCCGGGGTCGGGTCGGGAACCGCGAGCACCTCAGCCGGGAACACCCGTTCCGGCAGGTCGTAGACCCGCTCGAACTGGCTGTTGCGCCGGGCCGACGTCACCTCGCCGCAGTAGAACAGCCACTCCAGCACGGTCTTGACCGTCGACCAGTTCCAGCCCCAGTTGGTCTTGCTCCGGTCCTCGGTGTATTCGATCTCCCGGGCGGTCAGCGGGCCGTGCTCGGCGACGTAGTCACGGACCCAGTCGACCAGGTTGGGATTGTCCTTGGCCGCTCGCTCGACGCCGCGCCAGACGTCCCGGAACCCGGCCTGCATCCGGAACCGCAACTGTGGCTGCAGCCGGACGTCGATCAGGCTGGCGGCGTGGCCCCAGTATTCGTACAGCCGGCGCGGTGCCCGGTGGGCGGACCGGTCCAGCAGGTCGGTGTCGTACGGGCCGAGCCGCGAGTACAGCGGCAGATAATGCGCGCGCCGGACGACGTTGATCGAATCGATCTGGAACTGCCCCAGCCGGCTGATCACCGACTGGACGTCGCGCATCCCGACGACCCGGTCGGGTCGCCGGGCGCCGAATCCCTGGGCCGCCAAGGCGATCCGCCGCGCCTGGTCCCGGCTGACCTTCTCCCGCTGTCGTGCTGGCACGCTGCGACGTTATCGGCCGGCACCGACAATCACGGGGTACGAGGAACTCAGCGCATCAGTGAGCGGACTCGACCAGGATGCCGCTGTCCCGGGCGGATCCGTTGACCGGCTCGCCGTCCAGGTGGGCGTTGTCCAACCGGATCACGCCGTAGTCGTAGGCACGCCGGCGATACACGACGCTCGGGATCCCGCGATCGGCGTCCATGAAGAGATAGAAGTCGTGGCCGACCAGTTCCATCGCCTCCAGGGCCTGGTCCAGCGACATCGGCCCGGCGTTGTGGATCTTCTCCCGCACCACCAGCGGCCCGTCGCCCCGGACCTCCATCCCGGCCACGGTCTGCACGTCGTCCTCGACCACCTCGGGCCGGTGCCCGTTGGTCGGCGCCAGCTCGGCGGCCGCGTCGTGCAGCGACTTCGGCGTCCGGCTGCCGCGGTGCACCCGCTTCCGGTCGGCCAGCCGGCGCAACTGCGCCATCAGCTTGTCCAGGGCCAGATCGAAGGCGGCCCGTTTGTCCTCGGCGGCGGATTCGGCCCGGATCACCTTGCCCTTGCCGCGGACCGTGATCTCCACTCGACTGGCCTGGTCGTGCTGCCGCGGATTCCGTTCCGCGGACACCTCGACCTCGACCCGGACGAGCCGATCGTTCAGCTTCTCCAACCGGGTGACCTTGTCGGCGACGAATTCGCGGAACCCGTCGGAAACCTGGCAGTGCCTGCTGGTGACGACAACATCCATGTCAACCTCCGTGGTGTGATCGGCAGTCGGATCCTCCGGGGGCATGCCACCGCAGCCGCCGCCGACGGAGTGGACCCGGGCCCGGATTGGGCCGTACGGCACTCCCTGCCTCACCCGCAGGCGACCCCCGGAACCGTGGTCGTTTCGTGGGCTGGAGCACCATAGGTTGACGGTAGTCGGATGCAGCCGCGATTTCTATGGGCCGGTAGAGAATCTCACGGCCGTCTCAGTGTCGACTGCCCGTCGCCTCGGTGTCGACTGCCGGACACCGTGGTCAGGAGTACGGCAGCCGCACCGGCGGCGTCAACGGGCGATGTTGGCGGCCCCCGCGGTCACCGGCACGCCGGGAGCGGCGACGATCCGCTGCCGCTGCTCGCCCAGCCCGTCGATCGCCAGCCGCATCTCGTCTCCCACGCCGAGGAACGGGAACCGACCGGACAGGGCCACCCCCTGCGGCGTGCCGGTGTTGATCACGTCGCCCGGGTCCAGCACCAGGAACTGGCTCAGCTCATAGATCAACTGGGCCACCGAGAAGATCATGTCGCCGGTGGTCGAATCCTGCCGCGGCTCATCGTTCACCCACGACTGCAGCCGGACCTTGCTCGGGTCGACCTGATCGGCCGGGATCAGCGACGGGCCGAGCGGGTTGAAGGTCTCGCAGCACTTGCCCTTGGACCACTGACCGCCGGACACCTCGGACTGATAGGTCCGCTCCGAGACGTCGTTGCTGACCGCATAACCGGCGATGTAGGAGAGTGACTCCTCGGGCGAGGCCAGGTAGCGGGCCGGCCGGCCGATGATCACCGCGAGCTCGACCTCCCAGTCCGTCTTCGCGCTTCCCGGCGGCAGGTGTACGTCGTCGTAGGCGCCGACCACGGTGTTCGGATGCTTGAAGAAGATGATCGGCTCGGGCGGCGGCGGCGACCCGGACTCGGCGGCGTGGGCGACGTAGTTCTGGCCGATGCAGACGACCGCACCCGGTCGGGCCACCGGCGCACCGAACCGCAGGTCGGTGACGTCCAGCTCGGTCAGCTCGCCGGCCGCCAGCGCGGCCCGGACACCGGCGATCCCGTCACCGGCCAGGAACCGGCCGTCGATGTCGGCGGTCAGCGGGCGGAGGTCGAAGGCCCGCCCCTCGTCCACCACGACCGGGATCTCCTCGCCGGCCGGGCCGCGTCGCTGTAATTCCATGATCATCCTCAACTCTCGTGGTCTGCGGTCGGTCAAGATCATTCCCGACGTTCAGTCGGGCAGTTCAGCCGGGTCAGGCACCAGTCGCTCCAGCTCCGACCAGCACGCCTCGTCGATCGGGACCCGGAGCTGGGCGATCGAATCGGCGATCAGGTCGGGCAGTCCGGCGCCCAGGACGACCGCGGTGACCCGCGGATCGCGGAGCCCGAACTGCAGAGCGGCGGCACGCAACGAGACCCCGTACCGCTGGCAAATATCGGCCATCCGGCGGGCCGTCGCCAGCAGCGATTCGGATGCCGGGACGTAGTTGAACCGGGCTCCCGGCGCCGGGTCGACCAGGATGTTGCTGTTCAGGATGCCGGCGGTCAGCACCGCGACCCGGCGGTCGGCGGCGGCGGTCAGCAGCCGGTCGGCCCGGCGGTCGAGCAGCGTGTACCGGCCGGCAATCATCAGATGATCAAGATCGGTTTCGGCGACGAACCGCTCCGCGGTCGCGGCGAAGTTGGTGCCGACGCCCCAACCGCGGATCACCCCTTCGTCGCGCAGCCGGCTGAGTGCCGGGGCGGCCTGGCCGAGCGCTTCGGCCAGGTGATCCTCCGGGTCGTGCACCAGAGCCAGGTCGATCCGGTCCAGACCGAGCCGCTCGAGCGATTCGGTCAGGCTGCGGCGGACCCCGTCGGCGGAGTAGTCGAGGATCCGGCTGCGCCGCAGCGCCCCGGCGAAGCCCGCCGCGTCCGGGTCCGCCGTGGGATCGTCGACCAGCAGCCGGCCGACCTTGGTGCAGAGCACGAACTCGTCGCGCGGCTGCCGGGACAGGAATCGGCCCAGCCGCTCCTCGGACAGGCCGGCCGCGTAGTGCGGGGCGGTGTCGTAGGCCCGCAGGCCGAGCTGCCAGGCCCGGTTCAGCCCGGCCTGGGCCTGCTCCTCGGACACCTCGGCGTACAGGTTGGCGTAGCCGGCGCCGCCCAGCACGGCCGGGCCGAACGGCGACGGGACGGCGGGTTCGACGGACCGCGGGATTTCCGCCGCCGAGCCGTCGCCGGTCATTGCGAGTTCCGCGGCCGGAGCCGGAGGTTCTGCATGCCGCCGTCCACCGGCAGCACCGTGCCGGTGTTCGACCCGGAGCTGGGCGAGGCGAGATAGGCGATCCCGGCCGCCACCTCGGTCGCCGCGACCAGCCGGCCGTGCGGCTGCCGGGCGTTCAGCGCGGCCCGCTCGGCGGCCGGGTCCGGCGCCGAGTCGAGCAGCCGGCCGACCCAGGGCGTGTCGGCGGTGCCTGGGGTGACGCAGTTGACCCGGATCCCCTCGGCGATGTGATCGGCGGCCATCGCCTGGGTCAGCGACAGCACTGCGCCCTTACTGGCCGAGTAGAGCGCGCGCTGCTGGATCCCGGCCGTGGCCGCGATCGAGCAGGTGTTGACCACGGCCGGGGCCGCCGACTTGCGCAGGTACGGCAATGCGGCCCGGGTCACCCGGACGATGCCGAAGACGTTGATCTCGAACACCCGGCGCCACTCGTCCAGGTCGTTGTCCTCGACCGTGCCCTGGGCGCCGATGCCGGCGTTGTTGACCACGATGTCGATGCCGCCGAGCTGGGCCGCCGCACCCTCCACCCCGGCACTGACCGAGGCGTCGTCGGCGACGTCGACCGCAAACCCGGCCAGGCCGGCCGGCAGGTCGTCGGGTTTGAGGTCGAGTACGGCGACGGCCGCGCCGCGCTCGGCCAGCAGGCTCGCGGTGGCCAGCCCGATCCCGCTGGCGCCACCGGTGACGATCGCCCGCAGCCCGGCGAAGTCGCCCCGGCTCGGTGCCTCCTGTTCGGACCCCATCGTCATGTCTTCCTCTCCGTGGCCAGATTCATCTGATCAATTGGCGTGTAGTTTACGGGTCGCCGCGATCGTGGCCGCACCCAGGACCGTGATCCCGGCCGCGCTGAGCGCCCGGTCGGCCTCGGCCAGGGTGGCGCCGGTGGTGACCAGGTCGTCGACGATGATCACCGGTCCGCCGGCCGCGGCCGCGGCCCGGGTCGCTGCGACGTCTCGTACCCGAAGGCTATCGGCGAGGTTGCGGTGCCGTGCTCCCGCATCCAGCCCGGACTGATCATGAACGGACCGGCTGTGCCGGAGCAGTCGCCGGACCCGGACCGGGAGCGCCGGCCGGAGCCGGGCCGCCGCCCGCCGAGCCAGTGTCGTCGTCGCGTCGTAGCCGCGGTTCCGGACCGCGGCCCGGGCCGACGGCACCGGAACCAGGGTCACCGGCCCAGCCGGAGCTCCGTCGACCCGGGTCCGGAGCAACTGCCAGCAGGCCACGGCGAGCAACTCGCCCAGCATCGGCGCCAGGGCGAGCGCCTGCCGCTCCTTGTGGGCCACGATCAGGCGTCGCAGCGGCGCGTCGTAGTCGCCGGCCGTCGCGGTGATCGGGAACCCGTCCGGGCACGGCGTCGGCCGGGTCAGCCGGCCGGTCCGGGCCCGCAGCGCGGCCCGGCAGTCCGGGCAGAGGCCCCACCAGGGCCGCAGGCAGGCCAGACACCGGGCACCGAGCAGCAGGTCGCCGACCGCCGCCGGCCAGCTCAGCCGATGATCATCCGCCGACCCCGGGTCCGGCACCGAGCGGCTGTCCCCCGTTGACCGCCTGTCCCCCGTTGACCGCCTGTCCCCCGTTGACCGCCTGTCCCCCGTCGAGCGTCTGTCCACCACCCGGCCACTGTCGCCGATCGGGGTGGCCGGAGCCAGCCGGTGGCCGCTGAGCTGTGGATAACCGGCTGGGTGAGGCCGACGGTGTTGACTGGTACCCGACAGCGAAGCTGCCAGCAACCGGCCGAGAGGTGACGATGACCGACGAGTACGAGCGGGTCCTGACCGGGGTCGGGCCGCGGCTCAAGCGGCTGCGGCAGGATCGGTCGGCCACCCTGCAGGACGTGTCCGATGCCACCGGCATCTCGGTCAGCACCCTGTCCCGACTGGAGTCGGGTGGGCGCCGGCCGACGCTGGAGCTGCTGCTGCCGCTGGCCCGGGAATACTCCGTCGCGATCGACGAGCTGGTCGGCGCGCCGGCCACCGGCGATCCGCGGGTCCGGCTGCAGCCGGTCAGTCGGGGTGGGACGACCATGATCCCGTTGACCCGGAAGGCCGGTGGTCTGCAGGCATACAAGATGATCATCCCGCATCGAAAGGGTGCTCCCGAGCCGCAGCGACACGAGGGCTATGAGTGGTTGTACGTGCTCAACGGCAAGCTCCGGCTGATTCTTGGTGACGATGACCTCGAACTCGGGGCCGGCGAGGCGGCCGAGTTCGATACGCGGGTGGCGCACTGGTTCGGGAGCGCCGATCCTGCGGGGGTGGAGATTCTTTCCTTGTTCGGTAGCCAGGGGGAGCGGGCGCATCTGCGGGCTCGTACTCGTCGGAAATCTCGCTCTTAGTTCTTATTTCTCTGGGGACTCCCGCGGTGGGGTCTGGCCTCCGCTTGCCTCACCGAGCGCTATTCGCATCTCGACGGTGATCGGTCGATCTGATCACCGACATTTGATCACCCGTCTTGATCTTGATCAGCCGATCGGATCCAGCGAGTGATCCTGACTCCGTGCGGCGGCCACTGCGCTGTCTGTCTCCTCGGTGATCAGGTCGGCGTTGATCATGGCACCGGCCATCAGGCCGGCGGCGGCGGAGACCATCACGTGGGCGGTGGGGTTGGTGATGTTGCCGGCGGCCCAGACGCCGGGGATCGTGGTGGCGCCGTTGGGGTCGGCGGGGATGCGGCTGCCGATCCGGGTGCCGTTGAACTCCAGCGGTTCGGGGTGCAGGCCGAGGGAGGTGAGGAAGGCGGCTCGGGCCTCCATCCGGGTCGCGACGGCGATCGCGTCTCGGGGGACGGTCGGGCCGGTGGCCAGGCGGACGGCGGTCAGCCGGCCGGTCGGGTCCCGGTCCAGGCCCGTCACCTCGCCGTCGATCACCGTGATGCCGCGGGCGGCGAGTTGCTCGAGTTGATCATCGCCGAGCTCGGCCCTGTGCCGGAACAGCAGGACGTCGGCGGAGAGTTGCCGAAACATCATCGCCTGGTGCACCGCCATCGGGCCGGTGGCCAGGATGCCGATCGCGCGGTCCCGGACCTCCCAGCCGTGGCAGTACGGGCAGTGCAGCACGGACTTCCCCCACAGCTCGGCGATGCCCGGCAGGTCCGGCAGTTCGTCGACCACGCCGGCGGCGACCAGCAGCCGGCGGGCCCGCAGCCGGCGCCCGTCGGCCAGGACGACCGCGAAGCCGCCGGCCTGCTGATCACGCTCGGCAGCGGTCACCGCGCCGGTGATCAACTCACCGCCGTAGCCGGCCAGCTCAGCGCGGCCGCGCGCCAGCAGTTCGGCCGGCGGGCTGCCCTCCTGGCCGAGCAGGTTGTGCACGCCGTCGGCCGGAGCGTTGCGCGGCTCGCCGGAGTCGATCACGGCCACGCTGCGCCGGGACCGAGCCAGGGCGACCGCTCCGCTCAGTCCGGCCGCGCCACCCCCGATCACGATCACGTCGTAGTCGAATCCCGGTGTCGCTGCGGACATGGTGTCCTCCCCTCGCTTCGTCGATGAGTCCACCGTGCAACCGACCTAGACGAAACGCCAAACCGAGTTGCTACTTCAGCAACTCCAACGCCCGCTTCAGCCGGGGTAGCTGAGTGAGTCCAGGCCCTCGGCGATCCGCACCCAGCGGCTCGCGTCCAGCCAGTAGGCCTCGCCGGACCGGGTGACGGTCGCGACGTGGTTGTGGGACGGCGAGGTGGCCACCTCGACCACGTCGGATTCGATCAGTTCGCCCAACCTGCTGATCAAGGACGCGTCCAGTGAGACCTGGAAGACGCCGACCGGCGTCTGCGGCCCGGCGGAGCCGATCACTACCAGCCGGGCGTCGTCCTGCCAGCCGACATCGCGGAACTGGGTGATCGTTTCACCCTGGTTGGCCGCGGTGTCCAGCTTGCGCCAGCCATCGATGATCACCCGGCCCTCGACCCGGTTGATCCGGGTCATGCCGAGCTCACGATTGCCGCCGACACCTTCCCGGATCAGAGCCATTCTGGTGCCGTCCGGTGACAGCCGGAAGGCGACGATCCGGACGTCGCGCAGCGACGGCGCCTGGGCCTCGATCAGTCCGTCACCGCTGTGCACCCAGATCTTCTGTTCGCCGCCCTTCTCGCCGACCTCCCAGAGCTCGCCCTGCCGGGAGTACTGCGGCCGCAGCAGGTTCTCGGCGTCCTTGATCAGCACGGTCGGTTCCGCGCCGTCGGGTTGCCGGCGGAGCACAGATCCGCCGTTGGTCACCACGGCAAGATCACGACCGTTCAGCGACGCGGCGACGTGGTCGACGCCGCGGCGCTCGCCGAAGTCGCCGCGGACGTCGGCCAGCTCCCGGCGGTTGGCCGGATCGTTGATCATCCGGGCGCCACGCTCGGTGGCCGCGAGGATCTGGTCGCTGGCCCGCGGCGGGATCGCCGCGAAGTCACGGATCCGCTCGTCGTTGACCGACAGCGTTCCCTCCTGGGGATCGGCGCCGGGCACATGGTAGATCTCGGCCTTGACCTTGAACCGGACGTACTGGATCCCGCCCTGGGCCAGTTTCAGGGTGTTGGCGACCTGCGCCGCCATCTGTATTCGCTGTTGGTCGGTCAGGTTGTTGATCGCGTCACTCAGGTCGACCTCCGCGACGCCGGCGTCGACGGTCACCGACTGAACACTCAGGGTGGTGGCCGACGGCAGCGCCGTCGTCACCACCGGGCGCAGGTAGATGGACGGGCCGGCCAGCAACGCCAGCATCAGCGCCGAGGCGATGTTGGCCTGCTCGGGCAGATAGATCGCGTCCGGGACCAGCGTCCCGTCCCGCCCCAGGAAGTAGATGTTGTAGCTCTGGTAGAAGGTGTCGAAGGTCCGCTTCGGCACCATCAGCCCGTTCGGCGGTTCCTTGATCCGCCATTCGTTCTCCTGCTTGGTCAGCACAAACGGCTCCCGCAGCCGTTGGTCCCGGACGGTGAAGATCCGGTCCGGGCCGAGCACGCCGACCTGCCGGCCGTCGAGCACGATCGAGGTCGGGCTGGTCGCGGCCAACTGACCGCTGTAGATCATGGTGCCGCGATCGGGATCCCACCGGTCGGCGGCCTCCGGCGTGAGGTACTTCCGGGCCGTGGCATAGGTCGGCTCGTAGCTGGCCATCGCCTGCAGGAAACCGTCCACGATCGTCTTCGGGTCGTCACCCGGTCGCGGGGCGGCCGGGTCGACGTTGAGACAGCCGCGGCAGCTCGGCGTGGCCCCCTCCACCGGATCGACCGGGCCACTGGTCGGCAGCTCGGTGCAGCCGACCAGGCCGGCCAGCACGATCGCCAGCAGCGCGGCCAGCACGGCCGCCGGGCGGCGGCCGGTTCGGACGTTCCTGCTCATTCGTCACCTCTCCGCGAGTGGTCGCCGAGGTCGAGCAGCTCCGGTTGCGCGTCCGGAACCACCGCCGTCGCCTCGGTCGCGGACTGCGGCGAGCCCGCCGCGGTCGGCGACACCGCCGAGATCGGTACGGTCGGCGGCGTAGCCGGAGCGATCAGCGGCTGGGCGAACTCGATCCCGTCCACCCGGGACACCGAGGGCCCGACCAGATCCCGTGGCACCAGCGGCAACGGCGACTGCTCCAGGATGCCACCGCGTTCCCGCGGCAGGGTGAGCCGGAACTGGGCCCCCATCCCGGGCCGGCCCCAGGCGGTCAGCCAACCGCCGTGCAGCCGGGCGTCCTCCATCGCGATGGACAGGCCGAGCCCGGTGCCGCCGATGGTCCGGGTCCGGGCCGGATCGGCCCGCCAGAACCGGTGGAACACCAGCTTGGCCTGGCTGGCCTCGAAGCCGACGCCGTGATCGCGGACCGCGATCGCCACCGCGTCGTCGTCCCGGTCCAGCCAGATGTCGATCGGCCGGCCCTCGCTGTGTTCGATGGCGTTGGTCAGCAGATTTCGCACCACCCGCTCGATCCGCCGGGCGTCGACCTCGGCGACGCACGGGCCGGGCGAATGCACGGTCACTTCGGCGCCAGCCTCGTCGGCGAAGCGTTCGTGGGTGGCCACCACCCGCTGCACCACGTCGACCAGATCCACCCGGTCCAGGCTCAGCACGGCGACGCCGGCGTCGAACCGAGAGATCTCCAGCAGATCGGTGAGCAGCGCCTCGAACCGGTCCACCTCGGCCTGCAACAGCTCCGCCGATCGGGCCGACACGGGGTCGAAGTCCTCCCGGGCCTCGTACAGCACCTCGGCCGCCATCCGGACCGTCGTCAGCGGGGTGCGCAGCTCGTGCGAGACGTCGGAGACGAAGCGGTGCTGGACCGCGGACAGCTCCTCCAACTGGGTGATCTGCTTCTGCAGTTCGCTCGCCATGTAGTTCATCGACGCCGCCAGCCGGGCCAGGTCGTCCTGGCCGCGGACCCGCATCCGGTTGTCCAGGTTGCCCAGGGCGAGGCTCTCCGCGGCCCGCCGGGCCGCCCGGACCGGGGCGACCACCTGGCGACTGACCAGGGCGGCGATGATCGTCAACAGCAGCACCAGCAGGGCACTGGTGCTGATCACCGCCGTGCCGAGCACGTCCAGGGTCTGCTGTTCCTGCGCCAGGGGGAAGACCAGGTACGTCTCGTACCCGCCGCTGCCGGGCAACTGCAGCATCGTGCCGACCGCGAACGCCGGCCGCGGCGTGGTCTTGTTGGTGGTCTTCATCGCGGCCGGCGTGATGAAGGTCTGCCCCTCCGAGGTCGGAGCCGTCACCTGGTCCCGGAGCGCCTGCGGCACGCTGCTGGGGTCGAGATCGCCGGTCCGCACCGTCTGCCGGTTGACGAAGGCGATCACCGCGTAACGGTCGGCGCCGCCGCGGGTGGCGAGGTTGACCGCGAGCGTCTGGAACAGCTCGTTCGGGCTCGCGCTACTGGTCACGGTGGCGTTGTTCAGGGTCTCCTGTGCCGACGCCAGCGCGGCGGACGCCTCCGACTGCACCGATTCCTTCTTGGTGTCGATCACCCCGCTGCTGGCCTGCCGCATGATCAGGAACCCGCCCAGGATCACCACGATCAAGGACGCGACGAAGACCGACGAGATCACCCGCAGTGGCAACGACCGCCACCACCAGTTCAGCGGTAGCTTCCACCACGGTTCACCCTCGGTGATCCCGCTCGGCAGGGACATGACGACCTATCCCATCCCGATGATCACCGGGGCTGCTTCGCTTCGCCCGCCTTGTAGCCGATACCGCGCACGGTCACGACGATCTCGGGACGCTCCGGGTCTTTCTCGATCTTGGACCGCAGTCGCTGCACGTGGACGTTGACCAGTCGGGTGTCGGCGGCGTGCCGGTATCCCCAGACCTGCTCCAGCAGCACTTCCCGGCTGAACACCTGCCACGGCTTGCGGGCCAGCGCGAGCAGCAGGTCGAACTCCAGCGGGGTGAGCTGGATCGGCAGGCCGTCGCGCTGCACCGAGTGCCCGTCGACCTTGATCGTCAGATCGCCGATGGCCAGCGTCTCGGACTCGTTGTCCTCGAGCTGTCGGCGCAGCCGGGTCTTCACCCGGGCGACCAGTTCCTTGGCCTTGAACGGCTTGGCGACATAATCGTCGGCGCCCGCCTCCAGCCCGGCGACGACGTCGATCGTGTCCGACTTCGCGGTCAGCATCACGATCGGCACGCCGGACTCGGCGCGGATCTGCCGGCAGATCGCGACCCCGTCCCGACCGGGCAACATCAGGTCGAGCAGGATCAGGTCCGGTTTGGACTCAAGGTAGGCGGAGTAGGCCTGGTCGCCATGGGAACACCAGATCGGCTCGAAGCCTTCGGTCCGCAGCACAATGGTGAGCATCTCGGCCAGGGATGCATCGTCATCGACGACCAGCACCCGTACCTTGTTGCTCCCGTTTTTCGTTCCGTCTGACACCCAAGACCTCTCTGACTCTCTCGGCGGGGCGCCCTTATCCTAGTTCGCTGGGAATCCTAGTGTGCTGAACTGGGAATCGGCGTCAACCAGGCGCCGCAGGAAGCGGCGAAGTTGCCGGGCTGCCAGGCCGCGCCCTGCCGGCGGGGCGCGTTGTCCGCTGATCGGGTGCCCGCGAGATGACAGACTGTCGCCGATGGCTGCGACGACCAATCCCGGAGGCGGGCCCCGGACCACGGTTTCCGCGCCGTGGCTGCGGCCGCGTCGCCCCGCGGTGCTGGACGCCTCCCGGGCCGCGTTGATCCCGCTGCGGCCGTTGACGATCACCGAGGTGCTGGACGCCGCCTTCCTGGTGGTCCGGCGGAATGCCCGGATGATGATCGGCCTGCCGCTGGTGATCGCGGGGGGCGCCGGCGCGTACCTGCTGGGCGGGATCGGGATCTGGTTCCTGCTCGGCGAGTCGACAGCGGACTGGGCCCAGATCCTGGTGGTCGTGCTGTACGGGCTGCTCGGCCTGCTGCTGCTCACCATGTGCCTGGTCTGGATGACCGCGATCCTGTCCGGGGTCACCCTGCAGACGGTGCTCGGGCCGGGCTTCGCGCCGCCGACGGTGCTGACCCTGCGCCGATCACTGCGGCTGTTCTGGCCGATGGTCGGGCTGTCCGTCCTGCAGTGGGTGGCGGGATCGGTGCTGCAGTCGGTGGTCTCCGTGCTGTACTACTTCGCGCTGCTCGGGTCACTGCTCGGCGCCAACGAGCAGTTGGCAGCGGTGATCACCATCATCGTGTCGCTGGTCGGCTATCTGCTGTTGGCGGGCGCCTACAGCTACATCTCGCTGACCGTGCCCGCCTTCGCCACGGAGAACCGGCATGCCCCGGCCTGGATCGGCACCCCGCAGCGACGGACCACGATCATCACGGCGTTCGAGCGGTCCTTCAAACTGATCGGGCTGCGCAACCTGCTTCGCGCCGCGTTGATCATGGCCGGCGGGATGGCGATCTCGATCACCGTCGTGCTGTTGGTCGGCATCGGCTCGCTGCTGGTCGTGCTGCTGTACGCGTCGGCGCTCGGCGTCGATCCGATGGCGGTGCTGACCAGCCAGTGGACCTACATCGGTGTCTTCGGATTCGCTTCCGTGGTGGCGATGTCGGCCCTGCTGGCCTTCCTCGCCGCGGTGCAGACGCTGCTCTATCTCGATCTTCGGATGCGCCGGGAGGGGCTCGATCTGGCGATGCGGTTCAACTGCGTACCGATCCCGCAGCCGTCGGCGCCACCACCGATCTACCTGGTCCCGATCCCGCCGCCGATGCCACCGCCCGGACCGCCGAGGCCGCGATCATGACGCCGCTGGACGTCCCCGTCGAGCTGGGCCGAGAGGAGGCCCGCCGCCGGGTGCTCGAGGAGCTCGCCAAGGGCAAGTACGGGGGCGAGATCCCACCCTGGCTGCAGGAGCTGTTGAGTGGGATCCAGAGTGTGCTGCTCGCGATCGTCAGGTTCGTCCTCGGCGTCACCGCTGGGCCGGCCGGAGCCGGTGGCGGCATCAACATCGGCTTCGTGATCATCCTCGGGGTGATCGTGCTGGGCATCGGGTTGTTGATCTGGAAGGTCGGGCTGCCCCGCTGGCGACGATCACGACCGCGGAGCGCCGACGTCGGGCTCGACGCCGACCTCGCGCCCGAGGACTACCGCACCGCCGCGGAACGGTTCGCCGCCGCGGGCGACTGGCGGGCGGCGGTGCGGGACCGCTTCCGGGCGGTCGTCAAGACCCTCGAACTGTTCACCATCCTCGATCCGCGACCGGCCCGGACCGCCTTCGAGGCCTCGACGCTGGCGGGCCGGGCCCTGCCGGAACAGGCGACCGTGCTGCGGGTGGGCGCGGAGGTGTTCTCGGCGGTGATGTACGGCGACCGGGCCGCCGACGCGTCGACGTACCGGCAACTGGCCGACCTCGATCACCAGGTGACGGCGGCGGCCGAGCGGGCCGACCTGTCCGGCGAACAGCCGGAGTCGGCGGAGGCGCCGCGATGACGATCTTCGCCGCCCCACCCACCCCAGGTCCGAGCGACCCGGCACCGGCCACCGAACCCGACGGCGGGGAATCGCCCGTCGAGACACCGGCCCGGACGCCGTCGCGCTGGTCCGGGTTCTGGCGCCACCGGGCCACCCGTTGGCTGGCCGCGCTGCTGCTGGTGGTGCTGATCATCGCTGCGACGATCACCGCCTTCAGTTCGATCGCGGGCGGCAGCGGCCCGAACGATCCACGGTCGTCGCTGCCCAGCGGTGCCAGCGCGGGAGCGGCGGTGCTCCGGCAGGAGGGCGTCGACATCCGGCCGACCCGTCGGGTCGACGACGCGGCCCGCGACGGCGCCGGCGCGACCGTGCTGGTCGCCTTTCCCGACCGGCTGACGGCGAACCAGGCGCGCCGGCTGTTGGCGATTCCGGACGCCCGGATCATCCTGCTCGCGCCCGACAAGGCGCTGCCGGTGTTCGGTGCCCGGGCCGAGGCCGTCGCCGGTGACCCGGCGCCACTGATCCCGCAGTGTGCCGATCCGACCGCGGTCCGCGCCGGCGCGATCCGGTTCTCCAGCGGCTATCAGTACCGGCCGACCGCGGCCGCGCTGACCGACTGCTACCTCGGCGCCAACGGCTACAGCTACCTCCGGGTCGGCGCCGGCGACGGGCGTGAGGTCGAGCTGCTGGGCGGCGGCTGGACGAACGACGAGATCGCCGAGGAGGGCAACGCGTCCCTGATCACCGGGCTGTTCGGCGCGCGGACCCGGCTGGTCTGGCTGCTCGAGACAGCACCGGACGGCGAGGCCATCGGCGGCGAGACCGTGCTGCCCGGCTGGTGGCCGATGGCGGTGGCGCAGGCCGTCGTCGCGGTGATCGTGGTCGGCGTCTGGCGCGGCCGGCGGCTCGGTCCGATCATGCTGGAGCGGCTTCCGGTCCGGGTCCGCGCGTCGGAGACCGTCGAGGGCCACGGCCGGCTCTACGACCGGCTGAACGCCCGGGACCGCGCCGCGGCCGCGCTCCGCGACGGGGTGGTCCGCCGACTGAGCCGGCGGTACGGACACGGCAACGACCCGCTGGCGCTGGCGGCCGCCCTGGCCGAGCGGACCGGCCGGGACAGCCGGCAGGTGCACCAGGTCCTGTTCGGGCCGGCGCCGTCCGACGATGATCAACTTCTGGACCTGGCGGAGAACCTTGACCAGCTCGAGCAGGAGGCACGACAGCCGTGAGTCATGACCCGAATCAGCAGCGGCCCTACCCGGATGCCCCGATGGGCCGGCCGCCGCAGGGACCGCCGACACCGTCGCAGCAGCCGGTCCAGCAACCGCCGCAAGGGTACGGATCCCCGGCGCCGCGGCCGACCCCGCAGTCCCCGGCCCGATCCGCGCTGTCGGCCCTGCGGGACGAGGTCGGCAAGGCGGTGGTCGGCCAGGAGTCGGCCGTCACGTCCTTGATCATCGCGCTGATCTGCCGCGGCCACATCCTGCTCGAAGGAGTACCCGGCACCGCCAAGACCCTGATGGTCCGGGCGTTCAGCAAGGCGATGCGGCTGGACACCAAGCGGGTCCAGTTCACCCCGGACCTGATGCCGGGCGACATCACCGGTTCGGTGATCTATGACTCGCGGACCTCGGAGTTCACCTTCCGCGAAGGTCCCGTGTTCACCAATCTGCTGCTGGCCGACGAGATCAACCGCACCCCGCCGAAGACCCAGTCGGCGCTGCTGGAGGCGATGGAGGAACGCCAGGTCAGCGTCGACGGCACACCGCGCCCGCTGCCCGATCCCTTCATCGTCGCCGCCACCCAGAACCCGGTCGAATACGAGGGCACCTACCCGCTGCCGGAGGCCCAGCTGGACCGGTTCCTGATGAAGATCAAGATCGATCTGCCGCAGCGCGACGCCGAGATCGAGATCCTGAATCGGCACGCCCACGGGTTCGATCCGCGTGATCTCGACGCCGCCGGGCTGAGCCCGGTGGCGAGCAGCGAGGATCTCTGGCAGGCGCGCCGGGAGACTCAGGCGGTGCTGGTGCAACCCCAGGTGCAGGCCTACATCGTCGACGTCGTCCGGGCGACCCGGCAGTCGCCGTCGCTGCAGCTCGGGGTCTCGCCCCGCGGTGCCACCGCGATCTTGAACACCGCCCGGGCCTGGGCCTGGCTGTCCGGCCGGGACTATGTCTCACCGGACGATGTCAAGGCGCTGGCCTTCGCCACGCTGCGGCACCGGGTGGCGTTGCGGGCCGAGGCCGAGCTGGAGGGCGTCACCGCGGACTCCGTGATCGAATCCATCCTGGCCACCGTGCCGGTGCCTCGTTGATCATGACCGATTCCTCGTTGATCATGACTGGTTCGTCGTTGATCATGACTGGTTCGTCGTCGATCATGGCGGCGCGGGTCCCATGATCCTGACCTGGCGGGCTGGCGCGTTGGCGGCGCTCGCGGTGATCGCCGTGGCGATCGCCGGCAGCTGGCTCGCGTTCCTGATCGCCACCGGTGCGCTGGTCGCGGTGATCGTGATCGACCTGCTGCTCTGCCCCTCGCCGGCCAAGGTCTCGGTCCGCCGCTCCGGCGACACCGCCGTCCGGCTGGGTGATCCGGCCCAGGTCTCGGTGCTGTTGATCAATCACAACCGGCGGCCGATCACGGCGACGGTCCGAGACGCCTGGTCTCCGTCGGCCGGGGCGAGCGGCGGCATCACGACCGTGACGATCCCGGCCCGGCAGCGCCGGCTGACCGGGACCACGCTGCTGCCGACCAGGCGGGGGGACCGGCCGAGCGGCCCGGTGATCATCCGTGCCTACGGCCCACTCCGGATCGCCGGACGGCAGCGGGCCCATCACGCGCCGTGGCGGGTCCGGGCGCTGCCGCCGTTCAACAGCCGCAAGCATCTGCCGAGCCGGATCGCCCGGCTGCGCGAGCTGGACGGCCGGTCGAGCATCCTGCAGCGCGGCCAGGGGACCGAGTTCGACAGCCTGCGCGAATACGTGCCGGGCGACGACGTCCGGTCGATCGACTGGCGAGCCACCGCCCGGTCGACCACCGTGGTGGTGAAGACCTGGCGCCCGGAACGGGACCGGCACGTGCTGATCGTGCTCGAGTCCAGCCGCACCTCGGCCGGCCGGGTCGGTGATCAACCAAAACTCGATCATTCGATGGACGCCGCGCTGCTGCTGGCTACCCTGGCCTCGCGCGCCGGCGACCGGGTGGATCTGCTGATCGTCGACCGAGAGGTCCGGGCCAGTGTCGTCGGTGAGCCGGCGGCCACGATGCTGAACACCTTCGTCAACGCGATGGCAGGAGTCGAGTCGATCCTGGTCGAGACCGATCATCGGCTGCTGGTCACCGAGATCATGAGCCGGGTGTCGCAACGATCACTGGTGGTGATCTTGACCGGGCTGGACACGGCGGCGATCACCGATGGGCTGCTCGGCGTGATCGGCCCGGTGCGACGCAAGCACCGGATCGTCCTGGCGGCCGTCTCGGATCCGCGGATCGACGAGCTCCGCGGCCGGCGGACGGAGCCGGGGGACGCCTATGCCGCGGCGGCGGCGGAGGTCGACGTCGAGCGGCGCGGCCAGGTCGAGCGGCAACTCCGTGATCTCGGCATCTCCGTGGTGCAGGCCCCGCCGGACACCTTCGCCCCGGCGCTGGCCGATCACTATCTCGCACTGAAAAAGGCCGGCCAGCTCTGACCTCGGTCTGCACGCTGACCGACAGTTCGTTCCCTGAGCCCGGATCCACCGACGAACGCTGCGAGACCGCAGCCGAACCGGGATCACCGAGATCGCCCGCCGACGTGCACCGAGCGGACGGCTTGGCCACCTGACGGCAGAAATCGGTGCTCATCGGGTCCACTCGACGGGTGCGCCGAGCTCAGCGAACGCGATGGCACGATGTCGAGTCACGCGCCCCGAAGGTGCCGAAATCGGCATCGAGAACAGCGCGCGACTCGAGATCGTGACAACGGCACCTTTACCGACCCCGCGGGGATCGACCCGGCCGATCCAGCACGATCCGCCCTCAGCCGGCAGCACCAACCGCCAGCCCACAGCCCTAACCGGCGCCCGGCCGCGGCCCCGCCCGCGCCACCCGGCCCGCCCTTGATGCGTCTTTTCCGGTCGACGGGACGACCCGAAAGTCACCGCCTGGCTCGCCCTTAGACAGGCTCAGGGAACGAACACCCTCGCTCCGACTGTCGCCTGCCGCGGATCGACCGACTCCAACTCGTCGAGACGAAGGCGGGAGAGTCAGGGACGACGTCGCGGCGGCTGGCTGTCGCGATTCCTCTTCACGCTGCAGGCGGTTTCGGCGGTTTGCGGCGCTTACGACTCGAGATCGTGACGGTGTCGGCCGGGACGCTCCCGAACACGGACCCGAACCCAAGATCACAAAAGCAGGAGTGGGAGTTTCGGACATCAGTCGCGGGACCGACGGCAGGTTTGTGCCCTTGCCAACCGCATGACTCACTGGCTAGTTTGTGGTCTTGCAATCGGTTTCATTCCTTGGGAGCGATCATGTCCAACGCCCGTACGATCAGCCGCCGTGACCTCATCGCCGGCGGAACGATGGCCGTCGCCGGCGCAAGCCTGCTCGGCGGCTGCAGCACCGGCGGCGGCACCGAGAACACCTCCGAGGTGAACAGCAGCGTGACGCTGCCGGCCTACCTGCCGTACACCGGGGTCAAGGCGGATCTGCCGTCCTCCGACGAGGCGGTGATGGCGGCGTTCCTGGCGTACCCGAAGGGGGACGTCACCGCCACCGAGGGCAAACCGCTGGCCAGCGGCAAGCCGTTGTCGATCTTGACCAACACCAACACCCAGCTGCCGCCGGCGCTGAACGACAACAAGTACTGGCAGGCGGTCAACGACGCAGCCGGCGCCGAATTGCAGTACACCATGGCCAACGCCGCCGACTACACGGCGAAGCTGAACGTGGTGATCGCCGGCGATGATCTTCCCGAGCTCGTCTCGATGCGGCCGCTCGGCGATCTGCCGAAGCTGCTGGAGGCGCGGTTCACCAACCTGGCCGAGCACCTGTCCGGCGACGCGATCAAGAAGTACCCGGGGCTGGCCAACATCCCGACGATCTCCTGGAAGTCCTGTGTCTACAGCGGCGGCATCTACGGGATCCCGCTGAACCGGCCGGCCGCGTCCGGCGAGATGCACGCCCGGCTCGACGTGATCAAGGCCAAGGGCGCCAATCCGGAGCCGACGAGCTACGCCGAGTTCCTGGAGATGTGCCGCACGGTCAACGACCCGAAGCGGAACAAATACGCGATGGGCAGCCCGCAGTCGACCCTGAACTTCCTCAAGGAGATGCTCGGCCTGCCGATGACCTGGGGCGTCGACAGCGCCGGGAAGTTCAGCCACGTCACCGAGCAGGAGCCGTTCCGGCAGGCGCTGGACGCGGTCACCCAGCAGTGGAACGAGCGACTCTTCCATCCCGACTCCTTCACCCAGGAAACCCTGCTGGCACAGTGGGTCGGCACCGGCGCGGTGGCGGTCAACAACGGCGGCGCCGGGTCCGTCGCCGGCTACTACATCACCTACGCCGCGGTCGCGCCGGAGATGGAGATGGGTGTGCTGGTGCCGCCGAAGTGGGACGGCGGCGGTGACGGCAACAAGCTGCTCGGCTCGGCGGTCTACGCCAACGCCATGGTCGCGATCAGCAAGACCACGCCGGAGCGACTGGAGGAGATCCTGGCCTTCTTCAACTGGCTGGCCAGTCCGTTCGGCACCGTCGAGCAGCGGCTGCTCGCCTACGGCGTCGAGGGCCACGACTTCGAGTTCAAGGACGGCGACCCGGTGAAGACCAGGGCCGGGGTGCTGGAATCCAATCTGCCGGTCAACTACACCGGCGCACCGGCGGTGGTGAACTTCACCCCGGGCCGGCCGGAGACCACCAAGATGTATTACGAGTACCAGGAGCGGTGCGCGAAGAACAACCTGCCGATGGCCACCCAGGGCCTCTACTCCCCCACCCAGCAGTCCGACGGCGCGGCCCTGGACAAGTCCCTGACCGACGCCATGAACGACGTGATCACCGGCCGGAAGAAGCTGGCCGACTTCGACGCCGCGGTCGACACCTACCGGACCGGCGGCGGCGACAAGATCCGATCCGAATACGAGCAGGCCTACGCCGCAACCCAATGACGCCCAGCCGGGTGTCATGATCATCACTGCTGAGGAGATTCGCCCGCCATGGTGCGACGCTTCGTCCTGCCGCCCGCGCAGGATCCGTTCGTCAACACGCCCCTGATCAGCCTCGGCGCCGGCGACGACGGGGCCGAACGATTCTGGATCACCTCCTGGAACAGCGTTTCCGGCACTCAGGCGATCATGATCACCGAGGACGGCCGGGAGGAGATCCATCGCTTTCCCGATCATCCGGGTTTCTACAGCGCCGGCCGGGCCGACGCCGACAGCGTCTGGCTCTGCGGCAACCTGTCCACCGTGCTCCGCTACGACCTGCGGACCCGGGCCCTGCAGCGGTACGAGACCGGGGCCCCGGCCGCGCTGATGTTCGGCGGCATGGTCGGCGACGACGCCTCCGGCAAGCTCTTCGGGCTGGCCTTCCCGCCGCCCACACCGACCGCGGTCAGCTTCGATCTCCGGGCCGGAGCGGCCGGGCCGATCTTCCCGGAGATCTGCGCCGAGCACTACTCGGCGTCGCACTTCGCCAACGGCGACGGCAGCTACACCCTGCTCGCGTTCAACCCGGATCTGGCCTTGCTGCGTTGGGATCCGGCGACCAACACCGTGACCAAGACCCTGGCCAGCGAGCTGCTCGGCCGGCCGGCGCGGTGGACCGACCGGGCGACGATCAGCGCGACGATCTCCGACGACGACGGCCTGGTCTATCTGCCCGAGGTCGGCTGGTACGACCCGATCGGGCAGCGGCTGGTGCCCGGGCCGGAGGCCGGCCGGCGGATGAACTGGTTCGCCCGGCGCGGCGACCTGGCCTGGGGCACGGCGATGGCGGGCGAAATGCTGACCGTCGCCCGCTGGGACCTGACCACCGGCGCGATCACCGAGCTGGCCCGGATCCCGGACGGCACCGTGCAGGGCACCCGGATGACCGAGTCCGGCCGGATCGTCGCGGTCACCATGTTCGGCACGTTCTATCTGATCGACGCCGAGGACGGTTCGCTGTTGCAGGCCAAGCACCTGGCGACGGACTCGATCGGCCATGTCGACTGCCTGCGCCGGATCGACGCCGACCGGCTGCTCGGCACCACCTTCATCACCCAACGGTTCTGGAGCCTCGACCTGCGCACCGGTGCCGGCGAAGACCTCGGCCGGGCCGCACCGGGCGGCGGCGAGGTGCTGCAGACTTGGAAGGTCGGCACGCTGATCTACCTGGCCGCCTACACCGGCGCCGAACTGGTCGAGTACGACCCGGACCGACCGGCCCGCTTCCCGGAGAACCCGCGGATCGTGGCCAAGCCGTCGTCCGGGATGCGACCGGTCGCCGCGACCGACGACGGCCGGCTGATCTTCTACTCGGCCAACCACCACTACGGCGAGCTCGGCTGCGTGCTGACCCGCTACGACACCGCGACCGGCCTGGCCAGCTATGCCGACGATCCCCTGCCGGGACAGGCGATCCGCAGCCTGGTGCTCAACGCCGACGGCACAGCCCTGCTCGCCGGGACGGCGATGGAGGCCGACTGCCAGAGCGCGCCGCCGACCGATGATCACTGCCTGTTCGCCACGATCGGCGCCTCGACCCTGCGCCCGACCTCGACCACCAAGGCCCCGGCCGGCACGATCACCGCCCGGGTGCACGGCGCGGTCGAAGGCACGCGCCAGCTGGCGACTATCACCGGCCGCTACGCCGACCAGGATCAGGTCCGCTGGCTGATCCTGGACACCGGCGCCGACACCCTGCCCGAGATCACCACCGCCGACACCACCGTGCTACCGGAGGACGGCACGACTGTGGTGGCGACCGGGATCCCCGGCCTGTTCGTCCTGCGCAGCCCGTCGGGCTTCGCCCTCTGGGACTTCCGCGGTGCCGAGCCGGCCCGGCTGGCGACAGTCTGCGACGACCCGACAGCGTACGCCTGTCAGGTCCAGGACGGCTCGATCCACGTCCTGCTGCCGGACG
Organism: uncultured Actinomycetota bacterium; assembly: GCA_963746025.1. Lineage (GTDB taxonomy): Bacteria > Actinomycetota > Actinomycetes > Propionibacteriales > Propionibacteriaceae > Microlunatus. The sequence goes on from CAVUZU010000010.1 coordinate 163,666, forward strand.
CGGTCCTGGTCGACGACGAGCTCCTGGCCACGTTCGGCTGACCGAGCCACCGGTGAAGCTGGCCTGCGCGCAGGATTGTTGATCATGAGTTGATCACCGGCTCATCGAATGGCTGCTGCGGCGTCGGCTGCGGCCGCGGTCGTCGACGAGGCGCCATTGATCGCCGTAGGTGCCGTTGGTGACGTTGTCGCGTCGGAGCAGGTCGTGTGGGAAGCCCAGGGTAGGTGCGCTGGCCTTGTCGAGGGCGCGGAGTTGGTCGTCGCCGAGGTGCAGGTCGGCGGCCGCCAGGTTTTCGTCCAGCTGGGCGAGGCTCTTGATGCCCAGCAGCGGGATGACGTTTCCGCGCCGGGTGGCGGCAATCCAGGCGAGGGCCACCTGCGCCGGGGTGCGGCCGAGGTCGCCGGCGATCTCGAGGACGAGGCGGACCGTTTCGTCCGGGCCGTTCCAGCTGTGCTGGAAGAGTTCCTCGTCCGCGTCCTGGCGCAACCGTCCTTGGCCACCGTCGAGGTACTTGCCGGTCAACCTTCCTTCCGCCAGCGGACCCCACGCGACGACGGCCAGGCCGAAGGCGTCGGCCATCGGGAGCAGATCGCGCTCCGGCGTCCGCTCCAGCAGGTTGTAGCGCGACTGCAGCGCAACGAACGGCGTCCAGCCGCGCAGTTCGGCGATGGTGTCGGCCTCCGCGACCTCCCAGGCCGGCCAGTCCGAAGCACCGAGATAGAGCACCTTCCCGGCCCGGACCAGATCATCAAGGGCCCGCATCACCTCGACCACCGGCGTCCACGCCTCGCGGGTGTGCACCCAGAGCAGATCGACGTAGTCGGTGCCCAAGCTGCGCAGGCTGGCCTCGACCGACCGGACCAGATTCTTTCGATGATTGCCGGCCGAGTTGAGATCACCCGGCCGGGTCTGCAGCGTGTATTTGGTGCCGACGACGAACCGATCCCGATCCGTCCGAAGGAAGTCACCGAGGACCTTCTCGGCCTGGCCGTCGGCGTAGATGTTGGCCGTATCGATGAACGTGCCGCCGGCCTCGGCGAACCGGTCCAGGATGATCCTGCCGGTGGCTTCGTCGATGCCCCAGGGCCGACGCTCACCGAAAGTCATCGTGCCCAACGCGAACTCCGAGACCCGCAAGCCGGAAGATCCGAGCAACCTGTAACGCACCTTGTCTCCATTCGTTCGGTGACTCCATGGAAGCGCAGCAGGAAGCATTCGAAAAGCGAAAGTTTGGCATGCTGCTCATGCCGATCTAGCATGAGCGGGTGCGACTGCTCTGGTTCCAGGTCTTCCAGCAGGCTGTCCGCTCCGGCTCCCTCGGTGAGGCGTCTCGCGTCCTCGGCTACACCCAGTCGGCCATCTCCCGCCATATCGCCGCCCTGGAAGCTGAGTACGGCCTGCCGTTGCTCGAGCGCGGCCACACCGGCGTCCGGCCGACGGCGTACGGCGAGCGGCTGCTGCGGCACGCCGACGCCATCCTGGCCCATGATCATCAGCTGCGCCGCGAGCTCGAAGGAGTTCGCGACGGCGCGCTCGGTCACCTCACCGTCGGCGCCTTCCCGACCGCCGTGGCGGGGATCATCCCCGCAGCGCTGACCGCCCTCCAACACGACCGGCCGGACACCACGCTGTCCTTGATCGAGGCCACGACCCCCGCACTGATCGAGCACGTGCTCGCGCGGGACGTGGACGTCGCGGTGGTGACCGAGGATCCGCAGGGCGGACTGCCGGGCGGCCTGGACCGCAGCCACCTGCTCGACGAGCACCTGCTGGTGGCGGTGGGCCGCGGCCATCGGTTCGCCCGGCGGCGCTCCGTCCAACTGCGCGACGTGATCGCCGACACGTTCATCACCGGCTCGGACACCGACGAGAACGCCCTGCTGCGCGCGCACCGGCTGGCTGACTTCCGGCCAGCGTCCCGGATCGTCGTCGCCGACTGGATCGGCAAGTTCGCCTGTGTCGCGGCGGGCCTGGGCATCGCCCTGGTCCCCCAGTTGATCACCCGCGCGTTGCCGGCCGGCGTGACCGTCCTCAGTCTGCGCGACGAGCAGGCACCGTATCGGCGCATCGTCGCGATCACCGACGCCCGGCGACCGCGGAGCGAACTGACCACGAGATTCATCCGCCTCGCCAAGCAAGCCGCGCGGGACTGACCGTCGCAAGGTTCGGGCAGGTCGACGACTGACGCCTCCCGGTTCAGAACCCAAGCGGCACAGATCGGGTGCGCAACGCGTTGCTGGGGCCGATTCCGGGCTCGGGAACGTGTTGCGCACCCGATCTGTGCCACGAGCCGGTCACGGCCGTGGCAACCAGGGCCGCCGGTCGACCGCGAGCTTGAACGCGGCCGCGTGGAATGCGGCGCCACGCGGGTCGCCGTTGCGGTCGTTCCACCAGGCGTTCATGATCAATTTGAAGGCGGCCCACCAATAGATCGCCCGTACGACGTCGTCGAGGACGAGTCCGACCCGGCGCAGGAATTCGGGCCACCGAGGCTCAGGCAGGAATCCCCACACCTGAATACCGATGTCGCGCATCGGGTCGGACAGGTCGATCAGGTCCCAGTCGAGCAGGTACGGTCGGTCGTTGGCGATCACGTAGTTGTGCCAATGCGGATCGGGGTGGATCGGGCGCAGCGACAACCGCACGATCTCGGTCGACTGCTCCCGCCAGCGGTCCAGGTGAGCATGCAGGCTGGGCTCCCGCAGCGGCTCCGTGGTCGGCACCGGCTGCGAATTGATCATGGTGACGGCATCCGGTACGGCGAGGCGCCAGGTCGCGGGCGTCGCTGCGAGCATCCGCCGGAGCGGCTCGTCGTTCAGGTAGCGGCCGACCAGTTCGGCCCACCGCGGCAGGTTGGCAGCAAACCAGTGGTGATCGGGATGCGGTCCGATGACCGCCCGCTGCACCACGTACTGCCGACCCTCGCGTACGCCACTCGCCAGCAGTGCAGGGGTCACCCCGAGCTCGGCGAGCCGGGACAGGATGTCGAGCGGTGTCTGCACGAGTTTGACCGCGACCGCCTCAGCGCCTCGATCGGCGATGCGGGTCGCTGCCATCGTTCCGCGGACGTCGGACACGTGCCAGCCGGAGCCGTCGAGCACGGCGCGCACATAGCCCTCGGTCAGGTCGGCCATGGCCAAGGCCTATCAGGTGATGCCGAGGGTCGCGAGCGCTTTTCTCGGCTGGGTCAGGTGATCAGGGTCCGCTCCGACCGGAGCAGCGGCAGAAGTTGATCACCGATCCGGGCGACCTCGTCCAGGTAGGGCGCGTCGGACAGGACGAAGTGGGTAATGCCGAGGTCGGCGTAGCGGCGCAACGCGGCGGCGACGTCGTCCGGCGAGCCGACCAGCCAGGTGGTGCCGGCACCGCCGCCACCGTACCGGCCGGGCGTCGGGTAGAGGCAACTGTCCAGCACCTCGCCGCGCTCGGTCAGGTCGTACAACCGTTGCTGACCGACGGCGCGCTTCCAGTTCCGGTCGGCCTCGCCAGCGGCCCGGGCCGCCATCGCGGCGACCTTGGCCTCGGCGTCGTGCCAGGCCTCTTCAGTGGTCGGCCGGACCAGGGTCGTGATCCGCAGCCCGAACTCCAGCGGCGGGTGATCCCGATCAAGGTCGGCGCTGAGGCCGCGCAGCCGGTCGATCCGCTCCGCGATGCCGTCCAGCGGCTCGCCCCAGAACAGTTGCACGTCGGCCTCGGCGGCGGACACCCGTTCGGCGGCGGGTGAGGCGCCGCCGAAGTAGAGCCGCGGCTGCCGTCCCTCCGCCGCCCGGTACGGACCGGGCCGGACCGTCGAATTCTCGACCGTGAAGAACTCGCCGCGGAAGGTGACATCCGGCTCCCGCCAGAGCCGGCGGACCAGGTGCAGGAACTCCCGGGTCCGGTCGTAGCGCCGGGCCGGGTCACTGTTTCCGTCGCCGTACGCGGCCAGGTTGTCGACCCCGGACACGATGTTGATCAACAGCCGGCCGCGGCTGAGTTGATCAAGGGTCGCCGCGGCCGCCGCGAACTGGGCCGGCTGCCAGTAGCCGGGCCGGATCGCCACCAGCGGTTGGAAGGTCGTGGTCCGGGCGGCCAGTGCGGTGGCCACGGTGAACGTGTCCGGCCGGCCCCACCCGGCACCGAGCAGCGCACCGCCCCAGCCGTGGTTCTCCACCGCCCGGGCATGCCGGACGGACAGCTCCAGCGTGCCCCAGCCGTCGGCCACGTCGTCGCCGCGGTGGCCGGGCTCCACCGTGTTGGGGATGTACCAGAGGAACTCGGGCTGGTGGCTCATCCCGGGGTCCCCTCGGCGTTGTTCGGGGGAGCGAGCGGAGGAGAAGAACGTCGTGGGGTGGTCATCCGGTCACCGCCAGGCCATCGACGGCCACCTCCGGCCGGGGCAGGCCGTAGTGATCACGCAGCGTCGTACCCTCGTAGTCGGACCGGAACCGGCCGCGCCGGACCAGGATCGGCAGCACCTGATCGACGAAGGTGTCCAGCCCGGACGGAAGCACCGGCGGCATCACGTTGAACCCGTCCGCGGCTCCGTGATCGAACCAGTCGATGATCGCGTCCGCGACCTGCTCCGGGGTGCCGGTGAAGGTCCGGTGGCCGCGGCCACCGCCGAGCCGGCCGATCAACTGACGCACCGTCAGCCGTTCCGAGCGGGCCAGGTTGACGATCAAGGTGTAGCGGCTCTTGGCCCCCTCGATCTGATCTTCGTCGGGCAGCTCGGCCGGCAACTGGGCGTCCAGCGCGAGCTCGGCCGGATCGACCCGGAGGGTTCTGGCCAACTGGTCCCGGGCGTACTCGGGTCTGATCAACTCGTCCAGCTCGGCATCCAGGGCGCGGGCCGCCGCCTCGGTGGAGCCGATCACCGGCACGATGCCGGGCAGGATCTTGATCAACTCCGGGTCCCGGCCGAGGGCCGCGGTGCGCCGCTTGAGATCGCGGTAGAACTCCTGCGCGTCGGCCAGCGTCTGCTGGGCGGTGAACACTGCCTCGGCGTACCGGGCGGCGAAGCTCTTGCCGTCCTCGCTGCTGCCGGCCTGGACGATCAACGGCCGGCCCTGCGGCGAACGGGGCAGGTTGAGCGGTCCGTGGACCCGGAAGTGCCGGCCGACATGGTCGATCGGCCTGATCTTGGTCGCGTCGCCCCAGACCCCCTCGGCCTGGTCGGCGATCGTGGCATCGTCGGCCCAGCTGTCCCAGAGCGCGGTCGCGACCTCGAGGAACTCGGCGGCCCGCTGGTACCGCTCGTGGTGCGCCGGTTGATCATCGAGTCCGAAGTTCCGCGCCGCCTCCGGGCCGGCGGTGGTCACCACGTTCCAGCCGGCCCGGCCGCCACTGACGTGATCGACCGAGGCGAACCGGCGGGCCAGATTGTACGGATCGTTGTAGGTCGTCGAGGCGGTCGCGATCAGGCCGATCCGGCTGGTCACCGCGGCGATCGCGGTGAGCAGCACGGTGGGTTCGAGCGTTCCCGCGGGCCGCCGGCCGACGTCACCGCGGAGCACCGGTGAGTCGGCGAAGAAGATCGAATCCAGCTTGCCGCGCTCCGCGGTCCGGGCGAGTCGCTGGAAGTGGCCGACGTCGGTGTTGGCGTACGGGTCGCTCTCCGGCAGCCGCCAGGAGGCCTCGTGGTGCCCGGTGCTCATCAGGAAGGCGTTCAGGTGCAGCGGGCGGGCTTGATCGATCAGGGTGTGATCAGACACGGCTGGTCTCCTTCAGGCCAAGGGCGTCGAGCAGTTGTTCCCGGATCCCGGCGAACACGGGATCGGTGACGTCGCGCGGTGTCGGCAGGTCGATCCCGACCTCGACGGCGACCGTGCCCTCGTCGAGGACGATCACCCGGTCGGCCAGGACGATCGCCTCGTCCACGTCGTGGGTGACCAGCAGCACGGCCGGCCGGTGCCGCTCACACAGCCGGCGGAGCAGCACATGCATCCTGATCCGGGTCAGCGCGTCCAGTGCGCCGAACGGCTCGTCGGCGAGCAGCAGTTGCGGATCCCGGACCAGGGACCGGGCCAGCGCGACCCGCTGCTGCTCGCCACCGGACAGTTCGTTGGGCCAGGCCCGCTCTCGGCCGGCCAGGCCGACCTCGGCCAGCGCCTCGCGGCCCCGGGCCCTGGTCTCCTGCTGGCTCTCGCCGGTCAGGCCGAGCACGACGTTGTCCAACACGCGCTGCCAGGGCAGCAGTCGAGAGTCCTGGAAGACGACCGAGATCCGGTCCGGGACGTCGATCGTGCCCTCGCCGGCCACGGCGTCGTCGAGTCCGGCCAGGGCCCGCAGCAGGGTGCTCTTGCCCGAGCCGCTGCGGCCGATCAGCGCGACGAACTCGCCATCGGCGATGGTCAGGTGGACGGAGTCCAGCACCGCCCGCTGACCGTACCGCCGGGTCAGTCCGGTGACTCGGACCACGTGATCTTGGCCGGTGTGATCATGCTTCAGTCGGCCAGGGTGCGTCGCCATGCCAACCCCTTTCGTTGGATCAGTCGGACGATGCCGTCGGAGGCCAGGCCCAGCACGCCGTAGACGACGAGGCCGACGATGATGATCTCGGTCTGGCCGTAGGTCCGCGCCAGTTCCATCATGTAGCCGATCCCACTGGTGGCATTGATCTGCTCCACCACGACCAGGGCCAGCCAGGCACCGGTCACCGCAAATCGCAACCCGAGCAGGAATCCGGGCAGCGCGCCGGGCAGCACGACCCGACGAATGAACTCGCCCCGACCGAGCCCCAGGGACTGCGCCAGCTCGACGTAGCGGCTGTCGATGCCGCGCAGGCCGTTGTGCGTGTGCAGGTAGATCGGGACGAAGACGCCCAGCGTGATCGTGATGATCTTCATCGGTTCACCGATGCCGAACCACAAGATCAACAATGGCAGCAGGGCGAGCGACGGGATGGCCCGCTTGAGCTGGATCGGACCGTCCACCAGGGCCTCGCCGACCCGGCTCAGGCCGGAGATCAGCGCCAGCACCAGGCCGAGCCCGATGCCGAGCGCGAGGCCGGTCAGCGCCCGGGCGGCGGAGGTCGCCAGATGGGCGGGCAGCCGACCGTCGATGGTCAGCTCGATGGCGGTGCTGACGACGGTCCACGGCGCGGTCAGGATCCGCGGATCGATCAGGCCGGTGGCCGAGCCGGCGGACCAGATCAGCAGCAGCAACAGCGGCCCGATCGCGATCGCGAACGGGATCGGCCGACCGAGGGTCAGCCTGATCCGCTGCCGCCGGGCGGCCCGCGGCCGGCGGGAGGCCGGCGCCCGTACCGCCCGATCGTCGACCAGGACGGGCGGATCGAGCCGGAGATCGGTGGTCATGATCGGCCCTCCGCGGCGTAGGCCTCGGCGGCGACCGGCACGAACCGCGGATCGTAAAGATCTTCGGCCTTGATCGGGTCGTTCCCGGTCTCCGCGGCCAGCAGGTCGATCGTCTCCTGATGGCGGACGTAGCCGTCGGTCAGCTCGTCCGGGACCTCGATCTTCCCGGTCCGCTCGACCAGCCACTGGCCGTCGGCCGCACTCAGCCCCTGGTCGGCCACGTAGTAGCCCTCGATCCATTCCTCCGGATGTTCGTCGACCCAGCGGACCGCTCGGGCCCAGGCGGCGACGAACTGCTTCAGCGCGGCCGCCTTGCCCGGATCGGCCAGCGACGACTCGAGGGCATAGACATGACCGGGATCGTCCCGCAGTCCGTGCTGGATCGTCGCCGCGCCCTCGGCCGCATACTTGCCGAGATAGCGCTTGATCTGGACGCCGCCGATCGGGGCGATGTCGACCTGGCGGGCGGCGAGGGCTCCGGCGTAGACGTCACCGGTGCTCGGCAGCTCGATCAGCTGGACGTCGGCCTTGGTCAGCCCCGCCTTGTGCAGGGCCTTGAGCACCAGGGCGCCCTGCGCCTGACCGGGTGAGTAGGCGAGCTTCTTGCCCCGGAAGTCGGCCAACGTCGCCGCCGCGATGCCGGGCGCGACGCCGAACTCGTACACCGGATGATGCAGCGGGTCGACCCGGAACCGGGAGGCGATGATCTTGGTCTGCAGGCCGGTCCAGCGGGCGTGGATCGGCGGGATCTCGGCCACCGAGCCGGCGTCCAGGGCCCCGGCCCGGAAGGCTTCGGTGGTCTGCGGTCCGCCGGACAGGTTGGCCCACTCGACGAACGGCAGCTGGTCGATCTCGCCGGACAGCTGCAACGCCTGCTGGGTCGACGGGTCGCCGATGATGATCTTCGCCCCGTTCGGGACCTGATCAGGCAGCGGGGCGTCCAGGGCGAGGGTGGCCCCGGTGCCGGACTGCTGGCCGACGGCGCAACCGGTGAGAGCGAGCGTGGCGGCGGCGACGCCGAGGAAGGTGCGACGCGAGGTGACAGCCGTCATCGAAGATCACCACCGTCGGCGAGCGCGCCGTAGCCACCGTCGTGATAGACCAGCGGCCGGTACGGTCGGCGGACCTCGGCCGTGAGCAACCGGAGCACGACGATCTGGTGATCACCGACGGCGAACCGGTGCGCGATCCGGCCGTGCAGCAGGCTCGCGGCGTCGTCGAGCACCGGCGTCCCGTCGGGCAGCGCCGACCACCGGGTCGGATGGGCGAAGCGGTCGATGCCGCTGGTCGCGAACCGGACCGCGAGCTCGGCCTGATCGGCCGCGAGCAGGTTGATCGCGGCGTAGCTGGCCCGGTCGACGGCCGGGAAGCTGGAGGCGCTGTTGGACAGCGAGAAGGAGACCATCGGCGGATTCAGGGAGACCGAGACCACCGAGGTCGCGGTGAACCCGACCGGGCCGGACCCGGCGGCCGCGGTGATCGCGGCGACGCCGCCGGCGTGCAGCCGGAACACCGACCGGTAGTGATCGGGCGAGACGGCCGGCTCCGGGATCGCCGGGACCAGGCTGATCCCTGGTTGCCTTGTGCCGTAGGCAGGATGGGCTGACATGAAGATACCTCTCGGTTGTGAGGGCCGGAGTTGATCAACACCGCTGCAGGTGACTTCAGTTTCACATATTCCCCAGTAGGGAAATAGGGAATCTTGCGATGCGAACACCATCACCGCCTGATGAGACGGGTTGACATCGCGGCCCGCCACTCCCTGACAGGCGGATCACGGGCTGGTGGCGACAGGGATCCCTGCCGAGGTTGGGATCCCGCCGAGGTGGGCTCGACCAAGATCAGCACCTCCGGGGGCGATCAGCAGCGCGCGGGCGAAGGCCACCAGCTGCCGCTGCCCCGCGGGCAGCATCGCCCCGCGCGCCTGGTTCTCCTTCCGGTAGCCGTCCGGAAATCGTGCGATGAAGGCGTCAGCACCGACCGTCCGGGCGGCGGCGATGTCGTCCGGCCCGGCACCTCAGCAGATCGCTGGTGGGACGGCGACAGGGTCGGCCGGCCCGGTGAGCTGGGTGGCTTGGTCTCCGGCCCTGATCTCGGCCACGATCTCCGCCGCCAACTCCTCCGTCGCCGCGACCACGCCCGAGTAGCGCAACGTGAGGTCATGATCGAAGACCAGCGGCCGGCCGAAGGCGTCGCAGACATAGCCGCCGGCGGCCGGCATGATCACCATCGCGGCGGCCAGGTCGACCAGGCGATGGGTATCCGAGCCGGGGTCGGCGAAGGCGTCGATCGCGCCGGTCGCGACCAGCATCGCCTCCAGGCAACTGGAGGACAGGATCCGGACCCGGCCGGCCCGGCGGCAGAGCCGGAGCCAGGTGTCGGCGGTGTCGCCGCGGGCGCCGATCTTGGGCCGCAACATCGACAGCGCCCGACCGGCGAGCCGGCGGGCTCCGCTGGTCCGGTACGGCACCGGGTGGCCGACCCGGGCACTGATGGTCCGGCCGGTCTCCAGCCAGCAGGTCAGCGCCTCGATCGGCCGGCCGTCCTCCAGCAGGGCGGCCGAATAGCAGGACAGCGGCACCCCGGCCGCGGCATTGGCCGACCCGTCCACCGGGTCGACGACGAGGGTCAAGGCGCTGCCCCGGTCGACGAAACCCGCCTCCTCGCTGAGCACGTTCACGCCCTGGCCCCGGGCGACGTCGAGGATCCGCGCCTCGACCAGGTCGTCGATCAGCATCGTCGGCGTACCGTCGGCGCCGATCCGGGTCTCCGCCGACAACTCGTCCCGGCCGTAGCGCCGCTGGGCCGTGGCCATCGCGTCGGTCGCGGCCCGGCAGGTGTCGGCGAGGGCGGGATGGACGCCGGCCAGGCCGGTCATCCGTGGCTCCGGTCCGCGCCGCCGGCCGGGCTCTTGAACGTCGTCAACACCTGCGGCCAGCCCGGCCCGGTGTCGTCCACCAGGGTCAGATCGGCCAGCAGGCCCGGCGCGATCCGGCCGCGGTCGGCCAGCCCGGCCACGGCGGCCGGCCCGGCGGTGATCAACCGGACCGCGGCCGGCAGCCCGACCGTGCCACCGCGGACCAGCGTGATCACCGCCCCCAGCAGGGCGCTCGGCAGGTAGTCGGAGGCGAGGGCGTCGACCAGGCCGAGCTCGATCAGTTCGGCCGCCGCGACGTTGCCCGAGTGGGACCGGCCGCGGAGCACGTTCGGCGCGCCGGCGACCGAAGTGAGCCCCAGCTCCCGGGCTCGGCGGGCCGCCTCGACCGTGGTCGGGAACTCGGCCGTGGTGGCGCCCCGGTCGCGGAGTTCGTCGATCGCGGCCGCGGTGTCCGGGTCGTGACCGAGCAGCCGGATCCGTTCGGCCCGGGCCAGGTCGCCCAGCCAGGCCAGGTTGGCGTCGCGGACCGGCTCGGTCCGTGCGGCGTCGGCGAGGATATCGGTGACCCGTTCCTCGGCTGCCGCCGGCTCCATTCCGCCGTCGCCGATGATCGCCTTGATCAACACCTTCGGGTCGGCGTACTGGCCCTGGCCGGGGGTGTGATCTTCGTGCGACACCAGTGGCGTCTCCCCCGGCGGCAGGCCCTCCAGCCGGCGCCGCAGCAGCGCCGCGCCGCCCTCGGACCGGACCGCGAACCGGTGCAGGATGCGGTGATCGACGCGCCGGGTCCGATGGGCCTCGACCGCCGCGCAGAGCTCGAGCGCGAGCTCCGGCGACCGCTCGGTGCCCCGGGCCGCCTTGTGCTGGAAGCCCGCGCCGTGGAAGATCGTCGTCACTCCGGCCGCGAACAGCTTCGCCTCGTAGGAGGTGATCGCGAAGTCCCACGGCAGCACCGCGTTGGACCGGGGCGCCCGCTCCTTCTCCAGGGCGTCGCTGTGCACGTCGATCAGGCCGGGCAGCAGCAGCCGGCCGCCGGCGTCGAGATCGCCGGGCAGCACCCGGTCGACGACCTCGGCGATCAGCCCGTCGCGGACGATGACGCTGGCCGGATCGGTGACCCGGTCGTCGAGCACCACCCGCGCGTTGCCGATCACGTACGAGCTCGGCGGCGTCGCCACCGGCCAGCCGGGCGTCGGCCGCTGATCAAGCTCGCTTCGTTGTTGATCAAGGTCTCGCGGTTGATCAAGCTCCAGGCTCATCGGTATGCCTCCTCCGTCGCGTCCGCGAGAGCCCGATGGCCCGCGGCCAACACCCGTTCCGGCGGGCCGTCGGCGATCAGCCGCCCGCCGTCCAGCACCAGCACCCGATCCGCCATCCGGCGGATGATCACCAGGTCGTGATAGACCGCGAGGACGCTCACGCCCTGCTCGGTCAACCGCTCGATTACCGTCAGCGCCAGGGCCCGGTTGGCCGGATCCAGCGCCGACACCGGCTCGTCCAGCAACAGTAGCCGGGGCGGGCTGACCGTCCCCGCCGCGAGGTTGACCCGCTGCCGCTCGCCGCCGGAGAACAGGCTGCAGTCGACGTCCCAGAGCCGTTCCGGCAGGCCGAGCAGCCGGAGCGAGGTCGCCGCGGCCACCCGGGCCGCGTCCGGGCCGAGGCCACGCCGCTGGGCCGCGGCGGCGACCAGCCGGAGCGGTCCCTGGCGCGGCGGCGCGGAGAGGAACTGGGACACGTAGCCGAACTCGCGGCCGCGCAGCCGGGCCATCTGCCGATCCGGCAGCGCGGTCAGGTCGAGTTCGCCGGTCTCGGTCCGCAGCGCCACCCGGCCGGAGTCGGGCAGATAGTTGCGGTAGAGGCAGCGCAGCAGGCTGGACTTGCCGGCGCCGCTGGCGCCCGCGACCGCCAGGTGTTCGCCGGCCGCGAGGGTGAACGAGACCGAGTCCAGCGACCGGACCTGCCGGCCGCCGATCGCGTGCAGGGTGAACGTCTTGGTCAGGTCCTGGACGGTCAGGATCGGATCGCTCATCTCACCTTCCTTGCTGCTCAGTGCTTGGGCTGATCTGGGTTGGGCTGATCTGGGTTGGGCTGATCTGGGTTGGGTTGATCTGGGTTGGGCTGCTCAGTGCTTGGCGGCGGCGACCAGCCGCTGCGTGTACGGGTGGTGCGGGTCGGCGAACAGCTGGTCGGTGAGGCCGGTCTCGATCACCCGGCCGTGCCGCATCACCAGCGCCCGGTCGGTCAGCGCGTCGATCACCGAGAAGTCGTGGCTGACCACGACCACCGCGATCTCCCGCTCGGCCAGCAACTCCCGCAGCAGGTCGAGGACGCCGGCCGCGACCGAGGCGTCCAGCCCGGTGGTCGGCTCGTCCAGCAGCAGCACCTGCGGATCGGTGGCCAGCGCCTTCGCAATCTGCACCCGCTGCCGCATGCCGCCGGAGAACTGGCCGACCACGTCGTCCATCCGGTCCATCGGCACCTCGACCCGGTCCAGCAGCTCGGCCGCCCGGTCCCGGATCGCATGGTACGAACGCCAGCCGGCCGCGGTCAGCCGGTCCGCGACGTTGCCGCCGGCCGAGATGCCGAGGTCGAGCCCGGCGGCCGGATCCTGGTAGACCACGCTCAGGGTGCCGATCCGCAACGCCCGCCGGCCGGCTGGATCAAGATCAAGAGCGTTGGTCCGGCCCTCGTCCAGCGCGCCCAGATAGACCGCGCCCTCGGCCGCCAGCTCGTCGCCGATCAGGCAGCGCATCACCGTCGACTTGCCGGAACCCGATTCGCCGATGATGCCCAGCGCCTCACCCGGCGCGACGTCGAAACTCACCTCGGTCGCCGCGACCACCTCGCTGGAGCCGCGGAAGCCGCGATAGGTCTTGCCCAGCTCGACGACCTTGATCGACCACTCCTCGCCCGGTGCCGTGATGCCGGCCGGCGGCGCCTGCCAACGGCGCCGCTCGGTGCCGGCTGTGGCTCGGACCCGGCGAGCCGGATCGGGCAGCAGGTGCAGCGGCGACCGCTCGCGATGATCATCGTCCGCCTCGCCGGCGCGGACCTTGAGGCACCACTGCACGTCGGAGCAGAGGAAGTCACCCGAGGAGGTCTCGACCAGGAAGGTGTCGTCCGAGCCGCACAGGCCGCACCGGCTGCCGGCGGTGTATTCGACCTCGAACGGCACGTCGGTGAAGGTCAGTGGTTCGACCTTGGTGTGCGGCGGGACGGCGTAGATCTTCTTGTCCCGGCCGTGGCTGAGCAGGGTCAGATGATCGCTGTCGTGCAGCCGCGGGATGTCCCAGCGCGGGATCGGGCTGGGCGCCATCAGATACCGATCTTGGACCAGCACCGGGTAGCCGGCGCCGCCGCTGATCACGCCGTTCTGCGCCAGGCTCTCGTACAGGCCGACCCACATCTTGGCGTAGTCGCCCTCGGCATGCCGGCGCTTGCACTCATAGACCGACTTCTCCACCTTGCGCAACGGCTCGGACTGCGGCACCTGGAGGACCAGGATGTCGTCGGCGTCCAGCGCGTCCTCCGGCACCCGGTGCCGGGACTGCACGATCGAGGCGTCGAGCGTGTCGGCGGTGGGCCGGCAGCGCAGGGTGCCGGCGATCAGCCGGCGCAGGTTGACGGCGTTGACGCCCTCCTCGTCGCCCTGGTCGATCACCTTGACCGAGTCGTCCGGGCCGCCGACGGCGAGCGTGACCTGCAGCCCGCCGGAGCCCCAACCGCGGGCGACCGGCATCTCCCGGGAGCCGAACGGGACGATGTAGCCGGGCACGCAGACCCCGGCCAGGCAGGCCCGGCGGACCTCCCGCTTGGCCTGCTCGTCCATCACCACCGGCGCCGCGTCCGCCGGCTCGGCGCCGATCAGTTGATCAACTGTGGTCGTGATCATGATCGCAGTCACTCTCCTCGTCCGTGCTCGGGTCGATCGAGATCCCGGCTTCGCCGGCCGCCGCCTCGGCCCGCTCCAGCTGGGAGCGGAAGGTGACGTAGTGCGGCAGCTTGAGGTGCTCCAGGAAGCCGCAGGAGGCCAGGCCGTCGGTGGTGTGCAGCAGGATCTGATCCAGTCGCTTGCCACCCTCCGTGCCGCGGAACCGCTGGGCGGCGCAGTCCAGGCTGGCCATCGCGATCGTCTTGCGTTCGTTGTGGCCGAGCGCCATGCCGTAGCCGACGTCGAACTTCGCGGCATCCTCGCCCCGCTCGGTCAGGTGGGTGATCGCCTCGGTCTCGCTGACCCGGATCCGGCCGATCTGGACCGGGTTGCCGGTGTGCGGATGCAGCACCCGGACCGGCACCCGGCCGTGCCGGACCTCGCCGAGGGTGACCGACTCGTCGGTGTAGCCGTCCGGGCCGATGATCGACTGATACCAGATGTTGATCAAGCCGCCGGTCTCGGCGAGCGCCATCGCCGACAGCAGCGCGGACCGTTCGGCCGGTAGTTGCGGCGCGACCAGGGCCAGGTCGAACGGCTCCGGGTCGGCCGGGTCGATCCGGTCCACCAGCACGCCGCGGTCGGCGAGGTAATCCCGGTAACGGCGGAACGGCAGGTCCTCGCCCGGCTCCGTGGGCTCGTCCGGCTCAGCATCCGTACCCGCCCGATCGGCACCCGTCGGCTGCACCGGCAGTGGCGGTTCGCCGCCCAGGTGGATCAGCCGGGCGGTGTAGTCGACGGTCTCGCCGAGCAGTTGCGGGCCGTCGGGCTTGCGGTGCGCCGGGACGATCCGGCGCAGCAACTCCAGTTCCCGCGGCTGCACCGGTTCGGAGTACGCGAGCCGCGGCAGGGTCGACCGGTGGGCGCGGAGCAGGTGGACGGCCTCGGCCGCGTCGCCGCCGGCCTGCAGGAACGCGGCCGCGGCGGTCGGCGGATCCCACAGCCCGCCCTCGCCCATGATCTTGTCCAGGGCGATCGGGAAGCATTCGATCACCTGGTCGATCGTGATCGCCCCGTCGAGCAACGACCGGCGCTGCAGGACCAGCCGTTCGGCGGCGATGATCGCCTCGGTGCCGCCCTTGTTCGTACCGGCGTACATCAGCCGACCTCGATCCTGGTGGTCCGGGGCAACCCGGTGACCGTACCGTCGTCGGTGATCAACAAGACGTCGATCCCGGTCGGGAACCCAGCCGTCAATTCGGCCCGAGCGGCGAAGAACTCCGCGCCGAGGCCGGCGACCGTGATCATGGTCGTGTCCTTGATCCCCGGCCCGGTCAATGTCAACCGCAGCTCCTCCGGCTCAGCCATCGTTTCGGGAGCCGACCCCTGGACCGCTTCCTGGGCCGGCCCGCCGATCGTTCCCTGACCCGACCGCTCGATCGTTCCCTGAGCCTGTCGAAGGGCAAGCCCGGATTCACCCCGCACGGCACCGACCCGCTGACAGATCATGGCTCCGAACTCCGGCGACCAGGCGCTGCCCACCGGCGCCCGGTCCAGGTCGCCGCCGTCCTCCAGGGCGAGGGCGAAGCGGGCCTCTTCGGGTTCGACGAACCGGGCGCCGGTGGCGGTCGCGATCCGGCGGGCCAGCCCGGCGGCCGTCCCCAGCCCGGCGAGCGGTGCCATCAGGTCGGTCAGCGCGAGCGGTGCCAACGCGACGGCCGGCACGCCGTCCGGCACCTCGTCGGTGGGCAGCGAATGCTGGGTGCCCGGTCGCGCCAACGCGTCGAGGCAGGCCCGGAACACCCGCTGCGAGGCGTCCGGCGACAGCGCGCGCAGCACCGGCCAGTCGGTGCCGGCGGCCGGCCGCACGGAGGATCGGGGATCTGCGGTGAGGGTCACGGAATCTCCTCGAATTCGACGATGGACGGGGCGAGCCGGGACCATTCGGCGGCCCGTTCGGCCTCCCGGCGGGCCCGGCCCTCGCGGCACAGGCCGATCACCCGGGTCGCGTACGGGCCGGCCGAGACAACCTCCGCATCGCAGATCGCCGCGGCCAGCGCGGCCCGTCGGTCCGCACCCATCCGCATCCCCCAGCCCAGGTGGCCGCGCAGGCTCACCTCGGCGGAGCAGGCCAGCACGTCGGCCAGAATGAATCGTTGCTCGGCCACCGGCTCCCGGACCTGCGTGACCACGCTGCCGACCGTCGGCGGCCGAGTGATCATCAGCTCCCCGTCATCGGCGGTGGACAGAGCCGCGATGCACTCGTCGGCGAGCGCGATCAAGCCGGACGCCTCGATCATGCTCAGCTCGGAGCAGAGGTCTTCCCTGCTCATCGGTTCCCTCGTCGGCAACGCATCCATCGGGCCTCGATTCTCGGTGTGATCCACTCGACGTGATCGAGCCTGCATCGCCGGTCCGGCGACAGAATCGCGGCAACCTGACCGCCCGATGAACACCCCCCGAACACCGCAGCGGCTTGTCACCGCGACCACGACCACCCCCACCGCTCACCTCCCGCCGACTTGTCAGAACTGGTGCTGGCTCTAGCCATCCTCAGTTCTGACAACTCGGCGTCGGGGAAGGGGTAGGGGGCGCGAGGTGGCTAGGGTCGGCGGCATGGGGATCGCCGAGGACGTGAATGCGGGGCGGGCGTCGGCGGTGGCGGGCGTCGAGGGTGCGTTGCGGGCGATGGAGCGGCTGGATGTCGATCTTCACTTCGTGGCCGAGCCGTGGCCGGATCAGACGTTGCGGATGGCCCGGGTGATCGACGAGCGTCCGCCCGGCCGGCGCGGTGTGCTGGCGGGGGTGCCGTTCATGATCAAGGACGGCACCGGGCTGGACACTCCGCTGGTGGAGCGATTGGTGGCGGCCGGAGCGATCCCGATCGGTACGACCACCCGCCCCGAGCCCGGCGCCGTTTCCCAGTCCTGGGGCTGGAACGGCAGCGACCACACCCGGAACCCGTGGCGGCTCGACCGGTCGCCCGGCGGCTCGTCGGCCGGGTCGGCGGTGGCGGTCGCCGCCGGGGTGGTTCCGTTCGCGACCGGCGGCGACAGCGCGGGGTCGCTCCGGATCCCGGCGGCGTTCTGTGGCGTTGTCGGCTTCAAGGGTTCGGTCGGCCGGATCCCGCGGGCGGCCGGTCGCGGACTGGCTCAGCTGACCTGCACCGGGTTGATCGGTGCCACCGTCGACGACGTCGTGATCGCAACCCGGGTCGGCAGCGGCGGCCACCGACGGGACCCGTCGGCGCTGCCCCACTGGCTGCCCGACCCGAACCGCCTCCAGCGTCCGCCGCGGCTCGCGTTCTCGGCCGACCTCGGATACTCGGCGCCGGTTCGGGCCGTGATCGACCCGGTCCGAACCCGGCTGGAATCGCTGGCCGCCGAGGAGATCGTCGAGCTCGTCCCGAGGCCGGTCCAGCTCGTCGATCCGGAATCGACCTGGCTGACCCTCTACGCCCTGGATCGCGGCTCCCCCGTCGATCACGAGCCCTTGCAGTCCGCCCTCGCCGACCGCCTGGCGCTGGAGGAGTCCCTGGCCGGCGTGTTCAGCGAGGTGGACGCCTTGATCACACCGACGACGCCGGACCTCGCCTACCCCTATCTCGAGTACGAAGATCATCTGCCGTCCTGCCACCTCTGCTGGGCGTTCAACGTCACCGGCCACCCGGCGGTCACCGTCCCGATCGGACTGATCGACGGCCTGCCCGTCGGCGCCCAGATCGTCACGCCGCCGCACCACGACGACGTCGCCATCCAGGTCGCCCGGCTGATCCACACGACCCTGCCGCCGCCACCGATCTCCGCCACCCGCTGATCGCGCCGCCGGACCGGTCTGATCACTCGCGCAGGGCCAGCACCAACCGGGCGGTCCAGAGATCACCCTGCTCCGCCTCGAGTTCGGCTACGGTCGCGCCCTCCGCGCAGGCGGCCAGCGCGTCGCTGATCAGCCTGGCGAACAGCCAGGCCTTGACCCGCTCGGTATCGACGCCCAGCAGGCCGCAGAATCGCCTGATCACCCGGTCCCACTCGACGGCCGGATCGGCCAGATCCCCCTTCCGGAACAGCAGGAACTGCACCGCGTCGTAGCCCGGATCGCCGACCATCGGCAACGGGTCGATGGCCAGCCAGGACTGTCGGGCCGCGGCCAGCAGGTTGTCGTGGTGGAGGTCGCCGTGCAGCAACACCTCCGCCGGTCCGGCCTTCGACAGGGCCGTCAGATCGGCGACCGCGGTCTCGAGCCAGCGCTGATCGAACGGGGCCCGGAGCCGGTCATAGCGGTCCGGAAGTTCCCGGGCCAGCCGAGCCGCGCGATCGGTCAGCCGGTCGAAGACACCGGTCGGCGGCCGGCCGTCATGGAGGCGATCCAGCACCTCGGCCGCGATCGGCTCGGCCTCCTCGGCCTCCGTCAGCTGATCGAGCGAGCCGCCGGGCAGGCACCGCTCGATCAGCATCGCGCCCGTCTCGTGATCATGCTCCAGCAGCCGTACCGCTCCCTGCCCTGCCCAGACCCGCAGGGCGTCCGCCTCGGCGGAACGGGCACTGCCGGCCAGGGTGCCCAACTCGATCGCGGGCGGCAACGGCACCTTCAACGCCACGGATTCGCCGGCTCGATCGGCGGCAACGACCAGAGACACGTGACCGCCGTCGAACGACTCGCCGAGATCCGCGGCCCAACGGCCGCTGAGACTCCGGCACAGCTCAGGCAGCGCCGCCAGCCAGGCCTCACCTTCCGCCGTCCGCGCGGCCTTGACGCGCAGCCGTTCCGGGATCGTGATCATGTCTCCATGATTCCCGAGCCTTAGGAGATAGCGGTCATTTCGACCGGGTACTCGCGGCAATATCGACCTCCATCAGCGCTGATCCCTTCGACAGGCTCAGGGAACGACCACGCCGCGGTCAGCTGACTCGCCGGCGGACCCAGATCGCCAGGGCCTCGATCGCCAGGATCACCACCAAGATCATGATGATGCAGCTGGTCACCACCTGGTAGTTCAGCACCCGGTTGGCGTTGGTCAGGTAGTAGCCGATCCCGCCGGCACCGACGACGCCGAGGTTGGTCGCGCCGCGGACGTTCACGTCCAACTGATGCATCACGTGCGCCACCACCGAACGCGCCGCCTGCCGCAGCGTGGCGGCGACGAAGACCTGCGGCCCGTCACCCCCGCTGGACCGGACCGCCTCCTGCACCCGGACATCGGTCTCCTCGATCGAGTCGGCGATGATCTTGCTCAGGAAGCCGACCGCGCCGAAGGACAGGGCCAGGGCGCCGGCCACCGGGCCGAGTCCGGTGAGCACGACGATGCAGATCGCGATGATCAGATCCGGAAACGCGCGTACGCTGACGATCACGACCCGGAAGAAGGTCGCGATGCCGGGCCGGGGAGCCGCGTTGCGGGCGGCCAGGATGCCCACCGGGATGGCGGTGACCAGTCCGAGCAGGGTCCCGGCCAACCCCATCTGCACGGTCTCGACCATCGCCGCGAACAGCTTGTCGCCGATCCCGCCGAGGCCCGGCGGGAGATACAGCGACATGATGTGCGCCGCCTGCTGCAGGCCGCCGGCGATCTGCTCCGGGCTGATCTGGGCACCCGCCAGCGATGCACCGATCACCACCGCGGTCAGCAGGTACGAGATCGTCCGGCGGATCCGATCCGCGGTCCACGGCGGACTGAGCCGGCGCTCGCCCGAACTGGCGGAGCGCGTCGATCCGGCGGGGCCGACGCCGGTGACCCAGCCGTCGGAGCCGCGGTCGGCCCGGTCCCGGACCCGGCGGATCCAGTTCAGCGGTGACCGGCCCAGGGTCGACCGGCCCGGTGCCGTCCGACCGAGCAGCGCCATCCGGATCAGCCCGGACACCAGCTCGGTGATCAGGCAGATCACCAACAGGATCATCGCCAGCGCGAGGCCGCGCCGGTAGTTCATGGTGTTCAGCGCGCCGGCGATCTCCAGCCCGATCCCGCCGACGCCGACGAAGCCGAGGATCACCGACCCGCGCAGGTTGATGTCGAACCGGTGCAGCGCGGTGGCCACGAAGGCCGGGCCGAGCGGCGGGAGGATCGCCCCGGTGATCTGCTGCAGCTTGGTCGCGCCGGTGGCCCGCAACGCCTGCCGCGGACCGGGCTCGAGCTCCTCGATCGCGTCCGCGTACAACTTCCCCACCATGCCGACCGAGTGCAGGCCGAGGGCCAGCACGCCGGCGATCGCGCCGAGGCCGAAGATCCGCAGGAAAAACATGGCCAAGATCAACTCGGGCAGCGCCCGGGCGATCACGATGATCAGCCGGGCGCCGCCGTGGGTGACCTGGTTGATCGTGGTGTTCCGCGCCGCCAACAAGGCCACCGGAATGCTGAGCAGCACCGACAGCACGGTCGCGCAGACCACGATGGCCAGGGTCTGGCCGACCATGGTGACGATCTCGCCCGGTGGCGGGAAGTCCAGCGGCACCACCCGGCCCAGGAACGCCACCGCGTAGCCCAGGCCGTCGGTCATCGTCGCGATGTTGATCTTGAGGTCGATGATCGACCAGATCGCGGCACCGAGCAGACCGAGGAGCACCACGTTCATCGCCCGGTGCCCGAGCGGGGTGGCCGGCCGCGGCGGGAAATCGACCGGCGGCCGGCCCGAGCCGGGCCGGACCGGCGTATCGGTGACGGTCATCGGG
The DNA here is from genome assembly GCA_963746025.1 of uncultured Actinomycetota bacterium. GTDB lineage: Bacteria > Actinomycetota > Actinomycetes > Propionibacteriales > Propionibacteriaceae > Microlunatus. Next base: position 184,376 of record CAVUZU010000010.1, read on the forward strand.
GCGGCTAGCCGGCCATCGCCGGTAGCTCCACCGCGATCGGCCGGGTCGGTGCCGGTTCCGTCGCCGGCTGGGCCCCGACGGCACCGTAGATCTGCATCGCTTGCTCTCTGGTCAGGCCAGCGGCGGGCCGGTCGAGCACCACGGCACCGGAGCGCAGCCCGATGATCCGTTCGGCGAAGTCGAGCGCCAGCTCCACCTGGTGCAGGCTGCACAGCACGGTCAGGTCGTCCTCGGCACTGATCGCGGTGATCAACTCCATCACCTGGGCACAGGACTCGGGATCGAGCGAGGCGACCGGCTCGTCGGCGAGCAGGATCTTCGGCCGCTGGATCAGGGCGCGGGCGATCGCCACCCGCTGCTGCTGCCCGCCGGACAGCGTGTCTGCGCGTTGGAACGCCCGGTCGGCCAACCCGACCCGGTCCAGTTGTTCCAGCGCGTGCCGGCGGACCGACCGCGGATACATCGCCAGGCCGAGGCGGGGCCCGAACAGGGAGCCGAGCAGGCCGGTGCAGACGTTCTCCAGCACCGTGCAGGGGCCGACCAGATGGAAGTTCTGGAAGATGAAGCCGATCTGCCGGCGCAACTCCCGGAGCGATCGTCCTCGGGTCTCCGACACCTCGGCGCCGAGCACACGCACCGATCCCGCGGTCGGCTGCTGCAGCCCGTTGACCTGCCGCAGCAGGGTCGACTTCCCGGACCCGGACAGGCCGAGCAGCACCACCACCGAACCGCCGCCGACCGAGAACGAGACGCCGTCCAGCGCGACCGTCTCGCCGAATGTCTTGTCGACCCCGACGAACTCGATCACCGGACCGCGTTGATCATGAACCATGATCAACTCACCTGGCAGGAGTCGGACTTGGTGACCTCGCAGACGGCGCGGATGCCGTCATAGATCGAATCCTCGACCGGCTTGTAGCCCCACGCGTCCTCGCTCGGCAGCTCACACTCGTCCGCGCTGGCGCAGTAGCCGTTGGTCGACAGCCAGTCGACGTTGAGTTTGTTGCTGAAGATGTCGGTCAGCTGCGCCTTCAGCGGCTCCGACAGCGAATCGCTCATCACGATCGGCGAGGACGGGATCAGGTCGGACGTCCAGACGTTGGTCACCGATCCGGCGGGGATCTGGCCGCTCTCGGTCAGCTCCTCCGGCATCGTGTCCTCGGAGAAGCCGGCCTCGCACTGCTTGTTGGCGATCGCGATCACCGAGGAGTCGTGGCCGCCGGCGAAGATCGGCGTCACGTCCTTCTTCGGATCCAGGCCGGCGTCGAGCAGACCGGCCGAGGGATAGAGATAGCCCGAGGTGGAGGTCGGATCGACGAAGCAGACCTTTTTGCCCTCGAAGCCGGCCAGGTCCTTGATCGGCGATCCCGTCGGCACCCACGCGGTCGAGTGGTAGCCGCCGGTGGCGTCCTTCGTCACAGCCAGGAAGCCCAACGCGGTCACGCCGACACCACTGTCCTTGGCGACGACGTAGGAGAACGGACCGTAGGAGGCGAGCTGCACCTTGCCGGCCCGTTGCGCCTCGATCACCGCGGCGTAACTGGTGGCCGGCTGGAACTCGACCTCTTTGCCGGTCTCCTTCTCGATCACGTTCATCACGAGCTTGTATTCCTCGTCGATGTTGCTGGAATCCTCGCTCGGGATGTGACCGAGCATCAACACCTCCGGGTCGGTGCCCTGCTCCGGGCCTGCCACCGCACTCTCGCCGCAGCCGGCCAGCAAGCCGGTCCCGATCAGCAGCGCCGCGGCGACGACAGCCCGGCCCTTCCTGCTCGCCTCCGTGGTGCTCCCCCGTGTCAGGCCCCAAGCCATCGCTCCACGCTCCTTGCCGATTCGCATCCCGACGTCTGTCGTGATCACTCTCGGCGCCGCACCTGACGATCGCCGGGCACGACCGGTGAACAAACGGAAACCCTGTCCGACAATCCCCGCAGACCTACCGGACAACTCCTGCCGGGTCGGCTCATTCCTCCAGTTCGAGGACCATCCGGACGAGGTCGGGGCGGGTCCAGGCGGTGCTGCACATCAGTGGCCGGGAGTCGGCCCGGTTACGGGTCAGGCTCTCGACGATCCAGGTGGGCCGGGGTCCGTCGTGGCCGAGCCGGTCGCCGATCTCGGCCGGCGGGGTGTCCAGGCCGATCCGGCACCAGGCGCGGACCGGGTCGAAGCCGCGGCCGCGGAGCACCTGGTCCAGCGACTCGATCACCCGCAGCCCGACCTCGATGTGATCGCAGACGTCGAGGCTGATCCATTCCTCCGAATAGCCGGATACCTCGTCGTCGATGTAGCTCAGCCGGACCAGCCGCTGCGCCTCCGACCGCGCGGGCAGCCCGAGCCGGTCGGCGACCGGTTCCGGCACCGGGCGCAGGTCGGCCTCGACCAGATGGGTGTACGCCTTCGCACCGGCGCCGGCGATCGTCTCGTGCAGCGACGGCCGCCGGCTGCGAGAGATCACGTAATCGATCCGGCGGTTGACGAACGTGCCGGAGCCCTGGACCCGGCGGACCAGGTATTGATCATGAAGTTCCTTCAGGGCCGCGCGTACGGTGCTGCGACTGACCCCGAACCGCTTCATGATCGCGTGCTCACCGTCCAGCCGGTGACCGGCCGGCAGTTCGCGGATCTCGGCCGCCAGCACCGCGGCGACTTCCCGGGAGAGTTTCGCCACCATGGTCCGACCATGAGCCTTCGATCTGCCGCCCCGGCGAGCGGCACGCGGCAACCGCCTTAACCGGAACTGAACGTGATCTGAACGACGATCCTGCTTCAGGGCCGCAATCCAGCGAAGATGATCTTGATCGTCCGCTGTTGCAGGTCGGCCTGCCAACCGCCGGACCACGCGGCCTGGCAGGTCCCGATCAGCAGCGCCATCACCTCCGGCAACGCTACGTCCGGGCGGATCGTGCCGGCCTGCTGGCCACGCCGCAGCAGCCGCTCGATCATCCCCTGCAAGGCACCGATCGGCTTGCCCACCGTCAGGTCGACCCCCTCCTCGACCAGGGCGTCGACCACCGACTTGCGTCCCGCGGCGGCGGCCACCAGGTCGGCGAAGAAGACGTAGAACGCGTCCGGATCGTCACCGGTGATCAGCGACTCCGCGGCCTCGGCCACCCGCTCCCGCCGGTCCTTCATGATCGCGGCGAGCAGGTCGCGCTTGGTCGGGAAATGCCGGAACAGGGTGCCGATGCCGACCCCGGCGACCCGGGCGATCTCGGCCGTCGACGCCCCGGGACCCGACCGGTCGAACACCTCTTCCGCGGCGGCCAGCACCCGGGCCCGGTTGCGGATCGCGTCCGCGCGCTGCTTCGGGGCCATCGGCTCTCTCGCTCTGGGTTCGGGGATCTCCTGGCTGAATCTATCGCCCGGATCCCCGGTTCGAGGTTCCTGTGCTGGCGATCGGGACGCCGGAGTTTCGTTCGTTCCCTGAGCCTGTTGAAGGGCAAGGACCGGAGGTTCCTCGGCGGCACCGGCGAGAGTCGGGCCGGCCTGGCAGCCGCCGGCCGGCACCGTGACCGTCTGGGACGACTCGCCCGGCGAGGAGAAAAGCCGGCACCTCAAGATCGGCGAGGGACAGCCGAACGCACTGGGGGACGTGACCATCACCTTCCCGGCCGACCTGAACCGTTGACGGCGGCGAGGCGCACGCCAAGTTCATTCCCGATGACCCGAAGATCAACTCTTCCTCCCCGACCACCCTCAGGTACGACCTCGGGTGAGCGCGGCCGGCATCGATGGCCGAGCTACTGCACCTGTCGGTCGAGGTAGCGGAGCACGGCGAGCACCCGACGATGATCATCGGTCGACGGCGGCAGGCCGAGGGTGTCGAAGATCGCCGAGATGTTGCGCGCGACCGCGTGCTCGGTGACGAACAGTCGGGCGGCGATCCGGGAGTTGCTCATCCCCTCGGCCATCAGGGCCAGGGTTTCCCGGCGCCGTGGGGTGAGCCGGTCGATGTCGTTGTCCGGCCGGGACCGTTTCATCATGGTCTCGACCACGGTCGGATCGATCACCGTGCCGCCGGCGAGCACCTGCTGCACCGCCTGCAGGAACGGGTCGACGTCGATCAACCGCTGCTTGAGCAGGTAGCCGACGCCCTTGGCGCCGCCGGTCAGCAGCTCCGTGGCACCGACGCTGTCGACGTGCTGGGACAGCACCAGCACGGTCAGTTCCGGCATCGCGGCCCGCAACGTCAGGGCGGCCTCGATCCCGTCCCTGGCCTGGTTCGGCGGCATCCGGATGTCGGTGATCACCAACGCCGGCCGCAGTTGCCGGGTCCGGGCCACCAGCTCGGTCGCGGTCCCGGCGGTGGCGACGACGTCGTACCCCTCGTCGGTCAGCAGCCGGGACAGGCCCTCCCGCAGCAGGCCCTCGTCCTCGCCGATGATCAACCGCATGGCACCTCCGCGTGCACCGAGCTCCCGAAGCCCTCGGTCGAGTCGACCTGGAGCGTGCCACCGACCGCCGCGATCCGGTCGGCGACCCCGCGCAGCCCGGTGCCCCGGGACGGATCCACGCCACCGCTGCCGTCGTCGACGACGGTGATCGTCACCAACAGCGGCTCCGCCTGATCGGATCGGCCGATGATCACCTCGGCCGACGACGCGGCGGCGTGCTTGACCACGTTGGTCAGCGATTCCGAGACCAGGAAATAGAGCGTCGACTCGGCGTCGGCCGCCAGCCGTTCGGGCTCGAAGCGGACCGTGACCCGGGTCGGGATCGGCATCCGCTCGGCCAGCAGTTCCACCGCCGGCACCAGCCCCCGATCGACCAGCGGGGCCGGCATGATGCCGGCGATCAGGTCCCGGAACTCGGCCAGCACCCCGGTCATTCCGTCCGCGATCTCGGCGGCGGAGCGGGCGACCGCCGGGTCGGCGCTGGTCCGGCTCAGTTGCCGGGCGTTCATCCCGAGCACCACCAGATGTTGTTGGGCGCCGTCGTGCAGATCACGGGCGATCCGGCGCCGCTCGGTGTCCTCGGCGCGCAGCAGCCGCCGGCGCGAGTTCTGCAGTTCGGATTCCCGGGTCAGCAGATCGGCCACCAGGCCACTCTGCTCGGCGACGAGCCGCTGCTGGTCGATGGCCATCCCGACCAGCCCGGCCAGCACGTCCAGCAGGGTGTCGTCGGCGATCAGCCCGTGCCGGTAGTAGATGCCGCCGACGACCTGTCCGCCGTAGCGCACCGGATGGAGCCGGCGGGTCCGGTCGGCGTCGACCTCGATCTCCTCGCCGGCGGCGTCGACGAACCCCGGCTGATCGGCGCGGGCGAAGACGACGAGGGCACCGGAATCGCCGAGGGCGTCCGCGACCGCCGAGGTCAGCTGGGCCGTGCTCGGCGTCGCCGCTCCGATCTGCGCGACCAGCTCATCCACCTCGCCGGCCCGGCCGAACGATCCGAACAGCAGCCCGACCAGGAACACCAGCGGGATTCCCATGATCGCCGCGACCTGGAGGTGGGAGGCGATGAACGCCGGCTCGGACGCGCCGGAGAACCGGCCGATCAACGCGGCGGCGCCGACGATCAACAGCACCGCGATCCGATACCAGACCACCGGGCCGAGCACCCGGCGTTCGACCGGATCCGCACCCCGGGCCCGGTGCGCGATCAGCACCGCGGCCACGACCAGCGCCGAGACGCCGAGGCTGCTCTGCAGCACCATGATCATCGGCAGCCAGGCCAGTGCGACGGCCGCGTCGGTGACGGCCAGCGGTCCGTCGCCGATCAGGTAGAGCGGCGCCTGCAGCACCAGCGAGGTCAGGTAGCCGATCACGACCAGCACGCCGGCCAACCGGCCGCGGACCCGGCCCGAGGGGAAGGCGAGGACGAGGTGCAGGGCCATCGCCAGCGGCAGCGTCGCGCCGATCGTGCCGATCGCCGCCAGCAGCTGCACCGGGGCGACCGTCAGGCCGGAGACCCACAGCGACAACCCGGTCAGCAGCATCAGCGGACCGATTCGGTTGTGCGGCCGGCGGCGCCAGGCGATCAGGCCGGCCGCCAGGAACAACGCGGAGGTGCTGACCTCCAGCACGATCGAGAACGGCGCCGGCTCCGGTACGGCGACCAGGAACGACACCTGGACCAGCAACAGGGCGATCGCCATCGCGGCGATCATGATCATCACCGGCTCGCCCCGATGCCGCGGCCGCGTCGTCGCCCGGACCGACGCGGCTGGCAGCGCCGCAGTCCGCCGTCGAGAACCCCGGTCAACTGGCATGTCTGGTCAATCATCAGCGGGCGCGGCGGGCCAGTCAAGAAAACGCTTGCTCGCAAATCGGAATGACCCGGTCGATCGCCGGACGACCGGCTCGGGACAGCCATCTCACGCGCTCCCGTCAGCCGAAGTAGAGCGCCTCGATCACGGCGCGGGCCAGCGTCGTCGCCGGCGCCCGGCCGTCCGGCGACGGCTCCAGCGAGGTCCAGACGACGACCGTGAGGTCGCGCACCGGGTCGTGGCCGACGAACGTGTTGAAGCCGGGCAGTTCCCCGGTGTGTCCGTAGAGCTGGCCGAACTTGGCCAGGCCGAGCCCGTACCCGGGGCCGTCCGGAACGGCCGGATCGGTGGGCAGGATGCTGTCCAGGCGCAACTGCTGCAGCTTCGGGCCGAGCAACGTGCCGTCGGTCAGTGCTCGCGCGTAGGCAACCAGGTCCGGGGCGGTGGAGATGCCGGCGCCGGCGCTCCAGGCCCAGGACGGGTTCACGTCGGTGACGTCCTTCGGCGCCAGCGTGCCGGCTTTCGCCGCATCCTGGACCTGCTTCGGCAGCACCGGCGAATCCATCGTCTCGACGTTCGTCCCGTAGCTGTAGCCCTGAGCATGATCATCGGGCAGCCGCTCGTCGGTGATCGCCGGGAACGAGGAGTCCGGCATCCCGACCCGGTCGAAGATCCGCTCCCGGAACACCTCGGTCAGGGGCTGCCGGGTCAGCTGTTCGATGATCATTCCGAGCAGCACCGTGTTGGTGTTGGAATACTCCCAGCGCTCGTCGGGCGGAAAGCCCGGCGGCTCGGCGTAGCCCAGTCGGACCAGCTCCGCCGGCTGCCAGGCCCGATCCGGGGTGCTGTCCATCGCCTGGTTCAGTTCGCGGGATAAGGTGTAGTTGATCAGCCCGCTGCGCATCATCAGCAGCTGTTCGATGGTGATCTTGTCGCCGTTCGGCACCTCCGGCTGGTATCTCGCCACCGGGTCGGTCAGCGCGATCCGGCCTTCCTCGACCAACTGCAGGATCACCGTGCCGGTCCAGGTCTTGGTCACACTGCCGATCCGGACATGATCGGTCGGCTCGACCGGGACGGTGCCCCGGTAGCTGCGGGTCCCGATCGTCGTCGTCCAGTCCCCCAGCTCCGGCGAGGTGATCATGATGACGGCTCCGGTGACCAACAGGTCCGTGGCGAGCTGCTCCAGCTCGGGCCCCAACTCGGCCACGTAGCCCGGGTACGGAGCGACAGACTCGGACGGTGGTGCCACGCTGCCGGGGCTCGACACCGCAGTGCAGCCGGTGATCATCAGTCCCAGGCAGCCGGCCAGCAGCGCCGGCAACCCGACTGATCGCGACCTGCGCCGCGGGATGGGGCCGCCGATAGACGTTCGGGTCACTGTTCGGCTCCTCGGGGCACTGCCGGTCGTTGTCGGAGCCGGTATCAGGCCGTAGTGAAGCCCCCGCTCCCCCGACACCGGCTCCGACCGCACAGAGTCGCCTCGCCACGACCTCCCCCCGGGGTCGGCGCCCGACTCTGCAGCACCAACTCTCGTCGCATCGGCGGATCCGAACAATGGAGGTAACTCCACATTTGCTTGAGCCTTCAAGGTCAGGGGCGATCGAGGTCTGTCCTCGGCTGCCCCCTTGCCAATGAGTAATTTAATGTCTTAAGTTAGTACCATGGACCTCGCGTACGAGCTGCACGACCTGGTGCTGACGCTCGACCGGCACGCCGATGCCCTGCTCCGCCCCGAGGGGCTCAGCTATCGCCGCTACGTCGCGCTGGTCATCGTCGGCGAGCATCCGGGGTTGACCGGCCGCGATCTCGCCGGCGGGCTGGGGATCTCCGAAGCAGCGGTCAGCGGTCTGGTCCGCCGACTGCTCGCCGACGACCTGGTCCACGATTTCGCCCCGGCCGGCTCCGGCCATGTCCGCCGGCTGGCGATCACCGACACCGGCGCCGCCCGGCGCGATCGAGGTTCGGCCGTGCTCGGCTCGACCTTCGACGACGCCGTCCGCCGGATCGGCCTCGATCCGGCCGAACTGGCCGCGACTATTCGCACCATCCATGACGCGGTCCGGACGCCACCCGGACCGCGAGAAATGAGCGCTTCATGATCACCGCCCCGTTCGCCCTGGCCGCCCTGGTCCTCTTCATCGCCCGGTTCGGCGTGCTCGTCGCGCTGCACCTGGTGCCTAATCCGTACCACCCGATCACCGACGCCGTGAGCAACTATGCGGTCGGCCCGACGAAACGGCTGACCATGATCATGACCTGGCTCTCGGTCGGCGGCTGGCTGGCGCTGGCCGGCACGGTCTGGTTCGGCGAACCCGGCTGGGCCGAACGCCTGCCGGTGACGATCATGCTCAGCGCCCTGGCCGTGATCTTCGCGGTGCTGCCGTACGCGCCGACCGACGTCGAGGGCAAGCCGACCCTGCGCGGCCGGCTGCACCTGATCCTGGCGGTCGCCTGGTTCGCGCTCGCCTACATCCTCACCGGAGACTTCGCGACGCTGGCCGCCGGCAGCTGGGGTTCCCCGCTCGCCCAGCTGGCAACCGTGCTGCACTGGGCCGCCCTGGTCGGCCTGATCACGCTGATCGCCGCGTTGCTGATCCGGCCGCTACGCCGCTGGTTCGGCCTCGCCGAGCGCGTGTTCATCGTCGCGATCAGCCTGTTCTACCTGGTCGCCTCGGCCGGACTGCTGCTGCACTGATCGGCAGCGGTCAGCGGACGAGGACGGCCTGGTTCTCGATCCGGAAGGTGGTGTCGCCGGTCCACCGGGTGAACGGCAGGAACTGGAGCTCGGTGCTGCCATCGTCGTTGAACCGGAAGCCCGGATCGATCCCGGCCAACTCGACCTGCTGACCACTCACCGCCTTGATCGGGTAGCCGTGCGCCTTGCCGTCCGGCCGGGTCAGCACCAGAGTCTTGCCGATCATGGTGTCCGGCACCGCGACACTGGTGATCAACGCGTCCGTCTGGTCGCCGTCGGCCCGGCGTCGGACCCCGGTGATCGTGCCGGTGACCGGGCCGGCGCCGGTCAGCTCGGTGCCGCCGCTGCTCAGCACGGTGCCGCCGATCAGCACCAGCTTGGTCACGGTGCCGCCGGCGATCCGGACGAATCCCAGCTTTCCGGTGAGCGAGATGTCGCCGACCAGCATCGGCGAGTCCGGGTCGGCGGAGCTGAGCACCAGATCGGTCACGTCGCCGTAGCTGATTTTGACCGCGATCGAGCCGTCGGCGGCCTGCTCCGGGGTGAGTCGCTCGATGCTCTGCACCCGGGCCGGCCGGCCGGCGCCGTGCGGTTCGATCATGGTCACGAACTGGCTGCGCAGCCCGGTGCCGTCCTTGCGCAGCACCGCGGTCGGCAGCCAGTACTTGACCGCTTCGTTGTTGGTGTCCTGGCCGGTGCCACCGAGCCGGGTGGCGCGCACCGACGGCGACTCACCGAGGAACAGCTCGGTGCCGCCGTCCCCGGTCAGCCCGATGATCTTGGCGCCGGCCCGGGCGGCCCCGTCGTCGGCGGTGGTGGCCAACTGCAGCGTGTATGCGCCATCGGCCGGCTCGGCCCGCTTGACCTTCCGGACGTAGATGTAGCCGTAGTAGTGGCCCCCGGCGTCGCCGGTGTCGATCTCTGTGGTCGGCTCGGTCACCTGCACGCCTTCGGGCAACAGGTATGGCCCGTAGTCCGCGAGTTCGGCGTCCGTGCTGAAGGTCGCGTCCCGATTGGCGTCACCGTGCAGCGTGTATTCGTGTCGATCACCGCCGGTGACCCGGAACAGGTCGAGCAGGTACCCCTCGTTGGCGGCCGAGCCGTCGAACCCGATCTGCCACACCTCGCGGGAGTACTCCGACGTCTGCGGGTAGGCGTCCGGCTCGGCGGCCCGCATCACCTGGACCTGCTCGTCGGTGTGCTCGAAGATCTCGACGTTGCCGCCGTGCTGCGCGGCTCCGGTCACCACCATGTTGCTGCTGTCGACGACGACCGTGTTGTGCGCCAGCGTGGACAGCGTCCACTGCCGGTAGAAGGTGTGGGTGTAGCCGATGTCCGGCAGCAGCTCCTGGCCCTCGGCGTAGACGGCGAGGCTGAGCGGATCGTAGTGGTGGTGGCCGTACTTGGGCGGATAGACCAGGTAGGCCTGCGTCGGATTGCCGGTCGGGTCGTCGGCGTCGTCCCGTTCGGCCCGGGCCGCCTCGTCGAGCAGCGCGAACTGGACCACGCCCAGCTTGAAGTTGGTCGACGCGTCGTGCTTGCCGACCCCGCGGAAGGTGATCTGGTGCTGCCCGGCGGTCAGCGGCAGTGCGCCGATCGTCTGGAACGGCTGCACCCCACCGAATCCGTAGAACTCGACCTCGCCCAGGTCGGTGTCGTCGATCGTCACCCCGTAGCGGCCGTAGCTGGCGGCGCGGAACGGTCGCAGGTCGACCTCGAACTCGTCGGCCCGATCGACCTCGAACGCGAACGTGATCGACTGGCCGACGCTGGTCGCCTCGAGTTGCACCGTGCCGCTGGCCGGGAAGTTGGTGTGCGGTACGGATTCGGCGGTGATCTCCAGCTTCGGGAACGCGAACACGAGGCCGAACCAGGCCGACCGATCGATGGTGCGGCCCCGGGCCAGCCGGGCCACGCCGCCGGCCGGCATCAGGAACGAGCCGGCGTCGTGCTGCGGCTGACCGGACGCCGAGTAGGCCCAGGTGTCCTCCATCGGGAACAGCTTGCCGTCCGGATAGACCAGCCGCTGGGAGACCTCGATCGCGTTCGCCAGCACCGGCACCTGAGCGCCCAGATCAAGCTCGGCGAACCGTTCTCCGGACCGCGGCGACGCGTAGCCCTCGGGATCGGTCCAGCCGGCCAGTTGGTCGATCACCTGGACCAGGCCGTTGGTCGCCTGATCATGGTAGGAGAGCGTGTTCTCCTTGTAGTAGCCGTCGAACAGGTAGGTGATCCGGCCGTACTCGCGGGCCCACTCGACGGTCTCGTGGATGTAGCTCGGATCACCGAACGCCTTGCCCATCGCGATCAGGCCCATGGCGTTGTGGTAATCCATGTTGTGATACAAGATCACGTAGCTGCGATAGGTGTCGATGGACGGCAGCAGCATCTCGTTCTTGATCTTGGCCGCGACGTCCTCGCCGACCTCGTCGCTGAGCAGCTCGAATGCGTTGGTCCGGGCCACGATCGCATACGCGTAGGGCAGGTTGCGGAACGCGCTGAGCTCGCTGGCCGACCAGCGACTCCAGGTGCCGCCCCAGTAGTAGTTGACCGGCACCGAGGCCGGATCCACCGGCCGGTTGAACCACGGGTATTCGTTGGTCGGCACCCAGCCCGGATAGACCTGGGCGAACCGGTGCAGCACCCGGGCGGCGCCGAGCGGATCCGCCGCGGCCAGTTCCTGCAATCGGCCGAGCACGTGCTCGCGGCGCCGGAACCACAGCTGGGCACTGAGGAAGAACCGCCGGCCGGTGCCGGGATCCTCGTAGTAGGGATATTCCTGCCGCTGGCCGAACCGGTTGGTGACCGTGAGCAGCTTGTCCTCGGGATAGTCCGGGTGGTTCGGATAGCGCTCGTCGGTGTAGGCGGACTGCAGCACGTCGGGATCGTCCGGATCGAAGGTGTACAGGTTGTTGGGGTGCAGCTGCGGCTGGTCCGGGATGCCGGTGAAGATGAAGCCGTTGCGATCGGAGATCCAGCTGATCAGCTGCTGCACATCGGCCGACGGTGGAGCGGCCTTGATCGACTTAGGCTGCCCGGCACCAGGCAGCTCGATCGCCGAGTCGCCGGCCCGGATCAGGTCGACCCGGTCGAACGTGATCACCGCCAGCCCGTCCGGCTCACGCCGGTTCGCGCGCTCGATGACGATCTTGATCCGGTACAGCCCCTTGCGGACCGGCCCGGGATGACCGAACCGGATCCGGACCTGCCGGGAGCCGCGTTCCGGCCGCGGATCGCTGACCGCGGCCCAGTCGGCGCCCGGCGCCTGCCAGGCCAGGGAGATCACATCGTCCGGGCCGATCCCGTCCCGGTCGAAGGTGATCACCTTCTCGGTGAAGCCGGTGTAGCCGAGGGTGACGTTCTTGATCGGGTGCGGCTCCGGAGCCGCAGGCCGGCCGGCCGCCGGCAGGGCGCCGAGATACATCCCGCCGAGCCGGTCGTGTCCGGTCACCTCGGCCTGCACGGCGGCCGCACCGAAGCCGTTGTAGGAGTTGGTCGCGGTCCGGATCGGGGTCCAGGAGCTCAACGGCCGGGTCATCATCTCGTGCTGCAGGATGACGTTGATCCGCCACTCGGCGCCGTCGGCCGCCGCGGTACCGCCGAGATCGGCGAACGGGACCGCGAGCTCGGCGGTGATCCCGCCCTCGACCGTCCCGGTGACGATCTCCGCGTCCTCGACCAGGGTCAGTCCGGGCCCCCAGGTGTTGCGATACTCCACGTCCGGCTGGCGGAGCTGCACCGGCACCCGGAAGTCGGCCGCACCGTTGTTGATCAAGATCTCGATCCCGGTCAGCGACTCGGCACCGTCCGGATCGGTGTAGCTCACCGCGAGGAACAGGGCCGCGTCGTCGAAGCAGATCCGGACCTCGGCCACGCCGTCGATCGGGTCGCCGTAGTAGGGCGTGACAAAGCCACTGAGCTTGGCGGCGTCGGCCCAGACCGCGTCGTCCAGCCGGCCGTCGATCAGCGGCGCGGTCGAGGTCCGGGCGGCGATCGTCCACTGGTCGGTGGCAATCGCCACCCCACCCGCGGGCAGGTCGGCCGGGCCCGGGGTGTCACCTTCGTCGGCCCAGGCCGGCCGGGTGCTGCCGGCCAGCCCGGCGGCGACCGAAACGGCGAGGGCGGAGATGAGGAAATGTCGGCGCTCCATCGGTAGTGCTCCTTCGTCGGTTCGATCCGGTTACTACTGACCCACGTCCGAGCGCCCGGCCGCCGCGACCAGGGCCTCGGCCTCCGCGCCGGTGATCACGCCGGCCCGGTCCAGCCGCCGAGCCACGCTGGTCACGTGCGCGACGAACCGGCCGTGCGAGGTCCAGTCCTGGTCGTCGGAGATCAGGTCGTTGAGCGTGCAGCCGTCGTCGGTGTAGCGGTTCGCGACACCGCTGTCGATCGTGCCGGCGAAGACCGAGGCCCGCTGATCCGAACCTGCACAGGAATCCGGCGCCGGCCGGTAGCGCAGCAGCCGGTTGATGTTGCTGCCGTCGCCGTCGTGCAGCAGGTAGAGATCACCGCGTGGATCGACGGTCAGCCGGCGGGTGCCGCCCTGGTGCAGCACCGTCGCCTGCTTGCTGATCGGGTCGATCCGGAACAGCCGGGCGGCCGAGTGTCCGTAGACGTACTCGCCGCCGACGATCACCAGGTCACCGTCGGTCTCGCCGGCGTTGCCGTCGAAGATCTTGGTCGTCGCCAGCACCTCGTGCGACCCGGGATCCAGCACGAACAGCGTCCCGTCGGCCAGCCCCCAGAGGTTGCCGTCGGGCCCGACGATCAAGGAATTGATGCTGTACGCGCCGGGCACCGGGACGAACTCCCCCGTCTTCTCCCCCGTCGCCGGATCGGCGGTGAAGATCTTGGCCTCGGTCGCGATCGGATCGGTCCCGCCACCGCCGGCGATGCTGGTGCCGCCGAACAGGACTCCGTCCAGCAGAGCGATCGAGGACACGGTCTGGTCCTGGACGACGTGCCGATGCACGACGACGTCGCCGGACTCCAGGTCGACCACCGTCAGGGCGCCGCCGTGCTCGCCGTAGTCCGGGGTGGTGCCGGCATAGAGCTTGTTGCCGGCGGCCGCCAGCGCGGTGGGTCGGTTCTGCTTGTACTCACCGGCCAGGCTCGCCAACTGCCGCGGATTGCCGTTGCCCCAGGGCAGCTTGGGGTCGTACTCGAGCAGGTTGCCGCTCGGATAGGTGCCGATGTAGAGCAACCCGTCGTGCCAGGTCCAGCCCTCGACCTGGCCGAGCCGCGGGAACTGGCTGAGCCCGTCGGTCGCCGGGTCGTAGACGCCGAGATCGCCGTTGATGTAGGCACTGGCATAGACTTTGCCGTCGCCGTCCGCCCCGGCGTACACCTGGGACAGGTCAACCGGGACCGGCTCGAACGGCAGCGAGTACTTCTCCAGCGTCGGGCCCTGCGGATCGAAGGTGAAGGCGCGGCCGCCGTAGTTGCCGGCGAGCCCGGCCAGCACCTGCCGGGACGGGTCGTCGGCCGCCGGCAGCCAGGCGAAGCCGATCCCCGCGCCGTCCACCGCGGCCGGTGCGCCGTCGATCATGATCGGCCGGGTGCGGCTGGTCTCGACGTCGTAGACCCACAGGCCACCGGACGCGGCCGTGTAGTAGACCGACCGGCCGTCGGGCGCCAGCGGTGCGGTGCCGCGGGACACGATCGGCACCCGGTCGACCGTCTGGCCGGTCGACTCGTCGATGATCGGCAGTTGCTCGCCGGAGACCGGATCGAGCACCGCGAGCTTGATGTCCGGACCGTTGTGCACCTTGACCAGCAGTCGGCCGCCGACGTAGTCCAGGTCGTAGACGAAGGCGTAGCCGCTCAGGCTCTCGGGCAGGATGTTGGTCCGCTCGCCGGTCGCCAGATCGACCCGGACCAGGCCGGCCCGGGCGCCGATGCCGGCGAACAGATAGCCGTGATCATGGTCGTAGGCGACCGACCGGACGTAGTTCTGCTCCGGATCCATCCGACCGAAGTCGACGACGCCTTCGGTCGGCGAGTACGAGAACAGATGGGCGTTCGGGTACGTGCCGCCGTAGATCACCCCGTCCGGGCCGGGCACCAGGTGATAGAGCAGACCCTCGCCCGGAATCGGCTGACCCAGGTCGGTCATCCGATCCGCCTGCGGCTCGTAGCGGTAGAGCCGGCCGTGGTTGTAGCTGCCGATATAGATGCTGCCGTCGCTCGCCGTCGTGGCACCCCAGCCGCCGGACGCACCGGGCAGCGGGATCGTCTTGATCAGTTCGCGGCTGTGGACGTCGATGATGTTGAGCTTGGTGTTGTCACCGGCGACCACCGCGTAGACGCAGTCGGAGCCGTCGGGACAGGGGCCGTAGCTGCCCTCCATCACGGTCAGCGACGTGACGGCCGGGCCGAGGTCGGTGAAGGTGCCCTCGGCCGGCGCCGCGGCCGCCGGGGCCTGGACACCGAACGTGATCATGATCAGGGCGAGCAGGACGGCCAGCGGGACGCGGGTCTTCATCGGCTGAGCTCCTTCGTTCAGGCGGACCAGGAACGGATCTGGGAGATCCGGACGGCACGATCGACGGCGACGTCGTAGCGGAAGCCGGCGTCCGGATCGGTGTCGGTGAGATAGCCACGGATGAAGGTGGTGTCGGTGCTGATCTTGAGCGTGCTGCCCGAGGCCTCGGCAGCGGTGATCGGATAAACCGCGTTCCGCTCGCCGTCGTCCTCGACGTAGACGTAGCGGTCGATCAGCTCGGCCGGGTCGGTGGCATAGGACTCCCAGGGCTCGGCCAGATCGATCGTCAGTTCGTTGACGGTGGTCAGCCCGTGGCTGAAGTCGCTGACCGTGCCGGTGATCGGCGCGGCGGCGATCTCGATCGTGGTCGCGCCGCGGCCCCGGGTCTTCAGCAGCGCAAGGTCGGATCCGGTCGCCCGCACCGGATGATCACCGTCGAACCTGATCACCGCGAGCCGGCCGTGCACCTCGATCCGGCCGTCCACCACCAGCCCGACCTCCGGCTTCGCGTTGTGCACCACATAGTCCACCCGGCCGTCGGCCAGGGTGATCTTCACCGCGGCCGCGTCGGTCGGCTGCAGCCCGCCGGCCAGTGCGGTCACCCGGACCGCCTCGGACCTGACGATCTTGCTCTGCCCGAGATAGGGCTCGATCACCGAGAGGAACTGCGTCTGCAACGTCTCCGCGGAGCGCCGCCGGGCCAGCAGGTAGCGCAGCGACTTCGGGTTGCCGGGCTTGTTCTGCGGTGGGATCCCGTCGGCGAGCGCGACCTCGTCGACCGGGGTCAGCATGGTCAGCCGGAGGTGGCTGTCCGGGTCCTGCTGGTGCACGTTCCACTGATCGGGCACCGCCCAGTCGACGGAGAACGGTCCGGCCACCTCGGTGTCGCGCTCGACGTTGATCAGATAGTCGAACCCGTTCGCGTCCGGCCGCGGGTCGGCGAGCGGATCCGGCGTCGGCACGTCCGGGCCGGCGTAGTTGCCGCGACCCTGCGCCACCGGCTGCAGCCCGGTGGTGGTCACGGTGGGTCCGACCGCATGGAAGGAGAACAGGTGATCGGTGCCGCCGTCGACCCGGAACACGTCCACCAGATAGGAGTCGGCGTCGTCGAGGTCGATCATGATCACGCTGCGCCGGAACCGCGACGTCTGCGGGTACGGCACCGGTGCCTCGACGTCGGTGTAGCGCACCCCGCCCCCTCCTGCCCACGACGCATCCCCGAAGTCGAGCGGCCGGGCGATCGTCTGGAACGCCTGCGGTGTCGCATCGACCACGACGGTGTTCTCCGAGACCGTGTTCGTCTCCCACTCCCGGCGCAGCGCCTTGCCGTCGGCGTAGGACGGATAGCCCAGCGGCGACGCGAGGTCCAGCCCGGAGGCGTACAGGTCGATCGCCAGGGTGTTGCGGTGACCGTGTCCGAAGGAGACGCCGTGGTACAGCCAGGCCCCGCGCCGGTGATCACCGCTGCCGGCCCGCAACAGGGCCACGCCGTGTCCGGTCAGTTGATCACTGGGCAGGTCCAGCTCGCCGTGCTCGGCGATCACGTCCCGGATCCGCTGCTGCAGGCCGTCGACGTCGGTGGCGAAGATGTCGGGGTAGAGGTTGTCGGCCGAGTTCTTGTTCAGTAGGTAGGCCAACTGGGCGTCGACGACGCGGCCGTATTTCGCGAACGCGGCCGTGTATTCGGCGGCGGTGCCCTGGATCCCCGGTTGCCCGGTGGACACGTTGTCGCCGTAGTTCGGGGTGTAGGCGTTGATCATGGTCGGCATCCCTCGGGTGGTGACCATCGCCTCGTACTTGGGGTTGGCGTAGATGTCCGCCGCCGGATAGGTGTCGTAGCCGTCCAGGATGTCGGCGATCGTCTTCAGCGTCCCGATGCCGGCCCGGTTGTACGAGATCGAGCCCTCGTTCATCCAGCCGTCGCGATCGATCACGTTGATCAACTGCGGGCCGACGTTGCCGCCGGTGTTGCGCCAGGGGTTGGAGAGCAGCCCGCCGGCGGCGAAGACGAAGTCCAGCCACTCCTTGGCCGCCGCCGGCTCGTCCAGCACCACGGCGGCGGTGGCCAGCGTCGCCTGGTGGGTGCCGAAGTTGCCGTAGATCTGGGTGTTCTGCAGCGCCGGGTAGATCTGCCGCAGGATGCCGTTCTCGATGTTCAGCCGGACGTCGGCTGTGGTCTCCTTGGGGTGCAGCCCGTACTGCGTCGACCTGGCCCCCAGGAACTCGATCACGCCGGCCTGATCATCGTCGGCGATCGCCGGATAGAAGATGTCGTAGGAGTCGATCAGACCGCGGGCCAGCCCGTTCTCCCAGATCCCGCCGACCGCCTTGCCGGTGCCGCGCAGCCCATCGGAGTGGAAGTAGCCGTCGGCCCGCTTGTACGGGGCGATGTCCATCGCCGGGTAGACGTCGGCGATCCGGTCGAGCAAGATCAAACCGGCGTGGGCGTAGCGGAGGTCGCCGGTGTAGAGGTACTGGTAGCGCAGGTAGTAGAGGCCGTGGCCGAGGGCGGAGAAGCCGGTGCCGGATTGGGCGATGTACCAGCTGAACCAGTGGTTGTAGTAGGCGACGAAGGTCCACTTGGCACCGTTGTCGTCGATCCAGCCGAACCCGTCGTCCACCCCCCAGTCGGGACCGCGTTCCGGATACAGCTCGTTGACCAGGAACTGCGGATCGGCATCCGCGCGGTGGAAGTTCGCGTGGTCGTCCAGACCGCTGGCGTAGTAGGCCGCGAAGTCGTTGGTCGGGAACACGTAGTCACTGGACGGATCGACGATCTTCCACGGCCGGCTGATCGGATCGGCCCGCCACGGGTAGGCCCCGAACTGGTAGATGTCCCGGCCGGTGATCGGCGAGCCGAGATCCTGATTCACCGCATAGCTGCGCGGCACCCCCTGGGTGGACACCGAGTCCCAGAGTTGATCATCGGTGAGCGCCACGAACTTGTCGGCCATCGGCTGCACCGCGGCCGCCAAGTCGGCGGCCCAGGCGTAGCTCTCGATGTTGCGCCGGGCGGCGGCGATCTTCTCCGCGGTGAAGTAGGTCGTGCGCGTCTTCACCGGCGCGTCGGCCAGCATCACCTCGGCCGCCGCCGGTGTCGCAGTCACTGACACCCCGGCCGCGGCGCCGGCCCCGGCCAGCCCGACCAGACCCGCGGCCTGCAGGACCTGCCGCCGGGTCGGCACGTGCGCGGTGAATGCTCCGAACCCTCCGCGTTGAGGTTGATCGGACATACCGTCTCCTAAAGCTAGGGGTTGCGATCCCTGAGCCTGTCGAAGGGCAGGCCCGATGCTCGTGGCCCTTCGACAGGCTCAGGGCACTAGGCCTGCCAGGATCGGAGTTGCGGGATCCGCACGGCGCGGCCGGCTGCCACGTCGTAGCGGAAACCGGCGTCCGGATCGGTGTCGGTGACGTAGCCCCGGACGAACGTGGTGTCGGTGGTGATCTTGAGCGTGCTGCCGGACGCCTCGGCGGCGGTGATCGCGTAGACCGCGTTCCGCTCGTTGTCGTCCGCGGCGTAGACGTACCGACCGACCAGGGCGGCCGGCTCGGTGTCCCCCTCGGCCCAGGGCCGGTCCAGCGTGATCGTCAGCACGTTCTCGTTGACCAACTCGCGGGTGAAGTCGGCGATGGTGCCGGTGACCGGCACGCTGTCGACCTCGATCGTGGTCGCGCCACGGCCGCGGGTCGCCAGCTTGGTCAGGTCGGAGCCGACCGCGCCGATCACCCGATCGCCGTCGAACCTGATCACGGCCAGGCGTCCGCTGACCTCGATCCGGCCGTCCACCAGCATCGGGATCTCCGGGTTCGCGTTGTGCACCACGTAATCGACCCGGCCGCCGGCCAGGGTGAGCTTGACCGCGGCAACATCATCCTCGGCCAGGCCGCCGGCCAGCCCGGTCACCCGGACCGCCTCGGACTTGGTGATCTTGCTCTGCCCGACGTACGGCTCGATCACCGACACGAACTGGGAGTTCAGGGCCTTGGTCGAGCGCCGCCGGGCCAGCAGGTAGCGCAGCGACTCCGGGTTGCCCGGCTTGTTCTGCGGCGGGATGCCGTCGGCGAAGGCGACCTCGTCGACCTTGGTCAGCATGGTCAGCCGGAGATGCGAATCCGGATCCTGATCATGCACGTTCCAGGTGTCCGGCACCGCCCAGTCCACCGTGAACGGCCCGGCCACCTCGGCGTCCCGCTCGACGTTGACCAGATAGTCGAAGCCGTTCGCGTCCGGCCGCGGGTTGGCCAGCGGGTCCGGCGCCGGCACGTCCGGGCCGGCGTAGTTGCCACGGCCCTGGGCCACCAGTTCGAGCCCGGTCGTGGTCACCGCCGGCGCCACCGCATGGAAGGAGAACAGGTGATCGGCGCCGCCACGGACCCGGAACACGTCCACCAGGTAGGAGTCCGAGTCGTCCAGATCGACCATGATCACGCTGCGCCGGTAGCGCGACGTCTGCGGATACGGCTTCGGCGCCTCGACGTCGACATAGCGGACGCCGCCGTCATCGGCGAAAGGTCCGTCGCCGAAGTCCAGCGGCCGACCGATCAGGTGCGTCTTCTGCGGCTTGGCGTCGACCAGCACCGTGTTCTCGGCGACCGTCGTCGACTCCCACTCGCGCCGGAGCGCCTTGCCGTCAGCGTAGGACGGATAGCCCAGCGGCGAAGCCAGATCCAGGCCGAACCCGTACAGATCGATGGACAGGGCGTTGAGGTGCCCGTGGCCGTAGGAGATGCCGTGATAGAGCCAGGCGCCGCGCTGTTGATCACCGCTGCCGGTGCGCAGGGCCGCGAAGCCGTGGCCGGTCTGATGATCACTCTTCAGGTTCAGTTCACCGTGCTCGGCGACGGCCGCCCGGATCGACTCCTGCAGCCCCTCCAGGTCGGTGCCGAAGATGTCGGTGTAGAGGTTGGCCGCCGAATTCCCGTTCTGCTTGTACGCCAGCTGGGCATCGATCGTGCGGCCGTACTTCGCGAAGGCCGCCGTGTATTCGGCGGCCGAACCGATCAGTCCCGGCTGGCCGGTGGTGCCGCTGTCGCCGTAGCAGGGCGTGTAGGCGTTGATCATGGACATCGTGCCGCGGGTGGTGACCATCGCCTCGTACTTGGGGTTGGCGTAGATGTCCGCCGCCGGATACGTGTCGTAGCCGTCGAGAATGTCGGCGATGGTCTTGATGTGGGCGATGCCGAGCCGGTTGTAACCGATCGCGCCCTCGTTCAGCCAGCCGTCCCGGTCCAGCACGTTGATCAACTGCGGGCCGACGTTGCCACCCGTGCAGCGATACGGGTTGGTCAGCACGCCGCCGGCGGCGAAGACGAAGTCCAGCCATTCCTTAGCCGCGGCCGGCTCGTCCAGCACCACCGCCGCCATCGCCAGCGTGCTCTGGTGCATGCCGAAGTTGCCGAAGATCTGGGTCGTCTTGACCGCCGGGAAGACCTGCCGCAGCACGCCGTTCTCGATGTTCAGCCGGAGGTCGGCCGTGGTCGCCTTCGGGTTCAGCCCGTACTGCGCCGACTTCGCCGCCAGGAACTCGATCACTCCCGCCTGATCATCGTCGGCGATCGCCGGATAGAAGGCGTCGTAGGCCTGCACCAGGCCGCGGGCCAGCCCGGTCTCCCAGATGCCGCCGATCACCTTGCCGGTGCCGCGCAGGCCGTCGGAATGGAAGTAGCCGTCGGCCCGCTTGTACGGGGCGGTGTCCATCGCCGGATAGGCGTCGGCGATCCGGTCGAGCAAGATCAACCCGGCGTGCGCATACTTGGCGTCACCGGTGTAGACGTAGCTGTCCCGGAGTGCACCCAGCCCGTGACCGAGCATCGAGTAGCCGGTGTTCGGCTGCGCCGTGTACCAACAGAACCAGTGGTTGTAGTAGGCGACGAACGTCCACTTGTGGCCGCCGTCGTCGATCCAGCCGAACCCGTCGTCGACGCCCCAGTCCGGACCGCGTTCCGGATACAGCTCGTTGACCAGGAACTGCGAATCCGCATCCTCCCGATGGAAATCACCGTGATCATCGAGCCCGCTGGCGTAGTAGGACGCGAAGTCGTTGGTCGGGAATACGTAGTCGCAGGACGGGTCGACCAGCTTCCACGGCTTGGCGATCGGGTCCGCCCGGAACGGGTAGGCACCGTACTCGTAGACATCGGTCCCGGTGATCGGCGAGCCGAGGTCCTGGTTCACCGCGTAGCTCCGCGGCACCCCCTGAGTCGAGACGCAGCCCCACAGTTGATCATCGGTGAGCGCGACCAGCTTGTCCGCCGTCGGCCGGGCCGCGTCGGCGAGCTGCCGGGCCCAGTCGTAGTTCTCGATGTTGGCCCGGGCGGCCGCGATCTTCTCCGGCGTGTAATACGTGGCCCGCGTCTTCACCGGTGCGTCGGCCAGTTTCGCCACCGGTTCCGCGGCCGCCGTGGCTCCGAACGTGCCCCCGGCCGCGGCGCCGACGCCGACCAGCCCGGCCAGTCCGGCGGCCTGCAGGAACTGCCGGCGGGTGCGTGGCGGCAACCCCTTCGAAGTCCCGAACGGTGTGTGAGATGTCCGATCAGCCATGCCTACCCCTCCATCTGGCGGCGATCAATGAACTAGACCTTTCCACAGAGAGGCAATTAACGACAAGACTCAAATCACATTTTTCTCCGTCCGATTTCTTCGAGTTTCGGCACTTTTGTGAATTTCGGCGATAGAGTGCCGGTCATGGCTGTCCATAATTCCGACGCGACCCACGAGGAAGTGACCATCGGGCTGGTGGGGGCGGACGAGTTCGTCCAGAAGACCGCCGAGCTCGCCCGCGGCAGCAGCTACCCCGGCCTGCGCCTGGTGCCCGCTGTCTACCGGCGCGAGGATCAGGCGGCGGAGGCGGCCCGCAAGATCACCGACCGGGTGGACGCGATCTTGTTCGCCGGCCCGCTGCCGTACGACGTCGCGATGAAGGAAGGCGACCTCACGGTGCCGGCGACCTATGTGCCGACCGGCGGGCCGGCGTTGCACAGCACCCTGGTCCGCGGGCTCCGGTCCGGCGTCATCGACCCGCTGCGGGTGAGCATCGACTCGATGTCCGAGCGGGACGTGATGGACAGCTACGCCGAGATCGAGATCGACCCCAGCGACGTGCACTACGTCCGCTACGACGAGTCGATCACGCCGGAGGGATATCTCAAGTTCCATCTCGATCTGTTCCGCGCCGGCAAGACCAGCGGGGCGATCTCCACCATCCCGACCGTGATGGCCGGGCTGGCCGCCGAGAACGTACCGGCGCTGAAGATGTCGCCGTCGCCGCTGACCCTGCGGCAGGCGCTGAACACCGCGGTGCTGACCGCCAGCGGCGCGAAGTTCTCCGAGTCCCGGATCGCCATCGTGCTGGTGCAACTGGCCGATTCGGCGCTGCCGCCGCGGACCAGTCCGGCGCAGTACTGGTATCAGGACCTGCGACTGACGCTGCACCGTGAATTGCTGCACGACGCCCGCCGGATGGATGCGATCGTGCTGCCCCATGATCAGCGCAGCTACATGGTGATCACCACCCTCGGAATGCTCCGGCCGGTCACCGATGATCTTGCCGTGGCGCCGTTCCTGGCCCGGGCCAGCGCATCGCTGAACGTCGATCTCGAGGTCGGGATCGGCCTCGGCCGGTCGACCGTCGAGGCCGAGAACAACGCCTACCGGGCGGTCAGCAAGGCCTCCGCCGAGGGTGCCCGGCAGGCGTACCTGATCGGACCGGACGAGCTGACCCTCCGGCTGCCGGCCAGCCCGGACGGCGGCGCCGAGACGGCGCCGCCGCGACCGGCCGAGTCCAAGGACCAGGCCCTGTTGCGCACCCTGGTGGACAAGCTCGGCGAGGAGGAGGTCGAAACGCTGGTGATCGATGCCGAACGGGTTGCCCAGCTGTTGCAGGTCACCCTGCGGACAGCCCGCCGGACCCTGCAGGGACTGGTCCGCGCCGGGCTGGCGTGGCCGATGCCGCCGTCTCGGTCCCGCAAGGTCGGCCGACCTCCGATGCAGTACCAGCTGCTCGGCGAGCGGCTCGAATCCTCGGTCTCGGACACCCCCTGAGCCTCGAACCCGTCGCCCTCATCCTGTCGAAGGGCGATAACGGCGAGTCCAAATCCTAGTTACTGCTTGCCCATAAAGACCGATCTGCGGCAGAGTAGGACCCTGGGCCGGCGGCTGCCGGCGCAACGCCGATGCAGGAGGTCCTCCGGTGGCTAACCACGCCCGGCTCGGGGTCGTGATCGACGAGCAGGCGACCCGTGCGGCCCACGCCGCCGGTGACGACGCCTGGTGGCTGTACGCCTACGAGGTCCTTGATCATGCCCGGCTGGGCTATCGCCGCCTCGCGGCCGTGCCCGGCGAACTCGCCGACTACGACGTCCTGATCCTCGCCTCGCCGCAGCGGGTGCCGGCCGAATCGGTCCGGGCCCTGGACGGCTGGCTGATGGCCGGCGGGACCTTGATCATCACCGCCGTGCTCCCCGAACTGGACAGGCTCGCCGGCACCGCGACCGGCGCCGTCCGGACCGAAGAACTGGTCACCCTGGCCGCGGACGCCTCCTGGACGTCCTCACCCACTCGGCCGCTGCGGGCGATCGCCGGCCGCGCCCTGGAACCATCCGACGGGACCGAGGCGCTCGCCAGCTGGCCGGGCGGCGGCGCCGCGATCGCCCGCCGTCGGCACGGCGCCGGGACGGTGATCAACTACGGCGTCGACCTGTGGCGGACCGTGGTCACCGTCCAGCAGGGCTATCCGGTGTCGGGCGACGGCAAGCCGGCCCCGGACGGCACCGCGCCGATCGACGACAACATCCTCAAGTGCGAGGACGGGATGGCGCTGGACTATGCCGACCGGGCCCTGCCGCCCGGTGCGCCCGAGGTGCCCGCGGACTACACCCACAGCTATCCGCCGCCGGCCGCGGTGCCGCTGTTCGATCAGGCCCAGGCGGATCTGTGGTGGATCACCCTGCTGCAGCAACTGTGGGCCGCCCATGATCATCGGCAACGGGCGTCGGCCTGGCTGCACTACTGGCCGGCCGGCTTGCCGGCGATGGCACACATGTCGCACGACGCCGACGGCAACAGCGAGGACGACGGCCAAGCCGCCCTGGACGCCTTCGCCGAGGCCGGCGTCTCGGTGACCTGGTGCCAGGTCTTCCCCGGTGGCTACTCCTCCGACCTCTACGCGGCGATCGGCGCGGCCGGGCACGAGCACGCCCTGCACTACAACGCGATGGGCGACGCGGACCTGTCCACCTGGGGCTGGCCACAGTTCCGGGCGCAGTACGCCTGGGCCCAGGCGGTGTCCGGCACCGACGACATCGTGTCGAACAAGAACCACTACACCCGCTGGGAGGGCTGGACCGAGTTCTACACCTGGTGCGAGCGGGTCGGGATCAAGATCGACGAGTCCCGCGGCCCCAGCAAGCAGGGCACCGTCGGCTTCCCGTTCGGGACGGCACATCTGTCCTTCCCGATCGGTGATCTCTCGGTGTACAACCGGCCGATGGACGTGATCAACCTGCCGCTGCACACCCAGGACCTGGCCTGGGCCGGCCACCTCGGCTGCCGGGACGTGATCTTGGACGGTGCCGAAGAGGTGCACGGCGTGGCCCACTTCCTGTTCCACGGCCCGCACCTGCGACTCCGGCCGCCGACCCGGGAGGCCTGCCCGGAGGTGGCCCGGCTGGCCCGCGAGCGCGGCATGGTCTGGTGGACCGCCCGGCAGCTCAACGACTGGGAACGCGGCCGCCGTGGCGTCCGGTTGTCGATCACCGCGGACCGGGACGGCTGGCTGGTCGAGGTGACCGCCGAGCAGCCGATCGAGCAGGCCGGCCTGGTGCTGCAGCTGCCCGGTGTTGATCATGCCCCGGCCTGCACCGCGGACGGTGCCACCGTCACCGAGGTGACCCGGCACGGCCGCCGCTTCTTCGAGCTGTCGGTCGACCTGCCCGCCGGCGTCAGCCGCTGGCGAATCACCCGCTGAGCCCAGTCGCGGCCGGGAGGGTCAACGTTCCCTGATCCTGGCCGACAGGCCGAACCGAAGAGGATCCACCTCGTGTCGTGTCGCCTAGAGAGCTTCACGTTGCCGGCGTCCAGGTGCGTGCAGCGCAAGGCCGACGAGGAAGACATATCGGGTCATCTATCGACTGAGGAGAACGCCGCGATGCGCGTGCCTGGGCGTCGGCAAACGTCAAGCTGTCTAGTGCCCTGCGCCCGGAGTTCGGGCGCAGGACACTAGTGCCCTGCGCCCGACCGTCGCCCGCCCGCCCGCGGGACCGACTGACACAACTCCGGACAGATGAAGGCCCGGGTCAGCCGACGACGTCGCGGCCGCCAGCTGTCGCGATTCCTCTTCAGACTGCAGGTTGCCACACCGCAACGGCCGGTACTGCCCAGCCCGAAGAGAAATTGGGACACCACCGATCCAAGATCATCGGTGCGGATCCGGGCTGAGCCTGTCGGTGGGCCGGCTGAGCACCCGGGCCGGCGACCGAGCCGCGGACGGCCGTTGGACAGCGGGTTCGGCACGGTGTCTGCTGGGTGGGTGACTGGACTCCGCGCCGCTTCGGTGCAGCTCGAATCCCATCCGGACGACAAGCCGGCCAACCTGGCCCGGATCACGGACCTCGCCGATCATGCCGCCGCGGACGCGGTGCAGTTGGTGGTGTTTCCGGAGATGTGCCTGCTGGGTTACTGGCATCTGCGGCGGCACCCGGTCGAGCGACTCCGCGAGCTGGCCGAGCCGCTCGACGGCCCGTCCGTCACCGCCGTCCGTGATCTTGCCGTCGCGCGCGGGATCGGGATCGGTGTCGGGTTCCTGGAAGCCGATCGTGATCAACTGTTCAACTCCTACGCGGTCTGCCTGCCGGACGGGCAGTTGCACCGGCATCGCAAGCTGCACGCGTTCGAACATGAGGCGATCTCCAGTGGCGACGGGTACACGGTCTTCGACACTCCGTGGGGTGTCCGGGCCGGCATCCTGATCTGCTGGGACAACAACCTGATCGAGAACGTCCGGGCGACCACGCTGCTCGGCGCGTCGGTATTGATCGCGCCACACCAGACCGGCGGCACCCGGTCCCGGAGCCCGCACGCCACGAAGCCGATTCCGCTGGCCCTGTGGGATGACCGGGATCGCGACCCGGCAGCGATCGAGGCCGAGTTCCGCGGACCTAACGGACGTGAGTGGTTGCTGCGCTGGTTGCCCGCCCGGGCGCACGACAACGGGCTGTTCGTGATCTTCAGCAACGGGGTCGGCCGGGACGACGACGAGGTCCGCACCGGCAACGCGATGATCTTGGATCCGTACGGGCGCATCCTGGCCGAGACCTGGGTCGCGGCCGATGCGATGGTGACCGCTGATCTTGACCTCGAGCTGTTGCCGCTGGCCACCGGACGGCGCTGGCTGAAGGGCCGCCGCCCCGAGCTGTACGACATCCTCACCCGCCGCTTCGGCGACGAACGCAATCCGCGCGAGGCCCGCTTCTCCGCCGAGCCGGTAGCGCTCGATCCGGCCCGGGATCGGCGAGATCGTGGTCACTTCGACACCGAGACGGGACCGAACTGACCACGATCCCTGGCTCGGCTCATTTCGCCCCGAGGCGATAGCTGAGGATGACGATCCCGCTGGCGAGGGTGGTCGTGTCCGCCAATTCGAACCGGCCGGAGGTGCCGGGACGATAGATCAGGTCGTCCGCACGGCCGGTGCCAAGCAGGAGCGGATGGACCCAGAGGCGGAGCTCGTCCAGCAGGCCTTCGGCCAACAGGTCGCGGGCGAGCTGTCCGAACCCGTACTGGACGATGTCGGCGCCGGGCTGTTGCTTGAGATCACGGATCCTCTCGATCGGATCGCTGGCGATCACGGTGGTGTTGTTCCACTCCGGATCGGTGAGCGTCGTGGAGACGACGAACTTCTCGGCCGAGTTCATCCGGTCGCTGACCGGATCGCCGGAGAGCGTGGTCCAGACCGGGACGAAGATGTCGTAGGTGTGGCGACCCATCAACACGGCGTCGCAGTGCTCCAGCAGCTCCCACTGGGCCCGGCCGCCGTCCTCGCTGAAGCTGCCGAGCGACGGCCAGTGCTGCGGCTCCTGGATCAGTCCGTCGAGGGTGATGTAGGTCGAATTGATGATCTTGCGCATGCGTTCTCTCCACCTGTTCTCGGAGCCGTCCCCTCCTGCTCGGGGGACGAGCCGCGAGGAATCTAACGACCGAGCCCGGCGCCGGTCTTGTACCGAACCGCCGATCACAGGTCGAGGAAGACCTCACCCCGCGCCACCTCGCCGGGCGTGTGCCCGATCACCGTCCGGAGGGACCGGGTCAGGTGCGGCTGATCGTGGTAGCCGGCCCCGAACACCACGTCGCCGATGGAGACGCCGGCCCGCAGCATCCGGGCCGCGTCGCGGGCCCGTTCGACCAGCCGCAGCTTGCGCCGGGAGAGGCCGGCCGCCCGGATGAACCGGCTCTGCGCGGTCCGCTCCGGCAGCAGGGTGGTGTGCCGCAACTCCTCGATCAACGGGTCGAAGATCAACAGTCCGGCCCGCCGGAGCCGGTCGACGAAGACGTCGAGGTTGTCCGGCGTCGGCATCTCCCAGGCCCGGCCGTCCAGCAGGATCCGGCCGCTCGGCAGGGTCGGCAGCACCGCGTCCTGGAAATCGGCCAGCCCGGCCGGCGGAAACCTCGGCAGGTAGCTGCCGAGCCGGAAGTCGACCCCGAAGAACTCCGAGTCGGCCGAGCAGGTCAGGGGGGTCGCCTTCGTCGCCGGACCGCGCAGATGCACGGCCGTGACGCCGCCGATCCGGGCGAAGCCGATCCCGGTGGTGAAGGTCGCGAGGGAGCTGAAGTCGGTCGCGGTGTCACACTCAGCGGCCCAGATCCGGAACAGCGAGTCGGTCGGCCCGCAGACGGTGCGACTACTGATGCCCACGGACGGAGTGAAGCAGAGAACCGGCCAGGACGCTGCGAATCTCGGGATCAAGGGCTCCAGGTGAGCGCTGCCGGCCGGTCATCTCGCCGGCGCAAGGTACGGACCGCCGCGCAGCGGCCGGCTGTCCTGGGTGCGCCGCTCGTTGTCCCGAAGGCGCGGCTCGTAATGGGAGAAGAAGATCTTGCCGACCAGGTCGCGCCTGCTCCGTACGCCGGTCTTGTCGAAGACGTTCTGCAGGTGCTGTTGCACGGTATGCGCGGAGAGCACGAGCCTGGCGGCGATCTCGGCGGTGGAGTTCCCCTGAAGCACCAGCCGGGTCACGTCCTGCTCCCGGTCGGTGAGCCCGTACGCCGCCATCAGCAACGGTGAGATACGTCCCGGATGCGCCGGCTCGACGATCACGGCGACCCGGCCCGGGGCACTGGCCGCCAGGCCGGCGCCGTGCAGCACGACCCAACTGCCGGCCCGGGAGAGCACCCGAGACATCGCCACCGTGCCCGGCTCCCCCGGATGCTGCATCGATCGCAGCGCCTGGCCGGCGACGGCCAGCACCGAGGTCGGCAGCCGGCCCGCCGGCCAGTCGCCGTCGGGCAGGTCGGACAGCCAGCGCTCGGTGCCGGGGGTCATCGATTCGACATCGCCCGAGCCGGTCAGGATCAGCAGACCGGGACCGTCCGGGAAGTCCGGGTCGGTGGCCTCGCCGAACAACAACGCCCGCCGCACCCCCTCAGCCATGACGGGGCCGATGGCCCGAACGAAGGCCAGTTCGCTGAGGTCGAACATCGGTCGTCCCGGTTCGCGGTAGAGCCCCAGCGCCCCCCAAACCTCGCCGGAACGGGCCCGCAAGGCGGCGATCAGCTCCTGGTCGCCGCCGTAGGCCATGTTGGCGTGCCACCGCGGACTACCGGCCAGGTTGCCTCCGGTCGCCTCGTGCAGCGTGGAGATGCCACGCTCGGACCGGCCGACATCGGCCAGCTTGTTGACGTCGTCGCCGAGGTACTCATGGGTGAGCCAATTCGCCGGGAACTCCGGCAGGCCTTCCTGGAAGTGGCTGGTGATCAACAACGAGGCGGGATCCAGGGTGAAGAAGCACGGCGCCCGGAAGTGCGGCACAGCGCCACTCAGCACGGTGGCCACAGCTCGCCAGAAGGACACCAGGTCCAGTTGCTGACCGGAAAGTCGCGTGATTTCGGTTTGTGCTCGCCGCAGTGTTTCGGCGCTCATGGGAGGGAGCCTACGACCACGACGCGGCAGAAGAAATGGGACAAATCTGGGATGGGCCCGGCGGCCGCCGCTGACTAGCGTCGGCCACGAATACGGTTCAACGAATTGTGAGGAGCAACAGCCATGACAACCAACGACCAACTCACCACCAGCAGTCCGATCCTCGGCCCGGATCAGGGCGAGATCACCGGCGACCCGGGCGCGGTCACCGATCGGTTCATGATCAACGGCGGCCGGTGTGACGGCCGGCTGGCGCTGGTCGAGCACAGTCTGGCGCCGCGGGCGCTGGTCGCGCCGGTACACCGCCACAGTTGGGAGGACGAGTACAGCTACGTGCTGGCCGGCGACATCGGCGTTCTCCTGGGCGATCATGAGGTCATCGGCCGGCCCGGCGACCTCATCTTCAAGCCGCGCGGCCAGTGGCACACCTTCTGGAACGCCGGGGACGAACCTGCCCGGGTCCTGGAGATCATCACACCCGCCGGCCTGGAGGACCTCTTCCGTGAGCTCGGGC
This sequence comes from uncultured Actinomycetota bacterium, assembly GCA_963746025.1. Classification (GTDB taxonomy): domain Bacteria; phylum Actinomycetota; class Actinomycetes; order Propionibacteriales; family Propionibacteriaceae; genus Microlunatus. The sequence continues at coordinate 214,412 of CAVUZU010000010.1, forward strand.
CGCGGGTCGGCGCCATGACCCCGGACGACCTCGGCGAGTTGGCGGGCCGCTACGGCTGCGATCTCGACTTCGCCGCAACGATGCCCTTGGTGGAACGGCACGGATTGGCCTTCTAGTCGAACTCGGCCGGCGCCGGCCTGATCGTTCGCCGGCCCGGGAGTCGATCGATCTGGGCCGAGCCGATCCGGTGGTGACCGTCCGGTGATCGGCCAATCCTGCACGCCGCGACCGACCGTGCGGCATGATCAACCCGGAGATCGTGTCCGCGGTCCGGCAGGAAGGGTCTGCATGAAGTTTCTTCTCACGTCATCCGGGATCAGCAACCCGAGCATCTCCGAGGCGCTCGTCGACCTGCTGGGCAAGCCGATCGCCGAGTCCAGCGCCCTCTTCGTGCCGACCGCCATCTACCCCTTCCCCGGTGGAGCCGGCATGGCGTGGCAGGCGATCTGCGGCCGGGCGCAGAGCCCGTTGTGCGAGCTGGGGTGGAAGTCCCTGGGAGTCCTGGAGCTCACCGCGCTGCCGACCACCCGGGAAGAGAACTGGGTCCCGATGGTCCGCGAGGCCGACGCCCTGCTCGTTTGGGGCGGCGATGTGTTGTATCTGACCCACTGGATGCGTCAGTCGGGGCTGGCCGACCTACTGCCGTCACTGACCGAGTCGGTCTATGTCGGTGTGAGCGCCGGGAGCATCGCGATCACTCCGTACAACTGCGACGCCGCGTTCGACCTGGAGTTCGTGCCGGACGGCAGCGAAATGGCGCAGGGCGCCGAGAAGGCGCTGGGACTGGTCGATTTCACGTTGTATCCCCACCTCGATCGCCCGGACATGGGGGACACGACCCTGGCCAACATCGGAAAGTGGGCGTCCGGGATCCCGGTCCCGACGTACGCGATCGATGACGACACGGCCATCACGGTCGTCGACGGCACGGTCGAGGTGATCTCGGAAGGGAACTGGAAGCTGTTCACTCCCTGACACCCAGGGGTCAGCGGGTCAGCAGCCGCGCGATCCGGGCGTGTAGTTGATCTTCGGTCTCCGGCAGATAGCGGCCGGTCCGGAAGAAACGCTGGTTGGAGTCGAGCACCTCGTAGCCGTACTCGTCGAACTGTCGGGCCACCGGGACGTAGCCGACCATCGCGTTCGCATAACCCAGCGGAAAGACCTGACCGAACCGCTCGCCATGATCACGTTTCAGCCGCAGTCCGTGCTCGACGGTCATCTCCCCGGCCATCGCGACCAGGGCCAGCGACGCGCCGAAGGTGACGGTCTGCAGCTCGAACTCGACCCGGTCGAGATCGGGCACGCCACGATCCAGTCGGTCCAACAACACCTCCGCCCACCGTTTCCGGTATGACGCCGTCGGCCGCTCCCGCTCCGCCTCCAGAGTGGCTCGGGAGACCGGCTCGGTCCGCAGCACCTCGATCGCCGAATCGATCATGATCGGTCCGGTCACCGGCTCCAGCCCGGCCGCGATCGCGGCCTGGACGCTCTGCCCGAGCTCGGTGCCGAGCGCCCGCACCTGGTCCACGGTCCGGCTGCCGAAGGTCCCCGCGCCGGGCTCGGCCGGCCGCGGTTTCTGATCACCGCCGCAGCCCTGCAGGAACACCGGCTGGGCGAACGGGAAGGCCTGCTCCAGCTGGTCATAGGCGAACCCGACGTAGTCGCCGCCGATCCGCAGACCGCCGCGCGAGGTCGGATGACAGCCGTAGTTGATCATGATCCCACGGAGCATCCGGTCGTCGGCACCCTCGATCGTGAGCACGCCCACCTGGTGATCGGTGACCCCGTCGGGATTCGGCAGCATCGAGTCCAGCACTCGGCCCGGCCGGTCCGGATCGGGCAGCCGCCGGCACATCGCGACGGCACAGGTCCCCGACCCGTGCCGCAGCACCGCCGGGAACCGATGCCGGGCGGCGACCCCGGCCGCCCGGGCGATCCGCTGGATCGCCGCCTCGAGATAGTCCTCGTCGATCCAGCCGTGCTCGGCGTAGTCGGCGTGCCGGATCGCCGGCCCGCAGTGCGTGTGCGAGGCACTGAGCAGGATCTGCCGCTCCGGGATCCCGGTCCTCATCGCCAGCACCCGGCGCAGCCGGGAGGTCTGGTCGTAGCAGCCAAGCCACTCCAGGCTGACCAGCAGCAGGTCGGTCCGGCCGTCGCCGATCACGGTCGCCACCGCCCGGAGCGGATGATCGACTCCGGTGCTGGTGTGCGGACCGCGCGCGGCGAAGCCGGCCAGCGGAGCGCCGACCGGCGGCGTGATGTCCGCGGTCGCGATGCCGACCTGATACCCGCTCCCGGCGGGCTGCTCAGTCATGATCGACTCAGCCGAGGGTCTGCTCGCTGGCCTTGCGCAGGGCGGCGGCGATGTCGTCGACGTCGGCCTCGGTGTAGTTCTCGTTCCAGCTGATCACCAGCAGCCGGCCGTCGATCAAGGACTCGGTGACCGGGCACAGGCCGCGGACGTAGCGCGATCGCGCCTCGGTCAGTGGGAACCCGGAGTCACCGTAGGTCTTGGCCTCGGCCAGCATCGGGGTGAGATAGAGCGGCCGCTGGATGTAGCCGGCCGACGCCCCGATCCCTTCCGCTCCCAGCACCTTCGCGTACGGATGCCCGTCGCCGCCGGCCTGCTCCGGATCGACGAAGATCGGGAACTGCCAGTAGCTGGTGCCCTCGCTCGGCGCCGGCCGGAGACCCGGCAGGTCGGCGATCGCCTCGGTCAGCTGCTGCGCGCGGGCCCGGCGGTCACCGACGATGCCGGCCAGCTTCGGCAACTGGGCCCGGGCAACGGCGGCCTGCAGCTCGGTCATCCGGTAGTTGAGACTGAGGAAGAGATGGGTCCGCTCGTCGGTGTCCCGCGGCCAGGCCTTGTCGGCGAACAGCCGGGCCCGGCGGGCCAGGTCGGGATGGTTCTTGCTGATCACCATGCCGCCGTCGCCGGCGGTGATGTGCTTGGACTGCTGCAGGCTGAAGCAGCCGAGGTGTCCGACCGTGCCGGCCAGCGCTCCGAAGGCGGTCCGGGTGGCGTAGGCCTGGGCGCAGTCCTCGATCAAGATCACGTTGTGCCGGTCGGCGATCTCGCGCAGCTCCCCCACCGGCGCCGGTACGCCGAACAGGTGCACCACGATGATCGCCTTGGTCCGGCTGGTGATCGCGGCCTCCACCGCGGCGGGATCGAGGATGCCGGTGTCCGGATCGACGTCGGCGAACACCGGGATCGCGTTCTGCATCACGATCGGCAGCACGGTGCCGGCGTCGGACAGGCCGGTGGTGATGATCTCGTCCCCGGGTCCGGGGTCGACGGCCGCCACGGCCAGGTGCAGCGCGGCCGTGCCGGAGGAGCACGCGACGACGTCGGGGACGCCGTAGTAGGCGCCGAATTCCTGCTCCCAGGTGCGGGTTTCACCGCCGACCGTACTGTTCAGTTTGCCGCTGGTGATCACGCGCGTGACGGCCTCGATCTCCTCGGGCCCGAACCGCCGACCGGACGGATCCCCGACCGATGGCAGCGGAGCGGTACGGATCGGGCTGGACGGTTCTGTAGTGGTCATCGCTGGTCCCCTACCTCGACGCTTGGTAATTTAGGCGCTAATCTAATGCAAAATACTGCGCGCCGAAACTCTGGGGTGGCGGTTGGATCGAGAGTCGAGACGCAGTGACGTCTCAGAGAGGTGACACGAGTGAAGACCACACCGGATGCAAGCCGGCAGGGCCGGACGACAGCCCTCGCCATCGAGGGCGGCCGTCCCGCCCTGGACGGTCTGCCGCCGTTCCCGTCCTGGCCCCAGCACTCCGAGGCCGACGCCAAGGCCCTGCTCGACGTCCTGGATTCCGGCCAATGGGGCAGCACCCACGGAGACGTCGTCTCTCAATTCGAGACCGAGTTCGCGGCCGCCCACGGCGCCCGGCACGGCATCGCACTGAGCAACGGCACCTTGGCGCTGGCCGCCGCGCTGCGCGCCGCCGGCGTCGGCGTCGGGGACGAGGTGATCGTGCCGCCGTACACCTTCATCGCGACGGCCTCGGCCGCCCTGTTCGTCGGTGCGGTGCCGACCTTCGCCGACGTCGAACCGGACACCCACCTGATCGATCCGGCCTCGGTCGAGCGCGCGATCACCGACCGGACCAAGGCGATCATCGCGGTGCACCTGGCCGGCTCGGTGGCCAACCTGGACGCGCTCAACCAGATCGCCGAGACCCGCGGCCTGACGTTGATCGAGGACGCCGCGCAGGCCACCGGGGCCGCCTGGCGCGGCCGGCCGGTCGGCGCCATCGGCCATCTCGGCACCTTCAGTTTCCAGTCCAGCAAGAACATCACGGCCGGTGAGGGCGGCATCGTGATCACCGACGACGACCGGCTCGCCTCCGCGGTCTACTCGCTGGTCAACGTCGGCCGGGTCCGCGGCGGTGGCTGGTACGAGCACGCCTCGGTCGGCTACAACCTGCGGCTGACCGAGTTCCAGGGCGCACTGCTCCGCGGTCAGCTGGACCGACTGCCCGAGCAACAGAAGGTCCGCGACGACAACGCCAAGCTGCTGACCGAGCGGCTGGCCGGGGTCGAGGGCGTCGTGGTCGACCGGGAGCCGGCCGAGATGACGGCCCACGGCCGGCACCTGTTCATGTTCCGGGTGCCGGAGCTCGGCGCCGCCGGGCTGCGCGACGCCGCCGCGACGGCCCTCGGTGCCGAGGGCGTGGCCGGTGCCTCCAGCGGTTACGTACCACTGCATCGCAACGAGGCCCTGATCGCCGAGTCAACCGCGCTCGCGGACCGGCTCGGACAGCCGTACCCGAAGGCCGACTGTCCGGTCTCGGACCAGGTCTGCACCGACACGATCTGGTTCCCGCAAACGGTTCTGCTCGGCACCACCGAGCAGACCCACGCCGTCGCCGACGCCATCACCAAGGTCGTCAGTGCCGGCGCTCAATTGGCGGGAAAGGGGGGGCGACCCCCTTTGAATCCCCCGAGCGCTCCGCGAACGGACCCGACACCCCCGTTCAAATCCGCGAACTGAAAGGGAGTTGAGTGAAGACTCTTGCCGATCTCGACCACGCGCTGAGCGAACCCGGTGACGCCCTTGTCGCCGATCTCAGCCGTCTGCGGGGTGACATCGTCGTCCTCGGCGCCGCAGGAAAACTCGGACCGAGCCTGATCGAGCTCGCCTGTCGCGGCATCGCGGCGGCGGGGACGGGAGCGACCGTGCACGCGGTCTCCCGGTTCAGCCGGGGCGAGCTCGCCGACCGGCTGAAGCAGGCCGGTGCGAACGTGATCAAGGCCGACATCACCGATGATCAGGCACTGGCCGATCTGCCCGATGCGGCGAACGTGATCTTCCTGGTCGGCTCCAAGTTCGGCACCCAGGGCAACGAATCCGGCACCTGGGCGACCAACACCTACCTGCCCGGCCGGGTAGCCGAACGGTACTCGGCGGCCAAGATCGTCGCCTTGTCCACCGGCAATGTCTATCCGCTCAGCCCGGTGACCTCGGGCGGTAGCACCGAGGACGACCCGGTCGAGCCGGTCGGGGACTACGCAATGTCGTGCCTCGGCCGGGAGCGCATCCTGACCCACTTCTCGAAGACCAACCAGACGAAGACGGCCTTGATCAGATTGAACTACGCCGTGGAGCTGCAGTACGGCGTGCTGATCGATCTGGCGACCAAGATCAAGAACGGCCAACCGGTCGAGCTGACTACCGGGTTCGCCAACGTGGTCTGGCAGGGCTACTGCAACGAGGTGATCCTCCGCTCGCTGCACCATGCCGACGCTCCCCCGTTCATCCTGAATCTCACTGGGCCGGAGACGCTGTCGATCCGGCGGACCGCGACCAAGCTGGCCAACCGGATGGGTCTCGACGTGACCTTCACCGGCGCCGAGGCCGACACGGCGCTGCTGTCCGACGCCAGCCTCTGTCATCGCCTGTTCGGCTATCCGAGCGTGCCGCTTGATCAACTGATCGACTGGTCCGCGGACTGGGTCGCCGCCGGCGGCGCCCTGTTGGACAAACCGACCCACTTCGAGACCAGGGACGGAAAATTCTGATGTCCGCAGACACCACATCGTCGCCGTCGCTGCGACGATTCGCCACCGGTACGGTGATCCCGGCCCAACCACTGGCCCTGACCGAGTCGCTGCAACTGGACGAGCGCCGGCAGCGTGCCCTGTCCCGCTACTACCTCGCGGCCGGGGCCGGCGGCGTGGCGGTCGGGGTGCACAGCACCCAGTTCGGCATCCACTTCGAGCACAACCATCTGCTCAAGCCGGTGCTGTCGATCGCCGCCGACGTCGTCCGCGAAGCCGGCGACGAGAGCACAGTGCTGGTCGCCGGCGCCACCGGGCCGACGGCGCAGGCCGTGGCCGAGACCCAGTTGGCCGCCGAGCTGGGCTACGACGCGGTGCTGCTGGCCCCGTACGGCGCCGGTGATCTTGATCTTGATCAACTGCTGGACCGGGCCCGCGCCGTCTCCGAGGTGCTGCCGTTGATCGGCTTCTACCTGCAGCCGAGCGTCGGCGGCCGGCCGCTGCCGCGCCGGTTCTGGACCGGCCTGGCCGAGATCCCGAATCTGGTCGGGATCAAGATCGCGCCGTTCGACCGGTACGCGACGCTGGACGTGCTGACCGGCATCGCCGATTCCGACCGAGCCCTCGACATCTCCTTGTACACCGGCAATGACGACCACATCGTCGGCGATCTGCTGATGAACTTCCCGCTGCCCGGCGGCCGGCGGCTGGAGTTCGTCGGCGGCCTGCTCGGTCAGTGGTCGCTGTGGACCCTCGGGGCGGTGAAGATGCTCGAGGACAGCCGGCTGGCCAAGGCCGGCGACGTCGACGCGCTGAACCGGCTGATGGCCGCGGACGGCCCGTTGACCGACGCCAACGCGGCGATCTTCGACGCGGCGAACCAGTTCCACGGCTGTCTGCCCGGCATCCACGAGATCCTCCGTCGGCAGGGCCTGCTGCAGGGCCTGTGGTGCCTCGATCCGGGCGAGGTGCTCAGCCCCGGCCAGCTCGAGGAGATCGACCGGATCTGGGCCGCCTACCCGCAGCTCCGCGACGACACCTTCGTCGCCGAGCACCTGGACGAGTGGCTCGCCTAGGCCCAAAGCTCACCTTCCGCCGACTTGTCAGAACTGAGGCTGGCTATAGCCAGCCTCAGTTCTGACAAGTCGGCGTTAGAGGGCATTAGAGGGCATTAGGGGCCATCACCGAGCCGGCTGGAACAACTCCACCGGGTTGCCGGACGGATCGTCGGCCAGGATCTGGCTGCCACCGATGCCGCTGATGATCTCGCTGCGGAACGCGACTCCCGCGTCCCGCAGCGCGGTCACGGTGGCGGCAAGATCGTCGACCATGATCGTGATCCGGTTCCAGCCGCCCGGTTCGGGTCGGCGACCGTCCGGCATGGGTTGTCCGCCGCCACCGCGGCCGCCGGGGGCGGACAGCAACAGTCGCAGCTCACCTCGGTCGACGGCGGCGAATCCGGGGGCCGGCCGCATCCCCACGGTGAACCCCAACTGCGTGGTGTAGAAGGTGATGGCGGCGTCGACATCATCGACGATGTAGCGCACGCTGACACTGGTCATGCGGACTCTCCTTCCGTCCCGGTCCGGTGCCGTTCATGATCGTCTTCCGGACCTGACGTCACCGAAGCTACGCCCCATTGCGGAGAAACGCAACGGTACCGTTTCATAGATGCGACGAGAGTCGGCACGGCGCCGGTACGCTGCCCGCGCACCCACCGAACCCCCCGAAGGAGTCCGCGTCATGGCCGAGGCCGATCGCGATCCGCGGATCGAGCGCTCCCGGCAGCGCGTCCTCCGGGCCGCCCTGGAGGAACTGGCGATCGTCGGCTACGGCGCGTTCACGATCGAATCGGTGGCCCGCCGCAGCGGCGTCGCCAAGAGCACGATCTATCGCCACTGGCCGGGCAAGCCGGCCCTGATCCTCGACGCCATGGAAACCCTCAACGTCCAGCCCGGCGGTGACGCCACCACCTCGGACGTCATGCCACCGACGGCCCGGGGCCGGATCGAGCAGCTGATCGATCATCTGGCCACCGCGTTCCGGGACTCACCGCTGACGGCGTCGACCCCGGCCCTGATCGAGGCCGCCGAGCATGATCAGGAGATCCGGGCCCTGCACCACGGCTACAACGCTCGCCGGCGGCAGCGACTCATCGACGCCATCGCCGCTGGCGTCGAATCCGGCGAGCTCGCCCGCTCCGTCGACCCCGAGCTGGCGGCCCTGGCTCTGGCCGGCACCATCGTCTACTGCCGCGTGATGACCGGCGAGCCCTTCGATCCGGCCCGGGTGCCCGAGCTGCTGACCACCGTGCTCGGCCCGGAGGCCTGACCAGGCCGTAGGTCAGGGGATCTCCACCGCGCGTCGCTCCCGGGCGGAGGTGTAGATGGCCTTGACCACGGCCAGGGAGTGCAGCGCAGCCGCTCCGGTGATCACCGGCTCCCGGTCGTCCCGGATCGCCGCGATCATGTCCCGCAACTGCAGAAAGTGTCCGAGATCGGGACCACCGGCCCCCGGCAACCGGTCCTCGGCCGGGTCGGCCGGATCCGGTTCGGCGCCGTCCAGCTGCCAGCGGTTGATCTTGTAGTCCTCGAGGAACACGCTGCCCTCTTCGCCGTGCACCTCGATCCGGTCCAGTTGGCGTGGACGGATCGAAGTGGTCCCCTCGATCACGCCGACGGCGCCGGACTCGTACTCACAGACGGCGATCGTGGTGTCGTCGGCTTCGATGTGGGCGTGCCGCAAGTGCCCGGAGACCGCCTGCACCCTGCTGATCGGCCCGGCGATCCAGGTCATCAGGTCGACCCCGTGGATCCCTTGGTTGATCAACGCCCCACCGCCCTCCTGGCCCCAGGTGCCGCGCCAACCCGAGTCGCTGTAGTACTCCGGCGGTCGCCAGGACTTGAAGATCATGTCGGCGACCAGGATCTTGCCGAGCCGGCCGTCGGCGACGGCTCGCTGCAGGGTCTTGGGGCCGTGCAGGAAGCGACGGTTGAAGATCGTCGCCAGCTTGACCCCGTGGTTGCGACAGGCCTCGATCACGGCGGTCGCCCGGGCGACGTCGATCTCGATCGGCTTCTCGACCACGACATGCTTGCCGGCCTCGGCCGCGGCGCGCGCGACCTCGAGGTGCAGCGCGGTGGGCAGGCAGATGCTGACGGCCTGCACGTCGTCGCGGGCCAGCAGTTCCCGGTAGTCGGCAACCCAGGCGGCGCTGTGCCGCTCGGCCAGCGCTCGGCCCCGGTCCTCGCGAAGATCGCAGACCGCTTGGAGTTCCGCGCCGTCGATCAGGCCGATGAACTCCGCGTGCCGCGGACCGACCAGCCCGGCGCCGATCACCGCGTAACCGATGGGATCGGTCATGATCATCCCTCCCTTCCGGCCGTCTGACTGCGCGGCGCCAGCTCGTTCCAGTCCCGTTCGGTGGCCGTGGTCTGCCAGATCAACTCGCGCAGTTCGGCCCAGATGTCGTCGACCAACTGCTTGCTCCGACCCTGATCCGCCGGATCGAGCTCGGCGAGTTCGCCGATCCGCGCCTCGGCGATCTTGACCGCGGCCTCGGTCTTCTCGGCCAGCCCACGCAGGTTGGTCAGGAAGCTCAGGCCGAGCTCGACCGTGGACGTGTCGGCGTACGGATCGGTGTCCCGGTCCGCCCGGCCGCCGCCCCGCCAGGTGCCGTATTCGGGTGGCAGCCGCTGGTACGACTCGTCGTAGCGGGTGTGGGTCGGCTCGAGGTGCGGGGTCACGGTCAGGAAGACCGTGCACTGCTCGTCGCCGACCGCATGTAGGGCGTGCTTGACCTGCGGCGGGACGTAGATCAACTGTCCGGTCCGGCAGGTGACGTCCTCGCCGTCGACCGTGAACTCGCAGGTCCCCTCGACGACCAGGAAGGACTCACCGGCCACGTCGTGGCTGTGCATCAACGGCTGCCGCTCGGGCTGCACCCGCATGAACCGGCCGCGCAACTCGGGGTTGACGATCACGTTGCCGGAGTCGGTGCGGTAGTCGAACACGCGTACGGGCATCTCGATCCTCTCTCACGACTGTCTCGATGACTCGGCCATCAGGCACGCCGGAATCCCTGCTGGACAAGCCTTTCGGGACCAAGCGGCGTGACTGATCGATGCGACAGTTCTTGATCAAGATGTCTTACGGCCATCACATCCCGGGGCGCAGAGCAAGTCAACGATCGGCCCGCTCTGTGGATCGCGACTGCGCCTGGGCCGGTCATTCGAGCCATAGTTCAACGACTACACGCACGTGTAGTATCTTGTTCATGTAAGTAGTTCGCCGCACCTGGAGGTAGCCGATGACCGCCGTTCCTGATGCCGAGGACCTGACCGCCCGGGCCCGGATCCGGGACGCCGCGATCGAGCAGTTCGGCGAGCTGGGCTTCGACCGCGCGACGATCCGCGGCATCGCAACCACGGCCGGGGTCTCGTCCGGTCTGGTCCGCCACCACTTCGGGTCGAAGCAGGCCCTGCGGGAGGCCTGCGACGAACACCTGACCAAGATCATCCGCCGGCTGGACGATCAGGCGCACGCCTTCCCGAACGCCGGGATCACCAACCCCGCCGCGGAAATGCGCCAGTACCAGGCCTACCTGGTGCGAACCCTCACCGACGGCGACACCAGCCCGATCTTCGACGACATGGTCGAGCTGTCCACCCAGTGGCTGGAGGACCTCGACCGGGCCGGGAAGCAGCCGGCGCACACCCCGGCCCGCGCCCGCGCGGCCATCCTGACCGCGATGAGCCTCTCGGTGGCCGTGCTGCGGCCGCATGTGTCCCGCGGCCTCGGCGTCGACCTGTCCTCCCCTGAGGGCGAGGACCTGCTGTTGCGGTCCCTGGTCGACCTCTATTCCCGACCTTTGCTCACGCCGGCCGATGCGGACCGGATCCAGGCAGCGCTGGACGACCAGCGACCCGACCGTACGGCTGGTCAGCGCAAGAAGTCCACCACCACAAGGAGAACCCGATGACCGACGCCATCGCGGTGTCCGGGCTGATCAAGAACTTCGGTGCCACCCGGGCACTCGACCACTTCGACCTGACCGTCCGGGCCGGCGAGATCCACGGCTTCCTCGGCCCGAACGGAGCCGGCAAGACCACCACGATCCGGATCCTGCTCGGCATGATGCGAGCCGACGGTGGGGCGGTCTCACTGCTCGGCGGCGATCCCTGGGCCGAGGCGACCGCGCTGCACCGGCGGCTGAGCTATGTGCCCGGCGACGTGACCCTCTGGCCGAATCTGACCGGCGGCGAGGTGATCGACCTGCTCGCCCGGCTCCGTGGCCGGCAGGACCAGCGTCGCCGGAACGAACTGATCGAGCGGTTCGAGCTGGATCCGCGCAAGCGCAGCCGGACCTACTCCAAGGGCAACCGGCAGAAGGTGGCCCTGATCGCGGCGCTGTCCGCCGATGCCGAGTTGTTGATCTTGGACGAGCCGACCTCCGGGCTGGACCCGCTGATGGAGGCGGTGTTCCGGGACGTGGTCGCCGACGAGCATCGGCGTGGCGGCGCGACGGTGCTGTTGTCCAGCCACATCCTGTCCGAGGTCGAGGCGCTCTGCGATCGGGTGACGATCATCCGCGACGGCCGGACCGTCGAGTCCGGCACCCTGGACGAGTTGCGGCTCCTGACCCGGACCACGATCCAGGCCGAGACGGTCGATTCGGTGCAGGGCCTGGCGGAGCTGCCCGGCGTCCATGATCTTCAGCTCGACGACCACCGGGTCCGGTTCGATGTCGATCCGCACGATCTGGATGCCGCCCTGGCCCGGCTGGTCGAAGCCGGGGTGCGCGGACTGGCCAGCCAGCCGCCCACCTTGGAGCAACTCTTCCTGCGCCACTACCAGTCGGCGGCTCCGTCGGCCGATCCGGTGCCGGCGGGAGGAGTCGCACGATGATCATCGCCCGCGACTCGCTGACCGGCACCGGGTCGATGCTGCGGCTCTTCCTGCGCCGGGACCGCTGGTTCCTGCCGCTGGTGATCAGCTTTCCCGCGTTGGTCCAGCTGGTCTTCGTGGCCGCGTTCACCGCGACCGCGCCGACCGACGAGGCCCGCCGCGAGTATGCCGAGACGAGCGTGCACAATGCCGCGTTCACCGTCACCTACGGGGCCCTGCACGGCTCAAGCCTGGGTGAGTTGGTGTCCTGGCGGTCCGGCTTCGTGCCGGTCATCGTCGCCATCCTGGTGCTGCTGTTGATTTTGCGGCACACCCGATCCGAGGAGGCCGGCGGCCGCCGCGAACTCGTCGCCGCGACCGCCGTGGGACGGCACGCCGCGCTCGCCGGTGCGGTGATCGAATACGCCGCGGTCAGCTTCCTGATCGGCACCGCGTCGGCGCTGGCCTTGCTGGCGAGCGGGCTGCCGGCCGCCGGGTCGGTGGCCTTCGGGACCGGGGTCGCGCTGGTCGGGCTGAGCACCGCCTCGATCGGCGCCTTCGTCGCCCAGCTGACCCCGGAGGCCGGCACGGCCCGGGTGATCGGCACCGTGATCATCGCCGTCGCGTTCGTGATCCGCGGCGTCGGCGACATGAGTGAGCAGACCGGTGGGCCGCTCGGCTGGCTGTCCTGGCTCTCGCCGATCTCCTGGGCCGGTCAGTTGAGACCGTACAGCGGAGAGCGGTGGTGGGTGGTGCCGATCGTGCTGCTGATCAGCGCGATCATCACCGTCGCGGCCCTCCTGGTGTCGAACCGGCGAGATCTCGGCAGCGGAGTGATCACGTCCCGGCCCGGACCGGCCGAGGCACCGGCAGCGCTACGGTCGCCGTGGGCCCTGGCCTGGCGGCTGCAACGCGGCGGCCTGATCAGTTGGACCGCGGGCTTCGCCCTGCTCGGACTGCTGACCGGCGTGATCGGCCTGAGCATCGCCGAGCTGCTCGACCGCAGCGCGGCCGGCCGGGAAGCCGTCGCCCGGATCGGCGGACCCGGCAGCGTGGTCGATCAGTACGTGGTCGGGATGCTGATGCTGGCCGGCGTGGTGGCCGCCTGCAGCGCGGTCAATGCTGCGCTGCGGCTGCGGGTCGAGGAACGCGACGGCCGAGCCGAGCTGCTGCTGGCCGCGTCGGTCGATCGGCTGCGCTGGGCCGCCGGCCATCTCGGCATCGCGCTGCTGAACGGCACCCTCGCCATGATCGCCGGCGGGATCGGGCACGGCCTCGGTCTCGGCCTGATGACCGGTGATCTCGGCGCCGACCTGGCCCGGGTCCTGCCCGGTGCGCTGGTCCAGCTGCCGGTGGTCTGGCTCTTCACCGCCCTCGCCTTCGCCCTCTTCGGCTGGCGACCGCGGCTGGCAGTGATCACCTTCGGCATCGCCGCGGTGAGCCTGCTCTTCGGCTGGATCAGCGGCGAGCTGGCCCCCAAGCACTGGATCGAGCATCTGTCCGTATTCAGCTACGTACCGGAACTTCCCGGCGGCCCGTTCACCCTGCTGCCGCTGCTGATCATGTGTCTGGCCGCCCTGATCCTGATCATGGCCGGCCTGCTCACCCTCCGCCGCCGCGACCTCCCCGTCACCTAGCGTCCGGTCAGGTCGGCGTGGTTGCTCGAGCGCTACGAATCGCCGGCGCGACCGTTGTCGGCCCGCGCGACCGATACAACGGTCGCGTCCACGCGGAACGGTCGCGTCACACGGGACGGTCGCGTCACGCATATCGGTCGCGTCGCACCGGACGCCGGTCAGGCCGCGAGTCTGTGGTCGTCGTGGCGGCCTCGCGCGTCGAGTTGGGGAGTTGGAAGGGTTTCTTGGCGCCAAAGGGGGCGAGTTCGGCGCTCGTCACGGTGGGTCCGCCCGCTTGCTTCGCTGCGGCGTCGGGAGTGACCTTACCGACGTGAGAGTGCCGATTCCGTGTCGAGAGAGTCATGCTCGGCGAACTGGCGACCACCGAGCGACGCGAGCGGCTCGACCTGACGCTTCCGGCGCCGAGGTCTTTCACCGCGCAGGCGCGACCGTTATAGGCCCGCGCGACCACCGCAACGATCGCGTCCACCCATAACAGTCGCGTCGAGCAGAACGCGGCCAAGCAACAGAGTCGCGGCTACCGATAGCGGTCGCCTCCGGCGCAGGCGACGGCTGGCTGTCATCGCGTGCCGAGCTATCGACGTCAAATCTGCCTGACCATGTCGAAAACTCGACAATCGGCAAGACCAGGAGCGGCACCAGCATCGACAACGGAGTGACGACTGCGCGACGCTAGCGGCCCGACCACCCGCTCCGACGCCGAACCCTTGCCCCTTTGCTACTGCTTGAAAAGGTCTCCACAGCGCCGGCGCGACCGCTATCGGTCCACGCGACTGCCGCAACGATCGCGTCCACCCAGAACAGTCGCGTCGAGCCCCGCAGGAACTAGCGCTTCTGGAACGCCTCCTCGTATTCCTGGCGTTGGGCGTCACCGGTCTCGCTCTGCCACTGCTTGACCGCGTCGTCCCAGCCGGACACCGGCTTGCGGCCGACGATGATCTCGGTCTGGGCATCCCTCATCCGGGCCGTCGCGGCCGCCCCCTTGGTCACGCTCTCGTCCGAGTACAGGCCGAGCGCTGCGTTCAGTACGCCGTCGCGCAGCACCTTGCTCGCGTAGGCATGCATGGCCTTGACCGAGTCCGGGTCGCCCGGCATGTAGAACGAGCCGTACTGCTGCGACCCGCAGTAGTGCAAGCCCTGCGGGGAGTTCGTGGCGGCGGTCTCGGTCAGGATCGGGTCGCTGCCGCGGAGGGTGTGGTCGGTGCCCTCGGCGCCGAAGTTGACGGTCAGGTATTCGGCGGTGCCGAACGGTGACGCGATGTAGTCGACGAACCGGAGTAGTTCTTTGACCCGGTCCTCGGACCCGGCCCGGATGCCGCACCACGCCCCGTACGCAGGGTTGCCGAGATGCTTCTGGGCCGCTCCCCCGCCGGCCCATTTCGGCAGGGTCAAGACGTTGATCCGCCACTCGGGATAGAGCCGGCCGTACCGCATCCACTGCGAGAAATCCTGCAGATAGATCGAGGTCGTACCGCCCATCCACCAGGGCCAGTTCTGCGACGGGTTGGCGACGCCGTCGGGATGGATCAGCCCCTCCTGGTACATCTTCCCGGTCTCGGCCAGCGCGTCCTTCATGATCGGCGACTCGTACTCGTGGGTAAAGCTGCCGCCCTCCTCGGACCAGGTGTTGGGCCCGCCCATCATCTCCAACATCGACTGCAGCATCCAGTCGGCCGGATGCGCTCCCATGGCGTACTTCGAACGCTTCGGATCGGTCAACTGCCGGCACAACGCCAGGAAGTCCTCACCGCTGGACAGTTCCGGCGGCTCGGTGATCCCGAACGACTCGAGGAGATCGGTCCGGTAGCTGGCGACCTGGCCGCCGTGCGGCCGGGGCTGCGGGATGCCCCAGATCCGCCCGCCCTGCATCGGCACCTGCCAGGCCAGCGTCGGAATCGACGCCAGTCCCGGATACTCCTTGATCTTGTCGCCGGAGAGGTGATCGGAGAGGTCGGCGAAGTATTTCTGCAACATGCCCGGCATCCCCGGGACGTTGGTCAGCTGGCACAGGTCGGGCACCTGGCCGCCGGCGATCGTCGTCTGGAACTTCGCCGTGTAGTCGGTCGACGTCACGGTGTTGATCTCCATCGTGACGCCGGACTGCTTCTCGATCGCCTGCCACCAGGAGTTGCGGTCGCGGGGCAGGATCACCTGGTCCGACTGCAACAGCGTGGTCACCGGAGCGGACAGGGTCAGCGGGAAGCCGTCCCGCTTGACCGGCTCCTTCGGGTACGCGAAGTAGCCGGCCGGGATGCCGCCCTCGCCCTCGGGCAGCTCGGGTTTGACCCCGGTGTACGGGATCCGGGTCGGCGGCGGAACCGCCTCGGTGTTTCCGCCGGAGCCACCCGGCGTCGGGCCGGATCCGGCACAGCCGCTCAGGGTCACGCCGCTCAGGGTCACGCCGGTCGCGATCGCGGCCAGTGAAGCTCCACCGGCCAGGAATCCACGTCGATTCACGGTCTTGCCCATCACTGTTACTCCTTCATGATCGAATTCGTCATGATCGAATCTGCACTCTGCGGGTTCGCCGGCGCACTGCGATCGGGCGGCTGCCAGCCGGCCGTCGGATCGAGCACGATGAGCCAGTCGGTCCGGCCGGTCGAGGACGGCACGGTCAGGGTCAGCGGCCCCCGGCTGCCGGCGTGCCGGGTCAGCTGATCCGGCCCGAGCGGGTCCCCGTCCCGGCCGAACCAGACAACGGAACCCCGCCCGTCGGACAGCCGCGCCCAGCCGTCGACGAACTGCCAGGACAGCTGTGCCGGAACGAGCCAATGCGTCGCCACGTCGGTCCCTGCGACCGGCTCGATCTCATCCCGGACCAAGATCATCGAGCCGTCCACCCGGACGGTACGGCGGACCGATGGCGTGTCCGGATAGCAGGCGGAGAGATCGACCACCACCTCGGTGGCGGTCGATGACTGCACCGATGCCTGCCGGCTGCTCTGACCCACGCCGTCGATCACCGGCACGTTGTGCGCCTGCTCGTCGAGGGTGAAGGCCCGTTCCTCGCCGGCCCGATACTGCTGATAGCCGGGATCGGTCAACCAGCAGCTGCCGCGCCAACCGAGGACGAGGTGACCGGCGTCCCGATGCAGGTGGCCGACCTCGACCCGCGGCGCCGACACGGCGACCAGGACCTGATCATCGTCCGGATGATCAGTCAGCGAACGGCGTAACGCCACTGCGGCCTGCTGCCGGCCGCCGGCGGTCAAACCTGCACGTGGCTGCCCTTCGACCGGCTCAGGGAACGATTCCCACAACGCCGGTGGCCAAGATCGCATCGCGGTGAGTGCCGCCGAGGGCAGCTCGGCGAGTGGTACGGTCCGGCACCAGGTCGCCAGCTCATGATCACCGGTCGGACCGGCAATCGCGGCGATCACCGTCAGCCACTGGGTCATCTCCGGCTCGACGTCTCCGATCGGCGCCTGGATGCCCGGCCGGCCGGGCACCGTCGTCCAGACCCAGCTCCGGGCCGCCCGGTGGATCTCCTCGGTCGCCGCCGCGTCGGGGGCGACAGCGAGCCACTCCAGCAGGTGGTCGATCAGATAGCCGTCGTAGCCGACGCCCTCGGTGTAACCGGTCCGGCGGGAGTCCAGCCAGAGCCGGACTGCGCCGTCGGCCAGCTCCCTGATCTCGCCGAGCCCGGGATGATCGATCTCGGCCGCCAGTCGGCCGGCGCTGAACAGCGGGATCAGCCGGATGTTCTGCAGGGTACGGAAATCGTCCGACGGCGGATCATCCCGTTCGGCCCGATAGCGCGGCAGCAGGGATTCGGTGACCAACCGGTCGGCGGTCACCGTCAGCCGATCGGTCGCCGCCTGATCATCGGCGGCGATGACCAGACCACGGCTCAGCCAGCGGGCGATGCAGGCGGTGACCAGACCGGCGCGGCCGTCATCGGCGACGAAGGTCGACCAGCCGTCCAGCCGGGTCAGCTCGTCCAGCAGTCGATCCAGGCGGCCGGCGTTGTGCAGTTCCGCCCAGCGTTCCTCCAGTTGCCAGCCGAACCAGACCTGCCACGGGTAACGCGGAATGCCCGGGATCGGGGCCGGGAACCGCTCCGGTCGCGAGTCCACCGGCAACGCCCAGGACAGCCGATAGCCGATCCGGTAGTAGTCGACCAGGAGCTCCGTGGCCGCCGACGCCGCGCCGCCGCGACGCTCGACCTCGGCGAGAAGTTGATCGTGATCCCAGCAGTCCTGGGTGCTGATCATTCCGAGACGACCTCACGAGTCATCGGCAGGTTCCCGGCCAGCAGGCCACCGTCGACCGGCAGCGCCACCCCGGTGATCCAGCTGGCCTGATCCGACGCCAGGAACAGCACGGCATTGGCGATGTCCTCCGGCCGGCCGACCCGGCTCAGCGGATACCACCGGGCCAGCTTGTCCAGCCGATCCGGTTCGACGGCCAGCCGCGCCTCCCAGATCGGCGTCTGGATCGTGCCGGGGACGACCGTGTTGCAACGGATCCCGGACGATCCGTACTGGACGGCGATGCTCCGGGTCAGGCTGAGCAGGCCGGACTTGGCCGCGCTGTAGGCCTCGTTGCCGAGGAACTGGGATCCGTTGACCGAGCCGATGTTGACGATGCTGCCGCCGCCGCGGTCGATCATGCCCGGCAGCACCGCCTGACAGCAGAGGAAGGCGCCCTTCAGGCTGACGTCGACCTCGGCATCCCACTGCTCCTCGGTCAACTCCAGGAACGGGGTGTCCCGGCACACCGCGGCGTTGTTGATCAAGACGTCGATCCGGCCGTGCTGAGCTTCGGTCGCCACCACCGCGGCCCGGACCGCGGTCCGGTCGGTCACGTCGACCGCTCGTGCCGTCGCGCCCCGCAGACCGCCGACCGTCTCCTCGGCCGCCGCCCCGTTCGTGTCCAGCACGGTCACCGCGGCGCCCTCCGCCGCGAACGACTCGGCCATCGTCCGGCCGATGCCGGAGCCCGCGCCGGTGATGATCACCACTCGACCGTCGAACCTGGTCATCTCGATCCCATCCTCGTGCTGCCTGGCCAGCGGTGGTCCGGATAGCTGAACAGCACCGCCATCGCGCGGTCCGGCGACTCCTCGACCAGCCGGTACGCCTCCGGCGCCGCGGTGATCGGGAACCGGTGCGTGATCAGTCCGGACAGGTCGAGGCGGCGTGGATCCGAGGACGGCAGGGCCATCAGCTCGAGCAGCGTCTCGACGTTGCGCCGGACCGGTGACCCGACGTAGACGGCCGGATAGTCCAGGCCGCTCTCGTAACCGGGGTCCCGATAGCCGGGGCCCGCCTTGGCGGAGCTGAGGAACTCCAGGTTGCCCAGGTTGGACGCCATGAACAGCGACAGTCGAGCGCCGCCGGGGAACACCAGCCGGCCGTGCGGCACGCTGTCCGGGGCGGTCGCCATGATCGGCTTGAGCCGCTCGACGGTGTCCGTGGCGTCGCCGCCGAAGCAGACGCAAGCGTGTTCGAGGCCGTACCGCCCGGCCCACTCCGCCAGCCCGGACCAACCATGATCATCCAGGCCGAACGCTTCGATGCCGTCCGGCACCAGCGACAGTCGGTACGGCTCGCCGTCCATGATCGCCACCCGAGCGCCGGAGATCCGGTACAGCCGGGCCGCGACCTGGCCCATCATCCCGGCACCGAAGACGATCACCGACTGGCCGATCCGGACGGCGGACTTGTGCACCGCTTCCAGGGCGAAGCAGCACATCGCCATCGCCGCCGCCTCGGCCGCGTTGAGAGCGTCCGGCAACGGAACTACCAGGTTCCGCGCGACCAGGGTCCGGGAGGCGTGGTAGGCCCCGGCGCCGATCGCGACCACCCGATCACCGACCGCCAGGCCCTCCACGCGATCACCGAGCGCAAGCACCCGGCCGGCCTGGCTGTAGCCCGGTTGCACCGGCTGTCGCCCATGGTCCGCGGCGCGGATGCCGCGCAGTGACACCAGCTCCGTGCCGGCGCTGAGATAACTGAACTCGGGCGCGATCAGCACCTCGTCCGGCCCCGGCGAGCCGAGCTCGGCCTCGGTCACGACCACACCGCGGCCGGGGAGGAATCCCGCCTGAGTCATGATCATCCGGTCCTCGACACTACTTGGCCGTCCTGGCGGTGGGGACGTTTGGGTGTTCGTTCCCTGAGCCTGTCGAAGGGCTACGTCCCATGGGACCTCGAAGGGATTCCACCCAGATCTGGCCTGGCCCTTCGACAGGCTCAGGGAACGAAACCCCCAACGGCCCCATCGACCAGCAGCCGATCATCATGACAACCAGCGCTGTGCATTGCCGGCGCAGAGCCGGGCCAGTTGATCTTCGGCGATCCCGGCCGCGCCGAGCTGGTAGGCGGTGGCCAGGGCGCCCTGCACCGGTTGGCAGCTGCCGAAGCCGAAGAGCGTGTCCAGGCCGTCGGCGCAGAGGTCGCCGATCGCACCGATCGGGCCGTTGGTGAACCACAGATCGACGATCACCCGGGACAGGTCGTGACCATGATCGAGATGGGCCGCGATCGCCGGCCAGTCGCTGAACTTCACGCCGCTCAGGCCGATCGGCCGGCCGGCCCGGGTGCGCAGCAGCTCGGCGATCTGCGCGTCGCTGATCGAATCCACCGCATAGCGGCGATGCCGGACCCGTTCGTCATCGAGGTTGAGACAGACCTGCACCGGCAGCCCGGCCGCGTCGGTCGCCTCGAACAGGTCCGCGACGGCCGGCGAGTCCAGTCGAAAGCCCTGGTAGGCCGGCACCAGCCGGACGCCGCGGGCCGAGTTGCGCTCGGCTCGGGCCAGCTCGTCGATCCAGCCCGGCTCGGTCGGGTTGATGATCGCGAACGGCCAGAGGCGTTCGTCCGCCTCGACCTCGCGCCAGAGCGCGTCGTTGCCGCTGCGGGTGTCGTACCCGAAGATCGACGCGAGATGGCTGACGCAGAGCCCCTGCAGGCCGAGCCGGTCGGCCAGCTCGATCAAGCGGGCCGGATCGGCGCTGGCCTGCAGTCGCCACGGCCAGGTGCCGACGAATGTGGTCAGGTCGATCGCGCCCTGACGTGCGAAGGTCGGCAGCGGATCGAGCCCGGTGGAGGTCATTTGATCACCGCCGACAGGAGGGCGCCCATGTTGCCGCCGAACACCAGGTCCTGCTCGGCCGCCGGCAGCTCGGCGGCGATGATCTTGCCGATGTTGACGGCCAGGTCGCCGCCGTGCAGGTCGGAGCCGAAGATCACCCGCTCCGCACCGAGCCGGCTGACCGCGATGGCGACCTCGGCGCCGCCGATCAGCGAGCCCGACGTGTCGGTGCGGATGTTGGGATACGGCGCGATCGCGTTGACCGCGCTCTCGGTCTGGCCGCCGAGGTGAGCCATGATGATCGTCGCCTCCGGATAGCGCTCGCCCAGCCGGGCCACGTCCTCGGCGGTCGACTCGTAGGACAGCTGGCCGATGGACTTCCGCCAGGCATGCACCAGGATCGGTGCCCGGTACGCGATCGCCTGCTCCACCACCGGATCGACCAGCGGGTCGTCGGCCCGGGTCGCCACCCAGAGCTTGATCCCGATCATGCTCTGGTCCTCGATCCGGCGACGAAGATCATCCAGCGCCGGTCGGCCGTGCCGCGGGTTGACGTAGCAGTAGCCCTTGACCAGCTCGGGGTGCGCCGCCATCACGGCCCGCAGATCGTCGTTGGACCGTTGCACCTGCTCGAAGGTCGGATAGTGCCGGTAACCCGCGATCGCGGAGCAGACCATCCGATCGACCCCGAGCCGCTCGCACTCGGCGACGGCGGTCGCGGTCAGCGTCGAGTCACCGGCGGTGAGGTGGGTGTGCGCGTCGATGATCATGATCCGCTCACTCCGCCCGGCCCGCGTCGGCGGCGTCCCGGCAGGCCCGGTCGAGCCGGGTCAGGGTCTCGTCGAGGTCGGCGTCGGAGTGGCTGTAGTTGACGTAGGAGACATTGTAGAGGGAGACCCCGTGCCGATAGGCGCCGCGGAAGAACCGGTCCAGCGTCTCCGCCGGCGCGTCCGGCTCGGCGACGAAGGTCGGGCAGGGAGCGAAGCCGCGGATCGCCAGCGGCAACCCGTGTTCGGCGAACAGGTCGCCGACCGCCGACCAGAGCCGCTCGCCCTGCCGCCACAGGTGCCCGACCACGTCGCCTCCTGCGTAGACCTCCATCGCCGCCCGGGCCGCGGCCAGCGACAGGGTCTCACCGCCGAAGGTCGAGGACACCACGACCCGACCGGGACCGCAGGCGGCCATCACCTCGCGCCTGCCGGCATAGACCGAGAGCGGCATCCCGTTGGCGATCCCCTTGCCGAAGATCGCCAGATCCGGGTGCACCCCGAAGTATTCGGTCACCCCACCGATGGCGATCCGGAAGCCGGTGACGATCTCGTCGTAGATCAACAAGGTGCCGTGCTCGTCGACCAGCCGGCGCAGCTCGGGATAGAACTGCCGGCCGTCGCCCATCCGGGCGTAGTCGGCGGCGATCACCACGGCGGCCACCTGGCCCGGATGATCGGCCAGGATCCGGCGCACCGAGTCGAGGTCGTTCCAGCCGGCCGCATGGTGCAGCTCGCTCAACGCCGCCGGCACTCCGGTCACCGACCCGGCCTGGCCCGGCAACACCACGCCACCGCCACCGAGGCTGTTCAGCCAGCCGTTGTAGCCGATCTGGATGATCCGGTCCCGGCCGGTGTGGGCGCGGGCGATCCGGATCGCGGCGGCG
The DNA here is from genome assembly GCA_963746025.1 of uncultured Actinomycetota bacterium. GTDB lineage: Bacteria > Actinomycetota > Actinomycetes > Propionibacteriales > Propionibacteriaceae > Microlunatus. Next base: position 236,643 of record CAVUZU010000010.1, read on the forward strand.
ATCGCCTCACCGCCGGTCTTCAGGAACCGCGCCTGCTCCATCCCCGGCACAAGATCACAGAACCGCTCCGCCACCTCGCACTCCAGCGGGTGCGGATGGCCGAACACGATGCCCTGGTCCAGCTGGGCCCGGATCGCGTCGTCGACCGCCGGGTAGCGATAGCCCAGGGTGATCGGGCCGAGCGAGTTGCGGAAGTCGATCAGTTCCCGATCTTGGTCGTCCCAGACCCGGCAGCCGTCGCCGCGGACGATCACCGCGGGCTCCTCCGGCGTCAGCCGGGCGCGCTTCGAGGACGTACTGGAGCCGAACGGCATGATCTGGTCGAGGCGGGCGGCCCAATTCACCGAGGACTGAGCGGCGGTGGTCCGAGTCTGCGGACTCCGTGTCATCGAGGGATTCCTCTGGAGTGCGTGCGGCGAGACGCTGATTCCGGGAACTGTAGCAGTCCCGCGGCGGGCCGACAACGATAATCTGCAATCGGTTGCACTTGATTCCGTCTGGCCGTAGGTTTAGGGCCGTACGGACCGAATTGTGCACCCGATGGCAGGAAGGCGACCCGTTCATGATCTCCGCCCGCCCGGGTGTCGGCATCGTCGGACTCGGCAGCATCGGCGTCACCCATGCCCGAGCGCTGGCCACCCTGGACGACGTCACCCTGCGGGCCTACAGCGGCGGCAAGACCGACACGGCCGCCCAGGCCGGCTGGCCGGACGCCGAGCAACTGACGCCGGACGCCGTGATCACCCACCCGGGGGTGGACGTGGTCGCGATCGCCGCGCCGACCCACCATCACGGGGCCCTCACCCTCGCCGCCCTCGAAGCCGGCAAGCACGTCCTGGTGGAGAAGCCGCTGACCCTGTCGGTGGCCGAGGCGGAATCGATCCGGACGTTGGCCCGGGAACGCGGCCGGATCGTCCGGATGGTCGCCCAGCGGCACTACGAGACCGAGTACGCGCACGTCAAGCAGTTGATCGACAGCGGGCAACTGGGCGAGCTGCGGCTGGCCGCGACCCAGGTGCACTGGTGGCGCGACGACGCCTATTACGCGGCGGTCGACTGGCGCGCCTCGATGGCCGCCGGTGGTGGCTCGGTGATGAACCAAGGCGTGCACAACATCGACCTGCTGCGTTGGCTGGCCGGCCCGGTCGCCGCGGTCACCGCCCAGTACGCGACCCTCGGCCACGCCATCGACGCCGAGGACACCGCGGTGGCGACGCTGCGCTTCCGGTCCGGGGCGCTGGGCATGATCAGCACCTCGACCGCCACCCCGCCGGGCACCCCGTCGACCGTCACCCTGCAGTTCGCCGCGGGCGGGGTCGAACTGGGCCAGGGTGAGGTGATCCGCTGGGACGTGCCGGCCGATCCGCCGCCGCCGGCCGAGGCGGTCAGCAGCGGGGCCGCCGACCCGGCCAACATCGGCATCGCCGGTCACGTGACCCAGTGGCGGCAGTTACTCGCGGCGCTCGACTCCGATCCGCAAGATCAACCGGACCTGGACGACGCCGTCGCCACCGTACGACTGCTGTGTGCGATCTACGCCGCGGCCGAAGCGGGCCGGACCATCGATCCCGACCAGCTCTCCTGATCCCGGAGGAATTCATGATCAAAACACCCCAAGAAAACGCTCCGCTTCGCTCCACGTTTTCCCGGGGACCCCGAAAGAATGTCGCCGTCCTCGGTGCCGCCCATCCGCACATCGGCGAGGCCCTGGCGGAGATCGACGGCCGCGACGACGTCACCCTGGTCGCTGCCAGCGAGCCCGACGCCGCGATGCGGGAACGCTTCCTGGGCGACGTTTCGACGCCGGTCTACGACAACCACGCCGAGCTGCTGGGTCGGCATCGGGTCGACGTGGCGGTCGTCTCCGGCATCTACGCGCAGCGCAGCGACGCGATCCTGGCCGCGTTCGCCGCCGGTGCGCACGTCTTCGCCGACAAGCCACTGTGCACCACGTTCGAGCAGTTGGACAAGATCACCGCCGTGGCCCGGGCCAGCGACCGGCACCTCGGCCTGATGTTCACCAAGCGGTTCTCCGCCGCGACCGTCGCCGCGAAGCGCCTGGTCGACGCCGGAGTGCTGGGCGAGCTGGCCCTGATCGCCAGCACCGGCCCGCACAAGCTCGTCCAGGCCACCCGGCCGGCCTGGTTCTTCGACTCGGCGCTCTACGGCGGGGCCGCGGGCGACCTGCCGGTGCACGATGTCGATCTTGCTCTGTTCTTCACCGGCGCCACCAGCGGTACGGTCTCGGCGGCCACCGGCAATGTGCGCAGCGCCGATCATCCCGACTTCGATGATCATGTCGCGCTGCTGCTGCAGGCCGGATCGGTGATCGCCACGATCGAGGCCAACTGGCTCTCCCCGGAAGCGGCCGAGCTGCACGGCCACTATCGGATGCGGCTCACCGGCTCCGAGGGCACCGCCGAGATCGACTGGGGCTACGAGACGCTGACCGTCGCCACCCACGACCGACCGACCTGGACCGAACCACTGGAGCAGCCGCGCCGGTCGATGCAGTTCTTCTTCGACGCGATCATCGCCGGCACCGAGCCGGACGTCTCCACCGAGGCCAGCCTGCTCGCCACCCGGGTCGCCCTGCTCGCCCAGCAGAGCGCCGAGACCGGCGGCGCCCCGCTCCCCTGGTCCGCCTGACACGCGCGTTTTCCCCGTTAACGACGAGACCTGAGCTGATCCGAAAATGCGTGCCACTGGGCCAGATGATTCAGGAGATGCGATCGCCGCGCTATTTTCAGGACAGGAATCGGCCCCAACCAGGTGGGACTGCGGCTAGCCTGAGGTCCGCCGACGGAACGGGAGTGTCAGCAGATGGATCAGGCTTCGACGAACGCGTACTCGATCCGCGCCGTGCAGCGCGTCTGCGACATCCTCGACCTGATCCAGGAAAATCCCGAGGGCTTCACACTCACCCAGGTGGCCGAGCGCGCGGCGTTCCCGAAGAGCTCGGCCTTCCGCTATCTGGCCACCCTCGAGGAGCGCCGGTACGTCCGCCGGGACGAACCGACCGGCCTGTTCCGGATCGGCGCGGCGTTCCTGCCGCTGCAGTCGCAGCAGCTCAGCGTGCTCGCCGACCGGGCCCGGCCGCACCTGAACCGGCTCCGGGACCAGTTCTCCGAAACGATCAACCTCGGCATCCTGGACCGCAACCGGGTCTCCTACATCGAGATCGTGGAGAGCCCGAAGAGCGTCCGGCTGGCCGCCCGGCCGGGTGATCGGGACCCGATCCACTGCACCGCGCTGGGCAAGGCGATTGCCTCGACGCTCGATCCGGAACGGGTCCGGGCCATCCTCGCCGCGGAGGGCCTGCCCCGCCGGACCAAGACGACGATCACCTCGGTCCGCGCCTACCTGACCGAGCTGGACCGGATCCGCGAGCTGGGTTACGCCATCGACGACCAGGAGAACGAGGACGAGGGCCGCTGCGTCGCGGTCCCGCTGGTCGGCATCGGGCTGCCCGCCTCGATCAGTCTCTCCGCCCCGGCCAGCCGGTTCGCGGCCGATCAGATCCCGGCCGTGGCCGCCGAGTTGCGGCGGTCGGCGGACACCCTGGTCCGCGACTTCGCCGGCCGGGCCGGCTGACCGAGGCACGTTCGGGGTGTTCGTTTCCCTGAGCCCGGGTCCACGGATGATCTTGGATCGGTGGTGTCGCGGAGTCGTGACGGTCGAAGCGGGTGTTCGTTCCCTGAGCCTGCCGAAGGGCAAGCCAGGCTGACCCTCTGTCGATTCAGCCTGTCGGCCGGAAAGACGCATCAAGGGCGGGCGGGTTGCGTGGTCCATAGGAGTTGCGGCCGGGCGCCGGTTGGAGTGAATGGTGCCGTTGTCACGATGTCGAGTCGCGCGCTGTTCTCGATGCCGTTTTCGGCCGTTTCGGGGTCGCGTAACTCGACATCGTGCCATCGGGCTCGCTGACGTCGGAGCACCCCGTCGAGTGGACCCGCTGGCCACGGGTTGCTGCCTCGGCGTTGGCCAAACCGTCCGCTCGGTGCAGGCCGCGGGCGCTGAGCCACCGCGGAATGCGTCCTGCCCGCCGACAGGCTCAGGGAACGAATCCCGTCGGGTTTGCTAACCTGGAGCCATGATCAGTAGTCGGCGATTTCCGCGCCCTCGGCCATTTTCCGGCCGGGGCGTGTCGATGACGCTGCGCTGATCCGGTCCGGAGTGGTCGAGGGGCTCTACCCCCAACCGATTCGACCGAACAGGACCACTCCCATGTCTCAGCTTGTTGCACCGCGCTATCTCCCGTCCGCCGAACTCTCCGCCGCGCTGGCCGTCCGTGATCTGACCGACCCGGAGCAGGGCCGGCACGCCGTCCAGATGATCTTGGACCAGATCGTCGCCGCCGTCGGCCGCGAGGCCGGCGTGCCGGTGATCGAACACCGCACGTCAGCCCTGGTCGCGACCGCCGACAACTACGACCGACTCGGCTACGCACCGGACGACATCACCCGCGACGCCCGCTATTCCCGCCACGTCAGCCCGACCGTGATGCTGCGCAGTCACACCACGGCAGGGATCCCGGCCGTTCTCGACCGGCTCCGCGACGTCGCCGATGATCATGATCAGCTCGTGGTACTGCCCGGCCTGGTCTATCGCCGGGACAGCATCGACCGGACCCACGTCGGGACGCCGCACCAGCTCGACCTGTGGCGGGTTGCGCGAGGCCGCCGGCTCGCCGTCGACGACCTGCACCAGCTGGCCCGGACGGTGGTCACGGCGGTGTTGCCGGGCGCCCGCTGGCGGGTGATCCCGGCGGTGCATCCGTACACCTCGCACGGTCTTCAGGTCGAGGTCAGCATCGACGGCGAGTGGCTCGAGCTCGCCGAATGTGGGCTGATCGGCCGCACCGTGCTGACCCGCTGTGATCTTGATCCGGGCGTCTGGTCCGGGCTGGCCCTGGGGCTCGGGCTGGACCGGGCGTTGATGATCCGCAAGGGCATCGGCGACATCCGGCTGTTGCGGTCCAACGATCCCGAGGTGGTACGACAGCTGCTCGATCTCGAGCCGTGGCGGCCGGTGTCGGTGATGCCGGCGATCCGCCGGGACATCTCGATCGTCGCCGACGGCGCTGCCGACCCGGAGCTGCTCGGCGACCGGGCCCGGACCGCCCTCGGCGCGGACGCGGACCTGTTGGCCGACCTGTCTGTGCTGGCCGACACCCCGGCCGGCGACCTGCCGGCCGGTGCCGCGACCAGGCTGCGGATCCGGCCGGACCAGCACAACCTGCTGCTCCGGCTGACCTGGCAGGCGCTGGACCGGACGCTGACCGATGACGAGGCGAACGCACTCCGGGACCGGGTCTACCGGGCCCTGCACCGCGGGGTCGTGCTGGAACTCATCGCCTCCTGAGCGACGACTCGCCGGCCGGGCGCGGGCGCAGCCAGGCCGGGAACTCCACCGGCGCCCCGCCCTGCCGGATCGACTCGATGCTGAGCGGCACCACCGAGCTCCACAGCACCGCGTCGTAGACGTCGATGGTCGGCGCCCGGCCCTCGGCGATCGCGGCCGCGAACTCTTCCAGGACGAAGAAGTCGCCACCGCCGTGCCCGGACTCGGCGGCGATCTCGACCCGGCCCCGCCACTGGTCCGACTCGAACTCACCGGCGTAGTCCCACAACGACGACCAGTGCCGCTCCGGCTCGGTGCCGTTCGCGGCCGGCGCGGTGTCCCGGGCCAGCCAGAGCAGCGGATCCTCCCCGTCCTGGCGGGCCGACTGGTAGGCGCCGGCGGTGCCCTGCAACGCGTAGTGGGTCATGTTGTGCGGCCGCGGCGAGGAGGCGTCGACCCGGAGCGAGATCAGCGCGCCGGATGTGGTGCTGATCATCGCGGTGCCGGAATCGCCTTGCAGCCAGTGATCCGGGGCCGCGCCGGGATGATCGGCGCCGAACTGCTCGGCGAAGTGATCGGAGACGGCGGCCGTCCGGGTGGTGAAGGCGGCGACCGACAGCAGCCGGTCTTCGTTGCCGTTGGCCGCCCGCAGCCAGCGGGCCACCGGGCCCAGCGAGTGGGTCGGGTAGTAGACGGAGTTGGCCTCGATCCGCAACTGCCCGCGCCAGGTCAGCGCGCCGTCGGCCTCGTGCATCAGGTGCCGGCAGTCGTGCAGGTAGCCGCCCTCGACGTAGGTGACGGCTCCGAACTCGCCCTGGCCGGCCAGCTTCTCCACCATCAGGTTGGGCCGCATGAAGCAGTAGTTCTCGGCCAGCATGTAGGTCAGCCCGGTCCGCTCGACCGCGTCGATCAGCGCCCGCCCGTCCGCCAGCGTGTTGGCCGCGGTCACCTCGCTGAGCACGTGCTTGCCGGCCTCCAGCGCCGCGATCGCCTGCCGGGCGTGCAGTTGCAGCGGGGTGGCCAGGAAGACCGCGTCCACCCCGCCGTCGGCCAGCAACTCCTCGTAGCGCTGGTACGTCCGCGCCGCCGGGAACTCGCCCTGCCAGGATTCGAGCACCTCGCCGGCCAGGTCGCAGACCGCGGCCAGCCGGATCCGGTCCTCGAGCCGGCTCAGCGCCCCGCCGAAATGACGGCCGCGCCGGCCGCCGACGACGGCCAGCCGCAGTACGGAATCCGACATGATCATCCCCACTCCTCGGGCTGCTGGACCGAGCCCTACCCTAGTGTCCCGACGTTAGCCGGGACGGGCTGCGGATCCGAGTGATCACCAGGCCGTCTTGCCCGATGGAAGGACGCCCTTCACCCAGTGAAAGCACGCTGCCCAGAACCGCACGCTCCCGAGGAAGTACGCATTCGTGACTGCAGACCTGACCATCGGCGCTGACCGGACCGAGCTGCCCCTGCCGTTGCCGATCCGGTTGGCCGGCTTCGCGGCCCGGGCGGCGGACGGTCCGACCGCCCGGGTGCTGGCACCGCTCCGGCTGCGGACCCTGGCGCTGGGCACCGACCATGATCAACCGGTGGTGCTGGTCTCGGCCGACCTGCTGTTCTGGGGTGACGACGTCGCCGAGCTGATCAAGGACCGGTTCGAGACCGAGTTCGGCCTCGGCCGGGATCACCTGATCCTGCACGCGACCCACACCCATTCCGGGCCGCAGGCCGGCCGGCGGTTCCTCGGCGCGCTCGGAGTGCCGGACGACCGGTTCCTGGATTTCTTGACCGACACCACCCTCGCCTCGGCCAAGCGGGCCCTGGCCGGGCAGGACCGGGTCACGGTGGAGCGCTCGTCGATCATGGTCCCGCTCGGGGTGGACCGGCGGCACGTCCGGACCGGCGGCGCCCATCCGCTGACCGAACTCGATCATGAGGCGACGGTGATCAGGTTCCGCACCCTCGCCGGCGACTGCGCCGCCCTGCTGGTGCAGCACGCCTGCCACCCGGTGCTGCACCACGACAACGCGATCACCTCCGACTTCTCCGGCGCGGCCATGTCGGCCCTGGAGGGCGACGGTGCCGGGGTCGCGCTCTATCTGCAGGGCTGCTGCGGCGACGTCAATCCCGACAACTACCGCGGCACCGAGTTCCTCGGCGCCGATCAGCCCATGATCGAAGAGTTCGGCGGTCGGCTGGCGGCCGCGGTCGCCGGCCTGTTGCAGAGCGACGAGTGGCGCGCCGAGACGCCGGCGGTGACGGTCGGCGAGCACGTGTTCGAGGTGCCGGTGCCGGACCGGGTGCCGCCGGACGAGCTGCACCTGCTCGCCGAACGGGACGACGTGCGCGGCGAATGGGCCCGGCTGATGCTGGCCGATCCGGATCGCCACGCCGGCCCGGTGACCGTACGGCTGACCCGGCTCACGCTGACCGAGACCACCCGGTTCATCGGCCTGTCCGCCGAGCTGGTCACCCGGTTCGGCCGCTACACCAAGGAACGGTCCGGCGCCGAGGCGATCGCCCTCGGCTACACCAACGGGATGACCGGCTATCTGATCACCGCGCAGCAGCTGGCCGAGGGTGGCTACGAGCCGGCCGAATCCCCGTACTACTTCGGCCTGCCAGGCCTGCTCCATCCCTCGGTCGAGGACATCGTGCTGGCCGAGCTCGACCGCGCGATCTGAGCCTGGCGCGGCCCGACACGTTGGGGCGTTTGGATGTTCGTTCCCTGAGCCTGTCGAAGGGCGCGCCAGAGCACCGACGCTGGGCTACTGGGCCAGGGCGGCGATGCGGGCCAGGTACATCAGTGGGATCTCACCGCGGCTGCGCAGCTCGACCGGATCGGCGAACGGGATCAGCCGGTTCCAGGAGACCAGCCGGTGCACCCAGACCAACGCCTCGGTGATGATCAGATCGGCCCGGAGCACCTCGGGATCGGCATCGAGTTGATCCCGCCAGACCGTCAGGTAGGTGTCGTAGAGCGCCTCCCGATCGGCGCTGGACAACGGTGCGCAGTTCCAGTCCTCCACCGTGTCGAGGAAGCCGTGCAGCGAGACGAACGGATGCGCCCAGAGCGCGTTGCCGAAGTCGAAGAACCGAGGCCGGAGCGCGCCGGTCGAGCGATCGGCGAAGATGTTGGCGGCGTAGACGTCGTTGACTTCCAGGTCGAGCGGGACGGTGTCACTGAGCGAGGCCGTACGTCGATCAAGCAGGTCGGCGGCCCGCCCGGCCCGGATCACCAGGTCCGGCCCGGGCCGCAGCGGATGCCCAGCCGGCAACGCGGCCCACTCCCCCACGAGCACGCGCACCCGGTCGCCGGCCGAGGTGGGCGCGAGCATGATCAGCCCAGGGTGCTCGGCAATCGTCAGCCGACCGAGCAGGACGCACTGCAGCCGGGCCAGCGCGCGGACGACCGTGCACCGGGTCGATTGATCGGCGACGTCGGGATGACCGAGGGTCGTTCCTTGATCATCGGCGAGCAGCCAGCCGTGTTCCCGATCAACGGCGAGCGGGATGATCACGTCGTCCGGCGCGAGCCGTGCCATCGCGGCGACCAGGCCGGGCTCGAACCGACACCCGGGGTTGTTCTCCTTGAACCAGACCAGCCCCTCGGCCGACGGATAGCAGCGGGTCACGGACCAGAAGCGGGCTCGGAAGGTGACTGGCTCCCCGGTGATCCGGCGCCCCTGCTCCGCCAACCGCTCGCTGACCCAGGCGTCCACCGTCCGGGCCCAGACCGCTGACCTCCAGCGGCGAACCCACTGACCCTCGACGTCCGGTCCCAGCGGCCTCGGCTCCGGCGGCTGCTGTGACGTCGGCGGGTGGTCCGGCATGAGGCAGGACGCTAGCGCCCTGCCGCGCACCGGCTCAGCTCGCCCTGGTCGCGCGGCGGTGCAGGCGGATCGCCGAGGTCAGGAAGAAGACGCCGCCCAGCGTCGCGTAGCCGGCGACGTTGATCAGCGATGCGGTCGCGCCGCCGGCCATCAGGATGAAGCTCGAACCGGCCAGGACCGAGATGCCGCCGCTGAGAATCATCGCCCACTGACCACCGAGTCGGTAGCGCAGGATCGCGACGATCAACTGCACGACGCCCGCAGTGATCGCCCAGACGCCCCACACCCGCAACACCTCCGGGATGCCGGACGTGACGGCGACCGCCAGTCCGACGGCGGCGAGCAGACTCAGCGCCATGTTGACGTAGAGCGGTGCTCGCGGCCGGGTGTTGGCCGAGCCGCGGAAGTCGATCACGGCCGCCGCCACGTCGAACAGCGGGTAGCTCACCAGCAGGACGATGCTCACCGGGTTGAGCGTCGAGGCGGTGAGCGCGATCAGCCCGGCCCAGACGACGGCGAATCCGAAGCGGACGTAGTACAGCTTCCACAGGCCCCTGGTCGTGCTGCTGGCATCCGCCACGGTGCCGGTGTCGCCGGCTTCGATGGTGCTGGACATGGGCTTCCTCTTTCGGTGCGATCCAGAGATAGATAGAACGATCGGTCTACCTGAGTGTGTATCGCTCTTCCGTAGTTGTCAAGACCGACCGTTCTGTCTGCTAGCTTTGAGGCAAGCGACCCGAGGAGGAGACGGATGTCGGAGGCACGGGAGCGTCTGCTCAGCACGGCCAGCGGCCTGTTCTACGCCGAAGGGCTGCACTCGGTCGGCATCGATCGGATCATCGCTACGGCCAAGGTCACCCGAGCCACGCTGTATCGGCACTTCCCGAGCAAGGACGACCTCGTCGTCGCCTACCTGACCCAGGGTGACGAGTTGATCCGCGGCCGAATGGAGTCCGCCCGGGCCGGTGACTCCTCTCCCGACGACATCGTTCGAGCGGTCGGCCGGATCATCGTCGGTGACATCCAGGGCTCCGGCTTCCGGGGCTGCGCGTTCCTCAACGCCGCCGCCGAATACCCCGACCCGGCCCATCCGGTCCACCAGGCGGTCCTCAAGCACCGGCAGTGGTTTCTGGAAACGATCACCGAGTTGCTGGCCGCGACCGGGAAGCCCGACTCGGAGCCCGCCGCCCGGCACTTCGTGATGCTGCGCGACGGCGCGATGACCGCCGGCTGCCTGACCGACCCGGGACCGATCTGCGAGACCTTCCTGCGTGGGATCGAAGGCCTGCTCACCTATCGCAGTCGCGACGACCGGCCGGTCAGCGTCACACCCTCGACGAAATAGCGCTCGACGAAATAGCGCTGCAGCACGAAGAACAGCACGATGATCGGCAAGATCGCCGCCAGCGAGGCAGCCATCAGATAATCCATTGCGCCGTGAGGTGCTCTGGAAGGTGGCCAGGCCGCGCCAGGGTGAACACCACGGGCTGGTGCCGTCGACGTAGGCGGCCTCGTCCAGCTCGTACGAGATGGTCAGGAAGAACTGCCGCATCAGGAAGCTGTTGAGGATCCCGCCGCCGAACCTGGACGGCACGATCAACGGCGCGAACGTGTCCAGCATGCCGAGGGAGCCCCACATCACGAAGGCCGGGATCAGCGTCACCGCGTACAGCAGCATCACGCCGGTGAGCAGCAGCCCGAAGACGACGTTGCGGCCGCGGCAGCGCAGCTGGGCGAAGCTGAATGCCGCCCCCGAACAGGTCAGCGCCGTGCCGATCTTGGTCGCCGGAGTCCAGCGCGGTCGGCGCGGCATCGGCGCGACCCTGGCCCGGGTGACCGGCGTACGTTCCAGCAGTCCACTCATCATCGTCCTCCGGCGCTCTCGTAGGAGACCCAGCGACGGGCGTTGCGGAACAGCAGCACGGTGATCACGAGCACGATCAGGCACAGCACGGACGGAGGCAACATGTTTCCGTCGGTTTCCAGCGACGCCGGCGAACGAGGATCGGGCCGGCCTGATTCACTGTCCGAATGCCGTACGACAGCGAAGGCAACCGCGCTTGGTGGCGGGACCGGCTCGGCGCCGAACCGGATCCCGCGGGCACGATCGAGGTCGCCGGTCGCCGGTCGGCGTCGGCTCGGCGCGACCGACACCGGGTGCTGCGGCTGCACAGCTTCGGCGATCGGCTGGACTGCCTGCTGGCCCGCCGGCGACGCCACCGCCGCACCCGGTGGTGATCATCCCGTTCCACGAGGTCGAGCCGCTGTTCGGCCAGCCCGGTCGGCGGACCCGACCGGATCGTCCCGCTCCTTCGGCAGCGCTCTGCTCGAGCACGGACTCGCCGTCGCGGCGGCTCCCTGGTGATTCGAGAGCGTCGTACCCGACGATGCCCCGGCCGGGCTGGCCGACCGCTACGGGCCGGCCGCCGCTCGGCATGCGGCCAACTTGCCAAGCACCGCCCTCGGTCGCAGCATCGGCGACCTGCGCCTGCTGCTGGACGGCCTGACCCGCATTCCCGGGATCAGGGCGGACCGGATCGCGACGTTCGGCCACTCACCGGGTGGCAAGCTCGCCCTGCACCTCGCCGCCCTGGACGAACGGATCACGGCCGGCGTCGCCCACGAACCAGGCTTCGGTCTCGATCACTCCAACGGGACGCGCCCTGGTATCTCGGCGACCGGCGGCCACCGGACCGGCACCATGATCAACTGCTCGGTCTGGTGGCGCCACGGCCGTTCCTGCTGGCCGGCGGCGGCGACAGCGACGCTGATCACAACACCGCCCTGTTCCATGCGGCCCACCCGGCCTGGCCCAACGGCGGCCTGACCACGCTCTACCACGATCACGGCCACCCGCCACCGCCCCACGTGATCGCCGCCTGCGCCCACTGGCTCACCACCCACCTCACCTGAAGCCGACTGATCCGAAAATAGGTGTCACTGCGCCAGATGATTCAGGAGACTCGATCGCCGCCCTATTTTCAGGCCAGGAACGGCCCCAGCCAGGTGGGACTGCGGCTTGTCAGAACTGAGGATCGCTATAGCAAGCACCAGTTCTGACAAGTCGGCTTGACGTGAGGCTTAGTGGGTCTTGGCGGGGCCGGTGGAGTCGCGGGGGACGAAAGTGCCGGGCAGGCGTACGGACTCCGGGGTGGCGCCGCCGATCGCCTCCTCCAGCATCCGGACGGCGGTGACGCCCAACTCGTCCACCGGAGCGGTGATCGTGGTCAGGCTCGGGGTGAGCACCCTGGCCAGCAGCACGTCGTCGCAACCGATCACCGACCGGTGCTGCGGCGCCCACAGGCCGCGGTCGGCCAGCCCGGCGACGACGCCGCAGGCGGCAAGATCATCAAAAGCGAAGACGGCCGTCGCAGACGAGCCGGCGAACGCCTCGGCCCCCGCGCGACCACCGTCGAACGAGGCGTCGAACGGGCCGAGTTCGATCAAGGTGACGTCCGCCCGGCGGGCCCAGGTCCGGACGGCTTCGGCCCGGCGCTGCGCGGCCCACGAGGCGGAGGGTCCACGCAGCAGGGCAATGCTGGAATGGCCGAGATCGACCAGATGCTGGCCGGCCTCGCGCAGCGCCGAGGTGTTGTCGCAGACCACCGACGGCACGCCGTCCATCACCCGGTTGACCAGCACCGCCGGCTTCCGTCCGACGGCCTGCTTGATCACCGAACTGGCCGACCGCGGTGAGGCGATGATCACGCCGTCCACCTGACCGGCGATCCGGGTGATCAAACCCAGCTCGGCCTTGCTGTCCTCCTCGGCGTCGACCAGCAGCACCGAGGCGTCGCGTTCGACGGCGGCCTGCTGGATCGCCCGCACCAGCGGCGGCATGAACGGGTTGGTGATGTCCGGCACGAACAACCCGATCGCCCCGGTCACCCCGGTCACCAGCCGCCGCGCGGTCTTGTTCGGCTGATAGCCGAGCTGTTCGGCGAGGTTCAGGATCTGATCCCGTACGTCGGCCTTGACCAGCTCGGGACGGCTGAACGCGCGGGACACCGTCGAGGCCGAGATGCTGAGTTCCTCGGCGATCGAGTAGATTGTCACCTTGCTCATCGACGTAACCTCCTCCGCGGGTCGACGTCCTGTGAGATTACACCCAGTGACCCGGAAATGGGCCGTTGATCTGCAATCGATTGCATGTGATCATTGGGCAGCATGAGCCAGCAGCGGGCGATGGTGGGGCGGCATCCGAGCAACGGACGGCCGTTCGAAGTCAGGTATGCCGACGGTCAGATCATCGGCGCCGAGCCGGTCGAGCACCCGGGTGACGAGGACCTGCCGTGGATCGCGGCCGGATTGGTCGACCTGCAGGTGAACGGCTTCGGCGGGCACGACGCCAACGGCCCGGACGTCACGCCGGACGGCATCGTGAGCATGATCACGACGCTGGCCGGGGCCGGCACGACGACCTGCTTCCCGACCGTGATCACCGAGTCGCCGGGGGCGATGCTGCGCTCGCTGCGCGCGATCGCCGCGGCCCGGCAGGCCGACCCGCTGGCGGCGCACGTGATCGCCGGCATTCATGTCGAGGGCCCGCATCTTTCCGACCAGGACGGCGCCCGCGGCGCTCATCCGGCCGCCCACATCCGGCCGCCGGACCTGGCCGAGTTCGATCGCTGGCAGCAGGCCGCCGATGGCAAGATCGCCATGGTCACGGTGTCGCCGCACTTCCCGGAGACCGTCGGCTACGTCGCCGAGCTGGCCCGGCGCGGGATCCGGGTCTCGATCGGGCACACCCACGCGACGGAGGAGCAACTCACCGCGGCCGTGGACGCCGGCGCCCGGTACTCCACCCACCTGGGCAACGGCGCCCACGGCACGCTGCCCCGGCACCCGAACTACCTCTGGACCCAGTTGGCCGAGGACCGGCTGACCTGTGGCTTCATCGCCGACGGCCACCACCTGCCGGCGGCGACGCTGACCACGATGCTGCGCGCGAAGGGCCTGGTCCGCTCCTTCCTGGTCTCCGATTCGACCGCGCTGGCCGGGATGCCGCCCGGCCGCTACCGCACCCCCGTCGGCGGCGATGTCGAGCTCACCGCCGACGGCCGGCTGGGTGATGCGAACACCGCCTTCCTGGCCGGCGGCGCGCTGCCACTCGCCGCCGGGGTCGCCGGGGCGGTCGAGCTGGCCGGCCTGTCGCTGGCCGAGGGGCTCCGGTTGGCGACGGCCAACCCGGGCCGGCTGACCGAGGATCGCGGCGTCATCACCCCGGGTGCGCCGGCCGACCTGATCCTGTTCGATCACGCCGACGGAGACCGGACGCTGACCATCCGCCGGGTCGTGATCGAGGGAACGGATCGGGGCTGACCGTGCCACTGTTCGATCTTCCCCTTGATCAACTACGGCAGTTCCGTCCGGACCCGGACGAGCCGGCGGACTTCGACGCGTTCTGGGCGGCGACGCTGGCCGAGAACGCCGGGCCGCTGGACGTGATCGCCCGGCCCGAGCCGGCGCCGTTCGCCGGGCTGACCGTGCACGACGTGCAGTTCGCCGGCTACGGCGGCGACCCGATCAAGGGCTGGTGGCTGCGCCCGGACCGGCCGCGTGGCCGGCCGGCGTGCGTGATCCACCTGCCCGGGTACGGCAGCGGCCGCGGCTACCCGCATCAGTGGCTGGACTACGCCGCGCTCGGCGTTTCGGTGCTGGTGATGGACATCCGCGGCCAGGGCGGCGGCTCGCAGCATCCGGGCAGCACCGGCGATCCCGGCCCCGGCGGAAATGCCGAGGTGCCGGGCTTCCTCACCCGCGGCATCGAGCAGCGCGAGCTCTACTACCTGCGCCGGTTGTACGTGGATGCCTACCGCGCGGTCGACGTGGCCCGCGAACTGGCCGGCGGCACGGCGGAGATCGTGCTCGCCGCCGGCAGCCAGGGTGGCGGCATCGGGCTCGCCGTCGCCGGGCTGCGGTCCGACCTCGCCCTGGCCCTGCTGGACGTGCCGTCGTTCGCGCTGTTCCGCCGGGCGACCGAGATCAGTGGCGTCGGCTCCCGGGCCGAGATCGCCCGCTACCTGTCCGGGCACCGGGACAGCATCGACCGCGTCTTCGCCACGCTGGCGTACTTCGACGGGGTCAACTTCGCCGCCCGGGCCCGCACCGAAGCGCGGTTCTCGGTCGGCCTGATGGACCAGGTCTGCCCGCCCTCGACGATCTTCGCCGCCTACCACCACTACGCCGGCCCGAAGGACATCACGGTCTGGCCGTACAACGGCCACGAAGGCGGCGGGCCGCTGCAGCACGCCGCCAACCTGACCCTGACCGCCGGCTGGCTCGACGCCTGACCGCCGGAAAATCAGGCTGATCGCCAGCGGCGGTTCGGCTATGCTCTGGCCCGTGATCGGGCGAGCTAACTAGGTCCGCAGCCCGGACCTCAAACGTTCGGCGTCCTCGCGGGCGCCGCCTCCAGGCTGCACATCTTCCGCCAAGTCAGCAACCCTTCCCGGCGCCGCAGATACGTTGCAGCAAGGAGCCGTCATGCCTGTGATCACTACTTCCGGACTGACCAAGGACTACCGTTTCCACCGCCAGTCCGCCGGCCTCGGCGGGGCCGTCAAGAGCCTCTTCCACCGGACCTATGAGACCCGTCGCGCACTGGACGGGCTCGACCTCACCCTCGAACCCGGCGAGTTCGTCGGCCTGCTCGGCCGCAACGGCGCGGGCAAGACCACCACGCTGAAGCTGCTCTGCGGACTGCTCCGGCCCACGTCCGGTACGGTCTCGGTGCTCGGCCACGAGCCGTGGCGGCGGCACTTCGACTTCCTCCGCCGGATCGCCGTCGTGCTCGGCCAGAAGTCCATGCTCTGGTGGGACGTCTCGGCAATGGACAGCTATCTGGTGCACCGCGCCATGTACGACCTGGCCCGCGCGACGTTCGACCGCTCGGTGGCCGAGCTGGCCGAGCTGCTGTCGGTCAGCGACCTGCTCACCATCCCGGTCCGCAAGCTGTCCCTCGGCGAACGGATGAAGTGCGAACTGATCGGCGCCCTGCTGCATCAGCCCGAGGTGCTGTTCCTGGACGAGCCGACGATCGGCCTGGACGTCCTCTCCACCGCCGTCATCCGGGACTTCCTGCGCGAGGTGAACCAGCAGCGGGGCACGACGATCATCCTGACCAGCCACAACATGGACGATGTCGAAGCGCTGTGCGAGCGGGTGCTGCTGGTCGATCACGGCCGGCTCGGCTTCGACGGCCGGCTGGCCGACCTGATCCGGTCCACCCGGCCGGCGAAGCGGATCACCCTCACCTACGCGGCGCCGCCGGTGCTACCGCGTACGCTGCCGCCGGAGACGTCGATGATCAACAACGAGGGACCGATCGTGCGGCTGGAAGCCGACCGGTCCAAGATCACCGCGGTGCTGTCGGCCGCGCCGGGCTGGGGCGAGTTGGTCGATGTCGAGGTCGGCGAGGCCGATCTCGACGAGGTGATGCGGGCCGTGCTCAGTGGTGCCCGATGACCTCGTCCTCGGTGACGCCGGCCGCTCCGGTGCAGGCTGCGTCGCGACAACTCCGGGTCTTCGGCCGGGTGCTCGCGCTGAACATCGGCATGACCTTCGTCTACCGCGGCGACTTCCTGCTGCTGCAGATCGCCTCGGTGCTGACGCCGCTGGTCTCGCTCGTCGTCTGGCAGGCCGCCCTGGCGGCCGGCGCGACGATCGGCGTCACGGCGGAGTTCCTGACCACCTACTTCATCCTGGTCGCGGTGGTGAACATGCTCACCTCCTCCTGGGCCGCCGGGTTCCTGGCCGAGATGATCCGCGACGGATCCCTGAACAAGTGGCTGATCCGGCCGGCTTCGGTGCATCTCGACGGGCTGGCCAACAATCTCGGTGAGAAGGCGATCAAGCTGCTGTTGCTGGCCCCGTTGATCCTGGTCCTGACTCTCGTGCTGCCGGGTCAGCTGTCGGTGCCCGGTTCCCCGGTGCGCTGGCTGCTGTTCGTGGTGGCGATCGGGATCGCGATGGCGATCTCCTACATCTTCGACATCGCGCGCGGCTCGCTCGCATTCTGGTTCGAGGACGTCCAAGGGTTCAACCTGGCGATCTCGATCATGACCCCGGTGCTGTCCGGCGCGGTCGTCCCGTTGGCGCTGATGCCGCCTGAGGTCGCGGGGATCACGCTCTGGCAGCCGTTCCGGTTCATGGTGTCATTCCCGATGGAGGTGCTGCTGGACCAGGTGCCCGGCGGTCTGCTCTTCGGCTTCGCCCAGCAGCTCGGCTGGCTGGCCGTGTTCGGCGTCGCCGCGATGATCGTCTGGCGCTTCGGCCTGCGCTCCTACTCGGCGGTGGGCGCATGATGTTCACCCGGAAGATCACGGCCCGGACCCGGGACGGATTCCTTGATCAACTGTACCGGCACGGCCGGATCTGGCGCGCCGCGCTGGCCCAGGCGCTGAAGCGAGACGCACAGTTCCGGGCCCAGGCCTGGACCACCGGACTGGTCGCGCTGGCCGAGATCGCCACCGGCCTGATCCCGGTGCTGTTGATCATCCGTACGTCATCGGAGATCAACGGCTGGTCCGGCGGCCAGATCATCGCCGTCACCGGCATGTTCCAGCTCGCGATGGGGGTGCTCAACACCTTCGTCGCGCCGAACCTGACCCGGATCGACGGCTACGTCCGGGAGGGCAAGCTGGACACCCTCCTGATCCGACCGGCGTCGGCACAGTGGCTGACCACCTTCCGCTGGATCCAGCCGGCCGCGTTCACCGGAGCCCTGGCCGGAGTCGCGTTGATCATCCTCGGGCTGCGGGGGACGTCGATCTCACCGGCCGGGGTCGTAGCGGCGGCGCTGGTGTTCGGCTGTGGCCTGGCCATGATCGGCTGCATCTGGGCGAATCTGGCCTATCTGGCATTCTGGTTCGAGGCCGCGTCGTTCATCCACACCCTGGTCCGCGAGGCACTCACCGCCGGTCGCTATCCGGTGGCGTTCTTCCCTTCGGCGATCCGGGTCGTGTTGATCTTCGTGGTGCCGATCGGGGCGGCCGCGAGTCTGCCGGTGCAGTTCCTCAGCCACGGCATCGATCCCGCGCTGCTCGGCGGCGTGCTGCTGGCGGCGGCGGTGATCATCCTGCTGACCCGGCTGCACTGGCGGGTCGCCCTGGCCCGCTACTCCAGCGCCTCGTCCTGAGAGCTGTGCCCGTCGACCGGCCCGGTGCCCGCCTCAGTTGACGTCGGCGTCGTCGGTGTAGGCGGAGAAGAAGGCGAGCCGGTTCCGCTGCCGGCGGAGCACCTGGCGCCACAGGTCGTCCGGCCGGCCGCCGAAGACGTCAGCGTAGGTCGCCGCCACCACGTGCCACATGCCACTGGCGATCTCGGACTGCAACTGGCCGGGCTCCCAGCCGGCGTACCCGGCGAAGATTCGCAGGTCGGCGTAGGCACCGGAGACGATCTCGATCGGCGTGTCCAGGTGCAGCAGGCCGATGTCGTCGAACAGTCGCCGCCAGCCGGGCGGTTCCTCGCCGGACCGGGCGATGCTGGCCAGGCAGATCGCTCCGTTCGGCGACACCGGCCCGCCGCCGAACAGCAGCTTCGGCTCCGACACCGTCTCGACCCAGTCCGGCAGCACCGACTCCAGCCGGGTCTGCGAGATCTCGTTGATGATCACCCCGAGTGCCCCGTCGGCGTCGCTGTCCAGCACCAGCACGACCGATCGGCTGAAGATCCCTTCGGTCAGCAGCACGCTGGCGACCAGCAGCTGCCCGGGCTTGGGCGACACCTCACTCACCGATGTCCCCCGGCCGCCGTCGCTGGATCAGCACCGCCGTACCGTACCCGATGGCGATGCCGGCCAGGTCGGCAAGGACGTCGGACAGGTCACCACTGCGCTCGGGCAGCAGCCGGGCCTGCACCAGCTCGCTGACCACCGCGTGCCCGGCGAAGACCACGATCAGCACCGCGCTGAACGCGCCGGACAGCCGCGCCCCGGTCCGCGACCACCGGTAGAGCATGATCAACACCACCGGCAGGGCGAAGATCAGCACGTGGCCGATCTTGTCCAGGAAGGGGATCGCGTCCACGGTCGGCGGCCCGGTCGGCCGATAGAGCCCGATCAGCTGCAGCAGGCAGCTCAGCACGGCCAGCACCAGGAGGGCCCGGCTGCCGACGGTACTGCCGCTGATGATCGCTGGGCGCCTCTTGATCGCTGGATACCTCTTCGTCGCTGAGTGCCTCTTCATCGCTGGATACAGGGCATCGATGGCTCAGGCGACCTCGGTTTCGACCGGCTCGGGCCCGCCGCCCGCGGCTTCGCGTACGGCCGCCGCGACGGCCTGGTGCACATCGGCATGGAACACGCTCGGCGTGATGTAGGCCGCGTTCAGCTCGTCGTCGGTGACCACCCCGGCCAACGCCTTCGCGGCCGCGATCAACATCGGCGTCGCCACCTCGGTCGACCGGGCGTCCAGCAGGCCGCGGAAGACCCCGGGGAACGCGAGCACGTTGTTGATCTGGTTCGGGAAGTCGGAGCGGCCGGTGGCGACCACCTCGGCGTACTGCATCGCCACCGCCGGGTCGATCTCCGGCTCCGGGTTGGCCAGCGCGAAGACGATCGCCTTGTCGGCCATCCGCTGCACGTCCGCCCCGGTCAGCACGCCCGGCGCCGAGACGCCGATGAAGACGTCCGCGCCGACGATGGCGTCGGACAGCGTCCCATCGATGCCGAGGGCGTTGGTGTGCTCGGCCAGCCAGGCGAGCTCGCCGGTGATCCCCGCCCGGCCCCGGTGCACCACGCCCGCGATGTCGGCGACGACGACATCCTTCGCCCCGGCCGCCAGCAGCAGTTTGATGATCGCGGTGCCGGCGGCACCGGCTCCGGACATGACGATCCTGATCTTGGACAGGTCCTTTTCGACCACCCTGAGCGCGTTGTAGAGGGCCGCCAGGACGACGATCGCCGTCCCGTGTTGATCATCGTGGAAGACCGGGATGTCCAGCTGGGCCCGTAGCCGGGCCTCGATCTCGAAGCAGCGCGGCGCGGAGATGTCCTCCAGGTTGATCCCGGCGAAGCCCGGCGCGACCGCCTTGACCACGGCGATGATCTCGTCCACGTCCTGGGTGTCCAGGCAGAGCGGCCAGGCGTCGATCTCGGCGAACCGCTTGAACAGAGCGGCCTTACCCTCCATCACCGGCAGCGCGGCCTTCGGCCCGATGTTGCCGAGGCCGAGCACGGCCGAGCCGTCGGTGATCACCGCCACGCTGTTCCGCTTGATGGTGAGCCGGCGCGCATCCTCGGGATTCTTGGCGATCGCCAGGCAGATCCGGGCCACCCCCGGGGTGTAGATCATCGACAGATCGTCCCGGTTGCGGATCGGATGCTTGGTGTTCATCTCGATCTTGCCGCCGAGGTGCATCAGGAAGGTGCGATCACTGACCTTCCCGATCACCACCCCGGGCACGTCCCGCATCACCTCGACCAGTTGATCGGCGTGCTCGGTGTCCCGGGCGGCGCAGGTCACGTCGATGCTGAGCCGTTCATGGCCGGACCGGGTGACGTCGAGCGCGGTGACGGCGCCACCGGCCTGCTCGACGGCCATGGTCAGCTGACCGACTCCGCCGCCGCCGGCCGGGACCTCCAGCCGGACCGTGATCGAGTAGGAGACAGAGGGCGCGTTCACTCGCCGATCCTCTCACGGCCCTCCGCGGCCCGGCGGGCGATCCGGGTCGGCTGCGCCGGATGGTCCGGCCGGGCGCGGCGACGGTCGGCGGGGCTGGGAAACTCTGCCCATGCGCATCGTGATCGCCCCGGACAAGTTCAAGGGTTCGCTGACGGCGGTGGAGGTCGCGCGGGCCCTGGCCGAGGGCCTGGCGACGACGTCGGTCGAGGTGGACCAGGTGCCGGTCGCCGACGGCGGCGAGGGCACGGTCGAGGCGGCGCTGAGCGCCCTCCGGCCCGATGGGCGAGGCGGGACGGCCTTCCGGGCCGAGACGGTCGAAGTCACCGGCCCGCTCGGCGATCCGGTCCGGGCGACGTACGCGATCGGCCCCTCGGCCGAAACCGGCGCGGAGACCGCGGTGATCGAGCTGGCCACCGCCGCCGGGCTGGGCGTGCTGCCGCGAGATTCGGCCGGCCGGCCTCGGCTCGACCCGTTGGCCGCGTCCAGCGTCGGCACCGGCGAGTTGGTCCGCGCGGCCCTGGATGCCGGTTGCGCCGAGATCGTGATCGGCGTCGGCGGTAGCGCCAACACCGACGGTGGAGCGGGGCTGCTGACCGCCCTCGGCGTCCGGCTGCTCGATTCGGCCGGCCGGCCGGTGCCGCCCGGAGGCGGCGGGCTGAGCCGGCTGGCCCGGGCCGACCTGGCCGGGCTGGACCCACGGATCGCGGCGACCCGGATCGTGCTGGCCGCCGATGTGAGCAACCCGCTGCTCGGTGCGGCCGGCGCCGCCGCCGTGTTCGGGCCGCAGAAGGGTGCCGGCCCCGACGACGTCGCGCTGCTCGACCGCGCGCTGGCCGGTTACGCGCGGCTGGTCGCCGAGGCGCTCCGCACCTCCGCGGCGACCACTCCGCTTGGGGTGCAGACCGATCCGGATCGGCTGGCCGAGGCGCCCGGCGCCGGAGCCGCCGGCGGGGTCGGCTTCGCGGTGCTGTCCGTCCTCGGCGGCAGCATGCGGCCCGGCATCGACCTGGTCTGCGAACTGGTCGGCCTGGACCGGCGGCTGGTCGGCGCGGACGCGGTGATCACCGGCGAGGGCAGCCTGGACGACCAGAGCCTGGCCGGCAAGTCCCCGGTCGGCGTCGCCCGCCGAGCCCGCGCCGCCGGCGTACCGAAGGTGTACGCGGTCTGCGGCCGTAACCTGCTCTCCACCGCTGCCGCCGCAAGCGCCGGATTCGACGAGGTCTTCGCCCTGTCCGACGTCGAGCCGGACCTCCAGCGCAGCATCAGCCGGGCCGCCGAGTTGCTCGGCCCGATCGGCACCGAGATCGGTCGCCGACTGCAGCCGTAACGGCCGAGATCCTCGAGAATGCGGGGCTTCGGGTTTTCGTTCCCTGAGCCTGTCGAAGGGCAAGCCCGATTCCTAGAACTGCCAGTTGGTGATCTTCCAGGTGCCGTCGACGAGGCGCATCCGCAGGGAGGTGGACGGGATCTCTCCGGGCGGATCGAGGGTGAGGGTCGCCTGGTCGCCGGTGATCTCGGTGTCGGCGAAGGTCCAGTCCGCCACCGTGGTGTCGGCGAAGTCGGCGCCGTGGAAGCTGACATCGAGGCAGGTCAGCCCGGCGCCGTCCCAGAACTCGTCGGTGATCGTTGCCCGCACCGCCGGACAGTCGCTGCGATAGGCGGCCTCGACGAAGGCCCGCGCAGTGTCCTCCGGCAGCGGCTGCGCCATGGCCGCCGGTTTCATGATCATCGTGCCCACCGCGACGCCGACGATCACCAGCACGGCGGCCGCGCCGGCGAGGACGGCGATCAGCACCCGGGTCCGCCCGGAGCGCCGCTCGGGACCCGGCGGTGCACTGCTGCTCGGCGCCGAGCCGGCGAGCGGCAGGTCACCCGAGGCCGGGACACCGTCCCGCGGGAACACCGGTCCGGTCGCGGGCGTGGCCGGCCTGGTGAACGTGGGCGGCCTCGGGTCGATCAGCCGCGGCCCGTGGTCGGGCACGACGAAGTCCGGCCCGCGCTGCCCCTTGGCGACGGTGGCTTGGTCTGGAGATCCGGAGTCCGTCATCGACTCCCCCTCAGCTCTGGATGCTGGCCTCGAGTGGCAGCGACTCTACTGCTGTTCGCAGCCGGCACGGTGCCGGCCGCGCCGGGCGTCGCCAGGTTCGGTCACCGGTCGGCTCGGTGTGGTGTGGGTCAGTCGAGCGGCACGGTGAAGCTTCCGACGCCGAGCGCCGGCGATAGGGATACGTGCCCGCTCGGCGACCGTGCCGAACACGACCTGCCGGCCGGCGTCGACCACAGCAGAGGGCTTCCCCCCACCCCCCGGCCGTGGCCACGACGTCTCGTCGGCGGTCCGGACGAACTGGACGGCCGGTGCCCAGCGGACAGCGTCGATCCTCGCCGACGAGGCGGCACGATTCTTCTGCTGAGGGCACGGCGCTATGGTCGTGAATGACAGTGGCCCGATCGTTCGGACCGGACGGAGAAGGGGAGCGAGCCGGTCATGATCACCAGCACGGAGCTGCGCAGCGGGTGGATCTGGCTCGCCCTCTGTCTGGTGATGGCCCTGCTCCAGTTCATCCGCGGCGCCTACCTGGAGGCCGTGATCTTCACCCTGCTGCCGGCCGTGCTGATCATCGACGGCCTGGGTCTGGCGAGCCGGATCCCGGGCCCGGACCGTTGGCTGCCGCCGACTGCGGTGCTCGCGATCATCGCCGTGGCGGTGGGCATCCCGCTGGCTGCGGTGCCGCGTTACTCCCCGGTCCTTGCGGTGATCATCGGCGCCGCCGGACTGCTCGCGGTGATCATGGCCTGGCCACGAAGTCGTATGCCCCGGATCCCCACGCCCGGTCCCGCTCTCGACCGGGGTCGGGTCGCCTGGGCGGCGGTCTGCATTCTGGCCTGTGCGTTCGAGATCGGCGCCTATCTGCTCAGCCGGGTCGAGGCGGGCGCCCAGCTGGCCTTCCCGGCGGTGTCGGACCTGGTCGGTCCGCTGCTGGACACCGATCCCGGCCGGCTCGCGTTCGCCGCGGCCTGGGTCTGCGGCGGGATCGCCCTGCTCCGCCGCGGCTGGCGTCCCGCCGAGCACGCACCGGACGGGAGGTCGCCCCGGTGAGCCGGCTGATCATCCTGACCGCGTACGGTCTCGCGACCGCCGGCCTGGTCGTGCTGATCGTGCTCAGCTGGCGGCGACCGACGGTCGTCGCGACGTTCGCCACCGTGCTCGACAAGACGATGCGGTCCCGGATCGCACGGATCGTGATCATCGCGTTCTGGTGGTGGCTGGGCTGGCACTTCCTGGTCACCCCGCCCCTCCCCCGGTGAGACGTCAGATCGGCTCCGACACGCCGCGAAAACACCCGCGGATGTGACGGGTCGGCGAACCTTCCCCGAACCCTTCCGCCGAGACGTCAGATCCGCGGGCGTTTCTGCGGCGTGTCGCAGCGGAGGTGACGGGTCGGCGATCAGTCGCGGAGTGGCGGAGGTGCTCCGGGTCGGCGGTCAGTCGAGGTTGTGCCGGAGGTATTTCGGCTCGGCGAAGCCGGCGATCGTCTCGATCATGGTCGCGGCGGCCGTGGCCGCGGCGGGATCGTGCATCCGCAGGATCCGGGCGCCCTGCCAGACACAGACGGTCGCGGCCGCGATCGACGGGGCCAGCCGGTCCATCTTGTCCAGCCCGGTCGCCTCGCCGATGAAATCCTTGTTCGACACCGCGGCCAGCAGCGGCAGCCCGAGCACGGCGATCTCGTCCATCCGCCGGGTCAGCTCCAGCGAGTGCAGCGTGTTCTTGTTCAGATCGTGCCCGGGGTCGATCACGATCCGCTCCTCCGGCACCCCGAGCCCGATCGCCAGGTTGACGCGGTCGGCGAGGAACTGCCGCACGTCGGTCACGATGTCGTCGTAGCGCGGCCGCCGGAGGTGCTGGCCGGGCGCGGCGAGCGAGTGCGTGACGACCACCGTCGCTCCGGACTCGGCGACCACCTCCGCCAGTTCGTGATCATGGAGTCCACTGGTGTCGTTGATCACCGCCGCGCCGGCCAGGGCCGCCTGCCGGGCGACCTCGGGCCGCCAGGTGTCCACCGAGATCACCACGTTGCTGCGCCGCGCCGTCTCCGTGATCACCGGCAGCACCCGGTCCAGTTCCTCGCTCTCGCTCACCGGCGCCGTGTCCGGCGAGAACGGCACGCCGCCGATGTCGACCCAGTCGGCGCCGGCCGCCGCGGCCGCGCAGGCCGACTCGACCGCCCGGTCCAGCTCGTAGGTCCGGCCCTGGTCGTAGAACGAGTCGGGCGTCCGGTTGATGATCGCCATCACGGCGATCTGCCGGGCGAAGTCGAAGCGGCGGCCACCGATCATCCGCACCGGGGTGGTCAGCGGCGGCAGCGTCATGCTCATCCGGACATCCTGACAGCCGGTGGACGACGGGCCGTGATCAACCCTCCCGGACCCGGCGGAACAGTGTGTAGTCGGCGCCGCTGGCGAAGGCGTGGGTCCACTCCGGCTGGAAGCCGCCCGGCGCGAAGGCGGTCCGGGACAGCGGCTTGCCGTGGCCGGCGACGATCGGGTAGCGCTTGACCACCAGCTCGTCGATCTCCGGCAGCAGCGCGCCGGCGATCGCCGGGCCGCCGAGCAGACACAGGCCGAGCCCGGAGTCCTGTTTCAGCCCGCGGACGTAGTCGCACGGATCGCTGTCGACGATCGTCACCGCCGGGTCGAGGTCGGTGGCCAGGGCGGTCGAGAAGACGTACTGCTTCGCGTGCGCGTACGGGCTGGTCACGCCCTCGTCCAGAGCGATCTGGTACGAGCCCTTGCCCTGCAGAATCGAGTCGTACTGCTGGTTCTCGGCGTCGTCGATACCGAGCAGGCCGCGGACCACGGTCGGCAGGGTCTCGGGGTACTTCGCGGTCATGAAGTCCTTGGTGTCCGGCGCGAACGGGAAGAAGCCGGTGGCCCCGTCCGGGCCGCAGCTGAAGCCGTCGATGGTGCTGGCGACGAAGTAGGTCAGTTTTCGCATGGTTCCTTCTCTGCAGTCCCAGGTGGTTGCTAACCACTACAGCTGTCGTGGATATAAACTACTTCAGACGTAGTGGTTAGGCAAGTGACGAAATCGGAGGACACGATGGTCAGCAATCCGGGCCGCCGCACGGCCCTGCTGGACGCCGCGATCGACGTGCTCGCCGCCGACGGGGCCCGCGGCCTCACCTTCCGCACCGTGGACGCGCGGGGCGGCGTGCCGGTCGGCACCGCGTCCAACTACTTCGCCGGACGAGACGACCTGCTGACCCAGGTCGGCGCCCAGCTGTATCTGCGGTTCGCGCCGGACGCCGAGGAACTGGAGCAGTCGACCACCGGACCGGCGGACCTTGATCAACTCACCGCCGTGATGCGCCGGGTCGTGCTCCGGCTGATCGATCGGCGATCGGTCTATCTGGCGCTGTTGGAGCTCCGGCTCGAGGCCACCCGCCGGCCGGCCCTGCAGCAGATGCTGACTCGGCGGGTCCGCGAGGATCTGGAGTTCAACGTCACCAACCACGCCGCCTCCGGACTGCCCGGTGACCGCGGCACGGTGATCATGCTCTATCTCGCACTGACCGGATTGATCATCGAGCAGCTGACCCTGCCCGGAGTGCTCGTCGACGAAGGCAGCATCGATGAGTTGATCAGCCGGATCGTGCGAGCCTCGGTCGGCTGAGCCGGATCACGGCCGGGCGAACTCGAGCAGGTTCTCGTCGACCTGGAGCAGGGCCCGGCGGGCGGCACCGAGCGCGACTACGTCGTCGCCCAGCTCGGAGAATCGCACCTTGGGCGGGAACAAGGCGACCCGCTCCACCCGTGACCGCAGCAGCTCGAGCACCACGTCGCCGCCCCGGGTGATCGGTCCGCCGACCACCACGAGCTCCGGGTTCAAGATCAACACCAGCGCGTTGATGCCCGCGGCGAGATCGTCGACATAGCGCTCCACCAGGCTGCTCGCGCGGTCATCGCCGTCCGCCGCCGCGGCGAAAGCGGCCACCGCCGCGTCCTCCAGCGCGAGGCCGGGATAGAGCTCGGCCAACTCGTCGCCGTAGCGCTGCTGACCGGTCCAGTGCAGCGCCGGATGATGGCCGATCTCGCCGGCCGCGCCGTGCCGGCCCTGCAGCAGGATGCCGCCGGCGATCACCCCGACCCCGTTCCGGGCACCGGCGTGCACGAAGATCAGGTCCTGGACTCCGTCGCCGATCCCCCGCCACACCTCGCCGAGGACGGCCATCCGGCCACGATTCTCCACCAGGACAGGGCAACGCAGCTCCTGGCCCAGTGCGGCCGCAAGATCAACACCGACCCAGTCCGGGTGACCGTGGCAGATCAGGATGTCACCCTTGGATCCGACGACGCCCGGGATCCCGACCGCGGCGGCGCGCAGCAGCCGCGGCTTGACCCCCGCCTCCCGCAGCCCCTGCTCGACCGCCTGCCGGGCGATCCGGATCGGTGACGAGCGGTGCCGGTCGTCGATCTCGCCGGCCCGGGACACCACCACGTCGCCGGAGAGATCGCAGACCACCACCTGCACGCCGGTGGTGTCGATGCCGACCCCGGCGAGATAGCCGGCCTCGGCCCGGAACGCGTACCGCCGGGCCGGCCGGCCGGAACGCCCGCTGGCCGGCTGCAACTCGGCGACGATGCCGGACCGGACCAGGTCGCCGAGCACGTCGGCGGTGGTGGAACGGGCCAGGCCGGCGACCCGGGCCACCTCGGCCAGGGTCATCGCGCCGAGTTCCCGCACGGTCCGCAGGGCCAGCTCGGTGTTCAGCCGGCGTAGCAGCGCCGGATCGGCGCCGGATGACGTCCCTGCGACCATCACCGACTCCTCCTGCCTTAGCTGTTGTCCCGCGCCGTTTCACCGACTACCGATCATAGCGGCTCGATCATCGTATTACCTTGACCACAACGGCTATCCATGGCATTGATCGACAAACTCTTGACCTTATGCCGGAACCCGACGTAATGTGACGGAAATTCCTGATCCGGCCCAGCGAGGGGGCGGCGGGAAGCCACCGGGGTGCGGGGACCGGTGTCCCAGCTCTGCAGCCCACCGGTCGATCCGAGCTCGAGGAGCCCGCTGATGATCATCGATCCGTGTCCGCCGGCCGACGGCCGCACGGCCACCGTTCCGGACCTGTCCCGGCGCAGGTTCCTGCGCGGCGCGACCGGCACCGCCACCGGACTTACCGCCGCCGCGCTGCTCGGCCGGCCGACCCTGGCCTGGGCGGACGAGACGGAGTTCGCCCGGCTGCGCCAGTGGTGGGTCGACTTCCTCACCGGCGGCCCCCAGGACCTGACCGACCCGGCGGTCCGGGCCGCGATCGCGGCGCAGGACACCGCGGTGGACGGCTACATGGCCGACATCGATCCGGATCCGAACCGGACGGCGGTGTTCAAGAAGCTGCCGTACGACCTGAACGATCCGGATCGATCAAGGAACGCCGCCTCCAGCGGCAGCCAGCTGCGGAACATGAGCATCGCCTGGGCCACCGAGGGCTCCCGCCATCACGACGACGCCACGCTGTTCGCCGCGATCGCGGCCGGGGCCCGCACGCTGCTCACCCACAACTACGCCGCCGGCGTGCCGGAGACCGGCAATTGGTACAACTCCGAGATCGCACTGCCGCAGTATCTGGCCGGCATCTTCGCGATCTTGGGCGACGCGGCCGACCCGGATGATCTTGAGGCCTACTGCGCCTCGATCGACTGGTACGTCCCCGACCCGCGCTACCTCTATCCGGTGGGCGACCCGCGCCGCAAGCTCTCCACCGGGGCCAACCGGGTCGACCTGTGCGAGGCGGTGATCATGCGTGGCGTCAACGGCCGAACCGCGGAACGGATCGAGACCGCCGGCGCCGCGCTGAGTGAGGTCTTCGTCTACACGACCAAGGGCGACGGGTTCCATCGCGACGGCGGCTTCATCCAGCACGACAGCCAGCCCTACACCGGGACCTACGGCTCCGGGCTGCTCCGCGACCTCAGTGTGCTGCTGGCCCTGCTCGCCGGCTCGACCTGGGAGCTGACCGGGGACGTGGAGTTGATCTTCGACTCGGTGGAGAACTGCTACGCGCCGGTGGTCTATGACAACCAGACCTTCTCCCATGTCTGTGGCCGGGCGACGTCGCGCAAGAACCGGGTCGAACACGGTCCGGCGCTGGACATCGCCGAGGGCATCCTCACCCTCGCCGCCGCCGTGCCCGCCGACCGGGCCAAGGCCTGGCGGGAACGGTGCCGCGGCTGGTTCGAGCGGGGCACCTTCGTCGATCCGCTGGCCACCTCGAACCTGCGCCGGCTCGGCCTGTTCCGATCGGTGCTGGACGACCCGACGCTCACCCCGGCCCCCGAACCGCCCGGCCACCGGCTGATCCCGAGCATGGCCCGGTCGATCCACCGCCGCCCCGGGTGGGCCTTCACAGTGGCCATGTGCCGGGTCGGGGTCGCCGCCTACGAGGCAATGTCCACCGGCGAGAACAAGCGCGGCTGGAATCAGGGCCGCGGTATGAACTACCTCTATCTGCCGGGCGACAACGCGCAGTTCTCCGACGTGTTCTGGCCGACGGTCGACCCGATGCGGCTGCCGGGCATCACGGTCGAGCGCCGCCCGCTGCCGGAAATGTGGGAGCGGGGCACCACCGCATCCTTCGCCGGCGGCGCCAGTGCCGACGGGGTGCGCGCGGTGGTCGGGCAGAAGATCGTCGGGCCGGGTGAGGGCTCCGCGCTGCGTGGCAACAAGTCCTGGTTCTGCCTGGACGACGCCGTCGTCGCGCTCGGCTCGGGCATCGTCGGCGACGGCTCGTACCCGATCGAAACGATCATGGAGAACCGGAACCTGTTCGAGGCCGGGCCCAACGCATTGATCGTCGACGGCGTCCGGCAGCCGGCCGACCAGGGCTGGACCGCGAACCTCGGCCGGCCGTCCTGGGCCCACCTGGCCTCGGTGGCCGGGTACGTGCTGCTCGATCCGGTCGCCGGCACCCCGGCCGACCTGGTCGCGTTGCGGCAGGAACGGACCGGGACCTGGCTGGACATCAACCACTACTGGAGCGGTCACGACGACACCCCGTACACCCGGCGCTACCTCACCCTGTACTTCGCCCACGGCAAGGATCCGAGTGCCGGCAGCTATGCGTACCTGATCCTGCCGGGGGCCAGCGCCGCGGCGACCGAGCAGCGGCGACGGGATCCGGGCGTGGCGATCCTGGCCCAGTCGAACTACACCCATGCCGTGTACGCGGCCGCCGCGGGCTTCACCGGGGTCAACTTCTTCGGCATCCCCGACCCGGCCGAGGCAGTCCCGCTCGCCGGACGACTCGCCGGCGCGAAGCTGACCGCCTCCAAGCTCTGCTCGGTCGCCCTCACCGTGCAGCGGGACGAGTTGCTGGTCGGCGTCGCCAACCCCGCCAACAACGTCGATTCGGTGACCGTCACGCTCACCGGCGCCGGCTACCAGCCGCTGTCGGCAGACCCCACGATCCGGGTCACCGCGGCCGGTTCCAAGATCACGATCCAGGTCGACACGAAAGATCGCGACGGCCGTTCCCACCGCGCCCGGCTGACCACGAGAAGGAATCGTTGATCATGATCAACCGTCCACTGGACCGACGCACCCTGCTCCGCGGCGCTGCGGCCACGGCCCTGGCCGCCGGCGGCACGTCGCTGCTCGCCGGCTGTGGCGACACTGCCGACACGACCGGCGGTCAGCAGACCCGGACCGGTGTGCCGCTGCCGGCCTACCATCCGTTCACCGGGGTCACCGCCGACGAACCCGCGACCGCAGCCGGAGTCCAGCCGGCCTTTGCCAAGTATCCGGCCGATCCGGCGCCGTTCACCGACGCGAAGCCGATCACCAGCGGCGATCCGATCACCGCGGCCGCGATCATCAACAACGTGGTCCGGGAGCGGAACGGCAACCGCTACTGGCAGGAGCTGGAGACTCGGCTCGGCGCGGAGCTCAAGATCATCGGCGCACCGACCGCGAACTTCCCGGCCAAGCTGGCCACCATCCTGGCCAGCGGCGATCTGCCCGATGTCGTGCAGCTGTACCAGACGACCCAGCTGCCGGGTTTGCTCAAGGCCAAGTTCGCCGACCTGACCGAGCAGCTGAGCGGCGACGCGATCCTGGACTATCCGGCGCTGGCGAACATCCCGACCCTGAGCTGGCCGGCCGGGGTCTACAACAACGGGATCTACGGCATCCCGCAGCACCGGACGCCGCAGGTCATCTCGTTGATCGTCCGCGACGACATCGCGACCGAGCTCGGCGTCGGGATCGAGCCGACCAGCGGCGAGGAGCTCCGCGAGCTGTTCCGCGGACTGTCCGACCCGAAGCACAACCACTGGGCCGAACGATCACCCCGCAACATGCTGCAGTACGTCAACCAGATGATCGGCACGCCGAACACCTGGCGGGTCGAGGGCGGCACGTTCACCCGCGACTACGCGACCGACGAGTATCGGCAGGCGCTCGACATCCTCGCCCAGCTGTGGAAAGAGGGCGTCTTCCATCCGGACTCGTTCAATGCGGTCAGTGCGCAGGTGACGGCCTGGATCGCCGCCGGCACGGTCCGGATGGTCAGCGGCCCGGGAGCGTTCTTCCCCAGCGCGAAGGCGGTCAAGGACGAAGATCCCGAGCACACGGTCGCGGTGGTCCGGCCGCCGAAATGGGAGGGCGGCGGCTGGGCGCCGCAGTACCTCGGGCCGGCGATCCTCTGCGTCACGGCCCTGAAGCAGGCATCGCCGGACCGGATTGCTGAACTGCTCCGCACCCTGAACTACCTGGCCGCCCCGTTCGGCACCGCCGAGGAGGAGTTCCTCAGTTACGGCCTGGCCGACTTTCACCACACCCGGCAGCAGGGTGAGCCGGTGCTCACCGATAACGGCGCCGCCGAAATCTTCAACATCGGCTACGTCATGTCGCCGCCCCGGGTGCACTACGTCGCCAACTTCCCCGACGTCGCCGAGGCCGAGTATCGGGCCGAGGAATCAGCAGTGACCGCGGGCGTGCCGTGGCCGACGGCCGGCCTGTATTCGCAGACCGACGAGACCTTGGGCGCGACGCTCGGCAAGACCATGTCGAGCCTGCAGGACGAGGTGATCCGCGGCCAGCGCACGCTGCAGGACTGGGACGAGGCCGTGGCGGCCTGGAAGCGCGACGGCGGCGACACCATCGCCGCTGAATACGCCGAGTCGCTGCAGCAGGCCGGCGGATCCTGATCATCCTCGGGGAGGGAGGCCGAGAGCCCGGCAACCTGCTGGTGATCATGACCGACCAGCACTGGGCCGGAGCGCTGTCCTGTGCCGGGAACGCCGACCTGAGCACCCCGAACCTCGATCGCGGCACCCGGTTCCGCAAAACGCGTACTGCACCAGCCCGCTGTGCGCGCCGTCCCATGCGTCGATGATCACCGGGCGGCTGCCGTCCCAGCTCGGCCTCGACGACAACACCGACGCCGCGCCGGACGACTTCCCGGTCGAGACCTTGGCAGCGTCTTCGCCGCCGCGGGCTACGACTGCGGCTATGGCGGGAAGTGGCACGCGCCCGAGCAATCCCCGCCGCCGGAACGGGGATTCACCCACTTCTCCCGCCGGACCCACGACGGGTTGGCCGCCGACTGCGCCGAGTTTCTCGGCCATCCGGACCGTCGGCGGCGCCCGTTCCTGCTGGTGGCCTCGTCCACCGAGCCGCACGGGATCTGCGAGTGAGCCCGCGGCCAGTCGCCGCCGTCCGGCGACCTGCCCGAGCCGGACTGGCGGGAGCTGCCCACCCTGCCGGGAAACTTCGCCGCCGGCTCGGAGGAGGCCGAAGCGCCGCGGCTGGTCCAGCAGTGGGCCTGGCTGGTGCACCCGACCCAGGGGTGGGACCCGGACCAGTGGCGGCGCTACCGCTACGCCTACTACCGGCTCTGCGAACGCGTCGACGCCGAGATCGGCACGCTGATCACCGCCCTGGACCGGTCCGGACTGCGCGACGACACCATGATCGTCTTCACCTCCGATCACGGTGACGGGCTAGCCGCCCACGGCTGGAACCAGAAGAAGCTGTTGATCGAGGATGTGGTCGGCGTCCCGTTGATCATCGTCCCGCCCGGCGGCACCGCCGGCACGATCCGAGACGAGTTGATCTCGGTCGGTCTCGATCTCCTGACGACGCTGTGCGACTACGCCGGTCTCGATCCCCCGGCCGGCGACGGTCGCAGCGTCCGCCCCCTGGTCGAGGGCGCCGCCCCACCCTGGCGCGATCAACTGGTGGTCGAGACCGTCTGACGGTTCCCGGGACTGATGCCACCGCCCAACCTCGGCGCCCTGCACGGCCGGATGCTGCACACCGAGCGTCCCTGCTATGTCTGCTACTCCTGTATGTCTGCTACTCCTGGGGCCGCCACCGCGAGCAGCTGTTCGACCTCGCCGCCGATCCCGGCCAGTTGATCAACCTGGCCACCAGCGGCCGGCACCAGCCGATCCTCGATGATCACCGCCGCCGGCTCGCCGCTCACACGACCAAGATCGGCGACTCGTTCGGGCGCTTCGTCCCGGCACCGGGCCGGTCGCCGCGGTAGCTCCGGACGGCGATCTTGCTCAGCTCTCGCTCTCGGCCTGCTCGATGGCCCCTGGCTCGGCGAGGATACCCTGTCGCTCGTACCGTTTCCGGGTCCGGCTCCACCGCACGACCACCGCCGACTCACCGCTCAGCTTCTTCGCCCGGCGAGTGACGCCCGCGTTGCCGGCCGGCAGATAGTCGAGGTGATCCAGATCCTCGCAGGCCAGGCAACGCGGCCCCGCTTCCTCCATCAGCAGCAGTGCCCCGCCGCCGAAGTCACTGCCGCATTCGCTGCACGTCCACGGCTTTCGCGCCGCGATCACCACCAACTCCGGTGGCTCGTTCTGCTTCTCGGCCAACCGTCGTTGTTTGCGTTCGGACAACTCCGGGGAGACCCAGTGCGTCCGGTACGCCTCCTCGATCCGCGGATCTCCGCTGACGCTGAACCGGAGCCCGCGGAGGTGCCGCGTGCGCGCGACGTACGCCGTTTCCGACGGAACCAAGCCACGCGCTCGCGCGCACCGCGCGACCTCCTTCAGTGCGGTCGAGACCTTGCCGAGACCGGCCTGGATCTCGTGCTCAAGGTTGGGGACGCGGCCCTGTCGCCATAGATCCACCTGGGAGGGCGCCAGCCAGCCGAGCCCGAGCAGGATGTCGACCGGCCGGACGTAGCGCTGCTCGGCCAGCACCTCCTCCGCGATGCGCCGCACCCGCGACTGAAGGTCTTGGCGAGCCATCATCACCACACCAACCCCTGTCGCTGATCGGCCGGCACCACGATCGTCCCCCGAGAGTGTCCAGGTGGAAACCCGAACGACAGCGCGCCCCGATGGCCATGCGCCCGTCTGTCGACCAGATTCGTGCGGTGACCGACGAGGTCTGCGCACAGCGTCTCGACCCCGAATACTCCATGGCGAGTCGCCGGTTGGCCGGTCGGCTCGCCAGCAAGAGACCGTCGCCGTGAACGAGTGGCACGATTTCGGGCTGCACGGGCTGCACGGCCCCCGATTTCGGACCCGGGATCGCCGCGCACCTCGAAATCGTGACACTTCGCCGAATCGACTCGGCGATACTGTGCGCGATCGGCTCCCGGTGCCGACCGCGCGACCACGGCGCCCGGTGAACGGCCCGACCGCCCGCATCGACCCGTCACACCCGCCGCGACACGCCGCATAATCGGCCGCGGATCTGACGGGTCGGCGGGGCTTATGCGCCGAACGGGTCCTTGGCGCTCTCGACCGCGTACTGCTGCATCTGGCCGCCTCTGATGTGGCGCGCGATGTCGGGGGCGTTCGCCGAAGGTCTCCACTGGTGCAGCGCGGCTTCGGACTCCCAGAGCTCGAAGTTGTTGATGCGCGCGGGGTCGAGCGGGTCGGGGCTGATCGCGAGGTCAAGACAACCGGGAGTCGCGCGTGCGCGCTCGACGAGATCGCGGTGGTCGTCGATGATCTGGTCGCGGAGCTCGGGCTCCGTCAGCAGGTAGCCGGCAATGATCAGCATGGGTCGGGGTCCTTTCGGGTCATGGAGTCGAGGGTTGCGTGAAACTCGGCGATGACGGCCGCCAGTTGCTCGGGGTTGCGTTCCTGCGCCGCGTGACCTTGTCGGGCGAGCCGCACCCGCGTCGTGCGCGGCATCGTCGCCTCGAGCACATCGAGCCGACGGGTGAGGTGCGGCGGGCTGTCGGATCCGCCGATGAGCAAGGTGGGGCTCTGGATGCGGGCATACGCTTCGGTTCTGTCGCCCAGGTCGCGGATGGCGTGGTTGTCGGCGACCTGACGGGGGGCGAGCCTGCGCAGCCTGGGTGAAACCCTGGTCAACAGCTGGGCGATCCGGGCTTCGATCGGCTTGAGCTTGACGATGTCTCGGGTGAAGATCAGCACCGCCCGTGCCGGGTCACGCTGCTCGATGGCTTCCCGCGACGCTTCCAGGGCTCTGGTGTCCATCGCGTCGCCGACGAGCTCGACCGGCGGCTCGTAGATCGCCGCGGCGAGGAACAGATCCGGACGGGCCGCCAGCGCCTCCAGGGCGACGACGCCGCCCGAGGAATGTCCGACGAGGAGGACTGGGCTTGCGCAGCCCTCCGCAATCCGTACGACCTCGGCGACCTCGTCGTTGATCGTCACGGCAGCGGCAGCACCTGAGACCCGGTACTGAGATCTGGTGAAGGTCGTGACCGTGAAGTAGTGATGGCGTGCCAAAGCGTCCCGATTCCCCGCTCACCCCTGACGTGATCGTCGTCGAGGCCCTCGCGCTCCTGGACGAGGTCGGCCTCGACCGGATGACGACGCGCCGACTCGCCGAGCGGCTCGGCGTCGAGTCACCGGCCCTGTACTGGCACTTCTCAAGCAAGCAAGACATCCTCGAGGCAGTCGGCGACGAGATCGTTCTCCGAGCTGGTATGGGTCCTCCGCAGCCGGAGGAGACCTGGCAACAGTGGATCTCCCGGAGGGCGTCGACGTATCGGGCCGAACTGCTGCGGCACCGCGACAGCGCACGCGTTGTCGCCGCCAAGCGTGGCGCCGGCGAGAAGGTCGGACACCTCTTCCAGGACGAGCTCCGACACCTGCAGGCGCTCGGCCTCGACCCTGACCTCGCGATGAAGACCATCGCAACGGTCTCGCACTACGTCACGGGCTTCGTCTTGAGCGAGCAAGCCGCAGCAACCTCACCGGATCAGCAGGATCCCGGGGCCACGAACATCGGGGTCCCCGGCGTGGATCCCCACGGTGAGGAGACGTTCCTGCACGGAGTCAAGGTCATCGTCCAGGGCACCGCCTCGGATCGGTCTGACGGGTCAGCACAGAGAACCAGCCAAGAACCCAACCAGGCAAACAAACTCACACCCAGAGGAACGTAGGGGGTTTGGGGGACTTGGTCCCCCAACAGACAGAAGCGGACCCCGCGAAGGTGCCCGTCAGGGCACCAAGCAGGGTCCGCCGTCACGGGTGGAGGTGGCGGGAATCGAACCCGCGTCCTCGAGCGACGAACCAGGTCTTCTCCGGGCGCAGCTAGCTAGTCGTTTTCTCGGCTCCTGCACTCGCGCTAGCACGTTGCAGACAAGCCCAGTCTCAGTAAATGTCCCTGTTCAGCCCTAAGACACAGCTGGAACCGGTGAGCCTCCTAGATGAGGCCAGGGTCCGGGACGGAGGCACGCCCGGTCTGACCCTTCGATCACTGCTCAGGCAGCGAGAGCGAAGTCAGTGCGCTTTTCAGTGGCACTTATTGGTTTCCAAGGAGTCGTTTACGAGATGACCTTGGATCCTCGGCCCGCTTCTCCTGGAACTATCGTCCCAAGTCGAAACCGATCACCCCCTGTTGAGTTGTGCCTGCCCACTCTAGCTCAGTGGCGGAGAGCGTGCAGCCTCATATACAACGCGGCGAAGGGCCGGCATGTTCCGCCCATGCCAGCCCTTCGCGAGGTCGTACGCCGAGCTCAGCGCTCGCGCAGCGCCTCCAGCTTGATCACCGACTTGACCGGGTTCTTCCAGTCCTCGCCCTGCAGCGCCTTGGCGCCGCCGACGATGGTCAGCACCAGCCAGCCGACGAACATCAGCGGGAAGATCCAGTCGAAGATGTCGAACGGGACGATATTGCTGGCGATCACGCCGACGATCAGCGTGATCAACGAGATCAGCTGGAAGTTGAAGGCCTTCGCGGCCTCCTTGCGCGGGTAGCTGCCCTCCCGGGACAGCGCGAAGAACAGCAGCGGCCCGAAGATCCAGAGGAAGAACACGGAGAAGTGCGCCAGCCCGGCGACCCCGCGGCCGGCCTGCTGCCTGGTCTCCGGCCGGACCATCGGCTGGTAGGCCGGGTGCACGCCGAGGGCCCGGGACGGCCCGGGGACGTGGACCAGGCCGAAGAAGGCCTCATTCAGCTCGCGCCGGGTGCCGGCGGAGATCACCTGGCCGATCCGCCGATCGAATTCCTGCTCGGTGATCCGGCCCTCGGCGTAGGCCTCCTGCAGCCATTGCTCGGCCCGGTCTCGTTGATCGTCGGTGACCGGCATCTTCAGGCTGGGATGTTCGAATGCGGAAGTCATGGGGCTAAGCCTTGTCGACATCCGCCCGGCAGACCATCGGGCACTCCCCTGACTGGTCCCGCGAACCCCCTCATAGGGTGTGGGGCTATGACCGAGAAGCCTGAGATCGACTTTCCTGACGGACCGCCCCCGACTGAGCTCGAGATCACCGACCTGACGGTCGGCGACGGCGCCGAGGCCACGCCCGGCAGTCAGGTGAGCGTGCACTACGTGGGCGTGGCCCACTCCACCGGCGAGGAGTTCGACGCGAGCTACAACCGGGGCGCGCCGCTGGACTTCCCGCTGGGCGCCGGCCGGGTGATCCAGGGCTGGGACCGCGGGGTCGCCGGGATGAAGGTGGGCGGACGGCGCAAGCTCGTCATCCCGCCGCAGCTGGGGTACGGCGACCGCGGCGCCGGCAACGCCATCGCTCCGGGCGAGACGCTGATCTTCGTCGTCGACCTGCTCGGAGTTCGCTGACCCGAAGGTAGCGGGGCAGGTTGCGGCGGCGGCTCACCAGCTGCCGCCGCCACCGCCGCCACCGCCGCCACCGGAGAAGCCGCCGCCACCCGAGAACGAGCTGCCGCCGCCGAAGCCGCTGCCGCTGAAGCCGCTGCTGCCGGAGCTGGTGGCGACCGGGGTCGAGGCGGTGATCAGACTGCCGGCGATGAATCCGGTGTTGAAGCTGGTCAGGCTGTTGTAGTTGCCGGAATACCAGTACGGCGTGCTGTCCGGGATCCGGCCGAGCGCCACCAGCTCGGCGCAGATCCGAGCCCACCGGTCGGCCAGGTTGAACACGATCGCCCAGGGCAGATAGCGGGAGAAGATGTCGTCGCCCTCCTCGAACCGCAACTGCTCGGCCTCGGCCGTCTCCAGATAGAGCCGGAACCCCTCCACCTGGTCACACACCGCCCGGCCGTCCGGCGTGCGCCGGCCGCGGCGCAGCTTCGACCGGAGCACGAGCAGGGTGATGATCAGCGGGGCCAGCGGGATCACCAGCCAGAGGATCGGCAGCCCGAAGGTGAAGGCGCCGAAGACACCGAACGCCACGACGCCGAAGCTCACGCCGCCCGCCGTGGTCGCCGACGGCAGCTTGACGAACCAGCCGCGCTGCGCGACCTGATTGCGGACCGCAGTCTGCATCGCCGTGTGAGCGGCGGCCATCGTGCCCCGGGTCGACAGGTCCTTGACCGTGCCCGGCGGCTGGCCGTCGAACAGCTTGCTCAGCAGCGTCATCTCGTGCGGCGCTGCCGCCCGGCCGGGGTCGACCAGGGTGACCCGGAAGTCGTTGTCGCCCTCGCTCTGCACGGTGAGCGCGCCGCGGACCGCGAGGTCGATGATCGTCGCCGCGGTCTCCCGGTGATCAACGACCCCGTCGACCAGCAGTCCGGCCTCGGCGACCGGCACCCGCGGCGGCGAGAAGGCGACCGGGATCTCCATCTTTGGGTCGTGCTGGACGACCTGGCTCGGCTGGCCCTGCAGCGGGACCGTGCCGGGGGCCAGGCCGGCATAGCGCTGGTCCTGGCCGTTCTTCCGCCACCAGCGGAAGCCGATGATCGGCGGCAGGATCATCAACGCCGCACCGAGCAGGCCGAGCACGCCGAAGATGATCAACTCGCCGGTGGTGGCCTTCGAGCCGTCCGGCTCCAGGTGCGGCTGGTTGTCGCTGATCAGGCCGGGCTTGATCCGGACCGCGATGGTCATCCCCTCGCCTGCGGTCAGCGACGACTGGCTGAAGGTGGCGCGCTCGCTGCCGGCCTTGGACTGCTGGTCGCACTCGCTCCGGCTGGTCGCCAGACCGACATAGCAGTTGGTGTCCTGAGCGCCGCCTGGCACGGTGGCGGTGATCTCGACGTTGCTGATGTCGGCGTTCCAGCCGGTGCCGATCGCGTCCCAGTACAGCTCGTCGTAGGAGTTCGAGGTGCGCATCGCGCCCCGGACCTCGTAGGTGATCACGTAGGTCTCGTTGCTGGACACGGTCTCGTCGGGATCGCCGATCCGGATCCGGGTGACTTCGGACCGGCCGCCGTCCTCCTCCGTGGTCGAGGTGTCGTACTGGTCCGGCGCGCCGGTCGGACTCTCCACCGAGATGATCTTGACGTCGTAGACGGCGTCGTTCTCGTCGTCGTACTTCTCCCGGGTGATCAGGTTGCGGTCGATGCCGTGCCGGCCGGACGAGCCGAAGTCGTAGACGATCGTCTCGGTGACCCGCAGCACGCCGGCCGTGTCCAGCTGGTAGTCGATCTTGTAGGACTCGATCTGATCGGACGCACCGAGGGCTCGGCCGGTCGCGGCCAGGGACAGCCCGGCCACGATGATCATCGCCGCCAGGATCAAGATCAGTGATCTTGGAACCGGTCTGACGGCCTCGACCCTGACCCGGTGCGCGATCCGCGGCATCGACTCATTCACCCCTGTTCCGGGCCGCGAGGGCCCGTTCGGCATCTCGGCGCGACTCGCGCTCGGCGATCGTCTGACGCTTGTCGTACTCCCGCTTGCCGGTCGCGACCGCGAGTTCCACCTTGGCATACCCGGAGAGGAAGTAGACGGACAACGGCACCAGTGTCGTCCCGGCCGAGGTCAGGTCACGCTCGATCCGGGAGATCTCACGCCGGTTGAGCAGCAGCTTGCGGGTCCGGCGGGCGGCGTGGTTGGTCCAGGTGCCGTGGCTGTATTCGGGGATGTGGGCCGACCGGAGCCAGACCTCCCCGTCGTCGACGGTGGCGAAGGCGTCGGCCAGCGAGGCCCGGCCCTCCCGCAGCGCCTTGACCTCGGTCCCGGTGAGCACCAGCCCGGCCTCATAGGTGGTGCCGATGGCGTAGTCGTGTCGCGCCTTACGGTTCTGCGCCACCATGGTCCGGCCGGACGGGTCCTGGCCGGCCTTGCCGCTCTTGGTCGTCTTCTTCGCCATCATCAATCGATCCTCGCCTGTCGTCCCCGGCGCGTTGCCAGCAAGCAAGCGTAACCGCAGCGGGATCCGCAACCTGAGGCAATATCTCCTCCTCGGCTCGGCCGTCAGCCGTAGGAGTCGGCTTGGATGCGATAGAGCTCCGCATACTGGCCGCCCCGGGCCATCAGCTCGCCGTGGCTGCCGAGCTCGGCCAGCCGGGACCCGTCCAGGACCATGATCAGGTCGGCCATCCGGACGGTGCTGAACCGGTGTGAGACCAGGATCGTCACGCCGCCGGAGCGGCGGTCGGCGGCCGAGCTCGCGTACCGCTCGAACAGCTCGTGCTCGGTCTCGGCATCCAGCGCCGCGGTCGGCTCGTCGAGCACCGTGAGCAGCGGAGCGGTGCGCATGAATCCCCTGGCCAGGGCAAGTTTCTGCCACTGACCGAAGCTCACCTCGGCACCGTCCGGCCAGGTCGGGCCGAGCTGGGTGTCGAGGCCGTACGGCAGTCTGGCCAGCACGTCGTCCGCGCCGGCCCGCTGCACCGCCCGGGTCACGGCCGACTCGTCGTCGGCGCGGGGCAGGTCACCGAGGCCGACGCTGGTCCGGGCCAGGAACTCGAACCGGAAGAAGTCCTGGAAGCTGCCGGCGAGCCGTTCCCGCCACTGCGCCGGATCGATCCGGCCGAGCGGCTCGTCGTCGATCATGATCGCTCCCGAGGCCGGCCGATACATGCCGCAGAGCAGCTTGACCAGGGTCGACTTGCCGGCCCCGTTCTCGCCGACGATGGCCACCACCGAGCCGGCCGGCAGGGTCGCGGTGATCCCGGACAGTGCCTCCCGATCGACCCCGGGGTAGCGGAACGAGACGTCCCGCAGGACGATCCCCCGCGCCAGACGTTCGGGTGCGGGCCGATCGGCACCCTCGACCTGGCGCGCCGCATACCGCTCCAGCCAGACCAGCCGGCGGGACCCGTCCAGCCAGATGCCGCGCAGGAAGCCGACCTCGCCCACCGTGGCACCGATGTAGGACGACAGCCGGGCCCCCGCGGCCATGATCAACAGCACGTCACCGATCGACGACCCGCGGAGCACGACGAAGACGATCGCGCCCACGTAGCCGATCCCGAACACGGCCCAGGCGAGCGAGTGGGTCAGCGCGCTGCCCCACCGGGCCGCCGCGACCGGCCGGAACCAGCGCTCCCACTCGCTCCGTCGCCGGGCGACCAGGCTCGGGCCGATCCCGGTCACCCGGACCTCCTTGCCGGCCGCCGCCGTGGTCGCGGTGCCGAACAGGTGGTCGGCCAGCCGGGCGTGCTGGGCCGCCTGTTCCTCCACCCGGCGCTCGACCGCGGGCCGGATCGATGAGCTGAACACCGGCGGCAGGCCGAACAGCACCAACAGCAGCAACAACGGGTGCACCGACGCGAGCAGACCAAGGGTGACGGCCAGCCGGACGATCCAGCCCAGCGTGCTGAGCACCGACAGATACATGTGGTCGAGGACGAAGACCTGGTTACGCAGCACCGCGAGCCGGTCCAGGAACTCCTGCCGCTCGTGCACCTCGATCCCGGTGATCGACGCCTGCAGGGTGGCGATGTGGGTCTCCAGCGCGATCGTGACCTTGTCCCGGAACCGCCGGGTCAGCCGGTCACCGAGCACCCGGAGCAGCCAGGTCGCGGCGACCGAGGCGGCCATCGCGAACACGGCGACCATGATCATTTCGGCGTCCCGGGCGATGATCGCGTTGCCCAGCCACTGCAGCCAGAGCGCCAGCAGGGCGTCCGGCACCGCGGCCAGCAGCGTGACCGCGAGCGCGGCCAACAGCAGCAGCGGCTCGTGCTGGTAGCCGAGGCGGAACAGCCGCCACATCGAGGCCAACGCCGGCGGCAGCGCGTCCGGGTCGGCCCGGTCGGCCGCAGACGGCTCGGCGGACGTACGCTCAGCCGAGGACATCGAAGGCCACCCCCTCTTCGTCGAAGTCGGCGTCGAACCGCCGGGCCTGCAGCCGAAACATGGTGCAGTAGCGGCCGCCCAGCGCGGTCAGCTCGTCGTGGCTGCCCTGCTCGATCACCCGGCCGTGCTCCAGGACGCAGATCCTGCTCGCCTTGCGGACCGTGGAGAACCGGTGCGAGATCAAGATCGTCGTGGCCGACCGGGTGGCTGCCAGCACCCGCTCGAAGATCGCCAACTCACCGCGGACGTCCAGCTGGGCCGTCGGCTCGTCCAGCAACACCAGGCCGGCGCCACCGCCGGAGCCCTGGTCGCGGACCGCGCACAGCGCGCGGGCCAGGGCGATCCGCTGCCACTGGCCGCCGGACAGGTCGATGCCGCCCGGATAGCCCTTGGCCAGGATCGTGCCCAGCTCGGCCAGCCCGTCGGCGCCGGCGTCGACCAGCGCGGCCCGGATCGCGACCTCGTCCGCCCCCGAGGGCGCGACATTTTCCCGGAGCGGCAACTCGAACCGGACGAAGTCCTGGAACACGGCCGTGATCCGCCGGCGCCACGACTCGGGATCGAACTCCCGCAGGTCCACCCCGTCCACCTCGATCGAGCCGTCGTCGGGGTCGTACAGCCGGCAGAGCAGCTTGGCCAGGGTCGTCTTCCCGGCGCCGTTCTGGCCGACGATGGCCAGCGAGCCGCCGGCCGGGATGGTCAGGTCGAGGTGATCGAAGACCGGCCGCTCAGTGCCGGGATAGCGGAAGGTCACGTCCCGGAACCTGATCTCCTGCCGGGGCACTGTGTCGGCCACGGTCAAGGGTCCGGCCGGCCCGGAGCCGATCGGCAGCGCTCCCCGCGGCCGCATCACGGAGCCGAGCCGGAGCACCGCGGCGACCGGGGCCGCCGCGCCGTCCAGGGCCCAGTTCAGCCCGCCGAAGGCGATCAGGCTGATCCCGATCGCGGTCTGCACGAACACCACGATCCGGTCCACGGTGATCGTGCCGTCCGCCCCGGCGAGGCCCAGCGCACCGAAGACGACGGCGTTGCCGGCCAGCACGATCGCCAGGCTGAGCAGGACCGACTTCTCGCGCAGCCGGGTCGCCCGGTATTGCAACTCGAACAGGGTGCGGCGGCGGGAGATGAACCGCTCGACCACCCAGCCGGCCAGGCCGAACAGCCGCAGTTCCTTGGCCGGCTGCGGATCGACCGCCAGCCGGTACGCGTAGTCGGCGTGCCGCTGCGCCGACCGGACCTCGGCGGTCTGCCGGTCCTTCCAGACCCCGCTCTCCCGGAGCAACCAGTGGGTCGACGCCCAGCAGCCGACCAGGATCAGCGGCGCCCACCAGGCGAACCCGAACAGCACCACGGCCGAGGCGACGCCGCCGACGATGCCGAGCAGACCACCGGAGATGAAGTCGACGTTGAGATACATCGGCGGCCCGGTCATCCCACGATCGAACTCGCGGGCGACGGTCAGGTCCTCGGCGAGCTCCGGGTCCTCCAGGTGGGCGATGCCGGGCGGCTCGACGCAGGTCCTGGTCAGCTCATCGTTCAGCCACGCGGAGACCCGGTTGCCCAGGTTCATACTGACCGCCTGCAGCACCGGCGGCAGCACCTGCATCAGCAGGAACAGCCCGCCGGCCACGACGAGCGGCCCGACGATCGAGGAGCCGGCCGCGATCGCGCCGACCACCGCTCCGGTGGCCACCGCGAACACGGCCGGCGCGATGCCGCTGATCAGCAGCAGCATCCACCACAGCACGGTGAGCGGCAGATCGGCGCGCGGCAGGACGCGGAAGAACTTCCATTCCTGCCGGTCGCGGAGCCGGGTCAACACTGAGTCGGTCACAGCCACTCACCCTGCCACCGCCCACGGACACCCGGCTTGGATAATTCCGCACTCCCCACGCCGAGTTGTCAGAACTGAGGCTTGCTATAGCCAGCCTCAGTTCTGACAACT
The DNA here is from genome assembly GCA_963746025.1 of uncultured Actinomycetota bacterium. Taxonomy (GTDB): domain Bacteria; phylum Actinomycetota; class Actinomycetes; order Propionibacteriales; family Propionibacteriaceae; genus Microlunatus. The sequence goes on from CAVUZU010000010.1 coordinate 280,780, forward strand.
CGGCATTCGGGGGCTCAGAACCAGGACATCGGGTTCTTCAGGTCGCCGTCCAGCCAGACCATCAGGTGCAGGTGGCAGCCGGTCGAGTAGCCGGTGGTGCCGACGTAGCCGATCACCTCGCCCTTGGACACCCGGTCGCCGACGCCGACGGTGTAGCGGATGGCGTGGTTGTAGGCGGTGGTCACGTAGCGTCCGTCCACGTTGCCGTGGTCGATGATCAGCCGGTTGCCGTACCCCGAGTTGAAGTAGCGCTCCTCGACCCGACCCTTGTACGGAGCCCGGATCGCGGTGCCGCAGCCGGCGCCGAAGTCGGTGCCGTCGTGCAGCTTCCAGTAGTGCAGCACCGGATGGAACCGCATCCCGTACGGCGAAGTGATCGGTGCGCTGACCGGGTAGTCGAAGCCGTGCGAAGCCGAGGACGACGAAGACTTCTTTTTCTTCTTCGGCTTCTTCTTCTTCGGCTGGTCATCGTCGTCGTCGGAGTTGGAGCTCGAATTCGAGTTCTCCCGCTCCTGTCGCTCGGCCCGCTCCCTGGCCTCGGCCGCCTTCTTCCGTTTCTCCGCGGCGACCCGGGCGGCCCGGGCGGCGGCCGCTTTGCGGGCCGCCTCGGCCTTCTCCCGGGCGATCCGGTCGGCGATCCGCTGTTGCACCTGGGCCCGTTCGGCGGTCTGCTGGGCGTACTGCACCTTGTCCGCCGCGACCTGGCCGGCGGCCGCGTCCTCAGCGGCCTGCTTGGTCTGCAGCAGTGCGGCGACCTGGGCGGCCTCGCCCTGCGCCTGCTGCTCCAGCTTCCGCTTCAGTTCGAGATTCTCGGCAGCGGCCTGGCGGTTCGCCGCGTCCTCCTTCTCGACGTCGGTCTGATGCGACCGGGCCGCATTCAGCTTGCGCTGCGCCTCGGTCAGCTCGGTGATCTGGCTGTTCGAGGTCTCCACCATGGTGGTGGACCACTGCAACCGGGTCTGCAACTCGCCGAGCGTCGAGCTCTCCACCAGGAACGCGATCGGCAGCAGGTTGGTCTGCTGCTGCACCTGATCCCGGACCACCGCGGCGGCGCTCTTCTCCTTCGCCTCCAGTTGGCGCTGGCCGGCGACGACGGCGGCCTTGGCCGCCTTCAGGGCGGCCTGCGACTTCTTCAGCTTCTCGGCCATCTGCTGATCGACCCGCCGGGCCTCGTCCAGCTCGGCCTGGGTTGCGGCGAGCTTGGCCTCCGCGGCATCGACCTCGGCCTGTGCCTGCTCCACGGCGGCGACGGCGTTCTGCAGTTGCGAGGTCGACTCGTTCAGCTGGTGCTTGGTGTCCTTGAGCTGCGCCTCGATCTTGGCCTTCTGATCATCGAGGTCATCAGCCGTCGCCAATCCGCTGGGCAACGCGAAGGCCACGGCGGTCGCGACCGCGACCACCAGCACCGCCCGCAGGCGGCCGGCCAGCAGCGACCAGCGTCGCCGACCGGCGAGTCGGACGGCGTCCGCAGCAGCGGACATTTGTTTCGGCCGGGCGAAGCGACCATCGTTCTTCGCTTCGCTGTCGCCCGGAGCGCCCTTTCGGGCGCAGGGAAGATCCGGAACCACAGCTTTCCCCAATCACAGATTTTCGATTTTTCCGCCCAGCCCCGATTCTGAGTTCGGCCTTGAGTCGTGCGCGAGAGTTAAAACTCAGGTCACACTCTCAAGTACTTTCTGGTCGTTATCAGCGTGGGAATAATAGACAGAAGCAACCCGACGATCGCAACCCCACCCATGGCCAACAAGGCGTGATTCCACTGAATCCAGGGTAAACCTTGGATTGAGGGTTGGGCCCGTTGGAAGATGATGAAGTAAACACCTGCGGCCAATGTGACGCATGCGAGAGTCGCACCGACAAGGGCTGAGATGATGGCTTCCAAAAGGAACGGAAGTGTGATATAGAGATTGCTCGCTCCGACCAGGCGCATGATCCCGATCTCCCGGCGCCGGGCGAAGGCCGCCAATCTGATCGTGTTACCGATCTGCAGAGCCGCCGCCACCAGCAATAATCCGGAGGCGACAATGGCCGTCCATTGGAGCAGATTGAGCCATTGGAAGAACGGTTCGAGAATCGCCCGTAAATCCTGGACGGTCTGCACCCCGGGCAGTCCGACGACGGCACTCACTACGCCCTCGTAATGCTCCGGATTCTTCAGCTTGACCCGGAACGACTCCTGCATGTCCTGCTCGGTCAGCACCGCCCCGAGCGGATTGCCCGCGTACCGATCCTGATACTCGGCGAAGGCCTGGGCCTTGGTTTCGAAGTAGATGCCGTCCGGAGCGACCTCGGGGTTGGTCCGCAGCGTCTGCTCGATCTCGTCCTTCTGCGACTGACTGATGTCCTGTCCCGGCGTGCACATCTGGCCCCGGGTGTCCTTGGTACAGAGGAAGACCGCGATCTCGATCTTGTCGTACCAGTTGCCCTTCATCAGGTTGATCTGCTGACTGGCCAGCAGACCCGAACCGAACAGGGACAGCGACACCCACATGGTCATGATCACCGCGAGGGTCATCGTCAGATTGCGCCGCAACCCGTTCAGGGTCTCGGAGACGATGTGGCGGAAACGCATCAATCAACCTCAATCACAGAACACAACAGAAACACGACGATCGGCCTCAGTATCCGTAGACACCGCGGCTCTGATCGCGCACCACGATCCCCTCGTCCAGCTCGATCACCCGCTTGCGCATCTGATCGACGATGGTCGAGTCGTGGGTGGCCATCAGCACCGTCGTATCCGAACGATTGATCCGGTCCAGCAGTTTCATGATCCCGACGCTGGTGGCCGGATCCAGGTTTCCGGTCGGCTCGTCCGCGATCAGGATCTTCGGCCGGTTGACGAATGCGCGGGCCACTGCCACCCGCTGCTGCTCGCCGCCGGACAGCTCGTCCGGCATCCGGTCGCCCTTGCCGTCCAGGCCGACCAGGTCCAGCACCTCCGGCACCACCCGGCGGATCACCGAGGCGGGCTTACCGATCACCTGCAGGGCGAACGCGACGTTCTCGTGCACGGTCTTGTTCGGCAGCAGCCGGAAGTCCTGGAACACGGTGCCGATCTGCCGGCGCATGCTCGGGATCTTCCAGGAGTGCAGCCGGTTCAGCTCCCGGCCGGCCACGTACACGTGACCCGCCGTCGGTCGCTGCTCCCGCAGGATCAGCCGGAGGAACGTCGACTTGCCCGAGCCGGACGCACCGACCAGAAAAACGAACTCGCCCTTCTCGATCTCGACGTCGACCTCGTTCAACGCGGCTCGGCGCTGATTGTCATAGATCTTGGAAACATTCTCGAAACGGATCACAGTTGTGCCTCGGCCGGGCTAGACGTTTGAGGGCACCGCGAACGGCACCGGAAACCGGCCAGGCTTGAGTCTAGGTGACCATTCTGTAATCCAAGACCATTGGTCCCCGTTGGCGCGTCGAGACGGTCCCGGGGCAGGTCAGGCGCCCGGCATGGCCACGTCGAGGACGAAGCGCTGGGCCGGGCTCAGCCGGGCGTAGGTGTTCACCCGTACGTACGCCTGCTGGTCGAGTTGCTGCGGCAGGTCGCGGTCGGCGAAACAGGAGTGCATCGCCCGGCGCGGCCGGTCGGTCCGGTTGAGCGTGCCCCCGTGCCAGAGGTGGCTGTTGAAAATCACCACGGTGCCGGCCGGCGCCAGCAGCAGCACCTCGTCGGGGTGGGCCGCGGTCGGGTCGGGCATCACCTCACCCGGCAACTTGCCGCTGCGGTGGGTGCCCGGCACCGTCCGGGTTGCGCCGTTGTCAGCGGTGAAGTCGTCCAGCAGCCAGATCGAGTTGCAGACCAGATACTCCCCCGCCGTCACCGGCACCCCGTAGTCGGCGTGCAGGCCCTGGTGCCCCTGACCCGGCAGCGCTGCCCGGGCGTTCAGCGAATACAGCCGGAACGAACCCAGCACGTACTGAATTGCCGCCAGCACCCGCGGGTGGGAGAAGCACACGTCGAACATCGGGTCCTTGTTGACCAGATCGGCCAGCCGGTCGGTGCCCCGCTCCTGGTGCACTTCGAGCCCGGCCGTGGCACCCTCGGCCGCGGTCAGTTCCGCGAGCCGGGTGTTGAACGCGGCCACCTGGTCGGCCGTCAGGATCCCCTCCAGCGGCAGGAACCCGTCCCGGTCCAGTTGGTCGCGCTCCTTGTCGGTGAGCAGGTCGGCGGCGACCTCGAGGTCCCGCAACGCCGTCTCCATGTCCATGACCATGCGCCTTTCGTTGCGGGCTCGAGCCGCGGCTGTTGTGCTGAAGCCCGAGCCTGCCGCAACCGCGCGGAGGAGTGAATGCAGGAGACGACGCGCCGTATGCACGAAGCGCCACGAGACGCCGGCCCGCCGCAACGTTCCCGGACCGAAATCAAGCCCCGGTTGCTCGGCGCCGGCACCCATGTCGCCGCACCCGGGCAGGACTTCCCGCTGCACTCCCACGGCAGCTGGGAGGTCGTCTACTACGCCAGCGGCCGGGCTCGCTGCCCGATCGGCGACGAGACGTACGACGGCGTCCCGGGCACCATCCTGGCGACGCCGCCTCGCACGCCGCATGCCGAGCTCACGGTGACCGGCTACGCCAACCGCTTCATCCAGCTCGATGCGCCGCCGGGCCGGGCCTGGCCGCGGGTGAGTTATGACGACGACGTCGGCTCGGTCGGCCGGCTGTTCGACGCCCTCACCCACGAATTCCTGCGCCCGGCGCCGGACCGTCAGCAGATGCTCGCGCTGCTCACCGAACAACTCGATCTGCAGTTGCGCCGGGCCAGCGCCGTGCGGCCGGCCGGCGTCGCCGAACAGACCGTCGCCGCGGCCGAGCGGTTGATCGAGCAGCGGTTCGCCGATCGGCTCCGGATCGCCGACCTGTGCCTGGAGCTGTCCTGCTCGCCGTCGGCGTTGCGGGCCTACTTCGGCCGGCTGCGTGGCCTCAGTCCACGCGCTTACCTGCGGTCGGTCCGGCTCCGGCACGCCCTCGGCTACCTGCGCAATTCCACCCTGACCCTGCAGACGATCGCGGAGCTGTGCGGCTACGACTCCGTCAGCCACCTGAGCCGGCACGTCAAGGCGGAGACGGGTGCCGCCCCCGGCGCGCTCCGGTGATCGAGTCGGCTGTCGCGATTTCTCTTGGTGGGCAGGGAAACCGGCCGATGCCGCGTGCCAATGCCCGACCCGCAGAGCATTCGCGCCATCGGGATCGGCTCAGTCCAGCGGGAGGTTGATCCGCGAACCGGCGTAGAGGTAGCGGTCGTCGCCGGTCGGCCGGCCCGGCGGCCGCTGCTCCGCGGTGAAGGTGCCGACCCGGATCTGGGTCCAGGAGAACTGGCCGGCGGAGCGGCAGGCCCAGAGGTCGCCGCGGACCGGCTGCAACTCGAGCTCCTCGACCTCGGGCTCGGAGCCGAGATCGAGGTCCTCCTCGATCCGGACCCGATAGCCGGATTCGCCGCGGAGCAGTTCGATCCGCTCAGCGACCCGACCGAACCGGCCGAGCCACCGGTCGGGCGGATCCGCTGCTCCGGTGGGCTCGAGCGAGCTCGGCGGCACCTCGAGGCCGTACTCGGCGAGGACGATCCGGCGCAGCTCCAGCCAGAGGTTGGCCGCACCGGGCCCGTTGGTCAGCAGGCAGACCGCGACTCGCAGCGACGGCACCACGATCACGTACGCGGACTGGCCCACGGTCAGCCCGTTGTGCCCGAACACCTCGTGCCCGTGCCAGTGGCCGACCATCCAGCCGAGGCCCTGGTGTCCCTCGATCTGCAGGCCGGGCGGGTTGCTGCCGTAGTCGGCGCGCATCGTCGCGGCCGCCGCGGGCGCGAGCAGCCGGCCGCCGTCCCGGGCATGCTCCGCGGCGACCCCGAGCAGTTCGCGGGCGGTGGAGTTGATCAGTCCGGCCGGGCCGATCGACCGCGGCAGGGTCCAGTGATCGACCGGCTGCCGCGGCTCCCCGGGCCGGCCGCTGTGGCCGACCGCGGCCGAGTGCAGGATCGCCTCCTCGGCCAGGGTCGAGGTGTGGGTCAGGCCGAGCGGCTCGATGATCTTGTCCCGCAGCACCAGCCGCCACGACCGGTCGTACAGCACCTCGAGGATCCGGCCGGCCACCACCCAACCGGCGTTGGAATAGGAATACAGGCTCCCCGGGCGGAACATCTGCCTCGCCTGGGCCAGCCGCTCCACGTACCGCTCCAGGCAGTCGTCGCCGCGGCCGGTGTCGGTGAACAGGTCGCCGTCGATGCCGGACCGGTGGGTCAGCAGGTGGCCGACCGTGATCATGCCGGACGCCTCGGGGTCCGCGGTCAGTGCGATGCCGGGGCCGAGGAGCTCTGCCACCGGCTGGTCCAGTGCCGTCCGGCCCTCGTCGATCGCCTGCGCCAGCAGTGTCGCCGTGTACGGCTTCGTGATCGACCCGATCTGAAACACGGTGTCCGGCTGGACCGGCTGGCCGGTGCGGGTGTTGATCACGCCGTGCGGCGCGACCCGGCAGCGGTCCGAGCCGGCGTCGGCACCGACCTCGAGCACGCCCAGCACGGCACCCGGGACGCCGTGCCGCTCGGCCAGCGCGCGCAGTTCGGCCGAGCCGGGGAACTCGGCCGCCCCCGGGGTCGGCCCGTCGTCCACCGCCACGATCGGCGGTCAGTTGGCCGCGGCGGCGGTCCGGCGCCAGCGGATCCCGGAGTCGATGAAGCCGTCGATGTCACCGTCGAAGACGGCGTCCGGGTTGGACACCTCGTGGTTGGTGCGCAGGTCCTTGACCATCTGGAACGGGTTCAACACGTAGGAGCGCATCTGCGATCCCCAACTGTTGCCGCCGTCGCCGCGGAGTGCGTTCATCTCCGCCTCCCGCTCCTGCCGGGCGCGTTCCAGCAGTCGGGCCTGGAGCACCCGCAGGGCCGCCGCCTTGTTCTGCAGTTGGGACTTCTCGTTCTGACAGGAGACGACGATCCCGGTCGGCAGGTGGGTGATCCGGACCGCGGAGTCGGTCGTGTTGACGCTCTGACCGCCCGGGCCGGAGGACCGGAAGACGTCGATCCGCAGGTCGCCCTCGGGGATGTCGATGTGGTCGGCCTCCTCGGTCACCGGCAGCACCTCGACCCCGGCGAACGACGTCTGCCGCCGGCCCTGGTTGTCGAACGGCGAGATCCGCACCAGCCGGTGCGTGCCCTGCTCCACCGACAGCGTGCCGTACGCGAACGGCGCCTTGACCGTGAACGTCGCCGACTTGATCCCCGCCTCTTCGGCGTAGGAGGTGTCGTAGACCTCGGTGGCGTACGAATGCCGCTCGGCCCAGCGGAGATACATCCGGAGCAGCATGGCCGCGAAGTCCGCCGCGTCGGTGCCACCGGCCTCGGACCGGATGGTGATCAACGCCTCGCGCTCGTCGTACTCGCCGGCCAGCAGGGTTCGCACCTCGAGGGCGTCGATCTCGGACCGGAGCCCGGTCAGCTCGGACTCCGCCTCGGCCAGGCTCGCGGCGTCGCTCTCCTCCTCGGCCAGCTCGACCAGCACGCCGAGATCGTCCAGCCGGGACCGCAACCGGGCCATCCGCTCCACCTCGGACTGCAGCAGGGACAGCCGGGACGTCACCCGCTGGGCGTTGGCCTGGTCGTCCCACAGGTCCGGCGCGGCCACCTCGATCTGCAGCTCGGCGATCTCCGCGCGCTTCGCTTCGGGGTCGAGTACGGCCTCGATCGAGTCGAGGGCCGTGCCCAGCTCGGCGAGTTCTACGGGAAAATCTGAGACTGCCACAACCGGTCACTCTACTGACTCCGGCCAGCCGGGCACCTCCCGACAAGGGAATCGAGAGCTCGGCGCGGCGAATCGGGGAGCCCGCACACTAAGCTCGGCGCCCGTAGCGAGGAGGATCGATGACCGAGCAGGTGCTGGCGATCGACGTGGGCGGGACCAAGATCGCCGCCGCGCTGGTGGACGACACGGGCCGGATCGGCCGGCAGACCGAACAGCCGACGCCGCGCTCGGCGGACCCGGACGAGGTGTTCGGCGCCCTCGCGACCGCCGTGACGGAGTTGCTCGAGCCGGGCACGGCCGCACCACGGGTCGGGATCGGCTCGGCCGGACCGATCGACGAACCGGCCGGCACGGTGTCACCGGTCAATATCGGCGCCTGGCGCGGCTTCCCGATCGTGCCCCGCACCCGGGCCGTGATCAAGGAGCTGACCGGGGCCGAGCCGCAGATCGGGCTGGCCGGCGACGGACACTGCTTCGCCCTCGGCGAGCACTGGCTCGGCGCGGGCCGGGACCTGGAGTCGATCATCGGCGTGGTCGTGTCGACCGGCGTCGGCGGTGGCGCCGTGCTGCGCAACCGGCTGGTCGTCGGGATGACCGGCAACGCGGTGCACCTCGGCCACATCACCGTCGACGCCTGGGGCGCCCGGTGCGTCTGCGGCGGCTACGGCTGTGTCGAGCTGTACGCCCGTGGGCCGGGGATGGTCGCCGCGGCCCGGCAGGCCGGCTGGACCGGGGCCGACGACGCTCGGGCGCTGACCGCCGCGGCGCGGGACGGCGACCCGATCGCGATCAGCGTGATCGACCGCGGGATGCGGGCGCTGGCGGCGGGACTGGCGACCACCGCAACCGAACTGGACATCAGCACCGTGGTGCTCGGCGGCGGCGTCGCCAAGGCCGGCGGGGTGATCTTCGAACCGCTGCGCCGACACCTGCGCGACTTCGCCGTGCTGCCGTACGTCAGCGAGCTGGAGGTCCGGCCGGCCGTGCTGGCCAACGCCGGGCTGCTCGGCGCTGCCGCGCTCGCCTTCGGCCTGGAGTAATCATGATCAACTCTTCCCTCCGGCCTTCGTCCGATGCCCGGTCCAGCAGCAAGAACCGGGGCCGGCGGATCCGGCTCTTCCATCGCTGAGTGGCCGGCTTCTTCAGGGTCACCGCAATCGCACTGCTGCAGCCGTAGCCCGTCGGCTGGGTGTCCTACCTGCCGCTGTTCTGCTGATGATCACTGGCAACGTGATGCTCTTCCGGCCGCTGGTGCAGAAGCTGCGCCAGGGCCAGGCCGCCGCTTGCGCCGCCGGGTGAGGCTGCGCCGGCCGGTCGGGGCGCCGATCAGGTCGAGGGTTGATCTAGCCCGCCGGCGATCCGGCCGGGTCCGGCGCTGCGCTGCCGTACCGGATCCTGCGGGCCGGAGTCGTCCGGGCCCGGATCGTCCGGGCGCGGATCCTCCGGTGCTGCAGCCTCGTCCTCGGTCCCGGCCAGTTCCTCGAACGCGACGAACTTCTCCTCGCCGGTCACCCGTTTGCCGGGCCAGTCGCTGATCCAGATCAGCACGAAGGCGGCCAGCGAGCAGGCCAGCCCGATCACCGGCCCCAGCACGAACAACCACACCACGACCAGGCCGGCCACGACCAACAGGGCGACCGCCACGGCACGCTTGAAGGTCAATCGGCCGTGCCAGCCGCGCCAGCCGCAGTAGGCGACCCACGGGATCATGGCCAGCGCGACGACGACCCACGCAAACGTCGCGAGCCGGCCGTCGAAGTTGCCGGCGACCAGCCGAATCATGCCGATCAGGGTGAGCAGACCCGTCCCCAGGCCGAGTGCCAGCCGGAGGATCGGATGCGGGATTCCGTTGCCTTCCATCACGCCTCACCCTACGGCTCCGCCGGCCGACCTGGTACGCCCGGCACGCAGCGGCTCGGGCTCATGCGTTTCTCTACCTGTGGCGACTTCCGACCCGCAGATCCGCAGCCTAGGCGCGGGCGAAGGTCAGGGTCTCGCCGCGGGCGCCGCCCATCCAGACGTCCTGGCAGGCCGCGGCCAGTTCCGGCAGGCCCTCCTCGATGGTGCCGAAGACGTTGCCGGGCACCCAGCCCTGGTCACCGTTGATCAACAGGTTGTTCCGGCCGTAGAAGACGGCCAGGTCGATGATCTTGGACAGCTCACCGGGACCGGAGCCGGACTCGTAGCCGTAGGCCGGATTGCCAAGATCATCGGCGTCGAAGGTGAAGTAACACAGGTCGCCCGGGATCGGGGTGACCGTGGTGTTCTCCTTGCCTGGTTCGGTTTTCGCGAAGGCCGGGACGAGATTGTAGATCTCGTTCCGGGCGTACTTGCCGTGGTGCACCGGCCCGGACAGGGGCAGCGCGTCCCAGACCGCGGCGGCTGTCCGGGGGGCCTCGTCGTCCAGCAGCCGGGCCCGGCAGGTGACCCCGCGGGCCTCGAGCGTGACAGTGATGTAGCGGGTCATCGGGTTCCTCTCGCCAGTGGTTCTCGCAGAGCTCGGTCAGTGGGCTCGGTCAGTGGGTTTCGGTCGCTCGGCCGGGTCGGTGCGAGTCGAGCAGCGCCGGCCGCCGGGCGGACCAGTCCGTGGCCCGCTCGTACGCGCGACCGGCGCGGAGCACCAGACCGTCGGCGTGCCGCGGCCCGACGAGCTGCAGCCCGATCGGTCGGCCGTCGGCGGTGAACCCGCACGGCACGGTCAGCGCCGGCTGTTGGGTCAGGTTGAACGGATAGGTGTACGGCGTCCAGCTGGTCCAGGCGTCCGACGGCCAGTCCGGCGGTGCATCCCGACCCAGCGGGAAGGCGGCGAGCGGCATCGTCGGCGTGACCAGCAGGTCGTAGGACTCGTGCAGCTCCCCCATCAGGGTGCCGAGCCGCATCCGGACCGCGGTCGCGTCCAGGTAGTCCGACGCGGACAACGTGCGACCGTACTCGGCACCGCGCCGCAGCCCGGGATCGATCTTGTCGTCGATCCCCGGTCCGTACGCCTCGAGGACCTTGGCCGCGCCGGCGAACCAGAGCACCGAGAAGGCCTCGACCGGATCCTCCAGCCGCAGCTCGACCTGCTCCACCCGGGCGCCCGCGCCGGCCAGTACGTCGACCGCGGCCCGGACGCAGCGGTCCACCTCCGGATCGTTGCGGACGAAGCCGAGATCGGGCGAGAAGCCGATCCGCAGGCCCTCGACGCCGCGCTCGAGTTGATCGAGGAACGAGCCGGTCGGCGGCGGCAGCGCCGACCAGTCCCGCGGATCGGGCCGGGCCAGCAGTTCGAGCATGATCGCCGCGTCGGTCACGGTCCTGGTCATCGGGCCTGCGTGGGAGAGCGTGCCGAACGGGCTCGGCGGATGGATCGGCACCAGGCCGTAGGTCGGCTTCAGCGCGACCGTGCCGGTGAACGACGCCGGGATCCGGACCGAGCCGCCGCCGTCGGTGCCGATCGACCAGGCACCCATGCCGAGGCAGACCGCCGCGGCCGAGCCACCGCTCGAGCCACCCGCGGTCAGCGTCGGGTCCCACGGATTGCCGGTCGCGCCGAAGGCGCGCGAGTCGGTCACGCCCTTCCAGCCGAACTCGGGCGTCGTCGTCTTGCCCAGCAGCACGGCGCCGGCCTCGCGCAGCCGGGCCACCGGCGGGGCGTTGTCCAGCCAGGTGCCGTCGGTGCCGATCAACGCGCTGCCCCGCCGGGTGGGCCAGTACTCGGTCAGGAACATGTCCTTGATCGTGGTCGGGATCCCGTCCCCCGGCCCGGTCGGACTACCGGCGGCATACCGCCGGGCCGACCACTCGGCCGCGGTCAGGGCGCGCTCGGGATCGACCAGGACGAAGGCGTTGACGGCGGGGTCGTACGCCTCGATGGCGGCCAGCGCGGCCAGCGTCGCGTCCACCGGGGTGAAGTCCCCGGAGCGATAGCCGGCGACCAGTTCGGTCGCGCTCAGCATCGACAGGTCGGTCATCGCCACCCCTTCTCGGGCTCGAACCACGGCTTGATCATGATCATGAAACGGTCACGTAGCCGCGACGCTTGTCGACGACGTTGAACAACGGCTGCCCGGCCAACCAGCGCAGCGCGTTGTCGGCGAACTGCCGGGCCAGGGTGTCCCGCCAGCCGACGACGTCACCGGACAGATGCGGCGATACGACCACGCCGGGTGCGTCCCACAGCGGGTGATCGGCGGGCAGCGGCTCGGTCGCGAAAACGTCGAGCGCTGCGGCGGCCATCCGGCCCTCGGCCAGCGCCGCCAGCAGGGCCCGCTCGTCGATCAACGGGCCACGGCCGACGTTGATCACCTGCGCGGCCGGCTTCATCGCGGCGAAGATCTCCGCGTCCAGCAGGTGCCAGGTGTCCGGGGTGAGCGGGGCGACGGCGACGATGTGATCGGCCCAGCCGACCTGATCGACGAGGGAAGCGCTCGGCTGCACCGTGCCGAAGTCGGGATCGGCGTCGCGGGCGGTCCGGCCCGCGCCGCGGACCTGGAACCCGACGGCCCGGAGCAGCCGGGCGGTCGCCCGGCCGATCGGACCGGTGCCGATGATCAACACCGTCCGGCCCTCGGCCCGCAAGGTCTCCCGATGCCGCCAGCCGTGGGCCCGCTGCTGATCACGGGTCAGGTGTACGCCCTTGAGATGATCAAGGATCGAGGTCAGCACGAACTCGGCGATCGGCCGGTCGAAGGTGCCGCGGGCGTTGGTGACGGTGATCGGCGACCGGACCAATCCGTCGAAGAGCAGCGAGTCCACGCCGGCCGCGGCGACGTGGATCCAGTGCAGGTCGGCCGCCGCGGGCCAGGAGTCGGCGACGGCGGTGGAAAAGAAGTCCCAGAGGAAGAGCGCCTGGGCTCCGGCCAGCCCGTCGACCAGCCCGGCGGCGTCGACGTAGCGGAGCTCGGCGCGTTCGGCGACCTGCTCCAGGCCACGCGGTCGAACCCCGTCCGGCCCGCAGAGCACCGTGATAACGGTCTCGGTCCGGGCGGGGCTCACTCGGTGAGACTAGAAATCCGGCCATAGGATTGTCAACAATCTGATCCCGCGTGCATGATGCTCGCATGACTAGGACCAGCGCCGCGGGGGGTCGCTCGGTGGAGCGCCTGACCGGTCCGGTGGACCGGGTCCGAATCGGTGTCGTGGCTCCGTTCGACATGGCACTGGACGACGAGTTGAACCGCTGGCTGCCACCGGACGTCAGCCTGCACTTCACCCGGACGCCGCACGCATCGGTGCCGGTCAGCCTGAAACAGTCCGAGGTGCTCTCCGACCAAGATCAGATCAGTCAGTGCGTCACCGACCTCAAGGTGATCGAGCCGGTCGGTTACGCGTACGCCTGCACCTCGGGCAGCTTCGTCCACGGACTCGCCGGTGAACGCGAGCTGACGGTAGCGATGGAGCTGGCCGGCGGAGCCCCGGCGATCACCACCTCGGGGGCCCTGCTGGCCGCACTGGCTGCCTTGGGCGTGAGCACGGTCTGTGTCGCGACCCCGTACGACAAGGTCGTCACCGAACGCTTGGTCCAGTTCCTGGCCGAGGCCGGCGTTTCCGTGTCGGGGCAGGGATTCCTCGGCCTGAAGTCCAAGATCTGGCAGGTCCCGTATCGCACCACGGCCCAGATGATCATGGGCATCCCCCGGTCCGGCGCGGAGGCCGTGTTGATCTCCTGCACTAACCTGAGCAGCTATGACCTGATCGCCCCGCTCGAGGTAGACCTGGGCATCCCGGTGATCTCCGCCAATCAGGCGACGGTCTGGGCCGCGCTGCGACTGATCAGCCGCAAGCTGATCGGCCAGGGACAGACGCTGGCCGGCCAAGCATGATCGAACCAGGCCCGATCAAGCCGGTCACCCAGCACGAGTATGCCGACCGGGTCCGCCGGGTGCAGCAGGCGATGGCCCCGCGATCTTGGTCGGCCCTGGTCGTGGCCGACCCGGCCAACCTGTTCTATCTGACCGGCTACAACGCCTGGTCGTTCTACATGCCGCAGTGCCTGATCGTGCCGGCCACCGGCGAGCCGCGGCTGTTCCTGCGGGCGATGGATGCCAACGGCGCGACCTCGACGGCCCAGCTGCCGGAGGATCGGGTCGAGGGCTATCCGGAGGCCCTGGTGCACCGCGACGACGTCCATCCGTTCGACTGGATCACCGACCGCGCCAAGGCGCTGGGCCTGCTGCCGGTCGACCCGGAGTCGATCATCGCGGTCGAGGGCGACGCGCACTTCTTCTCGGTCCGGGCCTATCTGTCGCTCTGCGGCCGGGTCGGCCGGGCCCGGGTGGTGGACAGCGAAGCCCTGGTCAACTGGGTCCGGCTGATCAAATCCGAGGCCGAGCTGGACCGGCTGCGGATCGCCGGCCGGCTGGCCGAACAGGCGATGCGGGTGGCGCTCGAGTCGGTGGCCGCCGGCCGCCGGCAGTGCGACGTCGCGGCGGAGATCCTCGCCGCCCAGGCCGCCGGCACCGACGATCACGGCGGCGACTTCCCGGCGATCGTGCCGCTGCTGCCGACCGGGGTGCACGCCGGCACCCCGCACCTCACCTGGTCCGAGCAGCCGTTCCGGGTCGGTGAGGCGACGACGATCGAACTGGCCGGCGCCTATCAGCGCTACCACGCACCGCTGGCCCGGACCGTGATGCTCGGCGATCCGCCGCCGCGACTCGCCGGAGCGGCGGCGGTGATCAAGGACGGTATGGCCGCCGCCCTGGCGTCGATGACGCCGGGCACCGCCATCCGGGAGGCACACACGGCGTTCAGCCGGGTCATCAACGCGCGTGGTCTGACCAAAGAATCGAGGATCGGCTATTCCATCGGCGTCGGCTATCCTCCGGACTGGGGCGAGCGGACGATCAGCCTCCGAACCGAAGAGACTCGGACCTTCACCGCCGGCATGGCCTTGCACGTGATCCTGGGGCTGTGGATGGACGGCTGGGGGTACGAGTTGTCCGAGCCGGTGATCATCTCCGCTGGCGGCGCCGAGCCGCTCTGCAGGTTGCCCCGTGACCTGGAGGTGAGGAGATAGCCATCAACCCCACGGTGCTGTCAGCGGCTGAGCGGGCCGTCCTGGACCAGATCGACGAGACCTTGGTGACGCGGCTCGCGGTGGCGCTGGTGCGGGCGCCGGCCCGACACGTCCCGAACGTCAATCCGCCCGGCGGCGAGGCGCCGACGGTTGCCGTGCTGTCCGAACTCGCCGCCGGACTCGAGCTCGAGGTGATCACCAGCGAGGTCGCGCAGGACCGGTCCAACGTCTCGGTCCGGCTGCCCGGCGGCGGCGAACCCGGGCTGCTGTTCCTGGGCCATACCGACGTGGTCCCGCTGGGCGAGGGCTGGACCGGCGACCCGTGGAGCGGCCAGATCTCCGGCGGCCGGCTGTACGGCCGCGGCTCGACCGACATGAAGGGCGGCCTGGCCGCCTGCCTGACCGCGATGGCCGCCGTCCGGCAGGCCGGGGTCCGGTTGGCCGGCCCGCTGGAATTGGCCGCGGTCGTCGACGAGGAGGACCACGGGCTCGGCATCCGGCACTATCTCGGCGGTCCGATCGGCCCGTTCGCCAGCTGCATCGTGGCCGAGCCGACCGAGTTGCAGACGATCATCGCCACCCGGGGTGACTCCTACGTCGAGTTCGTGATCAGCGGCCGGCCGGCGCATGCCGGAAACCCTTCGGACGGAGCGAACGCGATCTCCGGTGCCGCGGCCGTGATCACCGCGATCGAGTCCTGGCAGACCGAGCTCGCCACCAGCGCGCACCTGCTGGCCGGGCCGGCGACCTGGAGCATCGGCACGATCAGCGGCGGCACCGGCCCGACGGTGGTCGCCGGTGAGTGCACCGTCGTCGCCGACCGGCGGCTGCTGCCCGGCGAATCCGCGAGTGCGGTGCTGGACGACATCCGGCGCCGGCTCGATGATCTCGATCTGTCGGCGCGCGGGCTGTCGGTCCGGGCCCGGATGACGATGGACATGCCCGGCTTCGAAACCCCGCCCGATCACCCGCTGGTCCAGGTCGTGGAAGCGGCCCTGTCCGATGCGAGCGGGCCACGCTGGGGGCTGGGCGGCTGGACCGCCGCCTGCGACGGCGGCTTCATCGCCCGCGACGCCGGGATCCCGGTGGTCGTCCTCGGCCCCGGCTCGGTCAACGAGCACGCCCACCGGCCGAACGAATCGGTCCCGGTGGCCGACCTGGTCACCGCGGCCCGGACATACGCCCTGGCCGCGCTGCGGCTGATCGGGACGATGGACGACCCGGACTGACCCTGGAGGGGTGGCTGATGACGAACGCACCGGTGACGGTCGGCCTGCTGTATCCGGGGTTCAGTGCCGAAGACGATTTCCCGGCCCTGGCCGAGCGGCTGGCCGGGCGGCTCCGACTGCCCCTGGTGCACACCGGCGTCGGCGAGGACGCGCACCGGGTCGACGCCCTGCTCGACCTGGGCAGCGACGCCCGGCTGGCCGAGGGTGCGCAACGGCTGGCGGCGAGCGAACCGGATTCGATCATGTGGGCCTGCACCTCGGGCAGCTTCGTCTTCGGCTGGGACGGTGCCCGGCAGCAGGTCGAGCAGATCGCCGCGGCCCAAGGAAAACCGGCGTCCTCGACCTCGATCGCCTTCGTCGAGGCGGCCCGCGCGCTGGGGCTGCGCAAGGTCGCGGTGGCGGCCTCGTACCCGCAGGACGTCGCGGCCCGGTTCGTCGACTTCCTCGGTCACGGCGAGATCGAGGTGGTGCACTGGGGCAGCCGGGACATCATGACCGCGGCCGAGGTCGGCACGCTGGGTCGGGAGGACGTGATCAAGCTCGCCATCGATCATGATCATCCGGAGGCGCAGGCGGTGCTGGTGCCGGACACCGCGATGCATTCCCTGCTCTGGCTGGATGAGCTCGAGGCGGCGCTCGGCAAGCCGGTGCTGACCGCCAATCAGGTGACCGTCTGGCAAGGCCTGCGGATCGCCGGCGGACCGCTGGAATGGGCCGGTCTCGGCCGGCTCTTCGCCGGCCCCGATCGGTGAGGAGGTGCCATGCCCGAGCGCCGGCTGATCGAGCCACTCTCGGCCGTCTCGACGGCGAGCATCATCGCTGACCGGCTCCGGTCGGCGATCCACAGCGGGCACTTCGCGGCCGGTGAACAACTGCACGAAGTCGAGTTGGCGAAGGAGTTCGGGGTCAGTCGCGGGCCGCTACGGGAGGGCATGCAACGCCTGACCCAGGAGGGTTTGCTGGTCTCGATCAAGAACCGCGGCCTGTTCGTCGTCGAGCTGACCGAGGCCGACGTCCGGGACATCTACCTGGCCCGGGAGGCGATCGAGCGGTCGGCGGCGCAGGAGATCTTCCGGTCCGGGAACCCGGAGCGCGCCGGTGAGCGGTTGATCAAGGTCTGGCGGGACATGGAGCGGGCCGGGAAACGCAACGACGTGGTCGCGATGGGTCAGTGGGACGTCAAGTTCCACGAGTGCCTGGTGGCCCAGGCGAAGAGCCCCCGGCTGTCCCGGATCCACCGCACCCTGATGACCGAGACCAAGCTCTGCATCAATGCGCTCGGCGGCAGCTATCCCCCGCCGGATGAGCGGGTGCCGGAACACAAGGCCCTGGCCGAGGCGATGCGGGACGGCGGCCTCGAGCGCTTCGACCGGCTGCTGATCGCCCACATGGCCGACGCGGTCGGCCGGCTGGCCAAGGTCGTACCTCCGGTGGCGAACAAGCCCTAGCCAGCCGTGGCTGAGCCGGGTGGGTCGACGGCCCAGGAGGCGTCGGCGCCGTACGGGTGATCGATGTAGAAGACCCAGCTGCCGTCGGGCAGCCGGCGCATCACCTCCATGCCGTGATGGTGCAGCTCGAGCGGCTCGCCGTCCGGCTTCGTACCGGTGATCAACCATTGGGAGCGGACGAGGGCGAAGTCTCCGGCCCGGGTGACGTGGTGCACGACGACCTCCATCCGCGGGTTCAGGCCGATGTAGCCGGCCATCACCTGCCTGATGGCCGCGGCACCATTGGCCACCGCGTCGTCGCCGTGCACCCGGTCCAGACGCACCACTCGCGCCTCCGGGTGATACATCGCCGCGGCGGCCTCGACGTCGCCGGAGTTGAACGCGCGGCCGAGCCATTCGTCGACGAGTTCGGGGGACGGTGCGCCCATGATCATCCTTTCGACGTTCGCCTTGAACCGGACGAGCGTCCGGTTCATCGAGACTAACGCCTAACCGGACGCGCGTCCAGTTGGTAGTCTCGCGCCGTGACGCTTCCGACGGCTGACCCGGCCGAACGGCCGGAGCGGGTGGACGCCCGGCGCAACCGAGCCAGGGTGTTGGCGGCCGCCGAACGGCTGTTCGCCGAACGCGGCGCGACCGAGGTGAGCATGGAGGACGTGGCCCGCGCCGCGGGGGTCGGCAAGGGGACGTTGTATCGGCGCTACCCGAATCGGGCGGCGCTCGCGGTCGCGTTGCTGGACGAGCACGAGCGCCGGCTGCAGCAGCAGATCATCTCGGGGCCGCCGCCGCTCGGCCCGGGGGCGCCGGCCGCGCAGCGCCTGGCGGCGTTCTACGCCGCGATGGTCGAGCTGCTGGAGCAGCATCTCGAGCTCGCCCTGGCGGCCGAGACCGGGGCCGAGCGCTTTCGTACCGGCGCCTATTCGTTCTGGCGGCTGCACCTGCAGGTCCTGCTGCGCGATGCCGGCATCGCCGACCCGGGCGATGCGCTGGCCGACGTCCTGCTCGCGCCGCTGGCCGGCGAGCTCCACCAGCACCTGGCCGACCGGGGCGTGACCACCGAGCAGCGGGTCGCGGCCCTGGAGAGCCTGGCCCGACGAGTCCTGCCGGCCGAGCCGGACACCGCGGCCGGGTGAGGATCAGGTCGGCATCGCGATGCCGATGTATTTGGTCTCCAGGAACTCGTCGATGCCGACTGCGCCGCCCTCGCGGCCGAGCCCGGACTGCTTGACCCCGCCGAACGGCGCGGCCGGGTTGGACACGATGCCCTGGTTCAGCCCGACCATGCCGGACTCGATCCGCTCCGCCATCCGCAGCGCCCGGCGCAGATCGTTGGTGTAGACGTAGGAGACCAGGCCGAACTCGGTGTCGTTGGCCAGCGCGACCGCTTCCTCCTCGTCGCCGAACGGGGTCAGCGGCGCCACCGGGCCGAAGATCTCCTCCGAGCTCATCCGGGCCTCCCGCGGGACGCCGGACAGCACGGTCGGCGTGTAGAAGTAGCCGGGGCCGTCGACCGGTTCGCCGCCGGTGAGCACCGCGGCACCGCGGTCCAGGGCGTCCCGGACCAGATCGGTCACCTTGGTCAGCGCCGCCTGGTCGATCAGCGGGCCCACCTGGACCCCGTCGTCGGTGCCGGGGCCGACCCGGAGCTCGGCCATCTTCGCCGCCAGCCGGCGCCCGAACTCCTCGATCACACCGGACTGGACATAGATCCGGTTCGCGGCGGTGCACGCCTCGCCCATGTTGCGCATCTTGGCCAGCATGGCGCCGGCCACGGCCTCGTCCAGGTCGGCGTCGTCGAAGACCACGAACGGCGCGTTGCCGCCGAGCTCCATCGAGGTCCGCAGCACCTTCTCGGCGCACTGCTCCAGCAGGATCTTGCCCACCTTGGTCGATCCGGTGAAGGACAGCTTGCGGGCCAGTCCGGATCTGATCATCGGTTCCAGCACTCCGGCGGCGTCGGTGCAGGTGATCAGGTTGACGCCGCCGTCCGGCAGGCCGGCCTCGTGCAGGATGTCGATCAACGCCAGCATCGACAGCGGGGTCTGCGGCGCCGGCTTGATCACGCTGGCACAGCCGGCCGCGATCGCCGGGCCGAGCTTGCGGGTGCCCATCGCCATCGGGAAGTTCCACGGCGTGATCAACAACGTCACGCCGACCGGCTGCTTGGTGATCAAGAACCGGGCGTCGCCGGCCGGTGAGGTCTGGTAGCCGCCGTCGATCCGGACCGCCTCGCCGGCGAAGTGGCGCAGGAACTCGGCCGCGTAGACGATCTCGCCCCTGGCCTCGGCCAGCGGCTTGCCCATCTCCGAGGTCATCAGCAGCGCCAGGTCGTCGATCCGCTGGTGCAGCAGCTCGAACGCCCGGGTCAGGATGTCGGCGCGCTGCCGGGGTGACAGGGCGGCCATCGCCGGCTGCGCGGCCACCGCGGTGTCGAGCGCCCGACGGCCGTCCGCCGGGCTCGCGTCGGCGACCGCAGCGAGGGTTTCGCCGGTGGCCGGGTTGAGCACCTCGAAGGTCCGGTCGTTCGCCGCGGGCTGCCAGCTGCCGCCGATGAAGAGCTGTTTCGGCACCGCGTCGACGACGGCCGGCCGGGTGGACTGCGTTGTCTGCGTGGCGCTCATGAGGACCACGGTACTCGTCGGCTCGACGCGCCGACAGCCCGCTTGTTACCCTCGATTATTGTCAACAATCCTACTAGCCGACCGACTCCTCGAGAGGACGATCATGGCCGAGCTCTCCCCGATCCTGACCCAGGCGAACCCGATCCTCGCCGACCGTGGTTCCGGCGTCTTGATCTTCGACGCCGATGATCGTCGCTACCTCGACTTCACCGCCGGGATCGGCGTCACCAGCACCGGCCATTGCCACCCGACCGTGGTCGAGGCGGCCCAGCGCCAGGTCGCGACGATCATCCATGCCCAGTACACGACCGTACGCAATCGGCCGTTGCTGGAGCTGACCGAGCGGCTGGGATCCGTGCTGCCGCAGGGATTGGACCGGGTGTTCTTCGCCAACTCCGGCTCGGAGGCGATCGAGTCGGCGATCCGGCTGGCCCGGCAGGCCACGGGACGGCCGAACGTGATCGTCTTCCACGGCGGCTTCCACGGCCGGACCGTCGCCGCCGCATCGCTGACCACCTCCGGGACCCGGTTCCGGTCCGGCTTCGCGCCGCTGATGGGCGGCGTGCACCTCGCCCCGTTCCCGGATCCCGGCCACTTCGGCTGGCCCGAGGAGGAGTGCACCGACTTCGCACTGCGGCAGCTGGACTACCTGCTGCAGACCGTGTCCGCGCCGGCCGACACCGCCGCCTTCCTGGTCGAGCCGGTGCTCGGCGAGGGCGGCTACGTGCCGGGCAACGAGCGCTTCTTCGCCGGCCTGCGGGAGCGGGCCGACCGGCACGGCTGTCTGCTGATGCTGGACGAGATCCAGACCGGCTTCGGCCGGACCGGGAAGTTCTGGGGCGGTGATCATTTCGGGGTCCGGCCGGACGTCCTGATCACCGCCAAAGGACTCGCCTCCGGCTTCCCGCTGTCCGCGATGGCCGCGCCGGCCGCGCTGATGGAGCGCGCCTGGCCCGGCTCCCAGGGCGGCACCTACGGCGGCAACGCCGTCGCCTGCGCCGCCGCCTGCGCCACCCTGCAGGTGATCGAGGAGGAGGGTCTGGTGCAGAACTCCGCCGAACGCGGGCAGCAACTCAAGGACGCGCTGACGGCGGTGGCCGCGGACCATGATCAGATCACCGATGTCCGCGGACTCGGCCTGATGATCGGCAACGAGTTCCGCGACGCCGACGGCCGCCCCGACGGCGCCACCGCCGCGGCGGCGCAGCAGGAAGCCTCCCGCCGCGGCCTGCTGCTGCTCACCTGTGGCGCCTACGGCCAGGTCGTCCGCTTCATCCCTGCCCTGGTGGTCGCTGCCGCCGAGGTCGACGAAGCAGCCGGGATCTGGTCCGAGGCGGTGCAGGCCGTGCTACACCCCTGACCTGCAAGGCACTTCGCTCCCTGAGCCGGCCGAAGGGGCATGATCATCGCGCCCCAGAGATGCGCCAGGAACAGAGGGTTTCGTTTCCTGAGCCTGTCGAAGGGCGGGCCCGATTCGACCTTCGCCCTTCGACAGGCTCAGGAAACAACCTCCAAGGTCAGCTGGCCCCGGCCTCCGGCATCGGACCGCGTGGCCCCGGCCGGCGACCGGCCGGGCGGGAGATCACACCGGGGACGCCGCGGCCGCGCAGGGAAGCACCCTTGGTCTCGATCACGAAGATTAACGCCACGGCGCCGACGGCACAGGCGGCCATCATGTAGAACGCCGGCACCAGCGGGGTCCCGGTGGCTCCGATCAGTGCCTCGTTGACGTACGGGGCGGTGCCGCCGAACAACGACGTCGCCAGGTTGTAGGAGATCGCCAACGCAGCGAACCGGATGTGGGTCGGGAACATCGCCGGGAAGGTCGCCGAGATGGTGGCCAACTGCGGCACGTACAGCAGACCGAGGACGGCGAAGCCGATCACCGCTCCCACCGCGTTGGTGCCGATCAACAGATACATCGGGATCGCCATCACGAACAGGCCGATCAGCGATCCCCACCACATCGGTTTTCGGCCGACCCGGTCGGACAGCGCACCGGCGAACGGCAGGAAGATCATCATCGCCAGCTGCCCGATGATCGGGACGATCAACGCACCGTTCTCGTCCAGTCCGATCTCACCCTGGAGATAGGTCGGCGTGTATGTGAGCAGGGTGTAGTTGACCACGTTCAAGGCGATCACCAGGCCGAACAACTGCAGGATCGGCCGCCAGAATCCCGTGATCATGTCCTTGAACTGCGACTTGGTCTCGGTCTCCTTCTGCCCGGCCTGCTCCAACTCCTGGAAGACCGGGGTGTCCTCCATCCGGGACCGGAGATAGAGCCCGATCAGCCCCATCGGAGCCGCGATCAGGAACGGGATTCGCCAACCCCAGGCCATCATCGCGTCGTGGCCGAGGATCAGCTGGGCGAGGAGCATCAGCAGGGCACCCAGCGAGAAGCCGCCCAGGGTGCCGAATTCGAGGAAGCTGCCGAAGAAGCCGCGGCGCTTGTCCGGCGCATACTCCGCCATGAAGGTCGCGGCCCCGCCGTACTCGCCGCCGGTGGAGAAGCCCTGCACCAACCGGAGCAGGATCAGCAGCAGTGGCGCCGCGTAACCGATGGTCGCGAAGGTCGGCAACAGGCCGATGCACAGCGTCGCGCCGGACATCAACAAGATCGTGATCGCCAGGATCTGCTTCCGGCCGAGCCGGTCGCCTAGCGGGCCCCAGACCAGGCCGCCGAGCGGACGGATCAGGAACGACACTGCAAAGATCCCCAAGGTGATCAGGACGTTCTCGTCCGGGATCAGATTGGCCGTGATGTAGGTGGTGCCGTAGGCGAACAGGCCATAGTCGAACCATTCGGTCGCATTGCCGATGGCCGATGCGCCCACCGCTCGACGGAGCGTCTTGGGGTCCGCCTCCTTCGGCGGCTCTGCGGACTCGGCGGCTGCAGCTTCGGTCATCGAACTCTCCTCCGTCCCGGCTCGGACGGTGCCGAGCCCTGGTCGTCGGCGCCTCCGGGCGCCAGCGGCCGTAGGATTGTTGACAATCTCCTTCGTACGATACTCAAAAAACTCGCCCCAGGGCCAGCCTCAGCACGTAAAAGCCCCGTGACAATCCGTGGCGGCGGAGTTACCGCCGTCGGCCGACGACCGTAACTTCGTTCCGGTTGTGATGCAACTGGCGAGCGAAGATGATCTTGTATTTCGGGCCGAGATCGCCCAGCGCACGGTCGATCAGCTCGACCGGCCGATTGGTCGTGATCTTCAGTGTGATAATGATCAAGTCACCGCTGCGTTGCAGCCGGGCGGCGGTGATCATGGTCTGCACCGACAGCAGCGGATCCATCCGCATGTCGTTCACGATCACCTGGAACGTCCGCTGGCTGCGCCGCAGGAACTCCCCCGCGGTGGTCCGGTGCCAGCTCAGCTCGGGTCGGCGGGCCAGTGACGGTGCCGGCTCCCCCGGGTCGACGCCGTGCACCCGCCGGGCACCCTGCTGGAGCAGGATTCTGGTCCAGCCGCCCGGGCTGGCGCCGAGATCGAGCGCATCGCCGCTGATCGTCAACGGCAGCAGGGAAAACAGCTCCTCCAGCTTGTGCTCGGCCCGGGAGATCTGGTCCGGCGATTCGGCCAGTCGCAGCCGCCCGCCCGGCCAGTCCGACAGCGCGTCGGCGACCCGGGTTCGGCCCACCGCCACCCGCCGTTCGCCGAGACAGACGGTGAGCACCGTGTCGCAGCCGGCCCGACGCACGGTGCGTCCGGCCGCGGTGAGGCGGTCGGCGATCGCCGCTCGTACCGCCTCCGGACGGTGCCGGCTCCGGCCGCTGGCCCAGACCTGGACGGCGATCGGATCGGTCGCCCCGGCGGCTGACCCGGCCAGGTCCATGATCAACTCGGGATCGGCCAGGTCGCCGGCGGCCCGGTGCTCGACCACTTCGGCCAGATGCCGGACGAACCGGAGCTCGCCGGATCGCGCCGCGGCCGCGACCTCGGCCAGCCCCGCACCGTCCAGCTTGATCAGGCCGGCATCCTCGCCGACAGCGACATGATCGACGACCGGGAGTGATCGTTTCAGCTCCTGCACCGCAAACCGGTAGTACCGGTCGGCGGCGGAGAACAGGATCTCGGCAGTCGCGGATCCGGAGGAGGTCAAGGCGGTCAGGGCTGCCGGCCGATGAACGCGATCAACTTCGTCTGCACGTCCGCGTCCTCGGGCACCTCGACCTTCGGCCCGTACTGACCACTGGCCCGGAGCACCTCATCCAAGGATTCCATACCGGCCAGCAGTTCCGCGGCGAAATCAGGGTCGAGCGTCTCGTCCTGGCCGGTGGCGCGGGCCAGATCCCAGGTGTGCATGAACACGTCGGCGGTGAAGAAGTTGTGGATCGCCTGATCGAGCTGATGCCGGCCCGCCACCGGATGATCAAGAACCCGGTCCTTGGTCGCCGGGTCGTCGAGCAGCCCCTGCACCGCGTCGCTGACGGTGGTCCAGTTGGCCAGCGGGTCCTCGCTCACCGGCGGACCCTTCGGCAGGGTGATCTCGGTGCCCGCGGCCAGGAACGCCGGGAACCATTCGGTCAGATGATCGACCACGTCCCGCGCGGCCCAACCGTCCGGCGGTGCCGGCCGGGACCAGCCGCCGTCGGGGACATGGCGGACCCGATCGGTGAAGGCGGCGGCGACCTGCCGGTAGCGCTCGGCCGGCGTGACATCGGGTGAATTCATCGTTGCTCCTTCATGAGTTGGTCAAGAATGCCATCGATCCGGCGGAGGGACCGGTTCAGACCGGCCTCCATGTTGGAACTGACGTGATTGTCGCGATGCTCCCGGCTGGCGTGCCGGACGGTGATCGTCATCGTGGTCCGGCCGGCCCGTTCGGTCAGTGACAGGTCACTGATCGCCTGGACCCCGGGGTTGCCCTCGAACCCCTCGGTGCTGACCAGTCGGCGCGGCGGCTCGATCTGTTGATAGGTGCCGAACCAGCCGAGCTCGGTGCCCGCGGCGTCCCGGGAGACGTACCGCCACCGACCGCCGACCCGAAGATCGATCTCGCAGACGATCAGCGGCGCCTCGGTCGAGGTCCACCAGCGGCGTACGTACTCGGGTGTGGTCCAGACCGTGAAGACGAGCTCAAGCGGTGCGTCGAAGGCCCGGGTGATCAGGATCTCGGTGTCGCTCGGCAGCGTCACCGTGGTGCTGTTGATCATCAACCGGTCCCTTCCGCCGGAGCAGGCGGATCAAGATCATCGCGCAACTCGGCCAGGACGGCGTCGAACCGATCCAGCCGCGCCGACCAGAGATGCCGAAAGCCCGCCAGCCACTCCTCCATCGGCAACAACGCGGACGGCACCAGCCGGTAGACCCGGCGCCGCCCGTCGTTGCGTACGTCCACCAACTGCACTGCCCGGAGCACCGCGAGGTGCTTCGACACCACCGGCTGCGGCAGCCGGAGCGAGCCGACCAGGTCACCGACCGAACACTCCGCCACCGCCAGCGCGCCGAGGATGTCCCGCCGGCACGGCT
This sequence comes from uncultured Actinomycetota bacterium, assembly GCA_963746025.1. Lineage (GTDB taxonomy): Bacteria > Actinomycetota > Actinomycetes > Propionibacteriales > Propionibacteriaceae > Microlunatus. The sequence goes on from CAVUZU010000010.1 coordinate 306,285, forward strand.
CGGCCACCGCGTTGAACACGTCGGAGGTGGTCGCTGCCCTGGCCATGCCAAGATCATATGCCGATATCGACATGTGTCAACGGATGACACCGCGATAGCGACTTTTGCCGTCGCAGCGGCCGCCGTTAGGGTTGTCGGACCGCACAGCAACTGCGGGCGCATAGCTCAGCTGGTTAGAGCACCTCCCTTACAAGGAGGGGG
>CAVUZU010000011.1:0-75029 GCA_963746025.1 uncultured Actinomycetota bacterium
CCGGCGCGCTGGCCGACGCGGGCGCCGAGAACGACTGAGCCACGACAACCAGCATGATCAACAGACCAGTGAGACGAGTAGATCGAGGTAGCCATGACCGCCACAGTTGAGGAGAAGAAGGATCCGGCCACCGCCGGCGTCGGGCGCGTCGCCCGGGTGATCGGCGCGGTGGTGGACGTCGAGTTCCCCGCCGACCAGATGCCCGACATCTACAGCGCCCTGTTGGTCGACACCACGATCAACAACGAGACCCGGACGATGACCCTCGAGGTCGCGCTGCACATCGGTGACAACCTGGTCCGGGCGATCGCGCTGAAGCCGACCGACGGCATGCAGCGCGGGGCCGAGGTGCGCGATACCGGCGCCCCGATCTCGGTTCCGGTCGGCGACGTCACCAAGGGCCACGTCTGGAACGTGACCGGTGAGGTGCTGAACGCCGATCCGGCCACCCTGGAGATCACCGAGCGCTGGCCGATCCACCGGTCCGCCCCGGCCTTCGACCAGCTCGAGGCGAAGACCGAGATGTTGGAGACCGGCATCAAGTCGATCGACCTGCTGACCCCGTACGTGCAGGGCGGCAAGATCGGCCTGTTCGGCGGCGCGGGCGTGGGCAAGACCGTGTTGATCCAGGAGATGATCTACCGGATCGCGCACAACTTCGGCGGCACCTCGGTGTTCGCCGGGGTCGGCGAGCGCACCCGTGAGGGCAACGACCTGATCACCGAGATGGAGGAGGCCGGCGTCTTCAAGGACACCGCCCTCGTGTTCGGCCAGATGGACGAGCCGCCGGGCACCCGGCTGCGGGTGGCACTGTCGGCACTGACCATGGCCGAGTACTTCCGCGATGTGCAGAACCAGGACGTGTTGCTGTTCATCGACAACATCTTCCGGTTCACCCAGGCCGGTTCCGAGGTGTCGACGTTGCTCGGCCGGATGCCGTCCGCGGTGGGCTACCAGCCCAACCTGGCCGACGAGATGGGCGTTCTGCAGGAGCGGATCACCTCGACCCGGGGTCACTCGATCACCTCGATGCAGGCGATCTACGTGCCCGCGGACGACTACACCGACCCGGCCCCGGCCACCACGTTCGCCCATCTGGACGCCACCACCGAGCTGTCCCGCGACATTGCCGCCCGCGGTCTGTACCCGGCGATCGATCCGCTGACCTCGACCAGCCGGATCCTCGACGCTCAGTACATCGGGCAGCAGCATTACGACGTGGCCACCCAGGTGAAGCAGATCCTGCAGCGGAACAAGGAACTGCAGGACATCATCGCGATCATGGGCGTGGACGAGCTGACCGAGCAGGACAAGATCGTCGTCGCCCGGGCCCGCCGGATCCAGCAGTTCCTGAGCCAGAACACCTACATGGCCGAAAAGTTCACCAGCGTGCCCGGCTCGACCGTGCCGCTGAACGAGGTGATCGAGTCGTTCCGGATGATCTGTGACGGTGAGGTCGACCACATCGCGGAGCAGGCGTTCTTCAATGTCGGTGGCATGGAAGACGTCGAGCGACGCTGGTCCGAGCTGCAGAAGGAAGACAACTGATCATGGCTGATCCGCTCCAGGTCGAGGTCGTCTCGGCCGACGAGGTGGTCTGGTCCGGCACCAGCACGCTGATCATCGCCAAGACGGTGGACGGCGACATGGGCATCCTGCCGGGCCACGCGCCCGTGCTGGCCGTCCTGGCGCCGGGCGGCGTCGAGATCGTCACCGAGGATGCCAGCCGTGAGGTGGTCGCGGTGGACGGCGGCTTCCTGTCCGTCGCCCAGGGCCGGGTGTCGATCCTCAGCGAGTACGCCCGGATGGCCGATGAGATCAGCATCGACCAGGCCGAGCGTGAACTGGCCGATGCGCAGGCCCGGTTGGACGCCGGCGAGGACACCGAGGAGGTGCGCCAGCACGTCATGCGTGCCAGCGCGCAGGTCAGGGCCGCGCACAAGGTACGCTGAGGACTTCCGCCCCGATCGTGTCCGGTTCAACTAAACCGGGCCAGGGGATGCTGGATCAGATCACGAGAGACAGGGCCCCTAGACGACGATGGCAGGCTGGATCGGCGCCGTCGTTGTCGCGCTGGTGATCTTGGTGGCCGTGGTCGCACCGTTGGTCACGCTGGCACTTCGGCAGCGTGTGGTGACCCGTCAGGGCAGTGCGTTCGAGTGCAGCATGCGACTGCGTCCGATCGCGGTCGGCCAACTGCAGGCCGAGCAGACTCCGAGCTCCAACTGGGTGCTCGGAGTCGCTCGTTACAACCACGACCGGGTCGAATGGTTCCGGTTCTTCTCGTTCTCGCCGCTGCCGCGGATGACCTTTCGCCGGTCCGACTCCCGGGTGATCGACACCCGGGACCCGGAGCCGGCCGAGTCGGTCGCCCTCTACGACGGGCAGCGGGTGGTCCGGGTCGCGGTCGGCGCCCACGATTCGGCCGAGGTGTGGGAGCTGGCGATGAGCTCCGGCTCGCTGACCGGCTTCCTCTCCTGGCTGGAAGCCGCACCGCCCGGCACCGCCATGTACTGAGCCGAGCGGGATTTCAGAGGGTCAGCGCGGCGCGGATCGGGAGATGGTCCGACGGGTAGCGGTCGTTGACGGTGCGGTCGACGATCTCGGCGTCGACGACGCCGATGCCGGGTCCGACCAGGATCCAGTCGATCTGCGCGCTGCCCGGCTCCGGGCGCCGGTAGTCGCCGAAGGTGCCGATCGGCGGACCGCCGACCTGCACCTCGCGGAGCGCGTCCCGCAGGCCGCTGTTGATCAACACCTGATAGGCCGGGGTGGCCGTGCCGACGTTGAAGTCGCCGGTCAGGATCACCGGTTCGGTGATCGCGGCGATCTGCTCGGCCAGCCAATGGGCCGACTTGACCCGGGACTCCTCGCTGCGGTGATCGAGATGGACGTTGATCACCACGAAGGTCACGCCGAGCACCGCGTCGACGAACCGGGCCCGGGTGATCATCCGGGTCAGCTCGTTGCCCCAGCTGGTCGAGCCCGGCACCTCCGGCGTGTCGGACAGCCAGCGGTGCGCGACATCGAGCACGGTCAGCCGGGCGCTGTCGTAGAAGATCGCGCTGGTCTCGTCCGACATCCGGCCCTGCCGCCCCTCGGCCAGATAGCTGTAATGGCGCGGCAGCAGTCCGGCCAGGTCGGCCAAGGTCTCCGGGTCGGCCTCCTGGGTGCCGAGCACGGTCGGCGCCAGTTCGCGGATCAACGTGGCCAGCGGCTCCCGCCGGACCGACCACGGATGATCATCGAAGGCCCGACTGGTGCGCAGGTTGTAACTGACGACGGTGAGCGGCTGCACGCGCTCGAGCTTAGTGTCCTACGGTGTGTCCATGGCAGGCGATCCGTTGCGTGGGGTGAATCGCAGTGGCTGGCTGCTGTTGGAGAAGTGGCTCAGCTTGTCGACCGGACCGGTAGAGCCCAAGCAATCGTTGCGCCCATAGGCGTTCCTGCAGGGGTGCTCGCGTACTGCAACTTCAAGGCCTGGCACTAGCAGCTGGTGGTGACCCAGGACTAGCCGGGCTTCGAACAGTTCCTCGAGAATGGCTGATCCAAGGTGAAGCCGGTGGGATTTTGAGTTCCGTGTCGAGACGGGTCACCAAGGGTTTAGTTCGACCGGTAGATGGCTGAATTAGCTCAGCTTCGACGAGCAATGGAATTGCACTCCGATATTCAATCAGGCTGCTTGGGGAGGTGCCTCCGGAGTATCGGAAGTAGATGTTCCGGGAAGTAGTCTATCGGCTACACTCCACAGATGAGCGTCAGTGCAGGGCCGAGCTTGAGGCGGCTTGCCGTCTTGTGGTTGCTGCTACAGTCGGCCGCCATTGTTGTGTTGTATCTGATTCTCGTCCGTACCGCTCGAGGGCAACAGGTCGATCGCGCCGCGATTCTTGATGTCTTCGAGATCGGTGTGATCTCAGTGTTGGACGAATTGTTGACCATTGAAGTGATTCTTCTTCTAGGGGCGTTGCTCGCCGGAATTGCAGTGACCCTGGTTCGCCGCCATCCTAGGCTCTGTTTGCTTGTGCTGCTGGTCGTTGTCGGTGCCAACCTAACTACGCAAGCCATGAAGAATCTTCTTCGCCGACCGTTTCTGTCGGTCGAAGGGTCGCTCAGGACACCGTTTATCCTTCCTGAAGGACAAGAGTTTCCTTCGGGCCTGCCAAGCGGTCACGTGACGCTCGCAGCATCGGTTTGCGTGGCCGTCGTTGTCATGGCGCCGAGAGGTTTCCGTGTCGCAAGTAGCGTGGCTGGAACAGCAGTGGTGTTGTTAACCGGCGTTGCCGTAACACAAGCTGTGGGAGGCACTTCGGCCGGATTTTTGGTAGTCGGACTCTTGATCCTCGCACTCGGTGGTCTTCACCATGATCAAACCTCAGGAATTGGATCAGGCTGGCCGTCAACTACCGCCTACGTCGGCTACGTTTTGGCGCTCCTCGGGGCGTCGGGTCTGATGATGATCCAAGCGTCATTCGGACAATTTGAGGAGCGGGTCGAATCGATGGCAATTGGGTCGGCGGGCGCTGGGCGGTAGCGGCGTCTCAGGATCGCAGTTACGACAGCCAGTGCGTCGCCGCACCGTTGCCGGTGTGGCGCGAACGTCGCGGCCGCCTCGCCCGCGTTCGCGGAGAGGATCTTGGCGTGGCCCACAGCGCCGTCGGATGCGTCACTCCGACTCGGTGCGGCCGCCGGCTCGAAGGTCCAGTTGCTGCGCGGTCTTGCTCGGCACGCCTCATCCGTAGCGCCAAATGTAGCCAGCTTCCATCGAGATGCCTCTCGTGCTCTACGGTGATGCGCATGGCAGACGGTCCGTTGCGTGGGGTGAATCTCGGTGGCTGGCTGCTGTTGGAGAAGTGGCTCACCCCGTCGCTGTTCGCCGGCACCGAGGCCGAGGACGAGTACGGCCTGATGGCGACGCCGGGCGCGGTCGAGAAGCTGCGCAAGCACCGGGCCGAGTTCCTGACCGAAGCCGACTTCGCCTGGATCGCCGAGCACGGGCTCGAGCTGGTCCGGATCCCGGTCGGGCACTGGGTGTTCGGCGAGGAGGACCGGTCCGCCGGGGAGCCGGAGCTGCTCGGCGCGATCAAGGAACTCGACTGGGCGATGGAGATGGCCGCGAAGTACGGCTTGCTGGTGCTGCTGGACCTGCACGGCGCGCCCGGCTCGCAGAACGGTCGGGACCACAGCGGGCTCAGCGGCAAGCGGCACTGGTACGCCAACCAGGACTTCCGCGACCGGACGGTCGACGTGCTGGAGCGGCTGGCTCGGCGTTACGCCGATGCCGATCAGCTGTGGGGGATCGAGTTGCTGAACGAGCCGATGGATCCGCGGCTCTGGACCTTGATCAAATTCTATCGGCGGGCCTATGCCCGGTTGATCACGATCCTCCGGCCGGGCACCCGGATCATCTTCTCCGACGCGTTTGTGCCGTGGATCACCCGGGGCGCGATCCGGCCGGTGCCGGACTATCCGGTGATCATGGACTGTCACCTCTATCAGTGCTTCTATCCCTGGGATCACCGCAATTCGATCCCGCACCACCTGCGCAAGGCCCGTCGGAGCCGGGCGAAGTTGATCACCTGGCTGCGCCGCTGGCATCCGGTGCTGGTGGGGGAGTGGAGCGTCGCGCTGCCCGGCCGGACCATCGCCGGGCTGGGCCCGGAGGAACTCGACGCCCTGCGCCGCGACTTCGGCGAGGCCCAGCAGCAGGGCTACGCCGGCGCGGTCGCCTGGACCTACTGGAACTACACCGCCGAAGAACGCAACGAGTGGAACTACCGTGCCCTGGTGGAGGACGGACAGCTCATCCCGCCGAGGAGGACAACGACGTGACCAGCACTTCGCCCGCGACCGACGGTGCGGTGCCCGCACACCGCTACACGGCCAGGGTCGCCGGTGACCTCGAGCGCCGTTGGCAGCAGGTTTGGAATGAACGCGGCACCTTCCACGCCCCGAACCCGACCGGTCCGCTGGCCGGCCCGGTGCCGGCCGACAAGCTGTTCGTGCAGGACATGTTCCCGTACCCGTCCGGAGCCGGTCTGCACGTCGGGCACCCGCTGGGCTTCATCGGCACCGACGTGTTCGCACGTTACCACCGGATGACCGGCCGGAATGTGCTGCACACGATGGGATTCGACGCGTTCGGCCTGCCGGCCGAGCAGTACGCGGTGCAGACCGGTCAGCACCCGCGGACGACGACCGAGGCCAACATCGAGCGCTACCTGAGCCAGCTCCGGCAGCTCGGTCTGGGACACGACGAACGCCGGCGGATCGCCACCACGGACCCGGGCTACTACCGGTGGACGCAGTGGATCTTCCTGCAGATCTTCAACTCCTGGTACGACGAAGCGCCGGGCAAGGCCAGGCCGATCACCGAATTGCAGGCCGAGTACGAGGCTGGCACCCGGGCCACGCCGGACGGCCGACCGTGGGCCGAGCTGACCGACGTCGAGCAGCGGATGATCATCGACGACCAGCGACTGGCCTACCAGTCCGAAGCGCCGGTGAACTGGTGTCCCGGGCTGGGCACCGTGGTCGCCAACGAAGAGGTCACCGCGGACGGTCGCAGCGACCGCGGCAACTTCCCCGTCTTCCGCAAGAACCTGCGGCAGTGGAAGATGCGGATCACCGCCTACGCCGACCGGCTGCTGGCCGACCTGGACGGGCTGGACTGGCCGGACAAGATCAAGACCATGCAGCGCAACTGGATCGGCCGCTCCACCGGGGCCAGCATCCGGTTCCCGATCATGGACCGGTCCGCCGTGATCGAGGTGTTCACTACCCGGCCGGACACGGTGTTCGGCGCCACCTATCTGGTGCTGGCGCCGGAACATCCGTTGGTCGAGCAGGTGCTGGCGGATTCCTGGCCGGACGACGTGCCGGCCGGCTGGACGGGTGGCGCGGCGACTCCCGGCGAGGCGGTCGCGGCCTATCGCGGCGCCGCCGCGCGGAAGTCCGACCTGGACCGGCAGGAGGGCCGGGACAAGACCGGCGTGTTCCTGGGCGGCTATGCCACCAACCCGGCGGACGGCCGGCGGCTCCCGGTGTTCATCGCCGACTACGTGCTGATGGGTTACGGCACCGGCGCGATCATGGCGGTGCCCGGTCAAGATCAACGGGACTGGGACTTCGCGACGGCGTTCGCGCTGCCGATCATCCGCACCGTACAACCGGCCGACGACTTCGACGGGGAGGCCTACGTCGGCGACGGGCCGGCGATCAACTCGGCCTTCCTGGACGGCCTGGCCGTCGACGACGCGAAGAAGTCGATCATCGACTGGCTGGAGACGCACGGGCACGGTGCGGGCCGGACCCAGTACAAACTCCGCGACTGGCTGTTCGCCCGGCAGCGTTACTGGGGCGAGCCGTTCCCGATCGTCTACGACGAACACGGGCTGCCGGTGGCGCTGCCGGAGCACCTGCTGCCGGTGGATCTGCCGGACGTGGACGACTACGCGCCGCGGACCTACGACCCCGACGACGCGGACACCGAGCCGTCGCCGCCGCTGTCCCGGGCCACGGACTGGGTCGAGGTCGTGCTGGATCTGGGTGACGGTCCGAAGCCGTACCGCCGGGACGCCAACGTGATGCCGCAGTGGGCCGGCTCGTCCTGGTACCAACTGCGCTACGTCGACCCGACCAACGAGGAGCGGCTCTGCGAGCCGGAGAACGAGCGCTACTGGCTGGGGCCGCGGCCGGAGCTGCACGGAGCCACCGACCCCGGCGGTGTCGATCTCTATGTCGGCGGGCAGGAGCACGCGGTGCTGCACCTGCTGTACGCCCGGTTCTGGCAGAAGGTGCTGTTCGACCTGGGCCACGTCACCGGCTCCGAGCCGTACCGCCGGCTGTTCAATCAGGGCTACATCCAGGCCTACGCCTACGTCGACGCGCGTGGCAGCTACGTGCCCGCCGAGGAGGTGACCGAGGTCGACGGCCGGCACTTCTGGAACGGCCAGGAGGTCCGCCAGGAGTACGGCAAGATGGGCAAGAGCCTGAAGAACGTGGTGACGCCGGACGAGATGTGCGAGCGCTACGGAGCGGACACCTTCCGGTTCTATGAGATGTCGATGGGCCCGATGGACGTGTCGCGGCCGTGGTCGACCAAGGACGTCGTCGGAGCGCAACGGTTCCTGCAACGGGTCTGGCGCAACGTCGTGGACGAGGACACCGGCGAGCTGCAGATCGGCGACGAGCCGCCGGACGAGGAGACCCTCCGGACCCTGCACCGGACCATCGCCGGCGTACGCGCAGACTACGCGGAGCTCCGATTCAACACCGCCGGCGCCAAGCTGATCGAACTGAACAACCACCTCACCAAGACCTACGGCGATCGCCCCTGTCCACGCGCGGTGATCGAGCCGCTGGTGTTGATGCTGGCACCGCTCTGCCCGCACCTCGCCGAGGAGCTGTGGGCGAAACTGGGCCATCCCGAATCACTGGCCCACGGCCCGTTCCCGATCGCGGACGAGCGGCTGCTGGTCGAGGATCTGATCGAGTACCGGATCCAGGTGAACGGCAAGCTGCGCGGCCGGGTCACCGTGCCGGCCTCGGCCGACCAGGACGCGGTGATCGCCACCGTGCTCGGCGAGGAGCGGATCGCCGCCCTGCTGGCCGGAACGCCGCCACGGAAGACGATCGTGGTTCCCGGCCGGCTGGTGAATCTCGTGGTCTGACGGACCGACGGCTGATCATGAAAGGCCGGTCGTCGTCAGGTCGAAGGATGCTGGCGGACGGATGTTCTGGAAGTACCACTGTTCGGCTTCGTCCCACCGCCCCAGCCACTCGTTCGAGGCGTCGGCGCGCTCCTGCTGTCTTCGTCGCCGCGTCGCCGCGTCGGCCGTCACGAGGACGGTCAGATCGACCAGCTGGTCCAACTCGGGCCGGGAGACGAACAAGCCTTCGACGACGACGGTTTTCCTGGCGCCGATCGTCCGCACCGTGCTGGACAGATCGTTGGCGTCCCAGTCGTACGGGTGGAATCGTGCGGAACGACCTGCCTTCAGCGGAATCAGCACCTCATCACGCAGCCGTTGCCAGTCGTAGTAGAGATCAACGCCTTGCGCGGGAGTGAGCTGGGAACGTTGGCTCTCGTCCATGACTCGGTAGAAATCATCACCCGAGACCAGTGCGCCACCGACCGCCTCCGCCAGTGCTGTGGCGAACGTCGACTTTCCCGCCGCACTGTGCCCGTCGACACCGACGATCGTGACCGAATCCGGTTGCTGTCGCATCCGTTCCACGATGGTTGGCACCCAGGACTCAATCATGGTGCTGAGTTTCGCACCTGCCGCTTGCACCTGATCATGAACCTCGTCTCCTGGCCTGAAACGCTGGATCGCGCAATGATCATCCTGGGGAATCGCCGGCCTGGCCGGGACGGCGCTGAACCGCTCGGCCGTCGAACAGTTGAGGGTGCTCGGGGCCAACCGACGGGACCGATGGTTGAGCTGTCCGACCAGGCCTGTTCCTACGTCTTGCGGCTGCCGACTTCGCTCGGATCTGTTGTGTTGAAGCGAAGCCCGAGCGACGGAGATCGCGGTCCCTGTACCCTGCGCCACGATGGCTTCCGATCTCGTCGGCCCACTGATCCCGCTGCGCCATCCTCCAAAGTTCACCGGCCCGCCCCTTCGACAGGCTCAGGGAACGAAGCCTCTGACGACCCCTCGCCGATCACAACGCTCCTCGGGTGTGCCGACGTCGGTCACGGTCGCCGGTCCACCCGAGTCGCCGCTGGCCGAGCTGATCGGGGTGACCGGCGGAGGATGTGGCCGTCGCTGAGGACGAGCCAGGGGTGCTCGTCGGAGCCGGGCAGTCCGGCGATGTCGGCGGGGAATCGCCAACGTTCCTTCTCCACGCCGGTCAGGTCGAGGGCGACCACCAGTCCGTGGTCGGCGGCCACCAGATAGCCGTCGTCGGGGAGAGCACGCAGGTGCCGTACGGTGTCGCCGATCGTGGTGCGGAACCGTGGCGTGCCGTCGGTGTTGAGGGAGATCGCGTGGAAGCCGGTGGTGCCGAGCAGCACCTCCGGCCCGACCGCGTCATGGAAGGTGCCGCTGGCCAGAGCGGTGACCTGACCGCCGACGTTTCGCGACCAGCCCGGAACGATGGTGCCGTCGGTGAATCGGTAGCTGCGGACGTCGTTCTGCTTGGTGCCGAAGAGCATGGCCGGCGGGCCGTCTCCATCCGGGATCGTGACCACGGTGGTGAAGCCGGGTCCGTCGGCCTGCGGTCCGCGGACCGACGTGGAGTCGTCCCAGACCACCGGATAGAAGTACTCGAGCGCGTAGGCGCCCTCGTCCTGGCCGTCACCGTCGAAATCGGCGAACACCGCATCGGCGATGCCGTAGAAGTAGAGCATGGTCTCGTGCTTGATCACGCCGGACCAGTCCAGGCCGTAGACCCAGCGGAATTGGGTGCCGACCATCAGCCACGGGGCGGCGTCCCGGCCGTTCACATACCCCAGCCGCACGGTGGTCACGCCGAGGAAGTTGCCCTTGATCTCGCGGCGGGCCGAGTCGTTCGGGATCTCCCGATCCCAGAGTTCCGCGCCGTCCGGGGCGAGGGCGTGCACATGCCAGTCCTCCGTGGCTACCGTGATCAGCCGATCGTCCCCGTGCTGATGACTGGTCAGCTCGTTGACCCGGCCGGTGACGGTCGCGGACCAGAGCGTCGCCCCGGCGTCGTCCAGCGCGATCACCCGGCCGTCGTCCGTGCCGACCAGCAGGTACGAGCCCGCCGCGCCGCCGTAGGTCACCTGGTGAGTGGCCGTGATCTGGGCGCCCAACGCCGCAAGCTGGTGCCAGCCCGCGGGCACCGAAGTGGCCGGCGGAATGATCTTGTTCTGCGGGGTCGGCTGCTCGGTGCCGCGACGGATCCGGGTCAGGGCGGCTTCGCTGTGCTGCCGGCGCCAGATTGAGCTGCCGTGCTCGATCGGTCCGGGACGGATCGGGTCGCCCTGGTCGTCGTACTGGACGAGATCGCGCCGGGTCGGGTAGCCGGCCCAGGAGCCGTCGTCGAGGTCGACGGTGAAGATCACTTCCTGGTCGAACCGGTGGGTCGTGCCGGCCAGGGTCACCGACTTCGCGCCGGCGATCACCAGCTGATCCGGACCGAACAGGTGCAGCTCGCCGTCGCTGGACAGGTCGGCGGTGTCGACGGCGCCGCGGGCGAACCACCAGGCACGACCCTCGCTGCGCAACTGCCAAAGCCGGTCCGTCCATCGCCGGGTCGTCATCGACGGGCCGGCTCCGGGGGCGCTGGCGATCAGGTTGACGAAGCCGGTCGAGTCGCCGGCTGACCTGGCCGTCTCCGGCTGGAGCTGGCTGAGCACGGTCTCCTGCTCGGCGAACGGATAGGGGTAGGTGCTCCGGAAGTATTTCCGGAAGTGGCCGTAGCGGTCCCGGGTCTGCAGCCGGGAGTCGTCCAGGCTGTCGATGATCATGGTCGCGCCCTGCTGCCGGCAGCGGTACCGGTGCCCGGAGAGCTCACCGGCGCCGAGGCTCTGCCACTGGTTCTTGATCAGATAGCTACCGGCCTCGGTGAACCGCACGTCGTCCAGCACCAGATGGAAGCTGCCGTCGGTGGTCAGCACGGTCCGGGTCCAGTCGGCGCCGTTCCACGCCTTGACGGTGGACCGGCTCAGGCTGGCGCCCTCGACATCGGCCACCCAGTCGATCTCGGTGAAGGCGCCCATGGCGAGTTGCTGACCGTCCTTGATCACCACCAGGCCGCTGTGGTGCTCGGGCGTGTTCTCCATGTAGTCACGGTCGGTGAGGAAGAGCCGCTGTTGCGCCGTGTAACCGATGATCGCGTTGCCGTCGAGGTGGTTGTGCCGACCGCCGGTGAAGCCGTCCAGCACCAGGCTGGCACCGTCGATCTCCAGCCCGGCGCGGAAGGTGAGCTTGTGGAAGGTGCGTTCCCGCGGGATCTCCGACGGCTCGGTGCTGGTGATGTCGTCGTACACCCCGGGTTCGATCGGGTACGCCCGCACTCCCGGTGGTGGAGCAGTGCCACCGGGGGAGCCGGTCGCCGGATCGAGCACCAGATAGCGGTGCAGCGGGAAGTCGAGGTCCGGCATCCGTTGACCGGCGAACGGCCCGGTCCGGGCCCGCTCCAGCAGCAGCGCGTACGTCGGGTCGCCGAACAACCAGCTGGCGGCGTTCAGCACCTGGGAATGGCCCCAGGAATACACGCCGCTGTAGCCGAACGGGTAGACATCGCCGCCGCCGACCATCATGCCGACGTTGTCGATCATCAACGCGTTCAGGTCGGCGCTGGGGCGCAGGGTGCGGTTCAGGTAGTCCAACTGGCCGGTGAGCATCCCGTAGTCCATGGTGATCATGGGCAGGTGCATCAGGTAGTCGGCGCCCTCGTCCAAGCTGATCACCGCGGTGTTGCCGGCGAAGATCATCGTGCCGAGAGCCAACCAGTCCTGGGCGACGGGGAGTTCCTGGTGTCGGAGGAAGTAGTCGGCGCCCGCGACCAGGGACAGCGCCGGATAGGCCTCGTGATTCCAGCGCGGCGCCTCCGGTCGGGCCTTGATCAGATAGCTGTCGTTCGCGTTGGCGGCGAAGGTGAGGTGCAGCGCGTCCAGCACCTGGGCGCGCTCGTCGTCGGTGAAGCGTTCGTCGGCCTCGAGCACGGCCCAGACGCTGATCAACTCCTCACCGTTGGTCCACATGTTCCGGTTGTTGTTCAGCTGGTTGGTGGCCGGCTCCGGGTGATCATGGAGGAACTGGACGTAGCCGAGCAGGAAGCGACGATAGACCTGGGCGAAGCCGGCGTCAGCGGTGAGCAGGTAGGCCTCGCCGAAGATCCGCAACTGGTTGAGCACGTTGTGCAGCCGTACGGCATCGGTCTCGACGCCGGTGCTGGGCACCAGCGACTCGAGCAGGTCGTCGGCCTCGGCCAACTCCTGCTGCAGGTAGGCATCGTCGGTCACGCCGTCGTTCGGCAGCGCTGCGAGCACCTCGTCGGCCAGCTTTGCCAGGTGCACCCGGCCGAGCGCGCCGTCCTTGATCGCGCCGATCAGTGCCGGCACGGCGGCCTCCGCACCGGCAAGATCACTGGCCCCGACGACCACGCTGTTGCCGCCGCGGCCGAACGGGTCGACCAGGGTACGGATCCAGTAGCCGCCGGCGCCGGGGAACCAGGAGTCGGTCATCGCGAACCGCATCCCGTAGAGCCGGGCCAACTGGACGTTGTTGCCCAGCTGCCCGAGCAGGATGGCGGGACCGTCCCAGCCGTCCTCGAATTTCGCCTGGTCCGGTGCGACCACCGCCGGCGCGGGCAGTCCGGTAGCCGTCGCGATCTTGGTCGCCAGATCATCGCCGACCGATCGCCAGGCCGCGTCCTCCGGCGCGACGATCACGACCTGACCGAGGTCGATGCCGGGATCGACCGGTCGGGGCGCCAGCGCGGAGCCATCATCGGCCCGGGCGATACCGGACCCGTGCCAACCGAGGATCAGCGCGGTGGCACCGGATCCGATGATCAACGACCGACGGCTGAACCGCATGGATCCCCCTCGAGCTTGCCGCACTGCAATCCATTGCATTCGATCACGGGCCATCCTGACCGTCAACGACTTCGTCAGTCACGATCGATAGATCGAGACAGAAATGTGCAACCGATTGCAGGCCAGCCAGCAACCCTGCCGGGGGACCTAACGGGGAGGTCGATGGGCGTCGATCCGCCAGAGGATCCGCGAGTGGTCGGCCTACGCTGATTCGCGACCGGCCGATACGTTCAAGATCGCGATCCCGGCGCCCGGCGGCGGCTACCCGGCCTCGGTCCCGGTGGAGAACGCTGCGTCGAACGCTGCCGTCGGCGGTGTGATCGCGTTCAGTTCGCGGATGAAGGACAAAGCCTCCGGGGCACCGGCCAACCGGTCCATCCCCGCGTCCTCCCATTCGATCGACACCGACCGGTCGTAGCCGATCGTGTTGAGCATCCGGAAGATGTCTTCCCACCGGGCGTCGCCGCGGCCGGTGGAGATGAAGTCCCAGCCACGCCGCTGGTCGGCCCACGGCAGATGGGAGCCGAGGATGCCGTTGCGGCCATCGGCCTTGCGGACCTTGGTGTCCTTGCAATGGAAGTGATAGATCCGGTCCTTGAAGTCCCAGAGGAAGGCGACGTAGTCCAGGCCCTGCCAGATCATGTGCGACGGGTCGAAGTTCAGCCCGAACGCCGGCCGGTGGCCGATTGCCTCCAGGGTGGCGACCGTCGACCAGTAGTCGTACGCGATCTCCGACGGGTGCACCTCGTGGGCGAACCGGACGCCGACCTCGTCGAAGACGTCCATGATCGGGTTCCAGCGATCGGCGAAGTCGCGGTAGCCCGCCTTGATCACGTCGTCGGCGACCGGCGGAAACATCGCCACGTAGTGCCAGATCGAGGAACCGGTGAAGCCGACCACCGTCTCCACACCGATCCGGGCGGCGGCCCGCGCGGTGGTCTTCATCTCCTCGGCCGCGCGCTGCCGCACCCCCTCGGGATCACCGTCGCCCCAGACTCGCGGGTTGACCATAGCCTTGTACCGGTCGTCGATGATCGCTTCGCAGACCGCCTGGCCGTTGAGGTGGTTCGAGATCGCCCAGCAGCCGAGCCCGTACTTCTCCAGAGTGTCCTTGATGTGCTTCAGGTACGCGTCGTCCTCGGCCGCCTTCGCGACGTCGAGGTGCTCGCCCCAACAGGCGATCTCCAGTCCGTCGTAGCCCCATCCCGAGGCGAGCTTGCACATCTCGTCGAACGGGACGTCGGCCCACTGCCCGGTGAACAGGGTCACCGGGCGGGCCTGCTTCGGCGTCGCCTTGCCGGTCGCTTCGCGCAGCGTGGTTGGTGCGGTCATCGTCGTCACTCCTGATCTGGGTCTGGATGATCTTGGGGCATCGGTTCTTGGCTCGGTTCCTCGGGCGGGGTCCGACCGGACCCTGGCACCCAGAGCATCTCGTGCTCGGCTCCGTTGATGTACCGGGTGAGAATGAACAACAGGTCGGACAGCCGGTTCAGGTAAGTCAGCGGCAGCGGGTCCAGCCGATCCCCCTCGAGCTCCCGCGCCGCCCAGCCGGTCCGCTCGGCCCGCCGGGTCACGGTCCGCGCGACATGCAGGTACGCGGCGCCGAGGGTGCCACCGGGCAACACGAAGGACTCCAGTTTCGGCAGGTCCTCGGCGAACTCGTCGCACCAGGCCTCCAACCGGTCGATCGAGTCCTGGGTGATCCGGAGCGGGTGATGCTGGCCGGGCGCCAGGGTCGCCCCCGGCGGCGGCACCGGGTTTGCCAGGTCGGCGCCGACGTCGAACAGCTCGTTCTGGATCAGGCCGAGCACCTCGACCGCCCGGCTCGGCAACTCGCCGCCGGCCAAGGCCACCCCGATCGCGGAGTTGGCCTCGTCCACGTCGCCGTACGCGGCCACCCGGAGATCGGTCTTCGAGGTCTCGGAGAAGTCGACCAGCCGGGTCTGCCCGCCGTCGCCGGTCCGGGTGTAGATCCTGGTCAGCCGAACCATGATCGTCCCGTCGTCGTCGACAGCATCTGCGCCATGATCAAACCCTACGAGGGCCGAGCCGGTCGCGCACGGTCGGGTCCACGGGCCGGGTCAGAGCCCGCTGGCCAGGCCCCGGATAATTTCCGCGGCCGGTCCGGTGCGGGCCCGCCGGAAGCCGGTGCCGGCCCACAGATGCAGCCGCTCGGCGTCGCCGGCGCGGGCGGCGGCCCGGCGGAACTCCCGGGTCAGGTGGTGCACGGCCGGATAGCCGTACGGCGCCGCCGCGTGCTGTCGATCGATGAAGCCGTTGCGCAGCGCCCGGGCGGGCCGGCCGGTGAAGCAATGGGTGAGTACGGTCTCGCTGAACGCCGGATCGGCCAGCGCGTCCCGGTGGGTGGCGGACGCGCCGCTCTCATCGGCGCGCAGCAACAGCGTGCCGATCGCCACCGCCTCGGCCCCGGCCTCGATCAACTCTCGTACCGCCTCGGGTCCGTCGACCCCGCCGCCGGCGATGATCGGCAGCCCGGTCGTGCCGGCGATCGCGCGGACCAGCTCCGGCAGCGGGGTCGGCCCACCCTTCTGTTCGCTGAGCCGGTCGAAGGACCGCGGATCGAACCGCGCGCTGTGACCGCCCGCGCCGGGACCCTGGACGACCAGACCGTCGACGCCGAGCTCCCGGGCGGCCCCGGCCTCCGGCACCGTGGTGACCGAGGCCAGCACCAGCGAGCCCGCACCGCGCAGGGCGGCGATCACTTCGCGATCGGGCAGGCCGAAGGTCAGCGAGACGACCGGCACCGGTTCGGCCAGCAGCAGTGCGAGCTTGTCGTCCCAGTGATCGTCGTCGTGCACCGGCCGGGGATCCAGCTCGACGCCGAGCGCGGCCGCCTCCGGCGCGAGCCGGTCCGCGTAGTCGCGGAAGACGCCGTGATCGAGGACGTCGGGTTGCGGCACGAAGAGGTTGACGCCGAACGGACGGCCGAGCGCTCGGATCGTGGCGACCTCGTCCCGGACCGCCGCCGCTGTCCGGTAACCGGCGGCCAGGAACGGAAAGGCCCCGACCTCGGCGACGGCCGCGGCCAGGGCCGGAGTCGTGGCGCCGCCGGCCATCGGGGCCGCCACGAGGCGGAGTTCGGTGTCGAGCAGACGCGGCCGGGGCATGGCTGCATGTTCTCACTGGCGCGCGTCGGCCTCGGCCCCCGTGGGCCGACATGGCAAGGTATGCACGTGAATCCCGTCCTGCGTCGGATCCTGCTGGCGGTCGCGGTGTTGCTGCTGGCCGGCTGCGGCACCATCCCGGTCGACGATCCGCTCAGCACCGACCCGGCCTCGCCGCCGGTGGACACCCCCTCGGGTCCGGTCTCTCCCTCGGCTTCGGGGCCGGCCAGTCCCGGATCGCCCGGCCCAGGCCCGTCCGGTCCCACCGTGTCGAGTTCGCCGCCGGTGGGTCCGAACCCGCCGTCCGACCCGATCCCCACCGGATCGGCCTCCGCCCCGCCGTCGGCCGGGCCGAGCCAACCCGGCCCGCGGCCGCCCGGCTCCGGAGTGACGACGGTGCCACAGGGGCCGGAGACCTGTGAGTACACGGCGAGCGGTGAGCCGTCCAAGCCGGTGCAGCCGCCGAAGACCACCGGGGTCGCCAACGCGGGTCAGCCGGTCTTCTCGGTCGCCACCAACGAGGGCGAGGTTAAGCTGACGCTGGACCGGGCGAAGGCCCCGTGCACCGTGAATTCGTTCGAGTCGCTGGCCCTGCAGGGCTTCTTCAACGGCACGTCCTGCCCCCGACTGGTGGACTCCGGGATCTACGTCCTGCAGTGCGGCGATCCGACCGGGTCCGGCAACGGCAGCCCCGGGTACGAGTTCGCCGACGAGACCGACGGCACCGAGTCCTACACCTCGGGCGTGGTGGCGATGGCGAACGGCGGCCCGAACACCAACGGCTCCCAGTTCTTCCTGGTCTTCAACGATTCGACCGGCCTGGACGCCCTGCCGCAGAAGTACACGATCTTCGGCACGATGGACCCGGCCTCGGTCGCGGTGGTGCAGCGGATCGCGGCCGAGGGGCAGGACGGGACCAATCCGTACGGCGGAGGGAAGCCGAACAACCCGGCCACGATCTCCCGGGTGATCAAGGTCACCGACTGACCGGCGCGGGATCCAGGATCAGCTTCATCCCCTCGTGGCTGGCGACGAAGCCGTGCCGGGCGTAGAAGCGGTGCGCGTCGGTCCGTGACTTGTCGGTGGTCAGCTGGACCAGGCCGGCGCCGCGGTCGCGAGCCCGCTCGAGGGTCCAGTCGAGCAGCCGGCTGCCGAGCCCGCGGCTCCGCTGGCCGGCCGCGATCCGGACCGCCTCGATGATCATCCGCAGTGTGCCGTGCCGGGACAGCCCGGCGATGAAGGTGAGCTGACAGGTGCCGATGATCCCCCTTCCGGTCCCGTCGGATGCGTCCGCCTCGACGACCGCGAGCAGCTGATGGGGATCGGCGTCGATCGCGGTGAAGGCCGCGTCGTAGTCGTCGGGGGTGCCGGTCTCCCGCTGTCGGCCGAGCGGATCGTCGCGGAGCAGTTCGATGACCGCCGGCACGTCGACGGCCCGGGCCCGGCGGACACTGATGCCGTCGCCGAGGTCCCAGTCCGGCTCGGTCGGCTGGACGAACTCGAGCCGGTTGCCGTGCGGGTCGTCGGCGTAGAACCGCCGGAAGCCGGGCAACTCGTCGTCGATCTTGACCGCATGTCCGGCCTCGCTCAGCCTTGCGGCGACCGCGGCCAGGTCGCCGACCCGGATCGCCGGATGCGCCTTGCGGGCCGGCCGGAAGTCCGCCTCGATGCCGAGGTGCAGCTCGTAGCCGGTGCCACGGAACCAACAGCCGCCGCGGGCGGCCAGGGCCGGCGGCTTGGAGATCTCGGTCAGCCCGAGCAGCTCTCCGTAGTACGTGCGCGAGGCCGCCTCGGAGCCGGGCGGGCTGGCCAGCAGGACGTGGTGCAACATGGGTCCAGACTATCTTGACGTCAAGACACTTTGAAGAGGGGTGCAAGTCCTTACACGGAGCGGTCGGAGGTCGAAGGGGGTCGTCCCCCTTGCCTGGAAGACGGCGGGGTCATCAACAGGGCGAGCAGGACTGGGAACTCGAGGTAGGCGTGATAGCTGGCCAGCGCCCCGTAGAGGGCCTTCCCGGTGAAGTAGTCCGAGACGAACAGCACCGCCAGGAAGAGGCCGCCGGCGGCGCCGATCGCCCAGGTCCGCCAGCCGCGCAGCCAGGGCACCCGAGAGTCGAACGCCGCCGCCGCGTCCGGCGCGAACTTGGGCAGGAAGCCGACCCAGACCACGTAGTGCATCGTCTGCAGGAAGGCGAAGATCACCAACAGCCGCAGGCCGACCATGATCGACACGTCCGGCGGGGCGCTGGCCGCGATCACCTGCCGGCCGTCACCGACGAAGGCGGTCACCACTCCCGGGTCGTTGTTGATCACCAGGTCGGCCGCGCCGGCTAGGATCAGCCCGGGCAGCACGATGATCCAGAGCACCTGCGACGCCCGGAAGACGCCCCGGGCGGCCGGCCGCGGGAGCCGGCGGGCCCATTCCCAGAGGAAGACCAGCGGCACCAGGTTGTGCAGGTGGGCGAGCATCACGAAGTGGTACGCCGGCCAGCCGAACGATGCCACCGCGGCCACCGCCAGCACCAGCAGCGCGACGGCCAGCCGCCAGCCGCGCAGCCCGTACCAGCAACCGACGGCGAGGACGAGATAGCCGAGTCCGACCTCGGCGTACTTCGCGATCACCGGTACGTAGCCGGACAACAGGCGGCAGGCCACGATGCCGCTGATCAAGATCAACAGCAGGATCAGGAACCGGCCGGTGAGGATGGCGGCGAACCGACCGGCGACGTAGCGGAGCTCCAGCACGTTGTGCAGCACGCCGAAGACGATCAGTCCGAGCACCGTCAGCGACAGCGGCGCCCGGACCGCGAACGCCAGCGCGCCGGCCGCGGCCAGCACCATCAACCCGGCGAGCAGGAATCCGTTCGGTGCCCGCCCGGCGAGTGGCGCCACCGGCGAGCCCAGGTCCGGCACACTGTGGGGCAGAGCGGGGGACCCGAGAGAGGGGACGGCCGTGGCCTGGGAATCGGTGCTGGCCTGGTGGGGCTGGTTCCTGCCCGCGTTCGCGCTGACCTTCATCATCGAGTTGCCCGCCTACCTGCTCGGCTGGGCGTCGCTGGGCTGGCTTCGCCGCGGCGCCGGTGCCGCCTTGCAGCCGGTGCCGGCGATCGGGCTGGTGCTGCTGCTGAACCTGATCACCCACCCGCTGCTCTGGTTCGCCAGCGGTGCGGCACCGGGATTCCTGGTGATCTTCGAGCTGGCCGTGGTGGCGATCGAGGGGCTGGTCGTCGCCCTGCTGATCAGGCGACGGATCAGGCTGCAGCGTCGGGGCAGCCGGGCACGGCCGGAGTGGTCCTGGCTGGTGGCGCTGGGCGCGAACGCGCTCTCCGTGCTCGCCGGCATGGTGGCCTTGCGACTGATCATGGATCTGTTCGCCGGGTCGGCGTGATCACTGGCGGCGGCGGAGATAGCGAATCAGCAGCACGGCCACGACGGCGGCGATGACCGCGAGCACGATGATGATCACGATCGGGCCGAACTGGACCGAGGGTTCGCGCGCGATGTCCAGCGGCAGTAGCAGCAACTCCATGGCTCCATCTTGGAGGCAGACAGGTCACGACGTCTCGTCCGAATCGCCGGTCAGGGTCACGATTCGGCTCCGGTGCGCTGGTCACCGGCGGCGGAACCGGAGCAGCAGGATCGTCACCACGGCGGCTATCACGGCCAGCACGATGATGATCACTAGCGGGGAGGTCAGGAGGCGGCGAGGAAGACGCGCAGGGTGGACAGGAACGCCTCCGGCTGCTCGGAATGGACCCAGTGACCGGCGTTCTTGATCACCACCTTGCGGACGGCCGGGAAGAGCGCGCGCATCGGCTGCCGGTCGGCGTCGGTGATGTAGTCCGACCGCTCGCCGGCCACCCAGAGCACCGGCCCCGGATAGGGCGGCTCGGGCACCGCAGGCCAGGAGCCGATCTCGGCCAGCCGGTCGCCGAGCACCCGCAGGTTCATCTGCCAGCGCCAGGTGTCGCCGTCCCGGCGCAGGTTCTGCAGCAGGAAGCCGCGGACGACCGGGTCGGAGACGTAGGGTTGCAGGCCGCGATCGGCGGCGGCCCGGTCCGGCAGCCGATCGAGGTCGAGCGAGCGCATGCCGCGGACGTAGCGGGCGAACGGGCTCTCGCCGTCGAGCCGCTGCGGCGACGGGGAGACGTCGACGACGCAGAGCCGACGCACCAGCTCCGGGTGCCGCAGGGTGAGCATCATCGCGATCTTGCCGCCCATCGAGTGCCCGACCACGGTGGCCGGCCCGCCCTCGGTGAGGTCGGTGATCCGGTCGGCGACCAGGTCCGCGATCTCCGGGAATCCGACCTGGTCGGTCCAGGGCGACCGGCCGTGGTTGGGCATGTCGAGCAGCAGACACCGGTGATCATCGGCGAGCGCCTTGGCCATCGAGGACCAGTTCTTGCCCTGGCCGAACAGCCCGTGGCAGAAGACCAGCGGCGGTCCGTCGTCGCCCACCGCGAGGGCGTTCAGGTCGGCGGCGCCTGTCATCGGTGATTTCACCGGCGTCGCCGCCAGCAGCTGGTGTGCCAGTGCCGGCGGGCCTCCAGCGGTGACTCGGCGAGCCAGCCGGCGTCGTCTGGCCAGACCACCAGATGCGCCGTGCCGGGCGGGATCAGCTGATCGCAGCCGGGGCAGCGGTACGGCTTGGTCGCCTGGCCGCCGGCCACGGTCCGGACGATCCAACGTCCGTCGCCCTTGTGCTCGGCCTGCGCGTGCTGGCTGCTCAGCGGCCGGGCCGGCCGTAGGTGCTTGCTGGGTCGTCGGGCCATGATCAACGCCGGACCCGCGGCCACCGGGCCGGAGTGGGAAAGGAGGACGACCGCACCCCAGAAGTCTGCCAGACCGCTCGCGCCCGGCTCGGTCCGTCCCGACCGGGCCGACCCGGGCCGGGTCCTAAACTCCCGAACCATGCGACGCCTCCTGTTCGCCGTGCTGGTCACGATGCTGGCCGTGACGGGCTGCGCGGGCGTACCGGGACCGGCCCGGCGAGCTCGAGGGCGTCGGGCCTGAGGACCTGTCGGACACTTTCCAGGCCCGCTTCGCCGGCTGGGCCGAGGCCGAGTCGGTGGCAGCGGCGGTCCGCGAGCTCGCGGGCGTACGGAAAGCGTCGGTCGAAACTCCGCCCATCCCGACCGTGACCCCGACCTGATCCCGGTCCGGCGGATGATCTTCCGGCCACGGCGGTGCGACTGCGCCAGCACGCGGCCCCGCCGGTACGGTGTCCGGGTGCGTTTGGTGATTGCTCGGTGCCAGGTCGATTACGCGGGACGACTGACGGCTCATCTGCCGATGGCCACCCGGCTGATCTTGGTCAAGGCGGACGGCTCGGTGTCCATCCACGCCGACGACCGGGCCTACAAGCCGTTGAACTGGATGAGTCCGCCGTGCAGCCTGACGGAACTGCCCGGCACGTCCGAGGAGGACGGGGACGAAGCCGTGCCCGGCCTGGAGTCGCTGGCGGCGATCTGGGAGGTGAAGAGCGGCGACGGTGAGACGCTGCGGATCGCACTGGCCGAGGTGCTGCACGACTCCAGTCACGAGCTCGGGATCGACCCCGGGCTGCAGAAGGACGGAGTCGAGGCGCACCTGCAGGCCCTGCTGGCCGAGCACCCGGAGACCTTCGGCGCCGGCTGGACCCTGGTCCGCCGGGAATACCCGACGGCGATCGGTCCGGTCGACCTGCTCTGCCGGGATGCCGACGGCGGCTACGTCGCGGTCGAGGTGAAGCGGCGCGGCGAGATCGACGGCGTCGAACAACTGACCCGCTACCTCGAGTTGCTCCGCCGGGACCCACTGCTGGGCGACGTCCGCGGCGTCTTCGCCGCGCAGTTGATCAAGCCTCAGGCCAAGGTGGTGGCGACCGATCGCGGGATCGGCTGCGTCACCGTCGACTACGACCTGCTCCGCGGCCTGGACGACCCGACCGAGCGGCTCTTCTGAGCCGGCGGTGACCCGGCCCGGTCCTGCTGCCGTCGTTGATCAAGGACCGGTTCGCCGGCCGGGGCGCGGCCGCACGCGTAACCGGTCCCACGCCCGGTCCGATGCCGGCGTCACCCTCGCCGGTGGGGGAGCGGTCGCTGCTGCGGAGACCGCTGCGGCCTGGCCGGGGTGATCGGGTTGATCACCGCACCGGCGGCGGCGCCGCTGCTCTGGAGGATCTTGGTCGGCCTGGGTTGAGTGTCTTCTCGCTCGCGATCACGATCATCGCGCTGCGCACCACGTCCGGCCGGGAGACGGCCGCGCTGTCCGCCCGGGGATTCGGCTACTTGGTGGCCGGCGCCGGCCCGTTCCTGTTCGGTCTGCTGTACGACCGCACCGGCGGCTGGACCGTCCCGCTGTCCCTGATCGCGCTGGACCTGCTGCTGCAGTTGATCTTGGGCATCCTGGCCGGAAGGCCCCGGACAGTCTGATCCGCCCGGCCCCGGGGTTCGAAATCCCCAGGACCGGGCGGATCAACTGATCAGAAGTTGACCGGGCTCACGACAGATCCGCCGTCTTGGACTCCGAACGCTCCAAGTCGGTGAAGTCGAGCTCGGGCACCTCAGGCAGCTTCTCGGCCGTCTCCAGCGCCAGGGCGCTGAGGGAGGCCAGCTGGCTGAGCATCTCCTGCTTGCGGCGGCCGAGCAGCTCGTACTCGCTCCGCATCTGGCGCTTCCGCCAAGCGAACTCCTGCCGAGCCCGCTCGTCGATCGTCGCGGCCTGGTGCTGAGCCTGAGCCACCAACTGATCGGCCTCGGCCACTGCGGCGACCTTGATCTGCTCCGCCTCGGACAGCGAATCGGACCGGATCTTGGCAGCGTTCTCGGCCTCGGCGGCCAGGTGCGCCGACGAGGCTCGGTGGTGCTCGGTGGCCTCGGAGAGCAGCTTGGAGAGCTTCGACTCCGACTCCTGCTGGGTGGTGCGCAGCTCGGTCAGCAGGGTGTCGCGCTCACCGGCGACCTCCTGCCGCAGATCCGCGACCTCCTTCTCGGCGGAGGCGACGATCGACTTCGCCTTGATCTCCGAGGACTGGACCAGGGCTCGCGCCTTGCGGTCGGCCTCGGTGGTGACCGCTTCGGCCTGCAGCCGGGCGGCCGTCATCAACTGCTCGGTCTCGCCACGGGTCTTGCTCAACAGCTTGTCCGCGTCGGCGGCGGCCTGCTGCCGCAACCGCTCGATCTCCGCGGTCCCGGACGCCTTCAGCTCGGCCCGCTCCTCGGCCGCGTGCTGATTCAGCATCTCGATCTCGGCCCGGGCCTTCTGCAAGGAGTCTTCGGACTCCTGCGCGGCCCGCTCGGTCACATCCTTGGCCTGTTCCTCGGCGATCCGCAGGATGTCTCCTGCGCGGCCGCCGAGGTTGGTGAAGTTGGCCTCGCCGCCCCGCGAGGACTCGTCCAGCGCCTTGCGGAGCTGGCCGTTCTCCTCGGTGAGGTCGGCGATCTGCTGGTTGAACCGATCGGAGGATCCGGACAGCTCCTCGATCTGGGCCTGCAGTTTCTCAAGCTGGGTCGACACTGCCGCCGGGTCGTATCCCTTGCGCACGAGAGGGAACTGCGGGGTAGTGGTGGTCTGGGCGAATGCGCTCACTCGAATCCTCGGGGCTTGTGGTACCTAAATGGACGAACGCCAAAACGGCGCTATTTTCCCCGAGCCCGCCTTATGCTACGGAGCCTTCGCCGATCTGACGAGTCTCTGCGGCCAATTTCTTGCGATTTCGTCTCGATTCGGCCGACGATGGCGCGAATACGGTGCCAAAAGCCCTCCTGACGCCGGTGGGCGGTCGGTGGACTGCTGATCGAGCCAGTTCCGATCCCGATTGTGGGGGGACCGGAATGGCCGACGGCGGAGCGGTCGGGGAAACTTGCGGGCGGGGAAGCTTGGGGGTGGGTCAGGACGTGTCGAGCCGCGGCTGGGCGACCTCGTTCAGCAGCAGCAGGATCGCGGCTGCGGTCGGCACCGCGATCAACGCACCGACCACGCCGAGCAGCGTACCGCCGACCAGCGCGGCGATCACCACCAACGCGCCGGGCACATTCACCGACCGCTTCATCACCCGCGGCTGCAGCACGTAGCTCTCGAACTGCAGATAGATCAGGTAGTAGATCAGCGCCGCAATCCCGCTGATCGGCGACTGGACGAAGGCGATCACGCAGACGATCACCGCGGCGATCGGCGCGCCGACCATCGGGATGAAGTCGAACAGCGCGACCAGGACGGCCAGGGCGAGCGCGAAGTTCCGCAGTTCCGGCACCCAGATGCCGATGATCCAGAGAAAGATGAAGGAGCTGATCCCGGCGCAACTGACCACGACGAACAGGCCGGACAGGTAGGAACCGATCCGATCCGACACCATGTCGCCGAGCTCCGCGACCCGGTCCCGCTTCGAGGCCGGCGCCAGCCGGTAGATGCCGGCCTTGATCGCCGGCAGCGAGGCCAGGAACCACAGGGTCAAGATCAACAACGTGAATCCGGAGAACACCGCCCCGACCACGATCTGACCGGCGCCGAGGATGCCGCCGAAGAGCTGGTTGATCCACGCTCCGGAGCTGAGGAACTGGGTCAGATTGGAGATCAACTGGAACTGCGCGTCGAAGGCGGCGATCTGCGGATTCCGCAGCAGGTCGTTCAAGATCGTCGGGGCCTGGACGACCAGATTGGTGATCTGCTGCGTGAAGACCGGCACGATGGCGAAGCCGGCCAGGCCGAGCACGATCAGCAGCCCGACGACGACGATCAGGACGGCGAGCCAGCGCCGCTGCACCCGACGCCGAAGCAGGTCGACGATCGGGTTCAGGCCGAGCGCGATGAACATCGCCACCACGATCAAGATCAACACCGACCGGGCCTGGAGCACGATGTTGGCCAGGCCGAAGGCGATCAGGGCACCGAGCGTGCCGGAGAAGCCGATCCAGAACGGCGGCATCTGGAACAGGAACCGGCGTTGCGGCTCCGCGGTCGGATCAGGGCCGCCGACCGCCTCCGCCGACAGGGATCCCGAAACCGTCGCCGGCGCCTCGGCGGAGGCTGGCCGCCGGGGCGGTTTCGATGGTTCGGCAGGCGGTGAGTCGTCGGTATCAGCCACGGTACGGTTGCGGCGACTGGCCGCTCCCGCCTGTCTGTTCGGGATAGGCACCCGCGCCCGGGTGCGGCTGTTGCAGGTGCTCCGTACCGGCCGGCCGCGCCGGCGGCGGAGCGAGCACGGTCTGATCACCCTGTTGGCCGCCTTGCTGACCGCCGCCCGGCTGACCACCCTGAGGTCGGCCTTGCTGGCCGCCCTGGTAGCCACCTGGCTGACCGCCTTGGGGGCCGCGTTGGGGACCGCCTTGCTGGCCACCCTGGTTTCCGTTCTGCGGCCGGACCGGCTGACCACCCTGCGGCCCACCGCCCGGGCGGTTACCCCGCGGACCATCCTGGCCCGAGTCGGCGCCGTTCGCGGGCTCCGATCCGGAACCGGCCGAGCGGGCCGGCTCGTCGCGGATCAGCGTGCTCTCACCCTCGGCCCGGTTGGGCGACGTGGCCGAGCCCGCGGACCGGTCCGCGGCAGACCCCTGGGTGGCCGGCGAACCGGCGGAGGCGGCCGGGGAGGTGCCCGAGACCGCTGGGGCAGAGCTGGCCGAGCTCGCGACGGTGGCCGGCGAGTCGTCCCGGATGGCGGGCTGAACCAGCGTGGTCTCGGTGTCCAGTTCCTGTCGGCGCCCCGGCGCCGAGTCGGCGCCGGACCGGGCGGTCGCTGCCGACCCCTCGACCACGGAGCCGTCGATGGTGTCCTCGTCGTCCTCGTGGCCCGCCTCGCCTGGCAGCGACGGCGGCAGGTTCGGCGGCCGGAGCAGGGTGGTGTCGCCGTGCTCGGCCTCGAAGCCCTCGAGCTCCTCCAGGTCCGGGAACGTCTGGGCCGTCTGCTCCGCCAGTGCGGACAGGCTGGCCAGCTGGTTCAGCACGGCCTGCTTGCGCTGGCCGAGCAGGTCGGTCTCCCGCTTCAGCTGCTGCTTGCGCCAGGAGAACTCCTGCTGAGTGCGCTCGTTGATCGCCGCGGCCTGCTTCTTGGCGGCCGCGATCCGCTCCTCGGCGTTCGCGACGGCCTCCACCCGGAGCCGCTCGGCCTCGGCCAGGGCCGTGGACCGGATCCGTTCGGCTTCCCGGATGTCCTTCTCCAGTCGGGCCGTGGCCTCCTTGTTGTGCTCGGTGGCCTCGGCGAGCAGCGAGGTGGTCTTGGCGACGTGCTCCTCGTGCGTGGTCTTGAGCTGGTTGATCGCGGCTTCGCGCTCGGTCGCGATCTGCTGCCTGGTCTCGGACACCTCGCGCTCAGCCTGGCGGCGCAGCGACTCGGTGTCGAGGTACGCCTTCTGCCGCACCGTCTGGGCCTCCTGATCGGCCTGGCGGCGATGCGCTTCGGCCTCCCGGCGGGCGGCCGCGACGATGTTGCCGGCCTCGGCGGCGGCCTTGTCGACCTGCGACTTGGCTTCCTCCTGGGTCCGGGTCCGCAACTGCTCGATCTCGGACTTGCCGGTGTTCTTGATCGTGCTGCCCTCGCGGGCGGCGGTCTGCCGGATGCCGTCGGCCTCGCGACGGGCCACCTCGCGGATCCGGTCGGCGTCGATGCCGGCGCGGTCGACCATCTCCCGCGCCTGCTCCTCGGCCAGCCGCAGGATGTCGGTCGCCCGACCGCCGAGGTTGGCGTAGTCGACGTTGTCCGCAGCCGGCCGATTGTTGACGTCCGAGAGCTGATCGCTCAGCCCGGCGACCTGGTCCTCGAGGTCTCGGGCCTGGCGACGAGCGTTGACGACCGTCGCCTCGAGCGTGCGGACATAGTCGTCGACGGCGTTACGATCGTATCCGCGAATGGCGGAAGGAAAGTTGCCGACCGCGCTCGCAGTATCGTCAAACAGATTCAGGCCGGTTTCTTCCGAGGCCACATCCGATCCTCTCCGTGCATGCTGATGTGGAGCGCACCGGGAGTCCTGCGCCTAGTGCGTGACCATTACCGTATCCTCATCGGCGGTCACGCCCAAGACGAGCGGCGGCCGCGGCGCGGCGATCAGTTCTGGCCGACCGGCTGGACCAGCTCGATCAACACTCCGCCGGTGTCGCGTGGATGAACAAAGTTGATCAAGGAATCGGCGGTACCGCGGCGGGGCAGGTCGTAGAGCAGCCGCAGTCCGGCGGTGCGCAGCCGGTCGCCGGCCGCGCGGGAGTCGGTGACCCGCAGTGCGAGGTGTTGCAGCCCGGGGCCGGCCCGGTCCAGGAACTTGGCGATCGGCGAATCGTCGCCGAGCGGTGCCAGCAGTTGCAGCTGGGTGCCGTCCGGCCGGCCGGACGGCGCGAGCATCGCCTCGGTCACCCGCTGCTCGGTGTTGTCCTCGCGATGCCGCAGTTCCAGCCCCAGCGTGTCGCGATAGAAGGCGATCCCCGCCTCGAGATCCGGTACGGCGATCCCGACATGGTCGACGGCCAGCAGCAGATCCGCGATCGCACCGCGGGGGAGAGGATTGCCCGACATGGCGTCAACAGTGCCAGACTGATTCGCGGCAGATCTTCGGGGCTATGCCTCGGAGTCAGAGGGAGTCGGGCGGGAGGCCGGTCGTGGGTTCGGTGATCGTTGGCGGGGCGCGGACGCCGATCGGCAGGCTGCTCGGCGGGCTGAAGGATCAGCCGGCCACCTCGCTCGGCGGGCACGCCATCGCCGCCGCGTTGCACCGGGCCGGGATCGAGCCCGCGCTGGTCGATTCGGTGGTCTTCGGCCAGGTGCTGCAGGCCGGGGTCGGCCAGATCGGGGCGCGGCAGGCGGCCGTTGCGGGCGGGATCGCGATGGACGTACCGGCGCTGACCGTGAACAAGGTCTGCCTGTCCGGGCTGAACGCGATCGCACTGGCCGACCTGATGATCAGGTCCGGCGAGAGTCAGGTCGTCGTCGCGGGCGGCATGGAGTCGATGTCCCGCGCGCCACATCTGCTGCCGACGTCGCGGACCGGGGTCAAGTTCGGCTCCGCGACGCTGCTCGATCACATGGCCTACGACGGGCTCTGGGACGCGTTCACCGACCAGGCGATGGGCGCGCTGACCGAGTCCTGCAACACCGGCGCCGCGCTGGTCAGCCGCGCCGATCAGGACGCGTTCGCGGCCCGGTCCCATCAGCGGGCCCTGGCCGCGACCAGGTCCGGCGTGCTGGCCGAGGAGATCGCACCGATCGAAATTCCGCAGCGCCGGGGTGCGCCGGCCCTGATCGCGGCCGACGAGGGGATCCGCGAAGGGGTGACGGCCGAATCCCTGGCGGCGCTGCCGCCGGCCTTCGGGCCGGACGGGACGATCACCGCCGGCAGCTCGAGCCAGATCTCCGACGGAGCCGCCGCGGTGGTGGTCGCCGACGCCGAGCTGGCCCGGCGGAGCGGTTGGCGGGTGCTGGCCGAGATCGGCGCGTACGGGCAGGTGGCCGGACCCGACTCCTCGCTGCAACTGCAACCGGCCGACGCGATCCGGCGGGCCTGTGACCGACAGGGGATCGACCCGGCCGCGCTGGACCTGATCGAGATCAACGAGGCCTTCGCGGCGGTCGCCGTGGCCAGCGCCCGCGACCTCGGCCTGACCGACTCCCGGATCGAGGAGCGGCTCAACGTCAACGGCGGCGCGATCGCGCTGGGCCACCCGATCGGGGCCTCCGGCGCCCGGCTGGCCCTGCACCTGGCGCTCGAGCTGGGCCGCCGCGGCGGTGGCACCGGGGTCGCCGGGCTGTGCGGTGGCGGCGGTCAGGGCGACGCCCTGCTGCTGACGGTCCCGGCCGCGCGCTGACCCGACTCCGGTCCCGTCCGGGCGAGCCCGTGTACGTTGCCGCCATGGTGAATGACCCCGGCACCGTCCCGGAGCGGTTGCGGGCCGGCGACCGGCGGCTGCTGGCCCGGATCCTGTCGGCGATCGAGGACGGTGATCCCGGGCTGCCGGAGTTGGCCGCCGCGCTGGCCCCCGCCACCGGACACGGGTACGTGATCGGACTGACCGGACCGCCCGGCGTCGGCAAATCCTCGGTCACCACCCAACTGATCGGCGCGCTGCGGGACCGCGGTGCCCGGGTCGCGGTGCTCGCGGTCGACCCGTCGTCACCGTTCTCCGGCGGCGCACTGCTCGGTGACCGGGTCCGGATGCAGCGGCACGCCCTCGACCCGGACGTGTTCATCCGGTCGATGGCCAGCCGGGGTCATCTCGGCGGACTCTCGGCGGCGGCCCCGCAGGCCCTGCGCGCGTACGACGCCGCCGGTTACGACATCGTGCTGGTCGAGACGGTCGGGGTCGGCCAGTCCGAGGTCGAGGTGGCCGAGATCGCCGACGTCTGCCTGGTGCTGCTGGCCCCGGGGATGGGCGACGGGGTGCAGGCGGCCAAGGCCGGAGTGCTGGAGATCGGCGACATCTTCGTGGTCAACAAGGCCGACCGGGACGGCGCCCAAGCGGTCACCCGGGAGTTGCGGACGATGATCGCCCTGGCGCAGCACGGCCCGGACGACTGGAAACCGTCGATCGTGCGCACGATCGCGACCACCGGCGAGGGGACCGCGGACCTGGTCGGCGAGTTGGACCGGTTCCGGGCCGAGGCGAAGCGCACCCGCCGCTGGGAACGACGCCGACTGAGGCGGGCGGCAGCCGAGGTGTCGGCCCTGGCCCTGGCGACGTTGCGGGGCTGGGTGGGCCGTCCGGACGCAGCCGGATCGGACCGATTGTCGGAATTGGCGGCTAGCGTACGAGACGGACGGCTGGACCCGTACGCCGCGGCGGATAAACTGTTGGCTGCGCGGGAGTGACCGACGCGGGCGCGGCCGGCCAGCCGTGCCCGAGGCGGTCTCGGCGGCAGGAAAGTCGGCGCGGCAGGGCTGCGTTTCGGGGCGACTGAGGTAACAATGGGTGGGGCTGCTGTATCGAACTTGGTGGGCCTCGCGTCGACGCAAAGGTGTTGGTCTGTATGAAGTGGATCAAGCGAATTCTGCTGGTCATGGTCGTCGCGTTCGTCGCGTTCTACCTGATCGGCCGCCCCAACGATGCGGCCTCTGCGGTGCGTGGCGGGATCGATGCCGTGGCCAACGCGGTGAACTCGTTCTTCACGTTCTTCAGCGCACTCGCCGGGTGACTTAGTGTTCGGAGCCCTCAGCCGGCTGATCGACCCGCATGTCGAGCGGTACCTGCTGGTTGCTGACGGGGAACAGATCGTCGACGAGGTTCGTCGGCACTGGATGGCCGTCGCCTTCCCGGTGGTCCGGGTGCTCCTTGCGGTGATCCTGGCCTGCATCTCGATCTTCACCGGCCCGATGGTCGGCGCCTTACTGATGGTGGTCGCGTTGGTGATCGCCGTCCAAGCCGGCTGGCGGATCCTCTGTGCGCACATGGATCGGTTCGTCATCACCACCATGCGGGTGTTCCGGGTGCACGGCGTCTTCACCCAGAACCGGGCGACGATGCCGATGGCCCGAATCCTGGACATCACGGTGGAGAAGCCGGTGATCGGCCGGATCTTCGGCTATGGGCACCTGGTCTTCGAGTCGGCCGCCCAGGACCAGGGCCTGCGGGACATCCGGTGGGTGGGCCGGCCGGACGAGCGGGACGCTACGATCCAAACCGTGATCCAGCGGTCCGGTCTGCGGGCCAGCATGCAGACCAGCACGGAGGACGAGACGTGACCCAGGCCCCGAAAGCCGCGTCGGCCGGCGATGACCGCCGGGCCGCCGCGGACGAGGACCCCGGGGCTAGTCCCGGCCGGGCCGCGCGGCCCCGACTGGTCGCCGCGCCGGTCCGGGACAGCGGGGATCGAGGGGACCGGCATCGGCTGCCCTTCGACCCGATCAAGGCGGCGGCCGACCAGTGGTCCCGGCGGTGGGACGAGACCCACCGGATGCGCGCCGTCACCTCGTTGATGCGGGTGCACCAGTTGGTGCTGACCGAGTTGGACGAGTTGCTGCGGCCGTTGAACCTGACCTTCGCCCGGTACGAGGTGTTGGTGCTGCTGGCGTTCTCCCGGCGCGGCGCGCTGCCGCTGGGCAAGATCGGCGAGCGGCTGCAGGTGCACGCCACCTCGGTCACCCCCCTGGTCAAGCGGCTGGAGAACTCGGGCTTCATCACCCGGAACCGGCACCCGGAGGACGGTCGGGCCGTGCTGGCCGCGATCACCCCGACCGGCCGGGACGTGTTGCAACGGGCCACCGACGCGATCGTCGGGGCGAGGTTCGCTCTCGGCGCGATGTCGGAGGCCGAGTGCGACCAGTTGACCGAGCTGCTGACGTCGCCGCGCGCGGCGGCCGGAGATTTCTGAGGCGCCATGCCGCGGATGATTGCGGTTGCCGACTCCGATTCGTACCTGAAATGGACGCACGCCACGACCACCCGGATGCCGGCCGGCTGGATCTGCGAGACCGTCGTCGTCCGTAACCCGGCCCAGCCGTCGGCGTCCCAGATCGCCACGGTCACCGATCAGCCGGTCGAGGTGATGTCTCGGCGCGAACTGATCTCCAAGATCGCCTACGAGCACCCCGATGCGGTGCTGCTCGGCTGCACCGGGCCGACGGTCGGCCAGTTGTCGGCGCAGCGCAGCCTGTCCGAGTCCCGCCGCCGGCCGGTGTTGATCACCGGGCTGCCGGGGATCAGCATCCCGCCGAGCGCCCGGGCGGTCCGCTACCGGGCCGGCTGCGACCTGATGATCGTGCACTCCCGGCGGGAGCGCCGGGAGTTCAGTGTGCTGGCCCAGACCATGGCCCCCGGGCTCCGGGTCGCCCTGACCCGGCTGCCGTTCCTGGTCGACGCGGAGCCGTCGGCCGAACCGCTCACCGAGGCGACCGCGGCGGGTCCGGTGATCTTCGCCGGTCAGGCGATGGTGCCGCCGAAGGCCGATCAGCGGCGGCGGATCCTGCGGGCGCTGGCCGAGGTGCCGGGCGACGTCCGACCGGTGGTCAAGCTCCGGGCTGGCGCCGGCGAGCAGCAGACCCACAACGAGCAGTTCCCGTATCCGTCGCTGTGGAAGCAGTTGGTCAAGTCCGGCCAGCTGCCGAAGCGCAAGGTGACCTTCAACGAGGGGTCGATGCGGGCGGCGTTGGAGCGGGCCGGCGGGCTGGTCACAGTCTCCTCGACGGCGGCGCTGGAGGCGTTGGCCGCCGGCATCGGCGTGTTGATCTTGAACGACTTCGGCGTCAACCACACCATGATCAACACCGTCTACGCGGAGTCCGGCTGCCTGGGCACGCTGGACGATCTGAAGCGGGGCGTGTTCCGGACGCCGAGCAAGGAATGGCTGATGGAGAACTACTTCCATCCGGAGGCCGAGTCCGACTGGCTGGACCGGCTGGACGACCTGCTGGCCATCCGTGAGTTGCACGGCCTGGCCCAGTCGGTCTCTATGCCGGTCGGTTCCCGTTCGTCCCGGCTGAAGCGGCGGCTCCGGCTGGAACTGCCTGCTCGGACCTGGCCGATGATCCGCCGGGTGCGCCGACTGGCTCGGGTCCGGCACCGTCGGCGCTGATCAGCCGGCCGGACAGGATCCGGTCGCAGATCTCGCGGACCGCGCCGTTGCCGCCGGACCGGTTCAAGATCACCCGCGCGGCCGACCGGACCTGCGGATGGGCGTCGGCCACGGCGGCCGGCCAGCCGACCAGTGACATCGGGCCCAGGTCGTTGACGTCGTTGCCGAGGTAGGCGACGTCCCGGCTGTCGATGCCGCGCTCGGTCAGCCAGGCGGACAGCGCGCCGATCTTGTCGTCGATGCCCTGCAGGTGGTCCACGCCGAGCTTGGCCGCCCGCGCGGCGACCACCGGGTTGCGCTCCTTGGACAAGATCAGGAACGGTACGCCGGCGCGACGCAGCTCGGCCACCCCGTAGCCGTCGCTGCGGCTGACCCGGACCGACTCCTTGCCGTCCTGGTCGAGGTAGGCGGTGTCCGCGGTGTGCACACCGTCGAAGTCGGTGATCAACGCCCGCACCCCGACCAGTTCGGTGGTCGGCGGGTCGACCAGGCTGGCCAGTGACTCGGCCATGATCAACTCCTGCGGGGTGTCGATCTCCATCGCGGTCAGCTCCGGCACCTCGACCACCCGGGTGCGGCCGAAGAACCGATGCTGGTGGGCGCGGAAGCCGGACACCCGCATGATGTAGAACGCGCCGGTCTCGCGGAAGTCCGGACGCCGGTCCTGGCGCCGCGGCCGGACCGCGGCGTCGTGGTTCTGGCCGAGCATCGGGCCGCCGCCGGGTAGTCCGTCGTCCTCGCGGTCGCGCCAGATGAAGTCGTAGGTGGCCACTCCGGAGAACGCGCTGTCGCAGGCGTCGTCGAGCACCATGGAGACGCCGTCGTCCAGGTCTTCGGGCTGGATGAACGGGCTGGTGCACTGGACGAAGACCAGCACCTCGGGCGCGTGGCCGGTGGCGGAGAGCTCCTCGATCGCGTGCAGCAGGGCCGACTCCGAGCTGGCCAGGTCACCGGCGATGGTGGGCGGCCGCTCGATCACCTGGGCGCCGGCGGCGCGGCTGATCTCGGCGATCTCGGGATCGTCGGTGCTGACGAAGGTGGCGTCGATGAACCGCGATCGGCGGCAGGCGGCGACGGCGCGGGCGACCAGCGGAACGCCGCCGACGCGACGCAGGTTCTTGCCCGGCACCCCCTTGGATCCACCGCGAGCGGGGATGATCGCGACCACTCGAGGCGTCGCGGATTCCGGGTTCTCGATCATCGAGGTGTCGGCCACGTGCCGGGACGCTAGGAGAGCCCGGCGTCGTGACGGTTAACACCGGGTAGCTGTCGTGCGAACGGTCGGCGTCGGTGGTTCGTCGCGTCGGTGGTGGAATTTAGTAGGGCGTCCTAGTATCCGATCATGAGCACAGCGGAGCGGCGTCCCGGATACCAGCGCTGGCGGGAGGCCTACGCCGCGGCGGAGCGCGCCGGCCGCGTGCGCGACGCCGATTTCAGCACCCTGTCCGGGGCCGAGGTGGATCCGGTCTACGGGCCCGAGGACGAGGCGGGTGACGAGCGGCTGGAGCGGATCGGCTGGCCGGGGGAGTTCCCGTACACCCGGGGGCTGTATCCGACCGGTTATCGCGGCCGGCCCTGGACGATCCGGCAGTTCGCAGGGTTCGGCACCGCGAAGCAGACCAACGAGCGGTACCAGATGATCTTGGCCCGTGGCGGCGGCGGGCTGAGCGTCGCGTTCGACATGCCGACGCTGATGGGCCGGGACTCCGACGAGCCGGAGAGCCTGGGCGAGGTCGGCCACTGCGGGGTCGCGATCGACTCGGCCGCCGACCTCGAGGTGCTGTTCGACGGGATCGACCTCGGCGCGGTGACCACGTCGATGACGATCTCCGGGCCGGCGGTGCCGATCTTCTGCATGTACGTCGTCGCGGCGGAGCGGCAGGGCGTCGACCCGGCCGTGCTGGACGGCACGCTGCAGACCGACATCTTCAAGGAATACATCGCGCAGAAGGAGTGGCTGTTCTCGCCCGAGCCGCACCTGCGGCTGATCGGCGACCTGATGGAGTTCACCTCCGCCGGGATGCCGGCCTACAAGCCGCTCAGCGTGTCCGGCTACCACATCCGGGAGGCCGGCTCGACGGCCGCGCAGGAGTTGGCGTTCACCCTGGCCGACGGCTTCGGCTACGTCGAGCTCGGGCTGTCCCGCGGGATCGACGTCGACGTCTTCGCGCCGAGCCTGAGCTTCTTCTTCGACGCCCATCTCGACTTCTTCGAGGAGATCGCCAAGTTCCGGGCCGCCCGCCGGATCTGGGCCCGCTGGCTGCGGGACCGGTACGGCGCGACGACGGCCAAGGCGCAGTGGCTGCGGTTCCACACCCAGACGGCGGGAGTGTCGCTGACCGCGCAGCAGCCGTACAACAACGTGGTCCGGACCGCGGTGGAGGCGCTGGCCGCGGTGCTCGGCGGGACCAACTCGCTGCACACCAACGCCTTCGACGAGACGCTCGCGCTGCCGACCGAACGCTCGGCCGAGATCGCGCTGCGCACCCAGCAGGTGCTGGCCGAGGAGACCGGGGTGACCAACGTGGTGGATCCGCTCGGCGGCTCCTGGTATGTGGAGGCGCTGACCGATCGGATGGAGGCGGAGGCGGAGCAGATCTTCGCCCGGATTCTCGAACTCGGCGCCGGCGGCGGGAAGCACCCGATCGGCGCCATGACGGCGGGGCTGCTGCGCGGCATCGAGGACGGCTGGTTCACCGGCGAGATCGCCGAGTCCTCGTTCCAATACCAGTCCGCCGTGGAGAAGGGTGACAAGAAGATCGTCGGGGTGAACAGTCACCCCGAGTCGGTCACCGACGCGGTGGACGTGCTCCGGGTCGGCCACGAAGTCGAGGAACAGCAGCGGGCCGCACTGGCCGACCGCCGCGCCGCCCGGGACGCGGCCCAGGTGGCCGGGATGCTGGCCGAGTTGAAACGGCAGGCCGCCGGCACCGGCAACCTGATCGAGCCGATGCTGGCCGCCACCCGCGCCGAGGCCACCCTGGGCGAGATCTGCGGCGTGCTGCGCGAGGTGTGGGGCAGCTACGCCGAACCCGCCCGCTTCTGACACCCCGGCCGAGAGTCAGCTGCAGGCGGCGACGATCGCTGCCGTGTCCCAGTAGAACGGCCGCACCTGGCTGATCCGCCCGTCCGCGGTCCGGATCAGCTGCAGGATGGGGAAGTCGATCTCCCGGCCGGTCGCGCGTGACCGGGCGTGCACCTGGGTGAGCACGACCGCACTGTCCGGTGTCGTCGACCGGAACTCCTGGTCCCGGAGGTCGAAGACCGCCCAGGTCTCGCTCATGGCGAGGAAGAACTGCTCCATCCCGTGGTGGCCGCGCCAGGTCCCGCCGTACGGCAGGGCGTCGGCCTGGTTGAGTTCGACGTCGGCGGCGAAGTAGGGCTTGAGCAGGTCGAAGCTCGCCGTGCCGGGTCCGCCGGCGGCGAGGTACTCGGCTTCGGCCGCATACATCTGGTGCAGAACGGTCTTGGTGTCGTGCTGGGCTGGCATCGGGAGCGCCTCTCGAGGTCATCGATCAGATCGTCGTTCACCAGGCGGACGCCGGACCGGCCGGAAACGTGAGGTCCGAGTCCGGTGGGCTCTTAGCACGACCGTGCTAGATTTGGTTCATGGCGAAGGGTGATGAGACCCGGCGGTTGATCCTCCGGCGCGGCGTCGAGACCGCGTACCGGATCGGGCTCGGCGGCCTGACGATCGGCAGCCTGGCCACCATCACTGGGCTGTCCAAGAGCGGGCTGTACGCGCACTTCCGGTCCAAGGAGGCGCTCCAGTTGGCCGTGCTGGACGAGGCCCGGGCCGACTTCATCGCGACCGTGATCCGGCCCGCCCTGACCGCGCCGCGGGGGATCCCGCGGCTCCGCGTCCTGTTCGAACACTGGTCCACCTGGGGCAGCGAGGGTCGGCCGGGATGTTGCCTGTTCGTCAAGGCGGCCAACGAATTCGACCAGCAGGAGGGCGTCGTCCGGGACGAACTGGTGCAGGCGCACCGGGACCTGCGGGACACGATCGCGCAGATCGCCCGGACCGCGGTCGCCGAAGATCATTTCCGGACCGACGTCGACCCGGAACAGGTCGCCACCGATCTGTACGGCATCATGCTCGCCCTCTA
This sequence comes from uncultured Actinomycetota bacterium, assembly GCA_963746025.1. Classification (GTDB taxonomy): domain Bacteria; phylum Actinomycetota; class Actinomycetes; order Propionibacteriales; family Propionibacteriaceae; genus Microlunatus. The sequence continues at coordinate 37,213 of CAVUZU010000011.1, forward strand.
TCTCGGCGCTCAACTGCTGGCCGATCCGGCGGCCCGGCAGCGCGCCGACCGCGCCTTCGAACGGCTGCTCGCCGACGCCGCGCCGGCAGCGTAACCAACTCAGGAAGTGAGTCACCGTCATGACCACAGCATCGGAAGAAAAAAGCACGATCGTACGAAGAAATGCTCCGGCCCGGCTCCGGCTGATCCGGACCGCGCTCCGGCTGGGGGAGAGGGTGGCGCCCCGAGCGGCGGGCCGGCTCGCCCTGCGACTCTGGTGCACGCCGCCGAGCGACGCCGGCCGGCGGCAGGACAACCGCCCGGGGCCGGGCGTCGAGTCCGACGTGACGCTGGCCGGCGGGCACCGGATCCGGGTGGAGACCTGGTCACCGGCCGATGCCGCGGCTCCGGCTCCGACGGTCTACCTGGTGCACGGCTGGGGTGGCTGGCGCGGCCAGCTCGGCGCCTTCGTCGAGCCGTTGCGCTCGGCCGGGTTCCGGGTGGTCGGCTTCGACGCGCCGGCCCACGGCGACTCCGGGCCGGGTCAGCTCGGCCGGCACCAGGCGAGCGCGATCGAGTTCGCCGAGGCGCTTCGGGCGGTCGTCGGGGCGCACGGCCCGGCCGCCGGGATCATCGCCCACTCGCTCGGCAGCGCGACCAGCATCCTGGCGCTGCGGGACGGGCTGCCGGTCGAGCGGCTGGTGCTGATCGCGCCGAACGCCGACCCGATCGTGGTGGTCGACCGGTTCCGGGACCAGCTCGGGCTGGGCCGGCATGCCTCCGTCGCCTTCCTGGTCCAGCTGCACCGGCTGGCGGGCCGGCCGCTGACCGATCTGAACGCGCTGACCGTGCCGGCGTCGGTGCCGCGGCCGCCGACCATGATCATCCACGACCGCGGTGACCGGGAGACCTCGTACGTCGAAGGGGAACGGCTGGCCGAGCGCTGGCCGGCGACCGAACTGATCGGCACCGAGGGCCTGGGACACCATCGGATCCTCCGCGATCCGGCCGTGGTGACGGCCGCAGTCGGCTTCCTCCGCCCGGTCCGGCCGGCGGTCACCGATCAGGAGTCAGGTCTCGGTGGCCGGCCGGCGCGGATCGACCGAACGGCCCGGACGATGCAGTAGGTCAGGATTGCCAGCCCGAGCAGTAGGACGGCGACTTCGAGGGCGGCCGTCGCGTCGGCCCGATAGGCGCAGCCGGTCACCGTGGCCCGGTCGGCCGGCGGCTCGACGCAGCGGCCGACCTGGCCCGTGAGTACGGCGCCGACCCGGACCAGGTGGTGGCGATCTTCAGGGACCAGATCGAGGCGAGCAAGGTGGTGCAGCGCGGTCTCTTCCGCGACTAGGACGCGCACCCGGACCAGGTGCCGACCGAACGGCCGGACGTGAATGAGGTGCGGGAGGAGATCAACCGGCTGAACCTCGGCATCGTCTCCTCGGTCGCCGCGGCCGACGCGGAGCAGGGCTCGCTGCTCTGTGCGGTCGGCCTGCTGCTCGCTGACCTGCGGGTGACGCACGAGCGTCACCTGGACGGGCTGCACGCGCGGGCACTGACCTGGTCGGTGGACTCCGTCTGCGGCTGAGATACTTCGAGCCCCTGAGCCATTCCGCACCCTGAGATACTCCGCACCCACGGCGGCTCAGGGGCGGAGGCCCGCCGCGTCGTTAATCGGTTCGTCGGCTCCGAGCCGGGACATTAGGATGGCCGGAATGTGCGACCCGCGGATCGAGTTCCCGCCGGAGCTCCCGATCAGCGGGCGGGTCGACGAGATCGCCGCCGCCATCCGGGACCACCAGGTGGTCGTCGTCGCGGGCGAGACCGGATCGGGCAAGACCACCCAGCTGCCGAAGGTCTGCCTGCAACTCGGCCGGAGCCGGATCGGGCACACCCAGCCGCGACGGATCGCCGCCCGGACCGTCGCGGAACGGATCGCCGAGGAGTTGCAGGTCGACCTGGGCGATCTGGTCGGCTACCAGGTCCGGTTCACCCGGAAGGCGTCCAAGGACACCAGGGTCAAGGTGATGACCGACGGCGTGCTGCTGGCCGAGATTGCCCATGATCGCCAACTGCGCAAGTACGACACGATCATCATCGACGAGGCGCACGAGCGCAGCCTCAACATCGACTTCCTGCTCGGCTATCTGCGGACGTTGCTGCCGAAGCGGCCGGAGCTGAAGGTGATCATCACCTCGGCGACGATCGACACCGAACGGTTCGCCGCGCACTTCGCCGACGCGCAGGGTAACCCGGCGCCGATCGTCGAGGTGTCCGGCCGGACCTACCCGGTCGAGGTCCGCTATCGGCCGCTCGAGGATCCCGACGTCGACCAGTCCGCCGCCGTCGCCGCCGCGGTCAAGGAGCTGTCCGCCGAGGGCGACGGCGACATCTTGATCTTCTTCTCCGGCGAGCGGGAGATCCGGGACGCCGCGGAGACGATCAGTGGCCTCGGGTTGCGATCCACCGAGGTGCTACCGCTCTACGCCCGGCTGTCGGCGGCCGAACAACACAAGGTGTTCTCCTCCCACACGGGCAAGCGGATCGTGCTCGCCACCAACGTGGCCGAGACGTCGCTGACCGTGCCCGGCATCCGGTACGTGATCGACACCGGGCTGGCGCGGATCTCGCGCTACTCGGCCCGGACCAAGGTGCAGCGGCTGCCGATCGAGCCGATCTCCCGGGCCTCGGCCGATCAGCGGGCCGGCCGCTGCGGCCGGGTCGCGCCCGGCATCTGCATCCGGCTGTACGAGGAGGAGGACTACCTCGGCCGGCCGGAGTTCACCGAGCCGGAGATCCTGCGCACCAACCTGGCCTCGGTGATCCTGCAGCTGACCGCTGCCGATCTCGGCGAGATCCGGTCGTTCCCGTTCGTCGAGCCGCCCGACGCGGCCCAGATCACCGACGGCATCCGGCTGCTGGACGAGCTGGGAGCCCTCTCTGGTAAGGGATCCCGGGACCGACCCCGACTCACCAAGCTGGGCCGGCGGCTGGCCACCATCCCGCTGGACCCGCGGATGGGCCGGATGCTGCTGGCCGGCGAGCGGTACGGCTGCCTGGCCGAGATGTTGATCATCGTCGCCGGGTTGTCGATCCAGGATCCGCGGGAGCGGCCGGCCGACGCGCAGGAGCGGGCGACGGCGCTGCACCGAAGGTTCTGGGCTCCGCTCGAGACGGCCGCCCACAACGACGCGACACAGCAGGCCGAGAACCAGCCGGACGGCAGCGACTTCGTCGCCCACCTGCGGCTCTGGGACTACCTGAAGGACCGGCAGAAGGAACTGTCCGGCAACGCGTTCCGCCGGCTCTGCCGGGACGAGTTCCTGCACTTCCTGCGGATCCGGGAGTGGCAGGACCTGCACAGTCAGCTGCGCCAGATCGGCCGTGATCTCGACCTCGGCCGGAACTCCGCCGCGGCCTCCGTCGACTCCATCCACACCGCGGTGCTGTCCGGGCTGCTGTCCCACGTCGGCCTGGCCGAGCCGGACCAGAAACCGTCCCGCGGCCAGCCGGAGCGGGGCCGCCAGCGCCGGCAGCGCGGCCCGCGGGACTATCTCGGCGCCCGCGGCACCAGATTCGCGATCAACCCGGGCTCGAGCGTGGCCAAGACCCAGCCGCCGCTGGTGATGGCGGCCGAGATCGTCGAGACCAGCCGGCTCTGGGCCCGGACCGTCGCCCCGGTCACCGCCGAGCTGATCGAGGAGGTCGGCGGGCACCTGCTCAAGCGGAGCTACGCCGAGCCGCACTGGTCGGCCCGGGCCGGCTCGGTGGTCGCGGCCGAGACGGTCAGCCTGTACGGGATCCCGATCATCGCCGGCCGGCAGGTCGGCTACGGCAAGATCAATCCGGTCGAAGCCCGGGAGATCTTCATCCGGTCCGCGCTGGTCGAGGGCGACTGGCGGACCCGGCACGAGTTCTTCGCCGCCAACGCGGCGACCAGGACCGAGGCCGAGGAGCTGGAGGAGCGGACCCGGCGGCGTGACATCGTCGTCGACGATCAGGTGATCTTCGAGTTCTACGATGCGCGGATCCCGGCCGAGGTGGTCTCCGGCGCGCATTTCGACCGCTGGTGGCGGGACGCGAAGGGCGAGACGCCGGACCTGCTGACGCTCACTCTGGCCGACCTGATCATGGACGACCGCGGCGCCGACCCGGACGCCTTCCCGGACGTCTGGCCGGTCGGTGATCATGAATTCGCCGTCCGGTACCGGTTCGAGCCCGGCGCGGAGCGGGACGGGGTCAGTGTCGAGATCCCGCTGGCGCTGCTGAACCAGGCCGACCCGGCCCCGCTCAGCTGGCAGGTGCCCGGCGTCCGGGCCGAGCTGGCCACGGAACTGATCCGATCGCTGCCGAAGGCGGTCCGGCGCAACCTGGTGCCGGCCCGCGAGTACGCCGACCGGGCGCTGGCCTGGCTGGAGGTGCACCCGGAGGAGCGCACCGGCTCGCTCACCGACGCGCTGGCCCGGGCCGTCCGGGGGCTGACCGGCGAATTGATCAAGCCGGACGACTGGCGCACCGGGACGGTCCCCGGCCACGTCGAGGTGACGTTCGTGATCATCGACGGCGACCGCACCGTGGCCGAGGGGAAGGACCTGACCGAGCTCCGGGACAAGCTGGTCGGCCAGGTCACCAAGTCGCTGCGCAGCGCCGCGGCCGAACAGCTCAGCCCGCCGGCCACCACCTGGCAGTTCGGCGACATCCCGAGCCGGCTGCAGGTCGGCGGTGCCGGCGCGGTCGGCTATCCGGCCCTGGCCGACGCCGGCGACGCGGTGGCGGTGACCGTGCTGGACAGCCCGCTGCGGCAGCGGCACTCGCACCGGACCGGGCTGCGCCGGCTGGTGCTGCTGAACCTTCCCGACCCGACCCGCTGGGTGGTCAGTCACCTCTCCAACACCGACAAGCTGGCCCTCGGTGCGAGTCCGTACGCCAGCGTCCCGGACCTGCTGCTGGACGCCCGGCTGGCCGCGATCGGCGAACTGATCGATCGGCACGACGGCGCCGGCACCCGGTCGGCGGCCGGGTTCCAGGCGCTGGCCGACCGGGTCCGCGCCGACTCGGTCGAGCTGACCCGGGATGTGGTTGCCACCGCGGCAGAGAGTGTCCGGAGCTGGCAGCAGGCCCGGGCCGGGCTGGACCGGGTGCGCCGGGTCAGTCCGGCGGCCGCCGATGACCTGACCGAGCAGCTGCAGAACCTGATCTTCGCCGGGTTCCTGGCGGCGACCCCGTACCGGCAACTGGTTCAGCTGCCGCGCTATCTGCGCGCGGCCGGCCTGCGGATCGAGGGACTGCTCGCCAACCCCGGCCGGGACGAGGCCGGGCTGGCCACCATCCTGGACTGCGAGGACGCCTACGCCGAGTTGTGCGCGGCCGCGCCGCCGGGCCCGTTGCCGGACGAGATCGCCGAGATCGGCTGGCAGCTGGAGGAGCTGCGGGTCAGCCTGTTCGCCCAGCGGTTGGGGACCGCCGGCACCGTGTCGGCGAAGCGGATCCAGCGTGCGATCGAGCGCGCCGCCGGCGCGTTGCGACAGCCCGTGAACGGCTGATCGGCGCGCGGCCTGCCACGGGTAGATTGGGCGGCATGATGGATCCACGGGAGCTGTACACCCTCGACGAAGACGTGGTGGCCAAGCTCGCCGGGCACCGGCCGGTGCTGATCCATCAACTGGACGGCTTCGTCGACGCGGGACAGGCCGGCCGGCTCTATGCCGCCCATCTGCTGGAACAACTCGATCACGAGCTGCTGGCCGAGTTCGACCATGATCAACTGCACGACTACCGGAGCCGCCGGCCGGCGATGGTCTTCGACACCAACACCTGGAAGTCCTATGCCGACGTGGAGTTGCAGCTGCACCGGGTGATCGACGAGCAGGGCGAGGTGTTCCTGCTGCTGTCCGGTCCGGAGCCGGACGTGCAGTGGGAGCGGCTGGCCGCGGCCGTGCTCGGCCTGATCGATCAGTTCGACATCCGACTGACGGTGTCGCTGCACGGGATCCCGATGGCGGTGCCGCACACCCGCCCGATCACGATGACCGCGCACGCCACCGACCCCGAGCTGGTCACCGGCTACCGCAGCTGGATCGACCGGGTCGAGGTGCCGGCCAGCTTCACCGGCCTGCTCGAGTTCCGGCTGGGGCAGCGGGACAAGAAGGCGATGGGGTTCGCCGCGCACGTACCGCACTACCTGGCCCAGTCCTCCTTCCCGGAGGCCGCGGTGGCACTGGCCCGCTCGGTCAACCAGGTGACCGGCCTGGCGGTGCCGACCGACGACCTGGAGAAGGCGTCGGCGTCCACCATGACCGACATCGCCGAAGAGGTCTCCGGGTCGTCCGAAGTGCAGGAACTGGTCGCCTCCCTGGAACGGCAGTACGACACGCTGACCGCGCAGGGCATCGACCAGGTGCCGACCGCCGACGAGATCGCCGCCGAATTCGAGCGGTTCCTGGCCGAGCGGGACAAGAACTCCGAGTAGCCGTCGAGCAGGAGCGCCGTTAAGGATCCGGTCCGTCGTTGCCGGAGACCAGTTCGTCGCGGACAGTGCTGCCGAGGTCACCCCAGCAATCGGCGATCTTGCCGTCGGCGATCCGGTAGATCACCAGTTCCTGGGTGCGGATCAGCCGTCCGGTCGCCGCGACGCCGCGGAACGTGCCGGTGTGGGTGCCGGTTCCGAACAGCCGGGCGGCCAGCCACGGGCCGTCGACAAGCAGCTGCTGCAGGTCCCAGCTGTAATCCGGGAACGCGTCGGTCACCGCGTACAGGCCGGCGATGTAGTGGATCAGGCCGTCCGCCGCCCCGTTGACGTCGGTGGCGACGAACTCGCCCAGGGTGTCGAACCGGTGCTCGTTGCACCGGCCCAGGTAGCGGCGATAGAAGTCCGACCGTTGTTCTCGTTCGGGCACCATGTCCTCAGCCTGCCAGGGAGCGTCAGGCGCGGCCGTGCCAGGTGCAGAGACAGACCTTGTTGCCCTGCGGGTCGGCGAGCATGCAACCCTGCTCGGCATCATCTCTGAGCAACTGACCACCGGCGGCGAGGGCGGCGTCGATCCGCGGTTTGAGCTGGGCCGGGTCGATCCAGAGGTCGTGATGCCAGCGCTGCCGGGGTTCGTCGCGGCCGGACTGCTGGAACCAGATCAGCGGCAGCACCTGGTTGCGGTCGCCGACGTCGGCCCAGTCGTCGCCACTGGTCACTTCACTGCCCAGCACGGCCGCCCAGAACGGCGCGACCTCTCGCCAGTCGGGGCTGTCCAGGCCCAACTCAAGGTGGGCGAGGCTGGCGTTCTCGAGCGTGGCGCCGGCTTCGGCGGCGAGGTCGGAGATCCGGCGGGCGAGGCGCACATCGGCCTCGGTGACACCGGCCGCACCACTGCCGTCGCCGTCGCCGGTGAGCCGGACAGCGACCCGAGTCCGGCGGAGGTCGAGGTCGGCGGCGCGGTCCAGTTCCTCGGCCGCCTCGCCGATCGCGGCGACCAGCCGGAGACCGACCCCGAACGACTCGGTGTGGATCTGCGTATCCAGACCATGGATGCCGTAGTGCAGGAGGAGGGTCCAGCCGTCCAGACCGCTGTCGGCGACCTGCTGGCCGGTGAGAGTCTCGCTCACAACTGACTCCTTGCTGTGCGGTTTGCCGTGCCGATTCGCTGCGCGGTGCTGCCCGGCAGCCTCGCACAGCAGCGCCCGGGAGACCAGCGTCAGGCGGGCACCTCGTCCTCAACGGTGCGCGCGTCGTAGGCGGTCCGTGCGGCGGCGACCTCGCTCTGGTGGGTCTCGGTCCAGGCGACCAGCGCCTGGATCGTGTCGTGCAGCGACCGGCCGAGGGGAGTGAGCTCGTAGTCCACCCGCGGCGGCACCACCGGATGCACGGTCCGCCGCACCAGCCCGTCCCGCTCCAGCTGGCGCAGAGTGACGGTGAGCATCCGCTGGCTGACGCCGTCGATGGTCCGCTTCAGTTCGGTGAACCGGAGCTTCCGGCCGTCCAGCAGGGCGATCACCAGCAGCGACCACTTGTCCGCGATCCGATCCAGGATCTGCCGGACGTCGCAGTCCTCCCGGGTGTCCCACTGGAACGGGTCACCGCAGTCCTCGGTATCCGCCGGGTCACTCGGTGACTTCACAGTGCCTACTTCCACAAGTCCCAATAGTGACGGATCGTTGGGTCGGTATCAAGAAGTAACCGACCCAGGAGTCTCCATTGACCATGTCACCCCCGACCCGTGTCGCCGCGAGCGGCACCGGCCGGGCCGTCGTCCTCGTGCTGTCCGGATCGATCTTCCTCGAGGGCCTCGACCTGTCCATGATGGGTGTCGCGCTGCCGTCGATCCGGTCCGATCTCGGCCTGTCCACCTCCGCCCTGCAGTGGGTGGTCAGCGCGTTCGTCGTCGGCTATGCCGGCTTCGTGCTGCTCGGCGGCCGGGCCGCGGACCTGTTCGGCCGGCGGCGGATGTTTCTGCTCTGGACCACCGTGTTCCTGACCTTCTCCGGCCTGGGCGGCATCGCCACCGAGGGCTGGATGTTGATCCTGGCCCGGTTCGTCACCGGCGTCGCGGCGGCGTTCATGACCCCGGCCGGGTTGTCGATCATCACCACGTCGTTCGAGCAGGGCCGGCGACGCAACCAGGCGCTGCTCGTCTATGCCGGGATGGCGGCCGCGGGCTTCTCGCTGGGGATGGTGGTCGGCGGGGTGCTGACAGCGGTGCACTGGCGCTGGGTGTTCTTCGCGCCGGTGATCATGACGGTGATCTTGCTCACGGTCGCGGTCCGGGTGATCCCGCGGCACACCACCGGCCCGGCCACCGCCGGTCTGCGCACCTTCGATCTGCCCGGGGCGGCGGCGCTGACCGGGACCATGGTGTTGGTGATCTTCGGCCTGGTCCGGATCCACGAGGTCGATGCCGCCAGCAGCCTGCTCACCTTCGGCCTGGCCGCGCTGCTCGGCGTCGCGTTCGTGATCATCGAACGCCGGACCCGAGCCCCGTTGATCAGATTCGGCATCCTGCGGTCCGGGACGGTGCTGCGGGCCAACTCGGCGGCGCTGCTGATGCTGGCCTCGTTCACCGCGTTCCAGTTCGTCTTCGTGCTCTACCTGCAGGAACTGCGCGACTGGTCACCGCTGCGGACCGGGCTGGCTCTGGTCGTGCTCGGCGTGGACGCGCTGATCGCGCCGACCTTGACCCCGCGCCTGGTGGCCCGGTTCGGCCATCCGCCGGTGATCATCACCGGGTTGTTGCTGGGCGCGATCGGCTACGGCCTGCTGTTGCCGCTGGAGCTGGACCGGGGCTACGGCACCATGATCCCGGCCCTGCTGCTGCTCGCCGTCTCCTTCTCGCTGGCGTACGGACCGTTGACCATCCTGGCCACCGACGACGTCGCCGAGCGCGAGCAGGGGCTGGCCGGCGGGCTGGTGAACACCTCGTTCCAGTTCGGGGCCGCACTCGGCGTCGCCGCCGCGACCATGATCAGCATCGCCGTCGCCGGCGCCCATCCGGCCGACTCGGGGGAGCAGTTGGCCGGCTATCGCGCCGCGCTGGTCTTCCCGGTCGTCGGCGTGCTGATCGCGGCGGTGGTGATCACTTCCGGACTGCGGCGGCGAGCCGTCACGTCCGCTCCGACCCGCCGCGAGAACCGGAACCTTGGTGACGTGTCGGCGGGATAGGAGGGCTGGATAGGGTTCAGGGGTGCCGAAGTCGATCGATGAATTGGTGGATCTGCTCGAGTTGGAGGAGATCGAGATCGGGCTCTACCGGGCCCGGCAGCCGGACACCCGGATGCAGCGCGCGTTCGGCGGCCAGGTGCTGGCCCAGGCGTTGAGCGCGGCGGCCCGGACGGTCGAGGCGGCTCGGACGCTGCACTCGATGCACGGCTACTTCCTGGTGCCGGGGCGGACCGACATCCCGATCGTGTACGACGTCGAGCAGGTCCGCGACGGCCGGTCCTTCTCCTCCCGGCGGGTGGTGGCCCGGCAGGGCGGGAAGACGATCTTCTACCTCTCGGCGTCGTACCAGATCGCCGAGGACGGATTCGATCACCAGGACCCGACGCCGGCGGACGTACCGGCGCCGGACGACTGCCCGCGCTACGTCGACATCCTGGCCGAGCTGACCGGCCGGGAGCCGGCGATCTGGCAGCGCGAGTACGGCGCCCTCGACGTCCGGTTCGCCGGCGACTCCCGGCCCGGCGGCAAGCTGTCCGATCCGCACCACCCGGCCCGGGCCCAGGTCTGGGTCCGGGTGGACGGCCGGCTGCCGGACGATCCGCGGATCCACCAGGCCGCGCTCGCGTACGCCAGCGACCTGACCCTGCTCGCCGCGGCGACCGTGCCACACGGCGTGTTCATCGGCGGCCCGCAGGTGCAGGCCGCCTCACTCGACCACGCGATGTGGTTCCTGCGTGGCCTGCGGGCCGACTCCTGGCTGCTCTACGACCAGATCTCCCCGTCGGCCTCGAACGCCCGCGGCCTGTCCACCGGCCGGCTGTTCCAGGACGGCGCGCTGGTGGCCAACGTCGCTCAGGAAGGACTGATCCGCCCCGCCCGCTAGTGGCGCGTTGCCTAGTTCCTAGGCAACAGTTGATCAGCAGGCCTTCACCCATTCGAGCTCACAGCTCGACTGCCGGGTCGACGTCGTGCTCGGGGTGACCGCGACCGAGGCCTCCTCGGACCAGGAGGCCAGGGTGACACCGACCGCGTCCTCGATCGGCCGCGGGCTGACCAGGTAGTTGTTGCTGATCATCGAGAAGACCAGCAACCGGTCGTCCGTGGTCGTGACGTAGCCGGACAGGGCCGTCACGCCGGTCAGCGAGCCGGTCTTGCCGCGCAGGTTGTCGGCGGCCGGGGTGTCCAGCATCCGGGTGCGCAGCGTGCCGCCGACCAGCCGTTCCGGGTTGCCGGCGACCGGCAGCGCGTTGTACCACTGTTGCCACCACGGCTCCTGCCGCGTTCCGATCAGCAGGTCGGTAATGCTGTCGGCGGTCAGGTTCACCTTGCGGGAGAGACCGGAGCCGTCGGAGATCCGGAGCTGCCCGGTGTCGACGCCGATGCCCTTGGCGTAGTCGGCGACGATGCCCAGGCCGGTGGGCCAGCTGCCGTCGGCCTCGGCGACCGCGCCCATCGCCTTGACCAGCGTTTCGGCGTGCATGTTGTTGGAGAGCTTGAGGAACGGCGTCATCAACTCACCGACCGGCATCGATCGATCCTCGGCGAGCTTCCGTGCCTCCGCCGGGGTGGCGTTGGTCTTGATCTTGCCGTCGACCTTGATCCCCTCGGCCTCGAGCGCCCGCCGGAACACGTCGGCCGCGTAGAGCTCCGGTTCCCACACGGTCACCCAGGTCTGGCCGACAGCCGCGTCGAGCGGCAGCGAGCCGGACACCCGGACGGTGTTGCCGCCGTGCTCCCGCTCGATTCGCAGCGTGTTCGCCGACCCGGCCGGGCCGGTCTTCGCGGTGTTGATGATCTTGAGGTACCCGTTCGCCGGGACCAGCTTCAGCTTGACCGCGGCGCCGGTCGCCGCTCCGGGCCCACGCTCCACGATCGCGGTGCCGGAGTCGTAGTCGGTGTTCGGGGCCAGCGTGAGGGCGGAGATCTGGGCCGCGTAGTAAGCCGATTCGTCGTCCCAGGCCCAGCTGTCGCCGAGCCGGACCTGATCGAAGTACATGTCGTCGGCGATCAGGTCGCCGTGCACCCGGCGGACGCCGGCTGAGCTCAGCTCCTTGGCCAGTCCCACGTAGTCGGACTCCAGCGCGGTGGGATCGCCGTACCCCTTGAGATAGAGGTCGCCGCGCAGGGTTCCGCCGCGGATCGGCGCCGTGGCCAGCAGGTCGGTGTGGAACCGGTACGACGGTCCGAGGACGTCCATCGCCGCGGTCGACGTGAACAGCTTCGTGTTCGACGCGGGCAGCATCCGCTGATCGCCGTTCCGGTCGTACAGGACCTCGCCGGTCTTCGCGTCCCGGACTACCAGCGCCACCTGGGACCCCTCGTACCGAGGATCCTTCAGCAGCGTGTCCAACCGGTCCGGCAGCGCCGGCCCCGGCTCCGCGATCGACGGCCCGGCCGACTGCGTGATCACCAGCCCGACGATCGCCACCGCGGCCACCGCCAGCAGCACCGCCCGCTTCGACACCCTTGTCCACCAGCTCATCGGTTGCTCCTCAACCCCTCGGAATTCACTCATCCGAGAACCTATCCCCGCCGGCTGACCCCGCACTGACAGGTCGGCCCGGAGCACAGCGAACGGCCCCCGACTGGAAGTCGGGGGCCGCGCGCTCGTGGGGCAGCGAGAAGTGGCTCAGGCGGCTAGCACGGACTTTCCGCGCAGCTTGGCGATCGCGTGCCGTTCGATCTGACGGACCCGCTCGGCGGTGATGCCCCAGACCGCGCCGATGTCGGCGAGCTTGGCCTGGCGGCCGTCGAGCAGACCGTAGCGGCGGCGCACCACGTCGGCGGACCGGTCGTCCAGCTGGTCGAGCAGCGCCTCCAGCCGGGCATGCTCCTCGGCATCCAGGTAGACCTCGTCCGGTCCGGGCATCGGCTCGCGGGCGATCAGGTCACCGAGGGCGGTGTCGCCACCCTCTTCGACCGGCGCGTCCAGGCTGACGTGCTCCCGGCCGTACCGCATCAGATCGATCACCCGGTCGGACTCGATGCCCATCTCGGCGGCGATCTCGGCCACCTCCGGGTCCCGGCCGAGCCGGCGCTCCAGGGTCCGGCGCACCGCGCCGACCTGGTTGACCTGTTCGGCGACGTGCACCGGGAGGCGGACGATCCGGCCCTGCTGGGCGATACCGCGGCTGATCGACTGCCGCACCCACCAGGTGCCGTAGGTGGAAAACTTGAAGCCCTTGGTGTAGTCGAACTTCTCCACCGCGCGGATCAGACCCGTGTTGCCCTCCTGCACCAGATCAAGCAGGGGCATCTGGGATCGGCCGTACTTGCGAGCCACCGAAACCACCAGCCGGAGGTTCGCGGTGATGAAGCGCTGCAGCGCGCGTCGGCCTTCCTCGGCGAGGAACTCTAGTTCCTCGGTCGCGGCCTTGGTGCGCTTCTTGCCGCGTTCGGAGTCGGTGACGGTGCCGTCGAGGATCCGTTCCGCGTACAGACCGACCTCGATGGACTTCGCCAGCTGCACCTCCTCCTCGGCGGTCAGCAGCGGGGTCTTGGCGATTCCATCCAGATAGAGTCCGACCGCGTCCTTGCCATCGATACCTTCGGAAACACGGGATCGGGTTGCTTGAGCTACCACAGTGGCCCCTTTCTTAAGTCCGGGCCGGCGTCAGTTACTGCCGTACACAGGAGTCAACGCCACGGAGGGGCAGAAGGATTCCTCGGCAGCCCTGAAGAATCCCTGAGACCTACCTCGGCGGAACCCCGATGCCACCGCAATTCTTACGTGACTTGATCGATCAGCCACGCGTACTCGAAGGCCAGCTCGCGCCAGGACTTGTAGCGTCCGCTGACCCCGCCGTGACCGGCCGTCATCTCCGTCTTCAGCAGGATCGGCCGATCGGCGTCGTTCTCGGCCACCCGGCGCAGCGCGGCCACCCATTTGGCCGGCTCGACGTAGAACACCCGGGTGTCGTTCAGGCTGGTGGTGGCCAGGATCGCCGGGTACGGCTGAGCGCTGACGTTCTCGTACGGGGTGTAGGAGCGCATGTAGGCGTATATGTCGGGATCGTGCAGCGGGTCGCCCCACTCCTCCCACTCGGTGACGGTCAACGGCAGTTCCGGGTCGAGGATCGTGGTCAGCGCGTCGACGAACGGGACCGCGGCGTGGATGGCCCGGAAGGTTTGCGGCGCCAGGTTGGCCACCGCTCCCATCAGTAACCCGCCGGCGCTGCCGCCGCGCGCGGCCAAATGCTCCGGGCTGGTGTAGCCGCGGGCGATCAGGTGCTCGGCGCAGGCCACGAAGTCGGTGAAGGTGTTCTTCTTGGTCAGCTCCTTGCCGTTCTCGTACCAGGCCCGGCCGAGCTCGCCGCCGCCGCGGACGTGCGCGATCGCGTAGACGAAGCCGCGCTCCAGCAGGGACAGCTGGGAGACCCGGAACGACGGGTCGATCGAGATCTCGTACGAGCCGTAGCCGTAGAGCAGGGCCGGTGCGGAGCCGTCCAGCTCCAGGCCCGCCCGGTGCACGATCGAGATCGGGATCTCGGTGCCGTCGGCGGCGGTCGCCCATTCCCGGACCTGAACGTAGTCCTCGGACCGGTAGGCGCCGTGCTCGGGGTGGTCGAGCACCTGGACCCGCTTCCGCAGCGTCCGTTCGCCGGTCGCGACGTCCAGATCGACGATCGAGTCCGGCGTGACCAGCGAGGTGAACGCGTACCGCACGGTGCCGGTGTCGTAGTCGCGGCCGGGCACGTGATCGATCGTGTAGAGCGGTTCGTCCAGCTCGACGGCGGTGCCGGTGCCGAGGGCGCCGGCGGCGTCGCGAGGGAGCAGTCGGAGCCCGGTCAGGCCGGCTTGGCGCAGCCCGAGCACGACGTGGCTCGCGTACGCCGACACGTCGGTCAGCCGGACGCCCGGCTGGTGCGTCAGCACCGTCCGCCACTGGGCCGGGTCGGCGGCGTCCAGCGGGGCCTCGGCGAGCGCGAAGTCCGGGCCGCCGTCGTGCTCAGGATCGTTGTGCAGGATCAGCAGCCGATCGCCGGCCACTTCGACGTTGTATTCCACGCCCTGTCGCCGCGGCGCGATCGAGCGCGGGGTCGCGGTCGGTGTCGCGGCGTCCAGGATCAGGTATTCGGTGGTCAGCTTGCTGCCGACGCCGATCAGGATCCATCGGTCGTCCCGGCTGGACTCCAGCCCGACCCAGTACTTCTCGTCCGGCTCGCTGAACACGTCGACGTCCGTCCCCGGGTCGGTGCCGAGCTGGTGCCGGCGCACCAGGTAGGGCCGCCAGGCGGAGTCGGCCCGGGTGTAGAGGAGGTGGTCCGCGGCCGCGGACCAGGCGACGCCGTAGACCGTGTCCTCGATCTCGTCGGCCAACAGCTCTCCGGTCGCCAGGTTCTTGATCTTGATCGTGTAGCGCTCGTCGCCGCTCAGGTCGGTGGAGTAGGCGAGCAGCGTGCCGTCGGGGGAGACGGCGAACGCGCCGACCGAGAAGAACTCGGCGTCGCCGGCCTCGATGTTGCCGTCCAGCAGCACCTGCTCGCCGTCGATCGACCGCTCCGGATCGGGCGGCGTCGACGGGTCGGTCGCGGCGACCCGGCAGTGGATCGCGTACTCCGAGCCCTCGACGGTGCGGGTGTAGTACCAGTAACCCGAGACCTGCCCGGTGCCGTCGGTGTGCCGGCGCAGCGACGGGACGCTGAGGTCGGTCTCCTTGGTCCGGGACTTGATGTCGGTGAAGATCGCTTCGCGCAGTTCGGCCAGCTGCTCGGTCCGGGCGTCGGTGTAACTGTTCTCCGCCTCGAGGTAGGAGATGACCTCCGGATTCTCCTTGTCCCGCAGCCATTCGTACGGATCGGCGAAGTCGTCGCCGTGATGGGAACGGACGATCGGGCGAGGGGCGGCGACGGGAGCCGTGGCGGCGCGGGCGAGCTGGTCGGTCATAACTGCCGACCCTACTGGCCGGCACCACCAGGCCCGAGGTCGCGCAGCCCGAGCACCTGCTCGACCCGGCGCAGGTGACTCCGCCAGGCGGTCTCGTCGGCGGGCAGGATGCCGGGAGCCGCATGCTCCAACTGGGCGTGGCCGAGATAGACGCCGACCGCCAGCAGGGCGCGCTGCCTCGTCTCCTCCGCCGGACAACCCAACGCCGCGTACTGCTCGGCCACGTAGTCGACCCGGGTCCGGGTCACCCGGTCGATGATCGGCCCGACCAGCGGATCCCGGGCCGAGGCGAGCAGCGCCATCTCGATCCGGTCCTCCCGGCTGTACGGCAGCACCAGGCCGAACAGCCGGCGCAACCGGTCGGCCGGCTCCGGCTCCTGCTCGACCCGCGCGATCACCGCCTCGGTGTGCTCCCGTTCCCAGGTCTCCAGGGCGGTGCTGAGCAACGCCTGCCGGTTGGCGAAATGCCAGTAGAAGCTGCCCTTGGTGGTGCCGAGTCGGACCGCCAGCGGCTCCACGGCCACGGCCTCCAGACCGCCAGCGGCGATCGCCTCCAGCGCGGCCTGTGCCCAGTCGTCGGCCGTCAGCCGGTTCGACCGCTCCTTCACCACGAACCATACGTTAGCGTATGGTTTACCGTACGGAACCGTATGGAAGGTGGACCACGATGATCCGCAATGTGCACGAGCGCACGATCGACGCCCCGGCCGAGCGGGTGGGTCGGCTGCTGGACCTGATCGGCGGCCCGACCGACGAGCTGTGGCCCGGCGGGACCTGGACGCCGCTCCGGCTGGATCGACCGGTCCAGGTCGGCGCCGACGGCGGGCACGGATCGATCCGCTATGCCGTGACCGAGTACGAGCCGGGCCGCCGGGTGCGGTTCGCCTTCCGGCCGGGCACCGGGATCGACGGCTGGCACGAGTTCGCGGTCGACCCGCTCGGCCCGGATCGGTGCCGGGTGCGGCACGTCCTGGTCGGCCGGTCACAGGGGACGATGCGGATCCTGGTGCCGTTGGTCGTGGTGCACCTGCACGATGCGCTGCTGGAGGATCTGCTGGACAGCGCCGAGCGTTCGGCCACCGGAGCGGTGCGGCAGCCGGCGGTCTGGTCGCCGTGGGTGCGGCTCTGGCACCGGCTGGTCGAGGTCGGCGAACTGCGCCGGGACGCCCGGCGGCACGACTCCGGGTCGGATCGTGCGGGCCGGCGGGTCAGCGGGGCGGCAACCGGCGCACCGTGAGGATCTGCTCGGTCCGGCCGACCGGGCCGTCCACGTCGTACACGGTGGCGGTGGTGAGTCCGATCCCGGTCGCGCCGGTGACCGCCTGCGCGTCGAAGCCGACCCAGCCGTCGCCGGCGGCGAACCGAGGCGTCCGGAAGAGATGGATGCTCAGGTCGGTGTTCGGATAGAGCCATTCGGTCGGCGGCAGCCGGCCGGCGATGCCGTTCGCGGTGTCCAGCAGCCCGATGAACCCGGCCAGTTCCGAGACGGCCACGCCGTCGACCAGGGCGGTGCCGGTGTGCAGCCAGGCCTTGGCCCGGCCGGGCTCGGAACCGGGCAGCACCCGGAACTCGAGCCCGTCGATGAAGCCGCCGGTCCACCGGTTCGCGGCGTCCCAGGGTGGGATCCCGTCCGGGCCGGGCAGCGGAGCGGGCGCGCCGCCGGCCACATCGGCGGTGTCGGAGACGGCCAGCCGCCAGGCGGTCGCCCGGACCGTCGGCCGGCCGCCGATGGTCAGCGTTGCCTCGACCAACTCGATGGTGCGCCCGGGCCGGATCACCCGGACCTCGATCTCGAAGTCCTCCTTGTCGATCACCCCGAGGATCTCGTACGTCAGCCGGCACAGCTGCAGGTCCGGCCGCGGCGCGTGGGTCTCGATCGTGTGCGCCAGCAGCCCGGACACCGGTGCCATGTGCTGCTCGGTCTCCCGCCAGGCGCCCTGCGTGTGCACGGTCGGCCGGTAGCGTCCCTCGCCGAGGTCGAGGTAGTAGGCGTTCGGGTTCACAGTGGCCCACCGTAGGGCCCGGCAGGGTGTTGCTACTGACAAGGGGCGCCCGGTGGGTGACGATTGACGGATGGGCGACGAGGTCGAACGGCGGGAGTTCACCCGTGCCGATCGGACCCGGTACCGCGCGAAGGTGCGCACCGGGCTCGACGTACTGGCCCGGATGCTGACCGAGGCGCGGTTCGAGTCTGACCAGCCGATGGCCGGGCTGGAGATCGAGCTCAACCTGGTCGACGCCGACCACGACCCGGCGATGCGCAACGCGGAGGCCCTGGCGGCGATCTCCGACGAACAGTTCCAGACCGAGCTGGGCCGGTTCAACATCGAGATCAACGTCCCGCCGCGGCAGTTGGCCGGGCGCGGACTCACCTCCTTCGAGGACTCGGTCCGGGCCGCCCTGAACCACGCGCAGAGCAAAGCTGTCGAGGCGGGGATGGGCCTGGCCATGGTCGGCATCCTGCCGACGCTGCGACCCGAGCACGCGACCCGGGCGAACCTGAGCGCGAACCCGCGGTATTCGCTGCTGGAGGAGGAGATCTTTGCCGCCCGGGGCGAGGACATGGAGATCGACATCGACGGGGTGGAACGGCTCCGGATGATCTCCGACACGATCATGCCGGAGGCCGCGTGCACCTCCACCCAGGTCCATCTGCAGGTCAGCCCGGAGGACTTCGCCGCGTACTGGAACGCGGCCCAGGCGATCGCCGGGATCCAGGTCGCGGTCGGCGCGAACTCGCCGTTCCTGTTCGGCCGCCGGCTGGTGGACGAGTCGCGGATCCCGCTGTTCGAGCAGAGCACCGACACCCGCAGCGACGAGCTCAAGGCCCAGGGCGTCCGGCCCCGGGTCTGGTTCGGCGAGCGCTGGATCACTTCGATCTTCGACCTGTTCGAGGAGAACACCCGCTATTTCCCGGCCCTGTTGCCGATCTGCAGCGACGAGGACGCGGCGGCGGTGTTGCAGGCCGGGGGAGTACCGAAGCTGGAGGAGCTCCGGCTGCACAACGGCACCGTCTATCGCTGGAACCGTCCGGTCTACGACATCGCCGGCGGTGTGCCGCACCTGCGGGTCGAGAACCGGGTGCTGCCGGCCGGGCCGACGGTGCTGGACACGATGGCCAACGCCGCCTTCTTCGCCGGGTTGGTCCGGGCCCTGGCCGACGCCGACCGGCCGGTCTGGTCGGCGATGTCGTTCCAGGCGGCGCGGGAGAACTTCGCCGCCGGGGTCCGCGGCGGGATCGAGGCCGAGGTGTACTGGCCCGGCATCGGCCGGGTCTCGGTGGTCGAGCTGGTGCTCCGCAAACTGCTGCCGCTGGCCGACGAGGGGCTGCGGTTGTGGCGGGTGAACGGCGACGAGATCGATCGGCTGCTGCAGGTGGTCGAGCGGCGGTGCGTCCTCGCGGCCAATGGCGCGACGTGGCAGACTGCGGAGGTGGCCGGGCTGGAAGCGTCCGGTAGCGATCGGGACACGGCCCTCCGCATGATGCTCTCCCGATACCTCGAACTGATGCACAGCAATGAACCGGTCCACACCTGGGAGGCAGTGAGCGGATGAACGACAGCGAAGCTCAGGCGACATCCGCGCCGGCGGAGTCGACGCCCACTGCGACGATCGTCGTCGGCTATTCGGCCAAGCCCGAGGGGATGGCCGCGCTGCGGACGGCGATCGTGGAGGCTCGTCGGCGGGACGCGCGGCTGATCGTCGTGCACACCTCGCCGGCCGAAGAGCTCGCCGCGCTCACCGAGGAACTGGACTCGGCCGGTCTGCCGTACGAGATCCGGCAGGCGCCGGACGAGCTCGACCCGGCGGACGAGGTGATCAGCGCCGCGGAGTCGTCGAAGGCGGACTTCATCGTGATCGGGCTGCGTCGCCGCTCGCCGGTCGGCAAGCTGCTGCTCGGCAGCAACGCGCAGCGGGTGCTGCTGGACGCGTCCTGTCCGGTCCTCGCCGTCAAGGCCGAGCCCATCGGCCGGGACAGCTGACCGGGCCGACCGCGTCGGTGATCGACTTCGGTCGTGATCACCCGCCTTTGATCATGATCGTCGCCGCGGCGATTCAGTGTTTTTGGGTGAGCGTGTAAGAATACGTTCAGGAACGGCTCTTGACTTCCGACGGGCCGCGCCTGCCCTAGATACGATCCGGTACGCCCGAGAGGTTCTTAGTGTCATCCTCTTCAACTCCCAACGCTGTGTCTCCCAACGCAGGGTCCGTGGGAATCCCGTCCGAATCCAGCACCGCCGAAGCCTCACTCCAGTCGCCCCCCAGCGTTGCCGCTGCGGGGACGTCGCGGGCGAGCCAGGTCTCCGCTGCGGTCGCCAAGACCGAGGAGCCCGCCGCCAAGCGGGGCCCCGGTCGGCCACCGGCCAAGAAGGCGGCGGCCAAGAAGGCGAAGCTCACGGCGGTCGCCGACGAGCCGGACGACGAGTCCGACGCGAAGCCCGCAGCCAAGAAGGCGGCAAAGAAGACGACGGCGAAGAAGGCCACCGCCAAGAAGTCGTCGGGCAAGAAGTCGGCCGACGACGATGACGACGCCGACGTCTCCGAGGAGGAGCTCGCCGCCGACCTGCTGGTCGAGGTCGACGGCGACGATGTCGTCCTGACGGTGGGCAAGAAGCTCACCGTCGCCGACAAGAAGCGCGCGCTGGACCAGGTGGATGAGTCGACCTTCGAGCCGGCCCAGGAGGCCACGCTGGAGAAGGAGTTGGTCGAGGACGAGGGCTTCAGCCTGTCCGACGCCGACGACGCCGACGAGCCGGAGCAGCAGGTGGTCACCGCCGGTGCCACGGCCGACCCGGTCAAGGACTACCTGAAGCAGATCGGCAAGGTCGCGCTGCTGAACGCCGAGCAGGAGGTCGAGCTCGCCAAGCGGATCGAGGCCGGCCTCTTCGCCGACGAGAAGATCAACGACACGGCGGCGAAGGTCAAGGCCGGTCAGCGTGACGACATGGAGTGGATCGGTGAGGACGGGCGCCGCGCCAAGAACCACCTGCTCGAGGCCAACCTGCGACTGGTCGTCTCGCTGGCCAAGCGCTACACCGGCCGCGGGATGCTGTTCCTGGACCTGATCCAGGAGGGCAACCTCGGTCTGATCCGTGCGGTCGAGAAGTTCGACTACACCAAGGGCTACAAGTTCTCCACCTACGCCACCTGGTGGATCCGGCAGGCGATCACCCGTGCCATGGCCGACCAGGCCCGGACCATCCGGATCCCGGTGCACATGGTGGAAGTGATCAACAAGCTGGCCCGCGTGCAGCGGCAGATGCTGCAGGACCTCGGCCGCGAGCCGACCCCGGAGGAGCTGGCCGCCGAGCTGGACATGACGCCGGAGAAGGTCGTCGAGGTGCAGAAGTACGGCCGCGAGCCGATCTCTCTGCACACCCCGCTGGGCGAGGACGGCGACTCCGAGTTCGGCGACCTGATCGAGGACTCCGAGGCGGTCGTCCCGGCGGACGCGGTCAGCTTCACGCTGCTACAGGAGCAGTTGCACGACGTGCTGGACACGCTGAGCGAGCGCGAAGCCGGCGTGGTCTCGATGCGGTTCGGCCTGACCGACGGCCAGCCGAAGACGCTGGACGAGATCGGCAAGGTCTACGGGGTGACCCGGGAGCGGATCCGGCAGATCGAGTCCAAGACGATGAGCAAGCTGCGTCACCCGTCGCGGTCCCAGGTGCTCCGGGACTACCTGGACTGACCAGCAGATCACACGAAACGGCCCCCGATCGGAGGATCGGGGGCCGTTTTCTGGTCGTGGGCTCTCGTGGCGGTTACGCCAGGCGCTCGGACTCGTCGTGGATCTGCAACGCGACCTGCTTCAACTTGTCCGCGTGCTCTTTGCTGTGGTGGGCACAGAACAGCAACTCAAAGCCATTGGCCATGGTCACACGGACATAGGCCTGGGCACCGCAGCGGTCGCAGCGGTCGGTAGCGTTGAGGGCTGGGTCTTCGATCACGGATGTGCTCACGATGGCCTCTCTTTCTCAACAAATCCGGTTCCCCCGGGGCGGCAGCCCATCCCGAGTCGACCAGTACGGGCGTCGATATCTAGTGAACATCCTTCCGGGGGCGGAATGTTCCCCATTTCGTCTCATGATCGTGAAAGTCGAGTAACGATCCCCTCAGCATCAGCCTAAGCGGCGCGCAAGAACACCTCGGCCGGCACCTGATCGGCGGACACCGTGGCCGCCTCCCGGGAACCGTCGGGGCTCGCCGGTAGGCTCGGGGAGTGCCCCGTACCGCGAAGTCCCCGAACGGTAAGCCTGCAACGGAAAGCCGCGATTACGAGGCCCGACACCTGCTGGTGCTGGAGGGCCTGGAGGCGGTCCGGAAGCGGCCCGCGATGTACATCGGCTCGACCGACACCCGGGGGCTGATGCACTGCGTCTGGGAGATCATCGACAACGCGGTGGACGAAGCACTGGCCGGATCCGGGACCGAGATCTCGGTCACACTCGGCGCCGACGGCAGCGTGTCGGTGTCGGATCACGGCGCCGGCATCCCGGTCGACATCGAGCCGCGGACCGGACTGTCCGGGGTCGAGGTCGTGTTCACCAAGCTGCACGCCGGCGGCAAGTTCGGCGGCGGCTCCTACAACGCGACCGGTGGCCTGCACGGCGTCGGCGCGTCGGTGGTGAACGCGCTGTCCAGCCGGCTCGACGTCGAGGTGGACCGCAGTTCGGCGGTCTGGGGGATGTCGTTCCGGCGGGGTGAGCCGGGCGTCTTCGACGGGCCCGGTCCGACAGCGAAGTTCACCAAGGGCGGCGGGTTGCGGAAGCTCGGCAAGGCGAAACGGGGTGCCACCGGCACCCGGATCACCTACTGGCCGGACCGGTCGATCTTCCTCAAGGACGCCCAGCTGTCGATCGAGGAAGTGCACGCCCAAGCCCGGCAGACCAGCTTCCTGGTGCCCGGCCTGGCGCTGACCATTACCGACGCGCGTAGCGGCGAGCCGTCGGTGGAGAAGTTCGTGCATGACGGCGGAATCACCGAATTCTGCGAGTTCTTGGCGCCGGACCGGGGAATCACCGACGTGGTCCGACTGCAGGGCCAGAGCCGGTTCACCGAGACCGTGCCGATGCTCGATGACAACGGCGCGATGACCCCGACCGATGTCGAACGTGACCTCGACGTCGACATCGCCGTGCGCTGGGGCGAGGGGTATTCGGGCCAGGTCCAGTCCTTCGTCAACATCATCCGGACGACCAAGGGCGGCACCCATGTCGCCGGCTTCGAGCGGGCGCTGACCAAGACCTTCAGCGACGTGCTGCGCGGCACCCGGCTGCTGAAGAACGGCGACGAGATCGTCAAGGACGATGTGCTGGAGGGGATGACCGCCGTTGTCACCGTCCGGCTGGCGGAGCCGCAGTTCGAGGGGCAGACCAAGGAGGTGCTGGGCACGCCACCGGTCGCCGCCCTGGTGCAGAAGACGGTGGCGGAGGAGCTGAAGAGCTTCCTCACCTCGACCAAGCGGGACGCCAAGGCGCAGTCCCGGGCGGTCATGGAGAAGGTGGTCTCGGCGTCCCGGTCCCGGGTCGCGGCCCGGCAGCACCGGGAGGCGCAGCGACGGAAGAACGCGCTGGAATCCTCCAGCCTGCCGCCCAAGCTGAAGGACTGCCGCAGCAACGACGTCGACTCGACGGAGCTGTTCATCGTCGAGGGTGACTCTGCGCTGGGCACCGCGCAGCGGGCCCGGAACGGCGACACCCAAGCCCTGCTGCCGATCCGGGGCAAGATCCTCAACGTGCAGAAGGCCTCGGTCGGCGACATGCTGAAGAACACCGAGTGCGCCTCGATCATCCAGGTGGTCGGCGCCGGCTCCGGCCGCAACTTCGATCCCGAGGCGGCCCGCTACGGCAAGATCATCTTCATGGCCGACGCGGACGCCGACGGCGCCCACATCCGCTGCCTGCTGGCCACCCTGTTCTTCCGCTACATGCGGCCGATGATCGATGCCGGCCGGGTCTATACCGCGGTTCCGCCGCTGCACCGGTTCGAGCTGTCGAACCCGAAGAAGGGCCAGCAGAAATACATCTACACCTACTCCGACGCCGAGTATCAGCGGAAGGCCGCCGAGCTGACCAAGAAGGGCATCCGGTTCGGCGAACCGCAGCGCTACAAGGGGCTGGGGGAGATGGACGCCAGCCAGCTGTCCGAGACGACCATGAGCCCGCGGCACCGGACCCTGCGCCGGATCACCGTCGATGACGCCATTCTGGCTGAGACGACCTTTGAGATGCTGATGGGGAATGATGTGGCGCCGCGCAAGGAGTTCATCATCGACGGGGCTTATGCGTTGGACACAGCGACTATTGACGCATAGGAGTGCATGCCGCCCGGGAGCAGAGTGGCATCGGGTTGACCCGTGGTGGTCGAGTGAAGCCGAGTTGTCAGAACTGGGGCTTGCTATAGCGATCCTCAGTTCTGACAAGTCGGCGTTCGCCTAGAGCAGCTGTTTGAGGCCGCCGGTGTCGACGTCGTAGAGGAAGCCGCCGACGTCGGCGCGGCCGGTGATCAAGGGGTGGTCGCGGAGCTTCGTGACGTCGTGGACGAGCTTGCCTTCTTGATCGGGGGTGGCGCCGATCTTCAGGTCACCGATGTCGACGCCGGAGTCGGACTTGATCTTGGCGGCGATGTCGGCGTCGGTGCCGCTGGCCATCGCGCAGCGGGTGTGCGGGACGATCAGGATCCGGCGGACCTGGAGTTGGTGCACGCCGACGATGGCGCCGATCAGGGCGTCCTCGGTGAGGTGGGCGCCGGGGGTGCGCAGGATCTTGGCGTCGCCGATCCGCAGGCCGATCATCTGCAACGGGATGATCCGGGAGTCCATGCAGGTGAGCATGAGTACGCCGGCCTGGGCGATGCCGTCGAAGCCACCGTCGGCGAACTGCCGCTGGAACACGGCGTTCGCCTGCAACAGGTCGTCGAAACGATGGTCCACGGGAGAACTGTACGACCGGGGTTGCGCCCGATCGGCGTCGGATCGCTGGCTGGAACTCAACGCGGCGGGCCGTCCGAATCCGTGGACTCGTCCGCGTCCGCGGGGGTGGCCGTCGACTCGACCGGGTCCGCCGGCTCGGCCGACCCGAGCCGGTTGGCGGCGGACCGGATCACCAGGGCCACGGCGACGATCGCGAGGCCGAGCACGATCAGGACCCAGCCGCCGACCAGGGTCATCAGCAGCAGGCTGCCGGCCGGCCAGATCACCACGATGATCGCGGCCGCGATGCTGATCACGCCCAGCGCGATCTGGGCGAAGCGGTGCGCAGGGGTCCAGTTGTCGACCACGCCGGAGACGATCGAGGTGATGCCGTCGGCGAACCAGCCGGCGGCGATCAGGATCGCGATCACCAGCAGCGTGGTCCCGGGCAGGAAGTAGCAGAGCAGCCCGGCCACCGCGGTCAGGCCGCCGAGGACGCCGATCACGCCGCGCCACCAGCCGGGAGCGGACCGGGTGGTCACCGCCACCACGATCCGGAACACCCCGACGAAGAGCAGCTGCAGGCCGAACAGCAGGGCGACGATCGACAGCGTCTGCCCGGGCCAGACCAGCACCAGGACACCGAGCAGGACGCTGAGGATGCCGAGGACGATGGCCGACCCGCCGAGGCGCGGTGGGGAACTGGAGACCCGACTCTCCGACGCAGTGCTCATGGCCTGCCCTCCTGGTGGATCGGACGTGTCCCCGGGATGGTTGACGCACGAGCGCGCCACTGAACCGCTGGCCCTCATTGAATCCCCGCGGCCCGCCCGCTGGCAAGACGCCGGGCCGGTCAGCGTCCGGCCGGTGCGACCGCCATGATCGGCTGTCCGGTGGGGGCGCCCGAGCCGTCCCGCCGGCCGTCCGCCTCCGGCAGGTCGATCGGGGAACCGCTGGCCGCGGCCGCGATCGCCGGAGCCGGTCCGGCCCAGCCGAGCAGCAGTGCGTCCTCGCCCTTCAGGAACCGGTGACAGCGGACCCCGCCGGTGGCCCGGCCCTTGCCCGGGTATTCGGTGAACGGCGTCACCTTGAGCGTGCCCGCGTCGGTGCCCGGCAGGGCGCCCGAACTGCCGGCGACGGTGACCACCACCGCATCACCGTCCGGTACGGCACCGAAGAAGACCGCCTCGGCGCCGAGCGCCAGTTTGATCCCGGCGATGCCACCGCCCGACCGGCCCTGCGGCCGGACCGTGTCGGCGGGGAAGTGCAGCAGTTGCGCGTCGGAGCTGATGAAGGCCAGCTCGACCGCGTTGCTGGTCAGCTCCAGCGCTCCGATCACCCGGTCGCCCGGCTCCAGCCGGATCACCTCCCAGGAATCCTTGGCCAGCACCTCCGGGTTGACCCGCTTCACCACCCCGCGGGCGGTGCCGAGGGCCAGCCCGAGCGAGTCCTCGGCAAGCGTGGTCAGCCCGAGCACGGTCTCCCCGTCGGTCAGCGTGATCAGGGCGGTCAGCGGCACCCCGCCCTGCAGGTTCGGCGCCGCGGCCGTGGTCGGCACGGTCGGCAGGTCGAGGGCGTTCAGCTTGATCAGCCGGCCGGTCGAGGTGATCACGCCGAACTCGCTCCGGGCGGTGGCGGTGACCCGGGAGGTGATCACGTCGTGATTCGCCCGCGACGTGGCCCAGGGCAGCGGATCGGCATGATCGGTGCGGGCCAGCAGCCCGGCCGAGGAGAGCAGGATCCAGCATGGGTCGTCGGCCACCTCGAGCGGCTCGGTGGTCGCGGTGGCCGCGACCCCGTCGGCCGCCAGCAGGATCGTCCGCCGCGGGGTGCCGTGCTGCTTGGCGATCTCGGCCAGCTCGTTGCCGACCAGGCTGCGGAGTTGATCTTCGTTCTCCAGGATGGCGGTCAGCTCGGTGATCTTCTGCTGCAGCTCGTCCCGCTGGCCCTCCAGCTCGATCCGGGAGAACTTGGTGAGCCGCCGCAGCGGCATGTCCAGGATGTAGTTGGTCTGGATCTCGGACAGGTCGAAGACTTCCATCAACCGGGCCCGGGCCGCCGCGGCGTCGTCGGAGCCGCGGATGATCGCGATCACGTCGTCGATGTCGAGGATCGCCGTCAACAGCCCCTCGACCAGGTGCAGCCGGTCGTTCGCCTCGCCCAGCCGATACTGGGTCCGGCGCCGGACCACGTCGAACCGGTGCTTCAGATAGACCGTCAGCAGATCCCGCAGCGGCATCGTCCGCGGCTGTCCCTCGACCAGGGCGACGGCGTTGATCGAGTACGAGTCCTCGAGCTTGGTCAGCTTGTACAGCTTCTCCAGCACCGCGTCCGGGTTGAACCCGTTCTTGATCTCGATCACCAGCCGGGTCGGGTTCTCCATGTCGGAGAGGTCGATCACGTCGGCGATGCCCTGCAGCCGCTTGCTGGTGACCAGTTGCTTGATCTGCTCGATGATCTTCTCCGGGCCGATCAGGTACGGCAACTCGGTGAGCACGATGCCCTTACGCCGCGGATGGACCTGCTCCACCCGGGCGGTGGCCCGGATCCGGAACGGCCCCTTGCCGGTCGCGTACGCGTCCCGGATCCCGTCCAGCCCGATGATCTTGCCGCCGGACGGCAGGTCCGGCCCGGGGATGAAGCGCATCAGCGCGTCCAGGTCCGCGTCCGGGTGCTTGATCAGGTGCCGCAGCGCCTGCACCACCTCGACCAGGTTGTGCGGCGGGATGTTGGTCGCCATCCCGACCGCGATCCCGGTCTGGCCGTTCACCAGCAGGTTCGGGAAGGCCGCCGGCAGCACCGACGGCTCGACGTCCTTGCCGTCGTAGTTGGGCTTGAAATCGACCGTTTCCTGATCTAGGTCGGCCGTCATCGCCAGCGCCGCCGGTGCCATCCGGCACTCGGTGTAGCGCATCGCCGCCGGCCCGGCGTCGAGCGAACCGAAGTTGCCGTGCCCGTCGGTCAGCGGCAGCCGCATGGTCCACGGCTGCGCGGTGCGGACCAGCGCATCGTAGATCGCGGTGTCGCCGTGCGGGTGGAACTTACCCATCACCTCGCCGACCACCCGGGCGCACTTCACGTGCGGCCGGTCCGGCCGGATCCGCATCTCATCCATCGCATACAGCGTCCGCCGCTGCACTGGTTTCAACCCGTCCCGCGCGTCCGGCAGGGCCCGGGCGTAGATCACCGAGTAGGCGTACTCCAGATAGCTGTTCTGCATCTCCGTGGAGACGTCGATGTCGACGATCCGTTCGGTG
The DNA here is from genome assembly GCA_963746025.1 of uncultured Actinomycetota bacterium. Taxonomy (GTDB): domain Bacteria; phylum Actinomycetota; class Actinomycetes; order Propionibacteriales; family Propionibacteriaceae; genus Microlunatus. Next base: position 64,892 of record CAVUZU010000011.1, read on the forward strand.
AAGTCGTCGTCGGGCGGTGCGGTGGTCTTGCGGGCCATGGGGTTGTTCGAGGTCCTCACTGCTGGGCGGTGGCGGGGTGAAATTCACCCACCCTGCATTCTGCCTGTTCGGTCCGGTGCCGCCGGGGACCGGCACGCAAATACGAACAGGTGATCGGCTGGCAACCTACCGAACGCCCGCGATCAGCCGTGGTCGGCGCGGAACTTCCGGCGGAGTCGGTCGGCCAGGTCGTGCTCCCGGCGGAGCAGCCGTCGTCGCGGGTCGCCCGGCCCGGGATTCCGGCCCGAGTCCGGCTCGGCGGCCAGGAATCCGGCCGCGACGACGGAGTCCTGATGCCGGCCGAGCAGGCGCTGCAGCTTCCGGCTGCGCTTGGCCCGCTTCTTCAGCTTCTTGCGCTTCTTCTTCGACGGCTTGCCCGTCGCGACGCCGGCCGCCTTCTCGATCTCGAGGGCATAGCGGTGCCGTTTGGCGGCCTTCCGGGCCCGGTGCAACTCTTCGTCGTCGGCCCCGGACCTGATCGCCTGGCGGACCCGTTTGCGTTCCTCTTTTCGGGCCTGCCCGACCCGGTCGCCGATCAGCCCGGGCGGCTCGTCGGCGACCGCGGTCAGCGGCGGCCAGTTGCGCCAGATCAGGATCGTGGCCAGCAGGTCGGCGGTGCGTTCGGTGCCGAGGGCGTCCTCGAGTTCCCGGTGAGCCTGGTCCCGCTGTTCGCCCAACTCGGCCAGCACCGGCAACACCTGGCCGGGGGACAGCTTGGGGTCGTCTTCGGAGTGGTGGGCGATCCGGTCGGCCAGCACGTCGCGATCACGGACCTCGCCGAGCAGGCCGGCGAACCAGCGCGCCTCCCGGTCCAGGCTCGCCGCCTCCTCGGCCGGGAACAGGTCGGCGAAGGTGCGCAGCGTGCTGCGCAGCCGGCGCAGCGCGATCCGGGTGTCGTGGACGACCTCGGCGTCGGCGACGTCGTCGGCGGTCAGGGCGATCAGCCGATCACACTGCTCCGCCAGATACTCGGTGATCACTGAGCCGGCGGTGTCGGGGTCGGCCATGATCACAGTATGGGTCCCGGTGACCCCGCTCAGCTCAGCGGCTGCCGCGTCGGGACGGTGTCCGGCCGCGGATCTCGGTGGCCGCTTCCTCGAACGCCGGGGCGGCCTTGGCGAAGTAGTCGAACAAGACCTTGAGTTCGGCGGCGGAGTAGTCGGCGAACAGGCCGCCGATGCGCTCGCGTACGGGCGCCAGGATCGAGTCCAGATCGACCGCGGGGTCCGGGACCGGCTCGACCACGACCCGGCGACGATCGCTCGGGTCCGGTGCCCGGCGGACCCGGCCGGCCCGCTCCAGCCGGTCGATCAGCCGGGTGGTCGCACCGGTGGTCAGGTTGATCCGGGTCGCCAGGTCGCCCGAGGTGAGCGGGCCGGCCAGGTCGAGCACGCTGAGCGCGTACCAGTCGGTCGGGTGCAGCCCGGCCGCCTCGGCCGAGGCCTGGCCGTGCAGCCCGACGGCGTCCAGGTAGCGCCGGTAGGTCGTCGAGGCGTCGTCCGGCAGCGTCGGGGCCATGGGGTTTGCCTACTCCTTCGTCTCCACCTATTATCTGCATATGCGCAGATATTTTGTCTGTGCAACTACTGCATCACTGTAGACAAGGATAGGCCCATGAAGCTGCTCGTGATCGGATCCAACGGCCGGACCGGCCGGCTCGTTGTCGACCAGGCGGTCGCGCGCGGCCACGAGGTCGGGGCCTTCGCCCGCCGGCCGGGACCGCTGCCGGCCGGTGTCGTCGGACATTCCGGCGACGCCACCGTGCTCGACGACCTCCGGCCAGCGCTGCTCGGTCAGGACGCGGTCGTCTGCGCGTTCGGTGGCAGTGGGCTGGTCCGGGCGCTGATCCCGGCGACGCACGAGGCCGGCGTCCGCCGGGTCGTGATGACCAGCAGCCGTTCGGTCGTCGCGACCAAGCCGGCCTGGCTGATCTCCCTGGTCTGGCTGCCGTTCCGCGCCGCGTACGCCGACCTCGCCCGGGCCGAGGGCCTGCTCGAGGCGAGCGACCTGGACTGGACGATCGTCCGCGGCACGATGCTCGTCGACAAGCCCGGTGCCGGCCGGGTGCACCGGGACTACGAGGCCGACGCCACCGGCGGCGACTGGTCGCTGACCCGCGCCGACTACGCGATGAGCCTGCTGGACGCCGTCGAGCAGCCGGATCAGATCCACCGCGCCGTCGGCGTCGGTGGCGCGAAGCGCTGATCCGACCCAACCCGACCCACGGAGGACAATGATCATGAACGCCGGACACTTTCAGTATCACGAGCTCCGCGTCCCGGAGGTCGACGCGGGCGCCGCGTTCTATGCCGCGCTGTTCGGTTGGACGGTGACCGAGACCCCGTTCGGCCGCGCCTTCCGGATCGGTGACACGGTGGTCGCCGGCGCCAGCCAGGTGAAGCCGGGCATCCCGGCGCACTGGACCGGCTACGTCGGCGTCGACGACGTCGCCGCGACGGCCGCGGCGGCCCGGGCGGCCGGGGGACTGGTCACGACGCCCGACGGCGAGCCGGTGCGGGTGCCCGGGCTCGGCTGGATCGCGCCGATCCTCGACCCGCGCAACAAGATCGTCGTCGTCGCGGCCGATCCGCATCCCTACCCGACCGCGCCGGAGGTGGGCGAGATCATCTGGGATCGCTTGTACACCGCGGATCCGGAGGCGGCGGCCGACTACTACACCGCGGTGCTGCCGTGGAGCCTGGTCCGGCACGACGACGGTTCGCCGGGTGGGCTGCGGACGACGGAGGACCTCTCGGTGGCCGATCTGGTCACGACCGACGACCGGCCGCCGCACTGGCTCCCGTACGTGCGGGTGGCTGACCTCGCCGCGGCCCGCGACCGGGCGGTCGAGCTCGGCGCGACGGTGCTGGTCGACCGGGAGGCGTTCCCCGGCGACTCCGGCCACGGCTCGGTGATCATCGATCCGCAGGGTGTCGCGACCGGGCTGTGCCAGCCGACCCCGAACGGGACGGCCTCGATCAGAACGTGAAGTCGGAGTCGCGGAACTCGCCCGCGGGCCGCTCGCCCTGCTCCTGCTCGGCGGTCCGCAACTCGACCCGGCGGATCTTGCCGCTGATCGTCTTCGGCAGGTCGGTGAACTCGAGCTTGCGGATCCGCTTGTACGGCGCCGCGTGCTCGCGGACATGGGCCAGGATCGAGCGGGCGGTGTCGGCATCCGGCTCGTGCCCGGCGGCCAGCAGCACGAACGCCTTCGGCACCGCCGCCCGGATCGGGTCGGGCGAGGGGACCACCGCCGCCTCGGCCACGGCCGGGTGCTCGATCAGCACCGACTCCAGCTCGAACGGGCTGATCCGGTAGCCGCTGGCCTTGAACACGTCGTCGGCCCGGCCGATGAAGGTGAGGTAGCCGTCGTCGTCGGTCTCGACCACGTCACCGGAGTGATAGACGCCGCCGGCGAAGGCTCCGTCGTTGAGCTCGGGATCGTACTCACCGGCGCGGTGCTGGTAGCCGGTCATCAGCGGCAGCGGACGGTCGGGCGCCGGACCGGGATCGGCGTCGCAGCCGCTGCGGGCGGTGCCGGTCAGCTCGAGACACAGCTCGCCCTCGCGCTCGTTCGGCTCGCCCGACACCGGATCGACCAGCCGGATCCGGTAGCCGGGCAGCGGCCGGCCCATCGAGCCCGGCTTCAGCGGCTGGCCCGGGGTGTTGCCGATCTGGGCGGTGGTCTCGGTCTGGCCGTAGCCGTCGCGGATGGTGATCTTCCAGGCCTGCCGTACCTTCTCGATCACTTCCGGGTTCAGTGGCTCGCCGGCCGACACACATTCCCGCAGACTGTGCCGGGCGGTGGTCAGGTCGGCCTGGACCAGCATCCGCCAGACCGTCGGCGGGGCGCACAGGGTGGCGGCCCTGGTCCGCTCCAGCACCCGGATCAGATCGGCCGGATCGAACCGCGCGTAGTTGTAGACGACGATGGTGGCCCCGGCCAGCCACGGCGCGAAGAAGCTGCTCCAGGCGTGTTTGGCCCAGCCCGGCGACGCGGCGTTGAGGTGCACGTCGCCCGGCTTCAGCCCGATCCAGTACATCGTCGACAGATGCCCGACCGGGTACGAGAGCTGGGTGTGCTGGACCAGTTTCGGCTGCGCCGTGGTGCCGGAGGTGAAGTAGAGCAGCATCGGATCGCCACTCTTGCTGGCGCCGGGCAGGTGCCGGTCGGCGCCGCGGAACTCCTCGGCCCGGCCGTAGTCGATCCACCCGTCCGCGGTGCCGTCGACCAGGATCCGGCCCAGCTCGGGGTTGAGCCCGTCCAGCCGTTCGGCGTCGGCGGCCTGGGCCACCAGCAGCCGGGCGCCGCCACGATCCACCCGGTCGGCCAGGTCGGTTGCCGACAGTTGTTGCGCGGCCGGGATGATCACCGCGCCGAGCCGGATCGCGCCGAGCATGAGCTCCCACAGCGGCGCCACGTTGCCGAGCACCAGCAGCAGCCGGTCACCGCGGCGCAGCCCGAGCTCGGCCAGCAGGTGGGCCACCGCGATCGACCGCGCGGAGAGCTCGGCGAAGCTCAGCCGCTGCTCTTGATCGCCGTCGATCACCCACAGCGCGGTGCCGTCCGGGTCGTCCTCGGCCAGCCCGTCGAACCAGTCGGTGGCGAAGTTGAACAACGGCAGCTCCGGCCAACTGAAGCCGGCGTACGCGGTCGGATAGTCCTCCCGATGCTGGATCAGGAAGTCACGAGCTGCCCTCAACGCCGCCGGCTGCTGTCCCATGCTCCCGACGCTACTGAACCATCACCGACTTGTCAGAACCGAGTTGCCCGCTGAGCCAAGTCAGTGCTGACAAGTCGGCGTTTAGAGGCTGCCGCCGATTCGGACGTCGGGCGCGCCGAGGCGGGCGGCGTCGGCTGACAGGTCGTCGGGCTGGTGCTGCGACTCACGCTCGGCGGCGACCCGCTTGCGGTAGTGGTCCACCTCGCGGTCGATCGCGGCCCGGTCCCAGCCGAGGACGTGGGCGACCAGGTCGGCCACCTCGGCCGCGGCCGCGTTGCCCCGGTCCCAGGTCTCGATCGAGATCCGGGTCCGCCGGGCCAGGACGTCGTCCAGGTGCAGGGCGCCCTCGTGCGAGGCGGCGTAGACCACCTCCGCCTTGAGGTAGTCCGGCGCGTGTTCCAGCGGCCGGCCCAGCTCGGGGTTGGTCTCGATCAGGTCGGTCAGCTCGCCGATCATGGACCCGTACCGGTTGAGCAGGTGCTCGACCTGGCCGACCCGCAGCTTGGTCCGCTCGGCCAGGATCGCCCGCCCGTTCCACAGCGCGGCGAAGCCGTCGGCGCCGAGCAGCGGTACGTTCTCGGTGCACGACTTGGGCACCGTGCTGCTGGCGCCGGGCGGGACAAGATCATGAACGGCCGCGTCGACGGCGTCCTTGGCCATGATCCGATACGTGGTGTACTTGCCGCCGGCGACCATGATCAAACCGCGCACCGGCGAGGCCACCGCGTGCTCCCGGGACAGTTTGCTGGTCGAGTCGGATTCGCCGGCCAGCAAGGGCCGCAGCCCGGCGTACACCCCGACCACGTCCTCGCGGACCAGTTTGTCGGCCAGCAGGGTGTTGGCGTGCTCGAGCAGGTAGTCGATGTCGGCCTGGCTCGCCGCCGGGTGCGCCTTGTCCAGGTCCCAGTCGGTGTCGGTGGTGCCGATGATCCAGTGGCCGCCCCACGGGATGATGAAGAGCAGGCTCTTCTCGGTCCGGGTGATCAGGCCGGTCGCGGAGTTGATCCGGTTCCGCGGCACGACCAGGTGGACGCCCTTGGAGGCGCGGACCTGGAACTGGCCGCGGCCGCCGAGCAGCTGCTGGATCTCGTCGATCCAGACCCCGGCCGCGTTGATCGTCTGCCGGGCCCGGATCTCGAACGTCTCGCCGCCTTCAAGATCACGAACGCGGACTCCGGCGACCCGGTCGTCCTCGCGGAGAAAGCCGATCACCCGGGCGCTGTTGGCCACCAGGGCGCCGTAGTGCGCGGCGGTCCGAGCCAGCATCATCGTGTGCCGCGCGTCGTCGACCTGGCCCTCGTAGAAGGAGATCGAGCCGACCAGCGCCTCCCGATCCGCCGATGGAAACAGTTCCAGGGTCTTGCGCCGGGACAGATGACGCAGATGATGCGGTACGCCCCGGCCGGCGCCCATCAGGTCGTAGACGCCGATGCCGAGCCCGGCATAGCCGCGGTCGACCACCTTCTTCCGCAGCGGATAGATGAACTTCACCGGCTTGGCCAGGTGCGGCGCCAGCCGGTTCAGCGCCAGCGACCGCTCCTTCAGCGCCTCGAACACCAGCGAGAAGTTCAACTGCTCCAGATAACGCAGCCCGCCGTGGAACAGCTTGCTGGACCGGCTCGACGTGCCCGCGGCGAAGTCGCGGGCCTCGACCAGACCGACCCGCAGACCCCGGGTGACCCCGTCCAGCGCGGCACCGGCGCCGGTCACCCCGGCGCCGATCACCAGCACGTCCAGCTCGTCCGTCGCCAGCCGGGCCAGGGACTCGCGCCGAGTCTGCGGATTGAGCGGTGCCGTCACCGATGTCACCAGTTCTCCGATCAGTGATTGATCAAGCAGTCGTTGATCAAGCTAGTGGTTGATCAAGTTGATGGTTGATCAGGGAGGATCGCTCCGGGTCGTGCCGGCCCTCGATCAGTCGGACCGTACCGGACCGGGATCGCATCGACAGCGACTGGGTGATCACCCGGTGCGACTCGTACCGGACGCCGTCCAGCAGGGCGCCGTCGGTGACGCCGGTGGCGGCGAAGAAGATGTTGCCGCCGCGGACCAGCGTCTCGGTGTCCAGGATGGCGTCCAGGTCGTGGCCCGCCTTGACCAGCGACTTCTTCTCCTTCGCGTTCCGGGCCACCAGCCGACCGAGCAGCTGGCCGCCGAGGCAGCGCAGCGCGCAGGCGGCGAGCACACCTTCCGGGGTGCCGCCGGTGCCGACCAGCACGTCCACCCCACAGCCGGGGGAGACCGCCATGATCGCCCCGGCCACGTCGCCGTCGAGCAGGAACCGGATCCGGGCCCCGGCCGCACGGATCTCGGCGATCAACCGCTGGTGCCGCGGCCGGTCCAGGACAGCGACCGTGAGCTCCGAAATGTCGCGACCCAGGGCCGCGGCGACCTTGGTCAGGGTTTCGCCGATCGGCGCGTCGAGGTCCACCGCGCCGGCGGCCGCCGGCGGCACCACCAGTTTCTGCATGTAAACCGCCGGGCCCGGGTCGAACATGGCGCCTCGCGGCGCCACGGCCAGCACGCTGATCGCGTCCGGCAGGCTCTTAGCGGTGAGGGCGGTGCCGTCGATCGGGTCGACCGCGATGTCGACCTCCGGCCCGGTGCCGTCGCCGACCCGTTCGCCGTTGTACAGCCGGGGCGAGCCGTCCTGCACCGCCTCGCCGATCACCACCACGCCGTTCATCCGGACCGAGCCGAGCACCGGGCGCATCGCGTCCACGGCCGCGCCGTCGACCCGGAACTCGTCGCCGCGGCCCATCCACCGGGCCGAGGCGATCGCGGCCGCCTCGGTCGCCCGGACCAGCTCCAGGGCCAGGCTGCGGTCCGGGTCGGGCGGGATGATCACCCGCGGCACCAGGCCGTCGGTCAGGTCTGCCGAGGTCATGACAGATCGACCCAGTCCAGGGTCCGGTCGACCGCCTTCTTCCAGGTGGCGTAGCCGGCCTGGCGGTCCTCCTCGGACTGCTCGGATCGCCACCGCCGGTCCTCCCGCCACTGCCGCCGCAACTCGTCGGTGCCGGACCAGAAGCCGGCGCTGAGCCCGGCCGCGTACGCCGCGCCGAGGGCGGTCGTCTCGGCCACCACCGGCTTACTCACCTCGACGCCGAGGATGTCGGCCTGCAACTGCATGCACAACTCGTTGGCGGTGATCCCGCCGTCGACCTTGAGGACGTCGAGGTGGACGCCGGAGTCCGCCTCCATCGCCTCGACCACGTCGCGGCTCTGGTAACAGATCGCCTCCAGCGCGGCCCGGGCGAGATGGGCGGCGGTGTTGAACCGGGACAGCCCGACGATCGCGCCGCGGGCGTCGGACCGCCAGTACGGTGCGAACAGGCCGGAGAACGCCGGCACGAAATAGACCCCGCCGTTGTCCGGCACCTGCCGGGCCAGGGCCTCGCTCTCCTCGGCCGCCCCGATGATGCCGAGTTGATCACGCAGCCACTGCACGGCCGAGCCGGTGACCGCGATCGAGCCCTCCAGCGCGTACACCGGCTTGTCGTCGCCAAACCGGTAGCAGACGGTGGTCAGCAGCCCGCTCTTGGACCGGACCAGTTCCTCACCGGTGTTCAGCAGCAGGAAGTTGCCGGTGCCGTACGTGTTCTTGGCCTCGCCCGCCTCCAGGCAGACCTGGCCGACCATCGCGGCCTGTTGATCACCGAGGATGCCGCGGATCTCGATCTCGGTGCCGAACGGTCCGTCGGTCCGGGTGCTGCCGTACGGCTCGGTCGGCGAGGACGAGGCGATCGTCGGCAGCATGCTCCGCGGGATGCCGAAGAAGGAGAGCAACTCGTCGTCCCAGTCCAGCGTCTCCAGATCCATCAGCATGGTCCGGCTGGCGTTGGTCACATCCGTGACGTGCACGCCGCCATCGGTGCCACCGGTCAGATTCCACAGCAGCCAGCTGTCGATGGTGCCGAACAGCACCTCGCCGGCCTCGGCGTCGGCCTTCACCCCGTCGACGTTCTCCAGGATCCACTGCGCCTTGCCGGCCGCGAAATAGGTCGCCGGCGGGATACCGGCCCGGCGCCGGATCACGTCGCCGCGGCCGTCCTTCTCCAGCGCGGCGGCGATCCGATCGGTCCGGGTGTCCTGCCAGACGATCGCGTTGTAGTACGGGCGCCCGGTGGTCCGGTTCCACAGCACGGTCGTCTCGCGCTGGTTGGTCAGGCCGAGGGCGGCCAGGTCGGTCGCCTCGATCCCGGCGGCGCGCAACGCGCCCTGGACCACCTCGCCGGTCCGCTGCCAGATCTCGACCGGGTCGTGCTCGACCCAGCCGGGCTGGGGCATGACCTGCTCGTGCTCGAGTTGGTGCCGCCCGGTCTCATGGCCCTCGCGGTCGAACAGCATGCACCGGGTGCTGGTCGTGCCCTGGTCGATGGCGGCGATGAAGTCGGCCATGAGCGTCTCCTCTCACGCAGGTCGGGTCCCAGCCAACCACAACCCCTCGGTCGGTCGGCGGCGCGCCGCACCGGCGATACTAGGATCGGTCGGGGCGCGAGGGAGTGATCAAGAATGTCGGTACGACAGGTGGTCGACGGCGGAGTCCGGGACGCGGTCCGGGCGGCGGCGATGGCGGGTCTGCGGGCCAGAGGTGACGTGCTCGGGCAGCTGATGAGCCCGAAGATGATCACCGATCCGTACCCGACCTATCGCCGGTTACGTGAGCTGGCGCCGGTGGTGCAGACCGCGATGGGCGCGATCAGCCTGCGCTACGCGATCTGCGGCCCGTTGCTGCGCCATCCGTCGACGGTCACCGGCACCAGCATGCGGCGGGAGATCACCGCCGGGACCGGCCGGGTCCAGCAGTGGCTGTTCGGCAGCCCGTCCCGGGACGGACTGGTCGATCCGACCGGGCCGGACTCCATGATCAGCAAGAACCCGCCCGATCACACCCGGCTGCGGAAGCTGGTCAGCAAGGTGTTCACCCCGGCCTCGATTGGGGCGTTGCGGCCACGGCTGACCGAGATCGCCGCCGGGCTGATCGATCGGGCCCGGGCGGCGGAGTCGTTCGACCTGATGCGGGACGTCGCCGGCGTCTTTCCGGTGCTGGCGATCTGCGAGATCCTGGCCATCCCGCAGCCCGATCACGAACGGTTCCGGCAGTGGGGCAGTGATCTGGCCGCCGACCTGGATGCGATGGCGCCGGCCGCCAAGCAGCGGGCGGCGAACCAGTCGCTCGAGGCTCTGCAGGGCTACTTCGTGGAGCTGGTCGCGACCCGGCGCAAGGATCCGGGCGACGACCTGGTGTCGGGCCTGATCGCCGTCGAGGAGCAGGGCGATCGGCTGACCGCGAACGAGTTGCTGGCCACCTGCATGCTGTTGCTCTTCGCCGGCTTCGAGACCACCGTGAACCTGATCGGCAACGGCACCCT